>CAWCFK010000010.1:0-1159793 GCA_963794685.1 uncultured Actinomycetota bacterium | reverse complement strand
CCTGCACCGCCTCGGTATCCAGGCGTTCGAGCCGCAGCTGGTCGAGGGCAAGGCCATCCAGATCCACCCGCTGGTGTGTACCGCCTTCAACGCCGACTTCGACGGCGACCAGATGGCCGTGCACGTCCCGCTCTCCGCCGAGGCCCAGGCCGAGGCGCGGATCCTGATGCTGTCCTCGAACAACATCCTCAAGCCGGCCGACGGCAAGCCGGTCACCATGCCCACCCAGGACATGGTCATCGGCCTGTACCACCTGACCCACCGGCGGGACCAGGAGAAGGGCGCGGGGCGGATCTTCAGCTCCGAGGCCGAGGCGCAGATGGCCTACGACAACGGCGAGCTGCACCTGCAGGCGCCGGTGACGATCCGGCTGCCCGATCTCACCGAGGTGGACAACGGCGTGGGCCAGACGCCGTGGCAGCCCCGCGAGGGCTGGGAGCCGGGTACTCCGCTGATCATGGAGACCACCCTGGGCCGGGTGCTGTTCAACGAGACCCTGCCCAAGGGGTACCGCTACGTCAACTACGAGATCCGCAAGGGTCAGCTGTCGGCGATCGTCAACGACCTCGCCGAGCGCTACCCGAAGGTCGCCCTCGCGGCCACCCTGGACGCCCTCAAGACCGCCGGTTTCCACTGGGCCACCTGGTCCGGCGTGACCATCGGTATCGAGGACGTCGTGGTGCCGCCGCGCAAGCCGGAGATCCTCAACCGGCACGAGAAGGAGGCCGAGCGGATCGACAAGCAGTACCAGCGCGGTCTGATGACGGCCGAGGAGCGGCGCGGCGAGCTGATCGAGATCTGGACCAAGGCGACCAACGAGGTCGCCAAGGAGATGGAGACGGCGCTGCCGCAGGAGAACCCGCTGTGGGTCATGATCTACTCGGGCGCCCGCGGCAACCTGCTCCAGCTCCGTCAGATCGCGGCGATCCGTGGCCTGGTGGCCAACCCCAAGGGTGAGATCATCCCGCGGCCGATCAAGGCGTCGTTCCGTGAGGGCCTGTCCGTGCTGGAGTACTTCATCTCCACGCACGGCGCCCGTAAGGGTCTGGCCGACACGGCGCTGCGTACCGCCGACTCCGGGTACCTGACCCGGCGTCTGGTGGACGTGTCGCAGGACGTCATCATCCGCGAGGAGGACTGCGGCACCGAGCGGGCCATCCCGATGATCGTGTCCACCAAGCGCGAGGACGGCACGCTGGAGGTGCACGAGCACGCCGAGACCGGGGTGCACGCCCGTACCCTGGCCGACGACATCAAGGGCGCCGACGGCACCCTGGTCGCGCGCCGTGGCGACGACGTCAACTCGATCATCGTGGACCGGATGGTCGCGGCCGGCGTGGAGAACGTCCGGGTGCGTTCCGTGCTCACCTGCGAGTCGAAGCTCGGCGTCTGCGCCGCCTGCTACGGGCGGTCGCTGCCGGCCGGCAAGACGGTGGACGTCGGCGAGGCGGTCGGCATCATCGCCGCCCAGTCGATCGGTGAGCCCGGTACCCAGCTGACCATGCGTACCTTCCACACCGGCGGTGTCGCGGGTGAGGACATCACCCAGGGTCTGCCCCGTATCCAGGAGGTCTTCGAGGCGCGCGTGCCCAAGGGCATGGCGCCGATCGCGGAGACCGCCGGCCGGATCCGGATCGAGGACGGCGACCGTTCGCGGAAGATCGTCATCGTGCCGGACGACGGCAGCGAGGAGATCGTGCACGACAAGCTGCCCAAGCGGACCCGCCTGCTGGTGTCCGACGGCGGTCGCGTCGAGGTCGGCGAGAAGATCACCGAGGGCACGATCAACCCGCACGAGCTGCTGCGCATCCTCGGTCCCCGCGCCGTCCAGGTGCACCTGACCCAGGAAGTGCAGAACGTCTACCGGTCGCAGGGTGTGCAGATCCACGACAAGCACATCGAGATCATCATCCGGCAGATGCTGAAGCGGGTCACGGTGATCGATTCGGGCTCCACCGACTTCCTGCCGGGGGCCCTGGTCGAGCGGGCGCTGTTCGAGTCGGAGAACCGCCGACTGGTGGCCGAGGGCGGCGAGCCCGCGGCCGGGCGTCCGCAGTTGATGGGTATCACCAAGGCATCGCTGGCCACGGACTCGTGGCTGTCGGCGGCCTCCTTCATGGAGACCACGAAGGTGCTGACGGACGCGGCCATCAACGCCAAGAGCGACTCGCTGATCGGTCTCAAGGAGAACGTGATCATCGGCAAGCTCATCCCGGCCGGTACCGGCATCAGCAAGTACCGCAACATCCGGGTCGAGCCGACCGAAGAGGCGAAGGCGAAGGTGTACTCGATGACCGGGTACGCCGAGACGGACTACGGCTTCGGCCCGGCCAGTGGCCACGCCGTACCGTTGGACGACTTTGACCTGGGCTCCTTCCGCTAGGCAACAGGCACCAAACGAGAGGGCGTCGCGGCCGGAGCCGCGGCGCCCTCCGGCCGTTTGCGCGCCCGGTTGCCGCCTCTCGCGCGCCGATCTGGTTTATTGGAGACATGACCACGCCGGCGCTGCGCCACCCGCTCGATCCCGACCAGACCCGCTCCAGCAAGGCGGTCGCCGTGCTGGTGCTCGGGGTGGCCGCCGCGCTGACCGGGTTCTTCCTCGGCGGTCTCATCCCGGCCGCGCTCGCCCTGCTGCTGGCCCGCGACGCCGAGGCGGAACTGCGCCGGTCGGCCGGCTTCCTGACCGGCTGGCGGCTGCTCCGCGCCGGTACCACCCTCGCCTGGCTGGGCATCCTGCTCGCCGCCGTCGCCCTGGTCATCGCCGCCATCATCGGCCTGCTGCACCTGGCCACCACCCCCACCGGCACCAACTACGACCCCAACGTCAACTAACCCGACTGCGGTGAGCTCCCGGCCTTCAGGGATCTTGGGGTTATCGGGGGTGTTCGAGCGGCCTCGGCCCCGATAACCCCAGGATCCCCACCCTGGTCGCACCGGGTGCGGGTTGTGGACCTGCGGCGGCCGGGCAAGGGGCGGGTTCGTCGGTACGCGGGTGGGTGGGGTGTGTGGGCGGGCGTGGCAAGATGCAGGCGTGACCGAACAGCCGTGGCGGGATGACCAGCGGCCGCCTGCGAGCGGGTGGGCGCCTCCCGGGGCGCCGCCGCCCGTTCCCGGCTACCCGCCACCGGCCCACGGAAGTTTCCCGCCCGCACCGAACCAACCCCCACCAAACCCGCCCCCACCAACTCCGGCCACGGCCGAGTACGGGTACACGCCCCCGCCGAGCCCGGCCACGACCGAGTACGGGTATCCGGCCGCGGGCGGGCCGGCCTACCCGGGCGCTGGCGGCCCGGCCTACCCGGCAGGACCGGGTGGACCGGGTGGACCGGGTGCGGGGCATCCGGGAGCGGCGGGACCCTATCCGGCCGGCGGGTATCCGCCCGGGGTGGGCGGGCCGGGCTACCCGGGGGTCGGGGGGTACCCCGGACCGGGATACGGCGGGCCGGGTGGGTACCCCGGGCTCGGGTTCACCGCCCCTGTGCCGCCGCCACCGTCGGCCACCGCGCTGCGGGTGGAGCCGGTGCCGGGGACGCCGTTCGGGGTGGCGGTGCTGCCCGTGCCGCCCACCGTGTACGGGCCGGCGGTCGGGGCGCTGGTCGCCGGGATCGGGGGCTGCCTGGTCGGCCTGCTGGTACTGCTGCTCGGGGTCACCCCGGCCGGTCCGCTGGCGACCGGGGCGTTCACCATCACCGCCGCGGCGCTCGGTGGGGCCGCCGTGGTGGTCGGCGTGCTGGCGATGCGCCGGATAGCCGCCGCCCCGCAGCTGTTCTCCGGCCGGGGAATGGCGCTGGCCGGGCTGGCCTGTGGCGGTGCCGCGATCCTCTGTGGGCTGCTCGGGCTGGGCCTGTCCGTGTTGATCAACTGAGCCTGGAGCGCTGCCGACGAGGGCCGCGACGGGGGCTGCGGCATATCCCCGCGAATGTGTGCCGGGTGACCCGGTACACTGACAGGTTGAGTCACTGTCACGGGCGCAACGGTTGATCGGACAACCCCGTTTTGACCTGCGCGCTCACGGTGGGTACTCTTTCCCTTCGTGCCCAGGCTTGCCTGGGATCCTCGTGCGTGCGCGTGGACCGGTCCGTTGGATCGGGGGCGTGCACCCGGGGCGAGGAAACCGGCGCATCCTTCGGGAACGCCGGGCCGGGGGCTGGACGACACGCCCGACCCCGGGGGTCGGACGGGCCGAGTCGCTAGCCGTCCGAGCAGCGAAAACACCGGCGCAAACCACCCGGCAGCACCGCGCAACTGAACATTGGCAGCAAGTAGCAGTCACAAAAAGGCGCGGCCGTCGGTCGGCGGCCAGAGGGAGACAGGAAGCCCGTGCCCACGATCCAGCAGCTGGTCCGCAAGGGCCGCCAGGCGAAGACGAGCAAGACCAAGACGCCGGCGCTCAAGGGAAGCCCGCAGCGGCGCGGCGTGTGTACCCGCGTGTACACCACCACGCCGAAGAAGCCGAACTCGGCTCTGCGGAAGGTAGCTCGTGTCCGGCTGACCAGCCAGATCGAGGTCACCGCGTACATCCCCGGCGTCGGCCACAACCTGCAGGAGCACTCGATCGTGCTCGTGCGCGGCGGCCGGGTGAAGGACCTGCCCGGCGTCCGATACAAGATCATCCGTGGTTCCCTGGACACCCAGGGGGTCCGCAACCGCAAGCAGGCTCGCAGCCGCTACGGCGCGAAGCTCGTGAAGGAGAAGAGCTGACATGCCGCGCAAGGGGCCCGCTCAGAAGCGTCCGCTGGTCGCCGACCCGGTGTACAACTCACCGTTGGTCACCCAGCTGATCAACAAGATCCTCTCCGAGGGCAAGCGTCAGCTCGCCGAGCGCATCGTCTACGGCGCGCTCGAGGTCGCCAAGGAGAAGTCCGGCACCGACCCGGTCGTCACCCTCAAGCGGGCGATGGACAACGTCAAGCCGACCCTCGAGGTGCGCAGCCGCCGTGTCGGTGGCGCCACCTATCAGGTGCCGGTCGAGGTCCGTACCCCGCGGCAGACCACTCTGGGTCTGCGCTGGCTGGTCAGCTATGCCCAGGCCCGCCGGGAGAAGACCATGATCGAGCGGCTCGCCAACGAGCTGCTGGACGCGAGCAACGGACTGGGTGCCGCCGTGAAGCGGCGCGAGGACACCCACAAGATGGCCGAGTCCAACAAGGCGTTCGCGCACTACCGCTGGTAGTGCAACCCCCGGCGCCGCGCACAGCGGCGTCGGGGTTCCATCCGGGCCTCTGGCGCCGGGTGACCTAAGTCAGAACGAGACGAAGTAGGGATTGCTGTGGCCGCCGCAGACGCGCTTGCCAAGGTACGCAACATCGGCATCATGGCGCACATCGACGCTGGTAAGACCACGACCACCGAGCGAATTCTGTTCTACACCGGCATCACGTACAAGATCGGCGAGGTCCACGAGGGCGCCGCGGTCATGGACTGGATGGAGCAGGAGCAGGAGCGCGGGATCACGATCACCTCCGCCGCCACCAAGTGCGAGTGGAAGGATCACACGATCCAGATCATCGACACGCCCGGCCACGTCGACTTCACGGTCGAGGTCGAGCGGTCGTTGCGCGTGCTCGACGGTGCGGTCGCGGTCTACGACGGTGTCGCTGGCGTGGAGCCGCAGACCGAGAACGTCTGGCGGCAGGCGGACAAGTACCACGTGCCCCGGATGTGCTTCGTCAACAAGCTCGACCGTACCGGCGCGGACTTCTTCCGCTGCGTGCAGATGATGCGGGACCGGCTCCACGCCACCCCGCTGGTGCTGCAGATCCCGATCGGTCTCGAAGGCGACCACATCGGCGTCGTCGACCTGATCGGGATGCGCGCGCTGACCTGGCGTGGCGAGACCCAGAAGGGCGACGACTACGCGATCGAGGAGATCCCGGCGTCCCTGCTCGACCAGGCGAACGAGTACCGGGAACTGCTGGTGGAGACCCTCGCCGACGTCGACGACTCGATCATGGAGAAGTACCTCGAGGGCGAGGAGATCTCCAACGAGGAGATCAAGGCCGGCATCCGTCGGGCCACCATCGCCTCCAAGGCCAACCCGGTGGTCTGCGGTTCCGCGTTCAAGAACAAGGGCGTCCAGCCGATGCTCGACGCGGTCGTCGACTACCTGCCTTCGCCGCTGGACATTCCGGCGATCGAGGGGGTTGCCCTGGACGGCGAGACCCCGATCACCCGTCGGCCCTCCAACTCCGAGCCGTTCGCGGCCCTGGCGTTCAAGATCCAGACCGACAAGCACCTGGGCAAGCTCACCTACGTCCGGGTCTACTCCGGCACGCTCGAATCCGGTTCCCCGGTGGCCAACTCCACCAAGGACCGCAAAGAGCGGATCGGCAAGATCTACCAGATGCACGCCAACAAGCGTGAGGAGCGCCCGAACGCGCATGCGGGTGACATCATCGCCGTGCAGGGTCTGAAGCAGACCACCACCGGCGACACCCTCTGCGACCCGGCGCACCAGGTGATCCTGGAGTCGATGACCTTCCCGGAGCCGGTCATCTCGGTGGCCATCGAGCCGAAGAGCAAGGCCGACCAGGAGAAGCTCGGGACCGCGATCCAGCGCCTGGCCGAGGAGGACCCGACCTTCCGCGTCCGCAACGACGAGGAGACCGGTCAGACGGTCATCTCCGGCATGGGCGAGCTGCACCTGGACATCCTGGTCGACCGGATGCGCCGCGAGTTCAACGTCGAGGCCAACATCGGTAAGCCGCAGGTGGCCTACCGGGAGACCATTCGCAAGAAGGTCGAGAAGGTCGAGTACACCCACAAGAAGCAGACCGGTGGCTCGGGGCAGTACGCCCGGGTGCTGGTGCACCTGGAGCCGCTGCCGCTGGCCAGCGACGGTCCGACGTACGAGTTCGTGAACGCGGTCACCGGTGGCCGCATCCCGAAGGAGTTCATCCCGTCGGTGGACCACGGCGCCCAGGACGCCATGCAGTACGGCGTGCTGGCCGGGTACCCGCTGGTGGGTGTGAAGCTGACCCTGGTCGACGGCCAGTACCACGAGGTTGACTCGTCGGAAATGGCCTTCAAGATCGCTGGTTCGATGGTGCTCAAGGAGGCGGCCCGCAGGGCCGACCCGGCGCTCCTCGAACCGATGATGTCGGTCGAGGTCGTCACCCCTGAGGAAAACATGGGTGACGTCATCGGCGACCTCAACTCCCGTCGCGGCATCATCCAGGCGATGGAGGAGCGCAGCGGCGCCCGCGTCGTACGCGCTCTGGTGCCGCTGTCGGAGATGTTCGGCTACGTCGGCGACCTGCGGTCGAAGACCCAGGGCCGGGCGAGCTATTCGATGCAGTTCGACTCCTACGCCGAAGTTCCGCAGAGCGTGGCAAGGGAGATCATCGCGAAGGCCACGGGCGAGTGAGTTTCTCCCCGGGACGGCTTCACGGCCGTCCCGGGAGGGCTCCCCGCCCGGGGCCCAGCGGACTGCTCCGCACCGGGGTGACAGACCATCCGGCCGGTCACCCGTCGACACAGCCGGCTTCCACGTGGAAGACGGAGAACCAAGTACAAGTCCCGGCGGCTTTGACGCACCGGACAGTCACAGGAGGACACCAGTGGCGAAGGCGAAGTTCGAGCGGACTAAGCCGCACGTCAACATCGGCACCATTGGTCACATCGACCACGGGAAGACGACGCTGACCGCGGCCATCACCAAGGTCCTGCACGACAAGATGCCGGCCCTCAACCCGTACACGCCGTTCGACGAGATCGACAAGGCGCCGGAGGAGAAGGCCCGCGGCATCACAATCTCGATCGCACACGTCGAGTACCAGACCGAGGCGCGGCACTACGCCCACGTCGACTGTCCTGGTCACGCCGACTACATCAAGAACATGATCACCGGTGCTGCGCAGATGGACGGCGCGATCCTGGTGGTCGCCGCCACCGACGGCCCGATGCCGCAGACCCGCGAGCACGTGCTGCTGGCCCGCCAGGTCGGCGTTCCCTACATCGTCGTGGCGCTCAACAAGAGCGACATGGTCGATGACGAGGAGCTGCTGGAGCTGGTCGAGCTCGAGGTGCGCGAGCTGCTGTCGAGCCAGGAGTACCCGGGTGACGACCTGCCGGTCGTGCGGGTCTCCGCGCTCAAGGCGCTCGAGGGCGACGAGAAGTGGTCCGAAGCGCTGATGGAGCTGATGAACGCGGTCGACACCGCGATCCCGCAGCCCGAGCGCGAGGTCGACAAGCCGTTCCTGATGCCGATCGAGGACGTTTTCACGATCACCGGCCGCGGCACTGTCGTGACCGGCCGCGCGGAGCGCGGGATCCTGAAGCCGAACGAGGAAGTCGAGATCGTCGGCATCCGCCCGAAGTCGATGAAGACCGTCTGCACCGGCATCGAGATGTTCCGCAAGCTGCTCGACGAGGCTCGCGCTGGCGAGAACGTCGGTCTGCTGCTGCGTGGCATCAAGCGTGAGGACGTCGAGCGCGGGATGGTCGTGGTCAAGCCCGGCACGAACACCCCGCACACCGATTTCGAGGCGCAGGTCTACATCCTCTCGAAGGAGGAGGGCGGCCGTCACACGCCGTTCTTCCAGAACTACCGCCCGCAGTTCTACTTCCGGACCACCGACGTGACCGGCGTGGTGACCCTCCCCGAGGGCACCGAGATGGTCATGCCCGGCGACAACACCTCGATGACGGTGGCGCTGATCCAGCCCATCGCCATGGAGGAGGGCCTGAAGTTCGCCATCCGCGAGGGTGGTCGGACGGTCGGCGCCGGCCGGGTTGTCAAGATCCTGAAGTGAACTAGGTAACCCCGATTTCACGTGTCGTGCCCCGGTACGGCATAATGATGGGGTTGCACTGACAACCGTTCGACCTGCGCGCGACTAGCCGACCTTCGGGTCGGACAATCGCAGGGGTCGCACAACCGTCATCGCGCGGGGTGGTTGGCCAGCCAGCTGACCACCCCCGCATGGCGTCTGAACTTCGACCACCCGGTCGTGGCCACAGATGCCTGGCTTACCGCAACGAACCAGACCGTTCCACCCGCACCGATGGTTGGTGCCCCGGGGCGGAGCCTGGTTCCACCGGGCGACACGCCCGACCGCGGGGGTCGGCCGACGTACAGGGCAAGCGTTTGACCTGCACGTCTGCACCAGATGGGACCACTACGGACCCGGATTACAGCGGCATCGAGAGAAGGAACAAGAAGCCATCATGGCGGGACAGAAGATCCGCATCCGGCTCAAGGCCTACGACCACGAGGTCGTCGACTCGTCGGCACGCAAGATCGTCGAGACGGTGACCCGTACCGGCGCGTCGGTCGCTGGCCCGGTGCCGCTGCCCACAGAGATCAACCGCTTCTGCGTCATCCGCTCGCCGCACAAGTACAAGGACTCGCGCGAGCACTTCGAGATGCGTACGCACAAGCGTCTGATCGACATCATCGACCCGACCCCGAAGACGGTCGACTCGCTCATGCGCCTCGACCTGCCGGCTGGCGTCGACATCGAGATCAAGCTGTAGGGACTGCGAACTCATGGACAGGCAAGTCAAGGGCATCCTGGGCGCCAAGCTCGGCATGACCCAGGTCTGGGACAACAACAAGGTTGTCCCGGTGACTGTGGTTCAGGCCGGGCCGTGCGTCGTGACCCAGGTACGCACTGCTGACAAGGACGGCTACGCGGCCGTCCAGCTCGCCTACGGCGCGATTGACCCCCGGAAGGTCAACAAGCCGAAGAGCGGCCACTATGCCAAGGCGGACGTGGCGCCGCGCCGGCACATCGTCGAGCTGCGCACCACCGACGCCAGCGAGTACACGCTGGGCGCCGAGGTCACCGTCGACACCTTCACGGTCGGCCAGCCGATCGACGTCACCGGCCGGACCAAGGGCAAGGGCTTCGCTGGCGTGATGAAGCGCCACGGCTTCAGCGGCCTCAGTTCCGGTCACGGCGTCGAGCGCAAGCACCGTCACCCCGGCTCGATCGGCGCCTGCGCCACTCCGGGCCGCGTCTTCAAGGGCGTCCGGATGGCGGGTCGGATGGGTGGCGTGCGGTACACCGTGCAGAACCTGACCGTCCAGGCGGTCGACACCGAGAACAACGTGCTGCTGGTCAAGGGCGCGATTCCGGGTCCGAAGGGCGCGCTGATCCTGGTCCGCAGCGCCGCGAAGACGACCAAGAAGGCGGGTGCCAAGTGACTAGCGTTGACGTGTTGGACATTGCCGGCGCCAAGGCCGGGTCGGTCGAGCTGCCCGCGGACATCTTCGACGTGCAGGTCAACATCCCGCTGATGCACCAGGTTGTGGTGGCTCAGCTGGCGGCCGCCCGACAGGGCACGCACAAGGTGAAGAGCCGCGGTGAGGTCTCCGGTGGTGGCCGCAAGCCGTACAAGCAGAAGGGCACCGGCCGCGCCCGACAGGGCTCGATCCGCGCACCGCAGTTCACCGGCGGTGGCGTGGTGCACGGCCCGGTCCCGCGCGACTACAGCCAGCGGACCCCGAAGAAGATGAAGGCCGCCGCGCTGCGGTGCGCCCTCTCCGACCGGGCCCGCGACGGCCGCCTCTACGTGGTCGAGTCCTTCGTGGACGCCGAGACCCCGTCGACCAAGGCGGCGCTGACCGCGCTGGCCGCGGTGGCCTCGACCGAGAAGGTGCTGGTCGTGTTGAGCTCCGAGGACGAGCTCAACTGGCTCTCGCTGCGCAACGTGCCGACCGTGCACCTGATCGAGTCGAGCCAGCTGAACACCTATGACGTGCTGGTCGCCGACGAGGTGGTCTTCACCAAGGACGCGCTCGACGAGTTCCTGGGTGTGCCCGCCGAGGCCGCCGCCGACGACACTGACGACGACGACGCCGCCGACGACGACGACGACGAGGCCAGTGAGGAGAGCGACAAGTGAGCACCATCGCCGACCCGCGCGACATCATCATCGCGCCGATCGTCTCCGAGAAGAGCTACACGGAGCTCAACAAGAACTGGTACACGTTCCTGGTCCACCCGGACGCCAACAAGACTGCGATCAAGATCGCGATCCAGCAGATCTTCAACGTCCGGGTCGAGACCGTGAACACCATGAACCGGCAGGGCAAGCGCAAGCGCACCCGGGCGGGCTTCGGAAAGCGGAAGGACACCAAGCGCGCGCTCGTGAAGCTCGCCGAGGGCGACCGCATCGAAGCCTTCGGCGGACCGGTCAGCTGAGGGGTCGAGAACAATGGCTATCCGTAAGTACAAGCCGACGACCCCCGGTCGTCGCGGCTCCAGCGTCGCCGACTTCGCCGAGATTACTCGGACGGGTTCGGAGAAGTCGCTGACCGTGCCGCTGACCAGCAAGGGTGGTCGCAACGCGCACGGCCGGATCACCGCCCGACACCAGGGTGGCGGACACAAGCGGCAGTACCGGCTGATCGACTTCAAGCGGGTCGACAAGGACGGCGTGCCGGCCAAGGTCGCGCACATCGAGTACGACCCCAACCGGACCGCCCGGATCGCGCTGCTGCACTACCTCGACGGCGAGAAGCGCTACATCATCGCGCCGAAGAACCTGGGCCAGGGCGACTCCGTGGAGTCCGGGCCGGGCGCTGACATCAAGCCCGGCAACAACCTGCCACTGCGTAACATCCCGGTGGGTACGACCATCCACGCGGTGGAGCTGCGTCCGGGCGGCGGGGCCAAGCTGGCCCGCTCGGCCGGCGTCGGCATCCAGCTGCTGGGCCGCGAGGACGACTACGCCACGCTCCGGATGCCCTCGGGCGAGATCCGGCGGGTACTGGTCGGCTGCCGCGCGACGGTTGGCGAGATCGGCAACGCCGAGCAGTCCAACATCAACTGGGGCAAGGCCGGCCGGATGCGGTGGAAGGGCAAGCGCCCGACCGTCCGTGGGGTGGCCATGAACCCGGTCGACCACCCGCACGGTGGTGGTGAGGGTAAGACCTCCGGTGGTCGCCACCCGGTGAACCCGAAGGGTAAGCCGCAGGGCCGGACCCGTAAGAAGGACCAGCCGAGCGACAAGCTGATCGTTCGCCGGCGCTACGCGACGCGCAAGCGCGGCTGAGGGAGATAAAGGATGCCTCGCAGCCTGAAGAAGGGCCCGTTCGTCGACGACCACCTGCTCAAGAAGGTGGAAGTCCAGAACGAGAAGAACTCGAAGAACGTCATCAAGACCTGGTCGCGACGCTCGACGATCATTCCCGAGATGCTCGGGCACACGATCGCCGTGCACGACGGACGCAAGCACGTACCGGTGTTCGTCAGTGAGGCCATGGTGGGCCACAAGCTCGGTGAGTTCGCGTTGACCCGCACGTTCAAGGGTCACGAGAAGGACGACCGCAAGAGCCGGCGCCGGTAGTCGCGGGCTTAAGGAAGAGGATCAAGATGGCTACGAAGAGCGACGTCGCGCTGGCTGGCGCGCGTGCGGTGGCGCGCCACGTGCGGGTGTCCCCGACCAAGGCGCGCCGCGTGGTGAACCTCGTCCGCGGGATGTCCGCGCGGCAGGCGCTCACCGTGCTGCAGTTCGCGCCGCAGGCTGCGAGCGAGCCGGTGTACAAGGTGGTGGCCTCGGCCATCGCCAACGCCGAGAACAACGAGCGGATCGACGGGGACTCGCTGCTGATCAGCGAGATCTACGTCGACGAGGGTCCGACGCTGAAGCGGTTCCGGCCGCGTGCGCAGGGCCGTGCCTTCCGCATCCGCAAGCGGACCTGCCACATCACTGTCGTGGTCGAGTCGGTCCAGGCCGGCACGCCCAAGGCGTTGCGGGTCGGCGCACCGGCCAAGGCCGCCCCCGCCAAGGCCGCACCGGCCAAGGCCGCACCGGCCAAGGCAACCGCGGCTGAGGCAACTGCGGCCGAACCGACCGAGGTCGACGAGGAGTCGACCGAGACTCCGGCGCCCGCGGCGAAGGCCGCGCCGGCCAAGAAGGCAGCTGCCAAGAAGGCGACGCCGCCGGCCGAGGAGTCCGAAGAGGAGAGTGCCGAGTAATGGGCCAGAAAGTTCACCCGCACGGCTTCCGGCTCGGCATCTCGTCCGAGTGGAAGAGCCGTTGGTACGCAGACAAGCTGTACAAGGACTACATCTCGGAAGATGTCAAGATCCGGAAGATGATGTCCAAGGGCCTGGAACGGGCCGGCATCTCCAAGGTGGAGATCGAGCGCACCCGGGACCGGGTCCGCATCGACATCCACACCGCCCGGCCGGGCATCGTCATCGGCCGTAAGGGTGCCGAGGCCGACCGGATCCGGGGCGACCTGGAGAAGCTCACCGGCAAGCAGGTGCAGCTGAACATCCTCGAGGTGAAGAACCCCGAGAGTGACGCGCAGCTGGTCGCCCAGGGCGTCGCCGAGCAGCTCGCCTCCCGGGTCAGCTTCCGTCGGGCGATGCGCAAGGCGATGCAGTCGGCGATGAAGAACCCGATCGTCAAGGGCATCCGGGTGCAGTGCTCCGGTCGTCTGGGCGGCGCCGAGATGTCCCGCAGCGAGTTCTACCGCGAGGGTCGCGTACCCCTGCACACGCTGCGCGCCAACATCGAGTACGGCTTCTTCGAGGCGCGTACCACCTTCGGCCGTATCGGCGTGAAGGTACTGATCTACAAGGGTGACGCGGTACCGGGCCGGGAGGCTCCGGCCGAGGTGCCCAGCGGTGGCCGTCCGCGTCGTGACCGGGCCGACCGGCCCGAGCGCCCGCGTCGGCTGCGTTCCGGTTCGTCCGGGACGACCGCCGGGGGAACCGAAGCGGGCCGCGCCGCCGGATCCGGCAGCGAAGCCGCGCCGGTGAGCACAGAGGCTGCCGCCCCGGCGGCGGCCCCGGCCGACACGGCCGTGAGTACAGCGCAGGAGGGCTGAGCAATGCTGGTGCCACGTAAGCCACCGGGTGGCTTCCGTAAGCCCCACCACCCGCACCGCACCGGTGCGGCGAAGGGTGGTACGCGGGTGGTCTTCGGCGAGTTCGGCATCCAGGCACTGGAGTCGGCTTACCTGACCAACCGGCAGATCGAGGCCGCCCGTATCGCCATGACCCGGCACATCAAGCGTGGCGGCAAGGTCTGGATCAACATCTTCCCGGACCGCTCCATCACCAAGAAGCCGGCCGAGACCCGGATGGGTTCCGGCAAGGGTTCGCCGGAGTGGTGGGTGGCCAACATCAAGCCGGGTCGGGTGCTGTTCGAGATGTCGTTCCCGAACGAGGTGATCGCGCGTGAGGCTATGCGGCGCGCGATCCACAAGCTCCCGATGAAGTGCCGCATTGTTACACGCGAAGTGGGTGAAAGCTGATGGCAGCGGGTGTCGCGGCAGCAGAGCTGCGCGAACTGCCGACCGAGGACCTGGTTTCCCGACTGCGGGAGGCCAAGGCTGAGCTTTTCAACCTCCGCGTGCAGGGTGCTACCGGGCAACTGGACAACAACCGGCGGCTCCAGGTGATCCGTAAAGAGATCGCCCGGATCTACACGATCATGCGAGAGCGCGAGCTGGGCCTGTCGGCCGAGCCCACCGAGGTGGCCTGATGAGCGAGACAACTGTGGAAGAGCGCAACCGCCGCAAGACCCGTGAGGGCCTGGTGGTCAGCGACAAGATGGACAAGACCGTCGTGGTGGCGGTGGAGGACCGGGTCAAGCACCCGCTGTACGGCAAGGTCATGCGCCGTACCAGCAAGCTGAAGGCGCACGACGAGCAGAACTCGTGCGGCATCGGCGACCGGGTGCTGCTGATGGAGACCCGGCCGCTGTCGGCCACCAAGCGGTGGCGGGTCGTGGAGATCCTCGAAAAGGCCAAGTGAGTTCCGGGGCCGCCAGGCCCCGGCTCAGGTAGTTCCGCCAAGCTCGACCGCCATCGTGCGGGGCCGAGAACTGGCAGACATAGGAGACTGACGTGATTCAGCAGGAGACGCGACTGCGCGTCGCCGACAACACCGGGGCACGGGAGATTCTGTGCATCCGGGTGCTCGGCGGCTCCGGTCGGCGCTACGCCGGCATCGGCGACGTCATCGTCGCCACCGTCAAGGACGCGATTCCGGGCGCCGGTGTGAAGAAGGGCGAGGTCGTCAAGGCCGTCATCGTCCGCACCGCCAAGGAACGCCGCCGGCCCGACGGTTCGTACATCCGCTTCGACGAGAACGCCGCCGTGATCATCAAGGACGGTGGCGACCCCCGCGGTACCCGCATCTTCGGCCCGGTCGGCCGCGAGCTGCGCGACAAGCGGTTCATGAAGATCATTAGCCTGGCCCCGGAGGTGTTGTAGACCGTGAAGATCAAGAAGGGCGACACGGTCGTCATCATCGCCGGCAAGGACAAGGACCGCACGGGCAAGGTCATCGCGGCCTTCCCGCGCCAGGACAAGGTGCTCGTCGAGGGCGTCAACGTGGTGAAGCGGCACACCCGGGTACGGCAGACCCAGCGCGGCTCCAAGACCGGCGGCATCATCACCACCGAGGCGGCGATTCACGTCTCCAACGTCGCGATCGTCGACGAGCATGGCAAGCCCACGCGCGTCGGCTACCGCTACGACGAAGAGGGTCAGAAGATCCGCGTCGCGCGCAGCACCGGTAAGGACCTGTGATGACCACCTCCACCGCTGAAAAGACCTTGCCGCGCCTCAAGGAGCGGTACCGCAACGAGCTGTTCGGCGAGCTGCGCAAGCAGTTCGACTACGGCAACCCGATGCAGGTGCCCGGCCTGGTCAAGATCGTCGTGAACATGGGTGTCGGCGAAGCCGCCCGGGACGCCAAGCTGATCGACGGGGCCGTCCGCGACCTCGCCGCGATCACCGGGCAGAAGCCCCAGGTGCGTCGGGCAACCAAGTCCATCGCGCAGTTCAAGCTGCGCGAAGGTATGCCGATCGGCGCCAAGGTCACCCTGCGCGGCGACCGGATGTGGGAGTTCCTGGACCGGCTGCTGTCGATCGCGCTGCCGCGTATCCGTGACTTCCGCGGGCTGGACGGGCGCAAGCTCGACGGCAACGGCAACTACACGTTCGGCCTGACCGAGCAGTCCGTGTTCCACGAGATCGACCAGGACCGGATTGACCGGACCCGGGGCATGGACATCACCGTGGTGACCACCGCCAAAACCGACGCGGAAGGCCGGGCGCTGCTGAAGCTCCTGGGCTTCCCGTTCAAGGAGAACTGAGAATGGCCAAGAAGGCGCTGATCATCAAGGCGGCCGCGAAGCCGAAGTTCGCGGTGCGTGCGTACACCCGTTGCCAGCGGTGCGGACGGCCGAAGGCCGTCTACCGCAAGTTCGGTCTGTGCCGCGTGTGCATCCGGGAGATGGCCCACCGTGGCGAGCTTCCCGGCGTGTCGAAGGCCTCCTGGTAAACGCTTCGCCGTAGGCCCCCCGAGGGAACCGCGGTGAGAAAGGTTATGACAACCAATGACCATGACTGACCCGATCGCAGACATGCTGACGCGTCTGCGTAACGCCAACCAGGCGTACCACGACCGGGTGTCCATGCCGTACTCGAAGATCAAGGCGAACATCGCCGAGGTCCTCAAGGCGGAGGGGTACATCGCCGCGTGGCAGGTAAAGGAGCCGGACGAGGGCGCCGTCGGCAAGACGCTGTTCCTCGACCTCAAGTTCGGCCCGAACCGCGAGCGCAGCCTCGCCGGTATCCGCCGGGTGTCAAAGCCCGGCCTGCGGGTGTATGCCAAGTCCACCGACCTGCCCCGCGTGCTGGGCGGCCTCGGCGTTGCGATCATCTCGACGTCCCAGGGGCTGCTGACCGACCGGCAGGCCCGCAAGCGAAACGTGGGCGGGGAAGTCCTCGCCTGGGTCTGGTAACGGAGGATCAGCGACATGTCGCGTATTGGACGTAAGCCGATCACGGTGCCGGCCGGTGTCGATATCGCCATTGACGGCCAGACCGTGAAGGTCAAGGGCCCCAAGGGCGAGCTTCAGCACACGCTCGCGGAGCCGATCACGGCGGAGAAGGCCGATGACGGCACCCTCAACGTGGTCCGCCCCAACGACGAGCGCAAGGCCAAGGAGCTGCACGGACTCTCCCGGACCTTGATCAACAACATGATCGTCGGAGTGACCGAGGGGTACAAGAAGACCCTGGAGATCGCCGGCACCGGTTACCGCGTGGTCGCCAAGGGCACGGACCTCGAGTTCGCCCTCGGCTTCTCGCACCCGGTTCTGGTTGCCGCCCCGGCGGGGATCAGCTTCGCGGTGGAGCGGCCGACCGTGTTCAGCGTGTCGGGCATCGACAAGCAGCAGGTCGGCGAGGTTGCCGCGAACATTCGGAAGATCCGGCCGCCGGAGCCCTACAAGGGCAAGGGCGTCAAGTACCAGGGCGAGATCATCCGCCGCAAGGCTGGAAAGGCAGGTAAGAAGTGAGCGCCACGCTGCTCAAGCGCCAGCGGGGGGTCGCAGCGACCCGTCGTGTCGGCAAGGCGCGCCGCCACTTCCGGGTGCGCAAGAACGTCAGCGGCACCACCGAGCGTCCGCGCCTGGTGGTCACCCGCTCGCTGCGGCACATCGTCGCCCAGATCGTGGACGACACCAAGGGGTACACCCTGGCGTCGGCCTCGACCATGGACGCGTCGCTGCGGGCCGGGGGCGTGAACAAGAGCGAGCAGGCCGGCAAGGTCGGCCAGCTCCTCGCCGAGCGCGCCAAGGCCGCCGGTGTCGGCAAGGTCGTCTTCGACCGCGGTGGGAACAAGTACGCGGGGCGCATCGCCGCCCTGGCGACTGCCGCGCGCGAAGCCGGACTCGAGTTCTAGGGAGAAACGTCTCATGCCAGGTCCACAGCGCAGGGGCGGCGGGTCCGGGGGTAACACCGAGGGCGGCGGCCGCCGTGAGGGCCGGGGCCGCGACAACCGTCGCGACCAGCCGGCCGAGAAGACTCCGCACCTTGAGCGGGTCGTCACCATCAACCGGGTCGCCAAGGTCGTCAAGGGCGGCCGGCGGTTCAGCTTCACCGCGCTGGTCGTGGTGGGCGACGGTGACGGCACCGTGGGTGTCGGGTACGGCAAGGCCAAGGAGGTGCCCGCGGCGATCGCCAAGGGTGTCGAGGAGGCCAAGAAGCACTTCTTCAAGGTGCCGCGGATCGCTTCCACGATTCCGCACCCGGTGACGGGTGAGGACGCGGCCGGTGTGGTGCTGCTCAAGCCGGCCAGCGCCGGTACCGGCGTCATCGCCGGTGGCCCGGTGCGTGCCGTGCTGGAGTGCGCCGGTATCCACGACGTGCTGTCCAAGAGCCTCGGCTCGTCCAACCCGATCAACATCGTGCACGCCACGGTGGCCGCGCTGAAGGGGCTGGAGTCGCCCGAGCAGGTGGCCGCCCGGCGCGGTCTGCCCGTCGAGGACGTCGCCCCGGCGAAGATGCTGCAGCTGCGCGCGGGGGTGGGTGCGTGATGGCACGTTTGAAGGTCACCCAGGTCCGGTCCGAGATCGGCTGCAAGCGCAACCAGCGGGAGACGCTGCGTTCGCTCGGCCTGAAGCGGATCAACGACGTGGTGGTTAAGGAGGACCGCCCCGAATTCCGGGGCATGATCTTCACGGTGAGCCACCTCGTGAAGTTCGAGGAGGTCGAGTAAATGGCGATCAAGGTTCACCACCTGCGGCCGGCGCCCGGTGCCAAGACCAACAAGACCCGGGTGGGTCGCGGTGAGGGCTCCAAGGGCAAGACCGCTGGTCGCGGTACCAAGGGCACCAAGGCCCGCTACCAGGTTCCGGCCGCGTTCGAGGGTGGGCAGATGCCCATCCACATGCGGCTGCCGAAGCTCAAGGGCTTCAAGAACCGCAACAAGGTCGTCTTCCAGGTGGTCAACCTGGAGCGGCTGGCCGAGCTGTTCCCGCAGGGCGGCCAGATCGGCCCGGTCGAGTTGGCCGAGGCCGGCGCGGTCCGTCACGGACACCCGGTCAAGGTGCTCGGCGCCGGCGATCTCGGCGGCGTGAAGCTCCAGGTGTCGGCGCACGCGTTCAGCGGGTCGGCCAAGGAGAAGATCGCCGCGGCCGGCGGGTCCACCACCGAGCTGTAGCAGTACCCCTGCCGACAGGCACTACGTCGATCATGGCGCCCGACCCGGGCGCCATGATCGACGTCTATCCCTCCGGTCACGTATTTCGGTCCCGGGCTCTGCTGTTAGAGTCCGTAGCCAGCTAGCATTACCCATCCAGGCCGGTATCCGACGCGACACCGGTCATCCGTCACGCCGGCCCCCTCGGCTGCTCCGCGCAGGAGGAAGAACCTTGCTCTCCGCCTTTATCAGTGCGTTCAGGACGCCTGACCTGCGCAAGAAGATACTGTTCACGCTAGCCATGATCGCGATCTACCGGCTCGGCGCGACCATCCCGAGTCCCGGTGTCTCGTACCCCAACGTGCACGCCTGTATCAAGGTCCTGGAGAACGGCAGCAACAACGGCGTCTTCACGCTGTTGAACCTGTTCTCCGGTGGGGCGCTGCTGCAACTTTCCATCTTCGCGCTGGGCATCATGCCCTACATCACCGCGAGCATCATCCTGCAGCTGCTCACCGTGGTCATTCCGCGGTTGGAAGCGCTGCGCAAGGAAGGCCAGTCGGGCACCTCGAAGATCACCCAGTACACCCGGTACCTGACCCTGGGTCTGGCGGTGCTGCAGGCGTCGGCGTTCGTGGCGCTGGCCCGCTCGGGTCAGCTCTTCGGCAGCAACAACTGCGACTTCGAAAACAAGCCGATCATCCCCACCGGGCCCGACTTCCTGCCGACCTGGCTGACCGTGTCGATGATCGTGATCACCATGACCGCCGGCACCGGCGTCATCATGTGGCTCGGCGAGATGGTCACCGACCGGGGCATCGGCAACGGCATGTCCGTGCTGATCTTCACCTCGATCGCCGCCCGGCTGCCCAGCGAGGGCTGGTCCATCTGGAAGCAGGGGCGCGCCACCTTCTTCCTGGTCATCGCGATCGGCCTGGTGGTCATCACCGCGGTGGTCTTCATCGAGCAGGCCCAGCGCCGGGTGCCGGTGCAGTACGCCAAGCGGATGGTCGGCCGGCGGATGTACGGCGGCACCTCCACCTACATCCCGCTGAAGGTGAACACCGCCGGTGTCATCCCGGTCATCTTCGCCTCGTCACTGCTCTACCTGCCGCAGCTGGCCCTGCAGCTGATGAACCAGGACAAGCCCAGCAAGACCTACATGTTCATCACGAACCACATCATCAACCCGGCCGACTGGGTCAACGTCACCCTGTACTTCCTGCTGATCATCTTCTTCACGTACTTCTACGTGTCCATCACGTTCAACCCGACCGACGTCGCGGACAACATGAAGAAGTACGGCGGGTTCGTGCCGGGTATCCGGCCGGGCAAGCCGACCGCGGAGTACCTGGACTTCATCCTCAGCCGGATCACCCTCCCGGGCGCGCTCTACCTGGGCATCGTCGCGATCCTGCCGAACCTGTTCATCGGGCTCGTCGGCGGCTCCAAGCAGAACTTCCCGTTCGGTGGCACCGCGGTGCTCATCATCGTGGGCGTCGGCCTGGAGACCGTGAAGCAGATCGAGAGCCAGCTCATGCAGCGTAATTACGAAGGGTTCCTGCGGTAGTGCGACTGGTGTTGGTCGGTCCCCCCGGCGCGGGCAAGGGAACCCAGGCCGAGTTCATCGCCGCCGAGCTTGCCGTGCCCAAGATCTCCACGGGCGACATCTTCCGCGCCAACATGCGCGAGGGCACCCCGCTCGGCGTGGAGGCCAAGCGCTACATGGACGCCGGCCAACTCGTCCCCGACGAGGTCACCATCAACATGGTGCGGGGGCGGCTGGCCGAGTCGGACGCCGCCGACGGCTTCCTGCTCGACGGCTTCCCGCGCACCCTGCCGCAGGCCGCCGAACTCGACAAGATGCTCGCCGACCTGGGCACCCAGCTCGACCTGGTGCTCGAACTGGTGGTCGACGAGGACGAGGTGATCCGTCGACTCTCCGGCCGGCGCAACTGCCGGGGCTGCGACAAGATCTGGCACGTCGAATTCGACCCGACCAGCCGCGAGGGCGCCTGCGACCGCTGCGGTGGCGAGCTGTACCAGCGCGACGACGACAAGGCCGAGGTCATCGAGGAGCGGCTGCGGGTCTACAACCGGGACACCGCGCCACTGGTCAACTTCTACGGCGCCCAGAGCAAGCTGGTGGGCATCGACGCCACCGGTCCGGTGGAGGACATCACCGCACGGGCGCTGGACGCACTGCGCTCGTACGGCGGCTGAGTCGGGCAGACTGGCATCGTGCGAAGCTCAACCCTGGAAATCGAGCTCAAGACGCCGGACCAGCTCGTCCGGATGCGGGCGGCCGGCCTGGTGGTGGCCGCCGTACTGGCCCGGGTCCGGGAGGCGGTGGCCCCCGGCGTGAGCACCGCCGAGCTGGACGACATCGCCGAGCAGGCGATCCGGGCGGCCGGCGCGGTCCCCTCCTTCAAGGGCTACCACGGCTACCCGGCGTCGCTGTGCACCTCCGTGAACGCCCAGATCGTGCACGCCATCCCCGCCCGTGACCAGGTGCTCCGCGACGGCGACCTGATCTCCATCGACTGCGGCGCGATCCTGGACGGCTGGCACGGCGACTCGGCCGTCACAGTGGCCGTCGGCGAGGTCCGGCCGGAACTGACCCGGCTGACCCGGGCCGCCGAGGAGTCGCTGTGGGCCGGGATCACCGCCGCCGCCCGCGGGCTGCGCTCGGGTCGGGGCCGGCTCACCGACATCTCGGCGGCGATCGAGCGCGCCGTCCGGTCGGCCGGGCGGTTCGGGATCGTGCGTGGCTACGGCGGGCACGGCATCGGCACCGAGATGCACCAGGACCCGCACATCAGCAACTTCGGCCGGGCCGGCAAGGGCCCCACCCTGGTGCCCGGCATGGCGCTGGCGATCGAACCGATGATCACCCTGGGTTCGGCCACCGGCGTGGAGCTGGACGACGGCTGGACCGTGGTGACCCGGGACGGCTCGGTGGCCGCCCACGTCGAGCACACAGTGGCCTTCTTCCCAGACGGGGTACTGGTCACCACCGCCGCGGACGGCGGCGCCTCGAAGCTGCCCGCCGAACTGCTCACCAGCGCCGCCCGCTGACCCGGCCGCCCCGCTGGACCGAAGCCCCGGTCCGTACAGCCGGTGCGCGCGGACGTCGGTCCGGCCGGGGTCAGGCCGGCTCGCAAATCCGGACACCGCGTGCGATCCTCGTTTCGTGGCGCAACGGCGGGAAGACATGCGGGCGGGCGACAAGGACCGGGAGCTGGTCGCGGAGCAGCTGCGCAGCGCGCTGAGCGAGGGCCGGCTCACCCTTGTCGAGTACGACGAGCGGCTGCAGCAGGCCTACGCCGCGCGTACCTACGGCGACCTGGACGGCATCCTGGACGACCTGCCCGGTGTCATCCCGGTCAGCGCCAGCCAGGTGGTGCCAGCGGGCGTTCAGCCGGACACCGAGCCCGCCGGGCACCCACACCACGGCGGCAACTGGCTGGGGCCGGTCTGGACCAGCTGGGCCTCCACCGGGGTGGTGCTGATCGTGATCTGGGCGCTCAGCGACTTCGGCGGGTACTTCTGGCCGGCCTGGGTGCTGGGTCCGTGGGGCGCGGTCCTGCTGCTGCGGACCCTTGCCGGCTGGGCGGGGCGTGGCCGCGGGCACAACCTCCGGGCCGCCACCGACGCCGCCCGGGACGCCGCCCGGGAGGCTCGCCGGACCGCCCGGGAGCGCCGCCGCTACGGTCGCTGACCAGCCGATCCGGGCCGGTGCCGCGGCGCAGTGGCGCCCGACACGCCCGGGTGCGGGGGCCGGGTTTGGTGTTGGCGCGTAACCGCGCGTAGACTTTCCCATCGGCGCACAGCGTCCACTCTGTCATGCCTGCCACGTGCTTCGGTGGCGGTGACGGAACCGCGGCTGGCGTAGCTCCTCACCCGGGGAGCTGCGATGGGCACTGTGAGCTTGTCATGAGACCTGACGTCAGGTAGCGGAGGACATGCCGAAAAAAGATGGGGCCATCGAGATCGAGGGCCGAGTGATCGAACCACTCCCGAACGCCATGTTCCGAGTGGAGCTTTCCAATGGCCACAAGGTCTTGGCACACATCAGCGGCAAGATGCGGCAGCACTACATCCGCATCCTGCCCGAGGACAGGGTCGTCGTCGAGCTTTCGCCGTACGACCTCACCCGGGGACGCATCGTCTACCGATACAAGTAGCCAGGTCGGCCGTCACCAGAAGTAAGGCACACCGTGAAGGTCAAGCCGAGCGTCAAGCGGATCTGCAACAAGTGCCGGGTTATCCGCCGGCACGGCCGGGTCATGGTCATTTGCACCGACCCGCGCCACAAGCAGCGCCAGGGCTGAGCCCTGTCGCTGCCTGTTCGTTGCAACTCGCAGCGCCCATACTGACAAGCCCAATCCAGCCGCGTGATCATGCGTGGCTCACCCCTGGTCGGAGGCCAGGGCCCTGCCGGGGCAGGCGGGGGTGGAGAGGGTACAGACCTCCGCGAGCACCATGAGGAGTCAGCCCGCATATGGCACGTCTAGTCGGCGTAGACCTCCCCCGCGAGAAGCGGATGGAGATCGCGCTCACCTACATCTTCGGGATCGGCCGGACCCGGGCGGACGCAGCACTCGCCGCCACCGGCGTCTCCCCGGACAAGCGGGTCAAGGACCTGACTGACGAGGAAGTCGTGCTGCTGCGCGACTACATCCAAGCCAACTTCAAGGTAGAGGGCGACCTGCGCCGCGAGGTCGCCGCGGACATCCGCCGCAAGGTGGAGATCGGTTGCTACCAGGGCATCCGGCACCGCCGGGGGCTGCCCGTGCGTGGGCAGCGCACCCGTACCAACGCGCGTACCCGCAAGGGTCCCAAGCGCACGGTCGCCGGCAAGAAGAAGCCCGGCAAGAAGTAGTAGCCGATCCGCCCCGCGCCACCACGGTGGCGCGGCGGACGCCACGCACGAGAACACACAGGAGCGCATACATCCATGCCACCCAAGGCACGTACCGGCCCGGCCGCCGTCAAGAAGGTACGGCGTAAAGAGCGCAAGAACGTCGCGCACGGCCAGGCCCATATCAAGTCCACGTTCAACAACACCATCGTGTCGATCACCGACCCCACCGGGGCCGTCATCTCCTGGGCCTCCGCCGGCCAGGTCGGCTTCAAGGGTTCGCGCAAGTCGACTCCGTTCGCCGCGCAGCTGGCCGCCGAGGCTGCCGCGCGTCGCGCCATGGAGCACGGCATGCGCAAGGTCGATGTCTTCGTCAAGGGTCCGGGCTCCGGCCGGGAGACCGCCATCCGTTCGCTGCAGGCCGCTGGGCTTGAGGTCGGCCAGATCGCCGACGTCACCCCGCAGCCGCACAACGGTTGCCGTCCGCCGAAGCGCCGCCGGGTCTGAGAGGTAGAGGAAGATGGCTCGTTACACAGGTGCCGACTGCCGCCGTTGCCGTCGGGAGAAGATGAAGCTGTTCCTCAAGGGCAGCAAGTGCGACGGGCCGAAGTGCCCGTTCGAGTCCCGCCCCTTCCCGCCCGGCCAGCACGGCCGCGGTCGGCCGAAGGAGACCGAGTACCTGCTGCAGCTTCGTGAGAAGCAGAAGGCCCGTCGCGTCTACGGCGTGATGGAGAAGCAGTTCCGCGGGTACTACGAAGAGGCCAACCGCAAGCAGGGCAAGACCGGTGAGGTTCTGCTGCAGATCCTCGAGTCGCGGCTGGACAACGTGGTCTACCGGGCTGGCTACGCCCAGTCCCGTGACCACGCCCGCCAGCTGGTCAAGCACGGGCACTTCCTGGTCAACGGGAAGAAGGTCGACATCCCGTCGTACCGGGTTGACCCGCACGACATCGTCGAGGTCCGCGAGAAGTCGCGGGAAATGACGCCGTTCGTGGTGGCCACCGCGCAGGCGGGTAGCCGGGCCGTCCCGGCCTGGCTGGAGGCGATCCCCAGCCAGCTCAAGATCCTGATCCACTCGGTGCCGGCCCGTCAGGTCATCGACACCCAGGTCCAGGAGCAGTTGATCGTCGAGCTCTACAGCAAGTAATTCCACGAGCCGCTGAAGCGGCTCGTGGAACCCGTCGGCGCGCCAGCGCGCGCCGACGGGCGTGGTCCGGGTGGGCGGGGCCGTTACGGATCAGAACTATGCACCAACAGGCGCTGTCATATAGCGGGCAGCCCGACAGAGAAGAGAACACTCAGTGCTCATCACGCAGCGGCCGACCCTCACCGAGGAGCCGATCAGCGAGACCCGGTCGCGGTTCACCATCGAACCGCTGGAGCCGGGCTTCGGGTACACGCTGGGCAACTCCCTGCGCCGTACCCTGCTGTCGTCCATCCCGGGGGCCGCCGTCACCAGCATCAAGGTCGACGGCGTCCTGCACGAGTTCACCACCATCCCCGGCGTCAAGGAGGATGTGGTCGAGCTCGTCATGAACATCAAGGAGCTGTGCGTCAGCTCCGAGCACGACGAGCCGGTCTCGATGTACCTGCGCAAGCAGGGCCCCGGTGACATCACCGCGGGCGACATCCAGCCGCCGGCCGGGGTCAGCGTGCACAACGGTGACCTGAAGTTGGCCACGCTGAACAGCAAGGGCCGGGTCGACATGGAGCTGACCGTCGAGCGCGGTCGGGGCTACGTCACCGCCTCGCAGAACAAGCAGGCCGGCGCCGAGATCGGCCGGATCCCGGTCGACTCGATCTACTCCCCGGTGTTGAAGGTCGTCTACCGCGTCGAGGCCACCCGCGTCGAGCAGCGCACCGACTTCGACCGGCTGATCATCGACGTGGAGACGAAGGCCTCCATCTCGCCGCGTACCGCGCTGGCCTCCGCCGGCTCCACCCTGGTCGAGCTGTTCGGCCTGGCCCGGGAGCTGGACGAGACCGCCGAGGGCATCGACATCGGCCCGTCGCCCCAGGACGCGCAGCTCGCTGCCGACCTGGCGCTGCCGATCGAGGAGCTGGACCTGACCGTCCGCTCGTACAACTGCCTCAAGCGCGAAGGCATCAACACCGTCGGCGAACTGATCGGCCGGACCGAGGCGGACCTGCTGGACATCCGCAACTTCGGGCAGAAGTCGATCGACGAGGTCAAGATGAAGCTGGCCGGGATGGGTCTGGGGCTGAAGGATTCGGCCCCGACGTTCGACCCCGCGCACGTCGTGGACACCTTCTCCGAGGTCGACTACGACACCGACGACTACCGCGAGACCGAGCAGCTCTAAGCCGCGCCGGCCGACCTTTGTAGAAACTAGGAGCACCAATGCCCACGCCCACCAAGGGCCCCCGCCTCGGCGGCAGCCCCGCGCACGAGCGGCTGATGCTGGCCAACCTGGCCACCGCGCTGTTCCGGCACGGAAAGATCACCACCACCGAGACGAAGGCCAAGCGGCTGCGTCCGCTCGCCGAGCAGCTGATCACCAAGGCGAAGCGCGGCGACCTGCACTCGCGTCGTCGGGTGCTCACCGTGGTCCACGACAAGGACGTGGTGTACTCGCTGTTCGACGAGATCGCGCCCCGCTTCGCCAACCGGGCCGGCGGGTACACGCGGATCGTCAAGATCGGCCCGCGCAAGGGCGACAACGCTCCGATGGCCGTCATCGAGCTCGTCGAGGAGCTGGCCGTAGCGACGCCGACGGCGAAGGCCACCAAGTCCACCGCGCGCAAGGCTGCCAGGGCAGACGTCGTGGCCGCGCTCGCCGGTGAGGACGAGGACGAGGCCACGCCGGCCAGCAGCAGCGCCAAGGCGGCCGACGCCGACGCTACCGAGGCGCCGGCGACCGCCGACGCCGACGAAGCCGAGGACAAGGCCTGAGCAGCAGCGGTACGACACCGGACGAGCCCGGTACCCCCACGGGAGGTACCGGGCTCGTCCGTCTGCGCCTTTCGGTCAGCTACGACGGGACCGACTTCTCCGGCTGGGCCGCCCAACCACAGCGGCGCACTGTCGCCGGGGTGCTGCTCGCCGAGCTGGAGCGGATTTTCGGGGCCGGGCAGCCGACCGGGCTCACCGTGGCCGGCCGTACCGACGCCGGGGTGCACGCCACCGGCCAGGTCTGCCACGTCGACGTGCCCGCCGAAGCCTGGCAACGGCTGGGGGCCACGCTGCTGCGCCGGCTGGCCGGGCTGCTCCCCACCGACCTGCGGGTACCCGCGGTCGAGCCGGTCGGCGCCGACTTCGACGCCCGGTTCTCGGCGCTGTCGCGGCGCTATTCATACCGGGTCAGCGACTCCGGCTGGGGCGCCCCCCCGCTGCGCGCCCGGGACACCCTGGCCTGGCCCCGGCCGCTGGACCTGGACCGGCTCAACCAGGCCAGTGCCGTGCTGACCGGCGAGCACGACTACGCCGCGTTCTGCCGCCGCAAGGAGAACGCCACCACCATCCGGGCGATCAGCACGCTGGCCTGGCGCCGCGAACCGGACGGCATCGTCATCGCCACGGTGGCCGCCGACGCCTTCTGCCAGGCCATGGTGCGCAGCCTGGTAGGCGCCCTGCTGCCGGTCGGCGACGGACGGCGGCCGGTGGACTGGCCGGGCAGCCTGCTGGCCCGGACGCTGCGGGCCGACGAGGTCACGGTGGCCCCGCCGCACGGGCTGACCCTGGTGGCGGTCGCCTACCCGGACCCGGCCCGGTACGCCGACCGGGCCACGATCACCCGCAACCGGCGCGGCTGACCCGACCCGCCGCGCCGCCACCAACCGATCAGCGACACCGGCCCGATCAGCGACACCGGCCGGACCCGGCTCGGCCAGTGACACCGGCCCGGCCGGCCGGCAGCGGGCCGGCCTGTCGCCCTCAGCAATGCGGCTGGTGGGGCGTCGCGCTACTTGGATTTGCTGGTGGCCGGGGAGCCGGTGTTGGCGGCCGAGGGGACCGGCGGCGGAGTGAGCGTGCGGTTGGTCAGCACCGTCTCGTTGAGGTAGCTCTCCACCAGGTCGGTGACCATCTGGGTGACCGGCGGGCTGGCCGCGTCCGGTTCCCCGGAGTCGGCTCGGGCGATCACGCAGTAGATCAGGAAGTGGCCGCGCACGTCCCAGGCCAGCTGGGTCTTGGCCCGGCCGATGACGTCGGTGGCACCGCCGGCCATGAACCCGGTGAACCGGCCCTTGGTGGCGTTGACGATGCCCTTCACGCCCTCCTTGACCTGCTTGGTGGTGGCCTCGTCGCGCAGGTTGAAGATCCCGGTGGTGACCACGAACTGCTGGTCGGCGGTGAGCAGGGTGGCCCGGACCACCTGGCTGCAGCCGCCGCTCTCCAGCAGGGCGGCCAGGTCGCCGACGACCGCGTTCTTACACTGGCCGGCCTCTGCCTTCACCACCTGGTACGGCTGCATCGCCGGTGGCGGCGGCGGCCGACCCGGTGGCCTTCGGCGCGGCCGAGGTGGCGCCGCCGTCGGACAGGCTGATGGTGGCCGCCGGGAACACCTCGGCCACCGTCAGCGGCGCCGGGTCGACGACCTGGCTGGCGATGTCGTGGACGGCGGTGACCGTCGGTGCCGTCCGCGCCCTTCTTGCTCAGGAAGGTGATGTAGAACCCGGCGCCGCAGACCGCGATCAGCGCCACCGTCGCCAGTACCGCCAGGACCTTCAGCCACGGGCCGCGCGGGGCCGGCTCGTCGTCGCGGTCCAGGTCGATGCCGCGACCGTCGACGTACTCGTCGCCGGAGCGTGGGCGGGGCGGGTAGCCGGCGCCGGGTCGGGTACGCGGGTCGGCGCCGGGCGGAGCGCCGTAGACGCCGCCGCCGCGGGCCGGCGGGGCGGACCGGTAGTCGCCGTAGGACGTCGTCCGGGCCACGGCGTTGACCGGGCGGGTCGGCGTAGCCCCGGCGGGACCGTTCGGCGGCGAGGTCGGACTGCCACGCCTGCGGCGGACGGCCGGGGGCGCGGGCGTTCGTCGCGGGGGTACTCGCCGGGGTGGTCGACCGCCGGCCCGTCCGGGCGGTGGGCGTAACGCGGATCGTCGGACGGCCCGTGCGGGCCGGAGGGACGGCGGTCCGGCGGCGGGCCGCCCCACCTCCGATCGTCGTCGGCGGGGCCGCCGTAGGGCCGCTCAGCGGGCGCGCCGCCCCAACCGCGGTCGGTCGGGGGTTCGCCGTACGTCGATGACGCGGGCGGGTGGTAGCCTGGCCGGCGTCGTCGGACCATCCGCGATCGGGAGGTGACGGAGGTGCTACCCGCTCCGCGCCGGCCGGCCGGGTCGTCGGGCCATCGATCGTCGTCGTCGGGCGCGCGGCGGCGACCCCGGGACGCCGGATCCGGCTCGGACGAGCGCCAGCCGTCGCCCGGATCGTCGTACCCATAAGTCATGGCGGCTAGGGTACCGAAACCGCGGCGGGAGGGGGTACGAGCATCCGCCGGCGCCGGTACCGGCAGAATTTTGGCATGACCGGCGACCACTACTTCACTGCTGAACCCGCTGCGCCCGCCCGATCGACCAGCGTCGGGTTCACCGCCTTCGGCCGCGACTTCGACCTGCTCGCGGCCGGCGGGGTGTTCTCCGCCCAGCGACTCGACCCGGGTACCGCCGTGCTGCTGCGCAAGGCCGCGCCGCCGTCCACCCGCGGCGGGGTGTACCTCGACCTCGGCTGCGGGTACGGGCCGATCGCGGTGAGCCTGGCCGCCACCTCGCCGCGGGCCGCTCGTGTACGCCGTCGACGTCAACGCCCGGGCGCTCGGGCTGGTCCGGGAGAACGCCGCCCGCGCCGGGGTCGCCGACCGGGTGCGTCCGAGCGCGCCTGACGACGTACCCCCGGATCTGGTCTTCGACGAGATCTGGAGCAACCCGCCGATCCGGATCGGCAAGGCCGACCTGCACGCCCTGCTGCTGCGCTGGCTGCCCCGGCTGGCCCCGGACGGGACAGCCTGGCTGGTGGTCGCCCACCACCTGGGCAGCGACTCGCTGCAGAGCTGGCTCATCGACCAGGGCTGGGCGGCCCGCCGGCACGCCTCCCAGAAGGGCTACCGGGTGCTCGCCGTCACCCGCCCGGAACCCGCCACCGACTGACCCGGCATCCGTCCGGTTCGGTTCCGGCTCGGTCCCGGCTCGGTCCCGGCTCGGTCCCGGCTCGGTTTCGGCAGCGGCCGGAAGGAGAAAAGGCGTGACCCGGCCGGCCGGCGTCGCGCACAATCCGCCCGTGGGTTACGTGGATGTGGCCGGGGTCGGATACACCCTGCCGGATGGTCGGGTGCTCTTCTCCGACGTCTCCTTCCGGGTCGGCGAGGGCGCGAAGGTGGCGCTCGTCGGGCCGAACGGGGCAGGGAAGACGACGCTGCTGCGGATGGTCGCCGGCGACCTGCCGACCCCAACCGGGGCGATTGCCCGCTCCGGCGGCCTCGGCGTGATGCGGCAGTTCATCGGCATGATCGCCGACGAGCGAACGCTCACCGACCTGGCCCTGTCGCTGGCCGCGCCCACGCTGCGGGCCGCCGGGGCCCGGTTGCGGGCCGCGCAGGACCGGCTCACCGCCACCCCGGAAGACACCAAATCCCAGCTCGGGTACGCCGACGCGCTGCACGCCTGGGGCGAGGCCGGCGGGTACGACGCCGAGGTGCTCTTCGACACCGTCGCCGTCGCCGTGCTCGACCTGACCTGGGACACCGTGCGCGACCGGCCGGTGGGCACCCTCTCCGGCGGCCAGCAGAAGCGCTTCGCCCTGGAATTGCTGCTGCGCGGCAGCGACGAGGTGCTGCTGCTCGACGAGCCGGACAACTTCCTGGACGTACCCGGCAAGCGGTGGCTGGAGCGGCGGCTGAAGGAGTCCGGCAAGTCGGTGCTGTTCGTCTCGCACGATCGGGAACTGCTCGCCCAGACCGCCGACCGGGTGGTGGCCGTGGAAGGCGGGTCGGCCTGGGTGCACCCGGGTGGGTTCGCCTCCTGGCACGAGGCGCGCGCCGGCCGGCACGGCCGGATGGAGGAGAACCGGCGACGCTGGGACGAGGAGCACGAAAAACTGCGCCAGCAGATGCTGATGTACAAGCAGAAGGCGGCGTACAACTCCGACATGGCCTCGCGGTACCAGTCCGCGACCACCAAGCTGCGCAAGTTCACCGAGGCCGGGCCGCCGCCGCTGCCCCCCAAGGACCAGGACATCCGGATGCGGCTGACCGGCGGGCGGACCGGCAAACGGGCGGTGATCTGCGAGCAGGTCGAGTTGGACGGGCTCACCTACCCGTTCGACCTGGAGCTCTGGTACGGCGACCGGCTGGCCGTGCTGGGCGCGAACGGGACCGGCAAGTCGCACTTCCTGCGGCTGCTCGCGGCCGGCGGCACCGACCCGGATCCGGCGGTGCCGGTGCTGTCCACGGTGGCCCCGGTGGCCGCGTCCGGGGTGGCCCGGCTCGGCGCCCGGGTACTCGCCGGGCACTTCTCGCAGACCCACGACCGGCCCGAACTCCTCGACAAGACACTCGTGGAGATCCTCTGGCGGGGCGACGACCACCGGGCCGGCCGGGACCGGCACTCCGCCATGCAGGTGCTCGGCCGGTACGAGTTGGCCGGCCAGGGCGACCAGCGCTTCGGTACCCTCTCCGGCGGCCAGCAGGCGCGGATGCTGGTACTCCTGCTGGAACTCTCCGGGGCCACCCTGCTGCTGCTCGACGAGCCCACCGACAACCTCGACCTGGCTTCAGCCGAGGCGCTGGAGGAGGGGCTGGCCGCGTTCGAGGGGACGGTCGTCGCGGTCACCCACGACCGGTGGTTCACCCGGTCCTTCGACCGGTTCCTGCTGTTCCAGGGGGACGGCGAGGTTGTCGAGACCCCCGAGCCGGTCTGGGACGTGCGCTGAGGGGCTGTTGTGCTCCCGGCTGGCCTGGTCGTAAGGTCTCTGCCGGGCACGCAACCCCCACCTGCTCGCTCGCCTTCGCCGGCTGGGATTGCTGCCCTCCCGGGGCATGACAGGTGCCCCCCGGACCGGGGGAGCGGCGCGACGATGACACAACTGGGACGGCTGCACCTGATCACCGATGCGCGACCGGGTCGGGATCCGCTGCCGATCGTGCGCGCGGTGCTGCGGGTCGGCGTGCCAGTGGTGCAGGTCCGGGTCGGTGACCATGTGACGGACCGGGAGGCGTACGACCTGACCTGCCGGATCCTCGAGTTGTGCCGTGCGGCGCGGGCGATGTGCCTGGTCAACGACCGGCTACACGTGGCGCTCGCGGCCGGCGCGGACGGCGGCCTGGTCGGCGGGGACGACCTGCCGATCGAGGCGGCCCGCCGGGTGCTCGGCCCGACCGCGGTGCTCGGCGCGACCGCCCGCGACCCGGAATCGGCCAAGGCTGCCGTGGCGGCCGGCGCCAGCTACCTCTCCGTCGGCCCGGCCTTCTCCACCCGGACCCGACCCGGTGGCGCACCGGCCGCGCTCGGCCTGGCCGGGATCGCCGCCATCGCCTCCGCCGTGCACGTGCCGATCATCGCCAGCGGCGGAGTCAGCCTCACCACGACTCCGCAGCTCCTGCACGCCGGGGCGCACGGCGTCGCGGTGGTCGCCGCGATCAGCGACGCCTCCGACCCGGTGGCCGCCGCCGCGCACCTGGTCGCCGTCATCAACAACGCCCTGCCCCCCGAGGCCCCGGCCAGCCTGACCTCCCGCCCGCTGCCTTCCGCCCGCCTGACCTCCGCCCGCTGGGCAGTAGGTCAGGCTGACTTCGCCCGCTGGGCGTGGTCGCTGCCTTCCCCGCGGGCGACGGGTCAGGACTGGTCGGGGTTCTTGCCGGAACCGCGCAGGTCCTTGAACCAGTCGACGTATTCGGCATCCTTCGCGCCCACCACCGGTCGCTCCTGGGCCTGGCCCTTGCGGCGGGCCTTACGTGCGGCCCGCCCGGTCAGCGGCTCTGCATCGACTCTGCGGTCGGCTGGGCCGCCGGTTCCGCAGTCGGGTAATCGCCGCTGAGGTGCTCGGCCCAGGCCGGCAGGTCACCGGCGGCGGTCGGCTCGGCGGGAGCTTCGGTGGCACCGGTATCGGCGGACTGTTCCGGCTGGGCCGCGTCGCCCGGCGTGGTTGCCGCCCAACGTCCGGTGATCTCGTCGTTCCACCGGTCATCCGCGATCTCCGGCAGGCGCCTGCGCCGGTGCAGCCGCAGTGCCACCGGCTCCCGACGTGGGGCAGCCGACCAGGATGGCGCCGGTGCTGCCGGTTCCGGCGCGGGTACCGGGTCAAAGAGCGAACCACCGCGGGCCCGGCGGGTCGGCGCGCTCGGGACCTCGGGCGCGGGGGCCGACTCGAAGAACGTCGGCCGGTCCCGTCGAGGTCCGGGCACCTCGGGGTCGGCGCGGAAGCCGCTCCCGTTGGCTGAGCCCACGTGCTCGACCCGGCGCTCAAGCTGCCGCCGGTCGCACTGCCGCCGGTCGACTGCCAGTGCTCGAGCTGGCGCTGGAGTGGTGGCTGGCACTGGTCGGGCTGGCACTGGTCGGGTCCGCCGGGAGAACGGCCGGAAGTGCCGGCCGAGCAGCGGGCCCGGAGCGGTGGCAAAGCTGGCGTAGTTCGGGGCGCCGGTGAAGCCGTCACCGGTCGGGCCGGGGTCGCTCGGGGTGGCCCACAGGTCGGTCACCGAGTCCATCCGGGCGCTGGCCGACTGCGGCCACCGGTGCGCCGTGGACTGCTCATGTCCGGCCTGGTCGTCGGCGCTGGTCCAGGAGCTGCTGAGTGCTCCGCCGGCCACCGGCTCGGGTTCCGTCGACGATGCCCGCCAGTCCGGCTCGGTCGAGGATGACCGCCAGTCCGGCTCGGTCGAGGATGACCGCCAGTCCGGGGACGGATCAGCCGAGGAAGACCGCCAGTCCGACGTGGGGGCGGCGGTGGCGGCGGGCCAGTCGGGGGTCGGCTCGGGGCTCGGGTCGCGCCAGTCCGACAGCGCCCGGTGCGAGCCGGTCGTGCCGAGGTCGGTCGAGCTGTCCGGGTACCGGGTGGACTGGTGCGGCAGGTCGGCGGCGACTCGGTGGTCGTCGGTCGGCGACCGCAGCGCCTCGGCGAACCGGTCGTCGGTCGGGTCGTCGGAGTGGTGTGCCCGCGGTTGCCAGCTGGCCGGCCCGGATTCGGCCGGGGCATCCCACCGGTCGTCGTCGGCGTCGCGGCCGGTCGCCCAGTCGTCGTAGGAGCCGGAATCGGAGCCGGAGCCGGAGCCGGAGCCGGAGGAGCCGGAGCTGGGCCGGTCGGCAGTCGGTCGACTCGTCGGGCGACAGTTCGCCGGCCGGGAGCGGGGCGTTGTCGTTCTGGCGGTGGCTGGTGTGCCCGGCACGCCCGGGAGGCGCACCCAGCCAGGCCGGTACCGCCCGGGGCAGCCGGCGGGCCAGCGACACGAACGCGGATACCGCAGCACCCACGCCGACACCGCCGAGCGCGCACCAGTACGCCACGCTCTGCGTGCCGCCGCCCGGTCCGCCGATCACGTACGCCCCGGCGACCAGGACCGGACCGGCCGCGCCCGAACCGGCGATGGCCGCCCGACCGCCACCCCCGAACCGGGAAACCGTGGCCGCGCCGAAGGCGATCACCGCGGGCATGCCGAGCAGCAGCACCATCGCGGTCCAGCCGCCACCCGGCGGGATCAGTCCGAGTCGACCGGCCGACGAGTGCACGGTGGCCTCCGCGTCGGCGGCCGGGGCGGCCCGGCCGAGCGTCCACAGCGCGCAGGCCAGCGCCGCCAGCCAGAGCCAGATGGCGTAACTGACGATGTTGCCGGCGACGGCCGGGACGGTCAGCGTCGCGTACGCCACTGCCGCGCCGAGCACCGCGCCGAGCAGCATGGCCACCATTGCGGCGTGACCCGCGCCGCCCGGGCCGGGGATGTGCACGCCGTGCGCCGGGTGGGTACCCACCGGAATGATCGCGGTCGCGCCCAGCGCGGCCGCGGCCGACAGGGCGGCCCGTGCCCACCGTGGTTCGCGCTGCCTGGCGGTGCTGCCGGTGAAGCTGGCGGGCGCCCACATCCCGATCGCCGCGCCGGCCACCGTCGCCAGCGCGGTCAGGAACGCCAACCAGGTCAGCTGGGTGTGCCAGGCGGCGCTGCTGCTGAAGTCGGCATCCCAGCGCAGCAGCCCCAGGCCGGAGCCGACGCCCAACTGACTGGCGGCCGCGACGAACGCTGCCCCCGCGGCGGTGCCCAGGGTCTGTGCCCAGGTCCGAAAGGCCATGCGGGTGAGAGTACGGATACCCGCCCACGGATGCGAGCCGCTGACTCGTCGCGCCGGGCGTCATCCTTGCGGGTACCGGCGGATCCGGCCCGAAATCCGGACCGCCGCCTCCGACCAGCGGCTTTGCGCCGGACTGGGAGGTCAGCGGGCGGGCGCGGGCACGCCGGTTTGCGGGATGCCGATGAGGTCCGTGCCATTTGCCGTCCCCCGAGGCTTCCGTTGGCGGTGTCCGGCATGGTGAAATCGCGGCCGTGCCGCCTGGGGACTCCTACCGTGCGCACCCGCCCCATGAGTCGACACGGCACGGGTCGGGTGGGCTGCCGCTGCGCGTGATCGCCTGGCTCATGATCGCCCCTGCGGTGCTGGCCCTGGTGGTCCTCGGCGGGTCGGTGCTGGCCAGTAGCCGGACCAGTCCGGAGACCGTGGTGGCCGGCGTGGCGCTGCTGCTGGTGATCGTGTCGGCGCTGTTCGCCGCCAGAGCGCTGCTGACCAGCCTGACCCGGCTGCGGGACAGCGCGCTGACCGCCGCCAACCGGGTTCTGCCGGAGCGGCTCGAACGCCTGCGCGACCCCCGTGGGCTGGGCGAGCGTACCCCCGAGGAGTTCGTCCGGGACGCGGCCGACCCGGTCGGCGTCCCCGGTCACGACGAGCTCGGCCAGGTCGCCTACGCGGTGAACACGATGTACCGGGAGGCGCTGCTCAGCGGAGCCCGGCAGGCGGTCCTGCGCGGCGAAGTCAACGCGATGGTGTTCAGCCTGGCCCGGCGCTCGCAGACGCTGGTCGACAAGATGGCCGGGGTGCTCGCCGAGATCGAACACGCGGAGACCGACCCGTCCCGGTTGACCCGGCTGTTCGAGCTGGACCGACTGGTCACCCGGATGCGCCGTAACGACGAGAACATGCTGATCCTCGCCGGCGTCGACTCCGCCCCGCCGCACCCGGACTACCTGCTCCTCACCGAGCTGGTCGAGCAGGCCCGGCGCGAGGTCGAGCAGCACAGCCGGGTGGACCCCGGCACGGTCGACAACGACGTGGCGATCGCCGCGTACGCGGCCGGCGACGTGGTCCGGCTGATCGCCGAGCTGATCGACAACGCCACCCGGTTCTCCCCGCCGACCGCCCCGGTACTTGTCGACGGCCGGCGCATCGGCGACTACGTGCTCATCGAGATCGAGGACCGCGGCCTCGGGATGCCGCCGTCCCAACTGGCGGCGCACAACGAGCGGCTGGCCAATCCGCCGGCCGCGGACGTCTCGGACTGCCGGATGATGGGGCTTGCCGTGGTCGCCCGGCTGGCCGAGCGGCACCAGATCCGGGTCACCCTGCGGGCCAACTCCGGCAGCGGCACCGTGGTCAGCGTGACCCTGCCGACCGCGTTGCTGGTGCTGCCGAACTGGCGCGGCCCACGTGAGCTGCCCCGCCGGCCGGTCCAGGAGCTGCCCAGCGCGGCCCCGCCCGGCTGGCCGCTGCTGACCGGCCGCCCGGCCGGCGCGGGTTCGGCCCCGGCCGAGTTGCCCAGCGGCCCCGGCGCCCTGCCGCCCCACTCGCACGCCCTGCCGGCCGGGTCCTCCGCCCGACCCGCCGACGGGACGGCACGACCTACCGACCGGACCACCCGGCCCGCCGACGAGACGGTGACCCGGCGCGGGGCCGGCGGCCCTGACCCGCTCGGCTTCGACCCGCTGGGGCCGCTGGCCCGCCGCACCGGCGGCCCGTTGGAGCTGACCGGTGCGGCACCGACCGGGCAGCGGCCGGACGCTCCGGTGGCCGGCGACGGCGACGAGCCGGTGATCTTCAAGGAGATGCAGGCCCGCTGGTTCGGCGTCCCGAAGTCGCCACCCGGCACGGCGGTACCCGCTGCGGGCGAAGATGGCGCGGCGGCGATGGCGCGCGCAGATGGCGCGGCAGCGGACGGCGCGGCAGCGGACGGCTCGGCCGGTCCGGCTGGGGCGGGTAGGCCCGCGAAGGGCACCGAGTCGACCGGCCTCGGCAACGGGCGGCCGGGTCGGCGGCCCGGCAGCATTCCCGGCCCGCGGTCGCCCGTCGGGGTCGGTGCGGGGCGGCAGGCGGCACCGGGGCGATCCGGCAGAGAGGGGTCGGCGGAGCACATGGACGACGAGTACGGCTGGCGGTCGGCCGGCGACGACGGGTGGCGGGCCGCAGTGGCGGCGGCGAGCCCCCGGATCGCGGGCGTCACCGGCGCCGGGCTGCCCCGGCGAACCCCGGCCGCGCAGTTGGTCCCCGGCGCGGTTGCCGCGGAACCGGCGTCCGGGCGGCGTGACCCGGACGAGGTGCGGGGCGTACTGTCCGCGTACCACCGAGGAGTGCAACGCGGCCGTGACGGCAGTGATGCACAATCACCTGGCCACCCCCGGTCGGCTGAAGAGGAGAGGCACTGATGACCAGGCCCGGCACGATGCAGGACATGAGCTGGCTGCTCTCCAACTTCGCCGACCAAGTTCCCGGGGTCGCGCACGTGGTGGCCGTCTCCGCCGACGGGATCCTGTTGGCCAGCTCCAAGGGGCTGCCGGCGGACCGGGCCGACCAGCTCTCCGCCATCGCCGCCGGGGTGATCAGCCTGACCCAGGGCACCGCCCGGTACTTCAACGGTGGTGGCGTGCTGCAGACCATCATCGAGATGGAGGCCGGGTACCTGTTCCTGATGTCCATCAGTGACGGCTCCTGCCTCGGCGTGCTGGCCGGTCGCGCGTGCGACGTGGGCCAGGTCGGCTACGAGATGGCGCTGCTGGTGGAGCGGGTCGGTCAGGCGCTCGTGCCGGCCGCCCGGTCAGATGTCCCGCCGGTCGTGCAGGGCTACCAGGCCCCGCCGGTACCCCCGCCCGCGTCCGCCAACTACTCGCCCGTCCCGCCGGTGCCCGCCGGGTACGACCGGCAGCCTGCCTACGGCGCGCAGCCGGGCGGTTCCGGGTCCGGGTACGGCGCCGGACAACAGCCCGGCTACGGCCAGCAGCCCGGTGGTGGCGGGTACCCGCCACCCCCGTACCAGCCGGGTGGCGGCTCGGGCGGCTACGGCAACTACCCCGCCTGACAAATTCAGCCTGACAAACACGTGACAGCGCCCCGACCGGGTATCCCGGCCGGGGCGCTGTTGTATCAGTCGACGCGCAGCCGGTACCCGCGCTTGGCAATGGTCTGCACGAAGGATGAGCCGCCCAGCGCGGCGCGCAGCCGGGCCACCGCCATCTCCACCGCATGTTCGTCGGCGCTGCGCGGCAGCGCGGCCAGCAGAGCCGACCGGGACAGCACCCGTCCGGGAGTGGCGGCCAGCGCCCGCAGCACCGCCATCGGAGCCGGCGCCAGTGGCTTCAGGGAGCCGTCCACCAGCGCCGCGTGCCCGCGCAGGGTGACCTCCTGACCGGCCACCCGCAGCGTCGGGGCCCGCTTGGGCAGCTCGTCGACGAGCAGCTTGACCAGGCCGCTGGCCCGCGCCCGGGACGGCACGCTGGCCGGCACGCCACGGCGCAGCAGCGGGCCGGCGGTGACCGGGCCCAGACAGGCGGCGAGCACGTCGCCGCGCAGCGCCTCCAGCAGCGCGTCCGTGTCGGTGCCGGCGACCCGTAGCAGCGCGCCCACGGCCGGCGCGGAGGTGAAGGTGATGGCGTCGACGAGTCGGCCGATGGCCAGGTCGACCAGGCGGCGCAGCGGGGTCGGGTCGCTCGGTGGCACCCACCGGTGCACCAGCACCTCGACCACCTCGGCGCCGGCCGCCCGCAACGCGGCGACCAGTTCGGTCTGCGGCTCGCCGTGTAGTTGGACGGCGATCCGGCGGCCGGCGACGCCCTGGGCGAGCAGCCGGGTGAGCAGGTTGTCGCAGCAGTCACCGGCGCTGGCCGGGTCGGCCGGGGTACGGCCGTCGGGGGTGTCCCGGGCGTGCGGGCCACGGGAGACCAATTGCGCCGACTTGATCACGTTGCGCAGCGACTCGGCCAGCCCCCAGCTCTCCGCCGCCTCCAGCCAGCCGCGCAGACCGATGCCGGTGCACGCGACGATGATGTCCGGCCGGTTGTCGATCAACATGCCGGTGACGGTGCGCAGTTCGATGTCGTCGGCGAGCGGCACGATGCGCAGGGCCGGGGCCAGCACCACCCGGGCACCACGCTGGTCGAGCAGTGTGGCGAGTTCGTCGCGGTTGCGGTCGGCGGTGACGGCGACGGTGAATCCGCGCAACGGGTCCGGATCAACCACCGGGGCTCCCGGCTGAGCGGTTCCCGGCTGAGCGGCTCCCGGCTGGGTGGCTCCCGGTTGAGTGGCTCCGGGCTGGCACGGCGACCGCGGGCATGCACAGAAGCGTCACCGGGGGGAGTTTCGCCGCCGGGTCCCCTTTGTTTCCGGCCTGCTAAGAGCCCCTCACAGCACCGCGTCGGGGACCGCGGCGGCCGCCAGATCGCGCAGCGGCACCGCGTCGACGCCGGGCAGTCGCAGCCGAGGCTGCGCGTCCGACCCGGTGAACCGGGCGTCCCCGCCGAGTAGCTGGTCGACCGCCACCTCGGCCATCGCCAGGCCGGGCGGGAGCAGGCCGTAGTGCCGGCCGGCGACCTGGGCGCAGTCACCGACCGCCCAGACGGCCCGGTCGGCGGTACGGCAGGTGTCGTCGACGAGCACCCCGCCGCGGACACCCACCGGAAGGCCGGCCTGCCGGGCCAGGTCGTCGCGGGGGCGTACCCCGCAGGCGAACACCACCAGGTCGGCCGGGAGTCCGGTGAGGCTGTCCAGGACCACTTCGCCCACCGCGCCGGTCCGGTTGGCGCGTAGCCCGGTCGGGTGCCGACCGACCAGAGTGGCGACACCTAGCACCGACAGCCGCTGACGCAGCAGCGCGGCGGTGGCCGGGTCGACGTGCCCGGGGAGCAGTTGGCCGGCCCGCTCCACGACGGCGGTGCGCAGACCGAGCGGGCGCAGCGCGGTGGCCGCCTCCAGGCCGAGCAGGCCGCCGCCGAGCACAACGGCGGTCCGCCGGCCGACCGCGTACGCCTCGATGTCGGCCAGGTCGTCCAGAGTGCGGTAGGTGAAGCAGCCGCTCAACCCGGCGCCGGGGATCGGTGGAACATACGGGTACGCGCCGGTGGCCAGCACCAGCGCGTCGTAGGGGTACTCGCCGTCGCGGGTGATCGCCACCCGCCGCTCCCGGTCCACCTGCTCGGCCGGGCGACCGAGGTGCACGGTGGGGCCGGTCACGCCGGCCAGGGCGAGTTGGGCGCGTGGGGTACCCCGGAAGTAGCTGGACAGCCGGGTCCGGTCATACGCCGGTCGGGACTCCTCCGCGAGGACGGTGACCTGCCAGCGGCCGTCCCGGTCACGCTCGGCGAGCCGGGCGACGAGATGGTGGCCGACCGGGCCGTTGCCAACCACTACAAGTTTCATTGACCCACCTTGATCGTCGAACAGCACTGTTCACCGGGGTTGGGGGTACTGAGTTGCGGGTTGCCGACGGCAGTCGGAGAGTTGGCGTATACCGGCTGACAGCGGTGACGTCCGGGGGGTCGTCGAGCCGCCGTGATGGCGTTGACGCGGGTCGAATCGATGACGGCGGGTTGAGACTAGTCGATTTGAAGAGCTGCGGCATGCCCGAGCGGTCGTCCGCGGGTAGCGGCCGTGCCCCGCCGTCGGAGCGTCATGCGCTCACGAGCACCACGCCTGCGGATGGCGACCGGTTCCCCCCGCCCGGGCACGCCGCAGCTCATCCAACGGTGCGCACCGGGCGTCTTCGGTGGCACCGTCCGTGCCGAGTGGCCAACTCGGCGGTACACCGGCGGGTCCGTCCCTTTCCCCGTCGGTGGCTCGTGGTCACCGCAGCCGGCTCGCCGGCCGGATCGCGGCGGGCGGACAGTGGCTCCGGTGACGGTGGCCGGAACCCATCCTGACGGCCGTGGGTTTCCGGCGGGCATCCCGTTCATTTCGAGCACTTTAAAAGCCGTGTCAGGCCGAGCAGAGGGATAAATCGGGCATCCAGCCCGTTACCCTCCGGGTGGGCGAGGGGCCGTTTTGACCGTGCTCCGTGGTAGCGGGTATCGTTTCCTGCTGTTGTGCGATAGCTCTGGCGTCACCGAAGTCGGGTCCTTTTCCGTGGTCGGGTACGCTGAACAGTCGCGGTGCGCGCCATCCAAGGCTGCCCGCGCACCGCACGCAAGGCGATAACCGACGAGAAAGGTAGACCTGTGGGTACGTACAGCCCGAAGCCGGGTGAGATCGAGCGTCAGTGGCACGTCATCGACGCTGTCTGACGTCGTGCTGGGCCGGCTGGCGACCCACGCCGCCACGCTGCTGCGCGGCAAGCACAAGCCGACCTTCGCGCCGCACGTCGACACCGGCGACTTCGTGGTCGTCATCAACGCCGGCAAGGTGGCGCTGACCGGCAACAAGCGGCAGACCAAGATTGCCTACCGGCACTCGGGTTTCCCGGGCGGCCTCAAGGCGGTCGACTACGAGGAGCTGCTGACCAAGCGCCCGGAGCGGGCCGTCGAGCTCGCCGTCAAGGGCATGCTGCCGCACAACCGGCTGGGCCGTCAGCTGATCAAGAAGCTGAAGGTCTACCCGGGTGCCGAGCACCCGCACGCCGCGCAGCAGCCCCAGCCGTTCGAGATCAAGCAGGTCGCGCAGTGAGCGCGGGCGAGGATAACGAGTGCATGACCGAGAGCATCGAGACGCCGGCCGAAGTTGCCGAGGCTGTCGACTCCCCTGCGGCCGACGAGCCGCGACCTCCGTCCTGGTGCGACGAAGCCCCGGCGGTTGTCGAGGTGTCGTCCCCACGCCCGCCCCCGCCGCGGCGAAGACCGCCCCCCGGGGCGGCCGCCCGATCCAGACCGTCGGCCGCCGCAAGGAGGCGATCGTCCGGGTCCGCCTGCTGCCCGGCACCGGCAAGTTCACCCTCAACGGCCGGGCGCTGGAGAACTACTTCCCGAGCAAGGTGCAGCAGCAGCTCGTCCGCGAGCCGCTGGTGATCGCCGAGCGCGCCGAGAGCGTCGACATCTTCGCGAACCTGCGTGGCGGCGGCACCACCGGCCAGGCCGGTGCGCTGCGCCTCGCCATCGCCCGGGCGCTCATCGAGCTCGACCCGGACGACCGGCCGGCGCTGAAGAAGGCCGGCTTCCTGACCCGGGACGCCCGCGTCACCGAGAGCAAGAAGTACGGCCTCAAGAAGGCCCGCAAGGCGCCGCAGTACTCGAAGCGCTAACCGCGCCTCAGTGTCCTGACTCCGCCGGCCGGGCACGCCTTTCTCGACTCCTCGAGGCGGTGTGTCCGGCCGTTGCACATTCTCCCACGGAGGCTCGCGGCATGGGTCGACGCTCTTCGGCACTGACGGGGTACGCGGACTGGCCAACGCCGACCTGTCGCCGGAGCTGGCGATGCGGCTGGCGCTGGCGGCTGCCCATACCCTCGGCCGAGCGCGACCGCGGCCGGCCGCCGGTCGCCGTGGTCGGGCGCGATCCGCGGGCCAGCGGCGAGATGCTCGAGGCGGCCGTGGTGGCCGGGCTGACCAGCGCCGGTGCCATGGTCGTCCGGCTCGGTGTGCTACCCACCCCGGCCGTGGCCTTCCTGACCGCGGAGGCCCGCGCCGACTTCGGCGTGATGATCTCCGCGTCGCACAACCCGATGCCCGACAACGGCATCAAGTTCTTCGCCGCCGGCGGCCACAAGCTGCCCGACGACGTCGAGGACGAGATCGAGGCCGCGCTCGTGGACAGCTCCCGCACCGCGCCCGGCTGGCGCGCGGGTCGGCCGCGTCGACGACCTGCTCGACGGCGTCGCCCACTACGTCGAGCACCTGGTCAAGTCCGCGCCGCACCGGCTGGACGGGCTGACGGTGGTCGTCGACTGCGCGAACGGCGCGGCCTCCGAGGTCGCGCCGGCGGCGTACACCGAGGCGCGGCGCCGACGGTGATCGCGATCAACGCCGAGCCGGACGGCATCAACATCAACGACGACTGCGGCTCCACCCACCTGGAGCCGCTCAAGCGCAGCCGTCCTGGAGCACGGCGCCGACCTGGGCATCGCGCACGACGGCGACGCCGACCGGTGCCTGGCGGTCGACGCGGCCGGCAACGAGCGTCGACGGCGACCAGATCCTGGCGATCCTCGCGCTGGCCATGCGCGACGCCGGCACGCTGGCCGGGGACACCCTGGTCGCCACCGTGATGAGCAACCTCGGGCTGCGGCTCGCCATGCAAGCGCGAGGGCATCCACCTGATCGAGACCCAGGTCGGCGACCGGTACGTGCTGGAGGCGCTGCGGCACGGCGGGTACACGCTCGGCGGCGAGCAGAGCGGGCACGTCCTGCTGCCGGAGTACGCCACCACCGGCGACGGCATGCTGACCGCGCTGCACCTGATGGCCCGGATGGCGGCCACCGGCAAGTCGCTGGCCGAGCTGGCCTCGGTGCTGGTCAAGCTGCCGCAGGTGCTGGTCAACGTGCCGGTCGGCGGACCGGTCCGCGGCCTCGCGCCGCGGCGGACGTGCTGGCCGCCGTCGGGGTCGCCGAGGCCGAGCTGGGCGAGCCGGGCCGGGTGCTGCTGCGCCCGTCCGGTACCGAGCAGCTGGTCCGGGTGATGGTCGAGGCGCCCAGCGACGACGACGCGACCGAGCTCGCCCACCGGATCGCCGACCTGGTCCGGGCCGCCAGCCCGCGCTGACCGCTGAACTGCCGCCGACCGACGGCCGGTCAGCCCATGCTGACCGGCCGTTCGGGCTGCATGGCGCGGTGGCGACTCGAGTGTCAAGTGCGCAGGGAGCGTGATCGAAAGTACGGGTTCTCGCGCATTGCGTCTGCGCGAAGCTCTGCTACCGTCGGGGACATGTGTGGAATCGTGGGGTACGCCGGCGCGCGTCCGGCGCTCGGCATCGTGCTGGACGGCCTGCGCCGTCTGGAGTACCGCGGGTATGACTCGGCGGGTGTCGCCGTCATCGCCGACGGGCGGCTGCTGACCGAGAAGCGGGCCGGCAAGCTCGCCAACCTGGAGCACTCGCTGCTCGCCTCGGCGCAGCGCGAGCCGCTCACCGCGGGTACCACCGGGATCGGCCACACCCGCTGGGCCACCCACGGCGGGCCGACCGACCGCAACGCCCACCCGCACTGCTCCGCCGACGGCCGGCTCGCGGTGATCCACAACGGGATCATCGAGAACTTCGCCAAGCTGCGTGCCGAGATCGAGGCGGCCGGCATCGAGTTCGCCAGCGACACCGACACCGAGTGCGTGGCCCACCTGCTCAGCCTGCGAGCTGGCCGGCGGCGGCGACCTCACCGACGCGATGCGCCGCGACTGTCGGCCGGCTGGAGGGCGCCTTCACGCTGCTCGCGCGTCGACGCCGAGCAGCCCGGCACGGTGGTCGGCGCGCGGCGCAACTCGCCGCTCGTGGTGGGCCGCGGCGTCGGCGAGAACTTCCTGGCCAGCGACGTGTCCGCGTTCATCGAGCACACCCGGGAAGCGATCGAACTGGGCCAGGACCAGATCGTCACGATCACCGCCGACGAGGTCCTGGTCACCGACTTCGCCGGGACCGCGGTGCAGTGCCGGGAGTACCACGTCACCTGGGACGTCGGCCGCCGCCGAGAAGGGCGGGTACGACTACTTCATGCTCAAGGAGATCGCCGAGCAGCCGCGCGCCGTGGCGGACACCCTGCTCGGCCGGCTCGACGAGCACGGCGAGATCATGCTCGACGAGGTCCGCCTCACCGACCAGGACCTGCGCGACGTCGACAAGGTCTTCATCGTGGCCTGCGGCACCGCCTACCACGCCGGCCTGGTCGCCAAGTACGCCATCGAGCACTGGACCCGGATCCCCTGCGAGGTCGAGCTGGCCAGCGAGTTCCGCTACCGCGACCCGGTGCTCGACCGGTCGACGCTGGTGGTGGCGATCTCGCAGAGCGGCGAGACGATGGACACCCTGATGGCGCTGCGGCACGCCAAGCAGCAGAAGGCCCGGGTACTGGCGATCTGCAACACCAACGGCTCCACCATCCCGCGCGAGTCCGACGCCGTGCTCTACACCCACGGCGGGCCGGAGATCGCGGTCGCCTCCACCAAGGCGTTCCTCACCCAGCTCACCGCCTGCTACCTGGTCGGGCTGCACCTGGCCCAGGTGCGCGGGGTGAAGTACGCCGACGAGGTGGCGGCGGTGGTGGCCCAGCTCAACCAGATGCCGGAGAAGCTGGCCAAGCTGCTCGACCGGCATGGACCCGGTGCGCGAGCTGGCCCGGGACCTGGCCGGGGAGACCACCGTGCTGTTCATCGGCCGGCACGTCGGCTACCCGGTGGCGCTGGAGGGCGCGCTCAAGCTCAAGGAGCTGGCGTACATGCACGCCGAGGGGTTCGCGGCCGGCGAACTCAAGCACGGGCCGATCGCGCTGATCGATGCGGGTACCCCGGTGATCTGCGTGGTGCCGTCGCCGGCGGGGCGCGGGGTGTTGCACGACAAGATCGTTTCAAACATCCAGGAGGTACGCGCGCGCGGCGCCCGGACCATCGTGATCGCCGAGGAGGGCGACGAAGCCGTGGTGCGCTACGCCGACCACCTGATCCGGGTACCGGCACGCCGACCCTGCTCGCACCGCTGGTCACCACGGTGCCGTTGCAGATCTTCGCGGCCGAGATCGCCGCCGCCCGGGGACACGACGTCGACCAGCCGCGCAACCTCGCAAAATCGGTGACGGTCGAGTAGCGCCGTGCGGTAGAACTCCGGCGTGCTCGCCTTCGCGCTGTTCGCCGCCGTCATCACCATCACGCCCGGACTCGACACCGTCCTGGTGATCCGTACCGCCGCCCGGTCCGGCCGGCTCGCCGGCCTGGCTGCCGGGCTCGGTATCGGCCTGGGCTGCCTGGCCTGGGCGACAGCCAGCGCCCTGGGCATCACCGCCCTGCTGGCCGCCTCCGAGTGGGCCTACGCGGTGCTGCGCTGGACCGGTGCCGCCTACCTGCTCTTCCTCGGTGGCCGGGCACTCTGGCAGACCCGCCGCCGCGCCCCCGCCGCGCTCCGCGCACCCGAGCCATCCCCCGTACCCGACGCGCTTGCCGAGGCCGCCGGCCCGGCCGAGCGCGCCGGCCCGGCCGAGCGCGCCGGCCCGGCCGAGCGCGCGACCGGCGACGGCGGCCGGAGCGCGGCGGCCCGGCGACGCGCCGGTTGGACGGGGTCTGCCGGGAGGATGGCGGCGTTCCGGGTGGGGTTGGTCACCAATCTGTTGAACCCGAAGATCGGAGTGTTCTACCTGTCGGCGCTGCCGCAGTTCATCCCGCACGGGGCCGCGCCGCTGCCGTACTCGCTGGTGTTGGCGCTGATCCACGACCTGGAGGGGATGACCTGGTTCGCGCTGCTGGTGCTGCTCGTCGGCCGGCTCGCGAGCTGGCTGGCCCGACCAACCGTGCAGCGGCGCCTGGGACAACTCACCGGCCTGGTCTTCGTCGCCTTCGGCCTCCGCCTCGCCGCCGAGCAGACCCGCACCCCGTGACCCTGCGACTTCCGTGATCACGAAGGATCGGTGTCGCTATGGCAGCACCGATCCTTCGTGATCACGAGGGCGCGGGGTTGGGCGGTGGGGGGTGGGGGTGCGCCGTAGGGTGAACGGGTGATCGTCGCGGTGGGTATCGACGTGGTGCTGGTGGAGCGGTTCACCCGGGCGCTGACCCGGACACCGCTGCTGGCCGACCGGCTGTTCACCGAGTCCGAGCGCACCACCGGCTCCGGCAATCCGCGCTCGGCCGAGTCGCTGGCCGGCCGGTTCGCCGCCAAGGAGGCGGTGGCCAAGGCGCTCGGCGCGCCCGCCGGCCTGCACTGGCACGACTGCGAGATCGTCTCCGATCCGGACGGTCGGCCGTGGCTGACGGTCTCCGGCACGGTCGCCCGGGCCGCCGCCGAACGCGGCGTGAACCGCTGGCACCTGTCGCTGTCGCACGACGGTGGGATCGCCTCGGCCATGGTGATCGCCGAGAACGAGCCCGAGGTGGCCGGCTGATGCGCGGGGCGTGGCGGGTCGCGGAGGTACGCGCGGCGGAGAAGGCGCTGATGGCCCGGCTGCCCGAGGGCACCCTGATGGCGCGGGCGGCGGCCGGGCTGGCCCGACGCTGCGCGCTGCTGCTCACCGAGCAGCACGGCGGCGTGTATGCGCGGCGGGTGCTGCTGCTCGTCGGCTCCGGGGACAACGGCGGTGACACCTTGTACGCGGGCGCGCTGCTGGCCCGCCGCGGGGTACGGGTACGGGCGCTGCTGCTGGACGCCGAGCGGGTACACGCGGACGGACTCGCCGCCCTGCGCGCCGCCGGCGGTGCCGTGGTCGACGCGGTGGAACCGGCCGACCTGGTACTCGACGGGATCGTCGGAATCGGTGGGCGGGGTGAACTTCGGCCGGCCGCCGCCGAGGCGGTGGCCGCCTGCCAGGGCGCGCTGATGGTCGCCGTGGACCTGCCGTCCGGGGTGGCGGCCAATACCGGGGAGGTGCCCGGGGCGGCGGTGCGCGCGGACGTGACGGTGACCTTCGGCTGCCTCAAGCCGGGGCTGCTGGTCGGCGCGGGCGCGGTGCATGCCGGCCTGGTCGACCTGGTGGACATCGGGCTGCGCCCCTACCTGCGTACCCCGCCTGCGCTGCGGGTGGTGGAGGCGGACGACGTGCGGGCCTGGTGGCCGGTGGCCGACGCCGGCTCGGACAAGTACACCCGGGGGGTGGTGGGGCTGGCCACCGGCTCGGCGGAGTACCCGGGCGCGGCGGTGCTCGGCGTCGGCGGGGCGCTCGCCGGCCCGACCGGGCTGGTCCGGTACGCGGGCTCGGCCCGGGACGCGGTGGTTGCCCGGCATCCGAGTGTGATCGCCAGTGACGGGGTGGCCGACGCCGGCCGAGTCCAGTCCTGGGTGTGTGGCTCGGGGCTGGGTACCGGCGAGCGCGGGCAGACCGAGTTGCGCGCGGTGCTCGGCACCGACCTGCCGGTCTGCGTGGACGCCGACGGATTGAGCCTGCTCGCCGGCCCCGACTTCGCCGGAGTGCTACGGGATCGGGACGCGCCGGTGGTGCTGACCCCGCATGACCGGGAGTACGAACGGCTGGCCGGCCACCCGCCGGGGGCAGACCGGATCGAGGCGGCCGAGGAACTTGCCGGCCGGCTGGCGGCAACCGTGCTGCTCAAGGGCGACCGGACGATCATCGCGTCGCCGGCCGGCGAGGTGTGGGTGAACCCGACCGGCAGCCCGGCGCTGGCCACCGGCGGCACCGGGGACGTGCTCGCCGGGCTGCTCGGCTCGTTGTTGGCGGCCGGGCTGGGCGCGGTCGAGGCGGCGGCCGGAGCGGCGTACCTGCACGGCCTGGCCGGCCGCGCGGCGGCGGAGCACGGGCCGGTGACCGCCGCGGACGTAGCCGACGCGCTGCCCGGCGTGGTGGCCGACCTGCTGTCCGCGTGACGCCGGCGCTGTCGGGACCATGATCGCGGGCGCTCGGTACCGGCCGGTATTCTGGTTGGCATGTGGCAGGCCGAAGTCCGCATCGACCTGGACGCCGTCCGGCACAACGTGACCCGACTGCGTGCGGCCACCCGCGCGCAGGTGATGACCGTGGTCAAGGGCGACGGGTACGGCCACGGCATGGTGCCGGTGGCCCGCGCGGCGCTGTCCGCCGGGGCGACCTGGCTGGGCGCGTGCACCCTGGACGAGGCGTTGCAACTGCGCCGGGCCGGGATCGACGCACCGGTACTGGCTTGGCTGCTCGCGCCGGGGCAGCCACTGCACGAGGCGGTCGCCGCCGACGTGGACCTGTCGGCGTCGAGTGTGCCGCTGCTCGACGAGATCGTCGGGGCGGCGACGCGGACCGGCCGGGTGGCGCGCGTACACCTGAAAATCGACACCGGCCTGAACCGGGGCGGGGCCAGCCCCACCGACTGGCTTGCCCTGGTGGAGGCCGCGGCGAAGGCGCAGGCCGACGGGAAGATCGAGGTGGTCGGCGGGTGGAGTCACCTGGCCCGCGCCGACGAGCCCGGCCACCCGGCCAACGCCGCGCAACTGGCCGCCTTCACCGCCGCGCTGGCCGTCGCGGACCGGGCCGGGCTGCGGCCACGCTGGCGGCACCTGGCCAACTCGGCCGCCGCGCTGACCGCCCCGGAAACCCATTTCGACCTGGTACGGGTGGGTATCGCCAGCTACGGCCTGACCCCTGTCCCCGGCCATGACTTCGACCTGCGCCCGGCCATGACGGTGCGCGCCCGGCTGATCAACGCCAAGCGGGTACCCACCGGCGAGGGTGTCTCCTACGGCCACACCTACACCACCACCCGGCCGACGAACCTGGCCGTCGTCCCGCTCGGCTACGCCGACGGCATCCCCCGGCACGCCTCCAACGCCGCGCCGGTGTGGCTGGCCGGGCGTCGCCGCACCATCGCCGGCCGGGTCTGCATGGACCAGTTCGTCCTGGACTGCGGCGACGACGAGGTGCGCGCGGGCGACGAGGCGGTGCTGTTCGGGCCGGGTACCCACGGCGAACCCACGGCCGACGACTGGGCCGAGGCGGCCGGCACCATCAACTACGAGATCGTCACCCGGCTGGGCAGCACCCGGGTGCCCCGCGTTTTCGACAACGTCGAGCCGGGGTCCGGGCAGGGGACGATCTCCGGGCAGGGGCTGGATTCTTGACAGGGGGAGGGGGCGTAATGACCGAGCCGGTGCCGCAGCAGAGTCGGCGGCGGGTGGTGGCGCGCCGCGCCGGGCTGGTCTCGGCGCTGGTCGGAGTGGCCGCTGCCGGGGTGGCTGCCGGCGTGGCCGCGGAACGTGCGCTGCGACGGCGCAAGCCGCAGGAGGGCACCGACCCGTACGGCGACGAGCGCTTCGGGCAGCTGCCCTTCGACGAGTGCCTGACCGTGACCACCTCGGACGGGCTCGACCTGTACGTCGAGGTGGTCGAGCCGAGCGACGGACTGGATCTGGCCTTCGACTTCCTGCCCGAGCCGGACAGCGACGACCCGACCGTGATCTTCGTGCACGGCTTCGCCCTGGACATGGGCACCTTCTACTTCCAGCGCTCGGCGCTGACCCGGCGCGGCGACGTCCGGATGGTCAGCTACGACCAGCCCGGACACGGCCGCTCGTCCCGGCTGACCAGCGGCGAGTACACCCTGGACGACCTGGCCGAGGGGCTCAAGCTGGTGATCGACGCGACCACCCCGACCGGGCCGATCGTGCTGGTCGGGCACTCGATGGGCGGCATGACGATCATGGCGCTGGCCGACCACTACCCGGAGCTGTTCGGCGACCGGGTCAGCGGCGTGGTGCTGATCTCCACGTCGGCCGGCGAGCTCAGCGGGGTCAACCTGGGCATGCCGGACTTCGTGTCGCGCTTCACCCGACCGCTGATGCCCGCGCTGATCGGCTCCGGCAAGCTCACCTCCGGCGTGATCGACAACGTCCGGCGCGCCTCCACCGACCTGGCCTGGCTGCTCACCCGCCGGTACGGGTTCGGCACCGCGCCGGCCAGCAAGGCGCTGGTCTCCTTCGTCGAGCAGATGAACTCGCGTACCTCCACCGAGGTGATCGCGCGCTACCTGCGCACCGTCTACACCCACGAGCGGATCAGCGCGCTCGCCGAACTCAAGCGCACCAAGGTTCTGGTGATCTGCGGCGACGACGACAAGCTCACCCCGCCGTCGCACTCGGCGGAGATCGTCAAGCACCTGCCCGACGCCCGGTTCGTGGCCGTACCGCAGGCGGGCCATGTGGCCCTGCTGGAGCGGCCCGATATCGTCAACGCGGCGCTGCTGGAGTTCCTGGACGAGCTGTGACTGGACGAGCTCTGTCGGAGCCAGCGGGGACGGGCCAGCGGGGACGCCGCCAGCGGGGACGGCGCGAGCGGGGACCGAGGTAGCGGAGGTGGGGCGGATGCGGCTGCGTACGGCGGCGGATACCCGGGCGTTCGGGGAGCGGCTCGCCGGCATCCTGCGCGCCGGCGACCTGGTCATCCTCACCGGGCCGCTCGGCGCGGGTAAGACCGTCGTGGCCCAGGGCGTCGGCGCGGGGCTGCAGGTACGCGGCGACGTCACCTCACCCACCTTCGTGATCGCCCGGGTACACCCCGGCCCCCGGGTAGCGCTGGTGCATGTGGACGCGTACCGGCTGGGCGCGGTCAGCGACCCGGTGGGCGAGGTGGACGCGCTCGACCTGGACGCCTCGGTGGACGAGTCGGTGACCCTGGTTGAGTGGGGCGCCGGCCTGGTGGAGCAGCTGTCCGACGAGTTCCTGGAAGTCCGGCTGGACCGCTACGACGACGACACCCGGCAGGTCACCCTGATCCCCTGGGGCGGCGACTGGGCCCGGCGGGTCGGCGACCTGGAGTTGTCGCCGCTGACGTAAACGGTGGCGACCCGGCGCGCGTCCTAGTTGGTGACAGTCGCGGGGAGGAGCCGGGTGCCGCCGTCGTTCGAGGAGTACGTGCACGCGCGCAGCGGGTACCTGCTGCGGGTGGCCTACCTGCTCTGCGGGGACCGGCACCTGGCCGAGGACCTGGTGCAGGAGGTACTGGCCCGGGCGCACCGGCGCTGGTCCAACATCACCGCCGAGCAGCCGGACGGGTACCTGCGCTCGGCCCTGGTCCGCGCGCACCTGTCCTGGCGGCGACGACGCTCCAACACCGAACGGGCGGTCGACTGGCTGCCCGAGCAGTCGGTGGCCGACGACTTCACGCACACCCACGCCCAGCGGGCCCAGCTCTGGCAGTTGCTGCACACGCTGCCGCGTACCCAGCGCACGGTGCTGGTGCTGCGCTACTTCGAGGATCTGGACGACGACCGGATCGCGGAGATCCTGCACTGCGCGCGGGGCACGGTGCGGGTACACGCGTCGCGTGGCCTGGCTGCGTTGCGGGGCCGGATCGAGACCGTCAACCCGGTGGGAGAGTCGCGATGAGCATCGACGAGGAACTGCGCGCGATCTTCGCGGACCGGGCCGAGGCCGCGCCGAGCCGGGTGGACCTGCCCCGGGTGTACGCCCGCAGCCGCCAGTTGACCGTGCGCGCCCGGTACCGGGCGGTGGCCTTCTCCACCGTCGCGGTGCTCGCCGTCCTGGCCCCGATCGGGCTGCTCACCACCGCACGGACCACCCCTCCGGCGGGCCCGACTGCGGGTCCGACCACCGCGAGCCCGACGCCGACGGCCACCCCGGATCCCGGTGGCGTGCCGGTCACCCTGGTCGCCCGGCAGCTCAAGATCCCCAGCTTCCCGCTAGCCGTGGGCTGGAAGCCGGCCGGCGTGACGTTCACCGTGGGCGTCCACGGCAGGCAGTACGACCTGAGCGACGACAAGCACGGTATCCAGGTGGCGGTCAGCAGCGACCAGTACGACTGGGACTGGGAGCCGGCGCAGACGACCACCACCACGATCAACGGCAGACCCGGGTCGTTGCGGACCGGTACCGGCGACAACAACGAGATCACCACCGGAGTCACCTGGCAACTGGTCGACGGCCGGTGGGTGACCGTCGACAGCTACGGCGCCACCCCCACCGACCAGGTGCTGCGGCTGGCCCGGGGACTACACGCCGGGCAGACCGCGGCCGGGCCGCTGGCGGTCACCCCGCACCTGGTGCCGGACGGTTTCGTGCTCGGAGATTCGAGCGCGACCGGTGTCTGCCTGAGCCCGGCGGCGTGGCAGCCCGCGACGGGTGGGGCGGCCCAGGGGTTGTGCGTGTTCCTCCGGCAATCCGACCCGACCGTAGCGGAATACGGCACCCCCACCACGATCGGCGGCCGGGCCGGCTACCTCAACGAGGACCCGGCGCACCAGCTGGAGTTCCGCACCGTGCTGCCGGACGGCCGGACGCTGGTGGTTGGCACCTTCGGCCCGATCCCCGCCGACCTACCCGGCGACCGGCCGATAGGAGTGCCCTACGTGGCGATCTCCCCGGCCGATCTGGACCGCTTCGTCGCTGCCATCACGGTCCCCTGACAGCCGAGCCGGCGGGCCGGCCGGTCGGGCTGGCTGGCTGGTCGGGCCGGTCGGGTGGTCGGGCCGGGCGGGTGGTCGGGCGGCCCCGTGGGTGGTCGGCCGGGCCGCCCGGTTAGGGTCGTTGTCGTGCTGGTTGTGGTGGTGGATTCGGCGACTCCCGCGGTGACGGCTGCCCTGGTCGAGGTGGGTGACCGGACCGTCGAGGTGGTCGCGGAGCGGGTCACCGTGGACGCCCGGGCGCACGGTGAGCTGCTGGCTCCGGCCATCCGCGCGGTGCTCGCCGAGGGCGGCGCACAGGTCGGCGACCTGTCCGCCGTGGTGGTCGGGGTGGGGCCGGGTCCGTTCACCGGACTACGGGTCGGCCTGGTCACCGCCGCCGCGTTCAGCGACACCCTGAACATCCCGGCGTACGGGGTGTGCACGCTCGACGCCATCGGCCGGTACGCCGGCCCCGGCCGGGTGCTCGTCGCCACCGACGCCCGCCGCCGCGAGGTGTACTGGGCGCTCTACGACAACGGTTCGCCGGTCACCGGCCCGGCCGTGAACCGCCCGGCCGACCTGGACCTGACCGGCGTGAGCGCCGCTGTGGGCGACGGCGCGATCAAGTACGCGGAGCTGCTCGGCATCCCGGTGCGGATGCAGCCGCGGCACCCGTCCGCCGCCGCGTTCGCCGAGCTGGCCGCCGACCGGGTCCGCGCCGGTGCGCCCGGCGAACCGCTCACCCCCCTTTACCTGCGTCGCCCCGACGCGGTGGAGCCCGGCGCCCGCAAGCCGGCGCTGCGATGAACGCGCCGACAACGCCGGCCGCACCCGCCGACCCGACGGACGCTCGGACGCGTGCCGGCGCGGCCACCTCGCACGGGCAGCCGGTCGACGTCGGGCGGCTGCGTTGGTGGCACATCGGGCAGCTGCTGCCGATCGAGAACGACCTGTTCGGCGCGGAGCAGTGGTCGGCGGCGATGTTCTGGAACGAGCTGGCCGCCGGCCACCACTACATCGCGGCCACCGTGCCCGGTGACGAGCTGGTCGGGTACGCGGGGCTGGCTGTCTCCGCCGACGAGGCGTGGGTGCAGAACATCGCGGTCCGCCGGGACCGGCAGGGGCAGGGCCTGGGCCGGCAGTTGCTCAACACCCTGCTGCGGCTGGCCGGCAGCAAGCCGGTGCTGCTGGAGGTGGCCGTGGACAACGCGCCCGCCCAGCACCTCTACGCCTCGTTCTCCTTCGAGGTGGTCGGCGTACGCAAGGGGTACTACCAGCCGAGTAACACCGATGCGCTGGTGATGCGCCGGGAAGGGGAACAGGTCAGTGGCTGACGAGCCGTTGGTGCTGGGTATCGAGACCAGCTGCGACGAGACCGGCATCGGCATCGTGCGCGGGCACACCCTGCTCGCCGACGCGATCGCGTCCAGTGTGGAAGAGCACGCCCGGTTCGGCGGCGTCGTCCCCGAGGTGGCCAGCCGCGCCCACCTGGAGGCGATGGTACCCACGATGCACCGGGCGCTGGCCGACGCGGGCGTGGCACTGTCCGATGTGGACGCTATCGCGGTAACCGCCGGCCCCGGCCTGGCCGGCGCGCTGCTGGTCGGGGTGGCCGCCGCCAAGGGTTTCGCGCTGGCGGCCGAGAAGCCGATCTACGGCGTGAACCACCTGGCCGCGCACGTCGCCGTGGACACCCTGGAACACGGCCCGCTGCCGGCCCCGTCGATCGCGCTGCTGATCTCCGGCGGCCACTCCAGCCTGCTGCTGATCGACGATCTGGCGCGCGGGGTGACCCCGCTCGGCGGCACCATCGACGATGCGGTGGGCGAGGCGTTCGACAAGGTGGCGCGGCTGCTGGGCATGCCGTTCCCCGGTGGCCCGCCGATCGACCGGGCGGCGCGCGAGGGCGACCCGGCGTCGATCACCTTCCCGCGTGGCCTCACCGCCGCCCGGGACCAGGCCCAACACCGCTTCGACTTTTCCTTCTCCGGGCTGAAGACCGCCGTCGCCCGCTGGGTGGAGGCGCGCGAGCGGGCCGGCGAGCCGGTGCCGGTCAACGACGTCGCGGCAGCCTTTCAGGAGGCCGCGTGCGATGTGTTGACCGCGAAGGCAATTGACGCCTGCCGCGAGCACGGGGTGGACACGCTGGTGATCGGCGGTGGGGTGGCCGCCAATTCGCGGGTACGGGTGCTCGCTGCCCAGCGCGCCGAGAAGCACGGGATCGCGGTGCGGGTACCCCGTCCCAAGCTGTGTACCGACAACGGCGCGATGGTCGCCGCCCTCGGCTCGCACCTGGTCGCCGCCGGCGTCGCCCCGAGCCGCCTCGACCTCCCCGCGGACTCCGCCCTTCCGCTCACCCGCGTCACCGTCTGAACGGGCTATCCTGTCGGGAACCGCGACGAACGGGGACAAAGATGCGAAAGCTGCTCGTCACCACTTTCCTCACCCTCGACGGTGTCATGCAGGCCCCCGGTGGACCGGGTGAGGACGATGACGGTGACTTCGGCTACGGCGGCTGGTCGTTCAAGTACTGGGACGACACCCTCGGCGAGGTGATGGCCGACACCATGGGCAAGCCGTTCGATCTCCTCCTCGGTCGCCGCACCTACGACATCTTCGCCGGCTACTGGCCGACCGCCCCGGCCGAGGCGGGTGGCGCCGGGTTGAACGCGGCCACCAAGTACGTCGCCTCGCGTGGTCGCCCCAACCTGGACTGGCAGAACTCGGTCCTCATCGAGGGCGATGTTGCCGACGGAGTTGCTGCGCTCAAGGCCGGCGACGGGCCGGAGTTGCAGGTCCACGGCAGCGGCAACCTGATCCAGACGCTGCTCGCCTACAACCTCGTCGACGAGTTCCAGTTGCTGGTCTTCCCGGTCGTCGTCGGTGCCGGCAAGCGGCTGTTCGCGGACGGTACCCTGCCGGCCGGGTTGTCCCTGGTGGACAGTCGGGTCTCCGGTTCCGGCGTGGTCGTCGGCCGCTACCGCCCCGCCGGCGCGCTGGTCACCGGCTCGTTCGCGGACTGATCTGCGCCGGCGGCCCGGGTACGTGTAGCGTCGCGGGCTGTGATCGTGCGCATGTGGGAGGCGAAGGCCACCGCCGACGGATTCGCCGAGTTGATCGACTGGATCTGCGAGTACGGCGTGCCCGCCGTGGAGTTCAACCCGCTGCACATCGCCAGCGAAGTGTTCTCCTCCACCGACAACCGCCTGGTGGTCATTTCCAAGTGGCGGCACACCCCCGTCGACATCCCCGCCCCACCCCGCAACCTGCTCGCCCGCCCTCCACACACCTGGGACTTCAGCCCCGTCGACCGCTGACCCACCCCGCCTCAAGGCGATGGCCCTTGGACTCGGCGGCATCGGCGCGATTCATCGACCGCTTGCGCGCTCCACTCCGGCCGTGACCGACCTCCGCTTCAGGGGCCGGCCGCTTGGGACACGCCACCTGGCGCGACAACCCGCGTGAGGGCCGCACCCATGACGCTTCCCAGGTGGGCGTGGGCGGTTATCGGGGTCGGACAGCCGTTCCGGAGCCCGTCAACCGCCCACTTCGAGCGGCAAGCCACGCGCCGTCCCCGCGCTGTGAGTGCAGGTTTCGGCGGGGCGGCGGCCGCCGCTCGTCGTTCCCGGCGGGCGCGATTCGGGTTGACGCGCCGGTGTCCGGCGCCGACGATCGGGACATGATCGAACTGACGACGCCGCGGCTGCTGCTGCGGCAGTGGCGCGACGACGATCTGGACCCGCTCGCGGCGATCTACGCCGACCCCGAGGTGATGCGCTACATCGGCGACGGTTCCGTCCGCGACCGGGAACAGACCGCCGCGGGCCTGGCCGCCATGCGGCGGGAGTGGGCCGAGCGCGGGTACGGGATGTTCGCCGTCGAGGTCCGCGACACCGGGCAGTTGGCCGGCTGGGTCGGCCTGACGGTTCCGGCCTTCCTGCCCGAGGTGCTGCCGACCGTGGAGATCGGCTGGCGGTTGGGTCGACAGTTCTGGGGCGGCGGGATCGCCACCGAGGCGGCCCGCGAAGTGCTGCGGTTCGGCTTTGTCGACTGCGGCCTGGACCGCATCGTCAGCATCCGGCACGTCGACAACGCCACCTCCGGCCGGGTGATGGAGAAGATCGGCCTGCGCTTCGACCGGATGGCCGTCGTCCCCGCCCGCAACCAGCCGGTCACCGTCCACGCCCTGACCCGCACCGAATTCGTCGCCGGCTCGAGCACCCCGACGCAATAACCCATCCCGGGCTCATGCCACGGCGCCGCCGGGCGGACGCAGCGTCACCCGGATCCAATTCGATTTGCCGACTCAGGTGCCCAGGTCCCGCACTGGATGCGGGCCGTGGGGTGGCTTCGCGGTGCCGTCCGCCCGCCATTGATCCCCTAGCGTGCTCAACGGCGACGGGACCCTGCGGAGATGGAATGAGCAGAGCCAAAGGGCGTGACAAGCGGGGCAGGCTGCCCGATCTGTCGATCCGACCTACCGAACCTGAGCGGTACGCGCCGCCACCGGTTGACGAAGAGTATGCCTATCACCAGGACTTTGGCGGCGGGGTCCGGATGCATCTGCGCCAAGGCTTGTGCCAGGGGCGACTGGTGGAGTTCGCCATCACCCTCGACCTGCTTGCCGAGCAGTGTTGGCTGAAGGTCTGTCGGATTGACTCGGCGCACGGCGAAATCCATATCCACCAGTACTTTGCCGCTGCTGGAGTTGCCGAGGATCGCCGGGTGTTGCAGGTCGTTGCGCAGGCAAACGGTGTGAGCGTGATTGATCGTTGGTTCGATCGCGCTTCTGCCATGATGGAGAACGACTGGCGGTCCTATCTCGGGAGGTGGCGGGGTGAACGGGATTGATGAGGACACCGCACGGCTCTCGGTCGGGCTGGACTTTGCCCGGCGTCTGCGGGACCGGCCGTTCCGTACCCACCTTACGGGTATCGGCTGGCGTACCGACATGCACGTCGTGCCGGCGTTGGACGACGAGCCGGTGAGCCTGGTGGTCGCCCGGATGATGACCAACGGGACGCCGTCACCGTGCCTCATCGTCGTCCCGTCCGCCGCCGAGGAGCACGGCTTTGCCCTCATGTTCGCCACCCGGGGCCGGAGGTCACGGTGGCGGCGGACTCCGCCGATCGCGGTTGCTGCGGAGTCGAGTATCGGCATGCTCTACGCCGCGCTCGGCCGGTGCGGCGAGTACATCCCCAGTGAATGGTCCGCCGCGCTGCGCTTCGAGAAGATCCACGGGTAGCGGCCGAGCCCGCTGTCAGCTCCGGTGTGCTGCGGCGATCAGGTCGGTAAGGGCGCTGATGGTGGGGCCGGGCCAGGTGGGGTCGGTGTCGGCGAATTCGGTGGTGCGTAGCACGGTCATGCCGAGGGCTGCGGCGCCGGCGAGTTCGCCGTCCGCGCCGTCGCCCACGTACAGGCACTGCTGCGGGGTGACGCCGAGGGCGTCGGTGGCCCAGCGGTAGATCGCCGGGTCGGGCTTGCCGAGGCCCAGTTCGCAGGAGAGGGCCACCGCGTCGAAGCGGGACCCGAACGGCGAGGACTTCCAGCTCGTCGCCACTTCGGCCGTGCAGTTGCTCACCACGGCGAGCGGGAAACCGTTGGCTCGCAGGGTGTCCAGTGTCCGCAGGGTATCCGGGGCGGGCGGTGGCGAGCAGGCCGGTGGTGAGTTGGGTACGCAGCGCGACCGCTTCGGTGACCTCGGCAGCCGAGGGATCACCGCCGAGTTGCCTGGCGAAAGTGGCGACCATCACGTCCAGCGGGCCGAGTGTCCCGAGCAGCCGGTCCCGCCAGTGCCGGTGGAACAGCCCGGTGAAGGCGGCCGGATCGACGCCGAGTACCCGGCCCATCCGGCCGGTCACCTCGTCCCGGGCCGCGCCGCCACCGTCGTCGATCAGGGTGTTGAACAGGTCGATCAGGATCGCCTCGGGCACCCGCGCAGTCTACGGCGTCCGGGAAACCCGGTTTCCTGGACAGGCCCTGACCAGGTAACTTCCCACTCGCTATGCGTTCCTTACCTGTCGCTGACCCCGGTACCCCCGACGTCCGCTCGGCCGGCCGCTACCTGTGGTGGCTGGCCCGCCAGCTGCGCCGTACCCTGCTGCTCGGCATCGCCGCCGGGATGGTCTGGCTGGCGGCCCCGGCGCTGATCCCCGCCGCGATCGGCCGGGCCATCGACTCAGGGCTGGTCGGCCGCGACACCGGTGCCCTGGTGCGCTGGTCGGCGGCGGTCTTCGGGCTGGTGAGCATCCAGGCCGCGGCGGGACTGCTGCGGCACCGGATGGCGGTCTTCAACTGGCTGTCCGGGACGTACCGGACGATCCAGCTCACCGTGCGGCACTCCGCGAAGCTCGGTGCCACTCTGCCCAAGCGGATGGCCACCGGCGAAGTGGTCAGCATCGGTACCTCCGACATCACCCACATCGGGCACAGCCTGGACGTCACCGCGCGGGCCGCCGGGGCGCTCGTCGCGATACTCACCGTCGCGGTGATCCTGCTGGCCACCTCGGTACCGCTGGGGCTGGCCGTGCTGCTCGGCGCGCCGCTGTTCACCGGCCTGACGGCGCTGCTGATCCGGCCACTGCACCACCGTCAGCAGGCGTACCGGGACGAGCAGGCGGCGCTGACCAGCCGGGCCACCGACATCGTCGCGGGGCTGCGGGTACTGCGCGGGATCGGTGGCGAGGACGCCTTCGCGGCCCGGTACGCCGTGCAGTCACAGCAGTTGCGGGCGGCCGGCGTCCGGGTCGCCCGGATCGAGTCGTACCTGTCCGGCGCGGAGGTACTCATCCCCGGCTGCTTCCTGGTGCTGGTCACCTGGCTGGCCGCCCGGTTCGCGCTGGCCGGCCAGCTGACTGTGGGGCAGCTCGTCGCGGTGTACGGCTACGCGACCTTCCTGTCGCTGCCGCTGCGTACCCTCACCGAAGCCGTCGACAAGATCACCCGGGGCCACGTGTCGGCCCGTCGGGTGGTCCGGCTGCTGTCCCTGGAGCCGGAGCTCGCCGCCACCGGCAACCGCACCCCGCAGCCGGACGGCGAACTGGTGGACGCCGACTCCGGCCTGGCACTCGCCCCCGGCCTGGTCACCGCCCTGGTGGCGAGCGACCCGGCGGACGCCGCAGCGGTCTGCGACCGGCTCGGCCGGTACGCCCCCGGCGCCGTCACCCTGGGCGGCACAGCGCTCGCCGACCTCGACCCGATACTGCTACGACAGACGATCCTGGTCGCCGAGAACGACGCCCGGATCTTCTCCGGCCCGCTGCGTGCCGAACTGGACCCGCGCGGCGACGCCGACGACGCCACCCTGACCAGTGCCCTGGCGGCGGCCAGCGGCACCGACATCGTGGATGCCCTGCCGGACGGGCTGGACGCCCAGGTGGCCGAGCGGGGCCGGGAGTTCTCCGGCGGTCAGCAGCAGCGGCTGCGGCTGGCCCGCGCGCTCGTCACCGACCCGCCGATCCTGGTACTGATCGAGCCGACCAGTGCGGTTGACGCGCACACCGAGGCCCGGATCGGTCAGCGGCTGGCGAAGGCGCGCTCCGGGCGTACCACCCTGATCGTGACCGCCAGCCCACTCCTGCTGGACCACGTCGACCAGGTCTGCTACCTGGCAGCCGGCCGGGTTGTCGCCCAGGGCACGCACCGCGCGCTCCTGGCCGAGCAGCCCGGTTACGCGGCCGCCGTGTCCCGGGGGGAGGACTGAGATGCCGCAACTGCTGCCGGTGGCGAGTAGCGGGGAGGTCCGCCGCTACACGGTCGCGCTGCTGCGCCGGCACCCCCGCACGCTGGGGCTGGCGCTCGGCCTGCACGCGCTGGCCGCCGTCGCCGGCCTGGTCAGCCCCCGGCTGATCGGTGACCTGGTCGAGTCGATCCAGCGCGGCACCACCCGGACCCGGGTCGACACGGTGATCCTGTTGATCGCCGGCTTCATCCTGGTGCAGGCGGTACTGGTGCGGGTGGCCAGCTTCGCCTCGGCCCGCCTCGGCGAGCAGGTACTGGCCGAGCTGCGCGAGGAGTTCGTCCGGCGCACGCTGGCCCTGCCACTGTCCACAGTGGAGCGGGCCGGCGCGGGCGACCTGCTCACCCGGACCTCCCGGGACGTGGCCGCGCTCTCCACCAGCGTCCGGTTCGCCGTCCCGGAGATCCTGATCGCCTCGGTGACCGGCTGTTTCGCGATCGGCGCGCTGCTGCTCACCGGCCCGCTACTGGGCCTGCCGTGCCTGTTCGCGATTCCGGTGCTGTGGGCCGGCGGACGCTGGTACCTGCGCCGGGCCTCCGCCGGGTACCTGCGCGAGAACGCCGCGTACAGCCAGGTCACCGACGGGCTCGCGGAGACCGTGGACGGCGCCCGTACGGTCGAGGCGCTGGGCCTGACGGACCGGCGGATCCGGCGCACCGACACCGACATCGCCGGCTCGTACGCGGCCGAGCGGTACACCCTGTTCCTGCGCTGTGTCTGGTTCCCGCTCTGCGACCTGTCGTTCATCGTGCCGGTGGTGGCGACCCTGCTGCTCGGCGGCTGGTTCGTCATCGAGGGCTGGGTCAGCCTCGGCCAGCTCATCGCCGCCACCCTCTACGTGCAGCAGCTCGCCGACCCGCTCGACCGGGTACTGTCCTGGCTCGACGAACTCCAGGTCGGCAACGCCTCGCTGGCCCGCATCCTGGGCGTGGCTCAGGTCCCGCGCCGACCGGGAGAGCACCGACGCCACCCCCGACGGCGAGCAGCTCGCCGCGCAGGATGTCCGCTACGCCTACCGCACCGGCCACGACGTGCTGCACGGCGTCGACCTGACCCTCACCCCGGGCGAGCGGCTCGCCGTCGTCGGCCCCAGCGGCGCCGGCAAGTCCACCCTGGGCCGGCTGCTCGCCGGCATCGACGCGCCGCGTACAGGGTCGGTCACCGTGGGCGGCGCGCCCCTGGTCGAGCTGCCGCTGCCGCAGCTGCGCGGTCACGTCGCCCTGGTCACCCAGGAACACCACGTCTTCCTGGGTACCCTCCGGGAAAACGTCGCGCTGGCCCGCCCGGACGCCACCGACGATGCGGTACGCGCCGCGCTCGCCGCCGTCGACGCCCTCGACTGGGCCCAGTCCCTCGGCCTGGACGCCGAACTCGGTACCGGCCGGCACAGCCTCACCCCCGCCCAGGCCCAGCAGCTCGCGCTGGCCCGGCTGGTCCTCGCCGACCCGCACACCCTGGTCCTGGACGAGGCCACCGCACTGATCGACCCGCGCGCCGCCCGGCACCTGGAACGCTCCCTGGCAGCGGTACTGGACGGTCGTACCGTGGTCGCGATCGCGCACCGGCTGCACTCGGCCCACGACGCCGACCGGGTCGCGGTCGTCGACGACGGCCGGATCACCGAACTCGGCAGCCACGACGAACTCGTCGCCGCCGGCGGCGCCTACGCCGCCCTCTGGCACTCCTGGCAGGGCACCCCGTCCGTCTGAGGTGGCGGGGACTACCAGTCGACCATGCGGGTGAGTACCTGGCGGAGGGCGGCGATCTCCCTCGGCGGAAGCTGCCAGGCCGGCCGGGTGAGCCGACCGGAGCTGATCGTGCGCAGCTGCTCGGTGATCACGTACGAGTCCTGCTTGCCGGACCGGATCGGTACCCGGTGCAGCACGGCCAGCTCGTTCCCGGCTGGTCAGCGGGATCACCGTGACCATGGCCGCGCGGGTGAGGGCCAGGTGCAGTGGCGACGAAACCACCACCACCGGGCGTAGCCCGGCCTGCTCGTGACCCTGCGTCGGATCGAGGTCGGCCCACCACACCGACCAGGGCGTCGCCACCGTCACCGGGCACGGTCCCAGGGCTCGGTGGGCGGTGCGTCCAACGCTTCCCACTCGCCCATTTCGCCCAGGTACTCGGCGTAGCCGGTGGGGTCGTCGGTCCGGAACCTGTCCATGGCGGCGACGGCGGCGCGTTCCCAGTGCTCGTCGAGCAGCTGCTGGATGACCGCGTCCGCGGTCGCGCCGGGGAACTCCTCGGCGATCAGGCGTTGCACCCGATCCCTGGTCTGATCGCTCACCCGAATCATCACCGTCATACGAGGCAGTATACAGACTTGTCTACGTAGGCTGCATCAGCCGTCGAGGCGGGCGGTGGTGAAGAGCGGGGTGCGTCGTAGCGCAGGGCGTGCTGGTAGCCGGCGGGTACCGAGCAGAGCACCGTCCGTTCGCCGGTCAGCGACGTCCGAACGAGTTCGACCGAGGTGTCGGTGGACCGGTGCAGGAGCAGGAGTCCGCCGCCCGGGGCGTAACCGACCGGCTCCCACCACCGGTCGGCGCTGGCCGGCAGTTCGAGGACTGTGCCGAGAAGGTGGCCGTCGGTCAGTGAGAAGCGGGCGAGGATCTCGATACGGCTCGGCGTGTGCCCGTACGCCGCCAGTTCGGTCCCGTCCGGGCTGACCACGAACGAGCTCCACCCGGTGTTCGCCGAACGCTGCTCCGTCGGGGTCAGCGCCGCCTCGACCATGGCGGTGACCCGGTGCCGGGTACCGGTGCGCACCTGCGCTGTCTCGATGGTGAGCCGGCCGGCGCGGGCGGCGGCCGCGACGGTCGGGAGCGGGCACCGGCGGGCAGGCTCGGCGGGGTGAACGGATTCTCCGGTTCGCCGGTGACGACCAGGGTGCCGTCGTCGAGGATGCCGGCCAACCCGCCGTCGTAGCTGTCCGGTTCGGGGTTGCCGATCGCGGCCGTCCAGCTGGCGGTGCTGGTCAGGTCGAGGAGTTGGCCGTCGTTGCCGAGCAGGTACCGGCCGTTGGCGGACCAGGCCTGCGGGCGGCTGGGCCGGCAGCGGGTGGCGGTGCCGGTGAGGTCGCGGATGGTGATCCGGTTCAGGACGGCGTCGCCGTCGCAGCCGGGCAGGACCAGCCACCGACCGTCCGGCGAGAGTTGCCCACCGACGGTGGTGTCACTGCCGAACTGGTGGTCGGCGGTGGCGGGCAGGGCGTACTCCCGGCCGTCCGCGAGTCGGATCGTCCAGTGTGGACAGCCGGGGCACCGGTAGAGCAGCTGTGCCCGGCCGACCGCCCGGTCGGTGGGCAGCGTGGGCAGTGGACCGGCGGGGGCGGTGAGGTGTGCCGGCCAGCCGGGGTCGTCGGGGGCGGAGCCGATCGGGTTGCCGTGCCGGCACCCGGCGGCCAGGAGTGCCGTCAGCGGCAGGATCAGCAGGGCGCGGATGATGCGCCGGGAGCGGACGGAGTGGCCGGGCATGGAGCGGCATCGCATGTCTCGACACTACGGCCAGCGATATATGACGGCAAGAGGTAGCTAGTGGCTGGCGATCGGGGCGGTGTGGGCGCCGGTGAGCCGGAGCAGGTCGGCGGGGGCCACCTCGACCTGCAGGCCGCGCCGGCCGCCGGAGACGTAGATGGTGGCGAAGTCCTCGGCCGAGGCGTCCAGGACCAGCGGCAGGCGGGTGCGTTGGCCGAAGGGGGAGATGCCGCCGGTGACGTAGCCGGTCGCGCGTTCGGCGGCAGCCGGCTCGGCCATCGCGGCCTTCTTCCCGCCCAGCGCCGCCGCCAGTGCCTTCAGGTCCAGCGTCGCCACCACCGGGACCACGCCGACGGCGAGCCGGCCGTCGACGCTGCCGACCAGGGTCTTGAAGACCCGGTCCGGGGGTACCCCGAGCGCCGCCGCGGCCGCCTCGCCGTAGGAGGTCGCCTTCGGATCTGCCGTGTACGTGTGCGTCGTGAAGCTCACCCGCTGCTTGGTCAGCAGCGCCGTCGCCGGGGTACCTTGTCCAGCCACGCCTGGCAGGCTACCCGGGCTGGCAGACGAGCACCGTGGGTTTCCCGGCCACCCGGGTGAGCACCACCGTCGCCTCGTTCGGACCGGCCAGCTTCAACTGCCGGCGCAGCACTTCGGGCTCCAGCGCCGAACCGCGCTTCTTCACCGTCAGCCGACCCACTCCCCGCTCCCGCAGCAACGCCCGCAAACCCTTGAGCGAGAACGGGAGCACGTCGGTGATCCGGTAGCAGCGGGCGAACGGGGTGCGGTGCGCCGAGTCGGCGTAGACGTAGGCGATCTCCGGGTCGGCGAGGGTGCCGCCGATGGTGGCGGCGAACTCGGCCACCAGGTGCGCGCGGACCACCGCGCCGTCCGGGTCGTAGAGGTACCCGCGCACCGCGCCGACCTCGGCGCGGACCAGCCCGGTGCCGGTGAGCGTCGCGCCGGTCGGCAGCAGGGTGGCCCGGTGCAGGCGATCCGAGCCGGCAGCGGGGTCGCCGGCCAGCGGGCCGCACCAGAACGCCGCCTCCACCACGTCCCCGTCCACCGACACCCACTCCGCCTCGGCGCCCGCGGGGACCAGCGCGTGGTCGATGCCCGGCGCGAGCTTCAGCACCGTACGCGGCACCCGCCGGGGCAGGTCGGCCACGAACTCCCAGGGCGGCGAGTACGACCGGGGATTGAAGACCCGGCTGCCACCGGCCCGCCGGGCCGGATCGCAGAACACCGCGTCCACTGTGGACAGATCGACGTCCTCGGCCCGGCCGACGGCCACGGTGGCGCGCTGTGCCAGGCCGAGCGCGGCGACGTTCGCCGCGGCCAGGGCGGCGGTGGCGGCGTCCAGCTCGGTTGCCCGTACCCGCAGACCGGCTCGGGCCAACGCCAGCGTCTCCGCCCCGAGGCCGCAACCCAGGTCGGCGATCTCGGCCACCCCGGCCGCCGCCAGCCGGGCCGCCCGGCGCGCCGCCACCACGCCCCGGGTGGCCTGCTCCAGGCCGGCCCGGGTGAAGAACATCCGGGCCGCGTCCGGACCGAACTTGCCGACCGCCTGTCGGCGCAGCGCGGCCTGGGTGAGCGCCGCGGCGGCGAGCTCCGGCGCGATGCCGGCGGCCCGCAGGGTGGCGGCGGCCGCGAGCGGGTCGGCCCCACCGGCCCGCTCCGCCGCCACCAACGCCGCCACCCCGTCGGGGGTACCCAGCAGCTCGTCCACGTTCACCCGGTCATTGTCCCGACCGGCCGGCTCAACTGTGCGGGGAGTACACCACCTGCTGTGCCAGCCCGTGCCGGTTGGCCGGTGGGCTGGCCAGGCCGGGGTCGGTGAAGCCGAACGCGATGGCGTTCCCGGCGCTGTCGTGCCACTCGAAGTACCGGTGCCCGGCCGCCCCCTCGGCGTGATCGAAGGTCCAGCCGACCGAGCGCGCGGCGGCCGGCACCGCGGCGAACGCGCTGTCCCCCGGTTTCCCGGTCAACAGCGCCACCGCCGCGCTGTTGTGCCCGAGCCAGGCGTCCAGCGTCTCCTGCGCGTACTGCTGGAAGTCGAGCGGGAAGCTGATCGGGGTGAACACCCCTTCGACGATCGCGTGTGCCCGGCCCACCAGGTCGTTGCGCAGCCGCAGCCGCAGGCTGTCGCCGACCGCGTTGTAGAACGTGCAGTAGCTGGAGCCGGCCGCGCCCTCGCAGCGGTACAGGGTGGCGAAGTTCGCGGTTGTAGTTGCCGGCGTTCAGCGTGCCGAAGGCGGTGTCGGCGGGGTCGTTGAGTTGGGCCAGCCGGGCGGTGTCGCCGGCCGCCCAGGCGGCGAGGGCGGCCTGCGCGTACGCCTGCGGGGTGCCCGGGTAGCCGGCGGCCGTCGGTGAGCTGCCGGCCGGTGGGGCGCCGCTGGTCGGGGTGTCGCTGAGGCCGGCGTTGGCGCTGCTGCTGCCCGACGTGGGCGTGCCCGGACCGCCCGACGTGCAGCCGGCCAGGACGGCGGCGCAGGCGAGGGCGGCCAGGACGGCGACGGAACGGGCGCGACGGTGCATGGGCTGGACCCCTCCGGGAAGACACTGCGGTGGTACCGGCAGGGTGAGGGTAGGTACGTTCCGGTTCCCCGGCCAGCCAACGTCATCAACGCGACTCGCCGGCCGGCCCCCGCACCGCGCCCCGTCACGGACTGAATCGCACCTGGGATACCTGCCCGGGCGCTCCCAGCGGCCCGCCGGACGTCCGGCCGTCGCCGAAGACCACGTAGAGCTTGCCGCCGAAGTTGCTGCGCCAGGTGTGGTAGAGGGAAAGGAAATAGAGCGTGATGCCCGCGTACGTCCAGACTGCGCCGCGCAGCTGTTCCGGCACTCCGGCGAAGGCGGACTCGCCGAACTGGCCGGTGAGGATCGAGGTCGCCGCCAGGTTGTGGGTCTGCCAGGAGTCCAGCACCAACTGCCCGTACTGGCGGTAGTCGGTGGGGAAGACGAGCGGGGTGAGCTTCGCGGCGACGATCGCGTACGGGTTGCCCAGCCGATCGGGGCGCATCCGTACCCACAGCGCGTCGCCCGCCGGGTTGTAGTACGTGCAGGCGATGTCGCCGCCCTCCGGCCCGCACCGGTACAGGGTGAGGAACTGGTTGCTGTACCGGCTGTTGGCCATCGTGAAGAATGTCGGCTCGGCCGGGTCGACGAAGGTGCTCAGCGCGGCGAACTGCCCCGCCATCCAGAGGCTGACGGCGACCTGGCTGTACCGCGCCGGATCGCCCGGGAAGGGCGGCGGTGGCAGCGGAGCGGGAGCCTGCCTGCCGCCGATGTCCTCGGTCGCTCGCGGAGCTGGCGGCGGTGGGGCTCGAGCTGGCCGCTGCCGGCGCCCTGCGGCGCAGGCTTGCCGGTGCAGCCTGCCGTGCTGGTCACCAGGCACACGATGGCGACCAGGCACACGATGGCGACCAGGGTGGCACGGGTTCGGGGGCGCATGGACAACGCCTTCCGGTCGGAGGGCCCGGCGGGCGGCGATGCCGGTGACGGTCAGCGTAGGAAGTGGCCACGCAGAGTGTCGACCGTCACGTCGTCTAGGCGACTCCCGGTTGGCAGCCGACCGCCGGGCATCGACCTACGTCGGCTGGCCGAGGTCCATCGGGTCGGCCAGCAGCGGCTGGAAAGCCAACTCAGCCGCGCCGATCAAGCGGGGCGTCGTCACCGAGGTCGGGGGTACGCAGTCGGACGTGGTCCCGGCAGGCGGGCAGCGCGTTGCGGTTGACCCGGCTGCGTACCTGCGCGGCGGCGGCCAGGTACACGTCCCGCAGTGTGCCACCGAAGATCACCGTCTCCGGATTGAAGATGTTCACCAGGTTCGCCACGCCGAAGCCGAGCCAGTCGCCGACCTGGCGGACGGCCCCCTTGGCCAGCGCATCGCCCCGGTCAGCGGCGTCCACCACGGCCAGGATGCCGTCCCGGCCGGTACCCGCCCGGTCCGCCAGGTGCAGCAGCGCGTCCTCACCGACCTCGGTCATCCAACAGCCCCGGGCGCCACAGATGCACTGCTTGCCGTTCGGGTTGACGATCATGTGGCCGATCTCGCCGCCGTACCCGCCGTACCCGGACAGCGGCCGGCCGCCGGCGATGATGCCGCCACCCACGCCGACGTCGCCCTGGATGTAGATGATGTTGTCGGAGTCGGTGGCGCAGCCCCGGGTGTGCTCGGCGAGCGCGGCCAGGTCGGCGTCGTTGCCCACGTGCAGTGGGGCGTCCACCGGGAGCACGTCGTGCAGCGCCGACCCGAGCGGCTCGTGTACCCAGCCGCTGGTCGGACCCATCAGCAGCAGGCCGTCCTCGCGCCGCACGATGCCGGCGACGGCGACCCCGCTGCCGATGCAGGTGGCTTCGGCCGGCGCGGCGCGCTCCATCTGCCGGGCGAACTCGGCGAGCGGCTTGATGACCTCGGTGGGGCTGAACTCGCCCCGGCCGCGCACGGTCTCCCGGCGGTCCAGGATGGCGCCGCCGAGCCCGACCCGGGCGGCCACGATCCGGTCCACGCCGATGGCGAAGGCGTACACGTAGACCCGGCCCTCCTCCGGCCGTACCACCAGGGACGGCCGGCCGGCGCCGGACCGTTCGGCGGGCAGCGCCTCGCGGACCAGGCCGACGGAGGCCAGGTCGGCGACGAGCGCGCCGATGGTGGAGCGGTTGAGGCCGAGTTCAGCAGTGAGCTCAGCCCGGGAGAGCGGACCGCGGACATGCACCTGGCGCAGCAGCGCGCCGAGGTTCTGCCGTCGGATCTCCTCCTGACTCGGGCCAGCTCGCATAGTTTCGCAGTCTCTCGGGGGGTTGGGAGGCGCAGACCCGCCGGCCGGGCTGGCCGGCGGGTCTGCCGTGAGTCGGTGGTGAGCCAGCTATCTCAGGCCGGACGCGGCTGCCCGACGCCGGGTCAGCGCGTCGACACCGGCCGCGGCGAGCAGCACGATACCGGTGATGATGTACTTCAGGCCGGCGCTGACATTCAGTAGCGTCATGCCATTGTCGATGACGGCGATCACCGCACCGCCGAGGATGGCGTCAAGTACCCGACCCTTGCCGCCGAACAGGCTCGTTCCGCCGATCACCGCCGCGCCGACCGCGTACAGCAGCACGTTGCTGCCGCCGGTGTTCGGGTCGACCGAGCGCAGTCGGGAGACCGCCACGATGCCGCCGATCGCGGCCATGCTCGAGCAGATCACGAACGCGGAGATCTTGATGCGGTCCACCGTGATGCCGGCCCGGCGGGCCGCCTCGGTGCTGCCGCCCACCGCGTAGATGTGTCGGCCGTACGCGGTCCGGCCGAGGACGAAGGTCCAGATCAGGAACAGTGCCAGGATGATCAGCACCACGATCGGGACGCCCTTGAACGACTTGCCGAGCATGATGCCGCTGGCCGCCCGGTGCGGCGGGTTGTTGCTGCGCTCCTGGCTGAGGAAGTAGACGGCGAGCCCGCCGAACACCAGCAGGGCGCCGGTACGCAGGCCGATCAGTGCCATCGGGTCGGCGGCCAGCCCGCGGGCGGTCCGGGTACGCCGCTTGAGCAACTGCAGGATCAGGTAGCCGGCGACGCCGACGATGAGTACCGCCCAGCCCAGCCAGATCGGCAGCGTCTTGTTCTCGATGGCGTTGATGACCCGGCCGTCGGCCCGGTCGTCGGGCATGGTGATGTTCTTGCCACCCGACAGGAACAGCAGTTGCACGCCCTGGAAGGCGAGGAACGCCGCCAGCGTCACCACGAAGGACGGGATCCGCACCTTGGCGACCAGGGTGCCCAGGGTCAGGCCGATGACCACGCCGGTGACCAGGGCGGCGAGCACCGACAGGTACCACGGCCAGCCGTGCTCGACCAGCAGCACCGTCATGATCGTGGCGCACACGCCCGAGGCGAAGCCGGCGGACAGGTCGATCTCGCCGAGCAGCAGCACGAAGACCAGGCCCATGGCGATGATGACGACCGCCGAGCCCTGGGTGAACAGGTTGGCGAAGTTGCGGGCGGTGAAGAAGACCGGGTCCGCGATGGTGAAGACGATGCACAGCACGATCAGGCCGAGGATGGCCGGCAGTGACCCGAGGTCGCCGCCGCGCAGCCGGCGCCAGTAGTTGTGGGCGTAGTTGCCCAGCGACAGTGGCCGCTCGCCCGGAATGGTCTCAGGCTGGGTGTCCACGGCGGCCATTACTGAGCTCCGTTCTCGGTGTCGAAGTCGGCGATCGGGCTGGCGGTCGGGTCGACGCCGTTGCTGGCGCCGACGGCGGCCGGGGCGAGCCCGATGTCGCCGCTGCGGCCGGCCGTGATCAGCTCGACGACCTGCGAGTACGTCACGTCGGTCGCCTTGACCTGGGCGGCGGTCTGGCCCAGGAACAGGCAGGCGATCCGGTCCGCGACGGCGAAGACGTCGTTCATGTTGTGCGAGATGAGCACCACGCCGAGGCCCTGGTCGGCCAGTTGCCGGACCAGTTCGAGCACCTGGGCGGTCTGCGCCACGCCGAGCGCGGCGGTCGGCTCGTCGAGGATGACCAGCTTGCTGTTCCACAGCACGGCCTTGGCGATGGCCACCGTCTGCCGTTGCCCGCCGGAGAGGCTGGCGACGAGCTGGCGCAGCGACTTCACGGTGCGGACCGAGAGGCGGCGCAGCGTCTCGCCGGCCATCCGCTCCATCGTGGGCTCGTCCAGCACGATGCCCTTGGTCTTCTCGCGGCCCAGGAACATGTTCTGCACGATGTCCAGGTTGTCGCAGAGCGCGAGGTCCTGGTAGACGATCTCGACACCGTGCGTGGCGGCGTCCCGAGGGGAGTGCACGGTGATCGGGCGGCCCTCGTAGAGGTACTCCCCCGAGTCGATCGAGTAGATCCCGCCGATGCACTTGACCAGCGTGGACTTGCCGGCGCCGTTGTCGCCGACGAGCGCGGTCACCTCACCGGCGTACGCGGCGAAGTCGACGTTTCGCAGGACCTGTACGGGACCAAAGCTCTTATTGATCCCGCGCAGTTCCAGCAATGGGGAACTGGTCACGGACGGTGCTCCTTGGGATGAAAAGTGTGACGGGGCGCGGTGCCGGGGGCTGACCTGTCGAAGTCCCGGCACCACGCTCGCGCGCGGTGCCGGGACTTCACCCAACAGGCAGCGATTAGCTGATGCCGGCCGCGGTGCACTTGGCGGCGTAGGCGCCGGCGCACAGCTCGTCCTTCTTGACGCCACCGGCGGTGACGACGTCCTTGACGTTCTCCTTGTAGATCGCCTTCGGGGTCTCCAGGACCGACTTGACGTCCTTCTTGGTGACCGGGTCGACGATGGTGGTCATCGTCAGCTCAGCGGGCGCGGGCTTGCCCTGCGCCAGCGCGATGGCCAGCTTGCTGGCGGCCGAGGCCTCCAGGGTGGTGTCCTTGAAAACGGTGACGCACTGGTCGCCGTCGAGGATGTGCTGCAGGCCCTGCACGGTGGCGTCCTGACCGGTGACCGGGAGCTGGAGGTTGCCCTTCTTCAGCACCGCGATGACCGAGTTGGCCATGCCGTCGTTGGCGACCAGAACGCCCTTGGTGTCCGGGTTCTGGGTCAGGTTCTGCTCGAAGATGGTGCCGGCCTGGGCGTTGTCCCAGTCCGGGACCGAGGTGTTCGGGCCCTTGACGTAGGTGCCGTCAGCGAACTTCGGGTCCAGCACCGAGTTGTAGCCCTGGGCGAACAGGGTGGCGTTGTTGTCGGTCGGCGAGCCGTTGAGGATGGTGATCTTCGGCTTGGTCGCCGTTCCGAGGCACTTGACCAGGCCCTCGCCCTGCAGCTTGCCGACGGCCACGTTGTCGAACGACACGTAGTAGTCGGCGCCGCCACCGGCGGTCAGGCGGTCGTAGTCGATGACCGGGACACCCTGGTCGTGCGCCTTCTTGATGACCGCGCCACCGGAACCGGCGTCCAGGTCGACGATCAGCAGCACGTTGACGCCCTTGGACAGCATGCCCTCGGCGATGGTGCCGAAGGCGGTCTTGTCGCCCTGCGCGTTCTGGATGTCGAACTTGACGCCGGCGTCGGTGAACGCCTTGGTCAGGCTCGGCTTGTCCGCGGTCTCCCAGCGGGCCGACGACTTGGTGTCCGGCAGGATGACACCGACGTACGGTGGCTTGGCGGAGCTGGTGTCGTCCTTCTTGTCGTCGCCGCAGGCGGCGAGGCTGCCGAGAGCCACCAAACCAATGGTGGTCGCGGCGAGGATCCCCTTGCGCATATGCATGGGTCCTTTCGGGGTATGCGCCGCGGAGTGCGGCGGTCGGTGTGCGTTTGGTACTGTTACGTGCGTTTTGGCGCTGCGTGGTATGCCGTCGGACGGGATCCGGACCCCGGAGCCGGCGGAATTTTTTCGTTTGTTGTGTCCGGCAACGTATTCCTCCGCTCGCACCGCACGCAAGATGACCAGCCGGTTAAGTTTGTTGCTGGCGGTAACAATTCGGCAACGTGACTTCCTCTCAAAATACCTGCTTAGTTATGAGAAGCTGTCATATCTGGGAGAAATGGACGCGCCCGGCCAGGTGAGGATTGGCACTCTCCTTGACGGAGTGCCAATTCGCGGCATAGCCTGCCGTTAGCACTCTCAGCAGGAGGGTGCCAGTCGGCCGCTCGCGGTCGGCGGCCGCACATGGCAGCTCCGGCACCCGCGACGACGGTGGCCGCCAGGCGGCGGATAGCCAAAGCTGATGAATACCCGGAGGGTATGCCCGTGACTACCGCGACCAAGGTTGCGATCAAGCCGCTTGAGGACCGCATCGTGGTCCAGGCGAACGAGGCTGAGACCACGACCGCGTCCGGCCTCGTGATCCCCGACACCGCCAAGGAGAAGCCGCAGGAGGGCACCGTCCTCGCTGTCGGCCCCGGCCGCGTCGACGACAAGGGCAACCGCGTGCCGATCGACGTGAAGGTCGGCGACGTTGTCCTGTACTCGAAGTACGGCGGCACCGAGGTCAAGTACGCCGGCGAGGAGTACCTGGTGCTCTCCGCCCGCGACGTGCTCGCGGTCATCGAGAAGTGACCCACCGGGCGGCTCGTCCGCCCGGGGCGATGGCCCATCTGGCCGGGCGGAGTTCCGTTCGGACCGCAGAAATCACTCCAGCGCCGCCCCGGTCCCGGAACGCCGGGCCGGGGCGGCGCTGTGCGTTGTGAACCGTGCTGTGTGAAAGGACAGGCATGGCGAAGATCCTGAGCTTCTCTGACGACGCTCGGCACCTGCTGGAGCACGGCGTGAACGCCCTGGCCGACACGGTCAAGGTCACGCTGGGCCCGCGGGGCCGCAACGTCGTGCTGGACAAGAAGTTCGGCAGCCCCGTGATCACCAATGACGGCGTGACCATCGCCAAGGAGATCGAGCTCACCGACCCGTACCAGAATCTGGGTGCGCAGCTGGTGAAGGAGGTCGCCACCAAGACCAACGACATCGCGGGCGACGGCACCACCACCGCCACCGTGCTGGCCCAGGCGATGGTCCGCGAGGGTCTGCGCAACGTGACCGCGGGCGCAAACCCCGGCGATCTCAAGCGCGGCATCGACGCGGCCGTGGCGGCCGTCAACGACGAGCTGCTCAGCAAGGCGACCGACGTCGCCGGCCGCAGCGAGATCGCCAGCGTGGCCACCATCTCGGCCCAGGACCCGGCGATCGGCGACCTGATCGCCGAGGCGATGGAGAAGGTCGGCCGCACCGGCGTCATCTCCTGCGAGGACGGCTCGACGCTGGCCACCGAGCTCGAGGTCACCGAGGGCATGCAGTTCGACAAGGGCTACGTGTCCCCGCACTTCGTGACGGACGCGGAAGCGGGCGAGGCGGTCCTCGAGGACGCCTACGTCCTGATCACCCCGCAGAAGATCAGCGCCATCGAGGAGCTGCTCCCGCTGCTGGAGAAGGTGCTCGCGGACAGCAAGCCGCTGCTCATCGTGGCCGAGGACATCGAGGGCCAGGCGCTGGCCACCCTCGTCGTCAACGCGATCCGCAAGACCGTCAAGGTGGTCGCGGTGAAGGCCCCGGCCTTCGGTGACCGCCGCAAGGCCATGCTCCAGGACATCGCGGTCCTCACCGGCGGCGAGCTGATCTCCAGCGAGCTGGGTCAGAAGCTGGAGAGCGCCACCCTGGAGCAGCTCGGCCGGGCCCGCCGGATCGTGGTGGACAAGGACTCCACCACGATCATCGAGGGCGGCGGACGCAGCGACGAGGTCGCCGGACGGGTCGAGCAGATCCGCAAGGAGATCGAGGCGAGCGACTCCGACTGGGACAAGGAGAAGCTCAACGAGCGGCTGGCCAAGCTGGCCGGCGGCGTCGCCGTCATCAAGGTCGGCGCGGCCACCGAGGTGGAGCTCAAGGAGAAGCGGCACCGTATCGAGGACGCCATCTCCGCCACCAAGGCCGCCGTCGAGGAGGGCATCGTGCCCGGTGGCGGCACCGCGCTGGTCCAGGCGGCAGCCACCCTGGTCGGCAACCTGGGCCGTACCGGTGACGAGGCGACCGGCGTCACGATCGTGGCCAAGGCCCTGGTCGAGCCGCTGCGCTGGATCGCTCAGAACGCCGGGCTGGACGGGTACGTGGTGGTCGAGAAGGCCCGTACCGCCGACTGGGGCTTCGGCCTCAACGCGGCCACCGGCGAGTACGTCAACCTGCTCGAGGCCGGCATCGTCGACCCGGTGAAGGTGACCCGCAACGCGGTCGCCAACGCCGCGTCCATCGCCGGCCTGCTGCTCACCACCGAGACCCTGGTGGTGGAGAAGCCGGCGGCTGCGGCCCCGGCTGCCGGTGGCGGACACAGCCACGGTGGCCACGGCCACCAGCACGGCCCGGGCTTCTGACCCGGAGCACCACCCGGATACACAGGGACCGGGCCGGTCACGCGATCATCGCGCGACCGGCCCGGTCCTTCGTCTGCGTCGACCAGCCCGGTCCGCTGCTCCCCGGTCCGCTGCCACGGAGTTCTTAGCAAGCGGTTACGTGATGTGGCGGGGGGCGACGGGCGCGGTGAGACTGGGGGCGTGACGGACGAGCAGGACGTGGACCAGGCCGGCGAGAACCGGCCCTGGTGGATCGGGGCGCTGGCCGGGGTGGCCGGCGTAGGTGTGGCGCTGGCCGTCGCCGAACTGGTCGCGGTGCTGACCGGCCCGGTGTCCGCACCGCTGGTCAGCGTGGGCGGGGTGGTGATCGACCACTCGCCGCTGTGGCTCAAGGAGTTCGGCACCAGCACCTTCGGGCTGCACGACAAGGCGGCGCTGCTGATCGGTACCGGCGTGCTGTTGGTCGGCTTCGGGGCCGGTATCGGGGTGCTGGCGATGCGCCGGGGCTGGGTCGGCTACCTGGGGGTCTGCGCGTTCGCGGCGATCGGCGTGGTGGCCGCGTACACCCGGGCGCAGGGCGGGGCGCTGGCCACCCTGCCGTCGCTGATCGGGGCCGGTCTCGGCGGGTACGCGCTGGACCGGCTGCTGCACCTGCGCGGGGCGGGCCCGGCGCAGGCGACTGACCGGCGGCGGTTCCTGCTCACCTCCGGCGGGGTACTGGCCGGCGCGGTGGCCGTCGGGGCGGGCGCGCAGACAGTGGTGGAGCGCCGGGACGTGACGGCCGAGCGGGCGAAGGTACGGCTACCGGCCCCGGTCAGCACGGCCAGCGCCCCGCCCGAGGCCAATCAGGGGGTACCCGACCAGGCAACGTTCGTCACCCCGAACTCCGATTTCTACCGCATCGACACCGCGCTGACGGTGCCCCAGGTGGACCCGGACAGCTGGCGGCTCAAGATCCACGGCCGGGTCGACAACCCGTACGAGATCAGCTACGCCGAACTCCTGGCGATGCCGATGATCGAGCGCTACATCACGCTGGCCTGCGTCTCCAACGAGGTGGGCGGCGCTCTGATCGGCAACGCCAAGTGGCTCGGGGTGCCGCTGTCGCAGGTGCTCGAACGCGCGGGCCCGCAGGCCGGCGCCGATCAGGTGGTGGGCCGGGCGGTGGACGGCTTCACCGTGGGCACCCCGACCGAGGTGCTGCTGGACGGCCGGGACGCGCTGCTAGCGGTGGGGATGAACGGCGAGCCGCTGCCGATCGAGCATGGTTTCCCGGCCCGCCTGGTGGTACCCGGCCTGTACGGGTACGTGTCCGCGACGAAGTGGCTGACGGAGCTGGAGCTCTCCTCGTTCGCCGACTTCGACGCGTACTGGATCCGGTTGGGTTGGGCGCAGCAGGGGCCGATCAAGACCGAGTCGCGGATCGACACCCCGCGCGCCGGCTCCCACCCGCGCCCGGGCACGGTGACGGTGGCGGGGGTGGCCTGGGCGCAGCACCGGGGGATCAGCAAGGTGGAGGTCCGGGTCGACGACGGTCCGTGGAACACCGCCACGCTGGCCGCCGTCCCGTCGGTGGACACCTGGCGGCTGTGGTCCTGGCCGTGGTCGGCGACGGCGGGGTCGCACGAGCTGGCGGTGCGGGCCACCGACAACGGCGGGGAGACCCAGCCGGAGCAGCGCTCCTCGGTGGCCCCGGACGGGGCGACCGGCTACCACACCATCAGCGTCAACGTGCGCTAACGCAGCCCAGCCGCAGCACAGCCCGGCGTCAACGTGCGCTAGCGCAGCACAGCCCGGCGTCAACGTGCGCTCAGCCGGCACCCGTGAGGGTGCCGGCTAGCGCGGTGGATCGTCGGGTTCAGGCTGCGGCTGAGGCGTTGCCGGGGCCGAGTCGTCGGGTCAGCGCGCCGACGTCGACCCGGCGGCCGTACCGGTCTGCGGTGTCTTCCCAGCCCAGCGCCAGCAGCCGCTGCCGCTCGGTCTCGGAGAAGCCGCCCCATACCCCGTACGGTTCGTGGGTCTTGAGCGCCTGGGCCGCGCACTGGGCGCGAACGGGGCAGCGGAAGCAGGTCTCTTTGGCCTTGAGCTCCCGGCGGGCGCGCGAGGATCCGCGTTCGCCGTCCGGGTGGAAGAACTGGGCACTGTCCCGGCCGCGGCAGAGGCCGTTGGCCTGCCACTCCCAGACGTCAGCGATGGGTCCCGGAAGCCGTTGGACGTTCGCCATCACTGTTCCTTTCTCCTCGGGTATATGTGGCTGCGCAGATGTCTTCGGTGCGTTGGCGACAGCGACCGGCGGAGCCGGCACGGTCGTGCGGCTGCATTACCCCGGTTGTCGGGCGGCTAATCATGGCGACGATCACCAGCTTCGGTTCTTGACATCCGGCGGCCGGTTCTCGCTGGCCCGGCGGCCGGAACACGGGTCAGCACTCGTCCAGTCGTCGGGAAAGCGCCGCTGGATGACTCTTTCGTCGTTGAATCTTAGGAAATGCCTACATAAGGGGTCTTTCCCATGATCTGCTCGCAGGGAAAGGGGGCGCACGTGCGGACAGTGCTCGTCGGTGTACGAACGGCTGCGGCAGCGCAGACCGTTGCGGCATTCGCAGAACGGCTCGGGGTGACCTCGACCGTGCGGACCGCGATTTCGGCCGCCGACGCGGCGACCCGGCTGCGTGAGCAGCCCGCCGAAGTGGTCCTGCTGGATACCGCCCTGACCCGGCCCGATTCGGCAGGCGTGGTGCGCCGGCTGCTCACCCTCTCGCCCGGCTCGACCGTGGTGCTCTTCGGGGTGGAGGACTCACATACCGCGAGCGCGGCCCTGTCGGCCGGCGCCCGGGGCGTGATCCGGGCCGGTGACGACCTGGTCAGTTCGGTCGCCAAGGGTCTGCTGCTACTCCTGGTGCCGGGGCCGCCCGCCGCGGCCGCGGCGCATCCGAGCGGCCCGGCCGTCGTCGCGGCGGAGAGCCAGTCGCCCGGCGGCCAGTTCGCCCGGCCGGGGGCCACCCTGGTCGAACACGAGACGGTGGTACCCGCGCAGCGCGGTGACGCCCAACCCGCCCCGGTCCTCACCGAACGGGAACTGCAGGTACTGCGCGGCATGGCGGACGGGCACAGCAACGCCGAGATCGGCAAGGAGCTGTTCGTCTCCGAGGACACCGTGAAGACCCACGCCCGGCGACTGTTCCGCAAGCTCGGCGCCCGCGACCGGGCCCACGCCGTGGCCGCCGGTTTCCGCGCCGGCCTGGTCAACTAGCTGGGTGTGCCCGAAATCGCGTCCCGTCAACGGATGAACGTGAAAAGGCGCTCGCCACCCGGCAACGGCGCAGCCGGGGCAGCGGTGCGGCGGTGGACGCCGACACCGTAGGTGTGGTCGGGCGTCGAGAGGTACACCCGGGCGAAGCCGGCGTCGGCGAACCAGCCGTCGACGGCCGGGACCAGGTCGGGTGTCCGTCGGTGCCGGGTCCAGATCACGGTGCCGCCGGGGGCCAGGAACGCGGGCAGGGCGCGGACGGTCGCCGCGATGTCGTTGTCGGTGATGTTGCCGAAGATTCCACACGCGAGCACCAGATCAGCCGGTACGACGTCGGTGTAGTTGTCGGTCAGCGCGGCGTCACCCACCAGGTATTCCAGGCCGGGCCAGAGGGTCGCCGCGCCGCGCTCGGCCAGCGCCGGGTCGAGTTCCACCAGCCGGCCACGCACATCGTGCCGGCGTGGGTGATCGGCCAATGCTCCGACGAGGTCCCGCCCGTCGCCCGCGCACAGGCTGACGACGCGGACCGGACCGGGCGGCGCCGCCTCGACGGCCGACCGGATCTGCTCGCGTACCGTCGCCAGCCGTTGCGAGTTCACCGACTGCGGGTCGTCATAGCCGCGGTACCACTCGTGCCAGTTCTGCCCCGACTGCGTCACCCCGCCACGCTACGTGAAGATCGATCAACGGCCCAGCCGGTCGGGTGCAGCTGGCCAACCTCCGTGGGCCTATTCGTCGGCGTTGTCGGCCAGGGCGTCGTGCACGCCGTCCGCGTAGCCGCGGGCGTATTCCCAGGTCACGTAGTGGTCCGGGTCGGGGTCGTAGGCCGGCTCGTGCACCCGGGGACGACCCGAGTCGAGCAGGTGGCGCAGGTTGCCGCGGAGCAGGTCCCAGTCGAAGTAGTGCGGCTCGTGGCAGTCCTCGCAGTCGATCATCAACCCGCGTACCCCGACGGGCGTCAGCAACGCCTGGTAGACCTCCAGGTCGGCGAGGTCCTCCAGGACGTCCTCCCGCTCCGTGGTGCTCAGCGGACCGCTGCCATCGTCCTCCGGCTCGTCGAGTTCGGCGAGCTCGTTGGCTGGGTCGGCGGGGTCGCCGGCGAAGGGGTCGATGGGCTCCTCGTGCACCCCTCCACGGTAGTCCCCATCAGGGGAGTCCGGACCCCCGCGCAGTGGCGTCGCTGTGACACGGCGCGCGTGCCCGCGATGGGGTATCCACGGGCGGTTTGGATAGGATGGCGGTGCTGCCGCCGAGGGGAAAACGCCGTGGATCGCTCCGTCCAGTCGCCATCGCCCGCCGAGATCCCGCTCGGCCTGACCTTCGATGATGTTCTGCTGTTGCCGGCCGAGTCGGATGTCGCCCCGAGTGACGTGGTGACCCGGACGAGGTTGACCAAGGAGATCGAGATCGCCATCCCGCTGGTCTCCAGCGCGATGGACACCGTCACCGAGGCCCGGATGGCGATCGCCATGGCCCGCAACGGTGGCCTCGGAGTGCTGCACCGCAACCTGTCGATCGAGGATCAGGCGCAGCAGGTCGACCTGGTCAAGCGCTCCGAGTCCGGCATGATCACCAATCCGGTGACCTGCTCGCCGGACGACACCGTGCGAGACGTCGACCAGATGTGCGCCCGGTACCGCATCTCCGGCCTGCCGGTGGTCGACCAGGCCGGCGCGCTGGTCGGCATCATCACCAACCGGGACATGCGCTTCGTCACCGACGGCAGCACCCCGGTGCACGCCGTGATGACCAAGTCGCCGCTGGTCACCGCTCCGGTCGGGGTCAGCAAGGCGGACGCGCTGGACCTGCTGCGCCGGCACAAGGTGGAGAAGCTGCCGCTGGTCGACGGGGCCGGTCGGCTGCGCGGGCTGATCACCGTCAAGGACTTCACCAAGAGCGAGCAGTTCCCGCTGGCCACCAAGGACTCCTCGGGCCGGCTGCGGGTGGCGGCCGCGGTCGGCTTCGGCGACGAGTCGTACAAGCGGGCGCGCACCCTGGTCGAGGCGGGTGTGGACGTGATCGTCGCGGACGTGGCGCACGGGCACAGTCGGGCCATCGTGGAGATGATCCAGCGGCTCAAGCGGGAGACCGACGTGCAGGTCGTCGGCGGCAACTCGGCCACCTACGAGGGGGCCCGGGCGCTCGCGGAGGCCGGCGCGGACGCCGTCAAGGTCGGCGTCGGGCCGGGCTCGATCTGCACCACCCGGGTGGTCGCCGGGGTCGGCGCGCCGCAGATCACCGCGATCATGGAAGCCGCCCGCGCCTGCCGGCCGCTGGGCGTCCCGGTGATCGGGGACGGCGGCATGCAGTACTCCGGGGACATCGCCAAGGCCCTGGTGGCCGGCGCCGACTCGGTGATGCTGGGCAGCCTGCTGGCCGGCTGCGAGGAGAGCCCCGGCGAGCTGATCTTCATAAACGGCAAGCAGTTCAAGTCGTACCGGGGGATGGGTTCGCTGGGAGCCATGCAGACCCGGGGCAACCAGCGCTCGTACTCCAAGGACCGCTACTTCCAGGACGACGTGGTCTCCGACGACAAGCTGATCCCGGAGGGGATCGAGGGCCAGGTGCCCTACCGGGGCCCGCTGTCCGCCGTCGCCCACCAGCTCATCGGCGGCCTCCGCCAGGGCATGTTCTACAGTGGCGCGGCCACCGTCGCGCAGCTGCACGAGCGTGGCCGGTTCATCCGGATCACCGCGGCCGGCCTCAAGGAGAGCCACCCGCACGACATCCAGATGACCGTCGAGGCACCCAACTACCATTCGCGCTAGTTATCGATCGCGCCAGTTTTCAATCGCGCAAAAGGAGCAGGCCCGTGCGGGACATGGTCGAGATCGGCATGGGCAAGACCGCCCAGCGCGGGTACCACCTCGATGACGTGGCGATCGTGCCGAGCCGGCGTACCCGGGACGTCGACGACGTCTCGACGGCCTGGCAGCTGGACGCGTACCCCTTCAAGATCCCTTGTGTGGCGCACCCGAGTGACGCCACGATGAGCCCGGCCACCGCGGTGGCCCTGGGTCGCCTCGGCGGCCTGGGCGTGCTCAACGTGGAGGGTCTGTGGGCCCGCTACGAGGACCCGGCGAAGGTGCTCCAGTCGCTGCTCGAAGTGGACGACGCCGAGACCACCCGCCGCCTGCAGGAGGTCTACTCCGAGCCGATCAAGCCGCTGCTGATCGGTGACCGGGTCCGCGAGATGCGGGCGGCCGGGGTGACCGTGGCTGTGCGGGTCTCCCCGCAGCACACCCTGGCGCTCGCCCCGGTGATCCTGGACGCGGGCGTGGACATCCTGGTCATCCAGGGCACCATCGTCTCCGCCGAGCACGTGTCCACCGTGGACGAGCCGCTGAACCTCAAGGAGTTCATCGCCGACCTGGACCTGCCCGTGGTGGTCGGCGGCTGCACCGACTACAAGACCGCGCTGCACCTGATGCGTACCGGCGCGGCCGGCGTGATCGTCGGCATCGGCGCGGACGAGGCGTCCACCACCGACACCGTGCTGGGCATCCGGGTACCGATGGCCACCGCCATCGCCGACGCGGTCGCCGCCCGGCGCGACTACCTGGACGAGACCGGCGGCCGGTACGTGCACCTGATCGCCGACGGCGACATCACCACCTCCGGCGACATCGCCAAGGCGCTCGGCTGCGGCGCGGACGCGGTGATGCTCGGCGCCCCACTGTCGTTGGCGAATGAGGCACCGGCCCCCGGCGTCTGGTGGCACTCCTCCGCCTCGCACCCCCAGCTCCCGCGCGGCGCGTACGGCGTCACCGGCGAGCCGCTCGGCACCCTGGAAACCCTCCTCTACGGCCCCTCCGACAACCCCTACGGCCTGCTCAACCTCTTCGGCGGCCTGAAGCGCGCGATGGCGAAGTGCGGCTACCGCGACCTCAAGGAGTTCCAGAAGGTGGGCCTCGTCCTCGACCGCTGATCTTCGGGGTCGTGGCTGTCTCCTGAGTGGTTGACCGCGCGACAACCCCGAGATCACCGCAGGCCAGCTCGATCTGCGGGAGTGGCCGGGGGGGCTTAGGCTCGGCACGTTCCGAGCCGGCCCGAGTCCTGGAGCGTGCGATGCAGCCGCCGTACCCACCGCCCCCGCCCGCAGTTGCTGCTCCGGGTGCGCCCGTCCCGCCGCCGTTCGCGGCCGGTCCGCCGGTCCGCCAGCGTGCCAGCGGGGTCGGCGTCTTCGTGCACCTGGGCTGGGAGGTCGTGCTGCTGCTCGGCTGCGTCGGGCTGCTGATCGCCGTGCAGCACGAAGCCTCGAGGTCGGTGTGGCCGACTCTGGTCGGGCCGCTCGCCATCCTCGGCCTGCAGACCGTCGCGGTGGCCGTGTCGCTGCGTACCCGCACGCTCAACCTTGCGGTCACCGGCATCGCGGGGGCCAGCAGCCTGTTCGTGGTCAGCCTCGCCGACCGGGACAACTTCTCGCTGACCAGCGCCATCGCCCTGGTACTGCTGCTCGCCCTGGTGGTCGGCGCGGTGTTCGGGGCGCTGACCGGGCTCACCCGGGTACCCGGCTGGGCGATGTCGCTGGTGCTGCTGGCGATCACCGGTGCCATCACGCTGCGCGACGGCACCCGGCTGCGGACCCTGCCCAAGGACGAGCGGCCCGACAATCCGCGTACCTGGTTGACCGTGTTCGTGGTGCTGGTCGTGATCATCAGCCTGATCGGCGGGGTGCTGTGGCTGCTCGCTCCGGTGCGTCGGGCACTGGGCGCGGACGTCGACCCGGCAGCCGGCATCGGCGCCCGGGTGCTCGGCGGAGTGGTCGGCTTCGGCGGGTCCACGGTGCTCGCCGCGCTCGCCGGGGTCGCCTCCGTGCTGTTTGTGCAGAGCACCCTCCCGCCGACCGGCAGCACGATCCCGCTGGTGGCCCTGGCGTTGGCGCTGCTCGGTGGGGTGAGCGTCTTCGGCGGCCGGGGCGGCGTCGCCGGCACCGTGCTGGCTGCCGTGTTCGGTGCGCTGTTCGGCCTGTTGGCGGGCCTGCACGGCTGGGCGACGTGGGTGTCCAACTACCTGTTCGCGGCGATCGCGCTGGCTGTCGGGATCGGCCTCAGCCTGATTTTCGCCCTGTTCGAGCGCGACCGGCCCGCGCCGGCTGTCGCGGTGCCCGCGCCGACGTGGCACCCCTACGGTCCGCCGCCGGGGGAGCAGCCGACGCGGCGCCCCACCGACGCGCCGCCGTCCGGTCCCCCCGCCGACCCGGTCGACCCGCCCCGCTGAGCGGGCTGGCGGGCTGAGCGGGCCGAGCCGGGCTGAGCGGGCCGAGCCGGGCTGGCGGGCTGAGCGGGGCCGGCGGGCTGAGCGGGGCCGGGCGGCCTTGCCGGCTAGGCCGGGAGTGGCACCGGGGCTTCCGGGCGGGCGGTGGTGAGCTTGGTGCCGACCAGGGCGAGGAGCGACTCGGTGAGGTCGGGGTGCCGGCGGGCGGAGCGCAGGGCCAGGCTCGGCGACCACTCGACGGTACGCACCGGCATGCCCTCGGCGGTGGCGATCAACCAGGCCCGGGCCACCGCGCGGGCGGCCGTGGCCGGGTCGGTGACGTGCCCGGCCGCGTGGTCGCCGTACTGCTCCACGGCGGCGGCGAACTCGTCCAACTCGCGCAGCACGCGGGTCGCGTACCGGCTCGGGTCGACGGTCGCGGCGCTGCGTGACCACAGGCCGTGCAGCATGATCTCCAGCTCCGGCCGGGCCAGCACGGACAGCTCGTGCGCGACCAGCGCACGCAGTTCCTCGGCGCTCAGCCGATCGGCGAGCGGCGCGCCGATAAGCAGCTCGTACCGGCCGCGGGCGGCGACCACCGGGGCCGCCACCAGCCCGATCCGGATAGGCACCGGCGCACCCACCGAGCTGGCCGCCTCGGCTACCAGCCGGGCCAGCTCCGGCCGGCGTCGCCCACCGACCCGGCGACCGCCGGTGGCGAACACGTAGCCGAGCCGGGCTGCGACGGTGAGCACCACCGTCAGCCCGACGGGTAGCCACGTGTGCAGCGCCAGCGCAGCGAGCAGGACGACCGCAATGGGCAGGAGGACCTTCGGGCGGCCGATCAGCAGCCACCAGGCCCGCCAGCGGGGAAGCTGGCCGGGAAGTTGTCGCACAGCCCCAATAGTTCGACGGCTAGTTACTCAGCGTCAAGTTAGCTTGACGAAGTTCACAGCGCCCATTGACGGGCAACCCGCAGGTGACGAGACTGTTTACCCGCAGGTAACACAGCCTGCCGGCAGCCACCCGGCCCGCCGGCAGGAATACGGAGGGGCGCGGGGATGACCGAGCGCGTGAGCGACGTCGACGTCGTGGTGATCGGCTCCGGGTTCGGTGGCAGCGTCGCCGCGCTGCGCCTGGCCGAGAAGGGGTACTCGGTCGCGGTCCTGGAGGCCGGCCGGCGCTTCGCCGACGACGAGTTCCCCGAGCACGCCATGAAGGTGCGCTCCTTCCTGTGGGCCCCCGCGCTGCGCGCCTTCGGCATCCAGCGGATCAACCTGCTGCGCAACGTGCTGGTGCTCTCCGGGGCCGGGGTGGGCGGCGGTTCGCTGGTCTACGCCAACACCCTCTACCGGGCGCTCGCCCCGTTCTACGCCGACCCGCAGTGGCGCGACATCACCGACTGGCGCGACGAGCTCGCCCCCTTCTACGACCAGGCCGAACGGATGCTCGGCGTCACCACCTACCCCCGCACCACCGCCGCTGACGTGGCCATGCGCGCGGTCGCCGAGCGGATGGGGGTGGCCGACAGCTACCACCCGACCCCGGTCGGGGTGCTCTTCGGCGAGCCCGGCGAGCAGGTCCCCGACCCGTTCTTCGGCGGCGCCGGCCCGGCCCGGCGAGCCTGTACGCACTGCGGCGCGTGTATGACCGGCTGCCGGCACAACGCCAAGAACACCCTGGTCAAGAACTACCTTTACCTGGCCGAGCAGTTGGGCGTGCAGGTGCACCCGCTGACCACGGTCACCGACGTGCGGCCGGTGCCGGGCGGCGGGTACCGGGTCACCGCGCGGCGTACCGGCGGGCGGCGGCGCAGCACCTTCACCGCCCGGCAGGTGATCTTCGCGGCCGGCGCGCTGGGTACCCAGCGGCTGCTGCACCAGCTCAGGAACGGCGGCGCCCTGCCGGCCCTCTCCGACCGGCTCGGTCACCTCACCCGGACCAACTCCGAGGCGCTGCTCGGCGCCGGCTCGCTGCGCAGCGACGTCGACTTCACCGACGGCGTCGCCATCACCAGCTCCTTCCACCCCGACGAGCACACCCACATCGAGCCGGTCCGCTACGGCAAGGGCCCCAACTCGATGGCGCTGCTGCAGACCGTGCTGGTCGACGGCGACCGGTTCCGGGCTGTCCGGGCGATCGCCGCGTTCGCCCGCCATCCGGTCCGCCTCCTGCGGGTGCTGTCCCCGGGCGGCTGGTCGCGGCGCACCGTGATCGCGCTGGTGATGCAGACCGTGGACAACTCGCTGACCACCCGGTACACCCGCAACTGGCTGGGCCGCAGGCGGCTGACCACCCGGCAGGGCCAGGGCAAGCCCAACCCGGCCTGGATTCCACAGGGCAACCAGGCGGTCCGGCTGCTGGCCGAGGAGATCGGTGGGGTACCCGGCGGCACCTGGGGCGACGTCTTCAACATCCCGATGACCGCGCACATCCTGGGCGGCGCGGTGATCGGGGACTCGCCGGCCACCGGGGTCATCGACCCTTACCACCGGGTGTACGGGTACCCCGGGCTGCATGTGGTCGACGGGGCGGCGGTCTGCGCGAACCTCGGCGTGAACCCGTCGCTGACGATCACCGCACAGGCCGAGCGCGCCCTGGCGCTGTGGCCCAACCGCGGCGACGCCGACCCGCGCCCCGAGCCGGGTCAGGGGTACCGGCGGCTGCCACCGGTACCCCCGAACCGTCCGGCCGTGCCCGACCACGCACCCGCCGCCCTCCGGCTCACTCCGGTCTCCGGCCGCGCCGGCCGGTCGCGCACCGTCCGCGCCGGGCGCACCGCCTCAGTCCGTGTCGACCAGGTCCGGATGGTCGATCACCCAGGCGTTCACGGTGCCGGCCTTGACCGCGGCGAGCAACGTCCACGCTTGCCGGGTTCAGCGCGCCGGCTCCCCGCCGCCGTTCGGCACACCCCGGGCGCCGATCCGGACGAGCTGGTTCCGGGTGGGCGGCCAGGGCGAGCACGCTGATCAGGCTCAGGCTGCCCAGGTCGAGGTGGCGCTCTTGCCATCCCGCATCGCCTGCGACCAGCCGACCCAGTTGATCGGAGGTCCACTTCTTCGCGCTCACCGCCTTGGCGATGGCCGGATCAGTTGGCGGACGTGCCGGTCGCGGGAGTAGCCGCCGCCGTGGTCGGCGATCAGCGTCCGCTGCCGGGCGAAGTCGACCGCCTCGAGCCGGCGAGGTGCTGCGCAGCCGACGCGGTACACCTCCGGCGTTACCCCGGTGCACCGGCCGCACCCTGTGCTGGTGGCGACCATGGTCGGGCGGCCGCAGGCTGCCGTCGGCACGGTAGCCGTGTGGATCGACGTGGTCTGGAGTCCACGGTAGAGGTCCATCCCGCCGAGCATGTCGATCACCTGCCGGAGCGCCGTAGGTGAAGGTGGCGGTGCCGTCGAGCGCGATGCCCCAGTTCTGCTGGACGGGCCCTGAGCAGCAGCGGTGCGCCGCCGAGGCGTACGCGGCGTTGATCTTGTCGCGGCCACCCGGGTAGTGGTGGCCCGGGTCGGCCGGGATCGTCACGCCGGTGTCCCGCTCGATACTGACCATCACCACCGAGTCCTGGCTTGCCGGGACCTGGAGGAGCAACAGGCTGTCGCTGCGGGAAAGGTCCCCGGGTTCGCACCGTCCGGGGCGTGTCCAGGCCGGCCACCACGAAGGTCAGCGGACGCGCCGGCAGTGGCTCGTCCGGGGCAACGGCGATCTTCACCGGTGCCGGGCTCGGGCCGGTGCGCGGCGAGCAGCCTCGGCGCGACCCCGCCGGACAACGCGAGTACCAGCGCCAGCAGGCCGGAACCGCCGATCCGCACCACGCGACGGCGCTGGCGGCGACGGCGGTACCCCGCCTCGATACCCGGCAGTACCTGCGCCGCCGGGGGTACCAGGTGCTCATGGCTGGCGAAGACGTGATGCAGTTCGTCCTCGATCATCGGTGCCCTCCCGCTATCTGCGCCGGGGCCAGCTGGGTCCGCAGGGTGGCCAGCGCGCGGGAGATCTGCCCACGCACCGTCCCCACGGCGCAGCCGAGCACCTCGGCGATCTCGTTGTCGGAGAGCCCCTCGTAGTAGCGCAGCACCACGGCCGCCCGTTGCCGGGGCGCGAGCTGGCGCAGCAGGGTCCACAACTGGTCCCGCTCCACCACCCGCTCGGCGTGGTCGGGCGTCCCCGGTGGCTCCACCGGATCGGCCCGCAGCACCACCCGGCGCAGCCAGCTACCCCGCCGGCTGTCCAGGAAGACGTTGGTCAGCATGCGGCGCACGTAACTCTCCGGCGAACTGCTGGCCGCCACCCGGGACCACTTGAGGTGGACCCGGATCATCGTCTCCTGCACGATGTCGGTGGCCGTGTGCGGATCTCCGGTGAGCATGGTCGCGTACCGCAGCAGTGCGGTCAGCCGGGAGTTGACGAACTCCTCGTATGTCACGACTACCTCCGTTGGGCTCGATCCTCAGACGGGTCGAACCCCCCGGGGCATTGCATCGACGGCGTGGAGTTGTTGGTCAGTCGGCGGCCGGCGGCGGCGCGACGGCGTCCGCGCCGAGCAGGTCGAGCAGGTCGCCGCCGTTGCGTTGGGCCTGGTCGCCGCGGCAGTTGTTCATGATCACGTAGGTCTGGTCGGTCTGGCTGGCCAGCTTACGCAGCTTCGGCGCCCAGTCCTTGAGCTCCTTCGCCGAGTAGTCGTAGTCGAAGCGCTCCAGCACGCTGCGGCTGGTCCAGTTCTTGCTGTGCCCGTGGAAGCGCATCACGGCCGTGTCGGCGGTGGCCGCCAGTACCGGAGGGATCGAATTCTTGTAGCCCTGCGGCATGTCCACGCAGACGAACGGCAGATGGTGCTGGCGCAGGAAGGCCAGCGTCTCCTCGGCGTTGTCGCCGTGGAACCAGCTCTCGTGCCGCAACTCCACCGCGATCCGCAGCGGCCGGCAGCGCTTCGCCACCTCCAGCAGGTACTGCTTGTTGTCCCGGCGGATGGTGAACCACGGCGGGAACTGGAACAGCAGCAGCCCGAGCCGGCCGGCCTCGTGCAGCGGATCGAGCGCCGACAGGAACCTGGTCCACACCTCCTCATAGACCTGCGGTTCCAGGTCACCGGGGTAGATGTTGGCCTTGTCGGTCTGCGGGCGCAGATCCTTGTAGAGCTTGTTCGGCTGGGTCGGATGCCCGGTGAGCAGGCTGAACGCCTTGACGTTGAAGAGGAACCCGGGCGGGGTACGCGCCGCCCACAGCGCGGCGGTCTGCTCGGCGGGCGGCGAGTAGTAGGTGGAGTCGACTTCCACCAGCGGGAACCGGCTGGCGTAGTAGCCCAGCCGCTTCTCGGCGCTCTCATTGCCGGCCGGGTACCAGCCGGAATCCAGCAGCGTCTTGTCGGTCCAGCCGGCAGTACCCACCCGGATCTTCGCCATCGGCCCTCCTCGGTTCACCGTGGCCGCAGTACCCCGGCCACCTCGGTCCGCGACTCCAACTCCAGCTTGCGCAGAATGTTGGAAACGTGCACGGCGGCGGTGCGGGGCGAGATGTAGAGCCGGCGGGCCAGCGCCGCGTTGGTCAGCCCGTCCGCGATCAGCACGGCGACCTCGCGTTCCCGTGGCGTCAACGACTGCGGGCCGGTCGGGGTGTCCTCGTGCGCGGGGATGCCGGCCCGTTCGCGAACCGCCGTGAACTGCTCCGTCCGCCAACCCGACCAGTGCCGCAGCAGTTTCCCGGCCTCGGCGAGGTGCTCCGCGGCCGGCTCCGGCCGGCCCAGTGCCAGCAGGCTGCCGGCCGCTCCGGTGTGTGCCGTCCCGCGGGCCGCCAGCCCGATGGTGGTGTCCACCGCCGCGGTGAGGTACCCGTCGAGCGCGCCGGCCGGGTCGCCGGCCGCCTCCGCGAGCTGCGCCGCGACCAGCGCCCGCCAACCCGGTTGAGCTGCGTCGCCGAGCGCCGCCTTCGCCAACTCCTCGACGTCCGCCAACGCAGTGCCGCCGGCGAGGGCCGCGCTGACCAGGTCGTGCGCCAGGTCACCGGAGCCGGCCGTGGGGGTCTGGCGCAGCTCGTCGAGCAGCACGGGCAGCACCGTGGCGGCCCGCGCCACGTCGCCGCTGCGGCTGGCCAGGTGGAAGGTGAGGCCGGCCACGGCCGGGCTCGGCGGATGGGTGGCACACCCCAACTGCTTGATCACCGAGCGCGCCCGGGAGTAGTCGCCGGCCTCCAACGCCAGCCCGGCCAGCGCGGGCGCGTGGTAGTCGCTGGTCCGGCCCCGGCGGGCGTACTGCTCGGCGCGCCGGGTGCCCTCCTCCAGCGCCTGCCGGGCGGCGGCCAGGTCACCCGCGTCCATCTTCAACATGGCCAGGCCCTGGTAGTAGCCGGCGACCGCGAACTGGTCGGAGCCGGCCCGGGTGGCGTCGTGCCGCATCCGCTCCAACACCTCGGCCTGCTCGCGGTGCGACTCCGACGGCAGGTTGAAGGCGAGGTTGTTCAGCGCCCGCGCGGCCATGAACCACTCGCCCAGGCGCTCCGCGTCGTCCGCTGCGTGGTGCAGTATCCGGCGGCCCTCGTCGCCACGCCCGTCCACTTCGATGAGCACGGAGCCCTTCTCCACCAGCGCGGCCACCCGGGTGACCGGCAGGTCGTGGGTGTCGGCCAGCGCCAACGCCCGCTCGGCGAAGGCCAGCGCCTCGTCCCGGTCGTGGCGCAGCATGTGCGACTGCGCGATGGTGGCCAGCGCCCGACCGCACAGCTCACCCACCGGCAACTCGTCGACCAGCAGCTCGATCTCCCGGGTCAGCGTGCGCGCGCCCGACTCGTCGTCGTTCTCCCAGGCCAGCCGGAACAGCAGCACCAGGGCGCGCATCTCCTCCTCGGGGTAGCCGGCCCGGTCCCGCCAGCGCCGGGCGTAGCCGATCGCGTCGTCCAGCAGCCCGGCCAGCCAGGCCGCCTGGGCGGCGGTGCCGAGCAGCGCCGGATCATGCGCGGCCTGCTCCAGGCCCATCTCGGCAAGCTGCATCGCCTGGTACACCGAGCCGGTACCCAGGTAGCGGGCGCTGCCGACCCGGGCCGCCTCCACCATGTCCTCATATCGGCGGGCCGCCTGCGCGTGGTGGGCGACCAGTGCCGCGTCCGCGATGCGCAGACACCCCTCGCCCGGTTCGGTGCTGCCCAGCAGTGCGTCCAGCGCGGCCTCGTGCAGCCGGCGACGCTCCCGGCCGAGCAGCGAGCCGGTCAGCACCTCGCGCAGCAGCGCGTGCCGGAAGCTGAACTCGTCCTCGCCGGACTCGCTGAGCACACCGCGCGCCACCAGCTCGCGCAGCGCCGCGATCAACTGGTCCTCGGCTGCCCCGGTGACGGCGGCCAGCAGGTCGAACGGGATGCGCTGGCCGAGCACGGCGGCGGCCTCGACGATCCGGCGGCACTGTGGGTCGAGGTCGGCCAACTGCTGGCGGAGCACCTCGGCCAGGCTCCACGGCAGTGGCAAATCACCCAACGCGGCCAGATCGGAGCCCTCGTGCGCGCGCAGCAACTCTTCCAGGAAGAACGGGTTGCCGCCGGTGCGCTGGTGCAGCGCCATCACGGTGCGGTAGCTGGGGGCGGTGCCCCGGGCGGCGGCGATCAGCGCGGACGTCTCGTCCGGGGTGAGCCGGTCCAGCCACAGGTGGGTGACCGCGTGCCGGCGGTCCAGCCGGGCCAGCAGCGCGTCCACCGGCTGCCGGCGGGTCACCTCGGCCGGCCGGTAGGTGCCGATCAGCAGCCGCTGTCCGGACCGGTCGGCGAGGTGCTCGAACAGGGCGGTGCTCTCGGCGTCCGCCCAGTGCAGGTCCTCGAAGGCCAGCACCGCCGGCGCGTCGCCGACCAGCGACTCGATGAGCTCAAGCGCACTCTGCATCCGGTCGGCGGGGGAGCGCTGCGGGTCGGTGAGCTCGGCCAGCCGGTGGGCCGGAGTCGGGTGCCCGCCGAGCGCGTCCAGCAGCAGCTCATAGGGCCGGCCCAGCGAACCGGGCTGGGCCTCGCCGCGCAGCACCACGGTCTGCTCGGGCAGGCCGGCGAGGAATTCGGTGATCAGACGGGTTTTGCCCACCCCGGGCTCGCCGGCCACGATGGCGACGCTGACCCGCGGCGAGGCCCCGAGCTGCCGCAGTCGCTGCAACTCGGGGCCCCGTCCGATCATCACCGGACTAGCTCCGCCACGAGTACCTCGCACGGCCCAAGGCTACCGGCGGCGGGTGACGAATTCGGATGGCCGATCTCCGCGCTGTCCCGGCGCGCGGCGGCGCGGGCCTGCCGGCGGTGCTGCCGGGCACGCCGTACGCAGTGGGCCAGGGACACGGTGCGGGCCTCGGCCATCAGGTCGGCCTGGTGCTGGTGGGCCAGGTCCAACATGATCTCTGCGTTCATAAACATTGTGGGTACTCCTTCATCTGCTTCTTCTTCGGTGTTGACTCCATCCTCGGGAAAACGACACCGCCGGACATCGGCACCGAATGCGTAACGTGCCGGGACGGACCTGCGTAGTCAGGTACCTACGACCGCACTACGCATACCTAGGACGCCGTGGCTGCCACGTCCGGGCCGCTGCATAGGATCGGAGCATGAGTACGCCCAGGCCGGTCCTTGTCGTCGACTTCGGCGCCCAGTACGCACAACTCATCGCCCGTCGGGTACGCGAGGCGCACGTCTACTCGGAGATCGTGCCGTCGTCGATGTCGGCTGCGCAGATGCTCGCCCGCGACCCCGCCGCGATCATCCTGTCCGGCGGCCCGGCCAGCGTGTACTCCACCGGCGCCCCGCAACTCGACGAGGCGGTCTTCGCCGCCGACGTGCCGATCTTCGGGATCTGCTACGGCTTCCAGGCGATGGCCCGGGCGCTGGGCGGCACGGTGGCGCACACCGGCGGTCGCGAGTTCGGCGGTACCCCGGTGGCCGTCGTCGGCGACGGTCGGCTCTTCGCGGGCCTGCCCGCCGAGCAGAACGTGTGGATGAGCCACGGCGACTGCGTGACCGTGGCCCCGCCCGGGTACGCCGTCACCGCGCAGAGCCCCGGCGCGCCGATCGCCGGCTTCGAGCACCTGCCCAGCCGCCGGGCCGGCGTGCAGTTCCACCCCGAGGTGGCGCACACCGCCTACGGCCAGCGGATGCTGGAACGCTTCCTGCACGAGATCGCCGGCATCGAGCCGACCTGGACCAACGCCAACATCATCGAGGAGCAGGTGGCGGCGATCCGGGCCAAGGTGGGCGACAAGGAGGTCATCTGCGGGCTCTCCGGCGGGGTCGACTCGGCGGTCGCGGCGGCGCTCGTCCACAAGGCCGTCGGGGACCAGTTGACCTGTGTCTTCGTCGACCACGGGCTGCTGCGCGCGGGCGAGGCCGAGCAGGTCGAGAAGGACTATGTGGCGGCCACCGGCATCCGGCTCAAGGTGGTCGACGCCGCCGACCGGTTCCTCGGCGCGCTGGCCGGAGTCACCGACCCGGAGCAGAAGCGCAAGATCATCGGCCGCGAGTTCATCCGCGTCTTCGAGGCCGCTGCCCGCGAAGTGGCCGCAACCGGGGACGTGGAGTTCCTGGTCCAGGGCACCCTGTACCCGGACGTGGTGGAGTCCGGTGGGGGGACCGGCACCGCCAACATCAAGAGCCACCACAACGTCGGCGGGCTCCCCGAGGACCTGAAGTTCCAGCTCGTCGAGCCGCTGCGGACGCTGTTCAAGGACGAGGTACGCGCGGTCGGCGCGGCACTTGGGCTACCCGACGCGATGGTCTGGCGGCACCCGTTCCCCGGCCCGGGGCTGGCCATCCGGATCATCGGCGAGGTGACCCGGGAACGGCTGGACCTGTTGCGGGCGGCCGATCTGATCGCCCGCCAGGAACTCACCAGCAGCGGACTGGACCGCGACGTCTGGCAGTTCCCGGTGGTACTGCTCGCGGACGTGCGCTCGGTCGGCGTGCAGGGCGACGGTCGCACGTACGGGCACCCGGTGGTGCTACGGCCGGTGTCCAGTGAGGACGCGATGACCGCCGACTGGTCCCGGCTGCCTTTCGAGCTGCTGTCCCGGATCTCTACCCGGATCACCAACGAGGTTCCTGAGGTGAACCGGGTTGTGCTTGATGTGACTTCCAAGCCGCCGGGGACTATTGAGTGGGAGTGATCTCCCCTCGTTTTGTTGCGCTTGGGGGGCGGGGCCGGGGGTGACCACTCCGGGCGGTCAGGCTTGGTCCCTCCGTGCTCACCCCCGGCCCCGCCCTGCGCCGGTCGGGGCTCGGTGGCGTTGTGACCTGTCGTCTGGTGTGGACGGCGGGTCACGTCGGGGGTCGTCAGTCGGTTGGTGCGGTGGTGGTGGTCGGTTGGGTGGGGTGGGTCGGGTACGTGGCGGGGTGGGGGTCGTCTTCGGGCATGACGAACCAGGCGATCACGTAGGCGACCAGGGCGGTGCCGCCGGAGAAGACGGCTGCCACTACGAACAGGACGCGGGCGGCTACCGGGTCGATGTTGAGGTAGCGGGCGGCGCCGGCGCAGATGCCGGCGACCATGCGGTTGTCGCGGGAGCGGCGCAGCGGGCGGTACGGCTGGCCGGCGGGCGTGGAGTAGGGCTGCTGCTGGGCGGTGTAGGTGGACTGTGTCATGTGTCCAGCCTGGCTTGCGGGGCCCGTTCCGTGCCTCAGTGAGACTCCGGAGAGCGACCCTGAGGTTGCACTCCGGGATAACCCTGCTGTCAGCAATCCGACAGTAGGCCGTGCTGGCACCCATGATCTGCGGAGAATCAGGTCTCGTGACGCCCGCGTTGGAAGCTTTGCGGCGCATCGCCGCGTACGCCATCTGTCGCAATGAGGACAACGCAGTCCTGTTGGTCCGCGCCTCGGACAACGCCGGTACCCCCGGTTTGTGGTCGCTGCCCGGTGGGGCAGTCGATCACGGTGAGAACCCCACCGACACGGTGGTCCGCGAGACCGCAATCGAGACCGGCCTGTCGGTCGCGGTGACCGGTCTGCGACGACGTTTACGCCGACATGCGTTCGATGCCGCACCGGGGCGTCACCATCCACACCGACCGGGTCTTCTACCGGACCCGCCTGCGCGGCGGCAGCCTCACCGACCGGGTCGGCCGCCCCACCGACCTGGCCCGCTGGGTGTGCCCCGAGGAGGCGGCCGGCCTGCCGCTGCGCCAGTTCACCGCGGTCGCTCTCGGGCTGCCCCCGGCCCAGGCCGACCTGCGCCCCGACGAGGCCCCCGAGTTCCCCTCGTTCAACGCCGTGCCCGGCCCCGACGGGCTGCACCGGGCCCAGCGCTTCGCCGCCTACGGGCTGGTCACCGACCTGACCGGGCGGCTGCTGCTGACCCGGATCGCGGACGGCTACCCCGGCGCCGGGCACTGGCACCTGCCCGGCGGCGGCACCGACTTCGGCGAGCAGCCGGGCGCGGCGCTGATCCGGGAACTCGCCGAGGAGACCGGCCAGCTCGGCCTGCTCGGCGCGCTGCTCGGCGTGGCCAGCCACCGTGACCCGGCGTCGCTGGGTCCGGAGGGGTACCCGATCGACTGGCACGGCGTGCGCGCCTTCTACCGGGTGGCCGTGGAGGCCGCCGTCGACCCGACCGTGCACGACGTGGGCGGCTCCACCGCCGAGGCGCGCTGGTTCGAGCGGGCCGAGGTCGGCGCGCTGCCGCTGACCGAGGTCACCACCGAAGCCCTCGCCGCCGCCGGCTGACGCCCGCCCGGCCGCCCTGCCGGTCGTGCAACCGCCAGCCCGCTGCCCGCCGGCCGGCAGCCCGATCGGCCCCGATGTTGCGTCGGCCGCTACCCTGCTGGCGTGCGACAGACACGGCGGATCGCGGCCTATGGAGTGTGCTGGGACGACGACCGGATCCTGCTGGTCCGTTCGTCCACCCTCGACGACATCGAACCGGGTACCTGGGCGCTGCCCGGCGGCGGGATCGAGCACGGCGAGTCGCCCGAGGACGCGCTGCACCGCGAGTTCGGTGAGGAGACCGGACTCACCATCGAGGTCACCGGGCTGCGGGACGTCACCGCCGACCTCGCGCTGCTGCGGCACAAGGACGCCGTCATGCACTCCGACCGGGTGCTCTACGACGTCCGGGTGACCGGCGGCACGCTGCGCAACGAGGTGGACGGCACCAGCGACCTGGTCGAGTGGGTACCCGCCGCCGCGCCTGCCGAGCTGCCGCTGCTGCCGTACGTGTCCCGGCTGCTCGGGCTGCCGGCGGACGATCCAGCGCCGCCGCCCGCCGAGCCGGTCGTCGACCCGGCGCCGACCCGACGCCAGCGCTTCGCCACCTACGCGCTCGCCACCGACCCGGCGGGCCGGGTACTGCTGACCCGGATCGCCCCCGGTTACCCCGGGGCGGGCAGCTGGCACCTGCCGGGTGGCGGCACCGACTGGGGTGAGGAGCCGCACGCCGGGCTGCTGCGCGAACTCGCCGAGGAGACCGACCAGCGCGGCCAGGTCACCGGACTGCTCGCGGTGTCGATGTTCCACAACCCGGCCGCGCTCGGCCCGGAGGGCCGACCGATCGACTGGCACACCGTCCGGGTGCTGTTCCGGGTTCGGGTACCCGGACCCACCACGCCCCGGTGATCGAGGACGGCGGCGGTTCGACGGCCGAGTGCCGCTGGTTCTTCCCGGACGAACTGGGCGGTCTCGGGCTCAACGAATTCGCCCGGACGGCAGTGGCTCGACACCTGTCGTGACGTCTGTGACAGGTGTGACGGCTGTGAATATCCGCCGGGTACCATTGGATTCGCCTGCAATCGATCACCGCCTGAGCAGGCCCGGAGCACGGTAGGTCACAAACCAGCCGGCGCCGCGGCGCAAAGTAAATGACCCCCGTTTGAGGCATCGCCAAGCTGTGCCACTGTATGCGATGGTGTAGGCCGCAAACCGGGAAACCACAACACTGGGACGCCCGAGGACCATTGAGGCGTTTCCGTACTGGAGGGAAACCGTGCCGAGAGCCCCATGGGTTCGGCGTCGTCGTGCGACCGACAGCCCCCGTCCCGCGGGGCCGCCGGTGGGCCGGCCGGCTGCGGCAGCGTAGCTCGCTCGCGCGGCAGGCAATCCTGGTGAAGGTCACCCGTCGGGGCTCGCCGCGCGGCTGCCGGCATGGCGGAGGCGCACGTGCTGTCCTCCGGTCGACCTGAACCCGGCCATCGTCGCCCCGATCAGCCCGGCTCTGCCGCCGCTGACCTACACCCGGCGCCGTCGGCTCCGGCAGCGGCCGTCGCGGACGACGCCGACGCCGCTCCCGGCCGATCCCGCTGCTGCCCGGGCGCGCGTACGCCGGCCCGCCGGGTCGCGCTTCGCGCTGGTCAACGCCTGTGCACGCTCAGCAGCCTGTTGCTGGGCATGTCGGCGATCTTCCTGAGCTTCCAGGGAGACGTCCGGCTCGGCGCGCTGTGCCTGATCGGCTGCGTGGTCTTCGACGGACTCGACGGCGCGCTCGCCCGCAAGCTCGGCGTGGCCAGCCCGTTCGGGGCGCAGATGGACTCGCTCGCCGACATGTGCTCGTTCGGCATCGCCGCGCCCATCGTGGTCTACGCGGGCTGCGCGGCACCGCCCCGACGGCCGCGGTCGCCGCCGCCTGCGCGCTGGTCGCCGCCTGCGCCGCGATCCGGCTGGCCCGGTTCAACGTCTCGCCCAAGGACGGCCGGTTCTTCTGCGGCGTACCGACCACGATGGCCGCCGCCGTGCTCGCCCTGGCCACGCTGATCGGGCTGGACCTGCCGGGCCTGGTCGCGGTCGGTCGCGGTCGGCGCTGCTGGCGCTGGCGATGGTGTCCGGCTTCCCCTACGCCAAGCTCGCCCGGATCGTGAGGCTGCCGGTCTGGCTGTTCGCCCTGCCGGTGATCGGCTTCCTGCTCGACTACCGGGTCACCTTCGTCGCCTGGTCGCGCTCTACCTGGTCAGCGGCCCGCTGCTGTGGCTGCGGCACCGCCAGCGCAAGCCGCGCATAAAGCCGCGCCGCCCGCCGGCCGTGCGCAGCCCGACAGCCGCGCCGCCCGACGTGAACGCCCCCGGTGGATCTCCACCGGGGGCGTTCTCAGGTCACGGGCTCAGTCGAGCCAGCGGGCGATCACCGTGGCGCCGCCGCGTACCTTGTCGCCGGCGGCGACGGTCGCCTCCGCGGCGTCCGCCGGCAGGTACACGTCGGTGCGCGAACCGAACCGGATCAGCCCGAACCGCTCGCCCTTGGCCAGCATCGAGCCGATCGGCGCGCGCTGCACGATCCGGCGGGCGATCAGCCCGGTCCGCTGCGCCACCACCACCGTGCCGCGGGGCGTGTCGAGCACCGTGTACGCGGCCACGTTGTGCTCGGCCGCCGGCTTCATCGCCGCCGCGTACCCGCCGTCCTCGACGAAGTAGTCGGCCACCCGGCCGGCCACCGGCGCCCGGTTGACGTGCACGTCGAGCACCGACAGGAAGACCGCGATGCGCAGGAACTCGCCCTCGCCGAAGCGGATGTCGCCGGCGGCGCTCGACCGAGAGCACCTTGCCGTCGCTGGCGGCCACCACGGCGGCCGGGTCCTCCGGCATCTCCCGCTCCGGGTCGCGGAAGAACGCGGCCACCGGCAGCGCCAGCGCGGCCGGCAGCAGCCACAGCCGGGACTTCGGCCGGGCGATCCGGGCCAGCGCGGCCAGCCCGAGCGCGATCCCGGCCGCGGCCACCCCGTTGGAGTCGATGTTCATGCTCCGGGTCAGCGGCACGCTGGACGGGCGGCGGCGCCGGCGCCAGCCGGTCCAGCACGCTCAGCGGCGCGGTGGTGAACCGCAGCCGGTGTACCCGCAGCGGCGGGGTGTTGCGCAGCACCAGGTCGGCGCCGACGCCGGTGAACGCCTGCTGCCGGTCCAGCTCCTCGGTGGCCCCGTCGGCCAGCCCCGGCGCCGCGAGCACCGGCACGCTGAGTACACCGCCCTCGGCGACATGCTTGGTGATCTCGTCGAGCCGGGCCCGGGCAGCCTCGGCGCCACCGCGCAACGGCTGGGCGAGCATCACCACGTCGGCCGGGTCGGCTTCGCCGAGGCTGTCCACCACGGTCAGCTTCTGCTCCGCCCACGGGCCGTGCTCAGCCACCGCGGCACGCAGCTGCGCGGGGCTGACGCCCGGTCGCCGGCACCAGCGCGATCCGGTCGCCCGGCAGCAGCTCGTCGACCACCGACTGAAGGACGGCGGAGTCCGGCTCCACGCCGACGACCAGGCCGGACTTGGGGCCCGCGTGGCGGGAGAGCTCCATGGTGAGCACCTGCGCCACCCGCGGGCCCACCCGGACCTCACCGAGCACCGGCAGTGACCGTTGGCTGGCTTCGGCGGGCAACTGGCTCATCATCGACTCCCGTTCAGCGCCGCCGCCTGGCGGTACGGACCTCACACGACCGGGACAACACGGACAGTGCCGACCGGCGGGGGGCGATCGCCCCACGCCGGTCAGCATAGGCGCTCGGTTACCCGAGGCTGTGGTCCGTCTCGGTAGCCGGCGGCTCCTCGTCGCGCGGGCCGCGGACGGCCCCCACCAGGCCGACGACGCCGACCACGATCAGCACCAACGGCGGCCAGCCAGCCCACCGCCGGCAGGTCCACGTTCAGCCGGCCGGCCAGCAGCCATTCCCCCGCGATCACCAGGAACACCAGGCCGAAGATCAGCGAGACCAGGTCGGTGCGGTGCCGTTTCATCGGTCTACCTCCAGGTAGCCGGCGTTCAGTCGGATGTCCAGGACCAGGTGGCCGCCGCCGGCCCCGTCCTTGCCCAGGTCGGTGACCGTGTGCTCGCCGGTGTTCACCCCGTCCCAGTGCTCGTCGAAGATCGCCGCTCGCCCGCGTCGATCTGGGCGTGCACCACCACGTCCACGTTGTCCGGCAGGATCACGGTGGCGTCGCCGACGTTCAGTCGCAGCTCGACGGTCCGGTCCGCGCCGGTGAAGTCGATCGCGGACAGGTCCAGGGTGGTGTCCCCGATGCCGTGGCTGTAGCGGTCGGAGAGCTCGGCGACGGTCGTCGGGGCCCAGGTGACGTCCCCGGCTCCCCGGTTCACGCCACCGTCGATGCGGCCGGTGATCGAGGCGATCCCGAGCAGCCCGGCCAGTACCAGGCCGATGGCGATCAGCCCGCGGCCCCGGCCCAGCCAGGCGCCCACCACCAGGCCGGCGGCGACGATGCCGAGCGCCAGCGCCAGGTACCCGGCGACCGACACGTCCAGCGGCCCCAGGTCCAGCAGGCCCAGCACGCCGATCGCGACCAGCGCCAGCGAGCAGGTGATCAGGCTGAGCCGGGAGCGCTGCTTCGGCGGCTTCGGCGGCGCGGGCCGGGGCGGCGTCTGGTACGGGGACGCCCAGGTACGGCGGCACAGTCGCGCCCCGTGGCTGCCCGGCGGGCGGCCCCGAGTACGGGCCGTGCGGGGCGAACGGCGGGCGGTACGGCGGCGCGGGTGCGGTGGCGGTCGACCAGGCCGCGCGCGGCGGGCGGCGGGGTCGCGCCGTAAGGGCCGCCAGGCGGTACCGGCGGCATCGGCCCGGGTACCGGACCGCGCATCGTCCCCGGGCCGGCCACGTTGCCGTTGCGGGTGCCGTAGACGACCAGCGCCACCGCGATGCCGACCACCACGGCGACCGACCAGAACTCGTGCCGGCCGATCACCACGCTCAGCCCGATCGCCGACCCCACCGTGGCAGCCACGATGACCAGCGGATTGGTACTGGTACGACCGCGCCCGAACAGCGCCTCGACCGGCGAACCGGAGTCGCCCTCGGCCGGGATCAGCAGCCAGCCCAGCAGGTACAGCACCAGGCCCAGGCCGCCGGCGAGGCTGAACACCGCGAACAGCACCCGCCACAGCACCGGATCGGTGTTGGTGGCCCGGCCGACCGCGGCGCACACCCCGGCGATGACCCGACCCTGGTTCGGCCGGGCCAGCCCGTACCGGGTGGCGTACCCGTCGGTACCCGGCGCGAACTGCCAGCCACCGGGCGGCGGCGCACCGAAGCGCGGCCCGTCACCGGGCGGGTAGCTCGGCGGCGGGAACCCGCCGGGCGGGAAGTTCGGCGGCGGAAAGCCACCCCCACCCAGCGGCCGCTCACCCGCCGCCGGCCCCGACTGCACGCCTGCCAGTGGGTCCGACTGCACGCCTGCCAGTGGGTCGGACTGCACGCCTGCCCGTGGGTCGTATTGGACGCCTGCCAGTGGGTCTGAATGCACGCCTGCTGCCGGGTCCGGCAGGTCGGTGGCTGGCGGCGGAGTGCCGGCCGGGTCCTCTTCGAAGAGCGGGCCTGCGGCGGCATCCTCGCTGTCCGCCAGGCCGTCGTCCACCGACAGCTTGTGGTCGGCCGGGCCGCTCCCGCCACTCCGGACGTGGGCTCGTGGGCGGCGGCGGGCGGGAGAGTTTCAGTGGGGCCGTCCAGCGCTGGCTGGTCGGTCGGCTCGGCGGCCGGTACCGGAGTGGTCGGCGCGTCCGAGGCGTCCGGCCCGGTGGCGTCGGCCGGTGGCGGTGCCCCGTCCGCGCCGGGGTTCCGCGGGATACGGGCGGGGTCGTACCCGCCAGGCTCGTTGGTCATGCTCTGATCGTCGTCCCCGATCGACCCGAGCCGCCTCAGGACCGTACCCTGATCCAACCCTGAGATGCGGGCCGGGAATGTCGGGGCGGTCCCTGTGGTCGGCGCCCGGTCGACGTGTGACGATCGGACCAGCACGATCACCAGCTGAGCTGCCCGACCCGGGCGCCCCGGCGATCGGCTGAGCCATCCGTCGTCGAAGGAAGGTCGAGATGCCCGCGAGCACGGCGCGTCGTCTGGTCCGCAACCCGCAGCGGCGGGTGGTCGCGGGCGTCGCGTCCGGAATCGCGGGGCACCTGGGCCTGCCGGTCTTCGCGGTCCGGCTGGCCTTTGTCGCGCTGCTGGTCCCCAACGGGCTCGGCGCGGTGCTGTACGCGGCCTTCTGGGCGGTCCTGCCGGCCCGGCCGGCTGACGCAGGCACGGCGCCCGCCAGTACCTTCGACCGCCGCCAGGTGGTGCCGTTCATCGCGCTCGGCGCCGGCGTGCTGCTGCTCCAGGCGCTCGCCGGCTGGGGTGGCTGGGACGTCGCCCTGGGCTGGCTGGTGGCGATGGTGGCGGTCGGCGCGGGGACGATCTGGCACCTGGCCGACCCGGACCGGCGACGGCGCTGGCAGCAGCGGGTACCGGGGGCGCCCTGGCTGGGCGCGGTGCTCGACGAGAGCGACCGGCGCTCGTACGTGCTGCGGCTGATCGGCGGCGGGATCTGCGTGATCGTCGGCCTGATCGGCGCGGCCGTGGTGCTCAACCCGAGCCAGGGGGCCGGCTTCTCCGACATCGGCACCGGCATGATCTTCGGCCTGATCAGCCTGTGCGGGCTGGCGCTGGTGCTGGCGCCGCTGCTGTTCCGGGCCACCAGCCAACTGCGGACCGAGCGCGAGGCGCGCATCCGCGAGCAGGAGCGGGCCGAGGTCGCCGCCGTCGTGCACGACCAGGTGCTGCACACGCTCGCCCTGATCCAGCGCAACTCGGCCGACCCGAAGACGGTCACCCGGCTGGCTCGCGGCCAGGAACGCAGCCTGCGCAGCTGGCTCTACAAGCCGACCGCGGCGGCCAGCGAGATGTTCGCCGCCGCGCTGGAGGAGGCCGCCGCCGAAGTGGAGGACGCCTTCGGGGTGGCGGTGGAGTCGGTGGTGGTCGGTGACCGGGCCGTGGACGAACGGGTCGGCGCGCTGGTCGCCGCCGCCCGCGAGGCGATGGTCAACGCGGCCAAGCACGCCAAGGTGGAGACCGTCTCGCTCTACGCCGAAGTGGAGTGCGCGCAGCTCAGCGTGTTCGTCCGGGACCGTGGCGTGGGCTTCGAGCCGGACAACCTGGAAACCGACCGGCAGGGCCTGCGCGGGTCGATCATCGGCCGGATGCGCCGGCACGGTGGCCGGGCCGAGGTGCGCAGCGAGCCCGGCGAAGGTACCGAGGTCCGGCTGTTCCTGCCGATCTCCGAGCAGGACACGCCGGCCGATGCGGCCGGATCCACGGACGCGGGCAAGTAACGGAGGCGAAGGTCATGACCGACGAGACAGGCGACCCGACCCCGGTGGGCGATCGGCCGCTGCGGGTGTTCCTGGTGGACGACCACGCGATGTTCCGGGCGGGGGTACGCGCGGAGCTCGGCGTGCACGTCGAGGTGGTGGGGGAGGCGAGCACCGTGGGTCAGGCGGTCACCGCGATCGTCGCCACCCTGCCCGACGTCGTGCTGCTGGACGTGCACATGCCCGACGGTGGTGGCCGCGCGGTGCTGGAGGCGGTGCGGCGTACCCATCCGCAGGTGAAGTTCCTGGCGCTGTCGGTCTCCGACTCCGCCGAGGACGTCATCGGGCTGATCCGGGCCGGCGCCCGCGGCTACGTCACCAAGACCATCTCCCCGGACGACCTGACCGCCGCGATCCGCCGGGTCGCCGACGGGGACGCCGTGTTCAGCCCCCGGCTGGCCGGGTTCGTGCTGGACGCCTTCGCGGCCCGCCCGGACGCGCCGGTCGCCGACCCGGAGCTGGACCAGCTCACCAACCGGGAGCGCGAGGTGCTGCGGCTGCTGGCGCGCGGCTACGCGTACAAGGAGATCGCCAAGGAGCTCTACATCTCCATCAAGACGGTCGAGACACACGTCTCCAACGTGCTGCGCAAGCTGCAGATGTCCAACCGGTACGAGCTGTCCCGATGGGCCGCCGACCGCCGCCTGGTCTGACGGTTCTGCCCATCGACCCGCTGGTGTGCGCTTGCCCCGGCCCGTAGCCTCGGCGCCGGGGAAAGGGGGCCTGGTGAGCACGCTGGCAGTCGCGGTCGACCCGCGCCGTAATTCGTTGAACGCACTCCGCCTGCTGTTCGCGGCGGCGGTGATCGTCTCGCACGCGCCGGAGGTGGGCGGTTGGCGCGCCCCGTACAGCTGGGGTGATCTGGAGATCGGCGGCTGGGCGGTGGCCGGGTTCTTCGCCATCTCCGGCTGGCTGATCACCGGGAGCCGGCTGCGGCTGGACTTCTGGCCGTACCTGTGGAACCGGATCGTCCGCATCTACCCCGCGTACTGGGTCGCGCTGCTGGTGACCGCCGCCGTGTTCGCGCCGCTGTCGCTCGCCGTGGACTCCGGCGCCAGCCTCCACCCGCTCTCCGCGGTGCGCTACGTGCTGGCCAACGCCTCCCTCGTGCAGGTGCAGCACCGGATCGCGGGAACCCTGGTCACCGCGCCGTTCCGGACCACCTGGAACCTGTCGCTGTGGACGCTGGCCTGGGAGTTCGCCTGCTACGTCGGAGTCGGTGTGCTGCTCGGCATCGGCTACGCCCGCCGGCACCGCTGGGTCACCCTGGCGGTGTTCCTGGTCCTCAACAGCGGGCTCGCGGTGATCGAGCTGGCCCACCCGCACGGCGTACCCGGGGTGGTCTCGATCGGCTTCCGGCTGGGTACCTTCTTCATGGCCGGCGCCCTGTTCAAGCGCTATGCCACCAGTATCCCGTCGGCCTGGTACCTGGCGCTGGCCGCGGTCGCGGTGCTGGCCGGCCTGTGGCTCACCGGGCACGTGAAGGGCTTCGCCGCCCTCCCGCTGGCCTACCTGACGCTCTACCTCGGCGGCCGGCTGCCGTTGCACCGGGTGGGTCGCCGCAACGACATCTCCTACGGCGTCTACATCTACGCGTTCCCGCTGCAACAGCTGCTGGCGCTGGCCGGCGCGACCCGCTGGGGCCTCGCCGGGTACACGGTGCTGTGCCTGCTCGCCGTGGTGCCGTTCGCGGCCGCAAGCTGGTTCGTGGTAGAGCGTCCGGCGCTGCGTCTCAAGCGCCTCTTCGGCCCTCGCCCGGCTGCGGCCCCGCCGGCCGCCGAGCCGGCGCGCCCCGCGTTGCCGGTCCCGGCCCGGGACGCCGCCCTGAGCTGACCCCTGCGGTCCGCCCTACCACCCCCGACTCAGGCGGTGCTGAACACGCTGAACACCTCCGCGAGCCGCCCTTCGGGGAGGCCGGCGGCCCGGGCGCTGGCGGCCAGCCGCTCGCTGACGATGGCGGCCACGTCGATGTGGCTGGTCTGGGTGGCGTGCGCGCGCAGCGCGGCCAGCTTCGCCGGGAAGAACTCGGTGATGTCCACCGCGTGATCGGGGTCGGGGCCGGCCTGGTACCAGATCTCCCGCACCGTCCACGGCTGCAGCCCCTCGACGTGCAGCAGGTCGGGCAGCGCGAACTCGTTGCGGGCGTCCGGGTAGATGGCGCAGGTGGTGGCCTCCCCGACGGCCAGGTGGTCGGGGTGGCTGGGGCCGGCGATGCGGTCGTAGCGGCGTAGCGGCGAGTTGGTCAGCACCCGGTCGGGGCGGTACCGGCGGATCGCCCGCACGAGATCCCTGCGCAACTCCAGCGACGGCGTGACGCTGCCGTCGGAGTACCCCTCCAGGAACTCCACCTGGGTGACCCCGACGGCCTTGGCGGCGGCCCGCTGCTCGGCTTCGCGCAGCGCCGGCATCAGCTCGCGCGGGGTGTTGTCGAAGCCGCCCGAGTCGCCCCGGGTGACCAGCAGGTAGCTGACCTCGATGCCGGCCGCGACCCAGCTGGCGATGGTGCCGGCCGCCCCGAAGTCCACATCGTCGGGGTGGGCGACCACCACCAGGGCCCGTTGTGCGTCGGTGATCGGCGTTGCCGATGCGGGAAGGCTCACGGCATGCGAGCCTATCCCGCGACGATCACCGCCGCGCGCGCCACCCGCTGCCGGGTTGCCGCCTGCCGGGGCTACAGCCGGCCGCGACCGGCACGCAGGATGAGCAGCGCCAACTGGGTACCGTCGGCGCCCAGCGCGGTGCGGAACCGGTCCATGATCTCGCGCTCCCGGGAGAGCACCAGGCGGGTACCGCCGGAGGCCACCCGGGTCGCGCCGACCTCCTGCGAGATCGCCGCGCGCTCCTGCCACAGCGCGATGATCGCGGCGTCGATCTCGTCGATGCGGGTGCGCAGGCCGGAGATGTGCGCGTCGGCCGCGGGTTCGGGCGCACCGGTGCCGGCCGGTGCGGCGCCGGCCGAGGCGCGGTCGTCCGGCGTGCCGGACTGCGGGTCGTCCAGGATGGTGGCGCTCATCGTGGTGCTCCTTCGGCTACGTGTGGGCTGCTGGACCGCCGGGTGCCCGCAAACGCCGAAACGCCCCGGACAGTGCAGTCCGGGGCGTTTCGCAGGTCTTCGTCAGATCAGAAGTGACCTACGGCTGCCGGACTACCGACGCCGTAGGAAAAAAATCGCTGCTGATCGCGCACGGTGTCGAGTATGCCACCGGTTGCCGGGGCGGCGTCAAGAGTTGTCCACCGGGCGTGGCCCCCGGCCGGTGTACCACAGCCAGGCCAGGCCGAGGATCGGCAGGATCAGCGGCACGTACCCGTAGCCCTGGCCGTAGTCGGACCAGACGGTGGCGTCCGGGAAGGCGTCGGAGTCGACCAGGCTGGCGGTGCCGACCGCGAGCACCCCGATCAGCTCCACGCTGACGCAGGCCAGGGCGAGCCGGCGGTGGTCGAGGGCGAGCGCCACGGTGGCCCCGATGTAGATCAGCCCGGCGAGCGCGGAGAGCAGGTACGCCAGCGGCGCCTCGCTGAACTTGGTGGCGATCTGTACCCCGGCGCGGGCGGTCGCGGAGAGCGCGAACAGGCCGTAGACGGCCACGAGTACCCGGCCGGGGCCGGTGTTGATCTTCCAACGGCGGTCAGCCATGCCACACCTGGTCCAGTCGCAGGACGAGTACCGGAACGACGAGGCAGGCCACCGCTGCGATCAACGCACCCCAGCGGGTCGGCTCCATCCGGGCCAGCACGATCCCACCGGGTACCAGCAGGGCGATGGTCGCCAGGTAGCCGGCGAAGGGCACCGGCTCGGCCGGGCTGCCGGGGCCCAGCGCGCGGGCGATGCTGGTACCCACATGCAGCAGCACCACCGCCTCGACCGCGAGCAGCCCGATCAGCTCGGGGCGACCGACCGGCCGGTCCTGTGCCGCCCGCAGCAGGCACCAGGCCGCCACCGCGAGCGCGCAGACCACGACCGCGGCGCCGGTCCAACTCGTCATGGCGGTGACCTTATTGGCCGCCAGGAGGCTCCGGCTGGCGGGGGTGCCGCTGGCCGGGTCGGAGTGTCGGAGGTCATTGCCAGCTTGCCCGCGGCCGGCCCGGCCGCGGCACGCAGCAGCCGGGCGGGAAGTCTTCCCGGCCGTTGGCCCGGATGTGCCGGCCGGCGCTGTCGGCGGCGGGGAATGTCGGCGCACCGGCATAGACTCGGGCCTCGATGCAGTCTCTCTTTGAACCCCAGATTCCCGCCGGCGATCCGGCGTCCGCCCGCTCCGGCACCCGCCCGTCGGGCGACGCGCAGGCGCGCGCCGGCTCCCGCGGCGACACCGAGCAGCGCGACCACTCCCCGGGCGAGAGCAGCGGTGGGCAGCGGCCGCCGCGTCGGCCCCGGCTCACCTCGGACGAGCTGCTCGCCGGGCTGAACCCGCCGCAGCGGGAGGCGGTGGTGCACTCGGGCGGGCCGCTGCTGATCGTGGCGGGGGCCGGCTCGGGCAAGACCCGGGTGCTCACCAACCGGATCGCCTACCTGCTTGCCGAGCGGGGCGTGCACCCCGGCGAGATCCTGGCGATCACCTTCACCAACAAGGCCGCCGGCGAGATGAAGGAGCGGGTCGCCCACCTCGTCGGCAACCGGGCCCGGCTGATGTGGGTGTCCACCTTCCACTCTGCCTGCGTACGCATCCTGCGCGCCGAGCACGAGCACCTGGGGCTGAAGTCCACCTTCTCGATCTACGACGCCGACGACTCGCGCCGGTTGATGCAAATGGTCGGCCGCGAGCTCGACCTGGACCCCAAGCGCTACCCGGCACGGGCGCTCGCCGCCCAGGTCTCCAACCTGAAGAACGAGCTGTTCGATCCGCACGCGGCGGCGGCGGCCGCGACGAACTCGATGGAGCGGGCGGTGGCCGAGGCGTACGCGCTGTACCAGCGCCGGCTCGCCGAGGCACACGCGCTCGACTTCGACGACCTGATCATGGGTACCGTGCACCTGCTGCAGGCGTTCCCGGCGGTTGCCGAGAAGTACCGCCGTCGCTTCCGGCACGTCCTGGTCGACGAGTACCAGGACACCAACCACGCCCAGTACATGCTGGTCAAGGAGCTGGTCGGCACCGGCGCCGGGGACCTGGCCCCCGGTGAGCTGTGTGTGGTGGGCGACGCCGACCAGTCGATCTACGCCTTCCGGGGCGCGACGATCCGCAACATCCTGGAGTTCGAGCGCGACTACCCGGACGCCCGGATCATCCTGCTGGAGCAGAACTACCGCTCCACCCAGACCATCCTGTCGGCCGCGAACGCGGTGATCGACCGCAACACCGAGCGCAAGCCCAAGCGGCTGTGGAGCGACCAGGGCGACGGCGAGCAGATCGTCGGGTACGTGGCCGACACCGAGCACAGCGAGGCCGACTGGATCGCCCGGGAGATCGACCGGCTCAGCGACGCGGGCGCGGCCAAGCCCCGCGACGTGGCCGTTTTCTACCGCACCAACGCCCAGTCCCGGGTCTTCGAGGAGGTGTTCATCCGGGTCGGCCTGCCCTACAAGGTGGTCGGCGGGGTGCGCTTCTACGAGCGCAAGGAAGTCCGCGACACACTTGCCTACCTGCGCGCCATCGACAACCCGGACGACACGGTGAGCGTGCGCCGGATCCTGAACACTCCCCGGCGGGGTATCGGTGACCGGGCGGAAGCCTGTGTCGAGGCGCTGTCCAGCCGGGAACGGATCTCCTTCGGCGCGGCGCTGAGCCGGGCTGCCGAGGCCCCGGGCATCGCCCCGCGCTCGGTGGCCGCCATCACCGACTTCGTCCGGATGATGGACGAGCTGCGCGAGCTGGCCGCCGTCGAGGCGCCCGAGGTGGTGGTGGAGGCGGTGCTGCAACGCTCCGGCTACCTCACCGAGCTGGAGGAGAGCGTCGACCCGCAGGACGAGGGGCGGGTGGAGAACCTCCAGGAACTGGTCAGCGTCGCGCGCGAGTACACCGAGCGGGTCGCCGCCACGGTGGCCGCAGACAGCAGGGCAGCCGCCGCTGAAGCGGCCGGAGAATCCGTGCCCGACGACGACGCGGCCGGGCCGGCCCCGCTGGCGTACGTGGCCGGCGCCACCGACGCGGCCTCACCGGACGGCGACCGGGCCACCCTGGCCGGCTTCCTGGAGCAGGTGTCGCTGGTCGCGGACGCCGACCAGATCCCCTCCGACGACCCCGAGCACGAGGGCGTCGTCACCCTGATGACCCTGCACACCGCCAAGGGGCTGGAGTTCCCGGTGGTGTTCCTGACCGGTCTTGAGGACGGCGTCTTCCCGCACCTGCGCTCGCTGGGCAACAACCGGGAGCTGGAGGAGGAGCGCCGGCTGGCCTACGTGGGCATCACCCGGGCCCGGCAGCGGCTCTACATCTCCCGGGCGGTCACCCGCAGCGCCTGGGGCGCGCCGCAGTACAACCCGGCGTCGCGGTTCCTGGAGGAGCTGCCGGAGGAGCTGACCCGGTGGGAGCGCACGGCCGGGGCGTACACCTCGTGGTCGGGCAGTGGCGGCGGGGTCGGCGGGCGTGGTTCCTTCACCGGCGCCCGGCCGGCCGGCGGCACTCCGGCGGCCGGCTCACCGGGTGCCGCCCGGATCGCCCAGCGGCTCGGGATCAGCGCGGCCGGCCTGTCCACCGCCAGCGAGCTGCCGAAGGTCGAGGTGCCCTCGCTCTCCGCCGGCGACCGCGTCAACCACCAGCGCTGGGGCCTGGGCCGGGTACTCGCGGTGCAGGGCAACGGCCCGCGTGCCCAGGCGCAGATCGACTTCGGTGACCAGGTGATGTGGCTGGTGCTGCGGCACGCCCCGATCGAGAAGATCTGACCCGGTACCCGCGGACGCCGATGGCCCGGTTCGCGGATCGCGTACCGGGCCATCGGCCGGGGTAGTTCAGGGTCGGGTCAGCAGCCCGGCAGCGCCACGCCGTGGTCACGCAGGAACGCGGCCGGCTCGATCCGGTTCCACATGCCGTTCCACACCTCGAAGTGCAGGTGCGGGCCGGTGGAGTCGCCGGTCGAACCCTCCAGCGCGACCGGCTGGCCCGGCTCGACGTGCTGACCGGCGCTGACCAGCACCGTGTTGGCGTGACCGTACAGCGTGTAGGTGTTGTTGCCGTGGTCGATGACGACCATGTTGCCGTACCCGCCGTCGTTCCAGCCGGCGATCGCGACGGTACCGGCGGCGGCGGCCAGCTCCTGGCCGTTCTCCGGCTCGGCGAAGTCGATGCCCTGGTGCTCGGTGCCCCAGCGCGGCCCGTAGCAGGAGGTCAGCTCGTAGTTGGCCATCGGGGCGACCCAGGCCGGCTTCGGCGCGGCAGCAGCGGCCGCCGCATCGGCGGCGGCCTTGTCAGCCGCGGCCTTGGCGGCAGCCTTGTCCGCGGCGGCCTTCTTCTTGGCCTTCTCGGCCTTCGCGGACGCCGTTGACTTGGTGTCGCGGGTCGAGCGGTTGGCCCGGTCGGTCCCGGTGCGCTCAGCGCTGACCGCGACGGTCTGCGCCGGGTCGTCGTGGACGGGGTTGTAGACCGAGGTCGTGACGGCGCCAGCCAAGCCGGTGCCGACCAGTGCGACGCTTGCCACCAGAGCGACCTTGCCACGGCCACGCAGGTTCGCGCGGTCCATCAGCCGGACCTTGTCGGTCAGCGTGCGGATGCGGGCGGGGGCGTTGGTGATCCAGTCAGTGGCACGGTTCTGCACGGGGGAGGGGTCCTTCCATCACCGGGGGGTGTGACTCGGTCCGTCAACCATGCCTGGGAGCGCTCGAACAGGGGCGGCAGAGGGCAGTCACGTGGTGATGAGGTACACAGTGGCTTTCGCCGGAAAGATGCGTGCAGCGCGGTGATGTCCGGATGGCCGGGCAGACACGGGTGTGACGGCCCGCACACATTGGGCGGTGACCTGCGTCACAAAGCTACACAGCGGAATAGCGAAACTACCCGCTGCGGCACTGATTGACCGATTCGGTGGACCGGCAGTCCGCCGCTAGTTGTCCGTCGGCTGAGTGCTCTTGGCGATGTCAACACCCTTTTGGATGAGGAACGACTGGGGGTCGACCGCGCCGCCGTTGACCCGGACTTCGAAATACAGCCCGTCACCGAAAGCATACCCGCTGTCACCGACCAGGCCCAACACCTCGCCGGCGAGAACCTGCTGGCCCTCGCTCACGTAGAGCTTGGCCGAGTGGCCGTAGAGCACGGAGGTGCCGTTGCCGAGGTCCAGGATCACTGCGTAGCCGTACGCGCCGTAAGCGCGGGCGAGCTTCACCGTGCCGGCGTGCGTGGCGTAATACGGCGTGCCGCCCTGGGCGGTCAGGTCAACGCCCGGGTGCAGGCTCGTTCCGTCGAGACTGAAGGGCGTGGACACGGTGTAGTTCTGCAGCGGCAGCATCCACCGGTCGCTGAAGCTCGTGTCGATCTGCTGGAGGTTGGTGTCGCGATCGCTGCCGCGGCTACCGCGGTCGGCGGCGGCCGAGTCACGGGCCGCGAGATCCGCGGAGAAAGCCGCGGGACTGGTGGTGGCGTCGTGCATCGAGTGCGCGGCGCCGAGAGCCACGATGCCGGCGCCCACGAAAGCGGTGGTGACAACGGCGGCGTAGCGGGAACGGGGTGGAGTCGGCGCTCTGCGGCGTCCGCGGTAACGGCCGCGATCTTCGCGAGAAGACAACGCACACCCTCCGAATCGGTGAACTATCAGCGGCCGGGGCGCCGGGGAAGCAATTGGTGCTCCGGTTCGCATGTCATCCATCGTGGTTCGCTGTCCGAAGGTGAACAGATGTGGTCTGGATGACAACAGGAGACACCGTAGCCAATCTGTGACCCCGAAAACAAGCGCCGGCACCGGGTTAACCATGCCAGCGTGCGCTCTGCCGGTACGTTGTGCCTCTTTCGTCACCTTAGTCCGTCGGAATCGTTAGACTACGCCCCTTTCCGCTATCGGAAACATACGGAGAGTGCGCGACGGCTTGGTGACTTTGTGTATTCGGTCAGTACCGGCACGCCGTGGCCGGGTTACCGTTCTGACAGGTACGGACAGCACCCGGCCCGCCGCGCCCCCGCGCGGGCACCGGGGTCCGCGAACAGGACGGTCGACGATGAGCTCTCCGCTGCGCGTGGTGGTCGCCAAGCCCGGACTCGATGGGCACGACCGGGGCGTCAAGGTGGTGGCCCGGGCCCTGCGCGACGCCGGGATGGAGGTCATCTACACCGGCCTGCACCAGACCCCCGAACAGATCGTGCAGACCGCCATCGAGGAGGACGCCGACGCCGTCGGGCTGTCCATCCTCTCCGGCGCGCACATGACCCTGTGCGCCCGGATCCTGGAGCTGCTGCGGGAACGGGGGGCCGAGGACATCGTGGTGTTCGTCGGCGGAATCATCCCGGACGAGGACTTCGCACCCCTGCGGGCGCTCGGCGTCGCCGAGATCTTCACCCCGGGGGCCACCACAACCGCCATCGTGGCCTGGGTACGCGCAAACGTCGGTACGGCGGTCAGCTGACCGCCGTACCGGGAAAATTAAGGGAGCGGCCGGACGCACCCCTCACACGTCCGGCCGCTCTATGCACGACGCCCCGCCGCCACCCCTCGACCGACAGGGCATCGGCCGCATGTCAGGCGGTGGATTTCTCTACCGCCGACACTGGAGAAAACGACGCCGCACAGGCGGAGTTACGCAGCTGGGTGGAATTTCTTGAGCGGTGCGTGTGTGGTACCGCACAAGGCGTACCCGCCGCTCGGTCCGGCCCGAACGGCCGATTAGGCTGCGGCCTGCTAGCCCATCTCCAGACAGCCCGCTCATGGGAAGAAGAGGGTGCACGTGGACCTGTTTGAGTACCAGGGGCGCGACCTGTTCGCCAAGCACGGGTTGCCCGTGCTGGACGGCGGCGTCGCCACGACCCCGCAGGAGGCCCGCGCCATCGCCGAACGGTTGGGCGGCCAGGTGGTCGTCAAGGCTCAGGTGAAGGTCGGCGGACGCGGCAAGGCCGGTGGCGTGAAGCTGGCCGACGGCGTCGACGAGGCGCAGGCCCGCGCCGACGACATTCTGGGTATGGACATCAAGGGCCACACCGTCCACAAGGTGATGGTCACCACCACCGCGCAGATCGTCGAGGAGTACTACTTCTCGTACCTGCTCGACCGCGCGAACCGTACCTTCCTCTGCATCGCCAGCACCGCCGGCGGGATGGAGATCGAAGAGGTCTCGCACACCCAGCCCGAGAAGGTCGTCAAGGAACCGATCGACGCGACCGTGGGCGTCGACGCCGCCAAGGCGCACGAGATCGTGTCCAAGGCCGGCTTCCCGGCCGACGTGGCCGAGCAGATCGAGGCGATCGCGGTCAAGCTCTGGCAGACCTTCGTCGCCGAGGACGCCGTGCTGGTCGAGGTCAACCCGCTGGCCAAGGTCGCCGACGGCCGGGTACTGCTGCTCGACGCCAAGGTGACCTTCGACGGCAACGCCGGTTTCCGGCACCCCGACCACGAGGCGCTGGAGGACCAGTCCGCCGTCGACCCGCTGGAGCAGCGGGCCAAGGAGCGCGACCTCAACTACGTCAAGCTGGACGGCGAGGTCGGCATCATCGGCAACGGCGCCGGCCTGGTGATGTCCACCCTGGACGTGGTCGCCTACGCGGGCGAGGCGCACGGTGGCGTGTTGCCGGCGAACTTCCTCGACATCGGTGGCGGCGCGAGCGCCGAGGTGATGGCGAACGGCCTGGAGATCGTGCTCTCCGACCCCAGCGTGAAGAGCGTCTTCGTCAACGTCTTCGGCGGCATCACCGCCTGCGACGCCGTCGCCAACGGCATCCTGCAGGCGCTCACGCTGCTCGGTGACCGGGGCGAGGCAGTGACCAAGCCGCTGGTCGTCCGGCTGGACGGCAACAACGCGGAGGCTGGCCGGGCCATCCTCGACGCCGCCAACAACCCGCTGGTGCAGCGGGTCGACACGATGGACGGCGCCGCGCAGCGCGCCGCTGAGCTCGCCGCACAGGGAGTGTGACATGGCCATCTGGCTGACCAGCGACTCGAAGGTCATCGTCCAGGGCATCACCGGCTCGGAGGGGTCCAAGCACACCCGCCGGATGCTGCGCGCCGGGACGAACATCGTCGGGGGTACCAACCCGCGTAAGGCCGGTACCAAGGTGGACTTCGACGGCCACCAGGTACCCGTCTTCGGTGGGGTGGCCGAGGCGATGAAGGAGACCGGCGCCGACGTGTCGGTCATCTTCGTCCCGCCGGCCTTCGCCAAGGCCGCCATGATCGAGGCGATCGACGCGCAGATCCCGCTGGCCGTGGTGATCACCGAGGGCATCCCGGTGCACGACTCCACGGCCGCCTGGGCGCACAACGTGGCGTCCGGCAACCGGACCCGGGTCGTCGGCCCGAACTGCCCCGGGGTGGCCTCGCCGGGCGCGTCCAACGCCGGCATCATCCCGGCCGATATCGCCGGTCCCGGCCGCATCGGCCTGGTCTCCAAGTCCGGCACGCTGACCTACCAGATGATGTACGAGCTGCGCGACATCGGCTTCTCCACCTGCGTGGGCATCGGCGGCGACCCGGTCATCGGCACCACCCACATCGACGCGCTCGCGGCCTTCCAGGATGACCCGGAGACCGACGCGATCGTGATGATCGGGGAGATCGGTGGCGACGCCGAGGAGCGGGCCGCCGACTTCATCAAGGCCAACGTGACCAAGCCGGTGGTCGGCTACATCGCCGGCTTCACCGCGCCGCCCGGCAAGACCATGGGGCACGCGGGCGCGATCATCTCCGGCTCGTCCGGCACCGCCGAGGCCAAGAAGGTGGCGCTGGAGGCGGCCGGCGTCAAGGTGGGCAAGACCCCCACCGAGACCGCCAAACTGATGCGTGAGGTCGTCGGCTCGCTGTAGTCGCCACCCGGTAGGCGTCACCCGGTAGGCGTCACCCGGTAGGCGGCACCCGGTAGTTGCCACACCACAACACAAAACGCGGGTACGGACGGCCGGTCGCCGTGACCGGCCGTCCGCCGTTTGAGAGAGTCGGGGAGATGTCCGGCACCCCTGACGAACGCGCCACTCCGCAGTCGCCCCCACCACACGGGCCCGCCGACCCGACACCGGGTCCGGGCCATGCCGTGGTACCCGGCGGGGCGCGCCCCACGCTGCCCCGGTGGCTGCACGCCGACGGCGAGCCGGACGACGACGCCGACGCCGATCTGGCCGGCTACCCCGACGACGACCCCGGCTACGCCGCGCCGATCTACCGCCCGGCCAGCCGCCCTGCCCGACCCGCCGCCGCATCGGCGTCCGGCGCTGCGGTTCCGGCCGGCGGAGAGTGGCGCGGCGGCGCAGTCCCAGCCGGCTACGCCGGGGAAGCAGCAGCCACCCGGTGGGACGGTGGCGCCGGCGGCGACGAGCGGGAACCGGGCTTCGACGCGGACGATCCGTCGGACGCCTTCGCGAACGACGACGCCGACCGGATCACGGACGCAGACGCGGGCGCGGACGCCGACCAGAACCCGAACGCCGATCCGGATCCGGACGCCGACCAGAACCGGGACGCCGATCAGAACCCGGATGCCGACCTGGACCTGGATGCCGACCTGGACCTGGATGCCGACCTGGACCTGGATACGGGTCGGGACCTGGATGCGGGTCGGGACCTGGATGCGGGTCGGGACCTGGATGCGGGTCGGGACCGAGCGGTCGGGACCGATGCGGTCGGGGCCGAGACGCCGGTCGGGACCCGGACACCGGTCAGGACCGGGACGCCGGTGGGGACCTGGACGCGGGTGGGGACCTGGATGCGGGTCGGGACCTGGACGCCGATCAGGACGTGCCGCTCGGGGAACGGATCACTGAGCGGCTGCCCCGGCAGCGGCCCGACGGGGGGTCACGGCAGCGCCGCAGTCCGCCGGAGAAGGGCGGCCGACGGCAGGGTACCGGCACCGGTCGTCAGGGTGCGGGACGCAAGCCGGCGGGCGCCCGTGACGACGCGGGTCGACCGGCCGGAGGGGACCGTGCCCGGTCGACGGGTAGCGGTCAGCGGGCCCGGCCCGGGACCCGGGGACGGGCGCCGGTTGGCGGGCGGGCGCCGGTGCTCCTGGCGGCTGCGGTGAGCACGGTGCTGGGCGGGCTGCTGGTATGGGTACCGATCGCGGTCACCGTGCTGCTGGCGGTCCGGCTGGGCGGCGGCGGGGTGGGCACCGGGGAGGCGCTGCGGGTCGGGTACGCGGTCTGGCTGCTTGCCCATGGCGTACCCATGTACCTCGGCGCAGTCAAGATCTCGCTGGCGCCGCTGGCGCTCACCGTGCTGGCCGGCTGGCGGGTCACCCGTGCCGGGGTACACACCGCGCGGGCGGTCGGGGCGCGACGGCAGGCCCGCCCCGGCCCGGTGATCGGTGCGGCGCTCGCCGTCGCGGCCGTGTACGCGCTGCTCGGGTACCTGGCCGCGACGCTTGCCGGGCACGCCGCGCTGACCGTCAACCCGGCGCTGGCCGCGCTGCGTACCGGTATTTTCGCGCTGGTCCTCGGCGCGGCCGGGGCGGCTGTGGAGAGCGGCCTGGTCGGCCGGGTTCTCGGCCGGGCCCCGGTGCTGCTCCGCGACGCCCTACGTACCGGCGGGGTCGCCGCGCTGCTGGTCCTCGGCGCGGGCGCGGGAGTGGCCGGGATGGCCGTGGCGGTCAACGCCGGGCACGCGAGCAGCATGCTGAGCGGGTACCACGCGGGGGTTGCCGGGCAGGCCGGGCTGACCCTGGTGTGCCTGGCGTACGCGCCGAACGCGGCCGTCTGGGGGGCCTCCTACCTGCTCGGTCCCGGCTTCGCGGTCGGCATCGCCACCTCGGTGAGTCCGGCCGCCGTCACGCTCGGCCCGCTGCCCGCCATCCCGTTGCTGGTGGGCGTGCCCGCGACAGCCGTCTCCGGGCCGGGAGTGCTGCTGCTCGGCCTGCCGGTGGCCGCCGGGATGATCGCCGGTGGGCTGCTGGTCCGTCGCCGGCTGCGCGAACCCGGCCCGGTACCGCTGCGGCCGGGCGCGATGGTCGGCACCGCGCTGCTCGCCGGCGTGGTCGCCGGGGTGCTGCTGGGCCTCGCGGCGCTGGCCTCGGCCGGCTCCTTCGGCGCGGACCGGCTGGCCGTCATCGGCCCGGTCGGCTGGGAGGTGGCCGGCGTCGGGGCCGGCGTGGTGGCCCTGGGCACCCTGATCGGCGCCGCCGCCACCGCGGTCGCGATCACCCCACCGCGCCAGCGCCGCCGCTGACCGATCGCCGGGCCCGCCGGGGCGGCCGACGGCAACCCAGACGATCGCTCCGGAACGGGGCGGACGACCGTAACTCGGACGATCGGTCCGCAACGGGCCGGAGGGCTCGCCGGAGGCGGAGAGCACAACGGGCCCGGACCGATTGCTCGGCTCCGGGCCCGGACTGCCGGCCCAACTACATCCGTGTTCCGACGGCGTACAAGATCCAGTAGACGATGGCGCCGAGCACGCCGACGCCGCCCGTGATCGCACCGGCCAGCGCAAGGCCGTGACCGCTGAGGTTCTCCGCCTTGGCCTTGTTCATGCCGAGGAAGCCGAGCACCAGCGCCACCCCGCCGAACAGCAGGCCGGCGCCGAGGCAGCAGTCCACCGGAATGGAGATGATGCCCAGCACCAGCGACACGATGGCCAACGGGTTGCTGCCGCCGCTGGCCGGGGCGGCGCCCGGCACGGTGTAGCCGGCCTGGCCGGGGTACACCACGGGAGCCTGGTACGCCGGAGCCTGCGGGTACCCCGGCGGTGCCGACTGCGGCTGCTGGTAGTACGTGGGCTGCTGCTGCTGACCACCCGGGTTGTACGGGTCGTACGGCTGGCCGCTGGTGGGCGGCTGCACCGAGTACTCGGCAGGCTGCGCGTACGGGTCCTGCTGCGGGGCGGCGTACGGCGCGCCCGACGCGGGCGGCTGGGAGTACGGCGCACCGGAAGCCGGCGGTTGGGCGTACGGGTCGGGCTGCTGCGGCGGGTACTGACCGTAGTTGGGGTTGCCGAACGGGTCGGACGGCGGTTGCTGGTTGTAAGGGTCCTGGCCCGAACCGGGGTAGCCAGGCTGCATAGGTTGCTTCCTTCCACTTCATCAGGCGGTTGACGCCTTCATCGGGCGGTTGACGCCCGGGTGGGCTCCAACTCCTCGCGCCCGAGAGTAACCGAGCGGTGCATACCCCGATAGGCCCGGACAGCTCGGTTGGCCACGACATTCGCCTGGCCACGCCGGTCGCAGCGCTCGCCGCGCGGGTCGGAGCGGCAGGGCGGCGCGGCCGGGGACTCCGCGGCCGGTAGGGTCAGCTTCCGTGAGTGCCCGCCTGGTGGTCCTGGTGTCGGGGTCCGGAAGCAACCTGCAGTCCCTGCTCGACGCCTGCGCCGACGCCAAGTACGGCGCGGAGGTGGTGGCCGTCGGCGCCGACCGGCCCCGGATCGAGGGCCTGACCAGGGCGGAACGGGTAGGAGTACCCACGTTTGTGCACCGGGTGCGCGATTATCCGGACCGGGCCGACTGGGATGCGGCGCTCACCGCCTCGGTGCGGGCCCACCAGCCGGACCTGGTGATCAGCGCCGGCTTCCTCAAGCTGGTCGGGCCGGCGTTCCTCGGCGCGTTCGGCGACCGCTACCTGAACACCCACAACGCCCTGCTGCCCGCCTTCCCCGGCATGCACGGCCCGCGTGACGCGCTGGCTTACGGGGTCAAGGTGGCCGGGGCGACGCTGTTCTTTGTCGACGCCGGGGTGGACACCGGCCCGATCGTGGCGCAGACGGTGGTCCCGGTGCTCGATGACGACACCGAGGAGACGCTCACCGAGCGGATCAAGGACGCCGAGCGCCGGCAACTCGTCGAGTACATCGGCCGGCTGGTCCGCGAGGGCTGGACCGTCGCCGACAGGAAGGTGACCATTCCATGATCGAGCGTCTGCGCGAGATCCGGCAGCAATGTCAGGCCGGCGCCTCGGAGGCCTTGGCGAGCGAGGTGGCGGCATGACTGAGGTCCGCCCGATCCGCCGTGCCCTGCTCAGCGTCTGGTACAAGGACGGCCTGGCCGACCTGGTGCCGGCCCTGCACGCGGCCGGTGTCGAGATCGTCTCCACCGGCAGCACCGCCAGCCACGTCGAGTCGCTGGGCGTGCCGGTGACCCGGGTCGAGGCGCTCACCGGCTTCCCGGAGAGCCTCGACGGCCGGGTGAAGACCCTGCACCCCACCGTGCACGCCGGTCTGCTGGCCGACCTGCGCCTGGACAGCCACGCCGCGCAGCTGCGCGAACTCGGCATCGCCCCGTTCGATCTGCTGGTCTCCAACCTCTACCCGTTCGCCGAGACGGTCGCGGCCGGCGGCACCGAGGAGGAGATCGTCGAGAAGATCGACATCGGCGGTCCGGCGATGGTCCGGTCGGCCGCGAAGAACCACGCGAGCGTCGCGGTGCTCACCGATCCGGGGCAGTATCCGGAGATCATCGCCGCGCTGAGCCAGGGCGGTACCAGCCTTGCGTTGCGTCGTGCCCTGGCCGCCCGTGCCTTCGCCGCCATCGCAGCCTACGACGTGGCCATCGCCGAGTGGACGTCGCAGCAGCTCGCGCCGACCGTCAACTGGTGGCCCGAGTTCGCCGGCCTGGCCCTGCGCCGCCAGTCGGTGCTGCGCTACGGGGAGAACCCGCACCAGTTCGCCGCCCTCTACGTCGATGAGTCCCGGCCGGCCGGGCTGGCGCAGGCGAAGCAGCTCTCCGGCAAGGAGATGTCGTACAACAACTACGTCGACACCGACGCCGCCTGGCGCTCCTGCCACGACTTCACCGAGCCGTGTGTGGCGATCATCAAGCACGCCAACCCGTGCGGCATCGCCATCGGCGCTGACATCGCGCAGGCACACCGCAAGGCGTACGCCTGCGACCCGCTCTCCGCCTACGGCGGCGTGATCGCCGCCAACGGCGAGGTCACCGCAGCCCTGGTCGACCAGCTCAAGGGCGTGCTCACCGAGGTGATCGTGGCCCCCTCCTACGCCCCCGACGCATTGGAGCGGCTCACCAAGCGGCAGAACCTGCGCGTCCTGCAGGCCCCCGCGTGGACCCCGGAGCTGGTCGAGTTGCGGCAGGTCACCGGCGGCCTGCTCACCCAGACCGCCGACCGGATCGACGCCCCCGGCGACGACCCGGCGAGCTGGACCCTGGCGGCCGGCGCCCCCGCCGACGAGGCGACCCTCGCGGACCTGTCGTTCGCCTGGCGGGCGATCCGCTCGGTGAAGTCCAACGCGATCCTGCTGGCCAGCGACGGCGCCTCGGTCGGTGTCGGGATGGGCCAGGTGAACCGGGTCGACTCGTCCCGGCTCGCGGTCGCCAGGGCCGGCGACCGGGCCAAGGGCTCGGTGGCCGCCAGCGACGCCTACTTCCCGTTCGCCGACGGCCTGCAGATCCTCATCGACGCCGGCGTCACCGCGATCGTCGAGCCCGGTGGCTCGATCCGCGACGAGGAGGTCATCGCCGCCGCCCAGGCCGCCGGCATCACCCTCTACCTCACCGGCACCCGCCACTTCTTCCACTAACTTCCACCCCGCCACTCGTCCTGCGCCGCGCACCCCGCCCGGCGTTGCGAAACTCGTCGTGCGGCGCGCACTCCGCCCTGCGTTGCGAAACTCGTCGTGCGGCGCGCACTCCGCACCTTGGCCGCATGGCGCGTCGGCTGCCTGCGGCAGACACCCTGGAGCGCCTTCGCCGGGCGTGACGCGGGTCCGCCCCGGGCGCGGGCGATGCTTGCCGCGTCAAGTGGGCGGTTGTCGGGGCCTGGACCGCACTGCCCACCCCGACAACCGCCCACTTACCCTTCACCCCGGCCCCTCCTCGCCGGCCACCCAGTCTTTCGGCGTGCCCGCCCAGCACCGCGACCACCCGGTTGCGCGACGCCCGCTCCGCGTTGTCCTTGCACCGCCGCGCGCAGTCCCGGTCGTGGCGGTGGCTGGCGGGGCTGGGGGTGGGGCAGGATGCGGGCATGCCGGATCGCCTGTCGCGTCGTGGCCTGCTCGTCGGCGTGAGTCTCGCGGGGGCGGGTGCGCTCGGGGTGGGTGGGTGTGCCCGACTGGTGCACGGCGACCGGGGGCCGGACGGGGTGGTGCCGTCCGCGGCCGTGGGGGACGAGCGGGTGGAGGTCGTGCACTCCGCGGCGCGCGGGCGGGACGTCACCTTCTACACCGCGGTACCGGCGGGGCACGGTGACGGTCGGGGGCTGCCGGTGTGCCTGGTGCTGCACGGGGCCAGCGCCACCGCCGCCAACTTTCCGGGCTTCGGGTTCGGTCGCTTCCTCACCGACTCGGTGCAGCGCGGCAACCAGCCGTTCGTACTCGTCGGGGCGACCGGGGACCGGCTGTTCTGGCAGCCGCACGGCAGTGACGACCCGCAGCGGATGGTGCTGGAGGACGTGCCGCGCTGGTGTGCCGCCCGCGGCTTCGACACCGGCCGGATGGTCGCCTGGGGCTGGTCGATGGGTGGCTTCGGGTCGCTGCTGCTGGCCCAGGCAAGGCCCGGATTCGTCCGGGCGGTGGCCGCGTTCTCGCCGGCCGTCTCCTCCGGTGACGCGGTGTTCGCGGGCGTGGACGCGCTGCGCGGTACCCGGATCGGGCTGTGGTGCGGGACCGGCGACGGGCTCTACGACGACGTCCGGGACCTGGAGCGCCGATTGCCCGAGCCGGCCGCCGTCGCCGCATACGACAAGGGCGCCCACACCCGCGGCTACTGGAACCGGATCACCCCCGCCGGCTTCGACTTCCTCGCCGGAGCCCTGACGTGACAGACCCTCCCCGCCCGGAGCGCCACCCGGGCGCTCCGGGCGGGTGTGCGTCGGACGGTGCGGAGACAGCGGGTACCGAGGCGGCTGACGGGGCGGCCGACGGCCCAGGGGCCGGGCCGGTGATCGTCGGGGAGTCCTTTGTGGGGGATGACTGGGCGTGGCTGGAGCTGAGCCGGGGCAGCTACGAGCGGTGCCGGTTCGCGCAGGTGGACCTGACGGAGGCGGTGCTGACCGGGTGCGTCTTTCGCGACTGCGAGTTCGTCGGCGTGCGGTTCAACGGGGCGACGCTGGCCCGGTGCGCGCTGCTGCACTGCACGCTGCGCCGCTGCTCGCTGTTCGACGCCACCGTGGCGGACTGCAAGCTGACCGGCTCCACGCTGGTCGAGTGTGAGCTGCGAGCGGTGCGGGTACCCGGTGGGGACTGGTCCTTTGTGGGCCTGCGCGGGCTGGACCTACGCGGCGTGAGCCTGGCCGGGCTGCGGCTGCGCGACGCCGACCTCACCGGGGCCGACCTGCGGGGGGCTGACCTGAGCCGGGCCGACCTGACCCGCGCCCGGCTGGACGCCGCCAAGCTGGCCGGCGCCGACCTACGCGGCGCGAACCTGGAATCCGTGCAGCTCAAGGGTTTGGACGTCACCGACGTGTACCTCGACCCGGCGCAGGCGGTGCTGTTCGCGACCGCGTACGGGGCCCGGGTGCAGCCGTGAAACCCACCCGGTTCGGCGGGGCCCAGTGGCACGAATCGGGGAGCACCGGGGTCGGTGTGAACACGTATGGTTCTCATTGACACCAGCGCAATGATCTTCCCAAGGAGCCTGACATGAGCGAGTTCTACGAGGCTGACGTCGACCACGACGGGCACGTCGACCAGATCGAGGTCGACCACAACGCCGACGGCACCGACACCTACCTGGTCGACACCGACAGCGACGGTATCGCCAACTACGAGATCACCGCCGATGGCCAGGATGTGATCGAAGTTGACGCGGACACCGACGGCGACGGCAACTACGACGTGCAGGCCACCGACACCAACGGCGACGGCACCCTGGACCACGTCATCGCCGACACCGACGGCGACGGCGTCGTCGACTACGAGGGCGGCTACGCCAACGCCTGAGCCCCGCCGGCCACAGTCAACGGCCCGCACCGTCCCGGACGGCGCGGGCCGTTCCACGTCCCCGTCGACCCCTCCGTTCGACCCGGACAGGGCCGAACGGAGGGTCAGGCGACGACGTGCCGGTACTCGGCGAAGTGGCAGGCGCTCGGGTGCGGGTCGGCCGGCCGGTCCACCAGCGGCGGGTCCTCGACCGCGCAGATGTCCTGCGCTTTCCAGCAGCGGGTCCGGAACCGGCAGCCGGACGGCGGATTGGCCGGCGAGGGCACGTCCCCGACCAGCCGGATGATGTCGCGGTGCGCGCGGGCCTGCGGGTCGGGCACCGGAACCGCGGACAGCAGCGCCTGGGTGTACGGATGCGTGGTGTGCTCGTAGATCTGTGACTCGGAACCGATCTCCACGATCCGACCCAGGTACATCACGGCCACCCGGTCGGCGATGTGCCGCACCACGGAGAGGTCGTGCGCGATGAAGATGTAGGAGAGCCCGAGCTCCTTCTGCAGCCGGTCCAGCAGGTTGATCACCTGGGCCTGGATCGAGACGTCCAGCGCGGAGACCGGCTCGTCGCAGACGATCACCTCGGGGCGCAGGGCCAACGCGCGGGCGATGCCGATGCGCTGGCGCTGCCCGCCGGAGAACTGGTGCGGGTACCGGTTGATGTGCTCGGGGTTGAGGCCCACGTAGTCGAGCAGCTCGCGGATGCGCCGGTGCCGGTCGCCGCGCGGGGCGACGTCCGGGTGGATCTCGAACGGCTCGCCGATGATGTCGCCGACGGTCATCCGCGGGTTCAGCGAGGTGTACGGGTCCTGCATCACCATCTGCACCCGGCGACGCAGCCGGCGTAGTTCACCACCGGCCATCTTGAAGATGTCCCGGCCTTCGTACTTCGCTGATCCGGCGGTCGGCTTCTCCAGCCGCATCAGCAGCTTGGCCAGGGTGGACTTGCCGCAGCCCGACTCGCCGACCACGCCGAGCGTCTCGCCCCGGCGCAGTTCGAAGGAGACCCCGTCGACCGCCTTGACCGCGCCGATCTGCTTCTTGAACAGGATGCCCCGGCTGATCGGGAAGTGCTTGACCAGGCCGTCGACCTGCAGGATCGGCTCGCCCAGCGGCTTGGTCGCGGTGCCGCCGGCCGCGTGCGCCCCGCCACCGGAGCGCCCGGTGTCGGCGCGGGTCGCTCCGCCGGGCGCGGCGTGCCGCCCGGTGCTGCGGCCGTCAGAGCCGACCATCGTGTACCTCCTCGGCGAAGTGACAGGCCGCGTACCGGCCCGCGCCCAGCTCGTGCTCGGGTGGCACGGTGTCGACGCAGACCTGCTGCGCGTACGGGCAGCGGGGGTGGAAGGCGCAGCCGGGTGGGATGCGCATCAGGTTGGGCGGCAGGCCCTTGATGGTGGCGAGCTCGGTGCCCTTGGCGTCGAGCCGGGGGATCGAGTGCAGCAGCCCCTTGGTGTACGGGTGCGCCGGGGCCTTGTAGAGGTCGTGCACGTCGGCGTGTTCGACGATGCGGCCGGCGTACATCACCGCGATCCGGTCGGCCACGTCGGCCACCACGCCGAGGTCGTGGGTAATGAGGATCATTGCCATCCCGAGATCCCGGCGCAGTTCGCCGAGCAGGTCCATGATCTGCGCCTGCACGGTGACGTCGAGCGCGGTGGTCGGCTCGTCGGCGATCAGCACCTTGGGCTGCTGGGCCAGCGACATGGCGATCATGACCCGCTGCCGCATGCCGCCGGAGAACTGGTGCGGATACTCGTGTACCCGCTCGGCGGCGGCCGGGATCTTGACGAGGTCCATCAGCTCGACGGCCCGCCTACGGGCGTCGGACTTGGACATGCCCTCCCGGGTACGCAGCGTCTCGGCGATCTGGTAGCCGACGCTGAAGACCGGGTTGAGGGCGGACAGCGCGTCCTGGAAGATCATCGCGATCTCCTTGCCACGCACCTGCCGGCGCTCCTCCTCCTTCATGGTGAGCAGGTCGCGACCCTGGTAGAGGATCTGGCCGGCAGAGATGTGGCCGGGCGGCACGTCCAGGATGCCCATGATCGTCTGGGCGGTCACCGACTTGCCGGAGCCCGACTCGCCCAGCACGGCGAGGGTCTCCCCGGCGTCCAGGTGGTAGCTCACCCCGTTGATGACCTTGGCGATGCCCTCCCGGGTCCGGAACTCGACGTGCAGGTCCCGCACCTCGAGCAGGTGCGCGCCGCCCAGCCGGTACGCCTGGTCGCGCTCGATTCTCATCTCGCTCATCGCAGCCTCGGGTCGAATGCCTCGCGGACCGCCTCGCCCAGCATGCTGAAGGCCAGCACGGTGAGGGCCAGGAAGGCCGCCGGGAAGAGCAGCGGCCACGGCTTCTGCTGGAACCGGCTGGACGCGGCCGAGATGTCGCCGCCCCAGGAGATCGCCGGTGGCTTGAGGCCGACGCCGAGGAAGGACATGGTGGCCTCGGTGGAGATGAACACGCCGAGCGCGATGGTCAGCACCACGATCATCGGGGCGAGCGCGTTGGGCAGGATGTGCCGCAGCATGATCCGCCCGTTGCCGGCCCCGAGCATCCGGGCGGCCTGCACGTAGTCCTGTTGTCGGGCGCTGATCACCGAGGACCGGATCACCCGGGCGGCGGTCGTCCAGCCGAGCAGGCCGAGCACCACCACCACCGGCCAGACGCCCTTCGAGTGGGTGAACGAGCGGCCGAACACGATCGCCGCGAGCAGCAGCGGGATGCCCAGCACGATGTCCACGATGCGGGCCAGGATGGCGTCCACCCAGCCGCCGTAGAAGCCGGCCGCCATCCCGACGATCAGCGCCAGCAGACCCGCCGTGGCCGTGGAGAGCACGCCAACCAGGATCGAGGCGCGGGCGCCGTAGACGGTGCGGGCGTAGACGTCGCAGCCCTGCACGTCGGTCCCGAACCAGTGCTTGCCGTCCGGCGGGAGCAGCGAGTCGCTCAGGTCGCAGGAGCGCGGGTTGATCGAGGTGTAGACCCGCGGAATGAACGCCATCACCAGGAACGCCAGCACCAGCGCGGCGGCGATCCAGAACAGCGGCTTGCGACGCAGGTCGCGCCAGGCGTCGCCGGCCAGGCTGCGTGGCTTGCCGAGGTTGACATCCAGCGGACGCATCGCGGTGCCGTTGTCACCGGTGCTGCCGTGGATGTCGGAGGTGACGACGACTTCGATGTCACTCATAGCGGATCCTTGGGTCGAGCACGGCGTAGAGCACATCGACAACGAGGTTGGCGACCAGATAGATGATCACCAGCAGGCTGACGATGGTGACGACCGTGGGTCCGTCCTGCAGCAGGATGCCCTGGTAGAGGTTGAAGCCGATGCCGGGGATGTTGAAGATCTTCTCGGTTACCACGGCGCCGCTCATCAGGTCGCCGATGGTGATGCCGAGGAAGGTGATCACCGGGATCAGCGAGTTGCGCAGCACGTGGATCCCGACCACCCGACGCCTGGGCAGGCCCTTCGCCTTGGCGGTGCGGACGTAGTCGGCGCGCAGGTTCTCGGCGATCGAGGTGCGGGTCAACCGGACGGCGGTGGCCAGCGCCAGCGAGCCGAGGATGATCCCGGGCAGGATGTAGGCGCTCAGCCCGGCTTCCTTGTTGACCGAGATCGGGGCGATCTTCCACTTCACGCCGAGCAGGTACTGCAGGTTGAAGCCGAGTACGAAGCTCGGGATACCGATGATCACCAGGGTGATGACCAGGGTGGCGTTGTCGAAGATGCCGCCTCGGCGGATGCCGGCGACCACTCCGGCGGTGATCCCGACGACCACCACCACGACCAGCGCGACGAAGCCGAGCCGCAGGGTGTACGGCCACGCCTGTTCGAGGATCTGGCTGATCGACCGGCCGCTGATCTGGGTACCGAAGTCACCGCGCAGCAGGTTGCCCATGTAGCGCAGGTACTGCACGACGAACGGGTCGTCCAGGTGGTACTGGGCGGTCAGGGTGGCCCGCAGCGTCGGGCTGACCGGGCGCTCGCCGGCCAGGGCCTGGATCGGGTCGGAGGATCCGGCGAACATCAGCGCGTACACGATGAAGGTGGTCCCGAAGAACACCAGGATCATCTGGAGCAGGCGGCGCACGACGTACCGAAACATCGCAGCCTTTCGCAATCGACCGGGGGGCGTCGGCGGTCCGGCCGGGCCACGACGCCCACGAATGACGCGGCGCGGGGATCTCCCGCGCCCTTGAGATCATGCCGGGCGCTGGCGGCGCCCCGCATTGCGGGCCACCCGGTGTCCATCCGGGCCACCCGTTGTTCGGGGCAACCCGGTGTGGATCCGGGTGTGGCGCGGGCGGCCCGGATGGGCCGCCCGCGCCCTACGTCAGTTGCGCTCGAGGCTCAACACGTCGACGTTGGCGAACAGGTCGACGTTGACGGTCTTCATGTCGGTGGATGCACCGTAGATGTTCTGCTTGAACCACATCGGGATGACCGGCAGGTCCTTGGCGACCATGTCCTCGGCTGCCTGGTACTCCTTGATGGCGGTGGCCTCGTCGGTGGTCTGGTCGGCCTTGTTCATCTGCGCGTCGAAGGCCGAGTTGGCGTAGCCCGAGTCGTTCGACGACGCCTTGGTCTTGAACAGCGGCGTCAGGTAGTCCTCGATCGACGGGTAGTCGAACGCCCAGGCGCCCCGCAGCGGAGCGTTCAGGGTGTGCGCGCGGGCCTGCTTGCGCAGGTCTGCGAACTGCGCCACCGGCTGGCCGGTGCAGGTCACCGAGAGGTTCTTGGCGATCTGGTTGCAGACCGCGTCGACCCACTCCTTGTGGCCACCGTCAGCGTTGTAGTACAGGTCGACCTTGTTGCCTGGCAGGCCACCGGCCTGGGTGTACATGGTCTTGGCCGCGGCCGGGTCGAACTTGCAGGCGTCGCCACAGGTGTTGTCGCGGGCGCCCTGCACGATCGGCGAGACGAAGCTGGAGGCCGGCGTGTAGGCACCCTGGAAGATCTTGTCGACGATCTCCTGGCGGTTGATCGCCATGGAGAGTGCCTTGCGGATCGGCCGGTGTAGGCGGCGTCGTAGACCGGCAGGCTGATGAAGCCGAAGTACGACGACGGGCTCTTCATCAGCCGGTCACCGAGGTCGGTGGCGGCGCTGGCGAGCTTGTCCGACGGGATCTGCGGCTGGACGTCCAGGTTGCCGGCGATCAGGTCGTTGTACATGGTGACCTGGTCCTGGTAGATCTTGAAGTCGATCTGCTGGACCTTCGGCTTGTCGAGCTTGTAGTCGTCGTACCGCACCACGCTGATGCCCTGGTTGTGGTCCCAGCTACCGCTCATCTTGAACGGGCCGTTGCCGACCGGGGCGTCCTCGTAGGTCTTCGACAGCGTGCCGTCGGCGGCGAACGCCACGTCCGGCAGCGGGTCGAAGACGGTGTAGCCGAGCACCTTCTCGAACTCGACGAACGGCGCCGCGAGAGTGATCTCGATGGTCTGGTCGTCGACCTTCTTGACGCCGGACAGCTCCTTGGCCTTCGGCGACTCACCCTGCATGTCGTCGAAGCCGGCGATCCGGGTGAAGAACGGGTCGGCGCCGATCTGCGCGTTCGGGCCGTAGGCGGTGTAGTTCCACGCCTTGATGTAGCTGTCCGCGGTGACCTTCTGACCGTTGTGGAAGGTCATCCCGTCCTTGAGCTTGACGGTCCAGACCTTCTTGTCGGTACTGGTGATCGACTCCGCGGCGCCCTGGCTGTAGTCGGCCGAGCCGTCGTCCTTGAAGCGCAGCAACGGCGTGAACAGTGCGACGTCGATCTGCGCGCCGTTGCTCTCCACCGTGTTGCCGGGAAGCAGGTGTTCGGGTTCGCCGATACCCACCGTCACCGTGCCGCCACCGCTGGAGTTATCCGACCCGGAGTCGCCACTGCCGCAGGCGCTGATGCCGACAGCCATGGCGACCGGGAGGGCAACCCAGGCTGCGAGCCTGCGAACGTTCATGGTGCCTCCTCATCTCCTTACGCTGCGCTACATCGCCCGATCAGGGTCACGCTGCGCAGTGTTCGCCCAACGTAGGGCCCAGCGGGGTGCGCATCAAATCACAGGACCCGGACAGCCTCCGGACGTGCCGCGCACAGGTTGGGCAACTCGCCGCCGTTGTGCTACCGATCGTCGGGTCCGCTGGTGGACAATACGGAAATTATTCATCAAGCGCAACGTCGACCGCCTTCGATCCCGCGAGATTGCCGGGATCAGTGCGGGCGGCGAAAAGTCCGATATGTTCTCTCACATTGTGGTACGTCCGAGCTGGCACTACGCAGAGTGATGTAGTTAACGTGACCCACCGTATGGGTGAATGATCTTCGTATCTGCCCAGGTCAACCGGCGTCAATCGAGTGCGGTCAGGGCCAACTCGTCGTCGCGCAACTCCGCCACGAACACCGCGCCGGCGCCCACCGCCAGTGCGGCCGGCCGCAGGCCACACAGCGTGCGACCGTCCGTCGCCGGCCGGCAGCTCTCCAGGTCCGGCTGCAGGGCCGCCGTGCCGGTCACCTGCCCGGTGCCCAGGTTCAGCGACAGCACCGCCAGCGGGCCGCCGTCGCCGTTCACCCGGCCGCTGGAGGTCGGGCCGCGCAGCAGCAGGTAACCGGAGCCGGCCAGCGTCGTCGCGGTCACCGGATGGAAGCCCGCCACCGTCGCCAGCGACGTCGTGAACACCTGCCGGCCACTGGACAACTCCAGGCCGACCGCCGAACCGTCCAGATAGACAGCCACGCCGGAGCCGGCCGTCAGCAGCGCCCCGGACACCCGGAAGCTGGCGCCCTCGGTGCCCTTGGCCGGATCCACCAGCACCGCCGTCCGCGGCACGGCCGCCGCCACCGGCACCCCGTCGCCGGTGGACCGGGTCCGCTCGCCGTACTCGACCAGCAGGCCCGCGCCGGTCCCGGTCAGGCCCAACGGGTCGCCCCCGGTGAACCCGGCCGGATACGACGGCCGCCAGGTCCACAGCTGCTTCCCGGTGCTCGCCGACACGCCCAGCACCTGCTCGGAGTCGGTGCAGCGTAGCGCCAGCGCGACGGCGTCCGCCGGCCGCCGCGACAGCGCCCACCGTGCAGCCCTGCCCGGCCGGCAGCGACGGCGTCGGGCGCCCCGAGCCGGGATCGTCGCCGTCCACCAGCCGGACGCCCTGAGTGCCGCCCAACTCCACGGCGGCCACCGCACCCGACGCCGGAGTGAGGGTGCCCGCGCTCCACGGTGACGACGCGGCGCTGTCGTACTGGCGGGTCCAGCGCGGCTGCCCGGTACCCGCTGCCAGCGCCACCGCGAGCACGCCGCGACCCTGCCCGTAGAACAGCACGATGGTCCTGCCGTCCCCGGTGGCCGCACTGTTCACCGTGGTCAGGTCGGAGCGCTGGTAGTGCCAGCGCTCCCGGCCGGTGGCCGGGTCCAGCGCGCGTACCCCGCCCAGATCCCGCACCACCAGTTCGCCGGCGACCAGCCCGACCAGTTGCCGGCCCGGCAGCGTGCGCTGCCAACGGGTGTGGTCGATGCCGTCGGGGGCGGCGGACGGGGCGACGGTGGCGGCCGACGAGGCGCGCCCGGCCGTGGTCGAGTCGACGAACCTGCCCTCGGTGAACCAGTACTGCGCCCCCCAGCCGGCGAAGCCGGCCAGCACCAGGCTGCCCACCGCCACGATCACCCCGGGTACCCGCTGCACCTGGGCAAGCTGGCCGGGGCGCACCGGCGGCCCGCCGAGCAGCCAACCCGCCGCGAGCGCCAGCGCCCCCAGCACGGTGAGCGGCCCGCCCGTGCCGTACCCCTGATCGGTGCTGATCGTGACGAGCTGCAGCACCCCGAACGCCGCCACCGCGAGCGCGCCGAGGGCGGCCACCCGGCGTGACCAGACCGACGGCCGGACCGCCGCCAGAGCACTGAGCCCGGGACCGAGCAGCGCGCAGCCGACCCGCAGGCCCACCGGCGGCAGGTGCTCCGCCACCGGGTCGAACCGGCTCCACGGCAGCAGGAATCCGGCGATCACGCCGGCGAGCCCGAGCAGCACCAGCGCGGCGGCCGCGATCCGGGCGAGCGGCCGGGCCCAGGCCAGGGTGCGCAGGCCGGTCGGGGGATTGGTCATGCACGACTCCGCGAGGTTGGGGAGGGGTCGAGGCCAGGAGGGGTCGAGGCCAGGAGGGGTCGAGGGCGGGTGGGTTGTGCCACACAGCATGCCCCGGACGGGCCACACTGAACACACCGAGTTATGTTTCCGAACGTCGCATTCCCGAGCTGGAAAGACGTGCATCCATGGGTAAGAAGGTCACCGTCGTCGGCGCCGGCTTCTACGGCTCCACGACCGCACAGCGCCTGGCCGAGTACGACGTGTTCGACACCGTCGTGCTGACCGACATCATCGAGGGCCGGCCGCAGGGCCTCGCCCTCGACCTCAACCAGTCGCGCCCGATCGAGGGCTTCCAGACCCAGGTTGTCGGCGTCACCACCGGGACCAACGGTGAGGGCTACGAGGCCATCGAGGGCTCCGACGTCGTCGTCATCACCGCCGGCCTGCCGCGCAAGCCGGGGATGAGCCGGATGGACCTGCTGGAGGTCAACGCCAAGATCGTGCGCGGGGTGGCCGAGCAGGTCGCCAAGTACGCGCCGAACGCGGTCATCGTGGTGGTCTCCAACCCGCTCGACGAGATGACCGCCCTCACCCAGGCCGCCTCCGCGTTCCCGAAGAACCGGGTGCTCGGCCAGGCCGGCGTGCTGGACACCGCCCGGTTCACCAACTCGGTCGCCGAGAAGCTGGGCGTGCCGGTCAAGTCGGTGAAGACGCTGACCCTCGGCTCGCACGGCGACACCATGGTGCCGGTGCCCTCGCAATGCACGGTGGACGGCAAGCCGCTCTCCGACGCTGCTCTCCGCCGCCGAGATCGAGGAGCTGGTGGTGCGTACCCGCAACGGTGGCGCCGAGGTGGTCTCGCTGCTGAAGACCGGCTCCGCGTTCTACGCCCCGTCCGCCGCCGCCGCCCGGATGGCCAAGGCGATCGCCCTGGACACCGGCGAGATCTGGCCGGTCTGCGCCTGGGTCGACGGCGAGTACGGCATCTCCGGCGTCTACCTCGGTGTGCTCGCCAAGCTCGGCGCGCAGGGCGTACAGGAGATCGTCGAGACCCCGCTGACCGACGACGAGCTGGCCTCGCTCAAGGAGGCCGCCGAGGCCGTCCGCGCCAAGCAGGCGGACGTCGCCACCCTCTGATCAACAGTTGCTGTCACGCGGGGACCGGGTGCCACCCGGTCCCCGCGACATATTTATCGGTCTGACCACGCGACCGGCAGTGCATGGGGCAACGCCGATGCAGGCGCTGGACTATCCTCTGGGCGGATCTTGAACCAGTACCCCCGGAGCCCTCATGCGCAAGTCCCGTCGTGCCCTCACCCTCGCGGCCAGCGCTGCTGTCGCAGCGGTTCTGCTGGCGGCCGGTGCCTCCAGTGCCCAAGCCAGTTCGACCACCGGAAGTATCAGCGGTCACCTCAGCACCGACGGTTCACCCCGTGTAGGTGCCTGGGTCAACCTTTTCGACAGCCAGTTCGGCTACGTCGCCGGCGGCAATGTCGACGGCGCCGGGGCGTTCCACTTCGACGCCCTCGCGCCCGGCTCCTACTACCTCGCCTTCTACACCGACCTGGGAACCCAGTACTACCACGGGGTTACCGAGTCCTCCCGGGCGACCGCCGTCGCGGTCACGGCCGGCGCGGACGTCGACGTCGAGGAGAGCACGCTGCCCACCGGGAGCATCGAAGGCATCCTGACCGACAGCGCCGGTGCGCCGGTGCCGTTCGCCACCGTCAACGCGTTCCCGGTCGAGGGAATCGGCGGCGGCGTCGCCAGCACCGACAGCACCGGCCACTACCGCCTGAACGCCTGGCCGGGCGTATACACCGTCGATTTCCGCCCGCAGACCATCGGCGGCGGCGTGGCTGAGTACGCCCACCAGAGCCTGGACACCGACACGGCCGCGCACGTCACGGTAGCCGTCGGGCAGAACACCCGGCTCGACGAGCAGTTGCTGCCGACCGGCTCGGTCAGCGGCCGGTACACCGACGCGGCCGGCGCGCCGATCGTCGGCGGCCGGGTCCAACTGGTGCTCGCCTCCGGATTCGGCGGGCCGTCGGCGACCACCGACGACGCCGGCCGGTACCGGCTGGACAGCGTCTTCGTCGGCGACTACCACGCCGCCTTCACCAGCCCGGACGGTTCGACCACGCAGTACGCCCCCGGCGTGATCGACGTGGCGCAGGCCGGTGACGTCAGCGTCGCCGCCGGGCAGGAAACCGTGGTCGACGACGCCGCGCTGGCCACCGGCTCGGTGACCGTGACCGCCACCGACGCGAGCACCGGAAAGAAGATCAACAAGTTCTGTGCCGGGATCGACGGGCAGAGTAGCTGCGCCACCACCGGGACCGCGACCGTCACCGGGGTACGGGTCGGCGCCGAGTCGGCCTACGTCTACACCGAGGACTTCCATTACTTCGTCCTCGAATCCGCGCCGGTCACCGTCGGCACGGGCACCGTCGCCCTCCCGGTGAAGCTCCAGCCCGGCGCCACCATCACCCTCACCGTGAAGGACCGGGCGACCGGCCGGCCGGTCGCGGACGCCTGCGCCTCCGCGCAGCCGACCGGCGACGGTCGGCTGCCGGACGGCTACGGCTACTGCAGCGACAGCCAGGGCGTGTTGAAGATCGGCCCGATCATCGGCGGCACCTTCAACTTCTACGTCCACGGACCGGGGGGCAGCAGCTACGGAGATCAGTGGGTGGGCGCCTCCGGCGGTACCGGCGTGCAGGGCAGCGCGCTCGCGTTCACCATCGCCACCGGCAAGACGATCGCCGGCCCGACGGTGCTGCTCGACCACGCCGGCACCATCAGCGGCACCGTCACCGACCCGGCCGGGCACCCGGTCGTCAACGGTCTGGTGTCCAACTCGCCGTACGAGCCGGGCTCGGGCCCGACCGGAGTCACCGCCCGCACCGACCCGGCCGGCCACTACACGATCACCACCCTCGGCCCGTACCGGTGGCCGCTGCTGGTGACCGCCGTCAACCTGCCCTCCCAGTGGTCGGGCGGGGTACCCAATCACAAGAACGCCACCCTGATCACCGTCACGGCCGGCGCGACGACCACGTACAGCCCGACGCTGGTGGCCGGGATTACGCTGTCCGGGACGGTGCGGACCGGCGCCGGTGCTCCCGATCCGGGCCGGGTGATCGTCTACAACCAGGGCACCGGCGACGTGATGGGCGTCGCGGAGACCGACCCGGCCGGCAACTACTCGATGAGTGTGCTCGGCTCCCAATTGGTGAAGTTCCGACTGGAGCCCGGCGAAGCCAGCCAGCCGGGCGGCTGGTTCGGTGGCGCCGACCTCGCCTCGGCCACCGCCATCACCCTGCAGCACAAGCAGAACCTCGTCCAGGACCTGGTCTTCGGCTGACCAGCGCAGCGGTAGCGATCGCCGAACCCGCGATCGGGCACACCGCACTCCCCGCGGTCCGGGCCGCCGAGGTGACACTCGGCGGCCCGGACCGCGTCGGGGTTGCGGCCGGGGCCGCTCAGGTCAGCGGAGCCCGGGAGGCCAGGGCGGCGCCGTCGGGGGAGCCGAGGCCGGTGCACGGATCCCAGCCGACACCCGCCTCGTACCCGCCGTTGCCGCCGGTCACCACGTCCCGGAAGCCGACCGGGCGGAGGTACCAGGCGGCGTGCGGGGCGCCCAGCCGGGCGCTGCCGAGTTCGTTGAGCAGCAGGGTCAGGCCGGCCCACAGCGGGGACACGGCGCTGGTACCGCCGATCACCACGTCCTCGCCGTTCACCCGGACCCGGTAGCCGGTCAGCGGGTCGGCGTTGCCGGCCACGTCCGGGACGCCGCGCCCGGTCGCCGCCGTCGGGCCGGTGAACTCGGGCAGCCCGGCCTGGTAGGCGGGGACACCGAAGTGCGCGCTGTAGCCGCCGCCGGTGGCGCCCTGCCGGCTGGCCAGCTCGTTCCAGACCACCTCGCTGTCGCTGCCCAGCCGGGTACCGCCGCAGCCGAGCACGGACGGGGCGGACGACGGGAAGTCCACCTGGAAGGAGCCGTCGGTCCAGGCGTCGGTGGCGCCGTTGTCGCCGGCCGCCGCGTACACCGAGATGCCCAGCGCCGCCGCGTCGGCGAAGAGCGCCTCGTAGGCGTCCAGCGCGGCGGCGGTCCAGCCGGGCTCGGCCTGCCCCCAGCTGATCGAGATGACCGACGGGGTACGCACCGGGTCGTGCACGGCGGCGGCGATCGCGTCGTAGAAGCCGTCGGTGGTGTTCGGTCCGAAGTAGACGGCGATCCGGGCCCCCGGGGCGACCGACCCGACCACCTCGATGTCCAGCATCACCTCGGCGTCGGCGTCCTCGCCCGGCGAGTTCGTCGCGCCGTCGACCTCCACCGTCTCCACGATCGGCAGCGGCAGCCCGGCGTCGGTGAAGTAGGCGTCCAGGTCCTCCCGCCGGTAGCCGCCGCCCAGCTCGATGATCGCCACCGTCTGCCCGGTGCCGTCCGCTCCGGTCGGGAAGTTGTACGCGGCCGCCACCTGCTGCGCAGTCATGCTGTTCAGCACCGCCGGCACGGTCTGCAGATCCGGCCCGCGTACCGGCCCGAAGCCGGGCGCGTACCGGAAATGGGGCTCGGCCTGCGGTCGGGAGTCCAGCCCGAGTACGGCGACCACCACGTCGGCGAGCTCGACCGGGATGTGCACGGACCCGGTCCGGCCCCGGTAGGTGAGATCGCGGGTCTCGAAGGTGCCCAGCGCCACCCCGAACGCCGTGTTCATCGTCGCCACCCGGCCGCGCAGCCGGATCGAGCGGGCCGCCAGGTCGACGGCGACCACGTCGATCCCCGAGTCGGCCGCGAACCTGCTGACCAGCGCGGCATCCGACGGCGAGGCCGGCCCGTCGACGTCCGCGCGGCGGAGCACCACGGTGACCGCCACCATCTCGTCCGGGTCGACATCGCCCACCCGGCGGGCGCCGGGCAACGGGCTGCGTCGACTGCCCGGCAGCGGCAGGCCGGACTGGGCGTCTGTCATCGGTTCCCCCTCGACATCCTGGGCCGGCCCCCCGGCCGGCCTCCGGCTCGACCATAGCTGTCAGTGAGCCGTTCGGGACGCAGCGCGACCGTCGGTTACCCGCAGGTAAGTCAGCTAGCTCACTGGGTGGATCGGATTCGCCGCCAATACTGTTGGGAAGGGAGCATGGTGCCGCCCCAGGGGGCCGGTGGCACCGCCCGAATCGAGAGGATGACGCGTGGCGTACTTCGACGCCGGAGCCGAGTTCGACCGTCAACTGTCCACACTGGTCAGCAAGGGCTACCCCGAGCTGGCCGGGCTGAGCCGGGACGAGTTCGTCGCCCGCCTCACCCCGCTGCGGGACGCCGCCGTGGCGAGCGCCTTCAGCGACCCGCCGAGCCGCGGCTGGGTGCCGTTCGTGCTCGTGGTCACCGGCGACCTGGTCGACCTGGCCGCTGCGATGGCGCTGACCTCGCTGCCCGGCGGCGCGGCGCACGGCTTCGTCGACCGGCTGTTCGGCCCGGCCGGCGATCGAGGGCTTCCGGCCGCTGCCCGAGCTGGGCGTACCGGCCGGCGGCGGCGTACCTCGCGGTGGACGTGGAGCGTGGCGAGCAGTTCGGCAACGTGGCGCCGGAGGCGGCCCTGCCGACACTTGCCGGGCGCGGGCGTACGCCGTTGACGGTGGCCGAGGGCGTCGCGTTGATCACCCAGTTCCCGGCTCTGCTGGAGCACAACAAGTGCTTCTCGCTGGCCGGTTCGCGGGCCGACGACCGTCGGGTGCCGGCGCTGTGGATCAGCAAGCGCTCGCCGAAGCTCGGCTGGTGCTGGGCGGGCGCCCCGCACACCTGGCTCGGGGTCGCCTCGGCCGGTCGCCGGGTCGGCGCGCCGAGTCTGGTGAACGCCTGACCCCGCACTCGTGACCCCGGACTGGCTCCGGGCCCGGCCGCTGCCCGGACCGGCCCGGACCGGCCCGGCGGCCCGGACCGGACCGGAGCCGGGCAGCCGCCCGCCGGTGGGCCGGGTCGGCGTTGCCGGACTGTCGGTGCGATTGCCTAGGCTGCTGGCCATGTCTCTCGACCTGTTGGACCTGCTGCCCGGCGACTGGCGCGACGCGATGAAGCCGCACCTCGACCCCGCCGCTGTCGGCACCCTCGGTGACTTCGTGGCCGCCGAGTACGCGGCGCATGACGTGTTCCCGCCGCTGCCCGACCTGTTCGCCGCGTTCCGGCTGTGCCCGCTGGAGCGGGCCCGGGTGCTCATCCTCGGCCAGGACCCGTACCACAAGGCCGGTCAGGCGCACGGGCTGAGCTTCAGCGTGCGCCCCGGAGTCTCGGTGCCACCGTCGCTGCGCCAGGTCTACAAGGAGCTGCGCGAGGACCTGGGCGGCGAAGCCCCCACCGACGGCGACCTGACCCGCTGGGCGCAGCAGGGCGTGCTGCTGCTCAACGCGGTGCTCACGGTGCGGGCCGCGAGCCCCGCCTCGCACGCCAACAAGGGCTGGGAGGAGTTCACCGACGCGGCGATCCGAGCCCTGGACGACCGCCCGAAGCGGGTGGTGTTCCTGCTCTGGGGCAGCTACGCCCGGAAGAAGGCGGCGCTGGTCACCGGCGCACAGCACGTGGTGCTGGAGGCCGGTCACCCGAGCCCGATGAACCCCCGGGGTTTCCTCGGCAGCCGCCCGTTCAGCGCCGCCAACGCCGCCCTCGCCGCAGCCGGCGAACCCCCGATCACCTGGGCCTGACGCTGACCGTCCCCGATCCGGCCACCCCGATCTGGCAGCGCCTGATCCGGGCGGTTGGCTGGTGCGGGCGGGCGTCCCGGCGGCGGTATCAGCAGCCGAGGGTGGCGGCGACGGCCGCGCGGCGGGCCGCCACCCGGCCGACCAGGTCGGTGCTGTCGACGAACTGGTCGAGCGCGCCGGTCGGCGGGAGCGCCGCCACGGCCGGGTCGGTGACGGCGGCGCGTAACGCCGCGGCCACCCGGCCGGCGTCGATCACCTGGTACGGGCGGGAGTGGAACGGTCGCCGGGTCGCCTCGACCGGCGCTGTCAGGCCCAGCGCGTTGTGTGCCACGACCGCCTGCTCGTAGCTGCGGCACAGCGCGTCCTCGCGGGCGGTTCCGTTGGTGTGCAAGGGTTCCAGCAGGGCGGCCGCGACCGTCGGGGAGCCATCGGATGACCGCCGTACCGAGCCACTTGCTGTACGGCGGGTACCGGCGGGCCTGGAGTAGCCGCAGTCGGGCCAGGTCGCGGACCAGTCGGGCGGTGACCATTGCCGCGCCCAACTCGTCGCCGGTCTCGGCGCACCGGCCCACGAACGCCTCCTCTTCGGCGATCCGCTGCCACTGCGCGGCCAGGAGGTAGCGCCACACGTCGTCGGGGTACCAGGCGAGTGCCGCGCGGGCGGCGGTGACGGTGCCGGGGTCGTCGCGGTACACCGCGCCGGCGGTCTGTTCGAGCAGCAGCTGGGTCGGCGTGGACAGCCAGTCCAGCACGGTGACCTGCGGTCCGGGGAGGAAGCCGAGCTGGTCGGCGTACCAGGAATCGGGGTTGGTGATCAGGACGCGGTGCCGGGCCGGGCCGCTGCCGGTGGTCGGCACCCAGACGCCGTCGGCCGCCTGCCGCAGCCGGGTCGGCCAGCCGGCGAAGGTCGGCGGCAGTTCTCGACCGAGCAGCTCAGCCAGCTCGGCGGCCAGGTGGGCGTCGGCGGGGTCCAGGAACAGCCGCAGGCGCGGTCCCCAGTCGTGGTCGGTGCTGCGGGCGGTGTCGAAGCCGAGCACGTCGGAGCCGGGGCCGAGCAGCGCGGCGGCGTAGCGCAGGCGAGGATGGTGGCGGGCCAGCACCGGGCGTACGGCGTCGGCGTGGAACGCCGCACACAGCTCGATACCGGGCACGAACCGAGGTGGCATGCCGCGCAGTCAACCCGATCGGCGGCGGCGCGGCGAGCCGGTTTCGGCGGGTCCGGGGCGGCCGTGCCGGACCGGTGGCGGCGCGTGTATGGTGGCTCAGGATAAGCAGTACGAGCGTACTGTTTGCGCGAGAGGGAGCGCCGACGAGCATGGCGAAGATCAAGGTGGAGAACCCCGTCGTCGAACTCGACGGCGACGAGATGACCCGGATCATCTGGAAGCAGATCCGCGAGCAGCTGATCCTGCCCTACCTCGACGTCGAGCTGGACTACTACGACCTGGGCATCGAGCACCGCGATGCCACCGACGACCAGGTGACCATCGACTCGGCCAACGCCATCAAGCGGCACGGGGTCGGCGTCAAGTGCGCCACCATCACCCCGGACGAGGCCCGGGTGGAGGAGTTCGGCCTGAAGAAGATGTGGCGCTCGCCCAACGGGACGATCCGCAACATCCTCGGCGGCGTGGTGTTCCGCGAGCCGATCATCATGTCGCAACGTGCCCCGGCTGGTCCCCGGCTGGACCAAGCCGATCGTGATCGGCCGGCACGCGCACGGCGACCAGTACAAGGCGACCGACTTCGTGGTCCCCGGACCGGGCACCGTCACCATCACCTACACCCCGGACGACGGCAGCGCGCCGGTCGAGATGGAGGTCGCCAAGTTCCCCGGTGGCGGCGTCGCGATGGGGATGTACAACTTCGACGACTCGATCCGCGACTTCGCCCGCGCCTCGCTGCGCTACGGCCTGGACCGTGGCTGGCCGGTCTACCTGTCCACCAAGAACACCATCCTCAAGGCGTACGACGGCCGGTTCAAGGACATCTTCGCCGAGGTCTTCGAGGCCGAGTTCGAGGCCGAGTTCGCGGCCGCCGGGATCACCTACGAGCACCGGCTGATCGACGACATGGTGGCCGCCGCGCTGAAGTGGGAGGGCGGGTTCGTCTGGGCCTGCAAGAACTACGACGGTGACGTGCAGTCCGACACGGTGGCCCAGGGCTTCGGCTCGCTCGGCCTGATGACCTCGGTGCTGATGACCCCGGACGGGCAGACGGTCGAGGCGGAGGCCGCCCACGGCACCGTCACCCGGCACTACCGGCAGTGGCAGAAGGGTCAGAAGACCTCGACCAACCCGATCGCGTCGATCTTCGCGTGGACCCGGGGCCTGGCGCACCGGGGCAAGCTGGACGGCACCCCGGCGGTCACCGGCTTCGCCAACACCCTCGAGCAGGTCTGCGTGGCCACCGTCGAGGGCGGCCAGATGACCAAGGACCTGGCGCTGCTGATCGCGCCGGACGCGCCGTGGCTGTCGCACCGACGAGTTCATGAACGCGCTCGACGCCAACCTGGCCAAGGCGCTGGCCTGAGCGCACCGGTTCGCTGAGCAGACCCTGACCGGGGCGGATGAGGCATCCGTCCCGGTCTCTGGGTATTCACCGGTTAAATCGGATAGGTCCGTTACCGGCCTCGGCGCGGACTCGTTGTTCCGGGTGTGAGAGCGGTGCCAGCCGCGATCACGACGAAGAAAGATGGCTCCCAGCCTGCCGTCCCTTCCCTCGCGGCGGGTCCGGACTTTTCCCGGGCCCGCCGCGCCTCCACGTCCGCTGTGTTTTCGCGGACCGGCCGGCGGTCGGTGGATCAGGCGGGTCGGTGGATCAGCGCAGTTGCCAGCGTGCGCCGTCGGGGGTGTCGCGGACCTCGATGCCGGCCGAGTCCAGGCGGTCGCGGATCCAGTCCGAGGTGGCGAAGTCCTTTCCGGTACGCGCCCGGGTGCGCAACTCCAGCAGCACGTCGACGAACGGGCCGGCGCCCACCGACGCCAACTGCCCCAGCCGCACCACCATCCGGCGCAGCGTCGAGCGGGCCTGCTCGCCCTCCGGTGAGGTGAGGGTGTCCGCCGACCAGTCCAGCAGCACCTGCTCCAGGTCGAGGATCGCGGCCACGCAGCCGTCGATGTCCTGGGCCTCGGCCGCCTTCGTGAACCCCAACTCCAGCCGCTGTGCCGCCTGCGCCAGCGAATCCGTTGCGAGCGCCGACTCTGTGGTGGCCGGGGCGTCCGCGACGACGGGCGGTGTGGGCAGCGGGGCGTGCTCGGTGGCCAGGTCGGCGAAGGTGAGCACGGTACCGGTCGGGTACGCGGTGCTGGCCCCGTGCCGGCGTACGGTCAGCGTGCCGTTGCCGATCACCGAGGCGGTACCAGCGGCCAGGTCGAGCACCACGCCGGTGTGCTCGTCCACGCCGAGGATGAACGACTCGGCGGGCAACTCCGCCTCCAGCCGGGCCAGCCGACGCTCGCCCAGATAGCAGAAGCGGGTGTCGTGATGCCCGCCCTCGGCATTGTCGTAGTGCGGGATCACCACCGCCGGCAGCCCGGTCGCCGTGCGGACCAGGTCCAGTCCCGGCGCCCAGGACGGTGTCGCGCCGGCCTTGTAGATCTCGTACACCGGTACCGTGTGCGAGCCCAGAGTGAGGGCGGCGGCGCTGGCGAAGACCACCGCGCCGCCACCGGTCAACTTCTCGGCCAGCAGTTCCGGGACCGGCGTGTCCCGCCACTGGCGCAGCGCGTAGGTGGGGCTGCCCGGACCGGCGAACACCCAGCAGGCGTCCCGGATCGCGGCCAGCGCACGCTCCCGGGCCAACCCCGGCGGCGGCTGTTCGCGCCAGGTCGCCACGTCGACCTGCCGGCCCACGCTCGCGGCGAAGTACCCGACCGCCTTCTGCGAGATGTCCTCGGCGTTCTCCTGGAACCCGTACGGGGTGTCCAGCAGCACTGCCGGCCCCGGCCCGAGCGCGCCGAACAGCGCCCGGTGCGGCTTGACCATGGTCGGCGCGGTCTCGCCACTGCCCATGATCACCAGTAGTCGGGCGGTCATGCCGCCACCTCGCGCGAGCGCTCGGTCATGAGTCCAGCCGGGCGGCGAAGGTGAGCAGGTCCTCGGCCAGCGACTTGGGGTGTTGGGCGTGCAGATCGTGGTCGGCGGCCGGGTACTCGCGGATGGTCGAGCCCGCAAGCAGCGCGGCCGCGGCCTGGACGGTCGCGCGTTTGCGCTGCGCGGCTGCCGGGTCGGCGGGCAGCGCCGGGATCAGCAGCACCGGCGCGGCCACCCGTGGGTACCAGCGCACCGGCGGCTGCTCCCACATGCTGCGCACGATCTGCATGTGCCGGACGATCGACAGCCGGCGCGCCAGTGTGCCGTCCGGCCAGACCCGCAGGTTCGCCATGGTGGCCCGGATCGCCGACTCCGACCAGCCCGGGTGCGCGCCGCGCAGGTAGCCGTCCAGTTCGGCGGCCGGCAGGCCGTCGATCTCCGGTGGTCGCAGCGCCTCTTCGCAGGCCTCCCAGTCGGGGAACTCGGCGGGCAGGTCGATCCAGCCGCCGTCGACGAGTACCAGGCCGGCCACCATCTCCGGGTGCTCGGCGGCGTACTCGACCGCCACGTTGCCGCCCCAGGACTGGCCCACCACGACCGCGTCGTCGATCTCGATGCCGGCCAGGTCGGCGGCGGCGGTCGAGGTGTCGTAGCCGGTCGGCGGCGTGTCGCTCTCGCCGTGCGAGCGCAGGTCGACGGCGTGCACCCCGTGCCCGGCGGCGGCCAGCTCGGCGGCCACCTCGTCCCACAGCCGGGCGTTCGAGGCGAGCCCGTGGACCAGCAGGAACGGCCGCCCGGGACCGGGCCAGCAGCGTATGTGCAGGTAGATACCGTCGCCGACCTTGACCCGCTCGTCCGAGGGCTGCATGCGCCCAACACTAGCCACGTTCCGGGGCAGTTGCCGCCACCGCGCGCGGCCGATCGTGTCCGGCTCGACCGGCCGGCGACGGTGCTGCACGCGGTGGCCGGCGTCGATGCGCCCGGAACCCGGCCCGGCATACCGCGCTGTGTCGCTGACGGGTGCCCCTGTCAGGCCCGATTACTCTCAGTGCTGGTGAAGACTCGTACGGTACTGGTGGCCGCCCTGGTCATCGCGGTCGCGGTCGCGGGCGGCATGGCCCGGCGCGGGCCGGTCGGCCAGGCCACCGCGTCGGCCGCCGTGGACGAGTATCTGGGCGCCCTGGACGACGGCGACCGGGCCCGGCTGCGCCGGGTGGCCGATCCCGACCATGACGCCGCCGAGATCCTCGACGACCGGATCGACGAACTGGGCCACGGCAAGCTGACCGTCGACAACCGGCGCGTGCCGGACGGGTACCACGTGGTCATCGCCGGCCAACTGGACGGCCGGCCGTACACCGAAACGCTCACCCTGACCGAACGCGGCGGCCGCTGGTACGTGGTCCTCGGCCCGGACATGCGCCCGACCGAAGCGCCGACGCTTTCGCCCTGACGCAGGCCCCCGACTGCGCCGGGGGACAGCTCAGATGCCGCGACCGCGGCGGTTGAGCATGTCCAGGATCGCCTCGACGCGGACCAGTCGGCTGGCGGCGGCGGCCGCGATCGCGGTGCGCGGCTCGCGCCAGTTGTTGCGCATCGCCGAGCGGGCATAGCGCCAGGCCTGTTCCCGCTCGCCGGCCGCCGCCGACCAGCAGGCCAGCTTGCCGTAGACGCGGGCCGCGCCGGGCGGGTACGCGCCGATCTCCGGGTGCCGGCCCATCATCCAGCGCAGCGAGGTGATCCGGGCTCCGTAGCCCTGGCCGGCGTTGCCGTGGTGCGGCCAGCGCACCCGGACCAGCGGCCGGTCCACATGCGCCAGCGGTACCCGCTTGACCGCCCGCAGCAGCAGGTCCCATGCCTCGTTCTGGCTGCCCGGAGCGTCCTCGGCGAGCAGCCCGAGGCCGTCGAGCGCGGCGTCGCGGCGGATCAGCCAGGTGGACGGGTGCAGGGCGGCCGGCCGGGACCGCAACAGCGCCGGCAACCCCACCCGGTCGGTGCCGAGCCGGCGGATCGCGGTGTTGCGTTGGTACTCGACCTCGATCGCGGTGGTCACCACCTCGGCCTCCGGGGTCTGCTCCAGGGCAGCCACCTGGGCGGCCAGCTTGCCGGGCAGCCACTCGTCGGTGTCCTCGCAGAACGCCACCAGATCGGTGTCCAGGCCGAGGATGCCGGTGTTGCGGGCGCCGGCGAGGCCGGGGGTGCGCCAGTTGGTGAGCACCATCCGTGGCCGCGGGTGGGTGTGCGCGAGCAGCCAGTCAGGGGTGGCCCGGTCGTACACCACCACGGTGCGCAGCCGGCCCGGGTACTTCTGTGCTTCGATCGCGGCCAGGGTGCCGGCCAGCGGCCGTCCTGCGCCGCTGGTGGCTACCACTACGCCGATGCTCGGCCAGCTCATCCCGACCTCCGTTGCTCGTGATCACCGGTAGGCTCAACGAGCGAGGGCCGGCGAAGCCGTACCAATCACCCAAGCTGGCATGGCCGGGTAGCAACTGTGCGGCACCGCGGGCCACGACGGGGGCCGGCATCGAGTCCAAAGTGGCTGGTGAGGCCGGTGTGACGAAGTGGCATAGGTTTAAGGATGCCGATTGGTCATACCGGTAGTACGCTTCCCAGCATGACTGCCAAGGTGACCCTGTCGTTCTCGGACGACACCATTGATGAAGCCCGGCACTGGGCCCAGAAAGAGGGCGTCTCGCTCTCCGCCTGGATGGACTCCGCTGCCCGGGAGAAAATGCTGCGTGAGGTCTTCGCCGCGCACGCCGACGCCGTCCGCCGCGCGGGGCTCTACAGCGAAGCCGACGCGCTCGCCGACGAGCGGGAGATCGCGATGGTCGACGATGAGGTATACCGTTCTGGCCGTGCAGCGCGGTGAAATCTGGCTCATCGAAGGCGCCCGGCAGCGGCTGGGCCTGATCATCAGCTCGGACGTCTACAACGGCACCGACGTGCCTGTCGTCCTGGTCGCCGAGGTGGTCGAGAAGGGTCGCCTGCGCGACTCGCCACTCTCGGTGGAGACCGGGGACTACATGGTCATGCCGGACCGGCTCTCCTCACCCATGAAGAAGTGGTTCGTGGAGCAGATCGACGTCGCCGATACCGCCACCATGCGGCAGGTGTCCCGGGCGCTGCGCATCATCCAGGATCTCTGACCGCCTGACCGCCTGACCGCCTGACCGCCTGACCGCCCCTGACCGCCCCGACCCACAACCGGGGCCGGGCGGTCAGACGGTCGAGCGGTCAGCTGCCGGGGTGGATCGACGGGTCGTTGGCCATCGCGGCGAAGCCGGTCAGCGCCACCGGATCGCCGGCCAGGTGGTACTGCTTGTTCGGGCCGTTGCCGGCCGGGTCGGAGTCGAAGTAGGACACCGCCTTGACCAGCGGGTTGGCGCTCAACGCCCGGGTCGCCGCGGCGAACCAGTCGGCCCGCGCCTGGCCGCCCCAGGACACCGAGACGCCGAATTCGCCGATCACGATCGGCTTCGGGTGTTTGGCGGCCCAGGCGAAGTAGGGGGCCAGGATCTCGCCGAGCGGGCGCAGCTTGGTGCTCGCGTAGGCGTCCACGCAGGTCCAGTCGACCTGGTCGTCGCCCGGGTAGAAGTCCTGCGCGTACCCGCCCGCGAAGCCCTCCACGGTCGGGCACCACACCCAGGACACGTTGCGCACCCCGGTGGCCGCGAAGATCGCCCGGACGTGCTTCCACGCCGCGATGTAATCCTCGCCCGAGTGCATCTCCTCGCGCAGGTTCGGCCGGTCCATCTCCCAGCGCAGCCGGACCAGCATCGGGTGGTTGAAGTCGCGCATCCGCTTTGCCCAGTCGGTCAACTGGGCGTCGATCTTCCCGGAGTTGACCTCCTTGGTGTCGTCGATGACCCAGCTCAGCATCAGCGTCCGGCCACCCGCCACGAAACCCTCGTCGGACTGCGTCGGGAACGACTCGTCGAACCGCCGGTAGGTGTTGACCAGGTCCAGCTTGCGCCCGATCGAGCTCTCCAGCTCGTTCACCGCGGCGATCCGGTCGTCCTGCTTGAAGTCGCCACTCGGCTGCACCCAGGCCCCGAACAGCATGCCCTTGGCCGGCGCGAGATCCGGTCCGGCCGGGTAGCTGGCGACCGGCCCGGCTGGCGGCGACGGCTGGGCAGCCGGCCTGGCGTTCCCGCCGACAGTCAGCACCAGCGTCGTCACCAGCGCCGCGACCACCACGACGGCCACCGCGCCGATGACTACGTAGCGCCGCCGCCGGGTGGGTACCGGCGGCGGCGGACTGACCTGGGTGGTCGGGGTGGGGGTGGTGGTCACTCGCGGCTCCTCCGCCTCTGCCGGCCGACACTGCCCCGCCGCGCGACGTAGAGCACGTCGGTGGCGAACCTGCTGAACAGACTGGACCGGCACAACAGGTCGTCCAGCCGGCGCGCCAACGGGCGCAGCCAGGCCCGACGGTACGCGCCGGGTGGGAAGAGTGCGAAACCCTGCCGGCTCACCACCGTGAAGCCGTGCCGGGCCAGCAACTCCTCGACCTGTCCGTGGCCGAGTTCGTTGAACCACGGGTCAGCAGCGTGCCGCCGGCTGGCCAGATGCCGCAGCGAGGCCGAATTGCCGTGGTTCTCCACCACCAGCAGTCCCGAATCCGACACCGGCAACACCCGGGCCGCGAAGGCCAGCGCCCGGTCGCGTACCTCCTCGGGCGCGTTGAGCAGCACCCGGAACACGGTGACCAGGCACGGGCTGCCGGTCTGTACCGGCTGCGGCTCCGGGCCGGACTCGGGTACCTCGTGCCACCGGGCGACCAGGCTGGTGGCCCGGGCCCGGTCCAGCATGGCCGGCGACGAGTCGTACCCGTGCGCCTCCCGGACCAGGCCGGCGAGCAGCCGGACAGCCCGGCCGGTACCGCAGCCGAAGTCGTGCTGCACCGGCCGCCGGCGCCGGAACTCCTGCAACACCAGCCGGCGCAGGTAGGACCGCTGCCGGGCACTGATCGCCGACGCGTAGGTGCCCGGCGCGTACACCTCGTTCGCGTACTTCTGCACTGCCGTCGGATCCTGGAACACTTCGCTGTAGTCAGCTCGCATTCCGACTCCTTTCCTCACCCGGTCGCCCGCCGGGCCGCCCAGAAGGCGTCGATCTGTAGGACTGGACGCAGCGCCACCGCCGCGCCGAGATAGAGGACGCCACCGGCCAGCACGGTCGCGATCGCCGTCGCCGGCCGCGCGCCGAAGATCGCCACCAGCAGCAGCCCGAGGCCGCCGAAGCAGCCGACGGCCAGCGCGGCGGCGGTGAGCATGCCCGGTCCGAACGGGTGCAGTCCGAGCGCCGCGTTGATCTGCACCAGCGGGATCACGTTGTTCGCGACCAGCGCGCAGGCCAGCCCGACGGCCGCGCCGACCGCGCCGTGGTCCGGGATGAGCAGCAGGTCCACCGCGATGTTCACGCCCAGCGCAGTGCTCACGTTGGCCAGGTTCCACCAGGTCCGGCCGGCCATCGCCAGCACGATGTCGACCATTCCGCAGCCGGTGGCCACCAGCATCGCGCCGGCCAGCACCACCACCACGGTGCCCGCCGAGGCGTACCCGGGCCCGAACAGCCCCAGGTAGACCGGGGCGAAGGTGGCGATGCCGAGGTAGAGCGGCCAGGTCGCCAACACCAGCCAGCCGGTCGCCGTCTGGTAGAGCTGGTTGGCGCCGGCCAGGTCGCCCAGCGCCAGCCGCTCCGCGATGCGCGGCTGTACCGCCTGGTTGACCGCCTGGCTGGCGAACTGGCCCAGCACGATGAACCGGCCGGCGACCGCGTACACCGCCGCCGCCCGCAGCCCGGCCAGCGCCGCCAGCAGCAGCACGTCGAACCGGTTGAGGGCGAGCTGGGCGACGCTGGCCACCGCGCGGGTGCCGGAGAACCGCCAGAACGTGCCGGCGTCGATGTGCCCCGGGGGGCCACCGGCGACCGGGTTGTCACTCGGCGGCCGGGCCGCCGGCACCAGGGCCGGCCCCGGTGCGGGGTCGACGGCGGGAGGCGGGTCGGCGGTGGGCACCCGGTGGTGCAGGGCGACTGCGGCCAGCGCAGCGGAGATCAGGTAGGGGGCGGCCCAGGCGGCCGCGTACCCGGCCGCCGCGCGGCTGGCCAGGGCGGTGAGGATGACCAGGGCGAGCACCTGGGTACCCGGCCGGATGATCTTGTCGAGGACCACTGTGGGGCGCATCGCGCGGAATCCCCGGGTGGCCGCGAGCAGGGTGTCCGACAGCACCCCGAGCGGCAGGAAGAGGGCGAGCACCCGTAGCTGCGTGACGTAGGCGGCGGTGACCTCGCCGCGGGCGGTGAGCCGGGCCAGCTCCGGCGCGCACAGCGCCATCGCCAGGCCGGTGAGCACCGCCGCCACCGCCACCGGGACCAGACCGAGGCGCAGGCAGGCGCGGATCGCCCCGGCCGACGCGCCTCTGGCCCGCAGCCGGGCCAGGAAATAGACCAGGCTGGTCTGGGTACCCAGCTTCGCGAGCATCCCGACGATCACGAACGCGGCGGTACCGGCGAAGAAGCCGCCCGCCTCGTCCGGGCCCAGCCCGCGGGCGACCAACCAGGTGACCGTGAACCCGGCGAGCCCGGCGACCACCGCGCCGACCAGGTTCGCCAACCCGCCCCGGGCCACGCCGCGCAGGTCGCCACCGGGCCGGGTGGGTATCCCCGTGCTCGGCGGTGACGCGGTCGGCGCTACCTTCGGCCCTCCGGGCTGCGTCACCGGCCCTCCACCACGCACAGCAACTCCGGCAGCAGCCAACTGCCGAGCACCCCGAGCCGGCCGCCGGCCCGCTTGTCCTCCAGGTACCGGGTGGCCAGGTCGATCAGGTACAGCAGCACGGTGAGCCGGGCGGCGGCCGGAGTTGCGACGTCGAACGGGGCGAGCAGCCCCTCGGCCCGGTCGAGCAGTTCGTGCACGGCGGCGCGGGCGTCCTGGTTGTGCCGCATCCGCTGGTGCAGGTCGTAGTGCAGGGCGTCGTAGCCGACCGGGACGCCGGTGTCGAACCGGTCCCAGTCCCACAGCAGCAGCCCGTAGGACTGGCCGGCCATGTTCCACGGGGTCCAGTCGCCGTGCCAGCAGCCGTAGGTCAACTCGACGTCGCCGAGCGCCGCGACCAGCAGGTCCGCGCCGAGCGCCAGGCTGCGCGCCTGCTCCGCCCCCGGCCCGGCCGGATCCAGCCGCTCCGCGCCCGGTGCGCCGTCCGGCGCGGTGGCCGGCGACGGGACGGTGGGGCCGGCGCCGGCGATGCTGATCCGGTGCCGCAGCTGCTGCCAGTACCGGCTGGCGGCGAACGGTTCCCGGCTGGTACCCATACCGAAGGCGATCTCCCGCTGGGCCGCCGCCAGCCGGGTGGCGCTGACCGACGTGCGTCGGGTCCACGCCGGCAGGGCGGCCTGCACGAGCACCTCGTGTCCGCGCCAGCGGCCGGCGTGCAGGACGTGCGCGGTGACCACGTCGGCGGGGGCGAGGTGGCCGAGCGCGGTGAGCGCCGACGCCTCCAACCGGACCAGCCGGGTGGTCAGCGGGTTCACCCCGAGCTTGGCGTACCCGAAGGTGCTGCCCTCCGGGGTGAGCAACTGCACCAGCGGTTTGCGGCTGGGGCGGGCCGGTCCGATGTGGACCGACACGGCGAGGTCCCGGCCCAGCTGCTCGGTCAGGTAGGTCTCGATGGTGTCCGGCGGGCCGGCGTCGGCCGGTCGGGTGATCCGGATCTGGTCCGGCATCACCAGCCCGGACAGTCCGGTGCGCAGGGCGGCCGCGGCCACCCCGCGGCGTAGCCGGCCCAGTCGGGCGCCCGGCGCGCCGGCGGCCTGCACTGCCGCCGCGGCGATCCGGGGCATTCCGGCGGGGACAAGCAGTCGGGCCCGGCGCACGTCGGGTACCGCGCGGAACTGCGCGATGACGGTGTCGCCGGGCACGTCGGTGCCGCACGGTGGCGGGTAGAGCACGCTGAGCACCTCGCCGAGATACCTGGCGCGCAGCGCCGTCTCCCGGTTGGTCAGGCTGGTGGGGGCGGTGCGGACGGGACTCATACACCCTCCTCGACACGGGACCGGACACCGTCCGGGCTGAAGCCGGCCGGGGCCGGGACATCGGCCGGGACGGCGTTGCGCCACAGCAGCGCGAGGCTGAGCAGCGTGAAGCAGAGCGGGGTGACGAGCGCGTTGTACCAGAGGCCGGCGACCAGGGAGCAGAGCAGCGCGGTGCTGCCGGCCACCCCGATCGGGCTGGCATCATGCCGCGAGCGCCAGCAGGCGTACAGGAAGAAGCCCAGGTAGGCGAGGGTGCCGGCGAGCCCGTGTGCGTACAGGAGCTGCCAGAGCTGGCCGTTGCCGCCGATGGTGAAGTTGCCGCAGCGCGGGCAGTCCAGGCGCTCCCCGACGGTGATCGACTGCCGGCCGCCGAGGGTGTTGCGGGTGGAGCCGTGCCCGATCACCGGCGAGTGCGCCACCCCGGCCAGCGCCTGCTCGGTCAGGTAGTAGCGCACGCCGTTGGACTTGCCGTTGTCCAGCCGGCTGTTCACCGTCCGGCCGAGCGGGGTGACCGCCAGGGCGCCGGCCAGCAGCGCGAGCACCAGCCCGACGCCGAGCAGGGCGGCCAGCCGGCCCCGGCTGGCCAGTCGCGCCCCGACCACCAGGCCGGCCACCCCCAGCCCGATCCACAGGCCCCGGTTCAGCGAGTACACCACCGGCAGCACGGCGACGGCCAGGCAGCCCACCGCGACCAGCTTCGACCGCAGCCGGGCGCCGGCGACGGCCGCCACGAACCAGCCGACCAGCAGGCAGAAGTTGTTCCCCCAGGTGTTCGTGTAGCCCCAGGGCGCGGCCGGCCGGGGCGTCTCGTGGCCGAGCACCCCGGACATCTGCGCAGCGGCCGGGTGCACCAGCGCCTGTACCCAGGAGTTGGCCCGGACCCGGTGCGGCAGCAGCAGCTCCAGCGGCGAGGCGAAGGAGAGCCGACCGGCCGCCATGCCCAGCAGCCCGCCGGCGACGGTGACCACGAACAGCCAGGCCAGCAGGCCGACGAGTCGGGACCGGGGCAACTCAGCTTCGGTGAGGTTGCCGGCGTAGAGCAGGAAGACGGTCAGCGCCGCGTACTCGACGAGCCGGAACCCGGCGGGCAGCAGCCGACTGGCGAAGCTGTCCGGCACAGTTCCCGCCGGGTTCTCCCCGAGCGCCGCGATGCCCAGCGCCACCACCACCAGGAACACCACCCACAGCGCGAACCCCGGCGGCAGCCGCAGCCGCCGGCCGTGCAGTGACTGGCGGGCCAGGATCACCACCATCGGGATCGCGGCCAACGGGAAGACCAACGTGTTCAGCCCGAGTGCCCACCACAGCGGGTACCCGAGCAGGGCGCCGACCAGCGGCCAGCCGGGCGGCAGCGCCAGGAACCGCACCGGCCGGGCCCGGCGCAGCGCACCCCCGCCGGTACCCACGGGTGGTATTCCGCGACGTGGCCGCACCACGACCGGATGGGGAGGCGCGACCAGCGTCACCGGGATGTCCTGTCCGGCCCGTCCGTGACCCGGCGGATGACCGCGGTTTCCTGCGCACGAGCCTCCTGCGCACGAGCTTCCCTTGCCCGCTTGCCGTCCCCGTCCGCGCGCGCCTGCCGCGCCCGCTTTCCGCCATCGACGGCGGGCAGCATGGTGGTCGGGTTCTCCGCGCCGACCGGCCGCCCGGACCGCTCGTCCCGGCGGGGGATCCGGGCGGTGGGCGCGTCCGCGACCGGAATCCGCGCGGTCGGTGCGGCGGCGTCCCCGGTGGTCGGCAGCGGCCGGATCGGCCGGTTCGGCGGCGTGCCCCCGCTCCGGTCGGCCTCGCCGCGCAGCCGGGGCAGCACCACCGCGCCGAGCAACGGGGTACCCACCCGGCGCAGCTGCTCGGCCGCGTCCACCACTTCGGCGAGGCTGGCCCGGCGCAACTCCACCGCGACGATCGCGGCGTCCGCGAGGCTCGCCAGGCTCTGCGCGTCGGCGCTGGCGGCCGTCGACGGGGCCTCGATCACCACGTAGTCGGCGTCCATCCGCAGCGCCTCCAGCGCTTCCCGCAGCGCCGGTGACTGGAGCAGGCCACCGGCGCTCGCCGTCCCACCGGTCGCCAACACCCGCAGCCACGGGTTACGCGGCGTGCGCTGCACCGCGTCGGCCAGCTCCACCTTGCCGGCCAGCACGTCGGACAGGCCGGGCGTGGCGGGTACCCCGAGCAGTCGGGTCACCGGGGCGGTGTCCTGCATGGTCTCCGGCAGGTGCGCGCAGACCAGCACGACCTTGCTGCCGGCCCGGCCCAGGGCGGCCGCCAGGTTCGCCGCGACCAGGGTGGCGGCCGGTCCCCGGCTGGCCCCGGTCACCACCAGCACCTGGTCGTCGGGGTGCAGGCTGGCCAGCACCTCGTTGCGCAGCCGGTTGAACATCCGGCCGGCCAGGCCGAACGGCGGGAACACGTCGTCGAACCGGATCTGGGTGCGCGGCGGCACCTCGCCGAGGACTGCCACGTCGGCTCGCCGGGGCAGGTCGATGGCGCGGCGCAGGCGCTGGTCCATCCGCTGCCGCACGGCCGCCGCGACGATGCCGAGCAGCAGCCCGAGCAGCGCGCCGCTGGCCGCGAAGAGCGGCACGCTCGGGCGCGCCGGCCGGCCGGGCAGGCCGGCGTCGCTGATCACCCGACCGGCCACCACCGTCGCCGTGGACAGGTCATTCTGCCGGCTCGTCAGGGCGTTGATCTGATTGGTCAGGGTGCTGATCTGCGAGTTGAGCGCGCTGCGGCCGGGGTCGTTGACGGGCAGCGTGGCGTACTTCCCGGAAAGTTGCAGCAGGCTGGTCTGGTACTGCTTGACCTTGGTGTCCAGCGTCGCCAACTGCTCGGTGATCGCCTGCTGGGCGGCGTTCTGCCGGGCGGCCAGGTACGCGGCGGCGAACGCGTGCGCGCCGGCCTGGGCCTGCCGGGCGGTCCGGGCCGCGTAGGTGATGTCCAGCACGGTGGTGTTCGGTGGCACGCTGACCCGCACCCCGTGCGCCAGCGTGGCCGGCACGGTACCGACCTTGAGCAGTTGGCCCGCTGCCTGGGCGACTTCGGTTGAGGTGACCAGTTGGGCCTCGGTGTCCAGGTTGATGGCGGTCGAGGTGCGCCCGCCGGTGGCGTTGGCGTCCTGCCCGTCGACCGGCATCACCAGCACCGAGGCCGTCGACTCGTACTCCCGCGGCTGGGTGCCCGCGCCGAGCACCGCGCCGAGGACGCCCGCCAGCGCGAAGGCCGCCACGATCCACCAGTGCCGCCGCATCATGCCGAGGTAGTCGGATGCGTCGTAGGTGGCTGGGCGGGATTGCTCCATCGGGTGCGGCCCTCCGTTGCGCGAGCGGTCGGTGGGCAGCAATCACCCACCGTCTCCACTGGCTAACGGACAGCTCTGCAGGACGTAACTGGAGATCGGGTAGCCCGGCCCCCTCGTCGGTTATCCCGGACGAACGGCTGTCGGCATCCCGCCAACAGGTCAGGCCCCAGTTCAACCTGCCGTTCACCCCGGCTGTCGAGGCCGCCGTTCGACCCGGAGGCGGGCCGGAGGTCAGGCCGGGTCGGGGGCCGGTTCGCGGTCGTGCGGGTCGGCGGCCCGCCTGGTCTCCGCCTCGGCGATCAGCGTCACCTCGGTCCGGCCCAGCGCCGGCAACCCCTTCGCCCGGCGCGCCAGCACCCAGGCCAGCGGGGCCAGCGCCGCCGCCGCGATCAGCGCCACCAGCAGCACGGTGTTGGCGACGTTGAGCAGCTTCAGCGAACTGGCCAGCAGCACGAACAGCAGCGCCCGGCGGACGATGCCGCTCTGCGCCCGGCTGGAGATCTGCGCCCCGATATATGCGCCGGGCACCGCGCCGATCAGCAGTGACGCGGTCAACCCGGCCCGGAAGTCACCGAAGATCAGGTGCCCGATGGAGGCCGAGGCGACCAGCGGGACGGCCTGGACCAGGTCGGTGCCGACCAGGTCGCCAGCCTTGAGCATGGGGTACATCATCAGCAGGATCACGATGATCAACGAGCCGGAGCCGACGCTGGTCATCCCGACCACGATGCCGCCGAGGCAGCCGAGCAGCGCGGTGGCCGCCGGCTTCACGGTCACCCGGACCCGACCGGTGGCCGTCGGGCGCTCCTCGTGCAGCAGCCCGGCCAGCCGCTGCTGGAAGCGCCGGGCGTGCTCGCCCATCTGCAGGTAGGTGCGGGCCAGCAGGCCGGCCACGGCGAGCAGCAGGGCCACCCCGAGCGCGATCTTGACAGTCTGCTCCAGGTTCGGGCCACCGACCGCGCGGGTGATCAGTACCCCGCTGAACGCGCCGGGCACCGAGCCCACGCACAGCCAGCCGACCAGCCGCCAGTCGACCGTCTTACGGCGAATGTGAACGAACGCGCCGACCGGCTTCATCACCGCGCTGGCGACCAGGTCACTGGAGACCGCCGCGAGTGGGGGGACACCGAAGAAGAGCACCAGCATCGGGGTCATCAACGCGCCGCCACCCATGCCGGTGAGGCCGACGATGATCCCGACGCCCAGCCCGGCGGCGGTTAACGTCCAGTTCATGTGAACAGTCTGCCGGCCGGAGCGCCACAAAGCCAAGTAGCCCTACGTATCCGGTCGGATATACCCGAACGGCCAGGTCACGGGTGGCGCCGGGTCAGCTCGCGGCCGTCGATCCAGCCCTCGTCGGCGAGGTACCGCAGCACCCGCTGGGCCGCCTCGTCCGCCGTCAACCTCGCTGGTGTCGATCACCAACTCGGCGTCGGTCGGCGACTCGTACGGGTCGTCCACCCCGGTCATTCCGGTGATCAGGCCGGCCCGCGCCTTCGCGTACAACCCCTTGCGGTCGCGGGCCTCGCACACCTCCACCGGCGTGGAGATCCACACCAGCACGAAGCCGGCGCCGGCCGCCGCGGCCATCCGGCGGGCAGCCGTGCGGGCCTGCGCGTACGGGGCGATCGGGCAGGCGAGCGCGAGCCCACCGTGCCGGGCCACCTCGCGCGGCGACCCAGCCGATCCGGCGGATGTTCACGTCCCGGTCCGCCTTGGAGAAGGTGAGTCCGGCCGAAAGTTCCCGGCGCACCACGTCACCGTCGAGGAAGGTGATGCTGCGCTCGCCGGTCTCCAGCAGCGCGTCGGCCACCGTCCGGGCGACGGTGGACTTCCCCGAACCGGACAACCCGGTGAAGAACACCACCACGCCGCGCTGCCGCCGGGGCGGCCGGCTGCGGGACAGCTCCCGGGCCACCGCCGGGGGGTGTGCCACTCGGGCAGCGCCACCCCCTGGTCGAGCAGGTCGTCGATCTCGGCCTGGGTGAGCGCCAGCCGGCGGAAGCGCGGCGGAATGTCGTCGCGCCCGCGCCACTGCCCGTCGCGGGTGTCGTAGGACAGTTCGCGGGGGACCAGCACCCGGGGGCCACCACCGGAGATCGGTGCCTGGCCGGTGGAGATCAGATGGGTGACGCCGTACGCCGCAGCCACCCGGGCACGCAGCAGCGCGTCCCGGATCTCGTCGCCGTGCGAAGCCAGCGGCACGGCCACGAAGGTCGCCTGCGGAATCCGGTCCCGGGTCGCCAGCACGGCGCGGACCAGCGCCTCCGGCGGCAGCCCGTCGGTGCTCGGCGCGGCCACCGGGATCAACACCACAAGATGACCATTGAGGGTACGGGCGGCGTGCGCCAACTGCGCCAGCTGTGGCCGGTGCAGTGGCCGGTCGGCGATCACCCCGAGCACCCGCCCGGCCGGCAGCGTCCTGCGCACCTCGTCGGGGTTGCGGCGCAGCCGCCGGAACACCCCGTGCCCGCCGTCGCCGAGCCGGCGTACCCGACCACCGACGCCCATCCGGTCGGGCCCCGTCGGCCACAACTCCGCCGCGTCGATGGCGGCCACCGGCGCACCCTCGTGGTCGGTGAGGATGAGCACCCGTTTCAGCGGGTTGCCCACCTCCAGCCGGGCAGCGAGCGCCGCCGGTACCTCCAGGGTCACCGGCACCGGCCAGGAAGTGCCGTCGACGAGCCGCCCCGTGCGCACCACGTTGGCCAGGTCGGCCCGGCCCAGGAACCCGCCCAGTGGCGTGTACGCGCCACTGAGCAGCAGGTCCAGGTCCGCCAACTCGGCCGGTCGGGGTGCGTAGTGGGGCGCGTCACGGAGCACTTCCTCCGGCAGTACCCAGCCGCTGTTCACTGCCACCTCTTGATCACTGTGCTCGCCTCATACCCCGATCCGTACCCGGCGTGGATCTCGCAATCCTTCCAGTCGGAGGCCGGTCGGTCGAGTCCGGCGGGCCGGTCGGAGATCCGACGCGCGTGCCGATGTGGTCGGGGGAGAAGCGCACACCGCACTTATTGCTGTTATCGAGGTCGAATAACAGCAATAAGTGCGGTGTCGGCTCAGCCCGTGTTACGCATCCCCGCGGCGATGCCGTTGATGGTGGAGAGGAGGGCGCGTTGGAGAGTGGGATCCGTCGCCGTCGGGCGGATGCTGCCGGGGGTGGTACGGCCGGCACGGTACTGGGCGAGCAGCGCCACCTGGAGGTGGTGCAGGGGCTCCAGGTAGGTGTCGCGGACTTCCAGGGTGCGCTTGAGCACGGGCTGGGCGCCGAGGAGCACGTCCGAGCCGGTCAACCGGAGGATCTCGGTGACGGTACGGTCGTACTCCTGCTTGATCTTGTCGAAGATGTGCTGCAACTCGGCCGGGACCAGCGTCTCCACGTAGCGGGCGGCGATGTTCAGGTCGGTCTTGGTGAGCATCATCGCCACGTTGGAGACGAAGGTCTGGAAGAACTGCCAGCGCGACAGCATGTCCTCCAGCTGGGCATCCAGGCCGGCCGCGCGGGCCGCCGCGAGTCCGGTGCCGACGCCGTACCAGCCGGGCACGATCTGCCGGGTCTGCGTCCAGCCGAAGACCCACGGGATCGCCCGCAGGCCACTCAGGCCGGCGCCCGAATCGGGGCGCTTGGCCGGGCGGGAGCCGATGTTCAGCGCGCCGAGCAGCTCGGTCGGGGTGGCCGCCCAGAAGTACTGGGCCAGGTCCGGGTCCTCGACCAGCGCCCGGTACGCACCGAAGGCCGCGCCCGAGACGATGTCCATTGAGGAGTCCCAGCCGGCGATCTCCTCCAGCGGCTGCCGGGGCGTGGTGTGCAGCAGTGTCGCCTGCAGCACTGCGGCCACCGTCAATTCCAGGTTCTCCCGGGCCAGCGCGGGCAGCGTGTACTTGTCGGAGATCACCTCACCCTGCTCGGTGACCTTGATCGCGCCGTCCAGGGTGCCGAACGGCTGCGCCAGGATCGCCTCGTGGGTGGGGCCGCCGCCGCGCCCGACCGTGCCGCCGCGTCCGTGGAACAGCCGCAGCCGGACCCCGTGCTTGGCGGCCACGTCACGCAGCGCCCGCTGGGCCTTGTGGATCGACCACTGCGAGGTGGTGATGCCGGCCTCCTTGTTGGAGTCGGAGTAGCCCAGCATCACCTCCTGGATGTCCCCGCGCGCCCGGACCAGCGCCCGGTACGCCGGCAGCGACAGCAGCTCGTCGAGGATCTCGCCACCGGCGTCCAGCTCGCCGGGGGTCTCCAGCAGCGGGACGAAACCGACCCGGGCGGTGCCGCTGTGCACGTCCACCAGGCCGGCCTCGCGGGCCAGGATGACGGCCGCGAGCACGTCGTCCACGCCCAGGGTCATCGAGATGATGTAGGACTCGATGACGTCCGGGCCGAACCGCTCCTGGGCATCCCGGATGGTGCCGAACACGTCGAAGGTCTTGCGCCCGTTGTCGGTGAGCACGGTGTGCACCCCGGCCAGCGGTCGTCGCCCGGTCAGCTCGCCGGCCAGCAGCTTGGTCCGGTCGGCCCGGGACAGGCTGTGGTAGTCGGGTACCTCGCCGGTGGTCTTGTAGAGCTGGGCGAGCACGTTGTGGTGCGCCTCGGCGTGCTCGCGGATGTCCATGGTCGCCAGGTGCAGTCCGAACGCGGAGACGCCCCGGATCACCTCGGCGAGCCGCCCGGTGGCCGCGAGCTGGCCGGCGTTTCGGGCCAGCGAGGCCCGCATCAGCTCCAGGTCGGTGATGAGCTGGTCGCCGTTGCGGTAGTCGCGGCCGGGTACGTGCGGCGACTGGCTGGCCAGCCGGTCCCGGGTGTTCTGGATCTTGACCATGATGCAGCGGATCTTGAGCCGGTACGGCTCCTCCGCGTTCACCCGGCGGAACCGGCTGGCCAACTCCGGCAACTTCTCCAGGTCGGCGGCGAGGCTGGCGGACAGGTCCAGTGACACCCCACGCAGCCGGCGGGAGACGCTCAGCTCGTTGATCAGGTTCTCCATCACCTTCTCGGCCGCCCGCAGCCCGTGCTCGTGCTGGATCAGCAGCACGTCCCGGGTCACCGCCGGAGTGATGTACGGGTTGCCGTCCCGGTCGCCACCGATCCAGGTGCCGAAGGTCAGCGGCCGGCCGGTCGGCGCGGTCTCCACGCCCAGCCCGCGCAGCGTCTCAGCGAGATCGGTGAGCACCTTCGGGGCCGCGTCGGCGTACAGGTCGGCCAGGTAGTACACCGCGTTGCGGGCCTCGTCGGTCGGGTCCGGCCGGTCCAGCCGCAGCTCGTCGGTCTGCCACAGCCCGTCGATCAGCTCGGCGATACGCCGGTCCGCCGGGGCGGCTGCGCCGTAGAGCGAGGTGTTCGCCGCCTCCAGGTCCAGCTCGTCGGCGATGCCACGCAGCTTGGAGAGGATCGAGCGGCGGGCGGCCTCGGTCGGGTGCGCGGTGAACACCGGCCGGATGGCCAGCCGGCGGGCCGCCGCCGCGACCTCGTCGGCCGGTACGCCGCGCTCGCTGATCCGGGCGGCGGCCTGGTCCAGCCATCCCCCGTGCACGGCGCGTACCCGGCGCAACTCCCGCGCCCGGTGTACCTGCTCGGTGACGTTGGCCAGGTGGAAGTAGGTGGAGAAGGCGCGGGCCAGCTTGGTGCCGGTACCCACGTCGACCGCGCTGAGCCGGGCCGCCGCCGCGGACGGGTCGTTGCGCACCTGGGCGCGTACGTCCTCGACCAGGTCGAGCAGCGCCTGGCCCTCCTGGCGGACCAGGGTGTGCCCGAGCAGGGTGCCCAGTCGACGGATGTCCGCGCGCAGTGCCGCGTCGTCAGGCAGGGCCTCAGCCGAGTCGGTCACCGGCTACTCCTCTCAGGGATGTCGGCCCGCCGGCCACCGAGTCTGCGGGCCACGGGGTGGGCAGACGTACGGGGCGATCGGACCAGGGAGAGGACAGCGCTGTCCGGCAAGCGCATCCTACCGGCTGTCATGAACCCGCCGCCCGAGTGCGGCTGTGGCCCCGAGCACCCCGGCCACCCCGACGACCGCCCATATCAGCAGCCCGGACAGCGGCCAGCGCAGGGCTGCGCCATCGAAGTAGACCACGGCGCGGAGCAGGTCGGTGGCGAGTCCGGTGGGGTTCCACCAGTGCATCGGACCGTAGAACGTGGGCAGCAACTGCGGGGCGAACACGCCGCCCGAGCCCGGGTTGCCGAGGATGAACAGCAGGGCCATCGCGAGCCCCGTCCCCACCAGCCCGAGCCAGGCCTCCAGGGCGGCCGTCACCACCGCCCCGACGAACACCACCAGCGCCCCGGCCAACCACCGGGAGAGCAGGTGGTCGGGCCAGATGTCGTACACCGGGCCGGTGAGCACCGCGCCGGCCAACCCCAGCGCGACGGCGAACACGCCGAAGGCGGCCAGCCGCAGCCCCAGCCGGGCACCGTTGCGGGGCACCGTACCCAGCGTGATCGCAAGCACAGTGGCGGCCAGGTACCCGCCGATCAGCAGGCCGACCACCGTGTAGAAGGCGGTCAGGCCGCGCGGATCCTTGGCGGACAACGGGTGTACGTCGACCACCGCGAACCGGATGCCGGCCGTCCCGGTGGCGGCGCCGACCACCCGTTCCAGGGCTTCGGCCGCTCCCGGTGCGGCGGCCCCGGCGACCGCGAGACTGAGCCCGCCCCCGTCCGCGCTGCCCAGCACTCCGGCGATCCGCCGGTTGGCGAGCGCGTCGGTGGCCTCGTCGGCGCTGGCGTACACCCGCACCGACAGCACGTCCGGCTCCTTGGCCTCGACGGCGGTGAGCAGGGTCTGTGCCGGGGCGTCGCCGCTGACCACGCCGACCGGCAGCGCACGGGCCGTCGGCTGGTGCAGCGCCCCCACGTAGGAGGCGATGAACCCGGCCCCCAGCAGCAGTACCCCGAACAGCAGCGCGGTGGTACGCCCCAGCCAGCCGCGCCAGAAGTCGGCCAACTCCGGTTCCCGGATGTGCCCGACCGCGCTGCTCTTCTCCTTAGCCCGCCGGTGACTACGCGGCTCCGCCCGCCCTCCGAGTACCCCCGCCCCCACTCCGGAGTCGGCCCCGACACTTCCCGCGACTGCTGCACCCGACGCGGCGGTCGCCGTCCGGGCACCCGGCCCGGCACGTCGCCGGCCACGCCGCGGCCCCGCCTCATCCGCCTCCGCCCGCGCCCCGGCCCGCCCACCCGACACCGCCCCGGCGCCTTCGGCCAACCGATCGACACCGGGACCACCGGCCTCGGCCGACGCCGCCCCAGCTTCAACCTCCGCCGCCTCACCCCGGCGCCCAGCGTCGACCTCACCCGAGCGCTCGGCGTCGACCTCACCCGAGCGGTGGGTATCGACCGCGTCTGAGCGCTCGGCGTCGACGTCACGGGAGCGGTGGGTATCGACTCCACCGGGGGATTCGGCGTCGAGACCTGGGGATTCGGCGTCGAGCCCGGGTGAAGGCCCGCCGCCGGAAGGTTGGGCGTCAGAGGGTCCGGTGTCGAACTCATCGGGGGGTTCGGCGTCGCCCCATCCCGGGGGCTCAATGAGGGCGTCGTTGGCGGGGTCGGGGACGCTCCCGGCGGCCCAGATCTCGTGGTCGGGGTCAGCGAGTGGGTATACGTCATGGGCGGCGTCCGGCACGTCGCGGTCGGCTCCCAGGCGCTGACGATCCAGCCCTTCATCGTCCCGATCAGGACCCATAGCCCCCAGGCTAAGCGGCGTTCATGCCGATTTATGCCAGTTCCCTGAGGCGCGACAGTGGATCACGAGCGGCAAGTGGGCGGTTATCGGGGTCCGGGGGCCAGTTTCGACCCCGACAACCGCCCACTTGCCGTCGCAAGCACCACTCCCCCGCGGCGCACCGCAGCCGCGACATGCCTCCGAGCGGGGCGCCGCTCGTCCACGCCGCGCGACTGCCACCGCGCACCCGTCAAAGGGTCGGACGAGCCCAGCCGACGGAGCCGCCGGGGCCGACGGGGGCCGACGGGCGACGGGGCGCGGGGCGACGGGGCCGACGGGCGACGGGGCGACGAGGGCGACGGGGCCGACGGGCGACGGGGCGACGAGGGCGACGGGTGAGGGTTGTGGCGGGTGCGTCGGGTGTCGGTGGGGGCGGGTAGGCTGGGTGTATTCACCCCACCCCCCGTCCGTAACGGATGTGGGGTATTCCGTCGTGCCCGGGAGGCCTCTGATGTCGCTGCGCGGACTACTCGACGCGGCCCTGGCCGACCCGGCGCTGACCGCTGCCCGGGATCTGGCCGCCCGGGGCGTCGCGGAGCCGGTGGATGTGACCGCGCCGGCCGCGTCCCGGCCGATCCTCGCCGCCGCGCTGGCTGCCGCCCCTGAGTCGGGTGGCGCGGGCCGGCCGGTGCTTGTGGTGACCGCGACGTCGCGGGAGGCCGACGACCTGGCCACCACTCTGGGTGGCCTGCTCGATCCGGGTTCGGTGGCGGTCTTCCCGTCCTGGGAGACGCTGCCGCATGAGCGGCTCTCGCCGCGCTCGGACACCGTCGGGCGACGCCTCGCGGTACTGCGCCGGCTCGCCCACCCGGGGGAGGCCGGGGCGCTGCGGGTGGTGGTGGCGCCGGTGCGCTCGGTACTGCAGCCGCAGTTGCGCGGGCTCGGTGACCTGGAGCCGGTGGCGTTGGCGACCGGGGACAGCGCTGACCTGGAGACGGTGACCCGGCGGCTGGCGGAGATCGCGTACAGCCGGGTGGACCTGGTGGAGAAGCGCGGCGAATTCGCGGTACGCGGCGGGATCCTGGACATCTTCCCGCCCACCGAGGAGCACCCGCTGCGGGTGGAGTTCTGGGGCGACGAGGTCGAGGAGATCCGCTCGTTCGCGGTCGCCGACCAGCGCACCCTGGAGCTCGTCGGCCGGGTGTGGGCGCCGCCGTGCCGGGAGTTGCTGCTCACCCCCGAGGTCCGGCGGCGGGCGGCGGCGCTGGCGGAGGAGCACCCGGGGCTGGCCGAGATGCTGGACAAGCTGGCCGACGGTATCCCGGTGGAGGGGATGGAGTCGTTCGCGCCGGCGCTGGTGCCGGGGCAGTTGCAGTTGCTGGTGGAGTGCATGCCGGCCGGTACGGTGGTGCTGCTGTGCGACCCGGAACGCATCCGGACCCGCGCGCATGACCTCGTCCGTACCAGTGATGAGTTTCTCCAGGCGAGCTGGGCGGCGGCCGCGGTCGGCGGCAAGGCGCCGATCGACCTCGGCGCGTCCTCGTTCCGGACGTTGGCCGACGTGCGCGCTGTCGCCACCCGCGTGGGTCTTGGCTGGTGGTCGATCGCGCCGTTCGGGCTGGTCGAGTCGTCCACTGTGGAGGATCGGCCGTGGGAGGATCCGCTGCCGGTGCTGGACGTGACCGACGAGTCACGCTCGTTGACGCTGGCCGCCCAGACCACTCCGCTCTACCACGGCGAAACCGACCGGCTGCTGGCGGATCTGCGTGGCTGGGCCGGTTCGGGCTGGCGGGTGGTGCTGGTCTTCCCCGGGCAGGGGCCGGCGAAGCGGGCCGTCGAGGTGCTGCGCGACGCGGACCTCGGAGTGTCCATGGTGGACGGTCTGGAAACCGCGCCACAGCCGGGCACTCCCGTCATCACCTGCGGGCCGCTGGACTTCGGATTCGTGGACGAGGTGGCCCGGCTGGCCGTGCTCACCGGCAGCGACATCTCCGGGGGGCGCGGCGCGAACACCCGCGACATGCGCAAGATGCCCAGCCGGCGGCGCAACACCATCGACCCGCTGGAGCTGCGCGCCGGTGACTACGTGGTACACGAGCAGCACGGCATCGGCCGCTACGTGGAGCTGGTGCAGCGCGCGGTCAACGGCGCGGAACGCGAATACCTGGTGCTCGAGTATGCGGCCAGCAAGCGCGGCCAACCCGGCGACCGGCTGTTCGTCCCCACCGACCAACTCGACCAGCTCTCCCGCTACGTCGGCGGCGAAACCCCGACGCTGCACAAGCTCGGCGGCTCCGACTGGGCGAAGTCGAAGGCGCGGGCCCGCAAGGCGGTCCGCGAGATCGCCGCGCAGCTCATCCAGCTCTACGCGGCCCGGCAGAACTCGCAGGGCTACGCCTTCGGCCCGGACACCCCGTGGCAGCGCGAGCTGGAGGACGCCTTCCCCTACCACGAGACCCCCGACCAGCTCTCCGCGATCGAGGAAGTCAAGGGCGACATGGAGAAGCCGATCCCGATGGACCGGCTGATCTGCGGGGACGTGGGTTACGGCAAGACCGAGATCGCGGTACGGGCGGCGTTCAAGGCGGTCCAGGACGGCAAGCAGGTCGCGGTACTGGTCCCCACCACCCTGTTGGCGCAGCAGCACTTCAACACGTTCACCGAGCGGATGAGCCAGTTCCCCTTGCAGATCCGGCAACTGAGCCGGTTCGCCACGCCCAAGGAGTCGGAGCAGACCATCGTGATGGCCGCCGACGGGACCGCCGACATCGTCATCGGCACCCACCGGCTGTTGCAGGCGAGCACCAAGTTCAAGCAGCTCGGCATGGTCATCGTGGACGAGGAGCAGCGTTTCGGCGTGGAGCACAAGGAGTTCCTCAAGACGCTGCGGACCTCCGTCGACGTGCTCACCATGTCGGCCACCCCGATCCCGCGGACGCTGGAGATGGCGATCACCGGTATCCGGGAGATGTCCACCATCGCCACCCCGCCCGAGGAGCGCCACCCGGTGCTCACCTCCGTCGGCGCGTACGACGAGAAGCAGGTGGCCGCCGCCATCCACCGCGAGCTGCTGCGCGACGGGCAGGTCTTCTACCTGCACAACCGGGTCGAGTCGATCGAGAAGGCGGCCCGCAAGCTGCGCGAGCTGGTACCCGACGCACGGGTCGCGGTGGCACACGGGCAGATGGGCGAGGACGCCCTGGAGAAGGTGATGGTCGGCTTCTGGGAGAAGGATTACGACGTCCTGGTCTGCACCACGATCGTGGAGTCCGGCATCGACATCCCGAACGCCAACACCCTGATCGTGGAGCGCGCCGACCTGCTCGGGCTGGCGCAGCTGCACCAGATCCGGGGCCGGGTCGGCCGGGGCCGGGAACGCGCGTACTCCTACTTCCTCTACCCGGGCGACAAGCCGCTCACCGAACACGCGCACGAGCGGCTGGCCACCATCGCCCAGCACACCGAGTTGGGCGCGGGCATGTATGTGGCGATGAAGGACCTGGAGATCCGGGGCGCCGGCAACCTGCTCGGCGGCGAGCAGTCCGGGCACATCGAGGGCGTCGGCTTCGACCTGTACATCCGGATGGTCGGCGAGGCGGTGCAGCAGTTCAAGGGCGAGGCGCCCGAGGAGGAGAACGAGGTCAAGATCGACCTGCCGGTGGACGCGCACATCCCGCACTCCTATATAGAGGTGGAGCGGCTGCGCCTGGAGATGTACCGCAAACTGGCCTCGGCCCGTACCCAGGAGGCGCTCACCGAGGCGGTCACCGAGATGGACGACCGCTACGGCACCCCGCCCGAGCCGGTCGCCAACCTGGTCGCGGTGGCCAAGTTCCGGCTGCTGGCCCGCTCGTACGGGCTGACCGACGTGTCGTTGCAGGGCCGGCACATCCGGTTCTCACCGGTCCCGCTGGCCGACTCCAAGCAGCTGCGCCTCAAGCGCCTCTACCCGGAAGCCGTCTACAAGCAGGTCACCGAACAGATCTCGATCAACCGCCCGACCACCCGCCGCGCCGGCGGCGAGCCGATGCGCGACATCCAGATGCTCGACTGGTGCGCCGAACTCATCACCACCCTCCTGGACGCGCCCGTCCCCGCGCCGGCCACGAAGTGATCTCGGGGTGGTGGCTGCCTCGCGGGCCATGATCACAGCCACCACCCCAAGATCCCCTCGTACCCCGTGCGCCCGGCCCCGTGGCGGCGGGTGGTGGACGGCGTGAGACAGTGGCGGGCGTACCGGATGTCGGTCTTCTGGAGGTTGGGATGGCGCGCCGCCGCCTCGTCATCGCCGCTGTCGCGGGGATGCTCGTACTCGCTGGGGTCACCGCGTGCCGTCCCGAGACGGGCAGCGCCGCGTTCGTCGGGAGTACCCGGATCAGCTCGACGCAGGTGCAGGACGTGCTCGACGGGCTGAAGACCAACGGCGTGGCGATCGATCCGACCCGCGAGGGCGAAGCCCGCCGCGAGGTCGCCTCGGCCCTGGTCTTCGTCCAGGTCGCCAAGCGGTACGCGGATGCGCACGACTACCCGGCGCCCAAGATCGACGCGCAGCAGGTGGCGTCCCGCTACGAGCTGCCGACCACCGACAAGTTCGTGCAGTTGCTGGCGCAGGCGCAGGGCTACGCGAACCTGCTGGAGCAGCAGGCCACCCCGGCCACCGTGAGCGACGCCGAGTACCTGGCCGCCGCCGACCTGGCGATCGCCCAGGGCGTCGGCCAGGCCGGCCAGCGGGAATCGGTCGCCGCTGAGATCAAGTCGCAGTTCGCGGACGAGATGGGGCGGGGCGTCGCGGTCCGCGACGAACTGACCAAGTCGATCCAGAAGTACGACGTCTCCGTCAACCCGCGGTACGCGCCGGCGTCGACGGCACTGGTCAGCGCGCCCACCACCTCGGGCGGCACGGTGAACCTGGTGGTGTTGCCGCTGACGGCCGGCGCCGGGATGCCGGCCGCCGTGATCGACGTGACCAGGAACGAGTAGGGGGCGTGCCGGCCCGGATCATCCTGCTGGTCACCTCACCCCGACTACCGGCCGGCCTGCTGACCGCGGCTGCCTGGGACGTGCTCCGCGAGTACCCCGTGTTCTCGAAGGGACCGGCACCGGAACTGACCGCGCAGGGGGTCACCGTCCGGATCACCGACCAGCCGATCGACGACCTGCTGGCCGGCGGCGACCGGGTGTGGCTGGCCGGCGCCGGACGGCGACGAGGCGCTGGCCCGCGAGTTGGGCCTGCGGCTGGCCCGCGAACCGGGCCTGGCCGACCTGGAGCTGATGTACGGGTCCTGGGATCCGCCCGGCGCGCGGCTGCTGGACACGGTGACCGTGATGGACCGGCTCGCTGCACCCGGCGGCGACCCGTGGAAGCACGCGCAGACCCACCGCAGCCTGGCCCACTTCCTGCTCGAAGAGGCCTACGAGGCGTACGACGCGATCGTCGCCGACGACTCCGACGCGCTGCGCGAGGAGTTGGGCGACGTGCTGCTCCAGGTGGTCCTGCACGCCCGGCTGGCCGAGAACCTGCCCGACGACGCCGCCTGGAACATCGACGACCTGGCCGGTGAGCTGGTCGACAAGCTGATCCGGCGTAACCCGCACGTCTTCGGCGACGAGGCCACCCAGGACATCGACGAGATCATCGAGCAGTGGGAGCGGATCAAGAAGGCGGAGAAGCGCCGTGACTCGGCGCTGGAGGGCATCGCCTGGTCGCAGCCGTCGCTCGCGCTGGCGGCCAAGGTGATCAGCCGCGCCCGCCGGGCCGGGGTGGCCGCCGACCTGCCAACCGGCGACGGCCTCGGAGAGCGGCTGCTGCGCCTGGTCGGCACCGAACCCGACGACGCCGAGGGCGCGCTGCGCGCCGCGACGCTCGCCTATGCCGACGCCGTCCGCGCCCGCGAAGCGGCCGGCCCGACGTCGTAGCGGCGGGTGTCGTTCAGCCGCGCAGTGCGGCGACGGCTTCGGCGCTGACCGGGACCAGGATCTCCTCGAAGGACGCCAGCAACGCGAGGATCGCCTCGCGGGGGCCGTCCCGCCAGGCCGCCCCACCATAGAACGCGTCGGTACCGGCGGCGTGCGCCTGCGGCGAGTCCCAGGCGCGCATCAGGAAGTACCCGTCGGTGGAGTCCTCGCTCGGGCCGTAGCGCACCACGTCCATGCCGGCGGCGCGGACCAGCGGTAGCGCCTGCTCGCGCATGAGGGTGTCGAAGGTGGCCCGGTTGTCGCTGTTCAGCCGGTACGAGCGGATCTCCAGGTAGGGCACCGGCCCAGTCTGCCGGCCCGGCGTACGGGTTTCTACCCCGTCCTGTCGCCGACGCGACTGCCCAATGTCGACTTCGGTGCGTTACTGGTACGACACACTCCGGGAGGGTCGATGCCGAACTGGCTCAAGGGTCTGCTGACCGTCGTGCTGTGCACGGCAATACCCGCCGCGCTGGCCGCCATCGTGCTCGCCGCCGCCGACACGGTGTCCGGGCACGGCTGGGTGGTGCTGCTGGTCGCCGCCCTCGGCTTCCTCTACGGGCTGGAGGCCGGCATCCTCACCATCTACGACCTCGGCAGCCCGATCGGCTGGATCGCGCTGCTGGTCGACCTGACGTGGAGCGTGTCCAATACGGCGTGGGGCCTGGTGGTCGGCAACATTCTCTTCATCTTCTTCGGCTCACCCTCCAAAGTGGACTCGGCCGGCGCGCACTGGATCGTGTTCCAGCCCCGGACGGCCGGTGGCTTCGGCACCAACCTGCTGCAGACACACGGCACGGTGAACCTCGGCGGCGCCGGCCAGCACGAGAAGATGCACCTGTTGCAGGCGCGCATCTTCGGCCCGTTCTACCTGCCGATCTTCGGTGCCAGCTATGTGGTGACCACACTGCTGCAACTACTCTGGTCGGGCACGCTCGGCTGGATCCTGGCGCTGGCCAAGGTACGGCAGAAGGTCGGCCTGCAACCGCCCGCGCGCTCGGCCGTCAGCGGATTCTGGGGCTGGATCTACTACGCCACCCCCTTCGAGATCTGGGCCTACGCCGCCGGCAACCCCTGACGCATTACGTGGCGGGCTCGGCTGTGCAGGATCGCCGCTATCCGCTGGTGACGTTGAGGATGATGACCCCGAGTTGGCCGATGATGATGCCGAGTTGCAGGCGTCCGTCGGCGCCGTAGTGGTCGCACAGATCGCGGACCAGCCGTCGCACGGTTCGGTCGCTGATGCCCATCTGTGCACCGACGGCCTTGTCGGTTGCGCCGGTGGCGAGCAGGCGGAGCGCCCGGTGGTGTTGGTCGGAAAGGACTGCTGTCGCCATGCTCCGGCCCCCGCGGCTCGGTGTCATCGCCTCGTCGCTGAAAGTATGCTGATAGTAATCGATCTTGGCAAGACCGATGAGATGCGTGGCCGGTTGCGGGACCAGTACTGCGTCTCGGCCACGACCTGCCCGAACACATTGTCGCCGACGTTCTGGTCGCCCTATTACGCCTCATCGGTGACGACGAGCGTGTGGAATGCGGACAGCGCCGCCTACCGCTCCGTCGACAAGTGGGACCTGGCCTACAGCTGGCCGGCCACCGGCGACTACGTCGCACCAGCCGGCGACGACACGGCGCCGAGTCTGTGGCTGAACACCATCACGCACACCGGGTACGCGGCCGACGGCGTCAGCAACCTGGCCGACCCGGCGGTGTCGATGGGCGGCGTACGGATGGCCAACCGGGTCGACTGGGCGCCGTCGCTCGGCGTGGTGCCGATGATCCACTACCGGATCAGCTCGATCGGCAACGGCATGGGCGGTCAGACGCTGGTCAGCTATGACCCGAACCAGTGCAACCAGGCGGCATCGTCCGGCTACGACCCGGCGCAGAACCCGAACCAGTGCTATCCGCAGCCGGTCACCGGCGGATTCGGCTGGTACCACAAGTACCGGGTGCATTCAGTGACGCTGCACGACCTGACCGGGGCGTCACCCACCGACGAGGTGTGGACCTACGCCTACTCGACCGCGGGTTCGTCCACCAACGTGTTGTGGCATCACGACTCCACGTCGGAGACGGTGTCGATGGACCAACGCTCGTACTCCCAGTTCCGTGGCTACTCCACGGTCACCGTGACCCACGGTGCCGCCGGCGGCCCGCAGACGGTGACCAAGTCGCTGTACTACCGCGGCCTGGACCTGGACCGCACCGACGCGGGCTGGGGCACCCGTAGGGCGTCGGTGCTGATGTCCCCCGGAGCGCCCAGTGTCGCGGTGCCGTTGTACGGCTACGCCGGCAAGTGCCTGGACGATGCCAATTGGGGTACCGCCGACGGCAACAAGATCCAGCTTTGGCCGTGCACCGGTGACTGGAATCAGGTCTGGCAGATGCAGACCAACGGCACCATCATGAATCCGCACACCGGCAAATGCCTCGACGTCACCGGCGGCGGCACGGCCGAGGGGGTCCTGGTGCAGTTGTTCACCTGCAACGGCACCCCGCGGCAGATCTGGCAGGTCCGTTCGGACGGCGGGTTGATGAACCCGGCATCGGGCAACTGTCTCGACGTGGCGGGACCGTCCTCGACCGACGGTGCCCAGATCCACATCTGGCACTGCTATGCCGGCCCGGCCCAGGCGTGGTACTCCCAGATCCCCGACACCGATGCCCTGAACGGGCAGCTGGCCGAGCAGAGCACCTGGGACGGCAGCACCAACATCTCGGACACCATCACCGTTCCTAGCGCGTTCGGGACCGCGTCCCGCGCCCCGGTCAACCCGCCCAACAACACCACTCTGCTGGCCAACATGGTGCGGGTCACCGAGACGCACGCTCGGACCTGGATCGCCGCCACCGGTAGCTGGCGCTGGACGGGTTCCCACACCACCTACGACTCCTACGGCAATCCCACGCTGGTCAGCAATCTGGGCCAGGAAGGGCTGCCCGACGACGACGTCTGTACCACCACCAGCTATGCCGCCCCGGACACCACCAAGTGGCTGATCAACTTCCCGTCGCAGACCATCTCCACCGACTGCGCTGCCACGCCGGTCGATGCGGACTACCTGTCGGGATCGCAGACGTTCTACGACGGCAGTGCAACCTTTGGTGCCACACCGAGCCAGGGACTGTCCACCAAGAACACACTGCTGGACAAGGTCGTGAGCGGTGTCCGCACCTGGGCGCCGGGCAGTCAGACCGGGTACGACAGTTACGGCCGGGTCACCAGCTCTATGGACGCCCGGGGTTATGCGACCACCACCGCCTACACGCCAACCACTGGCGGCCCGGTGACGAGCACCGCGGTCAAGAACTCGAAGTTGTGGACCACCACCACCAACCTTGACCCGCGAGGTCTGCCCACCTCAGTCGTCGACGTCAACGCCAAGACAACGTCGTTGTCCTACGACCCGCTGGGCCGGCTGACCAAGGTCTGGCTGAATAATCGGGCCACCTCGGGCACTCCGGACCTCCAGTACACGTACACCACGTCGAGCTCTGCGCCCAATTGGGTTCAGACTCAGAAGCTTGGCCCAACCGGCGCGCCAGATCGCCTCGTACCAGCTCTTCGACGGGGTGATGCGAGCGCGGCAGACGCAGTCGCCGACCCCCGTCGCCAACGGCGGTCGGATGATCAGCGACACGACCTACGACAGTCGCGGCCTCGCCGCCAAGACATCGGTCTTCTATAACAGCGCCAGCGCGCCGACATCGACGCTGGCGACCTTCGCCGACAAGGATGTCCCCACCCAGGACCTGTACACCTACGACAATCTCGAGCGGCAGACGGTGGACGGATTCTGGTCCGGCAACGGGGCCACCAGCGCCCTGAAGTGGCAGACCACCACCGTCTACGACGGCGACCGTACCGGCATCATCCCGCCAGCCGGGGGGACCGTCACCCAGAAGGTGTTCGACGTCGACGGCAACACCACCGAACTGCGCCAGTACCAGAGCAGCACCGGGTTTACCGGCAGCTACCTGACGACCCATTACACCTACGACCGGTCCAACCGGCTGACCAAGCTGACCGACTCGGCGGGGATCCAGTGGACCTGGACATTCGACCTGCGCGGCCACAACCTCACGGCCGGTGATCCCGACTCAGGTACCACCACGAATACGTACGACGATGCCGGCAATCTGTTGACCACCAAGGATGGCCGTGCCGTCACTCTGGCGTACGTCTACGACCCGCTCGGCAGGCGTACCGACCGCTATCTGACCACCACCACCGGCACGCTGCTTGACCATTGGGACTACGACGCTCTCGCCAAGGGCCGGCTCGACGACTCCATCGACTACCGCGGCAGCGACCAGTACAAGGTCATTGTCGCCGGCTACGACGACGCCTACCGCCCGTTGGGCCAGACTGTCCGGATTCCCGCGTCTGCCGGCACTGCGCTGGCCGGGCGACTGGACTACCACGACCGGGTACAACGTCGACGGCTCGACAGCCTCCATCGGCTACCCGGCGGCAGGCGGCCTCGGCGCCGAGACGGTCAATTACACCTACGACGCCAACGGCTACAACCTCACCGCAGCCGGCCTGGATACCTACGTCTCTGCCACCAGCTATCAGCCGTGGGGCGACGTCTACCAGCGCACTCTCGGCAGCGGTAGCACCCGAGTCCGGCTCACTACCGACCAGTACTCCGACACGCACCGACTCAAAACCATCTCAGCCGTCGACCGAACACTCTGGTACGCCTGGGACGTTCGATGAGCAGCTCACCCAGCAGTACAACTGGACGAACGCCGGCAACATCACCTCGATCGACAGTAAGCACGCCGGTGCCACCACGGACTCGCAATGCTTCACCTACGACTATTTGAAACGCCTGACGAACGCTTGGACCACCATCCCGGCGCTCGGTGGCTGCACCAGTTCTGCCCGACCTCCGCGGCCACCGTCGGTGGCCCGGACGCCTACTGGCAGACCTACACCCTCGACGACACCGGCAACCGCACCACGCTGGTCAAGCACTCCACCACAGGCGGCGCCGACACCACTACCAACTACGTCTACAACCTTGTCTCCAGCGGCTAATCCGCCGCACATCCTGAAGTCCACCAGCACCACTGGGGCGACCTCCGGGTCGTCCAGCTACGGCTACGGCGGCGCGGGCCAGCAAATCACCAACACCATCAACGGAACCGCCAGCGACCTCACCTGGACCAACCAGGGTTCAGTCAAGACGATTGCGGTGCACGCCGCCGGTGGCGACCAGCTCACCACCTACTACTATGACGCCGAAGGCAATGAACTGTTGCGCATCAATCCGACGAGCAGGACTCTCTATGTCAACGCAACCGAAATTACAACCAATGCCACCGGCAACACAATAACTGGCACCACCCGCGCCTATATTTGCGCCGGCAACACTGTCGCTTCCCGTGCCAACCCCGGTGTCCTTACATGGTTGGCTAGTGACCAACAGGGGACGCAGCAGTTAAGTGTCAATGCCACAACAATGGCTGCAACGCAGCGCCGCCAAGATCCCTTTGGAGGCTCACGTGGTTCCGGGCCCATCTGGCCAACGTCCAAGACGTTTGTCGGCGGCACTAATGAGCCCGATGGATTTGTACATCTAGGTGCACGCCTTTACGATCCCAGTTCGGGTCGCTTTATCTCTGACGATCCATTGACTGACATTGCTGACCCGCAGTCGCTCAACGGTTATTCGTACGCAAATAACGGCCCTATTGCATCGAGCGATCCCTCCGGACTGGAGCACGATTCTGAGGGATGTGACCCCACTTCGCACAGTTGCGGAACTACGCAGGACAAGCCTCACCTTCCTGCACTCCCGAAACCCGGAGGGGCTGCATGCGCCCTACCTGGCCATTGTGGTAACGGCTCGAAACCGAAGTACCCTGTAGCCAAGCCTACGTGCACAACGCTAACGCCGGAATATTGCCATTCGTCCGGTAGAAACAATACCAACCCATACGAATTGGGCGAAGAGTGGCTCTTCTTGGAGAAGCTCGGATGCATGCCGTCGTGCGTCACTGTGGAGTATTTCAGAGACGGCGATGCATTTACCGAGATGATTCGGAAGCTTGGCTCAGTAGAGGCGGCACGCCTCGCAATACAGGCAGCAATTGCGAGCGGCCAGACCTCCGGCGCAGTCGACTTCCATTACGGAGATATGTCGCCAAGTGAGCGAAAGGCAGCAGCCTGGATGAATGGAGTTTCGCTACTCACTCTAGGGCAAAAAGGTATGCCTACGGCGCAGGCATTCCTGGGCTCATACGACATGAAGTGGCAGATCGTAGGATATGATTCATCCGGTAGCCCAGTCGTGGAATTTCATTTGACAAATGCGAGCACCGTTGCCTCTGCGCGGCCGGATCCAGGAAAGGTTGGTAACTACCCTACGGGTAGTGCCGGCGATGGGCATGATGCCAAACCGGGCGAGCATTGGCTTCAGCAATCGGTCCGCTGGCGCGAAACCTTCGTTGGCGGCAATGCGCCTGCGGCTCCAACAGGGACGGGCAACGCGTCGCTCCTCGGCGTCTTGCATTGCCTCGTGTGCTGGTGGTAACGGCAAGATTATGAGCGATCATGGGAGGTTTTCCAAGTCTGGGCCGATTGGGCGACGGTCGTTGTTGGCGACGCTGGTTCCGGTCGTGCTTGCTGTCTGGCTGATGCTGACGGGATGTGGCCTGACTCATTTAGGATCCACGCCACCTGATGATCGCGTGAATCTCGCCAACCATGAATTGGTAGGAGCATGGATCCAGCATGATGGCCCAGGTCGACTGGAATTTAAGTCCGATGGCACATTTTCGGGGTACGCTTTGCCGCCGGAAATGTTCGAAGGCTATGATGGCCTGAACGGTGTAGGCTCGGGTGGGCCTGTATCTATGTCGGGGCTCTGGGTTCTGAGTGCTCCGCTGGTCGATCCATCAGGGCCCCACAATCACGTGTCCTTGACGCTTCTGATATATCAGTCGGTACCAACCAACATCGGATTTGATTTTCGAGTCGAACGACGCGACTCTCAGACCGCGCTCGTGGTGTACCTGATTGATCCGGACGTCGATGACGTCGTGTATTTCGTCCGTTGCGGGTCGTGCGAGATCTCTGGGTGGCCATCTGCAAGCGCACGCACAGGCAGCTCGTAGGCGAGTGGCCCGGCACGGAAGACCTATCACCTTCTCAGGGCTGCGGAAACATGGCTCACGCGATCTCAGGCCGGTATCTTGATCGGATGGCTGACGAGTTCGTACCTACGGCTGAGCGGATCGTGGACGCGCTGCTGGAGTCGAATCCGGCGCTGGCGACGTTCGCCGGGGACCACCGCTTCGACGACGACCTGCCGGACCTGTCCGAGGATGGCGTGGCCAGCGACATCGCCATGCTCCGGGACGCCTCCGACACCCTCGCCCAGGTGGACGACCTCGCCCTGAGCCCGGCCGAGCAGGTCGACCACGCCGTCCTCACCGCGCTGGTCGACCGGGCGCTGTTCGAGCTGACCGACGTCCGCGAGCACGAGTGGAACCCGTTGGCGCACAACCCCGGCGAGCTGCTGTACCCACTGTTCACCCGGGCCTCCCGGCCGCTGGACGACCGGCTGAACAGCCTGGCGAGCCGGCTCAGCCAGATCCCGGACGCGCTGGCCACCGCGCGCAACGTGCTGGGCGAGTGCCCGCGTATCCACCTGGAGACGGCGATCGGGCAGTTCGCCGGTACCGCCGGGTTGATCACCAGCGAGTTGCCGAAGCTGACCGGGCAGGCCCCGGCAGCCGGGTTGCGGGCGACCGCCGCGGCCGACCAGGCGGTGGCCGCGCTGCGCGACTTCCAGGACTGGCTGAAGGAGCGGCTGGCCACTGCCGGCGACGGGCGTGACCCGCGGCTGGGCCGCAAGCTGTGGGAGGCCCGGCTCTGGCACACCCTCGACACCGAGCTGACCGCCACGCAGGTGCTGGAACGGGCCGAGGCGAACCTGGAGCGGGTCACCGGCGAGCTGCGCGAGGCCGCCGCCGAGCTGACCGGGGGTACGGCCGACGACGCGACGGTACGACGCGCGCTCGACCAGCTCGCCGACGAGCACCCGGACAACGACACCATCGTGGCGCTGGCCCGGCAGACGTTCACCGAGACCACCGACTTCGTCCGCGAACGCGAGCTGGTCACGTTGATCGACGACCCGTGCGTGATCCAGGAGATGCCGGAGTTCGCCCGCGGGCGTGGCGGTCGCCTACTGCGACCCGCCCGGCCCGCTGGAGACCGCCGAGCTGCCCACCTTCTACTGCATCTCACCGACCCCGACGGACTGGCCGGCCGACCGGGTGACCTCGTTCTACCGGGAGTACAACAACCACCTGATCCGCAACCTCACCGTGCACGAGGCGATGCCGGGCCACTTCCTGCAACTGGCGCACTCGCGCCGGTACCGGGGCAGTACCCGGGTGCGGGCGCTCGGCTTCTCCAGCCCGATGGTCGAGGGCTGGGCCTGCTATGCCGAGGAGGTCATGGTGCAGCACGGCTTCGGCGGGCTGCCGATCCGGTTGCAGCAGCTCAAGATGCAGCTGCGGATGACCCTCAACGCGATCCTCGACCAGCTCGTGCACTGCGCCGGGCTGACCGAATCCGAGGCGATGGCGTTGATGCGGGACAAGGGATTCCAGGAGGAGGGCGAGGCGGCCGGCAAGTGGCGGCGGGCGCTGCTGACCTCCACCCAACTGTCGACCTACTTCGTCGGGTACACGGAAATGGCCTCGCTCGGCCGGGCCCGCCCCGCTGACGTCTCCGTCCGCGACTGGCACGACCGGATCCTCTCCTTCGGCTCCCCGGCCCCCCGCCACCTCCGCACCCTCCTCAACCTCTGAGGGCTTGAAGCGGAACCCCCACCCACCGCACCCGCCCAAAAAAGGAGGGAGCGGTCAGCTCGGGGAGACGGTGGGGAAGGCGCCGGGGGTGGGGGAGCCGGTGACGGTGGCGCCGGTGGGGACGCTGAAGGCGTCCGGGGCGGTGGTGTTCTCGTACCGGCTGAGTCTGATGTCCACGGTCTTGCTGTTGACCGTGCCGGTGAAGCTGGCCAGCAGGCCGGCCGCGGTGATGCAGGCGGTGAACTGGGCGGTCCGGGCGTTGTCGATGCCGCTGACGTCCACGCAGGTGGCGAACTCGCCGGCGATGGTGGTGTCGTGCTGGGCGATGGTGGCGTCGCCGTCCAGGGCGGCCGCGCCGAGCAGGCCGACCACCTCGGAGGGAGCGATCAGCCCGCGCTCGGCGAGCTTGGCCAGCAGCGCCTCGGGGATGTCGGCGGACGGTGACGGCGGCGGGGTCATCGCGCACCGGGCGGCGTTGTCGGTCTGGCAGTCGGCGGTCCAGGACGGCGTCATGATCAATTTGCCGCCGGGGTAGCTGAACGAGTCCCGCAGCGGAGTCTGCGCCTGGGCGAGCACCCCGGTCTTGCCGTCGTGCAGCTGGTACGTGGCCGTGTAGGTGAGGGTGTCGGCGTTGGCGAGCCGGTTGGCCAGGTCGTTGACCAGGCTGGACCGGTCGACCACCCGCTGTGCGTCATCGACGGCGCCGCATCCGGAAAGCACTACGGCGGCGCTGAGCAGGGCAACTGCCGCGAGCAGCCGGCTGACGGGGCGAGCACGCATGGGGTCAGCCTCACCCGTGAGTGACCGTCCGGGCAAGTTCGTTGTGAGCAATGTCCGGTTCTGGAGCCGGTGTGTAGACCATGTTGTGACCTCGTTAGGCTGCCAGCGACGAGAAATCCCGAGTATGGGTAGCCGCAGCGGCGCGGTGTGTGGCGGGCCGGTCGCTGGCCGGAGCCACCAGACAGAGCCTGATCGACAGGAGCGGACCAAGTGGCAACTATCGAAGCAATCGTCGCCCGGGAGATCCTCGACTCGCGGGGCAACCCGACCGTTGAGGTCGAGGTCGGGCTGGACGACGGCACGATCGCCCGCGCGGCGGTCCCGTCCGGCGCCTCCACCGGCGCGTTCGAGGCAATCGAGCTGCGTGACGGGGACAAGGGGCGCTACCTCGGCAAGGGTGTCGAGAAGGCGGTCGCCAACATCGAGGACACCATCTACCCCGAGCTGGTCGGGTACGAGGCCGCGGACCAGCGCGCGGTGGACCAGAAGATGCTGGACCTGGACGGCACCCCGGACAAGTCGAGCCTCGGCGCGAACGCCATCCTCGGCGTCTCCCTCGCCGTGGCCAAGGCCGCCGCCGACTCGGCCGGGCTGTCGCTGTTCCGCTACCTCGGTGGCCCGAACGCGCACGTCCTGCCGGTACCGATGATGAACGTCGTGAACGGCGGCGCGCACGCCGACTCCAACGTCGACATCCAGGAGTTCATGATCGCGCCGATCGGCGCGCCGAGCTTCAAGGAGGCGTTGCGCGCGGGCGCCGAGGTCTACCACGCCCTCAAGTCGGTGCTGAAGAAGAAGGGGTACGCGACCGGCCTCGGTGACGAGGGTGGCTTCGCGCCCAACCTGCCGGCGAACACCGCCGCCCTGGACCTGATCGCCGAGGCTGTCGGTGTTGCCGGGTACCAGCTCGGCAAGGACATCTGCCTGGCGCTGGACGTGGCGGCGACCGAGTTCTACAAGGATGGCGGCTACCTCTTCGAGGGCGTCAGCAAGCCGACCGACGAGATGATCGCGTTCTACGCGAAGCTGGTCGAGACCTACCCGATCGTCTCCATCGAGGACCCGCTCTCCGAGGACGACTGGGCCGGCTGGGCCACCCTGACCGCGCAGCTCGGCGACAAGATCCAGATCGTCGGCGACGACCTGTTCGTCACCAACCCGACCCGGCTGTCCCGGGGCATCGCCGAGAAGTCGGCCAACGCCCTGCTGGTCAAGGTGAACCAGATCGGCACGCTGACCGAGACGCTGGACGCCGTGGACCTGGCCCACCGCAGCGGTTTCAAGACGATGATGAGCCACCGCTCCGGCGAGACCGAGGACACCACCATCGCCGACCTGGCGGTCGCGGTCGGCTCCGGCCAGATCAAGACCGGTGCGCCGGCCCGCTCCGAGCGGGTCGCCAAGTTCAACCAGCTGCTGCGGATCGAAGACGAGCTGGGCGACGCGGCGCGGTACGCGGGCGCGGGCGCGTTCCCGCGGTACCGTCAGGGCTGATCTTCACGGCGGCCGGGCGGTGCGGATCGCACCCGCCCGGCCGCCGCATATCCGGCGGGGGAGGATGCGATGCCAGGCCAGCAGCGTCGTGGTCCGGGCCCGGGAGCCCGTGGGGGTACCCGCGGCAGCGGCGCCGGCCGCGCGCGTGGCTCCTCGGGCAGCGGCAATCCACGGGCGTCCGGCCTCGGCCGGTCCGCCGATGACCAGTCCAGCCAGCCCCGCTCCGCCCGCCTCGGCGGCACCCCCCGATCCGGTGGCACGCCCCGATCGGCGGCACTCCCCGCTCGGGTGGCGTGCCCCGTTCGCGGTGGTGCGGCGCGCTCCGGTGCGCCGGCCGGTGGGCGGGTGGGCAGTGCCCGGCAGGGCGATCCGCGACGGGCGTCCGGCCGGCCGGGGGTACGCCCCGCGGTGGTGCGGCGTTCGGTGTTCGGGTCGCGCCGGCCGGGCACACCGCAGCAGCGCCGGTACACCGGGCGGGCCACCGTGCTCGCCCTGGTGCTCGGCGCGCTGCTGCTCGCGTACGCCTATCCGGTGCGCATCTACCTCAACCAGCAGGCCGAGATCGAAGCGTTGCGGGCACACCAGAAGGCACAGCGCGACGACATCGAGGACCTGCGTACCGAGTCCGCGAAGTGGGCCGACCCGGAGTACGTGAAGGCACAGGCGCGCAGCCGGCTGGGGATGACCGAGCCGGGCGAGCAGCTGTGGATCGTGGTCGGCGGCGACGACCCGGCCGACACCGACCCGAACTCCGGCAAGGCCAAGGACTCCGCCGCCTGGTTCGGGCAGCTGTGGGGCAGCCTGACCGCCGCCGACCAGCCCGGGAAGGGCAAGTGAGCACCGAGCCGGCCAGCCCGCAGGACCTTGCCGTGGTGGGGGAGCAGCTGGGCCGTACCCCGCGGGGGACCAGGGCGGTGGCGCACCGCTGCCCGTGCGGCCTGCCCGACGTGGTGGAGACGACGCCCCGGCTCGCCGACGGCACCCCGTTCCCGACGCTCTACTACCTGACCTGCCCGCGGGCCACCGCGGCGTGCAGCCGGCTGGAGTCGGCCGGGCTGATGAAGGAGCAGGCGGCCCGGCTCGCCGCCGACCCCGAACTCCAGGCGGCGTACCAGCGGGCACACGAGGACTACCTGGCCAAGCGCGAGGCGATCGGGGGAGTGAAGGAGATCGCCGGGGTGTCCGCGGGCGGCATGCCGACCCGGGTCAAGTGCCTGCACGTGCACCTGGGACACGCGCTGGCCGCCGGCCCCGGCGTCAACCCGTTCGGCGATGAGGTGCGCGAACTGGTTGAGCCCTGGTGGACCGGCGGCCCGTGCGTGGCGGTACCGCCCCCGGCAGGCGGCGACTAGTCGCTCGACGTCGGCAACGCGCCGGTGTCGACGATCTTCGCGCCGGCCGGGACTTCGAGCAGACTGCCGTCCACCTTGTCCTTGTACGACGTCAGCTCGACGCTCTTGGTCTCGCCGTCGGTGCCGGTACCGCTGAACCGGGTCAGCACCCCCTTGTCGGAGATGCACACGGTGAACGCGTCCAACTCGGTGGTGTTGTCCTTCGCCTCGCTGAGGTTGCTCACCTCGGCGCAGCTGGACTTCTGCCCGGCGATCTTGGTGTCGCTCTTCTTCACCTTCGCGGTCGGCACCAGCAGCGCGCCGGTGAGCAGCACGAGCGCCAGTGGCGCCGAGACGAAGCCGGCGCCGACGCCGCCCCACAGCGCCGCGGCCCCGGTGTTGTACGAGCTGCCGTCGGTGTTCGGGGTCTTGGAGCAGGTCAGCTCCGCCTGCTCGGTGTCGCAGAAGTAGAACGCCTCGGGGGTGGCCAGGAAGCGGCCCTTGTCGCCGACGGCGGCGGCGGCCGGCGGCTGCTGTGCCACCGTCACCTTGGAGTCGTCGGCCAGCTTGTACTCGGCCTGGTAGCTGACGGTCTCCGACTTCTCGATCTTGTCAGCGAAGTCGCCCAGGGTGGATATGTTCTCGCCGACGTTGCGTGGCCGTTCTGATCGCGCCGCAGCCGAGGCTGCCGGCGACCAGCACCGCGACCGCGAAGCCGGTGAGGAGCTTGTTCCGGGGGAAGGTCATGCCACGAATGCTGAGCACGGTTGGGATCTACGTCGAGGATGTGTCGGTGGTTGGACACACCCGGGAACCCGCCAGTTAGGCTCGGGGCATGGAGGTCATGATCCGCCGGGCGCGGACCGCCGACGCCCGGCACATCCGGCGCCTCATCGACCTCTACTCCGGTGACCGGCGGCTGCTCTCCAAGGCCACCGTGGCGATCTTCGAGTCGATCCAGGAGTTCTGGGTCGCCACCCGCGCTGACGACGACACCGTCGTGGTCGGCTGCGGGGCGCTGCACGTGATGTGGGAGGACCTGGCCGAGGTGCGTACCGTCGCCGTCGACCCGGCCCACCGGGGGCACCGCATCGGCCACCGGATCGTCACCGCGCTGCTGGACACCGCGCGGGAACTGGGCATCGGCCGGCTGTTCTGCCTCACCTTCGAAACCCGGTTCTTCGGCTCCTTCGGCTTCGTGGAGATCGACGGGGCGCCGGTGCCGCAGTCGGTCTTCGAGGAGTTGCTGCGCTCCTACGACGAGGGCGTCGCGGAGTTCCTCGACCTCGAGCGGGTCAAGCCGAACACTCTTGGCAACACCAGAATGCTGCTGCGCCTCAACGGAGGAACACGATGACCCGGGTCGCCGCCATCGACTGTGGCACCAACTCGATCCGGCTGCTGGTCGCGGACAGTCCGGCCGCCGGCAGTCCGCACCTGGTCGACCTGGTACGCCGGATGGAGATCGTCCGGCTCGGGCAGGACGTCGACCGGACCGGCCGGCTGGCCCCCGAGGCGATCGAACGCACCCGGCTGGCACTGGCCGGCTTCGCCAAGGAAATCCGTGACCTCGGCGCGGAGCGGATCCGGATGGTGGCCACCTCGGCCAGCCGGGACGCCGCCAACGCCGCCGAATTCGAGGCCATGGTGGTGGAGACCCTGGGCGTGCCGCCGGAGGTGGTGTCCGGCGCGGAGGAGGCGCTGCTGTCCTACACCGGCGCGGTGCGCGGACTGGCCCAGCCGGGCCCCTACCTGGTGCTGGACATCGGCGGCGGCTCGACGGAGTTCGTCGTCGGCACCCCGGACGACTCCACTGTGGACGGCTCCACGATGGATGATCCCGGCCTGCCGGACGCGGCGACCAGCGTGGACATCGGCTGCGTCCGGATGACCGAGCGGTACCTCTACAGCGATCCGCCGACCGTCGAGCAACTCCTCACCGCCAGCGCGGAGATCGAGGCGGTCGCCCGGCACGCGCTGTCGGTGGTGAACGGCCGGCGGGCAGCCACCGTCGTCGGCCTGGCCGGCTCGGTGACCACCCTCGCCGCGCTGGCGCTGGAACTTCCGCACTACGACCCGGTCCGCATCCACCACAGCGTGATCTCCACTGGGGACGTGCAGCGGATCACCGCCGATCTGCTGGCGATGACCCGCCAGCAGCGGCTGGCGCTGCCGGTGATGCATCCTGGCCGGGCCGACGTGATCGGCGCCGGCGCGCTGATCCTGCGGATCATCCTGGAGCAGGTGGGTGCGGCGGGCGTGGTGGTCAGCGAACACGACATCCTCGACGGCATCGCATGGAGCGCGCTGGCCCCGACTGGCCCTATGCTGACCGCGACCTCCTCCCGGGAAGGATTCGCCGATGAGCAGCCCCACCCCGCCCGACCAGCCTGACCAGGGCATCCATGACGTACCGCCGGACCAGGGCCTCGAATGATGTCCCGAGTACCCCCGCTGAGCAGCAGACCGGCACCAAGCCCGGCACCAAGACCGGTACCCCGCTGCTGATCGGCATCGGTGCGCTGGTCGTCGTCGTGATCGCGGTTATCGCCGCGATCTTCCACTAGACGTAACCCCCGGTGCGGGCCGGCCGACTCCGGCCGCCCGCACCGGACCGGCGATCAGCCGGATCAGCGGATCAGCCGGTACGGCGGACGACGGCGCGGGACTGCTCGGAGGGGTGTGCCTCGTCCCGGGCGTACCACCAGCTGTAGTTGAGCGAGCCGGGCGACGGCACCGCCAGCACGATGCGCGCGGTGAACGGACCGTCGTAGGACGTGAACTCGCCCGCGCCGGTCTCCTTGAAGCGCACCATGCCTGGCAGTTCCAGGCAGGCGACGTGCAACTCCAGCCGACCGTTCTCGCCGGGTAGTAGCACGCTGTGCTCCAGGTGCTGCAGACCGTTACGGTCGTTGGAGGCCTCGTAGTCGATCACCACTGCGCGTCCCCGCAGCGTGGTGCCCACCTGGATGCGGGCCACGAAAGGGCCGCTCTCCGGCCCGTCACCGCGTCCGCGGTACAGGCCGGGCGTGGTGCCCAGCGCAGCGAGGAGATCCGTCACGTCGCGCAGCGTACTGGATCGTCGCACCCCGTACGTCGACGCCCAGGTGTCAGTACCTGGACCGGGACAACCCTCGGGCTGCACAAGTAGCCGGCACCCACTACTGTGCGGAGGCTGGTACCCCCGGAAAGGAACCTTACGTGTCTCAACCGCAGTATCCCCCGCCCGGCGACCCGCAGTACGGCGGTCAGCCGGCCTACGGCGAGCAGCCGGCCTACGGCGCGCAGCCACAGCAGCCCGGCTTCCCGCCGGCCGGCCCGCCCGGGTTCCCCCCGGCCGGCCTGCCCGAGCCGCCGCCCAAGAAGAAGTCCCCGCTGAAGGTGATCCTCGGCGTGGTCATCGGCCTGATCCTGGTCTGCGTCGTGATCGTCGTGATCGCGGCCGTGGCCGGTGGCGGCGGCAGCGACTACAAGGCCGGCGACTGCCTCTCCGGCAGCGACGCCAACAGCATCAAGAAGGTCGACTGCGCCAAGCCGCACAGCTACAAGGTGCTCGGCAAGCTGAAGGACAAGCAGACCGAGGCGAACGCGACCGCCGAACTGTGCGCCGCCACCTACGCGAGCACCGACGCCGCCTACTGGGAGGGCAAGTCCGGCGAGAAGGGCAACGTCTTCTGCCTCGCCAAGGACGGCTGACCGGTCCTCGACCATCACCGGCCGTCACCGCACCGCGGTGGCGGCCGGTGTCGTCTCCGGCCACCGCCGACGCCGGGTGCGCAAACTGTCCGCCGATGGCGACCAACACCACGCCCGGAACACCTGTTCAGCCTCCCTCGCCGCGTGGTTGGCTGTCGTCCTGCAACCTCTGCGCCACCAGCCAATGACGACTGACTGACAGGAGGCGGGCCGATGGGTGAACAGGTACGGTTCCCGAGCAACGGCGACACCAGCGAGGGGTACCTGGCGGTGCCGGCCGCCGGCAGCGGCCCGGGGGTCGTCGTCATCCAGGAGTGGTGGGGCCTGGTCCCGCACATCACCGCGCTGGCCGACCGGTTCGCCGACGCCGGCTTCGTGGCGCTCGCCCCGGATCTCTTCCACGGGCTGCACGCCACCGAACCGGACGAGGCCGGCAAGCTGCTGATGGGGATGGCGATGGACCGCGCCGCCCGGGACATCGCCGGGGCCGCCGAGCTACCTGGCCGGCCGGCCCGAGGTGACCGGCCGGATCGGCTGCGTCGGCTTCTGCATGGGCGGCAGCCTGGCGCTGTGGTCGGCCACCCTCTCCGACCGGACTCGTCACCGCCGTCGGCTTCTACCCCGCCTGCCGTGGCAGCGGCTGGCCCCGCAGTGGAGCAACTACACCGGCAAGCACGCCCTGATCCACTGCGCGGAGAGCGACGGGTTCGCCGCCGCGCCGGGCATCGCGCAGGCGGTGACCGCGATCGAGGCGGCCGGCGGCACGGTCACGCACCTACGACTACCCGGGTACCCACCACGCCTTCTTCAACGACGACCGGCCGGAGGTCTACGACCGCCACGCGGCCGCCACCGCCTGGGCCCGCACCCTGGAACTACTGCGCGCCACCCTGTAGTCGGGGCCGCGGCGCGGGCACCCGGCGGCCGGCGCGGTCCGGCCGGATGGCAGGGTGGCCGGGTGAGCGAAGCCGACCTGGCCGCCCTGGACGCGCGGATCGTCGCCTGCCGGGCCTGCCCCCGCCTGGTCGACTGGCGGGAGGAGGTGGCGGCGACGCGCCGGGCCGCCTTCCGCGACCAGGAGTACTGGGGCCGCCCGGTGCCCGGCTTCGGCCCGGCCGACGCCCGGATCGGCATCCTCGGGCTGGCCCCGGCCGCGCACGGCGGCAACCGCACCGGCCGGGTCTTCACCGGCGACCGCTCCGGCGACGTGCTCTTCGCCGCCCTGCACCGGGCCGGCCTGGCCAACCAGCCGACCAGCGTGGCCCGCGACGACGGCCTCACGCTGACCGCGACCCGGATCTTCGCGGCGGTGCGCTGCGCCCCGCCGGACAACAAGCCCACCCCGGCCGAGCGGGACACCTGCGCGCCGTTCCTGCGCCGGGAGTTGACGCTGCTCAGGCCCACCCTGCGGGTGGTGGTCGCGCTGGGCGCGTTCGCCTGGGCCGCGTGGTGGTCGGCGTTGCCCCGGGTGTACGACCTTCGCCCGCCCATGCCCCGGCCGGTTTTCGGGCACGGGGCGGTGGCCGGCGGCGACCGTGCTGACCCGATACTGCTCGGCAGCTACCACGTCAGTCAGCAGAACACCTTTACCGGACGGCTCACACCCGACATGCTGGACGACGTACTACGCCGGGCGAAGCGGATCGCCGGGCTCGACTGACACGGGGTACCAAACGTGCGACGCGCTGCGGCCGGACCGCTGCTGCCGCTGGCCGCGGTGGGCGTACTGCTCGCTGCCGCCGCGGTGGCAGCCAGCCTGTCCACCCCGCAGGTGCACCCGGATCCGCTGCCGAAGTTCAGCCATCACGCCGAGGGCACCCAGGTTGTCGGGCACCGCGCCCCCGGCCCCGCGATGCCGCCGGCCGGCCCACCGCGAACACCATCCACCTGCCCGGCTGGCTCGGCCCGACGGTGCTGGGCGTGGCCGCCGCGGCGCTGCTCTTCGCCGCGGTGGTCATCGCGTACCTGCTGCTGCGTAACCGTCGACTGCCCCGGAAGATCGTGCTGCCGACCGAGGAGCGACCGCGCGCCGGTGGAGGAGCAGCGCGATCGGATGCTCGCCGCCGTCGACGCCGGCCTGGCCGACCTGGACGACGGCGACCCCCGGGCCGCGGTGATCGCCTGTTGGGTACGCCTGGAGGAGGCGGCGGCCGCGGCCGGTACCCCACGCGAGCCCGGCGACACCCCCGGCGAACTGGTGCTGCGACTGCTCGCCGGGCACCAGGTCAGCCCGCGGCGTGCTGTACCCGCTGGCCGAGGTCTACCGGCTGGCCCGGTACGCCACCCACACCGTTGACACGACCATGCGCGATCAGGCCCGGGCGGCCCTGGGCCAGCTGCGCGCCGAGCTGTCCCGGCCGGCCGCGCAGCCGGTCCCGCAGCCGGCCGCCGCCGGCGCGGAGGATCAGCGGTGAACAGCCTCGACGACCTGATGAACGTCGGCGAGCCGCCCGCGCCGCAGCCGGAGTCCACCAATCCGGGCACTCTCGGCCGGGGCTGGCGCTGGCTGCTGTGGTCGGTGGTCCGCTCGGCGGCCGGCGCGGTGCTCAGCTACGGGCTCGTCCGGGCCATCGCCGATGAGTCGGTCTCGATTCCGTTCCTGTTCGTCGGGCTGCTCGCGGTGCACGTCCTGGTGGCGGTACTGGTCTGGGTACGCAGCCCGCTGTTGCCCGACACGCTGCGGCTGGGCCTGCAGTCGGCCGACCGGGGCGCGACCGGTAGCCGGGACGGGCTGGTGCAGGCCGCCCAGCGTTGGTCGCGGCAGCTCGCCTGGTTCGGGCTGCAGGGCGGCGACGGCGAACAGTTCGCGCGTACCCTGCAACCACGGCTGGCCCGACTGGTCGAGGAACGGCTGCGGCTGCGGCACGGCGTCACCGTCGCCAGCGACCCCCAGCAAGCCCGGCAGCTGCTCGGTGAACCGCTGTGGGCACTGGTCACCACACCGGCCCGACGCTGCCCCACCGGTCGGGAACTGGCTGCCCTGGTCACGTACATGGAGGCAATATGAGCGAGGTACCGGCGTACGAGGTCGGCCGGCTCGGCCGGGCGGTACTGGACACCGTCGGCTCGGTGGTGGTCGGTAAGCGGGACGCGCTGGAGCTGGTCCTGGCCGGCATTCTGGCCGGCGGGCACGTGCTGCTGGAGGACCTGCCCGGGTTGGGCAAGACGCTCACCGCGCGCTGCTTCGCGCAGGCGCTGGGCATCGACTTCCGTCGGCTGCAGTTCACCCCGGACCTGCTGCCCGCCGACGTCACCGGCTCCTTCCTCTACGACCAGCGCAACCACGACTTCACCTTCCGGCCCGGCCCGGTCTTCACCAACGTGCTGCTGGCCGACGAGATCAACCGGACCCCGCCGAAGACGCAGTCCGCGCTGCTGGAGGCGATGCAGGAGAAGCAGGTTTCGGTGGAGGGCACCACCTACAAGCTGAAGGCGCCGTTCCACGTGCTGGCCACCGCCAACCCGATCGAGTACGAGGGCACCTATCCGCTGCCGGAGGCTCAGCTGGACCGCTTCCTGCTCCGGGTCTCCTTCGGGTACCCGACCCGCGAGGAGGAGCTGGAGGTGCTGCGCCGCCGGATGGTCCGTCGGGTCGAGGAGGCCCAACTGCCCGCCGTGGTCGACGCCGAAACCCTGGTCGCGCTGCAGGGCGCGCTGGAGGACGTGGCGGTGGAGGACTCCATCGGCCGGTACCTGGTGGAGTTGACGGCGGCCACCCGGGAGCACCCGAGTGTGCTGGTCGGCGCGTCGCCGCGCGGGTCGCTGGCGCTGATGCTGCTGTCCCGGGCCAAGGCGGCGCTGGCCGGCCGGGACTACGTGGTCCCGGAGGACGTGAAGGCGGTGGCGGTCCCCGCGCTGGCGCACCGGATCACGCTGAAGCCGGAGATGTGGCTGCGCCAGGTGCAGCCGGCCACCATCGTCACCGACGTGCTCGCGAAGGTGCCCGCGCCGGCCAGTGGCGCGCTGCCCAGCTACGCGGGCGCGACCGCGGCCGGCGCTGCGGCGCCGACCCGGCCCGACCAGTACGGCCAGCCGGCCGCCCGTCGATGACCGCCCGGCCCCGCCGGGGGGTCCGATGAGCACGGTGCTGCCCGCGCTCCGGCCGGGTGCGCCGGTGCCGGCGAGCCGGCCGGGACCGCGCCGGGCGACCGCCCCGCAGCCCCGCCGGCACGCCGTCGCACCGTGGACGCCGACCCGGGCGTTCGCCCGCGCGGTCGGTTTCACCGGGGTGCTGTTGCTGCTGGCCGTGGTGTTCGGCCGGGCCGATTTCGTGGTGCTCGCGGTGCCGTTCGCGGCCGGTGCGGCGTTGGCCTTCGGGCGGCGACCGCAGCAGTTGCCGCTGGTCGGGCTGGACAGCGGTGAGGAGCGCTGGCCGAGGGGCAACCGGTGCGGCTGCGGGTGACCGTGGGCAACCCGGGCACCGTGCCGATGGAGCTGGTGGTCTTCCGCACCGCGCTGTCGGCGTACACCGACCTGCCGGAGGCGGACCGGCCGCAGGTGCTGGCGGTGGACCCGCGCAGCGGGGTGGCGCTGGAGTTCCCGGGCCGGGTGCTGCGCTGGGGCCAGTTGCCGTTCGGGCCGGCCGTCGCGCATGTGGTGGCCTCCGACGGGCTGCTGGTCAGTGACGCGGCGGTAGCCCGTACCCAGTGGCGCAAGGTGTATCCGGTGACCGAGGACTTCGACGCCGACGACGCGATGCCCCGGGCGGCCGGGTTGATCGGCGCGCACCGGTCGCGGCGGACCGGCGAGGGCGGCGAGCTGGCCGGGGTACGCGCGTTCGCGCCCGGCGACCGGCTGCGCCGGGTGGACTGGCGGATCACTCTGCGGACCGGCCAACTGCACGTCGCCCAGGTGCTCTCCGAGCGGGACGCCGAGGTGCTGCTGGTCCTCGACGTGCTGCACGAGGCCGGCCGCTCGGGCGGCATCCACGGCGCCGCGTCGGTGCTGGACACCACGGTCCGGGCGGCGGCCGGCATCGCCGAGCACTACCTGCACGCCGGTGACCGGGTGTCGGTGCTGGAGTACGGGTACCGGGCGCGCCGGCTGCGTCCGGCGGCCGGCCGCCGGCAGTACCTCACGGTGCTGGAGTGGCTGCTGGAGGTGGACGCCACGGTCGGCGCGTACGAGCCGCCGCCGTACTCCTTCGGCGCCGACCAGTTCTCGCCGAACGCGCTGGTGGTGGTGCTCACCCCGCTGATCGACGAGCGGTCGGCGCAGATGTTGGCCCGGCTGGCCCGCTCGGGCCGGTTCGTGGTGGCGGTGGACACCCTGCCGGCCGGGGCCCGCCCGACCGGCGACCAGACCTTCGGCAGCCTGCCCGGCCGGCTGTGGCGGCTGGAGCGGGACAACCTGGTCGGGCTGCTCGCGGAGCAGGGTGTACAGGTGGTGCCGTGGGCCGGCGCGAACAGCCTCGACCTGGTCCTGCGCCAGGTCGCCCGGCTGGCCAGCGCACCCCGGGTGGGTCGGCGATGACGCAGCGGCCGGCGATGACGCAGCGGCCGGCGATGACGCAGCAGCCGACGATGACTCGGGCGCGACGGGGGGCGGGATGAGTGACCGGATGGCCACCTGGTACCTGGTCGCCCGGCGGACCACGTCGGCGTTCTTCCTGCTGCGTGGCGGAGTGTGGGTGGCCGGCTTCGCTGCGCTGGTCACTGCCTGGCCGGGCGCGGTGGTGCTGAGCCCGTGGCTCGCCCTGATGGTCGCGGTCGCCCTGGCGGCCGCTCTCGCACCGCGGACCTGGCTGGTGATGGGCCTGCTGCTGGGGGCGGTGACCGGCTGGGTCGCGGCCACCACGGTGTACGGCGAGCCGGTCGGCTACCTGCGGATGGTGCTGCTGGCCGCGCTGCTCTACCTGACCCACATCTTTGCCGCGCTCAGTGCCGTGGTCCCCAACGACGCGACGGTCACGCCGCAGGCGCTGGTGGCGTGGCTGCCCCGGACCGGCGCGCTGCTCGCATTCACCGTGCTGGTCGGCCTGGTGGCCGCGGTGCTCCCTGACCTGTTCGGCGGGGCCCGGTTCGTGTTTGCCGCGCTGGCCGGCTTCGCCGTGATGGCCGGCCTGGTCTACTACCTGGCCCGGCTGGCCAACCGGTCGTGAGCGGCCCCGTTGTGAGCGGTTCGGACCACGATCGCGACTTCGGCCCCCCACCGCGCGGTCGGGCCGGCGCCCAGGTCGGCTCCCGCCGGCTGGTGTCGATCTTCGTGGGGTTGTTGCTGATCGGGGTGGTCGCGGCGGTGGTCGCGCTGCGGTCGCAGTCGGCGCCGCCCCGCTGTTCCGCCGGTGGATCGGTCGCCTGCGACTTCGCCGACCAGCTCGGCGTCTCCGGGTACCGGCAGGCCGGCCGGATCGTGGGCAGCCACGCCCGGACCGTCACCTCGTACTATCTGGGTCCGCCGGCCACCGACCCGCTGGTCCTGGTCACCGGTCCGGGCCTGGTGCTGCGCCCGGAAACGGACGGCGATCCACAGGCCCGCGAGCAGCCGCTGGGCGCCGGCAGCTCCACCGATCCCCGGTACGCCGGCTGCTCGGCACTGGTCTCCCTGCTGCGCCCGCCGGCCCAGCGCGGCTACGTCGACCCGGCCGACAGCGAGCGGGTGGACTCCGGTGAGCTGGCCCTGCTCCGGCTCTCGGTGATCTGTCCCTGAGGGCTGTTTCTGCCTCAGCTGTCACCGCCGTCACGATTTCGGACCCCGGCTGCCGGTAGCCTCGCGGGCGGCCGGGCGGACCGGGATGATTGATCCGTGAACAAGCAGCGAATCCTGATCGTCGGAGCCGGGCACGTCGGACTGTACGTGGCGCTGCGACTGTCCCGGAAGTTCAAGTCCGGCGAGGCCGAGGTCACCATCGTCGACCCGCAGCCGCACATGACCTACCAGCCGTTCCTGCCGGAGTCGGCGGCCGGCAACATCTCTCCGCGGCACGCCGTCGTGCCGCTGCGCCGCGCACTGCGCCGCTGCCACGTGCTCTCCGGCATGGTCACCCGGGTCGAGCACAGCCGGAAAGTCGCCACCGTGCAGCCGATCATCGGCCCGTCCCGGGAGGTGCCCTACGACCAGATCGTGATGGTGCCCGGCAGCGTGTCGCGTACCCTGCCGATTCCCGGCCTGCGGGAGAACGCGGTCGGCTTCAAGACCATCGGTGAGGCCGTGTACCTGCGCAACCGGGTCCTCGACCAGCTCGACATCGCGGCCACCACCACCGACCCGGAGATCCGTAGCAAGGCGCTCACCTTCGTCTTCGTGGGTGGCGGGTACGCGGGCATCGAGGCGCTGGGCGAGATGGAGGACATGGCCCGCGACGCGCTGCGCTACTACCCGGAGTTGCAGCCCACCGACATGCACTGGGTGCTGGTGGAGGCGTCGCGCCGGATCCTGCCCGAGGTCGACCCGGACATGGGCGCGTACACCGTGCAGCAACTGCTCCACCGGAACATGGACATCCGGCTCGGCACCATGCTCGACTCCTGCGTGGACGGCCTGGTGAAGCTGTCCGACGGGGACTCGTTCGCGGCTGACACGATCGTCTGGACGGCCGGTGTGAAGGCGCACCCGGTGCTCGAGCGGACCGACTACCCGCTGGACTCCAAGGGCCGGCTGACCTGCCTGCCCACCCTGCAGATGCACGACGGGCAGGGCAACGTGATCGAGGGGGCGTGGAGCGCCGGGGACTGCGCGGCGGTACCCGACCTGAGCAAGTCGGAGCCGGGGGCGCTGACCGGGCCGAGCGCCCAGCACGCTGTCCGACAGGCGCGCCGGCTGGCGGACAACATGATCGCCCTGCTGCGGGGCCGGCCGCTGACCGACTACCACCACAAGTACGCCGGTTCGGTGGCGAGCCTGGGCCTGCACAAGGGCGTGGCGCAGGTGTACGGCATCAAGATCAAGGGCTGGCCGGCCTGGTTCATGCACCGCACGTACCACGTCAGCCGGATCCCCTCCACCAACCGCAAGATCCGCGTGGTGGCCGACTGGACGCTCGCCCTGTTCCTCAAGCGGGAGGTGGTCGCGCTGGGCAGTCTGCACGACCCGAAGGAGAGCTTCGAAGAGGTCACGCCCAAGATCGGCTGACCGGCCGGGATCTGTCCGGGGCGCGCGGACGCCACCGGCGTGCGCGCGGGGTGCCCGAACCGCTACCGTGGGCTCGGCTCCCCGTGGCATTGACCCGGCCGTCGGTGGGCCCCGGCCCGGGTGGTGGAATGGCAGACACAGCTGCCTTAAAAGCGGCGGCCGTAAGGCGTGTGGGTTCGAATCCCGCCCCGGGCACGCAAGCGGCGGGCTGGTGAAGCGGTACCCGACAAGAGCGCCGGACCAATCTGGTCCGGCGCTCTTGTCCCTGGAGGGGGAGGGTCGCTCGGCGGCGGGGTGACCGGGTGGGAGGAGTCCGGCCGGCCCAGGGGAGGGTTGGGCGAGCCCCGCCGGGTCGGGCGGCTAGTAGACGCTCACGCCGTAGGCGCTGAGCGCCTCGGTCACCGGCTGGAAGTAGGTGACTCCGCCGGAGCTGCAGTTTCCGCTGCCGCCGGAGGTCAGGCCGTAGGCGACGGTGCCGGCGTAGAGGGAGCCGCCGCTGTCGCCACCCTCGGCGCAGACCGTCGTGCGGATCAGACCGGAGACGCTGCCCTCGGCATAGTTCACGGTGGCGTTGAGCTGGGTGACCCGACCGCTGTGCACGCCCGTGGTGCTACCGCTGCGGTAGACCGTCTGGTTCACCGACGGCGTGCCGGCGCTGGCGATGTCCTGGCTGCCGTTGTAGGTGTAGACGCTGCCGGGGTGCGCGACGCTGGAGGTGTACCGGACGATCGCGTAGTCGTTGCCCGGGAAGCTGGAGCCGGCGGTGGTGCCCAGCACCGTGGTGTGCCCGGAGTTGCTGTACCAGGTCGAGGCGATGTTGCCGCAGTGCCCGGCGGTCAGGAAGTAGTAGGTGCTGCCGCTGCGCACGTTGAAGCCGAGCGAGCACCGGTACTGGCCGCCGTAGATCGCCTGTCCACCCGCGATGAACAGGCTGAGCTTGCCGGGCGTCGACTCGACCCGGACCCTGCTGCCCAGGGCGCTGGCGGCGTGCGTCAGGGTGGCCAGCTTGGCGCCGGTCACGGTGCTGTCGGTGGTGATCAGGACCTGGTGGGTCGCCTCGTCGACAGCCCAGGCGGTGCCGGGTACCCGGGCGGCGCTGTCCAGCACGCTGGTGGCGTACTTGAGGTCTGCGTCGCTGAACCGGGGTGTGGCCTGCGCGGAGCCGGGGGCGTAGAGCAGGCCGGCGACGACAGCCGCCGCGCCGACGATCAGGAGCCGGCTGAGCCGGCTGTGCGTTGACCTTGTGGGTCGCACTTGGAGAACCTCCGTTGTGTGGGGGAAACGGGGAGGTGCGTACCCCTCGGAACCGGGCAACCGTCGCGATCATCAACGAATGCGCGCTTACCGATGGGTATGACAAGGAAGGCTCGCAGTATCTCGGTAAATAGACAAGACTGGATTCCATAGGTATCGATACGGTAGACTGCTGTCCCGGCCCCGGATGATCACTTCTGGTGGCCGTTTGCGCTGTCCCGGGCGCGCTCAGGCTCGGCAGGTACCATCGCAGCAGGGTCCATTTCCCCTGTAGAGGAGCGTGCGAGGGTGCAGAGTTCCAACCCGGTACTGACCCGGCTCGGCGACACCGCCAAGCGCGAGCGCCAGTCCCAGTACGCGCAGCCGCCGGCCGGCTACGGTGTGCCGCCTGCCGGCAGCCCCGATTACCGCAACTACCCGCCGGTCTACGCGCCCTCCCCGGTGCAGCCGGGCGGCGGCGGACCGGCCTACGGCGTCGACGCCCCCGCCGAGCGGGCGATGACCCTGGACGACGTGGTGGTCCGCACGGTCGCCCTGGTCGCGCTGACCGGCGTCGCCGGCGCGTTCTCCTGGATCTTCCTGAAGAGCGGCGCCTGGCTGGGCATCGCGCTCTTCGGCTCGGTGATCGCCGGCCTGGTGCTGGGCCTGGTCATCGCCTTCACCCGGATCACCAACCCGGCGGTGATCTCGCTCTACGCGGTGCTCCAGGGCGTGCTGCTGGGGGTGGCCAGCCGCCAGTTCGAACAGGCCTATCCGGGCATCGTGGTGCAGGCGGTGGCCGGCACCTTCGGCGTCTTCCTGGTGATGGCGGTGCTCTACCGGTTCCGGGTGCTGCGGGCCACCCCGAAGTTCACCCGGTTCGTCATCGGCGCGCTCATCGGCGTGGTGGTGCTGAGCCTGGTCAACTGGCTCTTCTCGATGTTCGGGCACAACCTCGGCTACGAGTACTACGGCCCGACCGAGAAGGCCGGCGGCCTGGCCATCCTGTTCGCCGTGGTGTGCATCATCGTCGGCGCGCTCACCTTCATCCTGGACTTCGCCGCCGTCGAGGACGGTATCCGCTTCGGCCTGCCACACCGCTACGCCTGGTACTGCGCCTTCGGCATGCTGGTCGGCCTGATCTTCCTGTACTGGCAGATCCTCCGGCTGCTCGGCTACCTGCGCCGGTGACCGACCCCGAACCGGCCACGCCGGACGCTGCTGCACCGCCCGGGCCGCAACTGGCCCGGGCGGTTGAGCGCCTGGTCAACCGGGTGGCGCCGTGGACCCCGGCCCGCTGGGCCGCGCCCGTCCGCAGCCCGGCCGACACCACCCCGGCAGGTCACCCGCCGGCCGGCGGTGCGCCGGTCAGCCGTGCGGCGGCCGCGCATGCGTTGGTGCAGCGCCTCGCCGATCTCGGCGCCGGCGTCGAGGGCCGGCCACTCCACCCGGTGCCCCGGCTGGACAGCGACCTCGCCCTGCCCGACCAGCTCACCGTCGTCACCGTCGACCTGCTCGCCGCCGACGCGCCGGCCCCGGTGCTGACCGAGGCACTGGCCGCCGTGCGGGCCTGTCCGCTCGACCACTGAGTACCCGTTCGGGACGTGCGCGAAGCGCAGCAGCTCCGCGTGTCGGGAGCGGACGAACTCGTCGAATGCCGGCGGGGCCGACCGGCCTGTCATGCCTCCAGGACCCGCGGGACGGCCCGGTCGGTTGTCCGACCGGGCCGCACGAGTACGAGCCGGGGATGGTGTACGAGCCGGGGATGGTGGCTCAGCTCAGCCGCTCCAGCACCATCGCCATGCCCTGCCCGCCGCCCACGCACATGGTCTCCAGGCCGATCGACTTGTCGTGCCAGGACAGCGCGTTGAGCAGGGTGCCGGTGATCCGCGCGCCGGTCATCCCGAACGGGTGGCCCACCGCGATCGCGCCGCCCATCACGTTCAGCTTCTCGATCGGGATGCCGAGGTCGCGGTAGGACGGGATGACCTGGGCCGCGAACGCTTCGTTGATCTCCACGAGGTCGACGTCGGAGATGCTCATGCCGGCCCGCGCCAGCGCCTGCTTCGACGCCTCCACCGGACCAAGCCCCATGATCTCCGGGGACAGCCCGGTCACGCCGGTGGACACCACCCGGGCCAGCGGGGTGATACCCAGCTCACGGGCCCTCGTGTCACTCATGATGATCACGGCGGCCGCGCCGTCGTTGAGCGGGCAGCAGTTGCCCGCGGTGATCCGGCCGTCCGGACGGAACACCGGCTTGAGCGAGGACACCGCCGCCAGGGTCACTCCGGCACGCGGGCCGTCGTCGGTGCTGACCAGGTCGCCGCTCGGGGTGGCCACCGGGGTGATCTCGCGGGCCCAGAAGCCCTCGGAGATCGCCTTCTCGGCGAGGTTCTGGCTGCGTACCCCGAATTCGTCCATGTCCTCGCGGGTGACGCCCTTGAGCTGGGCGAGGTTCTCCGCGGTCTGGCCCATCGGCAGGTAGACGTCGGGCAGCTCGCCGTCTTCGCGCGGGTCGTGCCAGGTCTCCCCGCCGCCCTCGGCACGCTTCTCGCTGCGCGCCCGGGCGCCGTTGAACGCCGGGTTCTCCCAGCCGCCGCCGACCAGCTCCTGCGCGGCCGAGGGCAGCCCGTCCGAGCTGCCCCGGGCGAACCGGCTGACCATCTCCACGCCCGCGGAGATGAACACGTCGCCCTCGCCGGCCCGGATCGCGTGCATCGCCATCCGGGTGGTCTGCAGCGAGGACGAGCAGTACCGGGTGACAGTCGCGCCGGGCAGTGAGTCATAGCCGAGCAGGGTGGCGACCACCCGGGCCATGTTGAAGCCCTGCTCGCCACCGGGCAGCCCGCAGCCCAGGTAGAGATCGTCGATGGTGGACGGGTCGAGCTGCGGCACCTTGGCGAGCGCGGCGGCGATGATGGTGGCGGCGAGGTCGTCGGGGCGCAGGTCCCGCAACGAGCCCTTGTGGGCCCGTCCGATCGGGGACCGGGCGGTGGCGACGATGACAGCTTCCGGCATGGCGCACACGTTACCGCCGGGTAGCTGCGGGGTCAGTGTGCTCCCCCACACTTCACCCTCGCCGTACCCTAGCCGGTTGACGGGCATAGATCCGCTCTGTCTGATTGCGGTGGAGGTCGGGTACCCCATCCGCCTCACCTGTTCTCCCCTCAGACAGGAAGGATCCCTATGCGGCACAACCGCGCCCGCCTGTTGGTGGTCGCTGCCAGCGCCGGGCTGCTCGTCAGCTCACTGCTGGCCGGACCCGCCTCGGCAGCCGACCCCCGCGTCCCCATCCCCGGCACCACGCCGGCCTGGGCGACCACGGGCAACGCGGCCGGCACCCCGTCAGCCAGCGAGCAGGTCACCGTCCGGGTGGCCCTGAAGCTGCGCGACGCGGCCACCGCCGAGAAGCTGGCGCAGGACGTCAGTAGCCCGGCCAGCAAGGACTACGGAAAATACCTCTCGGCGTCCGCCTTCAACACCCGGTTCGCTCCCACCAACGCCAGCGTGGCGAAGGTGAAGGACTACCTGACCGGCGAAGGAATCACGGTCGTCTCGGTGGCCGAGGGCAACAAGTGGGTCACCGCCACCGGTACCGTCGCCCAGCTCAACCACGCCTTCGGCACGGTGCTGAAGACGTACACGTGGCACGGCAAGAAGTTGCGTGCCCCGTCGAGCCTGGCGTCGGTACCCTCCTCGGTCGGCGCCGAGGTCAGCACGGTCACCGGGCTGTCCGAGAACACCGCCCTGCGCAAGCCCAACACGAAGAAGGTGCCGGCCGCGGCGGCTGCCAAGGCCGCGCCGAGCGCCACCGCGCCGCCCGCCAGCTCGTGCTCCGACTACTGGGGTCAGTACCAGCAGACGGTGCCGAAGGCGTACGGCTCGACCAGCTTCAACACCTACATCTGTGGGTACACCCCGGCGCAGTTGCGGGCCTCCTACGGCACGGCGGAGTCGGTGGCCAAGGGCACCACGGGCAAGGGCGTCACGGTCGCCATCATCGACGCCTACGCCTCTCCGACGATGCTCGCCGACGCCAACAACTACGCCAAGGCGGTCGGTGACAAGCCGTTCAAGGCCGGCCAGTACAGCGAACTGGTGTTCAAGCCGTTCGACCTGCAGGACGAGTGTGGCGGCGAGGAGGGCTGGAACGGCGAGCAGACCCTCGACGTGGAGGCCGTGCACGGCATGGCCCCCGACGCCAAGGTGCTCTACCTCGGTGCCAAGAACTGCGACACCGGCATCGACGACGACGCTCAACTTCGTGGTGAACAACCAACTGGCCAGCATCGTCAGCAACTCCTACGGCTACCAGGGCGAGGACGTGCCGGCCGACGAGATCGCGCTGGAACACGCGATCTTCGTGCAGGCGGCGGCCGAGGGCATCGGCTGTACTTCTCCTCCGGTGACGACGGCGACAACGTCATCAACGGCATGCAGCCGCAGCCCGACTACTCGGCGTCGGACCCGATGGTCACCGCCGTCGGCGGCACCAGCCTGCTGCTCGACAAGCCGAGCAACCGGTTCGCCGAGGTCGGCTGGGAGACCACGCTCGACTTCATCGACTACACCGGCACGAAGGCGGTGTACTCGAGTCACCGCTGCCCGGCGACTTCTACTTCGGCGGCGGTGGCGGGGTGAGCACCCTGTTCGCCCAGCCGTGGTACCAGCAGGGCACCGTGCCGGCGAAGTTGGCCAAGTCGCGGGGCGGCAAGGCGATGCGGGTGGCACCCGACATCTCCGCGGTCGGCGACCCGTACACCGGCTTCTACATCGGCCAGACGATCGGCGGCGAGTTCATCATCGGCACCATCGGCGGGACCAGCCTTTCCTGCCCGCTGATCGCCGGTATCCAGGCGCTGGCCAGCCAGGACCGCAAGTTCGCGATCGGCTTCGCCAACCCGCTGATCTACTCGCTGAACGCCTCGGCGTTCCGTGACGTGGTTCCGCACGGCCAATCCACTACGCCAGCGTCAGCGGCGCCTACCTGGGCACGTTCGACTACGGCACGACGCTCAAGACGGCGGTCGGCTACGACGACATCACCGGCCGGGGTACCCCGCGCGGTGCGGTCTTCCTGGCCGCCGAAGCGCTGCATTAGCGCGTCCGTCAGCACACCGATCGGCCCGGGCCGCCACGGCGGCCCGGGCCGATCGCACGTCCGAGCCCGGTCAGGCCGGCGGGCAGGTCAGGCCGGCGGGCAGGTCAGGACGGGCGGGCAGGTCAGGACGGGCGGGCAGCGCCGAGGGCGTCGACCACGGCCGGGTAGAGGGCGTGCGCCCAGACCCGGTACCCGTCCGCGGACGGGTGGAAGCCGTCCCGGCACAGCGTGCCGGAGTCCGCCCGGAACACCGGGCCGGTGGCCGCCGCGAGATCCACCGCGACCCCGCCGGCCTCAGCCACCGCCGTGGACTGGGCCCGCGCCAGCCGCCGGCCGAAGACCGCGGCGAGCTGCCGCAGCGGCGGCGCGAAGGCGCGGACCGCGCCCAGATCCGGGCAGGTACCCACCACCACGGCCGCACCCGCCTCCACCAGCCGGCGGACCGCGGCGGCCAGGTGCGCCGCACTGTCGGCGGTGCGGTGCAGGCGGATCACGTCGTTTGAACCGACCAGGATCACCGCCACCTGCGGTGGCGGGCCGAGCAGGGCACGGGCCACCTGGGTGGCCAGGTCGGTGGCTTGCGAGCCGGAGACCGCCACCGAGGAGAGCTCCACCCGCCGGCCGGCGCCGCCGGCAGCGTCGGCGCTGAGCAACTCGGCGAGGCGACCGCCGACCGTCTCGGCCACCCGCTCGACGCCGACCCCGAGGGCCGACGAGTCGCCGAGCAGCACCAGGCGCAGCGCCGGGCCGGCCGGGTCGCCGACCGAGGTGCGCATGGCCAGGCGCAGATCAGGCTGGGCGTACTTACGGGTACGGGCGGCGAGCGCCTCCGCGCCGAGCAGCGCGGCGCCGCCGACGGTACCCGCGATCAACGTCACCGTGGCTGCCTTGCCGAACCGCTTCGCCCATCCGCCCATCGCGTCGCCTCCCTGCTGCGTGCCGCCGACCCGCCGGCACCGGTACGCGTCCCCGGCCGGGGCGCGTACCCGCGTATTCACACCTGCTCGCGCTCCACCGGCTCCGGGTCGCTGCGGCGCTCGGTGAGCTGGCGGACCCGGTGCCGGAGTTGCGCCCACCGGCCCGCCGGCCCGTGGCTGCGCCCGGCGACACTGGCGGCGCTGACCTCCGTGCCGGCCCGGTCGACCGCTTCGGCAGCGGCCTGCGCCAACGACCGTACCCCTTCGCCACGCGCGACACTGAGCCGTTCCGGCGCGGGCGGGGCCGCCCCGGCCGCCGCGCCGACCCGTTCGGCGGCGCTGATCAGGGTGGGCAGCAGGGCCGCGCAGGCCGCCGCGTACCCGTTCGCCGAGGGGTGGAACCGGTCCTTGCCGAACATGTTCTGCGGCTCGGCCATGAACCGTGGCCCGATCAGGTCGCCGAGCGAGACCGATGCCGCGCCCGCGTTGACGGCGCCGACGGTCTGCGCGGCGGCCAGGTCGCGGCTCCACCGGCGGGCCACCCAGCGCAGCGGCGGGTGGATCGGCCGGATCGCCCCGAGGTCCGGGCAGGTGCCCACCACCACCTCGGCGCCGGCGGCCCGCAGCGCACGGACCGCGTCGGCCAGGTACCGCACCGACAGCTGGGTACGGATGCGGTGGGTGACGTCGTTCGCGCCGATCAGCACGACGGCCAGGTCGGGGCCGAACTCGACGGCCCGCTCCACCTGGGGCACCACGGCCGGGGTGACCGCGCCGACCACGGCGACACAGCGCACCAGGATCGGCCGGTGCAGCCGCTCCACCAGACCGGCGGCGAGCAGCGCGCCGGGGGTGTCGCGGGCCCGTTCCACGCCGTACCCGGCTGCCGTGGAGTCGCCGAGCACGACGAGTCGCAGCGGCTCGCCGGGGTATTCGGTGCCGTAGCGGCCGTCGCAGCGCGGGGCCGGCGACTCGGCCTTGGGAATCACCCGGCGGGCCAGCCGGGCCTGCCCGACCAGCACCCCGGCGGCGAGCGCGCCGGCCAGGCCGACTCCGCCGCCGCCGTACGCGGCCGCCACCGCGACCCGGCGGGCCAGCGACTGCGGCGCGAACCCGGTATCCCCGAAGGTCACCACGCCTCCCTGCCGAGTCGGCCCGCCATGATCTGAAAGCCTAACGCCGTGCGGAACGGGCCGCCGGCCCGCCGTCGCGGCGCCCGTACCTGGGCGCTGGATGTGGCTCATGGTGAAAGTGTGCATCCGCCTGCACACTGGTGTGCAGCGACATGCGCAGATTCCGTCAGTGCCGAACCCGTGGCGCTGGGGCGGGTGTCGCGGGTGGGGCGCGGACACTCAGGCGGGAGCGACGGTATGGCGCGGATAGGTCGGAAGGCGGCCCTGGCGGCCCTGTGGAGCGCGCTGTTCTCGCGTGGCGGCCCCGGCCTCGGGCGTCGGCTCTCAGCCCTGCCGCGGCTGCTGCGGGACACCCTGAGCGGCCGGTACGACGGCAAGGGTCGGCTGGCCGCGATGGTGCTGGCGCTGCTCTACATCGTCTCCCCGGTCGACCTGATCCCGGAGGCGATCTTCCTGGTCTTCGGTCTGGCCGACGACGCGATGGTGGCGGTCTGGCTGGCCGGCGCGGTGCTCGCCGAAACCGAGCGGTTCCTGCTCTGGGAGAAGAGCCGCACGGCCACCATCGACGGGGAGTACGTGCGCCGGTAACGCTCCTTACCCGCGGGTCGAACCCGCGGGTAGCTCGCCGCTAGGGTGGACAGATGCGCTATGTCGACAACGTCGTCGAACTGATCGGGAACACTCCGCTGGTGCGGCTGCGCAGCGTCACGCGCGGCATCGACGCGCTGGTGCTGGCCAAGGTCGAGTACTTCAATCCGGGCGGCAGCGTCAAGGACCGGATCGCGGCCCGGATGGTGGAGCAGGCCGAGAAGGCGGGCCTGCTGTCCGAGGGTGGCACCATCGTCGAGCCGACCTCCGGGAACACCGGCGTCGGGCTCGCGCTGGTCGCGCAGACCCGGGGGTACCGGTGCGTGTTCGTCTGCCCGGACAAGGTCTCCGAGGACAAGCAGAACGTGATGCGGGCGTACGGGGCCGAAGTCGTGGTCTGTCCGACCGCGGTGGCCCCGGAGGACCCGCGCTCGTACTACAGCGTCTCCGATCGGCTGGCCCGGGAGATCCCCGGCGCGTGGAAGCCCGACCAGTACGCGAACGCGAACAACCCGCTGTCGCACTACGAGAGCACCGGGCCGGAGGTCTGGGCGCAGACCGAGGGCCGGGTGACGCACTTCGTAGCCGGGGTGGGCACCGGCGGCACGATCAGCGGCGTGGGCCGGTACCTGCGGGAAGCCTCCGGTGGCACGGTCCGGATCGTCGGCGCCGACCCGGAGGGGTCCGTCTACTCCGGGGGTACCGGGCGGCCGTACCTGGTGGAGGGGGTCGGTGAGGACTTCTGGCCGGACACCTATGACCGGGGGATCTGCGACGAGATCGTCGAGGTGTCCGACAAGGAGTCCTTCGAGCTGACCCGGCGGCTGGCCCGCGAGGAGGGGCTGCTGGTCGGCGGCTCGTGCGGGATGGCGGTGGCGGCCGCGCTGAAGGTGGCCCGGGAGGCCGGCCCGGACGCGGTCGTGGTGGTGCTGCTGCCGGACGGCGGGCGCGGCTACCTCTCGAAGATCTTCAACGACGCCTGGATGGCCCGGTACGGGTTCCTGTCCTCGCACGCCGCGGACGGCACGGTGGCCGAGATCCTGGCCGCCAAGGGCGCGACCATGCCGGAGTTGGTGCACGTGCACCCGACCCAGACCGTGCGCGACGCGATCGACCTGCTGCGCGAGTACGGGGTGTCGCAACTGCCGGTGCTCAAGGCCGAGCCGCCGGTGGTGACCGGCGAGGTGGCCGGCTCGATCGCGGAGAAGGCGCTGCTGGACGCACTCTTCAGCGGCCGCGCGCAGCTGCACGACATGATCGAGCGGCACATGGGCGGCCCGCTGCCGATGATCGGCGGTGGTCAGCCGATCGCCGAGGCGGTGACCCTGCTGGAGCGCTCGGACGCGGCCCTGGTGCTGGTCGACGGCAAGCCGGTGGGCGTGATCACCCGGCAGGACCTGCTCACCCACCTCGGCGAGGGCTGACCACTCCCGGCCATTTTGGAGTGAGAGCTGCCCCAGGGACGGATCAACGCAAAATATCCCGAGTCTGGGCGCACAGTCTGTGCGATGGCAGTCGCAGGGCGTTGCCTATCGTCAAATCCAGCGGTTAGAGCAGTCGAAAGCAGTTCGGCGTGGGAGGAGAGACCACGTGACCAGCCACGAGCAGGCCCGGTACTCCGTCCTCCAGGCAGTTGACGGTGGGCCATCGCCCGCAGTTGCCGCGTCGGGCTGCCGGCACCCCCGTGGAGTGGGTGACCGTCCCGCCGCCCGTTGATCCCCCGACCTTGCAGAGTCCGTCCATAACTTCATCCAGCGGTGACACCGCGACGCCCCGCCAGCGCCGCACAGTCCCGCGCCCCCACCCGCGCGCCCAGGGCAGACACAAGCCTCCGCACTGCCTGCCCAGCGTCTCCGGCCAGACGCGCCCAGCCGCGGGTACCGGCGGGCGAGGACACGTGAGCCCCAACGGTTCCCCCGGGTTCAGGTGCTCATGTGTCCTCGCCCGCGCCTTACTTCGTCTCGCCGCCCCATCCGCTGTGCGCGCCGGCCGCGGGACACAGCCAGCTGTCGGGCCGGCCCGGGTCAGCCGACGCCCAGCTCGGCGGGGACCGCGACCACGTCCACGAACGCGCCCTTGCGGAGCAGGGTGATCGGCAGTCGGGTACCGATCGCGGGGCCGAGCATCAGCCGCTGCAACGCCTGCACGCTCTGTACCGGCCCGCCGTTGGCGGTCACGATCAGGTCGCCCAGGTAGATCCCGGCGACGCCGGCCGGGCTGCCGGGCACCACCTCGGCCACTCGTAGCCCGATCCGCTGGTCGAGTCGGGTGGCGATCTCCGGTGGCAGGGGCGTGGGCACGCCGGCCACGCCCAGCCAGGCGCGGCGTACCCGGCCGGTGGAGAGCAGCTCGGAGATGATCTGCCGGGTGGTGGCGTTCACCGGGACGGCCAGGCCCAGCCCGTACCCGGCAACTGCGGTGTTGATCCCGACCACCTTGCCGTCGCCGGTGGCCAGGGCGCCCCCGGAGTTGCCCGGGTTGAGCGCGGCGTCGGTCTGGATCACGTTGTCGATCAGCCGCAGGTGCCGCCCGTCCCGGGCCGGGATGGACCGGCCGAGCCCGCTGACCACCCCGGCCGTCACCGAACCGGCCAGCCCGAGCGGGTTGCCGACAGCGACCACCAACTGCCCGATCTTCAACGTGTCCGCGTCGCCCAACTCGGCCGGCGGGGCGCCGTGGGCGTGCGCCCGCAGCACCGCCAGGTCGGCGAGCGGATCCGCGCCGACCACGTCGAACTGTGACTCGCTGCCGTCGGCGAACTCGGCGGTCCCGCCGCCCGCCCCGGCCACCACATGCGCGCTGGTCAGCAGGAAGCCGTCGGCGGTGAACACCACTCCCGACCCGGCGCCCTGCCCGCGCGCGGTACGCACGCTCAGCGCCGCGACGCTCGGCCGCAGCCGCTCCGCCACCGACGACACCACCCGGCTGTACGCGTCCAGAGGATCCATGCCGCACTCAACGCCGTACCCCATCGACTGTCATCCGTGGGTGGTTGCGCTGGAAGCGAACGGAGGAAAGATCGCGATTAGCTGCACCACACGGCCCTGTGGGGGAGTCACGGTGCACCAGATCGTGATCTTCCTGAGCGGCCCCACCACGACCGAGCCCCGGACCAGGTTCGGAGCTCGGTCGTGGTGCCCAGGTCAGTGCCCGGCGGTCGAAGTTTCCTGGGTCGGCCGGCTGATGTCGGCTGTGGCGTGCTGGGGCGGCTCCTGAGCGGGGATGTCTCCGGGCCGGGTCAGCGGGCCTCGGCGTAGCAGGGCGCCGCAGATGACGGCGCCGGCCGCGAAGATGCCGGCGCACCACCAGAACACCGTGGTGTAGCTGTGCACCAGCGCAAGCTGAAGCAGTTGCGGTGTCGGCCGTGGCTGGCGGTGGTCGGCCAGGTAGCTGGTGGTGGCGCTGGCCGCGATCGTGTTGAGCAGCGCGGCGCCGATCGAACCGCCGAGCTGCTGGCCGGTGTTGATGCTCGCCGAGGCCACCCCCGCGTCGCGTGGCGCCACGCCGAAGGTGCCGGTCGCGGCCGCCATGCCGAAGATGAGGCCCATGCCGGCGCCGGTCACCATGAGCGGCCCGAGCAGCGCCGACGGGTAGCCCGAGTGCACGCCGATCCTGGTCAGCCAGACCATGCCGGAAGCGTTGAGCAGCATGCCGGCGATGACCATCGGCTTGGGTCCGAACCGCGGCATCAGCTTGGTGTTGCCCAGGGTCGCCGTGGTGCCGCTGAGCGCCACCATCGGCAGCATGGCCAGGCCCGAAGTGACCGCCGAGTACCCGAGGGTCTCCTGCATGTAGTACACGAGGAAGAGGAAGACGCCGAAGGTGGCGGCCCCGCTGATCAGGATGGTGAGGTAGGCGCCGGCCCGGTTGCGGTCGAGCACGATGCGGGGCGGCAGCAGCGGCTGCGCGGCGCGCGACTGCCAGACGGCGAAAGCGATCAGCAGCGCGACGCCGACGATCAGGAAGCCCGCGGTCGACGGCGTGCCCCAGCTGTGCCGCGCGGCGTTGGAGAAGCCGTAGACCAGGCAGAACATCCCGCTCGACACCGCCAGCACGCCCGGCACGTCCAGTCGGCCGCCCGGCGTGCGCGGCTGCCTGCCCACCAGCAGCACGCCTCCGACTGATCGCGATCGCGGCGAAGATCAGGTTGATGTACATGCACCACCGCCAGGACAGGTAGGTGGTCAGCGCGCCGCCGAGCAGCAGTCCCAGTACCCCCGCCGGCGGCCATCACCGCGCCGTACACGCCGAACGCCTTGGCCCGCTCCTTCGCGTCCCTGAAGGTCGTGGCCAGCAGCGACAAGGCGGACGGCGCCAGCAGAGCAGCAAAGACCCCCTGGCTCGCGCGCGCTGTCACCAGCATCGAGAAGCTGTCCGAAGCGCCACCGACAGCGGAGGCGGCCGCGAAGCCGATGACCCCGGTCAGGAAGGTCACCTTGCGGCCGATCAGATCGGCCAGCCGCCCGCAGAACAGCAGCAGGCTGCCGAACGACAGCGCGTACGCGGTGACGACCCACTGCCGGTCGGCGGTCGTGAAGTTCAGCGCGTGCTGCGCCGACGGCAGCGCGAGGTTCATCACGGTCAGGTCGAGCACCACCATGAGTTGGGCGGCGGCAATGACGGCGAGGATCAACCACCGTCTCGGATCTGCGGCCGTCGACCCGGCCGCTGTTGGGCCCGGTCCAGCCGCGGGGTCTGCAGCTTGTACTGCCACGACGATCTCCTGTCACCTCTGCGTGCCGCCCTGGTTTGTTCGTGCGGCCTCCCTGACGCCCACCAGACGTGGGCGCCCCGATCGCCGTAACAGCGCGGCCATGTGACGCGCGGCACCGGGCCCGGGCGTCACAAAGAGACGGGGACCGTCGTCGGGTGGATGTCGCAGGGCAACGGGCGAACAGGTGGGAGCCGGGCATGAGCGAGCGCAGCGCAGCAACGACGGACACAGCGCAGCCGTTGCCCCGTGGTCGCCGGGTTGACGCCGCCACCGAAGCGTTTGTCGCCCACCGCAACCTGCTGTTCACCGTTGCCTACGAGATGCTCGGATCGGCCGCTGACGCCGAAGACGTCCTGCAGGAGACCTGGTTGCGGTGGGTGGGCGTCGATCTCGACACGGTGCGGGAGGAGCGGGCCTACCTGGTACGGATCGCCACCCGCCAGGCGCTGGACCGGCTGCGTACGCTGCGCCGGCGCAAGGAGTCCTACGTCGGGCCGTGGTTGCCCGAGCCGCTGCTGACCGCACCCGATGTGGCCGAGGACGTCGCGTTGGCCGACAGCGTCTCGATGGCGATGCTGCTGGTGCTGGAGACGCTCGCCCCGGTCGAACGGGCGGTGTTCGTGCTGCGCGAGGTGTTCGACCTGGACTACGACGAGATCGCGCAAGCCGTCGACAAGACCTCCGCCGCCGTCCGCCAGATCGCCTACCGGGCCCGGGCGCACGTCGCCGCGCGCCGACCACGCGGCACCGTCTCCCCGGTCGAGACCCGTGCCGCGCTCCAGGCCTTCCAGCGAGCGGTCGAAACCGGCGACCTGCAGAGCCTGCTCGACATCCTCGCGCCGGACGTCGTTGTCCTCAGCGACGGCGGCGGAGTTCGACACGCCGTCCCGCGGCCCATCGTGGGGGTCGGCAAGGTGGCTCGCCTGCTGGCCGCCTTCTGGGACCGGGGCAGGGCTGGAAGGTCGTTCGAGCCGGTACAGGTCAACGGTGGGCCGGGGCTGCTCGTCCGGGTCAACGGGGAGATCGACGGCGTGCTGACGGTGCGGGTCGAGGGCGGCTACGTCGCCGGCGTCTACCACGTGCGCAACCCGGAGAAGTTGTCGCGAGTGGAGCAGGAGGCCGCCATGAGCCGCTGAGGTCCCCGCTGCACCCGTGAGAAGTCAAGGTTCATCGTCAAGGAGAGGTTGGGGTAGTGATGTCTACGCAACGCCAGGAAGAAGAAGCCAAGATCCGCCAGCAGATCGACAAGGTCATCGAAGGACTCGGGGCCGAGGACCTCGACAGCGTGAGGCAGGCGTACGCACCGGACGTGGTGTCCTTCGACGTCGAGCCGCCGCTGCAGCACGTCGGGGTGGAGGCGAAGCTGCGGAACTGGGCGAAGGTGTTCGCGTTCTTCGAGACTGTGAACTATGAGCTTCGGGACCTGACGTTCACGGTCGGCGAGGACGTGGCATTCGGGTACGGCTTCGCCCGTCTCAGCGGCACGCTGCGGGACGGGACGTCGACGAGCGGCATGTGGGTCCGCGTCACGTACGGCCTCCAGAAGGTCGACGGCAGCTGGCTGATCGCACACGACCAGGTCTCGGTGCCGCTCGACATCCAAAGCGGCAAGGGCGTGGTCGACCTCGAGCCCTGACCGGCGACCGGATCGCCACGCCCGGAACACGGCTGAGCCCCGGACCTCCGAGCCCGGGGCTCAGCGCGTTTCGGCAGGCGTTCCCATCATTGGATGGCGCGCAGGGCGGCCGTGGATCGGAGCAGCCCGTTGCGTTCCAACCTGCGGATCAGCAGGTCGCGGAGTGTATTCGGGTAGAGCATGGACAGGTTCGAGCATGGTGATCGTCATGACTGCCTCCAATCGCATTATCCGCAATAATCGAAGCAGTCGAAACTCCAAGCCCATCATGGCTCGGTCGAACCATTGAAGAGCCCTTCGGGCGATGACGATCAATGTTCGGTTGATGGCTTGCGGACGGTGAGTGCAGCGATCAGTTGAACGGGCCGCTCGGCGACGGTCCGTACGGACCGGACTCCGGGTCGCAGTACGGGTAGACCTCGGTGTGTGCGATGTCGAAATCTTGGGGCACACCGCCTTGGAATCCGGAAAGGAACTCGGTGGCGTCAGAGGTACACAGCCGTTTGCCGACGAATTCCATGGAGCCGCCGACCAGAGCTCCCGACGCGTCACGGTAGATCACGACGACGCCGCGGGACGGCAGCGGTTGGCAGCTGTCGATCCGGGCCGTGTAGTAGAAGCCCGCGGTTCCCTCGGGGCCGCGGGCCGGCACCCGGCGGGTGATAGTCGCGGAAACCGCTGCGAAGCGATGGACGTCGGCCACCCAGTGCACCGTCCCGAAGCTGACCTGGAGATCATTCGGGGGGAGCGGTTGGTAGTTGGGCAACCGCGCGGGGTATGCCCACATCCCGATCGGGACACGAGCGCCCGGAAGAATCACGGGCACGAATACATTGAGCTGGTACGACGTGCCGGCGGCAGCGCGCTGACCGTCCGCCGACCGTGGAGTGAGCGTGACGACCACCCGGTACGCCGCGTGGTCGCTGGTGTTCTGGACAATCGCGCCCATGCTGAGGGTTTCGTGATGAGACTCACCCTGTCCGACGAGCCTGACCGCGCTCTCCACGACCCGCAGCCCACCCCCGCCCGGTGCCGCGTCGGCAGGCGCATCGGACAACTGGGGTACCGGGCCGGTGCTCACGCAGGTGGGACTCGGCGTCGCCGCTGAATGGCCGGTCAGCACCCGGCAGCCGGAGATCGCGCCGAGTATTGCCGTGCCGGCCAGAGCCACCGAGATCAGTCGGTATCCGAATGACGTCACCACCGCTGCTCCGCCTCGGGGAGGGGAGTGTCGCGAAGAAATCGCAGTCGGGCCACCAGCCGGTCCTGGTCGGCGACCAGGGCTGCGGCAGCCTGTGCCACACCACGCGTGAACTGACTCTCGGCGAGTTCCCGGAGAGAGCCAGGTTCGATCTCCACGTGCCACTGCCGCATCCCGAGCGTCCTGACCCGTACCCGGCCGTCGGCCGATTGACCCGTGGCGACGAGGCCGCCGAGCGCCTGAGCGAACTGCGCCCCCGCCCGGTTGGACTCCTCGACTGGTTCCGGCGCGCCGTCGGCCGCCCGGATGACCGCCTCCGTCTCGCGGATCCAGGCCACCCACAGCAGCCGTGCGAGCGTGGCGAGGTGTGCGCTCAGGATGCGTTCGTCGGCCGAGGCATATGCGTCCTCCGGCAGTTCGACATGGAGCTGCGATCGTCCGGTCAGCTCGCCACGCAGCCCGCTGCCGGGCACCGTGGCTACGACACGCAGTTCGGCGAGTTGACCGGCAAGGGTTCCCATGCGTCCGAGTCCTCCGATCAATGGGGTGGGTAGCCGAGGAAGTCGGACCCCGTGACGCTGGCTGCGTCCGCCGAGGCCAATCGCGGGGGCGGCGACACGAATGAATCTGCCCGCTCGACAACAGCGTTGATCAGCTTGACCAGTGCGGTGGAGACGCGCTGGTCCGTGTCCCGGACAAGCTGGTACTCGAGTTCCAGGCATTCGCGCAACGACGCGACGATCTCGGCCGGCTCACCGCCCCGGATCTTGGTATTGACCGGATTACCCAGCGGTGCGGCGGCTCCCACCACGGAGGACGTGGCCCCCACGACGGCCAGCGTGATGGCGGTCGAAGCACCCAGCGTCGGAATCTCGGTGGCGACCGTCGCGATCGCGGCGACCACCGCCAACGTCACCGTGAATGCGCGGGAGTTGCACGAGTTGTGCAGCATGGCCTCGAACGCGCTCAGGGTCTTGTCGGCGACATCCACGACGTCGGAGCGCACCTGCTGCCAGATCGCCTGCTCCGCCTCAAGTCCCGACTTCACGGCGCTCACCAGAACGAACTGGTTCCGAACCAGCGACGGGAACGGTTTGATGAAGGTCTCGACGAACTCGTGCGCCGCCCGGCCGGTCCATGCGTCGAGTAGGTTCAGGCAGCCCGGCATCATTTCGAGATTCACATTGGCCAGGTAGGGACCGCCGCTTTTCGACAACGGATCGGCAGTGTTGTCGCCGGTACTCAGCACCGCCATCGCCGCGCGCATGCACTCGATCAACGGGGTGAAGGACGCTGGATCAGGCGTACCCAAGAATGGCTGGAAGAGTTGCGGTATCTCGACGAAGCACAGTTGTTCCAGCCTGGGCTCCTCCTGGTCCGTCAGGTCGCTCGAGCCGACCTGCTCGAACTGCTTGAGCCCCTGGGTGTAGGCCGTGACAACGATTTCCTGGATCTTCGCCGGCAGGTCGTCGAAGCTCACTGGGGCCCCGCGACCGGCCGCGCCGAGGAGATGCTCATACGAGCCCGTTCTGTTGGTTCAGGCGATCGAGCTCATCGCGGGCGACCCCGTCTGCCTCGGCATAGATCTGCACTGCCGTCAGCAGTGCCTTGGCAGTCGCGTCGAGATTGATCGATGTTCTGACGAAGAAGTCGTGAGCGAGGTCGCGTACGGCCGTCAATGCCCCCTGCGTGTACCCGTTCGGGCCGCCGAACTCGGGTGGGCGGGCGAACGCGGTGGCAAGACCCGGATCGGTCTCCGCCAGGTGCTGTGCCGCTGAGCGGTACGCCTCGGCGACAATGGGAAGGTTGCGGCTGCCCATCTGATAGAGCCGAGACAGATCCGCGCCGAATCTCTCATGGTCGTTGGTCAATCCGCCTCCCCAGGCCTGGTACAGGATAGCGGCTGGGTTGGGCGGTTGCGGCCCCGTCGTCCACGGGTGTGCGTACTTCGGGAGGCCCTGCTAGGGGGTGTAGAGCGCGCGGAGTCGTTCCTCAATTTGAGCGACCTCCGTCAGTTCGCCGCGGGCCACCGAAAGCATGAACGCTTCGGCCGCGTCGACGTCGATGTCGGGCACGGGGTGGCCGTTGAGGGCCAGGAAAGTGACCGCGGCCGCCCAGGCCAGTCGCTTGTTGCCGTCGATGAGCGTGTGGTTTTGGCAGACGGAGAAGAGCAACGCTGCGGCTTTGCCGAACAGGGTCGGGTAGGCGACCTCCCCGAACACGACTGTTGACGGACGCGCGGCGGCCGCTGCCAGGAGGCCAGGTTCACGTACGAGGGGTTTCTGGCCGAGGATGACCCCGGCAAGCACGATCAGATCTTCGGCCGTGAGGTACTCAACGGGCTCAGCGGTCACAGAGCGAGCCGGCGGAGCAGCTCGCCGTGCCGGTCCGCGATCTCGGCTCCGATCTCGGCGACCCGCTGCGTGCGCTCACGGCGGCGAACGTGCTCGCTCAGTGCGACCACGATGGCGGCGTTGATGGAGCGGTGGTCGGCGGTGGCCTCGGCCTTGATCGCTTCGTAGATCTCGGCCGGCAACTTGAGGGAAGTCGTGATTGTCTCGGCACTCATACTGAAACGGTACCACTTCAACACCGTTGCAGTATCGCTCAGAGCTTGTGGCCGCTGAGCCCTCGACCGCAAGCCGAGGGCTCAGGACCTTTCAGCGGATCAGTGCTCGGCGGTCGCTACCCGGGCGACGCCTACCGGGCAGGTCATGCCGTTCGGGCCGTGGTTGCAGTAGCCGCCGGGGTTCTTGTCGAGGTACTGCTGGTGGTAGTCCTCGGCGTAGTAGTACGTGCCCAGCGGGTGGATCTCGGTGGTGATGTCCGGGTGGCCGGCCGCGTGTACCACCGGGTTGAACGCCTCCCGGGACGCCTGCGCCTCGGTGAGCTGCCCGTCGGTGGTGGTGTAGATGGCCGAGCGGTACTGGGTACCCACGTCGTTGCCCTGGCGCATGCCCTGGGTCGGGTCGTGGTTCTCCCAGAACGCCTTGAGCAGGTCGGCGAAGGCGATCTTGGCGGGGTCGTAGACGACCTGGACGACCTCGGTGTGCCCGGTGTAGGCCGAGCAGACCTCCTCGTAGGTCGGGTTGGGCGTGATCCCACCGGCGTACCCGACCGACGTGGAGATCACGCCGGGCAGCTCCCAGAAGATCCGCTCAGCTCCCCAGAAGCAGCCCATCCCGAAGACGACCACCTGTGCGCCGTCCGGCCACGGGCCCTTCAACGGGGTACCCAGCACGGTGTGCCGGGTGGCTACCGGGACGGCTGCCTCACGGCCGGGCAGGGCCTCCTCGGCGGTGGGCAGGTCCAGCTTCTTCAGTCGACGCAGGAACACGGTCTGTTGCTCCTTTCAGCACCTGGTCCAAGCATCCCGCCAGGCCGGCTATTCCACCCTTACGAACCACGGAACGCGGCCCGGGATCGGCGTCAGGCCAGCGCGGCGCGGATGCGGTCGGCGTGGTCGTGGGCCTCGGTTTCGGAGGCGTACTTGTGCCGGGGCCAGAAGAAGCCGCGCAGCCCGTCCTTGAATCGCCGGGGTACCACGTGGGTGTGCAGGTGTGGCACGCTCTGGCTGACTTTGTTGTTCATCGCGACGAATGTCCCGTCCGCGCCGAGTGCCCGCTCCACCGCGGCGGCCACCTGCTGGACCAGGGTGAAGTACCCGGGCAGCAGGTCGGGCGGCAGGTCGGCCAGGGTCGCCAGGTGCGGCCGGGGGACCACCAGGACGTGCCCGGGGAAGACCGGTCGGGCATCCAGGAAGGCCACCCCGTCCGGCGTGTCGGCGACCCGGAACGCGGGCACCTCGCCGGCCACGATCGCGCAGAACACGCATGCGGACACCGGCCGAGGCTAGCCTGTCGGGATGACCAACGTCGCTCATGACACCCACGGCCACGGCCGTCGCCGGCACGACGAGGGCCACGGCTTCGAGACGCTGGCGATCCACGCCGGCCAGGAGCCCGACCCGCGGACCGGCGCGGTGGTCCCGCCGATCTACCAGACCTCCACCTTCGCCCAGGACGCGGTCGGCTCGCCCCGGCTGGGATACGAGTACTCCCGGTCGGGCAACCCGACCCGGGACGCGCTGCAGGAGGCGCTCGCGGCGGTCGAGGGCGGCCGGCACGGCCTGGCCTTCGCCAGTGGGCTGGCCGCCGAGGACACCCTGTTGCGGGCGCTCTGCCAGCCCGGCGACCACGTGATCATCCCGGACGACGCGTACGGCGGCACCTACCGGCTGTTTGCCAAGGTGGCCGAGCGGTGGGGGCTGAACTTCACCGCCGCGCACCTGTCCGATGTGGACACTGTCCGGGCCGCGAGCGTCGCCCGTACCCGGCTGATCTGGGTGGAAACCCCGACGAACCCGCTGCTGGGCATCGCGGACATCGCCGCACTGGCCCAGGCGGCCCACGACCGCGGCGCGCTGCTCGTGGTCGACAACACCTTCGCCAGCCCCTACCTGCAACAACCGCTGAGCCTGGGCGCCGACATCGTGGTCCACTCGACCACCAAGTACATCGGCGGACACTCCGACGTGGTCGGTGGCGCGCTCGTGGTGCGCGACGAGGCGCTGGCCGAAACCCTTGCCTACCACCAGAACGCGATGGGGGCGGTGAGCGGGCCGTTCGACTCCTGGTTGACGATGCGCGGCCTCAAGACTCTGGGGGTACGGATGGATCGGCACTGTGCCAACGCCGAGCGCGTCGTGGAGTACCTGAGCCGGCACAAGTCGGTCCGCAGCGTGCTCTACCCGGGCCTGCCCGACCACCCGGGACACGATGTGGCGGTCAAGCAGATGCGCGCCTTCGGCGGTATGGTCAGCCTGCGGCTGGGCAGCGCGGAGAAGGCCATCGATATGTGTAACCGGGCGAAACTCTTCGTTCTGGGCGAATCCCTCGGTGGTGTCGAGTCGCTGATCGAGCACCCGGGGCGGATGACGCACGCCAGTGTCGCCGGTTCGGTGCTGGAGGTTCCGGACGACCTGGTGCGGTTGTCGGTCGGGATCGAGACAGTGGAAGATCTTCTCGCGGACCTCGAGCAGGCGCTCGGCTGAGTCGTTAGACATTCCGACCTACATACGCGGGCCGCACGCACAGAACGGGGCAGACGCGGGCACTTCGCCCGGCCACGGCGGGGCGATCCGCTGGCATCGGGGAGGTTGCCATGGGGTACGGCGCGGCACAGGACAGCTCCACCAGCTCCAGTTCGGACACTCCACAGCGCGGCGCGCCGTCCTGGGTGGGGGCGACCGCCAAACAGATCGCCCGGGCGGTACGCCGCGGCGACACGTCTGCCACCCAGGTGCTCGCCGACCACTGGGAGTACATCGAGAAGAACAACGACCTGCTCGGGGCGCTGCGCATCCTGCGCCCCGAGGCGGTCGGCGAAGCCGAGGCGGTGGACGAGCAGGAGGACCTGGTGAACCTGCCGCTTGCCGGGGTGCCGGTGGCGGTCAAGGAGAACACCCGGGTCGCCGGCCTGCCCACCTGGCACGGTTCGGCGGCGGCTGCCTCCTCGGCCGCGGTCGCCGACGACGAGGTGGTACGCCGGCTGCGCGGTGCCGGAGCGGTGGTGGTCGGTACCAGCCGGATGCCCGAACTGGCGCTGTGGGCGACCACCGACGACTCCTCGGGCACCACCCGCAACCCGTGGCGTACCGACCGGACGGCCGGTGGCTCGTCCGGTGGCTCGGCCGCCGCGGTGGCCGCCGGGCTGGTACCGCTCGCGCACGGCACCGACGGGTTGGGCTCCATCCGCATCCCGGCCGCCTGCTGTGGCCTGGTCGGCGTCAAGCCCGGCCGGGGCGTGGTACCCGCCAGCGGCCCGGTGGACGCCTGGTACGGGATGAGCGAGCACGGCGTCCTCGCCACCACGGTGGCCGACGCGACGGTGGCACTGGCCGTCCTCGCCGGCTGGGCGCCGCCCCGGCTCACCGAGCCGGAACCGTTGCGGATCGCCGTCTCCACCCGCGCGCCGGTCGCCGGGGTACGCGCCGACCGACCGGCCCGCGACGCGGTCGCCAGCGCCGCCCGGCACCTGACCGCGGCCGGGCACACGATCACTCCAGCCAGCCCGAAGTACCCGACCCGGATCGGCCTGCGCACCATGGCCACCTGGTTCTCGGCCGCCGCCGACAGCGTGCGGGAAGCTGCCCTGGACCCGCAGACGCTGCAGCCGCGTACCCGCCGGGCCGCCGCCGTGGGCCGGTTCGTCAAGCGCCGGGGCTGGATCAGCGACACCGACCGGGCCCGGTTCCGGGACGCCTGCCTGGCCTGGTTCGACGACTACGACGTGCTGGTCACCCCGGCGCTCGCCGGCTCGCCACCGGCCGCGACGCCCTGGCACCGGCGGTCGTTCCTGGCCAACGCGGTGAGCTGCGTGCGGTACGCCCCGTTCCAGGCGGCCTGGAACCTGGTCGGCTTCCCGGCCCTGGTGCTCCCGGTCGGCGTCCGCCCCGACGGCCTGCCGGTGGCGGTGCAACTGGTCGGCGCACCCGGCTCGGAACTGACCCTGCTCGCCGTCGCCGGCCAGCTCGAACAGGCCTCACCCTGGCTGCGGCACGCCCCGGGCTACCCCCGCTGAACTCCCGGCCAACAAGCGGACCGCGAGTTCAGCGGGGCGGAAGTCCAGCGGGCTAGTTGCCGAACGGGCGGGTCACCATCAGCACGGTGATCACCACGATGCCGATCAGCACCACCGCGCCGGAGCCGGCGATCCGGCCGGCCACCCGGTCCAGTTGGCCGCGCGCGGCCAGGTCCGCGGCGCTGGCCGAGACGGTGGGGATCGGGCCGTCGGGGTCGTTGACCTTCGGCGGGGTCACCATCTCGTCGGCGGTGAGCAGCTTGGCGGCCTTGCGCAGGGCCGGCACCGTGTAGCCGGTGGCCACCCCCATCACCACGATGTAGAGCGTGATCGAGATGATCACCCAGGGGGTGCTGAAGTCGAACCGGTCGGACACCCCGAGCGCGGCGCAGCCGAGCAGCGCCACCGCGATCGAACCGATCCCGGCACGGGCCATCCAGCGGGCCGCGTCCTGGGTGTCGTCGGCGTCGTGCCGCCGAATCGCCCGGCGCCCGGCGAACGCGGCCAGCGCGAATGGCCCGGTCAGCAGTACCGCACTCAACACGTGCAGGGTCACCAGAAGTTTGTACACACCGTGAATTCTAGGGTGGTTCGGGCATCAGGGCGAGGTGGGCGTGTGCCGTGCATCGCGTGCCGGAGCGCGGCACCGGGCGCTTGCCGGCCGGAGTGCGAGGATCGGAGGATGACCGACCTGGTTTCCCTCGACGACGTGCTGGCTGCCCGCGATCTGCTCGCCGGGTTCGCCCGGGTCACGCCGATGGAGCCGTGCCGGCCGCTGACCGCGAAACTCGCCGGGCCGGCCTGGCTCAAGTGCGAGAACCTGCAGCGTGCCGGGTCGTTCAAGGTGCGCGGCGCGTACGTGCGGATCGCCCGGTTGACGGCGCAGGAGCGGTCCCGTGGGGTGGTGGCCGCCAGCGCCGGGAACCACGCCCAGGGCGTCGCGCTGGCCGCCGCGACGCTGGGCGCGAGCAGCACGGTGTTCATGCCGACCGGCGCGCCGCTGCCCAAGGTCTCCGCCACCCGGGGGTACGGGGCTGCCGTGCGACTGGTCGGTGACACCGTGGACGACGCGCTGGAGGCGGCTCAGGAGTTCGCCGACAGTACCGGCGCGGTCTTCATCCACCCCTTCGACCACCCGGACGTGATCGCCGGGCAGGGGACGGTCGGGCTGGAGATCCTCGACCAGTGCCCGGACGTGGCGACCGTGGTGGTCGCGATGGGGGGCGGTGGACTGGCCGGCGGGCTGGCCGCCGCCGTGAAGGCGGTCCGGCCCGACGTCCGGGTGATCGGCGTGCAGGCCGCCGGGGCCGCCGCGTTCCCGCCCTCACTGGCCGCCGGCCGCCCGGTGCGCATCTCCGGGTACCGCACGATCGCCGACGGGATCGCCGTGGGCAGCCCCGGTGAGGTGAGCTTCGCGCACGTCAGCAAGCTGATCGACGAGGTGGTCACGGTCACCGAGGAGGACATCTCGCGGGCCCTGCTGATGCTGCTGGAGCACTGCAAGCTGGTGGTCGAGCCGGCCGGCGCGGTGGCCGCCGCGGCGCTGCAGACCGGCAACATCGCGGTGGACGCCCCGGCCGTGGTGGTGCTCTCCGGCGGCAACATCGACCCGCTGCTGATCCTCAAGGTGATCGAGCACGGCCTCGCCGCCGCCGGCCGTTACCTGCGCTTCACGGTGCACTGCTCGGACCGGCCCGGCCAGCTCGCGCTGCTGCTCGCAGAGATCGCCGGGCAGGGCGCGAACGTGGTCGACGTCGAGCACCTGCGACACGACCCGCAGCTGCGGCTGGGCGAGGTGCGGGTGGCGCTGTCCGTGGAGACCCGCGGCTCGGAGCACTCCGACCAGGTGCTCGGCGCGCTCCGCGCGGCCGGTTACCGGGTCAGCCCGACTCCCGCCTGAGTCCTCACCTGCCTGAGTCTTCTCCTGCCGGGCGGAGTCGAGTCAGCCGCCTTGCGGAGCCGGGTCAGCCGCCGAAGGGGGCGAAGGAGACCACGGTGACCTTGATGGCCGCGCCGCTCGGCGCGGTGTAGGTGACGGTGTCGCCGTTGCCGGCGCCCATGATCGCCTTGCCCATCGCCGAATCCGGGCTGTAGACGGTGAGGTCGGTGGTGGCCGCGATCTCCCGCGAACCCAGCAGGAACTGCTCGGTGTCGTCGGAGTCGTCGTCGAAGTAGATCGTGACGACCATGCCCGGACCAACCTTGTCGGCCTTCGGAGCATCCCCGACGTGCGCGTTGCGCAGGAACTCCTTGAGGTAGCGGATCCGCCCCTCCTGCTTGCCCTGCTCCTCGCGGGCGGCGTGGTAGCCGCCGTTCTCGCGCAGGTCACCCTCTTCGCGACGGGCGTTGATCTCGGCAGCGATCACCGGCCGGTTGGCGACGAGTTCGTCGAGTTCGGTCTGGAGCCGGTCGTACGCGTCCTGGGACAGCCAGGTGCTGGGCGCCACATGGTCAGCGGTCGACACTTGTAAACCTCCGGAGGGCTCGAACGGGAAGTTACCAAGTTACCAGTGACGACCACCTCCACGCTGGGTGCTGGCCGCAGCCCGGCCGGCTCGATCTTCGGAGACCATCCGGCCGATATCGCACTCAGGAGCGGGTACAGCCGAGGACGTCGACGGCGTACGCGCGGGCGGTGGTCGGCAGCGGGTACGAGATTGTCAGATCCCGGCCGGTACCCACCGGTACCTCCGCGAAGCCGACCTGGGCGCCGCTGTAGTCACGGGCCCGGATCCGGCAGGTCCCGGTCTCGCCCGGCTGCCTTGTGCACGGTGAACCGCACGGTCACCGAAGTGTCGTGCAACTCAGTCGCGGTCGGGGTGGACGGGTTGAAGGTCGGCTGCCCGTACCGGTCGAACAGGGTGTACGCGATCCACAGCCCCACGGCCACCACCGGCACCAGCAGCACCGCGACCAGCCAGCGCGGGCGGCGTCGGGGCTCGCGGCGGTGCCCGTAGCGGCCCGGCGGGAATACCGGCGTGCTCGTCGGTGTCACGGTTGCAGTCCTTCGATGGTGGCCCGCGTACCCCTGGCGCGTGGGTGGTTGTCGGTGGCGGCAGGTAAGAATGACAGCGCAACCATCATTCTGGCAGCCGTGCGGCCGATGTCGGCGGCTGGGGATGTCGGCGGCTCGGGATGCCGGCGGCTGGGGATCGAGCGGTTCGGCCGGGTGATCCGGCACGAGGGGGAGGAACGGGGCAGTGGGAGACCAACTGCGGCTACTGGCGGTGCACGCGCACCCCGACGACGAGTCGAGCAAGGGTGCCGCCACCATGGCGCGTTACGTGGCCGAAGGGGTCGACGTGCTGGTCGCCACCTGCACCGGCGGCGAGCGCGGCAGTGTGCTGAACAAGAAACTGGACCGGCCGGAGATCTGGGCGAACATCACCGAGATCCGCCGGCAGGAGATGGACCGGGCCCGGGAGATCCTGGGCGTCCGGCAGGCCTGGCTCGGCTTCGTCGACTCCGGACTGCCCGAGGGGGACCCGCTGCCGCCGCTGCCGGAGGGGTGCTTCGGGCTGTTGGACCCGGAGGTGGCCGCTGCTCCGCTGGTCCGGCTGATTCGCGAGTTCCGGCCGCACGTCGTGCTCACCTACGACGAGAACGGCGGCTACCCGCACCCCGACCACATCATGACCCACAAGATCTCGATGGTCGCCTTCGACGCCGCCGGCGACGCCGAGCGTTACCCGGACGAGGGCGTTCCGTGGCAGCCGCTCAAGCTCTACTACCACATGTGGGCGCGGCAGCGGATGGTCAGCATGCACGAGGCGATGCTGGCCGCCGGCCTGGAGTCGCCGTACACCGAGTTCCTCACCCGGTGGGAGGAGCGCACGGACAACAGCGACCGGGTCACCACCCGGGTCGAGTGCGGCGCCTGGTTCGGTACCCGCGACGACGCGCTGCGCGCGCACGCCACCCAGATCGACCCGGACGGCTTCTTCTTCGGTACCCCCATGGAGATCCAGCTTCAGGTCTGGCCGACCGAGGACTACCAGCTGGTGCACTCCCTGGTGGACAGCACGCTGCCCGAGGACGACCTGTTCGCCGGCGTCCGTGACCGGGTACCCGCCTGACCTGACGTGCGATCGCCCGACCGGCCCGACCTGCGTGGCCGGTCGGGCCCGCCGACGCGTACGGTGGAGTGATGGGCACGTTCCTCGCGCAGAACAGCTTCGGCGACACCCAGTCCGACGGGGTCGCCGGACCGCTCGGGCTGCTCATCATCGTGCTCCTGGCGATCGCCACGGTGCTGTTGATCCGCAACATGAACAAGCGGCTCAAGCGACTGCCGGCCGAGTTCCCGCCGCCGACCGGACCGACGGCCGTCGACCGTTCCGAGACCCCGCCGACACCGGACGGAACCGGACACTGACGCTTCGGCTTCTGTCGATCAGCCCGCCGATCGCCTAGTCTTGCGCCCAGTGGGTTGCCAGCGCCCACCTGCGGCCGGTCGGTGTCCCCCTGGACTACGCACCACAAGGGGTACGCACCACAAGCGGAGCCACACCACGGTGGTGGGCGCCGGGGCCGACGCACGTCACGACTGATCGCCCGTCCGCGGTTGATCGAGGGATGGCACACGTGGGCACAGCGGGTCACCGGCGCCGAGGGCAGCACCGGATCAGGGGGCGGGACGCCGTCCTGGTCGTCATCGCCGTGCTCATGGTCACCCTCAGCTTGTTGAGTTGGCAGTCCGACAACCTCACCAGAACCGGCGTCGCCCGTTTCGGGGTGGTGGTGGCGCTCGCCGCCGTCGCCCAGCTCGCCGCCGTGCACCTGCGGGTCGGCGCCGCCCGGCTGCGCCTGGGCTGGGGCGAGGCGGCCGTCATCCTCGGCCTGTACCTGCTGCCCAGCGGCTGGGTACCACTGGCCGCCCTGCTCGGCGTGGCCATCGCGCGCAGCGTGGACCGGCTGCTCGGGCTACCCACCACGCTCTGGCGGGCGACCGTCAACGTCGGCGCGCTGACCATCTCCGCCTGGGTGGCGACCCTGGTGGCCTGCCTGATCCACCACCCGTTCAGCGGCCCGGTCGACGGGCGCACGGCCGCCGCGCTGATCGTCGCGGCGATGGCCTACTTCGTGACCAGCGTGGCGCTGGTCGCGATCCAGGCGGCCGCCCGGTCGGGTGTGGACTACCTCGTGGTGGTCCGCGGCACCCTGGTCGGCAAGGCTTACATGCTGGTCGGCAACACAGCCGTGGGCATGATCGCGGTAGCCGTGCTGGACGCGCGTATGACCTGGTTCATCGTGCTGACGCCGCTGCTGTGGGTACTCCGGCTGACCTTCCGCAGTCAACTCCTGATCGCCGGGGACCGGGTCTCCTGGCAGCTGTTCGCCGATGCCCAACAGGAGCTGAGCCAGCCGGACGAGACAGCGGTGATGCACGCCGCGATCGACGGACTGGTCCGGGTGTTCGGGGTCACCGGGGTACGGGCCTGGATCATCGGGTCGGACGGCCAGCGCCGCGAGTACGGCTACCCCGGTCCCGGCGACGGGCCACCGGTCCGCCAGCCGCTGCTGGCCAGCGGCGCGCTCGTCGGGGAACTGGAGCTGACCCGACCCGACCCGCTGCGCCCGCGGGAACGCGCCCAGCTCGCCGTGTTCGCGGGCGCGATCGCGGTTGCCGCCCGGGACGCGGCCAAGCAGGACGAGCTACGCGACCTGACCCTGCGCCGGGCGTACGAGGCCGCCCACGACCCGCTCACCACGCTGCTCAACCGGGACGGCTTCGCGATCGCCGGGGAGCGGCTGCTGCGCCAGCTCGGGCCGGGCGCGTCGGTGGCCCTGGTGCTGCTCGACGCCAACGACTTCAAGCGGGTCAACGAGACCCTGGGCCACGCCGGGGGCGACGACCTGCTGCGGGTGGCGGCCCGGCGGATGCGGGCCACCGCGGGGTCGGAGGACGTGGTCGCACGGCTGGACGCGGACGGCTTCGCGCTGCTCGCCCCGGTGTTCCGGGGGATCGACGGGGAGCCCGTCGACTCGGTCAGCCGACGCGCCCGGGACCTGGCCGAGCAGCTCAGCAACCCGATCGATGCCAGCGGGTCACCGGTGGTTGTGGAGTTCTCGGCCGGCGTGGCCGCCGCCGCGGTGGGCGAGTGCAGCCTCGCCGAGTTGCTGCGGCGGGCCGACGTGGCGTTGCACCGGGGCAAGAAGGCGAGGCTGCCGGTCACCGTGTTCGAGCCCGGGATCGAGACGGCCAGCGTCGACCGGCTGCTCCTGCTCGCCGAACTGCACGAGGCGCTGGACGCCGACGACCAGCTCTTCCTGCTGCTCCAGCCGATCGTCGACCTGCGCAGCGGCGACCCGGTCGGGGTGGAGGCGTTGGTGCGCTGGAACCACCCCCGGCACCGGGAGATGACCCCGGAGCGGTTCCTGGACGTGGTCGAGGACAGCGAACTGGTCGGCCGGTTCACCCGGTACGTGCTCGACCTGGCGCTGACCATCGCGGCCGGGTGGCGCGCGGAAGGGCTGCGGCTGCCGATCTCGGTGAACCTCTCCGCCCGTAGCCTGCGTGACCCGTCGCTGCCCGGGGACGTGGCCCGGCTGCTGCGCCGACACCGGGTACCCGCCGACCAGCTCACTCTGGAGATCACCGAGACGGTGATGGAGCCCAAGTCGCCGGTCGTGCTGGCCGCGCTGAACGCCCTGCGCGACCTCGGCGTGCGGCTGTCGGTGGACGACCTCGGCACCGGGTTCTCCAGCCTCACCTTCATCACCACGGTGCAGGTCGACGAGGTCAAGGTGGATCGCAGCTTTGTGGCCCGGATCGTGGACTCGGCCGAGGTGGCGGCCATCGTCCGGACGATCCTGGAGATCGCCCACAACAAACGGCTGCGGGTGGTCGCCGAGGGCGTCGAGACGGTGGCGCAGAAGGACTGGCTGACCGATTCGGGCTGTGTCGCCGCGCAGGGGTACCACTTCTTCCGGCCGATGCTGCCGGAGAACGCCCGCGCCGCCGTGCGCGCCCTGCTCGCCGGCGGCGGCACCGGCAACGTGCTGCCGCTGCGCGCCGACGAGGCGTCCTGACCGCTGCCGCCGTCGCCGGCCATCGGATGGACCGGGTTGCCGATCCGATGGGTACGGCCGTCGCGACACGGTAGATAGAGCGTTTTATGGCACGCGATCAGGGCGTTCGAGTGCCGCCGCTTCCCGGTTGGGCGATCGGCAACTTAAACGGTATAGACAGCTGCTCGGCGGGCCGGTACGTTTGATGCGATCATCCGCCTGGTCCGCCTGGGTCCGGCACTGCGACCACGGCACCGCCGGGCCGCGATGCGACGCCGTGCGAGGAGAGCAGATGAAGTCCGGTACACCGCTGACCCAGGGCTGGACGTTGAGCCTGCACCACAGCGGGGACGTGCCGGTTCCGCCGTCGGTGTCGGCGCAGTTGACCGGGGTCGCGGCGACCGTACCGGGCTGCGTGCACACCGACCTGATGGCGGCCGGGCTGCTCGAAGACCCGTACCCGGGGACCAACGAGCAGGACTCCGCCTGGATCGGGCGGTCGGCGTGGCGCTACGACACGGTGCTGCCGGCCGAGGTCGGGGCGCGGTCGGAGGTCACCGAGCTGGTCTTCGACGGGCTGGACACGGTGGCCCGGATCAGCCTGGACGGGCAGCTGCTGGGGGAGACCCGGAACATGCATCGGTCGTACCGCTTCGACGTCACGGGGGCGACCGGGGCGGGAGCGCTGTCGATCGTGTTCGACTCCGCGTACGCCGAGGCGCTGCGGGTCAGCGAGCTGGTGGGCCAGCGCCCCAACTCCTACCCCGAACCGTTCCAGTACCTCCGCAAGATGGCCTGCAACTTCGGCTGGGACTGGGGACCGACGCTGGTCACCGCCGGCATCTGGCGCGCTGCCCGGCTGGAGCGCTGGGGCGTCGCCCGGCTGGACCGGGTCCGCCCGCAGGTGAGCGTGGTGGACGGCGCCGGCCGGGTGGCCGTCGACGTCGACGTGGTCCGCGCGGCCAGCGGTCGGCAGCGGGTGCTGCTGGTCGAGCTGACGGTGGCCGGGGTGACCGCGACCGCCGTGCTGCACCCCGGCGAGGACAGCACGCAGGTGGTGGCCGAGGTGCCCGACCCGCGGCTGTGGTGGCCGCACACGCTCGGCGACCAGCCCCGCTACGACTGCCAGCTCACCCTCCGCTACCCGGCCGGCGAGCCGGCGGCCGGGACCGGGGCGGTGCTGGACACCTGGGACCGGCGGATCGGCTTCCGCAGCGTCGAGTTGGACACCGGCGTCGACGAGCACGGCTCGGCCTTCACCTTCGTGGTGAACGGCGTGCCGATCTTCGCGCGCGGGGTGAACTGGATCCCCGACGATGCGTTCCCGACCCGGGTGGACGCCGCCCGGTACCGCCGTCGGCTGGGCCAGGCCGCCGCCGCCGGAATCGACCTGATCCGGGTCTGGGGCGGCGGAATCTACGAGAGCGAGGACTTCTACGACGCCTGCGACTCGCTCGGTCTGCTGGTCTGGCAGGACTTCCCGTTCGCCTGCGCGGCGTACCCGGAGGAGCAGCCGCTGCGCGGCGAGATCGAGGCGGAGGCCCGGGAGAACATCGCCCGGCTCACCCCGCACCCCAGTCTGGTGCTGTGGAACGGAAACAACGAGAACCTGTGGGGCTTCCGGGACTGGGACTGGGAAGCCGACCTGGCCGGCGCGAGCTGGGGCGAGGGGTACTACCTCGGACTGCTGCCCCGGCTGGTGGCCGAGGTCGACCCGGGCCGGCCGTACTGGCCGGGCAGCCCGTGGTCCGGGTCCTGGCGGGCGCACCCGAACGACCCCCGCTATGGCACCAGCCACCTGTGGGAGGTGTGGAACCGGCGCGACTACACCGACTACCTGACGGTGGCGCCGCGGTTCGTCGCCGAGTTCGGCTGGCAGGCCCCGCCCGCGTGGCAGACGTTGCGCTCGGTGGTCCCCGACGACCAGCTCTCGGTCGACTCACCGGCCATGCGCAACCACCAGAAGGCCGCCGACGGCACCGCCAAACTCGACCGGGGACTCGCCCCGCACTTCGCCCCGCCCACCTCCTTCGCGCACTGGCACTACCTGACCCAGGTCAACCAGGCGCGGGCCATCGCCACCGGCATCGAGTACTGGCGGGCGGCCTGGCCGCGCTGCGCGGGAACCGTGCTGTGGCAGCTCAACGACTGCTGGCCGGTGGTCTCCTGGTCTGCAGTGGACGGTGCCGGCCGGACAAAGCCGCTCTACCATGAACTGCGCCGGGTCTACGGCGACCGGCTGCTCACCTTCCGCGCCGACAGCGCGGCAGACGATCCGGACCGGCTGGTGCTGTGCCTGGTGAACCAGGACCAGCGGGAGTGGACGGACGCGGTGACCATCCGCCGGCTGCGCGCCGACGGAGTCGAGCTGGCAACGGTCACGCTGCCGTTCCACGCGGCCGGCCGGGCGGTGGCGGAACTGTTGGTACCACCGGATGTTGCCCGAACGGGCGAGCCGGCCAGCGAGTTCCTGGTGGCCGACGCCGGTACGCTGCGGGCCTGGCGATTCGCCGCCGCCGATCGTGATTTCGCCTATCCGGAGGCCCGCATGACGGTCACCGCCCAGCCGACTGCCACCGGCGCCGTGGTCACCGTCACCGCGCATACGCTGCTGCGGGATCTGCTGCTGCAGGCCGACCGGCTGGACCCGCAGGCCACCGCGAACCAGGGGCTGACCAGCCTGTTGCCGGGCGAGTCGGTGACCCTACGGGTGGACGGCTGGCACGGCGGCCCTGACGAGCTGCTTGCGGCCCAGGCGTTGTGGTGTGTGAACACACCCGGTGGCGCGGTCTGCCCGGCAGCCGTGCAGCCCGGCGCCGTGCAGTCCGGCGCTGTGGGCGAGTCGCGCTGATGGGCGAGGAGCCGGCGCCGGGGTTGCGTCGCGTCACCATCAAGGACGTCGCGGCCCGGGCCGGCGTGTCCAACGGCGCGGTGTCGCTGGCCATGCACGACCGGCCGGGGGTGTCCCGGGCCACCCGGGAACGCATCCTCACCGCCGCCCGGGAGCTGGGCTGGACACCCAACCAGGCAGCCAGGTCGCTGTCCAGCACCCAGCCACACACCATCGGCCTGGCGATCGCCCGGCCGGCCCGGATGCTCGGGCTGGAGCCGTTCTACATGGAGTTCATCTCGGGCGTCGAGTCGGTGCTGGAACAGCACTCGTGCGCGCTGCTGCTGCGGCTGCTGGCCGAGCGGGACGAGGTGGTGGTGCAGACCGAGTGGTGGCAGGGGCGCCGGGTGAACGGCTCGATCCTGGTCGACCTCAAGGTGGACGATCCGCGGATCCCGGCGCTGGCCCGGATCGGGCTACCGGCCGTCGCCGTCGGCCACCCGTCGCTGGCCGGCCCGTTCACCGCGGTGTGGACCGACGACGGCGGCGCGGTCACCGAGGCGGTGCGTTACCTCGCGGCGCTCGGCCACCGGCGGATCGCCCGGGTGGGTGGTCCGGCGATCCTCGGGCACAGCGCCATCCGTACCGAGGCGTTCCAGGCCGCCTGCCGCGAGCTGGGACTGACCGGGTTCCGCTCGGTGGAGACCGACTACTCCGGCGACGAGGGGGCGCGGGCGACCCGCTCGCTGCTGGTGTCGCCGCAGCCGCCCACGGCGATCATGTACGACAACGACGTGATGGCGGTCGCCGCGCTGGCCGTGGCCGGCGAGCTGGGCCTGTCGGTACCGGCCGAGCTGTCCCTGCTGGCCTGGGACGACTCGCAGCTGTGCCAGTTGACCCGGCCGATGCTGTCGGCAATGAGCCACGACGTGTTCCGCTTCGGCGCGGAGGTGGCCCGCTGCCTCTTCGACGTGATCTTCGACAACGACCCGGTATCGCACGTCTCGGACACCCCGGTACTGGTGCCGCGCGGCTCCACCGCCCCGCCTCCGCGCCGCTGACCGGCCCGCAGCCGCTGACCCGCCCGCAGCCGTGGATCGTCCGCAGCCGTGAACCGGCGTCCCGGCCGGTCACCTGATCGGCAGCGCCTATGCTGCACGGATGTCGTCGCAGCAGTCCGGTTGGCGGGAACTGGAGCTGACCAGCACGGCCAATCCCCGGGTCCGTACGCTGCTGGGGCTGCGCCGTCGCCGGGCCCGCGAGCAGGCCGGGCTGACGATCGTGGACGGCCGCGAGGAGCTGCTGCTCGCGCTGGCTGCCGGTACCCGCCCGCGGGAGGTCTACCACTGCCCGGAACTGGCCGCCCCTGCCGGCGACCCCGCCGACCCGACCGTTGTCGACGAGGAGCTGCTGGCCCGGGTCGCTGAGCTCGGCGCGCAGGTGATCCGGGTGAGTCGGCGGGTCTTCGAGCGGATCGCCTACCGCGAGGGCCCGGACGGCTGGCTGGCCGTGGTGCCCGCAGTGGACACCCGACTCGACCGCCTACGCCTGGGCCCGGACCCACTGGTGCTGGTCTGCGAGTCGGTGGAGAAGCCCGGCAACCTGGGCGCGATGCTGCGTACCGCCGACGCGGCCGGCCTGGCCGCCGTCGTCGCCGCCGATCCGATCGCCGACTGGGGCAACCCGAACATCGTGCGGGCCAGCAAGGGCGCGGTTTTCAGCGTGCCGGTCGCGCAGGCCGGCGGCGACGAGGTCCGCGACTGGTTGGCCGGCAACGACATCGCCGTGGTCGCCACCACGCCGGACACCGACCTGCTCTACACCGACGTGGACCTGCGCGGCCCGACTGCCGTGCTGGTCGGCACCGAGAAGCACGGGCTCAGTGCCGCCTGGCTGGACGCGGCGCGGTACCGGGTACGCATCCCGATGCACGGCCGGATCGACTCGCTCAACGTCGCCACCTCGGCGGCCCTGGTCGTCTACGAGGCGCTGCGCCAACGCCGCCGGCCCTGACCGCCGGGCTCACCCGTCGGCTCGGCTTACCGGCCCGGTTTTGGCTCGACCGGCAGCGGGTACTCCGTCGTCGTGGCCGGTGAACCAGCCGGACCGGCGAGGCATGGGAGGGCCGATGGCGACGCGGGACGGGCAGCGGGTGGTGGTGGTCACCGGAGCCAGTGGCGGCGTGGGTCGGGCGGTGGCCCGCGAGTTCGCCGGCCGCGGCTGCGCAGTGGCCCTGCTGGCGCGGGGTGAGGACGGGCTGGCCGAGGCGGCGGCCGAGGTCAAGGAGCTGGGCGGTACGCCGCTGGTGGTGGAAGTGGACGTGGCCGACCACGCGGCCGTGGACGCGGCGGCGGCCACCGTCGAGCGCGACCTGGGCGCCATCGACACCTGGATCAACGTGGCCTTCGCCTCGGTGTTCGCCCGGTTCACCGAGATCGACCCGGCCGAGTACGAGCGCACCACGCAGGTCAGCTACCTCGGGTACGTGAACGGAACCCGGGCCGCGCTGCGCCACATGCTGCCCCGTGACCACGGCACGATCGTGCAGGTCGGCTCGGCGCTGGCGTACCGGGGGATCCCGTTGCAGAGCGCCTACTGCGGGGCCAAGCATGCGATCCAGGGCTTCCACGAGGCGCTGCGCTGCGAACTGCTGCACGACCGCAGCCGGGTACGGGTCACCATGGTGCAGTTGCCGGCCGTGAACACCCCGCAGTTCGACTGGGTGCTCTCCCGGCTGCCCCGGCACCCGCAGCCGGTACCCCCGATCTACCAGCCCGAGGTCGCGGCCCGCGCGATCCGCTACGCGGCCGACCATCCGGGTCGCCGCGAGTACTGGGTCGGCGGCTCCACCGCGGCCACCCTGATCGCCGACAAGTTCATCCCCGGCCTGCTCGACCGCTACCTGGCCCGGACCGGCTTCGCCGGCCAGCAGACCGACCAGCCCGCCGGGCGGCCCCGGCCCAACCTGTGGCGGCCGGCCGACGACGCGCCCGGCTCCGACCGGGGCGCACACGGCTCGTTCGACGACCGCTCCACCGGCCGCAGCCTCCAGGTCTGGGCCTCCCAGCACCACGGTCTGCTGGCGATCGCCGCCGGTGTGACCGCTGCCGGTGTCGGCCTGCTCGCCCGCGCCGCCCGCCGCTGACCCGCCTGGACAGCGGGCCGCTGCGCGAGTCCGCGGCTGGCCGACGACCCGCCGGGGCGGGGCCCGCTGACCCGTCCAGGCCCGCTGACCCGTCCGGGGGAAGCCGGCTGATTCTCGTCGGAATGCGGCGTCCTCGGAGGACACTGCCTCACACCCATAACGAATCTAACTAATTTGCGAATACCCCCAATAGGGTGATAGGCGCAATATGGCCAGTAATCGTTGTTCTCCTTAGGCGGGTTCCCCCCGCTGCCAGTCTCGCTGTTCCCGCTCGGAGCGCTTCGCGGTCTGCGCCACTGTCCGGGCAGCCCGACAGTCGCGTACTGTCCGGCGCGCCATGCGTCGGCGTAGCCGCGCGGGACCAGCCCGAGCGTCAAGGAGAACCGATGGAATTTGGACCGCTCGACGAACTGCCCGGCGGAATACCCGCCGTGCGGAACGCGGCCGGGGAAGCGGCCGGTACGACCACAACGAATGCCCGCAACCGGCTCGTGCCCGGCCGGCTCCGGGTCGGCCTCGGCGCGGCCGGACTGGCTGCGGCGCTGACCTTCGCGGTCGGCGCCACCCCGGCCTACGCGCAGTACGTGAAGTTGGGCTTCGGTAGCCACACCGCCGGGAAGCACGACAACCACGGGTACAACCCGTGCCCCAGCGGCTCGCCGTCGCAGTCACCATCGGCCACGCCGTCGGAGTCGCCTTCGGAGTCGCCGTCGGCCATCGCCGTCGGCTTCGCCGTCGGAGTCCTTCCAGCCGGGGGTTGCCCTGAATCCGGGGTGTGAACCAGCTGGCCCATGGCTACCCGACGATCACCGCCTCGAAGTCCCCGTCGGCGTACCCGACGGCATCCCCGACGGCATCCCCGACGGCATCCCCGACGGCTCTCCGTCGGCATCCGCGTCGGCATCCCCGGGACCGACGCTGACGCCGTCCGGGCGTGGCGGATCCGAGTCACCCGGGCCGTCAATGAGCCCTCGAGTCGACGACCGCTTCGGAGTCGACGCCCGACTTCCTCGACGTACCCGACGGCCTCGGCCAGCCCGTCGGGGTCGGTGAAGCCGTCCTGCCCACCGAGGGCCAGCCACTCGGCGTCGGCGAAGCCGAGCTACTCGGCGTCGCCGAAGCCCACCGAGAAGCCGTGCCCGCCCAAGGGGCACCACGAGTGGAAGAAGATGTGGAAGGCCTTCTGGCACTGGTGGATGATCCACTGGTCGAAGATGCGGCACCCGGGCTGGCACTGAGTTCAGCCACCCGTGCCCGGTCCTGACGGGACAACCGGATACGGCAACCGCCCGGGGATCTTCTGATCCCCGGGCGGTTGTGTGCTGCGGTAGTGGTTACGGGTTGACTGTGATCTTGAACGTGGTCGTGGTGTTCTGGATGTCGATGTAGTTGTTGCTCAGCACCAGGTGGTTGAAGGTGACCGCGCCGACCGCGGGCCCCTGGCCCGGCTCCGGCAACTGGTTCGCCCAGATCGCGTACCCGGACTTCGCGTCGAACGCGTCACCGCTGCGCTGGGCGCCGGTGATCGTGGTGTTGGTGAAGATGGTGTCGGTCACCGGGAAGGCCGGCTGGCCACCGATGTAGTCGGTCTGGAACATGATGCCCGAGTACGTCGGATCGGTGATGGTGGCGTCGTTGACCCGGATGCCCTGGAACGGATCCGTGGCGCTGAACACCCAGATCGCCCCGAACACCTGCTGACCCCAGAAGTGCCCGCCGTCACGGATCAGCGAGAAGTTCTGGATGACGGTCGGCGGGCTGGCCCCGAAGCCGGGGAACGAGTACCCGAAGTCCAGCGAGCTGATCGTCAGACCCGAGTAGCACAGCGTGTCCGCCACCACGAAGTTCTGGATCGTGTTGGCGTACCCGCCGTAGACGGCGACACCCGCCGCCCGCCACGGCAGCAGCGCCGTGACGTTCTGGATGGTGTTGTTCTTCAGGTCGCCGGAGTTCTGGTCGGTGGCGGCGAACAGCGCGAAGCTGTCGTCACCGGTGGACCGGGCCTCGGTGTTGGTGATCAGGTTGCCCTGGCTGCCGTTGGTCAGGTTGATGCCGTCGGCGTAGGTGTCCCGGATCCGCATGTTCTTGAAGGTGGAGTTCTGCACGTTGGCCGCGCCCCACACCCCGACCACCTGGTGTTCGACCCAGATGTTGTCGAGGGTGATGTTCGACTGGTCCTTCAGGTCCCAGGTGTGGCCCGGACCGTCGATGCGGGACGTGTAGTTGCCGAAGAACGCGAACCCGGTGAACGAGGAGCCGCTGGCGCCGGACTGCAACGAGAAGCCGGCGTCGGTGTTCTCCTGGTTCGTCGGCACCACGAACTGGCTGTACCACGGTCCGGCGCCGACGATCTTCGCCGCCTTGCCGTAGATGGTCAGCTTGTTGGTGATGCTGTACTGGCCGGCGGGCAGGTAGACGCCGGTCCAGGTGCCGGTGGTGTCCATCCGCACCTTGTCCAGCGCGGCCTGCACGTCCTGCCCGGTGAAGCCGGTCGGCACGGCGTAGTGCGCCGCGTCCGGGATTGGCCACCGGGGCCACCTGCTCCAGGTTCATGAAGTCGATGGCGTACTGCGAACCGTTGCCCGAGTCCTTCTGCAGCTTGAACACGGTCCCCTGCGGGTACGACGACGGGAGCAGGAAGCTCGCCTCGTCGTAGATGTGCCGGGGGCTGCCGGCGCTGGGCGAGTTGCCCGGCCCGGTCTCCGCGCCGTAGAGCCACGCGAAGTGCGAGTTCAGGTCCAGCGACTTGACCAGGGTGCCGTTGGCGTAGAGGTTCAGCGTCGAGTTGGTGCCGCCGCCGCCCGCCGAGTCCGGGATCGAGAACCGGACCACGAAGGTGTTGGTGGCTGCCCGCGACGTCCACTGCACGTACGAGCCGGTCGAGTTCAGGGTGACCGCCTTGCGCCCGGACGCCTCACCGGCGAGGTCGCCGATGGTCCGGTTCGGGCCGACGACGGCTGCGCCGCCACCGACCGAGCCGGCCTCCGCCTCGTAGGAGTCGTAGGGCATGTTCGCGCCCTGGCCGACGTAGAGCGAGGTGGTGGCTGGTGTTGTTGGCCTGCTTGACGGCCAGCTCGTTGCCGTCCACCGCGACCACGGTCCGCACGGTGAACTTGCCGTTGGTGGCCACCCACGACCCCGACGCTCACGTTGGCGCTGGCCCCCGCCGCGAGGCTGCCGCTGTACGAGCCGGTGAGCGTCTTGACGGTGGCGTTGTTGGCGTCCAGCACGGTCACCGTGACCGCGTGCGCGCCACTGGCCGACGCGATGGTGCCCTGGTTCTTCAGCGCCACCGTGAAGTTCACCGTGTTGCCGACGGCCGGGTTGCCCGGACTCCAACTGGTCGAGCCGACCAGGTCGGAGCTCTGCACCGGCGACACGACCAGGTTGGTCGAGGTGGTGAAGGAGTTGTTGGCGTCGTTGAGTTCCACCACCGTGTTGGCCTCGTCGACCTTCGCGGTGAGGGCGTAGCTGCCCGCGGTCTGGGTGCCGATGCTGGCGGTGACCGTGGTGCCGGCCCCGACGGCGAGGGCTCCGACGGAGGCCGTGCCGACCTTCGTCGTACCCAGGTAGAAGTTGACGTTTGTCGCCGCCGACGCTGCGGTGCCGCTGTTGCGGACCGTCGCCGACGCGGTGATCGCGTCGGTCTCGACCGGGCTGGCCGGCGTCCACGACGCGGCGGTGACCGTCAGGTCCGGGTTGGGGGCCGGGGTGCCGAGGACCTGGAACTCCGCCACCTGCCCGCCGCCGGCGCCGCTGTTGCTGTTGATGACGAGCTGGATGTTCTGGTACGCCCCGGAAACCGGAATGGTCACCGAGTTACCGGAGGACGGGTTGAACGCGTAGTCCTTGGCAGCGGCCAGGGTGACGAACGAGCCACCGGAGGCGAGCTGGCCGAGGACGGCGATGTTCTGGGTCCGTGCGCCCCACGCCGAGTCCGGGTTCAGCTTCACCACGACCGAGTTGAGGGTGGCGTTGCCGAGCAGGCTGACGGTGACGTTGCCGGGGAAGCCGGCGCTCTCGAAGTACGTGGTCAGGTCGCCGTCGTTGACGTTGGCCGGCACGTAGATCCAGGTGTTGGCGGAGCCGGTGACCGGCCGCCCGACGGCCAGGTTGGTGCCGCCGCCACCGGAGCCGACCCGGGTGACCGTGTTGCTGTCGGTGGACTGGTTGCCCGCCGCGTCATGCGCCCGCACCGTGTAGGAGACGGTGGCCGTGTCCGGCTGGTTGTCGGTGTAGGTCAACGTGCTGCCGCTGACCGTGGTGGCCGCGACCCCGTTGCGGAAGATGTCGTACCCGGTGACGCCCACGTTGTCGTTCGCGGCCGACCAGGTCAGCTTGATCTGCCCGGACGCCGGCTGGCTGTAGGCCAGGTTGGTGGGCGCGCTCGGGGCCTGGGTGTCCCCGGTGCTCTGCCCGGTGCGGGTCACGCTGTTGCTGCTGCCCGACTGGTTGCCGGCCGCGTCGTGCGCCCGGACGAAGTAGGTCACCGTGGCGGTGGCCGGCTGGCTGTCGGTGTACGTCAACGTGCTGGACGGCACCGTGGTGAGCAGCGCGTTGTTCAGGTAGATGTCGTACCCGGTGACGCCCACCGCGTCCGTCGACGCCGACCAGGTCAGCTTGATCTGCCCGGTCGCCGGCTGGGTGTAGGCGAGGTTGCTCGGCGCGCTCGGCGCGGTCACGTCACCGGTGGTCGGGCCGTAGACCTCGAACTCGGCGATCTGCCCGGCCGGCCAGCCGGTGTTGGCGGTGATCAGCACCCGCACGTACCGGGTGGTGGTCTGGTTGACGGTGATCGTCGAGGCTGCCCCGCTGGCCGGGTCGAAGTTGTACGCCGCCGAGGCCACCAGGGTGCTGAAGGTGGAGTTGTCGGTGCTGCCCTGGATCGACAGCGTCTCGGTGCGCGCGCCCCAGCCGGACAGCGTGGGGGTCTTCAGGATCACCTTGTTGATCGCGACCGCCGAGCCGAGGTCGACCTGGAGCCACTGCGGGAAGGCGTTGTTGGTGCTCTCCCAGTAGGTGCCCTGGTTGCCGTCGTTGGCGTTGCCCGGCCCGTAGGTCTGCGACACGCCGCTGGAGGTCATGGTCCGACCGGCGGCCAGGTTCGAGCCGGTGGTGGTCGGTCCGTAGATCTCGAACTCGGAGAGCTGCGCGGCGGCCCAGCCGGTGTTGGCGGTGATGTTCGCCCGGACGTAGCGCACCGAGGTGGCGCCGAAGTTGATGGTGACCGTGTTGGAGCTGCCCGGGGCGAAGTTGTAGCCGGTCGAGGCGACGATGGTGGTGAAGCTGCCGCCGGAGGTGCTGCCCTGGATGGAGAGCGTCTCGGTGCGCGCGCCCCAGCCGGTGGGCAGCTTCAGCACGACCTGGTTGATGCTGGTGTTGGCGCCCAGGTCGATCTGCGCCCACTGCGGGAGCGCGCCGCTGCTCTCCCAGTAGCTGCCCTGGTTGCCGTCGTTGAGGTTGCCGGCGGTGAAGCTGGCGTTGGTGCTGCTGGCCGAGGCGGCCTTGCCGGAGGCGAGGTTGGAGCCGGCCGCGGACGCGGGCAGGTTGGCTCCGGCCGCGATGACGAGCCCGATCGCGCCGGCTATCGCCAGCGCGCGGAGCACAAGCTTTCTTCTCATGGGGTGCGCTTCCTGTTGGGGATGACAGGGATGGTCACGGCGCGGGACAACGCCGGCTTCTTCATGGGTACGAGCGCCGCCGCGCTCAGGCTGGTGAGCGCCCGGGGCGGCGGGACTGGTGGGTCGGCCGGTCGGGCCGGGCCGGGGGTGCGCGGGAACAACCGAGCAGCATCGACATGTCGTGGAGCCTCTCCGGGTGCTACGGAGCGGTCGCACGGACAGCGAGCGGTGCGTCCCTGCGGGAGATCGCGCGGCCAGGCGGGGACCTGGTGCGCGACAGTATCTTGCGATGATCGGCAAACTTTTGAAGCGATGTTGCACGTGTCTTGCATTGATCGAGCTAAAGATTACCGACGTGCTACCGGCACGTCAATGTCTCGTGTCCTGCGCAAACGCCGGGCCGCAGACGCGACGAGCCCCGGCCATCCCGGCCGGGGCTCGTCGTGAGTGGACTGTCTGCTGGAGTGGACTGTCTGCTGCCGGGCTGTGTGAGCTGCCGGGCTGTGTGAGCTGTGCTGGTCAGCGCAGCACCACGAAGTCCACCCGTCGGTTGACGGCCTGGTTGGCCGGGGAGTTGTCGGGCACCTTGGGCCGCGACTCGCCGTACCCGACGGCGCTCATCCGCTCCCGGGCCACCCCGAGACCGGCCAAGGTGTCCAGGACTGTCTGCGCGCGGGCCTGGCTGAGCGACAGGTTCGCCTGCGCGGTGCCGTTGGAGTCGGTGTTGCCCTCGATGCGTACCCGCACGTCCGGGTTGGCGTTGAGGACGGCCGCCGCCTGGACCAGCGCCTGCCGGCCCTCCGGTGTCAGCGTCGAACTGCCGGTCAGGAAGGTGACCGGCGGGATCTCCACCAGCTGCTGCTGCACCGCCTTCACCGTCAACTGGTCGACCACGTGTCCCGCGCCCACCGCGGTGGTCGCCGCCGCCAGGACGGCGTCCTTGGTGGCCTGTTCGGAGACGGTGCCCGCGACAGTGAGCGTGCCGGCGCGCAGTTCGACGCGGGCGTCGGTGGTCGCCTTCCCGAACGCCGTCAGCACCCCGGCCAGCCCGGCGAGCGCCGCGTCGGTGACGCCCGCGTCCACGGTCAGCCGGTCGGTGACCTGCCCGCTGCCGAACACCGAACCGGCCGTCGTGACCAACGCCGTCCCGGCGGCTGCTGCCGGTACCGTCCCGGTGATGGTGACCTGCCCGGCCACCAGTTCGATGGTGACCGTGGGCGGCTGGGTCGGCGCGGGCGCCGGCGCGGCCGGATCGATCTCGGCGTCGGCGGCCCGTACCCCGTCCAGCGCCCGGACGATCGCCAGCGCCCGGTTCGCCTCGTCCCGGGTGTGCGCGTGCAGCCGGCCGTCCCGCCCGGTGAAGTGCACGTCCACAGTGGACAGACCGGCGTCGGCCAGCGCGTGCCGGGACCGGTCGGTCAGGTTGTCCTCGATACCGTGCCGGTTCGCGGTCGTCTGCGCCGCCGTCAGCAGCACCAGCCCGAGCACGGCGACCAGCACCGGTACTGCCACGCCGAACCGGCGCCCCGCCTCGGCGCGCGCCCCGCTCGCCCGTACCGCCATCACACCCGCCCGACGTCGCGGCCGGCCACCAGCCGGCGGGTCAGGTCGGCGAACCCGGCCTCGTCACCGTCGGCCAGCAGCCGCGCCTGCCGGGCCCAGGTCACCAGGCTCGGCGCGAACCGCAGCCCGGCACCCTCGATGGCCGTCCGCAGTCTGCCCTCGTCCGTATCCGCGAGCTGCGGATAGCTGCGGATACCGGCGGCCACCAGCGCCGCCGACATCTTCGGCCCGATCCCTTCGATCCGCTCCAGATCGTCCACCGGCCCGTCGACCACGTCGTCGACCACGTCGTCAGGGGCCGGGCGCTGCAGTGGTATCCGCACGGTCACCCGCTGCACCCCCATCGCCGGCCGCGACTCGACCTCCGCCGCCGGCTCCACCTGAACTTCCGGCTCTGCCTCAACTTCCGGCTCCGCCCGGACCTCGGCCTCGGCCTGCATTTCGGGCTCTGGCTCGACTTCGGGCTCTGGCTCGACTTCGGGCTCTGGTTCGACTTCGGGCTCTGGTTCGACTTCGGGCTCTGGCTCGGTGGCGTTCACCAGGGCCGGCTCGGGGCCGGGACTCTCCGGTTCGGCTACCGGCTCCGGTCCAGCCTCAGCGACCGGCGCCAGTTGCGGGGCGACCGCGGGTTCGGCGTCCGGCTCAAGCTCGGATCCGGCTTCCGGTTCGGGTGCCGGCTTTGATTCCAGGGTGGCTTCGGGTTCCGGGTCGGGCGCCGGGAGTGGTGGGCTGGCGGCGCTGAGCGTGGTCGCCACGGCCGGCGTGCCGGCACTGACCGGGGCGGGTCGGCGGCGGCCCCACCACAGCCAGGAGACCAGTACTCCGAGCAGGAATGCCGCGAGGATGACGATGAGGGATTGGCCGACGAACCAGGCCACCAGAAGCCTCCAGGGTGGATGCGGGCGGGGTGCCGGCGCAGCTTCCCATATCCAGATCCCGAACGGACACGGCGCATCGGATGGTTCTGTTCACCTCGGACGGCCAGTTCTGTGATCGCCGAACCGGGCCCGGTCGCCAACGCGGCGGCCGGGCCCGGTCAGAGGTCGGAGCGGGGGGTCAGCCGAACTGGACCAGGTGCGGCCACCACTGGCCGCCGATGGTGGTGAACTCACCGCCGGCGACCAGCTTGGCGAGGCTGGACTGGGCGGCCATCGAGTAGACCCCGTGCACGCCGTTGGCCCTGGGGTTCCAGGAGAGCAGGGTGCCGGTCGCGGCGGTGGCGGCGGCCAGTTTGACCCGGCCGGTCTGGCCGCTCTTGCAGGCCCCGGTGCTGGTCTGGTCGGCGTTGGCGCACACGTTGTCGAAGTGGCCGCCGTAGTAGACGACCCCGGCCAGGTAGGTGATCGCCTGGACGTCGCCGTCGGTGAAGACCTGCCAGCGTAGTGCCCCGGCAGTGGTCAGCGCGATGGTACGACCACCGTGCGGCCCGCCCATGGCGACGTAGAGACCCTCCGGCCCGAGTGTCACGGCGTACACGACGTAGGGGATGGCGGCGACGAAGCCGCTGTCCCACGCGCCGGTGACCGCGTTCACCGCCGCCAGCCGCGCGGTACCGGCTACCCCGTCCACCTTGGGGAACTGCCCGGCGACGTAGAGTCGGCCGCCGCTGACCAGCAACGAGCGGACCTGACCGTTCGCCGAGCCGGTGAAGCTCTGGTCGTAGCCGCCGCTGGCCAGTGAGAACGCGGCGATATTGCGGACTGCGACGCCGTCGACCGCGGTGAAGGTGCCGCCCACGTAGACCCGGCCGGCGCCGGTGGCCAGTGCCTGCGGGGTGCCGGTGACGGTGTGGTTGAACGACAGCAGGTTGCCGCTGAAGTCCAGTCGGGCCAGGCCGGCCCGGGGCTGACCGTTGACCCGCTTGAACTTGCCGGCGATGTAGATGGAGTTGGTGGTGGCGTCGGTGGCCAGGGCCAGGACCGCGCCGTTGGCCGTGGGCACCCACGGGTGGAGGTAGCCGGTGGTGGCGTCGAAGGCGGCCAGCCGGGTCCGGGCGTACCTGGTGCCGCCCACGATGGCGTGGGTGAACTCGCCGGCGACGAACACGGTGGGGCCGAAGTAGGCCACCGAGTTGACGGGTCCGTCGAAGGTCACCGCGGTGGGGGTCGCCGTGGGTGTCGCGGCGATGGTGGCCGTTGCTGCCTGAGCCGAGGTGCCGGTGCTGAGCGTGAGGGCGGTGGCCGCGGCCAGAAGCGCGGCACCGCCGATGCGTCGAAGTAAGTGCATTTGGGGATGATATGCGGCTAGCAGGGCATTAGCGCATGTCCGACACGGTATAGGTAAATATTTGATTGCGGTGCTGCCGAAAACGCGAATCCGTATCGCCTGGTGGCATTCGCCCTCTACTCAACGTGTTGACACGGCCACGCGTTGCTGGTCATGGGTAACGACTACGCGCAGCGCGTTGCCCCGTGAGCAGCACATTCCATACGATCCCCCGGGGCCCGTTGGCCCGATCGGGCTAGACGGGGGTACGCAGACAATGAGGCGCGGCGGCAAACTGGTGGCGGCTTGCGCCGTTGCTCTGGTGACCCTGGTCGGCTGCACGGGCACGCCCGCGGGCGTCGACCGTGACCTGATCGACGACTGGCCAGCCTTCGCCCAGGCGGTGACCCCGGAGCCGGCCACCGGCACCTGCTACTCCGAGGAGTACACCGAGTCCTGGAGCGGCGACTTCGAGACCAAGGCGACCGACTGCAGCCAGAGCCACTGGACCGAGACCACCTACGTCGGCAAGCTCGAAGGCGCGGTGGCCGATCGGCAGATCCCGCCGCTGGCCGGCACCGATGATCTGACCGACACCTTCAAGACCTGCGCCACGAAAACCCAGGACTTTCTCGGCGGCAACTGGCAGACCGGCTACCTGCAACTCGCCGTGACGCTGCCCGGCAAGCCGGCCTGGAAGGGCGGTGCCCGCTGGTACCGCTGCGAGCTGATCGGGCTGTCCCGCGACATCGACGAGGAATCCATCCGGCTGACCGGCTCCGCCAAGGGTGCGCTGGCCAGCAAGGGCCAACTGGCCCGTACCTGCTCCCTGGTGCAGACCGACAGCGCCGGCTCGATCAAGTCGGACAACGCCATCGACTGCGCGCAGCCGCACAACGCCGAGTTCGCCGGCCTCTACACGCTGTCGGGCACCACGTACCCGAGCGCCAGCGCGCTTGAGAACCAGGGCAGCGACGCCTGCAAGAAGACGTACACCAGCTTCCTCGGCATCCCACCCGACAAGTCCCACTACTTCGGCTGGACCTGGCAGCCGATCAGCGAGCTGAAGTGGAAGCTGGGCATCCGTACCGGGCTCTGCTCGGTGATCGGCTTCTCCGGCAGCTCGGTGAACAACGTCCGGTTCACCGGCAGCGTCAAGGGCACCGGCGACCGCAAGCCCACCGGCTGGAAGGGCTGACCGGCCCCGGCCCGCGCCGACGGAGCCGGACCGGTTCAGTCGACGCCGAGCGCGGCGCGGATCTCGGCGATCTCGGCCCGCTCGGCCTCGGTGACCCCGTGCACCGCCGCGGCCGTCCGCTCGATCGTGTCCAGCACGGTGGCCCGCAACTGGGCCAGCCGGACCGGGTCGGAGCTGAGAATGCGCACGCTGTCCCGCAGTGCGGCGAGCACCGCCGTGCGGACCGCCGCCGGACCGCCCGGGGGCACCGCCGGCAGGCCGCCGGCCAACAGCACGTCACGCAGCCACACCGGGGCGACGAGCAGGCCGTTGCTACCGGCCAGCTCCTCCCGGGGGCGGGCGAGCAGCCCGGGCTGCCGCCGCGCCACCAGTTCGACCACGCCCAGCAGCGCGGTCCGCAGGGTTTCCTGTTCGGTGTCGGTCAGCTCCGGTTGCGGCATGGTCCCATCCTGGCCCAGCTCAGCGCGCCAGCAGCACACCGGGGTTGAGTAGACCGGCCGGGTCGAGCCCGGCCTTGACCCGGCGCATGGCGGTGATCTCCTCGGGGGTACGGGACAGCTCCAGCCAGTGCGCCTTGGCCCGGCCCACCCCGTGCTCGGAGGAGATGCTGCCGTCATACGACGCCACCAGCCGTAGCACCGCCTCGGTGACCTGCTCCCCGGCGTCCCCGCAGTCCAGCACGTTGACGTGCAGGTTGCCCTCGTTGACGTGGCCGAAGACGATCAGGCGGGCGGCCGGGGCGGCCTGGGCCACCACCCCCGGCAGCGCGTCGACCAGTGCGGCCAGGGCGCGCAGCGGTACCGACACGTCCAGCTTCACCGGCACCCCGGCGGCGCTGATCGCCTCGGTGTGCGTCTCCCGGTACGCCCACAGCTTCGCCCGCCCGGCGGCGTCGGCCGCGATGGTGGCGTCACCGACGGCCGCGCACTCGGACAGCGCCTCCATCAGCTCGTCGGTGGGGTCCGTCCGACCCGCGCACTCCAGCACCAGGTACGCGCCGAACTGCTCGGCGAACGGTGCGGTGAGCCGGCCGTACGCGCGGACCAGATCGAGCCCGGCCGGGTAGAAGATCTCGGCGGCGGCCAGCGTGGGCAGCTGGGCCCGGGCCTGCGCCAGCAACTCCAGCGCGCCCGCCGTGTCGGCGAGCCCGACCAGCGCCACCGCGTGCGCGGCCAACTGCGGGACCAGCCGCAGCCGGACCCGGGTGAGCACAGCCAGCGTCCCCTCCGAGCCGGCGAGCAGCTGGGCCAGGTCGTAGCCGGTGTTGTCCTTGGCCAGCCCGGTCAGCCGGCTGACCACCGTACCGTCGGCGAGCACTGCCTCGACCCCGGTCACCTGCGCCCGCATGCTGCCGTAGCGCAGTACCCGGATGCCACCCGCGTTGGTGGCGACCAGCCCGCCGACGGTGGCCTGGGAACGTGCCGCGAGGTCGACTCCGAAGTCCAGTCCGGCCGCGCGGGCGTGCTGTTGCAGCTTCTCCAGGGTCACCCCGGCGCCGGCGGTGACCTGGGACTCGACGGTGTCCACCGGCTCCAGCGCGGTCAGCCGGGCGAGGCTGAGCAGCACCGCCGCGCCGTCCGGCCCGGGTACGCCGCCGCCGACCAGGCCGGTGTTGCCACCCTGCGGGACCACCGGCACTCCGGCCGCCGCGCAGGCACGCAGGACGGCGGCGACCTCGGCGGTGTCGGCCGGCCGCACCACGCACCGGGACCGGCCGCTGAACCGGCGGGTCCAGTCGGTCTCGTACGGCGCCCGCAGGTCGTCGTCGACGAGCACGTGCCCGGCCCCGACCAGCTCGGCCAGCTGCGCTTCCAGTAGCACGGCCGGCGCCGTCACGGGACGACCCGCAGCCGGACGGTCTGCGGCATCGCCCGCAGTCCGGCCAGTACCTCCTCGGCGTAGTCCACCCCGATGTCGGTGAGCAGGTAACCGAGATCGCCCCGGGTACCCAGCAGCTGCCCCTCGATGTTCACCGAGTGGTCGGCCAGGATGCTGTTCACCTGGGCAAGTACGCCCGGGGTGTTCTGGTGGATGTGCACCAGCCGGTGGCTGCCGGTGGGAACCGGCAGAGTCAGCTGCGGCAGGTTCACCGACAGCGTGGTGTTTCCCTCGGTGCTGAACGAGAACAGCTTGTTCGCAACGAACGCGCCGATGTCGGCCTGCGCCTCCTCGGTCGACCCGCCGATGTGCGGAGTGAGGATGACGTTGGGCAGCCCGCGCAGCTCGGAGTGGAACTCGTCGCCGCGGCCCTTCGGCTCGGTCGGGAAGACGTCCACGGCTGCACCGGCGAGCTGGCCGCTGACCAGCGCCTCGCGCAGAGCCACGTGGTCGATCACGAAGCCCCGGGACAGGTTGAGGAAGATGCTGCCCTGGCGCATCTTGGCGAACTGCTCCGCGCCGAAGAAGCCGGAGTTGCCGGGCCGGCCGTCCACGTGCAGGGTCACCACGTCGGCCTGGGCGAGCAGTTCCTCCAGGCTGTCGCAGCGCCGGGCGTTGCCCAGGGCCAGCCGGTCGGCGGTGTCGTAGAAGTACACGCTCATGCCCAGCGCCTCGGCGAGCACGGAGAGTTGGGTGCCGATGTTGCCGTACCCGACGATGCCCAGTGCCCGACCGCGGACCTCGTGGCTGCCGTCGGCGGCCTTGTCCCATACGCCCCGGTGCATCCCGGCGTTCTTCTCGGTGAGCCGGCGGGTGAGCGCGATGATCTCGGAGACGGCCAGTTCGACCACGCTGCGGGTGTTGGAGAACGGCGCGTTGAACACGGCCACCCCGCGCCGGCTGGCTTCGGCCAGGTCGATCTGGTCGGTACCGATGCAGAACGCGCCGATCGCCGTCAGCTGCGGCGCCGCGGCCAGCGCGGCTGCGGTCACCCGGGTCTTGGACCTGATGCCCAACAGGTGTACCCCGGCCAGCCGGGCGATCAGCTCGTCCTCGTCGAGGGCCCGGCCGAGCAACTCGACCTCGTAGCCCTCCTTCTCCAGGCGGTTCACCGCGTCGGGGTGGATGCCTTCCAGGAGCAGTGCGCGCACCCGGCCGTGCTCAGTCATGGGACGTTCCGTTCTGTCTGGTCCGCCGTCCGTGCCTCGCGGGCGTGGTCGCGGCAGCTGTGTGGTGGCAACGCTGTGGCGCCGCGCCGCGCCGGTGTCACGGCGGGCCTCCGCCGGATCGATCCATCCGAGCCTAGCCCAGCCCCCGTCACCGGCCGGAAACCAACTCCTAAGGAGTGGACAGCGTCAGCGCGGCATTGGCCCGCGTCGGCCGGGTCGGCCGCAGGCCAGGTCAGCGGTGGTGGCCGGGGGGTTCACGGCCTCTTCAGAGGTGTTTGGGGGCAGACACAGTGAGGGCCCCAGCGCCAAGCGCCGGGGCCCTCACTGTGCGTCTAGAGTCTTAGAGCGGGCGGACGGAGGCCGCCTGCGGGCCCTTCGCGCCCTGCTGGATTTCGAACTCGACCCGCTGGTTCTCCTCCAGGCTGCGGAAACCGCTGGTCTGAATGGCGGAGAAGTGGACGAACACGTCAGTTCCGGCACCGTCCACGGTGATGAACCCGAAACCCTTGTCGGCGTTGAACCACTTTACGGTTCCCTGAGCCATGTAACTTCCTTCAACTTCGCGTGTCCGGCGGCGCCGGGACACAGGGCAAATCAAGGCTTTAGGATACACCCCCGGAGCCCTTGGCGCGGTACATGTGCAGGGCGCAGAGAGGAAACAATGTCGGGTGAGGCACAGTCCGGGGTGGCAACCGTTTCTCGACGTAGCCGGTCGTTGCTGACCGTGTACCGGGTGTTGGCCTACCTGACGGCAATCATGCTGATTCCGTTGGTATTCGTGGCGACTCCACTCGACCTGATCTGGCACAAGCCGGCCCTTGCCGGGGTGCTCGGATTCGTGCACGGCATCGCGTACATGGTCTACCTGGTGGCCGCTTTTGCCGTGTCGGTACGGCTGCGGCTGCCGATCCTGCGGATCCTGCTGGTACTGGTGGCCGGTACGGTGCCGTTTGCCGGCTTCTTCGCTGAGCGGTATGTCACACATGCCTGGGAGCGCAGCGAAGCAGCGTCCTGACGGGCACTTCAGCAGGTGTAGTGAGACCGGTTGGGTGCAGACAGCGCGGCAGCGGCGCCTGCCTCCCAACAGACGCCGCTGCCGTGACCGCTGGGCGACCACTTCGCGGGGGTGGTCGCCGTGCTGCGGTGGTTCAGGCTGATTCCCGGATGATCAACCGGGTAGGTAGCAGGGTGGCGCCGTTGGCCGGTGGCTCGCCGCCGTCCAGACTGTCCAGCAGGATGCGGGCGGCCATCGCGCCGTACTCCTCGATGGGCTGGCGCATCGTGGTCAGCTTGGGTCGGGTCTGGGTGGCCAGCAGCAGGTCGTCGAAGCCGATCACGGCCACGTCCTCAGGGACCCGGCGACCGGCCCGGCGCAGCGCGTAGAGCGCGCCGGTGGCCATCACGTCGGAGGCCACGAAGACCGCGTCCAGGTTGGGGCGCAGGTCAAGTAGCCGCCACATGGCGTGCACGCCGGAGGCCTGGCTCCAGTCGCCGTAGGCCACCGGCAGTTCCGGCAGCGCGGCGGCGGCCAGCGCGTCCCGGTAGCCGGCCAGCCGGTCGGCGCCCACCGGCTTGATCGGCGGTCCGGCGATGGTGGCGATGTTGCGCCGGCCCTGCCGGATCAGGTAGTCGACCGCCTGCCGGGCGCCGGCCCGGTTGTCGCAGTCGACGTAGCTGGTACAGGGGCGGTTGGGTGCGCCGACCAGGGTCCACGGCACGCCCAGTGACGGCAGCGAGTCGGCCAGCGGGTGGTTGCCGTGGTCGGCCAGCACCACCAGGCCGTCGAACTGTCCACTGTGGATGTAGCGCTCGACCAGCGGCAACCGCTCGTCGTTGACCTGCAGAATCATCAGTGGCACGTCGTGGCGGGCCAGTTCCTCGGTGGCGCCCGCGATTACCCGGGAGAAGAACGGGTCACCCAGGATGCGTTCGTAGTTGGCGTAGAGGACCGCGCCGACGGTGCGGACCTTGCGCTTGGGGTGCACCGGGGCGGCCCGGTGCCGGACGTAGCCGAGCCGGGTGGCGGCGGTCCGTACCTGCTGGCGGGCTTGCGGGCTGACCCGGGCCGAGTTGTTGAGCACCCGGGACGCGGTGGCGATGGACACTCCGGCGAGCTCCGCAACGTCGGCAAGCGTCGGGGCGAGAGCCGTGGATTCGACGAGGCGGGGGGCTTCGGCGGTGAGCGTCATCGGGGTCTCCTCTCCAGGCAGCGACGGCGAAAACAAGACGGGAACTGTGAGTCAGTTCACGCCGTGGGAGCGCTTCCATTGATGAGAGTAGCCGCAGTTTCTGCTCTGTCAACGCCCGGTTTCAAACCTGTGACCTGGCGGCAACATGTCGCCTCCGGCGCAATCGAATCCCGTCACACCGGGGCTGGCCTGGGAAATCGGTCGCCGGCTATCCGGTGACCAGGACACAGGCCGGGGAATCCACATTGACCTGCTCGCCGGTGGGTTCGGGCAGTCCCGTGCTCGGGTCCAGCCGGAACGCCACCACGCTGTGCGAGCGCTGGTTGGCGACGAACAGCAGGTCATCGGCGATGGTGAGGTGCCGCGGCCAGTCTCCGCCGCTGCCCACTTCGCCGATCGCGCGCAGCGTCGCGTCCACCCGGACCTCGAAGGTGGCGATCGTGTTGGAGCCGCGGTTGGCCACGTACAGCCGGCGGCCGTCGGGGGAAAGTTCTAGATCACTGGGCTGGTTCGGCCGGTCCGGGGTGCACGCGGTGGCCGGTCCGGTGGTGGTGTGGGTGAGCCAGCCGGTCGCCGGGTCGCGCACGAAGGTGAGCACCGCCGACTCCAACTCGGCGGTCACGTACCACCCGCCGCCCGGGTGGGCGACCAGGTGGCGGGGGCCGCTGCCGGCCGGGGCGATGGTCTCGCCGGCCGGCGAGAACCGTCCGTCCACCACGTCGAAGTGCAGCAGCCGGTCGATTCCGAGGTCCACCACGGTGATCTGGTCGCCGGGGCCGGCGTGCACGAAGTGGGCGTGCGGGCCGTCCTGGCGCTCGGGATCGGGACCCCGGCCCTCGTGCCGGATCGCGTCGGTGTGCGCGCCGATGACGCCGTCGGCATCCACCGGATGCACGGACACGCTGCCGCTGGTGTAGTTCGCGACAAACAGCTGGTCGTCGCGCAGCAGTAGGTGGCACGGGTCGATGCCGCCGGTCGGCTGGCAGGACAGCTGGGTGAGGCCGCCCACGCCGTCCACCGCGTAGGAGCTGACGGTGCCCTGCGCGACCTCGTTGACGGCGTAGATGACCGGCCGGTGCGGGTCGCCCACCAGGTAGGACGGGGCCGGGGTGGCGAGCTCGCCGACCTTGGTGAGTCGAGCCCCGTCCCGGCGGTACGCGCCGATGCCGAGACCGCGCGCTTCCTGGTGCCACGTGTAGCTGCCGATGTAGACGAGCCCGCTCATGGTCACAAGCTCTCACACCCCGGCTGGTCGGGCGCTGCGGGGCGGCGCACCCGGCGCGTCGCGCTGTCCGGCGCCCGGTTGTCGCGCCAACGTCGGGTCACTGTGGCAGATAACTGTTAAGAGTCTTGACAGATAGTGCCGGAGTCGGGAGTCTGACGGCATTCCCCCCGAGAGAGGAGTGCAGATGTATCTTCGTCGCCGCCTCGCGGTGCCGTTGGCACTCATGGTCGCATCCGTTGGCGCACTGGCGTTCCCGGCCACCGGAGCGGTCGCCGCGACCGGCGCGTCCGGTACCGGCGCGCCGAGTCGCGTCGTCACCGCGTACTTCGCCGACTGGGACGTCTACGGTCGCGGCTACTACGTCAAGGACATCCCCGCCGACAAGCTCAACGTCATCCAGTACGCCTTCGGAGTGCCGGGCTTCGACCCCGCCACCGGCACCGCCAGCTGCAACATCCTGGACCCCTGGGCCGATTTCCAGCAGGTCTACTGGGACGGGACGAACTCCGTGGACGGGGTCGGCGACGATCCGGCCAACCCCGACCAGCACCTGTTCGGCAACTTCAACCAGCTCAGGAAGTTGAAGGCCAGGCACCCCGATCTGAAGATCGAGATCTCGCTGGGCGGCTGGACCAAGTCCACCTGGTTCGCCAGCGTCGCGGCCACCCCGCAGCGCCGGCAGCAGTTCGTCGCCTCCTGCATCGACACCTTCATCAAGGGCAACCTGCCCACCGGCGGCTGGCCCGACAACGCCGGCGGCATCGGCGCGGCAGCCGGCATCTTCGACGGCATCGACATCGACTGGGAGTACCCGACCCAGAAGGCCGACAGCAACGTGGACTACGGGCCGGCCGACCGGCACAACGCCACCCTGCTGGCCGCCGAGTTCCGCCGCCAACTGGACGCCTACGGCCAGACCACCGGCAAGCACTACCTGCTCACCGCGGCTCTGCCGGCCGCGCAGAACTCCACGAAGTACTTCGAACTGGGCGCGTTCTCCCGGTACCTGGACTGGGACAACCTGATGACCTACGACTTCAACGTGCCCAGTGGCACCGTCGCCGGCCCGGACACGCTGCTGCTGCCCGATCCCCGGGACCCGGCCGGCAGCGTCAACGGCAGCCCCAAGGACCCGACCTGGAACACCGTCGGCACGGTCACCTGGTACCTGACCCACGGGGTACCGGCCAGCAAGATCGTGGTCGGCGTTCCCTTCTACGGCAACCAGTACCTCAACAGCAGCGGGCTCTACAGCTCGTTCGACAACACCGGGCTGGACTCCAACAGCCTGGTGTGGGACCAGACCCCGCAGCCGACCTACCACAATCTGGTCGACCACGCGGGAATCGCCGGGGGCGGCAGCGGGTACACGTTGAAGTGGAACGTCTTCGCGGGTGAGCCGTACCTGACGAATCCGGCCGCCACCCACAACCTGGCCGGCGGGCCGGTCACCGCGCCCACCACCATCGTCTTCTCCAACCCGCGTTCGATCGCGGAGCGCACCGCCCTGGTGAAGCTCCTCGGCCTGCGCGGCGCGATGGCCTGGGAGATCAGCCAGGACTCCGACGCGCACGACCTGATCGGGGCGCTCGGCCCGCTGCTGTAGCCGCGGGGCACACCTGACACACCGTACGATCCGGGCCGGTCCGCCAGAGGTTGGCGGCCGGCCCGGTTGCGTGCGGCGGCGCTTGCGTTCTATAGCCTTGGCCCACACCACCACGCGGGGGAGAGGGCGATGGAGCTGCTGCACTCGGGCAAGGTCAGGGACATCTACGCCGACGGCGACGACATCATCCTGGTCGCCTCCGACCGGGTTTCGATCTACGACGTGGTGCTGCCGACCCCGATCCCGGACAAGGGCGCGGTGCTGACCCGGCTGTCGCTGTGGTGGTTCGAGCAGTTGGCCGACATCGTCCCCAACCACGTCATCTCGGCCACCGACGTGCCCGCCGAGTTCGCCGGCCGGGCGGTGCGCTGCCGCCGGCTGTCGATGCTCCCGGTCGAGTGCATCGCCCGCGGCTACCTGGCCGGGCTGGGCCTGCAGGAGTACCGGGCGGGCGGGGCGATCTGCGGCGTCGACCTGCCGGCCGGCCTGGTCGAGGGTTCCCGGCTGCCCGAGCCGGTGTTCACGCCAACCACCAAGGCCCCGGTGGGGGTGCACGACGAGTTCATCACCTTCGCCGAGGTGGCCGACGAGATCGGGGCCGGGCTCGCCGAGCAACTGCGGCAGATCACCCTGACCGTGTACCGGCGTGGGCGGGAACTGGCTGCCGAACGTGGGATCGTGGTGGCCGACACCAAGCTGGAGTTCGGGCTGGCCGCCGACGGCACGCTGACCCTGGGCGACGAGCTGCTCACGCCGGACTCGTCCCGGTTCTGGCCGGCCGAGCAGTGGCAGCCGGGCGGCCCGCAGTTCTCCTTCGACAAGCAGTACGTGCGCGACTGGTCCACCACCGCCGGCTGGGACCGCAAGCCACCCGCCCCCGACCTGCCCGACGAGATCGTCGAGGTCACCCGGGCCCGCTACATCGAGGTCTACGAGAAGCTCACCGGCGAGTCCTGGTAACCCTTCGCCGGCCCCTCCGCAACGCAGACGGGCCGGTCGCGATTCGCGACCGGCCCGTCGGTGTCGGCACCGCACTTGTTGCTGTTATTCGTCACCGATAACAGCAACAAGTGCGGTGTGGTGCGTCAGCAGGCGCCGTTGTCGGTCCAGACGTTGGCCTGGCCGCCCGGGGTGTCGCCCTGGGTCCACCACTTCGCGGTCCACTTGTGGCCGCCGTAGGTGGCGGAGTTGCCGCCAACGTAGACGGTCGTGGCGCTCCACGCGGCCAGCCCGGCACAGGTTCCGGTACCGCCGGTCGGCGTGGTCGTCGTGCCCGTGCAGGCGCCGGCGTCGGCCCAGACGCCCGAGCTGTTGTTGCCCGGGGTCTCGCCCTGGGTCCACCACTTGGCCGTCCACTTGTGGCCGCCGTAGGAGACCACCGCGCCACCGGAGTACGCGGTCGCAGCGTTCCACGCGGCCACTGCGGCACAGCCGGCCGTCGAGGACGGCGAGGCCGACGCCGACGCCGAGCGGGACGGGGAGGCCGATGCCGACGCCGACTTCGTCGGGGATGCCGACGTCGAGGTGGGCGGGTTGGACGGGCCGGTACACCCGGCGGTGCTGGCGTTGGTGGCGTTGATCACCGCGTTGAACAGCGTGCCGGCGGCGTCCAGTGCCTCCAGCGAGTACACCATCGCCCCGGCCAGCCCCTTGCAGTGCTGGTAGTCGGCCTTGGCCTTGATGGACTGCGCGTTGTCACCGGTCCACAGGGTGGTGCCGTCGTAGAAGTACGCGGCCTGCGCCTGGGTGTCGTAGTAGGTGTAGGCCGGGTTGTCCACGAAGCCGGTGAGCTCCTTGTAGAAGGAGACGCCAGCGACGTTGCCGGACAACGCATGCCCGGGGGCGCCGCCCGAGGATGGTTGGTAGAGGCCGTGTCTGCTGCCGGCGGCCACTCCCGTCCAACCGCGGTAGTAGAGCGGGTAGCCCAGCGTCAGCTTGCTCGCCGGGAAGCCACCGGGAATGCCGTACTGGGCGTCGCCGGTGGTCCACGCGGTGATCGCCGCGTCGACCGAGTACTTGCCGGTGCCGCCCGCCACGCTGGTCGGGTCACTGGGCGAGGAGTACAGCGGGTCCTGCAGGTTGGTGGTGTTCTCGAACGCGCCGTGCATGTCGTAGGTCATCGCGTTGGCGTAGTCGAGGTACTGGCCGACCTTGTTGGTCTCGATGTACTTGATCTTGTCCTGGCCCGCCGGTACCGCGGCGGTCAGGTACATCTTCTTGCCGGCGCTGGACCCGTAGGCGTCCAGTTGGCTGCGCAGCTCGGCCAGCAGCAGGGTGAAGTTCTGCTTGTCGGCCGCGGTGTAGTGGTTGCCGGCGTGTCCACCGGGCGAACCCGGGTACTCCCAGTCGATGTCGATGCCGTCGAAGATCCCGGCGCCGGTACCCGCGCCGCCGTACCCGCCCAGGGCCGGCAGGTTGCCCTTGATGAACATGTCCACGCAGGAGGTGACGAACTTCTTGCGCGCCGCGTCGGAGGCGGCCACGTCGGAGAAGTACTTGGAGTAGGTCCAGCCGCCGATCGAGATGAGGATCTTCAGGTTGGGGTGCTTGGCCTTCAACTTCTTGAGCTGGTTGAAGTTGCCGGCGATCGGCTGGTTCCACACGTCGGCCACGCCGTCGACGCTGGTGGAGGCGTCGTAGGACTTCTGGTAGTCGGCGAACACGTCGCCCGCGCCGTCCCCGGCGTTGGGGTTGCTCTCGTCCTGCGAGGCGGCCGAGTTGGCCTCGAAGCAGGTCTTGTTCACCGGGTCGATGTTGGCGAACGCGTACTGCATGAAGTCGATCTTGCCGGCCATCCCGGACGTGTCGACGTTCTTGGGGTAGAAGGTGTTGCCGTAGATGCCCCACTGGGTGAAGTAGGCGAACTTCACCCCACCGGAGGTGGCAGCCTGGGCGTTGCCGGTACTGGCGAGCGTGATGCCCACCGCGCCGCCGGCGGTCAGCAGCGCCGCCATCGCGGCCACTGCGATGCGTCGGATCGGTTTCATCTCAAGCCTTTCGAGCTGGGAGGTCGGTCAGCAGTGGCGTCGGTCAGCAGGTGCCGTTGTCGGCCCAGACGTTGGCCTGGCCGCCCGGGGTGTCGCCCTGGGTCCACCACTTGGCGGTCCACTTGTGGCCGCCGTAGGACACCGAGTTGCCGTTGACGTAGACCGAACTGGCGCTCCACGCGGACAGGCCCGCGCAGCCTCCGGTACCACCGGTCGGGGTGGTGGTACCGCCGGTGCACGCACCGCTGTCGGTCCAGACGTTCTGGCTGTTGTTGCCGGGGATGTCGCCCTGGGTCCACCACTTGGCGGTCCACTTGTGGCCGTTGTAGGAGACGACCGCGCCGCCGGTGTAGGCGGTGCCGGAGTTCCAGGCCGCGGCCGAGCAGCTGCCGCCGGTCGGGTTGGTGGTCGGCGTGGGGCCGGAGGTGGTCGGGTTGGTGGTGGTGGGATTGGTTGTCGGAGGAGTTGCCCCGGCGAACTTGGCGGTGTACTTCGTGAACTCCCAGTCGCTCTGGCTCACGCTGCTGCACACGCCCGAGGTGGTGCTGATCGGCGGGTTGCAGGCGCGGTCACGGTTGACCGACCAGAAGGTGTACCGGCTCAGCTTGTGGCTGGTGGCGTAGTTCAGCACGGCGGCGAAGTCGGCCTGGTAGAAGTACTCGCCGGTGTCCGAGCGGCCGTTCATCAGGGAGACGCCCTCGTGTGCGTACGCGGTGGCGCTGTCCCAGCCGAACGTCGTCATCAACTGCGAGTGGAAGCCTTCCAGCGCACTGATCTGCGCGGCCGAGCCGTTGAAGCCGCCGTCGAACGGCATGATCGCGTAGTTGTTGGGCGTGAAACCCAGGCCCTTGGCGGTGTTCAGCACGTTCTGGCCGAAGTAGCCGGTACCGGTGCCGGTGGCCGCCGTGGTGATGGAGACGTACAGGCCGGGGTTGTTGGCCTGCAGGATCTTCGCGGCGCCGACCTCGTTGTTGATCGCCGTGAGGTTCTCGTACTCGGGCTCCTCCAGGTCGAAGTCGACCGCCTTGAGCGAGTACTTGCTGATCACCTGCTGGTACGCGGCGGCGGTCGCGGCCGGGGTGCCGCACACCTCGCCGAGCTTCGTGCCGCCGTACCCGCCGATGGAGATGGAGACGTCGCCCCCGGCGTTGCGGACGGTGTTGATGACCGCGCCAACGGCGGTGTCCGAGGACACCGGCGCGGTCCCGTCCCAGGCCGGTGTGCAGCCCCCACCGGCCAGGATGAAGGCGAGTTCGAATGACTTCTGGCCGGTCGCCGCCATCACGGTGGCGAGGTTGGGCGGGTTGTTCTCGAGCGGCATGACATACGCCGCAGCGCCGTACCAGTTGTTTGTCAGCGTCGCCGCCTGGGCGTCGGGTGACGCCAGGACCGCGATCGTCGCGGCAGCCACCGTTGCGGCAGCCACTGCGGCGATACCGACCACTTTGGAGTTACGCACATCCTCCTCCAGTTTTAAGTAAAGAAACTTTATTGTTGATGGACGATATATAGCAGTCGATAGGCATCGAAACAAGGAGTTGTCTGCCGGGCACGGATGTGCATGGGTCGACCTCCCGCCGACGCGACCGGTCGATGGCCCGGCCGCCACCGGTATCTGCCCAGGTGGATGCGGGCGAGCGGGGTGTGGGGGTACCGTGCGGAGATGCTCGTACATGTGTTCGACTGATGTGCCATGGAGCGTCGGAAGTTCTGGTGGAACGGGCGGTGGGGCCGGCTGGCCCGCCGCGACCTGCTGGTGCACGTGGACGGCGGGCAGTGGTGGGTGGAGGTCCGGGTCGGCGGAGTCGAGGGCCGGGTGCGCTGGGTCGAGTGCGCCTGCGAGGACGCCGCGCTCGACCTGGTCCGCGACCTGATGGTCGGCACCGACGGCTGGACCGAGATCCCCATCGGCTGAGGCGGCCTCAGCGCGGTGACGGATGAGGAGATCCCGCTTAACAGATCGCCGCGGCCCCGGCTGATTGCGCAACGGATCGCCGCGTACAAGCAAGGTCCAGCGATAGTTGTTGCGTGGCGGGGCCTCTAGGTTCGGGGTATGCGGCGATACCTGATGTGCCGACCGACGTACTTCGCGGTCGACTATGCGATCAACCCCTGGATGGACCCCACCGCGCCGGTCGACGTCGACCTGGCCATCGCCCAGTGGGAGGCCCTCGCGGCCACCTACCGCGAACTGGGGCACCAGGTCGAGTTCATCGAGCCGCTGCCCGGCCTGCCGGACATGGTGTTCGCCGCCAACGGCGCGACCGTGGTCGACGGCACCGTACTGGGCGTGCAGTTCCGCCACCCGGAGCGGGCCGACGAGGCCCCCGCCTACCTGGACTGGTTCGCCGCCAGGGGATTCGCCACGCACGAGGCGAAGAGCACCAACGAGGGCGAGGGCGACCTGCTGCTGGCCGGCGACTACCTGCTGGCCGGTACCGGCTTCCGCACCGAGTTGGCCGCGCACGCCCAGGCGCAGGAGCTGTTCGGCCGGCCCACCATCACCCTGCAGCTGGTGGACCCGCGCTTCTACCACCTGGACACCGCACTCTGTGTGCTCGGTGGCCCGGCCGGCATCGCCTACCTGCCGGAAGCCTTCTCCCCGGGTAGCCGGGCGGTGCTGCGCCGGCTGTTCCCGGACGCGGTGCTCGCCAGCCCGGCCGACGCCGCCGTACTCGGCCTGAACGCCGTCTCCGACGGCCGCCGGGTGGTGCTGCCCGTCGCAGGCGGAGTACCTGGCCGCCCGGTTGATCGAGCGCGGCTACCGCACCGTCGGGGTGGACCTCTCCGAGCTGCGCCGGGCCGGTGGCGGCCCGAAGTGCTGCACGCTGGAGATCCGCGAAGCGGTGGAGATCGGCGAAGCGCTGGAGGCAACCAAGTGATCTCCACCGACGAGCGGACCGACGAGCGGACCGCCGACGCGCTGGCACAGGCCGCCGAGCACACCGCGCACAACTACCACCCGCTGCCCGTGGTGATCGCCGACGGCGAGGGCGCCTGGGTCACCGACATCGACGGCAGGCGCTACCTGGACTGCCTGGCCGGGTACTCGTCGCTCAACTTCGGCCACCGTCACCCCGAGCTGATCGCCGCCGCCAAGGCCCAGCTCGACCGGGTCACGCTGACCAGCCGGGCCTTCGTGCACGACCAGTTCGGGCCGTTCTGCGCGGAGCTCGCGAAGCTCTGTGGCACCGATCTGGTGCTGCCGATGAACACCGGCGCCGAGGCGGTGGAGACCGCGATCAAGGTCGCCCGGGCATGGGGGTACCGGGTCAAGGGGGTACCCGACGGGCGCGCGAAGATCATCGTGGCGGCCGAGAACTTCCACGGGCGTACCACCACGATCATCTCGTTCTCCACCGACCCGGACGCGCGCGCCGACTTCGGCCCGTACACGCCCGGATTCCAGATCGTGCCCTACGGCGACCTGGCCGCGCTGCGGGCCGCCGTGGACGACGACACGGTGGCGGTGCTGATCGAGCCGATCCAGGGCGAGGCGGGGGTGCTCGTGCCGCCGCCCGGCTACCTGGCCGGCGTCCGGGCGCTGTGCACCGAACGGAACGTGTTGTTCGTCGCCGACGAGGTGCAGTCCGGGCTGGGCCGCACCGGCCGTACCTTCGCCTGCGACCACGACGAGGTGGTCCCCGACCTGTACGTGCTCGGCAAGGCGCTGGGCGGCGGCGTGGTCCCGGTCTCCGCGGTGGTCGGGCGGGCCGAGGTGCTCGGTGTGCTGCGCCCCGGCGAGCACGGCTCCACTTTCGGCGGCAACCCGCTGGCCTGCGCCGTCGGCCGGGCCGTCATCGCGCTCCTGGACACCGGCGAGTACCAGGCCCGCGCGGCCACCCTCGGTGCGGTACTGCACGAGCGGCTGAACGGGCTGATCGGCCACGGCGTCACCGCTGTCCGCGGTCGGGGACTGTGGGCCGGCATCGACATCGACCCCGCGCTGATGACCGGACGGCAGGCCTGCGAACGGCTACTGGCCCTCGGCGTGCTCGCCAAGGACACCCACGGCTCGACCATCCGCCTTGCCCCGCCCCTGGTCATCACCGAGGAAGAAGTCCACTGGCTGGTCGACCAACTCGACCGTCGTTCTGGGCTGACTTTGGTTGCGCTTTCGCTCCGCGGGGCGGGAGTGCCCACTCCGGCGGTCAGGCGATCTTGGGGACCCTCTCCTCCGCGCGCGGTGACCGCGTCGTCGTTCGGCGCGGGGATCATCACTTCCTTCGGGGCACTATGACTCCCGAAGATCTGTGGTAGCGGGTGGCAGGGTGCTTGAGCGTCGGCTTGTCAGCGTGGGGGGAGTTTGACGACGCTGACGAAGAAGTCGTCGATCTGCTTGACGACGCCGACGAAGCGTTCGAAGTCGACAGGCTTGGTGACGTAGGCGTTGGCGTGCAGTTGGTAGCTGCGCAGAATGTCCTCGTCGGCCTGCGAGGTGGTGAGCACCACGACCGGGATGCGGCGTAGCTCCGGGTCCGACTTGATCTCCTCGAGCACCTCGCGGCCGTCGCGGCGGGGGAGGTTGAGGTCGAGCAGGATCAGGTCCGGGCGCGGGGCGTCGCGGTGCAGACCCTCCTGGCGCAGGTAGGACAGCGCCTCGTCGCCGTCGGAGACGACATTGAGCCGGTTGCGCAGCTTGTGCTCGGCGAATGCCTCGCGGGTCATCAGCACATCGCCCGGGTCGTCCTCGACGAGCAGGACTTCGATGGGGAAGACGACCTCTGGCTCAAGCAGCGTCACGGGACTTTCTCCTCGGTGGTGCGCACGACGGCGGGGGACACCGGCGCGGGTGCGGCGTTGACGGGCAGGGTGAAGCGGATGGTGGTGCCGGACTCGGCGGCGGAGTCTACCCAGATACGGCCACCGTGGTACTCGATGATCTTTTTGGCCACCGCGAGCCCGATACCGGTACCCGGGTAGGCCTCCTTGCCGTGCAGCCGCTGGAAGATCACGAAGACCTTGTCGGCGTACTCCGGCTCGATCCCGATGCCGTTGTCGGCGCAGCTGATCTCCCACTGCTCGCCGTCCCGCCGGGCCGAGAACCTGATCTCCGGCGGGGTGTCCGGCCGTTGGAACTTGACCGAGTTGCTGATCAGGTTCTCCACCAGCGCCGAGAGCAGCGCCTCCTCGCCCCGGATCACCGGCAGGTCGGCCCAGGTGATCTCGCCACCGGCGGCGGTGACCTGCTGCAGGTGGTGGTTGGCCGCGCCGGCCACCACCTGGTTCAGATCGAGGTCGGTGAAGTTGCTGGTCACCCGGCCGATCCGGGAGAACGACAGCAGGTCGTTGATGAGCCGCTGCATCCGCTGCGCCCCGTCCACCGCGAACGCGATGTACTGGTCGGCCCGCTCGTCCAACTGGCCGGCGTAGCGGCGCTGCAGCAACTGGCAGAAGCTGGCCACCTTGCGCAGCGGCTCCTGCAGGTCGTGCGAGGCCACGTAGGCGAACTGCTCCAGGTCACGGTTGGAGCGGGTGAGCTCCTCGGTCTGCCGTTCCAGCGCGGCGTTGGCCTCCTCGACCACCAGCCGTGCCCGGCGTACCTCGTCCAGGTCGCGCAGGATGCGTTCGCGCATGGTGTCCACCCCGCCGCCCAGCGCGACCAGCTCCGGTGGCCCCTCGGCCACGATGGCGTGGGTGTAGTCACCGTCGGCGACCGTGCGCACCTGCCGGGCCAGCCGGTCCACCGGATTGGTCACCAGCGCCCGGAGCGCGACGAACAGCAGCAGGCCGGCCAGCAGGATCACGATGGCGGCGCTGATCAGCAACTCGACCAGGTGGCTGACGCCGGCCTTGACGTCGGTGGCGACGGCGGCGCGCTCGACCGACACGGCGTTCTGCAGCCCGGCGAGCCGGTCGCGCAGCGCGTCGAACTGCTGCCGGGCAGCATTGTCGATCTCCGCCCGGGCGCCCGGCAGGTTTCCCGCCCGGACGTCCGCGATGATCTGTTCGGCCACGTCGGTGCGCCACTTCGTGGCCGCCGCCACGATCGAGTGCACCTCGGTGGTCAGGGCCGGCCGGTCCTTCAGGAGCTGATCCAGCTGGGCCACGGCGGCCTGCTCGTCTGCCAGCCCGTCGGTGTACGGGCCCAGGTCCTCGGGCTCGCCGTTCACCGCGTACCCGCGTACCGCGGTCTCCTGGTTGATCAGCGCGATCAGCAGGTTGTCGATGTTCACCCGGGCCGGGCTGAGCACGTCCACCAGTTCGGTGGTCTGCCGCCGGTTGTCCACCGCGATGACCGCGGCGCTGGCCGCGATCACGCCGAGCAGGACGGCGGCGCCGAAACAGAGCGCGGTGATCCGCGCGGTCAGGGACCACCGGGAACGGCCTGGGCTCATCGCTCGCTTTCCTTCGTCAACAAGAGCATCGCCACATCATCGGCGAGTGGACCGTCGTTGCGCTGCTCCGCCTGGCCGACCAGCCAGTCCGGCATCGCGGCCAGCCCGCCGCCACCGCGGCGGTACCGGCTGACCAGCTCGCACAGCCCGTCCACGCCGAGCCGGCCACCGGCCACCCGGCCCTCGATCAGACCGTCGGTGTAGATCAGCAGCGCCCAGTCGCCGGCCGGCAAGGTGACCACCTGGGGGGTCCACCGCTCGATCGGCACCATACCGAGTGCGATCGCCTGCTTCCCGTCCACCGGGGTGACCCGGTCGCCCACGATCAGCAGTGGCGGCGGATGCCCGCACTTGTGCACCTGCGCGGTCCCGGCAGCCAGGTCGACGGTGGCCATCGCCAGGGTGGCGAAGACCTCATCGGCCCGGCGCTCGCTGACCAGCACCCGCTCCACCGCGCGCAGCAGGTCCGAGTCCGGGACACCGGCCAGGGTCAGCGCCCGCCAGGCCACCCGGAGCGTGACGCCGAGCGCCGCTTCCTCCGCGCCGTGCCCGCAGACGTCCCCGACCAGCAGCGCCAGCCGGTGTGGCCCGGTCTGGACGGCGTCGTAGAAGTCGCCGCCGAGCAGCGCCCGCTGCCGGCCCGGCCGGTAGAACTTGTGCAGCGCCACCTCGCCCGTCGAGATCAGCGGCTGCGGCAGCAGCCCCCGCTCCAGCCGGGCGGACTCGCGCTGCAGCAGCTCCGCCTCCAGGAGCCGGACGCCGGCCTCCTCGGCCCGGCGGCGCTCAACCGCGAAGCGGATCGAACGGGTCAGCAGCTTGCCGTCGACGAAGCCCTTGACCAGATAGTCCTGCGCGCCCACGGCGACCGCTTCGATGCCCAGGTGCTCGTCGGACAGGCCGGTGAGCACGCAGACGGCCAGCCGTGGCCCACCGTGCTGCAACACCTGGCGCAGCCCCTCCAGGCCGCTGGTGTCCGGCAGGTTGAGGTCCAGCAGCACGCAGTCGACCTCGTCGAGCTTGCTCAGCGCCGCGCGCATGGTGGGCGCGACGGCGAGCGCGATCGGCGCGTCGGCCTCCTCCAGCAACTCGCCGACCAGGAAGGCGTCCCCGTCGTCATCCTCGATGAGCAGTACCCGCAGCCGCTCGCCGCCGATCGGCTGCGAGCCGGGCGTCGGGCGGGACTGGGCGCCGGGCACGAGTTCGGTCGCGCTCACGGGCGTTCACCAGGGGGTACGGGGGGCATGGCCGCTGGTCTCTCCCGATGTCGGCGGTGGCACACGCCAGGGCGTGCGGGTGGTGGACGGAGGGGCGGCGCCGGGGCGTCCTGCGGGAGCGCCCGGCCGGTCCGGTAGCCGTGGGAGATGAGCTCACCCGTGCCGGGCACCGGCTCGCAGAGAAGGATACCCGCTTGTCCGGTACCCGCACGACAGCCCGGACGGACCGTTCGGGCCCGGTGCGGCGGGTGGACGCGGACGGGGCGGGCCCTGTCGGACCCGCCCCGTACCATCGCGTGTTTCCTGGTCAGCCGAGCACCCGGCGGTAGACCACGGTGTCTTTCCAGACCTTCTCGATGCGCACCTGGGCGCCGCTGTGCGGGGCGTCCAGCATGTACCCGTTGCCCAGGTAGAGGCCGACGTGGCCCCAGCTGCCACCCTCGCGGAAGACCACCAGGTCACCGGCGCGGGCCTGGCTGGCCGAGACTGCCCGGCCGACGTTGCGCTGAGCCGAGGCCGAGTGCGGCAGCTTGACCCCGACCTTGCTGTACGCGTACTGGGTCAGGCCGGAGCAGTCGAAGTGGTTCGGGCCGGCGGCGCCGTACTGGTACCACTTGCCGAGCTGGGCGCGGGCGGTGGCCAGCACCGTGTTGACCTTGGATGACGCGGGCGGGGTGACCATGGTGAAGCCCCAGGACGCGGAGACCGCGCCGCTGTAGACCTGCCGGCCGTTACTGGACCAGCCGGGGAAGTACAGCCGGTACTTGCGGGACATCTCCGGCTTGAGGGTGAAGCCGTTGTACCCGGTCGGGCCGAGCCGCTGGGTGACGATCGTCTTCCACTGCCCCCCGGTCCACATCTGCAACTGGGTGGTGAGCGTGTTGAGCCGGCTCTCGGTGCCCGGGTGGACCATCTTGGCCCACAACTGGACGGAGCCGCCCGGCGTCACGGTGTGGGTGTGCCCCCACAGCAGCGCGACGGGGCGTTCGGCGGCGACGGCGGCCTGTGCCGGGGAGGCGACGGCGGCAGTGGCGGCGGTGGCTCCCAGTGCGACGAATGCGGTCAGGCCCACCTTGGCCAGCCAGCGCTTCGTCACCCGGGGCGCCGCACGGTGTGAACGTACGGAGTGCACGGGGGATCGGTCCCTTCGGCACGCCTGCGAGGTGAGCTGTCGGGTTCGGGCGCGAAGGCTTGCCCGGCCGCTGGGAGGCGGCTTCACCCCGAGGCGGCCGGTGCTGCGCGGCTGCGCGTCCCGGTCGCCGGAGAACGTCTGGTTCCCCCGCTCCTGCCCTGGTGCCCTGTGTTTCGAGGGGAGAGGTCGCGGGACTGGGCAGGATTCGGCGGTTGCCCCACGGCCACCGGCTCAGGGGTACGAGCCGACGACCATTTCTAGCTGACAGGAACCGACTGTGAGCAGGCTGTGAATCTTCGCGAACGCGGCTTCCCTTGTCGCGTCTGGGTTTTGCTGCCCCGGGTGTCGGATTCGCGCTTACGTTGTGTAGTTGCACACGGACAGGCGGTCGGCTGGTGTCCGAATGTTCCCGTGACCCAGGTCACCGAACTACCGCCCTGTCGGCCCCCGATCAGGCCCTGCGAACAGCGCAAACGGAGTCAGTCGCGGTCGCCGAGGCGCTGGATGTGGCGCATCTTGTTCATCGCGTCCAGCGCCGCGACTTTGTACGACTCGGCCAGCGTCGGGTAGTTGAAGACCGCGTCCACCAGGTAGTCGATGGTGCCGTCGCAGCCCATCACGGCCTGCCCGATATGCACGATCTCGGTGGCCCCGGTGCCGAACACGTGCACCCCGAGCAGCTTGCGGTCGTCCGGCGACACCAGCAGCTTCAACATCCCGTACGAGTCCCCGATGATCTGGCCCCGGGCCAGTTCCCGGTAGCGGGAGATGCCCACCTCGAACGGCACCCGCTCGGTGGTCAGCTGGTCCTCGGTGCGTCCCACGTAGCTGATCTCCGGGATGGTGTAGATGCCGATCGGCTGCAGCGCGTGCATCGCCCGGGTCGGCTCGTCACAGGCGTGGTGCGCGGCCAGCCGGCCCTGCTCCATCGAGGTGGCGGCCAGCGCCGGAAAGCCGATCACGTCGCCGACCGCGTAGATGTGCGGCACGTCGGTGCGGAAGTACTCGTCCACCTTGATCCGGCCCCGGTCGTCGGCGGCCAGCCCGGCGTTGTGCAGGTCGAGGCGGTCGGCCATGCCCTGCCGGCCGGCGGAGTACATGACGGTGTCGGCGGCGATCCGCTTGCCGCTCTCCAGCACCGTGATGGCCCCGCCCTCGTGCCGCTCCACCGCCGCCACGGTCTCGCTGAACCGGAAGGTCACCGCCTGGTCGCGCAGGTGGTACTTGAGCGCCTCGATGATCTCCAGATCGCAGAACTCCAGCATCCGGTCGCGCCGCTCGACCACGGTCACCTTGGTGCCCAGCGCGGCGAACATCGAGGCGTACTCGATGCCGATGACGCCGGCCCCGACCACCACCATCGACCGGGGTACCTGGTCGATGTGCATGATGCCGTCGGAGTCGATCACCGTGCGCTCGTCGAACTCCACAGTGGACGGACGCGCCGGCCGGGTACCCGCGGCGATCACGATCTTCTCGGCGCTGTGCTTGCTCTCCCGGCCACCGGAATCGGTGATGTTGATGGTGTGCGGGTCGAGGAACGTGCCGGTGCCGGTGAGCACGGTGACCCGGTTGCGGGAGAGCTGGTTGCGGATGACGTCGACTTCCCGGCCGATCACGTGCTGGGTACGCGCGGACAGGTCGGCCACCGTGATGTCGTCCTTGAGCCGGTAGCTCTGCCCGTACATCTCCCGTTGGCTGAGTCCGGTCAGGTAGAGCACGGCCTCGCGCAGCGTCTTGGACGGGATGGTGCCGGTGTTGATGCAGACCCCGCCGATCATGTCGCGGCGCTCCACAATGGCCACCCGGCGGCCGAGCTTGGCGGCCGCGATGGCGGCCTTCTGACCACCCGGACCGGAGCCCAGGATCAGCAGGTCGTAGTCGTACATGCGGGGAGTGTGTCAAACCCACGTTTCTATTGGCTTACGATGCGCCACCCCTTGGCGACCGGCCGGCTCGGAAACTGTTGCGCTCAGCGCGAAGTCCGCCGCGTCGCCGCCGTCCGGCGGTCATGCTGGGGGGATGCGGATACTCGTGCTCGGCGGGACGGTCTTCCTCGGGCGGGCGCTGGCCACCCAGGCGGTGGCGGCGGGCGACGAGGTGACCTGCGCGGCCCGGGGCACTTCCGGCGCGGTACCCGAGGGGGCGGAGCTTGTCCGGGTGGACCGGGCCGCCCCCGACGGCCTGGCGGCGCTCGCCGGCCGGGAGTTCGACGCGGTGCTGGATGTGGCCCGCCGCCCGAGCCAGGTGCGCTCCGCGCTGGCCGCGCTGGGCCACCGCGCCGGACACTGGACATTCGTCTCCAGCGCCTCGGTTTACCCGATCGGCAGCCGGGGCGCAGCGCCCGCCCAGAGCGCCGAGGTGCTCGATCCGCCGCCGGAGGGCATCGACGACCCGGTGGCCGACGGAATGGAGTACTACGGCCCGCTCAAGGTGGTCTGCGAGCAGGCGGTGGCACAGCACCCGGTGCCGGCGCTGGTCTGCCGGGCCGGGCTGATCGTCGGCCCCGAGGACCCGAGCGACAGGTTCACCTGGTGGCCGGTGCGGCTGGCGCGGGGCGGGGCGGTGCTCGCGCCGGGCGCGCCGGCCGATCCGGTGCAGTTCGTGGACGTGCGCGACCTGGCGGCCTGGCTGCTGTCGGCGGCGCGGCGCGGCGTCACCGGCGTCTTCAACGGCGTGGGTACCCCCATGCCCCGCGCCGATTTCCTGTCCGCCGTCGCGTCCGGGGTGGCCGGCGACGCCCCGGACGCTCCGGACGGCCCGCCGGAGCTGGTCTGGGTGGGGCAGGAGGCGCTGCTGGCGGCCGAGGTGGCGCCGTGGGCCGGGGAGAACTCGCTGCCGCTGTGGCTGCCGTTGCCGGAGTACGACGGGTTCATGGAGTTGGACGTGCGGTCGGCTTATGAGGCCGGACTGACCACCCGTCCGGTGGCCGACACCGCCCGGGACACCCTGGCGTGGTACCGGGCGTCCGGATCGCCGCCACTGCGCTGCGGGCTGGCCCCGGACGTGGAGGCCGCGCTGCTCGCGCAAGCCGGTGCGGTGTCAGCGGGCTGACCGGCTGCTCACAGCAAATCCCCAGGCTGACATGCGAACCTGAGGTGGTCGACAAGCGTCTTAGTAAGTAGCGCGGGATGGAGCAGTCGTCACCGGAATGTGACCGGTACCCCACCTTCGGCGGAACATTCCGCCGACCGAGCGGGTTATGACTGGCGCAAGAGCGGGGGGCAGCAATGCGAGAGACCGTTGAGGAGCCGAACGTGAGTGAGGGCAACGTGCAGGTGATGCGTACCGACCAGGTCGCCGAGGAGCGCGACCTCGTTGGTGTGTACCTGCACGAGATCTCCCGGACACCACTGCTCGATGCCGCGCGTGAGGTGGACCTGTCCAAGGCGATCGAGGCCGGACTGTACGCCGAGCACCTGCTCGACGAGGGCACCATCGCAGAGCACACCTCCGAGGCGGAGTTGCGCAAGCTGGTCACGGCCGGCGTCACCGCCAAGGATCTGTTCATCCGGGCCAACCTGCGCCTGGTGGTGTCGATCGCCCGGCGCTACGTGCGCTCCGGGATGCCGATGCTGGACCTGATCCAGGAGGGCAACACCGGCCTGGTACGCGCCGTGGAGAAGTTCGACTACGTGCGTGGCTACAAGTTCTCCACCTACGCGACCTGGTGGATCCGGCAGGCGATCAGCCGCGCCATCGCCCAGCAGGAGCGCACCGTGCGACTGCCGGTGCACCTGGTGGAGGACGTGAACCGGATGCGCAACGTCTACCGCCAACTCACCCGGGAACTCGGCAGCGACCCGGAGCCGGAGCAGGTGGCGGCCGCCCTCGGGGTACCGGTGGAGCGGGTGCACGAGCTGCGCCGCTGGTCACAGGACACGGTGTCGCTGGACACCCCGGTCGGCGACGACGGCGACACCAGCCTCGGCGACCTGGTGGCCGACTCGGACGCGCCGTCGCCGGAGGAGATCGTGCTGGGCGCACTGGAGCGCCAGCGCATCGAGGGTCTGCTGGGGCACCTGGACGACCGTTCGGCGGGCATCATGCGGGCCCGGTACGGGCTGGAGGACGGCCGGGAGCACTCGTTGACCGAGGTGGCTTCCCGGTTCTCGCTATCCCGCGAGCGGATCCGGCAGTTGGAAATCCAGGCGCTGGGCCGGCTGCGTGAGCTGGCCCGTGCGGAAGGCCTGCAGGCCGCATAACCCAATCTCAATCGGATAAAGGACCCGGGTCCTCGCCGTTGGCGGGAACGCGGGTCCTTTTTCATACGGTTTGCCGCTGCCTCACGTCATCTGAGCGTTCCGGCCAAACCGGACAACCTATCGGATGACGGATGCCTATCTGCCACATGGCTGGTTGCGACACTTCCGTCGACCGCATCGCTACCCCATCATGAAGCTGAGCTTCGGCAGCAGCCTGGAGCGTGGCGCGGCATGAGGGGCAACCCATGCGTGAGTCGATCGGCACCGTCTACTACGAGCGTTCCGGCATCTACATCACCGAGCGGGCGCTGGTCTGCCCCGGCCGCACCGTGGCGCTGGCCCGGCTGACCAACGTCCACACCCTGCGCTCCGGCCTGCCACCGAGCACCCTCAACGCCGCCCTCGCCGCCGCTGTGATCGCCTTCGTGCTGGTGGTCTCCGCCGGGATGCTGGACACCGCGGCCTGGCTCGGCGGCCTGGTCGTACTGGCCGTGCCGATCGTGGTCGCGATCGCCGGCGCGTCGCAGCCCCGGGCCTACGAGCTCTGGGCCGACGTGGCCACCGCCACCGCGGCCGGCACCCCGACGATCGCCCACGAGCGGCTGCTGCGTGAGGCCGACGCCGAGCGTTACCGCCAGATCTGCCGGGCGCTGCTGCGGGCGCGCGAACACGGCAGATCCTGAAGACCCGGGGGGCACCTGGGGGACGGCGGGCGGGTCCGCGCACCTGGACCCGCCCGCCAACCTGGTCGCCCGCCCATTTTGTCGCCGCCCATCTAGTCGCCCGCCCATTCAGGTGCCTGCCCGCCTGCCGGCAGGCTTCCCTTGGCTCAGGGGCGGACGCGTAGCCCGTGCTGGTCGAAGAGGAACACCCGGTGCGGGTCGACCAGGCAGGTCAACGCGTCACCGACAGCCGGGACGGCGGCGCCGGGCGGCATCCGTACCACCACGGTGCCGGTCAGGTTCACTTCCGGGCGGGCGGGACCGCCGTCGTACACCGGATAGAAGCCGTAGGAGGTACGGGCGGTCGGCAGCCGGGCCGGTGGCGGGTGCGAAACCAGCCGGCCGAGCGCGTGCCGGAGCGAGTCGCCGGTGCGCTGTCCGGCGCGGGCCGGAGCGCCGACCCGGGGTCCGGTGCTGGTCTGCTGATCGGCGTCGGACCACTGCTCCACCCGGTCCCGGGAGGTCCGGCCGGGTTCCCCGGCGGCATGGCGGTACCCGCTCTCCGGCGCCTCGACCAGCTCCAGCTCGGACGGGGCCAGGGCCGGCGGGATCCCGCCGATGTCCAGCCAGACATGGGTGTGCGCACCGGCCCGCTGCACGACGGTGACCCGCCCGGTCACCCCGCCCGGGGCGGTGCCGGCGGCCACGGTGGCGGCATCGGCCCGGATCGCCACCACCACCCGGGCGCCGTGGTGGCGACCCAGGCCCCGGCCGAGCGGATCGCTCCACGGCAGCCGGAGCACCTGGTCGCCCAGGTCGATCACGGTCGCCACCTCCGGCTCGGCGTAGACCACGCCGGCCAGCAGGGAGGTCTGCGGGATACCCAGGAAGGCGGCGACGAACAGCGTCGACGGGTCGTCGTAGACCTGGCCGGGCGGGCCGGACTGCTCCACCCGGCCCCGGCGCATCACCAGGATCCGGTCCGCCAGGCCCATCGCGGCCGTCTGGTCGTGGGTGACGCAGAGGGTACCCAGGCCGAGCCGCTTGGTGAGCTCCACGATCGCCACCCGCAACTGGGCCCGGGCCGGCGCGTCCACCTGGGAAATCGGCTCGTCCAGCAGCAGCGCGACCGGCTCGCGGACCAGCGCCCGAGCCAGTGCCACCCGCTGCCGCTCGCCGCCGGACAGTTGCCCCGGGCGCTGCCCGAGCAGCGCGACCACGCCGGTCAGCTCGGCCGCCTGCTGGATCCGGGTGGCGCCGGCCACCGTGTTGCCCGGCTCCATCCGCAGCGGGAACCCGATGTTGTCGCGCACGTTGAGGTGCGGGTAGAGGACGCCGTCCTGGAACACCATGGCGACCCGGCGGGCCGGTGTCGGTACCCCCGTCACGTCCCGACCGTCCAGCAGCACCCGGCCGGCGGTGGCCGTCTCCAGGCCGGCGATCAGCCGCAGCGTGGTGGTTTTGCCGCAGCCGGTGGGGCCGAGCAGCGCCACGAACTCGCCGTCATCGACGGTCGCGTCCAGGTCGGCGACCGCGGTCACCCGGTTGCCCGCAATGCCGCGATTGCCGGAGGTCCGCTCTCCGAAGACCTTCGTGAGTCCATTGACGGCGATGGCCACCATGCGTCTATAGGACGCCCAGCGCTGCCGGCGCGCAAGGCCGCTAGGGTTGACCGGGTGAAACTCAAGCTCGACCTGCACGACATCTTCAACCGCGGGCAGGACATCGAACGGGCGTTGCGGCAGGTGATCGACGAGGCGGTGGCGAAGAAGGCCAGCCTCGTGGAGATCATCCCGGGCAAAGGCTCCGGTCAACTGAAGAAGCGGGTTCTGCGGTTCCTTGATCAGAAGGAGATCAAGGCGCTCTACCACCGGGTGGAGAAGGACTCGCAGAACTGGGGCCGGCTGTTCGTCCACTTCCGGCACAAGTAGCTTGGGACCGGCCTGTCCACGGGACCGGGCCGGACCGGGGGGTTCGGTAATTTTCACGGCTTTCTCGGGTACCCACGGGCAGCGGTTGACGACCGCCGATGGACGCGCTGAGACTGGCGCCAGCCGGACACCACGTCGCATCCGCGGGCAATCGGATGTGATGACCGCCGCGTCGCCTCCTCGATTGCGGCAGCCCCGTCCCGCGCGGCTGGGAGCACCGCGACCGGGTGTGATCCGTCGTCATCCGCCTGGCACCCCCGTCCGGCCGTGCCGCCCCCTGGAAAGGCCCAACACATGGCATTGCGTCTTCGCAGACGTTCGCGCACGGCCCTGGTCGCCGGCTTCTGCGCCGTCGTCACCGCGGCCGCGACGGCGGTTCTCGCCGTCACGCTGGCCACGCCGCCGGCTCAGGCCGCCACCGGCGGTACCGGCACCGGCTACCTGCACACCAACGGCAACAAGATCGTCGACTCGACCGGGGCCACCGTCCGGCTGACCGGGATCAACTGGTTCGGCATGGAGACCGACAACAAGACCTTCCACGGTCTGTGGGCCGCGGTCACCTGGACCTCGATGATCGATCACATGGCCTCGCTGGGGTACAACACCATCCGGGTGCCGTTCTCCGGCGACGCGCTCAAGTCGGGCGCCCAAGCCACCAGCGTGAACACCGCCAGCAATCCGGATCTGATCGGGCTGTCCCCGCTGCAGATCCTGGACAAGGTGGTCAACTACGCCGGGAGCAAGGGGATGCGGATCATCCTCGACCGGCACCGGCCGAACAGCGCCGCGCAGACCGCGCTCTGGTACACCTCGACCGTCTCCGAGGCCAGCGAGATCGCCGACTGGCAGCTGTTGGCCAGCCGGTACGCGAACAACCCGACCGTGATCGGCGCGGACCTGTGGAACGAGCCGCACGCCGAGGGCACCGAGCCCACCGGCACCGGTTCCTGCTGGGGCTGTGGCGACACCGCCCACGACTGGCGGCTGGCCGCCGAGCGGCTCGGCAACGCGGTGCTCGCCGCCAACCCGCACTGGCTGGTCATCGTCGAGGGTGTCAGCTGTCTGACCAGCGGTAGCCCCAATGTCTGGGACAGCATCCCGGACGACCCGATGGCCTGCGACTGGTGGGGTGGCAACCTGGCCGGCGTGGCCCAGAACCCGGTGCGGCTCAGCGTCGCCAACCAGCTGGTCTACTCGGCCCACGACTACGGGATCTCGGTCTACGACCGGCAGCCGTGGTTCAAGGAATCGAACTTCCCGGCCAACCTGCCGGCCGTCTGGGACCACTTCTGGGGCTATATCTACAAGCAGAACATCGCCCCGGTACTGGTCGGTGAGTTCGGCAGCACGCTGGCCAATCCGCTGGACGTGCAGTGGATGACTGCGCTGATGGCGTACATGGGCAGCGGGGTGAACGGAATGTCGTTCACCTACTGGTCGTGGAACCCGGATTCGGGGGACACCGGCGGCATCGTCTCGGACGACTGGGTCACCGTGAACACCCAGAAGCAGAACATCATCGGGCCGTACCTGATCGCGCCGGTGGGCGGTGGGCAGAGCCAGACGGCGACGGCCTCGCCGACCGCGACGCGCTCCTCGGCTTCGGTGTCGCCGTCGGCGTCCCGTTCGTCGGCCTCGCCGTCGGCGTCCCGTTCGTCGACCTCGCCGTCGACTTCGCCCTCGGTGACCGGTGGCACCAGCGCCTGCTCGGTGACGTACGCCGTGCAGAGCTCCTGGGCGCAGGGGTTCACCGCGAACGTGACGGTGAAGAACACCGGGACCAGCACGCTCAACGGTTGGACGGTGCGCTGGACGGCGCCGTCCGGGGTGGCGCTGGCCAGCGGCTGGAGCGCCACCTTCGCGGTGAGCGGCACGAGTTGGACGATGACCCCGCCGAGCTGGGCGACCACGCTGGCGCCGGGGGCCACCTTCAGCTACGGCTTCCAGGCCACCGGGAGCAGTACCGTGCCGACGAACATCAGCTGTTCCTGAGCTGCCTGTTCGCCCGCTGATGGGCGTCCGCGCACCTGCGGACGCCCATCAGCTATTTAAGGACTATTGTCCGTATAAAGTGACATGCAACTTTTCTAAGTTATGAGGCGTATCGCGGCTATTTTTCTATAGTTGTTCGTGTCGTGAGGAGCTTCGTACACCGGCTGACCAGTCACCACGCGGCTCGGCCGCTGTGGTTCCTGCTCCTCATCGTCGGGTTCGCGGTGGCGGTGATCGGCCCCCCGCTGTGGGGCCACGGCGTCTTCGCCGGCACCGACATGCTCACCGGCCAGGCGCACACCAACTACCTCAACGACACGGTCGACTCCGCGCTGCCCCAGGCCGACCTGTTCGGGACCGGCCTGCACGCCGGTCAGTGGATCAGCTGGAACCCGTACATCGCCGGCGGGGTGCCACTGGGCGCGCTGCCCAACACCGGGCTGGCCGCCCCCGAGGCGCTGCTGCCCTACCTGCTGCTGCCGGCATGGCTCGCGCCCGCCTACGTGAAGCTGCTGGAGATCGCGATCGCGGTCGGCGGCAGCTACCTCTACCTGCGCCGGATCAAGCTGAACGCCTCCGCCGCGCTGCTCGGCGGGCTGGTCTTCGCCGGCAGCGGCTTCCTGGTGGTCTGGACGAACTGGCCGCAGAGCCGGGTGGCCGCGCTGATCCCCGCGCTGTTCTGGGCCGCCGAGCGGGTGATCCAGCGACGCACCGCCCGCGACGGCGCGCTGCTCGCCGTGGTGTTCGCGGCCATGCTGCTCGGCGGCTTCCCCGCGGTCGCCGGATACGTCCTCTACACCCTGGCCGGGTACCTGCTCGTCCGGGTCGTCGCGAGCTACCGGCGCCAACTGCGCCAACTCGTCCGGGTGCTGGTCACCGCACTCGCCGGGCTGGTCGGCGGGGCGGCGCTGGCCGCCGTGCAACTCGTGCCGTTCGCCGTCTACATGAGCCACGCCTACGTCGCCGACCGGCAGCAGACCGACCAGTCCCGGCTCTCCCCGCTCGCCCTGCTGACCACGCTCGCGCCGTGGTCGCTGGGCACCACCAACCCGGACCGGCCGCCGGCCTTCTTCGCCTTCGGCCCGGCCAGCTCGAACAACAACCTGGTCGAGGCGATGTCCTACCTCGGCGCCACAGCCGTGGTACTGGTGCTCGTCGCACTCGGCCGCTATCGCCACGCCCGCGCGGTGCTTCCCCCCGGCGTGCTGCCCACCCTGGTCGTCTCGGCGCTGTGCTGGCTGGAACTGATCTACATCGGCGGCTGGCCACTCGGCCAGATCGTCCGGCTGCCGGTCTTCGACACCAACTTCGTCGGCCGGGCCCGCAGCGTCTTCGGCTTCCTGCTGGCAGTGCTCGCCGCCATCGGCGTGCACCTGCTCATCGAACAGACCGCGGTCAGCGCAGCCCCGGCCCGCCATGCCAGCACCGAGCCGGCCCCCGGCCCGGTCGCCAACCGCCAGCCGTGGTGGCCGATCCGGCCACCACGGCTGGCGGCAGTGCCCGGCCAGCTCCGCACGGGGCTGCGCCGGCTGCCACGCCCCGGCGTGCGGGCGCTGCCCGGCGCCGTTGTGGTGGTCGCCGTGCTGATCGGTTACCTGTTCGCCCGGCGTGCCGCCCGCACCAGTCCGGTCGTCGGTGACGTCAGCCAGCGCCTGGCAAACCTGGACCGGCAGGCGGCGCTGGCGCTGGCGCTGCTGGCCACCGCCGGGACCCTGGTGTGGCTGGTACGGCGTGGGCCACGGGTACGCGCCGCGGCGCTGCTCGGGCTGCCGGTGCTCGTGGTGATCGAGGCGCTGCTGGTCAGCACGCCGTACCTGCCGCGAGCCGAGCGCAGCACCTACTACCCGCGTACCGACGCGGTGAACTTCCTCGGCGAGCACCTCGGCTCCGACCGGATGGCCAGCGGCGGCGGCCTGCCCACCGGCGTCGAGACGGCGTACCGGCTGCGCAGCCTGGACGCCCACGCCTACGTGGACCGCCACCTCGCCGACCTGCTCGGCGCACTCCCCGACTGGTCGATGTTCTACAACACCGTCGTCGCCTTCAGCGGCGACTACTACCAGGTCACCTCGCCGGTGCTGGACCGGCTCGGGGTGAAGTACTTCGCCACCGCACCGGATGCGCTGCCGTTCGGGCGGTACCAGCCGGCGCCCGCCGCGGACGGCCAGCGCCTGGTGGCCGCCGGCGAGACGGTACAGGTACCCGCCGGCACCGGTCCGCTGCGCGGAATCGGGATCACCGTGCTCGGCAGGCCCGTGCGGGGTACCCAGGTCAGCGCCATCGCCCGCGACCCGGCCGGAAAGGTGCTGGCCCGCAGCGTGCACCAGATCAACCTCGACGACACCGGCACACCGCCCGGGGTACCGCAGGCCAGCCTCTACACCGGCTGGGTCCTCAACGCGCCGCTGGCCGGCGAGGCCATCCCGGCGAACACGCCGGTCACCGTCGACGTCACCCTCAGCGGTGGCCCGCTGGCCATGGCGACCGCCGGGGGTACCCCGGTCGCGCTGCTCGTGCACGCCTACGACGACGGGCTGCGGCTGGCCTTTGCCGGCTCCGCCGTGGTCTACCAGCGGCTGCACGCCCTGCCCAGGATCCGGTGGGCCGGTTCCAGCGTGGTGCTGCCGGACAAGGCCGACCAGATCGCGGCCGTCGCCGCCGGCCAGTTGCCGGCCGACACCGTGGTGCTCGCCCGCACCCCGCGCCCGACCACCGGGCACTCGACCGGCGGACAGCCTGCCGGCGGGCAACAGGTCGGCGGGCAACAGGTCGGCGGGCAACAGGTCGGCGGGCAGCCGGCCGGTGGGCAGCCGGCTGCGGTCACCGTGGTCGGCGACGAACCTGACGCGGTCTCGGTCGACGTCCGGGCCGAGGCGGCGGGCTATCTCGTCGTCGCCGACACGCTGCAGCACGGCTGGTCCGCCACCGTGGACGGCAAACCCGCCGAGATCGTCCCGGCCGAGTACGCGGTGGCGGCGGTCGCCGTGCCGGCCGGCAACCACCAGGTGCGGCTGCACTATGCCGCGCCACTGCACAACGCCGGCGGCTGGATCAGCCTCGCCGCGCTGCTGTCTGTCCTGTTCATCGGCGCGGTACCGGTCATGGGGTACCTGCAGCGCCAACTCGTCGTCCCACCGCGGAAGGGAACACACCATGTCGACCTCGATGCTGCCGGTCAGAGCGTTCACCGAACTGTCGCCACCGCCCGAGTCAACCGAGCAGCTCGACGTCACCGTAGTGATGCCGTGCTTCAACGAGGAGGGGCACATCCTGACCGAGATCGAGCGGATCACCCGGGCGCTTGACGAGAGCCAGCTGAGCTACGAGCTGCTGGTCATCGACGACAAGTCCACGGACGGCACGCTCGCCGTGCTGACCGCGGTGGCCGCCGACCATCCCCGGCTACGGGTGCTGGCGTTGCCCCGCAACAGCGGCTCGGGCACCGCCCGCCGGGTGGGCACCCAGTCCGCGCGCGGCGAGGTGGTGGTGTGGACCGACGCCGATCTGACCTACCCGAACGAGCGCATCCCAGAGTTCGCGATGATGCTGCTGGAGCGGCAGGACATCGACCAGGTGGTGGGCGCCCGGGACGCCGAGCGGGGTACCCACCGGATGCTGCGGGTACCGGCGAAGTGGTTGATCCGCCGGCTCGCCGAGATCCTCGCGGGTACCCGCATCCCCGACCTGAACAGCGGCCTGCGCGCGTTCCGCAAGGACGTGGCCCTGCCCTACCTGCGGCTGCTGCCGACCGGCTTCTCCTGCGTCACCACCATCACGCTCGCCTTCCTGGCCAACAACCACCACGTCGAGTACCTGCCGATCAGCTACGCCAAGCGGGCCGGGCACTCCAAGTTCCGGGTGTTCCGGGACGCCTACAAGTACCTGCTCCAGGTGCTGCGGATGGTGATGTACTTCGACCCGATCAAGGTGTTGATGCCGGTCGCTTTGACGCTGCTGGCGATCGGCGGCCTGAAGACCGTGGTCGACGTGATCCACTACCACTTCCGGGTCACCACCAACGCGGCCCTGTTGGTCCTCACCGGGCTGCTGATCGGATCGCTGGCCCTGCTCGCCGACCTGGTGGTCCGGTCCCGTGCCGACTGACCGGCCGGCCGCCGGTCTGTCGGCGGCCGCCCGGCCGGGCGGGCGTAGGCGGCGGCTGATGGTGCTGTGGGCGGCGCCGGTGGTGGTCGCGGTCGGGCTGGCCGGCTGGGCGCTGGCCCGACACTGGCCGGAGACCCGCGCGGCGCTGACCCGGCTGTCGGTACCCACCCTGGTCGCGGCCGGGTTGCTCGCGGTCGTCTCGGCGCTGCTCGCCGACGTGACGTGGCAGATACTGGCCCGGGGTCTGGGGGCCGATGGCGGCCGGTGGCTGCTCGCCCGGGTCTTCTTCGTCGGCCAGCTCGGCAAGTACCTGCCCGGCCCCGGCTGGCCGATGGTGCTGCAGGGCGGGCTGGGCAGCAGCGCACAGCAGCCGGTCCGGGCCACGGCCGGAGCGGGCGTGCTGTGCGCTGCGCTCGCGCCGGTGGTCGGCGTTCCGCTGGGTCTGCTGCTGGTGCTTGCCGGTGCCCCCGGCCAGGCGGGTCGGCTGGCCTGGTTGGCGCTGCCGGTACTGCCGCTGCTGGCGCTGCTGCACCCGGCGGTGTTCGGCCGGGTGGTGGACGGGGCGTTGCGGGTGGTCCGACGGCCGCCTGTCGCGGTGCGGGTACCGGCCCGGTCGGTGGCCTACGCCGGGCTCAGCCAGGGCGTGCTGTGGTTGGTCGTCGGCGCGCAAACGGCCCTGCTGATCTGGGACAGCGGGGCCGCGCCGGCGCGGGTGGCTCTACTCGGGGCCGGTGCCGCGGTGCTCGCCTACTGCGCCGGGATGCTGGCCGTCGTTCTCCCCGCCGGCCTCGGGGTACGCGAGGGGGTGCTGGTGCTGGCGTTGACGCCGAGCCTGGGCGCCGGCCGGGCGGTGGCGGTCACGCTCTCCTCGCGGGTCCTGCTGGTCTGCGCGGACCTGTTGCTGGCCGCCGTCGCGCTGTGCTGGCGTCGGCCGCTGCGCCGACGTCGCCGGGCCGCCCACCGGGTGACGCCGGCCGACCCGGCGGGATCCGGCGCGGAGATTGAGCCGGCCGGGCCGCCCGCGGATCCGGCGGTCCGGGCGTCCGGTGTCACGGCCACGCCGCGCCGGGCCGCCTGACCCGCTGGTGCGGTTTCCCCGTGCGACGGCAGGTGCTCCTGCACCTAGAACCGTCTCCGAGGGTCAACAGCTACGCCGAAGTGGGGCGGGCGGTCTCGTCCGCGATCGGGCGTTGGACGGGGACGGTGGTGACGCCGCACAGCGCCAGCAGACCGGTACCCCGATCCGGGAAGCGCCGTTGTACGAGCGTGAACGGCGCCACGGCCGCCCGGATGAGTGGCGCGACCAGTGGACCGGGTTGCAGCAGCCCACCCGACAGGTGGGTCCGGGCGGCCTGCTCGTCCACCTCGGTGGTCGACTGGCTCGGCACAGCGATCGGTGGCTGGGCACGGTCGGCGTTGCGGGCCAGCCGACGTCGGGCCACCCGGTGTCGGCCGACATCCAGAAGGTCGGCGAGCGGCCAGCCGTAGTGCCAGATCAGCGGTGCGGAAACGCCCGCCGAGGTGAGTACCCGCGCCAGGCTGGCGGCGGTGTACCGGCGGTAGTGGCCGACCAGAACGTCCGAAGCTCCGAACGCGGCCGGGTTGGCGGGCACCGAGATCAGCAGGTGCCCGCCGGGGTTGACCCGCCTCAGCCAGCGTCGTGCCGCGTCCACGTCGTCCTCGATGTGTTCGAGCACCTCGAAAGCGCAGACGAGATCGGCCCGGGTGTCGACCGGCAGGCTCTCCTCGGTGCAGTTCAGTACCCGGCTACCAGCGGTCGCCATCCGGCGCGCCGCACGAAGGTAGGACTGCGGATTCGGCTCGATGCCCAGGTAGTTGCCGTGGGTGGCGAGGAGCGCACCCATCGCGCCCTGACCGCAGCCGATCTCCAGGATGCTGTTCGGGCGCAGTGGGCCGAGCAGCGGGGCGACGGCGGCCCAGCGCAGGGCGGCACGGGGAGTCAGCGGCGGACGGATCGTGCCCACGATGGATCTCCTGATGCTCGCGGTTGGCTGACGGGATGGCGAAGTGGATCGGGCAATCAGCTGGCAGGACCGGGGGCGACCTGGGCGGGTGCGGTGGTCTGGCCGTCGGCCGGGGCGAACACGCCCGTGACGATGAGCCCCCGGCTCAACAGCGGGAAGAGGTACTGGACCGGGTCGCAGCAGCAGCAGGTCGAGCAGTGCCACGGCCGACCCGATCCGGCGGGCGCGGTGCTGGGCCACGGATCGGTTGAAGTAGTACGGAATGATCTCGATATCCCGCAGCGGCACCCGTTGGGCGAGCGTGAACAGCGTCCGGTACGAGTACACGTGGAGGTGGTCCTGGTGGGCGCTCTCCCGGTTCGCGAGTGCCAGCAGCACGTTGAGGAACCAGGTGGTGTTGGGGGTGGTGGCCACCAGCCGGACGCCCGGCAGCTGGACGGCCAGTCGCGACAGCCAGCCGAGGGTGTCCTGGGTGTGCTCGATCAGTTCACCGGCGACCACGACGTCGGGACGGAAATCAGCCGCGACCGGCTCGAGGTCCTCGACCGATCCCGCGACGATGCGGGTACCCACCCGGGTGGTGACGGCGCCCGCCCGCCGCACACTCTCTGCCGCGTCGACGCCGAGGACCTCGGCGGACACCTGTGCGATCTCGGCGTGCAGCCAGCGCCAGGAGGCTGACTGCGGCTTCTCGACTTCGGTCTCGTCGTACGCGCCGAGGTCGAGTACCCGCTTGCCTGCACAGAGTTCACGGACCTGCCGGAACCGGTCGACCGGCCGGCGGATCGGGCAGCCGGACCCGGGTACTCGGGTCCAGGGTCGAAGCACGGTGACTCGGCTTCCAGCGCTCGCCGGCCTCGTCCAGGATGATCGACTCCATACCCACGCAACGACCCTCGGGGCACGTGGTCACGGGGTCCCAAATAGGAACTATCGGACACGACCCGGGTTGGTCGACGGCCTCGGGCGGGGCGTCAGCGGTTGAGCTCGCCCGCCACGTCGCTGCCCGCCACGTCGCTGCCCGTCATGTTGTTGCCCGGCACGGGCAGCCGGCCGGCGAGGCGCTCGACGACCCGGCACAGGTCGGCAGTGACGGCGGCCGGAGTGAACAACCGGGCGGCGCGCTCGGTTGCGGCGCGGCGCAGTGAGATCAGCGTGTCGCTGTCGTCGGCCAGCTCCCGCAGCACGTCTGCGAGCGCCGCCGGGTCGGCGGGCCGCACGTAGCGAGCGGCGGGACCGAAGGCGGCGCGCTGCGGCGGGGTGTCCGACGTGACGATCGCGCAGCCGGCTGCGGCGCCCTGGAAAACCTTGGTCGGCACGACGTTGTACGCCTTGGCGGTGTCTCCGAAGATGCCCAGGCACACGTCGTGCGCCGCGACCAACTCGGGCAACTGTGCGCCGGGCACCCAGTCGAGCCACCGGATCGCCGCGTCGCCGGCCAGTGCGCGGGCCGCCGGGTAGTCCTGGCCCTGACCGACCAGGGTGAACTCGATGTCGCCCCGGCTGCCGAGGCGGGCTGCGGCAGCGGCGATCACCCGGGTCCCCTGCAATGGTGTGAACAGGCCGAAGAAGATCACCCGTAACCGTCCGCGCGGGCTGACGTCCGTCCCGCTCCGACGGGCAGCGGACCATTCCGCCGTGGCGCCGACAGGCGTGACCACCGGGATGCGTGGCCGCCCTGCGGGCGCTGGTGGGAGCTCGGCGAGATGCGCGTCGGTGTCGAGGACCACCACGTCGGCCCGGCTCAGCGCCGCCGAGTCCAACGCCCGCAGCAGCCGTGGACGCAGCCCGCCGCCGCCGACGCCCACGGTCGGCCGCGGTTCCGGCCGCGGAGACCAGGTGGTCAAGCACGACGAGGCTGCGCGGAAAGAGTCGGCGCGCCAGCAACACGTCGAAGTGACCGAGGTAGCCGACAAGCACGACCTCCGGCTGCCGTGCCCGGACCGCGCGTGCCCGGCAGGCAAGCCGGATCCAGCGGCGCGACAGCAGGTAGGCCAGGCTCGGTAGCCGCCACGGTTGGCGCAGGATGCGTACCCGGCCGGCGGTCGAGAGGCCGAGGGGTTCGTTCAGCTCACGAAGGGTGTGGCCGTGGTCGCGTACGCCGGCGATCATCGCGGCGACCCGGGGGTGGGCGGTGGCGTCGTACGTGCCGAATGCGAGCCAGTACACCCGGGTCACCCTGTCCCTAGCTGGAAGTTTTGTACTTTTAAGAGGTAAAGACAATTTCAGACTGTTATTTGCACTATATATGGCATCGTGTGGGAACGAGTCACGAGAGCGGCACGCCGTCACGACCTTCAGCCGCTGGTGATCCTGGGATTGGGCCTGGCGTTCGCGCTGCTCGCCATCGGCGGACCGCTCGCTGGGCCGAGGAGTGCTCGCCGGTACCGACATGCTGACCGGGCCGCCCCGCACCGCGCTGCTCGACAACACAGTCGACTCCGCACTCCCGCAGAACGACCTGTTCTTCCAGGCGCTGCGGCACGGCTCGTGGCTCGCCTGGAACCCGTTCGTAGCCAGCGGCGTCCCGCTGGCGGCCTCGCCCAACGCCGGACTGCTTTCGCCGCTGATGCTGCCGTATCTGGCACTGCCCGGTTGGCTGGCGCCCGCGTTCGTGAAGCTGCTGGAGATCATCTGCGCGGGTGCCGGCTGCTACCTCTACCTGCGGCGCATCCGGCTCGGCCAGGCCGCCGCGTTGGTGGGCGGGCTGGCGTTCGTGACCAGCGGATACATGATCATTTGGACGAACTGGCCGCAGACCAGGGTTGCCGCCTTCATTCCCGCACTGTTCTGGGCCGTCGAACGACTCGTCCAACGGCGTAGGACGATCGACGTGGCACTCGTCGCGGTCGTGGTGACCGCGATGCTCTTCGGCGGCTTTCCGGCCGTCACCGGCTACGCCCTCTACACCGCCGTGGGCTACCTGGTGATCCGCGCGGTGGCCGAGTACCGCCGCCAGCTACGGCGACTACTCGCCGTCCTCGCCGCCGGGGCAGCCGCCGTCGGCCTCGGCCTCGGCCTCGCAGCCGTCCAACTGGTCCCGTTCGCCGCCTTCATGGGGCACGCCTACATCGCCGACCGCTCCCAGCAGCCGTCCTCACACCTGCAACCGGCAGTGCTGCTCACCGCGGTGGCGCCCTGGGCACTCGGGACCACTAACCCCGACCGGGCGCCGGCGTACTTCGCGCGCGATAACCTGATGGAGTCGCTGTCCTATCTGGGCGTGGGCGTGCTGGTCCTGGTGCTGTATGCGGTGATGCGGCAACGCGCGGCGCGGAGCACCGTTGCGACCGGCGCCTTCGCCTTCCTGCTGCTCGCGGCCGTCGGCTGGCTGGCGCTGATCTATCTCGGTGGTGCGCCGCTGGCCCTGCTGCAGCACCTGCCGGTCTTCAACTTCAACTTCGTCAGCAGAGCCAGGTGTATGCCCGCCTTCCTGCTCGCCATGCTCGCCGCGATCGGGTACGAGCTGCTGGTGAGCTGGTCGCGGGCCCAGCGCCGCGCACCCCGGTGGCGACAGGCTGTCGCCCCGCTGCCCTGGGCCGTGGCCGCTGCCGGCCTGCTGGCGGCCTGGTTCGGCAGCCGTCAACTGGCCAGGAATGCTCCAGCTGACGACGGGGTACGGCGCAAGCAGTTCCGTCGAGCCCACGGTCCACCCACCGGACACCATTGCCGGGCGGCTGGCCAACCTCGACCGGCAGGCGCTGATCGCCGCCGTGCTGGTCGCCCTCGCCATCGGACTGGTGCTCACTCGCCCGTAGCGCGGCGCCGCGCCTGCGGGTCGCCGCGGCCCTGCTGTTGCCGGCACTCATCGTGGCGCAGGCCCTCTCGGTAGCTGTGCCGTACCTGCCCCGGTCGGACCGCAGCACGTACTACCCGCGCACCGACGTGGTCGACTACCTGGCGAGCACGGTGGGCTCCGACCGCATCGCGGGCAACGGACTCTTCCCCGGGACCAGCTCCGAATACGGACTGCGCTCGGTGGACGGGCACGCCTACGTGGATCGACGGACTGACCGCGCTGATGGCCGGCGTACCCAACTGGGAGATGCGCTATCACACGCTGCTCTTCCTGAATCCCGACGAGACGCAGGCCACCTCGCCGATCCTGGACCGGCTGGCGGCGCGTTACTTCGTCGCTCCGGCCCGCGCCAACCCGTTCGGCCGGGTGGAGCGTGCGGTACCGCCGGACGGGGACGTCACGCTGGCGCCGGGACAACAGGTACGGGCCCCGCTGGCCAGTCCCGGACCGCTGCGGGGCGTCGCGTTCACCGTGCACGGGAGGGTGCCGGCCGACGCCGTGGTCAACCTTGTGCTGCTCGACCCGTACGGCGGTGTCCTGGGCCAGGGAGTGTGGCGGGCACCGCCCGGCTTCGTCGATGGTCCGTTGGATCAGCCGGTCGTCATCGCCGTCGCGGGCGAGGACATTCCCGCCTCGGCTCCGGTCACCGTGGAGTTCACGGTGACCGGGACCGGGCCGGTGACGCTACGGGCGACCGCGGGCTCGCCGGTGATGGCGGTGTTCCGCCCGGCGGCCGACAATCTGCGCCTGGTCTTCGCCGGATCGGCCGTGGTCTACCAGCGTCTCGGGGCACTGCCCCGGATCCGGTGGGCCTCCCAGCAGTTGGTGCTCTCCGACCCCACCCAGCAGGTCAGTGCCCTGGCCGCCGGCCAGGTACAGCGGGACACCGTGGTTGTCGATCGGGCCGCCGGGCCCGCCGACGGGCAGCCGGCGACCATCCAGGTGGTCGCCGATGATCCGGATGCGATCGGGGTGGACGTGCGGGCGGAGGGCGCCGGCTACCTGGTGGTCGCGGACTCGTTGCTGGTCGGCTGGTCGGCCACCGTCGACGGGCGGGCCGCCAGGATCGTGGCAGCCGATCATGCCGTGTCCGCGGTCGCCGTCTCCGCCGGACCGCACCGGGTCGAGCTGCGCTACACCCCGCCCACCGGCAACCTCGGCGGCAGGATCAGCCTGCTGGCCCTGGTCGTGCTGCTCGCGCTGGGGGTCGTGGCCGGCGCGAACGGCGCTGCGGGAACGTATCGACCGGTCCCGGGGCAAGCCCGGCTCAGGCGTACGGCCGCGTTCGGCACGCGGCCACCCGGTCTGGGCGGTACGACCTCGCGGCCTGCGGGACCCGGATCGGGCTCACCCCGGTCACCAGCCGCACGAACGGACCCGCCGGGACGCGCCCTGACAGGTCGGTGGGGGAGCCGCCACGGCTGTCTCACCAGGCGCCCCTGATCGGCGGCTAATGCCCGATATGTAGAACCAAGGCAAGGTGAGCTGCGGGATGCCCGGTCACAGCTCCACTGGCCGGAGCGGTCAGAACGGGGCCTGATCCTCGCCCATCAGGGCCAGGACGGTGTTCTTCGATCCGCCTTTGAGGCTCTGCACGACTACCTTGCCGGACCGGCCGTCCGGCATTTCCAGCGTCAGAGTCTTGCCGACCGGATCTTTGATGTGGGGGGAACCGGCCGCGGGCCGGAAATCACCCGCCCAAGGCAGAATGCCGCCATTACGCCGAGGTTCGGTGAACAGGGCGGCGGTGCCGGACGTTCTCGTGCCGTCTGCGGACAGCAGCACTGCGGGACTTCGATAGGTAGCCATGTGGCCCCCAGTCTATACGGCGTCGGGCCGGCGCGCCGGGCTCGAAGGTTCCGCGTCCAGCGATCACGGCACCCCTGGCCACGAATTCGTCGACGATTTGCCTGTTGACGCCTCCCGGCCCCCCAACGGCTGCCGCCGGGTGGTCCCCGCGCCTTGGAAGATCCACTCGTGCAGCCGCGCTCCGCCGTCACCGAGACCGTTGGCAGGAACTTCGTTGGGTCCCGCGATGAAACCGTCGAGGGACATTGACATTTACAGCACTGTCACGGACACCGCTACGCCTTGTTGTGGCTGTGGTTCAAACGGCCCGGCGACAACACTTTCAGGCCGGCGCCTCGGGGCTGTCGCTGCGGCTGTTCTCGAAGGCGTCCGGCCAGTGGTCCAGCTACTGGGTCAGCAGCCGTGACGGCAGGCGTTTCTCCACGGACGACGGTAGGACCTGGGAGGCCAACTGGACGATGGCGGAAACCCGCATCGCCCGGCGGACCGAGGTGACCCGGTGGCTGGTGTCGTAGCCGATGACCGCCTTCTCGGTGGCCGAGTTGGCGGCGTCCGTCATGGTGATGCTCGTCAGGTTGCCTGAGCCGTCGTAGCCGAACGTGCTGGTCCGCCCGGACGGGGAGGTGATCTTGGTGACCGCGCTGCCCCCGTAGGAGTAGCTCACGGTACGGGTGAAGTCGCCGGTCTGCGCGTAGCTGGTGATGCGGCACTGCGCGTCGGTGCTCACCGTGGCCGTTCGGGCGCCGGTCGCGCCCCGGCTGCCGACCACCTTGGTCGACTGGCCCGGGGTGCCGTAGCTGAAGTCGGTGAGGTTGCCGTTGCGGTCGGCCACCTTGTCCGGCCGGCCATCGGTGGTGAAGTAGGTCTTCTGCCCGCTGTCGTGTGCGGTCAACTCCCAGCCGCCGGCGGTCTTCACCAGATCGGCCTTGAACTCGCCGGGCGAGGTGCGATGCGGTTCATTGAACGTCCCGGGTAGGGACGGACCATCGTGATCCGTCCGTACACAATGAATCGAGGTCCGTAACCGCAGGAGGGCCCGAACGAAATTCGAGGTCTGATTAAAGATCGGGCACCACAGGTAGCAGCATCCAAGTCAGTGGATACAATGCAGACCCCCAACGTGGCGGCCGCCTACGCGATCATCCAGGTCCTCCCGTGGCAGTATTGGTCGCATGAATCGGCTGGCAGACTCCACGTCGCCGTATCTCCTTCAACATGCCTCCAATCCAGTGGACTGGTGGCCGTGGGGCGAGGAGGCAATGCAGGAAGCCAGGAGACGCGACGTTCCCCTGCTGATTTCAGTGGGGTATTCGAGCTGCCACTGGTGTCACGTGATGGCGCACGAGTCGTTCGAGGACGACGAGGTGGCCCGGGCGCTGGCTGACGGGTTCGTGGCGATCAAGGTCGACCGCGAGGAGCGGCCCGACGTTGACGCCGTCTACATGGCCGCCACCCAGGCGATGACGGGCCAGGGCGGCTGGCCGATGACCGCCTTCGCCACCCCGGCCGGGGAACCGTTCTTCTGCGGCACCTACTACCCGCGCGAGCACTTCCTGCGGCTGCTCGGCGCGATCGGGGAAGCCTGGCGCGGGCAGCGTGGAGTAGTGCTCGACCAGGGCGCCCAGGTGGCCGAGGCGGTCAACGGGCTGCTCGGCACGGCCACCCCGGCCGGCACCGTGGACGCGGGCCTGCTGGAGGCCGCGGTCGGTCGGCTGGCCGAGGAGTTCGACGAGGTACACGCCGGCTTCGGTGGCGCGCCCAAGTTCCCGCCGTCGATGGTGCTGCTCTTCCTGCTGCGCTACCACCAGCGCACCGGCGACCGGCAGGCGCTGGAGATGGTCCGGCACACCGCCGAACAGATGGCCCGCGGCGGCATGTACGACCAGCTCGCCGGCGGCTTCGCCCGGTACTCGGTTGACGGGCGCTGGCTGGTGCCGCACTTCGAGAAGATGCTCTACGACAACGCGCTGCTGCTGCGGGCGTACACCCTGCTCTGGCGGTTGACCGGCGATCCGCTGGCGCAGCGGGTGGCCCGGTCCACCTTCCGGTTTCTCAACCACGACCTGCGCACCGCGCAGGGTGGTCTGGCCGCCTCGCTGGACGCGGACACCGACGGCGTGGAGGGCGCCACCTACGCCTGGACGCCGACCCAACTGCGGGCGGTGCTCGGGGACGACGACGGCGCGTTCGCCGCGGACCTGTTCGGGGTGACCGAGGCCGGCAGCTTCGAACACGGCACCTCGGTACTGCGGCTGACCCGGGACGTCGACGACGTGGACCCGGCCGTCCGGGGCCGGTACGAACGGGTGGTGGCTGCCCTGCGCACGGCACGTGACCTGCGCCCGCAGCCGGCCCGCGACGACAAGGTGGTGGCCGCCTGGAACGGGCTGGCGGTCACGGCGCTGGTCGAGTTCGGCCGGCAGGCCCAACTCGCCGGCTGGGCGCGCAAGGAGCCGGACGTTGACGCGCAAGCCGCCTGGGAACTCGCCCGCAGCTGCGGGGAACTGTTGCGGGACAAGCACATAGTCGACGGCCGGCTGCGCCGGGTGTCCCGCGACGGGGCGGTCGGCGTGCCCGACGGGGTACTCGACGACTACGGCTCGGTGGCCGAGGCGTTCTGCGCGCTGCACCAGTCCACCGGAGACGGTCAGTGGCTACGGCTCGCCGGTGACCTGCTGGACACCGCGCTCGTGCACTTCACCGAGTCGGACGCGGACACCGAGAGCGACGGCGACCCGGTCCGCGGGGTCGGGCGGTTCTTCGACACCGCCGACTTCGCCGAGGCGCTGGTGGCCCGGCCCGCCGACCCGACCGACAACGCCAGCCCGGCCGGGGTGAGCGTGCTTGCCGCCGCGCTGACCAGCTACGCAGCACTGTCGGGGCAGCCGGCGTACCACGCGGTGGCGCAGCGGGCGCTGGCCACGGTGGCCGGCGTGATCGCCCGGTACCCGCGCTACGCGGGGTACGCGTGTGTGGTGGCGGAGGCCCATCTCTCCGGGCCGGTGGAGATCGCGGTGGCCGACCCGGCCGGCGTCGGTGGCGTAGTGGCTGATCCGGCCGGCGGCAGTGAACTGCTGGCGACCGCGTGGCGGCTGGCCCCGCCCGGCGCGGTGGTGGTGGCCGGGGCGCCGGACGCGCACGGCGTACCCCTGCTGGCGGACCGGCCGCTGCGCGAGGGGGTACCCACGGCCTATGTCTGTCGGGGGTTCGTCTGCCAGCAGCCGGTGACCGACGGGCGTTCGCTGGCGGCGCAACTGACCGGGGCCGCCAACCGTTGACGCCGTAACATGCCTAGCGCTGTAATCATGTAATCGTCACCCGTTGGGGTGACGGCTACGCGAGGGGGCTGGCATGTCACGAGAGCAGCAGGTCTGGGGGCAGCGGCAGGAGCCGCCGCCGGCCGACGACGCCCGGGCCTGGATCACCGGGGCCGTCCCGGACGACTGGTTCATCGAACCACCGAAGGTCGTCATCGACCGCGACGAGATCACCATCGTCGGCCAGCTGTTCGTGGCCGTGCTCGGCGCGGACGCCACCGAGGCCGACCAGGCCGCCGCCGAGGCCGGTCGGATCGCCAGCTTCCGGGAGTCCACCCGGGACCGGCGCATCAAGATCGCACAGCAGGTCGAGTACCGCTACCGCCGCAAGGTCGCCTGGGGCGCCGCCTGTGGTGGCCGCGAGGAGATCTTCACCTCGCTCGCCGCGCCCACCATGACCCGGCTGCGCCAGCCCGAACGGCAGGTGCTGGACACCCTCGTCGACGCGGGCGTGGCGCGCTCCCGGTCGGAGGCGCTGGCCTGGTGTGTCCGCCTGGTCGGGCAGCACGCCGACGACTGGCTCAGCCAGCTCCGCGAGGCGCTCAGCGAGGTCGAGACGCTGCGTCGCCAGGGCCCCGCAGCCTGATCTCCGCCAGCCGTGCACCCGCGCCGAGCCGCGGGTGCACGGCCGGCCGTCACCTGGGACCGCAGGCACGCACCTCGCCAAGGTTCGCCGGCCGTTGTCGGCGAGCCGGCAGCGGGCGTCGCCCCGACGCGGCCGGGCCGACAGCCGGCGACTAGGCTGATCGCCGCGATGGACACCCGAACCGGACTACCCGTGGTCGGCATGGTGGGCGGCGGCCAACTGGCCCGGATGACCCATCAGGCGGCGATTTCCCTCGGCCAGTCACTGCGCGTGCTGTCCGCCTCCCCCGACGACAGCGCCGCGCTGGTCGCCGCCGACACCCAGATCGGTGCACACACCGACCTGGCGGCGCTGCGGGCCTTCGCCAAGGGCTGCGAAGTGATCACCTTCGACCACGAGCACGTCCCCGGCGAGCACCTGCGCACGCTGGCCGACGAAGGCGTAAAGGTCTTCCCGGCCGCGCACGCGCTGCGCTTCGCCCAGGACAAGCAGGCGATGCGGGAACGCCTCACCGAACTGGGCGCGCCGATGCCCCGCTGGCGGGCCGTGACCTCCCCGGCGGACATCGCCGCTTTCGGCGCCGAGGTCGGCTGGCCGGTGATCGCCAAGACCACCACCGGGGGGTACGACGGGCGCGGGGTCTTCGTGCTCGACGCCGACTCGACGCCACCGCCCGCTCAGCTGATCGTCGAGGAGAAGGTCACCCTCCGCCGGGAACTCGCGGCGCTGGTGGCCCGCTCGCCGTTCGGCCAGGTCGCCGCGTACCCGGTGGTGCAGACCGTGCAGGCCGACGGCATCTGCGTCGAGGTGCTCGCCCCCGCCCCCGGCCTGGCCGAGCAGGTTGCCGCGCGGGCCCAGGAGTTGGCCATCCGGCTCGCCACCGAGTTGGACGTGGTCGGCCTGCTCGCCGTCGAGCTGTTCGAGACCACCGACGGCGCGATCCTCGTCAACGAACTGGCGATGCGCCCGCACAACTCCGGGCACTGGACCATCGAAGGGGCCAGGACCAGCCAGTTCGAGCAGCACCTGCGCGCCGTCCTGGACTACCCGCTGGGCGACACCAGCCTGGTCGCGCCGGTTGTGGTGATGGCCAACGTGCTCGGCGGCGAGCCGGGCGGGAGCTCCGTGGACGAACGGCTGCACCACCTGTTCGCCGCCGACCCGGCGATCCGGGTGCACCTCTACGGCAAGCAGGTCCGCCCCGGTCGCAAGATCGGTCACGTCACCGCGCTCGGTGACGATCTGCCATCCACCCGGGCCCGTGCCGTCGCGGCGGCCCGGCGGCTACGGGATGGGCCGTCACCACTGAGGGACTTGGGATGACACTCGTCGGACTGATCATGGGCAGCGACTCGGACTGGTCGGTGATGAAGGGCGCGGCCGACGCGCTCGCCGAGTTCGACATCGCGTACGAGGTCGGGGTGGTCTCCGCGCACCGCACCCCGCAGAAGATGATCGCCTACGGCAGCACCGCCGCCGACCGGGGACTGCGCGTGATCATCGCCGGCGCCGGTGGCGCGGCGCACCTGCCCGGCATGGTCGCCTCGGTGACCCCGCTGCCGGTCATCGGGGTCCCGGTGCCACTCAAGCACCTCGACGGGCTGGACTCGCTGCTCTCCATCGTGCAGATGCCGGCCGGCATCCCGGTGGCGACTGTCTCGGTGGCCGGCGCGCGCAACGCCGGCCTGCTCGCCGTGCGCATCCTCGGTGCGTCGGATCCGTTGCTGCGCAACAGGATGGCCGACTACCAGGACTCGCTCAAGGAACTGGTGGCCGAGAAGGAAGAAACCCTGCGCGCCTCGCTGTAGCCGGGATTCTCGGGTCCAGCGCGGGTCGGTCCGGGGCGCGCGGGTCAGCGGAGTTTGCCCCAGGCGCCGCGCAGGGCTTCGGCCCGGCGGCGGCGTTGCTCGGTGCTCGCGCCCAGGCCGACCAGCACCACGGCGGTGATCGCCAGGACAGCGCCGAGCAGCGCGGCGGTGGAGAATACGGCCAGCTCGTACAGGGCCGCGATGACCAGGGCGACGCCACCGATCACCAGTGGAGCCTGCTGACGGCGGGTGGCGCCGAGGGCCACGGTGGCCGCCGAGCCCAGGATCAGCAGCGCCCGCCGCCACGGGTCGGCGTCGCCGCTGATCAGCACGGCGAGGCTGGGCAGGAAGGCCGCCACCAGCGCGAAGCCGTACGCCGACCAGCTCGACAGGTCGGGCCGGCGGCGGGTCTCCAGCCAGCCGATGACCAGCGCGCCGGCCGCCACCGCGAGGCTGTAGCCCTCGACCGCGTGTACCCCGCCCAGGTGCGCGAACAGCCACCAGGCGATCACCTCGTGCCCGACCGCGAACCAGATCAGCGCCCGCCGGTAGAGCACCGACCGGCCCGGCCGCCGCGCCGCCACCCCGAGCACCACGCCCCAGCACAGGCAGAACGTCGCCAGGTACGGCTGCGAGCGGCTGGCCAGCAGCAGCGCGAACAGCGCGCCCGCGTACGCGGTGGCCTCCACCGTCATCGACTCGGCTGAGGCGCTGCGTCGGCGCAACCGGGGCACCACCGCGGCGAGGACCAGCAGCCCGGCCGCGACCGCCCCGACCAGGAATGCCGACTGGTACACCGGCAGCAGCGCGACCCGGCCGATCACCAGCGCCAGCAGCAGCCCCCCGGCCCCGGTGACCAGCCAGCCCACGATCCGCGCCGTGGCGTCCCGCCCGCGCAGCCCGGCGAGCAGTCCGCAACCGGCGGTGACGGCCAGGCTGACCATCGTCATGCCCTGGGTACCCAGCGCCCCGGCGAGGCCGGCGGCGCCGGCCAGCACACAGGTCAGCACCACGATCCGGCGCGGGTCACGCAGCGGCGAGGAGAGTCGGGCCGGTGCCCGGGTGAGCGCCACGCCCAGCCCGCACAGCGCCGCGACCAGCAGGGCGGCCAGCGGCTGCGCGGCCCACGGCAGGCCGAGCGCGGCCGGTGCGATCAGCAGGGTGATCGCGGCGCACGGGATGACCACGGCCACCGCACGCTCGACGATCTGCCGGTCGGTGCCGCCAAAGCCGACCGTGCCGAGCGCCGCTGCGATGGTCAGCAGCAGCGCGGCCACCACGGCGTTGCCGTCGCCGGCCCAGCCGGCCAGGTCGCCCAGGCCGTCCGCGGCGGTGACCGGGGGCTGGTCCGGCCAGACGTCGTTGAGTTGCTGGTACGGGCCGAACAGCGCGGCGAGGATCCGTGGCGCGAGCCAGGCCACCGCGAGCACCGTCGCCGGCCCGGCCGCCACCAGCACGGTGTAGCCGGGGCGGGGTGGCCGCCGGCCGGTAGCCGTGGCCGCCCGGTCGCCGGCCCGCGGCCGGGTGGCCACCCGCCACTCCTGTTTGGCCAGCACCGCCGAGCGCAGCAGTTCGCTGAGCACCACCAGCAGCGTCGCCGCCGCGGCGTACACCTCCACCGGCAGGTGCCCGTCGCGCAGGGTGCCGATCGCGATGACGGTGCCGCCGGTGGCCACCGCGATCGTGGTGTAGAGCATCATCGCGGCGTCGTCGGAGCAGGCCGTGGCCGCCGCCGCGAAGGCGATGCACAGGCCGGCCAGGGCCGCCGTGAGCACCGTCGCGGTACCGGCGCCCCGGCTGGCGGCCAGGCAGCCGAACGCGGCCGGCACGGTGAGCACCGCGGCGGCCAGCGCCCCGCCGCCGATCAGCAGCAGGTGCTGTGGCGGCACCTTCACCACCGCGATCCGCCGCCGGGTGACCATGGCCGTGCCGGCGACCGCCGCGTTGATTGCGGCCGCCCCGAACAGTGTCGCGGTGGTGGTGGACGGTGACACCAGGCTCGCCGCCACCGTGTCGGCGAACAGCACTGCGGCAACCCCGAACCGTACCCACGCCGCCCGCGCGTCCCGGGTGGTCGCCGCCGCGATGCCGAAGACGGTGGCGGCCAGCCCACTCAGGCCGATCGGGGTCCACCAGGCCAGCCCCAGACAGGCCGGTGCGGCCAGGACGGCGAGGCCGACGCCGGCCGCCACGCCCTCCTGTGACCACGGTCGGGGCAGCCCGATCGCCGCTGCCGCCGCGAGCAGCAGCAGGGTGGCCGGGACCTGACCGGCGTAGCCGTCCGAGATGTGCGCGTACCAGTTGGTCAGGTCGGTGTGCCAGAGCGGCCGGGTGGCCTTGATGACCTCGATGCCGGCGCGGACAGCGGTCACTCCGGCGATCAGACCGACCAGGGTGGCCACCACCGCCGCGCCGATCACCGGACCGCGTCGCCAGTTCGCCGGGATGCCGCGGATGCCGATGGCCACGGCGAGCACCACGACGGCTGCGCTGGCCAGCGCGTACCGGGGGACGATCAGGGCACCGACCCGGGTGACGGCGGCGATGGCGGCGGTGGTGACCACGATCGCCGAGATGTCGGAGGCGCTCAGCGCGCCGAGCACCCCGCCCGACCGCGGCTGCCGGTCTCCGGGGGACAGCGGTGGCACCGGGTCGCCGTCGGCCGGGGGCTCTGCCGCTGCGGCGGCGGCCAGCCGGTCACCGAAGAGCCAGCGGGAGAACAGCACGATCGAGCCGGCCAACAGGAGCAGCAGCGCCACCCCCCGGTCCAGGGTGCCGGTCGGGGTGCGCAGGGTGACGATGGCCAGGACGGCCGCGCCGAGGGTCGCGCCGAGCGGCACCAGCCACCCCGTCGAGGTCTCCACCTGGTGCCCGCCGGCGGCCCGTTCCCGCTCGGCGGCCACCTGGGCCAGCGCGGTGGCGCAGAGCGTGCCGGCGACCGCCAGGTAGGTGGCGGCCAGGATGGGACCGGCCCCGACCACCAGCGGGGCCAGTGCGGCAATGGCCGAGGCGACCGCGCCCGGCAGCGCGAACGCGGCGCCGCCCAGCGCCAGGTCCCCGGCGATCGCGTTGGCCCGGATCAACTCGACCTGGCGCAGTGCGCGGGCCCGGTCGATCTGCGGGTCGACGATGGTGTCCCGATCGTCACCCGTGAACCGGGAGAGCCGGGGCGCGCTGCCGATGACCGCGCCGCCGATCGCGATGACCAGCAGGGTCAAGGCGGCCGGGCCGGGATGGGCCAGCGCCGTTGCGGCCGCGAAGCCGCCGACGACCAGTGCCGTGCCGGCCCGGACCGCGGCCGAACGGGGGTGCTTGGCGGCGAGGGCGTACCCGCCGGCCACCAGCGCCGCCAGCGTGCCGAACAGCGGCGCGAACGCCCACGGCAGGCCGAAGCCGGCCGGGGCGAGCAGGACCGCCAGGCCCAGGCACGCGGTGACGGCGTCGCCCCGGTCCCGCGGCGCGAACAGCACCGCGGCGGCGGCGAGCACCAGTGCCGCCAGACAGAGCGACGCGCCGTGGTTGCCCGCCGACTCGGCCACCCGGGCCGGGTACCGGCTGAGGTCGCCGTGCCACGCGGGCAGCGACGCCCGTACCGGCGTGATGATCGAATTCAGGCCGGCCAGCAGTACCAGCACACCCACCGCGACCGACCCGGCCAGGCACGCCCAGCGGGCCCCGGCCCGGCCGGAGTAGGCCGCCTCGGCGGCGCCGGCCGGGCCCCCCGGCGTCAGGGCGCCGGCCGGCCCCCCGGGTACCGGCGCGGTGATGCCGAGCAGCCGCAGCGCGACCGCGGCGCCGAGCACCGCGAGGGCCGCGGTGAGCAGCCCCCGACCGGGCGCGACCACGGCGGCCACCCGGCCGACCGCGCCGATCACCGCGAGCGTCGCCAGCGCCACCCCGACATCCGGCAGTGGCGGCCGGCGTAGCAGCAGCGCCCCGCCCATCCCGACCACCGCGGCGATCAGCAGCGCGGCGGCGCCACCGAGCGCGCTGGTGGTGTCGTCCGCGCGACCGAGCGCGACCACCGCGCAGGCCACCCCGACCAGCACGCCGAGCCCGTGCAGTGCCCACACGGCATCCACCAGGTAGGGCGTCTGCCGGGTCAGCACCGGCTGCCGGGGGCCGGCCAGCGCCCAGGCGACCAGCCCGGGGCCGTGGCCGCGTAGGCCGTTGAGGACCAGGGCGAGGGCGAGGTTGGCGGCGGCGACGGCCGCGAAGACGGTGGCCCAGGCGGAGATGCCGTGGATGATCGAGAAGCCGAGCAGCGGCATCACCGGCTGTACCAGCAGCACGGCCGCGAACTTCGGGGCGAACAGGTGGATGATCGTGCGGTACGCGGCGGCGATTCCGGCCGCGGCCAGGCAGACCAGGCCGGCGTACGCGGCCGCGGTCAGCCCGGTGCCGCGCAGCCAGCCGGCCGACCAGACGTTGTACCCGTCCACCAGCACGAAGATCAGACCGACGGTGGCCACCGTCTCGGCCGTGGAGATCAGCCCCTGCTTGGCGATCTGCCGGGGCGCGGCCAGCGCCGCCACGGTGAGCAGCAGGAAGATCAGCGCCCGGCCGCCCGCCCCGATCACCGGCAGCAGGTAACCGGTGAGCACGAAGGAGGAGACGGCGAGCAGCAGCGCGCCGAGTACCAGCAGGTAGTTCTGGGTGGACTTGCTGGAGGTCTCCGGCCCGTGCCCGTGCGGGGGCGCGGGCTTGCCCCGGCGTGGGCTGCCGGCGCGTGCGGCGCCGCGGCGCGGGCTGCCGGTGCGTGCCGTGCCGTGCCGGGTGCCGCCGGCGCTCTTCGTCGGGCCGGCCGCCGCGCCGGTGGTCTGCTCGGCGGCGCCGTCGTCGGCCGGGGCCGGGCGCTGGATCGGCGGCACCGTCCCGGCCCGCGCGTTGCTGCCGGCCGGTGCGCCGGACTGCTGGCTGTCGCCGGCATCGCCCTTGGCGTACGAACCCGGGTGCCGGGGCACCGCGTTTGCCGCCGGTCCCGGCTGCCCGCCCTTGGTCGTCCGCTGGAACACCCCGCGCCGGGCGGCCTGCGCGATCTCCTCCTTGAGCAGGGTGTACCGGGTCAGCGCGGCGGAGATCCGCTTGAACAGCAGGGTGCGCTGCTCGGTGGCCTTGCGGTAGTTGGCCTGCATGCTGGTGATGTCGAGTTCGAGGGCGGCCAGCTCCTGCGGCGGGGTGCGTCCGCACGATGGGCATCCGCTGACCGAATCGGCCTGCTCGCCGCAGTTCGTGCAGGGGTACCGGACCAACGCGTGGGCTGCCTTTCCTGCCAGTCGTACCGGGGCGGTGTGTTCCTGCCGGCGAGCTCCGCCAGCGCCGATTGTCTGGTTCTCCATGAAGGATGCCGGTTCACCCGCCCCGCTGACTAGTGGTCGGCCGGGTGTCGACGCAAAAGACCACCCCGGCCGCGCGCTGGCGCGACCGGGGCGGTCGTGGTTTCTCGGCGGCGGCGGTGCGCCCGCGCGGTCAGTCGGTCGGGGTGACCGGGCGGCCCATGCCGCGGTACGCCCAGCCGGCCCGCTCCCAGACCTGCCGGTCCAGGCAGTTCCGGCCGTCGATGACGCGCTTGCCGGCGACCAGGTCGCCCAGCGTGCCGGGTCGGCGTTGCGGAACTCGTCCCACTCGGTCAGCACGCAGACCAGGTCGGCGCCGGTGACCGCGTCGGTCAGCGTCTTGGCGTAGGTGACGTCGGGCAGCTCGCGCTCGGCGTTGGCCATCCCCTCCGGGTCGTACACGGTGACCTCGGCGCCGGCCCGGGCCAGCTTGCGGGCCACCGCCAGGGCCGGCGAGTCGCGTACGTCGTCGGAGTTGGGCTTGAAGGTCGCGCCGAGCACGGCGATCCGGGCACCGGCGAGGTCCGGGCCGGCCGGGCCGGACGCCCGGCCGAGCAGCTCGGCGGCGAGCTTGACGACCCGGTTGCGGCGGCGCTGGTTGATCAGGTCGACCTCGTGCAGGAAGCGCAGCGCCTCGCCGACGCCCAGCTCCTGGGCCCGGGCCTGGAACGCGCGGATGTCCTTGGGCAGGCAGCCGCCGCCGAAGCCGATGCCGGCGCGGAGGAACTTGTTGCCGATCCGGGCGTCGTAGCCGATCGAGCGGGCGAGCTGGGTCACGTCGGCGCCGGCCGCCTCGCAGACCTCGGCCATCGCGTTGATGAACGAGATCTTGGTGGCCAGGAACGCGTTCGCGGCGACCTTGACCAGCTCGGCGGTGGCGAAGTCGGTGACCACGACCGGGACCTCGCGGTCCTCGGTGGCGGCCAGGTCGAAGATGCCCTTGTGGGCGGCGTAGCAGCATGTCGATGCGCCCACTCGGACTTCACGCCGAAGATCACCCGGTTGGGCCGCAGCACGTCCTCGACCGCGACGCCCTCCTGCAGGAACTCGGGGCTCCAGGCCACCTCGACGCCGAGGCCCGCCGGGGCGTGCCGGGCGACCAGCTGCTCGACCCACTCGGCGGTGCCGACCGGCACGGTCGACTTGCCGACGATCAGCGCCTTGCGGGTCAGGTGCGGCGCCAGGTTGGTGACCGCGCTCTCGACGTAGCTGAGGTCGGCGGCCATGCCGTCGGCGCGCTGCGGGGTGCCCACGCAGATGAAGTGCACGTCGCCGAACTCGGCCGCCTCGGCGTAGTCGGTGGAGAAGCGCAGCCGGCCGGCGGAGAGGTTCTTGCGCAGCAGCTCGTCCAGGCCGGGCTCGTGGAACGGCACCTCGCCGCCGGCCAGCTTGGCGATCTTGGCGGCGTCGACGTCGACGCCGAGCACCTCGTAGCCCAGCTCGGCGAAGCAGATCGCGTAGGTCGCGCCGAGGTAGCCGGTGCCGAGGAAGGTCAGCCGGGGCCGGGCCGCGCCGGACGGCGGGGTAACCAGCGCCGGGGGCTTCAGAGGCTGGTTGCTCGGGTACGCGATGGTCACGCTTGCTCTCCGCTCGCAGGGATTCTCGATCGACGTCCAGCTGGGGGTGGGCGCTGGGCGGCCCGGACGGCGCCGGGCATCGTGCGGAGTACAGGGTACCCGTCGGTACCGGCACGTCGTGTCCGCTCCCGGGCGGTGCCGAGCCTACCGGTCAGGTCAGGGTGGCAGACCTCGGACCGAGTCGCTCGCCCCAGGGGTGGCGGACATCGCAGCGCTCATCCCGGTTACCGATCGGTAAGATAGCCGTCGCGTGACCCGGCGACAGGCTCGCGTGATCCGGTGACCGGCGAGTGGAGAGTGTGATGAGCGGCGACTTCGACGTGTACCAGCTGCCCGAGGAGCACGAGGCGATCCGGGAGGCGGTGCGGGCGGTGTGCGACGGCAAGGTGGCCCCGAACGCCGCCGCCGCCGACGAGCACAGCGAGTTCCCGCAGGCCTCCTACGACGCGCTGCGCGCCGCCGACTTCCACGCCCCGCACATCCCCGTCGAGTACGGCGGCGCCGGCGCCGACGCGCTCGCCACCGCGATCGTGATCGAGGAGGTCGCCCGGGCCTGCGCGTCGTCCTCGCTGATCCCGGCGGTGAACAAGCTCGGCACGATGCCGCTGCTGCTGGCCGGCTCGGCCGACCTCAAGCAGCGGTACCTGCCGCCGGTCGCCAGCGGCGAGGCGATGTTCTCCTACTGCCTGTCCGAAGCCGGACGCCGGCAGCGACGCCGCCGCCATGAAGACCCGCGCCGAGCGCGACGGCGACGACTACGTGCTCAACGGCGCAAACGGTGGATCACCAACGCCGGGGTCTCCGAGTACTACACCGTGTTCGCGGTCACCGAGCCGGGCGTCGGCGCCCGCGGCATCTCCGCCTTCGTGGTCGAGAAGGCCGACGCCGGGGTGAGCTTCGGCGCACCCGAGAAGAAGCTCGGCATCAAGGGCTCGCCGACCCGCGAGGTCTACCTCGACAACGTCCGCATCCCGGCCGACCGGATGATCGGCGAGCCCGGGCACCGGCTTCGCGCACCGCGATGCGCACGCTCGACCACACCCGGGTCACGATCGCCGCCCAGGCCGTCGGCATCGCCCAGGGCGCGCTCGACTTCGCCATGGGCTACGTGCAGGAGCGCCGCCAGTTCGGCAAGCCGGTCGCCGAGTTCCAGGGCATCCAGTTCATGCTCGCCGACATGGGCATGAAGCTGGAGGCGGCCCGCCAGCTGACCTACGCGGCGGCGGCCAGTCCGAGCGCGGCGACGCCGACCTGACCTACTTCGGCGCGGCCGCGAAGTGCTTCGCCTCGGACGCCGCGATGGAGATCACCACCGACGCGGTGCAGCTGCTCGGCGGGTACGGCTACACCCGGGACTACCCGGTCGAGCGGATGATGCGCGACGCCAAGATCACCCAGATCTACGAGGGCACGAACCAGGTCCAGCGCATCGTGATGGCCCGCCAACTGCTCAAAGGCGTACCCGCCTAGCGCCTGACGCCCTCCGGGGGCGGTTGCGGGCAGCGCGCGGCGCTCGATTCCCGCTAGCTTCGCCGCCATGCCCTCCTCATTACACGAGATGCTCGTCGAGATGTTCCGGGAGCGCCCGGAGTTGGCCGCCGACCTTCTCGGCGGCGCGCTCGGTGCCCCCTTGCCGGCCTTCCAGCACGTCGAGCTGACCTCCGCCGAGTTGTCCGACGTGGCCCCCACCGAGTACCGGGCGGATGCCGTGGTCAAGCTGACCGTCAACACCAAGCCGGTGTGGGCGGTGGTGGTCGAGGTCCAGTTGCGTACCGACGTGCGCAAACGGCGTAGCTGGCCGGCCTACGTGGCCACCCTCTACGCCCGGCTCGGCTGCCCGGTCGCCCTGCTGGTGGTGTGCCACAAACCGAGGGTGGCGCGGTGGTGCGCCAAACCGGTCCCGGTCGGCTACCCGGGAATGGTGCTCACCCCGCTGGTGTGGTGTACCGACCGGGCACCCCGGGTGACAGACGTGGCGACGGCCGAGCGCAGCCCCGAACTCGCCGTGCTTTCGGCCCTCATCCACGGCCCGGGTCCGAACCCTCAGGAGGTCCTGAACGTGCTGCCCACGGCGCTCGCTGCCGTCGATTCCTTCCATGCGGCTATGTATTCTGACTACGTGTCCGCGGCGCTGCCCGCCGCGGCCAAGAAGTACCTGGAGGCCCAGATGGCGATTGCCGGCTACGAGTTCCAGAGCGAATTCGCCCGCGAGTACTACGCAGCGGGCAAAGCCGACGGCGAGGCCCAAGGCAAGGTTGAGGGCAAGGTTGAGGGCATCGCGCAGGCAATCCTGGACTTCCTCAAAGCTCGCCAGCTTGAGGTGCCGGCCGACGTCCGTGAGCGGATCGTCAGCTGCACGGATCCCGACCAGTTGGCGACCTGGGTCAGCCGCGCGGCCACCGTCTCGGACGCCCGCGAGCTGGTCGCGCCGTAGCGCGGACCCCGCGTCAGACCAGTCGGTACCCGCAGAGGTCGGGGCTGACCCGTTGGCTGGAGATCAGCCGCTGCCCGGCTGCGAAGGCGCCGGCCAACTCGGCGCGTACCGCCAGCCGGACCTGGTGCGCCTGCTCGGCGGGGACGGTGGCCCGGTACGCGTCCCAGTCCGCCGGTACCGCCAGCCACTCGCCGTCCCGGGTACCCGGCGCGGCGCTGAACCCGGGCGGCGGTGACACGGCACTGTGGTGCGGGTGGGCCGGATCGGGTGGGGTGACGGCGGTCACCGGCCAGTCCACCAGCAGCCGGTCGCTGCCCGTTCCGGCGTCCCGGCCGGTTGTGTCGACGCCGTAGTACTCCGGCAGCAGCGTGTTGGAGCTGGCGCCGAGGGAGTCGAAGTTGACGTGCGCGTTGCGGGTACGCATCGGGTCGAAGGTCCACCGGATCACGCCGAGCCCGGCGGCCAGCGCGTGCTCACGCTGTGCCCACTTGAGTTGGCTACCCACCCCGCTGCTCTGGTACTCCGGCAACACCGCCGCCGTCTGGGAGAACAGGTACAGCTCGGGGTGGCCCGGGTCGCGGGCCAGGAAGCCGTAACAGAAGCCGACCAGCGCCGGGTCGGGATCGGCGAACGCACCGAGCACGATGCCGCCGTGCTGGGAGAGCGTCCACAGCAGCTTCGCCGGGATCCCCGCCTCGTTGTCGGCGTAGCCGAACGCGCGCCGGTACACGGCTGACACGGCGCGCAACTGCTCCGGGGTACCCAGCGGGCGGATCTCGATGTCGCTCACCCCCGCATCCTGCCGGCCGAACTGCCCCCGGCAATGGCCGGGGGCAGCGTTCCCCCACAGGTGGGAGCGGGCAGGTCAGATGGGGCGGGTGGCGTCCGGATCGTTGCGGCTGCCCGGGCCGCTCGGCCACAGCGGTGGCGGCGGGTTGCTCGAGCCGGGCGGCGTCGAGGTCGGGGCGGACGGCGGCGGGAAGCCGTAGCTCGGCGAGGCCGGCGGCGGGTAGCTGGGCAGCGACGGGCTGGGGTACCCCGAGCCGCTGGACGGCGGCGGGTAGGTCGGGCCACCGGACGGCGGCGGCGGGTACCCGGAGCCGCTGGTCGGGCTGGCCGGGCCGGGCAGCACCCGGGTGCCGTCGGGGCCGGAGCCGCCGGGGGACACGGGGGAGACCGGGTCGAGGGCCGCCGAACGGGTCGACCGGGCTGCCGTAGGACGGCTGTCCACCGTACTGGGGCGGCGGCGGGTACCCACCGGGCGGCGGGCTCAGCGGTACCGGCGGGGTCGGCGAGTAGGCGTTGGCGGCCGGCCGCGGGTTGGCGTACCTGCGCCAGCGGCGCGGGCTGAACACGGTGAGCACCATCGGTACCGCCGCGAAGGCCGCGAACTCGAACGGCAGCGACAGCACCGCCTTCTGCCCGAACACCGACTTGGGCAGGTGCTCGAAGGGCGAGTTGTCCGGCGCGCCGAACACCGCCCACATGCTCAGCACGAGCAGCGCCAGGCCGACCGTGACCAGGCCGACCGGGGACAGCCGGCTCAGGATCAGGATGCTGTAGAGGCCGGCGGCGACCAGCAACCCGCCGGCGATGATGAACTTGCTGGTCCATTCCCCGTCGTGGCCGAGGAGGTAGCGGCTGTAGGCCAGCCCGAGAATGAGGTACCACGCCACCGTCAGCACGATCGACAGCAGCAGGGAGCCGAGGTGGCGCATAGGGGCCTCCAGCGGGCGGGGTGGGCAGGGGTGGTCGGGGTTCGCCTGTGACCTTAGGTCCGCCGGGCAACCGGGGGATAGCCGTCTATCGGGTGCTCGACCCGGAAGGCTTCTCGCCGGGCGGGGTGTCCCACGGTCCGCGGCTGCGGAAGCTACCGGTGTCCGTGCTGGTGCCGGCGGTGCGCTGGGTGGGCGACTCGACCGGGTCGCGGGTCCACACGACGGTGCCGACGGAGTCGTCGACCGGCACCGACGGCTGCGGCACCACCACCGGCGCGGGCTCGGGTGCGGCGGGGGAGACCGGGGCGGTGCTGTCGGCGAACGGGCGGGTGGCCACCGGGTACTCGGGCACGAGGTCGGTGCCGACCGCGTCGCGGGCCTCGATCGAGTGCGAGCCGACCACCCTCGGCCAGCGCCGCCAGCGCTTCACGCTCACCACGGCGACCAGCAGCAGCGCCCCGACCAGCGGCGCGGTACCGGTGGTCAGCGGGGTGGTCAGGTCACCGTGCCCCTGGTCGCCCAGCGCCGCCGATGTGGAAGGTGTACGCGAACAGGTCGTAGCTGCCGTGCGGCCAGATCAGCAGGCCCGCGTAGCTGGCCAGGTACCCGGCGCCGACGAGCACCGGGCCGGCCGGCGAGACGCGCAGGCAGGCCAGCACTCCGAGCAGCAGTCCGGCCACCACCAGCAGCAGGAACGGGCGGGCGAAGTCGCCGGCGACGAAGTCGCCGGTGTCGCTGTAGTCCTTGAACTCCTTGCCGCTGCCCACCTGGCCGATGCACATGGCGAACCAGGCGAGCGGAGCGACCACGACGCCGACGAGCAGGCTCCAGACATGACGCATGGCGGCACCCTACCTTCTCCCGCCCGGTCGGGCACCGGCCAGTCCGACCCGCGGTGACGCCGTCCGGTCGCCGGCCCTGACCCGGCCGGCCGCAGTGGGCGCAGAATGGCCGAGGTACGGCGCAACGGCGCGCCGACAGGTCGGGGAGGGGACACCGGGATGAGCGCGGGCGAGCGGCTGTGGAGCCCACCGCAGGGGGTACGGGAGCAGTCCCGGATCGGCGACTACCTGCGTTGGCTGGAGCGCGAGCGGGGGCTCTCCTTCGACAGCTACGAGCTGCTGTGGGAGTGGTCGGTCACCGATCTGCCCGGCTTCTGGGGCTCCATCTGGGACTACTTCGCGGTCGGTGACCCGGTGCCGCAGTCGCGGGTGTTGCCGTCGCCGACGATGCCCGGCGCCCGCTGGTTCCCCGACGTGCGGCTCAACTACGCCGAGTACCTGCTTCGTACCCCTGGGCTGGCCGGTATTGATCCGGTGGTGTCGGCCTGGTCGCAGACCCGGGATCCGGTCACGCTGACTGCGGACGAGCTGCGCGAGCAGGTGCGCCGGGTGGCGGCCGGGCTGCGCCGGCTCGGTGTGGTGACCGGCGACCGGGTGGCGGCGTACAGCCCGAACATCCCGGAGACACTGATCCTGTTGTTGGCCACGGCCAGCATCGGCGCGGTCTTCTCCTCCTGCGCCCCGGAGTTCGGCACCCGCAGCGTCGTCGACCGTTGGCAGCAGATCGAGCCGACGGTGCTGGTGGCGATCGACGGCTACCGCTACGGCAGCAAGGACATCGACCGGCGCGCCGAGGTGGCCGCGATCCAGGCGGCGCTGCCCAGCCTGCGACACACGGTGGCCCTGCGCTACCTCTACCCGGAGACTTCGGATGGCTGGGCCGAGCTGGCCGCGCCGACCGACGAACCGCTCACCTTCGCCCCGCTGCCGTTCGACCACCCGCTCTACATCCTGTACTCCTCCGGCACCACCGGCCTGCCGAAGCCGATCGTGCACGGCCACGGCGGCATCCTGCTGGAACACCTGAAAATGCTGGCCCTGCACCATGACCTCGGCCCGGCGAGCGAGCTGAGGCCGGCGGACAGGTTCTTCTGGTTCACCACCACCGGCTGGATGATGTGGAACTTCCTGGTCTCCGCGCCGGCCGTGGGCGCGGCGATCGTGCTCTTCGACGGCGACCCGGCATTACCCCGACCTGGGTGGGCTGTGGCGGCTCGCGCAGACCGCCGGGGTCACCAACTTCGGCACCTCCGCGCCGTTCCTGCTGGCCTGCCGCAAGGCCGGCATCGTGCCGAGCGAGATCGCCGACCTGTCCGCGCTGCGCGAGGTCGGCTCGACCGGTGCGCCGTTGCCGCCCGAGGGCTTCCGCTGGGTGTACGAGGCGGTCGGCTCCGACGTGCACCTGGCGTCGCTGTCCGGGGGTACCGACGTGTGCACCGGGTTCGTCGGCGGCTGCGTGCTGCTGCCGGTGTACGAGGGGGAGATCAGTTGCCGGGCGCTGGGGGCCCGGGTGGAGGCGTACGACCCGACCGGGCACCCGGTGCACGGCGAGCTCGGCGAGCTGGTGATCACCGCGCCGATGCCGAGCATGCCGGTCGGCTTCTGGGGCGACGACTCCGGGGAGAAGTACCGGGCCGCGTACTTCGACGTCTTCCCGGGGGTGTGGCGGCACGGCGACTGGATCACCATCACCGACCGGGGCAGCTGCGTGATCACCGGCCGCTCGGACGCCACCCTGAACCGGGGTGGGGTCCGGTTGGGCACCGCCGAGTTCTACTCGGTGGTGGAGTCGCTGCCGGAAGTGGCCGACTCGATGGTGGTGCACCTGGAGGACCCGGCCGGCGGCCCCGGTGACCTGCTGCTCTTCGTGGTGCTCGCGGACGGCCTGGAGCTGGACGACGCGCTGCGCGCCCGGCTCGCCCGCGAACTGCGCACCGCGCTCTCCCCCCGACACGTGCCCGACGAGATCCACCAGGTGCGCGCGGTGCCCCGCACGCTGAGCGCCAAGAAGTTGGAGGTGCCGGTGAAGCGCATCCTCACCGGCACCCCCGCCGACCAGGCCGCCGCCCGCGGCGCGCTGGCCAACCCGGAGTCGCTGACCGCCTTCGAGGACTTCGCCGCCACCCGCCGCCGGCCCTGATCCACGCCGCGCCTGGGAACTGCAACGGCGGGAGCTCAGGCGAGCGAGAGGCCGACCTGCTCGTTGGTGATGCGGACATCCAGCCGGGACCGGTCGAGGTGGCGGCAGAGCACCGTGGACGCGCCGACGGCGAGCGGGGCGAGCAGCCAGTCCAGCGGGTCGGCGTGCAGCTCCACGTCGAACAGCACCCGGGTGCCGGCCGGCAGGGCGAGCACGTCGGCCCGGTCCAGGGCGGCGGCGACCAGCTCCTGCTGGGTCAGCGTCGGGGTGGCCGGATCGTCGGGGCGGGCGACTGGGGAGTAGTGGTCGCCGTGGCCACGTACCTCGGCGGTGTAGTCGGTCCAGCCGGGCGGCACGCTGGGCAGCGGCAGGCCGAACGGGTGCAGCCCGAGCAGCAGCCGGTCGCCGGCATCGGCGGCGGTCAGCGCGTCCGGCTCGCGCCGCGAAGCCGATCTCGCCGGGACTGTCGGCGCTGACCTGCAGTCCGGCGCTCCAGCAGCCGAGCAGCACGGCGGCCGACTGCCAGTGCACGGGCAGCCGGACCACGGCCCGGTCACCGCTGCCCAGGCCGTACCCGTCGGTGAGCAGGTTTCCGGTTTTGGCAACCCAGTTACCGACAGTGATGCCGGACAGCTCGGTGCGTTCGCCCGTGGCGTCGTCGTAGAAGGTCACCAACGGCTGCGGGGTGCGTACGGGGTTGAGCAGTTCCGGCACGGTCCTCATCCCGCACGTCTACCACACCGGGTCGGCAGGTTGACCGGGGGACGGTCGCTGATCCTACCGACGCGCGGTCCGATCGCCGTCCTGTCGGCACCACACTGTCGCGCGGCGGGCGTAGTCTGGGTGCCGTGTCCGGACCACGGGTGTTGTTCGATGCCACCAGCGTCCCCGCCGACCGAGGCGGGGTCGGCCGTTATGTCGACGGTCTCCTCGGCGCGCTCAATCGCGCGGCGGCCGATGCCGTGGTGGTGTGCCAGCGCACGGATACCGAGCGTTACCGTCGGGTGCTGCCCGAACTCGAGGTGATCCCCGCGCCGTCGGCGGTTGCGCACCGGCCGGCCCGGCTGGCCTGGGAGCAGACCGGGCTGCCGCTGCTGGCCCAGCAGGTCGGCGCGGCGGTGCTGCACTCGCCGTTCTACACCTGCCCGCTGCGGGCCGGCTGCCCGGTGACGGTGACCGTGCACGACGCCACCTTCTTCACCGAGCCGGAGCACTACGAGAAGTCCCGGGGCACCTTCTTCCGCAGCGCGATCAAGACGTCGATGCGCCGGGCGAACCGGGTGATCGTGCCCAGCAAGGCCACCCGGGACGAGCTGATCCGGCTGCTCGACGCCGACCCGGCCCGCCTCGACGTGGCCTACCACGGCGTTGACCACGAGGCGTTCCACCTGCCGAGCGACGCCGAGAAGGCGCGGGTACGGGCCCGGCTCGGGCTCGGCGCCACGCCGTATGTGGCGTTCCTCGGGGCCAAGGAGCCGCGCAAGAACGTGCCGAACCTGATCCGGGGCTGGGCGGTGGCGATGGCCGACCGCGAGGACCCGCCGGCGCTGGTGATCGCCGGTGGCTCGGGACACGACGACGATATCGACCGGGCGGTGGCCGAGGTGCCGATCGGGCTGCGCCTGCTGCGCCCCGGCTACCTGCGCTACGCCGACCTGCCGGGCTTCCTCGGCGGGGCGCTGGTGGCCGCGTACCCGTCGCACGGCGAGGGCTTCGGGCTGCCGGTGCTGGAGGCGATGGCGTGTGGCGCGCCGGTGCTGACCACCCCCCGGCTGTCCCTGCCCGAGGTCGGTGGCGACGCGGTGGCGTACACCGGGGAACGCCCGGACGAGATCGGCCGGGACCTGGCCGCGCTGCTGGACGACGAGAACCGCCGGATCACCCTGTCGAAGGCGGCCTTCGACCGGGCCAAGGACTTCACCTGGGAGGCCAGCGCGCAGGTGCACCTGGCTGCCTGGACCCGCGCGGCGGGCTGATCCGCCGATGTCAGCCTATGTCTGGATAGTCCGTCCTGGCGTCATCTGCGCATTGCCCGTGACCAGCGGTTTCTCGGGAAGTTAACGGCCCCGCCGTGAGGATGTCCAGCGAACGTAGGCATGATTGGCCGATGCTTTACGCGGTAATCCCCGCCGGAGGCAGCGGTACCCGACTGTGGCCGCTGTCTCGCGCCGGCAACCCCAAGTTCCTCCACCCGCTTACCGGCACCCCCGCCACGCTGCTCCAGGCGACCCTCGAGCGGCTCGCGCCGCTGGCCGCGCCGGAGAGCACGTACGTGGTGACCGGGGTGGCGCACGCCGCCGCCGTGGCCCGCCAACTGCCGGCGCTGCCGGAGCAGAACGTACTGGTGGAGCCGTCGCCACGGGACTCGTGCGCGGCGATCGGGCTGGCTGCCGCGATCATCTCCCGGCGGGACCCGCAGGGGGTGATGGGGTCGTTCGCCGCCGACCACCTGGTCGCCGACGGGGAGCGCTTCGTGGCCACCCTGCGGGAGGCGGTCACCGGTGCCCAGCAGGGCTTCCTGATGACCGTGGGCATCCAACCGGTCCGCCCGGACACCGGCTACGGCTACCTGGAGTGCGACGGTCTGGTCGGCGACGGGCCGGTCCGCAAGGTGGACGAGTTCAAGGAGAAGCCGTCCCGCGAGGTCGCCGAGCAGTACGTCGCCTCCGGCCACCACTTCTGGAACGCCAGCATGTTCGTCTGGCGGGTCGACGTGTTCCTCGCCGAACTCGCCCGCCAGCAGCCCGCCCTGCACGCCGGCCTGGTCCGGATCGCGGCCGCCTGGGACACCGACGCCCGCGACGAGGTGCTCGGCGAGGTCTGGTCGACGCTGCCGAAGATCTCGGTCGACTACGCGGTGATGGAGGGCGCGGCCGCGGCCGGTCTGGTCGCCACCGTCCCCGGCGACTTCGGCTGGAACGACGTGGGCGACTTCGCCACCCTCGGTGACGTGCTGCCGGGCGAGACCGACCCGGCCACCGCCGGCAACGTGGTGGTCGACCCGGGCGAGAAGCCGCAGGTGCTGCTGCTGGACTCCACCGGCCTGGTGGTGGTCCCGCACTCGGGCCGGCTGGTCGCTGCCCTCGGCCTGCGCGACATGATCATCGTGGACACCCCGGACGCCCTGCTGGTCTGCCCCAAGGACCGCGCCCAGGACGTCAAGAAGCTGGTCGACGCGCTCAAGGAATCCGGCCACACCCGGCTGATCTAGCCGGTGGGTCCACTCCCGGCAGCCGGGTGGCCCACGGCGATCAGGGCCACCACCACCCGGTCCGGTGCGGCCCCGAGCCGCTGCGCCGCCTGCGGGGGTACGACCACGCCGGCACTCACCAAGCCGAGCGCCCCGGCCGCGACCCGCAGGCGGTAGCCCTCGGCCCCGGCCCGCGCGGCGGCCACCGGGTCGGAGTCGGCGAGCACCGCGACGAGTTCCGCCCCGGCCGGCGCACCCAGCGCCGCCCGGTCGGCCGCCGGCACCGCGCACAACGCCGCCGAGTCGACCGACGCCAGCAGCGCCGCCAGGTCGCCGGGCGGGTCCGGGGCGAATCCGGGCGCGTCGGTGAGCTGCGCCGCGCGTTGCTGCCCGAGTGCCACCGCCTCGGCGGTACCCAGCGAGAACATGTCCAGGTCCGCGCCCCGGACCAGTACCCGGGCACCGTCGCCGTGCGCCGCCCCGGTGGCCGCCAGGCCCCGGACCACCGCCACCGGCACCTGGTCGTACTTGCCCTTGACCAGTTCGGCGGCGGCGGACAGCTCGTCCACCACGGCCACCTGCGTCAACTCCAGCTCGTTGCCGTACGCGTCCCGCTCGCCGCGGTAGTCGCGCAGCGCTTCGATGCCGGCCGCGCCGAGCGCCACGTCGGTCAGCCCGACCCGCCACGGCCGTCCCATCGTGTCGCTGACCACCACGGCCACGTCCAGCCGGTACCGATCGCGCAGCGCGTCGCGCAGCAGCCGGGCCGAGGCGTCCGGGTTCTCCGGCAGCAGTACCAGATGCGCCCGGTCCACATTGGACGCGTCGATGCCGGCGGCGGCCATCACGAAGCCGTGCCGGGTCTGCACGATCCGGGTCGCGCCGCGACTGGCCACTACCCGTGCCGTCTCGCCGGCCAGCACCGCCGCCCGGTCGGCCTCCCGCTGCTCGCCGTCCGGCGCGACGGCGACCAGCCGGCCCTCCGCCTTCGACACGATCTTGCTGGTGACCACCAACACGTCCCCGTCGAGCAGCCAGGGCGCGGCCGTGGTGATCAGCCCGGCCAGGTCATCACCCGGGCGCACGTCGCCGATCCCGGTCACCGGCAGGATCTGCAGACCGGCCGGCCGTACCGGTGGGTTGTCGGGCAGTCCGGCCGGCCGGCCGGCGGTCGCCGTCACAGGGCTACCCCCACGAGCGCGGCGGCGGCCCGGACCATCGCTGCGGTGGCGTCCTCGTCGGTCATCCACAGTGGCGCGGCGGCCACCGCGACGCCCGGGACGGTGGTGTCGGCGTCCTCGGTGCCGACCAGCCAGCCGTCCAGCACGCCACCGGCCGCACGGGCGTCGTAGAGCGCCCCGACCGCGGCGGCCGTGCACGGCACGCCGATGGCGGCCAGGCAGGCGTCGGCCATCCCGCGCACCGGCGCGCCGCCGATCACCGGGGACACCCCGACCACCGGGGCCGCACCGTCGCGCAGCGCCTCCTTCAGCGCCGCGACCGCCAGGATCGGGGTGATCGACACCACCGGGTTGCTCGGGGCCAGCAGCACCAGGTCCGCCTCGGCGAGCGCGTCGAGCACGCCCGGCGCCGGCTTGGCGACCTCCGCGCCGACGAAGACGAAGCGCTCGGTGGGCACCTGGGCGCGGTAGCGCACCCACCACTCCTGGAAGTGGATGGCCCGTCCCTCGGTGACCACGTGCGTCTCCAGCCGGTCGTCGGTGGCCGGCAGCAGCCGCACGCCCGGCTGCCAGCGGTCACACAGCGCCGCGGTGACCGCGGAGAGCGGGTACCCGGCGTCGAGCATCCTGGTGCGTACCAGGTGGGTGGCCACGTCCTTGTCGCCCAACCCGAACCAGCTCGGCTCCGCGCCGTACGCGGCCAGTTCGGTCTTGACCGTCCAGGTTTCGCCGGCCCGGCCCCAGCCGCGTTCGGCGTCCGAGCCGCCGCCCAGGGTGTACATCACACTGTCCAGGTCGGGGCAGATCTGCAGGCCGTGCAGGCGCACGTCGTCGCCCACGTTCACCACGGCGGTGACCTGCGCACCTATCTGTCGGGCCAGAGCCCGCGCGCCGAGCAGGAAGCGAGCGCCACCGATACCGCCCGCGAGTACCACGATCCGCATGGCGTCATCCTCGCCTACCTGCGCGCCGAGCCTGATCCGGGCCGCGCCAAATGTGCGCGACACCGCTAGGCTCGCACTGTTTGTCGGCGCCGCGACAGCGCGTGCCGCACCTCGCAGCCACCGAACCCATCCGTTATGAGGGGGAGAATCGTGACCGGCCAACCGCCGTACCAGGGCTATCCGGCCCCAACCGCACCGGCGCCCACGCCCGCGGCGCCCGCCCCGGCGGCACCCGCAGCCGACGCCCGCCAGGTCGTCGAGGGCTACCGCGAGATCGGCGCATTCGCCCTGCTCGGCGTGGTCGCGCTGCTGCTGGTGCTCGGCGTCTTCGGCTGGGTCATCAACGCCGACCACTTCACTGCCGCCGCCGACAGCTCCTGGGGCGACTTCGTCAATGTTTTCACCATCTTCCTGCCGCTGATCGCGGTGCTGCTGGTGACCGTGGTCAAGCCGGTGACGCCGAAGGCGCGGCTGGTGACTCTCGGCGCGCTGGTGCTCTACGGGGCAGCGCTGCTGTTCGGCCTGGTGTCGCTGCTGTTCGGCCTGGTTTACCGGTTCGACCCGGGCACCCCCTACCGCGGTGACAACTGGGGCCGCACCACCTTCCTGAGCCTGCTCTACCGGCTGGTGCTGCTGGCGCTGCTGGGCCTGGCCGGCTTCCTGGTGTTCCGGATCTGGACGAAGTGCTACCCGCCGGCGCCCAAGCCGGTCGCCCAGCCGGGCTACCCGTACGGCCAGCCCGGCTACCAGGGCGGTTACCCGCAGGGCGGCCAGCCCGGCCAGCCCGGTTACCCGCAGGGCGGCCAGCCCGGCTACCCGCAGCAGCAGCCCGGGTACCCGGGCGGCTACGGCCAGCCGGCCCAGCCCGGGTACCCGACGCCGGGAGCTCCCGGTTACCCGCAGCCGACCAGCGGCTACCCGGCGCCCGCGCCGACCTCGGGCGCTGCCGGCTATCCGGCTGCCGGCTACCAGCAGCCGGCCGGCGGGTACCCCGCGCCGACTTCGGGGGCTGCCGGCTACGCACAGCCGACCTCGGGCGCTGCCGGGTATGTGGCGCCGACCTCGGGGGGTTGGCCGGCCCCGGCCGCCCCGGCGGAACCCGCTGCTGCCCAGGAGCCGGCCGCCGCGCCGTGGAGTGGCGCTGCGGTGCCCGCGCCGGAGTCGGAGTCCGCTGCGGCCGGCCCGTACGCGGCGTACTCGTACACCCCGGTACCGACCCCGGAGGCCCCGCCGGCGGCGGAGTCCCCGGTTGACCCGGGCGCCGAGCACACTCAGGTGATCCCATCGGCCCCGGCGGCGACCCCGACCGAGGAACCGGCTGGCGACGAACCGACCCGGGCGACCGCGTACCCGCCCGCGCCACCCACCGAGTACCCGCCCGCGCCACCCACCGAGTACGCCCCGCAGGAGCCGCCGAAGTCGGACGACCAGCGCTCCTGACCCTGCATCACCGGCGGTGGCCGGGCTCCGACCGGGAGCCCGGCCACCGCCGTCTGAGCCGGTCACCGGGGCCGCTGGCCGGACGGGCGTCCGACCTGCCGGATAGGCTGCCGGAGTGGCTGAGCTGACTGGTTCCATCCGGCGTACCGACCACGACGAGCCGGCACTGCGCCGGGCGTTGCGGCGGGCGGCCGACGGTCGGAGTCTGGACGTGACCGAGGCGGCGGTGCTGCTCACCGCCCGCGGGCCGGCTCTGGACGAGTTGCTGGACATCGCCGGCCGGGTACGCGACGCCGGGCTGGCCCAGGCCGGCCGGCCGGGCGTGGTGACGTACTCGAAGAAGGTCTTCATCCCGCTCACCCGGCTGTGTCGCGACCGCTGCCACTACTGCACCTTCGTCACCGTGCCGCACAAGCTTCCCGCCCCCTACCTGGAGCGCGACGAGGTGTTGGCGATCGCCCGTGCCGGTGCCGCGCAGGGCTGCAAGGAGGCGCTGTTCACCCTCGGCGACCGGCCCGAGACGCGCTGGCCGCAGGCGGCCCGCTGGCTGTCCGAGCGCGGCTACTCCTCCACAGTGGACTATCTGCGCGCCTGCGCCATCGCGGTGCTTGAGGAGACCGGCCTGCTGCCGCACCTCAACCCCGGCGTGCTGAGCTGGCAGGAACTTCAGCGTCTGAAGCCGGTCGCGCCGAGCATGGGGATGATGCTGGAGAGCACCGCGCAGCGGCTGTGGTCGCAGCCGGACGGGCCGCACTACGGCTCACCGGACAAGGAGCCGGCGGTGCGGCTACGGGTGCTGGAGGACGCCGGCCGGGTGGGCGTGCCCTTCACCACCGGCCTGCTGATCGGCATCGGCGAGACGCTCACCGAGCGGGCCGAGTCGCTGTTCGCGCTGCGCCGCGTATCCCGCGCCTACAGCGGCGTGCAGGAGGTCATCCTGCAGAACTTCCGCGCCAAGCCGGATACCGCGATGCGTGCCCGTCCCGACGCCGAGCTGCACGACCTGGCCGCCACGGTGGCGGTGGGCCGCCTGGTGCTCGGCCCGCAGACCCGTATCCAGGCCCCGCCGAACCTGATCGGCGAGCACCCGGAGCCGTCCGCCGAAGCGGGCTGCGAAGCTGGCGCCGAGGTGGCCGCCGGAGCGGGTGTGCAGCCGGGTGCCGACGAGTTCGCGCTGCTGCTGCGGGCGGGTATTGACGACTGGGGCGGCGTCTCTCCGGTCACCCCCGACCACGTGAACCCGGAGCGGCCGTGGCCGGCGATCGAGGAGCTGGCCCGGCGCACGGCAGCGGCCGGCTTCACGCTGCGCGAGCGGTTGACCATCTACCCGGAGTACCTGCGGCGCGGTGTCGGATGGCTCGATCCGCGACTGGCCGCGCACGTGGCGGCGCTGGCCGACCCGCAGACCGGCCTGGCGGTCGAGTCGGCGCGTCCGGTGGGCCGGCCCTGGCAGGAGCCTGACGAGCAGTTCCAGCCGGGCGGCCGGGTGGATCTGCACGCCAGCATCGACACCACCGGCCGCAGCGCCGACCGCCGCTCCGACTTCGACGCGGTCTACGGCGACTGGTCCGAGGTAGCCGCCCACGCCGCCCAGACCGCCGCCGGCACACCCGCCAGCGAAATCTCCACCGGCGGAACCCCCGGCGATGATTCGGCGGGGGCCGGTGGTGAGTCCGCTGGCGTCGGGGTCGAGTCCACTGTGGACGGCGCGCGGCGCGGGCGGTACCCGGCCGAGGTGGCTGCCGGGCTACGGCTGGCCGGGACGGATCCGGCGGCGCTGCTCGACCCGGCGCACGCCGACGCGGCCCTGGCGCTGTTGGAGTGCGACGGCCCGGCCCTGGACGAGCTGGCCGGGATCGCCGACGACCTGCGCCGGGACGTCGTCGGTGCGGACGTCACCTACGTGGTGAACCGGAACATCAACTTCACCAACGTCTGCTACGTGGGCTGCCGGTTCTGTGCGTTCGCCCAGCGGGAGCGGGACGCCGACGCGTTCCGGCTGTCGGTGGAGCAGGTGGCCGACCGGGCCGAGGAGGCGTGGCGGGACGGCGCGACCGAGGTCTGCATGCAGGGCGGGATCGACCCGAAGCTGCCGGCCGGCTCGTACGCCGAGCTGGTGCGGGCGATCAAGGCCCGGGTACCCGGCATGCACGTGCACGCCTTCTCCCCGATGGAGGTGGTGACGGCGGCCGCGAAGGCCGGCGTACCGGTCAAGGAGTGGCTGCTGGAGCTGCGGGAGGCCGGGCTGGACACGATCCCGGGGACGGCCGCCGAGATCCTCGACGACGACGTGCGCTGGGTGCTGACCAAGGGCAAGCTGCCGGCCGCGGCCTGGATCGAGGTGGTGAGCACCGCGCACGAGCTGGGCATCCGGTCCAGTTCCACGATGATGTACGGGCATGTCGACCATCCCCGCCAGTGGCTGCACCATTTCCGGGTGCTCGCCGAGATCCAGGACCGTACCGGCGGCTTCACCGAGTTCGTCGGCCTGCCGTTCGTGCACCAGAACGCGCCGATCTACCTGGCCGGGATCGCCCGTGCCGGGGCGACCTGGCGGGAGAACCGGGTGGTGCACGCGATGGCGCGGATCCTGCTGCACGGGCGGATCCCCAACATCCAGTGCTCCTGGGTGAAGCTCGGCGACGAGGGCACCGGGGCGCTGCTGCGGGGCGGCGCGAACGACCTGGGCGGCACGCTGATGGAGGAGACCATCTCCCGGATGGCCGGTTCGGAGCACGGTTCCCGCCGCACGGTCGCCGAGCTCGAGGCGATGGCCACCGCCATCGGCCGCCCCGCCCGCCAGCGCACCACCACCTACGGCACGGTTCTGCCGAGCCGCTCCGGCTGACCCGCTCCGCAGGGGGCCGGGTCGGGCTGGGTCCCGGCGAAGGCGCCCGCAATCTGACGCGAAGTAGGCGCGTGACGACGGTCGGTAACTCATCGTGCCATCCTGCGGTCGGCGTGTCGTCATCCGGCGCGTTGAACCTGCCGGCCCACGCTCACCTGCGGCTATGCACAGTGGACGGCAATTTCCCGGGAGCCGCGCCGGGTCGGCCGTTACCTTTTCCCGCCACGCTCGATAGGGAGACTGTCGGCAGGCGCTGTGGCGCGACCCGACGGGCGACCTCCTAGCACGGCCGGAAAGATCAGGTTGCGGGGTTCGCCGAACGGGCGCATTTATCAGGTTCCGCTTGACGACGCACGCATTACACGCGTGTAATTTCAGCGGGGATGCTCAATTGTCGGTGCAAAAACATCGCAATTCGGGCTTTCGGGCACCGGCCGATGGGGTCGGCAGGTGCCCGGTTGACAAGGGGGGACGCGGCGGGCTTCACCGCCCGGCGCGATGTTAGGAGGTACACGTGGACGGCACACTCGAAGCGGCCGACCTGCTCGGCGACGCGCCAGAGTGGCAGGAGCGCGCGCTGTGCTCGCAGACCGACCCGGAGGCGTTCTTCCCCGAGAAGGGCGGCTCGACCCGCGAGGCCAAGCGGATCTGCTCGCGTTGTGAGGTCAAGGGGGAGTGCCTGGAGTACGCCCTGGGCCACGACGAGCGCTTCGGTATCTGGGGGGGACTGTCCGAACGGGAGCGTCGCAAGCTCAAGCGGCGCGCCGCCTGAGCGAAGGCGGCTCCAGCCTGCGAAAGGCAGCCGGCGGAAGGGCAGTCGGCGAAAAGGCAAGCGGGGCAACGTAGGTAGCGGCCCGGAAGGGCCCGGCGGTCAGCCGTCGAGCTCTTCCGGGTCGACCCCGAGCAGGTTCGCCACCTGCTCGATGATCACATCGTGCACCAGGTCGGCCAGGTCGTCGCGGTCCAGCGCCCGGAACTCCAGCGGGCGGCGGTAGAGGATGATGCGCGGCGGCGTGGTCTGCCGGCCACCGGTGCCGGGCAGCAGTCGGGCCAGCGGCACCTCGCCGTCCTCCAGCACGTCGGAGTCGTAGACGTTGAGGTCGGGCGGCACATCTTCGACGGCGAACTCGACTCCGGCCAACTCCTTGGCGTGCGTGCGTTCCAGCGCCTCGACCGCGTCGAGGACCAGGTCGTCGAAGAGCTCCGCCTTGGTCCGCGAGGCCGGCAGGTTGGCCGGGACGAGCCGGCCGCGCAGTCCACGCCCGTGCCGGTCGCGACGGCCCCGGCGACCGGGTCCGCGGGCGCTGTTGTACACCGCCGGGCTGGACATGCGGTAAGGGTACCCCGGCGTGCCGACCGGGCCGCTGAGCGTCGGCCGAACGTCCTGTTCCGGCGTGTCGACACGGGAATTCACGTTTCCCGCGGCCGGACGGGGGTAGCGTGCGGCCGTGAGGTCCCCCCGGCGTTGCTCGCGAAACGGCTGCCCCCGGTCGGCAGTCGCAACCCTCACGTATGTCTACGCCGACTCGACTGCTGTCGTCGGCCCGCTGGCCGCCTTCGCCGAGCCGCACACCTATGACCTCTGCGAGCCGCACGCCCGCAGCCTGACTGCCCCGCGCGGCTGGGATCTGGTCCGCCACGACGGCGACTTCGGCCCGCCGCCACCGAGCACCGACGACCTGGTCGCGTTGGCCGAGGCGGTGCGCGAGGCGGCCCGCCCGCCGGTGGCCCGGCAACACTCCGACGACCAGCCGGCCGGGCAGGGCCACAGCCAGCACGTCACCGGCCGCCGGGGCCACCTGCGGGTCATCCCGCCGTCCCGCTGACCATCCGCGGGTACCCCCTCCCACCCATCCGATTCCCCCGCGTCCACGATTCCGCGGCGATCGGGCCGGCCCGGCGTCCGGCCTGCCCGTGCTCCGTGCCGCATTGAGCGTCGTCATATCGATGTTGTTGACATTGTTCGGGCTCCTTCCTAATGTCGTCCGTGAACACTCTCAGTGATCACTTCGGAACTCCGACCGTCCCCGGGCATCCGTCTTCCCGCCACTGACCCCGACGCCGCGCGCCCGTCCCGGGCCCGGTCGTGGCCGGTGGCATGAGCCCGTGCCGCCCGGGGCGGCGGACTGCTGCGGCCCTGCGGGTCGCCAGGGAGGTCGCATGTCCACGCGTGCGCGTACCGCCAATCCGTCCATCCCCGATCGGGCCACCCGAAATCCGGCCACCCGATATCCGGCTGCCCGGCAACGTCGACGCCGACGCACCGTGGGCCTCGCCCTCGGCGCGCTCGCCGCCGGCCTGCTCTACGTGCTGCCCGCCTCGGCCGCCTTCGGCGGCGGCACGCTGCCCGTGGTCGAGGACTTCGAGGGCACCCTGCCGATCACCACCACCAGCCCCGGGATCTTCCCGTTCGGCAGCGACACCGCCAGTACCCCCGTGCTGTCCCAGGTGGCCGCCACCGACCGGCCCGGCGCGGCGGCCGGCAACCACGGCCTCGGCGTCCCGTACCACGTCGCCGGGTACGGCGGGTTCAGCGAGAACCTGCCGACCGCCCAGGACTGGAGCGGGTACGGCGGGTTCAGCTTCTGGGTCAAGGGCACCGGCTCCAACCAGCGCACCGAGTTCGAGATCAAGGACGGCGGCAGCGACGGCGAGCACGCCGAGCTGTGGCAGGCGTTCTTCGTCGACAACACGGCCGGCTGGCAGCACCTGCAGGTCCCGTTCAGCGACTTCACCAAGCGCACCGACTACCAGCCCGCCGGCGCGCCCAGTCGACGGCACCCTCGACCTCACCGCCATGTGGGGCTACGCGGTCAACCTGGCCGGCTCGTCCAGTGGCGAGTTCGTCTTCGACGACGTGCTGCTCTACGGCACCGCCACCCCAACCGTCGCCGTCGAGTCCGACGTGTACCTGGTCAACCCGGGTGGCGTGGCGACCGTGGGCGTGCAGGTGCGCCAGCCCGGCAACGGCCCGATCGGCGCACCGGTCACCGTGACGTACACGGCCGGCGGCGGTACCGCCGTGGCCGGCACCGACTTCACCGCCGTCACCGGCACGCTGACCTTCCCGGCCGGTACCCCCTCGGGCACCGTCAAGACGTTCACCGTGCAGACCACCGCGGGCACCCCGGCCTCGGTGGCGAAGACCATCCCGATCGCGCTGACCGCCACCGGGGCGAACGTCAGCGCCACCGCCGGCGCCGTCGTCATCAACGCGCACGGGCTGCCCTACCTCGACCCGAAGTTGCCGGTCAAGGCGCGGGTCGCCGACCTGCTGTCGCGGATGAGCCTGGCCGACAAGGTGGGCCAGATGACCCAGGCCGAGCGCGGCGCGGTCGGCTCCGGCGGGGCGATCGTCACCTACCGGCTCGGCTCGCTGCTCTCCGGCGGCGGCTCGGTACCGACGCCGAACACCCCGGCCGCCTGGGCCGACATGATCGACAACTTCCAGCGGCACGCCCAGGCCAACGCCCTGCAGATCCCGCTGATCTACGGCATCGACTCGGTGCACGGCGACAACAACCTGGCCGGCGCCACCGTCTTCCCGCACAACATCGGCATCGGCGCGACCCGTGACCCGGCGCTCGCCGAGCAGGCCGGCCGGGTGACCGCGATCGAGACCCGGGCCACCGGCATCCCGTGGGTGTTCGCGCCCTGTGTCTGCGTGAGCCGCGACGAGCGGTGGGGCCGCTCGTACGAGGCGTTCGGGGAGGACCCGGCGCTGGTGCAGTTGCTGGAGACGGTGATCGACGGACTCCAGGACGACGGTCGGCTGGCCAGTTCGAGCGCGGTACTGGCCACCGCCAAGCACTTCCTCGGCGACGGCGGCACCGCCTACGGCTCCTCCACCAACGGCAGCTACACCGTCGACCAGGGCGTCACCTACGCCACCCCCGGCCAGCTCGACGCGCTCTACCTGGACCCGTACCGCACCGCGGTGGCCAAGGGCGTCGGTTCGGTCATGCCCAGCTACTCCAGCCTGCAGATCCTCGGCAAGGACAGCGCGCCGATCAAGATGCACGCCCGCACCGACATGCTCACCGGGGTGCTCAAGGGTCAGCTCGGCTTCACCGGCTTCGTGATCAGCGACTGGTCCGGCATCGACCAGATCTCGCCGGACTACAAGAACGACGTGAAGGTGGGCGTCAACGCCGGTATCGACATGGTGATGGTGCCGTACAACATCTCCGGCTTCACCGCGAACCTGACCGCGCTCAACGGCACCGGCGAGGTGAGTACCGCCCGGATCGACGACGCGGTGTCGCGCATCCTCACCGCCAAGTTCAACCTCGGCCTGTTCGAGCACCCGTACGCCGACCGGAGCAACATCGCCTCGATCGGCAACGCGGCGCACCGCCAGATCGCCCGTACCGCCGCCGCGGAGTCCCAGGTGCTGCTGAAGAACGACCGGGGAGTGCTGCCGCTGGCCAGGAACGGCAAGATCTACGTGGCCGGCTCGAACGCCGACGACCTGGGCAACCAGGCCGGCGGCTGGACGCTGTCCTGGCAGGGTGGCTCGGGCGCGGTCGAGCCGGGCACCACCGTCCTGGCCGGCATGAAGCAGGTCGCCCCGAAGGCCGCCATCACCTACAGCAAGGACGCCTCGGCCCCGATGACCGGGTACGGGGTGGGTGTCGTGGTGGTCGGCGAGACCCCGTACGCCGAGGGTGTCGGGGACGTCGGCAACGGGCACACCCTGCAGCTCTCGGTGGCCGACCGGACCGCCGTCGACAAGGTGTGCGGCGCGATGAAGTGTGTCGTGCTCACCGTCTCCGGCCGGCCGCTGGACATCACCGGGATAGTCCCGCAGGCGGCCGGCGTGGTCGCCTCCTGGCTGCCCGGCACCGAGGGCGCGGGCGTTGCCGACGTGCTGTTCGGGGACAAGCCGTTCACCGGTCGACTCCCGGTGACCTGGGCACTGGCCGAGAGCCAGTTGCCGATCAACGTCGGCGACGCGAACTACAACCCGCTCTACGCCTACGGCTGGGGCCTGCGTACCGACAACGCCCACGACCGGCTGGCGACCGTCCGTGACCAGCTCGACCGGATCCACGGCGACCGTAACCTGTCCGACGCGGTATCCGCGCTCAACCGGGCGCTGCGCAACGAGTCCTGGAACCGCGACGGCACCGTCCGCGACGCCGACGCGGTACTCGCCGCGCTCCGCGACGCCGGGGCGGCGCTGAACCGGACCTCGAAGGACACCTGGGCGCAGGACAACCTGGTGGTCTCGGTCGCCCGGGACATCGCCCAGGCGGCGGTGGTCGCGGCCGGCCCGGCCGGCATGCCGGTGACCGCGAAGCTCACCTCCGACGCCGAACACGCCCTCCTGGTAAACCGCCCGGACCAGGCGATCGGCCTGCTCAGCCAGGCCTACACAGCCGCCCACCGGCTCGCCTGACTCCGCACGTCCGCCGGCCACCCGTGGACGGCTGGCCTCAGTGGCCGGCCGGCCCGGACAGGGCGGCGGGGCGGCCGACGGGGGTCACCGCCCGGACTCGCGTAGTGCGGGTCCGGGCGGTGGCGTGCCCGCCGGAGAATGGGGTCATGCCCGTCGTCGAAGCCGCCGTGACCGTGCCGGTGCCGCCGGAGATCGCGTTCGCCGTCTCACAGACCGTCGCCCCGGTGCGCTACCGCTGGGATCCGTTCGTCCACGAGCAGCACTTCGTCGACGGCGCGACCCGCCCCGGCAAGGGCGTACGCACCTTCACCCGGTCCCGGCACCGACTCAGCATGACGAGCGAGTACGTCTCCTACGTGCCACCCAGTCACGTCGGCATGAAGATGGTCGCCGGCCCGTGGTTCTTCGAGACGTTCGCGGGTGGCTGGCGGTTCGCCCCGGACGGCGCCGGCGGCACGGTCGCCACCTGGCGGTACAACTTCCGCTGCCGGCCCGGGGTGCTCCGCCCGGTCGGTCACGCGCTCGGGCGCTGGCTGCTGGGGCGCGACATCCGCCGGCGCATCGCCGGTTACGCGGCCGGGTGCCTGGACCCGGTCGTGCTGGCGGCCGCCACCGCCCAGGCGCCGACAGCGCGACGTACTCCATGACCACGAAGGAGTCGGTGTTGTCCTGACCGCACCTATCCTTCCGTGATCACGGGTGGCGCGCGGTCAACCGCCGAGGAAGCGGGCGAAGCGCTTGGCGAGGCGGGATTCCCTGCCCGGTACGGGACTCCTCGGCGTCGGCGGCGCCCAGTACCCGTAGGCCGGTGTTGACGCCGAGCCAGCGCAGCGGCTCCGGCTCCCAGCGCGGCGAGCGGTGCCCGACCCACGGCAGCGCGGTCAACTCGGTGTCCCGGCGCAGGATCAGGTCCGTGAGCGTACGCCCGGCCAGGTTGGTGGTGCCGACACCGTCGCCGACGTACCCGCCTGCCCAGGCGAGCCCGGTGGCCCGGTCCAGCCCCACCGACGCGTGCCAGTCGCGGGCGATCCCCAGCGGCCCACCCCAGGTGTACTCGACCGGCACCCGGGGACCGAGCGCCGGGAACAGTTCGAGCAGCACCCGGGCCAGCTCCCGGAAGACCCTGGGCTCCCGGTCGAAGGCGGGCCGGACGGCGGACCCGTAGTGGTAGGGCGCACCCCGCCCACCGAAGGCCAGCCGGTCGTCGGCGGTGCGCTGCCCGTAGATGATCAGGTGCCGCTCGTCGGAGAAGGTCTCCCGCTGCGCCAGCCCCGCCGTGTCCCAGAACGACCCGGGCAGCGGCGCGGTCGCCAGCATCAGCGAGTACACCGGGGCGATGGCGCGGCGGTGGCCGGGGATCGTCGGCGTGTACCCCTCGGTGGCGCGGACCACCACGTCGGCGCGGACTCTGCCGTGTGCGGTGCGCACCACGCCCGGCTCGATGGCGGTGACCCTGGTCTGCTCGTAGACCCGCACGCCGAGGCCGCGTACCGCAGTAGCCAGGCCACGGACCAGCTTCGCGGGGTGGATGCGGGCGCAGTGCGGGGTGTAGAGGCCGCCGAGCACGCCCGTCGCGCCCACCCGGGCACTCGCCTGCGCGGCGTCCAGCAGGACCAGGTCGTCGGGGCCGCTGCCCAGTTCGCGCTCGGCGGCGAGGGCGGCCTGTGCGCGGGCCAGTTGCACGGGGGTACGGGCCAGCGTGACGGTGCCGCCCTTGGCGTAGTCGCAGTCGATGCCCTCGGCGGCGGCAGCCCGACCGACCTCGTCCACGGTCGCCCGCATGGCCGCCACGAACGCGAGCGCCGGGCCGGTGCCGTGCTCGCGGGCGAGTACCCCGGTGGAGGTGGGCAGCAGCGCCGAGCACCAGCCACCGTTGCGCCCGCTCGCCCCGTACCCGCAGAGCTCCGCCTCCAGCACCGCGATCCGCAGGCCGGGGTCGGCACGGGCCAGGTAGTACGCCGTCCACAGCCCGGTGTACCCGCCGCCCACGATGGCCACGTCCACGTCGGTGTCGCCGGGCAGCGCCGGCCCCGGCACGAGCGGAGTGTCCACACTGGACAGCCAGTAGGACAGGTCCCGGTAGCCCATCAGCGGGAGAGGTCGGGCGCGGCCAGGCCGGGCGGCAGGTCGGCGGCGGGCACCGGCTCGCCGAGCCGCTCGTGCAGCGGGATGACGCCGGCCCACACCGGCCAGTCGACGTCCTCGGCCGGGTCGTCCGGGTGGCCCGGCGCTGACCTTCACCGACCACTGCGACAGCGGCAGCGCGAGCACGGCGGTGGCCGCGATCTCCTTGCGGTGTGGCGGGCGCAGGCTGTCCCACCGGCCGGGCAGCAGGTGCTCGGTGATCCGGCGGAGTCCGTCCACTGTGGAGTCGCCGGTGAGCGCGGTGAAGCTGCCGAAGACCATCGCGCAGCGGTAGTGCATCGAGGACTCGAATGCGCTGCGGGCCAGTACCAGGCCGTCGAGCAGGGTCACCGTGAGGCACGCGGGGGCGCCGTCGGCGAGCGCGCGGACCAGTCGGCTGCCGGTGGAGCCGTGCACCAGGACCCGGTCGCCGTCGCGGGCGTACGCCATCGGGATCACGTAGGGGGTGTCGGTGGCGATGCCGACGTGCGCCACCCGGCCGGCGTCGAGGATCGCGTGCAGGGTGGCCGGATCGGTGACCGCCTTCTCGGGCAGCCGGCGCAGTCGGGTGCGCTGTGCCGGCGTACCCCCGCTCAGATCTGCTGCCATGCCTGGGTGAGCACCGCCCGCAGGATCTGCTCGGCCTCGGCGAACTGGGTTTCGTCGCTGATCAGCGGCGGCGCGAGCTGGATCACCGGGTCACCCCGGTCGTCGGCGCGGCAGTAGAGGCCGGCGTCGAAGAGCGCCCGGGACAGGAAGCCGCGCAGCAGCCGCTCGGCCTCGTCGGCGTTGAACGTCTCCCGGGTCGCCTTGTCCTTCACCAGTTCGATGCCGAAGAAGTACCCGTCGCCGCGCACGTCCCCGACGATCGGCAGGTCCCGCAGCCGCTCCAGGTACGAGCGGAACAGCTCGCTGTTGGCCCGGACGTGCCCGGGGAGGTCCTCGCGCTCGAAGATGTCCAGGTTCGCCAGCGCCACCGCGCAGGCCACCGGGTGCCCGCCGAAGGTGACCCCGTGCGCGAAGACGTTGCTGCCGTGCTGGAACGGCTCGGCGATCCGGTCACTGATCAGCGCCGCCCCGAGCGGCACGTACCCGCTGGTGATGCCCTTCGCGCAGGTGATGATGTCGGGGTGGTAGTCGTAGCGCTGCGCGCCGAAGTATTCGCCGAGCCGGCCGAACGCGCAGATCACCTCGTCGGAGACGAGCAGCACGTCGTAGCGGTCGCAGATCTCGCGGACCCGCTGGAAGTATCCGGGCGGCGGCGGGAAGCAGCCGCCGGAGTTCTGCACCGGCTCCAGGTAGACGCAGGCGACCGTGTCCGGGCCCTCGAACTCGATGGCCTCGGCGATCCGGTCGGCGGCCCAGACGCCGAACTCCTCCGGGGTGTCCCCGGCGCCGGCCGGCCGCCGGTAGTAGTTGGTGTTCGGGCACCCGGAAAGTCGACGGCACCAGCGGCTCGAAGTCGGCCTTGATGGCCGGCAGCCCGGTGATCGACAGCGCCCCCATCGAGGTGCCGTGGTAGGCGATGTGCCGCGACAGCGCCTTGTGCTTGCCCGGCTTGCCGACCTTCTTGAAGTACGAGCGGGCCAGCTTCCACGCGGTCTCCACCGCCTCCGACCCGCCGGTGGTGAAGAAGACCTTGTTCAGGTCGCCCGGAGTCAACGAGGTGAGCCGCTCGGCCAGTTCGATCGCCTTCGGGTGGGCGTAGGACCAGAGCGGGAAGTAGGCCAACTCGCCGGCCTGCTTGGCGGCGGCGTCGGCGAGTTCCTGCCGACCGTGCCCTGCCTGTACCACGAACAGCCCGGAGAGCCCGTCCAGGTAGCGCTTGCCGGCGCTGTCGTAGATGTACGGGCCGTCGCCCCGGGTGATCACCGGTACCGGGCTGTCGTTGTAGCTGGACATCCGGGTGAAGTGCATCCACAGGTGGTCACGGGCCGAGTCGGAGAGGTTCATCGAGTCCCCCAGGAGTATGTCCGCGGCATCGCCGCACTCTCTTTTTCGCATGTCCGGTGCCGCCTTGGCAAGTCATTCCGTTGCGCACGGCTTGTACGGGTGCTGATTCGGTGCCACAGTGGCGTAACACGCGACTGATTCAATGCTCCCAGGTCGACCTGGCGCGCGGGGCGACGACAGGCACCCAGGGCGGGGCTCGGACATGCGGATACTCCTCATCGGCGCGGGCGGCGTCGGCGCGGCGGCGGTCGCCATCGCAGCCCGCCGCGACTTCTACGAACATCTCGTGGTGGCCGACTACGACCTGGCCCGCGCGCAGCGCGCAGTGGCCGGCGTGACCGCTGCCCCCGCCGCCAACCCCGGCCGGTTCACCGCGATCCGGCTGGACGCCTCCGTCGCCTCCGATGTCACGGACGCCTGCCGGGCACACCGGATCACCCACGTGCTCAACGCCGTCGACCCGCGCTTCGTGCTGCCGATCTTCGAGGGTACGCTCGCGGCCGGCGCGGACTACCTGGACATGGCGATGTCGCTGTCCCACCCCGACCCCGACCAGCCCTACCTGCGCACCGGCGTGAAGCTCGGCGACGACCAGTTCGCCGCCGCCGGCCGGTGGGCCGACGCCGGCCGGCTCGGCCTGGTCGGGATGGGCGTCGAACCGGGCCTGTCCGACGTTTTCGCCCGCTACGCCGCCGACCAGCTCTTCGCGCACATCGACGAGATCGGGGTACGGGACGGGGCGAACCTGCTCGTCGCCGGGTACGACTTCGCCCCCTCGTTCTCCATCTGGACCACCATCGAGGAGTGCCTGAACCCGCCGGTGGTGTGGGAGAAGGCGCGCGGCTGGTTCACCACCGAGCCGTTCAGCGAGCCGGAGGTCTTCGACTTCCCGGAGGGCATCGGCCCGGTCGAGTGCGTCAACGTGGAGCACGAGGAGGTGCTGCTGATCCCGCGCTGGGTGGACGCCGACCGGGTCACCTTCAAGTACGGTCTCGGGGCGGAGTTCATCGACGTGCTCAAGACGCTGCACAAGCTGCACCTGGACGGCACCGAGCCGGTCCCGGTGGGCGCGGCCCGGGTGTCCCCGCGGGACCTGGTCGCCGCGGTGCTCCCCGACCCGGCCTCGCTGGGCGACCGGATGACCGGCAAGACCTGTGCGGGCACCTGGGTACGCGGCACCGGCATGGACGGCAACCCGCGTGAGGTCTACCTCTACCAGGTCGTCGACAACGACTGGTCGATGCGCGAGTACGGGCACCAGGCGGTGGTCTGGCAGACCGCGGTGAACCCGGTGGTGGCACTGGAGTTGCTGGCCGGCGGGGCCTGGTCGGGGGTCGGCATCCTCGGCCCCGAGGCGCTGCCCGCCCAGCCCTTCCTGGACCTGCTCACGGCGTACGGCGCACCGTGGGGGATACGGGGCTGAGGGTCGGGCGCCAGCCGTGCCCGTTCAGTGGTAGTGGTAGCGGCACAACCGTCAGGGAGCTGTGCTGGTGACGGCGGTGTCGAGGATGTCGAGGGCGCGGAGCAGGTGGTGCTCCTCGATCACCAGGGGTGGCAGGAAGCGCAGCACGTTGCCGTACGTGCCGCAGGTCAGGGTGAGCAGGCCGGCGGCGTGGCAGGCGGCCGAGATGGCGGCGGTCCGGGCGGCGTCGGGGGTCGGTGCTCCCCGGCTGTACCAGCTCGATGGCCAGCATCGCGCCCCGGCCGCGTACGTCGCCGATCACCGGATGCGCCGCGGCCAGCGCGGCCAGCCGTGGCCGGATGCGTCGCCTCGATCCGGCGGGCGGCGGCGGCCAGGTCCAGCTCGCGCATGGTCTCGATGGCCGCCGAGCGCCGCGGCGCAGGCCACCGGGTTGCCGCCGTAGGTGCCGCCGAGGCCGCCGACGTGCACCGCGTCCATCATCTCGGCGCGGCCGGTGACGCCGGCCAGCGGCAGCCCGCCGGCGATGCCCTTGGCCGTGGTGACCAGGTCGGGCACGACGCCCTCGTGCTCGCAGGCGAACCAGTCGCCGGTGCGGCAGAAGCCGGTCTGGATCTCGTCGGCGATGAACACCGCGCCGTTGTCGCCGGCCCACGCCGACAGCGCCGGCAGGAAGCCCGGGCGCCGGCACGATGAAGCCGCCCTCGCCCTGGATCGGCTCGATCAGCACCGCCGCCACGTTGCCCGCGCCGACCTGCTTCTCGATCATGTCGATGGCGCGGGCCGCCGCCTCCGCACCGGACAGCCCGCCGTCGCGCAACGGGTACGACATCGGCACCCGGTAGACCTCCGGCGCGAACGGGCCGAACCCGTGCTTGTACGGCATGTTCTTGGCGGTCAGCGCCATCGTCAGGTTGGTCCGACCGTGGTAGGCGTGGTCGAACACGACGACGGCTGAGCGCCCGGTGGCGTACCGGGCGATCTTCACCGCGTTCTCCACCGCCTCGGCGCCGGAGTTGAACAGCGCCGAGCGCTTCTCGAAGCCCGCCCGGGGTCAGCTCGTTGAGCTGCTCGCAGACGGCCACGTACGCCTCGTACGGGGCGACCATGAAGCAGGTGTGGGTGAACCGCTCGCACCTGCTCCCGGACGGCGGCGACCACCCGCGGCGCGGAGTTGCCGACGCTGGTGACCGCGATGCCGGAGGCGAAGTCGATCCACTCCCGGCCGTCCACGTCCCGGATGGTGCCGCCGGACGCGCTGTCCACATAGGACGTGATGGTGGAGCCGACGCCCCGGGCCACCGCCGCGCCCCGGCGGGCGTGCAGGTCTGCCGAGTCGCATCACGCCTCCCCGAGGTAGTGCATGACGTGCTTGACCCGGGTGTAGTCCTCCAGGCCGTACACGGACAGGTCCTTGCCGTGGCCGGAGTGCTTGAACCCGCCGTGCGGCATCTCGGCCACCAGCGGGATGTGCGTGTTCACCCAGACGCAGCCGAAGTCCAGCCGGCGGGACACCCGCATCGCCCGGCCGTGGTCCCGGGTCCACACCGAGGAGGCCAGGCCGTACTCGACGCCGTTGGCCCAGCGCACCGCCTCGTCCTCGTCGGTGAAGCGCTGCACGGTGATGACCGGGCCGAACACCTCGTCCTGGATGATCTCGTCGTCCTGGCGCAGCCCGGCGACCACGGTCGGGGAGTAGAAGTAGCCGCGCTCGCCGACCCGTGCGCCGCCGGTCAGCAGTGCGGCGTGGTCGGGCAGCCGGTCGACGAAGCCGCTGACCCGGGCGAGCTGGTTGGCGTTGTTCAGCGGCCCGTAGAGCACGTCGTCGTCGTCCGGCGCGCCGGTACGGGTGCCCCGGGCCTGCTCGGCGAGGGCGGCCACGAAGTCGTCGTAGACGCCGGGCCCGGCGAGCACCCGGGTGGCGGCCGTGCAGTCCTGGCCGGCGTTGAAGTAGCCGGCCATCGCGATGCCCTCGGCGGCCGCGGCCATGTCGGCGTCGTCGAAGACCACGCACCGGCGCCTTGCCGCCCAGCTCCAGGTGGGTGCGCTTGAGGTCGACGGCGGCTGCGGCGGCGACCTCCATGCCGGCCCGGGTCGAGCCGGTGATCGACACGAGCTGCGGGATCGGGTGGGCCACCAGCGCCCGGCCGGTGTCCCGGTCGCCGCAGACCACGTTGAGCACGCCCGGCGGCAGGAACTCGGCGGCGATCTCGGCCAGCAGCAGGCTGGACACCGGGGTGGTGTCGGACGGCTTGAGGACCACCGTGTTGCCGGCCGCGAGCGCCGGGGCGAACTTCCACACCGCCATCATCAGCGGGTAGTTCCACGGGGTGACCTGGGCGCACACGCCGATCGGCTCGCGCCGCACGTAGGAGGTGTGCCCGGCCAGGTACTCGCCGGCCGAGCGGCCCTCCAGCAGCCGGGCCGCGCCGGCGAAGAAGCGCAGCTGGTCGATGGCGGGCGGCAGCTCCTCGCTGGCGGTCAGGCCGAGCGGCTTGCCGGTGTTGCGGGACTCGGCGGCGACCAGTTCGTCGGCGCGCGCCTCGACCGCGTCGGCGAGCTTCAGCAGCGCCCGCTGCCGCTCCGCCGGGGTGGTGTCCCGCCAGCTCTCGAAGGCGGTCGCGCGGCGCGCATCGCGGCGTCCACGTCGCGGGCGTCGCAGACCGGGGCGGCGGCGAAGACCTCGCCGGTCACCGGGTCGACCAGGTCGGCGTACCGGCCGTCGGCCGGAGCGACCCGCTCGCCCGCTACAAAGTTGTGCAGAACGTCTTTTTCGGTCATCTCGGCTCCCCGGGAGAATCGCTGCCAGGCCTCATCCTTGCGACTGATTCCGCAGCAGACAAGGGATAACGCAACTGTTTCCGTGTTGACCATGGAGGTGTAAGCTGCCGCAGGTGGAGACGACGCCGTTCTACCTGGCCGGAGCCCCGGCACACAGTGACGACCTGCTGAGCGTGCACAACCCGTACGACGGACGGCTGGTCGGGCAGACCAGCCACCCCACCCCCGAGCAGGTCGAGCAGGCGGTCGCCGCGGCCGCCGCGGTGGCCCGCGAGACCGCCGCCCTGCCCGCGCACGCCCGGGCCGCCGCGCTGGACCACGTGTCGCGCGCCCTCGCCGCGCGCGCCGAGGAGGTGGCCCAGCTCATCACCGCCGAGAACGGCAAGCCGATCAAGTGGGCCCGCGCCGAGGTGGGCCGGGCCGTCTCCACCTTCCGCTGGGCCGCCGAGGAGGCCCGCCGGGCCTCCGGCGAGCTGCAGCGCCTCGACACCGACCCGGCCGCGACCGGCCGGCTGGCGCTGGTCACCCAGGTGCCCAGGGGGCCGGTGCTCGGCATCTCGCCGTTCAACTTCCCGCTGAACCTGGTGGCGCACAAGGTCGCGCCGGCCATCGCGGTGGGCGCGCCGATCGTCGTCAAGCCGGCCCCGAGCACCCCGCTGACCGCCCTGCTGCTCGGCTCGATCCTCGCCGAGACCGACCTGCCCGCCGGGACGTTCTCGGTCCTGCCGGTCCCCAACGAGCGCGCGCCGGAACTGGTCGCCGACCCGCGCCTGCCGGTGGTGTCGTTCACCGGCTCCGGCCCGGTCGGCGCGAGCATCCAGGCCGAGGTACCGCACAAGCACGTCACCCTGGAACTCGGCGGCAACGCGGCGGCGGTGGTCTGCGCCGACTGGACCAGCGAGGCCGACCTGGACTGGGCGGCCACCCGGATCGCCACCTTCGCCAACTACCAGGCCGGCCAGTCCTGCATCGCGGTGCAGCGGGTCATCGTGCCGGCCGCGCACTACGACGACCTGGTGGCCCGGCTGGTCGCCGAGGTCGCAGGCGCTGAAGACCGGCGACCCCGGCGACGAGGCCACCGACGTCGGCCCGATGATCAACGAGGGAGCCGCGCGCCGGGTGGAGGCGTGGGTGACCGAGGCCGTCGCGGCCGGTGGCACGCTGCGCACCGGCGGCCGGCGCGACGGCGCCAACTACGCCCCCACCGTGCTCACCGACGTGCCGGTCGCCGCCAAGGTCTGCGCCGAGGAGGTGTTCGGGCCGGTACTCGTCGTCGCCCCGGCCGACTCCGACGACGCCGCCTTCGCAATGGTCAACGACTCCGCGTACGGGCTGCAGGCCGGCGTGTTCACGCACAGCCTGCAGACCGCCTTCACCGCGCACCGCACGCTGGAGGTGGGCGGCGTGATCATCGGCGACGTGCCGTCGTACCGGGCCGACCAGATGCCCTACGGCGGCGTCAAGGGCAGCGGTACCGGCCGGGAGGGGCTGCGCAGCGCGATGGACGACTACACCGAGCCCCGGGTCATGGTGCTCACCGGCATCCAGCTCTGACCCCCGCCGCGCCGGTCGGGCGTCAGACCGGGACGGCGGGCTGGCGCAGGAGCGCCTGGCGGGCCAGGGTGACCAGGCGCAGCAGCGGCTCGCGGCGCTCGGGGCGGTCGGCGAGCAGGTCGTCGAAGCGGGCCCGCCACAGCCCGGACTCCACGTTCGGGGCGGGTTCGCCGGTCGGCGGCCAGAGCAGCCGGTGCCGGCTCTGCTCGAACTCGGCCTCCACCCGGGGGCCGAACAGCCAACCGAGCTGGTCGGCGTACCAGGAGTGCAGGTCGTCGGACTCGGCGATCGCGGCCGTGGTTCGGGCCGCTTCAAAGGAGACCCGCAGCGGCTGCATGGTCGACCACCCCTACCCGTTCGGGTTGATGTTGACGCGTCGCCATGGGGTAACCGGCGCGCCACACCCATCGTCAATGCTGGGCGTCGGCTGGGCAAGACCCCCGGCCGCGCCGGGCGGCGTCGGGCGGTGCCGGTAGGCTCCCGCACAGGAGCTCCGGATGATTTCGCAGGGGGACCAGTGGTAGAGCTAGCCCAGTTCGTGAAGGCGTACGACGTCCGGGGCACCGTGCCGGACCAGCTCAACGCCGAGGTGGCCAAGGCGTTCGGGGCGGCCTTCGTGCGGGTACTCGCCGCCGAGGGGGCGGTGGACCGGATCGTGGTGGCGCACGACATGCGACCGTCGTCGCCGGAGCTGTCGGCGGCCTTCGCGGCCGGCGCCGGCAGCGAGGGTGTCGACGTGGTGCTCGCCGGGCTCGGCTCCACCGACCTGCTCTACTTCGCCTCCGGGCACCTGAACCTGCCCGGCGCGATGTTCACCGCGAGCCACAACCCGGCCCGTTACAACGGCATCAAGATGTGCCGGCCCGGGGCCAAGCCGATCGGCCAGGACACCGGGCTCGCCGACATCCGCGACGCCGCCCAGGCGCTGCTGGACGGGGCCGCGGCGTACGGCGACGGCGGCGGCACTGTCGACGAACAGGACCTGCTCACCGCGTACGCGAAGCACCTGCGCGGGCTGGTCGACCTGTCCGGCATCCGGCCGCTGACGGTGGTGGTCGACGCCGGCAACGGGATGGGCGGGTACACGGTGCCGGTGGTGCTCGGCGACGCGGCGCTGCCCGCGCTGCCGCTGACCATCATCCCGATGTACTTCGAGCTGGACGGCACCTTCCCCAACCACGAGGCGAACCCGCTGGAGCCGGCGAACATCGTCGACCTGCAGAACGCGGTCCGCGAGCACGGCGCGGACCTCGGGGTCGCCTTCGACGGCGACGCCGACCGCTGCTTCGTGGTGGACGAGCACGGCGACCCGGTCTCCCCGTCCGCGATCACCGCGCTGGTGGCCACCCGGGAACTCGCCAAGCACCCCGGCGGCGTGGTGATCCACAACCTGATCACCTCCCGGGCGGTCGCCGAGATCGTCACCGAGCGCGGCGGCACCCCGGTACGCAGCCGGGTCGGGCACTCGTTCATCAAGGGCGAGATGGCCAGGACCGGCGCGATCTTCGGCGGCGAGCACTCCGCGCACTACTACTTCCGCGACTTCTGGGGCGCGGACACCGGCATGCTGGCCGCCATGCACGTGCTCGCCGCCCTCGGCGGGCAGGACGAGCCGCTGTCCGAGTTCGCCGCCGAGTTCGAGCGGTACGTCGCCTCCGGTGAGATCAACTCGACGGTCACCGACCAGCAGGCCAAGCTCGCCGACGTGGAGAAGGAGCTCGGCGCGCGAGGGCGAGGTCGACCACCTCGACGGGCTGACCGTGTCGTTCCCGGACGGCGCGTGGATCAACCTGCGCGCCTCCAACACCGAGCCGCTGCTGCGGCTCAACGTTGAGGCCGCCGACGAGGCGCGGATGGCGGCGCTGCGCGACCGGGTCCTGGGACTCGTGAGAAGCTGAGCCGTGGACGCCACCATCCTTGACATCCTGGCCTGCCCCGACACCCATCACGCGCCGCTGACCTACGACGCCAGCGAGCAGACTCTGACCTGCACCGAGTGCGGCCGGATCTTCGAGATCCGGGACGGCATCCCGGTGCTGCTGCTGGACGAGGCCCGACCGGGCAGCGGCCCGACGGTCCCCGGCACCGAAGACCCGGCCGAGGGGGAGAAGTGATCGACGGTACCGCCGGGGTTCGCGGGCACCGGCACGTCGACGAGGAGCTCATCGACAATCCGGCTGCGATGGCCGCCGCCGACCCGGGTGAGATGCTGCGGCACACCGCCGCCGGCGGGCCACAGTTGCGCGAGTGCCTGGCGCTGGCGAACGAGGCCAACCTGAACGCCATCGCCGAGGAGGGCCGGCCGCGCGCCGTGGTGGTGGCCGGCCAGGGCACCGCCGCACGGACCGGGGACATCCTGGCCACCGTCGCCGGGCCGCGCTGCCCGGTACCGGTGATCGCGCACCGCAGTACCGGCATCCCCGGCTGGGTCGGCGCCGCCGACGTGGTGATCGCCGTGTCGGCGTCCGGGCGCAGCCCCGAGGCGCTGGGCGTGGCGAACGCCGCAGCCCGGCGCGGAGCCCGGCTGGTCGCCATCGGCGCCCCGGACTCGGAGTTGCAGGCCGTCGCCGAGCGGGCCCGGGCGCCGTTCATCCCGGTACCCCGGCGTGCGCCGGCCCGGGCCAGCCTGTGGGCGCTGACCGTGCCGGTGTTGCTGGCGGCCCGCGCCATCGGCCTGGTCAAGGTGACCGAGGCGGACATCGCGGAGGCCGCGGCCCGGCTGGACGCCGACGCCGAGCGCTGCCGGCCGACCGCCGAACTCTTCGTCAATCCCGGCAAGTCGCTCGCCATCGACCTGGCCGGCTCGATCCCGGTGATCTGGGGATCGTCGCCGCTGGCCACCGTCGCGGCCCGACGGTTCGCCGACACCCTGTCGGCCAACGCCCGCTACCCCGCCGTCGCCGGTTCGCTCGGTGAGGCCGGCCGGGGCCGGGTCGGCCTGCTGGACGGCGTCTACGGCGCACTCGCCGAGGCCGGTCGGGACATCTTCGCCGACCCCGAGAACGAAGCGCAGGAGGAGGCGCAGACCCGGCTGCGGCTGGTGCTGCTGCGCGACGGCGGGCTGGTCGACGACGACGGCAACACCGACGAGCCGATCGAGGTGGAGGAGCGGCGCGCCGAGGCGGTCCAGACCATCGCGGAGCGGCGCGGTATCCGGTTGTCGGTGATCACCGCCGAGGGTGGCTCGGCGCTGGAGCGGCTCGCCTCGCTGGTCGCCGTGCCCGACTTCGCCTCGGTCTACCTCGCCCTCGCCCACGGCCTCGACCCGATGGCCGTGCCGGCCATCTCCGAAGTGAAGGAGCTGTCCCGCCCGTGAGTTCCGGCGGTGGTACCAAAGCAGTGCTCGCGGCCCTCGCCGCCAATCTGGGCATCGCGGTCACCAAGTTCATCGCCGCCGGCCTGTCCGGCTCGTCGTCGATGCTGGCCGAGGCGATCCACTCGGTTGCCGACTCGGGCAACCAGGTGCTGCTGCTGATCGGTGGCAAGCGGGCCGAGCGGGAGGCCACCCCGAAACACCCTTTCGGGTACGGGCGGGAGCGCTACGTCTACGCGTTCATCGTCTCGGTGGTGCTGTTCAGCGTGGGTGGCCTGTTCGCCATGTACGAGGGCATCCACAAGCTGCAGCACCCGGAGGGCATCCACTCCTGGCGCTGGCTGCCGGTGCTCGTGCTGGTCATCTCGATCATCCTGGAGGCGTTCTCGTTCCGCACCGCGGTCACCGAGATCTCGCACGTCAAGGACGCGAAGACGAGCTGGCTCGGGTTCATCCGGCGGTCCCGTTCGCCGGAGCTGCCGGTGGTGCTGCTGGAGGACACCGCCGCGCTGATCGGCCTGGTGTTCGCGCTGCTCGGGGTGGGCCTGACGCTGATCACCGACAATGGCATCTTCGATGCGCTGGGCACCCTCTCCATCGGTGTGCTGCTGGTGGTGGTCGCCGTGGTGCTGGCCGTCGAGATGAAGAGCCTGCTGATCGGCGAGTCGGCCACCGGCGAGAACGTCGAGGAGATCGAGAAGGCGCTGGTCGGACCAGGTGTGCACACCGTGATCCACATGCGCACCCTGCACCTGGGTCCCGATGAGCTGCTGGTGGCCGCGAAGATCGGGGTGGAGTCGGACGAGTCCGCCGGCTCGGTGGCGCGGGCCATCGACGACGCCGAGGCGCGGGTACGGGCGGCCGTGCCGATCGCCCGGGTGATCTACCTGGAGCCCGACATCGAGCGCGTTCCGGGAGTCCTGATGGAGCGCTGCGCGGCGAGATCCGGCCGTACGCCTGGGGATCGCACGAGGACATCGCCCGGCTCCAGGGCCGGCCCGTCCCCACCGCGCAGCCCGAGGCGGAGCTGTGGCTCGGCGCGCACCCGGACTCGCCGTCGCGGGTGCTGCGCGATGGCAGGTGGGTCGCGCTGACCGAGCTGATCGGGGCCGATCCGGCTGCACTGCTCGGCGCGCCGGTACTCGCCGAGTTCGGGGCCCGGCTGCCGTTCCTGCTCAAGGTTCTCGCCGCCGAGCAGCCGCTGTCGCTGCAGGCGCACCCCGACGCCGACTACGCCCGCCGCGCGTACGACGCCGAGCGGGCCGGCGGTGGCGACCCGGTCGGGTACGCATACACCGATCCGTTCCACAAGCCGGAGATGCTGGTCGCGCTCAGCGAGTTCGAGGCGCTGTGCGGCTTCCGTGACCCGGCCCGCTCGGCGGAGCTGCTGGCCCGACTGCGGATACCGGCGCTGGAGCCGGTGCTGGCGCAGCTTGCCGGGGGAGACCTGCGAGCCGCCGTCGCCACCCTGCTGGGCTGGCCGACCGGGGAGCGGGCGGCGCTGGTGGCCGCCGCGGTGGCCGGGGCCGGTGACGATCCCGAACTGGCATTGGTGCCACCGACCGCCGCACGGTACCCGCAGGATCCGGGCGTGCTGCTGGCCCTGTTGCTCAACCGGGTGCTGCTGGCTCCGGGCGAGGCGATCTGGATGCCGGCCGGCAACCTGCACGCCTACCTGCGCGGTACCGGCATCGAACTGCTCGCCAACAGTGACAACGTGCTGCGCGGCGGGTTCACCCGCAAGCCGGTGAACATCCCGGAGCTACTGAACGTGTTGCATTTCGAGGTGCTCGACGATCCGGTGCTGTCGCCGGTCCCGGTCGCTCCCAGCCTGACGACCTGGCCGGTGCCGGTCCGCGACTTCGCGCTCTACCAGGTCACGCCGGACGGCGCGGCGGTGACCGTCCCGGCGGCCGGTCCGGCCATCGCGCTGTGCGTGGCCGGCGAGGTGGTCGTCGACGACGGCGGGTCCGCGCTGTCCCTGACCCCGGGCAGCGCCGGCTTCGCCCCGGCCACCGGCAAGCCCCTGCTGGTCTCCGGCTCCGGCACGGCCTTCGTCGCCACCACCGGCACCTGACCGCCGGCCTTTCAAGGGAACCCGGCACCACCGGCCACCCCCGCATGACCGGCCACCCGGCCTACCGGCCTGACCGGCGCTGACCGGCCTGACCGGCCGACCGGCCTGACCGGCCGAGGGACTGCCCTGCGGGCACCACCAGGACGGGTTGGAAGCAACCGGCAACCTCGCCCCGGCCTGACCGGCGAGACTGCCCTGCGGGCACCACCAGGATGGGTTGGAAGCAACTGGCAACCTGGCCCCCGGCGTGAACGGCGAGACTGCGCCGCGGGCGCCACCGCCAGGACGGTTGGAAGCAAGTGGGGGGTTGGTGGGGTCCAGGCTGCCTTCCTGGCACCGCTAACCGCCCACTTGATGCCGCTCTCGTATCGCCGCCTGGCGGCATATGTCCGACATTGCCGACTCAGTGGATATTTCCTGAGCGAGCCCTTGACGGGGCAATTGCGGAGTGTCACTCTTGGCTTACGCGGCGTGATGGACACGGTTCAACACCCGCGGGCAGACCAAACCGGGGGGAAGTGCGGGGCGGTGGTTCAGGTGAGCGGACAGTCCGCTCCGGCCACCGCCCCGTGCGCTGCCCGCAGCCCGGCCGCGACTGCCCTCGCGGCCGTCCCCGCCCGCAGCGCGAGCCGTCTGCAGTGCGGGGAGTCGGGGCGAGTCGGGCGCAGTGCGGGGCGAGTCGAGTGCCGCGTGGCCGGTGGTGAATGGGGGTGGAGCAGGACGCCGGCACCGCCGCCTACCCGGGCAGCCTCGGCCACGAGACCGAGTCGAGCGGCGCGCGGGTGGAGTGCGGGTGGAACGCGGGTGGAGTGCGGGCCGGGCCGGCAGCCGGGAGTCGAGTCGGGTTTGACCCCGGGCCAGCAGTGTTGTGCCACGCCCGGGAGGCTGCGCCGGCCGGGCGAGCGCGCCGCGTAGGGTGGTTTGCGCACTGGACGTCGAATGACAGGGGAAGTCATGACCAGTACCCTCCCGCCGCGCACCGGCGCGCCGGACCGCCCGCAGACGGTCGCCGACGGCGACTACAAGGTGGCCGACCTGTCGCTCGCGGCCTTCGGGCGCAAGGAGATCGAGCTCGCCGAGCACGAGATGCCGGGGCTGATGGCGATCCGCGCCGAGTACGCGCAGGCGCAGCCGCTGCGCGGCGCCCGGATCACCGGCTCGCTGCACATGACCATCCAGACCGCCGTGCTGATCGAGACCCTGGTCTCCCTCGGCGCGCAGGTGCGCTGGGCGTCCTGCAACATCTTCTCCACCCAGGACCACGCGGCCGCCGCGATCGCGGTCGGCCCGACCGGTACCCCCGACGCGCCGGCCGGTGTGCCGGTCTACGCCTGGAAGGGCGAGTCGCTCGAAGAGTACTGGTGGTGCACCGAGCAGGTGCTGCTGTGGCCGGACGGCGGCGGCCCGAACATGATCCTCGACGACGGCGGCGACGCCACCCTGCTGGTACACAGGGGCAAGGAGTTCGAGGCGGCCGGCGCGGTGCCGGCCAGCACCGACGAGGACTCCGAGGAGTACCAGGTCATCCTGGACGTGCTGCGCCGCTCGCTGGTCGAGGACGGCGAGCGGTGGACCCGGGTTGCCGACGCGATCCAGGGCGTCACCGAGGAGACCACCACCGGCGTGCACCGGCTGTACGAGATGCAGCAGAAGGGCGGCCTGCTCTTCCCGGCGATCAACGTCAACGACTCGGTGACCAAGTCGAAGTTCGACAACAAGTACGGTTGCCGGCACTCGCTCATCGACGGCATCAACCGGGCCACCGACGTGCTGATCGGCGGCAAGGTCGCGGTCATCGCCGGCTACGGCGACGTGGGCAAGGGCTGTGCGGAGTCGCTGCGCGGCCAGGGCGCCCGGGTGATCATCGCCGAGGTCGACCCGATCTGCGCGCTGCAGGCGGCGATGGACGGCTACCAGGTCGCCACCATCGACGACGTGGTCGCCAGCGCCGACATCTTCGTCACCGCCACCGGCTGCTTCAATGTGATCACCGCCGAGCACATGGCGAAGATGAAGCACAACGCGATCGTCGGCAACATCGGGCACTTCGACAACGAGATCGACATGGCCGGGCTGACCCGCCGCCCGGATACCACCCGCATCGTGATCAAGCCGCAGGTGGACGAGTGGAAGTTCGCCGACGGCCACTCGATCATCGTGCTTTCCGAGGGCCGGCTGCTGAACCTGGGCAACGCCACCGGGCACCCGTCGTTTGTGATGTCGAACTCGTTCACCAACCAGGTGATCGCGCAGATCGAGCTGTTCACCAAGCCCGAGCAGTACCCGGTGGGCGTCTACGTGCTGCCCAAGCACCTGGACGAGAAGGTGGCCCGGCTGCACCTGGCCGCGCTGGGGGTACGGCTCACCGAGTTGACCCCGACCCAGGCCGCCTACCTGGGCGTACCCGTCGAGGGCCCGTACAAGGCGGACCACTACCGCTACTGATCCACCCGCCGCACGTCGACGGCCCCCGGGGACGCCCCGGGGGCCGTCGTCCGTCCGGTGGACGACCCCCGCGTTGCGCAACGGCGCGCGCCGGGAATATGGTATGGCTGGCCTAACTAAGGCATGCCTTACCGTAGGAGTCACCTGTGTCCAACGCCGTACTCGCCTGCTACCTGATCGGCCTCCGGGAAGGGCTGGAGGGCACGCTGGTGGTCAGCATCCTCGTCGCCTACCTGGTCAAGTCGCAGCGGCGGGACGCGTTGCGGAAGGTCTGGGTGGGCGTCGCGGTCGCGCTGGCGCTGGCCATCGGATTCGGCGCGGTGCTCACCTACGTCAACGCCGAACTGCTCAGCGGGCCGAATCAGGAGCTGTTCGAGGCGATCACCTCGGTGGTCGCGGTCGGCTTCGTCACTTGGATGATCTTCTGGATGCGGCGCACAGCCCGCAAGCTCAAGGGCGACCTCACCGGCAAGCTCGAGGAGGCCCTGCAGATGGGTACCTTCGCGGTGGTGCTGGTCGGCTTTCTCACCGTGGCCCGGGAGGGCCTGGAGACCGCGCTGCTCTTCTTCAGCGCCGCGCAGGGCGCCACCGACAGCGCCGGCCCGCTGCTCGGCCTGATCGGTGGCGTGCTCACCGCGGTCGTGATCGGGTACCTGATCTACCGGGCCGCCATCCGGATCAACCTGGCCCGCTTCTTCACCTGGACCGGCGTGCTGCTGGTGCTGGTCGCCGCCGGCATCTTCAAGTACGGCATCCATGACTTCCAGGAGGCCGGCGTGCTGGGCGGGCTGAGCAACCACGCCTTCGACATCGCCGGCTGGTACAACCCGACCTCCTGGTACGCCGCCCTGCTCACCGGCATGTTCAACGTGACCCCCCAGCCCACGGTGGCCGAGACCATCGCCTGGGTGGCGTACGGCGTCGTGGTCCTGACCTTGTTCCTGCTCCCGTCGCGCAAGGCCCCGGTGGCTCCGGCCACATCACCCCGCGAACCCGTCTCCAGCCCCGCCTGACGGCGGGCCGGCAACTCCCGACCCAGCCCCCACCGAGTCTTGCGGTGGGCCACCGAGAAACAGGAGATTCCCACCCATGCGCGTTCGCGTCTTCGCCTGCGCAGCCGCCGCCGGCCTGATTGCCGTCGCCCTGACCGGCTGCTCCGGCTCCGACAGCAAGTCGTCCGGCGCGCAGACCGGCAAGATCACGGTGGCCGCCACAGACACCGAGTGCACCGTGTCGAACCTGAACCTGCCGGCCGGCGCGCACGTCTTCACGGTGAAGAACGCCGGCAGCAAGACCACCGAGTTCTACGTCTACGGCTCCGGTGACCGGGTGGTCGGCGAGGTGGAGAACATCGCCCCCGGGTTGACCCGCGAGTTGCACGTCGAGTTGGCCGCCGGCTCGTACCAGACGGCGTGCAAGCCGGGCATGGTCGGCAACGGGATCCGCAGCACCCTCACCGTCACCGGCTCGGCCGCCGCGCTGAGCGAGGACGCGCTGCTCGCGGCCGCCAGCAAGAGCTACGAGCAGTACGTGCAGGTGCAGATCGAGGGCCTGGTCACCAAGACCGGCGAGTTCGTGGCTGCGGTGAAGGCCGGCGACGCGGAGAAGGCCAAGACGCTGTTCCCGGTGGCGCGCACCTACTACGAGCGGATCGAGCCGGTGGCCGAGAGCTTCGGCGACCTGGACCCGCAGATCGACGCCCGCGACGGCGACCTGGATCCCGGCGTGGAGTGGACCGGCTTCCACAAGCTGGAGCAGGACCTCTGGGAGAAGAAGGACATCAGTGGCTCCGGGGCGACCGCGGACAAGCTGCTGGTCGACGTGAAGAAGCTGCAGGAGCTGGCCAAGACGGCCGACTACAAGCCGCTGGACCTGGCCAACGGCGCCAAGGAGCTGCTCGACGAGGTGGCCGCCAGCAAGGTGACCGGCGAGGAGGACCGCTACTCGCACACCGACCTGTTCGACTTCCAGGCCAACGTGGACGGTTCCAAGGCAGCCGTGGCGGCGCTGCGGCCGGCCCTGGACGCCCGGGACGCAGCCCTCGGCAAGGACCTGGACACCCAGTTCGCTGCGGTGCAGGCGGAGCTGGACCGCTACCGTAGCGGCGATGCCTGGAAGCTCTACACCGAGCTGACCCCGGACCAGGTGAAGGCACTCGCCGACGCGATCAACGGACTGGCGGAGCCGATCAGCAGGGTCGCCGCCACGATCACCCAGTAGCCCGCGTGCGGCCCCGGTGGATGCTCCGCCGGGGCCGCACGCGGTGACGGTTCGACGGAGGAGTACACGATGGATCGACGCAAGCTGCTGACCGTGGGCGGCGTCGGTGCCGCCGGAGCCGTCGCCGCCGGTGCGGTGGCGCTGGCCGCGCACGCGCAGGAGAACCCGCGCAAGCCGGCCGAGTCGATGGGCGTGGTGCCGTTCCACGGTGCGCACCAGGCCGGCATCACCACCGCCGCGCAGGACCGGTTGCATTTCGTGGCGTTCGACGTGATCACCAATGACCGGGCCAAGCTGGTCGACCTGCTGCGCAAGTGGACCGACGCGGCGGCCCGGATGACGTTGGGCCAGGACGCGGGGGCGCTTGGCGCGCTCGGCGGGCCGGCCCAGGCGCCACCCGAGGACACCGGCGAGGCGCTCGGCCTGCCGCCGGCCGGGCTGACCCTCACCTTCGGCCTGGGTACCTCACTCTTCTCCGACGCCCACGGCCGGGACCGGTTCGGTATCCGGGACCGGCGCCCGGCCGCCCTCGCCGACCTGCCGCCGTTCGCCCACGACGCGCTGCTGCCGCAGATCTCCGGCGGCGACCTGTGTGTCCAGGCCTGCTCGAACGATCCGCAGGTGGCCGTGCACGCGGTGCGCAACCTGGCCCGGATCGGCTTCGGCGTGGTGAGCGTGCGCTGGTCGCAGCTCGGCTTCGGGCGCACCTCGTCCACCTCGACCAGCCAGGCCACCCCGCGCAACCTGTTCGGATTCAAGGACGGCACCGCCAATATCAAGGCGGAGGAGACCCGGGACCTCGAGGACCAGGTGTGGGTACAGGCCGGCGACGGGGCGGACTGGATGGTCGGCGGTTCGTACCTGGTCACCCGGAAGGTCCGCATGTTGATCGAGAACTGGGACCGCACCTCGTTGGCGGAGCAGGAGGCGATCGTCGGGCGGAGCAAGGGCAGCGGGGCGGGGCTGGGTCAGTCCGGTGAGTTCGAGACCCTTGACTTCACCCGCAAAGGACCCGACGGCGAACCCATGATTGCCGTCGATTCCCATGTTCGACTCGCCCACCAGACCTTTAACAACGGTGCGCGGTTGCTTCGTCGGGGCTACAACTTTGTCGACGGCTCGGACGGACTGGGTCGACTGGACGCCGGCCTGTTTTTCATGGCGTACCAGCGCGATCCGCGCCGCCAGTTCGTGCCGATCCAGAGTCAGTTGGCTCGTAACGACGCCATGAACGAATATGTCAGACACGTTTCTAGCAGCCTGTTCGCCTGTCCCCCCGGGGTCACCGAGGGTGGCGGATATTGGGGCTCGTCACTGCTCACATAGCCATCAGTCGATGGTACCTTATCAGGTGGTATGTCGGAATAGTGGATATTTGGTGATCTAGCACTTAGGTTGCATCGGAAGTGCTGCCATCCCCCGTTCGGATGATTGTCGTGACTGCATTCGACCTCCGCATAACGGGACAGTCACGAATCCCCCTCGACTCTATGCTGGCGGCGCGCCAGGGCTTTTCCTTTAGGCCATACAACGCAGCCGGGTTGTCGGGCACCTAACAAAGGGCCTCATGTCAGCGTGGGCCGGCTGCGCTCGACTGGAGGGGACATGCGCGCTCGATCGAAGAGGCTGACCGGCCTCATTGCACTTGCCGGCGCATCATTGCTCGTGGTATCGGCCTGCAGTAGCAAGTCGAACAGCAACGGTGGACCGGCCTATTCTCCCGGCTACGCTGAGTGCCTGACCAAGCCCGACGACTGCAACAGCGGCGCGCGGCAAGAGGGCGGGCAGATCATCATTGCCCTGGGCAAGACTCTGCCCAACTTCAACATCAACGCCGACGACGGCAACCTGGTCGAGTCGGTAGAGGCGATGAACCTGCTGCTGCCCGGCGCCTACTACTTCCTGCCCAGTGGAGCGATCCAGTGGAACAAGGACATGTTGGTCGAGGAGCCCAAGGTCACGTCGGACTCTCCGCAGACGATCCAGTACAAGATCAAGCCGACGGCGAAGTGGGACGATGGCACCGCCATCAGCGCCAAGGACTTCATCTATGCCTGGAAGACCCTGAACGGGCACGACAAGCAGCTCAACCCGGCCGGCACCACCGGCTACGACCAGATCGACACGGTCGTCGGCTCGGACAACGACGCCACCGTCACGGTCACCTTCAAGACCCCGTACCCGGACTGGAAGGGCCTGTTCACCGGCCTGTACCCGGCGCACATCGCGGCCAAGTCCGGCGACATCACCACCGACGCCGGCCTGGAGTCCTCCTGGAAGGCCTTCTACGACCAGCCGACCTGGTCCGGTGGCCCGTACAAGGTCAGCGCCTACAACAAGGACACCCAGATCGAGTTCAGCAAGAACCCGGGCTGGTACGGCGCGGACAAGCCGACCCTTGACAAGATCATCCTGAAGTTCATCACCGACCCGGCGCAGCAGCTGCCGGCGCTGAAGAACAAGGAGATCGACGGCTTCAACGTGCAGCCGAACCTCGACCTCTACAACGGCCTGCAGGGCGCTCGCCGGGCGTCAACTACGAGATCACTTCCGGCTACACCTGGGAGCACATCGACGTCAACACCAAGAAGGCCGGTCCTGGACGACCCGGTGCTGCGTGAGGCGATCTTCGACGCGATCGACCGTCAGGCGATCATCGACAAGACGGTGAAGCCGTACTTCCCCAACGCCAAGCCGCTGGGCAGCCACAACTTCGTCGACTCGGAGAAGAACAACTACGTCGACGTGCTGGCGAAGGTCGCTCCCGACCAGGGCAACGGCAAGGCCGACGCGGCCAAGACGAAGCTGCTGGCGGCCGGCTACACCCTCGACGGTGGCCAGCTGAAGGACAAGGCCGGCAAGGCGGTCGGCCCGTTCACCCTGGTGCACACCGGCACCAAGGCCCGTGGTGACACCTCCCAGGTGGTGCAGTCGCAGCTCAAGGAGATCGGCATCACCATCACCGACAAGGTGACCGACGACCTGAGCGGCTCGCTCGCCGAGGAGGACTTCGACCTGATCCTGTTCGCCTGGGCCGCCAGCCCGCTGAAGTCGGGCAACGTCGACCTGTGGAAGACCGGTGGCGGCAACAACTTCACCCAGTGGGGCGACCCCTCGGTCGACAAGCTGCTGAAGCAGTCCGCCACCGAGCTGGACGCGAAGAAGGCAACCGACCAGCAGAACCAGGCTGACGAGACGATCACCAAGGCGGCTGTGGTGCTGCCGCTGTACTCCAAGCCGAACCTGCAGGTGGTGACGAACAAGTTCGTCAACATCCGGGACAACAACTCGGGTAGCTACTTCACTTACAACACCCAGCTGTGGGGCGTCAAGCAGTCGTAACTGGCGCAATGACGAAGATCTGGCCCCGGACGCCGAGGCGCCCGGGGCCAGACCGCAACAGTGCTACTGCTGCCACGAAGGAAACATCATGTTTGCCTACACGGTTCGGCGGCTGATCGCCGCCATCCCGATCCTGCTCGCGTCCAGCTTCATCTCGTTCTGGCTCGCGAGCGTCTCGGCCGACCCGATCCGAGCGAAATTCGCGGGGCGCAACCCGCCGCCGCCCAAGGCCACCATCGACTTCGAGCGCCACCGCATGCGGATGGACCAGGGCTACTTCAAGCAGTACTGGGAGTGGTTGAAGGGCGTCGTCCTGCACGGCGACTTCGGCCCGTCGGTGATCTCCGCGAACCGCGACATCGGCGGCGACCTCGGTCGAGCCGTGACCGTGACGCTGCGCCTGGTGATCACCGCCATGCTGATCGCGCTGATCCTCGCCGTCATCACCGGTGTGATGAGCGCCTACCGGCAGTACTCCAAGCTCGATTACGTGCTCACCTTCTTCGGCTTCCTCTTCCTGGCGATGCCGACGTTCTGGATCGCCAGCCTGCTCAAGCAGTGGGCGATCACCTTCAACGACTCCGTTGAGGCGTCCTGGGAGAGGGCCACCGGCCGCTGGGCACCGTCGGCGCGCAGTCGACCACCCCGCCGCACGGCTTCTTCCCGGTGCTCGGCGACTACGCCGGCCACCTGGTGCTGCCGACCATCTCGCTGGCGCTGATCACCTACGCCGCGTGGAGCAGGTTCCAGCGCAGCGCGATGCTGGAGGTGCTCAACAGCGACTACATCCGGCTGGCCCGGGCGAAGGGCCTGTCGCCCCGCCGGGTGATGGTCCGGCACGCGCTGCGCACCGCGCTGATCCCGATGACTACCGTCTCCGCGCTCACCATCGCGGGCGTCATCGGCGGCGCCGTGATCACCGAGACGGTGTTCCAGTGGCGCGGCATGGGCGCCTTCCTGATCGAGGCGATCGGCTCCGGTGACCGGTACGCGATGATCGCCTGGATGCTGGTGGCCGGCAGCTTCGTCATCATCGGCAACATCGTCGCCGACCTGCTCTACGCCGTGCTCGACCCGAGGATCCGTTATGCCTGAGACCACGAGCCCGGTGACCGGGCAGCCCGAGGCCGGGCAGTCGGCAACCATCCCGACCCAGCGCGGCCGCGGCGGTGGGTCGAGGGTGGAGCGCGAGTTCACCGTCAAGGAGCGTTCCCAGACCTCGCTGGTGGTCCGCCGCTTCATGCGGCACAAGGCCGCCGTGGTGAGCCTGGTGGTGCTGGTTCTGGTGGCGCTGGCCTGCTACGTCGGACGTCGGCTGCTACCGCACAACTACGACTGGATCAGCCCGTCCACCGGCAATCAACCGCCGAGCCTCGAATACCCGATGGGTATGGACGACATCGGCCACGACTATCTCGCCCGGGTGCTGCGCGGTGGTCAGCAGTCGTTCAACATCGCCTTCCTGGTGGCGCTGATCTCGACGGCGATCGGCGCGCCGTACGGCGCCATCGCCGGCTACTACGGCGGGCGCGTCGACAACTACATGATGCGCTTCGTCGACGTGCTGCTGACCCTGCCGTTCCTGGCCGTGGTGGGCGCGATGGCGCACCACTTCCGGGGCACCTGGTGGATCGTGGCGCTGCTGTTCGCTGTGCTCGGCTGGGTGGTCAACGCCCGGGTGGTGCGCGGTGTGGTGCTCTCGCTACGCCAACAGGAGTTCATCGAGGCGGCCAGAGCGCTGGGCGCCTCCGACCTGAGGATCATCTTCCGGCACCTGCTGCCCAACGTCACCGGCGTCATCATCGTCCAGGCCACCCTGGACATCGCCGGCGCCATCCTGGGCGAAGCGGCGCTGTCCTTCGTGGGGCTGGGCATCCAGAGCCCGGACACCTCGCTCGGTTCGCTGGCCAACGCGGCCCGCGACGCGCTGGGGACCCGCGACTGGCTGTTCTACTTCCCCGGCCTGATGATCATTGTGATCGCGCTGACCATCAACTTCATCGGTGATGGCCTGCGCGACGCGCTCGACCCGCGACAGACAAGGCAACGCCGATGAAGGCCACCACGGCAGACATCCAGCTCAACGACGCCCGACCGGCCACCTCGGCGGTCCTGGAGGTGGAGGACCTCACGGTCAGCTTCCCCACCGAGGACGGCGTCGTCCAGGCGGTCCGGGGAGTCAGCTACGCGCTGCAACCGGGCGAGTCGATGGGCATCGTCGGCGAGTCGGGCTCCGGCAAGTCGGTGTCCTCGATGGCGCTGCTCGGCCTGTTGCCGAAGACCGCGAAGATCACCGGATCGGCCCGGTTCCGGGGCAAGGAGCTGCTCGGCACCTCGGAGAAGGGGTACGCCGAGATCCGGGGCAAGAGCATCGCGATGATCTTCCAGGATCCGCTCACCTCGCTGAACCCGGTGTACACCATCGGATTCCAGATCAGTGAGGCGATCCTCGCCCACAACGACATCTCCAAGATCGCGGCACGGGACCGGGCCATCGACCTGCTCGCCACGGTCGGCATCCCGAACCCGAAGCAGCGCATCGACAGCTACCCGCACGAGCTGTCCGGCGGCATGCGGCAACGGGTGGTCATCGCCATCGCGATGGCCAACAACCCCGACGTCATCATCGCCGACGAGCCGACCACCGCCCTGGACGTGACCGTGCAGGCACAGGTGCTGGAGGCGCTGGAAATCGCCCGGGCGGAGACCGGCGCGGCACTGGTGCTGATCACCCACGACCTCGGGGTGATCGCCGGCCACGCCGACCGGATCTGCGTGATGTACGCGGGTCGGCTGGTCGAGACCGGCTCGGTGGACGACGTGTTCTACCGGCCCCGGATGCCGTACACGCTCGGGCTGATCAGCAGCCTGCCGCGGGTCGACGAGGGCGGCAAGGGACGGCTGACGCCGATCGTCGGCGCCCCGCCGTCGCTGCTGAACCTGCCGCCGGGCTGCTCGTTCACCCCGCGCTGCCCGCTGGCCCAGGAGATCTGCGACGAGGTGGACCCGGAGCTGCACGCCACCGAAGGGGCCGGCCACCTGGCCGCCTGCCACTTCAGCGAGGTGCTCGCGCGAGCGCTCGGCGGAGGAGTTGTTCGTGGCCACATCGGCGGACACGGAAAGTTTGACCGCGGTGGAGTTGCTGGCCATGGAGTCCGGGAACGCGGGCTCCCCGGTCGACTCCGAGCGGGATGAGGAGGGACAGCTGTGACCGAGGCGACGCTCACCCAGCCGGGTTTCCCGGCGGCCGGGACCGGCGCACCGATCGTGTCGGTCCGCAACCTGGTCAAGCACTTCCCGGTGCGGTCCAAGGGGCTGGTCCGCCGGCAGATCGGCGACGTGCACGCGGTCTGCGACATCTCCTTCGACCTGTTCGAGAACGAGACCGTCAGCCTGGTCGGCGAGTCCGGCTGTGGCAAGACCACCACCGGCCGGCTGATGCTCAACCTGGTGCCGGCCACCTCCGGTGAGGTGCACTACCGGGGCAAGGATCTGACCAAGCTCAAGTCGGGGCAGATGCGGCCGTTGCGGCGCGACCTGCAGATCGTCTTCCAGGACCCGTTCGCGTCGCTGGACCCGCGGATGACGGTCAACGAGATCGTCGCCGAGCCGCTGCGCATCCACGGCCTCTACCGCAACAAGGAGCACGGCCACCAACTGGTCCGTGACCTGCTCAAGCAGGTCGGGCTGAACCCGGAGCACGGCAACCGGTACGCGCACGAGTTCTCCGGCGGCCAGCGTCAGCGCATCGGCATCGCCCGGGCGCTCGCGCTCAAGCCCAAGGTGCTGGTGCTCGACGAGCCGGTGTCCGCGCTGGACGTCTCGATCCAGGCCGGTGTCATCAACCTGCTGGAGGACCTGCAGGACGAGCTGGGCCTGTCGTTCCTGTTCATTTCGCACGACCTGTCGGTGGTGCGGCACATCGCGGACCGGATCCTGGTCATGTACCTGGGCCGGATCGTGGAGACCGCGACCGTGGAGGAGTTGTTCACCAAGGCGGCGCACCCGTACACCCAGGCGCTGATCTCGGCCATCCCGGTGCCGGACCCGCGCAAGGAACGGGAGCGGCGACGGATTCTGCTGACCGGCGACGTCCCCTCGCCGGTCGACCCGCCCTCGGGTTGCCGGTTCCGCACCCGCTGCCCGAAGTTCGTCCAACTCACCCAGGCCGACCAGCGCAAGTGCGTTGAGGAGTTGCCGGCCCTGGTGGACCGGGGCGCCGGCCACCCCACCGCCTGCCACTACGCGGAGGCAATCAAGGTCGTCTGACCTGCAGACACGTCGAGGGCGCCGCACGCAACGTGCGGCGCCCTCAGCGTGTCTGCGGGGCCGGGGGTCAGGGGCGCCAGGCGACCTGTTGCCGGCGGGTGACCTTGGGGACCAGGTGGTAGCCGGCCGGCCGGGTGGCCGCGACCAGCTCCGGCCAGACCATCGCGGCGGCGGCCCGGTCGTGCGCCAGTCGGAGGTTTGCCCGCCGGTTGCGTTCCGCGAGCACCGCCGCGAGGTAGGCCCAACCGGGGGTACCCGGTGGCGGCGGCGGAGTCACCACGGCGGCCACCTCGGCCGCCAGCGAGTACCCCAGCGCGGTACGGGCCGGCTCGCCGAGGCGGCGGTTGCGGGCCAGGAAGTGTCGTACGTCCAGGGCCAGTTCGTCCCGTAGGCCGGTGAGGTCGAGCGTGCCGGCCCAGCCGATCAGCGCGGGCGGCATCGCCGGTACCCAGCCCCAGGTGTTCGGCGAGCGCTCGTGGATGACCAGGGTGCCGGCCGCGTAGTCGCCGAGCCGCTTGCCCGTCGGGCTGACCAGCATCGTCCACAACCCGGCCACCCAGCCGACCGGGGGCAGCAGCAGACCGGGCCACTCCACCGCCACCCCGACGAGCACCCGGGTCAGCACGTGCCGGAAGCGGACCGGGCCGCCGTCGTCGCGTACGGTGCGTAACCCCACTGCGAGCTTGCCGACGGTACGGCCACGGGTCAGCGTCTCCATCAGCACCGGGTACCCGATCACTGTGACCACCAGGGCCAGGGTGCCGAGCACCGCGAGGAGCGCGTCGTCAACCACTCCGAACTCGGTCAGTCCGCCGAGGATCAGCACGCCGACCAGCAGCATCATCCAGAGCAGCGCCACCTCGATCACGATGTCGATGAGCAGCGCCAGGGCGCGCGAGCCCAACCGCGCGACGCGGACCTCGAACTCGACGGCCTCGCCGGTGGCCAGCCGGACCGCTCCGGTGCGGGCCGCGTCGTCGGCGCCGGCCGTCGTCGGGTACGTGGACTGCGCTGTCGCTGGGGGCACCGGACCAGTGAACACGAACGCTAGGCTGTCCGCTACGCCCGTGGCGGCAGCCGCGTGGCCGGCAGTGGGGGAGGGTTGGTGGATCTCGACGCGTACGTCACCGAGCACGCGGGCGAGTGGACCCGGCTGGACCGGCTGTCCCGCCGCCGCCGACTCGACGCAGCCGAGGTCGACGAGCTGCTGGTGCTCTACCAGCGCGCCGGTACCCACCTGTCGGCCATCCGCAGCCGGGCTCCCGAACCGTCCCTGATCGCCCGGCTGTCGCGGATCCTGTTGACCGCCCGGGCCAGCATCACCGGCGGGCCCACCTTCTCGCTGCGGGTGGTGCAGCGCTTCTTCACGGTGACCTTCCCGCTCGCCGTGTTCCAGGCCTGGCGCTGGTGGTGCGGCGTGGCCACCACCTTCACCGTGCTGACCTTCGCCTTCATGTACTACGTGGCCGGCGACCGCGAGGTGCAGTTGCGGTTCTACACAGCCGACCAGATCGACCAGCTCGTCAACCACGACTTCGCCAGCTACTACTCCGAGTACCAGCCGCAGAACTTCGCGCTCTCGGTGTGGACGCACAACGCCCTGCTCACCGGCGAGGTACTGGCCGGCGGGGTGCTGATCGTGCCGGTCGTCTACCTGCTCTACGTGAACCTGATCAACCTGGCCCCGATCGGCGGCGTCATGATCGGCAACGGGCACGCCGCCGAGTTCTTCGGCCTGATCATGCCGCACGGCATGCTGGAGCTGACCGCCGTCTTCATCGGCGCCGGCCTGGGCCTGCGGATCGGCTGGGCGTGGATCGCCCCCGGCCCGCTGCTCACCCGGGGCCGGGCACTCGCCCGGGCGGCCCGCTCAGCGGTGCTGGGCGCGCTCGGCCTGGCCCTGGTGCTCGGCGTCAGCGGGCTGTTGGAGGCGTTCATCACGCCGTCCCCACTGCCGCCGGCCGCCCGCATCACCATCGGGCTGCTGGTCTGGGGTTCGTTCCTGGCCTACGTGTTGGTCTTCGGTCACCGCGCGGCCACCCTCGCGGAGAACGCCGACGTCTCCGAAGAGGACCGCGAAGCCGACCTCCCGGTCAGCTGACGGGCCGCGCCCGGCGCCAGCGGCCACCGGCGAGCAGGCCCCACTGGGCACCGAAGAAGCGGACACCGGCAGGCACCGAAGAGCGGGCGCCGGTCAGAGCCGGCCGGCGGCCTTGAGGGCCAGGTAGGTGTCGGCCACGTCGCTGGCGAACGAACCCACCGGTGAGTCGACGACCCGGACCCCGTTGCGGGTCAACGCCGCCCGGATGCGGTCCCGCTCCGCGAGGGTGCGCTGCGCCCCGGCAGCCAGGTAGATCCGTTCGGCGTCGCCGCGGACGGCGGCCAGGTCGGTCAGCGCCGGGTCGCTGACCGCGGCCACCACCACCGTGTGCCGGGCGGCGAGCTGGCTGAGCACCGGGAGCAGCCCCTCGCCCAGCGCGCCCGGCTCCAGCGCGGTGAACAGCACCACCAGGGCGCGCTTGCGCTGCCGGCGCAGCACCTCGCCGACGGCCAGTCCGAAGTCGGTCTCGACCAGCGTCGGGTGCAGCGGCGCGAGCGCGGTGACCATCCGGTTGAGCAGGGTGTGGCCGGAGCCGCCGGCAACGCTGGCCCGTACCTTCACGTCGGCGGCGAGCACCTCGACCTGGTCACCGGCGTGGCTGGCGAGCGCGCCGAGCAGCAGCGCGGCGTCGATCGCGGCGTCCAGCCGGGGCTCGTCCCCGACCCGGACGGCGGCCGTGCGACCCGAGTCCAGCACGCAGAAGACCCGGCGGTCGCGCTCCGGCCGCCAGGTGCGCACCACCACGTCGGTACGCCGGGCGGTGCCCCGCCAGTCGATCGAGCGCACATCGTCGCCGAGCACGTACTCGCGCAGCGAGTCGAACTCGGTGCCCTGGCCGCGTCCCCGGGTCGCCACCATCCCGTCGATCACCCGCAGCCGGGACAGCTTCTCCGGGAGCAGCCGGCGGGACGCGAAGCGGGGGAGTACCCGCAGCGTCCACGGCGGCGTGCCGGCCTGGGCGGTACGCCCGCGCGACTGCCGGTACGCGAAGCCCAGCGGCCCGTACGAGCGCACGGTCACCCGGGCGGCCGGCCGGTCCCCGCGCCGGGTCGGGGTGAGCGTGGTGACCACCTGCGCCTGCTGCCCGGGCTCCAGCGACAGCTCGTGGTCGTACGGGCTGGCGCCGGCCGACGGTACCCAGGCGTCGCGGATGCGTAGCCGGGCCGGGCGTACCCCGGTGTTCGCCACGGTCAGCAGGGTGTGCGCGGTCTCGCCGAGGCGTACCTGGCGGTCCCCTTCGCGGTCCAGGGTGATCTCCCCGACCGAGCCCGCGAAGACCGCGTCGAGCAGCACCAGCAGCGCCACCACGCCGAGCGCGAGCACCAGGTACAGCCACGGTTTCGGGCTCACCCAGGTGAAGCAGGCGGCGACGGCGGCGAGCACGGCGGCCCGCCCGGTCGGGCTCATCGTGGCGTGGGGACCGTGGCGAGCACCGAGTCCAGCACCGCGTCGGCCGTCACGCCCTCCAACGACGCCTCCGGCCGCAGTCGTACCCGGTGCCGCAGGGTGGCCCGGGCGAGCGCCTTCACGTCGTCGGGGATGACGTACGCCCGGCCGAGCAGCCAGGCCCACGCCTTCGAACAGTGCAGCAGGGCGGTCGCCCCGCGTGGCGAGGCGCCCAGCTCCAGCGACGGTGACGTGCGGGTGGCCCGGCACAGGTCGACGATGTAGGCCATCACCGGGTCGGCCACTCCGATCCGGGCGACCGCCGCGCGGGCAGCGGCCAGATCGGCGGCGCCCGCGACCGGGCGTACCCCGGCGGCGACCAGATCGCGCGGGTCGAAGCCGGCGTGGTGCGCTCGCAGCACGCCCAGCTCCTCGTCCCGGGACGGCAGCGGCACGGTCAGCTTGAGCAGGAACCGGTCCAGCTGCGCCTCGGGCAGCGGGTAGGTGCCCTCGTACTCGATCGGGTTCTGGGTGGCGGCCACGATGAACGGGTCGGGCAGCGCGCGGGTCTCGCCGTCCACCGAGACCTGGCGCTCCTCCATCGCCTCCAGCAGCGCCGCCTGGGTCTTCGGCGGGGTGCGGTTGATCTCGTCGGCGAGCAGCAGGTTGGTGAAGACCGGGCCGGCCCGGAACTGGAACTGCGCGGTCCGGTTGTCGTAGATCAGCGATCCGGTGACGTCGCCGGGCATCAGGTCGGGGGTGAACTGCAGCCGCTTGGTCTCCAGGTCCAGCGCGGCGGCCATCGCCCGTACCAGCAGGGTCTTGGCGGTGCCGGGGACGCCTTCGAGGAGCACGTGCCCCCGGCACAGCAGCGCGATGACCACGCCGGTGACCATCGCGTCCTGCCCGATGACTGCCTTGGCGACCTCGGCGCGCAGCCGTACCAGCGCCTGCCGCGCATCGTCGGCCGGCGCGCCACCCACCCCCATCGGGGCCGGGCCGGGGCCGGCCGGGGGCGGTGTGGTGTACGCCGGGTAACCGGCTTCGGCTGTCCGGGGCGCCGGGGGGTACCCGCCTGAGCCCGGGGTGACAGCGGCCTCGGTCATGCCGCCACCCCGCTCGCAGGGCGCCGGCCCGCCAGTGCTGATCGGACCTCGTGCACGCGCTCGGTCATGGCCCCTCCTTGACAAATGGGTCGTAATCGGTAGACGGCTGGCTTAGTGGGGTCGGCATGGCCTGCTCGACCATCGCGTCCAGGGCTGCGACGGCGGCGGTGAGCTGCTCGTCGTCGGCCGGCTCCGGTCCGTGCAGGACCGCGTGGACGTACTGGCCGGGGCTGCCGGTGCGCTCGGAGACGGCGGTGACCAGTTCGGCGTCCGGCGCGTCGGGCGGCACCCTGAGGGTGCTGCGGAGCCGGTGGATCGCGGCCGACCGCAGCGCGTCGAGCGCGGTCTGCCGGGCGCGGGCGCGCCGGTACAGCCGGCCCCGGCCGAGCGCGGTCTCGGTGGCCCGGGGGCGGACCGGCAGCGGCTCCTCGACCGGTGGGCCGAGTCGGCGGCCGGCCGCGAGCGCGGCCAGTACGGCGGCCACTGCCAGGCCGGCGGCGGCCGCCTTCACCCAGCCCGGTACCGGCAGGCCGGCGTCGGAGTCCGGCTCGGGCGGCGGCTGGTCGTCGTCCTGGCCGTCGTGCTGGCTGTGCGGCTGCTTGGGCGGTTGTTCCAGTTTGTGCAGGTTCAGCCAGATCAGCCGGGGATGGCCGGCCAGCAGTGCGGCAGCCAACTCGGCGTTGCCGAGTTCACCGATCCGGTCGTTGCGGAAGATGTCGTCGGCGCCGACCAGCACCAGCTCCGCCCGGCCGGGGGAGCGCCAGCCCTGCACCGCGTGTCCGAAGCAGTCCCGGGTCACGGTCAGCGTCGACGGCAGCTTCACTCCCGCCAACAACTGGAAGTGGTCCCGGTAGACCAGGGCCGGCCCGGTCGGGTTCGGCGCCGGGCCGGTGCAGCCCTGCGCGGCCCGGGTGGCCCAACGGGTCTGCTTGTCCAGGAAGGACAGTCCGACCCAGTCGAGGATGGTGAGGCTGGGGCGGACCAGCACCACGGTGACGCTGGCCGGCAGGTCGGCGAGGCGGGCACGCTGGTCGGCGCGGATGTAGTCGGCGGCCGGCACGAACAGGGTGGCGTCGCCGGTGCCCGCCAGGTCCAGCGCGTCCAGGCTGCCGGTGGCCGTCCGGACGCTGGTGCCACCGGCGCGCAGTCGCTGCGCCAGGGTGGCCGAACCGGAGTCGCCGGTACCGGCCGGGTTGAGGTAGCCGGGGTTGCTCGTCCGGGGCTGCTCGATGGCGTGCACGACCAGCGTGGCGAGGATGGCGACGAGCGCCACCAGCGGCGGCGCCAGCACCCGCAGCCAGCGCCGGCCGCGTCGGGTGGGCACGGTGGGCACGGTGGGCAGGGTGGTCGGCGGGACCGGTGGCGGTGACGGGTCATCGCGGGCCACCTGACCCAGGCTCCGGTGAGCACGGCGGTGACCTCGTCGGCGTACCGGCGCAGCGCGGCGTCGTCCTGCGCCACGGCCGGGCGCTGCCCGTACCAGATGTCGGAGAAGACCTGGCTGGCGCCGCTCACCGCGGGGTGCACGGCGGCCAGCACCGCGCCGGCCGCGCCGGCCAGTTCGACCACCGTCCAACCCGGCGGCACCTCGATCACCCCGGCGTCCACCAGCGCCCGGACGATGCCGCGCAGCCGCTCCCGCACCGCCTCGGCCCACCGGCCCTGGCTGGCGTACCAGTCGGCGAGCGTGACGAAGTGCCCGACCGGCCGGTCCGGCAGCGCGTCATCGGCGGTCGGCTCGGCCACCGGCTGCCCGTCCACCCGGGACCGGCGTCGCCAGCGCCAGCTCGGCCGGCGCAGCCCACGCCAGCGCAGCCGGCCCACCCGGCGGGGCAGCCGGCGCAGCCCGGCGGCGAACCGGCGCAGTCCCCGGCCCACGGCCCGGACGAACCGGCCGAACCAGCGGTGCGGCAGCCAGCGCGGGTAGCTGTACCAGAGCACCCCGGCCAGCAGCGCGAGCAACAGCAGCGCCAGGCCGGCCAGCGGGAGCGGGATGACGTCGCCGAGGTCGGCGGCGAGTTCGTTCCAGCGGCGGATCACCGGGGCACCCCCGGCCCGACGGGCGCGGTGACCACCGGTACCGGCGGCGGCAGCCCGATCGGCCCACCGGCCCAGCCGGAGGTGCGTACCTTCGCCGGGATGGTCAGCGCCTCCAGCACCGGGGCCCGGCGTCGGCGGGCTGCCCGTACCCGCACGTCCAGCCCCTCGGAGCGGACCCGGCACTCCAGCAACAGGACCGCGTCCAGGCACCCGGCCACCGCGTACGCCACGGTGTTGGCCAGCGCGAACGCCGCCATCGCCAGTGCCGCCGACCAGAATTCGGAGTCCACCCGCACCACCCGGCCCAGGGCCAGGATCACGCCCCAGCCCAGCGCCAGCCGGACCAGCAGCCAGGCCAGGTAGTTGACCAGGCGGATGCCGCCCGCCCGTAGCCCGGTGCGGAACACCAGCCGCAGCGCATGCCCCACCGCGGCGCCGGGGCCGGCGAGGGTCAGCGGGCCGGGCCGGCCCGGCAGCCCGCCGGTCGGGCCGGCCGGCCACGGTTGCCCCGGCTGCCCGGTCGGCCGGCCGGGACCGGGCCAGCGGGCAGCCTGCTGGCGCAGGTCGGCCAGCAGCGCCGGGCCGAGCAGGCCGGTGATCAGGAAGCAGCAGATCCAGCCGACCACGCCGAGCAGCCAGCCGGCGGCCGCCGTCAGCCCGACCAGCAGGGCGGTGAGGCAGACAGCGGCGATCCGGCCGGCCGTCGGTCGGGGCAGGCCGTCGGCGTCGGGGCCGAGCAGCGCCGGCAGCGCGCGCCTGGCAGCTGCCGCGCCGAGCAGGGTGACGATCACCGCCTCGGTGCCGAGGCCGACGGAGAGCACCAGCCACCAGCCGCCCAGCGACTGCCACCAGTCGGCGGTGTAGTTCGGGGGGGTCAGCCCGGCCCAGCGCCGCAGCGGCAGCAGGGCGGCCTGCTCGGCGACGGCGGCGATCGCCGCGAGCGCGAGCAGCCGGGCGACGTTGCCGCGCAGCAGCGCCATGGCGGCGTCGAGCACCTCGCCCACCGTCAATGGGCGCAACGGCAAGGTAGCCTCGTTGTTGCTGCTCACGCCGCGTGCGCCCCCGGGGACTGAACCGAAATTGGTACCCCACCCGGGTGGTCCACGTCACGACGTGAGCATGGTCACCGGCAGCGTCGTGGACGGAGTAGTCTGCGGCGCAGCCGTCGGGTGGCGGTGCCCATCCTGGCACGTTCACCGCAGCCGTGGGTACCGCCGACGACCGGACCGAACAGCTACATCTTTCGGCCGGAAGTGCGGTAATCCGGTCGTCGGCATTCCCGGTCCCGCCGCAGGAGATGGAATATTGGATCGCATGAGAGCCCGGGTACTGGTGGTCGACGACGACCCCGCCCTTGCCGAGATGCTCGGCATCGTGCTGCGTAGTGAAGGATTCCTGCCGTCGTTCGTGGCGGACGGTGAACGCGCGTTGGCGGCGTTCCGCGATGCCCGGCCGGACATCGTGCTATTGGACCTGATGCTGCCCGGGATGAGCGGGATCGACGTGTGCCGGCTGATCCGGGCCGAGTCGGGTACCCCGATCGTGATGCTCACCGCCAAGAGCGACACCGTCGACGTGGTGCTCGGCCTGGAGTCGGGCGCCGACGACTACGTGGTCAAGCCGTTCAAGCCCAAGGAGCTGGTGGCCCGGATGCGGGCCCGGCTGCGCAGCGGTGCGGACACCGCCCCGGAGATGCTGACCATCGGCCCGCCCGGCAACCAGATCGGCATCGACGTGCCGGCGCACACGGTCAGCCGGGACGGCGAGGAGGTCAAGCTCACGCCGCTGGAGTTCGACCTGCTGGTGGCGCTGGCCCGCAAACCGCGCCAGGTGTTCACCCGCGAGGTGCTGCTGGAGCAGGTCTGGGGGTACCGGCACGCGGCCGACACCCGGCTGGTCAACGTGCACGTCCAGCGGCTTCGCGCCAAGATCGAAAAGGACCCTGAGCGGCCCGAGATCATCCTGACCGTACGCGGGGTGGGCTACAAGGCCGGTACCGGATAGGAACATGATCCCCTCCTCCCGCTCCCTCCCCCGCATTCCCCGACCGCGAGCGGTGATCGCACTCCGGCATGCCGTCACCCGCCGGGTGATCACCGTCAGCGGCTCGGCCCGTCGCGCCTGGCGTCGCTCGTTGCAGCTGCGCATGGTGGTCATCACCCTGATCATTTCCGGGGTACTGGTCGGCGCGTTCGGCGCGCTGATCGCCACCTGGATCACCGCCGGGCTGATCAACGAGAAGGTCAAGGTCGCCACCCGGGAGGCCGACAGCGGCTCCGAGATCGTCAGCCAGCAGATCCAGGCCGACCCGAGCAAGTCCCGGCTGGACAACACGGTGGCGGCCACCCTGCAGTCGCTGGCGCACACCGCCGCTCAGGGCAACGACGTGATCGTGGCGATCCTGCCGACCGACGTGGGGAGCGGAGTCAAGCCCCAGGCGTCGGTGGACTGTGCGAACCTCGCCAATCTGGTACCCCGGGATCTGCGGGACGAGATCGGCCCGGGCAACAACAAGGCGTACTCGTTCGTGACCGATGACAGCTGTCACGGAGTCCACAAGTACCTCGTCTTCGGTACCCCCGTGCATACCGCCGGGCCTGACCTTGCGCTCTACTACGCGTACCCGATGGACGCCGAGGAGAACGCCGCCGATCTGGTCCGCACCACCGTGCTGGTGCTCGGCACGCTGCTGGTCATCGCGCTGGGCCTGCTCGCCGCGCTGACCACCCGGCTGGTGGTCCGGCCGGTGCGGGTGGCGGCCCGGACCGCGCAACGGCTCTCCGCGGGCCTGCTCGACCAGCGGATGGCGGTGCGCGGCGAGGACGACCTGGCGCTGCTCGGCGCCTCCTTCAACCAGATGGCCGAGAACCTGCAACGCCAGATCGGCCAACTGGAGGAGATGTCCCGGCTGCAACGCCGGTTCACCTCGGACGTCTCGCACGAACTGCGTACCCCGCTGACCACAGTCCGGATGGCCGCCGACCTGATCTACGCCTCCCGGGACGAGTTCGACCCGGCAGTCGGGCGCAGCGCCGAGCTGCTGCACGCCGAGTTGGACCGGTTCGAGGGGCTGCTCACCGACCTGCTGGAGATCAGCCGGTTCGACGCCGGCTTCGCCGTGCTGGATGCCGAGCCCACCGACCTGGTCCCCATCGTCGAACGGGTCACCGACCGGCTCTCGGCGCTGGCCGGCCGCTGCGGTGTGGAGCTGACGATGGACACCCCGGACCCGCCGGTGATCGCCGAGATCGATCCGCGCCGGGTCGAACGCATCCTGCGCAACCTGGTCGGCAACGCGGTCGAACACGGCGAGTGCCGCCCGGTGCGGGTACGCCTCGGGGTCAGCGAATCAGCCGTCGCGATCACTGTCCGGGACCACGGCATCGGCCTCAAGCCGGGCGAGGAGAAGCTGGTGTTCAACCGGTTCTGGCGGGCCGACCCGTCCCGCGCCCGGCAGACCGGCGGCACCGGGCTCGGGCTGTCGATCAGCCTGGAGGACGCCCGGCTGCACGGTGGCTGGCTGGAGGCGTGGGGCGCGCCGGGGGAGGGCTCGCAGTTCCGGCTGACCCTGCCGGTACGGGCCGGTGACCGGCTGACCTCCGCGCCGCTGCGACTGGTACCCGAGGACGCGGTGGTGATCGGCGGCCGGCCGGCGCTGCCCACCCCGGCCTCACCGATCACGTCGCTGCCGACCCCGATCATGTCGGTGGTCGCCCGGGTACGCGACTGGGGTGGCAGTCATGGCTGAGCCGACCGACCGTGACCCGCTACGGCTGGGCCGCCGCAACGTGCTGCGCGGCCTGCTGCTCGGCGGCGTCGGGCTGACCGCGGTCACCGCCTGCGGGGTGCCGTCCGGCACCAAGCCGCACGTCGTCGGGCGCGGCCCGAGCAGTGGCCCGAGCGGTAACCAGGTCGCCAAGGATCCGCCCAGCCCGTTGGGCATCGTCGCCCCGAAGCAGTTCGTGGAGGCATTTCTGACCGCCTCGGCCGGCAAGCAGGACACGGATTCGTTGCCGGCGGTGCTGGACAACGTTCGCCGGTTCCTCACCCCGGCAGCGGCCGCCGCCTGGCAACCCGGCCCGTCGATCACGGTGATCCGGGTGATCAACATCGGTACCCCGGCCCAGGCCGGCAGCGCCTCCACCATCACCCTGGACTACGTTCCGGTCGGCCAGCTCACCGCGAGTGGCTCGGTCGCACCCGGCCCGAGCGGCGCGCAGTCTGTGCAGCTCACGCTGGTGCCCAACGACGTCAACCCGGGCAGCGGCCCGAGCTGGCACATCGACACCCTGCCCACGCCGCTGGCCAGCAGCCTGGTGCTGTCCAGTGACGGGTTGGAAAACTACTACCAGGCGCACCTGATCTACTTCTGGGACAACGGCAAGGAACCGAACAACTTCCTCGTCCCGGACCTGCGCTATGTGCCACTGGTCGGTCTGCAGCAGGAGGCCCAGCCCACCGAGATCGTCAACGGTCTGCTCGCCGGCCCGGCCGACCTGCTGGGATCCGGCTTGACCCCGCTGCCCAGCGGAGCGGCGTTGCAGCCGCGCAATGTGGTGAAGGCCGACGGCGCCTGGGTGGTCGACTTCACCGCCCTGCAGGGCGCGGAGCCGGTCAAGATCGCCGCGCAGGTCCAGTTGTCCCTGCAGCCGCAGTTCACCGAGCCGATCCAGCTTAAGATTGCGGGGCAGCCGAAGCCGGTGGACACCACCCCGCTGAGGTCGCGCAACCTGGCCGACGACGCTTCGCGCACCCGCGGATCGGAGGGGTACTTCATTGTGGACGGGCGGGTCCGGGAGACCGCCTTTCCGCATCCGGTCCCGCCCGTGTTCGCCCCGATCAACGACCCCACCCTGCACTCCGCCAGCCTCAGTCGGGATCTGCAATTCGGCGCCGTGGTCCGGGCCGACAACCAGGGCCGCTACCGGCTGTCGGTGGGTCGGCGTGGTAGCGACGGCGGCGAGCCGAGCTATGTCGACGTCACCGGTCTCCCGAATGGGCCGATGTGCCGCCCGGTATGGCTGCCCGGCACCCAGGCTCGACTGCTGATCGTCGCGAGCAACGCGCTGTACTCGGTGAACCTGGCTGGTCAGGTCTCCCCGATCACGGTGGACATCGACGCCAACCCGAACCAGGTCTCCGCCTTCGCGGTCGGCCCCGACGGTCGCCGGATCGCCCTCATCTCCGGTGGCCAGGTCTACCTCTCGGTGCTCTCCTCGCCGGCGGACAACCCCACCCTGGGTAGCCCGCGCCGGATCGACAGTGGCGGGTTCACCGAGCTCACAGCCGTCGCTTGGAGCCGGGTGAACCGACTCGCGCTGGCCGGGAAGCCGCGGGGCGAGGCCAAGTACGGTCTGACCGAGGTGAGTGTGGACGGCGCGGTCAAGGGCGAGCTCTACAGTCTCCTGTTCAACAGCCGCGTCACCCAGCTCGTCGGCAACCCGCCGACGACAGGGTCGGCACTGACCGAGCCGGGGCCGGTGATGGTGCAGACGCTCACCTCCGGCTCCTCGCGGGTGGTGGGGCTGAGCGCGAGCCCGCTGAAGTACACGCCGGCCGCCACGGCCAGCCCCAACCCGACGGGCACCGCCTCGGCGCCGACCAGCCCGAGTGCGCCGATCAACCCGTTCTACGTGGACTGAGCCCGGTGCTCGCCGCGCTGTCCGACCTGCTCTTCGCGGGCGGCTGCGCCGGGTGCGGGCAGTCCGGTCGGGGCAGCCTGTGCGGCGGGTGCCGGGCCGAGTTGGCCGGTGGGTACCCGGGGCCGACCCGGCCCACCCCTGCGCCGCCCGGGCTGCCGCCCTGCTACGCCCTCGGCGGGTACGCCGGGGTACTGCGGGAGGTGCTGGTCGGGTACAAGGACCGGGGCCGGTACCCGCTCGCCGCGCCGCTGGGCGCGCTGCTCGCCGACGTGGTGGCCGCCACCGGTGTGCCCCGGTCCCGGCCGGTGCTGCTGGTCCCGATTCCCGACACGGCAGCCGCCGCCCGGGCCCGCTACGGCGACCACCTGCGCCGGCTCACCGAGGCGACGACCACGGCGCTGCGCCGGGCCGGCTGGTCCGCCGCGCCCGCCCCGGCGCTGGCCGCCCGGCCCCGCCCCGACTCGACCCACCTGGACCGCGCCGCCCGCGCAGCGGTGGCGGCCGGCGCGTTCCGGCCCCGTCCCCGGGTGCTGTCCGCGCTCGCCCGTGCCGCCGACACCGGCGTCGCGGTGATCCTGGTGGACGACATCCTCACCACCGGCGCCACGCTGGCCGCCGCCGCCCGGGTACTGGCCGGCGGCGGAGTCACCCCGCACGCCGCCGCTGTCCTCGCCGCCACCCGACTCTCCCGTGACCTCCCGGACGCCGGTTGACCCCGGACGCCGGTTGATCCGGGATGCCGAGTGATCTCCGGACGCCACACCCGTACACGGGTGATCTTTGCGTTGCAGAGCGTGAACATCATCGTCCCGGAGCGCGGGATGACCACCGTTGTGGGCGAATTCGCGGCCAATTCCTTGGCGACTCCGGGTGACGGATGGGCGTCCAGGGGCTAGCGTTTGAAAACATCAGCTACCGGCCGCCCGGCCCCGCCGAGCCGCACGGGAGAGGAGGTTCCGCCCGCGCACCAGGCCGAGAACGGCGAGCGCGGAATCCAGGCTGATGCGGCGGTAGCGACGGATCACCCACCAACTGCACAGATCAATCGTGGGGGAGGTCACGCGTGGAAATCGTGGTGAAGGGCCGCAATCTTGAGGTCCCCGACCATTACCGCCAGCACGTCGCGGACAAGTTGGACAAGCTTGAACGCTACGACCAGAAGATCATCCGGATCGACGTCGAACTGTCCCACGAGCGCAATCCGCGCCAGTCGGACAACTGCCAACAGGTGGAGATCACCTGCGTCAGCCGTGGACCCGCGATCCGCGCCGAGGCCTGTGCGCAGGACTTCTACGCGGCACTCGACATGGCCGTCACGAAACTCGAAGGCCGATTGCGCCGCTCGGCCGACCGCCGTCGGATACACCGTGGCCGGCACACTCCCGTCGCACTCTCGGCGGCAGCCCCCTTCGACCCGGCCGAACTGTTCACCGCCCCCCTCACCACGGCACTGCCCGCCCGTACGGCGGTGGTCGAACCGGAGGACGAGGACCAGCCCTGGCACATCGCCCGAGCCAAGGAACACCCGGCGGAGCCGATGACGGTGGAGGATGCGCTGTCCCAGATGGAACTGGTGGGGCACGACTTCTTCCTGTTCATGGACAAGGACTCCGGTCGAGCGTCGGTGGTGTACCGGCGGCGCGCCTACGACTACGGCGTGATCGCGCTCTCTGCTGTGTAGCTTTTCTTTCGCTCTTTTCTGTTTCCTTGCTGTGGTTGCGGGGGCGGAGGGGGTGACCACTCTGGGCGGTCAGGCTTGATCCCGACGTGGTCACCCCCTCCGCCCCCGCCTTTCCGGCGGCCGGGCGGGGGTTGGGGGCGAGAGTGCTCGCCCAGCGGACCTTGTGGTGTGGTGCGAGGATTTCCGGTGTGGCTGATGATGCTTTGGTGTCCCGTGGTTCCGTGACGTCCCCGACTGGGTCTGTCGGGGGCGGCTCTGTCGGTGCTGGTTCTGTTGGTGCTGGCGTCTGTGGGGGGCTCGGCTGTCGCGGGTGCTGGCAGGAGTGCCGGATCCCCCGGTGGTGCCGGGTCTCCCGCTGGGGGTGGGGCCAGACGGGTTTTTGTGCGGTCGGATTTGGTGGTGGTGGGTGGGTCGGTTCTGGCGGTGGCGGCCGCTGGGGTGACGGCTTACGCGGGTGCGGGGGCGATTCTTGCGTTTGTCTGCGCGATGGCGGCGGTGGCGTTGTTGGCGGCGCTGGTGGGGCGCAGCGTCGAGCAGTTGGGGGATCGGTTCGGGGCGGGGGCCACCGGGGTGCTGCAGAGCGCGCTGGGCAACCTGCCGGAGCTGTTCATCGCGTTCTTCGCGCTGCGGGCCGGGCTGGTCCAGGTGGTGCAGGCGGCGATCATCGGGTCGATGCTGGCCAACCTGCTGCTGGTACTCGGGGCGGCGTTCCTGGTCGGCGGGCTGAAGCACGGCAACCAGGCGTTCGCCAAGTCCCGGGCCCGGGAGACGGTGGTGTTGCTGACCCTGGCGACGGCCGCGCTGGTGGTGCCGAGCGTCGCCAAGTACACGCACACGCCCGCCGAGGCGCACGTGCGGGTCCTCTCCGACATCGTCGCAGTGATCCTGCTGGTGATCTTCGCGCTGTCCCTGCCGGCGGCGATCCGTCGCAACACCGGCGAGAGCGCCCCGGCCCCGGATTCGACCCCGGCCCCGGCGACGCACACCCCGGCGGTGCGCTGGCCGCTCTGGGTGGCGGTGACCATGCTGGTGGCAGCGAGCGGCTCGGCGGCGCTGGTCTCCGACTGGTTCGTCGACGCGCTCACCCCGGCCATGGACAAGCTGAACATCTCGCCGACCTTCGCCGGCCTGGTGGTCATCGCGATCGCCGGCAACGCGATCGAGAACGTGGTCGGCATCCAGTTGGCGTACCGCAACCAGTCGGACTACGCGCTGTCGGTGATCCTGAACAGCCCGCTGCAGATCGCGCTGGTACTGGCCCCGGCGCTGGTGCTGCTCAGCCTGCTCACCGCCACCACCCTGACGCTGGTGTTCGCGCCGTTGCTGGTGGTGGCTGTGGTGGTGAGCGTGCTGCTGGTGGCGTTGGCGGTGTTCGACGGCGAGTCCAGTTGGCTGGAGGGCGCCACCCTGATCGGGCTCTACGTGATCATCGCGGCCGCCTTCTGGTGGGGCTGACCTACCCGGGTGGCAGCAGCGCCCACTGGAGGTTGTCGACGCGGGTACCGTCCGGCCCCGGCAACCGGCCGTGCTCGTACCCCTCCCGGGTGAAGCCGGCGCGTTGGAGCACCGCCTGGGACCCGGTGTTCGCCGGCTCGGTGCCCGCGACGATCCGGGCCAGCCCGACCGCCTCGAACGCCCACCCGGTCAGCAACCGGACCGCCCGGGTCATCAGCCCACGCCCGCGGAACCGGGGCAGCATGCTGTACCCGATCAGCGCCTGCTGCGTCTGCGGCTCCTGGTAGACCAGCCCCAGTTGGCCGGCGAACTCCCCGGTCGCGGCGTCCACCACCGCCACCTCGCACCGCTCGCCGGCCAGCCACCGCCCGTACGAGCGGGCGCACCGGCGTACCACCTGGTCCATCGTCGGCCCGGTCGGCGGCACGCTGGTCGCCACCACCTCGGGCAACGTGTCCAGCTCGAACATGGCCGGCGCGTCCGGCTCCCACAGCGGCCGCAACAGCACCACCCCGTCGGTGAGGTACCCGTGCGCGCCCGGCTTCGTCGGCGTCCCGTCCGGTCCCGGCGGACCGGGCAGGTCGGGCAGCAGCCGGGTCGCCGGCGCCGGGTCGTCGGTGAGCCGGGCCCAGCAGATCTGGTCGTGCCGGCTGCCGTCCGGCCCGACACCGCGTCCCCGGGCCACCCCTTCGCGCTGGTAACCGCAGGCCAGCGCGGTCCGCTGGCTCGGCCAGTTCTCCGGCTCGGTGTAGAGCGCGAGCCGGGCGATACCGTGCGCGTGCGACCAGGCAGTCAACGCCCGGGCAGCGTCGACGGCCACCCCGCGGCTACGCGCCCACGGCGCCACCCAGTACCCGATCTCGCCGGTCGCACCGGACGGCGACACGTCGTTCAGGCCGATGCTGCCGAGCACCTGGTCGGCGGTCGGGTCCACGATCACGAAGTTGGCCCCGCCCCGCTGGCGGTGCCCCGGCGCGCCGTCGATCCAGGTCAGCGCGTCCTCGCGGCGGTACGGCACCGGCAGCAGCGGCAGGAACCGTCGGATGGCCGGGTCGTTGCAGGCCGCCACGATCGCTTCGGCGTCGGTGCGCTGCGGCGCCCGCAGCAGTACCCGTTCGCCGAGAATCTGCTCGTGCGGTAACCCGTCCATGCCGCGCCTCCCCCGTTGCGGCAACCGCCGCGCCCCGTGTCAGTCCCCCCGGCCCTGTCTACCGGATCGTGGTCGCCGCGCCCGAGTCGGGTGTGCTGGCCGGCGGACGGGCTCGGCACGCCGGCCACCACGCCCGTCGTGGCATCACAGCGCGAGATCGGCACAGGCGGCCCGGCTCAGCGGGGGTCGGTGTCCAGCAGACCGCCGACCCAGGCGTCCCGGCGGGCCCGGGCCTCGCCGGTGCCGCGCCCCGGCAGGCCGCCGCGCTCCACGCCCTCGACCTGGAAACCGGCCTTCTCCGCCACCCGCCGCGAGCCGGCGTTGCCGACCTCGGCCCGCCAGCGGATCCGGCCCAGACCGAACGAGTCAAAGGCCCAGGAAGCCACGGTACGCAGCGCGGCGGTGCCGAACCCGCGACCCCGGGCGGTCGGGGCGACCAGGAAGCCGACCTCCGCTTCGAGGCTCTCCGGGTCGGTCAGCCGCAGGTTGATGTTGCCCACCCAGGCGTCGTCGGAGTCGGTGATGGCGAAGGTGGCCGCGTTGCCCAGCGCCCAGCCGTCAACTGCCCGGCGCACGAAGGACTCGGCATCGGAGCGCTGGTACCCCTCGGGCACGGTCGTCCAGCGCACCGTGGTCGGGTGCTGGCAGGCCACCGTGATCGCATCCAGGTCCCGCTCGGCGAGTGCCCGCAGCTGCCCCGCGCCCTCGGGCAGGTTCAGGGTGGGTTGGCCGGCGGCGAGGATCGCGGCCCGGCGGGCGACCAGCGAGCCGGGGGCGTACCGGGCCGGCGTCTCGTCGGTCAACTGGCCGGGAAGCAGCGTGCCGATCCAGGCGTACGGGCTGCCCTGCGGGTGCCGGTCCCGGAACTGCCAGGTGCCGCCGATGTGGAAGCCGCAGCGCAGGGCCACCAGCCGGGACGCCTGGTTGCCGATGTCAGCCTGCCAGTTGATCCGCTGGATTTCGCGCTCAGCGAACGCGTACCGGCAGACGAGCCGGCTGGCCCGTAGCGCGACGCCCCGGCCGCGGGCCGCCGCCGCCGTCCAGTAGCCGAGCTCGGCGATGCCGTGGCGGATCCACACCAACCCGCAGGAGCCCAGCAGGGTGCCGGTCGAAGCGTCCAGGACCGCGAAGTTTGCGCTGGTCCCGGCCGCCCAGCCGGCCGGCGCGACGTCTGCGACAAACTTCTCAGCATCGGACATCGCGTACGGCGAGGGCAGGGTCGTGAAGCGCGGAATCAGCGGATCCTGAGCGGCCTCGTACACGGCTGGGGCGTCGCCTGGTTGCCATGGGCGCAGCAGAAGGTCCCCGTCTTCGATCTCCATGGCTGCGAAAATATCCGGACCGGCAGCCGGATGTCGCGTCGATATGACCACGATCGCCCTGCCCAGCGGGGGGCCGGTGGGGTACGCGCCGACGGTTCGGGCGTACGTGGGTGTGAGTTCGGCGGCCCAGCCGCCTACGATGGACCGGCAGACTTGTCTAGGGAGCTTATCCGTGTCGATCTTCGAAAAGATCCTGCGTGCCGGTGAAGGGCGCGTGGTACGGCGGTTGGAGACGATCGCCGCCGCTGTCAACTCGATCGAGTCGAACTATGTCGACCTGAGCGACGCGGAGTTGAGGGAGCTCACCGACCAGTACAAGCAACGCTACGCCGACGGCGAGACGCTCGACGACCTGTTGCCGGAGGCGTTCGCCACGGTGCGCGAGGCAGCCAACCGGGTGCTCGGTCAACGCCCGTACGACGTGCAGGTGATGGGCGGCGCGGCGCTGCACTTCGGCAACATCGCCGAGATGAAGACCGGTGAGGGCAAGACGCTGACCTCGGTCATGGCCGTCTACCTCAACGCGCTCTCCGGCGACGGCGTGCACGTGGTCACCACCAACGACTACCTGGCCCAGCGCGACGCCGAGTGGATGGGCCGGGTGCACAAGTTCCTCGGTCTGACCGTCGGGGTGATCCTGCCCAACCAGGATCCGGCCGAGCACCGCGCCGGCTACCAGTGCGACATCACCTACGGCACGAACAACGAGTTCGGGTTCGACTACCTGCGCGACAACATGGCCTGGACCGCGGAGGATCTGGTCCAGCGCGGGCACGGCTTCGCGGTGGTCGACGAGGTCGACTCGATCCTGGTCGACGAGGCGCGGACCCCGCTGATCATCTCCGGTCCGGCCGAGCAGTCGGCCCGCTGGTACATGGAGTTCGCCAAGGTCGTCGACAAGATGCAGCGGGGCAAGGACAGCAGCGGCGACTACGAGGTCGACGAGTCCAAGCGCACCGTGGCCGTCACCGAGCGCGGCGTGTCCAAGGTAGAGGACCGGCTCGGGGTGGAGAACCTCTACGAGTCGGTGAACACCCCGCTCGTCGGCTACCTGAACAACGCCATCAAGGCCAAGGAACTGTTCAAGAAGGACAAGGACTACATCGTCTCCGACGGTGAGGTCCTGATCGTGGACGAGTTCACCGGCCGGGTGCTGCACGGCCGGCGCTACAACGAGGGCATGCACCAGGCCATCGAGGCCAAAGAGGGCGTGGAGATCAAGCAGGAGAACCAGACCCTGGCCACGGTCACCCTGCAGAACTACTTCCGGCTCTACAAGAAGCTCTCCGGCATGACCGGCACGGCGCAGACCGAGGCCGCCGAGTTCAACAAGGTCTACAACGTCGGCGTGGTGCCCATCCCCACCAACAAGCCGATGATCCGGGCCGACAAGTCCGACGTGATCTACAAGTCCGAGAAGGCCAAGTTCAACGCCGTGGTCGAGGACATCGTCGAACGGCACGCGCTGGGCCAGCCGGTGCTCATCGGTACCGTCTCGGTGGAGAACTCCGAGCTGCTCTCGACGATGCTGCGCCGCCGCGGGGTCCCGCACAACGTGCTGAACGCGAAGTTCCACGCCAAGGAAGCGGAGATCATCGCGCAGGCCGGCCGGAAGGGCGGCGTCACGGTGGCCACCAACATGGCCGGCCGTGGCACCGACATCCTGCTCGGTGGCAACCCCGAGTTCCTGGCCGCCGCCGAGCTGCGCAACAAGGGCATCGACCCGGACGAGCAGCCCGACGAGTACGGCGACGCCTGGGAAGAGGTGTACGCCAAGTGGGAGAAGCTCTGCGACGAGGAGGCCGTCGAGGTCGTCGAGGTCGGCGGGCTCTACGTGCTGGGCACCGAGCGGCACGAGTCCCGGCGTATCGACAACCAGCTGCGTGGCCGCTCCGGCCGGCAGGGTGACCCGGGCGAGTCGCGGTTCTACCTGTCCCTGCAGGACGAGCTGATGCGCCGGTTCAACTCGGGCGCTGTCGAGGCCGTGATGGACCGGCTGAACATCCCCGAGGATGTGCCGATCGAGTCCAAGATGGTCAGCCGGCAGATCAAGAACGCGCAGGCGCAGATCGAGGGCCAGAACGCCGAGATCCGCAAGAACGTCCTGAAGTACGACGAGGTGCTCAACAAGCAGCGCACGGTGATCTACACCGAACGCAAGCGGGTACTTGACGGCGAAGACCTGCACGACCAGATCCGCAACATGATCGACGACGTGGTGACGGCGTACGTCGGCGGCGCCACCTCGGCCGGGTACGCCGAGGAGTGGGACCTCGACCAGCTCTGGACCAGCCTCAAGCTGCTCTACCCGATCGGTGTCACGATCGAGGACCTGGAGGAGGAGAACGGCGGCGGCCGGGAGTCCCTGGACGGCGAGTTCATGCTGGCCAGGGTCAAGGAGGACGCGCACGAGGCGTACGACCGGCGCGAGGACGAGCTGGGTCACGACGGGCTGCGCGAGCTGGAGCGCCGGGTGCTGCTGACGGTCATCGACCGCAAGTGGCGCGAACACCTCTACGAGATGGACTACCTGCAGGAAGGTGTCGGCCTGCGCGCGTACGCCCAGCGCGACCCGCTGGTGGAGTACCAGCGCGAGGGCTTCGACATGTTCAACCAGATGCTCGAAGGGGTGAAGGAGGAGGCGGTCCGCTTCCTGTTCAACCTGGAGGTGCAGGTTGAGGAGGCTCCGGCGGACGAGAGCGCGGCGGCGCCGTCGACCAAGGTGCTGACCGGCCTGGCCACCCCTCGGCCGCTGCCCCGTGCCCTGCAGTACTCCGCGCCGACCATCGACGGCGAGGCCGGCAGCAGCGGCGTGGAGATCAAGCAGGAGGCCCCGGCGCTGGGGATCGGTCCGGCGAACGGCCGGTCCGGCCCCCGCCGCCCGGCCGGTCCGTCGTCGGCCATCGCTGCCGGCGCCCGTACCCCGTCGCCCGGCCAGGCGACCGGCGGCACCCCGTCGCGCAACTCGCTGTGCTACTGCGGCTCGGGCAAGAAGTACAAGCGCTGCCACGGCGCGCCGTAGCCCGTTCCGCGCCTGCGTCACCGGCCCGCCACCCTGTTGAAGGGTGGCGGGCCGGCCCATTTCCCGGCCGCCCGGCCCCGCCCGAGGGAGCGGAGCCGGGGACGACCGCCCGCCACCGACGGTGCGGTCGCGGTGCCCCCGGGACGGTCGTCGTGGCCGGGCTGGCTTTTCAGGCCCGCAGCGGGCGCCGGTTCGGCGGCCGAGGCGCCCGCTGCGGGGGTTCGGGTGGTGAACCGACCGCGGTCGCAGGTCAGATCACCGGGCGGTGCGGGTCAGACCACCTGGAGACGCAGGTCAGATCAGCTGGAGGCGCGGGGTCAGATCACCTGTAGGTAGGTGCAGAGCCAGCCGGCCGGCCCGCGTTCCAGCCGGACCGCCATCGCCCACACGTCGCTGCCACGGGCGAGGACGACGCTGACCTCGGCGACCCCATCGGACGGTTCGCTGATCCGGTGGTGGCGTACCTGGACGGCGTCGGCCGGGCCGGTGGCGGTGCGGATAGGGGAGGGCCGCCGGGTCGGGAACGCCGGCGTACGCCCCGGTGGCTCGCCGGGGCCGAGGGTGTCCTGCCGGCGTGGCCGGAGCAGCCGTTCGCTGGCCTCCGCCAGGTACTCGGCGGCGATCAGCACGCTCAGGTGCCGCAGTGGCCGGAAGCCGCCGAGCACCTCGCTGCACGCCCGGACGAACCGGGCCGAGGCGATCTCCGCATCAGTCGGCCCGGCGCTGACCCGGTCGCCCGCGCCGCCCCGATCCGCCGCCGCGTTCTCATCCAGATCCTGCTGCCAGTGCTCCGCGCCGGGCGGGGCGAACCGCGCCGGCACGAATCCAGCGCCCTCCGACCGGCCGTGCCCCGGACTCCACAACCGTCCCTCGCCGCCCGGCCGCCCGTCACCTTCTCGCAGCTGCCCGCCGCTCCGCCGTTCCGGACCGTCCTGCTGTCCCGGACCGCCGGGCTGTCCCGGACGGCCCGGTGGCCTCTCGCCGGCCGGCTGTTCGGTGCGTCCGGGCTGGTCAGCCTTGTCTGTGGAGCCATGCGAGCGGCCCGGTCCCCGGTCCCCGGCGTCGCCCTGCCCGGTGCTGCCGTGCCGGGCGGCCTGCGGACCGGGCTCGTCGTCGAAGGGCGGCTCCAGGCGGGGCGCCGGCCGCAGCCGGACCACCTGAGGTGCCGTCCTGCGGGGCGGAGCGAGCGTCACGGTCATCCAAGGCTCCTCGGGTGATGTCCAATGCCTTCGTTTGCTTTCGTTTGCCTCCAGATGATTGTGATAGGCCCGAGAACAAGCCGTCAAGCATCGACGGCTTCCGCTGGTTTGCCTCACTCGCGAAAGCGGATAGCTGTGTACGAAAGGTCCTGACCAGCCCATAAGGGCACAACAACAGAGCCGCTGGTCCAGATGGGCCAGCGGCTGGGTGGGTCGGCGCTGCGGCTACTCGGGGTCGATCTCCTCGTCCCGCCCGATCAGCGGGTTTTCCTGCACCCACTGCGCCGTTTCGGTGTATTTCTGCTCGATGTAGGCCTCCAGCCGGGTGCGCTCGATCCGCCACGCGCCTCGGCCGCCCACTTTGATTGCCGGCAGTTCGCCACTGCGTACCATGTGGTATACCTGCGAAAGCGACACCGAGAGTTCATCGGCGACATCCTTCATCTGCAGGAACCGGCTTGTCATTGCTTTAGTTTGCCATCGATTCCCTGCATTGCACCCACTGGCGATGGGCGACGCCCCGTGCGTGCGCCCAGCGGTCCAGCCCGATCCGAGGAGCCGTCCGTGGCCATCGACCTGATCCGGGTGTACCTGCCTGCCAGCCTGCCGCTGCTGGCCCGGTTCCGGGACGACGGTCAGTGGCCGGCCGGCGGCGAGGCGCACGCGGTCACCCCCGGCCTGCGCGAGTGGTACACCGACGGCGACGAGGAGGAGCTGGAGTACGTCGCCTTCACCCGGGCCGCCCAGGCCGCTCTGCTCGTGCTGCACCACGATCCGGCGGCACCGCCCCGTCGCACGGTGATCAGCGTTGACCTGCCCAGCAAGGCCGTCGACACCACCAACCCGCAACTCGGGGAGAGCTCGGTGCGGCTGCGGGAGATCGTCCCGGCGGCGGCCATCGCCGCCATTCACGTCGACGATGCGGGGGTACCGGAGATCGCGGCTGCCGTGGCCGCAGCCGTGGCCGCGCTCGACGGGGATTCCGACGCCCAGTTCGCGGTGGACACCGCCGAGGACCACGATCTGTCCTGGTATGACGCCTCCGAGCTGCCCCGGCTCCTCGACGACACCAGCGACTGACTCGCCCCGGCGGGCTGGCAGCGGGCAGGGCCGAGCGGCGGAGCGGTAGCCGTCAGCGGCGGCGGCGTTTGGGCAGTGTGCGGCCGAAGCAAATCAGGGCGACGATCGCGCCCACGAAAAGCACCACGAGAGCCTGGTTGAGCCGGGAGTTCTTCCAGTATTCGAGCAGGATGCGGTCACCCTCGGACAGCCCGGCCACGGCTGCGAACACCTGCCGACCGCCGATCCGGGTCACCACTTCGCCCAGTAGCAGGGCGATCCCGGGCAGTGCGCCGGCCGCCAGGTACGACCCCAGCCGGGCCCCGCGTCCGAGCCGGCGCAGGTACCAGAACGCCATCACGCCGGCCGCCGCGCCACCGATCAGCGCCTGGGTGACCGCCAGCCGGGTACCGGCGTTCCACTGCGACACGCCGCTCTCCCCGCCGCCGAAGAGCTGCCGCAGCGGGCCCTGGAAGACCTGGATCACGAACTCGACCAGGATCACCGTCACGGTGGCCGCGATCCCGCCGACGACCACCTCGCGCCTGGCGAGCCCGGCCAGTACCCCGCCCAGCACCGCGGCTGCCAGCACGGCGCCGGCGAGTACCAGGATTGCCGACGTGTGCCCGTATCCGGCGATCACCAGCGCGCCGACGAGCACCCCGACGAACAGTCCGCCGCCCATTGCGAGCGCCCAGCGCAGCCGGCTGGCCGGCTCGGGGCGGCGGCGCAGCAGCCGGTCCACCGCGAACGCCCCCAGGCAGGCGCCGGCGACCAGGCTGGCCGAGACCACCCCGGGCAGCGCCAGCGTGGTCCAGTCGACCGCCTCTTCGGCCTGCCCGGCCGAGCCGATGCTCACCCAGGTCCCGTAGAGCAGCACGGCCAGCCAGGCCACGGCGATCGCGAGCAGCTGCGGCGTCCACGGCACCGGCCGCGCCGTCTGCCCGCCTGCCGCGGTCTGCCCGGCTTCTGTGGCCGGGCGCTTGGCGGTCCCGGTCGAGGCCTTGGTGGCTGCGGTTGGGGTGGCGGGGGCCTCGGCTGTGGTGCTGGGCGCGTCTGTGGGCGGCTTGGGAGAGCTGGTCGAGGTCTTCCGGGCGCCCGTTGACGGCTTGCGGGCGGCGGGCTTCTTGGCGGGTACGGATGATCCGGCGGACACCTTGGCGCTGCCCTCGGTCATTCGTCCTCCCCAGTCCCGTTGGCCCGGCCGACCGGCCCGCCAATCCCGACTCAGCGTACGCGGGGCTGCTGGTGGGGCCTTTGGCTGGGGAAGATCAGGACCGGTTGCCCGGGGGTGGACCCGCCCACTGGGTGGGACAGGTAAGGCGTGGGAGGATGGTCGTACCTCACCCGTACGCCGACGCCACCGGGGGATTACGACATGGACGCCCTGTTCAACACGCCTGAGCCGCGCAACGAGCCGGTACTCGGATATGCGCCGGGCTCCGCCGAGCGCGCCGGGCTGCAGCGCCGCCTGGCTGAGCTGGCCGCCGACCGGGTCGAGCTGACCATGACGATCGACGGGCAGCAGCGGATGGGCGGCGGTGACCCGATCGACGTCGTACAACCGCATCAGCACTCGCAGGTGCTCGGGGTGACCCGCAACGCGACCGTTGCCGACGCGCACGCCGCGGTGAAGGCCGCCACCCAGGCCGCACCGATGTGGCGGGAGTTGTCCTTCGAGGACCGGGCGGCGATCTTCCTGCGCGCCGCCGACCTGCTCGCCGGCCCCTGGCGGCACACCCTCAACGCGGCCACCATGCTCGGCCAGAGCAAGACCGCCCAGCAGGCGGAGATCGACTCGGCCTGTGAGCTGATCGACTTCCTGCGGTTCAACGTGCACTTCGCCCACCGGCTGCTGGGCGAGCAGCCGCTCTCCTCGCCGGGGGTGTGGAACCGGTTCGACCACCGGCCGCTTGAGGGGTTCGTCTACGCGATCACCCCGTTCAACTTCACCGCCATCGCCGGCAACCTGCCCACCTCGGTGGCGCTGCTCGGCAACACGGTGGTCTGGAAGCCGTCGCCGACCCAGCAGCTCGCCGCGCACTACACGATGCGGCTGCTGGAGGCGGCCGGGCTGCCGCCCGGGGTGATCAACATGGTGACCGGGGACGGCATCGCGGTCAGCGAGGTCGCGCTCGCCGACCCGGATCTGGCCGGCATCCACTTCACCGGCTCCACCCGTACCTTCCACCTGCTGTGGCGGACCGTCGGCGCGAACATCGACCGGTACCGCAGCTACCCGCGGCTGGTCGGGGAGACGGGGGGCAAGGACTTCGTCATCGCGCACCCCAGCGCCGAGGTGGACGCGCTGCACACGGCGCTGGTTCGGGGCGCGTTCGAGTACCAGGGGCAGAAGTGTTCGGCCGCGTCCCGGGCGTACCTGCCGCGCTCGCTGTGGGACGCCGGGCTGCGGGACCGGCTGGCCGCCACCACCGGGTCGCTGACCTACGGCGACGTCTCCGACTTCGACAACTTCGGCGGCGCGGTGATCGACTCGCGGGCGTTCGCCAAGCACAGCAAGGCATTCGAGATGATGGCCGCCGACCCGGCCTGCACCGTGCTGGCCGGTGGCACCGCCGACGACTCGGTCGGGTACTTCGTCCGCCCCACCGTGGTTGAGTGCGCCGACCCCGGCCACGAGGTGTTCAGCACCGAGTACTTCGGCCCGATCCTGGCCGTGCACGTCTACGACGACGCCGACTTCGAGACCACCGTGCGCCAGGCTGAGCAGGCCGCCCCGTACGCGCTGACCGGCTCGATCTTCGCCAACGACCGTCGGATTGTCGACTGGGCCAGCCGGGAACTGCGCTTCGCGGCCGGCAACTTCTACATCAACGACAAGCCCACCGGCGCGGTGGTCGGGCAGCAGCCGTTCGGCGGCGCGCGCGCCTCGGGTACCAACGACAAGGCCGGATCCTGGCAGAACCTGGTCCGCTGGATGTCACCGCGCACCATCAAGGAGACGTTCGTCCCGCCGACCGACCACCGCTACCCGCACATGGGCTGAGGACGGCATGCTCGATCCACCGATCGGTGGGCAGGCAGCACGCCCGCTCAGCCGCTAGGGTCTGCGCCATGACCGACGAGCACGCCGATCCGAGTGGATCGACCGAGCAGTTCAAGGCGTTCACGCAGCACACCGAGGCACCGTCGACGAAGGACTTCCCGGTGGGCGTCCTGGTGGCCATCGTGGCCGCCCTGGTAGTGGTTGCCATCGCGATCTGGGTCGCGGTCGGCTGAGTGTCCGCCGCGCCCGCCGGCCCGTCGGCTGAGCCGGTCACCCCGACCGCGCCCCGGCCGGTCGGGTGGCCGCTGTTGTCGCAGTGGTGGCGGGATCTTACCTTCCTGCACTGGCCGGTACCCCCGGAGCGGATCGCACCGCTGCTGCCCGCGGGTACCCGCCCCGACGAACTCGACGGCCTCACGTACGTGGGGCTGGTCGCGTTCCGGATGTCCCGGGTCGGGCCCGGTCCCGGCCCGGGAGTGCCGTACTTCGGCGACTTCGCCGAGACGAACGTGCGACTGTACACAGTGGACGACGCGGGCCGTCGGGGCGTGCTGTTCCGCTCCCTGGACGCCGCCCGGCTGGCCCCGGTGCTGGTCGCCCGCTGGGGCTTCCGGCTGCCCTACCGCTGGTCCCGGATGCGCATCGAGCACTCCGCCGACGAGCTCGCCTACACCTGCCGCCGCCGCTGGCCCGGCCCTCGCGACCTGCGCAGCGAGCTGCGGGTACGGGTGGGCGAGCCGGTCGAGCAGCCCGGCGCCCTGGAGCACTTCGTCACCGCCCGCTGGGGCCTGCACTGGAACGGCTGGGGCCGTACCCGCTATCTACCCAACACCCACCCCCAGTGGCCCCTGCACCGTGCCGACCTGCTGCACCTTGACGACGCCCTGCTCCCCGCCGCCGGCACCGCCGTCGAGGGCCCCCCGACGAGCGTCCTCTATTCACCAGGCGTCCCCGTCCGCTTCGGCCGCCCCCTCCCCTGAATCGCGACCCCGCCGGCGTGGAAACGTTGGCAAGTGGGCGGTTCTCGGGCGTTGGCCGTCCTCTCCTGGTCGTGGTTGCCGGGCTCGACAAGCCAATTCGGACGGTGCTGTCGGAGGCGGAATACGCGGCGGTTCGAGCCCTGGGCTCCGAGTACCGGGCCCGCAATCCACGGTCGTTGGCGTAGGTCGCTAGGCGGCGCTGCGGTGCGGAGGAACATCGCCCGGTGCCGGCTCGACCCGCAGGCGAAGGCCGAGGACGGCGGCTATCTCGACCACCGTGCCCAGCGTCGGGTTGACCGGATTCGCCGAGAACAACCGGCGGATGGTGGCAGGCTCGACACCGATCCGACGGGCCAGTTCGGCCTTGGAGAGCCCGGCTGAGACGCGAGCCTCGTCGAGTGCGTTGACGACAGCGTCAATGGTCGCCACCCGTGCCGCCGTGGCGTGGTACTCGCGAGCGAACTCCGGATCTTTCAGGTTCTCAGCGAGGTCATCCCAGAATGCTCCTGTCATTGTGATCCTCCCGGGCGCGTAGCATATATGTTACGTCGCAAGGGTCTGTCGGGCCAGCCGGTCAGGGCCGAGGTAGTCGCGATGGCAGGCCGGCGAGCAACGGAGTGTCGACGCGCCGGAGCGGCCGATCAGACGATCAGGCGATCTGGCGGAGGTCGTTGCCGTAGTCGAAGATGATCCGCAGCCGTGCGCCCAGCGCCTGGGCGTACCGGCTGAGGGTCGCGACCTCGTTGACGTCGAGGTCGCCGTTCTCGATCTGGCTGACCCGGCCGGGAGTCACGCCCATCAGATCAGCCACCTGTCGCTGGGTCAGGCCGAGCCGCTTGCGCTCCTCCGCGAGGTGGTAGGCGTTCACCCAGGCCTCGGTGCGGGCACGCTCGTCGGCCAACGCGGCGTCGTCGCCATCGTGCAACTCCGCGCGAAGGTCCTCCCAGTCGTGGAAGTCAGTCATGCGAATCCCTCCGCTTTCGTTCCGCTGCAAGCCATCCCTGGTAGGCCCGCTCAGCGTTCGTAACCAGTCCCTGACCTCGTCCGTGGTTCGGATCGACCACGGCCTTCGGCTGTCAGCAGGCATGCGTCGACTATAGCCCGAGCTAAAGTTTCTGGCGTACCTGCGGCGGTCAGGAGACGAGGTAGTCGCGGATGGCCTGGTCGAAGGTGCCGGGTGGGAGGGGCCAGGGGGTGCCGGTGGGGGTACCGAGGGTGGCCAGGGCGCGGGGGACGGCGTCCAGCCAGCCGTGCAGGCCGCGGTAGCCGAACTCGGCGCGTAGGGCGGCGCCCTTGTGGGTGAGCCAGTAGCGGTCGGCGGCCACGTCACCCTCGACCACGCCGGCTGCCCGCAGCCGACCGAAGGCGGCGGTGAACTCCGACTCCAGCAGCAGCGCGTGGTTGAGCGCGTCGGCGTACATGACGATCTGGGTGAGGCTGGAACCGTCGGTCGGCGAGGTTCCGGCGATGGCCGCGTACACCCAGGTGTCCGCGAAGTCCCAGGTGCCTGTGGAGTCCCAGGTGCCTGCGGAATCCAAGCCGCTCACTCGTCGTCTTCGTCGTCGAGCCGGGCCAGCCAGGTGGCGAAGCGTTCGATCGGGGTCTCGAAATCCGGGTTGATGTCGACGAAGGTGCGCAGCTGTTCGGCCAGCCACTCGATGGTGACCGACTCGGTGCCGCGCCGGTCGGCCAGCTCCTCGATACCGCGATCGGTGAAGTACATGGACCCCAGCCTAGAAGACCTGCATACCAACAAGAATCGACGCGCGGGTGGCACCCCGACCGGCGGTGCGCCGGCCCGGGTGCCATCGGGCGTCAGCGGGGCAGTGCCGCCTCGATGAGGGCAGCCTGCTCGGCGTCGTGCAGCTTGGCCGAACCGACCGCGGGAGCGGCCGCAGCCGGCCGGGAGATACGCCGCAGCGACACCCCGTTCAGGTGCTCCAGCAGGTTCAGCGCGATGAACGACCAGGCGCCCTGGTTCGCCGGCTCGTCCTGGACCCAGGCGAAGTCCTTGGCGTTCGGGTACGTGGCCAGCGCCGCGTTGATCTCCTCGACCGGCAGTGGGTGGAACTGCTCGACCCGCACGATCGCGGTGTCGGTCAGGCCGCGCTCGGCCCGGGCCTGCACCAGGTCGTAGTAGATCTTGCCGGAGCAGAGCAGTACCCGGGTCACCTGGGCGGCGTCGACAGTGTCCGGGATGACCGTCTGGAAGGTGCCGGTGGTGAAGTCGGCGACCGTCGAGACACACAGCTTGTGCCGCAGCAGCGACTTAGGCGTGAACACCACCAGCGGCTTCTTCTTCGGCGACAGCGCCTGGCGGCGCAGCAGGTGGAAGTAGTTCGCCGGGGTGGACGGCTGGGCCACCCGGATGTTGTCCTCGGCGCACATCTGCAGGTAGCGCTCGGGGCGGCCGGAGGTGTGGTCGGGGCCCTGGCCCTCATGGCCGTGCGGCAGCAGCAGCGTCACCGCGCTGCGCTGACCCCACTTCACCTCGCCGGAGGTGATGAACTCGTCCACCACCGACTGCGCGCCGTTGCCGAAGTCGCCGAACTGCGCCTCCCAGCAGACCAGCGCGTCCAGGTTCTCCACCGAGTACCCGTACTCGAAGCCCATCGCCGCGTACTCGCTCAGTAGCGAGTCGTGCACGAAGAACCGGGCGTCGTCGTGCTTGACCCCGAACAGTGGCAGGTAGTCGTCGCCGGTCACCGCGTCGACCACGCTGGCGTGCCGGGAGACGAACGTGCCCCGGCGCGAGTCCTGGCCGGCCAGCCGTACCGTGACCGCCTGGTTGAGTAGTGAGCCGAGCGCGATGATCTCGCCGAAGCCCCAGTCGATGTCGCCCTCGACGGACATCTTGGCCCGCCGCTCCAGCAACTGCTGGACCCGCTTGTGCGGAGTGAAGCCCGCGGGCAGCGCCAGGTGCGCGTCGCCGATCGCCTTCACCAGCGCGGCGTCGATCGCGGTGTCGACCTTCGGCTCCGGCTCGGCATCCCGGGTACGGCGGCGCGGCGGAGTGCTGGACGCGTCCCGGGTCGCCTTGAACACCGTCTCCAGCTTGGCCTGGTAGTCGCGCAGTGACTCCTCGGCCTCGTCGACGGAGATGTCGCCCCGGCCGATCAGCTCCTCGGTGTAGAGCTTCCGCACCGAGCGCTTGCCGTCGATGATCTGGTACATCAGCGGGTTGGTCATCGACGGGTCGTCGCCCTCGTTGTGCCCGCGACGGCGGTAGCAGACCAGGTCGATGACGACGTCCTTGTTGAACGCCTGGCGGTACTCGAAGGCCAGCCGGGCCACCCGCACCACGGTCTCCGGGTCGTCGCCGTTCACGTGGAAGATCGGCGCCTGGATCATCCGGGCCACGTCGGTCGAGTAGAGGCTGGAGCGGCTGTACTCGGGGGCGGTGGTGAAGCCGACCTGGTTGTTGACGACCACGTGCACGGTGCCGCCGGTGCGGTACCCGCGCAGCTGCGACAGGTTCAGCGTCTCGGCGACCACGCCCTGCCCGGCGAACGCGGCGTCACCGTGCACCGCGAGCGCGAGCACCGTGTAGCCCTCCAGGCCCAGGTCGATGCGGTCCTGCTTGGCCCGCACGATGCCTTCCAGCACCGGGTCGACGGCCTCCAGGTGGGACGGGTTGGCCACCACCGAGACGGTGATGCCGTGCACGCCGTCCGGAGTGGCGTACTTGCCGGTCATGCCCAGGTGGTACTTGACGTCGCCGGAGCCCTGCGCGCTGGTCGGGTCGAGGTGCCCCTCGAACTCGGAGAAGATCTTCTCGTACGGCTTGCCGACGATGTTGGCGAGCACCGACAGCCGGCCCCGGTGGGCCATCCCGATCACGGTCTCGTCCAGCCCGGCGGTGGCCGCCTCGCAGAGGATCTCGTCCAGCAGCGGGATCAGCGACTCGCCACCCTCCAGCGAGAACCGCCGCTGCCCGACGTACTTGGTCTGCAGGAACGTTTCGAACGCCTCGGCCGCGTTGAGCCGGTTGAGGATGTGCTTCTGCTCTTCCCGGTCGGGCTTGGTGTACTTCTTCTCCACCCGCTCCTGGATCCAGCGCCGCTCCTCGGGGTCCTGGATGTGCATGTACTCCACGCCGACCCGCCGGCAGTAGGAGTCGCGCAGCACGCCGAGCACCTCGCGCAGCTTCATCCGCTGCTTGCCGGCGAAGCCGCCGACCGGGAAGATCCGGTCCAGGTCCCACAGGGTCAGCCCGTGGCTGAGTACGTCCAGGTCGGGGTGGCGGCGGATATGGAACTCGAGGGGGTCGGTGTCGGCCATCAGGTGACCACGCACCCGGTAGGCGTGGATCAGCTCGTTCACCCGGGCGGTCTTGTTGATCTGCCCCTCGGCGCTGGTGTCGACGTCGCGTACCCAGCGGACCGGCTCGTAGGGCAGCCGTAGCGCGGTGAAGATCTCGTCGTAGTAGCCGTGTTCGCCGAGCAGCAGCCCGTGCAGCACCTTGAGGAACTCGCCGGACTGCGCGCCCTGGATGATCCGATGGTCGTACGTGCTGGTCAGCGTGATGACCTTGCTGACGGCGTTGTTGGCGAGGGCTTCGTCCGACATCCCGGCGAACTCGGCCGGGTACTCCATCGCGCCGACGCCGATGATCGCGCCCTGCCCGGTGACCAGCCGCGGCATCGAGTGCACGGTGCCGATGCCGCCCGGGTTGGTCAGCGAGATGGTGGTGCCGGCGTAGTCCTCCATCGTCAGCTCGTTCTTCCGGGCGCGGCGCACGATGTCCTCGTAGGCCTGCCAGAACTGGCGGAAGTCCATCGTCTCGGCGGCCTTGATGGACGGCACCACCAGGTTGCGGGTGCCGTCCGGCTTGGCCAGGTCGATGGCGATGCCCAGGTTGACGTGCTCCGGCTCGACCAGGGTCGGCTTGCCGTCGACCACGGCGTAGGAGTTGTTCATTTCGGGGTGCGCGGCGACGGCCTGCACCAGCGCGTACCCGATCAGGTGGGTGAAGCTGACCTTGCCACCGCGGCCCCGGGCCAGGTGGTTGTTGATCACGATGCGGTTGTCCGAGATCAGCTTGGCCGGCACCGCGCGGACGCTGGTCGCGGTCGGCACGGTCAGCGACTGGTCCATGTTCGCCACGATCCGGGCGGCGATGCCGCGCAGCTGCGTGCTCCGCCCGCCGGTCGGCACGGTCGCGGCAGCCGGCTTCGCGGCCGAGGCGGGCGGCGGGGTGGCCGCCGGCTTCGCGCCGGCCGGCTTGGCCGGGGCGGTGGCAGGCGGCGCGGTGCCGGCGGTCTTGGCGGGGGTACGCGCAGCGGCGCTCTCAGCCGGCGCGGTCGCCGCCGGCTTGGTGGCGGCGGCGGTCGCACCGGTACCCGTCGCAGCGCCGGGCTTGGTCGCAGCGTCGGGCTTGGTCGCAGCGCCGGGCTTGGCGGCGGGGCCGTCGGGCGTAGCGGGCTCCAGGGCCGGCTTGTAGTCGGCGAAGAACTCGTGCCACGCCGGGTCCACGCTCGCCGGGTCGGCGAGGTAGCGCTGGTACATATCCTCGACGATCCACTCGTTGGGGCCGAAATCCGCGAGTGGGTTGCCCTGCTGCTGAGTCGACACTGTCGCGCTCGCCTCTTCTACACGGTCGCTGCTGGTGGCTGCTGTGGTGCTGGTGCCTGGTGACGCGCGCCGCCCCGGAATCCGGGCCGGCGAGCTGACCTGAATGCGTGTTCAGGCTAACCGCTCAAGGATCCGTCAAACCAACCGGGCGTGCCTCGTGGCCCCGCTCACAAACCCTCGGCCGGGACCGCCCCGGACGTGCCGGCGCCCGGTGCCGAAGATCGACACCGGGCGCCGGCTCAGGCATGGTGACCGGAGCTCAGGACACGTCCCGCTTGCGGGTGTAGTAGATGCCGATGGCACCGAAGAGCACCCCGTACCCGAGCATGACGACGACGCCCACCCACTGCGCCGCGCTCTGCGGATAGGTTTTCACCGGGGAGATCGCCACCTGGGCGGCGATCGACGGCACGATCACCGCGGCGGTGAGCACCCCGTCCTTCTCGATGATGAACTGGCGGATCAGGATGAAGATCCCGATCGCCAGGTAGTAGCCCACCGAGTAGGAGAGGGTGCCGGTCAGGGTGGCGCCGATCTGGCTGCGCATCAGCACCCCCAGGCCCACCCCGAAGATCGCCCACAGTCCGTACACCAGCAGGCTCAGGAAGATCGCCTCGACGACCTTGGAGTTGCCGATGTTGCTGTCGAAGCCGTAGCCGCTGAAGTAGAGCGCGCCGACGATCAGGTCGATCACCGTGGAGAGCAGCCACAGGCCGGCCGCGGCGATCATCGAGACGACGAACTTGGCCAGGATCACCGAGGTGCGGTGCGGGGTGGCCAGGAACGTCGTGGTGACCGTCTGGTGGTGGAACTCGTTGGTGATCGTCAGGGTGGCCAGCAGCAGCGCGAACATCGCCCCGAAGAACTGGCCCGAGGTGAAGATGTTGGCACTGCCGCCGACGATGTCGGCCGGGCTGCCGTTGCGCACCGTGTCGTTGTGGAACGTCAGGATGTTGACCAGCAGCGCCAGTCCGGTGGCGAGCACCGCGAAGATGCCCAGCAGCCACCACACGTTGGTGGTGCGGATCTTCAGGTACTCCGCCTTCAGCAGGTGCCCGAAGGCGGAGCCGCCCGGGGCGCCCAGAGTCGCCTGCGGGGCGGGGGCGGTCGTCGCGGTCATCGGATGCCTGCCTTGTCGTGAGTCAGCTGCAGGAAGACGTTCTCCAGGTCGGGCCGCTCGTCGACCAGCTCGTGCAGCTCGACACCGGCGGCGAAGGCAGCCGCGCCGACGGCCGCGGCGTCCAGGCCGAGCACCGTCAACGCGCCGTTCTCGCCCGGCTGCAGTTGACCGCCGCGCTCTCCGACCGCGGTGGCCAACGCCTCCGGCTTGGGCGTACGTACCCGGGACGCGACCCGGGTACCGGCCGAGGCGACCACCTCATCCACGGTGCCCTGCCGGACCAGCTGGCCGGCGGCGATGATGACCAGGTCCTGCGCCAGGATCTCCATCTCCGAGAGCAGGTGGCTGGAGACCAGTACCGTGCGCCCCTGGCTGGCCAGGTACTGCAGCAGGTTGCGCATCCAGCGGATGCCCTCGGGGTCCAGCCCGTTGGCCGGCTCGTCGAGGATCAGCACCTGCGGGTCGCCGAGCAGCGCGTAGGCGATGCCGAGGCGCTGCTTCATGCCCAGCGAGTACCCCTTGAACTTGCGCTTGGCGGCGGCGCCCAGCCCGACCAGTTCGATCACCTCGTCGGCCCGGGTGGCCGGGAAGCCGGCGGCGGCGCAGCTGATCCGCAGCGTGTTGATCCCGGTGCGGCCCTTGTGGGCGCTGCTGGCCTCCAGCACCGCGCCGACGTGCCGCAGTGGGTCACGCAGGTCGGCGTAGCGCTGGCCGCCGATGGTGGCGTTACCGGCGGTGGGGGTGACCAGGTTGAGCAGCATGCGCAGTGTCGTCGTCTTGCCGGCACCGTTGGGGCCGAGGAAGCCGGTGACCCGGCCCGACGCCACGGTGAACGACAGGTTGTCCACGGCTCTGACCGTCTTGTAGACCTTGGTCAGACCCGAGACAACGATCTGTCCATCGGACATTGTGTATTCCTTCCCGTTGTCGCCGCCCACACTGGCGCAGAACAGGGGGACGGGTCAATCCGGAAATCCCCTGAGTCTCAGCCGGCACACAGCAGCCCCATCGTGCCGGACGCGGTCAACCCGGCGCTGCCCCACCCCACCCATCGGGCACATCAACCTCGGCAGGCCGGGCGGATCCGGGCGGGCGGATCCGGGAGGTCAGCGGTCAGCGACCCGGATGACGTGCTTGAGCGCCGACCACACGTCGTCCACCGCGCACACCTTCACGTCCACCCGGCCGTGCGCCAGCGCGTACCCGCGCACGGCGGCCTCGTCCAGGTCGGTGGGGATCCCGGCGGAGCGCTTCGGCCAGGCGATCCACAGCGCGCCGGCCGGTGTCGTCCGCGGGTGCAGCACCGCCCAGCGCCGGGCCAGCCGGGCCGTGTCCGCACAGAAACAGAGCACCACGTCGTACCGGCGGGCGCCGAGCCGGTCGGCGACGGAGACGCCCGGGGGCGGGTCGAGGGTGAAGTCGGCAGGGGCGCCGTCGATCAGTACCCGGGAGCCGGCGACGATTCCCAGCTTGCGGGCCAGCGGGGTACCTGAGTAGCCGGTCACGGGCCTACGGTAATCGTTCACCGACCGGCCACGTCGCGGGCCGCTGGTTGACACGACGCTGGCAGTTGTGCCCCTTACACAGTGGTCATGACGGTACTTGTCGCGAGCACGGCACTGACCGCTTCGCGGTACTCCCTACGCATCGCCGCCACCCCCGCCGAGATCCGGGCCGCCCAACGGCTGCGCTACGAGGTCTTCGCCGGGGAACTCGGCGCCCGGCTGGACTCCCTGGCACCGGGCCTGGACATCGACGAGTTCGACGAGCACTGCGACCACCTGATCGCGGTCGAGGAGCGCACCGGGGAGGTGGTCGGCACGTACCGGATGCTGCCGCCCGGCCGCAGCCTGCGCCGGTACTCCTCGACCGAGTTCGACCTGACCGCCCTGGACGGCATCGACGCCAACCTGGTGGAGACCGGCCGCTCGTGTGTCCACCCGGATCACCGCGACGGCGCGGTGATCAACCTGATCTGGGCCGGCATCGCCCGGTACCTGCACCTGACCGGGCGGCGCTGGCTGGCCGGCTGCGCCTCGGTGGGGCTGGCCGACGGTGGCGCGTCCGCGGCCGGGGTGTGGGACCTGGTGGTCCGCAAACACCTCTCGCCGCCCGAATTCCGGGTGCTGCCGCACCGGCCCTGGCTGCCGGTCGAGCGCACCGGCAAGGTGGCGGTACCCCCGCTGCTGCGTGGCTATCTGCGGCTGGGCGCCTGGGTCTGCGGCGCGCCCGCGCTGGACCCGCAGTTCAACTGCGCCGACTTCTTCGTGCTGCTGGACGTCGACCACATCGACCAGCGCTACCTGCGGCACTTCCTCGGCAACACCGGCATGCCGGACCGCCCGGCCGCGGACCGCCCGGCCGCGGACCGCCCGGCTCCGGACCGCTCGGCTCCGGACCGCCCGGCCCCGGCCGCGCCGATGCACGGAGGTGCGCCGTGACCTTCTGGCAGCCGGCTTCGCTGTGCGGCACGCACTGCTTCACCGACGCGACAACGGTCGGCCTGCCGCGCCGGGCCGCCCGATTCCTGGCGCTCGCCGCCGTGGTGGGCGCCGGCGCGCTGACCCTGCCGCTGCTGCCGGCCCGGTCCCGGCCGGCGGCGCTGCGCCGGTTGGCCCGGGGGGCGCTGCGCGGCATGGGCATCCGGGTGGTGCTACGCGGCAGCCTGCCGGCCCGGCGTGCGCTGCTGGTCGCCAACCACGTCTCCTGGCTGGACATCCTGGTGCTGCTCGCGGTCGGCAGGTGTGCCCTGGTGGCCAAGACCGAGGTGCGCGACTGGCCGGTGATCGGCCGGGTCGCTGCCGGTACCGGCACGGTGTTCATCGACCGGTCCCGACCCAAGGCGCTGCCCGGCACGGTGGCGGCGGTGCGTACCCGGCTGGCCGGCGACGCGGTGATGGCCGCCTTCCCGGAGGGCACCACCTCGTGCGGTCAGGCCGTCGGCGCGTTCCGGCCGGCGCTGTTCCAGGCCGCCCTGGACGCGGGTGCCGTGGTGGTCCCGGTGAGCCTGCGCTTCGGTACCCCGGCCGATGCTCGACCGGCCACCACCGCCGCGTTCATCGGTGCGGAGAACCTGCTCAGCTCGCTGCGCCGGATCCTGGCCACCCGTGACCTGAGCGTCCGGGTACACGCCGGCACCGCCATCCACCCCGACACCGCGGCCACCCGCGCGGCGCTGGCCAGACTGGCCGGCGACGCCGTACGCGCCGAGTGGCCGGCGCGCACCCCCGGCGCACCGGCCACCCAGCCCCTCCCGCACCCCCCGTCCACCGGGCGGGTACCGCATCTGACGCTGCTGGAGGGCGCGTCAGGCGCGGCAGCTCAACGCATCCCCACCGGCTCCGGCTCCGGCGAGTCGGCGGGCCTGTCCCCGGCCGCCTGAACAGGCGGTTCCGGCCGGCTCGCCAACCGGCCCGGCCACCACAGCCGCCGGCCCACCGAGATGCCCAGGGCCGGTACCAGCAGCGTCCGCACGAGCAGCGTGTCCATCAGCACGCCGACCGCGACCACCAACCCCATCTGCAGGAACCCGGTCAACGGCAGCACGATCAGCACGCTGAAGGTGGCGGCGAGCACGATCCCGGCGCTGGTGATCACGCCGCCGGTGACCGCGAGCGCCTTGGTGAGCCCGAACCGGGTACCCACCCGGGCGGTCTCCTCGCGGGCCCGGCTCATCAGGAAGATCGTGTAGTCGACGCCGAGGGCGACCAGGAACAGGAAGCACAGCAGCGGCATCCCCTGGTCGATGCGCGGGTGTCCGATGGCGTGGAAGATCAGCGTGCCGGTGCCGAGCGCCGCGCCGAAGGAGAGCACCACGCTGGCCGCCAGCAGCAGCGGCGCGACCAGCGAGCGCAGCAGCAGGATCAGTACCGCGAGCACCACCAGCAGGATCAGCGGCATGGTCACCCGGTTGTCGTGCCGGGCCGCCATGTTGATGTCGAGCTGGCTGGCGGTCTGCCCGCCGACCAGGGCCTGCGCGTCGGGTACCGCGTGCACGGCGGTTCGTAGCCGGATGATCGTCTGCTCGGCGGCCCGGCTGTCCGGTGGGTCGGCGAGCACAGCCGGCAGCCGTACCCACTGCCCGTCCACGGAGGTCTCGGCGGCGCCCACGGCGGACACCCCGGGGACCGCGCCGGCCACCGCGGCGACTGCGTCGGCCGAGCCGGTCCGGGCGTAGATGTCCGCCGGCAGCGCCGCGCCCTGGGCGAAGTGTCGGGCGATCATCTCCTGGCCGGTGACCGAGCCGACCTTCCTGGTGTACTGGTCGGCGTTGGTCAGCCCGGTCTGCAGCTGGGTCAGGCCGAGGCACAGCGCGCCCAGCAGTACCGCCGTGGTGATCCAGATGGGCGCCGGCCGGCGACCGACCAGGCGGGCCACCCGGCCCCAGATGCCGTGCTGCTCGGTGACGTCATGGCTGGCCGCCTCGGCGCTGTAGCGCGGCACGAACGGCCAGAACAGCCACCGGCCGCAGATCACCAGTAGCGCCGGCAGCAGCGTGGTCATCGCCAGGAAGCCGCAGGCGATGCCGACCGCACACACCGGGCCGAGGCTGCGGATGCTGTTGAGCTGGGCGGCGAGCAGGCAGAGCATGCCGGCCGCGACGGTGCCGGCGGAGGCGAGCAGGGCCGGGAAGCTGGCCCGTAGCGCCACCCGCATGGCGTCGTGCCGGTCCCGGTGGCGGTGCAGCTCCTCCCGGTACCGGGCGATGAGCAGCAGCGCGTAGTCGGTACCGGCGCCGAACACGAGCACGGTGAGGATGCCCTGGCTCTGCCCGTTGACGGTCAGGCCGGCGTGCTTGGCGAGCAGGTACACCGCGCCGGCCGCGGTCTGGTCGGCGATCCCCACCGAGATCAGCGGGACCAGCCAGAGCACCGGGCTGCGGTAGGTGATCAGCAGGATCACCGCGACCACCCCGGCGGTGACCAGGATCAGGGTGGAGTCGAGTCCGTCGAAGGCGTCGGTGAAGTCGGCGAGCGCGCCGGCCGAGCCGGTCAGCGCGGCGGCCAGGCCGGCCGGTCGGTCCCTGCCGATGGTGTCCCGGATGGTGGTGACGGCCGCCTCCTGGGCGTCCTCGTCACCCCCCAGCGGGAAGGCCAGCAGCAGCGCCCGGCCGTCGTCGCTGACGGTGGCGGGGGCGACCTGGTTGCCCTGGGCCAGGGCCAGGAAGGCGGACCGGTCGGCGTCGACCTTGGCGCGGTCGGCGTCGGTGAGGCCGGCCGGGTTCTCGTAGGCGACCACCGCGACGAGCTGGTCGGTGGCCGGGAACTGGCCCTCCGCCCGCTGGACTGCCTGGGTGGTCTCGGCGCTGGCCGGGAGCCAGCTGGTGGCCTCGTTGTTCTCCACATCGGCGAGCTTGGCGGCGAGCGGGAAGACCAGCACGGCGAGGACCAGCCAGAGGCCGATCGTCACCCACTTGGTCATCCGGTGCGCCGGTGTCAGCCGGTCCATCTGTGGTGTCTCCTTCATCTCGTCCGATATGCGTCAGCCTGGTGCGACGGCGGTGCGCTGAGCCATCGGGACAGACCCGGACCGGCCCCCGATCTCACCGCCCCTAGGGGGTCGGCGCCGACCCGGGGAGCTGGACACTATCGCGATGTATCGCGTTGGTGTTACGATACATCGCGATAGCGTAGCCACGTCAAGCCCGATCGCGACACAACGCGACATGACGACGTAGGCTCGATCCCGAGGAGAGGTGCAATGACTTCCTGGACGATCACCGAGCCGGACCGGATCGAGCTCGACGACGAGGTGCTCCGGCTGGATGTGGCCCTGATCGGCGGCCGGCTCAACGTCGTCGGCGGCGACGGCCCGGCCCGGGTCGAGGTCAGCAAGGTCCACCCGGCCGACCCGGTCACCGTGACCATGGACGGTGGGCTGCTCAGCGTCAGCCACCCGATCTCGAAGACCTGGCCGGGCCTGTTCCACCCGCTGTGGTGGTGGATCAACGGCCGAAAGCACGCCCGCAGCGACGTCTCCATCGCGCTGCCCTACGGAGCCGCCGCCGTGCTGAGGGTCACCGCGGGCACAGCGGTCATCTCCGGCGTGCACGGCGACCTCTCGGTCGACGTGGTCAGCGGCCGGCTCACCCTGCTGGGCAACGCCGGCCGGATCCGGGGCAAGGTGATCTCGGGCCCGATCGAGGCGCTCGGTTGCGCCGGGGACATCACCCTGGAGACCATCTCCGGCGAGATCACCATCGCCGAGTCGGCGACCGAGCGGGTACATGCCAAGACCGTTTCCGGCAGCCTCACCGCCGACCTGGACAATCCGCCGCAGGGCAGCGACATCTACCTGGAGACGATCTCCGGTGAGATCACCATCCGGATCCGCGAGGACAGCGACCTCACCGTCTCGCTCGCCTCCACCGGAGGCCGGGTGACCAGCGCCTTCCCCGGCCTGAGCACCGACGGCAACGGCCGGATGGCCTGGGGCAAGCGGCTGTCCGGAGTGCTCGGCCGGGGCAGCGGCCGACTGCACGCCAGCGCGATCAGCGGCGAGATCGCCCTGCTGCCCCGGCCGGTCGACGAGGACGGCTTCGCCGGTGACCACGAACCGGGGGTGGACTCATGAGCCCGGTATTCAGCCACGGTCGGCTCCGGCTCTACCTGCTCAAGCTGCTCGCCGAGGGGCCCAAGCACGGGTACGAGCTGATCCGGCTGCTGGAGAACCGATTCCTCGGCCTGTACGCCCCGTCCGCCGGCACCATCTACCCACGGCTGCAACGGATGGAGGCCGAAGGCCTGGTCATCCACACCGCTGCCGGTGGCCGCAAGACCTACGAGATCACCGCGGCCGGCCGGGACGAGTTGACCCGCCGCGCCGGTGAGCTGGCCGAGTTGGAGGGCGAGATCCACGCCTCCGTCGCCGACCTGTCGGTACTCGCGGGCGAGATCGAGCAGCAGGTCAGCGGCTCGGTCAAGGACATCAAGAAGGAACTGCGGGACGCCACCAGCCAGGCCCGTTCGCGGACCCGGCCGGCCTGGGAGGGCTGGCGGCGTGACAGCCAGGACCGACCTGCCTGGGAGCGCGCCGACTGGGCCGGCCAGCGCGATCGCGACCGCGGGGCCGGCGGTTCACCGGCCGGCAGCGGGACAGCCGGGGCCGGTGGGCCCGGTGCGGCGGGCACGGACGGGCCGGCCACTGCCCCGGGTACCCACCGGGAAGGCGCGAACGGCGCGGCCGGAACCGGGCCGGACACCGCCACCGGGTCCGCCAGTTCCTCCACCCGGGCGCTGGAGGATGCCGTGCAGGCGCTGGCCCGTGAGGTCACCGACCGGGCCCGGCGGGCCGGGGTGAGCGAGTCGGACGTGCGCGCGGCCACCGCCGTGGTGGTCAGCGCCCTCACCGAACTGCGCCGCCTGCTGCGCTGACCTCCCACCCACCCCGCAGCCCCGCCCCACCGCACCCCGCCCCCGCACCCCCCACCCGCACCCGCGCGCCGCGGGCCGGCGTGGGGCGGGGGCGGTGGGACTCACAGGAGGTTCCCAGGCAGACTTCAGAGATGGCACAGCTAGGGGGGCCACGATGAAGCGCATGGGGGTTCGCGACGGCATCACACAATCCGGGGGTGTGGTGTCGTCCGGTGCGACGCAGGCTGAGGCGAGACTGCTCGTGGTAGAGGATGATCTCAACATCCTTGAGCTGCTCTCGGCCAGCCTGCGTTTCGCCGGCTTCGAAATCGTCACCGCCAGCGGCGGCGCGCAGGCCCTGCAGGCCGCCCGGGAGTTCCGCCCCGACCTGGTCGTCCTCGACGTGATGCTGCCCGACCTGGACGGCTTCGAGGTGATCCGGCGGATGCGCGACGGCGGCGCCCGCATCCCCGTCGTCTTCCTCACCGCGAGGGACGCCACCGACGACAAGGTGCGCGGCCTCACCCTCGGCGGCGACGACTACGTCACCAAGCCCTTCAGCCTGGAGGAGTTGACCGCCCGGATCAGAGCGGTGCTACGCCGGACCGCAGGCGACCAGACAGGAGCCCGGATGACCTTCGCCGACCTGGAACTCGACGAGGACGCCCACGAGGTGTGGCGTGGCGACCAGCGGATCTCGCTGTCGCCGACCGAGTTCAAGCTGCTGCGCTACCTGATGGCCAACGCCAACCGGGTGCTGTCCAAGGGGCAGATCCTCGACCACGTCTGGAGCTACGACTTCCGTGGCGACGACAGCATCGTCGAGTCCTACATCTCCTACCTGCGGCGCAAGGTCGACACCGTGGAACCGCGCCTGATCCACACCCTGCGGGGCGTCGGGTACGTCCTGCGGATGCCCGCCTGAGCTGCCATGCGCCATCCGTTCCGCCGCATTTCCCTCAGTACCAAGCTGGTCGCCGCCGCGCTGGTGCTGGTCACGGCGGCACTGTTGGTGATCGGCGTGGCCTCGGCCATCCGGCTGCGCCAGTTCCAGATCGCCAACATCGACCGGAACCTCACGGCCACCGCCAACAGCGCCACCGGGGTGATCGACGAGGTCGGCACGATCACGATTCCGGTGCCGCACGGGTACTTCGGCACCATCACCAACCCCAACGGCATGGGCGGCGAGGCCAAGTACCACAAGGAGGACTTCACTCCCGAGGACCTGCCGCCACTGACCACGGGCACGGCGAACATCGCCCGGGTGGCCAACCACCCGTACACCGTCACCGCGCCGAGCGGGATGAAGTGGCGGATGTACGAGACGGTGCTGCCGAACGGACTGATCCTGCACTATGCCGACTCGCTGTCCGGACTGGACGACACGATGGGCAAGTTCATCGTCACCGAGCTGTTGGTGGGCGGCGGCGTGGTGGTGCTGCTCGGGATCGTCGCGGCCGGCATGGTCCGGCTCAGCCTGCGCCCGCTGGTGCAGATCGAGCGCACCGCCGAGGCGATCGCGGGCGGTGACCTGACCCGACGGGTACCCGAGTTGGAGTCCGGAGTCGAGCAGCCGCAGACCGAGATGGGGCGGCTGGGGCGGTCGCTGAACACCATGCTGGGCCAGATCGAGTCGGCCTTCACTGCGCGGCAGGCCTCCGAGCAGGCCGCGCTGCGGGCCGAGTCGGTGGCGCGGGGGGCGGCCGACCAGGCGCACGTCGCGGAGCTGCGGGCGCGCCGCTCGGAGGAGAAGATGCGGCAGTTCGTCGCGGACGCCTCGCACGAGCTGCGTACCCCGCTGACCACCATCCGGGGATTTGCGGAGCTGTACCGGCAGGGCGCGGCCAGGGAGCCCGAGCAGGTCGACCGGCTGGTCAAGCGGATCGAGGACGAGGCCGCCCGGATGGGCCTGCTGGTCGAGGACCTGCTGCTGCTCGCCCGGCTGGACGAGGAGCGGCCACTGGACCGGACCCCGGTGGAGCTGCGGGTACCGGCCGTGGACGCGGTGAGCGCGGCCCGCGCGGTGGCCCCCGACCGCGATGTCGCACTGGAGGTCGCCGAGGGGGCGGGGGAGCTGACCGTGCTCGCCGACGAGTCCCGGCTGCGCCAGGTGATCGGCAACCTGATGACCAACGCGCTCACCCACACCCCGCCCGGCACCCCGGTGCGGCTGCGGTTGGATTCGGCCGGTCCGAACGCGATCCTGGAGGTCATCGACTCGGGAGACGGGCTCAGCCCGGAGCAGACCGAGCGGGTGTTCGAGCGGTTCTACCGGGTGGACCTCGCGCGGACCCGCAAGGCCGGTCGCAGCGGGGACGGCGCCAGTGGCGCGGGGCTGGGGCTGGCCATCGTGGCGGCGCTGGTGGCGGCGCACGGTGGCCGGGTCGAGGTGCAGAGCACGCCGGGCGAGGGTGCGACATTCCGGGTGATACTGCCGCGAGAGGTACCGTCTGAGATGGGCGATTTCTCCGCAATTTCTCACAGCTAACTCGCAGGGGGGGCCCAGCGTCAGCAGAGCGCCACGGGGCAGTATGGATCCATGAGCGACAACGACCTGCACCCGGAGCGCCCCGACGAGCCCTGGCGGGCGAGTTCGCCGGACGACAGCCCGGCCGGCTCGGCCGAGGGGCCCGCGAGCGAAGCCGCGACCCCAGCGCCGACCTCGGCCGCCCCGGCTCAGCCTGCTGCCCCGGGTACGCCGTCGACCGCCCCGTCCACGGGCGCGCACGAGTCGCCGACCGTCCCACAGCCGGCCTGGCCCGCTACGCCTGGTGCGCCGGCGCCGGCTACTCCGGCTACCCCGCCGTCGGCGGGCGGCCCCGGATCGCCGACATCATCCGGCTACCCGGCCTCGCCGTCCTACACCACTCCGCAGTACCCCACGCCGGGCTACCCGTCCGCCGGCCCCACCCCGGGGTACCCGTCGGCCAACCCGACCCCGAGCCACCCGACCTCAGGCCCCGGTTACCCGACCTCAGGCCCCGGCTACCCGACCTCCGGCTCCGGTTACCCGGCCGTCGGTCCGACCCCGGGCTATCCGACCCCGGGCTATCCGACCCCGGGCTCCGGCTACCCCGGGGCTCCCGCCGCCGGCCCGTCCGGTGCTCCGGTCTCCGGTCCATCGGGCTACCCGGCCCCGGTCTCCGGCTCTGCCGGCTACCCGGGAGCTCCGGTCTCCGGGCCGTCCGGCTACCCGGCCTCGGTATCGGGCACGCCGACCAGTGCACAACCCGGACAGCCTGCCGCCACGGACGCCTACGGCACCGCCCCGACCAGTAGCTACGGCGCGGTCCCGGGCGAGTACGGCCCGGCCCCGCAGTATCCGGCCGCCCCCGGATATCCGGGCCAGCCGAACTACCCGGGCCAGCCGGGTCACCCGGGCCAGCACTACGCCGGCCAGCCCAACGCCGGCCAGCCGCGTCGGGGCGGGGTGGGCAAGGTGCTCGCCACCGGCCTGCTGGCACTGCTGCTCGCCGGGGGCGGCGGCGTGGTCGGCGGCCTGGTCGTGCACGCGACCGATGACAACTCGACCTCCACCTCCTCCAACGGTGGCACCGGGACGACCCAGGTGCTCGACCGCTCGTCGCTGGCCTCGGTGGTGGCGAAGGTCAAGTCCAGCGTGGTGGCGATCACCACCGGGACCGGCGAGGGCTCCGGCATCGTGATCAGCCCCGACGGCTACATCATCACCAACAACCACGTCGTCGCGGACGCCGGCAAGAAGGTCAACGTCAACTTCTCCGACGGCAGCACCGTCTCGGCCACCGTGGTCGGCACCGACGTGCGTACCGACATCGGCGTGGTGAAGGTCGACAACGCCAAGAACCTGAACGTGGCCACCTTCGGCGACAGCAACGCGCTGCAGGTCGGTGACACCGTGCTCGCGATCGGCAGCCCGCTGGGCCTGGAGGGCTCGGTGACCGCCGGTATCGTCAGCGCCCTCAACCGCACCATCGACGAGAGCGACGAGTCCGGCCGGTCCACCGGGGTGGCCATCGCCGGCGCGATCCAGACCGACGCCGCCATCAACCCGGGCAACTCCGGTGGCGCGCTGGTCAACATGGCCGGCGAGGTGGTCGGCATCAACACCGCCATCGCGACCGCGGGGCAGAGCAGCGGCAACATCGGCGTCGGCTTCGCCATCCCGGGCAACCGGGCCAAGGAGGTCGCCACGGCGATCATCAAGGGCGAGAAGGTGAGCCACCCGTACCTCGGCGTCAGCGTGGCAACCGCGGACGGCAACGTCGGCGCGCAGATCTCCTCGGTGGTCGACGGCAGCCCGGCGGACAAGGCCGGTCTGAAGGAGGGCGACGTCATCACGAAGGCCGGCGACAAGGCCATCCACACCAGCGACGACCTGCTCAACGTGGTGCAGACCGCGAAGGTCGGGCAGCAGGTGCAGTTGACCGTCAATCGCGGCGGCTCCAGCAGCAACGTCACCGTCACCATCGGCGAGGCGCCCAACTGAGCCACCGGCCCGTCGGGGTGACCCGGCGCCGGGAACGACCCTGCGGGTCGACGGGGCGGAACCAGTAGGGTTCCGCCCCGTCCGGCTGTCCGGCCCCAACGGGGGACCGCTCGGCCGGGGGACAGGTCGGGCTCAGTCGAGCCAGTTCATCGTGCGTTCGACGGCCTTGTGCCACAGGGCGTACGCCTCGTCCCGGGCGGTCGGCTCCATCGACGGCCGCCAGGTGCGGTCGACCCGCCACTGCGCCCGCAGTTCGTCCAGGCCGGACCAGAAGCCGACGGCCAGGCCGGCCGCGTACGCCGCGCCGAGGGCGGTCGTCTCCGCCACGGTCGGGCGGACCACCGGCACGTCCAGCACGTCGGCCTGGAACTGCATCAGCAGCTCGCTGGCGGTCATGCCGCCGTCCACCTTGAGCGTCGCCGGGGCCACCTGGGACTCCATCGCCATCGCCGTCACCACGTCCTTGACCTGCCAGGCGGTCGCCTCCAGGGCGGCGCGGGCCAGGTGCGCCCTGGTCACGTACCCGGTCAGCCCGGCGATCACGCCGCGCGCGTCCGGCCGCCAGTGCGGGGCGAACAGGCCGGAGAACGCGGGCACGAAGTAGCAGCCGCCGTTGTCGGGCACCTGGCCGGCCAGGTCGTTGATCTCGCTGGCCGAGCCGATCAGCCCGAGGTTGTCGCGCAGCCACTGGACCAGCGCGCCGGTGACCGCGATGGAGCCCTCCAGCGCGTACACCGGAGGCTCGTTGCCGACCTGGTAGGCGACGGTGGTGAGCAGGCCGCGCTCGCTGGGTACCGGCGTCGGTGCCGGTGTTGAGCAGCAGGAACGAGCCGGTGCCGTAGGTGCACTTGGCCTCGCCCGGCGCGAAGCAGGCCTGCCCGAACAGCGCCGCCTGCTGGTCGCCGAGCGCGCTGGCCACCGGCACCCCCCACAGGTCGCCGCGGGCCTCGCCGTAGACACCGGACGAGGGCAGGATCTCCGGCAGCACCGCGCGCGGGATGCCGAACGCGGAGAGCAGATCGTCGTCCCAGTCCAGAGTGGACAGATTCATCAGCATGGTGCGGCTGGCGTTGGTCACGTCGGTGGCGTGCCGGCCGGTCAGCTTCCAGATCAGCCAGGTGTCGATGGTGCCGAACAGCAGGTCGCCGGCTTCGGCCCGGCGGGCCAGCTCCGGCTGGGAGTCCAGCAGCCAGCGCATCTTCGGGCCGGCGAAGTAGGTGGCCAGGGTGCAGCCCGGTGGTGGCCCGGAACCGGTCCGCGCCGATGTCGCCGGCCAGCTCCCGGATCAGGTGGTCGGTGCGGGTGTCCTGCCAGACGATCGCGTTGTGCACCGGCTCGCCGGTGTGCCGGTCCCACAGCAGGGTGGTCTCGCGCTGGTTGGTGATGCCGATGGCGGCCAGGTCGGCGCGGGACAGGCCGGCGTCGTCCAGGGCGTTGCGGGTGACCGCCTGGACGTTGTGCCAGATCTCGTTGGCGTCGTGCTCGACCCAGCCGGGGCGCGGGAAGATCTGCTGGTGTTCGCGCTGGTCGTGGCCGACGATCTCGCCGGCGGCGTCGAAGATGATGCACCGCGTCGAGGTCGTCCCCTGGTCGATCGCGGCAAGGTGTCGGGAGGTCACCGGGACAGTCTGGCCGATCCGTGCCCGGTCCGGTCGGCCACCCTCGACCGGTGCCCGACCTGCGCCGACCCCGGACCCCCGGGTCAGTAGCTGGTGGTCGAGGGTGACTGTGCGGCGAAGAAGATCGAACCGAAGATCAGGATGGTCACCAGGACCGCCGGGATCACGCAGATATACCCCATGACCAGGCCGGCCACCGCCATGCCGCGACCCTGCCGCTGGTTGTCCTTGGTCGCCGACAGGCCGATGTGGCCGAAGACGACGGCGAGGATGCACGGGATGCCGAGCAGGCACCAGCCGCCGACGATGCCGATGATGCCGAAGACCAGGCTCGCGGTGGCCGCCCCGGAGCTGGGCACGACCGGGGCCGACACGACCACCATCGGAGTGGGGTAGTAGACCGGGCCGGCCGCCGGCGGACCGGAGTACGGGGCGCCGGAGTACGGCTGGCCGGAGTAAGGCTGGCCCGAGTAGGGCTGGCCCGCGTACGGGGCGCCCGAATATGGGGCGGGCGGGCTTGAATACGGCTGGGTGGGCGGCAGTGAGTTCGGGTCGTAAGGCTGCTGGTAACTCACGGCTGCTCCTGACGGCGGGTATCCGATTATGACGGAAACGCGGGTCGGGACGCGACCCGCGCTTCCGTCCGTCCGGATAGCCCCGCGGGGTCGATCAGAGCGAGCTGAACAGCTGGTCGATGAGCGCCTTCTCCTTGTCCACCGCGGCCGGTGCGGTGATCACGATGGCCACATCGCCCTTGCGTGCGGCGACCGAGTTGAGCGCCGCCGCGCCGGTGCCCTCGGCGGCAGTGAACGCCTCGTCGTGGAATCCGGTCAGGTCGGAGGTGGCGCCGGAGAAGCCCTTGCGGATCTCGGCGAACCGGCTGGCGTCCACCACGCTCTGGAAACGCAGCACGACCACGCCTGCGCCGGAGGTCAGCGGGTAAGTGCACACGGTGACCGGGATCTGGTCGGTCTCGGTGGCCTGATTGACGGTGATGCCCAGGGTGGAGGCCACGGTGGTCTCCGGCGCCTTGGTGCACCGGATGGCCGGCGGGCTGGGGGCGGCGGCTGGCTTTTTGTCACTCTTGGAGCAGCCGGCGGCGAGCAGGAGTGCGACCGCGACGCCGACAACGGCGCCGCTACGCAGGACGGGGGCAGGTACCCGGAAATTCATAACGCCGGATGGTAGCGCTCCCACGGCCCACTGGCACCCGTCCGTACCCGGAAAATGCCACACCACCGCGTCCCGCGGCAGCGCAGACCGGCGGGTAGGTCACCCGACCCGGAAACTTTCGGCGGCTTCCCGCCTGTCGCCTTGCTGACCGGGGCTTCCCCGACCGGGTGTTGAGTTCGTACGCTGCGGTCCGGCGCGAGTTGATCGCCGCCGATGGGTAACCGGCGATGGCGGAGGGGAACTCGGATGACGGTCGTCGCCAGCCACGTCAGTGTCTGGGAGGCGCTCGCCGGCCGGGCGCCCGGTCAGCCCGTGGGCCCAACCGACGCGGGGCTGTGGACGGCGGTCGCCGAACGGCTCAACCCCGCCCGGGCCCGGCCCGTCCTGCGCCCCGGCATCGAAGTGGCCCCGCTCACCAGCGTGCGCGGGGTGGCGTACGTGATGGTGCGGTCCCCGGACCCCAAGTCTCCCCGGTACCTGCGGCTGGCCCCGCAGGAGTGGGAGCTCGCGCAGTTGATGGACGGCACCCGGACCGTCGCCCGGCTGGTCGCCGAGTTCGCGAAGATCTCCGGCCGGCTCGCCCCCGACCAGGTCACCCGGATCGTCGCCGACCTCGCCGGCAACCATCTGCTCGAAGAGCTGCCGGTGGACGCCTTCCGCCGGCTCGACCGGGTGCAGCGCCGCCCCTGGCCGACCCGGTACGCGCGCGGCCTGCTCGCCTTCGCCCGCGGCCGCCGGATGGTGCTGGCCCGGATCGACCCGCTGGTCACGGTGCTCTACAAGGGCGGCGGCCGGCTGCTCTTCACCCGCCCGGTGGCCGCCCTGCTGGCCCTGGTCGCGCTCGCCGGGCTGGGCGTCTTCGGCTGGACCTGGTGGCGTGGCGAGCACCCGGTGTTCCTTTCGCACGGCTCGTACGCCCGGGGCGCGCTGATCCTGCTCGGCCTCAACGTGCTCGCGCTGGCCTGCCACGAGCTCGGGCACGCGCTGGCCACCAAGCACGCCGGTCGACGGGTGCCGGCCGCCGGGTTCCTGGTCTACTTCGGCATCCCGTCGGTCTTCGTGGACACCACCGACGTGTGGCTGGCCGGCCGCCGGGCCCGCCTGATCACCACGGCCGCCGGCCCGGGCGCCGGGCTGTTCCTGGCCGGTGCGGCGCAGCTCGTCGGCCTGCTCGACCCGGCGCTGGCGCCGCTGTGCTTCAAGCTCTCCTTCGCCTGGTACGTCAACGTCGCCTTCAACCTCAACCCGTTCCTCGCCCTGGACGGCTACTACCTGCTGATGGACTGGTTGGAGATCCCCAACCTGCGGGCCCGCGGGCTGTCCTGGGTGCTCGCCCGGCTGCGCCGCCGCCCGCCCGCCTTCGGCGCCCTGGACCGCGAGGGCCGGCTGATCGCCCTGTACGGGATGGCCGCGCTGATCTGGCTGGTGATCGGCCTGAACATCGCCTACCGGGTGTATGTGGACCGGGTCTCCGGCCTGGTCACCGGCTTGTGGCACGCCGGCTGTGGCAGCGCGGCCTGCTGCTGCTGGTGATCTTCGCGCTCACCGCCGCCGGCCGTGTACGCGCTGGTTGCCTGGCTGCTGCGCCGGATCCGCCGGTTCGGGCAACGCCTGGTCGAGCGGCGCACCGAACGGGACCTGCCGCGGCGGGCCGCCGCGCTGCGGGCCGGCGCGCTCGGCGTGCTGCCCGGCGCGACCTTGGACAAACTGGCCGCCCAGGCCCGCTGGGTGTACCCCCGGTCCGGCTCGCAACTCGTCTTCGCGGGCGCCGCCCAGCCGGCTGTGTACGTGGTGGTGGACGGTGCCCTGGAGGGTCGGCGGGCCGGTGACCCGGCCGGTACCGTGCGCCAGCGGGTCGGCGCGGGCGGCGTCGTCGGGCTGGGCAACGCGCTCACCGGGGCGGCCTCGGCACTGGCCTGGTTCACTGCCGGTACCCGGCTGCTCGCCGTCCCGCCGCACGCGGCCGCCGCCGCCGTCGGCCCGCTGCTGGCCGCCCCCGGCGGCGACCACGCGGAGCTGTCCGAGTTGCTGGACCGCTCCCCGGCGCTGGCCGGGCTGTCCACTGAGGACAGTCTCGGGTTGACCAGGCGGGCGCACCCGGTGACCGTCGCGCCGGGCAGGGAACTCGACCTGCCGCCCGGCACCGCCGCGGTCATCGCGGCCGGCACCCTCACCCTGCCCGACGGCACCAGGCGCGGCCTGGGCGACCTGGTCGGCCCGGCTGCCGACGCGGGGGAGGGCCGGGCGGTGGCCCGCACCCCCGTCCGGGCCTGGCTGCTGCCGGCCGTGGGCGGCCTGCCACTGCTGCTCGGCAACGGTGCGACGGTCGGCATCCGGCCGGTCCGGGACGCCGCGTGGAGCGGGGTCGCCGGGGTGCCGCCGACCTTCGGGGTACACCCGCCGAGCGGGTACCCGCCACTCGCCGGGCCGCCCGGCCCGCCGCCGGACGTGTCCGAGCGCACCGACAAGCGGTTCGAACGCAAGCTGTGGTGGCTGCTGATCCTGTTGCTGCTGCTGGCGTTGCTGGCGACCGCCGCGAACGTGCTCTACCCCGGCCCGGCCTGGGGCGAGATGCCCGCCGACCGGGCACTGCTCACCGTGTCCCGGGGCAGCGTCACCGCCGTCATCGACGGCGCGCCCGCCGTGCTGCGCCCCGGCGACCGCCGCTACCTGGGCGAGCGCGACTCGGTCACGGTGGCCGCCCGCGCCACCGGCCAGTTGACCTTCCGGGGCGGCGCGCTCACCGTGCTCTGCGGCGGCTCGTCGGTCGACGTCGGCCCGCTCGCCTCGGCCGGCCGGCGCCCGATCGCCCCGGCCGCGGCGCTCACCCTGACCGGTGGCCGCCTGCTCGCCGACACCAGGAGCACCAGCCGGGGGTACGAGCCCCTCGCGCTCGCCGCCCGCACGTCCGGCGCCGAGGTACGCAACGACGGGGTGGCCCGGTTTGCCGTCGAGGGTGGGGGCGCCGTGACCGCGCTCGGCACGGTGACCCTGGACGGCTCGCCGGTGCCGTTGTCCGCCAATGATCTGAGCTGCGGCGACGGCACCACCATCCCGCGCCCGATGCCCTCGGCCACCCCGTCCCCCACCGACTCCCCGAGCCCGTCCCCGACAGACTCCCCCTCCGCGAGCCCGTCCCCCTCGGACGTGACCACCAAGCCGCCGACGAAGACCCCGTCCAAGACTCCGTCGCGCAGCAAGAGTCCGGCACCGCCGGACAGCCCGCCGGTGATCGACCCCGGTCTGAAGATCTCGAATCCTCGGTTCTGGGCGGTGGATCCGAACCAGCCGTGCACTCGGGGACACGTGACAAGCACCGACGTATACATCGTGGTGACCGATCCGGACACGCCGCAGGCAAAACTCAAGGTCACCCTGTCCTGGTCGATTGCGGGGTACCCGGACGCGTCGGGCAGCTCCACCGGCGTCTTGAGCGGCGGCACCTTCGTCACCACGGTCGGCCCGATGGACTTCACCGTGACAGACAAATATGAGCTGCCTATGGACGTGACGATCACGGCCTCGGACGGCATCAAGTCTGCGAAGCTGACGGCCACCGGCGTGATCTCGTTCGTGAACTGTATAAACGGCTAGGAGATAACTGTGTTGTGTTGGTTCTGCGCCAAGGCGGCGCGGGGGACGTGCCGGTTCTGTGGGCGGGGACTGTGCGAGGAGCACGTACGCTTCGGGCCGTACCTGCTGGAGGTGCACCGCTCCGCCAAGCGCCAGCGGGCCGAGGGCCTGGTGGTCGAGGACGCCGTGCAGTGCGGCACCTGCAAGCCGCGCCCCCAGCCGGTACCCATGCCTGAACTCGACTAGCCGGGGGTGGCGGCATGAGCGAGCGCTTGCGCGAGTGTCCAGCAAGCAATTCAGGCCGGCTCCCGGCGAGCCGTGCGAGCGGGGAGGCGGCATGAGCGACTTCGACGACGTGCTGGAGCGGCTGCTGATGGAGCCGCAGTTCCGCGCGGCCCTGGCCACCGACCCGGCCACGGCCCTGGCCGGGTACCGGCTCTCCGCCGAGGAGTTGCGGCTGCTGCAGTCGCAGTTGACCGGCGACCAGGGCGCGACCGGCACGGTCGAGGAGCGCACCAGCAAGGCCAGCCTGGCCGGGCTGTTCGGGCCGCTGCTGGACCTGGCCGGCGGCGGGCGGTCCACCGCGATCCACCACCTCTCCGCCCGGCAGAACCTCTCCGACGTGCAGGCCCGGCAGGGGCTGTCCGAGGTGCGCGGGTCGAGCCAGGGGTTGTCCGACGTGGGCGCGGCCGACCAGGGGTTGGCCGATGTCGGCGGGGCCGACCAGGGGCTGTCCGACGTGGGTGGCGCGAACCAGGGGTTGTCCGACGTGGGTGGCGCGAACCAGGGGCTGACCGACGTCCCCGGGGCGGGGACCGGGCAGCACGCGGGCAGCGAGCTGCACCGCGCGTCGGCGGCGCCGGTACCGGCCGGTTACCACCCGCACATCGACGCGGACGGCGACGGCCACTGGGACACCTACACCACCCGGCGCGGGGCGGACGGCGGCATCGAGATCCTGGTCGACCGCAACCACGACGGGACGGTCGACTTCGTCGGCCACGACCGCGACGGCGACGGCCTGGTGGAGAGCGCCGACTACGACAAGGACTTCAACGGAACGTACGAAACGCACATGCGGGACATCAACGGCGACGGCTGGCTGGACACCCGGACGGTCGACCCGAAGGCCTGAGTGGGACGCATCTCACCAGCGCCGGGTTCGGGGCAACGCCATCCACTGTGGATTATCTAGGCTGGTCCGATGGCCCATTCCATCGTCGTGGACGACGTGCACAAGTCGTACCGACAGACCAGAGCCGTGGACGGGGTCTCGTTCACGGTGGACGACGGCGAGTTCATCGGCATCCTCGGACCCAACGGGGCCGGCAAGACCACCCTGCTGGAGATGATCGAAGGGCTGCGGGAGCCGGACTCCGGCTCGATCACGCTGCTCGGCGAGCCGAGTTGGCCGCGCAACCGGGCGTTGTTGCCGCGGATCGGCGTGCAGTTGCAGGCCACCGCGTTCTTCGAGCGGCTCACCGCCCGCGAGCAACTGGCCACCTTCGCGGCGCTCTACGATCTCCCGGCCGCCCGGGTGGACGCCACCCTGGAGGTGGTCGGGCTCACCGAGCAGGCGGGTACCCGCACCACCAAGCTCTCCGGCGGCCAGCGGCAGCGCCTCTCCATCGCCTGCGCGCTGGTCCACGATCCGCAACTGCTGTTCCTCGACGAGCCGACCGCCGCGCTGGACCCGCAGGCCCGCCGCAACCTGTGGGATCTGCTGCGGGGCCTCAACGACCGGGGTCGCACGGTGGTCCTCACCACGCACCACATGGACGAGGCCGAGGTGCTCTGCGACCGGGTGGCCATCATGGATGCCGGGAAGATCCTGGAATTCGGGCCGCCGGCCACCCTGGTCCGCGACCTGGACGCGCCGACCCGGATTTCCATCGAGTCCGGCGTGCTCACCCCCGCCCAGGCCCGGGAGGCGTTCACCGACGCCGAGGTGGCCGACGACGGGGTGTCCCTGACGATCAGCACCACCGAGCCGGCCGGCGTGCTCGCCGAGCTGGCCGACCGCAACGCGCTGCGCGGCCTCGCGGTGCGCGGCGCGACCCTGGAGGACGTGTTCCTCACTCTGACCGGACGGGAGTACCGCGCGTGAGGGCACTGTGGGCGATCAGCCGGGCCCTGCTGGTGGCGTTCCTACGCGACCGCAGCGCCATCTTCTTCACCGTCGCCTTCCCGTTGATGTTCCTGGTGCTCTTCGGCGGCCTGTTCAGCAGTGGCGGCCTGTCGAAGTCCGAGGTGACCGAGGTCGGTCCGGTGCCGGTGGTGGACCAGTTGTCGCCGGACGGTCGGGCCGAGTTCGACAAGGCGGTCAAGCTCACCACCGGCACCGATCTGGCCGCCGCCAAGGAGAAGGTGCGCAACGGCGACATCGACGCGGTCGTCACCCAGCAGGGCGACCACCTGACCCTCTACTACTCGCAGGCCGACCAGGTCCGCTCCGCCGCCGTACGGGGCGTGTTCGCCAGTCTGGCCCAGGCCACCGCGGGCGAGCCGACCGTGACGCTGGACGCCCAGCAGGTCGAGGACGAGTCGCTGAGCGGCATCCAGTACTTCACCCCGGGCCTGCTCGGCTGGTCGTTGGCGACCGCCGGGACAGCCGGGGCAGCGCTCACCCTGGTCGGCTGGCGGAAGAGTCAGCTGATGCGCCGGCTGCGGCTGGCCCCGGTCGGGCCGGCCACCGTGCTCGGCGCCCGGGTACTGGTCAGCGTGCTGCTCGGCCTGGTCCAGGCGGCCATCTTCATCGGCGTCGGGGCGGCCTTCTTCGGCCTGCACCTGACCGGCTCGTGGTGGATGGCGATCCCGCTGGTGATCGCCGGGGTGTTCGCCTTCCTGTCGATCGGCCTGGCGGTCGCCACCGTGGCCCGTACCGAGGACGCCGCTCAGGGCCTGGTGCAGGTGATCGTGCTGCCGATGGCGTTCCTGTCCGGCTCGTTCTTCCCGCTGGACATCGCCCCCCCGTGGGTACAGGCGATCTCCCGCGTACTCCCGCTGCGCTACCTGGTCGACGCCCTCAGCGACGTCCTGGTCCGCGGCAAGGGTCCGCTGGATGTCCTGCCCACCTTCGGCGGCCTGCTGCTCTTCGCCGCCGTCCTCACCGCAATCGCGGCCCGCTTCTTCCGCTGGGAGGAGCACTGACCGCAGTTGATGCTGTTGTCCGGGCGGAGTAACAGCATCAACTGCGGTCCCGGATTTCAGGCGGTGCGGGTCGAGCGCACGCCCCGGTCGGTCATTCGGCAGCGACCGGGGCGCGCAGTGCGCGGATGGCCATGACGATCTGGGCGATCCCGAGGACGAGGAGCCAGATGCCGGCCAACCAGACCAGGGTGACCAGGGACGGGGTGGGCCAGATCAGCACCACCAGGGCGGCCAGGATGCTGAGGATGCCGAGTGCGAAGGCGGCGCCGCGGTACCAGCCGCTGACTCCCTGGCCGAACGCGGAGAACACCTCCACCACCCCGGTGACCAGCCAGGCGATGCCGATGAGGGCGGCCAGGATGGTGACCGTGGTGAAGGCGTGCCGGACGCAGAAGACTCCGGCGATCAGGTAGAGCAGGCCGCCGATCGCTTTGAGCACCCGCAGTCCGCCGGTGCTCGCCTCGGGCGCGAAGATCGCCTGCACCAGCCCGGCGACTCCGGCGAAGATCAGCCAGATGCCGAGCAGCACGGCGACGACGACCAGCGTCTCTTTCGGCCAGACCAGCAGGATCACCGCGAGGACGATCGAGACCACGCCGCCCGCTATAGCCAGCCGTGACCACCAACGGCGGAAAAGCTCGTCGTCGACCTGTCCGAAAGTGACCGCACTGACGTGCGTATGCGTAGTCATGACTCATTCTAAGGCTAATTGCGAGAAAAGCTCCGATTTGCCGTAGAAAACCCCAAGATAGTGCCATGGCGGCCAAGGGGTTTCGGTGGACGGGTGCGGTGGTTCTGCTGGTCATTGCGGCGGTACTGGTCACCGGCGCACTCGTGGCCAGATTCGCCCGTGGTGAGCTGCTCGACACGGACCGGTACGTGGAGACCGTCGCGCCGCTCGCCACCGACCCGGCTGTCCAGGAGGCGGTGACGAACCGGGTCACCACCGAGATCGTCTCCGCCGTCGACGTCCCCGCGCTTGCCCAACAGGCCGCCCAGGCCAGCGAACTGACCCGGGCGCCGGCCATCGCCGCGCTGGTCAGCGGGCCGATCAGCGACTGGCTGGAGTCGTTCATCCGCAAGCACGTCGGCGACTTCGTGCGCAGCCCGCGCTTCGCGAACCTTTGGGCGAACGTGAACCGGGCGGCACATGAGCAGATCGTGGCGATCCTGACCGACAAGAGCACTGCCGTCAAGATCCAGAATGACGAGGTGGTGCTGGACCTGGCGCCGGTCATCACCGCTGTCAAGGACGACCTGGTCGCCAACGGCTTCGGCATCGTCAGCAAGTTGCCGACCATCTCCGCGCAGTTCCCGCTGGTGCAGTCCGACGCGCTGCCACGTATCCAGCGCTCGGTACGGCTGCTCGACCGGCTGGCCACCTGGCTGCCCTGGCTGTCCCTGCTGATCTTCGGACTGGCCGTCTGGCTGGCCCCCGGGCACCGCCGGGCCGCCCTGCTCGGCTGCGTGCTGGTGGCGATCTTCATGATCGCGGTACTGATCGCCTACGCCGTGGCCCGGCGCAGCTATGAGGACCAGCTCTCCGCCGAAGGGTTGAGCGTGCCGGCCGGCACCGCCGTGTACGAGACGGTGCTGCGGTTCCTGGTGACGGCGGCGCAGACCTGGCTGGTGCTCATGCTGATCGTCATCGTCTGGCTGTTCCTGGCCGGACCCGGCCGGCTCGCCCGGGGACTGCGCGGACTCGTCGTGCGCGGCGAGAACCTGGCCGGCACCGGCATCGCCCGCACCGGCTGGCACCCGAGCAGCGTGCCCCGGTTCCTGCGCCGCTACGGCCGGTGGTGCGCGATCGGCCTGGGCGTGCTCGCCGCGATCATCCTGCTGTTCTCGCCCACGGTGGCCGCCGCGATCTGGCTCTCGGTACTCGCCGTCGTGCTCCTCATCGCCGCCGGCATCCTGATGCGCATCCCCGACTCCGAACCGCTGCCACTGGGCTGACCCCGGTCGGGTCGGGCCGGTGTTCAGTCCGGGGCGACCGGCAGGACGACGGCGCTCGGGTGCTCCGGGCCGTGGTGCACCTCGTGGTCGGAGGGGCACAGGGTGACCGCCGAGTGCAGCGGCTCGCCGGTGCCGGTGTTGCGGGCGTAGCGGGGCCACGCCGCCGCCGCGACCTGGACCCGGATCCGGTGCCCGGCCGCCCACCGGTACCCGATCGGCCACAACGGCACCTCCACCGCGCGTACCCCGTCGGCGTCCGGCGCGGCGTCTCCGGGGCGGATCCGCCGCAGTCCGTCGCAGACGTTCCACGACCGTCCTTGCGGGTCCACGTCGCACACCCGCACCGCAACGTCGAAGTGCTCGACACTGGCCCGTACGTACAGGGTGGCGCTGGCCGGTCCGATCGCCTCGACCGGCGCGGTCAACCGGGCCCCGGTGTAGACCAGCATGTCCGGGCGGCGCTCCACGGCGGCGTTGTCCACCCGGCCGCCCAGCGGGGTGAGCAGCGGCCCGGCCGGCGACGGGGTCGGGTCGGCCGGGTCGTAGTGGAACCGCTGCACGCCGGCCTCGTCCGGCTTGACCGGCGACAGTCCCCGGCCGGCCTGCAGGTACCACGGCTGGGCGCCCTGGTGCGGCGGCCAGTCCGGCAGGTCGCGCCGGCCACCGCCGTCCTTCCGGCCGCGCCGGCCACCGCCGTCTTTCCGGCCGCGACGGCCACCGCGGGCCGCCGGGACGCTTCCCGACCCGGCGCCGGCGATCTGGACCCGGACGCCGGTGGGTGGTGGGTCGCCGGCTGCCAGCGTGGTGAAGAAGCGCAGGGCCGCCCGGCAGGTGTAGGCGAGCAGTTCCCGGTCGGCGTGCGTCCAGTCGCCGATCACCAGGCGGGGGTGCGCGCCGGCCGCGCGTAGCGTCTGGAAGTCCGCCAACTGCCAGGGCAGGAAGATGTCCTGCCAGCCGGCGATCATCAGGATCGGCGCGGTCACCTCGGCCCGGTGGTTGCGGGGCTGCCAGTACGGGTCGTCGGCCGCGTCGTGGCGCAGCCACTCCTGGAAGAACGCCACCTCTGCGCCGCTCAGCAGGGTGTCCAACTCGCCCAGCGGCAGGTGCTCGAAGACCCGGGTGATCCGACGCGCAGTGCGCCGTTGCCTGACCAGGAACGAGGCCAGCGAGCCGCCCATGTTGGCGGTCAGCGCCGCCCAGTTGAGGGTGGTGTCCAGTGAGTACGCGCCGCCCGCGTAGGTGGGGTCGCGGAACGCGGCGGTGGTCACCGGCAGCACCATGCCGCGCAGGTCGGGGGCGGCCCCGGCGGCCAGTGCCCACTGGGTGAAGCCGAGGTAGCTGGCGCCGTGGGTGAACAGCCGGCCGTCGTACCACGGCTGGGCGCGCAGCCAGGTCAGCGTGTCCAGGCCGTCGTCGTGCTCGTGGCGCATCGGTTCGAAGGCGCCACCGGAGTCGAAGGTGCCCCGGCAGGACTGGATCACCACGTGGAAGCCGCGTTCGGCGAAGACCCGGCCCTGCAGGACGCCGATCAGCCCGCCGCGGCCGTACGGGGTGCGCAGCAGGATGGTCGGCGCGTCGGGAAGCTCCGGTTGGTAGTGGTCGGCGCGCAGGACCACCCCGTCACGGGTACGGGTTTCCAGGTCACGGTGTACGCGGACGGCGCGGGTGACGGCCGGGGGCAGCCGCATGACGCGCTCGATGGCGCGGCTGGTGAGGCTCACGGGTGCGAGCCTAGCGCCGCCCGGATCGATGGATAACGCCGTGAAATGCGAACAACGCCCAGATTCGCTGCTACAAACGATGCATGGTGCTTGCTGACGACAGTCTGTCCTTCTGGAACTTCTTCTGGCTGCTGCTGATCTACATCCCGTTGCTGCTCGTCTGGGGCTTCGCGCTGGTGGACATCTTCCGCCGGGACGACCTCAACGGCTGGGTCAAGGCGCTGTGGGTGGTCTGCGTGATCCTGGTGCCGTTCCTCGGCACGCTGATCTACCTGCTGTTCCGGCCGGCCGGCGTGACCGCCGAGGAGCGCCGGATGATCGACGCGAACTCTCGCCAGTTCGTCGAGCGGTACTCGCCGTCGAACACCGCCGAACAGTTGAAGGTGCTCGCCGACCTGCACGACCGGGGCAAGCTCTCGGACGCTGAGTTCAGCACGGAGAAGTCCCGGGTGCTCGGCACCGCCGGCACCGGGGCGTAGCCGACCGGCGGATACCCTGGTCGGGTGCGCCGCTTCCTGACTCCCGCCTGGCTGCTGCGGCACGCCCTGCTGGTGCTGGCCGTCGCGGTCTGTCTCGGGCTGGGCTGGTGGCAGCTGCGCCGGGCGCGCGGCGGCAACGGGCTGAGCTACGGGTACGCGGTGGAGTGGCCGGTCTTCGCGGCGTTCGCGATCGGCGTGTGGGTACGCGAGATCCGGCTGGAGCTGCGGGCCGGGCGGCCGACTGTCCCGGCTCCGGCGCAGCCGGTGGACCCGTTGCTGACCCGGGTGCCGGCGCCCCAGCGGCCGGCCCGGCCGGAGCCGCCGGACGAGGGCGACCTCAGCGCGTACAACGAATATCTGGCCTGGCTGGCGGCGGATCCGAGCCGCCGGCCGGCCGACTACCGCCGCCGCTGACAACCGGCCGGGTTCGCTACAACGCGCCGCCGCCGCTGGCCAACCGGCCGGACAACTCCTCGACCAGTGCCGCGAGTTTCGACTCAACCCCGGGCTCGGCGGTCAGCAACCGATCCAACTCGGCCTGCCAACGCCCGACTTCCGCAGCACTGGCACCGCCGGCCACCTGCGTCGCAGACTCCTCCAGGCGCTCCTCCCAGCCGGCGATGGCCGTAGCCGCGCCGTCGCCGAGCAGGTAGGCGAAGCCGCTCTTGGTGGCCGCCCAGACGTCGGTGCCCATCGAGCCGACGAGCGCCACGGCGCCGGATTCACTGAGCGGTGCGGCCATGGCGGCTCCCTGGTTGTCAAACGGCGCGCGTTATCAACGACGCGCAAGAGTGTCCCCACGTGTGTACCGCATCGTGGCAACCCGCCACCACCCCGCCCCGGCGGGTCGGCATCGCAGGCCCGGCTGCCCGTCGGTGAAGATCGGCAGATTTCCGAATGCTGATAAATACGGACTCAATGCGCATTATTCTCAAGTGGTATCCCGGTGGTGGGCCGGTGCATACGGGGGTCGGCCCACCACAACCCGGGTGCCCGGTGCCGCCGCAGGGCCGAACCGGCGTCGGGGTGCTGAGAGGCGCAGGAGGCACGATGAGTGCGGCAGACGTACCACTGGGACGCGCAGCCCGAGCCACGTCGAAAGCGCAGACGGCCGCGGTCGCCACCGCCCCTCCGAAGATCTCGTGGCTGGCGTTGGCACTGATGACGACCAGTTCGGTGGCCAGCCTGCGGGCCGCGCCCACCATGGCCGTCTACGGCCTGGCCTGCGTCTTCCTCTACCTGATCCCGGCAATCGTGTTCCTGCTGCCGACCTCGCTGGTCTCCGCCGAACTGGCGTCGGGCTGGACCGGCGGCGTCTACAACTGGGTGGCTCAGGGCCTGTCCAAGCCGCTGGGCTTCCTGGCCGTCTGGTGCCAGTTCGCGATGACCATCTTCTACTACCCCAGCCTGCTGGCGTACGTGGCGAGCACACTGGCCTACGTCATCAACCCGTCGCTGGCCGACAGCGGGCTGTGGACCGCGATCGTCATCATGGTCTGCTTCTGGGCCGGGGTGTACGTCTCCTCGCAGGGCACCAAGTCGGTCGCCGGCCTCTCCAGCGCCGGCCTGATCATCGGCACCCTGATCCCCGGCGTGCTGCTGGTCGTCCTCGGCACCGTCTTCCTCGGCCAGGGCAACAGCTCGGCCGCCCCGATGGACTCCAGTCACCTGCTACCCGCCTGGACCGGCCTGGCCAGCCTGGTGCTGATCGTCAACAACTTCCTGTCCTACTCGGGCATGGAGATGAACGCCGTGCACGTCAGCTCGCTGCGCAAACCCGCCAAGGAGTTCCCCAAGGCGATGCTGCTCGCCTGCGGCCTGGTGCTGCTCATCTTCATCCTGCCGGCGCTGGCGATCTCCTGGGTCATCCCGTCCCAGGACCTGTCCCTGACGGCCGGGGTGATGCAGGCCTTCGACGCCTTCTTCGCCGAGTTCGGGGTGCAGTGGCTGACCCCGATCCTGGGCGTGATGCTGGTGATGGCCTCGCTCGGCGGCATGCTCACCTGGCTGGCCGGCCCGTCCAAGGGACTGCTGCTGATCTCCCGCCAGGAGGGGTACCTGCCGCCCTGGCTGCAGCGCCTCAACCGGCACGGCGTGCAGCAGAACATCCTGGTCGCCCAGGGCGCCGTCACCACCGTCATCGCGCTCATGTACGCCTTTATCCCGGACGTCTCCAGCGCGTACTGGATCTTCTCGGTGATCACCACGCAGGTCTACCTGATCGTCTACCTGCTGATGTTCGTCGCGGCCGTCCGGCTGCGCCGCAGCCAGCCCGACCAGCCGCGCGGCTTCAGGTCGCCGGCGCTCACGGTGGTCTGCACGGTCGGCTTCATCGCCTCGCTGGCCGCGATGATCATCGGATTCGTGCCGTCTTCGCAGTTCGGCGGGGGCAGCGCGGTCGGCTACGTGGCGATGATCGGCGGCGGCCTGATCCTGCTCGGGCTGGTCATCCCGTACCTGTTCTACAAGCTGCGCAAGCCGCACTGGAAGACGGCGGACGCCGAGGCACAGGCGGTGGCGTGATGCACGTGACGACGGATCTCAACCCGAAGCGCAAGCGGATCATCACGTACATCATCCTCGGCGTGGTCGCGGTGACCCTGATGGTGATCGGGGTGGCGCTGTTCAACTCGGCCCAGGACAGCGTCGACGCCCGGCACAAGGCCGAGCAGTTGCAGACCTCGTTCTCCGAGGCCGGGTTGCCGGTGCCGAGTCAGGACCAGATCGTGCGGGTGCTCGGCACGGACGGCGGACCGGTGTGCGACCACCCGACCAGCGCGCTCAAGCAGGCCCAGCTCAAGTCGCAACTGGTCAACGGGGCCGGCGGACCGGGGACCAGGGCCAGCCTGTCCGACGTCGACATCCTGCAGGGTGAGGCGCTGGCCATCGCGGTCTACTGCCCGGAAAACCTGCCCGAGTTCACCAAGTTCGTGAAGAGCCTCAACCTCGAAGAGACTGCGAAGAAGTGACCATGCCGGGTGTGGAAGAGCTTCGCGAGCGGGTCGTCGCGCTGATGCCGCGCGCCAAGGACGACCTGGCCGAACTGGTGGCGATGCCCTCGGTGGCCGACGAGCGGCAGTACCCGGTCGCCGAGTGCGAGCGGGCCGCGCAGTGGGTGCAGGAGGCGTTCGCCGAGGTCGGCTTCACCGACCTGCGGGCCGAGTTGACCAGCGACGGTTCCCGGGCGGTGGTCGGCCACCGGCCCGGCCCGCCGGGCGCGAAGACCGTGCTGCTCTACGCCCACTACGACGTGCAGCCGCCGTTGAACTCCAAGGCCTGGAAGACGCCACCGTTCCAGCTCACCGAACGCAACGGCCGCTGGTACGGGCGGGGGAGCGCGGACTGCAAGGGCAACCTGCTGATGCACCTGACCGCGCTGCGGGCGCTCGGCGACGACGTGCCGGTCAACCTCAAGCTGGTGGTCGAGGGCTCCGAGGAGCAGGGCACCGGCGGCCTTGAGGACTTCGTCCCCAAGCATGCCGACCTGCTGCGCGCCGACACCGTGCTGGTCTGCGACACCGGCAACGCGGCGGTCGGCGTGCCCACCGCCACCACCAGCCTGCGCGGCCTGGCCAACGTCGTGGTGACGGTGCACGCCCTGGCCGGCGAGGTGCACTCCGGGATGTACGGCGGCCCCGCCCCGGACGCGCTCGCCGCGCTCATCCACATCCTCGCCACCCTGCGCGACAGCCACGGCAACACCACCATCGCCGGGCTGGACAACACCCAGACCTGGGACGGGGTGCCCTACCCGGAGGAGCAGTTCCGCACCGACGCCGGGGTGCTCGACGGGGTGTCGCTGCTCGGTGACGGCGCGGTCGCCGACGTGGTCTGGGCCCGGCCCGCGGTCACCGTGCTGGGCATCGACGCGCCGCCGGTGGTCGGCTCGGCCGCGGCCATCCAGCCCACCGCACGGGCCCGGCTCAACCTGCGGGTACCGCCGGGGATGAACCCGGTGACCGCGCAGGACGCGTTGATCGACCAGCTCACCTCGGCCGCCCCCTGGGGGGTACGGGTGGAGGTCGAGCGGGAGTCGTCCGGCTCGCCGTTCCAGGCGGCCACCGGCGGCCCGGCGTACCGGGCGCTGGACGCCGCGATGCAGGCGGCCTACGGAAAGCCGCTGGGCACCGCCGGCCAGGGCGGCTCGATCCCGCTGTGCAACGTGTTCCAGGAGACCTACCCGGATGCGGAGATCATCCTGATGGGCGTGGAGGAGCCGCAGTGCCTGATCCACGCGCCGAACGAGAGCGTTGACCCCACCGAGATCGCCAACATGGCCGTCGCGGAGGCGGTGTTCCTCGGTAGTTACGGCGTACCCGGGTGACCACCTCGGCGGTGTCGCACCCGGTCGCCCACGACGGGGACCGGCGGCGACTCGGCCTGGTCGGGTTGTGCTGCGCGGCGGCGCTGGTCTGGCTGGCGTTCGCCGACTTCGGGGTGGCAGTGCCGACGATCGCCCGCGACCTGGGTGGCTCGCTGCCCGCCCTGCAGTGGTCGAACAACGCGTTCAGCCTGGTCACCGGGGCGCTGGTGCTGGCCGCCGGCCGGTTCGGCGACCTGTACGGCTGCCGCCGGATGCTGCGCTTCGGGCTGTGGATCTTCGGCGCGTCGGCCCTGGTGGCCGGCTTCGCGCCCGGCGTGAACTGGCTGACGGCCGGCCGGGCGGTGATGGGGGTGGGCGCCGCGCTGATCCTGCCGGCCACCCTCGCGCTGATCCCGCCGATGTTCCCGCGCGCCGAGCAGCCGGCCGCGTTCGGCGCCTGGATGGCAGTCGCCTGGGTCGGCCAGGGCGCCGGTCCGGCGATCGGCGGCCTGCTGACCTCCACGATCGGCTGGCGGACGATGTTCTGGATGAACGCGCCGCTGGCCCTGGTCGCGCTGGCGCTGGTGGCCCGGGCTGTGCCCGAGTCGAAGGACGCCAATGCCAAGCCGGGGATCGACCACGTCGGCATCGCCACCAGCGCGCTGGCCGCCTTCGCCCTGCTCTACGGGCTGACGGCCGGCCAGGAACGGGGCTTCGGCGACCCGCTGGTGCTCGGCTCGCTGCTCGCCGCGGTGCTGCTCGGGATCGCCTTCGTGCTGGCCGAGCAACGACTGCAGAACCCGCTGGTGAACCTCTCGCTGTTCCGGTCCCGGTCCTTCGACGGCGCGCTGATCGCCAATACCGTGATGAACCTTGTCTTCGCGGGCATGTCCTTCCTGCTCACGCTTTACCTCCAGGACGTGAAGGGGTACTCCGCGGTGACCGCGGGGATGCTGCTGCTGCCCTCCACCGTGACCATCCTGATCTTCAACCCGATCGGCGCACGCTACGGCGCCCGGTACGGGGCCCGGCGCCCGTCCGTGCTCGGCGTGTTCATCCTGGGAATCGGGACGATCCTGGTCAGTTTGGTCGGCAGGCACTACTCGTACCCGCTGCTGGCCCTGGGGCTGTTGATCGTCGGGGCGGGGATCGGGCTGCTCTCCACCCCGCTGTCCGACACCGCGGTCGCCGGACCGCCGCCGGAGCTGGCCGGGACGGCCTCGGGCACCTTCAAGATGACCAGCATGCTGGGCGGCTCCATCGGAGTGGCCCTGCTGGTCGCGGTTGAGCAGGCGTCGCAGACCCACCAGGCAGCCGACCGGGGGAAAGCGGCCGGACTCTCCGATGATCAGGTGAACACTCTGAAACGGGCGGTGGTGGATTCGAAGGTTGCGAATGAAGTGCTGGCGACGCTGGACGCCGCCCAGCGGGCATCAGTGCAGGCCGCGCGCCGGATGGTGGAGGGTCAAGGGATCGGTGTCGCCCTATTGGTTGCCGGCATCTTCGCGGTCTGCAGCTGCCTGCTGCTGCTTCGGGTGTGGCGATCGGCGGCGAAGATGTGATGGAGCGCTCCCACGGAGAGACCATTTCGCAACCCGCAACGCAGTCGTAACGGTTGACACCCGTTGGTAACTAACGAAAGTCTAGAGCGCGGCACCCTTCCCACCGCGGGGCATGAACAGCCCCCGGGGTGGCTCGACAGATAGTTGTTGTGTCAAGGAGGACGGCAGAATGCAAGCAAGGCTCGTCAACATAGGAGGCTCGGCATGAGAACAAATACCCGCCGCAAGGGGGTGGCGCTGGTCGCGACCGCGGCGTTGGGCATCCTCGGCCTGGCCGCGTGTGGTGACGACTCGAACAAGGCCGCCGGCCCCGTGCCGACGCTGACCGGTGACTGCGCCCAGTACCAGGCGTATGCCGGGCACTCCGGGACGAAGGTCTCGATGTTCGGCTCGATCATCAGCCCCGAGTCCGACTCGCTCAACAAGTCGTGGGCGCAGTTCGAGACGTGTACCGGCATCGACATCGAGTACGTGGGCGCCAACGACTTCGAGTCGCAGCTGCCGGTGCGGGTCCAGGGCGGCAACGCGCCGAACCTGGCGATCATCCCGCAGCCCGGCCTGCTGCAGAAGATGGTGCAGACCGGCAAGGTGGCCAAGCCGCCGCAGGGCGTTGTCGACAACGTCGACAAGTACTGGAACAAGGCGTGGAAGGCCTACGGCACGGTGAGCGGCACGTTCTACGCCGCGCCGATGAGCGCCAACATGAAGTCGCTGGTGTGGTACTCGCCCAAGTCGTTCACGGCGGCCGGCTACAAGGTGCCGACCACCTGGGAAGAGCTGACCGCGCTGTCCAACCAGATCGCCGCGAGCGGCAAGAAGCCGTGGTGCGGTGGCATCGGCTCGGGCACCGCGACCGGCTGGCCGGCCACCGACTGGCTCGAGGAGATCGTCCTGGGCAAGTACGGCGGCGACGTCTATGACCAGTGGGTCTCGCACAAGATCAAGTTCAGTGACCCGCAGATCATCGACGCGCTGAACAGCCTGTCCGGCTGGATGCGCAACCCGGCGTGGGTCAACGGCGGCTTCGGCGACTCGAAGACCATCGCCACCACCACCTTCCAGGACGCCGGCAAGCCGATCCTGACCGGCAAGTGCTTCCTGCTCCAGCAGGCCTCCTTCTACGGCGCCCAGTGGGGCGAGGGCGTGAAGGTGGCCCCGGACGGCGACGCGTTCGCCTTCTACCTGCCGGGCCAGAGCGCCAGCGTGCAGACCCCGGTCGAGGGTGGCGGCGAGTTCGTCACCGCCTTCTCGAACAAGCCCGAGGTGCAGGCGGTGCAGACCTACCTGTCCTCGAAGGAGTGGCACACCAGCCGGGTCAAGGTGGCTCCGGGCTGGGTCTCCGCCAACAGCGGCGTGGACGCGACCCTCTACACCAACCCGGTGGACGCGCTGTCCGCCAAGTACCTCACCGACCCGAACGCGACCTTCCGCTTCGACGCGTCCGACCTGATGCCGGCCGCGGTCGGTTCCGGTCAGCTGTGGAAGTCGATGACCGCGTTCTTCGCGGAGAACAAGTCCCCGGCCGACGTGGCCAAGGAGATCGACGCGGCCTGGCCGGAGTAGTAGGGACCCCACCGGATGACTTCCTGATCGCCCGGTGGTAGAACACAGCGATTGAATCGACGCCGCGGCCCGGGGAGTGCCCTGGGCCGCGGCGCTCACAGTGAGGTGGGGTGAAGTGCGATGCGCGCTGACGCTGTGCTCGCCGATTCGACCTTGAGTACCGCAATCAGCAAGTTCGGCTGGGTCGTCGGCGCGGTCGGGTTATTCCTCGCCGTCATGCTGGTGATCTTCATGCTGGCCAGCCGGGTGCCCGGCAAGGCCAGCCGGCCGACGGCGATCGGGGTGTTCCTCGGGCCGGCGATCGCGCTGCTCGCGGTCGGGCTGCTCTACCCCGCCGGGCGGACCATCTGGCTCAGCCTGCACGGCGAGAGCGGACTCAACTGGATCGGCTTCAAGAACTACAAGTGGATCTTCACCACGCCCCGCATCCTCAACGAGGTGCTGTTCAACACGCTGCTCTGGATCATCATCGCCCCGGTGGTCGCGACCGGCATCGGGCTGCTGCTGGCCCTGCTGGCGGACCGGATCCGCGGTGAGGCGCTGTACAAGTCGGCGATCTTCATGCCGATGGCGGTCTCCTTCGTCGGCGCCAGCATCATCTGGAAGTTCGTCTACCAGTACAAGGAGTCCTCGCAGCCGCAGATCGGCCTGCTCAACCAGGTCTCCATTGCGCTGGGCTGGGACAATCCGCCGAACTGGATCCTCTCCAGACCGCTGAACACCTTCCTGCTGATGGTGATCCTGGTGTGGGTGCAGACCGGCTTCGCGATGGTGGTGCTGTCCGCGGCCATCAAGGCGATCCCGGCCGACATCGTGGAGGCTGCCGAGGTGGACGGGGCGCGCGGACTGCGCCTGCTGACCTCGGTCAAGCTGCCGATGATCCGGAGCACGCTGGTGGTGGTGCTGACCACGGTCATGATCACTACGCTGAAGGTGTTCGAGATCGTCCGGACGATGACCGGCGGAAACTTCGGAACCCAGGTGCTCTCCAATGAGATGTACTCGCAGTCGTTCGAGCAGTACAACCTCGGCCGGGGCAGCGCCCTGGCGGTGATCCTGTTCCTGGGTGTGCTGCCGCTCGTCGGGTACAACATCGTCCAACTGCGGAGGGAGCGTGGCAACCGATGACTGTCGAGGCCATTGAGGAACTCCAGGGGCGGGCCGACAACCCCCGTCGGGAGACCGTCTCCAAGGCCCTGCGGGGCCGGTTCTCCACGCCGATCGCCACCTTCGTGGTGCTCTGCATCGCGATCCTGTGGACGATCCCCACCTTCGGGCTGCTGGTCACCTCGGTGCGACCGGCTTCCGACGTGGCGAAGAGCGGCTGGTGGACGTTCTTCAAGCACCCCACCTTCACCTTCGACAACTACCACACGGTGCTGTTCCAGGGCGGCTACGGGGTCTCCGGCGGGATCGTCCCGTACCTGATCAACTCGCTCGCCATCTGCATCCCGGCGACGATCTTCCCGCTGGTGCTGGCGTCGATGGCGGCGTACGCGCTGGCCTGGGTACGGTTCCGCGGCTCCGACGCGATCTTCTTCCTGATCTTCGCGTTGCAGGTGGTGCCGATCCAGATGGCGCTGGTGCCACTGCTGAAGATCTTCACGGACATCCACGCGGGCGGCACGTACATCCCGGTCTGGGTGGCGCACACCATCTTCGCGCTGCCGCTGGCGACCTTCCTGCTGCACAACTTCATCAACCAGCTGCCAGGTGAGGTGATGGAGGCCGCGATCATGGACGGCGCCAGCCACTTCAAGATCTTCCGATCCATCGTGCTGCCGCTGGCCGCCCCGGCACTGGCCTCCTTCGCCATCTTCCAGTTCCTCTGGGTGTGGAACGACCTGCTGGTCGCGCTCACCTTCACCGACGGCACCGAGAAGGTGTCCCCGGTGACGCAGCGGCTGGCCCAGTTGGCCGGCGGCTTCGGCAGCCGCTGGGAGCTGACCACGGCGGGGGCGTTCGTCTCCATCGTGATCCCGCTGATCGTGTTCTTCTCGCTCCAGCGCTTCTTCGTCCGCGGCCTGCTGGCCGGCTCCGTCAAGGGCTGAAGCACGCCGTTACCGCACACCGCTGCCGGCCGGGATCATCCTGGCCGGCAGCTCTGTGTCCAGTACTCCCGGACGCGGTGAACTCGGTGCTCACCGACGTCTGGAGCCCGGCATGGCCTTCGTGTCGGCCACCACCAGCGTCGGGGAACGGCTCACCCCGCAGGACGCCGCGACCGCCGGTGAGCCGCCTGGCGGCCGTCAGGGGCGCCGCCGGCCGGCCCAGGTCCAGGCATAGCCGGGGTCCTCGCAGGCAAGTCCGGCCTCGCCCAACTCCAGTGGGCGGAAGGTGTCCACCATGACGGCCAGCTCGTCGAAGCGCTCGGCGCCGATGCTGCCCTCGGCCGCGCCCGGCTGCGGGCCGTGTGCGTACCCGCCGGGGTGCAGTGAGATCGAGCCCAGCGCGATACCGGAGCCCTTGCGGGCCTCGTAGTCGCCGGCCACGTAGAACATCACCTCGTCGGAGTCGACGTTGGAGTGGTAGTACGGCACCGGGATGGCCTGCGGGTGGTAGTCGACCTTGCGGGGGACGAAGTTGCACACCACGAAGTTGGCGCCCTCGAAGACCTGGTGCACCGGCGGCGGCTGGTGCACCCGGCCGGTGATCGGCTCGAAGTCGGCCACGTTGAAGACGTACGGGTACAGGCAGCCGTCCCAGCCGACCACGTCCAGCGGGTGGGTGGCGTAGGTCAGCACGGTGCCCACGACCCCGCCTGGGCCCCGGTGCTTCACGTGCACGTCCACGTCCTCCCCGGCCAGCAGCACCGGCTCGGCGGGGGTACGCAGGTCGCGCTCGCAGTACGGGGAGTGCTCCAGGAACTGCCCGTACCGGGACAGGTAGCGCTTGGGTGGCGCGATGTGGCTGTTCGCCTCGATCACGTAGCAGCGCAGCGGCTCCTCGCCGGTGGGCAGGAAACGGTGCGTGGTGGCGCGCGGGATCACCAGGTAGTCACCGCTGCCCACGGTGAGCGTGCCGAACACTGTCTCCACGGTCGCCGCGCCGGCCTCCACGAACACGCACTCGTCGCCGATACCGTTGCGGTAGAACGGCGACTGTGCCCCGGCGACCACGTAGGACAGTCGTACGTCGGCGTTGCCGAGCACCAGCCGCCGCCCGGTGACCGGGTCGACGGCCTTGTGCTCCAGTCCACTCCACAACTCGTGCAGGCGCAGGTGTCGCGGCTTGAGCGGGTGGTTGGCGGTGGTGGTCCGGTCGGGCAGGGTCCACGGCGTCGACGCCACGATCGCTGACGGGATGCCCCGGTGGTAGAGCAGCGACGAGTCCGACGAGAAGCCCTCCTCGCCCATCAACTCCTCGGCGTAGAGGCCACCGTCGGGGCGGCGGAAGGCGGTGTGCCGCTTGCCGGGCACCTCCCCGACGCGCTGGTAGTACGCCATGCCGACCTCCCTGATGGGGCTGTGTTCCTACAGGTTGCCGCGACGGGCCTGTTCCCGCTCGATCGCCTCGAACAGCGCCTTGAAGTTGCCCTTGCCGAAGCCGAGCGAACCGTGCCGTTCGATCAGCTCGAAGAACACGGTAGGCCGGTCCTGCACCGGCTTCGTGAAGATCTGCAACAGGTACCCGTCCTCGTCCCGGTCGGCGAGGATCTTCTCTTCGCGCAGGGTGTCCAGCGGCACCCGGGTGTCCCCGACCCACTCGCCGAGGGTGTCGTAGTAGGTCTCCGGGGTGTCCAGGAACTGCACCCCCATCTCCCGCATCGCCCGCACGCTGGCCACGATGTCACCGGTGGCGATGGCGATGTGCTGCACCCCGGCGCCGCCGTAGAACTCCAGGTACTCGTCGATCTGCGACTTGCGCCGCGACGGCGCGGGCTCGTTGAGCGGGAACTTCACCCGGTGGTTGCCGCTGGCCACCACCTTGCTCATCAGCGCCGAGTACTCGGTGGCGATGTCGTCGCCGACGAACTCGGCCAGGTTCGTGAAGCCCATGACGGTGTTGTAGAACGCCACCCACTCGTCCATCCGGCCCAGCTCCACGTTGCCGACGCAGTGGTCGACGGCCTGGAAGTAGCGCTTCGGGTGGTTGGCCGGTTTACCCGCGAACAGCGGCTCGTGCGCCACGAAGCCGGGCAGGAACGGCCCGGTGTAGCCCGACCTGTCCACCAGGGTGTGCCGGGTCTCGCCGTAACTGGCGATGGCAGCCGACCGGACGGTGCCGTGGGCGTCGCTCTCGTCGTGCGGGGCGACCAGGCCCCGGGCGCCGTGGGCGAGCGCGTAGGCGTAGTTGGCGTCCACGTCGGGTACCTCGATGGCCAGGTCGGTGACGCCGTCGCCGTGCGTGGCCACGCTCGCCCCCACCGCGGTGCCGGCGCGCAGCTCGCCGGTGACGACGAAGCGGGCCTTGCCCGAGGTCAGCACGTACTCGGCGTAGTCGCGGGCGCCCTGTTCCGGGCCCCGGTAGGCGACGCAGGTCATCCCGAAGGCGGTGGAGTACCAGTGGGCCGCCTGCCGGGCGTTGCCGACCGCGAACCGGACGTGGTCCAGCGCGACCACCGGGAACGGGTCGTGGGACGAATCGTGCGCGACCGCGCCGACCAGTGCGTCGTCGAGGGCCAGCGCGTCGTCGAGTACCGGTGCGTCCGTCATCGGGTCAGTAGATGGTGAGCCGGTCGATATGACAAGCTCGTGTGGTTGAGCTTGACAATCTGCCTAGTTGAAGGACGGTGAGTGCGGTGCCTGCTGAGCACGGCGGTCGGTTGGACGCGCTCGACGTGGCGCTGCTCGGGCTGGCGCGGGCGCACCCCCGGGCGGGGATCCTGGAGCTGTCCCGGCTGGCCCGGGTCGCGCGGGCCACCGTGCAGTCGCGGCTGTCCAGGATGGCGGACGACGGGATCATCACCGGGTACGGGCCGGAGATCGATCTCGACGCGGCCGGGTACACCATGCAGGCGTTCGTGACCCTGGAAATCGCCCAGGGCCGGCTGGACGAGGTCGCCGAACACCTGGCCGCCGTGCCCGGGGTGATCGAGGCGTACGCGACCACCGGCGCCCACGATGTGCTCTGTCGGGTGGCTGCCGGCTCGCACGGGGAGCTGCAGGAGGTGCTGCTCGCGATCGGCCGGGGTGACCTGGTGGTGCGCTCCACCAGCGCGATCCTGCTCTCGGTGATGGTCGCGCCGCGGGTGATGCCGCTGCTGCAATCGGCGCACCATCCGGCCGCCAGCCGGGCCCCCGCCTACCGGTCCTGACCCGCCCGCCGGGTCCTGACCGGCTGCCCCCGGTCCGGCTACTTCTTCTTGGCCGGCACCGGGCTGGGTGGACAGCTGGTCGTGCCGGTGCTCGAACAACTGGGCGTCGGGGACTTCTTGTCGTCCGGAGTGGTGATCGCGAAGCCGACCGCGCCACTGGCGATCAGGTACACGACCAGCAGGAACATGCCGCTGATAGCCAGCCGCAAGGTGAGCCAGCGCTGCTTGCGCAGCCCCTGCTCCTTGGTCCTGGCCAGTCTCCAGTCGCCCCAGGTGCCCGTGTTGCGACGCCATCGCGCGCCCGCGCGGAACGCGATAATGGTGGTCAGAGCCACCAGCGTGACGATGACGCCTCTCATGGCGGAAAGATAGTCCCCGACCAGGCCAGTGGTCGAGTCTATTGGCGATTTCGGGATGATTACGATTGTGAGCGGCAAATGCCCACATTTCCCCGCGTACCCACCTGACCAGCGGATCGTCGACGGTCCGGCAATCCCCCCGAACAGCGGTCAACAATCGCAGGTCGGGCGCACTGTCAGCGGGGACGGAAGCCGTCCCGGAAGCGGCGGAAGAAGCCACCCTCCATCGGCAGCGGGGCGGCCGGCGGCGGCGCGGTCTTGCGTTGCCGGGCGACCGGCTGGTCGTAGTCGGTGCGCACGATGGCGTCGATCACCTGGTCCTCGGTGAAGTCCTCGGAACCCTCGATCTTCGGCACGAAGCCGACCAGTACCCCGTTGCGCATCACCTGGGCCTCCAGCCCGGCGGTGCCGTCGGTGTCCCAGATGGCCTGGCGGTCGTCGGGCAGCATCACCCGGATGCCGAACTGGGACACCCCGGCCCGTTCGACATGGGCGGGTACCCCCCGGTCACGCAGCCGGTCGACCACTCGTTGTGCCTCGTACTCCCGCATCCCAACCAAGTTAGCCGGCGACGCTGGGAAAAACCTGGACGTCGGCTGTCCGGCGCGTGGGATCGCGTGCCTCGGCGCGGAGCTGTTGCGCAGCTGATCCGAGACCGCCGACCCGCCGATGCTGTTCACCTGGCTCGTGCCGTCCAGCACCTAGCCCGCTGCGCGCGCGGCTCCGGCAGTTGATCTACTCCGGGCTGGTTGACTGACCCGACCGCCTCCTCAGGTGGGTGGTGAGTTTCGAATTTGGATCGATCGGTCGTCGGTGAGTGCGGAGGTGCCGGGTGGTCACGCCGGAACAGGCCGCGGAACTTGCCCGGCAGCGGGCGGTGCAGAGGCTGCCCGCCGACGTCCGGGAGGTGCTGGGCGCCGCCGGTTGGCGCCCCGGTCGGGACATCTCGGACCGACTACGGCACTGGCTTGACCGGCTGCACCGGGACGTGCCGGCGGCCGGTGCGCGGCTGCCGATCTTCGACGCGGCCTTCACCGCGCTGGCCGAGTTCGGCGCTCTGAAGTTCACCCAGCTCAGCCGGGTCGGGTACGCGGGGGGCGGGTTCGAGATCGAGGTCTGGCCCGACGTCGGTCGGGTGGTGGTGGACTTGTACGCAGAGTTCGCCGCCGACATCGGCGTCGCGGTGTTCCCGTTCGCCTGGTACTCCGACGGCCCGAGCGACGCCGCGATCGCCGCGGACGGGCGGGTGTTCCTGCTGCACCCGGTCGGCGAGTTCCTGCTCGGCTCGACTGTGGACGAGGCGCTCACCGCCCTGGTACGGGGTCCGGACCTGATACCCGTGGACGACCACGGCACCCCGTTATGCCGCTGAGTCACTGCTCACCGGGCTCGACCAGGCCGCGGCCCAGTTGGCCGACGAGACACAGTTCCGGGCCGACCGGCATGGGGCGGCGCAGCGGGAGGAGTCAGGGAGCCGGGCTGGCTGACGCCGACAGCTCGACCATCAGGTCCGGCCGGTAGGCGCGTACCCAGTCACCGATCCGGCCCCGGGGCCAGCGCCGGTCCACCGAGAACAGCAGCAGCAGCACCTTCTGCCGGGCATGCGGCGCGGCCAGTTCGGCGGGCCCGGAGCGGATCAGCACGACGCCCTGGCCGATCAGGCCCGGCCCGGTGTTGGCGGACTCGTAGTTGCCCATCGCGGCCCTGGTCGCGCCGAGCCCGATGCCGTAGGTGCCGGCCACCGGGCCACCGTGCTTGGTGAGCAACGCGACCCGCTCCAGGTTGGCCCAGGCCACCCCACGCGACGTGGAGCCGCGCAGGATTTCGATGCCGTACCCGGAGACGCGCACCTTCAACATCGCCGAGCCGACCCGGGCCAGCAGCGTCATCGCACCGACGACCAGCACCGGCAGCAGCACCGACCACAGGTAGCCGCCGAGCATGTACCCGATCGCCCAGCACAGCAGGAACAGAGCGATGTTCATCGGCAGCATCGGCTTGATCGAGCCGTGCCAGGTCTGCCCCCAGGTCGGGGTGAAGGTCTCCGGCTGGCCGTCCTCAATCGCCATCAGCTGCTCCTTTCCGGCCAACGCAGCATACGCAGTCCGTCGATGCGCCGCCGACCCCTCGATACCCTCCGCCGCAGGGCCGCCGCCACCGGGTCCGGGTGGGCGCGGCTTCGGACGGGCTCGCTCGACCGTGCGCGGCCGGCGGGAAATGGCATGATGGGGCGATGGCGGGCGAGCCGGTCGCGTTCGTACTCGGTGGCGGCGGAGTGCTCGGCGCGGTCGAGGTCGGCATGGTGCGCGCGCTCCTGGAACAGGACATCCGCCCCGACCTGATCGTCGGGACGTCGATCGGGGCGGTCAACGGAGTGCTCGTCGCCGCCCAGCCGGACCTGTCGGTGATCGGGCGGATGACCGACCTGTGGGCCTCGCCGCAGGCCCGCGCGGTATTCGGCGACTCCGCCCCCCGACAACTGGCCCGGATCGCCCGCGCCGGTACCCACCTGCACTCGGTCGCGCCGCTGCGCGCCATGCTGGCCCGCGAACTCGGGGAGGTCACCGACTTCGCCGACCTGCCGGTGCGCTTCGAGTGCTGCGCCGCGAGCATCGAACGGGCCGCCGAGCACTGGTTCACCGCCGGCCCGCTGATCGAGGCGGTGCTCGCCTCGGCGGCGGTACCCGCGCTGCTGCCGCCGGTATCGATCCGGGGCGAGCACTTCATCGACGGCGGGATCGTCAACTCCATCCCCGTCGGTCGGGCGGTGGAACTCGGCGCGCGAACCGTCTACGTCCTCCAGGTCGGCCGGGTGGACCGGCCGCTGGTGGCCCCGCGCAACGTGCTGGACGTGGCGAAGGTGGCCTTCGAGATCTCCCGCCGGCACCGCTTCGCCCGGGAGATGGCACAGATCCCGGACGGCGTGACCGTGCACGTGCTGCCCACCGGAGGCGGTTCGGCGCGGGACGACTCGCCGCTGGCGTACCGGGACCTGCGGGCCGCGCAGCGCCGGATCACCCGGGCCCACGACGCCTCCGCCCGCTACCTCAAGGAGTTGGTGTGAGGCCGCCGCCGGTGTGGGTACGTCGGCTGGTGGTGGCTCCGCTGGTACTCGCCCTGGCGCTGGCGTTGGTGGTCTCCGCGCCAGGTTGGCTGCTGGTGCTGACCGTGCTCAGCCCGGTGCTGCCGGGCCGGCTGCGCCCGCTGCGGGTGCTCTGGATGGCAGCCGTGTACCTGTTCGTCGAGGCGACCCTGCTGATCGTCCTGGGCGGACTGTGGCTGCTCGCCGGCTGCGGTGTGTTCGTCCGCCGCCCCACCTTCCAACGCTGGCACTACCAGCTCTGCGGCTCGGCGCTGCGGCTGCTCTACCAGCAGGCCCGCTGGGCGCTCAACGTCGACGTCGTGGTGGACGGCGCACAGCCCGCCGCGCTCCCTGTCGACGTGCCGCTGCTGGTGCTCTGCCGGCACGCCGGTCCCGGCGACTCGTTCCTGATCGCGCACGCGCTCATCAACTGGTACGACCGCGATCCCCGGATCGTGCTGAAGTCCACCCTGCAATGGGACCCGGCCATCGACGTGCTGCTCAACCGGCTGCCCAACCGCTTCATCGTGCCGGGCGGCGACCGGGCCGAGGGCCAGATCGCCGACCTGGCAAGGGATCTGGACGGCAACGACGCCCTGGTGATCTTCCCGGAGGGCGGCAACTTCACTCCGGAACGCTGGGAGCGCGGCATCGCCCGGCTACGCCGGCTGGGCCTGCACAAGATGGCCCGGCGGGCCGAGCGGATGCGCAACGTGCTGCCCCCGCGCCCCGGTGGGGTGCTCGCCGCGCTGACCGCCAACCCTGCGGCCCGAGTGGTGCTGATCGGCCACACCGGCGTCGACCACCTGCGCACCGTCGGGGATGTCTGGCGGGAGCTGCCCACCGACAAAACCATCACGATGATGTGGTGGCTGGCCGACTCCGACGAGCTCCCCACCAACGAGGCCGATCGCATCGAGTGGCTCTACGCCTGGTGGGCCCGGATCGACACCTGGATCGACACCCACCGCGTCATCCCCACCTAACGCCTTGGTGTGACCGCACTTGATGCTGTTATTTTGCCGCCGAAACAGCATCAAGTGCGGACTCTCCCCGTCCCCTGGCGGTGACGCCGCTCAGGGGGCGGTGACATCGAGGGCGTACCAGCAGAGGTCGTTGGTCTCCCGGACGCAGCGGAAGCCGGCGTTCTCCAGCGCGCGCCGGGACGGGATGTTGTCTGCGAGCACCTCGTTGGCGACCACCCGGCGCACGCCCGGCAGGCCACGCAGGTGGCCGGTCAGGCCGGCGGCGATCTCGTTGCCGAACCCGCGTCCCCGGTACGGTGCGGCCAGGCCGTAGCCGAGTTCGATGTCGCCGTCCGGATCGACCGGGCCGTGGGTGCCGCAGTCACCGATCACGACACCGTCGAGCGTGACGAGCCAGGCGTCCGCACCGTGCGCGACACCGCCGAGCCCGTCGAGGGTGTCCTCGTGCGGCCAACCGTCACCGGTGGTCAGGGCCGTCGTGTCCGCGGCGATGATCGCAGCGGCGAGGTCGGCGGTGACTGGCCGGAGTTCAAGACGGGGCGTGGAGATCGTTGACACCTTCCGACCCTAGCCGAGGTGCCCGCCGGCCGTTCGCCCGCCAGGTGAGCCGGACGACGGCACCGCGGTCGTCGAGTTTGAGTCCGGCGAGTAGGTCGGTGAGTTGGTGCAGCGACAGTGTCCGGGCGATGTGCGGAGCCAGCCCGGCAACGGCCGTGACGACAGCGCGGTGAGCGGCGTCGGCGGCGATCGCGGGGCGGTGCTGGCAGACACGGCAGTGATAGGCGTACCGGCCTGTGGTGTCACGGCCGGGCAGGAGCAGGTGGCCACAGGCTTTACGCCGGGCGATGCCGGTGAGCGGGAAGTAGGTGGCGGCCTGGTGGCCTGACACGGGCTCGGGCGCGGTGGTCAGGGTTGGCGCCATATCGGGTACCCGGCGTGGTGTTGGAAGTAGTCGGCCAGCCGGCGGGAAGTGGCTTGCAGATAGGCGGCGGTGGTTGCCTGCCACGACCCGCCCGGCGGGCACAGCTGTTCCGCATACTCGGCGAACCCGGCAGCGTCCAGTGCCTTGCTCACTGCGCCCGCCCGCAGTGGTTGTCCCGCAGATCTGGCATGTGTCCTCCTCGACCCGACCGGACCCGGCCGGCGTGTTTATGCAGCACACCGTGGTGCGGTCGGCAAAGGAACATCGATGTACGCGAGTCGCACGGTGCTTGCGTTGCCTGTAAGTCGGCAGCACAGTGGTGCGATGACTGTCCAGTGGTCGGCGCTCCCGGACGCTCGCCAGGCCGCTGCCCTGGGTGACTACGGCACCGTTGTCAGGCTGGCTCGTCAGGCCATCGGGCTGACCCAGGCGCAGGCCGGGCAGCTCTTGGGGTACTCGGCCGCCTCGATTTCCCGGTTCGAGACGGGTGCCGCCCGGCTGACCGACGTCGCGGTACTTCGCTCGTTCGCCGACGCGCTGGGCATTCCACGAGCGCTGCTCGGCCTGTCCGGCCACGACAGCCCGGACGTGACACCACCAGCGGGTAAGGTGCCGGAAGAAGCGAGGGACGGTGCCATGCAGCGACGCGACTTCCTGGCGGCCAGTGCCGGCGCGATGGCCAGCGCCGCGCTGCCGGTGCCTGCCGTGGGTCAGCAGGAGATCACGGGCGGCTTGGACGAGCTGCTTTTCGGGACCAGGAACGCCGGGACTGCCCCGGTCACCGCGGATCGACTCACTGCCATGCTCGGCGTGGCCCGCCGGGACTTCCGGGCCTGCCGGTACCGGGAACTTGCCGGCCGCCTACCGACACTGATCCAGACCGCACTGGCCACCCGGGACGCCCAGAGCCAGGCGGGCGCTGATGACCTCGAAACGATCATTTCTGACGCGTACGCGCTGGCCACCGAGGTCCTCACCAAGCTGCACGAGAACGGTGCGGCCTGGGCGACCGCCGATCGCGCCATCCAGGCAGCTGTCACCGCGGACGACCCGCGCGCGCTGGCCCGTGCGAAGCGGCTGGCGGCCATCGTGTTGCGCCGCTCCGCTCATCGTGACCAGGCCCAGACGCTGATCCTGGACTCGACCAGGCAGTTCGCCGCCGCCACTGCGCTGGCTGAGCCCGCGGATGCCGCGTTCTTTGCTGCCGCGCTGTGCACCGCGTCCTACACGGCCGCCCTGGCCGATCAGCGTGACCAGGCGTACACACTGCTCCGTGAGGCCGGGGAAAGCATCGCCGAACACGGTGCCCAGGGCTTCAGCGACAACAACATCACCAGCTACGCCATCGGCGTCGCCCGTGCGCTTGGCGACTACGGCAACGCCATCGACTACGCCCGGAAGGTCAACCTGGATCTGCTCGGCAGCCCGGAACGCCAGGCCCGGTACTGGGAGGACACTGCGATGGCCTGGTGGGGTCGGGGCCGCCCACGCGCCGCTTTCGAAGCCGTGCTGCGCGCCGAGCGCGCCGCCCCGCAGGAGGTGCGCTACCGGCCCTGGGCGCAGCGACTCACCACGCAACTCCTGTCGTCCCCTGCCGCGAGCAGCCTGACCGGCCTACGCGAGTTCGCCGCCCGCAACGGCGTCGCCTGATCCCGCCAGTCGGTCGGAAGCCGCTGACTGCCGGGGTTGGCGCTGGCGGTGGCCGTCTCCACGCCAGCACTGGATCCACTTCCGACATGCGGCTTCGCACCGGATCCTGGATGCGTGAGTCGTGGCGTTTGCCTACGCTACCGAGATGAGTTTCCGGCTGGCGGCATACGCCGTGTGCATCGAGAACGGGCGCATACTGCTGGCCCATCATGTGCCATCCGGCAACTGGACCCTGCCCGGCGGACGGGTGGAGCATGCGGAGGACCCGTTCGATGCCGTCATCCGGGAAGTCGCCGAGGAAACCGGCTGCGGCTGCGTAGTCGAGCGCCTCCTCGGCGTGGACTCGAGGGTGATCCCCGCGGCCCAGCGGATGGCCGACGGACCCGAGCACCAAAACGTCGGCATCTTCTACCAGGTGCGCGTCACCAGCGGCGAGTTGCGACCCGAACCCAACGGCGAAACCGCCGAGCCGAGCTGGACTCCGATCCCCGAAGTCGCCGGCCTGCGCCGGTCATCTCTGGTTGATGTCGGCCTCGCACTGGCGCAGCACGCGCCTGCAACCGGCCACGTAGATCCGGTCCCGGTGGGCGGCCTGATCCAGCACTGAGCACACCACCCGCAACCAACGTCCAGCGCGGCATCATCTACAAGCCTCGAGATCAAATCCCGCTGCCGTACTAGTTCACTGATCCGGCAGACAGATACTTCCTCAGGGTGTGGGCGTCCGGAGCTGTCGCGGTGGTGAGCCAGCCGGGGCCGGCCAGTGGTACCCGGACCGCCGTTTCCCCGAGTACCGCCGGCCGGGCGTCGCCATCGGGTACGGCTGGGACGCACAGCAGTGAGCCGGTGGCTCGGGCTCCGCCGAGTACTCCGGCGTCCGCCCAACCGGGGGCATCCGGGCCGATCGCGAGGGACTGCCGCAGCAGCGGGCGGCCGGCGTAGTTGACCTGGGTGGTGATCGTCGCGTCGCCGGGTGACTCGTTGTGCCGACCGCAGATCAGCTCCTCCCGCCACAGCAGGCTCGCGCCGTCGTCCAGCTCCACTGTGGACAGTGCGGCGTGCCGGCAGCTGCCGCCGGCGATCAGCTGCTCGGGCAGGTACCACAGGGTGGCGCCGGCGCCGACCGAGGCGCTGACCACGGTGCGCGACGCCGCTCCGGAACGGGCCGGCAGCGCGATGCTGGCCGCGCTGGTCCGCAGGCACAGGGCCGCGCCGGGGCGTACCACGATGGAGAGTCGCAGGTCGTCACCGCCCAGCGGGCCGGCCGCGCCGCCCACCAGATGCACGGTCGCCACCCCCGGCCGCTCCGGGTGGGTCTGGCGCAGCAGCAGCGGGGGTTCACCGCGCAGGGTGACCAGCCGGGTGCCGCCGCGCCCGTCCGGCTCGGCCACGATCGCCGCGCAGGCCCGCATCACACCCCGGCCGGGACCGGACGGGCGTGCGCGACCTGGTGCGCGACCCACTCGGCGACCGGAGTGGCCTGCCGGTCCTGGGCGATGGAGAGGAACACCGTGGGCAGGTCGCCGCGGCGGGCGCGGGCGTCCCGGTCCATCACCGACAGGTCCGCGCCGACCAGCGGGGCCAGGTCGGTCTTGTTGATGACGAGCAGGTCGGCGGCGGTGACGCCGGGGCCGCCCTTGCGCGGCACCTTGTCGCCGCCGGCCACGTCGACCACGAAGATCTGCACGTCGATCAGGCCCTTGCTGAAGGTGGCGGTGAGGTTGTCGCCGCCGCTCTCCACCAGGATCAGATCCAGCGGGCCGAGGCTGTTCTCCAGGTCCTCCACGGCGTCCAGGTTCGCGGAGATGTCGTCGCGGATGGCGGTGTGCGGGCAGCAGCCGGTCTCCACCGCGCGGATACGTTGCGGGTCAAGGACTCCGGCCCGCTTGAGGAAGTCGGCGTCCTCGGTGGTGTAGATGTCGTTGGTAACCACGGCCAGCCGCAGGGTGTCCCCGAGCGCCCGGCACAGCGCCGCCACCAGCGCCGTCTTGCCGGAACCGACCGGCCCGCCGATGCCGACCCGCAGTGCCCGTGCGGCCGGGTCGCCGGCCAGCGCGGCGTGCGGATCGACGCCGGGCTCCGGATGGGTGTGCGGGACCGACTCGTCGTGCGGTTGGTGGGCCGCGATGACCGGGGCCGTGGCGGTGTCCGCGAGCGCGGCGGCGTCGGGGGCGAGCGGGGCGGGGTTGTCAGGAAGCAAAGAGACGCACCTCCCAGGTGGCGTGGAGTTCGGCGGAGATGTCGGCCAGCGGGGCGCTGGCGCAGGGCAGTTCGGCGGCGGGTTTGCCGGCGGCGGCGAGCGCCTCGGTGGCGACCGCGTCGCAGTCGGCCGCGAGGGCGGCCAACACCTTCTGGACGTGGTACGGGTCGAGCCCGAGCAGTCGTACCGCCGCACTCGCCGGGCCGGTGAGTACCCCGTACGCGCCGATCAGGGCGGCCTGACCGGCGTCGAGTCCGGCGGCGGCGGCGGTGAGGCCGAGCGCGATCGGCTGGTGTGGTCCGTCCGGGTGCGGCGGAGCCGAGTCCGAGGCACGGTGCCGGCCACACGCCCCGGGCGGCACGCAGCAGCGCCCGACCCTGCCGCCGGCTGGTGAGCCGCAAGGGCAGGCGAGATCGTCCGGGCGTCGAGTTCGGCGTCGAGCACGGCCACCCCGCCGCTCCCCGGCGCGCCGGCGAGGGCGGTTCCCGTTTCCAGCTTGCCCGGCCGACCCGGACGGTGGGTATCGACCACGGCGTAGCTGGTCGCGAGGTGGGTGGCTGCGGCGAAGGCGGCGGAGACCTGGCCTGCGGTGGCGAGCCGGCCGCGGAGGAAGCCGGCCAGGTCCGCGACCCCGGTGACCCGGCCGGCAGCGACCGCCGCCTCCAGGCCACCGGAGTGCGCGTGCCCACCGGCCGGGAACCGGCCGTCCGCCAACAACAGCAGCAGGGTGTCCATCAGGCGGTGTCCATCAGAAGAGGAAGTACCGCTGGGCCATCGGCAGTTCGTCCACCGGGTCGGGGTCGACCACCTCGCCGTCGATGCGCACGGTGAAGGTGTCCGGGTCCACCTCGATCCTCGGCATGGCGCCGTTCTCCGGCAGGTCGGCCTTGCCCCGGGAGCGCACGTCGGCCACCGGCACCAGTTGCCGGCGCACGTCCAGCTCCAGCCCGGCTTCCAGCGCCGCCGGGGCCACGAACGCGAGGCTGGTCGCGGCCGGCACCACGCCGAGCGCCCCGAACATCGGGCGCGGGAAGATCGGCTGCGGGGTGGGGATGGAGGCGTTCGCGTCGCCCATCTGGGCCAGCGCGATCATGCCGCCCTTGAGGACCACATGCGGGCGTACCCCGAAGAACGCCGGCTCCCAGAGCACCAGGTCGGCCAGCTTGCCCGGCTCCACCGAGCCGATGTGCTCCTCCAACCCGTTGGCCATCGCCGCGCAGATGGTGTACTTCGCCACGTACCGGCGGGCCCGCAGGTTGTCGGCGGCCCCGTCGCCGGGCAGCGCGCCGACCCGGGCCTTCATCACGTGCGCGGTCTGCCAGGTGCGCAGCACCACCTCACCGATCCGCCCCATCGCCTGCGAGTCCGAGCCGATGATGGAGATCGCGCCCAGGTCGTGCAGCAGGTCCTCGGCGGCCATCGTGGACGGCCGGATCCGGCTCTCCGCGAACGCCAGGTCCTCGGGCACTGCGGGGGACAGGTGGTGGCAGACCATCAGCATGTCGAGGTGCTCGGCCAGCGTGTTGCGGGTGTACGGCCGGGTCGGGTTGGTGGAGGACGGCAGCACGTTGGGGTGGCTGGCCACGGTGATGATGTCCGGTGCGTGCCCGCCGCCGGCCCCTTCCGTGTGGTACGCGTGGATCGCCCGACCGCCGATCGCGGCCAGCGTGTCCTGTACGAAGCCGGCCTCGTTCAGGGTGTCCGTGTGGATGGACACCTGCACCCCGGAAGCGTCGGCCACCCGCAGGCAGGCGTCGATCGCGGCCGGCGTGGTCCCCCAGTCCTCATGCAGCTTGAAGCCACCGGCACCGGCCCGCAACTGCTCCCACATGGCCTCCTCGGAGACTGTGTTGCCCTTGCCGAGCAGCAGGATGTTGACCGGGAAGGTGTCCATCGCCTCGTGCATCCGGGCCAGGTGCCAGGCGTTCGGGGTGACCGTGGTGGCCTTGCTCCCCTCGGCCGGCCCGGTGCCCCCGCCGACCAGCGTGGTCACCCCACCGGCGAGCGCCTCGCCCACGAGTTGCGGGCAGATCAGGTGGACGTGGGTGTCGATCGCCCCGGCGGTGAGGATCCGCCCGTTGCCCGCGAGCACCTCGGTGGCCGGGCCGATCACCAGGTCAGGGTGGACGCCGGGCATGGTGTCCGGGTTGCCGGCCTTGCCGAGCGCCACGATCCGGCCGTTGCGGATCCCCACGTCGGCCTTCACCACGCCCCAGTGGTCGAGCACCACCGCACCGGTGATCACCAGGTCCAGCGCGCCCTCGGCCCGGGTGGCCCGGGACTGCCCCATCGACTCCCGGATCACCTTGCCACCACCGAAAATCGCCTCGTCACCACCCGCGCAGTGGTCCTGTTCCACCTCGATGAGCAGGTTCGTGTCGGCCAACCGGATCCGGTCCCCGGTCGTCGGCCCGTACAGTGCCGCATAGCGCGCTCTGTCCACTGTGGTCATTGCGCACCACTGTCCAATGGACCGGCACATTCGCCGCGTAGCCCCGGGACGATCCGGTTGCCGCCCAACGGGACCAGCTCGACTTCGCGGGACACGCCGGGCTCGAAGCGGACGGCCGTCCCGGCGGGGACGGCGAGGCGCTGGCCCCAGGCGGCCGCCCGGTCGAAGGCCAGGCCCGGGTTGGCCTCCGCGAAGTGGTAGTGCGAGCCGACCTGGATCGGCCGGTCGGCGGTGTTGGTGACCAGCAGCGTGGTCACCGGCCGGCCGGGGTTGAGTTCGATGTCGCCCTCGCCGAGGAGGACCTCGCCGGGGATCAGCGGACCGGGTGGTGCACCGTCACCAGTTTCGTACCGTCCGGGAACGTCGCCTCCACCTGCACCTCCTTCAGCATCTCGGGGACGCCGTCCAGCACGTCCTGCCGGGTGAGCACACGCGCCCCGGCGTCCATCAGGTCCACCACGGTCCGCCCGTCCCGCGCGCCCTCCAGCAGGAACGCGGTGATGATGGCGACCGACTCCGGGTAGTTCAGCCGCAGCCCGCGCTCCTGGCGTCGCCGGGCCACGTCGGCGGCCACGTGGATGAGCAGCCGCTCCTGTTCGTGCTGGGTCAGGAACACGCCGGCCCCCGCTTCATACCGTCAGCGCCTGGCGCACGGTCGCGGTGGCCTGTTCGCCGCCGGCCCCGGACGAGGTGACCCGGCCCGCCTCCAGTACGGAGTACTGCTGGGCGGCGGCGAGGGCGAAGCCGATGTGCTGCTCCACCAGGAGTACCGACAGCCCGCCGACGGCGGCCAGGGAGAGGATGGTGCGCTCGATCTCGGCCACCACGCTGGGCTGGATGCCTTCGGTCGGCTCGTCCAGCAGCAGCAGCTTCGGGCGGGTGATCAGCGCGCGGGCGATGGCGAGCTGCTGACGCTGGCCGCCGGAGAGCAGCCCGGCCCGCCGGCCGGACAGGTCCCGTAGCGCCGGGAACAGCGCCAGTGCCTCGTCCATCGCCGAGCGTCCGTCCTTACCCCGGCTGTCCGCCACCAGTTGCAGGTTCTCGGCGGTGGTCAGGTGCGGGAAGCACTGCTGGCCCTGCGGCACGTACGCCATGCCGAGCCGGACCCGCTGGTGCGGCGCCAGCCCGGTGATGTCCCTACCGTCCAACCTGATCCGGCCGACCTTGGGCTTGAGCAGCCCGATGGCGGCGCGCAGCAGGGTCGACTTGCCGGCCCCGTTGTGCCCCAGCACGGCGACCAACGCGTCGGTCGGTACCGTCAGCGACACCCCGTGCAGCACGGTGGCCCGCCCGTACCCGACGTGGACCCCTTCGAACTCCAGCATCACGCCTCCCCGCCGACGAGCCCGGCCACGGCGTCCACAGTGGACTCGTCGGCGTGCGCCGGCGCGTGCCCGAGGTAGACCTCCTGCACCTTCGGATCGGCCTGCACCTGGGCCACCGTGCCCTCGGAGAGCACCTTGCCGGCATGCAGCACGGTGACGCTGCGGGCGTACCGGCGCATGAAGTCCATGTCGTGTTCGATGACCACCACCGTGTGGTCCTTGGCGACCAGGCCGAGCAGTTCGCCGGTGGCGTCCCGCTCGTCCTGGCTCATCCCGGCCACCGGCTCGTCCAGCAGCAGCAGTTTGGTGTCCTGGACCAGTAGCATGCCGATCTCCAGCCACTGCTTCTGGCCGTGTGCCAGGGTGCCCGCCGGCCGGTTGCGGGCGGCGGTCAGGCCGATGATTTCCAGCGCGCCGCCGACTTCCGGCGGGATGCTCCGGCGCTGGCGCAGCATGGTGAGCGGGCCGCGCCCGGCGCCGGCCGCGATGTCCAGGTTCTGCAGCACGGTCAACTCCTCGAAGACCGCCGCCGTCTGGAAGGTCCGCCCGACGCCCAGCCGGTTGATCCGGTGTACCGGCCGGCCGAGCAGCTCCCGCTCTCCCAGCTTGACCGAGCCGGTCGCCTTGACCAGCCCGGTGACGGCGTCGACCAGGGTGGTCTTGCCCGCCCCGTTCGGCCCGATGAGGAACCGGATATCGCCGGGCGCGACCTCCAGGTCCACCCCGCCGACCGCGACGAACCCGTCGAACACGACCCGCAGACCGCGGATACTCAGTCCCTGCAGCCCCTCGCTCATGCCGGGTCTCCGATCGGTTTGACGCCGGCCAGGTCGACGCCGCTGACCACGGCGTCGCCGTCGGCGGGGTCGACGCCGCTGCCCGGTCTGGCCGGGTCGCGTGGCGGTGGCGCGCCGGGCGGCGGGCCGCCCGGCCGGTTGACGGCTGCGCGGCGGCGGCGCAACGTGACCAGTTGCGCGAGGCCGCCCGGCAGGAACGCGACCACCAGCACGAACAGCAGGCCCTCGAAGTATGTCCAGGCGCCGGGGAAGCGCTCTGACAGGGCGGTACGGGCCCAGGCCACGGCGACCGCGCCGAGCGCCGGGCCGAGCAGGGTGGCCCGGCCGCCGACGGCGACCCCGATGACGAGTTCGATGGAGGGCACGATGCCGATCAGGGCCGGCGAGATGATGCCGACGGCGGGCACGAAGAGCGCTCCGGCCAGCCCGGCCGCGCCGGCCGCGAAGACGTAGGCGACCAGTTTGACGTTGGCCGGGTCGTAGCCGAGGAAGCGCACCCGCTGCTCGCCGTCGCGGACCGCCACCAGCAGCTCGCCGTAGCGGCTGAGCATGATCTGCCGGACCACCAGCAACAGCACCAGCAGGACCGCGCAGATGATGAAGTACACCATCTTCTTGTTGACCGGGTCGGAGAGCCGGTAGCCGAAGAAGCTCTGGATGTCGGTCATCCCGTTTGTGCCACCGGTGGTGCCCTGCTGGCCGATGAGCAGGATCGCCATGGCCGCGGTGAGCGCCTGGGAGAGGATCGCGAAGTACGCGCCGCGCACCCGACGGCGGAAGACCAGGGTGCCGAGCAGCAGGGCCACCAGCATCGGCAGCAGCACAGTCGCGGCGAGCGCGAACGGGGCGCTGCGGAACGGCCGCCACCAGATCGGCAGCGCGTCCACCTGGCCGTAGAGGCTCATGAAGTCGGGCAGGTTGCCGGGCCCGGCGTCGGCCAGCTTCAGGTGCATGGCCATCGCGTAGCCGCCGAGGCCGAAGAAAACGCCCTGGCCGAGGGTGAGCATGCCGCCCCGGCCCCAGGCCAGCCCGATCCCGACGGCCACGATCGCCAGGCACAGGTACTTGGCGAGCAGGCCCAACCGGAAGTCGGAGAGCACGCCCGGCGCGACCACGAACAGCACGAGGGCGCCCAGGATCACCCCACCCGCGACCCGGGCGGTGGAAAGGCTCAGTAAACGCGCGGGAGCAGCCGTCGGTGTGCTCATGCCAGACTCCGGGTACGCAGCGTGAACAGCCCCTGCGGCCGCCACTGGAGGAAGGCCACGATCGCCAGGAACACCAACACTTTGGCGGTACTGACGGTGGTGGCGTATTCGGTCGTCGACTGCAGCGCGCCGAGCAGGAACGCCATGATCACGGTGCCCTTGAGCTGCCCGATGCCACCGACCACGACGACCAGGAAGGCGTCGATGATGATGTTGGTGCCCATCGTCGGGCCGATCGGGCCGACCAGGGTCAGCGCGACACCGGCCAGCCCGGCCAGGCCCGAGCCGATGAAGAAGGTGGTCCGGTCCACGGCGCCGACCCCGATGCCGGAGACGGCGGCCAGGTCCCGGTTCTGCACCACCGCACGGATCCGCCGCCCGAGCGGGGTGAACTTGAGCACCGCGCCGACGCCGATGACCGCGCCGACGGCGAGCGCCAGGATGAACAGCCGGCTGTTCGCCAGTACCAGGTCGTCGCCGCCCGGACCGTCGTGCACCTTGATGTTGCCGGTCAGCAGGTCGGGCGCCTTGGTCTGCACGTTGGGCGCGCCGAAGATGTCGCGGGCGGCCTGCTGCAGCAGGATCGAGACGCCCCAGGTGACCAGCAGGGTGTCCAGCGGTCGGGCGTAGAGCCGGCGGATCAGCAGGAACTCCAGCAGTACCCCCATCGCGCCGGCCACCACGAAGGCCACCGGAAGCGCGACGACCAGCGACAGCCCGGCGTCGCTGATGCTCTTCTGCAGCACGTAGACGGTGTAGGCGCCGGCCATGATGAACTCGCCGTGCGCCATGTTGATGACATTCATCTGGCCGAAGGTCAGGGACAGGCCCAGCGCGATCAGCAGCAGGACGGCACCGATGCTGATGCCGGTGAAGAGTTGGCTCGCGACCAGGGTCACGACGCTCACCTTTCGGTCGGTCCGTCCACCCCCGGGGGGTGGGGCCCGGTGGGCGGGAGCGGAGAGGTTGGCTCCCACCCACCGGGTGCTGTCAGGGGCGTTTGGTCAGCGCCCGGTGGCGCTGGTGGAGTCTCAGCCGAAGCGGTGCGTCGGCCGGGTGGGTCAGGACAGGCCCTTGGCCCACGGGTAGTCCTTCAGGTACGGGTCGGGCTTGACCGGGGAACCGGAGGACCACACCTCGGTGATGAGTCCGTCGTCGCCGATCTTGCCGATCCGGGCGGTCTTGAAGACGTGCTGCGTCGGACCGTCCACGGTGACCTTGCCCTCGGGGGCGTCGAAGGTGATGCCGCCGGCGTCGGCCGCCGCCTTCACCTTGGCGACCTCGAACGAACCGGCCTTCTCCACCATCGCCTTCCACAGGTAGACCGAGACGTACGCGGCCTCCATCGGGTCGGAGGTCGGCTTGTCCGCCCCGTACTTCGCCTTGTACGCCTTGACGAACTTCTCGTTCGCCGCGCCGGCCGTGGTCTGGTAGTAGTTCCAGGCGGTGAGCTGACCGGCGAGGTACTGGGTGCCGATCGACTTGACCTCCTCCTCGGCGATGGAGACCGAGAGCACCGGCATGGTCGCCGCGGTCAGGCCGGCCGACTTGTACTCCTTGAAGAAGGCCACGTTGGAGTCGCCGTTGAGGGTGTTGAACACCGCGCTGGCGCCGGAGGCCTTCACCTTGTTGGTGATGGTGGCGAACTCGGTGCTGCCCAGCGGGGCGTAGTCCTCACCGAGCACCTTCATGCCGTTCGCCTCGGCGTACGCCTTGATGATTTTGTTGGCGGTGCGGGGGAAGACGTAGTCCGAGCCGACCAGGTACAGCGACGTCTTGCCCTGCGCCTTGAGGTAGTCCAGGCCCGGCACGATCTGCTGGTTGGTGGTGGCGCCGGTGTAGAAGATGTACGGCGACTGCTCCAGGCCCTCGTACTGCACCGGGTAGAACAGCAGCGCCTTGTCCTTCTCGAAGACCGGCTTGACCGCCTTGCGGCTGGCCGACGTCCAGCAGCCGAAGACCGCGCCGACCTTGTTCTGGCTGATCAGCTTCTCCGCCTTCTCGGCGAAGGTGGGCCAGTCCGACGCGCCGTCCTCGCTGACCGGCTCGATCTTCTTGCCGAGCACCCCGCCGCCGGCGTTGATCTCGTCGATCGCCAGCATCAGCGAGTCGTGCACGGTGACCTCGCTGATCGCCATGGTGCCCGACAGCGAGTTGAGCAGGCCGACCTTGATGGTGGGGCCGCTGGTGTCGACCACCGCACCCTCGGTCGTCGGTGAACTGGAGTCGGTCTTTGCGCCGCAGGCGGTCAGCGCCACCGTGGTGGCGAGCAGTAGTGCGGCACACGCCGCGAGACGGCGTCCGCGAACCCTGAACATGAAGCCTCCTTGCTCCGCACGGAGCATGGGTCGTGGAATTGCGACGGATCGGCGCGCGATTGGAGCGGCGCCGGGGCGTCCCCGCGACACTGCGGAGTCGTATCTGCAACGTGCGCACATTTGCCGGTCGGCGCGCCGTCAAGCCGCGCGCCGGATGCGTATGCAGTCGTCCGATCGGGCGGGTAGCCGGTTGTACCAGCGCTTGCCGCTCGATTGAGGAGCATGGTTAGCGTCTTCGAGAACGATTGCGACCACGTTTCGCAATAACTAATTGGCTGTTTCCACAGCGTCGCAGTTCGCTATTGGCGAGGGCACAAAAATAGCCGGTGCATAGGCTGCAATAATTGTGCGCAGCCAATTGCGCCGGCCCGGTGCTCCGCTCGTGCCGCGGTCGCGTCGCGGCCCGCCGAGGGGAGATCCTTCACGTAGGAAGTATCTTGCCGGCGTCCGGCGCGGCCTGTCAAGGCTGTTGCCCCCCGGCCGGTCGTCAGCGCCGACCGGGCTCCAGTTCGGACAGTACGTCGAAGTCCAGCCCGCGGGCCTGCGCCAGGTAGATGCGCTGGCGCAGGTGCCGGCGGCGCATCCGCAGCAGCCCGCGCGGACCGGAGTACGACACCGACTCGGCGTTCGCCCCGATCGCCCGCACATCCAGCGTGCGGGCCCGTTCGATGAGCGCGGCGAGCAGCAGGACGCCCTCGTAACAGGACTCGCCGAGGCTGCCCAGCGGTGGCGCGTCCACCCCGAACCGGGCTGCGTACTTGGCGTGGAAGTCCAGGTTCTCCGGGGTCACCAGGCTGGCGAAGAAACCGGCCGTGCTGAACAGCTCTGCGGTCGCCGCCGCGCCACTGGCCAGCAGCATGTTCTCGTCCATCAACGTGGACAGCCGCAGGCAGCGCTGATCCAGCCCGGCGCGCGCGAACGCCCGGTTGAAGCGCACCGCGTCGTTGCCCACCAGCAGCATCAGCACGCCGTCGGCGGCGCTGCGCTCGATGTCCCGCAGCACGCCCGCGAAGTCGTGGGTGCCCAGCGGCAGGTAGGACTCGCCGCAGACCCGTGCGCCACAGGCGATCGCGTACCGGCGGGCAGCCCGCGCCGTGCGCCGGGGCCACACGTAGTCGTTGCCCACCACGTACCAGCGGCGCACCCGGCGCTCCCGGGTCAGCAGCCGCATCGCCGGGTACAGCTGGTCCACCGGGGTTTCGCTGGTGAGGAAGATCCCGTCGCGCTGCTCGCCGCCCTCGTACAGCGCGGTGTAGACGTAGGGCACCCGGTGCGCGATGCGCGGCGCGACCGCCTGCCGTACCGAGGAGATGTGCCAACCGGTGACCCCCTGCACCGCCCCCACCGCGACGAGCGCCGCGACCTCGGCCGCCACCCGACCGGGCGGCGCGCCCCCGTCCACCGGGATCAGGCGCAGTTCCCGGCCGAGCACCCCGCCGGCGGCGTTGATCTCCTCGGCCGCCAACTGCGCGCACAGCTCGCAGGTCGGGCCGAACATGCCGGCCGTGCCGCTCAACGGGATCACCAGCGCCACTCCGACGCCGTCGCCACCCGGGTCGACCAGCTTCGCGGGGCGCGCCAAGGGGTCCGATGGCGAGGGCACCACCAGCTCCGTGATCGGCCGGTCCGGCCCCCGTGGCTGGGTCAGCGGCATAGCGCCATGCTTCCGGTTCCGGTGCATGATCTCCACACCGTCGCGCCGGCTGCGGCCGATCTGTAGCATGGGACGGGCGCACGGATGGAGGAGGAGATGGCCACTTCGCCCCGGCGTCACCCCGACGACAACAACCCCGACCCCGACCTGACCGCCCTGCTGACCCGCGCCGATCGGTTGCTGGCCAGGCGGTTGCGTTCGGTGCTCGACCGGCGTGGCTGCTCAACGGACGGCTGGCGGGTGCTCTGCCTGCTCGCCGACGGCGGCGGACACCCGATGACCGAGGTCGCCGCCCAGGTGTTCCTGCCGCCCGCCTCGCTGACCAAGCTGGTAGACCAACTCGTCGACGACAACCTGGTCTACCGCCGGGTGGATGATCTCGACCGCCGTCGCATCCTGGCCTTCCTCACTCCCCGGGGCGTCCGCCTGCACGCACAGCTGCGCGCCGAGTGCGACGACAGCCTGGCCGGTCTGGGCCTGCCGTCGGCCGAACGCGAGGTGCTCGCCGGGCTGCTCACCCGGCTCACCGCAGCGCTGGCCGACGAGGGCAGCCCGGCGACCGTCCACTAGCGACGGCGTCTCCTGGTGAGGCGCCGACCCACTCCCGGCCGACCGGTCTACTCTCGGTCGGGTGCGCACCGTGGAGATCGACGGGGTACGGGTACTGCTGACCGACGAGGGTGCGGTCAGCGCCGCTGTGCTGAGCTTCGCGGGCGGCAGCCGGGCCGAGACCCTCGACACGGCCGGCATCAGCGCTCTCCTGATCGACCTGGCGCTGGAGCCGCTCGGACTGCTCGGCGAGGTGGAGGTCAGCGTCGACGCGACCACCGTCCAGGTCGAGTTCGTCGCCCCGCCCGAAGAACTCCCGCAACTGCTCGCCCAGGTCTGTGCGGGGCTCGCCGAGCCGACGACCGCCGGGCTGGCCGAGGTGATCGGCAGCGTCGACCCCGCCGAGCACTACCTCGACTTCGACTTCACCGACCCGCTGCTCGACGCGCCCCGAGCGCTCCTCTCCCGGATCTTCGGGGCCACCGGCGCCGGCTTGCTGCGCTGGACGTTCGGCCGGTACCCGAAGCTGTCCGCCAGCCAGTTGCGCGAGCACGCCCGCCAGCACTTCGCCGCCGGCAACGCGGTACTCGCCCTGAGCGGGCCGGCCGCCACCGTACTCCCGCAGCTGCGCCTGCCGTTGCCGCCCGGCCCGCGGGTCGAGTACCCGCCGGTCCCGGCCACCCTCAGCCCGGCTCTGCGCTGGTACGCCGACGCAGTGAGCCACCCCGCGCTCGCCCTGGTCACCGAGCCTGGCCTGCCGGCCCTCGCCGCGCTGCGGATACTGGACCGCCGGGTCACCGCGGCGCTGGCCGACGCCGGCGAGACACTGCGCTCCGACTCGTGGTCGGTGGTACTCGACCGGCAGCGGCTGGCCACCGGCATCCTGCTCACCGACTCCCGGTGGCGCACCTCCAGCGCCGGCCCCGACCCCGCACCCGCGACCGCCATCCTGCTACGGGAACTACGCCGACTCGTGGACTCGGGCATCGAGGCGGCCGACCTGACGGCGATCGCCACCGAACCCGGCGCCAGCCGGGGCACCATCGCCAAGCTGCTGGGCAGCGAGGAAGCGGCCGACCGGGTCCGCACGCTCGGCGGGCTGCTGCTGTCCGGGGCACGGGAACTGGTCGGGGCCAGCGACGAGTTCCCGGACGAGGAGATCGCCCGGCTGTCCCAACTCGACCCCGCGCAGGTCAGTTCCGTGCTGCGGACGGCCGAAGTCCTACTTGTCGTCCCGGCCGGTGTCCACGTGCCCGACCTGCCGGAGTTGACCTGCCCGGTCACCGTGTCCGCGCAGCAGCCCGACCGGCCGTCGCTGCTGGGCCGGCTGACCCGTGCCGGCCGGTACGGTCACCTGGAGTTCCCGGGTACCTCGATCCGGGCAGTGGCCGCCGACGGCAGCGCCCACGAGTACCCGTTCACCGACATCCTCGTGGTACTCGACGGCAAGCGGTCCTGGCTGGCCGACACCCGGCACGGCTGCGCCGCCGAGGTCACCCGGTATGCCGGGGTGGAGCGGCTAGACCACGACGCCGTCGTTCCCGCGCACCGGCTACGGATCAGCTGACCAACCGGGTCTGGACCACCGCGTAGCGGCCGGCCGTGCGCCAACCGGGGTCGGCGGCGTCCAGTTGCCGCACGTCGGCCGGGTCGAGGCCGACGGCCACGTCCGACTTGACCGCGCGCAGCGCCGCCAGCCGGGTGGGGAAGTAGTCGACGAGGGCGGCGAACTCCGTCGTCGGCGGCCAGTGCCGGTCGCTGACCAGGCGGCGGTAGTTGAGGTCGCCCTTGGACAGCACCAGGTCGCAGCCGGCGAGCTCGGCGCGCAGGTCGGCGGGCATCCGCTGGTAGCGGTAGGGCAGGCCGGAGAACCAGTGCGTGGCGGGGGTGAGACGGCCGGCACGCAGCGCGGTGTCCAGGCGGGCGGCGAGTTCCCGGGCGGCTTCGGGACCGTTGGCCAGGGCGCTCAGGGTGGCCAGCAGGTCAGTGAGGGTGGCGTCGGAGATGAAGTACGGGTGCGGCTTGAGGTGCAGCACCACCGACTCCACGGTCCCGGCGGTGAGCAGGTGGTCGATCAGCACCAGGTCGGCCAGCAGTTCGCGGCCGGCGTTGTCGGCCAGTACGCCGAGCCGTCGTACCCGGCCGCTGGTCAGCTCCTGCGCCAGCGCCGCGCTCTGGTCCACGAGCAGGTGGCTGGCCGGGGCGTCGGCGGTGCCCGGTGCGGCGTCGATGAGGAACCCGAGGTCGGCCCGGTTGCCCCAGACCGCCCCGATCAGCAGCTCCCGCAGGTCCGACTCCTTCGCGAGCGCGGCCAGGTCGTCGGCGTAGCCGGGGGAGTCCAGTTCGGCGGCCTTCATCGGCGCGAACGGGTCGATACCGCGCCACGGGCCGTCGCTGTCGTACCCCACAGCGTGCAGCAGCTTGGCGTAGAAGTACCCCTCGGCCCACAGGAACGGCAGCTCCAGCCAGGGCCGCCCGAACCACGGCGCGCCGAGGATGTCCCAGTGCGCCTGCCCGGGGGCTCCGGGTGGGAAGGGCCGGACTTCGCCGGTGATCTCGGCGGCCAGTTCGTCCAGAGTGGACAGTTGCCGCGGACCATACGGCTGGCCGGCCCGGACCTGCCCGATGATGACCGGGTGCCGCCGGGTCAGCACCGAGTACGGGTAGCTGCCCGGCAGGTCACACCGGATCTCGGGCACCGGCGCCGGGTCAGGCGCACTCAACGCCGCATAGTCCGCTGCCACGCCCGCCACTCCTTCGCGTCCCAGTTGTTGCCCACGCAAGTGGGCGCATAACGGTCTCCAGCTGCCCCATCACACCCCGACAACAGCCCACTTACCGCTGGGAACGCTACCGTGCCCGGTCATCCGCGCGGGCAAATCGGGCGGGCTGTGGCGGGGCGGGCTGTGGCGGGGCGGGCTGTGGCGGGGCGGGCTGTGGCGGGGCGGTTGGCGGGGGTGCGGTTGGCGGGGGTGCGGCCTGGGGCGGATCGGCTGGAGGCGGGTCGGCCGTCGGGCGGGTGCGGGTCAGGTGCCGGTCGCGCAGTGCCCGGACGGCGCGCAGGACCAGCAGCATCACGCCGAGCAAAGCGAGGAAGAGGGCGATCGATTTGCATACCGCGTCGGGCACCTTGCGCGAGTCGAAGCCCCGGTCGTCGGCCTCGGCGAGCACTCCGAGCGCGACGCCCAGGGCGATCGAGCCGAGACCGTACCCGACGTCGCGGTAGTCGCTGCGGCGGTCGGACCATTCACGCAGGTAGGGGAACATGATCAGGGCGAGTGGCGTGAGCGCGAATAGTCCGGCCAGGAAGTACAGCCAGGCGTAGTGCGGGTCGAACATCGACGTTCCGTCGTCGACCTGGGAGGCGTTGACGCCCAGGAAGGCGACTACGAAGCCGACCGAGACACCGATGACGCTGAGAATCCCGGCGGCCACCGCGTTCCACCGGGCCCGCGCCTCGTCCAGCCGCTTCTCCCGGATGTCGATGGCGGTGATCTCCGACCGGACGCTGCCGCCGAGTTGGTTGAACATCTGGCTGAGCGTCTGCGCCTGGGCGGGCAGGTCCATCGCGGCATACAGCGCCGAGTGGAAGCTCTCGATCGATCTGGCCGACAGCGGAAACTCCACGCTGAAGGTCAGGTCGAACTCCAAGTTGCCCAGGCTGTCGGCCAGGTCCTCCAGGTCGTCCCGGTCCTGCTGGCCGGTGTCCTGCCGCTGCTTGTCCTTGCGGAAGATCCGCACCTGCCGGTACGCCTCCTGCCAGATCTGGCGGAACCGTGACGCGGTGCCGACCGCGTGCACCGTGGAGAGCAGGATGCTGGCCTCGACGAAGTCCTGGTGCCCGTAGATCAGGCTGGCGTACGGGGTCACCACGCCCAGCGTGAGCTGCCTGCCGGGTACTCCGTCGTCTTCCTGGTTGAGCTGTTCGGGATGCTTCTTCGGGCCGAACTCCTCGCGGTAGGGCGGCTCGTCGCGGAAGACGATCTCGTTGATGACCTCGACGGTGGGTGCGTCCTCGTTCTCGCTGCGCCGGGGCACGAGAACAAGTTGATGCCGTTCCGGCTCGATGATCTGGTAGGCCGGAGCCGGCTTCGGTGGGCGGGGACGGGACGAGCCGCGCGACCGTCGGTCGGCCGGCGCGGGTGGCTGCTCCTCCGGCAGCTTCAGGCCCGCGTCCGGAGCCAGGCCGGTGAGGTACTCGGCGAGCGTGCGGCCCTCGATGCGCAGGCCTTCGGTGATGCACCGCTCCAACACTTCCGAGGTGGACCGGGCCGATGCCCGGTCGGTCAGCGGTGGGCTCCGGAAACCCAGTAGCACCGACAGAACCACCTGGTCGGAAGGGATCGCGAAGAGCATGATATCCACTTCGGACAGTTGAACACCGGCTGGCGGGTCGGCGAAGGTCAACGCCGCGGGCGGCACTGGTTCGGTGCGGATCCAGCGAGGCAGTTGATCCTTGTATACGTCATAGTTTGCGGGCCGGCCCAGCTTCAGTCGCTGCGGCAGCACGCCCTCCCCGAGTCCGTAGTAGCGGTACCCCGTGGCGTAGATGCTCACCACCTGGACGTGCAGGCTTTCCGCGATCTGCTCGGTCAACGCCGTTCCCCCATCGCCTCGGTGTGGTCACCGTAGACCCAGTTGTAGCGGGGTGGGATCGGCATGGGTACCTGCTGACGGTCCAGATTGGACCCCGGAGGTACCTGCGGTGGGTAACCGTTCAGTCGCAACGGGTTGGGCCCACCCGACTGTCCGGCCGGGTCGCCCGGTCGAACGCCGGTCCGAGCGCGCCGGCCGGCCGATCCCCGCGCGGGGGACGTGCCCGGCCCCGGATGGTGCCGGGGCCGGGCCACCTTCAGCCTTCGGCGCGCTCCTTGAGCAGGCGGAGCCGCTGCTGCCAGGTGGCGGCCAGCTCGGTCATCCAGGACGCGGCGGTCACCAGCGGCTGCGGGCTCACCTCGAACAGCACCTCACGACCGGCCCGGTGGCTGATCACCAACTCGCTGGCCTGCAACACGGCCAGGTGCTGCACCACCGCCTGCCGGGACACCGGCATGTCAGCGGCCAGGGTGGTGGCGCTGGCCGGTCGGCCGCCGGCCAGCAGGCCCAGCAGCCGGCGTCGGGTCGGGTCGGCCAGGGCGGCGAACACCCGGTCCGCGACCGCTTCCGCCGAGGTCATTGCCCGGGTACCCGCTCCGCGCGCTGCTTCAGCGAGCCCAGCTCCTCGCGCCAGCCACCGGCGTTGTCGTTGATGCCCGACTGGCGGACCTCCTCGCTGGCGTCCAGGGTGGCGAAGCCGGACTCGGTCACCGTCACCCTGACCGCGTCACCCTGCGGGACCACGAAGAACTCGACCAGCGTGGTCCGCCCCTCGGCCAGGTCGTCACCGGGGAACGCGCTGGCCCACCGGAAGGCCGCGTAGTGCTGCGGGTCCAACTTGACCGTCTCGACCGGGAACCGGCCCCACTTCTGCGATTCCCGGACGGTGACGTGCCCGGGGGTTCGGTCCACCGGCGGGGCGGTGTCCGCCGGCGCCCACCAGCCCGGCTCGGTGACCAGCTCCCACACCCGGTCCAGCGGCGCGTTGATGACGATTTCCTGCTCGATGCGATCCTGCATGGCTACCCCTCTCGACTATGTGCAAGTACAGCCTTGCACTTGTCCGAGCAACCTGCAAGTAGCGACTTGCTCCAGGTTCACGACCGCCGGGGACGCAACAGCTGGCGCAGGAGTTCCGGACGGCACAGGTTGACCGATGTCCAGACGGCCAGTAGCAGGAGCAGCGCCAGGATCAGTCCCACGATCACCCCGGCCCGCCAGGACAGCGCGGCGTCCACCAGCACGGCGACCTCGGCCAGCACCGCCAGCGGCCAGCCGATCCACCAGCCCCGGCGCACGGTCGCCGCCGCCACTGCCAGCACCAGCGCGGTGGCCGCCAGCAGGAGAAGCAGCAGCTCCAGCCGCGTCAGGCGTTGTTCCAGGACGGGATCGGCGTCGTAGCCGTGCGTGTGCTTCTCCACGAGCACGGCCAGGAACATGGTGACCAGCAGGCTCACCAGCGTCAGGTGGAACTGGAACCAGAGCAGGATGCGGGTCTGGTCGACGAGCCGGGGTGGACTGGGCCGGGTCGGGGTCGGCGCCGGGGGGTTGACCATGGCGGCAGCCTAACGACGCCGACCGATCCGCCGTCGCCCCGTGGCCGGCGCGGTCACTTCGGCGCAAGCGAGCGGGCGAAGGCGACGCCGTAGCCGACCCAGCGGGCCAGGTCGGCGTCCTCAACGCACTGCTCCGCCGCCACCACTACGAATCCCTTCGGGGCCCGGCCCCCACCCATCACGAACGGCCGGACCCCGGGCTCGCCCAGCAGCCGCCCGGTCTCCTCGGGACCGGCGCGGACCAGCAGGTCGTCGCCGGACACGCCGACCGCCATGTTGCCGTCGACCATCACCACCAGGCCGCCGAACATCTTCTTGGCGACCACCGCCGGCTCGGCGTCGAGCAGCTCCCGCAGCCGGTCCGCCAGCCCTTCGTCATAGGCCATCCCCGCATCGTGCCACGGCGCTACGACATCCCACCGGCAACGCGGCATCACCCCGGCAACGCGGCACGGCGCCGTAGTGCCGGCCCGGCAACGCGGCACGGCGCCGTAGTGCCGGCCCGGACCGCGTGCGGCGGTCCGGGCCGGTGGCACAGCCGCGGGTGCCAGGTCAGCGGCGGCGTAGCCGGGTGTAGACCAGGGCGGTTGCGAGGGCCAGCGTGACTTCGAGGGCGAGCGCGGCGAGGATGGCGTGCCGCCAGTCGGTCGGGGTGGGGCGGTCACCGGCCACTGCGAACAGCACCGAGCCGACCACCGACGCCCCGACGGCGAGCCCCACCTGCATCGCCGTGGAAAGCACCCCGCCGGCCAGGCCGGCCCGGTCGACCGGCAGGTTCGCCAGCACGTACCCGATCGCCGGGGTGAGTACCAGCGCCCAACCGAAGCCGACCACGGTCAGGGTGGCGGCCACCGCCACCGGGTTGAGCACGTCACCGGAGAACGTCACCACGGCGGCCAGACCGAGCAGTCCGCTGGCGAAGACCAGCGCCCCGATGACCAGCACGGTCGCTCCGTAGCGGGCGACCCAGCGCGATACCCGTAGCGAGACCAGTAGGAACACCAGCGCGCACGGGCCCATGCAGAGGCCGGCCTTCAGTGGGGCGAAGCCGTGCGCGACCTGCATCGTGATCGAGATGGCGAACAGGAAGCCGCCGATCAGGGTGGCAAAGACGAGCATGGCCAGCAGGGCCCACCGGGCCAACGGCAACCGCAGCAACGACGGCGGCACCAAGGGGGTACCCCCGGATTGTTCTTTGGCCCGTTGGAGCAGCGCGAAGCCGGCGGCCGTCGGGACCACCGCGGCCAGGCACAGCCACGCCCACAGCGGCCACCCCGCCGACCGGCCGAGCGTGAGCGGGACGAGCAGGAACGCGATGGTGCCGCCCAGGGTGACCGCGCCCCAGACATCGAGCCGGGCCGGCACCGCGGCCCGGGTCTCCGGCACCAGCCGGGGCGCGAGGATCAGCGCGAGGATCCCGACCGGCAGGTTCACCAGGAACAGCGGACGCCAGGACAGGCCGCCCAGGTCGGCGGCGAGCAGCGCGCCGCCGAGGAGTTGGCCGACCGCGCCACCGGCGCCGGCCATCGCGCCGAACGCGGCCAGCGCACGCGGCCGGTCCGGCCCGGTGAAGCCGGCCTGGATGGAGGCGAGCACCTGCGGGAACATCAGCGCGGCGGCGAGCCCCTGGACGACCCGGAAGCCGACCAGCGCGGTCACCGTGGGGGCCAGGCCGCACGCGGTCGACGCGGCTGTGAAGGCGGCCAACCCGAGCAGGAACAGCCGGCGACGGCCGTAGCGGTCGCCGAGCCGGCCGCCGACCACCAGCGTGCAGGCGTAGGCGACGCCGTAGCCGGAGACGGTCAGCTCCAGCGCGGCCGTCCCGGCGTGTAACTCGGAGCCGATGGTGGCGAGGCCGATGTTGACAATGAAGGCGTCCAGGATCGGCAGGAAAGCGCCGAGCAGCAGAATGGGCAGGGCCCGCCAGGGCGCGGCCGATCGGGTCGGCGCGGCGGGAGCGGTAAGAGTCGTCGTGGTCACGCCACCCAGCCTGGGTGCCCGCCAAGCCTGGTACCTAGACCAGTTTGATACTGGTACTGAGCGAACTACGGTAAGTCGCCGCACTGCGGTTACGGTGGAGCGGTGAGTCAGAGCGTCAGCGCGCAACGCCGGCAGGCACTCGGGGAGTTCATCCGCTCCCGCCGCGAGCGCACCACCCCCGAGATGGTCGGCATGCCACCCACCCTGCGCCGCCGTACCCCCGGCCTGCGCCGCGAGGAGGTCGCCCTGCTCTGCGGAATCGGGGTCACCTGGTACACCTGGCTGGAGCAGGGCCGCCCGATCAACGTGTCCACCGCCGTGCTCAACGCGCTGTGCCGGGTGCTTCGCCTGGACACCACCGAACGCGGGCACCTGTTCGCCCTCGCCGAACTCGCCGAGCCGACATCGGTGCCGCCACCGGCCCAGGTAGGTCCGCCGGTGCAGGCCATTTTGGACGCCCTCGACCCGCTGCCGGCGCTGGTGGTCGGCCCGCGCTGGGACATCCTGGCCAGCAACGCCGGCTACCTGGCGCTGGTCGGCGACTACCACACCCTGCCCTGCGCGTACCGCAACAACGTGATGCTGTACTTCTGCGAGACCGGCTGGCGCGAGATCATGGGCGACTGGGCCGGCCAGGCGCCCCGGCTGGTGGCGAAGATGCGGACAGCGATGGCCGCCGACGTGGCCGATCCCGGCTGGCAGCGACTGGTGAGCCTGCTGCGCCGGCACTCGGTCGAGTTCCGGGACCTGTGGGAGCGCCAGGATGTCGCGCCGATCGCCAGCATGCGCAAGGTGCTGCACCACCCCGAGGTGGGGATCATCCACACCGAACTCGTGCACACCTGGTTCACCGATCAGCGGGGGACCAGGCTGACCGTCTACACGCCGTCCGACGACGCCGCCCACGCCGCGTACGAACGCCTGCGCACCGTCACCCCGCGCGCCCTGCACATCCCCGGCGTGACCGAATCCGCCGACGCGCTCGCCGCCTGAGGCTGCACCGCGGCCGGCTCAGGTGTCACAGCAGGCCGGCGAGTCTGTAGAGGACGAGGGAGCCGGCGACGGCGACGTTGAGGCTGTGGCCGGTGCCCACCATCGGGATCTCCACCGCGCCGTCCAGCAGGTCCAGTGCCTCGGGCGGGATCCCGGTCGCCTCGTGACCGAGCACCATCACGGTGCGGCGACGGGCGGCCGGCAGGTCGGCCAACCGGACCGCCTCGTCCGCCAACTCCACCCCCAGGATGGCCGCGCCGCCCTCCCGCTCCCGGGCCAGCCAGCTCAACGGATCTCTTACCCGGTGTACACAGCTCGGTCGGCGCAGGGTGTTTCCCCGGGCCAGCGCGGCATCCACCCAGTCGAACGGTGGTACCGCCAGGCACGCGCCGACCGCGTCACAGGTACGCAGCAGGGTGCCGAGGTTCGCGCCGTGCATCGGCCAGAGCGGGGCGGCAATCAGATGTCCCCAGCAGCGGTGTGCCCGGGGGCGACGGGCGGCCCGCAGTTCACGGCGCGAGCGGACGCGGATAGCGGCGGTCACCGGAGGCTGACGTGCAAGTCCTTCATGCGGGGAGGTGCTTCGCGGCGCACCCGGGCCATCGACGGGGAATGCCGCCCGAGTCTAGGCGGCAAATGACGAGCGGTGCACACTCTACCACCAGGCAGTGGTAGCGTTTGGTGGTATGACGCAGGCGATCAAGCGGACCATGTCGATGCGACCTGAGGTTGACCGGATGTTGATCGAGTACGTCGGCCACACCCCCGGAGCCACGTACTCGTCGACCGTGAATGCGGCTCTGCTGGAGTATCTCGAAGCGGCTGCCCTGGCGGCCTACCAGCAGTGGGACGCGGACGCGGGTCCGGACGAGCGGGCCGCCCTGGACGCGTTCGCGGCGCACGACGACAAGGCGTGGGCGGCCGGGTGACGCGGGGCAGCATCCTGCAGTACGTCGTCGGCAGCCAGCGACTGCGGGTCGCCGTCGTCACCGCAGCTCGGTACAACCCTGGTTATGGCCTCGTTGCTCCATTGCGGGAACGCGCCGCACCGGAACTCGTGCCGGCGTTTCTGGTGCCCCTCACCCGGCAGGACTGGCCTATCGCGGCAGTGATCGACCTGTCCCGGCTCCGACCCCTGGATCCGGCGTCGGTTGCCGGGTCGGCAGGTCAACTCACCCACGCGACCCTCGGTACCCTGACCGCCGCTGTCCGCGCCTACTTCGGGGCTGTGGACTGAGTCAGCGAGATCGGGATCTTCACGCCGGAGACTGCCCGCGCAGCAGGGGAAGAACCCGGCGGCCGAGGAGTTCCAGGCCGGCGGTGGGGGTCAGGCCGTGCGGGGTGCCGAACTCGACGCGGGTGGCACCGGCCGCGAACACCGCGTCGGCCTGGGCGGCCACCTGTTCGGGGGTACCCGAGAAGGCGAACCGGTCCAGCAGCTCGTCGGGGATCTGCCGGCCGGCGTCGACGTGCTCGCCGCGCGCCACCAACTCCTGTACCCGGCTCAGTAGCTCGGGGTCCACCCGCACCGTGGGGTCCAGGGCGGCCACCACGGCCAGGTACATGGCGACCTCGGTACGGGCCAGCGTGCGGGCCGCCGCTCCGTCGTTGTCCACCACCGTCACCGCGCCGAGCACCAGGCCCGGCACCGCCCGCCCGGCCGGGGTGGCGGCGGCCAACCAGTCGCGCATGGTGGCCGCCATCGCCGGATTGGCGCTGCCGCCCACCTTCACCTCGTCGGCCACCGCGCCCGCCAACTGCGCGGTGCGCTGCCCCCAGGTACCCAGCAGCAGCGGTACCCGCTCGCGCGCCGGCCGGTACCGCAGCGTGGTACCCGCAGCGAGCGAGACCTCCTGCCCCGCGTACCCGCGACGGGTCACCGGCGAGCAGCCGGTTGACCACCTCCACAGTCTCGGCGAGCCGGCGCAGCGGCCGGGTCTGGGTCACGCCGGCCTGACCCAGCCAGGTACCCCGGGCCAGCCCCAGATACGCCCGGCCCGCGCTGGCCAGGTCGAGCGCGGCCACCTGCCCGGCGATCTCCACCGGATGCAGCGTGTACGGGTTGAGGCAGGCCGCGCCGAGCCGGATCCGGCTGGTGCTGCGGGCCGCCATCAGCAGCGGGAAGATCGGCGGCTGGTACATCAGGTCACCGAAGACCGACAGCACGTCGAATCCGTACCCCTCGGCCAACTCCGCGAGTTCGGCGTAGTCGTCGGCGCTCTTGTCGGACTGGAGCCCGATTCCCAACAGCCGGGTCACGTCAGGTCCACTGTGGACATCCGGCGCAGGCCGGTGCGCTCGATCCGCAGGATCACCCGCTCGTCGGGGTCGGGGCAGGCGACGTGGCTGTCCTGTTCCAGCCAGTCCCCGGGCGGCAGCGGGCGCTGCTTGGCCGGCAGCAGCGGCAGGCAGGCGGCCAGCGCGTACAGGCAGAAGTGGCCGCCGGCCGGGATCCGCAACCGGCTCGACTCGGTGAGTTCGATGCTGTCGCCGGGTTTCAGACCGCACACCGAGCGGCCCTCGATCCGCTCCACCACCACCCGCAGGTCGTAGAGCTCGGTGACCGGCTCGCTCACCGGGCACCGCCCGGCGCGATCGCGGCGAGGCAGGCGCGCAGCGGGTCCAGCCCCATCGGGCCGAGGCCCAGTGCGGTGGCGTGGAAGGAACGCAGGTCGAAGGACGCGCCGTCGCGGTGCTCGGCGGCTTCCCGGGCCTGCCACCACAGCCGGGCGCCGGCCTTGAACGCCAACGCCTGGCCGGGCCAGCCGAGGTAGCGGTCCACCTCGAAACCGGCGGTGTGCGGCTCGATGCCGGCTACCCGGGAAAGGAACTCGACGGCCATTTCCGGCCGCCACCGGGTCGCGTCGGTGAAGCCGTTGTCGGCGGGGATCGGGGCGGCCAGGTGCAGCCCCATGTCGATGACGATGCGGGCGGCCCGCCACATCTGGCCGCTGAGCATGCCGAGGCGCTCGGCGGGATTGCGGTAGAGGCCGAGTTCGTCGGCGAGCCGTTCGGCGTAGTGCGCCCAGCCTTCGGCGTAACCGTGCACGTGGCACTGCGAACGCTGCCACGGGTGCAGGTGGGCGGTGGTGAAGGTGATCGCGTACTGCATGTGGTGGCCGGGCAGGCCTTCGTGGCACAGGGTCGCGACGTCCTGCCAGACCGGGACGCTGTCTACGCCGGGCGGCACCGTCCAGGTGATCGCCCCGGCGCGGGTCAGCGCCGGGTCGGGTGGCGTGTAGTACATGACCCCGGCGGCGGCCGGGCTGATCCGGCAGTCGACGTGCCGGACCGGTGCGGGGATGTCGAAGTGGGTACCGGCGAGCGCGTCGGTGATCTCCGCGAGCCGGGTGCGCAGCCAGGCTTCCAGGGGCGCGCCGACCGGTACCCGCCAGGCCGGATCGGCGTGCAGGGCGGCGATCGCGGCGGCGGTGTCCGGGTACCCCAACTCGGCGGCGACCGCGCGCATCTCGGCGGCCGTGTCGGTCAGTGACTTCCAGCCGTATTCGTAGAGTTCGTCCAGGTCGACTTCGGCGCCGAGGAAGGCGCGGGAGGTCACCGCGTAGGTCTCCCGACCCACACCGTCCACAGTGGACGCGTCGGAAGCCAGGTCGGCGCGCAGGAACTCAGCGAAGGCGCCCGTTGCGGCGCTGGCCATCCCGGCCGCGGCGGCGAGTTCGCCGGTCAGGTGGTGGCCGGGGTAGCGGGCCACCAGGGTGCCGTAGAAGTCGTCCGGGCCGATCCAGGTTGAGCACTGCTTCGCCACCGCGAGGATCTGCCGCCGGGACACCCGGTTACCGTGCTTGGCCGAGTCGCGCAGGGTCGCCTCGTACTGGCGCAGCGCGTTCGGCAGCGCCCGCAGGTGCCGGGCGATGCCCGCCCAGTCGTCCTCGGTGCTGCTCGGCAGCACGTCGAAGACCTGCCGGGTCAGGTGCACCGGGGTCGCCAGCGGGGCCAGCAGCCGGGTGGTGAAGCCCTCGTCGTAGAGGTCGATGTCGCTGCCCAGCCGCTCGACCAGGGCTGCCCGCAGGGCCGGTTCGCCGGGGCCGGCCGCATCCGCCGCCGCTGCCCGGCCACGGGTGGACCGGGCCAGCTCGGCGCGGGCCGCGAAGCCGTCCGGGGACAGATCCGGGAACAACAGTTCGGGGGTACGCCCGAGCGCCTGCGCCGCCTGCGGATCCAGCTCCGCCAGCGAGCGCAGGTAGTCGTCCGCGACCTCGGTGACGGTGCTCATCGCTGTCCTCCGCCCAGTGCCCGGGTACGCCCGGTGTCGTCCCGGTACACGATTCCGCCCTTCATCACCACGTGCAGGGTACGCAGCGCGGATACCGAGCGGGTCGGGTCTTCGCGCAGGACCAGCAGATCGGCGTACCGGCCGGCGGCCACTGTGCCGAAGTTGGCCGACTGGTCGAGCCAGGTGGCCGGCCCGCTGGTGGCCGCCCGCAGCGCATCCGGCACCGGCAGCCCCGCCTCCACCATGAACTCCAACTCCCGCACAGTGGCCGAGGTGTCGTCGTAGTCGGCGTGCGGCGGCATGTCCGAGCCGAGCGCCAGCGTCACCCCGTTGCGGATGGCGTGCTGCAACGACTCCCAGTGCCGGGGGCCGGCGGCCAGCGCCCGCTCCATCAGCCAGCCCGGTACCCCGCTGTCTCGGAAGAACTGCTCGCACCGGCTCACCACGATGGTCGGCACGTACCAGACTCCGCGGGCCGCCATCAGCTTCGTCACGTCGTCGGTGAGCTGGTACCCGTGCTCCACGCAGTCCAGGCCCAGGTCCACCGCGCGGCGGATCGAGTCGGCCGGGCCGGCGTGCGCGGTGACCTTGCGGCCCCAGTCGTGCGCGACGCCGATCACGGCGGCCATCTCGTCGTCCATCAACTGCGGCGTGTCGATCGCCTCGAACTGCCCGGCGATGCCGCCCGAGATGCATACCTTGATCAGATCGGCGCCGGCCCGTAGCTGCTGGCGGGTGAGCGCCCGGAAGCCGTCCGCGCCGTCGGCCTCCAGCGCGTCGGCGTCCCAGCCGTGCCCGCCTGTGCAGCACAGCGCGTGCCCGGCCGTGAAGATGCGCGGCCCGTCCACCGAGCCGTCCTCGATGCCCCGGCGCAGCGCGAAGTCGGCGTACCGGCTCTCCCCGACCAGCCGCACGGACGTCACTCCGGCGTGCAGGGTGCGCCGTGCCGAGTCGGCCATCAGCAGTACCAGTTCGGCCAGGTTCGCCCGGTGGATCCGCTCGGCGTGCGCGCCCGGCAGCCCGAGTGACAGGTGGACGTGCATGTTCGTCAGCCCGGGGAGCACGTAGTCGCCGCCCAGGTCGACCACCCGCGCGTCGCCGGCTTCCCGGAGTACGTCGTCGACCGGGCCGACGGCGACGATCCGGCCGTCCGAGCCGACCCGGATGCCCTGATCGGTGCGGATCCAGTCGGAGATTCCGTCATAGAGCGACAGGTTCACCAGTACCTGCTCAGGCATCTGACCGCCTTCGGCTCGGCGTGCCGGCAGCTCACCGCCGGGGTTTCCTGATCATGCTAAACGCCCGGTCAGCGGGGTGTCCGGGCCGCCCCCGGACCCCCGCGGATGCCGACCGGGCCGGATTGGGCCTATGGTGGAGGCCGCAGATACGGGAGCTCGGGCATGACCGGGCTGAGAGGACGGCTAGCGCGCCGTCGACCGTCCGAACCTGACCGGGTAATGCCGGCGTAGGGAGCGCACGTTGAGCACCTCCACCCTTGGCCGCACCGCAGCCGTGGACGCACCACTGACCCTGGCCGAGCCCGCGCCCCGCACCCTGGGCGTGCGGGACCTGACCGGACTCTGGGGCAATCTGGGCATCAGCCTGCTGCTGCCGGTGGCCGCCGCGTTCGTCGTGCTGCCCGGTCGGCCGCTGTGGGAGAGCCTGCTGGCGGTGCTGGTGGGCGCGGTGATCGGCGCGGTGCTGCTGGGGTTGGGCGCGGCTGCCGGGGCCCGCGAGGGGGTACCGGCGATGGTCAGCCTGCGCGGCCTGTTCGGCATGCGGATCTCGGTGCTGCCGACCGTGCTGAACGTGCTCCAGTGCTTCGGCTGGGCCACCCTGGAGATCATCATCATCGCGGAGGCGGCGGCCCGGGTGCTGCACACGCCACGCTGGCCGTTCGTGATCGGCGCGGGGGTGGTCGCCACCGCGATGGCGGTGCGGCCGCTGGGAGTGATGCGCTTCCTTTCCCGGTACGCCGTCTGGGCGGCCCTCGCGGCAACGGTCTACCTGCTGGTCCGGGTCCTGACGCACCCACTGCCGCCGGTCACCGACGGCGGGTCGACGTCGTTCTTCAGCTCCGTGGACATCGTGATCGCGATGCCGGTCTCCTGGTTCCCGCTGGCCGCCGACTACACCCGGCACGCCCGTTCGGCGCGGGCCGCGTTCGTCGGCACCACCGTCGGGTACGGGGTGGCCACCGTCGCCTTCTTCACCCTCGGGGTACTCGCGCTCTCCGCCTACGGCGCGGCCGGCCTGGACGTGATCGGCGCGCTGCTGGCTGTCCCGCTCGGCCTGCTGGCCGTGCTGGTACTCGTGGTCGTCGAGCTGGACGAGGCGTTCGCCAACCTGTACTCCACCGCCGTCTCCACCCAGAACGTCGCCGCCCGACTGGACCGCCGGATCCTCGTGGTCATCGTCGGGGCGGCCGCCACCCTGGTGGCGCTCACCTTCGACCTGACCTCCTACGAGGCCTTCCTGTACCTGATCGGCGCGGTCTTCGTACCACTGGTGGCGGTCTTCGTGGTGGCCTACTTCGTGTTCCCCGCCGGCCGGTGGAACACCACCGACCGCGCCCCGGCCCGCCCCGCGCTGCTGCTCGGCTGGGTAATCGGCTTCGTGGCGTACCAGCTGACTCTGCCCACCTACTTCGACGGCGCGGGCGTCGGCTGGACCTCCTTCTGGCTGGCGCGCCAGCGGGACCTGGGCATCGACCCCGCCAACGGCTGGTCCGCCTCCCTGGTCAGTCTCGCTGTCGCCGCCCTGGTGACCGCCGTGGTCTGCGCCCCCGGCGCACTGCGCCACCGCCGCGCCACCGCAGCCGCTCCGCTCTCCCCGGCCGCCGGGCTCGTTTCCCCAGCCTCGGCCGTGCCGGACACCGCACCTTCCCTGGCCCTGCCTACGCCGTCCGCCGTTGCGCCCTTCCCGGCCGCACCCACGCCGCCGGAGGCCGTGTCCACGGCCGCGCCGACGCCACCGGGCGCCACGTCCACGGCCGCGCAATCGGCGGCGGGCGAAGGCGGTGCAGCGGATTCCGGAATGGAAAGCGTTGCCGGACAAGGAGAGCGAGCCGGCAATGAGCCGGAGGTGGCTGGATGAGTGGGAAACTCGGACGGTTGCACGTGCTCACCGACGCGGCCGGTGGCGAGGCTGCGCTGCGGACGGTGGCGCTCGCGGTGGCGGCCGGCGCGCCGGTGGTCCAGGTCCGGTTGAAGGCCGGCACGGATGCCCAGCGCCTCGACTTCACCCGCGCCGTGGTCGAGCTGTGTGCCGCGCACGGCGCGCTGTGCCTGGTCAACGACCGGGTGGACATCGCTCTCGCGGCCGGCGCGCACGGTACCCACCTCGGCGCGGAAGACCTGCCGGTGGCCGCGGTACGGCGGATCGCCGGGCCCGACCACCTCATCGGCGGCACCGCCCGCGAGCCCCGGTCCGCCGCCGCAATGGTCGCCGCCGGAGTCGACTACCTGGGCGTGGGGCCGGCGTACGGCACCGTCACCAAGGACGGGCTGCCCGACCCGATCGGCGTGGCCGGCGTGGCGGCTGTCGCGCACGCGGTGGCCGTACCGGTGATCGGCATCGGCGGCATTGACGTGGCGCGGGCCCGGGAGCTGCGGGCGGCCGGCGTGTACGGCGTGGCCGTGGTGGGCGCGATCAACGCCGCCGCCGATCCGGCCGCCGCCACCCGCGACCTGCTCGCCGCCCTCACCGATCCGTCGCCACACCTCGCGGGGGACCGGCAATGACCTTCGATGTCGCAGTGGCTGGTGGCGGGTTGATCGGGCTGGCCGTGGCTTGGCGCTGCGCGCAGCGCGGGCAGCGGGTGTGCGTGCTGGACGACGCGCCCGGCACCGGGGCGTCCGCCGCCGCGGCCGGGATGCTTGCCCCGGTCACCGAAGCGTCCTACGGCGAGGAGCGGCTGCTCGACCTGTGCCGGGAGTCGCTGGCCCGCTACCCCGGATTCGTCGCGGAGTTGGAGCGCGTCACCGGCGTCGACGTCGGCCTGCGGACCACCGGCACGCTGGTGGTCGGCTTCGACGCCGACGACATGGCCGCACTCGACCGGCTGCACACCTTCCAGACCGAACTCGGCCTGGCCGCCCACCGGCTCACCCCGCGCCAGGCCCGTAGCCAGGAGCCGTCGCTCACTCCCCGGCTGCGCGGCGCGGTGCACGTGGCCGGCGACTACTCCGTCGACGCCCGAGCCCTGCACGCCGCACTCCTCAGCGCCGCGACAACCGAAGGCGTGCAGCTGATCCGCGCCCGGGTCACCGGGCTGGCCGTGGCCGACGGTCGGGCGACCGGCTGGCACACCGACGCCGGGGCGGTCACCGCCGGCACGTCGGTGCTCGCGCTGGGGGCGTGGAGCGGGGCGCTGCCGGGGCTGCCGGACGCGCCGCCGGTACGGCCGGTGAAGGGGCAGATCCTGCGGCTCGCCGGGGCGGAGGGGTTGCTCGCGGGTACGGTGCGGGCGCTGGTCCGGGGACGTGCGGTCTACCTGGTGCCGTACGGGCCGGGTGGCCTGATCGTCGGGGCGACCATGGAGGAGAAGGGTTTCGACCCCTCGGTGACCGCCGGCGCCGTCTACGACCTGCTCCGCGACGCGATCGAAGTGGTACCGGGGGTGACCGAGCTGGAGTTGGTGGAGTCGCTGGCCCGGTGGCGGCCGGGTACCCCGGACAACGCGCCCGTCCTCGGCCCGGCCGCGCTACCCGGCCTGGTGCTGGCGACCGGCCACCACCGCAACGGGGTACTGCTCACCCCGGCCACCGCCGACGCGCTCGCGGAGCTCATCAGCACCGACGCACTGCCCGGGTACGCGCAGCCGTTCGGGCCGGGGCGGTTCGAGAGCGCTGACAGCTTCACGGAAGGGGAGTGAGCATGCAGGTCACCGTGAACGGAGCCGCGACCGACATCGCCGACGACGCGACGGTCGCGGCCCTGGTCGGCACGCTCACGTCGGAGAGCCGGCGGGTCGCCGTGGCGTTGGGCGGCGAGGTGGTGCCGCGCAGCGCCTGGGAGCGCACGGTGCTGCGCGCGGGCGACGCCGTCGAGGTGCTGACCGCAGTGGCGGGAGGATGACGATGGATGCGTTGACGATCGCCGGGGAGTCGTTCGAGTCCCGGCTGCTGCTCGGCACCGGCGGGGTACCCAGCCTGGAGGTGCTGGAGAAGGCGGTGCTCGCCTCGGGTACCGGCCTGGTCACCGTGGCGTTGCGCCGGGTGGAGGCGAACAGCAGCGTCGCCGGCAGCCTGGTGTCCATCTTGGACAAGTGCGGGGTGAAGTTGCTGCCGAACACGGCCGGCTGCATGACCGCCCGGGAGGCGGTGCTGACCGCGAAGCTGGCCCGCGAGGCGTTCGAGACGGACTGGGTGAAGTTGGAGGTCATCGGCGACGAGGACACCCTGCTGCCGGACCCGATCGAGTTGGTGGACGCCGCGGAACAGTTGGTGGCCGACGGTTTCGTGGTGCTGCCGTACACCAGTGACGACCCGATCGTGGCCCGCCGGCTGGCCGACGTGGGCTGCGCCGCGGTGATGCCACTCGGTTCCCCGATCGGCAGCGGTCTGGGCATCCGCAACCCGCACAACATCTCGCTGATCCGCGAGTCAGTGACCGTCCCGGTGGTCCTGGACGCCGGCATCGGCACCGCCTCGGATGCGGCGCTGGCGATGGAGCTGGGCTGCGACGCGGTACTCATCGCCTCGGCGGTGACCCGGGCCCGGGAACCGGAGCTGATGGCGCACGCGATGCGGGACGCGGTCACCGCCGGCCGCCTCGCCTTCCGCGCCGGCAGAATCCCCAAGCGGTGGTACGCCGAAGCTTCCACCCCGATGGCCGGACGCCCCGACCTGTGACCGACTTACCGGCACTGTCCCGGCTGCTCGTCCTCACCGACCGGACGCAGTGCCGGGAACCGTTGCCGCGCACGGTTTCCCGCGCTGTCGAGGCCGGCGCGCGGACGATAGTGCTGCGCGAGAAGGACCTGCCCCGGGCCGACCGCGCCGCCCTCGCGCAGTCCCTGCGTGTCGTCCTCGCCCCGGTAGCCGCCCTGCTGATCGTCGCCGGCCCGGACCCGCTGCCGCCGTCGGCTGACGACGGCCCGCTACCGGCAGCGGTGCACCTGGCGGCTGGGGACGTGTTGCCCGCTCCCCGGCCGGCGCTGGTGGGGCGGTCCTGTCATGACGCCGCCGAGTTGGCCCGCGCGGCCGGCGAGCGCTGTGACTACGTGACCCTCTCGCCGGTCTTCGCCACCGCGTCCAAGCCCGGCTACGGACCCGCCCTCGGCCTCGCCGGACTGGCCGACCTGCTCGGACCGGCCGGGCCGGCCGCCGGTGCGCCGCCGGTCTACGCGCTCGCCGGGATCGGCCCCGATCAGGTCGCCGGCTGCCGGGCGGCGGGCGCGACCGGGGTGGCCGTGATGGGCGCGGTGATGCGCGACCCGTCCCTTGTCCTCGAATACCTCGCCGCCCTTCAGGAGGCAACCGTATGAGCAGCACGCCGCCGGTCGCGTTGACCATCGCCGGGTCGGATTCCGGTGGGGGAGCGGGGATCCAGGCCGACCTGAAGGCGTTTGCCGCGCACCGGGTACACGGCACCAGCGCGATCACCGCACTCACCGCGCAGAACACCCGGGGGGTACGCGGGGTGTTCGCGGTGCCGGCCGAGTTCGTGGTGGCGCAGATCGAGGCGGTGGTGGCGGACCTGCCGGTGGCGGCGACGAAGACCGGAATGCTGGCCACCGCCGACATCGTGCGGGCGGTGGCCGAGTTGGCCGCCGCCGGCCGGCTGCCGAACCTGGTGGTGGACCCGGTGATGGTGGCCTCCAGCGGGGACCGGCTGCTCGACGAGGACGCCGAGCAGTTGTACGTGCGGGCGCTGCTCCCACATGCCCTGGTGGTCACCCCCAACGTGCGGGAGGCCGAGGTGCTGTTGGGTACGCCGGTCCGGGATCTGGCCGGCCAGCACGCCGCCGCGCACGCGCTCGGCGCGCTCGGCCCGGCCGCCGTGGTGGTGAAGGGCGGGCACCCGGTGGCCGGCACCGAGACCGAGGCGGTCGACGTGATCTGGCACGAGGGGGCCACTTTCGAGCTGCGTACCCCCAGGGTCGCCACCCCCAACAACCACGGCACCGGCTGCACCTTCGCCGCCGCAACCGCCGCCGGGCTGGCGCGGGGCGCGGGCGTCCGGGAGGCGTTGGAGTCGGCGAAGGAGTACATCTCCCGGGCGGTGGCCGGCGCGGCCGGCTGGCGGCTCGGCGCGGGCCACGGCCCGGTCGACCACTTCGGCTGGTCCACCGAAGACCGAACCTCCGAAGGCCGACGCGCCGACGGCTGAACCTCCGACTGGGCTGACGCGCCGACGCCTGAGCCGCCGGTTGCGTTGGGCCTCAGAGGAATTCGACGCGGCCGGTACGCCGACCCCGGTGAGCAGACCGAGCCCGAGCGCGGCGCGGCGGGTGGAGCGTCCCGAAGTCCCCATTGGCTACCTCCGGCAGTCGACTTGCGCCGGTTATCGCAGCTCCGAGCCCGGAACGGGCCGATCGGGGGCCCGCGGCGCCAGCGTGACACCGGCCTGGGCAAGGACCCGGGCGACGAATTCGCGCTTGTCAGCCGTGTAGGCGGCGACATCGGCGCCATGCGCCCCAGCCAGTCGCAGTTTCAGCGCCTGGTACTCGTCCCGCAGGGCCGTGTCCGCGCGCAGCGCGTCACGGAAGGTCAGGCGCTCGCGCCACACGTCGCTGCCGGGTTCGGTCAGATGGAGGTGATAGGCGTGCTGGTACCAGTTGGGCGTAGCGGGTTTGTAGAACCAGTACGCGTCCGGCCGGTGCGGCGCGTGTCCGTAGTCGTGCCCGCTCAGTACCGCGATGGCTGGTTGTGCATCTGGCAAGCGCAACACGCCCGCCATCATGTCGATGATCGGCTTGGCCGCCAGCCCGGATATCGACGTGGAGCCGATGTGGTGGACACCGCCACACAGCCAGGGTGCCAGCACCCGCTCCAGCAGAACGCGTTCGTCCGCGAACCGCCCTGGCCAGTCGGGATCGTAAGCAACAACATCGATCCGCACCGCACCAGAATGCCACGCTCTCCCAACAAGGACCGTCGAGCAACCCTCGATCCGACAGAGGCTCCCGGCAACCCTTGTTATTACTGCATCAGCTGGTTGCGCTCCGCCGCTCGTCAACGAACGCCAGCAGTATCGGGTGATCGGCGGCCACCAGGACCACCGCCATGCCGGGCGGCACGACGAGATGCATCGGTGTATTCAGGTGAGGCGCCGGCGCCATCGCGGCCGTAGTTGCCGCGGGCGACGGGTTGGGCGCGTCGGTGCAGAGCCGCCAGGCCGGCTGGAATCCCAACTCCGCGTCGGCGGCCGCATCGAGCACTGCGCGGAACGCCGTCCGGTAGCCGACTGAGGGGTAGCGGCGTACCCCTCGTTCGAGGCGGCCGATGTAGTGAGCGTCCATCGCGGACACTCGCCCGGTGGCCCGGTATACATGGGCATTGACCGCTTCGGCGAGTTCCTGGCGGGACATGGCATAGCGGTCGTCGGCCGGTGAGGGTGTTCGCAGCCGGGCGCTGCGCAACAGGTGGTTCGGTTGGCATCGACTCATTCCGTATCACCGACCCGGTCGTCTGTCGACATTGGCGCCCTCCTTGGAGCTGAGTGGGATAAGCGCGGACAACCGATAGAGATCCACCGCTCGGACGGTGGCCGAGCCCATGCCATGCGCCTTCCCAGCAGAACGTATGGAGTGCGGGACGGTGCTGGCGTAACGGGGCGTTACCGTCCGGCGGACGTAACAACGTGTTACGTGGGTTCGGCCAATGGGTCGATGTGGCAGCGGGCCGCCAGTTCGCGCAACTCGCCTGAGCCGCCGCGGGCGTCGCGGACCAACTGGCCGACGAGTTCCAACACCCACGGCCGCGTCCGCACCTTCTGCGGCGCGATCTCGTCGGCACGGAGGAACTCCCGCACAGCCTTGTCGGCCTGCCCGGCGGCGTACAGGCCGCGTCCGGTGTCGATGTGCAGGGTGGCCAGCCGGTGGACACCGCGAACTGCCGACTTGTCGATGCGGCGGGCGTACTCGGGTGCCCGTTCCGGTTCTCCGTTCTCCAGTGCGATCGCGACCCGCCAGATGCCGACGTTCGTCGGGGTGAGTTCCTGGAGCCAGGGGTCGGTGGTCACCCGTACCGCTGCCGACGCGGCTTCGGTCAGGCGCGACGCGACGTTGTCGGCAGTGCCGAGGGCCGCCTCGGACAGGGCGGCGTGCAGGTGCAGCATGCCGTACCAGGTCAGGACCGCGTCGCTCCCGCTGTCCCCGAGTTGAGTGGCTGCCTCCCGCGCCACCCGCAGCGATTTGCGAGGCGATCCGCCGGTCAACGCGCACTGAGCAACCGCGAAGGCGGCCGCACCGAGGGCGGCCGGTTCGCCCAGTCGGACGGCTGCAGCGTGCGCGGCGTCGGCAAGCCGGATGGCCAGGTCAACATGCCCGTGCGACTTGATGGCGAACGCCGCGTCGGTCGTCGCAGCCACGAACAGGGACTCCCCGGCCCGGGCACCATCGCCCGTTCCGATGGCAGCCAAGGTGCGGGCCTGCGATACGAAACCGGGCAACAGCTCAGCCATCGTCACGTAGTCGCAGGCCATCCGGGCCCGGGCAACCCGACGCCCGGTGGCGGCCAGGGTGGCAAGGTCGGCCGGAGGGTCGTCGTGATCCTCGTCCAGAGCCTCACGGACACCGGAGGCGATGCTGTAGATGAGCAACTCCTGAGGTGACTCCGGCTCGTACGGTTGGCCGGTCAGGTCGTTGACCGACACGCCCAGTGCCCGCGCCAGCGCGATGAGCAGCGACCTTTTGGTTACCGGCCGCCTGCCGTTCTCGATCATGGAGATGTACTCGCGAGTGACCCCAACGAAGTCGGCAAGCTGCTGCTGCGTCATGCCGCCGATGTCCCGCCAACGGGCGATCCGGAGGCCCATGTAGTCAGTACGCACAGCGACCCTCCCAGCGGATCGGGCAGATCACCCATGGTAATGGCGAACCACAGCGGAATGGCCGCCCGAGCTTGCGGGCCAATGCCCGGATGGGCGGAGCGGCCGCGTACCGGAAAATCCTCGTGGTCGTGGCATAGCGGGAGCCCTCGGGGAGCGTGTCAGCGGGGGAAGGGAGGCGGATAGATGAAGGAACCCGCCGCCGGTCAGTTCCGCGAGTTCGTGGCTGCCCGGCAGGGCACCTTGTTCCGCGCAGCTGTCCTGCTCACCGGACACCGCCAGGATGCCGAGGACCTGTTGCAGACCGCGTTGGCCAAGCTGGCCGCGCACTGGCCGCAGATCCAGCGCACCGGGTCGCCGGACGCGTACGTCCGAAAGATCATGTACCACCAGCGGATCAGTTGGTGGCGACGGCGACGGCACTTGCGGGAGTACGCCGTCGATGCGCTGCCCGACGTGGGGGACCACCGGGACCTGGCCGGGGACAGCGCGCTGCGGCTCGCCCTGGCCCGGACACTCGGGCAGCTCACGCCGAAGCAGCGCGCCGTGATCGTGCTGCGCTACTACGAGGACCTGCCGGAGGCACAGGTCGCCGAGATCCTCGGGATCAGCGTGGGGACCGTACGCAGCCAGGCACACCGGACATTGGCCCGTCTCCGAGAACTCTGCCCGGACCTCGCTCCGGGCGCGTCAGCCATGAGGGAGCTGGATCACGTATGAACGACACCGAGCAGCAGCGGGTACACGCCGCACTGCATGACCTCGCCGACGTCGCCGCACCGGGCGACCTGGCCGACCGGGCGCTGAACCAGGCGAGGCGGACCCGGCGACTGCGGATCGGCGTGGTGGCCGGCTCCGCCGTGCTGGCCGTGGCGGTCGCAGCCACCGCGCTGGGATCGCTGTCCGCCGGCCCGGCCAAGGCCCCGCTGGCGGGCGGCCCGGCCACCGGCACGGCCGCCGCCGGTCCGGCCAGGAACGCCGTGCCGATGCGTCTGAAGCCGCTCGCGCAGGAGGTCCCGGTCGGCGGCGCCTGCGTCGAGCTGCCGAAGCCGCCGATCACCGTGAAGGAGGTCGCGCAGCCGAACTGGCCGGCGTTCGTGACCACGGTCGTCGGCAAGCTGCCGGCCCGGTCGGACTACATCATGCAGTCCGGGTACTCCTGGTGCAGCTGGGCGAACGGGCTCTCGAACTCCTACGCGGTGATCAACCTGGGGCACCTGCGGGAGGCCGGGGAGCTGACCGTCAACATGTACATCAGCGCCGCCGGCACCCCGACCGACTGCGCGGCGCTGGCCGCCTTCAGCACCAGCGCCGACCCCCACTACCAGGTGCTGTTCTGCACCCCGGGCAGCGGATCCACGCCGCTGGTCTACGGGCTGCAGGAGACGGACGGCATCGTGATGGTCGGTGCGGTCTTCGCCGACGGCAAGGCGGTCACGATGGAGTCGATCCTGGCTCCGATCACCGCGGCGCAGCTCCGCACGGTGGTCAGTGACCCGCAGGTGCACGACCTCATCCCGAACGTGGCAGCGCCCGGACCCGGGAACTGACGCAACGATCCACCGGGCCGGGCGCGGGTCATCCCGTTCCCGGCCCGCTTCGCGTCCCGAGCCGGGCCGGGCCGGGCCGGGCGTCAGCGGGGCGGGGAAGCGGTGCTCTGCCGGACGGTCAGCCGGGTGGCGAGTTCGATCCGGGTCTGCGTGGGGCGCTCGCCGCGACCCAGCGCCAGCGCGAGTTGGGTGGCCTCGGCCGCCATCTCCAGCAGTGGCTGGTGCACCGTGGTCAGCGGCGGATCCACCCAGGCCGCCACCGGCAGGTCGTCGAAGCCGACCACGCTGAGATCCTCCGGGATACGCAGCCCGGCCTCCCTTGCCGCCTGGTACACGCCCAGCGCCAGCACGTCGGTGACGGCGAAGATGGCGGTCGGCCGGTCGGCGAGTTGGAACAGTTCGCGGGCGGCGGTGTAGCCGGCGGCGTGGTGCAGTTCGCCGCGCCGGATCAGCGTCGGGTCGACCGGCACACCTGCCGCGTCCAGCGCCGAGCGGTAGCCGTCCAGGCGGGCGCGGATGCACAGCACCCGGTCCGGACCACTGATCATCGCGATCCGGGTATGGCCGAGCTCCAGCAGGTGCCGGGCGGCCGGTGCGGCCACCGAGCCAGTTGGTCGCGCCGACGTACGGGGCGTCGTCGGGTAGCTCGGTGGCCAGGTCGAAGACCACGAAGGGGATGTTGCGCGCGGTGAGCTGGTCGCGTTGGGCCTGCGAGAGCTGGGCCACCGAGACCACGCAGTTCGGCCGCCGTGCCAGCGCGTCCTCGACCCAGCTGCGGCTCTCGTCCGGTCGCTGGTCGAAGTCGGAGAGGACCAGCCCGACGTGGTGCTCCCGGGCCACCCGCTCCACGCCACGGATGATTTCCAGGCCCCACATGCTTTCCAGGTCGCTCATCACCAGTTCCATGATGTCGGCGCGACTGGCGGGCTCCGGCCGGCGGTAGCCGTACTCGTTGATCAGGGTCTCCACCCGCGCGCGGGTCTGCGGGCCTACCCCGGACCGGCCGTTGACCACCTTGGAGACGGTGGGGATGGAGACGCCGGCCTGCTCCGCGATGAACGCGATGGTGACCGTCCGGTAGGGATCGCCACCCTCGACGCGGTGCGCGCGCCCGGGCTCCGCGCCGGATCCGGTGTGTGGGACCGGCATGTGTGCCACCTCCCGAATCCGACCGTGCTGTCCACGGCGGGCACAGCCTACCGGACCGGCGCGGCGCCGATTCGGGCCGAGGAAACTTCCAAAGCGGCCGGTAATCATTCGTAGGAGTACGCGGTGATAAATGTCTTATTCGAGAGATACAGCATTTCGTGACGCCGCGAAGCAGTACCCCGGCATGGTTTTGCCTGTTCACTCGAAGTGAGTCTGAGTGGACTGTCGCCTCGCGGCTGGCCGGTCAGTCGGCCGAATAGCCTCAGCCGTTGCGACGTGTTTCGTGCCGGCACATGCTGTGCCCGCGCACCGTCCGGCGTTTCCGGGCCCGCCTGGCCGGGTGCTCTTTTCAGATATCCAAGGAGGAACCCATGAGACGACGCATCGCGTTGCTCGCCGCGACCGGCCTTGCCGTCGCGGCCGGCGGCATCGTGCTGATGTCCGCCCCGGCCAACGCGGCCACCGGCTGCACCGTGAAGTACACGGTGCAGAACCAGTGGCCGGGTGGCTTCCAGGGCGGCCTGGACGTCACCAACCTCGGTGACCCGGCCACCACCTGGACGGTCGGCTTCACCTTCCCCACCGCTACCCAGCTGGTGGCCCAGGGCTGGGGCGGTAGGTGGAGCCAGTCCGGCGCCACCGTCACGATTGCCAACGAGACCTGGAACGGCGCGCTCGGTACCAACGCCACCGTCTCGCCCGGCTTCATCGGCTCGTTCACCGGCAGCAACCCGGTACCCACGTCGTTCACCCTCAACGGCGTCACCTGCACCGGCAGCGTCACCGCCTCGCCCACCCGCAGCCCGTCGACCTCGCCGAGCGCCTCGCGCAGCGCATCCCCCAGCGTCTCGCCGAGCCGCTCAACCTCGCCCAGTGCCAGCACGTCCACGCCGCCCGGCGCCGCACCGGCCCTGCACGTGGCCGGCAACCACATCGTCACCGCCGCCGGGAAGACCTACCGGCTGCTCGGCGTCAACCGGGCCAGCGCCGAATTCGCCTGCGTGCAGGGCAAGGGCATGTGGGACAGCGACCAGCCTGACCAGGCCTCGGTCGACGCGATGAAGGCGTGGAACATCCACGCGGTGCGCATCCCGCTCAACGAGGAGTGCTGGAACGGCACCCTCGGCACCCCCAGCGGCGTCCACCTACCAGCAGGCCGTCAAGGACTACGTGACCCTGCTGGTGGCCAACGGCATCACCCCGATCGTGGAGATGCACTGGAACAACGGCCAGTACTCCGGCGCCGGCGCGGGCTGCTCGGACACCACGGCGACCTGCCAGAAGCCGATGCCGGACGCGCAGTACGCGCCGATGTTCTGGACCAGCGTCGCCAACGCCTTCAAGGCCAGCAACGCGGTCGTCTTCGACCTGTTCAACGAGCCCTACGCCGACGCCGCCGCCAACTGGAACGCCACCCTGGCCTGGACCTGCTGGCGCGACGGTGGCACCTGCACCGGCATCAGCTACCCGGTGGCCGGCATGCAGACCCTGGTCAACACGGTCCGCGCCACCGGCGCCACGAACATCATCATGCTCGGCGGCCTGGCCTGGTCCAACGACCTGACCCAGTGGCTGACCTACAAGCCGACCGACCCGGCCGGCAACCTGGTCGCCGCCTGGCACACGTACAACTTCAACTCCTGCTCGAACACCTCGTGCTGGGACAGCCAGGTCGCCCCGGTGGCGGCCGTGGTCCCGGTGGTGGCCGGTGAGATCGGCCAGAACTCCTGCGCCCACGACTACATCGACCAGGTGATGGCCTGGGCCGACGCACACGGCGTCGGCTACCTGGCGTGGACCTGGAACCCCTGGGGCTGCAGCGCCGGCAACGTCCTCATCACCGACTACTCGGGCGCGGCGACCAGCACCTACGGCGAGGGCTTCAAAGCCCACCTGCTCACGCAGAACCCGTAGGCCTGGAAGGCAAGTGGGCGGTTGTTGTTCCCGGGCGTACCCGGCAGGCAACGACAACCGCCCACTTGCTTCCACCTCCTACGACCCCTACCCGAGTGGGGGCTTCATCGAGCCGCGCTCGCACGTCTACGCGCCCATCCAGCCAGCCAAGGGCGGGCCGCCGCCAGCCCGGGCAGCAGCCTAGATCGACATTGCGGCCGGGCCGTGCACTGGACGCTGCCCGGCCGCTGCTGTGCTGGTCAGCGGTGGTACGCGGGTAACTTTCGTGGCCGCTGGTCGGCGGAACCTGTGGTCACCGGCCAGCCGACGCGTTGACGTTGACAATTGTCAGTGGACCGGCGAGGGTGATGGGAGCGCTTCCATCGACGGCTGATGTTATTAGTCGGGCGGGAAGCGCAAGTATGCAAGGCCTTTCCGGCCTTCGACGCTGCGGGAGCCCCGTCGAAGTGCTGGTGGTGTGCGTACCAGCGGCGGCGTCGTTACGTGGGCAGTGACAGGCCGCAGCCGCCCGTGGTGTCCGTGGACAACGGCAGCCGTGGGCGAGGGTGTCGTCACGTCGTACCCGCCCGTCCGGCGGAGGACGTCCGGCGACTCCCGTGCGCGGCCACGACCTGGGAAACGCGGCGCAGTGCTCGTCCGGCACCGCACCCGACAACCCCATATGACGTGCCTGGCGGTTCGGAACGCGCGCCGATTGCCCAGCACACCACGACATCAGCTCCACCCCGCCACGGCTGCCGTTCGGCCGCGGTCGGGAACACATCAATGAGAGGACTCTGCATGTCCCGCTTGTCCCGAAGGAAAGTTCTCGCCACCGTCGGTGGCGCGGCGGTCGGGGTCGCAGTTACCACCAAGATGGCGGACGCCCTCGCCGCCACCAGCGCGGTGCCGCTGGCCGCCACCGACACGTACGCACAGGCGTTCCTGGACCAGTACAACAAGATCAAGGCTTCGTCCAGCGGGTACTTCAGCTCCAACGGCGTGCCCTACCACTCGGTCGAGACCCTGATGGTGGAGGCGCCCGACCACGGGCACGAGTCCACCTCCGAGGCGCTCAGCTACTTCGTCTGGCTGGAGGCCGTGTACGGCCGGGTGACCGGCGACTGGGCCCCGTTCAACGCCGCCTGGGCCGTGATCGAGAAGTCCGCCATCCCCAGCCACACCGACCAGCCGTCGAACGACTCGTACAACGCGAGCTCACCGGCGACCTATGCGCCCGAGTTCCCGCTGCCGTCGAGCTACCCCAGCCCGTTGGACTCGAACGCCAAGTCCGGCGCCGACCCGATCGCCGCCGAGCTGAAGTCGGCGTACGGCACCTCGGACATCTACGGCATGCACTGGCTGATCGACGTCGACAACGTCTACGGCTACGGCAACAAGTGGGGTACCGGCGCGGAGAGTGGCCCCAGCGCCACCGGCCCCTGCTTCATCAACAGCTACCAGCGTGGCGCGCAGGAGTCGGTCTGGGAGACCGTTCCGCAGCCCTGTATCGACCTGTTCGCCTACGGCGGCACCAACGGCTACCTCGACCTGTTCGTCAAGGACTCGAGCTACTCCAAGCAGTGGAAGTTCACCAACGCGCCGGACGCCGACGCGCGCGCCGTCCAGGCCGCGTACTGGGCGTACCGGTGGGCCTCGGCCCAGGGCGCGGCCAGCTCCGTGTCGGCCACCGTGGCCAAGGCCGCCAAGATGGGCGACTACCTGCGGTACTCCATGTTCGACAAGTACTTCAAGCAGATCGGCAACTGCGTCGGCCCGACCGCGTGTGCCCCCGGCTCCGGCCGGTCCTCGCAGCACTACCTGCTCGGCTGGTACTACGCCTGGGGCGGCGCGCAGCCGGGTGGCGGCTGGGCGTGGCGCATCGGTGACGGCGCGGCGCACACCGGGTACCAGAACCCGGTCGCGGCGTGGGCACTGTCCACGGTCGCCGCGATGGCGCCGCAGTCGGCCACCGGCAAGTCGGACTGGGCCACCAGCCTGACCCGCCAGATCGAGTTCCTGCGCTGGCTGCAGTCGCCCGACGGCGGTATCGCCGGTGGCGCGACGAACAGCTGGGACGGCTCCTACGGCACTCCGCCGTCGGGTACCCCGACCTTCTACGGCATGTTCTACGACTGGGAGCCGGTCTACCACGACCCGCCGAGCAACAACTGGTTCGGCATGCAGGCGTGGGGCATGGAGCGTTGGGCCGAGTACTACTACCTCACCAACGACAGCCGGGTCCGTACCGTGCTGGACAAGTGGATCAGCTGGGCGGCGGCGCACACCACGGTCAGCGGCACCACTTTCTCCATCCCGTCGACGCTGAGCTGGACCGGCCAGCCGGACACCTGGAACGCCGCAAGCCCCGGCGCCAACTCCGGCCTGCACGTCACGATCACCGAGTCGGGCATGGACGTCGGCGTCACCGCGGCGCTGATCAAGACGTTCCTGTACTACGCCAAGGCCACCAACAACGCCACCATCCAGGCGCTCGGCAAGAGCCTGCTGGACGCGCTGCTGGGGCACACCGACTCGAAGGGCATCGGCATCGCCGAGACCCGGACGGACTACAACCGGTTCGACGACCCGGTCTACATCCCGTCCGGCTGGACCGGTCGGATGCCCAACGGTGACCCGATCAACTCCAGCTCCACCTTCATCTCCATCCGGTCGTTCCTCAAGAACGACCCGGACTACGCGAAGGTGCAGACCTACCTCAACGGTGGCGCTGTCCCGTCGTTCACCTACCACCGGTTCTGGGCGCAGGCGGACATCGCGCTGGCGCTGGCGACCTACTCGGAGCTGTTCGGCACGCCCACCACGGGCAGCCCCAGCGTCACGGCCTCGCGTACCGCCTCGGCCACCGCGTCGGCCACCATTTCGGCGACGGCCTCCCGCTCGGCGACGACTTCGCCGTCGGCCTCGCGGTCGCCGTCGGCGTCGCCGTCGCGGACGACGAGCCCGAGTCCCACCGGGGGTGGTGCGCTGACGGCCACCTACTCGGTGCAGAGCCAGTGGGGCAACGGTTTCGTCTCCAACGTGACCGTCACCAACAACTCCTCGTCCACGATCCGCAACTGGCGGGTCACCTGGACGTGGGGCGGCAACCAGGCGATCACCAACTCGTGGAACACCACGCTCACCCAGTCGGGTAGCTCGGTGGTCGCGACGAACGCCAGCTACAACGGCACGCTCGCCCCCGGCCAGTCGACCAGCTTCGGCTTCCAGGGCACCTACAGCGGCACCAACAACAACCCGACGCTCACCGCGACGGGCACCGCCTGATCCACTCCGGGCCGGTCACCATCGCGGTGACCGGCCCGGGGCCGCACCATCCCGCCGACGCGGGCGCCGTCGTTCCGGCGCCCGCGTCGCGTGCTTTCCAGCCGGGGGTACGACTTCAGCGCGCGTGGTGGTACTGGTGCACCACCGCGTGTCCGCGGCCACGGGAGATCATCCAGCGGTTCACCGGGGTGGTCAGCACGAATGCCACCGCCAGCGAGAAGGCCAGCGAGCCCCAGAACAGCGGGCTGGTCAGGCCGGCGTCCAGCGCTCCGGGCACGGCCAGCACGACGGCGTTGTCCAGTAGCTCCATCAGCGCGATGGAGACGGTGTCGGCGGCCAGCGCGACCTTGAACGCGGTCCGCCAATCCACCCCGGCGCGCAGCACCCCGCGCATCGTCAGCGCGTAGCCGAAGACGAACGCCAGCACGATCGACAGCGCCACGGTCGCCGCGTTGTGGAACCCGAACGCCGTGCCGATCACCATGCCCAGCACCTCGCCGATCGCGCAGCCGGTCAGGCAGTGCAGCGTCGCCTGTGCCGCCGTCGACCAGGCGACGCTCGACCAGCCGATCCCCGTCGTGGCCGCCGCATGATTTCCGTGTCCCGCCGCGGTTTGCGAATGCCCGGCGTCGGGTTCGCTCGGCGCGTGGTCGCTGTGGTCCATCCGTCCAGCATACCCCCAGGGGGTATGGGCGTCAGCGGGCGGTCTTGTGCGAGCGGTAGTACGCGGTGGCGGCCGGGTGCAGCGGGAGCCGGCTGGTGAACGCCGCCGAACGGGGATCGAGTTGCACGGCGGCCGGAATGGCCCGACCCACCTGGGCGGCGCTCGCGAACAGCGCGCCGAGCACCCGGTTGACCACCGGTCCCGGCACCGTGTCCAGGGTGATCAGCAGGTTCGGGACGGCGACCGTGCCGACCGCCGCGTCGACACCCTGGTACGTGCCGGTCGGGATGGTGCCCAGCCGGTACACGTTGCCGTAGTGGCTGCGCAGCGCGGTGGCCGAGTCGGACCAGGCTGACCAGCCGGATCGCCATGGCGTTGCCCAACTCGGTGATGCCGGCGGTGAACAGGCCACCGGACCAGAAGAACGCGTCCACCCCGCCGCTCTGCAGCGCCGCCACCGAGTCGTTGATGCTCAACACCCTGCGGTCGATGTCGCGGTGCGGGTCGAAACCGGCGACGCCGAGGATACGGTCGGCGATCAGCGCTGTGCCCGAGCCGTCCGGCCCCACCGACACCCGCAGTCCGCGCAGATCGGCCAGCGAGCGCACCGCCGACTCGGCCGGCACCACCAGATGGATGTAGTCGTCGTAGAGCCGGGCCACCGCGCGCAGCGGGACTCCCCGGGGGAACACGCCCTCGCCCGCGTAGCCGTCCATCGCCGCGTCCGCGGCACAGATCGCGAAGGTGGCCCTGCCCGCCGCGAGCAGGTTGATGTTGTTGACGGAGCCGAGCGTGTCGAGCAGCCGGACCTGCCGCAGGCGGTTGTGCGAGGCGGCCGCGAACGACTGCGCGTACTGGTAGTACACCCCCTTGGTGCCGCCGGTCGCGATCACCACGGGCTCATCGGCGGCCGGCCGGGCGGGCGCGGCGGAGGCAGTGCCGAACACCGTGCCGACGGCGATCGCCAGCAGCGCGAGAGCGGTCAGCACCCGCCGGCGGGCCGACGACGCCCGGTGCGCCCGGCGCCCTCGCCCGCGCCCCTTGCGGGTGGGCGGCGCGACCGGGGCGACCGGGGTGGCCGGTGCCACGCCGGGCAGCGCGATCGTGGCCACCAACCCGGTCGGGGTACCCGCCGCGAAGCGCAACTGCCCCCCGGTCGCGGCGAGCAGGCTGCGCGCGATGCTCAACCCGAGCCCCGACCCGGGCACGTTCTGGTGTGCCGGGCTACGCCAGAACCGGTCGCCGATCCGGCTCAACTCGGCAGCCGGCAGGCCCGGGCCGCCGTCGCGCACCTCGATCGCCGGCCACTGGTCGTCCTCGACCAGGCTGACCAGTACCCGGCCGCCCTCCGGGGTGAACTTGATGGCGTTGTCCAGCACCGCGTCCAGGGCGGAGCCGAGCAGCACCCGGTCGGCGACCGCCCGGATGTCCGCCGCGCCGGCCACCTCCAGGCGCACGTCCCGGCTACGGGCCCAGGCGTGCCAGGTGCCCACAGCCGCCGCCACGGTGCGGGCCAGGTCCAGCTCCACCGGGTGCGCGGCGACCTGCTGCGCGGTGGCCAACTCCAGCAACTCGTCCAGGATGGTGCGCAGCCGGCCGGCCTCGTCGAGGATCGCCTGCACCTCCGCCGTACCCTCGGCCGGCAGGTCCAGGCGCAGCCCCTCCAACCGCAGGTGCAGCACGGTGAGCGGGTTGCGCAGCTGGTGCGAGGCGTCGGTGACGAAGTCGCGACGCCGCCGCATGGCGTCCTGCACGGCTTCGGCCATCGCGTTGAACGACCGGCCGAGGGTGCGCAACTCCACCGGGCCACGTGCGTCGTCGACCCGCGCGGAGAGAGTGCCCGCGCGGATCTCCGCCGCTGCCGCGCCGAGCACCTCGACCGGGCGCAGCAGCCAGCGGGCCAGCCGGGTGGCCGCCGCCACGCACAGCAGCAGCGCGAGCGCCGCCGCCCCGCCGACCAGTGCCAGGTCACGGGCGATCGCCGCGCGCAGGCCACCCGTCGGCGACACGATCAGCACCGCGCCGACCACGTCATCGCCCCGGATCACCGGCACGGCGACCACCAGCGGGCGGTCCTGCCAGGGCCAGACGATCGGGGAGTCCTGCGTCTGGTGGCCGGCCAGCGCGCGGCTGACCGCGCGGGCGATCTCCGGGTCGGTCAACCGCAGCGGCAGCTGGGAACTGGCCCGCACGGTGCCCGACCGGTCCAGCAGGGCGGCCGGGATGCCGTAGACGTCGCCGTAGCGGGCCAGGTCCGGGGCGAGGGTCTGGTCGTCGGCCTCGAACTGCTGGGCCTGGTTGGCGAAGCGGGTGGCGTCCTGCAGCCGGTCCAGGAACATCTCCTGCTGCCGGGTGGCGGCCAGCTTGCTGCCCAGCGGGACCGACAACACCGCGAGGACCAGCGTCATCAGCGCCACGAGCACCGCGAGCAGGCGGGTACGCACGGGTGCTCAGCCGGTCGGCGGACGGAGCCGGTAGCCGATCCCGCGGACGGCCTCGATCAGGTCGGGGATGCCCAGCTTGCCGCGCAACGAGGCGACGTGCACCTCCAGCGTGCGGCCGGTGCCGAGCCAACTGCTCTGCCACACCTCGCTGAGGATCTGCTCCCGCCGGTGCACCAGCCCCGGCTCCCGGGCGAGCACCAGCAGCAGGTCGAACTCCTTGCGGGTCAAGGCGACCGGCTGACCGCAGACGTGCACCGTCCGCGCGCCCGGGTCGATGCTCAGCACGCCGGCCAGGTCGATGACCGACGGTTGACCGGCCGGCGCCGGGGCGTCGGCCGCGCGGCGGCGGGTCACCGCGTGGATACGGGCGATCAGTTCACTGAGGCTGTACGGCTTGACCAGGTAATCGTCGGCGCCGAGGTTGAGGCCGTGTACCCGGGAGGCCAGGTCGCCGCGGGCTGTCACCACGATCACCGGCACCGGACTGCGCAGCCGGATGTCCCGGCACACTCCGAAGCCGTCCCGGTCGGGCAGGCCCAGATCGAGCAGCACAGCGTCGGGCAGGGTGGACAGCGCCTCGATACCCGCCTGCCCGGTCCGGGCGCAGGTCACCTCGAAACCGTGCTTGGTCAGGACGGTACGCAGGGCGGCCATCACCCGGTTGTCGTCCTCGATGACCAGCAGCTTCATCCCGCCCACCTCGTCGTCGACTCCGACGCTAGTGGGGCGGAAGCTCTGATGCGACCCCGGTCGATGGGGTGGCACTGGCCAGCGGCGCGTCGGCGGGCGTCGGGATCACCGGCGGGACACCCCGCCCACCTGCGCGGCCACGGGCGACCCGGCGTTGGATCACGGTGGCGAGCCCGGACAGCGAAGAGTTCAGGACGATGTAGATGGCCGCGATGACCAGCGTGGTGGGGATGATGTTGAAGTACACGTTGAAGATCGACTTGCCGGAGCTGAGCAGTTCCGGGTACGTGATGATGTAGCCGAGCGCGGTGTCCTTCAGGGTCACCACGCACTGGCTGATCAGCGCCGGCAGCATCGCCCGGACCGCCTGCGGCAACAGGATCAACGTCGTCAACTGGTACTTGCGCAGACCCAGCGCGTACCCGGCCTCCGACTGGCCGCGTGGCACCGCGTTGATCCCGGCCCGGAACACCTCGGCGAGCACCGCCCCGTTGTAGAGGGTCAGCCCGAGCACCAGCGCGCCGAACGCGCCGAGCGACTGCGGGAACGCCAGGAACAGCGCGAGCATCAGCAGCAGCAGCGGGATCGCCCTGGCCGTCTCCACGATGACGGTGCTGGGCAGCCGCAGCAGCCGGTGCTCGGAGAGCCGGCCGAAGGCGAGCAGCGCACCGAGCACGATCGCCAACACGATCGCCAGCGCCGCCGCCTTCACCGTGGCCAACACCCCGATCAGCACCGTGTGCTGGATGCCGGAGTCGGTGAACGGCTGCCACATCAACGAGGTGAACTGGCCGCGTTGGTCCAGCCGGCGCAGCACCCAGAGCAGGCCGGCGAGCAGGACGGCACCGGTGATGATGCTGCCGATGAGAGTGAGCCGGCGGGTCCGTGGCCCCGGGGCGTCGTACAGGATGGAGTTCGTGCTCATCGGCTCAGCACCGTCCGTCGCTCCACGAGTCGGGCCAGGCCGGAGATCGTCAGGGTGAGCACGACGTAGCCGGCGGCGATGGTCAGGAAGATCGGCAGGAGCGCGTCGGCGTGGTCGTGCACCAGGCTGTCCAGCACGCCGGTCGCCTCGGTGAGCCCGAACGCCTCGGCGATCGCGGTGTTCTTCAACAGCGCGATGAACACGCTGGTCAGCGGCGGTATCACCGCTCGCAACGCCTGTGGCAGCACCACGAAGCGCAGGTTCTGGCCGAAGGTCATGCCCAGCGCGCGGGCGGCCTCCGCCTGCCCGGCGGGGACCGTCTGGATGCCCGAACGCACCGCCTCGCAGACAAACGCGGCCGTGTACGCCGACAGCGCCACCACCGCCCGGGTGAAGAAACTGCCGCGCAGGCCGAGTTCCGGCAGGCCGTGCACGACGATCAGGAACACCAGGGTGAGTGGCGTGTTGCGGAGGATTGTCACGTAGCCGGTACCCACCCAGCGCAGCGGCGGCAACGGGCTGACCCGCATGACCGCCAGGGTCAGCCCGAGCAGGCCGGCGACCAGTGCCGACAGCAGCGTGAGCTGCAGGGTCTGGGCGAAGCCGTGCAGGATGGTGTCGAAGTTGTCGGCGATGACGTGCACAGCTTCTCCCTTCCCGCCCGCCGACCGCCCCGCTGGCTGACCGCTCAATCAGCCAGTGGGGCGGCCGGTGGGACGACTCAGTAGCGGTTGAGCGCCGGCGGAGTCGGCGTCGGGGCGCCGGACTTGCCGAGGGTGGCGGTGTACGCCTTCGCCCAGTCGCCGCTGTCGACGGCCTTCTGCAGGGTGTCGTTGAGGAAGCCGCGGAAGTCGGTGTCGTCCTTCTTCAGGCCGATGCCGTACAGCTCGGTGGAGAACGGCTTGCCGATCACCTTGAGCTGGGCCGGCTGCCGCGCGGCGTACCCGAGCAGGATCGTCCCGTCCGTGGTCACCGCGTCCACCGAGCCGTTGAGCAGCTGCTGGACGCACTCGGTGTAGGTGGCGAACGGCACCGCGGTCGCGGTCGGGTAGTTCTTCTGGATGTTGGCCAGCGGAGTGGAGCCGGTCACCGAGCAGACCTTCTTGCCGCCCAACGTTTCCGGCCCGGTGATGCTGCTGTCGTCCTTGCGTACCATCAGATCCTGGCCGGTCTGGTAGTACGGGCCGGCGAAGGAGACCACCTTCTTGCGGTCGTCGGTGATCGAGTAGGAGGCGATGACCAGGTCGACGGTGCCGTTCTGGATGAACGGCTCACGGTTCTTGGAGACCGTCTCGACGAACTTGATCTGGTCGGCGGTGAGCCCGAGCCCGGCCGCGACGATCTTCGCGATCTCGATGTCCAGGCCCTCGGGCTTGTTGGTCTTCGGGTCTAGCTGACCGATGCCGGGCTGGTCGAACTTGACGCCGATGGTGATCTGCCCGGCCTTGTTGAGCCGTTCCATCGTGGAACCGGCCGCGAAGCTGGCCGCCGCCTTGGAGTACGACGGCTGGGCCTTGGGTTTGTCGCTGCTACAGGCGGTCAGTGATGCGGCGACCGCGACTGCCAGTAACGCGCCGACGAGTGTGCGTACGCGCATGGCGCACCTGCCTTTTCTCGGTGGGAGTGCTCGGGATTCCGGGTCAGGAGGACGGCTGTCGGGGGGCAGGCGGCGCGGCCGGGGCGGAGGCGTGCGAGAGCACCTGGGCGAGGAAGTCACGGGCCCGGTCGGTGCTCGGCGCGTCGAAGAACGCGCGCGGCTCGCCCTGCTCGACCAGCGCCCCGTCGGCCATGAAGATCACCCGGTGGGCGGCTGAGCGGGCGAAGCCCATCTCGTGGGTGACGACGATCATCGTCATCCCCTCGTCGGCCAGTCCGCGCATGACGGCCAGCACCTCGCTGACCATCTCCGGGTCCAGCGCCGAGGTCGGCTCGTCGAAGAGCATCAGCTTCGGATCCATCGCCAGCGCGCGGGCGATGGCGGCCCGCTGCTGCTGCCCACCGGACAGTTGCGCCGGGTACTTGTGCTGGTGGTCGGCGAGCCCCACCCGGTCGAGCAGTTCACGGGCCCGGGTCAGCGCCTGTGCCCGGCTGCGGCGGCGTACCTTCACCTGGGCCAGCACCACGTTGTCCAGCGCGGTGCGGTGGGTGAACAGGTTGAAGGACTGGAAGACCATGCCCACGTCGGCGCGCAGCCGGGCGAGCGCCCGACCCTCCGCCGGCAGTGGCTGACCGTCGATCTGGATGCTGCCGGAGTCGATCGTCTCCAGCCGGTTGATGACCCGGCACAGCGTCGACTTGCCGGAGCCGGACGGCCCGATGATCGCGACCACCTCGCCGCGCCGGACCTCCAGGTCGATGCCGCGCAGGACGTGCAGTTGGCCGAAGCGTTTGTCCACGCCGGCCAGGCGGACCAGGGGCTGCGTCATCGCGACTCCCACGGGTGAGGGTGACCTGACGGTAGAGCCGCGACCTCCCCGGAGCAGCAGATTTGAGCCAGATCAGAGCTTCGCCGGAGGTGGGGTAGGGGTAGCCATAGGTGCGAAGACCCGTGCCGGCCATCTGGGCCGGGCCCGGGGGCGCCGGCAGGATCGAATCCATGACCACTGCTTCCCCGGTCGTTGAGCTGACCAACGTGCAGCGCCGGTACCGCGCCGGCGACACCACCATCCGCGCCCTCGACGACGTCTCGCTACGCTTCGCCGCCGCCACCTTCACCGCCGTCATGGGGCCGTCCGGCTCCGGCAAGTCCACCCTGTTGCAGTGCGCCGCCGGCCTGGACCGGGCCGATGCCGGCCGGGTCAGCCTTGCCGGTCACGAGCTGGGTCGGCTGCGGGAACCGAAGCTCACCGTCGTCCGCCGCCGGCACGTCGGCTTCGTCTTCCAGGCGTACAACCTGATCGACGCGCTCACCGTCGAGCAGAACGTGCTGCTGCCCCAGCGGCTCGCCGGTGTCCGTCCGGACCGGGCCTGGACGCGGGAGGTGCTGGCGAAGGTCGGCCTGCACGGTCGGCAGAAAGCCCGACCGGCGGAGCTGTCCGGTGGGCAGCGCCAGCGGGTGGCGCTGGCCCGAGCGCTCGCCGGCCGCCCGGCCGTCATCTTCGCCGACGAGCCCACCGGGGCCCTGGACCTGCACTCCGGTCGGGAGGTGCTGGGGCTGCTGCGACGGGCCGTCGACGAGTTCGGCGCCGCCGTGGTGATGGTGACCCACGACCCCACCGCTGCCGCGTGGGCCGACCGGGCGGTCATCCTTGCCGACGGGCGGATCGTGCGCGACCTGCGCTCGCCCGACGCCGCGCTGCTCGCCGCCGAGATGATGGCGGTGACCCGGCGGTGATCCGGCTCGCTGTCGCCGGCCTACGCAGCCGGATCACCGCGTTCCTCGGCACCTTCGTGGCTGCCGTACTGGCGGTCGCGCTGATCGGCGGCGCCGCGCTGCTGCTCTGCTCGGTGCTCACCGCGACGCCCGGTACCCACCGCTTCGACGCGGCCGACGTGATGGTCGGCGGCGACCGGCAGATCAGCCTGACCACGGTCAAGCACAAGGGCAGCGGCAAACCGAAGACCAAGACCAAGACCGAGCGGCTGACCGGTGCCCCGCCACTGCCGACGCAGTGGGCCGGAAAGATCGCAGCGGTACCCGGGGTGCGCGCCGTCACCGCCGACTACAGCTTCCCCGTCACACTGACCACAGTGGACGGCGAGCCGGCCGGTTCGGCGATCGGGCACGGTTGGTCCTCGGCCGCGTTGCTGCCGTTCACCCTCGGCCCGGGCGCCGCACCGCAGCCCGGCCAGATCGCCGTCGACCCGTCGCTGGGCCTGCGCCCCGGCGACCGGCTGCTGCTGGTCACCCGCACCGGCCAGTGGCCGGTCACCGTCTCCGGGGTGCTGGCGCAGCGGCTCGCCGAGCAGAAGACAGTCTTCCTCGCCGACCCGGACGTGGCCCGGATCTCCGGCCTGACCGGCCCGACCGCGTTCGGCGTCCGCGCCGAGGGTGACGCCCACGAAATCGCCCACCGGGTCGGCGTGGCGCTGGGGGTGGGCACCGTATACACCGGCCCGGCGAAGGCACACGCCGACCTGCCCACCGCGCTGCCCGACTACATCGCACCGATCTCGATCTTCGGCTTCGTCATCGGCATCACCACCTTCGCCACCATCTTCGTGCTGACCGGCACGGTCGCCCTCGCGGTCCGGCAGCGGCTGCGGGAACTGGCCCTGCTGCGGGCCACCGGCGCGACGCCCCGCCAGTTGGGGCGGCTGCTCAGCATCGAGACGTTGCTCGTGACGCTGGCCTCGGCGCTCGCCGGTACGCCGCTGGCCGTGCTGGTCGGGCAGCTGATCGCCGCCCGGTTCCGCACCCTCGGGGCGGTACCCGCGCAGTTCACGGTGCGCGTCAACGTCGGGGTGCTGCTCGCCGCGGGTGCGCTGGTGGTGCTGGTGGCGCAGTTGAGCGCCCGGCTGGCCGCCCACCGGGCGATCCGGATCGCCCCGGCACAGGCACTGCGGGACGCTGTCGTCGAGGACCGCTCCGGCTGGCTGCCGCGTACCGTGATCGCCCTCGTCTGCGTCACCGGGGCCGCGTTGATCCTCGCGTTGGTCCCGCTGGACGGGCCGTTCGGGATGGGGATGACCTTCATCTCCAGCGCCCTGCTGCTCTGTGCGCTCGGCGCGGCCGGTCCGCTGCCGGTCCGGGTGCTCGGCGGCGTGCTCGCCCGGCTCTGCGGGTTGACCGGGGTCACCGGCGCGCTGGCCGGGGCGTTCACCCGGGCGGAGAACCGCCGGGTCACCTCGGTCGCCCTGCCGCTCGCGCTGCTGGTGGCGATCAACGCGCCGATGCTGCTCAACAGCGCGCTCAGCGCCGACCTCGCCGTCGACCAGCAACGGGTCCGGACGGCGGGCGCCGCCGCGATCGCCACCGGCGCACTACCGCTGTCCACGGTGCGGAGGCTGCCCGGTGACTTCACCGCCACCATCCCGACCCGGCTGATCGTGGACCAGGGCGGCAAACCCGAGGACTACGCCGGCTACGGCATGCAGCTCAGCGGGCGGCCGGTGCTCGACCTCGGTTTCACGGCCGGCGACTGGTCCGGTGACGGGCTGGCCGCCAGCTCCTACCTGGCCCGCTCACGGGGCTGGCGGGTCGGTGACACGGTACGGGTGTGGCTGCCCGACGGGTACCCGACCGAACTGCGGCTGACCGGCGTCTTCGAGCGCTCCCGTGGCTTCGGTGACCTGGTCGCACCGGCCGCGCTGGTCGCCGCGCACGACCCGGGCGGCCTGGTGACCAGCATCGCGCTGGGCAGCGACCGGCCGGTGCCGGGAATGCGGGTGACCGTCACCGGCGCCGCGCTGCGGGCCGGCGACGCCGAAGAGCAGCAGGGCGCGTGGGAGATCATGATCGCGGTGTCCCTGGGGTTCACCGCGATCGCCGTGGTCAACACCTTCGCGGTCGCGGCAGCGGCCCGCCGGGCCGAGTTCGCGCAGCTGCGACTGGTGGGCGCGACCGCCCGGCAGGTACGCCGGACGACCGACCGGGAGGCGTTGCTGGCCGTCGTCGTCGGGCTTCTCCTCGGGGTTTCGGTCACCACGGTTGTGGTCGGCGTGTTCAGCTCGGCGCAGGACGGCCGGCTCCGGCTGTTCGTCGATCCGCTGCACTACGGCGCGTTGCTGGCCGGCGTCGCGGCGCTCGGCCTGCTCGCCGGAGGGCTGTCGGCCCGGGTGGTGCAGCGCCGGGTCCGGCCCGGATGACCGACCGCCCGGTCGTCGACGGTCGGCGCGGTGGTCGCCGGCCGCCGACGATCACTAGACTCCACCGGGTGTTCGGGCGTACCGCGAGGTGTCTGGCGTACCTGCTGACCAGCCTGCCCGCCGGGGTCGCCGGGTTGGTCTGGACGCTGGTCAGCACGGTGCTGGTGGTGGTCGGCTCGGTCACCGCCCTCGGCCGGCCGGTGTTCCTCGGCGTCACCTGGCTGGACCGCCGGCTGGCCGATGCCGAGCGGTGCCGCGCCGGCTGGGTGCTCGGCGCGGCGATCGCCAGCCCTTACCCGCCGTTCACCGGGGGACGGCCGGAGCGCCGCCGCCAGGTCGCCGCCCAGCCGGCCACCTGGCGGGACATGGCCTGGTTCGTCGTCCTCGGCCCGCTCGGCCTCGCCTTCGGCGTCGTCACCCTGGTCTGGACCGTCGTCACCTTCGGCGCGGTGGCCGCCCCGATCTGGGCCTGGTCGGTACCGGAGCGGCGCGCGCCCCCGGTGATGCAGTACGCCATGAGTACGCCTCCCGGCCGGCTGCTGCTCTCCGTCGCGGGGCTCGTGGTGGCGCCGGTCGTGCTCTGGCTGGTGCGCCGGCTGGCCCGGGTGCAGGTACGCGTCGCCGTCGCGCTACTGGCGCCGGGCGAGCACAGCCGGCTGGTCGAGCGCGCGCGGGAGCTGGCCCGGACCCGGGCCCGGGTGGTCGACGCCCAGGCCGCCGAGCTGCGCCGGATCGAGCGCGACCTGCACGACGGGGCGCAGGCCCGGATCGTCGCGGCCGGGATGACCCTGGCGCTGGCCGAGCGGCGGGCCGGTGGCAGCGCCCTGGGCGAGGACATCGCGAGCGCCCGCCGTCAGCTCGACGGCGCCCTCGCCGAACTGCGCCGGCTGGTGCGTGGCATCCACCCGCCGATCCTGACCGACCGTGGGCTGGTCGCGGCGCTCGGCGCGCTCGCGGCCGACTGCCCGCTGCCGGTCACCGTCATCGCCGAGCTGCCGGACCGGCTCGCCCCGGCGGTCGAGTCGGCCGCGTACTTCGTCGTCGCCGAGGGGTTGGCGAACGCCGTCAAACACGCCGGGGCCACCGGCTGCGAGGTCCGGTTGAGCCGGACCGGTTCGCTCACCGCCGAGGTGTGCGACGACGGCGTCGGCGGCGCCGACCCGGCCGGATCCGGCCTCGACGGTTTGCGTCGCCGGGTGGAGGCGCTCGACGGAACCCTCACCCTGTCCAGTCCTCCCGGCGGACCGACCCGCCTGAGAGCGGACTTGCCGTGCGCATCGTGATCGCCGAGGACCTGCTGCTGCTGCGCGACGGGCTGGTCCGCATCCTGACCGGTACCGGGCACGAGGTGGTGGCCGCCGTGGACAACGCGCCGGCGCTGCTCGACGCGGTCGCCGCGCTGCGTCCCGAACTGTCCATTGTGGACGTGCGGCTGCCGCCGGGCCACCGGGACGAGGGGGTACGCGCGGCGCTCGCGCTGCGGCCCGCCCCGGTGCTGATCCTCTCCCAGTACGTCGAGCGGACCTACGCCGCCGAGTTGCTGGCCGACGGCAAGGGTGGCGTCGGGTACCTGCTCAAGGACCGGGTCACCGCGCTGGACGACTTCCTCGACGCGATCGAGCGGGTGGCCGCCGGCGGGACGGCGCTGGACCCCGAGGTGGTCCAGCAACTCTTCGCCCGAAACTCCCGCAACCAGGGCGTCGCCGCGCTCACCCCGCGCGAGCGGGAGGTGCTCGGCCTGGTCGCCCAGGGCAGGTCCAACTCGGCGATCTGCGCGACTCTCACCCTCGCCCCGGTCTCGGTCGAGAAGCACATTGCCAACATCTTCGGCAAGCTCGGCCTGCCACCCGCCGACGACTCCAACCGCCGGGTACTGGCGGTCCTGGCCTACCTCAACGACTGACACCGCCGTCGTCGGCAGCGCCGTGCGTGGGACGGGAGTGACTTGACGGACGTACCGATGATCCACAACCCGCACCGTCGACGACGCGGGTGCGTCCGTGCTGCGGTCGGCCACCCGGGACCGGGGCGTGCTGACCCTGTACCCGGAAACTTTCTGCCTGCCGCCCGGCCGCCGGTTGCGGCTCGGCGTCGACTTCGACGGCGGCGGGCTCGCCTTCCGCCACGACTTCGACGGCGGCGGGCTCGCCTTCCGCTACGACTTCGACGGCGGCGGGCTCGCCTTCCGCTACGACTTCGACGGCGGCGGGCTCGCCTTCCGCTACGACTTCGACGGCGGCAGGCTCGCCTTCCGCTACGACTTCGACGGCGGCGGGCTCGCCTTCCGCTTCGACTGCGGCGACGGCTGGCAGCCCTTCGGTCCACGGCTGGCCTCGACGATCGTCTCCGACGAGCACGCCGTCGAACCGGACGGCGACCAGCTCGGCGCCCTCGGCTTCACGGGCGCGTGCGTCGGCCTGTGGGTCTGGGACCTCACCGGCCAGGGCCACCCCGCCGACTTCACGACTGCGGATACACAGCCGTCGGCTGACCTGACACCGAATATCTGTAGAAAGCGCATTCCTGACCCGGGCGCGTAACATCGCCCCTGACGTCTGTCAATGCCCCGGGTGGCTCAGCGGGCCGCGGACGCTGCAACAATCCTGCACGCTTTGATCCATTGACTTCGAACCATCGGCGCGGCACCTTGTTAAGGAATGCGCTTTCCTGAAGCGCTGGCGGTGCGGACGGCCCGCCGGCTGTGAACGGAGCGCGCGGGTGCCGACCGTCCCGATCGGTGCCCCCGCGACCAGCCCGGCGGCCGGCGACCGACTCGACGGCCCGCCGAATCGACCATGCAACAGCAGCACATCCAGCATGCGAAGGCGAAGTGAGGCGAGGATGAGACGAGCACTCAAGTGGCAACTCCTGGCGGGAGTTTCCACGACGGCCGTGGTGGCCGCGATCGGTGTGGCGCTGGTGATACCCGAGGCGTCGGCGGCGACCGGCGGCGTCACCGGCTACGCGACCCAGAACGGCGGAACCACCGGCGGCGCCGGCGGAGCGACGGTGAAGGCCACCACCGGGACCGCGATCCACACGGCCCTGTGCGGCCGGGCGAGCAGCAGCACCCCGATCATCATCCAGGTCGAGGGCACCATCACCGTCGGCAACACCGCCAAGGTGTCGGGCTCAAGCTGCAACACCGCCGCCGGGGTCATCGAACTCAAGCAGATCAGCAACGTCACCCTCGTCGGGGTGGGGGCCGGGGCGGTCTTCGACCAGATCGGCATCCACATCCGCGAGTCCAGCAACATCATCATCCAGAACGTGACCGTCCAGAACGTGAAGAAGTCGGGCTCCCCGACGTCCAACGGCGGCGACGCCATCGGCATGGAGAGCAGCGTCCACAACGTCTGGATCGACCACAACTCGCTGTTGGCGTCGGGCGGCGAGGACGAGGGGTACGACTCGCTCGTCGACATGAAGGCCGGCACGAACTACGTCACCGTCTCGTACAACACCCTGCGCAACTCCGGCCGTGGCGGTCTCGTCGGGTCCAGTGACAGCGACCTGAACAACGGTCCGGTGACCTTCCACCACAACCTCTACGAGAACATCGACTCCCGTACGCCCCTGCTGCGGGGCGCGACGGCGCACATCTACGACAACTACTACCTGGGCCTCACCAAGTCCGGCATCAACCCCCGGGCCGGCGGTAAGGCGAAGGTCGAGAACAACTACTTCAAGAACTCCGTGGACGTGCTCGGCACCTTCTACACCGACCTGCTCGGCTACTGGCAGGTCAGCGGCAACATCTTCGACAACGTGACGTGGACCGCCGCCGGTACCGAGAACCACCCGGCCGGCCCCAACCCGGTCTCCAACACCACCGTCAGCATCCCGTACTCCTACACCCTCGACCCGGCGAGCTGCGTGCCGACGCTCGTCACCCAGACGGCCGGCGCCAACAAGGGCCTGCAGGTGTCGAACGGCAGCTGCACGCCGCAGTCGCCGAGCCCGACGCCGACCAAGGCCAGCCCGACGCCGACCCGCACGACCAGCCCGACCGCGAGCCCGACCACCAGCCCCACCTCGAGCCCGACCCAGCCCGGCGGGACCAACCTGAGCATCGGGGCGGGCGCCGACGGCTCCAGCAAGGCCAGCGGAACGAGCTACGGCAACGTGCTGGACGCCAACCTGAGCACCTACTGGTCGCCGAGCAGCTCGACCGGCTCCATCTCGGTCAAGTGGAGCTCCGCCAAGACGGTCTCCTCGATCGTCATCAAGGAGGCGTCCGGCTCCGCCGGTGCCATCGGGTCCTGGCAGGTCCTCAACGCCGACACCGGCGCCGTCCTGAAGTCCGGCAGCGGGGCGGGCGTCATCACCTTCTCCGCGACCTCGCTGAAGAAGATCACCTTCAAGATCAACAGCTCCACCGCTACCCCGAAGGTCGCCGAGTTCGAGACCTACGCGTAGCAACCCCGCCGCGAACTACTGATCGCCGCAACGGAGGGTGGGACCGTCAGATCGACGGGCCCACCCTCCGTTTCTGACTGCTGTGGTGGACGTGTTGATGCCGTATGTACATCACCCACGCCGTATGTACATCACCCACAGAGGTGCGCCGATGACCGTCACTCAAATTGATCTAGATGACGAGGCCCTTGCCGAGGCGATGAAGCTCTCCGGCGCCCGGAGCAAGAAGGAGACAGTCAACCTCGCCCTGCGGGAGTACTCGGCCCGGCACCGTCGGGTCGCGGCGCTCGAACACTATGCGGAACTCGCAGATGGGCGCCATGCTCGTCGACCTGTATCCCGATGTCGTCGTACCGAAGGCGGCCTGGCAGTGGGTCGAGTCAGCTCAGTACCGGCTGCTGCGGGCCGGCGCCCACCGGGCGCTGTCCTGTGTGGACCTGTTGTTCTGCGCCTGCCCGGCCCTACGCGGATTGGTCATCCTGCACGACGACAACGACTTCGTGGTGGTCGCCAGGCACCTTCCGGACATCCTCGAGCGTCGGGTACTGAACCTGCCCGGTGCCCAGTAATCCTCGGGAAACCGCCCGTTGCCGGTGGGGGAGATCAGGCCACTGCGGGTTGGGTGGCGCTGAGTAGCGCGGCGAGTTGGCGGAGATTGTCGCGGACCGGGCGGTAGTAGACCCAGGTGCCACGGCGGTCGCCGGTGATGAGGCCGGCCTCGCGCAGCACCCTGAGGTGGTGGGAGATGGTCGGGCCGGAGACGTTGAAGTCGTCGCCGGTGAGGTCGCAGACGCAGATCTCGCCCTCTGCGGCGGAAGTGATCCGGGAGAGCAGGCGCAGCCGGATCGGATCACCGAGCGCCTTGAACATCCGGGCCAGGTCGGTGGCGTGCCCGGGGTCCAGGGCTTCCTCGGCGATCGACGGGCAGCAGGCCGCATCGGCGGGGGAGTCCAGGACCACGAGCTGTTTCGACATTCCTCTAGGTTGACAGATCTCGAATCAGTGGGCAAGCTTCGGTCTGTCGACCTGATTCGACAATGGTCAAGACAGCCACCGAGGGGGACACGTCGCGATGAGTACAGGTACACCAGGGCTCCCCGTCGCGGTGATCGGCGCCGGCCCGGTCGGGATGGCCGCCGCCGCGCAGCTCGCCTCGCGCGGCCTGGACTTCGTGGTACTGGAGGCCGGCGACAGTGTCGCCGCGTCGGTACGGCAGTGGGCGCACGTACGGCTGTTCTCGCCGTGGCGGTTCAACACCGACCCGGCGGCCCGCGCCCTGCTGGCGGCCACCGGCTGGACCGAGCCGGACCCGCAGTCGCTGCCCACCGGCGGCGACCTCGTCACCCACTACCTCGGCCCGCTCGCTGCCCACCCCGCCATCGCCGGGCGCCTGCGATTCGGGGCCGCCGTGACCGACGTGGTCCGGCAGGGCTTCGACAAGGTCCGCACCGCCGGCCGGGACAAGGCGCCGTTCCTGCTGCGCCTGGCCGACGGCAGCGACCTGCTCGCCTCGGCGGTGATCGACGCATCCGGCACCTGGCGGAACCCGAATCCCCTCGGCGGCAACGGCATAACCGCCCGCGGCGAGACGGAAGCCCGCGCGGCCGGCCGGATCTCCGACGGGATGCCTGACGTGCTCGGCCATCTGCGTCCCTACTTCGCCGGGCGGACCGTGGCCGTGGTCGGCGCCGGCCACTGCGCCACCGGTACCCTGCTCGCCCTCGCCGAGCTCGCCATCGCTGAGCCGGCGACCCGCATCCACTGGCTGCTGCGGGCACCGGACCCGACGCGGGCGTACGGCGGTGGCGACGCCGACGCGCTCCCGGCCCGTGGCGCGATCGGCAGCCGGGTACGGGCCCTCGCCGGGACGGGCGCCGTCACCGTCCACACTGGATTCCTGGTCCAGCAGGTCACCGGGGACGCGGTGGTGGCCGCGGACGGGCGTCGGGTGGCGGCTGACGTGATCGTCAACGCGACCGGTGCCCGCCCCGACCACGCGCCCGCCAGCGAGCTACGCCTGGACCTGGACCCGATCCTCGGCTCGACCAGGGCGCTGGCCCCTCTGATCGACCCGAACGAGCACTCCTGCGGGACCGTGCCGCCGCACGGCGTCGACCAGCTCGCCCATCCGGAGGCCGGGTTCTACGTGATCGGCGCGAAGTCCTACGGGCGGGCGCCCACCTTCCTGCTCGCGACCGGGTACGAGCAGGCCCGTTCGGTCGTCGCCGCGCTCGCCGGCGACTGGACCGCGGCCCGCGACGTCCGGCTGGAACTGCCCGAGACCGGGGTGTGCAACAGCAGCGCCGCCCTCGACGCCGATCAGGGCGACAGCTGTTGCGGCACCGCGGCGAAAGCCGAACCGACCACGGATGCCCGCGGCGGGCTGCCGTTGCTGCAGTTGGTCGAGGTCGGTGCGGCAACCGGCGGCTGCTGCGGCTGATGACCAGGACGGCTGAGGCCCCGGTCGCTGTCGCAGCGGATGGCGACCGGCCGGCCAGCCCGCTGATCCCGGTACTCGCGGTCACCCAGACGACCGGGTACGGGGTGCTGATGTACGCCTTCCCGGTGCTGCTCGCCCCCATCGCCGTCGACCTGCACACGAACACGGCGACCGTGACCGGCGGGTACACGATGTCGATTGTGACCGGGGCGGTCGCGGCGATCCCGGCCGGACGCTGGCTGGACCGGCATGGTGGCCGGGCGCTGATGACCCTCGGCTCCGTGCTGGCGGTGCTGGCGGTGCTCGCCTGGTCGCAGGTTACCCAGGTGTGGCAGTTGTACGCCGTCTTCGCGCTGATCGGCCTGGCCGGGGCGGCCACCCTCTACGAGGTGGCGTTCGCGGTCGTCATCGCCGCCACCGACCCTGACCGCCGCGACCGGGCCCTGCTCGGGGTCACCACCGTGGCCGGCTTCGCGTGCACCATCTTCCTTCCGCTGACCGGCTGGCTGCTCGCCCGGTACGGCTGGCGTACCGCGCTGGTCGTCCTCGCCGGGCTGCTCGCCGCGACCGCGGTGCCGGGACATCTGGCCGCGGTGCCGGCGCGCCGACTCCATCACGCGCAGGTCCGGCACGCACAGGTCCGGCACGCGCAGGTCCGGCACCGTCCCGGGACACCGGTGGCGCAAGCGTTGCGGGACAGGCGGTTCTGGCTGCTCGCCGGTGCCTTCGTCGCGCACGGTGCGGCGACTTCGGCGGTCGGGGTGCTGCTGGTGGCGTTCCTGCGCCAGGCCGGTCAGCCGGCGACCGTTGCCGCCGCCGTCGCGGGCCTGCTCGGCGTCCTGTCGGTCACCGGCCGGCTGGTCACCACCGGCCTGGCCCGCCGGTACGGCATGACCACCGTAACCGCGGTGGTTCTCGCCGTGCAGGCGGTCGGCGCGGCAGCCCTCAGCCGGGTCGGCGGCTCGCTCGGCTGGGCCGCGCTGTGTATCACCGCGTTCGGCCTCGGGTTCGGCGTCGCGACCATCGCCCGCCCGGCGATTCTCGCCCACCGCTACGGCGTCCACCACTACGCCACCATTGCCGGCGCCATGAGCCTGCCGGTCACCCTCGCCAAGGCGGCCGCCCCGGTCGGGGCAGCCGCGCTGGGCGTCGGCCGCTTCCTCCCCTGGGCTGCCGGCGCCACCCTGCTCGCCGCCGGCCTGCTGTGGGCGGCCCGCGATTGACCCCGCATATGCCGGCCGGGGCACGCCTGCGCTGCCGGCCCCGCAGCCCGTCCGTGTCGCAGTCCACAAGGAGTAGCCCAATGAGCCCACCGCCCGCGTTCGCCCGCCGGCTGCTCGCTGAATTCCTCGGTACCGCGCTGCTCGTCACCGCGGTGGTCGGCTCCGGCATCATGGCCGCCCGGCTTTCGCCCGGCGACCTCGGCGGCCAACTGCTGGCGAACTCGATCGCGACCATGCTCGCCCTGGCCGTCCTGATCCTGGTGCTCGAACCGGTGTCCGGGGCGCACTTCAACCCGGTGGTCACGCTGGCCGACTGGTGGCTACGCCGCGCCGACCGGGCCGCGCCGACTGCGCCGAACGTCGCCGGATACCTTGCGGCGCAGGTATCCGGGGCGGTCGGCGGGAGCATCCTGGCCAACCTGATGTTCGGGCTGCCGGCGGTCACCGTGGCCACCACCGACCGGACCGCACCGCACCTGTGGCTCGGCGACCTCGTCGCCACTGCCGGGCTGATCGTCGTCGTCGTCGCGCTCGCCCGTACCCACCGCACCCGGTACGCCGCGCCAGCCGTGGGCGCCTACATCGGCGCCGCGTACTGGTTCACCTCGTCCACCAGCTTCGCCAACCCGGCGGTCACCGTCGGCCGGGCCTTCACCGACACCTTCGCCGGCATCAGCCCCGCATCGCTCCCCGGCTTCGTCGGCGCCCAGGTGGCCGGCGCGGTGGTCGGGCTGGTCCTGGTGACAACCCTCTACCCCCGGGCCGTCCCGGCCACCGAAATTCAGCCGGCCACCGAAATTCAGCCGGCCACCGATCGGACTCCCCTCCCGGGCGGGCGTCCCCTGCCGGCCGGGCCCGTCAATCCAGAGGAGCGTGTCAGCCGATGACCGCCAGCAAACCCAGTGTGCTCTTCGTTTGCGTGCACAACGCCGGCCGGTCCCAGATGGCCGCCGGGTTCCTACGCGCACTGGCCGGTGAGGCCGTCGAGGTCCGGTCCGCCGGCTCGCAACCCGCCGACCGGATCAACCCGGTCGCCGTCGAAGCCATGGCGGAAGTCGGCATCGACATCACCGACCAGACTCCGAAGATCCTCACCGCCGGGTCCGCCGAAGCCTCGTCGGTGGTGGTCACCATGGGCTGCGGTGACGTCTGCCCGTACTTCCCCGGCCAGACACACCTCGACTGGGAACTCGACGACCCCGCTGGACAGGGCATCGACGCCGTCCGGCCGATCCGCGACGAGATCCGAACCCGCGTCGAGGCGCTCGTCACGAGGCTGCTGACCGTCGACTGACCGGGCGTCAGCGTGGCGTTGTCCACGGTCGGAGCTTTTCGGGGTTGCGGACTGCCCAGATGTGCGTGATCCGGTCGCCGGCGATGTCGAAGGCGTACACGGTCACAGTGACGCCGTCCAGTTGGGCGATCAGGCCGGGCTGGCCGTTGACCGTGCTCTCCAGGAGGGTCAGTTCGGGTACCAGCCGGGCGATGTGGACGTAGCTGCGCGCGATCTCTTCGCTGCCCCGGAACGGGTCCAGGTGTGCGATGGCGAGGCCGCCACTGTCCGCGACCGCGGTGGCGTCGGGGTCGAGCACGCCGATCAGCGCCTCGATGTCCTGGGCCTCCCAGGCTTGCTTGAAGCTCCGGACGATGTCGGCCTGCCGGGCCGCCGGGGTCGCCGCAGTCCGCGACTCCCGGATGCGGCGGCGGGCTGAGGTGGCCAGTTGGCGGCAGGCCGCCGGGGTACGGCCGACTATCTCGGCTACTTCGGCGAAGGGGTAGCGGAAGACGTCGTGCAGGATGAACGCGACGCGCTCGGCCGGGGTCATCGACTCCAGGACGACGAGGAAGGCCATGTTCAGCGACTCGTCAAGGGTGACCCGGTCGGCCGGGTCGGCCGTCGCGCCACCCGCGCGCCCGCTGATCCAATCGGTGGACTCCGGCAGCGGCTCGGGTACCCAGTCGCCGACGTAGCGCTCCCGCCGGGCCCGGGCCGAGCCGAGCTGGTCCAGGCAGATCCGGCTGGCGACCGTCGTCAGCCACGCGCCGGGGGAGTCGATGGCCTCCTGCTGCTGCCGGGACATCGCGTACCAGCGGGCGTACGTCTCCTGGACGGCGTCCTCGGCGTCGGCCGCTGAGCCGAGCAGCCGGTACGCGAGATTGATCAGTTGACGCCGCTCGCTGGTCAGCACGCTGAGGCCCGGATCGGATTGGTCGGTCATGGTGCCCAGCGGCCCCCTCGGTCGTAGCTGCCCTCACTCCTACGACGAGACAGCGCCCCGAAGTGTGATGTGCGGCGCAGCGCCTCACACCGAGGTGGGCTGTGTCGTCGGACTGCTCGGGCGCAACACCATCCCACCGCAGTCCGAAGCCGTTGCGCAACGGCTTCGGTAAGACCAGGAGGCACCATGACCACCTCGATTCCGGCGACGCAGTTCACCGACCCGGCATCCACGCAGAGCCTGGAGCGGGCTGTGGCCGCGCTGACCGCGCACGGCTTCAGCGTCGAACTCCTCGCCGACGTCGCCGCGGCGCGTACCCGCGTCCGGGATCTGATACCCGAGGGCGCCAGCGTGTTCACCGGGGCCAGCGAGACGCTCCGGCTGTCCGGCATCGACGAGGACATCAACGCCAGCGGGCGGTACGAGGCCATCCGGCCACGGGTGCTGGCCATCGACCGGGCCACCGGAGCCGACGAGATCCGGCGGCTGACCTCCACCCCCGACTTCGTGATGGGCAGCGTCGCCGCGGTCACCGAAACCGGCGCCCTGGTGATCGCCTCGGGCAGCGGCAGCCAGATACCCGCGTACGGGGGCGGCGCGGCCCGCGCGATCTGGATCGTCGGGGCACAGAAGGTGGTGCCCGACCTGAGCACCGCGCTGCGCCGGGTGCAAGAGCACGCCCTGCCGTTGGAGAACGACCGCGCGATGGCGGTCTACGGGCAGCCCAGCGCCGTCAGTCGGCTGCTCGTCCTCAACGCGGAACCGCGCCCCGGGCGCGGCACCGTACTACTGCTGCGCGAAGCCATCGGATTCTGACCGCTGCGCTGCCGGGGACCGGCCGGCCGGGATGGCCCGGCCGGCCGGGATGGCCCGGCCGGTCCCCGTCCCGGTTGTCGGTGTGTGCGCGAATGCCGGTGCCGGTGCCGGTGCCGGTGCCGGAACAGGGGACGGGGACGGTGGTTGGAAGCTGACGGCCGGCCGGAAGTTGGCGCGCCGCGCCGCGCGGCGGAAGGCAGCCAGCGCGGCGGGTCCGGCCAACAGGATGAGTACCACGTCGGTGACGGCGCGGCCGGTGTCCCAGCCCAGTGAAGTGGTGGCGTCGAAGACCAGGTAGCGGTGCCACTGCTCGGTGAAGGACAGGCCGGGCCGGTAGGCGATCGAGCTGCCCGGGTCCAGGGAGAAGGGCCAGAAGGACAGGTTCAGCATGAAGCCGAAGAAGTACCCGGCGAGCGCGCCGTAACCGGCGAGGAGCAGGATCTCGGCCCGGCCGCGCAGGCGTGGCAGCAGGCCGGCGAACATGCCGATCCAGGCGCAACCGAACATCTGGTACGGCAGCCACGGCCCGACCCCGCCGGTCAGCAGCGCCGAGGCGAACAGCGACGTGCACCCCAGCGCGAAGCCGAAGCCGGCGCCGAACACCCGGCCGGCCAGCACCAGGACGAAGAAGACCGTCTCGACACCGGCGGTACCCGCGCCCAGCGGTCGCAGGGCGGCGTTGATGGCGGACAGCACGCCCAGCATGGCGAGGGCCTTCGCGTCGATACCGCCGTCGGCGATCTCGGCGAACACCACCGCGAGCACCAGGATCAGCAGCAGCCCGAACATCAGCGGTGGCGTACGGCTGGCGGCGAGGGTGTCGGGCGCGACGACGAACGGCCACCCGAACGCGACGAAGCCGAGGAACGAGGCCATCGCGATGGTGATCGTGGACCGGGCACGGACCCGGATGGCCGTGCCGTTCACGGCGCTGTCCCGGCGTCGAGGGCGGCGTCGAGGGCGGCGGCGAGCTGCGCCACGGTGAGGTAGGGCAGTGGGGCGAGGATCTTCGCCACCTGCGGGGCGAACGTCGCAGACGCGGTGAGGACCGTCGGGGTGCCGCCGTCGGTGACGATCTCCCCCTCGGCCAGTACCGTCACCCGGTCACAGGTGCGGGCCGCGAACTCGACGTCGTGGGTGGCGACCACGATCGCGTGGCCGCGCCGGGCGAGCCGGTCGAGTACTCCGGCGAGGGCGGCTTTTGCCTGGTAGTCCAGTCCCCGGGTCGGTTCGTCGAGGAGCAGCACGGTGGGGGCTGCGGCGAGCTGGACGGCCAGGACCAGGGCGAGCTGCTGTCCGGCGGACAGGTCGCGGGGGTGGGCGTCGGCGGGGATGCCGGCGGCGATGTCGTCCAGGATCGCGCGCGCTGTGCCGGCCGGTACAACGTGTTTCTGTTCCGTGTCACCGGTTGCCGGCGGCCGCTGGGGGCGGGCCGCGTCGCGGTCGGCCTGGGCGAGCTCCTCGGCCACGGTGTCGTGGTAGAGCAGGTCGGCGGAGTTCTGTGGAACCAGGCCGACCAGCCGGCGGGCGGCGGCAGGCGGCAGCTTCGCGGGATCGCCCGCGCCGCCCGGGACCGCGACCGTGCCGGCCGCCCGCCGGCCGGCGCCCTGCACCGCCCACAGCAGTGACGACTTGCCGGACCCGTTGCGCCCCATCAGCGCGGTGATGGTGCCCGGATCCAGGGTCAGGTCGACGTCGCGGACCGCGATCGACGCGCCGTAGCGCACCGTGATGCCGCGCGCGACCAGCGCTGCCGGGGCGGACGGGTCGCGGTGGGCAACCCGGTGCGGCACTGGAGGCGTGCGCGGAAGTCTGGTCCGCAGGTCGGCGGCGGCCCGGCGCGCGTCGCGAATGGACAGTGGCAGCGGGTGCCAGCCGGCCAGCCGTCCGACTTCCACCACCGGCGGCGCGACCCGCGAGGTGGCGAGCACCGTGGCCGGGGCCCCGGCGACGACCGTGCCATCGCCGGGCAGGTGCACCACCCGGTCGGCGTAGGCCAGCACCCGCTCCAGGCGGTGCTCGGCGAGGACCACGGTGACCCCGAGATCGTGCACCAGCCGGGTGATGGTGGCGAGGACGTCCTCGGCGCTGGTCGGGTCGAGCGCTGAGGTGGGCTCGTCCAGCACCAGGATCCGCGGGTGGGCGGTCAGCGCGGCGCCGATGGCGACCCGCTGCTGCTGGCCGCCGGAGAGGGTGTGCAGGGCACGGTGGCGCAGGTCGGCGATGCCGAGCAGGTCGAGGGTCTCCTCCAGCCGGGTACGCATCGCCGCCGCGGGCACCGCGAGCTGCTCCATCGTGTACGCGAGCTCCTCCTCCACGGTGTCGGTGACGAACCCGGCGACCGGGTCCTGCCCGACGACCCCCACCACGTCGGCGAGTTCCCGGGGCGGGAAGTGCGCGGTGTCCCGCCCGTCGACGCTGACCCGGCCGGTGAGGGTACCGCCGGTGAAGTGCGGGACTCCTCCGTTGATCGCGGCCAGCAGGGTCGACTTGCCGCTGCCCGTCTCGCCGATCACCAGGCACAGTTCGCCTTCGTCGATGCGCAGGTCGACGCTGTGCAGGGTGGGCTCCCGCGCGCCGTGGTAGGTGATCCCGACCTGCTCGAAGTGGATCATCGGCCGGCTCCCTGGGCAGCTGTGACCGCAGTCCTGGGGGTGGGCAGCGTCGCGGCCCGGGGCGCGTCGGCGGGCGGCGGTGGCGCGGCGACGCCGGCCAGTGCGGCGGCCAGGATCGCGACGGCGGGGACCACCGGGAGAGTGGGCCAGCGCAGCGGGTACAGGCCGGGATTCAGGCTGACCGGGTCGTACCCGGTGGGCAGGCACAGCACCAGGGCGGTCAGCGTGGCACTGCCGGCGACCACCCATTCGGGCCAGCGCCACGGGTCGGGGCGGTACCGGCTACGGGCCACCCGCCGGCCGCCCACCGCCAGCCCGGTGACACAGATCGCCGTGCCGGCAACGAATCCGCCGATGCCGAGCGGGCGGGGAACGGTGCCGTCGAGGAGCCCGTAGGCGCCGACGCACAGCCCGGCCATGCCCGCCAGCATCAGCAGCGCGGTCAGTCGGCGGCTGGCCCGGGTGGCCGCGCCGGTGCGTCCGTAGCCGCGCGAGTCCATCCCGGCTGCCAGGCGCAGCGACCGTTCCAACGCGTCGTGCAGCACCGGGATCGCGATGGCGCGCAACGCCCGTACCCCGCGGCCCGGCGCGCCACGCAGCCGGCGGGCCCGGTTGACCCGCTGCACGCTCTCCACCAGTTGCGGGGCGACCGACAGCGCGACGGTGACCGCGACGCCGAGCTCGTAGAGCGCGCCGGGCAGTACCCGCAGCGCGCGCTTCGGGTTGGCCAGCGTGTTCGCGGCCCCGATGCAGCACAGCAGGCAGGCCAGTCGCAGCCCGTCCAGTGCCGCCGACAACAGTGCCTCCATGCTGACCGGGCCACCGAGCTGGATGCCGGCGTACCAGTGCGGCGTGGGCAGCTGCGGGAGCTGGAAGAGGACGTGGTCGGTGGGCGCGACGCCGGTGGCGAAGACGGCCCGGAACAACACCCGGATGGCGATGACCGTCAACGCCAGGGCGAGGTAGTAGCGGTACGCCCGGGCCCACGGCGCGTCCGTGCGCCGCATCGTCACCACCAGTCCGAGCACGGCGAACACCAACAGCAGCAGCAACGGACTGGTGGTGCGGGTGACGGCGGTGGCCAGCGCGAGCGCCCACAGCCACCAGGCGACGGGGTGCAGCGAGCGCGGCAGCCGACGCGGGTCCGCCCGGGCCGCCGACTCGGTGTCCGCGCCGGCTCCCCGGGTGGCCCGGACAGTCTCGTCCGGGCCATCCGGGTTGGGGTGGTTACGGTCCGACACTGGGTGGGCTGCCGGCGCCGAACGCCCAGCCCTCGACAGTGCCCGGTGCCGGGTTGTAGCTGCCGGCGCCCTGACTGCTGTAGGTCCAGGTACCGCCCGGGGTGCCGTGCCAGTAGGACCAGTAGGCGGTGGCCGGTGGCGTGTTCACGCAGGGCTCGGTGGCGGCCGTGGGCTTGCCGTTGATCCGGCAGACGAACGCCAGCCCCCACCGTTGCGTCCCGGTGACGGTGAAGCCGGCGCCCTGCAGCGCGGCCAACCCGGTGGCCGGATCGCCGAGCGCGCAGGCGGTGGTGACGCCGCCGCCGAGGGTGCCGTAGGAGACCTTGACGGTGACGCCGCTGCTGCCGGAGCAGCCGGCCGCCTGTGCCGGCAACGCAGCCGGGTCGGCGACGACGATCATCCCGGCGATCAGCGCGACGAGCGCGAACAGGCGGGCCAGCCGACGCGGACCGGCGGACTGGTGGATGAGCTGTACGGACATGAGTTCCTTTCCTGGCAACGAGGTGCCGTTCGACGGCGGTTGCCGCAGAGACGGCGGTGATCGACGGGGCGGCGGCGACCGGCCGACGACCGGCGGTTATCGGCAGAACAGGGCGGGGGCGTCGGGGCCGGGAGCCGGTGCTGGAGAGCTGGTCGAAACCGACGCCGGTCAGGCCGAGCACCCCCTGGGCGGTGGCGCGGGCGGACGTGCCCGGGGCAGGATCGGCGCTGCTGAAGGCGATCGCGCCCCGGTCGGCGACCGGACCCGGGCAGCCCACCTGCAGGCCGCGCAGGAACTGGTGGGACCGCGCGGCGGCGAGCAGGCGACCGCTGGCAAACAGGGCCTGTGCCGCCAGGCCGGTGCTGTTGGCGTTCGGTGTGCCGGCGTCGTTGGCGAACCCGCCGTCCGGCCGCTGCACGCTGAGCAGCCACTGCAGGCCGGCCGCGGCCTCGCCGACGCGGTGCACGGCGAGCAACGCCTGGACGGCGAAGGCGGTGGCGTCCACGTCGCTGACGCACGGGCGCTCGCCGAAGTACACCGGGAAACCGCCGTCCGCGCAGCGGGTACCGGCCAGGAACGAGATTGCCGTGGCGGGTGCCCCGGCGGCCGTCCGGCGCAGGGCGAGGACGGCCAGCGACTGACTGAATCCGTTACTGAAGTCCCCGTACGCCGAGCGGTCCACGAACTGTCCCGACGGGGCCAGCAGCGCGCGCAGCCGGGTGACCAGGTCGACTCCGCCGAAGCTGGCCGGATTGAGCCCGCGTACCTGGGCGGCGAGGGCGAGTTTCGCGGTGGCCCCGGCGTAGGACTCGGTGACGCCGTCGCCGACGTACCCGGACAGGATGTCCGGCCGGGCCAGCCAGGCGCTCGCCCGGGCGGCGAGCGTCGCCGCTGCTCTTCGCCGCCGCGAATGCGAACACCGCGTCGATGGTCAGCCCCTGGTCGGGAAAGTGGTCCCCGCCGAAGGTGACCTCGAAGTGGTCGCCGTCGGTGAGTTGTCGTGCCAGCCAGCCGGCCGCCGCGTCCGAGGGGACGAGCGTGGGTGGCGCCGCGGCGCTGCCGGCGGAGGCGCCGACCGTCACGCTCAGGGTGACTGCGGCCAACAGGACGCCGCAGCGGCGGAGCATCGCAACCAGCACGGGACTTCCTTTCCGGACCCCGGGAGGGAGCCGGAAAGCCTTCTGCGGCAACAGCTGTGCCGGGCAGAGACCTCTGGCTCCGCCCCGTGGGCCACGACGGGGGCAGGAGCACCAACCGCACACCAGCGGGCATTCGGGCTCGCCACCGACTGAAGCGTCGGTGACCTACCGCTGCGGACCAGCGCCGGACTTGACCGGACTTCCCCCGCAGGTGTGCGTATTCACGTGTAACGCTGCCGGAGCAGCGCGGCATCACTCTCCCCGACACGAAGCGTCATGTCAACGTCGCTCCCCGGACACGCCGGGCCAGGTAACCGGCCGTCGGGTTGTCCGGTGACACCTCATGACCGGGCGGGTCGCCGCGATCCTCGCCGGCGTCAGGGCCGGCGCTACTCCACGCAGAACTCGTTGCCGTCCGGATCGGCCATCAGGGTGAGTTCCTCCCCGACCCGTAGCACCGTGGCACCCAACTCCGTCAGGCGTGCCACCTCTTCGACAATCGTCCCCGGCGCCCGCAGATCGAAGTGGATCCGGTTCTTGGCGGTCTTCGGCTCGGGAACCCGGTTGAACCACATGTTCGGACCGCCCCAGCCGGCCGCCTCGACGTATGCCTTGTCCGAGGTGGACTCTTCGTCGACGTTCGAGCCGAGGGCCGCTGCCCAGAACCGGGCCGTCACGAGCGCGTCGGTGCAGTCGAAGGTCACCGTCTTGATGAAGCTGTACACGAGGTGACTGTAGGTGGTTCGGGGCGGCCGGCGCGACGCTGTTACCTAAGCCGGCGCCTCCGGGAGCCCGCGTCGACGGCGTCGCCGGAGCGCGAAGGCCACTGCTGCGGCGGCCACCGCCCCGATCAGCGCGATGCCGACGATCGTGCCGGTCGGGCTGCCCGGTCCTGCCGCCGCCCCGTCAGCGCTCGAAGCCGGTGACGGGTCCGCGGCTGCCGGCACGCCGGGCCCGCTCGACGCCGTGCCGGCGGGCGGTGCCGCGGTCGCCGCCGATGAGGTGTCGGTCGAGTTGTCGCCGCTCGCGCCGACAGCGGGCACACCGGCGTCCGGCGCGGCCGGTGGCTCGGCTGGGCGGGTGGCCGTTGTCGGGCCGGTGGCCGCTGTCGGACCGGGAGCGGAGGGGCTCACGGCGACCAGTCGCGGCGGCGACATCGCCGGCGGTGAGCCGGATCCGAACGCCCAGCCCTCCACAGTGCCCGGCGCGGGGTCGTACGACATCGCGCCGAGTTGGCTGTAGACCCAGCTGCCACCGGGCCTGGCGTGCCAGTACGACCAGTACGCGCTGGCCGGTGGCGTGAGCACGCACTTCTCCCGGTCGGCGGCGGGCTTGTCGTCGATCCGGCAGACGAAGGCCGGCCCGTCGTGCAGGGTGCCCGCCGTCGAGAAGCCCGCGCGCGTGCAGGGCGGCGTACCCACTGGCCGGGTCGCCGGGCGCGCACCCCACCCGTACCCCGCCGCCCAACGACGCGAAGTCCACCACCAGCGCGACTCCCGGGTCGGCCGCCGGGCACGCGGCAGCGGCGGCCGGGTCACCGGCGCCGACGAGAGTGCCGCCGGCGACGAGCAGGGTGGTGGCGAGCCCTGCCACCACCCGGCGGACCTGGCGCACCGTCCGGGACTGGCCGCCCGCCCGCCGCCACGGCCGGCCTGTGCGCTCAGTCATCGAGGACAGTGCGGCGTCGCCGTACCAACAACAACAGCGCGGCCCCGACGATTACCGAACCCGCCCCCACGGCCAGCACCGCCGTCAGCGACCGGCCGGTACGCGGCAGCGTCGTTCCACCGCCGACAGCCGGCGCAGCCGTCGTGGACGGGGGATCCGATGTCGCGGATCCGCTGGACGACACGGGATCCACCGACGCGCCCACCCCGGCCGATCCGCCGGGGTCCGCCGAACCGGCCAACCCGCTGGCGCTGGCGGTCGCAGTCGGCGACGCGGTGGCACAGTCCAGCGTGGGTACCGTGGCGTTCCCGCCAGCGGTGCTGAGCGTGTCCAGGCTCACCCCGGCCAGCCCGAGGATGGCCTGAGCGGTGGCCCGGACTGCGGTCGACGGGTCGAAGCCGGTGCCGTCATAGGCGATCGCACCGCGCTGTGCGGCCGCGCCCGGGCAGCCCACCTGCAGCTTCAGCAGGTAGCCGACCGCGTCGTCCGCCGCATCGTCCCGACCGCCCACCCGCAACGCCTGCGCCGCAAGGCCGGTGCTGTTCGAGTTCTCCGGCAGCGCGAACTGGTCGCCTTCGTCCCCGAAGCCGCCGTCGGCCTGCTGCTTGGCCACCAACCAGTCCAGGCCGTCAGTCGCGGCCCCTGTCTGCCCGGTGGCCAGCAGCGCCTGCACCACCATTGCGGTGGCGTCGGTCTGGCTGTCACAGCTCGGCTGGTCGAAGTAGAGCGGGTACCCGCCGTCAGCACACCTGGTACCCGCCAGGAACGTCGCCCGCGCTGGTGGCCGCGGCCGGGTGGGCGCCGGTCCGGTGCACCGCGATCACACCCAGCGCCTGCCCGAACGCGTTGACCGAGTCGCCGAAGGAGGCAGAGTCGGTGAACCGGCCGTTCGATCCCTGCATCGCGAGCAGTAGGGCCACCAGGTCGACCCCACCGAAGTCGGTCGGGTCCTTCCCGGTGACCTCAGCGGCCAACGCCACTTTTGCCAGCGGGCCGGCGGTGAAGCCCACCGTCGGATCATCGTCGAAGTCGCCGTCGTAGTTGGCGAGCACCTCGGGCCGGGCCAGCCAGGCGATCGCCTGCTGCGCGTTGGCGCCGGACACGCCGGCCGCGGCGAAGCCGAGGATCGCGTCGAGGGTCAGGCCCTGGTCCCAGAACACGTCGGTACCGAAGACGTTCTCGAACCGCTCACCGTCGACCAGTTGCCGGGCCAGCCAGCCGGCAGCGGCCCGCGTCGAGTCCTGCGGGGTCGGCGTGGCGGCCAGTGCCGGTCGGGGAACGAGACAGGTGAGGGCCACTATCGCCGCTGCCGTACCAGCCAGGCTCCGAGCGAGCGAGGCGTACACACGAGAAGCCACCGGGGGAACAACCTTTCGACACGCGGTCAACGGGCTGGACCCCGAACCGGCGCGCCGACGCCGCAACCAACGGCGATCGAGTGCGGCCGTCGGACCCCACCCCGTAGACCTCGACGGGGCGAATGCGAGGGCATGACTGTGGGTAATCGGGCTCGCCGCCGACGAATGTCGACGACCCACCGTTGCGGGTCAGCGCCGGACTCTCACCGGACTTCCCCCACAGTCTTGCGATGAACTTGTGTCGGTAGTCTTCGATCACCGTGCCGGCTTGTCAAACCAACGCGCTGTAGATCACCGCAGATCGCCGCTGCACCCAATTTTGGTGAAACGTCCGACTGTGTTGTGTCGGCTATGCGACCGAGGCGGAGGGTGAAGCGGCTCGCGTAAGGGCGTGGCGATGGCCAGGCGCCGTGCCGGTGACGGCTCAGTTCAGGAACGCGCAACGGTGATCCGGGGGCCTGCCAGCGCGCCGGTCGCCCTGGCCGTGAACGAGGCAACCCACCTGGTCGAGTTGGAGCCACGGGTCAGCCTGCTCGACGCGCTCCGCGACCACGGACGGCCGGCAGCCGCAACATCGTCACCTACGACGACTCGAACCTGGTGATCGGCGGCTCCGGCCCGTCGTCCTGACTGCTGCCAGACGGCCCGCCGCCCGAGGATCGCGGCGGGCCCGCTGATCACGGTTCGCCGGCTACGACTGTGAGGCGCACCATAACATAAACACCGATGTACGAATTGCTGTTAGGTTCAAACTCGTACAGGAGTGTTCACGTCTTGGAGGGCTCGCCGTGGCGCGCGATGGTGTTCGGGATTCCCGACCGGTTCGGCGGTGGCCGTATCTACTGTGCCGCGGTACGACGGCCGGCCTCGCCCTGCTGGGCGTGGCGCAGGCGGTACTCGCCGGGCGATTTCTCAGCGGCTACTACGACGCGATCCGGATGCACCTGACGGTCGCGATGGTGATGGTGGCGCTCGCTGTCGTGCAGGCGGTTGCTGTAGTGGTGCTGCGCCGCAACGGCGGGCCCCGGTCCGTGCTGTTGTTGGGTCTTGCCTTTCCGGTGATCCTGACCGGGCTCAGCGGGCTCGGTATCGGGCGGGTGCTGGCGCTGCATGTCCCGCTCGGAGTGCTCGCGGTGGTCGGCCTGTTGCGGTTGGCGGCCTGGGTGTGGCGTACACCGCTACCGGCCCGGACCCCGACGCGCGACTCCGTCGACGCCGGCCAGCCGATCGCAGTGGCCCCGTGAATCGGCGCGCGGTGGTCAGGCTGGGTGCTGTCACGGTGGGGGCGGGCGCGGTCGGGGTGGGGCTGCCACTGGGCCGGCGGTTGCTCGCCCCTGGACAGCCCGGAAGGCTGTTGCGCAGCCGGGCTCCGCTGCCGCCGCCCTATCGGACGGCGCTGCCGGTGCCCGGTCGGCTGACCCCGGTGCGGACCGACGCGACCACGGACTACTACGAGATCACGCAGCAGGTCGCCCAGTTGCGTATCCTGCCCGGCCTGGCGACCACGGCGTGGACCTACGGCGGATCCTTCCCGGGGCCGACGCTGGTGTCCCGCCCGGGACGGCGCACCGTGGTGCGGCACCGCAACGAACTGCCCGAGCCCGTGGTGGTACACCTGCACGGCGGGCACACGCCAGCCGACAGCGACGGATACCCCGTCGACTTCCTCCTGCCGGTATCCGGCGACATGACCCACGGCGCCATGAACCCGGACGGCATGGCAGGTGCCGATCTGGGCCGCGATGTGACGACGGGGGAGCGGACCTACGTCTATCCGATGAACCAACGGGCGGCAACGCTGTGGTACCACGATCACCGCATGGGGCACACCGGGCTGAGCGTGTGGCGTGGCCTGGCCGGGTTCCACCTCGTTGACGACGAGTCCGACCCGCTGCCGCTGCCGCGGGGTCGACGCGACATCCCGCTGATGATCACGGACAGGTCCTTTGCGGAGGACGGATCCTTCCGGTACCCCACGGATCCCGCCGGTGGCGTGAGCGACCGGTATATGAACGGCGTCCTCGGTGATGTCGTTCTGGTCAACGGCGCACCCTGGCCGGTTGCCCAGGTGGATCCGGCCCGGTACCGGCTGCGGCTGCTCAACGCCTCCAACGCCCGCCGCTACCGGCTGGAACTTGAGCCGCGGCCACCGGGCGGCGCGGCGTTCGTGCAGATCGGTAGTGACGGCGGACTGCTGGCCGCGCCGGTCGGCCACGACGCGCTGGTGCTGGCCCCGGCCGAACGCTTCGACGTCGTGGTCGACTTCGCCCGCTACCGGCCCGGAACTCAGGTGCGGCTGGTCAACAGGTTGGGCTCCGGCAGCACCGCCGAGGTGATGCGGTTCGACGTCACCGGCCAGGACCGGGCCGACGACACGGCGGTGCCGCTCCGGTTGAGTCAGGACGTCGCGCCACTGCCGGCCGACCGTGCCACCGTGACCCGGACGTTCGTGTTCCGGCAGAACCGCGAGGGCGCCTGGACCGTCAACAACCTGACCTACCGGCCGGGCCGCGCGCTGGCCACGCCGAAGTTGGGCGCTATCGAGATCTGGCGCTTCGTCACCGACTTCCACCACCCCGTACACCTGCACCTGAACCCCTTCCAGGTGCTGTCCCGCAACGGCCGCGAGCCCGGCGGGTACGACGCCGGCTGGAAGGACACCGTCGACGTGCGGCCGGCAGAGGCCGTCGAGATCGTCACCCGGTTCACCGACTACCACGGTGCGTTCCTGCTGCACTGCCACAACCTCGAACACGAGGACATGGCGATGATGGCGGACTTCTTCACCACCTGACCGACCTCTGCCGGGTGGATCAGACGGGCCAGGCGGGAACCTTCGCTCCAGGTGGGGTGAAGGCGGCGATCAGGGTGGCGGCGACCAGGCCGGGCACCTGGTCGACCTTGACGCGGCCGGCGGCGGCGTCCGCTGCCGCCGCGTGCATCAGGCCGTACGCCGTGGTGAGCAACCAGCGCTTGGGCAGGTCGGTGCGGAACGCTCCGCTGCGTTGGCCGCGTTCGACCAGTGACTGGATACGGCGCAGCACGCGGTCATGTACGCCGCGGATGCGCTCAGCGGGCAGTTCCCGTTGCGCCGCCAACAGGATGTTGCGGAACTGGTCCACGATCTGCCAGGAGGCCGCCACCAGGCGGACGAGCGCTTCAGTGGGATCCCCGGTCGTATCGGTGGCATCGAGGATCTGGTCGGACCGTTCGACCGTGCGGACGAGGGCGGCGTCGATCAGGTCGGCCCTGGTCTTGAAGTGGCCGTAGAGGGTGACCCGTCCGACGCCTGCGGCGGCGGCGACATCGGCGACGCTCACCTCCGGGTCGCGGGCGAGGCAGTTCACCGCCGCGTCGAGGATGGCCTCGATGTTGCGGCGCGCGTCCGCCCGCAGCGCCCGTGGGGCCGGGGTCCGGTCATCCTCGGCGACGGCTGCCACCCTGTCTCCTCTGCGTGAACGTTCGAGATCCGGTCGCCCGGTCGTAGTTTGCACATCCCTGTTCAGGATACGTCAGTCCGGATCCGGATCCCCGGAGGTGACCGGTCCAGCGCGCCCGGTGACGTGCTGTGACCCGCATCATGACGTCCGCCCAACAGATACAGCGGTGTACGGGTTACTCTGATCCTGTACTCAAACATCTATGTTCGAGTTATGAACTGGAGCCCACCATGTCAGTCCGCCACATCACGTCGGTACCACGCAGAGCGGCCACCATCACGGCGGTGGACCGGATCGAGCAGGCGATCACCGGTCGCGTCGCCACCGGAGGCCGGTGATGGACGGCGTCGTCAACACCCAGCAGGCCGAAGCGTGGAACGGATACGAGGGCCGGTACTGGGCCGACTATTCGGAGCACTGGGACGCCGTGGCCGGTGGGCTCAACACGCCGTTGTTCGCCGACGCAGTCATCGGTTCGCAGGACCGGGTACTCGACGTCGGCTGCGGCACCGGGCAGACCACCCGGTTGGCCGCTGGTCTGGCGTCGCGTGGCGACGCGCTGGGTGTCGACCTGTCCGGGCCGATGCTGGCGCGCGCCCGGGTGGTCGCGGCGGCGGAAGGCGTTGGCAACGTGCGCTTCGAGCAGGGCGATGCCCAGGTGTACGAGTTCCCGCGAGGCGCATTCGACGTCGCCCTCAGTCGCGGCGGGCTGACCTTCTTCGCCGATCCGATCGCCGCCTTCGCCAATATCGCGAGCGCCCTACGGCCCGGTGGTCGGTTGACCTTCGTCTGCCTGCAGGAGATGGCCAACCAGGAATGGTTCAGCGTACTCACGTCGGCATTGCTCGGCCGGGCACCCGAACCCGACCCCGCCAACCCGTACGCGCCGGGCATGTTCTCGCTGACCGACCCCGGCCGGATCCGAACGGTCCTGACCGCAGCAGGCTTCGCAGACATCTGCGTGGCTCCCGTTGAGGTACCGATGATGTTCGGGCCGGATGCGAGCAGGGCCGCGCAGGTGCACCTCGGCACCGGCCCGGTCCGCCACCACCTGCGGGACGCCGACTGGGCGACCGAAGCTCGGGCACAGCGCGCGGTCACCGCCGCGCTCCGACCATTCGAGCAGCCCGACGGCGTCCTTCTGCGCGGCGCCTACTGGCTCGTCAGCGCGGCCCGCCCCGCAGCGTCGTCGCGACCGACTCAGACCTTCGAGGAGAAAGCATGAGCATCGAACGTTCCGCACGTATCGCCGCGGCCGTCGCCACCATCCGCCCGCAGGACGCCGGGATCGACACCGGGTATGCGCGGACCGTGGTGCAGTGGACCGCGTCTATCGGCGGCCCGCTGTTCCTGCTGACCGTCATCCTGCACCCGGCCCGTGACGGGCACGACATCGCGGCGCATCCGCAGTGGTACGCCCTCACCCACTCCATGGAGGCCATCAGCCTGTTGATCCTGGGGGTCTGCGTCACCGGTGTGCTGACGCTCAGCGCCGGCCGTCTCGGCCCGCGCGGACATACCGCGCTCTACACGGCACTGGTCGGCACGATCCTCTGGTTCGGCCTCATCGTCTACGACGGCGGCCACAACACGGCGACGGCCAGGTACGCGCCCGACCTCGTGCACACCTCGGGGGACATTGACGTGGAGGGCGCCATCATCGTGTTGGCCGCGAACATCCTCTTCCCCTTGGGGTACGTGCTGCTGGCCCTGCTGCTGGGCCGCTGCGGGCAGCGCTGGACCGGTCTGCTCCTCGGATTCGGCGGCGTGCTGTACGCGATCGGCGGCACGGTCGCGCTTTTCGGCCTCGGGCCACATTCGATGGTCACGTCGGTCATCGAGATCGCCGGCGCCGCACCGTTCGCGCTCGGGTACGTCCTGCTCGGCCGTGCCGGCGGTCTGACCCACCCGCCAGCCGCCGCCACCGCGTTCCGGACGGAGGTCGCGTGAACACCACGGTGCTGGCCAACGCCAATGTAATCACCTGCGACGCCGGAGCCGGCGCCCGTCGGGTGGATCTGCACGGTGCCACCGTGCTCCCGGGGTTCGTCGACACCCATCCGCACCTCATGCACTTCGGGGTACTGGCCGAACCGCTCGTCGACCTGTCCGACACCCGCTCGCACGCCGACATCGTCGACCGTATCGCCCGCCGGGCCCGCGACACCGAACCCGGAGAGTGGATCATGACGACTCCGGCGGGCGAGGCGCACTACTTCGTCCGCCGCTCGTACCGCGATCTGGCCGAGGGTGAGTTGCCCGACCGCACCGTGTTGGATCGCGCCGCACCCGGGCACCGTGTTCATCCAGGCCTGGGCACAGGTCACCCCGAATGTCTGCGCCATGAACAGTCTCGCCCTGCGCGAGCTGGGCATCGACCGTACGCTCCCCGATGTCGCTGGACAACGTCCGCATCGAGAAGGACGCGGCGGGCGAGCCCACCGGCCGGCTGTCCAGATCACGTCACCAACTACTACACCGACAGCCCGTTCATGAACCGGCTGCTGCGACGTTGCCACTGCTGCAGCCCGCCGCGATGGCGCCCGGCACCGAACGTGCGATGCGCGCCGCCAACGCCATGGGCGTCACCACCATCTACAAGAGACACCTGATAATGTTTAAGCTGATCGAGATGTACCGTAGCTGCGTGCGGAGAACCGGCTGACTGCTACACGTGCTGTGCTCACCCGAGGCGGAGCCCTTCGGTATCCCCTAAGCCGGCGAGCCGCTGGAGTTGTCGACGTACCTGCACCAGCTGGTCCAAGCCCGCGACCTGGTGGACCGTACAGACGACCTGTTCCGCGTCGACGTGTCACCGTGTTCCGGTACAACCCGTGCGTCCCGGCTTCACCCTCATACAGAGCCGTAACAAACCCTACGCGAACCGACCACCACCGTCGTTCGTCAGTCCGGAAAAGATCGAACAAACGATCGACTTCTGTCACGAACCAAGCTCCGACTGAACATCGTCACCGCCAAGCTCACCGAAACCGACACCCACCTCGACCAGCTAAAGTCGTCAGTCAAGCACCGCTGACACCGACAACCGACCCTGACTCGTGCAGAACCTCTACTTCACCGAAACCGAACAGATCCACCACTAACCGCCCTCGACATAGACGTCACCACCACCATGTCGTTCTCCTGAGCAAAACGAACTGATCCGCGAACACCTCAACGAGCACATGCTGCCGGACTTCATCCCGCTGACCCGACTACTCGACACCGTACTGCGGTGACCGTGGTACCGACTGAAGCCCCGACAACGTCTTCGAACACATCGCCCTGACCGTGAAGCCCTACTACAAACCAGCGTCACCAGCGACCACCCCCGTCATCACCGCCGTCAGACGCTGGAGATGTGGACCCGTCAGACGACCGAGGTGCTGACCTGGAAGGGCATCGACTCACTCGAACCCCCCCCCCCCCCCCCCCCCCCCCCCCCCTCGCCACCGTGCTCGGTGGGCGGACCGTCGCCGGCGCCGACCTGGTGGACAGCCCCTGATGTCCGTCGTCACTTCGCCGGTTCGTCGTCGGCCGCCAGGAGCTTCACCAGCAAGGTGAGGAACTGACGCCGCTGCGCGATTGTCAGCGGCTGGAGAACCTGCTCCTGAACCAGGTCGATGACGTTGTCGAGTTCCAGGAGTTGTTCGACGCCGGCCGGGGTGATGGTGACGATGTTGCGGCGTCGGTGATCGGGGTCGACGGACCGCTCGACGAGCCGACGCGACTCGAGCTCGGACAGCGCCGCCGTGACGTCGCTGCGATCGATCCCGGCGCCACGGCCCAGGTCGGCCTGGCTCGCCGGCCCCCACTCGTCGAGCGCGGCCAGCAGGCGGTAGTGGTAGCCGCGAAGGCCGTGGCCGGATGACTCGAACCCGGCGGCAAGCAGACCCGACGAGCGGGCGAAGGCCCGGCTGATCAGCCAGGTCGGACGATCCGCTAGCGCGGGCGGGAGTACGGCTTCGCGAGTGGTCGATCGGCACGCACAGACATTACCAGTTGTTGGGATGGCCAACATTCGCTATGTTGGTACTGCCAACATTTATTTCAGCGAGGAGACCGCTCATGGACGAAACAGCCACCAGTGGACCCGACCGGATTCTGGTCATCGGCAGAAGTCCGAGCGTGATCCTCGACGCTGCCGACATCCTGCGGAGCAAGGGCTTCCGCGCGGATGCGACAAACCAGTTCGACGAGGTGCTGACCGGGTACGACACCGCGAACATCGATGTCGTTGTCTTCGGTGGCATGGTGCCGCCCAACACGAAGCGGCACCTCACCGAGGAGATCTCCAAGGTCAACGGCCAGGTCACCTTCGTGCAGGGGCTGGCCGGGATCGCGGGCCTCATCGCCGCCCAGGTGGAGGGCGTGTTCTCGGCTGCCGGAGACGATGACAACGTGGCCTACGACGAAACGACCAGGACGGTGCAGTTGACCCTGCGGGAACCCGCCCGGGTGGTCGTCGAGGCGTGGTGGGGTACCTCGTTCACGCCGCCCGAGCCGAAGAGCACCTCGCTGCGGGTCATCGACACCTACCTTGATTCGGGGGAGCACTCCATTGCGCTCCCCGCCGAGGTTCCGTCCGTGGCCTCGTTCGTCACCGTGTCGGTCGGTCCGGCCGTCCGCGCGTTCACGGTCGGCGCGATACCCGAGGCGGTGCTGCGGATGGCGCCGACCGGCGACCCGGCCCGGCCGCCCGTGCTGCCGCCCGTCCGAGCGGTGGCGACCCACAACCATGACTGACCACCCGGGTACGCCAGCCTCATCGACAATGCGCGCGCAGGGCCTGGTCAATCTTGTGGTACGCGGCCTGCTGTGCACTCCGGGCCTGAGCCGGATCGTGGGCAGCCGACTGGTGACGCTGTACGTGGTGGGCCGAAAGTCCGGACGCAGGTACCCGGTGCCCGTCTCCTACCTCGCCGAAGGCGACGACATCCTGATCGGCACCAGTTCCGGTTGGGCCCGCAACCTTCGGACAGGCGAGACGGTGTCCTTGCGGCTCAGGGAAAGCTCAGGCTGGCAGACGTCCGGACCTTCACCGCCGAACCTGACGTCAGCACGGCCTATGCCCGGATGGTGGCCGCGAATCCGGCATTCGCCCGCTTCAACAGGGTGCACGTGGACTCCGACGGCAACGCCGACCACCGGGATCTGCACCGGGCCTGGGTCGGCGGCGCACGGGTCATCAAGCTCACGCCCCGCTGATCCGCGGCCCTTCCGCCCTGCGGTGACCGCCGGCACGAGCCGACTGCTGTCGGTCACAACAGCGGTCGACACCCGCGGTCGGCCCGCGCGGCGTTCCCACCCGATTTGACCAGCGAAATACCTCGGTGCTGGGGGAGCGCTGAGCAGGCAGGGCTGCGGTAACGATATCGACCGAGCGGGGTCTTTCTGTCCCGGAGTGTTAACGCTAACATCGAGCGGAATCTACGTCCCTGGGTTCACTGTTCGCACACCCCCGCGACATGAACATGGAAGGACAGTCATGGCTCCCTGGTCCCCGAAGCGCTGGAAGCGATCGGCCATCGCTCTCAGCGCCTGTGCCGCCGTTGTGTTGGCGTTGCTGGTCAACGCTGCCGGCCCGGCACAGGCGGCGGGCACGCTCCCCTGCGACCTCTATGCCAGCGGTGGCACGCCCTGCGTCGCCGCGCACAGCACCACCCGCGCGCTCTTCGGCGCGTACAACGGTTCGCTGTACCAGGTACGACGCTGGTCGGATGGGGCAACGACCAACATCGGGACGCTCAGCGCGGGCGGCTACGCCAACGCGGCAACGCAGGACTCGTTCTGCTCGGGCACGTACTGCACGATCATCCGCATCTACGACCAGACCTCACGGCACAACGACCTGACCATCGCTCCCGGCGGTGGCGCCAATCCCACCGCGGACCAGGGCGCGAACGCGGCGGCGCTGCCGGTGAACGCGGGCGGCCACAAGGTCTACGGCGTCTACATCTCCGCGGGCAACGGATACCGCAACAACGCGACCAACGGCGTCGCCACCGGCAGCCAGCCGGAAGGCCTGTACATGGTGACCGAGGGCACCCACGTCAACGACCGGTGCTGCTTCGACTACGGCAACGCCGAAACGAACAACAACGACACCGGCAACGGCGACATGGATGCGATCTACTTCGGCAACCTCTGCTGGTTCACGCCGTGCTCGGGTGCGCCGCGGGTCGCCGCCGACCTCGAAAACGGGCTGTTCGCCGGCGGGAACGGCTCGTGGACCGCGAACACCGGGCGCAACAGCGCCTTCGTGACCGCGATGCTGAAGAACAACGGCACCTCGACATACGCCATCAAGGACGGCAACGCGCAGTCCGGTGGCCTGGCGACGCGGTACAACGGTGCGCTGCCGACCCAGTCGGGCTACCGGCCGATGACCAAGCAGGGCGCGATCATCCTCGGTATCGGTGGCGACAACAGCAACGGCTCGGTCGGCTCGTTCTTCGAGGGCGTCATGACCAGCGGCTACCCGAGCGACGCCACGGAGAACTCGGTACAGGCCAACATCCTCACCGTCGGCTACAGCAAGAACGTCACCTTCCCGGTGAACGGGGCCACCTACCGGATCACCAACCTCGCCTCCGGCAAGGTGCTCGACGCGGTCAACTGCGGCACGGCCAACGGCACCCAGCTCGACCAGTGGCAGGCGCTGGGCAACACCTGCCAGCAGTGGCGCTTCAACAGCGTCGGCGCGAACAAGTGGACGATCACGAACGTCAACGCGGGCAAGGTGCTCGACGCGGTCAACTGCGGGCTGGCGCTCGGCACGGCGGTCAACCTGTGGCAGTCACTGGGCAACACCTGCCAGCAGTGGGCGGTGATCCCCGCCGGCAACGGCCGCTACGAACTGGTGGTCGAGAACAGCGGCATGGTGCTCGACAACCAGAACTGCGGCACGGCCAACGGCACCCCCGCACGACTGTGGATGTGGCTCAACAACACCTGCCAGCTCTGGTCGATCGCCCCATAACCGACCCGGTCCGGCTACTTGCTGGAGAGTGAAGGGCGCGGGATCGCTGGACGGAACAGCGACCCCGCGCCCCGTCGGCTTTGAGTGGACAGCAGTGTCTCAGCTGCGGGCGGAACGTCCACGCGGACTGCCGGTGCTCAGCGAGGCGACCGCGACAATCACTGCGTACCTGGCCGCCGAACGCGACCACGGCCGCATCCGTGCCGACGCCGACACGCTCGCCCTGACCCTCATCGGTACCGGGCACCTGGTCTTCGCCGGCCGGATCGCCACCGACCCCGATCCGGCCGAACTCGACCGGCTGGTCAGGTCCATCGTCGGACCGGCGCTCAGCTGACGCCACGGGTACCCGGCAGTCGCCTGGGCAACGCGCGGGTCCCGAGCGCGGCCCGGCGTCTACTGCTGGTCTTCGCTGACCAGAAGCACCGTCTTGGCCGGTGCGGACCGGCCTTCGAGAGCCAGGTGCACCTCGCTGACCCGCTCCAATGGGAGCACCGCCGGGGCGGGCTCGCGAAGCAGGCCACGTGCCACCAGGCCTCACGATCGCGGCGCCGGCCGTCGCGACCTGGTCGGGCACGAGGTGGGCGACGCCGCCGAGACTGAGTCCCGAGGATCTGGCGCGATCCGAGCCACGCCGCATCGCCGGAGAGCGCCTCGTCGCGGTTGGCGGCGTTCCCCAGTACGACCAGCCGCCCCATCGGCGCCAGCACGTCGAAGGCTCGCGGTCGGAGCAGGCCGCCCACCGGGTCGACGACCACGTCGACGCCGCGGCCCGCGGTCAGCTCGGCTACCCGCGACTCGAGGTCGGCCGCGAGAATGGTCGCGTCGCAGTCGACCGGCACCTGCCCCCGTCCGCTCCGGGTCGCTCACACCCCGAAGACCCGCCCGGCGGAGGGCAGCCGCGACGCGGCACGCCGTTCACGCGCCGAGCCCGTCCGCTGGCCCCCGGCACGAGCACGTCCGCCCGCGGTCACCACCGGGCCGGTGCGCGAAGGTCGTCCTCACCGGCACTTCCCCGATTGACGAGTCCGTTGCGAGCACGGCGGCGATGTGGGCCAGGTCGACGCCCTCCGGGACAGGTGTCGCCATGCTGGCGTGCGCGACCGCGATCTCACCGTAGCCGGCAGCCCGCGGGCCGCGCCCGAAGTCGTTGAGCATCGCGCCGACCGGTTGACCGGCCACGAAGCCCTCGACCCCGGCGCCGACCGCCCGGACCCGCCCGGCGACCTCGATCCCGGGGCGAACGGTGTGGGCAGGTCGAACCGGCCTGAGCGGAACAGGGTGTCGACGAATCCCACGCCGGCGTAGCGCACCTCGATCGACAGCTCGCCCGGTCCGGCGGTGCCCGGCTCGTCGATTTCGGTCCACCGCAAGGCATCGACGGTTCCAGGTCGTTCCACCACGATCGCGCGCACAGCATCTCCTCACCCGACAACGCAACGGCCACGTTGCATTGTACCTACTGGTATGTACAGTAGCGGTATGGACTCGCGGCAACTGTTGGTCGAGACGATGAGCGAGCTCATGTGGGCGCGCGGCTACGCCGACACGAGCCCGCGTGACGTGCGCGAACGGTCCGGCGTCGGCCAGGGCAGCATGTACCACCACTTCCCGACCAAGCGGGACCTGGCGCTCGCCGCACTCGAACGCAACGTCGCCGACCTGCTGCCGGCCGCGTCCGAACTCGACGGTCCGGGCGACCCGATGGCCCGGATCGAGGCCTACCTGATGCGCCCCCGCGACGCCCTCAAGGGCTGCAAGGTCGGCCGGATGACCCAGGACCCGCAGGTCCGCGAGGATCCGGTGCTGCTCGCCCCGGTGGCGCGCGCGTTCGCCCAGGTGCACGTCAGCTGGGTGCAGGTGCTCCGCGAGGCGGTCGCCGCCGGCGAGCTGCGCGGCGACCTCGATCCCGAGCGGCTGGCCCACACCCTGATGGCCGTCCTGCAGGGCGGCTACGTGCTCGCGATCGCGCAGCAGGACCCTGGCCTGTTCGACGACGCCCGCGCCGGCGCCCTCGACCTGCTCCGGGCGGCGGCGCCGGCCACGCCCAACCAGCCGGCAACGTCCGACAAAAAGAACACCAGGAGGAAGTGAACGCCATGACGGTACGCATCGGCATCAACGGGTTCGGACGGATCGGGCGCAGCTACCTACGCGCCGCCCTGGCGAGCAACGCCGACGTCGAGGTGGTCGCGGTCAACGACCTCACCGACGCCCGCACGCTGGCCACCCTGCTCGAGTGGGACTCCATCTACGGCCACCTCGACGGCGTCGCCTTCGAGGACGACGCGATCACGGTCCGGGGACACCCGCATCACGGTCTTCGCGCAGCCCGACCCGGCCGACATCGGCTGGGGTGACGTCGGCGCCGACATCGTCATCGAGTCCACCGGCCACTTCACCGACGGCGTCGCGGCGGCGGCCCACCTCAAGGGCGGCGCGCGGAAGGTCGTCATCTCGGCGCCGGCCAAGGGTGACGTCCCCACGTTCGTTCTCGGCGTGAACGACGACAGCCTCGACCCGGACAGCCACGACGTCTTCTCCAACGGCTCGTGCACCACGAACTCGCTCGCTCCGCTGGCGAAGGTGCTCAACGACTCGTTCGGCATCGAGTCCGGCCTGATGACGACGATCCACGCCTACACCGGCGACCAGCGGCTGCACGACGCCCCGCACTCCGACCTGCGCCGGGCCCGCGCGGCCGCCGTCTCGACCATCCCGACGTCGTCGGGCGCGGCGAAGGCGATCGGCAAGGTCATCCCCGAGCTGGCCGGACGTCTCACCGGTGCCGCGCTGCGCGTCCCCGTCCCGGTGGGCTCGATCACCGACCTCACCGTGGTCCTGCGGCGCAGCGCCGGGATCGACGACGTCAACGCGGCGTTCCGCGAGGCGGCCGCCTCCCCGCGGCTGCGCCACTACCTGCAGTACTCCGAAGCGCCGCTGGTCTCGGCGGACATCGTCGGCAACCCGCACTCGTCGATCTTCGACGCGCCGCTGACCGAAGCCGTCGGCAACCAGGTCAAGGTGCTCGGCTGGTACGACAACGAATGGGGATTCTCCAACCGCCTCGTGGAGTTCTCCGAGCGGATCGCCGCCACTGCCTGACAACCGTGGCAGATGTCGGGCGAAGTCCGGGTCAGCCGGCCTGATTGAGCGCAGCCTCGTAGGCCGCCTGCAGCTCGGCGAAGACCGATGGTGTCCCCGGCGGGCGGGGGATGCCGAGATGCTGCTCGCGTAGCTCGTCCATGAACCGGTCCCACAGCTCGGTGCCGCCCCGCTCGAGCAGTTCGGCCCGGACGGAGAGCTCGTAGCTGGCGGGCAGGTGCCGGCGTCCCCACGAGCCGAGCGCGGCCATCACGGGTACCAGCTGAACGCCGGCCTCGGTGAGGCTGTAGCGGATCTTCTGCCGGTGGGTCGGGTCGTCCGTGCGCCACAGCAGCCCGTTGGCGACCAGGCGCCGCAGCCGGTCGGCGAGGATGTTCGAGGCGATCCCCTCCTCGGACTCGCCGAGCAGTTCGCGGAAGTAGTGCCGGTTGCCGAACATCACGTCGCGCAGCACGACCAGCGACCACTTGTCGCCCAACACCTCGACCGACAGATTGATCGGGCAGCCCGATCGATGCCCCTGGTCCCCTATGTCCGTCATTTGCATCCGATAGTACTTCGCAACCAGTTGTGTTAGCGTCGTTCGACCAGTTTCGTTCTGCAACCAGTCTTCGGGGGCGTGATGAAGCCGACGACCGAACGCATCGACAGGCGTTACAGCGATGAGGCGGCCGCGGTGGTCGCATGGACTGATGCGCAGGCGAGACTGGCCTCAGCGCAGCTCGCCTGGATCGTCACGGTCCGGGCCGACGGCCGTCCGCACGCGACGCCGATGGTCCCCGTCGTAGACGACGGGAAGGTCTACTTCCACACCGGCAGCACCGAGGTGAAGTACGCCAATCTGCTGGCCAATCCGCACGTGCTCGTGCTGGCCGGCGACACCGGCTGGGACCGTGGCCTCGACGTGGCCGTGGAGGGGACTGCCGCGCCGGTGACCGACGACGGTGTGCTGCAACGACTGGCCGCCCTCTACGGCAACCGCTGGGACGGTCGCTGGCAACTCGAAGTCCAGGACGGTGTGGTGACCTCGACAACCCCCGGCATCCAGGTCGTGGTCTTCGAGGTGACACCGCAGACGGCGCGTGGCCACGCGAAGGGCGACCCGTTCGGCCAGACCACCTACCGCTTCTGAGGAAAGGACATCATGAAGCTTCTACTCACCTCCGGCGGCGTCACGAATCCCAGCATCGAGAAGGCGCTGGTCGACCTGCTGGGCAAGCCGACCGCCGAATCCACCGCGCTGTGCATCCCGACCGCGCAGCACGGCCACCCGATGTGCACCCCCAACTCCGCATGGCGATTCGTCTCCGGCCAGGACCCCGACACCTCCATCGTGAGCCTGGGCTGGAAGTCGGTGGGAATCCTCGAACTCACCGCCCTGCCCGACATCGACAAGAAGCGCTGGATCCCCTGGGTGCAGCAGGCTGACGTCCTGTTGGTGGACGGTGGCGAGGCAACGTACCTGTGCCACTGGATGCGCAAGTCCGGGCTGGTGGACCTGTTGCCGTCGCTGTCCGACAAGGTCTGGGTGGGAGTGAGCGCCGGAAGCATGGTGATGACTCCCCGCATCGGTGACCACTTCGTCGAGTGGGCAGCGCCCACCGGGGACGACAGCACCCTCGGGATCGTCGACTTCTCGATCTTCCCGCACCTGGAGTACCCGGGCTGGTCGTCGAACACGATGGCGGCGGCGGAGCGGTGGGCCGCCGACATCGCAGGTCCGGCGTACGCCCTCGACGACCAGTCGGCGATCAAAGTGGTCGACGGCGCCGTCGAGGTCGTCTCCGAGGGCAAGTGGCGACAGTTCACCCCAACCTCCAGCTGATCCCGCGCCGGCCCTCATCGTGGCGGCGCCGGGAACATAAACGCCGTCCCTGACCACAAGCGTGCTGGTCAGGGACGGCGTTTTTGCTGGTCAAACCTAAGTCTTGAACCCGTGGCCGCCAGCTGGACGAGCAAGAGCTCCCCCGCGGGATCTGACCAGTACAAACGTTCCGGCAGTCTCGAGCGCGCGCCGCAGCTCTACCGCTGTGCCCGGCCCTCCGCTCGGGTGTGGTCGAGGCCGGTGTTGTCTGGCTCGCGGGCTGAGCTTCGGTCGTGCGGTGGACTACGCGGATGCCGAGGGTGCGCCGCAGGTTGGGCAATGACCCCGGTCCGTGCCGGGCGGACGGTGGCCTGCGGACAGCCGGCCCCGTGCCACCAGGGCCAGCGGCAGCAGCATCGATCCGATCATGGCCACCAGCACCGACGCGACGACCATGGATGACCACGCCGGCGGCATGGCCTGGCCGGGGCCTGAGTCGTCAAGCACCGCGCCGAGCGGGATCACCGTGAGCATCCCGATCGGCGTGAGCAGGATCAGCATCGCCCATGCGCCGCGATAGTCGCGCCGGGCGGCCAGGCCGAACGCGATCAGCAGCGCGCCGGTCAGCAGCGTCACCGCAGCGGCGGGCAGGGCCGTTGAGGCGAGATAGTAGTAACCGCTGACGAAATCCAAGGTGGGCGCGGTGCCGATGGCGATCGGCAGGATCGCTGCCGCAGCGGCGATCGGCATCAGCCGCACCCACCAGAGTCGTTGGCCCGCCGCACCGAGCGCGACGACACCGAGCACGATCTGGGGCAGCAGTACCGACAGCGGGGGGCGGGGCAATTCGGTCAGCGCCGCGGCCGGCACGATGCCGACAGTAACCAGTACGGCCAGGCCGGCCGCCCAGCGAAACCATCGGCCGCTCGCCGCGACGTACACCACGGCGGCGAGCAGCCAGGCGGCCCACGCCGCGACGGCGAGCGACAGAAACGGCCCGACGTGCGAAGACCAGGACGGTGTGGGGGCAAGCGCCTCGAGGATCGCCCACCCGCTCGCGCACGCGGTCGCCGTCGTCAATGCGAGCAGGCCGGCGAGCCGGAAGCCGGGACCGAGGCCCGGTGCGGTCCGCAGGTGCTGGCGCAGCCCACCGGCCGCGAGGTCGGCGATGTCGACCGGCGCGGGTCTCCTACGGTCGGGTGCGACCAGGGACAGGTAGGTGTCCACCAGCTCCGAGCCACGTGTGCGCCGATAGTCGGCCGGATAGAACAGCGCCGTCCAGCGTGCGTAGCGCCGTTCGAGATCGGTCATCACAGAGCGTCCTCGGTCATGCCCTTCCGGGCGGTCCGGCTGGCTTTCCGGCAAACTCATGCGAATCCTCGGCTCGGGCGGGGCGCGGCCTTGGCGGCGCGCAGCCGGGTGGTTGCCGCCTTGACGTTGCGGCGCATGCGTTCGGTCTCGGCGGCCAGCAGCTCACCGCCCGACTCGGTGAGCCGGTAGTAACGGCGCAGCCGGCCATCGACGATCTCCTCGTGGTCGACGCCCACCAGGCCCGCGTCGACCATCCGGTCCAGCGCGCCGTAGAGCGTGCCGGGCCGCAGCGAGATGCGGCCGTCGGATAGCCGGGCGACCTCGGCGATCAGACCGTAACCGTGCATCGGCTCGCCGGCGAGGGCTGCGAGGATCAGGAACGTGGGTTCACGCAGTGGGGTTTCCACGCCGAACAATATATCGGCTGCGAAGGTATCAGGGAACCTCAGCGCGAGGTCAGTGGCCGCAGCTTGAAGATCAAGATGCCCAGGTACTTGTTCATCCACGCCTGCTTGTGCGGGTAGCGGCGCGCGGCTACTTCGGAAAGGTGCGGCTCGACGGCGGTCTCAATCCACAGTCCCGCCGCACTGAACACGTTGAGCAGGTCCTGGTAAGCAGAATGAATCCGTCGTGGTTCAACATCGCTCGCGCGGCGCGCAACGTGTACACCGGGTCCTTGGCGTACCCGAAGGACTGCAGGAACGAGATCCGATCGAACGTGCGACCAGCAAGCTCCGGCAGCATGTCCGGATAGGACAAGTCACCCCGGATCAGCTCGACACCGGTCGGCGGGTTGGCGATGAAGCTTCCCGCGATGTCGACACCGGCGCAGAAGAGTGCCGCCATGCGCAGGAGCGTAGTCGTCGCCGGCTCACGCCATGCCACACCTGCTCGGACGTCGGACTACCGCGAACTGGGAACGCTCGCGATCGGCGAGAATGCACGGCGAGGCAAGATCAGATCAGGTCAGCAGCTGCGTGCGCGCTCGCCCGAAGAAGTTCCTTGGCGCCGATGATCTCCACGCCCACCAGTCGTCCGTCTTCATCAAAGTCCAGCACGATGTCGCCTCGGTAGATGATCTGGGGCGAGCCGTTGCACCGATGGCGCTCGGCGAGGACGTCAGCGGCCACGGCTGAATATAGGCTGGCGAGAACCGTCCGATGGGGGCGGTCATGAACCGCAGATCCGCCGAACCAAGCACCGCGGCCTGCCACCCGATCCCGGGGGCCGACCAGGAGGACCAGCACCAGCCAACCAACGCCGAGCAGTCCACCCTGGAACAGTCCCGGCGTCCCGCCACTGGTCGACAAGGTGACCGAGATGTCTGTCCCGATCCTGCCCGACCCTCCGCCGGCCCAGGTACTGAGCGGCCACGGCGGCCCGGTTCTCTCGGTGGCCCTGGCCGTGCTACCCGACGGGAAGTCCCTGCTCGCCACCGGCAGCAAGGACAGCATCGGGATCTGGATCCCGACCACCGGCCAGCAGGTTCACGTCCTGACCACGCGGGCCGAGTCCCTGGCACTGGCCGTCCTTTCCAACGGCAAGCCTGTGCTCGCTACCAGCGGGGGGGACGGCACTGTCCAACTGTGGGATGCCGCGACGCGTCAGCATGTGCACACCCTCACTGCGGACCCCGGGCTGGTCCGGTCCGTGGCACTGGCCGCCCTACCCGACGATGCACTGCTACTGGCCATCGGCAACTTCGACGGCAAGGTCCGCGTCATGAGGTTCGGCGGCGAGGGCTATGGGCACATTCTCACCGGACACGCCGCCCGGGTCGTCTCGGTGGCGCTGACGGTCCTGACCGACGGCACATTGATGCTCGCCTCAGCCAGCCATGACGGCACCGTACGCGTCTGGAACCCCGCCACCGGCGAACACCTGCACACTCTCACCGGACGCACCCCCTGGGTCCGGTCCGTGGCACTGACCCTGCTACCCGACGGCACACCGCTGCTCGCCTCCGGCGACATCAACGCAGCGCGGCTGTGGAATGTGGCGAGCAGGACGCAGCTGGTCGCCATGCCGCACGCCGCTCAGGTGACCTCAACCGCATTCCATGGGACTGACGAACGGGTCGTCGTTGTCACCGGCTGCGATGACCACTACGCCCGTATCTGGCATCTCGACCTCCACCAACCCGACGCACCCCCGTCCGGTCGTACGGCCCTCGCCGGCCTTTTCGGCCCCGTCGCACACGAGTTGACCGGCCATCAGGAGGCTGTCCGATCCCTCGCCATGGCCGTCTTGCCCGACGACACAGCCCTGCTCGCCTCCGGTAGCGACGACACAACGTCGCGTCTGGAATCCTGTCACCGGCGAGCACCTGCACACCCTCACCGCACATACCGGCCTCGGTCCGGTCGGTGGCGCTGACGGTCCTACCCGACGGCACACCCCTGCTCGTCTCCGGTAGCAGGGACACCACGATCGGCGTCTGGAATCCAGTCACCGGCCAGCAGCTTGACGCCCTGCCCGGACTCAGCGACCCCATCCTGGCCATGGCTTTGGTCGTCCCGCCGGACGGCACACCCCTGCTGGCCGCCGGCAGCTACAACGGGACCGTCTCCATCTGGAAACCCACGACCGGTGAATACCTACACACCATCACCGGACACACCGATCCGGCCGAATCCGTGACCTTGACCGTCCTTCCCGACGGCACACCTCTGCTCGCCACATGCTCCGGGGACCCCGGCGTCGCCATCTGGAACGCCAGGACCGGCGAACACCTCCACACCATCGCCGGGCACACCAGCCAAACCTGGTCGCTGGCGCCGGCCGTCCTATCCGACGGCGATCGTTTCGTCCAACATCCGCGGATCGATCAACTCCGACCAGTCCGGCGTCTGCGCCGCGGCGGCACCGTCGCGGTCGTTGTCCACAACCGGCGCCTGCGGCGGGCTTCCACCCGGGGGAAGGGAGGTACCACCCTGCGCCGAGGGCAGGTCAGTCTGCCCGTTCTGTGGCCGTACCATCATCTAAATCACCTTCCAGGCAAGGCCCGAAGCCAACAGCTTCGGCTACCTCAGACTCGCCCAGAACCTGTCCTCACACAGACGATTCAACAGCTCCCAGCTGCGGTCGCTTGACGTGCTCTACCCCCGGCAGGCCCGGAAGGACTGCTTCGTGGTCCCACTCGTGCGTCGGCACTGTGTGGACTTCTGAGTCCGAACTGGCCACGCTCTCCTCACCATGGCCCCGCTGCGCGGCGCGCTCGGCGAAGAAGTATGCCCCCATGGTGAAGACCAGCATCCCGGCGAGGAGCTGCATCGAGTACGTGACGTTCATCAGCTCGCTGATGCGCCGCGACGGGTCGCGATTTTCCAGCGCAGTGAGCATCATGTAGCCACCCCAGCACGCGAGCGCCGCGGAGCCGACGAGGGCCAGGGACAGCGGAAGCCGCAGCGGCAGGGCGCCGGCGCGTGGGAACGCGACCAGCAGCAGCCCCGTCACCGTCATCACCGCGAACAAGGCGTAGGCCGCCTCGAGTGCGTAGAAATCACTCGTCCGTTCGGCGATCTGGGTGGCGGCGAGGCCGCTCGTCGAACCGGTGGCCCACAGCAGATGGGCCGTCAACGGCACGAGCACTACTGCGGAGGCGATCAGAGCCATGGCGCGCTGCACGCCACGCGTCGGACTCTGCCCCGCCAGCCCCGAGATCCGGCCTTGCCACAGATGTCCCCAGCGCGTGCGTGCATACAAGACGAAGAGCGCACCCAGAGCGAGACCCTGGACGATGAAGCCGGTATAGACGACGGTGAACACCCACTCGTCCAGGAACGGGCGGGCGGCAGGTCCGCCGGAGGGCGCCGCGGCTCCACCCAGCAGCCGAGCGCCGAGTTGCAGCGGGTAGCCGACCATGATCGGGCTGAGCAGACCGGTGGCGCCCCAGGCCGGAAGAATGAGGAGCCAGCCCGGCACCCGTCGACCCCATGGCTGGGTGAGCAGCAGTACGAGTACGACAACCATCGAATCGAGCAGGGCGCTCTCGATGCTGCCGGTGAAGGTCGTGGTGTGCTGCTCGAGCAGCGTGCTGCCATCGGGGATGCCGACGCGGCTGCCCGACGCCCATGCGATCTTGAGCGCGAGATAGGGCACGCAGGCAGTGAAGGCCACGGCGCGCAGGACTCGTGCCGCACTGCGAGGCTTATCGAACACCCCTGCTCTCATCAGCGCACTCCCACACGGCGAAAGCTTCTCGAATTGATGGTGGACATCGATGGGTGAGGTTCAATGACGCTTGCCAGGAACACCCGGTGACCTTTTCTAACCTGAACTTTGATGTCCGAATTGGGTTCGGCCGGTTGGGGTCGATGCGTGCCGAGAGTGCGTGTGGAGATCACAGCGATTTCCCTTTGCTGGTAGGCGCTTCCTGGTGTCCCCAGCGTGCTCGTGAAGCCGCTGTAGCGCGTCGGAGCGCAGGATGGTCGTCGTCCGACCGCGGGATGATCCCTACGCCGGACGGACCAGACCGTGGTCGTAGGCGAAGATCACGACGTGGACGCGATCACGCAGTCCGAGCTTGGCCAGGATGCGCCCGACATGGGTCTTCACTGTCGCCTCGGACAGGTAGAGCCGGCGAGCGATCTCGGGGTTCGCATAACCCTGCGCGATCTCGCCGAGCACCTCGCGCTCACGGTCGGTGAGCACGGCGACCGCGTCGTCGTCGCGCTGGCGCGGTTCGCCGCGGCCGAGGTGGTCCAGCAGGCGCCGGGTCGTGGACGGCGCGATCACCGCGTCACCAGAGTGCACGGCGCGGATCGCCGCGATCACGTCGGCGGCCGAGGCGTCCTTGAGCAGGAAGCCGCTCGCACCGGCCCGCAGGGCGGCGTAGGCGTAGTCGTCCAGGTCGAAGGTCGTCAGCACGATCACCTTGGGCCCGTCGTCTCGCGCGGTGATCAACGCGGTCGCGTCGACGCCGTTCATCCGCGGCATCTGGACGTCCATCAACACGATGTCTGCTGTGTGCCGCGACAGCTCGTCCAGTGCCTGCGCGCCGTCGCCGGCCTGCGCGACGACCCGCATGTCGTCGCAAGCATCGATCACCATGGCCAGGCCGGTCCGTACCAGCTCCTGGTCGTCAACCAGCGCCACCCTGATGCTCACGCCGGTCCTCCCGATGACTGCGTCACCCGCGGGAAGCAGGCCCGGACCTGGAAGCCGCGATCACCTGGCGCCACGCTGAACGTCCCGCCCACCGCGGCGACCCGCTCGCGCATCCCCTGCAGGCCGGCACCGGTCCCCGGCATCGGCACGGGCACCTCACCGCCGTCGTCCACGACGACGACGATCAGCGCCTCCGGCTGCCAGCTCAGGACCACTACCACCCGCGCTCGCGGCCCGGCGTGCTTCACCGCGTTGGTCAGTCCCTCCTGCACGAGCCGATACACCGCGAGTTCCGCCGTGGCACCGAGCGCGAACGGCGCACCCGACTCGGTGAGTTCAGCGTGCACGCCGGCCTCACGCACCCCAGCCACCAGCGGCGCCAGGTCGGCCAGGGTTGGCCGCGACGAGGGGCCGGGCTTCTGCTCGCGCAGTACCCCCAGAACGCCGCGCATGTCCGTCAGCGCGACGCGGCCCGCCTCGGCGATGGTCTGCAGCGTCTGAAGCGCCCGCGCCGGATCCCGCTCGGCCACGAACGCGCCTCCCTCGGCCTGCCGGACAATCACCGCGAGCGAATGCGCCACGATGTCGTGTGTCTCCCGCGCGATGCGTGCGCGCTCCTCCAGCACCGCGACCCGCGCCGACTCGGCCCGCTCGATCAGCGCCCGCGCCCGGCGCACCGCCGCGAGCCGGCCCAGGTTCCACGCCATCAGCACGCTAAGGGCAAGCCCGACCCCGACCCCGACGTAGAACGTGACCAGCCAGCCGCCCGCCGTGAGCTGACGCAGCGCGTCCGCGGTCGACCCCGTCGCGATCACCACGCCGACGAGCGCGACGGCCAGGACGACGCGGCTGCCGGCGACGTCGACGCGCGCCGCGACGCCATAGAGGACGAGCAGGAACACCAGACTCGACGGCAGAAACAGCGCCGGCACGTGCGTGGGGCCGCCGGCCACCTGATCCACGACGCGCCCGTCCGGCGCGAGCACAATCACGAGCATCGCCAGGCTCGCCGATGCGTAGGCGACCGCCGGCGCGAACCGCCGGAACAACACGCTCAACTGCAGCACAGCGAACGAGGTGACCAGAACGACCGCCCAGGCCGTCGACCAGCGCATACCCTGCGCGCCGCTGATCGAGAGCACACCGAGAACGGCGACGAGCGCAAACCCGGTCAGTGCATCGCTCGCCCAGCCGTGCGCCCTGCTCCAACGATCGACGCGTCCGAGCCAATGTCCAGGCTCGGAAACAGACAGGATCACGCCTCGATCGTAACGACCTCGGGATCAATAGTGGTGTGTTGATGTGACCCGGCGTGTCAGTTTGATCGAGACGATGGCGGGCCGCACGGTCTCTGATTTGTGACGATCAAGAAGGCCCGTGCGGGCCTGTCCCATTGTGTCTTTACCGGCATCTCCCGTAACCACCTGGACCGGCTCGTCGCGGAACTCGCCGAACCATTCGCCGCCGCCCGCGAAGGGCGGCTGCACCGCCGACGCAGCGACCGGGACCGTCACCGCTGGCCCGGCGCCGGACACCCGCCAACTCTGACCTTGCGCGACCGGCTACTGGTCACCCTGGCCTGGCTGCGGCTGGCCATGCCCCACGAGGCATTGGCCCTGCTCTACGGCGTGGACGCCTCCTCGTGGCCACCGATCGTGTACTCAACCACCCGCACGCGCACACCGCCGCGGATGTGGTGAATGTCGCTCTGGTCGGAGATCTCACTGAGGTACGAGCCGTCCGGTAGTTGCTCGACCACGGCCTGGACAACATCTTTACGGACCCGCCACAGCAGGTCCGCCCCCGTAGCTGCTGCCCTCTGCCACAGGTCCACGCCGAAGAAGCCGCGGTCGGCCAGCAACAACATCCCAGGCCGCAGTGACCGAAAGACTTGGCGGGCCAGCGCATGCTCACCCGTACGCAGCGCTGCGAACGCGGCGTCGAACACGACGTGTGTGCCGCACTCGACCAAGCCGACCATCCGGATCTGGGGATACTCCACGTTCTCCTCGCCACGCCCCGACCGGGGTGGCCGACCGAAGGCCGCCACGTTGGCCGTCGTGTCCGGCAGATCGACGGTGGTGCCGTCGATCGCGGTGAGGCGCCAGCCGCGGTAGAACGCGCCGCGGGTGCCCCGATCGGCCACCGGCGTACAAACCGAACGGATGCGCCACCCGGTCCGCGCGAAGGCCAACATCGGAAAGTTCAAACACCGGCTCGTCCCAGACCCGGCATGCGGGCCAGTCGTCACGCAGATCGCTACAACATCAACAGCAACGAGCTCACCCTGAGCGTGACCATCGACGCAGACACCGCTGACATCCTCGCAGAAGCCATCGAACGGGCAAGAATAATAGCGGCCACCGAGTCAGGCGGATCAGCCGACGAGCTGGCAGCAAAGGCTGCCAGTCTCGTGGGGGAGGTTCTGAGTGCCCCCGGCAGGATTCGAACCTGCGCCACTGCCTCCGGAGGGCAGTGCTCTATCCCCTGAGCTACGGGGGCTCAGCGACCTCAGGAACTGTACCAGGCCCGGCGATGCAGCCACCGCCGGGTATCCGGTGCGTCAGTTCGGTAGCGGCGCTGCGCCCAGCTCGGTGAGTTTGCGCTGGAAGAGGTCAACTTCCTTCTGTTGGTTCAGCTTCATCTGGGTGGCCACCGGGACGATCTTCGAGTTGTCCGTCTCGGCCAGGATGCCGTCGAGCATGTGGATGCCGCCCAGGTGGTGACGCAGCATGAGCTGGCTGAACAGCACGTCCGTCTGGTGGCCGGTGGAGGCCTCCAGCTGGGCGAGTTGGGCGTCGGTGGCCATGCCGGGCATCAGGCCGTCCTTCAGCGCGGCGGTGCCCTCGGGCATCCACGCCATCCGCGGGCCGCTGCCGGTCGGGCTCAGGTGCCAGTCGTCCAGCCAGGTGTTCATCACGCCGATCTCGTACTCCTGCTGGAGCATGATGTCGTACGCCACGGTCTTCAGTTCCGGGTCGTCCACCCGGGTGTAGGCGAGCAGCGCCATCTGCACGGCCTGTGCGTGGTGGGTGGCCATGTCCCGGGCGAATCCGGCCTCGGCGGAGTCGTCGCCGGGCCGGGACAGCAGCGGGACCAGCACCCCGATGGCGATGCCGACCGCGAGTGCGGCCACCACGGAGACGATCGCCGTGGCGATGCGTCCCCGTGGTGACTCCGGCAGCAGCCGCACGATCAGCTACTCGGCGTCGCGGTCGCGGCGGGTGTAGAGGGTGCGGTGGACGGGGCGGTCGACGCGCCCGACGCGCCGGCGCTCGGGGCCGGGCTGCCCAGGTCGTGCGGCGTGCTGCCGGTCGCGGTGATGTATGAGCCGGCCGAGCAGGTTGCCTTCTCCGGACCGGCCACCTGACGCAGGTCCTTGACGAACTCGTCGATCCGCTTGTCGTTGGCGTTGTCCAGCTTGAGCTGGTAACCCCATGCCTGCAGCGAGATCGGCTTGTCCAGGCCGGGGTAGGGCGACATCAGCATGTAGTCGTTGCCGACGACCTTGCTCTTGAGGATGTCAACCTGGGCCTTGGCGAGGTCGGGGCGGTAGGTGATCCAGATCGCGCCGTGCTCCAGGGCGTGCACCGCGTGCTCGTTGGCGATCGGGGCGTCGTAGACGTCACCGAGGCAGCGCTGCCAGTTGAAGTTGTGGTCGCCGCCGACCGGCGGGCTCTGCGGGTAGGTCAGGGTGCCGTACTTGTGGTTGGCGCTGAGCTTGCTGCGGTCGAAGACCTGGATGCCGTCGATCCCCTTGGCCTTGTGCTTCCAGCCGAGTCCGTTGGCGTACACCTGGTACCCGGCGAACGCGATGATCAGCACGGCGACCGCGCCGACGACGCCGAACAGCAGGATCGGGCCCCAGTTGGTGCCCCTGCTCACCTTCACCGGACCGGTCGGGCCCTTGCCGCCACCACCGCCGGCCGCGGCGCCGAAGGCAGGAGTGCCGCTGGGGCGCGCTCCCGGCTTCGGGCGGGTACGGACAGCGGGCTTTGCCTCGGCAGTCGGGCGGTTCTTGCCTCCGCCGGGCTGCGGGGTACTGATGCTCATGGGGCCTCGTCGCGTTCGTGTGGACTTGGGGACGTCCCGGGGTCCGGACGCCCCGTTTGGGCGCGTCCGCGGTGCGTTATCCGGCGTCCCGCATTGTGACCAGCACGCCGGGCCGCCACCAAGTCAGGAAGTGTACCCCCGCTAGCATTGTTCGGTGACTCCTGATCAGCTCGCCGTAGCTGTCCTCGACGCCGCCCGGGTGGCGCTCGCCGACCGCGGCCTTGACCTGGGCATTCTTCCGGCGACCACGACGGTGGAGCGACCCCGGGTGGCGGAGCACGGTGATTATGCGAGCACTCTGGCGCTGCAGTTGGCGAAGAAGTCGGGGGTGTCGCCGCGAGACCTGGCGGCGGACATTCCGGACCGGCTGGCGCAGGCCCCGGGGGTCAAGAGCGTCGATGTGGCTGGTCCCGGCTTCCTCAACGTGCGGCTGGACGCGGCGGCGGCCGGGGAGCTGGCCCGGGTGGTGGTCGGCCAGCGGGAAAATTACGGCCGCAACGAGGCGCTCGCCGGCCAGGTGATCAATCTGGAGTTCGTCTCGGCGAACCCTACCGGTCCGGTACATATCGGGCATACCCGGTGGGCAGCGGTCGGTGACTCGCTGCACCGGATCTTCCTGGCTTCCGGCGCCACCGTCGCCAGCGAGCACTACATCAACGACGCGGGCGCGCAGATCGACCACTTCGGCGCGTCCCTGCTGGCCGCCGCGCGGGGCGAGGCACGCCGGAGAACGGCTACGCGGGCGAGTACGTGGACGAGGTCGCCGCCCGGATCGTCGCCGAGCACCCGGGAGTGCTGGCGCAGCCGGACGCGTTGACGGTGTTCCGGGACGAGGGGTACCGGCTGATGCTGGCCGCCCTGAAGGCCAGCCTGGAGCGCTTCGGCGTGCACTTCGACGTGTGGTTCTCCGAGCGCACCCTGCATGAGTCCGGGGCGGTCGAGCACGCGCTGGCGAAGCTGCGGGCGCAGGGGCACGTCTTCGAGGCCGACGGCGCGGTGTGGCTGCGGACCACCGACTTCGGTGACGACCGGGACCGGGTGCTGATCCGTTCCAACGGCGAGAAGACCTACTTCGCCGCCGATGCCGCGTACTACGTCAACAAGCGCGAGCGTGGCTTCGGCAAGTGCTTCTACCTGCTCGGCGCCGATCACCACGGCTACGTGGGCCGGCTCAAGGCGTTGGCCGCGTGCGCCGGTGACGACCCCGACTTCAGCGTCGAGGTGCTCATCGGGCAGCTCGTCAGCCTGGTCAAGGACGGCAAGCCGGCCCGGCTGTCCAAGCGCGCCGGCAACATCGTCACCCTCGACGAGATCGTCGACGCGGTGGGCGTGGACGCGGCCCGGTACTCGCTGGCCCGCTCCTCCACCGACTCGCCGATGACGCTGGACCTCGACCTGATCACCCGGCGCAGCAACGACAACCCGGTCTTCTACGTGCAGTACGCGCACGCCCGGATCGCCAGTCTGCTGCGCAACGCGGCCGACCTGGGCCTCACCCGCGGCGACGACTTCGACGCCGGGCTGCTCGCCCACGAGAAGGAGAACGAGCTGCTCAAGACGCTCGGCGAGTTCCCGGCCGTGGTGGCCACCGCCGCTGAGCTGCGCGAGCCGCACCGGGTCGCCCGGTACCTGGAGACGCTGGCCGGCGTATACCACCGCTTCTACGACGCCTGCCGGGTCCTGCCGCAGGGCGACGAGCCGGCCACCGACCTGAACCGGGCTCGGCTGTGGCTGGTGGAAGCCTCCCGGATCGTCTTCGCCAACGGCCTGGCCCTGCTCGGCGTCACCGCGCCCGAGCGCATGTGAACGTGGGGGAGTAGCAACATGAGCAGGGCACACGAGGCCGGCGCGCTGCACGCCGACGCGTTGGGGCAGGGGCCGTCCTGGCTGCGCAGCCCGGCCGACGTCAACGAGCTGCTGCCGCAGCTGTGGGCGCGGACCGTCGCACGCGGCGCCGACGGCGTGGTGCAGGTCGGTGGGGTCGGCGTCGACCGGCTGGCGCAGGAGTTCGGCACCCCGGCCTACATCTTCGACGAGGCCGACTTCCGCGACCGCTGCCGCGACTTCGCCGACAGCTTCGCCGACGCCGACATCTTCTATGCCGGCAAATCCTTTCTGTGCAAGGCGGTCGTGCGCATCCTCGCCGAGGAGGGGTTGCACCTCGACGTCTGCACCAGCGGCGAACTGAAGGTGGCACTGGCCGCCGGGATGCCGCCGGAGCGGATCGGCCTGCACGGCAACAACAAGTCGGTGGCCGAGTTGACCGCCGCCGTGGACGCCGGCCTGGGCCGGATCGTGGTCGACTCGTTCGACGAGATCGAGCGGCTCACCGCGATCGCCCGCGAGCGCGGCGCCCGGCCGGCCGTGATGATCCGGGTGACGGTGGGCGTCGAGGCGCACACCCACGAGTACATCGCCACCGCGCATGAGGACCAGAAGTTCGGCTTCTCGCTGGCCGGCGGCGCGGCCGCCCGGGCGGCTGACCGGATCCTCCGCGACGGGGCGCTGGAGCTGCGCGGGCTGCACTCGCACATCGGCTCGCAGATCTTCGACACCGACGCCTTCGAGGTGGCCGCCAAGCGGGTCCTCAAGCTGGCCGCCGACATCCGCGACCGGCACGGCGTCGAGCTGCCCGAACTCGACCTCGGTGGCGGCTTCGGCATCGCCTACACCACCCAGGATGACCCGAAGCGCCCCGGCGAGCTGGCCGACTCGCTGCGGCGCATCGTCAAGGAAGACTGCGACAGCCTCGGCCTCGCGGTGCCCCGGCTGAGTTTCGAGCCCGGCCGGGCCATCGTCGGTCCGGCCATGTTCACCTTGTACGAGGTGGGCACGGTCAAGGACGTGGACGGCATCCGTACGTACGTGAGCGTGGACGGCGGGATGAGCGACAACATCCGCCCGGCGCTCTACGACGCCTCCTACTCGGCCACGCTGGCCAACCGGTCGTCCACCGCGGGGCCGATCCTTGCCCGCGTGGTGGGAAAGCATTGTGAGTCCGGGGACATCGTCGTGAAGGATGAATTCCTGCCGGCAGACGTGCGGCCCGGAGATCTTGTTGCGGTACCCGGTACCGGGGCCTACTGCCGGAGCATGGCGAGCAACTACAACCATGTTCCGCGTCCGCCCGTGGTGGCGGTCCGCGACGGATCCGCCCGGGTGATCGTGCGCCGGGAGACCGAGGACGACCTGCTGGCACTGGACGTGGGGTAGAGCTGCGATGACCGTACGAGTGGCACTGCTGGGCTGTGGCACCGTGGGAGCAGAGGTGGTCCGGCTGCTGCACGAGCAGGCCGACGACCTGACCGCCCGGGTCGGCGCGCCACTTGAGTTGGCGGGCATCGCGGTGCGCCGGCTCGACCGCGACCGGGGCGACCTGCCGGCCGACCCGCACCTGTTCACCGCCGACGCGCTCGGCCTGGTGAAGCGGGACGACGTGGACGTGGTGGTCGAGGTGGTCGGCGGCATCGAGCCGGCCCGTACCTGGATCGTCGAGGCGCTGCGGCACGGCAAGAGTGTCGTCACCGCCAACAAGGCGCTGCTCGCCGAGGACGGCGGCACCCTGCACGACGCCGCCGCCGAGGGCGGCGCCGACCTCTACTTCGAGGCGGCCGTGGCTGGCGCCATCCCGCTGCTGCGGCCGCTGCGCGAATCCCTGCACGGGGACCGGATCACCAAGGTCACCGGGATAGTGAACGGCACCACCAACTTCATCCTCTCGGCCATGGACGCCAACGGTTCCGGCTTCGCCGAGGCGCTGGACGAGGCGACCGCGCTCGGCTACGCCGAAGCCGACCCGACCGCCGACGTGGAGGGCTTCGACGCCGCCGCCAAGGCCGCGATCCTCGCCTCGCTGGCCTTCCACACCCGGGTCAAGGCCGGCGATGTCTACCGGGAGGGGATCACCGAGGTGTCCGCCGCCGACGTGGCCAGCGCCCGCGAGATGGGCTGCGTCATCAAGCTGCTCTGCCTGGCCGAGCGCACCGACGACGCGGTCTCGGTCCGGGTACACCCGGCGATGATTCCGCGTACCCACCCGCTGGCCAGCGTGGGCGACGCCTTCAACGCGGTGTTCGTGGAGGCCCGCGCGGCGGGTCAGCTGATGTTCTACGGCCGCGGCGCGGGTGGCGCGCCCACGGCCAGTGCCGTCCTCGGCGACCTGGTGGCGGTGGCCCGCAACCGGATCTCCGGCTCCCGGGCCGCGCCCGAGTCGGCGTACGCCGCGCTGCGGATCCGCCCGATGGGCGAGGCCAGTACCCGCTACCACGTCAGCCTCGACGTGGCCGACCGGGCCGGCGTGCTGGCCACCGTGGCCGGTATCTTCGCCAAGCACGAGGTCTCCATCGCCACCGTGCGCCAGTCAGGTCGTGGCCCCGACGCCACGCTGGTGATCGTCACCCACTCCGCCCCGGACGCGGCCCTGGCCGCCACCGTGGAGGAGTTGCGCGACATGGACATCGTCCGCAATATCGCCAGTGTGCTGCGCGTCGAAGGGGAGTGACCCGGTGACCTACTACCAGGGGCTGATCGAGAAGTACCGCGACCGGCTGCCGGTCACCGAGGCCACCCCGGTGATCACCCTGCACGAGGGGAACACCCCGCTGGTGCCCGCCCCGGCGCTGGCCGACCTGGTGCACGCCGACGTCTACCTCAAGGTGGAGGGCTCCAACCCGACCGGCTCCTTCAAGGACCGCGGGATGACCGTCGCGGTGTCCAAGGCGGTGCAGGAGGGCTCGAAGGCGATCATCTGCGCGTCCACCGGGAACACCTCGGCGTCGGCTGCCGCGTACGCCGCCCGCGCCGGGCTGGTCTGCGCGGTGCTGGTACCCCAGGGCAAGATCGCGCTCGGCAAGCTGGCCCAGGCGCTCGTGCACGGCGCCCGGCTGCTCCAGGTCACCGGCAACTTCGACGACTGCCTGGCGCTGGCCGCCAAGCTCGCCACCGACTACCCGGTGGCCCTGGTCAACTCGGTGAACCCGGACCGGCTGCACGGCCAGAAGACCGCCGCCTTCGAGATCGTCGAGGCGCTCGGCGACGCTCCTGACATCCACTGCCTGCCGGTGGGCAACGCCGGCAACATCTCCGCGTACTGGATGGGCTACTCCGAGGACCACGCCGCCGGCAACACCTCCCGACTGCCGAAGATGTACGGCTTCCAGGCTTCCGGCGCGGCCCCGATCGTGACCGGCAAGGTGGTCCCCGAGCCGTCCACCATCGCCACCGCGATCCGGATCGGCAACCCGGCGTCGTGGACCAAGGCACTGGACGCCCGGGACGCCTCGGGCGGCCTGATCGACGCGGTCACCGACCGGGACATCCTGCGCGCGTACCGGCTGCTCGCCCGCAGCGTCGGCGTCTTCGTCGAGTTGGGCAGCGCGGCCAGCGTGGCCGGCCTGATCCAGGTTGCCGAGCAGGGGCTCATCCCGGCCGGCAGCACGGTGGTCTGCACGGTCACCGGGCACGGCCTCAAGGACCCGGAGTGGGCCATCTCCACGGCCCCGGCGCCCACCACCATCCCGGTCGACGCCCTCACCGCCGCCCGCACCCTCGACCTGGCCTGACAGCCGGCCCGACCTGGCCTGACCGCCACCGCTGGCCCGACCTGGCCCTGACCGCCGGACCGACCCGGACCGACCTGGCGGCCGCAGACCGACGCCCGTCCGGCGCGGCCCGCGTCCGCAGACCTGCGGTCGCCCGGACGACCGGGGCAGCAGCCCTGCCGGGTTCAACCGGGCCGTGGCAAGATCGCCGCATGGCGAACCTGACCGAGATTGCGGACACCGTGCTCGCCGGCCTCGACCCGGTGCTGCCCGACGTCGACGAGCTCTACCGCGACCTGCACCGGCACCCCGAGCTCTCCGGCCAGGAGGAGCGCACCGCCGGCCTGGTCGCCGTCCAGTTGCGCGCGGCCGGGTACCAGGTGACCGAGCGGGTCGGCGGCTTCGGCGTGGTGGGCGTGCTGGCCAACGGCGCCGGCCCGGTGGTGGCGCTGCGCGGCGACATGGACGCGCTGCCGGTACACGAGCAGACCGGCCTGCCGTACGCCAGTGAAACCCCCGGCGTGATGCACGCCTGTGGACACGACCTGCACACCGCCTGCCTGGTCGGCGCGGCGCGGGTCTTGGCCGCCGCCCGCGAACACTGGGCGGGCACGCTGGTGGTCTTCGGTCAGCCGGCCGAGGAGACCATCAGCGGTGCGGCGAAGATGCTTGCCGACGGCCTGTTCACCCGGTTCCCGCGCCCCGACGTGGTGCTCGGCCAGCACGCCATCGTCGGCCCGCCGGGCAGCGTGCTGCACCGGCCGGGCCCGCTGTTCGCGGCATCCCGCAACTTCCGGGTCACCATCCACGGCGTCGGGGCCCACGGGGCGATGCCCCAGTTCGGCGTGGACCCGGTGGTGATCGCCGCGCGGGTGGTGGTCGACCTGCAGACGATCGTGTCCCGGGAGGTGCCGCCGAACGAGGTCGGGGTGGTCACCGTCGGTTCGATCCACGGCGGCACCCGCCCCAACATCATCCCGCCGTCGGTGACCCTGGAGATCACCACCCGGGCCGCGTCGGAGCCGATGATCGAGCAGATCGAGGCCGCCCTGCGCCGGATCGTGAACGCTGCCTGCGCCGCCGGCCGGGCACCCCGGGAACCGGAGATCGAGCGGATCGAGCACACCTTCGCGACCGTCAACGACGAACCGACCCACGACCGGGTACGCGCCGCGCACCGCGCCGTCCTCGGTGCCGTGGTGGCCGAGTTCCCCGAGCTGATCACCGGGTCGGAGGACTTCGCGCTGTTTGCCCGGCCGGGTCCGGACAGCTACCCGGAGCCGGCCATCCCGACGCTGTTCTGGCTGCTCGGCGTCACCCCGGCAGATGTCTGGCAGGCCGCCCCGGGCGATTCGCTGATGGCGAAGGCGGTCTCGGTGCCCTCGCCGCACCAGCCGGGCTTCGCCCCGGACCGGGAGTCGGGCCTACGCGGTGGCGTACAGGCGTTGACGGTCGGGGCACTGGCCTACCTCGCCGGGTAGCCCCACGGACATCCACCTGGCAGCACTGCCGGGATGCTGCCCGGCGGGCCGGGCGGATGCTGCCCGGCGGGCCGGGCGGATGCTGCCCGGAGGGCCGGGCGGATGCTGCCCGGAGGGCCGGGCGGATGCTGCCGGAGGGCCTGGAGGATAAGGTCTGCCGGTGCCTGCACCACTTACCTCAAGCCCCCTCGGCGTGCTCCGCGGGTACCGCGACTTCCGGTTGTTGTTCATCGCCCAGCTGGTGATGTTCGGCGGTGACTGGTTCGTCATGATCCCGCTGCTCGGCCTGCTCCAGGACCTCACCGGCGCGGCGCTGCTGGGCAGTCTGACGCTGGCCGCCGACACCGGGCTGGGCGCGCTGCTGCTGCCGTTCGCGGGGACGATCGCCGACCGGATCGACCGGCGCAAGATCCTGGTCGGCTCGAACCTGGCGGCGCTGGCCGCCGTCGGCCTGCTGTTCTTCGTGCGCAGCCCGGGGATCGCCTGGCTGGGGCCGGTCGCGGTGGGCGCGATGGCGGTGGCCAAGGCGTTCTACTCGCCGGCCGCGGCGGCGGCCACCCCGAATCTGGTGCCACCGCGGGATCTCACCGCCGCGATGGCGATCAGCGGCTCGGCGTGGGGCACCATGACCGTGGTCGGCGCGTCCATCGGCGGGGTGCTGGCCACCGTGTTCAGCCCGTACACCTGCTTCGCGTTGACGGCGCTCGGGCTCGCGGTGGCCGCCGCGCTGGCGTTGGCGGTCCGGCAGCCGCTGCAACAGGACCGCACCGAGCACGCCGGGCAGCCGACGTTCGCGGCGATCCGGGAGGCGTTGGGCTACATCGCGCAGCCATCCCCGGGTACAGGCGCTGGTGACGGTGAAGTCGGCGGTCGGCCTGGGCAACGGCGTGCTCGCCGTCTACCCGGTGCTGGCCCTGCTGATGGGCGCCGGTGGGCTGGGTACCGGCCTGCTGTTCGCGGTACGCGGGCTCGGCGCGCTGATCGGGCCGCTGCTGCTGCGCCGGTTCCTGCGCCGGCCGGCCCGGCTGGCCTGGGGGCTGGCGCTGGCCATGGGCAGCTACGGCCTGGGTTACCTGGGCGTCTCGGTGGTGCACTGGTTCCCGTTGGTGCTGCTGTTCATCCTGATCGCGCACGGCGCCGGCGGCGGCAACTGGGCGATGTCCAGCGCCGCGCTGCAGGCCGAGATCCCGGACCGGCTGCGTGGCCGGGTGGTCTCCGCCGACTTCACCATCGCCAGCCTGGCGGTGGCGGTGAGTCAGGTGATCGTCGGGCTGCTGCTCGGTCACGTCGACCCGTGGGTGCTGATCGGCGGCTGTGGGGCCACCACCCTGCTCTACGCGATCGGCTGGCGGCTGGTCACGCTGCGCACCCTGGATCGGCCGGAGCCGGCGGCGGCGGCCGCGTGAGCGCCTTGACAACGCCTCCCCGAGCGATATCGTGGTGATATCACTTTGATAGTGTCCGGCCGGGTCGTCCCCGTCGGTCACAGGGGGAGGACACGATGGAGAGGCGCGCGTTCCGGGTACCCGGATTCCTGATGCTTCTGGTACTGCTGATTGAGGTGGTGCTGACAGTCCTGTTTGTCGGCGTGCTGGGGTCCAGCTCGGTCGACGGCAGTAACGCCGGGCGCGATCGTGCTGACCCTGTTCGTGGGGGCGGTGCTGTTCCTGGTGTTGGCCACGGGATTCGTGGTGATCAGCCCGAACCAGGCACGGGTACTGCAGTTCTTCGGCCGCTATGTCGGCACCATCTCGACCGCCGGCTTCCACTGGACCGTCCCGTTCTCCAACAAGCGGTCGATTTCGTTGCGGGTAGCCAACTTCCAGTCCGAGCGGCTGAAGGTCTCCGACGCCGACGGCAACCCGGTCGAGATCGCCGCCGTGGTGGTCTGGCGGGTGGTGGACACCGCCGCGGCCGCCTTCGGCGTGGACAACTACTACTCCTACGTGGCCGTCCAGGCGGAGGCGGCGGTCCGGCACATCGCCACCTCGCTACCCGTACGAGTCGCACGACGAGAACCGGATCAGCCTGCGCGCGGCGACCGTGGTCAGCGAGCAGCTCACCATGGAACTGGGCGAGCGCACCAGGCTCGCGGGCGTCCAGGTGCTCGAGTCCCGGATCACCCATCTCGCGTACGCCGCCGGAGATCGCCCAGGCGATGCTGGCCCGCCAGCAGGCCAGCGCCATCGTCGCGGCCCGCTTCAAGATCGTCGAAGGCGCGGTCGGGATGGTCTCCAGCGCCCTGGAGAAGCTGCGCGAACAGAATGTCGTCGAACTCGACGAGGAGCGCAAGGCGCAGATGGTGTCGAACCTGCTGGTGGTGCTCTGCGGCGACCGCGCCGCGCAGCCGGTGGTCAACGCCGGCTCGCTGTACTGAGTGACCTGCCGGTGCGGGTGGCGCTGCCGCCCGCACCCGGCCCCTCGCCCAGGCTGGAGGAGTGCGCCGGTGACCGAGCGCAAGAAGCTGCTGCTACGCCTTGCCCCGGAGGTCTACGAGGCGGTCGCCCGCTGGGCCGCCGACGATCTGCGCAGCGTCAACGCCCAGGTGGAGTACGCGCTGCGCCAGGCCCTGCGCAGCGCCGGCCGGACCCCCCGCTCAGCCGACGACCAACAACCGGCCGACGACCAACAGCAGGCCGCCGACCAGCGGCCCGCCGACCCCGACGGGGCCGACACGTAGGATGCCCGGGTGGCAGCCTTCGTCAGCGCGCCGGTCCGGGTCCGGGTACCGGCCACCAGCGCCAACCTCGGCCCCGGCTTCGACGCGCTCGGCCTCGCCCTGGCCCTGTACGACGAGGTGACCGCCCAGGTGTCCGGCGACGGCGTCCGGGTCACGGTCACCGGCCAGGGCGCCGGTGAACTGCCCACCGACGCCGAGCACCTGGTGGTCCGCTGCCTGCTCGCCACCCTCGACCGGCTGGGCGTGGCGCACCCGGCCGGGCTCGCGGTGCGCTGCGCCAACGCCATCCCGCAGGCGCGCGGACTGGGCTCCTCGTCGGCCGCCATCGTCGCCGGCATCCTCGCCGCCCGCGCGCTGGTCCCCGACGGCGAGCAGGCGCTGCCGCCCGCGGCGGTACTCGCCCTGGCGAACGAGATCGAGGGCCACCCCGACAACGTCGCCCCCTGCCTGCTCGGCGGCTTCACCATCGCCTGGCTGGAATCCCCGGCGCCCGGCGCGGCGGAGGTGGCGCGGGCCGTGCGGCTGGAGCCGGCTCCGGGAGTACACCCGGTGGTGTTCGTGCCCGACGAGCGGGGACTGACCGCGCATGCCCGCGCCGCGCTGCCGGCCACCGTGCCGCACGTCGACGCCGCCCGCAACGCCGGTCGGGCGGCGCTGCTGGTACATGCCCTGGCCAGCGCGCCTGAGCTGCTCTTCACGGCCACCGAGGACCGCCTGCACCAGGGCTACCGGGCCGCGGGAATGCCGGGGACCGCCGCGCTTGTCGAGATTGCTCCGGTCGGCAGGCATCCCCGCGGTCGTCTCCGGCGCGGGACCGACCGTGCTCGCCTTCGGTGCGCCGGATGAGATGCCGGTCACACCAGGCTGGGTACGCTCCGCGCCCGGTATCGACAGCGCGGGAGCGCGGGTACGGGTAGACTGGCAACACGCCGGGCAGGATGCTGTTGCCGCAGGCCGCGTGAGATGATTACGCTGTCTAGCTAGACAAGCAGCCCCAACCGCGCGATCTGTGCGGCACGGCGCATCCCCGAAACCTCTCTGGCGAGCCAGCCAAGCTGACCGGACCACACCACCCGACCGGTGGTTGGTGCGCAATCAGCGTGGCGCGTCACGGTCGGGCGATGTGTCTGGTCGGCCCACCAGTGGGCCTAAAGGAGGCGTCGGCTCACCGCAGCGCCGACGGCGCTACACAGCGGTAGGCGGTGCTTGTCAGCGTCCGGCACAGGTCGGTCGGCACCGCGCAGTCGGGTTCGCCCGGCAGGCACGGGCAGTCGGGTTCGCCCGGCAGCACCAGCCAATCGGGTTCGCCCGGTGGCGCCGATGCCTGGCACGGCAGCGCTCGACACAACAACCCTGGTCCGGCCACGCCTGGTACCAGGGCAGGCACGACGGCTGGGGCTACGGCACCGGCACAGTGCCGTTGCACCACACCACCCCCGGGTCGTCATCGACGGCACGGCGGGTACACCGGAGTTGTTCCAGCCACCTGGCGGAGACCTGGACGGCGCCGGACACCCATCGAGGGAAGGAATCCATTGAGCGACACCACCGACGTGACGTCGGACGTTCCCACCGACCAGTCGGCGGAGGCGGGCGTCACCCGTCGTCGGCGCACTGGCAGCGGCCTCACCGCAATGCTGCTCCCTGAGCTGCAGACGATGGCCTCGTCGCTCGGCGTCCAAGGCACCGCACGTATGCGCAAGGGCGAGCTGATCGCCGCCATCCAGGAACTTCAGGGCGAGGGTCGGGTACCCGGCCCGCGTGCCAACGCGGCACGCGACGCCCAGCCCGAACCGGCCGCCGTCGAGGCTTCCGCGCAGGAGCGTGCCCCGCGCGCCGAGCGGGCGGCCGTCCAGGTCGCCGCCGCCGAGGCGCCGCGTGCCGAGGTACGCGCCGACGTCCGGGAGAGCGAGCCCGCCGCCGAATCCAACGGCCGGGCGACGCGTCGGGCCAGCCGGTCCGCCGGTCCGCCGGAGTCCCGGGACACCCCCCGGGCCGACACCGATACCGCTGAGCGCGAGCGCTCCGACGGTCGCCAGCGCAGTGAGCGCAGTGATCGTGCCGAGCGCGGCCAGGGCGGCGACCGCACCGAGCGTAGCCAGGGCGGCGACCGCGCCGAGCGCAGCCAGGGCGGTGACCGGGTCGAGCGCGACCGGGCCGAGCGCAGCCAGGGCGGTGACCGGGTCGAGCGCGACCGGGCCGAGCGCAGCCAGGGCGGTGGCGCGACCGGGCCGAGCGCAGCCAGGGCGGTGACCGTGCCCAGAACGAGCGCGGCCAGCAGGATCGGCAGGGCGAGCGCGGTCCGAACGACCGGGCCGACCGTGGCCAGCACGACCGGCAGAACGACCGCAGCCAGAACGACCGCGGCCAGAACGACCGCGGCCAGGCCGGCCGTGACCGTGGTGGGTACGACGGCGACGGCGACGACGACGGGGACGGCAGCGGCCGGCGTAGCCGGCGTAGCCGGTTCCGCGACCGTCGCAACCGCTCCGGGCGCACCGAGACCGGCGGCACTGAGCGGGTCAACGAGCCCCAGGTCGCCGACGACGACGTGCTGATCCCGGTCGCCGGCATCGTGGACGTGCTGGAAAATTACGCGTTCGTCCGGACGTCGGGCTACCTTGCCGGCTCCAACGACGTGTACGTCTCGATGTCCCAGGTCAAGCGCTACGGCCTGCGCCGTGGCGACGCGGTCACCGGCGCCGTCCGCGCCAACCGCGACAACGACCAGGTCGCCGGGACCGGCAGCCGGCGGGACAAGTACAACCCGCTGGTCCGGCTGGACACCATCAACGGGATGGACCCGGAGGAGGCGCGTCGCCGCCCCGAGTTCTACAAGCTCACCCCGCTGTACCCGCAGGAGCGGTTGCGGCTGGAGACCGAGCCGAACATCCTCACCACCCGGGTCATCGACCTCGTCATGCCGATCGGCAAGGGGCAGCGGGCGCTGATCGTCTCGCCGCCCAAGGCCGGCAAGACCATGGTGCTGCAGGCGATCGCCAACGCGATCACCCACAACAACCCGGAGTGCCACCTGATGGTGGTACTGGTGGACGAGCGACCCGAAGAGGTCACCGACATGCAGCGCTCGGTGAAGGGTGAGGTCATCGCCTCCACCTTCGACCGGCCGCCGACGGACCACACCACGGTCTCCGAGCTGTCCATCGAGCGGGCCAAGCGGCTGGTGGAGCTGGGCCACGACGTCGTCGTGCTGCTCGACTCGATCACCCGGCTGGGCCGGGCGTACAACAACGCCTCGCCGGCCTCCGGACGCATCCTGTCCGGCGGTATCGACTCGACCGCGCTGTACCCGCCGAAGCGGTTCCTCGGCGCGGCCCGCAACATCGAGAACGGCGGCTCGCTGACGATCATCGCCACCGCACTGGTGGAGACCGGCTCGACCGGTGACACGGTGATCTTCGAGGAGTTCAAGGGCACCGGCAACGCCGAACTCAAGCTCGACCGGAAGATCGCCGACAAGCGGGTCTTCCCGGCCATCGACATCGACCCGTCGGGTACCCGTAAAGAGGAGATCCTGCTCGCCTCCGATGAGCTGGGCATCGTCCTCAAGCTCCGCAAGGTGCTGCACGCGCTCGACTCCAACCAGGCTCTCGACCTGCTGTTGGACCGGCTCAAGAAGACCCGGACCAACATCGAGTTCCTGATGCAGATCGCGCAGTCCACGCCGGGCGACTAACCCCGGTCAGCGCACGGCCACCGGCCCGCACCGCGTACCCCGCGGCGCGGGCCGGCGCCGTCTGCGTCCGGCTAAGGTGGCGCAATGGCGAACGTCGGGTGGGACGAGTCGTACCTGGGGCGGCTGCGGGCGCTGGCCGGCGACCAGATGGTGCTGATGTTTCCCGGCGCCCGGGCCGTGATCCGCGACGACGCCGGGCGGCTGCTGCTGATCAAGCGCTCGGACAACGGCAACTGGGCCCTGCCGGCCGGCGCGCTGGAGGTCGGCGAGTCAGTGGCCGAGGGCGCGGCCCGGGAGGTACGCGAGGAGACCGGCCTGACCGCCACCGAACTCACCCCGTTCGCCGTGTACTCCGGTCCGGCGCACACTGTCACCAACCAGTGGGGCCACACGTACCAGTTGCACACGACCGCGTTCCGGGTGGACGGCTGGGTCGGCGACCTGGTCCGGGTCACCGACGAGACCACCGACGCCGGCTTCTTTTCCCTCGACGCGCTACCCGAACCACTGTCTGCGTCGGTTCGCGCCACCCTGGCCGACCTCGCCGAGTACGAACGCTTCGGCGCGCTGCTGCTGCGCTAGCGGCTGGCTGGAACGCGGCCCGGCCGGCCGCGTTGGGAGGATGCCGCGGCCGGCCGGGAGTACCGGAAAGGGTCAGACCCGACCGACCGCCGCCTTCAGCAGGGCGGTCAGCTGGTCAGCGGTGACCTGCTTGCCTTCCAGATCCACCACGATCACCGTGACCGTGTCGCTGACCTGGCAGACCGCCAGGCCGCCACCGGTCGGCGAGGGCAGCGCGTAGGCCGACTTGCCCAGGCCGGACGCCGCGGCGGCACCGGACGGCAGCGGCACGCCGGTCGCCGACGCGGTCACCGGCGTGGTCGTGGTGGTCACCAGCACCGCGATGCTGCCGGTGCTCAGGTTGACCGTCGGCTGCTGACCGGTCAGGCCGGCCACGAATGCCAGGATCGACTGCGCGCTGCCGCCGAGTAGCGCCGGTCCGTCGGTGGTGAGCAGGCACTGCTGCACGTTGGAGCCGTCGGCCGCGGACGCGCCGGCCCCGCCGGTGCTGGCGGTGACCTTCTCACTCAGTGCGCTCTGCACGTCCGCTGTGGTCAGCAGGTTGCACGGGCCGCTGCCGGCGGGGGCCGGGGTACCGGCCGTGCTGCCGGTGGCGGGCATGGTGCCGGGGGTTCCGCCGGCGCCGGGGGTGCCGTCGTCGGTGCAGGCGGCCAGCACTCCGGCCGTGCACAGCAGCAGTGCGCCGGTAGCCACGCGGCGCGCGAGGGTGCTCGTTCTCATTGGTTGTCCTCGATCCGTCGGGGGCTCACGGACGATAGATGCCCGGCCTGCGCGGCCGCGAAACGCGTGGGCGGCCGATCAATCGCCGGCCCCGGTGTGGCCGCCGATCATCGCGGACCGGGTGGCGCAGCTCGGCGGTGGTTCAGGCGGTGGCGGGCCGGGTCAGCCGGTAGGTGACGATGCGGGCATGATCGCGGAAGCCGAGCGCCCGGTAGAGCGCCAGCGAGGCCGGCCGGTCCGGATAGTCGTGGCTGAGGACCACGGCCTGCCGGCCGCCGAGGGCCCGCAGCGCATGCAGGGCCCCCAGGCAGGTGGCCCGGCCCAGGCCGCGTCGCCGGTGCTCGGGATGGGTACCCACCGGCTCCAGCTCACCCACGCCGACGGCCTCGTCGTACCAGATCACGCAGTGGGCGGCGAAGTCCCCGGTCGGCGCCTGCGCCACCCAGTCCAACTCCGCCCGGTACGGCCAGGCGGCCATCACGTTGGCGTAGGACTCCTCGGTGACCCGGGACGGGTGCCAGACGGCCCGGTGCACCGCCACCCGGGCGGCCAACTCCGCCGGGCCGGTGATCGCGCGTACCCGGTAGCCGTCGGGCGGCTCGACCGGGTCCAGCGCGGTCAGGTCGCGCACCAGCAGAACCAGCGCATCGGGGTCGGGCACGATGGCGAATCCGGCCCGTTCGAGTGCGCCGGACAGCACCGGCTCGCGGAGCGTCTCGCTGGTCAGTTCGGCGGCTGTGGCGACGGTCAGGAACCAGGCCACGATCGCGTCGGCCACCTCGGGGCGGTCCGGCCGGCAGGTGAAGCCCAGGTACCCGGGCAGCCGTACCCACCCCCAGCCGACCAGTTCGCCGTCGTCGAACCAGAGTGCGGTGGGCCACTCGGCCTCCCGCCCGGTGTGCTGGTACCGGCCCCAGGCCACGTCCCCGATGTGCCAGGTGGCGTCCACGCTCCACAGCCGGCTCACCAGTTCCTGCATCCGGCGCAGGTCGGCCGGGCCGGCGTAGTCACGGCGGACGATGGTCATCGGTGGCTCCCTCGCTCGCGCGGCGCGGTGGGTTGGCGGGAGGGTAGCCGGAATAGTCGCGGCCGGTCACGGCGTTTAGCCGGTGTCCGAATGAATGGGCTGTCGGACGGGCCGGTGGGCCGACGTGGCACACTGGTCCGGCAGCCCGGTTCCGGTTCACGTCGCGGACAGCTATGCGACGACCCGGCGACCATCGAATCGAAAGGACCAAACGGCATGAAGCCGGACATCCACCCGCAGTACAGCGCGACCACCGTCACCTGCTCCTGCGGCAACACCTTCACCACCCGCAGCACGGCCAAGAACGGCCAGATCCACGCCGAGTCGTGCAGCGAGTGCCACCCCTTCTACACGGGCAAGCAGCGGGTTCTCGACACCGCCGGCCGGGTGGCCAAGTTCCAGCAGAAGTACGCCAAGGCGCAGGCGAAGAAAGACGCCGCCAAGTAGCGACGCCGACGGCGCCCGCACTCCCCTCGGGGAGTGCGGGCGCCGTCGCTTTTGTGCGCGCCGCAGCCGTTGTGCGTGCTGTCCGTGATCCGCATCGCCCCGCCGGAGGAACCGATGAGCACCGACCGCCTGCCCAGCCTGCTTGCCGAGTACGCCGAGCTGGAGCAGCGACTGGCTGACCCGGCGATCCACGCCGACCAGGTCGCCGCCCGCCGGGTGGGCCGCCGGTTCGCCGAGCTGACCCCGATCCACAAGGCGGCGGGCGAACTCGACCAGACCCGCGAGGACCTGACCGCCGCCCGCGAGCTCGCCGCCGAGGACCCGACCTTCGGCGTCGAGGTGACCGCGCTCGAGGAGCGGCTGCCGTTGATCGAGGAGCGGCTCGCCGAGCTGCTCGCCCCGCGCGACCCCAACGACGCCAAGGACCTGATCCTGGAGATCAAGGCGGGCGAGGGCGGCGAGGAGTCCGCGCTGTTCGCCGGGGACCTGCTGCGGATGTACCTGCGCTACGCCGAGCGGCACGGCTGGGTGACCGAGGTGCTCGACTCGCAGGAGTCGGATCTGGGCGGGTACAAGGACGTCGCGGTGGCGATCAAGACCAGGGGGGTACCGGAGGGCGGGTACGGGGTCTGGTCGCGGCTGAAGTGGGAGGGCGGCGTACACCGGGTGCAGCGGGTACCGGCCACCGAGTCGCAGGGCCGCATCCACACCTCGGCGGCCGGTGTGCTGGTCATCCCCGAGGCGGAGGAGTCGGAGTTCACCGTCGACCCGGGTGACCTGCGCATCGACGTGTTCCGCTCGTCCGGTCCGGGCGGCCAGTCGGTGAACACCACCGACTCGGCGGTACGGATCACCCACCTGCCCACCGGCACCGTGGTCTCCTGCCAGAACGAGCGCTCGCAGCTGCAGAACAAGGACCACGCGATGCGGTTGCTGCGCGCCAAACTGGCCCAGCTCGCCCAGGAGCAGGCCGCCGCGGCGGCGTCGGACGCCCGTCGGGCGCAGGTGCGCACGGTGGACCGCTCCGAGCGCATCCGTACCTACAACTACCCGCAGAACCGGATCTCCGACCACCGCATCGGCTACACCGCGTACAACCTGGACCTGGCGCTCGCCGGTGACCTGGACTCGGTGTTGGACGCGCTCACCGCGGCCGACCGGCACGCCCGGCTGGCCGGCGAGACCGAACTCTCCCGCCACTGACGGCCTGCCAGTAACGGTGTAGTGGCCCCGGCTGTCGGGGCGTCAGCCGGCTTTGCGGGAGCGGCCGGCGAGGCTGAGCGTCGCCCGGCCCGGTTTGCTGCCGGCGCGGCTGGTGCGCTTGGCCTTGAGCATGGCCCGGTCGGCCGCGGCGAACGCCTCGGCGAGCGGGGCGGTGCCGTCGGCGTAGGCCCAGCCGATGGTGACCCCGATGGGGGTGCCGGGGGCGATGGTGGACCAGTCCTCGCCGGTGACCGCGCGGGCCACCCGCTGGGCGATCTCCTGCCCCTCGGCCGGCCGGGTCTCCGGCATCACCACCACGAACTCGTCCCCGCCGTAGCGGGCCACCATGTCCTCCCGGCGCATCGCGCTGGCCAGGATGGCGGCCACCCGTTGCAGCACGAGGTCACCGATCAGGTGCCCGTGCACGTCGTTGACCTGCTTGAAGCCGTCCAGGTCGCAGACCGCGACCATGGCCGCGCGACCCTCGTCGACCAGTGCCTTCAGATGCTGCTCCAGGTAGCGCCGGTTCGGTAGGCCGGTCAGCGGGTCGGTGACCGCCTGGCCCTCGTACCGGGCCAGCCGGCGCTGCAACTGCTCGTGCTGCAGTCGGGCGGCGGTGCCTTCGATGAAGAGTTCGCGTAGCCGTTCGCTGTGCGAGCTGGCCAGTCGGAAGGCGTGCCGGTCCTCGACGTAGGCGTCGGCCGGCCGGCCGGCGGCCAGGTGGGCCAGCGCCCGCAGCCGGGGTGTCTCGGCGGCGCCCACGGTGGTCGGGCTGATCTCGACTTCGGCGAGCCGGCGCAGCGCCTGCTCGGCCCGGCCACCGGCGATGCGCAGGCAGATATCGCCGAGGTTGCGGAAGTCACGGACCCGCTGCGAGCCGGGCTCCAGGTTGAGCAGCGGCCTGGGGTCGACGTCGACCAGCTCGCCGAGGGTGGCCAGCCGGGCGATGGCGAAGCCGTACGCGGCAACGCTCGCCGGCTGCATCGCCGGCCCCTCCGCGCAGATCTCCTGGTGGCCGGGCATCTCGTCGATCACGCCACGGAGTACCCGCAGGCACGCCTCGCTGTCGCCCTGGTGGTCGTGCCAGGTCGCCAGCCGGACCCGGATGGTCGGGGTGATGTACTTGCCCTCGCTCTCGCCGGTCTGCCGGGCGAGCTGCCGGGACTTCTCCATCGCGCCCAGCGCGTACCCGTGGAACCCGGCCGCGGAGTAGGCCATCGCCAGGTCGTGCCAGGTGCAGGTGATCTCCTCGTTGACCGCGGTGACGGTGGTCAACGCCTGCGCGGCCCGTACCAGGTAGGGCACGCAGCGCTCGAACGCGCCGTCGTTGTGGGCGATGATCGCGGCGAAGGCGTAGAGCCGGGCGTACCGGTCGGCGCTCGGGCAGGCCCGGACCGCGTCGGCGGCGTCGTCGAGACCCCCCTTGAGCATGCCGCGCTGGCCGAGGTTGATGAATCCGGCGAGTCGCATCAGCATCACGTCTGCGCGCAGACCGGCATCGGTACTGGTCGAGCGGGCCAGGGTCATCGCCTGACCGATGGCGTCCGCCGACTTTCCGCTCGTCAGTAACCTGCGCAGATGCTGGATGACCTCGCTGCCAGTCACGGCCAGCAACCCCCTCGCTGCATTGGGCGAATGCTCTGGCTTCATGATTATGGGGTGTCAGCCGTCCCCGTGGATATGCCCGTACCGGCGGACCTCCGGACCATCCTGCGCGCCGCCGCCCAGCGGTTGGCCGATGCCGGGATCGAGGCCGCCCGGGTCGACGCCGAGCTGCTCGCCGGGCATGTGCTGGGGGTCGGCCGGGGCCGGTTGCCGCTGGCGCGGTTCGACGCCGACTCGCTGACCCGCTTCGAACGCCTGGTACAGGCGCGGGCGACGCGTACCCCGCTGCAGTACCTGACCGGCAGCGCCCCGTTCCGGCGGCTGGACATCCCGGTCGCGCCGGGCGTCTTCATTCCCCGCCCGGAGACCGAGTTGCTGGTGGAGTGGGGCCTGTCGGTGCTGCCCCGGACCGGTACGCCGCTGGTCGTGGACCTGTGCAGTGGCAGTGGCGCGATCGCGTTGGCCGTCGCCGACGAGCGGCCGGGTACCCGGGTGGTGGCGGTCGAGCAGGACGCGGCCGGCGCGCTCGCCGCGAACGTGGCGGCACTGGGCCTGCCGGTGGCGGTACGCGCCGGGGACGTCACCGCGCCCGAGGTCACCGCCGATCTTGACGGCCAGGTCGACCTGGTGCTGTGCAACCCACCGTACGTGCCGGCCGGTACCGCGGTGTCGCCCGAGGTGGCGGCGGATCCGGGGGTCGCCGTCTTCGGCGGGGCGGACGGGCTGGACGTGATCCGGCCGGTGATCGCCCGCGCGGCGGCGCTGCTGCGCCCGGGTGGCCAGCTGGGGATCGAGCACGATGACTCGCACGGCGAGGCCGTTCCCGACCTGCTCCGGGCCGCCGGAGCGTACGACGGGGTGCGGCTGCACCACGACCTCGCCGGTCGCCCGCGGTTCACTACCGCCCGCCGGCTGCCGCCCGGCTAGCGGGGTTTGCCAGAATGCACCCGTGATGCTCTTCGACTGCCGCAGCGCGGCCACCCGGGACAAGGGGATCGAGGCCGCGGTCGAGGCGGTACGCCGGGGCGACCTGGTGGTACTGCCAACCGACACGCTCTACGGCATCGGTGCCGACGCGTTCAAGCCGTGGGCGGTGACCGCCCTGCTCAACGCCAAGGGCCGGGGCCGACAGATGCCCCCACCTGTGCTGGTGGGCGCCAAGACCACCCTGGAGGGGCTGGTCGTCACGGTGCCCAAGCTGGCCCGCGAGCTGGTCGAGGCGTTCTGGCCGGGGGCGCTGACGATCATCGTCGAGCACGCCCCCTCGCTGCAGTGGGACCTCGGCGACCTGGACGGCACGGTGGCTGTCCGGATGCCGCTGCACCCGGTGGCGCTCGAAGTGCTGCGCGAGGTCGGGCCGATGGCGGTGTCCAGCGCCAACAAGACCGGCCAGCCCGCCGCCACCACCGCCGAGGACGCCCGTAAGCAGTTGGAGTACTCGGTGAGCGTGTACCTGGAAGCCGGCCCGACGCCGGACTCGCTGCCGTCCTCGATCGTGGACGTCACCGGCGAGACCCCCCGCCTGCTGCGCGCCGGGGCGATCAGCCTGGAGAAGCTGCGCGAGGTGGTACCCACCCTGCTCGGGCCGGAGGACTGAGATGGCTCCGTTCACGGTGCTGCACGTGTGCATGGGCAACATCTGCCGGTCGCCGATGGCCGAGCGACTGCTCTCCCGGGCGCTCGACAGCCCGAACGGCGACCTGGTGTACGTGCACTCGGCGGGTACCGGCGGCTGGCACGCGGGCGAGGAGATGAACCCGCCGGCCGCCCGCGAGGTGGCCCGGCGCGGCGCGGACGCGGGCAACTTCGCCGCCCGCAAGCTGCGCGGCGAGCACCTGGACTCGTCCGATCTGATTCTCACGGCGACCGGCGAGCAGCTGCAGTACGTGCTGGCGCTGCGCCCGGACGCGGCGGCCCGGACCTTCGTGCTGGGCGAGTTCGGCCGGCTGCTGGCCGAGGTGGACCGGGAAGGGCTGCCCCCGTTCGCCCCGGACGGCGACGCGGTCTACGCCCGGGGGACGGCGCTCGTCGCCGCCGCGGACGCGGCCCGCGCCGGCCGGCCGCCGCTGGACCGGGACGACCTGGACGACCCGTGGGGTCGCGGGGACGCCTACTTCGGCCGGGTCGGCGACGAGATCGACCAGGTCATCCGTCCGCTGGCCGGCGCACTGCTGGACCTCTCCGGCTGACGCCGCACGTGGACCTCTCCGGCTGACGCCGCACGCCGATCACCCGGGCCCGGTCGCCGTGGCTGGTGGCCGGCTGGCCGAGCGTTCGGCGCCGCGGGCGATGTTGCGGGCCATCCCGCCGAAGACGACCGCGTGGAACGGCCACACCGACGCCCAGTACGCGTGCCCGAGCAGGCCGCGTGGCACGAAGACGGCGCGCTGCCGGTAGCGGGAGGTGCTCTCGCCGGTGGGCTCGGCTCGCATTTCCAGCCAGGCTTGGCCGGGCAGCCGCATCTCTGCCCGCAACCGCAGCAGCACCCCGGCCTGGATCTCCTCGACCCGCCAGAAGTCCAGCGCCTCGCCGACGTAGAGCCGGTGCGGGTCGCGCCGGCCCCGCCGCAGCCCGACGCCGCCGACCATCCGGTCCAGCCAGCCACGCACCGACCAGGCCAGCGGGAACGAGTACCAGCCGTGCTCGCCGCCGACGCCCTCGATGACCCGCCAGAGCTGGTGCGCGGGCGCGGCCACCGGGGCGCTGCGGTCGTCGTGGTAGAGCGAACCACCGGACCAGTCCGGGTCGGTGGGCAACGGATCGGCGGGCGCGTCCGGGACTGTCGCGTTCGCCCAGCGGGTCTCCACCGCGTCGTCGCGTACGTTGGCCATTGCCAGCCGGACCGCTGCGTCGAAGCCGAGCAGCCCCTCCGGTGGGTCGGCGATCAGCGCGGCGATGTCGTGCTCGCGGGCCACCGACTCGTGCGTGAGGCTGGCCACCAGCGGCCGGGCGATCGCGTTGGGTACCGGCGTGACCAGGCCGACCCAGTGCGCCGACAGCCACGGCGACAGCGCCCGGGTGCCGATGACGAGCCGGCGGTTCAACCCGGCGACCCGGGCGTAGCGCTGCATCATCTCGGCGTAGGTCAGCACGTCCGGCCCGGCGATGTCGTAGCCCCGGTGCACCCGGCCCGGCACGGTGGCCGCCAGTACCAGGTAGCGCAGCACGTCGCGGATCGCGATCGGCTGCACCCGGTTGGCCACCCAGCGCGGGGTGACCATCACCGGCAGCCGCTCGGTGAGGTGGCGCAGCATCTCGAAGCTGGCCGAGCCGGAGCCGATGATGACGGCGGCGCGCAGCACGATGGTGGGTACCCCGCTGTCCGACAGCAGTCGGCCGACCTCGGCCCGGGAACGCAGGTGGGCCGAGGTGGGCCCGGTCGGCTCCGGCCCGCCGAGGTAGACGATCCGGTCGACGCCGGCCTCCCGGGCGGCCCGGCCGAAGTTGCGGGCGGCCAGCCGGTCGGCCGCCTCGAACCGGGGCTGCTGACCCATCGAGTGCACCAGGTAGTAGGCGACCCGGACGCCGTCGAGCGCGGCGGTCAGCTGCTCCGGGCGGGTGACGTCGGCGCCGACCACCTCGACCCGGTCGGCCCAGGGCACGTCCCGCAGCCGGCGCGGGTCACGCGTCAGGCAGCGCACCTGGTGACCCGCGTCGACCAGCCGGGGCGCGAGTCGGCCGCCGACGTACCCGGTGGCTCCGGTCACGAGTACCCGCATACCCGCCATCCTCCCGCCGCGGGTGGCCGGCCGTCCGGCAAACCCCGGCCGGGTACCCCACCCCGGGCTGCCGGCCGTCGGCGGCGCGACCCATAGACTTTCCCGGTGGGAACCTTCTGGGGGTCGGACTTCGCGGCGCGGGATCGGGAGCTCGTCGCGATCGTGCCGGCCCGACCGGACCGGCAGTGCGCCGGCCGGCGGGTGACCGGGTGACCGGGTCGCCGAGCCGGCCCGGCCCCGTTGTGGCGGCCCGGCCGGCCGGCGGCGGGCTGCGTGTCCGGCTACGGCACCTGCCCTCCGGCCTGTTCGCCTCGGCGGTCCTGGTGGTCCTCGGCGTGCTGGTCGGTTGGCTGGTCAAGGGGGGCTCGGGCGCGGCTGGCGCGGCGGCCGGCGTGGGCCTGGTCGCGGTGAGTTACACCGCATCGAGCGTGGTAATTGCCTGGGCGGATGCGCGCAATCCCCGCCTGGTGTTGCCGGTCGGGCTGTTGGCCTATGTGGTGAAGTTCACACTCCTGGGTTTTGTGATGGCTGCGATCGCCGCCACGGACTGGGACGGGCTACCGGCGATGGGTTTGGCGATCATCGTGGCCGCGCTGGGCTGGACGATCGCGCAGGCAGTGTGGACCTGGCGGGCGCGTATCCCCTATGTGGAGATTGACCCGCCTCGCTGAGATTGTCGTGCGCGAATGTTTGCGTACCGGTCGGTTAACCGACACCTAACATCAGAACCCCCTACCGAACCGCGGCGAGCGGAGTAACGTGGCGTCCGCACCGGAAGGCCCCCGGTTCGACTCGGTACCCCCGCAGGCAGGACGCCGCGGGGGTCGACTCACAACCACTGACAGCCGGCTGATATGGTTCCGGCGTCATGGCCGATGACCAGTCCCCCCAACAGCGACGTCGCGCGGAAGCCGACGGCGCCAACACGGGATGGGCGGCGGTGAGCTACCTGATCGCCGGGATGGTGATCTGGGGGTTCATCGGCTGGCTGATCGATCGCTGGTTGCACACCGGTGGTGTCGCCACTGCGATCGGCTGCGTCGTCGGCGTGGCGCTCGGGGTCTACCTGACCGTCAAGCGCCTCGGCGCGTGAGTTGAGTTCGGCGCCCGTAGCGGCGTCGCGAGTGGATGGGAGAGCACGGTGACCGGACAGGCACTCGTTCTCGCCGGCGGTACGGAGGTTCCGTGGCCGCCCAGCGTGAACGACTTCTACCTGCCCAGCATTGTCGACGGCGGCTACCCGTGGCTGACCAAGTTCACGCTTCTGGTGTGGTTCGCAGTCGCGATCATCATTGTGTTCTTCCTGCTGGCCTACCGTAATCCGAAGATCGTCCCGACCCGGACGCAGTGGATCGCGGAATCGATTTACGGCTTCGGCCGGGACACCGTGGCCAAGGAGGTGATCGGCGTCGAGGGCCTGCGGTTCGCCCCCTACCTTTCGACCCTGTTCATCTTCGTGCTGGTCACCAACGTCTTCGGGATCATCCCGTTCATCCAGATCTCGCCGAACGCGCACATCGCCTACCCGGCCGTGCTCGCGGTGGTCTCGTATGTGCTCTTCATCTACCTCGGGTTCCGCAGGCACGGCGTCGGCTACATCAAGCACGCCCTGGTCATTCCGGGCGTCCCGTTGGCGATGCACTTCCTGCTGGTGCCGATCGAGCTGTTGTCGACTTTCATCCTGCGGCCGCTCACGCTGGCCCTGCGTCTGTTCGCCAACATGTTCGCCGGGCACGTGATCCTGCTGGTCTTCACCCTCGGCGGCTTCGTGCTGATCCAGGCCTCCTGGGGGTACGCGCCGATCTCGCTGCTCTCCTGGATCATGGCGATCCTGCTGACCTTCTTCGAGCTGATGATCGCCGCCCTGCAGGCCTACGTTTTCGCGCTACTGACCGCCAGCTATGTGCAGGGCGCGCTCGCGGACGAGCACTGACCCAGCCGGTGCCGCCGCGGCCAGCGCGGTCGCGTACCACCTTGATTTCGGAAACAACCGATATCTCCGCGTGACGGTCACGCGGTCTTACCAGGAGGAATCCGCAGAACATGGACGTCAACCTCGCCGCCGGTGTCAGCGGCAGCCTCGCCGCCGTCGGCTACGGTCTCGCCGCCATCGGCCCCGGCATCGGTGTGGGCATCATCTTCGCCGCCTACATCCAGTCGACCGCGCGCCAGCCCGAGTCGGCCGGCCTGACCCGGACCTACCTGTTCCTCGGCTTCGCCGTGGTCGAGGCGCTCGCCCTGCTGGGTATCGCCTTCGGCTTCGTGTTCGGCAAGTAACGCCCCCTCGGCTCCGCGAAGGAGGTACCGATGCTTTTCCTCGCCGAGGAAATCCCCCACGACCCGAACCCGGTCCTGCCGATCTGGCAGGAGCTGGTTATCGGCACCATCGCGTTCGCTCTGCTGTGCTTCGTGCTGATGAAGTTCGTCTGGCCGCGCATGGAGGAGACCTTCAAGGCCCGGGTCGAGGCGATCGAAGGCGGCATCAAGCGCGCCGAAGAGCGCCAGGCCGAGGCGAACGCGCTGTTCGAGCAGTACCAGCGCCAGCTCGCCGAAGCCCGGACCGAGGCCGCCAAGATCCGCGACCAGGCCCGGGCAGACGCCAACGGCATCCGGGAGGACATCCTGGTGCAGGCGCGTGAGGAGAGCGAACGGGTGATCGCGGCCGGCCGGGAACAGCTGGACGCGCAGCGCGCGAGCATCGTGCGGGAACTGCGTGCCGAGATGGGTACCCTCGCGGTCGACCTGGCCAGCAAGATCGTTGGCGAGTCGCTGGCCGACGAGGCTCGGCGCAAGGGCACCGTCGACCGGTTCCTGGCCGACCTTGAGACGGCGGCGCGCTGATGCACGCCGCCAGTCGCGAGTCGTACGCCGCCGCGGCCACGCAGCTCACCGGGCAGGTCAGCACGACCGACCCGGAGCAGCTCGCCGCCACTGCGGACGACATTCTCGCGGTCTCCGGGCTGCTGTCACGCGAGTCCCGGCTGCGCCGGGCACTTGCGGACCCGTCCCGGACGGGTGCCGAACGCTCCGAACTGCTCGCCTCGATGCTGCGCGGCAAGGTCGGGGCGCAAGCCGTCGACCTGCTCACCACCCTGGCCGGCGGACGCTGGTCCAGCTCTGCCGACCTGCTCGACGCCACCGAGACCCTCGGCGTCGACGCGCTGCTCGCCAGTGCCGAGAAGGCCGGTGATCTGGGCGAGGTCGAGGACGAGCTGTTCCGCTTCGGTCAGGTCGTCGACGGCTCGCCGGACCTGGCAGCCACGCTGTCCGACTCCTCCGCCGAGCCGGCGCGCCGGGCCGAACTGGTCCACGCGCTGCTCGCCGACAAGGCCCGCCCGGTGACCACCCGGCTGGCCGAGCTGGCGCTGGTCGGGTACGGCGGGCGTGGCTTCGCCGCGTCGCTGACCCGGCTGGTCGAGGCGGCCGCGGCGCGGCGGGACCGGCAGGTCGCCTACGTCACGGTGGCGGCGCCGCTCAGCGACGCCGACGAGCAACGGCTGGGCGCCCGACTCGGACAGTTGTACGGTCGAGCAGTCGCTGTCAAGGTCACGGTGGATCCGGCCGTTCTCGGCGGCGTCTCCGTGCAGGTGGGCAACGACCTCTACGACGGCACGGTGCTGCGCAAGCTGCGGCAGACCCGGGCCGCGCTGGCCCGGTAACCCCGGCCTACCAGGACACCCGACTACCAAGACACCCGATTTCCACGCTACAGAGATACAAAGGGGAACCAGAGGATGGCCGAGTTGACCATCTCCTCGGACGAGATCCGGGGCGCTCTCGAGCGCTACGTCTCGTCCTATACGCCGGAGATTTCGCGCGAGGAGGTCGGCACTGTCGCCGAGGCGGGCGACGGTATCGCCCGCGTCGAGGGGCTTCCCTCGACGATGGCAAACGAGCTGTTGGAGTTCGCTGACGGCACCCTCGGTGTCGCGCTGAACCTCGACGTCCGGGAAATCGGCGTCGTGGTCCTCGGTGACTTCACCGGCATCGAGGAAGGCCAGAAGGTCAAGCGGACCGGCCGGGTGCTCTCCGTACCGGTCGGCGACGCGTTCCTCGGCCGGGTCGTCGACCCGCTGGGCGCCGCGATCGACGGGCTCGGCGACATCGAGAGCGAGGGCTTCCGCGAGCTGGAGTTGCAGGCGCCCAACGTGATGGCCCGCCAGGGCGTCAGCGAGGCGCTGCAGACCGGCATCAAGGCGATCGACGCGATGACCGCGATCGGCCGGGGCCAGCGCCAGCTGATCATCGGTGACCGCAAGACCGGCAAGACCACGGTCGCGCTCGACACGATCATCAACCAGCGGGACAACTGGAAGTCCGGTGACCCGGCCAAGCAGGTGCGCTGCATCTACGTGGCGATCGGTCAGAAGGGCTCCACCATCGCGTCCGTCAAGGGCACGCTGGAGGAGTACGGGGCGATGGAGTACACCACCATCGTCGCCGCCCCGGCCTCCGACCCGGCCGGCTTCAAGTACCTGGCCCCCTACACCGGCTCGGCCATCGGCCAGCACTGGATGTACGCCGGCAAGCACGTCCTGATCGTCTTCGACGACCTGTCCAAGCAGGCCGAGGCGTACCGCGCGGTGTCGCTGCTGCTGCGCCGCCCGCCGGGCCGCGAGGCGTACCCCGGTGATGTCTTCTACCTGCACTCCCGGCTGCTGGAGCGCTGCGCCAAGCTCTCCGACGAGCTGGGCGGCGGCTCGATGACCGGCCTGCCGATCATCGAGACCAAGGCCGGCGACATCTCGGCCTACATCCCCACCAACGTCATCTCGATCACCGACGGCCAGATCTTCCTCGAGGCCGACCTGTTCAACTCGGGCGTCCGCCCGGCCATCAACGTGGGTACCTCGGTGTCCCGGGTCGGTGGCGCCGCGCAGGTCAAGCCGATGCGTAAGGCCGCCGGCCGGCTCCGCCTGGACCTGGCCCAGTTCCGTGAGCTGGAGGCGTTCGCCGCCTTCGCCTCCGACCTGGACCGTGCCTCGCGTAACCAGCTGGAGCGCGGCGCCCGCCTGGTCGAGCTGCTCAAGCAGCCGAACTACTCGCCGTACCCGGTCGAGGAGCAGGTCGTGTCGGTGTGGTCCGGCACCGAGGGCAAGCTCGACGACATCCCGGTCAGCGAGATCCGCCGGTTCGAGACCGAGTTCCTGCAGTTCCTGCGGCACTCCCGCAAGGAGACGCTGGCCTCGATCGCGGCCAACAACTGGGACGACGACATCACCTCCGCCCTGGACGCCGCGATCACCGAGTTCAAGCAGCTCTTCCTCGCCGGTGACGACAGCATCCGGATCAACGAGGCGGATGCGGATGCGATGGCCGAGGGCGTCAAGGGCCAGGAGACGGTCACCCGAGTCGTCCCGCCGAAGGCGCCAGCAGCAACCCCGAAGAAGTAGTCATGGCGGGTCAGGTCCGGGTCCTCCGTCGCAAGATCGCTTCGACGAAGTCGACCAAGAAGATCACCAAGGCGATGGAGCTCGTCGCGACGAGCCGCATCGCCAAGTCGCAGGAGCGGGTGGCCGCTTCCCAGCCGTACGCCATCGCGATCACGAACGTGCTGACCGCGCTGGCCTCCACGGCCAACATCGACCACCCGCTGCTGGTCCCGCGCGAGCGGGTGCGGCGGGCCGGCGTGCTGCTCATCACCAGCGACCGTGGGCTGTGCGGCGGCTACAACTCCAACGCCATCCGCACCGCCGAGCAGCTCATCGCCCGGCTGCGCGGCGACGGCAAGGACGTCAAGCTCTACGTCATCGGACGCAAGGGCGTGACCTACTACCGGTTCCGCAACCGGCCGATCGAAGCCAGCTGGACCGGCTTCTCCGAGCAGCCGGCCTTCGGCAACGCCCGGGAGGTCGGCGAGACGCTGATCGCCGCGTTCAGCGCGGGCGCGGACGACACCGACGAGCACGGCGGCGCGGACGAGATCGTCGGCATCGACGAACTGCACGTGGTCTCCACCCAGTTCAAGTCGTTGATGACGCAGTCGCCGGCGGCCCGCACCATCGCGCCGATGCAGATCGAGGTCCGGGAGAGCGACGGGACCACGCTGCTGCCCGCGTACGAGTTCGAACCGGACCCGGACGCGCTGCTCGACGCGTTGCTGCCGAAGTACATCAACACCCGTATCTACGCGGCGCTGCTGGACTCGGCGGCCAGCGAGTCGGCGTCCCGGCGGCGGGCCATGAAGAGCGCCACCGACAACGCCGAAGAGATGATCCGCAAGTACACGCGGGAGATGAACTCCGCGCGTCAGGCCGCGATCACCCAGGAGATCAGTGAAATCGTCGGCGGGGCGAACGCGCTCGCCGCTGCTGGAAGTGAAGTGTGAGAGATGACTGTTGATACCGTGAACCGGGGACCAGCCGCCTCCGAGGCCAAGACCGGCGTCGGCCGGGTGACCCGGGTCATCGGCCCGGTCGTCGACGCCGAATTCCCGCGCGAGGAGATGCCGGGCATCTTCAACGCCCTGCACGTCGAGGTCGAACTCGCCGAGGGTAAGAAGACGCTGACCCTGGAGGTCGCCCAGCACCTGGGCGACAACGTGATCCGGGCGATCTCCATGCAGCCCACCGACGGCCTGGTCCGCGGCGCGAAGGTGACCGACACCGGCGCGGCCATCTCGGTGCCGGTCGGCGACATCACCAAGGGCCACGTCTTCAACGCCATCGGCGACGTGCTCAACCTCAAGAAGGACGAGAAGTTCGAGGTCACCGAGCGCTGGTCGATCCACCGGCACGCGCCGGCCTTCAAGGACCTCGAGCCGAAGACCGAGATGCTGGAGACCGGCATCAAGGTGCTCGACCTGCTCGCCCCGTACGTCAAGGGCGGCAAGATCGGCCTGTTCGGCGGCGCGGGCGTGGGCAAGACCGTGCTGATCCAGGAGATGATCGTCCGGGTCGCCAACAACTTCGGTGGCACCTCGGTCTTCGCCGGCGTCGGGGAGCGGACCCGTGAGGGCAACGACCTGATCGCCGAGATGACCGAGTCCGGCGTCATCGACAAGACCGCGCTGGTCTTCGGCCAGATGGACGAGCCGCCGGGTACCCGCCTGCGGGTCGCGCTCTCCGCGCTGACCATGGCCGAGTACTTCCGCGATGTGCAGAAGCAGGAAGTGCTGCTGTTCATCGACAACATCTTCCGGTTCACCCAGGCCGGTTCCGAGGTCTCCACCCTGCTCGGCCGGATGCCGTCCGCGGTGGGCTACCAGCCCACCCTGGCCGACGAGATGGGCGAGTTGCAGGAGCGGATCACCTCGGTACGTGGTCAGGCCATCACCTCGATGCAGGCGATCTACGTGCCGGCCGACGACTACACCGACCCGGCCCCGGCCACCACCTTCACCCACCTGGACGCCACCACCAACCTGGAGCGTTCGGTCTCGGACAAGGGCATCTACCCGGCGGTGGACCCGCTGGCCTCGTCCTCGCGCATCCTCGCCCCGGAGTACGTGGGCAAGGAGCACTACGCGGTGGCGACCGAGGTCAAGCGGATCCTGCAGCGCTACAAGGACCTGCAGGACATCATCGCCATCCTCGGCATGGACGAGCTGTCCGAGGAAGACAAGATCACCGTGAACCGGGCCCGCCGGATCGAGCGCTTCCTCTCCCAGAACACCTTCGTCGCCAAGCAGTTCACCGGCATCGAAGGCTCGTTCGTGTCGGTCGCCGAGACCGTCGAGGCGTTCCAGAAGTTGACCCAGGGGGAGTACGACCACTTCCCCGAGCAGGCGTTCTTCATGTGCGGCGGGCTTGAGGACCTGGAGCGCCAGGCGCCACGCGCTGATGAAGGACTGAGCGGGTACCGCTGCAGCGTCACGGCCGTCCGGGCATCCCGGGCGGCCGTGCGTACCTACACTGGGCGTACTGCGGCGATCACCGAGCGAAACGGCACTGACCTGCGCCGATGCGCGGGTACGAGATCGGGTCGACCAAAGGGCCGGTTGCCGACCGCGCAACACAATCACATACAATGGGCGCCAATCCCGACCGGCCCGCATTCGCGGTCAGCTCGGGTAGCCACACCGACTAGGGAGCACATCCGTCGTGGCGAAGCAGTTGCATGTCGACCTCGTCTCCGTCGAGGAGAAGGTCTGGTCCGGCGAGGCAGAGATGCTGATCGCCCGGACCACCGAGGGCGAGTTGGGCATCCTGCCCGGACACGCGCCGCTGCTCGGCCAACTCGCCGAGCCCGGCCAGGTCCGCATCAAGCGCGCCGACGGCGAACTCGCCTACGACGTGGACGGCGGCTTCCTCTCGGTCACCGAAACCGGCGTCACGGTACTGGCCGAGAGTTGCCAGCCCGCCAGCGCCCCAACCGGCCAGCACTGACGGAGGGCGACACCGATGCGGATCTTGGAATGGATCGGGCTCGGTGTCGCTGTCCTGCTCGTACTGCTTTTCCTGCTGTTCTTCCGGCGTGAGCTGATCTCCCGGCGCGGCGGCACCATCGAGTTGAGCCTGCGCTCCTCGCGGGCGGCCACCGGGCGCGGCTGGTCCCCGGGGGTAGCCCGGTTCGTCGGCGACGAGTTGCGCTGGTACCGGGTGTTCAGCCTGGTACCCCGGGCGCAGCGGAAGTTCTCCCGACTCAGCCTGACAGTCCGGGAGCGGCGCGCGCCGGCGCCGGCGGAGCGGCTGGCACTGCCGGAGGACTGGGTCGTCGTGCGCTGCTCGACCGAACGGGACGCGGTGGAGATCGCGATGGCACGGACCACCCTGACCGGCTTCCTGTCCTGGGTCGAGGCTGCCTCTCCCGGCCAGGGCGAACTGCGCTTCGCCGCCTGAGCCGGCGCCTCACGAGGGCCGGATCGCGGCCTCGATCAGCGCGAGCGTCGCCCGCGGGTCGTCGACCTCGATGATCAGCCGGCTGTACCGCTGGTCGGACAGCTCGACCACGACCGCCTTCGTCGGGTCGTGGACGTCCCAGAAGACCCGTTCGCCGTCGACGTGGAACGTGCCGGCCGTGATCACGCCGGGCACGTACGTGCCGGGAGCGCGCAGCCCGGTCGGGCCTTCAGTGCCGCCGGGGTCGGCGCTCACTCCCCGGACGTTGCCGAGCGGGACCGACAGCCGGGACTTCAGCGCCCACAGCTTGTCGGCGCCCTCGATCTCGATCAGCAGGTTCTCCCCGTCGATGGTGACCCGTGCCATCTCAACTCCCCGGTGTGTCCGTGCGGGTGTGGTCGGCATCGGGCGTCGCAACCAGTTCGACCTCGAAGCCGTCGGAGTTCTCCAGGTAGGCGGCGTACTGCCCGGGGCCGCCGGCATGCGGATAGCGCTCCTCGAACAGCGGGGTCCAGCCGTGGTTGCGAGATTCCCGATAGAGGTCGTCTACCCGTTCCGGTCGGCCGGCATGCATGGCCAGATGGTTGAGTCCGGGCGCGCGGCGGTCGTGGATGGCCCCGGACAGCGCCGGGGACTGCTCCACCACCAGGTAGGTGTCGCCGTGCCTCCAGGATCTACCGGCGGGCCAGTGCTGGAAGGGTGCCCAGCCCAGTTCGGTGAGCAGCCAGCCCCAGGACTGTTCGGCCCTGCGACCAGGTCGGGTACCCAGAGCTCCACGTGGTGCAGGGTCACCGACCGCCGCCGGGACGCCAGAGCACGTCGCCGGCCGGGTTGGCGGCGCGGCACAGGATGAAGAGCAGGTCGGAGAGCCGGTTGAGGTACTTGATGGCCTGCTGGTTGGTGCGCTCCGGGTCGGCCTCGTAGAGCGCCCAGGCGTGCCGCTCGGCCCGGCGGGCGACCGTCCGGGCGACGTGCAGCAGAGCCGCGCCGGGAGTGCCGCCGGGCAGGATGAACGAGGTCAGCGGGGGCAACGGCTCGTTGAACTCGTCGCACCAGCGCTCCAGCCGCAGCACGTAATCTTCGGTGATTCGCAGCGGCGGGTGCGGCGGATCCGGCACCATCGGATTGGACAGATCGGCACCGAGGTCGAACAGGTCGTTCTGCACCGCTACCAGCACCGCGCGGACCGGCTCGGAGAGGGCGCCGAGGGCCAGCGCGACGCCGATCGCGGCATTGCACTCGTCCGTATCGGCGTACGCGGTCAGCCGGGGATCGGTCTTTGCCACGGTCGAACCGTCGGTGAGGCGGGTAGTACCCGAGTCACCGGTACGGGTGTAGATGCGGGTGAGGTGGACTGCCATGTCGACGAGCGTACGACCCGGCCCGCTGGGCGGTCTGCTGGACACCACGGGCGAGGAGTTACTGGCCGCGCTCGACGCGCTGGACGCGCCACCTACGATGGCCGTCGTGGATGTCATCCGGGTGACCGGCGGCGCGCGCCTTTCGGGCAGCGTGGACGTGGTCGGCGCCAAGAACTCGGCACTCAAGCTGATGGCGGCGGCGCTGCTCGCCGTCGGCCGCACCGAAATCACCAACGTGCCCCGGATCACCGACATCCTGATCATGGCGGAGGTGCTGCGCCGGCTCGGCTGCGACGTGACCTTCGTCGACGGCGTCGTCACCGTGGACACCCCGGAGAAGATCGGCAGCGAGGCCGACTACGACCTGGTACGCCGGCTACGCGCCTCGATCTGCGTGCTCGGGCCGCTGCTGGTGCGCAGCGGGTACGTGCGGGTGGCGCACCCCGGTGGCGACGCGATCGGCTCCCGGGGCCTGGACATGCACGTGGCCGGGTTGGCCGCCCTGGGCGCGGAGATCGGCGGCGAGCACGGCTTCGTGATCGCCAGGGCCCCGCACGGGCTCACCGGCGCCCGTATCGAGCTGGAGTTCCCGAGCGTCGGCGCGACCGAGAACCTGCTGATGGCGGCGGTCCTCGCGGACGGGGTCTCGACCATCGAGAACGCCGCCCGGGAACCCGAGATCGTCGACATCTGCCTGATGCTCACCAGCATGGGCGCGAAGATCGAGGGCGCCGGCACCTCCACCCTGACGATCACCGGGGTGCCCGCGCTCAACCCGGTCACCCACCGCACCGTCGGGGACCGGATCGTCGGCGGCACCTGGGCGTACGCCACCGCGATGACCCGCGGCCAGGTGACCGTGCGCGGGGTGCGGCCGGAGTACCTGGAGGTCGCGCTGGACAAGCTGGTCGACGCGGGCGCCGAGATCATGACCGAGGCGGAGGCGTTCCGGGTCACCATGGACGGCCGGCCGCGCGCGGTGGACATCTCCACCCTGCCGTACCCGGGCTACCCGACGGACCTGCTGCCGATGGCGGTCGGGCTGGCCGCCGTTGCCGAGGGCTCCTCGCTGATCACCGAGAACATCTTCGACGGCCGGTTCATGTTCATCAACGAGATGGCCCGGCTCGGCGCGCAGATCCGTACCGACGGCCACCACGCCGCCATCGAGGGCCGGGACGTGCTCTCCGGCGCGCCGGTCCGGGCCACCGACATCAGGGCCGGCGCGGGCCTGGTCATCGCCGGGCTGTGTGCGCAGGGGTACACCGAGGTGTCGAACGTGCACCACATCGACCGCGGGTACCCGACGTTCGTCGCCGACCTGGCACAGCTCGGGGTGGACGCCCAGCGCAATACCGCCCCGGCCGAACCGGAGTTCACCTTCTGACCCTTCTGACCCGGGCGCGCCAGTGGTCGCGGGACGCGGGCGCGCCCTCAGCCGACGAGTTGGCGGGCCCGGTCGGCTTCGCTGTCGAAGACCAGCACGCTGATCCGGGCGTCGTGGGTGACGGTCAGCGTGGACCGGATGCCGGCCTCGCGCAGCCGGACCCGTACCCAGTTGGCGGTTTGTGGATCCTCCACCGTGGCCACGGCGGTGAGCAGGCCGAAGTCCTCCGACCGCGGCGACCACGGCGGCCGGGCCGGCCCCGGCCCGAACGTCCACCGCAGCACGACCGCGAGCCCGGCAACGGCGGCCAGGGCGAGCAGCGGGCCGGAGAGGATGAGCGGCACCCGCACAGTCTGGCACCGGCCGGCCGCTATGCGCCGGGCAGCCGGCAGGATTTCCCGGTACGCGGGCGGGGGGTGCGTCGGTGCCCCGACTGAACCACCGTTTAGCCTGCGAGGCAGGGTGCGACGCGCACCGGGCAGGCCGGGTGCGACACGCACCGGACAGCGAAAGGGGAGAGCGGTGGCAGGTCGACTGGTGGTGGTGGGGGCCGGGTTGATGGGCTCCGGAATCGCCCAGGTGTCCGCGGTGGCGGGCTGGGAGGTGACCCTGCGGGACGTGACCGGGCCGGCGCTGGAGCGGGGGCTGGCCGGTATCCGCTCGTCGCTTGCCCGGTTCGTGGCCAAGGGCGCCGTCGCCGAGGCCGACGCCGAGGCGGCGCTGAGCCGGATCAGCACCACCACCGACCTGGACGCCGCGGCCGAAGCCGACCTCGTGGTGGAGGCGGTGTTCGAGAAGCTGGAACTCAAGCAGGACGTGTTCCGGGAGTTGGACAAGCTCTGCGGGCCGGACGCCGTGCTGGCGACCAACACCAGCGCCATTCCGGTGACCCAGATCGCCGCGGTCACCGCCCGGCCGGAGTCGGTGGTCGGTACCCACTTCTTCTCACCGGTACCGATGATGAAGTTGTGTGAGTTGGTGCGCGGGTACAAGACGTCGGACGCGACGCTGGCCACCGCGAAGGCGTTCGCCGAGGAGGTCGGCAAGACCACGGTGACCGTGCAGCGCGACATCGCCGGCTTCGTCACCACCCGGCTGATCGCGGCGCTGGTGGTGGAGGCGGTGAAGCTGGTGGAGAGCGGCGTGGTCAGCGCCGAGGACCTGGACACCGCCTGCCGGCTGGGTTTCGGGCATCCGATGGGCCCGCTGCAGACCACCGACCTGACCGGGGTGGACGTGCTGCTCAACGCGGCCCGCAACATCTACACCGACACCGCCGACGAGAAGTTCTTCCCGCCGGAGTTGTTGCAGCGCATGGTGATCGCCGGCGACCTGGGCCGCAAGTCCGGCAAGGGCTTCTACAACTACTGACAGCGACAGCGGCCCGGCCCCTCGCCGGGGACCGGGCCGCTTCGGTTGCGGCTCAGGAGTCGCGGGTGTTGCGCCAGCGGAACGTGCGCAGTGCCAGGATCAGGCCGCCGACCGCCCAGACCGCCAGCACCAGCGCGGTACGGCCGTGCTCCCAGCTGCCGGCCGCCTCCTGGTGGGCGAAGGAGTCCGGCAGGAACACCGAGCGGTACCCCTGGGCGATCCACTTGAGCGGGAAGAACGCGCCGACGTTCTGCATGAACGGCGGCAGCGTGGTGAACACGAAGTACACGCCCGAGATGAACTGCAGTACCAGTGCGATCGGGGTGATGGTGGCCGGGGCCGCGCGGCCGGACCGGGGTACCGACGAGAACGCGATGCCCAGCAGCGAACCCGCCGCCGTGCCCAGCAGGGTGACCCAGACGAACGTCCACCACCGGCCGGCGTCGCTGGGCAGGTCCACCTTGCCGAGTGCCGTCGCGACCGCGAGCAGCACCACGAACTCCGCCACCACCAGGGTCAGCACCATCAGGATCTTGCCGATGAAGTACGCCGACGGCGGCATCGGGGTGCCCTGCAGCCGCTTGAGGATGCCCTTGTCCCGGTCCACCGCGATCTGGATGGCGGTGGCCTGGAACGCCACCCCGAACAGGCCGGCGCACAGGATGCCCGGCACGAAGTACTGGCTGAAGTTGATGCCACCGTCGATGTCGTAGTTCACGATCGACCCGAAGATCACCAGCATGATCAGCGGGAAGGCGAGGGTGAACACCACCGACTCGCGCTGCCGGAGGAACTCCTTGACCTCCAGCTTGCCGCGCTCCACCCCGATCCGGGCAGCGGGCAGCGGCCCGGTACCCGCCTTCGGGCGCTCGATCACAGTCGTCATGCCGCTTCCACCTTCGACGAGCCGATCATGGTCAGGTAGATGTCCTCCAGGGTCGGCCGGGCCACCGTCAGGCCCGGCACCTCCCCGTCGAACTGTGCCGCCAGCTTTGTCACCAGCGCCGTGGGGGTGTCGGTGTGCTGGGTCTCCCGACCGTTGCGGGTGTCCCAGGCCACGATCGTCGGCGCGGTGTCCCGGCCGCCGAGCTTCGCGGGCGTGGCGACCTCGACCAGCCGACCGCCGACGATCACGCCGACCCGGTCGGCCAGCGCCTCGGCCTCGTAGAGGTAGTGGGTGGTGAGGACGATGGTGGTGCCGTCGGCGCGCAGTTCCCGGATCAGCTCCCAGAACTCCTGCCGGGCCTCGGGGTCGAAGCCGGTCGTCGGCTCGTCCAGGAACAGCAGCTCAGGCGTGCCGATGATGCCCAGGGCAACATCAAGGCGGCGACGCTGCCCGCCGGAGAGGCTGGCGGCACGGGCGTTCGCCTTCTCCGTCAGCCCGACCGCCCCGATCACCTCGGCCACCGGGCGGGCCAGCGGGTAGTAGGTGGCGAAGTGACTGACCACCTCGCGGACGGTCAGCGCCTCGAATTCGCCGGTCGACTGGAGGACGATGCCGACCCGGGCCCGCCAGTCGCGGGTGGGGTGCGCGGGGTCGAGGCCGAGTACGGTCACTTCGCCGCCGCTGCGCGGTCGGTAGCCCTCCAGGATTTCCACGGTGGTGGTCTTGCCGGCGCCGTTGGGGCCGAGCAGGGCGAAGCATTCGCCCCGGGGGATGTCCAGGTCGAGCGCGTCCACGGCGATTTGCCCGCCGTACGCCTTGCGCAGCCCGCGTACCCGGATTGCCAGGTCCTCTGTCATGCGCCCATCGTGCCCGAACGTCCGGCCCGGCTGCGTCCAACCCCAGGTGGATCGCGGCTCCACCCGGGGTGGAGTGTCGGCCGCCCGGTTTGGCGGGGCTTCCTACGCTGTGGGGCTATGGCATTGTTCGGTCGGCGTGAGCTCGTCCGGTCCCGGGTGACCGGGGCCGAGCGCGACGTGCTGGTGCGGTACCCGCCGCGCGGGACGGCGATGTTCGGCAGCCCCGTCCTCGCGGCGCTGTGGTTGGGCGGAACGCTGACGTTCATCATCGCGGGCGGCATCGTGCGCGGACCGTTGCCTCCGGCGCTGTGGGCTGCCGGCGTCGTCCTGGTCGCCGTCGGCCTGGGGCAGGGCGTGGTCAGCCTGGTCAGGGCCGGCCAGGGCGAGCGCGGGTACACCGGGACGGTCATCGCCAAGCAGTGGCGCCAGCCGATGTCGGGGGAGGGGTTCGGGTACCTGGCCGTCGATGACGGGACCCGCGACCAGGTGACCGCGTTCGTGGTGGACCGGTTCTGGTACGCGGACTATCAGCTCGGCCAGCGGGTGGTGGTGCGGACCGGCGCGGACCGGCGGCGGCTGGCGCGGATCAGCAGGGCCCGTGCCGAGCTGCCTGAGAGCAAGCTCACCGATACGGCCTAAGCTACCGTTCAATAGGCTGCCGGCATGGGATACCGCCTGGAGCAGCCCGACCGTCCCTGGGTGATGCGCACCTACGCGGGGCACTCGTCAGCCGCCGCCAGCAACGCGCTGTTCCGGCGCAACCTCGACAAGGGGCAGACCGGCCTGTCGGTCGCGTTCGACCTGCCCACCCAGACGGGCTACGACCCGGACGACGAACTCGCGGCTGGCGAGGTGGGCCGGGTCGGCGTGCCGATCTCCCACCTCGGCGACTGCCGGACCCTGTTCGAAGGAATCCCCCTAGGGGATGCCAACACCTCGATGACCATCAACGCCACCGCCATGTGGCTGCTCGCCCTCTACGTCACAGTGGCACAGGAGCACGGCGCGCCACTGGCCACGTTGGCCGGCACCACCCAGAACGACATCGTCAAGGAGTACCTGTCCCGGGGTACCCACATCTTCCCGCCCGGACCGTCGCTGCGGCTGACCACCGACACCATCGCCTGGACGGTCACCAACTGTCCACAGTGGAATCCGGTGAACGTCTGCTCCTACCACCTCCAGGAAGCCGGCGCCACGCCGGTCCAGGAGGTCGGCTTCGCGCTCGCCACCGCCATCGCCGTACTCGACGCGGTCCGCGACAGCGGGCAGGTCCCGCCCGAGCGGTTCGGTGACGTGGTGGCCCGGATCTCCTTCTTCGTCAACGCCGGCGTGCGGTTCGTCGAGGAGATGGCAAAGATGCGGGCGTTCGCCGCGCTCTGGGACCGGATCACCACGCGAGCGGTACGGCATCACCGACCCCAGGCAGCGCCGGTTCCGTTACGGCGTCCAGGTCAACTCGCTCGGCCTTACCGAGGCGCAGCCGGAGAACAACGTCCAGCGCATCGTGCTGGAGATGCTCGGCGTCACGCTGTCCCGCGACGCGCGGGCCCGCGCCGTGCAACTGCCCGCCTGGAACGAGGCGCTCGGCCTGCCCCGGCCCTGGGACCAGCAGTGGTCACTGCGCATGCAGCAGGTGCTGGCATACGAGTCGGACCTGTTGGAGTACCCGGACCTGTTCGCCGGCTCGCACGTCGTCGAGGGCCTGGTGGCGTCCATTGTGGACGGCGCCGGCGCGGAGCTGGCGGCGATCGCGGCGCAGGGCGGCGTGGTGGCGGCCGTGGAGAACGGGTACCTCAAGAGCGCCCTGGTCGGCTCGCTGGCCCGCCGCCGTCGCCGGCTGGAGCTTGGCGACGACGTGGTCGTCGGGGTGAACAAATTCGTCGGCACCGAACCGTCGCCTCTTACCGCGGCCGGCGCGGACGCCATCGAGCAGGTACCGGCGGCCGTTGAGCAGGCCGCCGTCGACGCCGTCCGGAGCTGGCGGGCAGGGCGCGATCAGGCGGCTGCCACGGCCGCCCTGGACGAGCTGCGCACCGCCGCCGCGACCACCGCCAATCTGATGGAGCCGACGCTGGCCTGCGTGCGTGCCGGGGTCACCACCGGCGAATGGGCCGGCGCGCTGCGCGAGGTCTTCGGCGAGTACCGCGCCCCCACCGGACTCTCCGGGACCGTGGGCCCCGGCGCGGACGCCGCGGGCACCACCCCGGGCACGGACGCGATGGCCGCGGTCCGGGAGCGGGTCCGGGCCACCGCCGCCGAACTGGGCGGCGGACGGCTGCGGCTGCTCGTCGGCAAACCGGGGCTGGACGGGCACTCCAACGGCGCCGAGCAGATCGCCGTCCGTGCCCGCGACGCCGGCTTCGAGGTGGTGTACCAGGGAATCCGGCTGACCCCCGGGCAGATCGTCGCCGCCGCCGCGCAGGAGGACGTGGACCTGGTCGGCCTCTCGGTGCTTTCCGGCGCGCACCTGGCCGCAGTTTCCGCCGTGCTGGCCGGGCTGCGCGCGGCCGGTCTGGCCGAGGTGCCGGTGGTGGTCGGCGGCATCATCCCGCCCGGCGACGCGGCCACCCTGCGCGCGGCCGGTGTCGCCCGGGTCTTCACCCCCAAAGACTTCGCCCTCGGCGAGATCATGGACGAGCTGGTCACCGTCGTCCGCGAAGCCCACGGCCTGACCTGAACCGCCGTCCCCGTCGGCACCGCTGACCGGCGGGTCAGCGGGGTTTCGCCGGGCATGGTTCAGAACAGCACGACGACCGAGCAGCAGGCGACCATGCCGCCGAGGGCGGTCAGGACGAAGGCGGCGAACTCCAGCGTGGTCCGCCAGCGCCGGGCCACGAAACGGCGGGCCACCGGTAGCCCGACGAACGGGGCTACGAAGATCAATAGCTGGGCCAGCACGGCCACCAGCAGGTGCGAGCCGGCCAACGCCAGGACCGCCTTGGCCGGGAGCGCCACCGCCAGCGCGCAGCCCGCGCCGAGCAGCGCCAGCAGCGGGTACCCGGCCAGCGGCAAACCTTCGGCGGTCGGCGCGTCGGCGGCGGCGATCAGGTCGGCCGCGCGGTTGAGGGGTGCCGACGGATCGGTCTCGTCGGTGCGGACCGGCGGCGGCAGCGGGCCGAGGCGCGCGGCGTGGGGCCGGCCGAGCACCCGGCCCAGTTCCCGCCACAGCGTGCTGGCGTCGGCGTCCGCGTCGGTCACCAGGGTGGCCGCTGCCCGCGCCCGGGTCGCCGCGTCAGCCACCGCGGCCGCCGCGTCACTCACCGCCCGTGCCGCGCCCGCGCAGCCGTCCACATAGGACTTTTCAATGGTACGGGCCTCACCCGACCGTTCCCCGGCCACCTCGGCGAGCGCGTGCACGAGTTCGGCGTACTCGCGGGCCGCCGGGTACTCCCGGGCCGGCTGCTGCTCCGGCGCGGTCACGAGGTGAGCCCGTACGGGATGACGACCTCGGGGTGGCGGTGCACCGCCCGGTCGAAGAACAGTCCCCGGTGCGGGCGCGGGTACCAGGCCGGCCCGCCCGGTGTCGGCGACAGCGGCGCGAGTTCCGGCCCCTGCAGGTCCAGTGCCACCCAGGCGCCTACCGCGTCGAACCGGGCGGTGATCCCACCGAGGTCGTCCCGGAGCCGGGCGACACTGCGCCACCAGCCGACCAGGTGGGTGTGGTGCTCCGGCCCCGAGTGCAGAATCCGGCGCAGCGCCTCGTGCCCACCGGTGGTCGACCGGCCGCCGCCCGGATTGCCGGCCGCCGCGTCCAACGCGTACCCGATCAGCAGGTGCGGCTGCGCCACATCCGGCGCCAGCGACTCCAGGAACGACGGCAACTCCACCCGGTCCACGATGGTCACCCCGAGCTCGACGGCGAGCATCCCGGCGTAGCGGGCCAGCCCCGGATCCGGGCAGAGCACCGAGTAGCGGGCCCGCGGCCACTGCCGGCGCACCGAGAGCGCCGCCGCCCGCAGGATCGCGCAGGCATCGTCCGCCCGGGTACCGAGCACCGCCACATTGCGGCCGGGCGCGCGCCCCAGCCGTACCTCGGCCGCCCGGCCGGTGACGTCGATCAGCTCACCGATCAGCGCCCGCGGCTCGGGCCACTCGACCGGGCCGGTACGCCGCCGTACCGGCGGTTCCGGCGGGGGCAGCACCAGTCGGGGTACCGCGTCGCCGTCGAAGAGCCGCGGCGGCTGGTCGGTCGGCGCACGCATCTCCCACAGCCGGGTCTGCAACGCCGCCCACGCGTCGCGGGCTCCCGAGTCGGGTAGCCGGACGACCTGGTTCGCCGGCGCCACACCGGAATCCGGGTTCACCACCGCGTGGTAGCGGGGGATGGTCTCGGCGGCGACGTTGCTGTCGGCCAGGATCCGGCGCGCCTTGGGCAGGGCGATCCGCAGGGTGAACTGACCGATCAGTCCGCCCCGGCCCCAGAGCGCCTCGATCCCGGAGACGTCCTGGCTTGCGAGTACCAGGTGGATGCCCTGCGACCGGCCGCGCCGGGCCAGGTCCTCCAGCAGCGCCACCGCCTCGGTGGTCACCGCGTCCCGGCCGGTCAACAGCACCTGGAACTCGTCGATCACCGCGACGATCCGGGGCCACCGGCCGGTCGGGTCCTCGGTGCGCAGCTCGGAGAGTTTGGTGGCCTCGTAGCGCCGGGCCGCCGCCGCCCGGCTGCGCAACTCGGCCAGCAGGAAGCGCAGCAGCGCCAGGCCGAATTCGCGGTCGTTGTTGACGTTCACGCCGACCAGCCGGACATGCGGCAGCCAACTCGGGTCGCGGGTGCCCGGCGCGAACCGGGCGAACGACACGCCCTCCTTGAAGTCCAACAGGTACAGCTCCAGCTCGTCGGGGGAGTAGCGGGTGGTCAGCCCCGCCAGCCAGGCGTAGATCAGGTTGGTCTTGCCGGAGCCGGACGCCCCGCCGATCAACGCGTGCGGCGGGTTGTCGCCCAGCGTCAGCTCCACCAGCCGGCCGTCGGCGCCCTCGCCGATCGGCGCGGTCAACTCCTCGGCGGCGGTCGCGCCCCAGAGCTTCTCCGGGATCAGGTCGGCGAAGGCGGCGGGCGGCGGACCGGCCGCCAACCGCCGGCACACCGCCGTCACCAGGCCGGCCGGTGGCGGCTCGTCCAACTGCACCGGTACTGCCCCGGTCAGGCTGGTACGGGCCGCGCCACCGGGGGCGGGCAACCGGATCGTCACCGCTCCGCGCAGCGCCCGGCCCCGGGTCACCACGTGCACCCCGCAGGCCAGCCCGGTACGCACGATCCGGTCCAGTTGGGCCGCCGCCTCCGGGCGCAGCTCCTCCTGTACCCCCAGCAGAACCGCCACCCGCCACGGCTCCGGCCGTCGCCCGGTCGCCTCGGCCAACTCGGCCAGCGACGCGTACTCGCCGGCCAACACGTACTCGTTCACCCGGCGGATCTCGTGCACCAGCTCGTCCAACAGGTCGGGCAGGCCACCCGGGCCGGTGGAGGTGAGCAGGCCGGCCCCGGCCAGCGGGGCGAAGCCGGCCAGGCTGCCACCGAGCCGCTCCGGGTCGTACACCCGCAACACCACCGACCCCGGCGGGGCGCTGCCGATGGCCCGCAGCAGCAACCCGGCGACCACCCCGTCGGCCTGCGCCGCCTCGCCTCCGGTGACCGCGATGTGCGCCGCGTCCAGCAGCGGCACCAGCGCCGGCAGCCGGTGCCCGACCAGCTCCCCGACCCGCAGCAGCCCCGGCTGCCAACCGCGGCCGGCCGGGGTCGGCTGCCACTGCGTCCACTCCTCGCCGGCCGCCCCCGGCGCGTAGGAGTCCACCAGCCGGGCCAGCCGGCCGGTCGCCGCCTCGCGCTGGCGGTCCAGCCGGCGGTGCAGCTCGGCGAGCGCGGCCGAGCGGCGCGCCTCCAGCTCCGGTACTGTCCGCGCCTCGGCCGACCGCGCGGCGGTCAACTCCTGCTGGGCCGCCCGGCCCTGCTCGTGCGCCTGCGCCAGCGCCGCGCGGGCCGCCGCGCGGGCCCGGCCCAGCTCGTCGGCGACCCGCCGGATCAGCGCCTCCCGCCCGATCATCCGAACCCCATCGGCACCTCGTCGACGCCGTCTTCGTCGCCGCCGTTCCCCGGGCCGTTCCCGTGGCCCGGTCGGTCCGTGCGGTCGGGTCCGGCGGCGTGGCCGGGTCCGGTGCCGTGGCCGGGTCCGGTGCGTGGCCGGTCGGCGCCGTGGTTGGGTCCGGCGGCATTGCCGGGTCCGGTGGCGTTGCCGGGGCCGGCGTTGTGGTGCTGGCCCGGATGGTGGTGTGAGCCGGCGTTGTTGTTGGGTCCGGCGTTGTGGCCCGCGCTCGGGCCGTGGGTCGGTCCGCCGTTGTGGCCCGGTCCGCCGTTGTGGCCCGGTCGGCTGGCGGAGTGGGTCGGGCGTGGGTCGGTGGTGGGGCGGGTCGGCGTGGGGCCCGGCCGGTGGGGCAGCGGGGCGGTCGGGGTGGCGGGCGGCGGCCCGGTGCGGTCACCGGGTGGCAGGCCGATCATCTGGAGGTACTCGGCCAGCGCGTCCTGGGCCCGCAGCAGCGCGCCGGTGGCCAGGTCCAGATGCTCTCCAGCGACCCGCAGAGTGGGCACCGCGCGGGTGGCGACGCCCGCGTCGAGAACCTGGCCGAGGTGCTGGCTCGCCCGACCCAGTCGCTGCACCGCGTCGCGCAGCTCGGGTACGGGCAGCAGCGCGCTGGCCGCCCGGACCTGCCGGGCCAGCTCGTCGACCAGGGAGGCAGCGCCCGGTCGGCTCATCGTTACAGCGACGCCGCGTACGAACGGGCCTGCTCAACCGCGGAGAGGGTGGCCATCAGGCACTCCTCCAACTCCGCCGAGGCCTGGATGAGAGCTGCCTGGGCGGCGCTGACCGCCTCATGACCACTGCCGTCGACGGCCGCGGAGAGGCTCTGTTGGGCGTCGTCGAGCCGGTCGCTGGCCGCCCGTACCGCCTCCTGGCCGTCCTGGACGTGTGCCAGCGCCGTCTCGATGGCCGCCTTGACTTCTGCGACGCTTGCCACGGGCACCTCCTCACGACGTGGGGGTGCCCTGATTATCCGCAAATTTCACAGCTAATGGTGCATGTCCGGCTGAAACGCCGCCCGGCGCTGGGCCTTTGTGGCACGTCGCGCCGGGCAGTGTCGCTTCAGCGCTGTGGTTGGCGCCCCCACCGGCGGCGGACCGGGATGGGCACGGTGGCCTGCTGCGCCTGCCGGGCCGCCCGCAGCGCGGCCTTACGCGCCTTACGTTCCCGCAGCTTGCGCCGCACCCAGAAGACGAAGAGCACGAAGAGTGCCAGGAAGACCAGCACCAGGACCGGCAGGATGATCGCGACCAGGGACAACGCCGCGCTGAAGAAGTCCTCGATGGTGCTGACCACCGGCGCGCCGGTACCCACCGTGGCGGTGTTGATGACCGGCCGGGCGATCGCCTTGGTGCCGTGCACGGTGAGCGCGATGAGCACCCCGGCCGCCACCGGAATCCACTGGTGGCTGGAGAAGAACGACCCCGGGTCGCTGGTCACGGTCTGCGACTCGGAGGCCGCGCCGAACGCCAGCCCACCGGAGGTCGGCCGGATAACCGTGTGCAACACGTCGTTGACCGAGTCCACGGCCGGGATCTTGTCGGCCACCACCTCGATGGCCAGCAACACGACGAGGATGGCCAGCGTCCAGCCGTTGGACAACCACGTCCAGCCGGACGGCAGCTCGATCAGGCTGGTGTACCGGCCCAACAGGCCGATAGCCAGCAGTGGGATGTAGGCGTTCAAGCCGGCCGAGGCGGACAGCCCGATACCGGTCAATACGGCGAGCACGGCACCAGTGTCACACCCGTCCGCCAACTCCGCCCGGCTCGCGCTACGCCGGCCGTGCCCGGCTCCCACCGCGCGACTGCGGTCCGGCCGGGCGGCACGGGCGTGCGGGCGGCCGCTACGGTGATCTCCGGCAGACGGGGAGGAACGATGGCCGCCGACTTCTTTTCCAGTCAGGACTGGCGTCAGAACCGCAAGCTCGAAACGCTCGGCGAGTCACTCGCCGGCGTCCGGGGTGAGCTGGCCAACCAGAACCGCTACCTCAACGCCCAGTTGGCGAAGGTACGCGGCTCGCTGGAGCAGCGCATCGACCGGCTCAGCACCGCGTTCGACGCCTTCGTCGAGTTGAGTGACGTGCGCGCGGTGCTGGCCATGTTCACCGACAGCGCGCTGGTCCGCCACCACGCCCGCGCCCTGGTCGCCAGCATCGTCGAGCGCACCGACGCCCCGACCACCTCACCCCCTGACTTCCCCGGGTACTGGCTCGCCCCGGCCGTCCGGGTGGCCCGCGCCCGGCTCACCGCAGGACCGGGCGCCGACGTCGACGTCGACCTGGCCGGGGCGCTGCGCCTGGACGAGGTCCGGGCCAGCGTGTTCCTGACCCTGGTAACCCTGCTGGCCGGAGTCCCCGGCACCGGGGAGTTGGACACCGCGCTCGGTGAGTTCCACGCCGGCCAGCCGGTCACCGGCGCGCAGCGGCTGCTCTGGCAACTGTGCGCGGCCGGTCGGTTCGGGCCGGTCGGGCACCAGCTGATCGAGGATCGGCTACGGGGGATGGTCGCCGCGCTCACCGACATCCAGCGCGCGGACGCCGACCGGCAGTGGCGCGAACTCGCCGACCGGCAGTCCACAGTCACGCCCGCCCAGCAGCTCGCCATCCCCACCGACGCGGCCGGTATCCGGGACGCGGCACTCGCAGCCGGCCAGCTCGCCGGCCTGCGGGCACTGTGCCAACCAGGCGCCCCACCCCAGTCGAGCGCCGTCGCCCCGGCTCAGGCGGCCGGGCCCGATGCTGCCGACCCGGTTCTCGCGGAGGTCACCGCACTGCTGCTCACGCTGGTGGACGAGGGCACCGCGGAGGAGGCCCCGCTACTGCACCGGGCCGCACAGTTGCGGGCGATCATCGAGGGCCGTACCCAGCCCGACGCCCCCGCCTGGGCCGACGACGCGGCGGAGGCGATGCAACTGCTCGCCCGGGACGCGTTCCGGCCCGGCTCGGACGGGTGCGGAGCGCTGGCCCGGGTGGTCGGCGCCCAGTGGCTGCTGGCGGTCGCCGACGGCTACCTGGCGCGGGTCGGTACCCAGCCACCGGACGAGACCCGGGTACGCACCGCGTACCGCCTCGACGTGCGGGTCCGCCGGGTCGGACCGGACTCCGGCGACCTGGCCACCGCCCGCAGCCGGATCGACGCCGCCTTCCCCGATCCCCGGGTACCCGACCCGGCCACCGTGGCGATGCTGGTGATCGGGGCGCTCGCGATCGGTTTCGCGGCGCTGTTCCCGGCCGGCTTCGCCACCCTGCTCGTCCTGATGGGCTTCGTCCTGCTGATCGGGGTGGCGCTGCGCTGGCGAAGCGGCCGGCGACTGCGGATCGACCGCCGTCGGGAGCGCCGGGTCGGCCACCTCGACCTCGACGAACGCACCGATCGGGCGCAGGCCGATCTGGTGACGCTGGCCGAGCAGCTACCCAGCTGGCTGCGCACCGCCCGCCGGGACCGCGACACCATCGCCACGGCGCTCGCCCCCACTCCTGCGGCCGCCCGCTAGATCCGCCAATCCCGGCGGGTTGGGCCAATCCTGGCGGCTGGGCGGGCGGCGGGTGCCGGGGCGCGGTGCACTGCCGTAGGCTGCGCGGGTGCGTTTGGTGATTGCGCGGTGCACCGTGGACTACATCGGTCGACTGACGGCGCACCTGCCGCTGGCGACCCGGCTACTGATGGTGAAGGCCGACGGCTCGGTCTCCATCCACGCCGACGACCGGGCCTACAAGCCGCTCAACTGGATGAGTCCGCCGTGCCGGATCGAGGAGGCCCCGGGCGTCTGGCGGGTGGTCAACAAGGCCGGCGAGGAGCTGCGGATCACCCTCGAAGAGGTCATCCACGACACCTCCCACGAACTGGGCATCGACCCCGGCCTGCGCAAGGACGGCGTGGAAGCCCACCTGCAGGAGTTGCTGGCCGCCAACCCGACCACCCTCGGGCCGGGCTTCACTCTGGTCCGCCGGGAGTACCCCACCGCCATCGGCCCGGTCGATCTGCTCTGCCGGGACGGCTCGGGCGCGACGGTGGCTGTCGAGATCAAGCGGCGTGGCGAGATCGACGGCGTCGAGCAGCTCACCCGATATCTGGAGTTGCTCGGCCGCGACCCGCTGCTGGCCCCGGTCACCGGCATCTTCGCCGCCCAGGAGATCAAGCCCCAGGCCCGGGTACTGGCCGCCGACCGTTCCATCCGCTGCGTCACCCTCGACTACCACGCCCTCCGCGGCATCGAGCGGGACGAGCTGACTCTGTTCTAGGTCGTGGTCGAGGTCGGGGCAAGATCACGATCCGCTCCCCGGATGTGCAGTGTCGCTTCATATTCGAGGATCAGATCGTGATCTCCCTTCCACCTCCCGCCGAATCAGCGCCACCGTGCGGTGGGGGTGGCGGGTGAGGTCCAGCCAGGTGAATCGCAGCACCGTCCAGCCCGCGCCAACCAGGCGGTTCTGTCGTTCCCGATCCCGCTGGAACTGCTCAGGGCTTACGTGGTGGGCCCGACCGTCGATCTCCACCACCAGGCGCTGCGCCGGGAAGACCAGGTCACCGCGCGCGATGACCATTCCGGCCGGGTTCCGGATCTCCTGATTGGCCGCCCAGCCGGTGAGTCCTGCCGAACGCAGCAAATTTACCGCGAGGCGCTCGGCTGCGGACTGAGCGCCGTCGGCAGCGTGCCGGACGAGGCCGACCAGGGTCGGCGCGTCCCGTCGGCCGGCGTGTGCGCGGACGCGCGCGGCCAACTCCGGCAGCGTGATCCAGCGTCGTTGCAGGGCGGTGTCCAGCAGATCCCGGGCGTGCCCAATGGGGAGCGTCCGGAGCAGGTCGAACACGGTCCGGGCCCGACTGGTCACCAACAGGCCGTCGAGGGCCGTGACATCGGGCCGGGCCACCGGATCGCGGAGCACCCGCACGCCGGGCCGGCCGAGCTGTGCCTTCGACCGGGTCAGCACGCAGCTGATCGGGGTCTGCACGGGAATGCCGTGCAGCCGGGCGGCGGAGGCGCCGGCCAGTACCCCGTCCGGCAGGGCCAGACTTATCGCCCGGTCGACCAGATGCGGGGTAATCGCCCGGCCAGCCGGGGCCAGCACCCGCCCCAGGATTCGTTGCCAGTCGCCGGCGGCCACTCTCCGTCGGATCTGGAAGTCGGTGTAGCCGCACTGGTGGGCGTCGGCTGTGGTGAACAGGCCGCCCTGGTCGGCCACGATCGCCTGCAGTCTGCTCGAGTCCACGACACCCACCCTGGCCCGGCGATCATCGGCGGGGTAAGGCCCTGTGGATAACTTGGGGGCCAAGATCACGATCCGCTCCCCAGATGTGCAGTGTCGCTTCACATCCGGGGATCAGATCGCGATCTCCATTCCGGCCCCCTACCAACTCGCTGGGACGGCCCGCCCCTCGGCGAAGCCGGCGGCTGACTGGATGCCGACCACGGCTTGGGTTCGGAGTTCGGTGAGGGTACGGGCACCGGCGTAGGTGCAGGCCGAGCGCAGGCCGGCGACGATCTGGTCGAGGATGTCCTCGACGCCGGGGCGCTGCGGATCGAGATACATCCGGGACGAGGACACCCCCTCCTCGAAGAGCGCCTTGCGGGCCTGGTCGTACCCGGACTCGTCGGCGGTCCGCCGGATCACCGCCTTCTTCGAGGCCATCCCGAAGTTCTCCTTGTAGGACCGGCCGTCCGCGTCCCGCTGCACGTCCCCGGGGGACTCGTTGGTACCGGCGAACCAGGAACCGACCATCACATTCGACGCCCCGGCAGCCAGGGCCAGCGCGACATCGCGGGGGTGGCGGACCCCGCCGTCGGCCCAGATCCGGGCGCCCAGCGTCGCGGGCGGCCTCGGCGCACTCCAGTACCGCCGAGAACTGGGGTCGGCCGACACCGGTCATCATCCTGGTCGTACACATGGCTCCGGGTCCGACGCCGACCTTGACGATGTCGGCGCCGGCCTCGACCAGGTCCCGGACCCCGGCCGCGGTAACCACGTTGCCGGCCACCACCGGCACTCCGGGGGCCAACGCCCGGACCGCCCGCAGCGCCGTCAGCATCCGCTCCTGGTGGCCGTGCGCGGTGTCCACCACCAGCACGTCGGCGCCGGCCGCGAGCAGCTTGTCGGCGCGCCCGGCGGGGTCCGCGTTGATGCCCAGCGCGGCGGCCACCCGCAGCCGGCCGGCGGCGTCCACGGCCGGGGAGTAGAGGGTGGCGCGCAGCGCGCCCTTGCGGGTCAGCAGGCCAGCCAGCGTCCCGTCGGGGTGTACCACCGGGGCCAGCTTGTGGCCACCGGCGTCGAGCGCGGCGAATGCCTGCTGCGGGGTGACGTCCGCCGGCAGGGTGAAGACCCGGGGCGACATCACCGCGCCGAGCTGGGTGAACCGGTCGACCTCGGCGCAGTCGGCCTCGGTGACCACGCCCACCGGGCGATCGTTGTCGACGACCACCACGGCCCGGTGCGCCCGTTTCGGGAGCAGCGCCAGCGCGTCCGAGACGGTCTGCTGCGGGGACAGCGTGATCGGCGTGTCGAAGGTGACGTGCCGGTCCTTGATCCAGGAGATCACGTCGGCCACCACGTCCACCGGGATGTCCTGCGGGATCACGGTGAGGCCGCCGCGCCGGGCCACCGTCTCGGCCATCCGGCGGCCGGCCACGGCGGTCATGTTCGACACCACGATCGGCAGCGTCGCGCCGGTGCCGTCGTCGGTAGCCAGGTCGACGTCCATCCTCGACGCCACGGCTGAACGACTGGGCGCCATGAAGACGTCGTCGTAGGTCAGGTCGTAGGCGGGTGGTTCGGTCAGGAAGCGCATGTCGCCAGTATCGGCGCAGTACTCGCCCGGGGCCGGGTAACCGGCTCCCCGCCCGGGCCGGGTAACCGGCTCCCCGCCCGGGCCGGGTAACCGGCTCCCCGCCCGGGCCGGGTAACCGGCGGCGGTCAGCGCTTGCGGCCGTAGAGCAGCTTCATCACCTTGGCGATCTGGCCGACCTGCTTGTCGGTACGGTCGAAGGTCATTCCGGGGATCAGCGAGCGGCCCCGGCGCTTGGTGATCGCCTTCGCCCGACCGAACTCGCGCAGCCCGTCGTCGCCGTGGATGCGCCCGATGCCCGAGTCGCCGACGCCGCCGAAGGGCAGGGACGGCATGCCGGCGAAGGTGAGCGGGGAGTTGACCGAGGTCATCCCGGAGCGGATCCGGCGGGCCAGCGCCATCCCGTGCCGGCGGGAGAAGACCGAGCTGCCCAGCCCGTACGCGGTGTCGTTGGCCCGGGTGACCGCCTCGTCGTCGTTGCGGACGCGGTTGATCACGCAGCGTCGGGCCGAAGGTCTCCTCCTGCACGGCGGAGCTGTCCTCGGGGACGTCGACCAGGATGGTGGGGTGCACGAACGGCGGCTGCACGGCGTCCCGGCCGCCGAGCACGGCACGACCGCCCCGGGTGAGGGCGTCGTCGATGTGCCGGCGGATCACCTCGATCTGCGAGGGCATCGTGATCGGGCCCAGGTCGGCGCCCGGCTCGGCGCTCACGGACAGCTTCGAGGCCCGGGCGAGGACCTTGGCCAGGAACTCGTCGTAGACCGCGTCGGCGGCGTACACCCGTTCGATGGCCACGCATGCCTGGCCGGCGTTGGTCAGGCCGCCCCAGGTGGCGGCGTCGGCGGCGGCGTCAACGTCGGCGTCCTCGGCCACGATCATGGCGTCCTTGCCGCCGCACTCCAGCAGCACCGGCTTCAGAGTGGCCGCGCAGGCCGCCATGATCTTCTTGCCGGTGGCGGTGGAGCCGGTGAAGGCGACCTTGTCGACGGGTGAGGTGACCAGCGCCGCCCCGGTGTCACCGAGGCCGTGGATGATCTGCAGCACCGGCCGCTCCGGCACGATCTTGTTGAACAGGTCGACGTACCACTGGCCGACCGCCGGGGTGTACTCGCTGGGCTTGAAGACCACCGTGTTGCCGGCCGCCAGGGCGTACGAGATGGAGCCGAGCGGGGTGTGGATCGGGTAGTTCCACGGTCCGATCACGCCGACCACCCCGTACGGCTGGTACTCCAGCCAGGCTGAGTGCTCCATCACCGGGATGGAGCTGTGCACCCGGCGCATCCCGAGCACCTTGCGGGCCCGCTTGGCGGCGAAGTTCAGGTGGTCCAGGGCGACCGAGATCTCCACGATGCCCTCGGCGACCGGCTTGCCGCCCTCCGCGTGGATCAGCGTGGCCAGCTCCTCGATCCGGTTGGCCAGCGCCGAGCGCCAGCGCAGCAGCCGGTCCTTGCGGGCGTTGAAGCCGATTTGTGCCCACCACCGGGACGCCTCGTGGGCGCGGGCGACGGCCGCCCGTACCGCGGCGTCGTCGGCGACCGGGAAGCGGCCCACCTCCACGCCGGTCGCGGGGTTGGTGGAGATCAGTTGGCCGTCCTCGACAGTGGGGACGCCCGGGGTACGGGTGGCGGTCATCCTGCGAGTCTAGGTCTGCCGCTACTCGTCGGTAAGGTGCTTCTTGATGATCGTCCGGGCGACCTCGCCGGGGTCGGCCAGTTCGCCGGCCGCGTGCCGGTCGTGGAAGCGCCGGGACTCCGGGAAGTACCCGCTGGCGTCCCGGATCTGAGCCTGCATCCCGGTGTCCATCACGCCCGGGTCGACCTCCGCCACGGTGGTCCGCTCGCCCTCCTGCTCGGCCAGCGCCCGGAAGAACATCGCCGCCCCGGCCTTCGCCGCGCAGTACGCCGCCCAGCCGCCGACCACCCGGCGCGCCGCGCCCGAGGAGACGAACAGCACCGAGCGCCGCTGATCCTTGCCGGTGGCGGTCAGGAAGGCGTTGGTGAGCACCATCGGCGCGGCCAGGTTCACCGCCACCGAGGCGGCCAACTCGGGCCCGGAAAGCTCGCCCACCGCTCCGATCGGGCTCACCACGGCCGCGTTCAGGATCAGCGACCGTCCTGCCCGCCGGACGAGCCGGGACCGGCCAGGAAGGTGGCCAACTCCACGGCGTCCGGCTGGGAGAGCGGATCGGTCAGGTCGGCCTGGCGTAGCAGTACCCGGTGCGGGTCGGCCTCGGCGAGTCCGCGCTGCCCGTCGGTGAAGGTCCGGCCGATGGCCAGCAGCCGGTCGCCCCGGTCGTAGCACTGGTCGAAGAGCGCGGCGCCCAGCCCACGCGACACCCCGGTGATCACCACACTGCGCACGCCCTCATCCTGCCAGCGGCCGCCGTTTCCGCGCGGCCAGCGGCAAAGCTGCCCGCGCCCGCAGCCGTGCAGGCAGGCGCTGTGCCCACGGCCACAGGCGGGGGCCGGGGTCGGACGGGCATGGCAGACTCGCGGGTGACCCAAGTGACCGTTCAGTAGGAGGCCCCTGGTGGCACGCGAGTTCAGTACCGTCGGCGTGGTCGGGCTGGGCACGATGGGCGCCGGCATCGTCGAGGTGTTCGCCCGGCACGGCATCGACGTGATCGCCACCGAGATCAGCGAGGCCGCGCTGGACGCCGGCCGGGCCAAACTGACCGGCTCCACCGACCGGGCGGTGTCCCGGGGCAAGCTCGCCGAAGCCGACCGGGACGCGCTGCACGCCCGGATCAGCTGGGCGGTCGGGCTGCCCGCGCTCGCCGACGTCGATCTGGTCATCGAGGCGGTGCCCGAGCACCTCGACCTCAAGCAGAAGATCTTCGCGGAGCTGGACCGGGTCTGCCGGCCCGACACCATCCTGGCCACCAACACCTCGCTCGCTGTCGGTCACCGAGATCGCGGTCGCCACCCACCGCTCCAACCAGGTCATCGGCATGCACTTCTTCAACCCCGCGCCGGTGATGAAGCTGGTCGAGGTGGTCAAGACGGTGGTCACCGCACCCGACGTGGTCACCGACATCGAGGCGCTGTGCGTACGGCTGGGCAAGACCGACGTGACCATCAACGACCGGGCCGGCTTCATCGCCAACGGGCTGCTGTTCGGGTACCTCAACCACGCCGCGTCGCTGTTCGAGGCCCGTTACGTCGACCGCGAAGGGCTGGACGCCGCCATGCGGTTGGGCTGCGGGCTGCCGATGGGGCCACTCGCGCTGATGGACCTGATCGGCCTGGACACCACCTACGAGATCCTCGACACCATGTACCGCCGGGGTGGCCGCGACCGCCGGCACGCGCCGGTGCCGCTGCTCAAGCAGATGGTCACCGCCGGCCTGCTGGGTCGCAAGACCGGCCGGGGCTTCTACACCTACGCCGCGCCCGGCTCGCCCGAGGTGGTCGCCGACGACCTGACCCCGGCGCCGGCCACCGCCTCCACCGACGCCCGCCCGGTGCAGACCGTCGGCGTGATCGGCTCCGGCACGATGGCCGCCGGCATCATCGAGGTGTTCGCCCGAGCCGGGTTCGAGGTGGTCTCGGTGACCCGGGGCGCGGAGCGCTCGACCGCCCTGCACCAGCAGGTCGCCGGCTCACTCACCAAGGGCGTGGTACGCGGCAAGCTCGACGAGGCCGACCGGGATGCCGCGATCGGCCGGATCACCTGGAGCACCGTGCTCGACCACCTCTCCGACGCCGACCTGGTGGTGGAGGCCGTGGTCGAAGAGTTGTCAGTGAAGACCGCGCTGTTCGCCGCGCTCGACGAGATCTGCAAGCCGGGCGTCCTGCTCGCCACCACCACCTCCAGTCTGCCGGTGGTGGAGTGCGCGATGGCCACCGGCCGCCCCGGTGACGTGCTCGGCCTGCACTTCTTCAACCCGGCCCCGGTGATGGGCCTGGTCGAGGTGGTGCGCACCATCCGCACCTCGCCGCAGGCGCTGGCCACCGCGCAGGACGTGGTCGGCCGGCTGGGCAAGCACGGGGTGGTCTGCGGGGACCGGGCCGGCTTCGTGGTCAACGCGCTGCTCTTCCCGTACCTCAACGACTCCGTGCGGATGCTGGAGGCCAGCTACGCCAGCGCCGATGACATCGACGCCGCGATGAAGCTGGGCTGCGGCTACCCGATGGGCCCGTTCGAACTGCTCGACGTGGTCGGCCTGGACGTATCGCTGGCCATCCAGCGGGAGCTCTACAACCAGCTGCGCGAGCCCGGCTTCGCCCCCACGCCGCTGCTGGAACACCTGGTCACCGCCGGCTACCTGGGCCGCAAGGCCGGCCGCGGCTTCCGCGACCACCACTGAGCCGCTCTTTTGGAGAGCCATCACAGCCGGCCGCTGTCAGGCTGCGGCGGCCAGGTCGGTGGCGGTGAGGAAAGACGTGTGGGTACCGGCTGAGCCGCACGCCCAGCCGCCCGCCAGCGCCCCGACCCGGGCACACTCCAGCACCGGCAGCCCGTTCAGGTACCCGTAGAGGAACCCGGCCAGGTACGAGTCGCCGGCCCCGTTGCTGTCCACCACCGGCCGTGGCGTCACCGCCGGTACCAGCGTCAGCGCGCCGTCCCGGGGCCACACGTAACTGCCCGCCGCCCCGGCCGTGGCGACCACCACCCGGGCCCGCCCGCGCGCCAGGATGTCGCCGAGCACCGCCGCCACCCGGTCGCCGAGCGCCGTGGTCGACAACTGCACCAGATCGGCCGAGTAGCCGAAGTCGCGGTGGTACGGGTTCTCGCCGTCCCAGTCGTGCAGGTCGGTGGAGAACGGCAGGCCACGCTCGACCAGTTCGGGGATCAGCGCCCGGCTGAAGTTCATGATCGACAGGTGTACGTGCCGGGCCCCGTCCAGCAGCGGCCGGTACAGCGCCGGCGGCAGCTGGAGCTCCATCGGGTGCCGCCCGTCGTAGAGGGACAGCCGCCGACCGGCCGGGTCGACCAGGTTCACCGAGCGCGCGGTCCCGGCCGGCGAGATCGTGTGGTGGAAGTCCAGCCCCTCGCTCGCGTACCGGGCCCGGACCAGCGCGCCCTGCGGATCGTCCCCGATCGCGTCGACGAACGAGGTACGCAGCCCGAGCGCGTGGCAGCCGAGCGCCACCCCGTTGCCGGTGTGCGCCACGTAGTCGTGGATCTGGGGTACCGCAACCGAGTCCACGAACGGGACGGGCAGCTCGGGTACCCGGACCACGGTGTCCACGCCGCTGCCGCCGACCACGAGTACGTCACAAGCTGTCTGCACGCGGGCAACCTACCCTGGAGACGTGAGTCCGCGTCGTACCCGCCCCCGCCGCCCCGGCCACCAGCCGGCCGACCTCCCGCTCGACGAGGAGCAGCTGCTACGCGGGGTGGAGCAGGTCCAGACGCACACCGACGGCGACTGGCTGGTGCGCAACGTGCCGGCCAGCGCGGCGACCAAGGCGTACCGCTGCCCCGGCTGCGACCACGAGGTCCGGCCGGGCGTGGCGCACCTGGTGGCCTGGCCGGCGGACGAGCGCGGCGACCTGGGCGACCGCCGGCACTGGCACACCGGCTGCTGGCGGGCCCGCGACCGGCGTAGCCCCGGCATCCAGCGCTCCCGTAGCGCGCCTCACTACGGCTGAGCCTGCGCAGGCCGTCGCCGCTCCCGCCGGATACGGTGGCATCATGGTCAACCCGAGCGCCGCGCCGATCCGCGCGAACTCCGTGCTGCCCGCCCGCCGCCAGGACATCGAGCTGCACACCGCCGACGGCCTGGTGCTGGTGGGGGAGTTGGCGTTGCCCGAGGCGAACCCCCCGGTGGCCACCCTGGTCTGCCTGCATCCGCTGCCCACCCACGGCGGCATGATGGACAGCCACATCTTCCGCAAGGCCGCCTGGCGCCTGCCGGCCCTCGCGGACCTGGCCGTGCTGCGTTTCAATTCCCGCGGTACGAGCAGCGTGCGCGGTACCTCGCAGGGGTCCTTCGGCGGTGGGGAGGCCGAGCGCTACGACGTCGCCGCCGCCATCGAGTACGCCGAGTTCCTGGAGCTGCCCAACCTCTGGGTACTGGGCTGGTCGTTCGGTACCGACCTGGCCCTGCGCTACGGCGCGGAGCCCTCGGTCACCGGCCTGATCCTGCTCTCCCCGCCGCTGCGCACGTCGACCGACGCCGACCTGGCCCAGTGGGCGACGGTCGGTAAACCGGTGACCGCACTGGTCCCCGAGTTCGACGACTACCTACGCCCGGCCGAGGCCGCGACCCGCTTCGCCGTCATCCCGCAGGCCGAGGTCGTCGGCGTACCGGGCGCCAAGCACCTCTGGGTCGGCGACGCCGAGACGGTACTCGATGAGATCGTCAAGCGGGTGGCCCCCGCCGCGTACCCGTTGCCCCGCGAGTGGTCGGGCCCGATGGAGTCCGGCGATGCCAGCGCCTACGCCGACCGTACCGTCGCCGCCTTCGCCGACAAGCCACTCACCTGACACCCCAACACCCCGCCCGACAATGAGGCCGGGTCACCCACGCCGCATCCAGCCCCACCGCCCGGTGATGCCGCCCGTTCATGCGGACCGATTCTGGTCGGCACCGGGCCGCATCCGCCGGGCGATGCCGTGTGGTCAAGCGGGACCGATTCTGGTCAGCTTTGGGCCGCATCCGCCGGGCGGTGCCGTTGCTGGTCAGGCAGGGCTGGGTTTGGCGAGGATCTTGGTCAGCGCCGGTCCGTTGGCTCGGCGCCGACCGCAACCTTGTCGGAGTTGGCCTTGCCGCTACGCGCAGATCCCTTCGGCGGGCCGGGCTTTGCCGTGAGCGGCCGGGTCTGAGCCGGTCCGGTCGCAGCGCTGTCGGCCGGTGCCGTACCGCCTGACGTGGCAATCGGGGCTTCCGTCGACGGCTCGTCCGCATCGCCCGCCTCGGCCGCAGCCGTGTCGACCAACTCATCCGCCTGTTCGGCCTCAGCGTCAGACTCGGCCTCAGCGTCAGACTCGGCCTCAGCGTCAGACTCGGCCTCAGCGTCAGACTCGGCCCCAGCCTCGGTGGAAGCTGCCGCCGCGTCGTTCACCGGATGAAATGCGATCGTTTCCGAGGCTGCCGACACCGGGTCAACGTCGGCCGCGCCAGCGGGGTCCTCGGCCGAGTCAGCGAGCTCAGCCGACCCGCTGCCCGCCGGCGGGCCGAGGTCGATGTCGATGTCGTCGTCCGCGGGGTCCGTGCCCGCAGCCTCAGGACTCGCCGCATCCACGTCAGCAGCGGTGGCCTTATCCACGGTGGTGGCGGAGTCGGCAGGCGCCTCGGAGTCAACGGCTGTCGCGGAGTCATCGAGCGCTTCCGTCCCAACGACCGTGGCGGAATCGCCGAGCGCTTCGGAGTCAACAGCGGAGCCAGCGGGGGCTTTCGTCGCAGCAGCGGAGGCAGCGGGGGTTTCCGTCGCAGCAGTGGAGCCAGCGGGGGTTTCCGGCGCAACAGCGGAGGCAGCCGGGGCCTCCGTCTCAACGACCGGGGCGGAGGCAGTGGGCGCTTGCGTGTCAGCGGCGGTGACCGTGTCTGCGGGGGAGAACGGAAGGGTGGCCGCGGGGGAGGATGTGCCGGCGGTGACGCGCTGGGTGGCGTCGGCGGGAGTGTCCCAGGCGATGTCGGAGGGCAGGCCGGCGGCCGCGCCCGAGGGCAGGTCCCAGGTGGGAGTGGTGGCGGCCGGAACGGTGGCGCGCGCCGACACTGTGCCGGCGTGCAGCGCGGCGGCGCTCGCCGCGGCCCGGTGACTCTCGGCGAGCGCGGCGGCCTCGGCGGCGGCGGCGCGGGCGGCTTCGGCCTGCTGGTGTGCGGCGGCAGCGTGCTGGTGCGCGGCGGCGGCCTGGCGCTGGGCGGCTTCCCGCTGCCGGTGCGCCTCGGCCGCTTCGGCCTGGATCTGGGCAAGCTGCTGCAGTGCGGAACCGGCCTGCTGCTGGGCGGCGACCGCGTGGGCCTGGGCCGCCTCGGACTGGGCGGCGGCTTCGGCGGTCTGCCGCTGGTATTCGCCGGCCTGCCGGTGTGCTTCGGAGGCCTGCCGCTGCGCCTCCCCGACGATCCGCTCGGACTGTTCGCGGGCGGCCCGCAAGGTCTGCTCGGCCTGGGCGGTGGCGGCTGCGGTGGCCCGCCGGGCGGCCTCCTCGGCCTGCGCACGTAGCCCCGCGACCTGCTCGTCGACCTGGCGCAACGCGGCGGTCCGGTCGGCCTCCAGGCTCGCCCGGCGAGCCAGTGTCTCCTGGTCGATCTGGGCCCGCTGGTGCCGGACATAGGCGTCGGCTTCGGCGCGTACCTGCTCGGCGGTGGCCTGGGCGGACTCGATGATCTGGCGCGCCTGGCCCTCGATGGTGGCCCGGGCGGTGTCGGCCTCGTGGCGCAGCCGGGCGGCGTACTCCTGGCTGCGGGACACCTCGGCGGTGAGCGCTTCGCTGCGGGAGCGGGCGGCCCGCTCCTCGTCGGCGCGGCGCGCGGCCAGTACCGCCTCGAAGTCCCGGATCGCCTGATCGTGCTGGGCACGGGCGTCGGCGAGCAGCCGGCGCGCTTCGGCGTGTTCGTTTTCGACGCTGGCGACCGCGTCGGCCCGGATCCGATCGGCCTGCTCCTCGGCCATCCCCAGGATGTTGCCGACCAGTGGGCCGAGGTGACGGAACGAGACCTGCGAGGGAACGCCCGGGCCGGTACCGCGCTGGCGCAGCTCGGTCAGCTCATGTTGAAGTTGCTGGATCTGTGCGGCCAACCCCTGGACCTGCTCGAAAGCGCTGTCCCGTTCGGCCGCGAGGGCGAGGTTCTCCGCCTCGACAATCTGAAAGTACTGATCGACCTGGCGTTGGTTGTACCCACGAAAGCCCACCTCGAAGGTGGGTTCGGAAGCGACACCATCGCCGAGTGCGAACAAGTCCCCGTCCTGCGACATCCCACCATCCTCACACGCGATGTCCCGCCTCGCTCAGTTACACACCGAACGAGGCGGGACAGGCGATCAAGCGTCAAATGGCGCAACGCGCCCGGTCACCGCGGCCTTACTCAGGGCCTTCCCGGCGTCTTCTCGGCGTCGGCGAGAACCTCGGCGATCTGCTCGGCGACGTGCTCGACCTTCGCCTCGACCTTGGCCGGCTCGGTCGGCTTGGCGTTCATGCCCGGCACGATGCCCGCCAGACCGGAGAGCATCTGACCGAGCTGCGAGGTGACCGCGTCCTTCTGGCGGGTCAGCTCGTCCACCTCGCGGCGAGCCGTGTTGGTGGTCAGCTCGGCCTCGGAACGGGCGTCGCCGACCAGGCGGTGCGCCTCGCTGCGGGCCTCGTTGAGGGTCTTCTCGGACAGCGCCTTGGCGTTCTCCAACGTCTCCAGCGCGGTGCGCTCGGACTCGACCCGACGCGCCTCGGCGCGCTGCTCGATCTCCTTGGACCGCTCCTCGGCGTTGCGGGCGCGCTGCTCGGCCTCGCCAACCAGCTTCTGGGTGGCGGCGACGGCGGCGGCGTGCCGCTGGCTCTCCTGGCGCTCGGAGGTTTCCCGGCGCTCGGCCAGCTCCAGCTGCAGTGCCTGGAGGTCCTTGTCCCGCTTGTCCTTGGCGTCGGAGAGCAGCTTGGTGGCCTCCGCGCGCTTCTCCTCAGCCTCCCGGGCGGCCTTGGCCCGCTGCTGGGTGATCTCCCGCTCGGCGGTGGCCCGCATGCTGGAGAGATCCCGCTCGGTGGTGGCCTTCAACTCGGCGACCTCGTGGCCGGTGGCCGCGCGCAACTGCTTGGTCTCGCGGTCGGCGTCGGCGCGCAGCGAGTCGGACTCGCGGCGGGCCTGCACCCGGACCTCGGCGGCTTCCCGCTCGGCGGCGGTGCGCAGGTTGCTGGCCTCGCGCTCGGCGGTCGCCTTCATCGCGGCGGCCTCGGCGCGGGCCTTGTCGGTGATCTCGCGGGCTTCCAGTCGGGCCGCCGAGTTGATCCCCTCAGCCTCCCGCTTGGCTTCGCCGCGGTGGTCGTTGGCCTGCTCTTCGGCCAGCCGCAGGATCTGCTCGACCCGGGTACCGAGGCCGGAGAGGGTGGGCCGGCTGTTCTCCTCGAGCTGCTTGCTCGTGTCGGTGAGCTTCTGCTCGACCGAGTTGAGCCGCTGCTCGGCCTGGCGCAGCCGGCGCTGTGCGTCGTTCATCCGCTGCTCGGCCTCACCACGGGCCTGCTCCGCCTGCGCGATGGTGCCGTTGAGGCGGGCAACGTATGCGTCGACCTGGTTGCGGTCGTATCCGCGCAGAGCGACGCTGAACTCCCTGCCGGAGTTGTCGTCGTCGAAGAAGGTCAGAGGGGGGGACTGCTGGGCCATTGGGCCATCCTGGCAGATGGCGACGGACACCGGAAGCCCGGATGTGCCAGCTCTTGCGGATTATCACACCAGCCGGTGTGACTGGTGGGGGAACCGGGAAAGCCCAGCATGGAGTCCGATTTCCCGACGATCCGGGTGTGCCGGCGGCCACCACGGCGTGTGCCGGTGGCCACGCGGCTTCCCGGGGCCGGGGCCGACGCCGGGCGCGGGGCTACTCGTCGCGGAACCGGTTGATCGCCGTGAGGTGGCGCTCGCGCAACTCGCCGTCGCGGACGCCGAGGCCGCCGGTGGGGGCCAGGCAGAGCACGCCGACCTTGCCCTGGTGGGCGTTGCGGTGCACCTCGTAGGCGGCCTGGCCGGTCTGGGTCAGCGGGTACGCCTTGGAGAGGGTCGGGTGGATCTTGCCGAGGGCCAGCAGCCGGTTCGCCGCCCAGGCTTCCCGGTAGTTGGCGAAGTGGCTGCCAATGATCCGTTTGAGGTGCATCCACAGGTAGCGGTTGTCGTAGGAGTGCAGGTAGCCGCTGGTGGAGGCGCAGGTCACCACGGTGCCGCCGCGCTTGGCGACGAACACGCTGGCTCCGAAGGTCTCCCGACCGGGGTGCTCGAAGACGATGTCCGGGTCCTCGCCGCCGGTCAGCTCCCGGATCTTCGCTCCGAACCGCCGCCACTCCGACTCGTCCTGCGAATTTTGAGGATCGGCGGGATCGCCCTTCCAGAACCGATACCCCTCGGCACTGCGGTCGATCACCAGTTCCGCGCCCATCCGCCGGCACAGCTCGGCCTTCTCGGGGCTGGACACCACGCAGACCGGGACCGCCCCGCCGTTGATTGCCAGCTGCGTCGCGTAGGAGCCCAGGCCGCCGGAGGCCCCCCAGATCAGTACCGTGTCGCCCTGCTTCATCTGGGCTCCGTGGTGGGAGACGAGCTGCCGGTACGCCGTCGAGTTGACCAGCCCCGGACAGGCCGCCTCCTCCCAGGTCAGATGCGCCGGCTTAGGCATCAGTTGGTTCGCCTTGACCAGGGCGAGCTCGGCCAGCCCGCCGAAGTTGGTCTCGAAGCCCCAGATCCGCTGCTGCGGGTCGAGCATGGTGTCGTCGTGCCCGGCCGCATCCTCCAACTCGACCGACAGGCAGTGCGCCACCACCTCGTCGCCGGGCTGCCAGCGGGTCACGCCGGGGCCGACCCGCAGCACCACGCCCGAGGTGTCCGAGCCGACCACGTGGTAGGGCAGGTCGTGCCGGCGGGTCAGCTCGGAGACCCTGCCGTAGCGCTTGAGGAAGCTGAAGGTGGAGACCGGCTCGAAGATCGAGGTCCACACGGTGTTGTAGTTGACCGCGCTGGCCATCACCGCGACGAGCGCCTCACCCGGCCCGAGTTCCGGGGTGGGCACATCCTGGACGTGCAGGGACTTGCGGGGGTCCTTGTCCCGGGTTTCCAGCCCGTCGAACATGCCCGCTTCCTCGGCGCGGACCACCACGCCCCGGTAGTGCCCGGGGACCGGCAGCGCGCCGATCGCGGCCCGGTCGCCGGCTGTGATCGCATCGATGAGCTCTTGCATGGCCGCACCTTTCGAGGTCGCCGGGCAGGGCGCAGCCGCGCCTGCTGGAGTGCGGCGGCCCGGACGGGGGTGCCGGGGCTCCGGGCCGCCAGCGACTCGTGCAGCGGACGTTACTGGCAGGTAACTAGACGGCGGAACCATTGTGTGAACAAGCCCACGAGATCGTGCGCAAACGTGCGCAGTCCCCGCCCGTCCCGCGCGCATCAGCGCGCCGAAGCCCGGATCAGGCGTGCGGATCGGGCGGGCGGATCAGGGGCGGGCGGATCAGGGGCGGGCGGATCAGGGGCGGGCCGATCAGGCGTGCGGAGCGGCCGGCTCGATCAGTTCGACGAGGACGCCGCCGGCGTCCTTCGGGTGCACGAAGTTGATCCGCGCCCCGGCCGTGCCGCGCCGGGGCGCGTCGTAGAGCAGCCGCATCCCGCGCTCGCGCAGCGCGGCGCTGGCCGCTTCGACATCCACCACGGCGTACGCCACCTGCTGCACGCCGGGGCCGCTGCGGTCGAGGAACTTGGCGATGGCGGAGTCCGGGCGCAGCGGGGCGAGCAGCTGCACGCAGCCGCCAGCCGGGTCGGGGCCGACCGAGAGCATCGCCTCCCGGACCCCCTGTTCCTCGTTCTCTTCCACGTGGACGCAGGTCATACCGAAGATCCGCTGATAGAACTCGATCGCCGCGTCGAGATCGGTGACGGCCACGCCGACGTGGTCGATACGCAGCAGGCCGATCCCGGCGGGCGACGGCGGTGTGACCGAGCCCGCAGCGGCGGCAGAGTCCGGGTACGAAGTCATGGGCTTAGTCTTTCCCGAACTACCGTTAAGTAGATATGTCTACACCCAGGTTTCCGGAGGCCACATTATGACATCCGTCATCGTCAGCGGCGCTCGTACCCCGATGGGAAAGCTGCTGGGAAACCTGAAGGACCTGCCCGCGACCGCGCTCGGCGGGGCGGCCATCGCGGCTGCCCTGCAGCGCAGCGGCGTGACCGGTGAGCAGGTGCAGTACGTCATCATGGGCCAGGTCCTGCAGGCCGGCGCCGGGCAGATCCCGGCCCGGCAGGCGGCGGTGGCCGCCGGCATCCCGATGAGCGTGCCTGCGCTGACGATCAACAAGGTCTGCCTCTCGGGCCTTTCCGCCATCGCCCTGGCCGACCAGCTCATCCGGGCCGGCGAGTTCGACATCGTGGTGGCCGGCGGGATGGAGTCGATGACCAACGCCCCCGGCCTGCTGCTCGGCCAGCGCGGCGGGTTCAAGTACGGCGACATCGTGATGAAGGACCACATGGCGCTGGACGGGCTCACCGACGCGTTCGACCAGATCGCCATGGGCGAGTCCACCGACGCCTACAACAGCCGGTGGAGCCTCACCCGCGCTGAGCAGGACGAATTCGGCGCGGCCAGCCATCACAAGGCCGCCGCCGCGCAGAAGAACGGGGTGTTCGCCGAGGAGATCGCGCCGGTCAGCATCCCGCAGCGGCGTGGCGAGCCGGTGGTGGTCAGCGAGGACGAGGGCATCCGGCCGGACACCACCGTGGCAGGCCTGGCCAAGCTGCGGCCGGCGTTCCGCGCCGACGGCACCATCACCGCCGGCACCGCCTCGCCGATCTCCGACGGGGCCTGCGCCGTCGTGGTGATGAGCCGGACGAAGGCCGAGGAGCTGGGGCTGACCTGGTTGGCCGAGGTCGTGGCGCACGGCAACGTCGCCGGCCCGGACAATTCGCTGCACGCCCAGCCGTCCGGCGCCATCCGGCACGCCCTCGGCAAAGCCGGTCTGACCGTCGCTGACCTGGACCTTGTCGAGATCAACGAGGCATTCGCGGCGGTCGGCATCGCCTCCACGAGGGAACTCGGGCTGCGCCCGGAGATCGTCAACGTCAACGGTGGGGCGATCGCCCTCGGCCACCCGATCGGCGCGTCCGGCGCTCGGCTAGTACTCTCGCTGGCCATGGAGTTGGGTCGCCGTGGGGGCGGAATCGGGGCGGCCGCGCTGTGCGGCGGTGGCGGGCAGGGTGACGCGTTGATAATCCGGGTACCGGTCGGGTGAAGGCCGTCCCGCTGGAGTTCGCCGCGACCGTCGTCGCAGGTCAACCGGCCACTGTGGAGCACGACGGATTCGCCGGGTACCTCTTCGGCCTGGCCGCCAACACCGACGGCACCCGGGGCAGCCTGGTCGTCCAGCGGGCCGACGAGGCACGCCCCGAGTGGGAGCCGTACTGCCTGGTCTGGGGCGAGCAGGAGGGCACCACCTACGGCGGGGTGACCTGCGCCGAGGTACGCGACGGCGAGGTCATCTTCGAGCTGTCCCGCTACCACGCCGCCGAACTGGGTACCCCGGCGGTGTTCCGGATCGCCTTCCCCGAGCCGAGCACCGAAGAGGTCCGCGCCGGGCTGCGGCGCACCCTGGGGGCCGGAGTAGTCCGGTGAGCGTACGCCGCTCCCGGGACGTGCCCACCCTGGTCGGCGCCGCCCGGGACGGCGACGCACGGGCCGTTGCCCGGCTCATCTCGCTGGTCGAGGACGCCGACCCGGCGCTGCCCGAAGTGGCCGCCGCGCTCGCCCGGTACACCGGGCGGGCCCGGGTGATCGGGTTGACCGGCTCGCCCGGCGTCGGCAAGTCCACCATCACCAACGAGCTGGTCCGGGCGCTGCGCGCGGACGGGGCCCGGGTGGGGGTGCTCGCCGTCGACCCGTCCAGCCCGTTCACCGGCGGGGCCATCCTCGGGGACCGGGTACGCATGCAGGAGCACGCCACCGACCCCGGCGTCTACATCCGCTCGATGTCCGCGCGCGGGCACCTCGGCGGGCTGGCCGCCGCCACCCCGCAGGCCGTCCGGGTCCTGGAGGGCGCCGGCTGCGACGTGGTGCTGATCGAGACGGTCGGCGTCGGCCAGGCCGAAGTGGATATCGCGGCGCTCGCCGACACCACCGTCGTCATGCTCGCCCCGGGCATGGGCGACGCGATCCAGGCGGTGAAGGCCGGCATCCTGGAGATCGCCGACGTGTTCGTGGTGAACAAAGCCGACCGGGACGGCGCGGACAGCACCTACCGCGACATCCAGGCGATGATCGCGCTCGGCGAGCGCGGCCCCGCCCAGTGGCGGCCGCTGGTGCTGCGCGCCGTGGCCGCCCGTGGCGAGGGCGTCGACGACCTGGTCGCCGCGCTCGCCAAACACCACGACTGGTTGGTCGGGCACGACGAGTTGGCCCGGCGGCGGCAGGCCCGCGCCAGCGCCGAGATCGAGGCGATCGCGCTGGCCCGGCTGCGCGCCCGCTTCGCCGGCGTACGCGGCGACGGCGAACTCCCGGGGCTCGCCGCCCAGGTCGCGACCGGCCAACTTGACCCGTTCGCCGCCGCAGATCAACTGTTGAGTCGGGTTGTGCTCTGAGTACTGCCTGGGTTAGCGCCAGACGAGTACGCTTCGCACTCGCCAACCCCGTGCCACCTGCGCACCCGGGTCTCCCAACGCCCGGCGTCCGCCGCCTCGGCACGTGTCCTGACCAGGGGAGTTCATACAGATGACCGATGTCGCTGCCGAGTCCCACCCGGCGCCGAACGCCGAGCCCGGCGTACCCGAGCCGCCGGTAGTACCCAGCCAGCCGGTGGACCTGGCGGCCACCCCGGCCGAGCAGTCCACCGTGGACGAGATCAAGGACCGGGCCGCCGTGGTTGCGGCCGACGTCAAGGAGAAGGCCGGCGAGGCGCTGGAGCAGGCCGGCGAGGCCATCTCCGACGCCGCCGAGCGCGTCACCACGGCCACCAAAGAGGCCGCCACCAGCGCGATCAGCCGACTGCGCAACAACGCCTCGATCCCGGCCGAGCGGGGCAAGACCACCATCGCCAACGAGGTGGTCGAGAAGATCGCCGGCATCGCCGCCCGCGAGGTTCCCGGCGTGTACGACCTCGGTGGCGACGCGGCCCGGCTGTTCAGCGCCGTCCGCGAGCGCCTGCACCTGGGCGAGGAGAGCGCCGCCCAGGGTGTCTCGGTGAAGTTGGAGGGCAAGACCGCCGAGATCGAGGTGGTCATCGTCATCGAGTTCGGCTTCGTCGTGTACTCGGTCACCGAGAAGGTCCGCGAGAAGGTCATCAGCTCGGTGGAGAACCTGCTCGGCCTGGAGGTGCTCGCCGTCGACGTGACCGTGGACGACGTGCACATCGACGACGAGGGCCCGGTCGGCAACGACGCGGCCCGCGCCGCCGGCTACAGCTCCGAGACGAAAGCCATCGTCGTCGGCGGCTGACGTCGCGACGCAAGGCCATCGTCGTCGCGGCTGACGCCACTGCTTCGAACCCGGGGCGGTCCGCATTGCGCGGGCCGCCCCGCTGCTTTCCGGTCGCTGCTTTCCGATCGTGGGTTCCCCGCGTCTCCCGGTCGTGGGTTCCCCAGCGGGACAGCCGGCCGGGTACCCTCGGCCCCGGCCACCCGCACGAAGGCCGCTCGGCACGAAGAGGGAGTACGCGATGCGCAGGACGCTGGTCGTGGAGGACGTCACCGTCGGTTACGGTGCCGGCGATCCGGTGCTGCGGGGGGTGTCCGTGGTGGCCCAGCCGGGCCAGCTGCTCGCCATCACCGGACCGTCCGGGGCCGGCAAGACCACCCTGCTGCACGCGATGGCCGGCCTGATCCGGCCGCGTACCGGCACGATCACTGTCGACGGCGAGGCGCTGCCCGACCGGGACAGCGCGGTGGCCCGAGGCGTGGTGTTGATCCCGCAGGAGAACGGGCTGGCCGCGATCCTGACCGCCGCCGAGAACCTCCAGGTGGTGCTGATGGCCCAGGGGAGTACCCCGGAGGCGGCCCGGCGCAGCACCGTCGAGGCGCTGGAGCGGCTGGGCCTGGCCGGGCAGTCCGACCAGTTGGTCGAGGAGCTCTCCGGTGGCCAGCAGCAGCGCACGGCGATCGCCCGGGGACTCGCGCTGGTCGGCGACGTCCTGCTCGCCGACGAGGTGACCAGCGAGCTGGACGCGCAGAACCGCCAGCGGGTGATCGAGCTGCTGCGCGCCGAGGCGGCCCGGGGCGCGGCCGTGGTGTTCGCCACCCACGACCCGGAGGCGGCCGCCGCCTGCGACGCCGAACTGCACCTGCTCGACGGCGAGGCCGAGCTCATCCGCCCGTACGCCGTCGCCGCGCCCGCCTGAGGTGACCTTGAGATCGGGCCACGCGGTGGCCCGGGCCGACCCGGTGAGCCGGGCCGACTGGCCGGCCCACCGGGAGATGGTCACGGGTAGCTGACCGTGACCGAGGTGATCGTGGCGCTTCCACTGCTCAACGCGGCCAGTACCGGCTGACCTGACACCAGCGTGCCGAACGGCGTCACCGGGTCCTGGAACGTGGTGGCCTTGCGCAGGATGGTGAAAGCGCCACCGTTGGTGCCGGGTCCGCTGTTCATCAGCAGTGCTGTGCCGGCCGGGAACTCGACCTGCTCGACCGTCCGGGGCAGCAGCGGGAAGAATGACAGTGAACACCCTCCCTGCTCCAGACACTGCGTCGGAATGCATCCCGCTTTTGCCGCTCCGCCGGGGCAGGTCGGCAGCCTGGTCGGGAACACCCGTACCGTGCCGGTCGGCAGCAGCATCGCGCCGCTTGGCAGGCCCGGGACAGGTTCCGCGCTGGTCAGCGCGCGCGGGTAGCCGTCGAGGTTCTCGTTGGTGAAGGTGTAGTCGGGATCGCGGTCGCCGCAGGACACCCCGGACGGGTCGCCGGTGCAGGCGTTGCCGGAGTAGAAGCCCTGCCGCGCCAGGTAGGCCAGGCTCGCCACGGTGCAGGGCGTGGCGCCGGCGTCCATCCGGACCACCAGGTCGCCCCGGTCGGTGGCGACGGTGAGGGTGGCCGGGCCGCCGCGCCGTTCGCCGCTGGTGGCGGGGGTACCGACGCTGACGATCTTTCGGGGATCGAGGTTGCGGCCGAGCTCGGTGCGGTGCGTCCAGACACAGTTGCCGGGGCGCTCGCTGGGCCCGGAGCTGGCGGTGGGACCGGCCGCTGCGGCCTTCGGCTCGGCGCGTACCGGCCCGAAGGCCCAGAAGGCCGCGCCGGCCAGCAGCCCGATGACGAGCCCGAGCACGAGCGCCGATGCCCACCGACCGGATCCCGGGGATCGGCCGGCGGGTGCGCCGGGGGTTACCGGCTCCTCGGGCGTGCCGTCCTCGACAGGCGCGGGTGCCGCACTGCGGACCGATCCCGCACTGCCGTCGGCCGGTTGGTGAGGCTGCTGCGGATCGGTGGTGTCAGCGTCGTCCGGACCCTCGGACGCCGACCCCTCGCTGACAGGGTCGCCGGTGCCGGTGGGACCGGTCGGGGTGGCAGGCTGGTCGATGGCCGGGTGGTCGTCCGGGGGCCGGGAATTGTCGGGCACGAGCGGAAACTGTAGGTCATCGATGGTCGGCCCACGTGCCCCTGAATAATCGTTAAGTTCGCCTCGTACACTCGGGCGGGACGGACGAGAGGGGAAGCGACTGATGGACGCGCGCGAGATCGCTGAGGGGCGGGCGCGGTGGCAGGCGCGGTTCGCCGCGTGCCGGTACCCGGGACGCCGACTTCACCACGCTCTCCGGTACCGAGGTCGAGCCGGTCTACGGGCCGCCCGAGGGCGCCGACGTGCCCGGCTTCGAGCGGATCGGCTGGCCCGGCGAGTACCCGTACACCCGTGGCCTCTACCCGACCGGCTACCGCGGGCGGACCTGGACGATCCGGCAGTTCGCGGGGTTCGGCAACGCCGAGCAGACCAACGAGCGCTACCGGATGATCCTCGGCGCGGGCGGCGGCGGCCTCTCCGTCGCCTTCGACATGCCGACGCTGATGGGGCGCGACTCCGACGAACCGCAGTCGCTCGGCGAGGTCGGGCACTGCGGGGTGGCGATCGACTCGGCCGCCGACATGCAGACCCTGTTCGCCGGCATCGACCTCGCCCAGGTCACCACCAGCATGACCATCTCCGGCCCGGCCGTCCCGGTGTTCTGCATGTACCTGGTGGCCGCCGAACGCCAGGGCGCGGACCTGGCCAAGCTCGACGGCACCCTGCAGACCGACATCTTCAAGGAGTACATCGCGCAGAAGGAGTGGCTCTTCCCGCCGCAGCCGCACCTGCGCCTGATCGGTGACCTGATGGCGTACTGCGCCGCCGAGATCCCGCGCTACAAGCCGCTTTCGGTCTCCGGGTACCACATCCGGGAGGCCGGCTCGACAGCCGCGCAGGAGCTGGCGTACACGCTGGCCGACGGATTCGGCTACGTGGAGCTGGGGCTGTCGCGTGGCCTCGACATCAACGCCTTCGCGCCCGGCCTGTCGTTCTTCTTCGACGCGCACATCGACTTCTTCGAGGAGATCGCCAAGTTCCGGGCGGCCCGCCGGATCTGGGCCCGCCGGCTGCGCGACAAGTACGGCGCGACCAGCGAGAAGGCGCTGTGGCTCAAGTTCCACACGCAGACCGCCGGGGTGTCGCTGACCGCCCAGCAGCCGGTGAACAATGTGGTACGCACCGCGGTCGAGGCGCTCTCAGCCATCCTCGGCGGGACGAACTCGTTGCACACCAACGCCCTCGACGAAACGCTGGCGCTGCCCACCGACGAGACCGCCGAGATCGCCCTGCGTACCCAGCAGGTGCTGATGGAGGAGACCGGGGTCACCAACGTGGCCGACCCGCTCGGCGGCTCCTGGTACGTGGAGGCGCTCACCGACCGGATCGAGGCCGAAGCCGAGGCGATCTTCGACCGGATCGAGGCGATGGGCAGCGACGGCACGATGACCAGCGGGATCCTGCGCGGCATCGAGGAGGGCTGGTTCACCGGCGAGATCGCCGACGCGGCCTTCGGCTACCAGCAGGCGCTGGAGAAGGGCGACAAGCGGATCGTCGGGGTCAACGTGCACACCAACACCGAGGCGAAGCCGGTCACCATCATGCGCGTCTCGCACGAGGTCGAGGTGGTCCAGAAGGCGACTCTCGCGCAGCGTAGGGCCGGCCGCGACCAGGCTGCCGTGGACGCCGCGCTGGCCCGGCTGGTGGTTGCCGCCGGCGCCGACGAGAACATGATCCCGCCGATGCTCGACGCGGCCCGGGTGGAGGCGACCCTCGGCGAGATCTGCGGCGCGCTGCGCACGATCTGGGGCGACTACCGCGAACCAGCCAGGTTCTGACCCCTGGTCCCACCCGGCGGACCCGGTCCCACCCGGCGGATCGCAGCCCGGGGCGGATAGCGGGGACGCCGGCTGACGCGTACGGTCATGGCGATCACCACGGCGCTGCTCGCCGGAGGTCCCCCGGGGGAGGAGAACGATGACCGGGCTCGCTGTCGCCTGCCGACGGGTTGTGCACATCTACCGCGCCGAGGCCGGCGACGTCGTCGCGCTCGCGGGCGTCGACCTGTCCATCGCGCCGGGCGAGATGCTGGCGCTGGTCGGGCCGTCGGGTTCCGGCAAGTCGACGCTGGTGTCGCTGCTGTCGGGGCTGATGCGGCCGTCCGCGGGGCGGGTCAACATCGGCACGTACGACATGGGCAAGTTGTCCGAGTCGGAGATCTCCCGGCTGCGTGGCACCGAGGTCGGCGTGGTGCTCCAGGGGGCCGCCCGCAACCTGCTCGAGTACACCACCCTGCACCGCAACATCTGGCTGGCCCAGCGGCGCGCCGCCCGTACCGCCGGAATTGAACTTGACGACCCGGACCGCATCCTGGACCTGGTCGGGCTGGCCGGGATGGGCCGGGCCAAGGTCGGCGACCTGGCGCCCGGCGCCCGGCAGCGGGCCGCGCTCGCCGTCGGCATCGCCGCCGGCCCCGGACTGCTGCTGGTGGACGAGCCGACCAGCCAACTCGACACGCACGGCCGGGACGAGGTGCTGGCCGCGCTGGAGACGGTGAACTCCGAGCGCGGCACCACCATCGTGGTGGTCACCCACGACACCGAGGTGGGCGCGCGGCTCGGTCGCGCCGTCACCATCCGGGACGGCCGGGTCGGCGCCGAGGGCCGCGACGGCCAGGACTTCGCGGTGGTGGCCGGCGACGGCACCGTGCAACTGCCGCCCGAGGTGCTCAGCCTGTACCCGCCGGGCACCCTGTTCACCGTCGACCACGAGGACGGCAGCATCTCCCTGGTCGCCGGCGGCGCGCACGGCACCCTGGTCGCCGGCAGCCACTGACCCCTGCGCCTGTCGGGCTGCCCGGCAGTCGTGGCCCGCGGCTCATCCAGCGGCCGCTCCCGGGCCGTCCGGCGGGCGGTTGTGGTCCTCGGGACGCACCGTCGGTGTGGCGTGCGCGGCCTGCCGGTGCGGTCGTCGCGGACCCGTCGCGGGTCGTGCCAGACTAGGTAACCATGAGCCAACCGCGTCAGACTCCGTCCATCTTCACCCGGGGCGCTGTCGACCTGTCCGCCCTGCGGGCGCCCGCCGCGCCCAGCCGCCCGGCCGCCGCGCCGACCTCGCCCGCCGCCCCGGTCTCCCCGGGCGCGCCCGCCGGACCCGGGGGCGGCCTGTCGCCCGGCGGCGGCGGGGTGACGGTCATCGACGTCACCGAGGCCACCTTCCAGACCGACGTGGTCGAGCGGTCGATGACCACGCCCGTGGTGATCGACCTGTGGGCCGAGTGGTGCGGGCCGTGCAAGCAACTCTCACCGATCCTGGAGAAGTTGGCGGTCGAGGCCGACGGCGCGTGGGTACTCGCGAAGATCGACGTCGACGCCAACCCGCGTATCCAGCAGGCGCTGCGGGTGCAGAGCATCCCCACCGTGTACGCGGTGGTCCGCGGCGAGCTGGTCCCCGGGTTCCAGGGGGTGCTGCCGGAGGCGCAGATCCGCCAGTTCCTCGACGCCGTCCTGCAGGCCGGTGGAGTGGAGGTGGAGCAGCCGGTCGACCCGCGCCTGGAGGCCGCCGACGACGCGCTGATGTCCGGCGACTACGAAGCGGCCGAGCAGGCGTACCGCAAGCTGCTCGCGGACCAGCCGGCCAACTCGTTCGCCGAGGCCGGGCTGGCCCAGGTCGGGCTGATGCGCCGGGTAAGCACGGTGGCCGACCCGGCGCAGGCGCTGGCTGCCGCCCAGGCTGCCCCGGACGACATCGAGGCGCAGACGTTGGCCGCCGACATCGAGGTGCTCTCCGGGCAGGCCGAGCAGGGGTACGCCCGGCTGGTCGGGCTGGTCCGGCGCACCTTCGGGCCCGACCGGGAGCGGGTACGCCTGCACCTGGTCTCGCTGTTCACCATCGCCGGCCCCGAAGATCCGGCCGTCGCCGCCGCCCGGCGCGCCCTCGCCAGCGCGCTGTACTGACCGCCATGCGCCGGATCGCTGTCCTCGACGCGCCGTCCAACCTCGGACTGCGGCCCCCCACCGCGACCTCGGTTCCCGGCTGCTCGAAGGCGCCCGGTGCCCTGCGCGACCAGGATCTGCTGGCCCGGCTGGGCGCCCGCGACGCCGGCTGCGTCACCCCGCCCCGGTACGACCCGGGCGACTGGCGGCCCGGCGACGGGGTGTGCCACGCCGAGGCGATCGGCTGGTACTCCCGCCGGCTCGCCGACCGGATCGGCGAGATCATCGACGCCGGCGAGTTCCCGCTGGTGCTCGGCGGCGACTGCTCGATCCTGCTCGGCTCGGCGCTGGCCGTGCGCCGGATGGCGGAACGCGACGAGCTGCCCTACGGGCTGGTCTACGTGGACGGGCACTCCGATTTCCGGCACCCCGGCAACGCCTCCTACGTGGGCGCGGCGGCCGGCGAAGGGCTGGCCCTGGTCACCGGTCGGGGCCAGCCGGACCTGACGAATCTGGAGGGGCTGCGCCCGTACATCTCCGACGAGCAACTGGTGCTGCTGGGCATCCGGGCGCAGGACGACTACCGGCTGGACCTGCAGGCTGCCGGGCTGTCCTTCCGCGCGGTGCCGCAACTGCGCGGCGAGGGCGCCGGCCGGACCGCCACCTGGAGCCGCGAGCAGCTCGCCGACTGCATGGGCTTCTGGCTGCACGTGGACGTGGACGTGCTGGACCCGGCGGTGATGCCGGCGGTGGACGCCCCGGACGAGGGCGGCATCGCTTTTGCCGAGCTGGAACTGCTGATCAGCGGCCTGGTCGACACCCCGGACTGCCTGGGCATGCAGCTCACCGTCTACGACCCCGACTACGACCCGGACGGCGAGTACGCCCGCGAGCTGGTCGCCACCCTGGTGACCGCCCTGGAGCCGGTACGCCGTCGCGAGCAGCCGACCTCCCGGCCGCTCGCCGCTCCCCGCCCGTACCCGGTGGTGATGCCCACCCAACGCACCGCCCCCGACCCGACTCCCGCTCCGGCTCCGGCAATCGAGTCAGCTACGGACCACGACCCGACCCCGGACCGCCTGGGCGATTACCGGCTGGCGGCCGTCCCCGACCTGGCGGACGACGCCGACGACGAGATCCCCGAGCTGACCGGCGTCCCGAACCTGGCCGAAGCCCCCAGCCTCGCGGTGGCCCGGATTCTCGGCGGATCGCCGCGACTGGGCTTCGCGATCCCCCCGGCCGGGGAGGGCCACGCCCCCGCCACCACCCTCGTGGACGACGACTGGCCCACGGACGCCGCCCCCGACGCCGATGACCTCGCCGAGGACGGCGACCCTGACTTCGACCACGCCGGCCCCGCCACTCCGAACGAGGCCGGCTAGCGGATCGGAAGATCGCGATCTCGTCCTCGGATGTGAAGTCCCGCTGCACATCCGGGGATCAGGTCGTGATCTTGACCGCACCCCGCAGCGCCCGGAGCTGGGCGAGGTGGCGGGGGACATGGCCGGTGGCGTCGATCTCCAGCAGCTTGGCCCACGGGACCGGCTGGTCCACCACGGTCTCGCCACCGTCGCGGATCAGCACCGGCACCTCGGTCAGGCCGCGCTCTTCGAGTTGGGCAGTCATTTCACGCAGCGTGATTACCGTCACGGCGATCCGGTCGGCCAGGCCGGCCAGGCTGCCGTAGCTCGCCGCGTAGGCATCCAGGGTCGACGTCGCGGTGGCCGGGTGGTTGTCGTAGCTGGCCGGCTCGTCGTGCAGCACCGCCTCGGTGACCTCGATCAGCAGCTCATGGTTGCGGGCGACGTGCGCTGCGATCTGCTCGGCGCGCCATCCGCCATCGGTCGGTTCACCGAACCCGCCCGCCTCGACCTCGGCGATGAAGGCGGCGTAGGCGTCGTCCATGACAGCAGGTTAGTCGCCTCCGGGCAGTACCAACAGTGATCGTCTATCCCAGTGCGGTGAAGAACTGGGCGGTGAGCGGGACGGCCGCGGCGATGCTGGAGCCGCCGTCCTGGACGAAGACCGCGAACGCGATGTCGCCCCGGAAGCCCATGAACCAGGAGTGGGTGAGTTCGGGGTGGGCGGTGTCGTGCTCGGCCGTCCCGGTCTTGCCGTAGATCGGCGCGCCGGGGACGTTCTTGCACTTCGTGCCGGTGCCGTCGGTGACCACCTTGCGCATCATCAACTTCATCGCGTCGACCGTGCTCTGCTTGAGCGCGGGACCGTCGGCGGCCGGCTTCGCCACCGCCGGGTCGGTGACCAGCTTGGGCTGCTTGAACTGGCCCCGGGCGATGGACGCGGCGGCGCTCGCCATCACCAGCGGGGAGACCAGCGTCTTGCCCTGGCCGAAGGCGGCGGCGGCCTGCTCGGCCGGGTCGCCGTTGGCCGAGACAGAGCCGGTGTAGGCGTCCAGCCCGATGTCCCAGGGCTCGCCGATGCCGAGCACCTTGGCGGTGTCCCGCAGCCCGGTCGGGCCGAGCTTGGGGGCGAGCGACGCGAACGCGGTGTTGCAGGACTGCGCGAAGTCGTCGATCAGCGGCACGTTGCCGAGCACCTCGCCACCGGCGTTGCTGATCGTGTACCCGTTGACGGTCAACGTTTTCGGGCAGTTCACCGGGGACGAGGTGGTGAGCTGGCCTGCGTCGAGCAGGTTGGTGGCGGTGACCGCCTTGAACATCGAGCCGGGCGGCACCTGGCCGAGCAGCGCGTTGTTGTACGCCCCGTTGTTGGCGACCGCGAGGATCGCGCCGTCGCTGACGCGTACGGCCACGATCGCGGTGCTCTTGGTGGCCCCCACCAGTACCTTGTCGGCGGCCTCCTGCACCTTGCGGTCCAGGGTGGTCTTCACGTCGCTGCCCGGCCCGGCGTCGGAGTGGAACGCCACCCGGTTGGTGCCGCTGCTGGTGCCGTCCCCGGTGGCGACCGGGGCGACCTCCACCGAGATGCCCTGCTTGCCCTGGAGTTGGTCGTCGTAGCGGGCCTGCAGGCCGCCGTTGCCGACCTGGTCGCCCACCGCGTACTTGCCGGGGCTCTTGTCCATCTGCTCCTTGGTCACGTCGGAGACCGAGCCGACAACGGCGCGTCCCCAGGTCGACGAGGGAGCCAACGACTTGGTGTAGGTGCGGAAGACGGTGCCGTCGAGATCGTGGATCTGGGTGCGGATCTTCTGGTACACGTCGTCGCGCAGAGTGACCACCGGGACGAACGCGTTCGGCGCGGCGGCCTTCACGTCCGCCGGCAGGCTCGCCAGGTTGACGTCCACGTTCACCGCCCGGAACGCCGCGTTGAGCGCCGCGACCAGCCCGTTGATGTCCTTGACCAGGCTCGGCTGCACCCCCACGTCGACCACCTGGCGGTTGTCGGTGATCGGATTGCCGGCGCCGTCGAGGATCTTCCCGCGCGGACCGCTGCTGCGCTTGACGACGAACTTCTCGGTCGCCTTGATCTCCGGCTCGAACACCGTGGTCGACCACACCGCCCGCCACTTGTCATCCTTGAACGACATCGGCAGGGTGGTCTGGTAGGTCCAGGTCACGCCCTTGGACACCGGCCAGGCGACGGTCAGCGGCACGGTGGCGTCCTTCTTGGTCGCCTTCGTCGCGCCGGCGGTGATTGTCGGCTTCACGGTGGCCAGATCCCCGGACATGCTCTTGATCTGGTCGGCGACGGCCGCGCCGGTGAGTGGCGCGCCCGCCGGGTCGACGATGAGCACGCTGCCGGCGAAGGCGCCCGAGCGCCAGCCGTCCAGGAAGGCGTTCACCGCCTTGTCCGGGCCAGGCTGCTTTGAGCAGGCCGTCAGGGCAGCGAACAGCAGCACAACGAGGGCAGCGGGGGCGAGCCGGGGGTGACGCATCGGGTCATTGTGTCGTACCCGGACCACCCCCGGCAGTCCCCGACCGGCCGATCTCGGGCGCACCGTACGTAACGGGCAGAGGCGGGAGGCTGACTGACACAGTCGACGGGTAAGTCCTAGGGTTGGGGTCACAGCGAAGCCCCCACAGCGTGGTGGGGGGCCGAGGGGAGCAGCGGTACCCATGCAGCGCCGGCCGACGGGCGACTACGCCCCGCAGACCTCACCCGACGACACCGTTCCCACCGGTGCCCGCCCCACCGGCGGCGCCGGCAGCCACGGCGCAGGCGACTACGGGGCGGAGGGCTACGGGGCAGGGACCACCGGCCGGGCCGCCCAGGTCGCCGGGCCCGACTTCGCCGACGTGGTGCCGCCGGCCGGCAGCGGTCGGGGCCGGGGCGTGGTCGGTGCCGCCGACGCCGGCGAGGACAACGAGTTGGACGAGCCGCTGCCGGACGCCGAGTCGCTGATCGCCGAAGCGGTCGCGCTGGCCGGCGAGGACCTGGACAGCGCCCAGCTGGTCCGCCGGTACTGGCGGTTCGCCCCCGACGAGGAACTGGTCGGGCTGACCGCGCAGGAGATGCTCGCCGACGCCCGGGGCCACCGGGAACTGGCCGCCCAGCGGGTACCCGGGCAGTTGGGCATCCGGGTCGGCGAGACCGCCGACGGTGAGCTGACCACCCTGGAGATCGTCACCGACGACATGCCGTTCCTGGTGGACACGGTGACCGCGGCGCTGGCCTCCCGCAAGCTGGCCGTGCACCTGCTGGTACACCCGCTGGTGGTGGTCCGGCGCGCCCCGTTGGGCCGGCTCACCGAAGTGTGCGCCGAGGTGGAGCCGGACGACGCGATCCACGGTGACCTGGTGGAGAGCTGGATGCGGCTGGAGATCGACCGGCTGCGCGACGAGGACGAGCGGGTGGCGCTGCGCCGGGAGCTCAAGCGGGTGCTCACCGACGTGCGGGAGGCGGTGGAGGACTGGCCGAAGCTGCGCTCGGTCGCCCTGCGGATCGCCGACGAGCTGGCCACCGCGCAGTTGCCGGTCCCCGACCGGGACATCACCGACTCCATCGAGTTGCTGCGCTGGCTGGTGGACGAGCACTTCACCTTCCTCGGCTACCGCGAGTACCAGCTGGTGTCCGGGGCCGGCGGGGAGCCGGAGCTGCGCGCGGTGCTCGGCTCGGGGCTGGGCATCCTGCGCCAGGACCAGCCGAACCCGCGGCCGCTGTCGACCATGTCGCCGGAGGCGCAGGCGAAGATCTTCGAGAAGCGACTGTTGGTGATCACCAAGGCGAACGCCCGGTCCACCGTGCACCGCAGCTCCTACCTCGACTACATCGGCATCAAAACCTTCGACGCCAACGGCAACGTCACCGGCGAGCGGCGCTTCCTCGGGCTGCTCGCCTCCACCGCGTACCTGCACTCGGTGCGCGAGCTGCCGGTGGTGCGGCGCAAGGTGAACGCCGTGCTGGACCGCTCCGGGCTCTCCCCGCGCAGCCACTCCGGCCGCGACCTGCTCGCCGTGCTGGAGGACTATCCGCGCGACGAGCTGTTCCAGATCACCACCGACGAGCTGTCCGACACGGTACTGGCGGTGCTGCGGCTGGCCGGCCGCCGGCAACTGCGGCTGTTCGTCCGCCGGGACGCCTACGGCCGGTTCTCCTCCTGCCTGGTCTTCCTGCCCCGGGACCGGTTCACCACCGCGAACCGGCTGGCCATCCAGGAGATCCTGCTGCGCGAGTTGCACGGGATCGGGCTCGACTACACCACCCGGGTGGCCGAGTCGCCGCTGGCCCGCATCCACTTCATCGTGCGTACCGACCCGTTGCTGCCGGCGGCCGAAGTCGACGTGGACGCGATCCAGCAGAAGCTGGCCGAGGCAACCCGCAACTGGGACGACGACTTCAAACTGGTGCTGGAGCGCAAGTTCGGCGAGGAGGCGTGCCGCCGGGTGTACACCCGCTACGTCACCGCCTTCCCGGACAGCTACAAGGACGAGTACACGCCGTACGAGGCGATCAAGGACCTGGCCAAGCTGGAGCTGCTGGAGGAGCCGGGCCAGTTGGAGATGCACGTGTACCGGCGCCGCAAGGACTCCGGTGACGTGCGCTTCAAGGTCTACCGGCACTCCGAGCCGATGCTGCTCTCCGCCGTCCTGCCGGTGCTGCACTCGCTCGGCGTCACCGTCACCGACGAACGCCCCTACGAGCTGACCCGCGACGACGCCCGGGTGCACGTCTACGACTTCGGGCTGCGGTTGCCGGCCGGCGCCCGGGACGTCACCGAGATCCGCGGGCACATGCAGAACGCCTTCTCGGCGGCGTGGCGCGGCGAAGCCGAGGTGGACGGCTTCAACGAGCTGGTGGTGCGGGCCGGGCTGACCTGGCGGCAGGCGGTGATCCTGCGCGGCTACGCGAAGTACCTGCGCCAGGCCGGCAGCGTGCACACCCAGGAGTCGGTGGAGAGCACGCTGATCGCGTACCCGGAGTTGGCGGCGAAGCTGGTGGCCCTGTTCGAGGCCCGGTTCGCGCCGTCCGCCGACTCCCCCGAGGAGCTTGAGCTGCACGCCAAGGAGCTGGTCACCGCGGTCGGCCGGGCGTTGGACGAGGTGGACAGCCTGGACCAGGACCGGATCGTGCGGTCCTACCTGACGCTGATCCAGGCGACGGTGCGCACCTCGTTCTTCCAGCGCGGGCCGGACGGACGGCCCAAGTCGTTCGTGGCGTTCAAGTTCGCCTCGCAGTCGATCGCGGACCTGCCGGCGCCCCGGCCGCAGCACGAGATTTTCGTGTACTCGCCCCGGTTCGAGGGCGTGCACCTGCGCTTCGGTGCGGTGGCCCGGGGCGGGCTGCGCTGGTCGGATCGGCGCGACGACTTCCGTACCGAGATCCTCGGGCTGGTCAAGGCGCAGATGGTGAAGAACGCGGTGATCGTACCGGCCGGCGCGAAGGGCGGCTTTGTGCTCAAGCAGGCCCCGCCGGCCGCCGATCGGGAGGCGTACCAGGCCGAAGGCGTGGCCTGCTACCGGCTGTTCATCTCGGCGCTGTTGGACGTCACCGACAACTACGTGGCCGGCGAGGTGGTCCCGCCGCCGGAGGTGGTGCGCCACGACGGCGACGACCCGTACCTGGTGGTGGCGGCCGACAAGGGCACCGCGAGCTTCTCCGACACCGCCAACGCGATCTCCGCCGAGCACGGCTTCTGGCTCGGTGACGCGTTCGCCAGCGGCGGCTCCGCCGGCTACGACCACAAGAAGATGGGCATCACCGCCCGCGGCGCCTGGGAGTCGGTCAAGCGGCACTTCCGCGAATTGGGAGAAGACATCCAGGGCACCGACTTCACCGTGGTCGGGGTCGGGGACATGTCGGGGGACGTGTTCGGCAACGGGATGCTGCTGTCGGAGCACACCAAACTGGTGGCCGCCTTCGACCACCGGCACATCTTCGTCGACCCCGAGCCGGACCCGAAGGTCTCCTTCGCCGAGCGGCGGCGGCTGTTCGAGCTGCCCCGCTCCTCCTGGGCCGACTACGACGACGCGCTCATCTCGCCGGGCGGTGGCGTCTGGCCGCGTACCGCCAAGTCCATCGAACTCTCCGCGGCCGCCCGCGCCGCGCTCGGCCTGCCGGCCGGGGATGCCGCGTTGACCCCGGTCGAGCTGATGAAGGCGATCCTGACCGCGCCCGTGGACCTGCTCTGGAACGGCGGCATCGGCACCTACGTGAAGGCCACCACCGAGTCGCACCTGGACGTGGGGGACAAGGCCAACGACCCGATCCGGGTCAACGGCGCGGCACTGCGCGCCCGGGTGGTCGGCGAGGGCGGCAACCTGGGGCTCACCCAGCGGGGCAGGATCGAGTACGCGATCGCCGGTGGCCGCATCTGCACCGACTTCATCGACAACTCGGCCGGGGTGGACTGCTCGGACCACGAGGTGAACATCAAGATTCTGCTGTCCGGCACCGACCTGACCACCGCTCAGCGCGACGAGCTGTTGGCGCAGATGACCGACGAGGTCGCCGAGCTGGTGTTGCGGGACAACTACCTGCAGGCCACCGCGCTGGGCAATGCCCGCGCGCAGGCCCATCCGCTGCTGCCGGTACACCGCCGGCTGATCAGCGAGCTGGAGCGGACCGGCCGGTTGGACCGGGCGCTGGAGGCGATGCCGTCCGACGACGAGCTGTCCGCGCGGGCGGGCAACGGCGCGGGCCTGACCTCACCGGAGTTCGCGGTGCTGCTGGCCTACGTCAAGATCGCGCTGGAGGCCGAGCTGGCCTCGTCCACCCTGCCGGACGAGGCGTGGACGCACCCGGTACTGGTCGACTACTTCCCGACCCCGCTGCGCGAACGCTACGTCGAGCTGATGACCGGGCACCGGCTGCGCCGCGAGATCGTCACCACCCAGCTCGTCAACGAGGTGGTCAACCGGGGCGGCACCAGTTTCGTGCACCGGGCGGTGGAGGAGACCGGCGCGGCCGCGGCCGACGTGATCCGGGCGTTCGCGGTGGTCCGCGACGTGTTCGGGCTGGCCGACTTCTGGGCCGAGGTGCAGGCACTGGACAACCGGGTGCCTACCTCCGCGCAGACCGTGCTCTACCTGGCCGTCCGCCGGCTGCTCGACCGGGCGGTGCGCTGGCTGGTCAGCAACCGCCGGCCACCGTTGGACGTGCCCGCGGAGATCGCCCGGCTGCGGCCCGGCGTCACCGCGCTGCTGCCCCGGCTCGACGACCTGCTGCGCGGCGAGGAGGCGGCCGCGTTGCGGGCCGAACGGGACCGGCTCACCGAGCTGGGGGTACCCGAGGAGCTCGCGCTGCGTTCCGCCCGGTACACCTACGGCTTCGGCCTGCTGGACGTGGTCTCCGGAGCGCAATCGGCCGGCCAGGACCCGGTGACGGTGGCGGCGGTCTACTACGTGCTCTCCGACCGGTTCCAGGTGGACGGGGTACTCAACCGGATCTCCGCGCTCCCTCGTGACGACCGCTGGCAGACGCTGGCCCGGATGGCGCTGCGCTACGACCTGTACGCCGCGCTCGCCGCCCTCACCCAGGAGGTGCTGACGGCCAGCCCGGACGGTGGCGACCCGCAGGACCGGGTGGCGCAGTGGGAGCAGGCGAACGCCCCGGCGATCGCCCAGTCCCGCAACGCCATCGGCGAGTTCAGCGACTCCCCGGGCGACCTGGCCGCCCTCTCCGTCCTGCTGCGCAACATCCGTACCCTGGTCAACGCCTCGGCCTCCTGACCCGCCGGCCCGGTCGGCCAACCCGGGCCGGAGCCGGCCCAGAAGCGGGGTCGCCCGGGTCGTCGTAGACCGCGCGTCCCGGCGGTGTTGCGCCCGGTCGCGGGCGGGCGTCGCGCTCAGTCGGGGGTGGGCGTCGCTGTCAGCCGCGGGGCGGGAGGGCCAGGGTGCGGGCGGCGGCTGCGCCGGTGGCGTGGCTCGCGCCGTAGGTGACCACGAAGGCGGCGACACCGGCCGGCCGCCAGGACGACGGCCAGCCCATCTCGACCACGACCACGTCGCCCCGGGCGGCCAGCGCATCGATCAGCGCGGGCGCGCCGGTGAGCCGGTGCAGATTACGGCCGACCACGATCACCGGGCGGTCGCCGACGTCCACCGCATCGGCTGCGGCCTCAGCGGTGCCGTCGGTGGTGCCGTCAGCGGTGGCGGTGGTGGCGGCGTCAGCGGTGGCAATGACGTCGGTGAGCGCGGCGCCAGCGGCGTCAGCGGTGGCGGCGGCGTCCGTGGCGGTGGCAGCGGCCGTGGTGGCGGCAGCTACCCGGGAGACCGGCAGGCTGGTGTGTGCGGCCAGGCCCCACGGCACCGGGCCGGCGGCGATCGAACTCTCCGACTCGACCTGCACGATGGCCGCGCCGGTCAGGTCGGGCAGGGTGCCCTCGACCCGGATCGCGCGCAGCGCGGCGTCGTAGCCGGGGGCGGTGGCGGCGAGCGCGGCGGTGCCGTAGGCCGGACGGGCGGCGGCGGCCAGCGCGTCCACCCGGGCGGCGGCGTCCGCCAGCCGGGCCAGCGGCAGCCGGCCGTCGTGTACGGCGGCGGTCATCTCGGCAATGGTCGCCTCCACCAGCGCCTCGTCGATCTCCGCGCCGAGGCAGAGCAGGTCGGCGCCGGCGGCGAGCGCGGCGACGGCGGCTCCGGGCACCCCGCCGGTGAGGGCGGCGGCGCCGCGCATCTCCAGCGCGTCGGTGACCACGCAGCCGGTGAAGCCGAGCTGGTCACGGAGCAGGTCGACGAGGACGGCGGAGCTGAAGGTGGCCGGCGCGTCGCCGGTGAGCGCGGGTACCCGGATGTGGGCCGTCATGATCGATTTGATGCCGGCTTTGATGGCGGCGGCGAACGGCGGCAGCTCCCGCTCCCAGAGCACCTCGATCGGGACGTCGACGGTGGGCAGTTCCAGGTGCGAGTCGGTGGCGGTGGCCCCGTGGCCGGGGAAGTGCTTGGCGCAGGCGGCCACCCCGACCGACTGCAGGCCGCTGACCGCGGCTGCCGCATGCGCGCTGACCAGGGCGGGGTCGGCGCCGAAGGAGCGGGTACCGATGACCGGGTTGTCGTCCTCGACGTTGACGTCCAGGGTGGGCGCGAGGTTGAGGTTGATCCCGGCGGCGGCGAGCTCCAGCCCGATGCAGCGGTAGATCTGCTCGGTGACGGCCGTGTCGTTGACCGCGCCGAGGGCGGCGTTGCCCGGGTACGGGCTGCCCACCGCGTGTGCGAGCCGGGTGACGTCGCCGCCCTCCTCGTCGATGCTCAGCAGCACGTCCGGTCCGGCGGCGCGGACCTGGGCGGTCAGGGTGGCGAGCTGCTCGGCGGAGGCGATGTTGTACCCGAAGATCACCCACCCGCCGATGCCCTCAGCGGTCAGTCGCAGCGCCCACTCTGGCGCGGTGTGCCCCGGAAAGGCCGGGAGCAGGGTGCGCAGGACGAGCCGACGAAGCTGCTGAGCCGTTGCCACTGGTGCCCCCTTGATACCGCGCTGTCACGCTACTGTCGTCTCGATCCGTTAGCCCCCGTGGCGAACGGATCGGATGGAACGAATTAGGAAACTTTCCTAAATGATACGGGAGGCTTCGGGGTGAGCGCCAGCCATGTTCCGGGTACGCCCAGGCTGCTCCGGGCGATCAACGACCGGGCGGCCCTGGAACTCCTGTTGGCGCAGGGGCCGCTGACCCGCGCCCGGCTCGGCGAGCTGACCGGCCTGTCCAAGGTCACCGCGTCGCAGATGGTGGAGCGGCTGGAGGAGCGTGGACTGGTCGCCCGGGTCGGCGAGCGGGTCGGCGGGCGCGGTCCCAACGCCCAGCTCTACGCCGTCGTCCCGGCCAGCGCCTACGTCGTCGGCGTCGAAGTCGGCCCAGGTCACGTCATCGCCGCCTGCGCCGACATCACCGGCGCCGTGGTTGGTCAGATCACCGACACCACCGTCGACACCGACAACCCGGTGGGCGTGGTGCACCAGGCCGTCGTGCGGGCCACCGAATCGGCCGGCGCCACCCTGCGTGACGTGCGCCGGGTGGTCCTGGGTACCCCCGGCCTGGTCGACCCGCGCACCGGCGACCTCGCCTTCGCCTTCGACCTGCCCGGCTGGCAGCGCGGCCTGCTCGGAAAGTTACGTGCCGACCTGGACCGCCCGGTGACCCTCGAAAACGACGTGAACCTGGCGGCGGTGGCCGAACGCAGCGCCGGCGCGGCCGTCGGCGTGGACGACTTCGTGCTGATCTGGCTCGGCCGGGGCGTCGGCATGGCGGTCACCCTGGGCGGCCGGCTGCACCGGGGGTTCAGCGGCGCGGCCGGCGAGATCGGCTACCTGCCGGTGGCCGGGGCGGCGGTGCCGCACGACATCGACCAGCGGGCCCGGGGCGGCTTCATGGAGCTCGCCGGTGGTGAGGCGTTGCGCGCCGTGATGGCCGCGCAGGGCTTCGCCGGCCCGACTCCGGAGGAGGCGGTGGCAGCGGCTGCCGCGGCGGGCACCGCACGCGCCGACAAGGCCCTGGACGAACTGGCCCGGCGGTTGGCGCTCGGCCTCTCCTCCGCGTGCGTGGTACTCGACCCGGCGCTGGTGGTCCTCGCCGGTGAGGTCGGCCGGGCCGGTGGGGACACGCTGGCCGAGCGGGTCCAGCGTGAGGTGGCGGCGATCGCCCCGGTGGCCCCGAGGGTGGTCGCGTCCACCGTGCCGGCCAACCCGGTCCTGCACGGTGCCCTGACCACCGCCCTGGAGGCGGCCCGCGACGAGGTCTTCGGCTCGATGCTCACCTGACCGGCGGCTCAACAGCGGTTGGCTCACCTGACCGGCGGCTCAACAGGGGCCGGCTCACCTGAGCGCCGACTCAAGAGTGGTCGGCTCACCTGAGCGGCGCTCAATAGCCGTGGCCCGCCGGCCCAGCCGGCTGGGTGGCATCCGCGGGGTCGTCCGGCGACCCCGCGGATACCCGTGGCTCAGGTGATGTCGCGCCGGCGAATCGCCCAGACGGCGGACACCACGGTCACCAGCACCAGCGCGCCGAGCGCGATCAGGCCCTGGTTGAGGTGGATCGCCCAGTGCAGTGGCTCGCAGCCGTCGGGCGAGCGGTCGCAGCTGTGCCAGTCGTAGAACCACAGCGCCTTGTTCAGCCAGGCGCCCACGTAGTTGGACAGAATGAACCGCTCCGGCCGCTGGACCCGGGCGACCTCCAGCACGATCCGTAGACCGATCTCGAAAATGACCAGGTAGCCCACGGCCACGCCGAGCGCGGTGGCGGTGTGCCGGCCGAGCGAGGCGACAGCGAAGCCGATGCACGCGGCGAACAGGCCGAGTGCGATGGCGCGGGCGTTGTCCAGCCCGATCGAGCGCCACACCCCCGGCGTGACCTTCTCGGTGGTACCGCGCAGCGAGGCCACCGTCCACAGTGTGCCGAGCCACACCGCCGCGTAGGTGACGGCGATGCCGGTGACCCCGATCAGCAGCGCGGTCAGCTTGCCGAGCAGCACCGGCGCCCGCCGGGGGCGCCACAGCAGCAGGTTCATCATCCCGCCGGAGTTCCACTCGGCGCCCACGAAGGACGCCCCGATCGCGAAGCCCAGCAGCGCGAAAAGGCCGCCGAGCAGCATGATCAGCTGCGGGGCGGCCTCCCGGAAGCTCATCTGGTCGGGCTCGAAGTTGTCCGGCGTGGCGTGCCAGACAACGTCCTCACACGGAACGCCGGGCGGGAATTCCTGGCCGGGCCCGAACTTGCCGGGGTCGGTCTGGTTCGGGTCGGCGCTCGCCTCCTGCTTGGCGTGCTCGGCCTCGCAGCGCGCGATGATCTGCTGGTTGTCCGCGTTCATCCGGTCGGCCTGGGCTACCGCCCTGGCGTGCGTGGCCGCGTCGCGGCTGTGCGAGGAGGCGGCCACCCCGAAGGCGATCGCGGCCATCACCACCAGGATCAGCACCATCATGATCTTCGTGAACCGGCGGGCGAACAGTCGCCGCAGCTCGGCATTGATCAGGTTCATGCGGAGACTCCGGTTCCGGTAGCACCCTGGCCAGCGTGCGCCGGCACACCCATTTCCACCGGCGGCCCGCCCACCATCACCGACTGGTCCACCTGGCGGTGCTGGCCGGGGGCCGGCTCGGTGCCGGTGAGCTGGAGGAAGACCGTCTCCAGGTCGGGGCTGACCGGAGTCAGCTCGGTCAACCACAGAGACTTGCTGCCCAGCGCCTCGGAGATCTGCGCGGCATCCGCGATGCCGGCCACCAGCAGGTGGTCGGGCTCGGTGCGGACCTGCGCGCCGATCGCGGACAGCGCCTGCGCGCCGGCCGCCAGGTCGGCCAGCCGGACCCGGAACTCGCCCCGGTCCTGAGCTGCCAGCACGTCGGCCACCGGGCCGAAGGCGACCCGCCGGCCACGCGAGATGATGGTCACCTCGTCGCAGATCAACTGGATCTCGCCGAGGATGTGGCTGGACAGGATGACCGTGCAGCCCGACGCCACCAGGTCACGCATCAGGTCGCGCATCTCCCGGATACCGCCCGGGTCCAGCCCGTTCGCCGGCTCGTCGAGGATCAGCAGCTCCGGCGATTTGAGCAGCGCCGAGGCCACCGCGAGGCGCTGTTTCATGCCCAGCGAGTAGGTCTTCACCCGCTCCTTGGCCCGGTCGCGCAGGCCCACCGTCTCCAGTACCGCGTCGACCCGGGTCTGCGGCAGGCCGGCGGAGCGGGCCAGCAGCGACAGCGTGCGCCGGCCGGAGAAGTTCAGGAAGAACTGCGGGCTCTCCACGATCGCCCCGACCCGGGGCAGCACGCTGGGTAGCGCGTCCGGTACCGGCTGGCCGAGCAGCCGCAGTTCGCCGCCGTTGGGCCGGATCAGGCCGAGCAGGGTACGCAGCGTGGTCGTCTTGCCCGAGCCGTTGGGGCCCAGGAAGCCGTGGATCTGCCCCTGCTCGACGACCATGTCGAAGCCGTCGAGCGCCTGGCGGGGCGCCCCGATCAGCTTTTTGTACGTTTTTCGGAGTCCGTGGATCTCCAGGACGGCGGTCATGCCGCCGTCTCGCTCGCGGGGCTCGCGAGGCGCCGGCCTGAGGTTGTCGGCCGGACCTCGCGCAGGCGCTCAGTCATGCGGGCACCTTAGTAGGTGTGGCAAACACCATGGGGGAGGTTTGCTCGGGGTAACAATGCCAACGTGGTTGGATAGCGCCGTGTCTGAAGCTGCCGAGGTCGTTGTTGACGTTGCCGCCGCCGTGGTCACCCGGGGCGGCCGGAACCTGATCGACAAGGTCGACTGGCGGGTCCACGCCGACGAGCGCTGGGTCGTCCTGGGACCCAACGGCGCCGGCAAGACCACCCTGCTGAACCTGGTCTCCGCGCGCCTGCACCCGAGCCGGGGCAGCGTGCACGTACTCGGCGAGAAGATCGGCCGGGTCGACGTGTTCGAGCTGCGTACCCGGATCGGGATGGCCTCGGTGGCGGTACACGACCGGATCCCGCCGGACGAGCGGGTACTCGACGTGGTGCTGACCGCCGCCTGGTCGGTTGTCGGCCGGTACCGGGAGAGCTACGAGGCCCAGGACGAGCAGCGCGCCCGTACCCTGCTCGACCAGCTCGGCGTGCTCGGCTTCGCGGAGCGGCTGTACGGCACGCTGTCCGAGGGTGAGCGCAAGCGGGTACAGATCGCCCGCGCCCTGATGACCGACCCGGAGCTGCTGCTGCTCGACGAGCCGGCGGCCGGGCTGGACCTGGGTGGCCGGGAGGACCTGGTGCGCCGGCTCTCCGAGTTGGCCACCGACCCGGGCGCGCCGGCGATGGTGCTGGTCACCCACCACGTCGAGGAGATCCCCACCGGCTTCACGCACGGCCTGCTGCTGCGCGAGGGCAGCGTGGTGGCGGCCGGCCCGATGGCCGAGACGATCACCGGCGAGCACCTGTCCAAGGCGTTCGGCCTGCCGCTGCAGGTGGCGTACCAGGACGGTCGGTTCACCGCCCGCGCCGCCTGACCCGCGAGGCGCACCGGCCGCCTACGCTGTGCCGGTGACCGTGCCGAAGATCGTCGTGGTGGGCAGCGTCAACATGGACCTGGTCGCCACCGCACCGCACCTGCCCCGACCCGGGGAGACCGCGCTGGGCCGCGACTTCCGGCAGTTGCCCGGAGGCAAGGGCGCCAACCAGGCGGTCGCCGCCTCCCGGGCCGGCGGCCACGCGACCATGCTCGGCGCGATCGGCTCGGACGCCTTCGGGGTCACCCTCAAGGCCCGGCTGAACTCCAGCGGCGTGGACGTCTCGCACCTGCGGGTGGTCTACGGCGCGTCCGGGGTGGCGCTGATCGCGGTCAACGACGCAGGCGAGAACCACATCGTGGTGGTACCCGGCGCGAACGCGCAGTTCCGCAACCTGACCGGTGCGGAGGTGGCCGCGATCGCGTCCGCTGACGTGGTGCTGTGTCAGTTGGAGACGCCCCGTACGACGGCGGTGCAGGCAGCCGCCGCGGCACGCGAAGCGGGTACCCCCCGGGTGATTCTCAACGCCGCGCCGGCCCGGAACCTGCCCGACGAGATCTACCCGCTGCTGGATCTGTTGGTGGCCAACGAGCTGGAGGCGGAGGCCATGGTCGGCGCACCCGGTGAGCCGGCCGACCTGCTGGCCCGGCTGCTCGAGCGGGTGCCCCGGGCAGTGGTGACCCGCGGCGCGCACGGCGCGTGGCTCGGCGAGCGCGACACCGCGCCGCTGTTCGTGCCCGCGCCGGTGATCGGCGCGGTGGACACCACCGGAGCCGGCGACGCCTTCTGCGGGGCGCTCGCGGTGGCCTGGGGCGAGGGGCGGGCGCTGCCGGACGCGGTGCGCTGGGCGTCGGCGGCCGGCGCCTGTGCCGCCCGCAAGCTGGGCGCGTCGGTGGCGTTGCCGCAGCGGGCAGCCATCGACGAGCTTTACGGGCAGACATATCCGGGGCATCCCTGACGCCGGGTTGGCGGGCCCGAGTCATGCTCGGGTTATGCGACTGCTGCTGAACGTCCTCTGGCTGATCTTCTTCGGCTGGGCGATCGCCCTCGGGTACGCCATCGCCGGACTGATCTGTTTCCTGCTCATCGTGACGATCCCGTTCGGCGTCGCGTCGTTCCGGATCGCCAACTACACGCTCTGGCCGTTCGGTCGGGAACTGGTCCGCAAGCCCACCGCCGGGGTCGCCTCGACGCTCGGCAACGTGATCTGGATCATCGTGGCCGGCTGGTGGCTGGCGCTCGCGCACATCTTCACCGCACTCGCCCAGTTCGTCACGATCATCGGTATTCCCTTCGGGATCGCGAACATCAAGCTGGTGCCGGTCTCGCTCACCCCGCTCGGCCACGAGATCCGTGACATACCCTGATCGGCATGCTGGTAGACATCGAGGTCGCCGACGGCATCGGGACGCTGCGGCTGAACCGCCCGCCGATGAACGCGCTCAACATCGAGGTGCAGGAGGGCCTGCGGCACGCCGCCGCCCGGCTGACCGCTGACCCGGAAGTCGCCGCGGTGGTGGTGTACGGCGGCGAGAAGGTCTTCGCGGCCGGCGCCGACATCAAGGAGATGGCCGACATGTCCTATGTGGAGATGTCGGCGCGGGCCGGCGCGCTCTCCTCGGCCTTCGACGCCGTGGCGCGGATCGGCAAGCCGGTGGTCGCCGCGATCACCGGGTACGCCCTGGGCGGCGGCTGTGAGTTGGCGCTGGCCTGTGACTGGCGGGTGGCCGGCGTGGACGCCAAGCTCGGCCAGCCGGAGATCAACCTGGGCATCATCCCGGGCGCCGGGGGTACCCAGCGGCTGGCCCGGCTGGTCGGCCCGGCGCGGGCCAAGGACCTGATCTTCTCGGGTCGGCTGGTGGACGCCACCGAGGCGCACGCGATCGGCCTGGTCGACCAGGTGGTACCGGCCGGTGGGGACGTCTACGCCGCCGCCGTGGCCCTGGTGCGCCGGTATGTGGGCGGGCCGGCGGTGGCGATCCGGGCGGCGAAGCAGGCCATCGACGGCGGCCTGTCCATGGACCTGGCGGCCGGCCTGGCCTGGGAGAGTCAACTCTTCGCCGGCCTGTTCGCCACCCAGGACAAGGTCGAGGGCATGACCGCCTTCGTCGAGAAGCGCAAGCCCACCTTCACCGGCCGCTGACCCCCTCCCGGCGGCGAATTCTTGGGAAGCGAAGATCACTCACGTATTCTGTCGGCGGCTTGGCTACCGATGGGTAGCTGGTGGAGAGGGGAAGCGGTCATGAGCGAGACGATCAGCGGGCACGGTGGCGAACTGGCGCTGGCGGCGCTGCGCGGGTACGGGGTGCGGGAGATGTTCACCCTCTCCGGCGGGCACGTCTTCCCGCTCTACGACGCGGCGCACTCCGCCGGCCTGCCGCTCTACGACGTGCGCCACGAGCAGTCCGCGGTGTTCGCCGCCGAGGCGGTGGCCAAGCTGACCCGCCGGCCGGGGCTCGCCGTACTCACCGCCGGCCCCGGCGTGACCAACGGCATCAGCGGCATGACCAGCGCGTACTTCAACGCCGCCCCGGTCGTCGTGCTGGGCGGGCGGGCACCGGCATTCCGCTGGGGCTCCGGCAGCCTGCAGGAGATGGATCACCTGCCGCTGGTCCGGCCGGTCACCAAGTACGCCGAGACCGTCTTCGAAACCGACGCCATCCCGGCAGCGGTGAACGCCGCCGTCACCGCCGCGCTCACCGCCCACCGGGGCCCGGCGTTCCTGGACTTCCCGCTGGAGGTGGTGTTCGGCACCGGCGAGACGTCCTGGGCGCCGGCCGAGGTGCCGGTCCTCGAACCCGATCCCGAGGAGGTGTCCCGGGCCGCCGCGCTGATCGCCGCCGCCGTCCGCCCGGTGATCATCGCGGGCTCCGACGTGTACGCCGGCGACGCGGTCGCCGCGCTGCGCGAGGCCGCCGAGGCGCTCACCGTGCCGGTGTTCACCAACGGCATGGGGCGCGGCGCGCTGCCCGCCGGCCACCCGCTCGCCTTCGCCAAGGCCCGGCGCGCCGGACTCGGCGGAGCCGACGTGGTGGTCGTCGTCGGTACCCCGCTGGACTTCCGGCTCTCCTTCGGCGACTTCGGCGACGCCCAGGTCGTGCACATCGTGGACGCGCCGTCGCAGCGCGCGCAGCACGTCACCCCCGCCGTGTCGCCCGCCGGTGACCTGCGGCTGATCCTGAGCGCCCTGGCCGGGTACACCGGGCAGCGCGAGGACCACACCGACTGGGTGGCGTCGCTACGGGTGGCCGAGGACAAGGCGAAGCAGCGCGACGCCGAGGCGATGCTCGCCGACACCGACCCGATCAAGCCGGCCCGGGTCTACGGCGAGCTGCGCAAGGTGCTCGACGCCGACGCGGTGACCATCGGCGACGGCGGTGACTTCGTCTCCTACGCCGGCAAGTACCTGGAGCCCTCCACCCCCGGCAGCTGGCTGGACCCAGGCCCGTACGGCTGCCTGGGCACCGGCATGGGGTACGCGATGGGGGCCCGGGTCACCTACCCGGACCGGCAGATCTGCGTGCTGATGGGCGACGGCGCGGCCGGCTTCTCGCTGATGGACGTGGAGTCCCTGGTGCGCCAGCAGCTACCGGTGGTGATCGTGGTCGGCAACAACGGCATCTGGGGCCTGGAGAAGCACCCGATGCAGGCCATGTACGGCTACGACGTGGCCGCCGACCTGCAGCCCGGCCTGCGCTACGACGACGTGGTCAAGTCGCTCGGCGGCGCCGGCGAAACCGTCGAGAAGCCCGGCGACCTGGGCGCGGCGCTCGCCCGCGCCTTCGACTCGGGCGTCCCGTACCTCGTCAACGTCCTCACCGACCCCACCGACGCGTACCCCCGCTCCGCCAACCTCGCGTAGCCGCCGCGGGACCCGGGGTCGGCGGGCTAGTCGGTCGGGGAGTCGGGCTCCTCCTGGGCGGCCGGGTCGGCGCGGCGCTTGTCGCGGTCGCGGCGCAGGTCGCGCTCGCGGCGGCGCAGGTCGGCCTCCCACTGCTGCATCAGGTCGGCGTCCTCCCGGGTGAACTCGGCGCTCGCGCCGAGCGTGCGGAGGAACTCCGGGTCGTCGTCGGGGGCGCGGGCGGTGCTGCCGCGCCCGCCGGACGGGACGGTCGGTGTGCCGCCGCCGGGCGTATCCGGCTCGGCCACCGGTCGGCCGGCGACGAACCAGAGGATGCCGCCGATCGGGGTGAAGAACACGATGATCAGCGCCCACACCACCCGGGGCAGTGCCCGGATCTGTTCAGCGGGCACCGACAGGCAGTCGATCAGCGCGACCACCAGGACGGCGATGTCGATGACAGCGAACAGGACGAGCAGGCGGCCCATGCCGTCAATCTAGCGCGACGAGAGCGACACCGAGTAGGGCGTAACCGGCCAGGAGCATTGCGTAGATCGGCATGGTCCGACCGGCCAGGGCGGGTACCCGTTCCGCCATCGATACGATCCGGCGCTGGCTGAGCGCCATCGCGGCGAGCCAGCCGAGTGCGGTGAGCGCTCCCGCGGTGCCGGCCAGCCAGGCCCGTGGCTGGTTGGTGGCGAGCCGGAGCAGCAGCAGCGCGCAGACGGTGTGGCTGAGGGTGGTGCGTCGCCAGGCCAGCCGGGTGCGCTGCGGACTGGCTCCGTCCGGCCCGGTCACGCTCATCACCACGGCCGGCGGCACCGAGTCCGCCGGCCACGGTCCGCCGGGCTCGGGTTGCGGTTCGGGGTCAGGGGTGGGGGTCATCCGATGCCGGGGAGGATGGCGCCGACGATCAGCAGGATCGCGCCGACGGCGACCGTGATCGCCAGGATCGCCGGGAACCGGGACGGCGGCAGCGGCTGGCGTCGGCGCATCGCCAGCTCCGTCCGGGTCCAGTGGTCCACGGCGCGGATGGCGACGGTCGCGCCCAGCAGCATCAGCGCGGCGGCGAGCAGTTCGCGCAGGTGTGGCAGGTGCAGCCGGGGCAGGAAGCCGGCCACCGCGAGGCCACCGCCGATCAGCGCCAGGCCGGTGCGGATCCAGGCGAGGAAGGTGCGCTCGTTGGCGAGCGAGAATCGGTAGTCCGGGGTGGTGCCGACCTCGCGGACCTCACGCGGGTCGAACCAGCGGCGCACGGCTGCCATCACACCAGCGATTATCCGGCCGGTCGGCGGGTGCGCCGGGCGGTCGGCGGTGATGTCTTTCACGGTACGTAGCGGCGAAGCCCTAACCTACTTGTGGGTAACATTCCTGGTGGGCAACCGCACACCCCGACCACGTTGACCCGTGCGGCGGTACCCGCGAGGCTCCGCCTACTGTGCGTTGCAGGGAACCGTCCCGCCCCGCCCCGTTTCCGAGGAGGTCGTCGAAACGCGATGAATATCGTCGTTCTCGTCAAGCAGGTGCCGGACTCCGGCTCAGATCGCAACCTGCGCAGTGACGACAGGACCGTCGACCGCGGGTCGGCGAGCAATGTGATCAACGAGATGGACGAGTACGCCATCGAGGAGGCCCTCAAGCTCCAGGAGGCCCACGGTGGCGAGGTCACCGTGTTGACCGTCGGCCCGGCGCACGCCGCCGAGTCGATCCGCAAGGCGCTGTCGATGGGGCCGGACAAGGCCGTACACGTCCTTGACGACGCCCTGCACGGCTCCTGCGCGGTGGGTACCTCCAAGGTGATCGCGGCCGTGCTCGGCCGGCTCAACCCCGACCTGGTGATCGCCGGCGCGGAGTCCACCGACGCCCGCGGCCAGCTGCTGCCGCACATGCTCGCCGAACGACTCGGCATCGCCGCGCTGACCGGCGCCCGCAAGCTCACCGTGGACGGCGCGAGCCTGACCATCGAACGGCAGACCGAGGAGGGGTACGAGGTGGTCACCGCCGCGACCCCGGCCATCGTCTCGGTGTGGGACACCATCAACGAGCCGCGGTACCCGTCCTTCAAGGGCATCATGGCCGCCAAGAAGAAGCCGGTGGACACGCTGTCCCTGGCGGACCTGGGCATCGAGCCGGGTGAGGTCGGCTTCGCCGGCGCCACCAGCGAGGCGCTCGACGCCGGCAAGCGGCCGGCCCGCCAGTCCGGGGTCAAGGTCACCGATGAGGGCACCGGCGGTACCGCGCTGGTCGAGTTCCTCAGCTCCGAGAAGTTCGTGTGACGGCCAGGAGACGTCATGGCTGAAGTTCTCGTGGTCGTGGAGTCGGCCGGCGGCGTCGTCAAGAAGGTGACGCTGGAACTGCTCACCCTGGCTCGTACCCTGGGCGAGGTCTCCGCCGTGGTGCTCGGCGCACCGGGCACCGCCGAGGCGGTCAAGGACAAGCTCGCCGAGTACGGCGCGGAAACCGTCTACGTCGCCGAGTCCGACGACGTGGCCGGCTACCTGGTGGCCCCCAAGGCCGCCGTGCTGGCCGACCTGATCACGGCCAAGTCGCCGGCTGCCGTGCTGCTCGCCTCCTCCCAGGAGGGCAAGGAGATCGCCGGCCGGCTCGCCGTGAAGCTGGACAACGGGGTACTCACCGACGTGTCCGCCCTGGACCCGGACGGTACCGCCACCCAGGTGGTGTTCGCCGGTTCGACCATCGTGAAGTCCCGCGTCACCAAGGGTTTCCCGCTGGTGACCCTGCGGCCCAACTCGCTCACCCCGGCCACCGCCCCGGCGGCCGGCACGCTCACCCCGGTCGAGACGGCCGTTGCCGACACGACCAAGCTCGCCCAGGTGGTCGAGCGCAAGGTGGAGCAGAAGGGCTCCCGCCCCGAGCTGACCGAGGCGTCCATCGTCGTCTCCGGTGGCCGTGGCGTGGCCAGCGCCGACAACTTCAAGCTGGTCGAGGAGTTGGCCGATCTGCTCGGCGGCGCGGTGGGCGCGTCCCGGGCGGCCGTCGACTCCGGCTTCTACCCGCACCAGTTCCAGGTCGGGCAGACCGGCAAGACGGTCTCCCCGCAGCTCTACGTGGCGCTGGGCATCTCCGGGGCGATCCAGCACCGGGCCGGCATGCAGACCTCGAAGACCATCGTCGCGGTGAACAAGGACGCCGAGGCGCCGATCTTCGAACTGGCCGACTTCGGCGTCGTCGGCGACCTCTTCAAGGTCGTCCCGCAGGCCGCCGAGGAGATCCGCAAGCGCAAGTAGTTCCGTTGCACCACAACGCTCCGGGGCGTCCGCCGAATGTCGGTGGACGCCCCGCAGCGCCAGGTACCGGATCCGCTGCTGTCAACTGACGCAGGTGCAGACATCCCAGGTACCGGAGCCGCTGCCCTTGGCGTACTCGCCGTCGGAGAAGGTGAAGGTTCCGGTCAGTCGCCCCGGGCTGGTGGGCGCACCCACGAGCGTGAACGGTCCGAGGATGTCGAAGTTGAGCGTCACGTGGCCGGCTGCCGTTGCCGTGCCGCTACCGACATAGTTGGCGGGGTAGCCCACTACCCTCAGCACACCGGTGAGCTGCTCCTTGTCCTGGGTCAGGACGATGGTCACCTCGCTTGAGTCGTAGACCTTCTTGTTGTCCTTGACGAGCGTGACCATCTCGCCGTGGTAGGTACCGCGGAGGTCGGGAATGGTCGGCGGCAAGCTTTTTTGCGGCGCAGTGGTCGGCTTTGCACTTGGCTGTGGTTCAACAGTCAGCTTTGCGCTCGGCGTCGCACCGGCTGCGGGCGCTTTGCTGCCGGACGGCCAGGCCAGGAACGTCACCACGGCGGCGACAACAAGAACGATCACGACGGCGGCGAGGAGAATCGGTAACAGCTTGTTGGCTGACTTCCGGCCCGCGACGACCTCATAGAAGACCCGCCCACTGGTACGCGAGCTCTCCTCCGGTGACGTGTCCGAGGAGTACGCCAATCCGGTGAAGTCGTAGCGCTGGGCCGGCGTACCACGCGGAGCTTTCACGGTAACGGTGAACCCGACCGCCTGCCGAGGGTTGACTGTCCGCTGCGGCTTCTCCACGGAGTACCACGATCGTTGCGAGCCTGAACCCGGCTGGACGTCAAAGGTCACCGTGTCGGCCCCGGGCCCGGGGTTCGTCACATTGAAGGTCATCGTGCCCTGGTTCTGGGCGTTCAAGCTGACCTGATCCGCCACTGCGGCGACAGTCCACTCCGTACTCATTCCACGAAGATAGGTCGCCATCCACGGCTGCCGATTGCCTCTGTCGGCGTCTGTACGGTCCGGAGCGTGACACCTCACCACGTGGGGCACACCGCCTCAGCGGTAGGTGAGTTCGCCGGCTGGGATCCCGACGGCGAGGCGATTCTCCGGCGGGGCCAGGGGGCAGGCCCAGCGGTCGTCGTAGGCGCAGGAGGGGTTGTAGGCGTAGTTGAAGTCCAGGCGTAGCCGGTCGCCGGGGAGCAGCGTGACGCCGCGGCCGAAGGTGCCCTTGACCGTGTCGGTGAGGTAGCGGCCGGCGCCGTACGCGCCGTCCGGCTTGCCGCAGGTGGCGTCGCGGAACGGCAGGAACAGGCCGCCGCCGTAGGCCGCCAACCAGAACAGGGTCAGCGGTCCCCACGGAGTCCGGGCGATGCCGACCCGCTCGTACCGGAGCACGCCGTCCGGTCCACCGGTGTCGATCTCCAGGTTGCCGTCGGCGGGGAGCAGGGCAACCTCGGCGGTGAACTCGGCCGTGCCGGGAAAGTAGCGCAGGCCGGTGAAGGTGGCCGGGTCCACGGCCGACTGCGGGTGGGTGGCGAAGAGTTCGTCGCGGGCTGTCCGGAAGCCGGTGAGGTCGAGATCCGACAGGTACAGCCGGGCCACCCGTTCCCGCCAGTCGGCCAACTCCAGTGCCTGCATCTTCCCGACCCTAGGCCAGCCGCACGCCGGGCGCTGCGGTCGTCGTGCGCCGCCGGGGCAGGTGGTGCCGGTGGCCGGGGGCCTCACCGTGGAAGGGGTGAGCCGACGTGCGGCAGAACGGGCGGAGATGGCTAGGCTGGGAGCCGATGTCCTACCTCGATCATGCCGCCACCACCCCGATGCTGCCCGAGGCGCTCGACGCCTACCTGGCCGCCGCCGGTGTGGTGGGCAATGCGTCTTCGCTGCACGCCACCGGGCGGGCGGCGCGTCGGGCGGTGGAGGAGAGCCGGGAGCGGATCGCCGCCGCGCTCGGCGCCCGGCCGTCCGAGGTGATCTTCACGAGCGGCGGTACCGAAGCCGACAACCTGGCCGTCAAGGGGATCTTCTGGGCACGTCGCTCGGCCGACGCCGGGCGGGTCCGGGTACTCGCCAGCGCAGTGGAGCACCATGCCGTCCTCGACTCGGTGCACTGGCTGGGCAGCCACGAGGGGGCAACCGTCGAGTGGCTGCCGGTGGACGGCCTCGGCCGGATCCGGGTGGACGCGCTCGCGCAGGCGCTGGCCGAGCACGCCGACGAGGTGGCGCTGGTCACCGCGATGTGGGCCAACAACGAGGTGGGTACCGTCCAGCCGGTCAGCGAGCTGGCCGAGTTGGCCGGCGCGCACGGTATCCCGTTCCACACCGACGCGATCCAGGCGGTCGGCCAGGTGCCGGTGGACTTCGCGGCCAGTGGCGCGGCCGCGCTCACGGTCACCGGGCACAAGCTCGGCGGCCCGGTCGGTGTCGGGGCGCTGCTGCTCGGCCGGGACGTGGCCTGCACGCCGCTGCTGCACGGTGGCGGCCAGGAGCGCGACGTGCGCTCCGGCACCCTGGACGTGCCCGGCATCGTGTCCTTCGCCACCGCCGTGGAGGTCACGGTCAAGGACCAGCAGGCGTACGCGGCCCGGGTCGGGGCGCTGCGCGACGAACTCGTCGAGCGGATCCGCGCGGCGGTACCCGGGGCGCTGCTCAACGGCGATCCCGAGCGCCGGCTGCCGGGCAACGCGCACTTCGCCTTCCCCGGCTGCGAGGGCGATGCCCTGCTGCTCCTGCTGGACGCGGCCGGGGTCGCCGTCTCCACCGGCTCGGCCTGCTCGGCGGGCGTGGCCCAGCCCTCGCACGTGCTGCTGGCGATGGGCGCCGACGACAATCTGGCCCGCTCCTCGCTGCGGATCACCCTCGGTCACACCTCCACCCGCGAGGACGTGGACGCCCTGATCGCCGCTCTCCCCGGCGCGGTGGACCGCGCCATGCGCGCCGGCCTCCTCAAATCCACCCGCTGACCCACGCGCCGCGGTAGTCCACAGGCGTGATCTCGGGGTTGTCGGGGTCATTCGGCGACCCTTGACCCCGACAACCCCAAGATCACGTGGTACCCGCTCGCGCGGCGGCAGCGCCGCGGAGGCGGGCCGGTAGGCTGGATGGCATGCGGGTACTGGCAGCGATGTCCGGCGGAGTGGACTCTGCCGTGGCCGCTGCCCGGGCGGCGGCGGCCGGGCATGACGTGACGGGCGTGCACCTGGCGCTGGCCCGCAATCCGCAGACCTACCGGTCCGGCGCGCGGGGCTGCTGCACGCTGGAGGACTCCCGGGATGCGCGGCGGGCCGCCGACGTCATCGGCATCCCGTTCTACGTCTGGGATCTCGCGGCCGAGTTCCACGAGAGTGTGGTGGACGATTTCGTGGCCGAGTACGCCGCCGGGCGTACCCCCAATCCCTGCCTGCGCTGCAACGAAAAGATCAAGTTCACGGCGGTGCTGGACCGGGCGCTGGCCCTGGGTTTCGACGCGGTGGTGACCGGCCACCACGCCCGGCTGGACCCGGCCGGCCGGCTGCGGCGCAGCGTGGACCTCGCCAAGGACCAGTCCTACGTGCTGGCCGTGCTCACCCCGCAGCAGCTGCGGCACTCGATCTTCCCGCTCGGTGACTCGACCAAGGCGCAGGTGCGCGCCGAGGCAGCTCAGCGCGGGCTGGCGGTTGCCGACAAGCCCGACTCGCACGACATCTGCTTCATCGCCGACGGCGACACCAAGGGCTGGCTGCACGAACGCCTCGGCGAAGCGCCCGGCGACATCGTCGACGCGGCCACCGGCGCCATCCTCGGCCGGCACGACGGCGCGTACGCGTACACCGTGGGCCAGCGCAAGGGCCTGAACCTGCGGGTACCCGCCCCCGACGGCCGGCCGCGCTACGTGCTGTCGATCACTCCGGTGAACAACACGGTGACCGTGGGGCCCGCCGAAGCCCTCGACGTGAGCACCGTGCGCGGCGAACGTCCGGTGTGGACCGCGGCGGAGTCGGTGGTGACCGGGCAGGTCCAGTTGCGGGCGCACGGCGATGTGCTGCCGGCCGACGTCACCGTCGACGGCGACACGCTGACCGCCCGCCTGCACCGGCCGGCCCGGGGCGTCGCGGCCGGTCAGGCGATCGTGGTCTACCAGCCCGATCCGGCCGGCGACATCGTGCTCGGCTCGGCCACTGTCACCGGCGCGGACAGCACCGCATCGCTGGCAGCATGAGCGACTGCCGGCGCGAGCGCCGGGTTGGCAAGGCCGGCGCTTCACGAGCGGGGAGACGCGATGAGCACGCAACCCACTGACGGGTGGCCCTGGCCGGTCGGCGCTGCCACCGGCGTCGGTTCGCTGCCGGGCACGGATATCGAAGAGGCGCTGCGCCTTGTCCTCGGCGAGCTGCCTGATCTGCCGTACCTGCCGGAGTTGCCGGATCGGGGGCCGGGCGCGGGGCTGATCGGGCGGACCGCCGGCCTGCTCGTCGGGCTGCCGGTCGACCTGTACGTCGGGCGTTGGCGGATGGCGCCGCGGCCCGGCATCGACGCCCGGCGCACCGCCGACCTGTGGGCCCGCGACCTGGACGCGTTGACCGAGCTTGCCGACGGGTACGCCGGGCCGCTCAAGGTGCAGGCGGCCGGGCCGTGGACGCTCGCGGCCGGGCTGGAACGGCACACCGGCGGGGCGCTGCTCGCCGACCACGGCGCCGCCCGGGAGCTGGCCGCCTCGCTCGCCGAGGGGCTGGCCGCGCACGTCGCGGAGGTCGGTCGGCGGGTGCCAGGCGCGCGGGTGCTGCTGCAGCTCGACGAGCCGAGCCTGCCGGCGGTGCTGGCCGGTCGGGTACCCACCGAGTCAGGGCTCTACACGCTGCGTTCGGTGGGCGTCGAGACGGCCAGGTCCGCGCTGCGCCAGGTGATCGACGCTGCGGGGGTACCGGTGCTGGTGCACTGCTGCGCCCCGGCTGCCCCGATCGCTCTGCTGCGAGAGTGCGGCGCGGCAGCGGTGGCCCTGGACCTGTCGCTGCTCGGCACCGACCTGGACCCGCTCGGCGAGGCGCTGGACGCCGGCACCGGCCTGTTCGCGGGCCTGGTGCCGACCTCCGGGGGTACCCCGTCCGGAAAGGCCGCCGCCGACGCGATGCTGGACGTGTGGGGCAAGCTCGGCTTCCCGCTGAGCCAACTGCCTGGTCAGGTGGTGGTCACCCCGGCCTGTGGCCTGGCGGGCGTCTCGCCGGCGTATGCCCGCGCGGCCACCGAGGCCAGCCGGGAGGCAGCCCGCCGGCTGCTCGACGCGGCTCTGGGCTGACCCTGTCCGCTGGGCTGGCCCGGGTGGGGCAGGATCGGGGTTGGTGGCGGAGGGAGTGGTTCGGTGCCGGTGGCGGGGAGTCTGTTCGGATTGGCGTACGGTGACGCGTTCGGCGCGCCGACCGAGTTCCTGGACGTGGCCGGGATCGAGCGGCGGTACGGGCCCGGTGGCCCCGCCGACCTGCCCGATCCGGCACTGGTCACCGACGACACGCAAATGGCGCTGGCCGTCGGCTGGGCACTGCACGATGCCCCGCGCTACACCCCGGATGTGCTGGAACCGTTGCTGCGTCAGCGCTTCATCGAGTGGGCGAACAGTCCCGAGAACAACCGCGCACCGGGCGTGACCTGCCTGCGGGCGTGTGCCCGGCTGGCCACGCCGGTGCCCTGGCAGCGGGCCACCGTGGTGGAGTCCAAGGGATGCGGCGCGAACATGCGGGTCACCCCGGTCGGACTGGTCCCGGATCTGCCGCTACCCACCCTGGCGGGATCGGCCCAGTTGCAGGCGGCGATGACTCACGGGCACCCGACCGCGCTGGCGGCGAGCGAGCTGACCGCGTACGCCACCCGGGCGCTGCGCGACGGCGTGGGCCTGCCCGAGCTGCCCGGCCTGCTGCACGAGCACTGCGCCAACCAGCGCTACGTCTACCAGGGCGACTGGCTGGGCGACCTGTGGCAGGTGGCGGGCGCCGCCTCACCGGCCGACTTCATCGCGGCCGGCTGGGACGAGTGCCGGGCGGCCCTGGACCGCCTCGACGTCGCCCTCGCCGCGCCGGACCCGGCGATCGACCCGTGCCTGGTCACCGGGGCCGGCTGGATCGCCGAGGAGGCGCTGGCGACCGCCCTGTACTGCGCGGCGCTGTACCCGGACGATCCGGTCGCCGCGCTGCGCCGGGCGGCGCTCACCTCCGGCGACAGCGACTCGATCGCCGCGCTGGCCGGGGCGTTCCACGGCGCGCTGCACGGCCTGGCCGGCTGGCCGCCGCAGTGGCGGGCCCGGATCGAGTACGCCGACCAGCTCTCCGCCCTGGCGCAGGCGTGGAGCGGGACCGTCTGATCCCGGCTGTCGGACCCACCGGTTAGGTTCTCGGGTATGGCGGAGCTTGTACCCGAAGTGGTTGACGCGGCGGCGGTCGAGGCGGCGGCCGGCGCCGATCCCACCCCGCAGGCACGGGAGCGGCACGCGGCCCTGGCCGAGGAGCTGGACGCGCACCAGTACCGCTACCACGTGCTGGACACGCCGACCATCTCCGACGGTGAATACGACGCGCTGATGCGTGAGCTGAACCGGCTGGAGGAGGAGTTCCCGGCGCTGCGTACCCCGGACTCGCCCAGCCAGCGGGTCGGCGGCGCATATTCCACGCTGTTCACCCCGGTCACCCACGCCGAGCGGATGCTCAGCCTGGACAATGCCTTCAGCGCCGACGAGCTGGCGGCCTGGGCGCAGCGGGTGGAGCGCGACGCCGGTGGCCCGGTCAGCTACCTGTGCGAGCTCAAGGTCGACGGCCTGGCCATCAACCTGACCTACGAGAAGGGTCGGCTGGTGCGCGCCGCCACCCGGGGCGACGGGCGGACCGGCGAGGACGTCACGCCCAACGTGCGCAGCATCGCCGACGTCCCGCAGCGGCTGCACGGCACGCACCTGCCGGAGCTGCTGGAGGTGCGCGGGGAGATCTACTTCCCGATCGCCGGCTTCGCCGACCTGAACGCCAGCCTGGTGGCCGACGGCAAGCCACCGTTCGCCAACCCGCGCAACGCCGCGGCCGGCAGCCTGCGGCAGAAGGATCCACGGATCACCGCCTCCCGGCCGCTGCGCCTGGTCGTGCACGGCCTCGGCGCGCGCAGGGGCTTCGAGCTGCGCAGCCAGTCGCACGGCTACGAGACGCTGCGCGGTTGGGGGCTGCCCACCAGCGACCGCTGGAAGGTGGTCACCGACCTGGCCGCGGTGGAGGAGTACATCGCCTACTACGCCAAGCACCGGCACGACGTCGAGCACGAGATCGACGGCGTGGTGGTCAAGGTGGACGAGGTGTCCGTGCAGCGCCGGTTGGGCTCCACCAGCCGGGCGCCGCGCTGGGCGATCGCGTACAAGTACCCGCCCGAGGAGGTCAACACCAAGCTGCTCGGGATCAGCGTGAACGTCGGCCGGACCGGTCGGGTGACCCCGTTCGCGGAGCTGGCCCCGGTGAAGGTGGCCGGCTCCACGGTCGCCTTCGCCACCCTGCACAACGCCAGCGAGGTGGCCCGCAAGGGGGTGTTGATCGGCGACACCGTGGTGCTGCGCAAGGCCGGCGACGTGATCCCGGAGATCCTCGGCCCGGTGGTGGAGTTGCGGGACGGCTCGCAGCGGCCGTTCGAGATGCCCACCGAATGCCCCTCCTGCGGCACACCGCTCGCCCCGGCCAAGGAGGGCGACGTCGACATCCGCTGCCCGAACACCCGGTCGTGCCGGGCGCAGCGCGTGGAACGCCTCTTCTACCTGGCCGGGCGTCGGTGTCTGGACATTGAGGTGCTGGGCTACAAGGCATGCGCGGCGATGATCGACGACGGTGTGATCGCCGACGAGGGTGACCTGTTCACGGTGACCGAGGAGAGCCTGCGGCGCAGCGACTTCTTCGTGAACAAGGACGGCTCGCTGGGCTCCAACGCCACCGCGCTGCTGGCCAACCTGGTCGACGCCAAGAAGCGGCCACTGGCCCGGTTCCTGATGGCGTTGTCCATCCGGCACGTCGGCCCGACCGCCGCCCAGGCGCTGGCCCAGGAGTTCGGCTCGCTGGCGGCGATCGAGGCGGCCAGTGCCGAGGAGCTGAGCCCGGCCGACGGGGTGGGGCCGACGATCGCCGCCGCGGTGGTCGAGTGGTTCGCCGTGGACTGGCACCGGGAGATCGTGCAGAAGTGGCGGGCCGCGGGCGCGAACCTGGTGGAGGAGCGCGACCTGGACGCGCCCCGCCCGCTCGCCGGCGTCACCGTGGTGGTCACCGGCAGCCTGGTCGACTTCTCCCGGGACCAGGCCGGCGAGGCGATCGCCGCGCTCGGCGGCAAGGTCAGCGGCTCGGTGTCGAAGAAGACCGGGTTCGTGGTCGTCGGCGAGGCGCCCGGCTCCAAGCACGACAAGGCGGTGCAGCTCAAGGTGCCGGTCCTGGACGAGGCCGGGTTCAAGGTGCTGCTCGCGGATGGTCCCGAGGCGGCCCGCGCGGTCGCCACCGTCGGCGACGAGTAGCCCCCGGTCTGTCCCTCGGAAGCACGACGAACTGTCCCCTGTTGAGCGTGATGTGGGGAAGTTGCCCGATCGTCTGTTTCGACTCCATCACGACCGTGCCCTATATGCCCAGAACCTACGGGTCAGGCCTAAGGTTGTGAGCGTCGTAGCGATGGCGTGCGGCTGGGGGGCCGATGGAGGCGACGGCACTACGCAACACCGCACCACCGGGTAGGACCGGGGTCTTCTTCGGCTACCTCGCGGCAGTCTGCGCCAGCGCGCTGGTCGCGGCTGTCACGCTGAGCACCGGGCTGCCCGACTTCCTGCGCGCCGCGCCGTCGACCTTCTGGCTGATGGCCACCCTCGCCGTGCTTGCCGACGCCCGGCCGCTGGCCACCGGCGGTCGCCGGTCGGTGTCCCCGATCTACCCCTCCATCTGCTTCTCCTTCGCCATCCAGTTGAGCTGGGGCTTCGGCCCGGCGGTGCTGGTGCAGGCCAGCGCCGTGGTGGTCTCCTCGATCCTGCTGCGGCACGCGCTGTGGCGGGCCGCCTTCAACATCTCTCAGTACGTGCTGGCCTTCGTCGCGTCCGCCGCGGTGCTGCGGCTGGCCGGGCCGGTCGACTTCACCGCCGGGGGCCGGCCCGGGGCGGCCGGCGCGCTGGTCGCCTTCGGCGCTGCGGCGGCCTGGCTGCTGGTCAGCTTCGGCCTCGTCACCGGCCTGGTCTGGCTGCGCTTCGGCGGCGGCCTGGGCCGGCTGATCCGGCGCACCCTGCCCTACGACGCGCTGAGCAACGGCTCGCTGCTGCTGCTCGCCCCGATCCTGGTGGCCGCCGCGGACATCAGCGGCGCGCTGGTGCCGTTCGTCCTGATCCCGCTCTACGCGGTCGGGCGGATGGCCCGGTTGGCCCGGCAGAACGAGCTGCTGGCCAACCAGGACCCGCTGACCGGACTGGCCAACCGCAAGGTGCTCGCCGCCGAGGTGAAGGAGCAGTTGGCCACCTACGGCGAGTTCGTGCTGCCCAGCGGCCCCGGCGGTCGACCGGTGCTGCGGGCGGTGAGCCGCCCCCCGGCGCTGCGCGAGCCGCCCGTGGACGCCGCCACCGGCCACACCATCGTGCCGGCCGAGCCCGCTCACGGCGGGGAACCGGCCTGGCGGCTGGCCCTGCTGCTGCTCGACGTGGACCGGTTCAAGCACGTCAACGACGCCCTCGGGCACGCCGTCGGGGACCGGCTGCTGATCGAGATCGGCCACCGGCTGCGCTCGGCCACCGGCCCCGGCGACCTGGTGGCCCGCCTCGGCGGTGACGAGTTCGCCGTGGTCAGCCCCGGGGTCGCGGACGTGGCGGCGGCCCGCCGACTGGCCGCCCGGCTGGTCGCGGTGCTGGCCGAGCCGGTCGGGCTGGACGGGCTGCCGCTGGACGTCAGCGGCTCCATCGGGGTGGCCGTCTTCCCCGACCACGGCCACGACTTCGCCACCCTGATGCGCCACGCCGACGTGGCCATGTACGACGCCAAGGCGCGCGGTGACACGGTCGCCGTCTACGCCGTCGAGTCCGACCACAACACCCCCGAGCGGCTGGCCCTGCTGGCCGACCTGCGCCGGGCCCTGGACTCCCGCGACGACGGCCTCACCTTCTACTACCAGCCCCAGGTCGACGTGGTCTCCGGCGGCGTGCTCGGGGTGGAGGCGCTGCTGCGCTGGAACCACCCGACCCGGGGGCCGGTGAATCCGGAGGAGCTGATCCGGGTGGCCGAGCACAGCGCGGTGATGCGCCCGCTCACCCTGCGGGTCGTCGACGACGTGGTGCACCAGCTCGCCAAGTGGCAGGCGGAGGGCCTGACGCTGCGCGCCTCGATCAACGTCAGCGTGCGCGACCTGCACACCGGCGACATCGTCGACCGGCTCGCCGACCGGCTGCGCTACCACGGGGTACCCCCGCACCAGGTGCAGTTGGAGATCACCGAGAGCGCGCTGATGGCCGACCCGAACCGGGTGCTGGCCACCCTGCGCCGGCTGGACCGGCTCGGCATCGCGCTGTCCCTGGACGACTTCGGCACCGGGTACTCGTCCATGCAGCACCTGCGCCGGCTGCCGCTCTCCGAAGTGAAGATCGACCGCTCGTTCGTGCTCGGGATGGTCAACGACCCGGACGACGAGGCGATCGTGCGCTCCATCGTCACCCTGGCCGGGGCGCTCGGGCTGCGGGTGGTCGCCGAGGGCGTGGAGAACGAGGGCACCTGGCGGCTGCTGCGCGAGGCCGGCTGCCACGTCGCCCAGGGCTGGTACTACGCCCGCCCGATGCCGGCCGAGGAGCTCAGCTCCTGGCTGTCGCGGTACCGCCCGCCGCCGCAACAGCTCCCCGGCTGGAAGCGCGACGGGCCGGGCTGACCGCACGGCGGGCCGGGCGCACCGGGGGCGGGCAACGGGCCGGGCCCGTCGGGTACCCCCTAGACTCCGAGGAGTCCCCGCGGCGGCCACCCGGCCGGACCGGGGGAGTCTTTCGACTTGAGCAGAGGAGCGTGCTGGCATGGCCGCCGCCATCTCCCGCGAGGAGGTCGCGCACCTGGCGCGCCTGTCGCGCCTGGCCGTCACCGAGGAGGAGCTGGACACCTTCGCCGGCCAGCTCGACGTGATCCTGCAGTCGGTGGCCCGGATCGGCGAGGTCGCCGCCGCGGACATCCCGCCCACGTCGCACTCGGTACCGCTGACCAACGTGCTGCGCGACGACGTCATCGTCCCCGGGTTGACCCCGGACGAGGCGCTGTCCGGCGCCCCCGATGCCGCGCAGGGCCGTTTCCGGGTTCCGCGGATCCTGGAGGAGGAGTCCTGATGTCGGAGTTGACCACCAAGTCGGCGGCCGAACTGGCCGGCCTGATCGCCAGTGGGGACACCTCCGCCGTCGAAGTCACCCAGGCCCACCTGGACCGGATCGCCGCCGTGGACGGCGAGATCCATGCCTTCCTGCACGTCGACACCGAGGGAGCGCTGGCCGCCGCGCGCGCCGTGGACGCCCGCCGGGCCGCCGGGGAGGAGTTGGGGCCGCTGGCCGGGGTGCCGATCGCGGTCAAGGACGTCATGGCCACCAAGGGCGTTCCGACCACCTGCGCGTCGAAGATCCTGGAGGGCTGGCGGCCGCCGTACGACAGCACCGTGGTGCGCCGGCTGCACGAGGCCGGCCTGGTGATGCTCGGCAAGACGAACATGGACGAGTTCGCGATGGGGTCGTCCACCGAGTATTCGGCCTACGGGCCGACGCGTAATCCCTGGGACACCGATCGGATTCCCGGCGGCTCCGGGGGTGGTTCGGCGGCGGCGCTGGCCGCGTACGAGGCCCCGCTGGCCATCGGCAGCGACACCGGCGGCTCGATCCGCCAGCCGGGCGCGGTCACCGGCACCGTGGGCGCGAAGCCGACCTACGGCGGCACCAGCCGGTACGGCCTGGTGGCCTTCTCCAGCTCACTGGACACCCCCGGCCCGTGCGGCCGCTCGGTGCTGGACACCGCCCTGCTACACGCGGTCATCGCCGGACACGACCCGCGCGACTCCACCTCCATCGACGCGCCGGTCCCGCCGGTGGTGCTCGCCGCTGCCCAGGGCGCCAGCGGCGACCTGGACGGGGTCCGGGTCGGCCTGGTCCGCGAGTTCGCCGGCGAGGGCGCCGAGCCGGGCGTGATGGCCGCCTTCGCCGAGGCCGTGGACGCGTTGACCAAGCTGGGCGCCGACGTGGTCGAGGTGTCCTGCCCGCACTTCAACTACGCGCTGCCGGCCTACTACCTGATCGCGCCGAGCGAGTGCTCGTCCAACCTGGCGCGCTTCGACGGCGTCCGGTTCGGGCTGCGGGTCGGCGACGACGGCGAGCGCGCGCTGGAAGAGGTGATGTCGCTGACCCGGGACGCCGGTTTCGGCCCGGAGGTCAAGCGGCGCATCATCCTCGGCACCTACGCGCTCTCCTCGGGCTACTACGACGCCTACTACGGGCAGGCGCAGAAGGTACGCACGCTGATCACCCGCGACTTCACCGCCGCGTTCGAGCAGGTCGACGTGCTGGCCTCGCCGACAACGCCGTTCGTGGCGTTCCCGCTGGGCTCGCGGACCGCCGACCCGTACCAGATGTACCTGGCCGATCTCTACACCATCCCGACGAACCTCTACGGCGGCCCGGCCATCTCGGTCCCCTGTGGACTCTCCGAGGGGCTCCCGGTCGGCCTGCAGATCATGGCCCCGACCATGGCCGACGACCGGATGTACCGGGTCGCCGCCGCCCTGGAGACGGTCCTCCCGCCACTGACCCCACCGACCCGCTGATCGCGCCCGGCCCCCTCTGACGGTCGCGTCCCGTCAGAGGGTTGCCGGCGTCGTCGGCGGCGCAGCCGGGGTGCGCCGGCGGTCGAGCACGGCGAATGCGGCGAGCACGGCCGTGGGCACGGCCAACAGGCCGAGGATGCCGGTGCGGTAGCCGCGCCGGTCGGTGCAGGCGGCGTCGATCTGGCGTTCGGCGAAGAACGGGTCGGGGTACGGCTGCCCGAGCAGCGTCTCGGCGGACGGCAGATCGTGGTCGGAGTCGAACCGCTGTTGGTACGACCGCACGTTGCCCAACTCGCTGGCGTAGTAGTGGCTCTCGCCGAAGCCGGCCACCGAAGAGCAGGTCACCGTCACCGGGGTGAGGCCGTCATCGGCGTAGGACTGTCGGTAGTGGATGGTCGGGCTGCCGAAGAACAGCACCAGCATCCAGACGAACAGACCGCCCGCGATGAGGCCACAGACGCCGCGCTGTCGGTGGGGTGCACGCATAGAGCGAAGGTAGTGGATCGGCTCCGGAGCCGGACAAGGCGGAGGCCCGACGCCGTATGTGGCAGCCGGGCCCCTACCTTTCCTGCGCCGCCGGACTGTTGGGGGAACCATCCAGCGGCGGGTCTGGGATCTACTTGTTCTTGCTGCCGCCCTGCCGCCAGGACAGCGGGCCGGGCAGGTCGACACGGTTCTTACGGGTCTTGGAGTTCCACGACCAACGGCCGATCTTGATCCCCCAGGACGAATAGCCCTTGGTGCCGAAGTTGAAGTGCAGGGGCCGACTCGGTACACCTTGCGGAACAAAATAGCCATCTGAGTACGCCTCCCTCGTCTGCCACAGCTGTACCCATCGGCGCACGCCGCTAAACGGGTCGCAGACCGGGCGGCCGGAGCCGGGCACTACGCTGGTCGGCGTGACCACCATCGCCGCGCTGTCCTACGCCGACGCCGTCGCCCGGTACGAGCCCGTGATCGGGCTGGAGACGCATGTCGAGCTGGGTACCCGTACCAAGATGTTCTGTGGCTGCCCGACCGACTTCGGCGCTGAGCCGAACACCCAGGTCTGCCCGGTCTGCCTCGGTCTGCCCGGCAGCCTGCCGGTGGCCAACCGGGCGGCGATCGAGGCGACCATCCGCATCGGCCTGGCGCTGAACTGCACCATCGCCACCTGGTGCCGGTTCGCCCGGAAGAACTACTTCTACCCGGACATGCCGAAGAACTTCCAGATCAGCCAGTACGACGAGCCGCTGTGCACGGACGGCTTCCTCGACGTGGAGGTCGACGGGGAGCTGGTGCGGGTCGGCATCGAGCGGGTGCACCTGGAGGAGGACACCGGCAAGTCGCTGCACGTCGGCGGCGCGACCGGGCGGATCCACGGCGCGACCGAGTCACTGGTCGACTACAACCGGGCCGGCATCCCGCTGGTGGAGGTCGTCACCAAGCCGGTCCCCGGCACCGGCGCGCGGGCCCCGATCGTGGCCCGCGCCTACGTCACCGAACTGCGCGACGTGCTCCGCACGCTGAACGTCTCCGACGTGCGGATGGAGCAGGGTTCGCTGCGCTGCGACGTGAACACCTCGCTGAACCTGCCCGGCGCCGAGTGGGGGACACGGACCGAGACGAAGAACGTGAACTCGCTGCGCTCGGTGGAGCGCGCGGTCCGCTCGGAGATCATCCGGCAGGCCGGGGTGCTCGAGGCGGGCGGCCGGATCACCCAGGAGACCCGGCACTTCCACGAGGACACCGGCGAGACCACCTCGGGCCGTAGCAAGGAGACCGCGACCGACTACCGCTACTTCCCCGAGCCCGACCTCGCGCCGCTGGCCCCGGACCCGGCCTGGGTGCTGGAGTTGAAGGCCGCGCTGCCGGAGCTGCCGCGCGAGCGCCGCCGCCGGCTGCAGCGCACCTGGGGCCTGTCCGAGGCGGACATGCAGTCCGCCCTGAACGCCGGCGCGGTGGAGCTGATCGAGGCCACCGTGGCAGCCGGAGCCACCCCCGAGGCGGCCCGCAAGTGGTGGCTCGGTGAACTGGCCCGGCGCGCCAACGAGACCGGCGTCGAACTGGCCATGCTCGGCGCCACCCCGGCACACGTCGCCGAGTTGGCCGCCCTGATCGACACCGGCAAGCTCACCGACAAGCTGGCCCGTACGGTGCTCGACGCGGTGGTCGCCGGGGAGGGTTCGCCGAGTGAGGTGATGGCCGCCCGTGGCCTGGAGGTGGTCTCCGACACCGGCGCGCTGACGGCCGCCGTCGACGAGGCGATCGCCGCCCACCCGGACGTGGCCGCGAAGGTGCGCGAGGGCAAGGTGGCCGCCGCCGGGGTGATCGTCGGCGCGGTGCTGAAGGCGACCCGGGGGCAGGCCGACGCCAAGACCGTCCGCGAACTGGTGATCAGCCGACTGTCCTGACCCTGTTCTGCCTCAACCCGGCCCGGCACCCGCATCCGCGGTGCCGGGCCGGAGTTGCGTCAACCAGGGGTCAGCTCGGGGTCGCGGTGGGGGTGCCGGTGGCGGGCTCGGACGTGGGCGGGGTCGACAGCGTGTCGGTACCCGACGACTTCGAGCTGCCCGACGGGCTGCCGGTCGGGCTGGGCGCGACCTTCGGGAACTCGAAGACGTGCCGCTGCAGGGTGACATCGGTACGGCCGGTGCCGCCGACGGTGACGTCGTCGTACGCCTGGAGCTTGTGCGAGGCGCCGTCGAAGTAGAGCACCGACAACTGCAGTGGCGTCGGCTCCTCGTGCTCCACGCCGCGTAGCCCCGCGGCACCCGTGGAGCCCTGCACCATCACGCAGGTCGGGTCGCCGCCGGACGGGTTCGCGAGGAAGCTGACCTGGCGTTTGTGCAGGTGGCCGGCGAGTACGAGCGGGCTCACCCCGGCAAGTGGCCCGGCCATCACCGGATCGTGCACGAGCGCGATGTCCACGTTGCGGCCGGAGTCGCGGATGGTGTCGGCCAGCCGGGCACCGGTGTCGGTCAACACGTCGGTCTGTTCCCGGGTGGTCTCCGCCGCCGACTTGTCCGGGGTGAACAGCGGGTCCCCGATGCCGGCCACGGTGAGCCCCTTGACCACCCGGATCTCGTCGGCCAGCACGATCGCGTTGGGCTGGGCGGCCACCGCGGCGGCGGTCACCGCCGAGTCGTGGTTGCCCTGGATGAAGACGTACGGCACGCCGAGGGTGCTGATCGAGTTCGCGTACCCGGTCTCGGCCACCGTGCCCCAGTCGTTCAGGTCGCCGGTGTCGATCACGAAGTTGATCCGGAACTGCTGCACCATGGTCGCGATCAGCGGCCACGCCGCCGGGTTGAGGTGCAGGTCGGAGACGTGCAGCACGCGGACGGCGGTGGGGTCCGGCTCGTAGGTGGGCAGGTCGTTGAAGGTCGCGTAGAGCTTGGTGACGTTGGCGAACAGCCGGGACAGCTGCGCCTGGTACGTCTCGTAACGGCTGCCCAGGGTCTTCGCGTCACCGATGATCGACGGCGCGTTGGTGAGCAGCCCCTGGTACTTCGGCTCCTCGACGGACTTGGGGCGCAGCGTGCCCGCCGTGATCACGCCGGTGCCGGCCAGCATCAGCAGCGCCAGCCCGAGGCAGCCGGCCACCCGCCGCCAGTTGCGGAACACCAGGGTGGCCAGGATCAGCACGCCGAGCAGCGCCGCGAGCGCCGCCTTGATGACGAGTTGGCGCAGTCCGTGCTGGGCGTCGGAGACCGCCTGTGCGCTGAGCCCCTGCAGGCCGGCCGGGTCGCGGGCGGCGGCCACCGCCCGTTCCTGGTCGAGCTGGTCGAGCTGTACCGACAGGTGCGCCGGCCCCTGGTGGCTGGCCAGCTCCAGCGAGCCCAGCGGCGGGATCCTCACCGAGGTGCCGCCGTGCAGGCTGGGGGTGATCGAGAACTCGGCGGAGAACGGTCCGATGTTCTGCCGGGTGTGCCCGCCGATCGCGAGCCCGGCCCCGATCCCGAGGACGGTCACCACCAGCATCAGCGCGACCAGCCGGACCCACCGCACGGTACGCCGCTGACCGAACCGGCGCAGCCGGCCCCAGCCCGCCGTCGCCCGGCTCGCGATGGCGCGTACCCACGGCGGCAGCCGGTCCGCAACCCCGGCCAGCGCGGCCCGCGGCCGGCCCCGCACCAGCCGGGTCCACCGCCGACCGCTCGGCGCACCGTCAGGCTCGCCCGCACCGTCAGCCTCGCCCGCACCGTCAGCTCGTCCGCACCGTCAGCTCGCCCGCACCGTGGTCTCGGAGCACGCTAGTCGGTGGTGCTCGGGCGCACGTGCTCGCGTTGGGGCTCGGGCAGCGCGTGGTGCGCTGTCGGTGGGCTCGGGCAGCGCGGGCGCGTTGTCGGTGGGCTCGGGCAGCGCGGGCGCGCTGTCGGTGGGCTCGGCCATGTCCCCAATTAGTACCGCAGTCGGGGCGTGCCGGCGCGCTTGACGGCTCGGCCGAACGGGTCGCGGCGGCGGGCGATCAGCTCTTGGAAGCGGCGCTGCCGGCCGGTACGAGCCGCAGGATCTGGTCGTCGTCAGGCCCGGGATCGCCCCGGCCGTCGGTGTTCGACGTGGTCACCCACAGCGTCTTGTCCGGGGCGACCACCACCGTGCGCAGCCGCCCGTACTTGTCCTGCAGCAGCGGCGCGGGCGCGCCGAACAGCGCACCGTCCTTGGTCAGCCCGATGGTGTACAGCCGCTTGCCGCGCAGGCAGGCGATGACCAGCGAGCCGGAGGTGTACGCCGCGCCGGAGCAGGAGGCGTCCTTCGTGGCGAACTGGGTGATCGGGTCGACGAACCGGGGATCGTGCGCGATCCCCTCCACCACCGGCCAGCCGTAGTTCTTGCCCGGCTGGATCAGGTTGACCTCGTCCCAGGTGTCCTGGCCGAATTCGGTGGCGAGCAGGTGCCCGTCGGGGTCCCAGGCCAGGCCCTGCACGTTGCGGTGGCCGTAGCTGTAGACCAGGTTGTTGAACGGGTTGCCCGGGGCGGGCTTGCCGGCTGTGGTCATCCGCAGGATCTTGCCGGCCAGGCTGTTGGTGTCCTGGGAGGCGTTGGTGGTGGTCCCGGTGGTGGCGTAGAGGAAGCCGTCCGGGCCGAAGGCGAGCCGCCCGCCGTTGTGGATCGAGGCGTGCGGGATGCCGGTGACGATCGGGGTGAGCTGGCCGCCGAGGCTGAACGAGGAGATCCGGTTGTCGGCGTCGGTGGAGTAGTACACGAAGATCAGGTGGTCGGTGTCGTACTTAGGGCTGACCGCGATGCCCAGCAGGCCGCCCTCGCCACCCGCCGAGGTCGGGATGTTCTGCACCTTGCTGACCTTGAGGTTGTCGCCCTGCTTGTCCGGGCCGATCTTGAGAATGTCGCCGGTGTCCCGGGAGGTGACCAGTGCGCCGCCGTCGGGCAGGAAGTCGATTCCCCAGGGGGTGTCCAGGCGCTTGGCGATCACCTGGATGGCGGCCTCGCCGTCGTCGGCCGAGCTGGACGGTGACGCGGTGGACGGCGGGAAGGACGGCGCCTGGCCGGTGCTTTCGGCCGGCGGGCGGCCGAGGCTGCAGCCGGCGAGCGCGAACACGCCGGCGAGCAGCGCGGCGGCGAGGGGGGCGAGCCTGGTCCGGCGGGCAGTCACCGGCCCAGCCTAGCCGCCCGTGTCCCCGGCTGGCGGATGCCTGCTCGGGGAGGGAAGCGGTGGCTCAGCGGGAGCGGGCGGTGGCTCAGCGCAGTGCGTCGAGGGCGTCGGCGACGGCTGGGGCGGAGCCCTCCAGGCGTACCCAGCGCTCGTTCTGCCCGGTCCACCAGCCGACTGTGAGCCGGACAGGGTTGACCTGCTGGCGTACCGCCTCGCGGACCGCGGTCCAGCCGGCCGTCGAGGCGACCCCGAGTTGGAAGGAGTTGACCGCGTGCTTGGCGGTGCTCCAGTCGCAGTGGTCCAGGTCGTGCCAGGGCAGGGCGACTACTCCGCGTGCCTGCAGGGCGTCGGCCAGGCTGACCGCCTCGGCCGGATAGATCCCGCGGCCCTCGGTGACCTCGTCCGGGTAGAGCGTCACGTCGTGCGCGTCGCGCAGCCGCAGCCCGGTCGGGGCAGTGACTTCGTCAACCGTGACGTCCGATCCCATGTGAGAAAGTCTAGGTCGACACCGGGCCGGATTGAGCGCACCCGTATCAACCGGACATCCACATGCGCATCCCCCATTGTCCGCCCCGGCACCGGATGATCGGCCGAGGCGGTAGCGTGATCGGTCGTGAAGTTGTGGATCCCGCATGAGGCCGGACTCAGCCTGATGGGTCAAATACCGCAGTCGGTGACGGTGCGAGATACTTTCCGACGTATCGGAGCCGCCGCCCGGCCCGGCGGACGACGTCGAGTTCTTCGTGCCGCCGTTCCTGTCGGCCGGCCCGGTCGTCGAGTTCACCCGGAAGCTGCCGGACGTCCGGGTGGTGCAGCTGCTCTCGGCCGGCGCGGACGCCTGGGTAGATCAGCTAGCCCCGGACGTCACGCTGTGTGACGCCCGGGGCGTGCACTCCTCGTCGACCGCCGAGTGGGCGGCCACGGTGATCCTCGGGTACCTGCGGGGAGCTACCGGCGTTCGTCCGCGACCAGGCCGTCCGGCGACTGGTCGTACCGGCGGCACGCGCCGACCGACGAGCTGGCCGGCAAGCGGGTACTGATCATCGGCGCGGGCGCCATCGGAGCGGCGCTGGCGGCCCGGCTGACCCCGTTCGAGGTCGAGCTGACCATGGTCGCCCGGACTGCCCGGGACGGCGTGTACGGCGTCGCCGACCTGCCCGACCTGCTGCCGCACGCCGACGTGGTGGTGCTGCTGGTGCCGTTGACCGCGCAGACCACCGGACTGGTCGACGCCGCCTTCCTGGCCCGGATGCCCGACGGCGCGCTGCTGGTCAACGGGGCCCGCGGGCCGGTGGTGGACACCGACGCGCTGACTGCGGAGCTCGCCAGCGGCCGGCTGGGCGCCGCCGTGGACGTCACCGACCCGGAGCCGCTGCCGGCCGACCATCCGCTGTGGACGATGCCCAACTTCCTGCTCACGCCGCACGTCGCCGGCTCGGTTCGGGGCCTGCTGCCCCGGGCGTACGCGCTGGTGGGGGCACAGCTGCGCCGGTACCTGGCCGGGGAGCCGCTGGAGAACCAGGTCCGCGACGGCTACTGAGCCCCTGTCAGCCCGACCGCTTGGCGACCCGGACCTCGGGACCGGGTCGGCCGGGGTCACTGACCGGCGGTGGCCTCGCTGTCCACGTCGGAGTCCGCGTCGTCGTCGGGCTCCGGGGTGTCCGCCGGCTGCCGGGCGTTGTCCACCAGGGTGTTCGGCTGGCCACCGGCGCGCAACAGCCGCGGCAGGTCGTCCGGGGTCACCGCGGGCAGCGGTGACCGCCCGGCCACCGGCCAGCATGGCGAGTACCCGGTGACCCTGCGGGACGAAGCCGACGATCTGCGCCCAGTCGAGTTTGCGGCTGCCGACCAGGGCGCGCAGCCGTAGCCCGTCGGCGTCCACGTCGGTGCCCGCCCGTACCCCCCAAATGATCATGGCGAGCGGGATCAGCTCGATCGGGGCGAGGTACCAGCGGCTGGCCGCGAGCGCGATCCCGCCGCAGAGCATCACCACGCCGAGAATCGCGATGCCGATGTTGTGCCGGAACCGGACCTTTTCCACCGCGTCATCGTGCCACCGGCCGTCCCGGCCCCGATCGCCGGGCGGCGGATGGCGACGCGGGAGGACCGGGCCCGACATACCCGCTATGCCGCGAAGTGTCGGACGTCACGCGCATACTGGCCCGGTTCGTGCGACGTGACGGCTTCGGTCGCCGCGACGGGTTCGGTCGCCGTGACAGGTTCGTCGACATGCAGGTCGTTCGACGTGACAGGTTCGTTCGACACGACAGGGAGGTCGTGATGACGGCTTTGTTGGCCATCGGCACCGCGAAGGGGCTGTTCCTGGCCCGCATCGGACGACCGGGTGAGCTGGCAGGTGTCCGGGCCGCACTACCCGATGACCGGCGTGTACGCGGTCGCCATCGACACCCGCCCGGCCGCCCCCCGGCTGCTGGCCAGTGTGACCAGCTCGCACTTCGGCCCGAGCGTGCTCGCCAGCGACGACCTCGGCGAGACCTGGCAGGAGCCGGACCACGCGCCGGTCGCGTTCCCGGAGCGCACCGGTGGCGGCGCTGCGCCGGGTCTGGCAGCTCACCCCCGGCCGGGCCGACCAGCCGGGCCGGGTCTACGCCGGCACCGAGCCGTCCGCGCTCTTCGTCTCCGACGACGGCGGCAGCACGTTTGCGCTGGTCGAGGCGTTGTGGGACCACCCGCACCGGGAGCAGTGGGGCGCGGGCTTCGGCGGTCAGGCGGTGCACACCGTGCTGCCGCACCCGGACGAGCCGGCGGAGCTGCTGGTCGCGATGTCCACCGGCGGGCGTCTACCGCAGCCATGACGGCGGCGGCTCCTGGGCCCCGTCGAACACCGGCATCAAGGCGTACTTCATGCCCGACCCGTGGCCCGAGTTCGGCCAGTGCGTACACAAGGTGGCCCGCGACGCCGGCAACCCCGACCGGCTCTACGCGCAGAACCACCACGGCGTCTACCGCTCCGACGACGGCGGCGCCAACTGGATCTCGATCGCCGACGGGCTGCCCAGCGACTTCGGCTTCACCATCGTGGCCCACCCCGGACTGGCCGACACGCTGTGGAGCTTCCCGATCGAGGCCGACGGGGTGCGCTTCCCGCCGGACCGGCGCTGCCGGGTGTACCGCTCGCGCGACGCCGGAGCGACCTGGCAGGCGCTGCTCCGACGGCCTGCCCGACGACCCGTTCTTCCCGGTGGTGCTGCGCGACGCGATGTGCGCCGACGACGGCGAACCGGCCGGCGTCTACTTCGGTACCCGCTCCGGCGAGGTGTACGCCACCGCCGACGAGGGCGAGCACTGGTCCACGGTCGCCCAGCACCTGCCCGACGTGCTCACCGTCCGCGCCGCGCTGCTGTGACCGCCCCGGACGCCGCCCCCACCCCCGGCCGCGAGGTGGGACGGTGACGGTGCTGGTGCCGGGCGCGCTGCGGGTGGACTCGGACGGCGCCGCCCGGCTCGACCTGCCGGTCCGGGCCACGCTCGCGGAGCTGCTCGACGAGGTCCGGGCGCGCTGGCCCCGGCTGGAACGCCGGCTGCGCGACGAGCGCGGCCAGCTGCGTCGCTACGTCAACATCTACGTCGACGGCGAGGACTGCCGGCCTGGCGGGCGGCGTGGACACGCCGCTACGCGAGGGCGCGGAGATCCAGGTCATCCCCTCGGTGGCCGGCGGCTAGCGACGCCGACCCGCGTTCCCTGCAGGTGGACGTCGGGGACCTGAGCGTGGCACCGAAGCCGGGCGGCCCGCCCCCGAGGAACGGCCGCCTGGGCGGCTAGCGTCGCCGACCCCGCGCTCGCCGCAGGTGGGGCAGCGGGGACCGGGCGTCGAACCGAAGCCGGGCGGCCGCCCCGCGAGGAAACGGCCGCCCGGTCGTGGAGCGGACCAGTATCGGGACTCCGGGGGGCCGCGCTCGGGAGAGACCGGCCGTCCTGAGGGTCAAGTGGGCGGTTGGCGGGCTCCGACGTGCCCGTCGGACCCCGGTAACCGCCCTGTTGCCTTCCACCCCGACCCCGTACGAGCGCCGTGGGGGGTGGGTCAGCCGTCGTAGCCCGGGATGGGGAAGGCGGCGAGCAGGTCGGAGATCTCGCCGGCGATCTTGTCGAGGGCCGCCTCGTCGGCGGCGACGCCGGCCGCGATGGCCGCGTCCATCCAGGCGGCGACCTGCGGCATGTGCTCCTCGGTGAGGCCGCGGGTGGTGAGCGCCGGGGTACCCAGCCGGATGCCGGACGGGGTCCCACGGCTTGCGCGGGTCGAACGGCACGGTGTTGAAGTTCAACTCGATGCCGGCCCGGTCCAGCGCCTTGGCCGCCGGCTTGCCGTTGATCTGCTTGTTGGCCAGGTCGACCAGGATCAGGTGGTTGTCGGTCCCGCCGGAGACCAGGTCGAAGCCCCGCTCGGTCAGCGCCGGCGGCGAGCGCCTTGGCGTTCGCGACGATCTGCTGGGCGTACGTCGCGAAGGCCGGCTGGGCTGCCTCGTGCAGCGCCACCGCGATGCCCGCCGTGGTGTGGTTGTGCGGGCCGCCCTGCAGGCCGGGGAAGACCGCCTTGTCCAGCGCGGTGGCGTGGGCGGCGTCGGACAGCAGCATCGCGCCACGCGGGCCGCGCAGCGTCTTGTGCGTGGTGGTGGAGATGATCGGCGCGTACCCGACCGGGGACGGGTGGGCGCCACCGGCGATCAGGCCGGCGATGTGCGCGATGTCGGCCACCAGGATCGCGTCGACCTCGGCGGCCATGGCGGCGAACGCCGGGAAGTCGATGATGCGCGGGATCGCCGTACCGCCGCAGAAGATCATCTTGGGCCGCTCCCGCAGCGCCAGGTCGCGGACCTGGTCCAGGTCGATCCGGCCGGTCTGCGGGTCGACGCCGTAGTGCACCGGGCGGAACCACTTGCCGGTCGCGGAGACCGGCGAGCCGTGCGTGAGGTGCCCGCCGTGCGCCAGCTCCAGCGACAGGAAGGTGTCGCCCGGGGTCATGTAGGCCAGGTAGATGGCGAGGTTGGCGGGGGAGCCCGAGTAGGGCTGGACGTTGGCGTGGTCGACGCCGAACAGGTCCTGCGCGCGCTGCGACGCCAGCCGCTCGATCGGGTCGATGAGCTGCTGGCCCTCGTAGTAGCGCTTGCCCGCGTACCCCTCGGAGTACTTGTTGGTGAGCACGGTGCCGGTGGCCTCCAGCACGGCGGCGGAGACGTAGTTCTCCGACGGGATCATGCGCAGCACGTCGTGCTGGCGGCGGGACTCCCGCTCGATCAGATCGGCCAGGGTCGGGTCGGTGGCGGTGAGGTGCGGAATGGGCGGTACGTGCACGGCGGTCCCCTTTACGGGCGATCCGACACCCAGGCGCGCGGTGCCGGTGTGCGTCGCTCCCCGGTGGTCGAATCCACCTCGCTCCGGTGAGGGAGCGGAATGCGCCAGTCGCGAGACTCCCCGACTCTACCGGCCCGCCGACCTCCGCCGCGCCCGCGCCCCGCCGTTCCCCCCGCAATCCGGCCACCTCGCGCCGCGGCGTCACCCCGTAATCCGTTGACCTTTGCCAGGGCGTACCCCCGCGATCCGGGGTTGTGGGGGTTGACCTGCAACCCCCACAACCCCGGCGTCGCCGGGTCAGGCCCGGGTGCAGGCCGCGCCGTTGAGGGTGAAGGCGGGGAGCGCGTTGCTGCCCGAGTAGGTGGCCTGGAAACCGAAGGTGGCGGTGCCGCCGACCGGGATTGCGGCGTTCCAGGACACGTTCACGGCGCTCACCGCCTGGCCGCTCTGGGTGGTCACCGCACCCCAGGCGTTGCTGATCACCTGGTTGCCGGCGAAGGTCCAGCGCAGCGTCCAGCCGTTGATCGCGGCGGCGCCCCGGTTGGTGACGGTGAGGTTGGCCACGAAGCCGGCCCCCCAGTCGTTGAGCACGTACGCCACCGTGCACGCCCCGGCTGCCGCAGAGGTCGAAGGTGACGCCGAGGCCGAGGACCGGGACGGCGACACCGAGGGCGATGCCGACGAACGCGACGGCGACACGGACGGCGACGCCGACGAACGCGACGGCGACACGGACGGCGATGCCGACGAGCGGGTCGGGGAGACCGACGGCGAAGTGGGGGTACCGCCGCTCTTGGCGACCATCCGGGCGGAGTGCGCCTTGAACACCGACAACTCGGCGGCCCCGTGCTTCACCGCGTAGTTGTCGCCGCCGGCCGACGGATCCGGGTACCACCAGAACGCGCTACCGCCCACGTCCTGCTGTTCGAGGTCGTTGTAGATGGACGTCCACCAGGTCGACCGGTCCACCCCCATGCTGTTGAACTCGCCCATGAAGAACGGCTTGCCCACCACGTTGTGCGAGTCGGCGATCCAGGCGTTGATGAGCGTGATGGTCTGCGCCAGGGTGAGGTTCGCCCAGCCCTCGTTCGGGTACGGATGCGCCGAGGTGAAGTCGAGGTAGGGCGACTGCTGCAGGTACACGAACGGGTTGCCCTCGTCCCCGCCGAAGCCGTACTTGCTCTGGTGACCCTCGATCCCGGCGTACACCATGTGGTTGGTGTCAATGCCCTTGATGTAGGCGCCCATCTCGTCCACCCAGGCCCGCAGGGTGACCCCGGACGTGCTCTCGGTGCCCTGGCCCTCGTAGCGCGGCTCGTTCATCAGGTCCCAGGCGAAGATCGTCGGGTCGTTCTTGTACGCCACGCCGGTGTAGTGGTTGACCCGGTTCAGCGCGTAGTTGACGTAGTTCTTGTACTGCGTGAAGCACCCCGGGCAAGCGGTCTTGTTGAAGAACCGCCACCGGTTGGACTGCCCGGTGCCCAGCCCCTCCCAGGACAGCCGGGTGTCGATGCCGCCGTAGGCCTCCCAGTAGTTCTCCAGCGTCGGGATGAGCCGGATGTTGTGCGCCGCCGCCGACTGGATGATGTAGTCGAACTCGGCGAACTCCTGGTCGTTGTAGACGCCCTTGGTCGTCTCGAAGCCGTGCCACGCCTCGTGGTCGAACATCCACAGCCGCAGCACGCTGACCCCGTCACCGGCCAACTCGGCCATGTGGTTGTCGATGCGGGTCTTGTCCATGTAGGTGGTTTCGGTGTCGCCGTAACTTCCACCGTAGGTGAACACGTCGTAGGTGTTCGCGCCGGCGAAGTAGTAGGTGTGCCCGTTCAGGCAGAAGTGGATGCCGCAGCGCGAGACGAAGCCGGTGACGGCCGCCGAGGCGCGGTTTGCCAGGCTCACGCCCACCCCGCCGATCAGGGCGAGCACCGCGGCGAGCAGGGCGATACGGATACGGGCGGGTGGACGGGTGCGGTGGGACCGCATGGGAGTCTCCAGTTCCCCGAAGTCGCGGCGCCGGCCCGGACGTGTTGCTCACGCAGCCGTCGTTCGGCTCAAACCATGGGGGTACGGGTACGGCGTTGCCCCGCCGCTCAACCGATTTAGTACTGCGGCGGGGCAGGTGTCAAGCCGCTACTCGGGAACCCGCCGGTACGCGCCGTCACTGGCCGAGGTGGCCATCGACGCGTACGCCCGCAGCGCCGCCGACACCGGCCGCTGCCGGTCCACCGGGGTGTACGGCTTGTCCCGCTTCTCCTGGGCGATCCGGCGGGCGTCCAGCACGTCCTGCGGCACGTTGAGGTTCAGTACCCGGTTCGGGATGTCGATCTCGACCAGGTCGCCGTCCTCGACCAGCGCGATCAGGCCGCCGCCAGCCGCCTCGGGGGAGACGTGCCCGATGGACAGCCCGCTGGTACCGCCGGAGAACCGGCCGTCGGTGATCAGCGCACACGCCTTGCCCAGCCCCCGGCCCTTGAGGTACGAGGTGGGGTAGAGCATCTCCTGCATGCCGGGGCCACCGCGCGGCCCCTCGTACCGGATGACCACCACGTCGCCGGCCACCACCCGGTCGGCGAGGATGCCGGCGACCGCGTCGTCCTGGGACTCGTAGACCTTCGCCGGGCCGCTGAACTTCCACACCGACTCGTCCACCCCGGCGGTCTTCACCACCGCGCCGTCCGGCGCCAGGTTGCCGTGCAGGATCGCCAGCCCGCCGTCGGCCGTGTACGCGTGCGCGACGTCCCGGATGCAGCCCTGTGCGGCGTCGGTGTCCAGGGACGCCCACCGGTTGTCGGTGGAGAACGGCTCGGTGGTGCGCACCCCGCCGGGCGCCGCGTGGAACAGCTCCAGCGCCTGCTCCGACGTCGAGCCGCTGCGGATGTCCCAAGTGGACAGCCACTCGTCCACGGAGGCCGAGTGCACCGTGGTCACGTTGCTGTGCAGCAGGCCGCCCCGGTTCAGCTCGCCGAGGATGGCCGGGATGCCACCGGCCCGGTGCACGTCCTCCATGTGGTACTTCGGGGTGTTCGGCGCGACCTTGGCCAGGCACGGCACCCGCCGCGAGATGGCGTCGATGTCGGCGACGGTGAAGTCGAGTTCCGCCTCGCGGGCGGCGGCCAGCAGGTGCAGCACCGTGTTGGTGGAGCCGCCCATCGCCACGTCCAGGGCGACGGCGTTCTCGAACGCCGGCCGGCTGGCGATCGCGCGCGGCAGCACGCTGGCGTCGTCACCGTCGTAGTAGCGCTTGGCCAGGTCGACGATGATCGTGCCGGCCCGCTCGAACAGCGCCTTGCGGGCGGCGTGGGTGGCCAGCGTGGAGCCGTTGCCGGGCAGCGCAAGCCCGATCGCCTCGGTGAGGCAGTTCATCGAGTTCGCGGTGAACATGCCCGAGCAGGAGCCGCAGGTCGGGCACGCGGAGCGCTCGATGGTCTCCAGCTGCTCGTCGCTGACGGCGGCGTTGGCCGAGGCCACCATCGCGTCGATCAGGTCCAACTTCGGGTGTACCACAGCCGTCGACGGCGACCGTCTTGCCGGCCTCCATCGGGCCACCGGAGACGAACACGGTGGGGATGTTCAGCCGCAGCGCGGCCAGCAGCATGCCCGGGGTGATCTTGTCGCAGTTGGAGATGCAGACCAGCGCGTCCGCGCAGTGCGCGTTGACCATGTACTCGACCGCGTCGGCGATCAGCTCCCGACTGGGCAGCGAGTAGAGCATGCCGCCGTGGCCCATGGCGATGCCGTCGTCCACCGCGATGGTGTTGAACTCGCGCCCCACCCCGCCGGCCTGCGCCACCGAGTCGGCCACCAGCGCGCCGAGGTTACGCAGGTGCACATGGCCGGGTACGAACTGGGTGAAGCTGTTGGCGATGGCCACGATGGGCTTGCCGAAGTCGCTGTCCGTCATCCCGGTGGCGCGCCACAGCGCGCGGGCGCCAGCCATCATCCGGCCGTGCGTGGAGGTCCTGGAGCGCAGTTCTGGCATCCGACCAGTCTTGCACCGGGAACACCAACCTGGTACTGCCGAACCTGCCGTTCCACGTTTCGGGACGGCGGTGTGTCGCCCGAATTTTGCGATCTTGCGGCAAAGTATGGGCCGTGCATGTCGCACCCCTCGCCGATGCCGCCGTGGCCGTCCACGGTGTCGCCGGCACGCTGGGGACCGTTTTCGCCGCAGTGACCGTGCTGACCGCGGCGGTGCTGGCTGCCAGCGCGATCCGCCGTCGCCGCCCACCCGAGCGGGGCTGGTTCGCGGTCGCCGGGACGCTCTGCGGTGGGGCCACGGTCGGACTGTCCGCGCTGCTCGGGTTGGTGACCTCGGCCCCGACCCGGACCGCGCCGGTCGCCATCGGGCTGAGCGTGAGCGGGTTCCTGCTGCTCGGCGCGCTGATCCGGCTCAGCGGCGCGACCAGTCGCGGGGAGGTGCTGCGGGACCTGCTGGACGGCGCGCTGCTCGGCGGCGCCGTATACCTGACGCTGTGGGACCTGGCCATCGAGCCGGCGCACCGCAGCCGCACCGGCGGCGCCATCCCCGGTTCCGCGTTGGCCGACTGCGCGCCGGTGGCGGCGGCGCTCACGGTCGCTCTGCTGGTCGCCGGCACGGCCGCGGTGCTGGTCACGCACACGGACCCGGGCCGGCGCACGATGATCACGGCGGGCGCGGTGGTGACCGGTACCACGGTGGTCGCCGTGCTGGTCGGCAGCGCCCTGCGCTACGCCGGCCCGATCTGGGTACTGCTGGCCGCTGTCGGGTACGCGGTGGCACTGCTGTCGCTGGGTCGGCTCGGCCGGTGGCTGTCCGCCCGCCCGCGTCCGGTGCCCGACCTGACCCGACCGCAGCTACTCATCGGCCTCACCCCGGTGCTGATCGCCATCCCGGTGGCGGCCGCCCGGCGGATCTTCCTCGGCCCGGCGGACCCGGTCGGCCTGGGCCTGGTGCTGAGCCTGGCCGTCATGATCAGCATCCGGCAGGCGTTCACCCTGACCGACCTGCGCCGGGTACTGCGCCGCTACCGGCACGACGCGCACACCGACGCGCTGACCGGCCTGCCCAACCGGCGCAGCCTGCTGGAGCTGATCAACGAGCGGGAGCCGCCGCACACGCTGATCCTGATCGACCTGGACGGTTTCAAGAGCGTCAACGACATCCGCGGGCACGTCGCCGGTGACCGGGTGCTCTGCGAGGTGGCCCTGCGGCTGCGCCGGAACCTGCCGCCCGGCGCGGTGGCCGCCCGGCTCGGCGGTGACGAGTTCGCGGTACTGCTGGCCACCGGCCCGGAGGCGGCCGGCCCGGTGGCCGAGGCGCTGCGCGCGGCGCTGGCCGAGCCGGTCGACCTGGACGGCGCCTGGGTCTACCTGTCCGCCAGCCTCGGCCTGGCCGGCCGGACGGCTCCGGACGAACTGCACGGCCTGGCGCCCGTGGAGGATCTGGACCGGATGTTGGCCAATGCCGACGTGGCGCTGCGCTTCGCCAAGCAGCGGGGCAAGAACCGGGTGGAGAACTACGCCGTGGCCGACGGCTCCTGGCTACGCCGGCGCACCGCCGTGGAGCAGGCGCTGCGGGGGGCAGCCGAGCGGGGCGAGCTGTCCCTGGTGTTCCAGCCGGTGATGCAGTTGCCGGCCGGCCGCCCGGTCGGTGTGGAGACCCTGCTGCGCTGGACCCATCCGCAGTTGGGGGTGGTGCCGCCGGACGAGTTCATCCCGATCGCCGAGGACGCCGGACTGGTGTCGGAGCTGGACCGCTGGGTCCTGCACCAGGCCTGCCACCAGCTACGCGAGTGGGTACGGGGCGGGTACGAGCTGTGGGTGGCGGTCAACATCTCGGTACGCGACCTGCAACAGCCCGGGTACGTCCGGCGGGTGCTGCGGATGCTGCGCGAACACGAGTTGCCGCCGAGCCAGCTGGTGCTGGAGGTGACCGAACACGCGGTGGCGCTGGACCCCGAGGTGGTCTCCGGGCACCTCTCCGAGCTGCGCGCCCTCGGCGTACGGATCGCTCTGGACGACTTCGGCGCCGGGTACTCCTCCCTGGGCGCGCTGCGTACCCTGCCGGTGGACATCGTCAAGATCGACCGGGCGCTGCTGGTGGAGCCGCTGCTGGACATCTCCGTGCAGTTGGGCAAGCGGCTGGGCAAGCTGGTCATCGCCGAGGGGATCGCCGACGCCGCCCTGCGCGCTGCGGTGGAACGGACCGGCTGCCCGCTCGGGCAGGGCTCGGCACTGTGCCGGCCGCTCCCGGCGGGGGCGGTAACCGCCCTGCTCACCCCGGCTGTGCCGATTCCCGGACAGCGGCACGCCCAACATGCGGGACAGGTTGACTCGACCCGCGAGATGCGTCAGAGTTAGTCGCATGTCTACGAGCTTCGCCCGAGTACTTATCTGAGCGCACTCCTTCGCCAAGGAGTGCGCTAGCCCCGTGTGGTCCACACGAGGGCTTTTTTCTTGTCCGGATCCCGCCAGGGTCGCATGGGTGCGCAGCGCTCCCGAGACCCAGCCGGCGGCGGCCCGCCCGGGCTGCCGGCCAGGCCGCACCACGAACCACCGCACCAACCTGAGTAACCGAGTAACCGGAGCAGGTGCCCGAGATGACCAGACCGACACCCGAGACCATCGCCCAGCGTGCGAGTGGTCCTGTGCCGACGCCCCCCGCCCACCCGAACGGCCCGGCGCACGCCGCCCGCCCGGCCCGGACCGTCACCGACGAGCCGATGACCGGCGCGCAGTCGCTCGTGCGGTCACTGGAGGCGCTCGGCGTAGAGGTGATCTTCGGAATTCCGGGCGGGGCCATCCTGCCCGCCTACGACCCGCTCTTCGACTCCTCGGTGCGGCACATCCTGGTCCGGCACGAGCAGGGCGCGGGGCACGCGGCCACCGGGTACGCCCAGGCCACCGGCAAGGTCGGTGTCTGCATGGCGACCTCCGGGCCGGGCGCGACCAACCTGGTCACGCCGATCGCCGACGCGCAGATGGACTCGGTGCCGATCGTGGCGATCACCGGCCAGGTGGGTCGCGCGTCGATCGGGACCGACGCCTTCCAGGAAGCCGACATCGCCGGCATCACGGTGCCCATCACCAAGCACAACTACCTGGTGCAGCGGGGCGAGGACCTGCCGCGCATCCTGGCCGAGGCGTTCCACCTGGCGTCCACCGGCCGGCCCGGCCCGGTGCTGGTGGACATCCCCAAGGACGTGCTTTCCAACAAGACCACCTTCTCCTGGCCGCCCACCCTGGACCTGCCCGGGTACCGGCCGACCCTGCACCCGCACGGCAAGCAGATCCGCGAGGCGGCCCGGCTGATGGCCGCCGCCCGGAAGCCGGTGCTCTACGTCGGCGGTGGGGTGCTCAAGGCCGGCGCCTCGACGCAGTTGCGCAAGCTGGCCGAGCTGACCGGGATCCCGGTGGTCACCACGCTGATGGCGCGCGGGGCGTTCCCCGACTCGCACCCGCAGCACCTGGGCATGCCGGGCATGCACGGCACCGTCTCGGCGGTGTACTCGCTGCAGAAATCCGACCTGCTGGTGGCCCTGGGCGCGCGCTTCGACGACCGGGTGACCGGCCGGCTGGACTCGTTCGCGCCGAACGCGCAGGTCGTGCACGCCGACATCGACCCGGCCGAGATCGGCAAGAACCGGGCGGCGGACGTGCCGATCGTGGGCGACGCCCGGTTCGTCATCGAGGAGCTGATCGCCGCCGTCGGCGCGGAGTTGGAGGCCAAGGGCCAGACCGGCACCGGCCGCTCCGAGCTGACCGACTGGTGGCGGCAGTTGCGCGACCTGAAGGACCGCTACCCGCTGGGCTGGGAGGAGCCGGACGACGGCACACTGGCCCCGCAGTACGTGATCCAGCGGATCGGCCAGATCGCCGGCCCGGACGCCATCTACTGCGCGGGCGTCGGGCAGCACCAGATGTGGGCCGCCCAGTTCATCTCCTACGAGAAGCCGGCCACCTGGCTCAACTCCGGCGGCCTGGGCACCATGGGGTACGCGGTGCCGGCGGCCATGGGAGCCAAGGTGGGCCAGCCGGACAAGGTGGTCTGGGCCATCGACGGCGACGGCTGCTTCCAGATGACCAACCAGGAGTTGGCCACCTGTGCCATCGAAGGCATCCCGGTGAAGATCGCCGTGATCAACAACGGCAACCTGGGCATGGTCCGGCAGTGGCAGACGCTCTTCTACGACCGCCGCTACTCCAACACCGACCTGGGTACCCACAAGCACCGCATCCCGGACTTCGTGAAGCTGGCGGAGGCGCTGGGCTGCATCGGCCTGCGCTGTGAGAGCGCCGCCGACGTGGACAAGACCATCGAGGCGGCGATGGCGATCAACGACGCCCCAGTGGTGATCGACTTCGTGGTCGGCAAGGACGCCATGGTCTGGCCGATGGTGGCCGCCGGCACCAGCAACGACGAGATCATGTTCGCCCGCGAGCAGCGGCCGGCCTTCGAGGAAGATGACCTGTGATGTCTTCGACGCACACCCTGTCCGTGCTGGTGGAGAACAAGCCCGGAGTGCTCGCCCGGGTGGCGCAGCTGTTCTCCCGGCGCGGGTTCAACATCGACTCGCTGGCCGTCGGGGAGACCGAGAACCCCGAGGTCTCCCGGATCACCATCGTGCTCAACGCCGACTCCGCACCCCTGGAGCAGGTGACCAAGCAGCTCAACAAGCTGGTGAACGTGCTCAAGATCGTCGAGCTGGAGGACGCCACCAGCGTCCAGCGCGAGCTGCTGCTGGTGAAGGTGCGGGCCGACCGGCCGATCCGTTCGCAGGTGCTGGAGACGGTGAACCTGTTCCGCGCCCGGGTGGTCGACGTCGCTGCGGACACCCTCACCATCGAGGCGACCGGTACGGCTGACAAGCTGGACGCGTTGCTGCGCGACCTCGAACCGTACGGAATCAAGGAAATGGTGCAGTCGGGGATGGTGGCCATCGGCCGCGGTTCCCGCTCGATCACCGGACCCGCGCTGCGCGCGGCCGCGTGAGCGGTACCGACATTCGGCAGGACGGCCGCCCCGCGCGGCCGTGACGGACCTGCGGCCGCCCACAGCGGGCGGCCGTGACAGGAAAGGAAAGTACATTGGCCGCTGAGGTCTACTACGACGACGACGCCGACCTCTCGATCATCCAGGGGCGCAAGGTCGCCGTCATCGGGTACGGCAGCCAGGGCCACGCCCACGCGCTGTCACTGCGTGACTCGGGCGCCGAGGTCCGGGTCGGTCTGCCGGAGGGCTCCAAGAGCCGGGCCAAGGTGGCCGAGCAGGGGCTGAGGTGGGTACCCCCGCCGAGGTCTCCGCATGGGCCGACGTGATCATGGTGCTCGCCCCGGACACCGCCCAGCGCAAGATCTACGCCCAGGACATCGAGCCGAACCTGACCGCCGGCAAGGCGCTCTTCTTCGGCCACGGGCTGAACATCCGGTTCGGGCTGATCACCCCGCCGGCCGACGTCGACGTGGCGATGGTCGCCCCCAAGGGCCCGGGTCACCTGGTACGCCGGCAGTTCGTCGACGGCAAGGGCGTGCCCTGCCTGGTCGCCGTCGAGCAGGACGCCACCGGCGGCGCGCTGGCCCTGGCGCTGTCCTACGCCAAGGGCATCGGCGGCACCCGCGCCGGCGTCATCAAGACCACCTTCACCGAGGAGACCGAGACCGACCTCTTCGGCGAGCAGGCGGTGCTCTGTGGCGGCGCGACCGCGCTGGTGCAGACCGGCTTCGAGGTGCTCACCGAGGCCGGCTACCAGCCGGAGGTGGCCTACTTCGAGTGCCTGCACGAGCTGAAGCTGATCGTCGACCTGATGTACGAGGGCGGCATCGCCCGGATGCGCTACAGCGTCTCCGACACCGCCGAGTACGGCGACTACACCCGGGGCCCGCGCGTCATCGACTCCCGTACCAAGGAGGAGATGCGCAAGATCCTCGGCGAGATCCAGGACGGCTCGTTCGCCCGGGAACTCATCGCCGAGGACGACAACGGCCGGCCGAACTTCACCAAGTTCCGCGAGGAGGGTGCGGCGCACCCGATCGAGGCCACCGGCAAGCAGCTGCGCGGCATGATGAGCTGGGTGGACCGCCCGATCACCGAGACCGCCTGAGATCCCACCTTCACCGCACCGCCGACGCCCACCGGGTCAACCCCGGTGGGCGTTCGCGTGCGGCGCGCCGGCTGGCGGCGGGAATGCCCGGTGCGGCAGCAATCGGGAGAACGGGCGGCCCGGCCCGGCCGTCGGAGGGGGTTCGATCCGCTGCGGTATTCCGTAACATCGGGGAAAGATGGTTGTAACTGCGTCCAACGGCGGGCGAACTTGCGACCCCACCCGTTCCCCCGTACCGCGGAGGTCCGATGTCGCTGCTGGAACCGCCTTCCCTCACCCTGCGCCGCCCCGTCGTGCTGATCGCCGAGGAGCTCGCCCCCGCCGCCCTGGACGTGCTCGCCGGCGACTTCGACGTCCGGCACGTCGACGGCACCGACCGACCGGCGCTGCTGGCCGCGATCGCGCACGCCGACGCCATCCTGGTCCGCAGCGCCACCCAGGTCGACGCGGAGGCGATCGCCGCCGCGCCCCGGCTCAAGGTGATCGCCCGAGCCGGCGTCGGCCTGGACAACGTGGCCGTACCGGCCGCCACCGCGCGCGGCGTGATGGTCGTCAACGCACCCACCTCCAACATCATCTCGGCTGCCGAGCAGGCGATCGCGCTGCTGCTCGCGGTCAGCCGGCACACCAGCGCCGCGCACGCCTCGCTGAAGGCCGGCAAGTGGGCCCGGTCCAAGTTCACCGGCGTGGAGATCGCCGGCAAGACCCTCGGCGTGGTCGGGCTTGGCCGCATCGGCGTCCTGGTGGCGCACCGGATGGCGGCCTTCGGGGTGAACATCCTCGCCTACGACCCCTACGTGCAGCCGGCCCGCGCCGCCCAGCTCGGGGTGACCCTGGCCCCCCTCGACGACCTGCTGCGCGAGTCCGACTTCATCACCATCCACCTGCCCCGCACCCCGGAGACGGTGGGCCTGATCGGGGCCCGCGAACTGCGCCTGGTCAAGCCGACCGTACGCATCGTCAACGCCGCCCGTGGCGGCCTGATCGACGAGGACGCGCTGCTCGACGCGGTGCGGGAGAACCGGGTCGGCGGCGTGGGACTCGACGTCTTCGCCACCGAGCCGTGCACCGATTCGCCGTTGCTGGCCTACGACAGCGTGGTGGCCGTCCCGCACCTTGGCGCGTCCACGGTGGAGGCACAGGACAAGGCCGGCCTCGCGGTGGCCCGCAGCGTGAAGTTGGCGCTGGCCGGCGAGTTCGTCCCGGACGCGGCGAACGTGCAGGTCGGCGGGGTGGTGGCCGAGGACGTGCGGCCGTACCTGCCGCTGGCCGAGCGGCTGGGCAAGGTGTTCACCGCGGTGGCCGGCGGGGTGGCCAGCGCCGTCGAAGTGGTGGTCCGCGGCGACGTGCTCGCCAACGACGTGTCGGTACTGCGGCTGGCCGCCACCAAGGGGCTGTTCGCCGGCATCGTGGAGGACCGGGTCAGCTACGTCAACGCGCCGCTGCTGGCCGCCGAGCGCGGCGTCACCGTCACCCTGACCACCGCACCGGAGTCGATCGAGGAGCCGGCCACCGTTCTGTTGCAGGGCGCCCTGCCGGACGGCCGGCGGGTATCCGTCCGCGGCGCCCTGCACGGCGACTCCGTCCGCCTCACCGGCGTCGACGACTACACCCTGGAACTCGCCGCCGACGGCGTGCTCCTCTTCCTGCGCTACGCCGACCGCCCCGGCGTGGTGGGTACCGTCGGCACCATCCTGGGCGGCAGCGGCGTCAACATCGCCGCCATGCAGGTCGCCCGCCGAGCCGCCGGCGGCGAAGCCCTGATGACCCTCACCATCGACGAGGTAGTCCCCGCCGACCTCCTGGTCAAGGCGGCCGAAGCAGTCGGCGCCTCCGCCTCCGCCACCGTCGACCTCACCGACGACTGACCCTCCCCGGGCCGCCGACGACATCCGCAACGGTGGCTGGGTGGTGACCGCACTTAGTGCTGTTATTCGGCGCGGATAACAGCATTAAGTGCGGTGTCTCTCCGGTTATCCACAGGGATGGGCGGGGTGGTGGCGGGGTGGGGGTGTTGTCGGGCATGGTCGCGTGGTGGGGAGGGTCGCGGGTAGGCCGCAGTCGTTGGTGCGAGGGCCGTTTCTGGGAAGTGTGGCGGTCGGCGCGGGGCTGGTGACCAAGGCGCAGCTGCGGTCGGCCGCGTGGCAGCGGCTGTTCCGGGACGTTTACGCCGACGCCGGCTGGCCGGTCGACCACGTGCTCCGCGTTCGCGGCGCCGCGCTGCTTCTGCCGCCTGCGGCGGTGATCAGCGGCCGGTCCGCAGCCCACCTCTACGGCGCCCGGCTCGCGGACCCCGACGACCCCGTCACGGTGGCGACCCCGGGCAAGTGGCGCGGGCCTGCCGGCATCCGGGCGGCCACCCGTGTCCACGCTCCAGCGGACGTGCGGATCTTCAAAGGGGTTCCGATCACCACACCACTGGCGACCGCCTACGAACTGGCCCGCGATCGTCCACTCGAGGAGGCCGTGGTCTGGCTCGATGCCCTTGGCCACGCCCGCAACCTGCGACCAAGTGACATCCGTGACCACCTCGCCGCCCGACCTCGCTACACCGGCTGGCGACAGGCTGCCGAGGCGATCGCCCTGTGCGATCCGCGGGCTGAGTCGCCGCCGGAGTCGCGGGTCCGGCTGTGGCTCACGCTCGCCGGGCTGCCACCGCCCGTCCCACAGCACATCGTGCTGGACGGCCGTGGACAGTTCGTGGCCCGGGTGGACCTGGCCTGGCCGGAGCTAGGGATCGCGCTCGAGTACGACGGCCAGTGGCATGCCGACCCGGCCCAACTCAGCCGCGACCGCCGACGCATCCGCGCCCTCAACGCCCTGGGCTGGTACGTCTTCCCAGTCACCAGCGCCGACCTGCATGATCCAGCCGCCCTGGTCGCCCAGGTCCGGGAGCTGCTCATCCAGCACGCCCGATCCCGCAGCCCTCGCTAACGCCCACCCCATCCCACGCCCGTCGTGCTCATCCCACGCCCCGCCCCCCACGCCTCACGCCACGCCCTGCCACGCCCACCCCACCCACCATCTCAGCAGGCCACCAGGCCAGCACGTCTGACCCAGCGTGATCTTGGGGTGGTGGCTGTCTGGTCGCCCAAGATGACAGCGCCCGTTGGGCGGAGAGGGCTGGGGCAGTAAAGCTCCACCGCGGACTCCCGGGTGTCGTTCCGGGAGTCCGCGGTGGAGGACGGGGCCATGACCTGGAGGGTTACTGGCCCCGGCGTCGCCGCCCCGATCCCCACGAGCGGGGCGGCGACGCCGAGTCATCACGGTGGCCGTCCGACCACCTGGTCTGTGGTGGTCGTCGGGCCACCTGGTCTGTTGTGGCTGGTCCGGCCTTCGGGTCTGCGGTGGTTGGACCGGCTGCCGGTGGGGTCAGGCGGCCGCGGGGGTGCGCCGTCGTGGCCGGGCCGCCAGCGGCGGCAGCACCCCCGGGCGCTGGGGCGGCGGGGCCGGGCGGCCGTCCAGGAGGATCGCCCGGTACCCGTCCGCGGTCGGGAACCATTCCAGGCCGGCCGGTCCGGCTGCGCTCAGCGCCACCGCGTACGCGTTGGCGGTGGCGAGTTGCCGGCCGGCTACGGCGGCGAGTCCACCGGGCTGCGCCGGGGCGCCGGTGTGCGGGTCGATGATGTCGCTCGGCCGGCCGACGGCCACCGGGGTGCCGGACCGGGTCACCGGGGACTGCCCGGCATGGCCGCCGGCCAGGGCCAGCGCGCCGTCGGTGAGCTCCACGGCGGCGGTACGCCGCAGCGGGTTGCCGGGGTCGGCCAGCCCGATCCGCCACGGGCCACCGTGCGGGGCCAGCCCGTGTACCAGCCGGTCGGCACCGGCCCGGATGGCGAACCCGTCCACCCCGGCGGCCCGCAGCAGCATCCCGGCGCGGTCTACCGCCCACCCCTTCACCAGGGCGTGCGGGTCGAAGCCACCGGGCAGCGCCCAGGCGTCGAACCAGCCGTCGGTGGCCGCCCGCATGCTGTCGCAGCGCGCCACCACTTCCGCCAGCGGCGGCGGGTACGCCTCGTGCGCCAGTTCGCCCCGGCGTACCGCGCTGACCAGTGAGCGCCGGTGGTACGGGCCGAACGCGGCGTCCACCGCACGGAGTTCGGCCACGGCCGCGCCGAGCGCCTCGCTGATCCGCCGCCGGGGCAGTGCCGCCGGGGCGGAGAGCAGGAAGGAGATCTCCTTGCCCAGTGCGTGGGTACGGTGCCGGGCGATGAACCGGTCGCCGGTCGGCGCGGTCGGTAGCTCAGCCGCCCAGGTCGGGCTCGGGTACGACACGGTGACCTCCTCGTGTTTTCACTGGCGTCACGGGGAACACGCTAGGTCCCTTAGGTAAGACGCATCTGACCCGCGGCTGGCAACTTCCTGTGAGCCGATATCGCCGACAGCTGAACAGGCGGTGGATAGAGTGGCCGGCGGAGCCCGTACTGTGGGATCGGTTTTCCGGTTCTTAGGATGACGGCCTAGGGTTCGTTAGGTACCCGGCAGCAGGAGGAGTGGAACGTGGCAGTGGCCCGGATCGCGTTGGTTCCCGGCGACGGCATCGGCAACGAGGTGGTGGCGCAGGGCGTCAAGGTCCTCGACGCGGTGCTCCCCGGCGTCGAGACGGTCGACTACGACCTGGGCGCGGCTCGTTACCACCGCACCGGCGAGGTGCTCCCGGACTCGGTCCGCGACGAGCTGGCCGGCTACGACGGCATCCTGCTCGGCGCGGTCGGCGACCCCAGCGTGCCGCCCGGCGTGCTGGAGCGGGGGCTGCTGCTGAAGCTGCGCTTCGACTTCGACCAGTACGTCAACCTGCGGCCGTCCCGGCTGTGGCCGGGCACCAGCGGCCCGCTCGGCGCGGTCAAGCCCGGTGAGATCGACTTCGTGGTGGTCCGCGAGGGCACCGAGGGGCTCTACACCGGGGCCGGCGGCGGCATGCACGTCGGTACCCCCGCCGAGGTGGCCACCGAGGAGAGCCTGAACACCCGGCACGGGGTGGAGCGGGTGATCCGGGACGCCTTCGGCCGGGCCGCGAAGCGCGAGCGGCGCAAGGTGACGATGGTGCACAAGACCAACGTGCTGACCCACGCCGGTGGGCTGTGGGCGCGCACCTTCGCCGCCGTCGCCGCCGAGCACCCCGACATCACCACGGAATACCAGCACGTCGACGCGGCCGCGATGTTCATGGTCACCCAGCCGTCCCGGTACGACGTGGTGGTCACCGACAACCTGTTCGGCGACATCCTCACCGACATCGCGGCGGCCGTGACCGGCGGCATCGGGCTGGCCGCCAGCGGCTGCATCAACCCCGAGCGGGTGTTCCCTTCCATGTTCGAGCCGGTGCACGGTTCCGCGCCGGACATCGCCGGGCAGGGCATCGCCGACCCGGTAGCCGCCGTCCTCTCGGTCGCTCTGCTGCTGGACCACCTCGGTCACACCGAGCACTCCCGGCGAGTAACCGAGGCGGTCGCGACCGAGCTGGCCGGGCGTACCCCGGGGCAGCAGTTGCGTACCGCCGAGGTCGGTGACCGGCTCGCGGAGCTCGTCGGGTAGACCCCGTCGAACGGCGCGTGGGTCGGTGCCCACGCGCCGTTTTCGTACGGACCGCGGCGCGCGGGCGGCACGTCCCCCGGGTCCGTACCCGCGAAGCTGAGGATCGACGACATGACTGTTGAGTTCGAGGTTCGCCGCCATCCGAGTCCGGTGGACCCGGCGCGACGCGCGGCACTGCTGGCCGACCCGGGCTTCGGCCGGGTCTTCACCGACCACATGGTCACCATCCGGTACGCCGACGCAAAAGGTTGGTACGACGCGCAACTGGGCCCGCGCGGCCCGCTGACCCTGGATCCGGCCAGCGCCGTGCTGCACTACGGCCAGGAGATCCTGGAGGGGCTGAAGGCGTACCGGGCCGACGACGGCGGGATCACGCTGTTCCGGCCGGAGGCCAACGCCGCCCGGTTCCGTGCTTCGGCGCTGCGGTTGGGGATGGCGCCGCTGCCCGACGAGCTGTTCCTCGAGTCGGTGACCGAACTCGTCCGGGCCGACCGGGACTGGCTGCCGACCAGCGCCGAGGGCAGCCTCTACCTGCGCCCGTTCATGTACGCCACCGACCTGTCGTTGAGCGTCACCCCGTCAACGACCTACCTGTACTGCCTGATCGCCTCCCCGGCCGGCAGCTACTTCACCGGCCCGCCAAGGGCGGTGGCGTTGTGGGTCTCCGACGACTACGTACGGGCCGCCCCCGGCGGTACCGGCGCGGCCAAGTGCGGCGGCAACTACGCCGCTTCGCTTGCCGCCCAGGCGCAGGCCGTGGAGAACGGCTGCGACCAGGTGCTGTTCCTGGACGCGGTGGAGCGCCGCTACGTCGAGGAGTCGGGTTCGATGAACCTCATCTTCGGCTACGACGGCGAGTTGGTGACGCCACCGCTGACCGGTTCGATCCTGGCCGGGATCACCCGGGACGCGGTCTTCACCCTGGCCCGGGAGCAGGGGCTGCGGGTGGTGGAGCGGCAGTACTCCATCGACGAGCTGCGGGCCGACGCGGCCAGTGGGGCGTTGCGGGAGGCGTTCGCCTGCGGCACCGCCGCGGTGATCACTCCGGTGGGTACGGTGCGGTCGGCCGATTTCGAGGTGCAGTATCGGCGACGGGCACCGGGGCCGGTGGCGACAGCGCTACGGCAGCGGCTGGTGGACCTCCAGCGGGGCCGGGTCGATGACCCCTACGGCTGGGTACACCGGGTGCGTTGAGCTGAGGCACAACCGAATCACCGTCGGTTGCCGCGCGGATCATGGGCCCGCGCGCGGTACCGCACCACCCCGCTGAACGAACGTTTGGGGTAGATTTTCTCGCAGGCCCGTACCAGCGACGCTGAGGATCACAGCCGATGAGCATGCAGACGAGTGTTGAGTTCGAGGTTCGCCCCCACCCCAGCCCGGTGCCGGCGGCCGAGCGCGCCGCGCTGATGGCCAACCCGGGCTTCGGCCGGGTCTTCACCGACCACATGGTCACCATCCGGTACGCCGACGGGAAAGGCTGGTACGACGCGCAGGTGGGCCCGCGCACGCCGATCCAGTTGGACCCGGCCACCGCCGTCCTGCACTACGCCCAGGAGATCTTCGAAGGGCTGAAGGCGTACCTGACCGCCGACGGTGGGGTCACCATGTTCCGTCCGGACGCCAACGCCGCCCGGTTCCGCGCCTCCGCCGCCCGGATGGCCATGGCGCAACTGCCCGACGAGTTGTTCCTCGGCTCGCTGGACCAGCTCATCCGGATCGACCGGGAGTGGGTGCCCACCGACCCGGAGGGCAGCCTCTACCTGCGTCCGTTCATGTTCGCCTCCGAGGTGTTCCTCGGCGTGCGGCCGTCCGTCGAGTACCTGTACTGCCTGATCGCCTCCCCGGTCGGCTCGTACTTCACCGGCGCGCCGAAGACCGTCTCGCTGTGGGTTTCCCAGCAGTACACCCGGGCGGCTGTGGGTGGCACCGGCGCGGCCAAGTGCGGCGGCAACTACGCCGCATCCCTGCTGCCCCAGGCCGAGGCGATCGAGAACGGCTGCGACCAGGTGGTCTTCCTCGACGCCGGGCAGCGCCGCTACGTGGACGAGCTGGGCGGGATGAACATCTTCTTCGCCTACGACGGTGAACTGGTCACGCCGCCGCTGTCCGGCTCGATCCTGCCGGGCATCACCCGGGACGCGGTGATCACGCTGGCGAAGGAGCAGGGCCTGACCGTGGTGGAGCGTCCGTACTCGATCGACGAGTGGCGCGCCGACGCCGAGAGCGGGGCGCTCAAGGAGGCGTTCGCCTGCGGCACCGCCGCGGTCGTCACGCCGGTGGGCTCGGTGAAGTCGGCGGAGTTCGACTTCACCATCGGCGACGGCCAGGCCGGCCCGGTCGCGACCGGCCTGCGGCAGCGACTGGTGGACGTGCAGCGCGGCCGCGCCGAGGACCGCTACGGCTGGGTGCACCGGGTCTTCTAGAACTTCCGTGACCGCGAGCCGGCCCGGGTACCCCCGTGGTATCCGGGCCGGCTACGCGCTCGGGTCAGCGGGCGACCGACTCCGGTGGCTGGCGCTGATCCGGGGTGACCGGCCGAGGCAGTCGCTCGACGCCGCGCAGGGCCAGCACCGCCACGGTAAAGGCGACCAATCCGACCAGGCTGAGCAGCACGAGCCGCCCCCGCTGAGGCGTCCAGCCCCACACGTCGTAGCCCAGCATGAGGACCAGTGCCTGGACGGGTACCGGGACCATCAGTACCAGCAGTCGATGGCGGACCGGCGCGGTGACGCCGTCGAGTATCCAGGCACAGGACAGCAGTAGCGCGCCGACGGCGAGCAGCGTCGACAGGGTGAACCAGTGGCCGAACGCCTGGGCGTAGGTCCCGTTGGAGCCGTGCCGTAGCCCGGAGAGCGCCAGGGCGGTCGCGGTGATCAGGACACCGACCAGCGACGGGCGCATCTGTAGCCGTTCCCGGCGGCCGACCAGTGCCGCCCCGACGATCAGTGTCACGCCGGTGAGAGCCAGCAGCCGAGCGGCGCTGATCGCGCCGGGATAGCTCAGGCCGTCATAGAGCCGGCCGGAGTCGACCAGTTCGGTCGCGCCACAGGCGACCGCGAGGGCGGCGGCCACCCCGGGTCGGCGCAGCAACAGGGCGATCAGCGTGAGCCCCCAGCCCACGGTCAGCAGCGTGTGATTGGTCGGTGTCCAGTGCGCCCACTGCGCGATGCTGCCGGTGGTGGCGGCGGTTGCCGTCAGCCAGTAGGCGTGCAGTGCCGTCAGGGCTGCGGTCCCGGCCATGGTGAAGATCGCGGCGGCCCGGGTCGTGTCCGGGCTGAAGCGGCTGCCGGCCGGATCGGGGGTGCGCAGTTCGCGTAGCCGGGCCACGAAGGCGTGGCCGAGTAGCAGGCCGGTGTCGCGGGGGCTCGGGCGTTTCTGGTCGGGGTGTGCGCTGTCCATGAGTACCGCCACCATCTCCTCGCCGTAGGTCTGCCGGTGTGCCGACGGGTACGCCGCGAGCAGTTGCCGGTAGCGGCGCTCCAGTGCGGTCATGCCGCCCCCGTCCCGTGCGCCGGGCGGATCCGGCTCAGCCGGGTCGCGGCGGCGCTCGCGTTGCGTTGCAGTCGGCTGGTCTCGGCCGCCAGTCGGGCCTGGCCGGCGCCGGAGAGCCGGTAGTAGCGGCGCAGCCGGGACTGCACCACCTCCTCGCGCTCCACCTCGATCATTCCGGCCGTGCGCAGCCGGTCGAGCAGTGCGTAGAGCGTGCCGGTGTGTAGCCGCACCTCGCCCTGCGAGATGCCGCGGACTTCCTCGATCACCGCGTACCCGTGCTGGGGCTGCTCCGCCAATGCGGTCAGCACCAGGAACGCGGTCTCACTCAGTGCTCCCTCTGCCATGCGACGACTATATACGCCTGACACGTATATGCGCCCGCTTCGGGCGAGCGAGCGCCAGCCTGCCGGGCGAGCGGGCGAGCCCGCCGCGGGCGGCGCCGGGCTGCCGGGCGCGGCGAGCAGGCGAGCAGGCGAGCAGGCGAGCAGGCGAGCAGGGGGCGTTTGAGTGCCTGGTCACTGCGAGCTGCACGGCAGGGGATAGCCCGGAGGCCGGCCGGGCCGATAGTTGGACGGGTAGTTTGGCGGGCATGCACTTCGAGAACGTCTACAACTTCCGGGATCTGGGCGGGCTGGCCACCGCCGACGGACGCATCCTCCACAGTGGACGGCTGTACCGCTCGGACGGGCTGCACCGGATCTCCGGGGAGGACGCCAAGGTCCTCGGCGCGCTGGGCATCCGGACCGTGATCGACCTGCGCCGGCCGTACGAGATCACGGCGGACGGGCGGATTCCGGACCTGCCGGGGATGGCGTGGCACAACATCCACCCCGAGCACAAGGAGTGGGACTTCGACAGCTACGACGAGCTGGCCGGCACTGCAAGGTACCTGGCGGACCGCTACCTCGACATGGTCGACCAGGGCAGTGCGGGGCTGGGTCGGGCGCTGCGGACCATCGCCGAGGCCGGCAACTCGCCGGTGGTGGTGCACTGCATGGCCGGCAAGGACCGTACCGGCGTACTGATCGCACTGATCCTGGCGCTGCTGGAGGTGGACGACGCCACCATCGCCGCCGACTACGCGCTCAGTGAGGCGATCCAGGGCCAGATCACCGCCCGGCTGCAACGGGAGAACCCGGACCGGGTGCTGCCCGCCCTGCCGGCGTACGTGCTCGCCGCCCCGGCCGAGGCGATGCTGCTGTTCCTGACCGACCTGCGTGCCCGCTACGGCCCGTTAGCCGACTACCTCGCCGCTGCCGGCGTCACCGGCGAGGACATCGTGGCCCTGCGCGCCCACCTGCTCAGCAGCTAGCCACCGAGCCGCCCGCTGACCAGCTGAGTCAGCTGGCCAGCAGCTCAAACGCGGGCCAACGCCATCGCGCCGCCCTGCTGGCACCGGGTGGGCTGGACATGCGGGCGGGGCCGACCCGTCAAGGATCGGCCCCGCCCGTTGCGGCATTACGCCGGCTCAGCTCACCTCGCGGCGGTCGCCGTAGGTGGAGTGGTCGGCCGGCTCCCCGGTCCGCTGCACGTCGGCGGCGTAGCCGGTGGAGTCGGGGCCGGTGGAGTCGTAGGTGGAGTGGTAGTAGCCGCCCACCTTGTCGCGGTACATCGGATCGAACTGCTCCGGATCGAACTCGGGGGAGTCCTTGATCTGGGCCTTGGTCCGGTCGACGTAGACCTTCTCGTCGAGCGAGTCGACGTGGTTCACGGTGCCGGCGGGCAGTAGTACCCGCTTGCCGAAGATCCACGGTCCGGTGTCGACCACCAGGTAGCTCTCGTCCAGCAGGGTGCTGGACTTGTCGATCTTTCCGATGTGCCCGTCGATGGCCTCGACGGTGAAGCCCACGATGTCAGCTCCGTCGCCGACGCTCGCCTCGTCGCGGTAGTTCCACGGGTCGAAGCGACGCACCGTACCGGGAGTCGCCATCGGGGGCGTCTCGGCGCTGGACGGCAGCGTCCCGCCAGCGGCAGGACTCGGGGCATCGACCGGCATCCGGGCGTACCCGCCGGCCGGCGCCGCCTCGGGCGCGTCCGTCTCCGGTCGACCCGTCTGGTCCGGTCGACCCGTCTGGTCGCGCGGCGGCCGGGCTGGTGCCCTGCCGGTCGTAGTCTGCCGGCTCGTCCTGGACGAGCAGCGGTTCCGGACGCTGGCCCGGGTCGTAGCCGAGGTTTGGCCTGTCCACAGCGCTACCTCCTCATCGTTGGGGTGGATGCTGTGCTTTGACTCCTACCCCCGAACCGGGCGGCTTAACCGTTCCGTGATTGGCGATGACGGGGCAGCCGGGTGCGGCGCTGATATCGGGTGCTGGGAGGGGGTACCCCGGAATGGGTTTCGGCCGTGGGCGGCGGACGCGGGATTGCCGCATCCGCCGCCCAGCGGTGCGTCCGCCGCGCGTGTCGCGCAGCGGCGGACGCTTCTCGCGATGACCGGGCGGGATACCCGCTCCGGTCCGCGCCACTCGACCCCGGCCCCCACCGGGCCCCTCGTGGTCGTGCATCGCGAGCTGCGCCGGGCGGGACGGCCGCCGCGCCTGCGCACCCGTCCGCCGCGTGACCCCGGAAGCAGTGGACGAGTGGCGGAGCGGAGCGGGTGCCCGTCGCCAGCGCTACGGAACGTTAGTACATCTCAAGTAAGACGGCGCCGGGCAGGCCGGGGAATGCGGCGGCGATCACGTTCGTCACTGCGGAGTGTTCGCTCCGTCACATTACGTGTCCAGTATGTGAGAAGGCGATTCCCACCCGGGGTTTCGGTGGCAAGCTTCGTGACGTGCAGTTCGCGTACTCCTCGCTGATTATCATCTAGCGCACCCGGCCCGTTCCGCCGCGTGCGCCGACCTCCCGCTCCCCGCGGGGGGTCTTTTTGTTGGTACGCAACCGCACCCCGCTGGTCCTGCGACAAGGAGCCCCACATGCCCTACCAGGTCTTCGACACCTCCCTCCGTGACGGCGCCCAACGCGAAGGCATCACCTACTCGGTCGTCGACAAGCTCGCCATCGCGCGGCTGCTCGACGAGTTGGGCGTCGGCTTCATCGAGGGCGGCTGGCCGGGGGCCATGCCCAAGGACACCGAGTTCTTCGCCCGCGCCCGCACCGACCTGGACCTCAAGAGCGCGGTGCTGGTCGCCTTCGGCTCCACCCGCAAGGCCGGCGTCAAGGTCGAGGCGGACCCGCAGATCCAGGCGCTGCTGGACGCGCAGACCTCGGTGGTCTGCCTGGTCGCCAAGTCCGACATCCGGCACGTGGAGCGGGCGCTGCGCACCACCGGCGAGGAGAACCTGGCGATGGTCCGCGACTCGGTGGAGTACTTCCGGGCCCAGGGGCGGCGGGTATTCATCGACTGCGAACACTTCTTCGACGGCTACCGCTACAACCCCGAGTACACCGCGTCGGTGGTGCGCGCCGCCGTCGACGCCGGCGCCGAGCGGGTGGTCATGTGCGACACCAACGGCGGCATGCTGCCGTCCCGGATCACCTCCGCCGTCACCGAGCTGATGGCCCGCCTCGACGTCACCGGCGACCAGCTCGGCATCCACTGCCAGAACGACACCGCCTGCGCGGTGGCCAACACCGTCGCCGCCGTCGAGGCCGGCGTCACCCACTTCCAGTGCACCGCCAACGGGTACGGGGAGCGGCCCGGCAACGCCGACCTCTTCGCCGTCCTCGGCAACCTCCAACTCAAGCTCGGTCTGCCCCTCCTACCGGAGGGCGGGATCGAACAGATGGTGCGCGTCTCGCACGCCATCGCGGAAATCGCGAACATCGCCCCCGACACCCACCAGGCCTATGTCGGGGCCGCCTCCTTCGCCCACAAGGCGGGGCTGCACGCGAGCGCGATCAAGGTGGACCCGGCGCTCTACAACCACGTGGACCCGGCCACCGTCGGCAACGATATGAAGATCCTCATCACTGAGATGGCTGGCCGCGCCAGTGTCGAGTTGAAGAGCCGTGAGCTCGGACTCGACCTGGGCGGCCAGCCCGAGGCTCTGTCCCGGGTCACCGACCAGGTCAAGGAGCTGGAGGCGCGTGGCTGGTCGTTCGAGGCCGCCGACGCCAGCTTCGAGCTGCTGATCCGTTCCGAGCTGCCGGGCGGGCATCTCCCGGCCGTTCACCCTGGAGTCCTACCGGGTACTGGTCGAGCACCGCGAGGACGGTTCGGTGGTCTCCGAGGCCACCGTGAAGGTACGGGTACGCGGCGAGCGGGTGATCGAGACCGCCGAGGGCAACGGCCCGGTCAACGCCCTCGACGAAGCCCTGCGCAAGGCGCTCACCCGGCACTACCCGCAGTTGGCCGCCTTCGAGCTGGCCGACTACAAGGTGCGCATCCTGGAGGGCTCGCACGGCACCGGGGCGATCACCCGGGTACTCGTGGAGACCCAGGGCGTCGACGGCAGCGGCGACTGGACCACCGTGGGCGTACACGAGAACGTGGTCGAGGCGAGCTGGCAGGCCCTGGTCGACTCGCTCACCTACGGCCTGACCCAGGTACCCACCGCCTGACCCCCCCGCTGGCCGGCAAGTTCGAATGATCGCAAGCTGCCGCCCGAATGTGCAGGATCACTGCACATCCGGGCGGCAGATCCCGATCCGGCACCGGCCGGTACGCCGAATCGGCGGGGTTGGGTTGAGAATGGCGGGCGTGACCGACAACCCGAGCCCCAGCAGACCCGCCCCACTGCCGACGAACCCGCGGAACGGCGGGAACCGGGGCCGGGGAGTCGGCGGCTGAACTGTTGGCTGCTGAGGTGGCGCGGCTGGCGGAGATCGAGGCGCTGGCCGCCGGTACCGCGGCTCGAACTCGGGCACCACGAGGACGTCGACTCGTCCCAGCACGGCGCGCTGCGGGTCCGGCTGGCCCGGCTGGAGTTGTTGCTGGGCATGGGGAAGACCAGCGCCGGCCGGATCGGCGGGACGGCTGCCGGCGTGGCTGCGGCCGACCAAGGGCGAGCACCGCTGGCCGGTGACGATCGCCGTACTGGTGGCGATCGGGCTGCAACTGGCCATCCCCGAGGATCTGGCGTTCCAGCCACGCTGGCTGTTGCCGGTGCTGGAGGGCCTGCTCTTCGTGGCGCTGGTGATCGGCAACCCGACCCGGATCAACCGGGAATCCCGGCTGCTGCGTGTGGTCGGGCTGTCCCTGGTCACCGTCATCAGCCTGGCGGTGGCCTGGTCGGCGGCGCTGCTGTGCTACCGGCTGGCCACCGGGCGCAGTGGGGTCGGTGACGATGCCGTCTCGCTGCTGCTCAACGGCGGAGCCATCTGGGCGACCAACGTCATCGTCTTCGCCCTGTGGTACTGGGAGTTCGACCGGGGTGGCCCCGCCGCCCGCGCAGCGGCCCGCAAGCGGCTCCCGGACTTCCTGTTCGCCCAGATGACCGCGCCCGAGTTGGTGGACCCCGACTGGGAGCCGGGCTTCGTGGACTACCTGTACCTGTCCTTCACCAACGCGACCGCGTTCAGCCCCACCGACACGTTGCCGCTGAGCCGCTGGGCGAAGCTGTCGATGATGTTCCAGTCGGCGGTGTCGCTGGTGACGGTGGCGCTGGTGGTCGCCCGCGCGGTCAACATCTTCAGCTGATCCGGGCCGGCGTTGCTGCTGCCGGGAGTTGCTGCTGCCGGGCGCGGGCCGGCCACCCCGGCGTCGGCCCGCGCCCGGCCGGTCAGGGCAGCCCGACTTCGGCGTAGACGGCGCGGTGGTCGCTGCCCGGATTCGGGTACGTGGCTGAAGTCGTACACCCGCAGGCCGGCCACCAGGACGTGGTCCAGGGTCACCTTCGGTACCGGCCGGCCGTCGTAGGGCCAGGTGGTGGTGAGTCCCTTGCCGAGCTTGCCGGCCGCGTCGGTGTATCCGGTGGCGACCAGCCGGCGAAACGGCGCGTGGTCGAAGGTGGCGTTGAAGTCGCCGAGCAGGAGCTGTGGGCCGTGCGCCGGGATCGGCAGCGCGGCTCCAGCGCCCGCCGTCGCGCCAAGCGGCGGAGACCTCCCTCGCGTACGGTGAGGCCGGGTGCGCCGACTCCACCCGCATGGTGCGCCCGTCCGGCAGGTGCAGCACGCCGTACGCCTGGCCGAAGTCGGGTGGCAGCGGCCGGTACCCGCCGTCGGTGAGCGGTAGCCGGGAGTACAGCGCGGAGCCCTGAACCATGTACGGGTAGCTGATCCGATGCGGCAGCAGGGTGCCAGCCCGGCTTCGTCCAGCCGGTCCTCCGCGTCCGGGGTGAACTCCTGCAGTGCCAACAGGTCCACGTCGTGCGCCCGGACCAGGGCCACCAGGTTGGCGGCGTCGGAGGCGCCGACCTTCATGTTGGCGCTCAGTACCCGCAGGTGTGCGCCACCGCCGGCCGCGTCAGCCGCACCGGTGGCTCGGGGCAGCACGAGCAGCGCCAGTACCAGCTGGCAGCCCAGTGCGGCGGCCAGTGGGGTCCAGCGACGCAGCACTCCACTGGCGACGGCCAGTACCCCGACCACCGGCAGCAGGTACGGGGTGAACGCCAGCAACTGGATCAGCGGGTAGGTACCGGCGACCCCGCTGATCCGCAGCACGATCCAGAGCAGTACGAGCCCGACCGCGAGCCACAGCGCCACCGTGGTCAACCGCCCGCCCGCGCCGTTGCGCCGCCGCGAACTCCACCACCGCCCGGTCGGCGTGCGCCGTGCGGTTGCCTCGGACAGTGCGCTCGGGTCGGTCCGGTCGGTGGGCGTGCTCTGATCGGTCGGTCGTTCACGTGCACTCGCCTGCTCCCCAGACGCTAGCCAGCGGATGCGCCCGAACAGGTTCCGTCCGGTGAAGGTTTCGTGCGTCCGGCCACAGTCAGCGGTAGGTGCTGCCGTCAGCAGCCTTGGCGACCAGGGACGGGGGTGGGGTGAAGCGGTCGCCGTAGCGGTCGGCCAGTTCGCGGGCCCGGGTCACCGCGCCGGACAGGCCACCCGGGTAGCTGTCCAGGTAGCGCAGGACGCCACCGGTCCACGCCGGGAAGCCGATACCCAGCAGGGAGCCGACATCGGCGTCCAGTACCGAGTCGAGTACCCCCTCGTCCAGGCAGCGCACCGACTCCAGCGCCTCCGCGAACAGCATCCGCTCCACCATGTCCACGAGCGGCATACCGGGCCGGCCCCGGCCCCCGGTACCGAAGGCGTCGGCGAGTCCCGGCCACAGGCCGGCGCGGCGGCCGTCGACGTAGTCGTAGAAACCGGCTCCGGCGGCGCGACCCGGGCGGCCGAACTCGTCCACCATCCGGTCCAGTACGGTCTCCGCCGGGCCTGGCGTCCAGGTGCCGCCGGCCGCGCGGACGGCTGCCGCGGTGGCCGCCTGGATACGCCGGGGGAGGGTGAGGGTGAGTTCGTCGAGTAGGGCGAGTACCGGCGTCGGGTACCCGGCCTGGGCGCTGGCCTGCTCGATGGAGGCGGCCGGTACCCCCTCGGCCAGCAGCGCCAGACCTTCGCCGGTGAACCGGCCGATCACCCGGCTGGTGAAGAAGCCCCGGCTGTCGTTGACGACGATCGGCGTCTTCTTCAAGCGCCGCACCAGCTCCAGCGCCCGCTGCACCGTCTCGGCGCTGGTCTTCCCGCCGCGTACCACCTCCACCAGCGGCATCCGGTGCACGGGGGAGAAGAAGTGCAGCCCGACGAAGTCGGCGGGGCGGCGTACCCCGGAGGCGAGTTCGGTCACCGGCAGCGTGGAGGTGTTGGTACACAACAGCGCGTCGGCGTCGAGCACGTCCTCGACCTCGGCGAACACCTGCTGCTTGAGCGCCGGATCCTCGAACACCGCCTCGATCACCACCTGGCAACCGGCCAGCTCGGCGGCCTCGGCGGTCGGCGTGATCCGGCCCAGCACCTCGGCGGCACGCTCCACAGTGGAGTGGCCCCGTTCGACCGCCTTCGCCAGTAGCGCCTGCGCATGCGCCCGCCCACGCTCGGCGGCTTCGACGCTGACGTCCTTGAGTACCACCTCGTAGCCGGCGCGGGCGCAGACGTAGGCGATGCCCGCGCCCATCATCCCGGCCCCGAGCACGGCAACCCGGGTCACCTCGCGCGGGGTGTACCCGGCGGGTACCGGCCGGCTGTTCGCGGCCTGCAGGTCGAAGAAGAACGCCCCGGTCATGTTCTTCGCGGTCGGCCCGGTCACCAGCTCCACGAAGTACCGGGTCTCGATGGTGAACGCGGTGTCCAAGTCGACCTGCGCGCCCTCCACGGCGGCACACAGGATGTTGCGCGGAGCCGGGTACGGCGCGCCCTTCAGCTCCTTCGTCAGGTTCGCCGGGAACGCGGGCAGGTTCGCGGCGAAGGCCGGCTGCGCGGGCGTACCCCCGGGAATGCGGAATCCCGGCCTGTCCCACGGCGCCTTCGCCCCCGGGTTGGCTCTGATCCAGGCTTTCGCCGTCGCGATCAGCTCGTCCCGGCCGGGGACGAGAACGTCCACCAGCCCGACGTCGAGCGCTTCGGCGGGCCGCAGCCGCTGGCCGCGCAGCAGTACCCGGGTGAGCGCCTCGGTGATGCCGAGCAGCCGCACCGTGCGGACCACCCCGCCGCCGCCGGGCAGCAGCCCCAGGGTGACCTCCGGGAGGCCGATCTCCACCCGGGGATCGCCGAGCAGGATGCGGTAGTGGCAGGCGAGCGCCAGTTCCAGCCCGCCGCCGAGCGCGGAACCGTTGATAGCGGCCACCACCGGCCGGCCCAGCGTCTCCAACCGGCGCAGCTGCGCCTTGACGTGACCGGCTTCGGCGAAGATGTCGGCCGCCTGTTCGGGCCTGACCCGGATCAGGTCGTCCAGGTGCGCACCGGCGAAGAAGGTCTTCTTCGCGGACGTGACGATGACGCCGGAAATGCTGTCCCGCTCGGCTTCCAGCCGGTCGAGGACGGCGTCCATGCTGCGCCGGTACGCCGCCGTCATGGTGTTCGCGGAGTGGTCCGGATCGTCCAGGGTGAGGGTGACGATGCCCTCGGCGTCGACCTCGACGCGCATCGTCCCAGCGTCGACGTCCCAGCGGATCGTGTCGGTCATTTCCGTGTCCCGCCTCAGATCCGTTCGATGATGGTGGCGATGCCCATGCCGCCGCCGACGCACAGGGTGACCAGTGCGCGGCGCAGATCGCGGCGCTCCAACTCGTCCAGCGCGGTGCCGAGCAGCATCGCCCCGGTCGCGCCGAGCGGATGCCCCATCGCGATCGCGCCGCCGTTGACGTTCACCTTCGCAAGCGGTGCGGCCATGTCGCGGGCGAAGCGCAGCACCACGGCGGCGAACGCCTCGTTCATCTCGATCAGGTCGATGTCGTCGATGGTGAGGTCGGCCTTCGCCAAAGCCTTGCGGCAGGCCGGCGCCGGCCCGGTGAGCATGATGGTGGGGTCCGCGCCGCTCACCGCGGCGGCCACGACCCGCGCCCGCGGCGTCAGCCCGGCCGCCTGCCCGGCAGCCGCATTCCCCACCAGGACAAGGGCTGCGCCGTCGACGATGCCGGACGAGTTGCCGGCGGTGTGCACGTGGTCGATCTTCTCGACCCAGTGGTACGCCTGCAGCGCGACCGCGTCGAAGCCGCCCAGATCCCCGATTGCCGGCGAACGACGGCGGCAGCCCGGCCAGCGTCTGCGCGGTGGTACCGGCCCGGAGGTGCTCGTCGCGGTCCAGTACCACCAGCCCGTTGCGGTCCAGTACCGGCACCACCGAGCGGCCGAAGTGCCCGCCGGCCCACGCCTTCGCCGCCAGCTCCTGCGAACGCGCCGCATACTCGTCAACGTCGGTGCGGGAGAAGCCCTCGATGGTGGCGATCAGGTCCGCGCCGACCCCCTGCGGTACGAAGCCGGTGGCCAGGTTGGTCTCCGGGTCCATCGCCCACGGCCCGCCGTCGGAACCCATCGGCACCCGCGACATCGACTCGACGCCACCGGCGAGCACCAGGTCCTCCCAGCCGGAGCGGACCTTCTGCGCAGCCAGGTTGACCGCCTCCAGGCCGGAGGCACAGAACCGGTTGAGCTGGAAGCCGGCCACCGTCTCCGGCAGCCCGGCCGCCACCGCCGCCGTCTTGGCGATGTCGCCGCCCTGGTCCCCGAGCGGTGACACCACGCCGAGCACCAGATCGTCGATGAGCGCCGGATCGAGTCCCGGGTACCGGCGGCGCAGCTCGTCGATCAGCGCGATCACCAGGCTCACCGGCTTCACCCCGTACAGCGAGCCGGATGGTTTGCCCCGTCCGCGCGGGGTGCGGATCGCGTCGTAGACGTACGCCTCGTGGTCGCTCGCCGCCATTGGCTCACCCTCCGCTGCCGCCCGTACCCGCCCTCCGCGCCGTGGGGCGGGATCCCCACACCCTCCGATCGCGGCGCCGGTCCTGTCAATCCTGCGCCGCCCCGGGTGGCCCCGACCACTGTGTGGGGGGAGCGAGCACAGGTCCGGTCGAAAAATGTTCACTATTGCCGACCAGGCCGTGATCACTAGAGTGCGTCGCATGGGTGCGCTGGTGGTGTGTGGGTGGATCTTCGCGGGGGTGTGTGTCGGCACCTGGCTGCTGTCGGTCCTCACCCGCGAGTACTCCTGGGTCGACCGGATCTGGTCCCTCGTGCCGGTCGCCTACCTGGCGGTCTTCGCCGGCTCACGCCGGGTTCCGCGATGCCCGGCTGGACCTGATGCTCGCCGCTGGTGACGCTCTGGGCGGCCAGGCTCACCTTCAACTTCGCCCGCAAGGGCGGCTACGCGCCGGGCGGCGAGGACTACCGCTGGGCGGTGCTGCGCGGTCGGCTGTCCGGCTGGCAGTTCCAGCTCTTCAACATCTTCTTCATTACCGTGTACCAGAACCTGCTGCTGCTGTTGATCTGCCTGCCCGGCTACACGGCGCTCACCCACCGGGGCGGCTTCGGCGTGCTGGACGTCCTCGCACCGCTGGTCTTCGTCGGCTTCCTGGCCGGCGAGACGGTCGCCGATCAGCAGCAGTGGACCTTCCAGCAACGCAAGAAGGCAGCCGGCCGCGGAGCACCCACGCTTCCTCACCACCGGCCTGTTCGGCTGGTCGAGGCACCCGAACTTCTTCTTCGAGCAGGCCCAGTGGTGGGTGGTGTTCGCGTTCGGCGCGATCGCGGCCCGTTCGGTCCTGCAGTGGACCGTGCTCGGCGCCGTCCTGCTGACCCTGCTCTTCCTCGGCTCCACCCGCTTCACCGAGAGCATCACCCTCTCCCGCTACCCCGATTACGCCGCCTACCAGAAGACCACCCCCGCCCTCATCCCCCGCCCACCCCGCCGCGCCATCACCGAAAGTTGACCCGTCCCGAGCCGGGTGCCCAGAATCGGTGAATGGACGCCGGCGAAGAGGTCGTCATCGAGCGGAGCGGTGTAGGTTCACTCGCCGGTCAGCTGGAGCTGCATGACGACTGGGATTCGCCGCAGACGAATGCTGAGATCGCCGCTGACTTCGTCGGCTCAGCGACCCTTCGAACTGACGGGCAGCATAGTTGTTACCGATCGAGACGGCAGACCACCGGATGAGCGGTGGCGCCCAGTGGGCGCCGGCCTCCTGTGCGGCCGACCCAGTCGCAGACGCAGCAGACCGCCGCATCGCGAAAGCTGGGCTCGCCCGCCTTGCGGGATCGTCGTGGACGGCAGGACAGGCCATGAAGTGTCAGCCATCGCAGCCACTCGGAATCGTCCATCAGCGTAGGTCCTGACACTCCCGGGTGGTCCGTTGGCGCTGTGCCCGAGTGAGTAGCGGACACGTCGGACGGGAGCAGGTCTGGTTGTTGAAACTTCGCTGGCTGCAGCTCGGGTCAGCAGACGGAACATGATCTTTCCTTGATGTCTGGATGGGGTGGACCCTGCGTACGAGCGCCCAGGTCCACCCCGCAGCTGCGAACCGGGGCCCCTCCCGCCAGCCGACCCGCACCTGCACGTCAGAGGGTGGTTCGTGGCACACCCTCAGGTACGTAACGGGCGAGGCGGAATGTCGACAGCGCCATGTTCGGCACCCGATTCGTTCCGTGCGACGCCTGAGCCGGGCACATCTGTCGCCCGTTGGACAGAGCGTCATCTATCCGCCACGCTCGTGGGAGCTCCGTCGTTTCCTACCGTTTCCACGTGAGGCCATGTCAATGGATGAGCCGTCACCCGGCGCGATCCTCAGGGCGGGCGGTCGCAGCCGGTTGGAGTCTGTCCCGGATGGCGGCAGCCACCGGCTACAGCAAGCCGTACCTCGCCAACTTGGAGCAGGGGCGGCGAGCGGTCAGCCCACGGCATATCCAGGCGTACGACCAGGCGCTGGGCGGTGACGCCCTCCAGCGACGGGCACTGCTGCTGACGGGTACGAGTGTGGTCGCGCGGAGTCTGGGCGGAACTCGACCAGCCCATGCCACCGCCCGCCCGGATCGGTGCGACCGATGTGGCCGCGCTGTCCGACTCTGCCGACCAGCTCACCCGGTTCGGGTCTCCAGCACGGCGGGCGGGCGGTCGTAGCGGCTGCCCGGGGCCAGCTGCGCTACGCCGCCAGCCTCCTTGAGGTCGGAGCGTCGACATCGGTACGCGGCGAGCTGCTCGCGACTGTTGCGCGCCTGGCTGATCGTGCCGCCTGGTCGATGGCGGATGCGGGACAGTCCGCCCAGGCACGCAGGATCTATGACTTCGCGCTTCACATCACGCCCGACGCCACGCAGCGGTGGTTGACCCTCGGCGAATCTGGCAGCGCTACACCTGAAGCAGGATGAGCCGACGGCGGCGTTGAGGCTGCTGGGTTCGGCCGATCCCGAGCTCGCGGTGCTCAGGTTCCTGGTGCACGCATGCCGAGCGCACGCTTACGCCCGGCTCGGCTCGCTCGCGTCTGCCGTGCGCCACATCGCACAGGCGGACGATGCCCACGGTGGCGTCGATCCCGCAGAACTGCCGGCCTCGATCCGGCCGTACTCCTCGGGTCACGACGGCCACGCCCACGCTGCCGCCGGTAAGGCGCTGTACGCACTCGCCAGGGGCGGGTCCAAAGCCGCCGTGCCACTGGCCCAGGAGCGGCTCGCGGCGGCGCTGGAGGCGTTCGGCGCGGACCGGGCACACGCGTCGGCCGGCTGTCGGTGCCGGCTGGAGTCGCTGTCGCGTCGTGGCCGCGCGGCTCAGTTGGTTGACGGGGCGAGTACGGACGCGCAGACGTCGATGATGCGGGCTCGGAGCGCCGCCGCGCGGGCGGAGAAATCGCGCTGGTAGCGGGTGTACTCCAGGCGGCCCTCGGGGGTTTCCACCGGAACGGCGTCGAGGCCCAGTTCGGTGAGGTCGTACGGGCTCGCCCGCATGTCGAGGGTGCGCACCTCACGCGCGAAGGCGAAGCAGTCCGCCACCAGCTCACTCGGCGTCAACGGTGCCAGCTTGTACGCCCAGCGGTAGACGTCCATGTTGGCGTGCAGACAGCCGGGCTGCTCGTTCTCGGTCTGCGTATCGCGGCTCAGTTGCCGCACATTCAGCGGCCTGGCCGGTTCGGTGAAGAACCGGAAGGCGTCGAAGTGGCTGCACCGGACCTTGGTCTCGTCGACCACGGCGGCGGTCCCGGCCGCGCCCAGGCGCAACGGCAGGATGTTGTGCCGGGTCTGCTCCGGAGTCTGCCGGTAGACCATGGCCCACTCGTGCATCCCGAAGCAGCCGAAGTGCGGTGCGCGGTTGGCGGTCGCCTGGAGCAGCCCGTGGATCCACTCGATCGACGGGCGGCGACGTTCGAGGATGGCCGTGACGTCCACCCGGAGGTGGCTGTGCTCGTCGAGGCGGTACCCGGTGCCGAAGTCGTCGAGGTTGGCGTCCCTCAATGCGACCCCATGGCCGGGGTGCCAGCGGCGTAGCTGGACGGGGCGGTACGAGTAGTAGGTGAGCAGGAACTCCTCGATGGAGTGCCGGCCGTGCTCGCGCCGCTTCGCCAGGTGCGCACTGAGCCAGTCGTCGATGCGTGCCTCGTGGGCGGCACGGCGTGCCTGCCACTCGACGCGGTCCAGGACCGGCGCGGCGAGGGGGCGGGTGGTGGGCACCTGACCAGCGTAGCCAGCGGGCCGCCAGACCCGGCTGGACGGCCGCCTGGCACCGGGCGGGGTGATCCCCGGGACCGGGCGGGGACGGATCGGGGAGCGCGGTTAGATTGGGCGCATGCGTATCGCCCGTTTCGCCCACGCCGGTGGGTTGTCGTTCGGTGTCGTGGAGGGGGAGCCGGAGGCCGGCCTGGCCGGGCTCACGGTGGCCCAGATCGACGGGCACCCGTTCGGCCCGATCCGGTTCACCGGGGAGCGCTGGGCGCTCGCCGACGTCCGGCTGCTGTCGCCGATCCTGCCGAGCAAGGTGGTGTGTGTCGGGCGTAACTACGCCGAGCACGCTGCTGAGCTGGGCAACGACGTGCCGAAGGAGCCGCTGCTGTTCCTCAAGCCGTCCAGCTCGGTGATCGGGCCGAACGATGTGATCCGGCTGCCGCCGCAGTCCAGGCGGGTGGAGCACGAGGCGGAGTTGGCGGTGGTGATCGGGGCGACCGGGGCGCGGCGGGTGGACCGGACCGCGGCCGGCTCGACGATCTTCGGGTACACCTGCGCGAATGACGTGACCGCGCGGGACCTGCAGCGCGCCGACGTGCAGTTCACCCGGGCGAAGGGGTTCGACTCGTTCTGCCCGCTCGGGCCGTGGATCACCACGGGGGCCGAGGTCAGCGCAGTCGAGGTGCGCTGCGAGGTGAACGAGGAGGTACGTCAGCTCGGCAACACCAAGGACATGATCTTCGACGTGCCCACCCTGGTGTCCTACATCTCGCACGTCATGACGCTGCTGCCCGGCGACGTGATCCTCACCGGCACGCCGGCCGGGGTATCGGAGATCGTGGCCGGTGACACGGTCTCGGTCTCGGTGGCCGGTCTGGGCCTGCTCGCCAACCCGGTGGCCGCGCTGGAGTAATCGATTTGGCGTAACCCGATTTGGCGAGGTCTGCGGGGTCGGGTATTGTTCTGTTCCGGCCCGGTCGCCGGGCCAATGGGGTATGGGGTAATTGGCAGCCCAACTGATTCTGGTTCAGTTAGTCTAGGTTCGAGTCCTGGTACCCCAGCGCAACACCAATCACCACCAGGTTCAACCAGAGCACCTAAGCACACAGCGCACCTTGCACAAAACGTCTTGGCCCCGTCGTCTAGCGGCCCAGGACGCCGCCCTCTCAAGGCGGTAGCGTGGGTTCGAATCCCATCGGGGCTACCAACGTCAGCGGCCCGCGTCTCCCGACGCGGGCCGCTTCGTCGTTTCCTCCTCAGGGGATGACGACCCGCACGATCGCGGTCAGCTCAGTGCCGTTGCGGGCGGCCACCAGACCGATCGCGTGTACGGGCGCCCACCGCTCCCGCAGCGCAGCCGGCGCGCCGCTGGCCGCCAGCAGCCGGGTCACGTCCAGGTAGCCGGCCAACTCGGGGGTACCCGGCACGCTGCCCAGGGCGCTGCGGAACAACTCCGAGTCGCGCAGCGTACCCACGCTGGTGTCCTTGTCGCCCAGGTTCACCCGCACCGTGTCGCCGGCCTGCTCCACAGCCAGCCCGGGCTGTGCGGCCAGGATGGCGCCGAGGTCGGTGATGGCTTTGCCGCCGGCCGCGTCGCGGGGCTGCACGTCCAACTGTCCGGTGGGGCCGGCCGGCCCGAATCCGGTGATCGCCAGGCTGAACACCCGGGAACTCAGCACCGCGAGCACCCCGTCACTGATCTTCTTCAGCCGCTCCTGGAGCTGCTGCTGGAACTCCTCGAGGATGGCCTGGAGCTCCGCCTGCTGGGCCGGGTCCAGCACGATGGGCTTGCCGTCCGGGCCGACGGTGCCCAGGCCGTCGCCGTCGGGCAGGCCGCCCGGGTCGACCGGGACCAGTGTCAGGTCGCCGTCGTCTCCGCCGCCCAACGGGAAGACGCCGACGGCGCCGAGCAGCAGGGTGGCGATCGCGCTGCCGAGCAGGCCGGTGCCGGCCGAGTCGGGCGGGCTGCCGTTGCTGGCGAAGGCGGCCAGCGCATCGGCCGGGGCGGCGCCGAGGTGCTCCCGCGCGTCGACCGGAGCCGAGCTGGCGGCGGGCAGGCCGGTGCCCCGCAACAGCACCTCGACGCCACCGTCGACGACGGACGCGCCGGCCGACAGGGAGCCGGTGAGGCCACCGAGGGAAGCTTCCAGGGATTCGGGGTCGAACAGGCCGGCAGCCGTCGCCGAGGACAGCGTCGGATCGGCGGTGATCGCCGCCCGGATCGCGGTAGCCACCCTGGTCAGATCGGTGTACGAGTACGCGACGCTGTTCACCCGTAGCCGTCGGATCGCCTTGCGGTACCCGGGGTCGTCCGCCAGTGGGTGCGCCCGCGCGGCCGCCGCGATGTCCTGGGCGGCCGCCGTGCCGCCGTCGGTGTCCCGGACCACCAGGGCGTACCCGTCGAGCAGGGTGAAGCCCACCGGCCGGCCGGCGATCCGGGCGTTGCCGAGAGCCTTCCTGGCCTTGGCGTCGTCGTCGCTGGCCAGCACGAGGACCGTGACCGGCTTGCCGGCGCGCAGCCAGACCGCGAAGCCGGCCCGGTCGGCGAACCAGGGTTTGATGTCCCGGGCGAAGTTGAGTCCGGTGCCCTGGAACAGTTGCCGCTCCACGCCGTCCACCGCGCCAGCGGGGCCGCTCGCCTTGCCCGCCGGGAACTTCTTCACCAGCCCGGCCAGTTGCAGCTTCTCCCGGTAGCCGGGGGCCAGGTCGATCCGTTCGAAGGTGACCACGCCGGCCGGCACGACCTGCTCGGGTTCGGTGTTGCCCCAGCCGTACCACGCCCGCAGCCCGCCGTACGCCGCGCTGGAAAGCAGCAGCGCCACCACCACGATCGCGCCGACGGCCACCGGCCACCGCCGCCGCTTCGGCTCGGCATCCGCTGCTGTTAGCGCGTCGGTGTGGTCTGCGGGATCGGTGGTGGAGTTGGGATCGTCGGTGGCGTCGAGGTCCCCGGCGGATCCGGAAACGGTGGTGGCGGCCGGACCGGTGGGGTCGGCGGGATCGTCGGTCGACGCTACGGGGGTGCGCGGCGTCCACTCGGCGGGCTGCGACACGGGGGTTCCTTCCAAATGGTGGGCTGCGGCATCCTAGCCGCCCACACCACTCGCATACCGCCCCGGAATCAGCCGGGCGCAGCCGCGCCGGTCAGAGGCCGGAGAGGCGTTGGCCGGCGCGGACGACGGCCATCGCGTGCCGGTCGCCGGGGCGGCGGCCGAGGCGTTCGATCGGTCCGGAGACGCTGATCGACGCGATGACTCTCCCGGTGCGATCCCGAATTGGCGCGGAAACACTCGCGACCCCGGCTTCGCGCTCGGCGACGCTCTGGGACCAGCCGCGCCGGCGTACCTCGGCCAGCGTCCGGCCGGTGAACTTGCACCGGGGCAGCAGCGGCATCACGGCCTCCGGGGGCTCCCAGGCGAGCAGCACCTGAGCGGCCGAGCCGGCGGTCATCGGCAGTACCGCGCCGACCGGAACTGTGTCGCGCAACCCACTGGCACGCTCGGCAGCAGCCACGCATACCCGTTCGTCGGCGCGACGCAGGTATAGTTGCGCACTTTCACCCGTTGCATCCCGCAGCGCGGTGAGCATCGGTTCGGCTGCGGTGAGCAGGACGTCGGGAGCGGCGTTCGCCAACTCGCCCAGCCGCGGGCCCGGACGCCACCGTCCCTGCTGGTCACGGACGAGCAGCCGGTGGATCTCCAGGGCCTGAGCGAGCCGGTGCGCGGTGGCCCGGGGCAGCTTGGTCCGGTCGACCAGTTCGGCCAGGCTGGCGCCATCGACACAGGCGGCGAGAATCACGACCGCCTTGTCGAGCACGCCGACGCCGCTCATACTATGTCCCATAAGCCGAAACATACCTCCCAAACTTTAGGATGTCCAGATGGTGGGAGCACCGAAGACCCTGGCTGAGAAGGTCTGGGACGCGCACGTCGTCCACACCGCGGAAGGCGAGCCCGACCTGCTCTATATCGACCTGCACCTGGTCCATGAGGTCACCAGTCCGCAGGCGTTCGACGGCCTGCGCGCCGCCGGGCGTCCGGTCCGCCGACCCGATCTGACGATCGCGACCGAGGACCACAACACGCCGACCGACAACCTGCTCACCATCGCCGACCCGATCTCGCGCACGCAGATCGAGACGCTCCGCAAGAACTGCGCGGACTTCGGGGTCAAGCTGCACTCCCTCGGCGACGCCGAGCAGGGTGTGGTGCACGTGATGGGGCCGCAGGTCGGGCTGACCCAGCCGGGCATGACCATCGTCTGTGGCGACTCGCACACGTCCACCCACGGCGCGTTCGGCTCGATCGCCTTCGGCATCGGCACCAGCGAGGTGGAGCACGTGCTGGCCACCCAGACGCTGCCGCAGTCCAAGCCGAAGACGATGGCGGTCAACGTGGTCGGCGACCTGGCCCCGGGGGTCACCGCCAAGGACCTGATCCTGACGCTGATCACCCAGGTGAGCACCGGCGGTGGGCGCGGTCACATCGTGGAGTACCGCGGCCCGGCCATCGAGAAGCTGTCGATGGAGGGTCGGATGACCATCTCCAACATGTCCATCGAGTGGGGCGCGCGGGCCGGCATGATCGCCCCGGACGACACCACCTTCGCCTACCTCAAGGGTCGCCCGTTCGCGCCCAAGGGCGCCGACTGGGACGCCGCCGTCGAGTACTGGCGCGGCCTGCGTACCGACGAGGGGGCCACTTTCGACACCGAGGTGACCCTGGACGCCGCCGCGGTCACCCCGTTCGTCACCTGGGGCACCAACCCGGGCCAGGGCGCGCCGCTGTCGGCGTCGGTGCCGGACCCGGACTCGTTCCCCTCGGAGGCCGAGCGCAGCGCCGCCCACCGGGCGCTGGAGTACATGGCGCTGACCCCCGGCACCCCGCTGCGCGAGGTCCCCGTGGACGTGGTGTTCGTCGGCTCCTGCACCAACGGCCGGCTGGAGGACCTACGGGCCGCTGCCGAGGTCATCAGGGGCCGCAAGGTCGCCGACGGGGTACGCATGCTGGTGGTGCCCGGTTCCGCGGCGGTACGCGCCGAAGCCGAGTTGGAGGGGCTGGGCGAGGTGTTCACCGCGGCCGGCGCCGAGTGGCGGTTCGCCGGCTGCTCGATGTGCCTGGGCATGAACCCGGACACCCTCAAGCCGGGCGAGCGCTCCGCCTCCACCTCCAACCGCAACTTCGAGGGCCGGCAGGGCAAGGGCGGGCGTACCCACCTGGTTTCCCCGCAGGTCGCCGCCGCCACCGCCGTACTGGGCCGGCTCGCCGCCCCGGCCGACCTGAACTGACCGGGAGGACGCACAAATGGAGAAGTTCACCGAGCACACCGGAACCGGGGCCCCGCTGCGCCGGTCCAACGTGGACACCGACCAGATCATCCCGGCGGTGTACCTGAAGCGGGTCACCCGGACCGGCTTCGAGGACGGGCTGTTCCGCGCCTGGCGGGACAACGACGAGAAGTTCGTGTTGAACCAGGAGCGCTACGACGGCGCGACGATCCTGATCGCCGGCCCCGACTTCGGTACCGGCTCGTCGCGCGAACACGCCGTCTGGGCGCTGTGCAACTTCGGTTTCAAGGCGGTCCTCTCGCCCCGCTTCGGCGACATCTTCCGGGGCAACGCCCTCAAGGAAGGGCTGCTGCCGGTCGAGTTGGACATCGCCGTCATCGAAACCCTGTGGAACGCCGTGGAACTGGACCCGACCACCGCGATCACGGTTGACCTGGTAGCTCGGGAAGTCCGTGCGGCGGGCCGGTCCTGGTCCTTCCCGCTGGACGACTTCAGCCGCTGGCGGCTGCTGGAAGGCTTGGACGACATCGGACTCACGTTGCGCCATGAGTCGGAAATTAGTCGCTACGAGGCTGGTCGGGTGGCATTCAAGCCGGTCGTCGCTTAGCCAAAATCCCCTCAAACTCCCCCGGTCGGCTGTCCGATCGGGGGAGTTTCCGTTACGACGCAAGGGCTTTTTTACGCCAGATGTTTGAATGTTCGGCGCAAAGGGCATAACGTGCGCGCAGAATGGCCGAGTGAGGCCACATTGTGTACGGGAGGGTAGTTGTGAACAAGGCCGAGCTCATTGACGCGCTCGCAGCACGTCTGGGCGACAAGAAATCCGCATCCAGCGCGCTCGACGCCGTCCTTGGCGAGATCCAGACTGCGGTCACCAAGGGCGACAAGGTATCCATCACCGGGTTCGGGGTGTTCGAGAAACGCGCCCGCGCCGCTCGGACCGCGCGCAACCCGCGCACCGGCGAGACCGTCAAGGTGAAGAAGACGTCCGTGCCGGCGTTCCGGCCGGGGTCCAGCTTCAAGGACCAGGTCGCCAGTGGCAAGGTAGCCAAGGCAACGCCGGCAAAGAAGGCCGCTCCGGCCAAGACCGCCGCCGCCAAGGCGACCGCTGCCAAGGCCACCACGGCAAAGGCGACCACCGCCAAGGCCACCACCGCCAAGGCGGCCCCGGCCAAGAAGGTCGCCGCCACCAAGGCCGCACCGGCGAAGACCGCCGCCAAGGCCGCTCCGGTCAAGAAGGCCACCACGGTCACCAAGGCCGCTCCGGCCAAGAAGGCCACGGCGACCAAGGCGACCGCTGCCAAGGCCACCACCGCCAAGAAGACCACGGCGGCAAAGAAGACCACGGCCGCGGCCGCACCCCGCCGGGCCACCACGGCCAGCACCGCACGGAAGGCACCGGCCCGCCGGTCGGCGAGCTGACCACAGCATCATCCGAAGGCGCCCACCGCACCCTGGTGGGCGCCTTCGCCATTCCCGCAGCGGCTGCGGCGCGTCATTCCCGCAGCGGCGGCGCGCGCGATTCCCGTAGCGCTGCGGCGCGTCATTCCCGCAGCGGCTGCGGCGCGCCGTTCCCGGAATCCGGCTCCGGCCCGCCTGACTGAGTACTCAGTCGGGCCAGGCGGTCGCCATCCTCAGGGCAGCCGGTCCAGACTCACCACTGTGGCGCCGGCCAGGGCGAGCAGCCAGCCTGTCCCCTTCGGAGTGCCGAAATCGTCGGCCAGCGGCCAGTTCGCCGGGCGCAGGGCGGCCAGCAGCGGTGGGATCACCTTGCCCTGGCTGCACACCACGGTCACGTCGGCGAGCCGGGTCAGCTCCAGCAACGCTTTGCGGGCACCGTCCACTCCGGCCGGGGAGTCCTCGTCGAACACCGGCTCCACCCGTACCGGCAGCCCCAACGGTTCCACCGTCTGCTGGCAGCGCAGCACAGACGCCGACCGGATCCGGACCGGGCGCATCAACCGCACCACCGGCAGCAGCCGGTCCACCTGCGCCACGCCGTGCGCGTCCAGCGGGCGCAGCGTGTCCGGCCCGGACCAGTGCGCCTTGCTGCCCGCGTGCGCGTGCCGGACCAGGACCAGTTCGCCGGTGATCCGGGGCGCGCGGGCGAAGGCGTGCAGGACGCCCCGGTCGTGCGCGTAGGTGAGCAGCGCCGGGGCCTCGTCCAGGGGTACCCAGCGGGCCTCGCTGACCTCGTCGTCGGCGGCCCGGCCGGCATCGGAGACCGCCCGCATCGACCAGAAGTCCACGGTCTTGGTCTCGCCCGGCACCCCGGTCAGGTACTCCACCGTGGGCAGCCGCAACTGCGGCACCGCGGTGACGCCGGTCTCCTCGACCACTTCGCGCACCGCCGCCTGCACCGCCGGCTCGGCGCGCTCCAGTTTCCCCTTGGGCAGCGTCCAGTCGCCGTACCGGTCGCGGTGCACCAGCATCACCTCGCGACTGCGGCCCATCCCGCGCCACACCACGCCACCGGCCGACCGGACGGTGGCCGACCCACTCCCGTGACCCGATGGTTGACCGCCGGTCCCGTCCTCGGACGGTGAAGCGCCGGTCCCTCCTCGGACGGTGAGGTGCCGGTCACGGCACCCACGCGCTCAGCGCCGGATCGGCGGCGGCCGCCCAGACTTTCGGGAAGCCGGCGCGGATCGCCCGGATCGCCGCGCGTTCCCGCTCGGCCAGCCGGCCCGCGGTCACCGCAAGCTCGTGGTCGTCCGGGTGGTCCGCGGCGATGTCCAGCCAGGTCTGCGCCGCCACCGCCGCGTCCTGGTGCTCGCCGAGCAGGTTCTGCACCTTGCCGATCGCCTTCGCCAACCGCTTTGCCTCCTCGCCGAGCACCGGCACGGCCGCGTCGACGGCGTAGCGGGCCTTCTTGGCACGGATGCGGACCTCGTGCCACTGGCCGTCGGGCGCCTGCGGCGTCAGCTCGCCGGCCCCGTCCAGGCCGTCCGCGCCGTAGGCCAGGTCGCGCCAGGGTCGGCCGGCCAGCCGGGGGAACACCTTGGCAGCCTTGCGGTCGGCCTTGCCGGCGACCAGCCGGGGCTGCCGGGCGGCGTCCACCAGTTGGTCGAGCAGCGCGTGGTAGCGCGGGTCGCGCAGCACCGCGTCGAGTGCCGCCGCCGCTGCCTCGTAGCGCTGCGCCAGCACGGCGTCGAGCCGGGTCAGGGCGGCGGAGTCCAGTGGGGCCAGCGGGTCAGCCGCGGCGGTGTGCTGCAGCCGGGCGGCGAGCACCTCGGCGTCCCGGACCGCGCCGAGCGCGTCCGCCAGCCACTTCAACGCCTCCCGCAGCTGCGCCGGCCCAGTCCCGGTCCAGCAGCGCCCGGTACGTCTTCAGGTCACTGCGCAGCCGGCGACAGCCGACCCGCATCTGGTGGACGGCGGTGTCCCCGTCCGGCAGCGGCAGGCGGAGCCGTACCAGCGGATCGTGGTCCAGGATGCGGGTGACGTCGGCGCGCAGCGCTGCGGTGACCACCTCCCCGGCGCTCGGTTTGGCCGGCAGCGCGCCAGCCACCGGCAGGTCGGCCGGGGGCAGCTCACCGAGCGCCCGGATGTGCTTGGCGGTGAACGACTCCGGCGCCCGCGCGCCGGCCGCGATCAGGGCCCGGGCCAGTCCGGTGAGCAGTTCGGGGTCGGCGGCCTTGCGCTCCACCTCGATCTCGCGGAACTTCTGCCGCACCTTCTTGCCGTCCAGGACCGCGACGGTGTCGTCGTCCACTTCGGCCAGCAGCCGGTCGGCGGCGTCGCGGATCTCGTAGACGGTCCGTTTGGTGCGCAGCACCACGCACGGCGACACGCCCCGGCCACGGGGTAGCGGGTCAGCAGGGCGAGCAGGTCGGCCGGTGGCGCGCCGGAGTCGAAGTCACCGTCGGCGGCCGGCCGGGACACCTCCAGCCGGATGCCGGGCACGTCGGTGGGCAGCTTGGCCGTCCACGGCTGGGCGTCGCCCGTGCGGTACCGCAGCGAGGCGCCCGACCGGGCCAGCCGCAGGTCGTCGGTGTCGAAGTAGGTGGCCCGCAGCGGCACGGCGGGCACCGTGACGATCCGCGTGTCCGCCGGCAACGCCGGGCTCAGGTCGGGGACCGTGTACCCCGCGTCCACCTCGAACTTGCGTTCCTCCTCCAACGGGCGATCCTTCGTGTCCGGCATCCGGCCACCCTAACCCCGGCCGATGACAGCTGCATCGACGTGAGCCGACCGCGCTGTTACTCGGTGCGGTACACGATCCGGCGCAGCAGCGCGGTCTGCGGGTGCTCCAACTGCCGGGCCGGCGCGGCCGGCTCGCCCTCCGCGGGCGCGCCGACCGGCGCCAACAGCGCGGCGGTGCGCCGTTCCCAGGTGCCGTCGGCGCGCAGTTCGAACCCGGCGCTGTCCTCGGCCATGCACAGCGTCAGCACCCGGTGCAGTTCGGTGACCGCCGTCGGGTCGGTGACCCGGACCAGCGCCTCCACCCGGCGGTCGAGGTTGCGGTGCATCAGGTCGGCCGAGCCGATCCACACCTCGGGGGCGTCGCCGGCCCCGAACGAGAAGATCCGCGAGTGCTCCAGGAACCGGCCGAGGATCGAGCGCACCCGGATGTTCTCCGACAGCCCCGGCACCCCCGGGCGGATCGTGCAGATGCCGCGGACCACCAGGTCCACCCGGACCCCGGCCTGCGAGGCCCGGTACAGCGCGTCGATGATCTCCTCGTCGACCAGCGAGTTCACCTTGATCTGCACCAGTGCCGGCCTGCCTTCGGCGGCCAGCGCGGTCTCCTTCTCGATCCGCTCGACGATGCCCGAGCGCACCCCGTGCGGGGCCACCAGCAGCCGCCGGTACCCGGTCTGCCGGCTGTACCCGGTCAGCACGTTGAACAGGTCGGTCAGGTCGGCGGCCACCTCGGGGTCGGCGGTGAGCAGCCCGAAGTCCTCGTAGAGCCGGGCGGTCTTCGGGTGGTAGTTGCCGGTGCCCACATGCGAGTAGCGCCGGATCCGGTCGCCCTCCTGGCGTACCACCAGGGCGGTCTTGCAGTGCGTCTTCAGGCCGACCAGCCCGTACACGACGTGGCAGCCGGCCTTCTCCAGGGTTCGCGCCCAGCCGATGTTGGCGACCTCGTCGAAGCGCGCCTTGATCTCCACGATCACCACCACCTGCTTGCCCGCCTCGGCCGCGTCCACCAGCGCGTCCACCACCGGCGAGTCGCCGCTGGTGCGGTAGAGCGTCTGCTTGATGGCCAGCACGTTGGGGTCGGCAGCGGCCTGCTCGATGAAGCGCTGCACGCTGGTGGAGAACGAGTGGTACGGGTGGTGCACCAGGATGTCGCCGTCCCGCAGGGTGGCGAACACGCTGCGGGGCACCTCGCCCTCGGCGAAGCGCGGGTGGGTGGCCGGGACGAACGGGCGGTCCTTGAGGTCGGGCCGGTCGGTCTCGTTGTAGACCTGCCACAGCGCGCCCAGGTTGATCAGGCCGGGGACGCGCTGCACGTCCTGCTCGGCCACGTCCAGTTCCCGGGCCAGCAGCTCCAGCACGTGATCGGAGACGCTGTCGGCCACCTCCAGCCGGACCGGCGGCCCGAACCGGCGGCGGGCCAGCTCCCGCTCCAGCGCCTGCAGCAGGTCCTCGTCCCGGTCGTCGTCCAGCTCCACCTCGGCGTTGCGGGTCACCCGGAACAGCAGGTGCTCGACGATCTGCATGCCGGAGAACAGCTCGCCCAGGTGCGCCGCGATCAGCTCCTCCAGCGGCAGGAACGAGTGCTGCCCGGCGTGCACCAGCCGGGGCACGTTGTTGGGCACCTTGACCCGGGCGAACAACTCGGGCCCGCCGTCCGGGTCGCGGACCAGCACCGCGAGGTTCAGCGACAGCCCGGAGATGTACGGGAACGGGTGCGCCGGGTCCACCGCGAGCGGGGTGAGCACCGGGAAGACCTTGTCCCGGAAGTACTGGCGCAGCCGCTGCTGCTCGTCGGGCCCGAGATCGTCCCAGCTCACCAGCCGGATACCGGCGTCGGCCAGGGTCGGCCGGATCTCGGCGGCGAACAGCTCGGCGTGCCGGGCCACCAGTTCGGCGCAGCGCTGGGTGATCCGGTCCAGCAGGTCGCGCAGCGAGGTGCCGCTGCGCACCGGCAGGCCGGTCTGCAGCCGGCGTTTGATGCCGGCCACCCGCACCATGTAGAACTCGTCCAGGTTGCCGGCGAAGATGGCGACGTACTTGGCCCGCTCCAGCAGCGGAGTGGCCGGATCCTCGGCGAGCGCCAGCACCCGGGCGTTGAAGTCGAGCCAGGACAGCTCCCGGTCGAGGAAGCGGTCGTCCGGCAGGGCGGTGTTCACTTCGGGCGGCTCCCCGGTGCTCGGCGGTTCGCCGGCGCCCTCGGTGCGCGGCGCCGGCGCCCCCTCGTCCAGCTGTCCGGTGCTCCCGGCCGGGCGCCCACCGTTCCCGCCGGAGTCGACCCCGGCCACGTCCGGGCCAGTGCCGGCAGCGGCTGCGGCGACGTCCGGGCCGGTGTCTGCAGCGGCAGCGGCGACGTCCGGGCCGTTCTCGGCGGCGGCGCTGGCGCTCGGGCCGGTCCGGCGGCGCGGCGTCGGCGGGACGGATGACCCGGCCGGTGCGGCGATCCGGCGGCGGCTGACCGGGGCGGCGGCAGCGGGCTCTGCGGGTTGGGCGGCCCGTCGCCGGGGCGACGGACTGGTGTGGCGAGGAGCGGCTGGCATGGGCCCATCATGGTCGGCCGACCTGACCCCGAGAACAGCCTTCCCGAAATGTGTTCACGTCAGGCCATCGTGATGAGGGAGATTTCGCTCACTGCGCCATCCGCGTCACGTACCAGCCGCAACCGCTGCCCCAGGCGTAACAGCCGCAGGCCGGAGCGGGTGAAGGCGTCCGGGCCGAAGGCCAGTTCGGTGCCGTCGTCCAGCAGCACCGTGCCGTCCGTTCCGGCCGCGTCGAAGGTGGCCACCGTGCCCTGAATCACCGTGTCGGACATGCCGGTCACGGTAGTGCACACCCGCGGCGCGCGCCCGCCAGCAGCGCTGCCGTCCGTCGGCCCAGCCCGAGGTCCGCGGCGGCGGCCAGGTCCGCGGCGGTGTCCACGTCGCGGCGCAGGGTCGGCCAGGCGCCGGCCAGCGGCGCCGCGCCGGAGGCCCGGTGCGCGGCCGCCGAGCCCGGCCCGAAGCGCGGGTCCAGGTCCGCGCCGGCCGGGGCCGCCAGCAGGGTGGTGCCGGTGCCGGCCGCGTCGGCCACGAACGCCCGGGTGGTCGCGGCGGCCAGCGCGGCGGCCAACTCCAAGGGGTCCAGCGCCGGCAGGTCACCGAGCAGAACAGCCAGATTCACCGGTACCCGCCGGTGGTCCCCGATCCCCGCGACGCCCGTGGCGACGGCGTGTCGCAGCGCCCCGTTGAGGCCACCGGAGCCCGGTTCGCTCACCACCCGTACCCCCGCAAAATCAACCGGCCCGCCGACCACCACCAGCTCGGCCACGGCGGCGCAGTCGGCGGCCGCGGCCAGCGTGTCGGCGACCAGCGCGGCCACCAGTTCCTCGTGCGGCACCCCCGGCCACGCGCCGCGCAGCCGGCTCTTCGCCCGGGCCGGCGGCTTCACCGGGACCAGCAGCACCCACCCCGCGTCCGCCACGCCCCAATCATGCCGACCCCGAACTGGCCGGGCATCCCCACCGGGGGGCATGATCTGCAGGTAGCCAGGTGCCGGCCGGGCACCGGCTCTGCGGAGGGAGTGCGGTGGGACAGCGCGGGCTGGGATTCTGGCAGCGGTTCGCGGTCGGGGTGATCAAGCCGGTGATGCTCGGCTGGACCCGGCGGGACTGGCGTGGTCGCGAGAACATTCCGGCCACCGGTGGGGTGATCGTCGCGGCCAACCACCCGTCGGAGATGGACCCGTTCACCCTCGCCCACTTCATCTACGAGAGCGACCGGTGGCCGCAGTACCTGGCCAAGGCGAGCGTCTTCACCATCCCGCTGGTCGGGCCGATCCTGCGCTCCTGCAAGCAGATCCCGGTGCACCGGGGCACCGCCGACGCGGCCAAGTCGCTGCTCGAAGCCGCGCAGGCGCTGCGCAACGGCGAGCTGGTCATCATCTACCCCGAGGGCACCACCCCGAAGGACGGCGACTTCTGGCCGATGAAGGGCAAGACCGGCGTCGCCCGGCTGTGGCTGGAGACCGGCGTGCCGGTGATCCCGGTGCTGTCCTGGGGTCCGCAACTGCTCTTCGACCCCCGCGACGGCAAGCGCGGTCTGCGCTTGCGGCGTACCCCGGTGACCCTGGCCGCCGGCCCGCCGATCGACCTGAGTCAGTGGTCCGGAGCCGAGCCCACGGCCGCCACCCTGCAGGCCATCACCACGCACATCATGGACACCCTGCGCGACATGATGGCGCAGATCCGCGCCGAAGCAGCCGCCCACCGACGCACCGCCTGCCGAGCCGCCACCGGCCGGGCCGCCGCCGACGCCGCCGGAGGTGCCGGGCGATGAGGGCGGCGGTGCTCGGGGCCGGGTCGTGGGGCACCGTCTTCGCCAAGGTCCTCGCCGACGCCGGGGTCGACGTGCGGATGTGGGCCCGCCGCGCGGTCGTCGCCGACGGGATCAACGGCCAGCGGCGCAACCCCGACTACCACCCCGGGCTCACCCTGCCCGACCGGGTCAGCGCCACCACCGACCCGGCCGCCGCGATCGCCGGAGCCGACCTGTTGGTGCTCGCCGTGCCGTCGCAGACGCTGCGGGCCAACCTGGCCGCTGTGGCCGACCTGATCGAGCCGGACGCCACCCTGGTCAGCCTGATGAAGGGCATCGAACTGGGCACCGGCAAGCGGATGAGCGAAGTGATCGTCGAGGCCACCGGCGTACCGGTCGACCGGGTCACCGTGATCACCGGCCCCAACCTGGCCCCGGAGATCGTCGCCGAGCAGCCCACCGCCGCCGTGGTCGCCTGCGTGGACGAGGCCCGCGCCACGATGGTGCAGAAGGCCGTCGCCACCCGGTACTTCCGGCCGTACACCAACGACGACCTGATCGGCTGCGAACTCGGTGGCGCGGTCAAGAACGTCATCGCGCTGGCCTACGGGATGGCCGTGGCGCTCGGCTTCGGTGACAACACCCGGGCCACCCTGATCACCCGGGGACTCGCCGAGATCGCCCGGCTGGGCGTCCGGCTGGGCGCCGACCCGCTCACCTTCGCCGGCCTGGCCGGCCTCGGCGACCTGGTCGCCACCTGCTCCTCGCCGCTGTCGCGCAACCGCACCTTCGGCGAGCACCTGGGCCGGGGGGAGAGCCTGGAACAGGCCCAGGCGGCCACCCGGCAGACCGCCGAGGGCGTGAAGAGCTGCCTGGCCGTCCGCGACCTGGCCCGCCGGCACGGCGTCGAAATGCCGATCACCGAACAGGTGGAGCGGGTCTGCCACGAGGGCGCCGACCCCCGGGTCGCCGTCGCCACCCTGATGAGCCGGGAGCCGAAGCCCGAATGACCTCGCACCTACGGCGACTCCACCCGCTGCGTGCTGGCCGGCGCCCCGCACCCCGCCCCGGGCGCCCCGTTCCTGACCGGCCCGGTGCTCGCCGCCCCGTACCATCTGGACCCCGAACTGGGCCCGACCACCGGACTGGACGGCTACGGGCGCACCGACAACCCGACCTACCGGGCGCTGGAGTCAGCCATCGGCGCGCTGGAGGGCGGCGAGTGCGTCGTCTTCGCCTCCGGCATGGCGGCCGTCACGGCGGCCCTGTTCACCCTGCTGCGCCCCGGCGACACGGTGGTGCTGCCGGCCGACGGCTACTACAAGACCCGGGCGGTGGCAAAAGCCAATCTGGCCGGGGTACGCATCGTCGAGGTCCCCACGGCCGGCCCGTACCCGTCGTTCGAGGGCGTCCGGCTGGTGCTGCTGGAGACGCCGGCCAACCCCGGCCTCGACGTGTGCGACATCGCGGCGCTGGCACAGCAGGCACACGCGCACGGCGCGCTGGTCGCCGTCGACTCGACCACCGCCACCCCGCTCGGCCAGAACCCGCTCGCGCTCGGCGCGGACCTGGTCGTCGCCTCCGGCACCAAGGCGCTCGCCGGCCACTCCGATTTGCTGCTCGGGTACGCGGTGGCGGGCGCGGAGCTGGCCGGCCGGATCCGCGCCTGGCGGGACGGCACCGGCGCGATCCCCGGTCCGTTCGAGGCCTGGCTGGCGCACCGCTCGCTGGCCACCCTGGACCTGCGACTGACCCGCCAGTCAGCGAACGCGGCGGCCGTCGCGGACCTGCTCGTCGACCATCCGGCCGTCCGCGACGTGCGCTGGCCCGGCCGGGCCGGTGACCCCGCCTTCGAGATCGCCACCCGGCAGATGCGCCGCATCCCCGGCGTGGTCACCTTCACCCTGCCCTCGGCCGAACACGTCGCCCGGTTCCTCTCCGCCAGCGCGCTGATCTCGGCGGCCACCTCCTTCGGCGGCACGCACACCACCGCCGACCGGCGCGCCCAGTGGGGTGACCCGGTACCCGAGGGCCTGGTCCGGCTCTCCTGCGGCATCGAGGACACTGCCGACCTGCTCGCCGACCTGACCCGCGCCCTGGGCTGACCGGCGTGCACCTGCGGGGGGCTGATCACGGCGCCGTCCGGGCGGCGCTGTCGCCGTGGTGTGCCGACCAGCTCGGCTCGCCGGTACGCGAGGTGGTCTTCGAGGACGGCTGGATGTCGGCCGCCTTCGGCGTGGTACTGGCCGACGGTGGCCGGTACGTGGTCAAGATCCGCCCGCGCCTGCACCGGTTGGCCGGCTGCCACGCTGTCCACGAGGCGATGTGGCGCGGCGGCTTCCCGTGCGCCGAGCCGCTGTTGCCGCCCACCCCGTACCCGGTCGCCGCTCCTGCGCCGACACCGGACTGGGTGGCGTCGGTGGAGCGGTTCGTGACCCTTGCGCCGGTGAGCTATCCGAGCGCCGAGGACTCCGCGACAGGTCTGGCCGCGCTGGTGACGGCGGCTCCCGCAGTGGCGGATGTCCCGGCCGTCCGTCCCAACCCGTCCTGGACCGACCTGCGGCATCCGGGAGCCGGCCGGTGGCCCGATCCGGGCCCCGGCGAGGTGGACCTGAACGCCGCCGCCGAGCCGGACTGGCTTCGCCCGATCGTCGGGCGGGTACGCGCCCGCGCGCTGCGCAGCACCCTGCCGGACGTGCTCGGTCACGGCGACTGGGAACCACACAACCTGCGCCTGGCGACCGGCCGGCCGGCGACCGGACAGCGGGCGACCGGCCGGCCGGCGACCGGAGGGCTGGCGACCGGACGGCCGGAGACAGGACGGCTGGCGATCGTGCTCGACTGGGACAGCGTCGTGGCGCTGCCCGAGGCCGCCGTCGCGGGACTGGCCGCCTCGGTCTTCCGGCGTACTCCCGACGGCGTCTGCGCGTCGCTGCCCGACAGCGCTGCCTTCCTGGATGCGTACCAGCACGCCCGGGGCACCCCGTTCAGTGTCGAGGAGTCGCAGCTGGCCTGGGCGGCGAGTCTTTGGGTCCTGGCGCACGAGGCAAAAGGGGAGTACCTGCACCACGGCGACTCCGGCCCGATGCGCGTCCAGTTGCATGCCGAGGCCACCACCCGGCTCGCCCGCGCGGGTGCCTGACCAGCACCCGCGCCGGCCCCGACCGGGCCGGTCAATGCATGGTGGCGAGGGTTTCAGTAGTGGTGCCGGCAGGCCGCGATCTCTACGGTGTCCTTGACTACCCGGTAGAACAGGCGGTGTTCCTGGTCGATGCGCCTGGACGCCCAACCACTGAGATTGCCGCTGAGCAGCTCCGGTTTGCCGATGCGGGCACCGCCGCTGTCGTCGCGCGGGATGTCGCTGATCAGCGCGTTGATCCGCTTGTGTAGCCTCGGGTTCGCTCCCTGCCAGTAGACGTAGTCGTCCCAGGCGTCCCGATGCCATAAGAGGCTCGTCATGCGGTGTCGTCGTCAGCTTCGCGCAGGTCGTGACGCATGCCCCGGCCGGCGTCCAGGTCGGCGATGCGCTTGCGCAGGACCCGCCCGTTCTCGCCGCTGAGCAGATACTCCGTTTCCCGCCAGGCGTCCGGCGACGCGGCCAAAGCGGGGTCAGCGTAGGGCGGCGACGGCGTCGGCGAAGTCGTGCAGCCAACGCTCCTGGGCGGTGTTGTCCGGGACGGAGACCCCCCGCGCCTCGCGGATCAGCGCCCACGCGTCGGCGGGGGCCACGCCGAGGCGTACCAGGACGGTTCCGGCCAGCATCGACGAGCGGCCGATGCCGGCCCAGCAGTGGATGGCCACGAACCGGCCGGCCCGGACCTCGTCGGCGAGCCGCGCGGAGAGCTCAAGCTCGGCGGGCAGGTGCGGCGGCAGCGACACGTCCGGAATCGGGTAGCGCACGAAGTCCAGACCGGCGGCGCGGGCCTGCGCCGCCTCGTCGACCATCAGCAGTTCCTGGAGTTCGCCGTCGGTGAGCGCGCTGACCAGCAGGTCGACGCCGGCGTCGGCGAGCGCGGTCAGGTCGTCGGCCAGCCAGTCGCCGCCGCGTGGGTGGGCCATGGTAGCGAGCCGGCCGGCAGCCGGGGCGTCAACTACGTAGAGTGCCGAACGCATGGGCACATCCTGCACGGTAGGGTCACCCCGTGACCAGCCCACAGAAGATCCGCGTTGCCGTCGTGTTCGGCGGCCGTAGCACCGAACACAGCATCTCCTGCCTGTCGGCGGGGAGCATTCTGGGCGCGCTGGACCCGGACGAATTCGAGGCGGTGCCGGTCGGCATCACCCGCGATGGTCAGTGGGTACTCACCGAGGGTGACCCTGGCGACCTGGCGCTGACCGGGCGGCGGCTGCCCGAGATCACCGCCGGCTCGGGTACCTCGGTGGTGCTGCCCGGCGACCCGACCGGCGGCGGCCTGGTGGTCCTCGACCCGGGCTCGGGGGTACGCGCCCTGGGCGGCGTCGACGTGGTGTTCCCGGCGCTGCACGGCGCGTACGGCGAGGACGGCACCATCCAGGGGCTGCTGGAGATGGCCGGGGTGCCCTACGTGGGTGCGAACGTGTTCGCCTCGGCCGCCGCCATGGACAAGGAGTTCACCAAGAAGCTCGCGGTGGCCGCCGGCATCCCGGTCGGCCCGTACGTGGTGCTGCGCGCCGGGGTGTCGTTGACCGAGGCCGACAAGCAGCGGCTGGGCCTGCCGGTCTTCGTGAAGCCGTCGCGGGCCGGCTCGTCGTACGGCATCACCCGGGTCACCGACTGGGCCGACCTCGATGCAGCCGTCGCCACCGCCCGCGCCATCGACCCGAAGGTGCTGGTGGAAGCGGCGATCGTGGGCCGTGAGGTGGAGTGCGGGGTGCTGGAGAGCGAGTTCGGGGGCGCCCCGGAGACCTCGCTGCTGGCCGAGGTCCGGGTGGTCCGCGGGCACGACTTCTACGACTTCGAGGCGAAGTACCTTGACGACGCCTGCGAGTTCGACATCCCGGCGAACCTGCCGGCCGAGGTGACCGCCGAAGGTTCGCGAGTTCGCCGCGGCCACCTTCACCGCGTTGGACTGCGCCGGCCTGGGCCGGGTCGACTTCTTCGTCACCCCGGACAACGAGGTCTACCTCAACGAGATCAACACGATGCCCGGTTTCACCTCGACCTCGATGTTCCCCCGGCTGTGGGCGGCCACCGGCCTGGAGTACCCCAAGCTGGTCTCCCGCCTGCTGCGCACGGCCCTGCGCCGCGGCACCGGCCTGCACTGACCGCCACCGCACCGGCCGGGCTGCGGGTCAGCTGCGGCCGGCGTAAGGCTGCGGGTCAGTTGCAGCCGGCCGGCAGGGTCTCCAGGGACGGGACGGCGGCCACGATCGGCGCGCTGAACTCGGTCAGCCAGTCCGCCTCGCCCTCGGCCAGGTACTTGATCGGCATGGTCACCCGGATCGGCACCTGCCGGTCCAGGGTGGTCCAGACGGTCCGGGTGGCGTCATTCTGGTCGGCGTACCAGCACACTCCGCTGAACACCCAGGTCTGCTGGTCGGCCGGCTTGGCGGCGGGCGGGCCGCCGCAGGCCACGGTGATCGGCGGGTCGCCGTACGCGGAGTTCTGCTGGTTGCCGCCGGCGCTCACCGGCCGCTGCGGCAGGTCCCGGACTTTCGCGGGGAGTTGGGCGATGAAGGCCAGGCACATGGTGGCGGCGGCCGGGCTCAGCGCCGGCACCGGCATGCTCACCACGCTGGTCACGGCCGGCGCCGGGGAGTGCGCGTCGGTGCCGGAGTGGCCGCCGAAGCCGCCCAGCGCCCAGTACGAGAGCAGGCCGGCGACCAGGGCGAGGGGGATTGCGATCAGTGCGGCGGTCCGGGCAGCCGCACGGGTTACCGGGTCCGCCACCTCAGAGCCGTACCACCGAGCAGGTCAGGGTTCGGGTGATGCCCGGCACCAACTGGACCCGGCTGACGATCATGGAGCCCAGCTCGTCCACATTGTGGGCCTCGGTCAACACCACCACGTCGTACGGCCCGGTCACCGCGTCCACCCGGACGACGCCCGGAATGTCCTGGATCGACTCGGCCACGTCACGGGCCTTTCCGACCTCGGTTTGGATGAGGATGTACGCCTGGACCACGGACGACCTCCTTGGCGATCGGGGCCCAGCGGGCAGTTGGACGGTGGGGTGTCACGGCGGGCCAACGTGAAGGTACCGCACAGTAGCGGCCGATGGTCGGGCCGGGCAGGAAACGGGGGAGATACATGACTGTCACGCAGGCTGGTGAGTTCGGTTTGATCGCCCGGGTGACCGCGCGGTTGGCCGGTACCCCGGCCGTCCTGCTCGGCCCCGGCGACGACGCGGCCCTGGTGGCGGCGTCCGACAAACGGGTTCTCGCCTCGACGGATGTGCTGGTAGAGGCCAGGCACTTCCGCCGGGACTGGTGCTCGGCGCTGGACGTCGGGCACCGGGCGGCGGCGGCCAACCTGGCCGACATCGCCGCCATGGGCGGGTACCCGACCGCGCTGCTGGTGGCCCTGTGCACGCCGCCGGACCTGGACGTGGCCTGGGCCGAGGAGTTGGCCGACGGGCTGGCCGCCGAGGCGGCGACGGCGGGCGCGGCGGTGGTCGGCGGCGACATCTCGGCCAGCCCGACGCTGACCATCGCCGTCACCGCGCTCGGTGACCTGCGCGGCGCGGCCCCCGTCCGCCGGGACGGCGCGCAGCCGGGCGACATCGTGGCGCTGGCCGGCCGGATCGGGTACGCGGCGGCCGGGTACACCGTGCTGTCCCGGGGCTTCCGCTCGCCCCGGCTGCTGGTCGAGGCGTACCGCCGCCCGCAGGTGCCCTACGACGCCGGCCCGTGGGCAGCCCGCGCCGGGGCCACCGCAATGATCGACATCTCCGACGGGCTGGTCGCCGACCTCGGCCACGTCGCCAAGGCCAGCCGGGTGGCGATCGACCTGGTCAGCGCCGCCTTCGAGATCCCGGCGCAGATGCGGGACGCGGCCGGCGCGCTCGGCGTCGACCCGATGCTCTGGCTGCTGGCCGGCGGCGACGACCATCCGCTGGTGGCGTGCTTCCCGGCCGGTACCCAACTGACGATGGACTGGCAGGAGATCGGCACGGTGCGGCCGGGCGCCGGGGTGAGCGTCGACGGCCGGCCGTGGACCGACGGCGGCGGCTGGGACCACTTCCGCGAGTGACGCTCCCGGTGAGCGGCGTCTCACCGGGGCAAACAGGGCAGGTCGCGGGGCCGGCCGGTCGCTATCCTCGCCCGCGTGGAGACCACGCTGGACATCAGGATCGAGGGGTACGCCGGCCCCGCCGCCCAACTGCTGATCGCCGAGGCGATGGCCGACCTCGCCGAGCGCTACGGCAGCGAAGGCGACGCCACCCCGATCCACCCCGGCGAGTTCGAAGCCCCGAACGGCACCTTCCTGGTCGCCTACCTCGACGATGCGCCGGTCGGCTGCGGCGCCTGGCGGACCAACGTCGACGACCCGTCCGCCGCCGAGATCAAGCGGGTCTTCGTGCGGGCTGCCGCCCGCCAGCGCGGCGTCGCGAAGGCGCTGCTGACGGCCTTGGAGGCGTCCGCCCGCGCGGCCGGCCGGACCCGCGCCATCCTGGAGACCGGCACCGGCCAGCCGGAGGCCATCGCCCTCTACGAGAGGATCGGCTACGTCCGGATCCCCGACTTCGGCCACTACAAGGGCGAGTCCGGCGTCCGCTCCTTCGGCCGTGACCTCTGAGCGACCCCGGCCGCCGAGTCCTCCGACGCGACCTCGGCCGAGTCCGCTGACGCGACGTCCGGGCCGCGGGCCCGGAGCCGGGGAGACAGCCGCGAGGCCCGCAACCGGCGGGACAACAGCCACGCTGCCCGTTGTCCGGGCACGACAAAAGCCCCGACGTGCCAGCACGTCGGGGCTCGTCGTGATGAGCCTCAGGCCCGGGCGACCTTACCGGCCTTGATGCACGAGGTGCACACCTTCAGGCGCTTGGTGTTGCCGCCACCGGCCGGGGTACGCACAGTCTGGATGTTCGGGTTCCAGCGGCGGTTGGTCCGCCGGTGCGAGTGGGAAACGTTGTGGCCGAAGCCCGGCCCCTTGCCACAGACGTCGCACACGCTAGCCACGGGAATCTCCTGGGATGTGATCGCTACTCGCGCCGGACCGCTCGCCCGGCAACCTGGCCAGAGTACCTGACCCCCCGGCTGCCCGACGAATCCACCCCCGACCGGCGCCCCCGCCGGGTGCGAACTGCCGCCGCCGGCACCCGGCTCGTGGCTCGCGCCGGATGTCGGGGCCGGTCGGTAGGCTCGCGGTGTGCTGGAGAGCCTGGACGCCGCGGCGGTACGCCGCTGGTGCACGGTCGGCCTGTCCAGCCTGCGCGCGCACCAGCGCGAGATCGACGAGCTGAACGTCTACCCGGTCCCCGACGGCGACACCGGCACCAATCTCGTCCTCACCGTGACCGCTGCCCGGCAGGCGCTCGCTACCGAGCCGGATGGTGACGAGCCGGTCGAGCCCGGCGAGTTGACCAGGCTGGGCCGGGCGCTGCGCTGCATGGCCCGCGGGGCGCTGCTCGGGGCCCGGGGCAACTCCGGGGTGATCCTGGCCCAGCTGCTGCAGGGGCTGGCCGACGCGCTCGCGGTGACCCCGCAGGCCCGGGGCCGGGTGGTGGCCGGCGCGCTGACCGAGGCGGCCGCCTCGGCGTACCGGGTGGTCGCCGAACCGGCCGAGGGCACCCTGCTCACGGTGGCCCGAGCGGCGGCGCAGGCAGCCGCGCGGGCCGACTCCGACGATCTCGGCGCCGTGGTCGCCGCGGCTGCCGAGGGGGCTGCGAAGGCGCTCGCGCTGACCCCGACCCAACTGCCCGCGCTGGCTCGGGCGGGCGTGGTCGACGCCGGCGGCCGGGGCCTGGTGGTGCTGCTGGAGGCGCTGGTCGAGGTGGTGACCGGGGTGGCCGCGCCGACCGCGCCGCCGGTCCCGGTGACCACCGGGCCGGCCCTGCTCACGGTGGCCCGGGAAACCGGCTCGACGGGGTACGGATATGAGGTGCAGTACCTCCTCGACGCGCCGGCCGGGGCGCTGCCGGCCCTCCGGGCGGCGCTCGGTCCGCTCGGCGACTCGCTGATCGTGGTGGACACCGGACTGAGCACCGCCGACCTGCGCACCTGGAACGTGCACGTCCACGTCAACGACGTCGGCGCGGCGATCGAGGCCGGGATCGAGGTGGGCCGGCCGCACCGCATCTCGGTGACCCGGTTCGCGGACCAGCCCGCCGCGACGGCCGCCACCGACGCATCGGCCGGCAGCGCCGATCGGTCGGGTGTGCTGTCGGCGGTCGGCTCCCTGTCCGGCGGCGCGGACCCGCGCGACGACGGGCCGGCGTACCGCGATGCGCTCCTGGACGCGGACCCGGCGGGCGACCTGCCGGCCGGTCCGCAGGTGCGCACGGTGCTGGCCGTCGGAGACGGTGTCGGGCTGCGGGCACTCTTCATCGCCGGTGGCGCGCGGGTGCTGGCTGGACGGCCGGCAACCGCCGACATCCTGGCCGGCATCCGGGCCGGTGGCGGCGGACCGGTGGTGGTGCTGCCCAACGACAGCAACAGCCATGCGGTCGCCAGCGTGGCCGCCGGCCAGGCGCGCGCGGACGGGTACCTGGTGGCCGTGGTACCCACCCGTTCGCCGGTGCAGGGGCTCGCGGCGCTGGCCGTCCGCGATGTCAGCCGGCGCTTCGAGGACGACGTGATCGCGATGGCCGAGGCAGCCGGCGCGTGCCGGTACGCCGAAGTGGTGATCGCCGCCCGGGACAGCGACACCGAGGCCGGCCCGTGCCGTACCGGTGACCTGCTCGGCTTCGTCGACGGCACGGTCCGACTGGTCGGCGCCGACCCCGGTGACTGCGCCGGCAACCTGCTCGACCTGCTGCTGGCCGGCGGCGGCGAATTGGTCACCGTGCTGGTCGGCGCGGGCGCCCCGACCGGCCTGGCCGACGCCGTCCGGGCCCACCTGGCCGGGCGCTGGCCGGCCGTGGAGGCCCAGGTGCACGACGGTGGGCAGCCGCACCACCTGCTGATGCTGGGGGTGGAATGACTGTCACGCTGGAGTCGCCGCTGCAGGACGTGGTCGGCGCGAAGACCGCGAAGGCGCTCGCCGACCACCTGACCCTGGCCACCGTGGGCGACCTGCTCTACCACTTCCCCCGCCGGTACGACCAGCGCGGCGACTACACCGACATCGGCGCGCTGCGGGTCGGCGAGCAGGTGACCGTGCTGGCCCGGGTACTGAGCACCCGGACCCGGCCGATGCGGCAGCGCTCCGGGCAGCTGCTGGAGGTGGTCGTCGGCGACGAGTCCGGCGGCACCCTCACGCTCACCTTCTTCGGTCGGCAGGCGTGGCGCGGCAGCCACCTGCAGTCCGGCCGGTGGGGCCTGTTCGCCGGCAAGGTCGGCGAGTTCCGGGCCACCCGGCAGCTCAACCAGCCCGACTACGTGCTCCTCGACGAGGCCGACGACACCGAGGTCCAGGAGTACGCGGGCGCGCTCATCCCGGTCTACCCGGCTGCCGCCGCGGTACCCACCTGGGTCATCGCCAAGTGCGTCCGGGTCGCCCTGGACATGCTGGAGTCGCCGCCCGATCCGATGCCGTCCGGGCTGCGCGCCGCGCGCAAGCTGGCCGACCTGCCCACCGCGCTGCGGCTGATCCACCGCCCGGAGAGTTTCGAGGCGCTCGGCGCGGCCCGGCGGCGGCTGAAGTGGGACGAGGCGTTCGCCGTGCAGGCGGCCCTGGTGCAGCGCAAACTGCGCGCCCGGGACTGGCCGGCGAAGCCCCGCCCGGCCCGTGCCGACGGACTGCTCGCCTCCTTCGACGCGGCCCTGCCCTACCAGCTCACCACCGGGCAGCGCACGGTCGGCGCGGAGATCGCCGCCGAGCTGGACACCCCGCACCCGATGCACCGGCTGCTGCAGGGTGAAGTGGGCTCCGGCAAGACGCTCTGCGCGCTGCGGGCGATGCTGCAGGTGGTCGACGCCGGCGGGCAGGCGGCCCTGCTCGCCCCGACCGAGGTGCTCGCCGCCCAGCACCAGCGCAGCCTGATAGACCTGCTCGGGCCGCTGGGCCGGGCCGGCGAGCTGGATTGCGCGCCCGACGCGACCCGGGTGGCGCTGGTCACCGGGGCGCTCGGCGCGGCGGCCCGGCGACGCATCCTGGCCGAGGTCGCCGACGGCAGTGCCGGTCTGGTGGTGGGTACCCACGCCCTGCTCTACGAGGGCGTCGACTTCGCCGACCTGGGCCTGGTGGTGGTGGACGAGCAGCACCGCTTCGGGGTGGAGCAGCGCGACGCGTTGCGCGCCAAGGCCGATCAGCCGCCGCACACGCTGGTGATGACGGCCACCCCGATCCCGCGCACGGTGGCCATGACCGTCTACGGCGACCTGGAGATCTCCACTCTCACCGAGTTGCCGGCCGGCCGGTCGCCGATCGCCAGCCACGTCGTCCCGGCCACCGAGAAGCCGGCCTTCCTCACCCGCGCCTGGCAGCGGGTCCGCGAAGAGGTCGGCAAGGGGCACCAGGCATACGTGGTGTGCCCCCGCATCGGTGAGACCGGCGCCGACGAGGACGCCGGCTCCGATGTGGAGACAGGTGAGGAGAAGCGCGCGCCGATGGCCGTCCTGGAGGTCGCCCCGCTGCTGGCGGCCGGGGAGCTCGCCGGGCTGCGGGTGGCGGTGCTGCACGGCCGGCTGGCCGCTGACGCCAAGGACGCGGTGATGCGTGCCTTCGCCGCCGGTGACATCGACGTGCTGGTGGCGACCACGGTGATCGAGGTCGGCGTGAACGTGCCGAACGCCACCGTGATGGTGGTGCTGGACGCCGACCGGTTCGGCGTCTCCCAACTGCACCAGCTGCGCGGCCGGGTCGGTCGGGGCGCCGCGCCGGGGCTGTGCCTGCTGGTCACCGACGCGGGTCCGGACGCGCCGTCGCGGGCCCGGCTGGACGCGGTTGCCGCCACCCTGGACGGCTTCCAACTGGCCGAACTCGACCTCGAACAGCGCCGCGAGGGCGACGTGCTGGGGGCCAGCCAGTCCGGTCGCCGCTCCACCCTGCGGCTGCTCTCGCTGAAGCAGGACCGGGAGCTGATCGGGGAGGCCCGGCTGGCCGCGATCGACCTGCTGGAGCCCGACCCGGAGCTGACCGGGCAGCCGCTGCTACGCGACTGGCTGGCGAGCTTCGTCGACGAGGAGCGCGCCGAGTTCCTGGAGAAGGGATGACCAGCCGATGACCAGGGTCATCGCCGGGGAGCTGGGTGGCCGGCGACTGGCCACGCCGGCCGGTCGGGACACCCGGCCCACCTCCGACCGGGTACGCGAGGCGCTCTTCTCCACCTTGGACACCCTCACCGAGCTCGCCGGCTGCCACTTCGTCGACCTGTTCGCCGGCTCCGGCGCGGTCGGCATCGAGGCCGCGTCCCGGGGCGCGGAGCGGGTGCTGCTGGTCGAGTCCGATTCCCGGTCGGCCCGGGTGGCCCGCGACAACGTCACCGCACTCGGCCTGGGCCGCACCGTCACCGTCAGTCCGTCCCCGGTCGGCTCGGTGCTGCCCGGTGGACCCCCCGGTGGGGTGGCATCTGACGTGATCTTCCTCGACCCGCCTTACGCCATGGGTGAAGATGAGATCACTGCGGTCCTGGTCGGTCTCGTCGGGCACGGCTGGCTGGCCGGGGAGGCCGTGGTGGTGGTGGAGCGGGGCAGCCGGTCGCCCGAGCCGACCTGGGTGCCCGGCCTCACCGCCGAGCGCTCCCGACGCTACGGAGAGACGATGCTCTGGTACGGTCGCGCCGCTGTCGGGCCTGACCTGCGCTGACTGCCCGACAACCCGACGCCGGCCAGGCATCGGCTCCGTCCCGAGGAACGTCGTGTGAAAGTAGGCCAGATGAGACGCGCGGTCTGTCCCGGCTCCTTCGACCCGGTGACCAAGGGGCACCTGGACATCATCGACCGCTGCTCCCGGCTGTACGACGAGGTGATCGTCGCGGTCCTCATCAACCAGTCCAAGCAGGGCCTGTTCAGCCACACCGAACGGGTCGAGATGCTGCGCGAGGTCACCAAGGACTATCCGAACGTGCGGGTGGCCGAGTTCAAGGGGCTGCTCGTCGACTTCTGCCGGGAGCAGGGGGCGGCCGTGGTGGTGAAGGGCCTGCGGGTGGTCACCGACTTCGACTACGAATTGCAGATGGCGCAGATGAACGTCGGGCTGGCGGGGGTGGAGACGCTGTTCATGCCCACCAATCCGCTCTACTCGTTTCTGTCCAGCAGTTTGATCAAAGACGTGGCGAAGTGGGGCGGCGACGTGACTGCGCACGTCCCGGACGTGGTGGCGCGCCGGCTGGTGGAGCGGCTCGCCGACGCGCCGCGTTGACGGGGCCGGTGGCCGGCCGCGCTAGCGGGTGATCGGCTCGGTGCGTACAACCGTTCGGCCGACCCACCCACCCCAGCGCCGAGTGTCGCCAGCGCGCATCATGGATGCGGACTCATGATGGGGGAAGTGCCGGAGGTTCCGTGGGGGAGCGCCCGGTGTACGTGACGGGAGAAGCGTAGGTGGATCCGCTCGATCGCATCGACGAGGTGATCGCGCTCGCGGAGAACGCGCGCTCCGTACCGATGTCGCGAAACTGCATGATCGACAGAGGCGAGCTGATCGGTCAGCTCGACCAGCTCCGTGCCGAGCTGCCCGGGGAGCTGCGCCGCGCGTCCGCCCTGCTGGAGGAGCGGGACAAGATCCTCGACGCCGGTCGTAACGAGGCCGAGCGGATCATCGCCGAGGGTGAGGCCGAGCACGCCCGGCTGGTGTCGATCAACGAGATCACCGTCTCCGCCGAGCACGAGGCCGCCCGGATCGTCGGCGACGCCCGGGCCGAGGCGCAGCGGCTACGCGAGGAGGTGGACGACTATGTCGACACCGCGCTGGCGAACTTCGAGCAGTTCCTCACCCGGTCGCTCGCCTCGATCGAACGGGGCCGGGACAAGATGCACGCGCTGCGGGAGATCGGCTCGTTCGTCTCCGACCCGCAGGACAGCCCGCCACTGGGGTACTAGCCGGTGGGGTACTAGCGTGGGTGCGGTAGCCGGCCGGCGGGGCCGGAGCCGGTGCGATTCGACGGGCCCGCGCCGGCTCGGGTATTCTTCTCCGACGGCCTGTCCAGGGCCGGAGTCTTATGATGCCTGATAAATCTGTCACTCAGCCGCTGAATGCCCGGGCCCCGCTGGTCTTCGATACGAGAGACCTACCACGCCGCCCGGGTGCGATGCGTACCCTGAATCGGACAATTCCGGCACCTGCCGACCTCGGCCTGGAGCTGATCTCGGTGCCTGAGGGCGCCGACCTGCAACTCGACCTCAAGCTGGAGTCGGTCACCGAGGGCGTTCTCGCCACGGCAACCGCCACCGGCACGGTCGAGGGGGAGTGCGGGCGCTGCCTGCGCCCGATCAGCGACTCGCTCGACGTGAAGTTCCAGGAGCTGTACGCGTATCCGGACAGCACCACGGACTCCACGGCCGAGGAAGACGAGGTCGGCCGGATCCAGGGCGACCTGTTCGACCTGGAACCGGAACTGCGGGACGCGGTGGTGCTGGCACTGCCGACCAACCCGCTGTGCCGCACCGACTGCCCAGGGCTGTGCTCCGAGTGTGGGGAGCCATGGGACGAGTTGCCGGAGGGTCACACCCACCAGCAGGTCGACCCGCGCTGGGCCGCACTGAGCAACCTGACCACCACCGAGGAGTAAGACCAGTGGCCGTTCCCAAGCGCAAAACGTCGCGCAGCAACACCCGGTCCCGTCGGGCGAACTGGAAGGCCACTGCCGTGGCCACGGTCGCCTGCCCGCAGTGCCGGTCGCCGAAGCTGCCCCACGCGGCCTGCACGGTCTGCGGCACGTACAACGGCCGTCAGATCATCGAGGTCTGACCTCGGAGAACGGGTGACGCGATCCGACCGGCCCAGCGCCGTGCGGATCGCCGTCGACCTCCTCGGCGGGGACACTGCTCCCGCCGCCGTGGTTGACGGCGCTCTGCGGGCGTTGCGCACAGACCCCCACCTGCACCTGCACCTCGTCGGTCCGGCCGACGTAGCTGATCAGGTCTACTCCGGCTGCCCGGAATCCGAGCACCACCGGCTCACCCGCCGGACCGTGACCAACCGGGTCGGCGATTCCGACGCCCCGGCGCGGGCGGTCCGGCCGGACACCACAGTCCGGGCCGCCCTCTCCGCGATCATGGCGGGCGAGGCCGATGCCCTGGTCTCGGCGGGGGCCACCGGCGCCACGGTCACCGCCGCGGTGGTCGCCCTCGGCCGAATTCCGGGGGTACGCCGCCCGGCGCTCGCCGCGCTCATCCCGGCCCAGGCCGGTCCGGTGGTACTGCTCGACGTCGGCGCCTCCCCGGACGCCACCGCCAGCCAGCTCAGCCAGCACGCCGCGCTCGGCGTCGGGTACGCCCGGCGGGTGCTCGGCCTGCGCACGGTGCGGGTCGGGCTGCTCAACATCGGTACCGAACCGGGCAAGGGCGACCGGCCCCGGCGCGCCGCCGACACCGCACTGCGCGGTACCACGCTGCCCGAGCACACCCGCTACGTCGGCAACATCGAGGGCCACGACGTGCCGCTCGGTGGCCGGGTCGATGTCGTGGTCACCGACGGCTTCACCGGAAACGTCCTACTCAAGGGCATCGAGGGCGCGTACGCCCTGGCCGGCGGGGTGGCCGACGCCCGGACCGTACCCCGGGCAGCTGCCCTGCTCGGCATCGCCGGAACCGTGGTGGTCTGCCACGGCGCGGCCGGCGGCGTCGACATCGCCTCCGGCATCCTGCTCGCCGCCCGGCTGGCCGCCGAGCCCGCGCCGCCCCCCGCACCCCTCCTCCCGCTAGCCGAGGTGAGCCGATGACCACCCGCCCATCACCGACCCTGCTCGAAGGTGCCTTCGGGGTTGGCGTCGAACCAGCCCTGCTGGAACGGGCGCTGACCCACCGTTCGTACGCCTACGAGCACGGCGGGCTGCCGACCAACGAGCGGCTGGAGTTCCTCGGCGACTCGGTACTCAGCGTGGTAATCACCACGGCTCTTTTCAACAACCACCTCGACCTGCCCGAGGGTCAGCTGGCCAAGCTGCGGGCCAGCGTGGTGAATATGCGCGCCCTCGCCGATGTGGCCCGTGGCCTGGGACCCTTCGGACTCGGCCCGTACCTGTTGCTGGGCAAGGGTGAGGAGACCACCGGTGGTCGGGACAAGGCCAGCATCCTGGCCGACACACTCGAGGCGCTGCTCGGTGCTATCTATTTGCAGCACGGCCTGGATACCGTCGCAGGCGTGATTCACAAGCTCTTCGACCCGCTGATGGCCGAGTCCGCCGGCCGGGGCGCTGCCCTGGACTGGAAGACCAGCCTGCAGGAGTTGACCGCCAGCCTCGGCCTCGGCGTGCCCGAGTACGCCGTCGAGGAGGCCGGACCCGACCACGCGAAGACCTTCACGGCCTGGGCGGTGGTGGCCGGCGGCCGCTACGGCGGCGTCGACGGGCGGAGCAAGAAGGAAGCCGAGCAGCGCGCGGCGGCGACCGCCTGGCGCGAACTGTCCGGCCAGGACTCGGGTACGGACGACGCGGCTGTCCAGGCCGACGTGGCCGGTGGGCGCGGCAATCCAGCGGCGGCCGGCTGAGATGGCCGACATCGTCTCCGACCGGCTGGCGGCCACCCCTCAGGCCACCGCCGGCACGCCGGACCGTCACTCCGAGCCGGCAGCCGTGGACACCGGCCCGGACAACGGCGAACGCCCGGTCACCGACCCGGCCGACGCGGGCCAGCAGCGGGACCCGGCCCAGCAGCGGGACCCGGCCCAGCAGCGGGCCCGGCAGCGCGACCCGGCCCAGCAGCGGGACCCGGCCCAGCAGCGGGACCCGGCCGACGCGGCCCAGCAGTGGGACCCGGCCGACGCGGGCCAGCCGTGGGTGGGCGACGGCTGGTCGGCGGCGGGCACCGCCACCCCCACCTGGACGCCGTACCGCCCCCCGGTCACCCGGGAGGACGACCCGGCCACCGCCACAGCGTCCGATGACGACGACTGCGACGAGCCCGACGAGACGGACGAGGCGTCCCGGGAGTGGTACGACGAGGAGACCGCCGAGCAGCCGGTGGTGGCCCGCGGCTGGCGGCGGCTGGTCCAGCACGCGCCCTGGGTACTGGTGATCTACCTGGCCACCCGGCTGGTCCAGCTGATGCTGCTGTCGTGGATGTCGCCGCCGGACACCAACCTGCGTGACCGGCTGCTGGCCTGGGACGGCGGCTGGTGGGTCCGGGTCGCCACCGAGGGGTACCCGCACGGGTACTCCTATGACGAGCAGGGCCAACTGGTCGGCAACGGGCTGGCGTTCTTCCCGCTCTACCCGTCGCTGATCAGGCTGCTCGACCACGCCGGGATGAGCGCCGGCTCCGCCGCCCTGGTGATCGCCTGGGTGGCCGGCGCGGTCGTGGCGGTGCTCGCGTACCAGTTCGGCGTCGCGCTCTCCGACGGCAACGCCAAAGTGGGCTTCGCGCTGGCCACGCTGGTGGTCACCCAGCCGATGTCGCTGGTGCTGTCGATGGGGTACAGCGAGTCGTTGTTCCTCGCCCTGGTCCTCGGCGCGCTGCTGGCCTGCCGGTACGACCACTGGCTGGCGGCCGGCGTGTTGGCCTGCGCCGCCGGGCTGACCCGACCAACCGGGGCGGCCGTCGGTCTGGCCGTGCTGATCGGCGCGGTGGTCGCGGTGGCCCGCCGCAGGACCCATCCGACGGCCCTGATCGGCGCGGTCATCGGCATGATCGGCGTGCCGGCGTACCTGCTCTGGGTGGGCCTGCGGGTCGGGCACCTGAACGCCTGGTTCCAGATCCAGACCTACGGCTGGGGCACCACCACCGACTACGGCAAGTCCACCGGGGAGTTCCTCAAGACCGCCGCGCACCAGGGCGAAGGCTGGGTGCAGATGAGCGTGGCCGCGCTGCTGATCGCGGCTGCCGTCGCGGTGATCCTGGCGCTGTGGCGGCGTACCTTCCTGCCGCTGGCGATCTACGGGCTGATCGACTTCGGGCTGGTCGTCGGCCAGGCCGGCTACTACCACTCCAAGCCCCGGCTGCTGCTGACCGTGGTGCTGACCCTGATCCCGGCGGCATTCGCGGCCGGCCGGGCCCGTACCCACGTCGCCGTGCTCGCGCTGAGCACCTACGCCCTGGTCGGAATGTGGTACGGCGCGTACATGTTGGCCGTGTGGCACTACACGATCTGAGCCGCGCCGGGTGCGTGGCCATGGCGACAAGGCGGGGGCGGCGTGCCTGAACTTCCCGAAGTTGAGACCGTCCGGCAGGGCCTGGCGACCTGGGTCACCGGCCGGTCGGTTGCGGACGTGCAGGTGCTGCACCCGCGCGCGATCCGCCGGCACGCGCCCGGCGCCGACGACTTCACCCGGCTGCTGCTCGGCCGGCAGATCCTGGACGCCCGCCGCCGCGGCAAGTACCTGTGGCTGCCACTGGACTCCGGCGACGCGATCGTCGGCCACCTGGGCATGTCCGGCCAGCTGTTGATCCAGCCGGCCGACGCGCCGGACGGTCCGCACCTGCGGATCCGGTTCGACTTCACCGACGCCGGCTCACAACTGCGCTTCGTCGACCAGCGCACCTTCGGCGGCCTGGCGGTGTCCCCGGGCGGCGCCGAGTTGCCGGGTGAGATCGCTCACATCGCCCGCGACCCGATGGATCCGCTCTTCGACGACGAGCTGTTCGTGGCCCGGCTGCGTGCCCGGCACACCGAAGTGAAGCGGGCCCTGTTGGACCAGACGCTGCTCTCCGGCGTCGGGAACATCTACGCCGACGAGGCGCTCTGGCGGGCGAAGCTGCACGGCCGCCGCGCCACCGACGCGCTCACCCGGCCGGCCGCCCGCCGACTGCTCGGCCACGTCCGGGATGTTCTCACCGAGGCGCTCAAGCAGGGCGGTACCAGCTTCGACGCGCTGTACGTGAACGTGAACGGGGAATCCGGCTACTTCGACCGCTCGCTACACGCCTACGGTCGCGAGGGCCTGCCCTGTGACCGTTGCGGCGCATCGATCCGCCGCGAAGCGTTCATGAACCGCTCCTCCTTCTCCTGCCCCCGCTGCCAACCCGCCCCCCGCCACTGACCCCCGCCACTGACGCCTGCGCCGCTGATCCTCCGACCCGGGCTCAGGTGCCCAGCAGGGCGGCATAGGCGGGCATCGGGGTGAGCGCCAGGGTGGTCAGGCCGAGGCAGCCGAGCTGGCCGGGCGGGCAGCCGGCGTCCACTGTGAAGTCCAGGTCGGCGACGAGCGCCGGAGCGTCGACAGCCGGTACCCGTAGCACCGCGCCCAGCCCTGCCGACCGGGCCAGGGTCAGTACCAGCCGGTCGAAGGTGAGCTGGTCGGCCTGGGTCAGTGGGAAGCCGGTGGGCTGCCGGTAGGAGTCCACGGCGGTGGCGTCGAGCGCGTCGAAGCCCTTCGTCCGGCACAGCTGTACCCGGTCACGCAGCACCGGTGTCAACTCCCGTACCTGCCGGATATCAAGCCACCAGCCGCTCCCGTCGGCGGTGGCGCCACCCCTCACCCGGGCCGGGTACCGGTCGGCGTCCGGCCGGTCGGCTTCGCTGACCCCGACAGCGAGCCGGCACAGTACCCGGTGCCCCGCCCGTTGCAGCCGCCCCACCTGTGTCGCCGTCGCGGTGTACGGGTCCAGGTCGTAGAGCAACGCGCCGGGCTGCGCCGCGACCGTGGCGAGCACCGGCGCCGGTGGGGCGGGCGGGTACGGCTGGGCCGGGGCGCACCCGGTGAGCAGCACACCAACCAGCGCCGCAGCGCACGCGGCGACGACGGGGCACGAGGTGGACGGCGTGGACGACTGGCGGACGCGCATCGGATGACCTCCGGTGGCGGGGGAGCGCTCGTCCGGCCAAACGACCGGCCCCCGCCCGAGATGCGCCGGCAATGCGGCAGAGGTGCGCCCAATGCGCCAGAGGCGCGCCAGAATTGCGCTGGTGGCGCGCCAGAACTGCGCCAGAGGTGCGCCAGAACTGCGCCAGAACTGCGCCAGAGGTGCGCCAGAGGTGCGCTGGTGGCGCGCCAGAGGTGGCCGAGTGGTTCGGGGCTACCTGCCGAAGTCCTGGGTCCAGTAGTAGCTGCCGTCCGGGGCCTGCGCGACGCCCACGCCGATGTTGGTTGCCGAGCAGTCCAGGATGCGGCCGCGGGAACTGCCGTTGCCCAGCCACTGGGTCACCACCGCAGCGGCGGACGTCGGGCCGTGTGCCACATTTTCGCCGAGCGGCTTGTCGTACTTGGCCTTCTGCGCCCGGTCGGCATAGCTGGAGCCGTCACTGCCGGTGCTGCCGACGTAGCTGTTCGCTGCCATGTCCGTGCTGTGGCCCCGGGCGATCGTGTGCAGCTTGGAGTTGTTGTGCACGTCCTTGCACCTGGCGTCGTGGCGGGCCTGGTTCACCAGCTTGATCACGTCGCTCTCCAGCTGGTCCGCGCGGAACCGGCCGGTCGCCGTGGCGCTGGGCAGCGGGTTCGGGCTGGACTGCAGGCTGGGACCGGTTGCCGTGGGGCTGGCGCCGGGCGCTGCGGAGGCCGTAGCCGCCACGCCACCGGCCGCGCCGGGTGGCATTGCCTGTGCTGACGGCGAGGCGCTGACCAGCGGGGCGATCACCGCCAGGCTGATCCCGACCACTGCGAGGATGCCGCCGACCACCAGGGCGACCGTGATCGGGCTGTCGGACCATCCCGAGAGGCCGGTGCGGCCGGTGCGGGTCGGGCGCTCGTCGGCGAAGTCGTCGATGAGCTGGGTCTCGTTCCGCACGCAGGCAAGGTACGCGCAAACCGGGCGGGCGGGCAATCGGGTCGTGCGCCGACACGCTCACGCTCAACTTGACGGTTGGCGGTCGAGAGCGGAATATAGGTAAGTCGCCAGTCGCGCCCTTCCATGCCCACCAGGGGTAAGAATCCAGGGCTGCGGCTCACTGGGCGCGCGTTGGCCGGTCACTCCGGCAGCGCATTACAAGGAGACGATATGGCGAAGGCCCTCTTCGGCCACGTGGGTAGCCTGCCCGACCGGCGGCTACTCGACGAGGTCACTCACTTGCGATCCAAGGTAGCCAGGCTCGAATTCGAGCTGACCCGGCTACGGGCGGAGAACGACCGCCTGGCCGCCGCGGCAGTCGAGCAGGACGAGCTGCTGCGCCTGCCCGAGCCGGCGCTGACCTGATCCGTCAGCTCCAACCAGCACAGCCGCTGTAACCCAGCGCCGCACGGGTAACACCGCGCGCCGACACCCCACCGGGTCGGCGCGCATCTTTTTGCCCGAAACCGGCCGGCGTGCGCCGGTGACACGCGGGGCCGCCCCCGCCCAACAGGTCACCTGCGCCGCTGCGCGGTACCCTGCCGAAATGGCGGCTTGCCCGCCGGCTCCAACAGCGGCTCAGCCGTTGCCCTGCTGCCCCGCCCGCCGAGGTCCGCCCCGGCCGGGCCGAAGACGACGCGGAGTTCCGTGCACCTGAAAAGCTTGACGGTGAAGGGTTTCAAGTCCTTCGCGTCGGCCACCACGATGAAGCTGGAGCCCGGGATCACCTGCGTGGTGGGCCCGAACGGCTCCGGCAAGTCCAACGTGGTCGACGCGATCGCCTGGGTGCTCGGGGAGCAGGGCGCCAAGGCGTTGCGCGGCGGCAAGATGGAGGACGTGATCTTCGCCGGCACCGCCGGCCGTGCGCCGCTGGGGCGCGCCGAGGTCACCCTCACCATCGACAACACCGACAACGCGCTGCCGATCGAGTACACCGAGGTCTCGATCACCCGCCGGATGTACCGCTCCGGCGAGAGCGAGTACGAGATCAACGGCAACTCCTGCCGGCTGCTCGACATCCAGGAGCTGCTCTCGGACTCGGGTATCGGCCGGGAGATGCACGTCATCGTCGGGCAGGGGCAGCTCGACACCGTCCTGCACGCCAAGCCGGAGGACCGGCGGGCGTTCATCGAGGAGGCGGCCGGCGTCCTCAAACACCGCAAGCGCAAGGAAAAGGCGCTGCGGAAGCTGGACGCGATGCAGGCCAACCTGAACCGGCTCACCGACCTCACCGCCGAGCTGCGCCGCCAGCTCAAGCCGCTGGGCCGGCAGGCCGAAGTGGCCCGGCGCGCCGCCGGCATCCAGTCCGACCTGCGCGACGCCCGGCTCCGGCTGCTCGCCGACGACCTGCACACGCTGCGCGAGACGCTGAACAAGGAGGTCGCCGACGAGGCCGCGCTGCGCGAGCGCCGCGAAGAGGTCGAGGCCGAGCTGGCCACCGTGCAGGAGCGGCTGGCCCTGCTGGAGGCCGACCACGCGGCCGACGCGCCGATCCTCACCGCCGCGCAGGAGACCTGGTACCAGCTCGCCGCGCTACAGGAGCGGTTCCGCTCCACCGAGCAGCTGGCCAGCGAGCGGCTGCGGCACCTGTCCGGCACCGGCGAGGAGGAGCGCCCGGGTCGCGACCCGGAGCTGCTGGAGGCCGAGGCGCAGCGGGTACGCGAGCAGGAGAGCGCACTGCGGGCGGCCCTGGAGGCCGACCAGACCCGGCTGGCCGAGGCGGTGGCGCACCGCCAGGAGCTGGAGCGCTCGCACGCCGAAGCCGAACGGGCGCTGATGCTCGCGGTGAAGGCGATCGCGGACAAGCGGGCCGGGCTGGCCAAGCTGACCGGTGAGGTGGGCGCCGCCCGTAGCCGGATGAGCGCTGCCGAAGAGGAGTTGGAGCGGCAGGCGATCGCGCTGGCCGAGGCGCGCGAGCGGGCCGAAATCGCCGAAGTCGAGTTCGCCGAGGCACAGGCCGTCGAGGCCGACCTGGACGAGGGCGACCTGGAGCTGGTGGCCCGGCACGAGGCCGCGCAGCAGGCGCACGACACGGCTGCCGCGCGCGCCAAGGAGCTGGGCGACACCGAGCGCACGGTCGACCGGGAGGCGTCCGAGTGGCGCGCCCGGGAGGAGGCGCTCGCCCTGGGCCTGCGCCGCAAGGACGGCGCGGGCGCGCTGCTGGCGGCGGGGGAGCGCATCCCCGGCCTGCTCGGCTCGGTGGCCGCGCTGCTGGCCGTCGACCCGGGCCACGAGGCGGCGCTCGCCGCCGCGCTGGGCGGGCTCGCGGACGCGGTGGCGGTGGCCGCCGTCTCCGACGTGGCGACCGCCGTGGACCTGCTCAAGACCCAGGACGCCGGGCGGGCCACGTTGCTGGTCGGCTCGCCGGCGGCGGGTGCGCCGGCGCGGCCGGACCTGCCCGCGGGTACCCGCTGGGCGCTGGACGTGGTGCGCTGCCCCGATCACCTGCGCCCGGCGCTGGCGCACGCGCTCGGCGACGTGGTGCTCGTTCCCGACCTGGCTGCCGGAGCGACCCTGGTGGCTGCCCAGCCCCGGCTACGCGCGGTCACCCCGGAGGGTGACGTGCTGGGCGCCTGGGCGGCGGCCGGCGGCTCCACCAAGGCACAGAGCTACATCGAGGTCCAGGCGGCCGTGGACGAGGCCCGGCAACGCCGCTCGGAGGCCACCGCGAAGCTGGGCGAGCTGCGGGCGCAGCTGGAGGGCGCCCGCGCGAACGTTGCCGAGCACAAGGAGGCGGTGGCGCAGGCCGCGGCCGCTCGCCGGGAGTCCGACTCGGTCCGCAACTCGGCCGCCCGCAAGCTGGCCGAGCTGGGCGCGGCGGCGCGCTCGGCGCGGGCCGAGGCGCAGCGGCTGGGTACCGCCCGGGAGGCTGCCGAGGCGGCCCGGGAGCGGCTGGTCGCCGGCCTGGCCGAGTTTGAGGAGCGGCTGCGGCTGGTCGAGGAGACGCCGCTGGAGGACGACCCGTCCAGCGCCGAACGCGACCAGCTCGCCGCGCTGCTGCCCCGGTCCCGGCAGAACGAGATGGAGGTCCGGCTGGCGGTCCGTACCGCCGAGGAGCGGGTCGGAGCGCTGTCCGGGCGCGCCGACGGGCTGGCCCGGCAGGCTGCCGCCGAGCGCGCCGCCCGCGAACGGGCTGCCGCCAGGCGGGCCGCCCGGGCCCGGGGCGCCGCCATCGCCCGCGCGGTGGCCACCGGAGCCGGGATCGCGCTGGAGCGGATCTCGATCACCCTGACGACCGCCGCGGCCCGGCGGGACGAGATCGCCACCGCCCGGTCGGCCCGGGAGGCGGAGCTGTCCGAGGTACGCGGGCGGGCCGGCCGGCTCACCGGCGACCTGGAGCGGCTGACCTCCGAGGTGCACCGCGACGAAGTGGCCCGGGCCGAGCAGCGGCTGCGCATCGAGCAGTTGGAGGCCAAGTCGGCCGAGGACTTCGGGCTGGACCTGGACGCGCTGCTGACCGAGTACGGGCCGGATGAGCTGGTACCCCCGACGGCTATTGATCTTGCTGCGGCCGAAGCCGCCGGCAAGCCCGATCCGCAACCCACCGGCTACGACCGGCCCACCCAGGAGAAGCGGGCGGCCAAGGCCGAGCGCGAGCTGGCTCTGCTCGGCAAGGTCAACCCGCTGGCGCTGGAGGAGTTCGCGGCTCTCGAGGAGCGCTTCAAGTTCCTCTCCGAGCAGTTGGAGGACCTCAAGAACACCCGGCGGGACCTGCTCACCGTGGTCAAGGACGTGGACGAGCGGATCCTGGAGGTGTTCACCTCCGCCTACCACGACACCGCGCGGGAGTTCGAAGAGGTCTTCAAGGTGCTGTTCCCGGGCGGCGAGGGCCGGCTGGTGCTCACCGACCCGGACGACATGCTCGCCACCGGCATCGAGGTGGAGGCGCGTCCCCCCGGCAAGAAGATCAAGCGCCTGTCGCTGCTCTCCGGCGGCGAGCGCTCGCTGACCGCGGTGGCCCTGCTCTGCGCCATCTTCCGGGCCCGGCCCAGCCCGTTCTACATCATGGACGAGGTCGAGGCGGCCCTGGACGACGTCAACCTGGGCCGGCTGCTCACCCTGATGCAGCAGCTCCGGGAGAAGAGCCAGCTGATCATCATCACCCACCAGAAGCGCACCATGGAGATCGCCGACGCGCTCTACGGCATCACCATGCGCAACGGTGTCACCGAGGTGATCAGCCAGCGGATCGCCCACGACGAGGAGGGCGAGTGAGCCGGCGGCCCCGGCCCACCGCGCTGCTGATCGATTTCGACGGGGTGCTGCGCTGGTGGGATCCGGCCGTGCCGGCCCGGGTGGAGGCGGCGCACCGGCTGCCCGCCGGGGTGCTCAAGGGGACCATGTTCACCCCGGACCTGCTGCGCGCGGCCGTCCTCGGCGAACTCAGCCACGCGCAGTGGATCGCCCGGGTGGCCGACGAGGTCGGTGACGAGGCGGCGATCCGCGAGCTGGAGACCTACCGGGGCGAGGTCCGCGCGCCCGTCCTGGAACTGATCCGGCAGGCCCGCTCCGCCGGGGTACCGGTCGCGCTGGCCACCAACGCCACCGACCAGCTCGACGCCGACCTGGTCACCCTCGGCCTGGCCGGCGAGTTCGACGCGGTCGCCAACTCCTCGGTGCTCGGGGTGGCCAAGCCCTCGGCCGAGTACTTCCGGGCCGCCTGCGAACTGGTGAAGACCCCCGCCGAGCGGTCCCTGCTGCTGGACGACTCGCCCCGGTTCGTGGCCGGCGCCCGGGCCGCCGGCCTGACCGCCCACCGCTACACCGACGACGCCGACCTGACCTACGCCCGCACCCTGCTCAGCCTCTGACGCCGCCGCCAGCCGCCGCGCCGTCGTAGCACCGGTGGGCTACAGCGCCAGCAGCCGGCGTAGTCCGTGGTCGACCTGGCTGAGCAGCAGGCCGCCGATGCGGCCGTGCCGCTCGCCGAACGCCGTCGGGTCGGCGAACCGGAGCCGGGACAGGTCGATGGTGCCGCCGCCGAGTTCGGGCGGCAGCGGGAGCAGGATGCCGGGGACGTTGCCGTCGGCCCGGTCGTGGATCAGGACGATCACCGGGTACCGGGCGCTGTAGGTGTTGGCGCTGACCACGAGGACCCGGACGCGGCGGCTGCCGATCGTGTAGTCGGTCACGTCGCCGCGGACCAGTTGATTGGCGGGGGTCACCACGCCGCGTCGAAGTCGGCGAGGGCGGCGGCGTCGTCGCCGGTGAGTGAAGCGTGCCAGGCGCTCGCGGCGCGTACCGCGCGGCGGTCCAGGTACTCGCGGATCGCCTCGGCCACCAGGGCGGACCGGTTGCCGCCGGCCGCTGCCGCGTTCAGATCGTTGCCGAGCTCGTCGTCGAGGGTGATCGAGATGCTCACGGACATGGCGAGGACCCTACCAACGACAGTGCCACCGACACGATCACCGACACGGCCGAAGTGCGTGCCCAACCCCGTTGTCGTACCGCGTTGGTATCTCTATGTCAGCGCGCGTTCTACGCTGGCCGTAGCGGTCCCCGGGGGAGGAGAAGGCGAGTGACGATCACCGTGGCACCCACCCTGGAACCAGTCGGTCAACTCCTCACCCCCGAGGAGTACGACGCGTTGCCCGAGAACAGACTGCGGGAACTCGTCGATGGAGTGATCCACATGATGGCGCCCCCCTCCTCCTGGCACCAGATCGTCAAGGACTCGCTTCGGGCGGCCTTACGCGGGGCCAAACCTCGCGAGCTGATGGTGGTCGGGGAGGTGGAGGTCAAGGTCCGCGACGACCTGCGCCGCATCCCGGACTGTGTGGTCGTGCAACGCTCCGCCTACCGCCGCGATCGCGGCCGGTATCTGCCTGCGGATGTGGCGCTGGTGGTCGAGGTGGTCAGCCCCGGCTCCGAGTCGACCGACCGGATCCTCAAGCCGATCGAGTACGCGCAGGCGGGCATCGTGCAGTTCTGGCGGGTGGAGATCGACCCGGAGATCACGGTGCACACCTACCAACTCGGCCCGGACGGGCGGTACGCGCGTACCGGCCAGTTCGCGGCCGGCGAGACCGTGCGCGCGCCGGGGCTCGGCTGGGCCCGGGTGGCCGTCGACGATCTGGCCGACGAGGGCTGACAGTCGCACGCTGACGCAAACGCCAGGAGCTACGCCACGATCTGCATTTCGTGGGGGGTGTTGTTGAGGCGGCGGCCGCCGGAGTCGGTACAGGCCACGATGTCCTCGATCCGGACGCCGAAACGGCCGGGCAGGTAGATGCCGGGCTCCACCGAGAAGCACATCCCCGGTACCAGCGGCTGCTCCTCGCCCTCGATCATGTACGGCGGCTCGTGGGTGGTCAGCCCGATCCCGTGCCCGGTGCGGTGGATGAACCACTCCCCGTAGCCGGCGTCGGTGATGACGGCCCGCGCCGCCCGGTCGATCTCCTGACACGCCACCCCCGGCCGGACCGCCTCGAAACCGGCCTGCTGGGCCGCGCGGACCACCTCGAAGACGGTGCGCTCCTCGTCGCTGGGCGGCCCGACGTGCACCGTCCGGGTGGTGTCCGAGCCGTAGGAGTCCTTGAGCCCGCCGAAGTCGAGCACCACCATGTCGCCCTCCCGGATGGTCCGGTCGCCGGCCTCGTGGTGCGGGTTCGCGCCGTTGGGTCCGGAGCCGACCACGGTGAAGTCGACCTGGCTGTGCCCGTGCTCCGTGAGCAGCCGGGCCAGGTCGGCGGCGACGTCGTTCTCGGTCCGGCCGGCGAAGGCGACCTGGAGGATCTCGCCGAAGGTGGCGTCGGCGGCGGCCCCGGCGGCGGCCAGCCGGTCCAGTTCGTGCCCGTCCTTGACGGCGCGCAGCATCGGCAGCACGTCGGTGGTGGCCGCGTAACTGGAATCGGGCAGGGCCCGTTGCAGGCCGAGCACGTGCAGCGCCCAGGCGGAGTCGGAGATGGCGTACCGGCCGTCGGCGCGCAGGTGCTGCCCGGCCAGCTCGAACGGGTCGACGCCGTCGATCCAGTCGACGATGCGGATGGCCGGGGAGCCGGTGGCCGCCTCGGCGTCCGGACGTTCCAGCCTGGGTACCACGATCACCGGTTCGTGGTCGACGCCGAGCACCAGCAGGGTGAGGCGTTCGGTGATGGCCGTCGGCCGGTACCCGCACAGGTACCGCAGGTCAGGTCCGGGGGTGACCAGGACGCCGGCGAGGCCCTGCTCGGCGGCGGCCGCGACGGCCCGGCGCATCCGTTCGCGGTAGTCGTCCACGGTGAAACTCACGCTCATGCTGTGACGCTAGCGAGCCGGCCGCCGTATTGGGAGCCGAACAACCGCAAGATCACCCCCGGAGCGGGAGCGGGAGGTTGGCGGCGGTGAGGTCGGTGCTGGCGACCGGGGCGAGGGTGCCGTCGGGTTGGGCCCCGTCGATGCTCACGTGGGCCGTGCGGTCGGTGTGCAGCAGGGTGCCGACGGCATTGCCGAAGTACGGGCCGGTGAGCCGGTCCCAGGTCAGGCCGGGGGCGGGTACCCGGGCCAGCCGGGACAGCGCCCGACCGAGCGCCGCGCCGCCCCGGCTCCACGCGCCACGGAACACCGGGCGCAGGTACCACGGCACCTGGTTGTGCACCGGCGAGCAGGTCAACTGGTGCACCGGGGCGCCCGCCGGCACCCCGGGGAACCGGGCCCGGGCCACGTACGAGTGGTGCACGTCCCCGGAGAGCACGCTGATGCTGGCCAGCTCGGTATCGGTGGAGAGCTGGCTGAGCAGCGCGCCCATCGCCTCGAACGAGTGCCGGAAGGCGGCCCAGTGCTCCAGGTCGACCACCCGGCGCACCGGCTCGGCCAGCCGCTCGGCGAGGCTGCCGGGCCGGTCCGTCCATGCCTCGACGGCCGCCTCCAGGTGGTGGATGCCGTGCGGCATCAGCCACGGCAGGGACGCGCCGATCACCAGGTGGTCGACGCCGTCGCCGTGCGCCAGCCGGGTCAGCCAGGCCCAGTGCTCGGCCGGCAGCATCCGGCGGGCGCCGGGGGTGAGCACCCGGCCGGCCCGGTTGTCCAGCACCACGATCCGGGTACGGCCGATGTCCCGGCTGTGGCTCCACCGGTACTGCCCGGGCTCGGTGTCGGCGCGCTCGACCGAACTCGCGCAGCAGGGCCGTGGCCTGTGCCGGGTCGGTGGCGGCGACCAGCGACGGGTAGAGCGGATCCTCGCCGAGCTCGTCCGGGTGCAGGTTGCCCAGGTGCTGGTAGACCCAGTAGGAGGCCATCCCGGCGGTGATCCGGCGGGACCACCAGGGCAGCGTGCTCATCCGCTCGCGCCAGGACGCCGAGGTGTTCCAGTCGTCGATCACCTCGTGGTCATCGAAGATCATCGCGGACGGTACGCAGGAGAGCAGCCAGCGGACCTCCGGATCGGTCCACGACTCCAGATACAGCCGGGCGTACTCGGCGTAGTCGACGACCTGGTCGGCGGGGGCGTCGTCGTAGCGCACCTTGCGGGTCCGTCGCCGGCTCAGCCAGGACTTCGTGACCAGCGACGTCTCGTCGGCGTACACCTGGTCGCCGAGCAGCAGCAGGCAGTCCGGCCAGTCGGCGCCGGCCGGCCCGCGTCGGCGCAGCTGGTCGACCAGGCGCAGCGCGTAGCCGTCCAGCGCGTCGGGTGGGAAGCCCCGGGATGGTGTGCGGGTTGGCCTGCCGGCAGGACCCGAACACCAGTCGGACCGGGGCGTCGACCGACCGGGTCCGGATCACCGGGGCCGGGTACGGGTAGTCCGTGGGTGGCCACACCTCGTCGCCGTCGAGCAGCACCTGGTAGGGCGTCACCGCGTCGGCGGGCAGGCCGTCCACCACCACCAGCGCGTAGTGCCGGTCGAAGACGGTGAAGGTGCGGGCCGAGCCGCTGGCCGCGCCGGCCCGGACGGTGACGGTGGCCGGGTGGCCGGTCTGTACCCAGACGGTGGCGCGGTCGTCGATCACCCGGCGCAGCACCGGGCCGAGCAGCAGGCTGGTGGATTCAAGCACGGGCGCACCTTTCGGGGGGTGTCCCATCATCGCTGTCGCCGCCGGGGTCGGCCACCGCGGGGCGAGCTGTGGGGGAGTCTGGGAGGATTCGGGGATGCAGTGGTACTGGTACCTGTTGATCATCCTGTTCGTGCTGGTGGCCGGCGTTGCGCTGGTGGTACCCCGACTGCGGCGTCGGCCCGGCCCGCCGACCGCGCCGCCGACCGTGCCGCCGACCCCGGCCGCGCCGCCGAGTGCTGCGCCGACCGACAGGTACCCCCACGCCCATCGTCACGCCGCCGACCACCGCGGTGCCGGCCCCGACCGTGCCGCCGGTCTCCGTTCCGCCCGCCCCGCCGGCCGAGGCGCCGGTGGCCGTGGAGACGCCCGCGCCGACCGCCGGGCGGCTGGTCCGGCTGCGGGCCCGGCTGTCCCGCTCGCAGAGCGTGTTGGGTCGGGGACTGCTCGCCGTGCTGTCCCGCGACCGGCTCGACGAGGAGGCCTGGGAGGAGATCGAGGACAGCCTGATCACCGCGGACGTGGGCGTCGAGGCCACCCGCGAGCTGGTCGACCGGCTGCGTGAGCGGACCCGGGTGCTGGGTACCCGCTCCGCCGCGGACCTGCGCGCGCTGCTCACCGAGGAGCTGGTGAACGCGCTCGACCCGAGCCTGGACCGCTCGCTGAAGGCCACCCCGCACGGCGACTACCCGGCCGTCGTGCTGGTCGTCGGCGTGAACGGCGCCGGCAAGACCACCACCTGCGGCAAGATCGCCCGGGTGCTGATCGCGGACGGGCACTCGGTGGTGCTCGGCGCGGCCGACACCTTCCGGGCCGCCGCCGCCGACCAGCTCGCCACCTGGGCCAGCCGGGTCGGTGCCGAGGTGGTCCGCGGCAAGGAGGGCGGCGACCCGGCCGCGGTCGCCTTCGACGCGGTGAAGCGGGGCCGGGAGACCGGCGTCGACTCGGTGCTCATCGACACCGCCGGCCGGCTGCAGAACAAGATCGGCCTGATGGACGAGTTGGGCAAGGTCAAGCGGGTGATCGAGAAGCACGGCCCGGTGGACGAGACGCTGCTCATCCTGGACGCCACCACCGGCCAGAACGGCCTGGAGCAGGCCCGCGTCTTCACCGAGGTGTGCGACGTGACCGGCGTGGTCCTCACCAAGCTGGACGGCACCGCCAAGGGCGGCATCGTCATCGCCGTCCAGCGCAAGCTGGGCATCCCGGTGAAGCTGATCGGCCTCGGCGAGGGCCCCGACGACCTGGCCCCCTTCGAGCCCAAGGCCTTCGTCGACGCGCTCCTGGGAGACGAAGCATAGGCGCGGTGTCGACGCGCTCCTGGGAGACGAAGCGTAGGCCGCTGTCGACGCGCTCCTGGGAGACGAAGCATAGGGGTTGACGGATTCCCGGCGCTCCCGGGTGCCGAGTTGGCCGGCGCCGTCTAGCCTTGCGGCTGTGACGCAACAGGAGATCCCGCTGCTCGGCGGGAACACCAGCACCGTGGTGCGGGTCGGTGACACCGTGCGGCGCAATGCTGGTCCGTGGACGCCCTCGGTCCATGCCCTGCTGCGCCATCTGGAGTATGTGGGCTTCACCGGCGCGCCGCGTGCCTTCGGCATGGACGACAAGGGCCGTGAGGTGCTGTCGTACATGGAGGGCGAGTGCGGGGCGTACCCGCTGGGCCCGGACTGGGTGACCGACGAAACGCTGGTCACGGTCGCCACCATGCTGCGGATGTTCCACGACGCGCAGTACGGGTTCCGGCCGTCACCGAATGCGGTGTGGCGCTCGTTCGGGCCGCCGCCGCCGGACACCGAGGTGATCTGCCACCACGACGCCGCCCCGCACAACGTGATCTGGCGGCCGGACGGCACCCTCGCCTTGATCGACTTCGACCTGGCCTCGCCGGGCGCCAGGATCTACGACGTGGCGTACGCGGCGTGGACCTGGGTGCCGCTCTTCTCCGACCGGGACTCGCTGACCCTGGGCTGGAGTCGACCGAACCGGCCCCGGCGGCTGCGGATGTTCGCCGACGCGTACGGCCTGGTGCCCCGCGACCGGCGGCGGCTGGTGGGCACCATCCGCAAGCGGATCGCCGACCACATCGAGGGCATCCGGCGGATGGCGGAGGCCGGCGACCCGGCGTTCGTACGGATCATGCACAAGGGCCATCTCCGCCGCCCGGTACGTGACCTGCGGCTGCTCGACCACGAGCGCTACCAGTTGGAGTACGCCCTGCGTTAGCGGTGCCGGCGGTCAGCTCGCGGGGTCGCAGGTGACGGTGAGGTGGCCGTCGTACCAGTCGGTGATCTTGTGCCAGCCGGGGCCGAAGTGGCGGCCGTCGCCGTCGGCGGCGGTGCAGCGCTCGGGGATGCCGATGGCGTCGGTGTCGCGCAGGAAGTCCCTGGAACGCCCGCCGGGTGGCAGCTGCCACTGGTTGCCGGCGTCGGCCGGCCAGTTGTCACTGATCCAGATCCAGCTCGCCGAGGCCGGTTCGTTGCCGATCCGGCCGCAGAAGCCGAACAGGCAGTGCGACGTCGGCCGGTCCGGGTCGACCTCGGAGCGTGGGAACACCCCGGAGACCATGACCAGGGTCAGCGCCATCGCGGCGAACGACACCGCCAGACTGGTCCGGGACAGCCATCGGTACACCGGTCCGTCCTCCCCGTCGCTGCGCGCGTCCGTCGCACTTGGGGGTCCAGCGAACCAGATGGGGTGAACGTCCGGTTACCCGGGGTGCGGCGGCGATCCGTTCGGACGGGACCGGTCCGACCGTTCGGGGGACACCAGCGAGAGTCACCACGGAAGGTGAACGTTTCTTCACACGTAAGAAACATCAAGTCACATGACAGAAACCGAGCAACGTCGTTGCGTGAAACAGCCGGGCACCAAAGTTCCGCGCAACCGGCGCTGGGGCGACGCTGCCACCGCCGGAAGGAGGGTACTCACACAAGGAGGGCAGCGTGCACGTGCTCGCTGACGGACCCACGATCGATACCGGCAACACCGCCTGGTTGCTGGCTTCGACCGCGCTGGTCCTGCTCATGACCCCGGGGCTGGCGCTGTTCTACGGCGGCCTGAACCGATCCAAGAGTGTTCTGAACATGATGATGATGAGCTTCTCCTGTATCGGGCTGATCTCGGTGCTGTGGCTCGTCTACGGCTTCAGCTATCGCCTTCGGCACCAACGACAACGCCTCGCGTCAACGACTACCTGGGCAGCTTCACGCAGTACTTCGGGAACAAGAACTTCCTGGACCGAGCTGTGGCTCGCCTCGGACGACAATGTCAGCGGCATCGGCATTCCCGACCTATGTGGTCCTGGCGTTCCAGATGATGTTCGCCATCATCACGGTCGCCCTGATCAGCGGCTCGATCTCCGACCGGGCGAAGTTCGGCGGCTGGCTGCTGTTCGCGTTCGGTTGGTTCACCCTGGTCTACGTGCCGGTCGCGCACTGGGTCTGGGGCGGTGGCTTCATCGGCGCCAAGCTGCACGCGCTGGACTTCGCCGGTGGTACCGCGGTGCACATCAACGCCGGATCCGCGGCGTTGGCGGTGGCCCTGGTGCTCGGTCGGCGCAAGGGCTGGCCGAAGGAGAACTTCAAGCCGCACAACGTTCCGATGGTGGCGCTCGGCGCCGGCCTGCTGTGGTTCGGCTGGTTCGGCTTCAACGCCGGCTCGGAGCTCACCGCGGACAGCGTGACCGCGGTGGCCTTCGTGAACACCCAGGTCGCCACGGCCGCCGCACTGCTCGGCTGGATCATCCTGGAGTGGATCCGGGACGGTAAGCCGACCATGGTCGGCGCCTCCTCCGGTGCGGTTGCCGGTCTGGTCGCCATCACCCCGGCCTGTGGCTTCATCACCCCGCTCGCCTCGGTGCTGCTGGGTCTGGTCGCCGGCGCGGTCTGTGCGCTGGCGGTCGGCCTGAAGTACAAGCTCGGCTTCGACGACTCGCTCGACGTGGTCGGCGTGCACTTCGTCGGTGGGTGGATCGGCTCGCTGTGGATCGGTCTCTTCGCGACCGCCTCCATCAACTCGAGCTACATCGGTGACGGCCTGGCCAGTGAGGGTCTCTTCGTCGGCGGCGGCGCGACCCAGTTGGGTCGGCAGGCGCTCTGCAGCGGCATCGTGACGGTGTTCTCCTTCGTGATCGCCTACGTGGTCGCCAAGTTGATCGACCTGACCGTCGGCTTCCGGGCGTCGGCTGAGGCCGAGATCGACGGCATCGACATCGCGGAGCACGCGGAAAGCGCCTACGACTTCTCGCCGGCTTCCGGCAGCGGGTCGGGCAGCGCATTCGCACTGGCGGGGATCACCCCGGCGGCCTCGGCGCCAACGACGGCGCCCGAGTCGGAAAAGGTCGCCGGTTAATCCCGGTAGCCTCAGGCCAACCAGAGTCGTCCGATGGAAGAGGGACTGAGCATGAAGCTGGTGACCGCGGTCATTAAGCCGTACCAGCTCGACGCGGTGAAGGAGGCCCTGCACGCCCTGGGCGTTGCCGGCCTCACCGTGAGCGAGGTACAGGGTTACGGCCGGCAGAAGGGCCACACCGAGGTGTACCGGGGTGCCGAGTACACGGTGGAGTTCCTGCCGAAGATCCGCGTAGAGGTGGTTACCGACGAGCTGGACGTCGAGAAGATCGTCGACGGCATCGTCAACGCCGCCAAGACCGGGAAGATCGGCGACGGCAAGGTCTGGGTGACCAACGTGGAAGAGGTCATCCGGGTCCGTACCGGCGAGCGCGGCATCGAAGCGCTCTGACGCCGACGACATATACAGAAATCGACGGGCACAGAATCTACGGATGACCGTGAACGACGATTCCGGATTGGGCGCCGCCGCACGCGCACAGCGTGCGGCGGCGCTCGACCGTTGGCTGGCGGGGCTGCTGCCCCAGCGTCCCGGCGTCGCGCTGATCGCGGTGGGCGGGCTGGGTCGGCGGGAGTGCTCTCCGCACAGCGACGTGGACCTGGTCCTGCTGCACAACTCGGTACCCGACATCGACGAGCTGGCCGCCCAGGTCTGGTACCCGATCTGGGACGCGAAGGTGGCCCTGGACCACTCGGTGCGTACCGTCAACGAGGCGTTGACGGTCGCCGAGGAGGACGTGAAGGTCGCCCTCGGCCTGCTCGACCTGCGGCACCTGGCCGGCGACCCGAAACTCGCCCGTACCCTGCGCAGCCGCGCCGTGGACCAGTGGCGGCGGACCGCGCCCAAGGGCATCTCCCAGCTACGCGACGTCACCCAGGCCCGCTGGACGGCCCACGGCGAACTCGCCTTCCTGCTCGAAGGGGACCTCAAGGAGGCCCGCGGCGGGCTGCGCGACGTCGGGGTGCTGCGCGGCATCGGAATGGCCGGCGTGGCCGACGCGGCAACCCCGCCGGTCCGGGCGGCGCACACCCGGCTGCTGGATGTGCGGGACGCGCTGCACCTGTCGGCCGGCCGGCGCATCGACCGGCTGCTGGCCCAGGAGCGCGACGCCGTGGCCAAGCGCCTCGGCCTGCGCGAGGGCGACGAACTGCTGCGCCGCATCGCCCAGGATGCCCGGACCATCGCCTACGCCGCCGACGACGCCTGGCGGGTGGTCGACCGGTGGCGTGCCGACCGGCGGCGTTCCGGGCCACGTACCCCGGTGCGCCGGCCGATCGGGCGCGACGTCGTGGAGCAGGACGGCGAGGCGGTGCTCGCCCGGGTGGCGGTGGCCCCCCGCCCCGACCCCAGCCTGGCGCTGCGGGTGGCGGCAGCCGCCGCGACGGTACGGTTGCCGATCGCCCGGCCGACCCTGGAGTGGCTGGCCCGGTTCTGCCCGCCGCCCACCCCGCCGTGGCCGGCCCCGGCACGCGAGGCCCTGCTCACCATGCTCGGCAGCGGCCGTGGCCTGGTCCCGATCTGGGAAGCGTGCGACCGCTACGGCCTGGTGGTCGGCTGGCTGCCGGAGTGGAACCGGCTGCGCGGGCTGCCCCAGCACAACCCGGTGCACCTGTACACAGTGGACCGGCACCTGGTGCAGGCGGCGGCCGAGGCGGCCGCGTTCACCCGCGAAGTGGCCCGGCCGGACCTGCTGGTGCTCTCGGCCTTCCTGCACGACGTGGGCAAGGGGCTGCCCGGGGACCACAGCCGGGTGGGCGCGCCGCTGGCGTACACCATCGCCCTGGAACTGGGTCTGGCCCAGGCCGACGCGGTGCAGGTGGAGAAGTTGGTGCGGCTGCACCTGCTGCTGCCGGACACCGCCACCCGCCGGGACCTGACCGACCCGCTCACCATCCGCCGCGTCGCCGAGTCGGTGGGCGACAGCGAAACCCTGAACCTGTTGTACGGGCTGTCCCGCGCCGACGCCGCCGCCACCGGGCCGGGCGCCTGGACGGAGTGGAAGGACCGGCTGGTCCGCGAGCTGGTGCAGCGCACCCACCGGCTGCTCGACACCGGCGAGCTGCCGCCTGCCCCGATGCCCGATCCGGCACTGGTGGCCGGGGCGCTGCCGGCCGTACACGTGGAAGGGGACCGGGTGTCGGTGGCCGCGACCGACCGGCGTGGCCTGCTGGCCGCGGTGGCCGGATGTCTGGCCCTGCACCGGCTGGACGTGGTGACCGCGGACATCTCCACCGTCGACGGCCGGGCGCTGGTGCAGTGCGCCGTCGAGTCGCGCTACGGCTCGCCCCCGGACGCCGCCGCCCTCACCGCCGACCTGCGCCGGGCCGCGCTGGGACAGTTGGGGCTGGAGCGGGTGGCGCGGCGGGGCCGGCCGAGTTCCGGGGCGCAGCCGCGGGTCGTCTGGCACCGGGACGCCGCCACCGACGCGGTGGTGGTGGAGGTACGCGCGCCCGACTCGCTCGGCCTGCTCTACCGGATCGCCCGCGCGCTGGACGAGGTCGGCGCGGAGGTTCGCGCCGCCCGCATCTCCACCCTGGGCGCCGACGTTGTGGACGCCTTCTACCTGGTCGGCCCGTGGACCGACCTGACGGTGCGGGCAGAGGTCAGCGACGCCCTGCTGTCGGCCATCTCCTGATCGCGGCCGCCGCCGGTCGGGCTGCACCGGCTCCCGCCCGGTACCCTCGTACCGGGCGCGTATCCGCGGCCGGGACGGCACCATTCGAGGATTTTGAGGATCAGACGCTGTGTTTGACACGCTGAGCGACCGGCTCAACGGGATCTTCACGAAGCTGCGGGGCAAGGGCCGGCTCACCGACGCCGACATCGACGCCACCGCCCGGGAGATCCGGCTCGCCCTGCTCGAAGCCGACGTGGCGCTCCCCGTCGTGCGAGCCTTCATCAACTCGATCAAGGAACGCGCGCACGGCGCCGAGCTGCACAAGGCCCTGAACCCGGCGCAGCAGATCATCAAGATCGTCCACGAGGAGCTGATCGGCGTCCTCGGCGGCGAGACCCGCCGGCTGCAGTTCGCCAAGCAGCCGCCGACCGTCTTCATGCTCGCCGGCCTGCAGGGCTCCGGTAAGACCACGCTCGCCGGCAAGCTGGCCCGCTGGCTCAAGGCCCAGGGCCACCAGCCGCTGCTGGTCGCCTGTGACCTGCAGCGCCCGAACGCCGTCAACCAGCTCCAGGTGCTTGGCGGCCGGGCCGGCGTCGAGGTCTTCGCCCCCGAGCCCGGCAACGGCGCGGGCGACCCGGTGGCCGTGGCCAAGGCGTCCATCGAGCACGCCAAGCGGCAGATGCGCGACATCGTGATCGTCGACACCGCCGGCCGGCTCGGTATCGACCAGGAGATGATGGCGCAGGCCGCCGCGATCCGGGACGCGGTCCAGCCCGACGAGATCATCTTCGTGATCGACGCGATGGTCGGTCAGGACGCCGTCGCCACCGCCGAAGCCTTCCGCGACGGCGTCGGCGTCACCGGCGTGGTCCTCTCCAAGCTCGACGGCGACGCCCGCGGTGGCGCGGCGCTCTCGGTGCGGCACGTCACCGGCGAGCCGATCCTGTTCGCCAGCACCGGCGAGAAGCTGGAGGACTTCGACGTCTTCCACCCCGACCGGATGGCCAGCCGGATCCTCGGCATGGGCGACATGCTCTCCCTCATCGAGCAGGCCGAAGCGGCCTTCGACGAGGACGAGAAGGAGAAGATGGCCGCCAAGCTCATGGGCGGCCAGGAGTTCACCCTGGAGGACTTCCTCGACCAGATGACCGCGCTGCGCCGGATGGGTCCGCTGACCAACATCCTCGGCATGCTGCCCGGCATGGGTCAGATGAAGGACCAGCTCGCCGAGCTGGACGACAGCCACTTCGACAAGGTCACCGCGATCATCCGGTCGATGACCCCGGGCGAGCGGCAGAACCCGAAGATTCTCAACGGTTCCCGCCGTTCCCGCATCGCGCGCGGCTCCGGGGTCACCGTGATGGACGTCAACCAGCTGCTCAACCGCTTCGCCGATGCGCAGAAGATGATGAAGCAGATGGGTCCGATGATGGGCCTGCCGGGCCGGCGCAAGGCCACCAAGTCCCCGAAGAACAAGCGCAAGGGCACCAAGGGTGGCGCGCAGCGTCCCCGCCTCGGCGGCATGCCGGGGATGGGCGGCGGAATGCCCCAGCTCCCGCCCGGCCTGGACCCCTCCGCCCTCCAGCAGAGCGCCGACTTCGTCCCCCCGAAGCTCGACTTCTCCAAGTTCAACAAGCGCGACAAGTAGGGACAGCGGGCACCACCTGCCTTCGATGGGGTTTGGGCGATTCGGATGGGAGGAGCCGTCGTGACGGCGGTGAGCGACCTGCCGGACCGGCGGGTATGGACCCACTGACGACCTCGACGAACTGCCGCCGGATCTGCTGGACCCGGTACGGCGGCGGTATTCCTACGGCGTCCACACGACCGAGAGCTTCACGGTCACCGAGCCGTGGCCGATCACGATCGATCTGCCGGAGGTGAGTCGGCGGCGGGCGCAGTTGCTGGCGCGGGCTGAGCAAGGTCGCTAGCCGGTCTGGTTGACTGACGGGATGGCGCTGCACGTACGTGGGGTGGTGCTCCCCGAGGACGAGGTACGGGACCTGTGGCTGGTCGGGGACCGGGTGCACACCGAGCCGGTACCGGGGGCGCAGACCGTGCTGGACGGCGGTTTCATCCTGCCGGGGTTGGTCGACGCGCACTGCCACCTCGGGATCGCCCCGGGTGGCGCGCCGATCGGGTCGCTGGACGAGGCGCGGAACCTGGCCCGGCTGGACCGGGATGCCGGGGTACTGGCGATCCGGGACGCGGGCTCGCCCTTCCCGTACCCGGAGTTGGATGACGAGGCGGAGATGCCGCGACTGGCCCGGGCCGGGCGGCACCTGGCGCCGGTGAAGCGGTACCTGCCGGGCATCGGCGTCGAGGTCACCGGGGCGGAGCTGGCGACCGAGGCGGCGCGCCAGGCGCGGGCCGGCAACGGCTGGGTGAAGCTGGTCGGGGACTGGATCGACCGCTCCGTGGGAGATCTGGCACCCGCCTTCGACGACGCCGACGTGCGTGCCGCGATCGACGCCGCGCACGCGGCCGGTGCCCGGGTGGCGACCCACACGTTCAGCGAGTCGGCGGTGGGCGTGCTGGTACGCGCCGGGGTGGACTCGGTGGAGCACGGCACCGGACTCTCCCTGGACCTGGTGGATGAGCTGGCCCGGCGGGGTACCGCGCTGGTACCCACGATGATCAACGTGGCGACCTTCGGGAACATCGCCCGCCGGGCACAGGAGAAGTTCCCGGCCTACGCCACGCACATGCTGGCCCTGCAGGCCCGCTTCCCGACCGTGGTGCGCGCCGCGTACGAGGCCGGGGTGCCGATCTACGTGGGCTCCGACGCGGGCGGCGGCATCGACCACGGCCTCGCCGCGCAGGAGATGCTGCTCCTGCACGAGCAGGCCGGGATGTCCCCGATCGACGTCCTGCACGCCGGCTCCTGGGGCGCCCGCGACTGGCTCGGCTTCCCCGGCCTGGTCGAGGGCGGCCTGGCCGACCTGGTCGGCTACCCCGAAGACCCCAGGAAAGACCTGAGGATCCTCCAGACCCCCGCCCGGATCATCCTGAGGGGCCGGGTGCTCCGGTAGCTCTGGACGCCCCGCCGGGATGCGCGGTGACACTGCGGAATCCGGCGGCCGGTCGCGATCTTGGATTCCGCTCCCCGACCCGGGGACGCGGCCTGGCTAGGATCTGGGGTCATGGCACGTGTGCTGACTCCCCGGGCGGACGACTTTCCCCGCTGGTACCAGGATCTGATCGCCAAGGCTGAGCTGGCCGACAACGGGCCGGTGCGCGGCACCATGGTGATCCGACCGACCGGGTACGCCATCTGGGAACGGATCCAGGCCGAGATGGACGCCCGGATCAAGACGGCCGGCGCGCAGAACGCCTACTTCCCGCTGTTCATCCCGGAGTCTTACCTGCACCGGGAAGCCCAGCACGTGGAGGGCTTCTCGCCGGAGCTGGCGGTGGTCACCCACGGCGGCGGCAAGCAGCTCGCCGAGCCGATCGTGGTGCGCCCCACCAGCGAGACGGTGATCGGCGAGTTCATGGCCAAGTGGATCAGCTCGTACCGGGACCTGCCGCTGCTGCTCAACCAGTGGGCCAACGTGGTGCGCTGGGAGTTGCGGCCCCGGCTGTTCCTGCGCACCAGCGAGTTCCTCTGGCAGGAGGGGCACACCGCGCACGCCACCGAGGCCGACGCCCGCGGGTACGCCCGCAAGATCCTGCACGAGGTCTACCAGGACCTGATGGTCAGCGTGCTGGGCATCCCGGTGGTGGTGGGGCTCAAGACCACCCGCGAACGGTTCGCCGGGGCCACCCGCACGTACACCCTCGAAGGGATGATGGGCGACGGCAAGGCGCTGCAGCTGGGCACCTCGCACGAGCTCGGGCAGAACTTCGCGAAGGCGTTCAACATCAGCTACTCGTCGGCGGCCGGCTCGCTCGAGCACGCCTGGACGACCTCCTGGGGCTCGTCCACCCGGATGATCGGCGGCGTGATCATGTGCCACGGCGACGACAACGGTCTGCGGGTGCCGCCGAACCTGGCGCCGATCCAGGCGTACATCATGGTCGTGAAGGACGGCGACGGCGTGGCGGCGGCCGCGGCCAGCCTGCGCTCGGCGCTGGCCGAGGCCGGCGTCCGGGTCGCCCTCGACGACCGGGTGGACACCCCGTTCGGCCGCCGGGCCGTGGACGCCGAGCTCAAGGGCTATCCGGTACGTGTCGAGCTCGGCCCCCGCGACCTCGCGGCCGGCAACGCCACCCTGGTCCGCCGCATCCCCGGCAGCAAGACGCCGGTACCCGTAGGCAACGTGCTGGCCGAGGTGCTCGCCGCCCTGGAAGCCGACCAGAAGGCCGTCCACGACGAGGCCCTGGCCCGCCGCCTGGCCAACACCGTCGATGTCACCGACCTCGACGACGCCCTGGCGGCGACCGCTACCGGCTGGGCACAGGCTGCCCTGGTCGACGGTCGGCGTCGACGGCGAGGCCCGCGCCAACGCCCAGGGCATCACCGTCCGCTGCCTGACCCGCGCCGACGGCTCACCCCCCGACTCCGAGGACGAACCGGACCTGCTCGCCTACCTCGCCCGCGCCTACTGAGCAGGGCGCACCGGTGACCTTCGAGACCGGCCGCCTGGTGCTGCGCCGGCACTACCTTCGCGGCCACCAAATCGCCCGCGTCTGGCTCGGCCGGGTAGCCGCCGACGACGACCACGGCCTGTGGATCTGGGTACCCGCCGGCAGCCCATGGCTGGACATGGCCACTCTCGACGGCCGCCACCTACGCGACGTGCCGTTCCGCGAGTTCTTCAGCCAACCGATCACCATGAAGAAGATGACGTGGACCGGCCCCGTCCTCATGCTCCACCAGCCCGAAACCGAGAACTCCACCTGGTTCTTCTTCGACCACCAGGGCAACTTCCGAAGCTGGTACGTCAACCTCGAACGCCCCGGCACCCGCTGGGACGACAAGACCCTCTGCGGTATCGACACCATCGACTACGACCTGGACATAGTCGCCCAACCAGACCGCAAATGGCGCTGGAAGGACGAAGACGAGTTCCAGGCCCACTTAGCCCACCCCGACCTCTACTGGTGCGAAAACGAACAACAAGTAAGAGACGAAGGCGCCCGGGTAGTAAAGCTGATCGAGTCGGGAACCTTCCCCTTCGACGGGACTCGAACAGACTTTCGCCCACCCCCAACCTGGCAGATCCCCGACACCATGCCCGACGGTTGGAACCGCCCAAGAGCCTGGTAGCAACCCACAAACGCCAAGGCGGGGGGCGGGGGTGACTGCGACGGACTTCAAGCCTGACGGGCCGGCGCAGGCACCCCCGCCCCCCGCCCCACCCACAGGCCGACGCGCGAAGCGACCCTCGACGCACAGCAACTACAGAGCGTCTGGCAGAATGGACCGCTGGTATCTGGTTACGTGACGGCGCCCTCTACCCGGCACGTAGCCCCACCGAGCAAGCCTGTCGGATCAACCCCACGATCCAGGCACGGGGCGCTCAGCTGTGATGACTCAGGAGCGACACAACCGTGGCCGTAAAAATCCGGCTTCTGCGGATGGGCAAGATCCGCAACCCGCAGTACCGCATCGTCGTTGCCGACTCGCGTACCAAGCGCGACGGCCGGGCGATCGAGTACATCGGCATCTACCACCCGAAGGAGGACCCCTCGTTGATCGAGGTCAACTCCGATCGGGCCCAGTACTGGCTGTCGGTCGGCGCGCAGCCGAGCCAGCCGGTGCTGCGCATTCTCGAGAAGACCGGCGACTGGCAGAAGTACAAGGGTCTGCCCGCGCCGCCGCCGCTGCTGGTCGCCGCCGCGCGCGCCGACCGCAAGGCGATCTACGAGTCGGAGGCGCAGGCTGCCGCCGGTGTCGCGGCGGTAGAGGCTCCGGCCAAGCCGTCGAAGAAGGCTGCCAAGGCCGCTGCGGCCCCGGCTGCCGAGGCTCCCGTGGCGGCTGAGGCCCCTGTGGCGGCTGAGGCTCCTGCGGCGGCTGAGGCTCCCGCGGCGGCTGAGGCTCCCGCGGCGACCGAGGAGGCGGCCGGTGCAGACGCCGGCACGCAAGCCTGACGGGGCGCTCCGGCCCGCGCTGGAGCACCTGGTCAAGGGCATCGTGGACAACCCGGACGACGTCCGTGTCCGGATGATCGACGGTCGGCGTGGCCAGCGGTTGGAGGTGCGTGTCAACCCGGAGGATCTCGGTACCGTGATCGGTCGGGGTGGCCGCACCGCCAAGGCGCTGCGTCAGGTGATCGGCTCGATCGGTGGCCGGGGCGTCCGGGTCGACATCGTCGACGCGTACTGATCCGGTCATGCAGCTGATCGTCGGGCGCATTCTGCGCCCGCACGGGGTACGCGGCGAGGTGGTGGTCGAGATCACCACCGACGACCCGCAGGCACGCTACGACCTGGGTTCGGTGATGGTTACCGAGCCCAGGTCGGCGGGGCCGCTGACGATCGACGGGCTGCGCCCGCACCAGGGCCGGCTGTTGATCACCTTCGAGGGTGTCGAGGACCGCGAGGATGCCGACAAGCTGCGCGGGGTGCTGCTCTGCGTGGACTCGGCGGAGGTGGCCGCGCCGGACGATCCCGAGGACTTCCACGACTTCCAGTTGGTCGGGATGACCGCGGTGGACACGGCCGGCGAGCCGATCGGCGAGGTGCTCCGGGTCGACCACGGCCCGGGCCACGACACGCTGGTGCTCCGGCTGACCGCCGGCGGCCGGCAGGCGCTGGTGCCGTTCGTGCACGCCATCGTCCCCGAGGTGGACGTGGCGGCCCGACGGTTGGTGCTCACCCCGCCCGAGGGGCTGTTCGACCTGTGAGCCCCGCCGAGCCGTCCCCGACGCCGGCCGTGGCGCCGGCGGTCCGGGTCGACGTGGTGACGATCTTTCCGGAGTACCTGGCGCCGCTGGAGTTGTCGCTGATCGGGCGGGCGCGGGCGGCCGGGCTGGTCGAGGTCGCCGTGCACGACCTGCGGCAGTGGACCGGGGACGTGCACCGGACCGTTGATGACACCCCGTTCGGGGGCGGGCCGGGCATGGTGATGAAGCCGGAGCCGTGGGGTCGGGCGCTGGACGCGATCGGGCCGGGTCGGCTGGTGGTGCCGTCGCCGGCCGGGGTACCGCTGACCCAGGCGCTCGCCCACGAACTTGCGGCCGAACCCCGGCTGATCTTCGCCTGCGGCCGGTACGAGGGCATCGACCAGCGGGTGCTCGACGACGCCGCGACCCGGATGCCGGTGACCGAGGTGTCGCTCGGGGACTATGTGCTCTTCGGTGGCGAAGTCGCCGTGCTGGTGATCCTGGAGGCGGTGCTCCGGCTGGTACCCGGAGTGCTCGGCAATGCCGAGTCACTGCTGGAGGAGTCGCACGCGGGCGGGGTGCTGGAGACCCCGGTCTACACCAAGCCCCGGGCCTGGCGTGGCCACGAGGTGCCCGAGGTGCTGCTCAGCGGCGACCACGGCAAGATCGCGCAGTGGCGGCGCGAGCAGGGGCTGCTGCGTACGGCAGCGCGCCGGCCGGACCTGCTGGCCGCCCTGGACCCGGCGAGCCTGACCCGGCGCGATGTGGCGACGCTGACCGGGGCCGGGTTCGAAGTGCCGCCGGGCGGTATGGCAAAGTAGAGAGGTTGCCGTACGCCGTCACACCCGTGCCGGTGCTACGAGGGCCGGTCGGCCGTGCGCACCGGGTACCCACGATGGGTTTTCGGAGGTGCCGGACCAGCCGGCCAGAATCACCCACAACGCGCCGATGACCGGCGTGTTGCGGCCCCGCCAGGGCCGCCGGTCTGTAAAGGACAACGCGATGAACACGCTGGACGCGCTCGACGCCCAGTTCCTGCGTACCGACATCCCCGTCTTCCGCGCCGGCGACACCGTCAAGGTGCACGCCCGGGTCGTCGAGGGCAACCGGTCCCGTATCCAGGTCTTCCAGGGCGTGGTCATCCGCCGCCAGGGCGACGGCCTGCGGGAAACCTTCACGGTTCGGAAGATCAGTTTCGGCGTCGGCGTGGAGCGGACCTACCCGGTCAACGCGCCGGTGCTCGACCGCATCGAGGTCGTCACCCGCGGTGACGTCCGCCGCGCCAAGCTCTACTACCTCCGCGACCTCCGGGGCAAGAAGGCCAAGATCAAGGAGCTGCGGGACAAGGTCACCGGCTGATCCGCAGCATTTCCTCCGGCAACGGCGTCGCACGGTTCGTGCGGCGCCGTTTCGCTGTCCACGGATAGGTTGACCGTCCCCGGAGATGGTTCGGTACGCCGGTCGGCAGAGATCAGTCCTCGGCAATACGGGGGTCCGTCGCTTAGTCTTAACAGAACCGACTCGGCGCGGAATCGATCGACTACTGTGCGTACCGAGGGCAGACAGGCGGGGGAGCAGCGTGACGAACAGGGCGGTTCCCCGCCACCGGGCCAGACATCGAGCAGGGCGCTACCGGCGACACCGCCGGCACATGCCGCTGTGGCAGGAGTTGCCGCTGCTGATGATCGTGGCCTTCGGATTGGCCTTCCTCATTCGCGCGTTCCTGCTGCAAGCCTTCTTCATCCCGTCCGGGTCGATGGAGAACACCCTGGCCATCGGCGACCGGGTGCTGGTGAACAAGGTCGTCTACGACGTCCGCGGCCCGCAGCGCGGTGAGGTCATCGTGTTCCGGGGCACCGACAACTGGGCGCCGGAGACCGCCAACCAGCCGACCGCCTCGGCGGGCAGCCAGCTCGTCTCGCAGTTGGGCTCGTTGATCGGCGTGGCCCAGCCCAGCGAGAAGGACTTCATCAAGCGGATCATCGGGCTGCCCGGCGACGTGGTGCAGTGCTGCGACGCGCAGGGCCGGATGATGGTCAACGGGGTACCGCTGGACGAGCCCTACATCTACGACAACTCGCCGCTGGACCTCGACCCGTCACCCGGCCGCTGTGGTCCCCGCAAGTTCGGGCCGATCACCGTGGAGCCCGGCAAGATGTGGGTGATGGGCGACCACCGGGGGGTCTCCCAGGACTCCCGCTGCAGTGGGCAGGTGCCGATGAAGAACATCATCGGCAAGGCGTTCGTGGTGGTGTGGCCGAAGGCGAGTTGGAGCACGCTGGGTACCCCGGCGACGTTCGCGCATGTGCCGCCACCGACCCGGGCCGGCGCGCTGCCGCAGCCACGCGCCCCCGCCGACCCCGGGACGGCGGCCGGCGCAGTCCTGGTTACGCCGCTCCTGGCCGCTTTAGTCCTTTCTGGGCGGTACCACCGACGGCGCGGACGGCGACGACGTAGGCTTTCCGCGTGATCGACGAGGAAACCCCGAAACAGGCCAAGCCCAGCTCGTTCTGGAAGGAGATGCCCATCCTGCTGGGGGTCGCGATCGTGGTGGCGATCCTGGTTCGCGCGTTCCTCCTGCAGACCTTCTTCATCCCGAGCCAGTCGATGGAGCAGACCCTCGACATCAACAACCGGGTACTCGTCAACAAGCTCGTCTACGACTTCCGCGACCCGCGTCGGGGCGAGATCGTGGTCTTCAACTCGCCGATCGACTGGCGTACCTCGCCGGACGAGAAGGACTTCATCAAGCGGGTCATCGGCATCGGCGGCGACCACGTGGTGTGCTGTGACGCCCAGCAGCGGTTGGTCATCAACGGGGTGTCGCTGGACGAGCCGTTCCTGGACAAGGTCGACGCGCCGGACGGTGCCGCGGCCGCGCCCGAGCCGTTCGACATCACCGTGCCCAAGGGCCGGCTGTGGGTGATGGGCGACAACCGGTACCACTCGGCCGACTCGCTCGACCAGTACCTGCGCGCCGACAAGGACATCCAGGCCGCCACCATCGCGGTGAAGTCGGTGGTGGGGCGGGCCTTCGTGCTGTTCTGGCCGTTCAACCGGTTCGACTGGCTGACAGTGCCCAGCGGTTTCGACAAGATCCCCGATCCAACCGGCGGCTGAGCCCGGGGCTGAGCCTGCCCGGCCGTGGCCGAGGCGGCTGTCCCACCCGGCCGTGGCCGGGCTGCTGTCCCACCCGGCCGTGGCCGGGCCGGGCTGCCGACCGCGATGGCCTAGGCTCGGGTGGTGACCGAGTACCTTCCCCGGCGTGCCGCGCGGGTACTGCTCCTCGACGCCCGGGACCGGGTGCTGCTGTTTCGGGGCTGGGATCCGCAGCGACCCGAGCACCGCTTCTGGTTCACCCCCGGCGGCGGCCTCGACGACGGCGAGAGCACCGCCCAGGGCGCCGCCCGCGAACTGCACGAGGAGACCGGGCTGCTGGTGGACCCGGCCGAACTCGGCGAGCCGGTCTGGGACGAGGTCACCGAGTTCCCCTTCGGCGGCGTCTGGTACCGCCAGCAGCAGTGCTTCTACCTGCTGCGGGTACCGGCCTGGGAGGTCGACACCGCCGGCTTCGAGCAGATCGAGCGGGACAGCATCGACGTGCACCGCTGGTGGAGCGCCGCCGAGCTGTCCGACACCACCGAGCGGTACTACCCGACCCGGCTGCCCCAGTTGCTGCACGAGCTGGTGGGCGCCTGATGATCAGCCCCAGTCGTACCGTGGTCACCCGGGCCGACGGCATCTACGCCCTGGAACGGGCGCTGCGCCGGCGCGGCTTCGGGCACATCGCCGGGGCCGACGAGGCCGGCCGGGGCGCCTGCGCGGGTCCGCTGGTGGCCGCCGCGGTGATCCTGGCGCCGGGCAAGCGCGGCGAGGTGGCCGAGTTGAACGATTCGAAGCTGCTTACCGCGCTGGCCCGGGAGCGGGTCTACGCCGAGGTGGTGAAGCGGGCGGCGGCCTGGTCGGTGGTGGTCATCCCGCCCGGCGAGGTGGACAGTCGGGGCCTGCACGTCTGCAATCTGGCGGCCATGCGCCGGGCGCTCGCCTGCCTGGCCACCGCCCCGGAGTACGTGTTGACCGACGGGTTTCCGGTGGACGGGCTGGGCACGCCGGGGCTGGCGGTGTGGAAGGGCGACCAGGTGGCCGCGTGCGTCGCGGCGGCCAGCGTGATCGCCAAGGTCACCCGGGACCGGATCATGCGGGAGTTGGACGTCGAGTACCCGAAGTACGGGTTCGCCGAGCACAAGGGGTACTGCACCGCTGAGCACCAGGCGGCGCTGGTCGAGCACGGTGCGTGTGCGGAACACCGGTTCTCGTACGCGAACGTCGCGGCGGTTGCGGGTCGGGGCGCGGGGCGGGGTACCGTCGGCGTGGCATCACCGGACCGCGCGCCGGAGCGTGGCTCGGTAGGCGAGAATGATCCCATGTTCCCTCTGCCGGAGATGTTCGACGGAGTGACCGGGGTGAGCGGCGGCATGGAGGGCGGAGCGCGATGAGCGCGGAGGATCTCGAGAAGTACGAGACCGAGATGGAGCTGCAGCTCTATCGCGAGTACCGCGACATCGTCCGCCAGTTCTCCTACGTGGTCGAGACAGAGCGCCGTTTCTACCTGGCCAACCAGGTCGACCTGCACGTACGCAACTCCGACGGAGAGGTCTACTTCGAGGTCGAGATGCACGACGCCTGGGTGTGGGATATGTACCGCCCTGCCCGGTTCGTGAAGAACGTCCGGGTGATGACCTTCAAGGACGTCAACGTCGAGGAGCTCGACAAGCCGGACATCTCGCTGCCGACCGAATCCGGCTTCGGTAGCTGAGCTGGTTGCCGGTGGCGCCCGCAGCCACAACCGGCCTGCGGGCGTACCCCCGGATTGTCAGCGGTTGATCTGGCTCAGCGGTTGATCTGGCTCAGCGGTTGATCTGGCTATATTGCGACGACCACCGGTCAGTGACCGCTTGGCCCGGCCGTAGAGGTACATCCCGCCACCCACCAGCACCGCGCCGACGAGAATGTAGAAGAACACCCCGATCAGCGCCTGGAGCAGCCAGTAGCCGATTACGCCGACCACGAACAGGCCGGCCACGACCAGGACGAAATTGCGAAAGCCATGGGACTTCTCCATGGCACCATGGTGACCCCGGTTCGCCACCAACGGCCATAGGGGAAGCCCCTGATGCTCCAGATAGAACCCTTCGCTGACCGTGATCCGCGTAACGTCCTGGCCGAACTGCTCGATCGGCACCAGGAGTTCTGGGGCGAGCGGGACCTACGCGCCGCGCACGCCTGGCCCTGGTTCCACCAGTTCGGCCGCTGGGGACTGCTGGCTGTGGACGCCGACCGGATCGTCGGCTACCTGTTCGGCGCGGTCACCGCCGACGGCCTGGGCTACGTGCAACTGATCGCCGTGCTGCCCGCCTACCGCCGCACCGGCCTGGCCACCGCGCTGTGGCGACGCTTCGCGCAGACCGCCCAGCGGGCCGGCGCGACCCGGCTGGAGGCGATCACCGCAACGGCCAACACCGGCTCGGTGGCGTTCCACACCGGACTCGGGATGACCGCCGAGGAGATCCCCGACTACGCCGGCCCCGGCCAGTCCCGGATTCTGTTCCGCGCGCCAGTGGAGGCCATCGCGGCAGGCTGAGGTCATCGCCGCAGGCTGAGGCGTTGCGGGTTTTCCACAGCCACCCTCGCTGTCCACAGTGGGCCGCTGCCGAGGTGGTGGGCCGGCGCCGGTCGCGGCCAGGCTGCGGGCATGGGACGGGCCAAGGACGCAGTCGGCGGGTACGGCGAACGGGTTGCCGTGGCACACCTGGTCAACCAGGGCATGTGCCTGATCGAGCGCAACTGGCGCTGCCGCGACGGCGAACTCGACGCGGTGCTGCGCGACGGCGAAGCACTGGTGATCGTCGAGGTGAAGACCCGTCGCGGCACCGCCTACGGGCTGCCCGCCGAGGCGGTCGGCCGGACCAAGGTCGCCCGGCTGCGCCGACTGGCCGCGCAGTGGCTGGCCGAGCATCCGGGCAACCGCGGCGAGGTGCGCTTCGACGTGGTGAGCGTGTGGCCCCAGCCGCGTGGCGCGGCCCGGGTCGAACACCTGCGCGGAGCCTTCTGATGCCGGCCCTGCTGGTGTCGGCCTTTCTGGTGTCGGCCGCTGCGGCGGTTGCGGCCGGCCGGCTGCCGTGGGCCGGTGGCCGCTGATGTCGTACGCGAAGGTGCTCTGCGTGGGGCTGTCCGGGATGGTCGGGCAGTTGGTGGAGGTGGAGGCCGACCTGGCGGCCGGGCTGCCCGGACTGGCACTGACCGGGCTGCCGGACACCGCCCTGCACGAGGCCCGCGACCGGGTCCGCGCCGCGCTGGTCAACTCCGGGGAGTCCTGGCCGAACCGGCGGATCACCGTCAACCTGCTCCCGGCCAGCCTGCCCAAGCACGGCTCGGTCTTCGATGTGGCCATCGCCGTCACGGTCCTCGCCGGCGCCGGCATGCTGCCACTGGCCCCGCTGCACGGCGTGGCCATCCTCGGCGAGCTGGGACTGGACGGCTCGGTTCGGCCGGTGCGCGGCATCCTGCCCAGCCTGCTCGCGGCAGCGCGGGCCGGGATCACCCGGACGGTGGTACCGCTGGCGAATGCCGGGGAGGCGGCCCTGGTCCCCGGCGTCACGGTGCGCGCCACCGACTCGCTGCGCCGGCTGATCGACTTCGTCCGCGGCAGCGGCGCGCTGCTGGAGCCACCCGCGATCGGTGAGTTGCCGTCGCTCACCGGGCCGGACCTCGCCGACGTCGTCGGCCAGGAACTCGGCCGCCGCGCCTTGGAGCTGGCCGCCGCCGGTGGACACCACCTGGCCCTGATCGGGCCGCCCGGCGCCGGCAAGAGCATGCTGGCCCGCCGGCTGCCGTCGATCCTGCCGCCGCTGACCGAGTCGGAGGCGCTGGAGGTGACCGCCGTGTACTCGGTGGCCGGCCTGCTGCCCGAGGGCGCGCCACTGATCCGCCGGCCACCGTTCCAGGCCCCGCACCACAGCGCCTCGGTGGCCGCGCTGGTCGGCGGCGGCAGTGGACTGGCCCGGCCGGGCGCGGTGTCACTGGCCCACCGGGGCGTGCTGTTCCTGGATGAGGCCCCGGAACTCGGCAGCCGGGTGCTCGACGCGCTGCGGCAGCCGTTGGAGGACGGGCAGGTGGTGCTGTCGCGGGCCAACGGCAGCGTGAGCTACCCGGCCCGGGTCCAACTGGTGCTGGCCGCCAACCCGTGTCCCTGCGCGAAACCGGCCGGCGACGCGGCCTGCGAGTGCGTGCCGCAGGCGCGGCGGCGCTACCTCGGCCGGCTCTCCGGTCCACTGCTCGACCGGGTCGACCTGCAGATCGGGCTGCACCCGGTGACCGCCGCGCAACTCGCCCAGGACGGCACGGCCGTGGAGGGCTCTGCTGCGGTGGCTGCCCGGGTGGCCGCTGCCCGGCAGGCCGCGCGGGAGCGCTGGGCCGACGACGGCTGGCGCACCAACGCCGAGGTACCCGGGCCGCAACTGCGCCGGCCGCCGTGGCGGCTGCCGGCCGAAGTGATCGCGCCACTGCACCGGGCCGTGGACCGGGGCGCGCTGTCGGCCCGCGGCTTTGACCGGGTGCTGCGGGTGGCGTGGACGATCGCGGACCTGGACGGTCGGGACCGCCCCGACCGTCCCGATGTTGAGGAGGCACAGGCGATGCGGATGGGGCGGACCGGATGACCGCGATTCACGAGCGGGTGGCCGACGAGCGGGTGGTCGCCCGGGTGGCGCTGGCCTGCCTGGTGGAGCCGGGCACCCGCCAGGTCTACGAGCTGATAGCCGCGCACGGGCCGGTCGGCGCGCTGGAACGGGTACTGGCCGCCGATCCGGGTGGTGAGCTCGGCGGTGCGGTGGCCGCCCGCGCGGCGCGTGCCGACCCGTACGAGCTGGCCCGCGGGGTGCTGCGGCGGACCCGTCAGCTCGGTGCCCGGGTGGTCACCCCCGACGACGACGAGTGGCCGGCGTCCCTCGGTGACCTACGACTGCTCGGCCGGCCGGGGGCGTACCAGCGGGTCGACCAGGACGGGTACCCGCCGGTCTGCCTGTGGGTACGCGGCAGCGCGCCGCTGGCCGAGACGGTCGCCTGCTCGGTGGCCGTGGTCGGCGCGCGGGCCGCCACGCCCTACGGCGTCCACGTCGCCACCGAACTCGGCTACGGCCTCGCCGGTCGGGAGTGGACGGTGGTCTCCGGTGGCGCGTTCGGTATCGACGCGGCGGCGCACCGGGGTTCGTTGTCGGCGGCCGGTCCGACGGTGGCGGTGCTGGCTTGTGGCGTGGATCGGGCGTACCCGCTCGCGCACGCCAACCTGTTCGAGCAGATCGCCGAACGTGGGCTGGTGCTCAGCGAGTGGCCGCCCGGCAGCGATCCGCACCGTTACCGGTTCCTGGTGCGCAACCGGGTGATCGCGGCGCTCTCCCGGGGCACGGTGATGGTGGAGGCGAACGCCCGTAGCGGCGCCCGGCAGACGCTGGGCCGGGCCGCCTTACTCGGCCGGCCGATCATGGTGGTACCGGGGCCGGTCACCTCGGCCATGTCGATCGGCTGCCACCAGGCTGTCCGGGAACTCGGTGCCCGTCTGGTCACCGGCTACTCCGAGGTACTGGAGGAGGTCGGCCGGATCGGTGACGACCTGGCTCCGTTGCCGCGCGGCCCGCTCCGCCCGCACGACGCGCTGCCACCCGAGCACGCCCGCATCCTCGACGGCGTACCCGCCCGCGCCGGCGCGGACGCGGCCACCATCGCCGCATCCGCCGGGGTGGGCCTGCGTGACGTGCTACGCGCCCTGCCAGGCCTGCGTGACGCCGGCTTCGTCGAGGAGCGCCCGGACGGTTGGCGCTCCCTGCGCGTCAGCCCCGCGGTAATCGAGTCCGACAGTTGAGCCGGCCCAATCGGTGTCGGCGCGCCGCTTGACCACGGGGTCGGCGTGCCGGTCCATATGCGCCATGACGCAGGGCGTAGGTGATCGTGACGCAGGCGCTCGGCTCCTGTAGGGGGCTCAAAAGGTTCGCCAGTCGCGCATCGGCCAAACGACCGGGTGACGGGTGATGTCGCGATGCGCACCGGCGAGATGCGCCGGACCTGTCCACCGGCAGACGAGACAGACAGCCTGTCGGCGAAAGCTGGGATCGCCGGCCTGCCGAGGCGGCAGGGGCGGGGCTGCGCTGAGTAATCCGTGGGCCACCAGCCAACGCGGCCACGTGTAGTCGTCCATGCGCGCTCCTCTGGAATTGGATGGGGCGCCCCAATCGCGAAGTGTCACTGCCGTACCGGGATGTTGGCAGAGTGTCGGCCAGACTCGGCCTTGTGTAGACGCGGTGGAAGTTGATGAGTTCGGCGGAGATCGCTGCGGACATCACCGAGCGGATCAGGGGCGGGCAGCGTGCGCCGGGGCAGCGCCTGGAGTCCTACCGGGAGCTGGCTGACCTGTACGGGGTTGCAATGGCGACGATCACCACCATTGTTCGGATCCTGAAGGAGCGCGGCGTAGTCGTTGGCCTCCAAGGCAAGGGTGTCTTCGTCCCCGAGACCGATGACGCCCCATCCTCCGTGCAAATCGACTGAGCGAATCCTCGCCGGCCTGCCGGCGCAATCGATCGTGCCTCAGCGGGTCGGGACTGCCACCATGGCGGGGTGACGGATCGGGGCCGGGTCAGTGGATTGTGGCGATGAGGCGGTGCAGGGCGGCGTGCGCGGGTGGACCCCAGGTGGGTTTGCCGCCGGGGCGGCCGTGGACGCCGGCGTCGCCGATGAGGATTCCGCTGAGGGCGCGGGCCATCGCCCAGCCGCGGGCGCGGCGCATGGTGGCGGTGTCCGGGGCCGGCTGGTAGGCCGCGTAGAAATCGGCGGTGCTGTCGTCCGGCATTAGGAGCCACGCGGCGGACAGGTCATATGCGGGGTCGCCCGCGCACAGGTCGCCGAAGTCGATTACTCCGCAGAGGGCGCCGTCGGCGGTAAGGACGTTCGCCGGGTGCAGGTCGGCGTGCAGCCACAGTGCCGGGCCGCTCCATTCAGGTGCGGTGACCGCGTCGTCCCAGACGGCGCGGACGGCGTCCGGGTCGTCGATCAGCCCTCGTTCGCTGGCAGCGGCGACCCCGTTGGCGAATGCCTCGGCTCGGTCGGCCAATGGTCCGCCACGGTCCCGGCCGGTGGGCGCATCGCTGGGGGCGGGTTGGTGCAGGGCTGTCAGGAAGGTGGCCAACGATTTCGCCGACTCGGCGGCGTGGGTGACCGGGGCACGGTCGGCGGGTATACCTGGAAGCCAGGTGGTGATGAGCCAGGGTCGGGGGAACCGTTCGGAGGGCTCGCCGAATCGTTGCGGGACGGGGACTGGCAACGGCAGGCGCGGGGCAAGCGTGGGCAACCAGGCGTACTCCTTGCGCAGCAGTGCATCCGCGGAGTCGGTCGCCCAGGGAAGCCGGACGGCGAGGTCGTCACCGAGCCGCCACAGTTGGTTGTCCCAGCCACGCGCGCCCAGTCGAATCGGGCGATCGGCGAGGTCGGGATGCTGGTCGCGGACCAGATCCCGGACCAGCTCCGCAGTGATCCCGATCTCGACGTGGGTCATGCGGAGCAACAGTAGTTCCACAGCGCCGGCTGTCCTGACCCGTCCGACGCCCGCGGCCGGGCCGGGCCGGGCCGGTACAGAGTCCGACAGCTGACCCGGGTGCAGTGTGCGTCGGCGTGCCCGCTTGACCGGCGGGGTGGGGCGGGCCAGCGTCGAGGGGTGAGCCGCACTCCGGGTACCCGAGATCGTCATGAGGCGCTGCCGCCCGCGCTGCGGGAGGCCGCCGACGACTTCGCCCGGCACCTGGCCGCCGAGCGCGGGCGTTCACCGCACACCGTCCGGGCCTACGTCACCGACGTGGTCGGGCTGCTCGACCACGCCAGCCGGATGCGGGTGACCAGCGCCGCCGAGCTGGACCTCACCGTGCTGCGCAGCTGGCTGGCCCGGCAGCGCAGCACCGGGGCGGCCCGGACCACGCTGGCCCGGCGGGCGGCGGCGGCGCGCACCTTCACCGCCTGGGCGCACCGGGAAGGGTTGCTGGACACCGATGTCGGCGCCCGGCTGGCCAGCCCCCGAGCCCACCGGGAGCTGCCCGCGGTGCTGCGTGACGACCAGGCCGCCACCCTGGTCGAGACTCCGCAGCCGGCCGACGGCGCGCTCGGGCTGCGCGACCGGCTCGTGCTGGAACTGTTGTACGCCACCGGAATCCGGGTCAGTGAGCTGTGCGGGTTGGACCTCGGCTCGGTGGATCGGGGCCGGCGGGTGGTGCGGGTGATCGGCAAGGGCGACCGGGAGCGCTCGGTGCCCTTCGGCCGCCCTGCCGACGAGGCCCTGGACGCCTGGCTGCGGCACGGCCGGCCGGCGCTCGCCACCGCGACCAGCGGTGCTGCCCTGCTGCTCGGCGCCCGCGGCGGGCGACTCAACCCGACCACGGTACGCAGCCTGGTCGCCGGGTACGCGCGGGCGGCCGGGGTACCCGCGATCTCCCCGCACGGGCTGCGGCACAGCGCCGCCACCCACCTGCTGGAGGGCGGCGCGGACCTGCGCTCGGTGCAGGAGTTGCTGGGCCACGCCTCGCTGGCCACCACCCAGCTCTACACGCACGTCTCCATCGACCGGCTACGCGCCGCCTACCGCCAGGCCCACCCGCGCGCCTGAGAGCTGGCCTGCTCCACCTCCCGGCAGGCTCACCCGTATCCCTGAAGAGCTGGTCACGTCCGGGGAATCCGGGTGGGCTGCGGTGATCGGGATTGGCTACGGTGGCGGCGTGATCGTTCCGTCGCCGCTGCCCGGTGCCGCGCACCTGTTCTCCCTCGACCCCGAAGTCGACTACCTCAACAACGGCGGATTCGGGGCTGCGCCGCTCGCCGTGCAACGGGTCCAGTCGCAGCTGCGGGTGGAGATGGAGGCCAACCCGACCCGGTTCCTCACCCGGGGACTGCTCGACCGGCTCGACGTGGCGCGGGACCGGCTGGCCCGGTTCGTCGGCGCGGAGCCCGAGCTGTCCGCCGTGGTGGCCAACACCACCGCCGGGGTCAGTCTGGTGCTGCGCAGCCTCGACCTGCGGCCCGGCGACGAGGTGATCACCACGGATCACGGGTACGGGGCGGTGGAGCTGGCCATCGCCGGACACGGCGGTACCCCGGTGGTGGTGCCCGTGGAGCTGGCCGCCAGCGACGAGGAACTGGTGGCGGCGGTGCTCGCCGCGCGTACCCCGCGTACCCGGCTGGTCGTGATCGACCTGATCACCTCGGCAACCGCAAGGATCTTCCCGGTCGCCGCGGTGGCCGCCGCAGTCGCCGCCGAGGGTGTGCCGGTGCTGGTCGACGGGGCGCACGCGCCCGGCTCGGTGGCCCTGGACGTGGCCGGTCTGGGGGCCGACTTCTTCGTCGGCAACCTGCACAAGTGGGCGTACGCGCCGCGGGGCACCGCGCTGCTGCGGGTCGCGCCGCAGTGGCGGGACCGGATCCGGCCGATGGTGGTCTCCTGGTCGCAGCCGGACGGGTACCCACACAGCGTCGACTTCCAGGGCACCCTCGACTACACCGGCTGGCTCGCCGCACCGACCGGACTCGACCTGCTGGAAGCGCTCGGCGTCGACCGGGTACGCGCCCACAACGACCAACTCGCCGGCTACGGGCAGCAGGTGGTCGCCGCCGCCCTCGGCGTCACCGACCTGCCGCAGCCGGGCGGCCCGCTGCCCATGCGGATCATCCCGTTGCCGTCGACGCTCACCCTGGACCGGCACGACCTGCAGGTCCTCATCGCGCGGGCAACTGCACGCCGAAGTCGCGATCACCAGCTGGCGGGACCGGCTCTCGCTGCGCCTGTGCGCCCAGGTCTACAACTGCGCCGACCAGTACGACCGCCTCGCCGCCCGGCTCCCCGCCCTGCTCGCCACCCTGACCTGACCCACTGCGGTCGCCCGGGGAGCCCGGCGGCCGGGGAAATCAGCGGGTGTCGCGGCGGCCGGGGGAGCGGAGGTCGTTCTCGATCATCGTCGCGGTCTCCAGCAGCGGCGCGAGCAACTGTTCCCTCAGCTGCTCGGCCGAGCCACGGCTGGTCTGGGTGGACAGGTTCACGGCGGCGATCACCCGGCCGTCGCCGTCCCGGATCGGGGCGGCCAGCGAGATCAGCCCTTCCTCCAGTTCCTGGTCGACCAGGGCGTACCCGTCCCGGCGGATGCGCAGCACCTCGGCGCGCAGCCGGTTGGCGTCGGCGATGGTGTGCGTGGTGATGGCGCTCAGCTTGGCGGTCGCCAGGTACCCGTCCAGCCAGTCGTCGGACTGGCCGGCCAGCAGTACCCGCCCCATCGAGGTGGCGAAGGCGGGGAACCGGGTGCCCACGGCGATGGCGATGCGCATGATCCGCCGGGTGGGTACCCGGGCCACGTAGACCACCTCGTCGCCGTCGAGCACCGACACCGAGGACGACTCGTGTACCCGCTCCACCAGGTGCTCCAGGTGCGGCATGGCCACCTCGGGCAGCGACAGGCTGGACAGGTAGGCGTACCCGAGTTCGAGGATTTTCGGGCGCAGCGCGAACAGCCGGCCGTCGAAGCGCACGTACCCCAACTCGACCAGGGTGTGCAGGAACCGGCGGGCCGACGCCCGGTTCAGCCCGGTGATCCGGGCGACCTCGGCCAACGTCAACTCCGGGTGCTCGGCGTCGAAGGCGCGAATCACCGCGAGCCCACGGTCCAGCGACTGGACGAACTCGGTCGGCTCGGTCACCGTGGCTCGGCCTCCTCAGGACGCGGCTGGCCGGCCTCCTGCGGACCCGGGTTCGCGGCTTCGTCGAAAAGGGTACGGGCCGCCACGGCGAACGCGGTGTTCGCCGCCGGTACCCCGGCATAGATCGCGACCTGGAGCAGCACCTCGCGGATCTCCTCGGCGGTCAGGCCGTTGCGCCGCGCGGCCCGCACGTGCATCGCCAACTCCTCCTCGGCGCGCAGGGTGGCCAGCACGGCCAGCGTCACGCAGCTACGGGTACGCCGGTCCAGGCCGTCGCGGGTCCAGACCTCGCCCCACGCGTACCGGGTGATCAGGTCCTGGAAATCGGCGGTGAACGCGGTGGTCCCGGCGACCGCCCGGTCGACGTGGGCGTCCCCGAGCACCGCCCGCCGCACCGCCATCCCGGCCGAAAACCGTTCCTGCGCAACACTTCCGGCCACGGGCTCGCGCGCGGCGCCGCTGAGGTGGGCGTCGAGCAGGGCGTTGACGGCGGCGGGCTGCTGGACGGCGGCCAGGTGGGCGGCGTCCGGCAGCACCTCCAGCCGGGCGTCGGGGATGCCGGCCACGAGCCGGGCGGCCAGCTCCGGTGGCGTGGCAGCGTCCTGCGCACCGGCGATCACCAGCGTCGGCGCGGTGATCCGGGGCAGGTCGGGTCGCAGGTCCATGGCCGCGATCGCCTCACAGCACGCCGCGTACCCCTCGATCGGGGTGGCCAGCAGCATCGCGCGTGGCCCGGGGCCGGGGTCGAAGCCGGCGGTGAACCAGCGGCCGACGACGGTCTCCGCGACGGCGGCCAGCCCGCCGGCGCGCACGGTCGCCGCGCGCCCCTGCCAGCCGGCGGCCGGCGGCAGGTGGGCCGCCGTGCACAGCAGCGCCAGCCGGTCGATGCGCTCGGGCGCGTGCGCGGCCAGCCACATCCCGACCATGCCGCCCAGCGACAGCCCGACGTAGTGCACCCGCGCCAGCCCCAGCCGGTCCAGCAGGGCGAGCACGTCCCGGCCGAGGTCGGCGATGTCGTAGGGGCCCGGCGGCACCGGGGACCGGCCATGTCCGCGATGATCGAAACAAATCATCCTGTACCGGTCGGCAAGTCCCGTGACCTGGCCGGACCACATGGCCGCGCTGGTCCCCAGCGAGCAGCCGAACAGCACCACCGGCGCGCCGGCCGGCCCGTGTGTCTCGTAGTGCAGCGGCACCGTCACAGCGCCGCCCCCGGGCGCAGGTGCGCGGCCATCCGCTCGGGGTGTACCCGCAGGTGGGAGAGCATCGCCCGAGCGTGGTACGCGGCCCCGCCGACCACCCGCAGCAGTTCCGTGACGGTCGGCCACTCGGCCTGCCAGCGCCCGGCGGCCCGCTGCAACTCCTGCGGCATACCGGCGAACACGGTCGCCACCAACCCCGGAGCCCGATGCGCGCAGGCGCTCACCAGCACCGCGCGGGCCGGGTTGCGCTTGTGCGGCATGGCGGTCGACTGCCCGCCGCCCGGCACGTCCTCGGTCACCTCGCCGATCTCCGACTGGGCCAGCAGCAACACATCCAGGGCGATTTTGCCGAGAGTACCGGCGAGCACGCCGAGGGCGGCGGCGATCTCGGCCACCCGGGTCCGGTCGGTGTGCCAGGGCTCGGCGTCGGCCAGCCCGAGTTCCTCGGCGAGGTGTGCGGCCAGCGCCGCCCCGTACCCGCCGAAGGCGTCCCGGTTGCCGACGGCGCCACCGAGCTGGACGGCCGGGGTGAGCCGGCACAGCCCGGCGCGGGCGTACCCGAGAGCCGCCAGCCAGCCGGCGCTGGTCTGTCCGAAGGTGGTCGGGGCGGCCTGCTGCAACAGCGTGCGGCCGAGTTGCGGGGTGGCCCGGTACCGCTCGGTGAGCCCGGCCAGCAGGGTGAGGCAGCCGGCCACGTCGGCGTCGAGCGGGACCAGCGCCCGGCGTACCACCAGCATCAGCGCGGTATCGAGGATGTCCTGGCTGGTGGCCCCGGCGTGCACGTGCGCGGCCACCGAATCGCCGACCGCCGCGCGCAGGGCCTGCACCAGTGGCAGCACCGGGGTGGCCGAGTCGACGGCGGCCAGTGCCAGGGCGTCGGCGTCGACCAGATCGCCGGCGCAGGCGCGGGTGATCGCCTCGGCGGCGGCTGCCGGGATCAGCCCGATCGTCGCGGCCGACCGGGCCAGCGCCGCCTCCACGTCCAACAGCGCCCGTACCCAGGCCCGGTCGCTGGTGGCCGCGACCACCTCGGGCGCGCCGAAAGTGAGGTCAAACATCGAAGAACACCGTCTCGTCGGCGCCCTGCAGCCGGATGTCGAGCCGGTACCCGTCGCCGTCCACGGCTGCGATGAGGGTGGCCCGCCGCTGCGGGTCCACTGTGGACAGCACCGGGTCGGCGGCGTTGGCAGCCGGCTCGTCGGCGAAGTAGAGCCGGGTGACCAGCCGGTCCAGCAGGCCGCGGGCGAACACCGAGACGTCCAGGTGCGGCGCCTCGGTGCGGCCGTCCGGGGTGGGCAGCGGGCCCGGCTTGCGGGTACGGATGTGCCACTCGCCGGCCGCGTCCGTCTCGCACCGGCCGAAGCCCCGGAAGTCGGGGTACCGGCCCACGCCCCGGGGATCGTCGGGGTGGGCGAAGCCACCGTCCGGGTCGGCCTGCCAGGTCTCCACGAGCGCGTCGGCGACCACCGCGCCGGTCCCGTCGAAGACGCGGCCGTGGATGACGATGGCGTCAGCCGTGTCCGGTGCCACCACGTCCGGCCCGTCCGGCCAGGGCAGCACCATGTGCAGGAACGGCCCGACCGTCTGGGACGGCGTCAGCGCGCCGATCGCCGGGTCAGTCATCGTGCGGCTCCTCCATCGGGGTCGCCGCCCGACCGCGCAGCACGATGTCGAACTCGAAGGCCAGCCGGTAGTTCGGTGTGCTGTGGGCCAGGCTGAACCGGGACACCAGGCGCTGCCGGGCGGCCGGATCGGGAATCGAGTTGAAGATCGGGTCGTGGTCGAACAGCGGATCGTCCGGAAAGTACATCTGGGTAACGAGTCGCTGGGTGAAGGCGCGCCCGAACAGGGAGAAGTGGATGTGCGCCGGCCGCCAGGCGTTGGGGTGGTTGCCCCACGGGTACGCGCCGGGCTTGATGGTGGTGAACTCGTACCGGCCGGCGGCGTCGGTGAGTACCCGGCCGACCCCGGTGAAGTGCGGGTCCAACGGCGCGTCCCAGGTACCCCCGGCGTGCCGGTACCGGCCGGCGGCATTGGACTGCCACACCTCGACCAGGCTGTCCGGCACCGGCCGGCCGTCCGAGTCGAGTACCCGGCCGTAGACCAGGATGCGTTGGCCCTGGGCTTCGCCGTCGCCGACGCGGGACAGGTCGTTGTCGCCGGGTCGGATCCGGTCCGCGCCCAGCAGCGGGCCGGTGACCTCGGTGAGCAGGTGCGGCAGCAGGACCAGCGGCTGGCTGGGGGCGCGGCGCACGGTGGAGCCGTAGCCGGGGCTGAGCAGCGGCGGGTGCAGGCCGGTGGGGCGGGTGTAGACGGGCAGATCCATGGCTAGCTGGTGGCTCCCTTCGTCGCTTCGAGCTGCCGCAGCACGGCCAGCTCCCCGGCGGTGGGCGGCGGGCTCTGCGTCACTTCGGAGGCGAGCGCCAACGGCCAGCCGGTGGCCGCCAGGACCTGCTCGACAGCCACGCCGGGGTGGACCTGTCGCAGCATGAGTTCGCCGGTGGCGTCCTCGACGGCGAGCACGCCGAGGTCGGTGATGACGGTACGCGGACCGGCGCCGCGCAGCCCGAGTCGTGCCCGGTCGCCGGGTCCGGCGCCGAAGCCGAAGCTGGTGACGAAGTCGACCCGGTCGACGAAGGTACGCCGGCTCTGCCGGACCACCACGACCACCTCCTTGCAGGATGCGGCGATCTCGGGCGCGCCGCCCGCGCCGGGCAGCCGGACCCGGGGATGCGCGTAGTCGCCGCCGATCACGGTGGTGTTGATATTGGCGAACCGGTCGAGCTGCGCGGCACTGAGGAAGCCGACGTCGATCCGGCCCGGCTGCAGCCAGTAGTTGAAGATCTCGGGCACGGTGACCACCGCGTCAGCGGTGTCGGCCAGAATGCCGTCCCCGATGGACAGCGGCAGCGCGCCCGGCTTCGCGCCCAGCGTGCCGGACTCGTAGACCAGCACCAGGTTCGGCGCGTGCGTGCGCCGGGCCAGGTTGGCCGCGGTGCTGGGCAGCCCGATCCCGACGAAGCAGACCGCCCCGTCGCGCAGCGCCCGCGCGGCCGCCACACACATCATCTCGTCGGTGCTCCAGGCCAGTTCACCGCCTGCAGCGCCGGCGCTGCACGCCCCCGCGTCGGTTGTGGCGCTGAGCCCGACCGGGTCGGTTGTGGCGCTGAGCCCGACCGGGTCGGCGGCGGTCGGGCCGCTCATCGCCCTACCTCCAGCACGTGGGTGGTCATCCACTCGGTGAACCGTTCGCGGTCCCGGCTGATGGCGTCCCAGGCGAGGTAGAAGTCGTTGTCCCGGGTGGAGTAGCCGTGCGCGTAGGACGGGTGTGCGCCGCCGGGGGCCAGCGCCACCCGGGTGAGCGCCCAGCCCGGCAGCACCACCGCGCCGGGGCGGGGGAGCAGTTCGTCGACGATCTCCTCGACGGTCACGAGGCTGCGCCGGGCAGCGAGCACCGCCTCCTTCTGGACCCCGGTGATGCCCCACATCTGCACGTTGCCGGCCCGGTCGGCCTGCTGGGCGTGGATGACGGTGGTGTCCGGCAGCAGCGCCGGCACGGCGGTGAGCACCTCGCCGGTGAACGGGCACGCGATCGGCCGGATGGTCGCGGTCTGCCCGGCCAGGTCGGTCCCGACGTACCCGCGAAGCACCGCGAACGGCAGCCCGCTGGCCCCGGCGACGTACCGGTTGGCCATCCCCGCGTGGCTGTGCTCCTCCAACTCCAGCGGTCGGGGCCAGCCGTTCTCCACCGCGTCCCGGAGTCGGTGCAGCGAGCCGACGCCGGGGTTGCCGCCCCAGGAGAAGACCAGCGCTCGGGCGCAGCCCGCGCCGATCATCTGGTCGTACACCACGTCCGGGGTCATCCGGACCAGGGTGAGGTCGGTACGGCCCTGCCGGATGATCTCGTGGCCGGCAGCGAACGGGATGAGGTGGGTGAACCCCTCCAACGCCACCGTGTCGCCGTCCCCGACCAGTTCCGCGATGGCGTCCGGCAGCGGCACGATGCCCGGCATAGGTCTCGGCTCCTCCATCTGAGCATCCGCCCGGCTGTCATTGGGTCCGCGTCATTGGGTCCGACGCTGCATTGGGTCCGCGTGCATTGGGTCCGCACGACGTTCGTTGAGCGAACGTGCGTGCTTAACGCGAACGCTACGACCTACGGCTCAGCCCGGTCAACATTCCCTCAAGCCTCTGAAAAGCGAGCAAGTGGCTCGTGGCGGAGCCGTTGACGCACGAATACGCCTCCGTTACGTTCGCGGAAGGAACGCTGGTTCGCCACCCGAACAACATGGTGGACCCCGTGGCGTCCCGAGGCCCTGCTCATCGAGGAGCGAAGTCGTGGCACTGCTGGCTGACCGGAACTGGCACGGAAAGATCTACCTCGACGGCTGGGTCGCCGGCTCCGGTGGGGTAGCCCCGATCATCTCCCCGGCCACCGGTGCCCAACTGGGCGAGCGTGGCCTCGCCGCCCCCGCCGACGTCACCGCAGCAGCCCGGTCGGCCGCCGCCGCCCAGGTCGCCTGGGCCGCCCGACCGCACACCGAGCGCGCTGCCATCCTGCGCCGGGCCGGCGCGCTGTTCGAGGAGCACGCCGAGGAGATCCACGGCTGGCTGGCGAACGAGGCCGGCGCGATCCCCGGAATGGCCGGCTTCCAGACCCACCTCGCCGCGCAGGCCTGCTACGAGGCGTCCGCGCTGCCCTCCCGGGCGTACGGGGAACTGCTGCCCAGCGAGTCGCCCCGACTGATGTTCGCGCAGCGGGTACCCGTCGGGGTGGTCGCGGTGATCTCCCCGTTCAACGCGCCACTGGTGCTCTCCGCCCGCTCGGTCGCCCCGGCGCTGGCGCTGGGCAACGCGGTAGTGCTCAAGCCGGACCCGCGTACCGCGGTCACCGGCGGCTTCGTGCTCGCCCGGATCTTCGAGGAGGCCGGTCTGCCGACCGGGCTGCTGCATGTCCTGCCCGGTGCGGTGGAGGTGGGCGAGGCGCTGGTCACCGAGCCACTGGTCCGGGCGATCTCGTTCACCGGCTCCACCGCGGCCGGCCGCCGGGTCGGCGAGCTTGCGGGCCGCGCGCTCAAGCGGGTACACCTGGAACTCGGCGGGAACTCGGCGCTGATCGTGCTCGCCGACGCCGACCTCGATCTGGCCGCCTCCGCCGGGGCCTGGGGCTCGTTCCTGCACCAGGGCCAGATCTGCATGACCGCCGGCCGGCACCTGGTGCACTCCTCGCTCTACGACTCCTATGTGGAGCGACTGGCCGAGAAGGCCGACCACCTGCCGGTCGGTGACCCGGCCAGTGGCACTGTCGCGCTCGGCCCGCTGATCGACGCCGGTCAGCGGGACAAGGTGCACTCGCTGGTCACCCGCACTGTCGAGGCCGGCGCGAGACTCGCCGCCGGTGGCCGGTACGAGGGGCTGTACTACCAGCCCACGGTGCTCGCCGAGGTGACCCCTCCGATGCCCGCCTACAGCCAGGAGGTGTTCGGGCCGGTGGCCCCGGTGGTCCGGTTCGACAGCCTGGACGAGGTGGTCGGGCTGGCCACCGGCAGCGAGTACGGGCTGTCCCTGGGCATCCTCACCCGGGACGTGCTCAAGGGGCTGGAACTGGCCCGGCGCATCCCGACCGGGATCGTGCACATCAACGACCAGACCGTGAACGACGAGGCGAACGTGCCGTTCGGTGGGGTACTCGCCTCCGGCAACGGCGCGCGCTTCGGTGGACCGCACGCCAACGTCGAGGCGTTCACCGAGACCCGCTGGGTCACCGTGCGCGCCGACATCGCCCCGTACCCGTTCTGAGTCCGCGCCGCGCTGCCCGGGAGGAGAGGCGACGATGACGGTGGAGCGTACCCAGGTCGGCATCATCGGCGCGGGGCCGGCCGGGCTGCTGCTGTCCCACCTGCTCGGGCTGGCCGGGGTGGACTCGGTGGTAGTCGAACTGCGCAGCCGCGAGCACTGCGAGCAGCGCCAGCGCGCCGGCCTGCTGGAGCACGGCACGGTGGAGTTGTTGCGGGCGGCCGGGTTGGCCGGCCGGCTGGACGTCGAGGGCATCACCCACGGCGGGATCTACCTGCAGTACGCGGGCGAGCGGCACCACGTCGACTTCGTGGATCTGGTGGGTCGGACGGTCACCATCTACCCGCAGACCGAGATCGTAAAGGACCTCATCGCCGCCCGGCTGGCCGCCGGTCAACGCCTCGACTTCGAGGTCACCGACACCGAACTGTCCGATGTGGACGGCGACCGTCCGGTGCTGCGTTACCGGGACGCCAGCGGAGCGCCCCGCGAGCTGCGCTGCGATGTGATCGCCGGCTGCGACGGCTTCCACGGGATCAGCCGCGCCGCGATCCCCGACAGCCGGGCGCTCGAGCGCGGCTACCCGTACGCCTGGCTGGGCATCATCGCCGAGGTGCCGCCGTCCACCGACGAACTCATCTACGCCCACCACCCCGAAGGCTTCGCCCTGCACAGCGTCCGCTCCGCCACGGTGAGCCGGCTCTACCTCCAGGTCGACCTCGACGACGACCTCGCCAACTGGCCGGACGAGCAGATCTGGGAGCACCTGCGGCGGCGGTTCGCGCTGCCCGGCTGGACCTTGCAGGACGGCCCGATCCGGGAGAAGTCGATCACCCCGATGCGCTCGTTCGTGAGCAGCCCGATGCGCCACGGCCGACTGTTCCTCGCCGGCGACGCCGCCCACATCGTGCCCCCGACCGGCGCGAAAGGACTCAACCTCGCGGTACGCGACGTCGAGCTGCTCGCCCCCGCCCTGATCGCCTGGCTGCGCGACGGCGATCCCCGGCTGGCCGACACCTACGCCCAGCGGTGCCTGCGCCGGGTCTGGCGCGCCACCCACTTCTCCTGGTGGATGACGTCGATGCTGCACGCCACTCCCGGCGACGACTTCGGAGCCGAGTTGCAGCTCGCCCAACTGCGTTACGTCACCGCCTCGCGCTCCGCCGCCGTCACCCTCGCCGAGAACTACGTCGGCACCGCCCCCACCGGCGACCCCGACTGACGGTGCCACCACACGGACGACAGTGCTCCCGGCAGGGTCACCCGCTCCGCGCGCGGGGTTCCGTCGCCGTGCGGTGTCTCGTTGCTGAGTGACACCCGGCTGTCGGTCCGGTCGGGTGTCAGGCGGGGTCGGTTGACCGGGTAGAGCCGGACGCGGGCGGAAGTGAGCAGGCTGAGCGGGTCCAGGTAGTCGTCGCCGTGCCGTAGCCCCCAGTGCAGGCAGGCGGCGACCGGGCAACCCGGGTGGCCGGCGAGCAGTTCGCCGATCGGCTCCCCGGCCGCGACCTGCGTTCCCCGGCTCACCCCTGGAAGCACCGGCTGGTACGTGGTGCGCAGGCCGCCCGGGTGGTCGATGCTCAGCACGCCGACACCGGCCACGCTGCCGGCGAAGGCGACCACACCCGCCCCGGCGGCCAGCACCGGCGCGCCGGGCAGCCCGGCCAGGTCGACCCCACGGTGCCCGGCCAGCCAGGGCTGCGGGGGCAGCTCGAACGGCCGGGTCACCGTGGGGCTGCCGGACAGGGGCCAGCGGTACGACCCCGGCCCGGCAACCGGCGCGGCGGGTGCGGCACCCGCGTTGCCGGTGGTTCGGATCGGACCGGCGCCCGGCAACGTCACTGCCAGCAGCAGCATCATGAGCAGCAGGGTGGTGGTGAGCAGCGGACGCCGGGCCATGCCGGGCAGCCTGCCGGCACTGCGCGGGGCGGCCCAACCCCGCCATGATCGGGATGTGGACAGCGAGGGTGCCTGTGGAAAACCCCCGCGCACCTCAGCCAGCCAGTTTGGGCAGCTGAAACCCCGTGCGGATCAGGCGGCCAGTTTGTGCAGCCGGGCGACGGCGTCCTCGAGAACTTCGACCCGCTTGCAGAAGGCGAACCGGACCACCGTCTCGCCGGCCGTCGCGTCGTCGTAGAACACCGAAGTCGGGATGGCCACCACGCCGGCCCGCTCCGGCAGCGCCCGGCAGAACTCCACCCCGGAGGTACCCGGGGCCAGTTCGGCGATGTCGGCGGTGATGAAGTAGGTGCCCTCCGGGTCGTACACCCGGAAACCGGCGGCCCGCAGGCCGGTCGCGAGCAGGTCGCGCTTGCCCAACAGGTCGGCGGTGAACTCGGTGAAGTAGGACCGGGGCAGCGCCAGCGCGTGCGCCACGGCCGGCTGCAACGGCCCGGCGTTGACGAAGGTGAGGAACTGCTTGACCCGCAGTACCGCCGAGACCAGCTCGCGCGGGCCGCACGCCCAGCCCACCTTCCACCCGGTGCAGGAGAACGTCTTGCCGGCCGAGGAGATCTGAATCGTCCGGGCTGGCCATCCCGGGCAGGCTGGCCAGCGGCGTGTGCCGGCCGGCGAAGACCAGGTGCTCGTAGACCTCGTCGGTGACCGCGATCGCGTCGTACTCCTGGCACAACTCGGCGATCAGCGACAACTCCACGGCGGTGAACACCTTGCCGGTCGGGTTGTGCGGCGAGTTCAGCAGCACCAGCCGGGTACGCGGGCCGAACGCCGAGCGCAGCTGCTCCTCGTCGAAGGCGTACCGCCCGTCCGCGCCCGGACGCAGCGTCACCGGCCGGCGGACGGCCTGGGCCAGCGCGATCGAGGCGGCGTAGGAGTCGTAGTACGGCTCGAAGCAGACCACCTCGTCGCCCGGCTCGCACAGGCCCAGGATCGCCGCCGCGATCGCCTCGGTCGCCCCGGCGGTGACCAGTACCTCGCCGTCCGGGTCGTACGCCAGTCCCCAGAACTCCTGCTGGTGCGCGGCGACGGCGTGCCGCAGCGCGGGGATGCCCGGCCCCGGCGGGTACTGGTTGTGCCCCTCGCGCAGCGCCTGCGCGGCGGCGTCCAGCATCGACGCCGGCCCGTCGGTGTCCGGGAAGCCCTGCCCGAGGTTGACCGATCCGGTACGCAGCGCCAGCGCCGACATCTCGGCGAAGATCGTGGTGCCGAACGGGCGCATCCGCGCCACCAACTGATCCATGCCGGTCAGCCTAAAGGCCCGCTGTGGCAGCTGGGGCCGTAGGTGCGGGGCCGGCGGCGTGACCGGACGGTCGGACGCCGTGTCCGTTCGGCAGCGATGGCGGTCACAGAACGGCACGCCGGGCTCGTCCGTTCGGTTGGCATGTTCCCTGGTGCTCGCCTAACCTGCGTTCTCGTGGACGCACACGATGGGTTTCCGGACGGGCCCGATGGCCGTTGGCGGCGCTACCCCGACCGAGGTGACGGCGCCGGCTTCGACGCCGGGCCGGGTCGGGACCGGATCGTGGAACCGGGACCGGGGCATGGCCCCGACCCGCGCGACTCTGATCGCCGCGACGTCGACCGCCGCGAGGACGACTACCGGGTACCCGAGCCCCGCTTCGGCGATCGGCCCGCCGGTGGCCGGTTCCTCGACCCGGACCCCGAGCGCAACACCGGCAGTTGGGCGTTCGAGCCCGGTACCCGGGAGGGTGGTCCCGGCTTCGACGGTGACCCGGCCGCGCCACGCGGCCTGACCCCGGACGCCGGCCGCGGCACCACCTACGGCGGCTCCCGCGACGCCGGCTTCGGCGCCCCCCGGGGCCTCGGCCCGGACACCCCACGCAGCCCCGGCCTGGACGCCCCACGCGGCGCGGCCTTGACCTGGACGCGCCCACGCGGCGCGGGCTATCGACCTGGACGCCCCACGCGGCGCGGCCTATGACCTGGACGCCCCACGAGGCGCGGGCTATGACGACTGGACGCTCCGCGAGGCTGCGGGCTCGATGTACCGGTGCTCCACGATGTGCCCCGGGGCCTCTGACGGTCCGGCCCGTCGCGCGGGTTCGGCCTCGACGCGCCGCGTGTTCCCGATATGCCGCGTGGCCCCGACGCCCCGCGTGGCCCGGACGCCCCGCGTGGGCCGGGCTTCGACGGTCGGCCCCGACGGTGGCCCGCGCCCCGCAGCCGGACCGCCCGAGTTCCACCTCACCGAGCAGATCGACCGCAGCGCGCTGCGCCGCCCGGCCGGGCCCGGACCGGCCGCCGCGCCGGGACCGGCCCCGACCGTGTACCGCTCCCGTCGTCCCGGCCTGATCGTCCTGCTCGTCATGGGTACCGCCGTGGTGCAGTTGTTGCTGCTGTTCGTGCTGGTGCACTCGATGTTCTCGGGCAAGTTCGCGGCCGGCGGGATGCTCGCGTCGATCTTCGCGCTGACCGGCGTGCCGCTCACCGCGATGGGGCTCTACGCCCTGGTCACCGGGGCACCCGCCAGTGTCGGCGGGAACCCGGCGCAGGCCTGGTTCCGGGCGCCGACGGCGTACCTTCCGGTGGGGCTGACGCTGCTCATCGCGGCGGCGCTGGCAGCTTCGTAACGGATGTGCCGGGGCTGGCACCCCTCCGATTGGGTCGGGACCGAGCCCGCCGCGTACACTCACCTTCGGCGACCACCATGCGTGGTCGACCTCGCGCGCCCTTCTCATATGATCGTGTTCTTTATGATCATGAAACGGCGGCTGTCCTGGTCCCGGTGCCGCCCCCTTCGCGGGTCGGACGGGCGAGCAGCAGGCCGTCGGGGCGCCAGGCCGGGTCCGCAGCCGCGGGCACCGGGACAACCAGGACGCACCAAGGAGCAACAACAATGGCCGTGGTAACCATGCGCCAGCTGCTGGAGAGCGGTGTCCACTTCGGGCACCAGACCCGGCGTTGGAACCCCAAGATGAAGCGCTTCATCTTCACCGAGCGCAACGGCATCTACATCATCGACCTGCGGCAGAGCCTCGACTACATCGAGAAGGCCTTCGACTTCGTGAAGAACACCGTCGCCGAGGGCGGCAGCGTGCTCTTCGTGGGGACCAAGAAGCAGGCCCAGGAAGCGATCGCCGAGCAGGCCTCCCGCGTCGGCATGCCGTACGTGAACCACCGCTGGCTGGGCGGCATGCTCACCAACTTCCAGACGGTGCACAAGCGGCTGCAGCGGATGAAGGAACTGGAGTCGATCGAGATCACCGGCCAGTCGCAGGGCTTCACCAAGAAGGAGACCCTGCACCTGACCCGGGAGAAGATCAAGCTCACCCGTACCCTCGGCGGCCTGCGCGACATGCAGCGCACCCCGGCCGCGGTGTGGATCGTCGACACCAAGAAGGAGCACATCGCCGTCGACGAGGCGCGGAAGCTGAACATCCCGGTCATCGCGGTGCTGGACACCAACTGTGACCCGGACGAGGTCGACTTCCCGATCCCCGGCAACGACGACGCGATCCGCTCGGCCGCGCTGCTCACCCGCGTGATCGCCGACGCCGTGGCGGAGGGCCTGATCGCCCGCTCCGGCCGTTCCCGCGGTGGCGAGGAGAAGCCGTCCGCCAGTGGCGCCGTCGGCGTCGACGAGCCGCTGGCCGAGTGGGAGCGCGAGCTGCTGGCCCCGGCCGCCGAGGTGCAGACCGGTGGTCCGGAGAGCGTCACCGAGGTTGCCGAGGCAGTGCCCGCCGTTGACCCGGCCGCAGCCGCCGCTGACGTCGCCGAGTCCGCCGAGTAGGTCGTCCCGTAGGCACGCGGGTGGCGACAAGCCACCCGCGTGACCCACTCCGAAGAGAGAGAAGCATGTCGAACTTCACTGCCGCGGACGTCAAGAAGCTCCGCGAACTGACCGGCTCCGGGATGATGGACTGCAAGAAGGCGCTGGAGGAGTCCGACGGCGACTTCGACAAGGCCGTCGAGCTGCTGCGCATCAAGGGCGCCAAGGACGTCGGCAAGCGGGCCGGGCGTACCGCCGCCAACGGTCTGGTCGCGCACAGCGGTTCCGCGCTGCTCGAGGTCAACTGCGAGACCGACTTCGTAGCGAAGAACGCCGACTTCATCGCCCTGGCGCAGAGCCTGGTCGAGCACGTGGCCGCGACCAAGCCGGCCGACGTGGAGGCGCTGCTGTCCTCGTCATTCCAGGGCAAGACAGTCGCCGCCGTGGTCGAGGAGGCGTCCGCCAAGATCGGCGAGAAGCTGGTGCTCAACCGGTTCGCCGTGTTGGAGGCCCCGGTCGCCGTGTACCTGCACCGCAAGGCCGCCGACCTGCCGCCGGCGGTGGGCGTGCTGGTCCAGTACACCGGCAAGAGCGACGAGGCTGCCGACGCCGACGCCCGTGGCGTGGCCATGCAGATCGCCGCGATGCGGCCGAAGTACCTGACCCGTGACGAGGTGTCGGCCGAGATCATCGACTCGGAGCGGCGCATCGCCGAGCAGACCGCGCGCGAGGAGGGCAAGCCGGAAGCGGCGATCACCCGCATCGTGGACGGCCGGGTCGGCGCCTTCTTCAAGGACTTCGTACTGGTCGAGCAGGCCAGCGTGCAGGACCAGAAGAAGACGGTGGCGCAGGTCATCAAGGAAGCTGGGCTGACCGTGACGAAGTTTGTCCGGTTCGAGGTCGGCCAGGCCTGAGCACGTGACTACGGGGAGGCCGGTGCGGCGACGCGCCGGCCTCCTCGTCGCGTACCCGCCCGGCACGGCTGACAGATCTTGCGGCCCACTGGCGCAGCGCGGATGAACGTACGGCAAGCTGAGCGTGACAACGATGAACAGGGCAATACCGGGAGGGGTACTCCGATGACGGATTCGGCCGCGACGAAGACTTCGACCGCACGGCCGCGCCGGGTGGTCCTCAAGCTGTCCGGTGAGGTGTTCGGTGGTGGCGCGGTCGGCGTCGACCCCGAGGTGGTCAGCGAGATCGCCCGCCAGATCGCCCACGTGGTACGGCTGGGCGTGCAGGTGGCCGTGGTGGTCGGCGGCGGCAACTTCTTCCGCGGCGCGGAGTTGGAGCGGCGCGGCATGGACCGCTCCCGCGCCGACTACATGGGCATGATCGCCACCGTGATGAACTGCCTGGCGCTGCAGGACCTGCTGGAGAAGACCGGCATCGACACCCGGGTACAGAGCGCCATCACGATGGCGCAGGTGGCCGAGCCGTACATCCCGCGGCGGGCGATCCGGCACCTGGAGAAGGGCCGCGTGGTCATCTTCGGCGCGGGCGCCGGGATGCCGTACTTCTCCACCGACACGGTCGCCGCACAGCGCGCCCTGGAGATCCACGCCGACGTGGTGCTGATGAGCAAGAACGGCACCGACGGGGTCTACACCGCCGACCCGCGTACCGACCCGGACGCCGTCAAGCTGGAGACCGTCACCTTCGACGAACTCCTGCGTCAGGGCAGCCGGGTGGCCGACGCGGCGGCGTTCAGCCTGTGCAACGACAACAAGATGCCGATGCTGGTGTTCGGCGCCGAGGGCGAGGACACCATCATCCGGGCGGTCAGCGGTGAGCGGATCGGCACGCTGGTCACCACCGTGTAGCCTGCCCGCGGGCGCCCCGCGCGTCACACAGGTACCGTTCGGGGGTTCCGGTGCGACAACCCGCAGTATGGACAGCAGTAGGCACAGCAGTAAGCAGTGGCTCGGCAGTAACCAGTGGCTCGGCAACGGTGGAGAGGGAGGCGACGACTGAGGTGATCGACGAGACGCTCTTCGAGGCCGAGGAGAAGATGGACCGGGCGATCGACTTCGCCAAGGAGGAGTTCGCCGCGATCCGTACCGGCCGGGCGACCCCCGCGATGTTCTCCAAGATCATTATTGACTACTACGGCACCCCGACCCCGCTGCCGCAGATGGCCTCCATCGCCACCCCGGAACCCCGCATGGCGATCATCAAGCCGTACGACAACGCGCAGATCGGCGCCATGGAGCGCGCGATCCGCGACTCCGACCTGGGCGTGAACCCGAACAACGAGGGCAACCAGATCCGGATCCTGCTCCCGCAGATGACCGAGGAGCGCCGTCGGGACATGGTGAAGATCGCCCGCGGCAAGGGTGAGGACGCCAAGGTCGCCGTGCGCAACGTGCGCCGCAAGGCCAAGGAGGAGCTGGACCGCATCGTCAAGGACGGTGAGGCCGGCGAGGACGAGGGGCGACGGGCGGAGAAGGAGCTCGACGACCTCACCCACAAGTACGTGGCGCAGATCGACGAGCTGGTCAAGCACAAGGAAGTCGAGCTGCTCGAGGTCTGATGTCCCATCTCGACCCAGCCGGCTGGCCCGGCCCCGACGACCGGCGCGACCGCTACCGCACGGGTACCGCCGACGAGTCCGGGTCCCGCGCCCGATCCAGGCACGCCGCGCTGGACCGGAACGAGGCCGACGACTTCGGCGACACCGACCCCGGCTCGCCCCGGCGGTCGGGCGCCGGCTCCTCCCGGCCATCGGATGCCGGTCCGTTGACCGGCGCCGACCAGCCGGCCGCTGCCGTTCCGGGCACTGCATCCCCGGACAGTGCCCTCCCGGGCGATGAGTCCCCGGGCGGCGCTTCCCCGGGCCGCGCTTCCCCGGGCGGCCTGCCCGAAGGTGGTGCGGGGTCCGGCGACGCCGGGCAGCCGGAGCCGAAGAAGGGGCGGGCCGGGCGTAACCTGCCCGCCGCCATCGGCGTCGGGCTCACCCTCGGCGCGATCGTCCTCGCCTCGCTGTTCGTGTGGCGGCCGGCGTTCCTCGGCGTGGTCACCATCGCCGTGGGCATCGGGATCTGGGAGATGACCCGCGCCTTCGAGCAGCGTGGGCCACGCCCGCCGCTGCTGCCGTTGCTCGCCGGGGCGGTGGTGATGGAGGCGCTGGCCTGGTACGACGGTGCCGAAGCGCTGATCCTCGGGCTGGTGCTCACGGTGCTCGCCGCGATGGTGTGGCGGATCGCCGACGGAGCGGAGCACTACCAGCGCGACATCGTCGCCACCTCACTGGTGGCCGTCTACGTCCCGTTCCTGGCCGGCTTCGCGGTGCTGCTGGCCCGCCCGGATCAGGGGGCCCGGTGGGTGATCGTCACGCTGGCCGCGGTGGTGCTCTCCGACACCGGCGGGTACGTCTCCGGGGTGTTTCTCGGCAAGCACCCGATGGCTCCCACCGTGAGCCCGAAGAAGTCCTGGGAGGGCTTCGCCGGCTCGATCCTCGCCACCGCGGTCGGCAGCGCGTTGCTGCTCTACTTCGTGCTGGACCTGGCCTGGTGGCAGGGGCTGCTGTTCGGGGCCGCGGTGTCCGCCGCGAGCGTCCTCGGCGACCTCGGCGAGTCGCTGCTCAAGCGCGACCTGGGCGTCAAGGACATGAGTAACCTGCTGCCCGGCCACGGCGGGCTGATGGACCGGCTCGACTCCATCCTGTTCGCCGCTCCCACGGCGTTCCTGCTGCTCACAGCCTTCTCTCCGAGCTGAGAGCCGGGCGAGAGAATGCTTTGCTTTTCGCCCCTGCGCTCCCCCGTGGGAGACTGAAGAGGTCATGCGAACTTTGCCGGTGATCTCCACTCAGCCCGATCCGCACGCCGCCGCACTGCCGCGCGGCGAGGCGGAGCCCAACGCGCCCGCCCGGCACCGCGCCACCCTGCCGCCCCGGCACCTGGCCGACCTCGACCTGGCCGGCCGGCGCGCGGTCGCCACCGAACTCGGCGAACCGGCGTTCCGGGCCAGCCAGCTCTCCACCCACTACTTCGGCCGGCTGGAGCGCGACCCGGCGGCGATGACCGACATCCCGGCCGCCGCCCGGCACCGGCTCGCCGACGAGTTGCTGCCCAAGCTGCTCACTCCGGTGCGTGAGCTGGCCTGTGACGACGGCGCCACCCGTAAGAACCTGTGGCGGCTGCACGACGGCTCGCTGGTGGAGAGCGTGCTGATGGGGTACCCGGACCGGGTCACCGTGTGCATCTCCAGCCAGGCCGGCTGCGGGATGGCCTGCCCCTTCTGTGCCACCGGCCAGCAGGGGCTGACCCGTAACCTGTCCACCGCCGAGATCGTCGACCAGGTGGTCTGGTTCGCCGGGGTGACCGCCCGTGGCGGCCTGCCGGGCTGCCCGGACCGGCTGTCCCGGGTGGTGTTCATGGGCATGGGCGAGCCGCTGGCCAACTACGCCCGGGTGATCGCCGCGGTGCGCCGGTTGACCGCCCCCGCGCCCGAGGGCCTGGGCCTGTCCCAGCGGCACATCACCGTCTCCACCGTCGGTCTGGTACCCGCGATGCGTCGGCTCACGGCGGAGGACCTCTCGGTGACCCTTGCGCTGTCCCTACACGCACCCGATGATGAGCTCCGCGACGAACTCGTCCCCGTCAACCAACGTTGGAAGGTAGCCGAGGTGCTTGATGCTGCCTGGGGGTACGCCGCGAAGACGGGGCGCCGTGTCTCCATCGAGTACGCGCTCATCAGGGACATCAATGACCAACCCTGGCGGGCCGACCTGCTCGGCCGGCTGCTTGCCGGCAAGTTGACGCACGTCAACCTGATCCCACTGAACCCCACCCCGGGGAGCAAGTGGGATGCCAGCCCGAAGCCGGTGGAGCGGGAGTTCGTCCGGCGGCTACGGGCCGCCGGGGTGGCCACCACCGTCCGGGACACCCGGGGCCGGGAGATCGACGGCGCGTGCGGGCAGCTCGCCGCGAGCGAACTGCCGACCGACCGGAGCACACCAGCCTCATCGACATCAGCCGGCGCGGGCCGCGAGCAGGGAGTGGCGCAGTGACGAGTCAGGGTCAGCGGTTCCGCCGCCGGGCGCTCCGTCGTGGTTACAAGGTCGACGAGGTGGACAGCTTCCTCGACCGGGTGGAGGCCACCCTCAACGGGGTCGCCCGGGGCGGTGCGATCACCGCTGCCGAGGTCCACGACGTGGTCTTCCGGGTCCGCTTCGGTGGGTACGACGAGTGGCAGGTCGACCTGCACCTGGACCGGGTGGAGCGGCAGCTCGCCGAGATGGCTGAGCGTGGCCCGATCGTGGCGCCGCTGGCCCCGCCGCCCGAGCGCCGCGCCGTGACCGGTGGCGGCGCGGGCACGGGTGCGCGTCCGCCCGCCGGGGACCGCTACGGCGCCCCGGAAGAGCGCTTCGGCGACCCCCGGTACGCCGACGACCGCTTCGCCGCCATGGACCGGCGCGGCGACGACCGGGCCACCGGCACCCTGCCGCCGGTCCGGGACGACCGCCCGGGCGCTCCGGCGCGGCCGGCCGGCCCGCCGGTACCGGCCGGCGCCGGGTTCGGTGGCAGCGGCTACAGCGACGCCCGCTTCGACGACCTGCGCGGTGAACCGCCCCGCTTCGACGAGCCCCGCCGCTACGACGAGCCGCCGCGGCGCCCGGAGCCGACTCCGCCGACCCGCTTCGAGGACGCGCCCACGGTCGCCGGGCGGGGCGGGTACCCCGGCTTCGAACCGGGACGGCACGGCAAGATGGACATGACCAGCGAGATCCGGATGCCGGCAGACATCGCCGCACCCGCCGCGCCGCAGCTGACCGGCGACGCCGGCCGGGTCGACCAGCTCCGCCGCACCTTCCAGCCGCGCCGGTTCGGCAGTGGCTACGACCCGGCCCAGGTGGACCGGCTGTTCGAAGGCATCTCGTCCGCGATCGCGGGCCGCGCTGGTGGGCAGATCACCGACGCCGACCTCGACCCCGGCCAGTTCAACCTGGTACCGGGCGGCTACTTCGAAGCTGAGGTGGACCAGGCGCTGCGCGAGGTCCGCGACCTCATCCGCAACCGCCGCTGACCTTGCGTCCGGGCCGGCCGTCGGGCCGGCCCGCGCACTGCCACCCGAGGCCTGCCACCCGAGGCGGTCAGTCGCCGCTGCGCAGGCCGTTTTTCCGCATCACCCAGTCGCCCACCAGGATCAGGCCGAGCAGGCCGGCCGCGACGACCAGGAAGATGTCCTCGATCCGGCCGGTGTGGTTGCCGCAGATCATTGCCAGCAGCGAGATCATCACCACCACGGCACCGATCCGGGCGGCCCGCTTCGGCCCCGGCTTGTGCTGGTCGGGTGAGGTCACCGGCTCGTTGCCCGCCACGTGCAGCTCCCTTTCGACGCCCGCGTTGCGGCGGGGTGGCCCGCCGATCGTTAGTGTGCCATGCACGCCGGCCGCGTCGGCGCAGGCCCCGTCAACCGACCCCGACCGGCGTCACCAGGGCCGGACGGCCCGTCCGGGTGGCCGGGCAGGTCGGGTAGCGTCGCGGGGGACGGATCATCCGGAGGGGGTTTGCGGTGAAGATCACCGGTACCGGGCACGCGAGCATGCGGATCGACACGCCGGCGGGCAGCATTCTCACCGATCCGTGGGTCAACCCCGCGTACTTCGCCTCCTGGTTCCCCTTCCCGGACAACTCCCAACTCGACTGGGAGACCCTCGGCGACGTCGACTACCTCTACGTCTCGCACCTGCACCGCGACCACTTCGACGCCGAGCACCTCAAGCGGTTCATCAGCAAGAAGGCCACCGTCCTGCTGCCGGAGTTCCCCACCTCCGAGATGGAGGACGAGTTGCGGGCGCTCGGCTTCACCTCGTTCCTCAAGACCAGGACCAATGAGGTGTACGAGCTGGACGGCGGCCTGAACGTCCTCATCCAGGCGCTCACGTCCCCCACCGACGGTCCGATCGGCGACTCCTCGCTGTGGGTCGAGCACGACGGCGTCCGGCTGCTCAACCAGAACGACGCCCGCCCCACCGACCTGGGCTTCTTCGCCGAACTCGGGCATGTGCACGCGCACCTGCTGCAGTTCAGCGGCGCAATCTGGTACCCGATGGTCTACGAGTTGCCCGGCGCCGCGAAGAAGGCGTTCGGCAAGCAGAAGCGCGACCGGCAGTTCGACCGCACCTGGCGCTACATCGACGACCTGAAGGCGTCCTGGGTGTTCCCGATCGCCGGCCCGCCGTGCTTCCTCGACGACGAGCTGTGGCAGCTCAACGACCTGGGCACGGACGAGGGCAACATCTTCCCGGACCAGTCGGTGTTCACCCGCGAGTACGCGAAGGTGGGCGGTACCAACGGGATGGTGCTGCTCCCGGGCTCGGTCGCCGACGGTCACTACGGACTCCTGCACCGCCACGCACCCCACGCCGGTGGACGAGTACTTCGCCAACAAGGAGGAGCACCTGCGGGCGTACCAGCAGCGGCAGCGGCCGGTCATCGAGGCGGCCAAGCGCTCGTGGTCGCACCCGGAGCTGGATGTGCTGGCAGAGTTGAAGAAGCGCATCGAGCCGCTGCTGGACGAGTCGATCTACCTGGCCACCGGGGTCGGCGGGCCGGTCCGCTTCGACCTGACCGACGCGTCGGGGGAGACGGTGCTGGAGTCGATCGTGGTCGACTTCCCCGGCAAGGAGGTCCGGGTCGCGGCCGACGAGAAGGTGCGCTACCGGTTCCGTACCGGCCGGTCGCTGGTCGAGCACCTGCTCTACATCGGCGAGGTCGACTGGGTGAACTCGCTGTTCCTGTCCTGCCGCTTCTCGGCGGCCCGGATCGGCCAGTACAACGAGTTCGTGTACGCCTTCTTCAAGTGCCTGTCCGACGAGCGCCTGCAGTACGCCGAGGGCTGGTACGCCGAGCAGAAGCCGGATGCCGAGGACGTCAAGCTCGGCGACTGGATCGTGCAGCGCCGCTGCCCGCACCTGAAGGCCGACCTGACCCGGTTCGGCATCGTCGAGGGTCGTACCCTCACCTGCCAACTGCACGGCTGGAAGTTCGACCTGGCCACCGGCAAGTGCCTCACCAGCGTCGGCCACGAACTCCGCTCCAGCCCCGCCCCCGCCCCGCCCACCTCCTGATCGCTGAGGATCGGTGTTGCCCAGGCAGCACAGATCCTTCGTGATCACGGGGTTATCCACAGCGCGAGAACGCGGGGTGGTGGGCGGCGCCGTGCTTCGGCAGAGTCGGTCGGGTGTCGGGGGATGGAGCGCTGGCCGGGTGGGTCGGCGAGCAGCACGGGGTGGTAAGCCGGCATCAGGCGCTCACTGCCGGCCTGAGCTACGCGGCCATCCGATCGCGGATCGAAAGTGGCCGGTGGCAGCGCTTGTACGACGGCGTCTACGCAACCTTCACGGGTGAACCGCCTCGGCTGTCGCTGCTGTGGGCGGTGCTGCTGGTCGCCGGGCGCGGTGCAGTACTCAGCCATCACAGCGCAGCCGAACTCCAGGGCCTGCTCAACGAGCCTGCGCCACGCACGCACGTGTCGGTACCGGCCGACCGGCGGGTGGTGGCGCCCCCTGGGCTGGTGGTGCACGTGTCCGCCCGGTTGGAGCAGGCCACCCACCCCACCCGGCGACCGCCGCAGACGCGTATCGAGGACACCGTCGTCGACCTGGTGCACGACTGCGCCGACGTGGAGTCGGCGCTGGCCTGGGTGACCCGGGCGGTGTCGCACCGGCTCGATACCGTGCCCCGGCTTCGGGTCGCCGTGGCGCAGCGGGCGCGCCTGCGCTGGCGGGCGGAGCTCGCCGGGTCGCTGGACGATCTCGAACGCGGCGCACACTCCCCGCTCGAAACGCGCTACCTGCACCGTGTGGAGCGCGCTCATGGCCTCCCGGCCGGTTGCCGGCAGGCCCGGCGCGAACGCCGCGGCGGCGCGTACTACGACGACGTGCGGTACGAGTGCTACGGCGTGCAGGTGGAGTTGGACGGACGTGCCGCGCACCCCGCGCAGCAGCGCTTCCGCGATCTGCGCCGTGACAACAGCGCGGTTGCAGCGGGTGTGGTGGTGCTGCGCTACGGGTGGGAGGACGTCGCGGGGCGCCCCTGCGCCGTCGCGGCCCAGGTCGCCACGGTGCTCGCTGCCCGGGGCTGGCGCGGCGGGCTACGCAGGTGCGCGCATTGCGCCGCCCATGATCGCGAAGGATTTGTGCTGCTATAGCAACACCGATCCTTCCTGATCACGGGGGTCGTCCACAGGCGCGCAGCGAGGGGCGACGGCTTAGCTGAGTGCGGGCACTATGGGCGGCGGAGGTGACGGCGGTGATGAGGAGCGCGACGCAGGCGCAGCAGCGGGCGCAGCTTCGTGCGCAGGCGCGGCAGCAGGCCGAGGCGCAGCGCGGGATGCTCGTCACCGGCGGTCGGTGGACGGCGCAGCGGGCGCTGGACGAGTTGCCGGAGACTCCCGAAATGATCGTCGAGGTCTTCGCAGGGAGTCTGCTCGTGTCCCCTCGCCCATCCCGTCGCCACCAGGCGCCCTTCTGAGCTCGCCTACCGGATGAACCAGGCCGCCCGTGCCGTCGGGCTGCGATGCGCTGCACCGGAGATCAACCTGGTTGTCGGCGAGGAACTCGCCGCGCCGGACATCGCGGTGGTCACCAATCCCGGCGAGTCGGGCACCTGGACGTCGGCAGAGCACGCCCTGCTGGTGGTGGAGATCCTTTCGCCCAGTGACCGGCAGCCGCGGCGGGTGCTGCACCGGCAGGTGTACGCCGACGGCGGCATTCGGTGGTTCCTGTCCGTCGAGTTCCGTCGGGCCGGGCCGGTGATGACGCTGTCCCGGTTGCTCACCGGGGAGTATTCGGCGGTGGTGACGGCGAAGGCGGGCGAGCAGTTCAGCATGGTCGAGCCGTTCGAGTTCAGTATCGACCCGGCCGACCTGGACGCCTGAGCCCGATCCGGGGCACGCAGGCCCACGTGGCCGGGGTCAGACCGGCAGCATCGGCATCAGGACGTCGATCTGGTCGTGGCGGCGGTAGTACTCGATGCCGGGCCGGGTCGGGTCGAGTGCCCCGGACCGTTGCAGGTCGGCGTAGGTGCTGGCGAGCCGGTCGTAGACGGCGGGCTGTTCGCCGCGCAGGGTGGCCCGCAGGTAGGTTCCGCCGGGGATCACGGTGGTGGGCAGGCCCAGCGCGGCCGGATCGTCATCCTCGACGACCTGCACGCAGGTGCGGTACCAGCCGGCGTTGGTGTCGAAGACGCCGAGGAAGCGGCGGCCGTGCAGGCCGACCAGGTCCTCCAGCCGGTCCCAGGCCGCCCCGATCGCCGGGCCGTCGCCGTCCACGGTCTGCAGGTACATCACCGTGATTTCGGTGCGCAGTACGGGCTGCGCGCTCGCGGTCCAGTCGCCATCGGTCATGGATCGACCGTAGGCGTCGAATTGGGCTGCCACAACCGCTCAGTGACAACCGCTCAGGCGGGCGGGCGGCCCAGGTCGGCGAGGATCCGCTGGGCGGCGTTGTGGCCGGCCGCGCCGATCACCGAGCCGGCCGGGTGCGCGCCGGCGCTGCCGGCGTAGAGACCGGGCAGGCCGGTGTAGTAGGGCATCCGGTCGGTGAAGGAGACCGTGTTGTCGACGTGGTGGATGTGCCCGCCGGTGATCCCGAAGTGCTCCTCGATCCCCGGCGGGGTCAGCGGGAAGACGTCGGCGACCAGGTCGCGGGTACCGGGGGCGTAGCGCTCGCAGATGGCCAGCAGACTGTCCACATAGGACGGCAGCAGGTCGTCCCAGGAGCCGTCGGCGGGGGAGAAGGGCACCGACTGGACGAACAGCGCCGAGGAGTGGTGGCCGGCGGCGTCCTGCAGCGACGGGTCGACCGTGGTGTGCAGGTACCACTCGATGGTCGGCTCGGCCGGCAACCGGCCCGCGCAGACGTCCGCCCACATCGCCCGCAGCTCCGCCATCGGCGCGCCGCTCCCCGACGCCCCGGGCAGCAGCGAAGCGGAGCCGGGCAGCAGGTGGATGGTGGAGCCGAACGGGCTCGGCGCGCCGGCCGGCAGGCAGGAGAAGCGCGGCAGGTCGCGCAGCGCCAGGTTGACCTTGAGGGTGGTTCCGGTGCGGCGCACCGACTCCATCCGCTCGCGCAGCGGCGCCGGGATCTGCGCGGCCAGCGACAGCAGCCGGTACGGGTCGCACGCGCCGAGCACCACCGGGGCGCTCACCTCCTGGCCGTCGGCGAGCACCACGCCACTGACCGCGCCGTCGCGTACGGACACCTGCGTCACCGGGGCGCCCGCGACGATCACCGCGCCGGCCGCGCGGGCGGCGGCGGCGAAGGTGACCGACACGGTGCCCATGCCGCCCTTGGCGATCATCCAGGTGCCGTCCGCGCCGGGCAGCCGGCACATGTTGTGTACCAGGAAGTTGTGCCCGGTACCCGGATCGTCCGGGCCGGCGTTGAGCCCGGACAGCCCGTCGGTGACCGCGTACATGGAGACCAGCAGCTCCGAGTCGAACTCGAAACGGGCCAGGTAGTCGGCGACCGAGCCGGTGACCAGGTCCACGAAGACGTCCCGCAGGTGCGGGCGCAGGTAGCGCTCGGCGGTGTCGGCCACCGGCAGCGGCTCGGCCAGCCAGGCCGGGGCCAGGTCGTCGCGCAGCGCCGCCAGCTCGGCCTGCATGGCGTCGTCGGCGGCAATGTCGCGGGCCGAGAAGAACTGTTCGAGCTGCGCCCGGGTGGCCGCCCGGTCCGAGCCGAACAGCAGGTACGGCGAGCCGACCGGGCCGGGGGTGGGCAGGAAGTAGTGCGGGTCGCGGCGCAGCACCGGGATGTCCACGTCCGAGCTTGGCGATCAACTCCGGCGGCATCAGCCCGAGCAGGTACGAGCCGGACGACTGGCCGAGTCCGGGCACCTTGCCGAACGGGTGCTCGGTCCGGGTGGCCCCGCCGATGCTCGGGTCAGCCTCCAGTACCACCACGGCGAGCCCCGCGCGGGCCAACAGGATCGCGCTGACCAGGCCGTTGTGCCCGGAACCGATGACCACGACGTCCGCACGGGCGGGGATTTCGCTGCTCACCGGCCGAGCGTAGCCGCCCCGAGGCGGGCATAGGTCACTCCCGACGGACCCTCGACCCGGGCACGGGTCGCTCCCCGGCGGGCCCCGACCCGGGCATGGGTCACTCCCGGCGGACCCCCGGATCGGGCCGGGAGCACAGGTGGGCATAGTGGCGCAGAGTGAGCGGCGGGGCCGGAGCGGCCCGTGGGGTCCGGGTAGCCGGTGGCTGCCGGGCTGCCAGCGGTCCGGGCGGCCGGTGCGGAGGGGTGGGCGATGTTCCAGCGGTGGGGGCGGGTCGTCGTCCGGGTCCGGTGGGCCGTGCTGGCTGCCGCGTTGGGGTTGGTGGTGGTCGGCGCGACCTGGGGTCTCGGGGTGTTCGACGCGGTCGGCAGCGGCGGCTTCTACGACCGCAACAACGAATCCGCGCGTACCCGGGCGGAGATCACCCAGCGGTTGGGGGCGCAGGAGTCGGACGTGATCGCGCTCTACTCCAGCCCGACGCTGACCGTGGACGACCCGGCGTTCCGGGCTCCGGTGGAGCAGGCGCTGGCCCGGGTGGCCGCCGACCCGGCGGTGGCGACCGTGCTGACCTGGTACGCCACCCAACTACCGCAGTTGGTCTCCACCGACCGGCACGCCACCTACGCGATCGTGCACTTCGCCGACGACGACGAGGACACTTCGCTGGCCACGTACCGGGCAATGAAGGCCGACTTCACCGCCGGCGGCCCGGTCAGCACCCAGCTCGGCGGGCTGCGGCCGTTCTACGACGAGGCGAACCGGCAGACCGCGAAGGACGTGGCCCGCGCCGAGGAGCTGTCGCTGCCGATCCTGCTGGTACTGCTGCTGTTCGTCTTCGGCGGCGTGGTGGCCGCGACGACACCGCTGGTGGTGGGCGGGATCGCGGTGTTCGGCGCATTCATCGTGACCCGGATCCTCGCCGAGGTCACCGACGTCTCCACCTTCGCCATCAACATCATCACGTTGATCGGGCTCGGCCTGTCCATCGACTACGCGCTGTTCGTGGTGTCCCGGTTCCGGGAGGAGTTGGCCGCCGGCCACCCGTCCGGCGAGGCGGTGGTGCGCACGATGGCCACCGCCGGCCGGACGGTCGCGGTCTCCGGGGTGACCATCACCCTGGCACTGGCCAGCCTGCTGCTGTTCCCGCAGGGCTTCCTCAAATCCATGGGGTACGGCGGGATGGCCGCGGTCGTGGTGGCCATGCTCGCCTCGTTGACGGCGTTGCCGGCCGGGCTCGCGGTCCTCGGCCCGCGGATCAACGCCGGCCGGATCCCGTTGCCCTGGCGGCGTACCCGGCCGGTGGGGGAGCCGCCCGGCGAGCACGGTGCGTGGGCCCGGTTGGCGCACAGCGTGATGCGTCGCCCGTGGTGGTACCTGGTCGGGGTGCTCGCCGTGTTGCTGGTGCTGGCTGCCCCGGTGACCGGCATCCGGTTCGGCGGGGTGGACACCCGGGTGCTGCCCGCCGACGCCACCAGCCGGATGGTCAACGACCGGCTGCACGACGAGTTCCCGGTCACCACCGAGTACCCGGTGCAGGTGCTGGTCACCGGCGTGGACGCGGAGCGGCTGGCGGCCGTGCGGGCCGAGTTGGCGGCGATCGACGGCGTCACCGCAGCCACCGTGACGGCACAGCGCGGCGACGCCGCCCTGGTCACCCTCGACTACCCCGGCGACCCCACGGACGACGTGGCCCGGCAGATCGTCCGGGACGCCCGCGCGGTGCCCGAGCCGGCCGGCGTACGGATCGGGGTCACCGGCTTCACCGCCGACCTGACCGACCAGTTGACCTCGCTGGGCAGCCGGCTGCCGTGGATGGTGGCGTTCGTGGTGCTGGTCACCTTCGTGCTGCTGTTCCTCGCCTTCGGCTCGGTGGTGCTGCCGGTCAAGGCGGTGCTGATGAACGTGGTGTCGCTGGGCGCGGCGTTCGGCGTGGTGGTGGTCGTCTTCCAGCACGGGCACTTCGCGTCCTGGCTGGGGTTCACGCCGACCGGCACGATCGAGCCGACCGACCCGGTGCTGATGGTGGCCGTGCTGTTCGGGCTGGCCACCGACTACGAGGTGTTCCTGCTCTCCCGGGTGCGCGAGGAGTACGACGCGACCGGCGACAACACCCGCGCGGTCGCGGTCGGTCTGCAACGTACCGGCGGGCTGATCACCTCGGCGGCGCTGCTGCTGATCGTGGTGGTGATCGGATTCACCACCGGCCGGATCGCGTTCGTGAAGCTGATCGGGGTGGGCATGGTGGTCGCCATCCTGGTGGACGCGACGCTGGTCCGGGCGCTGCTGGTGCCGGCCACGATGCGGCTGCTGGGGCGGTGGAACTGGTGGGCGCCCGGCCCACTGGCCAAGTTGTACCGCCGGTACGGCATCCATGACTGAGAGTGAGTCGTTTGTGCACTGGGGACAGTGGGAATCCGCAGGTCGCGGCGGGGCGCGCCGGTAACGGGTACGCGGGCGGTCGGTCACAGGCTCTAGGCTGAGCTCACTGCCGACGGGGGAAGGCTGGTCATGCGCGTCAGTATCCCGGTGAACCCGGACGAACAGCTGTGCATCGCATCGGAGCGGCACGTGCTGGGCGGTCGGCGCAAGATCGTGCTGTTGGCCGGGATGGTGCCCGGCTGTGTCGGGCTTTCCCTGTTGTTCTTCGGCGTGCAGGCCTGGGCGCCGGCCGCCCTGCTGATCGCGCTCGGACTCGTCGACCTCACCGTGCTGCCGCTGCTGCTGCCCCGGGTCCGCGGCCGCCAGTCGGCCCGCAACCCCGGACACCCGCGACTGATCGAGGTGACCGCCGACGGGGTACGCACGGTGCACCACACCTTCGAGCTGACCCGCCCGTGGAACCTGGTCGACAGCGTGGTGGAGCTGCCCAACCAGTACCTGTTGATGCTCAGCCGGCGGCACTACATCGCCATCCCCACCGCTCGGCTGTCGGACGACGAGCAGGTGGACCTGCGTACCCTGCTCGATCAACGGGGTGAGCTGGCCGCGGCCTGAGCCGGGCCGGTGGGCTGAAGCCCGTCAGTCGTTCAGGTCGACCACGACGGGCGCGTGATCGGACGGGCCCTTGCCCTTGCGGGCCTCCCGGTCGATCCAGGCGTCGGCCACCCGGTCGGCCAGCGCCGCGCTCGCGTAGACCAGGTCGATGCGCATGCCCATGTCCTTGTGGAAGTAGCCGCCCCGGTAGTCGTGGTAGGTGAACGGGTTGGGGCCCTTGAGCGAGCGTGGCAACACGTCGGTCAGGCCGAGCCCGAGCAGTTCGGTGAGGGCGGCGCGTTCCGGCTCGGTGACGTGGGTGGCGCCGACGAACGCGGCCGGATCCCACACGTCGGCGTCGGTCGGCGCGACGTTGAAGTCGCCACAGACCGCCAACTGCGGGTGCGCGGCCAGCTCCGGCCCGAGCGCCGTGCGCAGCGCCGCCAACCAGGCCAGCTTGTACGTGTAGTGATCGGAGTCGGGGGTGCGCCCGTTGGGCACGTACACCGACCAGATCCGCATCCCGCCGCAGGTGGCGCCGATCGCCCGAGGCTCCGGTGTGGCGGCCACCTCGGGGTAGCCGGGGGCACCCGGGAAGCTGCGGGTCACCTCGTCCAGGCCGACCCGGGAGAGCAGGGCGACGCCGTTCCACCGGTCGAGTCCGTGCGCGGCCACCTGGTAGCCCAGCGCCTCCACCTCGGCGACCGGGAAGGTCGGGGTCTTGGTCTCCTGCAGGCAGAGCACGTCGGGTTTGGCGGTGGTCAGCCAGTCCAGCAGCCGGGGCAGCCGCGCGGTCACCGAGTTCACGTTCCAGGTCGCCAGGCGCATGCCTCCACGCTAGTGCCCCGGTCGGACATCGACGGGACTTGTCGCTCCGCGGCGGTGGTCGGGACCGACCGTTCCGGGCGTCGTCGGCGGGTCTTGTTGAAGATCCTTCCGGTGCCCTAACCTGTGCATCCCCTCCACCCTGGAGTGCCCGACAACGGAGGAACCTGGATGTTCTGCAAGTTCTGTGGCGCCCCGGACGGACCCGGCAACCCGCACGACTGCCCCGACCGGCCGGCACCCCGTGCCCCCCGGCAGGTACGCGTCGGCCCCCCGCCGACCCACGCCAGTCTGCAGATCTGGACCGTCGCCGGTTACGCGCTGGCGGCAGCGTTTCTGGCAGTACTCGCCATCCGCACGGTCGAGCTGGTCAACGTGGTGCGGGCCCGGTCGCTGGCGGAACAGCTGGCCACCGCGTTCAGCCGGGACGGCGCCAGCAGGCTGGTCGACCTGGCCGACCGGGTGGACAGCCTGGTCGGGCTCATGACGGTGGTCGCCCTTCCGGCGCTCATCGGGTACGTGATCTGGTCCGTGGCGGCACGACGGTGGGTGGTCCGCGCCGGGCACCAGGTGACCGTGCTGACCCGGCACTGGACCTATCTGGCGTGGCGGATCTCGGTACTGGTCGGCCTGGTGCTCTCCCTGGTGGTGCACTCCGCCCGGATCAACACGGTCGGAACCGCTGAGGAGGTGTACGGGCAGTTGGCCGATGCGGAGCAGCGCCTGCTGATCGTCGGCGCCGTGCATTTCGTGACCATCGCAATCCTGCTGGTGGTGCTGATCACGCTGGTGGCGCGGGTCCGGAAACTGGTGAACACGGCGGCGCCGGCCACCCCGCTCCCGCCGGGCGGCGAGCCCCCGGCCTGATACAGCCGGGGCGCCCGGGGAAGCTCAGCGTCACTTCGTCCAGGCCGACCCGGGGAGCAGCGTGACGCCGTTCCACCGGTCCAGGTCGCCAGGCGCATGCCCTTACGCTTGCGAATCCGGTCCGACAGCGCCCGCCCCCGACACCCACCCGGACCGCGCCGGGCGCAGCCGCGGAGGGCATTGTGGATCATCTTGGGTGGCCCTACCGTGTGCTTCGGCCAACTCCGTCGGGACCTGGCCCCGCGTGTCCAGGAGGCCAGATGAACTGCCCGGTCTGTGGTGCTCCGGTCGGTGCTCGGCCACACGAGTGCCCGTACGCACCGGCCCCCCGGGTCCCGCTCGACCTGCCGACCGGTCGGCTGCGGGTCTGGCGGGTGGCCAGCTGGGCGCTGGCCGTCGCGGTGGCCGTGACGATGGCGGTGTGGTTGGCCGAGTTGGTGACGGTGATCCGTGCCTGGCACCTGATCGGTACCAGCGTGACTGTGGCCGACCGGGGCCGGCTGCTGGATCTCGCCCGGGAGTTGGAGGTTCTCGACTGGCTCCTCAGCGGTCTCGGCCTGGTCTACTTCGTCGGCAGCATCGCCTGGTTCGTCACCACCCGCCGGATGCTGACCCGGTTCGGTGACGCGGCCGTGGATGTCACCGGGCACTGGACGTTCAAGGGGTGGCGGGCGTTTCTGTTGGTGACGGTGGCGCTCAACCTGGCCGCCAACGCCGCGTTCAGCGGCCTCGGGGGGTTTGCCAATACCCGACGGGACGTGGCCCAGATCCTCCAGCGGGCGATCTTTCTCGACGTTGTGCGCGAGCTCATCCTGGCGGTGCTGCTGTTCTCGGTGGTCCGGGCGCTGCGCGAGGTCCGGCACCTGACGGCGCCCGTCGACGCCGCGACCGGGCCGGCATCCCCGGCCGACCCGATCGTGGAAACAGCCGGTGGCCTGCGTGTTCCGTCCGGTGGCGGTCCGGGTGCGACCGCCGGTCCGATGGCCGCTGGAATCGAGTAGCCCGCCCGCCCAGGTGCGGATTCGGTGCGTGCCGTGGGGTCGGCTGCGGTGATCCGGGGTGTGACGGGTGAGAATAGGGGCGTGAGTGCGCCCCGGGACATCGTCCTGCTCGGTTCGACCGGGTCCATCGGTACGCAGGCGATCGACATCGTGCGGCGCAACCCGGACAGGTTCCGGGTGGTCGGCATCGGTGCGGGCGGTAACGACGTCGGGCTGCTCGCCGCGCAGGCGCTGGAGCTGGGCGTCGAGGTGGTCGGGGTGGCCCGGGCCAGCGTCGCCCAGGACCTGCAGCTGGCCTTCTACGCCCACGCCCAGGCCCGGGGGTACGCCACCGGCGGGTTCCGGATCCCGAAGATCCTCGCCGGGACCGCAGGCGATGACCGAGCTCGCCGGGTACCCGTGTGACGTCGTGCTCAACGGCGTGGTCGGCTCGCTCGGGCTGGCGCCCACGTTGGCGGCGCTGAAGGCCGGTCGGATCCTCGCGCTGGCGAACAAGGAGTCCCTGGTCGCGGGCGGTCCGCTGGTACGAGCGGTGGCGAAGCCGGGGCAGTTGGTGCCGGTCGACTCGGAGCACTCGGCGCTGGCCCAGGCGCTGCGCGCGGGTAGCCGGTCGGAGGTACGCAGGCTGGTGCTGACCGCCAGCGGCGGCGCGTTCCGTGGGCGTACCCGGGCCGAGCTGGCCGGGGTGACCCCGGCGCAGGCGCTCGCCCACCCCACCTGGGACATGGGCCCGGTCGTCACGATCAACTCGGCCACCCTGGTGAACAAGGGGCTGGAGGTGATCGAGGCACACGAGCTGTACGGAGTGCCCTACGACGACATTTCGGTGATGGTGCACCCGCAGTCCGTGATCCACTCGCTCGTCGAGTTCACCGACGGGTCGACCATCGCCCAGTGCAGCCCGCCGGACATGCGGCTGCCGATCGCGCTGGCGCTGGGCTGGCCGGACCGGGTACCGCAGGCGTCCGCCGCTGTCGACTGGACGACAGCGCACAGCTGGGAGCTGCGGCCACTGGACGACGAGGCGTTCCCGGCCGTCGAGCTGGCCAAGGCGGCCGGTCGGGCCGGGTGCTGCCGGCCGGCGATTTTCAACGCCGCGAACGAGGAGTGCGTGGCCGCCTTCGTCGCTGGCCGGCTGCCGTTCCTGGCGATCGTGGACACGCTCGGAGCGGTACTGGGGGCAGCACCGGACTTCGCCGAACCAGGTACCGTCGAGGAGGTACTCGCGGCCGAGGACTGGGCCCGGGTACGCGCCCGCGAGCTGATCGCGGCAGCCACGGAAGGGAACTGATGGCGTACCTCACAGGTGTGGTGCTCTTCGCCCTGATCATCTTCGTCTCGGTGTGCCTGCATGAGGCAGGTCACATGCTGTCGGCGAAGGCGTTCGGGATGAAGGTCTCCCGCTACTTCGCCGGCTTCGGCCCGACGCTGTTCTCCTTCAAGCGTGGCGAGACCGAGTACGGCCTCAAGGCCATCCCGCTCGGCGGCTTCGTGAAGATCGTCGGGATGACGCCGCAGGACGACGACGTGGAGCCGGGTGACGAGAAGCGCGCGATGTGGCGCTACCCGGTGTGGAAGCGCACGATCGTGATGTCCGCCGGCTCGATCACCCACTTCATCCTCGGCTTCGTGCTGCTCTGGATCGTGCTGGGCTTCGTCGGCATTCCGAACCCGAAGCTCAGCGACTACCAGTCGCTGCCCGCGTACGTGGCGGTGGCCGACTGCATCCCCGCCAGCGACCTGCAGCAGGCGTGTACCGACGCCGATCCGCGCGGTGCCGCGAAGGCGGCCGGCATCCAGACCGGTGACAAGATCACGTCCTTCGACGGCACCGCCGTGACCAGCTACGGCCAGCTGGTCACGCTGATCCGCTCGGCACCCGCCGGGGCGCACCAGATCACCTACGAGCGGGCCGGCGTGAGCGCCACCACCACCGTCAACCTGGTGGCGGTGAAGCGTCAGCAGATCGACGCCGACGGCGCTCCGATCACCGGCAAGCCGCAGCAGACCGTCTCCGCCATCGGCGTCGGCGGGGCGGTACCGCCCGGCGTGCCGGAGACCGTGACCTACGGGCCGATCGACGGCCTCGGCCAGGCTGGCAAGTTCACCGGACAGACGTTCGCCGGGGTGGGGTCGGCGCTGAAGGCGTTCCCGCAGCGCATCCCGAACCTGTGGCACTCCCTCAACGGCGGCAAGCGCGACCCGAACGGGCCGATCAGCGTGGTCGGCGCCAGCCGGCTGGGCGGCGAGACCGCCGAGCACGGCCAGTGGGCGTTCTTCCTGCTGCTGGCGGCCAGCCTGAACTTCTTCATCGGCGTGTTCAACCTGCTGCCGCTGCTGCCGTTGGATGGCGGGCACATCGCCATCGCCTGGTTCGAGCGGCTGCGTTCGTGGCTGGCCATCCGGTTCGGTCGCCGTGACCCGGGCCGGGTCAACTACGCGAAGCTGATGCCGATCACGTACGCCGTGATCCTGATCTTCGGGGCGTTCACGCTGCTGACGCTGGGCGCCGACATCGTCAATCCCGTCACCCTCTACAAGTGAGAGCCGCTGCTGTGACCGCTGTGAACCTCGGTCTGCCGACCGTGCCCGAGCAACCGCTTGCCCCACGCCGGAAGTCCCGCCAGATCATGGTGGGTTCGGTGCCGGTGGGTGGCGGCGCGCCGGTTTCCGTGCAGTCGATGACCACGACGTTGACCTCCGACGTCAATGCCACGTTGCAGCAGATCGCCGAGTTGACCGCATCGGGCTGCCAGATCGTGCGGGTGGCGGTGCCGTCCCAGGACGACGCCGACGCGCTGCCGATGATCGCGAAGAAGTCGCAGATCCCGGTGATCGCGGACATCCACTTCCAGCCGAAGTACGTGTTCGCGGCGATCGACGCCGGGTGCGCGGCGGTGCGGGTGAATCCGGGCAACATCAGGAAGTTCGACGACAAGGTCGGCGAGATCGCCAAGGCCGCGCAGGCCGCCGGCACGCCGATCCGGATCGGGGTGAACGCCGGTTCGCTGGATCCCCGGCTGCTGGCCAAGTACGGCAAGGCGACGCCGGAGGCGCTGGTCGAGTCGGCGCTGTGGGAGTGTTCGCTGTTCGAGGAGCACGGATTCCGGGACATCAAGATCTCGGTGAAGCACAACGATCCGGTTGTCATGATCAAGGCGTACCGGCTGCTCGCCCAGCGCTGTGACTACCCGCTGCACCTGGGTGTGACGGAGGCCGGGCCGACGTTCCAGGGCACCATCAAGTCGGCCGTCGCCTTCGGCGCGCTGCTGGCCGAGGGGATCGGGGACACCATCCGGGTGTCGCTCTCCGCACCTCCCGTCGAGGAGGTCAAGGTCGGCAACCAGATCCTGGAGTCGTTGAACCTCAAGGACCGTGGCCTGGAGATCGTCTCCTGCCCGTCCTGCGGTCGCGCCCAGGTCGACGTCTACACCCTGGCCGAGCAGGTCACCGCCGCCCTGGAGGGGTTCCCGGCTCCGCTGCGGGTGGCCGTGATGGGCTGCGTCGTCAACGGTCCGGGAGAGGCCCGCGAGGCGGATCTCGGAGTGGCCTCCGGCAACGGCAAGGGCCAGATCTTCGTCAAGGGCGAGGTCATCAAGACCGTGCCGGAGTCACAGATCGTGGAGACCCTGGTCGAGGAGGCGCTGCGGCTCGCCGACCAGATGGGCGTCGACCTCCCCGAGGAGATGCGCGACCTGATGCCCGGCCCGACCGTCACCGTGCACTAGGCGGCGCCACCGCTCTCCCGGCGGCCCCCGGTCCTGGCGATCGGGGGCCGATCCGTATCCAGCCCAGGAATCGTGCGTAGAGCTCACCGGCGCTGGTCTCCCGATCGGCAGGTGGGGCAGGTCAGCGTGTCGCCACACCACTCGCACCACCGGGTCTTGACGCGCAACAACGTGAACCCCGCGACGAACCCGACCACTCCGCCGGCCGAGGTGAGCGCAATCCAGGTCACCGCTCGGCTCCTTCCGTTGGTAGATCGCCGACCAAGGTTCGAAGGACCGTTGCGGCCCATACATCCACCCAATCGGTAATGAACAATGATCAACATGCCCGAAGTGGCGCAGAATTGTGGCGTGGCCGTTGCGGTGGTCCTGTCGCACCGTGTGCAATGGCGAAGGCAGCCCGCCGATGTCGGGAGCGATCGTGAACCGTAGACGCAGTCGTTTGGCCCACCGTCGCGCTGCGGTCGGTCTCAGCCAGGAACGGTTGGCCGAAGTCCTCGGGGTCGACCGGTCGACCGTGGTCCGCTGGGAGCGGGGCGATACCCAACCGCAGCCGTGGAGTCGGCCGAGACTGGCTCGTGCCCTCCAGATCAGCATTGACGAGCTTGCCGACCTGTTGGCCGGGGCCGCCGCCGAAGGCGACCGGGTGGTGAGCGATGACGGGTACTCCGATGCCGTTGAGTTGGCGAACCGGGTGGCGGCCAGCGACGTGAGTGGGGAGACGTTGCGGTTGCTGGAGGAGGCTGCTGATCGGTACGCGATTGCCTATGCCATCACCCCACCGGCTGAGCTGCTCCCGACGGTCCGTCAGCACCTGGACCACCTGACCGGGTTGGTACCGGCCCGCAAGACGTTGGTGCAGCAGCGCCGGCTGCTCGTTGCCGGGGGTTGGCTGTCGCTGCTCGGCGCGACCCTGCACGTCGACCTGGGCCAGGACACGGCGGCGCGCACCAGATTGGCCACTGCCGGGCAGCTCGCGGCGCATGCCGGCCACGCCGAGTTGCGGGCCTGGTGCCTGGAGACGTGGGCCTGGCGGGTACTCACCGACGGCGACTTCCGACAGGCCGCCGCCGTGTCCAGGCGGGCACAGGAGTTGGCCCCGGCCGGCGGCTCCGCACGCATCCAGGCGACCGCCCAGGAAGGCCGGGCGCTGGCCCGGATGGGAGACCGGCCGGGCACCGTGGCCGTACTGGAACGGCTGCACCGACTGGTATCGGGGCTGGAACGGCCGGCCCGGCCCGAGCACCACTATCGGTACGACCCGGCGAAGGCGGCGTCGTACACGGCCACCACGCTGGCCTGGGTGGGTGACCCGGCGGCCGAGGGATGCGCCCGGGATGTGGTACGGGAGTTGGAGAGCGCCGCCGACGGGGTACGCCGACCACGTCGAGTGGTGGCCGCCAAACTCGACCTCGGCCTGGCCCTGCTCTCGGCCGGCAAGCCGGACGAGTCCGCTACGGTGGCCCTCGAAGCCATCGGCTCGGGACGGATCGTGCCGTCGAACCACTGGCGGGTGGCCGAGATCGTCCGGGGTGTTGCCGCCGCCGACGCCGGCCAGGCCCGACCGCTCACCGACGCATACCGCGCCCTGGTGACCGGTGCGTAAAGAGGACGGCACGATGGAGACGATCTACCACATTGCCTACCCGGCCGACTGGGCGCGGGCGCAGGCCGACGGCGAGTACCGGGTGTCGACCCGGGGCGCGACGTTGGCGCAGCAGGGATTCATTCACGCGAGTACGGCGGCCCAGGTGGACCTGGTGGCCAACGCCGTCTACGCCGGCGAGGAAAGCCTGGTGCTGCTCGTGATCGACTGCGCCAGGCTGGGGGCCGAGGTCGTGTACGAGCCGGCCCCCGGCACCGACCAGGTGTTCCCGCACATCTACGGACCGTTGCCGGTCAGCGCGGTGGTGGACGTGCTGCCGCTGACGGCCGGCGTCGATGGCCGGTTCAGGTTCGGGGGTTGGCGGGAAGATCGCGATTAGATCCGCAAACCTGCCCCCACAGGGCATCTCGGTGCACTAAATCGTGATCTTGCCACTTCCAGCTCCATTGACGAACCCCAGTAGCATCGGCCTCCGGGCAGCGGCGAGCAGCCCGGACCGGATCTGGCGGAGCGTCGACTGAACCGGCGTCAGCCGACCAGGTCCCGGACCTCCCAGACCCAGACGCCGGCCACGAACACGCCGGTGACGCCGGTGAGCTGGTCGAGGGCGGAACGGAGTTCGGTGGGGTGCCCGGTGGTCTTCGGGTCGAGGACGATGGCCTGGGCCTGCCAGTAGCGCAGGTCGGCCTGGGCGTTGGCCCGGTCGACGGCGGTGAGGAACGGCACGACCCCGGTCTTGACCACCTTCTGCAGCAGCAGGTCGGTGGGGCGGGGCTGGGCGTCGAACCAGCCGTGCCCGTCGGGGCCGTACCGGTCGGCCGTCCACGGGCCGACGAAGTAGCCGCCGGCGATGGTGAACTTCAGGTCGGCGGCGACCTGCCAGTCGAAGGCGTTGGTGTCGTACGGCGAGCGGGTGATCGGGACCGGGACCACGGTGCCGCCGTCGCTGACGTAGCTGTGCCAGGCGCCGTTGGTGAAGAACGCGGGTACCGCCGGGCGGTTCGAGGCCGGCAGCGGGGTTGGCAGGATCGGCACCAGGGCGACGGCGAGCAGGCCGAGCCACAGCGCCCGCAGTGGCACCCCGACGGTGCGCGCCTTCGGCGCCAGCGCCAGCGCCTCGTCGGTGCCCAGCGCCACCAGCAGCGCCACCAGCGGCAGGGTCACGTAGGCCAGCCGGGCCGGGATGATGTTCTCCAGCAGCGGCAGCTTCGCCAGCGCGCGCCACGGGCTGGGGAACGGGGTGCGGTGGCCGTGCACGTAGATCTGGTTGCCGAAGGAGCACAGCACGAAGATCGCACCGGTGACGATCGCCGCCCGGACGGCGGCCCGGTACCGCAGCCACCCCGCCAGGCCGAGCGCCAGCAGGGCCAGCGGCCAGCCGTAGAAGCCGTTCTCCTCGGTGAGGTTGCCGAAGGCGTAGTCACCGGGCGAGCCGGGGTTGCCGGCCAGCGACCGGGTAGCGAAGCTCAGGTAGGACATCGGGTCGGCGTAGAGGAACCGGGTGAACGGCAGCCCCGCGTAGTGCTGTGGCCCGGCGAACTGGTACCACAACGGGTACGCCAGCAGCGGTAGCGCGACGGCCAGCGCGATGGCTAGCCCGGCAGCAACGTTGCGCCACTGCAGGCTCAGCTCCAGCCGGCGTTGCACGCAGTAGGCCACCAGGAAGACGCCGAAGCCGAGCGCGGCGATCAGCAGGAGTTCCGCGCCGGTGAGCACCTGCACGGTGGCGAAGAAGCCGAGGGCGACGCCGCGGCGCAGCCGGTGGTCGGGTTCGCGCAGCCGCAGCACCAGACCGAGGATCAGCGGTACGGCGTAGTGCACGACCATGTTCATGTGCCCGTTGGCGTGCGAGACCATGGTCGGGCTGAAGGCGACCAGGCCGCCGCCGATGGCCGCCGCCAGCCGGGAGGCCACGATCGGGGCGGGGCCGCCGTGTCGGCGGGAGAACAGCCAGTACCAGCACCAGCCGGTGGCCGCCATGCCGAGCGTGATCGCCAGCGCGAAGCTGACCTTCGCGCCGAACAGCCAGGTGATCGGGGTGAACGGGGCGCTGAGGGCGAAGACGATGGTGTTGCCCATGCCGTTGACGCCGACCGGGGCGTTCTCGGTGCCGATGAAGAACGGGTTGTGCCCGTGCGTCAGGGCCTTCGCGACGTGGGTGAAGTAGTACTCGAACTGGCGCTGGTCGGAGTTGGAGTCGCGTAGGTAGTGCCCGCCGACCGAGGTGAGCAGGTTCGCGAAGACCCAGCCGGACAACGCCAGGTAGCCGGCCAGGGCCAGCAGGTCGGCCCGCCGGCCGGAGATTTTCGGGGTACCGGCGACCGGCTCGTCACTGGTGGCTCGGGTCACCTGGGTGGGGATGCGGACGGGCGGTGCGACCACCGGGGTGTCGGGGGTCACGATCTCGTCCGGTGGCGTGGAATCGTCAGCCCGGGGGGTCGCCTGCACGGCAGCCACCCTATCCGGGCGGCCCCGGCCCCGGCACACCGTCGACGGGCACGACACGACCCCGGGCACCGTGTCGGCGCCCGGGGTCGTACCCGCTGGTGGTTCAGTCCTCGGCGAGCAGCGCGTACAGCTTGCGCTTGGTCTCGTTGAGGATCTCGACGGCCCGCTGCCACTGCTCCCGGTTGCCGGAGAAACCGATCTGCCGCAGCGCGTTCATGATGCCGAAGATCGCCTCGCGGGTGTCCTGGCCGTTGCTGACCGTGTCCGCGCTGAACTCGTTCCACGGCGCGTCCTCGGCGGCGGCGCCGGCCTCGGTCTGGCCGGCGTCGGTGAGGGTGAAACGGCGGCGTCCGCCGGTCTCCTCGCTGGTGATCAGGCCCTCGTCCTCGAGCAGTTGCAGGGTCGGGTAGATCGAGCCGGGGCTCGGCCGCCAGACGCCGCCGGTGCGGGCGTCCAGTTCCTTGATCATCTCGTAGCCGTGCATGGGGCGCTCGGTGAGCAGCGCCAGGATCGCGGCGCGGACGTTGCCGCGGCGCTCCCGGCTGCGGCCGCCGCGCCCACCCGGGCCGTGGCCGTGTCGGTCCCGACCGTGGCCGAACGGCCCGCCGGGCCCGAACGGGCCGCCCTGTCCGAAGGGGCTGCCCGGGCCGAACGGGGACTGGCCACGCCGGTTGCCGAAGGCGCCGCGGGCGCGGGCTTCGTGGTTGTGGAAGTCTCGCATGACTCCTCCTCAGATCTGTCGTTGATACGTCGACGATATATCGCTAAGCTATCGGCGACAAGGGTCAGCCCGATCCGAATCCGACCCGGTCCCCCGCTGACCGGCCGGCCACAGGGGCTGTCGGGCCGACGTCACCGCCGTATCAGGGCGGTATCAGCACGACGGCCCATGCTGGAGACGACACAAGGGGGAGAGATGACTGACGCGATCCAGGCCGAGGGCCTGGTCAAGCGCTTCGGCGGGAAGACGGCGGTGGACGGCGTCGACCTGACCGTGCGGCCGGGCACCGTGCTCGGGCTGCTCGGCCCGAACGGCGCCGGCAAGACGACCATCGTGCGGATGCTGACCACGCTGCTGCGGCTCGACGGCGGCCACGCCCAGGTCGGCGGGTACGACGTGGTCCGCCAGGCTGACCAGGTACGCGCCCTGATCGGGCTGACCGGCCAGTACGCGGCCGTCGACGAAGAGCTGACCGGGTTCGAGAACCTGCTGCTCATCGGGCGGCTGCTGGAGCTGTCCCGGCGCGACGCCAAGGCCCGGGCGGCCGAGCTGCTGGAGCGCTTCGACCTCGCCGACGCGGCGAAGCGGGCAGCCAAGACCTACTCCGGGGGCATGCGCCGCCGGCTCGACCTGGCCGCCAGCCTGATCGGCCGGCCGCAGTTCCTGTTCCTGGACGAGCCGACCACCGGACTCGACCCGCGCAGCCGCGGCGACGTCTGGGCGATGGTCCGCGAACTCGTCGACGACGGGGCGACCGTGCTGCTCACCACGCAGTACCTGGACGAGGCCGACCGGCTCGCCTCGGAGATCGCCGTGGTCGACCACGGCCGGATGATCGCCACCGGCACGTCCGCCGAGCTGAAGGCCAAGGTTGGCGGGCAGACCCTGGACGTCCGCCCGGCCGACCCCGCCGACCTGCCCCGGGTCGCCGACCTGGTGGAGAAGGCGGTCGGCGCGGCCCCCGCCGCCCAACCCGAGGATCCCGGCCTGCTCTCGGTCTCGGTGGAGAACCGGGCCGACGCGCTGACCCAGGTGGTGCAGGCCCTGCAACAGCAGGAGATCACCGTGACCGAGCTGGCCCTGCGCCTGGCCAGCCTGGATGAAGTGTTCCTGGCGCTGACCGGCCACGCCGCTGAGGAGAAGTAGTCATGGCAGTGCTGACCCACCCCGCGCCGATGCCGGCCCCGACCCGTCGGATCAGTCCGGTCCGGGCGCTGCGGCACACCGGCACCCTCGCCTGGCGCAGCCTCATCAAGATCAAGCACTCCCCGGAGCAGCTGCTCGACCTGACGCTGCAGCCGATCATCTTCGTCTGCCTGTTCTACTTCGTCTTCGGCGGCGCGATCGCCGGCGGTGACCGGCACCAGTACCTGCAGTTCCTGGTCCCCGGCATCCTGGTGCAGACGGTGATGTTCGCCAGCCAGGGCACCGGCATCAACCTCAACAACGACCTCACCAAGGGCATCTTCGACCGGTTCAAGAGCCTGCCGATCGCCCGGTCCGCTCCGTTGACCGGCCTGATCGTCGGCGACGTTGTGCGCTACGTGATCTCCATCGGCATGGTGCTCGGCTTCTCCGCGATCCTCGGCTTCCGGATCCAGACCGACGTGCTGTCCACGGTGGCCGCCTGCGCCGTCATCATGTTCTTCGCGTTCGCGCTGAGCTGGGTACCCGCGCTGCTCGGCCTGATGGTCAAGACCCCCCAGCAGGTGCAGGGCTACGGTTTCATCATCTTCTTCCCGCTCACCTTCGGCAGCAACGTCTTCGCCATGCCGGGCACCATGCCCGGCTGGTTGCAGGCCTGGGTGAAGATCAACCCGGTGACCTCGGTGGTGAACGTGACCCGGGCCCTGCTGATCGACGAAGGGCCGGTGTGGAGCCCGCTGTGGAAGACGCTGGCCTGGAGCCTCGGCCTGATCGCGGTGTTCGCGCCGCTGGCCGTGCGGATGTACCGCCGGCACTCCTGAGCCGGTCGGTCCTGATCCCCGGTGGTCCTGATCCTCCGGTCGACCCGATCCCCGGTGGGCACAGTGCCTCACCGGGGGTCAGTCGCCCGAGGATCAGTCGTCGGCCAGATCGGCGAGCAACTCCTCGACGGCGGCACGCCAGGGCAGGTCGGGCACTGCCCGGGCGGCCCGGTGCGCCGCCTCGCCGAGCGCAGCCCGCGCGGCGGCGTCGATCCGCCTCACGTCCGGGCTGCCCAGATCGGCGATGCCACGGATGGCGTCGGCCAGACCCAGCAGCCGGGCGGCGTCGGCGGGCCGGCCCTGAGCCAACCGCAACCCCGCCGCGGCACAGGCGGCCAATGCCAGCGTTGGCCGGTTCTGCCGCTTCTCCGCCAGCTCCACCAACTCGCCCACCCAGCGCCGGCTACCGGTCAGGTCGCCCAGGGCGGCATCGGTGAATGCCAGCCCGGTCAGCACCCCGACCCGCGCCTCCGTCGGCAGCCCGGGGGCCTGGTCGAACTCCGCCAGCGACCGCGCGAAACCGGCCCGGGCGGCAGCCAGGTCACCGGCCATCCGGTCGATCTCCGCCGCGCCGAAGCGCAACACGAACCGGTGGCTGGCCTCGCCGGTCCGGTCGGCGTACCGCTCGGCCCGGGCCAGGTCCGCGCGGGCGCCGGCGAGGTCCCCGCCGTGTGCCCGCTGGACCGCCAACTGGAACAGCGTCAGCAGCGAGTCGTCCTGCACGTCCAGCTCGATCGAGAGGGCCAGCGACTCCTGCATCGCCGCGATCGCCCCGGCGTCGTCACCGGCGAGCTGACGAACCTCGGCCAGCGAGCCGATCGCCACCGCCCGGCCCCAACGCTCGCCCATCTCCCGGAACAGCCGCTCGCCCAGCTCGATGTCGGCGGTACCGCCGGCCAGGTCACCGGCGTTGACCAGCAGCCGGCCGTGCATGGTCTGGCCCAGCGCGCGTACCCACGGATCGGCGCTGGCCAGCACCTCGGGCACGGTGGCCATGGCCGCGTCGTCGTCGCCGGCCGCCGCCGCGGCCAGCATCCCGGCCAGTGCGGCGACCGGATGCGTGGACGGGGTGTCCCGGGCCAACTCGAGCATCCTGGTGCTGGCGTCCAGGTCGCCGGTGGCCATCATGTTGATGGCCGCGAAGAAGCCGGCGACGCTGGCCGCCTCGGCGGGTACCTCACCGGGCACGGCGAGCGCCTCCCGCGCCCAGGCCGCCGCGTCCGCGTGCTGGCTGCGCAGCGTCCAGTACCAGCCCAGGGCCGCCACCAGGCGTACCGCGATGGCGGCGTCACCAGTGTCGAGTGCCCAGCGCAGCGCCCCGGACAGGTTGTCCCGCTCGGCGTTGAGCAGCGCCAGCCACTCCAACTGCCTGCCGGTACGCAGCCACGGCTCGGCCACCTCGGCCAGCTCGGTGAAGTACGCGGCGTGCGCGTCCCGTACCCGCTCCGCCTCACCCGCCTCGGCCAGCCGCTCCCCGGCGTACGCCCGGATCGTCTCCAGCATCCGGTACCGGCCGTCGTCACCGAGCACCACCAGCGACTTGTCCACCAGCGACGGCAGCAGCTCCCAGGCGTCCGGGCCGCACACCTCGGTGGCGGCGGCCAGCGTCGCGCCGTCCAGGAACACCGAGAAGCTGCGGGCCACCGCCCGTTCGGCCGCGTCCAGCAGGTCCCAGCTCCACTCCACCACCGCCTGCAGCGTCTGGTGCCGGGGCAGCGCAGTGCGGCTGCCGCCGGTGAGCAGTCGGAACCGGTCGTCCAGCCGGGCGGCCACCGCCTCGACCGGGAGGGTACGCAGCCGGGCGGCGGCCAGCTCGATGGCGAGCGGCAACCCGTCCAGGCGACGGCAGATCTGGCCGACCGCGTCCACAGTGGAGGGGTTGACGGCGAAGCCGGGGCGGGCGGCGACGGCCCGGTCGGCGAGCAGCCGTACCGACGGCACCTCCAGTGCGGCTTCCGGCGCAGCGCCCGGCGCTGGTACCGGCAGCGGGCCGACCGGGCACAGCACCTCGCCGGTGATGGCCAACGGTTCCCGGCTGGTGGCCAGGATCACCAGCTGCGGGCAGCCGCCGAGCAGGGTGTCCGCGAGCTGGGCGCTGGCCGCCACCAGGTGCTCGCAGTTGTCCAGCACCAGCAGGGTGTGCCGCTGCGCCAGGGCGGCGAGCAGCCGGTCGGTGACGCTGCGCCGGGTACCGGCCTCCAGCAGGTGCGCCTCCCGTACGTGCAGCGCCTCGGCCACCGCGCCGGGCAGCTCGTCGTCCTGGCGGACCGGGGCCAGTTCGACCAGCCACACCTGCGCCCCGGTGCGGTCGCCCCAGCCGCGGGCGGCCTCGGTGGCCAGCCGGGTCTTCCCGGCGCCGCCCGGCCCGACCAGGGTCACCAGTCGGCCGGCGGCGAGCAGCCCGGCCACCCGGGTCAGGTCGGCGTCGCGACCGACGAAGCTGGTCAGCCCGGTCCGCAGGTTGCCGCGGTGCACCGGCCCGGTCTCTCCGCGCAGGATCTCCAGGTGCAGCGCGGCCAGGTCGGCGGACGGGTCGATGCCGAGTTCGTCGGCGAGCCGGTCGCGGAGGCGGTCGTAGACGGCGAGCGCCTCGGCGGACCGGCCGGTCGCGTGCAGTGCCCGCATCAGTTGGCTGTGCGGTCGCTCGCGCAGCGGTTCGGCGCGTGCCAGGGCGTCGAGTTCGGCGGTCACGTCGACGCCGCGTTGCAGGGCGACCTCGGCGTGGTCCTCGGCGGCGGCCACCCGCAGCTCGGACAGGCGTGCGGCGGGGGCGGCGGCGAAGGTGGCGTCGGCCACATCGGCCAGCGCCGGGCCGCGCCACAGCGCCAGCGCCCCGGTCAGCGCGGTCTGCGCGCCGGCCAGGTCGCCGTGGCGCAGGGCGGTGCGGCCGGCGGTGGCGAGCTGTTCGAAGCGCAGCGCGTCGACGTCGTCGGGGGCGACTGCCAGCCGGTACCCGCCGGCTGTTGAGACCAGCAGCGTCGGGTCGGGCAGCAGTCGGCGTACCCGGGAAGCCAGCGCCTGCAACGCCCCGGCCGCGCCGGCCGGTGGGTCGTCGCCCCAGACCGCGTCGGCCAGCACCGGTGTGCCGACCACCCGGCCGGGCTCCAGCGCGAGCCGGATGAGCAGCGCGCACAGCCGGGCGCCGGCCACCCCGACGGGCTCTGCGCCGTCCGCGCTGACCTGCAACGGCCCCAGCATCCCTACCCGCACCAGGCAACCCTACCGACCCCGCCGATCCGCCCCGGCGCGGTGCGTGGCCGTCTGCGGCGCGGCGGCGCGGGGCGGCAGGAGGAGCGGATCGGTGCGGCGAACCGGGGCGGGGCGGCAGGAGCGGATCGGCGCGGTTTCTGGCAGGCTGATGGGGTGCTGTCGACAGTGCCGGCCCGGCTCCTCGGTGACGTGGATCGGTGGACCGTCCAGCGGTTGCTGGATACCGAGCCGTACGCCGCCGCCCAGGTCGCCGAACAGGTGCAGGCCTTCGGGCTGGCCTGGTGGCGTAGCCAGGCGCGGGTCTTCGGGCACCACAGCGCCCGGTCCGGTGGCGGGCTGGAGTCGCTGTGCTGGTTGGGGCACAACCTGATCCCGGTGCGCGCCACCCCGGCCGCGGTGAGCGCCTTCGCCGAACTCGTCGGCCTCAACGAACGCAGCTGTTCGGCGATCGTCGGTGACGCCGGTCCGGTGCTGGACCTGTGGGAGCAGTTGCGCCCGGCCTGGGGCAGTGCCCGGGAGGTCCGCGAGTGCCAGCCGCTGCTGGCCACCGCCCGCCCGCCCGACCTGCCCGTCGATCCTGCCGTCCGGCTGGTCCGGGAGAACGAGTTGAGCGCGCTGATGCCGGCCGCGATCGCCATGTACACCGAGGAGGTCGGCGTCTCCCCGGTCCAGGACGGCTCCGGTCGGGCCTACCGGCAGCGGGTCCGCGACCTGGTCCGCTCCCGCCGGGCCTACGCCCGGTTCGTTGACGGTCGGGTGGTTTTCAAGGCCGAGTTGGCGGTGGTGACCCGGCACACCGCGCAGATCCAGGGCGTCTGGGTGGCCCCCGAGTGGCGCGGCCGGGGACTAGCCCGACAGGGGATGTCGGCAGTGGTCCACGACGCGCTCGCCCGGGTGGCGCCCACGGTCAGCCTGTACGTCAACGACTACAACCAGCCGGCCCGCCGGGTCTACGCCCGCTGCGGCTTCGCCCAGGTCGGCACCCTCGCCACCGTCCTGTTCTGACCCGACCCGACCTGTCCGGCGCGGTCCTCTCCGGCGCGGTCGCGCGTTTCTGCGTGCCCGATCCGCCCCGGTACGTCACGATCAGTGGTGATGGGACAGATCGCCAAGCCGGTGGGTACCGAAACCACGCGCTACTACTGGTACCCGGGCGAACGCATCGACTGGGTCCGGGCCGGCCTGGCCGTCCTCGCCGGACTGTTCAGCTTCGCCGTCGCCGGACTGTTCAGCCGCTCCATGCTGGTTGCCGTGACGACCGGGGGCAGCGTCACCGCAGTGCTTGCCGGGGTGAACTTCGGCCGCCGCGACTTCCGGGGCATGCGCGACTTCCCGGAACTCGCCCGGGTCGCCGGCTCGGCCGGCCGGGCCGGGCCCACCGGCTCGGCCGGCCGGGCCGGGCCCACCGGCGCCGCCGCCCGGCCGGGCCCGGGGCGCGGTGACGACAGCGCCGCCCGCCGCGCCCGCGCCGCCCGTCGGGCCGCCGTGCAGCACGCGTCCAGGGCCGCCTGGCGGGGCACCGTGCAGGGTGTCGGCGGGGCGCTGATCGCCCTGCTGATCGCCAACCTCAGCCAGCACGGCGCGGTCGCCGACTGGCTGCTGCCGATCATCCCGGTACTCCTCGGCGCGCTCGCCCACCAGGCCGGCATGCTCTACGAGCGGATCTCGCTCAGCCCGCCGCCGGAGCTGCCGCCGGTACCGGCGAAGGCGACCGGGCCGCGCGCCGCCCGTACCCCGGAAGGCGACGACCGGCCGGCTGCCGCCGCGACCCGGACGACCGGTCCGGCGCTGCGGCTCACCAGCTACCGCGGCGTCCCGCCCACCGACCCCCGGCACTGACCTGGTCCCCGCCAGGGAGATCGGCCGGGGCCGGCTGGTTCAGCCAGTGGTCGGGGTCGACCCGCGCCCGGCGGCTGTACGTGGCGGGCGTGTCCGGGAAACCGGCTACCCCTCGTGGCCGGATGTCGTCCCAAACACGCCCGCCCCCTTCACCCGACAGCACGGAGGTCGACTCAGCGTGCCGACGGGGAGCATTGTCGCGGCGACCGCGATCGGGCGCCCAGGGCGAATGCCGGGCACATCGGGTCAGGAGATCGCACACGGTGTCAGCCGGCTCGGCCGGATTCACGGTCATGATGACGTTCGTCGCGCTAGCACCCCTTCATGTTCGGCGCAGGGGGTGTGACCAGGCGAGGTCCGCAGGGGGACAGCACGCGGACACCGGGAGGACCAGCCATTGATCGTGGTGGCCGGTGGGCAGAGGGTGTGCGTAGTCGCACCCTTAGGGAGGGGTGCCGAGATGACCGGGGGGAACCGCAGAACGCCTCGTACCGTGCTGGAACACCTGCTGATCGGGCAGGACCGCACCTACGAGGAGGCCGCCCGCGAGTTCGTCGCACTCGCCCGGCGGTTGGGGGAGAGCGCCACCATCACACCCCGGCACCTGGGTCGCCTGGCCCGCGGCGAACGGTCCGGCCCCGGCACCACGCCGGCCACCCGGCGGGTACTCCAGGCGATGTTCGGCCAGCCGGTCGACGCGCTGTTACAGCCTTGGCCGCCACCGGCCCCGGCCAGCGCCGCCGGACCACGGTTCGCCCCGCCACCGACCGGTCCCGGGGTACACGAAAGGAATACGCTTTCCATGGTCGTTCAGCGGGTCCGCCAGTTTGCCGCGCTCGCCGGGCAGGACAACGCGCCCGCCGAGGTGGTCGAGCAGTTGCGGGATGATGTCCAGCGGCTCAGCGTCGACTACCCCCGGCGGCCGTTGTGGGACCTGCTCGCCGATCTCACCGAACTGCAGGAGAACCTGTTCGCGCTGCTGGAACGGCGGCAACGCCCGGACCGCAGTCAACAGTTGTACTTCCTCGCCGGGGTGACCTGTGGGCTGCTCGCCAAGGCCAGTCACGACCTGGCCGACCCGCACGCCGCGATGGCGATGACCCGGACCGCGTACCTGTGCGCCGACAACGCCGGCCACGACGGGCTGCGCGGCTGGTTGCGCGGACTGCAGTCGATGGTCGCCTACTGGGCCGGCCGGCCGCAGGAGTCGGTGCGCTATGCGCGTAGCGGCGTGGAGTACGCCACCCGCTCGCGCAGCACCACCACCGTCTGGCTGGCCGCGAACGAGGCCCGGGGGTGGGCCGCGCTCGGCAACGCCGAGAACACCAAGGCAGCCGTCGAACGCGCTGACACCGCCTGGGACCGGGTGGTCCCGGACGATCTCGACGAGATCGGCGGGCTGTGCACCTTCAACCGCAGCCGGACCCTGTACTACGCCGCCGACGCGTTGGCCTGGCTGCCCGAGTCGACGGCGATCGCCACCGACTACGCCGAACGGTCGGTGGCCGCGTACGCCGACCCGACCGGTCCGGACTGGGCCTTCGGGGACGCCGCCGGCTCGCGCGCCAATCTGGCCATCGCCCGGCTGGCCGGACGTCAGGTCGACGGCGCGGCGGACGTGCTCGCCCCGGTCCTGGAACTCCCGCCGGAACAGCGGATCAACGGTGTGATTCACTCCGTCAAGCGGGTGGGCGTCGCGGTGACCCGGTCCGGCCTCACCATGCCCGCCGGTGACCTGCGCGACCAGATCGAGATGTTCGCCCGTACCTCGCTGCGGGCGCTGCCGCTGTGAGGGAGGGTCCGGCTTGTACCCGGTCCGGCTGGTGGGTCAGCACGTCACGCTACGGGAGTTCGAGCCCACCGACCTGGACGCGGTGCACGCCATCGTCGGTGACTCCACGGTCACCGACTGGCTCTCCTTCGACGTTCGGGACCGGATCGGCGCGCAGGCCATGCTCGCCGGCATCGTCGCGCGCGCGACCCGGACGCCCCGCGACGAGTACTACCTGGCGATCATCGCGAACCCGTCGCAGTGCGTGGTCGGCTTCGCGCGGCTGGGCCTTTCCGGGGTACGCGCGGCGAAGCTGGGCTACGCGGTACGGGCCGCGGACTGGGGGCGCGGGTACGCCGGTGACGCCGCCGGCGCGCTGATCGGCTTCGGTTTCCGGGAACTGGGCCTGCACCGGATCAGCGCGGCCGTCGGCCCGGACAACGCCGCCTCGGTGGCCGTGCTGCGCCGGCTCGGCTTCTCCTACGAGGGGCGCATCCGCGACCACGTGCACACCAACGGCGGATGGCGGGACAGCCTGCTCTACTCGGTGCTGGCGGACGAGTTCCCGGCCTGACCCGCCTGACCGGCCTGACCGGTCTGGCCCGCGTCACCGGCCTGGCTGCGGACCCGTGAGTGGGACGGGTCGTAGGGGGAGTCGGCGATGACGGTGGCCGGCTGCGAGCGGCCGAAGAGTTCCACTTCGACCGGCGTGCCGATGTCCACAGTGGACGGTAGGTAGCCGTAGGCGAGGGACGCGCCGATCCGGTACCCGACGCCGCCCGAGGTGACCCGGCCGGCCACCACGCCGGCCACCAGGATCGGCTCGCCGCCCAGGCACACCTGCTGCGGATCGGCCAGCCGCAGGCAGCGCAGCCGGCGCCGGGGCGGCCCGAGCGCCCGGGCGGCAAGCAGCGCGTCCCGGCCCAGGAAGTCCTTGCCGGCCCGTACGGCGAAGCCCAGCCCGGCCTCGTCGGGAGTGCTGTCCGGGGTGATGTCGGCGCCCCAGACCCGGTACGACTTCTCCAGCCGCATCGACTCGATGGCCCGGTACCCGCCCGGCCGCATGCCCAGTGGCAGCCCGGCGTGCAGCAGCGTGTCCCACAGCGTCAGGGTGTACTCGGCCGGCGGGTACAGCTCCCAGCCGGCCTCGCCGACGAAGGTGACCCGCTGGGCGAGCACCGGGACGTGCCCGATGGTGAGCCGCTTCGCCCGCAGGAAGCCGAAGTCGAGCGGGTCGTCGGCCAGTGGCGCGAGGATGTCCCGGGCGGCCGGGCCCCACAGGCACAGGCAGCCGTACCCGCCGGTGACGTCCTCGACGGTCACCCCGTCCGGCGCGTACCGGCGCAGCCGGGCCAGGTCGCGGACTCCGCTGGCGGTGGAGGTGACCACCTGGAAGTGCTCCTCGGCCAGCCGGGTCACGGTCAGGTCGGCTTCGATGCCGGCGCGGGCGTTGAGCAGCGGCGTGTAGGTGACGGTGCCGGGGGCGCGGTCGACGTTGCTGGCGCACAGCCAGTTGAGGAAGCGGGCGGCGGCCGGGCCGCGGACCGAGAACTTGGCGAACGAGGACTGGTCGAACAGTCCGGCGGCGTCCCTGGTCGCCCGGCACTCGGCCTCGATGGCCGAGGACCACACCCGGCCCGCCCAGCCGGCCGGTCGCGGGGCGTGCGTGGTCCCGTAGCCGGCGAGGTTGGTGGCGAACCAGTTGACCCGCTCCCAGCCGGCCTTCTCGCCGAGCGCCGCGCCGAATTCGGCGAGCCGGGGCCAGGTGGGGGAGCGGCGCAGCGGCCGGGCGGCGGTGCGCTCGGTGTGCGGGTAGCCGATGTCGTAGTAGCGTGGAGTAGGCGTCCAGGGCCCGGGCGGTGGCCCAGGACCGGCTGCCGGCGTGCGCGCCGAAGCGGCGGATGTCCATGGTGGACAGATCCAGCGACGGGCTGCCCTCGACGATCCACTCGGCCATCGCCTTGCCCACTCCGCCGGCGGCGGCCAGGCCGTGCACGCAGAAGCCGGCGGCCACGAAGAAGCCGGCGACGTCGGTCTCGCCGAGCAGGAACTCGCCGTCCGGGGTGAACGCCTCCGGTCCGTGCACCACCCGGGCGATGTCGACCTCGCGCAACTGCGGTACCCGCGCGCGGGCGGCGGCCCACGACCTGCGCCATCCGCTCGTCGTCGGGTGCGAACAGGGCGCGCGGGGCGGCCAGTGGCGGGCCGTCCTCGGGCCAGCACGGTTGCGGGTCGCGCAGGTACCCGCCGACGAGCAGGCCACCGGAGACGTCCGGGCGGAAGTAGAGGAGCTGGTCGGGGTCGCGCACGGTGGCGGCGAGCTGTTCCGGGGCGGGCAGTGGGGCGGAGACGGCGTACTGGTGCTCGCATCGGCACCACCGGGATGTCCACGCCGGCGAGCCGGCCGATCCAGCCGGCCGCCGCGCCGGCCGCGTCGACCACCACCTCGGCGCGCGACCGGGCCGGCGGTCGGTGCGTACGCCGGTGACCCGGCCGCGTTCGACGGTGACGCCGGTGACGCGGGTGTGGGTGGCGATCTCGACGCCGAGCCCGGTCGCCCCGGCCACCAGGGCACGGACCAGCGCTTCCGGCTCGCAGGTAGCCGTCGGTGGGCAGCCAGCCGCCGAGGAGTACGCCGGTGAGGTCGAGTCCGGGTACCCGGGCGGCGATCTCGTCGGGGGTGCACAGCTGCAGGTCCAGCCCGTAGGTCTGGGCGGTGCCGGACTGGCCGGCGCAGTTCGGCGACCCGGTCGGGGGTGGTGGCCAGGCGCAGCCCGCCGACGCCGTGCCAGCCGGGGTCGAGTCCGGTGCGCCGGGCAACTCCGGGTAGAGCTGGGCGGAGTACATGATCAGCCGGGTCTGGCTGACGGTGGAGCGCAGCTGGCCGACGAAGCCGGCCGAGTGCCAGCTGGTGCCCTCGCCCAGGTCGTGCTGCTCGATCAGCAGGGTGTCGGTCCAGCCCAGCCGGGCCAGGTGGTAGGCGATGCTGGCGCCGGCCACCCCGCCGCCGATGACCACCGCGCGGACCTGCTCGCGCATGCCGACCTCCGGGGGTTCGAGGGGTGGCCGCCGGACGCGGCCGGTGGCCCCGGCGGGTCAGGCGCGCATTCCTCGATTACTACCACTTCAATGGTCTGACCAAAAGAGGGTCATCGGGCAATTGACGACCGTCCTCCCGGCTCCCCACACTTTCTGCCACCAGCTCGGTGCCAACCAATCCAGTGCCAACCAATCAGGCCAACCAATCAGGCCAACCAATCAGGCCACCGATCAGTTCACGGTCCCGCGGGAAAGCGGTGAGGTGATGGTCGCAGCGGTGGGTCGACCGGTCGACGTCAGGCAGACGCTGACCCGGTTCCCGCTGCTGGCCGGCCGCCGGGTGACCTGGCAGCCGCTGCCCGGCGGCCTGTCCCACCACGTCTACCTGGTCCGGGCCGGCTCCACCCGGTACGTGCTGCGGATTCTCGAACCCGCGGTCAGCGCCGCCGGGCTGGGCATCGAGACCGTCCGGGAGCTGGCAAACACCCGCTCGGCCGTCCACAGTGGAGTCGGGCCGGACGTACTCGGCGCGCTCGGCGACCCGCCGGCGCTGCTGCTGGAATACATCGCCGGGCAGACCTTATCGGCGGCGGACATTCCCGGTCGGCTGGTGGCGGTGGCGGCGGCCTGCCGGCGACTGCACGCGGGGCCGGCGTTCGGCAACGACTTCGACATCGTCGCGAAGCGGGCCCAGTTGCTGCGGCTGTGTACCCGCTTCGACCTCGACCCGCCGGACGGCTACCGGGACCACGACGACGCGGTGGCCGCGATCACCAGCGCACTGGGGCAGCGCCCGGTGCCCCGGGTGCCGTGCCACAACGACCTGTTGGCGGAGAACTTCATCGCCGGTGGCGACGGCCGGCTGCGGATCGTCGACTACCAACTCTCCGGCAACAACGACCCGACCTTCGAGCTCGGTGACATCGCGGCCGAGGCCGACCTCGACCCGGAGCAGACCGCCGCGCTGGCGGCGGCGTACTTCGGGCCGCAGCTGACCGGGGCGCTGCTGGCGCGTACCCGGCTGCAACGGGTCCTGTCCAACGTCACCTGGACGCTCTGGTTCGTCGTGCACCACGGCCTGCTGCGGCGTCCGGACAGCACCTTCGACTATCGGGCCGAGGCGGCCGCCAAGTGGGGCCGGGCCTGCCGTGACCTGGACGCGCCCGACTTCGGGGCGCTGCTGGACGCGGCCGCAGGGCGCACCGCACACCCCGGACCCTGAAATCCCCACGATGTAAGGGGCATGTCATGACCACACCGGCACAACTCGACGCCGACTCCCAACGCCTCGCCGAACTGGGCTACAAGCAGGAACTGCACCGGAGGTGGAGCGGCTTCTCCAACTTCGCCATCTCGTTCTCCATCATCTCCATCCTGGCCGGCTGCTTCACCACCTTCGGCCAGGCCTGGATGAACGGCGGCCCGATCGCCATCTCCTGGGGCTGGCCGATCATCTCGGTGTTCATCCTGATCATCGGGTTCTGCATGTCGGAGCTGGTTTCCGCGTACCCGACAGCCGGCGGCATCTACTGGTGGGCGGCGAAGCTGGGCAAGCCGGTGCACGGCTGGTTCACCGGCTGGTTCAACCTGATCGGCCTGGTCGCGGTGACCGCCTCGGTCGACTACGGCTGCGCCACGTTCCTCAACCTGTCCCTGGTCGACCCTCTTCCCGGGGGACTGGGCGGGCACGTTCAAGCAGATCTTCCTGCTCTTCGCGATCATCCTGGTGCTGCACGCCGTCATCAACATCTTCGGCGCGCGGATCATCAACCTGCTGCAGAACGTCTCGGTGTGGTGGCACGTCTTCGGCGCGGCGGCGATCGTGGCCATCCTGATCTTCGTGCCGGACCACCACCAGAGCGCCTCGTTCGTCTTCGGTGAGCGGATCAACGCCAACGGCTTCTTCAACGGCAACACCAGCCACGGCGGCTTCTGGCTCTACGTGCTGCCGCTGGGCGGCCTGCTCACCCAGTACACGATCACCGGCTTCGACGCCTGCGCGCACGTCTCCGAGGAGACCAAGGGCGCGTCGATGGCGGCCGCGAAGGGGCTGTGGCGCTCGATCTTCTACTCGGCCATCGGCGGCTGGATCCTGCTGCTGGCCTTCCTGTTCGCGGTGCAGCAGCCCGACGACGTGACCAAGGGCTACGGCTTCGTGGGCGTGCTGCTGCAGGGCGCGTTGAGCGGCTTCTTCCTCAAGGCGGTCATCATCGTCTCCACCATCGGCCAGTTCTTCTGCGGGATGAGCTGCGTGACCAGCATGTCCCGGATGACGTACGCGTTCAGCCGGGACGGCGCGGTGCCCGGTTGGCGGATCTGGACCCGGCTGGACCGCAACGGCACCCCGGTCTACGCGGTGATCGTCGGCTGCGTGGCCGGTCTGATCCTCACCCTGCCGGCGCTGTACACCAAGAACGGTTCGCCGCTGGCCTTCTACGCGGTGGTCTCGGTCGCGGTGATCGGCCTCTACCTCGCCTTCCTGATCCCGATCGCGCTGCGGCTGGCCAAGGGTGACGCGTTCATGCCGGGGCCGTGGACGCTGGGGCGTAGGTACAAGTGGATGTGCTGGGTGGCGATCATCGAGATCGCCGTCATCTCGGTCTACTTCGTGCTGCCGCTGGTTCCGCAGGGCATCCCGTGGCACAGCGACTTCACCTGGACGGCGGTCAACTACGCGCCGATCGCGGTGGGCGTGATGGTCCTCGGGGTGGCGCTGTGGTGGCAGCTGTCGGCGAAGAAGTGGTTCACCGGGCCGCGCCGCACCGTCGACCTGCCGCCGGGCGTGGAAACCGCGCATGCGCCGGTGGACGCGCTGGACTGAGTGTTAGCAGGGCGGGTAAAGATGTCCGCGGTGCGCGCGCGATCGGTCTGCCGCGCGCACCGCGGCTTCCCACAACCAAGCAGGGGGTACGAATGGCGCGCGGCTCAGCAGCGGCAGCACGTCCGACCGACCGGGCGGACGCGACAACCGTGCTGGGCCCGGTCTGGCGGCCGGTACGCGGCGGCAACGCCTTCGAGATCACCGTGTCCCGGCTGGCGCAGGCGATCCGGCTGGGCGTGGTCGGGGTCGGCGAGCGGCTGCCGTCCGAGCGCGACCTGGCCGAGAAGCTCCAGGTGTCCCGGGTGACGCTGCGCGAGGCGATCCGGGCGCTGCGGGAGGCCGGGTACCTGGAGTCGCGGCGCGGCCGTACCGGCGGCACCTTCGTGGTACGCCCGATCGCGGCCAGTGCCGCGGCCCCGGTACGGCCGGGTCGCACCGCGCCGGCTGCCGGCGCCGGGGTCGGGGGTGGCCAGGACGCGGCGACGCTGGCCCGGCAGATGGGCGACGCGCTGCCCGACGCACTGGACTTCCGGCGGGTACTGGAGCCGGGCGCGGCAGCGTTGGCGGCCACCCGGACGCTGTCGGCCGCCGACCGCAAGGCGTTGGTGACGGCGCTGGCGGCGGCCCGCGAGCGCGGCGAGTCACGGCGGGTCAACGATTCCCGGCTGCACCTGGCGATCGCGTCGGCCAGTGGCTGCCCGTCGCTGGCCGCCGCGATCGCGGACGTGCAGTTGACGCTGGACCGGCTGCTGTCGGCGATCCCGGTGATCCGCCGCAATCTGGACCACTCCGACGCTCAGCACGACCGGATTGTGGACGCCATCCTGCACGGCGACCCGGCAGCGGCGAGACTGGCGATGGAGGAGCACTGCGACGGCACCGCCGCGCTGTTGCGCGGCCTGCTGGGGTGATCGGCCCGGCCGGCAGTCTGCCGGCGGGATCCGGTGCACCGGCGGCCGTTGACGAAGTAATGGATCAGGAGTAGACCTTATTCGACCCGCCCCCGGAGGTAGCCGGTATGGACGTCCCGCTCGGACTGCACGCACTACGCGACGAGATCGGCTCCGGGCGGCTGGACACCGTCGTCGTCGGCATCACCGACATGCAGGGTCGGCTGCAGGGCAAGCGGTTCCACGCCCCGTTCTTCCTCGACGAGGTGCTCGAACAGGGCACCGAGGGGTGCAACTACCTGCTCGCCGTGGACGTCGACATGAACACCGTCGACGGCTACGCGATGTCCTCCTGGGCACGCGGCTACGGCGACTTCGCGATGGTCCCCGACCTGGCCACCCTGCGCCGGGTGCCGTGGCAGCCGGGGACCGCGATGGTGCTGGCCGACCTGGCCTGGCTTCGACGGCACCCCGGTACCCGCCTCGCCCCGGCAGATCCTGCGCGCCCAGCTCGACGCGCTGGCCGGCCTCGGGCTGACCGCCTACACCGGCACCGAGCTGGAGTTCATCCTCTACCGGGACACCTACGAGGACGCCTGGGCGCGCGGCTACCGCGACCTGACCCCGGCCAACCAGTACAACGTCGACTACTCGCTGCTCGGCACCGCCCGGGTGGAGCCGCTGCTGCGCCGCATCCGTACCGAGATGGCCGGCGCCGGGCTGACTCCGGAGAGCGCCAAGGGCGAGTGCAACCTCGGCCAGCACGAGATCGCCTTCCGCTACGCCGACGCGCTGCGCTGCGCCGACAACCACGCCATCTACAAGAACGGGGCCAAGGAGATCGCCGCCCAGGAGGGCATGGCGCTCACCTTCATGGCCAAGCCGAACGCCCGCGAGGGCAACTCCTGCCACATCCACTTCTCCCTGCGGCACACCGATCCGAGCGCGCCGGGCGGCGGCTTCGCGATGGCCGACGGGCACGGACTGTCCACTGTGGGCGGTCATGCGCTGGCCGGCCTCCTGGCCACCATGCGCGAGCTGACCCTGTTCTACGCGCCGAACATCAACTCCTACAAGCGGTACCAGGCCGGCTCGTTCGCGCCGACCGCGATCCGCTGGGGCCGGGACAACCGCACCTGCGCGCTGCGCCTGGTCGGGCACGGGCCGGCGTCGACCCGGGTGGAGAACCGGGTACCCGGCGGCGACGTCAACCCGTACCTGGCGATCGCCGCGCTGGTCGCCGGCGCCCTGCACGGCATCGAGCACGAGCTGGAGCTGGAGCCGGAGTTCACCGGCAACGCCTACGACGACGCGGACGCGCCGCGGGTGCCGGCGACCCTGCGCGAGGCCCTCGACCTCTGGGAGCACTCGGCCATCGCCCGTGCCGCGTTCGGCGACGAGGTCGTTGCCCACTACGCCAACTACGCCCGGGTCGAGCTGGCCGCCTTCGACGCGGCGGTCACCGACTGGGAGCTGTACCGCGGCTTCGAAAGGCTCTGATCGACGATGGATGTGCGTCAACCCGGCCACCGGGGAGGTCGTCGCGACCGTCCCCGGAACCGGACCTGGCGGAGACCGACGCCGCGATCGAGCGTGCCAGGGGGGCGTTCGAGTCGTGGCGTCGGGTCGCGCCGGGGGACCGGGCGCGGCTGCTGCGCCGGTTCGCGGCCACCGTGGACGCGCACCTCGAGGAGCTGGCCGGCCTGGAGGTCCGCAACTCGGGGCACACCATCGGCAACGCCCGCTGGGAGGCCGGCAACGTCCGCGACGTGCTCGACTACTACGCGGGCGCGCCGGAGCGGTTGTCCGGTCGGCAGATCCCGGTGGCCGGCGGCCTGGACGTCACCTTCCACGAGCCGCTGGGCGTGGTCGGCATCATCGTGCCGTGGAACTTCCCGATGCCGATCGCCGGCTGGGGCTTCGGCCCGGCGCTGGCGGCCGGCAACACGGTGGTGCTGAAGCCGGCCGAGCTGACCCCGCTGACCGCGCTGCGGCTGGCCGAGCTGGCGCTTGCGGCCGGCCTGCCGGAGGGCGTGTTCACCGTGCTGCCCGGCCGGGGCAGTGTGGTGGGGCAGCGGTTCGTCACCCATCCGGCGGTGCGCAAGGTGTGCTTCACCGGCTCCACCGAGGTCGGCAAGCAGATCATGGCGGGCTGCGCGGAGCAGGTGAAGCGGGTGACGCTCGAGCTGGGCGGCAAGAGCGCCAACATCGTCTTCGCCGACGCGGACCTGCCGAAGGCCGCCGCGTCCGCCCCGGCCGGGGTCTTCGACAACGCCGGCCAGGACTGCTGCGCGCGGTCCCGGATCCTGGTGCAGGCCAGCGTGTACGACGAGTTCCTGGAGCTGCTGGAGCCGGCGGTACGGGCGTTCCGGTGCGAGGACCCGGCACTGGAGAGCGCCGAGATGGGGCCGCTGATCTCGGCCGCCCAGCGGGACGTGGTGGCGTCCTATGTGGACGGTGCCGAGGTCGCCTTCCGGGGCAGCGCGCCGGACGGCCCCGGCTGCTGGTACCCGCCGACGGTGCTGCTCGCCCGGGACGGCACCGAGCCGGCACTGGCGGGAGGAGATCTTCGGCCCGGTGGTGTCGGTGCTGCCGTTCGACGACGAGGCGGACGCCATCGCCAAGGCCAACGACACCGACTACGGCCTGTCCGGCTCGATCTGGACCCGGGACGTGGGCCGGGCGATCCGGGTGGCCCGCGGCGTGGAGAGCGGCACGCTCAGCGTCAACTCGCACTCCTCGGTGCGCTACTGGACCCCGTTCGGCGGGGTGAAGCAGTCCGGCCTCGGCCGGGAACTCGGCCCGGACGCGCCGTTGGCTTTCACCGAGATCAAGAACGTCTTCTTCGCCACCGACGACTGACCCGTCGTCCGTTCACACCAGTCGCCTCACGGGGCGGGATAGGGGATTGTGCGTGTCTGCTCGTCTGGACGGTCGGGTGGCCGTCATCACCGGGGCCGGCAGCGGCATCGGGCTGGCCACCGCGCGCCGGTTCGCCGCCGAGGGCGCCGGGGTGGTCGCGGTCGACGTCAACGCCGACGCCGGCAGGCCGCCGCCGAGGAGGTCGGCGGCGAGTCGGTGGCCCTGGACGTGACCGACGAGGCGGCGGTACGCGCGCTCTTCGACGGTGTGGTGGCGCGGCACGGCCGGCTGGACATCGCCTTCAACAACGCCGGCATCTCGCCGCCCGACGACGACTCGATCCTGGACACCGGTCTGGAGGCCTGGGAGCGGGTCCAGCGGGTCAACCTGACCAGCGTGTACCTGTGCTGCAAGTACGCCATCCCGCACATGCTCGCCGCCGGGCAAGGGCTCGGTCATCAACACCGCCAGCTTCGTGGCGCTGATGGGCGCGGCCACCTCGCAGATCTCCTACACCGCGAGCAAGGGCGGCGTGCTGGCGATGACCCGGGAGCTCGGCGTGCAGTTCGCCCGGCAGGGGATCCGGGTCAACGCGCTGTGCCCCGGCCCGGTGAACACGCCGCTGCTCAAGGAGTTGTTCGCCAAGGACCCCGAGCGGGCCGCCCGTCGGCTGGTGCACGTGCCGATGGGCCGGTTCGCCGAGCCCGACGAGATCGCCGCCGCGGTCGCCTTCCTGGCCAGTGACGACTCGTCGTTCATGACCGCCAACACGTTCGTGGTCGACGGCGGCATCTCCGGCGCCTACGTCACCCCGCTGTGAGCGCCGGCCGCCCCGTCATCGGGGTCACCTGCTACGTCGAGCCGGCCAGTTGGGCGGTGTGGCACAAGCCGGCCGCGCTGATTCCGCTGGGGTACGTGGCGAAGCTGCGCGCGGCCGGTGCCCGGGTGGTGCTGATCCCCCCGGACGACCTCGGCGTCGAAGTGCTCGACCGGCTGGACGGCCTGGTGCTGGCCGGTGGCGCGGATCTCGGTCCGCAGCTCTACGGCGCGGTGCCGCACGAGCTGACGGTGACCCGGCCGGACCGCGACGCCGGGGAGCTGACGGTACTGCGGGCGGCGCTGGACCGGGACCTGCCGGTGCTCGGCGTGTGCCGGGGGATGCAGCTGCTCGCCGTCGCATACGGCGGCAGCCTGCACCAGCACCTCCCGGAGCTGGTCGGGCACGCCGGTCACCAGTCGGCTCCGGGCGTCTTCACCGACCAGGCGGTGCGGACCACGGCCGGTACCCGGCTCGCCGGCATCCTCGGCGCGACCGCCACCGTGCCCTGCTACCACCACCAGGCGGTGGCCGACCCCGCTGCCATGACGGTCAGCGCGTACGCGACCGACGGGGTGATCGAGGGCGTCGAGGATCCGGGGCGGCGGTTCCTGGTTGGCGTCCAGTGGCACCCGGAGGAGGGCGACGACCCCCGACTCTTCGAGGCGCTGGTCGCGGCGGCGGGCTGAGCAGCCGTTCCGCGACAGTGAACGGGCGGGGTAGGCCGGCGTGTTGAGCCGACCGGATCAGGTGCATCCCCTACGATAAGGGCGCAATTCGGGCATACAGCGGTGTCGGTTCACCGTGGTGAACGCGCCCGGACATGCGCGGCTGCGTGGGGGAATCGAACGACAGATGATCTTGTATAGAGGTGTCCGGCCCGGCCGCGTGCGGACGGTGGTGATGAGCGTGGCGCTCGCCGTGGGCATCCTGGGCACGGCGGGGCCCGGAGCGTATGCCGCCGCGAATCCGGTGCAACGCGCTACCCCGCTGGCACTCATCCCCAACGCCAACATCGTACGGATGGCCTGGGTCGGCACGGCCACCCAGCGACCGGCCCCCGCCCAGTTGCTGACGCTGCAGAATGCCCTCAACGCCGCCCCCGCGGGGCAGACGGTCTCCCTCGATCCGAACGACTACGCGTTCACCACCCGGCTCACCGTGCCGCGTGCCGTCACCCTCGCGGCAGCAGGCCCGTCGACCCTGTTCGCCCAGTTCACCGTGACCGGCGGCGGGCTGGCTTTGAACCCGGCCGTCACCGTCGGCGTCCCGGCCACGGGCGCGGTGATCACCGTAACCGCCTCGAACGCCGTACTGGGCGGCATCACCATGATCAACCCGAACGGCGTGCTGCGGCCCATCGGCATCCAACTCGGGGCGACAGCGACCGGGGTTGCCATCAACGACTTCACGATGGACGGCGGCGACCAGGCCTCGTCCTACGGTGTCAACCTGACGACCGGGTCCGCCACCATCACGAACGCCACGATCAGCGGTGTCGCGACGGGAGTCGGCATCACGGCCGCGTCGACCGCCGCCGGGATCGCCGTCACGGGCGGTTCGTTCGCGGCAGTCACGGCCGGAATCACCCTGGGCAACGCGGTACGGCCCAGCATTTCGGGGGTCACAGTGTCCGGTTCGGGGGCGACGGGTACCGGCATCGACCTGGCGAATTCCACCGGCGCCACGGTCACCTCGCCGGTGGTGTCGGACTTCGCCCGGGGCATCGGGCTGAGCACCACCAACGCGGCAGCCGGCCCGGTCATCACCGACGCGGTGATCACCGGTACCAGCAAGGAAGGCATCGCGCTGGGCAGCACGAGCGACGCCACCGTGACCACCCCCACCATCACCGGCACCGACGCTGTGCAGTCGACCGGGATCAACCTGTACCAGGCCACCGGCGTGACACTGGACCGGGTGGTGGTGAGCCATTACGCCTACGGGGTCGCCACCAACATCGGTGACACGGGCGCCGGACCCAGGATCACCAGCCCCACGATGTCCGCGATCTCCACCGGCGGCATCACGTTGGGGTCGACCCAGGGCGCGAGCATCACCCACCCGAACCTCACCGGCACCGGCGCGGTGTCCAGCACCGGGATCAACGTGGTGAACGCCGGCCGGTTGACCGTCTCGGACGCGACGATCACCGGGTTCGGCAACGGCGTCGCCTCACAGGTCCAGGCGGACGCCGCCTCGGACCGCGTCGACATCTCGTTGACGAACCTCGTCATCACCGGAACCCCGACCGCCTCCAACGGTGTCTCACTGCTCGGCGCGGTGAACCCCACCATCGTCAACGTCAGCGCCGACGTGACCGGCCCGGGTGTTGTGGTGCACGACTGCACCGGCGTACAGGTGCGCAACCTGACCGTCACCGGCCACGACGGAGCCACCTCGACCAGCGGATCAGCCACCTTCAAGGCGTACGACTCGCAGCACGTGTCCGTCGACCACTCCTCGCTCGACGCCGGCTCCTACGGCTTCCTGCTGCAGCGCACCGACGCGGTCACGATCACCGACGCGACGGTCGCGAACGTCTCGGAGTACGGCCTCTACGGCCGCTCCGCCAGCAACGTCGAGGTCAGCGGGTCGACCTTCCGCGACAACCGGGTCGTCGGCAACTTCGTCGTCCTCAGCCCGACGGCAACCGTCAGCCACGACATCAACATCCACGACAACGTGATGACCGGCAACCGCAACGGCCTGAACCTGTACTCCGGCACCAGCGCCGTCCAGTTCACCGGGAACACCGTCACCGGCCAGCCGTACGCCATCCTCGCCGCCCCGGCCCACGACGTCACGATCGCGGGCAACGCCATCGCCCTGCCGGGCAGCGCCGGTCAGGCCGCGCTCATGATCACCCCGCTGTACGAGGACGCCGCCGTCCCCGGGTCCTACGCCTCCTCGGGCATTCAGATCCGCGACAACACCTTCACCGGCGAGGGCACCGCGCTCCAGGTCGGCTCGCCCGACCCGTCCACGCCCGACGCGGCCCGCCGGACCCTCCTCGACCCCGTTCTGGTCATTGGCAACACCTTCCCCGCCGCGTCGACCGCCGTGCACACCTTCGCCAATTCGGTGGCCGATCAGGACGCGCCGGCCGCGGCCGTCAGCCGACCGACCGTGGCCGGCCCGGTCACCGGCCCGGTCGCGGTGGACGCCCGCGACCACGGCGACCCCAACGACTGGGGCTCGGTGTGCAGGGCGACCGGCTACCTCGACGGCATTCTCGTCTACGACGGCGGCGGCGCGGCCGTCCGCGAACTCACCGCCGCACCGGTGATCTACCCGACCAACTGCATCGAGCTGTCCCTGACGGAGAGCCCCCCTGCCGGGACCACCTTCCGTACCGGCGACCTCGTGACGTGGACGTTGACTCCGCACAACGACGGCCTCCGGGCCGCCCCCGCCGGCTGGTCGGTCACCCAACTCCTGCCCGGGGGCGTCGCCCTGGTCGCGGTGACCGGCGCGGGCTACACCGTCGACGGCCTGACTGCCACGGCCACCGGCCCCCTCCCGGTCGGCGCCGACGGCCCGGTGCTCACCGTCCAGGTCCGGATCGTGGCGACCCCGGTCACCGACACCACCATGAAGAACGTCGCGTACGTAGCTCCGCTCGCCCCCGCCGACGCCACCGACCTGGACGGCGACGGCTTCCCCGACGTGATCGTCGAACACCTGGGTCCACTCGTCGTCCCGACCCTGGCGACCGACACAGCGACCTCGCCGACCGACAACGACGCCCAGGGTCTCTGGACGGTCCAAGGGAGCGGCGCCACACCCGCCCCGCCGCCGCCGGATAACCGGGGAGGCGGCGGAGCTCAGGGCCTGGGGCAGACCGGGGCGAGAGTGGGTCCGCTGGTACAGGCTGCCCTGCTGCTGATCGGTGGCGGCGTGCTGGTGCTGGCGCTGGCCCGTCGCCGGCGCGCCTGACAGCACTGCGGGGTCGGCGGTTGGTCGCCGTGCGCAGCCTGTGGATCAGCGGTTGGTCGCCTCGCGCAGCCTGCGGAGCACGACGGGCCACGGCGGGCGATCCGATCCGGCCGGCTGGAACGCCTCGGCCGCCGCGAAGGTGACTCCCGCGTCGCGCAGGAACCTGAGGTTGCGGACATAGGCCGGGTGGGCGGCGAGCGCCGGCTTCACGTGCGGCAGCACGACGATCGGCACCCCGCTGCCGAGGGCCTCGTTGAGCACCCCGAGCGCGGCGCTGTCGTTGATGCCGGCGGCCCATTTGTTGATGGTGTTGAAGGTGGCCGGTGCGACCACGAGCGCCGCCGCCCGGGGCAGCGTCCCGGGCTCGTCCGGCCGGCGGGGGTCGATCGAGATGCCGTGGCCGGTGAGGGCGGCGAGCCCTTCGACGTCGAGCGAGGACCGCGCTGCCGGCGTGCCGACCAGGTGGACATCCCAGTTGTCCTGCTTCAGCAGCGCGACAAGGGCACCGAGTTCCTCGGCCGGCGGCGCGGCGCAGGCGACCAGGAACAGCGGCCGCGGTGTGCCGGCGGCCTCCGCCGACCGGTGGGCGAGGGCTCCCAACGTGATCCTGGCCATGTCCGTCCACCCTCCGCCGGTCAACTCGCTGTCCCGAACGGTACCGGCCGGACGGCCGTGCCGGCAGACCCGAATGTTCAGTTGGTCGATGGAGCTCGGGAGCTGGCCGGAAGGTTGTGCAGCGACGCTCCACACGTGGGCGGACAACGTGATCATGAGGTGAGCGGCCGGGTCGACTGCGGGCCGGAAACGATTCCGGTTGTGCCGTAAGCGTTTCCGGGAAGTGTTCGGGTCCGCACGGCGGATATCGCGCGGCGGGGTTTCGTCGTAACCTTCGGTCGCCGTCGATCGGCCGGGCACGCTGGGGTAGCGATCCGGCCCGAGCGGCGTACGGGCAGCGGCTGCCGGGGGGCGGCGCACCGGGGGGACGGGGGCGGGAGAGCGGTGGACGGCTGGAACGGGCGACGACCCGCACCCCACGGGGGTACGGGTCGTCGTCGGTTGTCGGGTACGGCCCGGGTCTTGTTGGCAGCCGGACCGCACCCCGTCGGTGGGGCGCTAGGCGGGCAGCGCCTTGTGGGTGGCGATGATGTCGGCGTAGCGGTACCCGCTGGCCTTGATGGTGCGCGCTTGCGTCTCGTAGTCGACGTAGACCAGCCCGAAGCGCTTGTCGTAGCCGTAGGCCCACTCGAAGTTGTCCAGCAGCGACCAGGCGAAGTACCCGGCGACCGGGGCGCCGAGCGCCTTGGCGGCGGCCGTGGCGGCCAGGTGGATCTCCAGGTAGTCGGTGCGGTCCTTGTCCTCCACGCGTGCCGTCGAGGGTGACCTCGTCCGCGCCACGCCGAGCCGTTCTCGGTGACGTAGATCTTGCCGGCCGCCGTACTCGTCGTGCAGCCGCAGCAGCAGGCTGGCCAGGTCCGTGCGGCGTGTACCTCCCAACCCATCGCGGTCAGCGTCCAGTCCGGGTCGGTCACCATCTCGGCGTGCGGCACCGGGCCGGTCGGGTCGGCCTCGTGACCACCTGGCGGAAGTAGTAGTTCAGCCCGATGTGCTCCATCGGCGCGGCGATGATGTCCAGGTCGCCGTCGCTGCACCGGCGGCTCGATGCCGTACTCGCTCGACCATGTCGGTCGGGTAGCCGCGGCCGAAGAGCGGGTCCAGCCACCACCGGTTGGTGTGGCCGTCGGCGCGCCGGGCGGCGGCGACGTCCTCGGGCCGGTCGCTGGCCGGCTCGCAGCCGGCTGAGGTTGACCACGGCGCCGATCCGCAGCGGGCCGCGGCGGCGGCTGCGCGCAGCGCCTGGGCGGCCAGGCCGTGCCCGAGCAGCAGGTGGTGCGAGGCGCGCGACGGCCCGGTCGAGGTCGCGCTCGCCGGGGGCCATCCGGCCCTCCAGGTGGCCGATCCAGGCCGAGCAGAGCGGTTCGTTGATGGTGTGCCAGTCGCTGACCCGGTCGCCGAGTCGCGCGGCGACCACGCCGGCGAACTCGGCGAGCGCGTACGCGGTGTCCCGGGCCGGCCAGCCGCCCCGGTCCTGCAGCGCCTGCGGCAGGTCCCAGTGGTAGACGGTGGCGAACGGGCGGATGCCGGCCTCCAGCACGCAGTCCACCAGCCGGTCGTAGAAGTCCAGGCCGGCCTCGTTGACCTGGCCGGTGCCGTTCGGCAGCACCCGGGGCCAGGCGATGGAGAACCGGTAGGTGTCCAGGCCGAAGCCGGCGCATCAGCGCCATGTCCTCGCCGTAGCGGTGGTAGTGGTCGCAGGCCACGTCGCCGGTGTCGCCGTTGTCGATGGCCCCGGGGACGCGGCAGAAGGTGTCCCAGATCGAGGGCGTCCGGCCGTCCGCGGTCACCGCCCCCTCGATCTGGTACGCGGAAGTGGCCGCGCCCCAGAGAAAGTCGGGTGCCAGGTCCCGCAGGTAGGTCATCAGTGCTCCTCGGTGTCCGCGACGGGCGGCCGCGGCGATCGGCCGCGGTGTGGTCGCCGGCACAGCTGGATCGGGCTGGTCCGGCCACCGGGAAGGGGTTAAATTGAGTATTGAATTATGACTTAGATTAAAAGCGGACGCCTATCCTGGCGTCAAGCCGGTCCCACCGCGTTCTGCCCTACCCCCGCAACAGCTGGGGCTCCCGTAAGAGATTGGTTTTACAGTGGAATCCGCACGAACCACGGCGCGCGACATCCGGCGCGGCAACCGCGCCACGGTGCTCACCAAGCTCTTCTTCGACGGCCCGCTCAGCCGCCTGGAGCTCAGCCAGGCCACCGGCCTGTCCACCGCCACCGTCAGCAACGTGACCGGTGAACTCGTCGACGAGGCGCTCATCGTGGAGGCCGGCCAGGTCGAGTCCGACGGCGGCCGCCCCCGGGTACTGCTGCGGGTGGACCCCGGCTACGCGCACATCATCGGCATCGACGTCGGCGAGACCGGCGTACAGGTGGAGCTGTTCGATCTGGCGATGCAGCGCAAGGCCGCCGTCGACCAGCCGCTGCCCACCGCCCGACCGGAGCCGGCCGCCGTCGCCGCCCAGGTCGCCGCCGGCACCCGCGAGGTGCTGCTGCAGGCCGGCGTCACCGACGAGAACGTGCTCGGCATCGGCATCGGGGTACCCGGCACCGTCGAGCACGGCCGCTCCGCGCTGGTGCACGCGCCCACCATCGGCTGGCAGGGCGCGCCGCTGGCCGACCTGCTGCGCGACCGGGGCCTGAACATGCCGCTGTTCATCGAGAACGGCGCGAAGACCCAGGGCCAGGCCGAGATGTGGTTCGGCGCCGGCCGGCGCGCCCGGCACGCGGTGATCGTCCTGGTCGGCTCGGGCGTGGGCGCCGCGGTGATCACCGACGGCAACACCTTCCGGGGCGTCAGCAGCAGCGCCGGCGAGTGGGGCCACACCACCATCGTGTACGGCGGCCGACCCTGCCGTTGCGGCTCGCGCGGCTGCCTGGAGGCGTACGTCGGCGCCGAGGGCATCATCGACCGCTACCACCAGTTGCGCGGCGCCAAGCAGCTCCCGGACGCCGACGAGGCCAGCCAGATCGCCGCCATCTTCGCCGCCGCCGAGAAGTCCAAGCCGGCCGCGCACCTGCTCGCCGAGACCGTCGGCTACCTGGGCGCCGGCATCGCCAACCTGATCAACCTGCTCAACCCGGAGCGGGTGGTACTGGGCGGCTGGACCGGCCTGGCGCTCGGCGACCGGCTGCCGGAGATCCGGGCGGCCGCCAAGGCACACGCGCTGGCCCACCCGTACGGGCAGACCACCATCGAGCTGTGCGAGCTGGGGCCGGACGCGGTCGCCTTCGGCGCGGCGACGCTGCCGGTCGCCGACCTGCTCGGTCGCGGCGCCGACCCGCGGGTGGAGCGCTCGCTCAGTTCGGTGCGACGGGCCGAGGTGGCCTGAGCCGCCCCGGATCCGCCGACCGAACCCTCCCCCGAGTAGTCCCATCTCAGTGGCCGCGGACCCGACGGATGGTGTCCCGGTACCACAGCGCGCTGCGCTTCGGAGTGCGCGCCTGGGTGTCGTAGTCCACCCGGACGATCCCGAACCGCTTGTCGTACCCGTACGCCCACTCGAAGTTGTCCAGCAGCGACCAGGCGAAGTACCCGCGCACGTCGACGCCCTGCCGGTAGGCCTCGGCAACCGCCGCGACGTGCTGCGCGTAGTACCCGGTGCGCCCGGTGTCCTCGACGAAGCCGTGCTCGTCGGCGGTGTCGGCGTAGGCCGCGCCGTTCTCGGTGATGTAGAACGGCACCCCCGGGTAGTCCCGTTGCAGCCGCACCAGCAGCGCGGTGAACTCCTCGGGCACCAGCTCCCAGCCCATCGCGGTGGCCGGCCGGCCCCACGGCACCACCCGGGTCACCGGCAGGCCGCGCTCGTCGTGGGTGTTGCCGGCCTCGTCCACCCCGGAGAACCGGTGCGCCGTGTAGTAGTTGACGCCGAGCACGTCGATCGGGGCGGCGATGGCGGCCAGGTCGCCGTCCTGCACGGGCAGCTCGATGCCCTGCCGGGCCAGGTCGGCGACGATGTCGGCCGGGTACCTGCCGTGCCGCAGCGGATCGAGGTAGATGCGGGCGCCCAGCCCGTCGGCGCGGCGGGCGGCGTCGGCGTCGGCGGCGCTGTCGGTGACCGGCGTGGCCGTACCCATGTTGAGGGTGATGCCCAGCCGTACCGGGCGGCGGGCCGCGGCCCGCATCCGCTCGGTGGCCAGGCCGTGCCCGAGCAGCAGGTGGTGTACGGCGTGGATGGCGGCCGGGAAGTCCCTACGGCCCGGGGCGTGCACCCCCTCGCCGTAGCCGAGCATCGCCGTGCACCACGGCTCGTTCAGCGTGGTCCAGTTCTCCACCCGGTCCTGTAGCCGGTCGAAGACCAGCATCGAGTAGTCGGCGAACCGGTACGCGGTGTCGCGGACCGGCCAGCCGCCGGCGTCCTCCAGCTCCTGCGGCAGGTCCCAGTGGTAGAGGGTGACCCACGGGTCGATGCCCTGGGCCAGCAGCTCGTCGGTGAGCCGGTCGTAGAAGGCCAGCCCGGCCGGGTTCGCCGGACCTCGGCCGCCCGGCTGCACCCGGGGCCAGGACACCGAGAACCGGTAGGTGTCCACGCCCAGGTCGCGGATCAGGGCCACGTCGTCGGCGTAGCGGTGGTAGTGGTCACACGCGACGTCGCCGACGTCGCCGTTGTCGATCGCGCCGGGTGTCCGGCAGAAGGTGTCCCAGATCGACGGGGTACGCCCGTCTTCGGCCACCGCTCCCTCGATCTGGTAGGCGGAGGTGGCCACTCCCCAGCGGAAGGATCGCGGGCAGGCTGGCGATGGGATCGCCGGTGGGGCCGCCGGTGGGGTCGATGCCGAGGACCGGTGCAGGCGTGGTCATGACTCTCCGTTGTGCTCGAACGTAGCCGGGGCGCGCCGAACGGCGCGCGCCCCGGGAGGACTTGCTGCTCAGCGTGCTCGGCCGCTGGTGGCGGTGGCGCCCACCGTACCCGCTACCGGGTGTAGCCAGCAGGCCACCGCCCGGGGTTGGGCGCTGACGCTGTCGGCCGCCTTGGCCGGCGGCCCGAGCACCGGGACGTCCGTGTCGCACGGGTCGAAGCGGTGCGGGCAACGCGGGTGGAAGGCGCAGCCGGACGGCATTCCCTTGAGGTCCGGGGGTGAGCCGGGGATGCCGGTCAGCTCCTGGCGCGCTCCGCGCAGCGCCGGGAACGAGTGCAGCAGCCCATAGCTGTAGGGGTGCAGCGAGTCCTTGTAGAGCGCCGAGGAGGGCGCCTCCTCGACGATCCGGCCGCCGTACATGATCGCGATCCGGTTGGCGAACTCCACCAGCAGCGACAGGTCGTGGGTGATGAAGAGCACCGAGAAGCCGAGCTCCTCACGCAGCTGGATGAGTTGGTGCAGGATCTGCCGCTGCATCACCACGTCCAGCGCGGTGGTCGGCTCGTCCATGATCACGACTTCCGGCTCCAGGGCGAGCGCCATGGCGATCATCGCCCGCTGCCGCATCCCACCGGAGAGCTGGTGCGGGTAGGCCGACAGCCGGTCGGCGGAGATGCCGACCAGCTTCAGCAGCTCCTTGGCGCGGGCCTGCCGGGACTGCCGCGACGAGTTCGGCTCGTGCGCGGCGATCACGTCGGTGAGCTGGGTGGAGATCCGGTGCACCGGGTTGAGCGAGTTCATCGCGCCCTGGAAGACGATGGACGTCTCGGCCCAGCGGAAGGCGCGCAGCTCGGCGGGGGAGAGCGAGAGCACGTCGTAAGGCTCGCCGTTTCGGGGGTGGTAGATGACCTGGCCGCCGGCGACCACGCCGGGCGGCGGCAGTAGCCGGGTCGCGCCGTAGGCCAGCGTCGACTTGCCGCTGCCGGACTCGCCGGCCAGGCCCAGCACTTCGCCCCGGTACAGGGTCAGCGACACGTCCCGTACCGCCCGTACCGCCTGGTCGCCCAGGCCGTAGTCGACGTCCAGGTGCTTGATCTGCAGCACCGGCTCCTTGCCGCTCATCGGGTTGTGTCCTTTCCGCGCCCGGTGGCGCCGTTCGGGGATACCGCGCCGGGGCTGCCGGTGCGGTTCACCGCACCGAAAGAGATGGTTTCCCCGCTGCTGACCGGGGTGAAGTCGGGCTGCTCCTGGCGCAGCACCGGGGTGAAGCCGAAGCGCATCCGGACGGTGTGCCCGTTCGCCATCTTGATCTTCGTCTTGCCGCTGCCGCGCAGTCGGGGGCTGACGAACTCGTCGATGCCGAAGTTGATCAGCGCGAGGGAGGTGCCGAGCAGCGCGATGGCCAGCCCCGGCGGGATGAACCACCACCAGTACCCGGCAGCCAGCGCCTGTTGGCTCTGCGCCCAGTAGAGGATGGTTCCCCAGTTCCAGCCGCTGGTGGAGGAGATGCCGATGAACGCCAGGGTGATCTCGGACATCACCGCGAACACCACGATGCCGACGAAGCCGGAGGCGATGATCGCGGTCAGGTTCGGCATGATCTCGAAGAAGATGATCCGCCAGGTGCTCTCCCCGTTGGCCCGGGCCGCCTCCACGTAGTCACGCCGGCGCAGCGACAGCGTCTGCGCCCGCAGGATGCGCGCCGAGTAGGCCCACGAGGTCAGCCCGATGACCAGGGCCACCACCGTGTCCCCGGCCGACTTCACGGTGGAGGTGATGATGATGATCAGTGGTAGTGCCGGGATCACCAGGAAGACGTTGGACAGCGCCGAAAGACCCTCGTCGGCCCCGCCGCCCAGGTAGCCGGCGGTCACCCCGACGATCACCGCCAGGATGATGGCCACCAGGCCGGCCAGGAAGCCGGTGTAGATGACGCTGCGGGTACCGGCCAGCAGTTGGCTGAAGATGTCCTGGCCCAGGTGGGTGGTGCCGAACCAGTGCTTGGTGGACGGCTTGAGCAGCGTGTCGCTGGTCAGCGTGCCCGGCTCGTACGGGGTGATCCACGGCCCGATGATGGCGAACAGCACGAAGATGCCGAGCATGACCACGCCGGTGGCCGACTTGCGGTTGGCCAGGAAGCGGAACCTGCGCCGACCCTTGGCCGGTGGGATGTCCGGGGTGGCGACCGGACCGGACGGGGTCGCGGCGAGGTCGGTGGTGATGATGGCCATCGGTCAGCCCTCCCGGCGGGTACGGGGGTCGAGGAGCAGGTAGACGACGTCGGCGAGCAGGTTCGCCACCAGCACCGACAGCGTGATGACCAGGAAGATGCCCTGCAGCAGCGGGTAGTCCTTGGCGCCCAGCGCCTGGAACAGCTCGTAGCCCAGGCCCGGGTAGGAGAACACGATCTCCACCAGCAGCGTCCCGCTGACCACGAAGCCCAGCGCCAGCGCGAAGCCGGAGACGTTGGGCAGCAACGCGTTGCGGGCGGCGTAGTTGAACATCACCCGGCGCTGCGACAGCCCCTTGGCGTGCGCGACCGTGATGTAGTCCTCGGCGGCCACCGTCACCATCATGTTGCGCATCGAGAGGATCCAGCCGCTGACCGAGGAGGCGATGATCGTCAGGCCGGGCAGCAGGCTGTGCTGGAAGGCGCTGGAGATGAACTCGGCGTCCCAACCGGGCACCAGGCCCGGCTCGTAGCCCTGGCTGGACGGGAAGAAGCTGTCCGGACCGGCCAGCAGGGTGATCGCCAGCAGTCCCAGCCAGAAGTAGGGGATCGAGGAGAGGAAGGTGGTGGCCGGCATCACCGCGTCGACCAGGCTGCCCCGGTGCCAACCGGCGAAGACGCCGGTGAAGGTGCCGATCAGGAAGGAGATGATGGTGCAGCAGCCGACCAGGGCGACCGTCCAGGGCAGGCTCTGCCCGATCACCTCGGAGACCGGGGTGGGGAAGTGCGCGAAGGACAGGCCCAGGTCGCCGTGCAGCAACTGCCCCCAGTAGTCGATGTACTGCTCCCACAGGCTCTTGTGCTTGTCCAGCCCGAACAGGATGTAGAGCGACTGGATCGCCTGGGTGGACAGCTGCCCCTGGTACTTGCCGATCAGCGAGGTGACCGGGTCACCCGGGATCAGCCGGGGAATGAAGAAGTTGATGGTGATCGCGGCCCACGCGGTGAACAGGTAGAACGCGAGCCGCTTCAGGAGGAATCTCATCGCGATGCCGCCTCGGTGGTCTCGGACGGGTTGTTTGCAGGGATGCCGTCAGCAGGGGTGCCGTCATACAGCCAGCAGGCGGCCCAGTGGCCGGGCTGCCCGGGGACGGACAGCCGGATCGGAACGTCCTCCTTGCACCGCGCCATCACGTGCGGGCAGCGCGGGTGGAAGCGGCAGCCGGACGGCGGGGCGATCAGGCTCGGCGGCTCGCCGGTGCCGCCGTCCTTCTCGGCGGAGACGCTGGTGTCGCCGGTGATCCGGTCCGGGTCGGGGGCAGAGGCGATGAGCAGTTGGGTGTACGGGTGCGCGGGGCGCTGGGTGACCGACTCGCTGTCGCCGCCCTCCACCATCCGGCCGGCGTACATCACCATCGTGGTGTCGGCGAAGTACCGGGCCGAGGCGATGTCGTGGGTGATGTAGAGGATGGCCAGGTTCAGCCGTTCCTTGAGGTCGCGCAGCAGGTTCAGGATGCCCAGCCGGATGGAGACGTCGAGCATCGAGACCGGCTCGTCGGCGAGCAGCACCTCGGGGTTGGCGCCGAGCGCGCGGGCGATGGCCACCCGCTGGCGCTGGCCGCCGGAGAGTTCGTGCGGGAACTTGTCGATGTAGCGCTCGGCCGGCGTCAGGTGCACCCGTCCGAGCAGTTCGGCCAGCGCCTTCTCCCGGTCGGCCCGGGTCTTGCCGGCGCGCCCGTGGATGGTCAGCGACCGGGTCAGGTGGTACCGGATGGTGTGCACCGGGTTCAGCGACGCGAACGGGTCCTGGAAGATCATCTGTACCCGCCGGCAGTACGCCCGGAACTTGCGACCGCCGCGCACCTTGATCGGCTCGCCGTGCAGCCGGATCTCGCCGGAGGTGGCGGGGTAGAGCTGGGAGAGCAGCCGGGCCATCGTCGACTTGCCCGACCCGGACTCGCCGACCAGCGCGGTCACCTGGCCCCGCCGCAGCGTCAGGTTCACGTCGTCGACGGCGTGCACCACCCTGTGGGTACGGCTGAGCACGTCGCCAGCGTCCGTCGGGCCTTGAAGTGTTTCGTCAGCCGCTCGGTCTCCAGGACGATCTCACCCACCGTGCCGGGCTTTTCGCTGCGGCCGGGCTTGTCGGTGCGGCCGGGCACAGTGGCCGTGCCGGTGGCGGCGCCTGCGGAGGGCGCGTCGGTTGCCCGTGGTCCGTGCCTGCACCGGCGGGCCCGCGTTCACGGGGACACTGCCGCGGGCCACCGCGGGCTTGGAGTTTCCGGCGTCGCCCGGTGGCTGCGCCGAGGGGTGCACGGTCATGCCCGGTTCCTGTCTGGTTCGCACCGGCTGCGGTGGCAGGTCGGTTACTCCGCCGGTCGGGTCCGTCGTGGTCGTACCGCGCCCCAGGGCTCCTCCCCGGCGACCGGGTGGTCGCCGGGGAGGAGGCTGACCCAGCCTCAGGAGGCGGGGGTCAGGTGCAGGATCACGTCCAGCGAGTTGATGTTGGTGGGCTGGGCGGGCGCGTAGGGGTGCGCCTCGTCCGGCCAACCGACCCAGTTCTTCGTGCTGTACTCGCCGCCGACGTTGGCCGCCGAGGTCACGATCATCGGAGTCTCTTCGACCATGATCTTCTGCAGCGTGTTCAGTGCGGCGGTGCGGGTCGCGTCGTCCGCCGCGTTGGCGTACGACTTGAGCGCCGCGGTGGCATCGGGGTTGTTGTACCGGCCGTAGTTGCCGGCCACGCCAGCGGTGCCGATCGGCTTGAGCAGGTCGCCGTTCATCACGTTCTCGTACAGGTCGTACGGGGTCGCGCCACCGTTGGTCCAGTGCATCGCGGCGTCGAAGTTGCCTTCGTCGATCGCCTTGAACCAGGCGTCCTGGTTGGCCTTGTCCACCGTGGCGGCGATGCCGATGGTGGCCAGGTCGCGCTTGATGATCTCCAGGTCGGTCTGGTAGTCGGACCAGCCGGACGGGTCGGTCAGCGTGATGGTCACTGCCTTGCCGCTCTTGTCCTTCAGCGTGGTGCCGTCCAGGGTGTAGCCGGCCCCGGTGAGCAGCGCCTTCGCGCCGTCCACGTCAACGGCCTGGACCTTGCCCTTGTAGTCGGCGGCGATGAACGAGTCGCCGGCCGGGGTCGGGATGCCCGTGACGTTGTCTACCTTGGGGTAGAAGTAGCCGGCCTCACCCTGCTGGAAGATGTCCTCCCGGTTGATGACCATGCTCATCGCCTTGCGCAGCTTCGGGTCGTCGAACGGCTTCTTGGTGGTGTTCAACCACAGGCCGTGCACGCCCAGGCTCGGCGGGAACCAGAGCTTGTAGTGCGCCGGGTCCTTGCTGGTGAAGACGGCCTTGTAGTTCGGGATGAACACGAAGCTCCACTCGGCCTGCGCCGTTGGCAAGCGCCGTGGTCTGCGCGTTGTTGTCGGTGTAGGAGGTGTAGTGCAGCTCCTTCACCTTGGGCAGGTCCTGCCAGTACCCGTCGGTACGGGCGGTCAGCGTGATGGTCTGCGGGGTGAACGACTTCAGCGTGAACGGGCCGGAGCCGATCGGGTTCTTCACGGTGTCCTTGGTCGGGTCCGCGAAGGTCGACCACTGGTGCTTGGGTACCACGAACTGGCTGAGGATCTTGGTCTGGTTCACGAACTGCGAGCTGGGGAAGGTCAGCGTGACCTGGTTCCCGCTGGAGGAGATGTCCTGGTACGGGATGGCGTTGGTGTTCAGCCCGGCGTTCTGCCTTGAGCAGGGTGAAGGTGTACGCCACGTCCTCGGCGGTGAGCGCCTGGCCGTCCGACCACTTGACGTTGTCGCGGATGGTGAAGGTGAGCTTCTTGAAGTTGTCCGCCCACTCCCACTTCGTGGCCAGCCATGCCTTGCCCTCGTCAGCGGGGCGGGCCTGGTTGGTCATCACCAGGGGCTCGTAGATCACGTAGCGGTAGCCCAGCGAGGCGCCGGCCGAGGAGCCCAGGAACGGGTTGTTGTTCTCGGTCTGGGTGCCGTTGGGCATCCCGATGTTCAGCACGGTCGGGGCGTTCTTGCTGCCACCGGACTTGCTGGAGCCGCAACCGGTGACGGCGCCGAGGGCCAGCACACCGGCAAGCGCGATCACGATGGTGCGTTTGACGCGCATTTCTCTCCCTTAGTTTTCTCGTGGTTTCCGGCGGGGCGCCGGGAAACAGAGTGGGTGTCGAGGTGGGTAAGGGCGTGGTTCATCAGGGCGGGACCGGTCCGGTCCCACCCAGCGGGGGTTATGGAGCCCGTCGGCTGGCGCCGCCGGGAGCGTGGTGCCTAATTCGGTGCGGACGAACCGCGGATGACGAGTTGGGTCGGGATGGTTTGCGGAGTGGTCGGCAGCGTTGCGCCGTCCAGTTGCGACGAGCAGCATTCGGGCTGCTGCCGCACCCATCTGGCGTAGTGGCTGCCGGATGGTGGTCAGGGGTGGGTCGGTGTGTTCGGCGAGCGGGATGTCGTCGAAGCCGACGATGGCCACGTCCTCCGGGATGCGCATGCCGGCTTCCCGGACGGCCTGCATCGCCCCGGTGGCGGAGAGGTCGTTGTGGGCGAACACCGCGTCGAAGGCGATGCCCGCGTCGAGCATCTTGCGTACCGCGTCCTGGCCGCACTCGAAGGTGAAGTCGCCTTCGACCACCCGGCGCGGGTCCAGCGGCAGTCCGGCGCGGGCGTACTCGTCGCCGAAGCCGGTCAGCCGCTCCTGGGTGCAGCCGAAGGCGTCCAGCCCGGTCACCACCAGGGGCCGGTGCCGACCGAGGCCGATCAGGTGGGCCGCGGCGGCCGCGCCGCCGACCCGGTTGGTGGTGGCCACCGAGGGGAACAGCGGCTGGTGGCCGCGGTCGTCGATGAGTACCACCGGCAGGCCACGGTCGTGCAGTTGGGCGATGTAGTCGATGGTGCCCTCGGGCTCGATCACCAGCAGCCCGTCGAAGGACTGCGCGGAGACCTGCGTCTCGAACTGGCGCATCGACTCCTCGCCGCGGTTGCAGGTGAACAGCAGCAGGCCGTAGCCCTCGCTCTCCACCACGTCCACGGCGCCCTGCACGACGTCGCCCATCCACGGCCAGACCAGCGAGGGCACCAGCATCCCGACGAGTTGGGTGCGGCCCCGGGCCAGCCCGACGGCGCGCGCACTGGGTACGTAGCCCAGTTCGTCGATCACCCGGCGGACCCGGGCGGCGGTCGCGGCGTCGAGTTCGCCCTTGCCGTTCAGTACCCGGGAGACCGTCGTTTTGCTGACCCCGGCCTGAGCCGCGACGTCGGCGATCGTGATCGGCACCGTGGGGCTCCTCTCTGCTGGTCAGCGCATGGTTCGCAGGATGTCGGACACGTTTCCGGTGTGTTCGGGAGCGGTTGCGGAAGCGGTTCCGTGGGGGGAAGTCAACCGGAGTGACTCGTGACACGTCAATCACGGGAACGTAACGAAGGCGACTAAATTTAAGAGATAACTAATCAAGAAGACGTGGAAGCGCTCCCATGCGGATCAAATGCCGTATTTAGGGCGCTAAAGACGATCTCTACCGGGTCACCCGGAGGTCACGATTGCAACGTCGAGGGTTACCCCGAGGCGCGCGGCGATCTCCCGGTAGGGCTGCGCCGCGTCGTGCACCACCACCGCCCGGCTGGCGAGAGCGGCCAGCACCACGGCGGCCGCCACCGGATCGGCATCCGGCGCCAACCGGCGTAGCCGCAACACATCCCAGGCCGCCGGCCCGGGAAAGTCCACCAGTGCACACCCGGCGAGCAGCGCCGCCAGCCGCCGCACCGACCCCTCGCTGGCCGCGTCCGACTGTCCCGGCCCGCCGTCCGCGCCAGCCGTGCCGGCCGTGGCACGTGCGCCAGCCGTGCCGCCTGCGCTGTCCCTGCCGCCCGCGCTGTCCGTGCCGCCGGCGGGCGGGAGGGTGATCGCGGCGAGTACCGGGGCGGGGACCAGCGGGGTCTGGCCGCGGAGCAGGGCGGCGCGGTGCAGGTGCCACAGCGCCGCGTCACCCCTGGCCGCCGCCAGCAGCGCGCCGGGGGCGTACACCAGGCCGGTCATCGCGGCCCACCGGGCAGTCGCCGGGGCATGGCGGTGGACTCAGCCGCCGGGCTCGCCGGCGCGCAGGGCGGCCAGCGCCGCGGCATAGGCGCGGTCCCGATCCAGCGGTACCGGTCGGCCCACGCCCAACTCGTCAAGCGCCGCCTCGGCGGTCTGTGCGCCGGCGCCGGCGAGCGGGCCGTACTCAGCCTGGTAGCCCTCGACGGCACGCAGTCCGGCCTCCAGCCGGGCCCGGTGCTCGGCATAGCCGGACAGCCACGCGGACAGGCTCATCCCAGCCGCGCGGGCGGAGGCGACGGCCGCCTGGTACGCCGGTTCGGTCAATGAGACGGTGATCTTCCGTACCACCATGTGTGCAGCGTACCGCACAGGTCGTACCGACGGTATGACCGTGTTAGGCTGGCGCGCATGACCGTTCGTGCCGCGCTGGTGCCGGGGAAGCAGAGCCCCAGGCGTCCGGTCCCGCCGCAGATTCCCCGCCCCGAGTACGTCGGCCGCCGTGGCCCCGCCCCGCACCGTGGCCCGGCCGTGCAGACCGCCGAGACCATCGAGAAGATGCGGATCGCCGGCCGGCTCGCCGCGCAGGCCACCCAGTTGGCCGGCGAGCACTGCAAGCCCGGGGTCACCACGGACGAGATCGACCGGCTGGTGCACGAGTTCCTCTGCGATCACGAAGCCTATCCGTCGACCCTTGGATACAAGGGTTATCCGAAGTCTTGCTGCACGTCCTTGAATGAAGTCATCTGCCACGGCATCCCGGACAGCACGGTGATCCAGGACGGCGACATCATCAACGTCGACGTCACCGCCTACCTCAACGGCGTGCACGGCGACACCGATGCGACCTTCTGCGTGGGCGAGGTGAGCGAAGACGTCCGGCTGCTGGTCGAGCGGACCCACGAGGCGATGATGCGGGGCATCAAGGCGGTCGCGCCCGGCCGTCCGATCAACGTGATCGGCAGGGTCATCGAGGCCTACGCCCGCCGCTTCGGCTACGGCGTGGTCCGCGAGTTCGGCGGGCACGGCATCTCCACCACCTTCCACAGCGGGCTGTTCATCCCGCACTACGACAACCCGCAGGCCACCACCACGCTGGAGGCCGGGATGACGTTCACCATCGAGCCGATGATCACGCTCGGCACGCACACCTTCGACATGTGGAAGGACGGCTGGACGGTGGTCACCCGCGACCGCAAGTGGACCGCCCAGTTCGAGCACACCCTGGTGGTCACCGAGTCCGGGGCGGAGATCCTGACCCTGCCGTGACCGAACCCTTTCCGTACCCGGCAGACGCGGACACCGATCCGGCCGCGGCCGAACCGCACCATCACGCCGACGTCTCCGGCGGGTGGCTTCGCCCGGCCGTCTTCGGGGCGATGGACGGCCTGGTCACCAACATCGCGCTGATCGCCGGGGTCGGCGGCGGCGGGGTCAGCCAGCGCACCATCGTGCTCACCGGCGTCGCCGGTCTGGTCGCCGGGGCCATCTCGATGGGCCTCGGCGAGTACACCTCGGTGCGTACCCAGAACGAGCAGGTCGCCCACGAGGTCGCCAAGGAGCGCCGGGAGCTGGAGCGCAATCCGCTGCGCCGAGGCCGAGGAGCTGGCCCAGATGTGGATCGAGCGTGGCCTCGACCCGGACGCTGGCCCGCGAGGTGGCCACCGCGGTCGGCCGGGACCCCGACGAGGCGGTGCGGGTACACGCCCGCGAGGAGCTGGGCATCGACCCGCACGAGCTGCCCAGCCCGTGGACGGCGGCGATCTCGTCGTTCGTCTGCTTCTCGATCGGCGCCCTCGTCCCGCTGGCGTCGTACCTGCTCGGCTCGTCGCAGCTCTGGCTCGCGCTGGCGATCGGCGGGCTCGGCCTCTTCGTAGCCGGCGCGCTCACCGCCCGGTTCACCAACCACCGCTGGTGGCGCAGTGGCCTACGGCAGCTCGTCCTGGGCCTGGCTGCGGCCGGTGCGACCTACGTTATCGGCGTCCTGATCGGCGTCAGCGCCGCCGGCTGACCGCCCGCCGTGGTGCCGGGCAGCCCCGCTGCGGGTCGGTGCGGGCCTCGCGGCCCAGGCACGTGCAGCTGGGACCCGGGCAGGCCGCTGCAGGGTCGACGCAGGACCGTCCGGGACCGGCGTCCGCGCGCTGGTCGGTGGGTTGACCACCTCGCTGTCGGGAGCTGCGGCGGCGGGCTGGTCGGAGACCGGGGCGAGCCGGAAGATACGGATCTCCCGGCCGGCGCGCTCGATGTAGGTCTGGTAGGCGGGCCAGATGGCCAGCGCCAGGGTGAGCAGCCGGTCCCGTTCCGCCCCGGTGGCCAGGTCGGCGCGGACGGCGATGGTCTGGCCGTCCAGGGTCACGGCGGCGGCCGGGTTCGCCAGCAGGTTGCCCGACCAGGCCGGGTGGTGCTGCTGGCCCCAGTTCGAGCCGATCACCACGTAGCCGTCGCCGTCCGGGGCGTACAGCAGCGGGTTGGTGCGGGGTTCGCCGGATTTGCGGCCGGTTGTGGTGATCAGCAGTGACGGCAGCCCCTCGATGTGCAGCGCCACCACCCGGCCCCGGGTCATCCGTCCGAGCGCCCGGTCCAACGGGACGAGGGTCCGGAAAACCCGGGCGAACCAGCGGCGATGGCCCAGCCGGCGGGCGAGATTGGCGAGCGGCATGCCGGGCAGTATGGCCGCCCGGTGACGCCCGTGTAAACGTGGCCGCCCCCGCTCCCGCCAGGGCAGGGACGGCTCGGCCCGCCCCCGGGTGCTGTCCCGCGGACGGGAGGACAGCACCCGGGTGGATGGGGCGAGCCTGCCCGCCCCGTGCCCTGCCCCCGCGCAGACGGGGACATGGCACGGAGGGTGGCGGGGCTCAGGTGCCGCGGCGCTCGCTGGGTAGCCGGGCCCGGGTGAACAGGCCCGCGCCGAGCAGCGCGACCGCCGGGACCACCAGCACGGCGAGCAGCAGGCTGCCCCACGGCACCACGATCGGGTAGCTGGCCGGCTTCGGCCAGGCGTCCGCGTACCCCTGGTTGATCAGGCTCAGTACCGCCACCGAAACACCGAGCCCGGCAGCCGCACCGAGCACCGAGCCGAGTACCGCGATCACCCCGGACTGGGCCAGCGCCAGCCGCCGGCGTACCCCCGGGCTCGCCCCGACCGCGCCCAGGGTGAGCAGGTCGCGCCGGCTGTCGGCGGCGGCCAGCCCGGTGGCGATGCCGGTCGCGCCCACCGCGAGCACGGCAGCCGCCAGCGCCAGCAGGTGGCGATCGGTCCCCGGCTGTTGCCCGGCCCCGGATCGAACGCGACGATAGAACGCCGGTTCGGCGACTCCCTCGCTGCCGGACCCGTCCGGCCCCGGCCGACACTCCCGGCCGCGCCCGCGCTGCCGGCTGTCCGGCGGTACCGGCCGGGCCGTGTCGCGGCCGGTTTGCCGGTGGCAGCCGAGCTTCACCGGACCCGGGCTGCCGGTCGGCCCGGGGCTGCCGGTCGTCCCGGGGCCGGCGGTCGTCCCGGGGCCGGCGGTCCTCCCGGGCCTGGCGGTGGCGCCGGGGCTGGCGGTCGGGCGGGCTTTTCCGGTCGCGCCGGGGCTCGGTGGCCCCGCCGAGCTGGCGCCCGCGCGGCCGGTCGTCGTGACGCCGGCCGCGGCGCCTCGCAGCCGGTCGAGTTCGGCGTCCGTCGCCGTGCCGGGTCAACGTCGCCACGACCGCCCGCTGCCGGGTGGTCCAGCCGAGTTGCCGGATGGCGGCCGGGGAGTAGATCGGGTCCAGGGCGATCCCGCTGTGCGGCAGGTACGCGGGCAGTCGGATGGTCCGTCTCTCGCTCCCCTCGAATACCTCACGGTGACCTGGCCGTCCACGATCGCTAGCGGATCGGCGACCACCACCCCGCCGGCCGCCAGTACCGCACGGGCGGCGCTCACGTCCGACGCGTCGGCGCCGGTCAGCGCGGCCAGCGCGGTCCCGTCGTCGACCAGGGACGGGCCGATGGCGTTGCCGGAAGCGGCAGGGCGTGCGCAGCGCGGATCGTGCGCGGCGGCCTTCGCCTGCGCCACCGTGAACTCCGTCAGCGACGCGTACGGGCACTCCTGCTCGGCCGGCCGCATTACCCGCAGCGAGCAGCCGTAGGCCTGGGACTGCGGGCATTCCACGCCAGCGACCAGGACGGTGCTCTGGACGGGCAACTGCTCGCGCAGCATCCGGTCGGCCAGGGGGACGTCGATCGGATGCGGTTCGCCGGCGACCAGGGCCACCGTGCGTGCGGGCATGGAGTAGTAGTAGTCGTCCTCGGTCCGCTGCTGGCTGGAGCCGAGGAACAGCGCCACGGCGATACTCCCGGTCACCGCGGCGGTCACCGCGGCGATGGCGGGTGCGGCGGCGGCCCGGTTGCGGCCGGCGTCGCGCAGCGCCATCCGGGGCGTCGGCGGCAGCCAGCGCCCGACCCCGGAGATCACACTGATGATCGCTGGTACGCACAGCAGCGCACCGAGTTGGCCGACCACCAGACCGGCGAGGACCAGCGGCACCGACACCCGATGTGCGCCCAGCCCGGTGACTGCCGCGCCGAGCGCGCCCACCAGCACCCCGGGTACCACCCAGCGAATCAGCGCCGTGCTGCGGTCGCGGCGGCCGGTCAGCGCCCGCACCAGATCGATCCGGCTGGCGGCGAAGGCCGGAACCAGGGCGCTGAGCATCCCGGTCGCCACCGCGACTGCCGCCGTGGCGAGCTGGCCCAGCGGCAGTACCCGGTACCCGCCGGCGAGCCGGTTGAATAGGTGCATCTCGAACCAGGACCGGGCCAGTACCGCCACCGCGATGCCGAGCACGATGCCGACGAGCGCCGCCACGATGCCCAGCACCACGCTGTCGGCCAGCACGATCCGGCGCACCTGGCGGGGAGTGGCGCCCTGGCTGGCCACCAGCGCCAGGTCCCGGCGGCGTCGGCGGGCACCGATGGCGAAGGCGGCGCCGGCCAGCAGCACCACCTCCAGCCCGGCGAGTCCGGCCGCGAGTATGCCGAGCGTCACGGTGCGCTGGCCGACCGGCAGGGTGGACAGCCGCTCCCGGGCGGGTACCGACTGCGGGTTCGGCGGGTCGAGGTAGACCGCCCGGGACAGTGCCACGATGCCAGATTCGTTGAGCCGCAACACATCTGACCAGAGCACTGGGCCGGGCGTGTCGGCCAGCCAGAACCCGGTGGCGGTCTGGAGCCGGGCCACCGTGGTGTCCGGCGGCAGCAGCACCTGGGGCCCTAGGTCGTCGGGGAACCGGGCCTCGCCCACCACCGCGTACTCGCCGTCCTCCAGCGTCACCCGTCCGCCCACGGTGGCCCCTAGCCGTCGCAGCGCGGCCCGGCTCAACGCGGCTTCGCGCGGCTGGCTCGGCGCCCGGCCACGGACGATCCCGACCAGGCCGTGGGTCAGCGGATCGGCGGCGTCCAGCGCGTGCGCGGCCAACACGGTCTGTCCGACCCGCGAGTGGGCGATCACGTACGTGGACCGGACCGGGATGATCCGGGTACCGGCGGGCAGCAGCGCCAGCAGGTGCGCGGCGTCGTGGACGCCGTCGAGGGTGTCGCCGCCGAGCCCGACACTGGTGGGCAACTGCTCTGTGTGGGAGTCGGACTGCCAGGAGAACCCGGCGTCGGCCGCGCCGATCTGGCGGGTCACCTGCTCGTCGGGGTGCAGCGTGAACATGTCGTAGCTGGCGGCGGCGAAGGACAGCGCGACGACCGGCAGGCAGAGCAGCGCGGTCACCAGCGCCGAGCGGCCCTTGGCCCGGGCCGCCTCCCGGCGCGCGATGCGCAGCGCGCTCCACCAGCCGACCCACGGCCGGGTACCCCCGTGGTACCCGGGCTCGCGATCCCCGGCCGGACCCGCCGGCCGCTCCGTCACCGACGCGCTCACTGGTCCACCAGCAGGGCTTCGGCGCGGATCAGCGGGCCGGCCTGGGAGCTGATGGTGCCGTCCTTGAGGAAGATCACCCGGTCCGCCCAGCCGGCGTGCCGGGCCTCGTGGGTGACGAGCACCCCGGCCGCGCCGGCGTCGATGCGGGCGCGCAGCAGCCGCAGCACCGCCTCGCCGGTCTGCGAGTCCAGTGCCCCGGTCGGTTCGTCGGCCAGTACCAGCCGCCGGTCGCCGACCAGTGCGCGGGCGATCGCCACCCGCTGCTGCTGGCCACCGGAGAGCTCGTCCGGGTACCGGCCGGCCAGTTCGGCGAGCTCCATCTCGGCCAGCGCGACGTGCGCCGCCCGGCGGGCCTGGCGCAGCGTGACCCCGTCGAGTTCCAGTGGCAGCGCCACGTTCTCGGCGGCGGTGAGGCTGGCGAGCAGGTTGAAGTCCTGGAAGACGTACCCGATGCGGCGACGGCGTAGCCGGGCGAGCGCGGCCCGGCTGGCGCTGGCCAGTGCGACGCCCTCCACCTCCACCGTGCCCGACGTCGGCCGGTCCAGCCCGCCGCACACGTTGAGCAGCGTGGACTTGCCCGAGCCGGACGGGCCCATCACGGCCACCAGTTCGCCGGGGGCGACGGTCAGGTCGACCTCGCGCAGGGCGTGCACGGCGGTCTCACCGGTGCCGTGCACGCGGCTGACGCCGTGCAGCCGCAACACCGCCGCGCTCATCGCCGCACCGCCCGTCCGCGGGAGGCGGTCTCTTCGGCGGTTGCCCGGTCGGCGGCCGGTCGGTCGGCGGTCGCCGCAGCGCCGGGTTCCGTGTCGCCGCCGGTGGGCGGGTCGACGCCGATCGGGTGACCGCCGGCTGCCGGCCGGCTGCCGGCCCGCGTCGGGTTCGCCGGTTGGTCGGTGGGGGAGAAGCGGACCAGGGTTGTCTCGCAGTGGTCCAGCCAGCGCATCTCGGCCTCGGCGCGGAACAGCATCGACTCCAGGACCAGCAGCCAGGCCAGGTCGCCGTTGCTGGTCGGGGCGGCATCGGTTCGCAGCCGGGTGTACGACTGGATGGTGCCCATGGTGGCGGTGCGCTGGGTCTGGATCACCTGACCGATGTCGACGCCCGGGGTGGTCAGGGCTAGGGCCAGTTTGATGGCGAGTTCGTCGCGCGGGCGGTCGGTGGCCGCGACCGGGCTGGCGAACCAGTCGGCGAGTTCGGCGCGGCCGGCCCCGGTGATCTCGTAGCGCCGCTGCGCGCCGTCGCCCTCGGGGAGCGCCCGGACGAGGTCGTCCCGCTCCAGCCGGGTGAGGGTGGTGTAGACCTGCCCGATGTTCAGTGGCCAGGTGCCGCCGGTCGACTCCTCGAAGGAGGTTCGCAACTGGTAGCCGTGCATCGGGCTGCGGTGCAGCAGTGCGAGCAGGCTGAACTTGATGGACATAGTTACGGAGTATGCATACCCGGTATGCATGAGGCAAGCACCGTCGGCCGACGTGGATGCGTGGGTCGAAATGGACAGCGGTTATGGAAGGCGGATTGGCCGCCTCAGGCAGGGGCGCCGGGCAGCGCCACGGTGGCCGGGGTCTGGCCCGCCAGCCGGCGCCAGCGGGCCGCCCGCAGCGCGCAGTCGGTCAGCGCCGACAGTGGCGCCCGCCGGTCGTCGCCGGTCACCGTGGGCAGCACCGCACGCCACTGCGCCGCCGTGCGTTCTTCGATCGTCACGGCCAGCCGGGTGGCGCTGGCCGGGTCGGTGACCGGCTCCGGCAACTGGTACATCGACGCGGCGGCCGGCGGCGTGACGCCAGCGGCCGACAACTGCATCATCAGCGCGTCCCGGCGGTCCCGGTGCGCCGCCTCGCTCTGCCGGGCCAGGTCCAGCGCAGGCCCGGTCAGGTGCCCGCCGAGCACCCCGTACCCCCAGATCGCGGCATGCTCGGCGGCAAGCGCGTCGGGGAGCCCGGTCATCGGGCTGCCCCGCGCGCAGGGTGGCGGACCGGCCGTGCGCAGCGCTCCCCGGTCATGTCAGTGCCTCGACGTGGGTGGCCCGGCAGGCGGCGATCGAGCCGAGCAGCGCGGCGTTGCCCGCGGGCGCCGCCACGCAGGCGGTCACCGCGTCAGCCTGCGCGGCGGCCTCGGCCGTCCGCAGTTGAGCCAGGGCCGCGGTCGGGTCGGCCGGCACCGCGCTCGGCGTGACCGACGGGCTCGCGGTGGCCGCGGCGGTCGGCTGGCCCATCGCGGCCAGCAGGGCGCGGGCGTGTGCCTGGTGGTCGGCGAGCAACGGGTTCAACCGGTCGGCCAGTCCCGGCTGGGTGACCAGCGTTGCCTGGTACCCACTGATCAGTTGGACGGTGCCGGCCAGCACCGGCGCCAGCGGACTGGTCTGCGCGCCGGCCGGCGGGTCTGACCCGAACGGTCCGCAACCGGCCCCGACCAGGGTGACCACGCCGCCCGCCGACGCCCGCGAGCACGGCGCGGCGGGGCACGCCGGAGACTGGCCCGGCGGACGGGACGGGCGGGCGGGAGCGGGGCACCCGGCAAGTGAACACCATGCGAGCAAGTGCCGCGAGCCGCCCGGCGGCGGACCCACCGATCGGGCGGCGGCGGCGATCATTGCGTACCGATCGGGGTGCCGATGGCCCATTCCCGGTGACCGCGAGTTACGCTCTGCGCAGCCGCCGTCCGCGATCTGAGGGGCGCGCGGTGGTCGGCGTGTCCGACGCCGTCCTGAGCAGCGCGGATGTGACTGAGCGGGGAGCAGCGGAGCGCCACCCACCGTGGCGCGGATCACAGGCGGAGCGGAGGTGCGCGATGGCACAGCGTGACCGTGCCGCCGGGCGCGCCCCCGCGCGGGCCGGCCGCGGACAGTCCGGCCGGGGCCCGTCGCCGACCGGTGGCAGCGATCTTGCCGCGCACCGGACCCGGCTGCGCGCCGTGATCGGGCCGGTGGTCACCGCAGCCGGTCTGGACCTGGAGGACCTCACCGTGTCCCGGGCCGGTCGCCGGCACGTGCTGCGGGTGATCGTGGACGGCGACCAGGGCGTCAACCTGGACACCGTGGCCGACGTGTCCCGGGCCATCTCCGCCGCGCTGGACAGCGCCGAGGAGAACGGCGGGTCGTTCGGCAGCGCCGAGTACGTGCTGGAGGTCTCCTCGCCGGGCGTGGACCGGCCGTTGACACTGCCCCGGCACTGGCGCCGCAACATCGGTCGGATGGTCACCGTACGGGTCCGCGAGGCACAGGTCGCCGGCCGGATCGTCGCGGTAGACGACGAGGTGGTGGCGCTGGAGGTGGACGGCGCGCTGATCGAGTACGCGTTCGGGGAGCTGGGGCAGGGCCGGGTACAGGTGGAGTTCGCTCGGATCGACGAGATCGACGACGACGAGCTGGACGCCTACGAGGAAGACGACGACGAGGACGACGGCGAGTTCCCCACCGACGGGGAGTTCAGCTCGGACGCCGACCCCGACGATCCGGACGCACGGAGAGAGGACGGCGAACAGTGAACATCGACCTCGCGGCTCTGCGCGCGCTGGAGCGGGAACGGGAGATCCCGTTCGACACCATCCTGTCGGCGATCGAGGCGGCGCTGCTCACCGCGTACCGGCACACCGAGGGCGCGCAGGCGCATGCCCGGGTGGAGATCGACCGGAAGACCGGCGCGGCGACCGTCTTCGCCCAGGAAGTCGACGACGACGACGTGGTGACGCGCGAATTCGACGACACCCCGCACGACTTCGGCCGGATCGCCGCGATGACTGCCAAGCAGGTGATCCTGCAGCGGCTGCGGGAGGCCACCGACGAGGCCCACTTCGGCGAGTACTTCGGCCGCGACGGTGACCTGGTCACCGGGGTGATCCAGGCGCACGAGGCGCGCTCGGAGAAGGGCATCGTCACCATCGACCTGGGCAAGCTGGAGGCGGTACTGCCGGCCAGCGAGCAGGTACCCGGCGAGGAGTACCGGCACGGCAACCGGATCCGCTGCGTGGTGGTCCACGTGGTGCGCGGCTTCCGGGGTCCGCAGGTCACCCTGTCCCGGTCGCACCCGGCGCTGGTGCTCAAGTTGTTTGCGCTGGAGGTGCCGGAGATCGCCGACGGCACCGTGCGGATCGAGAAGATCGCCCGGGAGTCCGGCCACCGCAGCAAGATCGCCGTCCGGTCCACCCAGGCGGGCGTCAACGCCAAGGGCGCCTGCATCGGCCCGATGGGGCAACGGGTCCGGGCCGTGATGAGCGAGCTGAACGGTGAGAAGATCGACATTATCGACTGGTCGGAGGACCCGGCCGAGTTCGTCGGCAATGCCCTCTCACCGGCCAAGGCGCTGCGCGTCGAGGTCGTCGACCTGGCCACCCGGGCCGCCCGGGTGACCGTCCCGGACTACCAGTTGTCGCTGGCCATCGGCCGGGAAGGGCAGAACGCCCGGCTCGCGGCCCGGCTCACCGGCTGGCGTATCGACATCCGCTCGGACAGCGCCACCGAGACCCCGGCGCAGGCCGGCGCAGGCGAGAGCGAGCGGGCCGGCGCCGATCGGGCCGACCGTGGTTCGGCCCCGGCCGGGGCGGCGGGGTAGACTCTTTCAGTGGTACGTCGCACGTCGACGACAAAACCCTCCGTGGCGCCTGCCCGACCTCCGGATCTGGATCATGATCCAGTTCCCGTGCCCGAGTCGCTCGTCACGTCGGACCCCGGTCCGCACCTGCGTGGGTTGTCGGAAGCGGGCGCCGTCCACCGAGTTGCTCCGCATTGTCGGTGAGGCCGGGCGGGAAGGTCATTTCCTGTTGACGCCGGATCCGGCTCGCAGACGGCCGGGTCGGGGAGCATCACTGCATGACAATCCGGCCTGCCTCGCGCTCGCGCTGCGGCGACACGCCTTCGGGCGGGCGCTGCGGATCACCGGTGTGATCGAGGTTGACCTGCTCCGGCACTACGTGGAGCGGCACGCAACACCCGACAGTCGGCCGACCGGCCGGCTTGAGGAAAGCGCTGCGACCCCCGGGTCGTAGATGACCAGCAAGGTAGGACTACGGACATGAGCACACGATGAAGTCGCTCAGATGACCAGGCTTCAAGTGCAAACGTGAGGTCCACGCGGGTTCCTGCCCGTGCGGCCTCGGAGTGAGGAGTGCAGTGGCAGGCAAGGCCCGCGTACACGAGCTGGCGAAAGAGCTCGGGGTCGACAGTAAGACCGTTCTGGCCAAGCTTCAGGAGCTCGGCGAGTACGTGAAATCAGCATCCAGCACGGTCGAGGCCCCGGTGGCCCGCCGCCTGCGGGTGTCGCTGGAGTCCGGCGGTTCCGTCGCTCCAGCCGCCCCGTCGGCCCCGGCCGCCCCGTCGGCGCCCACCGCCGGCGGCTCCGGTGATTCCCGGGTTTCGGCCCGGCCCGGACCGCCCAGGCGACCGGCCGCACCGGTTCCCGGCCCGGCCCGCAAGGCGCCGAGTCCGGCTCCGGCGAGTCCGGTGAGCAAGCCGGCGAGCGCGCACGACATCGAGGTCGCTGCGGCCGAGGCGCGGGCAACCGCGCTCAAGGCCGAGCAGGAGGCCAGTGTCCGTGCGGCGCAGCAGGCGCAGCAGTCCCGACCCCGGCCGGCGGGCGACAGTCCCCGGCCGACCGGCCCGTCGCTGCTCCCGCCCCGACCCAACACGCCCGGCACGCGACCGACCGAGGGTGGCGCCGCGCCACGCCCGGGCGGCACCCGGCCGCCGCGTCCCGGTGGCAACAACCCGTTCGGCATCACCGGCTCGTCTGCCGGCACCCGACCGAGTCCGGCCGGGATGCCCCGGCCCAACCCGGCGTCGATGCCGCCCCGGCCGAACCCGGCCTCGATGGGTGGGCCGCGGCCCAGCCCCTCGCAGATGCCTACGCAGCGTCCGACCGGCCCTGGCGCCGGCCGCGGCGGTGACCGTCCCGGTCGTCCCGGTGGCGGCCCCGGCGGTGGCGGTGGCGGCTTCCGTGGCGGCCCCGGCGGTGGTACCGGCGGTGGCGGTGGCGGCTTCCGTGGCGGCCCCGGCGGTGGTACCGGCGGTGGCGGTGGCGGCTTCCGTGGCGGCCCCGGTGGCGGCGGTGCCGGCACCGGTACCGGTGGCGGTGGCGGTTACCGTGGCGGCCCTGGTGGCGGCGGTGGCGCCGGTGCCGGTGGCGGTGGCGGTTACCGTGGCGGCCCTGGTGGCGGCGGTACCGGTGGCCCCGGTGCGGGCGCCGGTCGTCCGGGCGGCGGTGGCGGCCCCGGTGGCCGTGGCCGCGGCGGCAGCGCCGGTGGCGCCTTCGGGCGCGCCGGTGGCCGGCCGGCCCGTGGCCGCAAGTCCAAGAAGCAGCGGCGTCAGGAGTTCGACAACCTCTCCGCGCCGACGATGAGTTCGGGTGCGCCGCGCGGTCAGGGTCAGGTGATCCGGCTGCCGCGAGGCGCCTCGCTGTCGGACTTCGCGGAGCGGATCAACGCCAACCCCGGCTCGCTGGTCCAGGAGATGTTCAACCTGGGCGACATGGTGACCGCGACGCAGTCCGTCTCGGACGAGACGCTGCTGCTGCTCGGCGAGCACCTGGGCTTCGTGGTGGAGATCGTCACCCGCGAGGAGGAGGACCGGGACCTGCTGGCCCGGTTCGACATCGACCTCGACGCCGACATCGACGAGGACCGGCTGGTCAGCCGGCCGCCGGTGGTGACCATCATGGGTCACGTCGACCACGGTAAGACGAAGCTGCTGGACGCGATCCGGATGAGCAACGTCGTCGCCGGTGAGGCGGGCGGAATCACCCAGCACATCGGCGCGTACCAGGTACACGTCGACCACGAGGGCGACGACCGTGCGATCACCTTCATCGACACCCCGGGCCACGAGGCGTTCACCGCCATGCGTGCCCGTGGCGCCCAGGCCACCGACATCGTGGTGCTGGTGGTGGCGGCCGACGACGGTGTGATGCCGCAGACCATCGAGGCGCTCAACCACGCCAAGGCGGCCGGGGTTCCGATCGTGGTGGCGGTAAACAAGATCGACAAGCCGGAGGCCAACCCGGCCAAGGTGCGTCAGCAGTTGACGGAATATGGCCTGGTGGCTGAGGAGTACGGCGGCGACACGCTGTTCGTTGACATCTCGGCCAAGTCCCGGATCAACCTGGACGGGCTGCTGGAAGGCATCCTGCTGACCGCCGACGCCTCGCTGGACCTGCGGGCGCCGATCGACGGCCAGGCCCAGGGCATCGCCATCGAGGCGCACCTGGACCGCGGTCGCGGCCCGGTCGCCACGGTGCTGGTGCAGCGCGGCACGCTGCGGGTCGGTGAGGCCATCGTGGCCGGCGACGCGCACGGCCGGGTCCGGGCCATGCTGGACGAGAACGGCCAGCCGGTACCCACCGCCGGGCCCGCGCGTCCGGTGATGGTGCTCGGTCTGACCTCGGTGCCCGGAGCCGGCGACACCTTCCTGTCGGTGGCCGAGGACCGTACCGCCCGGCAGATTGCCGAGCAGCGGCAGGCCCGCGACCGGGCGGCGCAGATCGCCAACCGGGTCGGCCGGGTCACCCTGGAGAACCTGCTCGACCGGATCAAGGAGGGCGAGCGGACCACGCTCACCCTCATCCTCAAGGGCGACGTCTCCGGTTCGGTGGAGGCCCTGGAGGATGCCCTCGTCAAGATCGAGATTTCCGACGAGGTCCAGCTGCGGATCATCCACCGTGGCGTCGGCTCGGTCACCCAGGACGACGTCAACCTGGCCAGCGCCTCGGACGCGATCATCATCGGCTACAACGTCCGGGCCGAGGGCAAGGTCCGCGACTACGCCGACCGCGAGGGTGTGGAGATCCGGTACTACACGGTCATCTACCAGGCCATCGAGGAAGTCGAGTCGGCCCTGCGCGGGATGCTCAAGCCGGTCTTCGAAGAGGCCGACCTGGGCAGCGCCGAGATCCGCGAGCTGTTCCGCTCCTCCAAGATCGGAACCATCGCGGGTTGCATCGTCCGGTCGGGCATCATGCGGCGTAACGCCAAGGCCCGGCTGCTGCGCGACGGCCAGGTCATCGCTGAGAACCTCAGCCTGACCTCGCTCAAGCGGTTCAAGGACGACGCCACCGAGGTCCGCGAGGGCTACGAGTGCGGTCTGACGCTCAGCAACTACAACGACCTGCACATCGGCGACATCGTCGAGACATACGAGATGCGGGAGAAGCCGCGGGTCTGACGACCCGCCTGACACCACGACGCCCGGGTCGGCCTGCCAGCCGGCCCGGGCGTCGCCCTTTCGGAAAGGCAGATCATGCGGCGGTACGCGCTGCTCATCGCGGCATCCACCAACCGGGTGTACGCCGGTGCGGCACCCGGGCTGACCCTGGCCGAGTTGGCCGCGTTCAGTCCCGTGCTGGCAACCCCGGTCGCTGACGCACAGGTCAGCGAGATCGCCGGGCTGCCCTACGTCACGTTCACCGCTGACCTCGGCGAGGCCGACACCGACCTGCTGGCCAACCTGTCCAGCGCGTACGCGCTGTTCGAGTGGCTCGAGGACGATCTGCTGCGGCCGGTACGGCTGCGCCCGCTGGCGCACTTCGACGACGACCTGATCACCATCCCGAAGTACGCCGGCAAGACCAACGAGCAGTTCACCCGGCTGCTGCTGAACGTCACGGTGCTGGCCACCGGCCGGCCGCTGGACGCTCCGCTGACCGTGCTGGATCCCTTGTGCGGCCGGGGAACCACCCTCAACCAGGCGCTGATGTACGGGTACAGCGCCGTCGGCATCGAGCTGGACGGCAAGGACGTCGACGCGTACTCCGCGTTCCTGCGCCTCTACCTGCAGCGCAAGAAGATCAAGCACCGCACCGAGTTCAACCCGATCCGCCGGGACCGCAAGCAGGTGGCCCGCCGCTTCGAGGCGGTGCTCGGCGGCGGCCAGAGCGTCACCATGTACCACGCCGACACCGTCGCCGCCCGCGACTACCTGCGCGCCGACTGCGCCGACGTGCTCGTCACCGACGCCCCGTACGGGGTGTCGCACGGCTCGTACGCGGGCGGCAAGCTGGCCCGTACCCCGGTCGCCCTGTTGCGTGCCGCGCTGCCGGTCTGGCGGGAGCTGCTGCGCCCCGGCGGCACCCTCGGACTGGCCTGGAACACCCATGTGGCGCCGCGCGCCGACGTCGCCGAGTTGTTGGCGGAGCACGGTTTCACGGTCGTCGACGGGCCCGGCTACGACGCCCTCGGGCACCGCGTCGATCAGGCCATCCACCGCGACATCCTGGTCGCCCGGGGCTGATCCACCGCTGATCGGCCGCTGATCCACCGGGCGTCGTCCGGCCCCGCCGCGCGGCCGGCGCGGGCGAAGGTAGCTGTCCGGTTACGAGCTGTGGTCACCGGGCCCGGCCGGGGCTACCGTGGCTACGGCGGATCCACGAGGAGGCGACCATGGCCGATCACTGGTGGTCGATCGAGGTGCTGGACGGCGCGTTCCCGGCCGGGCGGTGGAAGGACGGGCACGGTGCGGCCCTGGTCGAGGCGGCGCTGTCGCACGGCGCGCAGGACTGGGACTGGTCGGAGCACCCGTGGGGAGTGGTGTTCGAGGTGGCCTGGCGTGATCCGGTGGACTGGGCCCGGTTCCGTACCCTGCCGGCGGTCAGCGCCGCCCTGGACGCCGTCCCCAACCCGGCCTACGGGCTGCTGGTTTACCAGGGCCGGGGTGGCAGCTCCGGGGCTGGCAGGCGCCGGGTGCCGCAGCGGCCGCTCGGCGCGGGCGGCGCGGAGCTGCCCTGTGAGCAGGAGCCGATTGTCGTCGCGAAAGTCGTCGAGATCAACTAGTCTCGCGGCGTGTACACCGCCACCGCGCACTTCGACGCGCTGCTGCCCGGCGACTCGCGTTCGCTGAAGGCCAAGCGGTCCTATGTCCGCCCGGTTGTCGCCGCGCTGCGCAAATTCGAGGTCGCGGTCGCCGAGGTCGGCGCGCTCGATCTCCATGGCCGCACCGAGATCGGGGTGGCCGTGGTCGGGCCGGACGCCGCCCACGTGGGCGAGGTCCTGGACGCCTGCGAGCGGCTGGTGGCCGGCCGCCCGGAACTGGAGTTGATCTCAGTGCGCCGCCGGCTGTACGGCGCGGACGACTGAGTGCGCTCAGGCCCGCCGGCGGGTGAGGGCTGGACCCGCTGGCGAGCCGGTGTCGGCCCACTTCGGTAGTGTCAGGTCGGTAGTTGCAGAAGCGTCACAGGTACTCATCGGCGGAGGTGCGAGATGACTGATCCCGCGCGGGTACGGCGGCATGCGGAGCGGATCCGGGAACTGGTCGCCTCGGCGGTCCGGACCCAGATCAAAGACCCCCGGCTCGGAATGATCACTATCACCGACTCGCGGATCACCGCAGACCTGCACGACGCTTCGGTCTACTACACCGTGCTCGGTGACGCGACCGAGCAGCAGGCCACCGCGGCCGCCCTGGAGAGCGCGAAGGGGCTGCTGCGCAGCACCGTCGGCAAGGCGCTCGGGCTGCGGCACACCCCCACCCTCACCTTCGTCCTGGACGACGTCCAGGATCACGCGAAGCACATCGACGAACTGCTGGCCCAGGCCCGCAGCGCTGACGCCGAGGTGCAGCGGATCGCCGTCGGAGCGGAGTACGCGGGCGACCCGCAGCCGTACCGGGTGGAGGACGAGGACGAGCTCGGCGACGAGCCCGACGAGGACGAGGACGAGGACGACTCCGAGCCGGCGGCCGCGGAACTCGCGGCGGAGGAGTTGACCGGCGGGCCTGCCGGCCAGGACCGCAGATGAACGCGGCGGCCGCGCCGGGCGAGCGCAACGACGCGGCCGCCGACGCCACTGGCGGGTCGGCGATACCGGAGGCGAACTGGACGGCGGCGGTGGACGCCGTACGCGGCCTGCGGCCCGGTGCCCGGGTGCTGCTGGTGTGCCACGTCAACCCGGACGGCGACGCGTTGGGCAGCATGCTCGGCTGCGGGCTCGGGCTGCGCGGGCTTGGCATTGACGTGGCGGCGACCTTTCCCGCCCCGTACACCCTGACTCCGCCCTTCGACACGCTGCCCGGCGTCGACCTGCTGATCGACCCGGCGACCGCCCCCGCCGCCCCGGACCTGTTCATCAGCTTCGACGCGGCCAGCGTGACCCGCCTCGGCGAGCTGGCCGACCGGCTGGCGAGCGCCGGGCAGAGCCTCGTGCTGGACCACCACGCCTCCAACGCCGGTTTCGGCGCGATCCACCTGGTCGACCCGACCGCGGCGGCCACCTCGGTGGTGGTCGCCGGCCTGCTGGACCGGCTCGGGGTGGTCTTCGACCGGCAGATCGCCGAGTGCCTCTACGTGGCGCTGTCCACCGACACCGGCTCGTTCAAGTTCGACCTGACCACGCCGGCCGTGCACGAACTGGCGGCCCGGCTGCTGACCACCGGCATCTCGCCGGCCGACATCTCCCGGCGGCTGTTCGACTCCCGCCCGTTCGGCGCGATGAAGCTGTACGGCGACGTGCTGGCCCGCGCCGTGCTGGAGCCGGCCGCCGCGCACGGACTCGGCCTGGTCTGGTCCTATGCGACGCTGGCCGACCTGCAGCGGCACGACCAGGGGCGGCACATCATGGAGGGGCTCATCGACGCCGTCCGGGTAGCCGAGGAGGCCGACGTGGCCTGCGTGCTCAAGCAGGTCGCCCCGGCCGAGTGGAGCGTTTCGCTGCGCAGCAAGGGCGGCGTGGACGTGGCCGGGGTCGCCGTCGGGCTGGGCGGCGGCGGGCACCGGTTGGCCGCCGGATTCACCGGGTACGGCGCGCGTGACGACGTGCTCACCGCCATCCGGGCAGCGCTGTGACGCCGTCGAAGACGACTGTCCGCCGGGTGGCGGCGTCGGCTGTCCGCAGACCGTAATCCTCAGTCCAATACGCGTCGCTGATTTGCCTGATCGCCGCATTGTCGGGCATCCTCCGAGCCTGGATCATGCAACCAGGTCAGCACGACGACGTCGGAGGGCACGGACGGATGACGGTCCAGTCAGGCAGCGCCACGGGTGACCTCACCCCCGAACTACTGCAGACCAGTTTCTGGACCGACCAGATGCTGGCCGCCGCAGGTATTCCGGTGTACGACATACCTTTCGTCACCATCGGCGGCGGGATGGGCTCCTTCGTACTCGTCGACTACCTGCGCATCGCCGGCATCCCCGCGAACCAGATCCGGGTGCTGTCCAATATCGACTATCCATTCCAGACCTACGAGTACCTGACCCGGGTGTCGCAGATCCCCCGGCCGGCCCGGATCCGTTCGGACTCCTCGTCGCGGCCGGACAACATCTGGGGTTTCCCGTCGTACGCGTTGAGCGAGGCGTGGACGGACAAGAACATCGGGCACCTGCTGCACCTGCTCGTCGAGCCGGTCTTCGCCGACTACTGGACGCCGCGCGCGGGTACCGTCTTCGAGTCGATCGAGCGCGAGGCGAAGCGGATCGACTACTCGTCGATGCTGGCCAAGGGCGTTGTCCGGCTGGTACGGCGGCGGGTCGGCGGTGGCTACTTCACCATCCTCACCCCGCCCGAGGGCGCGTCGGCCACCAAGCGGGTCGCCTTCCGGTCCCGTTTCGTGCACCTCGCGGTCGGCTACCCGGGCCTGCGCTACCTGCCCGACCTGCAGGCGTTCCGGGAGAAGTACGGCGACTTCCAGCGGGTGGTGAACGCCTACGAGCCGCACGAGCACGTCTACGAGCACTTCAAGACCGCGCCCGGCACGGTGATCGTGCGCGGCGGCGGCATCGTCGCCTCCCGGGTGCTGCAGCGGTTGATGGACGACAAGGAGAAGTTCCACACCCAGGTCCAGATCATCCACATCTTCCGGACGTTCATCACCGGCGCGCACGGTCCGCACCTGTGGTCGCGACGCAGGGGTGGCAACGGCTGGGCGTACCAGGGGTTCAACTACCCGAAGTCGGTGTGGGGCGGGCAACTCAAGGCCGAGATGCGCAAGCTGGAGGGGCCGGCGCGGGCCGCCAAGTACAAGCAGATGGGTGGCACCAACACCCCGAAGCGGCGGCGCTGGCAGCAGCAGATGGCGACGGGTCGGCGGGAGCACTGGTACCACCCGATGCAGGGGGTGGTGGACAAGGTCGAGCCGGGCCCGAACAACACCCTGGTCAGCTTCGTCACCGGCAAGCAGGGCGCGCAGCAGATCCCGTCGAGCTACATCATCGACTGCACCGGCCTGGAGGCGGACATCTCCGAGCACCGGGTGCTCTCGGACATGCTCACCCACGTCGGCGCGGGTCGTAACCCGCTGGGTCGCCTCGAAGTGGAGCGGCACTTCGAGATCAAAGGCACCGGCAGTGGTGACGGCGCCTTGTACGCTTCCGGTGCGATCACCCTGGGCGGGTACTTCCCGGGCGTGGACACCTTCCTCGGCCTCCAGGTGGCCGCCCAGGAGATCACCGACGACCTGGCGCGCCGGGGCTTCGGCAAGAAGATCGGACCGCTGCGGTCGACTACGCAGTGGCTCAAGTGGGTCTTCAAGCGGCCGGTCAAGTAGAGAGGGCACGACGAGACCATGGTCCCCACCCTGTTCGGCCGGATCCAGACCAGGATCTTCCTGCTGGCCACCGTCGGCGTGCTGGTCACCGCGATCATCACGCCCATCCTGCCGGTGGACGCGCCGCTGTCCACCAAGTACAAGACCACTTTCCTGGTACTCGCCGCGGTCTGCGTGGTCGGCATCGGCTGGGAGCTGATCTACCACTTCCTGATGCAGTTCCGCTGGGAGAAGGACTGGCCGTCCGGCTTCGGCCTGATCACGATCGTCAACGAGGGCGCGCTGATCTGGCTGCTGCTGCACGTCGGCGCGATCCCCGGGATTGACGCCGAGCCGCCGCTGTCCGCTTTCCTGATCCAGTTCATCCTGGTCTGGGCCGCCGTCTGGCTGACTGCCAACGGACCCATGCGGGTGCCGTTCATCCGCTGGCGCTTCCGCGGCGGGCGGCTGGTATGAGCCCCCAGTTCCCCTCCGTCGTCCCGCTGCCCGGCGCGGGGCTGGTGGCCCGCGCGGGTGACCTGCTGCTCGCGGTCGCGGACACCCCCGCGGCCGCCGAGCTGCTCGCCGTCTTCGCGGCGGCGGCAGCCGAAGGCGTGGACGGAAACACGTTGGTACGCCGTGCCGTCGCGCTGATCGCCGCGGACGAGGACGGTCGGCTGCCGGCCTGCGCGCTCGGCGGGGAATCCCAGGGCCGGTTCGCGGTACTCGTCTACGGCACCGCCCGCGCCGAGGTGACCGGGTCGGACGGCACGGTCCGGCTCTCCGGGGCGGACGCGATCACGGCGGTGAGCCGCTTCGTACCCGGCCCGGTGACCTCGGTGCGGCTGCTGCTGCCCGGCGCCGACCCGGCTGCCACCGCGGACTCCCGACTGCACCTGGGCGGCGGCGTGGTGCCGGGTATCGGCCTGGTCGCCGGCACCGGGGCGGCCGGCGCGGGTACCCACCCGCTCGCCGCCGCGCCGGCCGTGGCGCGGCCCGTGTCGTCGTCTCCGGTCTCCGGTCCGCCGTTGCCGGTGACCGCGCCGCCGGCCGCCCAGTCGCGTACCCCCACCGAGTCGCTGCTCTCCACCCAGGCGCTGGCTGCCGAGGACCTGCCGTCCGGCTCGATGATGGCCGGCGCCACGCCGGCCGGCGACGCTGTCCACGGCCAGCCGATGGCGGCCCCGTGCCGGCCAGCCGATGCCGGGCCAGCCGATGCATGACCAGGCCATGCGTGACGGGCATGCCATGCATGACCACGCTATGCGCGACGGGCATGCCGTGCATGACCAGGCCATGCGTGACGGGCATGTCATGCATGACGACGCCATGCGTGACGGGCATGCGATGCACGGTGACGCCATGCGTGACGGGCATGCGATGCACGAGCAGGCAATGGCGCCACAACCGCCGGTGCCGCCGGCTCCGGTTCCGCAACCGCCGCCCCGGCCAGGTCCGCCCGTCCCGCAGCCTGGGCCGCCCGCCCCGCAGTCCGGACCGCCCGCGCCGCAGTCCGGGCCGCCCGCGCCGCAGCCTGGGCCGCCCGCCCCGCAGCCCGGACCGCCGGCGCCGCCCTCCGTCCCGTCACTGCCCCGGGTGCCGGACGCGGCGAAGCCGTTCGTCTCGGTCATCCTGTTGCCGGACCTGCAGCCGGAGGTGACGCCGGAGGCGCCGCCCGCGCCGGTCGACCCGCGCCCCAAGGTGCTCGGCGTGCTCTGCAAGAACGACCACTTCAACGACCCCGACCTGCGCTACTGCCAGGTGTGCGGGATCTCGATGGCGCAGCAGACGCTGATCAAGTCCGAAGGCCCGCGCCCGCCGCTGGGCGTGCTGCTCTTCGACGACGGGATGACCTTCCGGCTGGACACCGACTACCTGGTCGGCCGGGATCCGGCGCTCGACCCCGGGGTGGCCTCCGGCACTGCCCGGCCGCTGCGGGTGATCGACCCGCAGAACCAGGTGTCCCGGGCGCATCTGCGGATCGCCCTGGTCGGCTGGCAGGTCCAGTTGATCGACCAGTCCGCCAACGGCACCTACCTGCGGCTGCCCAGCCAGGAGCAGCCGGCCCGGGTGAACCGGGGGCAGGCCGTCACCCTCAAACCGGGGGCGCAGATCTACCTGGGCCAGCGCTGGTTCCGCTACGAGTCGCACCGCAACCCGTGAGCCGGGTCAGCGGCCACCCCGGACGCCCCGGGAACCATCCGAGCTGGAGGAGTTGAGTCGTGGAGTTGACCGTCAAGGGGATCGCGGACTACGAGTTCGTCCGGCCCCTGGGCTCCGGCAACCACGGGCTGTTCTTCCTGGCCAAGCGCCCGGCCAGACTGCCCGTACCGGACGAGTTCGTGGCCGTGAAGGTGCTGTCCGGCGAGTCCACCACCGACACCTTCCGCCGGGCCACCCGGGAGATGCAGGCGTTCGCCCGGGTCGCCTCGCCATACCTGGTCACCCTGTACGACGCCGGTCAGCACGACGGCGTCTTCTACTACTCGATGGAGTACCTGCCGGGTGGCTCGCTGGCCGAGCCGACCGAGCCGGTCAGCCCGGCGGACGGGCTGCGCGCGGTGACCCACGCCGCGCGGGCTGTCGCCGCCCTGCACGCGGCCGGTATCGTGCACCGGGACGTCAAGCCCGGCAACGTGCTCCTGCACCCGGCCGGCGGCAAGCTCTCCGACCTGGGGTTGTCGCAGGTGTTCACGCCGGGCGTGACGCTGACCGGGATGGGGCCGATCGGTTCGGTGGAGTACATGGACCCGGTGCTGTTGCAGGGCGAGCCGCCGACGCCGGACAACGACGTGTGGTCACTCGGCGTGATGGCACACCGGGTGGTCACCGGGGCAGGGGTGTACGGTGATCTTCCGGCCGGCGACGGGCTGCTTGCGCTGCGCCGGATCCTGTCCGCTCCGCCGCAGGTGGCGGCGCACGCACCGGCCCCGCTGGCCGAGTTGGTGACCGCCTGCCTGCTGCCGGTCGGGCAGCGGCCGAGCGCCGCGCAGGTGGCTGATCGGTTGGAATCCCTGCGACTTTAGCCGCTAGCACTGGACCGCACCCGGCCCGATCGGAAAGCTGAGAGCGATGCTTGAGGATGGTGCCAGTTTCGCGGTCTACGAGGTGCAGCGGCGCCTCGCGGTCGGCGGCATGGGGGAGGTCTACCTGTGCCGCCACCGGCTGTTGGAGCGCCTCGACGCGGTCAAGGTGCTCCGCCCGCACCTGGCCGCCGACGAGCTGTTCCGCAAGCGCTTCCTGCGGGAGGCGCTGTCCGCGGCCCGGCTGCGCCACCCCAACGTGGTCACCGTCTACACCGCCGACGAGGCCGAGGGCCACCTCTACCTGGCGATGGAGTACATCGACGGGGTCGACCTCTACGCCCTGCTGCGCCGGGAGCGGCTGGCGCCGCAGCGGGCGGTGCGGATCCTGCGGCAGGCGGCCGACGCGCTGGACGGCGCGCACCGGATGCGGATGGTGCACCGCGACGTCAAGCCGAGCAACCTGCTGCTCACCGACGCCGGCGACAGCGACGAGCAGATCTTCCTGTGCGACTTCGGGATCAGCAAGGAGTTCGACACCCGCAGCGACCTGACCCGGGCCGGCGAGACCATCGGCACCCCGGCGTACTGCGCCCCCGAGCAGTTGCAGGGCCAGGACGTGGACGGCGCCACCGACCAGTACTCGCTGGCCTGTGTGGCCTTCGAGATGCTGACCGGGCAGTTGGTCTTCCCCCGGGAGAACCCGATCGCGATGATCACCGCACACATTGCGATGGCCCCGCCGACGCTCACTTCGCTGCGTGCCGACCTGCCGGGCGCACTGGACCCGGTGTTCGTCCGGGCGCTGGCCAAGTCGCCGAAGGACCGCTTCGCCACCTGTACCGAGTTCGTCGAGGCGCTCGCCGCCGGCCTGGCTCCGCCCCGCCCCACGCCGCCCCGCCCCGGCCCGGTTGCCCCGCCGGTCCCCGGTCCGCAGTACCCCGGTCCACAGCAGCCTGGTCCACAGCAGCCCGGTCCGCAGCAGCCTGGTCCGCAGTATCCGGCCGTGCCACAGCCCGGCCCGCCGCAGCCCGCCCAGCGCCCCGGCACCGTGGTCGGCCGGGTACACCTGCCGCACGCTCCCTACCCCGCGCCCCAGCCCGGTCAGCCCGCACCCGGCCAGCCGCAGCCTGGACAACCGCAGCCTGGACAACCGCAGCCCGCGCCGGGTCAGCCGCAGCCGTATCCGGGTGGTCCAGCGCAGCCGGGCCACCCGCCGCACGGGCAGCAGCCTGCCGCGCCGCAGGCGTACCCGGTCGGGCACGGGCAGGCGCCGGTCACTCCGCTGACCCCGCCGCCGTTGCCGCTGCCCGCCACGCCGCCACCGGTGCTCGCCGTGGTCGGCGGGCCGGACTCCGGGCAGGTGCTCGCGGTCAGCGCGGCCAGCCAGGAGTTCGCCCCACTGGTCGGGTTGGAGGGCGCCGGGGGCTATCCGCCGCCCCGGCTGCGGGCCATCGGCGGGGTGCTGTGGTTGGCCGACGACGGCCGGACCCGGGTGAACGGCCAGCGCTTCGACGGCCACCGGCAACTGCGGGACTTCGAGGTGGTCGAGGCGGGCGCGAACCTGCTCCAGGTCCGGCCGCCGGGCGCGCTGGCGCCGACCGGCCGGGAGTTGGCGCTGCCTGACGCTGTCGGCCTGTCCAGCCTCACCGACCGCAGCCGGGTACTGCGCCCCGCCGGCCATCCGAACAGCCTGTGGGTACGGCTGGGTTGGCGGCCCACCCCGACCGGGCCGCTGCCGATGGCCTTCGGGCTGGCCGCGGACGGCGCGTTCGTGGTGCGCGGCACTCCCGAGGCGACCGCGCCGCTGCTGCGCTGGCTGATCGCCCAGTGCGTGGTGCTGCACGCCGCCCGGGACCTGTGCCTGGTGGCCGCCCTGGCGCAGACGCCAACCGAGAACTGGCAGTGGCTGAACTGGCTGCCGCACGCCCGGCCCACCACGCCGCCGATCTCCGGCCTGCACGCGGCCACCCGGGACACCTTCGCCGCCGACCTGCACGTGCGGCTGTGGGACCTGGTGAAACTGCGGGTGCGGGTGGCCGGCGACGCGCGCGCTGTGTACCCCCGGGTGCTCGCCGTGCTGGACGAGGCGCTCGACCCGGCGGCCCGGGAGATCGCCGCGGCGGCGGCCGGCCGGTACGGCGTGCACGTGGTCTACCTGGCGCCGCCGGAGACGCCGCTGCCCGCGGGTACCGCCGCCTGTCTGGACGTGGATCCGGACGGCCGCACCTGCCGGCTGCTGCTGCCCGGCAACCCGGCCGGGGTGGCCGGCGTGGCCGACGGCGTGAACACCGCCTACGTACGCGGCCTGACCAGCCAACTGCCCGACGACTGACCGCACCGACCCGCCGCCCGCACCGACCCGCTGCCCCTACCGACCCCTGCCCCCACCGTCGACGAGGAGCCGTCCCGATGAGCGCACACGCCGCCGGCATTCTGCTGATCGGACTTGCCGTCATCATCCTGTTGGCCCGGCTGCTCGGGGCGGTGTTCAAGTGGCTCGGCCAGCCCCCGGTGGTGGGTGAGATCGTGGCCGGCATCGTGCTCGGGCCGACCTTCTTCGGCACCTTCGTCAGCGGCCACCTGTTCCCCACCGCGGAGGTCCGCCCGGCGCTGGGTGGCCTGGCCACCGTCGGGCTGGTGCTGTTCATGTTCATCGTCGGCTACGAACTGGACCACAGTCTGGTGCGGGGCAGGGAGCGGGTGGCCGTCTCGGTGTCGCTCGGCTCCATCCTGCTGCCGTTCAGCCTGGGCGCGGTGCTGGCGGTGTGGCTGGCGCACCGCCACCACGTCACCGACGTGCTGCCGTTTGCGCTGTTCATCGGCGCGTCGATGTCGGTGACCGCGTTCCCGGTGCTGGCCCGGATCCTCACCGACCGGGGGATGCACCGCATCCAGGTCGGTGGCCTGGCGCTGGCCAGCGCCGCGGTGGACGACGTGCTGGCCTGGTCACTGCTGGCCGTGGTGGTCACCGTGGGCGGCGCGTCCGGTGGCGAGACCTGGCACGTCACCCTCGCGGTGCCGTACCTGCTGGTGATGTTCCTCGGGGTACGGCCGCTGCTGCGCCGGCTGGCCACCGCCCGGGACCGGGCCGGTCGACTCACCCCGACCCTGCTGGCGGTGGTGCTGATCGGGCTGCTCGCCTCCTGTTTCGCCACCGAGTGGCTGGGCGTGCACTACATCTTCGGCGCGTTCGTCTTCGGTGCGGTGATGCCGCGTACCGGCGGCGAGACGCTGCGCCACGAGATCCTGGAGCGGTTGGAACAGGTCAGCGTCCTGCTGCTGCTGCCGGTCTTCTTCGTCATCTCCGGGCTCAAGGTGGATCTGTCCACAGTGGACCTCTCGGGAGTCGCCGAGTTGGGGGCGATCCTCGTGGTGGCGATCGCCGGCAAGTTCCTCGGCGCCTACCTGGGCGCGCGGCTGCAGGGGGTACGCAGCCGGCAGGCCGGTGCGCTGGCCACGCTGATGAACACCCGGGGTCTTACCGAGATCGTCATCCTCACCGTGGGTCTGCAACTGGGCATCCTGGACGGCGAGCTGTTCTCGCTGATGGTGGTGATGGCGCTGGTCACCACGGTGATGGCCGGCCCGCTGCTGACCTGGATCTACCCGAAGCGGCGCATCGAACGGGACATCGCGGAGGCCGAGAAGGCGGCGCTCGGGGTGGCCGAGGCGTACCGGGTGCTGGTGGTGGTGGACTCGCCGGCCGGTGACGCCGACCGGGTGGCGCTCGGCGCGGACCTGGCCCACGACCTGGCGCCGGCCCCGGCAGGCGCAAACGCCGGGCCGGACGGGGTGGACGTGCCGGACCGGCCGGCCGAGGTGGTGGTGAGCCACCTGCTGCAGCTGAAGTCCCGGGGGCGGTTGGAGGTCGGCGCCGGGCTCAGCGGGGAGCTGCTGGAGCTCACCCGGGTGATGGGCGAGCTGGAGGAACTGGCGAAGCCGGTACGGGCCCGGGGACTGGGGGTGCCGGTGCTCGCCCGGTTCGCCGCCGACCCGGCCGCCGAGCTGCCCGGCCAGGTCGCCGCGAACGAGCCGGATGTGCTGCTGGTGCCGGCCGGGCATCCGGCGTACCCGGCGCTGCGGGAGGCCGTCACCGGCCGGCTGGTCACTCTGGTCGGGTTGCCGGCGAGCTGGTCGTCGGTGCTGGTGCAGGCCGGTTCGGGGCCGGACTGGGACGCGGCGGTCCAGCTGGGGGCGCAGTTGGCGGCGAGCCGGGGGGCGCCGCTGGCGGTGGCCGCGGACGGGCGTTCCGGTCGGAAGCTGGGGCCGTTGCTGGCCGAGCTGGCTACCCACGGGGTTGCCGCGACCGTGGTCAAGCCGGCCGCCGAGGTACCGGACAGCCTGGTGCTGGCCACCGACGGCGCGGACCGGGCGGGCGTGCACCTGCTGGTCCGGGAACGGCAGGACACCGAGTTGGCCGCGCCAGCGCAGTGGGTACCGCTGTTGCCGCGTACGCCGGCCGAGGCGCTGCCGACCGGAGCGCAGGCCGCGACCACGGGCTGAGGTGGGCGAACTTTCCTGAACGATCGTTCCAGATGGCGGGAACCCGGGGCGGGCCGGGCTCCTGAACGATAGTTTGGTATCCGGTCACACCTTATTGATCCGCGCTGACCCGGCCACTACCGTCCGGCAACCCCGGCTGGCCCAGGCGAAAGCGTGACTTCGCGCCACGCTCTGTTCGTAGCGGTGCGTTCCGTTGTGCCTCCCACGCGACGGTGCATGCCGAGCCAGTCCGGAAGGACTCACCGTGTCCAGCCAGCCGCAATCCCAGCGTAAGCCTCGCCCGCGCCCTGTTGACGACGCCGCCGAACAGGCCCGTCGCGCCCTGCAGATCTCGCTCGACACCCGGCAGTAGCCGGCACCACCCAGCAGCCGGCATCCACGTCCGGCCGCGGCACTGGGCCGCGCGAAAGGAACACCTGGCCCGCCCACCGACCTGCGTGGGCGAGGCCACGACGGTACGGACCGCTCCAGGCATGACTCCTTACCGGTCGGCCCGCTAGGGTGAGCCGGTGAGCAGCCCCGCCACCACCCCCGCCGGAGTCGACGCGAGCGCCCGGCGGATCGTCGGCCTCGCCCTCCCCGCGCTGGCCGTACTCGCCGCCGAGCCGCTCTACGTGCTCGTCGACACGGCTGTCGTCGGCCACCTCGGGCGCAGCGCGCTGGCCGCCCTCGCCGTCGGCGGCGTGGTCCTCACCGTCGCCGCCTGGTTCGGCACCGTCCTCGCCTACGGCACCACCGGCCGCTCCGCCCGCCGCTTCGGCGCGGGCGAACGGGGTGCCGCCGTCGCCGAAGGAGTCCAGGCGTCCTGGCTGGCGCTCGCCGTCGGAGTGAGCATCGCGCTGCTCGCCCAGGCCTTCGCCGGGCCGGTCGCCCGGACCCTGTCCGGCGGTGACCCGGCGATCGCCGGACCGGCCGCGCACTGGCTGCGCATCGCCGCGCTCGGCGCACCCGGGCTACTGCTGGCCACTGCCGGCAACGGTTGGCTGCGCGGCATCCAGGACACCCGCCGGCCACTGATCTTCGTGCTCGGCGCGAACCTGCTCTCCGCCGTCCTCTGCCCGCTGCTGGTGTACCCGCTGGGCCTGGGCCTGTCCGGCAGCGCGGTCGCCAACGCGGTGGCGCAGACCGTGTCCGGGGCGCTGTTCGTCAGCGCGCTGGCCCGCGAGCGGGTACCGCTGCGCCCGCACCCCGCGGTGATCCGCGCCCAGCTCGCCTTCGGCCGCGACCTGGTGTTGCGCGGCGCGGCGTTCCAGGCCTGTTTCCTGTCGGCCACCGCGGTCGCCGCCCGGTTCGGCTCGGCATCGCTCGCCGCCCACCAGATCGCCCTGCAACTGTGGTTCTTCTGTGCGCTGGCCCTGGACGCGGTGGCGATCGCGGCGCAGGCGCTGGTCGGTGCGGCGCTCGGCGCGCACGACCCGGCCGCCGCCCGCGCCACCGCCCGCCGGGTGGCCCGCGCCGGACTGGTCTGCGGGGTGCTGTTCGCGCTGGCGATCGCGGCGCTCGCCGGGGTGCTGCCGCGACTGTTCAGCGACGACCCGGCAGTGCTGGCGCAGTGCCGGGTGGCCTGGCCCTGGTTCATCGCCATGCAGCCGTTCGCGGGCGTGGTGTTCGCCCTGGACGGGGTGTTCATCGGCGCGGGCGACGTGGCGTTCCTGCGGAACATGACCATCGTCGCCGCGCTCGGCGGCTTCCTGCCCGGCATCTGGCTGGCCTATGCGCTGGACCTGGGGCTCGGCGGGGTGTGGGCCGGGCTGACCCTGTTCATCCTGATCCGGTTGGCGGCGCTGCTGATCCGGCTGCGCGGCGGCGCCTGGGTGGTGGTCGGCGCGACCCGCTGACGCGCTGCCCCGCACGGCAGCCGCCAGCCCCGGTCCGGGTGGCCGGGCCCGAGTGGCGGGTCGGAGCCGCCGGGCCAGTGGGGCCGGTCGCCGGCCGAGGGATCAGCAGTCGTCGGGGATGTCGAGTGAGCGGTTCGGGTCGTAGTAGCTGTCCGCGTTGTCGTCGCCGGGCTGGGCGCTGCGGGTGGTCGTCGGGTGCGGGCTCGCCCCGCCGCCCAGGTACGGGGAGAGCAGGCCCTTGTTCGCCTCCGCGCAGTCGATTGCGGAGCGGTAGGCGCGCATGGTGTGGACCCACAGGCCACGACTGGACGCGGCCACCCGGGAGGTGCGGTAGTACGCCCAGGTGACCTCGGCGTGCGCCAGGGCGATCCGGTTGCCGTCCGGTCCGGCCGGCTTGAACGGGTAGACCAGCACGTAGTTGGTGGTGATCGCGAGGAACGGCCGGCCGTTTTCGTCCAAGCTCGCGGCGACCGTGGTCCGGCCGCTGACCCGGGGCGGCTCGTCGGCCAGCGTCACCTTGGGCGAGATCAGCACCGCGACCACGCCCTTGGCCGGGTCGGCGAACTGTTGGCGCACGGTTGCCCGGTAGTCCGGGGCGAGCAGCTTGGCCAGCGCCTCCGGGTTGTGCCCGACCAGGGTGTTCCGGTCCAGGTAGGCCGCGACCAGGGCCGCGTGCACCTGGTCGAGGGCCGTGCTGACCTGGGCCTCGGTGAACCCGTCGAGCCCGGTAGCGGGCGGCATGGTGAATCCCGCCGCGCCCTTGGGAAAGTTCGCGGCGGGGGTGTCCGCGAACGGGTCGGTCGGTGCCGCCGACGCCGAACTGGTGGCGCTCAGGCCGGGCGGCGGACTGTTCGTCGGGTAGTTGTGGGCGGTGGCGGTCGGGTGCCCGCGGTGGCTCCACGCCCAGCTACCGCCGACCAGCACGGCCAGCACGAGCACCACGGCGAGCAGTGGCCGACCCCGGCCACCCTTGCGCAGCAGCCGCCCGGGAAGCCGGAACGGCCAGGTCAGCGCCCGGCGCAGCCGGGAACCCCGCTGAGCGCGGGTGGCCCGCCGCTCGACGTCACGGGCCCAGTCCTCCAGGCCGTGGAACGGGTCATTGTCGATCATCTCTGCCTCGGCCCTCAGATCGGCGGGTGACGCGCTGCGATGGGTTCCGCCGGTGCTCCGGGGTCGGTGGCGCAGATTCTGACACGGATTTGATCTATGGGAAGTCCCCCGGACGGACGGAACGCGGCGGGCGCTGTGAGAGGCTGTCCGGCGTGGATCCGACGGGGTTGATCGTGGTGGACAAGCCAGCCGGGATGACCTCGCACGACGTGGTCTCCCGGGTACGCCGGATCGCGCACACCCGGCGGGTGGGGCACGGCGGCACCCTCGACCCGATGGCCACCGGGGTGCTGGTGCTCGGCGTCGGCCGGGCCACCCGACTGCTCACCTACGTGATCGGGGCGGACAAGGGGTACAGCGCGACGATCCGGCTGGGCCAGTCCACCGTCACCGACGACGCCGAGGGTGAGGTCACCGGAGAAACCTCCGCGGAGCACGTCGGTGATCCGGCGATCCGGGCCGGGGTGGCCGCGCTGACCGGGCAGATCATGCAGGTGCCCAGCTCGGTGTCGGCTATCAAGATCAAGGGTGTCCGGTCGTACCACCGGGTGCGGGCCGGCGAGGAGGTGGCGCTCGCCGCCCGCCCGGTCACCGTGTCCCGGTTCGAGATCCTGACCATCCGGCGACCCGAGCCGGCTCCCGACGCGAGCGCCGTAGTCGACGTGGACGTGGAGGTCGACTGCACCTCGGGCACCTACATCCGGGCGCTGGCCCGCGATCTCGGTGCGGCGCTGGGCGTCGGCGGGCACCTGACCGCGCTGCGGCGTACCGCCGTGGGTGGCTTCACCCTGGCCGAGGCGCACACCCTGGAGGACCTGGCACTGCGCGACGACCCGGTGACCCTGGATCTGGCCGGTGCCGCGAGCCGGTACTTCCCGCGCCGGGACGCCACCGCCGAGGAAGCCGGGGTGCTCGCCCACGGCGGCCCACTCGCGCCGGCCGGCATCCCCGGCCCGTACGCCGTCTTCAGCCCGGACGGCGAGGTCATCGCCATCGTCAGCGACCGCGACGGCCGGGCCCGAGCCGAAGTCGTCCTCGCCCCGGCCAACTGACCCGCCGCTCAACCGCAGCCGCCGGCGCCCGCCCGACCGGGGGTGGCCCGCGCCACAGCAAATGCCTTGCCGGCCGCCGTGCCGCGCTGACTAGGCTGCGCGTATGCAGCGCTGGCGGGGGTACGAGTCGGCACCCAGCGGGTGGGGCCGCTCGGTGGTCACCATCGGGGTCTTCGACGGAGTCCACCGGGGGCACCAGGAGATCATCGGGCACACCGTGAAGACCGCCCGTGACCTGGGGCTCACCTCCGTAGTGGTGACCTTCGACCCGCACCCGTCCGAGGTGGTCCGACCCGGCTCGCACCCGGCCGTGCTCACCGAGCCGGCCCGCAAGGCTGAGTTGATCGAGGCGCTGGGCGTGGACGTGCTCTGCGTGGTGCCGTTCACCGTCGACTTCTCGCACCTGTCCGCCGAGGCGTTCGTGCACGACGTGCTCGTCGAGCACCTGCACGCGGCCCGGGTGGTGGTGGGGGAGAACTTCCGCTTCGGCCACCGGGCGGCCGGCGACATCGAGCTGCTCACCCGGCTCGGCCGTACCTTCGGCTTCAGCGTGGCGAACGCGCCGCTGGTGACCGCCGACGGCACGCCGTTCTCGTCCACCTACATCCGGGCCTGCGTGGATGCCGGGGACGTGCACGCGGCCGCCGCGGCGCTGGGCCGGCCGCACCGGGTGGAGGGTGTGGTGGTCCGTGGCGACCAGCGCGGCCGGGAGATCGGCTTCCCCACCGCGAACCTGCTCACCGGCCGGTACGCGGCGATCCCGGCGGACGGGGTGTACGCCTGCTGGCTGGTGCGCCGGGGCGAGCGGCTGGCGGCGGCCACCTCGATCGGCACCAACCCGACCTTCAACGGCCGCGAGCGCCGGGTGGAGGCGTACGTGCTGGACTTCGCGGGCGACCTGTACGGCGAGCGGCTGGCCCTGGACTTCGTCGGACGGCTGCGCGAGATGCGCCGGTACGACGGCATCGGGCCGCTGGTGACGCAGATCGAACAGGACGTCGCGGACACCCGTACCCTGCTGTCCTGACCCGGCGGCCGGCCCCCGACGAGGGGTCGCTGGCGGGCAGGCTGGTAGCCTTGGCGACGCCGGGTTTATCGCCGGTGGCTCCGCGTGCCTGCTCGACGCCGCGGGTGCGGGGCGGACAACCACCCGAAGAACAGACAAGGGAGATTATGGCGCTCGAAGCAGAGCTCAAGACCAAGATCATGCAGGAGCACGCGACCAAGGAGGGCGACACCGGTTCGCCCGAGGTTCAGGTCGCCGTGCTGACCCGGCGGATCTCGGACCTGACCGAGCACCTGAAGGTGCACAAGCACGACCACCACAGCCGGCGTGGCCTGCTGCTGCTGGTCGGCCGCCGCCGTCGGCTGCTCAACTACCTGCAGAAGTCGGACATCGCACGCTACCGTGCGCTCATCGAGCGCCTCGGCCTGCGCCGATAACGCGACATTCGGGGGAGTCACCGCAGTGGTGACTCCCCCGAACAGCAACAGCGCCAGGCTCCGCTGCACCGGTCTGGCAGTACCTGCCGGCATTGCCTGGTCCGGCGCGCCGGACGGGCGGTAGCCCGCCGGCAACGCCTGCCGGGCAGCAGCCCGGCTGGTATGAATGAGGAAAGACCGAACAACATCGACACGGGATGGCGACCTCACGAGTAGGGGAGCCAGTCGGCGCTCCGGTCTTTGGTAGTGGCTCTCGGGCACGCGCGGCGCGCGACCCGCGGGCTTCGATCGAAGACCGGCCCGCCTGGTAGCTCCCCCGAGCGTCGCTCCCACGACCCAAGGAGCACAGCTTTCACATGACCGAGCAGAACACTCTCGGCCCGCAGTCCAGCACGGCGATCATCGACAACGGCACCTTCGGTACCCGCGAGATCGTCTTCTCCACCGGCCGGCTCGCCCAGCAGGCCGCCGGCTCCGCCATCGCCCAGCTCGGCGAGACGGTGATCCTCTCCGCGACCACCGTCGGCAAGCAGCCGAAGGAGCAGTTCGACTTCTTCCCGCTGACGGTCGACGTCGAGGAGCGGATGTACGCCGCCGGGCGCATTCCCGGCTCGTTCTTCCGCCGGGAGGGCCGCCCCAGCGAGGACGCCATCCTCACCTGCCGCCTGATCGACCGGCCGCTGCGTCCGACCTTCGTCAAGGGGCTGCGCAACGAGGTCCAGGTCGTCGAGACGGTGCTGGCCCTCGACCCGCGCCACCCCTACGACGTGGTCGCCATCAACGCCGCGTCGCTCTCCACGATGCTCTCCGGCCTGCCGTTCTCCGGCCCGATCGGGGCGACCCGGGTGGCCCACGTCGACGGGCAGTGGGTGGCCTTCCCGACCCACGAGGAGGTGTCCCGGGCCACCTTCGACATGGTGGTCGCCGGCCGGACCCTCGCCGACGGTGAAGTCGCCATCATGATGGTCGAGGCCGAGGCCACCGAGCACGTCGTCGCGCTGGTCGCCGGTGGCGCCGCCGCGCCGACCGAGGAGATCGTCGCCGGTGGCCTGGAGGCCGCCAAGCCGACCATCCGCGAGCTGTGCCGGGCCCAGTCCGAGCTGGCCGCCATCGCGGCGAAGCCGGTCGCCCAGTTCCCGGTCTTCCTGGAGTATCAGGACGACGTGTTCGCGGCGGTGTCCGCGGCCGCCGGTGACCAGGTCGCCGAGGCGCTCAAGATCGCCGGCAAGCAGGAGCGCGAGGAGTCCCTCGACCGCCTCAAGGCCGCCGCCCACGAGCAGCTCGACGGGCAGTTCGAGGGGCGCGAGAAGGAGATCAGCGCGGCCTTCCGGTCGGTGACCAAGAAGGCGGTACGCGCCCGCGTGCTGCGCGACCAGGTCCGCATCGACGGGCGCGGGCTGCGCGACATCCGCCCGCTCACCGCCGAGGTGCTGGTGCTGCCCCGGGTCCACGGCTCGGCGCTGTTCGAGCGTGGCGAGACCCAGATCCTCGGCGTCACCACGCTGAACATGCTGCGTCTCGAGCAGTCGCTGGACACCCTGTCGCCGGCCAAGACCAAGCGCTACATGCACAACTACAACTTCCCGCCGTACTCGACCGGGGAGACCGGCCGGGTCGGTGCGCCGAAGCGGCGCGAGATCGGGCACGGGGCGCTGGCCGAGCGGGCACTGATCCCGGTGCTGCCCAGTCGCGAGGAGTTCCCGTACGCCATCCGGCAGGTCTCCGAGGCGCTCGGCTCCAACGGCTCGACCTCGATGGGCTCGGTCTGCGCGTCCACCATGTCGCTGCTGTCGGCCGGCGTGCCGCTGAAGGCCTCGGTCGCCGGTATCGCGATGGGTCTGATCTCCGACGAGGTCGACGGCAAGACCGAGTACGTGACGCTGACCGACATCCTCGGAGCCGAGGACGCCTTCGGCGACATGGACTTCAAGGTCGCCGGGACCGCCGAGTTCGTCACCGCGCTGCAGCTGGACACCAAGCTCGACGGCATCCCGTCGGACGTGCTGGCCGGCGCGCTGTCGCAGGCGCACGACGCCCGGCAGACGATCCTCGGCGTGATGGCCGGCGCCATCGAGTCCCCGGGCGGCATGTCCGAGTACGCGCCACGGGTGACCATGGTGAAGATCCCGGTCGACAAGATCGGCATGGTGATCGGCCCGAAGGGGCAGACCATCAACGCCATCCAGGACGAGACCGGCGCCGACATCTCCATCGAGGACGACGGCACCATCTACGTTGGCGCCACCGACGGGCCGTCGGCCCAGGCGGCGGTCGACCGGATCAACGCCATCGCCAACCCGACGATGCCGAAGACCGGCGACAAGTTCCTCGGCACCGTGGTGAAGACGGCCGCGTTCGGCGCGTTCGTCTCGCTGCTGCCGGGCCGCGACGGCCTGCTGCACATCTCCAAGGTGGGCGACGGCAAGCGGGTCGACCGGGTCGAGGACTTCCTCAACGTGGGCGACAAGGTCGAGGTGTCGATCGCTGACATCGACGCCCGCGGCAAGATCTACCTGGACAAGGTGCGCCCGGAGGGCGAGGAGGCGCCGCCTGCCGAAGAGGCGAGTGGCGAGCGTCCGGCCGGCCGGGGCGGCGACCGCGGCCCGCGTGACCGGGGCGACCGGGAGCGTGGCGAGCGTGGCCCGCGCAGCGACCGGCCGCGCGAGGCCGGTACCGGCGAGGGCGGCGACGGCGGCCAGGGCGGCGAGGGCGGCGGCGACGAACTGCGTCGTCGTCGGCAGCGCGACCGCTGAGTCCGGGAGTGCCCAACCGAACAAAGACAGACCAGTTGGGGGGTACGGTGCGGCGCACCGTGCTCCCCTCCGGTCTGCGGATCATCACCGAGGCCGTCCCCGGTAGCCGCAGCTTCTCGGTCGGCGTGTGGGTCGGGGTCGGCTCGCGTGACGAGGCGCCGACCATGTCCGGCGCCTCGCACTTCCTGGAACACCTGCTGTTCAAGGGCACCGAGAAGCGCACCGCGCTGGACATCTCCGCGCAGATCGAGGCGGTGGGTGGCGAGACCAACGCCTTCACCACCAAGGAGTACACCTGCTACTACGCGCGGGTGCTCGACACCGATGCGGCACTCGCGGTGGACGTGCTGGTGGACGCGGTGGCCAACTCGGTGCTCGCCGACTCCGATGTGGAGACCGAGCGCGGGGTGATCCTCGAAGAGATCGCCATGCACGAGGACGAGCCCGGCGACGAGGTGCACGACGTGCTGGCCGGCGCGCTGTACGGGGCGCACCCGTTGGGGCGGCTGGTCTCCGGCACGCTGGAGACGATCACCCCGATGAGCCGGGACCGGATCCACCGCTTCTACCGCACCCGCTACACGCCGTCGACGCTGGTACTGGCGGCGGCCGGGAACCTCGACCATGCAGCCGTGGTCCGCCAGGTGCGGCGGGCGCTGGCCGGCTCGCCACTGGACACCGGTCCGGGAACCCCGCTGGCACACCGGGATCCGAGCGCAAAGGTGCCCGGCCGGCGGGCCCGTACCGACCTGCGGGACAAGGACACCGAGCAGGCGCACGTCGCCCTCGGGGTACCCGCGCTCGGCCGGCTCGACCCGCGCCGGTTCGCGCTGGGCGTGCTGAACAACTCCCTCGGCGGCGGGATGTCCTCCCGGCTGTTCCAGGAGATCCGGGAGAAGCGCGGCCTGGCCTACTCGGTGTACTCCTACACTGCCCAGTACGCCGAGGCCGGCCTGTTCGCGGTCTACGCGGGCTGCGCCCCCGGCAAGGTCGGCGAGGTGCTCGACCTGATCCGCGACGGCCTCGCCGAGGTCGCCGCGCACGGGCTGACCGACGCCGAAGTGGTCCGGGGCAAGGGAATGACCAAGGGCGCGCTGGTACTGGGCCTGGAGGACACCGGCTCCCGGATGAGCCGGCTCGGCAAGGGCGAACTGCTCTACGACCGGCTGCTCTCCGTGGACGAGCTGCTGGCCGCCGTCGACGCGGTGACCGTGGACGAGGTCCGGGCGATCGCCGCCGAGATCCTCGACCGGCCGATGTCGTTGGCCGCCATCGGCCCGCTCGACGAGATGCCCTCGCTGACCTGACCCGGCTGCCCCGTCTGACCGACCTGACCTGCCTGACCTGATCACCGCCGGCCCGCCGCACCGACTCCCGTCGGGCGCTGCGGGCCGGCTGTGATCACGAAGGATCCGTGCTGCCAGGGCTACCCCGATCCTCCCGATCACCGGGCTGCCGGTCATCCCGGAGGATCGGCGATCCGCGGCGGGCCGGTGATCAGCGGCGGCGGGTCAGCGGGAGCGCGGCCAGCGCCGCCACCAGGGCGGCCGCCGCGCCGAGCGCGCAGACCACGGCGAGCGCCGACCCGGACGGGTGGCGGGTCAGGTACAGCGTGCCGAAGGTGGCGACGCCGATCACCTGAGCCAGCTGGGTCATGGTGGTGAGCAGCCCGCTCGCGTCGGCCGCCAGCGTGACCGGCACCCGGGCCAGGGCCACCGTGATCAGGGGTGCGAAGCTGGCCCCGAAGCCCAGCCCGAACAGCGCCTGACCGAGCCAGAACAGCGGCGGCAGGCCGGTTCCGGCGTGTACCCCGACCGCGGTGGCGGCCAGCCCGAGCGCGCCGACCGACAACCCCACCGCCGGCAGCCGGGGCTGCCACGAGGCCGGCAGCCGCCGCCAGTTGAGGCTGGCCAGCGCGAAGCCGGTGGCGCCGACCGCGAACGTCAGCCCGGCCCGCAGCGCCGGGTAGTCCAGGCCCAGTTGCAGGTGCAGCGCGGTGGCGAACAGGAAGCCGGCATACGCGGCCATCGCGGCGAAGAGCGCGGCGAGCGCCGGGCCGACGCCGGGGGCGCGCAGCACCACGCCGGGTACCAGCGGGGCGGTGGCCCGGCGCTGGGTCAGCGCGAAGACCCCGAACGCCGGTACCGACCCGGCCAGCAGCAGCCAGCACCACAGTGGCCAGTGCTCCTCGTGCCCGAGGACCAGCGGCACTACCAATAGCAGCACCGCTGTCGCGAGGGTGAGCAGGCCGGGCAGGTCCAGAGCCCGACCGGGCTCGCCGTGGTCACGGGGCAGTACCCGGGCCGCGAGGACCAGTAGCAGCAGCCCGACCGGCACGTTCACCAGGAACACCGGCCGCCAGCCGGCACCCGCCACATCGGCGCTGACCAGCAGGCCGCCGGCGACCTGGCCGACCACGGTGGCGCCGGCGATGACCGCGGCGTACAGGCCGAACGCCCGGGGCCGCAGCGGCGGCGGGACGGTGCGCTGGATGAGGCTGAACACCTGGGGTACCAGCAGCGCCGCGCCGAATCCCTGCCCGAAACGTAGCGCCACCAGCGCACCTGTCGTGGGGGCCAGCCCGCAGGCCAGCGAGGCGACGGTGAACACGGCCAGCCCGGCGAGGAAGACCCGGCGGTGGCTCAGCCGGTCACCCAGCCGCGCGCCGGTGATCAGGCAGACGGCGTACGCGATGGTGTAGCCGGCCACCACCAACTGCAGCGCGGCGCCGCTGGCGTGCAGGTCGGCCTGGATGGTGGCGGTGGCGACGTTGACCACCGACACGTCGAGGATGGCCATGAACTGCCCGCCGAGCAGGACCGCGAGCAGCAGTCCGGATCGGGTCCGGGTCGGCGGGGCGGCGGCTGGTCGGGTGAGAAGCTGACTGCTCATGACGGTTACCCTCGGCGCAGGGCCGCCGAGCTGGGGAGTGCCCGCTCATCCTGGTACCACCACCACCTGGTACCGGCACGGGGCACCGGGCACGATGGAGCGGTGACCGCCACTGCCGCTGCGAGCGCGCACCGCCGCGACGAGCTCGCCCGGTTCCTGCGCAGCCGGCGCGAGCGGCTGACTCCGGCTGCCGTCGGGCTGCCACCCGGCCCGCGCCGGCGTACCCCCGGACTGCGCCGCGAGGAGGTGGCCCAGCTCTCCGGCGTGGGTGTCACCTGGTACACCTGGCTGGAGCAGGGCCGGCGGATCAACGCGAGCGTGCAGATCCTCGACGCGGTGGCCCGGACGCTGCGCCTGGACCGGGCCGAGCGGGAGCACCTCTACCACCTGGCCGATGTGCCGGCGGTACCCGAGTCGCCGACCCCGGCCACCGTCGACCCCGAGGTCCGCTCCATTCTGGACGGTCTGGTGCCGTTGCCGGCCGCCGTCTACAACGGCCGCTACGACCTGCTCGCCTGGAACGTCACCTACGCGGCCATCTTCCCCGCCCTGGCCCGCGCCGCGCCGGCCGAGCGCAACGCGCTGTGGCAGCTGTTCACGGTGCCGCAGTGCTGCTCGTGCGTGGTGCGCCGGAGCGCTGAGTTGGCTCAGATGCTGGCCATCTTCCGGGCGGCGTTCGGTCGGCACGTGGGCGAGCCGGCCTGGACCGGGCTGGTCCAGCGGCTGTCCGAGGCGAGCCCCGAGTTCGTCCGGATGTGGGCGGCGCACGACGTGGCCGGTCCGGGAACGATCCGCAAGGAGTTCTGGGTCAGCGACACCGAGCGGCTGCACACCTACTCCACCAGCCTGGCCATCCTGACCGCCCCGGACACCCGGGTGGTGGTCTACACCCCGGTGGGCGAGGCCGACCGGCTGCTGCTGGAGCGGTTGCGCACCGCGCCGGCACCGGAACGCCGCTGCCCGGCGCACGCCGCCACGGTCAGCGCCTGACCCTGTCGAGCATCCCGATCGGGCAACCGGCCCGACATCCCGGGTCGGGTCGCTGATCGTGGAGTGGCGCGGCTGCGCCGCCAGGGCGTGGGTTAACCTCAGCGCGTGACTGACGAACCGGAGCTGATCCGGGTCGGCGTGCTCGGGGCGCGCGGCCGGATGGGCGTTGAGGTGTGCAAGGCCGTCGACGCGACCGACGACCTGGAGCTGGTCGCCATGGTCGACCAGGGTGACTGGCTGTTCAACGCCTCCGACGCCGGCGCCGAGGTGGTCGTCGACTTCACCACGCCGGACGTGGTGATGGACAACCTGCACTGGTGCATCGACCAGGGCATCAACGTGGTCGTGGGTACCAGTGGCTTCACCGAGCAGCGGCTGGAGCGGGTCCGGCACTGGCTGGCCCACAAGCCGGACGTCGGCGTGATCATCGCCCCGAACTTCGGGGTGGGCGCGGTGCTGATGATGGAGTTCGCTGCCCGCGCCGCCCGGTTCTTCGAGTCCGTCGAGATCATCGAGCAGCACCACCCGCGAAAGTTGGACGCGCCCAGCGGCACCGCAATGGCCACCGCTTCGGCGATCGCGGCGGCCCGCGCCGCGGCCAACCTGCCCGGCATGCCCGATGCCACCAAGGAGGAGTTGGCCGGCGCGCGCGGCGCCGACGTCAACGGCGTCCGGGTGCACTCGGTCCGCGCATCGGGCCTGGTCGCACACCAGGAGGTGCTGTTCGGCACCGCAGGGGAGACGCTGACCATCCGGCACGACTCACTGGACCGGGCCTCGTTCATGCCCGGGGTGCTGCTGGCCATCCGGTCGGTGGTGCGCCGCCCCGGTCTGACCTTGGGCCTTGGCTCGCTACTCGACTGACCCGCTGCCCGCCGCCCCGCCTTCGTCGGCGTCCGCGGGCTTGGCCTGGGGGCTCAGGTCGGTGTGCAGCCGCACCTGCGGGACCAGCATGTCCTCCACGTCCAGCGCCCGGCCCGCGCCGTCCGGCTGCCAACCGGCGCTGCCGAGGAACTTCAGCGTCGCCGGGTCACCCTCGTACGCCCACGCCACGGCGGTGTCGTAGCCGTCTTCGCGCCACAGGTCCACGCACGCGGCCAGCAGCCGGCTGCCGTGCCCGCGCCGGCCCCAGCGTGGCTCCACCAACAGGTCTGTGACCGCGACCACATAGTCGGGCAGCGGCGGTTCCCCGGGCGCGAGCGCCGCCTCGTCCGCCGGGCCGCTGGCCGCGAAGCCCACCAGGTGGTCCTGCTCGCCCTGCTCCACCGCGATCAGCACCCGGTGCCGGCGGCTCGGCGGCTGGGTGATGGCTGCCAGCCACTGCCGCCGCAGGTAGTCCTCGTCGAGCTGCGCCAGCACGTGGCGCGGCAACAGCCGCCGGTAGGCTGTGCGCCACGTCGACAATTGGATGCGGGCGATCTCGGCCGCGTCCGGTTCGCGCGCCGGCCGTACGAATCCGATCGCCATGCCGGCCAGCGTACGGGTCGGTGCGGACCTGTCCCGAGGGACCGGCCGGGAGCTGGGGAGGACAGCGGTGGTAGAGCGGACAGGGTCGGCGCGGGCCGGCCGGTCGCGGCGGCTGTGGGGCGATCCGCAGCGGGTGGTGGTGCTGTGCCTGCTGACGCTCGCCGCCTGGGCGCTGCTCGTCCGGTACGCCGACCGGCACCAGTTCTTCGACCTGCAGGTCTACGACGGCGCCGTGCGCTACTGGGTGCTCGACCACGGGGCGATCTACGACTACCTCAAGCCGTTCTCCCAGTACGGCTTCACCTACCCGCCGTTCGGCGCGATCACCATGCTGCCGATGGCGTTCCTGCCCTGGGGCGTGGTCACCACGCTGGCCACGGCGGCCACCGTGCTGTGCTCGCTGGTGGTGATCACCTGGTTCGTCGACCCGTTGATCGCCCGGCAGGGCTGGTCGCGGTGGTACACGATCGGGGTGTTCTGCGCGCTCGCCGCCGTCTTCGAGCCGGTGCGCGAAACCGTGCTGTTCGGGCAGGTGAACCTGCTCCTGGTCGCCCTGGTCACCGGCGACTTCCTGTACGGGGTGCTGCGCGGGCGCAAGTGGGGTGGCGTCGGCATCGGCCTGGCCGCCGCGATCAAGCTGACCCCGGCCATCTTCATCCTGTACCTGGTGATCACCCGGCGCTGGCGGGCGGCCGCGGTGTCCACCGCGACGGCGGCGGTGGCGACCATCGCGGCAATGGTGATCGCCCCGAACTCCTCCCGGGTGTTCTTCACCGAGGCGCTGTGGGACACCAACCGGGTGGGCAACCTGGCCAGCGTGGCGAATCAGTCGTTGCGGGGCTCGATAGGCCGGCTCAACCCGTTCTGGTTCCACCCCAAGATCTACCTGTTCGTGGTGGCGGCGACCCTGGCGCTCTGGGCGTGGCGGGTGTGGCGGGCCGCGAAGCAGGGCGACGAGCTGCTCGGCTTCGCGCTGACCGCCGTGGTGGGCTGCCTGGTCAGCCCGGTCACCTGGGTACACCACCTGGTCTGGTTGGTCCCCGCGCTGCTGCTGCTGGTGGACCGGGGCTTCGCGGCCGGCGGCTGGCGCGGTCGGATGCTGCTCGTCCTGGCGGCCGGCCTGTACGTGCTGCTGTGCAGCCGGACGATCTGGCACTTCTCCTACGGCCTGAACCTGCGTGTCATGCTCGGCGGCAACGCCTATGTGCTCGCCAGCCTGGCGCTGCTGGTGCTGGTGCCGATCGCCCGGGTGGACCGCGCTGCGCCGGCCCGGTCAGCCGACCCGGGTCATCCGCACCTCGGTGAGGTCGACGAAGCCGGTCCCGTCCGGAAACCGCTCGACCCGGTCCAGCCCGTCCGCGACGAATCCGCCCAACTGGTAAAAACGGCGCGCCCGGTCGTTGTCGCCGAACACCCATAGCCGCACCACCGTGCGGCCCTGCACGGCCAGGTCGGCCAGCGCGCCGGTCAGCAGCGCCCGGCCCGCGCCGGTGCTCCAGTGCGGTGGCCGCACATAGATCGCGTAGATCTCGCCCTCGTCGTCCGTGCCGGTGTCCGCGCGGGCCGGGCCGTAGTGGGTGTAGCCGAGCACTGTTGCGGCGTCGTCCACGGCCACCAGGGTGGCCCCGCGCCGGTCCGGGCGGCTGAAGTACTCGCGCATCCCGGCCGCGTCCGGGGTCGGCTGCTTGTCGGCGAGGACCTCGGCCGGCACGATCCCGGCGTACGCCACCTGCCAGGTGTGTACCTGGATGGCAGCGATGTCCTCGGCGTCTCCGGGAGTGGCCGGGCGGGTATCCATGGCGGCGATTGTGTCAGGGGCACCCGCTAATCTCAGCCGCATTATGGCCACACCGGAGTTCCTCACCCCACCGCAGGCGCGCCGGATCGCCCTGGCCGCCCAGGGCTTCACCGACCCGCAGCCCACCGGCACGCCCACCCGGCGGCACCTGCGCCGGGCGCTGTCCCGGGTCGGGCTGCTCCAGATCGACTCGGTCAACGTCCTGCAACGCGCCCACTACCTGCCGGTCTACAGCCGGCTCGGCCCGTACCCGGTGGAGCTGGTGGACCGGGCCGCCTACACCGGCCCCCGCGAGCTCTTCGAATACTGGGGGCATGCCGCCTCACTGCTGCCCGTCGAGCTCTACCCGCTGATGCGCTGGCGGATGGAGCGCGGGCACGACTGGAACGGGGTGTCGAAGATCTGGCACCAGCAGCGTCCGCTGGTGGAGTGGGTCCGCGACGAGGTGGCCGCCAAGGGGCCGCTGACGGCCGGCGAGATCGAGGGCGACTTCCCCCGGCGTACCAACGAGTGGGGCTGGAACTGGTCGGACGTGAAGACCGCGCTGGAGCTGCTGTTCTGGCGCGGTGACGTGCTGATCTCCGGGCGTACCAACGGCTTCGCCCGGCTCTACGACCTGCCCGAGCGGGTCCTGCCGGCGCACGTGCTGGCCGCCCCGACGCCTGAGCCGGCCGACGCGCACCGGGCCCTGGTGGAGCTGGCCGCCCGCAGCCTCGGCGTGGCCGCCGAGTACGAGCTGCGCGACTACTACCGGCAGCCGGTCGCCGAGTTCGGCGCCGCGCTGCGTGAACTCGTCGAGGCGGGCACCCTGATCCCGGTCAGCATCCCCGGCTGGAAGCGGGCCTACCTGCACCACGAGGTGCGGGTGCCGCGCCGGATCCGGGCGGCCACCCTGCTCAGCCCGTTCGATCCGGTGGTCTGGGAGCGGGGCCGCACCGAGCGGCTGTTCGACTTCCACTACCGCATCGAGATCTACGTGCCGCCGCCGCGCCGCATCCACGGCTACTACGTGCTGCCATTCCTGCTCGACGACCGGATCGTGGCCCGGGTCGATCTCAAGGCCGACCGGCCCGCCTCCGTGCTGCGGGTCCCGGCCGCCTGGTCCGAGGCCGGCGCGCCCGCGCACACCGCGCAGGCGCTCGCCGTCGAGCTACGCCGGCTGGCCGACTGGCTCGGCCTCGCCGACGTGGATGCGCCGGCACGCGGCGACCTCGCTCCCGCGCTCACCAGCGCGCTGGCCGCCGCCTGAGTTACCCGGCCCCCGGGCCATAGTTGGCATGCCTGCCCGGTCCGGCATTCCGGCCCTCAGCGGGTCGGGTCGGCACCGGTCAGGGCCGGACAGGTAGGCATCGGTCTGGTAGGTGCCGGTCAAGTCGGTGCCGGTCAAGTCGGTGCCGGTCAGGGACCGGACAGGTAGGCGGTGTTCAGGTCCGGCAGGTTAGAAGAGGCGCTGATCGGCACCTGGTTGACCAGCGAGCCGTGCAGGTAGTGCGCCTCGTCGACGTAGAGCGGCAGCAGCGGGCACAGCTCGGTGAGGATCTTCCGGTCGAGCTGCACCGCCTGGGCGTTCTGCTCGTTGATCGGCAGCTTGTCCAGCTCGTCCAGCCGGGCGTTGACGGCCGCGTCGTTGACCAGGCTGACCCGGCCGTCCCGGCCGTCCACCAGGTTCAGCAGTTGCCGGTAGCTGGTCGGCCACGCCGGGCCGGTGGAGAGCAGCGCCAGGTCCCAGTTGGCGTCCGGGCGGCTCAGCGTCGACCGTAGTCCGGCCGGGTCGGATACCTGGCTCACCGTCACGGTCACCCCGATCTCGGCCAGTGCCTGCCGGATCGCCTCGGCCTGGCGTACCCGGCTGCCGTTGGTGGAGATCGCCAGGGTGACGGTGAGCTGCCTGCCGCCGAGCAGCGTCTTGGCCTTCGGCACGTCCCGCGGGTACGGATCCGGGTACGGCGCATAGCCGGCATGTGCCGGGTCGGTGATGCTGCTCAACGGCGTGGACACCGCTGAGGGGACGCCCCGGGCGGCGATCACGGCGGCCTTGCCCACCGCCTGCGCGATCGCCTGCCGCACCGTCAGGTCGGTCAGTCGGGCCAGGTTGAACAGCAGGTACAGCGGGGCGTTACCGGGGCCGGCGGAGTCCCGGGCGGCGGTGGCAGCGATCATCGCGGCGTCCCCGCGCGCGTTCGCGGTGAAGGACACCGCCGAGCGGTCGTCGCCGGCGTCCGCGCCGAGCCGGGCCGCCGCCGTCTCCTGGGTGACCCCGAAGCGCACCGCCACGGTGTCCGGCCCGGCCAGCCGGAGCGGGTCGGTCGCCGCGTTCCAGGCCGGGTTGCGGCCCAGCGCCAGGCCGCCGCTGTCAAAGCTGGTCACCTGGTACGGGCCGGTAGCCGGCGGCCGGCGGTCGTACCCGGTGGCGTCGGCGCCGACCGGTACCGGGGCGGTGGTCGGCAGGCTCGCCGCGTAGGGCATGTCGCAGTGCGGGGCCGGGAAGGTGAACTCGATGGTGTGATCGTCCGGAGTGGACACTCCCGGCGCATGGACGCCGTCGTAGGAGTTGCGGTAGCTGTTCCCGCCCAGCCAGCGCTGCAGGATGTCGCTGCCGGTGGCGGCCGGATTGAAGGACCGGGCCACGCTGTACGTCACGTCCTGCGCCCGGACCGGCGTCCCGTCGGCGTAGCGCACCCCGTCGCGCAGGGTGTACCGCCACACCGTGCAGTCGTGCCGGACGTCCAGCCCGGGGTGGGTGGCCAGGTCGCCGATGACGGTACCGCTGCCGTCCGGGTTGGTCCGCACCGCCGTCAGCGACCGGTACACCAGTTGGGCCACCGCCCGCTCGTCCGGATTGCTGACCAGGGTCGGATCGAGGTGCCCGATGGCGGTCACGTCCAGCACCGTCAACGCGCCGCCCTGCCTGGCCCCGGCCACCACCACCGGGCCGCTGTTGTCGCCCGTGGACCAGGACACCGTGGCGGTGCTGCGCGCCCCCGGGCTGGGCAGCCCCACGGGCGTGGGTACCGGCGTCGGCCCGGTCGCCGACCACGGGTGCAGCAGCACCAGCGCGGTCGCGGCCACCGCGAGCACCAGCACGCAGCCGGCCGACACCACGATCCGGCCGCGCCCCCGACGCCGCGGCCCGGGCCCGCCGATCTCCGGCCACGCCGGTGCCGGCGGCACGTGCCGGCCGCCGAACTGGTCAGCCGGCAACTGCCGGTGCTCCCCGGTCCCGGGTTGTCCGAACGGGTCGGGACCCGGCCCGCCTGCGGGCCCGGTGGTCCACGGCCCCCGGCCGCGTTGCCCACCCGCGGGCGGATTCCCGGCGAACTGCGGAAGCTCCGGCGTCTCCTGCGCGGCGCCGGTGGTCCACGACGCCCGGCCGCGCTGCCTGCTCGCGGACGGGTCCCCGGCGAACTGCGGAAGCTCCGCCGTCTCCTGCGGGGCCGTCGAATCCACAGTGGACGGTGGGGCGGAAGGCGGTGGGGCGGAGGGCAGTGGGGCGGAAGGCGGTGGGGCGGAAGGCGGTGGGGCGGAGGGCAGTGGGGCGGAGGGCAGTGGGGCGGAGGGCGGTGGGGCGGGGGACCGCGGGGTGGGTGGTGCGGCGGCGAGAGGGTGGGTGGGCCGGTCTTCGGGGCCGGCCGAGGCCGGGGACACGGCGGCGGGGGGAGCCGGGGGAGCAGGAGCGACCGGGGCGGGGGAGGGGGTACCCGGTGATGGGGGTGTTCCCCGGTCCCAGACGCCGGGGCGGTCCCACGGTCCGGTGCCGTCCCATCCCTCGGGGGCGGGTGGGGCCCACGGATTCGACCGCTGCGCCGGCTCGGCGGCAGGGGTGGCCCACCGGGCCGCCACCGGCGGGACCGCGCCGGCGCCGATGGCCTGGGCCAGCACGCCGTCCGCCGGCCGGACCGGCTCGATCCCGAACCGCCCGGCCAACAGCCGGGCCACCAGCGGCAGCTGGGCGCAGCCACCGACCAGCAGCAGCGGGGCCAGCGCGGCCTCGGACAGGCCGGCCGCGCGCACCGCGCTGCGGGTGGTGGCGACGGCCTCCTCGAGCACCGGCCGGATGATCGCCTCCAGCCGGTCCCGTCCCAGCGTGACCCGTACGCCCAGGGCCGGGATGGTCACCTCCGGGTCGCCGGCCGGGTCGGCCAGCGACTCGCGCGCGGTGCGCACCCGGTCCCGGACGATCAGCGCGGCCAGCCGGTCGGTGTCGGTGACCGGCCGGACCAGCCGTTCCAACTCGGCCGGGTCGATGCCGGTCGCGCCGGAGCCGAGTTCGGTCAGGATGCGCTCGTCCAGCGCCAGCCCGCCGGCTGCGGCCAGCGTGCGCTGGGACAGCACGGTGTACCCGGTGTTCTCCCGACGCACCACGCTCGCCGTCCAGCCGCCGGCGCCGTGGTCGCAGATGACCAGGCTGGCCCCGGGTGGCAGCGGCAGGCCGTGCCGGGTCACCGCGTAGGTAGCCGCCGCGACCGGATCGCTGACCAGCCGGGGCTGCGGCATACCGGCCGACCTGGCCGCCGCGAGCAGTGTCTCGGCGGCCGCCGCCGGCCAGTCGTGGGGGTGGGTCAGCGTCACGGTGGTGGGCGCGTCCCAGCTCGCCGTCAGCGCGGCCTGCCAGACCTGGTGCAGCACCGCGATGATCAGGTCGGGCACCGCGATGCCGGCCGGGCCACCCGGCTGCCCGGCCAGTCGCAGCTTCGGATTCGGTTGGTACCCGGCCGGCTCGGTCAACGCCCGGGAAGTGGCGGCGGCGCCGACCAGCAGCATCTTGCCGGTCGCGTACACGGCCGAGGACAGGGTGGGTACGCCGGCGAAGAGCAGCGCCTCGGTCCGCCCGTCCGACCAGCGCAGCACCGCCTTGGTGGCGGCGGTGCCGAAGTCGACCGCCAGGTCGGGACCCGGCGGGGACCCGCTACGGACGGGGAGCGCCGACATGGGTCAGCTCACGTACACACGGAACAGGTCCGGGACCGCCAGCGGGCTGTTCACCGGCACCGCGGAGACGTGCGAGCCGTAGAGGAACGAACCTTGCGTCGTGAACAGCGGAACCACCGCCGCGTGATCCGCGATGATCTTCGCGTCCAGCGCGCCGGCCGCCTCGATCTGCTTGGCCGCCGGCAACTTCTCGATGCGCGAGATCTCGCTGTGGACCGCCGAGTCGTTCAGGTGCGCGAAGTTCCACGCCGGGTCGGTGCTGAACAGTCCGCGCAGCTGTTCGAAGCCCGACGGCCAGTCCGGGACGTAGCCGACCACCGCCAGGTCGTACGGGTCGTCGGCGTCGTCCAGCTTGGTGAACAGGTCGGTCGACTCCAGTTGCACGACGGTCACCGAGAAGCCGATCGCCTCCAGGTCGCGCTTGATCTGGGTGGCCTGGCGCCCGCGGGCGGACGAGGTGCTGGTCGCCAAGGTCAGCTTGGTGCCCTTTGCGAACCCGGAACCGAGCGCGTCACGGGCCTTGTCGGGGGAGTACGGGTACTGGTCCGGTGCGGCGACGTAGCCGGCCATCCCGGGTGCGATCACGGTGCTCGCCGGCACCCCGCCGTCCGACCCGATCGACTCGCCGACCAGCTTGGTCTTGTCGATCGCGTAGCTGATCGCCTGGCGGACCTTCAACGAGGTGAGCCGGGCGTTGTTGATGCCCAGCAGCACGTTGTAGCCCAGCGAGCCGGTCCGTACCCGGCCGCTGTTGCGGGCCGCCGCCGTGTTCGTCGCCGACCAGGAGATGGTGCGCTGGTCGGCGTCGTGGTCGGCGACCAGCTTCGCGCTGATGTCGTCGGTGCTCATGCCGAAGGTGAATGCGATCTCGTCGGGGTCGGCGGTGCGCAGCGGGTCGGTGGCCGGGTCCCAGGACGGGTTGCGGATCAGCGTGACCGACTTGTCGGACTGCGTGTTGACCTGGTACGGGCCGGTGGCCGGGGGCCTGGTGTCCAGCGCGGTGGCGGACGGCCTGCTGTTGTTGGGGACGGCCGCGGTGGTCGGCAGCGCCGCGGCGTACGGGGCGTCACAGTGCGGCTGCGCGAAATGCAGCTCCACGGTGTGCGAGTCGGGGGTGCGTACCCCCGGAGCCGGCTCGTTGCCGGTGCCCGGCCCGTCGTAGTCCCGGTCGTAGTTGTCGCTGCCGGCGAGCCACTGCTGCAGGGTGACGAAGCCGTCCTCCACATCGGACTGGAACGAGCGGCCGATGCCGTACGCGACGTCCTGGGCCGTCACCGGCGTGCCGTCCGCGAACTTCACCCCGTCGCGCAGGGTGAACCGCCAGACCCGGCAGTCGGAGTTGACGTCCTGCCCGGGATCGGTGGCCAGGTCGCCGACGAGGGTGCTGGAGCCGTCGTCGTTCGGGCGCAGCGTGGTCAGCGTCCGGCTGACCAGTTGACTCACCGCGATCTCCTGGAACTGGTACGCCTGCGCCGGATCGAGGTGGTCCAGGGTGATCGCGCTGAGCACGGTCAGCCGGCCACCGCGCACCGCGTCGGCCGGCCGGGCCGCGGGTCCGCTGTTGTCGGCCGCCGTGTACGAGATCGGCTGGGTGGTCCGGCCGGGCGGCGCCGGCTTGTCCTCCTTCTGCCACGGCTTGAGGACCAGCGCGCCCACCAGCGCGCCGACGAGCACCACGGCGACTGCCGGGACCACGATGAGCGCCGCCCGGCCGCGTCGCTTCGGTGCCGGCGGCGGTACGAACTGCTGGCCCCACCCGGTGACCGGCGACCCGGCCGCCCCGAGCTGACCCGACCCGGTCGGCGCGCCACCGGGCCGGCCGAACTGGCCGGGTACCGGCATCGAGCCGGTGGCCGGCGCCCCGAACTGGCCGGTACCAGGTGGTCCCGAGGTCGGTCCGGGCTGCCCCGACACCGGCGGCATCCCGAACTGGCCGCCCTGCCCGGGTGGCGCATACGGTCCACCTTGAGTGGGCGCCCCGAACTGGCCGCCCGACGTGCGCGTCGGCGCCTGACGCGGGCCGAACTGCCCGACCGCCCCTGGCCCGCCCGCCCCTGGCCCGCCCGCCCCTGGCATCGGCTGCCCTGGCATCGACGGCCCTGGCATCTGCTGTCCGGCCACCGGCTGGCCCGGCATTGGCTGGCCGAGGAGCGGCTGGCCCCCGACGGGTGCGCCCGATGCCGGCAACCCGGAGATCGGGACCCCCGAAGCCGGGTAGCCGGACACCGGCTGTCCCGATACCGGGTAGCCGGACACCGGCTGTCCCGATACCGGGTAGCCGGACACCGGCTGGCCCGATAGCGGGTACCCCGAGACCGGCTGGCCGGAGACCGGCAGTCCGGAGATGGGCAGTCCGGAGACCGGGGCGGCGTCCGGGACGCCCGGGACGGCGACCGCGCCGGTGTGCACGCTGCCGTCGGCGACCACCAGTTCCGGCTGCTCGACCGCGCTCGGCACGATCCCCAGGCCGCGGTGCAGCAGCGTGCTCGCCAGCGGAATCCGGCTGGAGCCGCCGACCAGGAACAGCGCCACCGGGGCGGTCTCGGCCAGGCCGGCCCGCCGGATGGCCAGCCGGGTGGCCGCGACGGTCCGGTCCAGCACCGGCCGGGCCAGCGTCTCCACCTGCTCCCGGCCGATCGGCAGGGACTCCTCGATGATCGGTACGTGCACGTAGCTGGCCGCGGTGCGGGACAGCAGCTCCTTGGCGGCCCGGACGTCCTCCCAGAACAGCCGGTGCGCGCGCCGGTCTGCATCGGTCTCCGGGCGGTCCAGCCGCTGCCAGGCGGCCGGGTCCCGGGTGATGATGGTCGCGCCCAGGTAGCTGGCGATGGCGGCGTCGATGTCGAGTCCACCCGCGTCGTTGAGCCCTTCGCTGGCCAGCACGGCGAAGCCGCCCGGTTCGCGGCGGATCACCGTGGCGTCGAAGGTGCCCGCGCCGAAGTCGTAGACCACCATGCAGCCGCCGACGGGTACCCGGGCGTCCAGCACGTCGACGAAGTACGCGGCGGCGGCGACCGGCTCGGGTACCAGCTTCGGGGTGCCCATGCCGGCCCGGCGCGCCGCCTCCAGCAGTACCCCCGTGCGCTCCGTGCCCCAGGCGGCCGGGTGGGTCAGGGTGACCGCGATCGGGGTACTCCCGCTGATCCGGTTTGCCTCCCCCCACACCCGGCGCAGCACCGCGGCGAAGAGGTCGACCACTTCGATGCGGTGCTCGCCGAGCAGCACCGTGCCCTCGTCGATGCGCCGCTTGGGGTTGGGTTCGAAGCGGTCGGGGTGGATGCGCGCCGAGTGCTCGGCGTCACGCCCGATGAGCAGCGCGGAGTCCTCGGCGAAGACCGCCGAGGGCATCACCGGGGAGCCGTCGAACAGCAGTGGCCGGGATCGCCCGTCGGGGAAGCGCAGCACCGCAACCGTGTTGGAGGTACCGAAATCCACACCGAGCAGGACGGCCATGGCGCTGAGATTAGGGCTCGCGGTCAACTCCGGCCAAGTGCGCCGCCGGTGTACCGTTGCCGGCATGGATCACCGGGCCGACCACCCGCATGAGCATCTCGCCGCGCCCGGCGCGGTGCTTGTCGCCGGTGCCGGTCCCCAGCCGGATTTGGCCGCCGGTCCCGAGCCCGGTTTCGCCGTCGGCCCGCCGGCCGGCTTCACTGTCGGTCCGGAGCCCGGTTCCGCCGGTTCACGGCCCAATCTCGCAGCCCGGATCGGGGCCCGGCTGCCCCGGTGGACCTCGCCGGCGCTGGTGCTCGCCTGCTTCGCCGGTGGCGCGGCGTACGCGCTGGGCACCAACCCCACCGACTCGCCCGCGTCGGCCAGCCCGACCTGCCTGGTCCGGCTGACCACCGGCTTCGACTGCCCGGGCTGCGGCGGTACCCGGGCGTTCTGGTACCTGTTGCACGGCGACCTGCCGGCCGCCGCGCGCTCGCACCTCTTCGCGGTCTTCGCCGCCCCGTTCCTGGTCTACCTGTACCTGACGTGGGCGGTGAAGGTGGTCACCGGCCGGCAGTTGCCGCAGTTGCAGATCTCGGCGTCGGCGGTCGCGATCTTCGTGGCCGCCTGGGGAGTCTGGGCCGTCCTGCGTAACCTGCCCTGGGCCCCCTTCACCTGGTTCTTCGTCTGAGCCCGGTGCTCCACAGCGACAGCGCCGGCCGCCCGTCACGGTGAGCGGCGGACGGCCGGGCGAAGCGGCGGGGCGGGTCAGGCGGCCGTGGCCAGGTCGGTGCGGCGCACCCGGATGTCCCCGCTCGCGGTGCGTACCCGCAGAGTGACCTGGCCTTCTGTGGCGGCCGGCTGCGGTTCACCGGCGAAGGTGAGGTCGGTGGTGGTGGAGCCGGAGACGGTGTTGAGGTCCAGCCACACGCCGGTACCCCGCTGCACGCCGATCTGTACGTCGCCGGAGGCGCTGTTCGCCTTCACCTCGCCCTGGTGCACCGAGTCGAGCGCGATGTCGCCGGAGGCGGTACGCACAGTGGCCGAGCCGCGCGCACCGGGACACCCGCACGTCGCCGCTTGCCGTGGTGGCGTGCAGGTCGCCGGCGACCGCGCCGATGGTGAGGTCACCGGAGGCGGCGTGCGTGCTGCCCTGCCCGGTCACCTCGTCCACCAGCAGATCGCCGCTGGTCAGCTTGGCGTTCAGGTCGCCGTTGACGCTCTCCACGTAGATGTCGCCGGAGGCGCTGCCGATCGTTGCGTCGCCGAACCGGCCGTGGCAGCGCACATCGGCGGAGGTGACGCCGAGGTCGATGGCGCTGTGCTGCGGGGCGTGCACGGTGATCCGGAGGCGGCCGGAGCGGCCGAGCAGCCAGCGGGCCCCGCCCAGGCCGGATTCGATCAGCAGCCGGTCACCGACCAGCTCCACCCGGACCCGCTCGGCGGCTTCCCGCGCGCCCGGGCTGTCGTCCCAGGGCAGTACCTCGACGGTGGTGCTGTCCCGCTCGCTGGCGGTGATCTCGATGAGCCCGGCGGTCAACTTGACCGCGAGCGTGACCGGGTCGGGGGTGGCGAAGGAGTACATCGGGGTTCCTCTCAGCAAGCGGGGGTCAGGCCTGGGCCCAGCCGGTGATCCGGCGGCCGTGGGTGCGGGTGGGGCCGGGGTTCGGGTCCCCGCCGGCGAGCGCCTGGGAGATGGCCCGGACCAGCCAGGAGTTGACCGAGGTGCCGGTGCTGCCGGCGGCCCGTTCGACCTGCTCTTTGAGGGCCTCGGGCAGGCGCAGGGTGATCCGGGCCAGGTCGCCGGTGTCCGGGGCGGGTGCGCCGGTGGTGGGCGCTGTCGGCGGGACCGGGTAGCCGACCGGGCCGGTCTCCGGCTCGGGTTCGGAGACCACCAGATCGGCGTCCCGGCCGCGTAGCCGGACCTCCACGTTGACCCCACCGCTACGGGCGGTGATCTCGGCGGCGGCGTCGGCGAGCGCCTCCATCAGGCAGAGCCGGGCGGACGACTCCAGTGCGGTGCCGAGCAGTTCTCCGGCGCGGGCGATCTCCGCTCCGCCGGCAGCGGCGCTGGCCGAGAGGTCGCGGCGGAGTTGATCGAGGTAGGGCGACAGGTCCATGACGCCATGATGACATCATCCACGACATCACGCAATGCCATAGCGACGTCATGCGACCGGCCAGGGGGTAACGGGCAGGGGTAACGGGCAGCGGCTGCGGACAGGTAACAAACAGCCGGAAGCCCCGCGCCCGGCGTCTCGCGGACACGCTAGGTTATTCACATGACGGGTACGGGTTCGCAGCCTCGGCGGCCGTTCGGCCGATTGATCACTGCCATGGTCACGCCGTTCCGGGCCGACGGAGCGCTGGACGTCGACGGGGCCGCCGCGCTCGCCGCGCACCTGGTGGACGTGCAGGGCAACGACACGCTGATCATCAGCGGTACCGCCGGCGAGTCGCCCACCACCACCGACACGGAGAAGGACACCCTGCTGCGGGCCGTGGTCGAGGCCGTCGGCGACCGGGCCATGGTGCTCGCCGGGGTGGGAACCAACGACACCGCGCACACCGTCGAGCTGGCCCGCTCCGCCGAGAAGGCCGGCGCGCACGGCCTGCTTGTGGTCACTCCTTACTACAACAAGCCGCCGCAGGCCGGCATCCTGCGCCACTTCACCACCGTGGCCGACGCCACCGGCCTGCCCGTGCTGGTCTACGACGTCCCGCACCGCACCGGCATCGCGCTGACCACCGAGACGCTGGTCCGGGCCGCCGAACACGAGCGGATCGTCGGGGTCAAGGACGCCAAGGCTGACCTGGTCGCCACCTCGTGGGTGAGCAGCCGCACCGACCTGGCCATCTACTGCGGCGAAGACCCGCTCACCCTGCCGTCGCTGGCGGTCGGCGCGGTCGGCGTGGTGGGCACCTCCACCCACCTGATCGGTGCGCCCACCAAACAGCTGATCGAGGCGTACGAGGCCGGTGACACCGCCACCGCGCTACGACTGCACCACCGGCTGCTGCCGCTGTTCACCGGCATCTTCAAGGCCCAGGGCGTGATCCTGACCAAGGCGGCGCTGAATCTGCTCGGCCTGCCGGCCGGACCGACCCGCCCGCCGCTGGTCGACGCGACCCCCGCGGAAATCGCCACCCTGCGCGCGGACGCCGCCGCGGCCGGCGTGGAACTGCCCGCATGACCGAGCGCCTACCCGGGCGCCCCATTCGCATGTCAGGCCGGCTCCGAGTGAGCCGTGCGAGCAAGGAGTACGTATGAGTGAGCGCTTGCGCGAACATTTAATTGGCACGTCAGGCCGGCTCTTCGCGAGCCCCGCGAGCGAGGAGCGGGTATGACTCAGGAGGCACTGCGCCAACTGCCTGTCGCCCATCCCGAACTCGGGCCGCCGCCGCCACTGCCGGCCGGCGCCCTACGGGTGGTGCCACTCGGCGGGCTCGGCGCCATCGGCCGCAACATGACCTGCTTCGAGTACGACGGCAAGTTGCTGATCGTCGACTGTGGAGTGCTCTTCCCCGACGTCGAGCAGCCGGGCGTGGACCTGATCCTGCCCGACTTCACGGTGATCCTGGACCGGCTGGCCGACGTGCAGGCGATCGTGCTCACCCACGGGCACGAGGACCACATCGGGGCGGTGCCGTACCTGCTCGCCCACAAGCCGGACATCCCGCTGGTCGGCTCGCAGTTCACCCTGGCGCTGGTGGAGGCGAAGCTGGCCGAGCGGCGGATCCAGCCGTACACGCTGACCGTCAGTGAGGGTGACACCGAGCGGCTCGGGCCGTTCGAGTGCGAGTTCTTCGCGGTGAACCACTCCATCCCGGACGCGCTCGCGGTGGCCGTGCGTACCCCCGCGGGGGTGGTGCTGCACACCGGCGACTTCAAGATGGACCAGCTCCCGCTCGACGGCCGCCTCACCGACCTGGCCGGCTTCGCCCGGCTCGGCGCGCAAGGCGTCGACCTGCTGCTCTCCGACTCGACCAACGCCGAGGTGCCCGGCTTCGTCTCCCCGGAGCGGGAGATCGGCCCGGTGCTCGACGGCATCTTCCGCAGCGCCCGGGGCCGGATCATCGTGGCCTCCTTCGCCTCGCATGTGCACCGGGTGCAGCAGGTGCTCGACTCGGCGCACGCGCACGGCCGCAAGGTCGCCCTGATCGGCCGGTCGATGGTGCGCAACATGGGCATCGCCCGGGATCTCGGCCTGTTGAAGATCCCCGCCAGCCTGGTGGTCGGCATCGACGAGGCGATGGGGCTGGCCCCCGACCAGATCGTGCTGATGTCCACCGGGTCCCAGGGCGAGCCGATGAGCGCGCTCGGCCGGATGGCCAACGGCGACCACCGGCACATCACCATCGCCCAGGGCGACACGGTGGTGCTCGCCTCCTCGCTCGTCCCGGGCAACGAGACCTCTGTCTACCGGGTGATCAACCGGCTCTCCCGGGCCGGCGCGTTCGTGGTGCACAAGGACGTCGCCAAGGTGCACGTCTCCGGCCACTCGCCCGCCGGTGAGCTGCTCTACCTGCTCAACGTGGTGAAGCCGAGCAACTTCCTGCCGGTACACGGCGAGTGGCGGCACCTGCGGGCGCACGCCCGGCTGGCGATCGAGTCCGGGGTGGCCCAGGACCGGGTGGTGCTCTGCGAGGACGGCGACGTGGTGGACCTGGTCGACGGCCGGGCCCGACTGGTCGGCGCGCACGGCTCCCGCAACGTCTACGTCGACGGCCTGACCGTCGGCGATGTCGGCGACGCGCTCCTTTCCGAGCGCCGCATCCTCGGCGACGGCGGCTTCATCACCGCCACCGTGGTGGTCGACTCGGTCACCGGCAAGGTGGTGGGTGGCCCGGCCATCTCGGCGAAGGGCTTCTCCGAGGACCCGACCGCCTTCGACGCGGTGCTCCCGCTGATCACCGAGGCGCTGGCCCGGGCGGCAGCGGAGAACATCGCCGATCCGCACCAGTTGCAGCAGATCGTCCGGCGCACCGTGGGCCGCTGGGTGAACGACACCTATCGCCGCCGCCCGATGATCGTCCCCAACGTCGTGGAGGTCTGACCGGCCCGATGGCGCGCCCGGCCTACCGTTGCGGGAGTGAGCGCCGAACCACCGTCGCCGACTTCGCCGGGGTACCGCGGTTACGTGTACCCCGGCCACGTCGAGCCGGCCATACCCCTGCTCCCGGTATCGCGGCGGCTCCGGATGAAGCCGCCGCTCAGCGTCCTGGCCGTGCTGGTGTACTGCGGCGGTTGCCCGAGCCTGGTCTGGTGGGGGAACCACGACGCGGCCCGGGATGAGCCGCCGATCCTCGCGGCGGCCGCGGGGTACCTGGACCTGGTGCGCGACGGTGACCTACCCGGCGCCTTCCAGCAGCTCTGCGCGCGGAGCAGGCTCGCCATGTCCGAGGCGCAGTACGAGCAGCGGACCCCCGGATCGACGGCTACCAGATCCATGCCACCCGGCACACCGCCCGGCACTTCCACCGCCACACCAGCTCGGTCGCGGTGGTGCTCTACCGGGGCGGCGTGGTCGAGCGACAATCCCTGACGCTGCGCTACGAGGACGGGCCGTGGCGGGCGTGCCTCAGCTAGCGGGCCGGTGCTACCGGGCCGTGGCCGTCAGGTAGCGGTCGTAGTCCGGAACCGTGATGGCGGTCGCGGTGCGGGTGGCTGCCCAGCGGATCAGCCGGGTGACCCCGGGCAGGTACGGCAGCATCTTGAAGAACCGGTTGCGCTGCCTGATCTTCTTCCAGGTGGCCGGGGCGAGGAAGTCGCGCCCCCCGGCCGCCTGCCGCTGCCCCTTGGCCACGTACTCCGCCAGCAGCGCCTGGTACCGCTCGAAGGCGACCCGGTGGTCCCCGCCGGCCGCCGCCAACTCGCCGGCCAGGATGTACGCGGCCAGCACGGCGGTACCGGTGCCGTTGCCGCCGGGGCCGGCCGCGTACCCGGCGTCGCCGATCAGCGCCACCCGGCCGGTGGACCACCGGGGCAGCTCGATCTGGTTGGTGGAGTCGAAGTAGAAGTCCGGTGCGGAGCGCATCTCGGCCAGCAGCCGGGGCGCGTGCCAGCCCATCGCGGCGAAGTGGGCGGCCACGAAGTCCTGCTGCTGCCCGGGGTCGCGGGCGTCCAGCAGCGCGGGCAGCGCCGGATCGGCCTGGAAGAACAGGGTGGCGATGGCCTGGGAGTTGTGCCGGGCGCTGAAGATGCTGGCGTTGCGGCCCGGGGTGAGGTGGAACCGGCCGGCGTGCTCAAGTCCGAGGAAGTTGGGCACGCTGAAGATGGCCGTGTAGAGCCCGAGGTCCCGGCTGAACTGCGCCTCCGGCCCGAAGGCCAGCTCGCGCACCTTGGAGTGCACTCCGTCCGCGCCGATCACCAGGTCGAAGCGGCGCGGTGCGGCGTGCTCGAAGGTGACCTCGACGCCGCCGGGCGCTGCGGGGCCGTCGGGCAGCTGCGTCAGGGTGGCGATCGAGTCGCCGAACAGGTATTCCGTGCTGTCCTTGGTGGCCGTGTAGAGGATCCGGCCGAGGTCGCCGCGCAGGATCTCCACGTCGCCCGCGAAGACCTCGGCCGGCATGTCGCCGATCCGCCGGTCGTCGGCGTCCGCGCAGGTGAGTGCGGAGAGGTGGGTCTGCTCGGCCTCGATGGCCGCGAGCAGCCCCATCCGGCGCAGCACGCCGAGGTGGGCGGCGCCGCGGAAGTCGACGGCGTAGCCGCCGCCGCGCACTGCCGGGGCGCGCTCCACCACGGTCGGCGTGCAGCCGAAGCGGTGCAGCCAGTACGCCAGCGCCGGGCCGGCCACGCTGGCCCCGGAGATCAGTACGGTGCGGTTCCTCATGCCGGCCGACTATACAGACGTCTTATACGCTTGTATAGGACGGGTGTATAAGAGGTGCGTTAGGATGACCGCATGGGACACCGGGAAGACCTGCTCGCCGGCGCGGTGCTGTGCCTGCGCGAGAAGGGGTACGCGCGGACGACGGCCCGCGACATCGTGGCCGCCTCCGGCACCAACCTGGGCTCCATCGGCTACCACTACGGCTCCACCGAGAACCTGCTGAATGCCGCCGTGATGGCGGCCATCAAGGAGTTCGGTACCCGGTTGGCCGCCACCGTGGCTGCCGCCGTCGACCCGGAAGCCGATGCCCTGCAACGGTTCCACGCGTTCTGGAAGACTGTGCTCGACACCTTCGACGAGGACCGCGAGGTGTGGCGGGCCACCTTCGACATCTTCACCGTTGGCGAGCGGGTACCGCAGGTGCGGGCCGCCGTCGCCGCCGGGCTGGACAGCGGCCGGCTGGGCTGGGCGCAGCTCATCCACGGACTGGACCCGGCCGACCCGGTGACCCGCTCGGTCGGTTCACTGCACCAGGCGCTGCTCAGCGGGGTACTCGTGCAGTGGCTCATCGACCCGGAGCACGCGCCGTCCGCCGACGATCTCACCGCCGCATTGCGCTTCGTCGCCGCCGCCGTGACGACCCCACCCGGCTAGCCCGTCGGCCGATATCGGACCTTGCCGGCCGGCCCTACAGTGCGGTCATGTCCCAGTACCCGCCGCAGAACCCCGGTCAGTACCCGCCGCAGAACCCCGGTCAGTACCCGCCGCAGAACCCCGGTCAGTACCCGCCGCCGCCACCCGGGCAGTACCCGGCCCAGTACTTCCCGCCCCAGCAGCCGCCGAAGCCCAAGCGCAGCTACAAGACGCTCTTCATCGTCCTGGGCATCGTCGTCGTGCTGTGCTGCGCCGGTGGCATCGGCGCGGCGTTCTGGGGCGTCGACAAGGTCCGTGGCGCGGTCGGTGCGGTGCGCGGGGCGGCCGTGGAGTACCTGGACGCCGTGAAGGCGGGCGATCTGAACGGCGCCTACGACCAGCTCTGCTCGCGCAACCGGTCGACGCTCACCTTCGACGAGTACGCCGCGGAGACACCGAAGATCAGCTCGTACCACATCAACGGCACCAACGTCTCCAACATCAACGGCGTCAAGACCGGCACGGTCACCTCGACCATCACCCTGGAGTCCGGCACGTCCGTTGCGAGTGTGCTGAATCTGATCAATGAGCAGGACGACTGGCGCGTCTGCCTCACCCCCTGACCGGCCGGCGCCGCCGCCGGGGCGGGCGGTCGCGGCGCCAGCCGTCCGGGTCGTCGGTGCCCCGGATCCACCGACCCACCGGCCCCCGGTACTGCGCCGCCACCGCGCCAACCACCGCCGCCGCCACGATCCCCCCGGCGAGCACCACCAGCCAGGACTCGATGGCGAAGACGGTGCCGATGGCCCCGTAGCGGCTCTCCTGGCTGCGGATCGCGCGCGGCAGGTAGATATCGGAGATCCGGCCGAGGATCAGCAGCGCCACCCCGGTCAGCACCGCGCCGGGCAGCAGCGCCCGCCCGCGGACCCGGCCGCCGAGCAGCAGCCACGGCGTCCACCACCAGACCACCAGGGTGCTGACCACCGTGAAGATCCAGCGCAGCGGGGAAGCGGCCGCCCCGGCCCCGGTGGTGATCTTCACCGCGACCGCCACCAGTCCGAAGTAGACCAGCACGCCCACCAGCCAGACCAGCCCACGCAGGCTGCCCTTCAACCCCAACTTGGGCAGCTGCCAGGCGGCCTCGTAGACCCGTTGCAGCGCCCGGGTGAAGCTGGTCGCCGACGCCAGCACCAGGATCACCCCGAAGAAGGTGATCGCGTTGCTGCGCTGCGAGCGCGAACCGACGAGATCACGGACGCTGCCCGCGCTGTCGCCACTGACCCCCAGCCGGTCACGAAGGGTGTCCGCGACCTCCCCGCCGATCACCGGCGGTACCACTGCGATCACGGCGATGAGCAGCGGAAACAGGGCCATGAACGTCTGTGCCGCGAGGACCACCGCACTCTGCACCAGGCTGACCTGCACCAGCCGCACGATCAGCGGCTCGAAGGTGGCGTTCACCCACCCGATCACCCGTGCCAGCAGCGCCCGCATGGCCGTCAGTCCAGCATCCGGCGCGCGGCACGGGAGTCGGTTCACCGGCAAAACCACCCGGGGGTACCCCCTCCCGGTCCCCGATCACTACGGGCGCCGGGGAAACCCGCGCGCGGGCGCACGGGCACGCCCGGCCCGGCGCGCCGTCCGGGTGTGTGGCGGGTGTCCCGATAACGTGAAACCGTGGCGGGCCGTACCTCTCAAACGGGCCGGGGCCGGAGCGCGTCCAGCACGCGCGGCACCCGGCGTACGACCTCGTCCGCCACTTCGACCCGGGGCAGCACCGCACGCGGCTCGAATCGCCGGATCACGCCCGCCCGCCGCCCGCGCAGCCGTACCCGCCGCCGGGACCGGTTCCCCAGCCCGCTGGACGTGGTCGGCCGGCTGCTGGTGCTGCTCTGGATGGGGCTGGCACACGGCATCGGCTGGCTGGTCCGGGCGATCGGCCGCACCGCCGCCGACGCCCGGGAGCTGGACCCGGAGCACCGTCGCGACGGCGCGGGCCTGCTGGTCGTGGCGTTCGCCCTGCTCACCGCCGTTGCTGTCTGGTTCCACCAGGGCGGGCCGGCGGGCGAGTACGTCGACTTCGTCACCCGTACCTTCCTCGGCGCGATCGCGGTGGCGCTACCCGCGCTGCTGCTCTACGGCGCGTTCCGGCTGATGCGCCCGCAGCTGGAGGAGCCACAGCGCGGTCGGGGCTGGGTCGGCTGGACCTCGCTGTTCCTCGGCTCGGCCGGCCTGCTGCACCTGGGCAAGGGCCGGCCCACCGACTTCACCCCGATGCAGCACGCCGGTGGGGTGCTCGGCCGGGCCGGTGGTGGGCTGCTCGCCCGCGCGGTCACTGCCTGGGTAGCGGTACCCCTGCTGGTGCTGCTGGCCCTGTTCGGCCTGCTGGTGGTGACCGCGACGCCGATCAACCGGATCCCGGCCCGGCTGCTGCAACTGCGCGACCTGGCTCTCGGTCGCGGCGCGCGCACCTACTACGAGGGCGAGGACGACGACGAGTTCGCCGCCGACCTGGACGCCGAGGAGGAGCCGGAGCCCGAGCCGGCCCGCCGCCGCCCGTCCCGCCGCCGGCAGGGCATCCTCTTCGACGACCCCGAATCGGGTGCCGAGCCACTACCGACGTTCGCCGCCACGCCCGCGTTGCCGGCCGGCACAGCTGACCCGGAACTGACCGAGCTGGCGCGGGAGACGCTGGCGCTGACCCGGGCCGGTCGGGCCCGCAAGAAGACGCCGCCCGAGCACTCGCCGCTGCCTACCCGGGCCGAACAGCTCGCCCTCACCGACGCCTCCTACCAACTGCCGCCACCGGACCTGCTGGGCACCGGTTCCGCGCCGCGCGCCCGCAGCCGGGCCAACGACGACGTGATCGCCGCCCTGCAGCTCGTCTTCGAGCAGTTCGACGTGGACGCCGCGGTCACCAACTTCACCCGCGGGCCGACGGTCACCCGGTACGAGGTCGAGTTGGGCCCGGCCGTGAAGGTGGAGCGGATCACCCAGCTCTCCCGCAACATCGCCTACTCGGTGAAGTCGCCGGACGTGCGGATCATCAGCCCGATCCCGGGCAAGAGCGCGGTCGGCATCGAGGTGCCCAACACCGACCGGGAAAATGTGGCCCTCGGCGACGTGCTGCGCTCCCGGGTCGCCGCCAGCGACCAGCACCCGCTCACCGTGGCGCTCGGCAAGGACATCGAAGGCGGGTACGTCGTCGCCAACCTCGCCAAGATGCCGCACATCCTGATCGCCGGGGCCACCGGCGCGGGCAAGTCCTCCTGCCTGAACACGCTGCTGGTGTCGCTGCTCACCCGGGCCACCCCGGACGAGGTGCGGTTGCTGCTGGTGGACCCGAAGCGGGTGGAGCTGACCGGGTACGAGGGCATCCCGCACCTGGTCACGCCGATCGTCACCAACCCGAAGAAGGCGGCCGACGCCCTCGACTGGGTGGTCCGCGAAATGGACATGCGCTACGACGACCTGGCCGCCGCCGGGGTTCGGCACATCGACGAGTACAACAAGAAGGTCCGGGCCGGGCAGATCAAGCCACCGCCGGGCAGCGAGCGGGTGATCCGCCCGTACCCCTATCTGTTGGTGGTCGTCGACGAGCTGGCCGACCTGATGATGGTGGCGCCCCGCGACGTCGAAGACGCGGTGGTCCGGATCACCCAGCTGGCCCGCGCCGCCGGCATCCACCTGGTGCTGGCCACCCAACGGCCCAGCGTCGACGTGGTGACCGGCCTGATCAAGGCCAACGTGCCGTCCCGGCTGGCGTTCGCCACCTCCTCGCTGGCCGACTCGCGGGTCATCCTCGACCAGCCCGGCGCGGAGAAGTTGATCGGCCGGGGCGACGCGCTGTTCCTGCCGATGGGCGCGTCCAAGCCGGTCCGCATCCAGGGCGCCTGGGTCACCGAGGCGGAGATCGCCGCGGTCGTCAAGTTCTGCAAGGACCAGCGGGAGCCGGAGTTCCGGCCGGACGTGCTGACCCCGGTGCAGGAGAAGAAGAAGATCGACGAGGACATCGGCGACGACCTGGACCTGCTCACCCAGGCGATCGAGCTGGTGGTCAGCTCGCAGTTCGGTTCCACCTCGATGCTGCAGCGCAAGCTACGGGTCGGCTTCGCCAAGGCCGGCCGGCTGATGGACCTGATGGAGACCCGGGGCATCGTCGGGCCGTCCGAGGGGTCCAAGGCCCGCGACGTGCTGATCAAGCCGGACGAACTGGACTCGGTGCTGACCGAGCTGCGGGTCGAATCCTGACCCGCCCCGTTAGTACAGCGGGACGAGCTGGTAGCGGGCGAGCAGCCAGGGCAGCAGGGTCTGGTACGCGGTGATGGTGTCCGGGTGCTCCTTGCGATCGTGGGAGAGGATCACCGCACCCGGATGGGTCTGCTGCTGCACCGCCGAGATCACGTGGTTGACCATCTTCGGGCCGGTGCCGTAGGTGGCGTGGTCCCAGTCGCGCGGATCCACACTCCAGTAGAGCGGCTTCATCTGCTGCGACTCGACCAGCGTGCACAGCCCCGCCGTGAACGCGCCGCCGGGCGCCCGCATGAAGTGGATCTGCACCCCGGGCACCGCCGCCTGGATCGCCTTGTTGGTCTGCGACACATCCCAGACCTGGTAGTCGTGCGGGCGCTTGGCCAGATCCTGCAGGTGCTGCCAGGAGTGGTTACACAGGGTGTGCCCGTCGGCCACGATCGCCCGGATCAGGTCCGGGTAGTCCCGCGCCCGGGAGCCGACCACGCAGAACGTCGCGTGCACGTGATACTGGCGCAGCAGCGCCAACAGCTTCGGCGTGGTCACCGGATCCGGGCCGTCGTCGAAGGTGAGCGTCACCGCGTCGGTGCCGGTCTTGCGCAACGAGTGCGCCGGCCCGTCCGGGCTACCCCCCGGCACGGTCGGGCCCTGCGGCACCACCGCGATCGTCGGGCTCGGCGTGGGGCTCGGGCTCGGACTTGCACTCGACGCGGCCGGTGTCGGGTGCGGCGCGGCCACCGGATCGCCCGGCCCGCAGCCGGCCAGCAGCAGCGCGACCAGCGCTGATGCCGCTACGGCAGCCCGCCGGTGGCGGCTGTGCGGGCGGACGGGGACACGGCGGGGGACGGACATGGGGGCTCCGGTGGGGGCGGACGGTCGCGGGGAGGGCGCGGAAATCCCACCCTACTCACGCTCTGCGCGTAACGCCGCGGGCATCGGTGCCACGCTGCGCTCAGTAACATCGGTATCCGTGACACATCACCTGGCACAGCTCAATATCGGCCGGATACGCGCCCCACTGGACTCCCCGCAGCTGGCCGACTTCGTGGCCGCGCTGCCCGAGATCAACGCCCTCGCCGAGGAGTCACCCGGCTTCGTCTGGCGGCTGATCACCCCGGACGGCGCGGACGCCACCACCTTCCGGCCCTACGACGACGACATGATCATCGTGAACGCGTCGGTCTGGGAGTCGCTGGAAGCCCTGCGCCGGTATGTCTTCGATACCCTGCACGTCACCTACCTGCGCCGGCGGCGGGAGTGGTTCGAGCAGCTGGGCGAGGCCTACACGGTGCTGTGGTGGGTGCCGATCGGCCACCAGCCGACCGTCGCGGAAGCCGTCGAGCGGCTGGAGCTGTTACGCGCCAAGGGCTCCAGCCCGCAGGCGTTCACCTTCCGCGACCCGTACCCGGTGCCTGGCACGGTCGCGGTCCAACCGTGAGCGAGCCGGCCGCGTCGCCGCCGGCCGAGGGGGCGCTGCGGGTCTCCACCCTGGAACTCTTCTTCGACCTGGTCTTCGTCTTCACCATCACCCAGCTCACCACCGCGGTCGCCGCCGACCTGCGCTGGTCGGGGCTGGCCCGGATGCTGGTGATGCTCGGCGTCATCTGGTGGATGTACAGCGGATACGCCTGGCTGACCAACGCGGTGGCCCCGAACAGCTCGCTGCGCCGGGGCCTGCTGCTCGCCGGCATGGCCGGGTTCCTGACCATCTCGCTGGCCATCCCGGACGCCTTCGGACAGCTCGGCTGGGCCTTCGGCATCGGGTACTTCGTGGTCAACGCGGTGCACACCGGGCTGTTCCTGGCCACCGGCGGGCCCGGGGTGCTGCGCGCCATGCGGGTACTCGGGCTGCTCAACCTGGGCAGCGCCGCTCTCGTGCTGGCCGGCGGGTTCGCCCCCGAGCACTGGCGCTTCGGGCTCTGGCTGGCGGCGCTGCTACTGCAGATCGCCTCGCCGTACCTCAACCCGCTCGGCGGCTTCACCATCTCCGCCCGGCACTTTGTCGAACGGCACGGACTCGTGGTCATCGTGGCACTCGGCGAATCCGTGGTCGCCATCGGCGTCGGGGTCGGCGACCACCTCACCCCCGGCCTGCTCGCCGTCGCCGTCCTCGGCCTGGTGCTGTCCTACTACCTCTGGTACGCGTACTTCGGCGGCGACGACGAGAACGCCGAGCACGCCCTGGGCGGCATCGCCGACCCACTCGCCCGGGCCCGCGCGGCGATCCACGCCTACGGGTACGCCCACTACCTGATCCTCGCCGGCATCGTGCTGATCGCCGCCGGGGTGAAGAAGGCGCTCGGCCACGCGTACGGGCACGTCTCCCTGGCCCAGGCACTCGCCATCGGCGGCGGCGTAGCCCTGTACTTCGCCGGCGACCTGTACTTCCGCCGGGTACTGCGACTCGGCCGGCCCTGGTACCGGCTCGCCTGCCTGGCCTGTGCGCTCGCCTCGGTACCACTTGGCCTGGTGGTCGCCGCCGGCCAACTCCTCGCCATTGTGGTCGTCCTGATCGTCCTGCTCTCCGTCGAGGGCACCCGCCTGCTCCACACCACCGGCCGCTGGAGCACCGGCCCCTCCCAACGCTGACCCACCAACGCCCACCCCCGGCCGCTCGCCCCCCGACTCGCCGCCCCCCGACTCGCCGGGAGGCTTGAGCCTTGCGGGCAAGTGGGCGGTAGGCGTTGTCGGGAGGGGGTCCCCGGGCCCGACAACCGCCCACTTGCGCGCGCAACAACCCGCGAAGGGCGACCGAGAACGGGTGCTGTGGGCGATTTGCGCGGTGCGTTGGTTGCGGTCAGGTCCGGGTCAGGTCCGGGCCGGGTGGCGCGGCGGGGTGGTCGGGGGCCAGTGGTCGGGGCGGGTCAGGTCCGGCGGGAGCCGGGTGGCGGTGTCGCCGAGGGCGGCGTCGAGCTGGGGTTGGGTGACGAAGAGGCTGCCGCCCAGGTCGGCGCCGGCGAGTCGGGCACCGCGTAGGTCGGCTCCGGTCAGGTCGGCCAGGGTCAGGTCCACGCCGCGCAGGTCCGCGCCGATCAGGTAGGCGCCGCGCAGGCTCGCCCGGCGCAGGTCAGTTCGGCGCAGGTCGAGCCCCGACGAGATCAGCGCCGGCCCGATCAACGCCCGGCCGTGCGCCACCCGGCTCGCCGCCCGGCCGTGCGCTACCTGGCCCACCGTCCGGCCGTGCGCTACCTGGCCTGCCGTCGGGCCGTGCGCTACCTGGCCAATCACCCGGCCGGGCGCTACCTTGCCCACTGCCCGGGGCGCTGCCTGGCCTGCGGGCCGGAGCGCTGGTTGCCGAGCGGATCCGGAGGCTGGTGGCGCGCAGCAGGTCGGTGGCCCGCTTGTGCAGGGCCGGGAGATCGGCTGACTTGAGAACCTCGGGTGTTGCGCGGGTCAGCGCCTCGACGTCGTGGAGTAACGCCGTGAGTTGCGCGCGGGGTCGGGTCAGCGGTTCGCGGTCGGCTGCCTCGGTCAGGTACCAGAGCAGTTCGTGCAGGTGGCGCATGGCGTCGAAGGCGGCGTACATCGCGGAGGCCTGCTCCGGATGGGTGCGCCAGTCTCGGCCGCCGAAGGTGACCTGGGTGACCTGCTGGCCGGCACCGAAGCAGTCGAAGGTCGTACACCCGGAAAAGCCGCGTTCCCGCAGCCGGGCGTGGATGCCGCAGCGGAAGTCGGGTCGCAGGTTCGGGCAGGGGCGCCCGGCCGGCTTGGTGATCGCGAAGTCGCTGGACGCGGTGAAGCCCGGCGCCACGCAGCACAACCCCGCGCACCGCGCACAGTCCGCCCGCAACCGCTCGCGCACCATTCCTCCTCGGGTCGCCGCCCGGCCTTCCCGGGTTGCTGTTCCGGCGAGTGGCGGATGTCGGGCTCCCCGAGCCACTCACGACAACGCTAATCGCCCACTCGTCCGGAGGTTATCCACAGCGTGCTACGCAGTGTCGCGCCGCTCGATATAGGGCGCGGTGCGTTGCTGGGCAGGCGTGTGGGGCGGCGTGGCCCGTGGGCGGGGAGGTTCTAGCGGGGCGCGGGGGTCTTGCGGGCGTGGGCGGCGCGGAGCAGGCCGGCTGCGGAGACCAGGGCCCAGACGCCCTCCAGGAGCAGGAAGCCCCACTCGTGGTGGGCCAGCGCCAGCGCGGCCAGCAGCGCCGAGCCGACGAAATTGACCAGGAGGTACCCGACGGTGCGGGGGTCCAGCCGGCCGAGTTGGCTGGCAGCGAAGCCGCTGAGGACCAGGAGAGCACCGATGATCTGCAGAAGTTGGGACATCACAGAGGTTCCTGCGCGCCGTCGTCGGACCGGGTACGGCGGGCTCTCGTCCGGGGCGCGACCGGGACGGGCCACGCCAGGCATCCCAGGCTAGCCACTGCCCGCGTACCCGGCCCGGGATGGTGGTGCAGCTAACCGGCGTGAGCAGGGCGGTCGGTGTCCACACACCCGACGCCGGCCCGGTACCCTCGGTGAGTGTCCGAGCCACGTACCCCTTCGTCCGACGCCGCTGCCCCTGCCGGGCGCAGTGTGGCGCTGCTCACCCTCGGCTGCGCCCGTAACGAGGTGGATTCGGAGGAGTTGGCGGCCCGCCTCTCGGCCGGTGGCTGGCAGGTCAGCACCGATGGCAGCAATGCCGACGTGGTGCTGGTGAACACCTGCGGGTTCGTCGAGAAGGCGAAACAGGACTCGATCGACACCCTGCTGGCGGCCGCCGGCACCGGGGCGAAGGTGGTGGCCACCGGCTGCATGGCCGAGCGCTACGGCCGGGAGCTGGCCGACAGCCTGCCCGAGGCGGCCGCAGTGCTCGGCTTCGACCACTACCCGGACATCGCCGCCCGGCTGACGGCGATCGCGGCCGGCGAGCAGGTCGAGTCGCACACCCCCCGGGACCGGCGCACCCTGCTGCCGTTGACCCCGGTCGGCCGCCGGGACAGCAACGTGGTGATCCCGGGGCACAGCGCCCCGATCGTCGACGAGCACACCCCCGCGCACCTGCGTCCGGTGCTGCGCCAGCGGCTGACCGGGGGCCCGGTCGCCTCGCTCAAGCTGGCCAGTGGCTGTGACCGGCGCTGCGCCTTCTGTGCCATCCCGTCGTTCCGTGGCGCGTTCGTCTCGCGTACCCCGGACGAGCTGCTCGCCGAGGCCGAGTGGCTGGCCGGGCAGGGCGTCCGCGAGCTGGTACTGGTGAGCGAGAACTCCACCTCGTACGGCAAGGACCTCGGTGACCCGCGGGCGCTGGAGAAGCTGCTGCCGCAGCTCGCCGCGCTCGACGGCATCGTCCGGGTACGCGCCTCCTACCTGCAGCCGGCCGAGACCCGACCGGGGCTGGTCGAGGTGATCGCGAACACGCCGGGCGTGGCCGCCTACTTCGACCTGTCCTTCCAGCACTCCTCCGAGCCGGTGCTGCGCCGGATGCGCCGGTTCGGCTCCACCGAGCGCTTCCTGGACCTGCTGGCCAGCGCTCGGGCGATCGCCCCGCAGGCCGGCGCCCGCAGCAACTTCATCGTCGGCTTCCCGGGTGAGTCCCGTGCCGACTATCTGGAGCTGGAGCGGTTCCTCACCGAGGCCCGCCTCGACGCGGTCGGCGTCTTCGACTACAGCGACGAGGACGGTACCGAGGCGGCCGGGATGACCGGCAAGATCTCGTCGGCCACCGTGAAGCGCCGCTACGACAAGCTTTCCGCGCTGGTCGAGGAGTTGTGCGCGCAGCGCGCCGAGGATCGGCTGGGCAGCGTGCTCGAGGTACTGGTGGACAGCGTCGAGGACGGCGTGGTCGAGGGCCGGGCCGAGCACCAGGCGCCCGAGGTGGACGGCTCGGTGACCCTGACCGGCGGCCTCGACGTGGCCCCGGGCGATCTTGTCCGGGCGGTGGTGACCGGTACCGAGGGCGTGGACCTGGTGGCCCGTACCACGGAGTTGATCTCCGCGGCGCGACCGGCCGGCCAGCCGCTGGCGACCGCCGGTGCGCCGGTGCGGACCGGTCGGCCATGACCGCCGAGCCCGTCCCGCCGGCGACCCTGGAACCGACCCCGGCAGCGGTGGCCTCGCAACAGCTGCCAACCGAAGATCGAATCGCGGAACCGACCGGACCGGCGGTGGCAGCCGATCCGGTGATGCTCGGGCCGGTGCTGCCGGCCGACGCGGGGGTGGTGGCGATGACGCGCCCGGCACCGGTGCTCAACATGGCGAACGCCTTGACCGCGCTGCGGATCGTGCTGATCCCGGTGTTCGTCGCCGTCACCGTGGCATCCCAGATGACCCACCCGGGGTTGCGGGTGGTGGCCTGTGTGACCTTCTCGGTGGCCTCGCTGACCGACTTCGTGGACGGCTGGATCGCCCGCACCTACGGCCTGGTCACCTCCTTCGGCAAGGTCGCCGACCCGATCGCGGACAAGGCGCTGACCGGTTCGGCGCTGGTGTTGCTGTCCTGGTACGACCAGCTGCCGTGGTGGGTCACCGTGGTGATCCTGGCCCGCGAGTTCGGGGTGACCCTGCTGCGGTTCTGGGTGATCCGGCACGGGGTGATCCCGGCCAGCCGGGGCGGAAAGATCAAAACCACCCTGCAGATCGTGGCGATCGGCTGGTATCTGGCGCCCTTCCCGGATCCCCTCGCGGTGGTCGGGCAGTTGGTGATGGCCGCCGCAGTGGTGGTCACGGTGGTCACCGGCGCCGACTACGTGCTGCGTGCGGTCCGGCTGCGACGCGCCAGCCGTCCGGGAGTGTGAGCGCCGACCGTGGAGCTGTCCGAGATTGCCGCGGAGTTGGCCGGCCACGACCCGGGGACGGCTGGTGCGGGCCAGGAGCCTGGCGCGGGCAGTGGGGAGCCGGACGTGACCGCGCTGTTGGCGCGGCTGCGTGAACGCGGGCAGACGGTGGCGGTGGCCGAGTCGCTGACCGGCGGGCTGCTCGCTGCCCGGATCGTCTCGGTACCGGGGAGCAGCACCGTGTTCCGGGGCGGGCTGGTGGTCTACGCCACCGATCTCAAGCACAGCCTGGCCGGCGTACCCGCGGACCTGCTGGCCCAGCGTGGCCCGGTGGACCCGGACGTCGCGGTCTGGCTGGCCCGCGGCGCGCGCAGCCGGTGCGTGGCGAGTTGGGGCCTGGCGACCACCGGCGTGGCCGGCCCGGATCCGCAGGACGGCACCCCGGTCGGCACCGTCTACCTCGGGCTGGCCCGGCCGGACGGCTCGGTGCTCGCCACCGGCCTGGCGCTCGCCGGCGACCGGGCGGAGATCCGGGCGGCGACGGTGGCAGCGGCCCTGCGGCTGCTCGCCGAACAACTCTGAGCGCACCCCGGGAATGGCTACAGATCCATTCCGGTTGCGGTACCCGTCGGCTCCGGTGTGGGCGGAGCTGGCTTGACCGGGTACCGTGGCAGTCAGCCGTTGGTTGCAAAGCCTGCGGCGTGTGGCGTTGAGGGGGTGCGGATGGTCCTGCTCCGTCGGGTGATCGGTGACGCTCTGCGAGCGCGCCGGCAGGCCCAGCACCGCACGCTGCGTGAGGTCTCCACCGCCGCGAATGTCAGCCTGGGTTACCTCTCGGAGGTTGAGCGCGGTCAGAAGGAGCCCTCTTCGGAGCTGCTCAGCGCGATCTGTGAGGCCCTCGGCGCCCAACTGTCCGAACTCCTGCGCGACGTCAGCTACACAGTCGAACACGTCGAACGCGGCACCCACATCGAACGCGGCACCGTCGAACGCGGCACCGTCGAACGCGGCACCGTCGAACGCGGCACCGCAGTGCCGACCCAGCCGGCCGTGCCCGCCGGGGTTGCCAGCCAGGGCGCTCCGGCCGAGCGGGGCGCCACCGAGCTCGTACCCGCGGATGGTTCGACGCCAGAATCGCCGGTGCCGGCGGCTGCCGCCCGACTGGCGGCGCCGGGGCGTGCCGCGCGGCCGACGCCGGTCGCGAAGGCCACCACCCCCCGGCCGGTACTCACCAGCAGCACCACGGTGGACGGCGACGTCGCGGTCACGGTGCGCCAGGACGGCCCGCTGCGGACCACTCTGCTCTCCACCCGGACCAATCGCCGCCCCACCGACCGTGGCCCGGACGCCCTGCTGCCGGTCTGAGGGCCGACCCGGTCCCGGCCACCGTCGATCCAGCGTGATCGGTGGGGTGCCCGGTGTCGCTGTGGTGGGGGATACTCCACGGGTGGACGGTCGCCGGGTCGCGCTTGGCCCGCGGTGGCCCGCGCAGGACACTGGAGCGACACCGTGCCCCAGGGGCGGTCCGGGGCGCTGGCCACGGCCTGACACGATAGAACAAGCCCGGCTCGCGCCCGGCTCGTTTGACGTGACATGACCAACTGACGAAGGCCGAGAGGAACCGCAGAGATGGCGAACCCGTTCGTCAAGGGTTGGCGTTACCTAATGGCACTGTTCGGCGCCAAGATCGACGAGTACGCCGACCCGAAGGTGCAGATCCAACAGGCGATCGAGGACGCGCAGCGGCAGCACCAGGCCCTCGTGCAGCAGGCGGCCGCGGTGATCGGCAACCAGCGGCAGCTCGAGATGCGACTGTCCCGGACCATGGACGAGGTCACCAAGCTGCAGGCCTCGGCCCGGCAGGCGCTGGTGATCGCGGACAAGGCGCGGGCCGGCGGCAACGAGGAGGAGGCGGTCAAGTACGAGCAGACCGCCCAGACGTTCGCCACCCAGCTGGTCTCCTCCGAGCAGTCGATGGAGGACCTGAAGGTCCTGCACGACCAGGCGCTCTCCGCCGCCGGGCAGGCCCGCAAGGCGGTCGAGAACAACGCGCACATCCTGCAGCAGAAGCTCGCCGAGCGGACCAAGCTGCTCAGCCAGCTCGAGCAGGCCAAGATGCAGGAGCAGGTGGCCTCCTCGCTGGAGGGGATGAGCCAGCTCGCCGCCCCCGGCAACACCCCGTCACTGGACGAGGTGCGGGAGAAGATCGAGCGCCGGTACGCCACCGCGATGGGGCGTGCCGAACTCGCCTCCACCTCGGTCGAGGGCCGCATGCTCGAAGTGCAGAAGTCCACCCTGGACATGGCCGGGTCGTCCCGGCTCGACCAGATCCGGGCCAGCATGGCCGGTGACCAGCTCTCCAGCGCGCCGGCCCAGCCCAGCGTCGCCGGCGGGCAGAAGGACGCCAGCGTGTCCCGGCTCGACGAGATCCGGGCCAACTTGGCCAAGGACAAGGACCAGGCGGCCGGCTGAGTCGGCGCGCGGCCGGCGCGGAGGGGATGGGCATGGCGGACTCGCGTACCCGACACCTGCGCCGGCTGCGCCGACTACGCAACTCGGCGCGCCGCTGGAGCGTGCTGGCCGGAGTGTTCGGCGGAGCGTCGGTGGTGCTCGTCCCGTATAAGGGGCTGGGCTGGCCGGATGCGATCTGGACGGCACTGTTCGGTGGCAGCGCGGCGCTGGCCTGGTGGCGTTTCAGTGACCGGCGCGAGTTGGCGGCGCAGCCGGTACCCGAGCCGGATCCGGTGGGATTCTGGGGGCCGCTGCACCACGTGGGCGCGGCGATGGCCCGGTTCCCGGCCGGTCAGGGGGCGCTCGCCGAACTGCGCCGGCTCCAGTCGCGGGGCAGGGCCCGGGGCTCCTCCACGGTCGCCGCGTTCAGCCGGCTGGATGTCGCGGCGCGCACGATGGCCGGGCTGACCAGTCGGCTCGGGCCGGCCGCGTCGTCGGTGGTCCTCGACGCCACCGCCGCTGAGCAGGCGCTGCGGGACCTGGGCGAGCGCACCGCCGCCGTCGAGCGCGGCTGCCGCATCGCCCCGAATGACCAGCGGCTGACCGCTTCGCACGCAGAACTGCTGCGCCAGTTCACCGACGGGGTGAGCGCCTACGAGCAGTTGGTGGCCGCCGCTGCCGGCTGCGTGGCCGAGGACGGCTGCACCAGTGTCGACTCCACCGCGCTCGGTCGCCTCCGCGAGGCCACCGACCTGCTCCGCGGCATGGCCGACGGCTTCCGCGAATTCCGCCCCGCCTGACGCGGCTGAGCGCAGGCGCACTCCCTCGGTGGCCGGGGTCGGTTTCGGACGTGGGTCGCGGCATGACGCGGCAGGTCTGGCGGGGGAATCGTCGGCCGCAGCAGGTCAGTCAGTGCGGTCGGGTTGGCAGGTGGGGCACCAGTAGGTGACCCGTTCGCCCTGCTCGACCATGCGGATCAGGGTGCCGCAGCGGCGGCAGGGGGCGCCGCGTCGGCCGTAGACCCACTGGGATTCGCCGCGGCGCACGCTGCCGGTGGTGGCCTGGGTCCAGCGGCCCCGGTTGGAGCGCAGCAGCCGGTGCGCGAGGTCGACCACGGCAGGTAGATCCGGCACCGTGGCGACCGGCTGCCACGGCGACAGGCCGCGCAGGAACAGCACTTCCGCCTTGTAGAGGTTGCCGATGCCGGCGAGGTTGCGCTGGTCGAGCAGGGCCTCGGCGATCGGGCGGTCGGGGTCGGTGGAAAGCCGGCGGACGGCCTCGGCGGCGTTCCAGTCGGCGCCGAGCAGGTCCGGTCCGAGGTGGCCGACGAGTTCGCCCTCCTGCCCCGTGTGGACCAGGGCCACCTCATGCAGGTGGTACCCGACGGCGACCGCCTTCGGCGTGTGCAGCGCCACCCGGAGCAGGTGCGCCGGGCCACCCGACCAGCGCTCGCCCGGCCGGTACAGCCGCCACTTGCCGTCCATCCGCAGGTGCGAGTGCAGCGTCCAGCCGGTACCGGCGCGCTCCAGCCGTAGCAGCAGGTGCTTGCCCCGCGATGCCGACGCGAGCACCGTCGCGCCGGCCAGGTCGGTGGTCGCCAATCGCGGCACCCGGAAATCCGAGCGCGAGATCACGGCGCCGACCAGCGGATCGAGCAGTCGCGCGGTGTTCCAGACGGTGTCACCCTCGGGCACCCCACCATCCTGCCCCGTCGCACCGACGAAAGCCCGCCGAGCGGCCGGGGGTCGCAGTCCTCAGCGCGCCGGTCGGAGTTGGACGAGGTCGCCGGGGGAGAGGTGGAGTGCGGCGGCGGCGCTGGCGCCGTTGACGGCGACGGCGAGCTGGCCGGCCGAGTCCACGAAGACCACCGGCGCGCCGGGGTCGGCGTCGGCGAAGGTGCGGCCGAGTCCGGCCGGGCGGCCATCCACGAGTATCCGGGCCGGCCAGCCGTCCACAGTGGAGCCGGGGGCGGCGAGTTGGACGTTGCCGTAGGTGTCGACGGTGAGGACCTCGGCTTCGACGGTGTCCGGGGTGGTGCGCAGCAACGGGTCGGGGAGGCGGGTCAGGGTGGCCGGGTCGACGGGCGTAGCCGGCGTCGGTCAGGGGTGCGCCGGTGGCGAGGCGGGCGGCGGCCGGGGCGAAGATGTCCCGGCCGTGGAAGGTGGCGCTGGTCGGCTCGCGGTGCCAGGCGGTGTTGGTGAGCGCGACGGCCTCGGTGACACCGCCGAGCACCGTGGCGGCCGGCACCAGCAGCCCGTTGTCCGGGCCGACCAGCAGGCCGCCGGGGGTGGCCAGGGCGAGTGCCCGCCGGTGCGTACCCACGCCGGGGTCCACCACCGCGACGTGCACGGCGGGCGGCAGGTATCCGACCGCCTGGGCGAGCAGCCGTGCGCCGCGGGTGACGTCCTGTGCGGGTACCAGATGGGTGACGTCGATGATCCGGGCGTGCGGCGCGTCCACGGCCAGCACCCCGTGCAGCATCGCGACGAACCCGTCCGTCAGGCCGTAGTCCGTGGTCAGCGTGACCCAGTCGTAGCGCGCCATGCCCCGACCCTAGGGCCGCAGCCGCCCTGGCCGCGCGCCCGGCAGGACGAAAGCCGCGCCGGCGGCCAGGGCGTAAGGCTCGTCAGGCGGCCGGCGGCAGGTCGAAGAGCATGCAGCTGGAGGTGGCGTGGGCGCACAGCCGGCCCGCGCCGTCGAAGAGTTGGGCCTGGGCGAGCGCGGTGCTGCGGCCCTGCGACAGCACGGCGCCGACGGCCCGCAACTGGCCCGAGCGGATGGTGACCGGGCGGAGGAACTTCACGCTCAGGTCGAGGCTGGTGTATCCGCGCCCGACCGGCAGGGTGGCGTGCACCGCGCAGCCGGCGGCCGAGTCGAGCAGGGTGGAGATGATGCCGCCGTGCACGGTGCCGATCGGGTTGTAGTGGAACTCCTGCGGGGTGAGCAGGAAGGTCGGCTGCCCGTCCTCGACCCGGATGCCGTCGATGCCGATGGTGGCCATGATCGGCGGCGGCGGGAGTTCGCCGGCCGCCATGGCGCTGAGCATCTCCAGGCCGGAGCGCTGGCCCACCAGCGCGGCCGTGGCGAACGGGTCGGACCAGGTGAAGGTGCGCTCACGAGCCTGCGTCTGGGTCATGGATTGAGCCTCGGCCGCCTTGCTGAGTCTGTCAAGCAGACCTAGGGTGGCAGGTGTGAGACCTGCGGCACTGGACTGGTCGGCCGAGAACTGCACCGTCGGACGCGCCATGGAGATCCTCGGCGAACGCTGGACGGTGCTGGTGCTCCGCGAGATCTTCATGGGGGTACGCCGGTTCGAGGACATCCGGATCCGTACCCCCGTGCCCCGTCAGGTGCTCAGCGACCGGCTGCGGACCCTCGTCGAGCACGGCATCCTCTACCGGCACCGCTACCAGGAGCCCGGCGCCCGGACACGGGAGGAGTACCGGCTCACCGCCAAGGGCTTCGACCTCTACCCGGTGCTGGTGGCCGTGCGCGACTGGGGCGACCGCTACCTCGCCGGTCCCGAGGGCTCGCCGCTGCGGCTCGAGCACCGCGACTGTGGCGCCGAGGTGCATACCGAGCTGGTCTGCGACGCCGGCCACGAGGTTCCCCCCGGCCGGGATGTCCTGCCCCGGCCGGGGCCGGGGGCGATGCGGACAGGTCAAGCCGCGGCCGCTGCGGGGCACCGCTGAGCGACTGATCGCGATCTTGCTGACCGCTACGATGGCCCGATGCGGCTAGCGGTCTTCGTCGAACCACAGTTGGGTGCCTCCTACGCCGACCAGCTCCGGGTCGCCCGGCACGCGGAGGAGCTGGGATTCGAGGCGTTCTTCCGGTCCGACCACTTCCTGACCATGGATGCCAGGCCGGGGCTGCCCGGCCCCACCGACTCGTGGGCCACGCTGGCCGCCCTGGCGGTGCAGACCTCGACCATCCGGCTGGGCACCCTGGTCACCTCGGCCACCTTCCGGCAGCCGGGACTGCTCGCGATCACCGTGGCCCAGGTCGACCAGATGAGTGGCGGCCGGGTGGAGCTCGGGCTCGGGGCCGGCTGGTTCGAGGCCGAGCACCGGGCCTACGGGGTGCCGTTCCCGCCGGTCGGCGAGCGTTTCGACCGGCTGGAGGAACAGCTCGCCCTGATCACCGGCGTGTGGGCCACCCCGGAGGGGGAGAAGTACACCTTCCGCGGCGGGTACTACGACCTCTACGACTCGCCCGCGCTGCCCAAGCCGGTGCAGCAGCCCGGCCCGCCGGTGATCATCGGCGGTACCGGCACCCGGCGCACCCCGATGCTCGCCGCCCGCTACGCCGACGAGTACAACGTGGCGTTCGTGTCGGTGGCGGACACCGCGGCCGCCTTCGAGCGGGTCGCGGTCGCCTGCGAGCGGGAGGGCCGGGACGCCGCCGGGCACGCGCCGCTGGTGCTCTCCGCCGCGCAGACCGTGGTGTGCGGGCGTACCGACGCCGAGGTCGCCCGGCGGCGGACCGCGATCGCCGGGCAGCCCCGGCTGGCCGGTACCCCGGCCCAGGTGGTCGAGCAGATCGGCGAGTACCTGGCGCTCGGCGTGAGCCGGCTGTTCCTGCAGATCATCGACCTGTCCGACCTGGACCACCTGGACCTGATCGCCGCCGAGGTCGCCCCCCGCCTGCCGGCCTGACGCCGCCGGGTCGCGCGGTTCAGGGGATCAACAGCAACTTCCCGCTGGTACCCCGGGAAGCCAGGTCCCGGTGTGCCCGGGACGCCTCGGCCAGCGGGTACCGCTCGTGTACCCGAACTTTCAGTGAGCCGTCGGCCACCGCGTTCAGGATCGCGCCGGCCCGGGTCAGCAGCTCGGCGCGGGTGGCGATGAAGTGGCTCATGGTCGGCCGGGTCACCGACAGCGAGCCGAGCGTCTGCAGCCGGTTCAGGTCGAACGGCTCCGGCTTCCCGCTCGCATAGCCGTAGAGCACCATGAAGCCGCGAATGCGCAGGCTGGCCAGGCTCTCCTCGAAGGTGCTCGCGCCGATCCCGTCGTACACGGCGGCCACTCCCGCGCCGTCGGTCAGTTCGCGTACCCGGGCCGCGAAGTCGTCGTAGCCGAGCACGTCGGTGGCGCCCGCTGCCTTGGCGAGCTCCGCCTTCGCAGGCGTCGAGCAGGTGCCGATCACCCGGGCCCCGTACGCCGTGCCGAGCTGGGTGAGCAGCAGTCCGACCCCGCCGGCTGCGGCGTGTACGAGTACCGCCTCGCCGGAGCGCACCGGGTAGGAGGCGGTGAGCAGGTAGTGCGCGGTGATGCCCTGCAGCATCACGGCGGCGGCGGTCTCGGTGTCCACCCCGTCCGGGATGGGGACCAGCCGGTCGGCGGGGGCGAGCGCGTACTGCCCGTACCCGCCGGCGAGGTTCACCGACGCGACCCGGTCGCCGACCGCGACGTCGGTGACGTCCGGGCCGACGGCGGCCACCGTGCCGGCCCCCTCCGAGCCGGGGACGAACGGCAGCGGCGCCGGGTAGAGCCCGCTGCGCAGGTAGATGTCGACGAAATTGACGCCGGCGGCGGCCACTTTGACCAGTACCTGTCCCGGTCCGGGGGTGGGCGTGTCGACCTCGGTCGGGGTGAGCACCTCCGGCTCGCCCGGCGTCGTCACCTGGATCACTCGCATGGGGTACCCCTTCTCCGCCCTGGTGTCACTTGTCGCTGTCCATCCCAACACCCGCACGTCCGTCCCGTCTGCCCAGCCGGGCGTGCTATCAGTTACGCATGAGCGAGCAGTCGTTCCGTGCGATGGAGGAGGAGCTCTCCATCCTGATCCGCCGGGCCCGCGCCCGGTCGCTGGAGACCGCCCGGGAGGTGCACCCGGAGTTGGACGCGGATGCCTACGGGCTGCTCGCGGCGCTTGATCGGGCGGACAGCAGCCGGATCACCGATCTGGCCGCCGCGATCGGCGTGGGCAAGGGCACGATGAGCCGCCAGGTACGGGGCCTGGAGGAGTTGGGCATGGTGCGGCGGACCGCCGACCCGGCGGACCGGCGGGCGTTCCAGTTGGAGCTGACCGAGGACGGGCGCCGGCGGTACCGGGCGGCCCGCGATGCCCGGCGGGCCCGGCTGCGCCGGGAGTTGGCGAGCTGGCCGGAGGACGACGTAGCTCAGCTCGCCAACCTGCTGCACCGGCTCAACGTGCGAATCGCCTGATCCGTCTGCCCAGGTGAGGGCGCTCACCTTGGCGCCGTACAGTTGCTCAAAGCAACGGTCTCCGCGTATTGTTTGCCTAAAGCAAACTATCTCGGAGGGCACCGCTGTGCAGGAAATGAGCCACCGCCAGATCCTGGAGGCGATGTCCGGGCTGCTGCTCGGGCTGTTCGTCGCCATCCTCTCCTCGACGGTGGTGTCCAACGCGCTGCCGGTGATCATCAACGACCTGCACGGCAGCGAGGCGTCGTACACCTGGGTGGTCACCGCCACCCTGCTCGCCACCACCGCCACCACCCCGATCTGGGGCAAGCTCGCCGACCTGTTCAGCAAGAAGCTGCTGGTGCAGCTCGCCCTCGGCGTCTACGTAATCGGCTCGGCGCTGGCCGGGCTGTCGCAGAACACCGGCGAGCTGATCGGCTGCCGGGTGATCCAGGGCATCGGCGCCGGTGGGCTCACCGCGTTGGCCCAGGTGATCCTGGCCGCGATGATCTCCCCCCGGGAGCGCGGTCGGTACAGCGGCTACATGGGCGCGGTGATGGCGCTCGGCACCATCGGCGGGCCGCTGATCGGTGGCGTCATCGTCGACACCGACTGGCTGGGCTGGCGCTGGTGCTTCTACGTCGGCGTGCCGTTCGCCCTGGCCGCGCTGGTCGTGCTGCAGAAGACCCTGCACCTGCCGGTGACGAAGCGGGCCGTGAAGATCGACTACCTGGGCGCCACGCTGATCACCGCCGCGGTCAGCCTGCTGCTCGTCTGGGTCAGCCTGGCCGGCCAACAGTACGACTGGATGAGCTGGCAGACCGCGCTGATGGTGCCCGGCGCCGTGCTGATCGGGGTGGCCGCGATCCTCGTCGAGCAGCGGGCCGCCGAGCCGATCATCCCGCTCGGACTCTTCAGGCAACGCACCGTGTCGCTTGCCGTGGTGGCCAGCGTGATGGTCGGCGTGGCGATGTTCGGCGCGTCGGTCTTCCTGGGCCAGTACTTCCAGATCAGCCGGGGCCTGACACCCACCGTCTCCGGGCTGATGACCATTCCGATGATCGTCGGACTCGCGGTCTCCTCGACCGTGGTCGGCCGGCTGATCAGCAAGCACGGCAAGTGGAAGAAGTACCTGGTCAGCGGGGCGCTGTCACTGACCGTCGGCTTCGCCCTGATGGGCACCATCCGGGCGGACACCAGCTACCTGCTGATCGGCGTGTACATGCTGCTGGTCGGCGTGGGTGTCGGCACCACCATGCAGAACCTGGTGCTCGCCGTGCAGAACACCATCGACCCCCGGGAACTGGGCGCCGGCAGCTCGGTGGTGGCGTTCTTCCGCAGCCTCGGCGGCGCGATCGGGGTATCCGCGCTCGGCGCCCTGCTCAGCCACCGGATCGGCACCTACACCGCGGACGGCCTGCAGCGGCTGGGCCTGCCCGCCGGCGGCGGCAGTGGGAACTCCATCCCCGACGTGCACACCATCCCGCAGCCCATCCGCGGCATCGTGCAGGCCGCCTTCGGCCACGGCGTCGGTGACGTGTTCGGATGGGCCGCGCCCGCCGCGCTGATCGCGCTGATCGCCGTGGTGTTCATCAAGGAGGTACCGCTGCGCCAGCAGAACGGCACCGCGCTGGCCGACCAGCTGGACCGGGCGAGCGCCGAGGCCGCGATGGACGGCGCGGCACTGGAGCCGGTACCCGTCCGGGCCTGACCGACAGCACCCGACCGGCCGCCGGCCGCCCACCTCCGGGCGACCGGCGGCGGTCCGGTTCGCTCCTGCCGGCTCCGTAGCGGCGGTCCGTAGTGGCGGTCCGGGGCGGCCGGTTCGGCCGCGCCGCGGCCGCAGACTCAGCTGGTGACGAAGGTGGCGAGTTGGGCGGACTGGGCCAGCCGGCTCGGCTCGTGGGCGTACATCATGTGCCCGGCCTCGAAGTAGTGCACCGCGATGTTCTCCCGCAGCTCCGCGGGGATACGCAGGTGGGCCAGGGTGTGCTCGATCGCGAAGTGCGGGGTCGCCCCGTCGTGGTACCCCGCGGCCAGGTAGAGGCGCAGGTGCGGGTTGGACCGCATGGCCGCCGCCAGGTCGTCGGCCACGTTCACCGAGACGCCCTCGAACTCCTTGAACGACCACGGGTAGACCTTGCCGGTGAGGATCTCGTACGGCAGGTCGTTGCGGTAGCCCAGCTCGGCACGCAGGTAGTGGTTCACCCCGGCGGTGTACGGCCCCATGATCGCGTCCATCGACGGGTCGGCCGACCACTGCTCCCGACCGTAGTCGGTGTCCCAGCCGAGGAACCGCCCGTCCAGCCGGCCGACCGTACGCCGCCGGTCGCGCAGCAGCTCGGTGAAGAACCGGATGTGCTCGATGCGCAGGTCCACCCGGTCGACGTAGTCGGCGCTCAACCCGGTCAGCCCGGCCACCGTGGTCACCGCCTCGGCGCGCTCCGCCTCGGTCAGCCTCGCCCCCCGGGCCAGCGCGGTCGGGTACCCGTCGGCCGCGTACGCGTGCGCCTGTGCCAGCACGTCGGCCAGCGGGCGGTCGCCGTGCAGCCCGTGGTAGTGCGCGATGGCCGCGTAGGTGGGCAGGTACAGCACGTGCGGCAGGTCGTTGTGGCCGCCGAACTCCAGGGTGCCCAGGTCCAGGGTGGCCGAGATGAGGGCCAGCCCGTTGAGCGCCATCCCGTACCGGGTCTGCAGGTGCCGGGCGAGCGCGGCGGCGCGCAGCGTGCCGTAGGACTCGCCGCACAGGTACTTGGGCGACAGCCAGCGCGAGTGCCGGCTGGTCCACAGCCGGATGATCTCCCCGACCGACTCCACGTCCCCGGTGTACCCGTGGTACGCCTTCGACTTGCCGCCCTTCACCGCCCGCGAGTACCCGGTCGACACCGGGTCGATGAAGACCAGGTCGGAGTGGGCGAGCAGCGACTGCGCGTTGTCGGCCAGCCCGTACGGCGGCGGCAGCAGCGCCCCCGCGTCGCCCATCAGCACCCGGCGCGGGCCGAGCAGCCCGAGGTGCAGCCAGACGCTGGACGAGCCGGGCCCGCCGTTGAAGGCGAAGGTGACCGGCCGGGTCAGCGGGTCGGCCCCGTCCAGGGTGTACGCGGTCTGGAACACCTCCGCCTTCGCGGACAGCCCGTCGAAGGCGTCCTCGGTGTGGCTCTCCTCGCGCAGCACGATCCGCCCGGTGCTCGCCGTGTAGGCCAGTTCCCGGCCGTCCGCGACGCGCAGCGTGTGCTGGCTGGTGACCAGGTCGTCAACCGGCTCCGGCCGTTCGGCGGTCGCGTCCCGCGTGTCATCACCCATGGGCGGACATGCTAGCCGCGTCCGCCGTCCCGGATGATCCGCCACCGTACGGGGCGCGGCCCTGAGGGGCCCGGGCACGCCGGGGCGGTGGTGGTCGGGGTGGACGCAAGTGGGCAGTTGTCGTTGTGGCACAGGGCCTTCGGACCCCGACAACCGCCCACTTGCCTGCCACTCCCCGGCCGGCCTACCAGCAGAGGCAGAAGGGGTGGCCGACGGGGTCGGCGTAGACCCGGAAGTTGCGGCCAGGCTGGTGGTCGTACTTGGTGGCGCCGATCGCGAGCGCCTCCTTCTCGGCCACCTCGATGTCGTCGATGGTGAAGTCGAGGTGGTACTGCATCGACGAGGCGGCGTCCGGCCAGGCCGGCGGGGTGTACCCGGGGGCCTGCTGGAACGCGATCGGGGTGCTGGCCTTGGTCGGGTCGGCCAGGGTGGCCCAGTCGGGGGTGGACTCGATGATCTCCCAGCCGGTCAGGTCGGCGTAGAAGCGGGCCAGTGCGGCGGGGTCCGGGCACTCCAGCACGACTTCGTTGAGCTTGGCATTGACTGCCATCGGGGTGACTCCTCTCGTAACCGTCATAGCTACTTTGCCGGTTACGAGAGTCGGGCGCAACCCCGCGCGATCTCCATCCGTGCGCCCGACTCAGCCGTGCGCCCGCCTCAACCGCGTAGCCGCAGGCCGCGTGGGGTGGCGCGGAAGCCGGCGGCGGCGAGCGCGTCGCGCAGCGGGCTGGTGTGTACCGCCGCGCCGTCGGCCCGCTCCACCGCGAGCGCCCCCAGCGCCCCGGTGTGTACCGCGTCCGCGAGCGCCTTCGCCGCGAGCGCCAGCGCCTGCGGGTCGTCCACGAAGGACAGCAGGGTCCGGCCACCCCGCTCCACGTAGAGCACCAGACCACCGGCGACCAGGACCACCAGCGCGCCGGCCTTGCGCCCGGCCCGGTGCCCGGAGCGGGCCGCGGCGTCCCCGTCGCCGGTGTCCACCGCGCGCTCCGGCCAGGGCAGCGCGGCGCCGTACGGGTTCGCCGGGTCGGTCGCGGCGAGCACCACGGTCGGCGGCGGTGCGTTGCCCGACGGTCGGTCCTCGCGCTCGGCGAGCGCCCGCAGCCGGTCCACCGCGCCCGGGCACCGCGAACTGTGCCGCGCCCAGGCCCTCCACGAAGTACCCGCGCCGGGCCACCCCGCGCTCCTCCAGCGCGGCGAGCACCGGGTACACGGCCGAGAAGCCACCCGGCGGCCCCTCGGCCGCCACCGCGCCCCGGGTGACCACCCCGTGCCGGTCGAGCAGCACGTCGGTCGAGGGCGGCGGCGCGCCGGGTGGGGTCGGTGTCCCGGACCGGCAGCAGGCTCCACCGGCCGGCAGCGGTGGGCGGCGGGGCGTCCGGGCGCAGCGCGCTCGCCGGCCGGCCGGGGCGGCGGTAGCGGGTCCGGGTCGGCGTGGACCGGGCCCGGTGCGCGCCGACGCCGGACAGCAGCGTGCGCAGCGGCCCCAGGGTGTCGTTGCTGACCAGCCCGGCCCAGACCAGGTCCCACAGGGCGGCCACCACCTCGGCGGCCGGCACTGCGTCGAGGTTCGCGGTCAGGCCCCGGAAGAACAGCGCCTGCCCGTCGTTCAACGCGTCCAGGATCGCGTCGTGCAGCGGTGTCGGGGTGAGCGTGTCGGCGGGCGGGGCGAGCAGCAGGGGCGCGCTGTCGGTGAAGGCCAGCGTGACCCAGCCGTCGCCGCCCGCGATCGCGCCGGCGCCGGCCCAGAGCACCTCCCCGGCCGCGCAGAGCTCGTCGAGGAAGGCGGGGGAGTAGTCGGCCACCCGGGCGGGCAGGATCAGCCGTTCCAGGGCGCTGGCCGGCAGCGGGATGCCCTGCAACTGCTCGATCGCGGCCAGCGTCGCCTCGACGCCGCGGGCCGACGAGCCGACGTGCTGCCAGGCCGGCAGGAAGCGGGCCAGGGTGGCCGCGGGCACCGGTTCGATCTCCTGGCGCAGCGCGGCCAGCGACCGCCGCCGCAGCAGCCGCAGGATCTCGGCGTCGCACCATTCGCTGCCGGCCCCGGCCGGGGTGAACTCGCCGCTGGTGACCCGCCCGGTGGCGGCCAGCCGGCGTAGCGCCTGCTCCACCACGAACACGCCCAGCCCGTAGCGGGCTGCGAAGGCTGTCGCCGGGAACGGCCCGTGGGTACGGGCGTACCGGCCGACCAGGTCGCCGAGCGGGTCCGCGCCCGGATCGAGGAAGGCGGCCGCGAGCCCGACCGGCAATGCCACGCCGAGCGCGTCGCGCAGCCGGCCGGCGTCCTCGATGGCGATGAACCGCTCCTCGCCCGCGATGCGTACCTGGGTGGCCCGCCGGGCATACTCCAACTCCGCCAACCACTCCGGCTGCACGCCGCGCGCCAGCGCCTCCACAGTGGACAGATCGCCGAGGGTACGCAGCAGCTCGGCGGCGTCCTCGGCGTCGCGCGGCTGCCGGTCCGGCGAGAGCCACTGCAGCCGGGCCTCGGTGGCCGCCACCACCTCGGGGTCGAGCAGCTCGCGCAGGTCGACCCGGCCGAGCAGCTCGCCGAGCAGGGTGGAGTCCAGCGCCAGGGCGGCGGCCCGGCGCTCGGCCAGCGGCGCGTCGCCCTCGTAGAGGAACGCGCCCACGTAGCCGAAGAGCAGCGAGCGGGCGAACGGCGACGGGGCCGGCGTCTCCACCTCCACCAGGCGGACCTTGCGGCCGGCCAGGTCGCGCATCAGCTCGACCAGGCCGGGCAGGTCGAAGACGTCCTGCAGGCACTCCCGGGCGGCCTCCAGGGTGATCGGGAAGTCGGCATATTCCCGGGCCACGTCGAGCAGTTGGGCGCTGCGCTGCCGTTGCTGCCACAGCGGGCTGCGCTTGCCGGGGTTGCGCCGGGGCAGCAGCAGCGCGCGGGCGGCGCACTCGCGGAACCGGGACGCGAACAGCGCGGACACCCCCACGCTCTCCTCGACGATCGAGGCGATCTCGGCCGGGTCGAACGCGACCAGGTCGGCGCCGGGCGGCTCGTCCACGGTGTCCGGCAGCCGCACCACCATCCCGTCGTCGGACGGCATCACCTGCGCGTCGACCCCGTACCGCTCGGCCAGCCGACGGGCCACCGCCAGCGCCCACGGCCCGTTCACCCGCGCGCCGAGGACGCAGTGCACGGCCAGCCGCCAGTCGCCCAGCTCGTCGCGGAAGCGTTCGACCAGTACCGTGCGGTCGTCGGGCAGCGCCCGGGTGGCCTGCTGCTGCTCGCGCAGGTAGCCGAGCAGGTTGTCGACGGCCCACTCGTCCAGCCCGCTCTCCCGCAGGCCGGCACGGGCCTGCTCGTCGGAGGCGCGGACCAGGCCACGCAGCCGCGCGCCGATGGCCCGGCCCAACTCCACCGGCCGGCCCAGCGCGTCGCCCTTCCAGAACGGCATCCGGGCGGGCGCGCCCGGGGCGGGGGTGACGATCACCCGGTCGGGGGTGATCTCCTGGATCCGCCAGGAGGTCGAGCCGAGCAGGAACACGTCACCGACCCGGGACTCGTAGACCATCTCCTCGTCGAGTTCGCCGACCCGGGCGGCGCGCTGCCCGCCGGCCAGGAAGACGCCGAACATGCCCCGGTCGGGGATGGTGCCGCCGCTGGTGACGGCGAGCCGTTGCGCGCCCGGCCGGCCGGTGAGCTGGTCGGCGTGCCGGTCCCAGACCAGCCGGGGGCGCAACTCGGCGAAGGCGGTGGACGGGTACCGGCCGGCGAGCATGTCCAGCGTCGCGTCCAGCGCGCTGCCGGGCAGTTCGGCGTAGTTGGCGGCGCGCCGGACCAGGGCCGCCAGCTCGCCCACCGACCACGGCTCCATCGCCACCATCGCGACGACCTGCTGGGCCAGCACGTCCAGCGGGTTGCGCGGGTAGCGCAGCTCCTCGATGCCGCCGACCACCATCCGCTCGGCCACCACCGCGCAGGACACCAGGTCGCCCCGGTGTTTCGGGAAGACGACGCCCCGGGACACCGCGCCCACCTGGTGCCCGGCCCGGCCGACCCGTTGCAGGCCGGCCGCCACCGACGGCGGCGCCTCCACCTGGATGACGAGGTCCACCGCGCCCATGTCGATGCCGAGTTCCAGGCTGCTGGTGGCCACGACCGCGGGCAGCTGGCCGGATTTGAGCGCCTCCTCGATGTGTTTGCGCTCCTCCTTGCTCACCGAACCGTGGTGCGCCCGGGCCACCACCGGCGGCGCCCCGCCGGACGCCCCGGACTGCGCCATCACCTGCGCGGGCAACCGGGGCACCCGGCCGCCTGGCGTCGCTCGACGACCGGCCCCGAAGCCACCGGCCAGCAGCTCGCTGAGCCGGCTGGGATCGCTGCCGCGCAACACTTCCGGGCCAGTCGCCTCGGCCGGCCCGGCGAGCCCGGCCGGATCGACCGGCGGATCGCCTGCCCCGGACGACCCTGCCGGGTCGGAAGGCGTGGCCGGATCTGCCGGTCCGGCCGCCGGGTCGCCGGGCCTGGTCGGATCGGCGGCCCAAGCCGGGTTGTCGAGCTCGGTCGGGTTGTCGGGCGGGGTGAGGGCAGCGGCTTCGGCGCGTTCCTGGGCGAGTTCGTTGATACGGGCGCAGAGCCGTTCCGCGCCGCGCCGGGCGTTGACGAAGACGATGGTGGAGCGGTGCTGGGAGATCAGGTCGAGGATCCGTTCCTCCACCGCCGGCCAGATCGAGGTGCGCCGCTCCGGCCCGCCGTCGTCGTCATCGGGGTCGAAGCCACCGAGGTTGGTCATGTCCTCGACCGGGACCTGGACGGACAACTCGATGGTCTTCGCCGACGGCGGCGCGACGATCTCCACGGGTGCGGCCCCGCCGAGGAACCGGGCGGTCTCGTCGATCGGGCGGACGGTGGCAGACAGCCCGATCCGCTGCGCCGGCCGTGGCAGCAGCGCGTCCAGCCGTTCCAGGGAGAGTGCCAGGTGCGCGCCGCGTTTGGTGGCACACATCGCGTGTACCTCGTCGATGATGACCGTTTCGATGCCCCGCAGCGACTCCCGGGCGGCCGAGGTGAGCAGCAGGAACAGTGACTCCGGGGTGGTGATGAGGATGTCCGGCGGGCGCTTGGTGAACAGCCGACGCTCGTCGGCCGGGGTGTCGCCGGTGCGCATGCCCACGGTGACGTCGGGCAGCGTCAGGCCGAGCCGGCCGGCGGCCAGCCGGATGCCGGTGAGTGGGGTACGCAGGTTGCGTTCGACGTCCACGGCGAGCGCCTTGAGCGGGCTGACGTAGAGCACCCGGCAGCGGCGCAGCGCGTCCTCGGGGGGCGGCGTGGAGGTCAGCCGGTCCAGGGACCACAGGAAGGCGGCCAGCGTCTTGCCCGAGCCGGTCGGGGCCACCACCAGGGCATGCCGGCCGGCCCTGATCGCCTGCCAGGCGCCGGCCTGGGCGGCGGTGGGCGCGGCGAACGCCGAACCGAACCAGGCCCGGGTCGCGGGTGCGAAGTCGCTGAGCACCCCACCATCCTGCCCCGGCCCACCGACGTTTTCCGCTGCGGTGGGCAGCCGGGCGGCGCGCCACCGCAGACCCGTCCGTCGCCCGCGCCCCGCCGGCCCCAGCGTGGTGCAGCTCACCAGCCGGGTTTGTCCGGTCACGGTACGGCGTCACTGACTTGTCGGAGCCTTGATGATCAAGCTACGGTGGTCTCTCACATTCAGTAGTCCGTCCACTACTCAATGTTGGGAGCTGAAGTGAACGACGAGCAGCGTGGCGCCGGCCACGAATCCGACGTCCTGATCCGGCAGCTCGACGGCCACCTGGCCGCGCTGCGGTCAGCCGGCACCGCCGAACTCGCGCTCGCCGAACAGATCGCCGCCGTGCTCCGTCAGCTCGTCGGACAGACCGGCGTGGCCAGCGCCGCCGACCGGGCCCGGGTCCGTGCCGCCGTGCACTTCTTCCTGCTGCGCCGGGGTGGCCGTGGTCACCGCCGGCTGCTCCGCCCGGTGCACGACGATGTCCGGGTGATCAACGAGACCGCCCACGCGCTCGGCCGCGACGACCTGGCCCTGCCCGTCGACCCGGTGCTCCCCGACGCCGTGCCCGTTGATGCCGTGCCCGGTTGACGCGGTGCCCGTCGAGACCGTGCCCGCCGACGACCTGGTTCCGGCCTGACCCACCGTCCTCGCAACCCGTCCTCGCTCGCGGTCGGAGGCCGACAGCGCGCCGGCCTGACGACTAGCCTGCGCTGATGCTGCGAGCGCGATATCGACGGCAGACAGGTCGGGTGGTGCTGATCGACGCCGACGACCGGGTATTGCTCTTCCGCTACCAACCGGCGCCGGGACGCGGCTTGCCGATCACCTGGTTCACCCCGGGCGGTGGTCGAGCACCGGTGGGAGTCGGTGCGCCGGACCGCCGCCCGCGAACTGCGCGAGGAGACCGGATTGCGGGTACGCCCGGCGGCACTCGGCCGCCCGGTCGCCTACACCGAGGGACACGCCGACGTGAGCGGGGTACGCGGCCTGGTCCGTGACGACTACTTCGCCCACCGGGTCGACGCGCACACCGTGGACACCCGGGGCTTCACCGCCCACGAGCGGGAACGCATGGCCGTACACCGGTGGTGGCCGCTGGCTGAACTCGCCGCCGCCGATGAACGGGTCCTCCCCGGCGAACTGGCCGACCTGGTCGCCCGACTGCTCACCGGTTGGCGACCGGCCGAACCAGTACGGCTGCCGTGGCACGACGATTAGAGCCTTGACCCTGCCGCGACGTGAGGGGCGACGCTCGCCTGGGGAAGGGAGGAAGCGATGACGTGGAGCGTCGGTGAACTGGCCGAGGTTGCCGGGGTGAGCGTGCGGACCCTGCACCACTACGACGGAATCGGGCTGCTGCGCCCGGACGGCCGCAGCGCCACCGGCTACCGCCGCTACGGCCGGCCCGAATTGGACCGGCTCCAGCAGATCCTGTTCTACCGCGAACTCGGCTTTCCCCTGGAGCAGATCGCGACCCTGCTCGACGACCCGGACACCGACCCGGTGGCGCACCTGCGCCGCCAGCACCAACTGCTCACCGAGCGGGTCGGTCGGCTCACCGCGATGGTCGCCGCGGTGGAGAAGGAGTTGGAGGCGGCAACCATGGACATTTCACTGACCCCGCAGGAGCGGTTCGAGGTGTTCGGCGACGACGACCCGCAGCGCCACGCCGAGGAGGCGCACCGGCACTGGGGTGAGACTCAGGCCTACCGCGAGTCACGGCGGCGCACCGGCGGGTACGACAAGGCGACCTGGCAGCAGGTGCTCGCCGAGCAGGCGGCACTGGCCGACCGGATCGCGGCTGCACTGCGCGCCGGGGCACCGGCCGACGGCCCGGTCGCCACGGCGCTCGCCGAGGAGCACCGGGCGCAGATCAGCCGCTGGTTCTACGAGTGCACCTACGAGATCCACGTCGGTCTGGCCGAGTTGTACGTCACCGACCCGCGGTTCACCGAGCACTACGAGCGGCGGGCCACCGGGCTCGCCCGGTACCTGCACGACGCCATCGTCGCCAACGCCGGCCAGCGCGGGTAGCACCGGGCCGTTGGCACCGGGCCGTTGGCGGCAGCGTCGGCAGCAGCCGGGAATCCACCCGCACTCCACCCACGGGTGGGTGGCGACGGGCCGGCCGGCCGCTAGCGTCGGTGCCATGCAACAGCAACAGGCGCCGGCCGATCGGGCCGCAGCGGACCAACTCGTCGGGGGACGGGCCGGGCAGACCGCACCGGACCAACCCGCCGAGGGCCGGGTCGGGTGCGCCGGAGCCCTCCGACGCGTCGGGGGACGGGTCGGGCAGCCGTGGCGGTGAGCGTCGCGGCCGGTCGGGCGCGCAGCATCGTCGGCCTCGCCGCACTCCTGCTCGGCACGGTCGGTCCGGCTTTGTCCCAGCCGCCGGCCGTGCGCACCGCGGTGTGCGCCCTGGCCGCGGTGATCACGGTGGCCTGGTTGGTACCCACCTTCGTCGGCCGGACGGCGCCGCGGGCCAGCGCGCTGGCGGTGATCTGCTATGCCGTCGCGGGTGCGGTCAGCGCGGTCATCCTGACGAACGGCGCGGCGCTGGCCTTCCCGGCCATCGGCTGCCTCAACGCCGGGGCCCGCTGGCCGCGCCGTGCCGCGGTGGCGTTCACCGCGCTGCTGGCAGCCGGCTACGCGGTGGGTCGGCTGGTCCATCCGGACGGCGACTCACCGTGGTGGGCGCTGCTCGGCCCGGTGATCTTCACGGTCTCCCTGCTCGGCGGGGTGGCCCGGGCCAAGGGCGAACGGCTGGCCGCGCAGGCCGAGCAGGAACGGGCCCGGGCCGTCGCACTGGACGAGCGGGCCCGCATCGCCCGGGAGATCCATGACATCCTGGCGCACGCTTTGGCTGCGCTGACCATCCAGTTGGAGACGGCCGACGCGCTGCTGGACGGCGGCCGGGTGGCCCAGGCGCAGGAGTCGGTACGCCGGGCCGGCCGGCTGGCCCGCGAGGGGCTGACCGAGACCCGGCGGGCGATCGGGGTGCTGCGCGGCGAGTCGGTACCCCTGCCGGACCTGTTGCACGCGCTCGCCGCGGATTTCCGGTCCACAGTGGACATCGAAGTCACCGTGGCGGTCACCGGCCCGCCCCGTGACCTGGAGCCGGATGTGGTGCTCGCCCTCTACCGCACCGCCCAGGAGGCGCTGACCAACGCGACCAAGCACGCCCCGGGCGCGGCGATCCGCGTCGACCTGCACTTCGAGCCCGACCGGGTACGTCTCGGCGTGGTCAACGCCGCGCCGGCCGGCAGTCCCGGCCCGCTGGCCGGCACCGGTGGCGGGTACGGGCTGGCCGGGCTGCGCGAGCGCGCCGAACTGGCCGGCGGCAGCCTGGAGTCGGGGCCGGCTGGCGACGGGTACCGGGTCGGGGTGACGATACCGGCGTGACGATCACAGTGGTGGTGGCCGACGACCAGGCCGCCGTACGCGAGGGGTTGGTGCTCCTGCTCGACCTGCTCGACGACGTCACCGTGGTGGGCGCCGCCCCGGACGGCGAGGAGGCGCTGCGGCTGGTCGCCGCGCACCGGCCGGACGTGGTGCTGATGGACCTGCGGATGCCCCGCCTGGACGGGGTGAGCGCCACCGCCCGGATCCGCGCCGAGCACCCTGATACCCAGGTGGTGGTGCTCACCACCTACGCCGAGGACGCCGACATCCTGGCCGCGTTGGGGGCCGGGGCGCTCGGCTACCTGACCAAGGACGCCGGCCGGGTACAGATCGCGCACGCCGTCCGGGCGGCCGCGGCCGGCCAGTCGGTGCTCGACCCGCAGGTGCAGCGCCGGCTGCTGGCCGCCGCGGCCGGCGGTGCTGCGGCCGGGACGGCGGCCCCGGACGGGTTGACCGGACGCGAGGTCGAGGTGCTCCAGTTGATCGCCGAGGGGCTGGCGAACCGGGAGATCGCCGGTCGGCTGTTCGTCAGCGAGGCCACCGTGAAGTCGCACATCAACCGGGTGTTCGCCAAGACCGGGGTCCGTGACCGCGCGCAGGCAGTCCAGTACGCCTACCGCCACGGCCTGGCCCGCTGACGCGAGCCGAGCCGGAGCCGAGCCGAGGCAGGGAGGCCGGGACCGAGGTCAGCTCAGGCTGGCGGTGGCGAGCTTGGCGGCGAAGCCGACGAAGAGGGCGGCCAGTCCGGTGCTGAGTGCCCTGGACAGCCGGCGACGGCGGCGGAACTGGTCGGCCAGGTAGCTGCCCATGAAGATCAACGCCGTGAGGTACAAGGCGCTGCACACCTCGACGATCGTGCCGAGGATCAGGAAGGACAGCCAGGCGTGCGCGGCATCCGGCCGGACGAACTGGATGAAGAACGACACGAAAAACAGGATCGCCTTCGGATTCAACAGACTGATCAGCAGCGCCCGCCGGAAGGGGTTCCGCTCGGCCGCCGACTCCTGCGCACCCTCGGCCGGCGCGTGCGGCCCGGGGCCGGTCGCGGTGGCTCCGGTCGGGTCGGTCGCGGTGGCGTCGGCCACCATCGGGCCGGCCGGGTTCGGGCCCGCCGGGGTCGGGCCGGCCGGCCGTACCCGGCGCCACGCGCCGCGCAGCAGGTTCACCCCGACGAAGCAGAGGTACCCCGCGCCCGGCGTACTTGACAACGCTGAACACGGCCGGCTGGGCACGTAGCAGGGAGGCGATACCGGCGGCGGACAGGAACATCAGGATCCCGTCGCCGAGAAACACGCCGGCCGCCGCCCGGTACCCCGCGCGTACGCCCCGGCGGGCGGCCGTGGACAGCACGTACATCGAGTTGGGGCCGGGCAGCAGCACGATCGCGATGGTGCCCAGCAGGTACGTCCAGATGTTCGTGATGCCCACGGCCGTCATGTCTAGCCGCGCGCCAGCCGTTGCACCAGTCGATTGCGGACTTCTGGCCATTCGTCGACGGTGATCGCGTAGAAGTACGAGTCCCGGAAGGTGCCGTCGCCGCGCCGTTTGTGCCGGCGGAAGATGCCCTCGCGCCGACCGCCGATCCGCTCGATCGCGGCCTGCGAGCGGGCGTTGCGGTTGTCGGTCTGCAACTCCACCCGGCCGGCGCCCAGCGTTTCGAAGGCGTGCGTCATCAGCAGCAGCTTCGCCTCGGTGTTCACGCCGCTGCGCCAGGCGGCCCGGCCGAGTTGGGTGGAGCCGATGTGCACGCTGCGGTTGGTCTCGTCGGGCGGGCAGAACGAGGTGGTGCCGATCACCGCGCCGGTGCTGGCGTCCTTCTGCACCCAGGCGGTACGCAGCCCGCGCTGCGCCTCGCGCAGCTTGCCCTCGATGTTGGCGGCCATCGCGGCGACCGTGGTCGGCCGGGCGCCGGGAATGTGCCGCCACACCTCCTCGTCGTCCAGCGCCAGGAACAGCTCGCCCGCGTGGCACGCGTCCAGCGGCTCCAGCCGGACGTGTCGGCCGACCAGGACGGCCGGCTCCAGCCAGGGCGAGCGGGGCGGCGTCAGGTACCCGGGGACCGGCGCGGCGACACCGGCATCGGGCTCGGCCAGCCCGGCGTGCAGCCGGATCGGCACGACTCCGGCCCAGTACGGCAGCGCCAGGTCGGCGGGCTCGTCCACCACCCCGTGCGACCGCTGCTTCACCGACACCTCGGTCAGCTCCAGAGCGATCACCGCGGTCTGCGCGAGCTCCTTGGCGCTCGGCGGCCGACTGTCAGCCGCCCGGCCCGCCGGTGCGGCCGGACCGCCGAGATCGCGGTGTCGGACTGTCGAGGGCCGCCGGGTCTGTGGGCGCCGGGTCTGTGGGCGCCGGCGGGCAGGCGGTGGGCGCGGTCGCCGGGTCCGGACCGGGCACCCCCGTGCCGCCGGGCCGGGCGGCGACCGCGCCCGCCTTGTCCACCAGGGCGGCCAGCGCGGCGCGCTGCTCCGCGCCGCCGGTCACCAGGCGGGGCGCGCCGTGTGCCACGACGCTGCGGTAGTTGGCCGAGTGGTGGAACTGGGAGCGGCCGAAGACCAGGCCGTCGAGCACGGTGACTTCGACGCAGATCCGCTCGGCCCCGGCGCGCAGCGCCAGTGCCGGGCCGCCGCCGGAGGAGGCGTGCAGGTAGAGGGTGTCGCCGACGCGTACGTGGGTGGTGGGCAGCACCCGCGGCTCGCCGTCGACGACGAAACCGAGGTGGCACAGCAGGGCTTCGTCGAGAATGGCGTACGCGGCGGCGCGGTCGTAGCTGATCCGCTCGGCGCTGCGGGTGGGCGTGTTCCGTGGAGTCACTAGAAAATTTGTCATCGTTCCAGTACAATCTGGGGACTGTGGCGGTACAGTATCAGATCAGCGGGCGGACCTCCGCCGGCATTTCCGAGAGCATCGAAGCGGGGGTACGCGGCGGCGAACTCGCGGCCGGCGCGCAGCTGCCCCCGGTCCGGGAGCTCGCCGGTCAACTCGGCGTCGCGGCCGGCACCGTCGCGGCCGCATACCAGAGCCTGCGGCAGCGCGGCGTCATCGAGACCGCCGGACGCAACGGCACCCGGGTCCGCTCCCGGCCACCGGTGGCGCAGAATCGGCGCGAGCGCCGGCCGCCCGTACCCCCGGGTGTTCTCGATCTCTCGACCGGCGAGCCGGACCTGCGGCTGCTGCCCGACCCGTGGCCGCACCTGCGCGACCTGGCCGCCGACCGACTGTCGGCGGCCGGCTACCGCGACGCCGGGGTGCTGCCCGAACTTGCCGCCGTCGCCCGCACCCGGTTGACCGACGACGGCGTGCCGGTCCCCGCGCTCACCGTCACCTCCGGCGCGCTGGACGGCATCGACCGGCTGCTCGCCGCGCACCTGCGCCCCGGCGACCGGGTCGGCATCGAGGACCCCGGCTGGGCCAACATGATCGACATGGTGGCCGCGCAGGGGCTCACCCCGGTGCCGGTGCCGGTGGACGACGACGGGCCCACCCCCGACGGGCTGCGCCGCGCGCTCCGGCTGGGCATCGGCGCGCTGGTCGTCACCGCCCGCGCGCAGAACCCGGTCGGCGCGGCCATCACCGCGCAGCGCGCCGCCGTCCTGCGCGACCTGCTCGCCGACGCCGAGCTGCTGCTGATCGAGGACGACCACGCCGCCGAGCTGGCCCACCCCCGGCTGCACCCGCTGGCCGGCGCGACGCAGCGGTGGGCGTTCCTGCGCTCGGCCTCCAAACCGTTCGGACCGGACCTGCGGTTCGCCGTCCTCGCCGGCGACGAGGCCACCGTGGCCCGGGTGAACGGGCGGCTGTGGGGCAGCGCCGGCTGGGTCTCCACCATCCTGCAACGGTTGGTGCTCCGGCTGTGGTCGGACGCAATCGGTCACCCGGCAGATCGACGCGGCCCGGGACAGCTACCAGGCCCGCCGGGCCGGGCTGATCGGCGCGCTGGCCGGCCTCGGGGTACCGGCCCACGGCCGGACCGGCATCAACGTGTGGATACCGGTCGCCGACGAGACGCTGGCAGTCACCCGGCTGCACGAGGACGGGTACGCGGTCGCGCCGGGAGCGCTGTTCCGGCTCAACTCCGCCCCCGGCATCCGGCTCTGCATCGCCCCGCTGGACCCCGACCAGCTCGATCCGCTGGCCCGCTCGATCGCCCGGGCGCTGGGCGCCGGGCGTGCCCGGGCGGGGTTCTCGGCATGAGTCGACCCGGATGCCCGGTGCGGAGCGGGACCCGGCGCATCCACCAGACCCCGGACCGGATCGAGATCGTCGCCTGCCGGCCCTGGCTGCTGGCCGAGTTCGCGCTGCTCGCCCCGCAGGTCGTGGTGGCCCCCGGGGCCACGGCCGGGCAGGCGCTGCCCGGCCCGTCGTTCCGGGTCACCCGGATGCGCGGGAAGTTGCTGCCCTGGCCCGAATCGGCCCACCACCCGGAAGACTTCGCCCAGGCCGGCGGGCAGGCTCGGGTACTCGCCACGCTGCACCCGTCGGCCGTGCTGCGCGCCGACGACCGGGAGAGCGCCTACGCCGGTCTTGTCGCCGATCTCACCGTCGCGGCCGGTGCCCTGCGTTGATCGTCGGCAGCCATGATGGGGCGGTGATCAGCGGCGTCAGGGATCAGAACCAACTTCAGCGGTACGTGCTGCGGCTGCTGTTCTGCACCCAGATCCTCGGCGGCGTGGGCACCACCATCGGCATCTCGGTCGGCGCGCTGCTCGCCGAGCGGCTCGGCGGGGTGGGCGTCTCCGGCATCGGCCAGAGCTGCGCGGTGATCGGCGCCGCCCTGCTCGCCGTCCCGGTCAGCCGGCTGATGTCCGCCCGGGGTCGTCGCCCCGGCCTGGTGCTGGCCTACCTCACCGGCGCGGTCGGCGCGGTGCTCGTGGTCACCGCGGCTCGAGCTGCACCGGCTCCCGCTGTTCTTCCTCGGCATGCTGCTGTTCGGCGGCGGCTCGGCAGCCAACCTGCAGGCCCGGTACGCCGCCGTCGACCTGGCCCCGCCGGCGCGCCGGGGCCGCCAGCTCTCGGTGATCGTCTGGGCCACCACGCTCGGCGCGGTGGTCGCGCCCAACCTGGTCAACGCCGCCGACGACGCGGTACGCGGCGCTCGGCCTGCCCGAGTTGACCGGCCCGTTCGTGTTGAGCGCGCTGGCCTTCGGCGCCGTCGGCCTGATCCTCGCCCTGCTGCTGCGCCCCGACCCGCTGCTGGTCGCCCGCGCCCTGCCCGGCCCCGCCGCCACGGTGGTGCCGGCGGCGCGGGTGGTGCCGGCGCGGCTGCGGGACTCGATCGCGTTCGTCACCTCCTCGCCCACCGCCCGGCTCGGCGTCGGGGCCATCGCCGTCGGGCACCTGGTGATGGTCAGCGTGATGTCGATGACGCCGGTGCACCTGCGCGGGATGGTCCACGGCGACCTGCTCACCGTCGTCGGCATCGTGCTGAGCGTGCACATCGTCGGCATGTACGCCTTCGCGCCGGTGGTCGGCGTGTCTGGCCGACCGGGTCGGTCGGCGGGCGGTGATCCTCGGCGGGCTGGCGCTGCTGCTGTGCGCGTGCGCGGTCGCCGGTACCGCCGGGCACTCCACGGTGCGGCTCACCGCCGGCCTGCTGCTGCTGGGTCTGGGCTGGTCGGGCACCATGGTCGGCGGCTCGACGCTGGTCACCGACGCCACCGCCGGTGGACCGGCGGCCGGCGGTGCAGGGCCTGACGGATCTGTGCATGGGGCTGGCCGGGGCGCTCGGCGGGGCGCTGTCCGGAGCTCGTGGTGCAGTTGTCCGGGTACCCGACGCTGACCTTGCTCGCGGCGGTGGCGACGGTACCGTTGCTCGGGTTGGCGCTGCGCCGTCCGGTCGCGGTACCGGGCTGAGAGGGGAATCCGGGTGCGGTTGACGGACTTCTGGGACCGGATGGGGCTGGCCTTCGGCGAGGCGTACGCGCCCAGTGTCGCCGCCGACCAGGTACTGGCCACTCTCGGCGGGCGGACCGTCAACGAGGCGCTGGCCGCCGGTGAGCAGACCGTCACCGTGTGGCGTGCGGTTGTGGCCGCCTACCCCGAACGGGTACCCGCCAGGCTGCGCTGATTCCCCTGGTGGCGTGTCGATGCTTGTGTAGTACACCTGTACGGGTATTGTCCACAGCATGGCGCTTTTCCACAGGCAGCAACCGGTGCACTGGGTTCTGTCATACCGAGCGCTTACCGTGTCCGCGTGACGAAAAGTTCTTCCGCGAAGAGCGCGGCAAAGACCGCGAATCCAGGGGTGGCAGGAATGGCTGCAGGCGCACCAGACCGCGAGAAGGCGCTTGACCTCGCGCTCGCGCAGATCGACAAACAGTTCGGCAAGGGCTCGGTGATGCGCCTCGGCGAGCGCCCGGTCCAGCAGATGGCGGTGATCCCCACCGGCTCCATCGCCCTCGACGTGGCGCTGGGCATCGGCGGACTGCCGCGCGGCCGGGTCGTCGAGATCTACGGCCCGGAGAGCAGCGGTAAGACCACGGTGGCGCTGCACGCCATCGCCAACGCGCAGCGGGCCGGCGGCATCGCCGCGTTCATCGACGCCGAGCACGCGCTGGACGCCGACTACGCGAAGGCGCTCGGCGTGGACACCGACGCGATGCTGGTCTCCCAGCCCGACACCGGTGAGCAGGCGCTGGAGATCTGCGACATGCTGGTGCGCTCCGGCGCGCTGGACATCATCGTGATCGACTCGGTGGCGGCGCTGGTGCCGCGCGCCGAGATCGAGGGCGAGATGGGCGACAGCCACGTCGGCCTGCAGGCCCGGCTGATGAGCCAGGCGCTGCGCAAGATGACCGGCGCGCTGAGCAACTCCGGCACCACGGCGATCTTCATCAACCAGCTCCGCGAGAAGATCGGCGTCATGTTCGGCTCGCCGGAGACCACCACCGGTGGCAAGGCGCTGAAGTTCTACGCCTCGATCCGGCTTGACGTGCGGCGCATCGAGAGCCTCAAGGACGGCGGCGACGCGGTCGGCAACCGGACCAGGGTCAAGGTGGTCAAGAACAAGGTGGCCACGCCCGTTCAAGCAGGCCGAGTTCGACATCCTCTACGGCCAGGGCATCTCCCGCGAGGGTTCGCTCATCGACGTGGGCGTCGAGCAGAGCATCATCCGCAAGTCCGGCGCCTGGTACACCTACGACGGCGACCAGCTCGGCCAGGGCAAGGAGAACGCCCGCAAGTTCCTCAAGGAGAACCCGGACGTCGCCGCCGAGCTCGAGAAGAAGATCCTGGAGAAGCTGGGCGTCGGTCAGGCCGGCGATGACGCGGCCGGCAACCCGGACATCGTGACCGTCGACTTCTGAGTCGACCGGGACGCGGTGACACTGGGACGCGGTGAAACAGCCGGAGGAGCACAGTGCCGGGTAGACGAGGCGCGCGGTCGGGGCGGGGCTGGGATGCAGCTCCACCCCGACCGCCGCGTACCCGCCGCCAGCCGCCGGCCCTCCCAACCGAAACCGGCTGGCCGGCTGCTCCGGACGGCAACGGGTGGCCGGCTGAGCCGGACGACAGCGCCTCGCCCGAGGACCTGGCCGAGGACGGTGGCCCGCTGGCCGGCCCGGCGCAGAGTTGGCCGTCCGCCAGTCCGGACGACCCGCTGTGGTCCCCCGACGAAGCCACCTACCTCCCCACCGGGCCCGGCGACGAGCCCGGCGCGGGTCGCAGCGAACGCGGTGCGGGGCGCAGCTGGCGTGGCGCGGGTCGCGGCGAGCCCGGCGGGCCGACCGACGGCCCCGGCGAACGTGGCGCGGACCGTGGCGAGTCCGCTGCCGGGCGCGGCAAGCGCGGTGCGGGGCGCGGACAACGCGGTGGCTGGCCGGAGCGTGGCGAGGGCCAGCGGGAACCCGCGGCGGACCGGCAGGGCGCCGGGCAGCGGCGGGGCGCCGGGCGGTGGCCGGCGCCGAAGGAGGCCGACCCGAGCCGGGACCCGGCCGAGGTGGCCCGGGAGATCTGCCTGCGCCAGCTCGCCGTGCGGCCGCGTACCCGGGCGGAGCTCGCTGCCGTGCTGGCCCGCAACGGCATCGCGGCCGAGGTCGCGGCGAGCGTGCTGGACCGCTACGACGAGGTCGGCATCATCGACGACGCGGCATTCGCCCGAGCCTGGGTGACCAGCCGGCACCACGGTCGGGGGCTGGCCAGCCGGGCACTCGCCCAGGAACTGCGCCGGCACGGGGTGGAGAAGGAGCAGGCCGACGCGGCGCTGGAAGAACTCGACCCGGAAACCGAGGCCGCGACCGCCCGCGAACTGGTCGACCGCAAGCTGCGCAGCGCCGGCCGGACGGCGCCGGACGCGTTGTTCCGCCGGCTGGTCGGCATGCTCGCGCGCAAGGGGTATCCGCCGGGGGTGGCGATCCGGGTGGTGAAGGACGCACTTGCCGCCCGTACCGAGGATTCGGGGTTTTTGGACGAGATTGACCCGGACGCGGCGACGGACCTGGTGGGCGACGAACTCGGCCGGGATCATCCGATCGACTGATTTCGACCCCGGACATCCGGTCGAGCCCCCCTCATCCGAACTCACGATGCGTAGTGTCTCCTGCTCCAGCAGTACGGCGGCTGCCCGGTCGGATCATGAGTTCTTGACCGAAGGGCCACCGGCACCTAGCCTCAGGTACAGAAGAGAGTTACTGATCCGATACGGGCTAACCGCGCAACATAGATCGCATAACAGTCAGGACAATATTGGCCGCTCTGTTCGCGGTCATCCAGAAGGCGGAATCATCGGGTGGCAACACCCGGTTTACTTTTGTGCACCCTTCGTGCGGCCAGGGCGCCAGGGGATGTCCGCTTAGCCACGGTCCGTCGGATCGCTCTTCTCCAGACGGTGAGCTGCTCCAACCGGCTCGCCGGGAGTACCACGGGGGAAGGGGAGGCCGACCGTGCAGGGTCTAGTCATTGTGCTGACGATCGCGGTTGTCGCGCTGGCCGCGCTCGTGGTCGTCGGAATCGTGGTGCTGCTGCGTACCCTGCGGGTCAACAACCCCCGGGCGGCCGCCGCCGCCGATGAAACTCTCAAGGCCGCCGCCGACCGGGCGCGCAGTGTCGAGGAGGACTCCCGGGCCGCGGCCAGCGCCGCGCGTACCGAGGCAGCCGCCGCCACCGCCGAAGCCGGCGCCGCCCGGGCGGAAGCCCAGCGCGTCCTCGCCGCCGCCCACACCGAAGCGGACACCATCATCGAGCGCGCCCACCGGCAAGCCGAACAGGACGCCGAGCAGGCCCGGCTGACCGCCCGGCGCAGCGGCGAGCGGGAGATCGCGATGCTCACCGCCACCGCCCGCGAGCAGGCCGCCGAGGCCGAACGCCGGCAGCAGCGGGTGGACGAGCGGGAACGGCTGCTGGCCGAGGAGGCCGAACGGCTGGGCGACCGGGACCGGCGGATCAGCCGGCTGGAGCGCGACTTCGGCCAGAAGGAGACGGTGCTGGCCGCCCGGGAGACCGCCCTGGCCGAGGGCGAGGAGGAGCGGCGGCGGGAGTTGGAGCGGGTCGCCGGACTGACTGCCGACGTGGCCCGCGCCGAACTGGTCGAGGCGATCGAGGTGCAGGCCAAGCGGGAGGCCGCGCTGCTGGTCCGGGACATCGAAGCGGACGCGCGCAACACCGCCGACGCCCGCGCCCGGCACATCGTGGTCGACGCCATCCAGCGGATCGCCAGCGAGCAGACCGCCGAAAGCGTCGTCAGCGTGCTGCACCTGCCAAGTGACGAGATGAAGGGCCGGATCATCGGCCGCGAAGGGCGCAACATCCGCGCCTTCGAGTCGGTCACCGGGGTCAACCTGATCATCGACGACACCCCCGAGGCGGTGCTGCTGTCCTGCTTCGATCCGGTACGTCGGGAGGTCGGCCGACTCACCCTGGAGAAGTTGATCCTGGACGGCCGCATCCACCCGCACCGCATCGAGGAGGTCTACGACCTGGCCCGCCAGGACGTCGAGCGGCTGTGCCAACGGGCCGCCGAGGATGCCCTGGTCGAGGTCGGCATCACCGACCTGAACCCGGAGCTGACCACCCTGCTCGGTCGGCTGCGCTACCGCACCAGCTACGGCCAGAACGTCCTCAAGCACCTGGTGGAGACCGCGCACATCGCCGGTATCATGGCCGCCGAGCTGCGCCTGGACGCAGCGCTGATCAAGCGGTGCGCGTTCCTGCACGACATCGGCAAGGCGCTCACCCACGAGGTCGAGGGCAGCCACGCGCTGATCGGCGCCGACCTGGCCCGCCGGTACGGCGAGTCGGACGACGTGGTGCACGCCATCGAGGCGCACCACAACGAGGTGCTTCCGCAGACCATCGAGGCGGTCCTGACCCAGGCGTCCGATGCCTGCTCGGGCGGGCGGCCGGGGGCGCGCCGGGAGAGCCTTGAGGTCTACGTCAAGCGGCTGGAGCGGATCGAGGAGATCGCCGTCGGCAAGCCGGGCGTGGAGAAGGTCTTCGCCATGCAGGCCGGCCGCGAGGTCCGGGTGATGGTCAAGCCGGACGACGTGGACGACATCGGCGCGGCGGTGCTCGCCCGCGATGTGGCCAAGCAGATCGAGGAGGAGCTGACCTACCCCGGTCAGATCCGGGTCACCGTGGTCCGCGAGTCCCGGGTCACCGAGATCGCGCGGTAGACCCGCGTACCTCCAGGTGGTCCAGCAGGTGCTGGGTCGCCTCGGCCACCGCGGCGACGGCCGCCTCGAACGCCTCCCGGTTGTGCCCGGCCGGCGCCCGGAATCCGGAGATCTTGCGGACGTACTGCAACGCGGCGGCGTGCACGTCGGCGTCGGTGACGGTCTCGGTATAGGGCTCGCGCAGGGTCTTGATGCTCCGACACATGGAAATGATTCTGCCCCGCACGCCGTCGATGTCGTAACCTGCCGGCGTGCGTCATCTGAGCTGCTGCCCGCCACCCGTCGCCTGACGGGCGGCGGTACCTGACATCCACGGGTCTGTCCGGACCCGGGTTGGTCGCTGCCCACTAACCGGCCGCTGACCACTCCCACCTCCGGAGACCTGAGATGACTGACGGATCCACCGCCCCGGTCGGGCGTGCACTGGCGATGATTGCGCTCGCGGCCACCGCCTGGGGTACCGGTGGCGTGATCGCCACCGTGCTCTTCAAAACCACCGGACTCGGCCCGATGGCCGTCTCCTTCTGGCGCTTCGCCGGCGGCAGCGCCCTGCTCGCCCTCGGCCACCTCGTCATGTCGGCCCGATCGAGGCGGGGACGGCGGGCCAGTTCGCGACCCGGCGGCCCGGTCAGGCTCGGGCGGCGGGCGCTGGTCCTCGGGATCGGGCTGGCCATCTACCAGACCGCGTACTTCGCCGGCTGCGCCTGGGCCGGGGTGGCCGTGGCGACCGTGGTGACACTGGGCTCCGGGCCGGTACTCATCGCGCTGGGCGCCAGGGTCGTGCTGGCCGAGCGGCTCGGCCGGGCCGGCGTGGTGACCGTGGCAGTCGCGCTGCTCGGGTTGGTGGCACTGGTCGGCGCCGGTGACGACGGGCAGGCGCCGCACCGGCTCGCCGGCATCGGCTGGGCGCTGCTGTCCGCTCTCGGGTACGCCGTGGTGACCCTGCTGGCCCGGGCGCGGGCCGGGCGGGACGGCGGGTCGGCGCAGTCGATGCTGCCGGCGCTGCTGGTCGGCTCGGTGGTACTGCTGCCGTTCGCGCTGCTGGACGGGGTGTGGCCGGTGGGCGGGCAGCAGGTCCGCGACTGGGCGCTGCTCGGGTACCTGGCGACGGTACCCACGGTGGCGGCGTACCGGATGTTCTTCGCCGCCCTGGTCCACGTCCGCGCCACCACCGCCGCGGTCGTGGCGCTCCTCGAAGCCGTCGTCGCCGCTCTGCTCGCACTGTGGCTGCTCGGCGAACACCTCGACCCCACCGCCTGGGCCGGCATGACCCTCCTGCTCCTCTCCGTCGCCGCCCTGACGCTGACCGAATCAACCCCCAGCCCGGCCTGACCCCGGCTCCCCCCGAAAGGTTCACGACGCGCCGCCCGATTGTGCAGCGACACGCCACAATCGGGCGGCACATCGTGATCTTGGCGGTGGTATCGGCGGGCGACGGTCGGCCGATTACCCTGGGGAGGCCATGACTATCGTTGACGTCCCCCAGGTGGGCGGCCAGGGGCGTACCTACGAGGTGCGCACCTACGGCTGCCAGATGAATGTGCACGACTCCGAGCGGATCTCCGGGCTGCTGGAGGACGCCGGCTACCTGCGTGCCGACGCCGGCCACCCCCGGACGTGGTCGTCTTCAACACCTGTGCGGTGCGGGAGAACGCCGACAACCGGCTCTACGGCAACCTCGGCCACCTGCGCCCCACCAAGCTCTCCCACCCGGGCATGCAGATCGCCGTCGGTGGCTGCCTGGCGCAGAAGGACCAGGGCGAGATCGTCCGCAAGGCGCCCTGGGTGGACGTCGTTTTCGGGACCCACAACATCGGCTCGCTGCCGGTGCTGCTGGAGCGGGCCCGGCACAACGACGAGGCCCAGCTGGAGATCCTGGAGTCGCTGGAGACCTTCCCGTCGACGCTGCCGGCCCGGCGCGAGTCGACCTACGCGGGCTGGGTCTCCATCTCGGTGGGGTGCAACAACACCTGCACCTTCTGCATCGTGCCGGCGTTGCGCGGCAAGGAGAAGGACCGCCGCCCCGGCGACATCCTGGCCGAGGTCCGGGCGCTCGCCGAGGCCGGCGTGCTCGAAGTGACCCTGCTCGGCCAGAACGTCAACTCCTACGGTGCCGAGTTCGGCGACCGGCTCGCCTTCGGGAAGCTGCTGCGGGCCTGCGGGGAGATCGACGGGCTGGAGCGGCTGCGGTTCACCAGCCCGCACCCGAAGGACTTCACCGACGACGTGATCGAGGCGATGGCCCAGACCCCGGTCGTCTGCCACGCACTGCACATGCCGTTGCAGTCCGGCTCGGACGTGGTCCTGCGGGCGATGCGCCGCTCCTACCGGCAGGAGCGCTACCTCGCCATCATCGACAAGGTGCGGGCCGCGATGCCGGACGCAGCGATCACCACCGACATCATCGTCGGCTTCCCCGGCGAGACCGAGGCCGACTTCGAGCAGACCCTGGACGTGGTACGGGCGGCGCGGTTCGCCAGCGCCTTCACCTTCCAGTACTCCAAGCGTCCGGGTACGCCGGCCGCCACGATGGACGGGCAGCTGCCCAAGCAGGTGGTGCAGGAGCGCTACGAGCGGTTGCTGGCCCTGGTCGAGGAGGTCACCTGGGCTGCGAACCTGACGATGGTGGGCGCCGAGGTCGAGGTGCTCGTCGCGGTCGGGGAGGGGCGCAAGGACGAGGCCACCGGCCGGATGTCCGGGCGTGCCCGGGACGGCCGGCTGGTGCACTTCGCCACCGGGGACACCCGGCCCCGCCCCGGCGACATCGTGCGCACCGTGGTCAGCTACGCCGCCCCGCACCATCTCAACGCCGACGGCGCACCACTGTCCCACCGGCGTACCCGCGCGGGAGACGCGTGGGCGGCCGGCACCGTCACCCGTACCCCCGGCGTGTTGTTGGGTCTGCCGACCATCGGCGCGCCGCCGGTCAGCACCGCGCCCGCCGACGCCTGCGCCTGCTGACGCCCGCCCGCTGAAACCCACCCGGCCGCCGGCCCCGTTGACTGGGGCGGCGGCCGGGGCCGGGCATGATCGCGGCGCCGTCCCGAAGGAGCGGCGCCGAGATCTCTATGTGGTGGTGCGGTGAATCAGCTTCAGCTGGAGTGCTCCGCGAGGTTCAGGAACTGGCGCTTCTGGCTGAGCGCCTGCTCAGCCTCGCGGATCCGCTTGGCGTCGCCGGCCGCCTGAGCGCGGGCCAGCCGCGCCTCGGCCTCGGCGACCTGGTCGCGCATCTGGGTGAGCAGCGGGTTGTCCGCGGGAGTGGTACGCCGCCAGGCGACGTCCATCGCGCCGCGCACCTTCTCCTCGACGTTGCGCAGCCGGCGGTCCAGGCCGCTGGCCGACTCGCGGGAGACCCGGCCGGCGTCGTGCCACTGGCTCTGGATCTCGCGCAGCTTGGCCTGGGCCGACTTCGGGTCGGACTCCACATCCAGCGCCTCGGCCTGGGCGAGCAGCTCCTGCCGGCGCTCGACAGCCACCTTCTGCTCGGCGTCGCGGGCCGAGAAGACCTCGCTACGCCGGGTGAAGAAGGCGTCCTGGGCGGCCCGGAACCTGTCCCACAGCCGCTGTTCGATCTCCTTGGAGGCGCGCGGAGCGGCCTTCCACTCGGTCATCAGCTCCTTGAGCCGGTTGGCCGTTGAGGTCCACTCACTCGCCTCCGACAGCGTCTCCGCCTCGGTGACGAGCTCTTCCTTGCGGGTCTGGGCCTGCTTGCGGCCGGCGTCCAGGGTGGCGAAGTGCGCGCCCCGACGGCGGGTGAAGGCGTCCCGGGCGGCGGCGTAGCGCTTCCACAGCTCGCCATCGGCCTTGCGGTCGATGCCCCGGATGGTCTTCCACTCGTCGAGGATCTCCTTGAACCGGTCCCCGGCCACCTTCCAGCTCGTGGAGTCGGCGGCCATCGACTCGGCCTCCTCCACCAGCGAGGTCTTACGGGCCAGCGCCTCGACCCGGGCGGCGTCGCGGGCGGCGCGGGCTTCGCCGGCCTTCTCCTCGGCGCGGGCGGTCAGCTTGTCCAGCCGGGCGGTGAGGGTGTCGATGTCACCGACCACGTGCGCCTCGTCGAGGGTGGCGCGCAGCCGCTTGATCGTGGCGAGCGAGTGGGAGGCGTCGGCGGCGCCGGTCTGCAACCGGGTGTCCACCAGGTCAACCTCGGTCACCAGGTCGGCGAACCGGCGGGCGAAGTGCGCCAGGCCCTCCTCGGGCGAGCCGGCCTGCCATGAGCCGACCACCTTCTCCCCGGTAGCGGTCTTGACGTACACCGTGCCGTCCGCGTCGACCCGTCCGAAGGTCGTCCAGTCGCTCATGTTCGTGTCCTCAGTCTTCCCGGCGTCACCGGACGTCTCCGGTGCCCACCGCCACAGCGCAGTAAGGTTTTCTTCCCCGGGCATTGTCACAGGTGCTACCCCGGCCGCGTCGAGGGACCGGTGCGGACCGTGACCATACGGTGTCCTGACAGCGCTCGTAAGGTGATCGAGGCGTCCGGTTACGGTTGATCCGTGCCACTAGACGCCACCACTGCCAGCCCCCATCCTCCCCTGATGCTGCCCGAAATTTCCAGCTCCCTGGCGGTCGAGTCGCCGCTTCGGGGTCGGCTGGTCGCCGTGGGTGAGCGCCGTGCGGGCGATTCGAGCCTGCGCCGGTCGGGGAGCGGGCGGTGACGGTGGTCGCGGTGGTCGGGCCGACCGCCGCCGGCAAATCGGACCTCAGCCTGGCGCTGGCGCAGGTGTTGGGCGGCGAGGTGGTCAACGCCGACTCGATGCAGTTGTACCGGGGGATGGACATCGGTACCGCCAAGCTGACCCCCGAGGAGCGGCACGGGGTACCGCACCACCTGCTCGACCTGTGGCCGGTGACCGAGCCGGCAAGTGTGGCGCAGTACCAGGCGCTGGCCCGCGCGGCGATCGACGACATCCTGGCCCGCGGCCGGGTACCGCTGCTGGTGGGCGGTTCGGGGCTGTACGTGCGGGCGGTGCTGGAGCGGTTCGAGTTCCCGGGTACCGACCCGGACCTGCGTGCCGCCCTGGAGGTCGAGCTGGCCGGATCCGGCCCGGCGCCGCTGTACGAGCGGCTGGCGCGTGCCGCCCCCGAGGCGGCGGCGCGGATCCTGCCGACCAACGGCCGGCGGATCGTGCGCGCCCTGGAGGTGGTGCAGCTCACCGGCTCCTTCACCGCCGCCCTGCCGGCCAGCACGCCCCACTACCGCAGCGTGCAGGTGGGCCTGGACCTGGACACCGGGGTGCTCGACACCCGGATCGCCGACCGGGTCGACCGGATGTGGGAGCAGGGCCTGGTCGCCGAGGTACGCGCGCTGGTCGAGGCGGGCCTGCGCGACGGGCGGACAGCCAGCCGGGCGCTGGGGTACCAGCAGGTGCTCGCGTTCCTCGACGGCGCGCAGGACGAGGCGTGGGCGCGGGCCGAGACGGTACGGGCCACCCGGCGCTTCGTCCGCCGGCAGCGCTCCTGGTTCCGCCGCGATCCGCAGGTGCACTGGCTGGACGCGGCCGACCCGCAGCTGCCGTCCCAGGCGTTGGAGATCATCGCGGTCGGTCCCGGGGCAGCCGAGCCGGTCGGGCAGGATGGGGAGCATGCGATTCGTTAAGGGCCACGGCACCGGCAACGACTTCGTGCTGCTCCCGGACTTCGACGGGGAGCTGTCGCTGTCGGACGAGCGGGTCGCCGCGCTGTGCGACCGGCGCTTCGGCCTGGGCGCGGACGGCACGCTGCGGGTGGTGCGCAGCGGGAAACTCGCGGACGGCCGGGCGTACGCCGGGGACGCCGAGTGGTTCATGGACTACCGCAACGCCGACGGTTCGGTGGCCGAGATGTGCGGCAACGGTGTGCGGGTCTTCGCCCGGTACCTGCTGGCACACGGGCTGGTCAGCGGGGAGCGGTTCACCGTGGGTACCCGGGCGGGACTGGTCGGCATCGAGGTCGCCGGGGACGAGATCAGTGCCAGCATGGCCCGGCCCCGGCTCGGTGCCACCTCGACCGCTGTCCTGCACGGGGTGGGCTTCACCGGTACCACTGTGGACGTCGGCAACCCGCACCTGGTCTGCCGGGTCGACGAGTTGTCCACGCTGGACCTGACCACCGCGCCCACGGTGGACACCGAGGTCTTCCCGCGCGGCGCGAACGTCGAGTTCGTCACCGCCACCGCAGACCCGCTGCACGTGCGGATGCGGGTCTACGAACGCGGCAGCGCCGAGACCCTCTCCTGCGGTACCGGCGCCTGCGCGGTGGCCGCCGTCGCCCTGCGCGACGCCGGGCACACCGCCGGCCGGGTCACCGTCGACCTCCCCGGCGGCCGGCTCACCGTCACCCTCGACGACACCACCTGCGCCCTCGCCGGCCCCGCCACCCTCGTCGCCGAGGGCCACCTGCTGATCTGACCGGGTACCCGGCCGGCCGGGGACTACTCGCCGGTCTGACCGTCGATCCGTTCGCGGATCAGATCCGCGTGGCCGTTGTGGCGGGCGTACTCACCGATCAGCTTCTGGAGGTTCCACCGCACGCTACGGCCGTTGCCCGCGCCGACATCGGCCAACTGCCCGTGCTCGGCGATCCGCCGGTCGGCCGCCTGCTTCTCGTGCGCCCAGGCCGCCATCGACTCGTCCACCATGCCGGCATCGGCATCGATGTCCCACTCCGGGCCGCCGTCGGTGTAGTCGCCCCACACGAACCGCAGGTCGGTCTTCGGCCCCAGTGCCCAGGCCGCGTACACCCGCTCCATTTCGGTCAGGTGCCGGACGAGTCCCAGCAGGGACAGTGGTGACGGGGGCGCGGACCTCGTCACCAGTTGGTCGGCGTCGAGGCCGGCGCACTTGGCCGCCAGGGCGCTGCGATGAAAGGCGAGCCAGCCGAGGAGCACGCTGCGCTCGTCCCCGTCCGGCGGCTCCGGTACCCGTGGGTCTGCGCTCACCATGCGGATTCTGGCACAGGTCGCTGGCTGCCGGACGCCACCGGCGCGCCCCGTCGGCTCGCTGGGCAAGGGTCCCGCCGGGCAGGGATCAGGCCGGGTCGGGAACCTGCTCGGCGGAGGCGCCCTTGATGGTCGCGACGATGGCGGCGGCGACGGCGGGGGCGACCCGGGCGTCGAACACGCTGGGCACGATCACCGACGCGTTGATCTTCTCGGCGCCCACCACGTCGGCGATGGCATTCGCCGCAGCCAGCGCCATCTCCTGGGTGAAGGTGCGGGCGCCGGCGTCCAGCAGGCCGCGGAAGACGCCGGGGAAAGCGAGCACGTTGTTGATCTGGTTGGGCTGGTCGGAGCGGCCGGTGGCGACCACCGCCGCGTACTTGCGGGCCTCCCGGGGGTCCACTTCCGGGTCGGGGTTGGCCAGCGCGAAGACGATCGCGTCCTTGGCCATCCCGGCGATGTCCGCGCCGACGAGCAGGTTGGGGGCGGACACGCCGATGAAGACGTCGGCACCACGCAGCGCGCCGGGCAGGTCACCCGCGTAGTTGTCCCGGTTGGTGTGCTCGGCCAGCCACAGCCAGTTGGCGGAGAGGTCGGGCATGCCCCGGTGCAGCGCGCCGGCCCGGTCGTAGGCGATCACGTCGCCGACGCCCTGGGCGAGCAGCAACTTCATGATGGCGGTACCGGCCGCGCCGGCTCCGGAGACCACCACCCGTACGTCGTCCAGGCGCTTGCCGACCACCCGGAGCGCGTTGGTCAGCGCGGCGAGTACACAGATGGCAGTTCCGTGTTGGTCGTCGTGGAAGACCGGGATGTCCAGCTTGGCCCGCAGCCGCTCCTCGATCTCGAAGCAGCGCGGCGCGGCGATGTCTTCCAGGTTGATCCCGCCGTAGGCGGGCGCGATCGCCGTGACGATCTTGATGATCTCCTCGGTGTCCTGGGTATCCAGCACCACCGGCCAGGCGTCCACCCCGCCGAACCGCTTGAACAGCGCGGCCTTGCCCTCCATCACCGGCAGCGCGGCGGCCGGGCCGAGGTTGCCCAGCCCGAGCACCGCGGAGCCGTCGCTGACCACGGCCACCGTGTTGCGCTTGATGGTCAGCCGGCGGGCGTCGTCCGGGTTCTCCGCGATGGCCAGGCACACCCGGGCCACCCCGGGGGTGTACGCGCGGGAGAGTTCGTCCCGGTTGCGCAGGGTGATCTTGGGGGTGACCTCGATCTTTCCGCCCAGGTGCAGCAGGAAGGTACGGTCGGACACCTTCCGGACATCGACCCCGGGCAGCTCCTCCAGCGCCGCGACCACCTGGTCGGCGTGCGCCGCGTCGGCGGTGTCACAGGTGACGTCCGCGATCAGCGACACGTTGTCCGAATCGACCACGTCGACCGCGGTGACGATGGCGCCGGACTCCCCGACGCAGGTGGTCAGCCGGCCGATGGCCGAGGCGTCAGCGGGTACCGAGACCCGGATGGTGATGGAGAAGCCGGCGCTGGGCAGGGCACGATTGGACACCCGGCCATTCTGCGCCCAGTTGCGCACGGCGCCGAACCGGGTGGGCCGACGCGGGGCCGACACCGTCAGCCACGGGCGAAATGGTGGTGCGGCAGCCCCGTGGGCGTGTCACGATCGAAGCAATATGACTGACGATTTCTCCACCCCGGCCCCCTGGTTCGACCAGGGCGCCGAGGACTTTGATCGGCCCCGCTCCCGGTTTGCGCCGGAGCCGGCCGGCCTCGACCCCGACGAGGCAACCCGAGGCGACTACGACCTGGCCGACCGGCACGCACTGCGCCGGGTCGCCGGTCTCTCCACCGAACTCGCGGACATCACCGAGGTCGAGTACCGCCAGCTGCGACTGGAGCGGGTGGTGCTGGTCGGCGTCTGGACCGAGGGTTCGGTCACCGACGCCGAGAACTCGCTCACCGAACTCGCGGCGCTGGCCGAGACGGCCGGCTCGCAGGTGTTGGAGGGGCTGATCCAGCGGCGCAGCCGGCCCGACTCGGCCACCTTCATCGGCCGCGGCAAGGTCGACGAGGTGCGCGACGTGGTGGTCTCCTCCGGCGCGGACACGGTGATCTGCGACGGCGAGCTGTCGCCCAGCCAGCTGCGCGCGCTGGAGAGCCGGGTCAAGGTCAAGGTCATCGACCGGACCGCGCTGATCCTGGACATCTTCGCCCAGCACGCCAAGAGCAAGGAGGGCCGGGCCCAGGTCGAGTTGGCCCAGTTGCAGTACTTCCTGCCGCGGCTGCGTGGTTGGGGTGAGGCGCTCTCCCGGCAGGCCGGTGGTTCCGGACGGGGCGGCGGCGCCGGCGGCGGCGTGGGTCTGCGTGGCCCCGGTGAGACCAAGATCGAGATCGACCGCAACCGGATCCGTACCCGGATCGCCAAGTTGAAGCGGCAGATCAAGGACATGGGCACCATCCGGGAGACCAAGCGCTCCAGCCGGCAGCGCAACGAGGTCCCCGCGGTGGCCATCGCCGGTTACACCAACGCCGGCAAGTCCAGCCTGCTCAACCGGCTGACCGATGCGGGGGTACTGGTCGAGGACGCGCTCTTCGCGACCCTGGACCCGAAGACCCGGCGGTCCCGTACCGACGACGGCCGGATCTACACCCTCTCCGACACGGTCGGCTTCGTCCGGCACCTGCCGCACCAGTTGATCGAGGCGTTCCGCTCGACGCTGGAGGAGGTGGCGCTCTCCGACCTGATCGTGCACGTGGTCGACGGCGCCCACCCGGACCCGTACGGGCAGGTCCGGGCCGTGCACGAGGTGCTCGGTGAGGTCGGCGCCGACAAGATCGCCGAGCTGCTGGTGGTCAACAAGATGGACGCCGCCGATGAGGAGACTCTGCTGCGGCTGAAGCGGGACTGGCCGGACGCGGTGTTCGTGTCGGCCCGTACCGGCGCGGGGATCGCGGACCTGCGGGCGGCGATCGAGGCGCGGCTGCCCCGGCCGGCCGTCGAGGTGCTCGTCCGCCTCCCCTACGAGCGTGGCGACCTGCTCGCCCGGGTGCACGAACGCGGTGAAGTGTTGGAATCCGCGCATCAGGACGACGGCACGCTGGTTCGCGCCCGGGTGGATTCCATGCTTGCTGCCCAGCTCGCCCCGTTTTTGCTCCCTTCGGAAGCCGCCGTCGGTCACGTAAGGTAAAGAGCTCACGGGCCTATACGGGCCTGTAACTGTGCTCTGAAAGACTGAGGCGATGCGACGAGTTGGGCTGGCTCTCACCGCTGTGGTGACACTGACCCTGGTCCCGGCAACTGCCGGGTTCGCCGACCCGAGTCCCAGCGACTCCGCCAATGCCTCGGCGTCCGCCCCCACTCCGGGGGCGGACGTCTGCACTATCACCGGCAACGGGGTCTCCGGGCTCACCGGCCTCGCGGTCACCGCCAACGGCTACGCCGTGGTCACCGGCTCCCGAGCTGCCCGCCACGCCCAACAGCGCCGAGCGGGTCTACCTGCTCGACCCCTCCTGCAAGCCGACCAAGACGCTGCAGTTCTCCGGCAACGGACCACGCGACCCGCAGGACCTCTCGGTCGCCGCCGACGGCAGCCTCTGGGTGGCCGACATCGGCGACAACGGCGGCTCCCGGAGTGACGTGGTGGTGTGGAAGGTTCCCACCTCCGGCGAGGCGAAGCTGTTCCGGATGAGCTACCCGGACGGCGCGCACCCGGACGCCCGGGCCATGCTGATCGGCGCGGACAACAGGCCCATCATCATCACCAAGGGCGTGTCCGGGCCGGCCGACATCTACAAGGCGACCGCCGCGCTCGGCAGCAGCACCGTGCCGATGGCCAAGGTGGGCGCCTTCACGCCGAAGGACACCGGCACGCCGACCGGTTTCGGCCCGCCCGGCCGGCTCACCGTTACCGGCGCGGCGCTCTCCGCCGACGGTAAGAAGGTGGTGATCCGGACCCTCTCCGACGCCTACGAGTGGGACGCCACCGACGATCTCGTCGCCACCATCACGTCGGACAAGTACCGGATCACGCCGCTGCCCAACGAGGCCAACGGGTCGGCGATCGCGTACACCGCGGACGGCAAGTTCGTGACGCTGTCCAACGTGGTCGCCACCGACACTCCCCGCAAGATCCTGTCGTACACGCCGGCCGTGCCGGCCGAGGCCGCACCCGGGGCGGCGGCACGGGCGCGCCGACCAACGCCGGTGGCGGTGCCGAGCCGTCCTGGTTCAGCAAACTCAGCTTCTCCGACCTCACCTACATCATCGGCGTGATCGGGGTGGTTGGTCTGCTGATGATCGTCGGCGGCATCCTCGGCATCCGCCGTTCGCGCAAACAGCACGCGCTGGCCGCGAAGCGGGCCCGGGAAGCCGAGGACGACTGGGATTCCCCGGCCGCGGAGGACTACGGGCAGGGCTACGACGACCGGTCCAGCTACGGCACCGCCGACCAGGACGACCAGCGCGGCTACGGCAGCGGGTACGCCAACCAGGCCGGCTACCCCGAACAGGCCGGCTACGACGACCAGTACGACGGGTACGGCAACGACCGGCGTGGCGGCGGGGAGTACTACGAGGAGCCGGCCGACCGGCAGCCGGCCCGCCCTGCCCAGCAGCGCCGCGCGGACGCGGGCACCTACTCCAGCGGCGGGTACGGCGCCGGGGACAACTACGACGCCGGGTACCCGGACAGCTACGGCGCCGGCTACTCCGGCGCACCGGCGGCCGAGCCGGCCGGCGGCGGCTACCGGGGCGGCACCGAGTACGGCGCGCCCGCGCCCAGCGCCCCCCCGCCCAGCGCCCCCCCGCCCGGCGGCACCCAGTACGGCGGTGGCAACGAGTACGGCGGCAGCAACGAGTACGGCGGTGGCAACGAGTACGGTTCGCCGCGCCGGGCCGCTGGTGGTTGGGATCCGGACGCCGTCGAGTCGACCACGGACGGGCGCGGCGCCCGGGTGCCCCGACCCGCGCCGCTGCCGCCACAGGGTCCACCACCACCACCACCACCGATGTCAACCGATCCCGGGTGGACGCCTACGGCCAACCCCGGCCCGCGTGGACGCCTACGGCCAACCCCGACGCGGCATCGGCCGGATCGTGCCGCCGCGCCCCAACAACACCTGGGCCGACGAGCATGAAGGCTTCGGCGACCTACGCGGCTGATCCGGACCGGCCCGCCACTGCCAACTGATCCGGGCACGGCCCTGCCAGCGCCCACTGATCCGGCACTGCCCGCCGATCCAACCCGGCCCCGCTGCTCCGGCGCAGTTCCGGGCGGGTGGTGACACCCGCCCGGAACCGCGTTGCGGTGTCAGATCCGGCGGAGGACGGCGACCACCTTGCCGAGAATGGTCGCCTCGTCGCCGGGGATCGGCTCGAATGCCGGGTTGCGTGGCAGCAACAGCACGTGACCGTCGCGGTACCGGTAGGACTTGACGGTCGCCTCGTTGTCGATCATCGCGGCCACGATGTCACCGTTGTCCGCGGTGGGTTGCTGCCGGACGACCACCCAGTCACCGTCGCAGATCGCCGCCTCGATCATCGAGTCGCCCTTGACCTGCAGGGTGAACAGCGTTCCTTCGCCGACGAGTTCGCGGGGCAGCGGGAACACGTCCTCCACCGACTGCTCGGCGAGGATCGGGCCACCGGCGGCGATCCGACCGATCAGCGGCACGTATGCCGGGGTCGGCCGCATCCGCAGCTTCTCCTCTTCGTCCTCGGCCGCCACGTCGCTGGGCTGCCGGACGTCGACCGCGCGCGGACGGTTCGGGTCGCGTCGCAGGTGGCCCTTCTTCTCCAGCTCCTTGAGCTGGTAGGCGACCGACGACGGGGAGACCAGACCGACCGCCTCGCCGATCTCCCGCACGCTCGGCGGGTAGCCGTGCTCGCGGACCCAGTCCCGGATGAAGTCGAGGATGCGGCGTTGCCGGTTGGTCAGATCATCCGGGTACGCCTCCGGCATGGCCCCGACCACCGACGTCACGGTGCGGACCCGGCCGCCGGCCGCAAGCGCGCGGGCAGCGGCGGCGGACCGGCGACGCGGTGCGTCGTCGATGGAGCGAACCTTGGCGTGCCGGCCATTTCCGGCGTCCGTGGAGCCGCCCGACACCTGGTCGGCCTTGCCGGCACCGAGCTTGCCGCCGGTGCCCCGGTCGTCCCTGGCCACGTCACTCCTCCTGAGCTGTCCTCGGCCCCCGGCTTCGCGGGGCCTGTGTGGGGTGGGGGCCGCCGGACGGGGCCGGCCCTCGGGGGTGGTGCGCCGGCAGCGCCGGAGTGGTGTCGCGACGGCCGTTGCGTGCCGGCCCCGACGGTTCCCGGCCGCCCCGCAATGGTGGGGTTGCCCGGTTCGCCGTGCTGTGCCGGTTCGCCGGGCTGTGCCGGAAAACGACCCTCACGTACGTGTGAACCTATCCCGACTCACCGTCAACTTCAAACATTTGTACGACGTGTCGCGGCGTTCCGCTCGACACCGGTGTCGGACCGGTGGTAGACCAATCGTACGGGCGTTCTATCGAACGATTGTACGATCTTGGCGCTGGGGGGACAGATGCAGGCAGCGATAGGGACACGGTGGCTTTCGCGTCAGCGGGACGGGAGGTCGTCCCTGGCCGAGGTTGGTCGACTCGGCGCGGGACGGTGGCCGGAGTGCATCGTGATCGGTGGCGAGCTGGTGGCCGACCCGCGCGCCGCGGGTCTGCTGCCCGCCCCGGAGGTACCCGTTCCCCCCGCCCCGCCGTCCGCCGTCGCCCGTCCCGGCGAAGCCGATCCGGCCGACCCGGTGCGCGCGGTCCACGGTGGCGCCGTCGCCGGGCGGCGGGCGCCGGTGCGGCTGACCCGGCGTGGCCGGCTGGTGGTGCTGACACTGCTGGTGCTGCTGTTCGGTGCGGTGACCGCGCTGGTCGCGCTGCCGAGCCAGGCGGCCGGTCCCGCCGCGCCCACGCGGGTCGTGGTGGTGCAGCCGGGCGACTCGCTGTGGACCATCGTCGACCGCTACCGTTCGGGCGCGGACCCGGTGCGCGCGATGGACGAGTTGTCCCGGGCCAACGGACTCTCCGGCAGCACGCTCTACCCGGGCGAGGAACTGACCCTGCCGGCCAACTGGTGACCCGCCCGGCGCGGTTGTCCCAGCAACTGGCCGGCTTCGCCGGTGACTGAGTCGCTACGCAACACGTTTGGCCTGGTGAGGCTGGTGTGGCCAGCGTGGGTTGAACCACAGTCCGGGTGAACTCGCCGGCGAAGCGGCGTTTCGGCTTGCATTGCTCTTCGCAGCGGCATACGGTCAGACACAACATCTAGTGGTTACAGGGATGTAAGTCGTCCACAGGTAGGGGCGGCGCTCCCGAGCCACTCAGTCGTACCCGCATCGCCGAGGTGATCCACGATCGTCCTCGGCAGGTGCTGTGTGCGCGTAACAGGGTCGATCGGGAGGGGTGTGCCATGCGCTGTCCGTACTGCCGGCATCCGGACTCCCGGGTGGTCGACTCGCGGGAGGCCGACGACGGCCAGTTGATCCGGCGGCGGCGCTCCTGTCCGGAGTGTGGCAAGCGCTTCACCACGGTCGAGGAGGCCGTTCTCGCGGTGGTCAAGCGCAGCGGGGTGACCGAGCCGTTCAGCCGCGCCAAGATCGTCAGCGGGGTACGCAAGGCGTGTCAGGGTCGGCCGGTGGACGACGACGCGCTGGCGCTGCTGGCGCAGCGGGTGGAGGAGTCGGTACGCGCCCGGGGCGCCGCCGAAATCCCCAGCAACGAGGTTGGGCTGGCCATCCTCGGGCCGCTACGGGACCTGGACGAGGTCGCGTACCTGCGGTTCGCCAGCGTGTACCGCGCGTTCGACTCGCTCGGCGACTTCGAGCGGGAGATCGCCGCGCTACGCGGTACCCGGGAAGAAGAAGCGGAAGCCACCACCACCGGGACCGGCGCCGCGGACTCAACCGGCCCGATGCCCGCGAATATTCGGTAGCTGCGGCTGCCACCAGGCATAACAACATGATCGTTTTGGTTTCTACACCACGGATGGGCAGAGGGGGGCGGGATGACGGGCGCAGTCGGCACGTCGTCGAAGACGACCAAGCAGCGGCGTAGCCGGGGGGCTACCAGCGGTGGACTCACCGTGTCGCGGGTCTGGACGACCGAGGGGGTACACCCCTACGACGAGGTCACCTGGGAGCGTCGGGACGTCGTCATGACGAACTGGCGGGACGGGTCGATCAACTTCGAGCAGCGGGGCGTGGAGTTCCCGGATTCGTGGAGCGTCAACGCCACGAACATCGTGACCACCAAATACTTCCGCGGCGCGGTCGGCACCGAGGCGCGGGAGTGGAGCCTGCGTCAGCTCATCGACCGGGTGGTGCACACCTACCGCAAGGCCGGCGAGGAGTACAACTACTTCGCCACCCCGGCCGACGCCGAGATCTTCGAGCACGAGCTGACCTGGATGCTGCTGCACCAGGTGTTCAGCTTCAACTCGCCGGTCTGGTTCAACGTCGGGACCGCCTCGCCGCAGCAGGTGAGCGCCTGCTTCATCCTGTCCGTTGACGACTCGATGGACTCGATCCTGGACTGGTACAAGGAAGAGGGTCTGATCTTCAAGGGCGGCTCCGGATCGGGCGTGAACCTGTCCCGCATCCGCTCCTCCCGGGAACTGCTCTCCTCCGGCGGCACCGCCTCCGGCCCGGTCAGCTTCATGCGCGGGGCGGACGCCTCGGCCGGCACCATCAAGTCCGGCGGGGCCACCCGGCGGGCCGCCAAGATGGTCATCCTCGACGTCGACCACCCCGACATCGAGGAGTTCATCATCACCAAGGCGCGCGAGGAAGACAAGATCCGCGCGCTCCGGGACGCCGGCTTCGACATGGACCTGGGCGGCGCCGACATCGTCAGCGTGCAGTACCAGAACGCCAACAACTCGGTCCGGGTCTCCGACGAGTTCATGGCGGCCGTCCGCGACGGGTCCGAGTTCGGGCTGCGCGCCCGGATGGACGGCTCGGTGCTCGACACGGTGGACGCCAAGGGGCTGTTCCACAAGATCGCCCAGGCCGCGTGGGCGTGCGCCGACCCCGGCATCCAGTACGACGACACCATCAACGCCTGGCACACCAACCCGGAGACCGGCCGGATCACCGCCTCCAACCCGTGCTCGGAGTACATGTCGCTGGACAACTCCTCGTGCAACCTGGCGTCGCTGAACCTGCTCAAGTTCCTGCGCGCCGACGGTGGCTTCGAGGTGGAGAAGTTCGTCAAGTCGGTCGAGTTCATCATCACCGCGATGGACATCTCGATCTGCTTCGCCGACTTCCCGACCGTGCGGATCGGCGAGACCACCCGCGACTACCGCCAGCTCGGCATCGGGTACGCCAACCTGGGCGCCCTGCTGATGGCCAGCGGCCTGCCGTACGACTCGGACGAGGGCCGTACCCTGGCCGGCGCGATCACCAGCGTGATGACCGGCACCGCGTACCGGCGCTCCGCCGAGCTCGCCGGCGCCGTCGGCCCGTACGCCGGGTACGCCCGTAACGCCGACGCCCACCAGCGGGTGATGGCCCAGCACGCCAAGGCCAGCACCGAGATCAAGCCGGTCAGCGCGAACGCCAAGGCGCTGGCCGCCGAGGCGAACAAGCAGTGGCAGCTCGGCAACCGGACCGGTGCGAAGAACGGCTGGCGCAACGCGCAGGCCTCGGTACTCGCCCCCACCGGCACCATCGGCCTGATGATGGACTGCGACACCACCGGCGTCGAGCCCGATCTGGCCCTGGTCAAGTTCAAGAAGCTGGTCGGCGGCGGCTCCATGCAGATCGTCAACCAGACCGTGCCGCGCGCCCTGCGCTCGCTGGGTTACCAGGAGGAGCAGGTCGAGGCGATCGTCGAGTTCATCGCCGAGCACGGCCACGTCATCGACGCGCCCGGCCTCAAGCCCGACCACTACGCGGTCTTCGACTGCGCGATGGGCGAGCGGGTCATCTCCGCGATGGGGCACGTCCGGATGATGGCGGCCGCTCAGCCGTTCATCTCGGGGGCCATCTCCAAGACGGTGAACATGCCCGAGTCGGCCACCGTCGAAGAGGTCGCCGAGATCTACTACCAGGGCTGGGAGTTGGGTCTCAAGGCGCTGGCGATCTACCGGGACAACTGCAAGGTGGGCCAGCCGCTGTCGGTGGCGAAGAAGCCGGCCGCCGCCGTCGACGTGGCCGCCGTCGAGGCGCCTGCCCCGGTGGTGGAGAAGGTGGTCGAGAAGGTCGTCGAGTACCGGCCGGTGCGTAAGCGGCTGCCGAAGAAGCGCCCGTCGGAGACGGTGTCCTTCTCGGTGGGCGGCGCCGAGGGGTACCTGACGGCGTCGTCGTACCCGGACGACGGCCTGGGCGAGATGTTCCTGAAGATGTCCAAGCAGGGCTCCACTCTGGCCGGCGTGATGGACGCCTTCTCCATCGCCATCTCGGTGGGCCTGCAGTACGGGGTGCCGCTGGAGACGTACGTCTCGAAGTTCACCAACATGCGGTTCGAGCCGGCCGGCATGACCGAGGACCCGGACATCCGGATGGCCTCGTCGGTGGTCGACTACATCTTCCGCCGGCTGGCACTGGACTTCCTGCCCTACGAGCGCCGCGCCGAACTGGGCATCTTCACCGCCAAGGAGCGGGTCGCGCAGTTGCGGGCCGAAGCCGGGCTGGTCGACGAGCCGGTCGACATGAGCTCGATGGGCTCCTCGACGCCGAGCCCCGCGCAGGCTCCGGCTGCGCCGGCTCCCGCCGTGGCCGCGGCGGCGCCGGAGGTGGCCAAGCCGGCCTCGAAGGCGGCCGGTTCCTCGACCGAGCTGCTGGAGCTGGTGCTGGGCAAGGCGGCCGACGCGCCGCTCTGCTTCACCTGCGGCACCAAGATGCGCCCGGCCGGTAGCTGCTACGTCTGCGAGGGCTGCGGCTCCACCAGCGGCTGCAGCTGATCAGACCGACGGCTGGTCAGGCCGGAAGTCGTTGCGAGGCAAGGGGAGCCGGGTGGGAACCCGGCTCCCCTTGCCGTTGCGTCGCAAGCGCTACGGACGCAACCTGCTCAGCGCCGTGATGGCTGGGGCCGGGCGTGCAGTGCCTCGGTGAACCAGGTCAGTGCCGGAGCCGAACTTTCGTCGGTAGCCCAGCCGTTGACCCGGGCCAGCAGGGCCAGGTACCGCTCCCGCCGCTGGTCGTTGGCAAGCTCCAGTCGAGCCAGCAGACGCTCGCGTAGCCCGGCGTCGACGGGCTTGCCGATGGTTTCGGCGTAGCGGGTCAGCGCGGCCGCAACCACCGGATCGGCGGCCGCCGAAGCCGGGTCGATGCCGGCCGCCAGGGCGGGACGGGCCTCGTCCCGGATCATCGCGACCACATCCCGGCGCACCGGTGGGCTCGACTGCTCTGCCGCGTGCTGTTCGGCGAGTTGCCGCAGCACGGCGCGGAAGTCCGGGGCCTCGACGAGTTCGGCCAGTTCGAGCCACGCCTCGACCTGCTCCGCTGTCGGGTCGTCCGGCAATTGCGGGGTCATCGAGCGACTGATCCCGACGAACTCCGGTCGGGCGGCCAGGCCGCCGAAGACCGAGTCGAGGAAGTCGTCCACCAACCGTCGACGGCCCTCCGCGGTCAGCCGCGCCAACCGGTGCACCGAGGCGAGTTCGGCGCCGCCGCGCTCGGCTACTGCGCGCAGTACCGCGCGTTGCAGTTGCAGCAGCCGGATCTGGGCGGTCAGCGCCTCGGTGTGGGTAACCGCCAGGTCGGCGAGGGTGACCTCCCGCGCCAGCACCTTCCGGATGGTGGCCAGGTCCACACCGAGGTCGCGCAGGGTGCGAACCAGACTCAGCCGGGCGACGGCATCGGTGTCGTAGCGGCGGTAGCCGGCCGGGCTGCGGCTGACCGGCGGCACCAGGCCCTGGTCGGAGTAGTAGCGGATGGCCTTCACCGTCAGCCCGGTGCGCCGGGCCAGTTCACCGATCGGGTACCCGCTGTCGTCGTGCTCCATACCTGTACCTTCGCCGCTCCCCTGAGGGGAGACTCAAGGGCCGCGTCAGTCAGGCTTTGCGGCCCTCGCGGAGTTGGCTGAGGGTCTTGTCCAGGCGGGCGGCCCGGGTCTCCGGCTTCTTGGCGCTCTCGACCCAGCGGGCGTACTCGTTCCTGCTGGTGAAGGAGAGTCCGTCGAAGGATGTCCGGGCCACGGGATCGGCGGCGAGCGCGGCGGCCAGGTCGTCCGGGACGACGACCTCGCGAGGCTCGGCGTCCAGCGCCACGTCCACGTCCACGGTGTCCCCGGCAGCTACCCCCGCGCCCGCGCGGTTCTCGGCGCTCAGCGGCAGCAGCAGTTGCCCGCCGTAGGGCGCGATGGTGCTGCGGTAGGTGTAGCCGTTGATGGTCACCGTGACCTTCGGCCGCTTGCCCGCGTCGAGTTCGGTGAGCACCTCCTCGGGTACCACGAAACCGGTCGCCGTCTTCCCACTCAGCAGCACCGTCGCGCGGAATCTCATCCCGCCATTATGTCCGGCCCCAGGTGCCGGTCCGGCTGATCGCGGAGCGGTCAGGTACGTGAAGTACTTGACGTACCTGACCGGATTGGCCACGCTGGATGGGAGAACATGCGGAGGTGGCTCGTGTCGATCACCCACTACGACAGCTACACCGAGGCTCGGACGCATCTGAAGGATCTGTTGGACGCGGCCGAGCGGGGTCGGGTGGCGACGGTCCGTCGCGAGACGATCACCACGGCGGTCGTCAACGGCGAGCGGCTGCGCGACTTCCTTGCCACTCTGTGCCCGTCCAATGCGCAAGCGGTGGCGGAGGCCGGCGGCTGGTCGATGTTCATCCCGGGACTGCCCGTCGCGGCGGACGGAGCCACCTTTGACGCGGCGGTCGTCGACATGATCGATGCTCTCCGCGAGTACGCCGACGACTGGCAGGACCATCTGCTGGACACCCCCAATCACCGGCATAACTGGGGTCTGGTCCACCTGATCAGCCTCAGTACCGACGACCAGCTGCGAGAGTGGTTGGTCGGGTCCGGCCGGTGAGCTGGCCACCCGCCACCCGTGTCGATCATGTCCGGTTCTGTGCCGCCGAGGGGTGGGACCGCATCCGCGATGCCCGTGGGCGCACCGGAACACACCACCTGACGTACGAGTTCCACTGCCCTGACGGTCGGGTACTCCGGACCCGGATCTCGCACCCGGCCGAACGCACGGCGTACGGGCCGAGCCTGTGGGCTCACATCCTGCGCGATCAGCTCGACGTCACAGGGGACGAGTTCTGGGCTTGTGTCCGCGACGGTGTCATGCCCAACCGGGGCGCACCCGTCCTCCCTGTCGGCGCGCTCCCGGCCGATCTGGTACACCTGCTGATCACCCGGGTCGGTCTCGCCGAATCGGAAGTCGCGGCCATGACCAAGGATGAGGCGGTGCAGCGGCTGAACCGCCACTGGGCGGGCGATGACTGACCGTGTGAAGCGGTAGCCTCCAGCGCATGGCCATCGGAGCAGTGCCGGACCCGGGCGAAGCTGTCGAGCCGGGCCGGGAACTGGAACTGTTGGGAGAACTCGTCGCCCCTGCTGGCAGCCGAGTACGGACCAGTTCCCGATCGGGCGTTGGCGGAAGCGCGCGACCTGTGGCCTGATCCGGTGGACGCCGGCTGACCCTCCGCTGAGCTAGCCCAAGTGGTTGTTGAGGAACTCGAAGAGTAGGGCCCAGCGGAAGGCCTGCTGTGCGCTGTCGGCCGCGCCGCCGTGGCCGCCCTCGACGTTCTCGTAGTAGCGCACGTCGTGGCCCTGCTCCAGCATCCGGGCCACCATCTTGCGGGCATGCCCGGGGTGTACCCGGTCGTCGCGGGTGGAGGTGGCCAGCAGCACCGGCGGGTACGCCTGTCCACTGTGGACGTTCTGGTACGGCGAGTACTGCGACAGGAACGCCCAGTCGTCGGGGTTGTCCGGGTCGCCGTACTCGGCCATCCAGGACGCGCCGGCCAGCAGCAGGTGGAAGCGGCGCATGTCGAGCAGGGGCACCTGGCTGACGATCGCCCCGAACAGCTCTGGGTAGCGGGTCAGCATCACCCCGGCGAGCAGGCCGCCGTTGCTGCGCCCCTCCATGCCCAGCCGGGCCGGCGAGTCCACGATCCCTCGGGTGACCAGGTCGCGGGCCACGGCGGCGAGGTCCTCGTACGCGCGGGGTCGGTTCTCGCGCATCGCGGCGTGGTGCCACCCGGGGCCGTACTCGCCGCCGCCCCGGATGTTCGCCACCACGTACCTGCCGCCGCGCGTCAACCAGCCGATCCCCAGCAGCGGGTCGTAGCGGGGCAGCCGGGGTAGTTCGAAGCCGCCGTAGGCGGAGAGCAGGGTGGGGCCGGTGGCGTCGGCGCGGCCGACCACGAAATACGGCACCCGGGTGCCGTCGTCGGAGGCGGTGAAGTGTTGCTGCACCACGATTGCGGTGGTGTCGAAGAAGGACGGCTGGGTACGCAGCAACTCCACGCCCGCGTCGACCCGGCCGTACACCAGCCTGGTGGGCTGGGTGAAGCCCTCTTCGGTGAGCAGGAACTCGTCGCCGCCGTGCCGGTCGGTGTGGTGCACGCCGACCGTGAAGCCCGGGTCGGTGCGGCCCAGCGACTCGCGCCGCCAGGGCGCGCCGGCACTGCCGGGCGGGCGGGGCGGGCTGAGCAGCTCGATCTCGCTGCACACGTCGGTGAGCGTGGTCAGCAGCAGGTGGTTACGGGTCCACGCCCAGCCCAGCAGGGCGGTGTCCGCGGCTGGAGTGAACAGCGGCCGGATCAGGGCGCCGGTGGGCTTCTCCACGAACCAGTCGATCTCGGTGACGAGCAGGCTGCCGGCCGGGAAGGTGGTGTCGCCGACGGTCCAGTCGGTACGCGGGCGGATCAGCAGCCAGTCGGCGTGCGTGTCGATGTCGGCGTCCAGCGGTACCGGGATCTGGGTGAGCGTTCCGTCGTCGTCCAGCAGGAAGTGCTCGCCGGTGAAGAAGTCGGGGTACCGGCTGACCCGGGTACGCGGCTGGGCGCCGGTGGCGTCGTGTCGGCCGTCCACCGCCACGTCGCTGGTCAGGCCCTCGAATACGGTGCGGGCCTCGCTCAGCGGGGTGCCGCGCTGCCAGACCTGGACCAGTCGGGGGTACCCGGAGTCGGTCAGCGATCCCGGGCCGATGTCGGTACCGACCAGCACGTGGTCCCGGTCGATCCAGCTGATCTCGGACTTCGCGGCCGGCAGGCTGAACCCGTCCGCCACGAACTCCTTCGTTCCCAGGTCGAACTCGCGCACCACGTGGGCGTCGGAGCCGCCGGGGGAGAGGCTGAGCAGCGCCAGGTCGCCGTCCGGGCGCAGGGTGGCGGCGCTGGCGAACACCCAGCTCTCACCCTCGGCCGCACCGAGTGCGTCGACGTCGAGCAGCACCTCCCACCGGGTCGGCTGTTGGCGGTAGGCGTCCAGGCTGGTCCGCCGCCACAGCCCGCGCGGGTGCTCGGCGTCCTGCCACAGGTTGACCAGGTACCCGCCGACCAGGCTCGGGTAGGCGATCTTGTCGGTGGCGTCCAGCGCGGCGCGCAGCTCGTCGCGCAGACCGGTGAAGCGTGCGGACCGGGTCAGCTCCTCGCCGCTCGCCGCATTGCGCTCGCCGACCCAGGCCAGCGCCTGCTCACCCTCGACGTCCTCCAGCCACAGGTAAGGATCGTCCGCCGCATCAGTCATGCCGCACATCCTGCGATGTCAGAGGCGGTCGCCGCCACCCGGATCGCCTCACAGTGCATTCCGTGAAGCTATAGCGACAGATGGTAATCACATCGACACCGGCGGTCGCGAGCGCCACGATGGGCGGGTGGACGACGACACCTACCTGGAGACCGAGCGGCTGATCCTGCGCTGGTTCCGGGCCGAAGACGCCGACGCGCTGGTGGAGTTGAACGTCGACCCCGAGGTGACGTTCTACATCAACGGCGGCCGGCCCATCCCGCGCGAGGAGATCGAGCGGGACTACCTGCCGGCCTACCTCGGCTACCCGGAGCGCTACCCCGGCTACGGGTTCTGGGCGGTCATCGAGAAGTCCACGGGTGACTTCCTCGGCTGGTTCCACCTGCGCCCCGACGATGTCGCCAAGCCCGACGAGCCGGAACTCGGGTACCGGCTGCGCCGCTCCGCGTGGGGCCACGGGTACGGCACGGAGGGCTCGAAAGCCTTGGTGGACAAGGCTTTCCGAGAACTCGGCGCGGCCCGGGTGCACGCCGAGACGATGGTGGTGAACACCCGCTCGCGACGGGTGATGGAGAAGGCCGGGCTGCGTCAGGTGCGGATCTTCCACGCCGAGTGGCCGGACCGCATCCCCGGCGACGAGCACGGCGACGTCGAGTACGCGCTGACCCGCGCCGAGTGGGAGCAGGCCGCGAGCTGACTCAGACGGGCTGCAACCGCTGGTGCGGCTGCGCCGGCAACTCCACGGCGATCGGGTCGCCGGGGCGGACCACGCCACCGACGAGTACCACGCTCATGATTCCGGCCTTGCGGACCACCTCGCCGGCGGCGTTGCGACCGACGACCCGGTCGAGCATGCCGGTGGAGAAGTTCTCGATCTGCAGGCAGGGATTACGCAGCCCGGTGACCTCGACCACCGCCTCGTCGCCCAGCCGCAGCAGGGTACCGGTGGGCAGGCCGAGCAGGTCCAGTCCGGTGGTGGTGATGTTCTCGCCGAGCTGGCCGGCCTCGACGGGGAAACCCAGGGCGCGCAGCTCCTCGTGCAGCTCGGTGTGCATCAGGTGGACCTGGCGCAGGTTGGGCTGGTTGGGGTCGCGGGCGACCCGGCTGCGGTGTTTGACGGTCACTCCGGCGTGCACGTCGTCCTCGACGCCGAGCCCGGCGAGCAGAGTGACGGCGTCCCGGTTCGGCTTGCTGAAGCTGTACTCCCCGTTGCTACTGACGGCGAAAACCCGCGCGTGAGTCATGCTCCTACTGTCCCACAGGGCTCCGCCGCGCCCGTACCCCCTGATCGTCGGCGGTCCTGCGGGTCGGCGCGCCGGCCGGGCTACGGTGGGCGGGTGCGGGAGCAGTGGCGGGACCGGCCGCATCCGGATCGGCTGTCACCCGACCATCCCCGCTACGCCGAGATCCTCGCCGCCCACGCCGCCGCGATGGCGACCGGCGACGCCCTCTACCCCGACCCGGTGACCGGCCTGTCCGTGCTCACCGCGGGCTACCTGGCCGCCCGGGGTACCTGCTGTGGCAGCGGCTGCCGGCACTGCCCCTACCTCGTCGAACGGGCCTGACCGGCAGCGGATTGCTTGCTACGCAGCCGAAAGGCGCGCCGGTAGCTGGCCGGTGAGACGCCCACCACGGCGTGCAGGTGCTGGCGCAGCGACACCGAGGTACCGAAGCCGGCCCGGGCGGCGACGGTGTCCACGGTCAGGTCGGTGCTCTCCAGCAGCCGGCGGGCGTGCTCGATGCGTTGGCCGGATCAGCCAGCGGCCGGGGCACAGGCCGGTCTCCTCGCGGAACCGGCGGGTGAAGGTGCGTACGCTCATCCGCGCCTGGGCGGCCAGGTCGGCCAGGTCGAGCGGCTGGTCGAGGCGGTCCAGCGCCCAGGCGCGCGCCCCGGCCGTGCTGGCCTCGCCGACCGGGGGTACCGGCCGCTCGATGAACTGGGACTGCCCGCCGTCGCGCCAGGCCGGTACCACCGCGCGGCGGGCCGCCCGGTTGGCCACCTCGCTGCCGTGGTCCAGGCGCACCACGTGCAGGCACAGGTCGAGGCCGGCAGCCACCCCGGCCGAGGTGAGCACCGGCCGTCGTCCACGAACAGCACGTCGGGGTCGAGGTCGACGCGGGGGTACCGGCGGCGGAAGGCGTCCGCGTACGCCCAGTGGGTGGTGGCCGGGCGGCCGTCGAGCAGCCCCGCCTCGGCGAGTACGAACGCGCCCGTGCAGATGGACATGATCCGGGCGCCCCGGGCGGCGGCGTCGCGCAGTGCGGCGAGTACCGGCTCGGGCGGTCGGGGACCGGGTGTCCGGCACGGGATCCCCGGGATGATCACCGTGTCCGCGCCGGCGAGCAGTGCGAGGTCGTGCTCGGGCAGGACGGCGAAGTCGCCGGAGGTGGGGACCGGCCCGCCGTCGGGGGTGGCGACCCGGACCCGGTAGTTGGCGGTGTCGTCGGGGTCGCGGGCGGCGTGGAAGATCTGGCCGGGTACCCCCAGGTCGAGGGTGACCACGCCGGGCAGGGCGAGTACGCCCGATCTCGTGCATGGCCGGATTCTTTCACATAGTGGCGCTCGGGCCACTGCCCCAGCCGACCCGGTGGCCCCAGGATGGACAGGTGACCTCACTGCGTACCAAATCTGTTCCGGCTGCCGGCCGGCCCGCGCGACGGCTGCACCGGGCCTGGCTGGTGGCGGCCGTGGCGTTCGTGGCCACCCTCGGCGCGGCCGGCTTCCGCGCCACCCCCGGCGTGTTCATCACCCCGCTGCACGACGAGTTCGGCTGGTCGACCGGGGTGATCTCGGCCGCCGTCTCGGTCAACCTGCTGCTCTTCGGCCTGACCGCGCCGTTCGCCGCCGCACTGATGGAGCGCTTCGGCATCCGCCGGGTGGCCTCGGTGGCGCTGCTGCTGGTCGCCGCCGGCAGCGGGCTGACCGTGTTCATGACGGACCAGCTGGCAACTGGTGCTGTGCTGGGGCGTACTGGTCGGGCTCGGCACCGGCTCGATGGCGCTGGTCTTCGTCGCCACCATCACCAGCCGCTGGTTCGTCCGGCACCGCGGGCATCGTCACCGGCATCCTCACCGCCGGCGGCGCGACCGGCCAACTGATCTTCCTGCCGCTGCTGGCCAGTCTCGTCGCGGCGCACGGCTGGCGGACCGCCGCGCTCACCGTCGCCGGCAGCGCGCTCGCCGTCGTCCCGCTGATCCTGCTGCTGCTGCGCGACCACCCGGCCGACGTCGGGCTGACCGCCTACGGGGCCGGCCCGGACGACGTCCCCGCCCCGCGCGGCGCGCAACACCGGGGCCGCCCGCCGCGCGCTGGGCGTGCTGCGTACCGCCTCCCGCGAGCCGGCACCTTCTGGTTCCTCACCGGCGGCTTCGCGATCTGCGGCGCCACCACGAACGGCCTGATCGGTACCCACTTCATCCCGGCCGCGCACGACCACGGCCTGCCCGACACCACCGCCGCGAGCCTGCTGGCCCTGGTCGGCATCTTCGACATCGTCGGCACGTGTCCTCCGGCTGGCTCACCGACCGCTCGACGCCCGCGTCCTGCTCGGCGGCTACTACCTGCTGCGCGGCCTGTCCCTGCTGGTCCTGCCGGCGCTGCTGGCGCAGACGCCGCACCCGAGCATGCTGGTATTCGTGATCTTCTACGGGCTCGACTGGGTCGCCACCGTGCCACCCACCATCGCCCTGTGCCGGCAGCGCTTCGGTGACGCCGGGCCGGTGGTGTTCGGCTGGGTCTTCGCCGCGCACCAGATCGGCGCCGCCGTCGCAGCCTCCGGCGCCGGCCTGATCCGGGACAGCTTCAACACCTACACCCTGGCCTTCTACATCTCCGGCGGCCTCTGCCTGCTGGCCGCCCTACTCTCGCTCTGGGTACCCAGCGCCCTGGGCCGCCCCCGCCCACGCCTGCGCGTCGCTGAGGTCTGATCCCCCGGCGCGTCATCGTTACAGCGGCTGAGGTCTGATCCCTCGGCGCGTCATCGTTACAGCGGCTGAGGTCTGATCCCCCGGCGCGTCATCGTTACAGCGGCGACGGCCGATTCGTTGGTGGCGCGTCGATCCAGTCGCAGACGGCTGACCCGGTGGCAGATTCCGGCTGGTTGGCGGTCGGGAGGCGATGGCCGGTCGGGGTGTCGACCCGACCGGCCGGTGACGCGATCTTGTCCGGCCGCCATGATGGCTGACCATGGCCAGCCCCACACCCCCCTTCGGGTACCCGCCCGTTCCCGCTCCCGCGCCGGTGAAGCGGCGACTGCTGCCGTGGCAGATCACCCTGATCACGGTGCTCGGTACCGTGTTCGGCGTACTGCTGGTGCTCTGTCTGGCCGGCGTGGTGGTCGCGGCGGTCCAGGGGCCGAAGTCGGACAAGCCGGTCGCCGCATCGACCACCCAGGCGCAGGCGCTGTCCGGCCGTACTCCGTCGAGCACGGCCGTGGCCGCCACTGTGCAGCCGTCGCCGACGGCATCGCCCACTCCGCCCCCGACTGCCAGCCCCACACCGACGCCGACTCCGACGCCCACGTCCAAGGGGAACCCGCCGCCCACCACACACCCGGCCAATCCGCCGACCACGACCACCAAGCCGGCCGCCGCCCCGACCCACGCCGGCACGATCACCCCGGGCGCCTTCTGCAAGGCCGCTGAGCACAACTGGTACGGCTTCAGCTCCAAGGGCCGCAAGTACCAGTGTCTCGACAACAACGGCTGGCGCTGGGAGCCCGTGTAGCGGCCGGCACTGCGATGGCGCACTGAGCCGGGCCACCGCGCTGAGCCGGGAATCGTAGGCGTACCAACGCATCCGCCCGGTTGCGCAGGGTGACGGTCGACCCCGCGCCCTACCGGCGTCCGACCGGGCCAACTAGGGTGGCTGCGGTCGACGGGCAAAAGGGGGCGCAGTGGCACAGGCGCGACGGGCACTCCTCGCGGTCGTAGCGCTGGCGCTGCTCGCCGGCTGCGATTCGCCGGCCCGTCCCACGCCGGCGCCCACCCGCGAGGAGCAGCCGGCGGCTGTCGCGGGTGGCTCCTGCCAACTGCTCGACTACGCGGAGATCAACAAGGATCTCGGACTGGACTTCGACGTCGCCGCGTCCAGCCAGGTCGACAAGACCTACACCTGTGTGGTGGAGCGGGAAGGCGCGCCGCTGCCCGACCTGATGCTCACCGTGACGCTGGTGGAGAGCCTGGACATCCCGACCTTCAAGTCGAAGCTGGTTCCCTCGGGCGCAACGGTCCTGAGCGACCTCGGCAAGGTCGGGTACACCCGGAAGATCGCGGCGGCGGCCGGTGCCGGGGCCGGGGTGGAGATCGCCTGGTTGGCCGGGAACCAGCGGCTGATCATGCTGCGCTGCCGACTCACCCCGGACGCGTCCGCGGCGGACGCCGACGCACTGTCCGCGAAGCTGCTCGTGCTCGCCCACCGGGTCGACCTGACCAGCATCTGACCCGCTGCCACAGGGCGCTCTCAGGTCGAAAGTCGGGCACTGACGCATGATTGGCCCGTCACCGACCCGGCAAGCTCACCCCGCGGGCCCGATCGCCGCGTAGGCGCCGGGCGACTGTCCGGGTGTGCCGGCCACAGATCGACCGGAGGAGCTGCGTCATGCCTGCCGAGCAACAGGATCCGGGCCAACCAGTCGACAGCTCCGGCACACCGGCCGGGCCCGGCTACGCCGCGTTCGCGTGGGTGGTCGTGTTCTTCGCCTTCCACGTGTACTGGTACGCCGGTGGATCCTTCGCGCTGGCCGGCCCACTCCCCGGGCTGCCGGACTCCGTGGGTGGCTGGATCGAGGAGGTGTTCGTCGTATCCGCCTTCCCGGTCGGCGCCGGGGTGTGCCTGGCCCTCGCCCGCGGCTGGCTCCGCGGCGGCGTACGACGGGTGGCCGTGGTCGTCGTCTGGTTCGGCTGTGCGTTGCTGGTCCTGCGCGGCGGGGCCGGCCTCGTCGATGACCTGACCCGCGCGACCGGTCTGCTACCGAACGGAATCACCGGCCTGACCCTGGAGCAGACCATGGGCACCGCGCACCCGTCCGCTTCCCAGCTGTGGACCGGTGACCTGACGGACGCCTACTTCTTCCTCGGCGGACTTCTCTTCGGACTACTGGGCCTGCGCGCCCGGGTCCGCCCGGTCCCGGTTGGGCCACCGGACCTCGACGCCGCAGAGGATGCGGCGCCGAGGACGTCCGTGCGGCGCTCGGGCCGCTGGGGTCAGTAAGCCACCACGAAGACCCGCGAGGCGACCTCGCGGGGCAGCCGGATCTGCTCGCCGGCCTGGTCCATGATGACCGCGTCGCGCTCCTGGTCGACCTTGACCGTGGCGCCCGGGTCGATGCCGGCCGCGTGCAGCTGGCGGAGTACCTCGGCGTGGGTCTGCACGCTCTCGCAGATCCGCTTGACCACGACCGAGCCGGCCAGGCCCGGGAAGGCGAGGTTGCGCTCGCCTTCGCTGCGGCCAGCGGTCGGTCGGCGCGGCTCGTCGAACTCGTCGAGGCCGGGGATCGGGTTGCCGTAGGGCGAGCGGGTGGGCCGGTCGAGCAGCTCGTAGACCCGGCGCTCCACCGCTCGCTCATCACGTGCTCCCAGCGGCAGGCCTCTTCGTGGGCCTCCTCGTAGGGCATGCCGATCACGTTGACCAGCAGCAGTTCGGCGAGGCGGTGCTTGCGCATCACGGCGACGGCGTGGCCGCGGCCGAGGTCGGTCAGCTGCAGTTGGCGGTCGCCCTCGACGATGAGCAGGCCGTCGCGCTCCATCCGGGTGACCGTCTGGCTCACCGTGGGGCCGCTCTGGTGCAGCCGTTCGGCGATCCGGGCGCGCAGTGGGGAACCCCCTCCTCCTCCAGTTCGAGGATGGTGCGGAGGTACATCTCGGTGGTGTCGACCAGATCATTCACGTATTGCCTTCCTCCCTGGGCGCAATCCTACCCGGCACGTAAGACAGTCTGGTTTCGTCACCGAGCGAGCCGAGCCGCGCAGCTGAAAACGAATACACACAGGCGCATATTCCTCGGCGGTCTTGGTTGATCTGGACGCTCAGCTGAGCGGCCCACCGGGCGCCGGTGGGCGGCATCCGCTCCCGGACCCGGTTGCGCTGGGTGCGGCGCTGCGCGCGGCGGGGGTACGGGCGGAGCGTGCCGTGGTGCCTACGACGCCCGTGACAACGAGGGCAGCGGCGACCGAGCCCCCTACCGGATGTAGGGCCGTCCCCCTCGGTTCTGCACTGCGGTGAGCGCCATGAGCGGATATCCCCTCCCGAGCGGTGGGCCGAGCCACCCCAGAAACTGCTCGTAGATCAACCCCGCCGGGCGGTCGGGTAGGTCGTACGCGGCCTCAACCATGCTCTTTGCCAGGTAGATCGACAGCGATGTGGGTGCCCCCTCGTACTCGGCGGCGAGCTGCTGCCGACGCGTGAAGCAGGGCCACGGCCCTCCGCAGGCAGCGCACAGCCACTTCGGCCTCAGCGCGCAGTGGGCGCTCACTGTCCGGGCTTCCGGTCGCCGGCTGCCCTGAGTGCGACCTCGCGCACCGGACACGGCCAGTTCGCCCCGCATTTGCAGACGCGGCGGAACCAGAGCAGCGACCATCTCTTGCTGTGCGTCCGCATGATCGACTCGCGCACAGCCCGGAAGTACGCATCGTTCATCATCGCTGCTCCTCGGTCGTTGCCGGCGGCGCTCTCGGGGGGCGGCTAACGGCGTGCCCCGCGCCTTCCGTGCTTACCGGCAAGGCGATGCGGTGACCGTAGCGATGCCTGCAGTTACTGTGCGATGACAGTGAGGGCGACATTCGGGCGACATCGTGCTTACAATGACGGACATGAATACGCCAACCGCGCTGAAACTCAGGCATGCCCGCGTCGGGCTTGGCCTCAGTCAGGACGAGCTTGCCGCACTGCTGCGGGAGTTCGGGGCACCAGCCGCCAGCAAGCGCACGGTGCAACGGTGGGAGTCCGGCCGAGTGATCCCCGGTCGGCACTACACGAGGGCGCTTGCTGCGGCGCTCGGCGTGGCTCCGGAGGATCTGGGACCTCCGGCTGTCGTCGAGGACGCCGATGGGGCTCGCCATGTTCGCGCAGGTGCGCCGTTTACGCCACCGACAGAGGCCGAGGATGCGGCTCCCTCCGACGGACGGCTGCCGGGCCTGTGGCTGTGTCGGTACCAGTACTGGTCGACCGGACGGCTGGGGCTGTTCATCAGCCAGTATCACGCAGTGCTCACGCAAGAAGGCGCGAACGTAGCGGTGGAATCGCTGCCTACCGGCGGAGTGCCGAGCATAAGCATGGCGCTTTCGGTTCGGCGCAACGTATTGACCGGGACGTGGGAGGAGCGGACCGACCCGAGCGGCCACTACCTCGGCGACGTGCGTTGGGGCGCGGTCCAACTCCTCATGTCGCCGTCGCACCGCTACATGAGCGGCAAATGGGTGGCCTGGGGGTCCGGCGAGCGAGTCAACTCTGGCCCGTGGGAGTTGACCTGGCTCAGTGCGGATACGTCGAGCGCCGCCTTGGAGCCGTATGCCAAGGTGCTCGCTGACGAGCCCGTTGAGGTGTGACTCGGGGCGGCTGGACCGATCTGGCTAGTCCGATCCCGGTAGCCGAACTACGGCAGCCCGGTCTCGATCTCGGGGGCGGGCTGCCGTAGTGGCGGCCGATCGAAGGCACAGCACCCGGTTCCGAGCCGCGTATTGCCAGGAACGAAAAGCAACGACTCCGAGCAGGTTCTCGGCATCGTCCCTGCGGTGGGCCGCAAACACGTTGCCTTCCTCCCTGGGCGCACCCCGACTCGGCTCGTAGGACAGACTGGTTTCGTGACCGAGCCAGTCGACCCGACCGTTCCGGAACCCGTCACCGCCAGCCCGCTGGTCAACCCGGCGGAGCTGGCTTCCGCGCTGGCCAGCGCGGACCCACCCACCGTGCTCGATGTGCGCTGGCGGCTGCCGGGCAGTGCGCCCGACAAGCCGCCCACCCGCAGCGAATACACCGAAGCGCATATCCCCGGCGCCGCCTTCGTCGACTTGGACTCGCAGCTGAGTGGCCCACCGGGAGCCGGTGGGCGGCATCCGCTGCCGGACCCGGTCGCGCTTGGCGCGGCGCTGCGCGCGGCGGGGGTACGGGCGGAGCGTGCCGTGGTGGTCTACGACGCCGGTGACAACCAGGCTGCCGCCCGCGCCTGGTGGATCCTGCGCTGGGCCGGCCACCCGGCGGTACGGGTACTCGACGGCGGCTGGGCGGCGTGGACGGCGGAGAGCGCGCCGACCGAGCCCGGTGCGGTAACCCCGGCGCTCGGCGATTTCGTTGTCACCCCGGGCGTCTTGCCGGTCCTCGACGCCGACGCGGCCGGCGCGCTGCCGGACGCGGGCGGAGTGCTCATCGACGCCCGGATCCCCGGCCGGTACCGGGGCGAAGTGGAGCCGGTCGACCCGGTCGCGGGCCGGATCCCGGGCGCGGTGAACGTGCCTGCCGCCCAACTCAGCGCCCCGGACGGCCGGCTGCTGCCGGCCCCCGCGCTCCGCGAGGTCTTCGCCGCCGTGGGCGCCGCGGCGGGTACCCCCGTGGGTGCGTACTGCGGCTCCGGGGTGACCGCCGCGCACACCGTACTGGCGCTCACCGTCGCCGGCGTCGACGACCCGGCGCTCTACGTCGGCTCCTGGAGCAACTGGATCACCGACCCGACCCGCCCGATCGCCACCGGCGAGCCCGAGTCGGGAGCCGCCGCGTGACCGACGACAACACCCACGTCGTCTGGGACGAACGGCTGCTCAGCTACAACCTCGGCGACCACCCGCTGGACCCGGTACGGGTCGAGCTGACGATGGCGCTGGCCCGCGAGTTCGGCATCCTCGACCGGCCAGGCGTCAGCGTGCTGGCCCCGGAGCCCGCCGACGACGCCCTGCTGCGCCTGGTGCACACCGCCGGCTACCTGGACGCGGTGAAGCGCCAACTGCCCGGCCACGGCCTGCACACCCCGGACAACCCGGTCTTCCCGCACATGCACGAGGCCAGCGCACTGGTCGTCGGGGCCACCGTGGCGGCCGCCGAAGCCGTGTGGACAGGCCGGGCGCGCCGGGCCGCGAGCATCTCCGGCGGACTGCACCACGCCATGCCCGACCGGGCGTCCGGCTTCTGCGTCTACAACGACCCGGCCATCGCCATCGCCCGGCTGCTCGCCCTGGGCGCGGAGCGGATCGCCTACCTGGACGTGGACGTGCACCACGGCGACGGCGTGCAGCACGTCTTCTACGACGACCCCCGGGTACTCACGGTGAGCCTGCACGAGTCGCCGCTGACGCTGTTTCCGGGCACCGGGTACCCGACCGAGACCGGCGGACCGGGCGCCGAAGGCAGCGCCGTGAACGTGGCGCTGCCACCGCAGACCGGCGACGCCGACTGGCTGCGCGCCTTCCACGCCGTGGTGCCGGGAGTCGTGCGGGCGTTCCGGCCGCAGCTGATCGTCAGCCAGTGCGGAGCCGACGCGCACCGGCTGGACCCGTTGGCAGACCTGCAACTGAGCGTCGACGGGCAGCGGGAGAGCTACCTGGCGATGCGGGCGCTGGCCGACGAGGTGTGCGACGGGCGCTGGGTGGTCACCGGCGGCGGCGGTTACGCCCTCGTGGAGGCCGTCCCGCGGGCCTGGACGCACCTGCTGGCGATCGCCACCGGCGAGCCGCTGTCGCCGACCACCGAGATCCCGGACAACTGGCAGAACCTGGCGCACCGGCGTCGGCCGGGCCGCAAAGTGCCGACCCGGATGACCGACGGCGCGGCCCCGCGTTACCAGCCGTGGCAGCCCACCACCTCGCCCGGCGCGGTGGACCGGGCCATCCAGGCCACCCGCACAGCCGTGTACCCGCTGCACGGCCTCGACCCCGGCGACCCCCGGGACTGAGCGTGCCGGCACCCGCGGCCGACGTGCTGCTCTCCGACGGGACCACCGCGCGCCTGCGGCCGATCCAGCCCGCCGACGCGCCGGCCATCGTGGCGCTGCACTCGCGCTTCTCCGACCGCACCCGCTACCTGCGCTACTTCTCGCCCTACCCGCGGATCTCGGAGAAGGATCTGGTGCGGTTCACCACGGTTGACCACCACGACCGGGAGGCGATCGTGGTGGAGCACGGTGGGCAGCTGGTCGCCGTGGGGCGCTACGACCGGCTCGGGCCGGGGGCCGCCGACGCCGAGGTGGCGTTCGTGGTGGAGGACGCCTGGCAGGGTCGGGGGATCGGCTCGATCCTGTTGGAGCACCTGGCATCCGCGGCCCGCGCCGAGGGGTTGGGCCGGTTCGTGGCCGAGGTGCTGCCGGTCAACGCGCCGATGCTACGGGTGTTCGCCGACGCCGGGTACACGGTGGCCCGCGAGTACGCCGACGGAGTGGTGCACCTGGAGTTCCCGATCGCCCCGACGGAGCGCTCGTTGGCCGTGCAGTACCGGCGCGAGCAGGGCAGCGAGGCGGCCTCCATCGGCCGGCTGCTGCGCCCGCGCGGAGTGGCGCTCTACGGGGTACGCCGGGCCGGTCGGGGGATCGGCGCGCTGCTCCTCGGGCACCTGCGCGACTACGCCGGCCAACTCGTCGTGGTGCACCCGACCGAGTCCACTGTGGACGGTGTGCGCGCGGTGCCCCGGCTGGCGGACGCGGGCGTGCCGGTGGACCTGGCGGTGGTGGCGGTGCCCGCCCTCGCCGTCGCCGAGGTGGTGGCGGACGCGGCGGCGGCCGGGGTGGCCGGCGTGGTGGTGGTGAGCGCCGGCTTCGCCGAGACCGGGCCGGCCGGCGTCGCCGCCCAGGACGACGTGCTGCGCGCCGCCCGGGCCGCCGGACTGCGGCTGGTCGGCCCGAACTGCCTGGGGGTGGCGAACACCGATCCCGCGGTACGACTCAACGCCACGCTCGCTCCGACGCTGCCCCGACCGGGCCGGATCGGCTTCTTCTGCCAGTCCGGAGCGCTGGGCGTGGCGCTGCTCGCCGAGGCGCACCGCCGCGGCCTGGGGCTGTCCACCTTCGTCTCGGCCGGCAACCGGGCCGACGTGTCCGGCAACGACCTGTTGCAGTACTGGCAGGACGATCCGACCACCGACGCGGTGCTGCTCTACCTGGAGACGTTCGGCAACCCGCGCAAGTTCGCCCGGCTGGTCCGCCGGATCGGCCGGGACAAGCCGGTGGTGGCGGTGGCCAGCCCGTACCGGCCGGCGTTCGTGGGCGGGGCCGGGCAGCCGGGGCCGGATGCCCGGGGTACGGCGGCGTTGTTCGCGCACTCCGGGGTGATCCGGGTGGACACCGTCGCGGAGCTGTTCGACGTGGGGCTGCTGCTGGACAACCAGCCGCTGCCGGCCGGCGACCGGGTCGGCATCGTCACCAACTCCAGCGCCCTGGGAGTGCTCGCGGCCGGCGCGGCGACCGCGGCCGGGCTGGTGGTGGCCGACGGGTACCCGCTCGACGTCGGGCCGGGAGCCGGCCCGGCCCAGTTCGCCGCGGCGCTGACCCGGGCAGCAGCCGACGACCGCGTGGACGTGGTGGCGGTCAGCTTCGCCCCGCCCCTGCCCACCGAGGATCCGCCGCCTGCGCAGGAGGCTCTGCTGTCGGGGGAGCCTCGGTCTTCGGGCGAGCCGGTGTCTTTGGGCGAGCCGGTGTCTTCGGGCGCGCCGGTGTCTTCTACCCAGACGGTGTCTTCGGGGGACACGGTGGCTTCCGGGGAGGGTCCGGAAGGCCCGGATTCGTTGGCGCACGCGGTGGCTGGGGCGGTGGCGGGTGCGACGGACGCCGGCAAGCCGGTGGTTGCGACGTCGGTGGGTGGCGTATTGCCGGCGGGGGTACCTGGGTACCCGTCGGTGGAGGAGGGCATCCGGGCACTGGCCCGGGTGGCCCGGTACGCCCGCTGGCGGCGTACCCCGCAGGGCCGGCTGCCCGAACTCGCCGGGATCGACCTCGACGCGGCCCGGCTCGCCGTGGCCCGGCAGGCGCCAGCCGTCGACCTGCTGGCCAGCTACGGCATCGGCGTACTGGCCGGGCAGACGGTCACCGGGGCACGGGCGGCGGTGGCGGCGGCCGGGCGGCTCGGGTACCCGGTGGTGCTCAAAATCGCCGAGCCGAGCCTGCGGCACCGCCTCGACCTCGGCGCGGTCCGGCTCGGTCTGGCCGACGCCGGCGATGTCCGCCGCGCCCGGGTGGAGCTGGGCAAGCTGTTCGGCCGGGAGCAGAAGCTGATCGTGCAGCCGCAGGCCCCGCCCGGCATCTCCTGCGTGGTGGAGCTGGCCCAGGACAGCGCCTTCGGCCCGGTGGTCGGCTTCGGGCCGGGCGGTGTCACCGGGGAACTGTTGGGGGACATGGCCTGGCGGGCTGCGCCACTGTCCGATATGGACGCCGACGCGCTGGTGCGCGAGCCCCGGGCGGCGCCGCTGCTGTTCGGCCACCGCTCGGGTACCCCGGTGGAGCTGACCGCCCTCACCGACCTGCTATTGCGGGTCGGCGTGCTGGCCGACGCCCACCCGGAAGTTCGCCGCCTACGCCTCAACCCCGTCCTGGCCCGCTCCGACGGCCTCACGGTCCTGCACGCCTCGGTCACCTACGGCGCGCCCGACCGCCCCGACTCCGGCCCGCGCCAACTCCACTGACCGCCCGCCCGACTCCACCGGCCGCCCCGCCCAACGCCGCCGAGCAAGGCGGCAGCGAGCTGACCGGCCAACCTACCGACAACGCCGCCGAACCGCGGCAGTGGGCTGACCGGCGGCTGTTGATCTGGCTGTAACCGGCGCGGGTTAGCGTGGAGCGTGGCCGAACCGATGGACCTGGCGATCGAGACGCTCGGACCGTGCCGCAACGCCTCCCCGTTCGCCGACCTGGTCCGGGACCGGCACACCACCCAGCACTACGTCAACGAGAATGACCGGGTGCTCTTCGACGACACGGTCGGCATGCTGCGCGACCGTGACGTCCCGGTCGAGGAGTTGCCGGCGTTCGAGCCGGCCGGGCCGCGTAGCCGGATCTTCTTCGACCCGTCCAAGACCCGGGTCGGCATCGTCACCTGCGGCGGCCTGTGTCCCGGGCTCAACGACGTGATCCGCGCCCTGGTGCTGGAGTTGACCCAGCACTACGGGGTCACCCGCATCTACGGCTTCCGCAACGGCTACCAGGGCCTGATCACCAAGTACGGCCACGCCACCATCGACCTGACCCCGGCCGCGGTGTCCGGCATCAACGAATACGGCGGCACCATCCTCGGCACGTCCCGGGGCAACCAGGACCCCGACGAGATCGTCGACTGCCTGGAGCAGCTCGGGGTGAACATCCTGTTCGTCATCGGCGGCGACGGCACCATGCGCGGCGCGCTGCGCATCGCCGAGGTGATCGCCGAACGGGACCGGCGGATCGCGGTCGTCGGGGTACCCAAGACGATCGACAACGACATCCCCTACATCGACCAGAGTTTCGGCTTCCAGACCGCGTTCGCCAAGGCCACCGAGGCGATCCGGGCGGCCCAGGTGGAGGCGAACTCGGTACCCGGCGGGGTGGGGCTGGTGCAGTTGATGGGCCGGCACTCCGGCTTCATCGCCTGCTACGCCGCACTGGCCAACAACGACGCCGACTACGTGCTCATCCCCGAGGTGCCGTTCGAGCTGGACGGCTTCCTGGAGCACCTGCGTCGCCGGGTGGTGGCCGAGCGGCACGCGGTGGTGGTGGTGGCCGAGGGCGCCGGCCAGGAGTACCTGCGCGAGCAGCCGCGCCGGCTGGACGCCTCCGGCAACCAGCGCCTCGGCGACTTCGGCATCTACCTGCGCGGCCGGATCTCCGAGCACTTCGCAGCCCACGACCTCGAATGCAACCTGAAGTACATCGACCCGTCGTATGCGATCCGCTCGGTGCCGGCGAACCCGTACGACTCGGTCTACTGCATCCGGCTCGCGCACAGCGCGGTGCACGCCGCGATGGCCGGCCGTACCGGCATGGTGGTCGGCCGCTGGCGCGGCCGCTTCGTGCACATCCCGATGACCCTGGCGATCAGCAGCCGCAACCAGGTGGCCCCCGACGGCGACCTGTGGATGTCGGTGATGGAGGCCACCGGCCAGCCATTCTCCTTCAGCTGACCGCGCCGCGCAGCACCGCCCAGAGTCCCCAGCCGGCGTCGGCGGTGACCGCTGTCCACGGTGTGCCGGCGGCGCGCGCGAGGGCGGTCAGCACCACTTCCACCGGTACGTGGTGCGGGGCGTCGGTACCCAGCGCGTTGCTCCACAACACCACGCCGCCCGGCGCGAGTACCCGGACCATTTCGTCCGCGAACAGCGGGACGTCGGCGAGCACCACGGCGGCAGCCCGCCCGTCGGCGACCGGGAGCCGGGCGGCGTCGGCCCGTACCCGGTGCGGTGCCACCGAGCGGATCAGCATGTCCCAGCTCAGATCGGCGCAGAGCACGGTGGCGAAGCGCCGGGCCAGCAGCGGGGTGAGCAGGCCGGTGCCGGAGCCCACCTCCAGGCACAGGCCGGCCGGCCAGGGGCCACCCCGGGACAGCGCGTCGGCCAGTGGCACCGGCCGGTACCCGCCGCGCTCGTCATTCCACTCGGGAGCGAGCTGCGCGTACCGCCGTACCACCTCGTCGGCCTGCTCCGCCGACCACAGCGACGGATCCTGCGCGATCTCCCGCGACCAGGCCCGGGTCTCGCCAGCCCCCGCCCGCACCGGCTTCCCGGCCGGCGCCGGCACTGCCCTGGCAAGACGACGGATCACCCTGTCGAGGGTAGCGGTGGAAATCGGTCCGGGAACGGCGAAGCCGCCCCGCAGTGGTGTGGGGCGGCTTCGGAGTGCGGTCAGGACGAGTAGGCCTGCAGGCGGTCGGCGCGGGAAGGGTGGCGCAGCTTCAGGAGGGTGATCTTCTCGATCTGGCGGATGCGCTCGCGGGACAGACCGAACTCGCGGCCCACCTCGTCGAGAGTGCGCTGGCGGCCGTCGTCCAGGCCGAAGCGCAGCCGGATCACGGCCTGCTCCCGCTGCGAGAGGGTGGCCAGCACGATCTCGACCTCGCTGCGGAGCATGCCGTTGGTGACCGACTCGTCGGGTGCCTCCCGCGGGTCGACCCGGGCGACGAAGTCGCCGAGTGCGCTCTCGCCGTCTTCGCCGACGGTCTGATCCAGGCTGACCGGCTCACGGTCGTAGGAGATCAGTTCGAGGACCTGGTACTCCTGCAACTCCATGGCCACGGCGACCTCGGCGACCGAGGGCTCCCGGCCGAGCACGATGGACAGCTCGCGGCGGCTGCGGACCATCCGGTTGACCTGCTCCACCATGTGGACCGGGATGCGGATGGTGCGGGCCTGGTCGGCCATGGCGCGGGTGATGGCCTGGCGGATCCACCAGGTGGCGTAGGTGGAGAACTTGTAGCCCTTGGTGTAGTCGAACTTCTCGACCGCGCGGATCAGGCCCAGGTTGCCCTCCTGGATGAGGTCCAGGAACGCCATCCCCCGGCCGGTGTAGCGCTTGGCGATGCTGACCACCAGCCGCAGGTTCGCCTCCAGCAGACGGTCCTTGGCGGCCCGCCCCTCGCGCTGGATGGTGCCCAGGTCGGCGCGCAGTTCCGCGTCGGTGATCTTGCGGGTGGCGAGCACCTCGTCGGCGTACAGGCCGGCTTCGACCCGACGGGACAGCTCGACCTCCTCGGCGGCGGTGAGAAGCTTCGTGCGGCCGATTCCGTTGAGGTAGGCCCGGACCAGATCGGCCGAGACGCCCCGGCTGTCGGTCTCCACGTCCAGGTCCACGGTCTCGTCGACTTCGATGTCGACCGCCCCGATGGAGTGGATGTCCCTGCCCTGCGCGGTGACTGGCGCTGCCATGGTCACTCGCCCTCCCGTCCCCGTTATGGTCCGTGTTGCTTACGGGAATGAGAGTGACCCACGGGGCGTGAAGTCGAAGTAAGGCGGGACACACCGTGGCACGAAAAGGGGAGTGGGTACTCCCGATATGTCGGCTCTATCCGGCCGGGAGCACGAATCCCCGCTCCACCAGGTGCGCCACCAGAGGTACCGCCACCTCGCGGAGGACCTCCTCGGCCACCTCGTGGGCGGCGGCCAGCACGGTCAGCTGGTCGGCCAGCGCCACGCTGCCGTCGCAGCCGCTCACCAACGCGAGTACCAGCGGATCCACCTCCTCGGTGTGGCGCATACCGGACGGCAGGGCGAGGTACTGGTGGTCCACCGCCCAGCCGTCCGCACCGATAGTGGCGTCCTGACGCAAGCGCAGCCCGTCGGCGGTGCGCAGCCGCTGGGCCAGCAGGTCGGCGCCGGGATGCGCGCGTAGCCAGTCCTGCCGGTCGAACCAGGCGGCGACGTGCCGGCCGAGCGGCGCGTCCAGGGTCTGCCGCAGATCCTCCACGAGCACGCCCGGCGCGCCGCCGGTCTCTGCGAGGTCGCCCGATGCTGCGACGTGGACGGCCGGGTCGGTCGCGCCGTCCGCGCGCAGGCTGACGATGCCGAAGCCGACGGCCTCGATCCGGTGCTCGTCGAACCAGTCCAGCCAGGCCGCCGCGCGGGCCGGGTCACGCCGCTCGGAGGCGTCGGCCAGCCACAGGTTGACGTACGCCACCGGGTCGGTGACCTCGCGTTGGATCACCCACGCGGACAGGCCGGTACCGGCGAACCAGCCGGCCACCCGCTCGGCCCAGTCCTCGCCCCGCACGTGTACCCAGTTCGCCAGGTACTGCATGGTGCCGCCGGGGTTGAGTAGTCCCGCAGCGGCGCCGGCCAGCTCGGCGCAGACGGCGTCGCCGGGGCGGCCGGAGTCGCGGTAGGTGTGCGTGGCGAGCCCCGGGCCGACGACGAACGGCGGGTTGCTCACCACCAGGTCGAAGCGGCGGCCGGCGACCGGGGCCAGCATGTCGCCGGCGAGCAGTTCCCAGTCGAGTCCGCACAGCGCGGCGGTGGTGGCGGCGAAGCGCAGCGCCCGGTCGGACAGGTCGGTGGCGGTCACCGTGCCGGCGTGGGTGGACAGGTGCAGGGCCTGCACCCCGCAGCCGGTACCCACGTCCAGCGCGCTGGCCACCGGGCGGCGGATGGTCGCGCCGGCCAGCGTGGTGGACGCGCCGCCGATGCCGAGCACGTGGTCGGCGGGGAGTGGTCCCGGTCGGGTGCCGGCGGCCAGGTCGGCAAGTACCCACCAGTTCTCGCCGTAGGGCTCCAGGTCGACGGCTGCCCGTACCCCCGTGTCGTGCTCTTCGAGCAGGCCGGCGTGCAGCAGCGCGGGCAGCGGCAGCGCCGCGCCCACCGCGGCGGCCGGCTCGGTCTGCCCGCAGACGAACAGCCGGATGATGGTGGCCAGCGGGTCGCCGTCGACGGTTGCCCGCAGCGCGGCCCGGAAGTCGTTGCGGCGCATGGCGGCGGTGGCGTCCGGGCCGATCCGGTCGGCGATCCCGGTGCTGGTGTACTTGGCCCCGATCAGCGCGGACCGCAGGTCCTCGATGCCGGCCGGGTCGAGTAGCGGCTGGTGCGCGGAGCGTTCCTCGATCACCCCCACATCCTTGCCGATCCCGCCCGTGCGCCGGGCGCGCCCCTTCGATCCCGCCGCAACCCGGAACGTGGACAGCGGAAACCCGGGAACGCGAACGGGCCGGTCCGGGCGCTTGTGGCGCGCCGGACCGGCCCGTTCAGGCCACCGGGGGAGGGTCGGTGGGTGGTGCCGACTAGTGCACGGCGACCGGGATCGGCAGCGCGTCGACCTGCTCGCCGTCGGCGGCCGGCTGGATCTCGACCGGCTTACGGATGAACAGGAAGGCGGCCACGGCCCCGGCGGCCAGCAGGATCGCGCTCACGGTGAACGCGACGTTGTACCCGTGGATGGCCGCGTGGGCCTTCGTCAGCTCGTCCGCACCGTGGACAGCGAGGAAGCTGGCGACGGTGGTGGTGAAGATGGTGTTCAACAGGGCCGTCCCCAAAGAGCCACCCACCTGTTGGGTGGTGTTGACCATGGCACTTGCGACGCCGGCGTCGTGCTGACCAACGCCGGACAGTGCGGTGCTCGACATCGGCACGAAGGTGAGCCCCAGGCCGATGCTCATCGCGATGAACGCGGGCAGGATGTCCACGACGTAGTTCGAGTCGAGCGACAACTGGGTCAGCCAGATCATCGCGCCGGTCGCCAGCAGGCCACCGACCGTCAGCAGTACCCGGGGTCCGACCTTGGGCAGCAGTTGCGCTGCGACAGTCGCCCCGATCACGATGCCGCCGGAGAACGGCAGGTACGCCACGCCGGTCTTGATCGGCGAGTAGTGCATGGTCTGCTGCAGGTAGTAGGTCATGAACAGGAACATCCCGAGCAGGCCGGCGCCCACCATGATGGACACGAAGTACGCGGTGCCCCGGTTGCGGTCCAGCACCACCCGCATCGGCAGCAGCGGGTGCTCGGTGACGGTCTCCCACCAGACGAAGGCGACCAGCAGGACAGCCGCGATCCCCAGCCAGACCAGGGTCACCGGAGCCTTCCAGTGGTCGTTCTCGCTGGCGGCTTTGGTGAAGCCGTAGACCAGCGCGCTCAGTCCACCGGTGGCCAGGACGGCGCCCGGGATGTCGTAGCGGGTGTTGCCGTGCGCCTTGCTCTCCCGCACCACCGGCACCGCCGCGGCGAACGCGAGCAACGCGACCGGGACGTTCACCAGCAGGCACCAGCGCCAGTTGGCGTACTCGGTGAGCAGGCCGCCGGCGATCAGACCGATCGCCGCACCGCCACCGGAGATGGCGCCGAAGACGCCGAACGCCCGGGCCCGCTCCTTCGCGTCGTGGAAGGTGACCGTCAGCAAGGACAGTGCGGCCGGCGCGAGCAGCGCGCCGAACGCCCCCTGCAGACCCCGCGCGGCGAACAGCGTGCCGGCGTTGACGGCCGCGCCGCCCAGCGCCGAGGCCGCCGCGAAGCCGATCAGGCCGATCAGGAAGGTCCGCTTACGCCCGAAGTAGTCGGCGATCCGGCCGCCGAACAGCAGCAGCCCGCCGAAGGTCAGCGTGTACGCGGTGACGATCCACTGCCGGTTGGCGTCGGTGATGTCCAGTGCCTTCTGCGCCGACGGCATGGCGATGTTCACCACCGTCGCGTCGAGCACGACTATCAACTGGGCGAACGCGATGACCGCGAGTGCCCACCATCTCTTCGGGTCTGGTGGCTCGGCGGCCGTGGGCGGTCCGCCGGCCCGGGCGGCTGACGCCGCGGTGTTGTTCTTTGTGTCCAAGTCGTTCGACACGTTGTCCCCCAACGTCTTTGTCTGTGTCGTCTGCGCTGTCGTTCGGTTCCCTGCGGGCGGACCGGGTCGGCCAGCCGTACTGCTGTCCGCTGTCACTGCGTTCGCGCCCCACCCGGAGCGACCGCGGTTAGCGGGGTTGTGCGGGGTCGCGCCGCCGGTAGGGCGCACGCCACCCACCACACGACTGGCGTGTGGTCGACTGTGGTGTTTCTGTGCCGTGATGATCCGTATCGCCGGGATCATCCTGGTCGGTGGTGCTCCGCCGGGTCCAGCGGATTTAACGTCGGGTCACCCCACACCAGCGCCGTTGCTGGCGTTGTGGACGGCCCCGTGGCAGAGCACCGGAATCAGCACATCATCGACGACGTGTACGACATATTCGTCGTCGAACGGTTCGCAGTCCCAGAGCTTGCGGGTCAGTACCAGGGCGTGGAGTACCTCGTGCAGCAGCTCCGGGCCGACCCCCTCGGCCACCTCGCCACGCGCCTTCGCGTGTTCGATGATGGCCACGTGGATCGCGTTCTTCATCTCGTAGACGCAGCGGTGCAGCGTCTTCGACAACTCTGGATGGTGAGTTGACGCACTCATCAGGCCGGCCAGTACCGCGCCGTCGGCGCTGCTGGCGAACTGGCAGGCGCCCGTCATGATCGACAACAGGTCGCCGCGCAGCGATCCGGTGTCCGGGGCCTGTGGCGTGTCACCGAAGTGGTGGATCACGGCGTCGATCACCATGTCCGGCTTCGTGGGCCAGGCGCGGTAGATCGTCGCCTTGCTGGAACGGGCCCGGGCGGCGACGGCGTCCATCGACATCCGGTCGTACCCGACCTCGCTGAGCAGCTCGAATACGGCTGAGCAGATCACGTCGTGCCGTCCCGAGCGGGCCGGCGCGTCGCCGGTGGTGGCCGTTGGCGTGTCGACGTCCGTCACGGCTACCCCCTCTCGATACGATACGAAACCGTTCCGTACACGCACGCTACCCGGTCGACCTTCCGGAACGAAACCGTTCCGTACACCTGGCCCGGTGACGCTTCCCACACCACCGTCGGGGAGGATGATTGGGCGCGACGACGCACCGGGAGGACACATGCCGCTGACCCTGCCGATCGAACCCGCCGCCAGCGAGTTGCTGCGGACCAGCCCGCTGGCGCTGCTACTGGGCATGATGCTGGACCAGCAGATCCCGATGGAGAAGGCGTTCTCCTCGCCGTACGTGCTGCGCGAGCGGCTGGGACGCGACCTCGACGCTCGGGAGCTTGCCGGGTACGACCCCGAGGCGCTCACCGCGATCTTCGCCAAGCCGCCCGCCCTGCACCGCTTCCCGGCCGCCAACGCCAAACGCGCCCAGGAGCTGTGCCAGGTGCTCGTCCAGCGCTACGACGGCGACGCGGCAGCCCTGTGGACCGGCGTGGCCGACGGCAAGGAGCTGGTGCGCCGGGTCGGTGAGCTGCCCGGCTTCGGCAAGCAGAAGTCACAGATCTTCGTGGCGCTGCTGGCCAAGCAGTTCGACATCGCCCCGACCGGCTGGCGGGAGGCGACCGGGGCGTACGGCGAGGAAGGCTCGTACCGCTCGGTCGCCGACATCACCGACGACGGCTCGCTGGCCAAGGTGCGCGCGTTCAAGCAGCAGATGAAGGCAGCCGCCAAGGGCAACGCCGCCAGCTAGGGCGTGGCTACCGCCTTGCGCTGCAGCGCCAGGTGTCGGCGGAGGGCGGCGTGGGGCCGTCCGTAGCCGGTACCCGGGCGTGTGCGGCGGTCGATCGTCGGGTGGGAGCATGGAGGCGTGCGACGTAAGAGTCCGCCGGTTATCACCGACGCCGAGTACAGCCAGGACAAGCAACTGATGTCCCGGGAAATCCGGTACGTCGTCATGATGGGCATTCGTGCGCTCTGTCTGGTGGCGGCGGCCATCCTGGTCAGCGTGCACGCCCCCTACCTGGCGATCTGGCTGCCGCTGCTGCTGATCGGCATGCTGATCCTGCCGTGGCTGGCGGTGATCCTGGCGAACGAGCGGCCGGCCAAGGCGAAGTACCGGCTCGCCAACAAGCTGCACCGTGGCGACCCGGCGGCGCCGGTCGAGCCGCCGTCGCCGCGTGCCGTCACCGAGGCCGAGCACGAACACAAGGTCATCGAACACGAGGACTGAGCCCGCGGCGGAACGAGCCCGGGACAGGACCAGCCCGCGGCGCGGATCAGCGCAGAGGCGGGCGGCCGCCGGTGACGGCCACCGCGCGGGAGCCCAGGCGGGTACCGGCGTGCAGCGCGTCCAGCGGCTGCGCGCCGTCGATCCAGGCGGACAGCAGGCCGGCCGCGAAGGCGTCGCCGGCCCCGGTCGGGTCCACCAGCGCGGCTGGCTGCGCGGTCACCCGGACCGGGCCGCCGCCCCGGGACACCCAGATCGCGCCCTGCTCGGCGAGCTTTACCACGACCTGCGGGAACGGCCCGGTCAGCGTCTGGGCGAGCAGTTCCGGCGGGCCGTCGTGCCCGGTCAACGCCCGCGCCTCGGCGAGGTTGGCCAGCAGCAGGTCGGCGCCCTGAACCCAGGACAGGAAGGCGGTCGCGCCGACCCGGGTGAGCGGCCCGGCCGAGGCGGCGTCGACGCTGGTGCCCAGCCCACGCCCGATCGCCTCACGCAGCGCGTACCGGCCGGCGTCTCGGCTGTCGGCGTCGAACAGGGTGTACCCGGACAGGTGCAGGTGCCGTGCGTCGGGCACGGTGGCCAGCGCCGCCGACACGTCCACTGTGGACAGCCGGGCGTTCGCACCCCGGTCACAGAGCATGGTCCGCTCGGCACCGTGCGAGAGCACCACAACGCTGCCGGTACGCGCCCCGGCCACCCGGCGCACGGCGGTACCCACCCCGGCCGCCGACAGCTCCGCCAGCCGGTCGGCACCGGCCTGATCGTCGCCCACCGCTGCGATCAGGGTCACCGGCCCACCCAGGCTGGCCAGCCAGCACGCGGTGTTCGCGGCCGACCCGCCACCGGTCTGGTACACCCGGGCCGGCGTGTCCGAGCCGGGCACCAGATCCTCCGGGTGCACGGCCAGGATGTCAGTGACCACATCCCCCACCACGAGAACAGTCACGGGGCGACCACCGGCACGGTCACGGGACAGCCACCGGCGTCGCGGGGCCGGGCGGGGAGGCTGCGGAGTCGCCGGCAGCCAGGGCGGCGGCGATGTCGGCGGCGAGCGCCGCGTTGCGCAGGATGATCCGCACGTTCACGTCGAGGCTCGCGCCGTGCGTCGCCGTGTGGAAGTGGGCCAGCAGGAACGGGGTGACCGCCTTGCCGGTGATCCCCTCCCGCTCCAGCGCGGCCAGCCCCTCGAACAGGGTGCGGTCGTGCAGCGCCGGGTCGAGCTGCTCGTCGGCCGGCAGCGGGTTGGCGACCAGCAGCGCGCCGCCGTGCACCCGCTGCGCCCGCTGGGCCCGGATCACCCGGGCCACCTGCGCCGCCGACTGCACCGACCAGTCCAGCTGGAAGCCGCTGTCGCTGATGAAGAACCCGGGGAAGCGGTGCGTGCGGTAGCCGACCACGGCCACCCCCAGCGTCTCCAGCCGCTCCAGGGTCGCCCCGACGTCCAGGATCGACTTCACCCCGGCGCAGACCACGGTGATCGGGGTACCGGCCAGGGTGACCAGGTCGGCCGACTCGTCGAAGGTGGTGGCCGCCTCCCGGTGCACCCCGCCCAGCCCGCCGGTGGCGAACACGGCGATGCCGGCCGCCGCCGCGACCGCGCTGGTGGCGGCGACCGTCGTGGCCCCGTCCACCCCGCAGGCAGCCGCCACGGCGAGATCGCGCGCGGACAGCTTCACCACCGACTCCCCGACGGCCAGCCGGGTCAGCTCCGCGTCGTCCAGGCCGACCACCAGCTCCCCGGCGATCATGCCGATGGTGGCCGGGCACGCGCCACGTTCGCGGACCGTCTGCTCGATCTGCCGGGCCACCTCCAGGTTGCGGGGGCGGGGCAGACCGTGCGAGACGATCGTGCTCTCCAGCGCCACCACCGGTGCCCCGGCTGCCAGCGCGTCGCGGACCGCCGGGCCGTACCGGATCACGGGCACCGGCTGCGAAGACTGCGTCACCCAGGTCACGCTACCCGGCCACGAGCGGGCGAATCCCGGCATCCCTGCCTTGCCCGAAGCGGCCGTCCTGATAACTTTGCAGCCATCCTGGAGCTTCGCGGCGCAGCCATCCTGGAGCTTCGCGGCCAACTCGCCGCTGTGTCCGATCCCGTACCCGGAAGGCCCTGAATGCCCGGCGTCCGGCTCTTCGCTGCCCCGCTCCGGCCGGTACGCCCGGCGGGTGCGCCCAGGGTGGTCCCCGACGCCTGGCTGATCCCGGGCCTCGGCGCGCTGGTGGTCAGCCTGCTGATCTACGCGATGGAGCTGCACCGTTACTGGAGCATTCTGTGGGGCGGCCTGGACCTGCGGGTCTACCAGGGCGGCGGCGAAGCGATGCGGCACGGCCGGCACGTCTACGAGCTGGGCTGGACGAATCTGCACCTGCCCTACACGTACCCGCCGATCACGCTCTTCCCGAACGCCGCGCTGAGCCTGCTGGGGTGGCGCGACGGCCTCGCCGTGATGACCATGCTGAGCACCGGCTGCCTGGCGGTGACCGCCTGGCTGGTGTTCGGGATGGCCGGGGTGGCCCGCAGCCGGGGCCGGGTCGGGCTGAGCGCGTTCGCCGCGGCCGGCGCGGTGTGGTTGGAGCCGATGCTGGCCAACATCAACCTCGGCCAGATCAACGCGCTGCTGATGCTGCTCGTGGTGGCCGACCTGGCGCTGCCCGACCGCAGCCGGTTCAAGGGGCTGGCGATCGGGCTGGCGGCCGGCATGAAGCTGGTACCTGGGCTCTTCATCGTCTACCTGGTGCTCACCGGGCGGCTGCGGGCGGCGGCGGTGAGCGCCGGCGTGTTCGCGCTGACCGTGCTGATCGGGTTCGTCGCGCTGCCGGAAGACTCGGCGAAGTACTGGGGCGGCGCGTTCCTCGACTCGCGCCGGGTGGCCTCGGTCGCCGAGGTCGACTACTTCGGCAACCAGTCGCTGCACGGCTTGGCCGCGCGAGCGCTGCCCGGCGACGGCGACTGGCTGTGGCTGCTGCTGGCCATTCCGATGCTGCTGGCCGGCCTGGCGCTCGCCGTGCTGATCCAGCGTCGGGGGCAGGAGCTGCTGGGGATGCTGGTGGTGGCGTTCACCGGGGTGCTGGTCTCGCCGATCGCCTGGACGCACCACTGGGTGTGGGTGCTCCCGCTGCTGATCTTCGTGTGGCTGGGTGCGAGCGGTCTGACCGGTCGCTGGCAACTGCTCGCCCAGACCGGCGCGCTGGCGCTCACGGTGGTCTTCATCGCCTGGCCCTACTCGCAGCCCGAGGTGGCGCCGCTGGTGCCGCTCGGCGCGGTCTGGCGTAAGGACGACTGGATCGCCCACGGGCTGCCCGGCTTCCTGCTGCACGACCTCTACACGATCACCATGCTGGCGGCCTTCGTCGTGCTCGCCGGCTGGCTGTGGCGTACCCGCAGCACGGGCGCCCCGACCGGACACCGCGAGACGGCGACGGACGGTACCGGGCCGCCGACCGAATCCCAGCCGACGAGCGCTGCCCTGACCAGCGCGTAGGGGGCTCACGCGGGATCGGGTGGGCGGTTGGCTGCCGGGTTTGGCAGACTGGACCGGTGACCACACCTGCGCTGCCTGACGCTCCCGTAGTTCCGCAGACCGGCGGCAACACCGCCGTCGAGGAGCGCACCGACACCGACTACCGCTACGACGCGGGCGACCACGAGAAGTTCAGCCACTACGCGCCCAAAGAAAAGATCATGCAGGCGATGATCGAAGGTACGCCGATCAAGGCGCTCTGCGGCAAGGTCTGGGTACCCTCCCGCGACCCCAAGCGCTTCCCGGTCTGCCCCACCTGCAAGGAAATCTACGAGTCGGACGCGATGCACGACTGAGCCGACCGGCACCCGGTGGGCAACCCTGCCCTGTTCGTCGCCGAACTGACCGGCATCGCGGCGTTCGCCGCCTCCGGAGCGTCGGCGGCCGTGGTCAAGCGGCTGGACGTCTTCGGGGTCGCGTTCGTCGGAGTCGTCGCCGCCCTCGGTGGCGGGGTCGTCCGTGACCTGCTGATCGGCGCGGTACCGCCGTTTGCTTTCACGCACTGGCCGTACCTGCTGGTCGCCATCTGCGCGGCGCTGCTGCTGTTCTGGCTGCACCCGCACTACAACCGGCTGCGCCGTACGGCGCTGCTGCTGGACGCGGCCGGGCTCGGCCTGTTCACAGTCACCGGAACTCTCAAGGCGCTGGATGCCAACGTCCCGGCGGTCGGCGCGTGCGTCATCGGAATGATCTCGGCGATCGGCGGCGGCCTCGGCCGGGACCTGCTCACCGGGGAGATCCCGTACGTGCTGCGCCGGGAGGTCTACGCCGTTCTGTCGTTGTTCGGCGCGGGGCTGGTGGTGCTTTTCGTACACCTGCACCTGACCCGGGGGGTGCTGATCGGGCTGACCGCTGCGCTGATCTTCGTGATCCGGGTGCTCGCGGTGCGTAACCGGTGGGAGGCGCCGGTGGCACGGGATGTCCCGCCGGGCAACGGCGGGACCGGCAGGTAGACTGACGGTGCCTTCGCGGCCGGTGTGGCGCGGGGGCCTTTCTGTGCCGCGCGTTACGCCGGGTCAACCGGGGCTGCCGGCGTTGTCGTGGGTTCGGGTACCGGGGGAGGGGAAAACGCGTGCCGCCGTTGCCGGACCTGGACCGCTTTCCGGCGTTGCGTTCCTGGCAGCGCAAGGCGATGGTCGGCTACCTGCGTCGTCGGGCGGACGACTACCTTGCGGTTGCCACGCCGGGCGCCGGCAAGACCACGTTTGCCCTGCGGATCGCCGCCGAACTGCTGGTCGACCGGACCATCGAGGCGGTCACCGTGGTGACCCCGACCGAGCATCTGAAGACCCAGTGGTCCCGGGCGGCGGCGGCCGTGGGCATCGAACTGGACCCGGCGTTCCGCAACGCCGACCTGCACTCGGCCGCCGACTTCCACGGCGCGGTGGTCACCTACGCCCAGGTCGGCGCGGCGCCCGCGGTGCACTTCCGGCGTACCCTCGCCCGGCGCACCCTGGTGATCCTCGACGAGATCCACCACGCGGGCGACTCGCGGTCCTGGGGCGACGGCGTGAAGAGCGCCTTCGAACCGGCCGTACGGCGGCTGATGCTGACCGGCACACCGTTCCGCTCCGACGAGAACCCGATCCCGTTCGTGCGCTACGAGCGCGGCTCGGACGGCGTGCAGCGCTCGCACTCCGACTCCAGCTACGGCTACGCCGACGCGCTGGCCGACGGCGTCGTCCGCCCGGTGATCTTCCTGGCCTACTCGGGGGAGACCCGGTGGCGCACCAGCGCCGGGGAGGAGCTGGCCGCCCGGCTCGGCGAGCCGATGACCAACGACCTGGTGGCCCAGGCCTGGCGGACCGCGCTGGACCCGGGCGGCGACTGGATGCCGCAGGTGCTGCGGGCCGCCGACGCCCGGCTGTCGGTGCTGCGCAGCCACGGGATGACCGATGCCGGCGGCCTGGTGATCGCCTCGGACCAGCAGTCCGCCCGGGCGTACGCGAAGCTGCTGCACGTCATCACCGGCCAGCCCGCCGTGCTGGTGCTCTCCGACGACGCCGGCGCCTCCGGCCGGATCGGCGCCTTCGCCGACTCCGACCAGCGCTGGCTGGTGGCGGTGCGGATGGTGTCGGAGGGGGTGGACATCCCCCGGCTGGCCGTCGGGGTGTACGCGACCAGTGCGTCCACACCGCTGTTCTTCGCCCAGGCGATCGGCCGGTTCGTGCGGGCCCGCCGGCCGGGTGAGACCGCCTCGGTCTTCCTGCCCAGCGTCGCGCACCTGCTGGAGTTGGCCAGCGAGATGGAGGTACAGCGCAACCACGTGCTCGGGGTACCGAAGTCCGAGGACGGGCTGGACGACTCGCTGCTGGACCGGGCGGCGCGTACCGAGCAGGCGAGCGGGGAGCTGGAGAAGCGGTTCGAGGCGCTCTCCGCCACCGCCGAGCTGGATCAGGTGATCTTCGACGGCGCGTCGTTCGGCACCCCGGTGCAGTCCGGCTCCTCGGAGGAGGAGGAGTACCTGGGGATTCCGGGGCTGCTCACCGCCGAGCAGGTGGCCACCCTGCTGCACCGGCGCCAGTCCGAGCAGGTGGCCGCCGAGCGGCGTAGCCGGGCCGCGCGGGCGAAGGACGAGCCCACTGTGTCGATCCCGGCGCCGCGCAGTGCCGCCGAGCGTCGGGTACTGCTGCGCCGCCAGCTCAACGACCTGGTCGGGGCGCACCACCACCGCAGCGGCCTACCGCACGGCAAGATCCACGCGGAGCTGCGCCGGCTCTGCGGCGGCCCGCCCAGTGCCCAGGCCACTATCGAGCAGCTGGAAGAGCGGATCGCCACTATCCAGACCATGTGAGCCGACTGGCCCTGCCGGCCCGCGTACGGGCCTCTCAGGGGCGGCGGAGCGAAGGAAGGCGGGCGGCTCACACCGGGAGCCGCCCGCCTTTCGCTCTATCGCACCAGCTCAGTTGGCGTGGAGTTCGCTGCCCCGCCAATCGAAGTCGGGAGCCACCGCCACATCAACGGCGATTTTGACGAGGCTCTCCGCGTACTTGTTGGCGTGGTGTCCGCAGAACACCAGCTGACCGCCACCGGCGATCATCACACGCAGCTTGCCGGCCGCCAGACAGCGGTCGCACCGCTCCTCGGCGCCGGGGACCACCACCGTCTCCGGCGGGGGCATGAGGGTTGGGGTCATCGCCTTCTCCTCCTGATAGTCACCGACGAACGCAAATCCATTACCTGAGCTGCTACTACTCACGCCATCGTCCAACGCCCGGGTGGGGGTTGAACTTCCCGTTCTACGCCTGGGGGACCAGCGTCACACGAGATACCGACAGTTTGCCTGGTACCCAGGTTCTCAAGTCAAGGACGGCGCCACCATATCGTCTTGGTTACATCGTCGCGACGATACCCAGGAGATGCCCGAATCGTTGAGTCCTGTCCGATTCCGCCGCCGGATACCCAGCCACCCCGGCCGCAATATCGCGGACCGGGGCGGCTGCGACAGCGCCGCGTGGCTTAGTCGAGGTAGTCGCGCAGCACCTGCGAGCGCGACGGGTGACGCAGCTTCGACATGGTCTTCGACTCGATCTGCCGGATCCGCTCCCGGGTCACCCCGTAGACCTGGCCGATCTCGTCCAGCGTGCGGGGCTGGCCGTCGGTCAGCCCGAAGCGCAGCCGGACCACGCCGGCCTCCCGCTCGGAGAGCGTCTGCAGCACCTGCTGGAGCTGGTCCTGCAGCAGCGAGAAGGAGACCGCGTCGACGGCCACCACGGCCTCGGAGTCCTCGATGAAGTCACCGAGCTGGCTGTCGCCCTCGTCACCGATTGTCTGGTCGAGCGAGATGGGCTCCCGGGCGTACTGCTGGATCTCCAGCACCTTTTCCGGGGTGATGTCCATCTCCTTGGCCAGCTCCTCCGGGGTGGGCTCGCGCCCGAGATCCTGGAGCAGCTCGCGCTGGATCCGGCCGAGCTTGTTGATCACCTCGACCATGTGCACCGGGATGCGGATGGTGCGGGCCTGGTCGGCCATGGCGCGGGTGATGGCCTGGCGGATCCACCAGGTGGCATAGGTGGAGAACTTGTAGCCCTTGGTGTAGTCGAACTTCTCGACCGCGCGGATCAGGCCCAGGTTGCCCTCCTGGATCAGGTCCAGGAACGCCATTCCCCGGCCGGTGTAGCGCTTGGCCAGCGACACCACCAGCCGCAGGTTCGCCTCCAGCAGGTGGTTCTTGGCCCGCTCGCCGTCCCGGGAGATCCAGTTGAGGTCGCGCGTCATGGTGATGACGAGCTTCTCCTCGCCCTCGTCGGCGGCGCGCAGCCGCTCCCCGGCGTAGAGCCCGGCCTCGATCCGCTTGGCCAGCTCCACCTCCTGCTCGGCGTTGAGCAGCGGAACCTTGCCGATCTGCTTGAGGTAGGCGCGGACCGAGTCGGCCGAGGCAGTCAGCTCGGCGTCCCGGCGGGCCTGCTTGAGGGCCTCGGACTCCTCGTCGTCCCACTCGAAGTCGGTCTCGGTGGCGGACGCCTCGGCGTCGGCCTCGGCAACCGCGACGACCTCCGCGGGCTCCACGACGACCACGTCTTCCAGGTCGGCGACGAGTGCCTCGGCGTCCAGCTCGATGTCGACGACCTCGCCCTCGACCGCCGCGGCGCCCTCGACCGCCTTGCCGGCCGGGCCGGCAGCGGCCTTGGTCGCCTTCGCCCCCTTCACCGGAGCAGCGGCCTTCGCGGCCGTGCCCGCAGCCGCCTTGGCAGCCGGGGCTGCCTTCGCGGCGGCAGCCTTGGCTGGTGTGGCCTTCGCCGGTGTCGCCTTGGCGGGGGCGGTCTTGCGGACCGCCTTCGCGGCGGCGGTCGGCTCGTCGGCGGCGACCGGCTGCTTCGGCGCGGCTGCCGGCGGCTCTTCAGCCGACGGCACGGCGGCCAGCCCCCGCTTCGCGGGAGCGTCCTTGTCGGGCGTGGCCCGGGTGGTGGTGGTGGTGGGGGCCGCCTTCGCGGTGGCGGCCCGGGATGCCGGGGTCGCCGAGCGGGCGGCGGCCACCTTGCGGCGACTGGCGGACGAATCGTCCACGGCCACCGTGACGCCGGCATCGGCCAGCGCCCTGAGCAACTTTTTCGCCTGGGCCGCGGTCACGTCGGCGTCAGCGACGGCGCGGGCGACCTCGGTGGACGTCAGCTGGCCACCAGCGGTGGCGGCGTGCGCCAAGAGCGCGTCTGTCAGAGTGCGCACGTCGGCGGCTTGGCGGGCTTCAGTCACGAACGACCTTCCGGAGGCGAGAGTGAGCGCGGCCATTCCCGCCAACGTAGCGCGAATGCGCGGTGGACGGCGAGTCTGGCTTGTCGGAGCTTGGCCTGGTGGCCAGCGTGTCCGGCGGGCCGGGGACCAGGCAGCGTGAATTGTAGCGCCGTCGCGCGGGTTACGAGGCGTAGCACGGCGCGCGCCATCCGACGGGGCCCTGGAAACGGCCCCGGCCGATGCCTGGTTACGGGTCGGGATGGGCGGCTTGCGAAGATGGCATGCATCGGCGCGGTCCCGGGCGGCGGGCGGCGCCGCGCCGGATCAGGTGGTGTGGCCAGGTCCGGCCGACGCGAGGTGAATCGGGGTACGGATGGGCGTGCAGGCGCCGCAATTGTTGGACATCGCGGTGGAAGTGGCCCGGGGCGCGGCCCGGTTGGCCGCCGCCGTCCGGGCCGAGGCGATCACGGAGGTCAGCACCAAGAGCACCCGGACCGACGTGGTCACCGCCGGGGACCAGGCAACCGAGCGGTACGTGCTGGCTGCGCTGCATGAGCGCCGGCCGGGGGACAGCGTGCTCGGCGAGGAGTCCGGTGAGCGGTCCGGCGCGGGTACCGGGGTGCGCTGGATCCTGGATCCGATCGACGGCACCGTGAACTACCTCTACGGGCTGCCCCAGTACGCCGTCTCGCTCGCCGCTGAGGTGGACGGGGAGGTGGTCGCCGGGGTGGTGCACAACGCGGCCACCGGCGAGGAGTGGACGGCGCTGCGCGGCGGCGGGGCGTACCGGGACGGCGGGCGGCTGTCCTGTTCAATCGTGACCGAACTGGGTCAGACGCTGCTCGCCACCGGCTTCGGGTACGACACGGCGCGCCGCGCCCACCAGGCGCAGGTGCTCACCCGGGTGCTGCCCGTGGTGCGGGACATCCGCCGGTTCGGGGCGGCTTCGCTGGACCTGTGCTTCGCGGCCGAGGGCCGGGTGGACGCGTACTACGAGAAGGGGCTCAACATCTGGGACCACGCGGCCGGCGGGCTGGTCGCCACCGAAGCCGGCCTGGTGGTCACCGGGCTGGCCGGCGCGGCGCCCGGACCGGACATGCTGCTCGCCGCGCCCCCGGCGATCCACCCGTGGCTGCATGACCTGCTGGTCGAGTTGGACGCAGCCGGCGGGCCGTGACGGGCCGGCGGCACGCTGGAATGGAAATTTCCGCGCCACCGGCCGGACGCCGGACATTTCGCCGCTTCGGGTGGGCTTCCGGCGGGGCGTGATTTCCTGGCGTGGCGTGGCGAGCGCGCGGGCCGGCGTCAGCCGTGGGAAACGTCGCAGGTGCCGGCAGGCGGCGACGGGTTGCCCAGGTCCGCGATGGCCTGGTGGACGTCCGTGGCGGTGCCGAGCGACCTGTAACCCTCCCCGATGACGATGTCCACCACGTCGGTGGTGTCCTTCGAGTCGAAACCGGAGCCGTCGTCGGCGTTGCCGAGGAAGTACGCGTTCACCACGGTGGCGGCGGCCAGCGCCTTGGGCCCGTAGTGCAGCTTGGCCAGCTTGTCGTAGGGGTCGGTGTCCTTGACCTCGCCTACCTGGAACTTGCGGTTGCGCAGCTCGTCGGCGACGGCGGTGGCCAGGCCGGGGTGCTTGGTGCCGTTGTAGACGTTGATCTTGATGTTCTTCTCGTCCGGCAGCGGACGGGTGGTCACCTTGATCGCGCCGGCCGGGCAGTCGGGGTTGTAGTTCGCGCTGCTCTGCCGGTCTTTGGTGACTGCGATGACGGCGAGCACGAGGGCACAGATGACCAGCGCACCGACTATCGACAGTGCGCGTACCCTCGCAAGGCTCATCTCGTCTGGCTCCCCGTCGACCGCTGTTGTGCGTCCCGGTCGGCATCCGGGACTGTTCTCGTCTCGGCAGAGGTTAGCCTGTGTGTCCGCCAGCCGGGTCGCGAATCTGATCTCCTGGTCGGCGTGCCGGCCGGCCGAGCGAGCGGGATACCCCTACCTTGGTGTCGCCTGAGTCACAGTGGGAACATCTTCGCGCGCTTGGGCGTACTAGCAACGCGCGGAGGGGGTAAGGTCCCGCGATCGCAAGGTCCGTACGCCGGTAGGCGTGGCCGAACCGGTACAGCCGGGCGCTTGCGCAGCGGTGCGATGAGCTCGCCGCGCAGGTGGGGGTATGGGGAGACGTAGTCCGGCGTACGCCGGGCGCAAGACTGAAACGGGAGAGTGACATCCGATGGCCACCGACTACGACGCACCGCGTCGCGATGAGGTTGACCTCGGCGAGGACAGCCTGGAAGAGCTGAAGGCCCGGCGCGTCGACGCGCAGTCCGCCGTCGTCGACATCGACGAGTCGGAGGTGGCGGAGAGCTTCGAGCTGCCCGGTGCTGACCTCGCTGACGAGGAGCTGACCGTCCGGGTCCTGCCGATGCAGGCCGACGAGTTCCGCTGCTCGCGCTGCTTCCTTGTGCATCACCGCAGCCAGTTGGCGGTGGAACGCAACGGGGAACTGATCTGTCAGGAGTGCTACTGACGGATCTCCGACACCGGGCCCGGCCTCGCCGAGGTGCGGATGGGCGCAGCCGTGGCACGATCGTCGCGAACGCAACGGGAGCGCGGGGACGGTACCCGCGCACCGGACCGACGGCGGTGTGGCGCGCCCCCGGGCGGGCCCACCCGGTGAGGGGAGACGGCGGATGAGCAGCGGAGCGGGTCAGGCGCAGCCAACCGACGGCCAGGCGCCGACGCCACCGTCCGGCCCGGCTGGACAGCCGACGCAGCCGCTGGCCGGACCGGGCGACGGGGCCCGGTCCGCCGAGCCGGCCCGGCCGGCGTCCGGCCCCAACGGCGCGGACAGCGCCGGATACGGCACGCCCGACCGGGCGACCGAAGCCGACCTGGCGACCGTGGACGCGAACAGCCTGGTGGCCGAGGTCGCGGAGAAGCTGGCAGACGTGGATGAGCACGATCTGGCGACCGCGGACGCCGACACCCTGGCGGTTCTGAATTCGGAGGATCCGGCCGGCCCGGACGATTCGGCGGCCGTGGCGGGCGAGCTGGTGCCGCGCTCGGCGGCGGCGCTGGAAGAGAACGCCGAGGAGATGTCCGAGACCATCGCGGCGTTGGCGGACGAGGAACTGCCCCTGTCCGAGCGGCGTCGGCTGCTCGGTCGGCTGGCCGCCGAGGTACGCGCCCGTGGCGTGAGCGACCTGTTCCGGCCGAAGGCGGCCGTCCGGTGGATGACCGACACGGTCAGCGCGGTCGCGCCGCACCTGCCGGTCCGCTCAGGTGACACCCTGCGCCGGCACTTCCCCGGGTTGACCGACGACGAGCTGGCCGAGCGGCTGGTGCGCAACGCGGCCAGGACCACCGCGGCGGTGGGCGCTGCCAGCGGCGGCGTCGCCTCGATCGAGTGGGTGGCCACGCCGTCCCTGTTGACCGCGCCGGTGCTGCTCGCCACCGAAACGGTCGCCGTGGTGGCCATCGAGATCAAACTGATCGGTGAACTGCACGAGCTGTACGGCTCGCCGGTGGCCGGCAACCGCAGTCAGCGCACGGTGGCGCTGTTGCAGGCGTGGTCCCAGCGACGCGGCGTCAACCCGCTGCTGCCCGGCGTCGGAGTGACCGCGGTGCTGGGCACCGCCGCCCGCAAGGAGCTGCGTGACCGGCTGCTGCGCCGGTTCGGGCGCAACCTGACCACGTACGGACCGATGCTCACCGGAGCGGCGGTGGCCAGTTACCTCAACCGCCGGGCCACCATCGCCCTGGGCGACCAGATCCGCAAGGACCTGCGCACCGTCAAGCGCCGCGAACTCGGCCGCTGAGGAAGCTGTCCGGGCGACCGCGGCGCCGGCGAGCTCCGGTCAGCCGCGGTCCGCGGCGGACTTCGCAGCGAGCAGCGTCTCGGCAAGTTGGCGTGGTCGGCGGGAGCTGATCACCCAGTACGGCGTCGGGTCGGCGGGGTCGTCCAGGGTCACCAGGACGGCCTGGCCGACCCACGGGCGCTGGATCACGAAGGCCAGCGGGTCGGCGTGCACGCCCAGCGCGTCCCGCTTGGCGGCGGCGTCCAGCACACCCACCTCGGCGATGTGGCGTACCGGCAGGTGCGCGTCGTCGACGAACAGCTCCCCGTCGGCCACCCGGATCCGGATCCGGCTGAGCCAGCCGAGCACGGCGACGGTGGCCGGCAGCAGGATCAGGTACGGCACGGCGACCGGTTGGTCGGGCGCGCCCAGGTAGACCTCGGCGGCCAGCACGGTGGCCACGACCAGGCCGAGCAGCCAGAGCCACCACGGAACCACCAGCCGCTCGTGGTACTGCGCAGCAGCGGCTGCCGCGGTCGGGGTGGAATCGGCGGGCGACGCGCTCCCCGGGTGCTGGGTCACCGGATGAGGGTATGCCAGGATGCTGCCCGGCCCGCCCACCGCCCCGGCGTGCGGCCGACCCCCCAGAGCCCCGGGAGGCGCTGTGAATGAGACTTTCGTACCCGTGCCGCTGTGCCGGCTCGATCCGGAGCTGCCGCTGCCCGGGTACGCCCACCCGGGCGACGCGGGGGCGGACCTCTACGCCGCCCGGGACACGGTGATCCCACCGTCCGGTGGTCGGGCGATGGTGCCGACCGGGGTTTCGCTGGCGCTACCCGAGGGGTACGTCGGGTTGGTGCACCCGCGCTCCGGACTGGCCGCCCGGCTGGGGGTGACGGTGCTCAACGCACCGGGTACGGTCGACGCCGGTTACCGTGGTGAGATCCTGGTCAACCTGATCAACCACGATCCTGACCGGCCGGCCACCATCAGCCGTGGCGACCGGATCGCACAACTGGTCGTACAACGGGTGGAGCGCGCGGTGTTCCACGTGGTCGACGAGCTGCCGGATTCGATCCGGGGAGCTGCCGGACACGGGTCAACGGGCGGGCACGCGGCGTCGGCGTAGACGAAGGGGTATCTCAGTGATCTTCTCTCGCAAGGGCGACCAGGCCAAGAAGCAGGCCGCCGCAGCCGGCAAGGCGCCGGCCGACACAGCAGGCAAGGTCGGCAGGGCCGACACAGCAGGCAAGGTCGGCACCGCCGGCAAGGGCGGCGCCGCGAAGTCGACACGCGCCGCCGCGGCCGCGACGACGACCACGAGCCGGCGGGGATCGGCAGGCGCGGGCGCCACCCGCCGCGCGCCCGTGCGCGACCACGGGCCGTTCGACATCAGCGAGGCTCCGGCCGACGTCAAGCGGATCGACCTGGGCAGCCTGCAGATCCCGGCGGTGGACGGCGTCGAGGTCCGGGTGGCCGCCGACAACGAGGGCCGGGTCCAGCAGGTGCTGCTGGTCGACGGGGCCAGCTCCAGCGCGCTGGAGGTGGGCGCCTTCGCCGCGCCGCGCACCGAAGGCATCTGGGACGAGGTCCGCGAGGAGATCAGCGCCGGGCTGACCGCCAGTGGCGGCAAGGCCCACGAGGTCGACGGCGACTACGGCACCGAGCTGCGGGCCCGGGTGACCACCCCGCAGGGGCAGACCGACATCCGGTTTGTCGGCGTCGACGGCCCGCGCTGGATGGTGCGCGCGGTCTTCCAGGGCGCGGCAGCCACCGACCCGGACGCGGCCACGCTGCTCGACCAGATGCTGCGTGGCCTGGTGGTGGACCGGGGCGTGGAGGCCTTCCCGGTACGCGACGCGCTGCCGCTGCGGTTGCCGCGGGAGCTGGCTGAGCAGGCTCAGCAGCAGGCCGCCGAGGCGGGCGACGACGCCAACTGAGCCGGCCTGACCAGCGGGGATTTGCCGGCCCAGTGAAGTGCGCCACCCGTGGGCGATGCCGGGAATAGGCCTGCGGACGTACCCTTACGGTTACCCGAGTGCACCGGCGGCCGGCCGGGGTCGGCACCTGAGGAGAGTGGCCAGTATGGCGACCGTTGATCGAAGCAATTCGATCAGCAGATTTCTTCGTCGGTTGACCGCCAGCGAGGCCGAGCTCGACGCCGAGGAGCTGCAACGGGTCGCGGAGCGGTCGGGCTGCATGCCTGCCTGCGACGTCAACCGGGGCGATCTGGTGAGCGTCAGTGGCCGGCTGCGCACGGTGGTCTACACGCCCCGGACGAATCTGCCGACGTTGGAAGCCGACCTGTTCGACGGGTCGGATGTGGTGACCCTGGTGTGGCTGGGCCGGCGGGCGATTCCCGGCATCGAACCCGGCCGCCAGCTGACTGTCCGTGGCCGGGTGGCGATCCGGGACGGACGCAAGGTCATCTATAACCCCTACTATGAGCTGGAGATGCCGCACTGAGTCGCGGCAGCTATTCCTGGGCAGCCTGCTCAGGCGCTGAATGAGGAGCGATGACCGCCGACGACCAGCGCCCCGCGCGGGGGCCGCAACCGACCCCGTCGACCAGCGCGGTGACCTCGGCGCAGCCACGCGCCGACCGGTTCACCGACGAGGAACACGCCGACTGGCCGACCGACACCCCACCGTCCGGCGAAGGCCCGAACGGCCACGGCGAGCACACCCACGGCGAGCACGGCCACGGCGAGCATGGCCACGGCGGCGCGCATGAAGGTGGCGCGCACCGGACTGCCGCCGCGTTGACCGCCGACCTCGCGCCCGAGCTTGAGCACGCTGCCGAGCAGGTCAGCCCGGAGCACGCTGCCGAGCAGGTCAGTGACGAAGCGGCCGAGGAGCCGCTGCCCAGCTTCAGCGAGCAGCTCGCTGACCAACTCGGCGGAGTCCGGGGCCTGGTCGAGTCGGGCATCCCGGTACTGGTGTTCGTGGTGGTCAACCTGATCTGGTCACTGCGGCCGGCGATCCTGGTGGCGGCCGGCGCCGGCGTGGCGATCGCGGTCTGGCGGCTGTCCCGCAAGGAGACCATCCGGCACGCGGTGAACGGGCTGTTCGGTATCGGGCTGGGCGCGGTCATCGCCTGGAAGACCGGCAGCGCGAAGAACTTCTACCTGCCCGGCATCCTGCTCAGCCTCGGGTACGGGCTGGCCATGCTGGTCTCGGTGGCGCTGCGGATACCACTGGTGGGCTGGGTGTGGTCGCTGCTGGCCGACAAGGGCAGCACCGCGTGGCGTACCGACCGGCCGATGGTGCGCACCTTCAACTGGCTGACCGTGGTCTGGGCGCTGACCTACCTGGCCAAGACGGGCGTGCAGGCGGCCATCTTCCACGCCACCTCGGACACCGACCCGGGCACCGCGCTGGGCATCGCCCGGCTGGCGCTCGGGTACCCGCCGTATCTGCTGCTGATCGCCGTGACGGTGTGGGTGGTCAAGCGCAACCACCCGCACGGCGCGGTCGCCCCTACCACCGACTGAGCCGCCGGTACCGCCGACTGAGCCGGTGGGCAGCCGCTCACACGCCGCCGCGGCGGGTGTTCTCCACGCTGTCCGCGCCCAGAATGACGGCGCGCACGCTGTCCTCCACCTCGGTGGTGCACACGAAGATCAGCTCGTCGCCGGCCTCCAGCGGGTCGTCCGGCGTCGGAACCAACACCCGCTTGCCGCGCAGCACCGCGACCAGCGCCGCGTCCCGGGGCAGCGGCACGTCGCGGACCGCCCGGCCAACGTACGGGGCCTTCTCCGGCAGGGTGATCTCGACCAGGTTGGCCTCGCTGCGCCGGAAGGTCATCAGCCGGACCAGGTCGCCCACGGTCACCGCCTCCTCGACCAGGGCGGCCATCAGCCGGGGCTTGCTCACGGCGACGTCGACGCCCCACTGCTCGGTGAACAGCCACTCGTTCTCCGCCCGGTTCACCCGGGCCACCACCCGGGCGACCGCGAACTCGGTCTTGGCCAGCAGCGACACCACCAGGTTGACCTTGTCGTCGCCGGTGGCCGCGACCACCACGTCGCAGCGGTGCAACTCGGCCTCCTGCAGGCTGGCCACCTCGCAGGCGTCGGCGAGCACCCATTCGGCTGCGGCGACCCGCTCGGGGCGGACCCGGTCCGGGGACTTCTCGATCAGCATCACCTGGTGACCGTTGTCGATCAGTTCGTTCGCGATCGAGCGGCCCACGTTGCCGGCTCCGGCGATGGCTACCCGCATGGTCAGCTCACTCCCTCGGGCGCGCCCCCGGTGACCTTCGTGACCGGCTCGACGATCTCATCGGTGACCAGCATGAAAACCTGGTCGCCGTCCTGCAGGATGGTCGACGCGGTGGGCAGGATGCCCAGGCCGAAACGCATCAGGTAGGCCACCCGGGCACCGCTCGCGTCCTCCAGCGCGCGTACCGTCCGGGTGATCCAGCCGGCGTGCACCGGTACTTCCATGATCGAGACGATGCCGGTGGGGTCGCGCCAGACGTCCAGGTTCCCCTCGGGGATCAGGTGCCGGATCATCCGGTCGGCCGTCCAGCGCACGGTGGCCACGGTGGGGATGCCCAGTCGCTCGTAGACCTCGGCGCGTTTCTGGTCGTAGATGCGGGCCACCACCCGGGTGACGCCGAAAGTTTCACGGGCCAGCCGGGCCGAGATGATGTTGGAGTTGTCGCCGCTGGAGACGGCGGCGAAGGCGTCCGCGCGCTCGATCCCGGCGTTCTCCAGCACGGTCCGGTCGAAGCCGACGCCGGTGACGGTGAGCCCGGCGAAGCCCGCGCCCAGCCGACGGAAGGCGTCCGGATCCGAATCGATCACCGCGACCGTGTGTCCGCGCCCCTCCAGGCCGTGCGCGAGGGTGGAGCCCACCCGCCCACAACCCATGATCACGACATGCACTGCGTCGCCTCCTGCGAGTTACCGAAGCCTGCGGACAGCCTGCCATGGGCGGTCCACGCGCGCCGCACGGTACCCCCACCGGAGTCGGCCCGGGGGCGCATGACCCGGCTGTCGGTCGTCGATGCGAAATCCGGGCTTCGCCCGCAGGGTTGGCGACAGCCGCCCCGGACTCCGCGCCGAGCGTGCCGGCCCTAGGCTTCCACTCGTGGCAAACCCCACCTCACTGGTGAAGCGGCTGCTGATCGGGCGCCCCTTCCGTTCCGACCGGATGGCGCACACGCTGCTGCCCAAACGCATCGCGCTGCCGGTCTTCGCCTCCGACGCGCTCTCCTCGGTGGCGTACGCGCCGGACGAGATCCTGCTGACCCTCTCGGTCGGCGGGGCCGCGTTCTACGCGTACTCGCCGTGGATCGCACTCGGCGTGGTGGTGGTCATGCTCACCGTGGTCGCCAGCTACCGGCAGAACGTGCACGCATACCCGTCCGGCGGTGGCGACTACGAGGTCGCCACCGTCAACCTGGGGTCCAAGTACGGGCTGACGGTGGCCAGCGCGCTGATGGTCGACTACGTGCTCACGGTGGCCGTGTCGGTCTCCTCGGGCGTACAGAACCTCGGCTCGGCCTGGGGGTTCGCGCGCGACCACCCGGTGGAGGTGTCACTCGTCCTGATCGCCGTGCTGGCCGCGCTGAACCTGCGGGGCATCAAGGAGGCGGGCATCGCCTTCGCCATCCCGACCTACGCCTTCATGGCCGCGGTGCTGCTCACCGTGGGCTGGGGGCTGATGCGGATCTACATCATCGGCGACGACCTGCGCGCGCCCAGCGCCGACCTGCACGTACCGCCGGAGAAGAGCCTTGATGGGGCTGGCCTTCGCGTTCCTGATGGTGAAGACGTTCTCGTCGGGCTGTGCGGCGCTCACCGGCGTCGAGGCCATCTCCAACGGGGTACCCGCGTTCCGGCCGCCGAAGAGCAAGAACGCCGCCACCACGCTGCTCATGCTGGGCCTGTTGGCGATCACCATGCTGATCGGGATCATCGTGCTGTCCCGGCTGACCCACGTCCAGATCGTCGACGCGGCGCACGAGCTGCCCGCCGGGTACAGCCAGCAGCCGGTCATCCCGCAGTTGGCGCACACCGTGTTCGGCAGCTTCCGGCCGATGTTCTACCTGGTCATCGCGACCACGGCGCTGATCCTGGTACTGGCCGCGAACACCGCGTTCAACGGCTTCCCGGTACTCGCCTCGATCCTGGCCCAGGACCGCTACCTGCCCCGGCAGCTGCACACCCGCGGCGACCGGCTGGCGTTCAGCAACGGCATCCTGTTCCTGGCGATCTTCGCGGGCATCCTGATCGCCGCTTTCAAGGCCCAGCCGACCCACCTGATCCAGCTCTACATCGTCGGCGTGTTCGTCTCCTTCACGCTGTCCCAGACCGGCATGCTGCGGCACTGGAACCGGCTGCTGCGTACCGAACGCGACCCGCAGGTACGCCACCGGATGATCCGCTCCCGCACCATCAACGGGTTCGGCCTGTGCATGACCGGATTCGTGCTGATCCTGGTGGTGGTCACCAAGTTCCTGGCCGGGGCGTGGATCTCGATCGCCATGATGGCCGCCATCTTCATGATCATGGTGGCCATCCGCCGGCACTACGACCACGTCGCCGCCGAGCTGACCCCGACCGACGAGCGGCAGATGCTGCCGGCCCGCAACCACGCGATCGTGCTGGTCAGCAAGGTGCACCTGCCGACCCTGCGGGCGCTGGCGTACGCCCAGGGCACCCGGCCGGACACGCTCACCGCGGTCACCGTGAACGTCGACGACGCCGACACCCGGGCCATCCAGAGCGACTGGGACAGCCGCGGCATCTCCGTCCCGCTCGACCGTGGTCGACTCGCCGTACCGGGAGATCACCAAGCCGATCATCGACTTCGTCAAGAGCGTGCGTACCGAGTCGCCGCGCGACGTGGTCACCGTCTTCATCCCGGAGTACGTGGTCGGCCACTGGTGGGAGCACGTCCTGCACAACCAGAGCGCGCTGCGGCTCAAGGGCCGGCTGCTGTTCGAGCCGGGGGTGATGGTGGTCAGCGTGCCCTGGCAGCTCGAGTCCAGCCAGGGCAAGGACCTCAGCCGGCTGGACCTGGCCCGGGTACCGGCCCGGGACCAGCGGGCCAGCTTCAGCTCGGCGCACCCCGCCGCGAAGCCGGCCGAGACCCCGCCAACCGTCGGCGACCTGGCGGCAGGCGCCGACGGCGGCGAGGGCGGCGGCGACGGCGACCAGGTGGCGACGCGGTCGTGAGCACGGCCGGCACGCCAATACCACCGCCGACGCCCACCGGCCGGACGTGGACCCGGCCGGGCTGGTCGGCGCGCGGTTCGAGGTGGAAGTCGGGGCGGTCGCGCATGGCGGGCACTGCGTGGCGCGGGTACCCGACGGGCGGGTCGCGTTCGTCCGGCACACCCTGCCCGGCGAGCGGGTACTGGTCGAGGTCACCGAGGAGCGCACCGGTTACCTGCGGGCCGACGCCGTGCAGGTGCTGCGCGCCGCGCCCGGTCGGGTCGCCGCGCCCTGCCCGTTCGCCGGTGACTGCGGCGGCTGCGACTTCCAGCACGTCGACCCGGCCGTGCAGCGCGAGTTCAAGGCCGACGTGGTCCGCGAGCAGTTGACCCGGCTGGGTCGGCTCTCCGCGGACGAGGTGGCGGCCCTGGACGTGCGGGTGCTGCCGCTGTCCGGCGGGGCGCTGGGCTGGCGTACCCGGGTGCGGTACGCCGTCGACGCGACCGGCCGGGCCGGCCTGCTGGCGCACCGCTCGCACCAGGTGGTGCCGGTGGACTTCTGCCGGATCGCCCACCCCGCCATCCAGACCGCCCCGGTGACCGACCGACCCTGGCCGGACGACGACCAGGTGGAGGCCGTGGTCGGCGCCGACTCCCGGGTCAGTCTGGTGGCCGACCGGTCCGGGCTGGTCGACGGGCCCGCGCGGGTGGCCGAGCGGGCGCTGGGCCGCGACTGGTCGCTGCCGGTGGAGGCGTTCTGGCAGGTCCACCCGGCCGCCGCGGACACCTTCGCGGCCACCGTGCTGGAGTTGCTGGACCCCCGACCGGGGGAGCGGGCCTGGGACCTCTACGGCGGGGCCGGCCTGTTCGCCGCCGCGCTCGCCGACCGGGTCGGCCCGGGCGGCGCGGTGACCCTGGTCGAGTCGGACCGGGCGGCCCTGGACGGGGCCCGGGCGAGCCTGGCCGACCTGCCGTGGATCCACCCGGCGGCGGTGACCGTGGAGCGGTTCCGGCCCACCGACACGCCCGACATCGTGGTGCTCGATCCGCCCCGGTCGGGCGCGGGAGCCCGGGTGTCCCGGTTCATCGCGGGGTGCGGGGCGCGGGCTGTGGCGTACGTCGCATGTGATCCGGCCGCGTTCGCCCGGGACGTGGCGACGTTCCGTGGGCTTGGCTGGGAACTGGCGCAGTTGCGGGCATTCGACGCATTCCCGATGACCCACCACGTTGAGTGCGTGGGCCTGCTGCTGCCATCCCGCTGAGTCGTCGCACAGGCCGGACCGGGACGTCCCGGATGCCCGGTGGTGTCCGGTGCGGGGACGCCGGGAGCCGAGTTTCGGTTGTGTGAAGCCTTGGTGTGTGAACCGGTCGCACCGGCGCGGCCGAGCGCGGCCCGGTTAGAGTGGATGGTCATGAGCAGTTACCCGGGCCGCGACGCCGCCGCCGACGCCATCCTCCCGCGGATCACGGGACCGGGTGACCTGGCCGGGCTGTCCGCCGAGGAGCTGGGCCGGCTGGCCACCGAGATCCGCGACTTCCTGGTCGCCAAGGTCTCCCGCACCGGCGGACACCTCGGCCCGAACCTCGGAGTGGTCGAGCTCACCCTGGCGCTGCACCGGGTCTTCGAGTCACCCACCGACCGGATCCTGTTCGACACCGGGCACCAGTCCTACGTCCACAAGATCGTCACTGGTCGGCAGGCCGGCTTCGACCAGCTGCGCCAGCGCGGCGGGCTCACCGGGTACCCGAGTCAGGCCGAGTCCGAGCATGACCTGATCGAGAACTCGCACGCCTCCACCGCGCTGTCCTACGCCGACGGGATGGCCAAGGCCTATGCCCTGCGCGGCGAGAAGCGGCACGTGGTCGCCCTGGTCGGCGACGGGGCGCTGACCGGCGGGATGTGCTGGGAAGCCCTCAACAACATCGCCGCCGCGAAGAACCCGCTGGTCATCGTGGTCAACGACAACGGCCGGTCGTACTCGCCGACCATCGGCGGGCTCGCCGACCACCTGGGCACGCTGCGCCTCAACCCCGGGTACGAGAAGGTGCTCGACGCCGTCAAGGAGGCGCTCGGCCGCACCCCGCTGGTCGGGCCGCCGCTCTACGAGACGCTGCACGCGGTCAAGAAGGGCATCAAGGACGCCATCGCCCCGCAGGCGATGTTCGAGGACCTCGGCATCAAGTACGTCGGGCCGGTGGATGGGCACGACATCGAGGCCGTCGAGTCGGCGCTGCGCCGGGCCAAGCGCTTCGGCGGCCCGGTGATCGTGCACGCGGTGACCCGCAAGGGCTACGGCTACCGCCCGGCCGAGGACGACGAGGCCGACTGCCTGCACGGACCGGGCGCGTTCGACCCGAAGACCGGCCAGCTCATCGCGCCCCCGTCGCTGAAGTGGACCAGCGTCTTCGCCGACGAACTGGTGGCACTGGCCGACGAGCGGGCCGACATCGTCGGCATCACCGCCGCGATGGCCGAGCCCACCGGCGTCGCCAAGCTGATGAAGAAGTACCCCGAGCGGGCCTACGACGTGGGCATCGCCGAGCAGCACGCGATCACCTCGGCGGCCGGCCTGGCGCTCGGCGGGCTGCACCCGGTGGTCGCCGTCTACGCCACCTTCCTCAACCGCGCCTTCGACCAGGTGCTCCTCGACGTGGCGATGCACCGGCTGCCGGTGACCATCGTGCTGGACCGGGCCGGCGTCACCGGGCCGGACGGGCCGAGCCACTACGGACTCTGGGACATGTCGGTCTTCGGGGTGGTGCCGGGCCTGCGGATCGCGGCCCCCCGGGACGCCACCACACTGCGCCAGGAGCTGCGCGAGGCGGTGGCCGTCGCCGACGGGCCGACCATCGTGCGGTTCCCGACCGGATCGGTCCCGGCCGACCTGCCGGCCATCGACCGGCACGGGCCGGTGGACGTGCTGTCCCGTACCGGATCGAATGATGTCCTGTTGGTCGGGATCGGTTCCTTCGCCCACCTGGCGGTGGACGCGGCGGCCCGGGTCGCCGAGCAGGGCTACGGGGTGACTGTGGTCGACCCGCGCTGGGTACGCCCGATCCCGGCCGAGCTGGTGCAGCTGGCGGCCCGGTACCGGCTGGTGGTGAGCGTGGAGGACGGCATCCGCACCGGCGGCGTCGGCGACGCGCTGGCCGCCGCGATGCGCGACGCCGGTGTCACGACGCCCGTCTGCGACCTTGGCGTGACGCCCGGCTGGCACCCGCACGGCACCCGCAACGAGATCCTCGCCGACCTCGGCCTGACCGCGCAGGACGTGGCCCGGGCCACCGTGGAGGCGGCCTCCCGGCTGCAGTCGGAGAGCGACCACCCGTCCCTGATCGGCTGACCCCGCACCGCCGCCCACCGCTGCCTGCGGCGGGAGGCGGGCGACGGCTAGGGTCTGCGACATGCCCCCGCGCCACCCCACCGGTTAACCGACTCCCGCGCAGCTGGCCCGGTGGCGGGCGAGATCTTCATCGACCTGGACCGCTATCCGGAGCCGACGCCTGCCGAGCGGACCCGGCGGCCGTGGTCGCCGGTGCCCCGCCCGAACTCCCGGCCGCTGTTGCTGGTGCTCGGCGCGCTGCTGATCTCCCTGCTCGTGCTGACCGCTGCCACTGCGCCAGCAGCACCGCAGACACCGCTGACCCGGCTGCCACTGTTCAACCGCGACGGCTTCTTCCTGCTGCGCGACGGCATCGTCTACGTGGCCGACGCGCAGCGGGTGGAGGCATATTCGGTGCAGGGCGGCAGACAGCTGTGGGGGGTGACCCCCGCGGGGCCGGTGGTCGGTGTCGCCACCGACGAGGAGTCCGGTTCCGTGGTGCTCACCCTGACCAACGGCGACCTGCTCGACCTTCAGGTGCTCGACGCCCGCACCGGAGCCACCCGCTGGCAGCGTGCCGACCTGTCCGGCCAGCCGATCCCCGGCACCGGCCGACTGCTCGGCGAACGGCGCCGCACGTTTCCCGAGGGCGGCATCCTCCCCGAAGGCGAGACTTCGCACACCCGTGGGGCGGAGCTGGTGGACCTGCGCACGGGAGCGGCGCTGTGGCACCACCCGATCGCGGCCGAGGGCAAGGTCCTCGACGACACCACGGCTGCCGCCCCAGGGTCCGTGGTGGTCACCGTCGACCGGCTGAATGTCGCCGTGTACGACAAGCCGACCGGCGCGCCCGTGGTCAGCGGCGCGCTCGCCGACCGGCAACCGGTCCTTGCGGGTCCGCTGGTCACCTTCAACGTCAACCTGGTCGGTGGCTGCTCGTGGTGGTCGCCCAGCTGGCCGCCGAGACCACCGGCGACCGCCTGCGGGCCGGGGCGTCGATCGCGTACGCCTTCGACGTCACCACACTGGCGCCGCTGTGGGGTGCGCCACTGCCGGGGCTCGGGCTCCAGGCAACCAGTTGCGGCCGGTGGCTCTGCTTCTCCGGCGACGAGCGGGTCTATGCCGTCGACCCGGTGACCGGCGGGCTGGTCGGCAACGGAGGGTGGCGGTACGTCAGCGGGCTGCCTGGTGGCGCCCTGCTGGCCGACGGGATCGACGGGCCGAACCTGGTCGACCCGGCGTTGACCAGCGTGCTGCCGTTGACCGGCTGGCAGTTCGTCAGCCTGGCCCCGGTGCCGCTGGCGATCAAGCCGGCCACCGGTGGGCGTACCTGGCTGGCAACGGTCGACGGGAACGCGTCGGCGGTACGGGTGATCGGGGTGCTGCCGCGCTGGCCGATCGACAGCTGCCAGGCCGACGGCGGGTACCTGGCCTGCTCGCTGGGCGGCGAGTGGATCGAGGTGACCCGTTGCCGGCGGCTCTGGCCCGCCAGGGGAGTGAGTGACATGGCGGTCGTCATCGACCTGGGCCAGCTACCCGCCGAGCCGGTCGAACCGGACCGCCGGTCCCGGCGCGGGCTGCCCCGGCGCGCTGGCTGCTGCTGGTCGGCGTGCTGCTGATGCTCTCCGCGGGCGGGTCGACGGTCCCGAGCCCGGCCGGTATCCGGCTGGTGCGACCGTGCAGCACGGCCCGAATCCGGTGTTCGCGCTCGCTGACGGCGTGCTCTACGTGGCCACCGACGGCACGCTGACCGCGTACCGGCTGACCGACAACCGTCCACTGTGGACGCAACCGGTGGGCGACGACGCGTCGGGGCTGACTGTGCAGCCGCGGGCCGGCGCTCTGCTCGCCAACGTGAACTCCGGCGACGGCGCCCTGGCCGTCTTCGACCTGGCCACCGGCGAGCCGCTGTGGCGGCGTACCAACCTCAACGGCAGGCGGTCAACGGTGGCGGCCTGATCGTGATGACCACCCGGACCGAATCGGCCGATGAGCCAGTCGCAGGCGGCGGCCGCCCTCGACCTGCGTACCGGGGCGACCGTGTGGAGTGCCCGGTTCGCCGGTCGATCGTCGGCGGGACCTACAGCCCGGCACCCGGATACGAGGTCAACTGGCTGGTGGTGGTCGAGTCCGCGGGGCGGCGTTGCGGGTGGTCGACGCGGCTACCGGGGGGACCATCGTTGCCGGGCGGTACCGGCGTCGCAGCCCGGGCGGCGCCGAGGGCCGACCACCATCGCGGTCGTCGCACCGACCTGCTGGTCCTCGATGCCGGCGACCTCACCGCGATCGACCTGGCGACGCTCACCGTGCGCTGCGCTCCCAGGCGCGCCGGGCGCGGGTTCGCGCTGGGCTGCGCCCCGTCGATCTGCGTCTTCGCCGACAACCGACCATTCTGCTCGATCCGGCGACCGGGGCGGTCCGCGCCGTCGGCCGTGGAGCTACCCGGCCGCGCTGGCCGACGGCCGGATCTGATCTCCACCGGGGACGGTTGGTGCTGGTGGACACCTCGTTGCGGAGTGCCATGGCGCCGGCTGGACCTGGCCGACGGGGATGAGCCGTATCGTGGCCCATCCCGGGCGACGCTCGGCGAAGCTGGCTCGGCATGCTGGACCGCCACGGGCGGGTACTGCTGCTCGGCCGGGTCCCGGTGGCCACCCTGGAGGTGTGCAGCGAGGAAGGCAGGTATCTGGTGTGCCGCTCCGAACACGGGATCGTCGCGCTGGACCTGGGGCGGGATGCGCTACCGGCCAGGTTGTCGGCATGCGGGTACCGAGGGTGGACCATGAACGGGCGCTGAAGGCATCGCCGGCCGGAAGCCGTGACTGAGGTGACGGTCCTGATCGACCTGGGCCAGATGCCTACCGGGACGAGCCGGCCGAACCGGACCGGCTACCGCGACCCCCGCTGCCGGCCCACTGGCTGGTGCTGCTCGGCGTGGTGCTCACCCTGCTGGCCGGCGGCGACGGTACCGGTCCCGGCCGGCCCCCTGCTGATACGTACCGTGCCGAACGGCCCGAACCCGGTGTTCGAGCTCCTCGACGGGGTGCTCTACGCGGCCACCTCGGGCACGGTCAGCGCATACCGGCTCGCCGACAATCGTCCACTGTGGAGTCAGCCGGTGACCGGCGAGGTACGCGGACTGTCCGTCCAACCGGCCGCCGGCACCCTGATCGTCAGCGCGAGTACCGACGACGACACCACCGAGGCCGTCTTCGACCGGGCCACCGGCGCGCCGCTCTGGCAGCGCGCCAACACCAACCTCCAGGTCCTCACCGGCGGCCGGCTGGTCCTGGCGACCAGCCGGTCGAACTGATCTACGCCCAGACGCAGCGGTGGCCGGACTCGACCTGCGTACCGGGGCGACCGTGTGGAGTACCGAGTTCGCCGGCGCGGTCATCGGCACGACCCACGGTCCGGCTCCCGGGTACGAGGTCAGCCGGCTGGTGGTGTCCGAGACGGAGCAGCTACGGGTGGTCGACGCCGCCACAGGTGCGACCCTCGTCGTGGGTCCGGACCTCGGCATCGGACCGCCGCTCAGCATCGGGGTCCAGCGGGTCCGGCGACGGGCGACCCTCGGCGTGGTCGGCACCGATCTGCTGGAACTGCTCGCCGGCGGTCACCGCCACCGACCTGGCGACCCTCACCGTGCACTGGCGCGCCGACGTGCCACCGACGTCTCCAGTTTCGACCCCTGCGGCGTGTCCATCTGCTTCTTCGCCGACAACGCACCACCCTTGTCGATCCGGCGACCGGGGCGGTGCGCGCGGTACGACCGTGGACTTTTCCCGTCACCCTGCCCGACGGGCGGTGCTGATCACACCTCGGCTAGGGGATCCTGTGGTGGACCGGATGCTGCGGGAGGTCGGGGAGTTGTCCGCTGGACCGTGGCCAGCCGGAGCGACGACGTCGTGCTGACCCACCCCATGCGGCACCTCGGCGAAAGCTGGCTCGGGGTGCTGGACCCGACCGCCGCGCGGGTACTGCCGCTGGGTCGGCTCCCGATGGACCCGGTGCAGGTGTGTGACAGGGACGGCAGGTACCTGGCGTGCCGCTCCGAACGCGGGATTGTCGCGCTGGACCTGGGAGCGCGTGCACTACCCGACTAGGTTGTCGGCATGCGGGTACTGGTGGTGGAAGACGAACGGAAGCTCGCCGACGCGATCGTGCGCGGGCTGCGCCGCGAGGGCATGGCCGTCGACGTCGCCTACGACGGCGACGCCGGGCACGAGATGGCCTTCGTGACCCGCTACGACGTGGTGGTGCTCGACCGCGACCTGCCCGGCATGCACGGCGACGAGATCTGCGCCGACCTGGTCGCCTCGGGCGCGCTGACCCGGGTGCTGATGCTGACCGCCAGCGGCACCGTCGCCGACCGGGTCGAGGGGCTGCAGCTGGGCGCCGACGACTACCTGCCCAAGCCGTTCGCCTTCGACGAGCTGGTCGCCCGGGTGCAGGCGCTGGGCCGGCGGGCCACCCCGGCCGCGCCGCCGGTGCTCACCGTCGGCGACCTGGTGCTCGACCAGGCCCGCCGGGTGGTCACCCGGGCCGGGACCCCGCTCGACCTGACCAACAAGGAGTTCGGCGTGCTCGAGGAGCTGCTCAAGGCCCGCGGCGGGGTGGTCTCCAGCGAGGAGCTGCTGGAACGGGTCTGGGACGCCGACACCGACCCGTTCACCACGACCGTCCGGGTGACGGTGATGACGCTGCGCAAGAAGCTCGGCGACCCGCCGCTGATCGAGACCGTGGTCGGCGCCGGTTACCGGATCCCTCGCCGCTGGTGACAGTCGTGACCGTCTACGACGCCGCGCAGGACGCGGCGGCCGGGCCGGGCTGCGGCCCACCCTGCGGCTGCGGCTGACGCTGCTCAACGGCGTGCTGCTGGTCGGTGCCGGGGTGGTCCTGGTGGGCTGGCCTGCTGTGGTCGGCGACGCGCGCGCCCGCCGACGAGCTGCAGCCCGGCACCCCGTGGTGCTGGCCGACGGCGATCCTCGACGCGCTCGTCTGGCAGGGCAGCTGGTCGACGCCGCCCGAGAGCTGCTGTCAAGGGGCCGTCGCGTGCTGGCGATCGGCGCGGTCGGGGTGGCCGGGGCGTACTGGTGGCCGGCCGGGCGCTGCGCCCGCTGCACCAGGTCACCGCGACCGCCCAGCGCCTCGGCGAGGAGACGCTCGACCAGCGGATCCCTACGCGGCGCGGACGACGAGGTCGCCGAGCTGGCCGCCACCTTCGACGCGATGCTGGACCGGATCGGCCGGCGCGTTCGAGAGGCAGAAGCGCTTCGTCGCCAACGCCTCGCACGAGCTGCGTACCCCGCTGGCGGTGATGCGTACCGAGATCGACGTGACGCTCAGCGACGACGACGCCGACGTGGCCGATACCGCCGGATGGCCCGGGTGTCGCGACGCCTCCGAGCGGGCGAACGCGCTGGTCGACTCGCTGCTGCTGCTGGCCCGCACCGAGGCGCAGGCCGGCCGGCGGCTGGTCCGCAAGGTACCGGCGACCTGTCCACCGGGTGACCGCCGCGCTGTCGCGATCCGCCGGGAGGTGGAGCGGCTGAGCCTGGACGTCAGACGACGCTGGACCCGGCCCCCGTCGTCGGCGACCCCGGGCTGCTCGACCGGCTCGCCGGCAACCTGATCGAGAACGCGGTGCGCTACAACTACCTGGGCGGCCGGATCTGGGTCCGTACCGGCGCCGACGGGCAGCGCGCCGGCTCGTGGTCGGCAACACCGGCTTCGAGGTGGAGCCAGGCCGACGTGCCCGGACTCTTCGAGCCGTTCCGCCGGGGCGGCCGGGAACGTACCGGCGCCCGCGGCTCCGGCCTGGGCCTGTCGATCGTCCGGGCGGTCTGCGAGGCGCACGGCGGTGCCGTGGCCGCCGTCGCGCTCGAGGGCGGCGGCCTGGAGGTCACGGTCACGCTGCCCGCCGCGGCCACCACCCCGGTTCTCGCCGGCTCGGCCGTGGTCCGTCGCGCCGGCTGAGCAGCCGTCCCGCGGACAGCGATAAATCGATGGCCATGATGACCCGCGGTCGCCTAGCGTCCGCGCCATGATCTATCAGCATCCGCTGGCCTACCTGCTCGGACTCGAAGGCGTGGCGCTGCTGCGTACCTTCGCCGGTGACTACGACCGCGAGCAAGGCGCGGCCCGGCTCGCCGAGATCCGCCGGCTGCTGGACGCCGCCGAGCTCGCCGGTGACGGGGTGGAGGTGGCGTCGGTCGACACCGTCGACGGCTATCGAATCTGGTCGAGAACCTACGACGAGCCGGGCAACGGGCTGTTCGGGGTGGAGGAGCCGCTGGTGCACGCCATCCTCGACGAGCTGCCCGCCGGCACGGCGCTGGACGCGGCGTGCGGCACGGGCCGGTACGCGGCACAGCTGGCCGACCGGGGCCACCGGGTGATCGGCGTGGACAGCAGCGAGGACATGCTTGCCCGGGCCCGTGCCCGGGTGCCCCGGGTCACTTCGAGCGGGGTGAGCTGCAGCGGCTGCCGGGACCCGGACGGGCATGTCGATCTGGTCGTCTGCGCGCTGGCGCTGACCCACGTGCCGGACCTCAAACCGGTGTTCGCGGAGTTCGCCCGGGTGCTGCGGCCCGGCGGCCACCTGGTCACCGCCGACGTGCACCACGAGTGGGTGGCGTTCGGCTCGGTACCCCAGGTGGCGGTCGCCGACGGCGGCCCGGCGCTGATGCCGGCGTCGCGCCACCGGGCCAGCGACTACCTGGCCCGCCGCCGGGGGGGGGGGGGGTGGGATGCGGAGAGATGAGTGGAGGGGGGGGGGCTGGTGGGGGTGCCGGGGCTCGGCCGCCTCGGGGCCCCGGTCGAGTCTCTGTTGGGGCGGGGGCTCAGCGCTTGTGGCACGCGATGTCCGCGCCATCGCCGGTGCTGAAGGTGACCGTCCGGCCGCCGTCGCTGATCGTGCTGTGCACACCGGCCCGGCTGGTGTCGGTGCCACCCAACAGGTCGTAGCCGCCGTCGTCGGGCTGGCTGGGCACCCCGGTCACCACACCCGGATCGGACGACTCGTCCCGCACGTCGGCGACGAGCACCAGCCGGCCATCGGAGAGCCGCCAGGAGCCGGTCAGCGCGCCGTCGTCGTCGGATCCGTCCGCCTGCGCCGCCCGCACTGTGAACCGGGAGTTGGTGACGGTGACAATGAACAGCGGCGTCGACCTGCCGTCCTGCACCTGTCCGCAGTCCCAGGTGCCCACCGCGAACCGCTGGAAGGCGTTGCGCACCAGCACCGGGTAGCCGACCAGGAGGCCGATCGAGGCCAGCACCAGCACCCCCGCCAGGACCGCCGCCGATGATCCACCGACGTCGGTTGCGAGGCGCCGGCTGCGCCACCCCGGCCTCCGCCTGCCACTGCCGCTGCATGGCCGCCAGTTGGACGTGCAGCCGCTCCAGCGACCCCGGGCCGGTCACCCAACGCGGCCGCCAACTCGGCCGCCGCGCCGGCCCGGACCGCGGCATCCTGCGGCGCCGCCCGCAACCGGAACATTGCCTGGGTACCCGCTGGCGTGAGCAGCACCCCGATCAGTCCGTCGATCGCCAACGCCTGCGGATCGGTCCTGCGCTCCTGCCCGGTGCCGGTGCGCTGGTACAGGTCGGCCACGATGTCGACCGCTCGCTGCGCGCTCTCGACCACGTCCATCGGCGTCCTCCGAGCGGCAGGGGGTAAGGGGTTCCGGCGACGCTACCAAGACCGGGCCCCGGTCCGTTGCCCACGGGCCGGCTGGCCCAGGATCCGCCGGAATTGACGGGACCTGTCGGCGCTGCCCAAATTCGCAGCATCCTCATAGATGCTTGCCTATGCGTCAACGCGCCGACTACCGTGACGACGTTTGGAACCGTCAATCATCGGGGGATGTTTGGTTTCGAACTTTGGCGCCAGGTCGCCTCCTGCCATCGCCGTTCCGTGTGCGATTGGCAAAGCCGTCAGCTCAATGTGTCGGACCGTCCCGCGGTCCGATCAAATCATGCGCATGCTTTTGACCGCTTCATTTATGGGGGAGTGTTTTGAAGCGTTACTATGCACTAGCGGGAAGTCTGCTCATCGCCATTACTCTGGTTCTGGTCGCGGCGCCCGGTGCGGCTTCGGCGGCACCGAACAGAGCCGACGCCACTATCGGCGCACTTTCGGCCTGCATCAGCCAGGCCAAGGCGCAGCACGCGCAGTCGTGGGTCTGCACCGCCAGCGGCCTGACCGCCACCAGCAGCACCGGCGTCACGACGTTCACGTCGGTCAAGTCGGCGGCCTCAATCGTCGAAAGTCCCCAAGCTGAGGACCCCAGCCGACGACTACGACTACTGGTGCGAGAACGGCGGCATCTGCCACCGGAAGATCAATACCTACGCAGAGGAAACAAAGTGTAACGCCGCATACGGCGACATCACCGGAGTCCTCGGCACTTTCGACGTGATCCTGCGTACGAATCTCAACGGCCGGTACGCGAACTGGAAGCTGAGCCTGATCTGGGATTCCGGCCCGTCGCTGTCATTTGTCGACGCCGGCGTCAGTTGCTACGAGGAAATCAACAACTGGCCGGACACGAACTGTGGAGACTTCTACGCGGGTTCGCCCACCATTTCGGGTGCGAGTTGGCGCTGGAACAGCGGAACGCTGTACGGCAACAAACTCGTCAACTCCAACGAGTATTACGGCTCCGCCGCTGGCGATTTCGTGCCGAGCGGCCATGGCCAAATCTCCATGGGAGCCCTCGAATCCAGCTACTTCTACTGCTACGGCACGGCCAACTGCCGCTTCTGACCCCACGGCGGGCCAGCGACGCTGGTAGTCGCACACGTGCGACAGTTCCTGGTGGGGCCGGCCACGGTCAGCCCCACCAGGGACCGACGTGAGGGAGACGGACATCGTGCCTGCTGCCGGCGCTGACTGGGGTAACCATCGCTGGTCGGATGTGGTTGAGTTGCCGGCCGCCGACGTTCCCGATCGGGTGACTGAATCGGTTCCCGGCGACCTGGCCGGCGGGCGCTACGTCGAACTGCCGGAGTCCGGCTGGGGTGCGCTCATCGGCTGGGCGGCCGGCCCCGGGAACCTCCTGCGCACAGCAGATCGCCTGGACCGGCACATCACGGTCACCACGTCCCGATACGGCGGCGAGGTCACCGTGACGAGCAGCGCCCGTACCCCGGCCGAGCAGACAGCGGTGGACGACGACATCAACGAGTATCTCGACGCGGCAGGCGTACCACCGCGCGAGTCCGGCCAGCGCTGGCTCATCCGGCTGCCGCCGGGATTCGCCGATGGTGACGCATTCTTCTCGGCCATCGGCGCCGCAATCGCCTCCTCGACCGGCCCGAGCGGCCACCCGGCACACCTCGTCGGACCACTCATCGCATGCGTCACGCCCATGTACCTGACCAGTGAGTGATGCGCAGATCAGCTGCTCAGGGTGCAAACGGCCGCCCAGTGCCCAGCCCAGTCCACCCGAGAAACCGGGCGTAGAGCGCTCCGGCCGACGCGTGTGGCTGGTCGTACGCGGCGTCGACCAGGCACGCCGCCAGGTACAGACTGAGCGACACATCCGCCCGGCTGAACTCGGCCCGCAACTGGGACTGCCGCGTCGCACACGGCCACGGCGACCCACAGCCTCCACACGACCACACCGGCAGATGCGCACTCACCGCCGACCCAGTTCGATCAGTGCGCGGGCCAACGCCGTGCACGGCCAGTCTGCGCCGCACCGGCACACCGAACGCTGACGCCACCAGCGCGTCTTTGGCCGGTGGCTACGGCCCAACGCTGCCCGGTACGCAGCCACATACGGGTCGCGCATCGTGTCCTCCCCCGGTCAGTCGATTGGGTGAGCCTATTGGAATAGGTGGCATAGGGCAATGCTTTGCTAGCGGTGAGTAAGGTGAGCATGATGACATGATCATGTGCCAGTCCCGATGACCGCCGAGCAGATCGCGGCCGACCTCACCGACCGGATCAAGCGTCGTGAGTACAAGGCGGGCGAGCAGTTGCCGCCTTACCGGGTTCTGGCCGACCTCTACAACGTGTCGTTCTCGACCATCGCCCGCGTCATGACCCTGCTGCGCGAACGCAAGGTAGTCATCGGCGTCCCCGGCCGCGGAGTCTTTGTCCCAGACCAGCCCGGCCGCTGATCGAAGTTTGTCGCTCTGAGATGGGCGATACTTGGCGATGTGCGGAGACGGGCACTGCTCAACGGAGTCGTGCTGCTGACTGCGGTCGGCGGCAGCGACCGGAGCGTGCTCGCCGAGGCGCTGGGATCCGGACAGATGGCAAGGTTCGATGGTCCGGTCAATCTGGGCGACTGGCACGAGCTGGCCGAGGAGCACGGCCGTCAGTGCATGGTGCGGCCGCCGGCCCAGATGCAGCAGTCGCTGGCCGGTGACCTGCTCGTGCTCAACCAGGCGCTCGGAGAGTCCGACAACAGGCAGTTGCTCGTTGTGGCCGCCCGCCTTGCCGCGTTGTACGCGATGACCATTGCCAGCCTGGGCGAGACCCACGAAGCGGTCCGCTGGTACCGGACCGCGAAAGCGGCCGCCGATGTCAGCGGAGACCGCTCGCTGGCAGCCTGGGTACGGGGAAGAGAAGTCCTGCGCGGCGACTACGACGGATACACCAGCCCCGACCAGGTACTGGCCTTCGTCAAGCACCAGACCGGCCTTGCCGAATGGGCGCCGGTCGGTCAGATGGAGGTCCAGGTCGCCGCCGCCCGCGCATACGCCCGAATCGGCGAACATGATCGGGCCAATGAGGCATTGGGATTGGCAACCCGGGCGTTCGACTCCATCGCGGAGACTCCGAGCGGCGGCGAGTCAATGTACTACCTGCCGGAGTGGCGCTTCGTGCTGCGCGGTGCCACCGTCTACGCGCTCGCCGGCGACACCGCCCGGGTCGATCGGATCCTCTGCGAGGTCAGCGACTCGCGGTCAGGTGGACTCCTTCGCTGGCAGGTACAGGCCGACCTGAACCGAGCCTTGGCGGCCGCGAGCGAGGGCGACGTGGCGGCGGCTCTCGACTCGGCGGTCCACACCGTGGAGCGGGTGCCCCGGCCGCAGCACACCCAGACCATGCGTCAACTCGTCAGGGCGATCTACCGCACGGCGCCAGGACCGGCGCACCGCGACCGCTTGCAACACCTCAAGGAACTGGTGGCATGACGTGGCAGGACTGCCCTTCGATGACCTGGTCGCAGCACGGCTCGCGGCCTTGGGCGTAGACGATCCGAACGACCCGCTGATGCGCGTACTCGGCGGTCAACTCGCCAGCCGCGAGGTCGAGGCCACCAACGCGCTGATCCGACTCGCCAACCTCCTGGCGGCGACGCGCGAGACGGACCTCGCCGACCTGGACCCAGACGAGTTGACCGCCACGGCGGAGCGTTTACGCGCCTACCAGCGCGCCCGCCGAGAGGTACTCCGTCGCTGCGTACCACAGTGAACCCGGCCAGGCGGGAGTTCGCCGGGGCCGCTAAATCCCGATGACCGCCGAGTAGATCCTGGCTGACCTCACCGACAGAATGGGGCGTGGTGAACGGCTGGTGGATACCAGTCGATGACCACCACATCAGCAGTCTCGAGGCTCACTCTGGTGGTTTGTGGGGCTGGCCCGGCGGCGGAGGCTGGCCGGTTGGTGGCCTTGGCGCATGCCCGTGACTGGCTTGTCGATGTCCTGGCCACGCCGGCTGGCCTGGAGATGGCAGATGTCGACGGACTGGAAGCCGCAACTGGCTCGAAGATACGCAGCGAATACCGGCGCGGCGACCAGTCCGGACGGCGTGACCTGCCGAAGTCCCTCGCAGTCCTGGTGGCGCCGGCCACGTTCAACACCGTGTGCAAGCTGGCAGCCGGGATCAACGACACGTATGCGCTCGGCATCGTGGCTGAGGCTATCGGACGTGGCCTGCCGGTGCGTATCCTGCCGTTCGTCAATACCGCGCTCGCGGGACGGGCGCCGTTCCAAGCTGCGGTCCGTTCATTGCGTGCCGAGGGAGTATCGGTCCACTTTGGCCCGGGTCTGTGGCAGCCACATCCACCCGGCACGGGAGCTGACCGGATTTCCGAGTTTCCCTGGGAAGCCGCGTTGGATGCCTGCATCGAGGCGGTACGTGCCCGTAGCGGCTGAGGCCCGTCTTGTGTCACCGTTCGCAGTGGACTTCTTCGCGTACCCGCTCAGATCGGTCAACGGCGCACCCGATAGCGCAGGTGAAGCACCCGGTTGCCCTGAATCACCACGTCAGGATCCTCCAACAGGTGCTGCGCGTCGACCGACCCGAAGTAGCGCTTGCCGGACCCGAACACGACGGGTACGACGTCCATGCGCACCTCGTCGACCAGGCCCGCGGCAAGCACCTGGCCACCGACGTCGCCGGCGGCGACCTCGACGATGCGGTCACCCGCAAGCTCCTGCGCCTTGGCCACGGCTGCCTCGACGCCGTCGACGAAGTGGAACGGCGCCTCGGGGTCCCAGCCCTCGGGCGCCGGCCGGTGCGTCACGACGACCACGTGGTCGATCCCGCTCGGAGGCTTCCCGTCCCAGCCGTCCGTCATGTCGAAGACGTGGCGGCCGGCGATTGTCACCCCGATCTGGTCCCAGTACGGCCGGGTGTAGTCGTAGGACGTCTGCGACACCTTCACGTCGCCGCTCTCGTCCAACGGGACGTCACCGCTGGTCAACCAGTCGAACAGCGGTCCGGGCTGGTCGTTCTCGTCCGCGACGAAGCCGTCCACCGACACCGAGCTGTACATGACCACCTTGCCCACGGGCTCTCCTCTGCTTTGGGGTGCCCCCAAATTAGCGTGTCGTGAGCTGTCGCTCTTGTAAGAAATCAATCGGCCGGCAGCGGCCAGCCGTCCAGCACGTGGCCGGGATGTTCGCGCAGGAACCGCCGCCGGACTTCGACGTACCGGGTCGGCGTGAGCCCGGTGAACGCCCGGAACTCGTGGCCGAAGTGGGCCTGGTCGAAGTAGCCTGCGCCACCGGCGAGGTCGCCCCAGTCGATCGGTCCGGCGGGGTCGATCGCGAGCACGGTGGCGGCGAAGCGGTAGGTGCGGGCCAGCCGCTTCGGCGTGACGCCGATGAGCTCCTTGAACCGCTGTGCCAGATGAGTGCTGCTGACACCGGCTGCCACGCTCAGGTCGCCGATCGCCACCGCCCCGCTGGTCGCCGCGATGACGCTGCTCGTGTGGCGGACCAGCCCCAGGCCGGCGGTCTCGCACAGCCGTCGCATCAGCTCCTCCTCGAGCAGCGTCAGCATCTCGTGCGGTCCGTCCGCCGTGGCCAGCCGGTCTCGCAGCTCAGCAATGGCGGGCCGGCCCCAGACCTGCTCCACCGTCACCGGCCGGTCGCACAGCTCGGCCGCGGGCATCGGCAGGAACGGCGCCAGCCCCCACGGCTTGAAGTGCACGCCGACGGACCGGGTCCGGGGCGGGTAGCCGAACTCCAACGCGCGGGTGGGCGTGGTGACCACGCAGCCGTCGGCGTACTCGGCCGTCTCGATGTCGGTGCCGGCGCGGATGCGGAACGGCGCCCCGAGGTTGACGATGAGCAACGCCGCCGGCATCGGCGGCAGCGTCAGCCGGGCGTACGGCGGCGCACCCTCCAGGTAGTAGAGGTCGTCGATCAGCCCGTCCAGCGGCGGTCGCGGCACTCTGGACACGTACTCCACGCCCACAGCATCGCCGGTGTCGCCCGCCAGGATGGGTCAGCGCTCGTCCATCCTCGATGGGTCTACCGCGCGGTCGCGAGTTGTGGGAGGACGTCTTCCCAGATCGCGATGACGCTTCGGGCGGTGAGGCGTCGAATGAGGGGCCAGTCGGTGCGGAGGTGGTCGGCGTTGACGTACTCGATGAAGTCCTGCCGCTGCGCGCAGTCGATGAGGGTTCGGTACAGCGTCAGCCGCTGCCCGGCGTTGTCCACGTCGAACTCGGTGGGCCCGGACCAGACCAGCCACACCGGAGGCCGGACAGTCCCGTGCGCCGGACCGGCAAGATGGTCAAGTGACTCGGGGATCCGGTCCCGCAGGCCTTCCCATCGCGAAGGCAGTGGCATGGTCGAGGTCACGGAGGAATTGATTCCACGATTCGTGGTCGGGCAGGCCGTCCCGGAACCCGGTGTCGGGTGGGAGCGTCGAGTTGAGCCGACGGCGGGGCCGGGAGCATGGATGCTCCCGGCCCCGCCGCTGGTGCTGTCAGGCTGGGACGCTGGCGAGGCCCGGGGGGAGGAAGCGGGCTCCGGTGATCTGGTCGGAGACGCCTTCGCGGTCCAGGTACGGGGTGACGCCGCCGTTGTAGAGCGGCCAGCCGGCACCCAGGATCATGCACAGGTCGATGTCCTGGGCTTCGGCCACAACCCCCTCGTCCAGCATCAGCCGGACTTCGGTGGCCAGGGCGGCGAGCGCCTGGGCGCGTACCTGCTCGGCGGTCAGCGGGCTGTCGCCGAAGACCAGGGTGGCCGCGACTGACTGATCGATCTCGCCGTCCCGGTCGGTGAGCGGCTTGCCGGCCGCCACGATCCGGCCCAGGTTCTCGCTGACCTGGAAGCGGTCCGGGAACGCCTCGTGCAGCGTCTCGCGCGACGTGCTTGGCGACGGCCGGGCCGACCATGGTGAGCAGGGTCAGCGGGCGCATCGGCAGGCCCAGCGGGTCGAGTGCCTCGTTCGCCACGGCCAGCGGGGTACCCGCGTCGACGGCCGCGAAGACGGCGCCGAGGAACCGGGTGAGGAGCCGGTTGACCACGAAGGACGGGGCGTCCTTCACCAGTACACAGGACTTCTTGAGCTGCTTGCCCACCGCGAAGGCGGTGGCGAGCGTCGGGTCGTCGGTCTTCTCGGCCCGGATGATCTCCAGCAGCGGCATGATCGCGACCGGGTTGAAGAAGTGGAAGCCGACCACCCGCTCGGGGTGCTCCAGGTCCTGCGCCATCGCGGTGACCGACAGCGACGAGGTGTTGGTGGCCAGCACGCAGGTGGGGCTGACGATCTTCTCGACCTCGGCCCAGACCTGCTTCTTGACGCCCAGCTCCTCGAAGACCGCCTCGATCACCAGGTCGGCGTCGGCGAACGCGCCCTTGTCGACGTCGCCGGTGACCAGGCCCTTGAGGAACTGGGCCTTGTCGGCGGTGAGCCGCTTCTTGGCGACCAGCTTGTCGATCTCGCCGTGCACGTAGCCGACGCCCTTGTCGACGCGGGTGGCGTCGAGGTCAGTGAGGACCACCGGGACTTCCAGGCGGCGGGCGAAGAGCAGGGCGATCTGGCCGGCCATCAGGCCTGCGCCGACGATGCCGACCTTGGTGACATCCCGGGCCAGGGCCGACGACGGGGCGCCGACCGGGCGCTTGGCGCGGCGCTGGATCAGGTCGAAGCCGTAGAGGCTGGCCCGCGCCGAGTCGCTCATGATGAGGTCGGCGAGCGCCTCCTCCTCGGCGGCGATGCCCTCGTCGTAGCTGGCGGTCTTGGCCAGCCGCAACAGTTTCAGCGCCCGGTACGGAGCCGGGGGAGCGCCGTGTACCTTCTCGTCGAGCTGCTGCCTGGCGAAGCCGGTGACGGCGTCCCACATCTCGCTGCGGTCCACCTCGGGCCGCTCGACGGTGGTCTGTCCATTCAGGACGGAGGCGGCCCAGACGAGCGAATCCTCCAGGAACGCGGCGGGGCCGAACAGCGCGTCGGCGATGCCCAACTCCAGTGCCTGGGCCGGCTTCAGGGTCTTCTGGGTGAGCGGGTTCTGGATGATCACCGGTGGCGGCGTTGATGACGCCGATCAGGTTCGGCAGCAGTTGGGTACCGCCCCAGCCGGGGACGATTCCCAGCGACACCTCGGGCAGCGCGAGCGCGGCGGCGCCACCGGAAACGGTGCGGTAGTGGCAGTGCAGGGCCAGTTCCAGGCCGCCGCCCAGGGCCGCGCCGTTGACGAACGCGAACGTGGGTACCGGGGAATCCTTGAGGCGGCGGTAGACGCGGTGGCCGAGCCGGCCGATCTCCAACGCCTGCGCCCGGTCGCTGATCAGCGGGATGCCGGTGATGTCCGCGCCCACGCAGAAGATGTAGGGCTTGCCGGTGACCGCGATGAACGCCGGGTCGGCGGCGAACGCGGTGTCCAGGGCGGCGTCCAGGCTGGCCAGTCCACCGGGGCCCATGGACGAGGGCTTGGTGTGGTCGAAGCCGTTGTCCAGCGTGATGAGGGCGGCCTTCTTGGCGACACCCGGCACGTCGATCAGGCGGACGAGCGCCCTGGTGACGACCTCGTTCGGGAACTCGGGGGTGTTCATGCGGCGGCCTCCGTGCCGGTCCAGTGCGGGTTCTCCCAGATGACCGTGCCGCCCATGCCGATGCCGATGCACATGGCGGTGAGGCCGTAGCGGACCTCGGGGTGCTCGGCGAAGTGCCGGGACAGCTGGGTCATCAGCCGGACGCCGGAGCTGGCCAGCGGGTGGCCGATGGCGATCGCGCCGCCCCACGGGTTGACCCGCTCGTCGTCGTCGGCGATGCCGAAGTGGTCGAGGAAGGCGAGCACCTGCACGGCGAACGCCTCGTTCAGCTCGAACAGGCCGATGTCGGCGATGCTCAGGCCGGCCAGCCGCAGCGCCTTCTCGGTGGACGGGATCGGGCCGATGCCCATCACCTCGGGCTCCACGCCGACGAAGCCGAACGAGACCAGCCGCATACCGATCGGCAGGCCGAGTTCGTTGGCGACGTCCTCGGCGGCGAGCAGGCAGGCGGTCGCGCCGTCGTTGAGACCGGCCGCGTTGCCCGCCGTCACCTTGCCGTGCGGGCGGAACGGGGTCTTCAGGGTGGCGAGCTTCTCCATGCTCGTCTCGCGCGGGGCCTCGTCGACGGTGGCCAGGCCCCAGCCCTGCTCGGGGTCGCGCAGCGCCACCGTCACCAGGTCGGGCTGCAGCTTGCCGTTGGCGTACGCCTTCGCGGTCTTCTGCTGGGACGCCAGCCCGAACGCGTCGACCCGCTGCTTGGTGATCGCGGGCGCGCGGTCGTGCAGGTTCTCGGCGGTCTTGCCCATCACCAGGGCGCTCGGATCGACCAGCTTCTCGGCGATGATGCGCGGGTTCGGGTCGACGCCCTCGCCCATCGGGTGCCGGCCCATGTGCTCGACGCCGGCGGCGATGGCCACGTCGTAGGCGCCCATCGCGATCCCACTGGACACACTGGTCACGGCGGTCATCGCGCCGGCGCACATCCGGTCGATGGAGTACCCGGGGACCGACTTGGGCAGCCCGGCCAGCAGCGCCGCCGTCCGCCCGAGGGTCAGGCCCTGGTCGCCGATCTGCGTGGTGGCCGCGATGGCGACCTCGTCCACCCGCTCGGGCGGCAGGTTGGGGTTGCGCTGGAGCAGTTCGCGGATACAGCGGATGACAAGGTCATCGGCGCGGGTGTGGGCGTACATGCCGCCGGCTTTGCCGAACGGTGTGCGCACACCGTCGACGAAGACGACGTCGCGGACGGTACGGGGCACGGAGGGCCTCCCTGGTGAGACGTCTGTACCCCCGGATGCTACTCGCCAGTAACCGAGTCCGTTGTGTGGGACTGGCCACCCTCGTCGGCCGCCGTAACGGACGGGGCGGCGGGTGGCGCGGGCGGGGCCTTCGCCGGAATCGGGAGGGCGGCGGCGAGTGGCGCGGCGAGCAGGCCGATCTGCCACGCGCGGGCCCCCGCTGCGGTCAACGCGATGGTCACCGACTGCTCGTCCAACTCGGTCGGGGGTTCCCAGGCGAGCCGGCGGACCGACTCAGGCGAGATCAGGTTCTCCGGCGGCACGTTGTGCTCGGTGGCCAACCCGGTCACCACAGCCCGGCAACGGACCAGCCGGCCGTGCGCCACCGGGTCCTTCTCGGCCCACCGGTGCGGCGGCGGCGGACCCTCGCTGACCTGGTTCACCGGCAGCTCGTCGGCGGGCAGGCCGCGCGCCGAATCCAGCGCGTCCAGCCAGGTCTTCGACAGCCGGCGGGTCGACCGCCCGGCGAAGCCGGGCAGCAGCAACAGCGCCCGCTCGTCCTTCGGGTCCTGCTCGGCGGCCGCGATGATCGAGGCGTCCGGCAGGATGCGACCCGGTGCGGTGTCCCGGCGCACGGCGATCTCATTGCGGGCGTACCAGAGCGCGCGTACCCGGGCCAGCGCCCGTGGCCCGCGCAGCCGGTGGATCCCGGAAGTCCGCCGCCACGGGTCGGCGCGCTGCCGGGGCGGGTTCGCGCCGGTCGCGATCAGGTGCGCGAACTCCTGCCGGGCCCACTCGTCCTTGCCCTGGGCGACCAATTCCTGATCGAGCAGATCCCGCAGCTCGGTCAGCAGTTCGACGTCCAGAGCGGCGTAGGTGAGCCACGCCTGCGGCAGCGGCCTGGTGGACCAGTCGGCCGCCGAATGGTGCTTCTCCAGCGACCGACCCAGCAGCACCTCGGTCAGCGCCGCCAACCCCACCCGCTCGTACCCGAGCAGCCGGCCGGCCAGCTCGGTGTCGAACAGCCGGGTCGGCAACAGCCCGATCTCGCTCAGGCACGGCAGATCCTGACTCGCGGCGTGCAGCACCCACTCGGCATCGGCGATCGCCTCACCCAGCACCGACAGGTCGCCGAACGGGATCGGGTCCAGCAGCACCGTGCCGGCCCCGGCCCGACGCAACTGCACCAGGTACGCACGGTGCGAGAAGCGGTACCCGGAGGCGCGCTCGGCATCCACGGCCACCGGCCCTGTCCCGGCCGCGAGTCGCCGCACCGCCTCGCCGAGTTGCGCGTCGGTGGTGACGGTCGGCGGCGTGCCCTCGCTGGGTTCAGTCAGCGGGATCGGCTCGGTACCGGAGGGGTGGGGCGTGGCCGGTTGGTTAATTTCGTCGGTCACGTCACCAACTTACGGCGCGGACGGTGGTCGGCGCACGACGGACCGTGCGGCGCGCCGTCAGGCCGGCCGCGAAGACCACCCGGGACCGGCCGCCCGGCCAGCGGAGATCGCCGATTCGGCAGATCTGTGGCGACATCCGGACAGCGATGCCGCAAACCCCGAATCGCCTGGGGTGCGGGCGAGACAGCGGAGTCGATCACGAGTACGGTGCCGGGTGCCGTATCTGCCGCAGCCGGCCTGCTCGACGCAGGGTCCTACGGTGGTGGTGACTCGCAGGGGAGGAACGTCACATGACGGCTGGGTACGACGAGTGGGGTAGCGCGGGCCCGAGCGGCGGCGAACCGGGGGAGCCGGGAGCCGGCGGACAGGAACCGGGCGAAGCACCGCGTACCCGCCCAGGCCCGCTGCCGCCGCGTACCGAACGCCCGTACCCCGCTCACGCGACCGGCCCGATCTGGCCGCAGCCCGGCGGCGCACCCGGCTCCGCCCCACCCACCGTCGCCGGCCCGCCGCCGCCCTACCCGCCGGCAGGCTCCGGACAGCCGTCCTACCCGCCGCCCGGCTACCCCGCGCCGCCGCAGCGTCAACCGGCGCAGCCCGCGCCCGCCGCCCCGCCGACCACTGGGCTGCCGGTCTCCGGCCAGCCGTCCTCCGGATCGCCGGCCCATCCCGGCCAGCCGCCGGTGTCAGCCGCGCCCGCCGCCTTCGGCCAGCCCGCCGGGTCCGGTCAGGCCACCGCGCTCGGGCAGGCTGCGGTGCCGGGTCAGTACGGACCCGGCCAGCCGGCTGGGGTGCCCGGACCGGTGTCCGGCGCGCCGGGACCGGGCTACGCCGGCCAGCCGCCGCAGCACGAGCTTGCGCACCACGAGGCCCGCAGCCGGGAGCCCCGGCGGCGTTCGCCGGTGCTGATCGCCCTGGTGGTGGTGCTCTTCCTGATCGTGGCCGGGCAGGCCGCCGTGCTGGTGGGGCTCAACAACAAGCTGGACAGCACGAACCGCTCGGCCGCCAGTGCCCGGGCCGCCGACGCCAAGCGCAGCTCCGACCTCGAGAAGCGGGTCGCCGGGCTGGAGCAGCAGGCCGCCGGAGCACTCGACCCGCAGGCCGTGGCGACCGCCGTGCTGCCCAGCGTGTTCAAGGTCGAGGCCGGCGACTTCAGCGGCACCGCGTTCGTCATCAAGGTCGACGGGGACGCCTCGACCCTGATCACCAACTTCCACGTGGTCGCCGAGCTGTACGGCGGCGGCGGACGGTCGGTCAGCCTGGTGCACGACTCGAAGCGGTACCCGGCGCAGATCGTCGACACCGACCAGACCAACGACCTGGCCGTGCTGCGCGCCGAGGTGAAGTTCCCGGCGCTGGTCGCGGCGAAGGCCGACGTGGTGCCGGGCGCGCCGGTGGTGGTCGTCGGAGCGCCGCTCGGGCTCGCCCAGTCGGTGACCACCGGCGTGGTCAGCGCCATCCGGGACGACGTGCCCGGCGAGCGCGGGCGCACCTACATCCAGTTCAGTGCGCCGATCAACCCTGGCAACTCCGGTGGCCCGGTGGTGAACGCGCACAAGGAGGTCGTCGGCATCGCCACCGCCAAGGCGCAGGACGCCGAGGGCATCGGGCTGGCCATCCCGATCACGGTGGTCTGCAAGTCGTTCTCGCTCTGCTGATCGTTCACCCCGGCACAGCGCTGTGCCACCCGCACCAATCGGCTCCCGAACCGCCGACCGCTCGACGCCTGACCCGCCTGAGAACCGGGCCCGGTGGCAACCCTGGAGGAGAGCATGTCCTACCCCGGCAGCACGCCCGACGGCCAGTACCCGGTCGGCGGCCAACCCGCCTACCAACCGGCCCAGCCCAACCCGTACCAGCAGGCGCCTGACCCGGGCCCGGCCGGTTACCCGTACCAGCAGCCTCCCGCCCCGGCCTCCGGCCCGCCGGCTCCGGTCTACCCCGCATCCGGCCCGCCCGCGCAGAGCTACCCCGCATCCGGCCCGCCCGCGCAGGGGTTCCCCGCTTCCGGCCCGCCCGCCCAGGCATACGGCCAGCCCACTTCGGGCTACCCGGCCGCCGACTCGTACGGGGTCGCGCCGACCCAGGCGCTTCCGGGCGGTAACCCGGCCGCCGCGCCGACCTCGTACCAGCCCGGCGCCGCCCCGCTCCCGGCGTACGACCCGAACGCCCCGGTCAGCGCGCCCGGCTACGACCAGTACCAGCCGCCGGTCTCGGTGGGACCGCCCGGCGCGTACCAGCAGGCGCCTGCGCCGGCGCCCCGCAAGAGCCCGGCGACCCTGCTGCTGGGCATCGCGGCCGTGGTCTTCTTCCTGGCCACCGCCGTGCTCGCGCCGCTGTACGTGGTGAAGAGCAACGACGCCGCGAAGACCTCGAAGTCGCAGCGGGCCGAGATCGCCAGCAAGAGCAGCCAGCTCGCCAACGCGCAGAAGCAGCTCAAGGACAAGGAAACCGAGCTGAGCTCGGCGAAGTCCAAGCAGACCGACACCGACGCGCAGCTGGCCGAGGTGAAGAAGGAGAAGGACGCGATCGCGGACTGCCTCAACCTCTTCGTCGAGGTGCAGACGGCCGTCAACCGGAAGGACACAGCCACCTACAACCGGCTGTACCCGCAGCTCGTCAGTGCCTGCGACGAGGCGGACAAGTACCTCAACTGAGCTACTTCCACCCCGGGTCCGGCTGCGGTAGTTGAGCGGCCGGGCCCGCGGTGTTTCCGGCGCCGGTTGCGGGTCAGGCGCCGGGGCCGCGCAGTGCGGTGACTCCGGGCGGTGGCAGGCCGGCTGTCGAGGCGAGCAGGTCGCACCAGGCGAGCAGGTGGCCGCCCAGGTCGGTGTCGAGCGGCGTCCAGGAGGCCCGGATCTCCAGGTCTGCGGTGGCCGGCGGGCCGGCGAGGTCGCCGAAGCGGGTGGACATGGTCTGCGTGACGGTCCCGGCGATGGCCGTGTGCTCGGCGCCCCGGTCGGTCAGGGCGTCGGTCAGCCAACTCCAGCCGACCGTGGCCAGCAGCGGGTCGGTGGCCATTTCCGCCTCGATCTCCGCGGTCACGTAGGTGACCAGGCGCAGGCTCCCCTCCCAGGCGTCGTGGCCGGCCGGGTCGTAGAGCAGGATCAGCCGGCCGGTGGCGACCTCCTCGCCGCGACGACTGACGGTGCCGCCGAGGGCGTGCCCGAACGGCGCGAGTTTCTGCGGCGCGGACAGCTCCTCCAGCACGATCTCCGGGCGGGGGGTGGGGGCGCCCAGACTGGCGACCGCACGCGCGAACGTGTCCGGCAGAACGGTCGAGGGCACCATGACCGCAGCCTATTGCGGGCTGGGCCACAGCGGGCGGCACGGCGCGCCGGGCGGCCGACGCGCCGTGCGATGATGGGCCGGTGACCGCCAGCCTTGTGTCAGAAGCCGCTTTTGTCCGGTCATGCCGCGGCGAGTCGGTCAGCCATACACCGGTCTGGTTCATGCGCCAGGCGGGCCGCTCGCTGCCGGAGTACCGGGCGTTGCGGGCCGGAATCCCGATGCTGGCGAGCCTCCGTCGACCCGACCTGATCACCGAGATCACCCTGCAGCCGGTGCGCCGGCACGGCGTCGACGCCGCGGTCCTGTTCAGCGACATCGTGGTGCCGCTGTCCGCCGTCGGAGTCGACCTGGACATCACGCCCGGCGTCGGCCCGGTCATCGCCCAGCCCGTCCGGGACCGGGCCGGCGTCGACCGGATCGGCACGCTGGCGCCGGAGCAGGTGTCCTTTGTGGACGAGGCGGTCCGGATGCTGGTGGCGCAACTCGGCGCCACCCCGCTGATCGGCTTCGCGGGCGCGCCGTTCACGCTCGCCAGCTACCTCGTCGAGGGCGGCCCGTCCAAGAACCACGAACGCACCAAGGCGCTGATGCACGGCGCACCCGACCTCTGGCACGCCCTGTGCGCCCGGCTCGCCGAGATCACGCTGACCTTCCTGCGCGTCCAGGTGGCCGCCGGAGTGGGTGCGGTGCAGCTCTTCGACTCGTGGGCCGGCGCGCTCTCCGAAGCCGACTACCGCACCTTCGTTGCCCCGCACTCGGCCGCCGTGCTCGGCGGGCTGGCCGACGCGGGGGTACCCCGGATCCACTTCGGGGTGGGCACCGGGCACCTGCTGCCGGCCATGCGCGAGGCCGGTGCCGACGTCGTCGGCGTCGACTGGCGTACCCCGCTGGACACCGCCAGCGCGCTGCTCGGCGGCCGGACCCCCGTGCAGGGCAACCTCGATCCGGCGCTGCTGGGCGCGCCCTGGCCGGTGATCGAGGCGCAGGTGCGGCGCATTCTCGCCGAAGGGGCGGCGGCCCCCGGCCACATCTTCAACCTCGGCCACGGGGTACTGCCGGACACCGACCCGGAGGTGCTGACCCGGGTGGTCACGCTGGTCCACGAGCTGACCACCCGTACCGGCTGATCCCCGGTGAGCGTGGGCCTGCCCGGCAGGCCCCGCCGCCGAGTGGGCACACAGCGGAGGGGGAGGTGACGACCGTGAAGCGGATCGCGATTGTCGGAGCGGGGATCGCCGGACTGGCGGCGGCCCTACGACTGCGGGACCGGCTGGCCGAGCCGGCCGAGATCCTGCTCGTCGAACAGGCCTCCCACGTCGGCGGCAAACTACGCACCGGCCTGCTGGGTGGTCAGCCGCTGGAGTCGGGCGCGGAGACGTTTGTGCTGCGCGATCCGGACGGCGCCCCCAGCGCTGCGGTCGGCCTGGTGCACCGGCTCGGCCTGACCGGGGCGATGATCCATCCGGTCGGGGTACCGGCGGCGATCGCGGTCGGTGGGCAGTTGCTGCCGATGCCGGCCGGCACGCTGATGGGGGTACCGGCCGGGTCCGGCCCGGTCGGGCAGCTCGCTGTGGCGGCCGACCGGGACGTCGACTCCGGTGCCCCGCTGCTGGGCCGGGACCAGGATGTCGCGGTCGGCGCGCTGGTCCGCGAACGCTTCGGTGACCCGGTGGTGGACCGGCTGGTCGACCCGTTGCTCGGCGGCGTCTACGCGGGCCGGGCCGACGGACTGTCGCTGGCGGTCACCATCCCGGCGCTGGCCCGCGCCGCCCGTACCGAGCACACCCTCGGCGCCGCCGTCCGAGCGGCTCAGGCGGCCCGTGGCCCGGCGAGCGGGCCGATCTTCGGCACCCTGGAGGGCGGCCTGTCGCGGCTGGTGGACGCGCTGCTCGCCGAGCTCGCGGGGGTCGCCGGCACCGGCGCCGGCGGGGTCGCCGTGTTGACCGGGACGACCGTGCGTGAGCTGGTCCGCACCGCGACCGGGTGGCGGCTGGTCACCGGGCCGACCACCGAGCCGGTGGCGCTGGAGGTGGACGCCGTGGTGCTCGCCGTCCCCGCCCGGCCCGCCGCCCGGCTGCTCGCCGACAGCGTGCCGGCCGCCGCCGCCGAGGTCGGCGTGCTCGACTACGCCAGCGTCGCGCTGGTCAGCATGGCGCTGCCGCACACGCCGGTGGCCAAGCTCTCCGGCTTCCTGGTGCCGGCGTCCGAGGGGCGCACCGTCAAGGCGATGACCAACTTCACCGCCAAGTGGGGCCTGGACAGCGACCTGCTGCTGCTGCGCGCCTCGGTCGGCCGGTACGGCGAGGAGGAGTCGGTGCAGCGGCCGGACGTGGAGTTGACCGCCGCCGTGCACGCCGAGCTGGCGCAGCTGCTGGGTACCGAGCTGCCCGCGCCGGTGGAGTTCCGGGTCACCCGGTGGGGCGGCGGGCTGCCGCAGTACGCCCCGGGGCACCTGGACCGGGTGGGCCGGGCGCGGGCGGCCATCCCGGCGAACCTGGCGCTGGCCGGTGCGGGCTACGACGGCGTGGGCATCCCGGCGTGCGTACGCTCGGGAGAGGTGGCGGCCGACCGGATTCTGGCCGGCCTGGGTGTGGGGACCAGCGAAGAGAACGGGTAAGTGAGCACGATGGATCAGACCGAGCAGAGCGGCACCGAGCAGAGCAATGCCGAGCAGAGCAATGCCGCGCGCATTCGGGAGTTGAACGCCAGCATCCGGTACACGATGTGGTCGGTTTTCCGGGCCACCGACCCGCTGCCGGCGCTGCGCGAACCGGTTGCCGCCGAGGTCGACGCGTTGTTCGAGCAGTTGGCCGGCAAGGACGTGGTGATCCGGGGCAGCTACGACGTCGCCGGTCTGCGCGCCGACGCCGACCTGATGATCTGGTGGCATTCGGCCAGCCCGGACGCGCTGCAGGAGGCGTACAGCCTGTTCCGGCGCACGGTGCTCGGCCGGCACCTGACGCCGGTCTGGTCGCAGATGGCGCTGCACCGGCCGGCCGAGTTCAACAAGAGTCACCTGCCCGCCTTCCTGGCCGGCGAGCCGTCCCGCGAGTACCTGTGCGTCTACCCGTTCGTGCGCTCCTACGAGTGGTACCTGCTGCCCGACGCGGAGCGGCGCGACCTGCTGCGCGAGCACGGCCAGCAGGCCCGCGGGTACCCGGACGTGCGGGCCAACACGGTGGCCAGCTTCGCGCTGGGCGACTACGAGTGGATGCTCGCCTTCGAGGCCGACGAACTGCACCGCATCGTCGACCTGATGCGTGACCTGCGCGCCTCCGGCGCCCGCCGGCACGTCCGCGAGGAGACCCCGTTCTACACCGGCCGCCGCCGCACCATCACCGACCTGGTCGCCGCCCTGCCGTAGCCGCTGTCCTGCCCCGGCGCCGTGCGTCGCCGGGGCAGATATTGTTGCCCGTCACCCCTAACCTCGGGCGGGTGCCCATCCTTCGCCGTCCGACCTCGCGTGCCGGCCGGTTCTTCTTCCTGCTGGCGCTCGGGCTGCTCCCGGGCATCCTGGCGTTCCTCATCATGCTGCGGCTGCGGAATCTGACCCTCGCGTGCCTGCTGGCCGTCATTCCCGCTGCGTCGCGTGGCTCATCGGGTTCGTGCTGGTCCCGTCCAGCCGCAAGCACAGGCAGTTGGCGTTGGCCGGCACCGCGCTCATCGTCTTCGTCGGCGCCGAGCTCGGTGGGGATCTGCTGCTGAGCTTGGCCGGGCGGCCGGTGGTGGCCACGGTGACCAGAGTGGACTGGACGCGGGAGTACGACAAGCGCGGCCACTACACGGGGCAGTGGCTGGGTTACTACCTGGACGATCCGGCCGGCCAGCCGTTGGCCGGTCCGATCAGAGCCCGTTCCGGGCCGCCGTTGCCGGTCGGCGCGCAGTTCACCGTCGTGGTGCCACCGTTCGAGGATCGCGACGTGGTCTACCCCGACCAGACGGGGCCGAGCGCCGGGAGCGTGGGGTTCGCGGCCGTCGCGGTCCTGATCACCGTCTGGATGGCCGTGCGGGGGCCGGCGAAGTTCCGGATCGGCCGCCACCGGGAGAGGACCAAAAGCTGTTGGCGGAAGCTCTACCCGCCACCGGCAGACGACGCCCCCGACAGCTGCGCAAACACAAGCCCAGCGACCGCCGCCCCGGCTGACGGCCACCGGCCGCCCTGTCGATTCGGCGGTGGGCCGATCGTTTGGTGGGTGAGCGGCCGGTACGGGACCGGCCACGGGAGCGGGGGGTCGCCATGCGCACGCTGACAGTGATCGAGTTCGTCACGCTCGACGGGGTCATGCAGGGGTTGGGGTCGCCGGACGAGGACCGGGACGGGGGCTTCACCCACGGCGGTTGGGCCGGGCCGTACTTCGACGAGGACCAGACCAGCGCCGCCGTCGAAGGGCTGAAGTCGACCACGGCGTATCTGTTCGGCCGCCGGACGTACCAGAAGATGACCGCCTTCTGGCCGGACCAGCCGGACAGCAACCCGATGGCCGCGCACCTCAACGCCACCCCGAAGTACGTCGCCAGCCGGACGCTGACCGGCGACCTCACCTGGTCGCACGCCCAGCTGCTCGACGGGTCGCTCGCGCCGGCCGTGCGGGATCTCAAGGCGCAGGGCGAGGGCACCATCGCGGTACTGGGCAGCGGGGTGCTCGTCCAGGAGTTGATGGCCGCCGACCTGGTGGACACCTACCGGCTCTTCCTGCACCCGCTGCTGCTCGGCACCGGCAAGCGGCTGTTCCGGGAACTGGACCGGCCGCGGCGGCTGCGTCTCGTCGACTGCACGCCGACCAGCACGGGCGTCCTGATGCTCAGCTACGACCTGCTCGGCTCCGATCCGGAGTGAGTGCGGTTCAGCGGGCCGGGGCCGGGGCCGGGCGGGTCATCGGAACGTGCGGGATGCCGTCGTCGAGGTAGCTCGGGCCGGTCGGGGAGAAGCCGTAGCGGGCGTACAGGTCGACCAGGTGAGCCTGGGCGTCCAGGACGCTGCGGCGCTCGCCGATCTGCTCCAGCGCGGCGGACAGCAGCCGCCCGGCGGCCCCGCTGCCCCGCGCCCCGGCCGCGACAACCACCCGGCCGATCCGGGCCGCGCCGTCCGGGTCCTCCAGAATCCGCAGGTACGCCACCGGTTCGGTGCTCTCCGGCTCGGTCAGCCACAGGTGCCGGGTGGTCGGCTCGGTGTCCCGCCCGTCCAACTCCGGGTACGCGCAGTGCTGCTCCACCACGAACACGTCACACCGCAACTTCAGCAGGGCGTACAGGGTGGTCGCATCCAACTCGCCGAAGGTCGCCGTGTGCAGGACAGGTGCGCTGGTCACAAGGGGTGATCCTATCGGCCGGCTCAGGACGGGTGGCCGTGGCGGGGGCGGGGCTTGAGTGGGGTGGCCGGCAGTGGCGGGGCGGGCAGCGGGTCGCCGGCGTAGCCGTGCACCACGCCGAAGCGTTCGCTTGCCGCCGCCCAGTCGTCGCGGGCGGCGACGATCTCGGCGTGGCTGCGGCCGACGAAGTTCCACCACATCACCAGCTCCTCGGTGAACGGCTCGCCGCCGAGCAGGAACAGCCGACCCGGTCCGGCAGCCGTCACCGGCAGGCTGGTCCGCCCCGACCCCAGGTAGAGCAGCGCGCCCGGAACCAGCGGGGTACCGGCCACGGTGGCGCTGCCCTCGGTGACCAGGACGGCGTACTCGAAGTCGGGGCGCAGGGGCAGCTCCGCGTCGGCTTCGACCACCAGGTCCGCGCCGACCAGCGGGGTGTGCACCAGAGCCGGTGACCGGACTCCGGCCAGTTCCCCGATCACCACGGTGCCGGTGACTCCGGCAGCGGTGTACGCGGGCAGGTCGGCGTGGTGGGCGAAGGCGGCCGGGCCGTGCCGGGCGTCGTCGGGCAGCGCGATCCACAGTTGCAGGCCGTGCAGCAGCGGCGGGCGCTCGCCCGGCGACTCCTCGGAGTGCGCGATGCCGTGCCCGGAGGTCATCAGGTTGAGCTGCCCCGGCCGGATGGTCTGCGTGTTGTCCAGGCTGTCGCGGTGCAACACCTCACCCGCGAGCAGCCAGGTCACCGTCTGCAGGCCGATGTGCGGATGTGGAGGGACCCGCATGCCGGGCAGGTTCACCACCGAGTCCGGTCCGAAGTGGTCGAGGAAGCACCACGCTCCGACCATCCGGCGTACCCGGTCCGGCAGCAGCCGGCGCACCACCGTGTACCGGCCGAGCGCCACCTCCCGGCCAGCTACCAGCTCGGTAACCGGCCCTTCGGGCGCGCCTTCGCAGTCGACCTCGGTCGGCGCGGTCTCCAGATTGCTCACCTGACCGAGCCTACGACGTGGGCCGGGACAACCGTGGCTGCGGCGGGCTCGCGGACACCGGGGCGCCGGTGCGGCTGCGGGTGCGGTGACGACCGGCGTGCCGGGATGCTGGGGGTGCTGTTGGGGCTGGGCAGCCGGATTGCGCGCCGGCAGGTGGGAGTGCGGTAGCCGGCAGCCGGTTCGGCCGGCATGCTGGAACGGTGATACCCATCGAACTCGGCGTGCGACTGCGGGAGGCCGGGCTGCGCTGGAAGCCGGCCCGGGGCGACCTGTTCGTGATTCCGGACCGGGAGATGGACGAGGACGTCTTCGTGCTCAGTGACATGACCGTCGAGGTTCATGCGCTGCCGGAGGGGACCGTCATCGGCTTCAACGGCACGGTCGAGTGGGCCCTGGACGACCTCGCCATCGACGAGGCGGTCTGGCTGCCGCGTGAGGACCAGTTGCGGGCGCTGCTCGGTTCGGGCTTCCGGAAACTGGAGTGCATGCCCGACGGGTACCAGGTCTCCTGCCAGCGCGGCAGTTACCGGGCGGACAGCGCCGAGGAGGCGTACGCGCTGGCGTTGTTGGATCTGGTGCGCGCAGCGCATACCTGACCGGCAGCCTCAGCGCGCGCCGATGGCGGTGAGGTAGGCGTCCGCGAGCACGGCGTGGCCGGGCAGGTCTGGGTGGATCCGGTCGGCGGCCCAGTCGCCCGGCTTGGAGACCGCCAACACCGCGTCGAACGCCGCCTGGCTGGCGACGTGGACCGCGCCGAACTCCGCCGCCAGTGCCGCCATCACCGCCGCGTACCGGTCGGAGATGGCGCGCTGCGGGTCGTCCCGATCGGGTTCGATGATGTACGGGTCGGCCAGGATCAGCCGACAGCCGGTGGCGTCCACCACCTGGCGCAGCAGCGTGCGCAGGGTCGCCTCGTACTCCCCGATCGGCACCGCGTCCTGCGGTGCGTCGCCGAAGGCGCGCCACACGTCGTTGATGCCGATCATCACGCTGAGCCAGTCGGGGCGGGCTGCGATCGCGTCGGTGTCCCAGCGCCCGGCAAGGTGACGCACGGTGTCACCGCCGACGCCGTAGTTGGCCCAGGACAGCCGAACCTGCGGGTACCGGGCCGAGACGAGCGCCCGCACCAGACTCATGTAGCCGTTGCCGTAGGGAGCGTTCACATCCCGCCGACCGCAGTCGGTGATGCTGTCACCGATGAACACGATCCGCTGGCCGTTCTCGAAAAGCACCGAACTCTCCCTTTACTCGGCGGACCGGACGGGGCGGAAGTGGCTGACGACGGCGGCCATGTCGTCGTCGCCGTGGCCGTCGGCGGACGCGCTGTGGTACGCCTGGGCCACCGCGTCGAGCAGCACCGTGGACACCCCACCCGGCGCGGCGCCCGCCGCCTCCCGGATCAGGGCGACGTCCTTGCGTACTCCGTCGACCGCGAACTGGGTGTCGGCGAAGCTGCCGTCGATCATCACGGCGCCCTTGGCCTGGAGGTACGGCGAGTCGACCGGGCCGCCGCGGAGCACCTCCAGGAGCAGCGCCGGGTCCAGGCCGAGCGCGGTGGCGAGCGCGATGGACTGGCCGGCGGCGGCGTTCAGGGTTGCCACGTAGGCGTTCGCGGCCAGCTTGAGGGCGCTCGCCGGGCCTGGCCGGTCGCCCGCCCACACCGTGCGCGCGCCGATCGCCTCGAAGACCGGCGTCACCCGCTCGCGTAGCGCCGGGTCGCCGCTGGCCAGTACCACCAACCTGCCCTGCGCCGCCGGTCCCCGGGTACCCAGCACCGGAGCGTCCACAAAGGACACGCCCGTGCTTGTCCGCGAGCGCGGCGGCGCGGGCGGTGCCGTCCAGCCCGATCGTGCTCGCCTGTACCCACACCGCTTGTGAATCCAGCGAACCGACCGCCTCCGTCATCACCTCGACCACCGCGTCGGTGTCGAACAGGATGGTGAGCACCGCCTCCGCGCCGGTCACCGCCTCGGCCACGGTGTCCGCGACCGTCGCCCCGTCAGCCGCCAACGGCCGGGCCCGCTCCGTTGTGCGGTTCCACACCGCCACCTGATGCCCCGCGCGCAGCAGGGACCGGGCCATGCCCTCGCCCATCCGACCAGTTCCCAGTACCGCGACCCGCATGCCGATCCTCCCCGTCCAACACCTGATACAGCGACCCTACCGAGTCCAGTCGCAGCTGCGCCCGCGAGCGGGGGGGTCGCGGTCGCGTACCCACGCCACCAGACTCTCCCGCACCAGGCGGCGATTCGGGTCAGAATGGGGCCATGCGTGCATGGGAACTGACCGCGCCGGCCCCGGCCGCGAGCCGGCCACTGCGCCTGGTCGACCGGGCAGCCCCCGAGCCGGGCCCGGGGGAGCTGCTGATCCGGGTGGCCGCCTGCGGAGTCTGCCGGACCGACCTGCACGTCACCGAGGGCGACCTGCCGGTGCACCGGGAGCGGATCACCCCCGGGCACGAGGTGGTCGGCTACGTCACCGCGCTCGGCGGCGGCGTGACCGGCTGGTCGCTCGGCGACCGGGTCGGCATCGCCTGGCTGCGACACACCTGCGGAGTCTGCCGGTACTGCCGGCGCGGCAACGAGAACCTGTGCCCGTACTCGACGTACACCGGCTGGGACGCCGACGGCGGGTACGCCGAACAGGCCGTCGTCCCCGCCGACTACGCCTACCGGCTGCCGGCCGGGTACCCCGACACCGAACTGGCCCCGCTGCTGTGCGCCGGCATCATCGGCTACCGGGCCCTGCTCCGCGCCGACCTGCCCCCCGGCGGCCGGCTCGGCCTCTACGGCTTCGGCGCGTCCGCACACCTGTGCGCCCAGGTCGCCCTCGCCCAGGGCGCCACCGTGCACGTCCTCACCCGCGGGGCGGCCGCCCGGGAACTGGCCCTGGGACTCGGGGCCGCATCGGCCGGTGAGGCCACCGACGCGCCGCCGGAGCCACTGGACGCGGCGATCCTGTTCGCCCCGGCCGGCGAGCTGGTGCCGGTGGCGCTGGCCGCCCTGGACCGGGGCGGCACCCTGGCAGTCGCCGGCATCCACCTCAGCGACATCCCCACCCTCAACTACGAGCAGCACCTGTTCCAGGAGCGCACGCTGCGCAGCGTCACCGCGAACACCCGCGCCGACGGCCACGACTTCCTCGCCTTCGCCGCCGAGCACCGGCTCGCGGTGACCACCACGCCGTACCCGCTGGACCGGGCCGACGACGCGCTCATCGACCTGGCCGCCGGCCGGGTACGCGGCGCAGCGGTACTCACCCCCTGACCGACCCCGTACGCCAGCGCAGGGCGACGACGCGGCCGTGGTCGTCGAGCCTCACGGTGGCCACCACCCGGCTGAACCACTGCGTCGGTCGGCGTCGGTCGAGGCGGGGTGCGTGGTTGGTGATGGCGTGGACGGTGCTGCGGTGCGCCTGGTCGGCCGGGACAGCCGGGCGGTGCGGACAGGTGCGGCAGTGGTAGACGGCGGTACCCTGCCGATCCCGGCCGGGCATGAGTAGATGGCCGCAGGTGTCGTGTCTTCCGATGCCGAGCAGCGGGAACTGCGCGGCGATCCGCGCGCCGGCACCGGCCGACCGGGCAATAGCGGTGCAGGGTGGAATCAGTGGTGTCGCGGCCATGGCGGATTCAGCTCCCGGAGTGGGCGGGTGGAATGGACGTCTCTACGGCGTGCGGATCCGATGCAGGGGCGCGGTCAGGTCGGGGTCGGGACGAGTCCACATTGGATGGACGGTCGGGCCGTGTGGGATCTGCAGCGCCTGGCCGGGGACGTAGCCGTGGCGGGTCAACTGGCCGACCAGGCGACGGGACGGGGTTTCCAGGTACGCCGTGGCGTCGCCTTGCCAGCCGGCGGCGTGCTGGAGCAGCCGGGCGGCGTGGCCGCGGCCGCGATGGGCGGGCAGCACGCCGAGGAACGCCAGCCACCAGTACGGCTGCTTGGGTTGTGCCTCATACAGGGTGGCTTCGAGCAGGACCAGCCGGGGCAGGTGCACGCCAACGGCTTCGGCGCTCTCTCGCCGGAACGCTTCGGCATCCCGGTCGGGGTGCCGGGAACGGTCGACCCAGACGGCCACCGCGCAACCGTCCTCAGTCTGCTCGACCCGGCCGTGGGCCAGGGCGTGACGCAGGTGGGCGGTGAAGAACCCGGGGTGGTGGCGGTCCTGCTCGCCCTGGAACAGCCAGTCCGAGACCGGATCGTCGCGAACGCCGCCGACAACACCCCGGCCAGGCGGGGGATCTCGGCAGCCACAGCCGACACCACGCGCGATGGGGGTGGGCAGCCGGCGCTCACAACTTCACCCGCTCGTACGCGCATCCACGATCGCGGCGTCGAGCATTTTGGCCTGGTTGGCTACCTCGTGTCCTACGCATAGGCATAGATTCATGCCCGACCGCACGTTCGGCTATGTCGATGCGACAGGTTGTGAAGAACGGTGAAGAGAGCCGGTGAACAACTACGCCCGCGCGGTGACCGCAGGCTCGGCGCAGTGTTGCGCCAGATTCGGTCCTCCCGTGGTGTCACCTTGGCCGTGGCCGCCCGGAGAGTCGGCTGCGCGGAATCGTTGATGTCCCAGGTGGAGACCGGAGCCAGGGGACTTCAGCCGTGGCTGGCCACCGCCCTGGACATGCTCTACGACACCGGCGGCGCAATCACGGCCCTGGCCAGCGCAGACGGTGCCGAGGCCGGCCGTCCGGGCGACAATGGGAGTCATGGCGGAACCGATGGGGTGGTGCTGGTGCTGATCCCCGGCCGGGGAATGAGCGTGCCGGTCTCCCGGCGGGAGCTGCTGGCTGGCCACGCTCGGTATCGGCTCGGTCAGCGGCAGTTTGCTTGTGGCGCTCCAACGTGCCGTGGCCAACGTGGTGGTTGATGAGCAGGTCCTCGCAGAACTTGAGGCCACGCTGACGGGATTGAAGGCGGCCGGGAGGGTGATGCCACCGGCCAGACTTGTTGGGCCGCTCACCGCGCAGGTTGCGCTGATTGAGGCCCTGCGTCGGCGGGCTCCAGATCCGTTGCGCGGTCCCTTCACGGTTCTGCAGGCCCGATACGCTGAGTCGCTGTCCTGGATGGCGGAGGAAGCCAACGATCCGACGGCCGCCCTGTACTGGACGGATCGGACCGAGCACTGGTCGCAAGCCTGCGGTTGGCGCGCGATGGCCGCGTACGCGCACGTGCGTCGCTCGATGCTGGCTATCAGCTGTGCCGGTGACGGCTTTGCTGCTGTTGAGCACGCCCAGTCCGCTCTGCGTATGTCGGGTGTGCCTGCGCGTATCCGAGCTCTGGCCAGCAAACAGGCGGCCTACGGATTCGCCCTGGCGGGCCAGCCAGACCCCAGCCGGTACGCGCTGGATGACGCAGCCGCGCTGTTCGCCCGCAGCGACGACCCGCACGAGCACCACGCCCCAGGGCAGAACAGCGTCGCGGACGCTGACCTGCTGACCATCTTCGCTGCCACTTGCGAGGTCTACCTCGGCGCGGGGGACCGGGTCATTGACGCCCTCGCGCCTCGAATGGCCACCATCGGTGCTGGTTCGCAGCGCACGTCGGCGATCACAGCCGCGAAACTGGCCCAGGCGTACGCCCACGCCGGAGAGCCTGGACTGGCTTGTAGCCTGGTCCTCGCCACGCTCGACACCGCCGCGACCGTCGATTCGATGACCACCCGCAGCGAGCTATGCCGAACCTTGCCGACCTTGGCCCGATGGCCGGATCGCGACGACGTACGTGAAGTCATGCACCGCCTCGCGACCTGACCACCTATCCGAGTTGGTGGGTGACGTCGATCGTGACCTCTGCGACCGCTCCGTCGTCGCCACGCTCGATCCGGTATGCGCCCGCGCCTGGCCGGTCGGCCACCACCTCCACTTCGGCGGTGTCGGCACGGTAGACCAGGCCAGCGCCAACGTCGGTGGCATAGCCCACGCCCGGCAGCTGCCCAGCGCTGATCGCCTGGTGGAAGTGTCGCCGTCGCTGCGGATAGTGCACGGCGTTGGCGTATGGCAGGAACCCCAGACCGGCGGCGACGGCCAGTCGGGGCCCGTACGAGTCGGTGCTTCCGGCCGTGTGCCAGCACAGTGACCCGGCTGACTCCCCGCCGAGCACCACTCCGGCCTGCCAGCAACGCCGTAGTACGTCATGCAGACCGTGCGCCGTCCACACAGCGATCAGGTTCACCAGGCTCCCGCGGTCCACCCAGATCACGTCCTGGGCGAGCAGGTGTTCGGCTACATCGTCCACATTCGGCATCTCGAACAGGGCAACGTGGGAGGCGCGTACCCGGGTGCCGGCAAATGCCCCGTAGAACCCGGCGATGCTGGCGGGGCTGTCGCCGCTGGCTGTGGGCAGGAAACACAGTCGCGGCTGGGCTGGTCTGCCCGCCAGGGCGAACGCGAAGTCGAACACCGGACCCGGTGTCCACGCCCGCCCGCCACGGCGGAAACCCATGGTGGTCGCCAGTATGGTCGGAACGTCGGCAGCCATGCCGCAAATGGTGTCACGCCCCGGCTGACCCGCACGAGCGCCGCGCAATCACGCAAAACGCCAATCCCCGCGCCAAGTTGAGGAGCCAATTCATGATCGACGAGGTCTATCAGGTTCAGGCGGTAGCGCATGTTGTCTGCGCCCGGAAGGAGCCCACAGACGACTACTGGGGTGGCACCAGGTCAGTCATCAGAATTGATGCGAGCACGTTCACCGCGGAAGCGACACGTGGACTCGACGCGTTCTCCCACTTGGAGATCGTCTTCCGCTTCCACCTCCAGGACCAGTCTGACCTCAACCTTGGAGCCAGAAGGCCTCGCGACAATCCAGCGTGGCCCGAGGTTGGAATCTTCGGGCACCGCAACATGCGCAGGATCAACTGGCTCGGCGTGTCGCGCTGCCGGCTGCTGAGCGTCGACGGCCTGGACCTTCACGTTGAGGATCTGGACGCGGTAGACGGCACCCCCGTCCTGGACATCAAGCCGTGGTTTGCGGAATTCGGCCCACGAGGCGAAATCAGCCAACCCGCCTGGCCCACCGAAATGCTCACCGACTACTTCGCCCCGACCCGCGAACCCTGAGCGACCTCCTGTGCGCGGCGACACGAGCTGCGCACCATCCTGACTCCGTGGGCCGGGCGTTACGGGTCGAGGGGTTCGATGACCTGCTTTCGGGCGTGTTGATAGATGACTGAGCTGCGGAACCCGGTGATCTCGCGGCGTCCGCTGAACTTGTCCATCAGGAAGGAGTGCAGGCTGTCGACGCTGGGCACGGCGACGTGGACGAGGAAGTCGTCGCCGCCGGCCACGACAAACACCGACAGCACCTCGGGCAGTTCCATCGCGTACTTCTTGAAGCCCTCGATGACGGTGCGGCTCAGCGGCCGGACCTGTACGTGCAGCAGTGCCTGGACGCTGCGGTTGAGGGTGGCCAGGCTGATCTCGGCGTGGTAGCCGGTGACCACGCCGCGTTCCCGCAGCGCGCGGACGCGTTCCAGGCAGGTGGACGGCGCTATGCCGACCGCGCGAGCCAGTTCCCGGTTGGTCTGCCGCGCATTCGTCTGCAGATGCTGGATGATCGCCGAATCAAGTTCGTCCATGACCGGGATACTGCCAGTATCTCCGAACGATGTTCGCCTCGGACTGATTGGCGCCAACCATCTGTCTACTGTCGACCGCGTCCCGACGTGCGCACGACAGGAGCGATCATGGCCGCCATCCACTTCGACACCGAGCCCGTACACGAAAATGTTGTCATCAGCCGGGGCGCACGCTCCGGCCTGCCGATCGTCGTCGCGGTGCACTCCACCGCGCTCGGGCAGGCCATCGGGGGTTGCCGGCTCGCGCACTACCCGCACTGGCGCGACGGGCTCACCGACGCGCTGCGGCTGTCGGCGGCGATGTCGCAGAAGTGCGCGCTGGCCGGGCTGCCCAACGGCGGCGGCAAGACCGTCGTCGCCCTGCCGCCGGGCGGGACCCTCGACGCGACCGCGCGTCGGGCCGTGCTGCACGACGCGGGTGACGTGATCGCCAGTCTCGGCGGCACCTACGCCACCGGGCCGGACGTGGGGACCGGACCGGACGACATGGTCACGATCGCCGAGCGGACCGGGCATGCGTTCTGTCGACCGGTGTACGCCGGCGGCAGCGGCGACTCCTCCGGACATACCGCGGTCGGTGTTCTCGCCGCCCTGCATGCCCTGTGCGCCGAGCGGTTCGGCTCGGCGGACCTGTCCGGGCGCAGCTTCGCGGTCCTCGGCCTCGGCCACGTCGGCGGCCACCTGCTGCGCCTGCTCGCCGACGCCGGGGCGTCCCTGGTAGCCGCCGACATCGACGAAAGTCGGCGAACGCTCGCGGTCGCCGCGGGCGCCACCTGGGTCAGTCCGCAGGACTGCCTGACTGCCGACGTGGACGTGCTCGTCCCCGCGGCCCTCGGCGGTGCTGCTCACCCCGCGCACCGTGCCGACCCTGCGCTGCGCCGCGGTCGCCGGGCCGGCCAACAACCAACTCGACGCCCCGGCCACGGCCGACCTGCTGCACCAGCGCGGCATTCTCTGGGCGCCGGACATCATCGTCAGCGCCGGCGGCATCATCCACGCCACCGCCGTCGAGCTGCACCACGAGACCTCCGACCAGGCCGCTGCCCGGGTCCGTGGCATCGCCGACACCCTCACCGATATCCTGCGCACCGCCCGAGCGACCGGCTCGACCCCGGCCGCCGCTGCCCGGTCACGCGCCCACCAACTCATCGAACGCGGCCGCCCGTCAGTCGAACGCGTACTCCCGATCGGCAGGTTTGACCCGTTCATCGCGGAGTTGGAAGACATGATGGGCGCAGCGATGAGTTTTGGTCGCGGCAGGCGTCCACATGCAACAGGGTCCACGTCAATCGGAGGTACTGAACGTGCGCAAGGTCGTCGTGTACGAACTGTTGTCCCTCGACGGCGTCGCGGAGAGCCCCGACGGGTTCTTCACCGACTGGGACGAAGCGATGGACGCCAACCTCGGCGCCGTCATCGCGACGCAGGACTCGGTCATCCTCGGCCGGCGCAGCTACGACGAATGGGCCGGGTACTGGCCGGACAGCGACGTCGAACCGTTCGCGACGTTCATCAACGCGGTCACGAAGTACGTCGCCACCGCCACGCCGCTCGATCAGAAGTGGGCCAATACGACGGTGGTCGACGGCGAACTGGTCGACTTCGTGCGGGAGCTGCGCAACCAGCCGGGAGCCGACATCGGCGTGCACGCCAGCATCTCGGTCGCCCAGGCACTGCTCGCCGCAGGCGTCGTCGACGAGCTCAGGCTGGTGATCGCACCGGCGATCGCGGGCAGCGGACGCCGGCTCCTCGACGGCCTGCCGGCGATCCGGCTCGAGTCGATCCGGAGCACGACCTCGCCGACCGGCTACCTGCTCGTCGACTACCGCGTCCTCGGGTAGGCGAGCAGCCCATCACTGCCCGCCTACCAGCTCTGGTTACAGCGCGTACCCGTGGGTGCGGATCGGGACGCCGAGCCGCTCGCCCACCTCGACCAGCGTCTGCGGGCAGAAGTAGTACCAGCGCAGCCGGGACACCTTGCCGTCCACCGTTTCGGCGCGCAGCAGATCGGCCACCGCCTCGGGCGCCGAACCGTCCACCGGCCGCTGCCACAGCAGCACCACCGGCTCGCCGGCCAGCTCGTGGACCTCGGCCCGGTACCGCACGTCCGACTCCAGGACCAGCGTGTGGTGCAGCGAGCCCTCCCGCATGGCGGCGACACCCTGCTCGTACACGACGCCGAGCAGGTCGGCGGAGGCGTCGGCGAGCAGCAGCGCGGTCAGCCGGTCGATGTCGTACGCGGTGAACGCGTCGGCCATCGCGTCCAGTACCGCCCGGTCGGGTGCGATGCGTCGCTCGCGGGCCTGGCGGCGCTCGGGTTCCGGGGCGCGCAGCCGGTCCCGGCCCCGGTGCAGCGCCGCCTTCACCGCCCCGACCGAGGTACCGAGCAGCCCGGCGATCTCGTCGAGGGAGTAGTCGAAGACGTCCTTGAGCACAGTGGCGGCGCGCTCCTGCGGCGGCAGCAGCGTCGTCACCTCTGCCAGGGCGTCGCGTACCTCGGCCGGATCGGCGGTGTCGGGGGCGGGTCGGTCGGGCAGCAGCGCGGGGATCGGCGCGGGCCGCCGGTAGCTGTCCAGCCAGGCGTTGGTGGCGATGCGGATCAACCACGGCAGTACCCGGTCGATGCGCTGGTAGCTGCCGGCCGCCCGGTGCAGTGCCCGGGTCAGGGTCTCCTGCACCAGGTCCTCGGCATCCCACAGGTCCCCGGTCAGCCGCCGGCAGTAGCGGTGCAGTTCCGGCCGGGCCGGTTCGATCCGGGCGAAGAAGCTGCGCTGGGCGGCGCGCACGTGCGCCAGGAGTTCGTCGTCCAGCTCCGGCTCCGGCTCCGGCGCGGTCTGCGGGGCAGTCATCGTGTCAGTGTCTCCGATGGTCGTCATACCCTACCGACGCGGCCGGGCCGGCTGGGGATACGTACCAAATCATTGATCTTCGGTGGCCGCCGCCCGGCTGAGGCCCCTGGATACGGCTCGCCCGGCCGCGTCGGCCTTGCGATGATCGCGGGGTGACCTCCTACGTTTCCCACACCACCGTCGATTGTGCCGACGCCTACGCCCTGTCCAACTGGTGGCGGGCCGTCCTCGACTACGACGAGGACCCGGACGATCGAACGAGCCCGGCCACGAGGAATGCATGATCTACTCGGCTGACCGGCGGCATCGGCTGCTGTTCATCGAGGTGCCGGATGTCAAGCAGGCCAAGAACAGGATCCACCTGGACCTGCGTCCCGTCGAAGGCGCCCGCGACGTGGAGTTGGCGCGGCTGACGGAGCTCGGTGCGACCGTCGTGGCCGATCGCCGCAACGCGGACGGAACGGGCTGGGTCGTGCTCGCCGATCCGGAAGGCAACGAGTTCTGCATCCTGCGCAGCGACGCCGAGGTCGCGGGCACGCCGTCATGACGGCGACCGGCTCCGCCGAAGTCACCGTCGCGACCCCGGCGGACCGTGCGCGGGTTGTCGGTTCCCTGGTCGCCGCGTTCTCGCAGGACCCTGTGCTGCGGTATCTCTTCCCGGACCAGGAGGCTTACCCGCAGCTTGCCGCCGCGTTCTTCGGGTACCTCTTCGACAAGCGGGTACAGCGGGGGACCATCTGGACGATCGGGCACGGTGCGTCGACCGCCATCTGGGAACCGCCCGCGGACGGGAACGCCTCCGGCGACGACGAGGAACTCGCCGCACAACTGCCCGCTGACGCGCTCGCCCGCGTCCGCTCCTACGACCGGGCGGTGCACCCCGCCTTTCCGACTTCGCCGTTCTGGTACCTCGGTGTCCTGGGAACCCATCCGGACAGCACCGGCCGTCGTTGGGGCCAGGCCGTCATGAGCGCCGGGCTGCGTCGAGCCGCCGCCGACGGCCTGCCCGCGTTCCTGGAGACCAGCAACCCAGCCAACGTCGAGTTCTACCGCCGTGCCGGATGGGAGGTCGTGCAGACCCTGACCGAGCCCGTGCCCATCTGGATCATGCAGCAGTGACCGCCCCGAGCCACCGGCCTACCGCCACAAGATCGTCATCGGTCAGTCCCTGGTAGGCGTCGACGCGGTGTAACAGTGCCGGCTGGGAGTAGTGTGCGGCGGTCCATCGGCGGTCGGCGTCGGTGATTTCGTCGTCGAGCCAGACGAACGGGCGTCCGGCAGCCCACTGGGTGAGGGGCACGGTCTTCCAGTGCAGGCCGCGTGGTGACTGCTCGTTGGTATCCGGCCAGTCGAGGACCGGCAGCGCCGGGAGGCCGAGCCGCGGTGCGATGACCTCGTTCGCCTCGGCCATCCAGGTGCTCGCCCAGACCAGTTCGCCAGGCAGGGCAAGCAGACGCAGGCCGTCACCCGGGTCCAGCCGTTCCAGTAGCGGATTTCCGGAGGCGTCGGGAGTGACTGCCGCGCTGCGGTCCGGACGGCGGGCCGTTCCGGTCGGCCGAGCCCGCAACGGAATGAGTACGCCGTCGATGTCGACAAAGATCAACGGTCGCGGAGCTCCGGCCTGCACTTTCGAACCGTACCGGGCGCAGCCGCACTGCACGTATTGGCTTCGCGGCACGCGTGCGCTCAGCAGTCGAATACCGACCAGCAGATGTCGTTACGCAGCCGCTGGTCGTCGAGCACCAGCGCGCGGATCGGCTCCGGAAGTTGGTCACGCTGCCAGCGGCACTCCAGTCGCCCGGCGGCATCGCTTTCGCCTGCCGGCGCGGCGGCACGGGCAGCCTTGATCGCGTACGCGGCCGCACCGAGTTCGTGCGCGGCGACGTGTGCGACGGCCCCCGCCTGACCAGCGGCGTACGCGGCATGTCGGGCTGCCCCACGCAGGTCCCTGGCCGCGCCCATGGCGTGCCCGCCCGCCGCGCGGGCCTGCATCATCGTGACCTCACCGCGGACCCAGGCGCGGGCGTACCCGATCGCCGCACGCGGTCGCGGGTCCTCCGGCTGAACGGATTCGAACAGGTGGAGGACGTGCTCCGCGCACGACGCCGCCCAGAGAGCGAGCAGACGATGATCCGCATCAGTGAGGGTCCCGCCACGACGGATCGTGATGAAGCGAGGGTCCCGGACCTTCGGCAGGATCATGGCTGGGCGCTCCTTCCCGGAATGGACCGCATCGTCAACCGTACGCCCTGGCGACGGGCTTTCGCCGTTACCATCGGCAGATGGACGTCGAGCCGTACGCCGTCGCGGTGCCGGACGCGGTCCTGGCAGACCTGCGCGACCGCATCCGGCGTACCCGCTGGCCCGACGTCGCGCCCGGCGAACCCTGGAGCCAGGGCGTCGACCTGGACTACCTGTCCGGGTTGCTGGCGTACTGGGCCGACGGCTTCGACTGGCGGGCGCAGGAGCGCCACCTCAACTCGCTACCGGCACCACATCGCCGAGGTGGCCGGCGTACGCGTGCACTTCGTCCACCACCGGGCGCCCGGCGGTGGCGTGCCGCTGGTTCTCAGCCACGGCTGGCCCAGCACGTTCGCGGAGATGCTCGGGCTGGTCGACCGCCTCGGCGACCGGTTCGACCTGGTCGTACCCTCGCTTCCCGGTTACGCCTTCTCGCAGCGCCCACCGCGCACGGGCGTGGACCGGGCGTTCGTCGCCGACCTGTGGCACCAGCTCATGCAGGGCCTCGGATACCAGCGCTACGGCGCGTACGGCGCTGACTTCGGCGCCGGCATCGCCACCCACATGGCGTTGACCCAACCCGACCGGATGATCGGCATCCACCTCAGCACGCCGGAGTTGTCGCCCTACGTCGGGCCGGGCACGCCGCCGCTGTCCGCCGAGGAACAGGCCTACGTCGACCACGTCAAGCGGTGGGACGAGACCGAGCGCGGCTACAGCGCCGTCCAGTCCACCCGGCCGCAGACCCTGGGGTACGCGCTGAACGACTCGCCGGCCGGGCTGGCCGCGTGGGTACTGGACAAGTGGCGCTCCTGGTCGGACAGCGGCGGCGACCTCGACGCCCGGTTCGGCCGCGATGCCCTCCTGACGATGCTGACCATCTGGTGGGCGTCCGGGTCGATCACGTCCTCGATGCGGGACTACTACGACAACCGCTGGCACGGCACGCCGATCGGGCCGGCCGACGCCGTGCGGGTACCGACCGCCATGGCGGTCTTCGACAACGCGTTCGTGCCCGAAGGCGAGCTGCCACGCTCCTGGTACGAGCGGCTCTACCTGATCCGGCGCTGGACGGTCTTCCCGCGCGGTGGCCACTTCGCCGCAGCCGAGGAACCGGACCTGCTCGCCGACGACCTCGCCGAATTCTTCGCCGACCTGCGGTAGCGCAGCGACTATCGTGACCGGGTGGCATCCCGGATAACCGAACTGGTGTTGGACGCGCGTGACCCGGAGCTGCTGGCTCGGTTCTGGTGCGAGGTGCTGGGCTATGTCGAGCTGGAACGGGTCGGCGCAGACATCGAGATCGGGCCGCCGGGCGTCGGCTTCGGTGGTCCACAGCCCACCATCGTGCTCAACCAGACTGACGAGCCCAAGACCGGCAAGTTGCGGCTGCACATCGACGTGAACGCCACCGACCGGGACCAGGACGACGAACTGGAGCGGTTGCTCGCGGCCGGTGCCCGCCGCGTCGACATCGGGCAGACCGGCGACGAATCATGGCATGTGCTCGCTGACCCGGAAGGTAACGAGTTCTGCCTGCTGAGACGGCGGGTATCCGAGATCTAACCGAGTCCCGATCTCGTTGTCGACTGTTGGGTCGTCGGCTGTCGTTGTGGTCGGCTGCCGTTCGTCGTGGGTTGGAAGACCCGGTCCTGCGCAGCCGCGCTCGCACCGCCTCCACAGAAGGAGACCCGTGATGGATCAGACCCAGGGCACGACCACCGCACCCGGGTGGGCGACGAAGATCGGCGCGATCACCCTGTTCGTCGAGGACCTCGCCGCTGCGAAGCAGTTCTACCGGGAGGTCTTCGACCTCACCCTGAGGTACGAGGACGACGCCTCGGCCGTCTTCGACCTCGGCGCCACGATGATCAACCTGCTGCGGGTGTCGGCCGCGCCCGAGCTGATTGAGCCCGGACGGGTGGCCGGACCCGACGCAGGCAACCGGATGGTCTTCACCATCGACGTGGACGATGTCGACGCGACCTGCGCCGTGCTGGCCGAGCGGGGCGTCGAGCTGCTCAACGGTCCGATGGACCGGCCGTGGGGCATCCGTACCGCCAGCTTCCGCGACCCGGCCGGCCACATCTGGGAGATCGCCAAGTAGCCCGGCCGGCCGCGACCCGGGGACGTCAGTCGCGGCCCTGCCAGGTGGTGATGCACGCTTCGTTGCCTTCGACGTCGGCGAGTACCCAGAAGGCCGGGGCACTGGCCGCGCTGACGAGGACGCCGCCGGCGGCGAGGGCGGCCGCGAGCCGGTCGGCGGCGGCGTCGTGGGCGACGCAGATGTCGAAGTGGATGCGGTTGCGTTGCGGGCGCGGCGCGTCCATCTGCTGGAACCACAGCGCCGGGCCCTGGCGCAGCGGGTCGACCAGCGCGTCGGTCGGGCCGTCCCGGCCCGGTTCGGCGACGTAACCCAGCACCGCCTGCCAGAACGGGCGGATGGCCGCGATGTCGAGCGCGTCGATCGCGAGCTCCATGAGTTGCAGCGGGCCGTCGATGCTGGCGTCGGCGCGCAGGCCGAGGGCGGCGACGGCTTCGCTGATCCGGGCGGCCAGGGTCAGGTCCAGCTCGGTGGTGGCGGCGCGGTCGACGGACTGCAGGATCAACAGCGCGCGATCCGCTCGTACGTCCGCTCGAAGGTGGCCGTCGGCGTCGTCGCCGCACCGGGCCACGGCCGCCGCCACCACCTCGGTCGCGGCGGCCAGCGAGCCGGTGGCGACCGAGGTGCGCAGCTCGCCGAGGAGGTACCGCCAGCCGTGCGGGCCGACCGCGTCGCTGATCGCCTGCCGGGTCAGTGTCACGGGGTTGCTCCTTCGCCGTGGCCGGACAGGCCGGCCTGGTAGGCGGCGATCACCAACTGCGCCCGGTCGTGCGCGCCCAGCTTGGTCATCGCCCGGTTCACGTGGGTCTTCGCGGTGTGCGGGCTGACCACCAGCCGGCGTGCGATGTCCTGATTGGACAGTCCGGCGGCCACCAGGGCGACCACCTCGCGCTCCCGCTCGGTCAGCGCCGGCAACGGTACCCCGTCGGGTGTCGGAGAATCCGGCTGCGCCAGGAAGCGGGCGATCAGCGCCCGGGTCGCGGCGGGGGAGAGCAGCGCGTCGCCCGAGGTGCACGGTGCGCACCGCGGCCAGCAACTCGGCCACCTCGGCGCCCTTGCCCAGGAAGCCGGACGCCCCGGCGCGCAGCGCGGCGAAGACGTACTCGTCCACCTCGAACGTGGTCAGGATGAGCACCCGGACGCCGGCCAGCGTCGGGTCGCCGGTGATCTCCCGGGTGGCGGCCAGGCCGTCCAGGTCGGGCATCCGGATGTCCATCAGCACCACGTCCGGGCGCAGTTCGCGGCACAGTCGCACGGCCTGCCGTCCGGTGCCGGCCTCGCCCACCACGGTCAGTTCCGGGTCGGAGTTGAGGAACACCGCGAAGCCGGCGCGGACCAGCGGCTGGTCGTCGGCGAGCACGATCCGGATGCTCACCCGGCGACTCCCGGCAGCAGCGCGTGCACCGCGTACCCGCCGTCCGGGCGCGGTCCGGCGGTCAGCGTGCCGCCGAGCGCGCTGACCCGCTCCCGCATCCCGGCCAGGCCGTGCCCGCCGCGCTGCGGCGCGCGCCGGCTGGTCGGCTCGTTCTCCACGGCCACGTCAAGGCCGTCCGGCCGGTAGCCCAGGCAGACCTGTACCGTCGTCGGGCCGGCGTGCCGGCAGACGTTGGTCAGCGCCTCCTGGAGCACCCGGTACGCGCCCCGGTCGACGCCCGGCGGCAGCGGACCCGGCTCGCCGTGTACCGCCACCGTGATCTCCAGGCCGGCCGAACGGAAGTCGGTGAGCAGGTCGTCCAGGGCGGCCAGGGACGGCGTCGGGCCGGTCGGCGCCGGCTCGCCGGGCGCGCGCAGCAGGCCCACCGTCTCGGACAGTTCCCCGAGCGCGGCCCGGCTGGCCGCGTCCACATGCGCCAGCGCCTGCCGGGCCAGGTGCGGCTGCCCGTCCAGGACGTGCCCGGCGACCCGGGCCTGCACGCTGATCAGGGCCAGTTGGTGGCCGACCGCGTCGTGCAGGTCGCGGGCGATGCGCAGCCGCTCCTCGGTGACCCGGCGGGTCGCCTCGGCCTCCCGGTCGGCCTCCGCCAGCGCGGCGCGGGCCTGCGCTTCGGCCAGGTAGGCGCGCCGGTTGCGGGTGGCCGCGCCGACCGCCACCGCCAGGCCGCCGAACGCGGCCAACGCGAGATTGTCGGTACCCATCCAGGAGTGCGGCTTGATCAGCACGTGTGCCGCGCCGAAGGTGAGCAGCACCGTCGCCGCCATCATCAGCCCCCGGTGCCGGGGCGCGGTGTCAGCCACCGTGTACAGCGCGATCAGCGGCGCGGCCATCACCAGATAACCCTGATGACCGTGGTACTGCACCAGATACGCCTCGGCGGCCACCGCGCTGACCGCGAGTACCGCCAACGGCCAGCGCCGCCGCAGCGCCAGCGCTCCACCGGCGAGCGCGGCGGTGAGCACTGCCAGCGGCCCGACGCCGCCCGAGTCCGGGGCGGCGATCGTGGTCAGCAGGGTGGCGAGGACGACCTTCGAGGCCAGCGCGCTATCCACCGCCCACGGGTGGCGGCTGATCACCTCACGCCAGCGCTGCACCCCCTCACGGTAGGCGGCCGGGCCGGTCGGAGACATGCCGCCACGGCGGCAGTCCGGGTACCACGGTCGCGGTAGTCGACACGCGCGCCCGGATGCTGCGCATGGGCGACGCGGCGGTGGTCGCCGCGGCGGCAGGGTTGGGGGCACAACGAAGAGGGGGTACCGCCAATGACCGGCATCGCCATTCGGGTGCTGCGCAAGGAGTTCGGGTCGGTCGCCGCGGTGCGTGACCTGACCTTCGAGGTACCGGCCGGCTCGGTGACCGGGTTCCTCGGCCCCAACGGCGCGGGGAAGACCACCACGCTGCGGATGCTGCTCGGGCTGGTACGGCCGGACGGGGGCGTGGCGTTGGTCGACGGCCACCGCTACGCCGATCTGCCGTACCCGCGCCGGACGGTCGGCGCGGTGCTCGAGGTCGGCGGCCTGCACCCCGGTCGACGGGCACGCGACCACCTGCGCATCGCCGCCCAGGTGGCCGGCGTCGCCCGGGCGCCGGGTCGACGAGGTGCTCGACGAGGTGGGCCTGTCCGACGCCGGGCAGCGCCGGGTACGCGGCTTCTCGCTGGGCATGCGGCAACGGCTCGGGCTGGCCACCGCGCTGCTCGGCGACCCGGCCGTGCTCGTCCTCGACGAGCCGGCCAACGGCCTCGACCCGGCCGGCATGGCCTGGCTGCGCGACCTGCTGCGGCGGCGGGCGGCGGCCGGTGGCGCGGTGCTGATCTCCAGTCACCTGCTCGCCGAGATCGGGCAGACCGTCGACCGGGTGGTCATCGTGCACCAGGGCCGGCTGGGCTTCGCCGGCCCGGCCGCCGACCTCGACGCCGGCGACGGGCTGGAAGCCGCCTTCCTGCGGCTGACCGCCCCCGAACTGACCGACCAGAAGGGCTGACGATGACCACGCTGCTGCGCAACGAGTGGACCAAACTGCGCACCGTGCGTACCCCGTGGCTGCTGCTCGCCGCGTCGGCGGCGGTGGTGCTGCTCGGCTGCACCGGCGCGCTGGCCCGCAACGGCGACGAGCCGGACGCGCTGCCCCGGGCCGCCGGACACGTCGGCCTGGTGGCGCTGTTCGCGCTGGTGCTCGGGGTGCTCTCGGTGGCCGGCGAGTACCGGCACCGGACCATCACCGACACCTACCTGGGTACCCCGCGCCGGGGCCGGGTACTCGCCGCGAAGCTGGCCGTCAACACCCTCGCCGGGCTGGCACTGGGAGTGGTCGGCGCGGTGCTCGCGGTCGGGTACAGCGCGGTGTGGCTGGCCGTCGCCGGGATCGACGGGCACTGGTCGGATCCGGTGCTGTGGCGGACGCTGGCCGGCTGCGTGCTGTGGAACGCGCTGTTCGCCGCGCTCGGGGTGGGCGTCGGAGCGCTGGTACGCAACCTGACCGGCGCGATCGCCGGCAGCCTCGCCTGGCTGGCGCTGGTTGAGGGGGTGCTCGGTCAACTGCTCGGCGCGGAGCTGGCCCGGTGGCTGCCGTTCTCGGCCGGCGCGGCCCTCGGTGACCTGCCCGCCGGTACCGGCCTCGACCAGCCGACCGGCGCTGCGGTGCTGCTCGGGTACGCGGTGGCGGTCACCGTCGCGGCGACTGCCACGCTGCGTCGCGACGTCACCTGACCGGTTGGCCCGCCGCCCACGCCGGTAACTGGCAGTGTCGCGATCTGGACGGACTGCTGTCGTCGCTGGTCTGCGCAGGATCTGCTGGAGTCCGAGCCGCGCCGGGCGTCGTCCGATCCCCGGGCCGCCGGCTGTCAGTCGCCGGCCGCCAGGTGCCGGCAGCCGGTGCCCACGCCAGGTGCCGGCGGCCGGTGCCGTGCCAGGTGCCGGTCGGACCGGAGGGAGGGTCGGTGATGGCCTATCTGATCGAGGTGGCCTGGGATCCGGCCGCCGTGGCCATTGCGCTGGTCGACGGGAACCTGGTCGCCAACGGGGAACTCGTCGCCTGCGAACGCCGGTTCGAGCTGACCTGGACGATGCCCGACGGGGACGCGGGCGGCGACATCGGTCGGTTGAACCGGGGCGTGCCGCCGACCATCACCTACGAAGGTGGCGCAGTGGTCTCCGCGGTCGCCCACCCACCGGTCCCCGCTCCCGGCCCACCGCCGGTCCCCTTCCGGCCGCCGCTTGCGGGCACGCCCCCGTGGTCGGCCCGGCCCCGGCGCCCCGAGCCCCGGCAGTCCCGGCCCCCGCACCTGCTCCGATGCCTGCCGGTCCCGGTCCCGCGTCCGTCGCGCCCGTGCCGGCACCCGTGCCTCCCGCCTGCAGGTGCTGTGCCTCCCGCCGGAGGCGCCGCGCCTGTCGCCGCAGGTGCGGCGCCGGCCGCCGCTGCCGTGCCGGTGGGCGGCGCGGTCGGAGGAGGGGCGGCAGTGCCTGCGTCGCCGCCGATCCGGGTGTACCTCGTCGCCGGGGTACGCACCGCACCGCACAGCCGGTACCGGCGGCGGGTCACCGAGATCGGGCGCTGGCAGCCGGCGCCGGCAAACCCGTCCCCGGAGCGCTGGATGATCCACCCCGGCGCGATGACCGGCGACCTCTGGCACCTGGTGGCCGCCCTGCACTTCGACCCGAAACTGCGCCTGCTGGTGGTCTGGAACCGCGCCAACGAAAAGGACGACCTGCAGGCGAACGCGCTACTGGACCTGGTGGACCGGCTCGGTCTCGGCGTCGGCGACCGGGTACTGCGGCACAGCGTCAACATGGGGCCCGGGGCCTCGGTGGGCAACAGGGACGCCCGGGTACTGGGCGCCGAACGGGTGGCCGACGCGATCTCCGGTCACCGCCGGGGTATCCCGCTGGTCGGCCACACCTGGGCGTCGACGTCGGTGCTGACGCAGGCGGCGCTGCGTGGCGGGTACCGGCCGAACCGGGTACCCGACGCGCTGCGGGACCTGTTCACCGAGGCCACCGCCGCCTCCACCGACTTCGCCCGGTACCGGGCCGCGTTCGACGCCTACTGCCTGGGCTGGCTGCGCCGGCTGCAGCCGGGTACCCACTACATCCTGGTCAACATGCGGTGGACCGGTGAGCACGGGCAGAACCCGCAGCACAACATCACCCAGCCCCGGTTCAACCAGATCGTCGACCTGGCCCAGTGGCTGACGAACATGGCCGGCAAGCCCACCGAGGTGATCCGGGTCGGCCGGCCGGAACTGCTGGACCGGGAGAACTGCGGCTGGCTGGCCGGCCCCGGCGCCCGGGACACCGCAGCCGTGGACATCTACTGCGACGACCGGGCCAACGCGCCGACCGGCCTGCACCAGCAGATCCTCACCAACAAGCTGTACCAGCCGTACTTCTGGCGTCAGGTGGTGGCGTCCGGCCGCCGGGCGAGCCTGATCGGCGGCCGTAGCGGCGGCATGGACATCGCCTCCTTCCTGGGGGTCCGCACCGCCAGTTGGGACCGGCCGTCCGCGACCGACCAGCACTACCTGCGACTGCACTGGGCCGCCCCGGTCACCTCGATCATCCGGGCCGAGGACGAACTGCTCGACCAGGGCGCGCTGGAGTACTGGATGATCGACGGCGACCTGATCCCGCTGATCGACGGCGATCCGGTGACCGGCACCGTGGTCGGCGACATCACCCAGTACCGCGACCGCAACGGGTTCTTCGAAGCGCTCTGGTTCCCGCCCTACTGAGGTGACCGGGCCGGCAGCCAACGGCAGCCGGGCGGGCACCCCACGGCCGGCCGGCGGCCGGTACGCTTCGGCGCGTGCGGCCCCCTGCCCTGCTGACGATCGCGGTGACCACTGTGGCACTGGTCGCCGGTCCTGCCGCGCCGGCGCTCGCCGGAACCCGACCGGCCCTCGAACGGCCACAGCGGGCGGTCGCCGCCAACTCCTGCGGGATGTCGCGCACCGATGCGCTCACCGAGATCCCCTGGCCGCTGCGCCGGTTGCAGCCAGCGAACGCCTGGCAACTATCCCGGGGCGCCGGCGTGGTGGTGGCCGTCATCGACTCGGGCGTCTCCGACCAGCACCCCAAGCTCGCCGGCAAGTTGTCGCGGCCCGGCACCGACTACACGCCCGGTGGCAAGGACGCCACCTGCGACAACGTCGGCCACGGCACCTTCGTCGCGGCGATCATCGCGGGCCGGGACACCCCGGACGCCACCTTCACCGGCATCGCGCCGGACGCCCGCATCCTGCCGCTGCGGGTCCTCGCCGGGGAGAACACCACCGACACGAACGAGCCGGCCATCGTGGCGCATGCGATCCGCGACGCGGTGGCCGAGAACGTGTCCGTCATCAACCTGTCCATTGTGATCCGCAACCCGACGCAGGAGCTGGCCGACGCGATCCGGCTCGCGGTCGACCACAAGATCGTGGTGGTGGCGGCGGCCGGCAACGACGGCGGGGCAGCGACCGACGGGCAGCCGGTGTACCCGGCCGCGTACCCCGGAGTCATCGCGGTGGCCGGGACCGACCCGCACGACCAGCGGGTGAGCACGTCGAGTGCGGGCAGCTACGTGGCGGTGGCCGCGCCCGGCTCGGACATCATCGGCCCCGCCCCACGCGGCGGCGGCTACGGCCGGCTGGAGCAGGGCGGCACGAGCTTCGCGGCCGCCTACGTCTCCGGGGTCGCCGCGCTGCTCAAGGCGTACGACAAGACGTTGACCCCGGCCCAGATCACCGACCGGCTCGAACGCACGGCCGACCACCCGCCGCAGGGCCGCAACGATCTCGTCGGGTACGGCGTGGTGAATCCCGCCAAAGCCCTGGCCTCGGTGTTCCACACGGTGCGCACCCCCGGCGCGGCGCCGACCGGCGCGCTCGCCGCCCCGCGCGCCGTGGCTGACCCGAACGCGCACCGCAACCGGGTGGCCGCGGTGGTCGCAGCGGGTGGGCTGCTGCTGGCGGTGCTGCTGCTGATCGCCGCGCCGCTGCTGCGCCGGGGGCGGGCACGTCGCTGGCGGCCGATGCGGGCCCGCCCGGTGGCGGCCGGTCCGGCCAGCCGACGCGACGAGTTCGCCCCGGTCGTCGGCCGGACCGTGAGCATCACCGCCCCGGTCAACCGCCGGACCGCTGCCGCCCAGCCCACCTCGGGGGTACGACCACCGCCGTTCCCCGGTCCGCCAACCGCGTCCGGCAACCGGCCCGGGCGCGGCTGAGCCGCTCGTCCACGCCCGCTCCGGCGGGTCGGCAGCTCGCCCGGTCGATGCGATCGGGTCGCCGCGGCATGACCGGTCCGCCGGCAGTGGGGCGGCCGGAGAGCGGTCGGATGGTTAGGGTGGGCTGGTGACTGTGGACGGTACGGGTTCGACGGCGCTGCGGGTGGCTGCGGTTTTTGATGCGGTGGACGCCGCTGGTCGACCGTATTTCTCGGCGGATCGGCGTCGGGTGGTGGACGCGGACGAGCGGGCCCGGTTGGTGGGGTACCTGGAGTCGGCCCCGTTGGTGGTGCGGGCTGCCGGCCTTGAGGTTGATCCGTTGGATCCGGGACGCGGTCGGGCAGTGCCGCTGGGGTACCACAGCGACGGGGTTTGGGTGTGGCAGGAGGCTTCGGCGTACTACCTGCGTACCCGTGGGGTGGCTCCGGACGACGAGTTGGTGGCGCACATCGAGTCGGTGGGGTACCAGGCGCCGCAGTCGTTGCCCGATGCGGTGGCGGATGCGGCGGCAGAGTCGGCGCTGTCATCGTCGCCGCCGCAGCCGGTGTCCGGTCGTCGGGCGGCCACCTACTTCGCCAGCGTGCGGCCCGGCTATCCGGCGAACGAGCCGGCCGGCATCCTGCGTCAGTGGCTGACTGCCGACGGGCACCGCACCGATGAGGTGCTCCCCAGGGACATGCGGTGGAAGCACACGCCGGCATTCCTGATCAACGACCGCAACGGCGAGAAGGACTACGAGGAGATCCCGTCCGGGCTGGCCGCCGAAATCGTGGATCGCTGGTGGGCGAAGTGGCGATCGGACGTCGGCGGCGCCAACTAGATCGGGGGCGGTCCGAAGTGACAGATGTCGCTAGGCTGTCGACGTGAGCGGGTACTGGATCGACGGGGAGCGGGTCAAGGCCGCCGCCAAGACCTACACGGACCTGGGCAACCAACTCCAGGACGTGTTCCTGGCGCTGGTCAACGGGATGACGGCCGAGGGCCACTGCCAGGGCTTCGACGAGTACGGCAAGGCGTTCGACAAGAACTATCTCGAGCCGAAGCAGAACGCGCTGGAGTTCTTCCCGCAGATGCGTGACGGTCTCAAGGAGATCGGATCCGGGCTGGACGAGATGGCCACCACGGCCGGCCGGGGCGAGGACGCCAACGACGCGAAGTTCCGGCGGTGACCGGGGACCGGGCCACGGCCTGATCGACAGACCGCTGGACGTGCCGGGGGAGGAACGTCGTGGGCATGGAGTTGCCAGCCGAGCTCGGCTGGCTGGAGTGGATTGTCGGTACCGACTGGCCGGACGGCGACGAGGACGCGCTGTGGCGGCTCAGCGACGTCTGGGCACAGGCGGCCGAGGGCGTGCAGGCCGTACTCGACGGCGGCAACACCGCCTCCTACCAGGTGCTCGGCGGCACCGCCGGCGCCCTCGCAGACCAGTTCACCCAATACTGGGCGAAGTACAGCGAGGGTGACGAGGCGTACCTGCCGAAGCTGGTCGCACTCTGCCAGTCGGTGAGCGAACTGTGCGACCAGACGGCGCTGCAGATGGAGTTCGCCAAGTACCAGTTCATCATCGCCCTGATCATCCTGGCCATCCAGATCGTCTACTACCTCGCGATGGCGGCCGCCACCTTCGGCGCGTCGACGGCGGCCATCCCGGTCGCGGAGGTGGCCACCCAGTCGTTCATCCGGATCATCGCGCAGAACATCATCAAGACGATGATCTTCATGATCGTCCAGAATGTCCTGAGCGACGTGGTGATCCAGGCGATCCAGATCGGCGAGGGGCACCGGACCTCGTTCGACACCTCCACCCTGGCCGGCGACGTGGTCAACGGCGCGATCGCCGGCGCGGTGTTCGGCGCGGTCGGCGGCGGCGTGCACCTGGGTGGTGCGAAGGTCGCCCCGAACTTCTCCAAGACCTTCCTCGGCCGGGTCACCGAGGGCGCGGCCACCAACGCGCTGGGGGCGCTCGGCACGGCGGCCGCCACCGGGCAGCCGATCACCATGGACTCGATCGCCAAGCAGGCCACCGCCGGCGGCTTCATCGGTGGGGCCAACATCGGCGGCCACGGCTACGTCCGTGACACCGAGGGCGCCGGCGCCGGTCCCCTCCCCGAGACGCACCCCGGTGGCTTCGACCCGGCCGGGCTGACCGGTCCGCACGACCCGGTCACCGGTCTGACCGGGCCGCACGACCCGGCAGCCGGCCCGACCGGCCGCCCCGGCGCGCCGTCGACCGGCTTCGACCCGGTCACCACCAGCGAGCACCCGGCCGCCACCACCGAGGTCGTACAGCCGAGTTCGGACCACATCCTGAGCGTGCTCAACGGCGAGCCGACGCATACCGAGCCGGTCAGCACCAGCACCGGCCACCCGTCTGTCGACTACGCCGCCGCCCCACACGACCCCACCACCTACGCGCCGGTCGACTACGCGGGCAGCACCCACGAGACCACCTACACGCCGGCCCACGAGACCACGTACACGCCGGCCCACGACACCACGTACGCCCCGGCCTCCGGTAGCCACGACACCACCTTCGCGCCGGTCGACTACGGCGGGACGACGCACGACACCACGTACACGCCGGCGCACGAAACCACCTTCACGCCGGTCGACTACGCCGGCAGCACGCACGACACCACTACCTACGCGCCGGTCGACCACCCGATCGCATCGGCCGACACCGGCGCGGGCGCCGGGCGTCCCCCGGGTACCGCACACCCGGCCACCGTCGAACACCCGGCCGGTACCCAGGAGTCCGGGACCAGCCTGGCCGACGCGGGTACGGCGGTCGCGCCGGACGTGTACGCCGGGCCCACCGCGACGCGTCCGGAGGCCGTGCGCCCGGAGTCGGTCCGGACCGAGACCGGGCAGCCCGGTAGCTCGACGCTGGCCGGCCCCACCGTGCTGCCCACCGGGTACGAGCACCCCGGTGTCGGCGGTCGCCCCGGTGGCGGTCGCGATATCCCCGCGCCGCGTACCGAGCCGACCGGTACCGGGCGCTCCGTCGCCGAGCCCGCTCCAGCGCGCCCCGTCCGGGAGACACCGACCGCCTTCCGGGAGACCCCGACCATTCCGCGCGAAACTCCGGTCAGCGCGCGCGAAACCACGACGGCTCCCAGGGAAGCGCCGACCCGGGAGACCCCGACTCGGGAGACGCCCACTCGGGAGACGCCCACTCGGGAGACCCCGACCCGGGAGACGCCGACGCGGGAGACCCCGACTCGGGAGACGCCGACCCGGGAGGCTGGGCCGAGCGAACACGGCGCACCGGGCCAGGAGCACCATGCGCCGGGCGAGCGGACCGACACCGGGGAGCACACCGACACCGGGGAGCACACCGGGGAGCACGAGCCGGCAGGGCATCCGGACCCGGCCGGCGATCAGCCGGGGAGTGGGCACGGCGACGAGTTCGCCGACCGCGGTGGGCACGAGGTGGCCTGGTCGGGTGACGGCCGGACGCTGGATACCGTGCAGAACGCGGTCGCCGACCGGGCGTTGGCCCACGCCACCGAGTCGGAGCGGCAGATCACGCCACGGATGCGGGAGTTGGCCGAGTCAGTCGGCGGCGAGCTCTACGGCGAGAACCACTCCCTCAAAGACGAGAATTCCTTCAAGCGCAAGCTGGCCGAGGAGATCTCCGAGGACCCGAACGCGCCGTTGGAGTCGCACCTGGCGGAAATGAAGGACACCGTCCGGTACACGGTCGGGTTCTCCGGGGAGCACTACGTCGAAGGGGCCCGGCGCACCGTCGACCATCTGACCAACGCCGTGGACGAGCACGGCAACCACCGCTTCGAGCCGGTGAAGTTCAAGAACTTCTGGGGCAACGAGGAGGGGTACGTCGGGATCAACTCGTTCTGGCGGGACACCGCGACCGGACACGTCTTCGAGGTGCAGATCCACACCCCGGACAGCTTCGCGGCCAAGAGCGAGACGCACGACCTCTACAAGGTGATCCGCTCCAGTGGAGATGCCGAGCAGGTACGGCTGGCCAACGAGCAGCACGACGCGCGCTTCACCCAGGTGGAGCGCCCGCCCGGGGCGGCGGAGCTGCGGCTGCCGGAAGCCGCGAACGAGCGGATGGCGGCGGAGCAGACGCGCAGCCAGGCGCCGGCACGACCGGAGGGCGAGCAGCACACCAGCGGTACCCCGCCCCCGGACCTGGCCGACCGGGGCGGCGCCCCGCCGACCGGCGACCACGAGTCCACTCAGCACGAGTCCACCCAGCACGAGTCCACCCAGCATGAAACGCCACCGGGCGATCATGACCTGGCCGCGCACGACGAGGCCGGGCTGGACGGGTACCACTTCGTCAGTGATGAAACCGCGGTGCAGCTGGTCCGCGACCACCTGAACCAGACGCCGGCCGGGTATTCGTTCTACCCGGAGGGGGACCGGCTGGTCCCGTTCGCGGAGGCGGTCCAGCCCCGCGACGGCGTGGTCACCCTCGACCTGCACGGGTCACCGGAGGGCTTCCGCATCGGTGACCGGATGCTGACCGGGGAGCAGTTTGCCCACGCCATCGAGGTGATGCGGCAGGAAGGTCGGATCCAACTCGGTGAGCACCAGGAGATCCGGCTGGCGGCGTGCGACGTTGCGCAGGGCGAGAACTCGCCGGCGGCCCGGTTCGCCCGCGAGTCCGGCCACCCCGTGGCAGCGCCGACCGAGCGGCTGTGGACCAGCCTGCGCGGCGAGGAGCGGGTCTCCTCGGGCGTGCTGGAGAACGGCCGATGGGTACCGGCCGATCCGCCCAACGGCCGCTGGCGCAGCTTCGGCCCCGACGGCATGGAGCGCCCCGCCGCCGAACGCCCCGCCGTGGGCCGGCCCGAGTCTCCGGCATCGACACGGCCTGCGGAGCGCACTGTCCCGGGCACCGAGCCCGGAGCCCGCACTCCGGGCGAGCCGGCCAACCGAACCACCGGTGAGCAGCCGGCCGCCCGCGCCGGTGATGAGCCGGGACAGCCGTCGGAGCGGCCGTCGGAGCCGGCCGCGACCGACCGGACTCCCGGCGAGCCGACCGCTGACGAGTCGACCGAACAGGACCACGCCGAGACCGTCGCGGAGACGACCGAGCCCGCGACCACCGAAACCCCGGTCGCCTGGGACGAGGTCGCCGAACTGCTACCGGCCGACGACTCCGGGTACCGGGTCACGCCCTCCGACGGTGAGTTCCTCGGGATCACGCCGGAGTCGGTGCAGGACTGGTACCACCGGGAAGCGCCGCTGGGGATGTCACCCGAGCAGTTCGGGCAGTTCCGGGAGTCGCTCTTCGACCAGTTGGCAGCGGACGGCCTGAGTCCGGAGCAGGTGGACGCCCGGCTGCAGGGTTCGTCGGCGAACTTCTTCTCCGGGCCGCACAAGTCGTTGCCCGACGTGGGATCGATGCCCGAGACCGCGGCCGAGCGGTACCGGGAGTGGCGCGGGGAGGCCACCGAGCACCCGCTGCGTCGACCGTTCGATTCGATGTACCGGCTGGGACTTGAGGATGTGCCCAGCGACTACGACGTGCAGCTCTCCTCGGACGCGATGGTCGCGCACGCTGAGGCCGTCCGGCAGGAACACTTCCCGGACCGGGAGCTGACCCACCCGAAGTACGGCTTCATCCGCAAGGAGATCGCCGAGGCCGCGTTCCCGCACCTGTACGAGTGGGCCCGGGAGCAGAGCGCCGTACTCGGCCGCGAAGTCGCGCCCGCCGTGTTCTCCAGCCACGGGCCACCCGACCACAGCGCCACCGGCGGGGCGTCCTCCCACTTCCGCGACACCGACTGGGGCATCCCACCGTCCGAACACCCGACCGGCGTGCATCCGATCGGGGAGCACCCGACCGGGGAGCACCCGACCGGCGAGCATCCGACCAGCGAGCACCCGGCCGGGGAGCAGCCGCTGACCGGTCATGAGGAGCCGGCGGCCCGGCCGGAGCAGCGGCCCGAGGTCACCGATGAGCTCGGTGACCGGGGCGGGCAACCACACCACCCGGCCGACGAAACCGGTGGCGGCGGACAGCCGGCCCACGTCCCGGAGCCGACCTCGGCGGAGCAGCCGGCCACCCGCGACGAGACCGATCCGACCACGCACTGGGTACCCGGGGAGAACCTCACCGCCACCGACCACCGGGTACCGCTCTTCGCGGAGCCGATGTGGCAGGACGCGCAGGGCCGGTACCACCTGCCCGGCGACGAGATCGGCACGTTCCGTACCTCGGAGGGCAGCCTGCGGCAGGGCTCGTTCTTCATCGAGGATCCGCGGGCCGGTCAACTCAGCGGCATCGACGTCCGCGCCGAGCAAGGCCCCGTACAGCAGGTCGAACTGGCCCACGACCCGGTCTGGGAGCACGGCGACACGCAAGCCGCGCTGGGCGAGGCGAGCGCCGACTGGTACGCCGCCCAGGACCGGGTGATCTCCGCCGAACGGGACCGTACCGCCCTTGTCGCCGACCTCAACTCCCAACTGCGCGAGCTGGACCCGACCGGCGAGACGATCGCGCCGCGGCGGCTCAGCGACTTCAACGCCAAGTCGCTCGACGGAACCCTGCGGACCCTGGAGTCGTACGGCGTCCGGCCGGAGCTGCTCGACCAGCTGCGTACCGTGTCGGTCGAGGCGCAGTCGGCGTACGCCGCCCGTACCCTCGCCGTCAACGAGCTCGGCATGCGCGCCGGCCTCGACGTGGCGTACACCCGGCTGGTCGAGGATGGCGGCGTACCGCCCGAGCAGGTCGTGCTGTCCGGTGATCCGACCGCCCAACCGAGGCCGCACGAGCTGGACATCGTCGGGCTGCACTGGGACCCGGACAACCCGGCCGGCTCGCGGCTGCTGGTGGTGGAGGCCAAGGGCGGCTCCGGCGAACTGACCTCCCGACTGGTCGCCGACCCGGTACGGGACGAGTCGCTGCGGGTACAGCAGGGCACCGCGCCGTACCTGAAGGACCTGATGGGCCGGGACGGGGCGCTGCGGGACATTTTCGACCGCAACCCCGGCCTGTTCGAGGCGGTCCGCTCGGGCCAGGTGAAGGTCGAGTACGTCAAGTCGTCCCAGGACCTGTTCCCCCGGGTACCCGGTCTCGACGAGCACGGCCGGCCGCTGGTGCAGGCTCCGGAGCATCCGACGGTCGCGGTCCGCGACTTCGCCTTCACCCGCGAGAACAACCAGCTCAACCTCTCCGACCTGTTCCTCAGCCGCTCGGCCGACGAATTCGCGAGCCGCTCGGCCGACGAGTCTGTGAGCCGCTCGCCCGACGAGTTCGTGAGCCGCTCGGCCGACGATGTGCCATCCGGGCCGCGGCCTGAGCCGTCTACGCCGCCGCTCGAGCCGTCCACCGCCCCGCACGAGCCGTCGACCCAACCGCCGACCCGGGCGGAGTCGACGACCCCTCGGGCGGAGTCGACGACCTCCCGGGCCGAGACGGCCGTCCCACGGGCCGAGCCGGCGGTGGTTGAGCCGACCGCCCGGACGGCTGGTGAGAGTGAGCCAGTTGCCCGCCCAGAGCCGCCCGCGGCGGCCGAGCCCGCCGCACGGCCGGCGCCACCCGGAACTGAACCCGTTGCGCGGCCCGCGACAACAGCGGCCGAGCCGCCTACCCCGTCCGAGCCGGTGGTTCAGCCGAGGTCCTCCGAGCCGGTGGTTCAGCCGAGGTCCTCCGAGCCGGTGGTCTCAGCCGAGGTCCTCCGAGCCGGTGGTTCAGCCGAGGTCCTCCGAGCCGGTGTCTCAGCCCAGGTCGCCCGAACCGGCGCCCCGGGCGACGCCCGCCGAGCCGGTAGCCGGAGCACACCCGACTCCGCGGGCTGAGTCGGCGGCAACAGCGCAGACCGTACTTGCCGAAGCGCAGACCACGGCCCGGCCCGGCGAGGTGCCGATCCAGACGGGCGAGCGCGGACCGACGGCCGGCACCGACGCCCCACCGCGCACCGAGGCGGGCCAGCCAGCCACCCCCGGACCGCGGGTATCGCCCGACGCCCTCCCGGCCGGGCACGGTCCAGACCTACGGCACTCCGCCCTCGGCCACGAACTGGGCGGCGCCTACCAGACCCACGCCGACCCGGCCGCCACCCGGGCAGCCGTGCGCAGCCTGTTGGAAACCCCCGACCTACTGCCCCCTGGGGCGGTGGTGGATGCCGCGACCAGCACCGTGCGGATGCACGCCGGCGGGCGTGCCTATGAGATCCGATTCGAGACCGCGCCGGTGCGGCCCGAGGACCTGATCGTCGCCGAGGGCCACCGGTACGCGCCGACGGCGGCGGTCCAGTTCGGACCGGACGGTGGCGTGGTGCACCTGTCCGAGAACGCCAGCCCGACGCACGTCCGGCAGGCTGCCGCCGCGGTACTGGCCGAGGTACAGGCGCGGGTCGAACACGCCGAGGCCGGTACCCGGCTCAACGGCACATCGCTGCTGTACGCCGGCGGGATCCCGACCGAAAGCCAGCCCCGGTCGCAGCCGACCGACCCGCTCAAGCTGAGCGCACCCGACATTGGCCGGGCAGCGGCCATGCGCGTCCTCGCCCACGACCTACGACTGGCCGGTGAGGCCGGAGATCCGGCCCGGGTGACCCAGTTGCGCGCCGACGCAGCCGGCATGGCGACCCGGTACGGCCTGGCCGATCCCGAGCCGGCAAAGGCGCCGTTCAAGTATCAGGACAGGGGGCCGACGGTCGGTGCCGAGGCCGTCGGTGAGCGGCAGGCGGCACTGCGGGATCACCTGGGCGCGGACGAGTACGCCGAGGTCCAGCCGGTGGTCACCGGTCGGGACGCGACAGGTCGGGACTGGGGCGACCAGTTGGACGCGCTGCGCGTGGCCGACAGGGAGCACCTCGCCGCCGGCGTGCGCGATCTGATGGACACCCGCGACCACGCGGACGTGGCGCTGACCCACCGGATCGATGCCGCCCGGGTGGACGGGACCGCGCCGGTGCTCGGCCGGATCATCATCGGCGACGGCTGGGCGGCCACCCAGGACTACGTGAATCTGCGGGTACCCGGTGACAACGGCACCGGGATCCCGCACGTGTTGTGCATCGGTACCAGGGGCGAGCCCTGGATCACCCGGGAGCTGCTGGAGATGGGCCAGCTACCAGCGGAGTTGGAGCTGCCGGGGATGCCGCTGCAGCCCAGCGACTTCACCCGGGACGGCACCGGCTTCGCCCGCTCCCAGGACTTCGGGCTAGCCGTGGGTGCCGGTCGGGCCCTCTCCGGGATGCCGACGTACCACGCCGAGGCGGTCCGGGTGGAGGCCCTGCCGTCCGAGCACGCGCCCGGCTGGCCGGAAGGCGCGAAGTACCGGCTGCATTTCGCGGACGGCCGGCCCCCGCTCTACGCCGAGGCGGTGGACATCGCCGCCGGTCCGGGACCCGCCCGTATCCCCCGTACCGGCGACGAGGTGCCGCCCCGGGTGGTCGACCCCGGCACCGGCTACGCGGCCGAGCACACCGGCAGGTCCGCCACGTTCACCGACCGAGAGGGTGCCGTCGTTGCCGGGTCGGCGCTGCCGGCCGAAGTCCGGCAGCTTTTCGGGCTGGATGACGAAGGCAACGTGCTGTTTGCCGACGACGAGACCAAGCGCATCGGCCCGCAGTTCACCGACCGCGACGGTCGGTTGACCGATCCACGGGTGGTCGACGGTGAAACCCTGATGAGCGTCGACCCCGACACCCGGACGGTCTACGACTCGAGCGGCCTTCCGGTCGAGCAGCACACCGTGCCCACCGACGTACTGCGGCGGCTCGGCTTCAGCGAGCACGGGTTTCTGGATCAGCGCTACGTCCACGACGCGGCGTCCGGGTACTCGATGCACACGCTCACCGGCGACGTGGTGCGTACCGCAGACCTCGAGCCGCGATCCGAGGGTGATCCCACCGGCACCGACCAGCCGCACCGGGCTGCGTCACCGCCGGCGGACCCGCCGCCCCACGTCCGCGAGGCACTGGAGCGCGAGGTACGCAGCCGGCGGGTCCAGTTCGGCGCCGAGAACGTGCCCGATAGCTACGGCGTCAGGGACCGCGTCCTGGTCTACGGCGCCGGCCCCTCCGGCGCGTGGGACATCGTGCACGCCGTCGGGCGGGAGGTGAAACCGGATTGGGTGGCCCGCCCCGAGCCGGGCCTCGACCCCTTCGGCGGCGGGCGACTGCGGCGTACCACGGCGGACGAGATCGGCGCGTTCTCCGCGGATGTGCAGTCAAAGCTCATCAGCCGGGTGGAGACGCTGGTGGCCGTCCAGAGCACGGCGCACGGCGAGTTCGTCTGCCACTTCCGGGATGCGGACGGGGCGCCGTCGGTCCGCGTGTACGACCGGGTGGTGCTGTCCGTCGGACTGGACAGCACGGCGCCGGGTGGCGTCGAGTCGTTGGTCCGCGGCCACACGCTGCAGCCCATCTACGGTCCGGGTAGTTCGGTGGACGGGCTGCGCGACAGCAGCGGAGGTCTGCGGGTGGTCGGCGCGGCCGGCGCGGTCGGCCGAGTCGGCCAGCCCGGTGTGCTTAACCACGTGCCGGAGCCGATGCGGCCGACAGTCGCCCAGGTCACCCACGAAGAGGGCCAGCAGTTGCCGCTGGACTCCCGGGGCATCACTCCCGCGATCCGCAACCACGCCCTGCGTATCGCCGACATGAACAGCCCGTTCAGCGCCTTCCACGCCGACCTGACCCACGGCGACCGGCTGTCGGAGCACACGGCCACCGCCGAGAACCTGGTCCGCAACGGCTACGCGGTGCGTGGCCTGGACCTGGCGGGCCAACCGGGGCTCGGCTTGATCCGCGAGGGCGACTCCGATGCCGGACGCGTGGGCGTCTTCCGCGACGCCGCCTCGACGGACCCGGAGTTGCTTGCGCTGGAACTGCAGCGGAACGTCCTGAATGTGGGCGATGCCGGGCGTGCCGTCGTCATAGATGGTCGCAGTGTCGGGCTGACCGAGAGCGCCGCGCGGGAGGCCTACGCAAGGGGCGGGAGGGACGTAGCGAGGCAGGGTAGGGTCTTGTTCGTGCTCGCGGACGGATCCGTCATCCCCCTGGGCGGCGGCCGATGACCCAGGTGCCGGTCAAGCTGGACGATCCCAAGATCCTGTTGCGCGCGGGTGTACCGGCGTCTGTAGTAGCGGCCAGGCTGGCAGCGGCGTTCGGTTTCCTGCTGGAACGTCGGATCAACGGAGCCTTCGTGCTGCGTGGCCCGGCAGCGGCCACGTCCGGATCAGTGCCGCACGGGGCAGGTGTCGGAGCCGGCGCGAGAGAACCGCAGTCGGACCCCCGCCTCGAACTGCTGGTAGCCCGGGTGTGGGACGCAGACAGGGCGCTGGAACTGTACCGGGGCTTCGACACCGAAGTACGGCTGTACCTGTCGCCGGTCGGGCTCCGGGAGGGCGACTACGGCCGGGCGGCCTGGGGACTTCTGGACGCGATCATTGCCCTGTTGAAGGTTCCGACCCTGCTGACGAACTCGTTTGTCAGTGTGGTGGCGGCGTGGAATGAGCGCCTGGGCCTGCGTCGGTTCGAGACCCGCGTGTACGCGGTTGCGAAAGACCGCGCCGGTGTGGGGGGAGTACGAGCAGCCGCCGGTGACGACGGGTCCACCGATGGTGCCGACGGCTGAGGACCCGTTGGGCTGGCGGGTGCTCGACTGGCCCGCCGAAGATGATCTTCCTGGTCAGTTGTACCAGCGGATTCTGGCTGATCCCGAGGATGACCAGGTGCGGTTGGCCTACGCGGACGCGGTGGCCGGTGAGCATCCCGAGCACGCGGAGTTGATCCGTGCGCAGGTCGCCTACAGCCGGGATCGGCGGGCCGGGGTGGAGTGGCCGGCCGACAAGCAGGCGACGGTCGCCCGGTTGGCCCGCACCTTGCGTGATCAATTGCTGCCCACCTTCGGATCAGGATTGTTGGGCCGGGAGCCGCAGGTGAAGCGGGGATTCCTGGAGTCGATGTGGAATCCGGCCGGCACCTTCATCCGGCTGGGTGGCTTGTTGGCGGGGCGGGTTCCGTTGCGGATGGCGTACCTGACCGACGTGGCGGAGGACCTGGACGAGTTGGTGGCTTCGCCGAACCTGTCGCGGCTGGTGGGGTTGTCGGTGGGCGGTAACCAGATCGGTGATGACGGGTTGGCGCGGTTGCTGGGTTCGCCGTATCTGGGTCGGTTGCGTTATCTGAGTGTGGAGAACACCGGGGTGACGGCGGCCGGGATCGAGGCGTTGGCGGCCAGCGCGGCGGTGCCGCAGTTGCGGTACGTGAATGCCGACTGGCAGTTGCGGCTCAACCCGGTGGTGCGGACCGACTACGACGGCACGATCATGGAGGTCGAAGGGGGCGGTCTGGGACAGCGGTTGGCCCAGCGTTACGACCGTCCGTGGCTGCACTGGCAGGCCACCCCGCTGGCGAAGTCCGGTTGGGTACCCGCGTGGGACGAGGTGTGATGTGGAGGCCACAGCTGCGGTGAGCTACCCGGTCGCCCGTACTCCCGAGGAGGCGCTGCACTTCCTCGAAATCCAGCCCTGCCCGCGCTGCGGGGTGCTCGGGTTCCAGGCGATGGGCGCGATCTACTCCGACGGGGTCAACCTGCTGCGCCGCTACAGCGGCCCCTGCGCACGCTGCGGCACTGCGCGGGAGTACCTGTTCCGGCAGCCGGCGCAGCCCGAGCCGCCGGCCCCGCCCGGGTACGCCCGCTTCGGTGGTGCCCAGCCCTCGCAGCTGCTCGACGCCGGTCAGTGGCTGGAGATGGCCGACGACTACGCCCGCGAGCTGCCCGCCGACCCCGCGCAGGTCCCGCCGGCCGAGCTGTCCCGGGTACGGCAACGGCTGGCGTACGCGCTCGCGGCGTTGGACGAGGCGGCGAAGTTCATCCCGCCCGGCGCCGACACCGTGCCCGAGCCGGCGCTGTGGACGCCACGCAGCCGCGACCTGTGGCACCGGGAACAGTTCCGGTTCCGGCGCGCCGTCATCGACGCGTACCGGCAGACCTTCCACGACACCATCCGCGCCTACACCCCGGCGCCAACCGCTCCGCCACACGCCGCCGCCCAGACTTCGACCACGAACGCGGCCCCGGCCGCAGCGCAGCCACCGGCACCGGCACCGGCACCGGCACCGGCCGACGGTGGCCGGACGGGCGGCGCGGTGCCGATCGTCGACCCGCGCACCGGCCTGCGGTACCTCGACGGGACGGGGGTGCGGCTCGCCGCACGTACCCTGATCGCGGCCGAGCCGCTGCTGCACGGCACCCCGGCCGCTGAGGTCGCGGCCAGGTTGGGCTGGCAGCCGGCCGCCGAGCAGCGCTCCCGCAGCGTGCTGAAGGTCGACGCCGGCCTGGGCGTCGGCGGATACACCGCCGACCTGCGCCTGTCCACCACCGCCGGCACCGGCGCGGAGAGCGCGGGAGCGGAAAGCGCCGGGGTGGAGAGCATCACGGTCCCGCTCTCCGATGTGGCCACCCCGATCTCGGCTGACGGGGTCGCCTTCTGCCGGGAGGCCTTCGCGCACGCCGGCCGGGAGTTGACCGCCAGACTTGGCCCGCCGACCGAGACCCGGGCAGGCTCCGAGCCCTCCATGCAGTGGCGGCTGGAGCAGGTCACGCTGCAACTGTGGGGCAACCTCGTAGCGGTGTCGCTGAACGTGCTCACCAACGAGCTCTACGACGAGCGCGCCTGGATCGCCGGGCAGGAGCAGCCGTGACCACCGAAGACCCGTGGGGACAGTTCGCGGCAGCGCTGCAGCGCGAAGTGGCTCAGTTGCCCGACGACAGCTTCCTGCTGCTCCGCGAGCCCGGAACAGACCAGCACTTCGCCCAGTTCTGGCAGTCGCCGACGTCGCTGCGCGCCGAGGTGGCCGGCGACGAGCTGGTGGGTGGCCCGTCGGGGCTGCTGTCGGAGCAGGGCCGGGAGGTGTTGGCCGGTGTCGGGTTCGCCGCGCCGGTCAGCCTGGACGACGCGGGGAACTGGTGGCGCGAGATCGCCTGGCCGGCGACCGGCCCGCAGTACCAGGAGCTGGTCAACGCCGTGGTCACCGCGCTGCGCGAGGTGCAAGGGATGACCGACCCGGGGGTGTTGATCTACCACGCCTGGGGGTACCACACCGGCCCGAGGCGGGTGGACCTGCCCGGCGTCGCACCGGACCCGGCGAAGTACTGATCGGCTGTTCCGGAGCGTGGGACATTCCGGCGGCTCGATGCGCGTCGGCCGCGGCCCCGGACCGCCGACTCGCTAGGCTGGCACGACCGGTCGGGACGCACGTCGATGGCCGTGAGTCTTCGGGAGTGAATCGATGAGCGGGTACCTTGCCGCAGGCCCGGCCGGGCGGCGGCGCCGCCTCCGAGTGCCGGCCGGGATCGGGCGCACAGCGGTGTCGGCGACGGTACTTGCCGCACTGGTCGGTCCGTTCGTGCTGGCCGCTCCGGCTCAGGCCGCGCCGCGCAACGTGCGGGAATCGCAGTGGTACCTCGCGCCGCTGAAGGTTGCCCAGGCGCAGCAGATCACCAAGGGTGCCGGCGTGGTGGTCGCCGTGGTGGACAGCCCGGTCTACGCCACCCACCCGGACCTGACCGGGCAGGTGCTCCAGGGCAGCACCACGGCGGTCGACGGACCGGCGAACGGCTGGGCGCCCAACGACCGCTCGGCAGAGCACGGCACCGCCATGGCCAGCGTCATCGCGGCCAAGGGCGGCGACAACAACCACATGCTGGGCATCGCGCCGGCCGCGAAGATCCTGCCGGTGGCCGACTCGGCGATCGGCGGCACGTCCAACTCGCAGACCACGGCGAAGGCGATCCGGTGGGCGGTGGACCACGGCGCGAAGGTCATCAACGTGTCGCTGGGCCACATGGGCGCCAGCCACGACTACGAGGTCGCGGCGATCCGGTACGCGCTCGACCACGATGTGGTGGTGGTCGCGGCGGTCGGCAACACCAGCCAGGGCGTCACCGAGGTACTGTCGCCGGCCAGCATCCCCGGCGTGATCGCGGTCGCCGGCACCACCAGCGCCGGGGCGGCCTGGTCCGGTTCAGTGCACGGCGCGGCCGCCGTCATCGCCGCCCCGGCGGTGCAGATCACGGTCGCCCTGCCGCCGGTGGTGACCGCGTCCGGGTACAGCCTCGCCGACGGGACCAGCGCGGCCACCGCCATGATCTCCGGCGTAGCGGCGCTGGTCCGCGCCAAGTACCCGCAGCTCAACGCCGCCAACGTCATCAACCGCCTGATCAAGACCGCGAAGGACGCCGGAGCGCCGGGGCGGGACAGTGACTTCGGGTTCGGCATCGTCCAGCCGTTGGAGGCGTTGACCGCCAACGTGCCCACGGTCACCGCCAACCCGCTCGGTGGCGACACGCCGGTGGCCTCGGCGTCGAGCACGCCGAGCGTGCCCGCGGTGGCTTCCAGGGACGGCAGCGGCAGTCGGCGCGGCACGATGCTGATCGGCTTCGCGGTCGTCGCCGGCATCGTGGTACTTGGCGCGATCGTGCTGATCTTTGTCCTCCGGGCCGCCCGGGCGCGCAGGGCCCGCACGTACCCGTACCCCCCGGTCCCGTACCAGCAGCCACCGACCGGCGTCGTCCCCGCGCCGGCCTACCGCTCGTCGCACACCAACGCATACCCTCCTATCAGCTACGGCCCGCCGGGTCAGCCGGGTGAGTCCGGTTATCCGGGCTCGACCGGCCCCGGGCCGTCGACGCACTGGCCGCCGGGCACCGGCACATCCTCGGGAGGAAGCGACCATGCGGGCTGAGTACCAGGCGCACATCGACGAGCTGCTGGCCCAGTACGGCAAACTGCGCGACAACCTGGGCCGGATGCAGCAGGAGATGGCCGAACTGACCGCGACGGCGCAGTCGCCGGACGAGTCGGTGAAGGTGACCGTCGACTACCGCGGCGAACTGACCAAGGTGGAGCTCAACCCGAGGTCGCTACGCAGCCTCGACTCCGCCACCATCGGCGAGACCATCGTGGCGACCGCCCGCGCCGCCGCCCAGCAGGTGCGGCAACGTGTCCAGGAATTGGTCACCCCGAACCTGCCGGACGGGACCAGGGTGGCCGGCATGGGGGCCGAGTTCGACCTCAGCAAGGTGTTCCCGGCCAATCCCGAGGATCTGGCTGGCCTGCTGAACCTACGCCCCGGTCCGGGCGCGACCGGAGCCACCGGCCGGCAGTGAGTCACCCCGTTTTCCTCCGGCACGGAATGATGTCCCGGGTCAGTGGGCATCGGGTGGCTGTGGTTTTTCTGAGCAGCCCGGAGCTGGACGGGCAACCGATCCGGGTGAAGTTGGTGGTGGCTGCCGGCCATCAGGAGACCCTGCACACCCTTGCGGTCGGCGGGCAGTTCCCGGCCGGTGACGAAGTCTGGAAGGTGGCCGAGGTCGAATACCTGGGCGACTACGACTACGTGGTTCGGCTGGAGCGTGTCTGAGCTCGCTGGGCTCGCCGCTGCCGGCACCTGACCGGATGCTCGCGGAGTGGAGTGGAGAGCGGAGATGTTCAGGTCGGCGGTCACCGTCAATCTGGGGTGTCCCGTCGCGAATGACCGTGGCCGACCGGTCGGTGGTGGGCGTGGCGGGCGAAACGCAGCGGATCCCGACCGCGTGGTGCGGTCGGGATCCGCCGGGCGTACCGGGTGGGGCGGCGCTCAGGCCGCGCCGTTCCAGACGTTGGTGTTGCTGTTTTCGGTGCCCTTGTAGTTGCCGTGCGCCGAGCCGACCAGTGCGCCGGTCTTGGCCAGGATCGTGTTCAGGTCTGCGATCGCCTTGTCCCACTGGCCCTGGTACGCCAGGTAGGCCTGCTGGTCGGTGCCCTCCCAGGCGATCCGGGCGAGCCGGCTCTTGAGGTCGGAGAGCTTCTGCTCGATCCGGCCGGAGATCTGGATGATCTGCGCCTCGCCGTCCTGCAGGTGCTGGTACTTGACGAAGATCTCGCCGTCGCCGCTCATATCGTTACCTCAGGTCTCGTGACGTCGGGTCAGGTCGGGTTGATGCCGGCGATGATGGAGTTCACGGACGCCTTCTGATCGGCGTCGTTCTGCTGGTGCATGTTCGCCGACTTCTCCAGGGTGTCGGCGATGCCCTCCAGCGCCACCAGCACCTTGTTGATGTCCTGTACCCACTGGCCGGCCAGGCCACCGAACGCGGTTGCCGCCGAGCCACGCCAGCCGCTGAGCATGTGGGCGACTGCGCCGTCGAAGTTGCGCACCTCGCCGACGATCTCCGACTTGACTGACCTGACGTCCTTCGCAGCCTGGTAGAGCGTGGTGAAATCCACGCTACTGGTGCCGCTCATACCTCCGCCCTTTCCTCTGCTGTCTCGCGGCGCCGTGGCGCCGACCAGATATCGCTGGCCGGCTGTTGCGCCGCCGACCCGAGTCACCGCCGACGATGAGTGGCGGTGGATCGTTTGCACAAACGGTAGCCGATGACGCCCACTCCGCGCTGACCCGCATTCGCGTCGGTCTACCCGCTGTCGTCCTGCCCGCTGTCGGCACTGTCCCACTCGGGCTGGTCACCGCCGGGCAGGTCGGCGAGAGTGGTCCCGAGCAACTCGATTGTGGACAGTCCGTCCCGGTAGGTGCGGCGGGCGTGTAGCCGGGCCGCGTTGATCGCCGCCAGCACCTGCTCGCTGAGCGTCAGGTTGTCCAGCTCCCGGATCGCCTTGGGGCTGATGTCGACCTGGAGCAGGGTGCCGGACATGTCGGTGGTCGCGGTGATCCGGCCGTCGGCGGCCGTACCCTGGGCGCGCGCCGCGCCGAGTGACACCGCCAGGTCCTGGATGCGCCGGCCCAGGTCGCGCACGGATTCGGGGAGGCCGTCGAGGTCGAACAGCTCGGTCACGGCTCACCGCCCGGGGCGCGGTTGAGTTCGGCGAGCCACTCCGCGATCTCGGTGACGATCCGGCTGCGGGCGGCGGCGACGGCCGCGACGCAGGCGGCGCCCAGCCGGGCCGGCGGCAGATCGCGCACCGCACGCGGGGAGATATAGAGACTTTCGACGGTACCGTCGGCGCGTACCCGTGCCTCGACTGCATCCGGTGGGATCGGTGGCGGTGGCTGCCCGGTCCATCGCCGCGCGGACCTGCCCGGTCAGCTGACGGGCGCGCTGGCTCAGGTCGTCCAGCACAGCCTCGTCGGGTGCCCGGCTGGCCTGCTGAGCCACGATGTGAATGCCGGCGAGCGAACTCACGGGTGCGTCCGTGCCCGTCCCGACCTGCGGTGACATCATCCGATCAGCTCCGCTGCGCCAGCGCCGACAGCTGTTGCAGGGGTGGCCGTACCGGGCCGGCCGACCCGGTCAGCTTCGCGCACCGGGTCAGCGCTGCGGCCACCACGGTCAACACCTCGGCCAGCCATTCGCCGAGGATGGCGCTGGTGTGCACCACCCGCTCGGCCGGTTCCGGGTACCCGCCGGCCAACTGGGCCCGCGCGGCAGCCCGCACGGTGGCCGTGATGAACCGCAGGTGCGCCTCCAGCAGCAGCTCGTAGAGGTCGGCTCCGGTGCCGGCCATCGCTGCGGCCACCGCTCCGACACCGGACAACTCTTCGGCCGCGGACCGTACCGAGGTGTCCACGCCCTCGATCCCGGGGTGCCGCCAGTGCGCGCCGGCACTGCGGCGGTAGCCGTCGACGTCGGCGGCGACCGTCTCCGCGAGCTGCGCCAGGTGCTGCCAGGCCGCTGTCGCGCTGCGCCAGTCGGCGGGCTCGCCGAGGCACCCCTCGGCCAGCCGACCGACCACCGGGACCGTCCGGGCCAGCGGGCTCGGCTCGGCCGCGCGGGCCAGCAGCTCGCACACCGCCACCAGCGCCGGCAACCGGGAATCGGGGACGGTGGGGGGTGCCGTCGTCACGGCCCGGTCCGCCGGGCCTCGGTGGCGGCCTGCTGGTCGGCCTCGGCGTGCCGGTTGGCGAAGCCGGCCAGGTCGGCCGCGGCGGTGTCGAGCGCCTCGCGCGCGCGGGCACCGGCGTCACCGACCGCGGTGATCGCCTCGTCGTACCAGCGGTAGACCTCGGTGAGCGCGCCGAAGGCGGTCGGTGGCAGCGGCAGCCGGGCCAACGCCGGGGACAGCTGCGCCGGTACCGAGTCGGCCAGCACGGCCAGCCGGTGCGCCGCCGCCCGCACCTCAGCCAGCGACAACTCCGTCATGCCGCCGCCTCGCGCAGGCGCTCGGTCATCACACGCCCCCTTCTCGGGGCGGTCATGCGGGGTCCATCCAGGCGGTCTGGATGAGTTGGGTTCCGTCGGCTCGGCGGACCAGGAAGCCGCGGCCCGGCGGTTGCGGGCTCGGCTTGAGGTTGCCCAGCAGGGCACCCTCTTCGCGGTTGCCGGACATCTGCAGACCCGGCGTGTCCAGCTCGCGCAGGCGTTGCAGCACCGGCTCGTAGAGCGCCCGGGACGCGCCGCCGCTGCGCCGCGCCAGGATCAGGTGCAGGCCCACGTCCCGGGCCTGCGGCAGCAGCTCGGTGAGCGCGGACAGCGGGTTGATGCCGGCCCCGGCCACCAGGTCGTAGTCGTCGATCAGGACGAACACCTCCGGCCCGCGCCACCAGGTGCGATCGCGCAACTGCTCGGGGGTGACATCCGGGCCGGGGAGCCGGTTGCTGATCGCCTGGTGCACGGAGGCGAGCGTCTCGGTCAGCGCCTGCCCGGACGGCGCGTAGGCCAGCAGGTAGTCGGCGGAGAACGCGCCGAGCAGGCCGCGCCGGTAGTCGGCGACCACCAGCCGGGCCTGCGCGGGGGAGTACCGGTCCATCAGCGACCGGCCGATCAGCCGCAGCAGGTTGGTCTTACCGCACTCGGCGTCACCGAACACGATCAGGTGCGGATCGGCCTCGAAGTTGAGGTACACCGGGGCGAGGTGGGTCTCGTTGAGCCCGACCGCGATGCCCGGCCGTGCCGGGTCGGTGACCCGGGCCAGTTCGGCGGCGGCGAGCAGCCGGGGCAGCAGCCGCACCTTCGGCGCGGGTCGGCCGGTCCAGCCGTCCGCGATCCGCTTCACCAGGTCGGTCACCCCCTCGGAGAGGTCACCGGCGAGCTGGTTGCCGTCGACCCGGGGCAGCGCCGACAGGAAGTGCAGCTTGTCGTGGGTGAGACCGCGGCCGGGTACCCCCTTGGGCACGTTGTCCGCGGCCCGCCGGTCGATCTCGGACTCGGTGGCGTCCCCGAGCCGCAGCTCGATCTTCGTGCCGACCAGGTCGCGCAGGTTGGTACGCACTTCGGCCCAGCGGGTCGCGGTGATCACCACGTGGATGCCGAAGCCCAGGCCCCGGGCAGCCAGCGTGGTGATGACGTGCTCCAACTCCTCGTACTCCTGGCGCAGCAGGCCCCAGCCGTCGACCACCAGGAACACGTCGCCGAACGGGTCGTCCGGGAATTCGCCGGCCGCCCGGCGACGCCGGTACGAGGCCATCGAGTCGATGCCCCGGGTGGTGAAGCGCGCCTCCCGCTCGTCCAGCAGCGCGGTGACCTCGGCGACGGTACGCCGGACCGCCTCCACGTCGCGCCGACCGGCCACCCCCGAGGTGTGCGGCAGTCCGGTCAGCCCGCGTAGCGTGCCGCCGCCCAGGTCGACGCAGAAGAACTGGGCCTCGGCCGGGGTGTGGGTGAGCGCCAGCGAGGCGAGCAGCGAGCGCAGCAGGGTGCTCTTACCGGCCTGCGGTCCGCCGACGATCACCACGTGCCCGCCGGCGCCTTCCAGGTCCAGCCCCATCGGGTCGCGGCGCTGCTCGAACGGGCGGTCCACGATGCCGACCACGGCCACCAGCCGGCCGTTGCCGGACCAGCCCACCGGGCACAACCCGCGCGCCGGGTCCACTGCCAGCGGTGGCAGCAGCATGTCCAGAGTGGACGGTTCGGCCAGCGGCGGCAGCCACACCTGGTGGGCCGGTGGCCCCTGGCTGCGCAGCTTGCCGATCATCACGTCCAGCATGCTGATCTGCTTGCCGTCGCGCTCCGGCTCGGCGACCGGTTCGAGGCTGCGGTCCGGCTCCGGCATGGCCACCCGGGCGATGCTGAACGGCACCACCCGGTGCTGGGTTCGGGCCTGCGAGGTGGGCGTGGACGCTGCCTCCCGGTACGGGCCGGACACGTACGCCGCCCGGAACCGCAGCATGGTGGTGGTGTCCACCTTGAGGTACCCGTGGCCGGGCGCGTTGGGCAGCTCGTAGGCGTCCGGGACGCCGAGCACGATCCGGCTCTCGATCGCGGAGAAGGTGCGCAACCCGATCCGGTAGGACAGGTAGGTGTCCAACCCGCGCAGCTTGCCCTCCTCCAAGCGCTGCGAGGCCAGCATCAGGTGCACGCCGACCGACCGGCCGATCCGTCCGATCTGGATGAACAGGTCGATGAAGTCGGGCTTGTCGGAGAGCAGCTCGCTGAACTCGTCGCAGACCACCAGCAGGCTGGGCAGCGGCTCCAACGGCTCGCCACCGCGCCGGGCCTTCTCGTACTCGTGCCGGTTGACGTAGTTGCCGCCGGAGCGCAGCAGCTCCTGCCGGCGTACCAGCTCGCCGCGGATCGCCTCGTGCATACGGTCGACCCGGGGCAGGTCGTTCTTCAGGTTGGTGATGACCGCGCTGGTGTGCGGCAACGCCTCCATCGAGGCGAACGTCGCGCCGCCCTTGTAGTCGATGAGGACGAAGTTGAGTTCCTCGGAGGAGTGGTTGACGGCGAGCGCGGAGACGATCGTGCGCAGCAGCTCGCTCTTGCCGGAGCCGGTCGCGCCGACCACCAGGCCGTGCGGGCCCATCCCTTCCAGCGCCGCTTCCTTGAGGTCCAGCTCGATCACGCCGCCGTCCGGGCCGGGGCCGAGCGGGATGCGCAGCTGCTCGCGTAGCGGCCGGGCCCGCCAGGTGAGCCGGGTGTCGATGTTCGCCGCGTCGCCGATGCTCGAGCAGGTCGGGCAGGTCGAGGGTACGGGCCAGCGGCTCCTCGGCGCTGGCCTGGTGGGACAGCCGGTACGGGGCGAGCTGGCGGGCCAGTCCTTCGGCCTGCGCGGGGCTCAGGGTGTCCGGCGCGCCCAGCGGCGTGATCCGGGTGCCCTGGTGCACCTGCGCCGAGCCGGGCCCGACAGCCAGGTGCAGCAGCCACCGTCCGGCGTCCCGGGGAACCACCCCGGACAGGTCGAGCACGGTGGTGCCGAGCAGTCCGGGGCCGAGCAGTTGGCTGGTGGGGGCGACCTCGCCGCCGTCGAGCACCACCAGGACGTGCGGGGCGGTGGTGAGCGGCTTCGCCTCCGGCTGGTGCCGGGGCCGGCTGGTCAGCTCCTCGCCGAGCAGCTCCTCCAGCTCGCTCAGGGTGTTGGTGACCAGCCGGATCGGGCCGGCCGCGTCGGTCTGGCGCGGGTGGTGGGCGTGCGGCAGCCACTTCACCCAGTCCCACTCGGCCTGCCGTTCGGGCGCGGCAACCACGGCGATCAGCAGGTCCTCGGGGGCCTGGAAGGTGGCCAGCTGGCAGAGCAGCGAGCGGGTCAGCGCGGTGGCGGTGGCCCGGTCGCCGCGCAGCACCAGCCGGCCGAAGGCGCGCAGCGACACCGCGATCGGCAGGTTCGGCACGGTGGAGTGGGCGCGGACGAACCGGCGTAGCCCGATGGCGCTCATCGGCTCCAGGTCGGCCAGCGGCTTGGTCTCCGGGGTGATCAGGTTGACCGCCAGCTTCTGCGGGCCGATCGCGACCCGGACCTGGCCGAAGTCGTCGTCGGTTATCCGCCGCTCCCACATCCGCCGGGACGCGGCCACCGACCACAGCGCGTCGGGCTGCGGGTACAGCCAGGACAGTGCGGCCCGCTGCTGGGCGGCGGCCCGCCGGGCCTGCTTGCGGACCTGGGCGAGGTAGCGCATGTAGTCGCGGCGCTCGGCGTCGATCTCGGCCTTGCTGGCGCCGCCGCCCTGGCTCATCGTGCCGACGCCCATGCCGAGCATGGAGACGGCGAAGATGCCGCCGGTCACGTAGGTCATCATGCCGCCGCCGCGGCCGGCGTAGAGGAACGCCATCGCGCCGGCGCCGGCCACCATCGGCAGCAGCATCAGCAGCCGGCCGAGTCCGCCGGGCAGGTGCTCGGGCAGCTCGGGCGGCGACTCCAGCAGCAGTTCGCCGCGCGGCAACTGCGGTCCCGGCCGACGCGGCGGCCGGGCGAAGACGACGGTACTCACGATCCTCCCCAGGCCGGAGCTTGTCGCGACGAACCCGTGCGCCGCACGGCCCCATGAGGGCGTGCCGTCGTGGGTACGCTCTGCGTGACATCGAGAGCTTAGTGCCCACCGACGCGGAAGGAGTGCCCTCGTGCCGACCGTTGCCACCGGCGGGCTGAGCAAGGTCACCATCGTGGCCCCGAACAGCCGGGTGGACCTGGCCTTGCCGGCCAACGTGCCGCTCGCCGATCTGCTGCCCACGCTGTTGCGCTACGCCGGAACGGAGCTCGCCGACGACGGTGTGACCAAGGGCGGCTGGGTGCTGTCCCGGCTCGGCGGGTTGACGCTCGACTCCTCCCGGACGACCGCGCAACTGGACATTCGCGACGGTGAGCTGCTGTATTTCACCCCGCGTGCGCAGGCCGCGCCGGAGGTCGTGTTCGACGATGTGGTGGACGCGGTGGCCACCGGCACGCAGGAGCGCGGTGGCCGGTGGCGGGCCGCGAACGCCCGCCGGTTCGCCCTCGGGCTCGGGGTGGTCGCGCTGCTCGGCGGGGCGCTGGTGGTGCTGTCGGCGGGGCCGCCGCAGCTGCCCGGTGCGCTGATCGGGTTGGCGGTCGGGATCGGCCTGCTGCTGACCGGCCTGGTCGCCTCGCGGGCGCTGGCCGACAGCCGGTCCGGAGTGGTCTTCGGCCTGATCGGCGTGGTCTACGCGGGGATCGGTGGGCTGCTGTCACTGGCCGGGGACCGGCCGCTTTCCGGACTGACGGCTGCCGACGTGCTGCTCGGCGGGACGGCCGTGGTGGTCTTCGCCAGTCTCGCGGCGATCGCGGTGGCCGACGCCACCCCGCTGTTCCTGGCCGCCGCCGGGGTCGGTGTCGCGGTCTGTCTGGGCAGCGGGGTCAACCTGGCCTTCGGCGGCACCCCGGCGGCCGGCGCGGCGGTGGTGTTCACGCTGGCCTTCGCGTTGCTGCCGGCCTCCCCGATGCTCGCGTACCGGATGGCCCGGCTGCCGATCCCGACGGTGCCCACCGATCCGGAGGAGCTGCGCACCGACGCGACAGTGGTCGACGGCCAGCGGGTACTGACGCAGAGTCAGCGCGCTGACGAGTTCCTCACCGCGATGCTGAGCTGGGTGTCGGTGGTGGGCCTCGGCGCGGCGGTGCTGCTGGCAGTCGGCCACAGCCTCGCCGACCTGGTGCTGTGCACGGTACTGGCGCTGCTGCTGCTGATCCGGGCGCGCTGGTTCCTCGGGCTCGCGCAGCGGCTGCCACTGCTGATCGCCGGCTCGGCCGGTCTCGGCGCGGTGGCGGTCGCCGGCTTCCTGAACACCGCTGCGATCGGGCGGCTCACCCTGGTCCTCGGCGCGCTGATCGTGCTGGCGATGATCAGCGTCGGGTACGGGCTGACCGGGGCCGGTCGGCGGATCAGCCCGGTGTGGGGCCGGGTACTGGACATCGTGGAGACGATGCTGATCGTCTCGGTGGTACCGCTCGCCGTCTGGGTGTGTGACCTCTACCACTGGGTCCGCAACATCAAGGGCTGAGCAGCTGGCGCGGTCCCGGGCTCAGCGGTCCCGGGGCTCAGCCGGAGCGGTGCGGGGCGCCGAAGAAGTGCACCTCGATGGCGGTGGGGCTGACCCACAGGTACCGGTCCGCGCCGCCGCCGATCAGCGCGATCATGTCGTCGTGCATCGCCTGCAGCAGGCCGGCCGTCTCGTCGGAGAGCCACAGCAGGTCGGCGGCGGCGGCCGCTTCGCCGGCGGTCAGCCGCTGGGCCAGCACCAGAGTGGCCGAGCCGGTCACGGCGGTACCGGCCGGGGTCAGCCGGGGCAGCACCACCAGCCGGGTCTGCCACGGGGCGAGCGGCGCGCGCTGGGTCGGTCCGGCCGGCCCGAAGTCGTCGATCAGCAGTACCGGGCTGGCCCAGCCGGCTGCCACTTCGACCGGCTGCTCACCGACGAGCACGGCAAGCCGGTCGCAGCCCTGCGCGGCGCGTACCAGCGGATTCCAGCGATCGGCGGCGGCCGTGCTGACCACTACCCGGGCCCCTACCGCCAGCGCGCGGAAGGCGATCAGCGACGCCAGCCAGGCGCCGCCGATGAGGGTCAGCCGGACCGGCTCCTCACGGAACAGCCGGACGGGGACGACCGCGCGCTGGGCGTCCCGGCCGAGCACCAGCCCGGCCGGGGCCGCCGCGACCCGCAGCGCAGACAGTTGTTCGACCGGCCCGACGTGAGTACCCGCGCTCATATCGCCTCCCCACTCGCGCGGCTCGCGGGGAGCCGACCTGAGGTGCCTGCTGGACGCTCGCGCAAGCGCTCGCTCATATCGCCTCCCCACTCGCGCGGCTCGCGGGGAGCCGACCTGAGGTGCCTGCTGGACGCTCGCGCAAGCGCTCGCTCATGCTGTTCCTCCCGTCGGGCAGGTGGCGTAGACGGCGGGGCCGTGCTCGCCGTCGAGGCGGCGTACCCGTCCGCCGGACCGGCGGGCCATGTCCTCCACCGAGCGCCCGATCCGGCCGATGTCGGCGGGCTGGGCGCCGACCCGGACCAGGCCGCGTAGTCCCACGTCGCCGTCGGCGGGCGCGAGCAGGACCGCGACGCTGACCAGCGCGGCCGGGATCCGGCTGAAGCCGGCCAGGAAGTCGGCGGGTCGACCGGTCGGCCAGTCGGCCACCTCGTAACAGACCTGCGCCAGGTTCGCCGCGTGCCAGAGCTGCCAGCGTTCGGTGGCCACCGAGCCGGCGCCACCGACCGCCCCGGCGAGCGCGTCGAGCAGCTCCGCGCCGTCCAGGATCCGGTAGCCGACGTCCACTTCGGACAGTGCCTTGCCGATCCGCGCGATGCTGGTGGCCAGCGCCCGGTCCACCCCGTCCAGCCCGCCACCCCGACTGGCGGCGGCATCCGCGGCGTCGCGCGGGGTGAGCCGCAGCGCCACCCAGACGGCCTGGTCGGCCTGGACCGGATCGGCGCCGAGCAGGTCCCGGTAGGACTGGGCGAGCGGCGAGTTCGCCGCAATCAGCCCGGTCGGCGCGGGCATCACGCAGTTGACGACCTGCACGCCGGAGACCGGCACCGAGGTCTCGGTGAACACCCGGGTCAGCCGGTCGAGGGTGAAGGCGGCGCGCCGGGTGCCGTCCAGGGACGACCAGGGGGCGACCACCAGGGCGCAGTACCAGCCGTCGTCGTCCTGGCCGATGCCGATGGCGCTGCCCCGGTCGCGGTACTCGCGGACCTTCGCGCCGGGGGCCACCGAGGCGAGCGTGACCAGTCGCGGGTCGGCCGTGCGGGCGGCGTCGGCCACCGCGCCGGCGGCCAGGCTGCGCCGGTTGCGCAGGGCGGCGCGGCGGGGGAGGTGGGTCAGCCACCACCGGCCGCCGAGCCGGGCGCAGACGACGACCAGCAGCGCCACACCGAGGGCGCCGGCCGCGATGCGTACCACCGGATCGTGGGCCAGCGCGGCGATCCCGGCGGCGAGCAGCGCGATCTCGGCGGTCATCACCCGGCCGGCCGGGAAGTCGCCGAGCACGCCGCGTCGACGCCGCACCGCGAAGTTCGCCCGCGTGGGCGCGGGTACCCGCTGTCGGGGGTCTGAGGCCACCGTTGCCATCCGCCTGCGCCCTCCGCGTCACGCACCGCCCGGCGGTCGAGGATCCGGGCCCCCGCAGCCTAACCGTCGGCCCCTATCGTAGGGGGGCCCGCGTCGTCCCCGGCGTCGGCCGGATCAGGGAGGAGCTGCCATGCGCACCCGCAACGAGCAGGTGCAGGCGCACCGGTTCGTCACCCGGCGGATCGTGTCGGCCCTGCTCTCCGGCGAGCCGGAGACCACCGACCTGCCGATGCGGCGGCTCGGGCTGGCCATCTTCGCCAGCATCATGGTGGCCACCATCGCGTTCGCCGGGGTCGGCATCTACGGCGCGTTGCGTCCCGGCGGCGGCTCGCTGACCGGCGACGCCATCGTCATCGAGCGCGAGTCCGGGGCCCGTTTCCTCTACCGCGACAGCGTGCTCTACCCGGTGCTGAACTACGCCTCCGCCCGGCTGGCGATGAACTCGCCGACCCCGGAGGTGAAGACGGTCTCCGCGAAGACGCTGCGTGGCCTGCGCCGGGGGCTGCCGGTCGGCATCCCGGACGCGCCGGATTCGCTGCCCGCCACCGGCGCGCTGGTCGGCCTGCCGTGGCAGCTGTGCGAGGGGCCGCGCTCGGCGACCAACAACGCCCTCACCACCTCGCTGCTGGTGGGTACCACCGTGGCGGCCGGCGCGGAGTTGACCGACGAGGGGCTGCTGGTCTCGGTGGGCGGCAACGGACCGACCTACGTCCTGCTGCACGGCATGCGGCTGTTGGTGGCCAGCGGCACGGTCAGCGCCGCCCTGAACCTGTCGGCGGTGCAGCCGGTGGTGGTGGACGACGGGTTCATCAACGCGCTGCCGGCCGGGCCGGATCTGGCGGTGCCGGTGGTCCCCGGCAACGGCGGGACGAGCCAGCGGAAGGTGGGCGGCAGCTCGGCCCAGATCGGCCGGCTGTACCGCAGCGGCGACGTGTACTACGTGCTGCTCGCGGACGGCCTGGACACCATCGGTGAGGTGACCGCGAATCTGCTGGTGGCCGGCGGGGCCCGGCCACCCGCCGAGCTCACCCCGGCGGTGGCGGGTGACGCGTGGACGCACCGGGACTTCGATCCGGCGGGAATGCCGCGCACGCTGTGGAAGATGCGCACGGTCCCGGTGACCGGCACCACCATCTGCGCGCGCTACACCAGCCAGACCGATCCGACCACCCAGACGGTCACCATCGACACCCACGATCAGATCCCGGAAGCCTTGGCGCGCAACGATCTTGGCGACGTGAGCGCCCCCCGGGCCGGGGTGGACGGGGTGCTCGGCGCGGACCGCGTGGTGATCGCGGGCGGCCACGGCGCGCTGGTCCGCGACCTGCCCGACCGGGGCAGCGACGCGAACACCACCGTCTACCTGATCACCGACCAGGGCCGCCGGTACGCGCTGCAACCGGCCACCGAGAGCGGCACGGCCGGCGCCGGAACCTCGGGTCAGGGGGCGCAGGCGCTGCTCGGCTACGGCTCGGTCACCCCGATCCCGATCGACAAGAACCTGTTGGCACTGCTGCCGCCCGGTCCGCTACTGGATCCGGCCGCGGCGCTCTCCTTCGCCACCCCACCGGCGGCCACTGCGGCCGCCACCCCGACAACGTCCACCCCGAAGCCGACGGCGACCGCATCGGGATAGCGGGGCGGCGCGGGTGGGCGGACATCGATTACCCTTGGCGGCGAACGGTCCACATCCGACGGCGACGGGGCGGAGCGACGTCATGTCAGGCGAAAGCGCATCGATCAGCATGATCTCGCTGAGCGAGTTCCACAGCCGGCTTGCCGCGCGCCTGGCCGAGGCCGACCAGGTCCTCGCCAGCCTGCGCTCCGATCCGGTGTTGACCAGCGGCGACGGCGTCCCCAAACCGCCCCCGCTTGGCACCTTCGACGACGCGCTCAAGGCCGAGAGCGCCTACGCCGACCTGTACCGGCAGTACCAGCAGCGGCTGGAGCGGTTGCACAACGCGATCACCGCGGCGCAGCGGGCGACCAGCACGATCATCGGCAACTACCACACCACCGAGACGTTGAACGCCTCCAGTGCCGAGGAGATCACCAACGCGCTCGCCGGTGTGCCCTCGGCCCTGGGAGGCCAGTCGTGACCGACGACTATCACGGCAAGTACAGCGGGCTCAGCCACGAGCAGCTCTACCGGCAGTTGATGTCCGGCGATCCGGACCAGGTGGACGGGATCGCCGCGAAGATCAGTTCGCTCCGGGACACGCTCGGCGGCCTGCATGACAGTCTGCGTACCGACCTGACCGGCCTGGGCAAGGGATGGACCAGCGCCTCCGGCACCGAGTACCAGCGGCGGCTGAACCTGGTCGGCACGTTCGCGGCCAACCTGCACACCGACCTCGACTCGGTGCACGGCACGCTGACCCAGTGGTCCGGGCTGCTGCGGGAGGCCCGCAAGCACGCCGAGAACCCGGCCGACACTGACGACTCCGACAAGACGGTCAGCGGCGCCGCCAAGGGCGCCGCGATCGGGGGGGCGACGCTCGGCCCCGCCGGAGTAGTGGCCGGCGGCCTGATCGGCGGCTTCATGGGGCACAACCAGGACGAGGAAGAGAAGCAGAAGGCGCACGATCGGATGGTCGCGTTGGTCTCCGGCCTGGCCGTCGGCTACGTCACCAATGACCGGATGCCCGACACCGCCTCGGTACCCGACGACGAGATGCCGGCCCTCGACAACTCCACCCCGCTGACCCTCGACCAGACCACCGGCACCACCACCCCGGGCACAGTGCGCGGCACCAGCGACGGAACGATCCCCGGCCAGCAGGCAGTGGATCCGACCACCGTGGACGACGTGGCCAGCCTGGCCGGCAACGGTGGGACGCCGGGCAGTGCTTCCGGCGGTGACTCGCTCGCCATCGGCGGCGTCCCCGGCGCCGGTGGGCAGCTGCTCGGTGCGGGCACGACGACCGCGATCGGCCTCGGTGCGGCGGCCGCCGGCCTCGGCTACCTCGGCCTGAAGGGCGGTTCCCCGTTCACCGGGGCCGGCCTGGCCAGCGCCTCCAGCAACCCCGGTGGCGTGGGCCGGCCCGGCAACCTGTTCTCCGGGGTCAAGGGCGGCGGCGTGGACGAGGGCTCGTTGGGCATCAACCGTGGCTCCGGCACGGCCGGCGCGGGCCGGCAGGGCGTCTCCGATGAGGACGAGGAGCACTCGACCTGGCTCACCGAGGACGAGATGGTGTGGGGCAACGACGAGCCGGGCGCGCCGCCCGTGATCGGAGCGGAGCCGCCCACCAAGGAGTGAGCGGCTCCAACCAATGCTGCTTGGCCGTCAGTGTTGCCCTGCCGTCACAGGCGGCTGGGCCCAGATGCCGGCGGGCGTCACTGCCCGTCGGCCGGGTCCAGGGTCATCGAGATGCTGTTGATGCAGTAGCGGGCGTTGCGTGCAGTGAGGCCCTCGCCGTCGAAGCGGTGCCCCAGGTGCGAGTCGCAGTTGGCGCAGCGCACCTCGACCCGGACCATGCCGTGCGAGCGGTCCTCGATGTAGCGGATCGCGCCGGGCAGCGCCTCGTCAAAGCTCGGCCAGCCACAGTGCGAGTCGAACTTGGTGTCGCTGGAGAACAGGGCCACGCCACAGCCCCGGCAGGCATACGTGCCCTTGGTCTTGGTGTCCACGTACTCGCCGGTCCAGGCCGGCTCGGTGCCGGCCTGCCGGAGCACCCGGAACTCGGCCGGACTGAGCCGGACCTGCCACTCGGCTTCGGTGGTGGGAATCTCGGTCGCCATGCGTCCAACCCTACGGCGGGACCGGCCGACCGACGATTACAGACCGCGAACGGGCCGACCGGGGTGCGGCGCGGTCGGGAAGCGGGCGCGGGGCGGGTCGGCTGGCATAGGGTCGGCGGATGGCTGCCAGCGCGGAAGAGCACCAGATCGCCGGTCGTACCGTGCGCCTGTCGAGCCCGGACAAGGTCTACTTTCCCGAGCGCGGATACACCAAACGGGACGTTTTCCACTACTACCTCGCGGTCGGGGACGGCATCCTGCGTGCCCTGAACCAGCGCCCGACCACCCTGCAACGCTTCCCGGAAGGCATCGAGGGGGAGGCGTTCTTCCAGAAGCGGGTACCCGCCAAGGGCGCCCCGCCGTGGCTGCACAGCGCCCGGATCACCTTCCCCAGCGGCCGGCCCGCTGACGAGGTGTGCCCGACCGACCTGGCCCACGTCGCCTGGGCGGCGCAGATGGGTACCGTGGTGTTCCACCCGTGGCCGGTCCGGGAGACCGCCGTGGACCACCCCGACGAGCTGCGCATCGACCTGGACCCGCAGCCGGGCACCGACTTCGCCGACGCCGCCCGGGTCGCCGGCCTGCTCCGCGAACTCCTCGACGAGCTCGGCTGGGTCGGCTACCCGAAGACCTCCGGCGGCCGGGGCGTGCACGTCTACGTGCGGCTGCGTCCGGAGTGGACGTTCGTGCAGGTCCGCCGGGGCGCGATCGCGCTGGGCCGGGAACTCGAACGCCGCCACCCTGATCTGGTCACCGCGAGCTGGTGGAAGGAGGAGCGCGGCGAGCGGGTCTTCGTCGACTTCAACCAGATGGCCCGGGACCGCACGATCGCCTGTGCGTACTCGCTGCGCGCCAACCCCCGGGCCACCGCGTCCGCGCCGCTGACCTGGGACGAGCTGCCGGATGTCGAGCCCGACGACTTCGACCTGCGGACCCTGCCGGAGCGCTTTGCCAAGCTCGGTGACGTGCACGCCGCCATTGACGACGTGGCGCACGACCTCACCCCGCTGCTGGAGTGGGCGGCCCGGGACGAGGCGAACGGGCAGGGCGACGCCCCGTACCCGCCGGAGTTCCCGAAGATGCCCGGCGAGCCGCTGCGGGTCCAGCCCTCCCGCAAAGCCGCCCGCTGACGCGCTGCTCCCCGGCCCCGGACGCCCGGAGCCGGGGAGGCAGCGTGGTCGTCAGGAGGCGGGGCAGCGGGTACCGGCGGCCGGCACCTTGAGGTTGATCAGGTACTGGTCGACGTTGGTCCGGATGCACGCCGTCTGCGGATAGGCCGTGTGCCCCTGACCTTCCCAGGTGAGCAGCGTGGCGTTGCCGAGCATGTTGGTCAGCGCCTGGGCCTGGGCGTACGGCGTGGCCGGGTCGTTGACGGTGCCGACCACCAGGATCGGCGGCGCGCCCTTGGCCGCGGCGGCCGGGTACGGGTCGCGCTTGGCCGGCCACTGCTGGCAGGTCACCAGTCCGGTAGCGAAACCCGGCCCGAACAGCGGGTACTTGCTGCGCCACTGCGACTGCAGCGACCGGATCTCCGCCGAGCTGATCTTGGTGTCGTCGTCGTTGCAGCTGATCGCCGTGAACGCCTTGAGCAGCCCGCCGTAGTGCCCGGAGGCGTCCCGGTCGCCGTACTGGTCGGCGAGCTGGAAGACCCGGGTGGCCCGGCCGCCCTGCAGATCCGCGATGGCCTGCGCCATCACCGGCCACAGGTCCTCGGAGTAGAGCGACTCGGCGACCGCGGTGGTGATCCAGCCGGCGGTGGCCTTGCGGCCGTCCGGCCCGCTGACCGGGTTGGTCCGGCCGGTGTTCATGGCGGCGGTGACGGCGGCCCGGGGGTCCGGGGCGATCGGGCAGGTGCGCTGCTTGCACCAGTCGGCGAACTCGTCGAAGGCGTGCTCGAAGCCGGCGAGCTGGCTCTCGGTCGCAGCCGAGCCCTTCAACTGCGGGTCGACCGCACCGTCCAGGACCAGGGCGCGCACCTTGGTCGGGAACAGCTGGGCGTAGACCGCGCCGAGCAGGGTGCCGTAGGAGTAGCCGAGGTAGGTCAGCTTCTCGTCACCGAGCGCGGCCCGGATGGCATCCATGTCCTTGGCGGTCTGCACGGTGGAGAACAGCGGCAGCATGTCGCCGAACTTGTTCTGGCAGTCCTGGCCGACCTTGGTCCAGATCGCGGTGTAGGCGTCGAAGTCGGCCTGGGAGACCGGGTCCGGGTCGGCGCCCAGCGCCTGGTCCAGGCTGGCGTCGCTGACGCAGTCGATGGCCGGGGTGGAGGTGCCCACGCCGCGCGGGTCGAAACCGACGATGTCGAACGAGTCGGTGATGTCGCCCGGCAGTTCCCGGGGCAGGTACGCGGCGAGTTGGGTACCCGAGCCACCGGGGCCGCCCGGGTCCACCAGCAGCGAGCCGGTCACGTCGTCGGCGTTGCGCTTGTGGGCCCGTAGCAGGGCTATGCCGAAGGTCTTGCCGTTGCCGGGCTGGCTCCAGTCGGCGGGGACCGACAGCGTGGCGCACTCGTAGTCGTACCCGGCGGCCAACGTGCCGGCCATCGCGCGGGCGTCGTCACGGCAGTCCGACCAGGCGAGGGTGCCGCTGCCGGGGCTGGCGCTCGCGCGGCCCGACGGGGTACCCGATCCGCTGGGAGTGACCCACCGGACACCCGGCGAGCAGCCGGCCAACGCCGCCAGGGCGACGATCGCCACCACTGCCCCGACCCTGCGGTGCTTCACTGCGGCTCCTCCCGCCGACCCGCGCGTCCCGCGCACGCCTGCGAGCCTACGGCCTCCCGGCTACCGACGGCCCCCACCGGGGCCCCGCCCTTCACGTTTCCCCGACCATTCCGCGCTCCGGCTCCGGTCGGCCACGCCGCCCCGCACCGCCAGCTTCGCCTTGCGGCGAGTCGTTGGGGTAGACACGGTACCGGGTCGAGCGTCGGCCACGTGCGCAATCACCGCCCGGTCGGCCGTGCGGTGTCAGCATGCACAGGTCCGAGCCGGCCCGGTCATGCGGGGCAGCGGTACCCGGCGGCCTGGCCCTCGGCGCTCTCTCCAGTTCGCCGGCTGTCGGGTCGACGTCGCCGTCGAGGACCATTGCGCGGACGTCGCCGGGGAACAGTTGGGCGTAGACGGCGCCGGGCAGGGTGCCGTAGGAGTACCCGAGGTAGGTCAGCTGCTGGTCGCCGACGGCGCCCGGTGGCGTCGATCTCGCGGGCGGCCTGCTTCGTCGAGAACAGTCCGAGCCGGTCGCCGTAGCGCGTCTCTTGCAGTCGGCCTGGGTCGGCCGCGAACTGCTTCGCCGCCTCGGCGATCTCGTCCGTCGCTGTCCGGGTCGGATCGTCCTGCGCGCCCTCGGCGTCCTCTTCGGTGTCGCTGTGGCAGCGCAGCGGCGGTGTGGAGCGGCCCACGCCACGCGGTCGAAGCCGACCAGGCGAAGTTCTGCCGGATCACGTCGGGCAGCCGGCGGTAGAGCCCGACCGCGGTTTCGACGCCGGAGCCGCCCGGCCCGCCGGGGTTGATGACCAGCGAGCCGATCGGCTTGTTGCTCAGTTGTTTGTCGTGCACCCGGACGAGGGCGAGGCACCGCCACAGTCCTCCGGTACCGCATGCGCAGACCTCCCCGGCATCGCGCCGGCACCCCAACGCCCGACGATATTCCCTGGTCACGGCGCTGGTGGCGGAACCGGGGAGATCAGCCGCCGGTGAGCACCTCGGTGAGGTTGAAGGAGACCGGCCGGTCGAGTTGGTCGTACGTGCAGGAGGCCGGCTCCCGGTCGGGACGCCAGCGGACGAACTGGGTGGTGTGCCGGAACCGGACCCCCTCCAGGTAGTCGTAGCGCACCTCGAGTACCCGTTCCGGGCGCAGCGGCACGAACGACAGATCCTTGCCGGCGTTCCAGCGGCTGGTCTCGTTCTTGCGCGGGGTACGTTCGCCCTGCTCCTGGGCGGCCCAGTCCCACGGGTGTCCGGCGAAGTCGGTGACCAGCGGCTGCAACTCGGTGAACAGCGCCTTGCGGGTCGCCATCGGGAACGCCCCGACCACGCCGACCGAGGCCAGCACTCCCCGGGAGTCGTAGAGGCCGAGCAGCAGCGAACCGATGGCGTCGTCGCCGGACTTGTGCACCCGGTAGCCGGCCAGTACACAGTCGGCGGTCCGCTCGTGTTTGATCTTGCTCATCACCCGCTTGTCGGGCTGGTAGGTCAGGTCCAGTGACTTGGCGATCAGCCCGTCCAGCCCGGCCCCCTCGAACTGCTCGAACCAGCGCCGCGCGATGTCCAGGTCCCGGGTCGCCGGGGTGAGGTGGATCGGCGGCTCGGCCTGCGCGAGACACTCGGTCAGCAGCTCCCGTCGCCGGCTGAGCGGCTGCCCGGTGAGGTCCTCGTCGTCCAGGGCGAGCAGGTCGAAGGCGATGAAGCTGGCCGGGGTCTGCTCGGCGAGCAGCCGGACCCGGCTCGCGGCCGGGTGGATGCGCTGCTGCAGCGCCTCGAAGTCGAGCGCGTTGCGGGCGGTGTCGGCGACCACGATCTCGCCGTCGATCACCGCCCGGCCCGGGAAGTTGGCCAGCACGGCGGCCACCACTTCGGGGAAGTAGCGGGTCATCGGCTTCTCGTTGCGGCTGCCGATCTCCACCTCCTCGCCGTCCCGGAAGATGATCGAGCGGAAGCCGTCCCACTTGGGCTCGTAGAGCTGGCCGGCGGGGATCTGGGCGACCGGCTTGGCCAGCATCGGCGAGACCGGCGGCATCACGGGTAGCTGCACCCGGCCATTGTGCGCCGCCGCACCGACATCCCGCCCGCTCCGGGGCGCGCGTCGCCCACCCGCGTCGCCCACCCGGGGGTGGCCTGCACAGCCCGGGCGGGCCGTCAGTTGCGTTCGGCGGTCAGGGTGTAGGCCGGCAGCGGTCGGTTGCCCCGGTCCCGGCGGAGTCCGGCCAGCACGTCGGCCTGCTGCGCGGCCAGGTCGAGGCTGCGGCCGGCGACCCGGTCGGTGGCGGCCAACCGCAGCGCCGTGGCGATCTCCCAGTCCGCGTCCTGCAGGTCGCGGGTGTCCACCTCGGCCCGGTCGGTGGGCCGCCAGCCGGCCGCGCTGACCAGCCGCGCCATCCCGGCCTCGGACACGGGGGTACGCACATTGCCGCCCCCGTCCACTCCGACCGCCTCCAACTGCCCCTGCAGCAGCACCGCCAGCAGGTGCGGAACCTGCTCGAAGGAGGTGGGCGTCAGCGACCACTCGGCCAGGCACAGCCGGCGCGCCCACGGCCGGATCCGCGCGAGCGTGGCCGCCAACTCCCCGGTCGAGGAGAAGTACCAGCCGCAGTGCGCGAGTACCACCACGTCGAAGCTGTCCGGCTCGAAGTCGACCGCAGGGCTGAGCAGGTCCACCCCGAGCCGGATGTCGAGCCGGTCCCCGAGCGGCCCGCTCCGCAGCGCCCGTACCGCCTCGCCGAGCGTGGTCGGCTGCCCGTAGTCGGGGCCGGCGGCGTCCACCGCGGTCACCCGCCCGCTGCTGCCCACCGCGTCAGCGAGTGCCACCGTCATGTCGCCCTGCCCGCAGCCGACCTCCAGTACCCGGTCGCCGGCCCCGATCGGCCAGGTCCGCAGCAGCCGCAGCCGGTAGCGCGTCTGTACCAACTGCACCGCGAAGTCGTCGGCGCCGTTGGCCAACCGGCTGGTGAGTACCTCGGCATGGTCCACGCCCCATCCTGACCCGGCCGGGCCGCCCGGATGGCCGGATCGCCGCAGACCCGCCGATCGATCGGCGTGTCCCCGACCTGCCTCCGCCGGACTAAAACCTGGCGTAGGAGCGCAGTTCCAGCCGGGGACCGAACCGCGGCGGGCCGGGCGTGGCCCGGACGAGTAGCTGGCAGACCCGGCCGCGCTGCCCCTGGAACGGTGCCAACACTTCGAGCATCCGCTGGTCGGCGGCGCTGATCCGGCCGGGGGCGCTGTCCCGCGCGCCGGCCCGGACTGCTCCGGTCAGCGCGAACACCACGTGGTGCGGGATGTTCCAGTCACCGACGCTCACCACATCCGGGTCGCCGGTTGCCAGCCGGATCACCTCGGCCGCCGTCCACACCCCGATGCCCGGGATCGCCGTCAACCGGGCCGTCAACTCGGCCCGCCGCGCCGCGTCCGTCGGGTCTACCTCTGGGGTGGACGGCGCCTCGGGGGCCGTGGGGAGCAGGGCGTCGGCGAGGGCGTCGAGGCGGGCTGCTTCGGCGGCGGCGCGGCGCAGCGTGTCCGCGCGGCGGCGCTCCACCCCGAACGGGTGCAGCACCCAGTACGGGGTGGCGGCGAGGACGGCGGGGTCGGGCGGCAGCAGCAGGTCCGGCAGCGGGCCGGGTGCCGGCTCACCGAAGTGCCGGGCCAGCCGGGCGTAGGACTGCGCCGCCTCCTTGCCGCTGACCTTCTGCCCCACGATGGTCGGCACCAGGTGCTGGAAGACCCGTCCGGTGGCCGGCAGCCGCAGCCCGGAGCGCTGGTGCCAGGCCGCGGCCAGGACCGGATGGCTGCGGGCCAGGGCGGCGAAGCCGGACACGTCGTCGCGCAGCCCGGCGACCGCGTCGGCCCGGTCGAGCAGCCACCGCGCGCCGGGCCCGTACCCGGTGGCGCGCAGGGTGACCGGAGCAGCGCCGGCGGATACGGCCGGAGTGCCGGGCGCGGTGCTGCGGGTCAGGTGCAGAGTGCCGGGGCCGGCTGGGGTACGGCAGGTCCACCACAGCTCGCCGGCGGTGAGCCGGACGCACGGGTCGCGCCCGAGGGTCAATGCGAACAGCGAGCCGACCAGGTCGTACCGGGGCGGTGCGGTCAGCTCGCGGGTCGGGTCGGTCATCCGCGGGCCGCCCGCAGCAGCGCCCGGTGCAGCAGCCGGGGGTCGCCGAGCAGCGAACGCAGCTTGCGCTCCAGTCCGGCGATCGGGGTGAGGTTCTGTGGCGCGCGGGCGTCCTTGTAGGCGGTGGCCGCGAACCGCGGCAGCGTCACCAGCGACCGGTCGGCCAGCTCGATGGCCCGCTGGATCCCGATCTCGGCGGAGCACTCCAACCGGACGATGCCGCTCCACGGCCCAGCCGCCGCCCCGGGCAACCGCAGGTACCAGGAGTAGAGGCTGCTCAGCCCGAAGACCGGGGACCGGTGGCCGGCGGGCAGCCCGGTCACCACGGACAGCAGGTGGCTCGGTAGGTACTTGCCGGTCTGCGACTTCACGCAGCCGATGGTGTTGGGCAGGTCCCGGCGTACCCCCAGGCGCCCGTCGGCGACCAGCAGCGGCGGCGCCTCATCCGCGCCGCGTTCGCGGGCCTGGTGCGAGACCATCACCTCCAGCAGTTGCATCTGGACCCGGACCTGGGCGTCCAACTGCTTGGGTCCGCCGGTGACGTGGTGCGCCGGGTAGAAGGTGGGGGCCACCCCGAGCGCGCCGGCGGTGCCCCCGGTGGTGAACAGTCCACGGGAGACCTTGAAGGCGACCACCGGGGCCTGCCCCGCACGCAGGTCACAGCGCACCACCCCGGCCGCGTACGAGGCAGCCAGGGTGGGGTGTGCCTGCCCGGCCGCGTCCATGAACCAGCCGCGGGCGTCGTTGCGCAGCACCCCGTCGACGAAGAGCACCACGTCCGGGCAGCGGGCCTCGGCCGGCGCGGACAGCGCCTGCCAGGCCGGCTCGGGCACCTCCACGTCCGGGTCGACGCGGGCGTTGCTCTCGATGCCCGGACCGTCGTCGTCGGGGCTGCCGCCGTGCAGGTAGCCCGGATCCCAGCCGTCCCAGACGAAACTCATCAGCCGACCCGATCCACCCGCGCGGTGCGGGCATCCTTGTGTACCTCGAAGCGCACCGGAATGCGCTCGGCCAGGGCGCTGACGTGGGTGACCACGCCGACCATCCGGTCGCCCCGGGCGGCCAGGTTCTCCAGGGTGGCGGCGACCGCGTCCAAGGTGGCCGCGTCCAGGGTGCCGAAGCCCTCGTCGAGCAGGATCGACTCCAGGCTGGCCGCGCCGGACATCCCGGCGAGCTGTTCGGCCAGGGCCAGCGCGAGCGCCAGCGACGCCTGGAAGGTCTCGCCGCCGGAGAGGGTACGCACCGGGCGGCGCAGTCCGGCGTCGTGGTGGTCCACGACCGCGAACTCGCCCGCCGAGTGCACCAGTTCGTACTGGCCGCCGGAGAGTTCCCGCAGGATCCGCGAGCCACCCTCGACCAGCAGGTCGAGTGCCTCCTCCAGCAGCCAGCGCTCGAAGTTGTTGGCCCGTAGGTGGGTGGCGAGGCTACGGGCGACCTGGGCCTCCCGTTCGTACCCGGCCTGCTGTTCGCGCAGCTTGCCGGCCTGTTCGCGGCGCTCCACCAGCCGGTCGTGGGCGGCGACGGCCCGTTCCACGGCCACCGCGGCGGCCCGCCCGGCCAGGGCGAGGTCCACGCCCACGCCCCGACCGGGGGCGCCGCGGGTGGCACGGGCGGCGCTGCCGGCTGCCGCCAGTAGTTCGGCCAGGTCGACGGAGGCCGCTTCGAACAGCGCGAGGATGCGGGTGCCGGCCGCGTCCCCGGCGCTCGCGGCTTCGGTGAGCCGGCTGGTGAGGGCCGTGCGCCGGCCGGTGCGGTCGCCGCGCTGGTCGCCGGCCCAGTCGGCCAGCGCAGCCCACGAGCCGGCCAGGTCCGCCCGGTCCACCGGCGGCGGGGCGAGCGGGGCCACCCCGTCGCGTACCGTGTCGAACTCCTGCCAGGCGACGGTGACCCGGTGGGTGGCCCGGCTCGCCTCGGTCTGGGCCCGGCGCAGCCGTTCCCGGGCTGCCCTGACTGCCGTGCCGGCCTCCTCGGCGGCGCGCTGCAGCCCGGCCAGCGCGGCGAGTTCGGCGCGCAGCGCGACCACCCCCGGCGAGTCCGCCAACCGGGCGGTGAGCTGGGCGTGCCGGGTGCGCAGCGCGTCCCTGCGGGCCCGTGCGGCGGCCAGCGAGCGGTCCAGGTCGCGGACGGTCGTCTCGCACCGGGTGACCACCTTGTCGGCGGCCGTGGCCCGTTTCTCCGCAGTGGCCAACGCGGCTCGGGCGGCGGCCAACTCCGGCGAGTGCTCGCCGGGCAGGGTCGCGACCGGCTGCGCGCAGACCGGGCAGGCTTCGCCGACGCGTAGGTGCGGGCGCAGGCTGGCGGCCCGGTCGGCGGTCTGCGCGGCGTCCTGGGCCGCGCGGGCGCTCTCCACTGCCGCGCGGGCCAGCACGGCCGCGCCGGTCGCCTCGTCCAGCGCGACGCCGGCCCGTTCGTGCTCGGTGGCGACCTCGGCGGCGACCGCGTCGAGCTGCGCCGTCTCCGCGGCCAGCCGGTCGTGTTCGGTGTGTTCGTCCACCATCCGGTGCAGCGCGGCGGCGTCGCCGGCGTCGGCGAGTTCGGTGCGCAGCCGGTCGTCGGTCTCCTCGGTGGCGTGCACCTCCTGCTCGGCGGCGAGCACCCGGGTCCGTTGCTCGGTGGCGTGTCCGGTCAGTTCGGCGAGGTCGGCGGGGACCCGGACCCGGTCCAGCCGGGTCAGTTCGGCATCGAGCGCGGCGAGGTCGCGGGCGGCGGCCTCCTGATCGTCGCGGGCGGCGCGCAGTTGCGGCAGCACGGTGTCGACGTCGGCGCCGAGCCGGCGCAGGGTGTCCACTCTGGTCTGCGCGGCGGCGATGGTCTCGTCGGTGGCTTCGGCCATCCCGGCGAGCATCTGGGCGATGGCCCCGGCCTGGGTCTCCGCCTGTCGGGACACGTCGGCGGCCTGGTCGCGGATGCGCTCGTAGACCGACAGCCCGAGCAGGTTCACCAGGATCTGCTGCCGCTGCGCGGGTTTGGCGTGCAGGAACTCGGCGAATGCCCCCTGTGGCAGCAGCACGCAGGTGGTGAACTGCTCGTACGGCAGGCCGACCACCTCGGTCACCGCGATGTCGAGCTCGCTGGGGGTACCGGCGATCACCTCGCCCAACTCGATGGCGCCGGCGCCGGCGTCGGCGACCGACCGGTCCAGGTCGGCCAGGTCGAAGCCGACCGGCAGCGCCTCCAGCCCGGCCTGGCTGGTGCTCACCCGGCCCTTGCCGTCCCGGCGCACCACCCGGGTGGCCGCGTACCGCCGGCCGGCGCTCTCGAAGATCAGCCGTACCCGGGCCTCGGCGCTGGACGGGGCCAGCACGTTGGCGATGGCGCGCCGGTCCGACCAGCGGGGAACCGTGCCGTAGAGGGCGAAGCAGATGGCGTCGAGCAGCGTCGACTTGCCCGAGCCGGTCGGCCCGACGAGGGCGAAGAAGTCCACGTCGGTGAAGTCGACGGTGGTCGGCTCGCGGAACACGGTGAAGCCGGCGAGGTCCAGTCGTAGCGGTCGCATCAGCGCGCCACCTCGGCGTGCAGCCGGTCGAAGAGCGCGGCCACTGCCGGGTCGGCGTGGCCCTTGGCGGCCAGGTAGTCAGCGAACAGGTCACTCGGCGCGCGGCCGGCGCGTTCCCGGCGGGGCAGCGCCGCGTCCAGGTGCTGGGCCAGGAACTCCGGATCCACCCGGACTTCCAGCGCCCGGGGGAGCAGGTCCTGCACCGCCTCGCGCAGCCCGGCCCGGGGCCGTTCCTGCACGTACACCCGTAGCCACGCGTCCCCGGCGGCCACAGTGGAGAGTTCGTCCAGAGTGCCCCGCACGGTACGCAGTGGCGTGTACGCGGTCACCGGCACCTCCCGGGCCCGGGCCGCCGTGCCGGCGCTCACCTCCACCAGCGTCACCGACGGGATGTTCTCCTCCTCGCCGAAGTCCACCGCGTACGGGCTGCCGCTGTAGCGCACCGGGCAGCCGGCCGGCACCTGCTGCGCCCGGTGCAGGTGCCCGAGCGCGACGTACTGGGTGTCCACCGGAAAGACCGACGCCGGCACGGCGTACGCCTGGATGGTGTGCGCGTCCCGCTCGCCGCCGCCGAGGGTGCCGCCGACCACGGTGAGGTGCGCGGTGATCAGATTGACGGTCGTCGGGTCGGCGTCGGCGCACAGCCGTTGCAGCAGCCGGCCGATGTGGTCGGCGTAGGTCTGGGTGGCCTCGGCGGCGGTCAGGGCGAACATCTCGGTGGCCCGGACGGCGAAGCGCTGGGACAGGAACGGCAACGCCACCAGCCGCCAGGCTTCCCCGCTGGCGGTGACCCCGGTGACCACGTGGTCCTCGGCCCGGTTGCGCACCGTGCCGCGCAGCACGACGCCGGCCGCGTCGGCCCAGGAGCGCAGCGCGTCCAGGGCGGCCCCGTTGTCGTGGTTGCCGGCGATGGCCACCACCTCCGCGCCGGTACGCCGCAGCGCGGACAGCGCCCGGGTCACCACCCGGGTGGCGTCCGGCGTCGGGGCAGCCGTGTCGAACAGGTCACCGGCGACGATGACCAGGTCGGGTTTCTCCGTCTCGGCGACGCGGACCAGCTCACCGAGCACGGCGACCTGTTCGTCCAGCCGGGACTGTCCTTTGAGTACCTTTCCGACGTGCCAGTCCGAGGTGTGCAGCAGCCGCACGGTCGAGTCCTCCTGTGAAGCTAGCGGGGAAGGTCAGAAGGGGATGTCGTCGTCGGTGAGCGATGCGCCCGGTGACCTCCCGCCAACGACGGCGAACGGCTCGACCGCCTGGGTCAGCGAGCGCAGCGTGCCCAGCGGCGGCTCGCCGGCCTCGTCCACCCGGCTGGCCCAGGCCGGGAACGGGAACTGCACCGCCAGCGGTACCGGCAGTTCGGGCTGGTTGACGAACATCGTGCCGGGCTTGGCAATGAGTGCTCTGGCCCGCTGCGGACCGGGCAGGAATCCGTACTCCGGCCGCCCTGCCTCGGCCGGGTCGAGCCGGCCGACCACCTTGATCGCCGAGTTGGTGACCACCCGGCGCTCCACTTCGCTGGCGGTCTGCTGGGCGCCGATCAGGATCACCCCGAGCGACCGGCCGCGTTCGGCGATGTCCAGCAGGATCTCCTTGATCGGTGAGCTGCCCTCGCGGGGGGCGTACTTGTTCAACTCGTCGAGCACGACGAAGAGCAGCGGCTTGCGGGTGGCCGCCTTCTCCTTGCGCTCGAACTCGGTCTTGAGCGTCACGCCGACCACGAAACGCTGGGCCCGGTCCGGCAGGTTGTGCAGGTCGACCACGGTGACCTGGGCGCTCTCCGTGGTGTTGACGCCGTGCTTGCGGGCGGTGGGCAGGTCGCCGCGGATCAGCCGGGCCAGGTCCCGCTTGGAGTTGATCAGGCGACGGCAGAAGGCGTTGACGGTGCCGGTCCCCACGGAAGTCCCGGCCCAGAACGGCCGCTGGGTGTCGTCGCCCAGCTCCGCGACGAGGAAGTCGACCAGATCGGGGTAGGAGCCCAGTCGGGTGCCGTCGATGGTGACCCCGCCGTCGGCCGGGTTGACGGTCTTCGCGAGCTGCGCGGTGACCGCGTGGATCACCATGGTGTACTGCTGTTTCTCGTCGTCGGCGTCGGCGAAGACGTAGGGCAGCAGCCGGTCGACGCAGAACTCGTGCAGGGTCCAGTAGAAACTGTCCACTCCGGAGCGCCGGCTGGTCACGTCGGGGGTGCCGGTGGGGTCGCCGGCCCGCGGCGGGGCGAAGACCGCCACGTCCGCGAACGGCTGCGCGAGCAGCCCCAGCCGGGCGTACGCGGCGACCGTCTTGTCGTCAAGCTTGCGGTTGGGGTGGTCGAGGAAGAGCAGGTCCTCGCCCTTCACGTTGAAGATCAGCGCCTTGGTGTTGGCCGCTTCGGAGCCGAGCACGCCGCTGGTGAACATCGAGTAGAGCAGGAAGGTGGCGAACGAGGTCTTGGTGGCGACGCCGGAGATGCCGGAGATGGAGACGTGCGCGCCGCGGGTGCCGTCGAGGAACTCGGCGTTGAGGTAGAGCGGTTCGCCGTCCCGGCCGGTGCCGATGGGTACCTTCTTGGTCATCCCGTCGAAGTGCAGGGCGGCGGCCCGGTCCCGGCCGGTGGCCCGGCGGACCAGCGCGCCGGGGGTGGGCGGCACGTAGACCTCGGGCTCGACCCGGGTGGTGGTGATCTCGGCGGCCTCCTGCACCTGCGCGGGCAGCGTGCCGTCGGCGATGGCGAACACGTCCGACTCGAACTGCGCGCCCTCGTGCCGGGCGCGGACCTGGGTGACCACCCCGGAGATGGTCACCGGCTCGCCGCCCGGGATGGCCCGCTGGGTGCACACCACGTCGTCGAGTTGCAGCCAGGCGCCGTCGCTGACGGCCACCCAGAACTGCAACGGGGTGGCGTCGGCGGTGCCGAGTACCCGACCGACCGGGGTCTGCTCCGTGTTCATGGCTGCCATGCTGCCGTACCCGTCCGACATCAACACCACGTACCCGCCGCTGGCGTGGGCGTGGCGCGCCGGCCGGTCGTCAGGTCGGCCGGGTGTAGCGCAGCAGCAGCACGCCGTCTTCGGTGAGGATGTGCCGCAGCACCAGGCCGTGCGGCCCGGTCGGCGGTCCGGCGATGATCCGCCCGGCGCCGGCCCCGGCGAGCATCGGGGAGATGGTCAGGCACACCTCGTCCACCTGGTCGGCGGCGACCAGCGACCCGAACAGATGCGGCCCGCCTTCACAGAGCACCTGCGCCAGGCCGCGGGCCCGCAGCTGCGCCAGCCCCGCAGCGAGGTCGACGTCCTGCTCGCCGGCAACCAGCACGTCGGCCACCGCGGACAGCGCCGTCACCCGGTCGGGTGGGGCGGTCGCGCAGGTCAGCACGGTGGCCCGCAGCGGCGCGTCGGCCAGCGCCGGGTGGGTCGGCGCGAGGTCGAGCCGCCGGGAAACCACCACCAGGCGGGGGTACCCGCTGAGCCCGCGCGCCAACCGCAGGTCGCGCTGGCGATCTTCCAGCACCAGCGGCCCGTACCCCTCGTGTCGCAGCGTGCCGGCCCCCAGCAGCAGCGCGTCCGGGTACTCGCGGAGCAGGTCGAACACCCGCCGGTCGGCGGCGCCGCCGAGGCCCGCCGAGTACCCGGCCACCTCGACCGCGCCGTCCACGCCGGTGACGAAGTTGACCCGCAGCCACGGCTGGTCGGGCGGCTGGTAGAGGGTTCGCAGCGCGTCGTCGTCCAGCGGCTGCCCGTCACCGGCGGGGAGGAGGCGCTGCACGGCTCACTCCCCGGCCGGGCCGGTGACCGGCGGCGTGGGCTCGGGGGCACGGTGCTGGCAGTCGCACCAGGATCCGCCCCGGCACGCCTCGTGCCGGCGTTCCCGGCAGGCGATGCAGATCATCCGTTCAGTGTGCCGTCACCTGATGCGTGTCGCCGGCCGGCTCGGGCAGAATGTCTGCCTATGGCGCGACTGATCTACCAGCTCAACGTCACGCTGTCGGAGGTCGCGCCGCCGATCTGGCGGCGGGTGCTGGTCCCCGGTGGGTACACCCTCGACCGGGTGCACCGGGTGATTCAGCTGGCCTTCGGCTGGCTGGACTGCCACCTGCACTCGTTCGAGATCGACGGTGTCCAGTACGGCGCCCCGGACCCGGACGGTGAGCTGGGCCAGCGCGACGAGTTGGACGCCCGGCTGGACGCGGTGGCCGGCAAGGACAGCCTCTTGCGCTACACCTACGACTTCGGTGACTGGTGGGAGCACACCGTGCAGGTGGAGGCGGTGACCCCGGCCGACGTGGACGAGCGGTACCCGATCTGTCTCGACGGCGGGCGGGCCTGCCCACCGGAGGATGTCGGCGGCGCGTACGGCTACGCCAACCTGCTCGCCGTGCTGGCCGATCCGGAGCACCGCGAGCACCAGGCGATGCTCGACTGGCTGGGTCGCCGGTACGACCCGGATGCCTTCTCCGCCAGCCGTGCCACCACGCTGCTGCGCCGACTGGCCTGACCGGCTGTCCCGATTTCGGGTCCGCAGCGCACCGCCGGTGTAATTTTCATCCCTTTCTACCGCGCTGACCTGCGCTGATGTCCCAACAGCCGGGCTTGGCACGGTGCTGACCGGCGTACCGGTCGCCGTCGTGGGCCCCGTGCGCCGGGGTAGCCGGCGTCGCCGTCAGCACGGCCGGTAACCGGGTGTCGATCGTCGTCGGGGAGCCTGCGTGCCGGATGTCCCGCGCGGGGCCCGATCCGTCCGATGCGGCCCGGCGGGGACCGGATCGACGACTACTGAGAGTTGTCGATTGCGGTGTCGCGCTGTGCTGTAACGAAATGGGAACGCTCCCAAGCGGGCCTTGACAGCCTCGTAACACCACGGCAATCTCATGGGAGCGCTCCCGCAAGTCATGTGGCCCAGGCCACAGTCAAGCAGGCCTGGAGCGGCATCCACCGGCCGGCCGTCCAGTTTGGGCGGCCGATCGAGCCGTAAAGGGCCAGTTCAAAGCGGTGCGATGGACATTCAGTATGAAGTTCCCAGCACCGTCTAATAGGTACAGGTGTGGCGAAACGGCGGTCGTCCGAACGTGGACGTCGCTGAACACACCCCCCGTAGAAACCCGTTCGCTCCGTGGGTGGCGAGCTACTTAGTGCTGCCCAAAAGCGTACGAATGCCACACATCACGACCTGGAAGGGGTCATTGACGATGGGCGTCACCCTGCGTCGTCGCGTTACCGCGACGATCGCCCTTACCGCCGCCGCTGCCCTCACGCTCGCGGTTGCCGCGTGCGGCAGCGACAGCGACAGCGGCGACAAGGACAAGAACAAGGCAGTCGAGCTTCAGGTGATGGTCTTCGGTACCTTCGGGTACGACGACCTGTACAAGAAGTACGAGGCCGACCACCCGGGTGTCACGATCAAGGAGATCGGCACCGGGCTGGGTCTGGACGACGAGAACAACAAGCTGTCGGCAGCGCTCGCCGCCGGTACCGCTCCGGCTGACGTTGTCGCCATCGAGACCGGCACGCTGACCCAGTACAAGTCCCAGGCACAGAACTTCGTCAACTTCAACGACTACGGCGCCGCCTCGCTGCAGAGCAACTTCCTGCCGTGGAAGTGGGCCGAGGGTCAGACCGGTGACGGGAAGGTCATCGGTCTGGGCACCGACGTCGGCTCGCTGGCCATGTGCTACCGCACCGACCTGTTCGCGAAGGCCGGCCTGCCGACCGACCGTGACAAGGTGTCGGCGCTCTGGCCGACCTGGCAGGACTACATCACCACCGGCCAGAAGTTCAACGCCGCCAAGCCGGGCGCGAAGTTCCTGGACGCGGCGACCAACGTCTACAACACGATCCTGATGCAGAACGCCGGTAAGGGCGCTGGCTACACCTACTTCGACAAGAGCGACAAGCTGGTGCTCGAGTCGAACGCGGACATCAAGACCTCCTGGGACCTGACCAACCAGATGATCTCCGCTGGTCTGTCTGCCGGTCTGAACTCGTTCGCCGACGACTGGACCGCGGGCTTCAAGTCCGGGGCGTTCGCCACCATCGCCTGCCCGGCGTGGATGCTCGGCGTGATCAAGACCAACGCCGGTGACAGCGCTGCCGGCAAGTGGGACGTCGCCCAGATTCCGGGTGGCGGCGGCAACTGGGGCGGCTCGTTCCTCTCGGTGCCGACCAAGGGCAAGCACATCAAGGAGGCCGTCGAGCTGGCCAAGTACCTGACCAGCCCGGACAGCCAGCTCGTGGTGTTCAAGAAGGTCAACAACCTGCCGTCCTCGCCGGTCGCCTACGACAACGCGGACTTCAAGGCCTTCAAGAACGAGTACTTCAACAACGCCCCGGTCGGTGTCATCTTCGGCGCCGGTGCGACCTCGCTGAAGCCGGTCTACCTGGGCGCCAAGAACCAGGCCGTCCGCAACGCGGTCGAGGACGCGCTCAAGTCGGTGGAGCAGAAGAAGAAGACGTCTGACGCCGCCTGGGCAGACGCCCTGAAGAACGGCGCTACGGCCGCCAAGTAACACGTCGGGCGTCAGGCCCCCGGGCCTGACACGCAAGCCCGAACCACGGCAGCACAGCGGTACGGACAATCCGCTTCCGCTGGGGTGGTGCCGGTGGCCAGTCCACCGGCGCCACCCGCCTCGCGTGCCATAGCCCGCGGCCTCGCATCTGTAGGGGTGCGTGGCCGGCGACCGGCCTGGGTCGCCCACAGGAGGACTCCCGATGACCGTGCACATCGACACCGCCCGGCATGCCGCCTATGCCGAGCCGCCCACCCCCGATCCGGTACAACGACGCAACCGGCGGCTGTTCAGCTGGTTGGACCTGAAGGCTTCGCCGTACCTCTACGTCGCGCCGTTCTTCGTCATCTTCTCGATTTTCGGCGTCTACCCGCTGCTCTATACCCTCTGGGTGTCGCTGCACGACTGGCCGCTCGGCTCCGACAAGGCCCACCAGAAGTGGGTCGGCTTCGGCAACTTCGACGAGCTGCTGCACGAGGACCAGTTCTGGAACTCGGTCTACAACACCTTCGGCATCTTCGTGCTGTCCACGATTCCGCAGCTGCTGCTCGCGTTGATGCTGGCCAACCTGCTGAACAAGCAGATCCGGGCGCGGACCACCATCCGGATGGGCGTCATCATCCCGATCGTCACGTCGACGGCGGTGATCGGCCTGGTCTTCAACAGCCTGTACTCCAAGGACCACGGCCTGGTCAACTACCTGCTGCACTTCTTCGGCGTCGGGAAGATCGACTGGAAGGCCGACAAGTGGTCCTCCTGGACGGCCATCTCGACGATGGTGAACTGGCGCTGGACCGGCTACAACGCGCTGATCTACCTGGCCGCCATGCAGTCCATCCCGCGCGACGTGTACGAATCCGCCTCGCTGGACGGCGCGTCCAACTGGCGGCAGTTCTGGAAGATCACCGTCCCGATGCTGCGCCCCACGATCATCTTCACGGTGATCATCTCCACCATCGGTGGGCTGCAGCTCTTCGGTGAGCCGGTGACCTTCACCACCGGGGCCGGTGGCTACCGGGGCGGCACGCTCCGCCAGTTCCAAACCGTCACAATGTACATGTTCGAGCTGATCTGGGAGCGCCAACGACTCGGCCTGGCAGCCGCCGTCGCCTGGTTCCTGTTCCTCATCATCCTGATCACGGCCGCGTTGAACTTCCTCGTGGTCCGCCGGATCAACTCGGACAAGTGAGAGGCCCGCGATGACCACACTCCAGACACCCAGCCCCCTCGCGGCCCGCCCCGGCGGCACCCCGCAGCACACCCCCCGGCGCCGTCGCAAGATGCCCGGGGCGGGGTTGTGGAAGGCCAGCCCGCTGACCTACCTCACGCTCATTGCCGCGCTGATCCTCTCGGTCTTCCCGATCTATTACATGCTGATCGGCGCGACCGGGACCAACGACGCGCTGAACAAGGTGCCGCCGCCGTTCCTGCCCTCCTCGCACTTCTTCCACAACCTCAATGTGGTGTGGAACAACGAGGACGCGCACATCGGCAAGGGCCTGCTCAACTCGATCATCATCGCCAGTGCGGTGACCGTCTCCACGGTGTTCTTCTCCACACTGGCCGGTTTCGCCTTCGCGAAGCTGCGCTTCCGCGGCAAGAATGCGCTGTTGCTGTTCATCCTGGCCAGCTCGATGGTGCCGGTGCAGCTCGGCGTCATCCCGCTCTACCTGATGATGGTCAAGTTCGGTTGGCACAACCGGCTGGCGGCGGTGATCGTGCCGTTCCTGATCACCTCGTTCGGCATCTTCATGATGCGCCAGTACGCCGCCCAGGCGGTTCCGGACGAACTGATCGAGGCGGCCCGCATCGACGGCTGCAGCACCTGGCGGATCTACTGGAACGTGGTGCTGCCGGCACTGCGCCCGGCCGCCGCAGTGCTGGCGATCTTCACCTACATGCAGTCCTGGAACGACTTCCTGTGGCCCCTGGTGGCTATGCAAGACCCGGAGAACCCGACCGTGCAGATTTCACTGCGTAGTCTGGGAACCGGTTATTACACCGACTATGCGCAGGTCTTCGCGGGTACCGCGGTAGCCGTCGTGCCGTTGCTGGTCGTGTTCATCGTGTTCGGCCGCCAGATCATCGGCGGCATCATGGAAGGTGCCCTGAAGGCGTGACTACCTACCAGCCCCAGTCGCTCGGGTTGCGAACCACCGGACGACTGGACTTTCCGGCCGGATTCGTCTGGGGCGCCGCCACGGCGGCGTACCAGATCGAAGGGGCAGTCGCCGAGGATGGTCGTACCCCGTCAATCTGGGACACCTTCAGTCACACGCCGGGCAAGGTCGTCGCCGGGGACACCGGCGACGTCGCCTGCGACCATTACCACCGTTATGCCCAGGATGTCGACCTGATGGCTGATCTCGGGCTGTCCGCGTACCGGATGTCCGTTTCCTGGAGCCGGGTCCAGCCGCACGGTCGGGGCCCGGCCAACCAGGCGGGCCTGGACTTCTACCAGCGACTGACGGACTGCCTGCTGGAACGCGGCATCACCCCGTGGATCACGCTCTACCACTGGGACCTGCCGCAGGAGCTGGAGGACGCGGGTGGTTGGCCCAACCGTGACACCGCCGCCCGGTTCGTGGACTACGCGCAGCTCATGCACGACGCGCTGGGGGACCGGGTACGCAACTGGACCACCTTCAACGAGCCGTGGTGCTCGGCCTTCCTCGGCTACGGCTCCGGCGACCACGCCCCGGGCCGCACCGAGCCGGCCGCCAGCGTGGCCGCCGCGCACCACCTGATGCTCGCGCACGGTCAGGCTGTCCAGTCGATCCGCGCCGCCGGCGGCAGCAATGAGTACGGCATCACGCTCAACCTGTACGCCATCTCGCCGGCCGACGCGGACTCGCCCGCCGACGCCGACGCCGCCCGGCGCATCGACGGGCTGTCCAACCGGATCTTCCTGGACCCGGTGCTGCGCGGCAGCTACCCGGCCGACGTGCTGACCGACCTGGCCGAGATCAGTGACTTCAGCCACGTCCGGGACGGCGACCTGGAGACCATCAGCACCCCGCTGGACTTCCTCGGCATCAACTACTACAGCCGGCACGTGGTCGCCACGCCCGCCCCGGACAGCGTGCCGGGCGCCTACTGGCGCAGGCCGTCCTGCTACCCGGGCAGCGAGCACGTGGAGTTCCGCAACCGGGGCCTGCCGGTCACCGCGATGGGCTGGGAGATCGACGCGCCCGGCCTGGTGGAGACGCTGGTACGGGTGAACCGGGAGTACCCGGAGTTGCCGCTGTATGTCACTGAGAACGGCGCCGCCTTCGACGATGTGCTCGGCGAGGACGGACAGGTCGAGGACCTGGCCCGGGTCGACTACTTCGACCAGCACCTGCGGGCCTGCGCCGAGGCGATCGGGCAGGGCGTGCCGCTGCGCGGGTACTTCGGCTGGTCGCTGCTGGACAACTTCGAATGGGCGTGGGGCTATTCGAAGCGCTTCGGCATGGTCTACGTCGACTACCAGACCCAGCGCCGCACACCCAAGACCAGCGGCCGGTGGTATGGCGAGGTTACCCGGCGCAACGGGCTAGCGGCAGAATAGAAGCCGGACCGAAGGCGGCGACCTCACCACAGCTACGAGGAGTTCACCATGACGACCCAGCGCACCCGCTCCGCCGGGCGTCCGACCCTCGACGAGGTCGCCGCCCGCGCCGGTGTCGGTCGTGGCACCGTGTCCCGGGTGGTCAACGGTTCGCCCCAGGTGAGCCCGGAGTCCAAGGCGGCCGTCGAGGCGGCCATCGCGGAGCTGGGCTACGTGCCCAACCGGGCCGCCCGGGCGCTGGTCACCCAGCGGACGGACTCGGTGGCCCTGGTGGTCTCCGAGTCCGGTGAGCGGGTCTTCGGGGAGCCGTTCTTCGCCGGCATCGTCCGGGGGATCAGCGCCGGCCTGGCGGAGACCCCGTCGCTGCAGCTGTGGTTGGCGATGGCGCAGTCGCCCGCCGAACGCGAGCGGCTGCACCAGCACCTGACCAACCAGCACGTCGACGGGGTGCTCCTGCTCTCGCTGCACGACGACGACCCGCTGCCCGAGCTGTGCTACGAGCGGGGCCTGCCGACCGTGCTGGGTGGTCGTCCGGCCGGCAGTCGGGCCCGGCCGGTCAGCTTCGTGGACGTCGACAACATCGGCGGCGGGCAGATCGCGGTCGGCCACCTGATCGGCACCGGCCGCCGGGAGATCGGCGTGATCGCCGGGCCGCAGGACATGGGGGTGGGCGTGGACCGCCTCGCCGGGTACCGCAAGGCGCTTGTCGAGGCGGGCCTGCCGGTGCAGGAGGGGCTGATCGCCTACGGTGACTTCTCCGAGGACTCCGGGGCCGAGGCGATGAGCCGCATCCTGGATAAGCATCCCGACGTGGACGCGATCTTCGCCGCCTCCGACCTGATGGCCTTCGGCGCCATGCGGGTGCTCAAGGAGCGCGGTCGGCGGATCCCGTCGGACGTGGCCATCGTCGGTTTCGAGGACTCGATGATCGCCCGGCAGACCGATCCGCCGCTGACCACCGTCTACCAGCCGGTCGAGGAGATGGGCCGGGAGATGGCGCTGCTGCTGGTGGACCGCATCCGCGGCGAGGCGTCCAGTTCCAGCTCGGTAGTGCTGGACACCCACCTGGTCCGACGGGCGTCCGCCTGAGTTCGTAGGCTGCCGGGGTGGCAGATGAACGGCAGCGCCCCGACTGGGATGTGATCGTGGTCGGCGGCGGGCCGGCCGGACTGTCGGCGGCCTACACCGCCGCCACGGCCGGAGCGCGCACGCTGGTGCTGGAGCGGGCCGCGCATCCCCGGTACAAGACCTGCGGCGGTGGCCTGATCGGCGCGTCCCGGATCGCGCTGGGTGACCGGATCGCGATCCCCGCCGCGGACCACATCGACCGGGTCGGCTTCACCCTCGGCGGTCGCCGGCTGGTCGCCCGGCGTGAGTCCCGGCCGCTGCTGGCGATGGTCCGCCGGACGGACTTCGACGACGCGTTGAAGGCCGCGGCCGTGCGGGCCGGCGCGGTGGTCCGGGAACGGGTGCCGGTGCGCTCGGTGGACTCCGATGAAGACAGTGCCGGGGTACGGCTGGCGGACGGCACCCGGCTGACCGCCGCCACGGTGGTCGGCGCCGACGGCTCGGCCGGCGTGACGACGCGCTTCGTCGGCGTCGACTTCGCCCAGGTGGACCTGGGCCTGGAGGTGGAGCTGCCGGTGGACGCCGTGCGGGCGGCCCGCTGGCGCGGTCGGGTACTCATCGACTGGGGTCCGCTGCCCGGCTCGTACGGCTGGGTGTTCCCCAAGGGCGACGTGCTCACCGTCGGCGTGATCGCGGCGCGCGGCCACGGCGAGGCCACCCGGCGCTACCTGGACGACTTCCTGGCCCGGCTGGGGCTGACCGGGATCGAGCCGCTGCACGACTCCGGGCACCTGACCCGCTGCCGGACCGCGACCTCGCCGCTGCTGCGCGGTCGGGTGCTCCTCGCCGGCGACGCGGCCGGCCTGCTGGAGCCGTGGACCCGGGAGGGGATCAGCTTCGCGCTGCGCTCCGGTGCGCTCGCGGGAACAGCTGCCGCCAGCGGCGATCTGGCCGCGTACCCCCGGGCGATCGAGGGCGGGCTGGCCCTGGAGATGGCCGCCGGCCGGCAGTTGCTGACCGCGTTCGAGCGCCGGCCGTGGGCGCTGCACGCGGCACTGGCCAGCCCGCCCGGCTGGGCGCTGTTCCGCCGGTTCTGCACCGGCGAGCTGGACTTCGCCCGGCTGCTGCGACTCCGCCCGGTCCGCGCCCTGCTGGACCGCGTCGCGTGAGCGGGCCGTGGGAGCAGCTCGCTGACGGGGTGTACCGGCTGGTGCACCCGCTCGCCCGGGTGAACATCGGCCTGGTGCTGGGCGGGTCGGCCGGCCTGGTGGTGGACACCGGTGGGACCGGCCGGGCGGGTACCGAGATCCTGACCGCGGTCCGGGAACTGACCGATCTGCCGTGTGTGGTGGCGAACACCCACGGCCACTTCGACCACGCCTTCGGCAACAGCGCCTTCGGGCCGGTACCCCGTTGGGCGCACCGCGACTGCGCCCGCCGCCTGGAGGAGTACGGCGAGGTACAGCGGGCCGCCCTGCTGTCCCGGCTGGGCGGCGGGCAGGCCGAGTTGCGCCGCGACCTGGTCGACACCCGGATCGTCGTACCGGACCACCTGGTCACCGATGGCAGCACGGTCGACCTCGGCGGGCGGATGGTGGAACTGACCTACCTCGGGCGCGGCCACACCGACCATGACCTGGTGTTCACCGTGCCGGACGCGGGCCTGATCTTCGGCGGCGACCTGGTTGAGGAGGGGCCGAGTCCGGGCTTCACCGACAGCTTCCCGTTGGACTGGGTGGACACCATGGCGGCGTTCGTGACGCTGGCCGCCGACCGGCCGGTGCTGCCGGGGCACGGCGGCCTGCTGGCCCCGGCCGAGTTGGCTGTCCAGGCGGAGCGGATGGCCACGGTGGTGGCGCTCGCGCGGGACGCCTACGGGGCCGGCGAGCCCGAGGCGGCGTTGGCGGGGCGGTTGCCGCTGCCGCAGTGGTCCGCGCCGGACGCCGCCGCGCGGGCGTACCGGCAACTCGCCGGTCTGCCCGACTACGACCCGCCGGACGACCTGTTGGCTCGGATCCGCTCCGGTGACTGACCCGGCCACGCCGAACGCAGAGGTGCCCGGGACCGTGACGGTCCCGGGCACCCCTTTGTTCTGTGCTGCGTTGTTCGGTGCTGGTTGATGCGGGTTACGGGTAGCTCACCACGTTGTGCGGCACCACGTTCGACGGCAGTGCCGCGTCGCCGGTGTCGTTGATGACGTGGGTGATCGAACCCTTGCCCAGCGAGACGGTGAGCACGTTGTGGAACTTCACGCCCGCCGTGTTGGGCACCTCGAAGGAGTGGTACGCCGCGATCGACGGATCCGCCGTGAACACGCAGTAGCTGCCCAGGCCCCACGCTTCGTGCGTGGTCACCGAGTTGGCCACCTTGTAGGCCGCGTACCCGGTGATCCCGTCGTGCGACCAGGCGGCCGCGTTCGGCGGGTCGTAGGGCAGCTCGTTCTGGAAGAAGTACGTCCGGCCGCCGTTGCCGTTCCAGAGCACCTCGTACTTCTGGTAGTGCTCGACGAACAGCCCGTACGCCGTGACGTTCTTGCCGTTGACGAGCAGGCCGGTGTCCGCCGTGTTGATCGTCCAGCCGACGCCGGCACCGTGGTCGGCGCGCCACGCCCAGATGTGGTCGATGATCGTGTTGCTGCTGTTGACCACCAGGCTGTTGGTGGCCTTGCCGGGCCCGGCGCCACCGATCCGGAAGAACACGTCCTGGATGGAGGTCGGGTCGCTCGCGTGGCTGGTCCCGGCCGAGCCGGACGGGCCGACCTGCAGCAGGATCGGCGAGTTGGTGGTGCCCGCGTCGAAGAGCAGACCGGCCAGCTTGATGCCGTCGACGTCCGCGGTCTGCATCGCCATGACGCCGTTGTCCGGGAATGATGGTCGCGTAGCCGAGACCCAGGACGACCGTGTTCGGCCGGGTCACGTTGATGGTCTGGTTGACGTGGTAGACGCCCGGCGTGAACATCAGGTTCAGGCCCTGGCGAGCGCCTGGTTGATGGTCGCCGCCGAGTCACCCGGCTTCGCCACGTAGAACTGGCTGATCGGGATCGAGCTGCCCGGCGTGTTGCCGTTCGCCCAGGTCACGCCAGCGGCGTTGGTCTGCAGCGAGGGCACGAACACCCGGTAGGCGCCACCGGCGTCGGTGTAGAGGTACGGCTTCTCCCGGATCACCGGGCTCTGCGCGACCGTGGTGTACGGCGGGTTCGGGAAGGAGTTGGCGGGCGCGCCGCAACCCCGGTGAACACGTCGTTCCAGACCGCGTTGCTCCACCCGCCGATCGTGGCTGTTACGGGTGAACCACTGCTGCTGCGAGATGGTGCTGACGGTGCCGGAGACCCGGCAGTCGGCGATGTAGCCGCCGGAGGCCCAGCCGAAGCCGTTGGGCGCCAGCATCAGGCCACCGTGGACGTCGATGCGACGGAACGGCGCGGCCTGCGCCACCGCCCACCGGGAGTCCGCGGCGACTCGGGTAGATCGAGTAGTTCTCGGCCGAACGCCAGAAGTTCTGGGTGGCGTTGCCGCCGAACCAGCCCGCGTCGACCGTCACGTCGCCGTGCAGCTGCACGTCGTCCGGGTTCTGGCCGAGGCCGGAGATGGAGGTGTAGAAGCCGATCTGGGCGTTGAAGTAGTTGTTGTAGACGCCCGGCTTGAACAGCAGCTGGTACCGCTGGGTACCGAACTGGTTGGACTCCATCTGGGCGAACACGTTGTTCACCGAGGTCTGGATCGCCGCACCCGACATGGACGGGTCGAAGACGATCACGTTCGGGCCGAGCGCGCCGCCGCCGGTGACCGTGGATCCGCCGCTGCACGACGGGCTGCTGGTCGAGACGGAGGTGCTGGGGGTGACGCTCGCGGTTGCCGACGCGGTCGGGCCGGTGCCGGTGTGCACGATGAACTCCCAGAGGGAGTACCCGTACCCGGTGGCCCGGACCGTGCCGTAGACCCGGATGTAGCGGCCGGTGCCGGCGACGTTGAGCGTCTGGTTGCCGCCGGTGCCGGTGGTGGTCGCGTAGATGTCGGTCCAGCCGCTGGTGCCGTTGGCCGAGACCTGGACCTGGAACGACTTACCGTAGGCGGCTTCCCAGTTGAGCTGCACCTGGCAGATGGACTGGCTGCTGCCCAGGTCGACCTGCAGCCACTGCGGGTCGCTCGCGGCGGAGGACCAGCGGGTGCCGCCGTTGCCGTCGACAGCCGCTGAGGCGGGGGTGCCGGCGTTCTCGACGGAGGAGGCGGTCGCCGTCCTGCCCTGGGCGGCGTTGGCGGTGCCACAGGCCGGCGTGGTGGTGCCGAAGTCGCCGTAGACCTGGAACTCGTAGAGCGAGTAGCCGTAGCCGGTCTTGCGGACGGTGCCGTAGACCCGGATGTACCGGCCGCTGCCGGTGACATTCAGGGTCTGCGTGCCACCGGCTCCGGTGGTGGTGGAGTAGATGTTGGCCCAGTTCGACCCGTCGGCCGAGGTCTGCACCTGGAACGCGGTCGCGTACGCGGCCTCCCAGGTGAGGACGACCTGGGAGATGCTCGCGGTGGCGCCGAGGTCGATCTGGATCCACTGTGGATCGCTGAACGCGCTCGACCAGCGGGTGCCGGTGAGGTTGCCGTCGACGGCCGCCGAGGCCGGGGTGCCGGCGTTCTCGGTGGACGACGCGGTGGCCGTCTTGCCCTGGGAGATCAGGGTGACGGCGGCGTGCGCGCTGATCGTGGTGGTGATGACGAAGGCCGCCAGCAGCACGGCGGTGACCGCGGCGGCGATCAGGTACGTGGTTTTGCGGCGGTGGAGTATCCGTAGTGCGGCGGTGGACATGCGTGCTCCCTGACTCGGGGGTGTGCGGCGTCGGGCGGGGTCCGCCGCTGGCCTGGCGGCAGCCTCGTCACGCCGTGCGGGAGTGCGCCGGGCGGGCTGGATCTGCCCCTCCCGGGTGGGGGGTGAGAGCGCTCTCGGATAGAGAGTCATTGACGTTGAATTAACTGTCAAGATAAGGCGTCGGCCAAATCCCGCCGGTTGCCATCGCGCACCGGCCCCGTTACGCGCCGGTTAAGCCCGCTGCCAGCACATTGGGTCGATGGGCGCGTTCACAGCCATCGGCGTCGATGGCAAAAGAATCTTGAATTCGATGCCCATCGAACGCCGAGACCCCGCCGGCGCAGCGCCCAGGAAGTCTCTTCGGCCAGCTCAGCCGGTGGTCGGTCCGGCGGCGACCGCTCGGCAGGTCGCCGGCTCGGCAGGTCGCCGGCTCTGCCGGACGTCAGGGCTGCCTCACTGTCAGGTCAGCCGGGCGTCAGGTCGGCCGGGCGTCAGGTCAGCCGGCGGCGTAGCGCTTGAGTTCCCGGCGGGCCAGGGATGCCTTGTGTACCTCGTCCGGGCCGTCGGCCAGGCGCAGCGTGCGGGCCTGCGCCCAGAGCGCGGCGAGCATGGTGTCCTGGGAGACGCCGGCTGCGCCGAAGCACTGGATGGCCCGGTCGATGACGCCCAACGCCATCGCCGGAGTCGCGATCTTGATTGACTGGATTTCGGTGTGCGCGCCCTTGTTGCCCACCGTGTCCATCAGCCAGGCGGTCTTCAACACCAGCAGCCGGGCCTGCTCGATCTCCACCCGGGACCGGGCGATCCAGTCCTGCACCACGCCCTGCTCGGCCAGTGGCCGGCCGAACGCGACCCGCTCCACCGCCCGGCGGCACATCAGCTCCAGCGCCCGCTCAGCCATCCCGATCAGCCGCATGCAGTGGTGGATCCGGCCGGGGCCGAGCCGGGCCTGGGCCATCGCGAAGCCCGCGCCCTCGCCGCCGAGCAGGTTGGTGACGGGTACCCGGACGCCGTCGAAGTCGATTTCAGCGTGCCCGCCGTGCGGACCGTCGTCGTATCCGAAGACCCGCATGCCGCGCCGCACGGTGACACCGGCCGCGTCCCGGGGGACCAGAACCATGCTCTGTTGCTGGTGACGCGGCGCGTCCGGATCGGTCTTGCCCATCACGATCAGCAGCTCACAGCGTGGCGCCATCGCTCCGGACGACCACCACTTGCGGCCGTTGATCACGTAGGAGTCACCGTCGCGGACGATCCGGGTCTCGATGTTGCTGGCGTCCGAGGAGGCCACCGCCGGCTCGGTCATGCAGAACGCCGAGCGGATCTGCCCCTCCAACAACGGTTTCAGCCAGAGCATCCTGCTGCTCCGGCGTGCCGTACTGGCTCAGCAGCTCCATGTTGCCGGTGTCCGGCGCAGCGCAGTTGAACGCCTCCGGCGCCAGGTGCGGACTGCGCCCGGTCAACTCCGCGAGCGGCGCGTACTGGAGATTCGTCAGCCCCGCCCCGTGCTCGCCGGGCAGGAACAGGTTCCACAGGCCGCGCTCGCGGGCGGCCGTCTTCAGCTCCTCGATCACCGCCGGCCGGTCCCAGCCGGACGCCTCCTCCTGGGCGGCGAAGACCGGCTCAGCCGGATACACCTTCTCCGCAAGGAAGGCATTGACCGCGCCGATCAGCTCGCGGGTGCGCGCGTCGTACTCGAACTGCATGTCTCAGCCCTCCGTGACGGAAAGTCCGTGTGCCAGCAGCGGCGCGACCAGGCCGCCCATCCGGTCGAAGCCGGCGCCCACGGTCTGGCCGAGGGTGTACCGGTAGTGGATCCCCTCGCAGATCACCGCGAGCTTGTAGCAGCCCAGCCCGACGTACCAGGCCAACTCGTCGGGGTCCGCGCCGTAGCGGGCGAGCAGTTCCGCGCCGCTCGGAAAGCCGGCCGCCTCGCCCAGCCCGTCGGCCACCGGGTTCGCCGGCCCCGGCCCGTCCGGCGAGCGGCTGCTGCCGAGCGCGTCCCAGTAGGTGAGCAGCAGGCCCAGGTCGGCGAGCGGGTCGCCGAGGGTGGCCATCTCCCAGTCGAGGACCGCAGCCACCGTGCCCCGCTCCGGGTCGATGATCAGGTTGTCGAGCCGGTAGTCGCCGTGCACGATGCCGGCCGCCCGCTGCGTCGGGACGCGGGCCAGCAGCCGGTCCCGCAACTCGTTCGCGCCGGGCAGGTCACGACTGCGGGAGGCGTCCAACTGCACCGCCCAGCGCTTCACCTGCCGGACCAGGTACCCGTCCGGCCGACCGAAGTCGCCGAGCCCGACCGCGGCCGGCTCGATGGCGTGCAGGTCACGCAGCGTGTCGATCATGGCGAAGGCGAGCTCCCGGCGCTGCTCCGGGGTCAGCTCGTCGGTCTGCTGCCGGGTGCGGAACACCGTGCCCGGCACGTCGGCCATCAGGTAGAACGGCGCGCCGAGCACCTCCGGGTCGGCGCAGTGCGCCAGCGCGGCCGGCACCGGTACCCCGGTCGGGGTGAGTGCCGAGATCACCCGGTACTCCCGGCCCATGTCGTGGGCGGTGGCCAGGACGTGCCCGAGCGGCGGCCGGCGCAGCACCACCGTGCCGTCGGCCACCGTCACCCGGTAGGTGAGATTGGACCGGCCACCGGCGATCAACTCGGCGTGCCGGGGCGGCCCGGCGATCCCGGGAAGGGGGTGCGCGCCCAACCAGTCGGCCAACCGACCGAGATCGAGGCCGGGTGGGTCGGCTGAACGCTGGTCTGACGGCGTCGTCATCGGCCCAGTTCATGTCCCCTTCGGCCGGCTGTCAACGGGATGGGTCACATCGGGTGTCTTGCTTGGGACATCGCCATGCAACAGTTCGGTAACGCGCCGCCGTCACGATATACGCAACGTCACCTCGTACGCGTCCGTACTCCTGCTGGTCACCCGCCGTTCGTGCGTGCGGTCGTGGGTACGGGCGGGTGCGCCACGGGATGAGGAGGACCGCACCATGCTGCTGCGCCTTCGGGTACGGCTGCCCGACCGGCCAGGCTCGCTCGGCCAGGTCGCCCGCACGCTGGGCGTCACCGGGGCCGACATCGTGCAGATGATCGTGCTGGAACGGGTCGGCGGCCGGGCCGTCGACGACTTCACCGTCATCTGGCCGGCAGCGGCGCCGGTGGATCGCATCCTCGCCGGACTCGGCGCGATCCCCGGGGTGAGCGTCGAGGGCGTCTGGCGCTCGGTCGGCGCGACCGCGGTCAGCGGCGCGGACGCCGAACTCGTCGGCCAGGTCGCCGCCAACCCGGACGAGGGCGTAGCCACCCTGGTCGACGCGGTACCCGGCCTGCTCTCCGCGGACTGGGCGGCGGCTCTGCTGGTCCCCGCCGACTGGGCGCAGGGCAGCGGCCTCACCGGGCTGGTCGACCCGCCGTCGGAACACGCCCCCACCGTGCTCTACGCCAGCTGGAAGGCGCCGGATCCGCTGCGCGCGCCGGAGGTGGCGCCGCTGCGCCCGCGGGCCTTCAACGGCCCCGGTTCGGTGCGCTACGCGGCGGCCCCGTTCGGCCGCGCCGGGCTGGTCTTCCTGGTCGCCCGCGACGGCGGCGAACAGGAGCTCTCGGTACCCGCGTTCCACGTCACCGAGGTCGACCGGCTGGCACAGTTGATTAGGGCCGGCGGCCTGGTCCTCGGCGACAGGTTGGACAAACTCGGCGCCGGAGCCGGTGTGACGCAGGCCATCTGACCTGCGAGTTTGTCGGCACACCCAGGTTACCGGCCGGAAATGGCAGGGTGGCAACCTGGGTAGTCGAACGGTCGCAGCGCCGCGGCCACGGTGGACACCTCAACGGGGCCGGGGTGTCCGGGCACAGAAGGAGTCACGCATGGCGCTGTGGCGGGTACGCACCACGGTCGACGACCGGCCGGGTTTCCTTGCCGTCCTGACCGCGAGCCTGGCCCTGCGGAAGGTCAACATCCTGTCCGTACAGGTGCATGCCACCGAGGCGGGCGCGGTCGACGACTTCCTGGTGGACGCCCCGGACGCGCTCAGCGAGCCGGAGCTGGTGGCGGCCATCGTCAAGGGCCGCGGCCGGAACGCCTGGGTACGCCGGGCCGACGCGCACGGGCTGGTGGACACGCCCACCCAGTTCATCTCGGTGGCCGCCCGGGTCGCCCGTGACCCGGACGAGCTGGCCGCCGCGCTGGCACTGCTGCTCGGCGAGGGTGAGAGCGACCTTTGCCGGGTGCACTGGCGGGCCGACGACACGACCACCCGGGCCGGCTTCACGGCCACCACGATGGCGCTGCCGGACCCGGCGGGCGGCACCATCCACGTCGAGCGGGCCGAGCCCCCGTTCACCCCGGCCGAGTACGCCCGCGCACACGCCCTGGTCGACCTGGCCGCCACCATCGCCGCCCGGAGCACTCTGCACTGGGACCTGCTGCTGCCCTCGGGCGCCGAGTTGACCGTCCGGACCGCCAGCCCGGCAGACCTGGACGAGGTCGTCGAGCTGCACCAGCGCTGCTCGCCGGCCAGTCGGCACCGGCGCTATCTGGCCGCCGGGGAGGGCCCGGGCCGGGTTCGGTTGACCCGGCTGCTGGCCCACCCGTACGGGCTCACCCTCGTCGCCCAGGAGCACGGGGTTGCCGCGCCGATCGTGGCGATGGCCACCGTGGTCTGGGACGGTCCGGAGGCGGAGGTCGGGCTGCTGGTCCGCGACGACCGGCAGCGCACCGGGCTGGGTACCGCGCTACTGCGCCGGATCGCCCGGCTGGCCGCCGGCCGGGGTATCGAGGCGCTGCACGCGCACACCCACGCCGACAACGCGCCGATGATCCGCACCATGCGCCGCCTCGGCGTGCCGGTCCGGCACGAGACCGACAGCGGCATCATCACCCTCACCGCCGACATCCGGGTCGGCGCCGACGTGACCGCCGCCGCCTGACCCGTTTCGCTCAGGACTGCGCCGGGACCGGCTCGGACTGCGCCGGGACCGGCTCGGACTGCGCCGGGACCGGCTCGGACCGCTGGGGCGCCGGCTCGCGGGGCGGGAGTGGGAGCGGGAGGGCGGGCAGGCCGTCGATGCTCTCGCCGTTGAACTCCTTGCTGGCGCAGTACGCCACGAACTCCGGGTCGCTCTTGCGGCCGAAGTACTCGGCGTGCAGCGGGCGATCGCCGACGTAGTCGAGGAACGGGACGGCGAAGCCGCAGGTGTCGCTGATGATCTCGGCGGTCACCACGATGACCGCCCGCAGCCCCGGTGCGTCGGCGTCGCCGAAGCCGGCGACCAGGTCGGCGAAGCGTCGGTCGTCGCGGAACACCGGCTCGCCCCGGCCGTGTACCCGCACGATGTTCGGCGGGCCGGTGAACGCGCACCACATCAGCGTGATCCGGCCGTTCTCCCGCAGGTGCGCGATGGTCTCCGCGTGGCTGCCGCCGAAGTCGAGGTAGGCCACCGTCTTCTCGTCGAGCACCTGCCAGGTGCCGGCGCGCCCCTTGGGCGAGATGTTGACGTGCCCGTCGCCGGCCAGCGGCGCGGTGCCCACGAAAAACAGCGGCTGCGCGTCAATGAAGTCGCGCAGCCGCCCGTCGATACGTTCGTACCTTTTCCCCATGCGGTCCACAGTAGCCACCTCTCGGGCCGGTCCGCTGCAGTGTTCCCGCTGGGTGAGCCTGGTTACTCGCCGGTCGGCGTGCCGCGTAGGCCGGCGCTCCACTTCTCCTCGATGCGGCCGAACTTCCAGACCGCGATCGCCACCGCCCAGGTGAGCACGAACAGGCCGACGATGGTGTAGCCGACGTAGTCCAGCGGGGCGTTGCCGATCCAGGCCAGCGGGCCGCTGTCGATGTGCAGCCGGTCGGTGAGGATCGAGATGATCTCGATCACCCCGATGATCAGGGCCACCGCGACCGACAGGCCGGTGATGGTGATGTTGTAGAAGACCTTGCGGACCGGCTTGGAGAAGGCCCACTCGTAGGCGAAGTTCATGAACGAGCCGTCGATGGTGTCCAGCAGCGACATGCCGGCCGCGAAGAGCACCGGCAGGGTCAGGATGGCGTACCAGGGCAGCGCGAACGCGGCCGCGCCGCCGGCCAGGACCAGCAGCGACACCTCGGTGGCGGTGTCGAAGCCGAGGCCGAAGAGCAGGCCAACCGGGTACATGTGCCAGGGCTTGCGGACGGCCTTGGTGGCGCCGCCGAGGATGCGGTTCATCAGCCCGCGCTTGTTGAGCTGGTCCTCCAATTCGGCCTCGTCGTAGTGCCCGGTGCGCATCTTGCGGAACACCCGCAGGATGCCGTTGAGCACGACCAGGTTGATCGCCGCGATGGTCAGCAGGAACACCCCGGAGACGGCTGTCCCGATCAGGCCGGTGACCGTGTGCAGGGAGGAGCCGTCGTCGTCGACCTGGCCGGCCAGCGCCCGGATACCCATCGACAGCAGCGCGCACAGCCCGAACACGATGGACGAGTGGCCGAGGGAGAACCAGAAGCCCACCGAGACCGGCCGCTGCCCCTCGCTCATCAGCTTGCGGGTGGTGTTGTCGATGGCGGCGATGTGGTCGGCGTCGAAGGCGTGCCGCATCCCCAGCACGTACGCGGTGATGCCGAGGCCGGCCGTGAAGAAGATGGTCTTCCCGGTGTCGCTGTCCGTACCCAGGTTGTAGTGGTGCGGAGCGACCAGCGCGAACAGCGTGAAGAAGCCGATCACATGTAGGGCCACCACGAAGCCGGCCATGCCGGCGATGCGGGTCCACTCCTGCCGGCTCAGCGGCTTGCGGGCCGCAGCCTTCGCGGCGTTGGCGACTTGAGCGGTGGTGGGCGCGGCGTTGGCGGGGGCGGCGTTGGCGGGGGCGGCGTTGGCGGGCGCGGCGTTGGTGGGCGTGGTGTTGGTGGGCGTGGCCTGCACGGCCGGGGACTCCGGTTGTCTGGTGGGAGTGGTCAGGTCGGCCACGGCGGCACCTCGCAGCGTCGGGTCGCCGGCGTTCCGGCGACTGGGTGGCGGCCTTGTCGGCGGCAAGCACACTTTACGAGCGCCCATTTGTTATTGCAACCAAGTTGCAAATGCCCGCGACCCGGCCACTGGCCGCCTCCCTGACTGCGCTGACCGGCCCCCTTGCCCCGATGTGTAGCCTGGCGACAGGTAGTCCGCCGGGCGGTGGTTCACCGCACGGTATGGCGACCCGCCTTCGCGTCCGGCCGGTGAGCCGGGAAGATGGGCGGAGCCGTCCCGACGACGAACCGCCCCGCCGCCCGCGCGGCAGGCCGGCCGGTGGACGCGCGCAGCACGGCGAGGGAGGTGGACGGGATGGGTCCGGTGGATCCCCGGCTGGCCCGGCTGCCCCGGGTACGCCGCTACCTGGTCGCGGTGACCGCCTCGGCGGTGCTCACCGCGGTGCTGGTGGTCGCCCAGGCCACCGCGCTCGCCCAGCTCGTCGCGCACGCCGTCGACGGCCGACTGGACCGGCCCGCGCTGCTCGCCGCGCTCGTCGTCTTCGCCCTGCGCGCCGTCCAGCACTGGCTGTTCGGGCTGGTCGCCACCGCGTCCGCGACCGGCGTGAAGGAGGACCTGCGGCGCGACCTGCTGGCCGCCGCCAGCCGCCGGGGACCGGACTGGCTGGCCGGGCAGCGGGCCGGCTCGCTGGCCACCCTGGTCGGGCGCGGCGTGGACGCGCTGGACGGATACCTCATCGGGTACCTGCCGCAGCTGCTGCTCGGGGTGACCGTGCCGGTCGCCGTGCTGGTCCGCATCGCCTGGGCCGACCCCGCCTCGGCCGTCGTCGTGCTGGTCACCCTGCCGCTGCTGCCGATCTTCGCGATCCTGGTCGGCTGGCAGACCCGGACCCGCACCGACAAGCAGTGGCGGCTGCTGGCCACCCTCGGCGGCCACTTCCTCGACATGCTCGCCGGGATGAGCACGCTGCGCTCGTTCGGCCGGGCCGGCGCGCAGGTGGCCGTGGTGCGCGGGATGGCCGAGAAGTACCGCAGCGCCACCATGGCAACCCTGCGCATCGCGTTCCTCTCCGCGCTGGTGCTGGAGCTGATCTCGTCGCTGTCGGTGGCGCTGGTCGCTGTCCCGGTCGGGCTGCGGCTGCTGGACGGCAACCTCACCCTCCCGGTCGCGCTGCTGGTGCTGCTGCTCGCGCCGGAGGCGTACACCCCGCTGCGTACCGCGGGGGCCCGCTTCCACGCCAGCCAGGAGGGATTGGCCGCGGCCACCGAGGTGTTCGCGGTGCTGGACGCGCCGGACGCCGCGCCCACTGCGCTGACCGCGCCCCGGCAGCCCGATCCGGCCACCGGGGAGATCACCTTCGACCGGGTGGCGGTGCGCGGCCTGCGCGAGGTCAGTTTCACCCTGCGGCCCGGCGAGCGGCTCGCGCTGATCGGACCCAGTGGCGGTGGAAAGAGCACGATCCTGGCGGTACTGCTCGGCTTCGTGCCGGTCAACTCGGGCCGGGTACTCGTCGACGGCGTGGACCTCGCGAGCCTGGAACTCGACGCCTGGCGGGCGCGGCTGGCCTGGGTACCGCAGCGCCCGCACCTGTTCGCCGACACCGTGGCCGGCAACATCGCCCTCGGCACCCCCGCCCGCACCCCGGCCGCCGGCACTGCGGTCGCCGGCACTGCGGTTGGGGTGGATCGGGCTGGCGTGGATCGGGCTGCGGTCGAGCAGGCGGCTCGGGCGGCGCATGCGCACGACTTCATCGCTGCCCTGCCGGCCGGGTACGACACCGTGCTCGGCGCGGGCGGCGTCGGTCTGTCCACCGGGCAGCGGCAGCGGCTCGCGCTGGCCCGTGCCTTCCTGCGCCGCGACGCCGGCCTGGTGCTGCTCGACGAGCCCACCGCCGGCCTGGACGGCGAGAGTGAGGCGGCCGTGCTGGCCGCCAGCGCCGAACTGGTCGCCGGCAAGGGCGGCCTGATCGTCGCCCACCGGCCGGCCCTGCTCGCCAGCGCCGACCGGGTGCTCCGCGTGCACGACGGCGCGGTCACCGAGGTGGTGCCCGTATGAGCGGCACCGGGTCAGGTGGGGTCGGGCCGGTGCGGTGGCGGGCCAGGCTGGCGGCGTCGGCGGTGGTCGCCACGCTCACTGAGCTGTCCGGGCTGGCGCTGCTCGCCACCGCCGTCTGGCTGATCACCCGGGCCGCGCAGCAGCCGCCGCTGATCGCGCTGTCGGTGGCGATCGTCGCGGTCCGCGCCTTCGCCACCGGCCGCGGCGTCCTGCGCTATGTGGAGCGGCTGGTCAGCCACGATGCGGTGCTGCGGGTACTGGCGCAGTTGCGGACCCGGGTCTTCGCCGGCCTGGCCCGTGATCCGGCCGGTACCCCACGCGGGGACGCGCTGACCCGGCTCGTCTCCGATGTCGACGCGGTCCAGGACGCGCTGCTGCGCTGTGCCCTGCCGGCTCTGGTCGGGGTACTGGTCACGGCGGCCACGGTCGGCTTCACTGCGGCGTTCTCGATCCCTGCCGCGCTGCTCACCGGGGCCGGGATGGTGCTCGCCGGGCTGCTGGTACCACTGGTCGCGTACCTGTCCACGGTGCGCTCGGCCCGGCGACTCGCACCCGCCCGCGCCGCCTACGCCGCCGCCACCCTGGACACCGTGGACGGCGCGGCCGACCTGGCCGCCTTCGGCGTGACAGCCGCGGCACTGGAGCGGGCCGGGTACCGGGGCGCACAACTGGCCCGGCTGGAGCGCTCGGCCGGTCGGGCGGCCAGCGCCGTCGGGGCACTCGGCGCGCTGCTCCCCGGCCTCACCGCGCTCGCCGTACTGGCCAGCGTCACCGACGCCGGACTGGCCCGGGAGATGGTGGCGGTCCTCCCGCTGCTCGCGCTCACCGCCGTCGAAGTGCTGCTGCCGCTCAACTCGGCGGCCGTGCGCTACGCCGAACTGCGCACCAGTCTCGCCCGCATCCGCCCACTGCTGAACGCCCCGCTGCCGGCCACCGCCAGCCGGCCCGCCGACGCCACACCGGCCGACGCCGGGGCGGTGGTCGACGCCGGTACAGCGGCTGACCCGGTGGGGATCGAGTTGGTCGGGGTGAGCGTCGGGTACCCGGGGCGGACGATCCCGGCACTGTCCGATGTGGACTTTGCGGTGCCGGCCGGGCGGCGGGTGGCCGTGGTCGGGCCGAGCGGCTCGGGCAAATCCACGCTGCTCGGGGTGCTCGCCGGGGAGCTGGTGCCGGACGCCGGTACGGTCCGGGTAACCGGTGCGGACGACGCGGCCGACCAGCGGTGGCGGGTGGCGACCGGGGTGCTCGCCGACGCGCATGTGTTCCACACCACCGTCCGGGAGAACCTGACGCTGGGTCGGCCCGGCTTCGACGACATGGCGCTGACCGCGGTACTGGCCGCCGCCGGGCTGGACCCGACCGAGGTGCCACTGGGCCGGGTGGTCGGCGAGGACGGCGCGACCCTCTCCGGTGGCGAGCGCCGCCGGCTGCTGGTGGCTCGGGCGCTGCTGCGGGTACCGCCGGTGCTGCTGCTGGACGAGCCGACCGAGGGACTGGACCCGGCCGCTGCCGACGCCCTGCTCGCCGGAGTGCTGGCCGGTCTCGGCCCGGCCAGTCTGGTACTGGTCACCCACCGGCTGGTCGACCTCACCGGCTTCGACGAGGTGGTGGTCCTCGACGCCGGCCGGGTGCTGCAGCGCGGCCGGCACGCCGAACTGGTCGCCCAGCCGGGCTGGTACGCCCGCTGGCACCAGGCCGCCCGACTGGCCGAATCCGGCTACCCCGTCGCCGCCACCGTTCCCGGGTCGCTGCCCGCGAACTCGACAGTCTCCGGGAGTGGGACGCTCTCCGGGGCGCTGCCGGGGGACGGGTCGGGGGCGTCGGTGGGGATCGTGCCGGTCACGCCGGCCGCACCCTGAGCGGGGCGCCGTCGGGGGTGTGACACCCTGGACGGGTGAGCGTGGTGGACGACTACGTCGCCGGACTCGCGGGCGTGCTGCGTGGGCCCCGCCGGGTCCGGGCCGACCTGGTCGCTGAGGCGCGGGACAGCCTGGTCGACGCCAGTGAGGCGTACCAGGCCGACGGGTGTCCGGTTGAGCTGGCGCAGCGGCGGGCGGTGGCCGAGTTCGGCAGCCACGCCGAGGTGCTCCCCGGGTACCAGGCCGAACTGGCTGTCGCGCAGGCCCGCCGGACCACCCTGCTGTTCGCCGTCGCGCTGGTGGCGTTGCGCTACCTGACGCCGCTGATGTGGGCCGACAGCCCGTTCGCCCGCGCCGAACTCGGCAGCGCCGGCTACCAGCTGGCCGCCGCCGGCTTCGACTACCTCGCCCAGGCCGGTGCCGTCGCCGCACTCATTGGCTGGCTGCTGCTCGGCTGGGGGAGCAGGTACGTCCCGGACGGTGCCCGGGTGGTGCGCGCGGTGGGCCGGGCGGCGCTGGGATTCCTTGCCCTGCACGGACTCTGCGGGTTGACCATCTACCTGTGGAGCCTGCTGCGCTGGCCAGGTTTCGCGCACTGGCCGCCGCTGTGGTTCGGGCTGGTACTCACCAACGTCGCGTTCGCCTGTGCGGTGGCCGGCGCCTGGCGCTGCGTCGCCCTCAGCCGCGCCGCCCGCCCCCCGCTGGCCCTCGCCTGACCCGCCGCCCTCGCCTGACCCTCCCGCCGGGTCGTCACCGGCCGACCCACGGGCCGCTCGTCGGGGCGGGAGCTCCGTGGCCAAGTGGGGTGGTTAGCGGGCCCCCGAAGTACTTCCGGACCCCGAATAACGCCCACTTGCTGCCAGGCCGTCCACGGGTCAGCTGGTGGCGGGGGTGGGGTTGAGGACTGAGCTGATGGTGGTGGTGAACTCGTGCCAGGTGGAGCGCTCGTGGGAGAGGGTCGCGCGGCCGGCGGGGGTGAGCTGGTAGGTGCGGCGTTCCCGGCCGCCGACGGTGCTCCAGGCGCTCGCCACCAGGCCGGCCCGCTCCAGTCGGCGCAGCGCCGGGTAGACGGTGCCGGTGGGCAGGGTCAGTGCGCCCGCGCTGCGCTGCTGCAGCGCCTCGATGATCGCGTACCCGTGCCGGGGTTCGTCGTCGAGGACCGCGAGCAGCAGCGCGTCGAGGTGCCCGCGGAGCGCGTCGGCCTTCATGTGTAGCGACTCTACGGGTCGGCCGGCGGTATCCGCCAGGCAGGGCGGCGGGGGCGCCCCCCGGCGGGCCGCCCCCACTCCCGGCCGGACTACTCCTTGGTGTCGCCGTTGCGCTGGTTCTGCAGCTTGCTGATCAGGTCGTGCAGCGGCTTCGTGCCGGTCCCCACCACCAGGCCGGTGACCAGGGCGTCCGCCCACACCGGGATGGACGACGGCTCCCAGCCGGGGGAGGCGATCATGCGGAGCAGGTAGAAGCCGCCGAAGGTGGCCACCACCGTGGACAGCCCGGTGGCCAGCCCCCACAGCAGCACGCCGCGGTTGGCCGTGCCGTGGTCCAGCTTCGCCTTGGCGTGCGCGATCGCGCCGAGGTGTACCGACGGGTCGCGGTTGGCCATCGAGGCGACCAGCCGTTCGTACTCGGCCTTGGCCCGGCGACCGCCCGGGATCAGATGGGCGAACGGTTCCAGGAAGCGCTCGACGGCGGCGGCGAACGCGGTGACCCCGGCGTACGTCGCGGTCTGGTTGCCGATCTGGAACGGTGCGGCGCTGCGATGGGATTTCCACAGCACCCACGAGATCAGCGTGCCGACCACCACGAAGCCGAAGGCCAGCACGATCGACAGCGGACTGGCCGGCTTGCTGGGGACCGCCGCCGCCGCGAGTTCCGGGGCGGCCTGTGGCGTCGCCGGGTGCGCCGCGAGGATCGGCAGACCGGGGCCGTGTGGCTGGCCCGGTCCGGCCTGTTGGCCGGGGCCGTGTGGCTGGCCCGGTCCGTACGGCTGGCCCGGTCCGTACGGCTGGCCCGGGACGTGCGGCTGGCCCGTGTGCGGCTGGCCCGGGACGTGCGCCTGCCCGGCCTGCGGCTGGCCGGCGGCGTGGGGTTGGCCGGGGGCCTGGGATTGGCCGGGGCCGTTGGGCTGGCCCGGTGCCGGTTGGGTGGGGATGGCGGTGGAGACCGCCGCGTGGCCGACGTACACGCCGGAGGAGGGCCCCATCACCGAGGCCCGACGTACCAGTGCCATCTTGTTGTCACCTCATCGGGTGCTCCGCCAGGTGCGGAGGCGGCCACAGGCTACGCGGGCCCCGGCGGGTACGCAGTCTGCAACCCGTCACCACGATCCACTCAGGAGTCCCGGCCCGAACCGCAAACGGCTGTGCCGAGCCGCATCTGGACCGAGCCGAATGGGGACCGTCAGATGGTGGCGAGGTCGCCGTGCTCGACGCAGGTGGCCCGCCAGCCGGCCGGCAGCACCTGCACCTTCATCCGGCGGCGGCAGTACGGGCAGAACCGCGGCGGCTCCAACTCCCGGGCCGCCGGCACGCCGCGTGGTCGGCGTCGGCGAGCGGCTGCCCGCACCGGTCGCAGTAGGACGGCGGGCTCACAGGGTCGCCGAGAGCGCCTTGACCGGCATCGACAGCTCGTCCAGCAGGGCCAGATCCTGCCCGGGCGCACGGCCCAGGGTGGTCAGGTAGTTGCCGACGATGACGGCGTTGATGCCACCCAGCAGACCGTCGCGGGTACCCAGGTCGCCGAGGGTGATCTCGCGCCCGCCGGCGTACCGCAGGATCGTCTGCGGCAGCGCCAGCCGGAACGCGGCGATCGCCCGCAGCGCGTCCTTCGGGTCCACCACCGGCTGGTCGGCCGAGCGGCGTGCCGGGGCGGGGGTTGAGGAAGTTCAGCGGCACCTCGTGCGGGTCCAGGCTGGCCAGCTGCGCGGCGAACTCGGCCCGCTGCTCGACGCTCTCGCCGAGCCCGAGGATGCCGCCGCAGCAGACCTCCATGCCGGAGGCGCGCACCATCTCGAGGGTCTCGAAGCGCTCCTCCCAGGTGTGCGTGGTGACCACCTTCGGGAAGTAGCGAACGGGACGTCTCCAGGTTGTGGTTGTAGCGGTGCACGCCCATCTCGACCAGCTCGTCGACCTGGTCCTGGGTGAGCATGCCGGCGGAGACCGCGATGTTGATGTCCACCTCCGCCCGGATCGCCGCGACCCCGTCGCGCATCTGCGCCATCAGCCGCTCGTCCGGCCCGCGGACGGCCGCCACGATGCAGAACTCGGTGGCCCCGGTCGCGGCCGTCTGCCGGGCCGCCTCCACCAGCGCGGGGATGTCCAGCCAGACGCCGCGTACCGGCGAGGCGAACAGTCCGGACTGGGAGCAGAAGTGGCAGTCCTCCGGGCAGCCGCCGGTCTTCAGCGACACGATGCCCTCGACCTCGACCTCCGGCCCGCACCAGCGCATCCGGACCTCGTGGGCGAGCTCCAGCGCGGCCGGGATGTCCTCGTCGGGCAGGGTCAGCACGCGCAGAATGTCCGGCTCGGTCAGGCCGACGCCGGTGGCGAGGACAGCGGCGGTGGCGGCAGCGAGGCTCGGGTCGGGCATCTCAGGCATGTCGTTACCCTACAAGCAGCCCGGTGCCGCTCACCGAACGCGCCGCCGGTCGTTGAGCCGGTCAAAGTCCGCCGGGTGGCACCCGGTAGGGGCGGCTCCCCGGGGGGGAGAGGGGGAGGGGCTGACATGAGCGACCCTGGTGCCTGGCTGGACGCGTTGGCGGAGGACGCCGCCAGCCGGGCCGAGGCTGGGCTGCGGCGCGAGCTGCGCCCCCGGACGCCCGACGACACCCTCGTCGACCTCGCCGGCAACGACTACCTGGGGCTGGCAAGCCACCCGCGGGTGCTCGCCGCCGCCGGCGCGGCGCTGCTGCGGTACGGCCTGGGGGCCACCGGCTCCCGGCTGGTACGCGGCTCCACCGGGGCGCACGCCGACCTGGAACGTGACCTGGCCGGCTGGCTCGGGGCACCCGCCGCGCTCGTCTACTCCTCCGGCTACCTGGCCAACCTCGGCGCCGTCCGGGCGCTGGCCGGCCCCGGCACCCTGCTGGTCTCCGACGCGTACAACCACGCCTCGATCGTGGACGGCTGCCGGGCCAGCCGGGCCCGGGTGGTGGTGGCCCCGCACGCGGACGTGGCCGCGGTCCGGGCGATCCTCGCCGACCGGCCGGCCGGGCAGCGCGCGGTGGTGGTGACCGAGTCGGTGTTCTCGGTCGACGGCGACCTGGCCCCGCTGGCCGAGCTGCACGCCGCCTGCCGTGGGTCGGGGGCGCTGCTGCTGGTCGACGAGGCGCACGCGGCCGGGCTGATCGGGCCGGCCGGCGCCGGCGCGCTCGCCGACGTCGGGCTGGCCGGCGAACCGGACGTGGTGGTGACGCTCACCCTGTCCAAGTCGTTCGGGGCGGCCGGCGGTGTCGTCGCCGGGCCACGGGCGCTGGTGGAGTCACTGATCGACACCGGCCGTACCTTCATCTACGACACCGCGCTGCCGCCGGCGGTCGCCGCCGGCGCTGCCGCGGCCCTCGACCTGATCCGGGTCGGGGACGACCGCCGTGCCGAACTGCGGGACCGGGCCGCGCTGATCGGCAAGCGGCTGCACCGGGTTCGAGGTCAGCGAGCCGGCCGCCGGCGTGGTCTCGGTGACCGCCCCGTCCGCGGCCGCGGCGCTGGCCTGGGCCGCCGACTGCCGGGCGGAAGGCATCGCGGTCGGCTGCTTCCGGCCACCGTCCACTCCGGACGGTTCCTCGCGGCTGCGGCTCACCATCAACGTCGGCATCCCCCGCGCCGACTTCGAACGGGCGCTCGACGTGATCGCGGGCACCGCCCCCGGGCCGGCGGCGGTGACCGGCGGATGAGCGAGATCATGCTGGTCACCGGGACCGACACCGGCGTCGGCAAGACCATCGTGACGGCCGCCGTGGCCGCCGTGTCCGCGCGCACGGCCGCACCGTCGCGGTGCTCAAGCCGGCGCAGACCGGCGTGGTGGAGGCCCCGGTGGCAAGCGGCGAAGAGCCGGACGTGGCGGTGGTCCACCGGCTCGCCGATCCGACCACCGTCCTGGAACTCGTCAGCTACCCCGACCCGTTGGCCCCGCTGGCCGCCGCCGAGGAGTCCGGCCTGCCCGACCTGGCGATGGGCGACGTCATCGAGGCCGTCGACGAGCTGGCCGCCGCGCACGACGTGGTGCTCATCGAGGGCGCGGGCGGGCTGCTGGTCCCGATGGGGGAGCGGCGCTGGACAGTGGCCGACCTGGCGCTGGCACTGCGGATCCCGGCCGTCGTGGTGGCCCGCCCCGAGTTGGGCACCCTCAACCACACCGCGCTCACCCTGGCCGCGCTGACCACCCGCGGACTGCCCGGCCTGGTGGTGCTCGGCAGCTGGCCGGAGCAGCCGGAGCTGGTGCACTGGCGCAACCTGGTGGACCTGCCCGGTGAGCTCGTCGGCGCGCTCCCCCAGGGGGCCGGCGCGCTGTCCCCCGAGGTGTTCCGGGCCGCCGCGCCCGACTGGCTGGCCCCGGTGCTCTACGGTCGCGCCGACCCGCGCCAGCTGCGCGAGGACGGTGCTCCCGCGCTGCCGGTGTCCGACGGCGGCACGGTGGATACCGGGTCTCGCTGACGTTCCTGCCCGACGCGTGACAGGCTGACTCCATGACGGATCTGTCCAAACCGCTGGACCCGACGAGCGAGTGGGCGCGCGACCACGTGCACCGGTATGTGGCCACCGACGGGGCCAACGGGCACGAGTGGAAGCCCGGCGTATTCACGCTGCTGCTCACCACCGCCGGTCGGCGCACCGGCCAGGCCCGCCGCACGCCGTTGATCTACGGCCGGGACGGCGGGAACTATCTGGTGGTCGCCTCCAAGGGCGGCCACCCCACGCCGCCGGACTGGTACACCAACCTGCGCGCCGACCCGCACGTGCGGGTCCAGGTGGGCGAGGAGGTGTTCGACGCCACGGCACGCGACGCCGACCCGGCCGAGCAGGCCCGGCTGTGGCCGGCGATGGCCGAAATCTGGCCCGACTACGACAACTACCAGAAGCGCACCGACCGGCAGATCCCGATCGTGGTGCTGACACCGGTCCGCTGAGCCGACGGCCGGCCGCTGACCGCGGCCGGCTGCCCTGCGGTGGCTGGTGCCCTTGCTGTGGTCGGTGCCCTTGCTGTGGTCGGGTGCCCTTGCGGTGGCCGGCTCCCGGACGGCGGTCGGTCCGCTTGCGGTGGCCGGCTCCCTTGCGTGGCCGGGGTCGGGCGCAGCCGGCAAGGGGTCGGGTCAGGTGGGCAGGAGTGGGTCCGGGCGGGGCGCCTCGTCGGCCTCCGGCTCGGTGGGTGGCGCGTCCGCGAAGTGCACGTGCACGTCCTGCTCGTCGGCCGGCAGTCGACGGGCCCGCTTCACGTAGGCGGTCAGCGCCCGCCGGTCGGCCCGGGTGGTCGGCGGCGCGGAGACGCTGCGCGGCCACAGTTTCCGGGCCCGGACCACGTCCCACTCGGCCGCGAACAGGGTGATCTGGGCCTGCAGGTGCAGCCAGGCGACCAGGCCGAGGACCACGCCGAACACGCCGTACAGCGACTGGGTGTGTCGGACCTGGTGTTCGAGCAGCAGCTTGCCGGTGACCAGCAGGGCCTGCCACAGCAGCGCCGAGGCGACCGCGCTGCGCCACAGTTCCCGGGTGGGCACCTGACCGGCGATCGCCAGCCGGAACGCCCCCACGAACAGTGCCACGCTCACCAACCAGGACAGCGCCAGCGCGGTGATCCGGCCGGCGGCGCCGTGCCCGCCGGACTCGCCGTACCCGGACAGCAGCCCGGTCACCAGTACCGTCAGGGCCATCAGGAAGAGCAGGCCGAAGCTGCGGGCCAGCGCCGCCGGGTAGCCGGGGCGCTGGGCGAAGGGCACGTTCCAGATGGTGTTGAAGGCGTCCTGGGTGGCGGCGGCCACCCCCTTGGCGCCCCACAGGCTGACCACAATGGACACCAGCAGTACCCACCAGTGCCCGGTCAGGCCGTCCACCTGGAGCTGCGGGCCGATCACCGGGAACTCGACCAGCGCCGAGTTCACCAGCCGGTCCCGCAGTTCCGGGTTGTCCTGCAGCAGGTAGCCGAGCACGGTGGCGAACAGCAGCAGCATCGGAAAGATCGACAGGAAGGCGTAGTAGGCCATCAGCGCCGCGAGCTGGCCGGCCTGGTCGTCGCTGAACTTCTTCACCACGGCGAACGGGAAGGCAGCCCACCGCCACCGCTGCTGCGCCCGGTCGAGCGGGCCGAGTACCCGGTCCACGACGTTCATGCCCGGTAGTTTCCCCGCTGGGTCGATCTTCAAGCACGCGGGTACCCCGACCGACGTTCTCCGCCGGTCGGGGTACCCGGTGCGGCCGGACTGACCCGGGTCAGCCCTTCGGCGTCGAGCTCGGTTGCGGGTGTGCGGGGTCCGGCTCCTGCACCTGCGTGAAGCCGGCCGGCACGGTGAGTTGGAGGCGGGCCAGATTCTCCGGACTACGCGGCAGCCAGTCGAAGGTGGCGACGATCGGTGTGGTCTGCTTCCGCATGTCCAGCTTGAGCGGTAGGTAGCTGCCGGCGTCCACCCACAGGTCCAGCCGGATCGCATCGCGGGCGTCCGGGGGCGGGTTCAGCCGCAGGTGCGCGGCGCTGTGCCCGGCGACCTCCTCGGTACCGACCAGGTTGAAGGTGCCGGTACGCAGCTCCTCACGCAGTTCGTCGGGGCTGCCGTACGGGATGCCGAGCACCTTCTTGTCGATCTTGTCGTCGACGATCCGGGCGTCCTGTCGGAGGTAGGTCCGGGCGGCGTAGTCAACCGCCAACACGTTCAACCGCTCGCCCTCGACCCACATCAGATTCGCCCGGCCGGGTGCGGCCGGGTCGCCGTCGATCGACAGCACCCGCTGGCCCGCCCCGTCGGACCAGGACTGCGAGCTGTCCGGGCTGCTGCCGGAGATCTCCATCGTCTGGTGGATCACGTACTGGTCCACGGTGCCCAGTGCCTGCGTCGACCGCTGGACCACGTAGCCGACGGTGAGCAGCGAGGGACCGGCGCCGCTACCGGCGCCGCTACCGGCTCGGGGGTTGTGCTGTTGTCCGCCTGGCGCGCCGGCCAGCGCGAGGGTCAGCGCCACCCCGGCGGCGAGCACCGGCAGCGTCGCGGCGGCCGAGAAGGCCAGCGTGCGTCGCCGGCTGCGCCGGTGCACCGCGCCGGCCAGCCCCGCCGGCGCCTGGATGTCGGTCAACTCGTCCCGCAGCCGGGTGCCCAGTTCGGCGCCCAGTTCCTCGTCAGTAACCATGGGTGACCTCGTGTTCGGTAAGTAGTTCACGGAGTCGGGCCAGCGCCCGGCTGGTGTAGGACTTGACGGTGCCCTCGGCGGAGCCGAGCAGGGCGGCCGTCTCGGTGACTGTGAGGTCTTCGAAGAAGCGCAGCACCACCACCTGCCGTTGCCGGGTCGGCAGCTGGGCCAGGGCCTGGGCCACCCGGTGCCGCTCGCCGAGCAGTTCCACCTCGCGGTCGGGCCGGTGCCCGCGCAGGGTGTCCGGATCGGTCGGCAGCGGCGACTCCCGGGGCCGGCGGCCGAGCAGCCGCAGCCGGTCCCGGGACAGGTTGACCAGTACCTGACGGGCGTACTCCAGCGGCGCGTCGCGGGCCCGTGACCACCGGCGCAGGGTACGCAGCAGGGCCGTCTGCAGCAGGTCCTCGGCGTGCCCCCGGTCACCGGTGAGCAGGTACGCGGTGCGGAGCAACCGGGTGGAGTGGGCCTCCACGAAGGCGTCGAACTCGGTATCGACTCTCACATCCGGAAGAACTCCACCGCGCGCGGCCGGGTTGCCATGCCGCCGCCCCGTCCCGGAACCCGCCCCGGATCGTGACCCCGCGCCTCAGCGCAGCGCGTCGCGCTCGATGCCGAGTTCACGGGCGGCGCCCTCACGTATCCAGTCCGCCAACTGGCGTCGGCTGATCACCCGGGGATGCACGGTGACCTGCAGTGCCAGCCCGTCGACCAGGGCGATGATCCGCCAGGCGGCGCCGAGCGGATCGGCGCAGGTGAAGTCGCCACTGCCCGCGCCGGCCGTGATGACCTGGGTCAGCGCTTCCTTCCAGCGCAGGTCCAACCGGCGGGACACCGCCTCCAACTCGGCCGAGCGCAACGCCTGGGACCAGCCGTCGATCCACAGTTCCCAGGACTTCGAGGTGCCGGTCGGGGCGTACAGCCGCAGGATCCTGCGCAACTTCGCCAGCGGCGGCAGGTCGGCTGCGAGCACCGCGTCGAGCCGGGCCAGGTCCTGCTCGGCGGCGTGCGTGAAAGCCCGGGCGAGCAACCGTTCCAGGGTGCCGAAGTGGTAGAAGACGAGGGCCTGGCTGACCCCGGCGGCGTGTGCCACGTCCACCGCCCGGGTGTTGGCCATGCCCCGGGTCACCATCACCTCGGCTGCCGTGCGCAGCAGGGAATCCAATCGCAGATCGGCGGGGCGTCGGGTCACGGCGGCTACGGTAGCGGACCGCACCGGTTCGCGGGGGTATTCGCGAACGCCGATGTTTTTCGGCGTCCATCGTGCTCCCGTCGTCAGAAATAGGCCCGAATACCGACAGAGCGTACCGGCGTGATCACTCGATGGTCACTTTCGGCCAACCAGCCGGATTTGCACACCAACGCGGGGGTTGCGCGACAGGCCCTCGACCCAGGAATCTGCTCTGCATGGCCTCCGATCCTCCCGGGCGAGCCGGGGATGCTGTGCGCCCCGCCGCGGGCGCACAGTCGGTCCACGATCGGATCCAGCGGTCGGGGCCGCCGCCGCGGCGCGCGCGTATCCGCTCCATCCGGCTACGCCTGCTGCTGCCGGTGCTCGTCGCCACCGTCGGGCTGGTTGCCCTGGGTGTGCAGCAGAGCCTGGCCGCGGTCGCCCTCGCCGACCAGGGCGGCAAGGCGCAGACCGTGACGGCCACCGCAGTCGCCGCGGCGAAGCTGGAGCTGCAACTGGAACGGGAGATCGCCGAAACCGACTCGCTGAGCCAACGTGGCGGCAGCGCCGGCTCCTCGCTGGTCACCGCGGCCCGCCGGCAGACCGACCTGGCGTCCGGCGAGTTCCTCCGGGCCAGCCAGGCCGCCGCGCGGCTCAGCCCGGGAATGCGGCCGCTGCTCGAGGCGGCCAGCAAACACCTGGACGAACTGGACACCACCCGGGCGAACCTCACCTCGCTGAAGAAGACCGAGCTGTCCGGCAGCCGGTACGAGCCGGTCACCGACACGCTCATCGCGATCGCCGACGCGCTGCCCCAACAGATCTCCGACGCCGTCCTGGCGGCCAAGGCGCGCGCCCTGGTCGCCATCGTGGTGGAGGGCCACACCGGAGCGCAGCAGCGTGACCTGCTGCGCGGGGTGTTCGTCCGCGGCGCGTACACCGGCAGCGAGCTTGCCCAGGTGGCCACCCTCGCGGGCGAACAGCAGGCCCGGTCCAGCGAGTTCGAGCGCAACGCCAACAGCGCGCAGCGTGGTCGGCACGACGCCATCTGGCAGGGCGTGGACGGTGCCGACGCCAAACGCATGCGGGACAACGCCATCGCCAGCCCGGCGAAGACCGCCATCGACCCGGACATCTGGTACATCGCGCAGAGCAACACCCTGCGCCAGCTCGCCGAGCTGCAGTCCGAGCTGAGCCGCGACCTCGACCTGGCGGCCCGCTCCCAGCAGGCGATCGCCCAGACGAAGGCGTTGGTGACGGCGGTCTCCACCGTCGGGCTGATGCTGCTCGCCCTGGGTACCGCGATAATCCTGGCCATCCGCACCAGCCGCCGGCTGCGCCGACTGCGGACCAGCGCGCTCGGCGTGGCCCAGGTGGAGCTGCCCGAGACGATCGCCCTGCTGAGCATGGCGCCGGACGTGACCGCGGTCCGCACCGCCGTCCGCACCGCGCATGCCCGGGTCGATGAGATCACCGTGCCCGGCGCCGACGAGATCACCGAGGTGGGGCTGGCCCTGGCCCAGGTGCACCGGCAGGCGGTCCGGCTCGCCGCCGACCAGGCCGCGCTGCGCCTGGACGTGGCCGCGCTGTTCATCGCCCTGTCCCGCCGTGGCCAGACGCTGATCCAGCGCCAGCTGCAGCTGATCGACGACTTCGAGCGGGTGGAGACCGACCCGCACCGGCTGTCCCGGCTCTTCGCCGTCGACCACCTGGCCGCCCGGATGCGGCGCAACGAAGAGAACCTGCTGGTGCTCGCCGGTGGCGAGCCCGGCCGGCGGATTGCCGAAGTGGTCCCGCTGATCGACCTGGTCCGCGCGGCAGCCGCCGAGATCGAGGACTACGACCGGGTCGACCCGACCGGCATCGCCGACGTGGGCATCATCCCGGTCACCGCCCGCGACCTCATCCACCTGCTCGCCGAGCTGCTGGAGAACGCGACGTTCTTCTCGCCGCCGAGCAGCCGGGTCCGGGTCACCGCCCGCCGCGACGTGGACGGGGTGCTGATGAGCGTCTACGACGAGGGCATCGGCATGCCGGCGAACCAGCTAGAGGAGATCAACGGCCGGCTGGCCGGCCCGGCCCAGTTGACCGCCGAACTCGCCGGCACGATGGGCCTGCTGGTGGTGTCCCGGTTGGCGGCCCGGCACGCGATCGGCATCCAGCTCAAGAGCGCGCACCTGGGCGGTACCGTCGCTGTTGTGCAGGTACCCAACGGCCTGCTCGCGCCGAACCCCACCGTCAGCGAGCACACCGCCGCCATGCTGCGGCGTACCGTCACGCCGATCGAGGTGGTGGAGGGCGAGGTGCTCGGCCGCACCCAGGAGCTGCCGCCGTACCTCCCCCGACCGGCGGTGACCGCGATCCCCGCGCCGGCCGCCGCGCAGGTCGTGGTCACCCACTATCCGACCGGCCCGCACCACGGCCAGCACGGTCAGCACGGCCAGCACGGCCAGTCCGGTCAGCACGGACAGCACGGCCAGTCCGGTCAGCACGGCCAGCACGGTCAGTCCGGTCAGCCGGCGAATTCAGGGCCGGCTGCCCGGCGTACCCCCGAATCTGCCCGTGCGGCCGCCGGCTATCTTCCCCAGCGGCGCCCCGGCGGGTTGCTCCTGCCGGGCGCCGCGACCAGCCCCACCGACCTCGGCGACGGCGGCCCGGCCCGGCCGGCGCCGCCGGACCCCGAGCTGATCCGGGCCCGGTTGTCCGGGCTGGCCGCCGGATTCGCTGCCGCCGCCCGGCAGACGCAGACCAACCCACCGCCCGCACCCCGATGAACGGAGCACGATGACCCTCCCGCCCGACACCCACTACGACACCGACGGCGGCCTTGACTGGCTGCTGTCCACGTTCGTGCGGCGCGTGCCGGATGTGGCCAACGCGATCGCCGTCTCCGTCGACGGCCTCACCCTGGCCGCCTCCGAAGGGCTGCCCAAGGACCGCTCCGACCACCTGTCCGCGATCACCAGCGGGCTGGCCAGCCTGACCATCGGGGCCGCCAAGGTCCTCAGCGCCGGCCGGGTCCGGCAGACCGTCGTCGACATGGACGGCGGCATCCTGCTGGTGCTCGCCGTCGGCGACCGGGCCCAGCTGGCCGTGCTCGGCGAGGCCGGCTGCGACCTGGCCCAGGTCGGCTACGAGGCGGCGCTGCTGGCGCACCGGGTGGCGGCCGCGCTGGAGCCCGGCGCCCGGGTCGCCGACCAGCTGTGAACCGCCGGCAGGCGCTGCGGCTGGGCGCGTGGCTGGGGCCGGCCGTCGCCGTCGCCGGAGCGGCCGGCTGCGCCAAAGTCACCGACGAGACCGCCGGCCGTTACCACCATGGCGAACTGCGGGTGGCCACCGGCAACACCACCGGCGTGTTCTACGAGATCGGCGCCGGCTACGCCGACCTGATCTCCCAGTACATCCCCGGGTACCAGGCGGTCGCCGCGCCCACCGCCGGCTCGGTGGACAACCTCAACCGGCTCGCCCGCGGCGACTGCGACCTGGCGCTGATCCTGGCCGACAGCGGCGCCGACGCGTTCGCCGGCAACGGCACCTTCACCGTGCCGATCCCGGTACGGGCGCTGTCGCGGCTCTACAGCAACCTGCTGCACGTCATGGTCCGCGCCGACGGGCACATCACCTCGGTGGCCGGGCTGCGCGGCAAGCGGGTCTCCACCGGCACCAAGGGCTCCGGCACCGCGGTGGTCGCCGGGCGGGTGCTCGCCGCCGCCGGACTCGATGCGACCAAGGACATCGTGAACGTCCAGGCCTCCCTGCCGGAGTCCACCGCCGGCCTGATCAGCGGGCAGATCGACGCGCTCTTCTGGTCCGGCGGCCTGCCCACCCCCGGCATCACCGACCTGGTCGGCAAGTTCGGCGACGGCGCCAAGTTCCTGGACGTGGTCAGCATGGTCCCGGCGATGCAGAAGGAGTACGGCACCGACGTCTACACCGCCTCCAGCATCCCCAGCGGCACCTACGGCTCGGCCCGCGAAGTACCCGCGATCGCCCAGCCGAACCTGCTGGTGGCCCGCCCGGACCTGCCCGAGGCGCTCACCTACCAACTCACCCAGCTGCTCTTCGCACACCGGACCGACCTGATCGGCATCCACAGCGCCGCCAAGTCGATCCTGGTCGAGGACGGGCCGAAGACCGCGCCCATCCCGCTCGCCGACGGCGCGGCACGGTATTACCGGACCAGCTGAGACGATTTCGTAGCCGGCGCGCTCTAGCCTGGCCAGCGTGACCCTGCTCGCTGCCCGATCCCGACGCTCCCGCCGCTTCAGCGCCCTGCTCGGCGTGGCGGTGCTCGGCGCGGCGCTCGGCTGCTCCCCGTCCACCTCGGCCGCCCGGCCCACGCCCGGCCCGTCCGCCACCGCCAGCCCGTCCGCCACGTCCAGTGCCAGCCCGCCCGCGCCGGCCCGGGACATCACCCTCGCCGTCGCCGGCGACGTGCACTTCACCGGCCGTACCGCCGGCCTGCTGAACCACCCCGACACCGCCTTCGGTCCGATCGCCGCCGAGTTGACCGCGGCCGACCTGGCTGTGCTCAACCTGGAGACGGCGACTCACCACCCGGGGTACCGAGCAGCCCAAGGAGTTCCACTTCCGTGCCCCCGCGACGGCCCTGGACGCGCTGCGGGCCGCCGGCGTGGACGTGGTCACCCTCGCCAACAACCACGTCCTCGACTACGGCCAGGTCGGTCTCGCGGACACACTCGCCGCCCTGCGCGCGGCGAACTTCCCGTACTTCGGGATCGGCGAGAACGCCAGCGCCGCCTGGGCGCCCCGGATCATGACAGTGGCCGGCGTCCGGCTCGCCTTCATCGGCGTCTCCCAGGTGCACGACCTCGCCTCCACCTGGGTGGCCACCGACAGCCGCCCCGGCGAGGCCAACGCCATCGACGAGCCGCGCACGCTGGCCGCCATCCGGGCCGCCCGCAGCCAGGCCGACGTGGTCATCGTCTTCATGCACTGGGGCATCGAAGGCGACTCCTGCCCCAGCTCCGAACAGAAGTCCCTGGCCACCAAGATGGCCGCCGCCGGAGCAAACGTGATCCTCGGCGCACACGCGCACGTCCTGCAGGGCTCCGGCTGGCTCGGCAGCACCTTCGTGGCGTACGGCATGGGCAACTTCCTCTGGTACGGCACGTCGCACAGCACCCAGACCGGCGTACTGCGCCTCACCCTGCACCCGAACGCCCCACTAAGCGCCGCGTTCCTGCCCGCTGTGGTCTCCGGCACCGGCCAACCGACCCTGCTGACCGGCTCCGCCCGTACCTCCGCCGCCCAGCACTACGCCAACCTGCGCGGCTGCGCGGGCCTTGCCGGCGCCCCCGCCTGACCTGGCGGAAGACGCGCCGGGGGTATCCGGTTTGGCAGGCGGCACAGTGCTGGGCTAAAGTTCTGTTCCGTCGCCAGGGAACACGGCGATGTGCGGACGTAGCGCAGCTGGTAGCGCATCACCTTGCCAAGGTGAGGGTCGCGGGTTCGAATCCCGTCGTCCGCTCGGTGGGCCCCAAGGCATCACGGTGGAGTGGCCGAGAGGCGAGGCAACGGCCTGCAAAGCCGTGTACACGGGTTCAAATCCCGTCTCCACCTCATTGCACGTTCCCGGGCGATTAGCTCAGCGGGAGAGCGCTTCCCTGACACGGAAGAGGTCACTGGTTCAATCCCAGTATCGCCCACCATCAATATTTGCAGCTTGTCAGGCTGGTTGCCCGAGTCGGGGTAACCAGCCTTTTGCATGTTGCTCCTTACATTGGGAGCAGATTGGGAGCACAAGATCACCAAGCCCGTGCGGGTTGGCGGGGTTGGTCGTGGGTCTTGCCGCCTGGGGGCGGTGACAGGCAGGGGGCGGCGCCGGTCGGCGCCGCCCCCTCGTGTTCGGTTGGGCGGGTTCAGGCGGCCCGTAGGGGCCGCACGGTCGGGGTGTGGGTGGTGGCCGGGGCGTGGCGGGTCCAGCGTTGTTGGAGGGTGTTGGCGAGGTTTTGGATCATGGCGGGGCTGACGTGGCTGTAGATGCCGCGGACGCCGGGGAGGTGGTGGCCGAGGCGTTTGGCTTGGACGATTTCGGGGATGGCGTCTTCGATGAGCCAGATCTTGTGGGTGTGCCGCAGGTCGTGGAAGTGCATGCCGGCGATGATCGGCCGGTTGGCCGTGGCGGGGTTGCCGTTGACGGCGGGGGTCCAGATCCGGCGGGTGAAGTTGGAGCGGCGCAGGTACGCCGCCGCGGGCGGCGGTGAACACGATGTCGTAGTCGTGGCCGTCGAGTGACCTCGCTGAGGTAGGTGGGTGAGGAACGGGGGCAGGTGGATGTCGCGGGCGGAGTCGTCGGTTTTGGGTGGTCCGAGGTAGACCGTGCCGCCGACCTCGTGCAGCGCGCCGCGGTCGGGGTCGATGTGGATGACGCCGTCGCTCGAGGTCGAGTGTTGGGCGGGCGAGGCCGACGAGTTCGCCCCACCGCATGCCGGTGTAGGCGGCGGTGAGGACGAGGACCTGGTCGGCGGGGCGGGTGATGCGGGCGACGATCTGGTTGACCTGGGCGGTGGTGGCGTGGGGTCGTTCGGGCGGCGCGGCGGGTGTTGATGCGCAGCCCTTGGCAGGGGTTGTAGCCGATGCGTCGGTCGGCGACGGCTTCGCGCATGATCAGCGACGAGCAGGGTCGATGACGCTGGCGACGGTGCAGTCGGCGAGTTGGGTTTTGAGGTGTTTGACGAACACTTTGATGGAGTGCCGGTCGATCGTGTCGAGGGGGACGTCGCCGAAGCGGGGCAGGATGTGGTTGCGCAGGTGGCTGCGGTAGGCGGCGCGTTTGGCGTCGGCCGACGTCGTGGCCTTCGGCCCAGATCGTCGACCCATTCGGCGAGGGTGATGCGGCCGCCGGTGGGGTCGAGGTAGGTGTCGGCGGCTTGGTCGATGTCGACCTGTTTGGCGCGTAGTTCGGCGGCGGCGCGGGTGGGGTGGGAGGAGTCGGTGCCGACGGTGCCGTCGGGCGGTGCGGTAGCGCACCCGCCAGCGGGTGCCGCGTTGTTCTACCCAGGCCATGTGGTGCTCCCATCATCGTTGGTGGTCGTGTCGGGACGCATCCACGCTCTGGTCGGGCCCGGGTGACAAGTCGCGGGCCGCGTTTGGACGGTGGGCGAGGCCGGGGTCGGCCGTCGGGCGGGTTTGCCGGTGGCGGGCCGGGCGTGTCTGGGCGATGATCGCGGCCAGGTCGGCGGGGGAGAAGCGCAGATGTTTGCCGAGGAAGGTGCATGGCATGGTGCGGGCGGCGGCCCGCCGGCGTAGCCACGACTCGCCGACCTGGAGGCGTTGCGCGGCCTGGGCGGGGGTGTACAGGACCGTGCCCTCCCGTGTCGGCGGACGTGTCGCCTCGTGGGCTGGGACGTCGGTCGGGCGTGTGGTCGGCTGCTGGTCGGGTTGGGGGAGGTGCCGGTTGGATCCGGCGGGGGAGTACCAGGACATGATCATTCCCTCTGTGAAGTGGTTTGAGTAACGGCTTGCTGGGTCCGTGACCCGGACATGCAATCGGCCCCGTCCAGACGCCAAGACGGCGTCGGCGGGCGAGGCCGGGGTGGGAACTACAGGAAAGCGGCAGGCGCGGATACTTGATCGCCTCGACCCTGCCGGGGGATGCAGACTCCGCGCATGACTGAAGCGATGTCTGCGGAGCGCGGTCGGAGGGTCTACGAACTTCTCGACCAGAACGGCGTCAGGTGCTGGGTGATGGGCGGCTGGGGGTCGATGCCCTGCTCGGCCGGGTGACCCGGGCATGGGCGTGCGCGTGGTCGGTAGGTCATCGGCTGCCGTCTCGCGCACAAGAGCGCGACGCTCTCGCCGGCCGGTTTGCGACGACCGGCTTCGAGGAGCAGCGTGGATCGCGTGCTTCGAGCTGTGATCGATCGGGCGGCCGCGGTCGGCCGGGATGTGGAACGGGCCGACGTGCACCGGATCTTCCGACACGGCGGCCCGAACGCGGGCGCGGACCCATCGGCGGTGGCCGAACTCAGGCAGCGTGTCGACCTGCCTGCGTCGTACGTGGAGTGCCTGACCTACTGCGATGGATGGGTCGGGCTTGACGGGCAGACGGACATGTTCACGATCGCCGAGTTGCTCGAAGGGCCGGCGACCGAACAGGCATGGATAGTCCTGGAGGCATTTGACGAGGGCAGCGGCCGGCAGTTCCAGCTCTCCCGCGACAGGTACCTTGTCATCGGGGCAGCCGAGTCGAGTCTGAGCGTCGTCCTGCTCGACATCACAACGCCACCCCGCGTCCGCTGGGTGTCGCAGTCGGGCGTGGACGACTTCCCGACCCTCGATGCCTTCATTGAGACTGCTACCGAATACCAGCTGGAAACGCTCGCCGCCCTTCGGGCGGATCCGTGGCTAGGCATCCCAACCTGAGTAGGGGGCTACGCTGCCGTCGTGCAGGAGCCGTGGGCCGAACTCGACTGGGACGCCGGCAGGCTGTTGTGGGCCGAGTTCGCCGATCGCTACCAGTTCCGTGCCGGCATTCGGCCGCCGGATCAGTGGCCGGGTATCACCGAACCTGTCCCGTCTGTGGTGTGGGACCTCGGCCCCATCTTCACCGGCGACTACCCGGGCGGGTTCACGGCTGGCTGTCGGGACGTCGCGGCGCTGGTGCTGGGCACGTTGCAGGACTGCGCCCAGTGGCCGGAGACGGTTCTCTTCCACGACTGGGTCCACCCCTCCTGCCTGTTGCGTCCGCACCAGGTCGACCAACCCGAGGAGGTGCCCGGCTGGGACGTGGGTGGCCTGTTCCCCAACGGTGACTACATCATCTTCGTTGGCCGGGACTATGCCTTCGGCGTCCTCGGGCACCCCTGGGAACGTAGCCTGTGCCTGTTCGGTACCGCGGTGGCGGCCTTCGCCGCGCGCAACCGCGCCACCCTCACCACGGTGTTGCGCCGCGACGGCCACCCCGGCGCCGACAGCGGCCCGGACGGGAGGTGTTCCTGGTGAGCATGGGTCTGGCCGTCATCGCCGCCCCGCTCGGCGCCGGCGAGGCAGCCGTCCGCGCCCTGCTCGACGCCTGCCGCAGTCCCGGTCCGCATACCGATGGCGAACTCGACCCACGCATCGTCGCCTTCTACGAACAACTCCGCGCGGCCTATCCCGACCACCCGCCCTACCCCACGGACAGCCCGTGGTCGAGCATGCCCCTGGACACCGGCATCGACCACATCTTCCTGACCATCCGCTGGTCCGCCGACGACCAGGTACTCGACCTGATCCAACAACTCGCCGCCAGCCACGGTCTCGTCCTCCACGACCCCCAAGACGACACCGTGTACCTGCCACCCGGCTGACCACCACCCACCCGTCTATCGGCGGAGCAGGATCCGCCTGCGGCCCCCGACAACGCGCACCAACGGCGGCAGATCCGGTTGCTCACACGGCCGCGTGGGCGGCGAACTCATCCTTGATCGAGTCGGTTCCCGACCGGTGGCCAAGCTATGCGCGCCGTTGTCGATTGAGGAGGCTGGCCTGGCCTCATGGCCGCCTCCTCGCTGCTGGGCTCCTGGCGGATGCGGGCCGTCAGGTGCGTGACGGTGACGCGAGGCGCCGTGCGGCCTCGACGACGAACTCGCGTCGGCGGGCGCGTTCCGCTGGTCGTCGTGCTCCGGCTCCGGTGATCATCTCGGCCAGCTGCGGCACGGTCTGCCACCAGGCGGCCAGGGCGATCAGGGCGAACACGAGGTGGGCGGGATCGAGGCCGCTGTCGAGTAGGCCGTCTCGCTGGGCGGCGGCGAAACGCGCCACTTTCTCGCGGTAGTGCGCTCGTGCGCCCGACGGCCTCGGCGGGCGGACCGTCCTGCAGCCCCTCCCACTGCAGCAGGCGGCCCAGCTCGGGGTGCGTCGCGTGGTAGTCGAACGTCGCGCCCGCGAATTCACCGATGTCATCCAGCCCGGCCCCCGTGAGCCGCACCGCGGACGCGAGCGCTCGAGCTCGGTCGCCAGCACGAGATCCCAGAGCGCCTTCTTGTCGCCGAAGTAGCTGTAGAGCCGTTCCTTGTTCACTCCGGCCCGAGCGGCGATAGCACCGACCGTCGTGCCGTCGAGCCCCGAGCGGCGAACTCCACCAGCGCGGCATCGCGGAGCCGGCGCCGCGTGCCCTCGGTGTCCCATGCCATGCCTCGAAAGTACCAAGCTCGAGTTGAGACGAGGGGCGCGTGCTAAATTCCAACCACAACGTTGGAGTTGGAGATTGGAACGACCATGACTGAGATGGACAACTTCCCGCGGAGATCCGGCTCGCCGGCGCCGAACACGGTGGCGCTGGTGACCGGGGGAAACAGCGGCATCGGATTCGCCATCGCGCGGCAGCTGCTGGACCGCGGCGTGACCGTGTGGATCGGCGCGCGCGATCTCGCCAAGGGGCAGCAAGCGGCGCAGGCCCTCGGCCCCGCCGCCGCGTCGTGCAGCTCGATGTCACCGACAGCCGCCCTCGATCGCCGCAGCGGTGGAGCAGCTCGGCGAGCTCGACATCCTCGTCAACAACGCGGGCGTGAACCCCGGCGGCGACGACATCGCCGGCACCACGCTCGAGCAGCTGCGGACCGCCTACGAGACCAACGTCTTCGGCCTCATCGCCGTCACCCAGGCCTTTCTTCCCGCACTGCAACGCTCGGCGCACCCGCGCATCGTCAACGTCTCCAGCGGCACCGGGTCACTGACCTGGAACAGCGGCCCCAACCCCCAGTTCGACTGGAAGCGCGTCCAAGGCGGCGGCCTCGCCTACCGAAGCTCCAAGACCGCGGTCAACGCCGTCACGCTTCTCACGGCCCAGGCCCTCGGCGACCACTTCAAGGTCAATGCCCTCGCACCGGGCCTGCGCCGCACGAACCTCATCGCCGGCATGACCGTCGGCGGCGACCCCGCCGAAGCCGCCACGGGAGCCGTCCGCCTCGCGCTGCTGCCCGACGACGGCCCCACCGGAGCCCTCTGGTCCTGGGACGGCACCCGCGCACCCTGGTAGCCACACGCGTCGTATGTCACGGATGTGCGTCTGCGCCGACGGTCTCGATACGAAATCGCCGGGCTGGGCGGCAACGGCCTGGACGTCAACGGAGACGTAGGTTTACCGGTCGGCGGTCAGAGCCACCAGCAGCGCCGCGCCGGCGAAGCATGGCGTCTATCCGACTAGCGCAACGTCTGAGGAAGCCGCGCTGTGTTCGTTGCTTGCATCAGACGTCCGCCTCTCGGCTACGGATGAAACTCAGCCCTCGACGGTGATCGGAAGAACCATCCGTCTAGTTGAGTCGGCCTGGAGCGCGGTGCCGGCGTTGCCGCTGGTCCGTTTCTCCAGGCCGCTCGCCGAACCCGCCGTGCGCGTCTCCGCGCAGCGGGCTCTCCACGGTTTCTGTCGTTAGACGTTGGCGGTTGCAGGCCAGGGGTTGGGGATCGTGGTGCCGCGCCAGCGGTAGCGGGTCATGGGGATTGCCGCTATTGGCCGGTACTCGATCCCGTCCGCGTTGATCGGTAACCACCTGCCTGTCGGTGTGGTGAACCGTCTGCGGATGGCCGTCCAGTTCCAGTGGTGCCGTCGCATCAGCATGCTGATCAGCCGTCGCCACGTGAATGTGTCGAGCGTGCTGAAGGTGTGCTTGGCCACGGCGTGTCGGAAGTAGTTGGCCCAGCCGTGCATGATCTGGTGCAGTCTGATCAGCACGTACCTGAGGTCCTGCTGCGATGTCCTGTGGGTCAGTGCTCTGATCTTCGCCTTCAGCGACCGGATCGGTCGTGTGGCGATGAACGTGTACACGTGCCACTTGTTCGATCCTCGCTTGCGCCGCCACTGGATGTGGAAGCCCAGGAAGTCGAACCCGTCGCTCATGTGCACCACTCGGGTCTTGGCTGGTGACAGCCGCAGGCCCAGTGGTGCCAACACGTTCGCGACGTCCTCGCGTAGCGCCTGCACGTGGTCCTCGCCGCCGTGCACGAGGACCACGAAGTCGTCGGCGTAGCGGACCATCCGCCACGTCGGCAACCCCTTGCTGCGCCGGTAGTTGCGGCGAGCGCTGGTGGCCATCGTCCCGCCCGACTTCCATGGCGCCATCAGATGCTCGTCGAGTACCGATAGCGCGATGTTGGCCAGCAGCGGCGACAGGATGCCACCCTGCGGCGTGCCGGTATGCGTGTCCTGCCGCTCACCGAGTTCGGTGAGGATTCCGGCCTTCAGGAACGCTTTCACCAGCGCCAGCACGCGTCTGTCCTTGATCCTGGCCCGCACGCGGTCCATCAACGCGGCGTGTTCGATCGAGTCGAAACACGCTTCGATGTCCGCGTCGAGTACCCACAGGTACCCGTTGGTGCCGTAGAGGTGGATGTCGGCAATCGCGTCCTGGGCGCGCCGCTTGGGCCGGAAGCCGTAGGAGACCGGTTCGAAGTCGGCCTCGAAGATCGGTTCCAGCACCAGCTTCAACGCCGCCTGCACGACCCGGTCCGCCACCGTCGGTATGCCGAGGCGACGGACCTTGCCCGACCCACCCGGCTTCGGGATCTTGCGTTCCCGCACCGGCAGCGGCCGGAACGTGCCCGTCTTCAGTTGGGCACGCAGGTCGTCCAGGAATCCCGGGACCCCGAGGGTCTCCTCGACGTGCGCGACGGTCAGCCCGTCGACGCCGGGGGAACGGGCTCCCAGGTTGCCCGCGACCCGGTCGAACGCCAACCACAGCGTCACCGGATCGTGCACGAGGTTGAACAGGTCATCGAACCGGCGGCCAGGATCAGCCGCCGCCCATTGGTGAAGTTTGGCCTGCATCTTCGCTACCCGCCCATACGGGCCAACAGCCCGTTCGGGCGGAGCGTCGCCATTCGGCGGCGCGTCTTGCGGCATTACAGTCTCCATCTCTTCGCGAAACCGCTGCCGCCCTTCCCCATGTGCCGGGCTTTCCCCGGCTCGGAGTACTACGGCGGCTCCGCCCCACCGGCCCGTTCGGCGGTCGATGCACCTATCCCGGCCAGTGGGCTGGCTGCCTACCGCGCCGGGAGCCGCGACCAGGTGGTTCCCGTGTTCACTGCTGCTCGTTTGTCGAAGGAGGAGCCCGACTTTGCCCCTGCGGCATCGCCATGGGTACGCCGCAGACCTTCCCCATGGCCTCCCGGGCCGGCGATCCTGTCAACCCGGAAGCTTCCCGCCGACACGCACGACGGCGGGAAAGCACCGCCCCCGGCCCCTATCCACCAGGTTCGAGCCGGCAACCTATTGAGGGACGTTATGACGCCGGTTCCTCGCGTACTCCTCTTCGTCTCGCTCGCCGAACCCGCACCATCTGGCAGTGCTGGTACGTCCCGGCTTCGTCAGGGCTGCTCCCACCCACCCCCGGCACCACCCAGGAGCAGGCTGCCCTCAGCTACGTCGACCTGCTGCGACAGACCGGGCGGTGGCGGTCTTTCACCTCCACTCGAACAACAGCGCCTCACGGCGCACCGGATCAGAAGGTTAGGGGTTCGAATCCCTTCGGGCGCACCAGCCATCAAGGCCGTCACCAGCGGAAACGCCGGTGACGGCCTTGATTTTATGTGAGCCGTGCTCGCGTTATCCCGAATTTCGGGACGGCGGTGCTCCGTGGATGCTCGGCTGTTTTGCGACGGTGCGTGCCGCCCTGTGCCGGAACTGCGGCCGCACGTGGTTTGCGTCCGGACGGTCAGTGACTCGAGTCGACGAAGATGATCGAATGGCGCGAATGATCAGCGACTACGGACTGTGAACTTCGGGATGTGTTTCCGGGCCAGCCAGGCCTGCGGAACCGGCTGCGCGCTGCGTCGGCAGGTGCCTCGGGCATGACTATCCACAGGCTGTGGACAAACCTGTGGAACATATGTTCGAGTCGTGCGGCGGCCTCATAGTCTGCCGGCGCGCTCGATGACGTCGACAACGCCCCGATCGTGTGGCTGGCCCTCGCGCACACTCAATCGAAGCTGGGCCGCCTCGATGCCGACACCCGCGCACCGAGCACTCGCGATCCTGACGCGGTCGAAGACCTTGCCCACTGGGCGCAACTGGGTACCCGGGCTGTACGGCAGCGTGCGGCCGCTCTTGAACGAGTACGGCTACAAATTGAGGGTCCGCAACCTGCCCGCAAGAAGGTGCGTCGCCCAGCACGAGCGGTCTCCAGGCTCCCGGCAGGTCAGGTACTGGGCTACCGGACGCGCAGCGATCGGCTGTTCCTGATGCGCGTCGTCACCATGATCGATACGGACTACTACCTCGCACCGCTCATCCGATACCTCGACTACACGGGCGACCAGGTACCAAACGCGGAGCAGTCGGCTGCCATCCCGGACCGTCACCCGGCGGTGAACGCCATCGGCGAGGTCGTCGCGGGGGAGTGGAACGATGGTGCGGTAGCCAGTGACGAACGCTGCCACCCGGCCGAGGTCGAGGCCCTCGGCGTGGCTGAATTGGATGGTGGCGGTGCGGGCGACTTCTTCGGCGTAGGGGCGTACCCGGATGCGGTCCCAGTCGATGACGGCGGCGATGTGTCCGTCCTGCCAGATGACGTTGCGGTGTTGCAGGTCGCCGTGGGTCCATCCGAAGGGCCGTGCGGGTCTTCGTCGGTGGGTCGTTCGGGGCTGTGCTTGTCGATGAGGAGCTTGCGGTGGTCGATGAGTTGGACGACCTGTTCGTCGAAGGGTCCGCGGTTGGCGGCGCGGGCGGCGGCTTGGTATCGGTTGGCTTCGGCAAGGGCGGTGTCGGGATGGACGGTGCGAGCGGTCGGTCGGCTCATGGTGGTCGGTAGGCCGGTTGTTGGGGCGCACCGCTGCAGGGCGTCACGGATGCGGCCGAGCGCGGCGCCGAGTTCGCGAGCCTGGTCCAGTGACAGTTCGGGTCCGGTGGTACGGGTGCCGTTGATCCAGGGCAGCAGGCAGTAGCCGCGCTCGTCGATCTGCAGGACCGGATCGTTGTCTGGGGTGAGCCGGGGCGGGCAGGCGGGTACACCGTTGGCGTGCAACGCGATGACGGTGCGCAGGTTGCGTCGGGCGGTGTCCAGGGGTACGTCGGTGATCTGTTTCAGGGCCCAGACGCCTCGGTCGGTGCCGAGGCGCCAGTTGCGGTTCATCAGTCCGGTCGGCAGGTAGGCGACCTCATCGATGGTGCCGAGCAGGAACGCCGCTGCGATCGCGTGCAGGTCGTCGGCTGGCACGGACGGCTCGTTCAAGTCATGCATGGTGGCTCCAGCCATCAGTGATGGTTAATGTGCGGCGGGTCGAGGACGTGCTGGGCGTAGCCGGCAATGTGGGCGAACAGCAAGTGGGCGCTGGTGCGGCTGTCGGGGAACATGTCCAACTCGTCGAGGGTGTCCTGGGTGTACCAGGTGAAGGGCAGTTCGGCTGCGCGTTCGGGTTGCGGTTGCGCGGTGATGGCGAGGTAGAGGTGGTCGACGTGGATGTGTGGGTGGGGGTGTCGGGTCTCGGTCGGTACCTGCTGTTCGACGATCCACAGCGGGACGGCGACGGGCACGCCGGTGCCGGCGTGTGGCAGCCCGATACCGGGTGGGCTGATCAGGCGGGCATGGTGTCCGGTTTCCTCATCGACTTCGCGGAGTGCGGCCTCGGCGGGGTTTTCGTGGTCTTCGACGTGGCCGCCGGGCAGCATCCAGCGCCGCAGTCTGGGGTGGTGGATGAGGCCCAGTCGCCAGCGTCGGGTCTCGACCTGGGTGAACAGGAAGACGCTGGAGGTGGCGTGCTTGAGCGCCGCGGTCATCCTCGCAATGCTGCCTGGATGCGGTCGAGATCGCGGGGACCGACACCCTCGTGGCTGGGGATGCTGACGAGGGCCTCGCAGAGTTGTTCGGCGTGCCGGCACGGCACCGCAGGAGTGAACTGGGCGAAGGCAGGGCTGCGGTAAAGCGGGCGGTAGCGACAGGGAACAGGTCGGACGTGACGCCGATGGCCGCCAGGCGCTCCGCATGTGCAAACGACATCGTCGGCGACATCGGCGGTATCGTCGGCGTTGCGACGTCCATAGGCGTAGCCGTTACAACCGCCCCGACAGGAGTTGGCTTCGTGGAGGGAGTACTCGGATTTGCTACGACCGCGCCATTTTTGGCGGCTAGCGCGGGAGCAACGGCCGTAGACTGTGGATAGGCGGCTCACGCTGGTTCTAGCCGCATTGGCAACAGTGATCGGACTAGTCACCGCTGGACTGAACTTCGCAATCGATCGGCATTGGTGGGCAATCTCGTCCCTAGCTTTCTCCGTCTGCGCTTCTGCCATCTTCTTCAGCGAAATTCGAAGAAAACGGAAATAGAACCCAGTGGGAAACTAGACTGGTTCAGCACGGCAGATTTCCTCTGCATTCCGGCCACGTTTCCGGCCGTACAGGGCTTAGGGCGTACACCTGTCTTCCGCGAGGCAGGTGTACGCCTATCATTTCGAAAACCCGCCGTGGTGGGCGTGCTTGCCGGACCACCATAGATCGACGCCGGCAGTGGGATCGGGCGTCGGCAAGCAGCCCTACGCCGACGACGACGGCCGCGCCAACCCCGCCAGTACGCCGACATGATGCGCGCAGATCGCGACCTTCGCCTCAAGGGGTACGAGGTATACCGCTTCGGCGGCGCCGAACTCGTCGACGACGATGCCGCACAGCACTTGCTCAGCGCGTTCTTCGACCGCCTGCACCAGCGGTACCACGCATGACCGGGCTGGAGGCACCGAAGATCGAATGCCGTTCAACGAAGCGGTTCGGTGACCACGGGCGACACGTTCCCGAGCTCGATCCGATCGGACCGTGTGGGCGTCGTGCCGCGGTAGTGGCTCACTGCCGTCAGGTGGGCCAGGGGTGGGTTGATGGCGACATCCCTGGGGAATGCTCCGGCGACCTGTGGGGAGTTTCGGGGCTGGTGTAGAGCAGCAGGCTGTCGTGAGAGCGGTGGCGGGCCCAGCCGAGTCGGTCGTAGAAGCTGGCCGCTTGGGTGATGGCTGGGTCGGTGAGGAGCCATGCGGGGTGGTGGTTGACGAGTTGGGTCAGCAGGGTCCGCCCGATGCCTGCGCGTTGGATGCTTGGTGCCAGCGCCAGTTCGACGATCTCGAAACCGGCCGGGTAGTCGGGTTGGGGCGTCGGGGAGGATGTGCCGGACGGTGTGGTAGAGGCCGTGGTCGGGGAACGGGTCGGTGGTGGTGAATCCGTAGCCGAAGCCGTTGATCTGTCCCGGCGGGGTGCCGACGAAGATGGCCCGGAATCCGGCGTGGACGCTGTCTGCGGGTAACCGTCGCCGGCGGAACGCTTCGGCGCGTTGGGGTGGTTCGTTCCAGGGTGGTCCACGCACTCGTTCACTTGCCGGTGTTGGGTGCGCTCAGGCTTGATCGGTCATTCGCTGTGTCGGTGGCTGGCGGGGGCGGAGTGGTTGGGTCTGGTGGGGCGGCGAACAGCGGTTCCAGGTCGCGTTGGACGGTGGGGTCGGCCAGGACGACGACCTCGTCGCCGGCGTGCAGGATGGTGTCGCGGTGGATCGGTAGGAGTGCTCCGTGGCGGCTGATGAAACTGATCCAGGCGTTCTCGCTGAGCGCGAGGTCGGCCAGGGTGCAGCCGTCTGCCGGCGTTGCGGCGGCGATGAGGTAGCGGTGCATGCCGGCGGGTTCTTGGCGGAACCGTACGCCCAGCGACCATGGTTCGGGTTCGACGGTACGCATCGGGACGCCGGTGCGGTGGGCGATGAACGGCACCAGGCTGCCCTGGGCGACGACGGAGAACGCGACCACGACGACGATGACGTCGTACATTCGTGTGGTGCCGGTGATGTCGGCGGTGAGGATGTAGGTGCCGAGCAGGATCGGTACGGCGCCTTTGAGTCCGGACCACATGACGAACAGCCGTTCGCCGACGCGCAATTTGGCCGGTAGCAGGAGTAGCCCGACCACTGCGGGTCGGATTGCCAGGGTTAGCAGCAGGGCCAGTCCGAGGCCGATGAGCCAGGCGTCGCTGCTGGCCAGCCGGTGCAGGGAGACGGTGAGGCCGAGCATGGTGAAGGCGACGATCTCGGCCAGGTTCGCCAGGGAGGAGTGGAACCGTTCGATTTCGGCCTTGTAGGGGGCGCGTAGATCGCCGACGAGGATGCCGGCGATGAATACGGCCAGGAAGCCGGAGCCGTGGGCGAGGGTGGCCGTTCCGTAGATGACGCCGGCCGCGGCGAGGGTGCTCAGCGGGTAGAGGGCTCCGCTGGGCAGTGGGACCCGTCGCATGAACTGGCCGAGGGCGTATCCGCCCAGGACGCCGATCGCGGCGCCGACGACCATTTCGAGGCCGAATTCGGCGAACCCGTTGCCGAGGGCGTGCCAGCCGCTGGTGGTGCCGATCGTCAGGATGCTGGCCATCACGGCGATGCCGACCGGATCGTTGGCGCCGGATTCGCCTTCCAGGATGGTGCCGGTGCGTCCGGAGATTTCCCGGCGGCCGAGGACCGAGAACACCACGGCCGGGTCGGTGGGCGCCAGCGCCGCGCCGAGCAGCAGCGCGGGCAGCCAGTCGAAGCCGAACAGCAGGTGGGCCAGTACCGCTATGCCGGCGGTGGTGGCGAAGGTGCCCACTACTCCGATCCAGGCCACCGGTGCGGCGGCGGTACGGAAGCGGTGCCAGCCGATGTGCATGCCGCCGTCGAACAGCAGCATGATCAGGGCAACGGTGACGACCCGCTGGACCGTGACGATGGGGACGTGGCCGAGGGAGGGTAGGAGATCGGACGCGATCGCGGCGGCGAGGAGGAAGATTGCCGGGGCCGGGATCCGCAGCCGCTGGCTGAGCCGATTGGACAGCACGGCCAACAGTCCGGCTCCGGCGACGACTGCGATGGCCAGGCCGAAGCCTGCGACGTCATGCACCGCCGGCCTCCGCGACAGGGATGCGGGCAGCGGGAAGGTATGGGGACATGGTGACCTCCGGGATCGCACGGGCCGACGAATCGCCGACCAGTCTTCCCGGCACACCGCTGTCCACCCTATCCGTTGACGCAAACTCCGGCCCCCGGCGCGATCCCGATGCGGGGCCGTCTGTCACTGGCGAGGTTGACGGCTGCCTGGCGTCGGAGCCGCAGGATCGCGACTGGTGTTCGCCGCCGCCGACCGACGGCATATAACCAGGTGGATGGGATGATGACGCTGTCGGCGTCCGGGTCAGCCCGCCGGGCCGGCGGGAGGGGGCTGTCAGGTGGCAGTGGTTGCGGCGGTCGGGCTGTCCAAGCGCTACGGCGCGGTGACTGCGGTGGACGGCGTCGATCTGCGGGTCGGCGCGGGTGAGATCTATGCCCTGCTCGGGTTGAACGGCGCGGGGAAGACGACCACGATCCGGATGCTGCTCGGCATGATCCGCCCTACCGGAGGGTCCGTGGCGCTGCTGGACACGCCGGTACGCCCGGAGCAGGGGGCGCTGTGGTCGCGGGTCGGCTACCTGGTGGAGACGCCGGCGGCCTACCCGGAGCTGACCGTGCGGGAGAACTTGCACCTGGTACGCCGGCTGCGCAAGATCGACGACTGGCGGGCGGTCGACGAGGTGATGGAACAGTTGCGGCTGACGCCCTACGCCGACCGGCGGGTACGCACATTGTCGCTGGGCAATGCTCAACGCCTCGGCCTGGCCAAGGCCCTGATCCACCGTCCGGAGCTGCTGATCCTCGACGAGCCGGCCAACGGCCTCGACCCGGCCGGTGTCGTCGAGATCCGCCGGCTGCTGCGCGAGCTGGCCGAAACCCGCGCAACCACGGTCTTCCTGTCCAGCCACATCCTGGCTGAGGTGGCCCGGCTGGCCACCCGCATCGGCATCATCCACGAGGGCCGGCTGTTGCAGGAGATCGGCACCGATGATCTGACCCGCCTGATGTCGCACCAGCTGGCGGTATCGGCGCGCGACCCGGCCGCCGCACGGGCTGCGCTTCAGGCTGCCGGATATCCGGCCGAACCGACCAGCCAGGGCAGCCTGGTGGTTCGTGACGAGCGGGCGGTCCAGCGACCCGACGACGTGGCAACGATCCTGGTCGGCGCGGGTTGTCCGCCGACCAGGCTGGTGGTGCAACGGGAGGACCTGGAGAGCTACTTCCTGCGTCTGGTCGGTGCCGCGTCGTACCCCGAGGGGGAGGGCGATGCGTGAGGCGTGCTGGGCCGAGCTGGTCAAGCTGCGCAGGTCCCGGCTGCCCTGGCTCAGTGTCCTGGCGTTCACGATCGCTGCCGGGGTCGGCGGGTTGTTCATGTTCATCCTGGCTGACCCGGCGCGCGCCCGGGCGTTGGGGCTGCTCGGCGCCAAGGCCCAACTCGCCGGCGGTACCGCGGACTGGCCCACCTATCTCGGGTTCCTCTCGCAGACCGTCGCCGTCGGCGGCACGTTGATCTTCGGTGTGATTGTGATCTGGGTGTTCGGCAGGGAGTTCAGCGACCATACGGTCAAAGACCTGCTGGCGCTCCCGACCGCGCGCACCACTGTGGTTGCCGCCAAGTTCGTGGTGACCGGAGTGTGGTGCCTGCTGCTGGCCGGCTACACCTACCTGCTGGGCCTGGGCATCGGCGCCGTGCTGGGCCTGCCGGGTTGGTCGGCCGGCACCGCTGTGCACGGACTGGGTGTGCTGCTGGCCACCGCGGCGATGACCGTGCTGCTGGTTGCCCCTTTCGGGCTGGCCGCCAGTGTCGGACGTGGGTACCTGGCCGCGGTCGGGGTCATGTTCGCCGCCGTGTTCACCGCGCAGATCATCGCCCTGCTCGGCTACGGCCAGTACTTCCCGTGGTCGGTGCCGGCTCTCTACAGCGGCACCGCAGGAACCGACCAGTCCCGGCCGGGCTTGCTGGGCGTGCTGGGCGTCGTTGTGGTCGGTGCCGCCGGTGTCGGCGCAACTGCCGGGTGGTGGCGTCGCGCGGACCACAGCGGGTAGGCGAAGCAGCGGCGTTCAACCCCGAGTGCGGGGGTGGCACGGTTGGGCTCTACATCGGGCCCGGTTCTGCCCGACCCAGCCACCAGTCCTTCTCGGGCAGTTCACCGAACGACCCGGACGAACTCAGGCGAGCAGGGGAAGTGTCAGCACATAGAGGATGATCAAGATGGCGCCTTCGGCGCGGTTGAGTCGCCGGTCACGAAGTAGCAGGCACCACGCGATGAGTCCCACACCGAGCATCGCGGCGAGCAGCGGCGGGCTAATCGGACTCAACGGTTGGGGAGCGGCGAGTCCGATCACGGCTCCACCGGCGAGGCTGTTGAACAGGTTGCTGCCCAGCAGGTTGCCCGATCAGCAGGTCTGCCTCGCCACGCCGTTGGGCCTGGACGGCGGTGACCAACTCCGGCAACGAGGTGCCCAGCGCAACCAGGGTGAACCCGATCACCACCTGTGGGGCACCCATCCGGACGGCGATTGAGGTCGCGCCGGAGACCAGTAGCTGGGCGCCGATAAGTACTCCGGCCAGGGCCAGGGCGGTGCGGGCCAGTTCCACCGCGAACCGGTGCCGTGGTCGGTTCTCGTGGAGGTAGTCGGTGGTCTCAGGACCGATCGGGTCGACGGGTTGGTTGCGGGCCAGTACGACCAGCAGCGTCAGCGCCGTCCCCGTCGCGACGGCCAGCAGGATGCCCGGCGACCTGGTGATCCCGACTGGCGGCGGCGATGGCGAGCAGGCCCATGGCGGCCAGGGTGACCGGGGCCTCGCGCCGCAGTACCCGGGCTGTCACGAGGACGGGACGGATCAGCGCCGCCGTCCCCAGGATCAGGGTCAGATTGATGATGTTGGAGCCGACGAGGTTGCCTGTTGCCAGACCGCTGTTGCCGCGCGCCGCGGCGACTCCGGACACCAGGAACTCGGGGGTGCTCGTACCGAGGCCGATCACGACGACGCCGACGATGACCGGCGCCACCCGCAGCCGGGAGGCGACCCGTCCGGCGCCCAGCACGAGCTGGTCAGCGGCGAGGGTGAGCAGCACCAGCCCCAGGGTCGCCCACAGTGCCGCCGATATCACCGTTGGACGCCTTTCCTGACCGATCCGGCGCCGGGCTGTCAGCCGCCGCGAGCCGGAGCGGTCAACCAGTGCAGTGCCGCAGGGGTGTGGTCGAAGACCGGAAATACGGGGTCGAGACGCATCGTGTGTAGCACGGTTCGGACGAAGCGGGAAGGCGCGGCCAGGCAGAGCCGACCCTGCCGGGCGCGCAGTTCCTGGTGGCAGCGCACCAGTACGCCCAGGCCCACCGAGTCGATGAGGTGCACCGCCTGCATGTCCAGCACGACGTCGCTGCGATCGTTGGCTGCTGTCGCGAGCGCTCGCCGCAAGTCGTGCCGCTGCGCAGGCGTCGAGGTCGCCCTCAAGTTCGACGACAGCGGCCGCCGGCTGCCGATCGTTCACGTCCGCTCGGAGCTTGGAGGCTGCGGTCGTGTGGGTCGATGTCGGCGACCGCAGCCAGGACTGCGCAGTCTGCTCGACGGCACAGGCGGGGCAGTGGTGCGGGCCGTCTGGTGCGGCACGGCCGGTCCAGCCCGCTGCGACGGCCGCCTGCCATACCGCCGGCCAGGCGTTGGCGAGGCGATCGGGTCCGGGTAGTGCGCTGCCCGCATCCGTCACAGACGAGGATGAGGACCTGCGGGCTTTCGGGCGATGACACGCGCATGGCGGACGGCTCCTTCCAATCCTGCAGTCGCCGCGCTTGCTGTTACGGGGCGTGCGCAGTCGGCAGTCCGTAGATCACCTCCTCGAACCATGGGTACCCGGCATGGCAGCCCGCCCGCGGAAGCGTGACAGTTACGTGACGAGCGGCGGCCAGGTCGATCCGAACCCGCCAGAGCGGGCGCGTGGCCCCGCGCGGTGGGTGGTGGATCAGTGTTGCCGCTGCTGTCGTGACGGTCGACGAGGTTCGTTAGCGGGTTGAGGGCTGCCGACGACGGAGGTTCAGCGAGTCGGAGAGCTGGGGACTGGAGATCAGGGTGGCGTAGTCGGTGGCGGTGAGCGGGCGCCTGGGCGAGGGAGCCGTCACCGCGGGGTATGCCGATGCGGTTGCCGTCGCGGGTGAACACGACACCCGTGACGTCGGGCAGGGTGGTGAGCGTGCACACGAGTTGCCCGTAGGCCAGGACCTCGTCGTTGCGGGTCGGATCCTCGGGGCTGGCGATGAGTTCCACCGTGGCCACGCCGCCCATCAGTCGGACCTCGCCGATGACGTTGGTGCCCAGCAGTGCGCTGGTCAGGCCGTGCGGCCGGCTCCGCTTCGGTCGGACCGGCCAGCAGGTCGGCGAGGAGTGTCGAGACGGTTGGCTGGGCAGCGACGTCACGGATCACCGGGGCGAGCAGGCCATCCCGGATGAGGTACAGCTGTTCGGTGGTGTGCTCGGTGCCAGGCGCCGCGGTAGTGGCACCGGCCTTGCGCGGACGGGGTCGGTACGGGTGTGATCGCTATCGGCCGGGGACGGCTCTCCGTGGGCACCCCGCACGCACTCGTCGTCGAGGCATACCACGCCAGCAGCCGACAACCGGACGAACGCCCGCGGGATGGCTTGGCGGTTCACAGGTCCTCGTCCGGGGAGCTCGGTGACCAGATCGCTGTCCGGGCGCGGGTGATCGCTGATCGCGCCGTCGCCTCGTCGGCCGGGTGCGGTGGTGGGCGGACGGCGAGGAATCTGTGACGGTGAACCGGGCGCCGCCGCCGGGCCGGTCGGTGACGAACACCCGGCCGCCGTGACTGGCGACGTGCTGCGCGACCAGCGCGAGCCCGAGTCCCGTGCCGTCGGCGCGCGCCACGGGCGTTCGCGCCACGGCCGCGAACAAACCGGTCGAAGATCACGCTACGGTCCTCGGGCGCGACACCGGGACCCTCGTCGTCGACATCCAGGGTGTGCTGGCCGTCGCTGGTCGCCACCCGTACGGCGACGGCGCCGCCGCCGTGTCGGTGGGCGTTGTCGAGCAGGTTGGCCAGGATCTGCTCGAAGCGGCGACGGTCCACCAGCCACGGCGGGATTCGTCCCGGGCGTCGGCTGCACGATGCCCGCGGATACGCCGCGTGCTCTGGCAGACCCGACGGGCGAGGCGCGGCCATGTCCACTGGCGCGAGTTCGGCGGGCTGGTCGCTGCGGGCCAGTTCCAGCAGGTCGCTGACGAGGTCCTCGAACCGGCTGATCTCGGCGGTGATCAGGTCGACCGCGCTGCCGGTGCGCTGGTCGAGCTGGTCGCGGCGCCGTTCGAGTACGGCCGCTGCTGCGGCGAGGGTCTGCAGCGGCGAGCGTAGTTCGTGGCTGACGTCGGCGGCGAAGCGCCGGTCACGCTCTAGTCGCCGGGCGAGTTGGTCGACCATGGTGTTGAACGAGTCGGTGAGCCGTTCCAATTCGGGGCCGGTCGCGGTGTCGAGGCGGGCGGTGAGATCGCCGTCGCTGATGTGTCGGGCGGCGTCGGCGACCACGGTGAGCGGGCGCAGTACCCGGCGGGAGGCGTACCCGCCCAGCGCCGCCCCGGCGGCGGTGGTGCCAGCGGCGACCAGCGCCAGGATCAGCGACAGCACGCGCAGGGTGTGGTCGAGTTCGATGAACAGGTCAACGACGTAGAACTGGGTGTCCGTCCGGCAGCGGTACGCCGATGACCAGGGCGACGCCGCTGTCGGTATGGACCCGCTGAACGGCCGGTTGTCCGTCGCGGACGAGGTCCTGCAGCGCGGTGGGTATCGCGGCGGTGATCCCGGTGTCGGCCCGCAGCGCGTACCAGCGCCCGGCCCGGTAGATCACGGCACGCCGGTTGGCCCCGGTGTCCAGGGACCGCAGCACGTCGATGACGTCGGGGTCGTCGGTGGCCAGGCCGTTGCGGGTGATGTTGGCGTCGAACACCGCCGACCGGATCGCGGAGCGTTCCCGGCCGGCGAGCAGGGTACGTCGGGTCAGGTCGTAGGAGACAAACGCGACACAGGCCGAGATGGCCAGCGCGCCGGCGGCGAAGCTGGCGGTGATGCGGGTACGCAGTCCGGCACGTCTCATCGCTGCAGCTTGTAGCCCAGGCCGCGCACGGTGACCAGGTGCCGCGGGGTGGCCGGCTCGTCCTCGATCTTGGCGCGGAGGCGGCGTACGTGGACGTCGACCAGGCGTTCGTCACCGAACTCGTACTCCCACACCCGCTCCAGCAACTGTTGGCGCGACAGCACCATGCCGGTGTGTTCGGCGAGTTCGCACAGCAGCCGGAACTCGGTACGGGTCAGGGCGACCAGTTGGTCACGTTTGGCCACTTCGCCGGCGAGTGGTCGGATCTCCAGGTCGCCGATGACGGTGGTGGGCGCGCTGGTCGGCGGAGCGGCCGCGGCGGCGCAGCGCCCGCAGCCGCGCGGAGAGTTCCTTGATCGCCACCGGTTTGACCAGGTAGTCGTCGGCGCCGGCCTCCAGCCCTGCGACGACGTCGTGGGTGTCGCTGCGGGCGCTGACCACGACGATGGGCACGTCGTCGTCGCGGCGCAGCTCCCTGATACAGTCAAACCCGTCCAGACCGGGCAGCATCAGGTCAACCAGGACAGTGTCGGCCGGGTGCGCCCGCTGCCGCGCCAGTCCCTCCTCGGCACTGGCAACGCCGTGCACGGCGTACCCCTCGTCCTCCAGCGCCAGCACGAGTGCCTGCCGGATGCGGTCGTCATCCTCGATCACCAGCACCGATGCCACCGCGCCATCATGACCGACCGGTATCTCGCCCGCCAACCAGCCGCGCAGCCGGCGTGACCTGCTCGGCAGCTTTGTCATCCAACCGTCATAACGCCGGGCGGTCGCCGTCATGCCGCCGCCGACAACCTCCGGAAAGGCACACGAGAGGAGGTGGGACAGATGCCCAATTCGTCTGGTTATAGCCGGGTACCGGTTGTCGAGGTGATCGTTGACGAGGCGCTGGAGTTCCCGACGCTCGGGCGACTTCAGGGCACCGTGGCCGAGGCGCTGGAGTTGCACCCGGCGGAGCTGGTCATCGACCTCGCCCGCTGCCCGCGGCTGGACGCCGCCGCGATCGGGTTCCTGCTGCAACTACACCGCCGTACCCGGCTGGACGGCGGGCTGCTGACGCTGCGCTCCCCGTCGGCTGGCCTGCGCCGCAACCTGGAACTGACCCACGCCGACGCCGTACTCCACGTCACCGGCCCGGATCGGCGACCCACAACCGCGAGCTGTCGCCACCGCGCCGACCCGGCGCCGGGCTTCGACCGCCCGACAGGAGACCCGATGAGCACGCCGAGCGGAGCCCACGACCTGGTGCTGGCCAGCAACTGGCTGCCGGTCACCGGGTACACCACCGGCTGGACGACGCCTGCCGGCAGCGCCAGCGCCGCGCTGCGCGCCGTCGCCCGCGACCGCGGGGCCGCCTGGGTCGGCTGCCAGGCCGACGGTGCCGGCCCGCCCGCAGCGACTGGACCGCGTCTGGTTGCAGCCCGTACCCCTGTTCCCCGGCCAGGTCGCCGACTACTACCACGGCCACTGCCAGAGCAGCCTCGCCCCGCTCTACCTCGACGGCGGCCAACAGCCGCAGTTCCGGCCACAGTGGCGGAGCGGCCTACTGCGACGTCAACGCCCGGGTCGCCCTGGCAGCCGCGAGCTGGCCGCACCGGGCGCGGCGGTCTGGGTGAACGACTACCACCTGCAACTGGTACCCGGTCGAGCTCACGGGTCCACCGGCCGGATCTCCAGGTCGGCATGTTCCTGCACTCCCCATTCCCGCCGGCGGAACGGTTTCTGCGCCAACCGATGCGCAGCCAGGTGCTCGCCGGCCTACTCGGCGCGGACGTGATCGGCTTCGGGCACGCCCGGTCCGCCGCCAACTTCCTCGACGTGGCAGCCGAACTGGGTGGCCACCGGCACGACGGGCAGACCGTCCAGGTCGGCGGCCGACACGTCACCACCCGGGTACTGCCGGCCGCCGTCGACGTAGCCACCGATCCAGTCCCTCGCCAGCGACACAGGCCGTGCGCCAGCAGGCCGCCCAGATGCGCGCCGCGCTCGGCGAACCGTCCCTGGTACTGCTGTCCATCGGCTCCCCGGACCCCGCCGACGGAGTGGGCCGGCGCCTGGACGCCTACGCCCAACTGCTGGACGAAGGCCGGCTCGACCCGCGCCGCACGGTACTGATCCACGTCGCCGCCTCCGGCGACGAGCAGAACATGGACCCACTGGCCGACCACGACCGCATCGACCGGCAAGTCGGCCAGATCAACGGCGCGTACGCCCGCCTCGGCCGCCCCGTCGTGCACTACCTACGCCGTGAACTGGCCCCGGCCGAACTGATCGCCGTCTACCTCGCGGCCGACGTCATGATCGCCACCCCGCTGCACCACGGCCCGGTACTGGCCGCCAAGGAGTTCGTCGCCACCCGGACCGCCGACACCGGCCGGCTGGTGGTCTCCGAATTCACCGGCGCCGCCACCGACCTCCCCGAGGCCGACGTCGTCAACCCGCACGACATCGACGCCGTCAAGACCACGATCCTGCTCACCGCGTCCCAGGCGCGTACGACCAGCCCGCAGATGGCCGCCATGCGGCAGCGGCTGGAGCTACGCGATGTACACGCCTGGGCCGACACCTTCCTCGACCGCCGTCGCCACCGTCACCCGACGGGAGCGCAGCAGCCTGCTGGCCGGAGCCGAACGGTGAACCCGGGCGCCGGCCGCCCGACCAGCCCGCCCGCGGCAACGAATCCGCAACTGCTCAGCCTGCTCGGCGCGCCATGGGTGCGCCGGACCCGGCCTGCGCGGACAGGTCGTCCGTCGTCGAACTCGCCCGACTCGCACTGCCCGGCCAGCACCCCGCGCCTGGCCGTACACGCCGTGCAGGTGTCCCACCGGTGGCTGTGCGTCCTGCGCGACGCCCGCGCCGTGATCGTCGTCGAGGTCGACGCCTACCGCGGGACCGCGACCGTCATCCATGCCAGCCGCCAGGCCGGCAAACCGGCTGTCGCGACCTACCCCGACCGGGACCGCCGTAGCGGCTACTACCGCTGACCGATCCACAGACCTACGCCCTCGTATGCGACCACTACAGCCGAAGCCTGCCCGCTGTCACCGCCACCGCGCGGAGTCGGTCGGCACTGTGGGCCCTGGCCACCGACCAAGCATGGGACGACGACCCCGATCCTGACGGGCGCCACCAGCGCCCCGCCTGCGCCGGCCACCCACCGCGCCCGGCCCGCCGTGCCCATGCGCACTCAACCAGAAACCGACGCCAGGCCGGCGGGGACGATCTGCCTGACCGCGTCATCCTTCGGTTGCCCGACCGGGCGACGGCGACACGACTGCCCGGCCGCCCCGGCGCGAGCACAAGAGTGCATACAGCGATGTTTGCATACTGCAAGCTTCTTGGTAGCATGGGACCGGACCTCGGCGATCCGGGGAGGGAACATGAGTGCGGCGGCGATCGTCTGTGACGCGGTCAGTAAGCGCTTCGGCTCCGTACGGGCCGTGCAGGATCTGGACCTGCGAGTAGACCCCGGGACCGTGGTCGGTTTTCTGGGCCCCAACGGGGCGGGAAAGACCACCACCATGCGGATGCTCACCGGCGCACTGCGCCCCACCAGCGGTACCGCCACCGTGCTCGGCGGGGCGCTGACCCGCGACCTGCGGCTGCGCCGCCGGGTCGGCTACCTGCCGGGCGACCTGCGCGTCGACCCGACCATGACCGGCGCCCAACTGTTCGCCTGGTACGGACGACTGCGCGGCGGCCTGAACAGCAGGCGTGTCGAGGAACTGGTCGCCCGGCTCGGGCTGGACCCGTCGCGCCCGTTCGGCACGCTGTCAAAGGGCAACCGGCAGAAGGTCGGCATCGTGCAAGCCCTGCAGCACGACCCGGACGTGCTGATCCTCGACGAACCCACCACCGGCCTGGACCCCCTGGTGCAGCGCGAGTTCCTCGGCCTGGTGCGGCACGCCGCCGCACGCGGCGCGGCCGTCCTGTTGTCCTCGCACGTGTTACCGGAGGTGGAACGAATCGCCGACCGGGTCGCGATCATCCGGGACGGGAGGCTGGTCACCGAGTCCACGGTCGACACCCTGCTCGACCGCGCCCGCCGCCGACTGGAGTTGCGTTTCGCCGACCCTGTCGCCGCGGAACTGTTCGCCGGGGTGGCCGGGGTCGTCCATGTCGAGGTGGACGGGCGCCTGGCCACCCTGACCATCGACGGCCCGGTCGGGCCGGCCCTGCACGCCGCAACCGCCGACGCGACCCTGCTGCGCGTCAACCCCGCCGGCGACGACCTCGAAGACCTGTTCATCGCGCTCTACGAGCACACCGCACCACCACGAAGGAGGAGTGACCATGGGTAGCGTCGCCTGGCAGGCGATACGCCGACGCCGAGCCAGCCTGCTGTGGTGGAGCATCGGCATCGCCGCCCTCGCCACGCTGCTGGCACTGGCCTACCCCACCGTGCGTGGCAACAGCGAACTCGACAAGACCTTCGCCAACCTGCCCCCCGGGGTCGAGAGCCTGCTGGGACTCGGCGACGGCAACGTTCTCTCCTCCCCGGCCGGGTACCTCAACAGCCAGTACTTCGCCAACCTGCTACCCATCATGCTGCTGATCTTCGCCACTGCGATGGCAGCCTGGAGCGTGGCCGGCGACGAAGCCGCCGGCACCTTCGAACTGCTCGTGACCAACCCGATCAGCCGCACCCGCGTCGCCCTGGCCAGGCTGGCCGCACTCACCGCGTCGCTCAGCGTGCTAGCCACGCTCGCAGTGCTTCCGCTGATCGCCCTGGCACCCTCCACCAAACTCAATAAAGGCCTCACCAACGGGCACCTGATCGCCGCCACCCTGGCCGCGACCCTGACCGCGCTGACCTTCGCCACGGTGGCGTTCGCCGTCGGCGCGGCCAGCGGGCACCGCGCCGCCGCCATCGGCACCGCCTCCGCGCTTGGCGGTCACCGGATACGTCATTGAAGGACTCAGTCAACAGGTCCCCCCACTGCGTCCACTGCGCAGCGTGAACCCGTGGCACTGGCTACTGGCCGACGACCCGCTACGCCACGGCCTGACCTGGCACACCTGGGTTCTACCCCTGGCCGTCGCCGCCGCACTCGTGGCCATCTCGCTGCCCCGGCTGGCCCGCCGGGACCTGCACTGAGCTCGGCCGTCCCGGGTGACCCTCGCGATGCCTTCCGACTGCCGTGCACCCTGCAACAATTGCAAGATGCACCAACCTCCCCCAGCTACGGTGACCACCCGCGACGACGTCTTGGACGCACTACTGTCCGCCAGCCGCGCCCTCGTCGCGATGGCCGCCCGGTCCCTGGCCGACCACGACGCCGACGTCACCCTGCCCCAATACCGGACCCTGGTCATCCTCGCCACCCGCGGCCCGCAACGCATCGCCGACATTGCCGCCGAACTCGGTGTCAACCCGTCCACCGGCACCCGCATGTGCGACCGACTGGCCCGCAAGAACCTCGCCCGTCGTTCCCGCAGCACGACCGACCGGCGCGTCGTCCGCCTCACCCTCACCCCCGCCGGGCGTGCACTCGTCGAACAGGTCACCCAACGCAGACGCGAGCAACTCACCGCTACCGTCGCCAGCATCCCGCCAACCGACTACGCCGCAACGGTCGCCGCCCTACAAGCATTCGCCAGAGCCGCCGGCGAGGTACCCGAACGAGAATGGTCGACAGGCTGGACAACACCGGAACCAACGACGTCGTAGACCCGCTCTGTACCAGCCGCCACATCTGTTGGCGCCAACCGAATCGACAAACGGCGGGCGGACCGGATGCGTCCGACAGCGGCCCCCTGCCCCAATTGCGATTGTTTGACAAAGCGGGGCCATACCCACCACCTGCGGCGACTGGCTGCGGTTCCCACCACCGGCCGTGGCATGGTGATCGGAGTCCGGGTACGCCACCGCCACGTTCGTTCCGCCTGGCGCGATCGCGCGCTGGTTGCCCCGGCGTCGCGGTGTTCGCCCTGCCCGTCGCGGCGACCGCGGGCGCGGCCCTGCCCGGCTGCGCGTCGGTACCCATCGCAGTGCGTCTGGTGACCGCCGGGGTGACCCCGGCCGTGCGGCGCGGGCATTCCTACTCGCCGCACGGCGACCAGTGGGTAACCGTGACCGGGACCTACCACGGCTCAGACGATGCAGAGGCAGCCGGCAGCCCGGCGGGTGACGTCGTCGGCGCGGCGAATTAGAAGTCAGGACCCCAACCTCGTTTACTTGGGGCCTAAACTCCGAAGGTGACCGAACGGGTCGAGCCGGGCACGGTGCGGGTCGCGGAGCTGGTGGCGACTCTGTCGTACGCTGCCGACCTCGGGCTCGGTCAGCCGCTGGCGCACTGTATGCGTCAGACGGTCGTGGCGTTGCGCCTGGCCGATCTGGCGGGCGCTGGCGAGCGGGACCGGGAGGCGACCTTCTACGTCGGTCTGATGATGAACGTCTATTGCCACGCGGACGCGGCCGAGCAGACGGCCTGGTTCGGCGACGACATCACCTTCAAGGGTGACGCGTTCGAGATGCTCGCCATGAACACGGCGCAGATCGCGTCGTTCCTGGCTCGGCGAGTCAGCGGTCACGGCACGGGGCTGCAGCGGGTACGGCGCCTGGCTACTCTGCCGACAACCGGGCAGAAGCAGGTGGTTTCGTTCCTCACCACGCACGCCACTCTCGGTGCGCAGTTCGCCGAGCAGATCGGCCTCGACGGGGCGGTCTCATCTGCGATCCGGCAGGCGTACGAGCAGTGGGACGGCAAGGGGCAGCCGCGGCACCTCGCCGGCGAGCAGATCGGCCTGCCGGCCCGATTGGTGCAGCTGGCCGCCCCGATCGAGGTCTTCGCCCGCCGCCACGGGGCCGACGCGGCGCAGGAGATCGCGGGTAGGCATCGGGGTACGGAGTTTGATCCGTCCATCGTGGACTTGTTCAGCTCGCATTCGGACCAGGTCCTCGACGGGCTCGACGAGGCCTCAGCCTGGGACGCGATCCTGGACGCCGAGCCGGGCCTGTCCCGGCGGGTCGGCGGCGCGGATCTCGACGCGGTGCTGGAAGGCATGGCCGACCTCGTCGATCTAAAGTCACCGTTCCTGGCGGGGCATTCGCGGGGCGTGGCGAACCTGGTGGCCGCCGCGGCCCGCCTTGCGGGGCTGCCCGCGGACGAAGTGTCCACGCTGCGCCGGGCCGGACTCGTCCACGACCTGGGCCGCCTAGGCATCTCCAATGCGATCTGGGACAAGCCGGGTCCGTTGCGGGAGGCCGAGTTCGAGCGGGTGCGCCTACACCCCTACCTGACCGACCGGATGCTGGCCCGGGTGGACGCGCTCGGCCCGAGCCGGGAGATCGCGGCCCGTCACCATGAGCGCCTCGACGGTTCGGGGTACCCACGCGGGCTGACCGCGGTATCGCTGACGCCGTCGGATCGCCTGCTGGCGGCCGCGGACGTGTATCACGCGATGACCGAGCCGCGTCCGCACCGCCCCCCGCTCGCCACCGATCAGGCGACCCGCGCCCTGCTGGCCGAGGCGAAGGCGGGGCGGCTGGACGGCGACGCGGTCAACGCCGTGCTGCGCGCGGCCGGGCAGCGAGCACCGGCGGGACGGGTGTGGCCGGCCGGGCTCACTTCACGGGAGGTCGAGGTCCTCGGGTTGCTGACCCGTGGGCAGTCCGCGAAGCAGATCGGGCAGCGGCTGTCGGTGACGCCGAAGACGGTCGCCAATCACATCGAGCACATCTACACGAAGCTCGGCGTCTCCAGCCGGGCGTCGGCGACGCTGTTCGCGACGCGGCACGGCCTCGTGGGCGGTTACGAGACCGAACAATGAGGTAAACGCCTCATTCGCCCAGGCAGACAAGCGCCTAGCGTCGTTGTCATGGCAACCATCGAACCGCACGCGCCACTCCTCGAACACGATGGCTGGGACTTCCGGGTCAGCGGACCGGCGAACGCCGAGCAGTCGGTACTCCTGCTTCCGGGGGGCCTGTGCACGCACGTTTTCTATCAGGATCTGATGGCGGAGGGCGCGCTGGCCGGTGTACGGATGATTGCTGCGACCCTGCCCGGGCAGGGTGGCACGGCCTATCCCGCGGACCTCAGCATGGAGAACTATGCCGCGATGGCGTCCAAGCTCGCGACGGACTTCGGCTGCCACGTCGTGGTCGGGCACAGCATGGGGGCGAACGTCGCACTCGAAATGGCCGGCTCCGGCGAATTCGGTGGGCCGCTGGTGCTGCTGGCGCCGTCACTCAGCCGCAAGGACGAATCGATCGTCCCGCGCGTCCTCTTCCAACTCGGCCGGGTTCTGGGCCTGCTGCCCTACCGGCTCGTCCTAAAGATCATCGGCCCGGCCATGAAGAACAGCATCCCCGCCCATCGCCGGGACGCGCTGGTCGCCGAGTTCGCCAAGAACGAGCCCCGGCCGATCCGGGACAGCCTGCGCGGTTACTTCCCCTACCTCGACCGGCACGGCTCGCTCGCGCCCCGGCTGTGCGAATCCGGCGCCACGGCCTGGGTCGTCTTCGGCGACCGCGACGACATCGGGATCACCGACGAGGAACGGCGCCTGCTGGACGACTGCCCCCGTACGCACCTGATCACGATTCCCAGCGCCGGACACCTCACACTGGTCGAGACCCCGGCTCGCATCGCCGAACTCGTCAAGGAAGCACTCGCGCAGGCTACCGCTACTTGAGTTCCCGTTGACCAGACTGGGCCGGTGCCAACCTCACGATCCACGCCGAGATCACTCGCAAGAAGCTGCGCCCCCGGCGTGCAGGGACTGTAAAACGAACGAACGGTGTAACCCCTGATCAAGGGAGTGCGCCTGATGACCGATGTGATTGCCGCGGTTGATACTGACGCGGTGCCAAGACGTGAACCTGTCCGGCCGTCGGCCGGTGGTGTGGACGGCGACCTGGTCGCCGAGCTGGTGGAGCAGGCCCGGGCCAGTGGTCTGCAGTGGACCGGGGACGGTGGGCTGCTGCAGCAGTTGACCAAGCGGGTCCTGGAAGCCGCTCTGGAAGGTGAGATCACCGACCATCTCGGCTATGACAAGGGTGACCCGGCCGGCAACAACGGCGGCAACTCCCGCAACGGCGTGCGGACCAAGACCGTGCTCACGGAGGTCGGTCCGGTCGAGTTGGAGGTTCCCCACTCGGCTGGCGTGTTCGATCACGGCCAGCACGTACATCCGGGCGCCGTTGAGCGTGACGGTCTCGAAGAAGTCGCAGGCGAGCAGCGCGTCGGCCTGGGAGGGCAGGAAAGTAGCCCCGGTGGTGGACGCGCGGTCGGGTGCGGGTTCAACGCCGGCACCGTGAAGGATCTGCCAGACCGTTGAGGCGGCCACCCGGACGCCGAGCACGAGGAGTCGCCGTGCAGCCGGCGGTAGCCCCAGCCGCGGTTCTCGCGTGCCAGACGCAGAACCAGCAAGCGAATCGAGTACAGCGTGCGGGGCCGACCGGCGTGCTTCGGACACGATCTGGCCGCGTGCCGTCTGGCGATCAGGTCGCGGTGCCAGCGCAAGACGGTGTCAGGACGCACCAGTAGCCGCATCCGACGCAGCACGTCTGTGGGTAGCCGGTGCAACAGGGCGGCCAGCAACGCCCGGTCGGCGATCTCGAACGCGAGCTTCCGCCCGCCCAGTTGGCGTTGCAGTACCGCGATCTGGTGGCGCAGGGTCAGGATCTCGACGTCCTTGTCCCGGTTACACATCGGCAGCAGCCGCAGCATCGCGAACGCGTTCGTGACACCGAGATAGGCCAGTTGTAGCAGCACGCCGACCATTTTCGGGTAGCTGTATGCCAGCAAACGGAAGGCGAGCCGAACCAGGCTCTACCGACCGACGCACCGACGCCACCAGGGCGGATGAGATTCTCGGCAAGGACACCCTCAGGTGGGACGTGACCCTCAGTCGAACTCCGTGCCGCTCGCCTCCTCCAGAGCGTTGACCAGGATCCCGTCCTCATGCTCGAGTTCGGGCTCGTCACCGTCGATGAACTTCACCCGGCCAGCCTTCGCCTCCTGCACGATCCAGGCCAACAGGACCGCGAAGTTGTCCGCGATGACGAACTTGTTCTCCTGGTCACGGCCGAAGTTTATGACCTGGCCGGGGGTACCTTCCGGACCCGGGTCGACGTCCAGTCCGACGTAGTCGCCGTCGAACGGCCAGCGCAGCAGCGGGATCCAGCCGGGGGAGCTGTACTGTCGCTTGATCGCCTGTCGAGGGTACGACTGCTGGGAGGCGTCGAGACTCTCGAAGAACTCCTCGTCGTTCTCCTCGCGGATCTCCCGCCAGCTGTTCCACTCGCGCGCGACCTCGGCCACCGGTTGCCACCAGAAGCCCAGCGCCGCACCGAAATCGTCCTCGCAGCGCTGCCCATCGTGCAGGCGCCAGCCCGCCTTGACCGGCTCGGGCAATTCGTGCCCGATCAACCGCTCCAGGTCGGCTATAGCCGCCTCGTCGGCGGGCGGGTTGAGCCGGGCGGCTCCGTGCGGTAGGTGCTCCGCGAGCCAGGCGGCATACTCTCGCCAGAGCTGAGTGGGATCGCCGGGTGTTCGGTTGACGGTGATCGGCATGTTCGGTGTCTCCCAGGGATGTGTGCCGATATTGACAGCGCGGCAAATAGTAGCCTTCGGCGACTTGCCGCTGTGCTGGAAGCCCTGCAGCAGGCGGAGGTACCCACGGAAGCCGTCAACGACCCGAACCTGCGGTGGCACCGCGGCGAGCCACTCGCGACGATGGACCAGGTGACCGGAGACAACATCCAGCGTTGCCGGTCGTTGGAAACTTAGAGTTCGACCTTGACGCCGCCGAGCGATCGGGGACGAAGCCATGACGCTGCCCGGAGCAGCAGAGCGTGTGATCGCCGCGGTGGTACCACGGAGACCTGGCGGCCAGAACCTGTTGGCGCTGGACAGCAGCTTGGCATCAAGGATGCGGCGTGGCCGGCAAGTACGTCGGGACTGTCTTTCCCGAGTTCACGCCCACCTTTGATCTCGTCGTCATCGCAGCCGTCGACGCGACCCTGCCGTTGGTGATCGAGTCCGCCCGCCACATCGACGACGCCCTCCACCGCCCGGAACGCACCTTCCCCTCGTTCATCGGCAAGACAATCCCCGGCGAATACCTGCCCGCCCTGGGCACCAGCCAACGTCCGCTGCATCGCCTGATCGACAGCGTCGCCAACGACAGCAACCGAACAGCCGCGGGCCGCATCTGCGATGACGTCTGGGGAAGTGACGGACGCAGCCCCAACCTCAACTGCGACGAATACCCGTTCGCCAGCACCTACGAAGGCGCCTACACCAGCACCAGTTCAGGCACGCTCCTGGCGGTATGGAACGGATCAGCGCGCCTGATCAACGGTGACGACAACCAAACCGCCGGCCGCTACCTCAACACCCGGTTCTACACCGTCAACCGAATCCTCGACAGCGATCCGTTCTTCGTAGAGAGCATCCTGCCCTGACCGGGCGCCCGGCGGCACGGTCAGAGCATCGTGCCGCCGGGCAACACACCCAGCGGTAAGGTGGACCAATGCTGGCTGAGTACTCGGCGATCGTCAGCTCCGAGGACGGCATCCTGATCGTCCACGACGCAGCGGACGCGCCAACCGGCAACCCCGCCTACGCAATCCGGGAATCACGGCGCCACGTGGCGGCCGCCTCAGCCGACGCCATCATCATCCAATGTGCCGACCAGCAGAGCCGGCCCAGCCTGCGAATCCAGCTCTGGCCCGACCAGCCGCCCGCGCCCTCCGCCGACTTCGAACGCGGACCCAGCCTGCACCTCTACCTGGCGAGCGGTCGCGTCAGTGCCTGCGACCTCGACCCGACACTCAGCAACATCACCGTTCCGACAGGCGCTGGCCAGTACCGGATCAACATCGTCTACCGCGACCGCGACAAGGCTGCCGCCGCCATCGCAACCATCCGCGCCGAACAGGCCGCCGCGCCGCTGTCCGCCCCCAACCTCGGCGACTTCGACCGCACCGCCGGCATCGAGACCTATCTGATCCAAATCTGGCCAGCCGACAGCGAACGGTCGCCGCATGTCCACTGACTCCACCGACAAGCGACGATCGCCACTAAAGACCTCGATCAAGGTCGCGACGGTCGTCACCACCCTACTGGCCCTGAGCCTGGGGGCGATCATCTACTACCACCACGTCAGCTGGGCAACTCCCCGCCCGCCCTTTCTGGGCTGGCCGGTCGCTGGCGACGCAGCCCACGACCACAAGCTGGCCAGCCGCGCGCAAACAGCATGGGACACCGCACGCGGACACCACTCACCCGTGTACCCAATCCTCCTCCAGACGGACAGCCCGACCGGGCCGATCGTGATAATGCAAGGCACCGACGCCCACGGCGCCAACCGACTAGCCCTCCTCACCGCCTCCCGCAACTCCTCCTCCCCCCAGCTCGTCCTTCGATCCGACCGCCCCCTACCCACGACCGACCCACAACAAATCAGCATCGTCACCGACCGACTCGGCGACACCCCCGGGTCCCTACCGAACCAACGAGGCGACACACTCGCGATCGCAGTAGCCCGACCAGGGACCACCAAGACCATCATCACGAGCAGTGTCACTCCGCCAACCCGGCCCACCACCGCCATAGGGCGAGTCGCTTACGCAACGCTGCCCTGGGCAGCCACCGCGTTCACGACCGAAATCACCGTCGCGAGCGACAACGACACCTACACAACACCGGCCGACGACGATGCCATCGGCACCCGACACGCTGTGCCACTGTCCGACATGGCAACGAAGGGCACGACTCTCACCGCAACCACGAGCGGAGCCAGGCTTGGCTCACTGGTCACAGCCCGAGCCGGCGTCGTCGGTGTCGTCACCGCCACCGACGGCAACTCGATCACAGCGGCACTGCTCACCGACGCCAACCTGCAGTTACGAGTGACCAGCCCACACACCACGTCCGCCATCTTGGGCACGGTGGAGGAGAAACTAGGCATCGTCGCGGCCGCCGGACACACCCAGCCCGACATCGGGGAACTATTCCTCGCCAATGACGCCGACGGCATCACACAGCTGCCGGTCGCCAAAGTCATCACGACCACGCCAGAGACCGTCCTTGCGCCCCTGACCACGACAACTGACCAGCTGTGGATCATCGCGGTCAGTGACTAGCAGTAGCGATAGACGTAGTCGGCCATATTGCGGTAGGGCGCGACGTCGGCGATGCCGCGTTGGACGACGCTGATGGTGAGAGGTTCTGGTCGTTGGAGGCGCTGGTGCCGGGTGCGGATCCTCATCATCGGCCACGGCGAAACGATCGACACCGCCCACCAACTGTTCTTCCACACCTCCGCCGAACAGCGTAGGCGGGTCGGGCGTACGCGACCACGTCAGCCGCCTTTCAGCGCACGACGCCGGCGATTCCCGAGTTGGTGCGAGGCACTCGGCGAACGCGTCGTAGTGCGGATGCGCCTGATCGATGATCCAGTGCGGCTCTGTGGTCGGCGGGCGTCCGGCGAGCCGCGCCGACAGTTCGCGGTACGCCTCGCTCCTCGGGGCACGGCTGTCCCAGAGCACGCACGGGCCCGGGACCTGCGTGGACACGGGTCGACCCTGATGTGCAACGACGATCCTGTACCGCTCCTCGACGTCGAGCAGGCACAGCGGCGCCGTGACGACCGACGCGAGCGTCGCGAACGTCTGCCTGATCGAAGGCGATGACAGGAATAGCCTGCTCTGCGCGCTGGTGGCGGGCGTAAACGAGAACAGCCAGTGCTCCGGCAGCAGTTCCGACGCTTTGCGGACGGAGAGGTAGGTGTAGGCGACCTTGACCCTGGCGATGCCATCCGCCCCGACCGACACGTCACCGTCTGACCCATCTGCGTACCGGCGCAGCGTGGCGTCCGCCACGAACCTCGGCGCGAGGTCGAAACTCTTCCCCGGTTCCCGCCCTGCGATCACTTCGGCCAAGCGCACTGTTCGACCCGGTTCGAAGCCGTACCTGCCCGGCAACGTCACCGATGTCGCATCGGGCAGCAGCACAGTCGTGGCACCGTGGTCGCTTCCACACAGCGTCGCAACCGCTGTAAGCAAGCGACCGGCATCGCGCGGGTGCAGGTACACGTCATAGCTGTAATCGATCCCCACAGGCCCCCCGCTCATCAGCGCGATCGCCAGATTAACGGTGTGCTTCCGTCGCCGCGACCCCAGCGCAGGGTGGTGATCGGGTGCACGCACATGGACGCTTACCTCCGGTCGTGAGAATGTTACCTGTGCTCATCCGCTTCACGTACACCCGCGATGTTCTCTACGTCCGCCGGATGGTCCGCACCATGTCGCGCGGCCGCTGGTTGACTGCCGTCTACCCTGCCGCAGCGGCGCTGGTAAGCGTGCTGTGCTTTATCTCCGGCAACGGCATCGCCGTGCTGGCTGGGCTGGTCAGCCTGGTGCTGGCCGCAGGGATCACGCAGTTGTTGGACACGGCGCGGCGTAGGGCACTACAGCTGCCGCCACACCTTCTGGAGCCAACCTTGCACATCCTTAGTGACGAAACGGTGGCGGCCAGCTCAGCCTCATGTTCCACAACTCGGTCGTGGGCCACTCTCACCAGGGCGACCGAGCTGCCCTCCGCCTACATTTTCAGCTATCTCGACCGTACCTACGTGGATATCCCTCGGGCCGGCCTGACTCCCGAGCAGGACGAGCAGCTGCGTACCTTGCTCGTGGAAAGGCGCTTGCTGCGGCCCAGCGACGGCTGGCCCCTATCCGAATCCGGCACTCGCCGCACCTGACGCGATTCGTGGTCGGGTGACCCTTCGCCCGAGAATCAGGACTGTGACCCAGGATTGCGGGGTCCATCACGAGCGAGGCGAGCCGATGGTCGGCTACCAAGATCACGCGCGTACGGATCTGCGCGGCCAGCGGGCTGGCGTTTTTCGGTGGTCGTGACGCACCGTGAAACATGGCTGCCTATCTCTGTTCCTTCTCCGCATCACGAAGATCATCTGCTTCTGAATGGTTTCCGTGTGATGCCGGGGTGCGTTCGGTAATGGGCTCGCTTGACCAAGCGGAGCAGCTCAGAATGGCGCTGACACGATCATGACCCTCGGGTTGGCGGGAGGAGGCGTAGCGGTGGGTGCGAAGCCTGTGAAGGATCGGCTGGTGCAGTGGCTGCGCCGTGCCGCCAGCGAGCCGGCCGGGGTTGGCGAGCGGGACTATCTGTCGGAGCTTGCGGCGGCGGAGCAGGTGGCAGTTGTGGCCAGCGCTGATCCTGACGTTGGCCCGGCTGAGTACGCGTCCGCGTTGCTGGTCGTGGCCCGTGACGGCGAAGCGGCCGGGCAGGAAGCCGTCCTGAACACGCTCGGCGGAGCCGACGCGCGGTGGTGGTTGGCGGTCGATGAAGCGTTGCGGCACCGCTGGTGGTCGGCGCCGCGCTGGTCGCAGACCATCGCTGCGGATTTGGCCGACGGTGAGGTGAACGCCTTGCCGCTGGTTGTGGCTGCGTGTCATCACAACGGACGAATCCGTGAGGCGGCGGTCGTCCGCCTGGCCGACCAGCAGCATCCGGCCGCGGTGGCGGTACTGGCGCTTCGCGCATGTGACTGGGCGGACCAGGTGCGGCAGTCGGCGCGCACCGTCTTGGCCGGGTGGTCGTGGCCGGCACTGCCGGACGAGGCGTTGACCACGCTGGCCGAGCTGGCGTTCGCGTTGCGCACCCGGCGGGAGGGTGGCTGGCTGGCCGGCCGGGTCGATGACTTGTTGCAGGATCTGCCGGCGCAGGAGCTGGAGCCCCTGCTGTCGGCGCGGGACAGGCGGGTACGCCGGGCGGCGTACCGGGCCGCGATCGTCTCGGGCCGGTTGGATCTGGATCAGCTGGTCAGGGCTGCGGTTCAGGATCACGACCTGCCGATTCGGGCAATGTCTGCGCGGGCTGCCGTGCAAGCGGCGGTGGATCCGACGCAGTTGCGCACGATGCTGGCCAGCCGCACCGCCCTGGTGCGGGTAGAGGCCTTGCGCGAATGGGTCAGAAGTGGGGACTTGGCGGTGGCCGAGGCCGCGTTGTCCGATCGGCACCCACTGGTGCGGGAGATCGCCCAGGAAGCGTGGCGCCGTGCCGGTTCGGATCCCGCTGAGTACTACCGGCGGCTGGCCTTGCTGTCGCCTGCGGAGCCGGCGGTGATTGCTGGACTCGGCGAGACCGGCGGCTCGGATGACGTCGAACTGGTGGCGCGGTGGCTGGCGCACCCCCAGACCCGCGGCCGAGTCGAAGCGATCCGGGCATTGCGTCGCCTCGGGACGCCCAGACCTGCCGAACTGGTAGCGCTGCTGCGCGACGAGTCCCCCGCGGTCACCCGGCAGGCGGTAGCCACGCTGCGGCGCGACATTGGCGTGGTTGATCCTGCGGTACTCACAGGCCTGCTCAGCCCAGCTAACCCGCCGCATGTCCGGTTCGGCGGCTACCGGCTCTTGACCGGTGGAGATGCGTGGCAGCGGTTGGTCACGAACCTGCGGCTGATCGACGACCCCGACGCGCGGTTGCGGGTCAGCTCACGGGCCGATATCGCGGCATGGCTCGATCGGGAAGCCGCCCGCACGTTTCGCGCGCCGAGCCCTGATCGGGCCGTCGAACTCGACAGCCTGCTTGAGCAGGGCCGCCCCATCCTTGGTGAGGGCAAGATTGCGCTGCTGCGATTCCACGCCGGTCTCACCGCGGCGGCCTGACGGGCTCAGCAGAGAGCGGTGAGACCTGTCCCCGTGTCGCCGGTATGCCCGCGCAACCGTTCGGCTTGCTGCGTCTTGCCAGCGATGTGGCGCAGGCTCTCCTACAAAGCATCGACTTCACCGAGCCAGTGGGCGCCGCGCGCTTCGTCGAGCCGTTCTCGGATGTTGGCCTCGCTCTACAGCAAGCGTGAGGTGCAAGATCGGATTCGCGCTCATAGCCGCCTACCGTTCGCCACCGGCCTCACGGGGACTGCCTTGCCAACTCATTCTGAACTGAATTCCCGGTAGCCGTCCTGCACCTGCGCCGCCGGCCGGAGGATGCCGAGCGCGACCGCGATGTCGAAGAGCGAGTCCTCCGCAAACGTCTCCTCGCTCGCGAGCGCGGCGCGGACGGCGGCTGGATCCGCTCCAGTGCCCGTCCACCGCACAAGCCGGTCCGGCGCGGCTGTCTGGTCGTCGGGTTGCGCGGGCAGGTCGTACCCGTTCACCGCCGTGTCAGGGTGCACGTAGAACTGAAAAGTCGTTTCATCGGGCGTAGCGCAGGTGACAATCGAGCAGTCGCTGTCCAGGACGTAGGCGAGCAGTACCGGCCCGTCGATTTCCACCGCGAGAGCCAACGCGTGCTCGGCTTCGAGCACTTCCGTGCCGTCCAGCTGGAGGTAGTGCCAGCCGTCGAGGCCCTCCCGCTGGTCAAGTACCTCCGCGTGCCACGAGTCGAAGACATCGGTTGCGGCGACGTCCACCGTGCCGCGGGCGAGCAGTTCGACGCCCCAGAAACCCATGTCACCCCCTATTGGTCGGCTATCTCGTTCTGAAGATCGCACTATGACTACCACGGTATGTCACGCCACCCGGTCCCGGTCGACGACAAAGTGGCGCCCAACAGCGCGTTGTTCACAGTCAAGACTCAGGCTTGTCGCATGGCGCGGGCTGCCGCAGTCACCTCGCTCAGCTGCTCGCTGCTGAGCCGTCGGGCTTGCCAGGCCAGCGCGGCGATCTCCGTGCTGGCCGGGTGGACCCGGGCGTCCTCGACGACCGGCCCGATCCCGGTCAGCGCGACCATGTCGCTGGGTGAATAGCCGAGCAGGTGCGCGAACGCCGTCACGTACTGCGCGGTGATGACGACCCTGCCTGAACCCAGCCCAGTGACCGTGGCGTCGGAGACGTACGGACCGTCGCCGATGGCCTTGAGGATTCGCGCGTTGTACGGGCGGATGTTGCGGTTGCGTAGCAGGCGCAGCAGCAGCGTTCCTGGCGTGTCCGGATAGCCGTCGGCCGGTGCCGACCCGGTCCGTGGCTGGACGGGCAGCGACCTGATCAGCGCCTGCAGTTGGCCGCGTTGGTCCGCGTCCATCCAGATTGCGTTGCGGACGATCGAGCCCACGTTGAGCGGCGACGTCGGCCAGGCCGAGGCCAGCTCGTCCGGCACCGGCAGGTCGGCGATGACGAACAGGTCGGCAGTGTGAATACCCAGCGCCGGCGCCAACTTCCGGACAAGGTCCGGGCTTGGGCCACGCCATCATCGACGACCGCAGCGAGTTCCCCGCTGGACATACCAGCCTCCCGGGCAACAACGTCCCGCATCTGTTCGATCGACGTGTCGAACGTCGGCCGACGCTGCGACAGCAGACGCCACAGCCGCACACCGAAAGGGACCCGCCCATGACCTGCGACCGTACAGCCCGCCGGCTCAGGCCTGTCTGCGCTGCAGGCATCCGACTTGGTGATCTATCTGTGAGCCACCCCCGCTTTCATGGAGCTTCTTGATCATGGTCTGATGGCCATGGGGAGGAAGTCATCCGTGGCAGCACCGAAGAAGTACCCCGACGAGCTGCGGCAGCGCGCTGTGCGGCTGTATCGCGAGTCGGACCCGAAGCCGGTGATCCGGCGGCTGGCGGAGCAGCTTGGCGTGCATCACGAGGCGTTCGGAACTGGATCCGCCAGGCCGAGGCCGACGCGGGTGAGCGCACCGACCGGCCGACCACCGACATGGTCGAGGAGAACCGGCGGCTGCGGCAGGAGAATCGCTGAGCTGCGGCGGGTCAACGAGATCCTGAAGGCTGCGAGCGCGTATTTCGCGTCGGAGCTCGACCCGACCCGGCGACGGTCATGAGGTTCATCGACGAACACCGTGACCGTTCGCGGTCGCGCTCCTGCTACGGGTCCTGGACATCGCCGTGTCGACCTACTACGCCTGGGTGCAGCAGGCCGAGCAGCCCTGCGACCGGGACGTGGTCGACCGTGGGTCTGCTGTCCAACATCCACGAGATCTGGACCGCGTCCGGCGCGCACCTACGGCGCGGACCGGGTGCACCGGCAGCTGCGCCGTGACGGGATCCGGGTCGGCCGCAAGCGGGTCGAGCGGCTGATGGCCGCCCAGGGCTGGCAGGGGGCGTTCCTGCGCCGTGGCTGGCGCGGCGGCTCCACGCGGCAGGACCCGACGGCACACGCCGGCGCCGGATCTGGTCAACCGCAACTTCACCGCGCCGGCGCCGAACCGGCTCTGGGTCGCCGACGCCACCCGCATCCCCTGCGGCGAGGGCGTGTTCTGGCTCGCCGCGGTCCGCGACGTGTTCTCCAACCGGATCGTCGGGCTGGAAGACCTCCGACCGCTGCGACACCGACCTGATCCTCGGCGCCCTCGAGTACGGCATCTGGTCGCGTGACGTCCGCGACGGCCAACTGATCCACCACACCGACCGCGGGTCGAACTACACGTCGTTCCGCTTCGCGCAACGCTTGCAGGACAACGGAATCCTGCCCTCGATGGGGTCCGTCGGCGACAGCTACGACAACGCGCTGATGGAGAACTTCTGGTCCACGCTGAAGATCGAACTCGTCTACCGCACCACCTGGCGGACCCGCGACGAGGCCGAGAACGCGATCTTCGCCTACATCGACGGCTGGTACAACACCCGCCGCATCCAACGGGAACTGGGCTACCTCAGCCCCGACGAGTACGAGACCGCCTGGCACGCCCAGAACATCGATCACCCAGCCACCAATATCGTCACCCCTGCGCCGACCGGCGGCAGGTAACCACCGCTCCAAAAAGCGGGGGGAACTCACTGCCCGGTTCTTGGCAGCCGGTGGGTGGCCGGCTGACGAGCCGTGGCGTGTGGTCATGGACCGGGTGGACGTGGGGGTTGTGGGGGATCGGCCACCACGTACGCCGCGTCTGTCACGGTGTGTTTCCACGGGGCCAGTGCGGTGGCGGTCTCCTGCATCCAGTCGTCGAGTTCTACGGTGAGTTGTCCTGCGGTCAGGGCGCCCGCCGCGATCAGGAGCGTCCGGGCAGTGCCGACAGCGTCCGGGGCGCTGCGGCTGATTGTGCCCCCGACGAATGTCGGGTCGTGATCGCCGATGAGCAGCCCAATGCCGGCGGACGAGTGCCGGCCGGTGCGGAGGAAGATCGCCGATGGCGGGAGCAGTTCCCGCCAAACCTGAGCGGGACGTCTCCGGGGGGATCCCAGTCGTGACCGGCGGTGTAGAAGGCGCGCCATGCTTGGAGAACGGCTTCATCGGCTTCGGTGGTGACGCTGACCTCGGGTGTGGCTGCGAGGGTGGGTATGGATACCCGAACCTTGCGGGTGTGGTGGACTCCTGTCATTCCAGCGTTGAGAGCGAAATGGTGACCGGCGCTGTGCGCCTGGACCTTTCCGTGCAGGGGGCCGGCATGATCAGGAAGCGATCGACGCAAGGCGGAAAGCGCGTATGTGGCCACACCCCGCCGGCGGTATGCCGGGATCACCTCCACGTGCGCCCACTCGTGATGGGCATGCAACCGTGGGTGGAACGCGCTGGCCACGGCGACCGGCGCTACGCCGTTGCTGACAACGAGCGTCACGGCCCAACCGTCCCCGCCTGTGCTGCCGGGACGTTCCCACATGGCCCGGCCCTGATCGACTGGGCCTGCCCCGTTTTGACGGACATCCAAGATCAGGAGACGTGGGGTCTCCGGAAGGATGTCCATCATCATGGAGAGCGTGGGAAAGAAGCGGGCGCGGCCTCGGCGGTCGTTCACGGCTGAATTCAAGGCTGAGATCGTCGAGTTGTGTCAGCGTGGGGATCGCACGGTCAGGCAGGTCAGCCAGGATTTCGACCTGACCGAGACCGCGGTGCGTGACTGGGTCAAGCAGGCCGACCTCGACAGCGGCACCCGCAGCGACGGGCTGAGCTCGGATGAACGGGCCGAGCTCGCGGCGTTGCGGCGGGAGAACCGCAGGCTGCGCGAGGACGTCGACATCCTCAAACGAGCGACGGCTTTCTTCGCGAAGGAGACCCGGTGAACGTGTACCCGTTCATCGAGGCGGAGAAGGCCGGCAAACACAACGTCAAGCGTGCGTGTGAGCTGCTCAAGGTCTCCAGGTCCGCCTACTACCAGCACAAGACCGGCGTGAGGTCGGTGCGGGAACGCGTCGATGCCCAGCTCACCGAGCGCATCACCGCCGTGTATGCGGTGTCGAACGGCACCTACGGAGCGCCGCGCGTGCATGCCGACCTCGCCGAGGACGGTATGCGGCACGGCCGTAAACGCGTCGCCCGGCTGATGCGTGCCGCCGGGCTCGCCGGTAAGAGCCCGCGCCGGTGGCGGACCACCACCATCCCGGATCCCAACGCCGGTAAGCGTCCCGACCTGGTCGGCCGTGACTTCGCCACCGACGCCGCCGCGGTCGACACCCGCTGGTGCGGCGATATCACCTACATCAACACATGGCAGGGCTGGTTGTATCTGGCAACCGTCATCGATCTGGCCTCCCGCCGGATCGTCGGCTGGGCCATCGCGGAACACCTCAAGACAGACCTGGTCGACGCCGCGCTGACCGATGCCCTGGTGCGGCGCCGGCCCGCATCCGGGCTCGTCTTTCATTCCGATCGCGGCTGTCAATACACCAGTGCCCAGCATGCCCGCCTCGCCGCGGCCCACGGTGTCCGCCTATCGGTGGGCCGTCGCGGGCAGTGCTGGGACAACGCGGTCGCCGAGTCGTTCTTCTCCACCATCAAGACTGAGCTGCTGCACCGGCAGCCCTGGCCCACGCACACCGCCGCCCGGCAGGCCATATTCGAGTACATCGAAGGCTGGTACAACACCCGCCGCCGGCACTCCAGCCTCGGCTACCTCAGCCCAACCGCGTTCGAAGCCACCAGTTCACACCCGCCAACAACCCGTCAGGCAGCCTGACTAAGATCAACACATCGACCCTGTCCGTCGAATCGGGTCAAGCCCAGACACTCCAATGCTGTGCCGGACCCATAGCCGCCAGAACCGATCGGCGGTGTTCTGGCCGCAAGGGCCCAACCGACAACCGCATCCGGTCAGCGTAGCCCGCCCGCAACGCGCGTTGACCGCATCGCTACGCGCCGACACCAATCGCGAACCGCTCCCCGACACGCTGACCTGACGCGGTGCTCCCGTTGATCAGCGGACCGAGTCTGTCGATGAGTGGTTGCCCGGGAACGTGGGCTGGTCGGTTAGCGTGTGGGTCGTGTACTGGGATCCAATGGCGACGGTCGCCGCTTCCGCCATCCTGCAGGTGGCGAACTATCTCGAAGGAGGACGTTGGCTAGGGCCGCCGGCGGCGTATCTCCGTGGCCAATGGGGGGACCGCGGTTGGCGGAACGTGCCGGGTCCGTCTACGGTGCCCAGACCGATTCGTGCTGGACCGGCCGCGATATTGCGCCCCATCACGTGGTCTACGAGGACGAGTTTGGCAGCGAGATCGTGTACCGGCAGCCAAAGAACGCAGGCGAGGTTCATCGCGTGCTAACGGCTGCATGGAACGATCCGTTCGGTGCCTACGCCGCCGACGGTGACGAGCACTGGACGCTCGAACTCGTGCGAGAGTGGTGGGCCGACCGCGGTCGGCTGATTGCCTGGATTGACGGCGTGCAGCGGCGGTGGAAGCCTTTTTCCAGCGACCGGGCCGATGAGCGGGACAACGCGGTCGGGCTACGGGATTTCGCCCATTACCTGGACAATGGGCTCGAAGCGGATCTCCGCGACTATGGATTTTGGCTGGACAACCGACGGCCGCCCCAGGCACACGAGACGCTGCCTCGCC
>CAWCFK010000009.1:0-225291 GCA_963794685.1 uncultured Actinomycetota bacterium | reverse complement strand
CGGTTGAACACCGACGCCACCGCGGTCACCAGCGTGGTGGTCACCTACCCGGATGGCTCCGAGGTGGCCTTCGGGAAGAACAGCGACAACACGTTCGCTCCACCGACCGGCCGATTCGCGACGTTCACTGCGGTCACGGGTGGCGGCTACACCCTGACGGATAAGAACGACACGGTTTACCAGTTCACTCAGCCGCTGAGCACAGGGGTCTTCGGAATTTCCTCGATCACCGACGCGGCTGGCCGAGCAGAGACCTCCCTGGGCAGTTCCGGCCACGTCAGCAAGGTGACCTCCGCCTCCGGACGGTCGCTCACCTTCAATTGGTCCGTATCCACCGGCGCAACCACGGCGCATGTCGATACGGTGACGACCGATCCGGTCACCCCCAGTGACCTCGCCACCGCCGTGCTGAGGTGGACCTACACCTACAGCGGCGACCAGTTGGTGAAAGTGTGCTCACCGGACTCAGCCACTGCCTGCACCGCGTACGGGTACACCACCGCATCCCGGTATCCCGCCGTGGTGCTCAACGGTGATCCGCACTCCTACTGGCGGATGAACAACTCGGCGGGAACCACGGCGGCCAGTTCGGTGCTGGCCAATGAGGGTTCTGACGCCGGTCCTCCAGTTCGGTGACGCTCAACGGTCCGGTCGCGCTACCCGGATCGACCAGCCCGTCGGTCACGTTCAACGGCACTTCCTCGACGATGGAACTCAACGGCGGCCTGGTTCAGAACTCGTCCTTCCAGACGGTCAGCATGTGGTTCAAGACCACGACTCCTGATCGTGTGCTATTCAGCTATCAACGCGACCCGGCCAGCTCCGCTTCCGCGGCCGGGGCCTGCCCACCCCCGCCCTCTACATCGGCAGCGACGGTCACCTGCTGGGCTCGTTCTGGTATGCCGGCGGCGCAAACAACATCAACTCGGGCGTTGTGGTTACCGACGGCCAGTCGCACCACGTGGTACTCAGCGGCGCAGGTAGTGTCCAGACGTTGTATCTGGACGGTGCGGCCAGGGGCTCCCGTAGCGGTCTCATCCAGACGAATACGTTCGACAGCGCCACCCACGTGTACGTGGGGGCCGGGTTCCTGGGCGGAACCTGGCCGGACGAGAGTCACTACGCAGTCGGCAACGACACCGGCTACGCCAACTTCTTCAACGGCTGGTCAGTTCGACGTAGCGCGCTTTCCACGACCCAGCGCTGGCCCAGAATGATGTGACCGGATTGTACGGGGCCGGCCACGCGGCCGCGAAGCTGCTGTCGACGGTCACCCAACCATCCGGCGTGACCGCCGTTGTCGTCGCCTACGACAGCCGGACCGGCAACGTATCCACGGTGACCGACCAGAACGGTGGGGTGTGGACGGTCGAACGCGCCCACTGCGGCAGGCTCCGAGCCAGGTGTTTGCTTCGTCCGTCCTGGGCGCCGGACCCGGTGACTACTGGCGCTTCGCCGATTCTTCCGGCGTCACCCCTCTCAACCAGGTACGGGGCGGCACAGCCGCGTACAGCACCGTGACTCGGCACGCGGGCAAGTTCAGCGATGCGACCGCCGGGTCCTTGAACGGAACCTCGTCGTATATGGCAATGCCTACATCGGACATCCCGACCGCCGGGCCGGTGTCGGTCGGCATGTGGTTCACCATGCCGGCCGGCTACAGCGCTGGCGGCGTCCTCTTCGGTTACGAGTCTGTCGCGTTGACCGACGCCAACCTCAAGTGGGGCGTGGAGCCCGTCGCTGTATGTCGGCACCGACGGCAAGCTCCGCGGCGAGTTCGGTGCCAAAGCTGTTCGGCTGGCCCGATCACCACGTCCTCCAACGTCAATGACGGCCGGTGGCATTACGTCGTGCTGACAGCGTCCACCAACCAGCAAGTCCTCTATCTGGACGGTGCCCTGGTCGGTACCCTTGCGGCCGCGGTCGGTTCCTTCGGACAGGCTTTCGCCTACGTCGGCGCCGGTGAGGCCGGCGGTGCCTGGCCGGCAAAGCCGACCGATTCCCGCGGCTACCAAGGGGAGCATCTCCGACGTCGCCTACTACAGGTCAACCCTGCCCGCCGCTACCGTCCCACTCAGTGGAGCGCTGCGCAGTCCTCGACCGGCCTGACGCCGGTGGAGACCACGACCGTCGTCGACCCGACCGGTAAGCAGATCCACAAGACCTATGACCTGGCCAATGGTGGCCGGGTGTTGTCCGCCACGGACGGTCTTGGACACACCACTAGCTACGGCTACGACACCGGCGGATTCGTCAGCAGCGTCCGCGATCCCAACGGGATCACCGCCCTGACCGGACACGACGTGCGCGGCAACATCGTGTCCAAGACCACCTGCCAGAACCAGAGCGCCAATGCCTGTTCCACCGCCTACTACACGTACTTCCCAGACGACACCTCCAAGACATTGCAACCCAATCCCGCCAACGACCTCGTCCTGACCGTCCGGGGCACGGGATCGACGTCGGCCACGGACAACACTCACCTACGAGCCTGGCTACGACGCCCACGGCAACGTCACCACGGTGACCGGGGCAGCCGTACCCGGCTTCCATCCGGCCGGGCGACGACCACCACCTATACCGATGGCACCACGGTCGCCGCGGTTGACGGCGGCCCGGCCCCACCCGGTCTACCTGCCACCGTTACCACTCCTGGTGGCGCGACGACCGCCACCAGATATTTCCGCAACGGGGACCGCCAACGACCGGGACCGCCGCCGGCCTGGTCACCACCTACACCTACGACGGACTCGGCCGAACTACCGCCACCACCGTCGTATCCGACTCCTACCCGGCCGGGCTCGTCACCACCACCACCTACGACGGCCAGGGCCGACCTCTCGTGACGAGCCGCACCCCCGGTACTCAATCGGATCACCGGGGCGACCCACACCGCGCAGACCACCAACACCTACAACGTTGACGGGGCACTGCTCACCCAGCGCATCATCGACACCAGCGGCGGTGACACGTACCCGTGACATCGCCATGACCTACAACGGATTCGGCCAGGTCGCCACCAAGTCACCGGTACACGGCACCGTCACCTTCAGCTACGACGCCTACGGCCACGAGACATCGCAGATCGATCCGCGCCGGCGAGACCGACTACGCCTACGACGCCAACGGCCACCTGCTGACCACCACCCTCGTCCACTACACCGGCGACCCGGCAATCCATCGCGCAGCAACCTGGTCTCCTCCAGCGCGTACGACCCGGCCGGACGACTCGCTTCCACCGTCGACACCATGGGGTGGGTTACCGCGCTCACCTACCCCGACAACGGAATGGTCGTTACTGTCACCCGCGCTGACCCGGCTACACGGCACCACGTACGTCCAGGAAACGACAACGTCTACGACGCAGCCGGCAATATCTCACGCGGAAGACCGCCAACGGCACGACGGTCACCAACTTCACCGCCGACGCCGCCGGCCGATCACGTCCACGGTGCGACCCCGACCGGCGCGAAACGATCGTCTACACCGTACTCACCCGACGACGCCGTGCTTAGTACCACCAGCGACGACGGCAACGGCGGCGTGGCCACCACCGACACCAACTACGATCCGCTCGGCCGGGCCACCTCCACCACCACCCGGGCGCCACGACCCCGATCGGCCGGTGGCGGTTCACCGACGGCACCGGTCCGGCCGCCGCCGACTCGTTCGGCATCGACCGCGACCGCCGCCGGCTCCATCAGGTGGTCCACCGAACACGGCGGCTCGTGGCGGTCAACAGTCCCACCTGGTACTGCGCACCCGCCGGCCCGGCCGTCGACACCTGGGCCAGCTTCACCGTCTCTGCCTGGGTCTACCTGGCCTGCACGCCGCACATCGCCATGCCAGAAAGCCGAGCAGAAGTCCGGCTTCCTGCTGCGTTACGACCAGCCGCCGCCGGTGGGTTCCTTCGTGCAGATTCGCCGGGGACACCGGAGGCGCCTTCCCGTACAAGGCAAAATCCACGCGGCCCCGACCCTCAACACCTGGACTCACCTGGCCGGATATTCGACGCCACCACCGGCTTGATGACGCTCTATGTGAACGGTGTAGCGCAGGGGACCGCCACCGATCCGGCACCGATCGCCTCGCTGCACAGCTTTGTCATTGGTGCCGGCAAGTCGAACGGGGCGCCGTCGGCACCTTCAGCGGTTCGATCAGCGACGTGCAGGTCTATGACAAGCCGCTCACCGCCACCCAGGTCAACACCGTCTACGCCGGTACCGCTGCCCGCTGCCGGCATCAGCGTCCATTCCAGCGGCACCCTGGACCGACCGTGGGTTGCCCACCTCCAGACCGATCCGAACGGCAACACCACCACCTACTCCTACGACGAGGCCGGCCACCTCGCCGTCACGGTCGCGCCGACCGTGAACACCGAATCCAACGGCGGCAGCCCCGGCGCCGGCCCATCCGATCACCATGACCGGCTATGACACGTTCGGCGCGGCCACCGAAATGTCCGACGCCAACGGCAACTCACCACTGCCGGCTACGACGCCGCCGGCCGCCAGGTAACCCTGACGCTGCCCCCTACACCCCACCCGGGACGCCACCACGATCACTCCGGTCGGCCACCGCACCTACGACCCGATCGGCAACCTCCTGACCTCCACCGACCCACTACCACACCGTCACCAACACCTACGACCAGCTCGGTCGACCCGACACCACCACCGCCCCGAACAACGGCGTCACCCACTACACCTACGACCTCAACGGCGACACCCTGTCCGTCACCGACCCCACCGGCGCGCAGACCCAGGCCACCTACGACTACCTCGGCCGACAGATCACTCAGACCCAGATCGTCCGGCAACCGTCGACCACCAACACCACCACGATGGCCTACAACAACGCCGGGTGGCTGGCCACCGTCACCACCCCGGGCTCCGTCGTGACCAACTACACCTACAACGCCCTGGGCGAGAGTCCTCACCGTCAGCGACAGCCTCGGCAACACCACCCGCTACGCCTACGACGGACTGGGCCGCACCACCAAGGTCATCGCACCCGACGGCACCTCCAGACCGCCGCCTACGACGCGGCCGGCCGCAGCACCACAGTGCGTAGCTACAACTCCGGCAGCACCATCCTCACCACCCAGTCCGGCACCTACAACGACACCGGCGCGGTCACCGGCTGACCGACCGCCGGGGAACACCAGCAGATTCAGCTACGACGCGACCGGCTGCTTACCGCCCAAACCCAACCTGTCGCCGCCGGCACCGCCATCACCACCAGCTTCGGCTACGACGCCGCCGGCAACCGCACCCGCTACACCGACGGCCGCAGCAACGCGTTCATCACCACCTTCAACTCCTGGAACCTGCCCGAGTCCCAGATCGAACCGACCACCCCCGCGTACCCCAACCCGGCCGACCGCACCACCACCAGTACAACGCCGTCGGCCAGCCCGCCACCAGACCGCCACCCGGCGGCGTGGCCACCAGCGCCACCTACAACACGTCGGCAACCTCACCAGCCTGCCGGCACCGGCGCCGAGGCCGCCACCACCACCCGCACCTTCGGCTACGACCTCGCCGGCCGGGTCACCTCGCGCCTCGGCGCCTGGCGGCACCGACACCTTCACCTGGGACGACCGCGGCCTGCTCCTGACCACCGCCGGCCCCTCCGGAGCGTCCAGCTTCAGCTACACCGCCGACGGCCTGATGGCCACCCGCACCGACGCCGCCGGCACCACCACCTACACCTACGACACCGACGACCGGCTCAAGACCATCACCAACCCCACCACCAGCGTCGTCCGAGACCCTACCGCTACAACACCCTCTCCCAGCCCGACCACCGATCGCCACCAGCGGCGACACCCGCACACTTCGCCTACGACGACCTCACCGGCTCACCACCGACACCCTCACGACCACCGCCGGCGCCACCGTCGCCTCCATCACCTACGGCTACGACGCCAACAGCAACGAAGTCACGCAAGACCACCACCGGATTCGCCGGCGCCGGCCACCAACACCTACACCTACGACCACGCCAACCGGCTCACGTCCTGGAACAACGGCGCCGACCACCATCAACTACGCCTACGACGCTGCCGGCAACCGCACCCAGATCGGCAGCCGGACACTCACCTACGACGCCCGCGACCGCCTCACCGGCAGCGGCACCACCACCTACACCTACACCGCCCGCGGCACCCTCAAGACCACCACCACCGGCGCGACCACCACACCAACTACCGCTGACGCCTTCGGCCAGACCATCACCCAAGGCACCGCCACCTACAACTACGACGCCCTCGGCCGCGTCACGAACAGCGGCGTTCTCCTACACCGGCCTCGGGAACACTCTCGCCACCGACACCGCCGCCACCTACACCCGTGATCCCGCCGGCAACTCGCCGCAGTTAAGACCGGCACCACCACCTTTACGCCTGGACCGACCGACACTCCGACGTCGTCGCCGAATACACCGCCCGCAAGCACCCTCACCGGATCCGCTACCTACGACCCCCTCGGCGCCGTCCTTGCCACCACCGGAATCACCGGCAACCTCGGCTACCAATCAGGCTGGACCGACCACACCACGGGCCGGGTCAACATGTCCGCCCGCTGGTACAACCCCGAGACCGGCCAATTCGACTCCCAGGACACTGCCGGCCCCAGCCCAGTACCCAGCTCGGCCGCCGGCAACCCGTTCGCCTACGGCGCCGACAACCCGCTCACCAGCACTGACCCCTCCGGCCACGCCTGCGTCCAACGCGACGACGACGCCATCGTCATCGCCTGCGACCACAAACCCGAGCCGGCCAAGCTGCCCACGTTCGACGGCTGCCACCCGGTCAAGTGCAAGACCGTGTCCCAGATGGTCGGCTCGTGCCCGCACAACCCCGACGGCTCCGCCACACCTTCAAGAACTGCACTTCATTGATCCTGGACAACAAGGGTGGCGCGTACGTCAACGGCATCCACTTCGTTGCCGGCGACCTCCATGGCATCGACCCCTACGACCTCGCCAAACAGATCGACGATGTCGCCGGGCTCAACCCCACCGCCTACATAAATGCGCCGATCCTCACGACCATCGCAGCCATCCCGATCGCCGTCCAGCGCATCATCGACTCGTCGGCCAAGAGCAGCAACGACGCAGCATGGAGCGCCGCTGGCTCGGCCGTGGGCGCGATAGAAATTGGCGGCCCAGGCGGCTCCGCCGTCGGACAGTTCGCCGCGGGAGCACTCCACAAAACCCTCAGTTTTGCGTACGGTATGGCACAAACCTTAAGCCCGGCAAATGCTCTCCGCGACCCAGGTGCCTTGGGCCACGCAATCGCTGACAAGTTCATGACTCTGGCAACCACCCAGTACAAGGACCAGTTCGCGCGCGAGTGGGCCTACCTTAATGCAGCCGTCCCCATCGAGTCCTTCGTCAAGAACATCGCCTCGACGGCATCGTCCATGTCGAACGGCGACTACTATAACGCCGGCGCCAAAGCCGCCGGCGCCGTCGGAGATGGTCTCGTCATCGCCGCAGCAGTCGCCTCGGTGGTCGTACCCATCCTCGGCGAGATCGGACTCGAAGCCGACGCGCTCGCTCTCACCGCCGACGCGCTCGCCGACGGAGCAGACGCCGCAGCCGTCACCGTCGACGTAGCCGCCGATGTAGCCGACGTCGCTGTTGACGCCGGCAGTGCTGCCGCTGAGGTAGGCGGGGAAGCCGGAACTGCGGCCGACGCGGCCGCCGACGCCGCAGGCGAAGCGATCGGTGCCGACGCAACAGGCTCGGAGTCAGGCCTACCCAAGACGGTGCAGTGCCACAGTTTCGCTCCGGAAACTCCGGTGCTTCTGGCGGACGGGCAGACTAGGCCGATCAAGGATGTCGCCGTCGGCGACAAAGTGGTCGCAACGGACCCGACCACTGGAACCACTGGGCCTCAATCGGTCACCGCGCTTCACCTCAACCATGACAGCGACATGGCTGACGTCATTGTTGGACGCTCCGACAGCACCAGCGCGACCATCCACACCACCGCACACCACCTCTTCTGGGACTCAACCTTAAACGCCTGGACCAGAGCCGGTGATCTACAGCAAGGTGACCTGCTGCGACCCACCCCGGACCAGGGTTCGACGGCGGTCGTCGTATTGGCCGTCCGCCTGTCCACCGCTCCTCGCGACATGTACGACCTCACCGTGTCCTCAATACACACGTACTATGTGGTAGCAGGCGATACTCCGATCCTCGTACACAATTGTGGTAGCAAGGATTTCTTTACCGTTCAGGATGCGAATGATGCTGAACGCCTGAGGGCCGGCGGCGAGCCGTGGCCATCAGCTCCCCATCGGACTGCCTGGGGTGAAGGCGTGTACGCTTTTGACAACCAAGCGTCGGCAGAGCGGTATATGAGTCAGCTCGTGAACAATCGTGGTCTGGATAATCTTGAGATCGTGAAGTTCTCGGTATCGAGGAGTGCGCTTGGTAACATGCGATCACTAGACATTGATTCGCTACCGCAATCGGAAATTGATGCCTTTATGGATCAACACTATATGGCGGATCTGCCGTCGACTCACGGATACGACTACATAACAAGAGGTACGCAATATGGAGATGAGCACTTCTTCGAAAAGTCAGCGTTCGGATTCTTAGGGTTCTAGCGTGGAGCCGGCGATGAGGACTCTTGTATACCGTTTCCGAGATCGGGCTACGTGGGGCATCTATATCCGCCTACGTGCTGAAGTCGAGTTCTCGAACATGCCGCCAAGGCGCGGCGTAAATGCTGCCGGTCCGCTATGGGTCGATCTTGGTGCGGTCGCGCTGGCCGGGCGGGCATTGGGGTGCCTCATGGACGGCGTATCTCTAATGGCGCCGAAAATTGCACCACTGATCGATGGCCGCCACGCGCTTATCGTGTTTGAGGCAATCGACTTCAACCTTGCGGACTTCCAGGAGGAAGGATTGACAGTCGCAGCGGCCGACTGGGTCGCGGAGGAATTTGGAATTGAACGTCTTGAGGTTCATGCACATTTTGATCGCGAATCGAATAGATATGTTTTCGAGTGGCTGCCTGAGAATCGCTAGCAAATTGACGGCAGCCGCCGAGGTTTCCCCGCGGCTGCGTCAACAATGGCCTTTCTCGATAAACTGCAATCAGTGGAATGCGCACGTGCAGGGTGTCAGGATGATCGAGCGATGCTTCGTTTGAGCAAGGCCGACGCGCTTGCGACAGGTTCTCGCCTACGGCAGGCGGTCGACGATAGCGAGCCGGTGGCACCGAATCAGATGCTCTGCGCGATATCACTTGGTTGCTTTCGGACGTAGAAGTGCTCGTGGCGCGCCTCGGCAACGTTGAGCTTCGAGCGGGAAGCAAGAGAGTGGCTCGACATCACCGATAAAATCCGGTCGCACGATTACTGTACGTTCCAGGATGTCGTAGGCGTCCGCCGGAAGCACGGGGATCAGGCCGGGGCGAGCGCCCGGATCTGGGTGGCGACGTCGCCGGTACCGGGGAGTAGGGCCACGATCGGGGTGGTGATGCCGGCGTCGACGTACCGCTGGATCTGGTCCCGGCAGCTGCTGCGGAGAGCCGTGCACGATCAGGTCGTCGACTACCGCGTCGGGCACCGATGCCGCCGCCGCCTTGCGCTCGCCGGCCGCCCACTGCGTCCACAGTGGACCGAGCGCTTCACCGCGCCCCAGCCACTCGTGGAACGCCCGGTACACCGGCACATTGAGGTATGCCGCGATGAGCTGACGCCCCAGACCCCGCGCCGCGTCGGCGTCCTCGGTCGGAATGACGAAGATCCGGGCCGCGATCTCCCGCGAAGCGCCGTCCGGGGCTGCCCCGGTGACGATCGGCGCGACCGTGCGCACGTCGTCGGGGGAGAGCCAGTTGAGGATCGCGCCGTCGGCCTCCCGGCCGGCGAGCTTGAGCATCCCGGGGCGCAACGCAGCCACCAGCAGTTCCGGCGGGGTGGGCGGGGGAGCGCTGAGCCGGAAGCCGGTGACCTCGAAGGTCTCGTACTTCTCGGTCACCTTTGCGCCGGCCAGCGCGGCGCGCAGGAAGCGGACGGTGTCGCGGACCTTCTGGTACGGGCGGTCGAAGTCGATGCCGTTCCAGTTGCGCACGATCACGTCGGAGCTGGTACCCAGGCCGAGTACGAACCGGCCGGGGGCAAGGGCCGCCAGGGTCGCCGCCGACTGGGCGAGCAGCGCCGGGCCACGGGTGTAGGCCGGGACGATGGCGGTACCCAGGCGCAGCGCCGGTGCCCACACGCTGGCCAGGACCAGCGGGGTGAAGGCGTCCACGCCGTCCACCTCGGAGCTCCACACGTCGGTGTAGCCCAGGTCGGGCAGCGCCTCGATGAGGGCGCGCTGGTCGGGGAGGGGTACCCCGGGCAGGGGGATGGTGATGCCGTAGCGCATGAGTCGTCTCCCACACTCGTACCGGTCCGGGTGCGCTTCCGGCGACCGGAGTCGGCCGCTAAGGTCAGCATGTTACCGGCAGGTCACGAAGGGGTGGCAGCGCTGATGGGGATGCTTGACGGTCAGGTGGCCGTGGTGACCGGCGGAGCGAGCGGCATCGGCGCGGCGCTGGCCGGCCGGTTCACCGCCGAGGGCGCCGCAGTGGTGGTCCTCGATCGGGCGTCCGCGCCGGGCGGGTACGTCCTGGACGTCACCGACGAGGCGGCGCTCGCGCACACCGTGGCGACCATCGAGCACGAGGTCGGCCCGATCGACCTGTGGTGCTCCAACGCCGGCCTCGCCACCCCGCCCGGCCTCGGCTCCGACGCCGACTGGGAGATCTCCTGGCAGGTACACGTGCTGGCGCACCTCTACGCCGCCCGGCACGTGCTGCCCCGGATGCGCGAGCGGGGCCGGGGGCGGTTCCTGGTCACCGCGTCGGCGGCCGGTCTGCTGGCCGAGGCGGACGTGGCCGCGTACTCGGTCACCAAGCACGCGGCGGTGGCGTTCACCGAGTGGCTGGCCATCGCGTACGGCGGGGATGGTCTGGATTTCCACTGCCTGTGCCCGCAGGGCGTGCGTACCCCGCTGCTGGCCGGCGTCGCCGCCGACGAGTCGGTCACCGTGGCCGCGTCGAACCTGCTGGAACCCGGGCAGGTGGCCGACGACGTGCTGGCCGCGTTCGCCGCGAATCGGTTCCTCATCCTGCCGCACCCCGAGGTCGCCGGCTTCGAGCAGCGCCGCGCCGCCGACCGGGACCGCTGGCTGGCCGGCATGCGCCGGCTGAAGAACACCGTCCACCAGGAGGAGAAGCAGTCATGACAGTCGCCATCGTCACCGGCGCGGCCCGCGGCATCGGCGCCGCCATCGCGGTCCGGCTGGCCGCCGACGGGATGGCCGTGGCCGTCGTCGACCTCGACGAGGCGGCCTGCGCCGGGACCGTCGAGGCGATCACCAAGGACGGCGGTCGCGCGCTCGCCGTCGGCGCCGACGTCGCCGACGTGGCCGCCGTCAACGCCGCCGTGGCCCGGGTCGCCGCCGAGTTGGGCGCGCCGACCGTGTTGGTGAACAACGCGGGGGTACTGCGGGACAACCTGCTGTTCAAGATGTCCGACGACGACTGGGACACGGTGCTGGACATCCACCTCAAGGGCAGCTTCCTGATGAGCCGCGCGGTGCAGTCGCACATGGTGGAGGCCAAGTACGGCCGGATCGTCTGCATGTCCAGCACCTCGGCGCTGGGCAACCGGGGCCAGGCCAACTACGCGGCGGCCAAGGCCGGCCTGCAGGGCCTGACCAAGACGCTCGCCATCGAACTCGGCCCGTACGGAGTGACCGCGAACGCCATCGCCCCCGGCTTCATCGTCACCGACATGACCGCCGCCACGGCCGCCCGGATGAAGGTGCCGTTCGACGACTTCGTCAAGTTCAACGCCGAGCAGATCCCGGTGCGCCGGGTCGGCACCCCCGTCGACATCGCGCACACCACGTCGTTCCTGTGCAGCGAGGGCGCCGGCTTCGTCTCCGGCCAGGTCATCTACGTGGCCGGCGGCCCCCGCAACTGAGGTCTGTCCGGGGCCCGGTTCAGCGTGCCGCGCTGAGCCGGGCGGCCCGGGTGAGCAGGTAGCGGCGTTCCGGGGCGCTGGCGGTGAGTCGGGCTGCCGCGCGGTACTCGGCGGCTGCCTCGGCGTCCGCGCCGTCCAGTTCCAGCAGGTGCGCCCGGGTGGCCGGCAGCCGGTGATTGCGGCTCAGGGCGGCATCGTCGGCCAGGTCGGCCAGCAGCTTCAGACCGACCTGCGGGCCGTGCACCATGGCGACGGCGACAGCCCGGTTGAGGCTCACCACCGGACCCGGTGTGACCTGCTCCAGCAGGTCGTACAGGGCGAGGATCTGCGGCCAGTCGGTGTCGGCCAGGTCGGCCGCCTCGTCGTGGATCGCCGCGATGGCTGCCTGCAGCTGGTACGGGCCGATCGGGCCCTCGGGCAGCGCGGCACTGAGCAGCGCCACGCCCTCGGCGATCCGGGCGGCGTCCCAGCGACCCCGGTCCTGCTCGGCGAGCGGGATCAGGCTGCCGTCCGGGCCGGTCCGGGCCGCCCGCCGCGCGTCGGTGAGCAGCATCAACGCCAGCAGCCCGGCCACCTCACCGTCCTGCGGCAGCAGCCGGTGCAGCCAGCGGGTCAGCCGGATCGCCTCGTCGGACAGGTGCGGTGCGGTGAGGTCGTCCCCGGCCGAGGCCGTGTACCCCTCGTTGAAGATCAGATAGAGCACGTGCAGCACCACCCGCAGCCGCTGCCCGCGCTGGTCCGGTTCGGGCAGCGCGAACGGCGCCCCGCTGGTCCGGATGGTCTGCTTCGCCCGGCTGATCCGCTGCGCCATCGTCGTCTCCGGCACCAGGAATGCCGCGGCGATCTGCCCGGTGCTCAGGCCGCCCACCGCGCGCAGCGTCAGCGCCAACTGGCTGGGCTGCGACAGCGCCGGGTGGCAGCACAGGAACAGCAGGGTCAGCGAGTCGTCCCGGTCGTGGACCGGGTCCGCGTCGGCCGGCCGGCCGAGCAGCTCCGCCTGCGGGGTGGCGGCGACCAGCGAGTCCTCCCGGCGTCGCCGGGACACGTCGGCGCGTACCTGGTCGAGCAGGCAGCGGGACGCCACGGTGACCAGCCAGCCGCGCGGATTCTCCGGAACCCCGTCCGCCGGCCAGTGCAGCGCCGCCCGGAGCAACGCCTCCTGGGTGGCGTCCTCGCAGGTGTCGAACTGGCCGTACCGGCGCACCAGCGCGCCGAGGACCTGCGGCGCCAGTTCACGCAGCAGGTCCTCGACGCGCCGGTCCGGGCTCACTGGTCGGCGGCCGCCTCGTGCAGGATCGGCCACAACTCGACCGGCTCCTTGTCGGCCCACGGCATGTCCGCCGCGATCTCGTACGCCCGCTGTTCGGTCGGCACGTCCAGCAGGTAGAAGCTGGCCATGTACTCCTTCGTCTCCAGGTACGGGCCGTCGGTGGCGGCAGGCGCGCCGTCGACCCGCCGGATCAGCCGGGCGGCGGTCGCGTCGGCCAGCCCGTAGGCGCCGAGGAGTTCGCCGGTGGACGTGTAGTGCTTGTTGAAGGCGTCCTGCTTGGCAATCTCCTGGGGCCACGTCTCGGCCGGCATCGACTCCCACTTCTCCTGGTTGCCGTAGATCATGAGCAGGTACTTCATCGTGGTACCCCTTCCGGTTCGCCGCGCCCCGTCCGGACGCTGTCACCTCGCAGACGGAGCGGGCCGACCCCACTCGACATCGCCGCCGGACATTTCCCGACGGGATTTCCGCGCCGCCCGTCATGTCGAGCGGGGGCCATCGGCTCCGTCTGCCGGGTAGCCGCCTCCGACGCCGACGAAGGAGTCCACCATGACCGCCGTACCCGCCGCCGCGTCCGCCACCGCCCGCCGCCAGTTGCCCGTCTGGCTGGTCAGCGTGCTGGCGGGGCTGGCCGCCGCCGTCACCACCGAACTCTATGGCCTCGTCGCCCGCGCCGTCGGCGTGCCGATGCGCGCCGGCAACATCGGCGCCGACCACGCCGATCCGGTCACCGTCGGCCTGTTCGCGATGGGCGTGCTGATCTGCACCTTCTGGGGGACGATCCTGGCTGTCCTGCTGGCCCGGTTCGCCCGCCGCCCGGCCCGCACCTACCTGGTCACCACGTTGATACTGACCGCCGTGTCACTGATCGGGCCGGGCGCCGCCGCGCACACTGCCGGCTCCACCAAGGTGATGCTCGGACTGGCGCACCTGATCGCCGCCGCGATCATCGTCACCACCGTCACCCGCCGGCTCGCCACGGTGCCGGCCCGCGCAGATCGCCGACTGAGCCGATCCGGCGCAGCCGCGTCCACAGTTCCCGCCCGTGCAATGAGGCCCTAGGGTGTCGCCATGGTTGCTGACGTCGCTCCGGACAACGGTGGTATCTCCGGCCTCGGTGCCGGCGTGCTGCTGCTGTCCTGCCTGTGCCTGCTGCTGGTGGCCTCGGCCGTGGTCACGGTGGTGCTGCTGGTCCGCCGCAACCGGCGCGGCCAGAGTTGACCCGCGCGTCCGGTCGGCCCGTTGTCCGTCGGCCCGCTGCCGGTCAGCCGACCGGCAGCAGCAGGCCGGCCAGCACGGACGCCGCGTTCACCCCGGCGCAGACCACCGCCAGCGCCAGCCGGTCGCGGCGCGTCACGGCCGCCAACACCGCCCACTCCACCAGCACCACCGCCGCCTCGGCCACAACCAACAGCAGCGGGTACGCCGTGGCGTGCCGGTGCGGGGCGAGGGCGTACCAGAGCACCGGGTGGGTCAGTGCGTTGACCGCGAGCGCGGCGACGATGCCCCGCCACACCGGCCAGCCCCAGCCGGCGCGCAGTGCCAGCGTGTACAGCGGCACCTCGACCAGCAGGGTCAGCACGAAGGCGACGGGCACCCGATGACGGTACTGGTCGCGCCCGCCCGGCCGATCCTCAGTCGTGGCGCCCTGCTGGCGGGCGGCTTCGCGCTGGCCTCGGTGGGCGCGTTGACGCTGGCGCTGCGGGCGCCGCTGGCCACCACGGTGCTCGGCCTGATCGCCTTCGGGGTGCTGCACAACGTGCTGGAACTGCGCTACGTCACCGGCCGGTTCGAGGGCATCCTGCGTGGCCGGCTGCTGGTGGGGCTGGCCGCCCTGATCACCGGGATCGTGCTGTGCCGGCTGGCCGCCGCCCGTACCCCGGAGATCCTGCTCGGCTACGCGGTGCTCGGTACCGGCGTGGTCGTCGGGTTGCGCCGCTGGTGGCTGCGGGTGGCCGGGCTGGCGGTGCTGGCCGGGGCGCTGGCGGTGTCGCTGACCTTCCCCGCGTACCACTTCGTGGTCCTGGCCCACCTGCACAACGTCGTACCCCTGCTGTTCCTCTGGGAGTGGTCGCGCGGCCTGCCGGCCGGCCGCGGCGCGTTCCGGGCCACCCAGCTGGTCTGGGTGCTGGTGGTTCCGGCGTTGATCCTGGCCGGCGTGTTCGACCCGTGGATCGCCGGTGGCGTCTCCGACGTGGTGTCCTTCGCCGGGACGCCGGCCACGCTGGCCGCGCCGGTCACCCCGCCGGCCGCCACCGTCGGCCTGCGCTTCCTGGTGGTCTTCGCCTACCTGCAGACCATGCACTACGTGGTGTGGGTGGGGTTCCTGCCGCGCTTCGCCCCGGACGCGGCCCGCAGCTTCGACCTGCGGGTGCCGTGGCTGCGCGGCTGGCGGCCGTGGGCGCTGGGCCTGGGCTGCGCGGCGGCGCTCGGCCTGATCTTCGTGGCCGACTACGCCCAGGGCCGGCTGCTCTACTCCTCGTTCGCCAGCTACCACGCCTACCTGGAGTTCCCGGTGCTGCTCGCGGTGGTCCTCGGGGTGCGCGCCGCCCGAAGCGGCACAGTGGACGGTCACCCGTAGCGGCCTGCCGGGGACGCGGTGTCGTCGGTGTGTTCCCGGTTGATAACGGTCGGGCCGGCGCGCCCGTGGCGACGGTTAACTGTCAGGGGCGCTGGGCAAGATCGCCCCATGTGGCTTCCCCGATCCGTGCGGCTGCGCCGCGCCGCCCGCCGACACTTCGGCTGGTCCTCCCTCCGCGACGGTCAACTGGAAGCGATGCGGGCCGTCGCCCAGGGCCGCGACGCCCTCGTCGTGATGCCGACCGGCGCCGGCAAGTCGGCGATCTACCAGGTGCCCGGGACGCTCGCGGCCGGACCCACCCTGGTGATCTCGCCGCTGCTGGCGTTGCAGGAGGACCAGGTGGCGGCCCTGGAAGGGCGGGGCGACGAGCGGCTGCGGGCGGTCCGGATCAGCTCCGCGGAGACGCCCGGCCAGCGGGCCGAGGCGCTCGCCCAGCTCGCCGACGGTCGGGCCCGGTTCCTGTTCATCACGCCCGAGCAACTCGCCCAGCCGGACCGGCTGGCCGAGATCCGCGCGCTGCGCCCGGCCCTGGTGGCCGTCGACGAGGCGCACTGCATCTCCGCCTGGGGCTTCGACTTCCGGCCCGACTACCTGGCCCTCGGCCAGGTCATCGACCAGCTCGGCCGGCCGCCGGTGGTGGCGCTGACCGCGACCGCGTCGCCGCCGGTCCGCGAGGACATCATCGCCCGGCTGCGGATGCGTGACCCGCGTATCGTGCTCACCGGCCTGGACCGGGCCAACCTGCACCTGTCCGTGGTGCACTGCCCGAGCGAGGAGCTGCGCTGGCAGCGGCTGCTCGGCTGCGTCAGCCAACTCTCCGGGCCGGGCATCGTCTACACGCCGACCCGCCGCGCCGCCCAGGAGTACGCGGAGAGGCTCACCGACGCCGGGTACCCGGCCACCTACTACCACGGTGGCCTGGCGACCGGCGAGCGTACCCGCCGGCACCAGGAGTTCCTCGGCGCCGACGCGCCGATCATGGTGGCCACCTCGGCCTTCGGCATGGGCATCGACAAACCGGACATCCGCTGGGTGATGCACGTCGCACTGCCCGACTCACCGGACAGCTACCTGCAGGAGATCGGCCGGGCCGGCCGGGACGGCGCGGACGCCCACGTGATCCTGCTGTGGCGGGCCGAGGACGTGGCGCTGCAGCGCTACTTCACCGGCGGCGCACCCGACCGCGACGAACTCTCCCGGCTCGCCGCCGCGCTGCACGACGGGCCGCACAGCCAAATCGGCGGTCGCCGAACGGACCGGCCTCGGCCCGCGCAAGTTGGCCAAGCTGTTCGCCCTGCTGGAGCAGGTCGGGGCTGCCGCCACCACCGCGAAGGGGCTGCTCACCGCGCCCCGGTACGCCCCGCTGCCGGCCGCCGCGGCCACCGCCGCACTGGCCGAACATGAGCGCTACCAACAGCTCCAGCGCTCCCGGATCGACATGATGCGCTCCCTCGCGGAGACCACCGGCTGCCGCGGGCAGGGGCTGCTGGCCTACTTCGGTGAGCACGCCCCGGACCGCTGCGGGCACTGCGACAACTGCGAGCAACGCCCACAGGCCAGCCCGCACGCGAACGGCGCGGCCCGCGCCGCCTCGGCCGCCGCCCGGGTGCCCGGTGAGCGCTCGAGCCGGCCGACCGAGACGCCGTGGCCGGTACACAGCCAGGTCGAGCACGCCGCCTGGGGGGTGGGCATGGTGCTGCGCTACGAGGAGGACACGATGACCCTGCTCTTCGACGAGGTGGGGTACAAGACACTGTCGGTGCCGGTGGTGCGCCGGCAAAATTTGCTCACCGCGATCGACTGATCATGGGTTTGGCCGGCGGCCAACGGGGTAACAAGCCGCCATGGGATTTCTCTTGTGGCTCATCGCAGTCGTACTCGTCGTCGCCGGCATCGTCGCGCTCTTCCGCCGGCAGCTGCTCTGGGGCATCGTGCTGATCATCGTCGGTCTGGCCGTCGGGCCGGGCGGATACAGCATCTTCCACTGACAGCGCTCCCGGTCTCCGGGAGCACACCAATATCCTCTGTCCCTCCAGACCCGATATGCCACACCGCCGAGGCCGCCCCCACCGGGGGCGGCCTCGCCGACGTGCACCGCCGCTCGGCCGTGGTGATCAGCTACTGGTAAGAAGGACCCATGACAGCCCCTTCCACCGCCGACCCCAGCGGCGAGGTCGTCGACCTGTGCCGTGACCTGCTCCGGATCGACACCACCAACACCGGCGACCTGGCCACCAGCGCGGGGGAGCGGAGCGCCGCCGAGTACGTCGCGGCCAAGCTCGCCGAGGTGGGGCTGGACCCGGTGATCCACGAGTCGGCCCCGGGCCGGGCCAACGTCGTCGCCCGGTTCCCCGGCGCCGACCCGACCCGCGGGGCGCTGTTGCTGCACGGGCACCTGGACGTGGTACCCGCAGACGCCAGCGAGTGGAGCGTCGACCCGTTCGCCGGCGAGATCCGCGACGGCTTCCTGTGGGGCCGGGGCGCAATCGACATGAAGGACTTCGACGCCATGCTGCTGGCCACCGTGCGGCACTGGCGGCGGACCGGCGTCACCCCGCCCCGCGACCTGGTGCTCTGCTTCACCGCCGACGAGGAGGCCGGCGGCGAGTACGGCGCGCACTACCTCATCCGCGAGCACCGGGAGCTGTTCGACGGCTGCACCGAGGCGGTCGGCGAGGTCGGCGGCTTCTCCTTCACCGTCAGCAACGACCTGCGGCTGTACCTGATCCAGACGGCCGAGAAGGGCATCCACTGGCTACGCCTGCACGCCAAGGGTCGGCCCGGCCACGGCTCGATGGTCCACGACGACAACGCGGTCACCTCGCTCGCCGAGGCGGTCGCCCGGGTCGGCCGGCACCGCTTCCCGCTGGTGCTGACCCCCACCGTGGACGCGTTCCTGGCCGAGGTCGGTGACGTGCTCGGCATCGAGATCGACCGCGACAACCCGGAACTCGCGGTGAGCAAGCTGGGCCCGATCGTCAACATGATCGGCGCGACCCTGCGCAACACCGCCAACCCGACCCGGCTGGCCGCCGGCTACAAGGACAACGTCATCCCCAGCAAGGCCAGCGCCACCGTGGACTGCCGCATCATCCCCGGTCAGGAGCAGGCCTTCCTGGAGGAGTTCCGCTCGGTGATCGGACCGGACCTGGAAATCGAAACGGTGGCCAACCAGCCGCCGCTGGAGACCGGTTTCGACGGGGCGCTGGTGGACGCGATGGCAGCCGCGCTGCGCGCCGAGGACACCGGAGCACGGCCCGTGCCCTATATGCTCTCCGGCGGCACGGATGCCAAAGCATTCGCGAAGTTGGGAATGCGCTGTTTCGGCTTCGCTCCGCTGCGGCTGCCCGCCGATCTTCCGTTCGCTTCGCTGTTCCACGGCATTGACGAGCGGGTTCCGGTCGACGGGCTAGAGTTCGGCGTGCGTGTGCTCGACAGGTTCCTGCGCAGCAGCTGAGAGGACGATGATGACCGACCAGACCACCGAACTCGAAGCCGCCTTGGAGCGGGTGTACGCGGCCGCGCGCGCACACCTGCAAGCCGTGGTGGCCGCCGACGGCCGGGTCGACGACGAGAGCGTTTGGCAGGCGTACGTGGAGCTCTCCAACGCCTCCTACGACTACGACGGCCTGCTGCTGGACCAGTACGACGAGGTCACCCCGTGGAACGTGCCGAACCCGGCCGAGGCCGACCGGCAGTTCGGGGTGGGCGCCGGGACCGGCGACGAGGAACTGGACGACCCGTACACGCCGGTGGTGTCGGTGCGCCAGCGCCGCGACTACCGGGTACCCAGCGTGGCCGCGCTGATCAAGGCGGCCGAGGCTGCCCGGGGCGCCAGCCCGGAGACCGACCCGGACGACGACGAGGACCAGGCCGGTCCGATCGACTCGGTCAGCGAGGCGGTGCTGGAGCTGCTGCAGTCCGGTGACGGGTCGCTGGGCGCGCTGGACATCCCGGAACTGGAGCCGCTGGACGGGATCGTGGCGGTGGTGGAGACCACCGAGCCGCTGGACATCGACGAGTTCGCGGAGACCGACGCCACCGGGCCGTTCCAGTTGGCCGGCACCGACAAGCTGGTCGGTCGGCTGGACGAGCACCCGTACGCGCACCTCGACGCGCTGGTCGACGGCGAGGAGTAGCAGACATCAGGTGATCGGGTCGGCGGTTGCGCCGGCCCGATCACCGACCGCTCCGCCGGGGCCGGTTTTGCCGGGCCGCCGGGGAGGGCGAAGTTAGAGGGAAATGCCCGGTTGAGCGCCCGCACTGACCCGGCGTCGCAGCAACACCTTGCGGGTACCGTCGGCGAACAACTGCACCCGGGCAAGTTCCCAGCCGCTGAACTCGGCCTGAATCGCCAGTTGCGCCGCCGCTGTCGGACGATCGATGTTCGCCGGCATCCGCAGCGGCGCGTACTCGTAGTCCATACAGGCACCCTGCCACGCGACCGCGCGTCAGACCAGTCTTCTCCCAGGTCCGGGCGGCGATTTGCGGTCGGGTCAGACCTGCCGTTCGGGGTAGCCGATCTCGATCGCGCTCACGTCGTCCAGCGCCCGGCTGATCTCGTACGGCAGGGCGATCTCCTCCACCTGCAGCGCTCCGGCGAGCTGCCCGACGGTACGGGCTCCGACGATCGGGGCCACCACACCCGGCCGGTCGCGGACCCAGGCCAGCGCCACCTCCAGCGGAGACACGCCGAGCCCGGAGGCGGCGGTGACAACCGACTCCACGATCGCCGACGAGCGCGGATCGAGGTAGCGGGCGACGAACCGTTCGAAGTGCGGCGACGCGCCCCGCGAGTCGGCCGGCCGGCCGTGCCGGTACTTGCCGGTGAGCACCCCCCGGCCCAGCGGCGACCAGGGCAGGATGCCCAGCCCGAGCGCTGCCGCCGCGGGCACCAACTCGCGCTCGATGCCCCGCTCCAGCAACGAGTACTCCACCTGGGCGCAGACGATCGGGGCGCGGCCCGGCCAGGCCCGCTGCCAGGTGGCCGCCTGCGCGCTCTGCCAGCCGGAGAAGTTGGACACCCCGACGTAGCGGGCCCGGCCCGAGCTGACCGCCAGGTCCAGGGCCGCGAGGGTCTCCTCCAGCGGCGTGTCGGCGTCGTAGCCGTGCACCTGCCAGATGTCGACGTAGTCCACCCCGAGCCGGTTCAGTGACGAGTCGAGGCTGCTCAGCAGGTGGCTACGGGACGCGTCGTGGTGGCGTTCCCGGCTCGGGCGCAGGCCGGCCTTGGTGGCAATGAGCAGATCCTGGCGGGGCACCACAGTGGTCAGCAGCGAGCCGATGACGCCCTCGGCGTCGCCGTCGCCGTAGATGTCGGCGGTGTCGACCAGCGTGCCGCCGGCGTCCGCGAACGTCTTGAGCTGCGCGGCAGCGTCGTCCGGGGTGGTGTCCCGACCCCAGGTCATCGTGCCCAGGGCGAGCCGGGACACCAGGAGTCCGGTTCGGCCGAGGGGACGTTGCTGCATGAGATGTGAAACTACAGGCAACGGCCACGGGCACGCGCCAGCCTGTCGGCGACCCGCCGTTCACCAGGTGGCCTACGCCACGTCAGCCGGTACGCCGGCCCTGCCGGCCGGCCCGGACCCGACCGCTACGCTGGCCCGAACCGTCCGCGGAAGGAGTGGCGCAATGCGACTGGGGTTGAGCCTGGGGTACCAGACGGCGTGGACCACGCCGGCCGATCATCTGGCGCTCGCCCAGGAGGCCGACCGGCTGGGCTTCTCGGTGGTCTGGGCCGCCGAGGCGTACGGGTCGGACTCGCCCACCATCCTGGCCGCGATCGCCGCCACCACCGAGCGGATCGACGTGGGCGCCGCCGTCATGCAGATCCCGGCGCGTACCCCGGCGATGACCGCGATGACCGCCGCCTCCCTGGACAACCTCTCCGGCGGCCGGTTCCGGCTGGGCCTGGGCGTCAGTGGCCCGCAGGTCTCCGAGGGCTGGCACGGCGTGCGGTTCGGCAAGCCGCTGACTCGTACCCGGGAGTACGTGGACATCGTGAAGTTGGCGATCTCCCGTAAGCCGGTGGCCTATGACGGCGAGTTCTACACGCTTCCGCTGCCCGACGGGCCGGGCAAGGCGCTGCGCCTGGGCTTCCACCCGCCGCGCGAGCGGATACCGATCTATCTGGCCGCCGTCGGGCCGAAGAACCTCGAGTTGGCCGGCGAGATCGCCGACGGCTGGCTGGCGGTCTTCTACTCGCCGGAGTTCGCTGACGAGCAGTTGGCCAGCGTGGCCGCCGGCCGAGCCAAGGTGGGGTTGGGCATCGACGGCTTCGACGTGGTGCCCTCGGTCCCGGTGGTGATCGGTGACGACGTGGCCTCCTGCGCCGAGCTGGTGCGCTGGTACGCCGCCCTGTATGTAGGCGGGATGGGCAGCCGGGAGCAGAACTTCTACAACCAGCTCGCCACCCGGATGGGGTACGGCGACGCCGCCCGCGAGGTGCAGGAGCTGTACCTCTCCCAGCGCCAACGGGACGCCGCCGCGGCGGTACCGCTGGAGTTCATCGACCGCACCTCGCTGCTCGGCCCGGTGGACCGGGTGGCCGAGGGGATGCGCAAGTTTGCCGCCGCCGGGGTGACCACCCTGTCGGTGACCCTGTTCGTCGGGGACCGGGATACCGGCATCGACACCCTGCGGCAGATCGCTGCCGCATATGACAAGTCCGGCGTGGCGGAGTAGAGCGTGCAGATCTGGGAAGCAGCCGTCCTCGGCGTCGTCGAGGGGCTCACCGAGTTCCTGCCGGTCTCCTCCACCGGCCACCTGACCATCATGGAGAAGATGCTCGGCCTGCAGGTCGATGACGCCTCGGTGACCGGCTTCACCGCCGTCATCCAGACCGGCGCGATCCTGGCCGCCGTCATCTACTTCTTCAAGGATCTGGTCCGCATCGTCAAGGGCTGGTTCCGGGGCCTGTTCAACAAGGCGCACCGCGGCTTCGACTACCGCTTCGGCTGGTATGTCATCGTCGGCTCGATCCCGATCGGGCTGGCCGGCCTGCTCGGCAAGGATCTGATCACCGGGCCGCTGCGCAGCCTGTGGGTGGTGGCGGTGGCGCTGATCGGGTGGAGCGCGGTGATGCTCTACGCCGAGAAGGTGGGCAAGCGCACCCGTGGCGAGCACGACGTGAACCTGACCGACTCGGTGGTGATCGGGGTGGCCCAGGCGGTCGCGCTGTTCCCCGGGGTGTCCCGGTCCGGCGCCACCATCTCCTTCGGCCTGCTGCGGGACCTGGACCGGGTGGCGGCCACCCGGCTCGCCTTCTTCCTGGGCATCCCGGCGCTGCTGGCCGGCGGCGCGTTCGAATTGAAGGACGCCGTCTCCGGCCCGTCGGTCGGCATTCCGGCCCTGGTGGTGGGCACGGTGGTGAGCTTCATCGTGGGGTACGCCTCGATCGCCTGGTTGCTGCGCTTCGTGGCCCGGCACACCCTGGTCGCCTTCGTCATCTACCGGGTGGCACTCGGCACCATCCTGCTTGTAGCCCTCTCCGCCGGCTGGATCGCCGCAACCTGACCCGCGCCCGCCCCGCCCCGTTGTCCGGGCCGCTGGCTGTCCGGCCCGGTTTCGGCCCGGCGCGGGGCGGTCGGCGGCCGGGGGCGGGCGCGGCTGGGTAGGTTTGCCGGGTGGCCACCGTCATCCTGCTCCGGCACGGCCGGACCACCGCCAACAGTTCCGGGGTACTCGCCGGGCACCAGCCGGTCGAGTTGGACGATGCCGGCCGGGCCCAGGCGGCAGCGGTCGGTACCCGACTGCGCGCCGCCGACCTCCCGCTGGCCGCCGTCGTCTCCAGCCCGCTGGTGCGCTGCTGCCAGACGGTCGCCGCTGCGCTGCCGCAGGCCGAAGTGGCCGCCGAGCCCCGGCTGGTGGAGTGCGACTACGGCGACTGGTCCGGCCAGCCGCTCAAGGCGCTCGCCAAGCAGCCGCTGTGGCAGGTGGTGCAGGCGCACCCGAGCGCGGCGGTGTTCCCGGGCGGCGAGGCGATGGCGGCGATGGCGCAGCGGGCGGTGGCCGCCGTCCGCGACTGGGACGCCCGGGTCACCGCCGAGCACGGGCCGGAAGCGCTCTGGCTGGCGTGCAGCCACGGTGACGTGATCAAGGCGATCGTGGCCGACGCGCTCGGTCTGCACCTGGATCTGTTCCAGCGCATCGCCATCGACCCGGCGTCACTCACGGTGATCCGGTACACCCCGGTCCGGCCCTTCGTGCTGCGCCAGAACGACGTCGGCGGGGACCTCGCCGGGCTGCGGCCACCGCCCCGCCGGCGCCGCTCGCGGACCCCCCGGGCAGCCAGTTCCGACGCCGTACCCGGTGGTGGAGCGGGTACCCCGTGATCGACCTACTCCGTTGCGCAGCCGTTCAGGCGATTGGATAGTGTGCTGTCATGACCCACCAGGTGTACGCCTTCGAGCCGCCGGAGCGGTTCGTCGCGGGTACCGTCGGCGAGCCCGGCGACCGGGTGTTCTATCTCCAGGCGCGCGGTGGCGGCCGGGTCGTCAGCGTGGCGCTGGAGAAGGTACAGGTGTCGCTGCTCGCCGAGAAGCTCGACGAGCTGCTGGGTGAGGCGCACCGCCGGTTCGGCCTGGTACTGCCCGAGTCGGAAGCGGTGACCCCGGACAACGAGCCGCTGGACACCCCGGTCGACGAGGAGTTCCGGGTCGGCACCCTGGGCCTGCAGTACGACGTGGACACCGCCACCGTGGTGATCGAGGCGATCGCGGTCGGCGAGGGCGACGCCGCCGAGGAAGAAGAGCCGCCCGCCGACGACGAGGACATCGAAGCCGGGACAGCCGACCTCGACCGGCTGCGGGTGCGGCTGACCCCGGTGGCCACCCGGGACTTCATCGAGCGGGCCAAGCGGGTGCTCTCCGCCGGCCGGCCGCCGTGTCCGCTCTGCGGCCAGCCACTGGACCCGAAGGGTCACCTCTGCCCCCGCCACAACGGTTACCACCGGTAGCGGTCGGTGACCGGAACCCTCGCCGAGGCTGATGCCCTGGACCTGTTGCGACACGGGGAACTCGAGCTGGAGGGACGGCTCGTCGAGGCCTCCAACACCACTCTGCGGGCGGTCGTTTCGCACAACGGCACCACGGCGCACTGTGTGTACAAGCCGATCCGGGGTGAGCGGCCGCTGTGGGACTTCCCGGACGGTACCCTCGCCGGCCGTGAAGTTTCCGCCTACCTGCTGGCCGCCGCGACCGGCTGGGACTGTGTCCCGCCGACCGTGCTGCGTGAGTCCGGTCCGCTCGGCGCGGGCGCCTGCCAGCTCTGGGTGGACGAGCCCGACGACGCCGAGTTCCTGGTCGGCTTCGTCCCCACCCGCCGAGTCCCGCACGGCTGGCGGCGGGTGATGTCGGCCCGGGACACCGACGGCAAGCCGTACGTGCTGGCGCACGCCGACGATCCGCGGCTGTGGCGGCTGGCGGTCTTCGACGCGGTCGCCAACAACGCCGACCGCAAGGGCGGCCACGTCCTCTACGCCGACGGCGGCCACGTCTACGGCTGTGACCACGGGGTGTGCTTCCACGCCGAGGAGAAGCTGCGCACGGTGCTGTGGGGCTGGGTGGACGAGCCGTTGCCGGCCGAGGCGCTGGAGGTGCTGCGCCGGCTGCGTACCGAGCTCGCCGGCGACCTGGGCGAGGCGTTGGCCGAGCACCTCACCACCACCGAGGTCCGCCAGGTCGGCTGGCGGGTGGACCGGCTGCTGGACACCACGACCTTCCCGGGCCCGAGCGAGCAGTGGCCGGCCGTCCCCTGGCCGCCGATCTAACCAGTCTCCCCGGCTGGCACGTTCCAACCGCGGCACGGTCCGGGCAGCGGCACGGTCCGGGCAGCGGCACGGTCTCGGGCAGCGTGTTCCGGGCCACCCCCGCCGGTTCCGCGGACTGTCGGCCTGATCGTTAGGGTGGAGGAATGGACTCGTGGAGCGCTGCTGAGGTGCCCCAGCTGCCCGGTGACCGGACGCCGCTGGTGCTCTTCGACTCGGCCCGGCAGGCACGGCACACCATCCGGCCGGTCGGGGCCGCCAAGATGTACGTCTGCGGGATCACCCCCTACGACGCGACCCATCTCGGCCACGCGGCCACCATGATCACGTTTGACCTGGTCAACCGGTTCTGGCTGGACTACGGGTACCCGGTCGAATATGTGCAGAACATCACCGACGTCGACGACCCGCTGCTGGAGCGGGCCGCCCGCGACGGCGAGGACTGGGTGGTGCTCGCGATGCGCGAGGCGGCGCTCTTCCGCGAGGACATGGAGGCGCTGCGGATCCTGCCGCCGAAGCACTACGTGGGCGCGGTCGAGTCGATCCCGGAGATCGTGACCAAGGTCACCGAGCTGGTGGAGTCCGGCGCCGCCTACCGGCTGGACGACGGGACCGGCGATTACTACTTCGACCTGTCGGTCGCCAAGGCGTTCGGCTACGAGTCGAACCTCTCCCGCGAGCAGATGCTGATCTACTCCGCCGAGCGCGGTGGCGACCCGCAGCGGCCCGGCAAGCGCGACGCGCTGGACCCCCTGCTGTGGCGCGGCACCCGTGACGGTGAGCCGGCGTGGCCCGGTGGGCTGCTCGGGCCCGGCAGGCCGGGCTGGCACATCGAGTGTGCGGTCATCGCGCTGAACCTGCTGGGCGAGCGGATCGACGTCCAGGGCGGCGGCAACGACCTGCTCTTCCCGCACCACGAGATGTCCGCGGCGCATGCCGAGACGCTCACCGGCAACGCCCCGTTCGCCAGCCACTACGCGCACGCCGGCATGATCGGCCTGAACGGCGAGAAGATGAGCAAGTCCAAGGGCAACCTGGTGTTCGTCTCCCGGCTGCGGGCTGACCACGTGGACCCGATGGTGGTCCGGGTGGCGCTGCTGGCTGACCATTACCGCACCGACCGGCAGTGGACCGACGACCTGCTCAAGACCGCGATGCAGCGGCTGTCCCGGTGGCGGGAGGCCGCCGCCGCGCCGTCCGGTCCGTCCGGCCTCGCGCTGCTGACGGGGGTACGGGAAGCGCTCGCCGACGATCTCGACGCCCCGCGGGCACTCCAGTTGATCGACGCGTGGGCGGATGCCACCCTGGCCGGCGAGGGTACCGACCCGCAGGCTCCGCAACTGGTCGTCGCCACCGTCGACGCCCTGCTGGGCGTACGGCTCTAGGCCCTGCCGGCCCTTCGGTGCTAGCCCGGCCGCCCGGTTGCAGCGAGCCGGGCGGCGACGTGTTCGGCGGCTGCCGGGTGGTAGGCCCGGCCGACCTCGCTGAGCGCGCCCCGTAGCTCGGGCAGGGACCACTGCCCGGGGTAGAGCGCCGGCGGCAGGATCGGCGCGCGGAGGGTGTCCACCATGACCGGGCTGACCAGTTCGGTGTAGTGCGCAAGCGCAGCCGGGCCGGTTGGCCGGTGCTGGCTGGCCAGCGCCGCTCGCAGGGTGTCCAGGTGGGCGGCGTAACGGCTGTCCAGGGTGGCCAGGTTCCAGGCCTGCGCGGCGGCCCGGGCGGCGTCGGCCTCGTCCAGTTCCAGCCGGACCCGGTAGAGCACCGCGTCGGCCGGGGCCAGGTCCAGTACCCGCGCCAGGTCCGCCCAGCGGTCCCGCAGGCTGATCAGGATGCCCGGCCCGAGCAGCCCGAAGCCCGACAACACGGCGGTACGCCGCAGCTGGTCCCGGTATGCGCGCCGGTTCTCCGGGATCTGGTGGATCAGCGCGTGGAAGTGCCCGGACCACTGCGGCGGCTGCGTCGCGCCGGCCCGGATCCGGGCGAAGCCGCTGGCCAGGTCGCCGTCGAGGCGGTAGTGCAGGGTCCGGCCGTGGCGGGTGGCGGCCAGGTTTCCGTTGGCGCGTAGCCGGGCGATCGCCGTCCTGCCCGTGCCGGGCGCGATGCCGAGATCGGCGAGCAGCGCGACGAGGGCCGGCCCCGGCAACTCGGGTTGGCCGGCCACGCCGAACAGGAACGCCACCAGTCGGGCCGGCCGGCCGCGACCGGGCATCGACTCGGACCGCCTTCCTGTTACTCTTTCGTTCACGACCGTGAGTCTACTTGTCTTACTTCTTGTCTTACTTCGGAGGATCGATGAGCGTGCACCGGCCGGCCACCCGCCCCGGATGGCTGAACGCGCTGCTGCTGTGGGTACCGAGCATCACCCTCAATGTCGTCCTGCCGATCGTCACCTACAGCGTGCTGCGGGACCGGGGTGTCGGCGAAGTCGCGGCGCTGCTGATCAGCGGCGGCTGGCCGGCGCTGGAGGGCCTGCTGTCGTTGGCGATCCACCGCCGGCTCGACGAGTTCAGCGTCTTCTCGCTGATCTTCCTGGGCCTCGGGGTGGTCGCCGCGCTGGGCTTCAACAGCCCGCGCCTGGTGCTGGCCAAGGAGTCCGCTGTGAACGGGCTGTTCGGGGTGGTGCTGCTGGTGTCGCTGGCCGCGCCCCGGCCGCTGATGTTCTACTTCGGCCGCCGGTTCGCCACCAACGGCACGCCCGAGTCGGTCGCCTGGTGGAACGGGCTGTGGCAGTACCCCGGCTTCCGGTCCAGCCAGCGGCTCATCACGGTGGTCTGGGGCACGGTCACCGTGCTCGCCGCCACGGTGCAGATCTGGCTCGCGTACCAGCTGGCCACCGACACGATGGCGGTGATCAGCAACGTGCTGCCGTTCGCCGTGTACGGCGGCCTGATCTTCTGGACCATCAGCTACGGCCGCGCCCGCTCCCGCGCCGCCGAGGAACGGGCCGGCGCAGCCGCTGCCGAGCCCGCCTCTGAAGCCGAGCCCGCCCTTGAAGCCGAGCCCGCCGGTGAACCGGTCACCGAACCGGCAGCCTTCGCCTCGGCGCCCGCCGGCGACCAGCACGGCTTACGACTACGCCGCGCTGTCGACTAGCCTTGCGGCGTGCCTACCCCTCAGGCCAGCCGCCACCCCGATACATCCCCCGCCGGCGACGGTTCCCCGCCGACCCCCGCTGACGACAGCCAGCTCTCGACGATGCATGCCGGGAGCGGCGCGCAACCCGTTGGCGGCGCTCAGTCGACCCTCACCCGGGTACCGCGACAGCGGACCGGGGACCGGGTCGGCCCGGTACTCCCGCCCGTGGCGCCTGCCCCGCTGGACCGGTGGAGCCGGCCCGTGCCGCGGCGCTGGCTGGTGGCGCTGGGTGCGGTGCTGCTCGCGGGCGTGGTGGCAGTCGGGTTCCTGCCGTGGGAATGGTCGTTCATCGACGACGGAAACCTGATCACCCGGACGCAGTTGGCCCGGACCGTCAACGGGCCGGTCAGCGGCACGCTGGGCTACATCGTCGACGGATGGCACTACGACCTGAGCTGGGGGCTGTTCCGGCCGGTCTTCTGGGTCTTCATCCCGTTCTTCTACCTGTTGCCGGTCGGGGCCGCGCACGCTCTCCGGGCAGCCATGCTGGTCACCGCGGTGGCCGGCGCGATGGTCGCCGTCAGCCGGGGTCATCAGGGGCCGCAGCGGCTGGTGCCGGTTTTCTGGGCAGGCCTCGCGGTGCTCGCCGACACCAGCATCTTCGCGGGCGTGTACTACCCGTCCACCCAGGAGCTCACCGGACTGAGCCTGCTCGGGCTCGGGCTGTTCGCCCGTCGCCGACCGGCGCTGCGACTGGTGGCCTGGCTGTGCGCCGCCTGGTTCAAGGCGCCGTTTGCCTGGCTGCTGCTGGCGTACGGGCTGCTGCTGCTGTGGCGACGACGGGACCGGGTGCTCGGGCTGGCGTACACCGTGCTCGGCGCGGGCACCCTGGCGGTCCTCGCGCTCGCCGCCCGGACCGGCAGCTACTCGCAGGGGAACCTGTCGTTCACCTGGCAGGTGTTCAGGCTGAACCTGACCAAAGCGGCCGGGCTGGCCGGGCCCGCGGTGATCGTGCTGCTCGTCGGCGCGCTGCTGCTCGGCGCCCGGTTCTCACTCGGTGGCCTGCGCCGCCCCGGCCGCGACGACCCGCCCGGACCTGACCCGCTCGCCGCCGCCCTGCTGCTGGGCGGTCTCGGCTACCTGGCGAACCTGATCTTCTGGCGGACCGGCTCGTACTATGCCAGCGGCTTCATCTACCCGCTCACCGTCGGCACGCTGCTGGCCGTTCGGCAGGTCGCGCCGCTGAGCCGGGTCCGGCTGGCCGCCGCGCTGGCCGTCCCGGCGCTGGTCGCCGCGCCGACGATCCGCACCGGGCTACGCGACACCTGGCAGCACAACCAGCAGGTCGTCGGCTTGCGCGACTGCGTGCTGGGGCTGCCCGGCGCGCCGGTCATCGGGTACAACCGGGGCGAAGCGTGGCAGCGGCTGGACTTCGTCGCGCACCAGGCCGAGCCGGACTGGCCGGGCCGGGTCGTGCGGGTGGCGAACGGCGCGACGGTCAGCACCGGGGGTGAGCCGGACGTCAGCCGGTTCGACTACTTCATCTGGGAACCCGGCTCCGGCCCCGGCACGCCGAGCCTGATGACCGGACCGGTGGTCTGCACCGCCCCGTACACGAAGGTCTACCAGGTCGTGAACTGACATTGCCCGGTCTCTGCCGGCCGGTCCGGGTCAGCCGAGGGCGAAGTCGGGGTCGGCCGGGTCCGGTTCGGGGCGGGCGGCCGGCACCGGGTACTCCTCGGTGAGCGCCGTGATCGGGCCTGGCCAGGTGGCCAGCGCCACCTCGATCGGCTTGTGTGCCGCGTCGTACCCGATGTGCAGCAGGTGCAGCACCGGCGTGTCCGGCCGGATGGCCAGCAACTCGGCCTCCTCGCGGTTTGGTAGCCGGGCGGTGAGCTGGTCCCGGGCGGTGATGTAGCGCCGGCCGGTGACCTCCTCGACCTCCTGGTAGAGCGGCCGGCCGAAGGCGGTCAGCCGCTCCAGGTCGGTGCCGACCGCGTCGCGGGGGAGCAGCCAGGACGCGCCGAGTTCGACCGGGGCGTCTTCGCCACCGGACCCCGCCCGCACGGTGACCAGGTGCCGGCGCACCACCAGCTCGGTGCCGTCGGCCACCCCGAAAGCGTCGGCCACCTCCGCCGGGGCGGGCGCCCGCCCAGCGGACAGCAGCTGCTGCCGGTACCGGTTGGCCAGGTCGGAGTGGTACCCCCGGTGCGCGCCGTAGCGCCCCCGGGCCAGCCGGTTGAGCCGCCGCCGGGTACCCCGGACAAACGTTCCCGACCCCGGCCGGGTGATCAGCAGGCCCTCGACCCGCAGCTGGTCGACGGTCCGCTGGATGGTCTGCTTCGCCACCCCGTACGCCTGGGCCAGCGCCGGGATCGACGGCAGCCGCTCGCCCGGCCCCCAGTCCCCGCGCCGGATCCGCCCCCGCAGCTGGTCAGCGATCTGTCGGTGTGGATGTTCCGCCGTCCCCGGATTGATCTCCATACCCACACACCCTAGCCTCCTAGGACGCCCTAGAGAGTGTGACACGCCCACGATCGTGGCGACACGCTATTCGGCGGGGGTGAACGTGGAAAGCAAAGATCGCGATGCCCCGCCCGGATGTGGAGTGTTACGGCACAATCCGGCGGGGCATCGCGACCAGCGGGTTCGGATTTGGGACCGGCCGGGGCCGGGGGAGGGGACCTACCAGCTGCCGGCAGTCGGGCCGGCAGAGCCGCCGCGGCGGCGGAGGTACTTCTCGAACTCCTGGGCGATCTCGTCGCCAGACAGCGGCTGCATGCCCTCGTCGCCGACGCGTTCCTCCAGCTCACGGACGTACTCAGCGAGTTCGGCGTCCTGCTCGGCGGCAGCGCCCAGCCGCTCCTCCCACTCGGCGGCCTGCTCGGCCAGGTCCATCATCGGGACCGGCAGGTCGAGCACGTTCTCCAGCCGGTGCAGCAGCGCCAGGGTGGCCTTCGGGCAGGGCGGGCTGGTGGCGTAGTGCGGGACGTGCACCCAGAACGACAGCGCCTCCAACCCGGCGTGCGCGGCGGCCTCGTGCAGCACGCCGACAATGCCGGTGGGGCCCTCGTACCGGTTGGGAGACAGGCCGAAGCGCTCGGCGTCGTCCCGGCTCGCGGCGCTCCCGGTGATCGGCAGCGGCCGGCTGTACGGCACGTCCGCGAGCAGCGCGCCGAGCAGCACGATCCGGTTGACCTCCAGGCTGTGGCACAGCTCCAGTACCTCGCCGCAGAAGGTGCGCCAGCGCATCGACGGCTCGATGCCCCGGATCAGCAGCACGTCGCGGTCGGTACCCGGGGCCGCGGCCACCGAGAACCGGGTCGTCGGCCACTCGATGTGCCGTTTCTCGCCCTCCATCGACACCTGTGGCCGGTTCACCTGGAAGTCGTAGAACTCCTCCGGATCCATGGTGCTGACCGGCTTGGCCGTCCAGACCTGTTCCAGGTGTTCGACCGCCGCCGTGGAGGCGTCCGCGGCGTCGTTCCAGCCTTCGAAGGCCGCGATGGCGACCGGATTGCGCAACACGGGCAGACCGTCGAACTCGCTCACGCCCCCCAGCCTAGTTGTCACGGGGAGTCCCGCCAGTAACGCGAGGCCCAGACGCGCGGCGATCTCCACCGATCGCCCTGGTGTGATGTGATCTGTGCCGGCTACGCCCAGAGCGTGAGAGTCGAGGCCGGAGCCGGGCCGGGTACGCACTAGCCTTGCTGTCGTGGGTAATTCACTGCTGGATGCGCTGGCCGACCGGGTACTAGTCGCGGACGGGGCGATGGGCACCATGTTGCAGGCCGCCGATCTCTCGGTGGACGCCGACTTCCTCGGCCACGAGGGCTGCAACGAGATCCTCAACGTGACCCGGCCGGACGTGGTGACCGGGGTGCACGAGGCATACCTGGCGGCCGGCGCGGACTGCGTGGAGACCAACACCTTCGGCGCGAACCTGCCCAACCTCGGTGACTACGGCATCGCCGACCGGATCCGGGAACTCTCCGCGGCCGGGGCGGCGCTGGCCAGAGCGGCTGCCGACCGGCACGCCACCGCCGACCGACCGCGCTTCGTCCTCGGCTCGATCGGCCCCGGAACGAAGCTGCCCACCCTCGGCCACGCCCCGTACCAGACGCTGCGGGACGCGTACACGCAGAACGCAGCCGGGCTGATCGAGGGCGGCGCGGACGCGCTGATCATTGAGACCTGCCAGGACCTGTTGCAGACCAAGGCGGCGATCATCGGCTCGCACCGGGCGATGGCCGAGTTGGGCATCAAGGTGCCGATCATCGCGCACGTCACCGTCGAGACCACCGGCACGATGCTGCTGGGCAGCGAGATCGGGGCGGCGCTGACCGCCCTGGAGCCGCTGGCCATCGACCTGATCGGGCTGAACTGCGCCACCGGCCCGGCAGAGATGACCGAGCACCTGCGTTACCTGTCGCAGCACGCCCGGGTACCCCTGTCGGTGATGCCCAACGCCGGCCTGCCGGTGCTCACCCCGCACGGGGCCGAGTACCAACTGACCCCCGCCCAACTGGCCGAGGCGATGCGCCGGTTCGTCACCGACTACGGCCTGTCCCTGGTCGGCGGCTGCTGCGGCACCACCCCCGCGCACATCGCCGCCGTTGTCGACGCGGTCCGCGACCTGCCCCGCGGACCCCGCGCCCCGCGCACCGAGGCCGGAGTCGCCAGCCTCTACCACCACGTCCCGTTCGCCCAGGACGCCAGCGTGCTGATGGTGGGGGAGCGGACCAACGCCAACGGCTCCAAGGCGTTCCGCGAGGCGATGCTGGCCGGCGACTTCCAGAAGTGCGTGGAGATCGCCCGGGACGCTGCCCGGGACGGCTCCCACCTGCTCGACCTGTGTGTCGACTACGTCGGCCGCGACGGCGCCGACGACATGCGCGAACTGGCCGCCCGGTTCGCCACCGCGTCCACCCTGCCGGTGATGCTGGACTCCACCGAGCCGAACGTGATCGAGGCCGGCCTGGAGGCGCTCGGCGGCCGGTGCATCGTCAACTCCGTCAACTTCGAGGACGGCGACGGCCCCGGCTCACGCTACGCCCGGGTGATGCCGATCGTCCGCGAACACGGCGCGGCGGTCGTGGCGCTGACCATCGACGAGGAGGGCCAGGCCCGTACCGCGGAATGGAAGGTCCGGGTCGCGGCCCGGCTGATCGAGGACCTGACCACCAACTGGGGTCTGAGCGTCGCGGACATCCTGGTCGACTGCCTGACCTTCCCGATCTCCACCGGCCAGGAGGAGACCCGCCGGGACGCCATCGAGACCATCGCCGCGATCCGCGAGCTTTCCCAGCTGTACCCGGAGGTGAACTTCACCCTGGGCATCTCGAACGTCTCCTTCGGCCTCAACCCGGCCTCCCGCCAGGTGCTCAACTCGGTCTTCCTGCACGAGTGCCGGCAGGCCGGCCTGACCTCGGCGATCGTGCACGCCAGCAAGATCCTGCCGATGGCGAAGATCCCGGACGAGCAGCGCGAGGTCGCCCTCGACCTGGTCTACGACCGCCGCCGCGAGGGCTACGACCCGCTGCAGAAGTTCATCCAGCTCTTCGAAGGCGTCAACGTCGCCTCCGCCCGCGCCACCCGCGCCCAGGAACTCGCCGCGCTGCCCCTTGACGAGCGGCTGGCCCGGCGCATCGTCGACGGCGAGCGCAACGGCCTGGAAGCCGACCTCGACGAGGCGCTGACCGCCCGGCCGGCCCTGGCGATCATCAACGACACCCTGCTGGAGGGCATGAAGACGGTCGGTGACCTGTTCGGCTCCGGCCAGATGCAGCTGCCGTTCGTGCTCCAGTCGGCTGAGGTGATGAAGAAGGCCGTCGCCTACCTCGAACCGCACATGGAGAAGGCCGACGGCGCCGGCAAGGGCACCATCGTGCTCGCCACCGTCCGCGGCGACGTGCACGACATCGGCAAGAACCTGGTCGACATCATCCTCAGCAACAACGGGTACACGGTCGTCAACATCGGCATCAAGCAGCCGATCGCCGCCATTCTCGACGCCGCCGAGGAGCACCGCGCCGACGCCATCGGCATGTCCGGCCTGCTCGTCAAGAGCACCGTCATCATGAAGGAGAACCTGGCCGAGATGCTCCAGCGCGGCCTGGCCTCACGCTGGCCGGTGCTGCTCGGCGGGGCCGCCCTCACCCGCGCCTACGTCGAGGACGATCTGCGTGACCTCTTCGACGGCGGTCAGGTGCACTACGCCCGGGACGCCTTCGAGGGCCTGTCGCTGATGGACCAGGTGATGGCCGTCAAGCGCGGCGAAGTGGTCGCCGTCGACCCGGACCGCGCCGCCGCGTTGGCCGCGCGCAAGGCCCGCCGCGCGAGGCAGCGCGCCACGGTCACCACCGAACTGCCCCCGCTCGACGACGACACTGTCCGCTCCGACGTCGCCACCGACGTGACCATCCCCAAACCGGACTTCTTCGGTACCCGCGTGGTCAAGGGCATCGCGCTCGCCGAGTACGCCGCGCTGCTGGACGAGCGGGCCACCTTCCTCGGCCAGTGGGGGCTACGCGGCTCCCGGGGCGGCAACGGCCCCAGCTACGAGGAGCTGGTGGAGACCGAAGGCCGACCCCGGCTGCGCTACTGGCTGGACCGGCTCACCGCCGACCAGGTGCTCGAAGCCGCCGTCGTCTACGGCTACTTCCCCGCCTACTCCGAGGGCAACAGCCTGGTCGTGCTGGACGAGAACGGGCACGCCGAGCGGGCCCGGTTCACCTTCCCGCGCCAGCGCCAGGAGCGCCGGCTGTGCCTGGCCGACTTCTTCCGGCCCCGCTCCGCCGGCCTCGACGTGGTCGCTCTGCAACTGGTCACCGTCGGCAACCCGATCAGCGAGTACGCCGCGAAGTTGTTCGCCGCCAACAACTACCGGGACTATCTGGAAGTGCACGGGCTGTCGGTGCAGTTGACGGAGGCGCTCGCCGAGTACTGGCACCGTCGGGTGCGTGCGGAGCTGGTGTTGCCGGACGATCGGCCGCTGGTCGAGTCGGACCCGGCTGACCTGGACGGGTTGCTGCGCACCGAGTACCGGGGGTGCCGGTACGCCTTCGGGTACCCGGCCTGCCCGGACCTGGAGGACCGGGCGAAGCTGGTGCGCCTGCTGGACGCGGAGCGGATCGGGGTGGAGCTGTCGGAGGAGTACCAACTCGTACCCGAGCAGTCCACCGACGCCATCATCGTCCACCACCCCGAAGCCAACTACTTCAACGCCAAGTAGCGCGCGCCTGCGCTCTGAACTGCATAAAACCCGTGAGCGTCGAGAGGTGCTTGGATAGGGATGCAGTTGCCCGCGCCGTTCGTTCGGACAATTCCATGCCCTACACGGTACGATCACGCTCCGACATCGAGCAACAACTATGCGCTCAATCCAATCAACGCACCAGCCGGCCCGACTCCGGTGTCCGAGTTCAGTTGAGGATGTTCACCGCGCGGGCGATCACCAGCCCGACGACCGCGAGCGATCCGAATGCCTGCACGGTCATCGCCACCTTGGCCCACAACGCCAGCGGCATGACGTCGGTCGGACTGAACGCGGTGGCGTTGGTGAAGCCGAGGTAGAGGTAGTCGGCGAAGCGTGGCCGCCAGTACGGAACGCGGACGTCCGGGTTGAGGTGTTGCGGGAACGCCAGATCGGGCGTTGCCCGGGGCGCTACCGTACGGGCCGTCACCCCGCCGCTGTCCACGACCCAGTACAGGAACGCGAACGCGATGACGTTGTAGATCCAGACGCCGAATCCGACGGCGAGCAGCGCTGACGGTGAGTTCGTCTCCTGCCCGCCGCTGATCAGATCATCGACGAGGCGAACGGTGACCCCGATGCCGTTGGCCACCAGCACGACCGTGATCGCGATCGAGAGGATCCGGGCGACGACTGTCCGGCGCGCCGACCGGACGTGATCGACGACGAACAGCGGGACGACCGCGAGAACCAGGAGCGCCGGTACCAGCCAATCCGGGCCGAGACTGAATCGGGAGGGGAGCGCGAACTGCACCACGATCGAGATCGCCAGGGCGAGAGCCATCGGCCAGCGACGCTCGGCCCGCGTACTTGCCCACCATTCGTGTACGCCAGCCGCTCCCGGCGAACCATCCGGGCCTGATGCTCCGGGAGAACCGGCCGGGTCGGTGTGGTCGACGGCGTCCGTGGGCCCGACCAGGTCGCGCGCCGCGTTCATCGTCTCGGCCACCTGCGCCGGTCGACTGTCGGCCGGCACCTGTACCAGGATCCATCCGCGCTCCTGGTCGGCCTGCGCCCGGGCCGGCACGTCGGCCGCCTGGGCCAAGGTGTCGTAGCGACGCGCCCAGGCCGCGGTCACCGGCCCGGTCAGCGGTACCCGTGCCGTTATCCGGGTGCCTTCGGCGCCGAGCTCAATGTCACCGTGCGGATCGATGGCAGTCATGTCGACAGACGCCTCCATCTGCTTGGACCTCGCCCTCGACACACATCATGGCAGCCGGGGATCGGCCAGCCGCTGGTATTCGACGGCGTCGTGACGGGCTGCCGCGCCCGGTTGTGCCGGGCGGCGGCGCGCGGGGTCCACGAGACTCGGCCACGGCTCCGACGTGAGTCGGCGGCCATGCCCGTCGGCCGAGTCGTTTGGGTGCTTCCCGGCCATTCGCGGTATTCGCCCGACCGCGCACATCAGCGGCTAGGGTGAGGCTGAGTACCGGCGGCTTGACGTGATGGAGCTTCTGCGAGGCCGATTCAATTGGTGTTCAGTACCCTGGCGGCCGCGTCGCTGAGGTTCGCATCGTGAGCGTTTCAGCCGGCCCGGCGTCGGAGTCGCCGGTCACCCGACAGCGGGAATTCTGGGTCCTGATGGGCTACGCCGTGGTGCTGGGAGTCTTCGGCGGGGTCATCGGCCTGGTGTTCATCGGCGTGATCACCTTCGGGGGCAGCTGGTACAGCGACTCCGATCCCGGCTGGTTCGGCGGGCGGTGGTGGTGGGTGGCGGTTGCCGCGGCCGCCGGTGCCGTGGTCGGGCTCGTCCGCCGAATGACCCGGCTGCCCTGGGAAGTCCCCGGCCTGTTCGCCGATCTGCAGGAGGAACACGTCAACCCGGCCCTGGTCCCGGGGCTGGTGGCGGTATCGACGGTGTCGCTGATCGGTGGCGCCAGCGTCGGGCCGGAGAAGGCACTGGGCGCGATGGGAGGCGGCGCGGGCAGTTGGTTCGCTCAGCGACGAGCGCTCGCCAAGGAGGACTCACAGGTCAACACCCTGGCCGGGTTCGCCGGAGCGTACGGCGGCCTGTTCTCCAGCACCGTGATCGTGGTGCTGCTGATTCTGGAGGTGGCCCGCCCCGGCGGTCAGCGGTTCGCCAAGGCCCTCGCCGCGCAGATCGTGGCATCGAGCGTCTCGTTCGGCATCTACTTCGTCATCGCCGGGGCCGTGTTCGTGGGCCACTACCAGGTGCCTTCCTACAAGTTCGAGGACTGGCAGCTCCTCGCCGCAATCCCGTTGGGACTGTTCGCCGCCCTGGTGGTGACAGTGCTGGTCGCCTTCATGAAGGTGGCGGCACGGCTGTTCGGCCGGCTCCGGGTCCCGGCCATCGCGAAGTCGACGCTGGGCGGCGTGTTGTTCGCAATCGTCGGTGTGGCACTGCCGCTGACCATGTTCTCCGGCAGTGATCAGCTGGAGACCGTGCTCAAACACGCGCCGACCCTGGGCGTGGGTCTGATCATCGCCGTCCTGATCGGGAAGATGGTCACCTTCGCCGTCAGCCAGGGCAGCGGATTCGTCGGCGGGCCGATCTTCCCGTCGCTGTTCATCGGCGGTACCGCCGGGGTCCTGGTCCACCACGTCATCCCCGGCGTACCGCTGGGGCTGGCGTTCACCTGCCTACTCGCCGCCGTGCCCGGGACGCTCGCGCCGGCGCCGTTCTCCATGGTGCTGATGGCCGCGTTCCTGACGCAGGTCGGGGCGCTGCAAACCGCGCCCATTCTGATCGCCGTGGTGACCGCATTCCTCACCATGGGGGCGGTCAAGTTCGTGCTGGCCAACCGCACGCAGCCGGGTGCGGCCGCGGCGGAACCGGCAGCTGCGGCCTGAGTGACAACGCCGCCCGACCGAGCGGAAGGTGTGCGGATTCGATCGCCGGCCGGCGGTCAGATGGCGGGCGGATCCACGACCTGGCCGGTCTGCGGCGCGGTGATGGATACGGCGCTGTCCGCCTGGGCTGGGGGCATACCCTTCTCTGGTGACCGCGACCCAAGGCACTGAGGAGCCCCGCTGTGTATGACCCCGAGCGTGGGTATCCGATCGTGGTGCCGTGCGTGCTCTACGACGACCCGATGGCTGTCGTTGGTTGGTTGACCGATGTGCTCGGTTTTCGTGAGGCCGTTCGGGCGACGTTGCCGGACGGCTGGGTGGGGCACGTCGAGCTTGAGCGGAACGGTTTCATCATCCTGCTTGGCCGTCGTGGCGGAGAGCTCGCCGACACCGCGAGCCTCACCCAGGTGTTCGTCGAGGACGTTGCCGCGGCGTGCGAACGCGCCAGCGGCGCCGGAGGTTCGATCCTCGAAGGGCCGACCGATCGGCCGTGGGGCGTCCGTCAGGCTGTCGTCGCCGACCCGCAGGGCCAGCGGTGGGTGCTCACCCAACACGTCCGTGACACCGATCCGGCCGACTGGTACGGGCAGCTGCTCGGGCCAGTTCGCGGCTGAACGGCAACCAGTTCCTCGCCATTTCCAAGAATGTGAACGCGATTGGGCTCATCCGACCCTCGATCACCTGTCGGGCTCGGGTTCGTCTGGGCCGATGTCCAGGCATTCCCGGATTCGGTACTCCTGGTCCCGGGTGATCAGCGGCGCCTCTCCGGCTTCCGGCACGACCCGCGCCGAAGAGGGCGGAGGTACGCACCCCCTGTGTCCGCGCGAGCGCGTTCAGCGTCGATATCCGGGCGGAGGTGCGCTCGTCCTGCTCCAACTTGCGGATGGTCTCCACCGACACCGCGGAGGCTTCGGCGAGTTGCTCCTGAGTGAGAGTGCGCGAGCGGCGTATCGACGCGAGCCGGTCGTCGATGGTCTGGTCATCGCGGTAGGCAGACATCATGCCGCTTCCCCGGTAGCAGTCAGGACGGGTGACTCGCTGCTACCCGGGCAACCCTGCTTGCGACCCTACGCCGTGCCCGATGGGCAGTGTCAGATGCGGCAGGGTTCGGCGCTGTGCTGGCATTGCGGGTACGGACCCGTCAGTCGGATGTGTTGTCATAGGCGTCGGCGCCGATGTCCGGGAGCAGCGTGTCCGTGCCGGCCGTGGCGACGAGGGCGGCTAGTAACCGTGTGAAGGTGAGGGCCACGACAGGCATGCTGCCGACGATCCCGTAGCTGTCCCAGAAGGCGTCGTAGCAGCGGCCGAGCCGCTCGGGGTGCAGGTCGATGACGATGCAGGTATCCGTTGCCCCGGGCCCGCGCTCGGCGATGACGTAGCAGTTGTTGGTGAGATCGTCCGGCTGCCGGACCCGCACCTCGGCAGCGATCTCGTCGGTGAGCAGCCGAGGACTCGCGGGTACCAGGGTGTCCGGTCCGTGCACCGACCACGCACCCGGTGACCCTTCGAAGAGGACCAGCCCGCCACAGATTTCGTAGAACTGCCGGAGATCGGCGGGCAGTCGATCGGCCAGGTCCGCTGCGAGCCCGATGGGTCGCTGCGGACGACCGCCGACTGCGATTGCCGCGGCAAACGTCCTGGTCAGCTCGTTGTGCGTCACGCTGCTCATGTACCCGGGTCCGACGGCGGCGTCAAGCGCCGCACGGAAATTGGGATCTCGTGGGTGGTGTGGGGCGTGTACCGTCTCGCAGCGTGACCAAGCTGAACCAGATCATCGCCGTGTCCAAGGGCGTCAAGAGCGACACCCTGGCGGCGATCACGCAAGCCCACCGTGAGGTGCAGAAGCAGCCGCTGCTCTCCGGGATCGCGCGGACCTACCAGCCCAAGGACGACGAGGGCGAGCGGCTGCCGGCCGAGTCGACGCGGGTCCAGCTCACCGCCCAGTCCGTGATCGCCGACGTGAAGGCCAGCCTGACCCGGCTCTTCGACGTGGTGGCCACACTGGACACCGCGAACACGCTGGCCAAGGCGGATGTCGTCGTGGACGGCCGGGTGCTGCTGTCCGACGTGCCGGTCAGCTACCTGCTGTTCCTGGAGAAGCAGCTCACCGACGTGCATACCTTCGTACAGAAGCTTCCGGTCCTCGACCCGGCGGTGAGCTGGACCTTCAACGACGCCGCCGGGCACTACGCGGCCGACCCGGTGCAGACCACCCGGACGGCGAAGGTGCCCCGCAACCACGTGCTGGCCGAGGCGACCGAGAAGCATCCGGCGCAGGTGCAGGTCTACCACGAGGACATCATCGTCGGGACCTGGACGACGGTGCGCTTCTCCGGAGCGCTGCCGGCCACCGAGATCCGGGCGATCGCGGAGCGGGTGACCAAGTTGCGTGAGGCGGTGAAGATGGCCCGCGAGGAGGCCAACGGCACCGAGATCACCGACCGGCACGTCGGCGCGACCGTGCTGGGCTACCTGTTCGGGTAGCCTTCCAGGCACCCCCGTTGAGCGCGGGGTACGCCCCCTACCGGGGGCGGAAAAGCTGAGATTCCTGCTAAGTCTCACGCGTCCGGTCCACAGTGCAGGTTCGAAACCTGCCCGGCACACCAACGGGTGCCGGTAGCCCAAGAGGAAGAGGCAGGCCGGGAGCACTCACCATCAGACTCTCGCTCGAAGCTCAGTATTTCCACCGCACACCGGATCGAGTGGTCACGGACTACACCGTCGAGATGCCAGTTCGAATCTGGCCTGGAGCGCCAAACCTGCTCCGGTAGCTCAACGGCAGAGCGCGGACGGCCTCAGGCTGATCTGTGACCTTAAACGCCATCGGTGTCAGCAATTGGTGGACCCAGGCCCCCGCCGATCAGGCTAATCGGTTCGGGGGCCGCCCCATTTCCCGTCCACATCAACGTGACGTGGCGCCCGCCGCACGGTCGGTCCGACTTCATCCCCCTTTTACCGGGCGGGCATCCGCCGCCGGTCGCGGGCCCGGATGATGTATCGACCGCTGGTGATACCAGTCGCCGCGGCGAGGGAGTAGAGATGCTTAAAACGGGGAGACGTCAGGCGCTCGGTCTGCTGGCGGGCGTTGCGGCCGGTGTGTTCGTCGCGCCCGGCCGCGCTTCGGCCGCCGCCGTCGGCACACCGCGTACCTGGGGCAGCAACAGCTTCGGCGAACTGGGCAGCGGTGACCTCACCAACCGGTTCGCGGTGGGCGACGTCGTCGGCATCACCGACGCCGTCGAGATCGCCGGTGGCCGGGAACATGTCCTTGCCCTGCGCCGCAACGGCACCCTCTGGGCGTGGGGATCAAACCAGTTCGGCCAGCTCGGTGACGGCAGCGGCGTCAACCAGCCGACCCGGGTGCAGGTGCCCGGGCTGTCTTCGGTGCTCGCCGTGGAAACCGCGCACTACGGTGGCTTCGCACTGCTCGCCGACCGCACGGTACGCGCCTGGGGACGCAACAACCTGGGCCAGCTCGGCGACGGGACCACGATCGACCGCAGCACTGCGGTGCCGGTGGTGAACCTGACCCACGTGGCGGCGGTGGCCGGCGCCCGGGGGCACGCGATGGCGCTGCGCTTCGACGGCACCGTGTGGTCCTGGGGCGACAACACCTCCGGCCAGCTCGGTGACGGCACCCTGACCGCGAGCGCAACGCCGGTGCAGACGGTCGGGCTGACCGGGGTGGTGGCGTTGGCCGGCGGCCGGGACCACAGCCTGGCGCTGCGCTGGGACGGCACCGTCTGGGCGTTCGGCAACAACGCCTACGGGCAGCTCGGGGATGGCACCTTCACCAACCAGTCCACGCCGGTACGGGTCGGCACGCTGACCGGCGTGGTGAAGATCATCGCCGGCGCGGACCACAGCGTGGCGCTGCGCTGGGACGGCACCGTCTCGGTGTGGGGCCGCAACAACCTGGGCCAGCTCGGCGACGGAACACTCACCGATCGCAGCGCGCCAGCCGCGGTGGCCGGTCTGCCCCGGACGGCCGCCATCGCCTGCGGCCGGGACCACTGCATCGCGGTGCTGTGCGACAGGACCGTGCGCACCTGGGGCGACAACAGCTCCGGCCAGCTCGGTGACGGCACCACCGTCACCAGCACCGCTCCTGTGGCGGTACCGGGCGCGACCGGGGCCACCGCGGCCGCTGGCGGGCACAGCTACACCGCCATCCTCTGACCCGACCCGTGCAGCACGGTGGATAACGGGGGCCCCGGTCATGGATCGGGGCCCCCGCGCGCCACGTAATAGACCACCTGGAAGGTGGCGTCCTGCTGCTCGGTGCTGGTGCTGATCGGGTCGATCCGCAGCACGTAGTCGTAATGCCGCAGGTAGCGGGTGGGGAAGTTGTACGAGCGGAACGACGACCAGGCGCTGTCGGCCAGGCCGGCCACCCGGTAGAAGGTGGCGTCGCCCTTGAACGTGGCGGTGCCGTCGTTGACGTCCAACCGGAGCGCGTAGTTGTAGTGCCGCAGGTACCGGGTCGGCAGGCTGACCGACTGGAAGGACACCCCGGCCGGGTCGGCGAGCCCGGGGACCAGCTTCCACTGCGCGTCGGTGTACGGGTCGAACGGGTACGGGTCGATCCGGCCGATGTAGTTGGCGTGCCGTACGTAGCGGTCGGGGAAGTTGGACGACTTGATCCGGTTCCAGGTCGGCGCGCCCCACCGGGAAATCAGCGCGCTCTGCTCGGCGGCGGTGATGGCGGCGATGGTGATGTGCTTGGCGTTCAACGGCTGGGTGAAGGAGCGTTGGCCGAGCGCCGTCCACGAGTTGGTGGTGACGTTGCTGGTGGACCACGCGTACAGCTCGCCGTTGACCGGCGAGTACGAGTCGCCCCACAGGCTGAATCCGGTGCCGCTGTTGGACTTCACCAGCAGTGGCGCCTCGATGCCGCTGCCCTGGCGCAGGCCGCTGGTGTAGGTGGTGAAGGTGTTCGGTTGGCCCGTCGAGGAGCGGGCGCCGTAGAGGTTCCCGTCGGAGAGGTTCTTGTAGTACAGGTATGTCGTCGCGCCATCGACCACCACGTCGCTGTCGAGCACGCCGAAGCCGGGGTCGAAGAACGTCTGCGCGGCGCTGACCGTGCTGAAGTTGCTGGTGTAGTTGACCAGGAACACGTCGCGGGTGCCGTTGTTGGCCGAGTACACAATGCCGTACTGGCCGCGGGAGGCGTCCCAGAACGCGGTGGGCGCCCAGGTGTGCGTGTTCAGCGTGTGCATCCTGACCCGGCGGTAGTTGCTGAAGCTGGTCAGGTTCGTCGAGTCCCAGAGATGCAGGTACTGGTTGGGCTGGCTGAAGTCGGTGCCGGCGAGGTCGGTGGCGAGCACCACGAAGGTGCCGTCCTGCTTGCGGTAGATGTACGGGTCGCGCAGGCCGAGGGTGCCGGCGGTGGGGGTGGCGACCGGGTTGTTCTGGTTCAGCGGTGTCCACTGCCGGCCGTCCGAGCTGACCGCCAGGTGCAGGCCGTAGTTGTTGGCCAGCCCATCGGGGGACTCGGTGAAGTAGCCCATCACGTAGCCGGCATAGGTGGCGGCGGAGGCGGCCCGGCCGGTGGCGAGGACACCGGCGGCGGCGAGCAGGGGAGTGGTGGCGAGGAGCGTCAGGGCGCTGCGACGCGACGGCATGGATGAGTTCCTTCCGAGCGGACGGACCGGATCGGTGTACCGGTGCGGCGGCGCTGGACGAGGACGTGCCGAACCGAAGCTGTGATCGCTAACAAGCGCGGTCCGGTGCCTGGCGGCTGTCGTCGATGTCCGAGGAAGGTCGGAACGGAGGAAAGGGCTCGGTGCCGGGGAACGCCGCGCTGCGGTGAGTGTTAGCGATAACATCCATGCTGTCAAGAATATGAATGTCTGAGCCGGTGCACGGGGGTTACGGCCGGGCTGGGGCCGGCGCGGTATGCGCCGACCCTCACCCCGGCTGGCGGATCAGGACTGCGGTGCGGTGATGTTGACCATCCACGGGACGCCGAACTGGTCGACGCAGGCGCCGAACTCGTCGCCCCACATCTGCTTCTCCATCGGCACGGAAACGGTGCCGTCGGCGGAGAGGGCGGTCCAGTAGTCGCGCAGCGCCTGGTCCTCACCGCTGAGGCTGACGGTGATGGTGTCGCCCGGGTTGTAGGACATGCCGGGCGGTGTGTCCGAGGCCATCAGGGTGAAGCCGCTGTCGGTGGCCAGCATGCCGTGCATCACCTGGTCAGCCAGGGCCGGGTCCTCGGTGCCGAACTCGCCGAAGGTGTTCAGGGTCAACTCGCCGCCGAAGACGCTCTGGTAGAACTCCATCGCCTGACGGGCGTTGCCGGCGAAGCTGAGGTACGGGTTGAGCCGGGCTGCCATCTGATCCCCCTTGGTCTGGGTGACGGAAATGTCCATCTCGCAGGCTAGCGGTCCGGTCTGACACCGGCACCCGGATCGCCGATCAGCGCGCCCGGCGATCCCCGGGCCCGGCCAGTGCCGGGCAGCAGCCGCAGGCCGACCGCGAGGGCCCAGATCAGCAGCGGGTACCCGGCGAGCCGGCCGGCCGTGTCGACCTCAACCCCGGCCTTCAGCAGCAGTACCCCGGCCAGCCCGGTGCAGCCGAGCACCAGGCTCGCCGCGCGCATCGGGCGCGAGTACCCCCGATCTCCGCGCGAGCCGCCGCGACCACCAGGGCCAGGTTGCCGACCACGGTGACCAGCGCGACGCCCACGTCGCCGGGGCGCGCGCCGGCCAGCAGGTACCCGGCGGCGGCGGTCAGCAGGAGCAGCTGGGTGATCCGGGTGGCCACGCCACAACCGAGTTCGGCCCAGGTGAGCAGGGTACCGATGGCGAGCAGCGCGCCGGTGGCGATCAGCACCACCGGCAGCGGCCTGCGCCGGGCACAGCCGGCACAGCTGACCCCGCCCGCCGGTCGGACCGGCCCAGGTGGGTAGCGCGGTGTGCGCCTGGGCGGCGAGGAACAGCGGGGCGGCGAGCAGCCAGCCGAGGGCGCCGAGCCGGAGACGGGGCATGACTCCAGCGCACCGGGTACGGCGCTGCGCGCGCACGGGCGCTGACACGTCAACCGGGGTAGTGCTAGGTCTACCTCCGGTTGTCCACTCAACCGGCTGGGGCCGGCCGCGGTAGCGCGGTTAGCGTTTCCGCCATGACCTCCGACCCACCCGCCGACCTGGCGCAGGCGCTGCGCCGCCCCGGCTACCTGCTCACCGCGTGGCCCTGGCGGGCGCTGGCCTACCTGATCAGCACCGTGCCGGTGGCCGGTCCGCTGAGCCTCGGCCTGCTCGTCATAGCTGCCCCGCTGTTCGCCTTCGTCTCCTCGGTACGCCGCGACGACCGCCCGATCGATGCCCCGATGGTGGCCTGCCTGTCGATCGTCGGCCTGACGCTGGTGGCGCTGGCTCCGATCGTGAGCGCTCCGGTGGCCGCGCTCGAGCGGTGGCGGCTGCGGCTGGTGGACACCCGGCCGGTGTACGGGCGGCCCTGGCGTGCGCTGGCCTCCCGGTACGTCAGCGCGGCCGCCTGGCGGGAGGTCGCGTACCTGTTCTGGCTGGGCGGCGTCGTCGCGCTGGCGTACTGGCTGCTGGCCCTGCTGGTCTTCATCGACCTGGTACTGGTGACCAGCCCCTGGCTGGCCGGCTCGGACAACCAGATCGTGCTCGTCTGGACGACGGTGGACACTCCGCGCCAGGCGATCCCGTACGCGATTGTGGCTGTGCTGCTCCTGCCGGTGCTGTGGTACCTGACCGGGGTACTGGCAGCCGGCCAGGTCGCGGTCGCCCGGTGGCTGCTGGGCTGGACGCCGGACCCTGCGCAGCTGCGTGAGGTGACCCGGTCCCGGGCCCGGCTGGTGGACGCCTACGAGGCCGAGCGTCGCCGGATCGGCCGGGACGTGCACGACGCTGCGCAGCCCCGGCTGACCAGCCTCACCCTGCAACTCGGCCTGGCCCGGCTGGACGTACCGCCGGACTCGCCCGCCGCCGCGCCGCTGGCGTCCGCGCACGAGCAGGCCAAGGGGCTGATGGTGACGCTGCGGGAGATCGTGCACGGGCTACGCCCGCAGGCCCTGACCGACCTCGGCCTGGTCGGCGCCGTCCGGGAGCAGGCCGGGCAGTGCGCCGTCCCGGTCACCGTGACGGCCGGCGACCTCGGGCCGCTGCCTGAGCTGATCGAGACCACGGCGTACTTCGTGGTCAGCGAGGCGCTCGGCAACGTCGCCCGGCACGCGGCGGCGACCAGCGCGCAGGTACACCTCAATCGGATCGGCGGCCTGCTGGTCGTCGAGGTCGTCGACGACGGCCGGGGTGGCGCGGACCCGATCCGCGGCACCGGCCTGGTCGGCCTGGCCGACCGGGTGGCCGCGGTGAGCGGCCGGGTGCTGCTGGCCAGCCCGCCCGGCGGCCCGACCCGGGTCCGGGTGGAGCTGCCATGCCCACGCTGACCCCGCTGCGCCTGCCGGCCAGGGGGCGTGGCTGGCAGCGGGCATGGACCATGATGGGGCAGTGGCGGTGACCCGGGTGGTACTGGCCGAAGACGAGGTGCTGCTGCGCGAGGGCCTGGTGGCGCTGCTGACCCGGTTCGACTTCGCGGTGCTCGCCGCCGTCGGCTCGGCGTCGGAACTGGTGGCGGCGGTGGCCGGGCACGAGCCGGACCTGGTCGTCACCGACGTGCGGATGCCACCCGACCTGCGCGACGACGGGCTGCGCGCGGCGGTGGCGCTGCGCGCTCGCCGACCCGGCCTCGCGGTCGTGGTGCTCAGCCAGTACGTGCAGGCGGAGTACGCGGCGGCGCTGCTGGACAGCGGGGACGGGCGGGCGGTGGGGTACCTGCTCAAGGACCGGGTGGTCGACGTGGCCGAGTTCGTCGAGTCGCTGCGTACCGTGGCGGCCGGCGGCACCGTCATCGACCCGGACGTGGTGCGCCGGCTGCTGCGTCGCCCGCGGGATCCGCTCGCCGCGCTCTCCGCCCGCGAGCGGGAGGTGCTGGTGCTGCTCGCCGAGGGCGGCTCGAACGCGGCGATCGCGGCCCGGTTGCACGTCAGCGAGGCGGCGGTCGAGCAAGCACGTCGGCAACATCCTCACCAAGCTCGACCTGCACCCCAGCGACGACACCAACCGCCGGGTACTCGCCGTCCTCACCTACCTCCGCTCCGCCGCCGGCTGAAACGCGCAATGGGAGCCCCGCGTACGCGAGGCCCCATTGTCACGCGCGTCTCAGTCGAGGTCGCCGTAGCTGATGCCGCGACCGTTGGTGGCGACGTAGACGTTGTCGGCCAGCCCAACTAGAACAATTTCCGGGTACCCGGGGCAGCGGGCCGAGCCGACCTTCCCCGGGACTACGGTTGCCCGGTGAACTCTGCTACTGAGCTGCGTGCCCTCCAACAAGGCCTGATCGAAGACCGGGAGGACAGCCTCTACCTCCTGCTCGACCGCGCGCGCGAGGACGGCGACGAGTCCGCGAAGGACGCCCTGCGTACCCTCGTCCGCGACTACCCCGACTACCACCCCACCCTCTACTCCCGGGCGCTGAACCAGGCCGACGTCTTCGTCGACAAGTCGCTGACCGATCCACTGCTTGCCGCGCTCGTCGACACCCGCTACGACTGCCAGGCCTGGGCCGCGATGGGCTGCGTGGCACTCGGCCTCCGCGCGGCCGTACCCGGACTGCTGGCGCTGCTCGACCATCCCGAGTGGGTGGCCCGCGAACAGGCGGTGATCGGCCTCGGCGAACTCGGCGACGACCAGGTCGTCCCGGCGCTCGCCGCGCTGCTCGACGATGAGGCCGAATGGCTGCGTCAACGCGCCGCCGAAGCGCTGGCCCAGATCGGCGGTGACGCGGCGCTGACCGCGCTCTGGGCGGCGTTCGACGACCGGGCGTTCCCCCGGATCGGCTACCTGGCCAGCTCGCTGGCGCTGTTCACCCCGCAGGTGATCCCGCGCCTGATCGCGGCGCGCCGAGGATGCCGACCCGGACACCCGGTACTGGGCCGCCATCGCGCTCGGCTCCACCGGCGACGAGAGCGTGGTACCCACCCTGGAACGGCTGCTGACCGACCCCGGCGCGACGGTCTTCGACGGCTGGGTGAAGGTCGCCGCCAAGAAGGCCCTGCGCACCCAGCGCCGCATCCGCGAAGCCATCGACCGCCGCGCCGCCGACCCGAGCGCCGATCCCGAATAGCCGCGGACCGGCCGGCGCGGGGCCGGGCGGCGCAGCCGGACAGCACGGTCACGCGACGGGGCTGGGCGGCGCGGCCGGACGGCCCGGTCGGGCGACGGGGCTGGGCGGCGCGGCCGGGCCGCCCAGCTGGGCGACCCGGCCGCGCGGCGCGGTCAGGCGAAGGCGGCGCGGTGGGCGTCGACCCAGGCCGCGAAGGTGCCGGGCGGTCGCCCGGTGACCCGCTTCACGTCATCGGTCAGCACCGCGTTGTGCCCGTCGCGCACGTAGTTGGTACCCTCGATGATCTTTTCGACGTAGGCCGGATCGCTGCCGGCGGCGAGCAGTTGAGCCCGGTTGTCCGCAGTGGACACCGGCACTGTCGTGGCCGGCCGGTCCACCGCCGCACCGATGATCGCGACCTGCTCGGCCAGCGTCAGCAACGCCGGCCCGGTGAGCGTGTAGACCTGCCCGTCGTGGTCGTCGGCGGTGAGCACGCGGGCCGCCACCACTGCCACGTCGGCCGGATCCACCACGCCCTGCCCGCCGCCGCCGAACGGGTCGGGCACGCCCTCGCCGGCCCGGATAGCGTCGGCCCAGTAGAGCATGTTGCTGGCGAAGGTGGTCGGGCGCAGGATCGTCCAGGCCAGCCCGCTGGCCTGTAGCGCCTGCTCGCCCGGCAGGTGCCACTCGCCGAGCCGGGGATGGCTGGCCAGGCCGGTACCGATGGCGGAGAGCTTGACCGCCCGGCGTACCCCGGCGGCCCGTGCCGCGGCGATCATCGCGAGATCCTGCTCCGCCTGGGCCGGCCCGGGCGGGGCGAGCAGGAACACGGCCGTCGCGCCGTGCAGCGCCGCCGTGAGCGACCCGGCGTCGGCGAAGTCGGCGCGGGCGACCTGTGCACCGGCCGGCACCCGGGCACCGCCGGGATCGCGGGTCACCGCCCGGACCGGCGCGCCGGCCGCCACCAGGAGTCGGACCAGTTCACTACCCACCGTGCCGGTGGCGCCAAAGACAACAATCATGCTCCGACGATCGCCGGTCCCGGCCGCTGCCGGCTTGGAAGAATCGGCACGGTTACGGGCAACCGGCAGCCCGCCGCGCCCGGCTACGGTGGGCAGCGTGGACGTCGAACCCGACCGCCGGCTGCGGGTGCCGGCCGCACTGGCCCCGTGGGTCGACGACGTCCGGCTGTCCACCGCGCCGGCCGGCGGCCCGCCCACCATCCGGGTACCGGACGCGGCCACCCGACTGGTCTTCCGGCACGACACCGACGGCCGGCCCGAACTGCTGGTACTCGGCCCGCAGACCCGGGCCAGCTACCTCGCCACCACCGCCCCCGGCCAGCAGTGCATCAGCCTGCGACTGCGCCCCGGCCGCTCGGCAGCACTGCTCGACGTGCCACCCGCCGATCTGATCGACCGCACCGCCCCGCTCGACGCCTACTGGGGCTCTGCCGCTCCGGCACTCGCCGCCCGGATCGCCGGCGACCCGGGCGATATCGTCGCCGGACTGGCTGAGGCGCTGCTCGCCCGGTTGCCCGGTGCCGTGCGGCTGGCCCGCAGTGAGCTGACGGTGAGCGCGGTCCGGGGGATGGCCGACGGCGACAGGTTGACCGTGGTGGCCCGCCGGGTCGGGGTGAGCGAGCGGCAACTGCGCAACCTCTTCCAGGCCGAGGTCGGCGTCTCCCCGAAGCACTTCGCCCGCATCGACCGGCTGCGCCGGGCACTCGACGTGGCCGGTCAGCGGGGCTGGGCCGAGGTCGCCCGCGACGCCGGCTACTACGACCAGGCGCACCTGAGCGCTGATTTCGTCAGCATGATGGGCGTGCCGCCGGGCGCGTTCCTCGCGGGTCGGCTGCCGAGCCCCGGCCGTTGTGGTGCGCCGGCCGGCAGCCGGTAACTTTCCCGGCCCGCCGGCACCCTGGTCATAGCCGTCGTCGTCACGTAGCCATCGGGGCGTGGCGGCTCGGTTCGAAGCCGGTCCGTCCCGCCCTGGTGTGTCTTCGTAGTTAACGATCACATGATCTGCGCTCGGAGGTAGTGACCACTAATTTGCCCTGAGCAATCAACTTATTTCCCTGGGCAACCGACTTCGGGTGGTCGAATTTCAGTGACCGCTAACATCGATTGACATGCATTGAATGCGCCGCTAGCTTTCCGGGGAAGGCGCTTTCCTCAACCGTCCCGCGCGACCGCACCACGCACGCGAGGTTGGCGACCACATCCATCGTGCGTTTCGGATCCACCGGAGCGGGCCGAGTCAGCCGGGCCGGCCGATTCGCGCACAACAGTCCCGGGAGACGCCCTGATGAACGAAGCACCAGCCCCCACCCCGAGTCGCAGCCGCGGAAAACGTCGCTGGCGGCTCACCGCCATCATCGGCGTGGTGATGGCCCTGACGGCCGGCATCGCCGCCTACGGCATCAGCACCGCCAACGCGGCCACGGTCAACACCAGCGCCTGGTACGTCCTGGTCAACCGCAACAGCGGCAAGGCGATGGACGTCTGGGAGTGGTCCACCGCGGTCGGCGGCAACCTGCGCCAGTACACCCGTACCGACGGGACCAACCAGCAGTTCCAGTTCGTGGACGCGGGCAACGGCTACTACAAGCTGAAGAACCGCAACAGCGGCCTGGTGGTTGCCGTCCCCAACGCCACCGACGGCGTCCAGGTCACCCAGGTCGCGCAGAGCTCGGACACCAAGCAGGACTTCGCGCTGAAGGACTCGTCCGGTGGCTACGTCCGCTTCCTCAGCCGGCACTCCAACAAGGTGCTGGACCTGTGGGGGTGGTCGACGGCGGACGGCGGCATCGTGTCTCAGTACGCCGACCTCGACGGGTACAACCAGCAGTGGCAACTGGTCCAGGTCGGCACCGGCACCACGCCGACCACCGGCGGCGGTGGCGGCGGCACCAACACCACCGGCCTGGTCGGCTGGGCCACCCAGAACGGCGGCACCACCGGCGGGTCCAGCGGCACCGTGGTCACCGTGACATCGGCGTCGGCGCTGGACTCGGCGCTGCAGTCGAGCACCTCGCAGACCGTGCGCATCTCCGGGACGATCTCGCTGTCCGGGATGCACAAGGTGGCCTCGAACAAGACCGTCGTCGGCGTCGGCTCCAACTCCGGCATCTCCGGTGGTGGTCTGACCATGAGCGGAGTCAAGAACATCATCATCCGCAACCTGGTCTTCAAGAACGCGGACGACGACTCGATCAACGTCGAGAGCAGCTCCACCAACATCTGGATCGACCACAACGATCTGTCCAACGGCTACGACGGCCTGATCGACATCAAGCGGGGCAGCGACTTCGTCACGGTGTCCTGGAACAAGCTGCACGACCACGACAAGTCGATGCTGCTGGGCCACTCCGACGACAACGCGAGCCAGGACACCGGCCACCTGCGGGTGACCTACCATCACAACTGGTTCGAGGGAACCAACCAACGGCACCCGCGGGTGCGCTTCGGCAACCCGGTGCACGTGTACAACAACTACTACCACAACATCGGCAGCTACGGCGTGGCCTCCACGGAGAACGCCGGGGTGCTGGTGGAGAGCAACTACTTCGAGAACGTCTCGGACCCGTGGCACCGCGGTGAAGGCGACTCGAGCGCCGGCAGCCTGGTGGCGCGCAACAACTACCTGGTCGGTTCGGGCAGCGGTTCGGCCGGCGGCAGCGTGGCGAGCATCCCGTACTCGTACTCCGTCGACACCGCCAGCAACGTCAAGTCGATCGTCACCGGTAGCGCCGGTGTCGGCAAGATCGGTCTGTAGCCCCCGCCCCGGGCACCGACCGTCCCTTGTGGACATCGCGGTGACCCGTCCCGTCGTGGCCCCCTCGGGTGGTCACGACGGGACGCCCGCGTTTGCAGACCGTCCCGCCGTCGCGGGGCCGTTGTCAGCTCGGTCGGCTGGCCAGCTCAGTCGGTGGCAGGTGACTTGCGGGCCACGCCGGCCAGCACCGCGAGCCCGTCCGGGTCGGCGGGGGAGGGTTCGATCATCTCCGACTGCGGATCCCACTGGGTCAGCCAGACCAGGCCCGGCGGGATCGGCTGGAAGTCGCCGAAGAAGGATTCGATCGCCGCCCGGTCACGCAGCGCGCTGGTCGGGGTGGTGCTGCGCCGGTAGATCTCGACCACGGCCGTCGGGCTGCCGGCCGTCATCGCGTTCGGCACGACGTGGGTGAGTGCCAGGTAGCTGCCCGGCGCGACCGCGGCCCGCAGCCGGGCCACCGCCGGATAGGCGTCCTCGTCCGGTACGAAGTGCAGCATCGAGACCATCAGCAGGGCGATCGGCTCGGTGAAGTCGAGCGTGTCACGCACTGCCCGATGGTTCAGGATCGCGTCGGGGGCGCGCAGGTCGGCGCGGATGGCGGTGGCGTGCTCGATGTCGCGGAGCAGTTCGGTGCTGTGCGCCACGGCCACCGGGTCGGTGTCGACGTAGACCACCCGGGACGGCGTGTCGGTGCCCTGGATCAGCTCGTGGACGTTGCCGACGGTGGGGATGCCCGAGCCGATGTCCAGGAACTGGCGTACTCCCGCGTCGGACAGGTGGCGGACCGCGTTGGTGAGGAACCGGCGGTTGGCGACGGCGATCTGCCGGGCGTTGGGCAGCACGGTCAGCACCTGCTCGGCGGCTGCCCGGTCGGCGGCGAAGTTGTGGCTGCCGCCCAGCCAGTAGTCGTACATCCTGGCCGGGCTGGGTATCTGGATGTCGACGTCCCGGGTCCACTCGTCGGTGGTCATGACCTTGGTTGTACCACCCCGGCGGGTCGGACCGCCACGGCCGACCGCCACGGACCCCCGCCGCCGGGGCGGCAACGCCCGCTGTTGATGAGAGCGCTCTCGTGGTTACCGTGCCGGCCGTGGAGAGCATTACGAAGAATCGGCAGCCGGTCGACGTGCTCCGGGCGATGGTCGCGCGAGCGTACGGTGCCGCCCGGGTTCCTGACGGCGACGGTTGGGCGCAGGAACTGGGCCATGGGTGGTTCAACGTGGCGTACCGGATCCGGCTGCGCGACGGCGAGCTGGTTGTCCTGAAGATCGCGCCACCGGCCGGGGTCGAGGTGATGACCTACGAGCGGGACATGATGGCCACCGAAGTCCGTGCGCTGCGGCTGATCCGGAAACGGACCGCGGTGCCGGTGCCCGACGTGCACTGCTACGACGAGAGCCGGGAACTGTGCGACGCGGAGTACTTCTTCATGGAGCACGTCGACGCGGACAACCTCGGCATCGTGATGGATCAGCTGCCGCCCGACGAGTTGGCCGGTTACCGCGCGGCGCTCGGCGCGCTGAACCGGGAGTTGCACACGATCACCGGCGATCACTTCGGCAGCCTGGCGCACGGCGATCCGAACGCTTCCTGGCGCACCGTGTTCGTCGGGATGATCGAGGACGTGCTGCGCGACGGTGAACGTCGTGCGGTCGACCTCGGCGTCGGTTACGACCTGGTCCGGGCGGCCGTCGCGGCGCATGCCGACAGTCTCGACGAGGTGGGCGTGCCGGTGCTGGTCGAGTGGGACATGTGGGAGAGCAACGTGATGGTCCGGGACGGGCGGATCGTCTCGGTCATCGATCACGAGCGGGCATTCTTCGGTGACCGGCTGATGGAGGCCGGTTTCGTGGCGACCGGGCTGCCCGGGTTCGGCGATGCGTCCGCGTTCACCCGCGGGTACGGCTGGTCGCCGTCCGCCGACGTGGAGCACACCAGGCGTCGGCTGTACAACCTGCATCTGATCTTGATCATGGTGATCGAAACGGTGTACCGCGGGCACACCGAGCCGACCCAGTACGACGAAGCCCGCGGCCGACTCCTCGACGTGCTGGCGGCCCTCGGCGTCGGCGGCTGATGCCGGTCCGGCCGCCCGACGACGCACCCGCCGACCCCGCCATCGGCACAAGAGCCGGTGAAACCGCGTCAAACCGCCGGAACGTCCGCGCCGGCAGCCGGGATCCGGCCGCGGAGCGCCGGGATTCCATGGCGGCGCTGGGCAGCGAGCCGGTCGGCCGGCTGCTGTGGCACGCGTGCACGCAGACGACCATGGCAGTCGGCGTGTACGGCATCTACGCGCTCACCAATGCCTGGTTTGTCGCCCGCGGTGTCGGCCCGGTCGCGGTCGCCGCGGTCAACGCGATCGCCCCGGTGTTGCTCCTGGTCGGCGCCGTGTCGACGACGGTCGGGGCGGGTGGGGCGTCGCTGGTGTCGCGCAGTCTCGGTGCCGGTGATCGGGCCGGGGCGGCGCGGGCGGCCGGGAACGCATTTGTGGTTTTCTGGGCGACCGCGCTGGTGGTGGGGCTGGCCGGCGTGTTGCTGATCGACCCACTGTTGACGGCGCTCGGCGCGACCGGAGCCGTCCGGGTGGACGCCCGCGCCTACGGCGTGATCATCCTGGCCGGCGCCATCACCGGGACCGGCTTCTCCAGCCTGGTCCGCGCGGAGGGGCGGCTGCGGTTCGCCACCATGCTGTGGGTGCTTCCGGTGATCACGCAGATCGTGCTCGATCCGCTGCTGATCTTCGGGGCCGGGCTGGGGGTACGCGGCGCGGCCTTCGGCACCATCGGTGGGCAGGCGATGTCGGCGGGCATGAGTGTGTGGTTCTTCTTCGGCCAGCGGCACCGCCCGTACCGGATCCGGGGTGCCGATCTGCGGCCGCACGGCCCGACGCTGCGCCGGTTGGTGGCGGTCGGCTCGCCGTCGCTGCTGGCCGGACTCGGCGCCACACTGCTCGCCGCGCTGGCCAACAACCTGTTGGCCGGCGGCGGTAGCACGGTCGCGCTGAGCGCCTGGGCGCTGTGTGTCCGGATCGGCACCTTCGTGACCATGCCGCAGCTCGGCATTGCGCAGGGTCTGCCACCGGTGGTCGGCTTCAACGCCGGTCGCGGCGCGTACGACCGGGTGGCCCGGGCCACCACGCTGGCGCTGCGGGCGACCGTTGGCTACGGCATGCTGGCCGCGCTCCTGCTGGCGGCCACCGCCGGACCGCTCGTGGGGCTGTTCACCGACGACTGGGATGTGCGCGCCGAGGCGGTGCACGCCCTGCGGATCCTGGCGCTGAGCTATCCGCTGGCCGGCATCGTGCCACTGCTGTCGGCCCGGTTCCAGGCACTCGGGCGCCCCGGTCCGTCGTACCTCATCTCGATCGGCTCGGTGCTCGCCGTGAAGGTGCCGCTGCTGATCGGTCTCGGCCAGCTCGGCGCCGTCGGCGTCTGGGCCAGCTTCCCGGCCGCGGAACTGGTCGGCGCGGCGCTGGCGTTGCTGGTGCTCCACCGCCACCGGGCAGCAGCCGACGCCCGGCCGGCGAGGCCTTCTGCTGAGAGCGCTCTCGGCCCTACCCTGCAGTAGACCCGCGCAACCCAGCAGCGCGGCCCGCGACGAAGTGTGGACCCGGACATGTACACCGCGAAGCCGACCATCGAGGATGTGGCGCGAGTCGCCGGCGTGTCCCGCGCGACCGCCTCCCGGGTACTCAACGACCTGCCGGGCGCATCGCCGCCGACCCGGGCGCGGGTCCACGACGCGGTGAGCACCCTCGGCTTCCGGCCGAACGAGACGGCCCGTGCGCTGGCCTCGGGGCGGCAGCGCGCGATCGACGTGATCGCCATCGCCGACGGCCAGGAAGAAGGCTGGCTGGGCATCCACCCGTACTACAGCCGGGTGCTCGCCGGCATGATGTCCGTCCTCGAGTCCGTCGACGTGCAGCTACGGCTGCACGCGGTCACCAGCGACGCATCGCCGGCAACGATCGACGCCATCGCCGCCGACACCACCGCCGGAGCACTGCTGGCCACCGTCACCCCGGCCATGGCGTCGCGTTTCTACCGCCGCTGCCGGCGCACCGTATCGCTGGTCACGACCGCTCCCGAGGTACCGGCCATCGAAGCCGACAACACCGACGGCGCCTACACCGCCTGCCACTACCTGCACGCGCTCGGCCGACGCCGGATCGTCGCCATCCACGGACCGGCCGACAACCCGTGCGCAATCGACCGCAAGGCCGGCTACCGCCGGGCCATGACCGCGCTCGGCCGACCCGACATCGGCGCGGACGGCGACTTCCTGCGGCTCGGCGGATACCGGGCAGCCCAGCGTCTGCTCGCCCACGACCCCGAGCTGGACGCGATGTTCGTCGCCTGTGACCTGATGGCCGCCGGGGCAGTCCAGGCCATCACCGCGACCGGCCGACGCGTCCCGGACGACGTCAGCATCGTCGGCTTCGACGACAGCGTGGCCGCGATCTGCGCGAACCCACCCCTCACCACGATGCGGCTACCCGTCGAGGAGATGGCCGCGGCCGCGACCCGGCTGCTCGTCGCCGGCAACATCCCGTCCGGCCACCGGCAACGCTTCACCGTCAAGCTCGTCGAACGACAGAGCACCGCAAAGCTTGGACCAACGTACGCACGGTAAACGCGTCCGTGCTTCGGCGGTCTCCGCAGGCGGTAGTGATCCGTCCGGCGGCGACTGCAATCCCGACCACCGATCTGGTGGCAGACGCGGTGGTGGAAGCGGTGGCGGCTCGCTCAGCAGGTGGAAGCAGTGGCGGCGCGCCCGGCGGTGGTCGCGGGCGGTGGCAGCAGTGGTGGTGCGCCCAGAGGGCGATTGCGGGCGGTGGCGGTCAGGCGCGTCGGCTACCGGCCAGTGGGGGTGTCCGGTCGGCGGCGACAGCGGCGCAGACGACGAGGCTGGCGGTGGCGGTGGCCGTGTCGAGCGCCCGATCGGTGGTACCCGGGTAGAGCGCGGTGGTGACGGCGAGTCCGGGGTGGTCGGCGGCGACCCGGGCGACCAGGGCGTCCAGCAGCGCTGCCGCCACCGACCAGGGCGGCAGCGTGGCGAGGCCGCAGACCAGGCGCAGGTCGACGCCGTGCTCGGCGGCGGTGCGGGCGGCCCGGTCGAGTTCCGCTGGTGCGGCCGGTTCGTCCGCGCGCAGGTCGATGCCGAGCAGGACCGGGCCATCGGGGTGGGGCATCGTGACCTCGTTTCCGATCGATCCCGGTCCCGGACAGGGCCGGCGGCGCCGGTTCCGGAAACGTTTCCGGCGATGTCGGGCGAGTGCGCGGGCGTTGCGTGGAAGTATGGCAGCCCGGTTCCTGCTGTCAAGACTCGCGAGTTCCAGCCCGCGGAGCGTTGCGTGAGGCAACCGGCGATCAGACCGTACGCACGGATACGTTTACGGCGGGCATCGCGAGGTGTGCCCGGGACCGCCTACACTCGCTCTCGGGCCGCGTCCGGTATCGCCGGCCCGCAACGTCAACGGCCGCGTCGCCGGCCCGCAGCGTCGAGTCGTCACCTCGGGTGGGGGAGTCGGGCGGAGCAGATGGTGGACATCCGGGAACTCGCCCGGCTCAGCGGCGTCTCGGCCGCGACCGTGTCACGGGCGCTGAATGACCGGGCCGAGGTCAGCCCGGCCACCCGGGCCCGCATCCTGGAACTCGCCACCCAACTCGGGTACTCGCCCAGCCAGCCCGCCCGCACCCTGGTCCGCAAACGCTCCGACACCATCGGCCTGATCTGGGACACCGGCTACGAGCAGAGCGGCCACCGGCACCCCTTCCTGCAGGACCTGCTGGTCGCCCTGAAACGACCGCTCAGCGACACCGGCCACCATCTGATGCTGCTGGCCACCGCAGAGTCCGACGCCGACGTCGACTTCTACCTGCGCGCCGCCCGCCAGCACAGCCTGGACGGCATCGTGCTGATGGGCGTCGACGAACACCACCCGGCGATCACCGCTGTCGTCCAGGCCCCGCTGCCCTGCGTCGCCGTCGACCTGGCACTGCGCGGACCGCGTACCACCTATGTGTCTTCCGACAACCGGGCCGGGGCCGCGTCGGCCGTCACCCACCTGCACGCGCTGGGCCGGCGGCGGATCGCCATCGTGACCGGCCCGGCCGGGATGATGCCGGCGGCGCAGCGGCTGTCCGGTTACCGCTACGCCTGTGCCCGGCTCGGCCTGCCCTACCGCACCGAGTACGTCGAGCACGGCGACTTCTTCCTGGACAGCGGCTACGACGCCGCGCGCCGGCTGCTGCGGCTGGCTGAGCCGCCGGACGCCATCTTCGCGGCCGGTGACGAGATGGCCATCGGCGCGATGCACGCGATCGCCGACGCCGGCCTGAGCGTGCCGCAGGACGTGGCCGTGGTCGGCTTCGACGACATCGAGATGGCTGCGCTGGTCCGCCCGGCGCTGACCACGGTGGCGCAGGCGCCACGCGAGTTGTGCACCAGCGCGGTGGACGCGCTGCTGAGCATCATCGCCGATGACGGCGCCGAGCCGGTCGCCCCGCAGCCCCGGATCCTGCCGACCAGGCTGGTGGTCCGGACCTCCTGCGGCAGCCCGCCGCCGCCCACCGACTGACCGGTCCGGCTGCGGTCAGTGGGCCGCTGCCTGGATCAACCGCCCTCGGCGGCCAGCGCGGCGACCCACGGCTTGCTGGTCATCAGCGACTCCACCGCGCCGATGTACCACCAGTTCGGCATGTCGGCGCCGTTGGTCAGCGCCTTGTCGATCACGCCGAAACCCTGCTGGTACGCGGCGATCACCACGTCCAGCAGGACCAACTTGTCCGGGTCGCCCTTGAGTGAGTAGTTGCCGTTCCAGTACCGGTTGCCGAAGTAGCGCACCAGCCACTCCAGGTACTCCGCACCGATCGCGACGTTGCCGGTGAGCGAGGTCAGGCTGTAGTTGGTGTCGCACTGCTCGTTCATCCAGTCGGCGGTGGCCGGCATCACCTGCATGGCGCCGGTACCGCCGTCGCACGCCATGATCGTCGACTGCCAGCCGCTCTCCTCCCAGGCGACCGCCTGCATCAACTCGGCCCGCAGGGTGATCCCGTTGCCCCAGTACGCCTTGCCCGCCGAGGCCAGCAGCGCGCTGTTGACCTGGGCCAGCGGCGCCTTCGGGGCAGTCAGGTACGGGCAGTCGGCGCCGGGCGTGGGGCTGCCCGCCGGGGAGCCGGGCGGCACCGCCGGGGGAGTGGGGCCGGTGGCCGGCTTCGGGCTCAGCGACGGCTTCGGCTTGGGCTTCACCGTGTTGGGTTTGCTGCTCGGTTTGCGGCTCGCGGTCGGCGAGCCGGTCGGGGGCCCGGTCGGCGCCGGCGAGTCGGTGGGGCTGCCGGTCGCGGTGGCCGGCGCGGTGAGCTCGCTGTGCGGCGCAGTCAGCGGGGTGGAGTTGCTGACCGGGGTAGGGCGGTTCAGGTAGACCAAGGCACCGGCCGCGAGGACCACAGTCACCCCGGCAGCCGCGAATATCGCCGTCAGTTGTCCGCGCGTCAGTGTCATCGCCGTCCCTCACTGCCCGGTCGCCGCTCGCGGCCCCGTACCGGCGATGGCGGTTAGACCCTAACCGATCTGACCCCGCCCGGGAGGCCCGCGCCCGACCGGTTGCATCGATCACCGCTCATGGTCGGATTTGCGCTGGTGGCCGGTCCGATTGACAGCAGTAGATCAGCAGGCAACTGACTGTGCAGGTGGGTACGGCTGTCGCCCGGTGACGGTTCAGATTTATGAGATCGACATCTTTGGGTGACCACAATCTGACTGATTGCAATGCGGTTTCTGAACCGTCACACAAAATGGCCGTGGCGATCGACGGAGGCCGCTGCCGTCGAGCAAACACCCACCGGCTACGAGCCGGGCACAGCACGTCCGCTGTGTCCGTGCCCACGTGACCGCCGGGTCCGCCACGGGACGGCGGCCGGGCAGCGTGAGGGGGGCCCGGCCGCCGAGATCCACGAGGGAGGGTCTCATGGAAACGGCGACATTGACTCGACTACCGGTGCTCCTGTCTGCGACTGATCCGATATCCAAGGCCGGGGTGGCCGCTGCCCTGCGGGTGTGTCACGAGGTCACTCTCGTCACCGAGCAGGACGCCGGTACCGACTGCGTGGTGCTGGCCATCGCCGACCGGCTCGACGACGAGCTGATCCGGCAGCTGCGCGCCCGCCAGGTCAGCGGACAGAACCGGTTTGTCCTGATCACCACCGAACTGGCCGATCGTGACCTGCTGGTCGCGGTGGAGTTGGGGATCCGGGCGGTGGCCCGGCGGGCAGAGGCCACCCCGGAGGCGCTTGTCCGGCTCATCCGGACGGCCGCGAGCGGGGAAGCGGCCCTGCCACCGGACCTGCTCGGCCGGCTGCTCACCCAGGTCTCCCGACTGCAACGCCAGGTGCTCAGCCCGCGTGGGCTGAGCGTCGCCGGGCTGAGCGAGCGGGAGGTGGTGGTGCTCAAGCTCGTCGCGGACGGGTGGGACACCGCCGAGATCGCGCTGCACCTGTCGTACTCGCAGCGCACGGTGAAAACGATCCTGCACGACGTGGTGAACCGGTTCCAGCTGCGCAACCGGACCCACGCCGTCGCGTACGCGCTGCGCCAGGGCCTGATCTGATCGGCCCGGCGCGGCGCGTACGCGTCGCGTTCCCATGTCAGGAGGTGGTCCGCCCGGAGAACGTCAGGGCCGGGGTGCACCGTTTGCCACCCGGGTTCTTGCAGTTCACCGCGAAGGTCACCGTCTCGCCCTGTTTGAAGTGCACGGCCACCACGAAGTGGTCGTCGTAGTCGCGGAAGTTCTCCAACCCGAACCGCAGCCACACCTTGTTGTTGCGGCGGATCTCCACGATTCCCACGTCACCGGCCGGGTTCTGCAGCTGGATGTCGGTGATGTCCAGCGGCTTGGCGTTCTGCCCGGCTGCCGTGAAGGTCACGAAGTTGCTGTCGGTACGGGGCGCCGTGTCGGTCTGGATCCGGTAGTCGACCGGAACGGTCAGCGGCGCCTCGCCCGGCACCGAGCCGGGGCCGCCACCGGCGCCCGGGGACGGGGTGGCGCCCGACCCGCCGCCGGCGCCGGCCGCGCTGGCCGCCTGACTCGCCTGCTCCTGGGCCTTCTTGGCGTTCTCGTTGGCCTGGTCGACGGCCGCCGAGATCGGCGACATCTGGGTGTTCACCGCTTCGGTGGCCGCCGACTTGATGGCCGGCTTCAACAGCGTGAACCACAGCACCGAGGCGATCAGGATCAGCGCCAGCAGCGCCGCCCCGACCGGGAGCACCCAGCGGGCCAGCAGCGGCCGCTGCACCATCTCGCCGTTGGTGAGCACCGCGTCGCCCTCGTCCGGGGCGACCATCACCTGGAACGGGTGGGTCTGGTTCGGGCCGCGCAGGAACCGCTTGCGCGGGATCACCCGCACCCGCAGCACGTTCGCCGAGCCGGCTCCGGTCACCAGGTTCTGCGCGCTGACCCGGAAACCGAGCTGGTCCTCCGGGTCGACGAAGTGCACCATCGTCCCGATGGAGATGTTGCCGGCGTTGGCTACGGTGAGCCGGTGCCTACCCTGCCGACTGCCGTGCGACGTGCTGGGGTCCAGCCGTGCCGACAGATCGGTGAAGGCGGCTACCTCGATCGAGCCTTCCTCGACGATCGAGCCGGTCGGATCCTCCCGGGAGACCGCCCGGACGCCGAACGGGACCACGCCCGCCGGCGACTGCGCCGAGCGCGGCGGGTGGAAGGTGACCCGGGCGACGCCGTTCTCCCCGGGGTACAGGTTCAGTGCCGGCGGGTCCACAGTGGACCACCCGGACGCCTCGCCGACCACGTCCAGATTGACCTGATCGACCACCGATCCGGTGTTGAGCAGGTTGACCTGGGCGCTGATTTCCTGGCCCGGTACGACATGCAGCTGCGTTTCGCGCAGCGACGCGGTGACACCCATGCGGCGAGTGTCCGGTCCGGCGCGGCTGCGCAGCAGACTCGGCCGGGTGGTGTCCGGGGCGCTCCCGGCTGCCCGATCGGGCACCCACTCGCGCCCCGATAGCCGCCCGCCGACCGGCTGCCGCGCCGCCGCCGGGTCGGTAGCGTCCCGGCTACGGCCAACTGTGCCGTGCTGTCCTTTTATCGCGCGCGGGGTCGGCGCATCGAGCCCGACTCCATCCCTCGCCGAGACCAGGACCCGAGACCAGGACCCGAGACTCAGGACCGTGGTGGCGAGGAGGCCTCGTGCGCAGGGTAGCGACCCGTCACTGGTGGGCGCAGCTGGTCCGTAGCCGGTGGTTGTTCCCGGTGGTCGTGCTGGGCCTGGTGCTGACCCTGCTGGCCGTGGTCGAGAGCCGCCAGCCGGCGCTGGCGGCGGCCTCCAACGGCGCCACCGAGGCGGTCTCCGTGGTCAACGGGCCCAGCCACGCCACCGGCAACCGGTACAGCGAGGACCCGGACATCTCGGCCGACGGCCGGTACATCACCTTCACAACCGCCGCCGCGTTCGCCCCGGTCAGCCCGCCGGGCAGCTCGCCCTCCGGCAAACAGGACATCTACGTCCGGGACACGGTGGCGCAGACCACCACCTACCTGTCCCGGGCGCACTCCGACGGCGACGACCTCGAATCCAACGGCAGCAGCTTCTCTTCGTCCGTCTCGGCCAGCGGGCGGTACGTGGCATTCGCCAGCACCGCCCCCAACCTGGTCGGTGGCGCCGGCGGTACCGTGCTGGTCTGCGACCGGGGCGCGGCCACCGGCACCGGCTTCGGCGAGCACTGCGAGTACACCAACCTGTTCGGATTCGGCGCCGGCGGGGGGAGGCCGGACCTGTCCGCCGACGGCACCCGGCTGGCCATGCTGCGCAGCACCGCGGCCCGGATCGTGGACCTGGGCCACAACGGCGACGGCGATATCACCAGCGTCGCCGAGTCCACGCCAGCTGCCCCAGCCTCGATTGCCTTCGGGTCGCTGACACTGGGCAACCGGGTGGATACCGCTGTGGCGCTCTCGGCGGACGGCCGGTACCTGGTGCGGGTCTCCCAGTTCCACGACACCCCGGCCAGTCCCGCCTCCGCCACCTACGTGACCGCCGTGTTCGTCAACGACCTGACCAGCTCGGCGACCGCACAACGGATCGACCTGGCTCCCGGCGGCGGCTTCGTGGGCAACGACAACAACGTCCTCACCGAGGTGGCCATCTCCGGGGACGGCAACCGGATCGCCTTCACCGAGTTCCGCTACGACTCCGACGACGACGTGGTGTACGCCGTCAACCGGGCGACCGGCACGTCGGAGCTCGCCTCCCGGAACGTGAACAACACCATCGCCACCGGCACCGACCCGAGCTTCTCCACCGACGGCCGGTACCTCGCCTTCGCCACCGACGCCCCGTTCACCCACAACGGCGTCGACGACACCGACGAGGTCGAGTCCTGCAACCACTCCGAACCGGTGATCAGTGCGTACGAGATGCCGTTGCAGCCGACCGCCCCGGCCTCGACCGGCGCCGACCCGCAGCAGCGCCCGGCCCGGCACGGCCAGGTCGGCGGCCACGATCTGACCCTGGTAGCCGAGACCGGCCGGTCCAACTGCGACGTCGTGGTCCGCGACCTGGTGGTGGATGCCCAGCGGGCGGCGGCCGGACTGTCCCGGCTGCCCGCCGAACTCGCCTCGCCCAGCCTGTTGACCAACTGTCTGGCCTTCAACCCGGCCGCGCCGTCCACCTGCGAGGGCAACAACGACAGCTCCGATCCGGTGCTCGACGCCGACGGATCCGCTGTCGCCTACGGATCCATCGCCACCGACCTGGTCTCCACTCCGGACACCAACGGCGAACGCGACGTCTTCAAGCGGACCTTCCTGCCATCGCTGACCGTCGGCGCGGTGGACTTCGGCTCGGTCGGAGTGGACAGTGAGGCCACCGTGCCGGTACCGGTGACGTACCACGGCTTCGGGCCGCTGCAGGTCGCCACGGTCACCTTCGGTGGCAGCAATGCGGGCGACTTCACCCTCTCCGGCCCGAACACCTGCGTCGGCGTGCTGCTGCACGAGGGCGACACCTGTTCGGTGTCGGTGCGGTTCGTGCCGGGCGCCGTCGGCCCGCGCTCGGGCACCATCACCCTCACCCCCACCCGGGGCTCGTCGGCGACCGGGGAGCTGACCGGGATCGGCCTGCCGCCGAAGGTACCGGGCTTCCTGGCGGTACCCGACCCGCTCGCGTTCGGGGTCCAGCCGCTGTTCGTGCCGAGCGCGGCGAAGCCGGTGACCGTCACCAACACCGGCAGCGCGCCGCTGACCATCACCGCGGTCGCCCTGACGGGCAGCTTCCCCGGCGACTACACCATCACCGGCAACACCTGCCTGGCCGCGGCGATCGCGCCGGCCGCGACCTGTCAGGTGCTGCTCACCTTCGCGCCGCACACCGTCGGTGACCGGCCGGCAATCCTGCAGTTCACCGACAACGCCGTGCCCGGCCCGCAGCAGGTGGTGCTGACCGGCAGCGGGGCCCCGCCGACGCTGACCGCGAACCCGCCACTGGCCCCGCCCGGCGCGGTCAGCAAGATCACCGGTACCGGCTTCCCGCCCGGTAGGCAGGTCGTGATCACCCTGGCACTGATGCCTGGGCAGCTGGTGGTGACGGCGGCCGCGAACGGCACCTTCACGGTGCCATTGGTCATCTTCCCGAATACCGACCCCGGCAAGCGCAAGCTCACCGCGACCGTGCAGGGCGTCCCCGAGCCGATCTCGGTGGCCATCGACTTCCTGGTCGTGCCGGGCTCACTGCAACCGCCGGACTTCGCCGGGCGGCGATGAGGCGTTGCAGCGCCGGGCGGCGATGAGGCGTTGCAGCGCCGGGCGGCGATGAGGCGTTACAGCGCCGGGCGGCGATGAGGCGTTGCAGCGCCGGGCGGCGATGAGGCGTTACAGCGCCGGGCGGCGGTGGGGCGTAGCCTGCGCGGGTGGCTGAAATCTATGTGAGCACCGACGTCGAGACCGACGGGCCGATCCCCGGTCCGCACTCGATGCTCAGCTTCGCGTCGGCGGCCTACACCCCGGGTGGGGAACTCGTGGGCACCTTCAGCGCGAACCTGGCCGAGTTGCCGGGGGCCGGCGGTGCGCCGCAGACGATGGCGTGGTGGGCGACCCAGCCGCAGGCGTGGACTGCCTGCCGGGCCGATCAGCGCGATCCCGCGCAGGCGATGGGGGAGTACACGGCGTGGCTGTCGGCACTGCCCGGCAAACCGGTCTTCGTCGGGTACCCGGCCGCCTTCGACTTCATGTTCGTCTACTGGTACCTGATCCGGTTCACCGGATCCAGCCCGTTCTCGCACTCGGCACTGGACATCAAGTCGTACGCGATGGCGGTGTTGGGCACCGGCTACCGGGCCACCTCGAAGCGGACCATGCCGCGCGAGTGGTTCGCCGACCTGCCGCACAGCCACGTCGCGCTGGATGACGCGATCGAGCAGGGCGCTCTGTTCTGCGCCATGCTGGCCGCCAACCCGGCCGCCAACCCCGCCCCCCGCTGAGCCACGGCCGGCGGGGGGAACGCAGAACACCGCGCCGGCCGGGCGGCGGCCAGCGCGGTGCGCTTTCAGCGGGTACGGGCCGGCTCAGCCGCCGCCGTAGACCCAGCGGCCGGAGCCGTCGCCCTTCAGCGTGAAGTGCAGGTGCCAGGTGGAGTCGGTCATGAAGAACTGCTCCCAGTTGACCGTCATGTCGCAGGTGATCACCGCGATCGGGTCCTCCTCGGTGCCCTCCCACTCCGGGTCGTTCCAGTTGACCCCGACGGAGAAGCGCTGTGCCGCACCGATGTCGTGCACCGTCACCCAGGCGAAGGCGTCCCGGATGTAGCGGCCGTGGCCCTGCCACTGGCCACCGAAGCGCCAGCTGACGCCGTAGGTGAGCTGGTTCGGGGTGGCCAGCGTGCCACCGATCAGCGGGATCTCCCGGGGGCTGCTGCGGAAGGTGTCCCACAGGTGCTGCTGGTCTGAGTTCCAGCCCCGGCAGTTGGACACGCCGTTGGCGGCCTGCGGAATCACGTGGTTGTGCGTGCTCTGCGGGTGCTCGACGTTGTTGTCCAGGATGTCGAGGTGGTCGATCGCCTTACCGGCGAGGTCGGTCCAGTCGCCCATCAGGCCCACTCTCCTTCGGCGTTCTCGGACAGGTGGCCGGCCGAGACCTCGTCCTGCGAGCTGGTCTGCTCGGTTTCGTGCAGTGCGTAGGTGTTCAGATATTCGCGCTGTTCCTCGGTGAGGTCGTCGCCGTGGCCCGAGTAGTTCTCCAGGTTGGGGCCATCACCGTGCTCTTGTTCATCCGGCATCGGGCTCTCCTTGCTCTTCGACGTTCGAGCTTCATCGTCACCGGCCGGGGTGGGCGCCACCCAGATCGGCCATGCGGTCTTTGGTGCGCGGTCGGCTGCCCTATCAGGCTGCCGGCCGGTACGGGGGGCGCTGGTCAGCCGCCGATCATGACGGTGCTGACGGCCTGGATCGTGCCGTTCGGCGCGGGCGCCGGGTCGCTGCAGGTCTGCACCTTGTCGCCGGACCGGGCGGCCGGCTTGTTATTGATCATTACGGTGCCGGAGCCGGCCATCACCGTCCCGGAGTTCGTTGGCGGCACCTGGAACGGCCCGCCGGTCGGCAGGTGCGGCGGCGTATTGGTGGCGGTGCTGCCCACCACGGCGGCCGGCATGTTCTGGATCAGCACGTTCGGGCTGCAGCCGCCGGTGATGGTGCCGTTGAACGGCATCGGGGTCGGCGTCGGCACCGCGCCGCTCGGGCTGGGGATCATGATGATGTGGGTGTCCTGGCCGAGGACCTTGTCACCCTGCTTGGCCGCCGGTGGCATGGCGCTCCTTCGTCGGAGTGGACGTGGTTCCCGTGCCCGGCTGGCCGGGGACCGCCGGGGCGGGCGGGACCGGATCCTCGTCGATCCGGCTGCTGCGCCACTTGCCGGGTGGGCGTAGGGCCGGGCCGGTGGTCGGCGCGCCGCTGGTGCCCCGCTGTACGCCCAGCGTGATCTGGTCGGCCGCCGGCGCCAGGTCGGTGGCGAGCGGCCGGATCAGCGGCGCGTTCACGGTCAACCCGAGCACCGTGTGCGGCGGCAGCCCCAGATCGGACCAGCGGGTCGCGGCGTCCGTGGCGAGCCGGATGAGCACCGGCTCGTCGGCGCCGCGCAGGGTGCCGCCGAGCAGCGCCGGGTCCAGCCGGATGGTCGGCACGGTGGCCGCCAACACCAGATCCAGCAGCGCCTCTTCGGCCTCCGCGGTCTTCGCCCACGCCGACACCAGGTAGGTCAGGTCGAACCGGCGGATCGGCGGTTGCCGGCCGAGTACCCGGCCGGCGTCGTCGCGCACGTCCACCCAGTCCGCCGGTACCGCGTGCGGGTCCTCGTCTACCGCCGCCAGGAACACCGACAGCGCGGACGACGCGTCGGTCGGTGGACCGAAACGCAGCGGTACCCCGGACGGCAGCAGCGGGCCGTACAGCCCTCGCAGCGCCGCGCTGACTTCCGCGATCACCCGGCCAGTCTGGGCGGTCCGGCCGGCATCGGATAAGGAGTGGCCGGACGTCCGCTGGCGCACCATCGGGTGCCCGAACGGGCGATCAACTCTGCCCGGCACACCGCCCGCCGTCCCGCTGCGCAGACGATCTCTTCGCGCAACGCTGACCTGCGAACCTCCTCGACCACGCAGCCGCTGCGTGGGTTCGTGCGCGTTGACCCGAACGCACCGGTCAGGTCGAAGAGGTTCACAGTCCCGGCTCGTCAGACGAGGAGGCCCGATGGCCAGCAGCTACCTCTCGCCCGGTGTGTACATGGAGGAGGTGTCGTCGGGGTCCAAGCCGATCGAGGCGGCCGGCACGGCCGTGGCGGCCTTCGTCGGCTTCGCCGAGAAGGGGCCGCCCAACGAGCCGACCCTGGTGACCAACTGGACCCAGTTCACCCAGACGTTCGGCGGCTTCATCCCCGACTCGTACCTGGCGCACGCCGTCTACGGGTACTTCGCCAACGGTGGCGGCTCCAGTTACGTGGTACGCATCGGCGGGTCCAGCGACGACGGCGCGGGCGCTCCGGCCGCCGCCCTGCCGGCAGCCGGCGAGGACGGCAAGCTCGCGTTCACCGTGCGGCAGCTGCCGCCGGGCCGGCCCGCGCCGCCGCCCGGCAACCTGACCGTCGAGGTGGCCACCGTCGCCGACCAGCCGGACGACACTTTCACCCTGGTCGTCAAGCGCAACGGCACCCCGGTGGAGACCTTCGAGGGGGTCACCATCCGACGCGGCCCGACCAACGTGGCCACCGTGGTCCGCCAGCAGTCCAAGCTGATCACCATCGAGGAGGTGGCCGGCAAGGGACTGGCGGTTCCGCGCAAGGGCACCGAGGTGACGCTCGCGCCGCCCGCCGCGAAGGCGATCGAGGTGGCCGCCAAGGACTACGTGGGCGACTCGGCGGACCGCACCGGCTTCGGCGGCCTGGAGGCGATCGACGAGATCACCATGCTGGCCGTACCCGACCTGATGGCGGCCCGCAAGCGCGGCCTGCTCGACGACGACGGGGTACGCGCGGTGCAGCTCGCCATGATCACCCACTGCGAGTTGATGGCCGACCGGGTCGCCATCCTGGACGCGCCCCCCGGGCTGCGCGCCCAGCAGGTCAAGCAGTGGCGCGCAGACGCCAACTACGACTCGAAGTACGCCGCCCTGTACTACCCGTGGATCAAGGTGATGGATCCGCTCTCCGGCGCGCCGATCATGCTGCCGCCGTCGGGCCACATCGCCGGCATCTGGGCGCGCAACGACGCGTCCCGGGGCGTGCACAAGGCGCCCGCCAACGAGGTGATCCGCGGCGCGATCTCCCTGGAGCTGAACCTCACCAAGGGCGAGCACGACCAGCTCAACCCGGACGGAATCAACTGCATCCGGACCTTTGCCGGCCAGGGCATCCGGGTCTGGGGCGCGCGCACCCTGTCCAGCGACCCGGAGTGGCGCTACCTCAACGTCCGGCGGCTTTTCAACTACATCGAGAAGTCGATCCTCAGCGGCACCAGCTGGGTGGTCTTCGAGCCCAACGACCACAAGCTGTGGGACTCGGTGAAGCGCACCATCACCATGTTCCTGCGCCGGGTGTGGCGCGACGGCGCGCTGTTCGGGCAGAACCCGGCCCAGGCGTTCTACGTCAAGTGCGACGAGGAGAACAACCCCCCGGAGAACCGGGACGCCGGCATCCTCACCGTCGAGATCGGAGTCGCCCCGGTCAAGCCGGCCGAGTTCGTGGTCTTCCGGGTCTCCCAGTTCGCCGAGGGCGCCGGCCTCGAAGAGTGACCGACAGTACCCCCGCCGCCGTTGACGCACCGCCGAGAAAGGAACCGCCGTGGCAGGACTCGGCCCCAGCCAACCCAATGACGCGCTTACCGCCGCCCGATTCTCGATCACCATCGACGGGTACGAGATCGCGCAGTTCTCCGAGCTGTCCGGTATCACCACCGAGGTCGAGCCGGTCAAGTTCATGGAGTCCTCCGACAAGGAGGTCATCATCAAGCAGCTGCCGGGCGCGACCATCCCCGGGAAGATCGTCCTCAAGCGTGGCAAGAACAGCTCGATGGAGCTGTGGGCCTGGCACGAGGCGGTCCTCAACGGGGACATCGTCGCCGCCCGCAAGAGCGCCTCGCTGGTGATGTACAACTACGACGGCAAGCCGGTGGCCCGCTACCACCTGGAGCACGCCTGGCCCGCGAAGATCGAGATCGGGGCGTTGAAGGCCGGCTCCAGCGAGGTGCTGATGGAGACCGTCACCATCGTCTGCGAACGGATCCAGCGGGTGGCCCCGTGACCGGCGCGCTCACCCAGACCAGTGAGGGGCTGCGCACCGAGTACCCGTTCACGCTGCCGCGGGGGTACGTGGACGAGCACGGGATTCTGCACCGCGACGGGGTGATGCGGTTGGCTACCGCGCGCGACGAGATCGCCCCGCAGACCGACTCCCGGGTCCGGCAGAACCCGTCCTACCTGACGGTCATCCTGCTGGAGCGCACGGTGACCCGGTTGGGCTCGGTGTCCGCCGTGGACACCTTCGTCATCGAGAGCCTGTTCGCCTCGGACCTGGCCTTCCTGCAGGACCTGTACCGGCGGATCAACTCCGAGGGGCGGACCGAGGCGGCCGTTGCCTGCCCGTCCTGCGGCCACGAGTTCGCGGTCGACCTGGCAGGTGATGCACCGGGGGGATCCTGACGTACGCGACCGACCGACTGTGGCAGGAGGTCGCGTACGTCGCCTACTACCTGCACTGGTCGCTGGAGTCGATTCTCGATCTCGAGCATCCGGTGCGCGCACGAGTGATCGACGAAATCGGGAGCATCCACCAGCGGGTGGCTCAGGAAGGCCGGTGAACAGGGCATGTGGTGGCCGTTGCGGGGCAGGGGGCGGACAGTCGAACCGGCTGCCGTGGTCCCCGTTGCGCTGTCGCCCGATGCCGGTTCGTCGCGGCCGCCCGGCTGGCGCTCGCTGCCGCCGCTGCGCCCGACCGTCAGCCTGAACGCCCCGACGCTGGTCCGACCCGGCCTGCCGGAGTTGACGAGCACCCGCCCACTGACCCACCCCGCGCCGACCGGGCACTCCGGCGACGACGGCTACGCCAGCCCACCCGGGCGGGTTGCCGGTCTCGCCACCGTCCTGAGTGGACGGACCGACGCCTCGGCTGACCGTCCGGCGTTGGTGCACCCGCCGGTATCCCGGCCGGTAGTGGTACACGATCACGTCAGCAGGACCGCGCCGGACCTGACCCGGGCGACCGATGCCTACGTGGGCGAGCCCCGGGTACCCGCCCAACCACACCGCGCACCGGGCTGGCTGCGCGCGCTCAGCCAGGCCGAGCCGATGACGGCCATCCCCGGCCTGCCCGCGGCACTGGCCGCCATGCCGATCACCTCAGCCGCCGACCTGGCGGGCGGGCGTGACCACAGCCGTGCCGTGCCACAGTTTCCGCACCGCCCCGCCGCGCCGGGTTCGACCCCCGTGCCGCCCGCGCCCCGGTCGGGCCCGCCTGTCCGGGGCGGACTCGGCGCACCCATCCCCGCGCCGGCCGATGCTCCACCGGCCCGACCGACCGGACCGCCGGGCCGCGGTGGCACCGTCCGGGCGAGAACCCGGGGCGGACTCGGGCCACCGCTACTGCCGCCCGCTCCGCCGCCCGCTGCGCCCGCTCCCGAGCCGGCCCCGCCCACCCCGGCACCCCAGGGGGAGTCGGGGTCGGCCGGCACTGTCCCGGGCGAACTGCGCCAGGCGATCCAGTCCGCGTACGGCGTGGACGTCAGTGACGTGCCGGTCCACTATGGACCGACGGCGGTGGCCGCGGCCGAGGAGCACTCGGCCCGCGGGTACACCCAGGGCGAGCAGATCGTGCTCGGCACCGACGTCCAGCCGGGCAGCGAGCAGCGCGCCCTCATCGCCCACGAACTCGTCCACCTGGTGCAGCAGCGCGACCTGGGTCCGACGCTGCCGGCCGAGCAGTCCACGGCGGGCGCGGCGCTGGAGGCTGACGCGGTGGCCGCCGAGCACGCCGTGCTGACCGGCCGACCGCTGCCGGCGCTGCGGCACCGTCCCCCGGGCGGCGGCCCGACCGCCACCGGCCGGGCCACCACCGGCCGCGTCCAGCGGGCCCCGCTGACCTACCCGGCCACCGCCGGCACCACCTCCGACTCCGCCACCACCACCAGCAGCGACTCCGCGAGCAGCACGACCGGCAGCACCGACTCTGCGAGCAGCGCGAGCTCGACCAGCAGCACGACCTCAGGCAGCAGCTCGAGCTCCAGCTCGACGAGCAGCGGCACGGGCACGGGCACCGGCAGCGACGCCGGGTCCGGGTCCGGATCAGGCAGCGCCACCGGCTCGGACAGCGGCAGCACCGGCGACCGGCCCGGCTGGGCCGGCTTCGGCGACATGGTCGGCCGCGACTTCGGCGGGATGGTGCTCAGCGAGTGGGGCATGTCCTACGACGAAGTCACCGGATCGGGCTCCGGCGACGGCTCGGGCGGCTCGGGCTCGGGCAGCGGCAGCGGTAGCGGCTCAGGTTCGGGGCGGGGCGGTGGCTCTGGGCGGGGCAGTGGTTCGGGAAGCGGCGGCCCGCCCGGGCGTAGCTCCGGGACCGCCGATCCGGATCCGTGGCGGCTGCACGGCGACTCACAGGCCCGCTGGTCCCGGTTCGGTGACGTGGTCGGGCACGACCTCGGCGGCGCGATGGCCTCGCAGTGGGGGATCGACATCGACACCCTCGACAGCGGCACCAGTAGCGGCTCCGACAGCGGTAGCGGGAGCAGCGATCACGGCAGTGGCAGCGGTGGCCACTCCGGCACCGCAACCGGCTCGGCCGGTACCCACCCGGACGCCAGCCACGCCGGCACCGCCGCGGCGCTCGGCCCGGTGGTGCACACCGACCCGGCCCGGCCGCTGTCGCACACCGGCCGCCCGCAGATCGACACCGACGACCTGGACCTCGACGAACTCGCCGGCCGACTCTACGACCGGTTGCGCAGCAAGCTGCGGATGGAGCTGCTGCTCGACCGGGAGCGGGCCGGTCTGCTCACGGATTTCCGGTAGGAGCCACCGATGTCAGCACTCAACGACGCGTCCAAACTGGGCCTGGCCAACAGGTTCTCGGTGACCATCGACTTCGCCTCCTACGACCTGGGCAGCTGGGCCCAGGCCGACGGGCTGTCGGTGAAGTGGAACATCGCCGAGTACCGGGCCGGGGACGCCGGCAACGCCCGCTGGTACTTCCCCGGCAACACCGAGTACAGCTCGATCCGGTTGACCCGGGCCGCCTCCGACGACTCGAAGGCGGTGCAGAAGTGGCTGTCGGACACCTCGTTCAAGTGGAAGCCGTACACCGGCCGGGTGGTGCTGCACGACTCCGGCGGCGCGGAAATCATGGAGTGGAACCTGCGGCACGTGATGCCGGTGCACTGGCAGATCGTCGGCTTCGACGCGATGGCCAGCAAGGTCGCCACTGAAACCCTGGAACTGGCGCACCTGGGCTTCCTGGAGGACGCGCAGGCCATGTAGGCCGCGCACGAGATCGGGGAGGAGGGACGACATGGCACTGACCCAGGACGCCCAACTCGGGCTGTCCATGCGCTTCCGGGTAGTGGTCGACGACATCGACCTCGGCGGTTGGGCCACCTGCAAGGGGCTTCAGGTCAACTTCACCAACCTGCTGGTGAACGAGGGCGCCAACTACGAGTACCAGACGATTCTGCCGGACCGGGTGACCTACCCGGCGATCGTGCTGACCCGGGCGATGACCAGCCGGGACTCGGCGTCCGTGCAGGCTTGGCTGTCGAAGGTGGTGTCGGCCTGGTACAACGCCACGTCGCCGACCGATTACTCGGCCCGCACGGCCAGGATCACCCTGCTCGACTCCACCGGCACCGAGGTGGCGTCCTGGTCGCTGCGCAGCATCTACCCGCGGCGCTGGACCGGCCCGGAACTCAACGCGAAGGGCACCGAGGTGGCCACCGAGGTGCTGGAGCTGATCCACGAAGGGTTCCTCTGATGGCCGCGCACACCCCCGCGATCCTGCGCTCGCTGATGCCCCCCGGACTGGTCACCTTCGACTTCAACCCGGACCAGGTGGTGATCAGCCGGCAGGCGAACACCACCAACCGGCCCAGCGCCAGCTCCAACGGCGGCTCGCCGTCCGGCTCCAGCGCCAGCGTCTTCCGGGGCGCGCGGCCGGCCACCATCGCGCTGCGCAACGTGGTCTTCTACGGCGGCGACACCAAGTCCCGCTGCGACCAACTGCTCAACTGGATGAGTCCGGGCGGCGGCCTGCTCGGCTCGCTGGTGGCCGGGGCGCTGGCCGCCGCCACCGGCATCAACCTGGCCAGCCGGCTGCCGATGGTGACCTTCCAGTGGGGGCCGCCGGAGATCGCCTTCATGTACGACTGCAACGTCATCAACGCCAACATCATCTACACCCGGTTCGCCGCCACCGGCGTTCCGATCCGCGCCCTGGTCACCATCACCCTGCAGGAGCAGCCGAGCCTGTTCGGCAGCCTGCCGACCAACCCGACCTCGGGCGGCCTGCCCGGCCGGCAGTCGCACACGATGACCGCAGGGGAGTCGCTGGCCGGCGTCGCCACCTCCCGGTACGGCGCGCCGGGGCGGTGGCGGGCGGTGGCCGACTGCAACGACATCGACGATCCGCTGCGGGTACGCCCCGGTGACCAGATCTACCTGCCCAACCCCGACGAGTTGCGGGGAGGTGGCCGGTGACGATCCCCGGGCTGGCCGGCGCGACGGCCACCGTCCGCGCGTCGGTGAAGGTGGGCTTCCCGGTCGGCCTGCCGCTGCGCCCCGACGTCGAGCCGCACCTGGTCCGGGTGGTGGTCGACACCCACCTGCACCTGCCGGACATGTTCGAGCTGACATTCCTGGACGAGGAGGGGAGTATCGCCTCGGACGCCGGGCTGCGCATCGGCGCCGTGGTGGAGGTCTTCGGCGGCGCCCCGGACAGCACCGAGGCCGACTCGCTGATCACCGGAGAGGTCACCTCGATCGAGGCGCTCTGCCAGGACCTGCACATCTACACCGTGGTCCGCGGTTACGAGAAGGCGCACCGGCTGCAGCGCGCACGGCGTACCCGCACGTTCGTCAACATGACCGACTCGGACATCGCCCGCAAGGTCGCCTCCGACGCCAGCCTTGACATCGGCACCATCGACGACACCAGCACCACCCACGACCACCTCGCCCAGGTAGCGCAGACCGACTGGGAGTTCCTCAAGCAGCGGGCCCGCGAGGTCGGTTACGAGACGGGGGTGGCCGGCGGCGAGTTCTACTTCCGTCGCCCGCCCGGAATGCCGGCCGGTGGCGGCGGGCTCGGCGGCCTGGCGTCGGCGGCGGCGTCCGCGGCGGCCAGCGCGCTCGGCCTGGGCAGCTCCACCCTGACCTTCAAGGACAACCTGCTCACCTTCCTGCCCCGGATCACCGCGGCCACCCTCACCCCCGACGTCGAGGTGCGGGTCTGGGACCCCAAGTCCGCGCAGGCGGTGGTGGGCAGCGCCGACATCCACAGCGAGACCGCGAAGATCTCCGGACAGGACCCGGCCGCGCTGGCGAACTCGTTCGGCGGCTTCTCGCTGCCGATCGGGGTGCCGCTGCCGGCGATCCCCGGGCTGCCCAGCTTCGGCGACGAGCCGAGCGCTACCGCGTTCCTGGTGGTGGACCGGCCGTTGGCTTCCGGCTCGGCGGCCAGCGGTGCGGCCGACGAGATGGCCAAGGGGCTGGCCGAGCACATCGCCAGCTCGTTCGCCGAGGCCGAGGGGTACGCGGTGGGCAGCCCGGACATCCAGGCCGGCGAGCAGGTGGAGGTGGCCGGGGTACCGGAGGCGTTCGCCGGTACCTGGACGGTCACCAACGCCCGGCACATCTTCGACGAGACCGAGGGTGGGTACCACACCCGGTTCTTCGTCTCCGGCCGGCACGACCGCTCGCTGCTCGGGCTGACCTCGCTGGGGGCCAGTCAGGGTCAGCCGGCCCGGATCCCGGGCCTGGTCTGTGGCGTGGTGACCAACAACAACGACCCGGACGCCAAGGGCGCGGTGAAGGTGGCGCTGCCCTGGCTGTCCCCGCAGTACGAGTCGGACTGGGCCCGGGTGGTGCAGTTCGGCGCGGGCAAGACCTCCGGCGCGCTGTTCACCCCCGAGGTGGGCGACGAGGTGCTGATCGGCTTCGAGTTCGGTGACCCGCGCCGGCCGTACGTGCTGGGCGGGTTGCTGAACGACAACACCGCCTTCGACCTCGGCGGCAACCCGGTGAAGTCGACCGGCCTGGCCGGCACCGTGGTGAAGCGGGGCTTCGTCTCCGGGGCCGGCAACACGCTGCTCTTCGAGGACGAGCTGATCCCGCCGCCCGGCGCCGGGCCGCCGATCAAGTCGGCGTTCAGCCTGCTCACCGCCGACGGTTCGATGGGCATCGCGGTGGACCAGACCGCCGGCACGGTGACGGTCTCCTGCTCACCCAGCCCGCCGGCCAGCCAGAGCCCGACCGGCACCGTGGAGATCACCGTGAACGCCGGCGGCTCCATCACCATCTCGGCCGGCGCCGGCGGCTCGATCACCATCGACGGCGGCGGCAGCCTGGAGCTGAAGGCGATGCAGTCCATCAAGATCAGCAGCCAGGGCACGGTCGAGTTGTCCGGCACCCAGATCAAGCTCAACTGAGGACACCCATGGCAGACGAGTTCATCGGTACCGGCTGGGGATTCCCCACCGGCGTCGGCCCGACCGGCGGCATCGCCATGGTGCGCGGGCACACCGAGCTGGTCCAGGCGATGCGGCTGATCCTGTCCACCTACCCGGGCGAGCGGCCGATGCGCCCCGAGTTCGGTTCCCGGCTGCGCGACTTCGTCTTCCGGGCCGGTACCCCGGACACCGTCGCCGAGCTGTCCGACGAGGTACGCCGCAGCCTGCTGCGCTGGGAACCCCGGGTGGACGTGGAGCGGGTCGAGGTGGCACCCGGCCCGACCGACCCGAACGTCCTCTACATCGAGATCTGGTACCGCCCGAAGGGCACCAACGACCGGCGCAACCTCGTCTTCCCCTTCTACACCATCCCCGACGACGAGAGCGACTACTGATGGCGCTGCCCGCACCCGACCTCGACGACCGCCGCTTCCAGGATCTGGTGGACGACGCCAAGCGGATGGTGATGCGGCACTGTCCGGAGTGGACCGACCACAACGTCTCCGACCCGGGCGTCACGCTCATCGAGACCTTCGCCTACCTCACCGACCAGCTGCTGTTCCGGCTCAACCGGGTACCCGACCGGCTGTACCTCAAATTCCTCGACCTGATGGGGCTGCGGCTGCTGCCGCCGGTCCCGGCAGGCGTCGACGTCACCTTCTGGCTCTCCGCCCCGGCCAGCTCGCAGCTGCACATCGCCCCCGGCACCGCCGCCGCCACCACCCGCACCGAGACCGAGGAGTCGATCGTCTTCGCCACCACCGAGGAACTCGTGGTGGTGGCCGCCTCGCTTGCGCACCTGCGGACCCGGGAGGCCGGCGACGGCCGGGCCGAGGACCACACCGAGAAGATCCGGGTGGGCACCTCCTTTCCGGCCTTCCAGGCCCGCCCCGTCCCCGACGACGCGCTCTACATCGGCCTCTCCGACCCGGCCCCGCGCTGCGCCGTGCGACTGGACTTCCGCGGCCGGATCGACGGCGTGGGCGTCGACCCGGACTGGCCGCCGCTGGCCTGGGAGGCCTGGAACGGCTCGGACTGGGTGGAGTGCGAGGTGAGCACCGACGAGACCGGCGGGCTGAACAAGTCCGGGGCGGTGGTGGTGCACCTGCCGGTCGGGCACGAGGCGTCGCTGGTGGACGGGGTCCGCGCCGGCTGGCTGCGGGCCCGGATCACCGCTCCGGAACCCGACCAGCCGGTCTACAGCGCGTCCCCGGTGGTGGACGGGCTGAGCGCCAGCGTGATCGGCGGCACTGTCCCGGCGATCCACGCCGACATCATCACCAACGAATCTCTCGGCATGGCCGAAGGCGTTGCCGGGCAACGGTTCACGCTGTCCCGTACGCCGGTGCTGACGGCCGGGGTGGTGCCCCGCATCCAGGTCAGCGCGGGCGACGAGTGGCAGGACTGGACGATGGTCGACACCTTCGCCGACAGCCTGCCCGACTCCCGGCACTACCTGCTCGACCCGACCACCGGCACGGTCACCTTCGGCCCCACCGTACGGCAGTCGGACGGATCGATGCGGCAGTACGGCGCGGTGCCGGACGCCGACTCGGTGATCCGGGCCCGCCGGTACTGCGTGGGCGGCGGCGCCCGGGGCAACGTGCCGACCGGGGCGATCCGCACGCTGAAGTCGTCGATCCCGTTCGTGGCCGGGGTGACGAACCTGCGCCGGGCGGTCGGCGGTACCGACGGGGAGACCGTCGAGCAGGCGAAGGTACGCGCGCCGGTGCTGCTGCGTACCCGCTCCCGCGCGGTCACCGCTGAGGACTACGAGGTGCTGGCCCGGGAGGCGGCGCCCGAAGTGGCCCGGGTGCGCTGCCTGACCGCCGGCGAGGAGGGCGTGGAGCCGGGGGCGGTGCGGGTGCTGGTGGTCCCCAACGCGCCCAACGATGACGGTCGGCTGGTGCTGGGCAATCTGGTGCCGACCGAGGCGACCCTGCAACGCATCAGCGAGCGGCTGGACCAGGTGCGGCTGATCGGTACCCGGGTGATGGTGGAGCCGCCCCGCTACCTGGGCGTCACCGTGGTCGGCCGGCTGGTCGCCCGCCCCCGGGTCAGCGTCGCCAAGGTCCAGGCGGCCGCCCAGAACGCGCTGTACGCCCTGCTCAACCCGCTCACCGGCGGGCCGGAGGGGACGGGCTGGCCGTTCGGGCGGGCGGTGCACGCCGGGGAGGTCTTCGCCACCCTGCAGAACGTGGTCGGCGTCGAAGTGGTGGAGGACGTGCGGATCTTCGGCGCGAACCCGCTGACCGGCGAGCGCGGGGCGCAGACCAGCCGGCTGGAGGTACCCGCCGCCGGGCTGGTCTTCTCCTACCAGCACCAGATCCGGGTGGAGCAGCGGTGAGCCGGGGCACCGTCCCGGGACTGGCCAGCCCGTACCGGATCGCCGACTTCCTGCCCTCGATCTACCAGGAGGAGGACCCGTTCGTCGTCCGGTTCACCGCCGGGTTGGACGAGGTGTGGGCGCCGATCCTGGCCACCCTGGACTGCCTGGAGGCCTACCTCGACCCGCAGTTGACGCCCGAGGACTTCCTCGGTTGGCTGGGCGACTGGGTGGGCGCGGTGGTGGACGAGGCGGGTCCGCTGGCGCTGCGCCGGGCGGCCGTGGCACACGCCGCCGAACTGCACCGCAACCGGGGTACCCCGATCGGCCTGCGGGCCCTGGTCGAACTGCTCACCGGCGCCGAGGTCGAGGTCGCCGACAGCGGCGGGTCGGCCTGGTCGTCCACTCCGGACACCGCGCCGCCCGGCGAGTCGGCGCCCTGGGTTCATGTCCGGGTCACCGTCGAGGGCGCCAGTGAACAGTCCCGGACGGCGCTGCGTTCGATGGTGTCGACGGCCGTCGCCGCCGCCAAACCGGCCCATGTCGCACACAGCGTGGAGGTGCTGAGTCGATGATCGTCTGCAAGACCTGCGGGTACCGCAATGGCGACAAGGACGACTTCTGTGGATCCTGCGGAGCTTTCCTGGAGTGGACGGGGGAGCGCGTCGGGCCGGTGAAGGAGCCGGAGCCTGAACCCGAGGCGGAGCCGGCTCCCCGGCGCAGCCTGCTGTCGCGGGTACAGTCGCTGCTCTATATGGATGTGGGGGAGCGGGACCAGGTCCAGCAGGGTGGCTCCCGACCCGGTGGCGGCCCGCCCGGATCCGGTGGCCCGCCCGGACCTGGTGGCCCGCCACGCCCATCCGGCGTCGGTGGCCCGCCACCGCCGCCCGGCGCGGGCGGCCCGCCCCGTCCAGGAGGCCCGCCCCCGCCACCACCGGGTGGCCGGTCGGCCGGCGCGCCGCCGCCACCGCCCGGCGCCCGCCCGGCAGGAGGCCCACCGCCGCCACCACCGCCCGGCGGCCCGCCGCGTCCGCCGGGCGCGCCGCCACCCCCGCCCGGCAGCAGCGCCGGCACTCCACCACCCCCGCCCGGCAGCAGGACCGCCACCCCACCACCCCCACCGGGCAGCAGTGCCGGTGGCCCGCCCCGTCCGCCGGGCGCGCCGCCACCTCCGCCCGGCAGCTCTGCCGGTGGTCCGCCGCCACCTCCGGGTGGTCCGCCGCGTCCGCCGGGCGCGCCGCCATCTCCGCCCGGCAGCGCCGCTGCCGGTGGTCCGCCGCGTCCGCCGGGAGTGGGCGGCCCACCGCCGCCGCCGGGTGCGTCATCCGGTTCCGCAACGTCGACATCGACGGCGTCCGCCGATGCCGGTGCGGCCCTGCTCGCCGGGATCACCCCGGGCCAGCGCAGTGCGCCGGCACAGCCGGAAGCCGTGATCCCGCAGGAGGTCCGGGCACCACGGCGGACCGTGCAGCGCGCGGCCCCCACCCGGGAGTTGCAGCCCGGTGACCTGATCTGCGGACAGTGCGGCGAGGGCAACCCGCCGAGCCGTCGGTTCTGCAGCCGATGCGGCAACTCGCTGGTGACCGCCGAGAAGGTACACATCCCGTGGTGGAAGCGGATCTTCCGACGGCGGCGCCGGGCGGCGGCGGGCGCAGCCGGTGCGGCAAATGGCGTGGCGGGCGCGGCGGCCAGGCCGAAGCGTTCGCTGCTGGCCCGGATAATGCCGAAGCTCCGCAAGGTGATCGGCATCGCGCTGATCGTCGGCGGCCTGCTCTACGCGACGGTCTCGCCGGTCCGCACGTACGTCAACGACAAGGTCGTCGCCGGCAAGGCGAAGGTCGAGTCGATCATCCATCCGCAGTACACGCCGGTGCACCCGTTCGAGGTGACCGCGGCCGCGGCACTCAAGGACCACCCCGGCAGTGCGGTCAACGACGGCTTCACCAACACCTTCTGGGCCGCCCCGGTCGGCGACAAGGCGGTGGTGATGCTGCGCTTCGATCACCCGGTGGAGGTGTCACGGGCCCTGGTCCGGGTGGGCGTCAGCGGCAACTTCTCGGCCGCCAACCGCCCGCACGAACTGCACCTGGTCTTCTCCAACGGCAAGACCCAGGACCTGTCGCTGGACGACAAGCCCGATCCGCAGGAGGTGAAGATCAAGCCCGGCGGCAAGATCACCAGTATCGAGCTGACCGTCACCTCGCTGTACCGAACGTCGAGCGACAGCGTCGCGATCACCGAAATCGAGTGGTTCACCAAGAAGTAGCCGGGGCGGTGCCGGAGGCCGACGCGGCCTGCGGCACCGCTCACTACTGAGGTGGGGTGCGCTCCGGGTCGAGCAGGCTGCGCAGGATGGTGGTACCGGTCGGCACACTGACGGACTCGTAAGGCGAGGAGTCGGCCACCGCCACGGCCACAACGGGGGCGAACCCGGTACCGGCTGCCATGCCGGTGTACTGCTGCTCGTAGGAGGCGAGCAGGCCCCAGATCACGGTGTCCGAGCCGGTCAGCAAGCCCTGCGCGAAGTCCCGGCCGACGTGGCCGTCCCCGTGGAACAGCTCGGTGACGATGTCCCTGGCCATCTCCGCGGTCAGCGCCAGGGCGAGCAGGTCCGACGTGGCGTTGATGGCCGTTCCGCTCGACATGAGCAGCTCCTCGCACTCCAGCGCGATCGCGTCAGCCTCGACGAAGAGTTCGGCGGCGACGGGAGCGCTCACCACCCCCGCGAGGCAGGCGAGGATGGCGGCGGCGAAGAAGGCCATCACCCCGGCTACCACGTCCATCAGCAGGATCAGGGCGAACAGCAGCAGCGCGATGACGATCAGAGCGGTCATCATGACCACCGCGACCTCCCGAGCAGCGGTGAACTGGACTCGGTAGTCGGCAACCCGGGCGGCGAACTCGTCCCGGTCGGCACCGGACCAGATGTCGGGTCCAAGTTCACCGAGCAGGCGGTCCAGATCGCTCGCGCAATCGCCGAAGACTCCGGCCAGCTCCTGCCAACGCTCTGCCGCCTGCACAAGGTCGCCGGGCTTGCACTGGTAGCCGTACATGGTGCCGACGATCGGCCACGCGGTCGGGATGACGCAGGCAGACACCGTGGTGGAGATCATCGCCAGATAGGCGGCCTGCTCAGCCCAGCCGTAGTCGTTGCTCATCGGCTGCTCCGCTACCGGGGAGGGGTGAAGGTGTCGGTGTTGTGCTGCTCGGTGGCGGCCCACTGGGCGGCCGTCGCCGTCAGCCGGTTGACGAACTGGTAAAGATCGTCGGTCTTGCCGGCCACGTCCGCGATGACGTACTCGGTGGCCAGGGTGTAGACCGTCGCCAGTGGTCGGGTGACGGTGGTGAACAACGCCGACTCCAGGCCGGAGACCTCGCTGAGCAGGGTCCGGGCGCGCTGCAGTCGCGGTTCCAGGGCAGCCTCGAACCGCTTCGCAAATGCCTGAAGTTCTTCGGGGTCAACGCGTACCGGCTGGGTCATCACGGCCTCCGGGGGATCAGTGCGGTGGGCGGTGGCGGCGGCGGTCCGCGCCGCCGCGCCCGGCGGTGCAGCACCACCACAACGACGACGAACGCTGCCGCGATCAGGTCGAACAAGAGGAACAGGGCGGCCAGTGCACCCGGCCCGCTGAGTGGGCCGCCGACCAGTGCCCGGGTCCGGGTCGCCCGCGCCGGGAACGTGTGGCCGACGTCGGAGACGCCGGTGCCCTCGATCGAGCCCGAACCGTGGCTGCCGTCCGGCATCGTCCAGGTGCCGGCGCCGTGACAGCCGCGATTCGCGGTGCGCTCGCAGGTGGTGACGGTCGCGGTCACCCGGGCCGCAGTGGCGTACCAGGTGTAGTAGGCCACCGGTCCGCCGACAGCCAGGAGCGCGAGCAGTAGCAACGGTATCCGGGCCCGCCATCCCAGCTTCACCGGTCACCGCCGCTGGTGGCTCGGCGGAGCAGATCGAGGACTGCGGATACGTCGCTGGAGGTGCGTTGGAAGGTGGCTGCCGCGTCGTTGAGTTGACTGCGCAGCAAGACCGGGTCGGCCAGTGCCTCGGGGGCGAACTCGGCACCCGCGACATTGTGCTTGCGGGCCTGCAGGTCGAGGCGGGCGGCACGGGTGGCAGCCATGATCTGTTCCGCCAGCGACGTCGAGTCCAGCCGCATCGACCTGGGGTTGATGGTCAGGGCGGCAAGTCCGTCGGCATCGGTGTACTCGACGCGGATCAGACCGTCCCCGGATTCGCCGTGCCCGACCAGTTCCGCCAGTTCGCGCCGAACTTGTTGAGCGGCGGCGAGGCGCTGTTGGAGCTGCTCGATCAGTTGCCGGTGGTCGTGCCTGTCGGCCATCTCGCTAACCCCACCGCTAGTGATCTCGTTGTGCCGCTCCGTAGGTTATCAGCCCGATGTTCCGCTCGGTGTCCCGTCAGATCGGGCCGTCGGCGGCGAGTGGCGCTCCCGCGCGAGACCCTGGTACCGGGCGTGCGACGGTCAGATCGTCGGGCGGCGGCCGGTTCCGGTCACCGTCGGGTACCCCCAGACCAGCGTGTACGGGTCCGCCATCGCGTCACCGAGTACCTCCAGGTGGCCGGCGTGTACCCCGCCGGCGAGCAGCGCAGAGCGCTGTTGCCGGGCGGTGGCGGCGTGCAGCAGGCAACCCGGCTCACCACCGCGCCACAGTCGGTTGTGGACCTCCGCCGCCACGTCCACCAGGCCGGCCTCCTCCATCGCCACCGGCACGGCGCGCGCCCAGTCGCGGGACGAGCCGGCGGCGGCGGCCAGGTGCAGCAGCACGGTCTGGTAGGTGTCGAACGCCTCCCGGACCGCCGGCCCGCCCCTGACCAGCAGCGTGTCCGCGGTGCTGTAGTCCCACTCGGAGAGCACCAGGACACCGCCCGGCCGCAGCGCCCGTACTGCCCGGCGCAGCACCTCGGTCCGGCGGGGCAGGTGCATCAGCAGCAGCCGGGCGTGGACCAGGTGGTACCGGCCGGTACCCAGATCGGCGGCCGTGACGTCGGCGCGCTGTGCCTCGACCGGTCCGGTGGCCGGCAGGTACCGCGGGTCGACGTCGAGCGCGACCACCCGGCCGGTCGGGCCGACCCGACCCGCCAGCCACCGGCTGATCGTCCCGGCCCCGGCGCCAAGGTCCAGGCAGTGCCAGCCGGGCGCGACGCCGATCCGGGTCAGCACCGCGACGCTGTCCGCGTCGAGGATCGCGCCGAGCAGCCGCAGCGACGCACCCGTCCCGACGTCGGCAGCGGTGTCGCCGCCGGTGCCGGAGCCGGCGGTGGAAGTGGCGGGGTCAGTGGGGGAATCTTCGAATGCTGGTGAGCGGGCAGCCGGGATGGCCGGGGTGAGGTCGGCGGTGGGTGGGGAATCGGCGGGTGTGGTCATCGCGCGTCAGTGGCTGCGCGGACGGGCCGGCTCCAGCGCGTAGATCCGGGCCCCGCCGTTCGACTCGACCAGATGTCCGGCGTTCGCGGGGGAGCTGCCGTCCGGAACCACCTCGGCCACGATCTTGACGAGGATGGTCGACGGGGGTTCGAGCTGCCTGGGCACCGACTTCATCGTCGCGCCCAGATAGTCCACAAAGGACAGCAGGCGGACCAGTGCGCCACCGGCCTCCAACTCGTCGTCGCAGCGCCGGATCAGCTCGGCGCTGGGTACCCGGGCCGCCTTCTCGATCTTGCGCAGCAGATCGGGTCCGGTGTAGACCGCCCGGCCCAGGGCGACCAGGGACAGCCCCCGGCGCTGCCGCCAACTGCGCAGCTCCGCGCCGAGGAAGTGTCGGGGTGAGGCGTGCGGCGTCAGGGTGCTCGGTGTCTGCGCCATTGCGGGCCGGTCCTCCGTTGCTCGGGACCGACGGTCGCCGCCGCGACTGCGCCGGTCAATGCCAGCAGCATCACGACAAAACACGCAATGCCGCCTACATCGTACCGAGTTGACACAGATCACCGCTACATCGAGCGATGGCAATTTGACCGCCTGTAGATTGCCCGCTCAGCGGGCCTGCGGTCAACCCGCGCGTCGGCGGCCGCGAATTCTCCAAGAAAAGTTCCGCCAACCATGTCGAGAGCCGGTCGACGGCGCCGACCTCGGGGTAGAAGGAAGTCAGGAGCAATCGAAGGGGTACGCCATGCAGAAGATCTACCCGTGTCTGTGGTTCGACAACCAGGCCGAGCAGGCCGCGACTTCTACACCGGGATCTTTGCCAACTCGGCCATCACCGACGTGCAGCGCAACGGCCCGGAGGGACCGGGCCCGGAGGGTACCGCCCTGATGGTTCGGTTCGAACTGGACGGACAGGTGTTCAACGCGCTCAACGGCGGCCCGGTCAACGCCGGCTTCACCGAGGCCATCTCGATCACCGTCGACTGTGCCGACCAGGCCGAGGTTGACCGGCTGTGGGATGCGCTGACCGCCGACGGTGGCGAGCCCGGACCGTGCGCCTGGCTCAAGGACAAGTACGGCCTGTCCTGGCAGATCGTTCCCACCGCGCTGCTCCGGCTGCTCAGCGACCCGGACCCGGCGCGGTCCGGACGGGTGATGGCCGCGATGATGAAGATGCAGAAGATCGAGATCGCCGAGCTGGAGGCAGCCGCTGCCGGCTGACCCGCGGCAACCGCCGCCCCGGGCACCGCCACCGGTGCCCGGGGTGCACCGGCTCAGCCCCGCCGGGTGTCCACCCGCAGGTCCACCACCCGCAGGGCGGACCCGGCGCCGTCGGAACTGCGCTGGATGAACGCCATGCTCAGTACCCCGTCAGCCAGGATCCGCTGCCGGTCCACGATCAGCTCGCCGGCCGGCAGTACCGACGGGTCCCGGAACACCAGCCGCCACCGGGTCCACCGGGACTGCGCGGTGGCGGCGACCACCCGCCCGTCCGGGAGCACCAGGTACGCGGTGTCCCACCGGTCGAAGACCAGCTTGGTGCGGCCCCGGCCGGGGTTGACGTACGGCAGTACCGCGCTGTGCCACTGGCCGGCCAGATCCCGCCAGTAGTGCACCGGCTGGGCCCGGCCCACCCGCACGGCATACGTGATGTTCCGGCAACCGCCGATGGCGGTCAAGCGCCGCGTCGTCAGCTGCGACACGACGACGTGTACCCGACCGGCACTGTCGAACGCCTGGGTCTCCTGGTTGTTCATCAGGTGATCGACCGGCACCGGGACCGCCAGCCACGGGTCGGCGATGTTGATCAGATCCGGGGTACCGGTCGTCGCGATCTTCGTGCCGGCGCCGTTGTACCAGGTCAACCCGGCGTCCGGGCTGCTCGCGTAGCCGAGGTCGTGCGTGCCGGCGACCGTCCCGCGTGGGTGCACCACGCCGTGCCCGCCTCCCGCCAGCTGAACGTGGCCACCAGGTCGCCGGTGACCGGATTCGCGGCGAAACCGTGCAGGTACGAGTAGCGCCTGTCGCTCGTCCCGTAGGCGTTGGTGTAGTCGCCGATCTTGTCGGTGAACGGTCCGAGCAGCGTCCAGGTACCCGCCGGATCATTGTTGTACCGGGCGATCAGCTGTCGCCCGCTCGTGCGCGACCCCCATCCGGTAGGTCAGCAGCGTCTCGCCCTTGACCTCGGCGAACTGCGGATACGTCCAGCTCTGCCCGGCGATCATGCCGGGCACACCGTCCCCGCCGGCCCGAACGCGGCAACCGTCCACGGCACCCGACCGGTGGCCAGGCCGGGGACGCTGCGCAGGTACGCCTGGGGCCCGTTGTGGGTACCGAGGGCAACGTGCAGCCGGCCGTCCCGCGGGGTGACGGTCATCGAGATGGTGTCGTGCGAGTCGACCGCAGCCGAGCCGGGCGTTCAACGCGATCTGCTGCCACCATCCGTCGGGCAGCCGCCGCCGGGCCAGCCGCACCTGCCCGTCCACGTGGTACCACGCCAGGTACTGCCAACCGGCGAAGCTGAACAGGCCGTCCTGCTGGAAGCTGCCGGCGTTGACGGTGCCGTCGAAGGTGACAGTGTCCTGGGCTGCCGGGTCGAGCACCGTATCGGCGACCCGCACCACGCCCGGCTGGGCCACCGCGGTCGTCGCCGCGCCCCCCGCCAGCAGGCTGGCTCAGTGCCAGCAGCAGCGCCACCGTCACGATCGACCAGCCCCGACGCTGCGGCACGGCACTGCGTGCAGGCATGCTGCGCACGGTCCCCCGCCACAGTCAGACCCAGCCTGAGCTGGGCAGATACGGTGCGATACGGATCAACGGCCATGCTAGTGGGATCCTGGAGCCAGTGCGGCCAACGGCCGACTACCCTCGGCGGGAGCGGCACCGTGGACGGGGACGACCGGCGGTGTCCGGTTGCCGTCGGCGGCTTCGACGTCCCTGCTGAAGATGCCGACGGGGCGTCCGGGAGAAGGGGACAGCCGTGAAATACCTGATTCTCACCAACGCCTCGCAGCGGGACTTCGACGGCATGGCCGGCGCGACCGGGGACGGGACGGTGACCTGGACCGGTGAGCAGGTCGCGGAGATGGCCAAGTTCATGGCGGCGCTCAACTCGGAGCTGGCCGCCTCCGGCGAACTGGTGGAGACCCGGGGCCTGGCCGCGCCGGTACACACCCGGCGGGTCCGGGTGGAGGCGGGCGTGCCGGTGGTGACCGACGGGCCGTACCCGGAGACGCAGGAGGTGCTCGCCGGCTACTGGGTGGTCGAGTGCGACAGCTTCGACCGGGCCACCGAGATCGCCGCCCGGTTCGCCGACTGCCCGAACCCGGGTGGCCTGGTCGACCCGTACGTCGACGTCCGCCCGATCATGGAGAGCGCCGACGAGCTGCGGCCGTGACCGGGCCGATCCTGACCGACACCGAGTTCGGGGACCTGCTGCGCACGCTGGCGCCGCAGGTCCTCGGCGCGGTGGTCACGCCGGTACGGGCACTTCGACCTGGCCGAGGACGCCGTCCAGGAGGCGCTGATCGCGGCCGCCGCGCAGTGGCCGGCCGACGGGGCGCCGGACAATCCGCGAGCCTGGCTGATCCGGGTCGCCGCCCGCCGCCTGACCGACCTGCTGCGCACCGAGCAGGCCCGGCGTCGGCGGGAGGAGACGGTGGCCCGGTGGACGTTGCCGGCGGACTGGCGGGCGCCGGCCGCCGACCGGGAACCGGACGCCGTGGACGACACCCTGCTGCTCCTGCTGCTGTGCTGCCATCCGGCGCTCACCCCGGCCGGGCAGATCGCGCTGACCCTGCGTGCCGTGGGCGGGCTGAACACCGCCGAGGTGGCCCGGGCCTTCCTGGTGCCGGAGTCGACGATGGCCCGCCGGATCAGCCGGGCCAAACAGCAGCTGCGGGACAGCGGCGCCCGGTTCGCCCCGCCACCGGACGGGCTGGCCGGCGAGCGGCTCGGCGCCGTCCTGCACGTGCTGTACCTGATCTTCACCGAGGGGTACGCGAGCACCGCCGGCCCGGCGCTGCAGCGGGTCGAGTTGGCCGCCGAGGCGATCCGGCTCGCCCGACTGGTGCACCGGCTGCTGCCGCAGCGACGCCGAGGTGACCGGCCTGCTGGCGTTGATGCTGCTCACCGACGCGCGGCGGGCGGCGCGTACCGGCCCGTACGGCGAGCTGGTGCCGATGGCCGAGCAGGACCGCTCCCGCTGGGACGCCGCCGCCATCGCCGAGGGCGTCGCACTGGTCACCGCGGCGCTTCCGCGTGGCCCGACCGGCCCGTACCAGCTCCAGGCGGCCATCGCGGCACTGCACGACGAGGCCCCCGACGCCGGGCAGACCGACTGGCCGCAGATCGTGGCGCTCTACGAGGTGCTGCTGAGCCTGGCGGACAACCCGGTCGTGGCGCTCAACCACGCGGTCGCGGTGGCCATGGCGACCGGCCCGCACGCCGGCCTGGAGCTGCTCGCCAAGGTGGAGGCGGACGGTCGGCTGGCCGGCGACCACCGCATCCACGCCGTCCGCGCGCACCTGTACGAGCTGGCCGGCGACCCGGCAGCCGCGCGGACCGCGTACCAGCTCGCCGCCCGCAGGGCACTGAGCCTGCCCCAGCAGCGCTACCTCAACGCCCGCGCCGCCCGCCTCACCCCCGACTGACCGCCGCCGCGCCGGCTACCCGCCGCCCGCCTGGGGCGGCGGGCAGACAACAGATCAGCCCGCGTCCGGCCCGGCCAGCAACTGGTCGAACGGGACGACGTCCGCGTACGGGTCGGCGGGTGGGGCCGGGGCCAGCCGGTCGACCAGCTCGGCGAGCTCGCCGGCGGCCCGCTCGATACGCCGGGCCAGTCCCGCTGTGTCGCCGCCGCTGGCCCCGAAGTCCGACGAGGCCGCGTAGACGGCGGTCGGTACAACCAGCGCCCGCAGGTACCCGAAGAGCGGCCGGACCGCGTGCTCCAGCGCCAGCGAGTGCCGTTCGGTACCGCCGGTGGCGGCGATCAGCACCGGCCGCCCGTGCAGCGCGTCCACCTCCAGCACGTCGAAGAACGCCTTGAACAGCGCGCTGTACGAGGCGGTGAAGATGGGCGTCACGGCGATCACCGCGTCCGCGCCGGTGACCTGCCCGAGGGCCTGCTTCAGCGGCGGCGACGGGAACCCGGTGAGCAGGTTGTCGACCAGCGCGTGCCCGAGCCCGCGCAGCTCGATCACGTCCACCTCGACGGTGTCCCCGACGGCTTCGAGCTTGCGGCGCACCGCGGTGGCCAGCTCGTCGGCGAGCACCCGGCTCGACGACGGCTGGCTCAGCCCGGCGGTGACGACGGCGAGCCGGCGTGCGCTCACGGCGCGACCGCCGCAGGCTCCGCCGAGGCGTCAGCAGCGGCAGCGGCCGCCACCAGACTGGCGTGCGTCGGCGCGTCCGGCACGCCGGCGGCACGTACTGCCGCGAACTCCTTGCGCAGCACCGGAACCACCTCTTCACCGAGCAGGTCGAGCTGCTCCAGCACGGTCTTCAGCGGCAGTCCCGCGTGGTCGAGCAGGAAGAGCTGCCGCTGGTAGTCCCCGACGTACCCACGGAAGCCCAGGGTCCGGTCGATGACCTGCTGCGGGCTGCCGACGGTGAGCGGGGTCTGCGCGGTGAAGTCCTCCATCGACGGTCCGTTGCCGTAGACCGGCGCGTTGTCGAAGTACGGCCGGAACTCGTTCACCGCGTCCTGCGAGTTCTTCCGCATGAACACCTGCCCGCCGAGGCCGACGATGGCCTGCGCGGCGGTGCCGTGCCCGTAGTGCTCGAAGCGCTGCCGGTAGAACTGCACCATCTGCTGGGTGTGCTCGGCCGGCCAGAAGATGTGGTTGGCGAAGAAGCCGTCACCGTAGTACGCGGCCTGCTCGGCGATCTCCGGGCTGCGGATCGAGCCGTGCCAGACGAACGGCGGCACCCCGTCCAGCGGGCGAGGCGTGGCCGTGAAGCCCTGCAGCGGCGTGCGGAACTTGCCCTGCCAGTCCACCACTTCCTCGCGCCACAGCCGGCGCAGCAGCGCGTAGTTCTCGATGGCCAGCGGGATGCCCTGCCGGATGTCCTGGCCGAACCACGGGTACACCGGGCCGGTGTTGCCGCGCCCGAGCATCAGGTCCATCCGGCCGTCCGCCAGGTGCTGCAGCATGGCGTAGTCCTCGGCGATCTTCACCGGGTCGTTGGTGGTGATCAGCGTGGTGCCGGTGGAGAGGATCAGCCGGGACGTCTGCGCGGCGATGAAGCCGAGCATGGTGGTGGGGGAGGAGGGGACGAACGGCGGGTTGTGGTGCTCACCCATGGCGAACACGTCCAGCCCGACCTCCTCGGCCTTGCGCGCGATGGCCACCATCGCGGTGATCCGCTCGTGCTCGGTGGCTACCCGCCCGGTTGTCGGGTCCGGCGTGACGTCGCCCACCGTGAAGACCCCGAACTGCATGTTCCGCTCCCTCGCCCAGGCCGACCGTTTCGGCCATTGTATTTGTTGACTCGTCAACTAATTCGCCGGGAGTGGTATTCCGGGCCGCCGGCTACGCCCGGCGGAGTAGCCGGAGAGTCGCCGCCGGGCGGTCGCTGCCCGCCCGGCCGCCGGCCAGGATGGAGTTCATGACCGACGTGGGTACCCGCTCCAGCGCGCTCGTGCGCTCCTGGCGCGACGCCTCCCGGGTGGAGCGGGTCGCCTACCTGGTCGCCGCCGCGCTGTTCGTCAGTGGCCTGGCGCACGTCACCGTGCTGCTGGTCACCGGCCGGACCTGGCTCGGCCCGCTGTCGCTACGCAAGGCGGCCACCTTCGGCCTCTCCTTCGGCCTTACCCTGGCTTCGGTGACCTGGGCCACCGGCCTGCTGTCGATGCGCCGCCGCCCGCGCGCCGCACTGCTGGTCGCCTTCACCGTCGCCTGCGTGGTCGAGGTGGCGCTGGTCACCGTGCAGGCCTGGCGGGGCGTCCCGTCGCACTTCAACTTCAGCACTCCGGCTGACACCGTGGTGTCGATGACCCTGGCCGGTGGCGGCTTCGTCATCGTGCTCACCGGACTCGGCTTCACCGCCGCCGCCCTGCGCGCCACCCGGGACACCGCCCCGAGCATCCGGCTCGCCGTCCGGTACGGGCTGCTGGTGTTCCTGGTGGCGCTCGGCACCGGAGCCGCGATGATCGCGCACGGCGTCCGGCTCGGCCGTACCGATCCGCAGGCGGCGTACACCACCTCCGGCGCGCTCAAGCCGATCCATGCCGTCGCCATGCACGCGATCCTGGTCATCCCCGCACTGGCCTGGCTGCTGCGCTTCACCACCTGGCCGGAGCACCGCCGGCTGCACCCTGGTCTGGTTCGGCATCGCCGGATACACCGCCCTGCTACTGGTGGTCGGCGCGGAAACCCTGGCCGGCATCTCGCCGATCGCCGCACCGCCGCTGGCCACCGCCGCTTCCCTGCTCGCCCTGCTCCTGCTCGGCACCGCCGGCGCCCTCGCCCTGACCGCCCGCCGCCCCCGCTGAGCCGCACCGTCGCTACGCGGGAAGGTTGGCCCGGTCGGACCGCGCTGCCGGCATCGCGGCGCGCTGCGTGCCTGCCAGCTCCCGCCGCCTCCCGTTGCGACGCCGACCGGTCCGTCACGGCGTCGAGTGGGCCGCCAGCAGTGTGGCGAGGGCATCGAGGGCGGCCGGGTACGCAGACTCCGACGGCGTGCCGTAGCCGACCACCAGGCCCTGCGGGTGTCCACCCGGGACGTGCCAGTTGCCGGCCAGTCCACCGAGCAGCAGTCCCCGGTCGGCCGCTCGGGCGAGCAACGTGGCCTCGTCGGGCCCGCCGTCCGGCAACCGGATCAGCGCGTGCAGACCGGCCGCGATCCCGTGCACGGAGAACCCGCCGGACCGGCCCCCGGCGGTGTCGCCCGGCCGGCCTACTGCGGTGTCGCGGGCCCGGAGCTCGGTCGGTCGGGTTGCGGTGATGGCGTTCAGTCGGGTGAGCAGGGCGTCGCGGCGGCGACGGTAGCGCAGCCGGCCGGCGCGGATGTGCCGGTCGTAGGCGTGCTCGGTGATGAACCGGGCCAGGGTGAGCTGGCCGATCGTCTCGGAGTGCAGGTCGGCGTGGAGCTTGGCGTCCACCACCGGCTCCACCAGCGCGGCCGGCAGCGCCAGCCAGGCCAGCCGCAGCGCGGGCGCGAGCGTCTTGGCGGCCGTCCCGAGGTAGGCCACCCGGTCCGGGGCGGTGCCCTGCAACGCGCCGACCGGTTGGCGGTCGTAGCGGAACTCGCCGTCGTAGTCGTCCTCGACGATCAAACCGTCCTGGTCACGGGCCCAGGCCAGCGCCGCCCGTCGCCGGGTCGGGTGCAGGGTGACGCCGGTCGGGTACTGGTGTGCCGGGGTGAGCACCGCCGCCCGTACCCCGTCCTGTGTGGACAGTCGGTCGGTGCGAGCGCCCAGCTCGTCCACGGGCAGGGCAAGCACCGTCGCTCCGGCACGACGGACCACCTCGCGGTGCAGTGGCAGCCCCGGGTCCTCCATCGCCACGACCGGCCGGTCACCGGTCGCCGCCAGCGCACTGACCAGCAGCGCCAGCGCCTGTACGGCACCGGAGGTGACCACGATCCGGTCCGGGTCGGTACGCACCCCGCGCGCCCGACCCAGGTATCCGGCGAGCGCCGCCCGTAGCTCCGGCCGGCCGCGCGGGTCGCCGTACCCGTACGCCGAGGCGGGCGCGTCGGCCAACGCCCGGCGGGCGGTACGCAGCCAGCCGGCGACCGGGAAGGAACTCGGGTCCGGGCTGCCCGGCCGCAGGTCGAAGCGGGGCGGCGCGGCGGTAGTCAGCGGGCTGGGTCGCGCGTCGGAGTCCCGGGGGAGCGCGGCGACCACGGTGCCGGAGCCGGTCCGGGCGGTCAGCCAGCCCTCCGCGATCAACTGGTCGTAGGCGGCGGTGACAGTGCCCCGGGACAGCCCCAGCTCGGCGGCGAGGGCGCGGGTGGACGGCAGCCGGGTGGCCGGGGTCAGTCGGCCACCCCGGACCGCCTCCCGCAGCACCCGTTCCAGGCCGGCGCGCCGGCCGCCGTCGTCCCGCCCGTCGAGCTCCAGGTGCAGGTCGACTCCGAACGTGGCCCAGTCAAAAGTGGCCCAGTCAATCGACACAGTATTGGACCTTAATGCAGGTCCGCATCGCTCGTAACGTGGTCGGCATGAGCACTCAGACTCCTACCCCCACCGTCCCGATCCGACTCGCCGTTGACGACCTTGCCCCGCGCCTGGCCAAGGCGATGAACGCGTTGGAGGCCGCGTCCCGCGACACCAGCCTGGAAGGCAGCCTGCAGGAGCTGGTCCGCACCCGTGCCTCGCAGCTCAACGGCTGCGCCTACTGCGTCGACATGCACAGCCGCGACGCGCTCGCCGGCGGCGAGGACCAGCGCCGGCTGTTCCTGCTGCCGGTCTGGCGGGACACCGAGCTGTTCACCGCCCGGGAGCGGGCCGCCCTGGCACTGACCGAGGCGATGACCCGGCTGGCCGACCGGCAGGTCGACGAGGACGTGTTCGCCGCCGCGGCGGCCCAGTTCAGCGAGGTTGAGCTGGCCGAGCTGGTCTGGGCGGTGACGGTCATCAATGCCTGGAACCGGCTCGGCGCCACCACCCACGCCTGGCCGTTGCCGTGACCGGCGCCGCCACTGCAGGGGCCACGGCGGCCGGCGCCGACCGGTTGCGCGCCCTGCACCGGCCGGGCACGCCGCTGCTGCTGCCCAACGTCTGGGACGCCGGCTCGGCCCGGCTGGTGGCCGCGGCCGGCCTGCCAGCCGTCGCCACCAGCAGCACGGCCGTGGCTGACGCGCTCGGCTACGCCGACGGCGAGGACGCCCCGGTCGACGAGGTGTTCGCGGTGCTGGCCCGGATCGCCGCGGCGGTGGCCGTCCCGGTCACCGCCGACCTGGAACGGGGGTACCGGCTGGCGCCCGCCGACCTGGTGCGCCGGGCGCTGGCCGCCGGGGTCGTCGGCCTGAACCTGGAGGACTCCGACCCGGCAACCCGGGCCCTGCTCGACCCGGGAGAGCAGGCCGACCTGCTCGCCCGCGTCCGGGCCGCGGCCACCGCCACCGGCGTGCCGCTGGTGCTCAACGCGCGGGTGGACACCTTCCTGCGGCTGCCGGAACGCACCCCGGCACAGCGGCTCGCCGACGCGCTCGACCGGGGCCGGCGCTACCTCGCTGCCGGAGCCGACTGCGTGTATCCCATCGGGCTCGCCGACCCGGCCGCCATCGCCGAGTACGTCGCGCAGGTCGGCGGCCCCGTCAACATCCTGTACCGGCCGACCGGCCCGACCCCGGCCGAGCTGGCGGCCCTGGGCGTCGCCCGGATCAGCCTCGGCGGGGGCGTGTACGCCGCCGCCCAGGGATACCTGCGTGGGTTCCTCACCGAGCTGCTGCGCTGATCGCGGTGAGGCTGGAAATCCGCCAAGTTCCGGAACCGCAGCGGGGTGGGCCACGCCCGATCCGGCCGATATGCTGCGGTGGCGACTGTGGCGGAGACCTCACCTGAGGTGTCCACGCCCGCGACGACGGGGGCATACCGGTCGCACCCTTGTGCGGATTCCCGGCGGCACGTCCGGCCGTCCACCCCTGCGCCGAAGCCCCGGGGTCAGCGGCTGCCCCGTGATGCCAGGTCCGCGTCGGTGCAGCGGCGTACGTACGGGCAGGACGGGATGGGCGTGGACAACGACAGCAGGGGCAGCCGGTTCACCGGATTCGTCCGGGTGGCCGGGCAGGAGATCGTGGACGGCGCGGGCAACCCGCTGCTGCTGCGCGGTGTCGGCCTGGGCAACTGGCTGCTGCCCGAGGGGTACATGTGGCGCTTCCCGGACACCATGAACGCGCCCCGGCAGATCGAGGCCCGCATCGTCGAACTGGTCGGCCCGGACCGGGCCGCCCGGTTCTGGGCCGAGTTCCGCGAACACTTCGTCGACGAGGCCGACATCGCGCTCATCGCCGAACTGGGCTTCGACCACGTCCGGCTGCCGATCAACTCGCGGGTGCTGATGACCGCCGACGGCAGCCTGATCGAGGCGGGCTTCGCGCTCATCGACCGGCTGATCGAGTGGTGCGGCCGGCACAACCTGTGGGTGCTGCTGGATCTGCACGGCGCGCCGGGCGGGCAGACCGGCACCAACATCGACGACTCGCCCAACGGCAAGCCGGAACTCTTCATGTACCCGCACTACCGCGAGCAGACCATCGCGCTCTGGCAGGCGCTGGCCACCCGCTACCGCGACGAGCCCATCGTGCTGGGCTACGACCTGCTCAACGAGCCGCTGCCCAACGAGTGGCAGCACATCTACGCCGACGCCCTGGTCGAGCTGTACCGCGACCTGACCGCCGCGATCCGCGCCATCGACACCAACCACCTGCTGATGTACGAGGGCTCGCACTGGGCCACCAACTGGTCCATCTTCACCGAGGTTTGGGACACCAACTCGGTGCTGCAGTTCCACCGCTACTGGTGCCCCCCGGACCGCGACATGATCGTCGAGTACCTGGACGCCCGGGACCGGCTCGGCCTGCCGATCTTCATGGGCGAGGGCGGCGAGAACAACCCCGAGTGGATCTACACTGCCACCCGCCGGTACGAGCAGCACAACATCGGCTGGAACTTCTGGCCGTGGAAGAAGCTCGGCACGCTGACCTCGCCGGTCTCCATCCCGGTGCCGGCCGGTTGGGAGGCGCTGGCCACGCCGGGTCAGCCGGTGCCCGCCGAGGACGCCTGGCGGATGCTGACCGACTACCTGCGGGACATGCGGGCGCAGCGCTGCGAGCGCCGCCAGCCGGTCCTCAACGCGCTGTTCGCCCAGCCGCCACTGACCCTGCCGGCGTGGGGCTTCACCGCCGACCCGGACGCCAAGGGCCCGGACGGGCAGGTGTTCCGGGCCGGCGACGGTGTGGTCATCTCGCCGGTCGTCGACGACGGGTACGCGGAGAGCTGGCACCAGACCGACGGCCGCCCGTACGCGCCGACCGAGCGGCTCGCCGTGCCGGTCGAGGCCGGACAGGCGCTGTGCTACCCGCTCGCCGACCCGGCCGGGTACCAGATCCGGGTGCTCGACCCGGCCGGCGTCGACGTGCCGGCGCAGTGTTCCTGGGCGGACGGCGTGCTGACGGTCACCCCCACCGTCACTGCCCGGCTGGCGGACATCGTGGTCAGCTGACGGCGATCGACGAAATGTAGCCAGTTCGGCACGCTGCGAGACGGATTGCTGACTGCGAGTGTGCCCGCCGATGGGCACACTCGCTGCATGACTTCCCGGAGGACCGCGGTATCCACCCTCGCCGCGCTTGCCGTACTGCTCCTGGGACTGACCGGCTGCCTGAACACCCAGGCGGGCCTTGAGGTCAACTCCGCCGATGACACGGTCAGCGGCCAGGTAACGCTGTTCGCCACCAAGGCCGAGCTGACCACCAACGGCAAAACCAAGGAGCAGGGCTTTGCGGAGTACCGCAACAAGCTGCCCAAGTTGCCGCAGGGCAAAGAGGTGCCGCTGGAGGACGCCACCAACTTCGGCGTCCAGATCACCTACGACCACCAGCCGATCAATTCGTTCCAGGGCAACATCCGCTTCGCCCACAACGGCAAGACCTACACGTTCACCGTCGACCTGGATCCCAAGAACCTGGCCGCGGCGCTGACCGGCGACCCGAACAACGTCGGCGGCGCCAACGTCCTCATCCAGTCGACCAGCTTCGAGATCACTGTGAGCCTGCCCGGCCAGGTCACCAACACCAACGGCACGCTGCTCGGTGACAACAACGTCACCTGGAAGTTCGCCTCCTCGGTGACCAAGCCGACCCAGTTGACCGCGACCTCGCAGGTACCGGACACGCCGGCCGGTGACAGCTCGGCCAGCGGCACCGCGCAGGCCCAGTCCGACGACAACGGCGGCAACGGCCTGCTGATCGTCCTGCTGATCGTCGCCCTGGTCTTCATCCTCGGCCTCGGCGCCGTAGTGGTCCTGCTGTTCCTCCGCACCCGCAAGTCCGGCACCCCGCCAGCCGGCCCCGGAGCCGGCCCCGGCGCGCCGCCCCCACCGCCACCGCCGACCCCCGCAACCTGATAGCGCACGCACCGAGACCCCGGACATCTCCGGGGTCTCGTGCCGTGTCCCGACCGTCGTGTGTGGATCGTGCGGACGTACAGGCCACTGTGGACGGACGGGACAGCAGGCAGACTCCGCGCCAGGCATACTCTCCCCGAACGCGCGGTGGACCTCCGGTGAACTCGCTGCCGGTCGGTGCACCGCGTCCGACAAGGATCGCCGTCGTGGTCACCGCGACGGCGCGAGATACGGGGGTTTCATGGCACAGATCTCTACCAACCTGCGGCGTCGCCTGCTCGTGGGGGCGACCGCGATCGCAACGCTGAGCGCTGCGGCCGTGGGCTTCACCGCTGCCCCGGCGCTCGCTGCCACCAGCCCGGCGTCGATCACCGACTCCACGGGCGGTGCCAAGACGACGCTGACCTTCACTGCGACCGGCGGCAAGATCTCCTACACGCTCAAGGTGTGCGACGTGAAGGCTGATGGACACCACGCCGAGGGCGACTTCAGCTACGTCGAGTACTACGACGACGGATCGCACGGCAGCCTGGTCTCGCACCGGCTCGCGGCATACAACTACGGCACCTGCACCTCAGCGACCGGGGTGATCTACGGCTGCGACTTCCAACTCAACATCTTCGCCGTGACCATGGAAGGTTCGACCGTGATCGGCACCGGCCGATCACTCCCAGCCTGGAGCGTCTACACCTGCTGAGTTGACGATGTTCCGGCCGGATCGGGCGAAGGCTACCCGGCCGGAACGCGTCAGGAGTTGGCGATGGCGGCGGTGGTGCGGACGGCTTTCCAGATCGACGGGATGGAGCCGATCAGCAGCACCAGTCCCCAGATGATGGCGACGATCGCGAACAGGATCGCCGCCGACGTCGTCGAGGATGCTGACCAGGATCCGCGGTAGGAAGCCGTGCAGGAATGCCAGGATGATGTTGCACAGCAGGCTGGTCAGTACCATCAGGACCAGGCCCTTGTTCTGCAGGAAGCGTTGGTGCGCCAGGATCAGCAGCACCGCGAAGATCAGCTTGAGGGTCATCAGCAGGGCCAGCAGCGCCGCCGACTCGCCGACCGGGAAGAAGCCCCAGAGCACCAGGTACGCCAGCGTGCCGAACGGGAACGCCAGGAACAGCGTCACCATCAGCATCAGCTCGATGAAGGCGATCAGCAGCAGTACCAGGGATGCCAGGATCAGCAGGATCGAGAAGATCAGCGTCACCACGCCCTGCACCTTGCCCTGGAACCGCTTGGACAGCACCAGGCTGATGGTGAACAGCAGGGTCGTGTAGAGCAGGATTATGTCGATCAGGGCGAGGTAGGAGATGCCCCGGCCGGGCGGCTGGGACACCCCGCTGACCGCGCCCATGTCCACCCCGAGGTCACCGGCCCCGGCCTGCAACGACGAGCTGGCGTCGGCGCCGCCGACCATGAAGCTGGACCCCGCCTCGACCAGCACCACCAGCACGATCACCAGCAGCGCCAGGATCAGGAACGGCTTGCGGAGATTCCCCATCGCGCCGCCCTCACTTCTCGCCGATGGTGAGCACGCACTGGGCGTTCAGCAGGTTGCCACAGGTGACCAGGACGTCGGCGGCCTTGTCGATGGCGATTTCGGTGCGGGCCAAACCGCTGTCGTCGAGCTCCACGTCGTCGGAGGCCGTGTAGTCGGCGTCGCCGGGGGCCGGGGCGGTCACCGCGAACGCCACCAGCCCGGTGATCACCAGTAGCTTCATCGAGCCGGGGTCGGCCACGTGCAGCACGCACGGGCCGTTGATTGCCAGGGTGTGGTCCGGCTTCACGCAGTCGCCGGAGACCAGTTCGGGCGGGATCGCCGACCGCTTGCCGCCCAACTTCGCCAACCCCTCCAGGAAGCCGTGGTGCCCCTTGGCGCTGCCCTGTCCGGGGTCGCCGCCCCCCACGGCGACCACGAACAGCAGCACCATCAGCACTGCGACGCTGATCAACAGCACCTTCTGTTTGGTACTCATCGCTGCCGGGGGCTCACTGCTTGGTCGAGGCGGTGAAGACGAACCGGTCCAGGCCGACGTTGAACTTCTCGGTCGGCTGGGTCTTGCCGACGACCAGCAGGGTGAGGATGTGCAGCCCGGCCGCCAGGTGCACGGTGCCCTCCTGGACCAGGCCGGAGACCACCACCTTGGTGTTGAAGCCGAAGAAGACCTGCCCGATGGCGACCCGGTCCACCAGGAACCGGGTGTTGGCGAAGTCCGGACCGCCGGTGTGCACGGCCGCGAGGGTGTAGTCGGACTCCTCGGCAATGGTGAAGGTGAAGGTGACCGAGTCACCGGCCGCCTTCGCCGGGAAGAACAGCTGCTTCCCTGCCGACCAGGTGACCCCGCAGCAGTCCTGGGTCTGCACCGTCGGCTTCGCGGCGCCCACCACGGTGGTGGTCGGCGCGGTCGCCAACGTCTCCGCCTCGATGTCCACCGCCGCGATCGTCGGCGGCGTGGTGGACTTCGGCCGGAACACCAGATAGCCCACCACGCTCAGCACCAGGATCAGCACTGCCGCGCCGATGGCGATGGGTAGCCACGGGATCTTCTTCTTCTCGGTCGCCTTCACCTCGAAGGTGACCCGGCCGGAGAGCCGGGCGGTCTCCTCGGGCGCGGAGTTGGCCGAGTAGGCCCGGCCGCGCACCTCGTACCGGCCCGGTCCGGTGCCGGTCGGGATGGCGGCCTTCACCAGGTAGGAGACGAAACCGTTGCGGCCGGGTACCCGACGCTGCGGCTCGTCCACGGTGAACCAGGAGCGCTGCACACCGTCCCCGGGTACCACGTCGAAGACCGCCACGTCGTCGGCGAACCCGGGGTTGGTGACCGTGAAGGTCAACTCTCCCAACCCCCGGGCGTCAAGGCTGAACTGTTCGGCGGCCGCGTCGACCGCCCATTCCGTCGTCATCGGTGCTCCTTGAATCTCGGCCGGGCTGCGCTGTCAGGTGGGTGTGCGCTGTCAGGTGGGTGATGGCTCACTGGTGGGGCGGGGGCGGCGCTTCGTCCAACACCACCTCGCAGGTGGTGGCCGCCGGCTTCTCGGCGCGGACCAGCCGGGCGATCAGGTCGAACTGGGCGGCGGCCGCCGGGGGTACCCGCACCCGCAGGTGGAACTGGCGGTCGGCCGGCTCCTCCACGACGATGCCGTCCACCCCGGTGACCGTGCGCAGCAGTTGGTGCAGGCCGTACGGGGTGCCGCGCCACTGGGCCAGCGCCGCGCCCTGGGCCACCACGTCCCGCAGCCGCCCCGGCGCGATGCCGCCCGTCCCGGTGGAACTCGCCGCCGCCGCGCTGCGGGTCGGGCTCAGGCCGCCGGAGGTGCCCGGGGCGCGTACCACGTGCTCCATCGCCACCCAGCGGGCCAGGAAGGCGACCATCGGGTCCGGCGCCCGGTAGGCGTGGTAGAGGTCGCCGACGCCGGCGAGGATCGCCTCGTCCGGGGCGTGCATCGTCTCCATCACGTCCAGCAGCGCGCCCAGCACGCTGCCGTCGTGCACCGCCCGCTGGTAGGCCAGCGGCAGCAGCCGTTCGATCGAGGCCCGGCGCATCAGGCACCGCCGCCGTCACCGGATCGGGCGCTCACAGCGCACCTGCGCCGGTCGGGTCGTCGCGGACCACGGTGATCTCGTGCTCGCCCGAGCAGAGCAGCCAGGTGTCCGGCACCGTCACCAGGTCCACAGTGGACTGGTTGGCGCTGACCGTGAAGGTGACCGCGTCGGTGCTGCGGTACACCCCGCTCGATCCGCCGACCAGGAACTGCCCGGCGCTCGCGGCGACGCCGCGGACCGGCTCGAACCGGGTCCGGTCGCGCAGTGGCAGGCCACAGTTGACCGCCACCGTCTGCCACGCCGGGTTCTGCGCCGGTGGTGTCCAGCCGCACCACGCCGCCGCTCTGCGTGCCGGCGACGAGCTGGTTGCCGGCGAACGCCAGGTCCACGCAGGTACCGCCGACCCAGCCGGCGCTGACCGCCTGCCAGCGCACGTCGGTCTCGTAGAGCCGGGTGCGGTGGCAGCCCTGGCCGACCTTCTTCGGGTCCGGCTCGCCGGTGCCGACCCAGAGCACGGTGGCCGGCCCGTCGTACTGCACGGCCAGCACTCGGGTGTCCACATTGGACAGCCCGACGTTGGCGAAGCTGCCCTGCTTGCCGCCGCCCGTTGACAGGTACACGCCGTACTGCGCCTGCGCGGCCAACGCCACTCCCGGCGCGCCCCGGTCGGAGACGAACGCCCGTACCGAGTAGAAGCCCCGGTCCGGGTCCCGGGCGTCGACCAGGATCTGAGCGGGAGTCGCCCCGGCGAGCAGGGCGATCTCGAACAGCCCCCGGTCGGTCGCCATCAGCAGCACCCCGTGTCGTCCCGGTCCAGCCAGTCCACGTCGGTGACGGCGGCGTCCAGCTCGGTCAACTTGTCCCAGGTCTCGCCAAGGTCGGCGGAGAGGTACACCCGCGAGCCACCGTCGGCGCGCCGGGTCACCACCGCCACGAACCGGGTCGGGCGGCCACTCCGGGGCGTAGCGGGGCTGGGGCCGGTACCACCCGGGCGCACCGTCTCGTCCGGGAACCGGCCCACCGGCTCCCAGCCCATCCCCGCGTTACTGGACCGGAACAGCACCGCGCCGGCCCCGGCGTACCAGGTCTGCGACTGGTACCGGTCGGCGGCCAGGCAGGTGACGCCCGCGTCCGGCGCCTCGTCCAGCACGAACCGCACCCGGTCCACGTAGCGCACGCCCGGCTCGGCCTGCTCCAGCATCCGGTACACGTTGGAGGCGCGCAGCGGCTCGCCGAACGGCCAGCCCTCCGGGGACAGCGGCGTGGGCAGCGGGCTGAGCGTCTGGTACAGCCGGTCGTGGATCCGCCGGCTCACCGCGTCCGTGTCCTCCTCCGGCCGGACCACCACGGTCGCCTTCACCGACACCGCCTTGTACCGCGCCCAGGTGGTGCGGCAGCTCGTGCCCAGCGCCCGCCGGCTGCTCAGGTCGGCCTGGACGGCGACCCGGGCCTCCTCGATCTCGTGCTCGTGCAGCTGGCTGACGGTAGCCGGCCGGCCGGCCGGGCCGCGTCCGGCACGTACGGCACCACCACCACCTCGACCTCGCCGGGCTTGGCGAAGCTGAACACCTCGGCCCGGGTGAACGCCCGCGCCCGGGCCACCGCGCTGGAGCCCGAGGTGGCCAGAATCTCGTAGTCCCGGGCGGTGACCGCGCGGCGCAGCGAGAAGAACTCGTACGGGCCGCGCAGCAGCGCCGACTCCAGCGGCTCCAGGTCGCGTCCGCCGCGCGCCGGCTCCGGGTTGCTGACCTTCACGCCGGGGATCGGATCCCGCAGCCCGGTCAGCGACCTGGCCGCCACGTTGCCACCGGCGCCGCCGCCGGTGCGGTACCACAGCCGGATCTGCCGCCCGCTCGGCGGCCGCGCCCCGGTGCTGCCGTCCCCGGTGACCACCGCGCCCGACGGCGGTCCACCCGCCGGGCCGGCCGAGCCGGGCGGGCCGGGGTCGGTGCCCGGTTCGGGGGTGCCGGGCGCCGGCCGCAGGTCCAGCAGCGGCGCGAAGGTGACCACCCCGGCCGAGCGGTCCAGCTGGTACACCTTGGCGTCCGGCCCGTGCCCGGCGAAGCTCGCCACCGGCTGCCAGATCTCGTAGGTGCGCCCGTCGTACTCGCGGGCCGCCGCGCCGAGCTCCACGGTGCCGGCCGGCACCTCCACGCCGAGCAGCAGGTCCAGCGCCTCGGTGGTGGTGACCAGCGGCGGCTTCGCCGCGTGCAGCACCTGACCGGGCAGCCCGGTGCCCACCCCGAGCAGCTCGCCCTCGATCAGCTCGCAGTGGTGCATGCGCAGCGTCAGCTCGGTCTGGCCGGCCGGAATGCGGGCCGGTTCGGTGGTGGTGAAGACCACCGGCACCGGGTCGGTGCCACGCGCGGCGGCCACCCGGGTCCCGGCCGGGATCGGGATGGTGGTGGAGGTGTCGGTGCCGGTCCGGCTGAAGGTGACCGCCGTCCAGGCAGCGGCCGGCGGGTGCCGGCTGACGCCCAGCAGGTTCAGGAACGACACGTACGCCTTCTCCGGCACCTGGTTCAGCCGGTAGATCATCACCTCGGTGAGGTAGGCGAACGACTCCAGCAGCGCGATCCCCGGGTCGCCGACGGACAGGTCTGTCCACGATGGACAGGACTGCCGGATGCGCTCGCGGGCCTCGGTCACCAGATCGAGGAAGCGACGGTCGTCCAGGTTCGGTACGGGCAGCGTCATCGTGGGCCTCCCGGATCGGTGGAGGGGGCGGTACCGGGACCGGGTGCCCGGCCGGTGGTGCGGGTCTGACCGGTCGGCGGGGTGGCCGCCACCGGAGCGGGGTCGGCGTCGGCGGCCAGGTCGACGGAGAGCACCAGCAGGCCGGGACTGAGGCTGGCCCGGACCCGGTAGTCCAGCCGGATCACCAGCCGCCAGGCCTCGTCCGGGTCGGCGAAGGCGTCCACGGACAGCACCTCGACCCGTGGCTCCCAGCGCCGGATGGCCTCTTTGACGTAGTGGATGGCCAGGCCCGCGGTGGTGGCGTCGTTGGGGGCGAAGACGCAGACGGTGCAGCCGGGAACCGTACCCGGGGCGCATCACCCGCTCGCCCGGGGTGGTGGAGAGCAGCAGCAGCAACGCCTGCCGGACCGCCTGGTCACCGTCGACCATGGCCAGTCCGCCGGCCGAGGTCAGCGCCAGGCCCGCGGCCGGCCCGGTGTCGAAGCCGGCCCCGAGGAAGCGGATCGCCCGGGTACTCACGCGTCCGCCCGGACGTAGGTCTGCTTCGGGTCACGGACCTTGTAGTGCACCAGCCCCGGTGGTGTGCCGTCGGTCAGTCCGTCCAGGTTGTCCAGCACCGTGGCGTGCCCGTCGATCTTGATGTATCCGCTGTACCCGGTCGCCACTTTCAGCGTCTTCGCGCACGGCTTGATGGTCGGCCCGTAGTTCGGGCAGGCCACGATGCTGAGCCCCTCCGGGTCGGTGGCGACCTGCACGGGCGAGCCGTCGATGCGTGACCCAGTCCTGGCTGGGCTGGTTGGTGACCCGGCCGTCATGGTCACACTTGATCACCGAGAGCTGCGTGAGCCAGTTCATGCGTACCTCCCCCCGTCTCAGGTGGCGTGTTCGAAGTCGATGGTGGCCGCGCGTACCTTCATGGCCTTGCCGGGCGCCTCGATCACCAGGTCGGTCGCGCCGTGCAGGGTCATCCGGTCCGGGGTCAGCTCCACGTAGCTGCCCACCTGGTTCTCCATCCGCAGCTTGCGGCCGGCGTTGTCGACCACGATGGACTGGCCGTCGGCGGTGATCAGCGACCAGCGGCCGACCCGGCCGTCGGCCACCCCGGCCTGGTCCGGCGGGTTGATGACGCCGTACAGCGAGCCGAGCACCAGGCCGGCGGCCGGCTCCCCGTGCGGCAGCAGCACCAGCACCGTGTCGTCCACGTCGGGCAACGCCACGATGCCCCTACCCTGCCCGGCCCCCGGGCAGACCACGGCCAGCCAGCCGGCGTCCAGGTCGCCGAGGGTGGGCAGCTTGACCTGCACCCGGCCCAGGTTGTCCGGGTCGGTCGACGTCGGTGACGGTGCCCAGGGTGGCGCTGGTCGGCCGGTCGTTGGCCGGCAGCGCCGGTGGGGTGGTGCTGAAGCTGGTCAGGTACCCGTCCGCGTCCACCGTGTGCATCACCTCGGTCAGCACGTACTCGCCGGACACGTCGTCGGCGAGGCCGTCCACCGCGATCCGGCCGCCGACCTTCAACTCGACGCTGCCCTCGGCCGTCCCGGTCAACGTCACCATGCCGGCGGTACGCGCGTCGTAGGCCGCCTGGGCCAGCGCCGTCAGCTCGTCGGCCGACCGGCCCGGCTGGTCGACCAGGGTGCGGGTACCGTCCGCGCCGACCGAGCCGGCGTCCGGCTCACCGGCCACCCGCCGGCCGCTGCGGGCGTCGTCGGCGCTGCCGGAGAAGAGCTCCGCGTGCTGCGGATCCCAGCCCAGCGCGGTCGACCCGCCGGCCGCCCGGTCCAGGTTCACCGCCGCCCGGACCCGCCACAGGTCCTGCCCGAGGGTCAGCTTCACCGCACTGCCGTAGCCGGCCAGGGTGACCAGCCGCAGCCGGTCGTCGTCCAGGCACACGTACAGCCCGGCCCGCCCGCACACCTCCTGGAGCAGTTCCAGGTCGGTGTGCCGGTGCTGGAGCAGCCGCTCGATCACCGGCCCGTCGTCCTCCGCCGCCACCGTCAGACCCAGGCCGGAGGCCAGTTCGCCGGCCAGCGAGCCGGCGTTGACCTGCTCGAAGACCCGCAACTCCTGGTGCTTGCGCAGCCGGTGCAGCTTGTCGTAGCCGCGCACCCGCAGGGTGGTCACGCCGTCCCCGGCGATGTCGTACTCGACCGCGGTGATCTCACCGGTGAACAGCGGTCCGTCCACTCCCTCGACCTCCAGCCGGAGGCTCGCGCCGAGTTCGCAGCGGCGCGCGACCGGGGACGGGCCGGGCGGCAGGGCCAGCGCGCACTCGCCCTGCGCCGGGTGGTTGAGCCGGTAGGCGACCCGGGCGGACAGCACCCGGACGCCGTCGTCGGCCAGCGCCGAGCCGTTCACCAATACCCGCACGGCCCCGGTCACGGTCGGTTCTCCTGGATCTCGTCGGTTACCTTCTCCTGGATCAGCGCCGGTACCGACAGCGCTGTCCCGGGCTCCACGTCGAACGGGTTGGCCAGCCGGTTGTGCTCGGCCAGCAGCCGCCAGCGCAGCGGCGAGCCGAGCGCGTCGTGGGCCAGCAGGTCGAAGCGCACCCCGGAGTAGTCGCTCTGGGCGTCGCCGTCGCCGGTCGCCATCACCGCGGAGCCCGGCTCCACCTTCGGGGTACTGGCCGCGGCCAGGTCCTCCTCGAAACCGGACTGGGCGGCCTGCGCCGATTCGGCCACCCGGATCAGCTTCAACCGGATCCACGAACGGCGCGGCGTGCCGCCGTAGATGAACGCGTCGAACCGCTCGGCGATCGCCACGATCACCGCGGGCACGTACCAGGTGGTGCCCCAGACCATGCTGAACTGCGGCGGCCGGACGCTGCCGTGCTCCTCAGCCGAGTTCTCGGCGAGCATCCACAGCTTGCGGGTGAGTTCCCGGACGTCGCCCGGACGGTTCTGCTCCTCCACCATCTCCACATCGAAGAGCAGGTCGAGGGTGATCTCGGTACGCCCGCCGCCGGTGAAGACCAGCGGATCGTCGGCAAGCCCGCTGCCGACCAGCGCGCCACCGGCCGCCCCGCGCGGGCGTACCCCGCCCAACCGGGTGACCTGCACGGTCTCCGGGTTGAGCAGGCAGTCGACCCGCTCGCCGGACTCGTCGATGAGGAACGCCACCCGCTCCATCACTCACCCACCTGTTCGGCGTCGAGCCGGTGCAGCAGTTCGGCCGGGTACGCCGACCCGACCGATGCCGTCCACAGTGGAGCGTCGTCGGGCAGGTCGGGCCAGGGTGCGGCCACGGCAACCTGGTGCGCCACGGGTGCCGGCGGCGGTGCGTACGGTGCCGTCGCGCCCAGCAGCCCGGTCAGCGCCGCACCGCCCCGGTGGGCGGGAGTGCGGATCAGCAGCGGGTCGGCGGCGAGCGGCCCGGTCCACCGGTCGTCAGCGGCCGGTTCCAGGCTCGGCGCGGCTGCCGGCGCGCGGTCGGGGAACCAGTCGTCGGCGCCAGCGGGTACCCGGCCGACGGTCTGTGGGTCGTCCGGGAACCGGCCGACGTCGCCACCGCGTCGCGACGGCCGTCGCGACGCCGTCGCGACGGCAGGCTGCCATCCGGCCGGCCGGCAGCACGCCGGTCCGCGGTCAGCTCGGCATACCGCGCACCGTTGTCCGGCGGGTCGGCAATCTCGAACCGGTCCGCCGTCCGTCCGGCCACCCGGGCCCGCCCGAGCGGATCGGCGACCAGCACCGGATCTCCCGCCGCCAACGGATCGGCGGCCGACAAGGGATCGGTTGCTGCCAACGGATCCGCTGCGGCCGATGGGCCGGTCCAACCCGACGGATCGGGTCCTCCCGGCTGATCTGCGCCGGACCGATCCACGTTGAGCAGCCCGCGCCGGTCCCGTCCGGCCGCCCGGCCCGCGGCCGGTGGTTCGTCGGGCGCCACCCGGACCCGGCTGAGCAGGCTGGCCGCGTCTCTCCCCGGCGCACCGGTGTTCCGTTCGCCAGCGCGCCGGCCGGCCGCGCCGATGCCCCGACCGGCCACGCCCGCGCCGGCACGCCGGGACGCCCACGGCGCAATGTCGGCGACGGCGTCGGCGTCGTCCGTCGGCACCACGCGTAGCCCGGCAGCCCAGCTCGGGTCGTCGGCACCGGACTGGTCCTCCGTGCCGACCTCCGGAGCCACTGACCACCGTCGTGACCCACGATCACGTCCGGTGGCAGGCGTTGCCGGTCGGGCGACCCGGGACCCCTCGTCCGTCGGGTATGTTGCCTCGTCAGCGGAGCCGACCCGGCCGAATGCCGGTGGGGTCGACTCCGCGGACACGGGCCACGCCGGGCGCGGCTGCGCGGCCGGTACCCGGGAAGTCCCCAGGCCCGCACCGCGCAGCAGGCCCGGCGCGCGCTGCGCAACCATTGCCCGCCAATGCTCCGGTGGCCCGCCGACCGCAGCCGGACCGATCGGGTCCGGTGCGGCCGGGCGGGTGCCGTCCAGCCGCTGCGCGGCCCGCTGCGCGAACGTCGCCGTCCCGCGCAGACAGGCCGCCAGCAGCGCGGTGGCGCGTTGGCTAACTGGCCGCCGGGGCACCGCCGGCCTCCCGACCCAGGCCCTCGTGCGCCAGCGTCAGCGTTTCGATGGCCAGTTCCCGGCTCATCGCGTCCAGCGGGGCCCCCGACCACTCCTGCGGCCAGGCGTTGAGCAGGTTCCAGCGCAGCACCTCGGTGGAGCCGGCCGGGTCGAGCATCACGATGGAGACGTTGCGGCGGTTGACGACACCGTTGACGGCGGTCAGCAGCCAGTCCCACATCTCACCCGTGGAGGTCAGCCCGAAGCGCAGGCAGACCGGTGGGTAGGTGACCCGGCCGGGGATGGCCCGCACGATGCTGTTGTTGCCGGCCTCCCGGTAGGAGATCCGCTCCACGTGCACGCCGAGTCCGGTGACCTCGGTGAAGTGGCCGTTGGTGATGTTGTTGATGAGCAGCTTGAAGTTGTACGCGCGGTACGGGTCCACCCAGGTACCCGGCGCGGCGGCGCTGGCCTCCGGCATCGCTTACCCTCCGATCGTCTCGGTCTCGGTGCCGCCCGCCCACTGGCTGAGCTTGAACACCACGAATTCGGCCGGCTTGACCACCGCGACACCGATGTGGGCGATGACCATGCCCGCATCCCGTACGTCAGCCGGGTTCGTCTCCTCGTCGCACTTGACGAAGAACGCTTCCTGCGGGGTCCGACCGAGCAGCGCCCCGTCCCGCCAGACGCGGGTGAGGAAAGCCCCGATGTCGCGCCGGATGGAGCGCCACAGCGTCGGGTCGTTGGGTTCGAAGACCATCCACCGGGTACCGTCGGCGGTCGACTCCTCCAGCATGTTGAACAGCCGCCGGACGCTGATGTAGCGCCACTCGCTGGCCTCGGCGGCCAGCGTGCGCGCGCCCCACACCCGGATGCCCTCGGCGCTGAACGCGCGGATGCAGTTGACCCCGCGCGGATTGAGGATGTCCTGCTCGCCCCGGGTGACCCGGTAGGTGAGGTCGGTGGCGCCGCGGATCGGCTCGTTCGCCGGAGCCTTGTGCACCCCCCGGGTACCGTCGGTGCGCGCCCACACGCCGGCCATGTGCCCGCTCGGCGGGGTGGCCACCGACTCGCCGGTGAGCGGGTCGTTCACCCAGATCCACGGGAAGTAGATCGCGCCGTAGTCGGACTGCCGGGGCCGCAGCGACTGCTCGGCCGGCGGTCCGGCGTCCTCCGGCTTCGCCGGCTTGTCACCACCGGCGGCGGCCGGCTTGGGCCGGTCCGAGCCGAGTCCGACCCGGGTCAGCGCGCTGATGTCGTCGACCACCTCGGGCGGGTCCAGGATGGCCACCCGGTCGCGCATCAGCTCGCAGTGCGACAGCAGCGCCTCGTACGCGGCCACGCTGGTGTACCCGGGCGCGGCCACGATGGCCACCTCGTCGACGGTCTCCAGGACACCCACGCCGCCCCGGCGCTTGCCGGACGAGCCGATCTGGCCACCCTCGCCGACGTTGACGACGTAGCAACGGGTACCGCCGTTGTCCAGGAAGCCGAAGACCGCCCGGGACAGCGGTGTGCCCTGGGGGGTGGCCCCCGGGGCGAAGATGCGGACGAATTCGTCCCAGTTGTTGATCGCCACGGGTTCGTTCACCCGCACGCTCGGGTCGGGGGCGACCCCCACGAACGCCGCCGTGCTGGTGCCGACCGCGCCGATCGGGCGGGCACCGCCCGCCACCTCCTCGACGTAGATGCCGGGGGAGAAGTAGTTCGGCATATCAGCTCCTCGCTCTGCCTCCCCGGCGGGCGCCGGAGCGGACTGGTGCGCTGCGACCGGCCCGTCCGGTGGTCACCGGGAGGGGTCGGCTGGTCGGGCCGGTGATCCCGGCGGGGCGATCGCCCGGTCGGGCACCGCCCGGGTGGGTCGGTGGGTCTCGGATCGGATAGCGGTCGGTTCAGCGGTGCGGTCGGTCAGCGTGCGTCGGTAGCCGGGCGGTCGGGTCAACCGCCGGGGTCCGGGCGGCGGGCGCCGGGTGGAGCGTCAGCGGGCTCGCCGAAGTCGCAGTGCACGGTGACCGGCTCGGCCTCGCCGCCGGTGAGCGGGACGATGGCGGTGAAGACCCGACCGCGGCCCACCACCCGCAGCGTGACCCGGTCGGCGACCGGGATGCCGGGGAAGCTGAACCGTCCGTGCCCGTCGGTGTTGCAGGACAGTTGGCTGCCGGCCACTTCCACCCGGGCGGCGGCCACCGGCTGGTCGCCGGGGCCGAGCAGCACGCCGGCGAGCGGCCGCAGCTCGATCTGCTTGAGGACCAGCGGGCCGCGGACCGACGGGACGTGCGGTGCCGGGTGGGTGACGCTCGCGAGCACCTCGAAGACCAGCGCGGGGCGGGGGGCCAGCCCGGCCGCCTGCCACCAGGCCGCGCTCGGCGGCTCGATGACGAGTTCGGGGGTACCGGCCCGGACGGCGGCGGTGAGTACCCGGTCGAGCAGCCCGAGCGCGTCCGGCCCGGTACCCGCCAGCACGCACCGCACCCCGAGCCGGTACGGGTGGCGGGCGCCGCTGCCGGTGGTCTGTACCTGCGGCCGCAGCTCGTACGGCCACAGCCAGAGCCCTTCCCTGGCCCCGTCCACAGGGGCACCCACGTCGACCGACCCGCCGCTGGCCTGCTGCGCGAAGTCACGCAGTCCGGCCACGGCAGTGGTGATCGGTCCCGGTTCGGGGGCAGTCATAGGGGTGCCTCACGTGGGGAGTGGACGGGGTCGGGGCGGGCGTACCCAGGTCAGGCCGGCGGTCCACAGTGGACAGCCGGCGAGCGTGGCACCCGTTGGGGGGATTTGGGAGGGGGTGGGTGTGCGCCCGGCGATTGCCTGGCGCGGTGGGCTGTTCTAGCGCGTTGGCTGCGGTGTGAGCAGCGCGTCCAGGAACAGCAGTACGGCGACGACGATGCAGGCGATGCCGAAACCGATCTGGCTGCCACCATTCGAGTCAGCCATGGCACCGATGACGATCAGGACGATTCCCAGGATCGCGAGAAGGACCGAGCCGATCATTACCGGCACCCGCCCGATGAACCGTGCGACGACCATCGTGGACCTCGATTCAACCGAAGGTGCGGATGGGATCACGTTAGGTAGATCATCGCCCGCTGTGAATCACTCCGTCGCATACCTGACCTGTCACCCTCGGTGGTTGTGTCCGAACGGGGAGATGGTTACGTCCAAACGGGGACAAGACAATGGCCCGACCCGTGGGAAGGTCGGGTCGGGCCATCGTGCTGCGGCACGCCGGTGCGGCGTGCCGGGCTTACGGGTAGTTGACGATCGGGCTGGTGCCGTAGGCCCCGATCAACGGGGTACCGGCGTCGTTGATGGTGCGTTCGATCCCGCCGCTGCCGTTGAGGAACACCGTGACCGCGTCGTGGAAGCGCACGTTCTCGGCCTTGGGGGCTTCGATCGCGCGGGCCTCGCGGATGTCGACGCCCTGGTTGAAGAAGCAGTAGACGCCCAGCCCCCAGGCCTCGTGCCGGCTGACCCGGGGTCCGACCTTGTAGGACGCCCAGCCGTTGCCGCTCGGGCCGGACCAGGCCGCCTGGCTCGGCGGGTCGTAGGGCAGCTCGCTCTGGTAGAAGATGGTCCGCCCGCGCTCGCCCAGCCAGAGCGTCTGGTACTGCTGGTAGTGCTCGACGAAGAGCCCGTACGCGATTACGTCGTCGCCGGCCACCACCACGCCGTTCGCGCCGGTGTTGACGTCCCAGCCGACGCCCTCGCCATGGTCGGCGCGCCAGGCCCAGATGTTGTCCAGGATGGTGTTGTCGGCGTTGACCAGCAGGCTGATCCGGGCCTTGCCGGCCCACGGCCCGCCGACCCGGAAGAACACGTCCTGCAGCGAGATCGGGTTGGCGGCGTGGCTGCGGTGGCTGAGCAGTCCGCCGACCTCGACCAGCACCGGCGAGTTGGCCGGGCCGGCGTCGACCAGCAGGCCGGCCACCTTCACCCCGTCGACGTCGGCGATCTGCAGCACCGGCAGCGCGTACTTCGGCGTCAGGCTGGGCATGCCCAGGCCCAGCAGGATGGTGTTCTTGCGGGTCACCACCAGCGGCAGGTCCAGTTTGTAGACGCCCGGGGTGAACAGCAGGTGCTTGCCGGCGGCCAGCGCCAGGTTGAGCTTCAGCGCGCTGTCGGTCGGCTTGGCGATGAAGAAGTCGCGCAGCGGCACCGAGGTGCCCGGGGTGGGACCGTCCGCCCAGGTGGTGCCGGCCGAGTTGGTCTGCAGCGCCGGGACGAACACCCGGTACCCGCCGTCGGCGTCCACGTAGAGGTACGGCTTCTCCCGGGTGACCGGGCTGGTCGGCAGCACGGTGTACGGGTTGGCGGGGAAGTCGGCGGCCGGCACCGCGCCGGTGACACCGGAGAACACCTGGTTCCACACCCCGTTGGTCCAGGCGTCGCCGAGGTGGCTGTTGCGGGTCAGCCACTGCTGCTGGGAGCCGTTGATGGTGATGGCGTCCACCAGGGAGTCGGCGAGGTAGCCGCCGCTGGAGTACCCGCCGCCGCCCGGCTCCAGCCACAGGATGCCCTTGACGTGCACCCGGCGCAGCGGCGCGGCCTGGGACACCGCCCACTGGTTGGACCAGTCGGTGGGGACGATGGTGAGGTTCTCGGCCGAGCGCCAGAAGTTGGTCAGCGCGGAGATGTTGGACGGCGAGTTCGGGTCGTACTTGCCGACCACCCGGACCGCGCCGGTGATCTCGACGTCGCCCGGGTTCTGGCCGAGCCCGCTGACCGTCGTGTAGTAGCCGAGGTTGGCGTTGACGGCGTACTTGCCGGGCTTGAACAGCACCGCGAACCGGTCGGTACCCATCTCGTTGTTCTGCTGGGCGGCGAACAGCGCGTCGAGCTTGGCCTGGATGGTCGCGACCGGGGTGCTCTCGTCGTAGACGAAGACGTTGGGGCCGAAGTCGGGCTCGGCGGGGCCGGCGGCCGCCGCCTCGCCGGGGGTGAGGACCAAATCGGTGGCGGTGACCGCGCCGGCCGCTGCGGCCAACGCCAGGACGCCACGGCGGGAGACGCCCGACGGGGAGTGCGCGGGTGCCGCCGCGTCGGTCTCGGGACTGATCATGGGCCTGCCTATCAGGACGGACGGCGTCACCCGGTCGGGGTTGCGGCGGGGAACGATCCCTCGCAATTCCCCACTTGAGTCAAGCCGTGAAGAAAGAAAGCTGCGCTGTTTGTACCCCGTCAGCCAGGGCCGGCGCCAGAGCCAGCCACGACTTTGCCGCGCCGGTGTTCCACCGGTTTTCAGGCAGCTTTCCTGCCGGTGAGCGGCCATCCGGGCACTGACCTGGGAGATCGCCGTAAACGCTTCCGGCCGGGGTCACCGCCGCCGTTCGACCCGCTACTTTGTTGACCATGAACGCGTACGTCCGCTCCTACGCTCCCGCCGACCTCTACGACATCTGCGTCCGCGCCGCCGACGCCGGCGGCGACGCCCGGGGCCGGTACGACTCCGTTCCCGGCTGAGCCCGGACGCGGTCGCCTCGACGTCCCCGGTGCCGGCCGGCACCGGGGACGTTCCGGTTGCTGTTATCCCGGTGCCCGCCGGGCGTCTCCGATGCGTACCCGCGATATCCCTGGAGGCACAGCGTGCGACCGCCCGGACCGGACCGCCCGGACTTCGTTGACGTCACCGTCGCCCGGCTGCGGTTGACCGCGCAGCGGCGGGAACTGGCCGAGGCGACCCGGTGGCTGGCCGACGAGCACCGCGAACTGCTCGCGCTGTGGTGGCTGGAGGCGTCCGGGCAGTTGCGCCGGGCCGAGGTGGTGGCCGCGCTGGCCGAACCGGCGGACGCCGTCGCGCAACGGATCGCCCGCATCGTGAGCCAGTTGACCGTCGCCCGGATCACCGTACGGGCGCTGGGCGCCCGGCCCCGCTGTCCCTACCTCGGGCACATCGCGGTCGGCTGGACCGGCGAGACCACCACGCTGTGGCAGGCCCGGTTCGGCCGGCACATCCGCGACTGCGAGCGCTGCCGGCCGGCCGGCGACTCGCTGATCGAGCCCGCCCTGCTGCTCGCCGGCCTCCCGCTGATCTTCCCGTACGGCGGCGCCGTGACCGGGTGCGTACCATCGTCGGCGGCCGAGCGGGTGTGGCGGCGACCAGGGGAGGACCGTGATGACCGGGTACCGTGATGTGATCTTCGCCCGTCCGGACGGGCACCGGCCGCTACGCCTGGATCTGTTGCTGCCGCCGGCTGCCGACGGCCCCGCGCCGGTGGTGCTGTGGATCCACGGCGGCGGCTGGCGGGCCGGCGCCCGCGACGAACTGCCACCCGCGTTGTCCGGCCTCTTCGAAGCGCTCAACGCCGCCGGGTTCGCCGTCGCCAGCGTGGAGTACCGACTGACCGGCGAGGCCCGCTTCCCGGCCCAACTCGACGACGTCCGCGCGGCCGCGACCTGGCTGGCCGGGCACGCGGACGCCGTCGGACTGGCAGCCGACCGGCTCGCGGTGTGGGGCGAATCAGCCGGCGGCCTGCTCGCCGGCCTGCTTGCGCTGACCCGGCCGGCGGTACGCTGCGCCGTCCTGCTCTATCCGCCCACCGACCTGCTGGCCCTGGCCAGCGGACCAGCCGCGGACGGCTTCGCGCACGACAGCGCTGACAGCCCGGAGGGGCTGCTGCTCGGCGGCGTGGTGCACCGGCTGCCGGCGACCGCCCGCGCCGCCAGCCCGACCAGCTACGTCCACAAGGCAGCGCCACCGATCCTGCTGATCCACGGCGCCGCCGACCGGGTGGTCCCGGCCGCGCAGAGCGAGCTGCTCGCCGAGCGGCTGCGTGCGGTGGGCGCGCCGGTCGAGTTGGAGCTGGTCCCCGACACCGACCACGTCTTCGCCGGGCACCCCGACCCGGCCCGGCTGATCGCGCACGGCATCGAGTTCACCGCCCGGTACCTGTAGCCGCCCATCTGATCGACCTCGCCGCCGCATCGGCCGGCTGCCCCTATGATCCGGCAATGACCGTCGATCCGGCCGCGCACGCCCACGGACCTGACCAACCGCGCCCGCCTCACAGCGGTCACCACCCCCACCCCGACCACGATCACGCCAATCACGAGCATGCGGGCAGGGACCACGCCGGCCACCAGCATGCGGGCCATGACCACGACTCCGCAGACCACGGTCACGACCGCGAGGACCACGACCACGGCCACGGGGACAACCGCGAGGACCACGACCACGACCACGAGAACCACGACCACGACACGACCACGACCACGACCACGACGACACGACCACGACCACGAGAACCACGACCACGAGAACCACGACCATGAGCACGGGGGGCACGGGTCCGGTGCAGGTGGGCTGTGGGCGCGGGTGGTGCACCGGGTACGGCCGCACTCGCATGACGCGGCCGACAAGGTCGACCAGGCGATGGAGGGCAGCCGGGCCGGTATCCGGGCACTGTGGTGGTCGCTTGCCGTGCTCGGCGCCACGGCGGCGCTGCAGGCTGTGGTGGCTGCGCTGTCAGGCTCGGTGGCGCTGCTCGGTGACACCCTGCACAACGTGGCCGACGCGCTCACCGCGGTGCCGCTCGGAGTGGCCTTCGTGCTCGGCCGGCGGCCGGCCACCCGGCGTTACACCTACGGCTTCGGCCGCGCCGAGGACCTCGCCGGGGTGGCGATCGTCGCGGTGATCGCCGGCTCCTCGGCCCTGGCCGGGTGGCAGGCGGTACGCCGACTGCTGCACCCCGCCGACGTCGACCACCTGTGGGCGGTGGCGGTCGCCGCGCTGGTCGGCTTCGTGGGCAACGAGCTGGTGGCCCGGTACCGGATCTCGGTGGGTCGCCGGATCGGCTCGGCCGCCCTGGTCGCCGACGGCCTGCACGCCCGTACCGACGGCTTCACCTCGCTGGCCGTGCTCGTCGGCGCTGGTGGCGTCGCGATCGGTTGGCGCTGGGCCGATCCCGTCGTCGGCCTGGCCATCACGCTGGCCATCCTGGTCGTGCTCAAGGACGCGGCCCGCGAGGTGTACCGGCGGCTGATGGACGCGGTCGACCCGCAGTTGCTGGACACCGTCGAGCGGGTGCTGCGGGACACCCCGGGGGTGCGCGGCCTCGGCGCGGTGCGGCTGCGCTGGATCGGCCACCAGTTGCGGGCCGAGTGCGAGATCGCCGTGGACGCAAACCTGACGGTGACGGCCGCGCACGCGATCGCCGTCGACGCCGAGCACCAACTGCTGCACGCGGTACCGCGGCTCTACGCCGCCCTGGTGCACGCCGACCCGGCCGGCGCCGACGTCGACCACCACGCCGAACTCGCCCACCATCGCCCGCCGCGCCCCAGCTGAGCCGGCCGACCGCCTGCCGCGCCCTGTCCGAGCGCCCCAACGACCCACCGTGCCCGCAGCCGACGGCGCTCAGAGCTCGGTGACCACCACGTCGAGCTGCCCCGGGCGTTCGCCCGGCTCGACCCGGTAGCCGAGGTCGCCGAGCGCGTCGCGCAGTCGAGCCGGGGTGGTCGGGCGGGCGTCGGCAGTCAACAGGGCCCGCACCAGCCGGCCCTTGGTGGCCTTGTTGAAGTGGCTGACCACACTGCGCCGCAGCTCGCCGGCCACCCGCTGCTCGTGCAGCACCCGCACGCCCACCGTGCGCCCGGCGAGCGCCCCGGCCGGCCGCCACATCGGTGTGTACGAACCGCTGCGCAGGTCCAGGACGAGACCACCGCCGGTACCGGCGAGCGGGTCGAGCGCGGCGGCCAGTTCGGCCCGCCAGTACCCGGCGACCGGGCCGATGCCCGGCAGGTTGGTACCGGCCGGCAGCCGGTAGCCGGGCAGCCGGTCACCGATCCGGACTGCACCCCACAGCGCCGAGAAGATCACCAGGGAGCCGGCCGCCCGGCGACGGGCCCGGGTGTCCAGCCCCGCCAGGTCCAGTGACTCGTAGAGCACGCCGGTGTAGAGGCGCTGGGCGGCCACCGTGGGCGCGGTCCGCAGCGCGCCGTTGCGGACCACCTCGCCGGCCAGCCCCGGCGTGAGCCCGAGCGCCGCCACCGCCCGGTCGGGTTCCGTGCCGCAGAGCGTTACCAGCGCGTCGAGCACCTTCTCCCGGGCCGGATTGAGCGCCGGCAGGCTCAACCGGTCCAGGTCGAGCGGGGCGCCCCGACGCGGCGCGGACTTCCCCTCGGAGGGCGGCAGCAGGATCAACACGCCCGCGAGCCTGCCACAACCCGCCGCTCCCGCCCCACCTACCCGGCCCCGACCCGCCACGCCGACCCGCCACGCCGACCCGCCCACGCCGAGCCGGCCGCGCCGCGGAGCGGCGGGTAGCCAGAGGTGGTCGGGTCAGGCGCGGCGGAGCAGGCCCCGATCGGCGAGCCTGGTCAGCGTGGCGAGCAACTCGGTGACCTGATCGTCGGTATGGGCGGCGGTCAGTTGCAGCCGGAACCCCACCCGGTCGTGTGGGACCAGCGGGTACGCGGCCAGCGTCACGTACGCGCCGTCCTGCCACAGCACCTGCGCGACCATCGGCAGGCTCTCCTCGCCGGCCAGCATCAGCTCGACGATCGGGGTGCCGTCCAGGTTCGGGGTGGCCAGGCCCAGCGCGTGCACCCCGTCGAGCACCCGCCGGGTCAGCCGGTACAGGTCGGCGCGCAGCAGGTCGCCCCGCGCCTCGTTGACGTCCATCCCGGCCAGCACGCTGGCCAGCGAGGCGGTCGGCGACGGCCCGGAGTACAGGTACGGGGCCGCGGCCACCTTGAGATGGTTCTTCAGCCAGGTCGGCACCGCGAGGAAGGCCAGCAGCGAGGAGTACGCCTTGGAGAAGCCGCCCACCAGGATGATGTTGTCGTAGCTCTCCCCGGCGTGCCGGACCACGCTGTTGCCCCGCGCGCCGTACGGGCTGGTCTCGTCCGTCCGGCGCTCGCCGACCAGGCCGAAGCCGTGGGCGTCGTCCACGTACAGCAGCGCGTCGTGGTCCCGGCAGATGCGGGCCAGGGTGGCCAGGTCGGGCAGGTTGCCGGTCATGCTGTTGACGCCGTCGACGCAGACCACCCGGCCGCCGCCGACCGGGGTGGCGTTCAGCGCGTCGATCAGGTTGTCCGGGTCGTCGCCGTCGAACTTGTGCAGCGTGCCGCCCATCGCCCGGGCGTAGACGCAGCCGTCGTAGATCGTCTTGTGCGCGGTGTGTTCGACCAGCACGGCGCCCTCCCCGACCAGGATCGGCAGCGCCGACATGTGGATGTGCGTGATGGTCGGCAGGACCAGCGTGTCCGGCGCGCCGAGCAGTTCGGTCAGTCGCTCCTCGATCTGCGGATACAGCCCGGGATTGCCCAGCAGCCGGGACCAGCTCGGGTGGGTGCCCCAGCGGTGTACCTCCGTGTTCATCGCGTCCATGATCTGCGGATCGAGGTCGAAGCCCAGGTAGTTGCAGGAGGCCCAGTCGGTCAGCCAGTGGTCGCCGATACGGATCCGGCGGCCGTCGATCTCGGAGATGACTGCGTCGTACATCGGCGTCTGGTCGCGCAGCTCGCGCAGTGTGTTCCAGCGTCCGGAGCGGCGGATGTGCGCGGTCGCGGCGTCGGTGCGGGTCGGCACGGCTCCTCCCAGGGTGTGCTCCGCGCCGACCCCGGTGGCCGGCGACGTGCGGGTGCCCGTCGGGGGACGGGCCGTGGGGGAGCGGGGGTCAGACGTGCGACCCGTTGGCGCTGCAGCCAGGTCACGCTGTCCGCGTAGGTCATCGGCCGGGAGAACAGGTACCCCTGGCCGAACGGGCAACCGATCTTCACCAGCAGATCCCGGTCGACCTCGTTCTCGATACCTTCGGCGATCACCTTCAGCCCCAGGTTACCGGCGAGCCGGACGATTCCCTCCACCAATGCGCAGCTGATCAGCCGAGCGGCTGATCGCCTCGATGAACGAGCGGTCCACCTTCACCACGTCCAACGGCACCTTGCGCAGGTACGACAGGGACGAGTACCCGGTGCCGAAGTCGTCGATTGCCAGCCGGACCCCCATCGCCCGCAGCGCGCTCAGGCCGGCCCAGACCTGATCCTCGTCGGGCAGCAGCAGGCTCTCGGTGATCTCCAGCAGCAGCCGTTCGGGCGGCAGCTCGGCCTCGGCGAGCTGCTCGCGTACCCGGTCGACGAAGCCGGTGGTGCGGAACTGCTTCACCGACACGTTCACCCCGATGTACGGCACCGGGTCCGGGTCGACGGCGAGCCACTCGCGTGCCGTCGCCAGCGCGGTGTGCAGAATCTCGTCGCCGATCGGCACGATCAGGCCGGTCTCCTCGGCCACCTCGATGAACTGGTCGGGCATGATCATTCCCCGGGTGGGGTGCCGCCACCGGGCCAGCGCCTCGAAGCCGATGGTGGTGCCCGACTCCAGCGCCACGATCGGCTGGTACGCCAGCTCCAACTGGGCCTGGTCCAGCTCGGAGCGCAGCTGCATGCGCTCCAGCACCGCCGTGTGCAGCGCCGCCTGGTACCGCCGCCACTGCCCCTTGCCGCCGCCCTTGGCCACATACAGCGCCAGGTCGGCCTGGCGCAGCAGGTCGTTCTCGTCCTCGGCGTCCACGGTGGTGGCCACCCCGGCGCTGGCCCCGCCGTTGACCATCACGCCGTCCAGCGGGAACGGCTCGGCCAGCGCCTTGACCACCCGCTCGGCCACCCGCTCCACCTCGTCGGCGGTGCGCACGTCCTCGATCAGCGCGGCGAACTCGTCGCCACCGAGGCGGGCCGCGCTGTCCGGGCGGCGCAGCACCCGGGTCAGCCGCTCGGCGACCGCTTGCAGCAGCCGGTCGCCGACCGGGTGGCCGAGGGTGTCGTTGACCACCTTGAGGTCGTCCAGGTCCAGGAAGATCACGCCGACGATGCCGCCCCGCGACCGGGTACGGGACATCGCCTGCCGTACCCAGGTGGTGAACTGGGCCCGGTTGGCCAGGCCGGTGAGCGCGTCGTGGTACGCCTGGTGCCGCAGTTCCCGTTCCAGCCGGCGGCGCTCGGTCACGTCCCGCAGGGTGAGCACCAGGCCGCGGACCGTCGGGTCGGCCCGCAGGTCCCGGCAGTCCACCTCGATCTGCAGCGCTTCGCCGGCCGGCCCGGTGAGCACCCAGTCCGCGCCGCCCGGCTGTTGGCACATCCGGAACAGGTCGGCCATGCCCACCGGTCGCGCCGCCGACGACGTCGGTGAGCAGCCGCCCCTCGACCGGCTTCGGCGCCGAACAGCGCCGTGGCGGACGGGCTGGCGTACCTGATCCGGTCGTCCTCGGCCACGATCAGGATGACGTCGGCGGTGTTGTGCACCAGCGTGCGGAAGTACGCCTCGCTGGTGGTGCGGGCGAGCTCCGCCGTCAACCCGATCCGGGCCAGCGCCAGCGCCGCCTGCGAGGCGAGCACCTCCACCGACTCACGGATGGCCAGCAGCACCGGCTCCCGCGCCGCCACCGCGAGTACCCAGCCGGGCAGGTCGACTGCCTCGCCGTCGCGGGCGTCCGGCGTGTCCAGCGAGCAGAGCAGCGTCGTCTCGAACGGGGCCAGTTCGGCGGCGGCCGTCGGGTCCAGGTGGGCCGTGTAGACCAGCCGGGTCGAGCCGTCGGTCGGGGCGGCGTCGACCCCTCCGGCGACGGTCGCACCAACTCGGACGACTGCGCCCCGGTCTCCGGGTGCAGCAGCTTGATCTGGCGTTCGGCGGTCCGCGGGATGAGCGCGCCGACCGCATCCTGGACGGTCTGCAGCACCTGCGGCGGTCCGGTGGCGGCGACCATTTCCGCGCCCGCCCGGCGCAGTCCACGCTCGCGGGCCACCGCCCGCCGGTTGGTGTCCGCCGCCCCGGCCAGCCGCAGCAGTACCAGCAGGAACACCAGCAGGCCAGGACGCCGGTGAGCAGCGACTGGTCGGCATGGTCCTGCGACAGCTCCACCAGCAGCACCGCCGGGGCGACCATCGAGCACAGCGCCAGCACCGTGAGCCGGGCCCAGGTGACCCCGGCCGGGCGGCTGTTGCGGGGGTCGGTGATGGCCACCATCGACGGATCCAGCGCGGCGGCTCCCCAGCACGCGTACAGGGCGATCCAGCCCAGGTCGACCGGCCCGCCGACCTTCCATGCGCCGCCGGCCTGGTTGTACCCGTACGCCACGTCGGCAGCGAGCAGCCCGAAGGTACCCAGGCCGAGCAGCCGGACGGCGCGGGTGTGCGGTACCGACACCGCCAGCCACGCCAGCAGCGCCAGTACCAGGACGTCGCTGATCGGGTACGCGATGGTGACCGCCTTCTGCACCGGGTCAGGTCGTCGCGCTGCACCGACGGAGAGATCACCGTGAGCCAGAACAGCAGGGCCACCCCGGAGGTGAGGATCAGGCTGTCGATCAGGTTGGCCCGGTCGCGGGCGCCCGCCCCGGAGCGGGCCAGCCCGAACATGCCGGCGATCTGCATCGCGCAGGTGCCGCCGTAGAAGATGTCGGCGGCCGACGGGAACGGGTTGTCCTGGCCGCCCACCGAGGTCAGCAGGTTGTAGGTGGTGTCCCCGGCGGCGAAGAACAGCACCGCGCCGGCCAGCAGCAGCCACGGCCAGCGTCGGCGGGGCCGGTTGCGCACCACCCCGGTGACGATCGCCGCGCAACTGGTGATGCCGATGGTGCTCCAGATGAGGATGTGCAGGCCCGGCAGCGCGTAGAAGGCCACCGTCAGCACGGCCATCCACGACCAGAAGACAGTCCGACCACCTACGGGCCCACACGGCGTTCCCTCCCGGCGTTCGCTGGCGCCTCGCTATCGACCTTAGTCGGTCTGACCAGGGCAAATCCGGCGATATGATCAGGGCTGGCGGGGGAGGGGACCATGGACCCGTTGGTGGTGAGCCTGGCTGAGCGGCCCGATCTGGGTCGCGTGTTCGACGCGTTCCCGGACTCCTGGCCGGAATTCATGTTCCACGATCCGATCTCGGCCACCCTGTTCGACGCCATGGTGGCCGCCAACCCGGCCACCAACCTGCTCGCCGTCGACCCGACCGATCCGACCCGCCCGTTCGCCCGCGCCTGCGGCTTCGCGTTCAGCTGCGCGGACGTCACCCGGCTGGCCGTCCCGGTCACCGTGCTCGACCCGGCCGCCCCGGATGCCGGCGCGTCGGCCGGTGCCGCCGCCGGACCGTTGGCGGCTGCCGATTCCGCCCCGGTCGGCCTTCCCCCCGGTGGGTACGACGATGTGCTGCTCGTGGCCGCGGCTGACCGGCTCGCCGTCCGGGCCGGGAACGTGCTCGCCGCGTTGGAGGTGACCGTCCGCCCCGATGCCCGGGGTCGCGGGCTGTCCGGGATGATGCTGCGCCAGCTGCGTTCACGTGCCGCCGCGGCCGGGTACCCGGCCCTGGTGGTTCCGGTGCGCCCGGTGCGACAAGCACCGGTACCCGGACGAGTCGATGGCCCGCTACCTGCTCCGGATCCGCGATGACGGCCTGCCCACCGATCCGTGGCTACGGGTGCATGTGCGGGCCGGCGGCCGGATCGTCGGCGTGGCGCCGCGGTCGATGACGGTGGTCGAGCCGCTGTCCAGCTGGCGCGCCTGGACCGGGCTGCCCTTCGACCGGCCGGGTCCGGTACCGGTACCACACGCCCTGGTCCCGGTGTACTGCCACCCCGACCGTGACCTCGCCTGCTATGTGGAGCCGAACGTCTGGGTCCACCACGATCTGTCCACCATGGACGGTACCTCCCGGCCGCTCCGGCCGGCTGACCATTCCGCCCGTGACCACCGGGACGGACCGCCCGGCACAGCAGATCGACCGGTGACCCGGTACCGGCCGGACGGAGCGGACACAGTGGACCGTCGGTGCGCGAGAGTATCCGGAGCGCTACTCGACAGCCACCGGTAGTAACGATCATGCTGTGCCGACACGGGTACCCCGGCCGCTCGGCGCCGGGCCGATCCGAGCTGAGGAGGCCGCGGTGCCCGACTCCGGCACGCCCGTACGCCAGCTCCGCAGCGCGCTGACCGCCGCGCTCCGCCGGCTCGCCGTCCGCGCCCGGTCGGTCGCCGTCCCCCCGGATCCGGCCACTGCCGAGCCCCCGGCCCCCCGATCGCCAGCCGACCCCGCCCCGCCGCCCAACTTCGTCTCCTCCGCCAACTCCGTCTCCTCCGCCAGCTCCGGGCCGGCCGCCGACTCGGTCCCACCCGTCGGCTCCGGGCAAGCTGTCGGCGCCGGGGCGGGCGACGATGTCAGCACGGTGGCCGCCGGTGACCAGCCGGACGGGGCGGGGACGGTGCCCGCGCAGCCGGCCGGCAGCGGTCCGATGGTGCCCCCGCCGTCGGGCTCCGCGTACGACAGTGCCCTGCCGATCGGTGAGCCGACCGACCCCGACGGCGCGGCAGATCCGGTGGTTGTCCTGCCGACGCAGCGGACGGTCCCCGCCGCACCGCCGAGCGCTCCGACCGGTCAGGACGACGCGGTGAGCCGGCTGGTCCTGGTGGCCACGTCCGCCTGGCGGATACCCGAGATCGAGCAGTTGTGGCGCAGCGGCAGTGACCGCCTCGACCCGGCCGCGCTGCCGGTCGAGCCACCGCCGGCACCGGACGGGTGGCCGGACACCGAGCACGGCCGGCTGCTCCGGGCGCTGCTGAGCGGTGCGGCCGACACCGGCCGGGCGTGGATCTGCCAGGACCCGGCCGGCGCGGCGGATGCGCCCGAGCACCAGCCGTGGGACGCCGGCGGAGAGCAGCTGGCCCGCACGATCGCCGCGAGGGTGCACGCGGCCTGCCACCAGGCGGCCGATCCGAAGCTCGCCGACCGCGCCGACGCGAACCTGCGGGCGCAGCGGCACCGGGTGCTGCTGGATGCGCCCCGGGTGGCCGCGCTGCTGGCCGCCGCCGCACTGGCCGCCCGCGGCGAGGACTGGCCGGACGACCGGGCCGACCGGGCGGCGGCGGTGGCCGCCACCGTGCGGGACGCGCTCGACGCCGGGTACACCGGGCACTTCGTCGCCGTGGACCTGCGGTTCCAGTTCCTGCTGGAGCGTCCGCTCTGCCTGGCCAGCATCACGGTGTGGAGCGGCCTGCCGTGGGGCGGGCACTTCGCCCCCGTCGACCTGCCACGCGGCCAGGATGAGGCCGGCGTCGACGTCGACCGGCTGGGCGAGCTGTTCAGTGCGCTCCGGGAGGGGCTGGAGCTGCTGGTGGGCCGGTACCTGACGATGGCCAGCTTCCGGGTGTACCGGCAGGCGTACCGGATGCCGATGTTCTGGATCGCGGTGCCGGCGAAGGGAAACGGGACCCGGGAGCTGGCGGCCGGCTACCTCGACCCGGAGCCGACGCCGCTGCTGCGCCGACTCAGTGCCGGGCTGCTGGCGGCGCAGCCACGGGACTCGGTGGTGGCCCGTTCGGTGGTCGGCGGCGAGCACCTGGTGTTGCGCCGGGTCCGCGACGACAACGCGCACAGCGTCGCGCACTACCTGATCGTGCCGGGCCGGGCAGTCGCGCCGGCCCGATCCGATACGGAACCGGCCGACCGGTCCGCGCCGGAGTCGGCGAAGCGCGGGTTGGCGGCGGCGGCGCGACAGGAGCTGACCAGCGCCCGGATGATCGAGGCGCTGACCGAACTGGAGGCGCTCTGCGGTACCGAGCTCTACCACGTCCAGTCCGACCTGGAGACCTGGTCCAGCAACCTGACCATGTACCGGGCAGTGGCCGAGCGCGGCGCCTTCCTCTGGGACGGGCTCTCCACCCACCTGCCGGTACGCCGTTGGCGCCGACTCAACCAGGCGCACCGGGCAGTCGAGCTGCTGCACCAGATGCTCCTGCAGAGCGTCGCGGACCTGGGGCACCTGGCCGCCCAGATCGGCGACTGCCGGGACCGGGTGTCCGCCTCCGCCCAGGTGGTGACGGACACCTTCGACGCGCGCCTCACCGAGACGCCGTGGCGCGACGAGATCGGCCTGCGCGAGGCGACCGTGCGTACCGGCCTGTTCCAGCGGGTGGTCCAGGGCGCCGAGCGGGAGGAGGCGGCCATCCGCCGGGTACAGGCCCGCTACGACGAGTTGCAGGCCGCCATCACCAGCGCCTTCGACGAACGTCGGGTGCGCGAGTCGGATCTGATGCAGAAGGGGAACTTCACCATCGCCGTCGCACTGGTCGCCGCCGGCGTGGTCACCGTCGAGCAGGCCACCGTCCGGCTGATACCGGCATCGGGCGACATCACCGAGTTCGGCAACCTGCTGGGTGCCCGGACCCTGACCGCGCTGAGTTGGGGTGCGGCCGGCGTGATGCTGGTCAGCGGCGGCTGGGTGCTGTGGCAGATCTGGCGCAACAGCCGACTCGGCTCCAGCGACTTCCGCAAGCTCTACAACGGCCCCCGGTGGATCACCCGGCTGCTACTCCGGCCGGTACGTCGGCTGCTGGCCAAGCTCCGCCCGAAGCCCACGGCGGCCTGCTTCGTGCCCACCATCGACGCCGGCTCGACCGGGGCGGCGGCGTCGGTGGGTGCTGTGCCGGTACGCGAACGGTGGTACCAGTCGGTGGATGGCGCACTGCGGCCGGGGCTGTGGCGGTTCCTGCAGGAGGCCGCCACCGACGGGCTGGAGGGGCAGCGCCGTCGGGCCCGCGACCTGCCGGAGGCCCAGTGGCGGGCGCGGTGGCGGGCGTTGGACGACGACCTGGCCGCGCGCTTCGTCGAGTTGTGGGACCGGGCCTGCCCGGAACACGAGCTGGCCCGGGCCGACGCCATCGGCGCCGACATCAAGGCACTGGGCCGGCAGATCGAGCAGTGGGGGGTACAGGCGCTGCTGCTCACCGAGCGCGCCCGGCGCCTGCACCGCTACCCGCTGCCGAAACTGACCTGCCTGTACCGCGCCTGCAACCGGCTGGCCCGGCGGGGCTTCCTGGAGATCGTCGACCCGCAACGGCGATTGACAGTCGTCCCGGACAAGGACTTCGTCCGCTGCCTGCAGCAGTTGGGCTTCCTCAACCGGGAGGCGGCACTGTGGCTCGACCGCCGCGTACTGACGGTGCCGACCACCGCGACCGCCGCCCAACTGCTGGGTAATATCAACCGGATCGGGCTTGATGCCCAACTTCGTCCGGACGACTGCGACCCGGTCCTGGACCAGGCCGCCGCCTGCTTCCCGGACTCGGACGACCCGGACAACTCGGTGCCCACGGCGACCGGCAAGCCCCGCCGGCGGAGCCGGGCCGCGTCCGTTCCCCCGGACGGAGCGCAGGACCCGCCGACGCTGGCCGGGAGGTGATCCAGCCGCCCGGGGTAGATCGGCTATAGTGACCCGGTTACCGGGCGGGACCTGTCGTTTCGTCCGATTCGATCACGCTGGCGGTCCGCGAACCGGAGCCGCCATGACGGGCGACACCCCGCCCCGGGGAGGCTGTGACCGGCGATGACCACGCAGACGTCGAGTCGGGTGTGGACAATCCCGAACCTGGTCAGCTTCGCCCGCCTGGCCGGCGTGCCGCTGTTCCTCTACCTCATGCTCGGCCCGCACCACCAGACGTGGCCGCGGTGATCGTGCTCGTGATCGGCGGCTCCTCCGACTGGGTGGACGGCTACCTGGCCCGCCGCCTGAACCAGGTCAGCCGGCTGGGCGAGCTGCTCGACCCGGCCGCCGACCGGCTCTACATCCTGGCCACCCTGCTGGCCTTCTCCATCCGCGGGGTACTGCCCTGGTGGTTCACCATCGCCCTGCTGGCCCGCGAGGCGATGCTGCTGGTCTGCCTGGTGGTGCTGCGCCGCGCCGGGTACGGCCCGCCGCCGGTGCACTACCTCGGCAAGACCGCCACCTTCATCCTGCTGTTCTCCTTCCCGGTGCTGCTGCTCGCCTACGCCAGTGACTCGGCGGCCGACTGGGCCGGCCCGATCGGCTGGGGCCTGGCCTGGTGGGGCCTGGGCCTGTACTGGATCGCCGGCTTCTTCTACGTGGTCCAGATCGCCGGCATGGTGCGCGGCCCGCGGCAGCCGGCAGCGGGACCGGTTCGGCGTCGCAGCCTCCGGTGGCCGCCGGCGTGAGCATGCCCTCCGAGGACTCCCGGCAACCGGGTCGGTTCACCGCCGACTTCCTGACCGAGATGTTCCGCAACCCGCTGGACGCCGGGTACGCGGAGGCCGCCGCCCGACGCGCCCAGCGACGGCCCGGACACGCCGACCCGGGTGCGCCGGGGTCGGCTGGCCCGCACGGTGGTCCTGCTGGCCACCGGGTTCCTGCTGGCGATCGCGTACCAGCAGACGGTGGCGGCCAAGCCGGAGACCGGCAAGGTCCGCGACGGCCTGGTCAGCGACGTGCAGAAGTCCCGCAAACAAGCCGACGACCTGCAGCGCCAGGCCGACGCGCTGCGCAGCCAGGTGGCTGCCGAGCGCAACGCGGCGCTGGCCGGTGCCGGCGTGGACGCCGACCGGCTGGCCGCGCTGGAGACGGCTGCCGGGCTGGCCGCGGTGAAGGGCAACGGGGCGGCCGTCCGGCTCTCCGACGCGCCGGAGCCGGTGGACCCGTTGACCGGCCAGCCGACCAACACCAAGAACCCCGGCCGGGTACTCGACCGGGACCTGCAGGCGGTCGCCAACGAACTGTGGCACCAGGGCGCCGAGGCCATCGCGATCAACGGCGAGCGGCTCACCACCACCTCCGCCATCCGCACCGCCGGCAGCACCATCCTGGTCGACTTCCGGCCGGTGAGCCAGCCGTACGAGGTGCTCGCGATCGGCCCGAAGGACCTGGACAAGAAGTTCAACTCGTCCACCACCGGGCAGCTGTTCGCTGCGCTGGCCAGCAAGTACGGCATGTCGGTCTCGGTGAAGCGCCGCTCGAAGATCACCCTGGCGGCCGGCCCGGACCCGAACCTGTTCTACGCCAAGCCGCTGCCCAGCGGCTCGCCGTCGCCCACCGCACCGGCCGGTTCCCCGTCCGGCACGCCCCCGACGGGTAAGCCGCCGACCGGGCGGCCCCCGTCCGGTACCCCCAGCGCCACACCATCGGGAGGACGTTGATGTTCGCGGTGCTCGCCCTGGTGGCCGGCGCGGTGCTCGGAGTGATCTTCGAGCCGTCGGTGCCCCTGGCCCTGCAGCCGTACCTGCCGATCGCCGTGGTCGCGGCGCTGGACGCGGTCTTCGGCGGTGTCCGCGCCCGGCTGGACAAGGTCTTCGACGACAAGCAGTTCGTCGTCTCGTTCATCTCCAACGTGCTGGTCGCCGCGCTGATCGTGTACCTGGGCGACCAGCTCGGCGTCGGCAGCCAGCTCTCCACCGGCGTGGTGGTGGTGCTCGGCGTACGCATCTTCGGCAACGTGGCCGCCATCCGTCGCCACCTCTTCCGGGCGTGAGTACCCGATGACCAGCGACCAGACCCCCGACACCCCGGCCGGAACCCCGGAGCCGGCCGCCGCCCCTGCCCCGGAAATTCCCGCTCCGCCGGCCGCCGCCGGCTCGCCGTCCATGCCCGCCGGGCCGCGCACCGGCGCTGAACCGGACACCGACTCCGAGCTCTGACGTCGGGTCCGAGCCGGACACCGAGTCCGAGTCGGCGGCCGAGTCCGGGTCTGCACGGCCGGGTCCGGGTCTGCGGCCGGGTCGGAACCGGAGGCCGTCCGGTCCGAGGTTCGCGGACGCGACACCGACCTGGCCGTGGCCGCCGCCGGCGGATCGCCGGGCGGGGACGACGGGCAGGCAGCCGACGGGGCAGCGGAGCCGGCCGGCGCCGACACCGAGGCGGAGCAGCCGGTCACCGCCAACCGGCGGCGCTCGCTGAGCGTGGCCGGCGCGTTCATCGGGGTACTCCTCGGGCTGCTCGGCTTCGCCCTGGTGGTGCAGTTGCGCAGCAACGCCGGCGACGCCCAGTTGGCCAGCGAGCGGCCGGAGGACCTCTACCAGATCCTCTCCGACCTGGAGAACCGGCAGGAGCGGCTGCGCCTGGAGATCGCCAACCTGCAGGCCACCAAGAGTGAGCTGGAGGCGGGCAGCCAGAGCCGGGACGCGGCGTTGCGGGCGGCCGCCGAACGCGCCAACGAGCTGGGCATCCTGGCCGGCACGCTGGCCGCCCGGGGACCCGGGCTGGTGATCAGGATCTTCCCGGGCAGCGGCCAGGTGAAGGCCGCCGACATCCTCGACATGGTGGAGGAGCTGCGCGACGCCGGGGCCGAGGCCATCCAGCTCGACGACACCCACGGCGTCTCGGTCCGGATCATCGCGGGCAGCTACTTCGTGGATCGGTCGGACGGCACGATCGAGTCGGACGGCAGGCAGCTCAGCGGGGCGCTCACGATGACCGTGATCGGCGACCCGCAGACCCTGCAGCCGGCCATCAACATCGTCGGTGGGGTGGTGGCGGCCATCGAGAACCACGGCGGGAACGTTTCCGTCGAGTTGCCCGGTTCCGTCACCGTGTCCACCACCGTGACGGCGACCACGCCGAAGTACGCTGAACCCGTCAAATGACAGCACCACCACACCACCACCCGAGCGAGCTGAGGACGGCACGTGATTCCCGAGGACCTGCGCTACACCAGTGAGCACGAGTGGGTCGCGCCCGGCGAGCCGGCGCCCTCGGTCGGCATCACCGACTTCGCCCAGGACGCGCTGGGCGACATCGTCTACGTCCAGCTGCCCGCCGTCGGCACGGCGCTCGCGGCCGGCGACCCGCTCGGCGAGGTGGAGTCCACCAAGAGCGTCTCGGAGATCTACGCGCCGTTCCCAGGCACCGTGGTGGCCCGCAACGAGCAGCTCGCCGAAGCGCCCGAGTTGATCAACACCGACCCGTACGGCGAGGGCTGGCTGGTCCGGATCGAGCCGGACGACCCGGCCGACGTGGACGCGCTGCTCGACGCCGCCGCGTACGCAAAGCTAACCGCACAGTAACCAACGCGGCGCGAGTAACCGGAAGTGTCCGATGTCCGTTGGTCTGGCGTGGAGATCCTGCGCGTCCGGTTGACCCTGCATTTGGACCATGAGTAGGCTCGCCCAGTCGACCGTGAATCCGCGGTCGCGTGTGCGGACCACGTCGGGCGACACGGGGGCAGTCGCACCACAGGTCACCTGTGGTGGCCATCCTTTTCGCCGCGCGACTGCTCCGCCGCCGGCCCTTGACGCAAAAGGTGGTCCCGATGACGCGCCCAGACGACGAGTTCCCCCCACTCGACGTCACGTCCACGATGAGCATCGGCAACATCGATGAGGTGCTCGAAGGGTCGGACGCTGACGTGGCGCCCAGCCGCGTCTCCGGGTCGCTGCCGCACGGGATGGCGCTGCTGGTGGTGCGGCGCGGCCCCAACGCGGGCGCCCGCTTCCTGCTCGACCACGACGTGACCACCAGCGGCCGGCACCCCGACAGCGACATCTTCCTCGACGACGTGACCGTCTCCCGCCGGCACGCCGAGTTCCACCGCGAGGGCGGCACCTTCACCGTTCGCGACGTGGGCAGCCTGAACGGCACCTACGTCAACCGCGAGCGGGTCGAGGCGGCCACCCTGTCCAACGGCGACGAGGTGCAGATCGGCAAGTTCCGGCTGGTGTTCCTGTCCGGGCCGCGCGCCGACGAGAGCTGACCGACGGGCAGGCGATGACGGCACCCGGGGGCTCGAACGCGTCGGCGGCGCGGCGCGGGCACGCTCATGAGCATCGGTGAGGTGCTGGACCAGCTCCGCGCGGAGTTTCCCGACATCACCATCTCCAAGCTGCGCTTCCTGGAGGCGGAGGGGCTGGTCGAGCCGCAGCGCACGGCGGCCGGCTACCGCAAGTACAGCTGGCCCGACGTGACCCGGCTGCGGATCATCCTGGCCGCGCAGCGCGACCACTACCTGCCGCTGCGGGTGATCCGCGAGCAGTTGGCCGCGCTGGACCGGGGTGAGCCGACGGCGGCCGTGGTCCGCTCGGTGCTCGCCGCCGGCGACGGCCGAGGTGCCGGTGAGCACCCCGGCGGCCACCGTGACCGGCCTGGCCGGCCGCCGACCGGCCCTGCGCGACGTGGACGACGAGCAGCTGCCCGCCCCGGTGGCGCTGCGGCTCACCCGCGCCGAGTTGCTGGACCGGTCCGGGCTGGTGGACGCGGTGCTCACCGAGTTGGAGCAGCAGGGCCTGATCCGGCCGCACGGCGACTGCTACGACGAGGACGCGCTGCTGGTCGCCCGGGCCGCCGGTCAGCTCGCCGGGTACGGCATCGAGCCCCGGCACCTGCGCGGGTACCAGGCCGCCGCGTCGCCGCGAGATCGGTCTGCTCAGCCAGTTGGTGGCGCCACTGGCCCGCCAGCACACGCCGGCCGCCCGGGACAGGGCCGCCCAGACCGTCCGCGAAGTCTCCGCGCTCGCCGCCCAACTGCACGCCGCGCTGGTCCGGATCGGGCTGCGGGAGACCCTCGGCGGGTGAGCATCGCAGCCGTCGTGGGCGGACTGCCCGGGCGGTAGGGACGCATCGGATCTGAACTGATTCGCGTGTAACGTGCACGGAAGAGGGACGACAACCACTGCCGGGTGCGCGGCTTGGCGCGGGCCGGTGGGCTGATGGAGGCAGCGGTGCGTGAGCTGAGCGTGGTCGGAGTCCGGGTGGAGCTACCCAGCAACCAGCCGATCGTGCTGCTCAAGGAGGTTGGCGGCGACCGTTACCTACCGATCTGGATCGGCGCGGTGGAGGCCACCGCGATCGCCTACGAGCAACAGGGGATGAAGTCGCCCCGCCCGCTCACCCATGATCTGATGCGGGACATTCTCACCGCCCTGCAACAGCCGCTCAAGGCTGTCGAGATCATGGAGATGAAGGAGAACATCTACTACGCCGACCTGGTGATCGGCGAGGGTGAGATCCGGGTGTCCGCACGGCCGAGCGACTCCATCGCGCTCGCCCTGCGCGCCGGCGCCACCATCTGGTGCGCCGAGGAGGTGCTCAGCGAGGCCGGGATCATCATCCCGGACGAGCAGGAGGACGAGGTGGAGAAGTTCCGCGAGTTTCTCGAGGGGGTCACCCCGGAGGACTTCGCGGGGTAGCGGCGTGTCGCAGCCGAAGCTGCCCGAGGGGCACCGGTCCGGGTACTAGGGTCGGTGATGCAAGAGGACCACCGCCAGCTGGCACGACGCGGGAGGTTGACGGCAGTGGATGTACCGCGAAATCCGGGAATCGGGACCGCCGTTGACGGTGGACCGGTTGACGCGCAGGACGACGCCGCTGCGGTGGGCTACCGCGGTGTGGCGGCCTGTCACGCGGTGAGCATCAGCTACCGGCAACTCGACTACTGGGCCCGGACCGGCCTGGTGGTGCCGAGCATCCGGGACGCCTCCGGCTCGGGTACCCAGCGGCTCTACTCGTTCCGCGACATGGTCGTCCTCAAAGTCGTCAAGCGCCTGCTCGACGCCGGCGTCTCCCTCCAGAACATCCGCAAGGCCATCGACACGTTGCGTTCCCGCGGCGTAGAGGACCTCGCCCAGATCACCCTCATCTCCGACGGCACCACGGTCTACGAGTGCCGCTCCCCGGAGGAGGTGGTCGACCTGCTGCAGGGCGGCCAGGGCGTCTTCGGCATCGCCATCGGCGGTGCCTTCAAGGAGATCCAGGGCTCGCTGGCGCACCTGCCCTCGGAGCGCGCCGACGCCGAGCCGGCGGCCCGGATGACCGAGGTCGAGGCGCTGCCCACCGCACCGCCGCCGGCGGCGTCCGCGGACGGCGGGTACGCCGACGAGTTGGCTGCCCGTCGAGCTCGCCGCCGGGCCGGCTGACCGAGCAGGCCCTGGCGAAAGATAGTACGTTCGGCTGAGTATATCGGTCTGGCGAATATCGCGGGCTCCGGGCACGATGGTCTGCATGGCCACCTCCGGCGCCGCACCGTCCACCGGCGACACTCCCGCATCCGATCCCGCTGCGGCCGAGCCGGCCACCGATGCAGCCGTCGAACCGGCTGCGGAGCCGCCTGCGGAGCCGACTGCCGCGCCGACTGTCGCGCCAGTTCGACGGCGACGCTGGCGGCGCCGCCTGGTCGGAGCCGGGGTGCTGGCCGTCCTCGCCGTCGTGGTCCTGGTCATCGCCAGCGTCGGCTACGTCGACCACGGAGCCCGGGGCCACGTGTACGCCGTCGGCGACGTCCCCGCCGCGCCGGTCGTCCTGGTCCTGGGCGCCCAGGTGTACGAGCCCGGCGACGTGCCCTCCCCGTTCCTCGCCGCCCGCCTGGACCTGGCCCGGCAGCTCTACCTCGCCGGTACCGCGAAGGTCATCCTGGTCTCCGGGGACAACAGCCGCCCCGACTACAACGAGCCCGGCGGGATGACCCGTTGGCTCACCGACCACGGCGTACCCGCGGGCAAGGTGGTCGCCGACTACGCCGGCTTCGACACCTACGACTCGTGCGCCCGGGCGAAGCTGATCTTCGGGGTGACCCGGCTGATCGTGGTCACCCAGAGCTACCACATCGAGCGCGCTGTCTCGCTCTGCCGGCACCTGGGCATCGACGCCGACGGGGTGGGCGACGACAGCGTCCGGGACCGCCGGGTGTCCTGGAACAAGGCCGCCATCCGCGAGCGCGGCGCCTGCGTGAAAGCGGTCTGGGACCTCACCGTCCGCCGTGACCCGGTCTTCCTCGGCCCGCACGAGACCGGCGTCGAGGACGCCCTGCGCTCCTAACTTTCCACTTGCTGAAGTGGAAAGCACTCGATAAGCTTTCCGCTATGGAAAGTAGTGAGCTGCGCGAGCAACTGGCCGCCGTCGAACGCGGCGCCGCCGCCCCGTACATCAGCTACCCGCCGACCCCCTGGTGGTACCCGCCGGCGATCGGCGCCTGGGCCGCCGCGATGATCGGCGCCTTCACCTGGTTCCGGCACAACGGCGCCCTGTTCGCCGCCGCGCTGGCCATCCTCATCGCGCTGGAGCTGCTGTTCCTGACCTGGATGCGCAGTCGCCACGGGGCACTGCCGATGCCCGGCCGGGGCCGACCGCCGGTCGAGATCGCCGTGCTCTGGCGCCGCTACTTCCTCGGCCTGGCAGTCGTCGTGGTCGCCGTGGCGCTCGCCTGGTGGCTCGGCGGCATCCCGGTCGCCGCCCCGCTGGCCTTCGCACTGACCACCGCCGGCCTGATCTGGTACGAGCGCAGCTACGCCGTCGCCGCGGCCAAGGTACGGGAACGGCTGTCATGATCGAGGGCCTGGACCCCGTCATCCACGTTCCGAAACGGCTGGCGGCCATGGCCATCCTGGCCAACGCCCCGTCCGCGTCCTTCCGGTTCCTGCGGGACCACCTGGGCGTCAGCGAGTCCGACCTGTCCAAGCAGATGTCCACGCTGGAGGCCGCCGGCTACGTCCGGGCCACCAAGGACGGCCACGGCCGGGGCGCCAGCACCAGCTACCGGATGACCACCGCCGGCCAGCGGGCCTACGGCGCGCACTGCGCCGCGCTGCGGGCCCTGCTCGACGGTGCCGCGGTCGCCGACCCGCCGACCCGCAACGACTGAACGTACCCGGAGTCGCGCGCACCCGGAGTCGCGCCGGGAATGCCGGCTCGACCCCGGGCGATGGTCAGCGGGTGAAGGTCTGGGTGTAGAGGTCGCTGCCGTAGTCGCACGGGTCCTTGGGATTGGGCGTGTAGACGGTCCCGCACACCAGCGTCACGGTGAGCGTGTGCGCCGCCCGGCTGTACCGGCTGCGCATGATCGCCGGGTGTCGGATCCGCAGGATCGAGCCGGGCGCGATCGTGGTGAAGTTGACCTGGCCCGCGCCGCCGCCGCCGTTGTTGATCTCGACGAGCCCGTTGACCGGCGCGAACACCTCCTCGGCGTGCACATGGTGCGCGACGTTCAGCACGTACTTGCCGGTCGGGTTCGCCGCGGTCGGGCTGTACAGCGCCGACAGCGCCGTGATCGCGGCCAGCAGGTCCGGGTTCACCTGGGCGGAAGCGCTCGAGGCGGCCGGCCGGTGGCCGTAGGTGACGATGAAGTCCACCGTCGGGTCCGCCTGCGCCTGGGCCATCAGCGGCAGCGCCGCCGCCTTCCAGTCCCGGTACGCGTTCGGCCACGGCTCCGGGTAGGAGATGTAGCGGACGCCGCCGACCTGGAACCAGCCCCAGTCGTCGCCCATGCAGTTGTTTCCCGAGTGGGCGCCCGCACAGCCGGGGTTGCTGGTCCGGGACGGGTTGTCCGAGGTGACCGTCTGGGCGTGGGTGAGCGGGATCCGGCCCTTGTAGTTGGCCATGCTGTCGCGGATCGTCCCGGGCGGCGACTCGTCGTTCGGCTCGCCGTACTCGTGGTTGCCCCAGCTCGGTTGGAAGGCGGCCCGCTGCGACCACACCTGCTGGTCCTGGAAGTACTGGTGGACGGCGGCCGGCGCGCACTCGTTCGCGTAGCTGATGTCGCCGCCGTGGGTGACGAAATCGGGCGCCTGGGCGGCCACCAGCGCCTGCTGCTGGGCCAGCCACGGGTCGCACAGGGTGGAGCCGGTGTCGCCGATGTCGACGGCCGTGAAGTCGTCGGCGGGGGCGGCGCGCAGGGTGTGGTCGAGCCCGCTGCTGCCGACCCGGTAGTGGTACGTCGCACCGGGGGCCAGACCGGTGATCACCGCCCGCATGAACGGGCCGGCGATGTCGACCGGCACGATTGTCGCCGCCTTCGCCGTAGCCACCAGCCCGTACGCGCTGGTGTCGCCGTAGAACACCTTGGTGGCCAGGCCACGCCAGAACACCACCACGCTGTCCGGGGTGTCCCCGTAGGCGTACATGATCTCGTCGACGAAGTCCGCGGTGGCCGCTGCCGCGGGCGGCGCCCCGGCCAGCAGGCTGGCGAACAGTGCCAGCGCCGCAGCGCCCGCCCCGCGCCGGAACATCCGTCGCCGTCCCGTGTGCCTCATCCGCCACTCCGATGCCCGCGGGGCCAACGTCCTGGCGACAACCTTCGATGATCGGCTCGGCGCCGGGAATGCGCTGTTCGGCCCTCGCCCGGCCGCTGTCCGCCGGAAAGATCCGCGACTCGGACAGCCCGGGACGCAAGTGGTGTGAAGTGCCGCACGTCAGGCGGCCGCACCGGCGTGGTCCGACTGCGCCTCGATCAGCCGCTGGTAGCGTTGGCGACGCCGCTACACCCACGCGCGAGAGACCGTGCCGGAGCGTTCGCCCGGCACGGCGCCGAAGGGGCAAATCCTCCCCGGAACCTCTCAGGCAAAAGGAGCGCGAAACGGGCAGCGGACTCTGGAGGCGGGTACGACAGAGGGGGAGGGCCGGAACCCACAGCCTCGTACGGAGTGAACGGTATGACCGATCTGTTCAGTAATCCCACAGTGAACTTCGCCCGCCGGCACATCGGACCCACCCCGCAGGACGTGGCGCGGATGCTCGATACCGTCGGCTACGACTCGGTCGAAGCACTGATGGACGCGGCGATCCCCACCTCGATCCGGTTCCACGGCACGCTGGACCTGCCGGCACCGGCCTCCGAGGAGGAGGCGATCGCCGAACTGCGCGGCTTCGCCGACCGCAACCGGGTACTCACCCCGATGATCGGCCTGGGCTACCACGGCACCCACACCCCGGCCGTCATCCGCCGCAACGTGCTGGAGAACCCGGCCTGGTACACCGCCTATACGCCGTACCAGCCGGAGATCAGCCAGGGCCGGCTGGAGGCTCTGCTCAACTTCCAGACCGTGGTCGAGGACCTGACCGGGCTGCCGATCGCCAACGCCTCGATGCTCGACGAGGGCACCGCGGCCGCCGAGGCGATGACGCTGGCCCGCCGCAGCGCCAGGACCAAGAGCCCGGTGTACCTGGTGGATGCCGACACCCTGCCGCAGACCATCTCGGTGATCACCACCCGGGCCGAGCCGCTGGGCATCGAAGTGCGCCTTGATCGACCCCGCTGTGGACGCGCTGCCCGACGAGTTCTTCGGCCTGCACCTGCAGTACCCCGGGGCGTCCGGCGCGGTGCGTGACCACGCCGCGCTGATCGACGCCGCGCACCAGCGTGGCGCGCTCGTCGCCGTCGCGGCCGACCTGCTCGCCCTCACCGTGCTGCGGGCGCCCGGGTCGGTCGGCGCGGACATCGCGGTAGGCAGCAGCCAGCGCTTCGGGGTACCGATGGGCTTCGGTGGTCCGCACGCCGGCTACCTGGCGGTCCGCACCGAGCTGGCCCGGATGCTGCCCGGCCGGTTGGTCGGGGTGTCCCGTGACGCCGCCGGAGCGCCCGCCTACCGGCTCGCCCTGCAGACCCGCGAGCAGCACATCCGCCGGGAGAAGGCGACCAGCAACATCTGCACCGCGCAGGTGCTGCTCGCCGTGATGGCCAGCATGTACGCCGTCTACCACGGCCCCGACGGGCTGCGCGCGATCGCGGAACGCACCGCCGGCCGGGCCGCCACGCTGGCCGCCGCCCTGCGCGCCGGTGGCGTGGAGCTGGCCCACGACGACTTCTTCGACACCCTCACCGCCGTCGTCCCCGGCCGGGCCGACGCGATCGTCGCGGCCGCGGCGCAGGCCGGCGTGAACCTGCGCCGGGTCGACGCCGACCGGGTCGGCGTCGCCTGCGACGAGACCACCACCCTCGACCACCTGGCCGTGGTCTGCCGGGCCTTCGACGTCGCGCCGGTCGACCCGGTGACCGCCCGCGTCCCGGACTGGGCCGCCCGCGCCACCGACTACCTGGCCCACCCGGTGTTCCACAGCCACCGCTCGGAGACCGCCATGCTGCGCTACCTGCGCAGCCTCGCGGACCTCGACTACGCGCTGGACCGGGGCATGATCCCGCTGGGCTCCTGCACCATGAAGCTCAACGCCACCACCGAGATGGAGCCGGTCACCTGGCCCGAGTTCGGCAACATGCACCCGTTCGCGCCGGCCGACCAGACCGCCGGGTACGAGGCGATGGTGGCCCAGTTGGAGGCGTGGCTCGCCGAGATCACCGGGTACGACGCGGTGAGCGTCCAGCCCAACGCCGGCTCGCAGGGGGAGCTCGCCGGCCTGCTGGCGATCCGCTCGTACCACCGCGCCAACGGCGACTGCGCGCGCGATGTGTGCCTGATCCCGTCCAGCGCGCACGGCACCAACGCGGCCAGCGCCGTCATGGCGGGCATGCGGGTGACCGTGGTGGCCTGCGACAACGACGGCAACATCGACCTCGACGACCTGCAACGCAAGATCGACGCGAACGCCGACCGGCTGGCCGCCATCATGGTCACCTACCCGTCCACGCACGGCGTGTACGAGTCGGCCATCGCCGAGCTGTGCCAGCGGGTACACGCGGCCGGCGGCCAGGTCTACGTGGACGGCGCGAACCTCAACGCGCTGGTCGGCTTCGCCCGGCCGGGCGAGTTCGGCGCCGACGTGTCGCACCTGAACCTGCACAAGACGTTCTGCATTCCGCACGGCGGCGGTGGCCCCGGCGTCGGCCCGGTCGCGGTGCGCGCCCACCTGGCCCCGTACCTGCCGGGCAACCCGCTGACCGGGGAGGGGCACGCGATCTCGGCGGCCCCGCACGGCTCCGCCGGCATCCTGCCGATCCCGTGGGCGTACCTGCGGATGATGGGCCCGGACGGGCTGGCCGCCGCGACCGCCACGGCCGTGCTCGCGGCGAACTACGTGGCCGCCCGGCTGGCCGGGCACTACCCGGTGCTCTACGCCGGCAACAAGGGCCTGGTGGCGCACGAGTGCATCCTCGACCTGCGGCCGCTCACCAAGGCCACCGGCGTCACCGTGGACGACGTGGCGAAGCGGCTGATCGACTACGGCTTCCACGCTCCGACCATGTCGTTCCCGGTGGCCGGCACGCTGATGGTGGAGCCGACCGAGTCGGAGGACCTGGCCGAACTGGACCGGTTCGTGGCCGCGATGATCGCGATCAGGGGGGAGATCGACCGGGTTGCGGCGGGCGACTGGCCGGCCGGGGACAACCCGTTGGCGAACGCTCCGCACACCGCCGCGATGGTCAGCGCCGATGAGTGGGGGTACCCGTATCCGCGCTCGGTGGGGGCCTATCCGGCCAAAACCACCCGGAACAAGTACTGGTCGCCGGTACGCCGTATAGACGGCGCCTACGGCGACCGGAATCTGGTCTGTGCGTGCCCGCCACCGGAGGCGTTCGAGGGCTCAGTTGCCCTCGACGGGTCCGTGGCGGCCGACTGAGCGACCGGGAAAAGGTGTTGGTTTCCGGGCGACCACTGCGTCGCCCGGGGGCTGGCCGACTAGGCGGCGAGCAGCGTGTGCGGCGCGGGGCCGCGGTGCGGAGCGACAGTGCTCCCGTCGGGCAGCAGCTCACCGGTGTCCTCGAAGAGGATCACACCATTACAGAGCAGGCTCCAACCCTGTTCGGGGAACGACGCGACTACTCGGGCTGCATCCCGGTCGACTGCGTCGGCGCTCGGGCAGGAGGGCTGGTGCTGACACATCGGGGGTCTCCGGTCGTTGGTTAGGGTGTGTGTTGCGCTGGTGCGTACGGGCTTCCCGCCGTGGGGCGGATCACTCGCACCGTGCCTGTGTTGATCCTCACATGCACACTTACGCACGGTACTCCTTTCTTCAACGCGCTTTTGCGCACCGCGAGCCCGGTTCACGACAGAATCCTCCGAAAGGATGACGGCATTCCAGCCGTTAGTCGTAAGCCCGATGGCCTGACGTCCGGTTAGCGACCGGGTGTCCGGGCCGGCGTCGACCAGGGCCCATGGGAGCGCTCCCGGTTGACCAGCGCTGATCGCCGAGGGTGAACCGGGCGGTACCCGGCGGTCACTCCGGTGGCGCCTGGAAACACAGTGTTATCGAACCGAAACTTCCACGCCCTCGCCCTACTCCCGCCCACGGTCGACGAATTTTCCTCGCGGCCGGGTCGAGCCCGGCGGGTCCGGACCGGCGGGTCCCGGCGGGTCCCGGGCGGCGGGTCCGGGCGGGGCGGCCACGGGCCGCGCCGGTAGGGTGGCGCGCATGGTCATGCGGGACATCCGGCTGCTCGGCGATCCGGTGCTGCGCACCGAGTGCGACCCGGTCACCAGCTTCGACGCCGAACTGCGGGCGCTGGTCACCGACCTGATGGACACCCTGCTCGGGGCCGACGGCCGGGCCGGTGTGGCCGCCAACCAGATCGGCGTCGCGGCCCGGGTCTTCGTCTGGTCGGCCGGCGGCAGCGTCGGCCACATCGTCAACCCGACCGTGGTGGTCGGCGACGAGGTGCAGGGCGGCGACGAGGGCTGCCTGTCCCTGCCGGGCCTGTACTACCCGACGCCCAGGGCGCAGACCGCCACCGCGTACGGCTTCGACCAGCACGGCGAGCCGCTGACCATCGAGGGCACCGGCTTCCTGGCCCGCGCCCTGCAGCACGAGGCCGGGCACCTGGCCGGCCAGCTCTACGTGGACACCCTGCGCGGCGACACCCGCCGGCAGGCACTGCGGGACATCCGCTCGTCCCCGTGGGCGTCCCCGACCCCGCGCTAGTCGGCAACCCGCGCCAGTCGTCGGGGACCGCTAGTCGAGGATCAGCACCTGCGGGTACGGGTGGCGCAGGAAGTCGTGGTGCGAGATGTCCCAGCCGTACGCCCCGGTATTGGCGAACACCAGCACGTCCCCGACCCGGAGCCGGTCCACCCGCTGCCCCCGGGTGAGCACGTCCCGCGGGGTGCACAACTCGCCGACCGCGTCCACCGCCTCGTCGCGCACCTGCGGCCGGGCGAAGCCGTACCCCCAGCGCTGCACCGGCAGCACCGTGAACGGGTGTGAATACCCCCACGCGGCCGGCAGCCGGAAGTGGTGGGTACCGCCGCGCAGCACCGCGAACCACCGCCCGTGGGTGCGTTTGAGGTCGACGACCTCGGCGGCGTACCAGCCGGCCGGCCCGGCCAGCCAGCGGCCCAACTCGAAGACCAGCCGGGGCTGCGCCGGCACGTCGGCCAGCCGGCGCGCCAGCTCCGCCAGGTCGAAGGATTCCGCGTCGGTGTAGGAGATGCCGAACCCGCCGCCGGTGTTGACTGTCTGGAGTGGACGGTCGAGCTTCGCCGCGAACCGCAGGCAGTCCAGCACGAAGTCGGCGTGCGCGGCGGCGTCCAGGTTGTTGGAGACCGCGTGCAGGTGCAGCCCGGTCACCTCGACGCCGAGAGCGTCCGCGAGCGCCAGCACCTGCGGCAGGTCGGCTTCGTCGATACCGAAGGGAGTGGGTACCCCGGTCATCCGGTGGCTGCCGGCAGGCCCGCCGGCGGCCCGGTTGACCCGCAGCGCCACCTGCGTCGGCCCACCCGCGAGCGCCGCCAACCGGCGCAACTCGAGCGCCGACTCGACGTTCACCGTGACGCCGTGGCGTGGGTCGCGTTGGCGCAGCGTGGCCCCGTGGCGCACGGCGGCGGCCAGCTCGGCGTCGGTCTTGGCCGGGCCGGCGAACGCGATCCGGCTCGCGCCGGCCGCCACCGCCAGTTCCAGCTCGCCACCGGAGGCCACCTCCAGCCCGTCACAGGCCTCGGCCAGCGCCCGGACCACGGCCGGGTGCCCGTTGGCCTTGACCGCGTACAGCAGTTCCGCCCCGACCGGCAGCGCCGCCCGCACCGCCCCCGTGCGCTCGCGCAGCACCAGGGCGTCGTAGACGTAGCCGCAGACCGGCGCGGCGAACGCCCGGATCGCCGCCGCCACCCGCTCCGGCAGCACGGGCGCCGCGACAGCCCGGCCGGTGGCTCGGCCGGCGGCAGGTCAGCGGTCATGGAGCGGGTTGCTGACCGGGACGTACTCGTCGCCCGCGCCGGCCAGCCGCATCCGGACCAGGGCCTTGTGCGGCATCGTCGGCGCGGTCAGGAAGGCGTGGTCGCCGGCTGTCCACGGACTCCTCGTCCAGCACCGTGCGGACCACCCGCCAGGCCGCCGGCCCGGCCACCCCGGCGTGCGCCAGCAGTCGGACGAGTTCACCGAGGTGGGCCTGGAACGCCGTGTAGCCGATCTTTGCCCGCATCACCGCGAGGTCGTCGGTGACCGTCACCGAACCGGGCCACAGCGCCAGGTCCGCGGCGTGCTCGGCCAGCCGGGGCGCGTGCAGCCGCAGCCCGGCCAGGTCCCGGAAGGCCATCCGGTACGGCCGGCCGTCGCCGGAACGTCGGCACGCTGTTCTGCAGGTGCGCCTCCAGCCCGACGCCCAGTGCCGCCAGCCGCAGCACCGGCCGCAGCAGGATCCGGGCGTACTCGGCGAGGAACTCCAGCGGGCTGCCGGGGTAGCCGGCCGAGCAGCTCGGTCCAGGATCGGCGCGCCGGTCAGCGGGGAGATCGCCGGCAGCGCGGCGGCCGGCACCGCCGCTCGTCCGGGGCCAGCCGGCCGGCCAGCCCGAGTCGCAGGATGCGCGGACAGGTCCCGGTCCCGGCCGGCACCGGCGTCCACGGCCGCCCCGGCGACCTCGGGGAAGAGCAGCACCCCCGGCTGGTCCGGCGATCAGCTCGGTCAGCAGCACCGACAGCGCCGGCCCGTTGCGGGTACTGGCCACCGAGATGGTCCGCCGGGTCGAGGTGACCTGGATGTCCAGCGACAGCTTGAGGTACCGGCGGGATCCCGTCGACGCCGGGGGCGAGCAGCACGGTACGCAGCGCCGTGGTGGGCCGGGCCGGCAACTCGACGCCGGGCAGCAGCCGCAGCTCGCCGCTGGCCGACCAGGTCGGCGTACTTCTCCGGCAGCACGTTCGCCAACTGCCAGGCGTGCACCGGCTGCAGCCGGTAGCCGGGCGGGGCGGCCGGCAGCTGCGGGTACCCGGCCCGCAGCGTCGCCGCCCAGGTCGTCGCCGAGCAGCAGTTCGTCGCGGACCGCCACGAACCCGACCGTGGTGCCGGTGGACTCCTGGTCGTGCGCGAGCGCGTCGGGCACCCGCCAGCCGAGCCGGGTACGCCCGCACGGGTGCAGGTTGTGCCCCTCGGTACCCAGCCGCTCGAAGCCCAGCAACTGCTCGTCCGCGGGCAGCCCGGCCAGCGCCTCGCGCCACCGTGGCGGCCCCGGTCGCGCGCAGCGCGGCGTCGATGGCGGCCCGCCGGGCGTACGCCAGCGCCAGGTTCACCCGGGCGTCGGCCAGCTCGGCGGCCATCGCCGGAGCGTCGACGCCCAGGTCGGCCAGCAGCCGCTCGGCCGGTCGGGCCACCGGGTCGAGCAGCTCGATCTGGTCGAAGCCGTGCCGCAGCGCCCGGTGCGCGCCGCTGGGCAGGGTGACCTGGCTCCCGTCCGGCCCGGTGGTCCAGATCGCGCCGCTGCGCGCGCCGGCCAGGTCCTCCCGGTACGCGGCGGCCAGCAGCCGGCGGGCGACCACGTCGGTGGCCTTGCGGCAGGGCGGCGGTGAAGCCGGGCAGCAGGTGCGGGGCGTGCGCGGCGAGTTCGCTGGTGGCCAGGGCCACGGGGTCGGTGGTGGTGGTCATCGTCGCTCCTCGGGCGGGCCGGGCCGGGTCAGGCCGCGGCGACCGGGTTGGGCATGGTGGTCCACTGGTCGTCGATCGGCCGGTCGGACAGTCGCATCCGGACCAACGCCTTGACCGGCAGAGGTGGAGGCGAACAGCGCGTCGGAGGCCAGGCCGGGTACCCGCCGGGCGGCGGCAGCCACCTGCGCCCACAACCGCGCGGGCTCGACGCCGAGTTCGCGGTGCAGGGTGGCGGCCAGCTCGGCGCAGACGGTGCTGATCGCGCGCCGCGAAAGTCTTCGTCCACAGCTCCGGCTCGTCATCGGTGCACAGGTCACCGCAGCAGCGCCGGGCGTGCTGACGCCCGGCCGCGCGCAGCCGGCCGGGGTGCAGCCGGATGCCGCCGAAGTCGCGGTACAGCAGCCGTACCGGCCGGCCCTGGGCGAGCACGACCAGGGTGTTCTGCCCGTGCGCCTCCAGCGCGACGCCCCAGCCCAGCAGCCGCAGCAGCGCCGGGACCAGCAGGTGCACCAGGTCGGTCGCCGCGCCCAGCGGGTCGGGCAGCTCGGTGAGCAGTGCCCGGCCGGTCGGCGGGGGAGGGGGCGGCCAGCGCCGCCAACGGGAGCACCCGCTCGTCGGCGGCCGGCTGTGGCGCGCGCCGGTACACCACCGCGAGGCTGCGGCACGGTTCGCCGTCGACCAGCACCGCGCCGGCCGCCACCTCGGCCAGCACGCCGATCCCGACCCGCCGGCACACCGGCCGCAGCAGCGCGGACACCAGCGGCCCGTTGTGCACGGCGGCCGGCGAGACGGTCCGCACCGCCGAGGTCATCTGCACGTCCAGCGCGGTCTTCAGGTGGACGTTCGGGGTGTCGTGCGGAGCCAGGGTACGCAGCGACATCAGCGGGCTGGCGGCGAGGTGCTCCCCGGTGCGGCGCAGGAACGGGTACCGCGTCCAGCACGTGCTCGTACTGCCACGGGTGCACGGGCAGCCGGGGTGGCAGGCCGGCGCCGGTGCTGTGCCAGCGCTGCTCAGGTACGGCCAGCACCGCCAGCTGCACGGTCGGCCGGTACTCGGGGCCGTACCGGCGTACCTCGTCGGCGTTCATCCCCATCCGGGTACGGCACAGCGGGTGCAGCGGGTGCCCGTCGACCACGCACTGCTCCAGGTCGACCAGGCTGACCGCGCGGCTGAGGTAGGCGTGCCCGCCGTCCGGCGGCGGTTGGGCGGCCCGGGCGGCCGCCAGGTTGGCTGCGCTGTCGTCGAGCTCGGCGGCCAGCCGGTCGGCGTGCCCACCCGGCCGCAGCGCCCGGACCAGCGCCCCGGCCCGCCGCACCGGCGCCCCGTCCAGGGTGACCGCGAAGTCCTCGGCCGCCACCACCGCGAACGGCTGCGCCGCCGCCGCGTCGCCGCGCAGTTCCCGCCCGTCGGCAAGGCGCAGCACCGCGTCGCCGCCGTCCCGCGCCGGCGCCCCGATCCCGGGCACCGCTTCCCGGTTCAGCGCGCCCCAGAGCCGCCCCAGCACAGCCGCCTCAGCACTCCCTGGCGTGATCATCACGCCTCAGGCTAGCCGGCCGACATGGGCAACTGCTGAGACCTAGCATCCTAGGACGCCGTAACGGGTGTGACGCCCCTAAAACCCGTAAGGAAGACTCCTGATCTTCGAAAAACAGAGTTCGGTGCGGAGCTGCCGCGCCGGGGGATCAGCTCAGGTACTGGTCGTAGGACAGCTTGGCGAGCAGCGTGAGCACGACCACCAGCAGCACCGCGCGGATGAACTTGGTGCCCCTGTGGATCGCCAGTCGGGCGCCGAGTCTGGGCGCCGGCGATGTTGGCGACCGCCATCGCCCCGCCGAGCAGCCACATCACGTGTCCGGAGGCAGCGAAGATGAGCAGCGCACCGAGGTTGGTGGCGACGTTGACGGTCTTGGCCATCGCCGAGCCGTGCAGGAAGTCGATACCCAGCAGCCCGGTGAAGGCCAGCAACAGGAACGAGCCGGTACCCGGACCGATCGCGCCGTCGTAGAGCGCTATCCCCACCCCGGCGAGCAGCACGGTGGCCGCGACCCGGGCCCGGGTGCGCCGGTGCTCGTGGATGATCGTGCCGAAGCCCGGCCGGACGATCACCACCACCGCCACGCCCGGCCAGCACGCCGATCACCACCGGCCGGTACACGTCGGCGGGTACCGCGCCGGCGAGCAGTCCGCCGACCGCCGAACAGACCAGCGCCAACCCGGCCGTCGGGCCGAGCAGCCGCCAGTCGACCTTGGTACGCCGCAGGTAGGTGGCGGCCGCCGTGGTGGTACCGGCGATCGCGGTCAGCTTGTTGGTGCCGAGCAGGGTGGCGGTCGCCGTGGTGGGGAAGGCCACCAGCAGGGCGGGGAGCAGGATCAGCCCGCCGCCACCGACGACGGCGTCAACCGCTCCCGCCCCGGCCGCGGCGAGCAGCAGGGTGGCGAGGTGCGACAGGGTCATTGCTTCGGGCGTCGACCGTCGCGCCGGGCGGTAGGGGTACGCAGCCGGCTGCCCAGCACGGCCGCGATCACGCCGACGACCAGTAGGCAGCACAGAGCCTTGAGCACCATGGATCCTCCGCAGGGGTTGCGCGCGTCGGCAAGCCTAGCCGGCTGGCTGCGCAGACGGGGGCGGGCGGTGGTCGTCACCGGCCACCGCCCGCCCCCGTACCCCCACCCCGGGTCAGGTCTCAGACCTCGGTGACGACGTCTTCGTAGTCGAGCCGGGGGAGCCGATCGAACCAGGCGTTCTCGGCCGGCTTGCCGATGTTCACGACGAGCAGCGTGCGGTGCTTGCCGTCCGGGAAGAACTCGGCGTCGATGCCGGGCCCGTCGAAACCACCCATCGGGCCGGCAGCCAGGCCGGCGGCGCGTACGCCGACGATGAAGTACGCGGCCTGCAGGGTGGCGTTGAACTTGGCGGACGTTCGCGGGCCTCGTCGTCGAGGAAGTAGTCGCGGGCACCGGGCCGGATCGGGAAGTTGCGGCAGCTCGTCGTGGAAGTCGGTGTCCGCGGCGAGCACCGCGACCAGTGGCGCGGTCGCCGTCTTGGCCCTGTTGCCGTCGCCCATGTGCTCGACCAGCCGGGCCCGCGCGTCCGGCGTGCGGACCAGCAGCACCCGCAGTGGCTGCATGTTCATCGCGGTGGGGCCGTACTTGACCAGCTCGTGGATGGCCCGGACCTGCTCTTCGGAGACCGGTTCGTCAGTGAACGCGTTCGCCGTACGGGCCTGGGTGAACAGCAGTTCCTGGGTGGCCGGGTCGATGGCGAGGTGGTCGGTGACACTGGCGGTCATAGTAACTACGCTCCCGTATAGTTCAAATTTGAACCGGACGAGGCGACACTAGCGCGTTGTTCAAATTTGAACAACCCTCCTGGCCAGCGATGTTACTGTTGCCACATGACCCCCGGCGTCCAGTTCACCGAGCGTGAGAGGCAGGTCTGGCTGACCTTCCTGGAAGCCAGTCAGCTCCTGGACCGCCAGATCGAACAGCGGCTGCGGGCCGTCACCGGGCTCACCCACCCCCAGTTCGAGATCCTGCTGAACCTCTCCAAGGCGCCGTGCGCCCGGCTGCGGATGGGGGAGCTGGCCGAACGGATGATCACCACCAAGAGTGGCCTGTCCTACCAGATCACCCAGCTGGAGAAGGCCGGCCTGGTATGCGCCCCACCTGCCCGGGCGACGACCGGCGCGGAGTCAACGCCGAGATCACCCCGGCCGGCCGGGTGGCCGTCGACACCGCCGGCCCGTGCGTCGAGGCGGTGGCCCGCGAGCACCTGCTCGACGCGCTGCCCGCCGAGGCAGCTCAGCGACCTGCACGACTCGCTCACCCTGATCCGCGACCGGCTCCGCCGCGGCCTACGCGGCTGCTGCGAGCTCCTACGGCGAGTAGCCGCCGCACGGCTGCTTCGAGCGGCGGTACGCCGGGTATCGTGCCCGCCATGACCTCCGCCGCCGCGCCCGAACCGCCGCTGACCCGCGCTGCGCATCGCCGATGCCGACCGGGAAGCCGTGGTCGCCCGGCTCAACAAGGCCACCGCGCGAAGGCCGGCTCACCCTCACGGAGTTCACCGAGCGCTCCGGCCTGGCGTACGCCGCCCGTACCCAGGCCGAACTGGAGCCGTTGGTGGCCGACCTGCCGGCGGCCGCCGGCCACCCCCCGGCCCGCCGCCACCGGCGTGGCCGTGCGGCACTCACCCCGGTCGGCTCGGTGAAGCGCTCCGGCCGCTGGCGCCTGGACCGGGACACGCTGATCCGCACCGTGGTCGGCTCGATCAAGCTGGACCTGTCGGCCGCCGAGATCGCCGCCCCCGAGGTCGAGCTGCGGGTGCAGACGACCGTGGGCAGCGTGAAGATCTGGGTACCGCGCGGCATCCGGGTCGAGGTCACCGGGCACAGCGCGGTCGGCAGCCGGCAGGTCGACGACGATGGCAGCCGGCCCGCCCCGGTCCGCTGCTGCGGCTGCACATCGACACCAAGGTCGGCAGCGTCAAGGTCTACCGCACCTGAGGCCTCACCCGGCCGGCGCGAACCCGATCAGCGCCTGCTCGGCACGCTCCATCGCCGCCGCCGGGTCGGCGTCCGGGCGAGCCGACCTCCGGGTCGAAGTTGAGGTCGACGAAGAACTCGGTGACGCCCGCCGCCGCCAGCCGCTCCAGGTCGGTCCCGCACCTGCTCGACGGTGCCGGACAGGTAGCGGCCGGTCCACGCCCGGCCCGGCCGCAGCTTCACCGCCCCCCGGCAGACGATCCGCAGCGTGTCCGGGTCGCGCTCGGCGTCCTGCGCCGCGCCCTGCACGGTGCGCACCGCGCTCGGTGATGGCGTCCAGCCCGGTCCGGCTACTGGAGATCCAGCCCGCGCACCGCCGCCCCGCCCGGCGCAGCGCGGCCGGTGCCGTCCCGCCCAGCAGGATCGGCGGGTGCGGGCGCTGCACCGGCTTGGGCTCACTGGTGCTCGCCGGTACCTGGTAGAACTCGCCGTCATGCTCGACGACCGGCTCGGTGAACAGGGCGGTCAGCACGGTCAGGAACTCCTCGGCGCGAGCGCCGGCCCGCGCGGCAGCTGACCCCGCTGGCGAGGAACTCCGGCTCCGCCCAACCGTTACCCAGGCCGATGTCGAGCCGGCCGGCGCTGAGCACGTCCACTGTGGACAGCTGCTTGGCCAGCAGCGCAGGGGAGGCGAACGGCAGGTTCAGCACCGCCACCCCGAGCCGGATCCGGCTGGTCACCGCGGCCAGGTAGCCGAGCGTGGCGACCGGGTCGAGCACCGAGCGGTACGGCTCGCCCCAGCTGTGGTCGACGGGGGCGAGCAGCCGCTGGAACGTCCACAGGCTGTCGTACCCGAGCGCCTCGGCCCGGCCGGCCACCGTGACGATGTTCGCGGGGGTGGCCCAGGAGCCGGAGACCGGGGCAGCGAAACCTACCTTCATGGTCCCCGGACGTTACCCGCTAGCGTGGACCGACGTGAAGGTATGCGTGGTGGGCGCGGGCGCGGTCGGCTCGCTGATCGGCATCCGGCTGGCCCTGGCCGGGCACGAGACGGCGGCACTGGCCCGGGGCGCGACACTGGCCGCGCTGCGCCGGCACGGCTGGCGGCTGGAGTCGGGGGAGTCGGCCCCGGTACTGGCCACCGACGACCCGGCCGAGGTCGGGCCGGTGGACCTGGTGGTGGTGGCGGTGAAGGCACCCGCGCTGCCGGCGGTGGCGGCGCTGGTACCGCCGCTGCTGGGCGCGGACACGGTGGTGCTGCCGGCGATGAACGGGGTGCCCTGGTGGTTCCGGCTGGCCGGGCCGGACGCGGCGGGCGTGCGCTGCGTGGACCCGGACGGCACGATCGCCGCGGCGATTCCCCGGGAGCGGGTACTGGGCTGCGTGGTGCACTTCGCTGCCACCACGCCCGAGCCGGGCCTGGTCCGGCACAACGCCGGCAACGGGCTGATCGTGGGGGAGCCGGACGGCGGTCCGAGCGCCCGGGTCGACGCGGTGGTGGCCGCACTCACCGCGGCCGGCTTCGCGGCCCAGGGGAGCAGCGACGTGCGTACCGACGTCTGGTACAAGCTGTGGGGCAACATGACGATGAACCCGATCTCCGCGCTCACCGGCGCGACCGCCGACCGGATCCTGGACGACCCGCTGGTCAACGACTTCTGCCTGGCGGTGATGGCGGAGGCGGCGACGATCGGCGAGAAGATCGGCTGCCCGATCGCGGAGAGCGGCCGGGACCGGATGGCGATCACCCGGCGGCTCGGCGCGTTCAAGACCTCCATGCTGCAGGACGCCGAGGCCGGTCGGCCGGTCGAGCTGGACGCCCTGCTCACCGCGGTCGCCGAGATCGGCACGACGGTGGGGGTACCGACGCCGCAGCTGGACACCCTGCGCGGACTGACCCGGCTGGCGGCCCGGGTACGCGGCCTGTACCCGGAGGACTCCGGTGACTGACGAGGACTGGCGTACCCAGCGGGCCCGTGCCGTGACCGCGCACGCCGACGCCCTCGCCGCCCGGCAGGCCGCCGAGACCGCGCAGGCCCGCGCCCTGATCGCCGCTTTCGTGCGCGACGCCACCGCGCAGGGGCTGCCGCCGGTACCGCTGCGCGCCCTGCCCTACAGCGGCGGCAGCAGCTACCGCACCGGACTGCGCGGCTGGTACGTGCACCCGGACCGGTCAGTGGCGGTCGGCGTCGACGGCAACTGGTACGTGCTGGGCGTCCCCGCCGCGCTGCGGTCCCGGCTCTCCGGCGCCCGGGTGGCGCCCGGCGACCCGCCGCTGATCGTGGGGGAGGGGGCCCGTGACGGCGCGTCCGCCCCGCTGGCCACCCTGCTCGCCAAGGCGCTCGCCGGCGGCTGGGACTGATCCCCGACCGGCCCTGCCCGCAAACCCGGACGCGAGCGCGATTCCAGCCGGGTACGCTGCACTGAGCGGGCCGAGAGGCGCTGCGACGGGCCGGCTTGAACGGGCCCGCCACGCTCGGACCGCCCACCGTGCCGTCACCGGCCGGCCGGAACGGGTAAGGGCGCCTCCGGGACTACTCGGAGGGCCGCCCAGATGACCAGCAGAGACCGCCGCGACGCGCTGCACACCCTGCTCCGGGACCCGGATCGCCGTCCTCGACGGTGCGTGGGGAACGATGCTGCAGGGCGCCGGACTCACCCCCGCCGACTACCGGGGCGAGACGTTCCGCGAGCACCCGCACGACCTCACCGGCGACCCGGACCTGCTCAACCTGACCCGCCCGGACATCGTCCGCGACGTGCACCGGCGCTACCTGGCGGCCGGCGCCGACATCACCTCCACCAACACCTTCACGGCCACCCGCCTCGGCCAGGCCGACTACGGCCTGCAGGCGCAGGTACCGGCGATGAACCTGGCCGGCGCGCGACTGGCCCGGCAGGTCGCCGACGAATTCGCTGACCGTTTCGTCGCCGGTTCGGTCGGCCCTCTCAACGTCACCCTCTCCCTGTCGCCCAGGGTCGAGGACCCGGCCTACCGGGCCGTGGACTACCAGCAGGTCTACGACGCCTACGCCGAGCAGATCGGCGCGCTCGCCGAGGGCGGCGTGGACCTGCTGCTGATCGAGACCATCTTCGACACCCTCAACGCGAAGGCCGCCATCGCCGCAGCCCGTGACGTCGCCCCCGAGCTGCCACTGTGGATCTCGGTGACGATCGTGGACCGCAGCGGCCGGACGCTGTCCGGGCAGACCGTGGCGGCGTTCTGGCAGGCCATCGAGCACGCGGACCCGCTGCTGGTCGGGGTGAACTGTTCGCTGGGCGCGGCCGAGATGCGCCCGCACGTAGCTGAGGTGTCCCGGCTGGCCGGCGGGTACACCGCCTGCCACCCCAACGCGGGGCTGCCCAACGCCTTCGGCGGCTACGACCAGACCCCGGCGGAGTTGGCTGCCGCGCTGCGCGAGTTCACCGACGCCGGCCTGGTCAACGCGGTCGGTGGCTGCTGCGGTACGACTCCGGAGCACATCGCGGCGCTGGCCGACGCGGTCCGGGGCGCGCCGACCCGGGTGCCCGCGCCGCCGCCGCAGCGGACCCGGTTCAGTGGCCTGGAGCCGTTCGAGATCGGCCCGGACACCGGCTTCGTGATGATCGGCGAGCGCACCAACGTCACCGGCTCGGCCCGGTTCCGCCGCCTCATCGAGGGCAGGCGACCAGCAGGGCGCGGTGGACGTGGCACTGGAGCAGGTCCGCGGCGGAGCCAACCTGCTGGACGTGAACATGGACGCCGACCTGCTCGACAGCGAGCAGGCGATGACCGGCTTCCTCAACCTGATCGCCACCGAGCCCGAGGTGGCCCGGATCCCCGTGATGATCGACAGTTCCCGGTGGAGTGTGCTCGCGGCCGGGCTGCGCTGCGTGCAGGGCAAGGCGGTGGTGAACTCGATCAGCCTCAAGGAGGGGGAGGGGGAGTTCCTGCGGCAGGCCAGGCACATCCGCGCGCACGGCGCGGGCGTGGTGGTGATGGCCTTCGACGAGCAGGGCCAGGCCGACACCACGGCACGCAAGGTGGCCATCTGCGGCCGGGCGTACGACCTGCTCACCGGGGACGGCTTCGCCGCCACCGACATCATCTTCGACGCCAACGTGCTCGCGGTGGCGACCGGTATCGCCGAGCACAACGGGTACGCGAAGGCGTTCATCGACGCGCTGCCACTGATCAAGGCGCGCTGTCCCGGGGTCCGGACCAGCGGCGGTATCTCGAACCTGTCCTTCGCGTTCCGCGGCAACGACACCGTCCGGGAGGCGATGCACTCGGTGTTCCTGCTCCACGCCGTGCGCGCCGGCCTGGACATGGGCATCGTCAACGCCGGCCAGCTCGTCGTCTACCAGGACATCCCGCCGCAGTTGCTGGAGCTGGTCAGCGACGTGCTCTTCGACCGGCGGCCGGACGCCACCGACCGGCTGGTGGCCTACGCCGAGCAGGTACGCGGCGGCGGTACCCGGCGGGTGGTCGACCTGTCCTGGCGGGACGCGCCGGTCGCGGAGCGGCTCGGGTACGCGCTGGTGCACGGGGTCACCGACTTCATCGAGGCGGACACCGAGGAGGCCCGCCAACAGCTGCCCCGGCCACTGGACGTGATCGAAGGCCCGCTGATGGCCGGCATGCGTACCGTCGGGGAGTTCTTCGGCGCGGGCAAGATGTTCCTGCCGCAGGTGGTGAAGAGCGCGCGGGCGATGAAGCGTTCGGTGGCGTACCTGGAGCCGTACCTGGCCGCCGACAAGGCCGCCGCACCGGCCGGAGACACTAGCTCCGGGCCGGGCACGGTCGTGCTGGCCACCGTCAAGGGCGACGTGCACGACATCGGCAAGAACATCGTCGGCGTCGTCCTCGGCTGCAACAACTACCGGGTGGTCGACCTCGGCGTGATGGTGCCGGCGGCCACCATCCTGGACACCGCGCTCGCCGAGGGCGCCGTGGCGGTCGGGCTGTCCGGGCTGATCACGCCGTCGCTGGACGAGATGGTCGCGGTCGCCGCCGAGATGCAGCGGCGTGGCCTGGACCTGCCGCTGCTGATCGGCGGCGCGACCACGTCCCGGCAGCACACGGCGGTGCGGATCGCCCCGGCGTACAGCCACCCGACGGTGCACGTGCTGGACGCGTCCCGGGTGGTCGGCGTGGTCGCCGACCTGCTCAACCCGGCGCGGGCGGCGAGGTTCGCGGTCGAGAACGCGCAGGACCAGACGCGGCTACGCGAGCAGCACGCGAACCGGGCCTCCACCGCGCTGCTGCCGGTGGAGAAGGCACGCGCCAACGCCGAACAGGTGCCCTACGCCGACCTGCCGACGCCGACCTTCACCGGAGCCCGGGTACTGCGACCGGACCTGACCGAGCTGCGCGACTTCATCGACTGGCAGTTCCTCTTCCTGGCCTGGCAGCTCAAGGGCCGCTACCCGGCGATCCTGGCCGAGCCGGTGGCCCGCGAACTGTTCGACGACGCCAACGAACTGCTCGACCGCATCATCGCCGAGCGGCTACTGCAGCCGGTCGGCTGCTACGGCTACTGGCCGGCACACTCCGACGGCGACGACATCGTGCTGACCGCCGCCAGGGTCGACCAGCTCAGGTCCGGCCGCTTCCGGGGCGGTCGGCGATGGTGGGCAGGTACGGCTGCCGATGTTGCGCCAGCAGACCCGCAAGCCGGACGGGCGGGCCAACCGGTGCCTTGCCGACTACATCGCGCCGCACGGCGACCATCTCGGCGGGTTCGCGGTCGCCATCCACGGTGCGCAGGAGCTCGCCGCCGAGTTCGAGGCCGACCAGGACGACTACCGGGCGATCATGGTCAAGGCGCTGGCTGACCGGCTGGCCGAGGCGTTCGCGGAGTACATCCACCTGCGGGCCCGGCGGGACTGGTTCGAGCCGGACGCCGACCCGGCCATCGCGGACCTGCACGCGGAGCGGTTCCAGGGCATCCGGCCGGCGCTCGGTTACCCGGCGTGCCCCGACCACAGCCTCAAGCCGGAGCTGTTCGAACTGCTCGGCGCGGGGGAGTTGGGGCTCGGGCTGACGGAGTCGTACGCGATGACCCCGGCGGCAGCCGTGAGTGGCCTGATCTTCGCCAATCCAGCGGCGCGGTACTTCACCGTCGGCCGGCTCGGCGCCGACCAGGTCGCCGACTACGCGCGCCGGCGCGGACTGGACGTGCCGACGGTCCAGCGCTGGCTACGCCCCAACCTGGCCGACGAGCCCGGGCAGGGCTGACTTCGGGTTTTGCGGAACCCTCAAGCGGACAGCAGGTAGATCCGCGGGTTCAGCTTGCCGATCATCTGGTACACGCCCCACAGGCTGTCGGTGAGCATGTATTCGTACGCGAGGGTGCCGAACCGCTCCTCGTACGCCGCACGGTTACGCAGCATCCGCGACACCCGTACCAACTGCTTGGAACTGGTGGCGACGCCATCTTCCTCGCTGCGCTCGCGCGTCTCACCGTGCAGCTGAATGCACTGAACGATGCTCAGTCCGGCTGCGGTGATCGCGGCCTCGAACCGCTGCGGATCGAGGCTGGAGGCGTGGATTCCGGCCGGCGGCCACATGAACGCCGCCTCCGCCGGGGAGAGCCAGTCCGTGGCGGTCATCTGGAAGATCAGCGCACGTCCACCGGGTTTGAGGACCCGGCGGAACTCGCCGAATACGGTCTCCAGATCCTGGACATGAACGAGCACGTCCCGGCACCAGATCAGATCGACCGAGTCGCTGGGATCGGTCAGCTTCTCGGCAACGCCCTCGTCGATGCGGACCCGGGCGGCGGCCTCGGGCTCCTTGACCGCGAACGCGGCGAGGTCACGGGCCGCGTTGTCCAGATGACGGCGGACCGGCTCGACGCCCCGCACCGTGAACCCGAAGCGACGCGACAGCTCGAAGCAGTGGTACCCCTCGCGGGCGCCGACATCCAGCACGGTCGAACCCGGCGGCAGACCGGCCTGCGCGACCAGGTCGAACATCAGCTGGTTCAGTCCCCGCGGCGACAGGCTCTCGTCCAGCGCCGCCTCAACCGCCTGGTCGTCGAACGCATCGCCGTACACGTCGTCGATGCTGCGAATGCTCTGCGCTGGATTGTCAGTCATAGCCGCGCAGCGTAGGAGCGGCGATGCGGGCGCGCAACGGGCTTTGCGATCGGTGAGGGCGACTCAGGTTGACATAATGTTCATTATCGAATGTGTACGCCTGGCCGACGGAACCGCAGGCGGTCAGCGGGCGGTAGCCAGCGACAGCGCCCGTTCCAGCACGCTGATCAGCGCGTTACGGACGGAGTGCCGGTCGCGCGCGTCGAACTCGATCACCGGTACCTCGTCCGGGACGGCGAGCGCCCAACGCACGTCCTCGACACTGTGCCGGCTCACTCCGTCGAACGCGTTGACGGCCACCACGAACGGCAGCCGGGCCTGCTCGAAGTAGTCGACCGCCGGGTAGCAGTCGTCCATCCGGCGGGTGTCCACGATGACCAGTGCGCCGATCGCGCCCTCGGACAGTTCCTTCCACATGAAGCCGAACCGGTCCTGTCCGGGGGTACCGAACAGGTACAGCACGATGTCGGAGTCCAGGGTGATCCGGCCGAAGTCGAGCGCGACCGTGGTGGTCACCTTGTCGGGTACCTGGCCGGTGCGGTCGATGTGGGCGGCCACCTCGGTGATGGCCGCCTCGGTACGCAGTACCGGGATCTCCGAGATCTGCCCGACCGCGGTCGTCTTGCCGACGCCGAAGCCACCCGCGACCACCAGCTTGAACGGCCGAGGCGTACCCACCTCAGGGGCCGACCGTGCGCTTGAGCTCTTCGATCAACTGCGGGTTGAGCACGGTACCGGCGCGGTTGGCGAAGACGGCCATCTCGTAGGCCAGGTTGCCCAGGTTCGCGTCCCGGGACGCGACGACGCCCATGATGGCGCCCGCGCTGATCGAGCTGACCAGGAAGTACCCCCGGTCGAGGTCGATGATGATCTTGTTGGGTGCGCCGAAGTCGTACACCTGACTGGCGCCCTGGGCGAGGCTGATCACCGCCGAGGTGATCGCGGCCAGCCGGTCCGCCTCCGACCGGCCCACCGTCTCCGACCTGGCGATCAGCAGCCCGTCGGAGGAGACGGCGATCGCGTCGATGACCTCCGGAGTGTTCATCGCGAACTGCCGCAGCAGCCAGTTGAACTGCTGGGCGTCGCTGGATACGGGGTGAACGTGCACGGTCATGACGGCCTTTCCACGGGAAACTCCGAGGGTACCGGAGGTTGCTGACTGGTCTCGCCACGCTGGAATCCGGCGAACAGGCTGTTCAACTGGGCCCGCTCAGCCTCCGGGTCACGCGCCGAGGCGCGGGCTGCCGGTTGGGTCGACGTCGGCGCGGCGGCGAGCCCGCAGCCCGTCCGCCAGGTGGTGCCCGGGGCGGCGGCGGGTCAGGCCGGCCCGGCTCTCCTCCACAGTGGACCCGTTGCCACCCGCCGCTCCCCCGGCTCCCGACGCCGGGGCCGGCCGCCAACCGCGCGGCGCGCGGCGGCGGTCCGGTGGCAAGGCTCTCCGCGATCCGGGCCGGCGGTACCGGCCGGGCGTTGACGACGGCGGAGAGGGTGTCCGGGCGGCTGCCGGCCGGCACCGGCTGCTGCTGCGGGTATTCGGGTACCCGGGGGCCGGGCAGCGGCCGGGTCGCGGGCGCCGGTACCAGCGGCAGTTCCGCGGCGCCGCGGTGGGGACCGGGCCCGCCGAGGTCACGGTGGCGGCCACCGGCGGCCACGCCGAGACCGGCGGCAACTCGGCGGTGCGCTCCTGACCGGCGAACCAGCCGAAGTCACCGAAGCGGGCGGCCAACTGGGCGGCCGGCGACGGCTCCGAGCCGGCGGACCACGTCGACCAGTGACGGCGGGCCGAGCAGCGACGATCGGGACGGCCACCAGCGCGGTGATCCCGCCGCCCTGGGTGTGCTGCAGGCGTACCGACAGCTCGTGCCGGCGGGCCAGCCGGCCGACCACGAAGAGGCCGAGCACGCTGGTGGGTACCACGTCCAACCGCTCGCGTTCGACCAGCCGACCGTTCTCCTCGTCCACCCGGGCCTGGGTGAGGCCGAGACCATGGTCCACGATCGCGATGACCACCACCTGGCCGCGCAGTTCGGCGGCGACCTGCACCGGCGAGCCGGGCGGCGAGAACTCCACCGCGTTCGCCACCAGTTCGGCGAGGACCAGGCGCAGGTCGTCGACGAAGCCGGCGGTGACCGCGACCGGGGCGATCGCCGCGGCCTGGACGACGGCCTCCGGCCCGAGGTCCGCGCAGACCCCGGCGATCACGTCGACGAGCAGCGCGGGCGAGCCGCCGGCGCCCTGGTCGACGATCCCGGAGACGCACCAGCAGGCTGTCGGCGGTGCGCCGCAACTGCAGGCCGCTGCTGGTCCAGCCGGGCGAGCTGCTCCACCGCCCGCGGTTCCGTGACGTAGCCGCGCAGGCTGCGTACCTGGGTGCGCTGCCGGCCGACCAGGTTCTGGGTACGCCGGGCGATGTTGGCGAACATCACCGCGATGTTGCGCCGGGAGGTGGCCTGCTGCTCCACCATGGCGATGGAGGTGCTGCGGACCCGGTTGAAGGCGGCGGCCAGCTGCGCCGATCTCGTCCGGGCTGTTGATGGCCACCTCGGTGAGCAGCAGCGGTTCGTCGGCGGTGCTCCCCGGACTCCTCGGAGTCGGCCATGCCGACCAGCCGCCGCTCGGTCAGCGCGGCGACCTCGGTGGCGGCCACGGTGAGCTGGCGCAGCGGGCGCGCCACCGAGGCGGAGATGAGCCGGGACAGGGTGAAGGCGAGCACCATGAAGACCAGGCCGGCCAGCGCCCACCGCGACGGCGACCCGCCAGGCTTGCGCGGCGCGCCGGTTGGCGGCGACGGTGACGTCCCGGATGATCCGGTCCTGGACGAACTGCCGCACCGTGGCGTACGAGACGGCCCCGGCGAGCGCGTCGGCGACGCTGATCGCCGGATCCCGTGGGGATCCGGGCGACGGAGTTCGCCAGCTGCCCGATGTGGGTCGCCGCGTCGCCCCGCTCGACGGCTGCAACTGGGTGGCCTGGCTGGCATCCAGCACCTGGGCGAGCTCCTCGGTGGACTGTTGCACGGTAGCGCGAATTCGGCGGTGACCTGGCCGGCCGGGAAGCGCGGGTCACCGGCCGCCGCGACCAGGCTGGCGCCGAGCGCCGCGGCCTGCTCGTTGACCCGTAGCAGCTGGTCGACTGCCTGGAGTTGGCGTACCCCGTCGGCGTCCACGCCGCCGACCACGGTCAGCCGCAGCTCGGTGATGAGCGCCGCGATCGCCCGTTCGAATCCGGTGTAGACGGCTCTGCGGCGACGACGCGCACGCTCCACGACCAGGGCCCGGAAGGCGTTGAGGCTGGTCAGTGGCGCGTTCGGCGCGGTCGATGATGGCGGCTGTGCCGGAGCCGGTGGAGAGCAGGTCGGTGTCGGAGTGCGAGCGGGCCACCGCCACCGCCAGGGCCGACCGGTCGATCGTGTCGGAGGTCAGGTAGGCGAGGGTGATCAGGCGTTCCTGCTGGAGGTCCTGGATCAGGCCGCCGACCAGGCGGGAGGTGTCGGCGGCGTCCACCGTCGCGGCGGCCAGCCGGGCGTCGCCGACCCGCTCCGCCGCGTACGGGGTCGCTGCGAGCAGCACGGCAAGGGTCGGCAGGACGGCCAGCGCGGCCAGTTTCTGCCGGATGCCGAGCCGGATGCGCATCAGCGGGCTCCGGAGCTGCCGGATGGTGCGCTGCCGGCTGGTGCGCTGCCGGACAGTGCCGGCTGGCGGGAGTGCCGGGAGGAGGCGGAGGAGGAGGTGGCGGCGGGCGGAGTGCTGGTCGGCGGGGCGCCGGTGGTCAGCTTGCCGGTGCGCCGCCGCCAGGCGATGGCGATGACCGCCAGCAGGACGGCGAGGCCGGCGACGGCGGCGGCGGTCAACTGGTTGCGCCGGGTGCCGGAAAGCTCGGTGGCCCGAGCGGTCATCAATTCGCCGAGCTGGCCCAGCAGCAGGTGGGTCAGGGGCAGGGCGGTGGTGAAGATGGCCTTCGCGCCGTCGCGCAGCTGGGCGGCGGTCACCGAGTCCGGCTGCGCGACCGCGGTCGGCGGGGTGAAGCCGGTGACCGCGGCGCGGAACGCCACCAGCGGTGGAGTGACCTTCGACCCGAGTTGGCGGTTGTCGGTGCTGCCGACACTGCGGTTGAGTCCGTCGGTGGTGGCTTCCGCGTCGGCGGACACGGCATACCGGGCGACCCCGGCGCGGACCGCGTTGTCGCCGGTGAGGCGTTGGCTGTTGGCCAGGGTGGCCAGATCGGTGGCGCGGCCGGCCTGCATCATGGCGTCGGGCAGGTAGAGGGTGACGGCCTGGGCGAGGTAGAAGGCGTCGACGTGTGGGTCGAAGCTGATGCCGGAGCTCTCGCCGATCGCCTGGACGAGCTTGACGGCGAGCGCCACCGCCGCGCTCCAGGACGCCATCTGTTGCGCCGGTGTCAGTTGCGGCTTGCCCTCCCCCGGCCCGGCGATGGCCGCCTCGATCTCGGTGTTGAGGTCACGGAAGCGCTGGTTGGCGCCGAGGGCAGCGCCGTTGGCGCCGTTCACGGCGTACACCCCACCGATGGCTTTGCGCAGCTGGGTGATGTCGATCTGCTCGCCGCGCACGGCCGCGGTCTGGGTCTGGACGAGTTGGCCGACCAGCGTGGTGAGTGGATGCAGGTAGGCGATGCCCTGCCGTTCCAGGCGGACGGCGGCTTCGCTGTCGGTGCGGTCCCGCCAGGCTCCGCCGAGCGTCATCGCCAGCAGCCCGGCCAGCAGCGATGGTGCTGAGGCGAGCACAGCGAAGCGGCCCCGTGTCCGGGGTGTGAATCTGACACGGTTTACCACCTCCCCCAGCAACGTTGTCATCGCGCCCGCCGGGTCGCGCGCAATAGACGATCGGACAGCGCAGACGCCCGTCAAGCCGTACCGACCGCGTGGTCCGCCGACACGCGGGCCGCGCGGCGGATCCTGTCGGAGCGACCTGATAGAAAGCAGGTGTCAGACAGGTGTTCGGATCGCGGGTCGCGACCAGCGGCAGTGGGAGGCGAGATGGCCGGCGCAGCAGGACTGTCCACGGGCGACGTCCAGACGGTCCGGGAGGCGCTCGCCGCGGGGCGGCGCCGAAAGTGTCTTCACTACGGCCGCCGGGCAGATCGCCGGGCAGGCAGGGCAGGTGGTCCGGCTCGCGGACCCGGCTGACGTGGACGACTTCGTGGTGGTCCGGTTCGGCCGCGACGAATTGCCGTTCAGCCCGGCGGAGGTGACGATCCCGCCGCGGGCGCCGGCCACGCCGCGTCGCCGCCCGGCCGCTGTACCCTCCTCCGACGACGACGCTGCGGCGCCGGGCGGGTGGTCGCGCAGCAGCCGGTGGCTGCCAGCGAGCCGGCGCCGGTGGCCGAGCCGGTGGCGCCGGTGCCGGTGCCCCGGGCGGACACCGACTCCGCTGCCCCATTCCGCAAGACCGCCGGATCCGACCGGAAGCGACAGGAGAAGCAGAGCGTGGACACCGTGGCACGACTGCCGGAGCCCCGGCGGCGCCGGCTCGTCGGGCGGCGCGGCCGGCCAAGCCCAAGGGGCCGGCCGGACTGACGGTGACCCTGGCGTACGCCGACGGCGAGTGGACGGTGGGCGCAACTCAGGGCAGCCGGGCGCTGGCCAAGCCGTATGTCATCAAGCCGGCGGAGGCGTTGAAGTTCGTCGGCCTGCTCGACGTGCCGGGCGTGCACGAGGCGGTCGAGCAGATCATCACCAGTGAGCGAGAGTTGGCCCGCGGCCAGGCCGAGAAGTTGCGGGCCGAGTTGGCTGAGGTGGAGGCCCGGCTCGCCGAGTTGGGTACCGGCAACTGACCCCGCTCCCCCGCCCGGGCCAACGGGAGCCGGGCGGGGAGGGGGCGTCAGTCCGGGATGTGCTGCACGCCCAGGCGGCGGCGGAACACCCAGTAGGTCCACCCCTGGTAGAGCAGCACCAGCGGGGTGAAGACGCCGGCCACCACAGTCATGATCTTCAGCGTGTACGGGGTGGCCGAGGCGTTGCGCACAGTCAGGCCGACACCGTCGGCGAGCGTCGTCGGCATGACGTCCGGGTAGAGGCGCTGAACAGTGCGGCCACGCAACCCGATGGCGGCCGCGGTACCCAGGAACGACCAGCCCTCCCGACCGGCCCGGTTGGCCACCAGCCCGGCGAGCAGGCTGACGCGCGGCGAGCACGGAGAGCACCAGGGATGCCGGGCTGTGCCGCAGGCCGGCCGTCCAGGCCAGGAACACCACCGCCAGCACGGCGGCGAGCAGTCCGAGCCGGCCGGCCAGCAGCCGGGCCCGCTCGCGGACTTCGCCCAGCGTCTTGAGGGCCAGGAAGACCGCGCCGTGGGTGGCGAAGAGCGTCAGCGTGACCAGGCCGGCGAGCAGGGCGTACGGGTTGAGCAGGTCGAGGACGGTGCCGACGAACTCGGAGTCGGCGTCCAGTGGCACGCCGCGCACGATGTTGCCGAAGGCGACGCCCCACAGCAGCGCGGGCACCGCCGAGCCGACCACGATGCACACGTCGAAGCGGCGTCGCCAGCGGGCGTCGGTGCGCTTGCCCCGGTACTCGAAGGCGACGCCGCGCAGGATCAGCGCCACCAGGATCAGCAGCAGCGGCAGGTAGAAGCCGGAGAACAGGGTGGCGTACCACTCGGGGAAGGCCGCGAAGGTGGCCCCGGCCGCGGTGAGCACCCACACCTCGTTGCCGTCCCAGACCGGTCCGATGGTGTTGATCAGCAGCCGCCGCTCGCGTTCGTCGCGGCCCAGGACCGGCAGCAGCATGCCCACCCCGAAGTCGAACCCCTCCAGGATGAAGTACCCGGTCCAGAGCACCGCGATGAGTACGAACCACGCGTCGTGCAGGTGCATGTCGTGCCTCCCGGGTCAGTAGGCGAAGGCCAGTGGGGTGTCGGCGTCGTCGGGGACCGGTGGTGGCGGGGTCACGTCGGGTAGGCCGGCCCGGATGTAGCGCAGCAGCAGGCCCACCTCGACGACCGCGAGCACGCCGTAGAGCAGGGTGAAGGTGGCGAAGGAGGTGACCACCTCGGCGGTGGAGACGGTCGGGGAGACGGCGTCGGCGGTGCGTAGTTGGCCGAAGACGATCCACGGCTGCCGGCCCATCTCGGTGAAGATCCAGCCGAACGAGTTGGCGGCCAGGGGCAGTAGCGGCAGGATCACCGTGCCGCGCAGCAGCCAGCGGCTGGCGCGGCCGGGCCGGTCGCCGGGGGTACGGCCGCCGCGTAGCGCCCACAGCGCCCACAGCGCGCCGAGGGCGGCGAGCATGCCGACGCCGACCATCAGCCGGAAAGTCCAGTAGGTGACGGGGATGGCCGGTTTGTAGTCGCCGGGGCCGTAGGTCTGCTCGTACTGGGCCTGCAGGTCGTTGATGCCTTCGACTTTGGCGTTGAAGTGCCCGGTGGCCAGGAAGGAGAGCAGGCCGGGGACGTCCAGGGAGTAGATCGGCTTGCGGCCGTCCAGGGTGCCGACGGTGAAGGCGGAGAAGGGGGCGGGCTGCGCGGTGTCGTAGAGGGCTTCGGCGGCGGCCATCTTCATCGGCTGCACCTCGGTCATGATCTTGCCTTGGGCGTCCCCGGTGTAGGCGAGCGCGGCGGCGGCGACCAGGGTGGTCCACGCGCCGACCTTGATGGCGGTGCGGAAGGCGGTGCGGTCCGGGCCGGGTTCCGGGTGGCGGACGGTATGCCACAGGGCGACCGCGAGGACCAGTGCGCCGGCGGTGAGGAACGCGCCGGCGATGGTGTGCGGGTAGGTGACCACGGCGACCTTGTTGGTGAGGACGGCCGGGAAGTCGGTCAGTTCGGCGCGGCCCCGGTCGGCGTCGAAGCGGTAGCCGACGGGGTGCTGCATCCACGAGTTCGCGGCCAGGATGAAGTACGCGGACAGCTGGGTGCCGAGGGCGACCAGCCAGATGCAGGCGAGGTGGACGCGTTTGGGCAGCCGGTCCCAGCCGAAGATCCACAGTCCGATGAAGGTGGACTCCAGGAAGAAGGCGAGCAGCGCCTCGATGGCCAGCGGCGCGCCGAAGATGTCGCCGACGAAGCGGGAGTACGCCGACCAGTTCATGCCGAACTGGAACTCCTGCACGATGCCGGTGACCACGCCCATGGCGATGTTGATGAGGAACAGCTTGCCGTAGAACTTGGTGAGCTTGAGCCAGCGTTCGTGGCCGGTGCGTACCCAGGCGGTCTGGAAGCCGGCGACGAGCGCGGACAGGCCGATGGTCAACGGTACGAAGAGGAAGTGGTAGACGGTGGTGACGCCGAACTGCCACCGGGCGATGTCGAGGGCGTCCATCGGCGACCACTCCTTCATACGTTGCCGCGCTACGTGTCGTGAATCAACATATACACGAGGCGCGGACCGGTACGCCGGCGGGGTTGCCGGTGAAGGGAGCAGATCACTGTGGACGAGGCGGACGACCCTGTCCGTGGGGCGGTTGCTGCGCTAGCTGGTCGGCCGGCGCTGGCGCAGGTAGGTAAGCACCGCCTCGCGGGTGGTGCGCACGCCCAGCGCGTCGCGGGCCTGGGCGATGCGGCGGTTCGCGGTCCGCAGCGAAAGGTACTCGGCGGCGGCTGCGGCGGCGATCGTCTCCCCGTTGGCGAGGCGGTCCAGCAGCGCCCGCTGTTCGGGCAGCAGGGACGGGCCGCCGGCCGGAACCGCCTCGGTCACCGGCTGCTGCGTCGGCGCGTCCAGCTCCGCGTCCCGGGCCACCGGCCCGAGCCGGCGCAGGTCGTCCAGCAGCGCCCGACCCACGTCGGTGGCGTCGTCGGCGATCGCCACCACTCCCGGCGCCCCGGGCGGCGGCGTGCACCGCGAGCTGTGCGGTGTCCAGATCGAACACCCGGCCGTAGAGCACCAGGCGGGCGTTGCTGACGTCCCAGTGCAGGTCCGGCAGCGCGAACCCCTCCCGGGTCCGCCAGCCGGCCCGCACCAGCCGGCGCAGGGCCGAACTCGCCTCTGATGTGGTGGACACCACGTAACGCGGCGTTACGGTCATACGCGCACCTCCAGGGCGAGAGCCGCTGCCTCCGTCCGCGTGCGCGCACCGAGTTTGCGCATGCCGGAGCGGATGTGCGTCTCGACTGTCTCGCGTGAGATACCTAGCTGTCCAGCGATACGGCGCGTCGGTTCGCCCCGTGCGACCAGCGCCAGCACGCTGCGTTCACGTTCGGTGAGGTCCTCGCCGGCTCGCGGTCCGCGCACGTCACGGCGTACGGAGTGCCGGCGCAGCGCCCGGTGCGTGCGGCCGAGCAGGACCACCAGTCCGGTGGAGGACGCCAGGGCCTCGGCGCGCAGCAACGGCGGGACAGCGAGCTGTGGATCGGTCTCCCGCAGGCCGTGCGCGAGCAGGCAGCGCACCTCCTCGCGGCGGGCCAGGTCGTGCCAGGCCGCCGCGGCCACGTCGAAGTCGGCGACCCCGGCGGAGTCCCAGGCCGCCAGCGTCTGCCGGACCGGGCCCAGGCCGTCCACGGCGAGTTGGCTCTGCGGCGCGGTCGCCGGAACGGGTAGGCCGGCGTCGTAGGCGGCCCACCGTGGGTGATCCCGCGCAGGCCGACCACCAGCGGGGCGCCCGAGCCGGACGCCGCGGCGGTCGCCTGCTCCGGCTGGCCGTCCAGCCAGGCCGCTTCCCGGTGCACCCAGTCCAGCAGCGCCGCCACCGACGCGGGTACCCGGCCGACCCGGGAGAGCCGGGCGCGGGCCGCGGCGAGCAGGCCGCCGTCCGCCTCGACGAGGCCGGCGGCGGCCACCGCGTAGCCGCGGGCCAGCGCCGGCAGGGTGCGGTCGGTGAGTTCACCGGCCCGGGTCAACACCTCGTCCTGGGCGATGCCGTGCAGGGCCAGGCACCACAGCCGGGCCGCGAGGAACCGGGTCTGCCAGGAGTAGGCCAGGTCGGTGGCGCAGGCCGCGGCGGCCGACTGCGCGGCCAGCGCCGCCTCGGTCAGCCGGCCGTCGCCGGCCATCGTCTCCACCAGCAGCCACGCCGACCAGCGGGCGGTCAACACGTCACCGGCCGCGCCGGCCGCCTGCGCCGCGCCGGCCAGGCCACGTTCCCAGTCGGGGGTACGCGCGGCGGCGTGCACGGCAGCCACCGCCGCGCGCCAGGCCCGGCGCGGCAGCGACCCGTCCGGGTCCAGGTCCGTGCGCGGCGGCCAGCGCAGCGGGCCGGGTCGTCGGCGAGCAGGGCCAGCAGCCGCAGCCGGTCCCGGGCGGCCAGCAGGTCGGCGGGCACGTCGTCGGGCACGTCGTGGACCGCCTGCGCCGCGCCGGCCGCGTCGGCCATCTGCACCAGCGCCTCACCGCGCAGCACCGCGGCCGGCGCGCCGGCCAGCCGGCCGAGTACCCGCAGGCAGGTCTGCGGCCAGCCGACGGCGAGGCAGACCTGGGCGGCGCGCAGGCGTACCGAGGGCTCCGGCTCCACGCCGGGCAGTTCGCAGGCGAGCGCATACAGCTCGGCGCGCTCCCCGGCGGTGCCGGCGCGGCCGGCCGCGTCCACCGCCCGCCGGTACGCGGCCCCGCCCTCACCGGCGGCGGCCAGGTGCCGGGCCGACTCCCGGGCCGGCACGAGTTCCGCGAGGTGGCGGTGCAGGGCGGCGCGCTCGGTGGCCGACAGTAGACCGGCGGCGACCTCGGCGACGTACGGCGAGACGGGCCGGGCCAGGTCCCCGTCCACGGTCGCCAGGCCGGCCGTGGTCAACTCGGCGAGCCCGGCGCCGAGCAGGGCGGGTCGGCGGGGCGACCCAGCAGACCCAGCGCCGCCATCGCGGTCCGGGCTGGTCGGGTGAGCTCCGCCAGCGCCGTGGCGACGGCATGGGCCAGCATGGTGGTACCGATCACCGGGACACCTTCGCGCACGTCGGCGGGGGCCATGTCGGACGAACTGTCCGATTCGACGACATCAATCTTATTCCGGGTGATCCGACTTCCGGCCTGTTGGGCGAGGGAACGCAGGGCCAGCGGACTGCCGCCGGCCCGGCGCAGCACGGCGGCCACGGCGGCCGCCGGCAGCGCCGGCGCGACCTGCCGGACCAGGGCGGCGGCCGGCTCGTCGGCCAGTGGCGGCACGGTCAGCCAGGTCGCCGCCGCGCCCTCGGGGCGGCGCAGCGCCGAGGTGTCCGCCGCGTGCGGGGTGCGCAGTGCGACCAGAACCCGACAGTGCTCGGCGATCGCCGGCAGCGCGGCCAGCGTCGCCGGATCCGCCCAGTGCAGGTCGTCCAGGACCAGCAGCCCACCGTGTACCCGGGAGCGCACCGCCTCGGCAAGCAGCGCCAGGTCGTGGGTGGGCAGCCGGACCCGTAGCGCGTGGGAGAGCGCGAAGCCGGGCACCGTGCGCAGCATCGCCAGTCCGCCGCCGGTGAACACCGGGCCGGCGAAGGCGGCGGCCACCCTGGTCAGTGCGGTGCTGCGGCCGATGCCGGGCGGCCCTGTCAGGACCACCAGGCCGGGCCGGGCCAGCGCTTCCAGCGCGCTACGGTGCACCGTGTCCACGTCCTCGGGCACGCGGGCGGTCCTCTCTGCGGCAGGGCCGACGCGCAATCCCAGCCCCCTGGCCGTGTCCAGGTGGCACGAACATGGGATCCTGCGCCGGCAGGATATTCGTAGTGTGGAGCGCACCGCGGGCTACCGCGAATCCAGAGAGCACAGGCACCCCGGAGGGACCATTATGAGCGAGTACGACCCGAGCGACACCGGTGGCGGCTTCGACGACAGCGGCTCCGACGACACCATCATCGCGGAGTACAGCGGCGGCGGCGCGGAGGAGCTGGTCGACACCAACCACGACGGGTACGCCGACGAGGTGCTGCTCGACACTGACGGTGACGGCGACGCGGACGCCGCGTACACGCACAGCTTCGGCAGCGGTCACGAACTTGACACCCTGTCCGTCGACACCAACAACGACGGCAAGGTGGACCTGGTCGAGGGCGACCAGAACCACGACGGCAAGGTCGACATCGTCGAGACCGACCGCAACCACGACGGACTGGTCGACGCCGTCGCCGCGGACACCGACTTCGACGGCCGCGCCGACTACGCGCAGGTCGACACGGACTTCGACGGCGACCCGGACGCCACCGCGGTGGACAGCGACGGTGACGGCACCTTCGACACCGTGCACTACGAGGACCCGCAGACCAACCCGCTCGCCGACGTGACCGACCAGCACTACACGGGCGCCAACCCGTACGCCACGAGCTGACCGGATGGCTCCGGGACCACTGAGCTCACGGGTGGCCGGCCTCTGCCAGGAGGTCGGCCCCCGCCTGGGTGGCACGACCCAGGCACAGGTCCTCGACGTGCGCCGACGGCTCGGTGAGCCGCTGCGCATCGCGATCGCAGGACGCCTCAAGGCTGGCAAGTCGACGCTGGTCAACGCGCTCATCGGCCGGCGGGTGGCGCCCACCGAGGTCGGCGAGTGCACCCGACTGGTCACCCAGTTCCGGTACGGGCCGGCCGACCGGGTGGACGTGGTCCGCAAGGACGGCACCCGGCTGAGCCTGCCACTGGACGAGTCCGGGATGATCCCGCAACGCCTCGGCGTGCCTCGCAGCGAGATCTCCTACGTCGACGTGGCGTTGACCTCCAACCACCTGCGTGACCTGATGGTCGTCGACACCCCCGGTCTGGCCAGCGCCAACACGTCGGTCAGCGCCGGGGCCCGGCGGTTCCTGTTCAACGAGGCGCCGATCGACGAGGACATCGACGAGGAGTCGGTGGGCGCGCTGTCCGGCGCCGAGGCCATCATCTACGTGTTCACCCAGTCGGTGCGCTCCGACGACGTGGCCGCGCTGGAGGCGTTCCGGTCCATCTCGGCCCGGCTGTCCAGCAACCCGATCAACTCGCTCGGCCTGTTCAACAAGGTCGACAAGCTGGTCGGCGGGTCCGCGGACCCGTGGCCGATCGCCGGGCCGCTCGCCAGCGACCAGGCCGACGTGATGCGCCGGGTGGTCTCCGACGTGGTGCCGGTGGTCGGGCTGCTGGCCGAGACGACCGAGGCCGGCCGGCTGACCGCCAGCGACTGCGAGGCGCTGCGCTCGCTGGCCACCCTGCCGGTAGCCGACCGGACGGTGCTGATGGCCAGCGTCGACCTGTTCACCACCCGCGAGTGCGGGGTGCCCCGGGAAGCCCGGGAGCGGCTGCTGCGGCTGCTCGACCTGTACGGCATCGGCTACGCGATGGCGCAGCTCGGGGCGAACCCGCAACTGGCCACCGGCGAGCTGATCCGGTTGCTGCACAACTCGTCCGGCTTCCCCCGGCTGCGTTACGCGCTGGACAACGTGTTCCGCTGGCGCAGCGACGCGATCAAGGCCGGCTGGGCGTTGTCCAGTCTGGAGAAGATCGCCAGCCACGCGCAGCGGCCGGCGGACCGGGAGGTGCTGCGCGACGGCATCGAACGGGTACTGCAGCAGCCCGACGCGCACCGGCTGCGGCTGCTGGAGGTGGCGCAGTTGGTCAGTACCGGCGCGGTCGACCTGCCCGACGAGATGGAGGGCGAGTTGACCCGGCTGGCGCTGTCCAATGACGCCAAGTTCATCCTGAACCTGCCGGCCGCCGGCCTCGACGAGTTGAACAAGGCGGCGTTGCACGCGGCGAACCGGTGGCGCGCGTACGCGGTCGCCGGAGCCAGCCCCGCACAGTCCCGGGTGGCGCTGGTCGCGCACCGGGGCTTCTTCCTGCTCTCCCAGCACGTGCGTGCCCAGGGCACACTGCGCTGAAACTGCCCCCCTCTCCCCCGTCAGCCAGGAAAGGCGTACCGATGTCGGCAAACCCCAACCGGATGATCGCCGTCGCCGCGACCGCGGTGGTGGGCGCGGCAGCCGCGCTCGTCGTCCAGCTCATCGCCGGTGACCTGCTCGCGGCCCTGGTCACGTTGGTGGCCGCGGTGCTGGCCGGCGGCGTGACGCTGGTGCTGCTGGACCGGGCCCAACCGGGCGCGCAGGTCGGCCGGCCCCGGCGACAGCGCCGACCGGGCGGTGCTGATCGCCACCAGCCTGTACCTGCGCGACCGGCTGACCAGCGCGGCGCTGGCCGAGCGGCTGGACCGGGACCTGGCCAGCGTCGGGGTGCTGCCGGTACGGCCGGTGGGCGAGCGCTTCGACCCGTCGGTACACGCCGCCGAGGGCGCCGCGCCCACCACCGAGGAGCACCTGGTCGGCACGATCGCCGTGGTGGCCGCGCCCGGCTACGCCGACCGTGGGGTGCTGCTGCGCCCGCCGTCGGTCACCGTGTACCAGCCGGCGCCAGGGCAGGCGATCATGACCGCGCCGAAAGCGCGCCAGCCGGCCGGCTGGCAATCCGGCGAAGGAGGCAGCCGCGCGTGACGCGGCCGCCACCAAGCTGGTCAAGCAGGCGGTCGACGCCAACCTGGGGTTCCTGCGCAAGTCCGACCCGGACGCTGCCGCGGACCTCGACCAGCTGCGCCGCCGGGAGCTGCGCCGGCCCGGGTTCGCCGTCGTCGGGGAGACCAAGCGGGGCAAGTCGTCGCTGGTCAACGCGCTGATCGGGGTGCCGAACCTGTCGCCGGTCGACGCCGCCGTGGCCACCTCGTCGTTCCTGGAGTTCAGCCACGGCGAGCACTCGGTGGCCCGGGCGTACGTGCCCGGCCGGGAGGACCCGATCGAGCTGAACCCGGCCGAGCTGCGCGACTGGGGCACGGTGCTGGGCCGGCTGCCGGAGGGGGTCCGGCCGCCGCGCCGGATCGAGGTCACCTACCCGGCTCCGGTGCTGAAGTACCTGAGCCTGGTGGACACCCCCGGCGTCGGCGGGCTGGACTCGCTGCACGTCGAGATCGCGATGGACGCGGTGTCCCGGTGCACGGCGCTGCTGTTCGTGGTGGACGCCTCCTCGCCGTTCTCCCGGCCGGAGCTGAACTTCCTCATCGAGGCCAGCAAGCGGGTCAACTTCGTGATCTTCGCACTGACCAAAGTGGACGCGTACCCCGGCTGGCGGACCATCCTCGAGGACAACATCGGGCAGCTGACGGCGCACGCGCCGCGGTTCGCGAAGGCGCCCTGGTTCCCGGTCTCCGCCCGGCTCGCGGAGCTGGCGTTGACGGTACCGGCAGCCGCGGATGAGCTCGTCAAGGAGTCGCGGATCGGCGAACTCCAGCACGCCCTGATCGACCTGGCCGGCAAGGGCCACCTGATGATCGAGGCGAACGTGCTGCGCGCGGTGCGCAGCGAGTTCGTCCGGATGGCCGAGGAGCTGTCCGCGCGGATGGCCGCCACCGACCCGGATCCGGGCGCCGCCGACCGGGCCCGCGAGGAGCGCAGCAAGGTCGCCGCCCGCAAGCGCACCGAGTCCCGGCAGTGGCAGCTCGCGCTGTCCACCGAGACGCAACGGGCCCGGGTGGAGGCCACCGCCCGGCTGCGCACGTACGTCGGCGAGTTGCAGGAGTCCTTCCTCAACCGGATCGAGAAGGGCAGCGGCGCCGAGCTCAAGCAGATGCCGGAGGAGGTGGACCGGGCGCTGCAGGCGCTGTCGGTACGCCTGTCGCAGGACCTGGAGTGGCGTTTCCGCCAGGTCGGCGAGCGGGTACTGGCCCAGATCTTCACCCCGCACGAGCTGCAGTTCGTGCTGCGCCGGCTGAACGCCCAACTGCGCCACGCGCTCGGTTCCAAGCCGCGCCGGGAGAAGGGCGGCGGGGACAACGCCATCGTGGTGATGTGCTCGGCGAGCATGGCGGTGGCGGCCGGCCGGTACGCGGCCACCGGCGCAAGCGCGCTCGGCCTGGCCGGGATCGCCGGCGCCGGGCTGGTGCTCCCCGTCGTCGGCATCGGCCTGGGGCTCGCGGCCGGCGCGTTCATGGTATGGAAGCGCAAGAGCATGACCGACAAGGTGCAGCAGCGCACGTGGCTGCGGGAGGTGCTCGGCGAGGCCCGCGCGGCGCTCTCCGACGAGGTCGCCAACCGCTTCACCGACCTGCAGTACGCGCTGACGCTGGCCCTGGACGACGCCATCGAGCGCCGGCTGCGCCAGCTCGACGGGCACATCGCCGACATCGACAAGGCGCTGGCCGAGGACAAGCAGTCCCGGGCGAAGAAGAAGGCGGCGCTGCAGGCCAGCCGGGACTCGCTGATGGTCCGGTTGAAGTCGGTGGACGAGGTGGTCCAGAAGATCGCCCCGCTGGTCCCGGCCGGCCCGGCCGACGTGCGGGGATGACGCGATGGACCACGACGACGGCTGGCCCGGAGAGGATCCGCACGCCGATCCGCCCGGCTCCGAGGAGCTGCCGACCCACGACCTGAGTGGCGACGGCGCGGACGACTTCGACGACACCGCGCCGGTACCGTCCTACGACCCGGCCGACCTCGACGACACGGGCAGCGCCGCCGACCCGGCCGGTGACGCCGACATCCCCGAGGAGTCGGCGCCCCCGGACGACGTGCCCGACGGGGGCTCGCCCGCCGGCGAGGCGCCGCCCGGCGACGTGCCCGACGAGGGGGTGCCCACCGGCGACCTGCCCGCAGACGAGGCGGACGGTGCAGACGCCGCGGAACCGGCGGGGCCGGACGACGCGGGGCCGGACGCGGCCGGCCCGAGCGGGGTCGCTGGAGACGGGGCGAACGGCCACGATCCGGACGCTGAGGCGGCCGACGGACCGGCCGCCGGTGCAGGTAGCCACGAAGGTTCCGACGCGTCCACGGACGGCGAGCACGCGTCCGCGCCGGACCACGCGGACACGCCCGAGGACCACCAACCGACTGACGATGCGGTGGGTGACGACGGGGGCAGCGCCGATTCGGCTGGCGACGGCGGATCTGGCGACAGTGGCGACGGCGACGCCGACCCGGGCGACGCCTTCGACCCCGAGGAGAGTGCCACCAGCTTCGGGGCCGGCCTGGACAACGCCGGGGACCACGACGGGAGCTGGCACGCCGACGAGTTCCCGGCCGTACTCGACCTGGGCGGCGAGCCGCCGGAGCCGGTGGACGGGTTCCCCTGGGCCGACCCGGACCTGCTCGGTCAGCCGGATCCGGCGCAGTTGCCGGACTTCACCGCGGGCACCGGCCCGGGCAGCCCGGACGACCTGCTCAGTTACGCGGGCCTGGACGGCGGCGGGGACGGCGATCCGTGGAGCCTGCTGCTCGCCTCCGACGACCCGGCGACCAGCGCCCTGGCCCGCTGGTGGGGCCCAGCCGCGTAGCCACTGCACGAACGCGCGCAACCATGCCCGGAGTGGGTCAGGCGACTGCCGCGATCAGCAGCACGATCAGCAGCACCGCGGCCGTCACGATCAGACCGATGAGCAGGCCGGTGCGGTTGCCGGCGGATGACTGCGGCACCGGCTGCGGCCGGGCTGCCGGGGCCTGCTGGATCGGGCGCTGCTGCTGGGGTACCGGGCGGATCACCTGGGGCGACGCGGGCACCGGCTGCGGCGCCAGCGGGCGGGGCGGCTGCTGGACCGGCTGTGGCGCGAGCGGACGGGCGGGCTGCGGCATCGACTGGGCGACCGGGACCGGCTGCGGACCACTCGGGCGGCCGGGCGACACCGGGCGCTGCGGCACCGGGGCGGGCATCGGCATCGGACGCTGCTGGACCACCGGAGCCGGCTGCTGCGGCAGTGGCCGGGGCGGCTGCGGCGCGGGCCGCAGTGGTTGGGCCACCGGGCCGGGGCGGTTGGGCCAGTTCTGGGCCGGCCGGGGGAAGCCCGGGGCGGGCTGCTGCGGCGGCCGGGGCGGCGGGGTGAAGACCTGCGGCACCCCGGAGTGCGCGGGCGCGGGCGCGCCCGCGGCGGCCGGCGCGCCGATGCACAGCGCGCCCTCGACGACCACGGTCTCCGGCTGCTCCAGGATCGTCGGCGGCAGCCCCAGCTCGGTGTGGATCAGGTGCGCGGCCAACGGAATCCGGCTGGAGCCGCCGACCAGGAAGATGCCGGCCAGCTCGTTGGCGCCGATCCCGGCGTCCTTGAGGCAGCGGGCCAGGCACACCACGGTGCGCTCCAACTGCGGGCGGACCAGCGAGTCGAACTCCTCGCGGGTCAGGTGCCCGTCCACCTCCAGCGCCGGCAGGTGGATGTCCGCGCTGGTGGTCCGGGACAGCATCTCCTTGGCGGCCTTGACGTCGTCGTAGAGCAGGCGGCGCAGGCGGCGCTCGTTCGCGTCGGACGGCTGGGCCAGGCTGCGCCACGCGTCCGGGTTGCCCTCGCCGTAGACCTTGCCGAGGTGCTCGACGATCGCGTGGTCGAAGTCCAGGCCGCCGACGTCGGGCAGGCCCTCCTCGGCGAGCACCTGGAAGCCACCGGCGGTACGGCGGACCACGGTGGCGTCGAAGGTGCCGCCGCCGAGGTCGTAGATGGCCAGGCAACGGCCCTCGGGGACGGCGGTACGCAGGACGGCGGTGAAGTACGAGGCGGCGGCCACCGGCTCCACGATCAGCTGCGGGTTGGGCAGCCGGGCGAGTCGGGCGGCCTCCACCAGGATCCGCCGACGCTGCTCGCCCCAGCGCGCCGGGTGGGTGAGGCGGACCTCCTGCGGCTGGCCGCCGAGCTGCCGGCGGGCCTCGTCACCGACCTGGGTGAGCACCGCGGCGAACACCTGAGCGACCGGCAGCTCCTGCTCGCCCAGGAGCATCGTCACGTCGTCGACGCGGCGCTTCGGGTTCGGCTCGAACCGGGTCGGGTCCACCCGCGCGTGCCGCTCGGCGTCCCGGCCCACCAGGAAGTTACCGTCCGCGTTCAGGTACACGGCGGTGGGCATCAGGGGGCGCCGTCGAACAGCAGCGGACGCATCCGCCCGTCCGGCATCCGCAGCATCGCCGCCGTGTTGGAGGTGCCGAAGTCGATCCCGAGCACGCGCATGGGGGCCACCCTAACTGTCCGCCAACATCCGGTGCACACCCGCTCGGCCACGGTTCACCTGTCAGACGGCCGATCAGGGCATACTCTGCGCCGTGCAGTACGCCTTCCTGGGCGACGCCGCGCCGGGTACCGCGAAGCCGCTGGCCTTCGCGCACCGGGGCGGGGCGGCCGCCGGTGACGAGAACACAATCGGCGCGTTTCAGCGCTCCGTCGACCTCGGGTACAGCTATCTGGAAACCGACACCCACGCGACCGCCGACGGTGTCGCGGTGGTCATCCACGACGCCACCCTGCACCGGGTACTCGGCCGCGCCGGCACAGTCGCCGACCTGCGCTACGCGGACCTGGCGAGCATCCGCGAGGGCGGTGCGCCGCTGGTACCCCGCCTGGATGACCTGATCACCGCATGGCCGCAGGTGCGTTTCAACGTGGACGTGAAGGCTGACCGGGTGGTGGGGCCGGCGGCCGACGTGATCCGCCGCACCGGGGCACTGGACCGGGTACTGGTCGCCTCGTTCAGTGACCGGCGGCTGGCCCGGGTACGGGCGCTGCTCGGGCCGCAGTTGGCGACGTCGCTGGGGCCGCGGGCGGTGGCCCGGCTGTTGGCGGCGGCGCGGCTCGGGCGCGGCGGGCGGCGGGCGGCAGCCGGCGCGGCGGCCGCGCAGGTGCCGCTGCGGGCCGGGCCGCTGACCGTGGTGGATCGCCGGTTCGTCACCCGGGCGCACGCGTTGGGCCTGCACGTGCACGTGTGGACCATCGACGAACCCGGACCGATGAACTACTTACTGGATCTCGGCGTGGATGGCATCATGACCGATCACGTCGACGTGCTGCGCGACGTGTACACCCGCCGGGGTCTCTGGCCAGACTGACCCCCGACCCGACTGACGGCCGCGCGGCACGCCCATGCCGCCAGCGAGCCCGCGCCACCCCCCGACCCCCGCGCGACCGAAAGCGCCCGCCCACCGAAAGAGGCCGTCGTGACCGCCGCCATCGCCAGTGAGCCGGAGCAGGTGCAGCCGCTGACCACCCGCAGCGAGCGGGTGGGCTGGTACATGTACGACTGGGCCAACTCGGCCTTCCCGACCACGGTGGTCACCGTGTTCCTCGGGCCCTACCTCGGTGACATCGCCGAACGGGCGGCCGACGCCGACAACTTCGTGCACCCGTTCGGCATCCCGGTGAAGGCCGGTTCGCTGTTCCCCTACGCGGTGTCGCTGTCGGTGCTGCTGACCGTCTTCGTCCTGCCGGTGGTTGGCGCGGTCGCCGACCGGACGGCCCGTAAGAAGCAACTGCTGGCGCTGTTCACCTATCTGGGCGCCGCGGCCACCATCGGACTGTTCTTCCTCACCGGCACCCGGTACCTGCTCGGCGCGCTGCTGTTCGTGGTCGCCAACATCGCGTACGGGGCCACCAACGTCATCTACCACTCGTTCCTGCCGCAGATCGCCGGGCCGGACGAACGCGACCGGGTATCCAGCGTCGGCTGGGCGATCGGCTACATCGGCGGCGGGCTGCTGCTCGCCGTCAACGTGGTGGCGGTGCTGATCGGCGGTGAGGACAACAAGGCGGAGATCGCCCGGTACAGCATCGTCTCGGCCGGCCTGTGGTGGGCGGCGTGGACGACGGTGCCGCTGCTCCGGCTGCACAACCGGCCACCGGTGGCCGGGGCGGCGCACGGCCCGGTGCTCACCGACGGGTTCAAGCAGCTGTGGCGCACGCTGCGCCACCTCAGGGCGTTCCCGCTCACGCTGTTCTTCCTGCTCGCGTACCTGATCTACAACGACGGCATCCAGACCGTCATCTCGCAGGCCTCGGTCTTCGCCGACAAGGAGCTGAACCTGGAGCAGTCGGTGCAGGTGGAGACCATCCTGATGGTGCAGTTCCTGGCGTTCTTCGGGGCGTTGCTGCTCGGCCGGATCGCCCGCCGGTTCGGCGCCTGGCGGACGGTGCTGGCCAGCCTGCTCGTCTGGATCGTGGTGCTCGTCCTGGCGTACCTGCTGCAGGCCGGCCAGCCGTTGCAGTTCATGCTGCTCGGCGCGCTCATCGGGATCGTGCTGGGCGGCAGCCAGGCGCTGTCCCGGTCACTGTTCAGCCAACTGATCCCGAAGGGTTCGGAAGCCGAGTACTTCGGCCTGTACGAGATCTCCTCGGACGCCACCAGTTGGCTGGGACCGCTGCTGTTCGGCCTGTCCTACCAGGTCACCGACAGCTACCGGATAGCGATCATCTCGCTGCTGGTGTTCTTCGTGGTGGGCTTCGTGTTGCTGCTGTCGGTGCCGATGCGCCGCGCGATCGAGGCCGCCGGCAACATCCCGCCACGCATCCTCTAGCCGGTGACGACCCAGGTGACGCGGTGGGCTTCGGTTGGATCCGGGGTCTCCCAGCGGTTGGCGAGGCGGGTGGTGACCGCCTCGGGTACCGGCTGCGCGCGGGTGGTGTTGCGCTCGCGCAGGGCATTCGGGGACGCCTCGACGGAGACGATCTCCACCCGGGCGTGGTAGTCGGCGGCCAGGTTGATGCAGTGCGAGCGCAGCTGCCGGGAGACGTTGGTGGCGTTCCAGACGAAGTCCCGGCCGGCGCGCAGGTGGCCGCGCGCCTGCTCGCGGGCGGCGGCCAGCACCGCGCCCTGGTCGCCGGTCGGGCCGACGCCCAGGTGCATGCGCAGCGCGTCGAGGCTGACCACCGGCTGGTCACCGCGGTAGGAGCTGGACCCAGGTGTCCTTGCCGGCGCCCGGCAGCCCGGACATCACGGTGACGGTGGACCGGGTGTCGTCGTAGGCGGCGTAGCCGGGATCGCGGGACGGGTGCCGGAACCAGGTGAAGCGGGCATGGTCGGAGGCGAACGCGCGCGGGGTGTCCAGGCAGCCGCGTTCGGCGCAGTACTCCTCGAACAGGGCGATGTTCTCGCGTACACCGTCGGCGTCTGCGCAGATCCGGCCGGTGATGTCGGCGATCGCGAGCAGCGCCAGGTCGTCGTTGCGGGCCAGCAGGCTGACCCGGAAGGCGATCGCGTCCAGGTCGGGGCGCTCCAGCGCCCAGAACGGCACCTGGTGGTGGCGGACCAGGGCGGCGATGTGTTCCCGCCGGTCGACGGACAGACCCAGTTCCCACAGCACCCGACGGGCGTGCAGGTCGCCGCGGCGGGAGTGGCCGTGCGCGGTGACCCGGCCGGCCTCGTCGTGCTGGGTGGACCAGGGCTTCGCGGCGTCGTGGAGCAGGACGGCGGCGAAGAGCGCGGCGCGCTCGCCGGCCGGCCGGGACCGCCAGCGTGGCTGCTCGATCAGGGCCTGGGCCGCCAGTCGGGTGTGGGTGGCGACGTCGCCTTCCGCGTGGTGGACGGGGTCCTGGGGTACGCCGTCGAGGGCCCGGATCCAGGCGAAGGTGGCGTGGATCGCGGGCCAGTCCAGTTGCCAGTGCGGCGGGGCCGGGCACAGGGCCGCGAAGGGGTCAGTGGTGGAGGTGTCAGGGGCGACGGGATCAGTGGGCGGCATAGAGCACCGCCGGGTCGCGGAGTTGGTTGGCCACGATCGGGCGGTCCAGCCAGTGGGTGCCCGAGTCGAGGACGGCGCTGCTGAAGCCGGGCCGTACCCACTTGTACCGGCCGGTGACCACGCCGTCGTGCTCCCGCTTGAGGTACAGGCCCTCCATTTCGTCGGCCGGGTCGGTGTCGGCGAGCGTCCGGGCCGGGTCCACGCCCGCGGCGTCGGCGCTGGCCGCGAGGGACTCCCGCCAGTGCGGTGACTTCGCGGTGGACGGGCCGACGAAGCGGCGCAGTGCGGCCAGGTCGGTGACGGTCCCCCGGTGCAGGAGCGGGACGCTGACCACCGGTGTGCCGGCGAGCAGGGCGTGCCGGCCGGGGGTGTCCAGGAACTGCCCGGTACGCCGGTCCAGGATGTCGAACTCGCAGAAGTAGTGCGGCAGGGCGTCGTAGTAGACGGTGTGCTTGGCGTACAGCCATTCGCCGTAGAGCACCAGGTCGGGGCCGAGGACCGGCCAGAGCGCCGGGGCGACGCTGGCCGCCCACGCCTTGAAGGGGGCGAAGTGGCGTTCGCGCGGTCCGCCGGTCAGGTAGTGGCCGCGCGACTGCAGCCGTAGCGTGCCGTCCGGCGCGAAGCTGATCGCGCTGTTCGCCCCGTCGAGCTTCTCCTCGACTGCCAGGGTGTGCCCGGCGAGGTCGGTGAAGGGCACCTGGTCGAGATCCTCGTCGCCGGGTTGCAGGCGGGAGGAGACCAGGTGCGGCGTCCGGGGGTACTTCAGTAGCACGCCCCTAGTTGTAGGGGGCGCAGCCGCTTCGGGCCAGCGAATTGCGTTCAGCTCGGGGCCGGGAGGGCGGCGGCGATGCGGTCGCGGAAGGGGCGGCGGCGCAGCGCGGCGAGTGCCTCCTCGAGCAGGCGGTGCAGGGGGTACGGCAGCTCGGCCTCGAGGGCGGCGGCCGCGGCGCTGGTGGCGGCCCACTCGGTGTCCAGGGCGGCGCGGATCTGCTCGGCGCGCGGTGTCGGGGAGACGATGCGTTGCCGGGCGTCGGTGCCCGGCGCGGTGCTGACCAGCCCGTCGCGGACGAGTTGCGCGACGGTCTGGCTGGCGGCCGAGTGGCTGACGCCGGTGGCCCGGGCCAGGTCGCTGATCGGCGCGGGTCCGTGGCTGAGCAGGTGCCGCAGGACCGGGGTGTACCGGGGGCGGAAGCCGGCCAGGCCCAGGTCGGCGTAGACGGCCGCGACGTCGCCGTCGAGCAGCTCCAGGAGTTCCTGGAGGCGGGTACCGAGCAGTGAGGACCCCTCGTACGATGTCACAGCGCTAATATAACAGCGCTGTCGTATCTCGCGAGGATGGAGTTTCACCGATGACCACCCCGTTCCCCCCGATCGAGCCCTACGACCACGGCCTGCTCGATGTCGGCGACGGCAACCACGTGTACTGGGAGGTCTGCGGGAATCCGGAGGGTACTGCCGCGCTGGCGGTGCACGGCGGCCCCGGGTCCGGCTGCTCCCCCGGCATGCGCCAGCAGTTCGACCCGGACAGGTACCGGGTGGTGCTGTTCGACCAGCGCGGCTGCGGGCGCAGCACCCCGCACGCCAGTGACCCGGACACCGATATGAGCGCCAACACCACGGCGCACCTGATCCGCGACATGGAGCAGCTGCGCGAGCACCTGGGTATCGAGAAGTGGCTGCTGTTCGGCGGGTCCTGGGGGTCCACGCTGATCCTCGCGTACGCGGAGATCTACCCGGAGCGGGTCAGCGCCGCTGTCATCCAGGCCGTCACCACCACCCGCCGGTACGAGATCGAGTGGCTCTACCACGGCGTCAGCCGGTTCTTCCCCGAGCAGTGGCACCGCTTCCGCGCCCTGGTGCCCGCTGAGGAGGACCTGCTGGCCGGATACGCCCGGCTACTGGGCGACCCGAACCCGGCGGTACGCGAGCGGGCTGCCGTCGAGTGGTGCGCGTGGGAGGACGCGGTGATCTCGATGGAGCCCAACGGGCAGCCCGGGGCATACAGTGCCCGACCGGGACGGGACCTGCTGGCCTTCACCCGGATCTGCGCGCACTACTTCTCCCAGGGCGCGTGGCTCGAGGAGGGGCAACTGCTGCGCGACGCGGGGCGGCTGGCCGGCATTCCCGCGGTACTGATCCACGGCCGGCTCGATCTGGGCAGTCCGCTGGACACCGCGTGGGAGCTGGCTCAGGCGTGGCCGGATGCGCGGCTGGTGGTGGTCGACGACTCCGGGCACACCGGCAGCGACCGGATGCGGGTGGTGATCCGCACGGCGCTCGCGGACTTCGCCACCGCCGCCCCCACGGCCGGGTAGTTGATCAGGGTGGGCATCGTGGCGTCGGACCGGGGAGATAGGCTCCCCGACCGTGGGGGACGACGCGCGGGGACCGGCCGACGACGACCGGGGCGGGCCGGTGGCCGACGACAACCTGGACTGCCGGGTGGCCGGCGACGGGCGGCTGCGGGACGGCGCGGCGCTGAAGTTCTACTGGGGGCCGATGGACTGCGGCAAGTCCACCCTCGCCCTGCAGATGGACTACAACCACGCCCGGCAGGGCCGCCAGGGGCTGGTGCTGACCCGCAACGACCGGGCCGGTGGCGGACAGATCACCACCCGGATCGGGCTGGAGCGCGCCGCCATCGAGGTCACCGACGACACCGACCTGACCGAACTGGTCCGGGCCCGGTGGGCGGCCGGGTCGGCGATCGACTACCTGATCTGCGACGAAGCGCAGTTCTACACGGTGGACCAGGTGGAGCAGTTGGCCGACCTGGTGGACCGCTACGACGTCGACGTGTACGCGTTCGGCCTGGCCAGTGACTTCCGCTCGGAGCTGTTCCCGGCGACCCGCCGGCTGATGGAGCTCGCCGACGACGTGTCCCGGCTGCAGGTCGAGGTGCTGTGCTGGTGTGGCCGCATCGGCCGGCTCAACGCCCGGGTGGTCGGCGGCGCGGTGGCCCGGGAAGGCGCGCAGGTCGTCATCGGGGACACCGACATCGACGACGGCAACGTCCGCTACCAGGTGCTCTGCCGCCGCCACTACCGCGCGGGCGACCTCGGCCCGATCAGTTGACGCGGCTACAGGACGGACCGGTCCGGCTACGCGACTGGACGGCGGCGGACCTCGCCGCGCTGCCCGGCCTGCTGGACCCGTGCCGGCCGTGGCACGACACCAACGGTCCGTACTTCGACCGGATGCGTGCGCAGGACGTGCCGGCGGTGGTGGCGCAGCACGCCGAGCTGGTGAACGTGGCCGGTCGACTCCCGACGCCCCGGCACAGTCTGGCCGTCGCGGAGGTCGGGGCCGGCGGGGACCGGCTGATCGGCCGGGTGAGCTGGTACTGGGAATCGGAGCCGACCGACTGGCGGCGGATGGGCCTGGTGCTCTACGACGAGTCGTGCTGGGGTCGCGGCTACGGCACCCGGGCGCTGCGGTTGTGGACGGCGTACCTGTTCGCGACCACCGACGCGCTACGCCTGGACTTCGCCACCTACTCCGGCAATCCCGGGATGGTCGGTGTGGGCCGGCGGCTGGGATTCACGGAGGAGGGCCGCTTCCGGCGCGCCCGGCGCTGGGCCGGTGGAGTCCACGACGCGGTGGTGATGGGAGTGCTCCGGGAGGAGTGGCCGTCCGGTCAGGGCGCGGTCGACCTCGACGCGGCAGGCTGACCGGGGCGTCCGAGCGTGGCCGCGGCGACGACGATCAGCGCGAGCAGCGCGCCGATGACGGCCGGCAGCCGGGTCGGCCAGACCAGGCCGAACCAAGGCGCCATCGGCAGCCAGCCGGGGATGGCCCGGCTGTCCACGGTGACGGACACGCCGAGCGCCATCGCCGGGGCCACCGCGAGCAGGGCAGTTACCGACAGCACGGTCACGCTGACCCGTGCGGGCGGCTGCCAGCGCTCGGTTCGCCGGCTCACCCAGCCTGTCAGCAGCCAGCCGAGCAGCGCGCCGAGCACGCCCGCGGCGGTGGCGAACGGCAGCGTCCAGACCGGCTGGCTGCGGTAGATGCGTACCTGTCCGGGGGCGGTGCCGCGTGCCGTAGTCCAGCAGCCACAGCGTCAGCCCGTTCCGGCTGGCGTAGTACTCGGTGGATGGCCCGACTGGCCGGCCGCTGCTCCCTACGCCCACACGTGTGGGGCACTGACTCGCCAGCCGGCGGCGCGCAGCCGGTCGGGCAGAGCCGGATCCGGGGCCGCGGGCGGTAGCGGGGTTGCCTTCGTCGGGTCGCCGAGGGGGCCGAAGTTGACCTGACCGAGGTTGTAGTCGGAGACGCCGGTGAGCAGGGTCCGGGCGGTGGTGGCGTCTCGGAGTAGAAGAGCGCGTCGTTGCGGTCGTAGATCTCGGTGGGCGTGTCCGGGTAGACGGTCCGGGTGATCTCCGCGAGTTCGTCGCCACGGGGCAGGTCGCGGGCGGGCTGCCAGCTCAGTCGGGCGGCCAGCGCGAAGCCGAGCCAGCCGGTCACGATGGCGACGAGGACGGCGATGACGACGACGCCGCGGCTGGCGGGGCGGCCCAGCCGGCAGCGCATTCCGTACCGGGCCAGGTTGAGCGCTTCCCGGACGGTGGGGCGGCGGCGGTGCGGTGGGGCGGCGGCAGAGCAGCGTGTCGACCAGTTCCGGGCCGCGCTCGCGACGGTAGGCGGGCGGGTAGGCGATCAGCAGGCGTCGGTAGCGGCGCGGCCAACGTGCTGGCAGCAGGGGTGCGGCTCGGTCACGGTGTCCTCCAGAAGGCGCGGCGGGTCGGCACGGTCAGCCGAAGGCGTAGCCGGTGGCGGGTGCGGGGTGGCGCGTTGGCGTAGCCGGGCGGCGGCCGCGTCGGCGTTGGCGCGTTGCCGGGCGACGTCGGCGGCGAGGACCCGGGCGCCGTCGTCGGTGAGCCGGTAGTAGCGGCGCGGGCGGCCGTCGACGGTCTCCTCGCGGTCGAGTGCCACCAGGCCTTCGGCCGCCAGCCGGTCCAGGGCCGCGTAGAGGGTGCCGGCCTGGAGCCGTACCCGGTCAGCGGAGATCTCGGCGGCGTCGGCGATGATGCCGTAGCCGTGCCGCGGGCCGGCGGCAAGCGCGGTGAGGATGAGGAAGGTGGGCTCCCGCAGCGCGGTCATGCCCGCCAATATAAAGATGATCTGTATGTGCTGTCAACGGCGACCGTCAATGGCCGTCGGCGACCGCCCCGGCGACCAGGTAGGACGGATCGCGGTCCAGGCTCGCGCGGGCCCGGTCGTAGCGCTGGGTGGTGCGCGGATCGGCGTGGCCGAGGGCGTACTGCCGTTCCTCCAGGGACGCGCCCCGCTCGCGGGCGACCGTCGCCCAGGCGTGCCGGAAACTGTGCGGCGTGATCTTCTCGGCGGCCGGCAGGCCCGCTGCCCGCGCCGCCCGGCGGACGAAGCGGAAGACCGTGTGCCGGTCCAGCCGGCGGCCGTCCGGCAGCACGAACAATGCCCCGCTGGTACGACCCGCCACCACCGCGTCGAGGGCGGTCGCCAACGCCGGTGGGACCGCCCGGGTACGGGTCTTGCCGCCCTTCATCCGCAGCCGCACGGTGCGGTGCCCGCTGTCGTGCCCCAGGTCGGTCACCTCCAGCGCGCAAACCTCGGAGACCCGGGCGCCGAGCTGCACCAGGAAGCCGGCGAGCGCCGGGGCGCACACCGGCCCCAGAGTCGCGTCGTCCACGGCCGCGCGCAGCACTGCGGCGGCCTGTGCGGCGGTCATCCCGACCGTGGCGGTGTAGTCCCGGTCCAGCCGGGGCCGGCGTACCCGCAACACCGGGTTGTGGTCCACGGCGCCGGCGTCGACGAGGTAGCCGTACCAGGAGGAGAGGGCAGCCAGTCGGCGGGCCACCGTGGCCGGCGCGAGTGGCCGGCCGGTACGCGGGTTCGCGACGTTGGCCAGCGCCGCCGCGTACGCGTCCAGGTCCGGCCGGCGTACCGAGCGCACGTCCAACTCGCAGCGGGCGCACCAGGCGGCGAAGTCCTCGACGTCGCGCCGGTACGCGGCCCGGGTGTGCGCCGGAGTCGCGGAAGCTCCACAACCACGCGGCGGTATGCGTGGCGATGCTGTCGTCCCGGGCGACAAGATCGGTCACCGGCTCAGCGTACGGCGCGCGGCGGGACCTGGCTGACCGGCAACTCAGCCGGCCCGCACGACCGGCCGGCTCAGAACAGGCTGAAGACAGTCAGGTTGCCGGCGGCGTTGAAGTAGGTGAGGACGGACGTACCCCGAGGCGAGCGAGCCGATCGGGGAGGTCACCACGGTGCCGGTGTCGGTCGGCGAGAAGCAGGTCGGGACGCAGCCCTCGGAGTAGCCGAGGTACTCGTGGCGCGTCAACCGCTACCCGCCGGTGTGAGCAGCGCTCCACAGCGGACCGCGATGCCACTACGACAGCGAACATCAGGGGCATCACGCCTCGCCTGGACGCAGGTTTGGGCGCGGCGTGGTCCGGACGTCCCGGGCGGCGGACGGTAGTGCGGCCAGGTACTCCCGCCCGGCGCCGCTGAGCCGGTACAGGTGACGGGGCGGGCGGCCCTCAGGGCCGGGTTCCCAGGTCGCCTCCAGCAGGCTCCGATCGGCGAGGCGGACCAGGATCGGGTACAACGAGCCCGATTTCAGCTGGACCTCGGTGGCCAGGTCGTAGCCGTAGCGCCAGCGCGACGGGTCGGTCGCCAGCGCCCGCAGGACGCTGACCGCCTGCGCGGACAAGGGTCGGTTACGCCGCATGGCTACCGACCGCGCCGGGTGGCCAGGGTGGCTCCGGCGGTGCCGAGCAGGGCGGTCATGCCGGACATGAACAACAGCAGGACCATCGCCGTGCCGAGGTCGTCGCTGACTGCGTAGCTCGCCATGTCCGGGTAGCCGCTGGTCGCGAAGTCCCGGAGCTGCCCGGCATCGAGGGTCGCCCGCCGGTGATCAGTGTGTCGGCGGCCAGCAGGAGGAACACCGCGAGAGCGGCAACAACGGCTGAGACCAGCACCGTGCGCCGGGCCGCTGACCGGGTCTGACCACGCCGCGCGCCGACCACACCGACCGCGGTCGACACCAGCGGAAGGATCAACAGAAGAAGCATCGACGCCTTGCTCCGACCGGACAGCGCGACCGCGCCGACCACGATCCAGACTCCGGCCAGAGCGCAGCCGGAGACGAGCCCGGTGATCCCGATCGGGGACTGCCGCGTGGTGACGCCGGTGACCACGACGAATCCCACCAGCACGGCCGCGAACGTCGCCAACGCCAGCCACGTACCCCTGCCGGTTATCATGGCCGGGTACGCGGACGAAGGCGTAGCCGACCAGCCCTGAGCTGGCGATCGACGCCACGAGCACGGACGCCACGACCCACCGCCCACTGCTGTCACGGCGCGGTAGGCCAATTGCGGCCACCACGCAACCCAGCGCGAACTGCCACCGGGCGGCACCCTGGTACTGCGCCAGTTCGCCCACCATCGCCCGTCCCCATTCGGCTCGGTCGGTCGACAGCAGTCGTGCCACCCAGCCCACCACCGCAGCCGGAAGGTCACCGTTGCCGGAGCGTCGTCGACGCCACATCCGGTAGACGCCGGCTGCTACGGCGAGCACAACCAACGCGAGGATGACCAGACCCATTGCGCCTCCAGTAGCCGACTTTGTAGACGTCCGGCCGGCGGCGCCGCGCTGGCCGCCGGGACGGTGACGAGCGTGGCCGGTCCGGCCGCTGTCACCCGGTGATTGATGGCGGCCGAAGGCGGTCGGCTGCGCTACCCGGGCTTAACTCTACTCATGTTGCGATAAGACACAAGGTTCTTTCGTGGCCCAGCGGCCGGTTACCGGCCGGTCTCGCCGCGCTACCGGCTCGCGCTCCTGCCAGCAGCGCATGCCGATCCTGGCCCGGCCTGCCGCAGCCCCTTGGTCAGCCGCCGTCTCATCCCGATCCGGCGGCTGTCACCGTCGCGAGCAGATGCGCTGTTGCGTGCTGGCCGAAGTGTTCAGCCCAGACCTGAGGGGTGGCGGTGAATCGGGCGTCCCGCGCGCCCGGGTCAGCACCGGCCGCGAGCAACAGCCCGGACCAGGTCGTCGTCGCCGTTGCCGGCCGCCGCGTGCAACGCTGTCTCCCACTCGCCGGCATCGGGCATGTCCTGCCGGCCGCGGGCGTCGACGTCCCAGCCCAGCGCCAGCAGCAGCCGCACGGCGGCGGCCCGACGCAGCGCGGCGGCCCAGACCAGTAGCCCCGGATGACGCCGCCGGGCCGCGACCCGGTCGCCGTCAGGGGACCCGGCCACGGCCACGTCGTCCTCGGCGAAGACCGCCGCGACCAGCGCGTCCGGCGGATCAAGAACGGGCGGGGGTACCGGCGGCAGGTCCGTTACCGCGCCGAACCGTAGAGCGTGGCCAACTGCGCCGGGCTGTACCCATCCGGCCCCGGCCTGTGTGCGTCCACGCCGGCACCGACGAGCAGGCGCACCCGGTCGCGTTGGTCGTGCAGTACCGCCCAGCGCAGCAGCGCACCCACCTGATCGGCCGGCCGGTCCAGGGCATCACCGAACCGGGCGTGCCATGGGCCGCCGTCGCCCCGACCCAGTCCGTAGCGCAGGAGAAGCTCCAGGTGGCTGTCGTCGGTGCTGAACATCCTGTTGTAGAGCACCTGCCCGTCGTTCGGGTCGGCGCCGGCGGCGAGCAGCACCTCGGCGAGTGCGACGGCGTGCGGGTGCCGGGGCTGCCCGGCAGGTCCCGCCTCACCCTCGCCGAACAACCCGGTCAGCACCGTGAACGGGGTGGGCTGGCCGTGCCAGAGGTAGCCGGCGTTGGGGTCGGCGCCGGCGGCGAGCAGTGCCCGCGCGGTGTCCACCGTGGCGGCTTCGGTGACGTCCGGGTCGTACCGGGCGTAGGCCAGGTAGAACAGCGGTGTCCAGCGGAACGGGCCGCCTTCGGCGTCGGCGAGCGCGGGATCGGCGGCGAGCAACCCGGTCACGGCGGCCACGTCGGCGGTCGCCGCCGCGACGTGGATGCTGTCCCGGACGATTGCGGGATTCGCGGCGAGCAGGTGGCGGGCGCGTTCGCGGCGTTCGGGTGAGTCCGCGCCGTAGGTGAGGCAGGCGAGCCGGAGGAACTCGGTGCCGGCATCGGCGGCTTCGGTCACCGTGTCCGGGGTCCGGCCGAGTCGGCGGACCAGTTCGCAGTAGTGCTTGAGACGGGGCCAACTGGCGAACCCGTATCCCCTGGCCACCACGAGTTGGGCGCGGTGCAAGGGAAAGTCGGCTGCGGGTACCCCGGCCGGGTCGTGCCTGGCGACCAGGGCGAGGGCCGCCGGTTGGCCGGCCCGCACGGCGTCGCGAAGCTCTTTGGCCTGGCGGCGGAGTTGGTCGAGGTCGGGATCGTTGGGCAGGCAGACGGTCGACATGGCGACCTCCTTTCCAGGGCCCGTGGTCCGCGACATCGGGCAGAAAGGAGGCGGCGGAAAATGCTGCGCTCTACTGCGTGCTCAGGTGGGCTCTGCCCTGTCCGCGGACCGGAGGCGCCCTGCGCGCCGGCACCAGGATACCGCCAGAGCTGCGGCCGGACGAGCCTTCAGGCGTGTGGGCCGACGGTGACCGGGCCGAGCGTCAGTTCCGGGCGGCAGTCCAGGATCGCGCCCACCCGGGCGACCTGGTCGTCGAGGTCGCGGCGGCGCGCGGGGGTCAGGTCGGTGAACGTCTCGACGGTGACGGCCAGCCGCCGGCCGGAGCGGCGCTGGTGCCAGACCCCGGCGGCGATCCCGTCGCAGAGCACCACGGCGATGTTGCCGGCCTGCCCACCGGTCAGCGCCCGGTGCTGTGCGTCGCCGGGGAACAGCAGGTCACGCGGGTAAGCGCCGACGGTGTAGGCGTCGAAGAGCGGCAGCAGCCGCAGCGAGCGGGGCACAGACGCCGGAAAGTCGGTGTCCCCGGCCGGCACGTAGGCCCGGGAACCGGCCAGTTCCACCGGCTGCACCCGGTCGGCCAGTCTGGTGAGCAGGCGGTCGACGAAGGTCACCGGGACGGCCAGCCACCGGGCGAACTGGGCGGCCGTCGCCGGCCCGTAGGCCCACAGGTAGGCCCGGGCCAGCTCGGCGAGCGCGGCGTCACCGGCTGGCGCTGTCTCGCCGGGCAGTGGGCCGGCACCGGGCAACGGGGTGAAGTCGGGCAGCCAGCGGCGCGGGCTGGTGTAGGTGACGGTGCGGCCCCGGTTGGGGCCGAAGCACAGCACGCCCCGGTGCGCGGCCCGGCCGACCGCCTGCCGCCAGCGTGGCCAGTAGCCGTTGAACGCCGGCATCACCAACTCGCCGGCCCAGGAGCCGAGTTGGGCCACCACCGCCGCGGACAACTCGTCCACCGTCAACTCGGCGTCGGCCAGCGCCACGTCGATCGCGGCGAGGACCGTCTCGTGTTGCTCGGGGGTGAGCGCGACGCCGGCCGGGAACGGGCTGCGGTACGGCAGGGCAGACAGGGCGGCGGTCCACATCGGCAGGTCACGGGCGGCCAGCAGGTGCACGGTGCCGCGCGGGCCGAACGTCTTCACCAGCGTCCTGTCCCGCCACAGCGCGTGCCGGACCTGGCTGGCGTCGGCGGTGCTGCGCAGGCCGAGGGAGATTTCGGCGGCGGAGAGCACCTGGGCGTGCGCGCCGCAGATCGCCGCGGCCACGTCCGCCAGGTCCCCGGACACGTCGTCGGGAACCACCTGCGCGGCGGACGTCAGGCGGTGCCGTTCCAGCCGGCGGGCACACACACCTGACCAGTTGATCTTCGTGGACACCGGGACACGGTAACGCCACCGGGTGACATCCCCACCAACTGCCGGGCCAACCGGGGCGTACTCCCCTCGCGGGGACGGCTCCGGCACGGGATGATCGAGTGGGACTTCACCGACGAAGGGAACTGCGATGACGACCTCGCCAGCACCGGCCGGACCCGGGGACGCCGTGCCGCCGCCCACGCCCGGGCCGGGCGCCGGACCGGCCGGCGGGCCCGGCAGCACCGGGGCACTGCCGCCGGGGCCGGCGGGGCCGGTCGCGCCGCCGTCGGTGGCAGCCGGCACCGAACTGCCGGAGAGCGGCCGGGCGAGGGTCACGGTCGGCACGTACGGCGACTACGCCTCCGCACAGCGGGCCGTCGACCACCTCAGCGACAGCAAGTTCCCGGTCGAACACACCGCCATCATCGGCACCGACCTGCGGTTGGTGGAAAACGTCATCGGCCGGATCACGGTCGGTCGGGCGGCGTTCGCGGGCGCCGGCAGCGGCGCCTGGTTCGGCCTGTTCGTCGGCCTGCTACTGGGCATCTTCACCAACGCCAACTTTGTCGGTGTGGTGCTCTTCGGGGTGGGCATCGGGGCGCTGTGGGGCGCCACCTTCGGCGCCATCGGCCAGGCCGTCACCGGCGGCCGGCGCGACTTCACCTCCCGCAGTTCACTGCAGGCCAGTGAGTACGCGGTGGTGGTCGACGCCGAGTTCGCCGACGCGGCCCGGCACCTGCTGATCCAACTCAACTGGCGGGCCAGCGGAGCGCAGTAGCGGCGCGGCCGGGGGCGTCAGCGGGGCTGGTAGGCCGCCACGATGGTGGTCGCGTCAGGGGCCACGTTCACCTGGGTGGCGAGCAGGTCCGGGTGGGTCAGCCAGTACTGCCGGGCGGTGTCGGGGGCACCGTCATGTAACGGTGGCCAGCGCACGGACGGGGTGAAGTCGTCCAGGACGACCACTCCGCCCGGACGCAACCAGTCCGCCGGGGACAGTGGCGGCTCGTCCGCCTTGCCCTGCCCGCCGCCGTCGAGGACGAGCAGGTCGAAGGGTCCGTAGCGGGCCAGCGCCGGGTAGTCGGCGTGCTCCACCCGTACCCCCGGATGGTTGGCGAACAACGCTGCCGCCGCAGCGGCGCGGGTCGGCTCGCGTTCCACGCTGAACAGCCTCGCTCCCGGATCGGCCGCACTGGCCAGCCAGGCCAGGCCCACTCCGCAGCCGGTGCCGGTCTCCCCGATCGTGCCGGCGCCGACGCCGCGCGCCAGCACCCGCAGCAACTCACCCTGCGCCGGCCGGCAGGAGGACGGGAAGGCGAGCCGGCGGGCGAGCGCAACCGCGGCCCGCACCAGCGGGGACAACTCCGGCCAGTCGGCGTAGGCGGCGGTGCCCGACACGCTCATCGGGGCAGTATTTCGTTTCGCGGCCGGTCGTGGGGGGCATGGCAGGATCGGGGCGGCGACCTGCGGGCCGTGCCGTTCGACGTTGCGGCCCGGATCGCCGCACCAATACGGGAAGGGGCGCGACCGTGGACCCGAGGGCCCAGCGGGCCGCCAAGCGCGCCGCACGAGACCTGGACGACCTGTTCACGATGGGCGCCGAGGAGGAGTTCCTGCTCGTCGACCCGGGCACCGGCCAGGTTGTGCCGGCTGTCGAGGACGTCATGGCGCACATCCCGCAGCGGTACGCCGAACTGGTGCAGTACGAGTTCCTCACCAGCCAGATCGAGATCGCCACGCCGCCCACCGGCGACCTCGCGGCGCTGCGGGAGTCGCTCGCCGAACTGCGCACCGTGGTGGCCGACGCCGCCGAGAAGGCCGGCGTACGGCTGGTGGCGATCGGCACCGGAGCACTGCCGATCGCCCAGCCCCCACCGGTGGTGGACAACCCCCGGTACCGGCAGATGCTCCAGGACTTCGGGGCGCTCGGGCCGGGGCCCGGCCTGTGCGGCTGCCACGTGCACGTCGGGGTACCCGACCGGGAACTGGGCGTGCAGGTCCTCAACCACCTGCGCGGCTGGCTGCCGGTACTGCAGGCGATCACCGGCAACTCCCCCTACGCCGACGGCGTCGACACCGGGTACGCGAGTTGGCGCTCGGTGCAGTGGGCGCGCTGGCCCACCGTCGGGCCGCCGCCGCACGTCGAGTCCGCGGCGCACTACGACGCGGTGGTCCGCGAGCTCGTCGGCACCGGCGCGATGCTGGACGACGGAATGCTGTACTGGTACGCCCGGCTGTCCACGCATGTGCCCACCGTCGAGGTCCGCATCGGCGACGTCTGCCCCACGGTGGACGACACGCTGCTGGCGGCGGCCCTGGTCCGGGCGCTGGTGAGCACCGTGGTGGACGAGGTCGGCCAGGGGCGGCCACCGATGCCGGTACGCGACTGGCTGGTCGAGGCCGCGCACTGGCGGGCCGGCCGGGACGGGCTGGAAGGGGTCGGCGTGGACGTCAGCACCGGCCGGCCGCGGGCCGCCTGGGATCTGGTCGACTCGCTGATCGCGCACGTCACCCCGGCGCTGGACCGGCACGGCGACACCGACGCGGTGCGGCAGCTGTCGGAGTTGCTCGCGGCCCGGGGAAGTGGCGCGGCCCGGCAGCGTCGCCTGCACGGCATGCACGGCGGTGACCTCGGCGCGGTGGTGCTTGCGATGGCAGACGCAACCCGCCCGTGACCGCCGCTTGACTCTCACACCGTGTCACGGCGCAGGCTGGAGCCGTGTTCAGCATCGGAGACTTCGCAGCGATCGGTCGGGTATCAGTGCGCATGCTGCGCCACTACGACGCGATCGGACTGCTCACCCCGGCACAGATCGACCCGGCCACCGGCTACCGCTGGTACCGGGCCGATCAGTTGCGCCGCCTCAACCGGGTGATCGCGCTGAAGGACCTCGGGTTCACCCTCGACCAGGTGGCCCGGATCCTCGACGACAAGGTCAGCACCGAGGAGCTGCACGGGATGCTCCGACTGCGCCGCGCCCAGCTGGCGGATCGGCTCAGCGCGGACACCGCCCGACTCACGGGGGTCGAGGCGCGACTACGAATGATCGAGAAAGAGGGACAGATGGGTACCGAGGATGTGGTTCTCAAGCCGGTGCCGGCGGCCCGGGTCGCCGAGCTGAGCGCGGTGGCCGCGAGCTACCAGGGGGACGACCTCACTCCGGTGATGGGGCCGCTCTACGACCAGTTGATGGGCCGGCTGCAGCTGGCCGACGTCTCCCCCAGCGGCGCCCCGATCGCCTACTACGTGGACGAGCCGACCGCGGAAGGGACGCCGGGCGGCGAGGGCGGGCCGGTACGGGCCCACGCGGCCATCGAAGTGCCGGCGCAGACCGGCACCGGGTACGACTTCGACGTCCTCGACCTGCCGGGCATCCCGGTGGCCGCGACCATCGTGCACCGGGGCCACCTGGCCGAGTCGATGACCAGCATGCAGGCGCTGGCCCGGTGGATCGAGGACAACGGCTGGCGGCCGGTCGGCTACGCCCGCGAGGTGTGCCTGGAGTTCGACAAGGACAACCCGGCGAACTGGGTACACGAACTCCAGTTGGAGGTCCGTCGCTGAATCGGGTGGCGGCGCGCCGATCGGGGTGCGCCGCCACCGTCCGCGGCCCGGGGACAGTGGGGCGATGAGTTTGCCGCCCCGGTCGGGTCAACACCGGGCATGGAGGTGACAGTGATGACGAACCGGGAACCCACCCGGGTGACCAACCTGGACCGCTACGGTGGCGCGGAACTGGCCTGGGCGCGGGCGTACGAGCTGCTCGCGCACGGGCCGAGCGGGCCGGATGTGGGCTTCTTCCTGGGTACGGTCGGGTCGGACGGTCGGCCGCACGCGAGCGGGATCGGCGCGATCTGGCACGCCGGGGACCTGTACTTCACCAGTGGCCCGGGCACCCGCAAGTCCCGCAACCTGGCAGGTCAACCGGCGTGCACGATCGCGGTGAAGCTGCCCGGCATGGACCTCACCCTGGCCGGCGAGGCCCGCCGGGTGACCGAACCGGCGACGCTGGAGTCGGTGGCCGCGGCGTACCGGGACCTCGGCTGGCCGGCCGAGGTGGCCGGGGACGGCTTCACCGCCCCGTACAGCGCGCCGAGCGCCGGCCCACCGCCCTGGCACCTGTACCGGTTCCGGTTCTCGCAGGTGGTCGGGTTGGCCACGGTGGAGCCGCACGGGGCGACCCGGTGGCAGTTCGACCATCGCGGGAGAGGTGAAGAACGTCCAAGACGGCATCCACGCGAAGGGAAATGATCGGGGGCGTGGATACCCGACCGGTGAACCTGACGACCGCCCTGGCCTCCTTCGACGACATCTACAGTCCGCGCATTGTGGCCCGGATGAACGACTACGACGTCCGGATCGCGCACGCGCGGGGCGAGCACGTCTGGCACGTGCACGATGACACTGACGAGTTCTTCCTGGTGCTGAACGGCCAGTTCGACATCGCCCTGCGCGACGCCGACGGCGCCGAGCACACCGTCGTGCTGCGCGCCGGGGACACCTACGTGGTACCCCGGGGCACCACGCACAAGCCGTCGTCGCCGGGCGGGGACATCCTGATGTTCGAGCCGGCCGGTACCCGGACGCACCGGCGACCGGTACGAGGGCGAGGTCCCCGGGCACGTGGACAGCACGATCGGGCACGCGCTGGGCTGAAGTGTCGCAGCGGCCGGTTAGCCTGCTTCCCGTGGTCACCGAACAGGACATCAAGCTCACCGACGGGCGCACGCTGCGGGTGTACGACAGCGGCGGCGGCGACGCGCTGACGCTGCTGTGGCAGCACGGCTCGCCGCACACCGGGGCGCTGATCGAGCCGCTGCTGCGGGCCGCGGCGGCCCGCGACATCCGGCTGGTCACCTACGCCCGGCCCAGTTACGGCGGCTCGTCACCGCAGCCCGGCCGGAACGTGGCGGCGGCGGGCGCGGACGTCGCGGAGCTGGTCGACGCGCTGGGCGTGCGGCAGTTCGCGACGATGGGCGCGTCCGGTGGCGGGCCGCACGCGCTCGCCGTCGCCGCCCGGCTACCCGACCGGGTGAACGCGGTCGTCAGCATCGCCGGCGTGGCCCCGTACACCGACGAATTCGACTGGTACGCGGGCATGCGGGGACCCGGTGGGCTACGGGCCGCCGCGGCCGGGCGGACGGCGCGGGCGGAGTACGCGCGGACCGACGAGTTCGACCCGGCCATCTTCACGCCTGCGGACTGGCGGGCGCTGGAAGGGGAATGGGCGGCGCTGGGCGCCGACGCGGGCCGGGCCGGCGAGGCGGGGCCGGACGGGCTGATCGACGATGACGTGGCGTTCACCTCGCCGTGGGGCTTCGAGTTGGCCGAGGTCACCGCGCCGGTGCTGCTGGTGCAGGGCGGCCTGGACCGGGTGATCCCGCCGTCGCACGCGCAGTCGCTGCTGCGCGGGCTGCCCGGGGCGGAGCTGTGGCTGCGCCCGCGCGAGGGGCACGTTTCCGTGCTGGATGCCCTGCCGGTGGCGATGGACTGGCTGCGGGCCCGGCCCACGACGGCTAGCGTGGAGGCGTGATTCTGGGGCTGCACATCCTGACGTTCAGCACCGATCCGGCCGCCGACCGGGCGTTCCTGCGGGACGTGCTGGGCTGGCCGTACGTCGAGGACGACCCCGGCTGGCTGATCTTCAAGACGCCGCTGACCGAGCTGGGCGTGCACCCCGCCGACCAGCCGGCCGGCGCCGACCTCTACCTGATCTGCGACGACCTGGACGGCACCGTCCTCGAACTCGCGGCCAAGGGCGTCGACTGCGGCGAGATCCGCGAGGCCGGCTTCGGCCGGCTCACGACGATCCCGCTGCCCAGCGGCGCGAGCCTGGGCCTCTACCAACCGAGCCATCCGCTGGCCATCGGCCTGTAGCCCGCCCAGCTGTCCTCCGCCCAGGTCGCCGCCGGGCTTGCGGGCTGCTCATCAGTCGTCGAACAGCTCACTGAAGAAGCTCTTCTTCTTCCGACCGTGGTACTGCTGGCCGTGGTACTGCTGGCCGTGGTACTGCTGGCCGTGGTCGTCGTACCGCTTGCGCTCCTCGTAACGGGGGCGCTGCTCGTGACGCGGACGCTCCTGGTAGCGGGGAGCGGCGGCGGCTGGGGCGGCAGCGACAGGTTGGTGGAAGGACGTCTCCGCGTCGACCAGGCGCTCCAGTTCGCCCCGGTCGAGGAAGATGCCCCGGCACTCGGTGCACTGGTCGACGTGGATCCCGCTGCGCTCGTAGGTACGCATGTCGGCGTGGCACTTCGGACAGGTCAGGCTCGCGGTCGGCTGGCTCATCCGCGCCACGGTAGCCAACCTACCTGGGCAGCAGCCGACAACCGGCCGCAAAGGCCCTGTGTACCGGAGCGCGGCAGGCTGCGGGAGTCATCGTTCGGAGGATGGTCGACGTGGGCCGGTCCCGTCCGCGGATATCCGGTCGCAGTGGGGTGCCCGTCAGACGACGGGCACCCCACTGACTGGTAGTGCGAGCGATCAGGCTTCGGCCGGACCGCCGGTGCCGATGCCGTCGTAGACGCGCGGCCTGGTCTGGCGCAGGATGAGGCCCCAGACAACGCCGAGGACCAGGGCTGCGCCGACGATGCCCGGCAGGACATAGGTGAGCGTTGAGCCCTTTTCGGCGCCCAGGAGCGCGTCGGCGTTCGCGGCGACGATGTAGGCGATGGTGCCCAGCACCAGGATTGCCAGGACGGGAGCGACCACTCGCTGGAGTGTCGTCTCACCCTGGCTCCGCCGGTTCAGGTACAGCAGCGCTGCCAGCGAGGAACCGAACATCAGCAGCACAACTGCGACGGCCGCCACGTAGGACAGCCAGGTGAACAGCTCGGTGATCGGGTCCTTGTGCGACGCCATGAAGACGATCAGGACGACGATGGCCAGCGCGGACTGGAACAGCGAGCCGGCGACGATCGCGTTCTTACGGGGGCTGGTGTACCCGAAGATCGACGGCAGCACCCGCTCCCGCCCGGCGGAGAACATGTAGCGGTTGGAGGTGTTGTGGAATGACAGCATCGCCGCGAACACCGAGGTGATGAGCAGGAGGTTCGCGAGGTCGGCGACCACGCTGCCGAAGTGGGCGTCGATGATGGAGAACGGGATGCCGGAGGCGGGATCCCGGGCCGCGTCCACGATCTTGTCGGGGCCGACCGCCACCGTCAGACCCCAGGCGGACACGCTGTAGAGCACGGTCGTCAGGATGACCGAGATGACCAGCGCCCGGCCGACCGTGCGACGCGGGTCGCGGGCTTCCTCCGCGTAGTCGCCGGCGCTCTCGATGCCGGTGAATGCCGCGATGCCGAAGGCGAGTACCCCGCCGAGGCCGGTGGTGAACAGGTTCTGCGGGTTGAAGCCGGCCGCGCTGATGTGGCCACCGGCCGGGTGGGTGAACGCCCCGAGGTCGAACACCAGCACGGCAAGGACCTCGGCCAGCAGCGATACGGCCAGCACCTTCGCGGTGACGTCGACGCGCAGCAGCCCGAGGATGCCGATGATCAACCACACGCCGATCGCGCAGACCTGCCAGGAGATGTCCCAGCCCCACATCGTGGCGAAGAAGCCGCTGGTGACTGCTCCGAACAGCCCGTACAGGCCGATCTGGATGGCGTTGTAGGCGACGATGGCGACCCAGGACGCCCCGACGCCGGCAGCGCCGCCGAGCCCCTTGGCGATGTAGGCGTAGAAGACGCCGGCGTTGACGACGTGCCGGCTCATCGCCGCGTAGGAGATGGCGAAGAAGATCAGGCCGAAGCCCAGCACCAGGAAGGAGAGCGGCACGCCGATGGAGCCGGTCGTCGCGAACGTGGCCACGACACCGCCGGCGAGGACCGTCATCGGCGCGGATGCCGAGACGCAGAAGAAGATCAGGGAACCGATGCCGAGCCGGCCGGTGGCCAAGCCGCGGATCGGACCGGCCAGGCCGGAGTCAGGAGCTTGTAGACCCGTGGGTACGAAGGGTTTCGAGGGGGCTTGTGGCTGCATGGTCTGCCTAACTGGAGGGGTTCGTGACCACGGCATCGTATGGCCAATCGTCCAAAGTGCTCAATGCCCGCGCCAATTTGAGCAACGTCGTGTTCCGTGACTGTTACAGGCGGTTGCGGACCTCTTCTCACTTCGATACGTTTCGGCGGGCAGATTCCACATTCGACACTGCAGGCGGTCAGGGTGGCGCATCAGAGTTCGTGGGATTCCGGACATCGCTGGGCGCGTGATGAGACGCCCCGCCGCCGGCCGGCGTACGACCCGCCGCCGTCAAGAGCGGACCAGGCGAACCGGTTCACGCTGACGGAATGGGTTTTCCTCGCGGGTCACGACGAGCGGGGCCGCCGCCGGTTCGACATCGACGTCCTCGGCGCCGGGATGGCGACCGCGGCGCTCATCGAGCTTCTCGACCTCGGCGCGATCCGGGTCAAGGAGAGCGGCCACGTGGAACGGGCGACCGCTGAGGTGCCCCGCGACGAGCAGGCGGCGTACCTGCTGGATCAGATCTATGAGGCGGAGGGCCGTGACGGTGTGACGCACACCGCCGCCGATTGGATCAAGGTGATGCGTCGGCAGTTCCACGACGGGATCGCGCTCGGACTGGTGACGAAGGGCGCGGTGAAGCGGGAGCGCGGTCTGCTCGGAACCTCGTACCTCGCCCAACAACAGGTGGCCACGCTGCCAACTATCTGGATCTTCGGCCTGCTCCGTACCCAGCACGCGGCCGCGGGTGATGTCCCGCCCGTCGAGCGCTACGTCGCCGCGATCGTCGGCTCGCTGGGGATGGTTTCCGCGGTGACCCCGCTCGCGGGCCCCGGCGCTACGGCACACCTGCCCAACGTCCTACAGACCCTCTCGGAGGAGCACCGCCGCATCCTGTCGGCCGCGGCCCAGGTCCGCAAGGATCTCGCCATGACGGTACGGCGGTAGGCGCGCTCAGGCGCGCGGGCCGGCCAGGACGGCTTGGCGGACGGCCTGGTCGACGGCGGCCAGGATCGGGGCGACGGCACCCCGCCCGACCTCGCCGCGGGTCCTCAGCAGGGTCGGCCGGGTAGCGCGGTTGGCTGGATCGGCTATCACATCGGTCAGCGCGGTCGCCACGGCCAACGCGGTCAAAGCGGCCACCGGCCGGGATGGCCGGCCGTACATCTGCTCGCGCAGCAGATCCAGCCAGGTGTCCGGCCGGTACGTCCGCTCGTTGTGCTGTGCTGCGGCCATCGCGGTGAGCGCCCCCACCCCGCCGTACGCCTCGTCCGACCGGGTATCCGCCGGATCGTCCGCGAGGTAGAGCCGGCGGTACTCCACCAGCGGTCCCCTCCCCCGGCGCCACTCAGGGTGTTGCGTTGTTCACGCCCCGATGACGTGTGCACGGTAGTCGATTCCGCCGCGGCCGGACAACCCTGCGACACCGGTCCGACGTCCCTTGTGTCCAACAGGCTCTGAGGGCGACGGCACCTTGCTGTGTTGATGCAACTGCGGGAGCGGCGGCACAACGAAGGCAGGGGTGGCGGCCGAAGCCACCACCCCTGTGCGACGCGACCGGGTCAGGCCGGCGGCCGCCACATCGGAAGAAGGCTGGGGCCGTCGGGCAGGTCCAGGGTCGGCTTGAGGTAGTTGAAACCCAGTCGCTCGTACAGCCACGCGTTGCGCTGGGTACTGGCTTCCAGGTAGGCCGGCACACCGGCGGCGTCGAGTTGGGCCAGCCGGTGGCGCAGCAGCGCCGAGCCGACTCCGCGACCCTGGTGAGCGGGGTCGACGGCGATGAACGGCAGGTAGGCGTGTGCCCTGTCGTGCGGGTGTTGGGCGGTCATCAGGTCGTCGAGCACGCGGAATCTCGCCGCCGGACCGTCGCCCAGAACGGTAAGCATGTGGTCGTGCAGCTGCGCGCCGGCGTCGGGGTCGTCGGGCAGCTGCGGGTCGACGTCCAGCCACAACGAGACGCCGGCAAGGTCGGCAGTGGTCAGTACCAGGCCCTCGGCGATGACGCCGTCGACGAACGGGCCGAAGAAGGGCGGGTGGAGGCGGGCCCGCTCGGCCTCATCAGGGAAGATCCAGCCGCTGACCGGGTCAGCCATGAAGGCCGCAGCCATCAGCTGGGTGAGCGCGGGAGCGTCTGCAGGAGTGGCGGTGCGTACCGTGATGGTGTCGGTCATGGTCCCTTCCCGGTCGAGGGGTCGTCTGGCCCGGGTCGGCAGTGTCCGAGCCAATGCGAGTGTAGGTCAGTCTGTTGTGGTCGGTCGGAATGCCCGCAGTCGCAGGCCGGTAGCGTGGCCAGACCAACTCAGCCGTTCGGCGTAGGTTGCCAACCGCGGCAGGCCCAACAACCCCGGGGATTGCAGCGTCGGCCCCGAGTGGACCTGTCGTTGACGTAGCCTCGTTGAGAATGCATATCATGGCCTCGCCGGGAGATCTCCGGCGATCAGGTCTCCAGGCGTGCTCGCCTGAATCAGCAAGAGGACAGACCCTTGAGCGACCAAACTCGCGGCGACAGCCAAGGCCCGAAGCCCGTCCACCCGGCCGTTGTCGTCCTCTTCGCCGTGGTACTCGTGGCCGGGCTGGCGATCGCCGCCTACTTCAACCACTGACTTCAGCCATCACCCGGCCGGGTCAGTGGCTGACACGCGATGCTGGGCGCGAAGACCACGGCGTGCCGTGGCTGACTGTTGGTCATGCCGTCGCCGGGAAGGCTCGTGCCGTGGCGGCACCACGTGTGTCTTCGGCTGGAGGCGGTTCGCCGTCGGGGTCGAGGACGTTGCCGAGTAGTGCTCGCAGGGCGTGGGCGTGTTGAGTGAGGGCGTGGCGGCCGGTTTCTGTCAGTCGAGCGGTCGCGCGGCGGCCAGTGCGGCGAACTTCGACGTAGCCGGCCTCTTGCAGGGTGGCCAGTTGCTTACTGAGGGCGGAGTCGCTGAGTCCGGTGGCTTCGCGTAGGTAGCTGAACTCGGCGTGTGCGGCGGGGGCGAGCAGGGACACGAGGGAGAGCCGGACTGGGAAGTGCAGCAATTCGTTGAAGCCGGGCGGTCGGGCGCTGGTCATGCCTGGGTCCGGGGGGTGCTTGCGGCCCCCTGTGTGGGCCCCATGGCGGCGATCCACACGAGGGCGCCGGCGAGTCCGGCGATGGTGTCGTCGGCGGGGACATCGAACAGGCGTAGCAGTGAGCCCACGCCGATGATTGCGGTCAGCACGGCTACGGCGAACAGGGCCAGCGGAGCCCAGCGTAGGGCGCGCATGCGCAGCCGCACGCCGGTCGAGCGTTCCAGCGCCACAGTCAGGGAGATCAGAGCGGCAGCGCCGATCAGGGCCATGCTTGTGGCCGCCCATCCGGTGAAATCGTGGCTGGCCGAGGCCAGTGCCAGTCCCGCCGCCGAACCGTAGGTGAACCAGGCGGGGATCCGGCGGGGGCTGCCCTGGCGCAGGGTCTGCTGGTGGCGCTGGTGAATCTCGGCGAGAGCCTTTGAAGCCTCAGTGGCGTCCATGAGGCGATTCCTTCCTTAGAGGAAAATGTTTCCGTTGAGGCAACTATAAGCGGACTCTTTCCCCGAAGGCAACAGTGCGCATGGCGTGTCGACCCCCGCCCAGCAGTCGGCCGCCGGCGCCGAGGCGACAGCTGCGGACGAGGAGGTGACCGGCGGCTGCGCCTGCGGCTCGTCGGTGGCCGCGGGCCCTCGCAGGTTCGCCAGGGCCTGCGGGGCGGTGGCCCGCAGCGAGCTCTCGTTGACCCCCATGGCCGCCTCGCGCACATAACTGGAATTATGTGCGCATGCACTTTGGCGGGATTCCGGCCGGCCGGAGCCTTGAACCAATTAACGGATTACCGATATCGGTATTGCATTAATCCCTGCCGGAGGCTGGCGAAAGTGGGGTCGGCAGGTTGACGTTGACTCGCTGCTGAAGTGGCGAGTCTTGCGCCCGGCGTGGCGAGCCGGTGGCGAGTCTCAGCTGAAAGTGCCTGCGTTTGGGAGGCCGAGCGCGTCACTGATCTCGACCACCAGGACTGCGACATCAGCTTGTCGGTCCGTCTTGACCATGATCTTGGCCGCTACGCCGAGCGGCTCGGCTTCCGCAGCCCATCGGGGCCAGGACACCACGAGTTGGCGATCGTCGTCATAGAGGACGGCTCGGCGGCGGCTCCGGAAGCGTTCCTGGGCGAGCGAGGCCGGGACGTCGCACCAGATCTCGATGGTCGCAGGGCTTGCGCACCGGCGAAGACCGTCTTGGACATAGCCGAGATCTCGCGGTTTGAACCACCAGGATTCGAGGATGACGAGGCCCGGTGTGGCTGCCGCCAGATCCCACATGGCGTCGCCTGCCACGGGACCGAATGCCGTCGCGGGAATGCCCGGCAAGGCGGCGGCCATCGCCTCCTTGAGGACGTCTTTGCAGATCACCGGGGCGTCCATGAGCGGAAGCCAGCTGGTTGGCCAACGTGGTCTTGCCCGATCCGGGCAGGCCGTTGATCAAGACGAGGTAGTCCGCCATGCGGGGCATGATTCCACCTTCCGCCACCACTGCGGCTCCGGACTGTCGTCGGAGCCGGGTAGCGAATTCTCATCGGAGTGGCGAGGAAAATGGGTCGGCAGGCGGCCGCGGCCTCGGCAGGATGGTGCGGTGACAAGCCTCAGTGGACGAGAGCTCGGCCGGCTGTTCAACGACGTGCCGGATCTCTACGACCGGGTCCGACCGGGATACCCCGACGAGTTGTTCGCGGACCTCGTCGCCATCGCTGGCATGGACGAAGAGTCGGCGGTACTCGAAGTGGGCTGCGGTACCGGGCAGGCGACACGCTCGCTGGCTGCACTCGGGTACCCGGTGACCGCCGTCGAGCCGGGCGCGCAGTTGGCGGCGCTCGCCCGCGAGCGGACGGCCGCCTTCCCCGAACGTCACCGTCGAGGAGTCGACGTTCGAGGAGTGGGATGACCGCGGTCGGCGCTTCGATGTCCTCGTCGCGGCCGCGTCGTGGCACTGGGTCGACCCGGCGATCGGCTGGCGGCGGGCGCACGACGTGCTCCGACCCGGAGGTTGGATGGCGCTGATCGGCAACGTCGTCGTCCGCCGGCCGGGAGAGCCGGAGGTGTACGCCGAGACCGCCGACCTGCACGAGCAGTTCTGCCCCCGGCAACCCGTCCTGGGGTCATCCGCCGCTTGAGGACGAGGTACGCGCCACCGACGAGGGTTGGGGACTGGTCGAGGATCCCGGCGCCCTGTTCGGCCCGACGATCGTGCGCTGGTACCCGACCGTCCAGTGGTTCGACGGGGCCGGCTTCGCCGATCTTCTCCGCTCGATGTCGCTGTACCGCAAGCTCGACCCCGACGTCCGCGAGCCGCTGCTCGACGCCATCGCCGAGCGCATCCGCACCCGGCTGGACGACCGGGCGCCACGGCGCTACCTGTGCGGCCTGCGCATCGGACAGCGCGCCGAGTGAGCCCAAACGTGATCCCACCGGCAGGCAACCTCGAAACCCGGTCGCGGACCTCGCGGACGTGTCCGACCGCTGGCACCGCTACACCTTCCGGGGCGCCGACGTGCTCCTCGACCGGCTCGACGGGACGCAGGAGAGCGACGATGACGCGGACGTTCCTGCAGCCTGACGACATCCGGGAGTTGGTGGCTGACCAGTACGGCAGTGCGCGGCGGGTGGTCGCGCTGGACCGGCTGACCGGCGGTACCAAGAAGGGGGTGTACCGGCTGCGGCTGGACGACGGGACGACCGCGATCCTCTACAGCTGGGCGGCGGAGGAGAACTACTGGCCCGCGACGCAGGGCAAGCCGGATAATCCGTTTGCCGACGCGACCGGGGCGGAGTTGTTCGCGGCCAGCCACGCGGCGCTCTCGGCGGCTGGCGCGCGGGTACCGCGGCTGGACCTGCTCGACCGTACCGGCCGCTACCTCGACGCGGACCTGGCGCTGCTGGAGGACGTGGGTTCGGTGACGCTGGAAGCGTTGCTGGAGAAGGATCCTGAGGCTGCGGCCGGGCCACTGGCCGCGCTCGGGGACGCGCTGCGCCGGATGCACACCACGGTCGGCCCGCGCTACGGCAAGGTCGCGGAGGTCAACGGCGGCGGCGACCTTGAGCAGCGGCCGACGGAGGACGTCATCGTGGACCGGGCGCTGCGTGATCTGGCTGCCGCGTCCCGGCGGGACGACCGGCTGGCGGCGGCGCACGACCGGATCGCTGAGCGGGTGCACGCGCTGCGGGAGGTGGTCACGGCCCGGCAGACCTATGTGCTGGTACACGGTGAGCTCGGCCCCGACCACGTATTCGTCCCGCCGTCCGGCGAGGCGGTGCTGATCGACATCGAGGGGCTGGCGTACTTCGACGTGGAGTGGGAGCACGCCTTCCTGCAGTTGCGGTTCGGGCCGGCGTACGCGGCGCTGCGGCCGGTGGAGCTCGATGCCGACCGGCTGGAGTTGTACCGGTTCGCGCAGATGCTGTCCCTGATCGAAGGGCCGCTGCGGATCGCGGCGACCGACTTCCCGGACCGGCAGTGGATGCTGGACCTGGCCGAGTGGAATATCACCAAGACGCTCCGCGAGGTCAACGCGCAGGAGGTCACCGCGCAGAGGGTCGATGACCAGGGGGTGGGCGATGCACAGCACGGTTGATTCGTGGGCGCACGGACGGCGGGGGCAGGGCGGCACGATCACCGGCGCGGACATCGCCGATGCGGGCCGACGGACGGCGGGGTGGCTGCGTAGGACGCCGGTCGCTCAGCTCGACGGGCTCGCCGTGAAGTTGGAGTATCTCCAGCACACCGGCTCGTTCAAGGCGCGCGGCGCGGCCAACCGGGTGCTCGCGGCGAGGGAGTCCGGGGAACTCGACCCGGCGGTCGGCATCGTGGTCGCCTCCGGCGGCAACGCGGGCCTGGCCAACGCCTGGGCGGCGGCCCGGATCGGGGTGCCGGCCACGGTGTTCCTCCCGGTCACCGCGCCCCGGGTGAAGGTGGAACGGCTGCGCGGGTACGGCGCGCAGGTGGTCCAGGTCGGGCAGGTGTATGTGGAGGCGTACCAGGCAGCACTGGCGCACACCGAGCAGGTCGGCGCGGTGTACTGCCACGCCTACGACCAGCCGGCGATCTGCGCGGGCGCCGGCACGCTCGGCGTCGAGTTGATCGACCAGGTGGACGGCGCGGTGGACACCATCGTGGTGGCCGTGGGCGGCGGCGGGCTGCTGGCCGGGGTGGCGACGGCGGCACAGGGAGCGGCGAAGGTGGTCGCTGTGGAGCCGCAGACCGCGCCCACCCTGCACGCGGCGCTGGCGGCCGGTGGACCGGTGGACGTCGCCGTCAGCGGCATCGCCGCGGACTCGCTCGGCGCGCCCCGGGTCGGGGAGATCGCCTACTCGGTCGCGACCCGGACCGGCGTGCACAGCGTGCTGGTCAGCGACGAGGAGATCCTGGCGGCCCGGGCGGCCGCGTGGGAACGGTGGCGGGTGGTGGTGGAGGCCGGTCCGGCGGCGGCGTACGCGGCGTTGACCAGCGGCCGGTACGTGCCCGCGGACGGCGAGCGGGTGGCGCTCGTGCTGTGCGGCGCGAACACCGACCCCGGCGACCTGGCGTAGGCGTAGGCCGGCCAGGTCAGGACGAGTACCGGGCGGTGAGTTCCGCGCCGATACGGGCGAGTTCGGCGCGTACCGTGGACGGCCGCTCCACCTCGATCAGGGTGCCCCAGCCGGCCAGGTGTCGGGCGATGTCCAGGGCGGTCGGCGCCCCAACCCGGGCCCGGGTACGCCCCGGGCCGGCGTCGCCGTCGGCGTGGCAGTGCCGGCCGAACTGGTCCCGCAGCACCCCCACGAAGCGGGTCGGTAGGAGTACCGTCGCCCAGGTTCGCGAGCGCTGCTGCTCCACTTCCCCGACCACCTGACGCCAGGCCGCGTCGAGGGCGAAGTCGTCGGGGCGCGGGGCCGGCTCTTCGGTGAGCTCGGCGGCCACGATCCGGTCCACCCGGAAGGTGCGCTGGCCACGTTCGGTGCCGGCGAGCAGGTACCAGCTGTCGTCCTTGTCGACCAACCCCCACGGGTCGATGAGACGCTCGCTGCGCACCCCCGCACGGCCGGTGTAGGTCAGCAGGACCTTGCGTCGTGCGGACCACCGCGGCCTGGAGCGCACCGACGAGTTCCGGGCGGGCGCGGTCGCGGTCGCCCCACCGGGTCGGGTCGACCATGGTGGCGTCGGCAGCGGCTTCGGCGTCCGCGCGGAAGGTCTGCGGCAGTGCCCGGACCAGCTTGCGTAGCGCCGTCCGGGCGGTGTCGGAGCCGGCCGCGGCCGGGCCGAGCAGCAGGAACAGGGTCTGTGCCTCACCGGCGCCACGGTTGTCGAGCAGCCCGTGGAGCGGGGGCCGGGGTTTGTCACCGCCAGCGTCCTGGACCCGTTCGGCAACCTGCTCGGCGTCATGTACAACCGGCACTACCTGGAGATCCTCGACACCTCCGGGGCGGGCTGACCGGTCGGTCGCCGGCGCGCTGGATACGGTGCAGGGAAAGCTTTCGCCGGCTCCGGCCGTCGAGGGTGGACGGACAACCGTGACGAGGAGCCAACGGCATGTACGCGAAGCAGTACGAGCTGACCCTGCCCGCCGACTACGACATGGGGATCATCCGCAAGCGGGTCGCCACCTACGGCCACCTGCTCGACGACCGGCCCGGACTGGGGCTCAAGGCGTACCTGATCCGCGAGCGCGGGCTCGACGGCTCCCCGGTCAACCAGTACGCCCCGTTCTACCTGTGGCGGGAAGTCGGTGCGGCGGCACACTTTCTGGTCGGCGGCGGCGGCTTCCAGGGCATCATCCGCGACTTCGGTCGCCCGACGGTGCGGCAGTGGGCGGGGGTTGCCGCGTTCGCGGGGCCGGCGCGGGTGGGCGGCGACGCGCTGTCAGCGGCCGGCCGGCGGCTGACAGCGCTGCCCGCTGACCGGGACGGTTCCGGGCTGCACCTGGCCGAGGTGATGGAGCGGGAGATCGAAGCTGCCCGGGTACTCGCGCAGCGCGCCGACGTGCACACCGTGGCCCTGGGCGTGGACCCGACGGGGTGGCAGTTGCTGCGCTTCGCGCTGTGGCGGCAGGAGATCCCCGCGGACGTCGACGACACCGAGCGCTACCGGGTACTGCATGTGTCCGTTCCGGAGCTGGACCGGCTGCCGACCGACCGGGACTGGTAGGCGGGCAGGCGCGGTCGGCCACTCGGTGGCGAGCGTCTCGGTGGCGTGGTGGCCGGCGCGCGGCCTCCGTGGCGTCGATGGATACGGAACTCATAAGTTATTCCCCTCATGCTGCACCGGATCCTTGCGGGACTACCCGCCCGTCACCAGCGGGCGGCCTGGATGAAGTCGGCGGCCGGCCGTTCGAGCCGTTGCGTCGTTCGCATCGCCAGTTCCAGGTCGGCCTGCCGGGCAGTGCGCAGGTTGGTCAGCCGGCTCGGCGTGCAGTCGAGTTCCCGGGCCAGCTCCGCCCAGGTCAGGCCATGCTCTCGACGGTGCTCGTCGAGGGCCGCGTAGGTTGCGTTCAGGTCCCATCGCAGCCGGCTGTCGGGCCCCGCCCCGGGCAGGGCTGTGCGGCCGACGTCGACGACCGGACCAGCCAGAAAGTCCTCCGGCGGACGGCCGAGCCAGCGCAACATGAACAGCGCGTACTGGCATGAGGTCGCGCCTCGCTGCCCCAGCCGGGAAATCGCTCCCCCACAGAGCGGGTGATCGGTTTGCCGCTGGGCGTTGAGCTGACACGACTGCTCCCACAGTTCGTCGGCGAGGTCGTGCCAGCCCAGCGCGCGGTCGCGGCGCTGGGTATCGAGCGCGACGAAGAACGCCTTGAAGTCGAAGACTGTGCTCCCGGTCATGCTGTGTCCCCCGCAGTCTGGCTGGCTGGCTGGCTGGCGGTGACGTTATCGCCGAATCCGGACGATCGGCGTCCGGTTACGAACCAGACCGCGCGCCTCGCGGCTCCGATCCCGCAGGACTCCGGCGGCGTGCGGGACCGGTGGGTTTGGCGGGGCGCGCCAATCCGACTGTCGAGGATATTGACGTGAGTGAAATTCGGGTTACCGTGCTGTCATCGCGCTACCGCCTCGTCCGGCGAAGGAGCCCGCAGATGACCCGTCCCCGCAGACTCGTCCGTACCGGTGTGGTGCTCGTCCTGGTCGCCGCCGCGATCGGCGGTCCGGCCGCCGCGCCGGCCAGTGCCGCGAGCGCCTACCTGACCCCCACCGACTACTGCCTCGACCAGTGCCAGGACATCCTGCCGCCCGGCGAGAACGGCAACGCCACGCTGGCGGCGATTCTGGCGTCGCAGACGCTGGGTACCCACCCGGCGCACAGCGAAGATCAGCTCGCCCGGTACGCCAACCTGGTCACCGCCTACACCGGCCTGACCACCGACCAACTCGGCCAGTTCTACAACGACGCCGCTTTCGGGGTACCCGCGTCGCAGGTGGAGAGCAGCGAGTCGCCGCGCTCCGACGTGACGATCGTGCGGGACAAGGCCACCGGGGTACCGCACATCACCGGCACGACCAGGTCCGGCACCATGTACGGGGCCGGCTACGCGGGCGCGCAGGACCGGCTGTTCCTGATGGACCTGCTACGGCACGTCGGGCGCGGCACGCTCACCTCGTTCGCTGGTGGCTCCCCCGGCAACCAGGCGTTGGAGCAGAGCGTGTGGCGCAACTCCCCGTACACCGAGGCGGATCTGACCGCGCAGGTCAACGCGTTGGCCGCGAAGGGTTCGCGGGGCGCGCAGTTGTACACCGACGTGACCGACTACATCGCCGGCATCAACGCCTACATCACGCACTGCATGGCCGCCCGGCCGGTCAACTGCCCCGGCGAGTACGTGCTCACCGGGCACCTTGACGCGCTCACCAACGCGGGCGGGCCGCAGCCGTTCACGGCCACCGACGTGATCGCGATCTCCGGCGTGGTCGGCGGTCTGTTCGGCGGCGGGGGTGGCGGCGAGGTGGCCTCCGCGCTGGTACGGGTCCAGGCCCGGCTGCGGTACGGGGACGTCGTGGGCGACCAGGTGTGGCGGGCGTTCCGCGAGCAGAACGATCCCGAGACGGTGCTGACCCTGCACAACGGCCAGTCCTTCCCGTACGGGCAGTCGCCGGCGAGTGCGACGGGAGTGGCGCTGCCGGACGCGGGGTCCGCGGCGCGGGTACCGGTGGTCGCCAACCCGACCGGCACCGGAATGGTCACCCCGGCCGGGAATGCGGCCACCGCGAAGGGGATGTCCAACGCTGTCGTGGTGTCCGGCGCGAATACCGGCAGCGGCAACCCGATCGCCGTGTTCGGGCCGCAGACCGGGTACTTCTCGCCGCAGTTGCTGATGCTGGAGGAGTTGCAGGGGCCGGGGATCAGCGCCCGGGGCGCCGCGTTCGCCGGGGTGAATCTCTACGTGCAGCTCGGCCGGGGACAGGACTACGCGTGGAGCGCCACGTCCGCGTCGCAGGACATCACCGACACGTACGCGGTGACGCTGTGCGGGAGCGGCGGCGTCAACGCGACCAGCTACCTCTACCACGGTCAGTGCCTGCCGATGGACGTGCTGCAGCAGCACAACGCGTGGACCCCGACGACGGCTGACTCCACTCCCGCCGGCTCGTACGACCTGGTCACCTACCGGACGAAGTACGGGCTGGTGTCCTGGCGGGGTCTGGTGGGCGGGGTACCGACGGCGTTCACCAGCCTGCGCTCCACCTACCGGCACGAGGCCGACTCGGCGATCGGCTTCCAGCTGTTCAACGACCCCACCCAGATGGGCGACGCCGCGGCCTTCACCGCCTCGGCGGCCAACGTCGGGTACGCCTTCAACTGGTTCTACGTCAACTCCACCCAGGTCGCCTACTTCAACTCGGGCCTCAATCCGCAGCGCCCGGCGAGCGCAGATCCGAACCTGCCGATGGTGGCCGACGCCGCGCACGAGTGGCTGGGCTGGAACCCGGACACCAACACCGCGAGCTACACCCCGGCCGCCACCCACCCGCAGTCGGTGAACCAGGACTTCTACGTGTCCTGGAACAACAAGCAGGCCGGCGACTACAGCGCCGCCGACGGCAACTTCTCCTTCGGCCCGGTACAGCGCGCGCAGCTGCTTGACGCGGGCGTCCGCGCGGCCACCGCCGGCGGCGCGAAGGTGGACCGGGCGGCGGTGGTGAAGGTGATGGCCGACGCGGCCGTCACCGACCTGCGCGCGAAGACGGTGCTCGGCCTGCTGCTCCAGGTGGCGACGTCGACGCCGGTCACCGATCCCGGGCAGGCGGCGTCGATCGCCGGGCTGCGGGCATGGCTGGACAGTGGCGCGCACCGGGTCGAGTCGACGCCGGGCAGTCACGCGTACTCCAACGCCGACGCGATCCGCACGTTCGACGCGTGGTGGCCGCTGCTGGTGTCCGGCGAGTTCAAGCCGGGGCTCGGGGACGCCCTCTACACGGCGCTGGTGGGGGCCATGCAGATCAACGAGTCGCCGTCGGGTGGGCAGCAGGATCCGGCGGGCGCTTCGACGTCGCTGGGCGAAACCCAGGCGCACAAGGGATCGGCGTTCCAGTACGGCTGGTGGGGGTACGTCAGCAAGGACCTGCGCGGGGTGCTCGGGCAGCCGGTGAGCGCGCCACTGGCGGCCAGCTACTGCGGTGGCGGGTCACTGGCGGGCTGCCGGTCGATGCTGCTGGCCACGCTGAGCACGGCCGCCGCCACGCCGGCCGCCCAGGTGTACCCGGGTGACAAGGACTGCTCGGCAGGTGACCAGTGGTGCGCTGACACGATCATCCAGTCGCCGCTCGGCGGGATCAGCCACGACAAGATCTCCTGGCAGAACCGGCCCACGTACCAGCAGGTGGTGCAGTTCCCGGCGCACCGGGGAGACAGCATCGCCAACCTCGCGTACGGGCGGCCGGCGAGCGCGTCCAGTACCCAGCTGCTCTCCTCGAACACGCCGGGGAAGGCGGTGGACGGCAGTGACGGCACCCGGTGGGCGAGCAACTGGTCGGACAACCAGCAGCTCACCGTCGACCTGGGGGCGGCTGCCACGGTGTCCCGGGTGGTGCTGCACTGGGAGTCCGCGTACGGGCGGGGGTACCGGATCGAGGTGTCCACCAATGGCAGCACGTGGACTGCGGTGTACGCCACCACGACCGGTGACGGCGGCACCGACGTGCTCACCTTCCCGGCCGTCACGGCCAGGTACGTGCGGATGCAGGGCGTGACCCGGGGCAGCTCCTACGGCTACTCGCTGTACGAACTGGAGGTCTACGCCCGCTGAGCGCGCCGCGTTCGGCTCGCCGGGCGGCGGGCGGGATGGGTGCGGCGGTTGGCCCCGGCTGTCAAGCGGTCGGGGCCAACCGGGCCAACTGGGCGCCGGCCAGCAGGAACGCGCCGACTCCGAAGTCCGCCGTGGTGTCCCGGGTGACCGGCTGGCCGGAGTCCGGGCTGTTCGCCACGTTCTGGACGTAGCCGACGTACCCGTCCCGGTGCACGGCACGGGTCGCCATCGCGTTCCACGCGCGCGCCGCCACCGGCAGGTACTTCTTGCGGTCGAGGATTCCGGCGCGCACGCCGTAGGCGAGGCCGAAGGTGGCCAGCCCGGTGCCGCTGGTCTCCGGACCCGGGAAGTCGTCCGGGTCGCCCAGGTTGACGCTCCAGAAGCCGTCGGCGCGCTGGCTGGCGCGCAGGGCGGCGGCCATGCCGGCCAGGGTGTCGGCGTACTCGCGGTGGCGCGGGTCGGTGGCCGGCAGCAGCTCGAGGGTCTTCGCGTGCGCGGCCATCGCCCAGCCGTTGCCGCGGGACCAGAACACCGGCCGGCCGGTCGGCGACAGCACGCCGCTCGGCGGAGCCCACCGGGCGTCGCGGTACCAGAAGCCGTGTCCGGCGTCGTAGAGGGCCAGCGTCCGCTTCGGGTGCGAGTACAGCGCGTACAGCTTTTCCAGGACGGCCGGGTCGCGCTGGTCGGCGGCGACCCGGACAAACGGCGGCATCGCCATGTGCAGGGCGTCCACCCAGTGCCAGTCGTCGACTTTCGTCGGCTCGTCGCCGTGGACCATCGCGGCGACGTTGGCGTTGACGGAGGCCACTTTCGCCGGGTCGGGCTCGAGGTCGTGCAGGTCGTAGTAGACCTGCCCGGCGCAGAAGTTGTCGGCGCTGCGGGTCAACTTGCCGGCGCGGATGAGGTAGTTGGCCTGCTCCGCCCAGTTCGTCGCGTAGGCCAGGTGGCGCGGCTCGCCGGTCACCCGGTAGGCGGCGGTCAGGCCGGTGAAGAAGGTGGCCCGGGTCCAGCCGTTGCCGCCGGGGTCGGCGTGCGCGCCGATCCAGGCGTCCGCGACCCGGGACAGCACGGCGACGATCTCGCGCCGGGTGGGCAGGGTCGCCGCCGGGCCGAGGCCGGCCGCGCCGGCCGGCGAGACGGCGGTGGCGGGCAGGCTGGGCTGCGCCGGTCGGGGTGTGGGCAGCCGGCCGGCGGCCGAGCGCACGGCGAGCGGGACGGTGGCGACCACCGCGGCGCCGGCCAGGCCGGCGAGCAGGGCACGCCGGCTGGGCCGCGGGTGGGTGTGCGGGGCACGCTGTGTGGGGCTCACGAGCGCTCCTGGGGGTGGGGCACCAAACGGGGGGACTCGGACAATAGCCGACGACAAGGCCCGTCGACCTCCCTCGGGCAGTCGCCCCGCCTCAGCCGTTCACGCAGGTCACACCCGTTTCCTGGTACCCGACGGGAGCGCACCCGTGGCTCCGCCGCCGGCGGGTGCCGGGCCCCGCCCAGGCGCCGGGCGCACGGGCAGGCCCGGGGCCGGTCAGAGGCCGGCGTGGGTGGTCAGCGCCGCGCGGAGTTGGCTCTTGGGGCGGGCGCCGATCATCTGGGTGACCAGTTCGCCGTCCCGGAAGATCAGCAGCGTGGGTACCGACAGCACGCCGTAGTCGCGGGCGAGCCGGGGGTTCTCGTCGGTGTCGACCATGGCGACCGTCAGCTGGCCGGCGAACTCGCCGGCCAGCTCGACGAGCCGGGCGGAGAGGACCGTGCACGGCGGGCACCAGTTCGCCCAGAAGTCGACGACGACCGGGCGGTCGCTGCGCAGTACCAGGTCGGCGAAGGTGTCGTCGGTGACGGTGATGACCGTGCCGGCTGCTGATTCCTGACCGGCTACCGCTGTGTGCTGCATGTGCCCTCCCTGGCGACCGCATGGCTGAGTTGGGTGTGCAACTGGCGGCGGACCGCGCCGAGTTGCTCGATGCACGCGTCCACCTCGGCGAGCCGGCGCCGCAGCACCGCCACCGAGTCCGGGCAGACGTCGCCGGCGGAGTTGCCGGCCCGCAGGCAGGCCACGAAGGGTTCGATGTCGGCCAGGTCCAGACCGACTGCGAGCAGCGCCCTGATCTCCGCGACCACCCGTAGCTCCGCCTCCTCGTAGCGGCGGTACCCGTTGGCGCTGCGCTGGGCGCGCAGCAGCCCGCGCGTCTCGTAGTAACGCAGCGTGCGGGTACTGGTCCCGGCCCGTTCGGCCAGCTCCCCGATCCGCATCCCGTCCCCCTCGCTCGTGCGCCTGTCCAGCAACGCTAGACATTGACGCCGACGTCAAGGCAAGACAACGTGCGCCCGGTCACGCCGCAGCCGCGACCGTGGTCCGGGTTGGGCAAGGGGCTGCGGTGCCCGCGCTGGCGGGCAGTTTGTCCCCCGTGCGGTCTAAGCTGCCCGCATGGCAGAGCAGGACGCCCCCAACCGGCCGTGTGTCTACTGTGGACGGCCGGTGCCCCAGCGTGGCGCGGCCGGCCGGCCGTTCCGCTACTGCCGCGACAATGACGGCGACTGCCAGCGCAAGGCCCGCAATGGCCGGATGCGCGAGCGCAACGCACCCGGCCTGGCCGGTCAGGTGGCCCGTAGCTGGGAACTGGTCGAGCGGCTGGAGTTGACGGCCGCGACGCTGGCCGAGGCGCTGCATGCGGAGCTGAGCCCGGCCGGGGTGGACCGGCAGGCCGCCGAGGTGCGGGCCGAGGCGGCCGGGCACGTGGCCGGCGCGCACGCCGAGCGCGACGAGGCCCGGCGGGAGGCCGAGTCGGCCCGCGCGAACGCCGCCGAACTGCGCGATCAGCTCGCCGCCCACGACATCGAACTCGGCGCGGCACTGCGTGAACGGGACGCGGCGATGACCACCGCGCGGCAGGCGACGCGAGCCGCCGGCGAGGCTGCCGAGCAACGGGACGCGGCCACCCGGGATGCCGCTGGGGCGACCGCGCTGCACGCCCGCGCCCAGGCCGAGTTGGCGGCCGAGCGGGAGGCGGGAGCGGCCCGGGTGCGAGAACTGACCGGGGAACTCGACGCGGCCCGGGACGCGGCTGGCCGGGCGGCGACGCTGGTGGAGGCGGTCCGTGCGGAGTTGGCCGCCGCACGGGAGCAGACCGGGGTGGTGGCGAGGGAGTTGGCCGCCGCGCGGATCGAGATCGGGCAGGCGCAGGAGGCGACCACGCAGGCGCGGCGCGCGGCTGAACAGGCCGGCTGGGAGCGCGACGCCGCGGTGGCACGGATCGGCCAGGCCCAGCAGCAGGCTGAGGAGTTGGCCGGCGAGTTGGCGCGGGCGCGGGCGGAGACGACGGCGGCCCGGCAGGAGTCGGCGGTACTGGCGGCGCGGTGGGACGCCGGGCAGCAGGCGCTCGCTGACGCGCGTACCCGGATCGAGCAGCTGACGGCCCAGGTCAGCCAGCTCACAGCGGCGCTGGCCGGCGCACACGCGGTGACTGTGGGGGCGGAGCGCAGCGACGGGCCGGTCGCCGAGGTGCCGGTGGCGCAGCCGGTCGGCTGAGTAGTCAGCGGGGTCGGCCGGTTTCAGACCCGGCCGGCGACCATGTCCATCAGCCGGCCGAGTACCCGATCGCCGTCCGCGCGCAGGGCGTTGTGCTCGTACTCGTTGGTCACCCAGGTCCGGGTGTTGCCCACGGCGGCGGCGGTGGCCAGCGAGAGGTCGGCGTCGACGTACATGTCGTCGAAGTAGACGGCGGCGGCCACCGGCACCTCGTTGTCCCGCAGTCGGGCCGGGTCATAGAGCGGCGGCCAGTCGGCGCCGGCGAGGATCTCCGCCGCGCCCGCGAACGGCCGCAGCGCGGCGATGTCGGCGAACATCCAGGGATACATCATCTCGCCGGTGAACAGCAGCGGATCGGCATCGGCGGCGAACTGCGGGTGGCTGGCGAGCGCCCGCTCGGCGGCCCAGGCGGTGGCCCCGGTGCCCTGCTGCCCGTAGCAGTACTCCTGCAGCGCGTAGAGCGGCTGGTCGAGGAAGCCGGTGGTCGCCATCACCTGGTAGCGGAAGCCGTCGGCCAGCTCGTCGCCGTGCCACGCCTGCTCCAGCAGCCAGTGCACCTGGTCGTACCCGTCGCTCATGCCGAACGCGGAGCCGAGTACCCGCAGCCGTGCCGTGGTCAGCCGGTCGCCGTCGGGCAGCCGGACATCGTGGCTGTCCAGGTGGTCGGCGATGGCCCGGACGGCGGCCCGGTCGCCGGGGTGGCGGCGGTAGAACTCGGCGTTCTTCGCGGCCACCCGGGGATACGTGCGGGCGTACACGTCGGCGGCGGTGGCGGTGAGGCCGGCGAGACCGCCGGTGACGTAGCAGCCCCGCAGGCCCTGCGGCGCGAAGGACAGGTAGGTCAGCGTGACGAAGCCGCCGTAGCTCTGCCCGAGGGTCTCCCACGGCGCGCCGCCGGCAAGCCGGGCACGCAGGACCTCGGCGTCGGCGACGATGCTGTCCGCCCGGAACAGCCGCAGGTGCTCCGCCAGCTGCTGGTCACTCATTCCGCGCACGGTACGGGCGGCCAGCGGCGTGCTGCGCCCGGTGCCGCGCTGGTCCAGCAGCAGCACCCGGTGGGTGCGCAGGGCGTGGCCGAGCCAGCCGGTGGCGCCGGTCGGTCGGGGGGAACTGCCGCCCGGACCGCCCTGTAGGAACAGCAGCCACGGCAGGTCCTCGCCGCGCTTGTCGACGGCGACAACCTCGCGGGCGAACACGTCGATGGTGGGGCCGTCCGGCCTGGCATGGTCCAGCGGCACGGCAACGGTGTGCTCGGCCAGGTGCAGTCCGGGAATCCCGATCATGGACCTACCTTCGCACAGCGACGGCGCGGGCGGCAGGCCGACCGACGGGTCAGCCGATGCGCCAACGTTGCGCGTCGGAGCCGTTGCAGGCGTACTGCTGGACGAGGATGCCCGGGTTCGGGTTCGCGCCGCCGGTGACGTCCAGGCACTTGCCGCTGTGCACCGCGACGAGCAGCACGGTGCCGCCGCCCGCGTCCTGTAGCCGCCACTGCTGGTTCGCGCTGCCCGAGCACGGCCACTGCTGGACCTTGGCGCTGTCGTCGGTGCTTGCGTTCGCCACGTCCAGGCACTTGCCGGTGGCCGCGTCCACGAGCATGGCGACGCCGGCGCTGACGGCCTTCACCTGCCAGTTCTGGTGCGCGGAACCGTCACAGGCGGACTGGATGGCCTGCGCGGTGTCGGTGGCGTCGGGCGGGTTGAAGTCCAGGCACAGGCCGGTGCTGGTGTGCACCGGGGTGGCGGCGGGTGGCGGCGGCGTGGTCGGCGCCGGCGCGGTCGGGGCCGGCTGGGTGGGCGCCGGGCCGGTCGGGGCAGCGCTCGCCGGCGGTCGCACGGCCGCGCCGAGCGTTTCGGCGCGGGTGCTGCTGCCCCCGCTGACGAGCACCACCACTACAGCAAAGAGCAGCGCGGCGGCGAAGAAGGCGACCGCGGCCGGGATCAGCCAGTCGTTGACGCGGGTCTGGTGGTGCGGGGGCATGGCGAACATGGTGCCTCACCGAGTCGATCTCCTCCATACCCCGGTCCGTGCCCGTCCGCGTACGGTGTTGCGCATGCGCTTCGTCCAGCCGCTAGCCGAGCCAGCCGACCCGTACCGCACCGACCATGTGCTGCACGGATGGCTGGACCGGCTGCTCGGGCCGGCGGCGGCGGTGGCGCAGCCCCGGCTGGCGGCGCTCGGCGCGGAGGTGGTCGACGGGCTGCGCGCGGCGCACCGGGACGCGGAGGCGCACCCGCCGACGCTGACCCGCTACGACGGTTGGGGCGCGGCGCGTCGACAAGATCGAGGCGGCGCCCGGATGGGAGACCCAGCGGCAGGCAGCGGCCCGGCACGCACGTGGTCGCCCTTCCTTACTTGCCTGACGCAAGAGAGTCCTTCGGCGCTGGTACGCGCGTTGTCCAGGCCGCCCTGCTGCACCTGTACGGGCCGGAGTCGGCGACCTTCTCCTGCCCGGTGGCGATGAGCGACGGGGCCGCCGCGCTGCTGTCCCGCCCCGAGGTCGACACGGAGCTGCGGGACGCCTGGCTGCCCCGGCTGGTCGCCACCGACCCGGCTGTCGCGATCACGAGTGGCCAGTGGATGACCGAGGCGCAGGGCGGCTCCGACATCGCCCGTTCCAGCACTGCCGCACGGCGGGACGAGGCCGGTGGGTGGCGGCTGACCGGCGAGAAGTGGTTCTGCTCGGCGGCGGACGCGGCGATGGCTGTAGCGCTGGCCCGGCCGGCCGGCGCGGCGCCGGGCAGCCGCACCCTGGCCCCGTTCCTGGTACCGCGCTACGGCGCCGACGGCGGACCGGCCGACGGGCTGCGTCTGCACCGGCTCAAGGAGAAGCTGGGTACCCGCGCCGTCCCGACCGCCGAGATCGGCCTGGCCGACGCCCGCGCGTACCCCCTGGGCGACCCGGACTCCCCCGGCTTGCACCGGATGATGACCCTGGTAGTGGTGACCCGGCTGCACAACGCGATCGCCGCGGCCGGCGGGATGCGCCGGGGCCTGGACTATGCCCGCGGGTACGCGGCGTCCCGGCAGGTCGCCGGTGGCCGGCTGGACGCCAATCCGCTGCACCGGGCCACGCTGACCCAGCTCGCGGTCGACGCGCAGGCCGCGTTCGCGTTGGCGATGCACGCGTTCGCGCTGCTGGGCCGGGTGGAGGTGGCCGCCGACCCGGCCGCCGAGGCGGAGTTACGGCTGGTCGCGCCGCTGGCGAAGCTGGCGACCGGCCGTTGGGCGGTGGCCAGCGCGAGTGAGTACCTGGAGTGCTTCGGCGGCGCCGGTTTCGTGGAGGACACCGGCGTGCCCCGGTTGCTGCGCGACGCCCAGGTGCTGCCGATCTGGGAGGGCACCACCAACGTGCTGTCGGTGGACACCCGGCGCGCGATCGGCCGCGACGAGGGCGTCAAGGAGCTGCTGCTCCGGTTGGATGCGGCGCTCGACCTGGCGGCCGGGCTACAGGGCCAGGCGGATCTGGTGGACACGCTGCTCGCCGCGCGGCAGGACCTTGCCGCGCGGCTGGCCACGCCCGGTGGCCCGGCCGGCGCCCGCGACCTGGCGCTGCGGCTGGCAACGGTGCTGGCTGCCGCGCTGCTGGTGGAGCAGGCCGACTTCGATGCCCGCCGGGGCGACCCGCACGGCGCGGGCGTGGCCGCGCTGTGGGTGGCCCGCCGACTCGGCCACGACGACGTCGGCGAGTCGGCGCACCGCGCCTTCGACCTGATCCTGGACCGCCAGGCGGCCTGAGACCCGCGGTGGGCTAGTGGATGCCGCGCATCAGCGAGCGGATGCGTCGGGTGAAGCCGAGGGCGGACAGGCCCAGCACCACCGAGGCCAACCCGGACACCAGGAAGTACCCGGTCAGTGGGGTGCTCGTGGTCAGCCGGGCGACCTGGCCGCCGAGGGCGTCACCGACGGCGGTGGCCAGGAACCACAGGCCCATCATCTGGCTGGCGTAGACGGCGGGGGCCAGTTTCGTGGTCACCGAGAGGCCGACCGGGGAGAGTGACAGCTCGCCGGCCACCTGGATCGCGTACACGGCCACCAGCCACAGCCAGGAGGCCGTGCCCCGGCTGGCGGCGATCGCGGCGGCCCCGGACATCAGCACGAAGGACAGGCCGTTGAGGATCAGCCCGATGCTGAATTTGACCGGTGTGGACAGCCGGGTACCCAGGCGCAGCCAGAGTGCGGCGAAGGCCGGCGCGCCGATGATGATGAAGATCGGGTTGACGGCCAGCAGCCAGGAGGCCGGGAAGGTGAAGCTGCCGATCGTGCGGTCGGTGTCGTCCCGGGCGAACTGGGTGAGTACCGAGCCGGCCTGGTCGTAGATCAACCAGAAGGCCGCCGCCATCACGAAGAGGTACAGGTAGGCGCGCATCCGGCTGCGCTCGGTGTCGGTCAGCCGGCGGTCCAGCAGGATCCGGGCGAAGTAGACCACCGCCACCACGAGGATCACCACGGTGAGGGCGTTGACCACGTTGTCCACGCTGAACAGGCCGAGGAAGCCGGCGAGTACCGCCAGTACCACGACCGCCGCCACGGCCAGCAGCAGCCGGCGCAGGACCAGGCTGCGCTGGTCGGCGGGGAGCGGGTTGGTCGGCTTCAGCGCCACCTGCCCCAGGTGCCGGCCACCGGCGATGTACTGGATCACGGCGAGGGTCATGCCGACCGCGGCGACGCGCGAAGCCCAGGTGCCAGCTGACGTTCTCGCCGAGCCAGCCGGTCACCAGCGGAGCGACGAAGGCGCCCAGGTTGATGCCCATGTAGAAGATCGAGAAGCCGGCGTCGCGGCGCGGCGAGTCCTGCGGGTACAGGCCGCCGACGATGGTGGAGATGTTCGGCTTGAGCAGTCCGGTGCCGACGACGATCAGCGTCATCCCCAGGTACACGCTCCAGTTGGTGGGGATGGCCATCGCGTAGTGGCCCAGGGCGATGATGATGCCGCCGTAGAGGACGCTGCGCCGGGCGCCCAGCAGCCGGTCGGCGAACCAGCCGCCGGGCAGGGCCATCAGGTACACCATCGCGGCGTACGCCCCGAAGACGGCGTTGCCGGTACCGTCGGCCAGCCCCAGCCCGTCGTCGCTGATCGGGGCGGTCAGGTACAGCACCAGGATGGCTTTCATCCCGTAGAAGCTGAAGCGCTCCCACATCTCGGTGAAGAACAGCGTCGCGAGGCCCCGGGGTTGGCCGAAGAAGGCGGTGTCCTCCGCCGCGGGCGCACCCGCCTGCGCCATGGCCGTGCACCGCCCCCCGGTCCCGGGCGCCGGGCCGGTCGCCGGCGCGCCTGCCGGCAGTATCCGGCCGGGGTGCGGACCGGCGTGGCGGCTTCGGCGTTCCACGCGCCGGCCAGGCGACGACGCCTATAATTCCGGCAAATGGGGAGTAAAGAGCGGAGCTGGATCGCGTCGGCTCGCCAGGGACGAGCACCCGGATCACCGGGGCGCTACCCTTGCACGCACAGCCGGCTGAAGATCCGCGCGCGGGGGCGCGGGAATCAACCGACCGATGATGTCGTTGACCACGACGACCGCTACAACCCGGAGGAAAGCCGACATGGGCGAGCGCATGCTGCGCGGAAGCCGCCTCGGAGCCGTCAGCTACGAGTCCGACCGCAACACCGAGCTGGCGCCGCGGCAGACCCGCGAGTACCTGTGCGCGCGTGGCCACCAGTTCGAGGTGCCCTTCGCCGTCGACGCCGAGGTACCGATCACCTGGGAATGCAAGTTCGACGGCACGGTGGCCCGGTTGGTCGACGCGACCGAGCCCGAGCAGAAGAAGGCGAAGCCGCCGCGCACCCACTGGGACATGCTCCTGGAGCGGCGCAGCATCGCCGAGCTGGAGGACATCCTGAACGAGCGGCTGGAGGAGGTCCGCGCGCGGCGCGGCCGAGTCTGAGCACAACCAACCGTCCGACCCGAAGATCCGTCCACGAATACACCCGCCCCCGGCAGTTCGCCGGGGGCGGTTCCGTGTCCGCTGCGGGTCTGCGGCTCAGCGCGGGTCGATGATCTCGCCCTCCAGCACCTCGCCGGTGGGTTCGCCGGGGGCTACCGGGCGCGGCGGCGGTGGCACGGTGCGCACCCGGACGCGGCGCGGGCCGAAGAGGTCGCCGACGGTGCCGGAGGGCAGTCGTCGCTCGGCGAACCGGCGGACGCCCGGCGCCGGCGAACGCGGCGTACCGGCGGCAGCAGCAGGGCCAGGCCCGCGAGGTCGGTGAGGAAGCCGGGGACGACCAGGAGCAACGCGGCCAGCAGGCCGACCAGGCCGGTGGTGGCGCCGTCGCCGACCGGCCCGCCGGCACCGGAGGTCTGGCGTAGCGAGCGCCAGGCGCGTACCCCTTCGCGGCGCAGCAGCCAGCCGCCGAGGATTCCGGTGGCGAGCACCAGCAGCAGCGCCCAGAGGGTACCGATGAGGTGCGCGACGAGCACGAAGACGACGATCTCGGCGAGCACCGCCAGCGCGGCGCCGACGCCGATCCAGCCCAGTCGTTGACGCATCCGCACCCCTCCCCGGTCGTGCCCCGCCCGGTCGTGCCCGCTCAGTGGCGGGAGCCCCCTACCGCCTTGCGCAACGCCTCCCAGCGGTAGCGCGTTCCCCAGATGGCGACCCGGATGAACGCCTCCCGCACGATGGACGAGCTCATCTTGCTCGCCCCGAACTCGCGGTCGGCGAAGGTGATCGGCACCTCGGTGACCCGGAAGCCGTGCCGGTAGGCGCGCCAGGCCAGGTCGACCTGGAAGCAGTAGCCCTGCGAGGCGACCGACTCGACATCCATCTTCTCCAGTACCGGCAGCCGGTAGGCGCGGTACCCGCCGGTGGCGTCCTTGAACGGGACGCCGAGCGCGATCTGGACGTAGATGTTGCCGCCGCGGGAGAGCACCAGGCGGCGCTTGGGCCAGTTGACCACGCTGCCGCCCTTGACGTAGCGGGAGCCGAGTACGGCGTCGGCCTCGCGCAGCGCGTCCAGCAGCCGGGGCAGCTGCTCGGGGGCGTGCGAGCCGTCGGCGTCCATCTCCACGACGGCGTCGTAGTTGTGCTCGCGGGCCCAGGCGAAGCCGGCGATGTACGCCGCGCCGAGGCCCTGCTTGCCGGGGCGGTGCAGGACGTGGATCTGGCTGTCGGCGGCGGCCAGCTCGTCGGCGATGCTGTCCGGTTCCGTCGGGGCTGTTGTCGTCGGCGACCAGGATGTCGACCTGCGGAACAGCGGCGCGGACCCGGCCGGTGATGAGCCGGATGTTCTCGGACTCGTTGTAGGTCGGAATGACCACGAGAACTCGGCCGACTCCCGGGTACCCCTGTCCGGGCTGCTCCGGCGCGGTACTGTCCTCGGTCACGTTTCCTCCCGAACCGTCAGCGTCCGCGCACGCGCACGCACTACTCCTGCCCAGAGCAGGACGAGCAATCCTAAACCAACCAGGCCGTACTCCGGCCAGGCCCCGAGCTGTGTGGCAAGCGTACGTGCCCCGCTGCGTGGCAGCTGCCCGAGGATCACGCTCGCGGTATTGAACCCGGTCGCCTGCGAGACCGTACCGTGCGCGTCGACGAACCCGGAAACTCCCACGGTGGAGGCCATCAGCGCGGACCGGCCGTGCTCGACGGCGCGCAGCCGGACCATCGCCATCTGCTGCAGCGCCTCGGCCCGGTTGAAGGTGGCGTTGTTGGTCTGCACGACGAGGAGTTGGGCGCCGCCGGTCACGGTGTCCCGGACGATCCCGTCGTAGGCGACCTCGAAGCAGATCACGTCGCCGAGCGGGCCGGCCACGGTGTTGATCACGCCGGGCCGGTCGCCGGCCACGAAGTCGACGCTGACCAGGTCCGCCTTGGCGGTGACCGCGCGGGCGATCGAGCGCATCGGCATGTACTCGGCGAACGGCACCGGGTGCCGCTTGACGTAGAGCTGGTCGGTGTCCGGCCCGGTACCCGGCAGCCAGAGCAGCCCGGCGTTGCGGGCGTGCGTCGGCCCCGGCCCCTCCAGCACCGCGCCCACCAGGATCGGCGCGCCGATCGCGTCGGCGGCCTGGCTGATCAGCAGCCGGGCGTCGGCGTCCTCGGCGGCCAGCGGGTCGATGTCGCTGGCGTTCTCCGGCCAGACCACCAGGTCGGGCCGGCGGGCCTGGCCGGCGTTGACCTTCGCGGCCAGGTCCAGGGTGGCCTTCACGTGGTTGTCCAGCACGGCCCGACGCTGGGCGTTGAAGTCCAGCCCCAGTCGCGGCACATTGCCCTGGATGATGGCGACGGTCGGCGTCGGTCCGGCCGGATCATGCAGGGGTACCAGCCAGCCCGCGGCCCCCAGCGCGACGGCCCCGGCCAGAGCCAGCGCCGCGGGTACCCGCTGGCGCAGGCTTCCGGCGTCCGGTGCCGGCCGGAGCCGTCCTGACCCGCCTCGCGCCGGCCTGGCGGTGTCGGCGTCCCGCGGCCCAGAGCCGGCGTCGCAGAGCCGCCGTGGCAGCGGTGTGGCGGGAGTGGCGCAGGTTTACGGCGGCGAGCGCGAGCAGGCCACCGCAGGCGGCGACGGCGAAGGTGACTGCGGGTGCGCCGGCCACGCGGCGAACCGCAGCAGTGGGGAGTCGCCCTGGCTGAAGGCCAGCCGGCCCCAGGGGAAGCCGCCGAACGGCAGCCGGTCGCGGGCAGCCTCCTGGCCCACCCAGAGCAGCGCGGTGATCGGCGGCCACAGCCCCGGCCGGCGCGCGAGCACCGGGGAGACCCAGGCGGTCGCGGCCCCGAGCAGGGCGATGAAGAGCGCCTGCAGGCTGCTCAGCAGCAGCCAGGGGAAGGCGCCGACGTTCAGCCCGGTCCAGCCCAGCAGCGGGATGAAGAAGGCCAGGCCGGCGAGCATGCCGAGACCGAAGCCGGCGCGGATGCGGCGACCGTGGCAGACCAGGGCGAGCACGGCGACCCCGACCGGGGCCAGCGGCCAGAGTCCGTACGGCGGGAAGGAGAGGTAGAGGGCGAGCGCGGCGAGCACCGCGCCGGCGAGCCGGGCCAGCGTCCAGACCGTCCAGCGGCGGGCTGGACCGGGCGGCGGTGGGGCCGCGGGCTCGCGGGTGGCGGCGGGCGCGGCGACAGCCATTCGGGTCCTCACAGGGGTGGCGCTGGTCTGGGCCTCGATCCTACGTGCGCGGGCTGAGGTCCGGATGCGTCCACCGGCTGGGCTGGGCTGTCGGGGGATGGAATCGGGGCGCGGCTTGACTGCCGCGCCCCGAGCTCCCAGGCCCTCCCCCGGCCGGTGGGCGGGGTGTCCGGCGGGGCCTTCGGACCGGCGTGGCACCGGGCTGGCTGCCCGTACCGCGCCGTTGTCTACTGGCCCCGCCTCGCCCCCCGCCGTGTCACCGGTGGCTGCTGTGATCTTCCGGTCTCCCACGGGAGAGTGTCGCCACTCCCCGCCACCCCCGAACCAGCTGGACCTGGCGGATTGCTCCGGCCAATGGCCTGGCGCGCAGCCAGCTGGGTTGGTGAGACCGGGCGATCGTGGAACCGCCCGCCAAGCAAGGACGTTCTGACGGTACGCGTGGCCCACCCCAGTGCTCAACGGCTTCCCATAAACTACATCAAAGTAACCGGCGTGTCGGCCTGGCGTGTCTTGTCCGGAAACAGTACGCGGCAATCAGTTACACGCGCAGTAGCCGATTCCGGAGCAGTGCACTGGCCGCCTCAGGGTACTGCGCTGCCAGCAGGCCCGCAGCGCCGAGGACGTACTCGACGTCCACGGTGAGCACCGGCGCGCGGGGCAGCGCCCAGCCGCCGGCCGTGTCGCTGAATGCCGCCGCCAGTACCCGCTGACCGAGTCCGGCCGGCGCGTGCCGCAGCACCCCACCCGACCCGACCACGAGGCGTACCCGCCGCAGGTCCACCCCGGAGCGGGCGTGCCGGCGCAGCGCCACCGTGGCGGCCAGGGTCGCCAGCCGCTCGTCGACCGCCCAGCCGGCAGCGTCGGCGGGGACCAGGCCCGGCTCGGCGAGCGCGGCCCGCGCCGCGTCCGCGAGCGGATCGGCAGGATCGAGCAGGCGCTCGGTCACGGCCGCCGACACCACGCCGGGGGCGCTGTACCGCATCCCCAGGTCACCTTCGACGGTGCGGGTGGCCCACAGCAGGCCGGTCACTTCGGCGGCCGGAGCCACGGAGCCGACGTCAGCCGGTCGGGTAGCGGTCGCGCCCGATCGCTCCTCGGCGGTCGCGCCGGATCGTCCCTGGACGGGTGCGGAGATCGCCTGCGGAGATCCGGTGGCTGACTCCGGGGAGCGGGCCGAGTAGACGTCGGTGGTGGCGCCGCCCACGTCGACCACGGCCAGGTCGCCGTCGACCAGGGTGGCGAGGAGTTGGACTCCGGTGAGCACCAGATCGGGGGTGGCCCCGCGGACCAGGTTGGCGAAACGGCTGCCCCGGGACAGCCGCTTGCCGCCGATGACGTGCCGAAGGAAGACGTCCCGGATCGCGGCACGGGCCGGTTCCGGGTCGAGGACCCCGATCCGGGGCAGCACGTTCCCGGTCGCCACCACCGGCACCCCGGCAGCGGTGAGGGTGGCGGCCACGGTATCCCGGGCGTCCCGGTTGCCGGCGAGGACGACCGGTACCCGCAGCCGGGTCCGGGCCAGGCGCTCGCCGTTGTGCCGCAGCACCGCCTCGTCGCCGCCGTCGGTGCCGCCCACCAGGAGCACCACGTCCGGCCGGGCGGCGCGCAGGGCGCGGATCCCGGCCGGGTCGAGGCGGTCCGGCGGCTACGTGCACGACCTGGGCACCGGCGGTCAACGCCACCTTGTGCGCCGCTTTGGCGCTGACCAGCGCCTCGTACCCGACGACGGCCAGCCGCAGGCCGCCGCCGGCGCTGGAGCAGACCAGCAGCGGGCACCCGGTACCCCCGGCGGCGGACACCGCCGCGTCCAGCCCGTGCAGCACGTCGGTGGCGCTGGTGGTCGGGTGGCTGGCCCGACCCACCAGCGCGCCGTCGCGCACGTCGACGACGGCGACCTTGGTGAAGGTGGAGCCGACGTCCGCGCAGGCCACCCGCACTACGGGCTGGCCGGGAGTGGGACGACGACGGTGCCGGTGGCCCGCACGGCGACGATCGGCGGGTCCAGAACCTCGGCCGACGACTCGCCGAGGTCCGGCCGGCCCCGGCAGACCACGGCGCAGGTGAAGTCGAGGACCCGGCTGCGGGTACCCACCCGGGACACCCGGGCGGTGATCTCCAGAACGTCGCCGGCCCGGACGGGCGCCAGGAACTCCACCGACTCATACGCCCGGAACAGGCCCTCGTCGCCGTCGGTACGGATGCACACCTCGGTGGCCACGTCCCCGAACAGGCCCAGCGCGTACGCGCCGTCGACCAGGTAGCCGGCGTAGTGGGCGTGCGCGTACGGCACGTACCGGCGGTGCGTCACGGTGAGGCCCAGTCGCTCGGTCATTTTCAGCCTCTCAGTCATGCGGCCGCCTTATGCCGTTGGGTGACGAGGGCGTCGACCAGGTAACTGGCGACCTCGCGGGGGGTGGTGCCGCGGCCGAAGATCCGGTCCACGCCCAGGTCGGCGGCCATCGACTCGTCGAAGCGGGGACCGCCGACGACCAGTAGTGGCCGCTTCTCGGCGGGCAGCGCCTCGCGGAACGCGGCGGTCATCTCCCGGGTGTTGTGCAGGTGCGCGTCGCGCTGGGTGACCACCTGGGAGACGAGTACCGCGTCCGCCTTCTCCGCCCGCGCCGCCGCCACCAGATCCGGCACGGTCACCTGCGCGCCCAGGTTGACCACCCGCAGCTCGCGGTAGTACTCCAGGCCCTTCTCGCCGGCGATGCCCTTGAGGTTGAGGATGGCGTCGATGCCCACGGTGTGCGCGTCGGTACCGATGCACGCGCCGACCACCACGAGTTTGCGCCGCAGCCGCCGCTTGACCAGCGCGTTGATCTGCCCGGCCGGCAGCACCGGGTAGTCCCGCTCGACGACCTGCACGGCGGCCAGGTCGACCAGGTGGCTGCTGCGGCCGTAGACGACGAAGAAGGTGTACCCGTCGCCCATCTGCCGGGCGTGCACCACCATCGCCGGATCCAGCCCCATCTTGCCGGCCAGTTGCAGCGCCGCCCCCTCGGCCCGCTTGTCCGCGGGTACCGGCAGGGTGAAGCTCACCTGCACCATCCCGTCCCCGGTGGTGTCCCCGTACGGGCGTACGACGGTACTCAACGATCCTCCCCAGGGTCGGCTTCGGCGGACAGGATGTCGGTGGCCGGGTTGTAGTAGTCGGGTTCCTGGCGGGCTACGCCGGACAGGCCCTTGCCCCGGTCGGCGGGGCGCTTCATCACCCCGAAGGTGCCGTCCGCGATGGCCGCGAGCAGGCCACCGCCGGCTGCGCCCGGGTTGTCGGCGACGATCCGGTCCAGCAGCGCGATCGCCT
>CAWCFK010000008.1:0-200848 GCA_963794685.1 uncultured Actinomycetota bacterium | reverse complement strand
TGAACCCGCCGCTCCCACCCGCACGGGTGGGAGCGGCGGTCCGCACCGGCACGCCGGGTTCCGCTTCGCGCCGGACACGCCGACCGCTGGCAAGGGTCATCCTGCGGGCGCCGCACGGCAGAAACCGTGATGGCTGCCGTCGGCCGGCTGACCTGAAAGGTTTTCGGCAAATTACGGCGACCGGGGAAGTCCTCCAAAAGGGCTTCCAAACCCGGGCTGAACAGCAGTTTTGCGGAGTCTCGGAGAGCATGCCGACATCGTGTCGGCGGTTGCATTGAAATCTGCCTCTTGAATGTTTCGGCGTGTTTTGGCAACGTTCGCGGTGTCCCGGGGAGTGATTCCACGGGCCGGATCGCACCCCACGCTCGCCCTCACAAGCAGGGGCGATCCTGAGTCAAGAATGTGAACGGTAACAACGTCCGTTCGGCGCTCCCCCACCACGTCACCGGCCAGTCGCTGACAGCCGGCGCAGCAGCGCCGTCACCGGCCCGCCACCACCCACGCACCCCGCGACCAGATCGAACCACTGGAGGTTCGCCATGACATCCCTCCCGCTGAACAGACGCCGGCTGCTTCAGGCCACCGGCGTCGCCGCCGTCGCCGCAGCGGCCACCACAGCCGGGTCCGCGCTCGGCAACGCCACCGCCGAGGCGGCGGTCGCCCCGGTCCGTACCGATCTCGGGGTGTCGGCGTTCGCGTTCGACCTGGGTCAGGTCACGCTGACGTCAAGCCGGTGGCTGGACAACCAGAACCGGACGCTGGCCTACCTGCGGTTCGTCGACGTGGACCGGATGCTCTACAACTTCCGCGCCAACCACCGGCTGTCCACCAATGGCGCCACCACGAACGGCGGCTGGGATGCCCCCACGTTCCCATTCCGTACCCACATGCAGGGCCACTTCCTGAGCGCCTGGGCGCAGGCCTACGCCGTGTCCGGGGACACGACGTGCCGGGACAAGGCCAACTACATGGTCGCCGAATTGGCGAAGTGCCAGGCCAACAACGGCGCGGCCGGGTTCAACACCGGCTACCTCTCCGGCTTCCCGGAATCCGACTTCACCAAGCTTGAGGCCGGCCAAGCGGTCAGCGTCTCGTACTACTGCATCCACAAGACGCTGGCGGGTCTGTTGGATGTCTGGCGCTACATCGGCAGCACCCAGGCCCGCGACGTGTTGCTGGCGCTCGCCGGTTGGGTCGACTGGCGCACCGGCCGGCTGAGCTACGCCCAGATGCAGACCGTGTTGGGCACCGAGTTCGGCGGGATGAACGCGGCGCTGGCCGACCTGTACCAGCAGACCGGCGACGCCCGTTGGCTGACCACCGCTCAGCGGTTCGACCACGCCGCGGCGTTCAACCCGCTCGCGTCCAATCAGGACCAGCTCAACGGGCAGCACGCGAACACGAACATCCCCAAGTGGGTCGGCGCGGCCCGGGAGTACAAGGCCACCGGTACCACCCGGTACCGCGACATCGCCAGCAACGCGTGGAACTTCACCGTCAACGCTCACTCGTACGTCATCGGCGGCAACAGCCAGGGCGAGCACTTCAAGGCTCCCAACGCGATCTCCGGCTACCTCACCAACGACACCTGCGAGCACTGCAACTCCTACAACATGCTCAAACTGACCCGCGAGCTGTGGTCACTCAACCCCGACAACGCCGGGTACTTCGACTTCTACGAACGGACACTGCTCAACCACATCATCGGCGCGCAGAACCCTGCCGATGCCCACGGGCACATCACCTACTTCACTCCGCTCAACCCCGGCGGCAGACGCGGCGTGGGACCGGCATGGGGCGGCGGTACCTGGAGCACCGACTACAACAGCTTCTGGTGCTGCCAGGGCACGGGCATCGAAATCAACACCAAGTTGATGGACTCGATCTACTTCTACAACGGCACCACCCTCACAGTGAACCTGTTCATGCCCTCGGTGCTGAACTGGTCCGCGCGCGGCATCACCGTCACCCAGTCCACCAGCTACCCGGCCTCCGACACCACCACGCTCACCGTCACCGGCAGCGTCACCGGCTCCTGGACCATGCGCATCCGCATCCCCGCGTGGGCCTCCGGGGCCACCGTCGCGGTCAACGGCACCGCCCAGAGCATCGCCACCACGCCGGGCACCTACGCCAATCTGACCCGCTCGTGGACCTCCGGGGACACCGTCACGGTCCAGTTGCCGATGGCGGTGACGGTCCGCGCCTCCAACGACAACGCCAATGTGGTGGCGTTGACCTACGGCCCGGCCGTGCTGTGCGGCAACTACGGCTCGACCTCGCTGTCCGCGCTGCCGTCGCTCACCACCTCGACGGTGACCCGCACCAGCACCAGTTCGTTGGCGTTCACCGCCACGGCGAACGGCGCCACCGTCAACCTCGGACCCTTCTACGACGCCCAGGGGTTCAACTACGCCGTCTACTGGTCCACCACCGGCGGCAGCAGCGGCGGGGGCACCGCGAACCTCCGGCTGGCCAACGCCGCCAGCGGCCTGGTTCTCGGCATCCAGAACATGTCCACCGCCGACGGCGGACTCGCCCTGCAGTGGGGCGACAGCGGCACCGCCGACCACAACTGGGAACTCGTGGTCGACGGCGCCGCCGTCCGGTTCCGCAACGTCAACAGCGGCAAGGTCATCGGTGTGTCGAACATGTCCACCGCGGACAACGCCGCCGTGCTGCAGTGGAGCGACAACGGCACCGCCGACCACCGATGGACAGTGATCGACAACGGTGACGGCACGCACAAGATCCGCAACGTCAACAGCGGCAAGTTGCTCGGCATCTCCGGCAACTCCACCGCCCAGGGCGCTCAGGCGGTGCAGGCGCCCGATGACGGCTCCGCCGACAACCTGTGGCGGTTCCTGCCGGGCGGCGCCCGCCGGATCCAGAACCTCGGCAGCGGTCTCGTCCTGGGCGTGACCAACATGTCCACCGCCGACGGGGCCCTTGTCGTGCAGTGGGGCGACAGCGGCACCAGCGACCACCTGTGGACCGTGGTCGTGGACTCCGGTGGCTACCTGCGGTTGAAGAACTCCAACAGCGGCAAGGTTCTCGGCGTCGAGAACGCCGGCACCGCCAACGGCGCCCGCGCCGTCCAGTTGCCCGACACCAGCTCCACCGACCGCCGCTGGCGGCTGCGGTACTCCTCGAACGGCTACTTCCGCATCCAGAGCGCCAACGGCGGCCGGGTACTCGGCGTGAACGGCGCCTCCACCAGCCAGGGCGCGCAGATCCTCATCTGGGACGACAACGGCACCAACGACCACCTCTGGCGATTCATCTAGCACCCGTGGGACGGCCCGCTGGTCCGCAGCCGGACCGGCGGGCCGTCCCCCTGGGTCGTCGTCAGTATCTGTGCCCAACCGCGAGCGAGGTCAGCCGTTGACGTGGCCGGCGGTCCAGCAGGTCGCGCCGGTGTGGCAGTTCTGCAGGCCGAGCAGGGCAGCGTGCAGTGTGGCGAGCCGACCGGCGGACAGGGTGCCGGCGAGATTGTGGAGTTGGTGCGGGTCGGTGGTGCGGTCGTAGTACTCCCGGGTGCCGTCGGAGTATTCGACGTAGGTGTAGACAACGGTTCGGATCGCCTCGTAGCTGGGCGGGTTGCCGCTGTTGGCTTCGGGCAGGTCGGGGTCGGAGAGGTCGGTATCCGGTCCGTGGTGTTCGACAAGTGAGGTGGTACGCCAGTTGGCGCCGGCGCCGCCGTGCAGCAGCGGGATGAGGCTGCGTCCGTCCACGGTGGATGCGACCGGTGCTCCTCCGAGCGCCTGGAAGGTCGGCGCAAGGTCGATGTTCTGCACCGGCAGGTCACTGGTACCCCCAGCGGCGATCGCCGGGCCGGCCACCACGAGGGGTACCCGGATGTCGGTGTCGAAGGCGGTCATCTTGCCCGGGTTCAGCCGGTACTGGCCCATGTGGAAGCCGTTGTCCGAGCTGAACACGACGATCGTGTTACCGGCGACGCCGGCGGTGGACAGCGCTGCGCGTACCGTGCCGATGAGCCGGTCCACCGCCTGGATCGACTGCACCCGCTTGCGGAATTTCTGGTCGATCGCGGTCTTCTCGGCCGCGGTGAGCGGGTCCCGGCCGGCCAGCCAGGCCGGCGCGTCGGTCGGGAGCGTGTTGAACGCCGGGCCGCGTGGCGCGGTCAGGCCGGGGAACGAATCAGCGTCCCGCGGGGCGGGTGTGGACGGGGAGTGCGGAGCGAACGTCGCCACCTCCAGCAGGAATGGCTGGTGCGCGGCGGCAGAGCTGGCGATGAAGCTGGAAGCCTTGCCGGACAGCACGTCCGTGAGGTAGGCCGCCGGGTTGCTGCCGTAGTGCGTGACCGTGTGGTTCTCGTTGAGGTCGTAGTTGAACTCGGGGTAGCCGTTGCCTGCGACGTCCCACTCGTTCCAACCCGGCGGCACGTAGGGCAGCGCCCCACCCTGGGTGTCGCCGGGCAGGTACCCGTTGAGGTACTTGCCCATCATCGCCGTGCGGTACCCCTGCGCCTGCAGCGCGGTGGCGAACGTCTGGGACTCCTCACCGTGGCTGTGGAAGTAGTCGAACCCGCCGTCGTCCCCGCCGTTGGTGAACACACCGGTGTCGTGCGGATAGCGGCCGGTGAAGATCGACGACCGGGACGGGCAGCACAGCGAGTCGGTGACCGTGTAGTTGCTGAAGGTCAGACCATCGGCCTGCAACTGCTTCACCTGGGGCATGTACTGCACCAGGTTCCAGGACAGGTCGTCGGTGAGAACCAGGACGACGTTGGGCGGCGCGGCATCGGCGGCAACTGACGCGCGCGGCCTGGCCGCGGCGACAGCGGCTGCCACGAGCAGCAGGACGGCGACGGTCGCCAGCGCGACCAGGGCGCGACGGGCTTGCGGACGGTGCGGGAACGGTGACATGGCGCGACAGTAGGCAGCCGCAGGCCGGAGTAGGTTAACCGTTCTTTCGAGGAACATGAATGTTCTGGGCAATGTTACGGATCGCCTTGGACACGTGGCGGCGCGTCAGGACGCAGCTCGTCTTCGGTGGCCCAACTCAACCCCAATCATTGAACTGCTCGTCTGGCGTACCTTTGCCTCGGAACTCCGAACATTCGTGCCGGACCCGATGCCGTAGGACTTGGTGGATCCCCGGCAAGATAACGGAAATGACACGGTCATGAAGATTTTGTTATCTGCCCTGGGATCAAAGAGACGGAGCGCGCCAGCAGCAACTTTCACTGATCGACGAAGCCGAGGCTCTCGATGACAGGAGCTTCCGAAATCGGTGTTGAGCTGGGCGTACGGACAACAGGACTAGAGACTGATTCATGCGCCGGAGGCTTGCCGCAGGATTGTTCGCGGTTGCTCTTGATGGCTCCGAAACAATCTGGCAATCTCGTCAAACGTCGACGCGCCACGCTCTGACTGCCCACGCCACCGCATTCTGTCCCAAGTCATTGTGAGGTTGGCGCTCACCTCAAGCGGAATTCCGGACCGATCCGGCCGGGCACCCGCCTTCACCAGTTTGGACGGCGGCGTGGTCGATGCAGCAGACCGGTGCCGCCCGGACCAAGTGGGACCGAGAAGCGCGAATCAGCGCCAACAGCCAGAAGGGCGAGACGGTGACACAAGATCAGAATGAGTCAGTGGGTAGCGAGCGACGGCTGCTGAGTCGGCGAACGGTCCTGACCACGGTGGGTGCCGCATCGGTCGTCACGGTCGCGGCGTCGATCATGAAGGCCACGGATGCCGTGGCCGCGGCAGCCAACATCAATCCGTCGGCACAGAAGCAGACGATCCGAGGCTTCGGCGCCATGTGCCACGCGGCCTGGATCGGCGACCTGACAGCTGCCCAGCGGGAAACGGCGTTCGGGACCGGCGATGGCCGACTGGGGTTCTCCCTGCTGAGGATCCCCGTCAACGAGAACCAGTCGGACTGGAGCCGTGACCTGGCGACAGCGCAGCGCGCGGTCGCGCTCGGTGCGACCGTCTTCGCGTCGCCGTGGAACCCTCCCGCCAGCATGACCGAGACCTTCACCCACGGCAGCCAGACCAACGCGAAGCGCCTCAAGTACAGCTCGTACGGCGCCTACGCCCAGCACCTGAACGACTTCACCACGTACCTGCGCAACAACGGGGTGAACCTGTACGCCATATCGGTGCAGAACGAGCCCGATTACGCGTCGACCTGGACGTGGTGGACTGCCACCGAAATCGTCAATTTCCTGCGGCAGAACGCCGGCTCGATCAGCACCAAGGTCATCGCGCCCGAGTCCTTCCAGTACGTGAAGTCCATGTCGGACCCGATCCTCAACGACTCCACGGCGCTCGCCAATGTGGACATCATCGGAGCTCACCTCTACGGCACGTCGTACGCGAACTTCCCCTACCCCCTCTTCAAGCAGAAGGGCGCGGGCAAAGAACTCTGGATGACCGAGGTCTACTACCCCAACAGCACCGATTCGGCGGACGCCTGGCCCGGGGCGCTCGACGTGGGCGAGCACATCCACCACGCCATGGTGGACGCCGAGTTCCAGGCGTACGTCTGGTGGTACCTCCGGCGCAGCTACGGCCCCATGCGGGAGGACGGTCAGATCAGCAAGCGCGGCGCCATCATGGCGCAGTTCGCCAGGTTCGTCCGCCCCGGATATGTGCGGATCGATGCGACAGCGAACCCGGCGTCGAACGTCTTCGTCTCGGCGTACCGCAGCGGCGACACCGTCGTCATCGTCGCCGTCAACAAGAACACCTCGTCGGTGAGCCAGCAGTTCACCCTGGCGAACACCACCGCGTCCGGCAGTGTCTCGAACTGGCTGACCGACGCCAGCAGGAACGTCGCGCCCCAGGGTGCGCTCAGCATGTCGAACGGCTCCCTCACCGTCACGCTTCCCGCTCGAAGCGTGACGACCTTCGTGACCAGCATCAGCGGCACCTCCTCGCCCAGCCCGTCGACCAGCGCGTCGCGCAGCCCGTCGGCCAGCCCGTCAGCCAGCGCTTCGGCCAGCGCGTCGGTAAGTGCCTCAGCCAGCGCGTCGGCCACCCCGTCGCCCACTCCCTCGTCCGGTGGCGCGGGGCCCCGGGTCGCCTACACGATGAACACCTGGAACTCCGGCTTCACGGCGAATATCAGCATCACCAACACCGGCACCTCGACGATCAACGGCTGGACACTGGCCTTCACCCTGCCCTCAGGCCAGTCCATCACCTCGGGCTGGAACGCCACCTACTCGCCCTCCAGCGGCCAGGTGAGCGCCCGCAACGTCAGCTACAACGGCACGCTCGCCCCCGGGGCCACCGTCGACATCGGCTTCCAGGCCACCCACACAGGCAACACCGCCGAACCGACCGCCTTCACCCTCAACGGCATCCCCTGCACGGTGGCCTGACCGGGGTTGAGTGGCCGATGGGCGGGCACCGCGAGCGCCTTGCTGCGGCGTCTGTCGCAGCAAGGCGCTTCTGCTTCTGCGCGTCGGAAGGCTTGAGGGATCTCGGTTACAGCTGAGCTGCTGTGTGGACGAGCCTGGCGATGGCCGGCGAGCGGCTGTGTGCGGGCCAGGCGAGAACGGTGGTGACGGGAGCTGCACCGGTCAGGGGAACGGCTACGTGTGCGCTCCACAGCCAGGATCGGGCCGAGGCGCTCGTAACGGCGACGGTGTGCCCGAGAGCAATCAGCTGCGCGAGCTGCGACTGGTCGTGGATCTCGGGGCCTGGGCCGGGCGGGTAGGCGCCATCGCGGCAAGGCCAGCGGGCGAGCGGTAGATCCGCTACATCGGTGATGTCAGCCATGGTGAGAGACGTGCGCGCGGCGAGGGGATGCCCCGCGGGCAGGATGGCGACCTGCTCCTCGGTCAGCAGGTCTTCGGTGTCGAACCCGGCGAGGGTGTGGAAGGGTCGCTGCATGAGCGCCACGTCGGCGCGGCCGTCCCGCAGCATCCGCGCCTGGTCTCCCATTCCGCATATCAGCACCTCGATTTCGGCGGCCCCGGGTTCGGCGGCGTGGGCGTCCAGAAGCTTCCGCAACAGGTCGTGATTCGCGCCGGCCTTCGTCGCCAGCGTCAGGCGGTTCGTGGCGGATGCAGCGCGGCGGGTGCGCCGGGCGGCGGCGGCTGCTGCGTCGAGGATGGCACGGGCCTCGCCGAGGAGCACCTGACCTGCACTGGTGAGGGTGACGCCGCGGGGGTTGCGTTCGAGCAGGGTGACACCGAGACGTCGTTCGAGCTGCTGGATCGCCCGGGACAAGGGCGGCTGGGCGATGCCCAGGCGCTCGGCTGCCCGGCTGAAGTGCAGTTCCTCGGCGACGGTGACGAAGTACCTCAGCTCGCGGGTCTCCAGCGTGTGCACCGCATCACGATACTGCGGTGATACCGCACGGGTATGAAAGCGCACCTGATCGGTGTTGGGACACCGCTCGCCGGTAGGCAGTATCAAGGTCATGAGCGACAAGAAGATCGCGCTGGTGACCGGCGCGAACAGAGGACTCGGATACGCGATCGCCGCAGGGCTGGGTGCACGGGGCCACCGCGTGGCGGTGGGTGCCCGCGACAAGGCCCGGGGCGAGGCGGCCGTAAAGACGCTGCACGCCGCCGGGGTGGACGCGTTCGTGGTCGCGCTGGACGTCACCAGCGACCGCAGCGTCACCGAGGCCGCGGAACTTATCGAACGTCAATGCGGCCGCCTGGACGCTCTGGTCAACAACGCCGCCATCTCCGGCGAGATGGAACCGGGATGGACGCAGAATCCGACCACACTCGACCTCGACCTCGTGCGCACAGTCGTCGACACCAACGTCTACGGGGTGATCCGGGTGACCAACGCGATGCTGCCGCTCCTGCGGCGCGCGGTGTCGCCGCGCATCGTCAACATCTCCAGCAGCGTCGGGTCAGTGACCTTGCAGGCGGACCCCGACACCGAAGTCGGCCCGATCATGGCGGCCTACGCGCCGACGAAGTCGTACCTCAACGCCATCACCGTGCACTACGCGCGACAGTTCACCGGCACGGGCATCCTCATCAACGCCGCCTGCCCGGGCCTGGTCGCGACCGATTTCACCGGCTTCCAGGGACGTCCGCCGCACGAGGCCGCGGCCATCGCGATCCGTCTCGCCACACTGCCTGACGGCGGACCGAGCGGCTCATTCTGCAACGACGACGGCGCCATCCGCTGGTGACCCGACCGGCCCCTGAACACACCACATTGGCCGAATGTCCGCGGTGTTCTGTATGGCCGCTGCGGTACCGAAATCGACTGGTGACGTCGTCGGGCAGAACTGTAGGGTCGCTAGCTGGCCGAGTCAGAGGAACTGCCGTTGACCACGAAGATGCATGACCACGAACTGTCCATCGACCAGGCCCTGGTCGAGCGGCTGGTCGCAGCCCAGTTCCCCCAGTGGGCGGACCTTCCGGTGCGGCACACGTCATCGGCCGGCACCGACAATGCCATGTTCAGGCTCGGCGACACGATGGTCGTGCGCCTGCCCCGGATCGACTGGGCCGCCGGGTCGGTCGAGCACGAACAGACGTGGCTGCCGGTAATTGGCCCGCTGCTGCCCGTGGCGACGCCGACACCGCTGGGACTGGGCGAACCGATGCACGGTTATCCCTGGCGCTGGTCCGTCTACACCTGGCTCGACGGCGCAAACCCGACCGCCGCAGACCTCACCGAGTCACTCGTGCGCAACATCGCCGACTGCCTCAACGCCATCCATACCCTCGACGTCCCCGGCGGCCCGGTCAATCGGCGCGGCTTCAGTTTCGAGGCGCGGGACGAGGTGACCCGAAAGTCGATCTCCGAGATGGCTGGCATGGTCGACACCGCCGCGGTCACGAAAATCTGGGACGCTGCCTTCACCCTGCCGCCCTGCGAACCTCCGGGGACCTGGATCCACAGCGACACCGCCCCCGGCAACCTGCTGGTACGGGACGGCCGGCTGGTCGGCCTGATCGACTTCGCCGGTGTCAGCCGCGGCGACCCGGCAGTCGACCTCGGACTCGCCTGGAATCTGCTGCCGGCCCGACTCCGTCCGGCCTTCCGGGACCAACTCGACATCGACGAGGCAACCTGGTTGCGTAGTCGCGCGTGGTCGCTGTCGCAGGCATGCCTGCAGTTGCCCTACTACCACGAGACGAACAAGCCCCTGGCCGCCCAGGCCCGGTACGTGATCAGCGAGGTTCTTGCCGATGCCACGTCGCCGTGATGATCCTGACTGGGTGGATCGTCGTCTTCAAGGGGTTGCCGCAGGTGTCGGGCGAGTTGGGTGATGGCCGTGGCTTGATCCGTCCGCTCAGTCGTCGACGGCCGCTACCGCGGCGGCGATCGGTTCGAGGCCCGCGACCAGCTCGTCGAGTTCGTTCGTGCCGAGCACGGTGTACGCCGGCGCCGCCAGTTCGTCGGTGAGGGTCTCGATCCGCTGCCTGGTCTTGCGGCCGGCGTCGGTGAAGGCGCCGGCGGCGTCCACGAGGCCGCGATCGCGCAGCCCGTCGACAACGGCGGCCAACTGCGCGTTGGGCAGGTGGTGGATCCGGCCGAACTCCTGCGCCCTCATGCCGAGGGAGAGCGCGAGCAGGACGTGGGCCTCGGTGCCGCCGATGCCGTGGGCGAGGAGGGCGGCGTTGTGGCCGTCGCCGCGGTGCTCCCGCAGCAGCGTCGCCGCGTGCCAGAGTTTGGCCACCGGTTCCTCGGGCACGTCGAGCGCCCGCAGCCCGGCGTACAGCGCTCGCCCCTGGGTCGGCGCGCTGAGCGCTGCCCGGGTAGCTAGGTCGGCCACCCGCACCAGCCCCGGGGAGTCGGCGAGTTCCCCGATCAGCTGCCGCAGCGCGGCGGCGCTGCCCTGCTCACGCACGGCGATCGCCTGCTGCGGGGTGGTTTTCCCCCAGACCCACGGGATGTGGCGTGCCACCTCGCCGTCGGCGAAGTTGTAGAAGACCGCGTGTACCACCTCGGCCGGCGCCAGCCCCAGCGGCGCGGCGCGGCCCGCGAAGTATCCGTCCCAGTAGTTGCGCATGCCGAGGGCCAGGAACGCCTCGTTCGGCACCTCGGAGAAGGTGACGGTGGCGATCGGCTCGACGAGCTCGAACATGCGATGGACCTTGGCCTGTGGATGCTGCATCGGTCGACACCTCCCGTGATCGTGACGGCGCCCTCGCGGGCGACCCCTCACTCCAGCAACGAACAACGCCGGCCGGATGCGACAACTCCGGTCGACATCAACTCAACCAAAATCAGTCTTGCTCTCATGGCGCCGCCCCTCGCTTGATGGTTCAGCCGGGAACGATGTGCGGGCCGGGTGCGACCACTCCGCCGATTCTGGCGACGATGCCGGATCCGGTGTGTGTCGCACTGGCAGAAATCGATGACGGTCTCCCGAGCGTGTCGCCCTGGTGGACTTCAATTTCGCCATTGCCGGCGGTGTCGAGTAGGTGGGCGGCGAGGCAACCGACACTGTTGGCGTTCGCGATGTCCTCGGTGACGCCGATCGCGGGGGCGAACATGCGGGCTGCGGCCGTTCTTGCGGTTGGCGAGAGTGCGTAGGTGAAGCAGCCGAGATACCCGAGTCGGCGACACTCGGTTGCCAGCCGATCGAAGTCGGGCTGCATGGACAGCAGTGTCGGCTGATCCCGGACGGGGACGAGAAGTCGTGGCGTGCCGGGCGAAGCGACCCGTACGCCGCCGGCGATGTCCGCTCGTTGCAGACCGAGTGCCGCGATGATGCCACCGCCGGTGGCGTCGGCATGCTCCGCCAGGGCGATGACGCCTTGGTCAAACCAGACTTCGATGCCGTCGCGACGGCGGATGGCGGCCGTGGCGAAGGTGCGGCCTGCGGTGCGCTGGCGCCCGTGGTGCTCGATGGCGCCGCTGCGGTGCAGCAGGACGGCTTGCGCGGCGATGGTGCCGTGGCCGCAGTTCGTGAGTTCTCCGGCGCTGGCGAAGAAGCGCACCGTGGGTGTGTCCGCTGTGCTGGTGTCGATGAACGCGGTGTGGGAGGTGCCGGTCCTGCGGGCGGTGGCGTGCCGGTCGTCGTCGGTGAGCGTGGCGTCGTCGATCACGACCGCGGTGGGGCTGCCGCCCTGCCCATCGCGGGTGCAGGCGTTCACCACCGCCAGCGGTGGGCCGGCCATCAGGCGGCCGTGATGTCGGCGAAGCGGGGAGCGCCGGGCTCGAGGTCGACGCGAGCGGTGCGGGCGGCGAAGCAGATCGCGTGGTACCACCCGCACAGCAGTAGCACGTCGAGCAGTTGCCGCTCGTCGAGCAACTCCTGCGCGGATCGCCATAGCTCGTCGTCGACGTCGCACGAGTCGTGCAGGGCGTCCGCCACCCGGATGAGCATGGCTTCGCGGCCGGCCGTCCAGCAGGGGTCGCCAGGGGAGCCGCAGGTGAGCGAGGTGACCTCGGCCGGCGAGAGTTCGGCACGGTCAGCGAAGACCATCACGTGGACGCCCCACTCGTATTCGCAGCCGCAGCGCGCGCAGGTACGCAGGATGACGACCTCCCGCTCGCGGAGTGTCAGGGTCAGGTCGCGGCCGAGTTCGTACCTGCCCCAGCTGCTCATCGCGACGGTCATCGGCAAGTTCTTGGCGAACGTCCGGAACAGGCCGATAGGAGGCGCTCCGGCGGGCATCATCGTGGCGAGTTGTGCCGCCACGTCCGGCGTGAACGGCGGTTCGAGCGCCGGGATGCGAGCCATCGCCCCTCCAGGTGATTCGGATTCAGAAGCACGGTAGCGATTCGGTTTCCGAAGCGCCAGAGGTGCGCCTCACGAGATCGGTTCTTCGCCGTCCCCGCCCAGGGTCGAGGCCCACGCGTCGGACCAGCGGGCGAGCGGGCGCAATGCCTGGTAGACGCCGCGGCCCAACTCGGTGAGCGTGTAGGTCGTGTCCGGCTGCTGGGCGACGAGGTGGGCGGCAAGAAGCTCGGTCAGCCGTTGCCGCAGGACGCTGGAGGACATGTTGTCGCAGCGCTGCTGCAACGCGCGGAACCCGACCGGCCCGTGCTGCAGCTCCCAGACGATGCGCAGGTTCCAGCGGCGGCCGAACAGGTCCAGGGCGGCCATCAGGGGTCGCCCGGTACTCGATCCGCGTACCGGCCGGCCCGGCCTGGGCACCGTCATCGCCTGCGCCCCCCTCTTGATGCTTCGATCTTCGATACAGTACCGTCCCCTGTGTTGATTCTATTTCCGAAGCGACGGGACGGCTTCGTGAGGCGTCTACGCACTGCGCTGTACACCAGAATGGGCATTGATCTGTCGATCGGGCCGGCACCGGCGCCCACGAAGGGCTCCATCACCTCCACGACATCGGCGCGAGCCCTACCGACAGGGCTCCTCAACGTGCCGGCGCCCGTCTGCATGGTGATCGAGGACGCGCCCATGACGGCCGCGCCCGGGCGTCTCCGAGGTGCTTTGCCCGCCCGCTGCTCAACGGAGGTTTGTCATGCACAAGCTGGTGGTCCTCTACCCCGAACCCGCCGATCCCGACCACTTCCGCGACTACTACGTGACCCACCACCTCCCACTGGCCACACTCATGCCCGGCCTGCTCGCGTGGCGCTACAGCTTCGACGTGGCAGCGACGCAGGGACAGACGCCGTACTTCGCGATCTTCGAAGCCGAGTTCGCTGACGCTGCGGCAATGACCGCGGCAAGAGCGTCGCCGCAGGGCCGCCGGGCGGCCGCCGATGTCGCCAACTACGCCACCGGCGGTGCGGTCGTCATCCACTATCCGGTGCAACACGGCGCCGGCTGAGCCTGGACCCCCGCAAGGAGTGCCCGATATCCACGGAGCGCTACGTCGGCCTCAGCACCAAACGGCGCGAGCCCGGCGGGCCCAACACGCGCGGCCGTCGTCGATCGGCCGCGCGTGTCGGGCCGCGTAAGCCGCTCCGACCGTACGCCACCACCCGAACGTGGGCTCACCGCGACGCCCGTACATGGGGGTGAGGTGTGCGGCATTCACCTAGAATATCGGGGTGACTGCATCGACCAGGCCCCTCTACGTGGCGGCCGACATCCACGGCAATCGCGCCGAATTCCAGGATCTTCTCGCCGAAGCGGAGCTGGTCGATCGGGTCGGCGGCTGGACGGGCGGCAACGCCCGGCTCTGGCTGCTCGGCGACTACGTCGACCGCGGCGACGACGGCATCGGCGTCATTGACGACGTACGCCGGCTGACGGTGGCCGCCGCGGCCGCCGGGGGTGAAGTCGGCGCACTGCTGGGCAACCACGAGGCGCAACTGCTGGCGGCCTGGCGATTCGGCAGCACACCGGTGCCGGGCTGGGACGAGCCGGGCGGCTTCGGCGGCGGCTGGGCCCGATTCGGTGGCCGCCAGGAGGATCTGGCCCGGTTGACCCGGGAGCACATCGCCTGGATCGAAGGGCTCGCGGCCCTGGCGGTGGTCGACGACTTCCTCTTCGTCCACTCCGACACCGACCGCTATCTGCAGTTCGGCGGCGACGTCGACACGGTGAACGGCGCGGTCGCGGCGGCGCTCGGCTGCCCCGACATCGTGGAGTGGGTGGAGTTCACCGATCGGATCTGCGACCGCGGGGTGTTCCGCGACCCGGCCGGATCGGCCGAGGCGGTGTCGAAGATGCTCGCTGCGTTCGGCGGCGAGGTGATCGTGCACGGGCACAGCGCCGTCACCAAGTACTTCGGCGTCCCGCCGGGCGAGGTGGCCGGGCCGGTGCGGTATGCCGACGACCGGGTGATCGCCATCGACGGTGGCGCCCACGAGGGTGGCCGGGTAATCCTGACCCGGCTGAGCTGACGCGGTGGCCACCGCAAACGCGGACGAGACCGCGGTGATCGACCCGGACAGTGCCGACCGGCTGGGTCTGCTACGCCGCGGCCGTCTGCTGGAGTACGCCACCCTGGCCTGGAACGTCGTCGGCATCGTGGTGCTCGCGTTCACCGCGATCACCGCGCGGTCGGTCGCCCTGGCCGGATTCGGGCTCGACTCACTGATCGAGATCGGCGCGTCGACCGTGGTGATCTGGGAGCTGTCCGGCACCGGGCTGGCGCGGCAGCGGCGGGCCCTGCGCATTATCGGGGTGGCCTTCGCCGTCCTGGCCGGCTACCTGTGCGCACAGTCGACAGTGGTACTGGCCGCCAACTTCCATCCGCGCTCCAGCCCTGCCGGTATCGCGTGGACAGCGGTCACCGCGACGGTGATGTTCGCCCTCGCTGCCGGAAAGGCGCGCACCGGGGCCGCGCTGGGCAACCCGGTACTGCGTACCGAGGGCCGGGTCACCCTGATCGACGGGCTGCTCGCCGTGGCGGTGCTGATCGGGCTGCTGCTGAACGCCACGCTGGGCTGGTGGTGGGCCGACCCGCTGGCCGGCTACGTGCTGGCCGGGTACGCCGTACGCGAGGTGCGGGCGATCCTGCTCAGCGCGCACTGAACAGCGCGGCCCTCACTCCGCAGCGCTGCTGGAGTGCACCTGCAGGTCAGCCGGGAGCGGGGCGGCGTACGCGCTGTCGAGGAAGACGAGCGGTGGCTCGTCGGAGAGCAGCTCGAAGGCCTGCACTGCGCCCAGCACCACAGCGTGGTCCCCGGCGACCATCACCTGCGCGATGGCGCAGTCGAAGTAGCTGACCCCGCCAGCCAGTACCGGCGCCCGCGAAATGGGTGCCGGCTGCCAGTCCATGCCCGCGAACGCCTCCGCCCCGACACTGCGTCGGGGATTGGCGAACCAGTCGGCCAGCCGGCGCTGGTGTGCCGCGAGCACAGTGACCGCGAACACTCCGGACGTCCGGATCCGCTCGTACGTCCGGCAGCTCAGGCTCAGCGACACCAGGACAAGCAACGGGTCGAGTGACACGGTGGCGAACGAGTTGACGGTCATTGCGTGCGGCGTGCCACCGTTGGTGGTGCTGACCACGGTGACCCCGGTGGCGAACCGGGCAGCCGCGCGCCGGAACCGGCTGGCCACCGGATCGCGATTCATGACGTGCCGCTGGTCTGCAGGCGCAGCTGGTTGAGGCTGCCCAGCGCGCCGAGCACCTCGGCGTCGCCGACGCCGAAGTCGATGAGGCAGGCCACCTCGTCGACGCCGGCCTTGCCGAATCGCTCGACCAGCTCGGCTGCCTTGTCGACGGTGCCCAGCAGCCCACTGTCCTGGTAGTACCGCTCGAAGGCCCGGTCGACGAGGGTGTCCACGTCGCGCGGGCGCAACTTGGCCGGGTCAACCCGGGCGGTCGCCCCGGTCTGCGAGCTGAGCAGCAGACCGAGTGAGCTGCGTAGGTAGTCACTGAGCGGGCCCTTCACCAGCGACCGGACGTGCTCGTCGGCGCCGATGAAGGTGTGCGCCATGAGCACCACGTGGCCGGGCCAGCCGTCGGCGTCCGGCCGGGCTGCCACTGCCTCGCGGTACGCGTCCACCTTGGTCGCCACCTCCTCGATGTCCTGCCCCAACAGGTGGGTGAGGACGCCGGCGCCGATGCGACCGGCGGCGCGGAATGTCTCGATGCCGCCGGCGCTGGTGATCCAGATCGGCAGCTCCGGCTGGATCGGCGGCGGGTAGGCGCGTACCTGCGCGCTACCACCGTTTCCGTCGGTGACCACCATGGGATCGCCGCGCCAGAGCCGGCGTACCTGTTCGGCGTGGTCGATGGTGAGTTGCCGCCGGTCGGCGTAGTTCTGCGGCTGCAGCGCGAAGTCGACGGCGTGCCAGCCGGAGGCGAAGGAGATGCCCACCCGTCCCCGGGAGATGTTGTCGACCACCGCCCACTCCTCGGCGATGCGCAGCGGGTGGTGCAGTGGCGCCACCACGCTGCCGGCGCGGATGCCGACCCGGCTGGTGATCGCGGCGATGGCGGCGGCGGTGACCGAGGGGTTGGGGTAGAGCCCGCCGAACGGATGGAAGTGCCGCTCAGGAGTCCAGACCGCGGTGAAGCCGTGCTCGTCGGCGAAGCGGGCGCCGTCGAGGAGCAGGCGGTAGCGCTGTCCGTTGTCGTGGCTGCTGTCGTTGGCGAAGTAGAACAGGCTGAAGTCCATCGGTTTCCTTCCGGCCGCCAGCGCGTGCTGTCAGTGGGTGTGGGGTGGGGGTGGTGCTGTCAGTGCGACTTGAGCGTGCTGAGCAGTGCGTCGTAGCTGGCGTCGAGGTCGGTGGACATGGCCAGCTCCCAGATCGGCACTGCGGCACACAACTGACGCAGGTCGGCCTCGACGGCGGCGAGGACGGTGGCGTCGGACTTGCCGGTGGCGAAGTCGTCCCGGCAGCGCTCGACGGCGTCGTCGACGGTGAGCGGGCGTACCGTCGCCTCGCCGCGGGCCAGGAACACCAGACTGGTGGGGACCACGGCGGTGGCCAGCCGGTCGGAGAGCCGCGCCGGCACCGTCACCCGGTACTTTTCCCCGCCGTTGACGGCCGCCCGGACCGCGCCGTCGAGTTCGGGTGACTGGGCGAGCTGGTCCGGCGACAGGTACAGCGCGTGCGGGTAGCCCCACAACCGTCCCGGCACGTCCCCGATATCGCGCACCATGATGTCCTCGCCGACCAGTTGCGCCCCCCGGCGCAGCGCCCAGTGGGTGAAGGTGGACTTGCCCATTCCGGTCGGGCCGCTGACCACCACCTGGTGGCCGTCGATGGTGAATGCCCCGGCGTGCAGTGGATACCGGCGCGCCGACCGGCAGACGAGGTACAGCGCCATTCGCTCGAAGATCCAGCGCCCCCAGACGATCGGATCGGCGAGGTCGCGGACGGACAGCTCGACGGTGGCGGTACCGCCGGGTGCGTCGATCACCGCACGGGAACCCCCGGTGTCGATGGTGATCGGGTCGGACGCGATGACCTCCTGGGTGTGCGGTGGGTCGGTTGACTCCCCGGCCGCTTCCGCGACGGTGCGGACGGTGAGCCGCAAGTCGGTTGTTCCGCCCTGTTCGGCGGGTGGCAGCGGCGCGCCGAAGAACGCGTCGAGCACCGGTACCGCCTGCGGATCGGCGGTGCACCGGACCCGCATTCCGTAGATCTGCCGTACTGACTCGTGCATGGGATTCCCTTCGCGAGGTGGCGGTCAGGACGCCGGCAGCAGGACATCCGGCTGCGGGCGGGTGCGCTGTGCCCAGCGCGCGGCGGCCGGGGCGAGGGCTCCGGCGGCGACCAGCAGGGCGCCGAACAGCAGCCAGCCCGGCCAGCCCAGACCGATGATGAGCAGGGTGGTGACGGCCGGCGTGACGGTCTCGGCGAGCTTGGTGGTCATTCCGAACAGCCCCTGGTACTGGCCCTGCAGGTGCTCGGGGGCCAGTTCGTAGGAGAGTGCCCAGGAGCCGGCGGCGAACAGCATCTCGCCGACGACGTGGGCGCCGGCGCCGGCGAGCAGGATGACCACGGCGATCCACGCCGGCCGGCCGGTCGCGGCGGCGAACAGCGCGCAGCACCCCGCGAGCAGCAGACCGGAGCGGCGCAGTGCCCGGGCGCCACCGGTCACGTCCTCCGCCCCGGCGCTGGCCCGGACCTGGAACAGGATCACCGTGAAGGTGTTGACGAGCAGGATGGCCGAGTAGACCGCGACCGGGGCCGTTGTCTGCTGCGCGATCCAGATCGGCAGCGCGACGGTCAGCAGGCCGCCGTTGGTCACCAGTACCGCGTTGATGACCGCGACGGCCAGGAACGGCCGGTCCCGCAGTACCGTCCAGGCGCTCTCCTGCGCCAGCCCGGTAGCGCTGTGCTGGTTGGCGACGCGCAGGTAGACCGCGGCGCCGGCGAGGAACGCGGCGCCGGCGACGAGCAGCATGGCGACGTACATGGTGGTGGTGTTGACCTGCAGGGCGATCCCGCCGAGGACAGTGCCGACGGAGACGCCGATATTGGTGATCGAGCGCAGGTAGGCGCGCGCCTTGACGCGTTGTTCCTTGGCCACGGCCTGGGCGACCAGCGCGCCCCGGGCGGCGTTGGCGCCGGAGTCGGCGCCGACGACGAGCGCGGCGACCACTACGAACGCGACGAAGCTGCGGGCCAGGGTGTACCCGCAGATCAGCACGCCCTGCGCGGCGAGGAAGGCGATCGCGGTGTTGCGGGCGCCGAGGCGGTCGGCGGCGTGGCCGGCCGGAACGCTGATCAGCATGCCGAACGCGGCGGCGATGGTCAGCCCGAGGCCGACCCGGGCCGGGGAGAGGCCGACCGAGCGGACGAAGTACAGCACGGTGACCGACAGCAGGACGCCGTTTCCGAGGGTACGGGCCAGGTTGCTGGCGGCCAGGACGCGGATCGGCCCCTTCGGGGGTACCAGGTGCTCCAGCAGTTTCACGGCTTCTCCTGGGGGTGGCCGTCCGGGGTGGGCGGGGCGAGCAGTTGGGCCAGGCGTGCACGGTCGACTTTTCCGTTGGCGTTGAGCGGGAACTCGTCCACGTGGTGGTAGCGGCGGGGCACCATGTACATCGGGATCCGCCGACGCAGCCAGGTGATCAGGTCGAGGGCGGGCAGCGGTTGGCCGGTGTAGAAGCCGGCGAGTTCGGTCTCCCCCGAGCCCTGGTGGGCGACCGCGACGGCGTGCCCGATCGCCGGATGCCGGCGCATGGCCGCCTCCACCTCGCCCAACTCGATGCGGTATCCGCGGATCTTCACCTGGTTGTCCAGGCGCCCCAGGTGGATGAGCACGCCACCCTCGCGGCGGACCCGGTCGCCGGTGCGGTAGTAGGCGTCCGCGGTCACCGTGCCGGTGCTCAGGGCGAGTCGGTGCGGCTCGGCCGGGTCGAGGAAGCGTCGGTCGTTGTCGGCGGGGTCGAGGTACCCGCCGAAGCGCTGGGGACCGCGTATCACCAGTTCCCCTTCGCTGGCACAGCGCAACTCCTCGTCCACCACACGGTGGTCCAGGCCCGGATAGACCGCGCCGATCGGGACTGTGTCGTTGGAGGTCCGCGGCCACTGCGCGGGGTCGGCGGGGAGCCGGTACTCGGTGCAGGCGAGGGTCAGCTCGGTGGGGCCGTACACGTTGTCGATCACCGCGCCCGGGGCGACGTCGTGCCAGGCGGCCGCCTGGGCGTAGGTGAGTTGCTCGCCGCAGAAGATGGCGTGCTTCAACTCGGTGACCCGGCCGGTCGGCAGGTTGCCCATGCCGGCGGCGACGGTGATCACCGACGGTACCGAGAACCAGTGGGTGATGGCGTGGTCGACCAGGTAGTCGACCGGGGTGAGCAGTTCGCTGCGGGCCGGGACGACGAGGGTCGCGCCACCGCCCCAGGTGACGAACAGGTCGAAGATCGACAGGTCGAAGGTCAGGTCGAAGGTGTGCGAGACGCGGCAGCCCGGCCCCACCGCGTACCGGCCGATGTTGTGGGCCAGGTACGGGGCAAGGTTGGCGTGCCGGATGGGCACGCCCTTGGGCCGGCCGGTCGAACCCGACGTGAACAGCACGTAGGCGACGTTCTCCGGCCCGGTCCGGTACGGCGGCAGTGGCCGGGCCGGCAGCCGGCCGGCCACCTGCGCGTCACTGAGCAGCAGGATGCTGGAGTGCAGCTCGGGCACCGCCTGGCCGGCCGCGCCGTCGTCGACGATCACCAGGTCGACTTCGGCGAGCGCGCAGATGGTCTGGTTGCGCTCGGGCGGGAAGCCGGGGTTGAGCGGCACCACCGCCGCACCGAGCCGCTGCGCGGCCAGGTACCCGGCGTAGGCGACCAGGCTGCGGGCGGCAAGCAGACCGATGCGGCGCGGTGGGTCCGGGTGGGTACGCAGGATCTCGCCGGCGAGCCCGTCGGCGAGGTCGGCCAACCGCCGGTAGCTGATCGAGACGCCCCGGATCCGCAGCGCCTCGAAGTCGGGCCACCGCCGCGCTGAGGCGGCAAACCACTCGTAGAGCGAGTCCTCAGGCGTGGCACCGGGTCCAGGGCTGGGCACGGGCATCACCCCCGGACAGCTCGACGGCGGTCACGGTCAGCGTGCTGGGCGGCCCCTGCGGGCTCGGGGTCAGGTGCAGCCGCTCGATGCCGGTCGAGTCGGCGTCGACCCTCGCCGGGTCGGCGTCGGCCTTCTCCGGGTCGGCGCAGTCGCAGTCGTAGCTGGTGAAGCCGGCGAACCGGTAGGCGATCTCCATCATCCGGTTGCGTTCGGTGTGGCGAAAATCGGCTACCAGGTGGACGTGGGCGTGCGCCGCCTGGTCGATGAGCCAGCGCAGGATGGCGGCCCCGGCCCCGAACGCGACCACCCGGCAGGAGGTGGCGAGCAGCTTGAGGCGCCAGTATCGCGGCTGCCGGGCCAGCAGCAGCACGCCGACTGCGCCGTGGGTACCGAACCGGTCGGTCATCGAGATCACCAGCACGTCGTGGTCGGGGTCGACGGTCAACGCGCGCAGGGTCTGCTCCGAGTAGTGCACGCCGGTGGCGTTCATCTGGCTGGTGCGCAGGGTCAGCTCCTCCAGCCGGGAGATGTCCTCGCCGGTGGCCCGGTCGATGTGCATCTGCAGTTCCAGCGAGCGCAGGAACTCCTCGTCCGGTCCGGCGAAGCTGACCCGCTCGGCCTCCCGCAGCTCGCCGGCCTGGTACATCTGCCGGCGGCGGCGGGCATCGACGGTGACCACGGGCGGACTGAACTCCGGCAACTCGGGGAGTTCCAGCGCCTGTTCGGCCGGGTAGCACCGCACCCGGGGCAGGTGGTAGGTGACCTCGGCGCGTTCGGTCGGCTGGTCGTCGATGAACGCGACGGTGTGCTGGGCGAACTTCAGCGTGTCGGCGATGTGCGCGACGGCGTCGGACTTGCGGCCCCAGCCGATCTGCGGCAGCACGAAGTACTCGGCGACGCCCAGCTTGTCCAGCCGCGCCCACGCCTCGTCGTGGTTGTTGCGGCTGGCCACGGATTGCAGGATGCCCCGCGAATCCAGCGTCCGGATCACCTGCCGGATGCTGTCGTCGAGGTGGACCTCGCCGTCTTCGAGGAGGGTGCCCCGCCACAGTGTGTTGTCGAGGTCCCACACCAGGCACTTGACGGTGGCCGTCTCCGGTTGCTCGGTCACTACACCTCCCAGAGGGTCGCGGCCCAGGCGGCGACCGGGCTGTTGTTGAGGACCAGCACCAGTTCGCCGGTGGCGACGTCGCCGCTGGCGAGCAGGTGCTGGAGGTTGAGGACGACGTCCATCGCGCCGAGGTGACCCAGCCGGCGCAGGTTGTCCCGGCACACGTCGTGGATGGGCAGGCCGAGTAGCTGCTCGTAGAAGGTGAAGGCGCTGGCGGTCACGTTCTGCATGAGGGTGGCGCGGACGGCGGACCGTGGCACGCCCGCGTCGGCGAGTACCTCCTCGACGAGCTGGCCCAGCCGCAATCGGCTGTGCATGGCCAGTTCGAAGCGGTACCGGTCGGGTGAGGTGCACTCCTCCCGCCACTCGTACCAGGGAACCTGCTTGTAGTCGACGCGGAACAGGTCGTGGAAGCTGCCGTCGGTGGCCATCCGGTGCGCCCGCAGCACCGGGCGGCCACCGCGGACCATGGTCATCGCGTAGGCCCCGTCACCGATGACCGCGACCGGGTAACGGATCCGGTCCAGTGCGGTGGGGCGGCTGGCGTGCGCGACGAGGACGCACTGCCGGTCCGGCTGCGCCGCCAACAGGTCGCCGGCGAGTGCCCAGGCGGCGCTGGATCCGGTGCAGCCCAAGCCGTCCACGCTGAACGCGAAGGCCGAGTTCAGGCCGGCGGCGTGCTGGACGTGGCAGGCGTCGGAGCCGAGCAGCACGTCCGGCGCGCGGCCGGCCACGAGCAACAGGGTGTCCGGCTGGACCCCGCCCTGCGCAACCAGTTCCGCGCTGACCTGGCCGGCCAGTTCGGTGGCGGTGCGGTCATCGAAGACGCCGACGGTGGTGACCCCGCAGGCGCGGGCGAAGGCCGCCTCGTCGTGCCCGAGCGTCTCCATTTCGGGAAGCTTCTGCCACCGGGTCGTACCGGTCGGGCAGCAGGCAGTGGATCGCCCCGATGCCAACAGGCGACCTCATGCGATCACCGCCAGCGCGTGCTCGGCCAGCAGCAGCTGGCTGATCTCGGTGCTGCCCTCGATGATCTCCATCAGCTTCGCGTCCCGGTACGCGCGGGCCACCGGCGTGCCGTCCACCGCACCGGCGGACGCGAGCACCTGCACGGCGGTGGCCGCCGCCCGGGTGGCATTGCGGGCGGCGATCTGCTTCGCGGCCACCGCGGCCACATGCAGGTCCGGCGAGCCGAGATCCCAGCACCGGCTGGCGTGCTCGCACATCCGGGTGGCCACCTGTTCGGCGAGGAACAGCTCGGCGAGGTGCCGGGCCACCAGTTGGTGCTCGGCGAGCGGTTTGCCGAACTGGTTGCGGCTGCGGGCGTGCCGGGTCGCCGCGGTCAGGCAGGCGCGCAGGATGCCGACGCAGCCCCACCCGACGGAGATCCGGCCGTAGGTCAGCACCGCGGTGATCAGCCAGCCCAGCGGCTGCCCGGCGCCGCGCAGCAGGTGCTCGGCCGGCAGCCGGACGCCGTCGAGCCGGACGGTGGCGTGCCCGGCGGCCCGGCAACCCAGCGGATCGGCGGTGCGGGTGATCTGTCACCCCCGGGGTGTCGGTCGGGACGACGACCGCGGCCGCGCCGTCCCGGTACCGGGCGAAGATGACCAGCAGATCGGCGTACGCGGCACCGGTGACCCATACTTTCTGGCCGGTGACCACGACCGTGTCGCCGTCGAGCTCCGCCACGCTGCGCATCGCGGACAGGTCACTGCCGGCGTCGACCTCGCTGAATCCGACGGCCGCCAGCTCGCCACCGGTCAGCCGGGGCAGGAACCGGGTCCGCTGCGGCGGGCTGCCGAAGCGCTGCACGGTCCACGCCGCCATCCCCTGCGAGGTGGCCAGGCTGCGCAGTGAGGTGCACAGCGCGCCGAGCGACGCAGTGTGCTCCCCCGCGTCGGTGCTGGACAGCCCCGCTCCCCCGTACTCCCGGGGTACCTGGGGGCACAGCCCACCGGCGGCGGCCAACTCCCGGATGACCGCCTGCGGGATGTACCCCTGCCGGTCCCAACCGTCGGCGTCCCGGGCCACCAGCTCGGACAGCGGGCGGGTGAGCAGGTCAGTCACGATCGGCTCCGCGCAACCGGCGGACCAGCGCGGTGATGCTGTGCACGGTCCGGAAGGTGTCGAGCTTGAGCTCGTCCGACCCGACCGTGACGTCGAAGGCGCGCTCCACGAACATCACCAGCTCCATCGCGAACAGCGACGAGACCAGCCCGGAGGCGAACAGGTCGAGGTCGGGCGCCACGGCGGTCTTGGTCCGCGCGGAGAGGAAGTCCAGCAACTGCGCCTGGACACTGCGGTCGGTGGGCTGCTCGGTGGAAGTGGTCACGACTGGCTGCCTCCGTATTCGAAGAATCCCTGACCGCTCTTGCGGCCGTGCTCGCCCCGCTCGACCAGCCCGACCAGCAGGTCGCAGGGCAGGTATCCGGGGTCGCCGGTGCGTTCGTGCAGGACCCGTAGCGAGTCCACGACGTTGTCCAGGCCGATCAGGTCGGCGGTGGCCAGCGGCCCGGTGCGGTGCCCGAGGCAGCCGACGAACAGCGCGTCCACGTCGCGGGGCGTGCTCACGCCCTGCTCGACCAGGCGGGCCGCCTGGTTGATGCTCCACTGCAGGATCCGGTTGATGACGAAGCCGGGAGCGTCGCCGACCACGATCGGCTCCCGGCGCAGGGCGGCAAGCAGCTCCAGCGTCCGGGCCAGGGCGGCCGGCGCGGTACGCGGGCCGCGGATCACCTCGACCGTGGCGATCATGTACGGCGGGTTCATGAAGTGGGTACCGAGCACGTCCTCGGGACGGTCGGCGGCAGCCGCCAGCTCGTCCACCGGGATCGCGGACGTGTTGGTGAGCACCGGTGTCCCGGGCGTGATCACCGCGGTGATGCCGGCCAGCACCTTCACTTTGCGGACCGCGTCCTCGGTGACGCACTCCACCACGGCGGCGGCGCCGGCCAGGTCCACCAACCGGGTCGTGGTGGTGAGGGTTGCGACGGCCTGGGTGCGGGGCAGCCCGCCGGTCAGCTGACCCAGCCGCACGAACTGGGGTACCGCCGCTGCCGCCTTCTCCAGCTGCGCCGGGTCGACGTCCATCAGGATCGCCGGGATGCCGTTGCCGACAGCCAGGGCGGCGATGCCGGTACCCATGGTCCCGGCGCCGACGATGCCCAGCGGGGCCACGGTTGGTTGGGTTGTCACGCTACCTCCACTGTGACGGGGTGCTTGGCGGCGACGTCCTCGGTGAGCAGGTCGCCGAACTTGGTGGTGGAGCCGGCGAGGAAGCTCAGGCACCGGCGCAGCAGGTCCGGGGTCGGGGCGGCGGAGAGCCCGCGCTCGGCCAGCCACGGCCGCCACGCCTGGGCCTCCAGACCACGCTCGTCGAGTTCGTGCCCCTCCAGCTCGTACAGCGCCATGGTCGACAACAGCTCGTTCCCGGTGGCCAGCGCCTGGTCGGCCACCCGCCGCTGCCACTGCTGCGGGCTCACCGCCTCGGTGGCCACCCCGGCCTGAGCCAGCAGCGCGAACAGCCGGCGCGGGCTGACCGCCAGCTCGTCGGTCAGGTGGTAGACCCGCCCGGCAGACGTCGGAGTGAGGGACAGCTCGGCGATCGCCCGGGACACCACGTCGACCGGGGCCATCGGCATGGCCCGGTCGTCACGCGGATGCGCGCCGACCGCCACACCGCTGGCGGCCACGTGCCAGATCAGGTCCTTGTCGTTGCAGGCGCCGGTGGTGCTGGAGCCGAGAATGAAGCCCGGCCGGAAGACCCGTACCCGCATCCCGTCGACCTCGGAGCGCTCCAGAATCCGTTCGCAGGTCCACTTGCTGACGCCGTACCCGCCCTGCTGCGGGTCGAGCGGCTGCTCGCGGGTCTCCAGGATCCGTTTGTCGGTACCGAACGCGTAGTGCGTGGCCGCGACGGTGGAGATGAAGCTCAGGTCGCGGATGCCGTGCCCGCGCATCCAGCGCAGCAGCTCGACGGTGGGCAGCACGTTGTCTTCGCGCAGCACCCGGTAGGGCTCGGTGAAGACCACCTTGGCCGCGCAGTGCACCACGGTGCCGATCCGGTGGGCGAGTTCGCCGTCGCGGTACCCGTCGAACAGCGCACGCAGGTTCCCCAGATCCCCGAGTACCAGGCGGATCCGGTCGTGGTCCGGAGTCGGCAGTCGCAGGGCGCGGGCGGCCGCGTCGAGGCGCTGCCGGGCCTGCTCCTGGTCCGGCGCGCGGACCACGCAGTACACCCGTCCGAGGGTGGCCTGCAGCAGCTCGTGCAGCAGGAAGGTGCCGAGGAAGCCGGTGGCACCGGTGAGCAGCACGTCGGTGCCGGTGGTGGGGCTGGCGGCGAGCGGGCCGAGGTCGAGTTGGATGTCGCGGTCGACCAGTTCGCCGTCGCCGTCCGCGATCGGGTCGATGTCGTCGGCTCCCCGGGCTGCGCCGGCCCGCAGTCCCCGGACGATCTCGGCGATCCGTCGCACGGTGGCCTGGCTGCCCCCGGCCCGGTGCACGTTGACCAGGATTCCCAGGCGCTGCTGGACTTCCAGCGCCATCCGCACGGACAGCAGCGAGGTGCCACCGAGCGCGCCGAACTCGTCGTCGAGGCCGATGTCGGGCACCCCGAACAGGTTGCGCCAGATGTCGACGAGGTCCGCGTCGACCGGGTCGGCCGGCAGCGGGGCGCCGTTCGTCGCGGGCCCCCCGGGTTGGACGGGGACCGCACCGGCCGATGCGGTGGCGGTAATCGGGGCGTAGCGGTCCAGCACCCAGTACCGCTTGCGGGTGAACGGGTAGGTGGGCAGCGGTACCCGCCGGCCGGTGCTCCCGGCCAGCTGCTCCCAGTCGACCGGCACGCCGTGCAGCCAGGCCGCGCTGATCGCCTCGTCGAGGTGGCCGTCGTCGGCGTCGGGTGGCAGCACGTGCCGCTGGGCAGTGCTCGGACCGTGGCCGACCGCAAGCAGGAACTGGTCGGCGGGAACCGGGTCGGCCGCCGCGTCGACCTCGTCGAGGTGGTCACCGAAGGCCAGCCGGAGCCGGTCACGGAGGGCGCCGGGGAGCTCGCCGTCGCCCACCAGCACCGCCCGCGACGGCGTGGCCCGTGCGGTTCGCGCGGCGGGCGGCCGGGGTACCCGTAGCGCGGGGGCGAGCTGCTGCGCCGGCGCGGTGACGGTACGCCGTTCCGGGAACTCTGCCCGCCCCACGCGCAGGGTGTGCGCGACATCGGCCGCCGACACGTCGCCCGCGTCCAGCCGGTCGGCGAGGCGTCGGGACATGGTGTCGAGTTCGGCGCGGGTGCGGGCGGACAGCACCAGGCGTACCGGCCCGGCCGTGGCGGCTGCCGGCCGGGTCGGCGCCGGCGGCGGCGCGAGCACGGCGGCGGCGTTGGTTCCGCCCAGTCCCATGGAGTTGACCAGCACCAGGCGTTGCGCGTCGGCGGTGTGCCCCGGCTCAGCGGTCACCAGGAACGGGCTCTCGGCGAGCAGGCCGGGGTTGCGCGGGTGGGCGAAGAGCGGGTGCGGCGGCAGGTTGCCGGTGCGCACCACGTGGACCGCCTTGATGAAGCCGGCGATGCCGGCGGCCGGCCCCGGGTGCCCGATGTTGACCTTCACCGAGCCGAGACCGCAGTAGCCCGATCCCTTGGCGGTGGCCCGCAGGCCGTCGGTGAGGCCGCGCAGCTCGATCTGGTCGCCCAGCGACGTGCCGGAGCCGTGTGCCTCGACGTAGCGCAGGTCCCGGGCGGACGCGTCGGCCACCCGCAGCGCCGCGCCGACCACCTCGGCGACCCCGGCCGGGCTGGGCGCGGTGAAACCGGAGCGTTGGGCGCCGTCGTTGCCCACCGCGGTACCCCTCACCACGGCGAGCATGTGGTCGCCGTCGGCAAGGGCGTCGTCGAGTCGGCGTAGTGCGACCACGCCGACGCCGGAGCTGAACGAGGTGCCGGTCGCGCTCGCGTCGAACGCCCGGCACATGCCGTCCTCCGACATCAGGCCGCCCGGCTGGTACCGGTAGCCGGTCACCGGCTCCAGGACGGTCGCGCCGCCGGCCAGCGCGATGTCGCACTCACCGGAGAGCAGGCTGAGGATGCCGTAGTGCACCGCGTACAGCGACGACGAGCACGCGGTCTGCACGCCGACCGCGGGGCCACGCAGCCCCAACTTGAACGCCACCCGCGAGCTGAGGAAGTCGCCCAGCCCGCCCAGGTGCAGTCCCATGTCGTCGACGGCAGCCGCGAGCCCGGCGTCGCGTACCTTCACCGCGAACAGCGCGGCCGAGTAGGTGCTGGCTGCCCCGCCGGCGAAGACCGCGGTGACCGGGCCACCGGGGCGCGCGGGGTGGCCGGCCGCCTCCAACGCCTCCCAGCACGCTTCGAGGAACAGCCGCTGCTGCGGGTCGATCATCTCGGCGTCGGCCGGCGGGTACCCGAAGAACTCGGCGGCGAACTGGCCGGCGTCGGGCAGGGTGGCGGCGACCCCGACGAAGGCCGGGTCGCGCAGCAGTTCCTCGGTGACGCCGGCCGCCCGCAGCGTCTCGTCGCTGAGCCGACGGGTGGAGACGGTGCCCGCGTCGAGGTTGCGCCAGAACTCCTGTGGTGTCGCGGCGTCGGGGAATCGGCAGCCCACACCGATCACGGCGATGTCGGTCGCCGTCACGAGGCACCTCCACGGGCCCGGCCGAGCAGCGCCGAGCGGTCGCCGGGGCCGCGTACCACCGGCACGGCCGCCGGTTGGTCGCCGGCGATCAGCGCCGCCTGGGCCCGCACAGTGCTGTGCTGGAACAGGTCGGCGGCTTCGAGCCGGTCACCGGCCAGCGTGTTCAGCCGCTCCAGCAACAGGATCAGCAGGATCGAGTCGCCGCCGGCGTCGAAGAACGCTTCGTCGAGTCCGATCCGCGGCACGTCGAGCACCTCCAGCCAGGCGTCGCGCACCTGATCGAGGAGCGATGGGTCGGGGTGGGTCACGGCGTGCTCTCCTTCATGACGGCGGTGTCCGGGTCGGTGACGAGGTCCACCGTCGCGGCCCGGAACTCGGTCAGCAGCTGGTCGATGGTCGGTGGATCGAACAGGTCGATGGCGAAGGTGGCGGTCAGCTCCAGGGCATCCGGCCGGTCGGTGGCCACGATCTCCAGCTCGTACTTCAGCCGTAGGTCCGGCAGGTCGCGCTGGTTCACCGCGAGCCCGGTACCGAAGTCCGGCAGGCTGACCGGCTCGTCCAGAGTCGACAGGTAGACCGGGGTGAGCGGTGGCCGGGACAGGTCCCGGTCGGGATGCAGGGCGGCGACCACCATGTCGAACGGGACGCCGGCGCCCCGGAAGCTGGTCATCGCGCTGGTCCGTACCTGGGCCAGCAGTTCCCGCCAGTTGGGTTCGCCACGCAGGTCGACCCGCAGGATCAGGGTGTCGACGAACATCGCGACCGCGTGCACGCTGTGCTGGCCGTCGCGCCCCAGCCACGGGAACGCGAACAGGAAGTCCCGCTGGTCGCAGCGGCGGGCCAGGGTGGTGGCCAGGATGGCGGCGGTCGTCATGAACGTGGTGACGCCCAGTTCGGCGCAGGTTGCCCGGAGCCGGCCGGTCAGGTCGGCGTCCAGTCGCAGCGACCGGGTGCCGGCCAGGGCGCTCGGGGTCGGGGTACGCGGCCGGTCGTGTGGCAGTGCGACGTCGGTGGGGGCGCCGCGCAGGGCCGCCAGCAGGTGCTCCGGCGCCGGGGCGGGCGTCGGCGCCAGCCGACCCGGGTGCACCGGAACCGGAAGCACTGCGGCGGCGCCGTCCCGGTACCGGCTGGCGAGCTGGCCGAGCAGCTCGTTCAGTCCCCAGCCGTCGATCACGATGTGGTGCGCCACCAGCACCAGTACCAGCCGGTCACCGGCGTCGAGCAGGTCCGCCCGGGCCGGGGCGTCCACTGCCAGGTCGAACGGGGTCCAGCACAGCTGCGCCACCCGGGTCGCCAGCCGATCGGCGGTCCAGTCCCGGGCGTCGGTCAGCGCGACCGGCGGGGGTGCGCCGTCGGTGCGGTAGTAGACGGCCCGCGCTCGGGCGTCCAGCCGGAACCGGGAGCGCAGCGAGGGATGGCGGGCCAGCACCGCGCCGACGGCCGCTGCCACGCGCCCCGGCTCCACCTCGCCGGTGAACTCCAGCACGGTCGGCACCAGGTAGGCGGTACGCAGCTGCCGGATCCGGTCGAGGAACCAGAACCGTTGCTGCACAGCGGTTGCCTGGTACTCACCGTCCTCCCCGTCCGGTGCCGCCGGCTGCGGTCGGGGCAGCGCCGCGGTCAACAGCCGGCCGAGACCGGCGACTGTCGGCTCCGCGAGGAACGCCCCGAGCGGCAATTGGCGCCCGTGCTGCCGCTCGCCTTCGGCCAGCATCCGCACCGCCAGCAGGGAGTGCCCGCCGAGGAGGAAGAAGTCGGCGTCGCCGCTGAGCGCGACGCGCCGCTCGTGGTCGACGGCCGGGCCGAGCGCCTGCTCGAACAGCTGGGCGGCGCGCTGCTCGTCCGGGCTGAGCGGGGCATGCACCCGGGCCGCCCGGGGCAGCGGGAGCGAGCGCATGGTGGCCAGGCTCGCCAGGTCGGCCTTGTCGTTGACGGTCATCGGGATGGCCGCCACCACGAACACCTCGTTGGGCAGCACCGCCGGGGGCAGCCAGCGCTGCAACGGGCGCAGCAGCTCGTCGCGGGTCGGCGGCTGATCGGGGTGGTGCAGTTCGACGAAGGCGACCAGGCGGCACGGGTCGCCCTCGGCGAGCACCGCCGCGGCGCGTACCGCCGGCTGCTCCTCGATCAGTCGGCGGACCTCGTCGGGCTCCACCCGGTGCCCGAGGATCTTCACCTGGTCGTCCACCCGTCCGAGGCACTGGATGAGACCGTCCTCGCGCAGGACGGCACGGTCTCCGGTGGCGTACATCTGTGCGGTGGGGTCGTCGCTGTAGGGGTCCGGCCGGAACGCGGCGGCGGTCAGCTCGGGCTGGCCGAGGTAGCCCAGCGCCACTCCGGCGCCCGCGACATACAGCTCTCCCACCACTTCCCGGGGCAGCTCCTCCCCGTTGCGCCCCAACACGTACGCCCGGGTGTTGGGCAGTGGGACGCCGATCGGCGGGCGCTGTTCGGCCGGGTCGACCGGGGCGTGGGTGCTGATGCACGAGGCCTCGGTGGGGCCGTAGATGTTGCGGACCTCTGCGCCCCAGACACGGGCGCAGTCCCGGGCCAGTTGCCGGGTGACCGCCTCCCCGCCGACGTACAGGATGCGCAGGGTGGTCGGTCCACCCTGATCGTTGTCGAGCATGGCGCGGGCCAGGCTGGGGGTCATCGAGGTGACGGTGGCGCCCCGGGGTCCGCGCAGCATCCGGGTCAGCGCACGCGGGTCGCGCCGCTCGACGTCGTCGGCGAAGACCAGGACAGCGCCGCCGACCAGGGTGCGGAACACCTCGAAGGTGGCCCCGTCGAACGCGGTTGACCAGGTGCACAGGACCCGGTCGGTGCGGTCGAGGTCGGTGTCGGCAGCCCACCACAGCGCGGTGTTGAGCAGACCCCGGTGCGGCACCAGCACACCCTTGGGGCGTCCGGTGGTTCCGGAGGTGTAGATGACCACGGCGGGGTCGTCGGGCGCGCTGTCCGGTGGCGACGGTGGCGGACCGGCCGGCCGGCGCAGGTCGTCGAGTACCGGCACGGACAGGTCGAAGCCGTCGAGCATGGCCCGCCCGGCCTGGTCGGCGAGGAGCACCCCGCAGCCGAGTTCGTCGACGATGTGGCGCAGCCGGTGCCGGGGCGTGTCCAGGCTCAGCGGGGCGAAGGCGGCTCCGCTGCGCAGCACCCCCAGCCAGGCGGCGACCAGCGCGCCGGACCGCGCGCCGAGCACCGGAACGTAGTCACCGCGGCCGATACCGCGGTCGGTGAGGAAACCGGCGATGCCGGCGGACCAGTCGCGCAACTCGTGGGCGGACCAGTCGGTGGCGCCGGAACGGACCGCGACCGGTTCACCGCGCTCCAGTTGGGCGAGGACCAGTTCGGTGATGGCGGTCATGCGGCCACCCCGATCCGGCGCGCGCGGGCGGCGACGAGATCCCGCTCGGCGCCGACCAGCACGCAGGGCGGCAGCATCCCAAACCGGGCTTCGGTGAGCGGCAGCCGGTTGATCGGAGTGTCCGGCGCCGCGAGCGCGGCGGACAGCAGCACCGGGTACTGCTCGGCGAAGCGGTTGGCCAGTGAGCTCGGGTAGACGTCGAGGTCGTATTCGAGGATGCCGACGATGCCGTCCGGACCCTCCTCACAGATCAGGAAGAGATCGAATTTGGCGGTACCGGTGGGCACCTGGATCGGCGCCTGCCAGCGCCGGTTGGCCTGGCCGGTCGGCATGTTCTGCAGCGCGAAACCGACCTGCACCAGTGCAGCGGCAGCCCCCATCGCGGCGCTGAGGTGCTGGAAGGGGATGCGCTGGTACTCCAGCGCCCGGAACGCCTCACCGCGTACCTCCCGGCACAGTTCGCGGAAGGTCTGGGTGGGGCGCAAGGTGGCCCGCAGCGGCACCGTGTTGACGAAGAATCCGATCAACTGCTCCACGGCCGGATGCGCCCGGTTCGCGGTGACCGTGCCGACCAGGAAGTCCGCCAGCCCCGACCAGCGCTGCAGCAGCACTTCGTACACGGCGAGCAGCACCGCGAACGGGGTGGCCCGCAACGTCCGGGCGAAGTCGTGGATGGCCGCCCGTAACAACTCCGGCAGCTCGAAGACCACCTGGTCGCCCCGGCGCGCGCCGACCGGCGCCGGCGCGGGGTCCCGGTATCCGAGCGTGAGCGTGGCCGGCAGGCCCTCCAGTTGGGCGACCCGGGCGGCGAGTCGGGCCGTCGCGGATCCGTTGTCCGGCTGGCGCTCCCACGTCGCGAAGTCGGCGTACTGGAGCGGCAGGGGCGGCCAGGGTGGCTCGGCGGCCGCCAGCGCCGCGGTGTACGCGGCGTCCAGGTCGTCGAAGAGCACCGACGTGGACCAGCCGTCGACCGCGATGTGGTGCAGGGTCAGCAGCACCGCGCTTGTCTGCGGTGCGCCGCCGGTCCACGCGGTGCACCGGACCGGCACTTCGGTGGCCAGGTCGAACGGCTGCCGGACGCGGGCCTCGACATCCGCGGCGAGCTGCTGCGCGGCGAACGTGGCCGCCGACAGGTCGACCACTTCGACGACCACCCCGGCCGGACCGGTGACGTACTGGGTGGGCTGCCCGTCTTTGAGCCGGTAGAGACTGCGTAGCACGTCGTGCCGGTCGAGGACGGCGCGCAGCGCGCGGGTCAGCGCAGCTGTGTCGACAGGTTCGTTCCAGCGCAGCAGGAACGGCACGTTGTAGGTGGGTGTACCGGGCGCGGCTGCCTCGATGAACCACAGTCGCTCCTGGGCGTACGACAGTGGCGCCTGATCCGGACGGCTGCCGGTCAGGGTATCTCGTCGATGTCGTCGACCGGTCGTGTCACGGTGCCTCCCCCATGGATGTGGCGGTGACCGCGGGCGCGGCCACCGATTCGGCGAAGTGGCAGTTGGCCTCATGCCCTGCGGAGAGCCGGGCGGCCGGCGGCGCCACGTCGCCGCAGACTTCCTCGGCGCGCCAGCAGCGGGTGTGGAACCGGCAGCCGGCGGGGATCTGCAGCGGCGAGGGGACGTCGCCGGTCAGCACGATGCGTTCGCGCCGGGTGCGCAGGGTCGGGTCCGGCACCGGTACTGCCGACAGCAGTGCCCGGGTGTACGGGTGCCCCGGTTGCTCGTAGATGTGCTCCTGCGGGCCGTGCTCGACGACCTGGCCGAGGTACATGACGGCCACCCGGTCGGAGACGTGCCGAACCACGGACAGGTCGTGGGCGATGAAGATATAGGACAGGTCGAGTTGTTCCTGCAGGTCCTGGAGCAGGTTGATGACCTGTGCCTGCACTGAGACGTCCAGGGTGGAGACCGGCTCGTCGAGGACGAGGATCGACGGTTGGAGGGCCAGCGCGCGGGCGACGCTGATGCGCTGGCGTTGACCGCCGGAGAACTGGTGCGGGTAGCGGTTGACGTGTTCCGGGTTGAGGCCGACCAGTTCCAGCAGGCGCAGGCTGTGTGCCCGGCGTTGGTTGCGGGGCACCACATCCGGGTGGATCTGGAGTGGCTCGGCGACGATCGCGCCGACAGTCATCCGTGGGTTGAGGGAGGTGTACGGGTCCTGGAGCACGATCTGGATGCCGCGGCGGGCCCGGCGCAGTGCCCGGCCGCTGAGTCGGTGCAGGTTCTGCCCGTGTACCTCGACGCTGCCCCGGGTCGGCTTCTCCAGCGCGACGAGCAGGCGCGCCAGCGTCGACTTGCCGCAGCCGGATTCACCGACAATGCCCAGCGTCTCGCCGCGGTGCAGGGTGATGGACACCCCGTCGACCGCCCGCACGGTGCCCCGACGGGTACCCGGCAGCCAGCCCCCGGTCGTCGGGTAGTGCTTGGCAACCTGGTCGGTGCTCAACACGATCTCATTCATCCGGCCACCTCGTGCAGGGGGAAGTGACAGGCCACCGCACGGCCCGCCCGGGCAGTGGTCAGCACGGGCGGCGGGTCGGCACGGCACGGCTCCTGGGCGGCCGGACAGCGGGGGTGGAACGAGCAGCCGGCCGGGATGTCGGTGAGCGCCGGTGGCCCGCCGTGGACGGCGATGAGCCGCTGGCCCTTGCGATCCATCCGGGGCACCGAGCGCAGCAGCGCGCCGGTGTAGTGGTGGGCGGGGGTGGCGTAGGTGTCCAGCACCGGCGCCTGCTCCACGATGCGGCCGGCGTACATGACGGCGACCCGGTCGGCGATGTCGGCCACCACGCCCATGTCATGCGTGATCATGATGAGTCCCATGTCGCGTTCGGCACGCAACTCCGTCAGCAGTTCGATGATCTGGGCCTGCACGGTGACGTCCAGCGCCGTGGTCGGCTCATCCGCGATGAGCACGTCGGGGTCCAGGGCGAGGGCCATGGCGATCAGCACCCGCTGGCGCATTCCGCCGGAGAACTGGTGCGGATAGTCGCGGCTGCGCTGCCGGGCGGCCGGGATGTGCACCCGATCGAGCAGCTCCACTGCGCGCCGGTGCCCCTCGGAGCGGCTGAGGTCGGTGTGGATGCGGTACAGCTCGGCGATCTGGAAGCCGACGGTCAGCACCGGGTTGAGCGCGGACAGCGCGTCCTGGAAGACCATCGCGATCCGGTCGCCCTGCACCGCGCGCCGCCGGGCGGCCGGCATGGTCAGCAGATCGACGCCCCGGTAGCGGATCCGGCCGCCCGCGATGCGGGCCGGTGGCTCGTCGAGGACGCCGAGGATGGCCTGCGCGGTGACGCTCTTGCCGCAGCCGGACTCGCCGACCAGGGCCAGCGTCTCGCCGGCCTGGAGGGTGAAGCTGACGCCGTTGACGGCGTGCGCGGCGCCCGCCCGGGTGTGGAAGTCCACCCGCAGGTCGTCGACCTCAAGGAGGACGGCGGATTTGTCGAAGGGCTGCACGCTCACTCCGCCTTCGGGTCGAGGGCGTCGCGGAGCGCGTCGCACAGCAGGATGAAGGAGAGCACCGTCAACACCAGCAGCGTGGCGGGGAACAGCAGCAGGTGCGGGTCCTCGAGGAAGTACTGCTGGGCGCTGTTGATCATCAGTCCCCAGGAGATGGCCGGTGGCCGCAGCCCGACGCCCAGGTAGGACAGGGTGGCCTCGGCCGAGACGAAGCTGCCCAGCGAGATGGTGGCGACGACCAGGGCGGAGGCGACGCAGTTGGGTAGCACGTGGCGCCAAAGCACCCGGCTGGTGGTGGCCCCGAGCGCCCGGGCTGCCTGGACGTAGTCGAGGCTGCGCGCGGCGAGCGCGTTGGCTCGGGTGATCCGCATCATCAACGGCCAGGAGAACAACACGAACACGCCGATCATCGGCCAGATCGAATGTGTCTTCAGCAGGATCAACAGCACGATGGAGCCGAGCAGAAACGGCAGCCCGAGGAACAGGTCGCCGGCCCGGGAGATCAGCGCGTCCCGCCACCCGCCGTAGTAGCCGGCGATGACCCCGAGGCTGAGCCCGACCAGCAGCATGCCGGCCATCGACACCAGGGCGATCGTCAGCGAGGGACGGCTACCATGGACGGCCATCGCGTAGTAGTCGCAGCCGAGTTCGCTGACTCCGAACGGATGCGCGCCACTCACTCCCTGCCGGGCCAGGTGGATGTCGCAGTCGTGCGGGTCGGTCGAGGTCCACAGCCGGGGAACAACGGCCATCGAGGCGATGGTCGCAATCACCAGCGTGGCCGCGACGGCCAGTGGCTTGCGCACCAAACGGCGCGCGGCGTCCGACCAGAGTCCTGCGGTGCGTTGCGGGGCTACCACGGCCGGTGTCGCGGTGACCATCGGGTCACTCATAACGGATCCTCGGGTCGATGACGGCGTACAACAGGTCGACCAGCAGGTTCACCACGAGGTAGCAGACGACCAGGACGGTGACCGTGCCGATCACCACGGTCGGCTCGCCGCGAAACAGCGCCTGCTGGACCTCGCGCCCGATGCCGGGGACGTTGAAGATGCTCTCCACCACCAGCGCGCCGCCCAGTAGCGTGCCGAGGGTGATGCCAAGGTTGGTGACCACCGGGACGAGCGAGTTGCGCAGCACGTGCACGCCGACGATCCGGCGTCGGGACGCGCCCTTGCCCCGGGCGGTACGCACGTAGTCGGCGCGCATGTTCTCGATGAGGTTGGCGCGCATCAACCGGGTCGTGGTGGCCAGGCCGACAACGCCCAGCACCACGCCGGGTATCAGCATGCTCAGCGTCGGGCTGTCGGCCTTGTAGGCGGGCGTGAGCAGCTCGCCGAGCCAGTGCGGCGCCCAGCTCGACTCGCGGACCGGGCGGCCGAGGTACACCCCGAACACCAGCTGGACGAGGTAGGAGAAGACGAACACCGGGATGGAGACGAGCAGCACCGCCGAGGTGTTGACGGCGTAGTCCAATTTGCCGCCGTTGCTCGCGCCGGCCAGGATTCCGGCGCCCACTCCGACGATCAGCTCCACCAGGAAGGCGAGCAACGCCAACCGGACCGTGTACGGCGCCGCGTCGGAGAGGATCGAGGTGACCGCCCGGCCCCGGAAGTCGGTGCCGAAGTCGCCGTGGGACATCAGCCCCAGCCGGTGCCCGAACAGCCCCACGCAGGGATCGCCGAGGCGCTTCAGGCACGGGTCGTCCAGCTGCATCGACCGGGTCATCGCCTCCAGTTGGGCCCGGGGTGGCTTGCGATCGCCGAACAGCGCCCGGATCGGATTGCCGGTCAGCTGGATGCCCAGGCAGGTCAGGTAGTGCAGGAGGAAGAGCGCGCCGAAAAGGGTCGGGATGAACTGCAGCAAGCGCTGCACGACGTACCTGCCCACCGGGGCTCCTCTCTGCTGTGTCAGTTGGCGGGTATCGCGGCGGCGGGCGCGGGAGTGCTCCCGCCGCCGCGACGGGTCGGTTACTTCTGCTTGAGGGTGACCGTGGACCAGTCGACGCCGACGGCCTTGTTGTAGGTGAGGCTGGCGACGCGATCACCGCGGACCACCGAGCTGACCCCGAACCACAGCGGGATGATCGGCAGGTCGGTGAGCACGATGTCTTCCGCCTGCTGGTAGTACTTCACCTGGTCGGCGGTGGTGGTGGCCAGGTCGCCGTCGTGGATGAGAGCGTCGACCTGAGGGTTCTCGTAGTCCTCGAAGTTGCCCGGTGCTCCCTTGGCGTACAGCGGGCGCAGGTAGTCCTCGGTGGCCGGATAGTCCATCTGCCAACGCATCCGGAACGGTCCGGTCGCCTTACGTGGGTCGAGCAGCTGGCCGAGGTACTGGGCAAAGGGCAGATCGCACTTGATCTCGTAGTCGATACCGAGCGTCTTCTTGATCTGGTCACCGATCGCCTGCAGCCACTTCTCGTGCCCGCCACCGGAGTTGCACCACAGTTCGAGCTTCTGCCCGGCCGGCCAGCCCCCGGCGTCCGCCAGTAGCTGCTTGGCCTTGTCCGGGTTGTAGTCGCAGAACTTGCAGGCGTCGGATCGGGAGCCGCCGACGGCCGGCGAGATGACGCTCTTGGCCGGCACGAAGCTGCCGTCGAAGAGGGCGTCGATGATCGGCTGCCGGTCGAAGGCCATGGACAGCGCCTGCCGGACCCGCGGATCCTTGAACTGCGCCACGTAGTAGGGGACGGACAGGTAGTTGAAGTCCGACGACGGTACCCGGGTCATCGAGTCGCCGAACTTGCCGACAGCTTCCTTGAACTTGGAGGCCGGCACCGAGTTCAGCACGTCGAGTTCACCGGCGAGCATGTCGGTGTACGCGGTGTTGATGGTGTCGTAGATGCGGAATGTGAGCCGGCCGATCTTCGCCCGCTGTCCGGCGTAGCTGTCGCTGCGGACCAGCTTGATCTGCTGGTTGTGCTGCCAGGAGCCGTCCATCTTGAACGGCCCGTCGCCGATCGGCTTCTCGTTGCACGCCTTCATGTCATCGGTGCAGGCCTTCGCGTTGGGGTAGAAGGCGCTGTAGCCGAGCATCCGCGGGAAGATGGCGAAGGGCTCTTTCAACGTCACCGTGAAGGTCAGCTCGCCGGTCTTGGCCAGACCCGACATCTCTTTCGCCTTCGGCGTCGGGGCTTCCTGCGGCCCGTCGCCGTCGGGGTCCTCGGACTGCAGGTCGTCGTAGCCGACGATCTTGTCGAAGAAGTGCGCGTTGTCCTGGACATTCGGCCCGTACGCCGAGTAGTTCCAGGCTCGGATGAACGAGTCGGCGTTGACCGGCTCGCCGTTGTCGAACTTCCAACCCGACTTGATGGTGATGGTCCACACCTTCGAGTCCGGGGACTTGATGGAGTCGGCAGCGACGTTCACCGGGTCGCCGGTCGACGGGTCGTAATCGACCAGGCCCTTGTAGAGGGCGTGGATGACCGTGATGCCCTGCAGTTCGTTGGCGAAGGTGGTGATGAGCTTCTCCGGCTCGAGGATGTTGGCGACCACCTCCCCGCCGTCGTTGTCGGCTGGCGGTTTACTGTCGGAACATCCGGCGACCACGAGCGACAGCGCGAGTGCGCCGGCCAGTGGCCACCGCAGGAATCTCCTGCGCATCATTTGCCTCCTGAGTGGTGGAGTAGGGCCAGATCGGCCAGGGATTCGGCGAGCAACACATCGGCCGGCCCGAGGTCCAGACGCAGCCGCTGCCGCAGTCGTGAAGCCAGCTGGATGGCCAGGATCGAGTTGCCCCCGAGATCGATGAAGTTGTCCTGCGCGGCGACCTGCGCGACGCCCAGAACGTCGGCGCAGATCTCCCGGATGCCGCCGATGACAGTTGTGGATTGCGGCCGGGCCGGCGCTGCCGATCCGTTGTCCAGCAGCGCGAGTAGCGCAGCCCGGTCGGTCTTTCCGGTGGGCCCCAACGGAATCCGGGTCACAGCCAGCCATCGGCCGGGCATCATGTACTCCGGCAGTTCGCGGCTCAGCGCCTCGGTCAGCGCCCGGACGGACAGCTCGCCGCCGGTGGCGGACGGCAGCGCGAAGCCGACGAGGAGGGCGGCTGGGCCGTCCCCCACCCGCTCCACGTACGCCGCCCCGACCAGCCCGGTACGCAGTGCCGCTGCCTCGATCTCTTCCAGTTCGATGCGGAAGCCGCGCAGCTTCACCTGCCGGTCCGCTCGGCCGAGCAGTTCCACGCAGCCGTTCTCGTCGGCGCGCGCCAGATCGCCGGTGCGGTACACGAGCTCGGCGCCGTCGTGGCCCGCGACGAAGCGCTGGCTGGTCAGGTCCGGCCGGCCAAGGTAGCCGGTGGCCACCCCCGGACCGCCGATGTGCAGCTCCCCCACCTGCCCGGTGTCCACCGGACGGTGCTCGTGGTCGAGGACGTGCAGGCTGGTCTGGTTGAGTGCGAAGCCGATCGGTACCCGTTCGCGGCCGGCCAGACTCTTCGGTGTGCAGAGAAAGTAGCTGGCGAAGGTCGTCGTTTCGGTGGGCCCGTACGCGTTGACCAGGCGCTGCGGCGGCGCCGCGGCGAGGACCGCCCGGGCGAGGTCGAGGTGCAACTGTTCGCCGCCGACGAGCAGGTCGCGTACCGACCGGAAGGCGTCGGGGCGTTCCCGGGCAACCATGTGGAACAGCGAGGTGGTCAGGAACATCGTGTCCACCCGCTGGTCGCGCAGCAGCGCGATCCACTGGTCGAGGTCGAGGTCGGTCAGGGTGGGCAGGACGACCGCGGTGGCTCCGGCGATCAGGGTGCTCCACACCTCGAACGTGGTGGCGTCGAACGCCGGGTTGGACGAGCAGGCCACCCGGTCACCGGGGTGCAGCCGGCAGTAGTCCTGGCCGGTGGCGAGGCGGCGGACCGCGCGGTGCGGCACGACCACGCCCTTGGGGTGCCCGGTCGAGCCGGAGGTGTACGCCACATACGCCGGGCTGTCGTCTTCGACGGGGATCGACAGCGCGCCGTCGATCCCCGTCCATGCGGCTACTTCGGTCAAGGCCATGTGGATCAGGTCCGGACTGCGCCGGGCGGTCGCCGATCCGATGACCCAGCGGGTACCCGTCTCGGCGATCATCGCGTCCAGCCGCTCCTGCGGCGCGTGTGGATCCAGCGGCAGGTAGGCCGCCCCGGCCCGGACGATGCCGAGGAGGGAAACGAACAACCCGGCGCCGCGCGGCAGGTCGACAGCGACGTATCCACCCGGGCGCAGGCCCAGCTCGATGAGGCGGCCCGCGACCGCGCCGGCACTGTCCCACAGCTGTCGGTAGCTCAGCTCGACGTCGGCGGGCGCGTCACGGACCGCGGTCCGGCCGGGCTGTGCGACCACCCGGTCGTAGACGAGTTCGGCGATGTTGCGCCGGCCCGCACTGCCCTGTCGATCCACGTGCCCCACCCCCCTCGACGTCCGTACCTGGACCATCGTGGGATCGGTGTGCATCGTTCATGCACCGTCCATGCATTCGACACGTTCCCATATGTCGATCAAGCTATGGCTGGCGAGCGGTCGGGTATCGTTCGGCCGATGTCACGCATTGCGCTCCTCGGGCTGGGCCGGATGGGTACCGCCATGGCTGCCCGACTCGCTGACGAGGGCCATGAACTCACCCTGTACAACCGCACCCCTCCGGCGTCTGGCAGCGGCGCTGACCTGCCCGGCGTGCTCGCCGCGACGCCAGCCGAGGCGGTCGCCGGGGTCGAGGTCGCGATCACCATGCTGACCGACGGCGCGGCAGTGCACGAGGTGCTGTTCGGCGCCGGCGGCGCGGCCGGTGCGCTGGACCCGCAGACGGTACTGGTCGACATGTCGACAATCGGTCCGGACGCGGTACGCGCCATCCGCGACGAACTACCCGCCGCCACCCGCTTCGTGGACGCCCCGGTCCAGGGCAGCACCCCGAAGGCGCGCGCCGGCGAACTGGTCATCTACGCCGGCGGAAGCGCGGACGACCTCGCAGGCTGCCGGCCCGCCCTGGATTCCCTCGGCACGGTGCGCCACGTCGGCGCACTGGGCAGTGGCGCGGCGATGAAGCTGGTGGTCAACCTGGCCCTGGGCGCGTCGTTCGTGGTGCTCGCCGAGGCACTGCGCACCTCGGACGCCCTGGGCCTCGATCCGGAGGCGAGCCTGGACGCCTTGTCGGGCACGGCGATCGGGTCACTCGTACCCCGACTGCGCAAGAGGCTGGCCGATCCGGCCGCGCCGACCCAGTTTGCCGTCTCGCTCGCCGCAAAAGATCTGGGCCTGGTGCTGGAGGCCAACGGCGACACCGACGGCGCGGCGGCCGCAGCGACCCGGCGACTGACCGACGCGGTGGCCGCCGGGTTGGCTGACGCCGACATCACCGAGTTTCCCGCCTTCCTCCGCCGCGCGACCGGGTGACCGAAGGACCCCATTGCGCACAGCCAACCACCGGCCGCCCGCGGCAGCCGGTGGCCGACGAGCCGCGCAGGCGCGGTCAGGGTGACCCCTACGCGCCGTCTCCGGTCGTCACACAGCCTCCCTCAACAGGCATCCCGGGGGTGACCCGTGCCGTGCGTGCGACCGGTCCGTCGCATTCCAGCCAGCCACGGCGGGCCGCCTCGGCGCCCAGCGCGAAGCGCCCCAGTTTGCCCGCGGCGGCCGTCAGCGCACGGATGTGGCCGCGGATGGTGCGCTCGCTCAGCGCGAGCCGGGCGGCGATGACCCGGTCGGTGTACCCACCGTCCAACATGCCCAGAATGGCACGTTGCACTGCACTCGGCGCAAAGACGTTGTCCTCCATGCCAGACGCTCCCCAGTGACTGAACGGCTGACCTGGCTGTAGCCAAGAGTTCAGCCCTCAGTGTCCAAATGTTCATCGACCGGGGACTGTCCGTCAAGCCGACGAAAGGTCATGTATCAGACATTGATCACTGTCGCATCAATGTCCTTAGATATTTCTCACACCCCGTGAACCGTGGCAACAAAGCCAGCGGGATGTCCCGTACGCAGCACATGAGCGGCGTCATCGAGGCGAGCCGCGCGGCCTTGCCGGTTCCGGCAACTCCACTGCGGCTGCGGCCGCCGGTCGCTACCGTCGGACATAGCACAACGTTGCGACGCGAACACCGGAAACGAAGATCTTCAGGGCGTGGCCGCGCCCCGGAGATGGCAGCGAATGACGTTGGCCCCCCAGTCAGGCAACCGCCGACAGTTGTCGGGAGCTCTCCCCTGAGGGTGCCCGACGCGCGTCCGGTCACCGGCGGGGCGGTCGCATCAAGTAGGTGGACAAACGGGGGCAAGTCATCGATGGAGTTTCTCGTCCTGGGACCGTTGGAAGTCCGGACCGAACACGGCGTGCTGGACATCGGCGGCGACCGGCAGCGCAAGCTACTGGCCATTCTGTTGTTGAGCGCGAACGTCGTGATCACGGTCGAGCAGCTCATCGACGAGTTGTGGAGCGAGCCGCCGCAGACCGCGCGACGTCAGATCTACAACACCACCGCGGCGCTGCGGCGCAGGCTCATCGCCGCAGGGCTGCCGGCGGCGAACTTCACCACCGTGGCCGGCGGCTACCGGCTGCTCTCCGCAGGGCTGAGCATTGACGCCGACATCGCCCGCCGAGGCATCGAAAAGGCGAACCGGGCCGTCGCCGAGGGGCGGCACGACGATGCCGTCCGCGAGCTGAGCGCCGCCACGCAGCTCTGGCGGGGGGACGCCCTCGCCGGGCTCCAGTCGCCGTTCATCGACAGCGTCTCCGCCCGGCTCAACGAGCAGCGCGTCGCCGCGCTGGAACGCCTCGCCGAACTTCGGCTGTCGGCCGGTGCGGACCACCACCTGGTGGGTGACCTGCTGGAGCACGTGACCCGATATCCGCTGCGGGAGTCCCTGCGCGGCAGCCTGATGCTCGCCCTGAGCCATGCCGGGCGGCAGGCCGAGGCGCTGGCGATCTTCGAGTCCGGCCGGCGCCGCCTCGCTGACGAGCTGGGCCTGGACCCGGGACCCGAGTTGCGCCGCATCCACGCCGCCGTACTGCGCGGCAGCCAGATAACAGTCGAGGTGCCGCAGGACACCACTCTCGGCGGCCGGGCCGGCCACTACCTGCCGTCACGGGTGGCCGACCTGGTGGGCGTCCGGGGCACGACCAACGGAGTGCTCGAGGCCAGCCGGCGCGCCACCGAGGCGGGGCGACCGACCGTCGTCCTCATCCACGGCATGGGCGGAGTCGGCAAGACCACGCTTGCCGTCGAGTTGGCCCACCAGTTGGCGCCGCGCTACCCCGACGGCCAGTACTTCATCGACATGCGCGGCTTCACCGTCGACCAGCGGCCACTCACCCACGAACAGGCGCTGCGATGCCTGCTGCGCCAGGCCGAGTTACCCTACGACCCGCCGGTCCGCGACGCCGGCTCCGAGGCGGCGTACCTGCGCGCCGCGCTGAGTAGCCGGCGGATCATCCTGCTCGTCGACAACGTCTACGACTCGTCCTTCATCCAGCAGGTGCTGCCGGGCGGCTCGGGCTCACTCATCCTGGTCACCAGCCGACGGCAGCTCGCCCTCCACCACGCGCATCCGATCAACCTGGAGTCGCTGTCGGTGGCGGACGCCGTCGCGCTGTTCGTCGGCGTGTGCAGCCCGAACCGGGCGCACGAGGAGCGGGCCGCCTGTCACCAGGTGGTCGAGTTGTGCGGGCGGCTTCCGCTGGCCGTCCGGGCGGCCGCCGACCGCCTGCGCCACCGGCCGCTGTGGAGCGTTGCCGACCTCGCCGAACAACTCCGCAGCCCGATCGGCCGGCTGCAACTGCTCGGCCCCAGCGAGCGCAGCGTCGCCGACGTGCTGCGGGTCTCCTACGGCCGGCTGCCCGCCGCCCACCAGCGACTGTTCCGGGTGCTGGCGCGGCACACCGGCCCGTTCGTCAGCCCGCGGGCCTGCGCCGGGTTGGCGAAGGTGTCGCTCGCCGAGGCGGAGGAAGGGCTGGACGCGCTGGCTGACAGCAGCATGCTGGTACCCCACGACCGACATCGCTACCTGGTGCATCCGCTGCTACGCGACCTCGCCACCGAACTGGCGGTGCCGACCAGGGCCGCGTAGCTCCCGCCCCACGCATCCGGCGGGCTCGAGAGGTGCCAGCTCAGAGCGGTGGCGTAGGCGGCATCGCACTCGGGTCACGCTTGACTCCGTTCAGCGCAGTTGGGCACCGGCCGGTGCTCCCAATCTGCTCGCACGGCCAACCGACGGTCGGCGCCGTTGCGTCGTACACCGCCTCGGACAGACCGTCCACCATCCGCCCGGACGCTGGCCGGCCGGCGATCGCCGCGGCGAAGCGGCGTCTGGACGTGGGCTGCTCCTCAGGGAACTTCCCCGCCATCGACGGATCTCTGCGGTGGAGGCGGTTGACGAACTGGTCGCCCCGGGACCGGGCACGGGGTGGGCCGGATGCGGGCTAGGTGACCTTGCGACCGCGGTCGCGGCGATGTTAGCGTTCACGCGCCTGTTCGACGTCGGGCCGGTGCCAGCGCCTCGACACAGCGTGTGGTCCGTTTCGGTGGGACTGCGCCGGCCGGCTTCCGATGGTCCGATGCGCGTTCACCAGACCGATCCACTCATCCGACGTCGGCCGGGGGGAACGATGTCCGAGGCTCCGCTGCCGCAGCCGGGGCACAACCGGGACGCGTTGATCGTGTGCGAGAGCCTGGTGCGGATCTACCAGGCCGGGTCGATCGAGGTGCAGGCGTTACAGGGGCTGGAACTCGTCGTCGACGCCGGCGAGATGGTCGCCGTCGTCGGCGCGTCCGGCTCGGGCAAGTCGACGCTGCTGTCCATCCTGGCCGGTATCGACGCCCCCACCGCGGGCCGGGCCCGGGTGGCGGACTCTGATCTGCTCGCGATGTCCCGGGCCGACCGGGTGCGCTACCGGCGGCACACCGTCGGCTTCGTCCGCCAGCAGGCCGCCAGCAACCTCATCCCCTACCTGACTGCCCGGCAGGTGATCGACCTGCCCATGACGGCCGCGGGCACCCGGGCCGCAGCCCGTCGCGCCCGTACCGATGAACTCCTGGAGACTCTCGGCATCACCGACTGTGCCGACCGCAGGCCCGCGCAGCTGTCCGGTGGCCAGCAGCAGCGCGTCGCCCTCGCGGTCGCACTGGCGAACCGCCCCCGTGTCCTGCTGGCCGACGAGCCGACCGGCGAGCTGGACACCGCCACATCCGCGGAGGTCTTCGCCGCGCTGCGCCGCGTGAATCAGCTGTTCGACGTGACGGTTGTCGTCGTCACCCACGACCCGGCGGTCAGCGGGCAGGTGGAGCGTACGGTCGCGATCCGCGACGGGCGCACGAGCAGCGAGGTGCTGCGTCGCACCGCGACCAACGCGCAGGGCGAGACCCACGTCATCGCCGAGGAGTACGCGGTCATGGACCGCGCCGGCCGTATCCAGGTGCCGCGCGACTACCGCGAGACGTTGGCGTTGACCAGAAGGGTCCGGCTGGCGCTGGAGTCCGACCACGTGGCCATCTACCGCGACAGCTCCGGCGGGCCGGCATGAGTTCCGGCGGGCAGCTGCTGAGCGTACGTGGGATCGAACGCCGCTTCGGCGCCGGACCGACCGCTGTGCGTGCCCTGCAGGACGTCTCCTTCGACGTCGCCGCCGGGACCATGGTGGCTGTGGTCGGCCGGTCCGGCTCCGGCAAGACCACGCTGCTCAACATTGTCGGCGGCCTGGACCGCCCGGACCGCGGCGCCGTCGTCGTGGACGGCGTCGACATCACCGGACTCGACGATGACGGGCTGTCCCGGCTACGGCGGGAGAAGGTCTCCTACATCTTCCAGACGTTCGGGTTGATCCCGGTGTTGTCGGCGGCGGAGAACGTGGGCGCTCCGTTGCGGCTGGCCCGCGTCCCCACGGCTGAGCGGGAACGTCGCGTCGCGGTGCTTCTCGACGTCGTGGGGCTGGCCGACCACGCCCGGCAACGCCCGGATGAGCTCTCCGGCGGCCAGCAGCAGCGGGTGGCGATCGCCCGGGCCCTGGCTGCCTCGCCCCGACTGCTCATCGCCGACGAGCCGACCGGGCAGTTGGACGCCGAGACCGGCCGGTCGGTGATGGCGTTGCTGCGGGCGGTGGTGGAGTCGGAAGGGGTCACCGCCCTGGTGGCCACGCACGACCCGGTCATGATTGCGCTGGCCGATCGGGTCATCCACATCAGCGACGGACGAGTCCACGAGACGTCGCCCGGGAGCGACGGGTGATCATGTTGCTGGCCCGCCGGGCCCGGGCACAGTGGGGCCTGCTCGCCGCGCTGCTGGCGGTGTTGACGATCGGCGCCACGGTGCTGGGTGTCTGCGCGCTACTGGTCACCCACGGCTCCGAGCACGCGCTGGAGGTCGCCGCGGCCCGGGCCGACCCGGCCGACGTGGCGGTCACCGCCTACACCGGTACGATCGCCGGCCGGGACGCGCGGTCCGTGGCCGCCGACACCCGCCAGGTGCTCACCTCGACCCTGGCGCCATTCCCCGCCACCACGACCGGGCGCGCCGTATCGGAGATGCGGCTGCTGCCCGGGGCCGCCGGGGCGCCCGACGCGACAGCGGTGGCGTACCTCGCGGGCATGGAGGATCTCGCCAGCCACGCCGAGCTGACCGCGGGGCGCTGGCCACGGGCCACCGGCGGCGGAGACTGGGAGGCTGCCGTGCTGGAGTCGACCGCGCAGCAGCTCGGTCTGGCTCCCGGCAGCCGGGTACGGCTGGGCACGCAACTGGCGACCGACCCGGTCCCGGCCGCTGACGTGCTGGTGGTCGGTGTCGTGCGCGCGCTGCCCGGTACCGGCTGGGAGCGGGATCCGCTGGACGGGGCTGGTTTCGACCTCGCGTACGGCGGGGAGGATTCCCTGAGGGCGTCCCGGGCGTTCGGTCCATTCCTGGTGGACTTCACCGATCTGCTCGCCGGGCGGGCCGCCGTCAGCCAGCTTGAAATCACCGCCCACCCGGACCTGTCCGACGCCCACCGCCGCGATCTCGACACGGTCGCCGCCGCCGTGCAGGGCGCGGACAGCCGGTTGGGGCGGGCGGTGGGTACCCGGGTGAAGGTCGAACGGGTCGCCTCCGGGCTGCCGGCGACCCTGCGCTCGACCTGGCAACAGCAGCAGGTCACCAACGCCGCGGTGCTCGACCTCGCCACGCTCGCCGGGGTTCTCACCGCTGTCGCGCTCGCCCTCGCCGGCCGGCTCACCGCAGACGCCCGTGCCAGCGAAGGTGCGCTGCTGCACGCCCTCGGCCTCGGCCGTGGACAGTTCGCGCTGATCGCCGCCGTCGAGGCCGTCCTACTGGCCGCAGTCGCCACCGGACTCGCCGTCCCGGCTTCGACCCTGCTGTACGCCGCGCTCGGTCACCTGCCGCCACTGGCCGATGCGGGGCTGGCCACGCCACCGACCACCACCGCCGCCCAGGTGATCACCGTGTCCGCGGCCACCCTCACCCTTGCGGTCCTGCTGGTCGTGCTCGCGCTGCGGGGGGCCCCGGCCACGACCGGGCGGACCCGGCGCGACGCGCTGGCCCGCTCCGGCGCTGACGTGCTGTTCGCGGCGCTCGCGGTCGGCGGCTGGTGGCAGCTGCGTGCCGGGGCCGCCGAGCCGATCTTCCAGGTCGACGCGGTACGCGTGCTGGCACCCACGACGGTGTTGATCGGAGGGGTCCTGCTCGCCCTCCGACTGGTCCGGCCGGCGCTGGACGCCACCGACCGGCTGGCCCGGCGCAGCAGCGGCCTGGCGCTGGAGTTGGCCGCCTTCCAGGCAGCGCGTCGGCCGCAGGCCACCGCCGCCGGCCTGCTGGTCACCCTGGCGTACGCGGCGGCCACCTTCGGCCTGGCCTTCCAGGTCACCTGGGCACACTCGCAACACGATCAGGCGATCATGTCGGTCGGAACCGACCTCGCGCTGACCCTCACCCGGCCGCCCGTCGCGGGGCAGGGCGTCGTGGTCGGCACGGCCACCGGCGGGGTGGTGAGCCCGGTCGCCCACCAGGGCGTGGCCATCGGGCAGTGGCTGGGCAGCGGCGGCGACGTGCCCTGGCTGGTCGCGCTCGACGCCACCCGGGCCGGTGACCTGCTGCGCGGCCGGCTGGACCGGGGCCGTAGCTGGAGTGAGGTGGCGGCGCCGCTCGCACCGCGGGCCGGTACCGAGGGCATCACCGTCGCCGACGGTGGCGACGGCATCACCCTGACCGGCCAGGCGAGCGACGCCACAACGGTCACCGCGGCCGCGACGCTGGTACTCCAGGACAGCACCGGCCTGCGGACCACGTGTCCTACCGGGTCGGTACCGCTCGACGGCAGGCCGCACAGGCTGGCCGGCTGCGACCCGGCCGCGGGCGCACGGGTCGTCGCGGTGTCGTTGAAGGTACGGCCCGAGCCGGTCGGCCCGGACGATGCCGGCCGGATCAGCGTCGGCATCGCCCTCGCCGTCCCCGGCGCATCAGCCGGCTCGTGGACGGCCACCGCCCGGGCTTCCGTCCCCGATCAGGTGGCGGCTGCGACCGCCGAGTCGACCGCCACCGGGTCCGTGGCCCAGCTGCGGACGACCGCCTCCATTCAGGTGGGCGGCGTGCCGGACGCTGCGGTGGAGCTCATCCTCACCGCCTTCGACGACCCCGGACGGGTACCTGTCGCGGTCTCGGCCGGTCTGGCCAGGGCGATCGACGCCCGGCCCGGGACTCTGCTCGACCTGACGGTCGGCTCGACCCCCATCCCGGTGATCGTCGCCGGGGTGGTGCCGAATGTTCCGTCCGCGCCCAGCGGCGCCGCCCTCCTCGCCGATCTGGACGCCCTGTCCCGTGCGCTGATCGTCCGGGGCGACCTCACATTCCCGGTGGACGCCTGGTGGGTCGGCCACCCGGACCGCGTCGACGCCGCGGCCCGCGCCGCCGGCCTGCACCTGGGCAGCGTCACCACCAGCGCCACGGAGACCGCCCGACGCACCGCCGGCCCGGCGTCCGCGGGTCTGTCGGCCGCGCTGCGACTGTTGCTGCCCACGGCCGTCCTGCTGTTGCTGGCCGGGATAGTCCTGCATGTCACGTCCCAACCGCTGGCCCGTAACGCCGTGCCCGCGGCACGGCTGCGCGCGCTCGGGATGACCCGGCGTCAGATCCGGATCTCCCTGGCCGGCCAGCACCTGATCGTGTTGCTGCCGTGGGGTGTTGCCGGGACAACTGTCGCAGCGCTCGCCACCTGGATGATCGCGCCGCTGCTGATTCGCTCCGACACGGGGGCGATGCCGGTGCCGACCCCGGTGCCGTTCTGGCCATGGGCCACCGAGGCAGCGCTTTGCGGTGTGCTGGTGGCCGGCTGCCTGGTTGCGGTGGCGGTGGCCGTCCACCGTCAGGTCCGCAACGCGGACGCCGGCCAACTGCGGGTGCCGTCATGACCCGGCGCCCCGTGCCGCACTGGCCGAGCATCGGGGGCCGGGCCCGGGCCGATGCGGGGCCACTGCTGCTGTCCGCGGTGGTCGTCGCGCTGGTCGCCCTCCTGGCCAGTACCGTTCCCGCGCTGCTGCGAGCCGCTGCGGACGACGCGGTCCGGGACGCCGTGGTCCGCTCTCACGGCTACGCCGACGTCACCGCCACGGCGCCCTGGCCGGGGGATTACACCGCCAACGGCCGCATCCGCAGCCCCCGCCTCGCCGAGCTACTGGAGGCGTTCCGGCGGCAGGCGCTGACCGAGCTCGGCCCGCTACACGAGGTATTGGGCCCGCCCGTCGCCACTACCATCAGCCCCAACCTGACCGTTGCCGCCGAGGGCCCGCAGCGCACGTTCCGGCTGGCGTACCTGTCCGACGGGGACGGTCCCCGGGTCACCTGGATCGCCGGTACCGAACCCGGACCCGCCTTCCCCACCGCGGCCGAGGATGTCGAGGCCGGCAAAGACGTCCCGTGGCTGGTACGGATCGGTCTGTCGGAGCAGGTGGCCACCATCCTCGGCGTACGCCCCGGCGACCGGATCCCGCTGATCGACGAACACGGCAGGCCACAGCCGGTGGAGGTCAGCGGCATCTTCCGGGCGGACGAACCGGGCAGCCCCGTGTGGCGTACCGCCCCGTGGCTGCTCAACCCGGTCAGGAGCGCAGACGGGTCCAGCCCGATGCGGCTCGGCGGCCTCCTGTCAGCCTCCTCCCTGCCCGACGCGCGCCTCGCGTTCCCACCGGACGAGCTGCAGCGCACCGCGTGGTTCGCCCCGGACCCCGAAGCGCTCACCTGGAAATCCGCCCAGGCCGTTGGCAGGCCGCTGGCCACCCTCAAGGCCAGATCTGCCGCCACCGGCGACGCCGACACGTCGATCTCCTGGAACACCCAGTTCGACGCCGTCCTACGGGACGTGCGCGACCAGGTCGACGGCGCGACCGTGCAGGCGTCGGTACTGCTCACCGGCGTCCTGGCCGGCGCGATCATGGTCTTGCTGCTCGCCGCCGAGCTGTTGGTCCGCCGCCGGGCCGCGGCACTGACCGTGGCCCGGCAACGCGGAGCCGCGCTCGCTTCTCTCGGTGCGGAACTGCTTCTGGAATCCGCGGTGGTGGCGGCTGTCGCCACCGCGGTCGGGCTCGCGCTCGCCCGCGCCACGGTCCCGACCCTCGCCTGGGGCTGGGCGGTGCCGGTGGCCCTCGCCGCGACGGCTGCCACCCCGGCCCTGGGCGTACGCGTCGCTGCCCACGCCACCCGTGACCGGCGGGTTCCGGCCAACCGCTCGGCGCGGCAGTGGGCGGCCCGCACCGTCGCGCTACGCCGGTTCGCGGTCGAGGCCGCGATCCTGGCCGCTGCGGTCGCCGCGTTCGCCGCGATGCGCCAGCGCGGCGGTGGCGCCACGGCCGGCGCCGCGCTGCCCGCGAGCGCGCCGGCACTCGGCAGTATCGTCGGCGCGCTGGTGCTGCTGCGCCTGCTGCCGCCCGCGACCCGGCTGGTGCTGCGCCGGGCGCTGGCTACCCGCGGCGGCCTGGCTGTATTCGGCGCCGCACGGGCGGCTGCCACGGCGGGGCGGGCCCTGCCCGTGCTGGCCCTGGTCACGCCGGTCGCGCTGGCCTCGTTCGCGCTCACCGTGCACGCGACGGTAGCCGGCGGGCTGGTGGACGGGGCCTGGCAGACAGTCGGAGCCGACGCCCGCCTGGACGTCGCCGACGACGCCCGGGCGTCCACCGCGAGGCTGGCGCAGCAGCTCGCCGCCGCGCCGGGCGTCCGGCACGTCGTCGCCGCCCAGGTGACCGACCACGTGCACGTCACCGCCGGCAACGTGAGCAGCGCACCGCGACTGATCATTGTGGACGTTCCGGCGCTGCGGCGGCTGCTGGCTGACACGCCCATACCTCAGCAGCAGGCGCTCGACCGGCTCACCGCGCCAAAGTCGGGCACCGTACCCGCGCTGGTGCGCTCGACGGACGGCACGCTGCGCCCCGGCATGACACTCACCCTGTTCCACGGCGACAACTCACACGTCACACTGACGGTCGTCGGCACCGCACCGCCGATCGGCGACGCGGGCACCGTCGTCCTCGTGGACGCTGCCGCGATGGCCGCCGCCGGCCTGCAAGCGGTACCGGACACGATCTGGGTGACCGGTACCGACGCCGAACACGTCGTCACCGCGAATGCGGCCGCCGGCAACGCCGTGCTGCGGACCGATGTGCTGGCAGCTCGCAGGCATGCCCCGCTCGCCGCCGGACTGCTGCGGCTTGCGCGGTTCTGCGCCGTCGCGCTCCTTGCGCTCGGCCTGCTCGGGATCGCCCTGGCCGCGGCGACCGAGGCACCGGCCCGGTGGCAGACATTGACCCGGTTGCGCACCCTCGGCCTGCGGCGCCGGGACGTCCGCCGGGTGGCCGCGGGCGAACTGCTGCCGCTCGTGGTGCTCACCGCGGTGGTCGGCCCGGCACTCGGCGTCATGCTCACCCGCGTGACGCTCGGGCCGCTCGCGCTCCGGCTGCTGACCGGGCAGACCACCGACCCGGTCGTGACGCCACCGTGGATCGGGCTCGGTCTGGGGGCGGTCGCGTTGCTGGCGGCGGTCCCGGTGGTGATCCCGGTCGAGTGGGCCCTACGGCGGCACCAGCGGCTGGGCGAGGTGCTCCGCGCCGGTGACGGGTAGGCCGCCGGCCCGGTCGGCAGCGCCGCTGCCCCCGGGGCGCCCGTGACAGGCGCCCCGGGGCATGGACGGGGAAGCCCGCTACCGTCGGGTCCACTTCTGGTTACTACCGCCGTTGCAGGACCACAACTCCACCGCGGTTCCGTTGGCGGCGCCGTTGCCGGTTACGTCCAGGCACAGCCCGGACAGCGCGTTGGTGACGGTACCGTCGCCGTTGAAGTTCCACACCTGGCTCGGGGTGCCGTTGCAGGTGTACGTGATGACCTGGGTTCCGTTGGTGGTGCCGTTGCCGGCGGCTCCCAGGCACTTCCCGGCTATCTGGAGCTGCCCGGCGGCTGTGTAGGTGTACTGCTGGTTGGCGTTTCCGGCGGCGCACGCCCAGATGTATTGCTGGATGCCGTTGGCCGGGTTGCCGCGGTCGTCCAGACACTTCCCCGACCCTTGGCCGACGATGGTGGTGGTGGCGGCGGTAGCAGTGGCGGTGGCGGTGGCGGACGCCGGCGGGGTGGTGGATGGCGGTGTGGTGATGCCCGGGGTCCAGGTGTAGGTGGCGATGGCCTTGGCTGGGAGGCTGTCAGTGAAGGACTGCCCGTGCCAGCTCGTGGTGAACGACTGCTGCGCGGAGGAGGTGTTGTCCACGACGAGGACCTCCGAGCCGTCCGGGTTGCGGAACGCGACGTCGTTGATGGACGCGGTGGTGGTGGAGGCGATGCGTTGCGCGCCCGGCACGACGAACTTGCTGAAGTGGCCGATGGCGTAGTAGTCGAGGTTGTACGTGATGGCGCCGGTGCTCTGGTTGATGGTGACCATCGGGGTGCAGGCGCTGCAGCCACCGGAGATGACCGGGCCGTTGTTGGTGTCCTCGGCGATGTTCCACATCGTCGCCGCCTTGGCCCAGTTGCGGGTGCTCTGGATGAAGGTCTCGACCGTCGACTGCGGGGCGATACCGCTCGAGCACTCGGTTTCGTAGACGTCCTTGGCCGGGAAGCTGTTGTGCATGGTGCCGAGAGCGCCGAGGTTGCCCGCGTAGCAGTGCCAGGCGGTGCCGGCGAGGTACTGGGCGGCGGCCGCGTCGTTCAGCAGTGGGATGCCGAAGTTGCTCATGACGTTGGTGTTGAAGTCGACGCCGAGTACCACCGGGTGTAGGCCCGCCTGGCTCAGCGCCGGTCCGAGATTGTTGGCGAGGAATGCCGCTTCATTCGCCTCGCTGAAGTTCATGTTCGGGTAGCTGCCGCTGTAACCGGGTTCGTTCTGCGGCGTGATGGCGTAGATGTTCACGCCCTGGGCCGCGTACGCCTGCAGGAACTTCACGAAGTAGTCCGCGAGTGGTGCGTAGCTGCTGCTCAGCAGAGTGCCGGAGCCGTTGACGTTGCTCATCTGTCCGTTGGCCTTCATCCAGCCCGGCGGGCTCCACGGGTTGGCCATCAACTTCAGCGACGGGTTGAGCTGGGCGGCTTCCTTGAGGTCGGGAATGATGTACGACAGGTCGTGCGCGACCGAGAAGTGGGCCAGGGTCGGGTCGGTCTGGCCGGCGGGCATGTCATCGTACGAGTACGGCTGCCCGGTCGCGGAGAAGTCCGACGCGCCCATCGGCACCCGTACCCAACTCATCCCGATCCCGTTCGTCGGGCTGAACAACGCATTCATCAGCTGGGTGTGGTTGGTGGCGCTGAGCTTCGTCGAGATGAGCCATGCCGAGGTGTCGGTCATCGCGGCGCCGAAACCGGCCATCGTCTGGTAGGTGGTCGTGTCGTCGACGGTGATGGTGGGGGTGGCGGAGTTGGTGGTGAAGGCGAGGCTCGCCTGCGCGGCCAGGCGGCTGCTCAGATTGCTTGTGGTCAGCCACTTCTGGACGGTCACGGCGGAATCCGCCGATGCTGACGAGGAGGCTAGCGCGAGGGTTGCCGCGCCGAGGGCGCCAGCCAGCGCGACGGCGATCGCCGCACGAACCGCGCGGGTGCTCGGTTTCATGAACTTCCCTTCGGGTGGAAGTGGCCTGATCGCCACCGAGGGGTGGGTGTCACGGCCCGCGAATGCCGGAGCCACAGCGGTCGGGTCGCCATTGCGTGTCGCATCGGACTCGTCTTCGCGGCGCCGTCGTACCGCGCTAGCCCGGCAACGGCTCCAGTTGATGTGAGCGTTAACATAACGCGGCCGAAACGTCACTGCAATGGGGCATTGACCGCTGATAATGGCAGTAAAATGCGTTACTCCGACGCCCGATCCGGAGTCGCCCGGCAGCTCGGCGACGTCACTCGAACCGGGTCGAGCCCAGGCCCGCCTCGCGGGCGCGCAGCATGGCCTGCCGCCGGTCAGCCACCTGCAGCTTGCCCAGGATGCTCGACACATGGTTGCGGACGGTCTTCGGACTCAGGTACAGCCGGGCCGCGATCGCCGGGTTCGACTCGCCGTCGGCCAGGTACGTCAGAATCTCCCGTTCCCGCTCGGTCAGCTCCGGCAACGCCGGCGCGTCACCGGCCGTCCCATCCTGGTACGCCGGCGGGTTCGCGGTGAAGTAGTCGACTATGCGCGCGGCCAGGCGTTGCCCGAACACGGCCCCACCGCCGGCGACAGCCCGGATGGCCGCCACCACCTCGTCCGGAGTCGAGCCCTTGAGCAGGTACCCGCGAGCGCCGGCCCGTACCGCGGCGAACAGGGACTCGTCGTCGCTGAGCATCGTGAGCATCAGCAGGCCGACCCCGGGCGCCCGGGTATGGATCGTCCGGGCGACCTCCACTCCGGACAGGTCGGGCAGGTTGATATCCAACACGGCCACGTCGGGGCGCTCGGCGACCGCGAGTTTCACCGCCTCCGCGCCCGTGGCCACCGCCGCGATACACGCCAGACCTGGATAGTTCTCCAGTACCAGCCGCATCCCGGCGAGGAAGATGGGGTGGTCGTCGGCGATCAGCACCCGTAAGAGCGGTCGGTCCGGGTTGGAGTCAAACACGGGTCCTCCTAGCATGGGACGGCGGCGCTGCCCCCGATGTTGGCATGCCGCCGCGAGTGCGCATCGGCGCAACCTCTGGAGGAGCGATGGCCGACACCGGCAAGCGCGTCGTGCCCACCTGGGTCCTGCGGATGGCCGTCGCGCTCGCAGGCTGCCTCCTCGCGCTGAGCTGGCTCTGGGCAGCCCGGGCCGGACATCCGTCCGACGGCACCGTCATCTCCACCGCTTCCCACGCCTGGCACTCGGACGGAGTCGTGATCGCGGAGGCGGTGGGTCCGGGCCGGGCGCTGCGCGCCGGGGACCGGGTGACCGCGGTGGACGGTCGGCCACTGGATACCGCCGCACGGTCCGGGCCGCAACCCCGCATCGGGGACGTGGTCAACTACGACGTGATCCGCGACGGGGCGCCCGTCCGCGTGAGCGTGGCCCTCACCCGGTACCCGTTCTGGCAGCTCGTCGCGGCCCATGCCGCCACCCTGCCCTACGTCGGGCTGGTCATGCTGGTCGCCTGCCTCGTGGTGGCGCGACGGCCACGCGACCCGGCAGCCATCGCGCTCTACGGCAGCGCCGTGCTCCAGTTCGTCGGCTACGGCTCGTCGCAGTGGTACGGAACCCAGGCCATCGACGTGGTGACCGGTCGGCTGTGGGTCACCGGCGTCGCTGAGGTCGCGAACTGCCTGGTGTGGTCGTGCGTGCTGCTGTTCGTCGCCTCGTTCCCGCGGCCGTGGCCGGTGCTGCGCCGGCACCGGTGGCTGGTCCCGGCCGCCTTCGCCCTGCCGTTCCTCGGCTACGCGGGTGCGCTGCTGGTGGGCCTGCCGGGCCGCGACGGGCCGCCGCGCGCCGAGCTGCTGGTGTCGGTGTCGGCACCGGCCGCCGCGTTCATGCCGGTCCTGATCCTGGTGGCCGTCGTGGTCAGCTACCTGCTCGCCCGCGATCCGGTCGCCCGGCACCGGATGCGCCTGATCAGCTACGGCCTCGTCTGGCTGGCCGCCGGATACCTGCTGCTCGGCCGGATTCCCGAGGTGGTCACCGGGCATCCCCTGCTCAGCTGGGAGTACTTCACGCTGTTCTGTGTACCCGCGCAGCTGCTGCACGCCGCGGCGATCCTGCGCTACCGGCTGTGGGACATCCAGGTCATCCTGCGTCGCTCACTGTTGTACGCGTTGGTGACCGTCGGTCTCATCGTGGTCTACCTGGGAGCGGCCGCCGCGATCGGGGCGAGCCTCGACGCCCGGCTGCACCCCGTGCCAGTGCTGTTCGCTCTTGTCGTCGCCCTGTCCTTCGCGGCCGCGCACACCACGCTGCGTCGGGTGGTCAGCCGGCTGATCTACGGCGACCGCGAGGACCCCTACGAGGTGCTGCGGCAGCTGGGCCGGCGGCTGCGGTCGGCCGAGCCCGCCGAGGTGGTGCTGAACCAGGTCGTCGCGACCCTGGTACGGATGCTGCGGCTGTCCCACGCCGCGGTCGAGGTGCCCGGCCTGCGGCTGGTACCCAGCGGGCACGGCCGGCCCGGCCCGACCCCGACATCGATCGACCTCATCCACGACGGCGAGCGCATCGGCCGCCTGGTGCTCGACCCGGGGCCGGATCGGGAGCCGTTCGGGGCCGCTGACCGCCGCCTGCTGGAGGGGCTGGCCCAGCAGGTCAGCGCGACCGCCCACGGGCTGCTGCTCGCCGCGCGCCTGCAGCGCTCGCTGGAGGGCACGGTGACGATGCTCGAGGAGGAGCGCCGCCGGATGCGCCGCGAGATCCACGACGGTCTCGGCCCCACCATCGCCTCGGCGTCGATGCGGCTCGAACTCGGTCGGGCGCTGATCCGTACCGACCCCGACGCGGCCGAGCGCATCCTCGCCGACCTGGCCGACATCCACCGCTCGGTCGTCCAGGACATCCGTCTGCTGGTGGACGGGCTGCGCCCGACGATCCTGGACCATCTCGGCCTGGCAGCCGCGCTGCGCGAACTGGTCGCGGGGCTGGGCGGTGGCGTCCGTACGACGTTCGAGTGCGCGCTGGGCAGCGACCGGCTGCCGGCGACGGTGGAGGTCGCCGCGTACCGGATCGTCGCCGAGGCGCTGACCAACGTGGTGCGCCACTCCGCAGCGTCCACCTGCGAGGTGTGCATCCGGTTGGACGGCGACGTGCACATCGTGGTGCGCGACAACGGGTGCGGTCTGGCCCCGGACCATCGCCCCGGCATGGGGCTGACCAGTATCAGGGAACGCTGCGCCGAGCTCGGCGGCAGCGCCTCGATCACCTCGGATGCGCCGACCGGCACCCGGGTCGCCTGCCGGCTGCCGCTACCCGGGTCCGCGCCGGCCGGCTCCGGTTCGGGCGCGCGATCCGGTCCGCGCACCGCGGAGGCTGCCCCCGCCGTGCGCGGACCGACCGGCTAGAAGGAGCCTGCCTGCTCGCAGTTGGTGCCCTCGGTGGACTTGGCCTTCTCGACGTCGAAGACCTCATAGGAGTGGTAGCCACCGTTGTGGTCGTCGAACAGCACGACCAGGCCGTACCAGCCGCTGCGGGCGGCCTTGAACCGGGTGCAGCCGCCGCCGAAGACGCCCATGTTCTTCGTGGTCACCCGCAGCGCGCTGGGCCGGCCACGCATCCAGGTGGCCTTGTTGGCCGGGTCGCTGGAGACCAGGAACACGTTGCCGTCGTCCCGGAAGTCATAGGCCGACTTGAGGACGTAGTACTGGCCGGCCTGGAGTGACACGTCGTAGATCCGGATCACGTCGGTGTCGCGCTGGACGGCCGGGTCGTAGTCCACCTGGTCGCCGCTGTTGCCGGGGCTGCCGGTGGTCTGCCCCCAGAGCGTTGGCGTGAAGGTGACGTTGCGGCTGGCGAACTGGAAGTCGTACCCGGCACTTCCGTCACCACCCCAGCGGTACGCGCTGGCCTGGTAGTTGCCCGGCGTCAGCCGGTTTGTGTCGATCGCGACGAAGTCGGTGTCGCCGGCGTAGGCGTCGCTGGTGACGACCTGTCCGGTGCTGGCGGAGGTGACGCTCAGGTCGAAGTCCTGGCCCGGCTTCGACCGGGCGGCCGCCACTGTCCAGTAGCTCGATCTTGTCTGCACGTCGAAGACGTCGTCGTCCTGCCTGTCGTAGACGGTGTTCCACGAGGCGGTGGTGTTGGCGAGGGCGACACCGGGCGCGCTGAGGACGACAGCGCACAGGCCGGCCGCGGCGATCAGACCGCCAGCCACTCTGCCGAAAAGAACACGGGACATGAAGGACCTCTCTGGGAAATGGGCGCGCGATGTCGCGGCTGACACGTCAGGCACGGCAATGTCCGCCATACCTGCCGCGCCCCGGCCGGCAGGTGCGGACGGGCGGTCCCGGTGGTACGGCGGCACGCGGTCGAGGGCACGGGACCGCGGTCAAACCGCCACGTCAGCCGTACGGCGTTGCCTCGGGCCGGGTCACACGGTAGCGGTCAATGTGTCCGCTCCACATGGGACAACCGTCCCGGCGGTGTCCCGCCCTGCTCAGGTCACTTGTCCCCGCTGTCCCGTGCGCCGGCCCCGCAACCACCCGACGGGCGGTCCCGGAGCCGGGACGTTGATGAAGTCGCCTTCCCGGACGACCGCACCGGTGACCGCCGCTTCGGCAGGAGCGGCGGTGGCGGCTACGGTGCCGGCGGCAGCCAGGACGGCCGGCACTGCGGATCGAGGCAAGGCGGCGGCGACCTCTGTCCCTGTAGATCGGGTGTCCTTCGCGCCAAGGTCTTCAGTGATCTCTCCGGGTCGGGACAGGAATCTCATGGTGCTCGCCTTCGAAGTCACCGCGCGCAGTGCCGCCGATGGCGAAAGTTTCGACGCCGTGCGGCCCGAAAGCCCCCGCGCCTGTCCGGGTGTTGCCTGCCGCGGCGGTCGTTGACGGATGACGTGGCAGTTAGTAGCCTCACAGTACGAAATTCAGACATTTGAATGTCTCGATAATTTCGCAGCGCGACGACGATTTCGCAGGCGACATGGGTCCACAGCTGACCGGTACGTGCGGCGACTTCGTCAGCTCCTTCCCGCGGCGTACGTCGCAGGCAGGCGCTTCACCCTGGTTGCCTGCGGTCACCCCGACCACCGCAGTCCACGATCGCCGTATGGAGGGCCGTTGAAACGCGTCCTGAACACCGCAACCGTCTTCGCCGCAGCCGCACTCCTCATTGCCGGCTGTGGGGGATCAGGCAAGCCCAACTCGTCGGACTCGAAGACCTTCGAGTTCTGGTCCTTCACCCAGATCAACCAGAAGGCCGACGTCGACGTCTACACGAAGGCGCACCCGGATGCGCACATCAAGCTCACCGAGGTGGGCAGCACGACGGAGACGGCGCAGGCGCTCACCACCGCCCTGGCCGGTGGGAAGGTGCCCGACCTGGTGCTGATCCAGGGCGACGATCTGCCGAAGTTCATGCAGTCGCCGGACAACTTCGTCGACCTCACCACGCTCGGCGCCGGCAACATCAAGAACGACTACCTCGACTGGGTGATGGCACAGTCGACAACCAGGGACGGCAAGATCGTCGGTGTACCGACGGACGTCGGCGGCCTGGCGGTCGCGTACCGCACCGATCTGTTCCAGGCCGCCGGGCTGCCGACCAACCGCGACGAGGTCTCCAAGCTCTGGCCGACCTGGGATGCGTTCATGGACGTCGGCAAGAGGTACGTCCAGGCGACGGGCAAGCCGTTCCTGGACAACACGCCGACCAGCGTCTTCTTCCAGGCGGTGAATCAGGGGACCGAGCGGTACTACAACGCGGACCACAAGTTGGACTATGACAACGCACAGGTCAAGGCCGCGTTCGACCTGACGCTGCGGGTCTTCGCCTCGGGCATCTCGGCCAAGCAGGCATCGTTCTCGAGCGGCTGGACGGCGGCCATGACCAAGGGTGACTTCGCAGTCGTGTCCTCACCGTCCTGGCTGCTCAACCAGATCAAGACGAACGCACCTGGTACCAGCGGGAAGTGGGACATCGCCACCATCCCCGGCGCTGCCGGAAACTGGGGCGGCAGCTACCTGGCCATCCCCAAGCGCGCGAAGAACCCGAAGGCAGCGTGGAACTACATCGCCGAGATGCAGTCGCCCGCCGGTCAACTGGCGCACTTCCTCTCCCAGGGATCGCTGCCGACCACGCCGTCGGTCTATTCGGACCCGAAGCTCGTCGACAGGACCGACCCGTTCTTCTCCAACGCGCCGATCGGCAAGATCTACACGCAGTCGGTACTGGGGGTCAAGCCCTTCTACATCGGCCCGCAGGACGGCCCCATCGGCACCGAGCTGCTCAACACGCTCACCAGTGTCGAGCAGGGCAAGGTCGACCCGGCCAACGCCTGGAACACAGCGTTGACCAATGTCAAGAACGCCCTGCGTGGTTGACCGGACGATGGTCTGCGGCGGCGACGGTAGCGCCGGCCGCCGCAGATCGGGAGGGGTGACCCGATGACCACCATGCTCAGCCCGGCCGCAGCCGCGCAGGCGCTCACCGAGCCGACCCGCAGGCGGCAGATTCAACAGGGCGTGCGCGAGCGACTGGCACCGTACGCGTACATCGCACCGTTCTTCGTGCTCTTCTTCGTCTTCGGGCTCTTCCCGCTGCTGTTCACCTTCTACATCTCCCTGTTCGAGTGGGACCCCATCGGCGAGCACCACTTTGTCGGGCTGGCCAACTTCTCGGAGCTCCTCGACGACCCGCGATTCTGGGGGGCGCTGCGCAACACGTTCAGCATCTGGGCGATGTCGACCGTGCCGCAGCTGTTGGTGGCGCTCGGCCTGGCACACCTGCTCAACCATGCGCGGTTGAAGTTGGCCACGTTGTTCCGGATGGCGGTGCTCGTCCCCTACGTCACCTCCGTCGCGGCGACCACCATCGTCTTCGCCCAACTCTTCGACCGCGACTACGGCATGCTCAACTGGTTCCTCGGGTTGCTGGGGTTTCACCACGTCGACTTCACCGCGTCGGTGTGGGGCAGCCACTTCATGATCGCCACGATGATCGCGTGGCGCTGGACCGGGTACAACACACTGCTGTACCTCGCGTCACTGCAGGCGGTTCCCCGCGAGCTGTTCGAGGCCGCGGCCGCGGACGGCGCGAACGACTGGAAACAGTTCGTGCATATCACCATCCCTTCGCTGCGGCCCATCATCGCGTTCACCGTCGTGACGTCGACCATCGGCGGGCTGCAGGTCTTCACCGAGCCGCTGCTCGCCAACTCCGTGGGCGGACTCACCTGCGGCGCGGCACGGCAGTGCCAGACGGTGACCCTCTTCCTCTACGAGCAGTCCTTCGGCCACTTCCACTTCGGCTACGGCGCGGCGATCGGAGTCGCACTCTTCGTCATCGTCGTGGTCGTCTCCGCGATCAACTACCTACTGGTCACCCGCATCCGCTCGGAGCGTCCATGAAGCCCGCACCCCCGACCGCCACGCCCGCGCAGCCCCGGCGGCGCCACGCCAACCGTGTCCCCTTCGCGGTGTACGCGCTGCTGACTGTCATGGTGGTCGTCAGCGTCTTTCCGCTCTACTGGATGTTCGTGGTGGCCACGACGGACTCGGCTACCGCGACGAGTCTCCCGCCGCATGTCACGCCAGGCGGCAACTTCCTGCACCTGGCGAACCTGGTCTTCGCCACCGTGCCGTTCGTGCAGGCCCTCCTCAACAGCCTCATCGTCGCCACCACGATCGCCGTAGGTCAGGCGGTGCTCTGCGCGCTGGCCGGCTTCGCCTTCGCCAAGCTGTCCTTCCCGGGCCGCAACACGCTGTTCCTCATCGTCGTGCTGACCATGACGGTGCCGGCACAGTTGGCCGTCGTGCCGCAGTACCTGATCATGTCGGAGTTCGGTTGGGTGGACAGCCTCCAGGCGGTGATCGTTCCCGGCCTGGTCAGCGCGTTCGGCATCTTCTGGATGCGTCAGCACATCGGCAACACCATCAACGATGAGCTGATGCATGCCGCGCGCGTGGACGGTGCGACCACCTGGCAGATCTTCTGGCGGATCGCCTTCCCGCTGGTGCGCCCGGCGGCATTCGTTCTCGGGCTGTTCACCTTCGTCTACGCCTGGAACGACTTCCTGTGGCCGTTCATCGTGTTGAAGTCGCCCGACAAGTACACCGTCCAGATCGCCATCAAGGCACTTCAGAACAACCGGGACATCGATCTCGGCCTGGCCATGTCCGGCTCGTTCCTGGCGACCATTCCGCTGTTGCTGTTGTTCGTGTTCGTGGGACGGCGCCTGGTGCAGGGAATCATGGAGGGCGCCTTCAAGGGTTGACGAGCCGCCGCCCCGGTCCCCGCCGGAGATGCCGTCCGCTGACGCCGCTGTCCGGAGCTGTCCGACCGCGGTCCCACCGTTGTGGCGGTGACCTGCCGCCGAGGGCGCCGCTGTCCGCATCCGTCCTCCGGGAAATCATGCGGCTCGCTGCACCGCCTAGGTTGGATCACGTGACCGCGCCATCCTCACTGTCGACGCGACACGGTGGTCGGGGCGGCAGCCCGGACCTGCCGTCTCAGCGGCCCATACCAGCAGACGCCGGGACAGCCGGCACAACACTCGACGACGTTGCGGGAGCGTACGGGGCGGTTGGCGCACTCCGTTCCGTCAATACGTATCCCTTCCTGCCGGTGGGTTTCTCCGTCTCCATTGTGGGCCTCGACAACTACACGGTTGTCGGCAGCACCCACGCAGACCGGTTCAGCATCGTCTATGGCAGTGGGCGCAGTCCCAACGACCCGTCGCACTCCCGCTTGCTGGCTCTCAGCGAAGGTCTGGAGCGCTACGCGTCTGTGCTCGTCGACGAAACCGCAGAGATCACTGCCACCGCGGTCGAACTCGGCGCGCACGCCATGGACCTGGACACTGTCGCGCGGTGCTCCCGCACGGAGCTGCGCCATCCCGACTGCCCGTTGCAGCTGCCGGACAAGACCCTGCCGATCCGGTGGAACGAGGCCGTGGACCTGCATTCCGGCCGCGACGTATTCGTGCCCCGGGTGATGACACATATCGACGGGTCCAATCCGCTGCGGGGCGAGTTGTTCTGGAGTCCGATCTCCACTGGCGTGGCGATCCACACGTCGGTGGAGGCCGCCACCCTCAACGCCATCTGTGAGCTCATCGAGCGTGATGCGGTCGCCGTGAGCTGGCTGCAACGTCTGCCCCTGCCCAGAGTGGCACCGCACTGCTTACCGCCCGGTGGGCAACGGGTCATTGACTGGTCGGACCGGCATGGAGTCGATACCCATCTGTTCGACGCGACCACCGATCTCGGCGTACCGACTGTCCTGTGCCTTCAGACCGTACGGGAACCTCGTGCGGGCAGACCCGCCCAGTACGTCGGTTGCGCGACCGAATTCGATACCGGCGCCGCCGCCGAGCACGCGCTACTGGAGGCGGTGGGCCTCCCGCTCGTGATGACCGACCATTCGAAGTTGCCGCGACGCTACGCGGACTTCACCGCAGTCACGGACGTCGCGGCAGAGATGGGCCGCCCCAGCCGCCGGTCGGCGTTCGGTTTCCTGCTCGACGCCCCGCACGAGCGCCAGGTCTCCATGGCTGCCTCCCCCGCGGGAGGATCCGTGTCACAGCAACTGGCGTTCGCGCTTGCGCGGCTGCGTGAACTGGGCATGTCGGTATTCGCCCTGGACATCTCCACCCGTGAAGTGGACGACGTCGGGCTGTTCGCGGTTCGCGTCATCATTCCTGAACTCCAACCGATGTCGCTGCGTCCCCGCGCGCAGTACCGTGCTCATCCCCGGCTGTACCAGGCACCGGCAGCGATGGGTCTGCCGGTGCGGCCGGAGAGCAAGCTCAATCCGTACCCCCAACCATTGGCGTGATCACGATGACGGACGGACACGTTCTCCTGCTCGCCGACGGAGTTTTTGGCGAGCAGGTCGGCGAGGCACTGCGGACCCTGCTGAGCTTCACCGGCCGGACCACGCGCCTGGTGCGGGAGCCGTTCGGGGACGAATCGGCCAGCCTGCTCGCCGGCGCCTCCCTGTTCGTACGCGCCTCCTGGCGGGATGTCGACACCGAGTTCCACGAGTACGCCGCGGTTGCCGAGCGCGCCGGGCAGCCGTTCCTGCCGGTCGCCTTCAACGACCCGCAGATCCGGGTCGGTCCGCTGGTCGTACCGGGCCAGCCGCCGTGCCACTCCTGCTACCGCACCCGGGCCCGCCAGCATGCCCCGAGCGACGATCCGCTCGCCGGCGAGGTTGCCGCCGCGCTGCGCCGGTCCCCCGCGCTCGGCGTCACCGGCTGCCCACCGCACCTGACCATGCTCGCGGCTTCGCTGGTACTGAACCTGTTGGGCGACTCCTGGGGCGGACGCGGACCGCAGCGACCGGGCCGGGTGAGCCTGATCAACGTGGACTCGGACCAGGTCCGCACCTGGGCGGTGAACACCACCGCGTTCTGCCCGACGTGTTCCCCGCCGACCGAACGGGCGGCGCTGCGTAAGGTGCGGCAGGACCGCCTGCGGGCGCTGGCGGCCGTGGCGGCCGGTGCGCCGGGAGGTCAGTCGTGACCGACCCGGACAACCCGCGCCTGCTCGACGGGCTCGCGCTGATCCCCGTGAACGACGGCTACCTTGCCGACGGCGGCCCGGGGCGGCAGCTGCTGTCGGGCCGGCTGGCGCGCGAGCTGTTCCCCCGGCTGCTGCCGCTGTTGGACGGAACGCACCCGCTGACCGAGATCGCGGCCAGCCTCGACGAGCCGGTCCCCCGTATCGAAAGGGTTCTCGGTCTGCTGCGCCAGCGCGACCTTCTCGCTCGTTCCTCACCACCGGCCGGCGATCGACCCGGGCCTATGCAGACCTACCTGCGCCGCCGACTGCCCCATGCGGCAGACCGCGTGCGGGATCGGCTGGCCGCGGCCCGGGTACTCGTACCCGGCCCGAGCCGAATCTGCGACTCCCTGGCAAACCTGCTGCGGGCCAGCGGAGTAGGCACGGTGACGCGCCGGCCCGCCGACGACACGACACCGTCGTTGATCATCAACCTCGTGCAGGAGCGGACGGATCAGGTCGGCCCTGGCGGCGCGCATGACGTGCCGTGGCTGCCGGTGCGCTACGCCCAGGAAACCGTGCACATTGGCCCGATATCCCAGCTTCCCGACAGTGTCTGTGCCCTCTGTATCGAGGTCGATGCGCCGGTTGAGGCCTGGGAGACGGCGCCGTTGGAGCTCGTGGGCGCGGCCACCGCGCTGGCCGCCGCGGCCGCGCTGCGTTTTCTCGGCCAGGGCACCACCCGGCTGGCGCGCCGGGTCATCGAGCTGAGCGACCCCGGGTCGCCCGTTCGGGAGCGGGTCGTTGTTCCACGGCCGGAGTGCCCGTCGTGCGGTCAGCCCGGCGCGACACTCGACGATTGCGCGTTGGCGGAGTTCGCCGGTGAGCACGGCGCCGAACCGCCGCTGTACGGCTGGGACCCGGAGCCGGCGGCTCGAGTTCTGCGCGGCGAACCTGTCCCCCGCAAGCAGTACATCACCCCGGCCGGAGTGCCGGGCCGGGCCATCAGCGGAGCCGGCTCCGTGGTGACCTGGCTGCTCGGCCATACCTTTGGCGAGGCGCCCGCAAACGCGGTGGCCGGGATCGACCGATGGGTGCCTTCGGCGGCGGCGCCGGGCAGCACGCGTGCGTATGTTGTGGGCGACCTGACCAGGCGGGGCCCGGTGATCCACTATTTCGACGCGCCGGTCAACGAGTTCGTCGCGCTGCCCGGGCCGGTACCCGCCATCCTGGCCACCGCGGCCACCTCCACGCCGGAGCAGGACAGGTTTGTCGTCGTGCTCACCGGCGACAGCGCCGCTGACGGCGGGAGACTCGGGCCGGCCGCCCAACGAGCCCTGCGCCAGGACGCTGGGCTGTGTGTTGCCCAGGTCGCCACCTACGCGGCGGCGCTCGGCTGGCAGGTCAGGGCGGGTACGGATACCACCGGCACGGTGGCTGCGGCACTCGAACTGGACGAGCGGCGCGAATTCGTCACCGTGGTGATGGAGCTGGCGCCGCCGTCTGCCATCCCAGCGCAGGCGGTGACCAATCCCGCGCGGCGGCTTCCGGGGGTGCTGCGCCGTCTCCCCCTGACGTACCGCTTCGACGGCGGGTCAGTGGCAGCCGGCCACGTCACGGATCTCCTCGGCACGGCTCTGCGACGCACCGAGGAAACCTGGAACGGGGTGGACGCCGGCGATCCCGCATCCTCCTGTGTGCTTTACGCTCGCCGGCTGCACGGCCTGCCACCCGGCCTGTACGCGATGTCGGCGCACCAACCTCCCCAGTTGCTGGCCGCGCAGGTCGCCGCGCCCATCGAGGCGTACCTCGACGATCGCGCCCTCGACCCCCCGGCGCTGATCCTCTTCACCGGCCACCTCGCGGGCACGCTGTCCGGTCGCGGAGCGCACGGCTATCGGGCACTGCTCAGCAAGGCCGCCACCGCGGCCGGTTTCGTCCGCCTTGCCACCGCCGATCGGAGCGCTGAGGGCGGCGTGCCGCTGGCGGCCGGGCTCATCGCCGGCTTTCCGCCAACCCTGGTTTCCGCCTCGATCACGGGAAACGAGCCGCGGCACCGGGTGCTCTTCGCGTGCGTGCTCGGGAGTCGGCCGGCCGGTTCCCGACCGGACACCGCAGTCGTGGCGTGGTGAGCAGTCGCCGGTGTGGTTGTCCGGGGTTGTCCAGCGTCTGGCTGGTCCGGCGGGCGAGGCTCACCCGCGGCTCGGTACCCCTCGCTCAGCCAACCCCAGTGCCCAGGCGGCGGTAGTGGGGATATGCGCGCGGTTGAGCCCACTACCGGCGTCCGGAGCTGTCCGCAGCCAGGGGCGACTCGCTCACCATGGTCTTACCGTCGTCGATATGAGTTGCTGGCGTCGGCGGCAGTGACCGCCGTCCGGCCAACCGCTCCTGTCCATGTCCGCACGGCCGAGCTTGCACAGCTCCGGCCATCAACAGAAGGAGAGCAGATGCCACCAACGTCAGTCGGAACCGTTCTCGACAGTCCCACCGAGGTGGTCGACGACCTCACGGTCGCGCCGGTCGACCGCCGGATCGCCTCGGACTTCGAGTACGACGAGGAGATCGCTGTCCCTGACCGGGACATCATCGCTGGCAGCGGGTTCACCTGTGCCCAAGGCAGCACCATGGGGTGGACCGGGCAATATGTACCGGACGGTCACCCGCTGGACTGAGGTCCCGGCCGCTACGGGTCCGTCTGGCGCGGCGGCCGCGTCAGACGGACCACCAAGCCCCCGTGCCCAGCCACCGTTCTGCACCGGCCGGTACCCGCGAAGGAGGCCGCACTGATGGATCTCAGGTCGGACACGCTCACCCTGTCGCTGACGTCGCGGACGGACCTGGCCTCGCCCCGCCCCGAGACGCTTGAGCTACGTCGGGACGACAGACTCATCCGGCTCAAGCACCTCGACCCGGGCGTCATGGCGGCGCTGTCCCGCCTGGCAGAAGGGCCGGCAACCCGCTCCGAGCTGGAGAAGATCGCTCAGGCAACCCACCCCGGGTCGGATCTGCGCCGACTCGACACCGAGTTGCTGCGATTGAGCAGCAAGCTGTTGGTGCGCTTCGGTTGCGCGATCGCCGGCACGCAGTTGCTGACCGCGACCGTCCGGACCGACCTGTGGAGTGGCGACAGCACTGCGCTGCCGCCCGATGCTGCGGTGCAACTGTCCCGGTTCGTCTTCGCTCATCGGGTCGGCGACCTGCTCGTTCTGGAGTCGCCGGCGTCCTACGCCCGCGTCGAGATTCTCCTCGCCGAACTGGCGGGCCCGATTCTCGCCCTTGCCCAGCCGCGTACCACCAGGCAGCTGTGCGAGCTGAGATCCGGATGTGACCCGCGGGCCGTCGCCGCCGCGATCGGTTTCCTGCACGATGTCGGCGTACTCGCCCGGCTCGACGACGCGGGTCGTCACCCGGACGACGCCCGCCCCGAACTGGTTCAGCGCGAGATACAGGACCTGGTCCTGCACACCGCCAGTCGCCGCGGCCTGATGGACAACACGCTCGGCGGCACCTACCGGTTCCTCGGCGTGCTGCCCCCGGCGCCGGCGCGCAAGCCGCTGCCGGCCGGACGCCGCATCGCACTGCCCCACATCGATGTAGACCTGTTGGCGGGCAACGATCCCCCGCTGATCCAGGTGATGGAGTCACGCGCGTCGGTCCGGGCGCACGGCGCGGATCCGATCACGCTCGACCAGTTGAGTGAGTTCCTCTACCGGGTTGCCCGGGTCAAGACGACCTTCGGAATCGACGAGGAAGCCGGCCGGTTCTACGAGAGCACACGACGACCATGTCCCAGCGGCGGAGCCGCCCACGACCTTGAGTACTACCTCACCGTACGGACCTGCGCAGACCTGGAGCCAGGGTTCTACCACTACGACCCGTTCGACCATCAGCTCACCGAGGTGTGTACCCGGGAAGAGTTCACCGTCCCGCTTCTCCATGACGCATACCTTGCGTCCGGGGGCAGCGTCATGCCACAGGTGCTCATCACCCTCGCCGGCCGGTTCCAGCGCACCTCATGGAAGTACGAGGGAATGGCCTACGCCACCACGCTGAAGAACGTCGGCGTGGCGTACCACGCCATGTATCTGGTAGCTACGGCCATGGGACTCGCGCCCTGCGCGTTGGGCTCCGGCAACTCGGCGACGTTCGCGGCACTGACCGGGATCGATCCGGTCGTGGAGTCCGCGGTGGGTGAGTTCATGCTCGGTACCCGACCGGATGCCACGGTGTGAGCCATCCGACGCGCAGCCGGGCGTTACAGCCCGAGGCTGCGCCCGACGATCTCCCGCTGGATCTCGCTGGTACCGCCCATGATCGTTCCGCACAGGGCGGCGCGTAGCTGCCGCTGCATGTCGCTGTCGACGGTGGTGCCGTACGCCCCCATCATCTGCATCCCTTCGACAGCCATCCGCTTTGCCGTCTCACTACAGCGCAGCTTCGCCATGGCCGTCTCGCGCGGCAGCAGACGGCCGCCGCGCTCGTCCGCGCCGGTCGCGATGCTGCCCACCAGCAGCCGGCAGCATTCGAGGTCGGTGGCCAGCTCGGCGAGGCGATGCCGCAGTGCCTGAAAGCTTCCGATCGGGGTGCCGAACTGCCGACGTTCGCGCACGTACCGCAGCACATCATCGAACGTCCTCTCGGCGCTGCCAAGCGTGACGGCCGCGACAACAATTCGCTCGAAGGTGAGTGTTGCCATGGTCTGCAGCCATCCCGAGCCGGCAACGCCGACCACCGCCGAGGACGGCACCCGGCAACTATCGAAGCGCACCTCGTTCAACTCCCGGCCGGCCAGCGTGTCGATGCCATGAATCGAGAGGCCCTCGGTGTGCGCGGGGACCTGCAGCATGGTGAGGCCGTCCGTTCCCGACGAGGTCGGATCCGTCCGGGCGAGCACCAGGATGTGGTCGGCCAGGTGGGCGTTCGAAACCCAGGTCTTGTGCCCGTCGAGGATGAACCCCCCGTCGTCCGGCGTAGCCCTGGTCGCCAGGCCGCTGAGGTCCGAACCGGAGTCCGGCTCAGACAGTGCCAGTGCCGCCACGCCGCCGCCCGCAATGCCGGGCAGGACCCGCTCCTTCTGAGCTTGCGAGCCGTACTTCAGGTACGCGAATCCCACGATGATTGACGATGGGTACGCGCCTACCGGGGCCAGCCCTCGGCTTGCCGCCCGCAGAAAGCCGCAGAGCTTCGCGTACCCGCCGCCGCAGCCGCCGTAGCTCGGCGGAATCGTGATCCCCAGCCAGCCCTCCGCGGCCATCTGCGCGGCAATCTTCGCGTTGTGCACCTCCTGCCCGCCGTCGGTCAGCCGGTCCCGGACCTGTCGGGAGCCGAACTCCCGCTGGCAATACGCCGCAACGGCGGCAGGAAGATCCGGGTGATCCTCGGTCGTGATCGTGTGCATCGTGCCTCCCTGCGGGCCGTGGCCAGTGGGCGAGATGTCGGAGCGGAACGACCGACCCGGCCCCGACGAGACTCGTCATCGTGGTACTTGCGGCCCTCGGATGGATCGCCGGCCCCGGGCACAACCCGCCGGCGGCGTTGGTGCGCTACGGCCGGGCTCCAGAACGGCGGCCGGAGCCCTGGTTGAGGACCGGCATGCGGCTCCAATCGTCAACGTCGTCGCTGCCCGGCGCGCCGGCACAGACCACATAGTGTTGCGGTGCCGCCGCGACCCGCAGCCCCGGCAGTGCGGCCACGCACGCCCGGTGCAGCGCGTCGAGTTCGAGGGGTCCGGCCAGCCCGTCGAGGTAGGCGGTGAGCCGGGTACCGTCCGGCCCGGTCTGCGGGAACACCGCGACCCGTCGGCCGCCCGCAGCCGACGCCAAAACCCCGGTGGTCGAAGGCAGGTGCACCCAACTCCCGTCGACCTGGCACCAGGCTGCGTCGCGGGACGCGCGGGGCAGGTCCGTCCATTTCCCGATGTCACGGGCCCCGACCTCGGTTGTGACGCCCGCGCACAGGATGAGCTCGACAGCGCGCAGCCAGGCCACCGCCTCCTCCGGCGGCACCACGGTCGTGTCGAGCAGCATGGTGAGCCGCAGAGCGTCGGCGGTGTCGTCGGCGTGGAGGTAGTAGGTGCTGCTGCTGGCTCGATCCCAGCCGACCCAACGCCAACTGGTGCGCTCGGCCGCGGCGGCCAGCTCGCTGTGACTGGGATATGCCCCGCTCGTCGGTGGTAGTGCCGTGTCGCGGCGGTCGTTCAACCAACACGACAGGTCCAGGGCCATTCCCCGGTCGAGCTCAATGTCCCGCCGGATCGCCGTCAGGTCGTCGGCCGGGCAGTGCGCGAACCGTATGGCGCCCATGGTGCAGGTGCTGGCCCGTTCGATCACGTCGCCCAGGGAGGCGTCCCGCAGATCCACCCAGGCCGGTGAGTGTTGCGCGGTGTTCCCGACCGCCGACCGCACCCGGGGGGCGCTGCGATTGCTGGCCGTCAGCTGGAGAAAACCCCGGTCCAGGTCGCTGACGTGGCCGACGACCACGCAGACCGCGGCGTACAGGACAGCGGTCGAGTTGACCCCGTGCCGGTGGGCGAGGGCCGGCACCGCCGCGGCGAGTGCGCGGGAATCGAACTGCAGGTACCGGAATCTCGGCGGCTCGCCGTCCCGGGCCGGCCGCGGCAGCATCGTCTGCGGCATGGTACGCAGGGTGTCTTCGTGGTACCGCAGCGCCCGCCCGGCCTGCCGTGCTCCGGCCGGCGAGTCCTCCCAGGCCACTTCGTCGAGCGGCTGGTGCACCACGACGGTGGGTCGTGTCTGACTGCTGGTGGCCGGGTTCCCGAGCGCGTCGTCGCCGGGCGCTGGGTCGACCAACAGCGCCCGCAGGTGTTCGCGGATCAGCTCCGAACCTGTCAGGTCGGTGGCCATGTGCGTGATCACCAGGGCGAGTCCCCACGCCGTTGCGCCACAGGTCAGCAGCGCCGCCCGCAGCGGCAGGTCGACGGCCAGGTCGAACGGTGTCGACCCGAGCTGCCAGGCGAACGACTCGGCCGCCGACTCGGTCGGCTCGGGACCGAGGTCCACCACCGCCACACTCAGCTCACCGCACCCGAGAACCCGCTGGGAAGGCTGCTCCGGAGGGAATGTGTACACGGTGCGTAAGGTCTCGTGGGCCACGACCAAGTCGCGCAAGCCGTCCAGCACCTCCTGCTCGGTCACCCCGGGGCGCAGCTGCCAGGCGAAGCGCAGGTTCAGGCTCTCGGTCGCCGGCTGGAGATCCATGACGATCTCCGCCATGCACTGCTGTGACCAGTTCAGCCGCCCGGTGCGGGCCGACTCCCCCGTGAACACGATTCGCCGCTGACCCGTCACGAGCGCGGGCATGCCCACCGTCATCGGCTGCTGTCCTCGATTCGCGGCTGGTCAGGCTGACGGACCGGCATCGGCGAGGGCTGGCTCGAGACGGCACAGCATCGCCCAGATCGATGCGGGGGTGGCGAACTGAGTGGGGGTGAGCGCAGACGGTGGTATCTCCACGGCGAACGCCTGCTCGAGGGCCGCCACCAGCGCTACAAGCTCGATGGAGTCGACGCCGGCCCGGACCAGATGGGTGTCCGGCCCGATGGACGCTCCGGCGCGCAGAGACGGGCAGTTGGTCCGCAGCAGCTCTTCGAACTGCGATGGCCACTGGCTCATGCGTACCTCCCTTCCGAGCGTGTGGACCGTCGGCCCGCACAGGATCAGGCCGGTGCGTGGACGCTATCACCGGTTGTCCTGTGCTGCCGGCGATCGGGTGTCCGGTGTGGTGTGTCCGGCGTCCGGTATCCCGCTCCGGCCACGTCGCGCTCTTGCCTGGTGCTGAATCCCGTTGCTATACAAGCCTTCTGCCGACCGGGAGGAGGCGCGCGTGGAAGACACCGCGGTCGGAGCCGGGCGGCACGGACAGCGTGCGGCACTACCTGTCAAGTGTGTGGTGTGGGATCTCGATGAGACGGTGTGGGCCGGCACGCTCGTCGAGGGCGACCGGGTCACCGTGCGTGAGGGTGTCCGCGAGGCCATCACGGGCCTCGACCAGCGGGGGATTCTGCAATCGATCGCCAGCCGCAACGACCACGACCATGCCATGGCCACACTCGCCGAACTCGGGCTCGCCGAGTACTTCCTGCACCCACAGATCGGCTGGAACGCGAAGTCGATGTCCGTACGACGGATCGCCGAGGCCCTCGGCATCGGCACGGACTCGCTGGCATTCGTCGACGACCAGCCGTTCGAACGGGACGAGGTCGCCTCGGAGATAACCGGGGTGCGCTGCTACGACGCCGCCGCCGTCACGGATCTGCTGAGCCGGCCCGAGTTGACGCCGACACACGTCACCTGGGATGCGCGGCACCGGCGGACGATGTACCAGGCGGAGGCGGTACGGCAGCGGCTGGCCGAGACGTTCGCAGGGCCGAAGGACGAGTTCCTGCGTAGCCTCGACATGCGGTTGGAGATCGCCGTGGCCGGGGAACCCGACCTGCGGCGTGCCGAGGAGCTCACCGTCCGGACCCACCAGCTCAACAGCACCGGGCGCACGTACTCCTACGAGCAGTTGCGCGCGCTGTGCGGTTCGCCGACCCATCGCGTGCTCGTTGCCCGCCTGTCGGACCGCTACGGCGACTACGGCAACATCGGGTTGGCCGTCGTGGAGACGGCCGGCTCCGACTGGCTGATCACGCTGTTGCTGATGTCGTGCCGGGTGGTGTCGCGCGGCGTGACCGGAGTCTTCATCAACCACATCAAGCGGTTGGCCCGCGACGCCTCGGCACGCTTGTTCGCCGACGTGGTACCCACCGGCCGAAACCGGATCATGGTGATCTCCTATCAGTTCAACCAGTTCCAGGAGGTTCCGCGGGAATCCGACGGAGACATCCTGCGGTTCGAGGCAGCCCTCGACGCGATGCCTGAGGACCCCGACTATCTGACGGTCGTCACTTCGACGTAGATGCTCTCGTCGTCGCGGACCGTGCTGTCCAGCGCGGCCACGTCCGGTCGGGCGCCCCGGCCGAACTCATACTCCCGAACCGCGTCCGGGTCGAACCCTGCGGCCGCGAGGGCGTATCGCAACTCATCCACGTCGTAGATCCACCGGTGGCCGTAAAAGTAGAAGATCTGGTTCAGCATGAACGCCGGCCGCTCGGGCATCCGCGGGGCCGGTGCGAGCACGTCGCGCATCCGGTCACGGTGCTCGTCGAACATTCCCCGCTCGCCGCCGGGCAGGCTGCGGGCGGCAAGATAGCTTCGGGCGTATCGCGCCAGGTCCGGTGTGGAGAGTCGGAGCAACCCACCAGGCGCCAGTACCCGGTGGACCTCGGCGAGCCACCCGATTGCGACGTCGGGCGCCACGTGTTCGATGAGGTGCTCGGCGTAGACCCAGTCGAGACTGCCGGTCGCGAAGGGCAGCGGCTCAGCGATGTCGAGGTTTACGAAGTGGCTCTCCCGATCGATCATGAAGATCGGCCCGGGCGCCGTCGAGCCCTCGACGGAGCGCACCGGCAGCCGGTCGGCGGCGAGGCCGGCGGCGTGCCTGGTCCGGAACGCCGCGAACTCGACGCCGGTGATGCCGAGCTCACGCAGGGTCTCCCGACTGAACGGGGGGACCACGTCGAGCGCTTCGAGCTTCTCACACCGGGCGGACTCGGCCCGCACCGCGTCGAGCCGATCCGTGCACTCGTCGGGCCGACTCCAATCCCAGTCTGCATTCCGGTCACGCGTTCGGTTCGCCATTGGCGAGATGGTAGCTGGGCAGGCTCGTCCGTAGCCGGGTCCCGGACGGTCCCGGACATCGCGATCCCGGCACGACGGTCAGTTCATCCCCACCGGCCGCGCGGCCGGCTCGGGGCGCTGTTGCAGCGTCAGTCGCGCCCAGACGGCGCTGTCACCGTGCACCACCATCGGGAAGGCATCGGTGTGGCAGCGCCACAGGACACCCTGAGGGCTGCGGTTCACCGGCCACAACCCGGGGTCGACGATCCCCCAGCGGGCGAACACGCCGAGCAGAAACGGATCGGCTGCCAGCCAGGTCCCGCCGGTGTCCACCTCGATCCACCGGTGCCAGGTCGGGTACGGGGTGGTGAGCAGCAGTCCGACCGCCGGTCGCAGCCGGATTCCGTGTTCGCGCCCGGCCCTCAGCAGCATTTCGGTGGCCGAGACGCAGTCCGCCAGTCCGGTGCGGGCCACAAAGTCCAGGTCTGCCGCGAGTTGCGCCGGCAGCAACTGGAAGTGCAGGTCGCGCACCGCGTCGACAAGGGCCGCGAACGGCCCGTCGAAGTGATGATCGACGGCTGTGGCGGTCAGGTCCAGGCAGAAGCCATCAGGGGTACGACGCACGGTCTGGGGCTGCGCGGCCGTCATCACCAGCGGGTGCAGTGCCACGTCACAGTCGTGGCACTGCGGCTGCGGGCACCGGGCCTGGATCGTGAGCCGGTGCGCCACGGAGCCGGATCGGGGGCACTGCTGCAGGCAGCGCCGCCAGGACCGCATGGCTGTCCAACGCGGCGTCGCCAGACGCAGGGCGAGGCCGATGTTCTCCAGGTCCATCACATCCAGGAGCACTCCCTCGCGATGCGGCATCCCCAGATCGAGCAGCCGGGACAGCAGATCGGGGCCGACCCGGTGCAGCCGGGCCGCCTGTCGGGCGCCCACCTCGAACGTCCGGAAAGAGTTCGGTACCTGGAGCAGCCGCTGGACCACGGCTGCCAACACGTGCTCGTCGGCTGCCGCGTCCGGGCCGGGGGTCAGGCGAGGTCGCGTCTCGTCCTGCATGTGTCGACAGCCTCCCATCTCAGCACGGTTGTGGCGTCCACCAGCTACGCCGGCCGGGGGGCGGTCGCCGACGGCCGCCGGCGACCGCACTGGAGGGCGTGGACCAACACGCCGCTGGCGTCGACAGGATCCGGTCGGCCGGTAGACCGGCGAAGCTGGCCACGGCGTGTGCCGACAACTCCCCGGCAACCGACATCGTGAACACCCGCAACAGTCGGGCCGCGACCAGGGCCGGCTTCCCCTGCAACCAGGACAGGACGGATTCGACCGGGTGGACCGCGTCGCCGACCGTCAACGGGTCGGGCCGGTCCGCACCGCCCGCCGGCAAAAAGCCGGGCTGCCGGATCAGGATCGCCGCCGTTGCCGGTGCCGGCCAGGCGGTGGCCTCCGCGGCGCACCAGCCCACATTGTCGGGCGGCACAAGCTCGTGTCGGCTGTTGATCGCGCCGCGGCGTGGGGTGGTCCAGGTGTCCGGACCGTTCACCGTCCCAGCCGGGAGCACGCCCAGTGTCACGAGGATTCCACGCAGTACCTCAGTGGGATCCATCGGTACCCCGGAGGGGTCGAAGCCGCGCGGGTCCGCGAACAACTCGTCGGCAAACCCGGACATCGGCTCGCCCGTCGACCAGAGGGCGAGCATGATCGCACCGACCCCGGCCGTACCGTCGATCGTCGCTGTCGTCCCAGCCGTTGCCGCCCGGCGGGTGGGTAGCGGGCGCAGGCTGGTGGGCCGGTTGGCGAGTGGTCGCGCGCGCAGCGGCAACTGCGCTGGCGCGTTCGGTGGCGGTTGGTACACCGCTGGTGCCGGCGCGGTCGCGGACGGGATGCGCGGGGGCCTCTGGGAGCGGGCGAAGGCGTGCTCGACGATGCCGTACTGGCTACGCCAGAACTCGTCCGCGCCGACCGGCAGCGACAACTGCCCGACCCGCTCATGCTCGTAAGCGAACCGCACGATGCAACGCACCGTCCCACGGATGACCCGCCAGTCCGGCAACTCCCGAACCTGCCCGTTGAGGATCGCCCCGAGCTGGCTCTTACTGACATTGACCCGCTCAGCAAGCGCCCGCAGACTCGGACCGCCCGCCTGCCGCCGCAGGCTACGGAGATCACCACACAACTGTTGCAGAAGCTCGTGCGCACCGTCAGTAGGCACCAATGTGTCCCGAGTCAACGATCCCGTCCAGGAACCACCGGCACACGGCACCTTGACCGAACGGACGAACGCATGCTCGACGATGCCGTACTGGCTACGCCAGAACTCGTCCGCGCCGACCGGCAGCGACAACTGCCCGACCCGCTCATGCTCGTAAGCGAACCGCACGATGCAACGCACCGTCCCACGGATCACCCGCCAGTCCGGCAACTCCCGAACCTGCCCATTGAGGATCGCCCCCAACTGGCTCTTACTGACATTCACCCGCTCAGCAAGCGCCCGCAGACTCGGACCCCCCGCCTGCCGCCGCAAGCTACGCAGATCACCACACAACTGTTGCAGAAGCTCGTGCGCACCGTCAGTAGGCACCAAGGTGTCCCGAGTCAACGACCTCCTCCGGGAACCACCGGCACACGGCACCTTGACCGAACGGACGAACGCATGCTCGACGATGCCGTACTGGCTACGCCAGAACTCGTCCGCGCCGACCGGCAGCGACAACTGCCCGATCCGCTCACGCTCATAGGCGAACCGCACGATGCAACGCACCGTCCCACGGATGACCCGCCAGTCCGGCAACTCCCGAACCTGCCCGTTGAGGATCGCCCCGAGCTGGCTCTTACTGACATTGACCCGCTCAGCAAGCGCCCGCAGACTCGGACCGCCCGCCTGCCGCCGCAGGCTACGGAGATCACCACACAACTGTTGCAGAAGCTCGTCCGCACCGTCAGTAGGCACCAATTTCTCCCGAGTTAAACGATCTCGTTGGCGACTAAAGCACACGCTACCTTGATCGACGGAACACTCAAGCCGTGGACGGATGTAGATCCAGCGATCCACGCCGCGGGTCCGGGCGCCGCCTCGTTCACCCGCGGCCAGCCGGCTGTCCAGTGGTGTCCGGTGTCGCCGATCGTGCCGGCCGGACGGGTTAGCGTAGGGCGCTCAGGCCAACCGCCGTCGATGCCGGATTGCTGGCGTGCCCGGACCGTCCACCCTGGCCTGCCGCCGATAACGTCCGGAGGAGGTGACAAGCAACATCGATGATCGACAGTCGGCTGCGCTACCATGCGCTCAGCAAGCCCAACGAACAGGCTTTGATGGTCTGTGCACCCGGCCGGAGTCCGGTATGGACCTGGTGCGAGCTGGAGGCCACGACCGCCCGTCCAGCGTCGGCCATGGCAGCCGCCGCAGCCCGGCCCGGCCGCAGCGTGCTACTGCTTGACGCCGGCAACGACGAGCGGGCTGTACCGGAGCTCGTCGCCGCCCTGCGCACCGAACTCCCGGTGGCACTGCTGGCCGCGTCCGCGCCCGAGGCGCAGCGCCTGGCCCTGCGGGACACACTGCTGCGCTGCGGGTACGACGTGATCTCAATGGTCGATCTGTCTCCGGCACTCACCCGGTCGCCCGCGCCGGCCCCTGCGCCACTGCCCGCGGATGCCACGCTGCTGACCACGGGCGGATCGTCGGGCCGGCCGAAGCTCGTGGTGGACCGCTGGATGCGGGGCGTCGGTCGCCGCCCGCCGGCCGTGCGGCCCAGTTCGGTCATGCGCTGGCGGGCAGGACAGCGACAGCTTGTGCTAGGACCGCTACACCACGCAGCCCCGCTGACCGCGTTCGTCGAGGGACTCAGTGACGGCAACACCCTTATCGTCGCGAGCATCTTCGACCCGGCTCTGGTGCTGGCCACGATCGAGGCCTGCCGGGTCGAATGGCTCCAGCTCACCCCGTACCACATGCGACGCCTCGCTGGGGCGCTGCGACAGGGCAACCACGACCTGTCGAGCGTCCGCGGAATGCTGCACCAGGCTGCCCCCTGCCCGGACCCGCTCAAACGGCGCTGGCTGGACCTGCTCGAACCATCGCGGGTCTTCGAGCTGTACGGCGCCACCGAAGGCGTCGGGATCACCATCGCCAGCGGCGAACAGTGGCTGCGCCGACCAGGCACCGTAGGTAAGGGCTTCTTCACCCGGATACGCATCCTGGACGGATCGCAGCGGACGCTGCCGGTCGGCGAGGTCGGCGAGGTCTACCTGCGCTCCGGTCCGGCCACGCGCCGCCACTACGTTGACGCCGACGACGGCGTACGGACCACGATCGACGGGTACGCAAGCGTGGGCGACCACGGCAGGTGCGATGCGGACGGGTACCTGTACCTGGCCCACCGGCAGCTCACCCGGATCCAGGTGGGCGGCGAGACAGTGGATCCGAGCGAGGTCGAGTCCGTGCTGGGTGGCCACCCCCAGGTGCTGGACGCCGCCGTACTCGGCGTCCCCGACGAGCGCCTGGGCGAGGCCGTGATCGCCCTCGTGGTAGCTGAGCACGGCGCCGACCCTCGCGCGCTGCGCCACTATCTACGGGAACGGATGGCCCGGCACAAAGTGCCGCGGCTGGTGCGCCTCGTATCCGAACTGCCCTACACCGACGCCGGCAAGCTCGACCGCAACCGCCTGGAAGCACTGGCGGGCCAGGAACCAGGAGGACAGCCATGAATCCACCCGGCGGGCCTGATCTCGACACAGCCGCCGCGCTGCTGCGAGCCGACCCCGCAGTCCACGACGCGGTTCTCCTCCGCGACAACGGGGTGGGCGTCCTCGCGGTCGTCGTGCCGCAGGGCTACCAGCTCGGCGGCCAGCTCCGGGAGAAGGTTCTCGACCTGGTCGGCTGGCCCGACGACCCGGCCACGGCCGGTGTGCCCTGCCAGGTTCTGGTCGTTGCGGCCATCCCGCGAGACCCCGAAGGACGGGCCGACACGGTCGCCGTGTTCGAGGCACTCCACGAGCCCGACGCTTACCTGCTGCGATTTGAAACCAGCAGGTCTCCCAGCGAGCGGCGCCTCCTCGAACTGGCCGTCGAGGTGATGCCCGGTGTCCGGGTCAGCATGACCGACAGTCTGCCGCAGATGGGCGCAGACTCGGTCGCCGTGATGGCCCTCGTCGGCCGGATCCACGAGGAGTTCGGCCTGGACGTCGATCCGCAGGACGCGTTCGAAGCGCAATCGCTGCGCGACCTCGCCGCCATGCTCGACGCACTGCCGGACGGCGCGACGCCGGTGGCGTCGAGATGAACCGCCCCCCGGCCGCAGCGGCCAGGTCGGACACGGCCACGTCCGGCATCGACTCAGCGGCAACCGGCGCGCGGATACCGTCGGCCATGCGGTTACTGGCTGAGTGGGTAGCCGCCGGCGAGTGCCTCGGTGGGCAACTGTTCGTCTGGCGGGACGGTGCGGTGCTGGCCGACGCGGCGGTGGGCAGCAGCGAGCCCGGGCGCGCGGCGTCCGCCGCGGACGTGGCGCGCTACTACTGCGCCGTGAAGCCGCTTACCGCCTGCTGCCTCGCGCGGGCCGCGGATGCCGGCGAGTGCGACCTCGATGCACCGGCGGGGCGCTACCTGCCCGGATTCGACCCGCACGACCGCGCGGCGGTGAGCCTACGGACCCTGCTGAACCACAGCAGCGGCATGCCCGACAGCATGAGCAGCCCGTACAAGGTGGACTTCCGCGCAATGGCCGCGCGGGCGTCGAGCACGCAGTTGCCGGCGATGTACTGGTACCGCGACGGCCGCTACAACGACTTCGTCTCCTGGTGCCTGCTGGCGGTCGCAGTCGAGCGGATCACCGGCGAGGAGTTCGGCACCGCCGTCAGGACCATGCTCGACGATACGCGCGACCGGCCAGACATTCGCATGGCACATCCCGAACCGGACAGGTTCACGCGCTGCCACCAACTGGTGGGCGGGCAATTCGAGGCGGTGCCGGACGCGGCCGACGACGTCCTGTTCGGCACCGTCAACCCGGCGCACGGCGGATTCGGATCGGCCCGCGACCTCGGACTGTTCTATGCCGAGTTGGTACGCTGCCTGACCGGCTCGGGGACGATGCTCAGCCGTGAGCGCAGCCGCGAACTCACCCGCCCGGACACCACCGTCGAGTTCGGGCCGGGCCTGGGACGGCTGAGGTACGGGCTGGGATTCACCGTCGACGCCGACCGTGACGCGCTCGGTACCGGCTGGGGACCTGCGACGTTCGGCCACGGCGGGTTCGTCAGCCGCTACCGGGTGGTCCACGGATTCGCCGACCCCGACCTGCGCACCGCGGTGGCCATCCGCCTCTTCAGCGTGGGCGCCCGCAACAACTGGCGCATGTCTCGGCTGGGCAGCGCACTGCGGACCGATCTGGGCTCCACCTGATGACCGACACCAACGTTAGGAAGGTAGGGGTGATGACGGCAGGCGAGACCACCACGCTCGGCGGCGACGCGACACTGGAGGACAGGCTGCGGCACGTCTTCGTGGTCTCGCTTGAGCTCCCCCCCGACGTCGATGTCGACACCATCCGCAACGGCGTCCACCCCAAGTGGGACTCGCTGGCGCACATGAGCCTGGTCGTCGCCATCGAGGATGAGTTCGACGTCGAGCTTTCGCCCGGTCACCTGATCAGGATGGACACTCTGGCCCGGGCCGTTGAGATCCTGCGGGCCCTTGGTGTCGGTGACTGAACCTGGTGCGCTGCCCGCAACCGCCCGGGTGGTCGACGCCGCGACCGGAGTTGACCTACGTGGTCGGGCGCTCGTCCGCCGGGTTGCCGCGATCGCTGGCGAACTCCGCGAACTGCCGCCCGGTGTCGTTTTCCTAGCCATGACCGCCTCGCTGCCATCCGTACTGTGCTACCTGGCACTGCGGTCAGCGGGCCGGCCGGTCCTACCGCTCGACCCGACCACCCCCACCGCGGCCCTTGCCGACCTGGTGGACCGATTCGCGCCGGCGGCGCTCATCACCACGGAGGCTCCCGGCGCCGGAGCCGTGTTCGGCACGGCGCCGGGGTACTTCCGCGCACGCCTGGGCGGCTGGGGCGAATGCCTGGTACGGCAGCGTGTCGCGGCACCGTACCAGCCCGACCTGGGGCTGTTGCTGGCCACGTCGGGCTCCACCGGCGCGCCCAAGCTCGTCCGGCTGGCCACAACGGCGGCGTGGGCCAACGCCCGGGCCGTCGTCGCAGCGCTGGACATCGGCCCGGCGGACGTCGCCATCACGGCGTTGCCGCTGCACTACAGCTACGGCCTGAGTGTCCTGACCAGCCATCTGCTCGCGGGCGCCACTGTCGTCTGCGCGACCGGCAACGTCACGGCGCCGTTGTTCTGGCAGGCGGTGGAACGGTGGCAGGTCAGCACACTCTCGCTGGTGCCCAGCCAGTACGAGATGCTGGCCCAGATGCGTTGGCGCCCGTTGCGGTACCCGGCGCTGCGGGTGATGACGGCAGCGGGCGGGCGGCTGTCTGACGATCTGGCGATCAGCTTCCATCGCGAGATGGACCAACAGCACGGCAGGTTCTACGTCATGTACGGGCAGACCGAGGCCGGCCCGCGCATCTGCGTACTGCCACCCGGGCGGCTACCGGACAAGCTCGGTTCCGCCGGCAGCCCGGTGCCGGGAGTTCGGCTACGTGTCACGCCGTCCGACAGCGATCGCGGTGCCGCCCCCGGCGAGGTGATCTGTGCCGGGCCGGGAGTCATGATGGGCTACGCCGAGCACGCCGACGACCTGGCCGCACCCGACCTGTTGCGCGGCGTGCTGCACACCGGCGATCTGGGCACACTCGACACCGACGGGTACCTGTGGCTGTCCGGGCGGATCAACCGGATCGGCAAGGTCTTCGGTGTCCGGGTGCACCTCGACGCCGTCGAGGGGTTGCTTGCTCCGCGGGCACCGACGGCCGCAGTGGCCGGTGGTGACCGGATCCGGATCTGGTGCGAGGGTGTTTCACCGCAGAGCTGCCCGGAACTGCTGAACCTGGTCGTCAGTAGCCTGCGGGTACACCGCTCCGGCATCGAGTTGCGGGCGGTCGACCGGCTGCCACGGCTGGCCAGCGGCAAGACGGACTACCGGGCGCTGGAACAGACACCCTGACCGGCGGTATCCACAGCGGGACCCGTCAGCACGCTCACCGTCCGACTGAACTCCTGCACGAGGTCGTAGCCGTCCCAGACCGCGTCGAACCGCAGCGCTCCGCCGAACGGCACCACCCGGTCCACTCCCCGCCCCCGCAGTGCGTCAACGAACGCGAGTAGCTCAGCCCGATCGAACCCGAAGGCGGTAACCGTCTGGTCGCGCCGGTCGACCAGCGGTACGAGTCCGGTCAGCGAGTCGACCCTGGCGAAGGCCAACGTACCCGCGCCCAGCCACCGGCGCGGCAGCAGCCGGGGCTCGGCCAACTCCACCGTAGCCAGGGCATCGGCCGGGTACCGCAGCGTTGTGGCGGCTCCGGTGAGCGCCAACCCGTAGGTGGCCACCCGCTTGTGCACGGCCATCGCCGCATCAATGTCCGGCGCGCGCTCGGCAACCTCTGCGGCCAGCAGCGACACGAAGTCCTCCTGCGCGGACCGCGCAGCCGTCACGGTCCCCACCCAGAACACCGTGCGCGGGGACGAGCATGCCGCCTGGTCATACCAGTAGGTGTCGCGGTAGAACGCCCGCACTGCCGCCACCCGCTCGACGGCCGAGGCAGCCGACCAGGCAGGCACCGAGATGATCGCGAACGACGACCGATCCGGGAAGGTGATCTCTTTGGCCCAGGGCGGTAGCGGCACAGCCCGCAGTCGCGCCACGCTCGCGTCTCCGCCCCAAAGTACCCGCAGCTGGCACGCCGCGCTGAAGACGCTGGTGGCGGCGCTGTCCCGGCCATAGGTGATCATCCGTTGGCTGGTCCGGATCGCTGTGGGAGCCTCGGCCAGGCTCTCCCCCAGCAGATCGACGATCGCGTCGGTCACCGGCGATCGGCGGGTGGGAATCCGCACGATGTTGGCGTTTCCGGCGGCCGCCGACAACGCCCACGGGTAGCACAGCAGCGCGGCTACGTTGCTCGGAGGAACATGCAGCGCCAGCCCCCGGGGCACCCGCACGGTCTCCGGATCGCGGGCGGCCGTGACCCGGGTACCCAGCCACCCGCGGCGGAGGAAGAACCCCAGTGCCGCCAACTCGGGGTGTACGCGCGCGGCGGCCGACCGCAACATCCGCCGGCCCAGCATGTCGAAGAACGCCAGCGCCCGCTCATCCGCGAAGCTCAACCTGTCGCTCTCCGGCGCGGCGGCCAGCTCGACCAGCAGGTCACTGGCACGGACCTTGCGATGGACCGGGAACCACTCGGTGACGGCGTCGTCCACGGCGACATCGGTCACGGGGCCTCCGTCAGGGTGTCGCTGCAGCCGCGCGCCTCGGCCCGCGGCAGACGCCCGAGCACGGTGAAACGCTTACCAGGCCAGTGTCCGTCGTCAACGCCGTGCACCACGCCGAGATCCTCGGTGAGGATCAGATGTCCCGGGTACGAGCGGGGCAGGGTACTGACGACTTCGATGACTCCGGGAGTGCCTATTGGAGCGGGTCGCCAGGTCCGCGGGTCGCGGATGATGACATCGGCGAAATCCGGGCAGTACAGCTCGCCGCTGGTTGGGCCTTCAAGGAAAATGGTCCCGATCTGCTCCACCATGCCGTAGTACCCGTGCACCTGCCGCAGCCCCACCTGACGCAACCCGCTGCGAAACCGGGCGTGGTCGACGGCGCGCTCGGCAAGCTTCTTCCAGCCCCCGGTATGCAGCAGAACCCCCTTCCCCACGTCGAGGTCAAGGCGCCGGACCGCCGCCGGCAGGTGTTGCCATACCTGGAACGTGAAACCGAAGATGAGGAACGGCCGGTCGCCATGCTCGGCCAGGAATGCCCGTACGGCCGGCTCGTTGAGCGATCCGGCGGCATCCAGCAGGAAGGTGTGATCGCGGCCGTAGCCCATCATCCCGAGCAGACCCGCGGCGCGGGCCGACCGGGCGTCGGGTCCGGTGAGTGTGGTCCGCGAGTCAACCAGCAGCATCGGCAGTCGGCGTGGTCCGAGTACGGTCGCAAGAACGCTGGCCAGACTCTCTCGCTGCCGGACGGCAGCCGCGCGGTCAAGGAACACCCGACTCCGGTGGCCGGTGGTACCCGACGACGTCAGGACCGTGTACACCGCCTCGTCCGGGATGCTCTTCAGATCGTGCTCCTTGAACAGGCCAGCCGGCAGCCACGGCAGGTCGGCCACCGTCAGGTACCGTCCCTGCGTCGCCAGCGCTGAAGTGTGGCCGAGCGCGCTGAGCAAGCGGGCGTACGGCGGCGAATGGGTCCGGTGGTGCTCAGTGAGGGCAACGAGCTCGGGCAGCAGCCGGGCTTCCCGTTCGGCCTGTGACAGCGTGAAAGCACCCGCCCCAGAGCATCTGTTCACCTGAGTCCCGTTATCCATCAATGCGCATCGTACGTTTCCGCGCCGCGATATGGGGAGTAGGCCTGACGCGAGCCATGGCTTGGAGCCTCTCGCCGGGTTGTCTCAGGTGTGGATCACAGGATGTCGCGCCCGGTGCGGCGCCGTACTGCACCGATGACTCTCTGACCATCCTTGGCGGCCCTGCGGCAGTTCAGCTTGGGCTGATCTCCCGGGACGCCCATCTGGTCGATCACCCGGGCCGCAAGCGGTACGAAGACTTACCGAGGCGGCGGACGGCCACTTGACCCACGGTCGGGTTCGCTCCGCAGAAACCTGTCGTATCCAACGTCGCCGTTGCTGACCTGGACCACCCACTCCCCGTAGTGCCAGCTGGGGTTGTACGCGCAGGCGGTGAACCGGGAACCGGAAGTTGGCCCGGTACCGGCCGACCTGCCCGCGGGTGAGGGTGAACAGGCGGGTCGACGCTCCCGCCCGGGAAGCGCCGCCCTGCCGGGCAGCGACAATCCGGATGTCTGCGCGCACACTTCCGCAGTGGTACGCGGCTGAGCGAGGCTGAGGATCGGTCCGGCCAGTTCGGCGCGCAGGATCTCCACGCGGGCGTAGGACGTCGGCGAGTCCAGGACGAGTAGCTCGTCGACCCGGTGAGCGTAGGCGAACCGGGACAGTTGTACCGGGGCATCGGCCGGCAGCGGCCTGCTGTCGACGGCATGCAGGTCGGTCCGGACGATCGCGGTGAACAGCTCCCTGCCGGCGACCGTGCAGCCCTCAAACGGGTCAGGCCCATGGTGTGCCTCGGTAGCTGTGGGCCGGGTCGGGTGCAGACGAGTGCTGCGCTCGGGCGGCCGTTGGCCCGCCTGGCGCGGCGGACGCGTCAGGCAGGCCCTGATGGCGGGTCTCAGCCGATGCACGACCCGATGCAGTCAGTGAAACTGCATCCGGCCGTGATGTCCCGCTCGGGAACGGCGACTTCCTCGTCATATCGGAAATCCGAGGCGATCCGGCGGTAGATCGGCGCGACGCAGAGGTCGTCCATAGATTCGATGGCGTCCTCGAGGAACGCCAGGGGTGGGGTTGGTGGCATCTGGTCTCCTTAGGTCAGTGGCCGGGACCAGTGGTGCGCCTCGGCCGCGGGCGTGATCTGGGTGGAGCGGTTGGCCGGTTTGCGGCCGCCGCCGCTCGTGCCTGGCCACCCCATATATCGACCACGGTAGGACCGTGGTGTGGCGGGAGGCCCCAGCTACGGACAGGTCCGGACGCCGGTGGCAGGCGCGTCGTGTCTGCACCGCCCGGCTCCAGCGGCAATGCCGGGTAGTTGGAACTCAGTTCAGAATGAGTTGTCGGAGGCAGATCACTGAGCAGGCAAGGGATATGAGTGCTTGGTGGATGTCGGCGCGGCGTGCGTAGCGGACGCGGCGGGCGTCGCGTGCTTGGCTGCGGAGCTGGAACACCAGTAGGCGCGCAGCATGCCCGTATACTGCGGATATGGCATCGGATGGTGGAGCCGGTGCGCAGGCGCCACAGCCATGGTGGCGGCGCTACCGGGTACCGGTGGGATCGGGCGCAGGGGTCGTCCTACTGGGCGGGCTCGCATTGGTGCTGCACGGCGTCGCCGGCGCGGGGCCGGCGGCCCCCGGACCGGGGACCAGTGAGCGGGCGCACCGGGCACCGGTCAGCGACGCGGACCGCGCGCGGGCACAGGACGCACAGGCCAGGCTCCGGCTGAGCATGGTGTATCCCACGCGGATCCTGGAGAACCGACCGGCCGGGAGAACTGGCCCCGAGCTTGAGGACGTCCGGCAGGGGTTGAGCATGGCCGGCTTCGCCGATGCGACGGTGCGGGTGGCGACCGCCGCCGATCCGGCGCCGGCCGGCAGTGTGATCTATGCGGTGCGCGTCGGCGACGCGTGCCTCATCGGGTACGAGACGGGCCTGGTGCCGGACTGGTCCAGCAGTTCCGTGCTGGGCCTGCGTCACGACGGTAGGTGCCTCGACGCGTGAGCCTGGGCCGGCACGGTACCGTGCCGGCCCAGGCGACCTGTCACCGGTGGATCTGCACCGCGCCGGACGTCATGGTCCTCGGACCGATCCGATCGACGTCGTACTCCGTGCTGCCCGGCTGCACTCCATGGTGGACGGTTCCATCCGGAAGTCGGCGGTCTCCACCCAGGCCTTACTCTGCCCGTACGGAGCGGAGCCGCCGAGCGGGTAGGCGCCCGTGTAGTGCACCCAGGTCTGCCCCGTGACCGACGGGCTGGACGCCAGCGCGCCGGCCGCCGTGGCCATCGATCCGTCGACATTCAGGCTGCCGGCGTTCGGGTCGTACACGACGATCATCACGGGCTCAATCGCGTTGACAGCGTCCCAACCGGGCCACCGCCCCAGCCCTGCAGGTCGAACCCTGCCGTTTACGCGACACCAGCCGAGCAGGCCGCAGAGGGCGGTCTGCACCGAGTAGCCCATGGCCGCGACCACCGCGCCGACCATTCGGGACGACCGGCCCGGGCCGCGGGCCGGGAGAGTGAACAGTGGCGCGGCAGAGACGCCGTGCCGGGGCCATCGCCAGACAACCCACGGTGACCGCCAGGAGCGCGACGGGGAGGCCGACGAACGCGATCAGTAGACCGACCACGCCGGTGGCGGCGTAGGTGGTGACCACACCCACCGACGAGGACGGTCATCGGGGCACGGACCGACACGCCGAGAACCACAGTGCGCCGCCGCCCGGATACCTGCGGGCAAGACCTGTCACGACCGCACCTGCCCCGGGACGGCGCGGCCGATGATGACAGGGCCGGTCGGGCAGGTCGTGTCCAGACAGGACCGACCCGGGCGGTGGTGGGTACGGACCTCGAACCGGGTGGCCACGACGATGCGCCACCGCAGCGGACGTAGCGGGCCGGGTCGCCAGTAGGCGTGGTCGCGGCGGGCGGCCCGCTCGGCGGCGTGGTAGCTGGGCCAGATGCCGGAGAGGACGTGGCTGCCGTCCGGCCAGTCCTGACGTATCCCGAACCCGCACCGCCCCAGCGAGCGGCGCTCACGCGCCGCAGCGACCAGGCGACGTATCCGGCCGGTCACGACCGGTCCCCACGTCCGGTGGCCGGGGTTCGTGGCGTCCAGCCCCAGGGGTCCGACCCGGCGGCAACGGCCGGCAGGTCGGCTGCGTCGCCGGTGTAGCAGTGGATACGGGGTGGCGGCTGCCGGGGCGGCAGATCCGCCGGGGCGGGCGGCCGCAGTGATGACGCGACCAGCGGCACCTCCCCCGGCCGACAGCCGGCGCGGGCAGTGACCGCAGCCGACACCCGTCGGACATCGACCGGGCCGCTGATGCGGCTGCGGGCCGCCCACCTCGGCCCGGTGGCCACGTCGTTCAGCTGTGCCACGAAGTCGCTCCTCCCCCGTCGACGCGCGGCGCCACCCGCAGCGACCGCTACAGCAATCGTACATGCGTTCTAATACGCTGGTCAGGCTAGCAGCCGTGACCGTGTTTCGGCCCGTGGAGAGCTACTTGATTCCGGCAACGTGAGTCGGCTGCGCGGGAGCCGCTCGGGTTCCAGGGGACGAAGCACAACTACTCATGTCCGTGCCCTGCCGGCCTGGTCCCGGGCGAGACGGCCGGGCGGCCATGAAACGCGACGTCGGTCCGGCGCGCGTTGGACCACGGCGGGGCGCTCTACCGCGTCCCCGAAGCCGTGCGACGGCCGCCGGGAAGAAGCCATGCCGGGGCCGGGGTGAGGGCGGCCTGCACTGGGACGGCTACCTGCGCCGGGGCACATCATCCCCGGGCTGGGGGCCTACAAAGTTACGCAGCCTCAGCGCCGCCGAAGTGGACGGCGAGGCATGCCCGTCGCCCTTGCCGACCGAGCCGCCTGCCGCATCACGGCCCTACCACCGTAGAGCCGGCGTCGGCCCACTCCCGCGAGCTGCCCAGCGTCACCGCCCGGTGATTGCTGGGCTTCGGCGTGTCCGCTGAGGTTCACGCCACGATCAGAGGGGAGCCGGACTGACGGTCCCAGATCGGGAGGTGGCCGGAGCCGGGCGCATGGGTACACATCGGAGGAGTGCCACGGGGATGAGCCCCAGCCGGGGTACGACTGGAACTCATCCCCGTGACGTGTGGTCCGGCAGTCGGCGTGTCCACAGGCCGCCGGACACCCGAATTAGCGTTGCAGGGTCAGCAGACCCGGCCGCCACGGCAGGTTGTTGTAGTCGCCGCCGGCGCTGGGGTTCTTGCCCTGGTAGAGCAGTTGCAGGTTGCAGGGGTCGACAGTCATGGTCTGGTCCGGGTTGTTGCGGACCAGGTCACCGTGGCTGATGTCGTTCGTCCAGCTCGCGCCGCTGTTGGCCTTGCCCGCGAACGGGTTGCTCTCGCTTGCCGCCTGCGGGGTCCACGAACCGCTCAGGCTGGAGGAGGTGAACGACCGGAAGTAGCGTCCCTGGCTGCCGATCGCCTCGACGATCATGAGGTACTGGTTCTGGCCCTGGACCTTGTAGACCTGGACCGCCTCGAACAGGTTGTTCGTCGAGTCGCTCATGACCTGCGTGTACGACGAGCCGAAGCTGCCCGGGAAGTTCCCGATCGGCATGCTCGCCCGGTAGATCTTGCCGTTGTCACCGGCGAAGAACAGGTACATGTTCGTGCCGTCACCGATGAGCGTCTGGTCGATCGGGCCGGTACCGGAGCCGGAGATGCTGCCGGTGAACAGTGCCTGCGGCGAGGACCAGCCATTGGCGTTGGTCGGGTCGCTCGAGGTCCGGTAGATGAACGGCCAGGCACCCCACTGGTAGGCCAGCACCCAGATGTTCTTCGGCGCGAAGTAGAACAACGTCGGCGCGACAGTGCCCGAAGACATACCGTTCTGAGTGGCCGAGCCCATGTCCGACCAGTTCGTGAACGGCGTGAAGTTCATCGAGCCGTACGACCCGTTCACCACGTTCGACGCGTAGACCAGGTGCTTGCCGTTGTAGACGACGTTGGTGAAGTCCTTCAGCGACGTCCATCCCGACTTCGGGTTCGCCAACTGACCGGTCGAACTCCAGCGGTACGTCGACGGGAGGGCACAGTTGTTGCCTCCCCCGGTCGGCGTCGCGGTCGGCGTCGCGGTCGGGGTTGGGGTCGGGGTACCGCCGGACAGGCCGGTCCACTTCTGGTTGCTGCCGCCGGTGCAGGTCCAGAGCTCCACCGCCGTGCCGTTGGCCGTACCGGCACCGGTCACATCCAGACACAGCCCGGACTCCACCGCGACCACCGTGCCATCGGAGTTCACCCGCCACTGCTGGTTGGTGCCGCCGTTACAGGACCAGATCGCCACCCGGGTACCAGCGCTTCGCGCATGGTTCGGCACATCCAGGCACTTGCTGCCGTAGACGGTCAACTGGCCGCTGGCGGTCGACGTCCACTGCTGGTTCGGGCCCGACCAGCAGTCATAGATCTGCAGGAGGGTACCGTCGGTCTGGCTCTGATTCGGCACATCCAGGCACCGACCCGAGCCGACCCCGCGCAGCCCGCCGGTGACATCCGCCCGGGCCGGGTCGGCCACCACCGTGACCGCCAGGGTGACGGCGCCCGCGGCCACCACCACGAGTGCCGCCGTCAGTACGCGGCGCCACTTCCTGATACCTGCTCGATACATGGAATCCTCTTTCCGAGTCAACTCAGGGGACGACTTCTGGTTGCTGCCCGCTACCGGACCAGAGCTCCACCCGGAGTACCGGCACTCTTCGGGTGGTTCGGCACTTCCAGGACCGACCCGACTACACCCGGCAGGCCCACCGAACCCCGTCACCGGGCGTGGCCGGCGGGGCCCACACCGGACGGTGGTGATGGGCCGGGGGTGACCGCGCCTATCTCATCTGTGTTACCGCTAACAGAGGTCGTCAGCCTACGTCCACGCTGACAGTTGTCAATCAGTTGCCGTTCGACCAGCCCAGCCGCTGTAATTTCGACGGTCGTGGTACCGGGCCGCCAGCGCCGTCAACTCCTGTTCGCCGCCGCCGATAAACCCGTCCGGCCCACTCGACTGAGCCGCACGCGCGTGAAACTTCCCCGGGGGTCAGCCCCACACCTGCTCGGCCGTTGCCACGATGAGGCGGAGCTTGGCGACCTGCTCGTCATAACTGAGCGAATTGCCCTCCACAGTTGAGGAGAACCCGCACTGCGGGGAGAGGCACAGCTGCTCCAGCGGTACGTACCGGCTCGCCTCCTCGATGCGGCGTTTGAGCTCATCTCCGCTCTCCAGCGCACCCCGCTTGGTGGTGACCAGACCCAGTACCACCATCTTTCCGGGCGGGACGAACCGCAGCGGCGCGAAGTCACCGGAGCGCTGGTCGTCGTATTCCAGAAAGAACCCGTCGACCTCCAGGCTGTTGAACAACGCCTCCGCGACGAAGTCGTAGCCGCCCTGCGCCGCCCAGGAGGAGCGGAAGTTGCCGCGGCACATGTGCGTGGTGACCCGCATCCCCTCCGGTCGGCCACGCAGCGCCTCGTTGATCTGGCGGATGTAGCGCTCATGTTGGTGCTCCGGGTCCCCGCCCTGGCGGGCGACCAGGTCACGCTGGCGCGGGTCGTTGAGGTAGGCCAGGCTGGTGTCATCGAGCTGCAGGTAGGTGCAGCCCAGCGCGCCCAGGCGGGCGACCTGCTGCGCATAGGCGGCGGACAGGTCGCTCCAGAACTCCTCGAGCCCGGGGTAGACGGCCGGATCGATGGCCGCCCGGCCGCCCCGGTAGTGCACCATGCTCGGCGACGGGATGGTCAGCTTCGGCGTCGCCCGCGTCACCTGCCCCGCCAGGAAGCTGAATGCCTCGCCGAAGATGGTCTCCGGCAACGTGATGCGGCCGTCGATACGTAGCGCGGCCGAAGCGAACTCGATGGTCCCGGTGTCGTTGAAGAACTCGACGGTCAGCTTCTCGTCGGCCCGGTGCACGCCGCCGAGCTGGTAGATGAAGTCCATGTGCCACGAGGTCCGCCGGAACTCGCCGTCCGTCGCCGACTGCAGGCCGACCTCCTCCTGCATTTCCACGACGGTACGGATCGCCTCATCCTCAACCGCACGCAGCGCGTCGGCTGGGATCCGCCCCGCCGCGTGTTCCTGCCTGGCCGCCAGCAGCGACGGTGGGCGAAGCAGGCTGCCGACGTGGTCGGCCCGGTACGGAGCCAGCGAGGATATCCCCATCTTGTCCCACCTTCCGGCGCGATCCCCCGACCCTAACCAGCCGGCGGCCGGAAAGCCATGCCCTGCGGGACGGGCGTGACGGTACCGCGCCGGGAGTCCCGACGCGGTACCGTCCGGGCCCCGATCAGCTACGGGTCCACCGTTGGTTGGCGGCTCCCGTGCAGGTCCACAGGATGACCGTGGTGCCGTTGGCGGTGGCCGCGCCGTTGACGTCCAGGCACAGCCCGGAGGCCGCCCCCGAGATCGTGCCGTTGGAGTTGAACGTCCACCGCTGGTTGGTACCGCCGTTGCAGTCCCAGATCTGCACCTTGGCCCCGGCTGCGGCGTTCAGCGGCGCGTCCAGGCACTTGCCGAGTGCCTGGAGGGTCTGGCCGCTGACTGTCCAGCGCTGGTTGGCCTGGCCGCCGCAGTCCCAGATGACCGGCTGGGTGCCGTTGGCCGTGTTGCTGTTCGGCACGTCCAGGCAGCGGCCGGACGCGCCGCTGACCAGGGTGCTGCTGCTGGACGACGGGGTGGTGCCGCCGGTGGTGCCGCTGGTGCCGCCGCTGACCCGGTAGACCACGGTGCCGTGCGCGGGGACGCTGGCGCTGATCGTGCCGGTGCTGGTGGAGGTGGCGTTGGTCCAGGCATCCAGCAGGGTGAACGAGCTGCCCGCCTTACCCACCGCCGCCGCCGTGGTCGACACGGTGGTGGTGGAGCCGCCCTGGTTGAACAGGGCCACCGCGACGTCACCGTTGGCCAGCCGCTTGGCTAGCACCCGGCGGGTACCGTCGTTGGACACCTGGGAAGCCTGCAACGCCAGGGAGTCCTGGTTGATCCCGAGCAGGTTGGTGTTCTTCAGGATGGCCGAGGTGGCCGAACTCATCGAACGCAGGTCGTTCCCGGCGATGAGCGGCGAGGCCATCATCGCCCACAGCGCGAAGTGGCTGCGCTGCTCGGTGTCGGACAGCCCGCCCCGGCCGACCTCCAGCATGTCCGGATCGTTGAAGTGCCCCGGACCGGCGTACGAGGTCAGTGGCACGTTCACGTTCACGATGTTCTGGATGCCCATCGGGTACCCGTTGGTCTGCCCGGTTTCCCACGTGAGCTGGATGTCCTCGGTGGTACGCCACATGTTCGACACGTCGCCCCAGTTGCGCTGTGGCCCGGTCTTGGCGTGGACGCTGTTCGGGTTGATGGAGAAGAAGATCTGCCGGCCACTGGACGCCAGCGCGTCACGCATCTTCGCGAAGGTGGTCACCTGGTCGTTGATGCTCCCGTTCGGGGAGCACCAGTCGTACTTGAGGTAGTCCACGCCCCAGGCCGCGAACTGCCGGGCGTCGGCGACCTCGTGCCCCTGGGAGCCGGTAGCTCCCGGGTAGGAGTTGAAGTACTGGCCACAGGTCTTGTCCAGCGGCGCCTCGTAGAGGCCGAACTTCAGGCCCTTGCCGTGCAGATAGTCCCCGAGTGACTTCATCCCGCTCGGGAACCGGGTCGGGTCGCCCTGCAGGTTCCCCGAGCTGTCCCGGTTCGGGTTGAACCAACAGTCGTCCACCACGATGTACTGGTAGCCCACGTCCCGCATGCCCGAGGACACCATCGCGTCGGCCATCGACTTGATCAGCGACTCGCTGATGTTGCAGCCGAACGTGTTCCAACTGTTCCAGCCCAGCGGCGGGGTACGGCCTACGCCATTCTCCAGCGCCTCGGCCGAGGACATGCGCAGGCCGATGGCGGTGGCCGCCAGCGCCAGTCCAGCCGCGAATACCGCGGCCCACCTACGACGCCCGATGAGTCGCGTCATCAAGGTTCCCTTCTGATGCGTGAGGTTCCAATGGAGTCCCGCCCAGCTCACGTCGTCGGTCGACTCCCCGGCCGGAGTCGAATGCGCGAGCCAGCGCGTGAAGACCCCGTTGATGCGGTGCGCCGGCATGGCCGGCACGATTCGGCAAATGAGGTCTTCATCTATGTGAGCGTTAACGTAATCGACCGGATACGTGCTCGCAATGGGTAGTACTGAGCGAAGTTGGTGAGAAAAAACGGTTATGAGAATCAGGGTCCGCTGGTCGTCCTACGTTTTCGGCAGTCTCCGTCCCCGGTATCGCGCGCTGATCGAATCGGACCGGAGCCCCGCACGCGCGGCGATGGCGCTCACCTCGAACACCGACGACACCGGCCCGGATAGGTAAATTTGCGGCCACGCAATTGCGCCAGCCGTCCATCCGCGACCCGTGGCGGGCTCCGCACCGCGTGAGCCCGACCTCTCCCGGCGGCGGTCACCCCGTCCGCCCTCCACCACCGGACCAGGACGGGTCTCCCTCTACATCGGCCAAGATGAGGACGGGTCAACAAAATTCACCATGAAGGAGTGGCGGGTTTCTCCTCAACGGACATGGTGGACTGGACGCAACGACGGCTGCCCCGCTGAGCCTCCGCACGTTGGCCGGGCCAGCGCCTGGCCAGCCAGGCCATCCACCGCAGCGGCAAGTTCTACCGGCCCGTCTGGTTCGGCAGTCGCGCTCCTCGCAGGCGGCGTCAGCCCGTCCGGCCAGCCACGACGGCGCAGGGCCCGGAGCGGGTGGCTCCGGGCCCTGTCAGTGCCGTGGTGCGAAAAGCTGGTTCGTGCCGTCGGTCAGGGGCTGGTGCACGAGATGTTGCCGGGCGCCGCGTTGCTGCTCCCGTTGACCAGGAAGCCGAAGGTGGTCGAGGCGTTCGCGCCGAGGGAGCCGTTGTACGCGACGTTGCGGACGCTGACCGCGCCGCTGGTGCCGGTGTTGGTGCCGTTCCAGACCTTGGCGATGGTCTGCCCGCTGGCCAGCGTCAGCCGTACGGTCCAGCCGTTGAGGGTGGTGGAGTCCGTTGTTGGCCACGGTGACCTCGCCCTGGAAGCCACCGCCCCAGCCGTTGACCAGGCGGTACGTCGCGGTGCAGGCGCCCGGCTGCCCGGTGACCGGCGGCGTGCTGATCGGTGTGCTCGGCGGCACGCTGCTCGGGGTGCTGACCGGCGTGCTCGGCGGCGCGCTGGACGGGGTGCTGACGGCGGCGTGCTCGGCGGCGGTGCTGGTCGGCGTCGTCCCCGGCACCATGGTGGAGGCGGCGTTGAGGGCGTTGAGGACGGAGGTGTACGCGGCCTTGGGGCTGCTGTTGCGGTCGAACAGCAGCGGGTTCTCGCTGCCGCGCCAGGAGTCGCTGTCCCGGATGCCCCACGTCGTGATGCCGACGCAGCGGGGGACGCTCACGCATGCCTGGGTCAGGCCCTGGTACTGGCTGGCCGAGGCGTTGGTGACGTCGGCCTCGGTCAACGCCACGTCCACCCCGAGGGCGGCGAAGCTCGACAGGGTGGTCTGGAAGTTGCTCGGCAAGCGAGCTGCCGCCGGTGAAGTGGGTCTGCAGGCCGACGCAGTCGATCGGGACGCCACGGGACTTGAAGTCCTTGATCATGTTGTAGACGCCCTGCGTCTTGGCGTACGACCAGTTCTCGATGTTGTAGTCGTTGTAGCACAGCTTCACGCTCGGGTCGGCGGCCCGCGCGGTCCGGAACGCCACCTCGATCCAGTCGTTACCGGTGGACTGCAGGTTCGACGACCGACGGCTGCCGTTCTCGGCGAAGGCCTCGTTGACCACGTCCCAGTAGGCGAGTTTGCCCTTGTAGTGGGCCATGACGCCGTTGATGTGCTCGATCATCGCGGCGCGCAGGCTGCTGCCGCTGAGGCTCCCCCAGAACCTCGGCTGCTGGGCGTGCCAGGCCAGGGTGTGGCCACGGACCCGCATGCCGTGCTGGACGGCCCAGTTGTAGATCGCGTCGCCGGCGCCGAAGGTGAACTGCGCCGCTGTTGGGCTCGGTCGCGTCGGGCTTCATCTCGTTGACGGCCGTCATCATGTCGAACTCGCGGTTCGCGATGGTGAGGAAGCCCGAGTCGCTGAGGCGGTCTCCGCCCATGGCGGCGCCGAAGTACCGGCCACTGCGCTCGGCGGCCGCCTTCAGGGTGGTCCCGGGCGGGCTGTTGAGATCGGCGTGGGCGAAGGTGGCGATGGCCACCGAGGACACGGCGACCACCACGGCGCAGAGCACCGCCGAGCAGCAGTCTGGCGAGACCGCCGGTACGGCGTTTCGGGTGAGCGGGAACGTCGTTCATCTGTGCGCTTCCTCCTCGATGTTCTGTCTGAATCGCTGCCGCACAAGGCAAGGAACCGGTCGATCGCCGTGCAGTCGACGACCGGAGCACCGAGCTCGCACGTGGACCATCACCCCGAAGGTGACGCCGCTGCCAGCTTCAACCTGGCCTCAGCTTGAGTCCGCAACCACCAGCCGGCGGCAGCCGCCTCGGACCACCCGGCGGATGGCGAGCACTTCGCGTTGCAGGCCCGTTGCAGTCCGCAAATATGGACACCGGACCTGGAGGTGCGCACGAAGTGGCCGAGTTACGCGCAGCGTTGACACATTAGACGTACAACGTCGGACGTTAAGGTGACGACTCACATCCGTCAATGGCTGTTGCGGGCCAGAACGCGCAGATGGCCGCGGCGTGCGGCTGCGACCGCTCCCACCTGGGCCGCTAGCTCGTGGCGTCGCCGATCAACGCGTTCCCCCGTGAAATTTCCTCGTGATACCCCGGCCCAGCTTCGATGAGCTGATCACCGTCCGCAGGCTCGCAAGCCGCTGGCAGGTGAGCACTCCCGATCGGCCAGGTCCATCGTCAGGTTGCGGGCATGGACCGGCAAGCTCCAAGTTCGGTGTCATCTCCATGGGCAACGTCACCGGTATCCAAATGATCGGCCTCCCGCGCGGACCGGTTTGATGCGAACCGCGCTTGGGAATCAGCCGAAGGTCAGCAAAGGAGGCCGTATGAAGAGGTCCACCAGCATCGGACGCAGCTACAGACAGCCGCCACGCCCACGCGTGGCATCGCATGTCGCAGCGCCGATCGTGCGGGGGCGAGCCTAATGGCTGCCCTCACCCGCTACGGGATCCCCGGGTTCGTGTGGACCCTGATCTGGATCGTCGTCTGCGTCTTGGTAGTCGTCCTGTTGGCGCTGGTCGTTCACCACTTCGGCGGCGCCTCCCTGTCGATCAAGATAGGCCACTTCTACCTGAACCTCGGGGTAACCTGACCTACCAGGTCATCGACACTACAGCGCCGGTACCGCAACACCTGTTGCGGTACCGGCGATCGTTGACAGTCGGGGAACTGCAGTTTCTCCCCACCTTCACCGCCGGTGCCCACCCACAGGGCAGGCAGGTCATCGCCGTCGACTCTGGTCATCCAGGCGTCGGGGTCGCGGCCACGGCGTCGGGTGAGCAGATCGGCGAATTCGCGGACTCGTGCGAGCGGCCCTGGACCGGCCTTGATCATCATGGCCAGGCTGTAACGTCGGATCATGACATTGGACATCGACCGGGTACGGGCCGGGTATCCGGCACTGGCGCAGGGTTACGCGCACCTCGACGGGGCCGCCGGCACACTGGTTGCCGCCCCGGTGATCGAGGCGATCCGGCACACAGCGGCGGACGCTGTGGGCAACCGGTCGACCGCGTTCGAGCCTGGCCGGCGGGCGGTACGTATCGTCTCAGAGGCTCGGGCGGCGGTGGCCGATCTGCTCGGTGCACAGCCGGCCGGCGTGGTGTTCGGCTCGTCGGCCACCTCGTTGACCTACCAGCTCGCGCGCACCCTGGCCGCCGGCTGGCAGCCGGGCGACGAGGTGGTGGTGACCCGGCTCGACCACGACGCGAACGTGCGCCCGTGGGTGCAGGCGGCCGCCGGGTGCGGGGCAGTGGTCCGGTTCGCCGAGTTCGACCGGGCCACCGGCGAGCTACCGGTCGAGGCGTTCACCAACCTGGTCGGACCGCGTACCCGACTGGTCGCGGTGACAGCGGCCAGCAACGCCATCGGTACCCGCCCGGACATCCCCGCGATCACCGCACTCACGCACGCGGCCGGGGCACTGTGCTACGTCGACGGCGTGCACGCCACTCCGCACACCCCCACCGATGTCACAGCGCTGGGCTGCGACTTCTACGTGACCAGCAGCTACAAGTGGTCCGGCCCGCACCTGGCGGCGCTGGTGGCCGACCCGGCGCTGCTGGAGTCACTGCACCCGGCCAAGTTGATCCCGTCGCCCGACGCGGTACCCGAGCGCTTCGAGCACGGTACCCCCAGCTTCGAACTGCTGGCCGGAGTCCACGCGGCGGTCGAGCATCTCGGCACGTTGGCCGGGCCGGTGACCGGGTCGCGGCGCGATCGGGTGGTGGCCGGGCTGACCGCCGCCCGGGACCACGAGATCACCGTCTTCGACCGCCTGGTCGCCGGGCTCAGCGAGATCCCGGGCTGCCGGCTGCTCCCGGCGCCGGCCGACCGGGCGCCGACCGTCGCGTTCCGCATCGGCAACCAGCACCCGCATGCCACCGCCGAGGCCCTCGGTGACCGGGGCGTCTGCGTCTTCGCGGGTGACTACTACGCCTACGAGTACTTCACGGCGATGGGTCTGCGCGACACCGGCGGCGCCGTCCGCGCCAGCGTCTACCACTACACCAACGACACCGATATCGACCGTCTCCTTACCGCACTCACCCCCTGACGCCCCACTGGGCTGCGAAAGTACGCCCGGTGGAACGCGGTGGGAACGGGATGGAACACCTATCGGGTAGCAACAACGACCCGAAGGAGAAGCAATGAGAATCAGAAGGTTGCTGTACGGAGCCGGCCTTGTCACGGCCCTCGCCGTCGGCGGTCTCGGACTGACCGCCACCAGCGCGCAGGCCGCCACGCCGGCCGCTGGGCACCAGGTGAACTCGGTCTGCTACCCGAGCTCGCTCTTCAGCTACTGGTACGGGCTCGGCACCGTCTACGTGGGCATCGGTCGCGAGTACCGGGCGCAGGGCGACTACCAGAACGCGAACTGGGCCTTCGGTATCGCCGACACGTACTTCAGCGTGGCCAGCACCTACCTCAACCTGTGCAACGTCCAGGAGCCCTGACCGGCTCACGGCGGGGCCGCTGGTCGCCAGTGGCCCCGCCGCGCCGTCAGCCCTTTGAGCTTTGCCGACCGCGATTCTGGCCCGCTCACCGGCACTGGTGAACTGCCGCGCGTGTCTGGCGAAGCCGGCGGCACCAGCCAACCCGTCCTGTTCGACGCGCGCCCGGTCGAATACGGGTGCGGTGGCATAGTCGTAGCTGTGTCAGTGAATGATCTGCCCGATTGGCTACCGGCCTGGTGTCTGGGCAATCTGGGTGGCGAGCCGGTCGACCTGCTGTTCCAGCGGCACGCGGTCTCGATGGTGTTCGGGCTGCGGTTGGCCGGCGGCGCGGAGGTGGTGGTCAAGGCGCGTGCCGATGCGGGCCGGGCGCAATCGTGCGTCGCGGCGCAGGCCTACGTGGCCGAGCGTGGGTTTGCTTGTCCTCGGCCGTTGACGCCGGTGACCGAGGTAGGTTCCCTGGCGGTGCACGCCGAGCAGTTCCGGCCCGGCGGCGAGGCGATCCACGGCGATTCCCCCGCGGTTGCCGTGCGCTGCGCGACGGTGTTCGCCCGGCTGATGGCGGAGCTTGCGGAGGTGACCGTCGCGCCACCGCTGCCGAACCCGCCGTGGGTGGCGTGGGACCACACCGGCCGCGGGGTGTGGCCGACGATGGAGGTGTTGGACAGCCGGGATCAGAGCGAGGTGCCCGAGGCTGTCGTTGCGGTGGCCGAGCGGACCGGCCGGCGGATTCGGGCCGGCGGGCTGCCGTGCGTGCTGGGCCATGCCGATTTCGAGGCGCAGAACCTGCGGTGGCACGGACAACAGCTGTGGGCGGTGCACGACTGGGACAGTCTGGCGTGGCTGCCGGAGGCCGCCTTGGTGGGAGCGGCCAGTGGGGCGTTCAGCAGTGATGGGCCGCCGATCCTGGCGCCGGTCGAAAGCTCCGAGGCGTTCCTGCGGGCATACCAGGACGTACGGGGGCGGGTGTTCACGGCCGTGGAGCGGGAGATTGCGTGGGCTGCCAGCTTGTGGATGGCCGCCTACAACGCCCGCGAGTTCGCCCTGTACGGCGATTCGGTGCCCGGCGACACGCTGCGCGCACAGGCAGCCGAACGTCTCCGGCGGGCCGGCGTCGACTGGTCGGTACCGCCCGGATAGCCTGCCGGCCCGCAGGACATACGAACGCCAGAACCCGCGCGATGTGACGGGAAGGCACCATCAGCTCTGGAGGAGATCCGCAGAACTCGCCCATCGGGTATTCCTCCCTCCGTCAGCGGCCGCAGCGCGGCGACTACGGCACGCGGTATCCGGCGGCGCGGAACAGTTCGTACCACTCGGCCCGGTCCAGCGGCAGGTCCGAACCGGCTGCCGCGTCGGTGACCCGCCCCGGGTTCGTGGTACCCAGGACCACCTGCATGCCGGCCGGGTGCCGGGTGATCCAGGCGGTCGCGATGGCGATCGGCGTCACGTCATACTTGGCGGCCAGCCGGTCGATGACCTGGTTCAGCTCCGGGTAATCCGGCGAGCCGAGGAAGACGCCGGTGAAGAAGCCCGCCTGGAACGGCGACCAGGCCTGGACGGTGATGTCGTGCAGTCGGCAGTAGTCGACCATGCCGCCGCCGTCGAGCGTGACCGACTGGTCCAGGCCGACCATGTTCGCCGAGACTCCCTGAGCGACGATCGGCGCATGCGTGATCGACAGTTGCAGCTGGTTGGCCACAATCGGCTGCCGCACCGACTTGCGCAGCAGGTCGATCTGCCGCGGAGTGTGGTTGGACACGCCGAACCCGCGGACCTTGCCGGAGGTCTCCAACTCGTCGAAGGCGCGCGCCACCTCGTCCGGCTCGACCAGCGCATCGGGACGGTGCAGCAACAGGACATCGAGGTAGTCGGTGTTCAGCGCGCGCAGCGATCCTTCGACCGAGTCGATCAGGTGCTGGTAGGAGAAGTCGAAGTACCGGCCGTCCTTGACGATGCCGGCTTTGGTCTGCAGAGTGACCGACTCGCGTTCGGACGGGCTGAGCTGCAACGCCTCGGCGAACCGGCGCTCGCAGGTGTGCAGGCCAGGGCCGTACACGTCGGCGTGGTCGAAGAAGTCAATGCCGGCGTCACGCGCCGCGCCGACCAGGCCACGGATGCTCTCGTCGTCCAGGGCTGCGATCCGCATGAGCCCGAGGACGATGTTGGGCACCTGGGTCGTGGTGGCGCCGAGCGGGACCTGCTTCATAGTTGCTCCTGTCGAAGGCCGCGGTGGGACGGACGGAGATCACCACCCTGGCCGAGCGTAGACACCGCCCGTGGCGCTGCAATCGCAAGGGGCAGGACGCCACCTTCCAGGGTGGTCTACTGACCGCTGCGGTCGAGGGCGGGACGCCGGTCCTGTTTCAGGACGCTGCGCGCGGCGGTGACCAGGTGGGCGAGTAGCGCCGTGGTGGCCGGCGGGTCCGGCGGCTGGCCGTGCAGCAGGGCGTACACCCGCCGCTGCATGCCGGGTACCCGCCGGGTACGCAGGCCGGGGCGCCGCTGGGCGGCCAGCGCCAGGGCCGGCAGGGTGGCCACCCCGAGCCCCGCCGCGACCAGCGACTGCACCGCCACGTAGTCGTCGGTGGTGATCCGGATGTCCGGCGCGAACCCGGCCTGCCCGCAGGTGCGCACCAGGTGGTCGCGGCACCGCTCGCACCCGCCGATCCACCGGGTACCGGCATGGTCGGCGAGGGTCGCACCGGCCAGCCCTGCGGGGGTGACCAGGTAGGTCGGCTCGCTCAGCAGGGGCACCCGGCGGAGCGCGTCCGGACCCGGGTCGGTGCCGGCGTCGCCGCGGCCGTAGGAGAAGACCAGCGCCACGTCCACCTCGCCAGCCCGCAGCAGTTGGCCGGCCCGCTCCGGTTCGGCCTCGGCGAGCCGCAGCTCCAGTCGGGGGTGCTCGGCCAGCAGCGAGGACGCGGCGGCGGCAACCAGGGTGCCCAGCGCCGACGGGAAGGCGGCCAGCCGGACCCGGCCGGCGCGCAGGCCGGTGTAGCTGGCGAGCTCGGTCTCGGCGGCGTCGAGCCGGCCGATGATCTCCTCGGCCCGCGCGGCGAGTACCCGGCCGGCGTCGGTGAGCCGGATGCCCCGGCCGACCCGTTGCACGAGGCGGCTGCCGGTCTCCGCCTCCAGCCGGGCGAGGTGGTGGCTGACCGAGGGCTGGGCGTAGCGCAGTTCCCGGGCGGCGGCGGTGACCGAGCCGTGCCGGGCGACCGCGGCCAGTACCCGTAGGCGGTTGACGTCGAGCACCTCGCCAACCTATCAATGCGGTCGATAGGTTGGGCCGGCAGCTGGCATTGGACCGATGGGTTGCCGCGCCGCCACGATGGTCTCGTGGTCACTTTCGCTGATGTGCTTGCCGCTCAACGTGTACTCGCCGACCGGCTGCCGGTCACTCCACTGTGGACCTACCCTGCCTTGAACGACGTGGTCGGGGCGAGGGTCCACGTCAAGCACGAGAACGTCCAGCCGGTCGGCGCGTTCAAGGTGCGCGGCGGACTGACCCTGCTCGCCGCGCTGACCCCGCAGGTACGGGCGGCCGGCCTGGTCACCTGGTCGACGGGCAACCACGCCCAGTCCATCGCGTACGCCTGCCGCGAGTTCGGCGCCCCGTGCACGGTGGTGATGCCGGAACCCTCCAGCGCCGAGAAGACCCGGGCGGTCCGGGTGCTCGGCGCCACCGTGCTGCTGTCCGGGCCGGACATGGGGACCGCCCAGGCCCGCGCCGAGCAGGTCGCGGCCGACCGGGGCGCCCGGCTGATCAGTCCGGGCGACACCGCCGAACTGGTCGCCGGGGTGGGCACCACCTACCTGGAGATCTTCACGGCGGTGTCCGATCTGGACGTCGTGGTGGTGCCGATCGGCAGTGGCACCGGGGCCGCCGGGGCTGCCCTGGTGGCGGCCGAACTGGCGCCGTCCTGCCAGGTGATCGGGGTGCAGTCGAGCGCCGCCCCGGCCGCCTACGAGTCCTGGCGGGCCGGGCACTGCGTGCGCCGCCCCAGCCGGACGGTGGTGGACGGGCTGGCGACCGGGCGCGGCTACGCCCTGCCGCAGGAGTTGCTGCGCGAGCGTCTCACGACTTCGTACTGGTCGACGACGCGCTGATCGGCACCGCCCAGCGACTGCTCGCCACCCACGCGCACACGCTGGCTGAAGGCGCCGGCGCGGCCGGGCTGGCCGCACTGCTGGCCGATCCGGGCCGGTTCGCGGGCGCCCGGGTGGCCTTCGCCTGTACCGGCGGCAACGCCTCGGTAACCGAGATCGCCGCACTCGCTGCCGGCACACCCGTCCCAGCCGGAGTGCCGGTCGCGGCCGGAGCGCCGTTCCCACCGAGCGCCGGTCGCAGCCGGGACCGGGACCGGGACCGGCGGTCAGCATCACCTCGGGTCCTGATCGTCGGCGGGATACGCTGCACGGCAATGACCGCTCCCCGCCCCGACCCGCGCCCCGGCCGCCCCGACCGCCGCTGGCTGCGGCTGATGCTGGCCGCCCTGGTGGCCGCCGTCGCCGTACTCGGCGCGCCGGCCGTGTCGGCCACCGCCGAGCCGGCCGAAGTGGTGAAGTACTACGTCGTGCAGCCGTCGTTCCAGGGTGCGCCGGAATCGTTGTGGGACATCGCCGGGCGGCTGCTCGGCTCGGGCCGCCGGTACCCGGAGATCTACCAGCTCAACGCCGGCCGTGAGCAACCCGACGGCGGCCAGTTGAGCGACCCCACCCGATTGACCGCCGGCTGGCTGCTGATCCTGCCGTGGGACGCGGCCGGTGACGGGGTACACGTCGGTACCCTGCCGGACGCGTTGGCGGCCGCCCCGTCGGCGAGCCCGGCGACGGTACCCGCGGCGGCCGCCACGAGCTGCGCCATCCCCGCCGAACATCCGCTCGGCAGTGTGCCCTGGGCGCAGCTACGGCTGGCTCCGGACCGGGCGTGGACGGTGACCCGGGGCGCCGGGGTGGTCGTCGCGGCCGTCGACACCGGCGTGGACACCCAGGTTCCGGGCCTCGCCGGGCGGGTGGTTCCCGGCCTCGACCTGGTCGGCGCGGGACATGACCCGATCGACTGCTCGGGCCACGGCACCGCCACGGCAGGCATCGTGGTGGCCCAACCACGCGTCGGCACCGGCCTGGTCGGTATCGCCCCGCAGGCCGCCATCCTGCCGGTGAAGACCCGGGTGAGCCGCGGAGTGATCGCGGCGGGCGACGCCGCGCTGGCGATCACCGAGGCCGCGTCGAGTGGCGCCCGGGTCATCATGGTGCCGGCTGTGGTGGATCTGTCCGCGCCGGTGGTCGCCACCGCCGTCGCCGATGCGGTGGCCCGGGACATCGTGGTGGTGCTGGCCGCTGCCAACACCGCGCCGGCCAGCACGTCGCTGGTCGGGGTGCTGCGGGTGGCCGCGGTGCGCGCCGACGACCAGTTGCTCTCCACCGGACCGCCGGGATCGGTCGACGTGGTCGCGCCCGGTCAGAACATCGTCACGCTGTCCGCCGGTGGGTCCGGTGAGGTGGCCGGCTCCGGCAGCGACTTCGCGGTGCCGTTCGTCGCCGGAGTGGCCGCGCTGGTCCGGGCCGCAGCGCCGGAACTGTCGGCGGCGCAGGTGGTGCAGCGCATCGAGCAGACCGCGCAGCCGGTCGGGGCGGCCACCCGGCCGGACTCCGGGTACGGCTGGGGACTGATCGACCCCGGTGCGGCGGTCCTCGCCGCGCCGGCCGACAGCGACACCGCGACGGGTCAGGCGGGACCGGGCCGGGCCCCGGTGGTCGCCGCCGTCGCCGGCTGCGCCCTGGTCCTCGCCGCATGGGTGTTCGTCTGGTACCGGCGGCGGGTCCCCCGAACCGGGGACGGCGCGGCCTGACCGCACGCCCGTCGACGGGTGCTGCGCAAATGCTGTGGATGCTATGGTTTGCGCAGGTGAGGGGCGTCCGCAGGTGGGGCCATCCGCAGGTGAGGGCATGGAGCGATTGACGGACCGGGACCGGCACGTTCGGTTCGATCTCGGTGCCTACGTTCTCGGCGCCCTCCCCGCAGCGCAGGACCGCGCAGTCCAGGACCATCTCGCCCGGTGCCCCGAGTGCCAACGGGAAATGGCTGAACTCTGCGATGTACCGGCGCTCTTCTCCGAACTGTCCACCGCCGACCTGGCCGCGCTCGCCGACGATCTCGGTAGGCCCGCACCGGCCGCGCCCGCTCCGCGCCGACCCTCGCCCACTCCGCGGACCGCGCCCGACGCCCCGACCGCTGCCGGTACTGTGCCGACCGCTGCCGGTACTGTGCCGACCGGCGGCGGTGCTGTGCCTACCGGCGGCGGTGCCGTGCCTACCGGCGGCGGGCAACCGGCTGACGTGTCCGATGTGGACGATGGGGACGATCCCCCGCAGTCCCCGGGCAGGGCGCCGGCCGGGACGGACCGCTCAGCGGGCAGCCGGCCGCCGGGACGTCCCGGCGGGTCGACCACCCCCGGTCAACGCCGACGCGCCGGGCGGATCAGAGGGCTGCTGATCGTGGTGGCGGTGGCGTTGCTGGTCGGCGTGGGCATCGGCGCATGGCTGCAGGCGTCCGTCTCCCCCACCCCGGTCACCCTGGCCGGTACCGCCAGCAACAGTTCCGCGGGCGCCGACGCCAGCATCACCGTGACGGCCAAGGGCGACCACAGCACGGTCACCGCGACCGTACGCGGCCTCGTCCCGGGCACCCAGTACCAGCTCTTCGCGGTCACCGTGGACGGCACCAGCCTGGTGGCCACCCAGTGGGTCGGCGCGCACCAGTCGATGACGGTCACCGCCGAGGTGCCCGCCCCGGCACAGCAGCTCGCCTTCTTCAGCATCACCAGCGCCGACGGGACGGTGGTGCTGACCGTCCGGGTCAGCCCCGGCTCCTGAGCCAGCCGCCGAGCCCGCGTCACCCGCCGAGACCGCGTCACCCGGTGAGGCCGCGTCACCCGGTGAGGCCGCGTCACCCGCCGAGGAAGCCCCGGTCCAGCAGTTCCTGACGCAGCGCGCGCATCGCGTGGTAGGTGCGGGACTTGACGGTGCCCTCCGGGATGCCCAGCGCCGCCGCCGTCTCGGCCACCGTGCGCTGCCGGAAGTACACCTCCACCAGCACCTCACGCAGGCGTACCGGCAGGGTGAGCAGGGCTGCCCGGACCTCGGCCCGGTCGATCAGCCGGTCGAACCGGTCCTCGGCCACCGGCCGCTCCGCCAGCCGCTCGTCGCCCACTTCGGACGGTCGGGCGCGGGCCGCCCGTACCTGGTCGATGGCGATGCGTCGGGCCACCGCCAGCAGCCACGGCCGGCTCCAGCCGCCCGCGTCGCCGCGTGCGTCCGGGTGCCGCCAGGCGCGGACCAGGGTCTCCTGCAGGATGTCCTCGGCCCGGTGCCGGTCGCCGTCGGTGAGCCGGACGAGGTAGCCGAGCAGCGCCGCACCATGGGCCAGGTACAGCTCGCGCAGTGCCGGTTCCGGTGCGTAGCGGTCCGGCACGGCGGCTGGGCCGGCCGGCAGGTACACGTCCTCTTGCACCAGTGCGGCTCCGAACGGCAGGGCAGGACGCCCTTCATGGTCAGGTGCCTGTCACTCTAACGTGTCCCTTGCGGCGTCCGGCATACGTGCGTGATCCACTCAGGTAACCATTCCAATTCAGCCGTGTGTCACTGCTGCCGTCACCGCCGCGACCAGGACTGGTTGGTGGTGCCCGCGCAGTCCCACAACTGCAGCTTGGCGCCGTTGCCGGTACCGAAGTCGACGACGTCCAGGCACCGGTCGGCGTACGAGCTGTAGATCGAACCGTCCGAGCGCAGGGTGAACTGCTGCGCCGGGTTGCCGCTGCAGTTGGCGAGCTGCACCGGGGTGCCGTTGCCGGTACCCGCGTCGGCGGCGTCCATGCACAGCCCCTGCGAGCGCAGCGTGGAACCCTGCACGGTCCAGCGCTGCGAGGCGGTGCCGTCGCAGGCCCAGATCTCCAGCCGGGTGCCGTCGTGGCCGTCGGCGGAGCTGAGACACCTGCCCGACGCCCGGCCCATCAGGCCGTTCTTCGGCGTGCTGCTGGTGGCCGGCGCGGCCGGGGTCGGCTGACCGGGCGTGTTCGCCCCGCCCTGTGACCCGCCGCCACCACCGCCGCCGCCACCGTTGCCACCGCCACCGTTGCCACCACCTCCACACCACCACCGCCGCCGTTGCCACCCCCACCACCGCCGTTGCCGCCGCCGGCCGGGTTCGCGCTGGTCCCCGGCGTGCCGCCGTTCGCGGGGTGCAGCCGCGCGTCCCCGGCGTAGTAGTCCACATAGGACCCCATCTGCACGGCGAGTTGGCGGACCAGGGTGCCGGCCGGATCGGCGGTGCCGTCGCCGACCGCGGTCAGCCCGCGCTCGAACGCGACCAGGGCGGTGAGGAACCGGTCCCCACCGGCCGGTGGCGCCACCGTGCCGAACAGGTCGCACAGCGCCCGACCGAGCGCCGGGACGGCACTGGCGGGATCCCACGGGCTGGCCGAGGCCGAGCCGGCGTAGCGGGTCCACAGCTCCGGCCGGAACCCGGCGATGCCCTCGGCTCCGTCGGGGCCCAGCAGGTTCGGGTTGAACCCGGACGCGGCCATCAACACCGCCGCCACCCGGGCCGGTGGCACGTCGGCGCACACCTGGCCGGCGGCGACCACCGCGCCGACGTAGCCGTCCGGCACCGCCACCGGGGCGGCCGCCGCCGCCGCTGCGGGCGAGCCCGCCGCCTGCACCGAGGTGGCCGAGGTGAACTGGTCGGAGGAGGAGTACCAGCGGGCATAGCCGGCGACCTCGGAGACGTAGTCGGTCGCCTGGTCGGGTACCCCCCGGGCGGCGGTGACCGCGTCCAGTCCGGCCCGGTACGCGGCCAGCGACAGCCGCCACGGATCGCCCGGCAGCGCGGCCACCCGCACCCGGCCGACCAGGTCACACATGTCGTGCGCCAGCGCCAGGATGCTCGCCCGCGCGTCGCTGCGGCTGGCGTCCGGCCACGGCGCCCACTGCTGCCAGGCGGCGTCGGTCAGGGCGGCGATGCCGCTGCCGCTCGCCACGACGGGTACCGGCCTTCGGGTCGAATCCGGACGCCTCCATCACCTGTGCCGCCAGCCGGGGCGCGGTCTGCGTCGGGCAGGCCGTCGCGGCTTCGAGAATGGCGGTCAACGCCGACGCCGGCACCGCGACCGGCCGGTCGTCATCGTCCCGCGCGGTGTTGACGGCGACCAGCCCGAGCGCCACCAGTGCGAGCAGTACCACCGACGTCACCACCCTGGTCACCCCGTTGGTACGGGCCAGCGCCCCGGTCAGTGCCGCCCACCAGCGTCCCGCGCGTGCCACCCGGCTCCTCCGCCCGTCTGTGCCAACTGCCAAAGCCAACCGCCGACCCGTCGATCCCGAGCCCGGCCGGCCGGCCGGCGGCGATCCTACGATGCCTGTGCGTCAGGACCGTTTCGCGTTCAGCGTCTCGGCCATCGAACCGAACCGCTCCTCGCTCACCGTCTGGACAGCAGCCGCCGCGTCCCGCAGGGCCGCCAGTACCAGGCGCTCCAGGCGTTGCGGCTGGGCCGGGTCGATCACCGACGGGTCGATGCCGACCGCCTGGAACTCGCCACCGGCCGTCATCGAAACGGTGACCAGCCCGTCCGCCGAACCGGTGACCAGCGTGCCGGAAAGGGTGTCCCGGGCCGCCAGCAACTGCTCCCGCATGGTGCGGGCCAGGTCCATCAGGTCCTGCATTCCCCGGCTCGGTGTCGGCTGCATGTCGCCTCCCAGCGCTGTCACGGATGTACGCCCGGAAGACGTACGCCGCCCCGGGCGGGTTCACGGTCCGGGGCGAAAAGATTCCGCCCGTCCCGTGAACCGGGGGCCGTCCGCGTCCGTTCTCCCGGTGTCTTCGATCGGGTCGGACGGGAGGTGCGATGTCACCGCATCGGGTTACCGCGCTGGTGGCGGCGTTCGCGGCGCTGGTCGTGGCGGCGCTGGTGGCCGGGCCGGGGCTGGCCGCCGCCGCGACCGGGGAGCCGGTCAAGTACTACGTGGTGCAGGCGGCCGACACCGCCGCTGCCGACCCGCTGGCCGGGCTCGCCGCCCGGCTGCTCGGCGACGCCGCCCGGGCCGACGAGTTGTACCGCCTCAACTCCGGCCGGATCCAGCCGGACGGCAACCGGTTGACCGACCGGACACAGCTGCGCGCCGGCTGGGTACTGCTGCTGCCGTGGGACGCGGCAGGTACCGGGGTGGTCCTCGGCACCCCGCCCGGCACCACGACGACGGCCGGCCCGACGCCGGCCGCACCCGCGACCGGCGCGCGCGACCGGCGACCGGCGCGGCACCGGCCCCGCCCGCGGCCGGCTGCGCCGGCACCGCCACCGGCGGCCCGGCCGCCAACCGGTGGGCACAGCTGCGGATGGCGCCGGAGCATGCCTGGACCCGTACCCGGGGGGACGGGCAGTTGGTGGCGGTGGTCGACTCCGGAGTGGACGCCAGCCTGGCGGAGCTGTCCGGGCAGGTGGCCGCCGGTACCGACATCGTCGCCGGCAGCGGCCGCGGCGACGTCGACTGCCAGGGGACCGGTACCGCGATGGCGGCCCTGATCGTGGCCCAGCCCGGCGCCGCCAGTGACCTGACCGGGGTCGCGCCGGGCGCCCGGGTGCTGCCGGTCCGGGTGGTGACCGGCGCCGGAGCGGCCCGGCCGGACGACGCCGCCGCCGGTGTCGCCGCCGCGGTCGCGGCCGGCGCCGGGGTGGTCGCCCTCGGCTCCACTGTGGACACCCGGGACGACCGGGTCGCCGCCGCGATCGTGGCCGCCGCCGGGCACGGCGTGGTGGTGGTGACCGGCGCGCCCACCGGGCCTGCGCCGGCCACCGACTCGACGGTCGGGCAGGCCGAGCGGGCCAGCCTGCGGGTCGGCGGCTGCGACGTGGCCGGCGTGCCGCTGGGCGGCTACCGGGCCGGCGGGGTGGACGTGGTGGCCCCCGGCGCACAGGTCACCACGCTCGGCATCGCCGGGGCCGGGCTGGTGGTGGGCGACGGCACCCGGTACGCGGTGGCGCTGGTGGCCGGGGTGGCCGCACTGGTCCGGGCGGCCCACCCGGAGCTGACCGCCGCCCAGGTGATCAGCCGGGTGGAGCAGACCGCGCAGGCGTTGACCGGCGGCGAACGGCCCGCCCCCACCGTCGGCTGGGGTTCGGTCGACACCGCCGCCGCCGTCACCGCCACCATCCCCGGCGAGGTACCCGACGCGGCCACCCCGGCCCGCGCCGGCCGAGCCGATCCGGGTCGGGCGATCCGGGTGGTGGCCGTCGTGGTGGCTGTGGTCGTGGTCGGGTTCACCGCGCTGCTGGTGGTCGCCCGGCTGCACCAGTTCGCCCGGCCGGCCGCCGTGCCGGACGCCGCTACCGCCGACCGGGAGGTCTGATGCCCGCCCTGACCGCGCCCGCCGCGCCGCCGTACACGGTGGCCATCGTCGAGGACCATCCGGTGATCCGGGCCGGGCTGGAGAAGGTCATCTCCGAGTCCGCCGCGCTCAGCGTCGTCGCCACCGCCGACCGGCTGTCCGAACTGGACCCGGCGGCCGGGTATGACGTGCTGCTGCTCGGCCTGCCGGACGCCGATGACGCACCGGCGCTGCGGGCCGCCGAGGCGGCTGTCGGCCGGCGCCGGGCGGTGGTCAGCTCGAGCTGGTCGGCGCCGCCGTCGCTGGCCACCATGATCCGGGCGGGTGCGCGCGGCTACCTCACCCCGCGCTCGGCGGTCTGCGTGGTCACCACGGCGCTGGCCGCGGTGGCCAGCGGCGGCCTGTACGTCTGCCCCGACCTCGCCGACCGGTTCAGCCGGGACCTGGCCCGGGGAGCCGACGACGACACCATGGGGCTGTCCCCGCGCGAGGTGCAGACCCTGCGCGGTATCGCCGACGGGCTCACCCACGCGCAGATCGCGCGCCGGCTGGGGCTCACCGAGGCGACCGTGAACACGTACACCAAACGGATCCGGGCCAAGCTCAACGCCGGCAACAAGGCCGAGCTGACCCGCATCGCCATCGAACTCGGCCACGTCGGGTCGCGCCGGTGGCCGGCCGCATGAGCACCGCCACCGTGCCACCGGAGGATCCGCCACGGCGGGCGTTCGCCCGGGCGTTCGTGGACCAGGCCCGGGCCCGGCCGGGCAACGACCGGGCCGGTACCCATCCGGCCGCCGTCGGCGCCGTCGCCGTGCTGAGCGTGCTGCTGGTGCTGCTGGTCGGGGTGGTCTGGGGGGTGATCCGGCCCCGGCCGGCCGGCAGCGGCGCCGCCGCGCCGCCCGCCACCGGGAGCGGGCTCGCCGCCGTCGCCGGCTGGGACTGCGCCGGTACCGAGCGGGCCGGGTTCCAGGTGAGCGGCCGGGACGGGCGGTGGTACACGGTGCCGACCGGCGGCTGGGCCGGGGACGGCTGCCACGGCACCTTCGAGTCGGTGCCGCTGAGCGGGGACGCCGGCAGGGACGACACCGGGGTGGCGGCGCTGTGGTGGTTCCGGCCCGACCCGACGCTGGGTAGCTGCGAGATCCTGGTGTACCTGCCGGTCGGTCCCCGGGCCGGCGACGCGGCCGCCAGCTCCGCCAGCTACCAGGTGCTCGCCGGGCGGTCCGGTACCGCGTACGCCACCTTCGTCGTCAACCAGACCGACCGCCCCGGCCGTTGGCACAGCGCCGGCAGCTTCCCGTTGAACGGCGAGGAACTGGCCGTGCGGCTGGGCAACCGGGGCGTACCCGGGTACCCGGGCGCGATGCTGGCGCTGGCCCAACTCAAGGTCAGCTGCTCGCCGTGACCCGATCGGAGGGGTACGCCATGCGGCACACGGACACCGTGCCCACCGCCACCGAGCGGGTGTCGGCCCGCGGCTGGGGTCGGCACCGCAGCATCGCCGCGGCCGTCCGGGCCGGTGACCCGACCGGCTGCGTCGCCGTGGCCGGCGGCGGGTACGCCGAAAGCCTGGTGCTGGACGGGTCGGTCCAGATCGTCGCCGAGGACGGGACCGGGTCGGTGACGCTGCGCGGCGGCGACGGCCCGGCGATCCTGGTGCGCGCCGGGACGGTGACGCTGCGCGGGATCACCCTGCACCCCGGCCGGCCGGGGGAAGCCGCCGTGTCGGTGACCGGCGGCGACCTGACCCTGGTGGATTGTGCGCTGGTCGGCGGGCGGGCCGAGGTGGGCGGGCCGGGCCGGCTGACGCTGACCCGGTGCACTGTCACCGGGGCCACGCCGGCCGCCGTGTACGTGCGCGACGAGGCCCGTGCCGAACTGGACGGGTGCGTCCTCGACGCGACGGACGGCGACGGTGTGGTGGCGGTCGGCGCGGCCGTCCTCGCTCTCACCGGTACCCGGCTGCGCCGGATCGGCGGCGTCGGGCTGCGGCTGGCCGACACGGCCGGCGCGGTGCTGCGCGACTGCACGCTGACCGGCTGCGCGGACGCCGGCCTGCTGGTGTCCGACCGGGCCCGGGCCCGGGTGCACGGCTGCGACATCGTCGAGGGCGGCGACGGGATCCGGGTGACCGGCAGCGGGCCGGAACCCTCCTGGGTGGACCCGCTGCCGCTGCTCCCCACCGACCCGGCCGAACCCGCCGTCCCGGCTGTCCACGACAAGCCGACTCCCGACCAGCCGGGCCACGGCAAGCCCAGCCACGGCAAGCCCAGCCACGGCAAGCCCAGCCACGGCAGCGGTCCGGCCCGGCCGGACACCGACGGCGTGCTGGTCACCGACACCCGGATCACCCGGTCCGCCGGTGCCGGGCTGGTGGTGGTCGGGGACGGCCGGGTCACCGTGCGCGAGTGCGAAATCGGCGAAACCGGCGCGGCCGGCATCGCCGCCGACGGGCATGCCCGGCTCACCGTCACCGGCGGTCGGATCAGCCGACCCGGCGGTACCGGGCTGGCGCTGCGCGGGGACAGCGCCGCGCACGCCGACGGGCTGCGGGTGGAGCAGGCCGGGGCGGGCGGGGTGTACCTGGCCGACGCGGCCCGCGCGGTACTGGCCAACTGCCAGGTCGCCGGCAGCACCCGGACCGGGGTGTACGCCACCGGCACGGCCCAGTTGGCGCTGCTGCGCTGCGCCGTGGCCGATACCGCCGAGCACGGCGTCCACGCCACCGGCCGGGCGGTGCTGCGCCTGCACGGTGGCAGCGTCACCAGGTCCGGACTGACCGGGATGCTCCTCGACGAACTGGCCGACGGGCGGCTTTGCGGGGTCACCGTGGCCGGCTGCGCGGTCGGCGTCCGGGTGGACACCCCGCACCGGCCGCTGCTGGCCGACTGCGTGGTCCGCGACGCCCGGGACACCGGCATCGAGGTCGCCGCACACGCCTGCGCGGTGCTGGACGGCGGCGAGGTGAGCGGCTGCGCGGCGGTCGGCGTCTTCGTCGACCGACACGCCGACCCGGTGCTGGACGGTCTGCGGATCACCGACATCGGCGGCTCCGGGCTGGTGGTGTGGACCGCCGCCCGGCCCCGGGTCCGCGCCGTGCGGATCCGGGACTGCCGCAAGAACGGCATCTTCGTGGCGGCCGGCGGCGGTGGCCGGTACACCGACTGCGAGGTGTCCGGTACCCAGTTCCCGGCGCTCTACGTCGGCGCCGCCGCCGACCCGGCGTTCACCCGGTGCCACGTGCACGACACCGACGAGGACCTGGCGCTGGCCGACGACGCGGCGGCCACCTTCGACGGCTGCCGCAGCGAGGGCGTACGCACCGCCACGATGCCCGTCGACACCGGGCGGGGAGTACCCGCCGGCGGCCTGCCGCAGGTGACCGGGCAGCTCCCGGGCGGGCCCGACCCGGCCGCCCCGGTGCCCCTGGACGAACTGCTCGCCGGGTTGCAGGCGCTGGTCGGACTGCACCGGGTGAAGCAGGACGTGGGCATGCTCGTCGACCTGATGCGGATGGTGGCCCGGCGACGTGCGGCCGGGCTGCCACCCCCGCCGCTCTCCCGGCACCTGGTGTTCGCCGGCAACCCCGGTACCGGCAAGACCACCGTCGCCCGCGCCTACGGCCAGATCCTGGCGGCGCTGGGCATCCTGACCACCGGACACCTGGTCGAGGTGGACCGGTCCACGCTGGTCGGCGAGTACGTCGGGCACACCGCGCCGCGTACCCAGGCGGCGTTCCGCCGGGCGCTGGGCGGGGTGCTCTTCATCGACGAGGCGTACGCGCTGGTCCCCGAGGGGTACGGCAGCGACTTCGGGCACGAGGCGATCGCCACCCTGGTCAAGCTGATGGAGGACCACCGGGAGGAGATCGTCGTCATCGTCGCCGGGTACCCCGACGAGATGGCCCGGTTCATCACCGCCAACCCGGGCCTGGCATCCCGGTTCACCCGCACCCTCTACTTCGACGACTACTCCACCGACGAACTGGTCCGCATCGTCGCCCGGCAGTGCGCCGAGCACCGCTACGAACTCACCCCGGCGGCGCAGTCCGCGCTGGCCGAGTTCTTCACCCTGGCCGACCGCGGCGAGGGCTTCGGCAACGGCCGGTTCGCCCGGCAGGTGTTCCAGACCATGACCGAACGGCACGCCAGCCGGGTGATGCGGGAGCCGGCCGACGACGACGCCGAACTGACCACCCTGCGCCCGGCGGACCTGCCCGAGCCGGCGTCCACGCCGTACCAGCCAGCCGTGGCGCCGTAACCGGCAGCCGTAGCAGAAAGGGGGTGCGCCCATGTCGCGGGTGCTGTTCCACCGGCCGGCCCGACTCAGCCCGCCCGAGGTACCGGGTGGCCCGGTCGTGCTGCCGGCTCCGCCGGACGTGCCGGAGCCGAACACCGCCGGTACCTGGATGATGATCCTGCTGCCACTGCTCGGCAGCATCGGCATGTCGGTCTACCTGATCACCTTCGGCCGGCCCCTGCTGGTGGTGATCGGCATCCTGTTCGTGGTCGGCTCGATCGGCGCGACGATGGGCATGCAGTGGCAGATCCGCCGCGCCGCCCGGCGGACCCTGCGCCGCAAACGCCAGCGCTACCGCCGCCACCTGGCGCAGACCCGCGCCCACGCCCGTCGGGTCGCCGCCCACCAACGGCTGCTGGCGGCCTGGACGCACCCGTCGCCGCCGCGGCTGTGGGCGATCGCCCGGACCCGGACCCGGGTGTGGGAACGCCGCCAGGCCGACGCCGACTTCCTCACCGTCCGGCTGGGCATCGGCGAGGCCGAGCTGGCCACCCCGTTGCAGCTCAACAACCGGCTGGACCCGCTGGTCGACTACGACGCGGTATCGCTGCGTGCGGCCCGGCGGCTGATCGCCCGGTTCGGCCGGGTGGACCGGCAGCCGGTCACGGTCAACCTCGGCGAGTGCGGGGTACTCAGCGTCGTCGGCCCGGCGCAGGTGGCCCGGGGACTGGTCAACGCGCTGCTGTGCCAGGTGGCGGTACTGCACGCGCCGGGTGACGTGCTGCTCGCCGTGGACAGCGCCGGCGCGGCCGACCTGCACTGGGCGAAGTGGCTGCCGCACACCGCCGAACCGGACTCGGTCGGCCGGGCCGGGCCGGTGCCGCTGGTCGCCGTGCAGATCGGGGAGCTCACCGACTTCCTCGCCAAGCAGGTGCTGTACCGGCAGGAGCTGGCCGCCGCCCGGCGCGGCCAGATCGGCTTCGACCGCCGCGGTACCCCCGTCCAACAGCGGCTGATCGCGGTGTTCGCCGGCTTCGACCCGACCGGCGACTTCGGTCACTCCGTCCAACTGCGTGAGCTGCTCGACGCGGCCGGCCCGCAGTTGGGCCTCACCCTGGTGTTCCTGTCCGACCGGGAGTCCGCCGAACCGGGCCGGGTGGACGTGCGGCTCAAAGTGGACAGTGCCGGCACCCTTCGCGCCGAGGGGCGTACCGATCTGGTCAGCGCGCCCGGTGGCACGGCCGGCGTGGACCGGGTGGACGCCGGCCTGGCCGAGCAGATCGCCCGCCGGCTCGCCCCGCTGCAACTGGGCGACGAACCCGACCGGGCGCTGGAGCGCACCACGTCACTGACCGGCATGCTGCTGGCCGGGGACGACCTGCGCACGGTGGACGTCACGGCCGGCTGGATCACCCCGGACACCGACCGGGTGCTGCGCATCCCGATCGGCACCGACGCCGACGCGGAGCCGGTGGTGCTGGACATGAAGGAGTCGGCGCAGGGCGGCTCCGGCCCGCACGGACTGGTCGTCGGCGCGACCGGGTCGGGCAAGAGCGAGCTGATGCGTACCCTGGTCACCGCGCTCGCGCTGACCCACTCACCGGACCTGCTCAGCCTGGTACTGGTGGACTTCAAGGGCGGCGCCACCTTCGCCAACCTGGTGGAGCTGCCGCACGTCGCCGGGCTGATCACCAACCTCGCCGACGACCTGGCCCTGGTCGACCGGATGAAGCTGGCCCTGCAGGGCGAACAGCAGCGCCGGCAGCGGCTGCTGCGGGCGGCCGGCAACATCGACTCGGTACGCGAGTACCAGCTCCGGCACGCCGCCGGGGGGAGCGACGCGCAGGGCCGGCCGCTGCCGCCGCTGCCGTACCTGCTGATCATCGTGGACGAGTTCGGCGAGCTGCTGTCACGCCGGCCGGACCTGGTGGACCTGTTCGTCCAGATCGGCCGGGTCGGCCGGAGCCTGGGCATGCACCTGCTGCTGGCCACCCAGCGGCTGGAGGAGGGTCGGCTGCGCGGCCTGGACTCGCACCTGTCGTACCGGATCTGCCTGCGTACCTTCAGCGCGGCGGAGAGCCGCACGGTGATCGGCACCACCGACGCGTACCGGCTGCCGGCGATCCCCGGCTCGGCGTACCTGAAGGTGGACGAGTCGATCTACCGCCGGTTCCGGGTGGCGCACGTGTCCGCCCCGTACGCCAGCGCCGGCCCGGACGCCGACGCCGGACCGGTCGACGTGGTCGACTTCGACCTGCGCGGGCCGGCCGCCGCGCTGCCGCCACCGGCCGTCACCGCCGCCACCGGACCCGAGCGAGTCCCAGGTGGCGGTGGGCCGGCTGCACGGCGTCGGCCGGCCGGTGCACCAGGTGTGGCTGCCGCCGCTGCCGGCCGCGGTCACCCTGGACGACCTGATCGGCCCGGTGTCGGTCCAGCCCGGCCGCGGGTTGACCGCCCGGTTGTGGCCGCTGACCGGGCAGTTGAAGGTGCCGCTGGGCATCGTGGACCTGCCGGCCACCCAGGAGCAGCAGAAGATGGTGATCGACTTCGGTGGTCCGCACGGGCACCTGGCGGTTGTCGGGGCGCCGCAGACCGGGCGCAGCACGCTGCTGCGTACCCTGCTGCTGGCCGGCATGCTGACCCACACCCCGGCCGAGTTCCAGGTCTTCTGCGTCGACTTCGGCGGCGGCGGACTGCACCAGTTCGCCGGTGCGCCGCACGTCGCCGCGGTGGCCGGCCGCACCGACCCGGAGCTGGTCGGGCGGACCCTCGCCGAGGCCCGTGCGCTGCTCGGCGAGCGCGAACAGCTGCTGCGCGAGCTGGGCGTGGACTCGATCGGCGCGTTCCGGGCCCGCCGGGCCGCCGGTGACCTGCCGGCCGGGGTACGCGCGGCCGACGTGTTCGTGGTCATCGACAACTGGGGAGCGCTGCGCACCGAGTACGAGGACGCCGAGGCCATCGTCACCGAGATCGCGGCCCGCGGCCTGGGCGTCGGCATCCACCTGGTGCTGACCGCGAACCGGTGGAGCGAGCTGCGCTCGGCGCTACGGGAGAGCATCGGCTCGCGGATGGAGTTGCGGCTCAACGACCCGCTGGAGTCGGAGACCAGCCGGGTGATGGCCCGGCAGATGACCGCCGCGCCGGCCGGGCGGGCGCTGGTACCGCCCGGGGCGTACTGCCAGATCGTGCTGCCGCGCATCGACGGGGTACCGGACATCGAGGGGCTGCGCGAATCGCTGGCCGAAACGCTGGCCGGCATCGCCAGGAACTCGCCGACCGCGCCCGCCCCGGCGGTCCGGCTGCTGCCGGCCCGGATCGACACCGCCGAGCTGGCCGAACCGGTCACCCCCGGGGTGCCGCTCGGGGTCCGCGAGCCGGATCTCGCCACCGTCGGGGTGGACCTGCTCGGCGGCGACCCGCACCTGGTGGTGCTCGGCGACACCGGTGCCGGCAAGACGAGCTGCCTGCGTACCTGGATCCAGGGCTGCCTCGCCGGCCACTCCCCCGACCAGGCCCGACTGGTCCTGGTGGACTACCGCCGTTCGCTGGTCGGCACGGTACCGCCGGCCCACCTCGCCGCGTACGCCGGCAACGCCGACGCCGCCCGGGTGTACGCCGTCCAACTCGCCGACAAGCTGCGGACCCGGCTCCCGCCGGCGGACGTGTCGGCGGAGCGGCTGGCGCGCCGCGACTGGTGGCAGGGGCCGGAAATCTACCTGGTCGTCGACGACTACGACCTGGTGGCCACCGCGGGGGCCGGGCCGCTCGCGCCGCTGGCCGAGTTCCTGCCGCACGCCCGGGAGGTCGGCCTGCACCTGGTGCTCGCCCGCCGGGTCAGCGGCTACGCCCGGACCGGCTCGGACCCGGTCTTCACCCGGGTACGCGAACTGGGCTGCACCGGCCTGGTGCTCTCCGGCGACCGGCGGGAGGGCACCGTGCTGGGCGACGAGCGGCCGTCCGTCCGCCCGCCCGGCCGGGGCGTGCTGGTACGCCGCGGCCAGCCCGGCACCCTCATGCAGGTCGCCACCGCGACCCCGCTGCCCCGGATCGCGGTGGTCGGCGCGGCGAACTGAGACACCATTTCCGGGCTATGGCCCCGTTTTCCCAGCTCATGCCACGATGACGAAAACTCAGCTGACGAAAACTCAGACGACGAAAACCCACGAACCGTCCGGGAGGACCGATGACGACGTACAACGTCACCCCGCTGGACCTGCAGACCGGCGCCGCCAACTGCGACAAGACCGCCGACAGCATCGAGACCACGCTGGCCACCCTGAAGACCATGGTCGCCGGCCTGGCCGACGAGTGGCGCGGGTACGCCTCCACCGAGTTCCAGACGCTGATGGCCAACTGGGACACGCACTCCCGCAACCTCAACGAGGCGCTCACCGGCATCGCCGCCGGGCTACGCGCCAACGCGCACAACTACGCCGACACCGAGCACACCGTGCACAGCAACTTCAGCGTGCTCAACCAGTTCCCGCCGCTGGCGGTCTGACCGACCGTCGCCACCTGGAGGTTCCGATGCCGGACGCAACCAGTTCCCCCCTGTCGGTCACCGACAGCATCGACCAGGCCGGTCCGTACGTGGACAACAAGGTCATCGAACTCACCGGCCTGCTCACCACCCTGAAGTCACAGCTCGCCACGCTCGACGAGACGTGGACCGGGGAGTCCCGGGTCAGCTACGGCCAGTACCAGCTCGAGTGGGACACCGCCGCCAAGGGCCTGTTCGGGGACGGCAGCGACGGCGCCGATCCGGGGGTGCTGCCGCAGATCGCCCAGGCGCTCAAGGCGGCCGCCGCCAACTACACGCACGTGGAACAGACCAACAAGAACAGTTGGCGTCACTGAGCGGAGGCTCCCATGCCCACCCAGGTCAGCCGGGTCACCGTGGTCGGCTCCCGCCGCCGCGCCGACCTCGCCCTGCCCAGCCACTCGCCGGTGGCCGACTACATCGACCGGCTGGTCGAGGTGTGCGGCCAGGACACCGACAGCGCCATGCCGGCGGCGTGGACGCTGGCCACGCCGGCCGGCCCGCTGCTGTCGCCCGAACGTAGCCTGGCCGACCTGCGGGTCGCCGACGGCCAGGTGCTGCACCTGCGTGACCTCACCGAGGAGGTGGACGCCGGGGAGGCCGTCGAGGAACTGGAGGAGGTGGTGGCCGCCGCGGTGCAACCGCACCGCTGGTCGCCGCGGCAGCGGGGGGTGCTGGTCGCGCTGCTCGGCCTGGCCTGGTTGGCCGGCACGGCCGGGTACCTCGGCCGGGCCACCGGGCGGGACGGGTACGCCCCGGCCGCCGCCACCCTCGCCGTCCTGGCGATGCTGCTGCCCGGGCTGGCCTGGCTGCTCGCCCAGCGGCGGACGGCGACACCGGCGGCGGTGGTGCTGTTGGTTTCGCTGAGCGCGGTGCCCTGCCTGGCGGCGGCCGGCGCGGTCATCGGATCGGCGATGTTCGGGCCCGGGTTCGGTTTCGCCGGGGCGGTGGTGGGGGCCAACGTGGCCGCGGTGATGGCCCTGGCCGCCACCCCGGAGCCGGTCCTGGTCGCCGTCGAGGTGCAGTTGGCCGCTGCCGGCCTGGCCGCCGTGCCACTGCTGGTGCTGCACGTCGGCCGGGTCGGGATCGCGGCCACCGCGGTGGTCGTCGCGGTCGGTCTGCTGGCGGCCGCCCGCTGGCTGGCCGCGACCATCGTGACGATGCTCGGCGCCGCCCCGCGCCCCGAGCACGCCGCGGAGGTGACCCGGTTGCTGGTACGCGGCAGCCGGCTGCTCGCCGTGGTCGTGGCGGTACCGGCGCTGACCACGGTGGTCGCCGGTGGGGTGCTGGCGGCCGCCGGTGGCCGGTTCGCGGTCGCGCTCGCCGTGCTGGCCAGCGTCGGCCTGCTCGGCCGGTCGGCCGGCGCCGGGCTGGGTACCGAGGTGGCGGTGCTGGCCACGGCCGGGATCGCCGGGCTGTTCACCGACGCGGTGTGCCTGGCCCGGTCGGCCGGCGGGGGTACGTTGCCGGCCGTCGCGCTGGCCGCCGCCGGTCTGCTGATCCTCGGGATCGGGCTGTCCCGTGCCGTGCGGGCCGGCTCCGCGCCGGACTCCCCCGACGACGCGCTCACGGCGGCTGCGTCCCGGCGTACCCCGGCCGAACTGCTGGTGACCCTCTGCGACATCGCGGTGGTACCGCTGGCGCTCGGCGCCACCGGCGTGTACGCCACGCTCCTCGACCTGGGTCGTGGCCTGGGTAGCTGAACATCTCAACCGCCGGGGGCGGCGCTGTCCACTGTGGATGGTGCCGCCCTCCGGCTGTCGGCTCAGTCGAGGTTCAGCGGCGGGTACCCGGCGCCGGGGGCAAGTTCCAGTACCGACTCGGCGTCCTCGCCCTCCTCGACCAGCGGCTGCCCGACGGGGCCGGGCAGCCAACTGCCAGCCGGGAAGCTGTCGCCGCCCGCGAAGGTCGCGCCGCCCAGGAAGCTGGTGCCGCCCAGGAAGGTGGAACCACCGGGGAAGGTGGCGCCGGCCGGGATTGTCACGTCGCTCGGGGTCGCGGCGGCAGCTGTTGTGGCGTCGTCGTCCCGGGGCGGCGCAAGCGGGATGGTCTGGCCGGTAGGGACGGCGGTGACGTCCAGGTTCGCGTCCCCGGTTGTCGTGGTGGTGGGGGTCGGACTCGGGGCGGCGTCGGCGGCCGTCCAGGTCGGCACCGCGAACGAGCGGAGGCCGCCGGGCCGTTCGCCGGTCAGCTCGGCGATGATCCGCAGCAGTGCCCGGCGCTCGGCGTGCAGCCGCTCCAGCAGGACCGTGTAGCGCGCGTAGTTGTCGGTCAGGGCCGCACGGTCGGCCAGCGTGGCGCGGACCCGTTCGGCGAGTGTGCGCAGCGCCGCCACCCAGTCGGCCCGGATCTGCGCGACGGTCTCCGGGTCGACGGTGGCCGACCCGGCGCCGTGCTCACCGGCGGGCGCTTCGTCGACCGGGCTGTCGGTCCCCGGCCGGGGTTCGGCGCCCGGAGTAGATCGCCCGGTGCCGGGTTCCTGGTCGAGCGCCGGTGGCGGGGCCAGCGGCGCGGCGTCGAACGCGTCCGCTGCCGGCAGGGCGTCGGCGAGCCGCTGGTAGCGGTCGGAGAGTTGGGCCCAGGCGTCCTCCCAGGCCCGGTACCGGCGCTGCGCCCCGGTCGCCGCCCGCGCCAGGGCCCGGGTACGGGCCTGCTCGGCGCGGGTGCGCGCGGTGGCCGGCGGGGCGGTCGGCGCGGTTGCGGGCGCGGTCGGCGCGGTTGCGGGTGGGGTCGGGGCCGTCGCGTCGGGCGTGGTAGCCGGCGCCCGGTCAGGGACGGTCTCGGTCGAGTCGCTCGCCTGCGCCTGGGCCACCCGCAGGTCCTCGATGGCCTGCACCGCCTCCCGGCGCAGCCGCTCGTGCGTGGCCAGCGCCGCCGCCAGCGAACGATCGGGCCGGCCGGCGGTCCCGCCACCGCCGGCCCCCGCCGTGGCCGGTGCGGTGGCCGCCGGGGCGGCGGGTGCCGGGGCGAGCAGGTCGGCGTACTCCGCGCGCAGCCCGGCCAGTTCGACGGCAGCGTCGGGGGCGAGCGCGGTCAGCAGGTCCCAGGCGTCCGCCTCCACGGTGGCCGCCTCGTCGACGGCGCGCATCGCGGTGGCCATCAGGCCCTGCGACTTCATCGTGGTCCGCAGGTGCGGCTTCAGGTCGTTCAGCGCAGTGTCCACATTGGCCAGTGGCACGGTGAGCGCCGCCAGCAGCTCCTCGCTGACCAGTCCGGTGTCGCGGGCCTCCTGGGTACGCAGCTTGAACCGGATGCCGTCGGAGACCAGCACCTCGATCGCGGCGGTGTGCCCGCCGACCGTGGCGATCAGCCGGTACTCGATGTCCGCGACGAACTCGAAGGTGCCGGTGATGTCGCGGTAGTTGAGGTACACGTCGCTCTTGCCGGCCGCGCCGACCGACTCGCCCTCCTCGCCGGCCATCGGTGTGGTCTCCACACCCACCGCGCCGAAGTCGTCCTCCTGCTGGGTACGCCCGTGGTCGGCGGCGGTGTCGCCCTGGCCCGCGGTGTTGTCGCCGGCCTGCGAGTTGCCGGTGCCGAGGAACGACAGCGCGGTCTGGAAGGCCAGGCCGCCGTTCATCACGTCGACGCTGCGGTACAGGTCGTCGTCGTCGGTCTCGGTGATCCGCCGCTGCTCCAACCGGATGTTCTCGCGGGACGAGCCGGTGACGTTCTGCAGCCGGGGCCGGCGGACGTTGGCCAGCAGCCGCAGCCGTACCGGCCGGCCACGCAGCATGTCGCTGACCGGGGCGGCCAACGGGATCTCCAGCCCGGCGTCCGCCCCGTCCAGCGGCGGGAGTACCCCGTTGTCGCGGTCGTCGGCGTCGTTGATCCGGTGGAACAGGCCGGTGATGAGGATGTTGTTCAGGGCCGCCCAGAGGGTGGCGTTCTGCATCCCGGTCGGCGCCCGGTAGTCGGTGGCCAGGCTCTGGAACAGGCCCAGCGCGCCGGCCGCCAGGTCCAGCTCGGCAAGGTCGTCCCCGGGCGCGGCGATGCCGCCCGTGGCCAACAGGTGCAGCAGCCGCTCGGCGGCCAGCCGCAGCGCGCCCGCCCCCCAGGTGTGGATGACGGTGCGGCGGTTCGGCAGCCGGTAGGCGTCCGGGTCGTTCTTCCAGCCGGCGATCCGGTCGTCGGCCGCCTCGTGGTCGCGCAGCAGCCGGATCCGGGGCGGCGGCGGGGGTACGGTCGCCAGGTCGGCGATCGGGCCGGGCAGGCTGGCCACCTCGGGTACCACGACGGGCACGTCGACGCGCAGGTTCTCGGCGCCCTCGACCTCCTGCCGCCGGCCGTCGCTGAAGGTGACCTCCACGACCGGCTCGAAGGTGACCTGGAACCGGGCGGTCGGGCCGGTGTCGGTGGTCATGTCGATCAGCTTCTGCCGGGCGGTGAACCGGCTGTCGTGCGCGAACACCGCCTGACCGCGCAGTTCCATGCCGGGTACCAGGGTGTCGGACTGCCCGTGCGACTGCCCCTCGCCGGCGAACGTGTTCAGCCGTACCCCACGGTGGTAGCGCTCGTCCTGGCCGGTACCGGTGTCCTCGATGCCGATGTGGTAGTTCTCCACGTCGATGTCCGGCCGCAGCGTCTCGAAGACCGGGGTGCCGACCAGCCGCAGCCGCAGCACGATCCGGACCGGGGTGTGGTCCCCCCAGCCCCGCCGGCGCAGCGGCAGCGCCACCCCGCCGTCGAGCAGGTTGTCGATGAAGGCGTTGATGCCGTCCGAGCTGAGCGCGGCGATGATCTCCTGCAGGGCGCCGAACGCGTCGTCGGCCACCTCGGCCGGCAGGATTGCGCGCAGCCGTGCCGGCAACGCCTGCTGGATCAGCGTCAGCAGTCCGGTCAGGTCGACGTGCCGGTCCACCAGGTGCATGGCCAGCCCCAGGCCCAGGCGCAGCGGCTCGGGCGGTAGCCACATCGGCCCCAGCGGCTGGGGCAGTGGCCGTTCGTGGGCCAGCAGGCCGAGGTCGCGGATGTCCGCGTCGGCCACGTCGAGGTGGACGCCGTCGCGGATACGCCGTTGCAGCGCGGCCTGCCGCATTGTCCCCTGGACCAGCGGCAGCAGTTCGATGGCCGCGTTGGTGGTGCGGGCGCTGCCGGCCAGGGTGTAGATGAGGTCGGCCACCAGCACCTGGTACCGGCCGACGTGTGAGCGGTTGCGTTCGTGCTGGCCGGCGATGTGCTCGTAGGCGATGAACCGGCGCAGCCGGTCGTGCCAGGTGTAGGTGACGGTGAGCCGGCCGGCCATCCGGCGCGGGCTGGACACGTCGGGCGGGTCGTGGTGCGTCAGCGGGGTACCGCCGACGCCCACCCCCACGCTCAGGTTTCGCCACCGGCTGCGCCGGTTCTGGTTGGACACGCCGACGCCGCCGTTGTAGTACTCCTCGCTGACCAGGTTGTCGATGTCGTGGCTGACCCGCAGGTTGTCGAGGGTGAGCCGGACCCGCAGGCCGGTGTTGCGGTCGGTGTACACGCCGTCGCCGAAGAGCCCGCCGATGGCCAGGCCGCCCGGTGCGGCGAAGGTGGGGAACCGCCCCTTGACCTTGGTGCCGCCCAGCTCGTTGATGAGGATCAGGTCGACTGCCGTGTCGGTGTTGGCCAGCATCGACAGGTCCACGCCGAGTACCCGCATCAACTCGCGGGCCAGCCGGATCAGCTCACCGGCCGGGTGGTCGACGGCCTCCGGGTGGAAGGCGCCCAGCAGGGCGTCCTGGCGCGGTTCCCAGATCACCGTCTCGGCCTGCTCCGGGGTGATCGGGAGGACATCCGAGGTGGCGGCGTCGCGTGCCCGGGGGGTGCTCCCCGGCGCCGGTAGCCAGGACCGGTCCGACGGTGTCCACAGCGTCGCCTGCACCACGAACGGTTCGGCGCTGCCTGCCGGCCGGCCGGCCACGCCGTCGATCCCGGGCTCGGCCGGGCCGATCAGCCGCCGCGGGGTCCACGGGGTGAACCGCCAGCCGCCGACGAACGGGGAGAGCACCACCGACCGCCGCCACTGCCGGGGGCGGCTGTAGCCGGTCAGGTCGGCCACCACGGTCAAGTCGTAGTCGAACACCTCCACCCCGGTGAGCGAGTAGCTCAGCCGGTACGAGGTGGCGCCGTGGCCGTAGCTGGGGTGGTCAGCGCGGCCGGCGCCGATGGAGGCGCCGACGCCGAAGTGGGCGCTGACCGGCTTGGCCACCGCCTTCAGCCAGCCGGAGAAGTCCACCGAGCCGGACACCCGGCCGCTGCGGCCCTGGGAGGCCAGTGAGGAGCCGCTGGAGATGGTGATGTCGGCCGGGAGTACCCGCGCCACCGTGCCCCGGTGCTGCCGGTTGCTCAGGGTGCCCTTGACGGTGAGCACGTAGTGGTGGGAGGTGCCCCGGGTGAGCCGGCGGAACACGAACACCAGGCCGTGGTCGATCACGGTGGTCAGGCCGGCGCGCAGGGTCGACCGGCCGACGCCCTCGGCGAGGGCGCGGTGGTTGCTGACCACGGCCACCAGCTGTGCCGGGTCGGCGGCCAGCACGGCGACGTCCGCGGTCTCCCAGTCCGGTACCAGGTCATCGCTCGCGGCCCGCAGCGCGGCGAGCAGCTGCTCGTACAGTCGCCGCCCGGCCCCGCTGCGCGGTCGGCTGCCGGCCCCACCGCTGGTCGTGGTCGCGGCGGCGGAGCCGGCTACCGGGGCCTCGGCGGCGGAGCCGGCCACCGGGGCCCCGGCAACGGAGCCGGTTGCCGGGGCCCCGGCGGCGGACTCTGTCGGCGTGGGCGGCTTCTCGGTGATGTCCGCGACGAACGACGGGCCGATCGTGGTCGGGTTGGTCCGGGCCAGGTACTGCGGCGGCTGCACCGCGTCGTTGTTGGTCGGCGTCCGGTCCGGCCGGGACGGCGCGTTCGACGGCGCGGTGTAGACGAACGCGTCCCGCTCGTGCAGCCGGCGCGCCTCCTCGGCCTGCATCCGTAGCAGCACATGGAACTCGCCGCGCTCCAGCGGCGCGCCGCCCAGCGGCTGCACCTCGAACTCGACGGCGACCCGGTACAGCGCCGTCACTCCGCCGGCGTCGACCATCTGCCGCTCCACCGCGACACTGCTCAGTTCCTGGCTGGTGGCCACGTCGTAGCTGGCGTGCCCGGCCGGGGCCAGCGCCGCCGACGCGGTCAGCGTCGCGAACTCCTCGTGGAAGCCCACGCCCACGCCGAAGGCCACTCCCCAGCCGTCGTCGCGGCTCGTCCCGATGGTGGTGCGCGGGGCCATCGCCCCGGTGAAGCGCATCGTCACCTCGCCGGGTTCGGTGACCGACAGCAGCTGCGCCTGCCCGAACCAGACGCGGGTGCGGACCGCGCCGACCGGACGCTGCTCGGCGTCGCGCAGTACCGGCGAGACGCGGTAGGTGTCCAGCATCTGGTCGATGTAGTTGGCGACGGTGCGGCGCTGCGCGAGGTCGGTCACCACCGTGCGGGGGTGGCCGCCGATCACGTCCGGGTAGCGGACCGCGTCGAGCAGGCTGGAGCGCAGGGCGGCGGTGCTGTCCAGGTCCTCGATGGTGAACACGCGGGGGATTTCGCCGGCCAGGTCCAGCGACTCGGGCGCCTCGCTCAGCACCGCGGCCCGGGGGGTGGGGTCCGTCGTGGCCGGTGTGCCGTCCGGTGGCGCGGGCCGGTGCTGGGTGTCCGCGCGCAGCAGGTACTCGGGCAGCTCCAGCAGTGCCGAGCCGGGCGTGGCGAGCCAGTCCTGGCGCAGGGTACGCACACCCGCCCCACCGACCCGGGTGGTGATCTGCCACTGGACGTCGGCGTGGTAGAGCCGGGCGCCCTTGCCGCTGCGGGTGATCTTCTGGCCGAGCAGGGTCACGCCGTAGCGCATGGACCGGGTCGGCTGGTCGCGGGTCAGTCGCAGGGCTGCCGCCAGCCGCGCCCCGAACGGGATCGCGTTCAGCAGGGCGGACATCCCCGCCCCGTACTCGCGCGGTCGGGCGATGTCCTTGCCGTAGGTCCGGCTGCGTACCGACTGGCTGCCGGTGTCGATCCGCCGCGATCCGGGCAGCTGCGGTACTTCGGTCAGCTCGTTGACCAGCACGCCGCGCACGGTCACCTCGGTGGGTACCCCGTCGCGGTCGACGACCACGGTGGCACCGTCGACCAGGGTGTCCCGGAAGCGGTTCACCAACGCGTCGGCGAGCTGGTCCCAGCCCGGGTCGTTGTGTGGCGCGTTGCTCGCCGTGGCCCGGGCGGCGTCCAGGATGGCGTGCTGGTGGCCCGGGCGAAGGCTGCCCCGGCCCTGGCCGAGGAGCTGGTTCTCGACCAGGTGGTCGGGCAGCCGCATCGCCGGGTCGGTACCGGCCGGCAGAGCGAGCCGCGCGTGCGCGGGCTGTCCGGTGGCGGTGGATCGGAAGGCGCGCAACGGGGTGCCCCGTTGCCGCCAGAGGTGCCGGAGCCGGTCCAGGGTGACCGGCCGACCAGGCGTCTTGGCCTCGCCCACCAGGTCGACGAGGGCCACCACGTCGGCCAGGCCGACCGCGGCGACCCCCTGGTCGATGGTGCGCCGGTTCACCGGCCGCCACCGGGTGATCAGGCTGGCCAGCAGGTGGCTGCCGAAGACGACGGGGCCGAAGGTGCGTCCGGAGATGGTGGGTGCGTTGTCCCGCCAGGCGGCCGGGTTGGCGTTGCGGGTGGCGTCGATCGCGTCGGCCAACCGGCGCAGCCGGATCAGCCGCCCGATCCGCTCGGCCCGCTCGTCCACAGCGGGCCGCGGATCCACCGTGGATGCTGCGCGCTCGTCCCCGGCTGAGCGGGGTTCGTCCACTGTGGACGCACTGCTCTCGTCCCGGGCGGGACGGGACTCGTCCACTGTGGATGGCGCCGCCCCGGCCGTCGTCGGGGTGGCCGGCGCGACGTCGAAGAGTTCCTGCTCGGTGGCGATCAGGTCGAGCAGTCGCCGCCGGGCCCAGGGCGGCACCCCGGCGGCGCCCGGCTCGCCCAGCCCGGCCCGGATCATCATGCGCCGGGCGACACTCCCCGACACCGTGGTACGCCGCAGGATGCCGACCTGGTCGACCATTGTGCGGATGGCGTCGGCCAGCCGGGGCGGATCCCCGGCGAATTGCCGCAGTTGGCGCAACGCCTGCCGGTGCCGGGGCGACACCTGGTCGGTGGGGATGCCGAACACCGCGTGCAGCTGGGCCGCCTCGATCGTCTCGGACAAGCCGCCGACCAGGGTGTCCACCTCGTCGCGCAGGGCGTCGACGGTACGGGTGAACTGCTGTTCCCAGACCGGCTCGGCGATCAGGTGGTGCTGTGCCTCGGCGGCGTGGGCGACTGCGGCGATCCGGGCGGACACGTCGTCCCAGCGGCGCAGGAACTCGTCCCGGGCGGCCTGCGGCGCGTCCTGCAGTGCGCGGCGTACGCCCGGGTCGTCCCGGGGTACCCCGGCGGCGAGCAGGGTCAGCGTGGTGAGTGCCCGGCGCGTCGGGCTGCGCCACAGCATCCGCAGCGTCCCGTCGGCCAGGCGTAGCAGGTGGTGGACGGGGGCGGTGCCGTCCGGTACCGGCCCGGCGCTGTAGGTGCCGTCGCTCTCCTGCCGGATGAGCTGGACCCGCAACGGTACCGCCACCCCGGTGAACGCCGCCTGCAACGCGCGCAGCCGCGCGGTCGTGGCCGGGTCGACACCGGGCGGCGGTTCGGGGGTGGCGGTGCCGGGCAGCCCGGGGGTGGTGGTTCCGGGTGGGCCGGCGAGGCCGGCAGCCAGCGTGTCGAGTTCGGCGCCGGCAAGCTCGCGCAGCCGGGCCACTGTGGCCGCGATCGACTCCCCCGCCCGTACCAGCGAACTGCCCTGGCCGGCGGCGAGGGTGGCGTGCACGAACAGCTCGGCCAGGGTCCAGGCGTTCTGGTCGGCCGGGCGGGCCGGGCCGGTCGACAGGGTGGCGGGCAGGCGGGTCGGCGGCGTCGCCCGGGTCCACTCCACCGCCCCCGCGTGGTCGACGTCCCAGCCGTCCGCAGTCCGGCTCGGGGGTCGCCGTCGCGGTTGTGGCGGTGGGGTTCGGTGCGGTGGGGGCTGCCGTGGTGGGGTTCGGCGTGGCGGGGTTCGGCGTGGTGGCGGCCGGTGCGGTGGGCTGCTGGTCGGCCCAGCGGACGCGGCGCGGACGGTTGCGGCGCTGGGCCGCCAGTTCCCGGTCCAGTTCCGCGGTGAGGGCTGCCCAGTCGGCCAGCAGATCCGCCGCCGCGGCCGGTGGTCGGGCATCCAGCGGCAGGGTGAGCGCGCCGCGCCACAGTCGCAGCAGCCGGGGCCGCAGCGCCAGCCAGGTGGCGGTGTGGGTACGCCGGGGCAGGCCGTCCAGTCGGCTCAACCGTTCCTCGACGCCGGGCTCGGCGACCAGCGTTCCGTCGACGGCCAGCGCGCGGAGCTGCGCCACGGTGGGCGCATCGTCGGCGGGGGCGGGCGCGGGCCGGCGTCGGGGCGTCGGCGGCTCCGGCGTGACCTCGACGGCTGCGCCGAGCAGCAGGGCCACCCGCCGGCCGTACCCGGCGACGTGCAGCACCAGGTCGGCGGGGACCGGCGGTCCGCCCGGTGTGGCCGCAGCCGCGGGTACGTTCACCACGGTGTAGCTGACCTGGAAACCACCGGCCGCGTGCCAGCGCAGGTCGGTGTGGGCCAGTGCCGAGGTGACCACGGCGGCCAGCCGGGACGCGGGTACCGACCGACCCGGCTGGGCGGAGCTGGCCAACGCCTCGGCCAGGGCGGCGTACACCGCGTCGGAGAGTTGCGGATGCGTCCGCAGCTGTAGCCGGGAGCGTTCCGGCGCGCGGGTACGGCGCAGCCGCGGCAGCGCGGTGACGGTGCTGAGCGCGGTGGAGCGGGCCGGCAGCTGGACAACCCGGGCGTCGCGGGCCGGCAGGCCGCCGGAGCGCACCGGCACGTCCAGCTCCTCGGTGACGACGTGGGTACGCCGCACCACCGCACCGCGGTTGTTCTCGTAGGTCAGCACGATCCGGGTACGCCCGGCGTAGCGGTGGTGGTCGCCGCCGGCCGCCGGTACGCCGCTGGCCGGGCGGGGCCGGCGTACCGTGCCGGGGCGGGACACCCCCTCGAACAGCAGGCTGCGCCGCACGCTGGCGCGCCTGCTGCCGGTACCGGCCGGAGCGTCGGTACCCGCGGCCCGGCGGGGCAGCCGGATGGTCTGTCGCCGACTCAGCGTGGCCGCCAGCGCGCTGTCCACGGACGGCTCGCGGTGCCGTTCGAACGGGCCGAGCCGCTGCGCGTACACGGTGATCCGCCGGCCACCCCCGCCGGCCGGCCGCAGGGTGACCCCGCGTTCGGTGTCGTTGCCCCAGTTCAGCAGGTCGGCCAGGCGTGCCGTGGTGAGCCAGGCGGTGAGCTGCGCGGCCGGGGCGGTGTCGGTACGCCACAGCTCGGCGTCCACCTCGGCCCCGAATCCGTCGAGCCGCGGCCCACCGTGGGCGTCGGCGTCGTCCGTGCGGTCATCGTCGAGCCGGAAGGCGACCGTCCGGGTGCCGTCCGGGAGCTGCCGTACCCCGATCGTCCCGGGCATCCAGCGCGGCAGCCGGGACGGTCGGGGCGGGACCGGCGGCACGGTGGCCGGCGACGGCAGACCGGTGGCCTCGGCGGCACCGGCCGGCGACAGCGCACGGCTCCCGGCCGACGCCGGACCGACCTGGAGCGGGGCGAAGCCGCCGTCCGGGTCCCGTACCACCCACCACACGGGATCGTCGGCAGCCGGCCGGCCCCCGTCGGGTACCTCGGTCGGCAACTCGACCGGTTCGACGTGCAGGGTGGCCAGCCACCACTGGTCCAGATCGGGTGCCAGCACGCTGTCCCACAACTCCGGCCGGCCCATCGCCGCCCGGATCAGGTCCGGGTGGCGGCGGGCACGGTCGGCGAGAATCTCCTCGGCCACCGCCCGGTTGCCGGCCGCCAGCTCCGCCGCCAGTTGCCGCAGCCCGGCCGTCGCGTCGGCGAGTTCGTCCTCGCCGGCCGCCCGCCAGGCCCGCACGAGCGCCGGCAGGTCGGGGTGGCCGGGCCGCAGCGCACCGAACGCGGACAGCAGTACCTCGTCGATGTCCCGGTTAGGCACGGGTGGCGTGGTCAGCTCCGCGATCCGGGTACCGGCCAGGGCGGCCAGGTTGACCGCGCGTTGGCGCAGGATCATCCGGCCCGCCTCGGTACCGGTGTCGACACCGGGCGGCAGGTCCACGCCGGGCGGCAACGCGACGCCGTGGTCCCGCGCGCCGACCAGGATGGCGTGCAACAGGTCCGGTACCCCGTCGACCAGCCGGGCAGTCGGCTGGCCGGCCAGGGGCTCCGGCGTACCGGTGTCCAGCGACAAGCCGGTCGGTGCCGGCGAGTCGGTGCCTCGCGACGAATCGGTGGGCGAGGTTGCGCGGGTGGGGCTGCCCGGCTCGGCCGCCGAGCCGGCAGCGGAGTGCGGCGACACCGACGGCGAACCGTTGGCGGAGAACGCAACGGGCTCGGGTTCGGGCTCGGACAGGCTGGCGGCCGGCAGGTGCGGCGAGCTGACGACGGGGGACGGGGCATCGGGTACCGGCACCATGCCGACGTAGTGGTCCCGGCGCAGCCGGCGGATCCACAGGTCGGGCTGGCCGGCCAGGGTCGCCTGCCCGCCGGCCGCGACCTCGGTCTCGCCGTCGATGCGGATGTTGACCGACAACGCGTGCGCCAGCCAGTACACGATGTCGTCGCCGACCTCGCTGTTCCACAACCGGGTGGTGCGGGCCGCCGCCGCGAGCAGGGCGATCCCGGTCAGCGGGCGGCGGGTCGACAGGATCCGCAGCACCAGCTCCCGGTCGCCCGGCAGCATCCAGTTGGTGGCGAATTCGCGCAGGTCGACCTCGACGGCCTGGCGGGCCACCCGCCCCGGCGCGCCGGGAAGGGGCGGGGCGTACACCGCGTCCGGGTCGGTGTCGGGGTTCAGGTTGTTCATCCGCCGCAGGAGTTGCTGCCCCTCGGCGGCCGCCGCCCGGTACCGCGCGCCGGTCGACCCGGCCCAGATCCGGCCCTGGGTCCGCAGGTACGCCGTGGTGGTGGTGACCGCGTCGCGCAGCAGCACCTGCGGCGAGCGCCGTGGGTAGTCGACCGCGGGCAGGTCGGGGCCGAATGCTTCGATCCAGTCGCCGGCGATCCGGCGTAGCCGCCGTACCTGCTCGCGCAGCGGCAGGCTGGGGGCCAACTCGGGTGGCAGCGGCACCTGCTGCGCCCGGGCGCTCTCCAGCACGGCGGTGAACAGGCAGTCACCGTCGGGCGGCGTACCCAGGCTCGCCCAGAACTCGACCGGCGGCAGCCGCTCCTCGTCGGGCAGCACCGGGTGACCGGCGGCGCTCTCCGCCGTGGCGTCGCCGTGCGCGGTGCCGCCGTCGAGGTGGGCGTCACCGCTCGCGGTGCCACCTGCCGGGTCGGTGGTGGGCGGGGGGTCGGTGTCGGTCGGGACGGGCGGCGACGAGGCGCTCCCCCCGACGCTTTGCCGCAACCGGCGCAACAGCAGGCGCACCTCGCGCAGCCTGCCGGGGCCGGTGGTGCTGGCCGGATCGAGCAGGCCGCTCAGCCCGGTGTCGGCGGGTACCCGGTCACCCCGCGCCGGTCGGCCAGCGGCCAAATCCCACTGAGCGAGCCGGCCGCCCGGCGTGACCACCAGCCGTACCGGGCCGGCGATCAGTTCGGCGGTGGCGAAGCCGCCGGTACGCGGATCCACTGTGGTGATCCGCTCCGCCGGCAGCTCCTGCGGGTCGACCAGAATGATCTCGCCGTCCTCGGTGCGCACGGCCAGCAGGATGTGCACCGGGCTGCCCGGCTGGTCCACCCAGACGGCGGTCACCGTGCCCGGCCGCAAACCGGCGAGCGCGGCGACGTCGGCGCGCCGGAACACTCCACCGAGCCGGGTGGCCACCCGCGCGCCGGCCCGGCCGAGCAGCGAGTCGTCCATTGTTCCGGCGTGCACCCCGAGCCGTTCCAGGATGACTTCGATCCGGTCGGCGCAGTCGTCGGTCAACCCGTCCCACACCGGGATGTCGGCGACCGCGGCGGCGAGATCGGTGGGGATGCCCCCGGGGGCACGCCGGGCGGCCAGCTCCCCGCCGAGCAGGCGCAGCCCGGCGCGGTGCCCGGGGCTGGCCGTGGCAGCCGGGTGATCCCGGCCGGTCAACAGGGCGTCCACCGCCTCGGACAGCAGTGCGGCAGGGAGGTCCGGGTCGGTCAACCGGATCACCGGTACCCGCTCGCCGGCCGCCGCCACGATCCGCGTGACGGCGTCGTCGGCAAGCGGGGCGTCGGCGAGCGGGGCGTCGACGAGCGGGGCGTCGGCAAGCGGGGCGTCGACGATGACGATCGGCCGGGACAGTACCGGCAGCCGGGTGGCCGCCGTTCGCAGCTGGGCTCCCCCGGCGCCCCGGCCCACCAGGTACCCGGCGGGAATGGGGGTGACGGTGACCTCCGGGCCGGCGGCGGCCAGCGCCCGGCCGAGCCCCTCGGCCCGTTCCGCCCGGCCGATCGGCCCGGCGAGCAGTTGCTGCACGCGCTCCAGCACGGCCGGCGCAAGCTCGTCGAGGTCGATGTCGAGCGCTACCGGCAGCGGGCCGATCAACTCGACCGGCCGTCGCTGGCCGGTGTCGCCGGCCCGGCTGATCGACAGCGTGCCGCCGGACCACCGGGCCACCATCCCGCCGCCGAGGTCCAGCCAGCCCGGGTCCGGGGCTCGCCGTGCGGGGTCGGCCGGCAGCTCCCAGGCGTCCACGGTGGCGGCGAAGGTGCGCCGGCCGCCCCCGTCGACCGGCAGCGCGCCGACCGGCGGTACCCCGACGAGCCGGTCCGGATCGACGGTGACGGTGACCGGTCTGGTCAGGCCGGCGCGGATCCGACCGGCGGCGCGCCCTACCGCGTCCGCGGCGAGCAGCCCCGGCCCGGCCAGGTGGACGGACACGTCGGCCGTGGCGGGCAGCGCCGCGACCGCCAGGCGCACGATCGACGCCTGCCGGATGGACGCGTCGACGGTGATCACCACCCGGCCCGGCGTCGCCGCGCGCTGCCGGTGTCCGGCAAGCACGGCCGGGTCGACGGGACCGACGGAGAGCACCCAGCCAGTGCCGGCGGCGGTCACCGTCACGTCCGGCCCGGCGGCCTGCCGCAGCATCTCGGCCTGCAGCTGCGCGTCCCGGGCGGCGTCGCGCTCGCGGGCCTGCCCGGCCAGCAACGGCTGGCGCAGAATGTCGCGCAGCCGGTCCCGCACGGCCGCGGTCATCCGGGCCTCGGGAACGTCCAGGATGACCGTGACGTCGCCGATCCGGGTACCCGGGCCGGCCGGCGACAGGTCGTCCTCCCGGCGTACCCGCAGCGCGTCCGGCGTCTGCTCGATGACCAGCCCGTCCCCCAGCCGGTACCCGCCGTCAGGTGCCTGCTCCAGCCGGTACGGGGTCGGCGGCTGCCCCGGCCGGTCGCTGGCGTACCCGTAGTAGCTGTCGGCCAGCCCCGGCAGTACCGGACGCGCGGCCGCGTCCACCGCCACAAACCCCTCCCCCGGGTACCCCGTCAGCCGGGTCGCCGGGATCCGCACCACGGTCGCGTCGGTACGCCCGTCGAGCAGCCGGTCCACGGCACGCCGCGCCTGCTCCGGCGTCACCTGCCGGTCACCGGCCAGGTGCACGACGACCGGTCCGCCGGTCTGTTCGACGATCGCGTCAACGACCTGCCGGATCGTGTCCGCGCCAGGCAACGCCGGTTCGACCACGACCACCGGCCGGCCGGGCGCCGCCGGCACGCTCCGCGCCTCGGCGGCACCGCCCGCACTGCCCTGCCCCTGTCCGCCAGGGTAGACGTGGTACCCGGCGTCGACCGGCCGCACCTGTACCCCCGCCGGCACGGCCCGCTGGATGCGGTCGAGCAGCTGATCCGGGGCGATCGGCCGCCGCCCGCCAGCGGCCGGTGGCGGCACCTCCGCGCCGGCCGGTCGCGGATTACCCACGGTGGCCGTCGGCATCCACCGGCGCCGTGTCGACCGGCGCTGTGTCGACCGGCGCTGTGTCGACCGCTGCTGCGTGGCCGGTCGAGGCAGGTGACGTAGGTGTGGGCGCGTGGGCCGCCGGAGTCTCCGCAGTGGGCGGCGTGGACTCGGCCGCCACGGGCGTCTCCTCCGAGGCGGGGCGATCGGCCGTCGCAGGCGTCACCCCGGAGGCGGGCCGATCGGTTGCGGCGGGGGCTGACTCGGTCACCGACGTCGGATGCTCGGCGGTCACTGGCGACGGCGAGTGGGTGATGCTGTCCACGGGTTGCCCGGTATCGCGGCTCGACCAGCGCAGCTCCTGCTCCTGGCGGACCCGGTGGAAGTCCTGGTCCCGCTCGGACGCGGTGTACTGCCGGTGCTCGTCGAGCCGGCGGCCGGTCGATGCGGGCACGTCGGTGGCGGCCGGGGCCGGCACCTCGGTAGCGGCCGGGGCCGGCACGTCGGTACCGGCCGGCTGATCGCTGGTACGGCCCCGGGACGGCGGCGCGTCGGGGTCGAGGACCTGACCCTTGCCCGGGAACCGCTCGGGTGCCGCGCCCGGCTCGTGCGTGCCGGTACCACCCCGGGTCTCGGTGACCGTCTGCGAACCCTGGCCGCGATTGGGTCGCAGACCGCCGCCGTCGTGCCCGCTGCCGCCTTCGCGTCCAGCGCCGGTGTCGGCGGTCGCTGCGGGTGGCGGGTCGCCGAGCACATCGCGCAGGGTGCGTACCCGCCCGGCCGGTGGCGTGCCCGTCCCACGCGCCGGCAGGTCCCCGGCGGCCGGCCGGTCGGTCATGCCGCGCCCGGTACCCGCTGCGGGGCCTGCCGGCCGGTCTGCGCCGCCCGTCCCCCGGGGGCTCGGCGGGTTGCCGCCTCCGCCGCCCGGTGGGCCGGGTGGCGCGCCCGAGCCGGCCGTGGGCAGCTCCTCGCGCGGCAGATCGTTGATCGTGCGCGGTGGCTGGCCGGGAAACCCGGTGTGGTCGCGAGGTACCCCGGCAATCCAGTCGTCACCGGCCGGCCCGGTCCGGGTGGGCCGGCCGGGTTGCAGGTGACCGGGCAGCTCGGCCGGCTCGGGGCCGGTGTTCGGCGTTCCCGGCCGCTCACCCGGACCGGCCGGCAACTCCACCGACTCCCAGACCCGCCGGGTGTACTCGGCCGGGGTGAACCCCTGCCGGTGGTGGTCGGCGATCATGTCCCGCACGGTGTCCGGAGTGAACCCGGGCGAATCGCGGAGTGGCCGACCCCAGCCTGGGAAGGCGGAGTCGGGGACCGCGGGCGGCACGGGCGGCGCTTGCGGTCCGTCGGGGTGGCCGGTCAACTGGTCGTAGTCGCGTACCCGGCCGGCCCGGCCGGCGTCGGTGGAGTCCGGGTTGCGGTACCGGTCGACGAACCGGCGCGCGGCTCCGCCGGCAGTACCGCCGAGGATGTCCCCGGCGCCCTCGAATCGGTGCGCCGGGCCGGGCGGCGGTGGCGGTGCGGCCGGCTGGTCATGCCGGCTGCTCTGCGATGGCGTCCCGGAGTCCGACGAATCCCCGGTGAGCCGGGTGTAGTTACGGTCCCGCGCAGCCCGGGCAGCGTCACTCCCGCCGTCCCGGGTGGACCCGGACGGCTGGACGTCCCGTCCAGACCCGGACGGTTGAGTGTCCCCTCCGGAACCGGACGGCTGGTTGTCACGGGCAGACGCCGGCGGCTGGGTGTCACGCGCAGAGACCGGTGGCTGGGTGCCACGCCCAGCGGCCGCCGGCTGGGTGTCACGGGCAGAGGCCGGCGGCTGGGTGTCACGGGCGGAGGCGGCGGGTGGGGTGTCGCGGGCGGTGCCGGTGGTCGTGGTTCGCGGGTCGCCCGGTCCGCGGGCCGGCACCGGCTCGGGCCGGGCCGGTCTGCTGCCGCCACCGACGCCGCGCCGGTCAGCCGGCGGAGCCTGGTCCGCGGCGCGGTGCCCGCGGGCGATCTCGATGTCGGCGTGCTCGCCCGGCGACAGCTGGTGCGTCTGCCGGCCCTGCCGGAGCTGTTCGGCGTCGTACTGCGACTGCCGGTCGGCCCGGTTGGCGGCGAACCGTTCGGAGTCGTGCCACTGGTGACCGGGCGTGTCCCGGGTGGCGGCCGGCGGGGCGACCGGGTTCTCCCGGGCGACCCGGGCCGCGTCCTCGATCTCGCTACGGCGCTGCTGGTGCGCCTGGTGCGTTTCGGCCCGGTCCCGGTCCAGGTGCTCGCGCGGCCCCAGGTCACGCCGGGGCAGGCCGGCGGCGTCCCGCTGCTGGTCGAATGCGGCCTGCCGGGTCTCGGCGCGCCCGCGGAACGCCGGATCCTGGCTGCGCCACTTGAAGACCTCGGGTGCCCTCTGCTCGCGGAACCGGTCGGCAGCCTCCTGGGTGGCCTGCTGCCGCTGCTCGGAAGTGGGCCGGCCGGACCCGCCCCGGTTGGCCGGCGGCTCACCCTGGTGCGGCGGGCGGCCCGACCCCGCGGCCGGATCGGTCGGCCGCTGCACCGTCGCGTCCCGCACCGGATCGGCCGGTCTCGGATCGGTGGGCCGGCCCGGACTCGCCCCACGAACCGGATCGTCGGGCCGGCCGGGAGTCGCCCCCCGAACCGCGGGTTCACCGCTACGAACAGGCTCCGGTCCACGCGGGGCGTTGCCTGCTTCCGGTCCCCGGCCCGGTGGCACCGGCTCCCCCCGTGCCGGTACCGGCTGGGCGTCCCGTATCCCCACGGGGGCGCCGCCGCCCGGGCTGCCACTGGTACGGGCCGGTGGCGGAGCGGCGTACCGGACCGACTCGGCCGGCGGCGTGATCCGGTCACCGACGCTGTCACCGGAGGGTGGTCGGCTGCCCGGGTTGTCGCGGCCGGCCGGGGTCGGCGGATCGGCGGCGGGTGGGCGCCGGGACGGTACCGGGGCGGGGGTCAGCACCTGGTGGTCGCCGGCGAGGGTGGTGCTGGAGGAGTGCTCGGAGCTGGCCAGCGAGGGTGGGCGTACCAGACCGGGCTGCGGGCGCAGGGTGGTCTCCGACGGGCTGCGGACGGGTCCGGTGCCCGGCGTCGTGGAGAAGTCGTTCCACGGGTGGTCGAAGTACTGGAAGAAGGTGTGCGGCTGGTTCAGGCCGGACCACACGTTCCACTCGCCGGGCTGCCAGTGTGGCCCCTGGCCGAGGTCGAGGTGGTTGCCCTGGATGCCGAACCGGTCCGGGTTGGGTCCGCCGAGCAGCGGCTCGTTCAGCCCGGTGAATCCGCCGACGAGCGCGGCGACCACCACGTTGACCACCTCGGAGGTCCAGTTGACCTGCCAGTGCGCGCCGGCCGAGACGTCCCCGATGAGTTCGGAGACCATGTCGATGGTGAACTGGAGACCGGCGAACACGGTGGCGCTGCCGAGGAAGGTGGCGACCGGTACGGCGACGATGTTGATCACCGGGATGGCGCGCAGGATCACGGTCAGCGCGGACACCACGTACCGCACCGCGACCATGATCAGTCGACCGATGCCGAGGGTGAACAGGCTGAGCAGGGTGCCGACCAGTTCGGTGATGAAGTCGGCGCGCTCCTGTTTGATCAGCTCGCGCAGCTTGCCGGCGAACTCCTTGAGGCTGTCGCCGACCTTGTCGGCGCCCTCCCTGGACTTGTCGATGGCGCCGGTGAGCTTGCCGACCAGGTTCCCCTCGGCGGTACGCGCGCCGCCGGTCCAGGTGGCTCCGTCCGAGGCGGTGTCCACTGTGGACTTCAAGGTGACCAGGCGCTGCGCCTGGGACTTCCACGCCTCGCCGAGTGCCTCGATGGCGTCCGGGTCGCGGTAGTCGGTTTCGGCGTGGTGGTTCGGGTCGACGACGGGCATCTAGCCGGCCCTCCGCGCGCCGGCCCGGTCGGCCGCCCGTACCCGCGCCGGCATTGTCAGTAGTCGATCTGGATGGGCGGCAGCGTGCTGTCCTGGCCGCCCGAGCTCTGCCCGTCGCCGCCGATGCCGTCCGCCATCTTCTGGAAGGCGTCGGTGATGGACGACTCGGCGTTGGCGAAGTTCCCGGCGGCCAGGTACACCACGCTGATCACCTGGCCGAGCAGGCCGGGGTCGTCGTCATCGTCGGCGGTGCCGAACATGGTGTGCATGCTGGAGCTCCACCGGCTGTTGAAGTCGTCGGCCTCGGCCTGGGTCTGCCCGTTCCAGCTCAACGCCAGCCCGTCCCAGACGTCGCCGACCGCCTTGACCCGGCTGACGAACTGCTCGGCGGTGTTCTTCAGGTCGACGGTGGCGAGGGTCTCCAGCGTCGCCGGGTCGATCACCAGCTTGCCGGTGGATGCCTCGTAGTCGGTGGTGGGGTTGCTGTCCGACCAGGGTGTCGGGGTTGCGTCGGCCATCGCCCACTCCTCTCCGGCGCCGGGCTACTGGAAGTAGTTGGCGTTCAGGTTCTCCGCGGCGACGTAGTTGTCGTAAGCCGTCTGCATCCGGTCGGCGGACTCGCCGAGCAGCCCGGAGAGCGTGGTCGCCTGGGCCTCGAAGCGGGTCCGCAGGTCGTGGAAGACCTTGCCGGACGGTGCCGACCAGGCCGCCTCGACCTTGGTGAAGTGGCCCTTCAGCGCGGTGATGTCACCGTCGAGCAGGCTGCGCTGGGCGCGTACCTTGCCGATGGCGGCCTGCAGTTCGGGCAGGTCGACCGAGAAGTTCGCCACGTCGCATCACTCCCACCACGCAGTAGTTACCGTGCTGCGACGCTAACCGGCGGGTCGGCGTAGCCGGCAGGTCCGTGTCCTGTCCGGCGGCTGTCGCCGGAACGGGGACATTGCCCGGTCCCGGCACCGCGCGGGAGGCTGGGGGCCAATCGGCGGTCCGGCGCGGAGGTGTCCATGGCCGAGGAAGAGCATCACGGGTTCTGGACCCCGCAGCGCGGCGGCGGCTGGGCTTGGCATGAGGGCGGCAACCCCCCGCAGTCACTGATCGACACGTACGGCCGGGACACGCTGACCAACTACACCCAGGCGCCCAACGGCGCGGCCAATCCGAACTATGACCCCGATCCCGGCCCGGACGACGTCAATCCGCCGACGCTGACCCAGATCTGGCAGCTCGCACCGGACATCCCCGGCGAGTTCGTGTTCTTCTCGGAGAGCGGCACCGGTACGCCGCCGACCACGATCCCGACGGTGGCCGCGTTCACGGTGGTCCCGGGCGACCTGCGGGCGGCGGAGAACACGCTGCTCACCGAGACCAACACCCAGGTGACCGGGTACATGGGGCTGCGCACCTCGGTGCTCGCCTTCGACTGGCGCAAGTACGGCCTGTCCTGGCACGACGCCGCGAAGATGAAGAGCATGCAGGACAACATGCTGGTCGGGGTGGCCGAGTCGATCCACGCGGTCGGCGTCTACGTCGGCAAGCTCAACGACGCCGCCCAGCTCTACGCGAAGGCCGACTACGACTCCATTCCGCCCGACGGTCAGTGACCCGGGTCAGTCGCCGGCCGACCGGGTCGCGGCCAGCCGGCGCAGTCGCCGCCGGTACCCGGTCAGCCGGGGGGTGACCTGGCGCGCCGCCCGGGTCAGCGCATCGAGCACGGTGGCGATCGACGCCACCCGGCCCATCTGCGGCCAGGTGCAGGCGTAGATCCGGCGCACCGGCCAGTTCGTCAGCGGCCGGGCGGCCAGCCGCCGGTCCAGGTGGGACACCAGGCCCAGCTCGTTGACGAGGGTGATGCCGGCGCCGGCGGCGACGAGGCTCTGGATGGTCACGCTGTCGTCGGCGGTCGCCGTCACCCGCGGCCGGAATCCCGCTGTGGCGCAGGCGGACAGGAACCGGTCGCGGGCGCTCTCCAACACCCACGCCTCACCGGCCAGGTCGGCGAAGTCGACGTCACCGGCGTGAGCGGCCAGCGGGTGGTCGAGCGGGAACAGCACGCAGCGCCGGTCGGTGAGCAGCGGGTGTCGGCTGAACGCCTGCTCGGCCTCGGCGACCGGCTCGTTCTCCCAGTCGCACAGCAGTCCGATATCGACGGTGCCACTGGTGATGTGTCCGGCCGCCGCCGGCGGCTCCATCTGGTGCACCTCGACCTGAAGGTTGGCTCCCGCTCGGGCGAGCACGTCGAAGAGTTCCGGGACGACCGCAGCGCAACTGCTCTGGAACGCGGCCAGCCGGACCAGTCCGCGCTCCTGGGAGCTGAGCGCGACCATTTCGGTCTCCGCCGCGTCGAGTGCGGCCAGCACAGTCTGCGCGTGTGCGGCCAGCCGCCGGCCGGCGTTGGTGAGCTGGATGCCGCGACCGGCCCGGATCACCAGCGCAGTGGTGGCTGCCCGCTCCAGTTGGCGCATCTGGTAGCTGACCGCCGGTTGGGTGTATCCGAGCGCGCGGGCCGCCGCGGTGTACGAGCTGGTCCGCGCCACCTGGACGAGCACCTGCAACTGGAGCCGATCAAACACGTACCAAACATAAGGGAACTTGATGAGTTCGGGAAGATGTTCCCATTGGACAGTGGACGGCTGTCGCGTCCATGCTCGCAACAGCAGCGGTTGCACTGGCAACTAGCTCGCACGGCGGGGAAGGCCCCAGCGTAGCGCGCCTCCCACCGAACAGAAATGTTGATGAAACGGCGCCGAAATCGCCGCCGCTCCACCCTGCCCGGTGACCGGCGGACACCCCGCCTGCGGCGCCGGCGCCTACCCCCTGATTCCCCCTGCGTCGAAGGACTGACCGATGAGAACGAAGCTCCACCGACTGCGGACGGGCGCGCTCGCGCTGTCCGCGGTCCTCGCCGTGACCGCCCTCGCCGGCTGCGGCGGCGACGGCACCCTGCCCACCGCTGGCGCCGCCTCGGCCGGCGGCGACAGCATCGACAAGATCCTGGCCGAGGCCCCGGTCGCGGCGGCCGCCGCGCTGCCGGACGGCAGCACCATGGCCACCATCAGGCAGCGTGGCTCGCTGAAGGTCGGCGGCACCGAGACCGCCGCGCTGTTCTCCCTGCGCGACCCGCTGACCGGCAAGCTGTCCGGCTTCGACGCGGTGCTCTCCCAACTGCTGGCCAAGTACGTCATCGGGGCGCCGAAGACCGAACTGACCCAGGTCACCTCACAGACCCGGGAACTGTTGCTGCAGAACAAGGCGGTGGACGCGGTGTTCGCCACGTACACCATCACCCCGGCACGGGCACAGAAAATCAACTTCGCCGGGCCGTACTACGAGTCCGGCACCGCGATCCTGGTGCGCGCCAGCGACTCGTCGGTGGCCAAGGTGACCGACCTGGCCGGGCTGACCGTGGCCACCCAGGCCAACTCCACCGCCGCCGGCACGCTGGCGTCGATGGTGCCGACCGCGAAGCCGCTGCTGCTGTCCACCAACGACGAGTGTGTCGAGGCGGTCCGTCAGGGCCGCGCCGACGCGTACGTCATCGACCAGGCCATCCTGATCGGCGACGCGGTGCGCAACAAGGAGGTCAAGGTGGTCGGCTCGCCGTTCACCGTCGAGCCGTACGGCATCGGCCTGCCGCCGGGTGACTCCGGGTACAAGCAGTTCGTCAACGACTGGCTCAAGAAGATCATCGACGCCGGGCTGTGGGCGCGGCTGTGGAAGCTGACCGTCGGCACCGCCGTCCACTCCGACGTTCCGAAGCCGCCGGTCATCGGCTCGGCAGCGGGGAGCTGACCGACCATGTCCGATCTCCCCGGTCAACTCGGCCGGCTCGGTGACGGTCTGCTGGTGACCGTCGAGCTGACCGGCCTGTCGTTTGCCGGCGGACTCGCACTGGGCACGATGCTCGCGATCATGCGCATCGTGCCCGTGCGGCCGCTGCGGCTGGCCGCCGCCGGCTACGTCGCCCTGATCCGAAACACGCCGCTGCTGGTACTGCTGGTGCTGTTTGTCTTCGGGCTCCCCGAGATCGGCGTGCTGTACTCGCTGTTCGCCACCGTGGTCACCGCGATGGCGCTCTACAGCGCCGCGTACCTCGCCGACATCATCCGCTCCGGCATCCTCGCGGTACCGGCCACCGAGGCGCAGGCCGCCCGCGCCCTGGGACTGCGCACCGGGCAGTTGTTGCGGCTGGTCATCCTGCCGCAGGCGTTCCGGTCGATGATCCAGCCGATCGGCAACGTGTTCATCGCGGTGGCGCTGAACAGTTCGCTGGCCGCCGCGGTCGGCGTCATCGAACTGACCGGCCAGACCGACCTGATCAACCTCCAGTACGCCGACGCCGGTACCACCTTCCTCTTCTCCACCGCGTTCTACCTGATGCTCACCCTCGGGATCGGGCTGGTGTGCGGGCGGCTGGAGCGCCGGACGGCGGTGCGGCGATGACCGACGACCTGCACGGGTTGTTCGACCCGCCCGGCCCCCGGGGCCGGCGCCGGATCGCCGTGGCCACCGGTGTTTCCGTGCTGCTACTGGCGATGGTGGCCGCACTGGCGGTGCGCCAGTTCGCAGCGCACGGGCAACTGGCCGCCGACCGGTGGACCCTGTTCGGCCAGTGGCCGGTGCTGCGCTACCTCGGCCGGGGCCTGCTCGCGACGGTCGAGGCGACGGCGGTGTCGGCCACCATCGCGGTGCCGCTGGGGCTGCTGTTCGGGGTGGCCCGGATGTCCGGACGGCGACTGGTCCGGCTGGCCGCGGGGGCGTACATCGAACTGTTCCGCGCGGTACCCCTGCTGCTCCTGCTGTTCGCCTTCCTCATCGCGCTGCCCCGGCTGGGCCTGGTACTGCCGATCTTCTGGCAGCTCGTGCTGCCCATCGCGATCTCCAACATCGCGGTGATCGCGGAGATCTTCCGGGCCGGGGTGGCCGCGCTGCCACGCGGGCAGACCGAGGCGGCCCAGTGCCTCGGGCTGAAGGGCGGGCAGATCATGCGGCTGGTACTCGCCCCGCAGGCGCTGCGGGTCATCGCGCCCACCCTGGTCGGCCAGCTCGTCCGGCTACTCAAGGAGAGCACCCTCGGCTACGTGGTGAGCTTCCTGGAACTGCTCTACACCGGCCGGGTACTGGGCGAGTTCACGCACGCCCTGGTGCAGACGTACCTCGTCGTCGCGGTCATCTTCATCGCCCTCAACGCCGTGCTCTCGCACCTGGCGCTACGCCTGCAACGGCGCCGGCCGGCCGGCTCCCGATCGGCCCGCCGTGCCCGCGCGGATGCCACCGCTCTCAGCGCCACCTGACCTGTTCGCCCCACCGCCTCGGAGGAAGCTCCTGTGTGCCGCATGATCGGCGTGGTCTCCCGGACCGCCGCCACCCTCGATGACCTGATCGGCCCCGGCCTCGACGCATTCACCGCGCTGTCCCTCGAACACGCCGACGGCTGGGGCACCGCCAACTGGTGCGGTGACCGGCTCACGATTGCCAAGGAGCCGGTCGCCGCCCACACCAGTCCGGCGTTCGCGCAGGCGATGACCGGGCCGGTCACCGACGCCGCGATCGTGCACATCCGGCTGGCCAACCCGGGATCACCGCTGATCGTGGCGAACACCCACCCGTTCCACGCACCCGGCCTGGCGTTCGCGCACAACGGCCACTTCAGCCCGGCCGCCGCGCTGGACGACCTGCTCGACGCGCAACTGCTCGCCGACACCACCGGCAGCACCGACAGCGAACGGTTCTTCCTGTTGGTACGCATGCTGATGCGGGACCTGCCACCGGGGCGGGCGCTGGCCGACGCGGCGGCGACGATCCGCGACCGGGCCACCTACAGCGGCCTCAACTGCCTGCTGCTCACCGCCGATTCGCTGTACGCCTACAGCGAATCCGACCCCGACTCGGCCGTCAGCCGTCGCCGCGGCCCGGAGTACTTCCCGCTGAACCTGCTCGTCCGGGACGACCGCGTGATCGTCGCCTCCACCGGCTGGGCACAGCCCGCCGCACCCTGGCAGCGGCTGGCGCAGCGCCAGGTACTCCAGATCCGCCGGCACGACCTCGGCCTGATCTACCACGACATCCTGCAGGAGCAGCCATGAGCACCGAGAACCTGATCGAGATCGACAACGTCGACAAGCACTACGGCGCACTGCATGTGCTGCGCGGGGTGAGCCTGACCGTGCGGCGCGGCGAAGTGGTGGCGGTCATCGGGCCGTCCGGCTCCGGCAAGTCGACGCTGTGCCGCACCGTCAACCGGCTGGAGACCATCGACGGCGGCACCATCCGGTTCGCCGGCCGGCCGCTGCCCAGCGAGATCAGGGAACTGGCCGCGCTGCGGGCCGAGATCGGCATGGTGTTCCAGTCGTTCAACCTGTTCGCCCACCGCACCGTACTGGACAACGTGACGCTGGCCCCGGTCAAGGTACGCCGGCAGCGCCCCGACGAGGCCCGCCGGCACGCCCTGGAACTGCTCGACCGGGTCGGCATCGCCGACCAGGCGGACAAGTACCCGGCGCAGATCTCCGGCGGGCAGCAACAGCGGGCCGCCATCGCCCGCGCGTTGGCCATGCGGCCGCAGGCGATGCTGTTCGACGAGCCGACCAGCGCCCTGGACCCGGAAATGGTGGGCGAGGTGCTCGACGTGATCACTGCCCTGGCCACCGACGGCATGACGATGATCGTGGTCACCCACGAGATGGGCTTCGCCCGGCACGCCGCGCACCGGGTGGTGTTCATGGCGGACGGCCGGATCGTGGAGGAGGGCGGCCCGGCGGAGTTCTTCGACCGGCCGTCGACCGAACGGGCCCGCGGCTTCCTGTCCAAGCTGCTGCGTCACTGAACAACCCACAGATGCCCGGAAATGGCCGGCCATCCCTACTGTCCGGCGGTCACCGCCCGCCGGGCCACCCGCCGGCCTCAGGTCCACTGGAGCCCGGCCCGCACAGCGGGGCCGACGGTATCCGAACCGGAGCGTCCCTAACGGCCGAGGCTGCCAATATTGCCCCACGCCCCGATCTCGACATCACCGTCTTCGGGGAGCGCTGCGAGCCCGGCCTGGACCCTCGCCGTACCCGCCGCCCGCTGGGGCGCGCCTCCGCCGAACAGCCGGCGGGCGGCGGGTTGCCGGTCACCGGGCCGGCCGAACCAGATCAGTGCCGGCGGCGCAGGCCGAACCAGATCAGTGCCGCGCCGGCCAGGGTGACCGCGACGTCGACGGCGAGCGCCCGGTGGATGCCGTTCAGCAGGCTGCCGGTACCGAGCACGGTGCTCAGCACCGGGATGCCGAGTGTGATGGCCACCTGCTGGGTCAGCGTGGCCAGGCCGGTGGCCAGCCCCTGTTCGGCGTCGGGCAGGCCCGAGGTCGCGGTGACCGTGTACGCGACGATCGCGGAAACGTGCCCGAAGAAGCCGACGAGCAGAGCGGCCGGTACCAGGGCGACCCCGCCCCGCCCGCCGTCCAGAGCGAGTAGCACGCCGTTGGCCAGGGCCTGTACCACCAACCCGCCGACCAGTACCGTGCGGGTGCCGAGCCGCCCGATGACCCGCGGCGCGAGTACCCCGGCGAAGATCGCGGCGATCCCCGGTACCCCGAAGACGAGTCCTGTGGTGACCGCCGAGTACCCGAGGACCTGCTGCAGGTACAGCGTCATGAGGAAGACCACCGCGGACTCCATGCTGAAGACCAGCAGGCCGCCGAGGTTGCCCCACTTGACCGTGGGCCGGGTGAGGATGCGGACCGACGCCAGCGGTGCCGGGCTACGCAGCTCGACGAACCAGAATGTGGTCAGCAGCGCTGCCGCGGCGCCCAGGGAGAGCGGTACCAGCGGATCGGTGAAGCCGTGGTGCCCGGCTGTGATGAGTCCGAAGCATAGTGACAGCAGGCCGAGCGTCGCGGTCACCGCGCCCGGCACGTCAAGCCGGGGGCGGTCGGCGGCGCGTCCGGCCGGTACCACCACGGGCGCCACCACCAGGACGATCACCGCCACCGGAACGTTGAGCAGGAACGCCCAGCGCCAGCTCAACTCGCCGGTGAGCAGGCCACCGAGCAGCGCGCCCGCGGTGAAGCCGCCGGACAGCAGCGCACCGTTGAGCCCCAGCGCCCGGGCCCGCATCGGTCCCTCGGGGAACACCGTCGTGAGCAGCGAGAGCGCGGCCGGGGTGGCCATCGCGGCGGCCAGCCCCTGGAGCACGCGGGCGCCGAGGAGTACCCCCGGCGAGCCGGCCAGACCACCGACCAGCGAGGCGACCGCGAGCAGCACCATGCCGGCGAGGAACAGCCGGCGCCGGCCGAACAGGTCGGCGACGCGCCCGAACAACAGCGTGAACCCGGCCGCAGGGAGGGCGAACGCGGTGGCCACCCATGCCAGGTTGCCGGCGCCGATACCGAGCCCGGCGCCGATCGCGGGCAGCGCCACGTTGAGGATGGAGAAGTCCACGGACAGCATGAACTGCGCGCCCAGCAGGACGAACAGGATGAGCCGCAGCCGCCCGGTGAGCCGATGCGGCGGCCCGGACTCTGGTGGGCCGAGCACACGGTGTGGTGCCAGCCGATCGGCTCCGGTGGCCGGCTCAGCTGCCCGGCGGGCGGCTGGCGGCGCCGCGGCGGTGACCCCCGGGGCGGCGGTGAACTGGTTGGCGGACATGGGTTGTCGACCCTTCGGTAGGCGTTCGGTGACACCAGCTTCACGCGCCTGCGCGCGCCTACCGAGACCCCTGGCTTTCCTACCCCTGGCAGGGTCAGGACACGGCCCCGCCGACTCGGAGGAATCGCGGCAGAATCGAGGGCATGGAGCAGCGCTCAGCACTCGCCGACTTTCTCCAATCCCGCCGCGCCCGGCTGCGCCCCGAGGAGGCCGGGCTGGTGAACTACGGCGAGCGGCGACGGGTACCCGGGCTGCGGCGCGAGGAACTGGCCCAGTTGGCCGGGGTGAGCGTGTCGTACTACACGCGACTGGAGCAGGGGCAGAGCCAGCACGCGTCGGACGCGGTACTCGACGCCATCGCGCGTACCCTGCGCCTCGACGAGCAGGAGCGGGAGTACCTGCTCCGCCTGGCCCGACCGGGTCGGCCGCCGCACCGGGCACCGCGCCCCGAGCAGGTACGCCCCGGGCTGCGTACGCTCATCGAGTCGATGCCGGACACGCCGGCCGTGGTGCTGGGCCGGTCCACCGATGCCCTGGCCTGGAACACGTTGGGCCACGCGCTGGTCGCCGGCCACCTGGACGTGACATCGCCGACCCGACCGGCCGACCGGCCGAACATGACCCGACTGGTGTTCCTCGACGCGCACACCCGCGAGCTGTACGTCGACTGGAAGGGCAAGGCGCGCAGTGCGGTGGCCCACCTGCGGATGCTTGCCGGCCAGTCGCCGCACGATCCCCGGCTGGCCGCACTCGTCGGCGAACTCACCATGCACAGCAACGAGTTCGCCGCGCTCTGGGCGGCGCACCCGGTGCGCCACTGCGAACCGTCGCCCCGGGCGTTCCACCACCCGCTGGTCGGCGAACTGACGCTGTGGCAGGAGACGCTGCGCCCGCTGGCCGACGACGACCAGATGGTGGTGCTGTACGGCGCGGTACCCGGGTCGGCGTCCGAGGCGGGCCTGCGGCTACTGGCCGCGCTCGCGAGCGGCGGCGCGGGCAGCGCGACGGGTAACGCAACGGGCACCGCCGAACGCGAGACCGTCGGGCATCACGGGGCCGGCGCGCGCGGCGGCGGTTGGTATGCCGGGACCAGCACGTTTCAGGGGACCAGCTCGGTGTCGACGCGGACGAACACGTCCTCGCCCGGGTGATACTGCCGGGGTACCCGGAACTGCGCGTCCAGCACCGCCACCTGCCGCATGTGCGTGACCTCGAACAGTTTCGGGGCGCCGCCGCCATACCGGCTGGTGGCCGAGTCGCCGCCGACCTGCACCGCGCGCAGCTGCCAGGTGCCCTTGCCGGACAGGCCGAGCCGCTCGGCGTTCACGACGCGAGAGTCTCCACGGAGGGCACGCACTGAGCGTTGACGGTGGCGTCACCCGTGATCGACGGTGAGCCCTACTTCTTGCGGGGACACGAGCAGGTCAATGGCGAGGTCGTCGCCGACCTCGCCGACGCGATCGAATGCCTCATCCAGGATCAACTGCCGCCGGTGCCCGTGACTGACCGGCATAGCCGACCAACCCGGTGCCGGACCCGGTTGCCGTACTGACCCGGTCGATCCGGTACTGGATCGAGGCGAAGCCGCGGCTGGCCACCCGTACCCCGCAACCGTGGACGCTGGTGGCCGCGGCATAGTGCCGAAAATCGTGCGAGCGTCCGGGGTGTGGCGTAGCGGCCTCGCGAACATCCCGCCGAGGGCGCCGTATTGCTGGCGGAGGTTGTCACGGGCTGGGCACAGTTGGCTGGGGACGCAGCCGGACCAGGTTCGGCCACATCCAACGCGGATCCCGTGTTCACCTAACTGCGCTCCACCGCACGACGAGCGCCAGCTCTTGATCTTTACGGGCCAAGGTGTCTGCGGGAGACGTCCTGCTGCTGTTCGATGCCGGCGGGCAGCGCCCGCAGCAGGTCCACGAGGCGTTCGGACATCAGCTGAGCGTGCCCATGTGTGGCCGCCTCAACGCCCTCTACGACACCAACCTCCAGCCCAAGACCGCGTGCACGACCCTGCAGCAGGACCTGATGGGCGCCACTGGCGCGCCTCGGCGTCCAGGTCCGGGCCACTGACCCTACTCACCACCGCCGGTTCGGGGCCTCGCATCGCGCGGGGCCCCGAACCGTTTCCAGACGGGAACAGCCGTCAAGCGCGGCATCTCCGCCCTCTGGTGATCAGGGGTCTCGTACCCGGCGGGCTACCGAGGTGGCGCGGTGGCGTACACGGCCGGCTGGCTCGTGGGGCGCGGGACAAGCGCGGCAGCCAGGACCAGGGCCAGCGCCAAAGCGATGAGAAAGAAGTCCACGATCTCGAATAGGTTGCTGAAGTGGTAGATGTCGCTGGCCCGCTTCTGGTGATTCATGGCGTAGGACGGCCAGTTTTGGAGGAACCGGGTCCACCACTGGGCGAGAACGGCGTCGATCACCCAGAGGCTACTGCCGACAACGCCCAACGCGGTGGCCGCGCCACCCAGCTGCCTGCGCCGCATTACGAACAGCACGACACCGGCCACGGCGACCAGCAGTAGGGGAAGCCGGATCAGCGTTTGCATTGCCATGGACATTGGTTGGTCCGCCACGTCATCTCTCCAGTTCACAATCGAGGGTTGTGTGATCGTAATCTGCCCCAAGGGCCCCTCGTGGACCCACATTCGCGGTGCCTTCGATGACTTACTCGCGAGACCTGTACCAGTTCCGATGCGAAAAAAGCCGACGCCGCCTTCAGGATCTCGTTGGCGCGCTTCAGTTCCGTGTTCTCTTTCCGCAGCCGCTGCACCGCTGCGAGGACGCCGGAATGGTCCTCCAACCCGACCACCGCGCGGGGCAGATCGTGCTGTGGAACCTGTCCGCGCTCCTCGAACGGGAACTCGTGCAGCCGTTCCAGGCTGACTATCGCCGCCTCGTAGACGAGGCGAGTAGTCGACTCAGCGATGCGGGGCCGACATGATCAGCGCGCGGCTCGCGGGATGTCCGGATGCCACGTTCCGGAGGTCATGCCTTCGCCGGCCAGCGGCCGATCCACCCACCGGACGGGCTGCCGACGCCCGTGTCGGCGTCGAGGATCTCGGCACAGCGGGCGACGCACACCGAGCAGATGACGAACCCATCACGGGCACCGACCATGTGCACCTCGCGATTGTGCCGGTCGCACAGGGAGCAGACGTCGTCGGTGTGTTCGGCGTATCCGGCGTCGACCATGCAGGAACGCTACCGCGACCGGCGTCGAACGCGGGCGGCCGATCAGGATCGCGGCCGGTATCTGCGGCCCGCCGCCGTGCTCGCCAGCCCGTTGCTGTACGCCGCAGTCGGGTACCTGCTGGCGCGGCTGTGGGACCGGGCGTCACGCAGGAAGGAGTCCGGCAGGCGTGATGACATCGGCAGATCCGGATGTCGACTGTCCGGGCGGGGTCCGGCTCGTCACCTGCCGGGCCCGCTTGGTGCACGTGCTCCGCGCCAGAATGGACGGTGACCGATGCGAGTGCACCCACCGGACCCGATCCCGTGTACTACCGGACGTCGCCACGGCCGGGGATCTCCGCACGGCGCTACAGGTCGCGTTCGACACCGCGGGAGTGCCCCCTGTACGCGTGGCACGTCCCCTCACCGGGCTGGCTTCGGGTGAGCGCTGAGATCCGCGCCGGGGACCGGCACGCTATCGTCGGCATGGCACTCAACGAACGGATGTTCCGGCTTGACTGCTGGATGCACGTCTCCGACCATTGCCTCGTACGCCGCGCCCGCTGGGACCGTCGAGGGCATCGGCCTTGGAGATCACCGTTCCCACTGACCACCAGGGCACCGGCCTGTCCGGGAAGATGCTCGCGGCAATGCGGAACAACGCGGCACGCCTCGGGTTTGAGCATCTGGTCGCCCCGGTACGGCCGAACGGCAAACACCTGGTCCCGGACGTCCCCATCGAGGAGTACGCCGCACTGGTCCGCGAGGACGGCCTACCCCAGGATCCATGGCTGCGTGTCCACGTCCGGGCCGGCGGCCGGATCGTCGGCACCAGCAAGCGCGCGATGGTCATTCCCGGGACGCTGGACGAATGGCGTTCCTGGACCGGCTTGCCCTTCGACGTGTCCGGGCCGGTTGTGGTGCCCGGCGCCCTCGCGCCGGTCCAATGCAGTGTCGAACACGACTACGCCGTCTACGTGGAGCCGGGAGTGTGGGTACACCACCGCCTGTGAGCACGCACCGCGAACAACCCCCCGCATGATCGTTCACCACGGCCGACGGCTCACATCACAAGCCTCCACGCCGCAGATCTGAGCTTCCCCCCGGTAACTCGGAGGCTTTGGTGTTCCCCGGGTTCCGCGGAGTCGGGAACACCATCAGCCAGCCACGCCCGCCGCCACACATACACCGCGTTCTGCGACACCCGTAACCGCTGCGCGATCTCCGCCACCGGCGTCCCCAGCGCGAACAGAGCCTGAGCCTGCAACCGGACCGCTTCACGTCGGGCACGACCCCCGGCCGTCAACCCGCCACCATCGGGATACCGCACCAGACACAGATACGACAGCGATTGACACCTGTCACGCCGACACACCGCAGAGACCTAAACCCGACGATTCAGGCTCTGTCAACAGCCAGCCACGCTCGAACGCGGGGCGGTGGGCACAGCTGGACGACCCTGGCCGCGTTTCCATACCGGGCGCCCGGCATACCGGGGCACCTACTGCGCAATATTGAGATTCCGGTTCAACACCCGCGATCGGACGCCGGCACAAACCTCACGAATCAGCGGCGAACTGTCGTCCAGCGCACGGCATTCGGGACCACACCCCTGTGATGGCTACCGAGCCGTCTACCGCTTTCACGCCACAGTTCCGGATACGGTCCGGGCGCGCACAGATAGCTATCCGTGCGCGCCCGGACCGCAGGTTCAGTCCGTGCTGTCAGTTGGTGCAGAATTCTCCGAACTCGTCCTGCCCCGGGTTCCAGTCGGCGCTGTTAACGGCCGTCGATTCTGGGCGAGTCCTTACAGAAGATCTCGTTCTTGATCGCCGCCGCGGGCGCCTCGACGACGTCTACCCACACGTTTCCCTGGTAGCCGCTTGCGCCGTCGTCGAATGTCACGACGAGCCCATATGTTCCGGTCGTGCGGGGGTGAAACCACGTGCATGTCTTTCCGGTCGGGATCGTGGCGACCGCCTGGTTGCGTCCCTGGAGTTGAGTCCCGTCGTGCTGCATGAGGAACACGTTTCCGTTGCTGCCCGAACCCGACGCGATCAGGTAATCGTGGCCGGCGACGAGCGGAACGTCGCGCACGGAGGTCGTCCAGTCGCCGCGCCAGCCTGGGGAGAAGAGGGAGTACGTGGGCCACGAATCGCCGCCCACCTGGAAGCCCTGATCGAACCAGTGCAGCTCCAACGGAGCGTCGCCGTTCTGGTCGTTGAAGGCCAGATCGTAGCCGGCGCTGCCGGAGAATCGCGAGACCTTGACCTTGGGGTCGCTGGCGCCCGGGACGGAACCGTCGACGACGACGAAGTCCGTCCGGTCGCCGTACTGGTCACTGCCGGCGCTGTCGTTGCTGCCGGTCACGGTGAGATCCCAGTCGGAGTCGGGATCTGAATGCACTCCGACCACGGCCCACCGTCCGCTGGTTGGCCGGATGGGCACCGAGAGGTCATCTGTCTCGTGGTAGAGCCTATCGATCCTCAATGGCGGCGACGGTAGACCGGGAGGCGTGGGCTGGGCCTGTGCGATGCCGGCCTGGGCCGCCAGCGGCACCGCGACGGCGAGTGCGGCTATGCCGATGAGTACGGCGCGGGCCCGGCGGGACCGGATCCACGCGTGATGTCGGGGACTCGTCATGAAGGCTTACTTCCTTCCACAGTGGTCAACTCGGATCGGCGTCCGGCAGCTTACTTCAATCAAACAAGCATGCAAGTATGTCACTGGATGTGGTCACTAAATCACACCACGGCAGAGAGTCCGCACGCAGAAGAGTGCTTTCGCTGATCCTGCTCTCTGAGAGGCCGCACGTATGGCAGTGGTTGGTCGTCGACGGCGGCTACGACCACGGCAAACCTCTGAGAATCATTGAGTCTTTGTCAACTTGATGCAGTGCCCTGCTCGGCCACCGCTGACTGGTCACAATGGCAATCGGGACACGCCTTAGGACTATTGACAGGGGTCATCTGACACTTCCCCAGGCCATCGGTTCGCTGTAGGGTCCGCGCATTTGATGACTACAGAGCTTGAATGGTCAGGGTTAGGTTTCGGGGTCCAGGGTCAGGCCGGTGTGGTTGAGGAAGCGGGTCAGCAGGTCGGGGCGGTACTGGATGCGCTAGTGTTGCGTGTCTAAATTCCTTTTGCGGTCTAGTGCGGGACAATGAGGTATGTCGGTTGCTGCGCCGTTGGTGCTTCGTGCTGGTGATGGTGCTCGGCTTCGGGCGTTGACGCGGGCGTCGTCCGGTACCGGCCGCGCATGCTCAGCGGGCCCGGATTGTGTTGCTGGCGGCCGAGGGTGTGTCGAACGCGGCGATCGGCCGGCAGGTTGGGGTGTCCACGCCGACGGTGTTGGCGTGGCGTAACCGGTATGAGGCTGGTGGTATCGCGGCGTTGGCTGATCTGGAACGTTCGGGTCGGCCGCCGACGGTGGACGAGAGCGCGGTGGTGGTCGCGACGTTGAACCCGCCTCCGCCGGCGCTGGGGGTGACGCACTGGTCGAGCCGGTTGATGGCCGATCACCTGCGCGGTCTCGGGATGCCGGTCAGCTTCGCCGAGGTCGCCCGGATCTGGCGGGACTGGGACCTACAGCCCCACCGGGTGGAGACCTTCAAGTTCTCCACCGACCCGCAGCTGGACGCGAAGGTTCGCGACGTCGTCGGCCTTTACCTCGACCCACCGGCCAATGCGGTTGTGGTCTGCGTCGATGAGAAGTCGCAGATCCAAGCATTGGACCGCACGGCACCGTTGCTACCGATGCGTTTCGAGCAGGCCGAGCGTCGTACCCATGACTACGTCCGGCACGGCACCACCACCCTGTTCGCTGCGCTGGAGGTCGCCACCGGCCGGATCACCGCGGATGCCTGCCTACCGCGGCACCGCAACGGGGAGTTCCTGACCTTCCTCAAGCTGGTCGCCAAGGCACACCCCCGGGTCGAGCTGCACGTGGTGTGCGACAACTACGCCACCCACAGCCACCCGACCGTGAAGGCCTGGCTGGCCAAGCATCCCCGGATCACCATGCACTTCACCCCGACCAGCGCATCGTGGATGAACATGGTCGAAATCTTCTTCGGGATCATCACCCGCCAGGCCATCCGACGCGGCACCTTCACCAGCGTCCCCGACCTCATCGGCGCGATCCGCATCTTCATCGACGCCTACAACCAACGCTGCCAGCCGTTCACCTGGACCAAAACCGCCGACCAGATCCTCAAAAATGAGCCGGTTACGCACGATCACGGCCAGGTGGTCGACGCCGGTGGTGGCGAGGTTCCCCAGGCTGCGTTTGAGGTGGGACCAGACGGCCTCGGTCGGGTTGAGGTCCGGGCTGTAGGCGGGTAGCTGCACGAGATGTAGCCAGTCCCGATCGGCGACCATCTGGCGCATGGCGGCGCTGACGTGGGTGTTGAGGTTGTCCAGATCACCACGATCGGCGCCTTCAGGTACTGGTGGGCAGCATCGAGCAGGGCGATGTAGTCGGTTTCGGCGAAGCTGCGCCGTTCACCCTTGCGCCCGCGATGGACCTTGATCCGGTACAGCAGGCGTGAACGCTGTCCCGGCTTGACGCAGACGAGACCGGCCACCGAAATTCGGCCGGAACCCTTGCCGGACACCGGGATCACGGGTGTGCGACCACGAGGTGCCCAGGTACGCGTCTTGGGCGGCCGTAGTGTGTGACCTGCCTCGTCCTGCAAGCAGATCCACGCCCCACGCTCGGCCGCTACATTTTCGCCTGCCGCCACACCTCCCGCACCCAGGTCGCCACCGCCTGCTCGTTCCGCTCAACCGGCCGAGCTCGGGTACCTGTGGACTGAAACCCATGCGGCGCAACAGCACTGACACACCCTTCAGGGTGTAACGGACCCGGAACCGGGACGCGATCAGGTCCGCGACCCGGGCCAGGGTCCACCGCTGATCCTCGACGTACCCGTGCGCGGCCGGGCCCTCCTGCAACAGCGTGGCCAGCTTCACCACCTGCTGCGGAGTCAGTTTGCAGTCATCGCCGGACGGGCCTCTCGACGCCAACCCGGCCTCACCGTCAGCCAGCCACGCCCGCCGCCACACATACACCGCGTTCTGCGACACCCGTAACCGCTGCGCGATCTCCGCCACCGGCGTCCCCAGCGCGAACAGAGCCGCCGCCTGCAACCGGACCGCTTCACGTCGGGGATCAGAGTCGTCGAACACGAACGATGCCCAGTGTTTCGCGTCGGGCCGTGGCCGCGACAGCTCGCGGGCGCCTGGCTGGCCGGTCGGACCACGACCAGGACATGGTGACATGAGTCCGATGAGGATCGGCTGGGTGGCGAACCGCCGGAAGATGGCCAGGCCAGCCTCGATCACCGGCCTCAACCGGATGGCGGGCTCGGCCATCTTGTTGCCCCGCCGGGATGCGCGTCGCCGTCCCGCACGACTGACGGGCGTTCGACCATACCCGGCTGTGCCTGGCCCACGTGCCCCGCGGACCGGGCGATCACCGGTTCGGTGGGTAGCCGGCGGCCGGCGAGTACCAGCACCGCAATTCCGAGCGCGCCGAACAGCACGTTGCTGCCGATGTCGACGGCGGCTGGGGCGCCGAGTTCCGGTTCGATCGGGAACGCCGTCCACACGTAGGTCAGGGTCGCGCCGGCGGCCAGCGCGAATCTGTGCCGCTGGTCCCAGCCGGTTCGCCGCGACCAGCGGGTCACCAGCGCAGTCCCGGTACCGAACGCGACCACCCACATCCCGACGCCGACCCACTCGTAGGACTGGGCGCTGATCAGCACGGCGGGTCCCCAGAACGCGCCGGTGACCGCGAAGGCGAGCAGGCCGGCGACCCACGGGGGCGGCACGGCGCCGGGTCGCGGTGACCGGGGGCGGAGGCGGAACGCGGCGACGATCAGCGCGACAACGACTACCGTGACGCCGATGAGTTGTCCGGGGGTGGCAAGGAAGTGCCCGTCGGCGTAGCTGCCCCCGAACACCAGGGCGACACCGAGGGCATACACGCAAGCGGTGACCGCAAGGCCGGTACGGCGCAGCCACGGCGTGGTGGCGCGGGTGCCGGCGGAGGTCTCCGCCAACGCGATCGGCACGCACACGCTCCACACCGTGTGCAGGGCCAGGATGGTCTGGGTCGCCTCGACACTGGTGCCGATGGCCGGGAGGTAGGACGGGCCTGTCAGGTAGTCGTGGCCGGCGTAGTCGTGGTTGAACAGGAGTTGGTCGGCCAGACCTTCCTCGATCAGCGCGTACGCGGCGGCGAGCAGCACCATCGACGGCCAGCCGCCGGTACGCCGGCCGGTCTCGCGGACCAGCAGCGCGCCAGCGCCGTAGAGCGGGCCGAGGATCACGGCGAAGAGGATGCCGGTGACCGGTATATTGCCCAGCAGAAACTCGCCTATGAGTGGCGCGAGAACAACCAGCACGAAGGCCGGAGCAAGCCGCCACATCACCCGAATATAGGCGCACATCCCTTGCCGATGTCGCCCCGGGGACGACGCCGCGGGCACTGCCGCGTCAACATTCGGTGATTCGCCTGGCGGCTCCGCTTCCGTCAGGCGTGCGGGCTCAGATCTTCGTCCGGTGACAGCGCCGCGGTCGGCGATCCAGCAGACGAATCCTGGCGGGTGTCGGTGATCCCGGCCGCCTGTTGGTGCGCCCGGTTCAGGATCGCCTCCGCCTCCCGTCGGGCGGCGGTCACGATCTCCTCGGCTTCCAGCCGCCCCTCGGCGCGATGGCAGGAGGCCTGCTCCTCGGCGAGTCTGAGGATCTGTTCTACCCGGGTGCCCAGGCCACCCAAGGTCGGTCGCTGCCGGTTGCGCCGTCGTCGTTCCGCAGCGGCCACAGCTGCGGTCGCCGGTCCGTCGCCTGCCACTGCCGCGTCATCGTCGCGATCGACCACCACGCCGTCCCCGGCGAGATCGGACTTCGTCGCACCGACCAACGACAGCGCGCCGCCGAGCGCGACCATCGCGACACCCGACCAGACGGAAGCCGGCCCGAGCGAAGGACCAACCATGGCGCCGATGCCGAGCCCGACAAGGACGGCGGCAGTCTTGGCCAGCTTGCGCACAGGGCCTCCTCGGGTGGGGTGGGCATGACTTCCGGTTCCAGACAGTGGTGGGCGTGGTGATGCCGTCATCTTGACATGTCGGCGTGCAGATGCCGGGCTGCCGCGGGCAGCCAGTGCTCGTTGAGCAGGTGGCGCTGCGAAGCGTTCTGCCGGACGTTGGCGAGGAGCCGTGTGGCGTCCGGGTGAGCGCGGGTGGATCGCACCGCGTACCAGGGATACAGCGGCGCGGGATGGATCGGTACTCGGCACAGTGGCGCGTCGGCCGGCAACGGCCATGCGGCGTCCACCAGCGAGACATAGCGTGGGTTGGCTGCGACTCCGTCGAGAAACGACTCGACACCGATGTTCTGGCCGGCGTCGAGCACTGGCATGCCGACCGATCGTGCGTACTCGTGCATGAATGCGACTACCTCGGGGCTGGTGCCGACGAGCGGCGCCCACAGCGTTGCCGCCGTCAGGTCGGCCTGGCGGAACTCCGTCATGCCGGCAAATGGTCCGTCGCGGTGTACCAGGGCCATGCCCTTGGTGAAACACACGATGTCGGCTTGGAGGTCGGCGGGCATCGGAGCGGTCAGGTTGGCGATGTTGCCGAATGCCAGGTCGAGTTCGTCGCGTTGTAGCGCGTGCAGCGCATGCACGAGGTTGCGTCGCATACTGATCTGCACGGCGACGTCATGGGTACGGGCGAAGCGCTGCACGAGGACGCGTGGTGGATGGGGATGGCCCCAGACGTCCACCCGCAGCGCCGGGGCGGCTCCGCCGGCCGTTGCGGCGATCGCCGCTTCCGCGGTCGCGAGCAGCCGACGGGCGTATGGCAGGAACCGTTCGCCCCGCTCGGTCAAGGTGACACCGTGGACGGTCCGCACGAGCAGCAGGCCTGTGGCCGCTTCCAGCTTGGCGATCCGCTTGGACAACGCCTGCTGGCTAGTGAACATGACACTCGCGGCGGCCGTCATCGTCGCGTGGTCCACCGCAGCAACGAAGGCTCGGACGTTGACCAGTTCGAGATCCACAACTGATGTGTACCACAACCGTCAGTTGTGGCAGTGGGGCGAACGTTGTTGGACCGGGTTCGGCTCGTGCGGTGGACTCGACCGCAGACAGATGTCGCTCGCAGGTACTGATCGGGGTAACAGATGGAAACGACGGCACAGCGGCTGTCCGGCAAGGTCGCCATCGTGACCGGCGCGACCGCGAACCTGGGTCTCGCGGTCGCTGGATGCCTGGCGAGTCAAGGCGCCGATGTGGTGCTCAACTATCACCGCGCGGAGCGGGAGGAGGAGACTCGGCAGGCGGCCACAGCGGTGAGCGGGCACGGCGGCAAGGTGTTGACGGTGCAGGCCGACGTGACGTCTCCATCCGAGGTCGAGCGGTTGTTCGCGTCCACCATCGACGCATTCGGCGCGGTCGACATCCTGGTGAACAACGCCGGGCTGGTCATCAAGAAGCCGCTGGCCGAAACGACCGACGACGACTTCGACCGGGCGTTCGCGGTGAACACGCGCGCCGCGTTCCTGACCATGCGGCAGGCCGCACGCCACATCCGCGACGGAGGTCGGGTAGTCAACGTCATTACGTCGATCGTCGCCTTCACCATTCCGTTCTACGGCGTGTATGCCGCGAGCAAGGGCGCCGTCGAGCACCTGACCAAAGCGATGGCGAAGGAACTGGGCGACCGCGAAGTCACCGTCAACTGCGTCGCGCCGGGACCGTTGAACACGTCGTTCTACTTCCCGGTCGAGACCCCCGCGTCGATCGCCGGCGCGAAGAGCCGCGCAGCGGGCAACCGCCTCGGCGAGATCGACGACGTCGCACCACTGATCGCCTTCCTGTGCGGCCCCGAGGCGCGCTGGATCACCGCCCAGACGCTGCGGGCCAACGGTGGCATGGCCTGACCCGCATGCTGACCATTCTCTCCTGATTTCCGACCACTGCCATGATCATGTGCGAACATCTGCCGCGGATCGGGCGCAGACCCCGGCCGCTCGTCGGGACGGGAACCCGGTCCTGTCGGCGACAGGTCATAGCGCCACCGTGACGCGGTGACCAAATCGGTTCCGACGCTTGTCGAGCTACCGCGACCGAGGGCGCTCACCGAAGCCGAGCACGCGTTGATGGTCCGACTGGTGGCGTTCGCCGATGCCTCCACCCTCAGCGACCAGGTCGCGACGGTGCGCGTCGCGTCCACCTGTGACTGTGGCTGCGCGTCGGTCGGATTGCGTACCGAGGGACCGCACGTGCCCGCAAAGACTGTTGGGCTGCTCAGCGACACCGGGCGCGAGGACTACTTCGCTGTGTCCACGTCTGACGGCGGCGACGTCAGCGTCGTGCTGCACGTCCTGTGCGGGTTCGTCGGAGAGCTGGTGCCCCGACAGGTGACCTGGCAGCGCACTGGCGGCGCAACAAACTTCTCGGCCCGCATCTTCCACCCGGCCGCTGTGGGCCGGTACGCGCGTAAGGGTGGGGCCGGCGGCCTGGTCCCGGTGCTCGCCACACCGTTCCCCGGCGTCCCGGTCCGGGGCCGCAACGCGACCTTCCGGGCCGACTCCCTGCTGGGTGCCGTTGGCCCCCGGTCTCACCCCGCACAGCCTGCGGCACACCTACAAGACCATCATGGAGGAAATCGGCACACCGTCGAAGCTGATGGAACCGACGAGACCAATGATCCACAGGCGCACCCCCTCGTCACCGGAGTAGCCCAAGACTGCATCCCGACTGCCGCCGCAGGTCGTCTCGGGTCACGGGGCCGGGGCTGGGCCGGCCGCCCGGCCGGCGACAGCCAGTGCGGCGTGGGTAGTCGTACTGCTCCAGCGAGCATCGCTGACATGCAGTGAACCTGCAGGCTCTGACCGATCTCCGCTGCGTCGACCTTGCGTGGATCACCGGGGCTACCCGCAACCACCCACGACCTGACCGCGCCCGAATCGTGGCCCACCAGACAAGCCTGTCGACGGGTGTGGCCGACCCCGCGCTGGCCTGGCCAGGCGGGCGGTGTAGGACGGAGGAATGCCTATCGGAGCGCAGCCACCTCAGCACAAGGGAACGATCGGGCAGCCCTACAGCGCGCTCAACCTGCGCCTTGCGCTGGCCTCGTTCGGCCTGGTGTGCACCCTCGGGCTGGCGGTGCTGCTGTTCATCCTGGGCATTACGGTGGCCGCTGTGGGCATGCTGGTGCTCGCCGGCATCGCCGCCGTGGACATCGTCGTAATCCAGCTGCGCCGGCGAGCCCGGCGCCGCAGCGACCCCGAACACCACTCGCTCTTCGAGTAGCCGCCATCAGAACGACCCCTTCTCCCACCAGGAAGAGGTCGAGGCCGTGGATCGCCGGACGCCGCGATCGGCCGAACGTCCCACCTGCCGATGACCACCTCCAGATTCCGGAAGCGTTCAAATCCTGCCCATCCGTAACGACCCGCGACTTCATGGCGCCTTTCAACTGCGTCGATCAACAGCGTCGTGAGCTGCGGCGATGTTTTCGCAGCTCAGAGCCCATCAGGTAGGTGAGCGCTTTATATCAGCGAACGTCCACGCAATCCGCTGACCAGCACAAACGCCGCTAGCCGCAGCATCGGCGATGCCGTTGCCCGCAGTTGGACGACGTTGAACACTCTTCGACGCAGTTCAACGCGAGCCGTTGCTCCCCCCTGCTATGGCCCTGACCAGCGTGGATGAGTTTTTCGGCAAACACGGTCCAACTGACGCCGGAACAGGCCAACCGGCTGGCTGACCTGCTCCGCCGGCACTGTGAAGGGTCGCCCGTTTCACGCTCCTCCGGACGTGAGAGCGGGGCGCAGGTGAAAGTCGAGGATGAGCCAGACACCCCAGGTGCTGCTGCTGGGGGCGTTCTGCTTGGTGCGGTAGAGCATCCCCGTGTCGTCGACGGCGTAGAGTTCCATTCTTTCGCGCGACCCGTTCCTCTCGGCGCCGACGTGTCGTATCCGCAGGGTTCTCCCCTCGAATTGTGTCGGGAGCAACATCCATGGTCCCCAGTTGGCGCTGTGTGGGGCCGTCTCGATGCGCTGGAAGAGCTGACCGTCGGAGTCGGCGCCGAAGAGGACGAGGCGTCCGTCGTTGTTCAGGGCCAGCTCGACGGACTCGAGCAGGCCGTCCAGCGGGATCATCGCGCCCCACTCGTTCTCGGTCTGAGCGTTCGGGACGTTCATCTTGCGCTGGAAGAGCGTTCCCTCCTCGGTGATCCCGATGAGAACGGCACGCCCGTCGCTGCCGGTCCTGACGGTAATGCGGGTCGCCGCACCACTGAGCTCGGTCCATGGGGTGAACCATCCGGTCGTCGCGCTGTCGTCGTTGAGGGAGTCCTGCCAGCGGTGTTGGATGTGCCCGGTGCTGAGGTTGGCGTAGAGGTGCAGGCCTCCCCACTGGTCGGTGACGGCGGCCGCGGTGGTGAAGGATCCGTCGAACCGTTGGGGCTGGGTGTAGGTGCTGGCGTTGGGGGCGGCCTGCGCGCGGCGGGTGACGGTGCCCGACCCGTGGATGGCGAAGAGCTCGATTCGCCCGTCCTGGTTGCTGGCCGCGGTGACGGACCGCCATCCTGGCCCCTGATCGAGGATCGTCCAGCGCACCATGTCTCCGCTGGCGGTTCGTTGATGGGTGTTCCAGAGGTTGCCGGCGTCGTCGATCCCGAAGAACTCCAGTCGCCCGTCCAGGTTGCGGGCCACCGAGATCGAAGAGCCGAGCGCAAAGACGCCGAGCAGCGGACTGGCGACCTTCCAGGCCAGCTGGGGGTCCGGGCCGCCGGCAAGGGGGGTGGCGCGCAGCACCACCGGACCGGGCTGGGTCGGGTCGACCGGCTGCAGGAACGCGCCGGGGACCGCGAGACTCTGGATCACGAACAGGTCGTTGGCGGAGTCGGCGAGGGCCACCGGACGAAGCAGCCACTTCTGCCGCGCGTCTCCGGATGGGTTGATGATCGGACTCGCGCTCGCCGACGGCGGACCCGGGATGTACCTGACGTCCTCGATGACACCCGGCGGAGCCGGGTTCGGTGTTGGCGTTGGCGTCGAGGCGCCGGCCGGGCTGTCCACCGTCAGATAGAGGTTGCTGGCCCGGTTGCGGATGTACACCGAGTCGCCGGCCTGTTCGAAGGAGAACTCCTGCCCCGCCGTCCCGTCGCTCGCGAGCTGCCACACCGAGGCCTTGGCGGTCGAGATGCCGTCTTTCGGGCCGAGCGTGGTCTGGGTGGCTCTGAACTGGAAGAGGTAGGGGATGAACGGCCGGAACTGGTGCTGCTGCCGCTGGGTGCTGAGCACTGCGGACAGGTCGTTGGCTGCGGCGTAGCGGGCACCCAGGTAGGGCGGATTCGCGCTCAGGAAACGGCGCGCGATCGTCTTGGGGATCGAGGTGTGGTCGAAGTGCAAGTCGCCCCGGTGGGTTGGGGTCGAGACATCCGTCCCGTCGTGCCCGAAGACGGTACCGGGGGCCATCCACGGCGAGACAACGAACGCCGGGACCCGGAGGCCGTGCGTGTCGACGGGCAAGTCCGTCGAGACCCGGAGCGCGGCCGCCGGCGGCACGTGGTCGTAGAACCCGCCGTGCTCGTCGTAGACCACCAGCAGCAGGGTGCTGTCCCACGCGGGGCTCGCGACCACAGCGTCCACAATCGTCTGGACGAAGGCTTGGCCGTCCTTGACGTCGGCGATCGGGCCGTCGGCGTTGGCGTCCGGAGGCAGCTCGATGAAGTGTGGCTCGACGAACGACACGCTCGGCAGGTTGCCCGACTTGGCAAGGGTGAAGAAGCCGCGGTTGGCGTCGTTGAGGGTGACGATGTGCTCGGCGTCGAAGGTGTACTTCTCGAAGAACCGCAGGAAGCAGTACCCCTGCTCGAAATAGGTCCAGGTGACAGGTCGCCCGGTCGCCGGGTCGATCGCGTCGGACAGGTAGTCGAGGATCGTCTCGGTGAAGGCCGGCTTGATCGGACTGGAGTCGTGGAACTCCCAGAATCCGCGGCTGCTGACGTTCGGCCGGCCGGTCAGCTCGTAGAAGCGGTTGACGAAGGTCGGGCCGGGATGGCTGGCGAACCAGCGGTGGCCGACGGCGAAGTCTCGCGCGAGGGCATCGTAGGTCGGCACCGTGTCGGCGGTGTGGTGGCCCATGATCTGCGCCGCCTGCTCGGGCCCGTACTCTTCGACCCAGCTCCGTACGAACCCGTCCATCAGGCCGCCGTTGATCGCGCGGTGCGTCGGCTCGTGGCCGTGGGGCGGGTCCGGTGAGAAGAAGGTGCTGGTGAGCGGGAAGGATGGGTAGGTCTTGCCGTTGAAGGTGTTGGACTCGCCGCCCTTGAGCCCGTCGATGTCGGTACGTCCCGCGCCACCCTGGGCGACCGGCAGGCTCAGGTAGCCGACCATGTGGTCGAAGGACCGGTTCTCCATCATCAGCACCACGATGTGGTCGATGTTCGCCAGCGCCCCGGGCGAGAAGTCCCAGTCGGCCGGGAAGTTCTCCGGTGTCTGCGGCACGAATCCGTTGGGGGCCCCGGTGTAGCGGATGACGAGGTTGTCCCCCTCGAAGCCGATCGAGTCGAGCACGGTGTTGTTGCAGTCGATGTTGCGCTCGTCGTCCGCGGTGCCGCCGAGCAGTAGGCTCGTCACCAGCGCATTGATGCCGTCACGTGGGCTGTCCCCAGTGATGGGATCGGGCTTGCCCAGCCTGCTGAGGATCTCGTCGCGGATGTGCTGGCGTACCGTTCCCCCGGGGTCGAAGGTGCTGCCGGTCGTCAGGTGTACCTGCACGACCTGTTCGCCGAAGACCTTGTTGATGTTGCCGTCGGGGGTGACCAGGTCGACCGGTTGCCCGAGGAAAGTCCCGGTGTAGTGGAAGTTGGGGAGCGTTCCGCCGGAAGGTTCCTCGGTGACCGTCATGTTTTTCATGTCGGGGATCCAGGTCATCAGGTCGACCATGCTCTGGTCGACGTCGAACCGGCTCATCCGGTGCGTGACGCCGAGGGTCAGCCGCAGCTTGATCTCGAAGTCGAGGAAGTCCACGCCCCCCAGCAGCGCGGTGACCAGCTCGTTGTCGCTCCTGGTGGTGTCGAACTTCAGGGTGACAGTGAGGGGCGCTGGGTCCGTCGGATCGATGTGGGCCGTCAGGGAGGCGCTGTCGATCGTGTTGAAGTAGACGTTGTCGATGTTCAGCGTGGTCACCAGTTGGCCGAGGCTTGTCGGGTTGCTGACGTAGGCGACGCCCCCTTGCACGGCGGTGATCGACCGTACGTCCAGATAGCTCTCCGGCAGTGTGACGCCGTTGAAGCTGCCGGAGTTGTCCAGTCGGATCTTCCGCAGCGGTGGAAAGTGGCTGGTGTCGGTGTCGTTGCGGTGGTTGATGAACTCGTCGAGCTTGGCCTGTAGCAGGGAGACCGGGATGAGTTTGGGCTTCCCGGTATCGGTGTGGTCGATCGGGCGGCTGGACAGCATGGGCGCCGTCGGTGGCGTGACCGTGGGAAACGACGGGCCTTGGTAGACGCCGAAGAACACGGGGTTGTCCTGATCCAGGATGACCCCGCTCGTCGTGGTGGAGAAGACCAGGCCCTTCTGGTCGGCGTTGGCGGGGTCGGTGAAGGTGAAGGTCAGCCGGTAGTTGAAGATCCACCGGTCGTTCCCGTTCGGGAAGATGCGGATGACGATCACCGGCAGCACGATGTCGGCCATGGCGATCGGTGCGATCTCCGGCGTGGTGGGGTCGACCGTCCAGGTGATGGACTTCGTGCTCGGGTCGTCGAAGTGCTGGCCCGGGAAGATGTCCTGGGCGTCGACGATGCGCTGGTGGATCGAGCTGTTCACCCGGTTGCTGATGAACACGTTGAGCTGGGTGTCGTCGTCCTTGTCGTCGTTGTGCGTCGCAATGTCCAGCGTGACGCTGTGCAGCATCGCTGTGGAGGTCGGCTTGTTCGGCACCGGTGGCGGAACCAGCGGGTTCTCCGAGCAGATGCCGGAGTAGTTGAGGTTGTCCTGGTCCAGGATGACCCCCGGACCATTGAAGTCCGAGGAGAACGCGAAGCTGCTGCCGTCGTCGAAGGTGAACGTGACGGTGTAGCTGAAGATCCACCGGTCGTTGCCGTTCGGCTGGATGTGGATGTTCACCACCGGCAGCACGATCTCCTCCAGGCTGATCGAACCAGACCGCAGCCCGAGGCTGAAGGTGTGCGACGAGGGGTCGGAAAAGGTCTGCGAGGACGCCAGGCCGATACCGGAGGCCAGATAGGGGTTGATGCCGTTGTCGTGGAGGTCACCGGTCGGGAGGTACCGCTGGTAGGCGAGCCGGTTCGAGATGAAGGTGGAGTCCTGCTCGGGGGTGGCGGTGGTGCTCTGCCGGTTCTTGACGAACACGTGGACCACGGTGTCGCTGTCCTTGTCGTCGTCGTGCGTGTCGAAGGTGATGCTGACATCAGTCAGTACTGGCATGGTGGCTCCTCGTCGCGCATCCACGAGCCGTGCATCCGTGCACGGCCTTACGGGCTAGATGATCAATTTCAGGGCGTGCGGCGAGGAGACGAGTGAAGGTGTCCAAGATCAGTTTGTGACGACCGATCTGATGTGTTCGGCGCACGCGGAGGAATCCGGCCCGGAGCAACCCGCTTGCGAGTTGGCATCCCGCATGGAGACTGCGGGCTCATCGGCGGCAGCCTCCCCCCACCCCACGCTACCCGCAACCACCCGACACGCACCGAGCCTTTGCCAACTTCGTTAGTGCTGGTCATCGATGGCTTGGAGTACGGCGACGGCGGCGATGATCGGTGTGGCGCGTCGTGGGCAGCAGCGGAGTTTGGTGAGGATCTTCCAGGTCGCTGACGATGTGCGACCGCGCCAGGTTGCTGTAGTTGGACCGGCTGTTGGCGGAGCCAGTCGTCTACCGCGTTCGCGACGGTGAAGGCCGGCCCGGTCAGCGTCAACTCGTCCTCGTAGTCGCGTACCGCCGCCTTCAACTTTCGGCGAGCCTCTGTCTGGGACGCCTCCTGCACGAACTCCACCTCGACGTCGACCTCATCGCCACCTCCGACGACTGGGCCGCCGAGAGGCCCCACCCCCGGCCTTCCTCGCCGCCCTCATCGCCGCCGCCGGCCGACCAGCCGACCAGATCGCCTACGTCGGCGATCGCCTCGACAACGACATCACCCCCGCGACCCAGGCCGGCCGGAAAGCCGTGTGCATCCGACGCGGACCCTGGGCCACCACTACGCCACCCGGCCGGACTCCGTCACCGCAGACCTGATGGTCAACTCCCTCGACGAACTCACCGAACACCTCACACCGACCGCCTAAGGTAGACAGCGGTGGGCGCGGCTGCCCGCCCACCAGCCGCGGACTGGGCCGGAGCGCGCCCCTACACAGTCGCGTGACGCGGGGTCAGACCCGGGCGGTGTCGCGGCGGAACAGGGCGACCGCTGCGAAGACGAACAGCGAACCCCACCCCAGTACGTTGGCGACCGCCGCCGCGCTGAAGCCTCCGGTCAGTGGCGAGCGGGCGATCACCGCGACGCCGTACATCGGGGTGAAGACGGCGACCGACCGCAGCTCTGCTGGCAACAGGTCGAGCGGGATGAAGACGCCGCCGCACAGGGAGAGCAGCGCCAGCAGTGGGCCGACGAACTGCATGACGTTCTCCGATGGCAGGGCGAATCCCATGAACAGGCCGAAGGCCGCGAACACCAGTGAGCCGAGCCAGCCGGCGAGCCCGCACAGCAGCCAGACGTGCAGCGGCATGCGTACCCCGGCGACCGCGCCGAGGACGAACTCGACCAGCACGGCGACCAGACCGAGCACCATCGCGGTGAGCATCTTCAAAGCGATGTACGCCATCGGCCGCAGCGGGGTCAGCCGAAGCTGGCGACTCCAGCCCAGGCTCCGCTCAACCGCCACGGCGGCACCGCACGACGTCGCGGCGACCATCGCACCGTAGCTGGCCATGTTGACCATGATTTCGGCCAGCGCCCGGGAGCTGCCGCCGCTCTGCGAGCGGTAGGGCAGGCCGAAGAAGAGGAAGAACACCGCCGGCATGGCCAGGATGAAGATGAGGGTACGGCGGTTGCGCAGGACCCGGCGCACCTCCAGGCCGAGTGCGGTGAGGTTGAAGCCGGCGAACGGGTACGGGCGCGGGGGCACGGTGACACTGCTCATCGGCGACTCTCCGGCATGATGTCGAGTGGGGTGACTCCGGACGGGCCGACGTCGAGCAGGGTGGCGGCGAGCGGGGCGGAGCCGGGCGGGGCGGAGCCGGGCGGGGCGGGGCCGGGCGGGGCGGGGTCGGCGCTGGTGAGGGCGATGAAGGCGGCTTCCAGATTGGCCGCGGTGACTTCCAGGTCAGCTGCGTCGGTACGGGTCAGCAGGTAGCGGGCTACCTCGTCGGAGTCGACCGAGCGGACCAGTACGGTGTCGCCGCGCAACTCCACCGACTCGACCCCGGGCAGCGCCAGCAGCGCGTCCCGGTCGGCGTGCGGCCAGGTGGCCCGGACCAGTCGGCCGCTGGCGAGGCTGCGGATGGTCGCGGTCGGGCCGTCGGCCACCACGGCGCCGTGGTGGATCAGGACGATCCGGTCGGCGTACGCATCGGCCTCGTCGAGGTAGTGGGTGGCGAACAGGACTGTCCGACCCTGATCGGCGTCGTGCCGGATGGCCGCCCAGAACTCCCGCCGACCGTCGACGTCCATGCCGGCCGTGGGCTCGTCGAGGATCAGCAGCCGGGGCTGCGGTACCAGTGCGAGCGCGAAGCGCAGCCGCTGCTGTTCGCCGCCCGAGCACCTACCGACCCGCCGGTCGGCCAGCCCGGTGAGGCCTGCCCGCGCCAGTACCTCGGCCACCGGTCGACTGCGCGGGTAGACGGAGGCGATGTAGCGCACCGTCTCGGCGACGGTGAAGTCCTTGAGCAGGCCGCCGGATTGCATGACGGCGGCCACCTCGCCGCGCGCAACGGCGTACGACGGTGGGTGGCCGAAGACCTCGACCTCCCCCGCGTCCGGTCGGGCCAGGCCGAGCACCATGTCGATGGTGGTCGACTTGCCGGCGCCGTTGGGCCCCAGGACGGCGACCACCTCGCCGGGCTCGATCCGCACGCTCACCCCGTCGACGGCGGTGAGTTGCCCGAACCGCTTGGTCAGCCCGCGCAGCAGCAGCGCCGGTGGCATACCGGTGGATCTCACGAGGCGGCTTTCAGGTCGGTGAAGCAGGCCGGCTGGTCGAAGGCGAGCAGGAAGCCGGCCTGGAACCGGCTGACCGCCCCGGCCGCCGCGATGATCTCGGCGATGTACCGGCGGCAGGTGCGCAGTGAGATGCCCAGTCCCCGGGCGATCGCCTCGTCCTTGTCCCCGTCGGCGAGGCGGCGCAGGATCTCCTGCTTCACCCGGCCACCGAGCACGCTCTGCATACGCAGTACATGCGGCACCGGTACCGCGTTGGTCCACAGCGAATCGAAGAACGACTGCACCACGTCGGCGAGCACCGGCTGGGCCACCACCACGGTCTTGGGCTGGCCGTCGCTGTCGCAGGCGAGGATCGCCAGGGCGCTGCCGTCGAGCACCATCGTGTCGTGCTGGGCCGCGCCGGTGGGGTTGCGGGAGCTGGTCACCCGTACATCGGGTGCCGGTTCGCCCCGGGCCACCAGGGTGGTCGGCAACGGCTCGTTGTCGGCGGCGGCGAGCAGCGCGCGGGTCTTCAGGCCGGGCTGGGCGGCGGCAAGGCCGAGCAGGTCGACCGGGTTGGTCGCCGCCGGACCGCCGGCAACCCGGGGATGCAGCCAGACGGAGACGCGGCGGGCCCGGCGTAGCAGCCGCACCAGTACCGCCTCGATGGCGGCGGCACCGACGACGATCTCGAACTGATCGGTGTGCTGGTCGGCGGTCGGGTCCGGGTCGGACCGGCCGGCCAGGGCACCGTGGGCGTCGAGCAGGGTGCGCTGCCATAACTGGGCCGCGCCGGCGAGATTGAGCAGCAGGTCAGTGACGTTCGCGGTAGGTGGGGTCGGCGGTTCCGGCCTGTGTGGCGAGCCGCCCGAACCGGATGGGTTCGAAGGGCTCGCGGGGCTGGACTCGACGGCGGTGACTGCCATGTCAAGCCTCCTGTTCCGGGGGATGTACCTGAAGAGTGTTGTGTGAGAGGCCTGCGCGCGCATCGGTGTATCCACCAATCTGTGCGCGGGCGACTACGTAGTGGTCAGTAGGCGGAGCAGGGTGGCGGCGATGATCCCCTCCCGGGCCCCACCGACACCGAGCCGGTTCTGCGTCATGTGCAGGTGTGAGCCGACGATCTGGGCGGCCACGGGGATGCCGTGCCGGTCGATCCACGCGTGCGTCGCGGCGGCCAGCCGGCGGGTCCACGGTGACCAGCGTGAGGGCGCGCCGGCCGCGAGTTCTTGCAGGTCGGCGCGGTTGGGGGCGGCCAGGTCGGCGAACCGTGCGATGGTCGCGGACTCCTGCGCCACCCAGGGCGCCCAGCCGTCCGTCACCGCGCGGAGCAGGGTCAGCCGGTCGCCGGGCCAGGCCGACAGGGTCGCGGCCATCGCCTCCAGGCCGTCGGCGAAGTGTTGGGCGAAGGTGGTGCGCTGCCGGCAGGCCCGCAGGCTGACCACGCTGGAGGCGTGGAACAGTTGTTCAGTCACGGCGATCAGGTCTGCACCGCCGTAGCGGCCGTACTCCGGCTCGTACCCGACGCGGTGCACGCCGCCCGCGCGCAGCGGTTCGACCGGCTCGGCTGCGCCGCGCTGACCGAGTGCGGAAATCGGTGTGGCGGCGGCGAGGTAACTGGCTTCGGAGATCCGCTCGGATCCGGCCAGCCCCGCGTTCAAGGTGGCCAGGCCGGCGCTGAGCCGTTCGACCAGCCGGTCGCGCTCCGCCGCGGTGCAGTCAGCCACCCGCAGTCGCAGGTGCGGTCCGCCCTGCCAGTAGCGGATGAAGAACCACGGTCGGGGTGCCGCGTTGCCGTCCGGGCCGGCGAGTTCGGCGAGCGCGGGGGCGAGCACGGTCAGCAGCGCGGTCTCCAGCGCCGGTGGCGTCAGCGAATCGATGTGCAGATGCCAGCTCTCCCAGCGGTTCCCCGCCAGGGCCACCGGTGCGCTCGGTGAGCGGGCGCTGCCCGGGGCGGCGGGGTTCGCGGCCGTGGTGACGTCTGCGGCAGTGGCGTCGGCGGCCGTGGTGGGATGCGGCTGAGTCCGGTCGGGGGCGGTCATGGGCGCAGGTCCAGGGCGGGGCCGGTCAGGCGGGAGTGGCCGCAGACCGTGAGGAACACCGGGAGTTCGCCGCGCGGCAGGTCGAGCAGCATGGCCAGGGTGTGCTCGTCGTAGGAGCGGGCCGGCCGGGCGGCCAACCCGGCGGCGGCGGCGGCCAGGCACAGTCCGTGGCTGCTCCAGCCGCACCACAGGTTGACCAGACTCAGCCCGACCGGTCCGAGGTCGGTGAGCAGCCCGTCGACGTCGGCGCTGACCACGAAGGCGAGCGAGGCGTGCCGCAGACCGGAGTCGGTGTCCGGGGCAGGCGGCTGACCGAAGCCGGCCTGGGCGGCGGCGAAGACTCCAGAATCCTTACGCTGCAACGTCAGCGTGCCGGTGGCCGGGTCGAGGCGGTAGACGCCGTCGGCGAGGTCGGTGACACCGCGCAGGACAACCCGGGTCCGGAGCCGGTCGGCGAGGTCGGTCGGCAGTGGCATTGGCGGGGGAACCCCTGCCCAGGCGAGCAGCGCCGCCACGGCAGCCGCCGGCACCGGGGCGGGTTGGAAGGCGAAGCCCCACAACCGTTCCGGTACCCGTCCCGCGCTGCGCGTCCACAGCACCTCAGCCCAGCTCGGACCGGTGCCGTCCAGCTCGCGCCCGTCCAGCTCGGGCCCGTTCAGGTCGGGCCGGTCCGGGCCGAGGGGGGCCAGGTCGGGCCCGTCCGGGAGGGGGTGGGGCGTCGGGGCGGGCAGGGACCGGGCGGGGCCGGGCGGGGTTGCGGGCGGGTCGAGCCGGGCGGCGCTGACCGTGGCCGACTCCAGGATCGAGTCGCTCGGCGGGCCGGCCAGCAGTCGGTCGACCGTGTCCGTTACCGGGCGGGGCGCGCCGGGCAGCGTTCGCAGTGCCGGGCGGGGCGGGAGTCCCACCAGGTCCACGAGGACCGGCGCGGACCAGGTACCCGGGCCGGTGGCCGCCAGTTCCGTTGCCGCGGCACGACATCGGGGGCCGGTGAGGGTGGCGCTGGCCTCGACGCCGAGTACCTGGGCGGCGGTGGCCAGGGCGCGCAGGGTAACGCCCAGTTCGACCTCCCCGACGGCGTACCGCAGCCGCCCGTAGGGGCTGGGCAGGTCGCCGTAGCGGGCGGCGAGTAGCAACGTCACCCCCGGGTCGGTACCGGTGCGAGGCCCCGCGTCGACCAGCGCGTGCCGGTACAGGTCGAGGTAGGCCAGCCGGTCCGGCCACCGGACGAACACGTGGACCGGGAACTTCGCCCGGCCCGAGGCGACCGCCCGGTGGTCGTTGTACCGGTTGTCCGGCTCCCGCCGCTGGAGTCCGAGAGCCAGCAGCAGCAACTGGCCGAGGCGCTCGGCCGGCGCGACCGTCACCGGCTGCGGGAACCGGACGTCGGCCAGCGTGTCGCAGGTGGACAGTGGTAGCGGCATGCCGAGGGTGCCCCGGGCGGTGGCCGGTGGTACCAGGCTGGCGGTCAGTTCGGCGTCGTCGATCTCGCCCTGCTCGCCCAGGTAGCGCTTGCCCGGACCCTGCCGGTACGCGAAGCGGCGGATGTCGAGCGTGCCCGTCATGGCGTCCTCCGATCGGCCGGTCGGCGCCGGAACTCGCGCGCCGGCCGGCGGTTGCGGGATGGCCACCGGGCCCGGCCGGTCCGGTGGCGTGCGGTGGCTGCGGGTCAGGGGAACGGGTGCGGGTCGTACGGGGCGAGCGCCGGGTCGGGTCCACCGGCCGCGTGCAGCCGGGGCAGGCCGGTCAGCCGCTGGTGTGCCTGGCCGAAGCACATCGGCAGGATGCCCGGCACGACGCACTTGACGACCGACAGGGCCAGCGCCGCGTGGTCTGGGGTGGACTGGTCGACCACCAGGATCTGGTCCAGCCCGGCCTGCTCGAACAGCGCGGCCACCAGGTCCAGGGCGCCGGTCACGTCGCCGCCGGCCGCCTCGACCAGGTGCTGCGGCCAGCCGGGGAAGGCGGTCGCCAGCGGCAGCCGCGGACCGCCGAGCACGCTGTGTACCCGGGGCAGCAGCTCGGGGAAGGTGTACCGCCGCCAGTGGCCCGGGATGTCCTCGATCAGCCACGGGTCGGCAATGGTCGGGCGCAGCGGCTCCGGGTCCCAGGCCAGCCCGGCCGCGACGAGCTGGGACAGCTCCCACAGTGCCGAACGCACGGCCTGTGCGGGATCGGGATGGCAGCCGGCCGCGCTGAAGCTGGCCGGCAGCGCACCGTCGCGGCGCAGGGCCAGCGCCCACACCACCGGCACCGGAATGTCGGCGGTGGCCACCAGCAGGTGCACGTCGTAGCCGCGGTCGTCGGCGAGTTGGAGCATCAGCCGGGAGTCCGGGTCGTCGACGCTGGCCGGGTCGATCACCGGTACCGGCCGCGCCCGGTGCCAGGCCTGCAGGAAGGCGTCGCGCTCGGCGAGTTCCAGCAGCGAGTGCAGGGCCGCCTCCTCAAGGCTGCTGCCGAGCGCGCTGCCGCTGGAGGAGTCGAGGAAGTAGCCGCGTCGGGTGCCCGGCTCGCCACGTAGGCCGTAGCCGTAGCGGTAGAAGCCGACCTCGGCGGGTACCAGCAGGGGGGTACCGCCGCGCAGCGGCCGCGACCACACCCAGTCCAGTGCTGCGTCGTCGTGGTAGCGGGCCACTTTGCAGGTGGGCGCGGCCAGCTGGGCGTCGGTGTACCCGCCCAGGCGCGTCGGGTCGATGGCCCGCTCGCCGAGTTCGGCGCGGCTGGTGGCCGGCACGATGGTGGCCGCGTGCGGGTACCCGCCGAGCCGCTCGTACGCCTCCAGGACCCCGATGCACTCCGCGTCGGCGAAGCGCCGCCCGCGCCCGACCCCGGCCGGGGTGCCGGCCAGCAGCTCCACCTCGCTCATCGGGAAGGCCCCCTCGGAGTTACGGGTCATCCGCACCACCGGCCCGAAGCGGGCATCGCCGAGTGCGGCGCGCATCCGTTCGGAGTCCAGGCCGAACGGCGCCCCGCCCCGCGTCGGTACCCGCGCCGTGCTGGGCCGGGGGGTCAGCAGCAGCGGTGCCGGTGCCGGGTCAGCCGTACCGAGTAGCGGACCTGCCGGGGCGGCGCAGATCTGGCAGCGGAAGGTGGCGGCGATCCGGTGCCGGGTGACCGTGCCGGCCGCGCTCATCGCCACCAGGTCCCCGGGCCGCCAGGCAGCCGACAGGACGGCCGCTACGGCCGGCTCCAGCCACGCCGGGAACCCCGAGCCGGCGGTGGTTACGGCGACCGGGGGCGCACCGGCCCGCTCGCGTAGCGCCCGGTCACGTTCGGGGCGCGCCGCCTTGGGCCACTGCTGGTAAAGCGAGGCTGCCTGGGCGCAGCCGGCGCAGCCGGACCGGTCGACGGATGTCCATAGTGGACCGATCAGCAGCTCGGTCGCGGTGAACCGCAGGGACAGCAGCGACACAGCCGAGTCCCGCGCCGCTGCCTGCGCCCGTCGTTCCCAGTCCTGGTCGAAGCCGCCACCGGCGACCAGCAGCACACCGTCCAGCCGGGCGGCGAGGGCAGCCCAGTCCCAGCCGGCGGGTGCGCCGGGGCCGATCCATGGCGGGACCGCCACGGCGGCGGCGCCGCCCGGAAAGTCGAGCGGAAGAACCGTCATGACAGCCACACCCGTCCGCAGTGCAGCGGAAGCGGGCCGATGACCGGATCGGTATGGATCCGGTCGGCAGCCACCTTCCGGCCGCGTTCGCGCAGCAGCGTCCGGACCTGGTCGGCGACCGGGTGGAGCTGTTGCGGGGCCGCCAACTCCAGGAACCGGGTACCGACCGACCCGCCGGCCAGGGCGGTCCGTACCTCGGCCGGCGCCTGAGCGTGTGCCACGGCTGCGCCGAGCGCGTGCTGTACTGCTGCATCGGGGCCGTACCCCCATTCGGCGACCCGGATCTCGCCGGTGGCGTCCACCGCCTCCGCCAGGGCCAGCCCGGTTCCCGGTAGGGCGTAGCGGCGCAGCGTCACGGTGCGGTCGAAGTACTCGGCGCACAGGCTCCACAGCGTCCGGTGGCCTGGGCGGGTCAGCTGCGCCCAGCCGATCTCGGTGGCCTGCTCGCCCGCCACCAACTCCGGTCCGAGGCAGCGCAGTACCCCGTCGAGCAGCCAGCGCCGGTGCGAGTACCCGGCGGCCGGTTCGCCCGGTGTGCGGGCTCCCGCTCGGCGGCCGGCCCAGTCGCGGACACCGGCGAGCACCGCGTTCAGGCTGGCCTGCGCCCGGTCAGAGCCCCAACCGGCCCGGCACTGCACCGGGTCCGCCGACCTGATCGGGTCGGTCGGCAGCAGGTCCACGGTGGCCAACGACAGCGGCAGCTGGGCGAGGTCGAGGTCGCGGCCCCGCCGCATGATCCCGATCCACCGGGCGGTCAGCGGGGCGAGGACGGTCAGTGTCTCGTCGGCGGTCGCGGGTGGCGCGTCCGGCCAGTCGCCATCGACCTCCCCGACCACGTCGGCGGATTGCGGTGCGGCGGCTGCGGACGGCTGGGGACGGCCCGGGAGCAGTCGGGTGTTCAGCTCCGGGCCGTGTACCAGAGTGGATGCCGGGGTCGCGGCCTCACGATCGGGGGTGAGGTCCTCGGCCACCAGTTGGGTCAGGATCGCGTGCCCGGCGAGTGATCCGGCGAGTACGGCGCTCAACGGCCGTGGCGCGGCCAACTCGGGCTCCACCACGGCCCATCCACCGGCCCGCGCGGCGACCGCCAGGAAGTCGGCCATCGCTGCCGGCCCGGCCAGTGCGGGTCCGACGAGCGCGACACCGGACCGCGCGGCGATCGGCAGCAGCGCCAGCTCCGGGTGGGACCGCGCGATCCCCATCAGATCCAGCGCGGCGGTACTGTCCTCGACCACCACCACGCCATCCAGCCGGGGCGCCTTGCCGTCCACATCGGACAGTTCGACGGCTTCGACGCCGTAGCGGGTCAGCGCCCGCTGGAGCACCGGGGCGGCGGGGCCGCCGCCGAGGACGCCGACCCGGCAGGAGCGTAGCTGGGCGAACGCCTTGTACGGCTCGGCACAGTGCGCCTCCAGGTAGCTCAGCACCTCCGCGTACCGGGCCGCGGTTGCCGCGTCGGGTGGCGCGGTACCCAGGCTGTCGAGGTCGAGCAGGATGTCGCGCTGTACCAGGGCGTGCAGTACCCGGTCGAGGACCGCACGCGCGGATTCGTTGCCCAGTGCGGCAACCAGTTCGTCCAGGTCGGTACCGGCGGCCAGCAGCCCGACCTGCGAGTCGAGTACCGGGTAGAGGGCCGGTGGTGCGGTGAGGACGAATGCCGGGCCGCTGCCGGTGAAGTAGACGCCCTGGGGCACCGGGGCGAAGTGGGTACCCGGCCGCAGTTTCACCCGCACGGGACACCGCCACGGTCGTACTCGACGGCCCACTCGACCGCGTGGGCGCCCGCGCGTACCCCCGGCAACGCCTCCTCGACGTAGCCGGCACCGCGCCGCTCCAGCAGCTTCGGCAGCACCCGCACCATCAGCGCGCTGCCGAGGTCGACGTACTGCGGCTTCTCCCGGCGCCGGGCGTTGAGGTAGCGGCCGAGTTGGCCGGTCATCCCGTCCTCCCCCACATCCTGGCTGGACGGCATGCCCAACGGCGTCTTCAACATGACCTCCTCGCAGACCTGGTTGGCGGCCCGCCACGCGGTGACCGCGAGCAGGTACTCGGCCTCGTCAACCGGCTCGGTCCCCGACGGCAGGTCGCTGCCCGGATACCAGCGCCGTCGTTGCAGGACCACCTGCCCGGCGCTCACCCGCGGGTAGCTGACGGTCGGGTCGGTCAGCGCAGCCCAGCCGGTACGCCCCTGGTGCACCCGGCCTACCGGGTCGAACGCGACGCGGCCGGTGTCGTGCAGCCACACGGCGAGGGTGAGCGCAGCCGGCTGGAGTTCGATCCACTTCATCCCGAGCCCCATCACCCGCAGCGGCGTGCCGTCGCGGTCGAGTACAGCGAGCGCGTCGGTGGCCGGGTCGTGGACCAGTTGCACGCCGAGCCAGTCGTCGCCGGTGATGGCGTCGTCGAGCAGCCGGACGCGGTGGTTGATGTTCGAGCGGTGCAGACCGTGGTCCTCGACCAGGCGGGTACCGGGCTCGTCGTAGAGCTGCCGGATCCTGGCCGTCAGCCGGTGGGCCGCGTCGCCGCCGAGGTCGGCCTGGGCGCCGAGGAAGCGGGTGGAGATCTGCCCGTGCCCGGTATAGCAGGCGTTCAGGACCAGCCGGCCGGCCACCGGCTGGACCAGCAGGCCGTAGGAGGCTGTTGCGGGCTGGAACCGCTCGGGCAGCCGACCGGCGAGTCCGGCCAGCCAGTCCGGGTCGAGGTCCAGTGCGGCCTGGCCGACGGCGTCGCGGATCCGGCCGGTGACCGCGGACACCGCGCGGGACCGCTGCCGCAGCAGTTCGCCGAGGCTCCCGTCAGCCGGGCCCCAGTCCCGGGCGGTGTGCGCGTCGAGCCCGAGTTCCCGGCGGCGGACCAGCTCCACCAACTCGTCGGCGTGCTCGACGAGGCTGACCCGGGCACCCGCGCCGAACCTGTCGACGAAGGCGCGGGACAGCATCGCCCGGATCTCGTTGTGCCGGTCGAAGAGCGTGTGGAACTCGGTGACCCGGGCCAGGTCCGCCAGGGCCGGCTCGTACCCGCGCGCCGAGACGGTGCCCGGCGGCAGCAGGTAGTCCTCGTTGACGTGCACCTTGGCCGGGCAGGCGGTCAGGTCGTTGAGTGCTGTCTCGGTGGCCCGGACCCGGGCCAGGGCGGCGATCCGCTCGCCCACCGAGCCGTGGCTCACCAGGTCCAGTGCGGCGCTCAGGTTGCCCAGCAACTGGGCCACCGCCGGGTGTTGCTGCGCCAGCAGTTCGCGGGCCGGTGTCACCGGGTCGGCCGCCTGCTCGTCGAGGACCGGGGCGGCCACCAGGATCTGCGCGGACAGCACGGCGCTGACCAGCCGACCGGCGTCGGCGACCGGCACCGCCAGTCGACCGGCGAGTTCCAGGACCAGCCGCTCGGTGCGGATCGGTCCGGTCGCGGTGAGCCGCTGCACCAGGCGGAGCTGGGCGTTGAGTTCGACCTCGAGTACCCGGCGCTGGCCGGGCGCGACCTGGTGGAAGCGCAGCTTGCCGTCGGTCTCGCGCAGCGTCGGGTTGCGCTGCACCGACAGGGGCGCGGGGCCGGCCCCCGGTGGCACGACGATTCCGTTGAGCAGACTGGAGAACAGCGCGCGGTCGGGGCTGACCACCGAACGGCTCGCCGACCGGTCGAAGCCGGCCTGGTCGAGTGCCGGGCCGGTCGGGTCCCAGGTGACGAAGCCGACGGCGGTCAGCCGGGCCAGCGGGCTCACCCGGACCAGTGCCCGGGCGACGTGCTGGATCAGGCCGCGCTCGGACTTGCGGTCGCGGGCGCTGGGCCGGCCGGGCGAGCGCCGGTAGCGCTGGGCTGCGTCGAGGACCTGCGGTGAGTTCAACGCGAGGGAGAGCAGGAACGGTTCACAGCTCAGCAGCTCAGCGAACGTCTCCCGCTCGGCGGCCAGGAAACTCGGGTGCCCGGTACGGACGGCGCTGCGGGCCAGTGCCGCCCGCTCGGCGGCGGCCAGCCAGCCGGTCACCGTGGCCGGCAGTTCGATGTCCCACCGGCCGGGCTCCGGGTCACGCCCATTGAAGATGGCGCGCTTGAGCTGGAGCAGCCGGTGCCGGTCGCGGCCGGCAACGGTGCCGGCGAGGGCGAACAGCTCGTCGCAGGCCCGCTCGCGCAGGGCGGCACGCTGCTGCTCGGCCAGGTACAGGGTGCTCAGCGCCAGGCGCAGGTCGGCGCCGCCGAAACGGCGGCCACGCATCGGGTTCAGCCGGAGCATCGCGGTGTCGGCGAGGCGCCAGCCGTACTGAGGCGGCGGCGGACTCGGATGCGGTCGGGTCATGAGCTCGGTCACGGTCCACCTCTTCGAGTTGTGGGGGATCCGGGAGGCCCGTGGAGTCAACGCTCAGGCCAGTTCCCGGCTGAACTCCCGTACCCGGGCGATCGAGTCCTGACCGAGCAGCCGGTCGGTGGCTTCGCTGATCCCGTAGCACAGGTAGTAGCGCTGCACCGGCGTGATGCCGAAGCAGGTCAGGCAGGCGTAGAGCACGTTGAGCACGACCCGGTGGGCGATGTGCCGGTAGGACGGGTTGGCGATCAGCGCGCTGCCCAGGACCTCGCCGATGAATTCGCTGCGCACGGGGGTACCCAGCGGCATCTCCATCTCGCCGACGGCGTCGGAGAGGGTCCGTTCGGTGAGGTGTCCGCCGGCCGCGAGCCCTTCGGCGACACCCCAGGCGTACTGGATCGCGGACTGCCACAGCAGCAGGGCCGGGTCGGTGAGCGGGGTGTTCAGCGCGTCGAAGAAGACCTGCTGGTCGGTGGCGAACCGGGTGGCGAACCGGGACTTCAGGTCGACGTGGTTGCCGGTGGCCGAGGCGATGCCCTCGGCGTGCGAGCGGTACGGCAGTGCGCCGGCGCTGATTCCGCGCGGGTGCGAACGGGCCAGTACCGCCATCACCTGGGCCAGGTGCGGCAGGATCTGCGCGTCCGGGACGGCGGCGCTGGCCAGTACCGGCTCCAGGAAGCGACCCATGATCTGTTCGCTGGCCCGGGAGAGCTCCGGCTGGGCCGGAAGCCGGGGCAGCGCGGGCCGCATGTCGACGAAGCCCTGCGGGTGGCGCGGCAGCAACTCGTCCTGCACGTTTTCCCAGCGCGCCAACTCCTGCGCCCGGGTCAGGTAAGCCGATTCCGTCGGGGTTTCGGCATTGCGGGCACCGGCGAGTGCTGCCGCGTGCGCGGCGAACTCGGTGGCGAGGACCTCGCGCCCCTCGTAGGGCCGGGCGGTGACCAGCAGGTGCGACCCGTGCAACCAGCCACGGCGCAGGTGGACGACCGGAAGCTGCTGCGCGGACTTGAGCCGTGTCAACGGCTCGGTGAGTCCCCGCAGCAGCTCCCGTGGATTCTCCGAATAGTCGAAAATCCGAATGGCCAAGCCCGGACCGATACTCTTCATGACGACTCCAGGAGGGACACGAAACGCGCGCCAGCGTGAGACTGGGACTGCGTTCGCAGGTGGCCGGTCAACGTCTTGTCACCGGACGGATCGTGCTTACCCGGTTACCAGAAACCGGGCGGGTGGTGCGGTGTCAGCGGGGCCACGCGGGCCCGGCCTGGGTGTTCAGGTGTTCAGCAGCAGGAGGACGAGGTCGACAGCGAGCCGCTGCCGTTGAGGGTGTCCTCGGTGAGGATCTCGTCGCCGTCCGGCGTGTAGGTGATGATGATGATGACCGATGCGCCCATGTCGGGCAGTGCGACGGCGTCGGTGGCGTCCAGGACGCCCAGCTCGTTCACGTCGAACGAGGCGAAGTCGACAGCGTTCATGTCCGTTCCTTTCGGGTTGGTGAAACCCCGGCACCCCCGGTGGGTTCCGGGGCGATGGGTCGCGCGACTCGCGGCCCGTAGTGCCTGCCAGCTCAGTTGTCCAGGCGGTGCGAGGACTCCCGGGCTGTGGTCAGCAGCAGGAGGACGAGGTCGACAGCGAGCCGCTGCCGTTGAGGGTGTCCTCGGTGAGGATCTCGTCGCCGTCCGGCGTGTAGGCGATGATGATGATGACCGAGGCGCCCATGTCGGGCAGCGCGACGGCGTCGGTGGCGTCCAGGACGCCCAGCTCGTTCACGTCGAACGAGGCGAAGTCGACAGCGTTCATTGTGGATTTCTCCTTTCTGGAATGGGGCTCCGGGAGATCTCCCGGTGCCGTTGTCCGGTGACATGACGAAGCATCACGGTCGTCGGGAGCGACGCACAAGAGCCGCCGCGACAGCTAGTTACCGTCCATTGAGTCCGTTTACGGCCACCGCCGGCCCTTGCGCACCAACGGCATCGCCGCTCACCTGCGTCAACGGCGCGCAGGGCGACGGCAACTTGGTGCCAGCCGGCCGATTCCGCTGCCGCGAGGCTGGACGTGACTTGCCCGTACCGCCATGGTGTTAGACATCCGCGTCCCGCCGACCGCGCCGACCAGGCGCCGGTTGACCGGCGCAAAGCCTTGCGGCCCTTGCAGTCCAGGCCGCCGTGCTCCCCAGATCGGAGTGAATTGTGATTACCGCAAAGGATCTCACCCGCTCCTTCCGCGCCCGGTCCGGGCCGGTGCCAGCTGTCAACGGCGTTGACCTGCACGTTGACGAGGGCGAAGTGGTCGCCTTCCTCGGCCCCAACGGCGCCGGCAAGACGACCACCGTCCGGATGCTGGCCACGCTGCTGACCCCGACGAGTGGCACGGCCACCGTCGACGGGCACGACGTGGTCCGCGAACGCGACAAGGTACGCCGCGTCATCGGCTATGTCGGCCAGGCGAGCTCGGTGGCCGACCACCGGGTCGAGGACGAACTGGTCACCCAGGCGCGGCTACAGGGCATGAGCCCTGCCGCGGCCCGGGTCCGGACCGGCCAGATGATCGAACGCTTCGAGCTGGACAGCTTCCGTGGCCGTTCCCTGAACAAGCTCTCCGGTGGCCAGCGCCGCCGCTTCGATCTGGCGCTCGGCATGATCAACGATCCCCGGGTGCTGTTCCTCGACGAGCCCTCGGCCGGCCTCGACCCGCAGAGCCGGGCGAACCTGTGGGACCACCTGCGGTCGCTGCGCAACACCAACGGCACCACCATCTTCCTGACCACGCACTACCTCGACGAGGCGGACGTGCTCAGCGACCGGATCGTGGTGATCGACGGTGGCAAGGTGATCGCGTCGGACACCGCCGAGGCACTCAAGTCACAGGTCGGCGGTGACGTGGTGACCTTGGAGACCGACCAGATCAGTGCGGCTGCCACCGTGGTCGCCGGCGTCGTGCCGGGCAGTGACCTGGACACCGCTCCCGGGGTGGTGCAGTTCCACACCTCGCAGGCCCAGCGCAAGCTGCCCGAGCTGCTGCGTGCCCTCGACCACGCGGGCGTCGAACTGACCTCGGTGTCGGTCAAGCGCCCCACCCTCGACGACGTGTTCCTGCGGCTGACCGGCCGGTCGCTGCGCGAGGAGAACCCGCCGGCCGCTGCCGGCCCGCAGGTGGCCGGTGGGGACGCGGCCGCACAGTCCACCGAATCCGCCGAGACCGTCGAGGTGAACTCATGAGCACCAGCCGTACCGCCTGGATCATCTTCCAGCGCTCGCTGCGCTTCACCCTGCGCAACCCGGCCTTCGTGGTCATCGGCATCATGCAGCCGTTGCTGTACCTCATCTTCTTCGGTCCGCTGCTCACCCGGCTCACCCAGTCGCCGGGCTTCGACGGCGGCAACACCTGGCGGGTCTTCGTCCCCGGGCTGCTGGTGCAGCAGTGCCTGTTCGCGGCCGTGTTCGTCGGCTTCGGGCTGATCGCCGAGGCCCGGGGCGGGGTCATCGACCGGATGAAGGTCACCCGGGCCAGCGCGGTCGGGCTGCTGCTCGGCCGGGTCGCCCGCGATGTGCTGGTCCTGGTCATCCAGGCCGGTCTGCTCACCGGCGGCGCGCTCATCGCGGGGCTGCGCGCCTCCGTCTCCGGGGTGTTGCTGGCCTTCGTGGTACTGGGGCTCTTCGCGGCCGGCATGTCCGCGCTCTCCTACGGCTTGGCGCTGCGGCTGCGCTCCGAGGAGGCGTTCGGCCAGACGCTGAACAGCCTGATGCTGCCGGTACTGCTGCTCTCCGGGGTGCTGCTGCCACTGAGCCTGGCGCCCGGCTGGCTGGCCGGCATCGCGAAGGCCAACCCGTTGTCGCACATCGTGATCGGCCTACGGGCACTCTTCGACGGACAGCTCACCAGCGGCCACACGGTCACCGGCGTGGCGGTCGCCGTCGGGGTGGCCGTGCTGGCGATGTGGTTCGGAGTGCGCTCGATCAGCAGCACCGACGGCTGAGGGGCGGGCGATGACGAGCGTACTGGCCGGGCCGTGGCGGGCGGGCAGCCCGCCACGGCGGGAGCCGGTCCACCGCAGCCGGCTGGCCAACGGGTTGCGGGTGGTACTCCTGCCCGACCGGGACGTGCCGGCGGTCGGCATCGCGGTGAGCTACGACGTCGGGTACCGCAGCGAGACCCGGTCCGGCTTCGCCCACCTCTTCGAGCACCTGATGTTCCAGGGCAGCCCGAACCTGGCCGCCCAGGAGCACGCCCGACTGGTGCAGTCCAACGGCGGCGCGTTCAACGCCACCACCGGCCGTGACCACACCTGCTACTACGAGGTGCTGCCGGCGCAGGCGCTGGAACTGGGCCTGTTCCTGGAGGCCGACCGGCTGCGCGGTGTGCGGATCACCGAGACGGCGCTGGCCACCCAGGTGTCGGTGGTGGCCGAGGAGATCAACCGGACCATCCGCAACCGGCCGTACGGCGGTTTCCCGACCTTCCAGCTGCCGCCGGTGCTCTTCGCCGACCACGCCAACGCCCATGACGGGTACGGCGACCTGGCCAGCCTGGCCGGTGCGACGCTGGCCGAGTGCGCACAGTTCGCCGCCGACTACTACACCCCCGACAACGCGGTGCTCGCCGTCTGCGGCCGGTTCGCCGTGGACGAGGCGCTCGGGTTGGTACAGCGGCACTTCGGGGAGTTGCCCGGCTCACCCGCGCGGCCGGCTGCCCGGCCCGCCGTCGAGGTAATGCCGGGACGCGAGGTGGTCACGGTGGACCCGATGGCCCCGGTACCCGCGCTCGCGCTGGGCTGGCGGCTACCCGACCCGACCGACCCCGGGTACCTGGCGGCCATGGTGCTGGCGGCCGTGCTCAGCGCCGGCGACAGCAGCCGGCTCAAGCGGCGCCTGGTCCGCGAGGAGGCACTGGCTACCCAGGTGCTGGCGATCGCCGGGCTCACCGGCCCGTTCGACGCCCGTGATCCGGATGTCTTCGTGGTCAACGCGGTCTGCGCCGCCGGCAGGGATCCCGGCGACGTGGCGCAGCGGGTACTGGCCACGATCGCCGAGGTCGCCGCCGACGGAGTGGACCCGGTGGAGCTGCGGCGGGCGCTGCGGTGGCTGCACTCGACCTGGTACCGCGAGCAGGACTCGGTAGGTGGCCGGGCCCGCCGGCTCGCCAACTACGAGCTGCTCTACGCCGATCCGCAGCTCGCCGTCGACGCACCGGCTCGGTTGTCCACAGTGGACAGCGCTGCGGTCCGGGCGGCCGCCGCCCGGTTGTCCGCGACGGCCCCGGCCGGCCTGCACATCCTGCCGAAGGAGGCGCACCGATGAGCGCTACCACGCTGCCGGTACCCACGGTCGGCGAGCCTGTCTCCGGCCGGCCCCGGCAGGTACTGGACACCCGGCTGGACAACGGAGTGCGGCTGCTGATCGTCCGTGCCCCGGCGGTACCCGTGGTGCAGCTCCGGCTCGGCATCCCGTTCGGCGGCACCGATCCGCTGCACGCGGCGACCGCCGAGGTGCTGGCCGCCACGCTGTTGGCGGGCACCACCTCGGCGACCCGCGCAGAAGTCGATGCCGCCATCGCCGAGGACGGCGGGGTACTCAAGGCGATCGTCGGTCCCGAACTGTTGCGGGTCACCGGGCAGGTGCTCGCCGACGGTGCGCCGGCACTGCTGTCGGTCCTGGCACAGTGCCTCACCGGGGCCGGGTACGCCGAGTCGATGGTGGCGGCCGAGCAGCGCCGGGTCCTCGACCGGGTCCGGCTCGCCGAGTCGATGCCGGCGCTGGCCGCCCGTGCGGCGCTGCTGCGGCACTGCTTCGGCGCGCACCCGGTGACCCGGGAGACCCCGGCGTACGCCGACGTCGCGCAGGTCACCCGGGACCGGGTCCGGAACCTGCACGCCACCCAGGTGGTACCGGCGGGTTCGGTCCTCGTCCTGGTCGGTGACGTGGACCCGGCCGGACTCGCGGCGGCTGCGGAGGCGGCGTTCGGTGGTTGGCGCTGCGCGCTGCCGGCCCGGCGGATGGCGCCGCTACCGGCGGCGTTCAGCGCGACCGGGGTCGTCCCGGTCGCCCGGCCGGGTGCCCGACAGACCGAGATCCGGCTCGCCGCACCGGCGCTGAGCCGGACCGACCTCGACTACCCGGCGCTCGCCCTGGCGGTGCAGGTGTTCGGCGGCGGTTTCTCCACCCGGTTGGTGCAGGAACTCCGGGAGCGGCGCGGACTTGTCTACAGTGGACACAGCGTGCTGGAAGAGCGGGCCGGTACCGGGCTCACCACCGTGCAGTTCGCCTGCTCGCCGGAGCGGGCGGCGGCCGCGTTGGCCGCAGCCCTGGACGAACTGGCCGGGGTGAGTGGCGACCGACCACCCGGTGATCAGGAGATCGCCGCCGCCCGGGGCAACCTGGTCGGTACCCGCTCGATCGCGCTGTCCACCCAGTCCGGTCTGGCCGACGCGCTGTCGGCGCTGGCCTGCGCCGACCTCGGCGATCCGTGGCTGGACTGGTTCGACCGGCGCATCCGCACCGTCCCCGCCGACGAGGTCCGCTCCGCCGCGGCCCGCTACCTCACTCCGGACGCCTTCGCCGGAATCCTGCTGGGCCCGACCGACCCGGCGTCGTGACGGCCGCCCATCCGTCTGCCGACCGCCCGGCCGACCCCGCGTCGTGACGGCCGCCCGCCCGTCGGCCGACCGGCCCGGAGTTGCCGCGCCGGCAGGGGCGGCGGGCAGGCGGGCGGACGGGCGGGTCGGCGGGCTCAGGCCGGCGACGGGGTACCGGGAACGGATCGGCCCGCCGCGACGGACACCGCCAGCGACGCCCGCGACGTGACGTCGAGTTTGCGGTAGATGTGGGCCAGGTGCGCTTCGACCGTCCGGACACTGAGCCGCAGTTGGATGGCGATCTCCCGGTTACTGCGGCCGGTCGCGATCAGGTCGGCCACCTGCCGTTCCCGGCCGGTCAGCGGGGCCAGTCCCGGGTTGCCCGACGTCGGCGGTGCCGGGGCGGCGAGCGCCCCGATGGCCTGCTCCACCCGGGCGTGTGCCCAGCCGGCGCCGAGCGAGCGGGCCAGCTCGCCGCTGCGGGCGAGCATGCGTAACGCGTCGTCGCGCCGGCCCAGCCGGGCCAGTACCGGGCCGGCGAGCGCCACCGCGCGGACCTCGTCGGCCACCCGGCCGGCCTGCGCGAAGCAGCCCGCCGCGAGCTGGAACTGCTGTGCGGCAGCCGATTCGTCGCCCTGGGCAAGCAGCACCCGGCCCAGTGCGCGGGCCGCGCTGCCGCGCTGACCGGGCAGGCCGAGTTGCTCCGCGGCGCGCACGCCGTGCCCGGCGGCGAGCGCGGCCGCCGCCAGGTCGCCGGTGGCAATCTGCCCTTCTACCAGCAGTTCGGTGAACATCGGTACCAGGCAGGCGCCGAGCTTGGCAAGCCCCTCGCCGCCGGCCCGGGTGACCAGCTCGACGCAGCGGTACGGGTCGCCGCTGACCAGTGCCGCGTGGGCGAGCATGGCCGCGCTGGCCCGGGAGAACCAGTCCGAGTCCGGGGCCCGCAGGGTCACCGCCTTCTCCGCCGCCGCCAGCGCGTCCACCTCGCCGCCGGCCGGAGCTGTCCAGAAGGCGATCGGCGCGCTGGTCGCCACGGCGAGCGCGACGAGATGGTCACTTTCCAGTGCCCGCGCGACGGTCTCCGCCTCCTGCGCCCGGCACCGCGCCTCCCCCAGCCGGCCGGTCAGGATGCCCAGCAGGCTCTGCGCGATGAGCAGGTGCGGCATCGAATGCTGCCGGCCGCCGTGTTCGAGGATGCCGCGCGCCCGGTCCAGGTGCCGGGTGGCCGGGGTGAAGCGCTCCAGCAGCATCTCGGCCCAGCCGAGCAGGACCAGGGCGTCCCGGTCGTCGGCGAGCGCCGCGTCGGGTACCCCGTCGACCATCTCGGCCGCGGCATCCGCGGCACCGCGCGCGTCCTCGATCCGGCCGGCCCAGGCGTCGCCGAAGGCGCTCAGCGCCAGCCCGGCAGCTTCGGCGGTGAGCAGGCCGAGCTGGCGGGCGGCGCCGATCGCCCACTGCGCCTCGTCGCGCACCGCCGGCCACTCGGTGGCCAGCAGACCGGCCAGGCCCAGCTCCAGGCGGAGTTCGATGGCACCGGTCGAGGCGGAGCGGGGCTGGCCGGCGATCTCCCGGCGTAGCAGTGCGAGCGCCTCCGGGAACCGGCCGAGTCGCTGCTCGACCCGGGCGCAGAAGGCCACCGCGGCGATCCGGGAGGCGGCCGGTTGGTCGGGGGTACCGCGCAGGATCTGGTGCAGCAGGTTGCGGCTGTGCCCGAGGCGGCCGGCGAGCCCGAGGGCCCGGGCGAGTTGGAAGCGCGCCTCGAACCGGGGTACGTCGTTGGCCGGATCGGCGGGCAGCCGGCGGGCGGCCAGGCCGTACCAGTGCGCGGCGGCCAGCGGCGCCCGGCGCAGCTCCTGCTCACCGGCCTCGACCAGGACGGTGAAGTGGCTCGGCTGCCAGCTTGTCGCGTGCCGTTCGATGTGCCTGGCCCGGATCCGGGCCGGCGCGCCGCAGCGGGTCAGCTCCTCCAGGACGACGCCGTGGGTGAGCATCCGCCAGGACGGCTCGCAGTGCTCGTAGATGACGCTGCGCACCATCGGGTGCCGGAACTGCAGCTCCGGCCGGCCGGGTACCGAACGCAGCAGGTCGCGGCGGGTCAGCGTGGTGAGGGCGGCGCCGAGCGCGGCCGGACTCAGCCCGGCCACCGCGGTGAGCATGTCCACCGGGAACACCTCGCCGAGCACCGCTGCGGCGGAGGCAGCCGCCAGCTCCTGCGGGGAGAGCGTGTCGATCTCGCCCAGGATCAGCTCCTCGAGGGGGGTGGCGTCGGCCCGGCCGGCGTTGTCCGGGTCGGCACCGGGTGCTGTGGCGGGTAACGAGAGCAGGCAGAGCGGGTTGCCCTGGCTGCGCCGGTACAGCCGGTCGAGCTGGTCGCAGTCCGGGCCGAGCCCGATCAGTTGGCCGGCCTCGGCGCGATCGAGTGGCCCCAGCTCGATTCGGGTGACCGGGGAGTACACGGCGCACCGCACCAGCGCCGAGCGCAGTCGGGGCGCGGCCTGCCGGGTACGCAACCCCACCGCGACCAGCAGTCGGCTGGCGACCGGGTGCCGGCCGAGGTAGTCGAGGAAGTCGACGGTGTCCGGGTCGGCCCACTGGGCGTCGTCGAGGATCAGTACCGAGGGGTCGCCGCTGATCCGGGTGAGCCAGCGCCGCAGCGCCGAGAACAGGGCGAGCCGGGCACCGGGCTGCGTCAGCGCGTCGGCCCGCGGGTAGTCGCAGGCGCCGGTGAAGAGCGCGGCCAGTCCCGCAGCGCCGGTGTCGCCGACCCGCAGGCGGGTCGGCTCGGCCCGCATCCGGTCACCGAGGGCCTCGATGAGCGGCTCGAACGGCACCGGCCGGGCACCGTCACAGGACCGGGCCGAGAACACCGCGATCCCCCGCTGGCGGGCCCGACTGGCCAACTCGGTCAGGAGTCGGGTCTTGCCGGTGCCCGGGTCGCCGCTGAGCTGCAGGAAGCCGGCACGCCGGTCGAGGTCGTCCAGGGCGCGCCCGATGGCGGCCAGTTCGCCGACCCGCCCGACCAGGCGCCGGGCGTCCCGGGCGTCCCGGGTCGGCAGGCTCGGCTCGGCGTCGCTGTGGGTGAACTGCGGCGACCGGCGGACCTGACGACGCGGCAGTTGGCTGCCCGGCGTACCCGAGCGACGGCTCAGGCCCGCCACGACAGTGGCGCCGATCGGTGCCGAGGTCCGCCCACGTCACCACGGCGGCATGCCGCCGGAACCGGACCGGAATCACATTGGCGTACGACGCTGGTCTCGACCACCGGGTAGCGCTCCTCTCGGACGATCCGGCCCCCCGCACCGCCGTCACCATACACGGATTACGCGAATTCGATATCGAGTCGAACATTAAGACTTTTGGTGCGCTCGAATCGCTCCAGATTGTGCTCGCGGACAACTCCGGGCGGCTGCGCATTTTGGCGCTTGAGCCCCTTTTGACAGTAGCCGGGGCACTATAGACGCACCCGCCGGTTGCGATATATATCCAGTCCTGTCACGGCAAATGCGGGACACCGGCAGACCTGTCACATCACCCCGCCGCAACCGTCCGACCACACCCGGCACACGCCATCCGGCCAGCGCGAACCGCGGCATCCTGCGGCCACCGGCCGCCGTGAAGGTGGCAGGTTGCTGCCGGCCGCCGCCCTTGTCCCGGCTCCGGCCGCTTGCCAATACTTTCCCCAACCACTCGACAACCGTCGGAAATGGCGGCCCACAATCGTCCGAAAAGACGAATGCAAATGGCCGCCGTCCCCCTTATAGAGCGCCGGCATTTGGCCGACGCCGGCCGCCAGGAGGATCCATGCGCTTCGGCCTGTCATTCCTGCCCGACTCCGCGCCCGACACCAAGGCCGCCACCGACTACTACCGGGAGGTCTTCGAGCTGTGCCGGCTGGGCGACCGGGCCGGCCTGGACTACGTCAAGATGACCGAGCACTACCTGCACCCCTACGGCGGGTACTGCCCTTCTCCGCTGACCTTCCTGGCCGCGGTGGCCGCGCAGACCACCGACATCCGGCTCATCACCGGCTGCACCCTGCCGGTCTTCCATCATCCGGTGAAGCTGGCCTCCTACATCGCGATGGTCGACGCGATCAGCAACGGCCGGCTGGAGGTCGGCTTCGCGCGGGCATACCTGCCGCACGAGTTCGAGACCTTCGGCATCCCGATGGACGGCAGCCGGGCCCGCTTCGAGGCAACCATCGCGGCCGTCGACCGGCTGCTCACCGAGGTGGAGGTCACCGAGCAGACGCCGTACTTCGCCTTCCGGAAGGCGACCGTGCTGCCCCGGCCGACGCAGTCGCCGCGCCCGGCTTTCTGGGTGGCGGCGGTCCAGACCCGGGCCAGCTTCGAGCGCATCGGCCAGCTCGGGCACGGACTGCTCATCACCCCGACCGGGCGGGAGTTCGACACCTCGCTACTGGACCTCTACCGGGAGGCGTACCGGGCGAACCATCCGGACTCGCAGCCCCGGGTGATGGCCAGCATGCCGCTGCTGGTGGCGGAGACCGACCAGCGGGCGCGGGAGATCGCCGACCCGTACCTCAACCGGTACCTGGACGTGTGGGCGTCCGCACTGTCCACTTGGGACGAGACCGTCTCCACCGACTACGCCCAGTACACCGGCCTGGGCAGCGTGGTGCGCACGATGACGGCCAAGGACGTGCGGGCCACCGGTACCGCGGTGGTGGGCTCGCCCGCGCACGTGGTCGAGCAGGTCGGCAGCTTTGTCGAACGGACCGGCGCGGACGGCGTGCTGTGGCAGGTCGACTTCGGCGGCCTCGGTGGCACCGCGGCGATCCGCAGCGTGGAACTCTTCATCGACCAGGTGCGCCCGCACTTCCCGGCCGCCGACGAGACCGCGGGGGCGGCGTTGACCGGCGTGGCGCTGGCCGGTGCGGTGTGACCGCGGTGCTGGCGACCCGCGCGCCCGGTCGGTCGCTGACCCCGGCCATGGCCACCCGGCGGCTGACGCTGCGGCGCGCCGGACGGGCCGCCCAACGGCTGGCCGCCGAGGCGACCCGGGCAGCCGTGGACGAGTTGGCCGCGCAGCACCGGACGGCCGTCGCCGCTCGGGGCGCGGCCCTCGCGGACGTCGGCACGCTGGCCCGGCACAGTGCCGTCGAGGTGGCCCGGCTGGCCGGCCGCGTGCTTGACGCGCCCACGCCGACCAGCGGCGAGGTGGGCGACCTGGTCGCTGCCATCGAGGTGGCAGGAGTCGTGGTACCGGCCCCGGTAATGGCCTGGGAGGCGGCGTTGCGGGCGGCGGAACAGGCCGGTACCGCGCTGCTCGCCGGGTACCCGGCGCTGCGCGCCGCCGACCGCCGGCACCTGCTCGAGCTGATCGACATCAGTGCGTCCATAGTGGACGAGCAGGAGGCACGGGCAGCTGTGGCTCGATACCGGCTCGCCATCGAGCAGGGCGCCGATCCGGCCACCGCCGACGAGCGGTACCTCGCCGAACTGGTGGTCCGCGCCGCCGACCCGGACGCGCCCGACGCGGCGACCACGGGGCCGGGCGGGGCCAACTGGGCGGTGGACGGTGTCCGGCTCGACGCCGCGGCGCTGGCCGCGCTGCCGACCCGCCGCCGGCTCACCCTGGCACGCGGACCACTCGCCATGGCTCTGGGCGGCCTGGCGGAATCCGGGACCGACAGCCAGTCGCCGCAACGGGTACGCGCCAACTGGACGCTGCGTACCGTGGGCGCGCAGGTCCGGTTCCACCAGCGCGTCGGCGACCAGCTCCGGCTGCTGGGTACCCCGCTGACCGGGCGGCTGCGTACCCTGCTGAGCCTCGTCGAACTCGGCCCGCTACCGACCGACACGCTCGTGGTCGCGCTGGCCCAACGGCTCGACAACACCCCGGCGTCAACCGGGCCGGCGCTCGACCACGATCCGGCTGCCGCCACCGTTGCCGCCGCCACCGTTGCCGCCGCCGTGCAGCAGGAGCTGCTGGTCGCCGACGCCGGACTGGACGAACGCTCACCGCACCTGCTGCGCCGGACCGCTGACGCCCTCACCGGCCGGCATCCCGACCTGGCGACCACCCTGACCGCACTCGATGCGGCCTTGGCCACGAACGACGCGGGCGAAGTGTCCCGGCGACTCCCAGCCGCGCAGGCGGGGCTGGCCGCGCTCGGCCGCTACCCGGTGCGGCTGCCGGTACACGCGCAGGACCTGCTCGCCCCGGTTGCGGTGGGCACCGACGGGTACCGGCGCGCAATCGAGGACCTGGGCAGCGTTGCCGCCCTCATCGGCCTGTTCGACCGGCTGCACGAGGCGCGCGCCCTGCTGCTCGCCGCCGTGGTGGAGCGCTTCGGCGTGGCCGCCCGCATCCCGCTGCTCGAACACGCCGCCGACCTGATGACGATGGTCGGGCGGCGGGCGCTGCTACTGACGCCCGGCAACAGCGACGAGTTCGGGCCCGCCGACGGGAGCCTGACCGAGCTGCTGTCGGCCCGCGCCACCGCCCGCACGGCCCTGCGCAAGGCCGGCAGCCCCGCCGACTACTGCGCTGTGGGTGACGCCGTGCGCCTGGACGCGGCGGCGCTCGTGGCGCTCGCCGACGGGCTGCCCGACCGGATGAGCAGGCCGCCGGCCGGGTACACCCTCGCCGTCCGCCCACTCGGCGGCCAACTGTGGCTCGATGACGTGTGGCCCGGTACTCCGCAGCCGCACCGCACCGGCCTGACGGTGGTTGAGGACAGCGGGTCGACGGCGTTCGGCGCCGACGACGCGCAGCCCCTGACCGTCGCGGAGTTCGGGCCGCTGGAGTGGTTGGGCGCGGTGCTCGAACATGACCCGGACCGCGACGAACTGCGGCTGCTGCACCCGGACGGGTACCCGGTCCAGGTGGTCTCCGCCGCGATGGCGTACCCCGACCGGCTCCCCCCGCCGCTGAAACTCGCCTACTGGCTGCACGGCACCAGCCGGGTCGAGCTGGATCCGTTGCAGCTACGGACGTCTCGCCGCGCGGTGGGCGAAACGGTTGGCACGCCACGGGTCTACGCCGGCGACGTGGTGCTCCAGCGAACCCGTTGGTACCCGGGCATCGACCTGTCGAGCCTCGACCTGGCGCAGCTGACCCGCTGGCGTGTCGAGCACGGGGTACCCGCAACGGCGCGGGCAGTGTCGCCGATGGCTACCGACCCGATCCCGGGCTACCCGGGGCAGGGACGGCCGGCCAGGGCGCCCCGATCAGTCGATTTCGGTGGCACGCTGCTCGCTGACGGGCGGCTCGACCCGGGCGGTTACCTCACCGAGGAGGTACCCGCAGGCGACGGACCAGCCGTACAGTGGCTGATCGAGTACGACCGGGACGGCATCGCGCCGGACACCGGCCCGGCGCGATGAGGTGCCGGCGATGCACGTGAAGCTGCGCCCAGGCAGTCACTTCGTCCCGACCACGCAGGGTGTCCGCTGTGCGCGCGGCGACCAGTTGTTCCTGATCGCCGGGCCGCCCGCGCTCTTCACACTGATCGACTCGCACCTGGCCGCCCTCTGCGACGGGACCACCCTGGACTCGTTGGTGGCCGCCGCCGGCGGCGAGCCGGTACGTCCGGTCCTCAGTCACGTCGTGCGGACGCTGCTCGACCGGGGGCTGCTGTTCGACCTGGACGACGCGGGTGGCCCGGTACCCGACCTGGCGACCGCCGAGCGACTGGCCGACGTGCTGTCCTTTGTGGAGGAACATTGCCCCCGACCGTATGCGGCACTGCGCAGTCTGGGTGCGGCCCGGGTCGCGGTCACCGGGGACCGTGCCGGCCCGGCCGCCGCGAGCCTGTACCGCAGCCTCGCAGAGCGCGCGGTCACGGCACGCACGGTCGAGGAGTGCGGCCCGGACCCGACGCTGATCATGCTGCTCGACAGCGGCACCGGACCGGCTCCCGAGACGCTGCCGGCGGGAGTCCCGATCCTCGTGGTGGTGACCCGGCCCGGCCTAACCGTGGTCGGTCCGGTACTCGCGGACGTGGCCGCCCTGCCTGCGTTCTGGGCGGCGGCCGACCGGATCGCCCGCTGGCAGGCCGACGATCCAGCCGACGAGGCAACCGGGCCGGTCGGTGCGGCACTGGCCGGTTCGCTTGCCGCACAACGGGTGTTGACCCACCTGACCGGTGTATCCGATGCGACCGCGGACTCGCTCGTGGTGCACGGCCGGCTGGCCGAGGTCACCGCCGTCCCGTTCATCCTTGCCGACCCGGCCGCTACCTCCGATCCGACGGCCACCGCCGACCCGGCCGCCACCGCCAATTTCGCAGTTGCGAACCTGACCGCCCGGTTCCGTGGGGTGGCGCGGCTGCTGCCGGTGACGGACTCGAGGGTGGCGCCGCAGCGGATCGCGGTCGTGCGGCCGGTCGCCACCGGGGGCCCGGACGTCACCGGCTGGGGCGGCAGCGTCGCCGACGCACAGCGCGGCGCGCTGCTGGATGCCCTGCGCGCCATGGCCCGTGCGACGGGGACGGATCCGACGGCGGTTGCGGCGGCCGGGCTGTCGATGCGGCACTTCCTGCTGGACGGCGTACTGCGGCTGCTGGGCCGCGAGTTCCTGAACAGCAGCCCGGCGGGTGAGCCGCTGCCGGTCAGCCGGCTGGCACCGAACCTGCGGGTACTGCTGCGTACCCTCGTCGACTACTACGACCTGGCGGTACGCATCCATCTCGACGCGCCTGCCGGTGCGCACTGCTGGCTGGCCCGGGTGGTGGACGAGGCCGGTGACTCGGTCTGCGCGGCGCAGTGGGGACCGAGCCCGGCCAGCGCCGTCGAGTACGCGCTGCACGCCAGCGTCGCCGCCGCCCAGTGCGGGGTGAAGAGCCTCGAAGCGGATCCGGGCGCTGACACCGGTACCCGCGCCTGGGAACTGCGGCCGCAGCCCGAGGTGACCGCGCAACTGGCCCGGCTGCGCGACACCCGGCCGTTCGACTCGTCGCGCTGGCCAGGCACCGGCGATGGCGACGCGGTCGCCGGATTGGTGTGGTGGCAATGAACCCGACCAGGATCGACGATCCGGTGACCGGACCGGCCACGACGACCGACGTGCTGCGATTCGCGCTACGGCAGGGTCCGCTGCGCCGGGTCATGCACCCGCCGATCCAGATCGACGAGCGGATCGCCACCACCGCAACGGTTCCCCCGGCTACGGCACGCGGCGCCCGGCACCGGTCGCTGCCCGCCGGTACCACGCACCTGTTGGCTCAGCACCCGATCGCGCGACCCGGCGAGGCACCGGGCCACGTCTTGGGCCACCTCCTGGTGACAGCCTTCGGGCTGCAACGGCGCGAGCCGTCCAACCCGGCCAACGACCACCGCACGGTCGCCTCGGTACGCAGCAAGTTCCCGGTGCACGTACTGGTACTCGGCCCCGACGACCCGCCCGGCTACCTCGACCTCTACCGCCACGCGATCGTCGACCTGGCAGCACAGCCGGCCGACGACCCCGCGGCGCACCCGGCCCAACTGGCGGCCCTGCGCCCCGAGCCGGACTGCGTCACCGTGGTCCTCGCCGCCCGGCACACCGACTTCCCCACGCCGTACGGGATTCTGCGGTGCGCCCTCGCCGACCTGGAGACCGGAATCAATCTGCGGGCGCTGCTGGTGGCCGCGCAGCTCTTCGGCGTGGAAGCGGTCGCGCACACCGGTGGCCCGATCGTCGCGGCCGCCGCCGACCTGGTCGCCGCCACCGGGCCGGGAAGCTGGGCGGCGCCGGTGGTCGTCACCCTGCGCCGCACCGGGCCGCTGCCGGCGTACGCCACGGCCGGAACGCCGACCTGCGCAATCGCGCCGGACCTCGATCTCCTGTTGCGGCGGGAATCGCAGCACCCGACGCTGCTGGAGACCGGCATCGTCAACGACATCCGGCGGTACGATCCGATGCCCGTCCCCGGGGGCGCGCCCGCGCCGGGCATCCCGCAACTACCGGCGGCGCACCGCCCGAACTGGGACCGGGTGCTGTGGCAGCGCTCTGCCGGCCGGGTACCCGCGCCGCTCACCGGCTTCTCCGCCCGCCCCGCGAGCCGTGGCCCGGACTGCCTCGACGACCTGCTCCGCTGGGCGAGGTTGCCGGCACCGACGCCCACGCTGCGTGCCGTCGGCGAACGGGTGCGGCTGACCGTGGCCGCGCAGCGCCTCGCCGACCTGCCCACCGGGCGGTACGACGTGGACTCCGGCGAACTGCGCTGCGAGGCCACCGATCCGCAGCTGCTGCGCAAGGTGGAGCAGGTCTTCGGGTACCCGCTGACCGAGCGCAACGACTGCGGGGTACGCCACAGCATTGCGGTCTGGGTGTTCTCGGTCGACCTCCGGGCGCTCGTCGGCGAGCTGGGACCGGCCGCCTGGGGTCTGCTCCAGGTCTACTGCGGCTGGGTGGCGCACGGGCTGACGATGGCGGCGGCCGGCCACGGCCTCTTCGCCCGACCGGCCCGCTCCTTCGACGAGCACCAACTCGCCGCGCTGCTCGCGTTGCCGGACAACGAGTCGCCGGTGTTCATCACCGTCTGTGGCCAGTCACGGTACGCGGAGCCGATGCTCGACCTGCGGGTCTGACGGGGAGGTGCCCATGGTCATGCAACTCGACACCGGGACGGAGATCGGCCAGAGCCGGCTGCGCGCCGTCTTCGGTGCGGTGCCCACCAGCGTGGTGGCGGTGTGCGCGGTGGTGGCCGGTGACCCGGTCGGCATGGTGTTCAGCACGTTCACCGCCGTGTCCCTCGATCCGCCGCTGGTTTCGTTGTGTGTCAACCGGACCTCCGGTACCTGGCCGCTGCTGCGGCGCTCCCCCCGGCTCGGGCTGACCGTGCTGGCGGCCCCGCACACGCAACTGCCACGGCAGCTGGCGGGTCCCCGCGAGCACCGGTTCACCGGGCTCGACCTGCGGTACGGGGCGGGCGGCGCGGTCCTGATCGAGGGTGGCGCGGCCTGGTTGGAATGCTCGCCGTACGCCGGATACCCGGCCGGCGACCACGAGCTGGTGCTGCTGGAGGTGCGGGCGCTGGACACCGACCCGGCCGCGACACCGCTGGTGTACCGGCACAGCAGCATCCGCCCGCTGTAAACGGTGCCCCCGGTCGGTGGCCGTGATGGAGCTCTTGTGCCGCCGATTGCGGTGCCAGGGGGCGGGCGGGGCTGGCGAGGTGGCTCTTCTCGCCGACGGTAAGCACTCGACTCCGAAAAGCCGACAAGTGCCTGCCCGACCGCCTCGATGAGTTACCGGCTAGTTGGCCAATTGCCGGACACAACCACTATTGGCGCATCTCGCCGAGCTAGTGTGACGAGCCGAATATGTCGCTATTGGCCCCGCCCGCCGAGTACCGGGTCGCCGTACCGTCCAGGCTGACCGCCCGCGCCTCGTCACAGCGATCATCGCCAGCACGCCATGATCTGGCGGTGGCAATCCTGCGTACTCTCAGCCGCCAGGCCCAGGAGTTGCTGTTGCCTGCGGCCCTTGCGGCGCCGGCGCCAGGGCCCACTCGCCGACCGCGGTAAACGATTCGCCTCCGCCAACACGGCGCACACGGCGACTGCGAGGACAGCAACCAGGCCATGGCCTCGGCCTCCGTGGTCCGGAAGTCCGGGATCGCCGCCAGCCAGGCCAACGGACATGGACGTGCTGGGCGGAAGGCTTGACCGCGATGACGGGCCACGGGTCGTCAGCCGGTCATCACAACGGGGCGACGTTGGCCATCGGTCGAGCCCTGGTTGGGAGGGACCGGCCAAGCGTCCGTGACGGCACATCTCGGTGGTCCTATCCCCGCGCTAGGCTGCCGCGGTGGCGATGGTGAGACCCGCGATCGGGGATGTAGCGGCGATGCAGGTGCCGAGCGGCGGATACGGCGCTTGCCAGGTCGCCGGTGCCGGCAGGGACAGTGTGATCGTATACGCGCTGGCCTGGCACTCGGACGAGTTGCCCCATTTGGAGCAGCTCGCTGGCGTGGAGCCGTTGATCCTGGATCATCACGCCCATCAGGGCACGCCGGCGGAGATCAGCATTGCTGGCGGCGAACTGGCTCCGCCGAGCTGGCTATGGCTGGGGCGCCATACCGGCAGGGCGTCCAGAATCGCCGACTCCTGCAGGATCATCTTGTGGTTATGCGCTCGGACCTCAGCGGACACGGCCTTGACGAACACCCGTCGCCCGTCGGCAAGCCGCAAGCCTGCTGCCGGACCGGGCGACATACCGCCGTGCAGATCCTTATGACCGACGATCGTGGCCCCGAGCGCCCCCGCAACGGCCGTCCGCACCGGTTCTGGCGTTTCAGCCCACGAGGCCCGAGGTGTGAATGTCACGCCGCATCATAAGCCGCGACCGCAGTCACGCTCAGCGACATATTCCGAATCCCTTCGATCGCCCAGCTGGGGCCAAATCAAACTGACGCGGGTGAGCCGGGTCCGGGACGTGTTGGGCCGATCTTCCAGGACGACGAATTCCGGAGCTGGTTTGCGGGTCGAGGGCCGTAGTGCTCTGGCGCCGGGCCTGCTGGCGCTGACAGGGCCCATCGGCCAGCTATGCGAAAATCTCCGCGTGGCTAGGTTGGTTCGAGCACGCGTCGCGACTCTTGTCGTGTCAGCTGTCGTGTTGGCGCTCTCGGGCTGCACCTCCGCCACGGGTTCCTCGTCGTCGACATGCGCGGCCGGAGGGTCTGTCCCCGCGGATGTCACGATGCCGGATCCCGATCACATCGATGTGAATGTGCTGAATGCGAGCGGTGTCAACGGACGTGCGCTTGATGTGTTTGTCGATTTGGGCCAACGCGGTTTTCAGATGTTCTCGACGACCGAGGGGTTGAGCCCGGACGCGTATCCGGAGGCAGTCGTGATCCGTTACCAACCGCGCACGGCCGGCGCGGCCTGGCTTTTGTCGCTCTACTTTCATGGCCGAGTGCGCAGCCAACTTGGAGGCACCACAGACTCCGATCGAGTGGACGTCATATTGGGCAGTGCATATGCGGGCGTCTTGACGCCGGCTGAGGTGCAGCAGGCCGTCGCAGTTGCCGAGAGTCCCAGTGCGCCGACGAACACCTGCGCCAGCACCAATCCCGATGGACCGCTTCTCCCACAAGGAAGAGGTCGAGACCGCCGGTCGCTCGAAGCCTCGATCGGCCGAACCTCCCATCTGGCGATGACCACCTCCAGATTCGGGAAGCGCTCAAAATCCTGCTCCCCTTTTGCTCCCACCCTTAACGCGACCTGCGACTTCATGGATCCTTTCCACTTCCTCGATCAACAGGGTTCTGGACGCCGTTCAGTGCAGTTGGACGAGGGCCGTTGCTCCCCATCTGCTCCCCCAGACGTCCACCGAGCGGCCGGTGTCGCCCCGGCCGTACACCACGACCTGGACGCAGCCAGCCTCGAGCAGGCTTGCGCTCGGATCGCGGCAGTTGAGGATGGTGCTCGGGTCGACGATCCTTGACGGATGCGCACCGTGGACCAAGATTCACCGGAGCGGGCAGTACGCGGAACTCATCTTCCCCACGGGCGGACGCACCGCTTGATGGACGCCACTGGCACATGGGATCGTCGATCGGCACCACCACGGGATCAGAGCTCGGTGCGCATGACCCACCGCCACTTCGCAATCTTCCCTCAATCGGGTGAAGCCGTGTCGCGCGTACAACTCTTCGGGTCCGGTGTGCAGGTAGGCACCGCGCTGCGGTGGACGCTGTTCGGTCTGCTCCGGATAGGCCTCCACGATGCCACCGCCGGCCCGTCTGATCTCCTCGATCGCTGCCGCGACCGCGGCGGAGGCGATACCCTTGCCGCGATCCTTTGCGTTGGTGAAGATACAGCCGATCCGCCAGTCCGGCGCACCCTCGGCCCCCTGCTCGTAGATACGCCTGCTCTTGATATTCGGAAGTTCCGGGGGCGACCCGAACTGGCACCAGCCGACACAGCGCCCACCCTCATAGACGAGCACCTGGTGGACCGTCCCGCGCGTTACGAGCCCGCAGTTGGCCTCCCGGTTTCCTTCCCCAACTCGCCCAACCTCGCCCTTCGGGTGGAAACCCATGCACCAGCACCCACCCCACACACCGTTGTTAGCCTCAACCAGCTCGGCGAAGTCGTCCCAGGTCTGCGGCGTCAGCATCCGAGTCGTCAACTGCATGCGCCCAGTCTGACCCAACTGTCTGACATCGACTACCGCTGATAGCCTGACGGGGGCGGTGGGCCGCCATCACCGAACTCGTCGACACCGATCAGTCGCTGGACACGCACGCTCCCTTGCGAAGTCGGTGGATCTTGCCTTCGAGCTGGAATTCGGTTGCGTCAGGGTCGCTCGTTGAAGATGCTCAGCGCGACGACCGCGCTTCATCAGGAGGGTGTCCTGCCCGCTCGGAAGATGCACACCGATGAGATCGACATCTCGCTCGACATGGTCGCCCGGCTGATCGCCGGACAGTTCCCCCAGTGGGCCGCCCATCCCTTGCGACGAGTGCCCTCCACCGGCACGGTCAACGCGCTGTTCCGGCTGGGGCCCGATCTGGTTGTGCGGCTGTGCCGCGTTCCCTGGGCTGCGGGCGACGAGGCCAAGGAGCAACGATGGCTGCGGCAGCTGGCCCCCTACCTGCCCGTCGCCATCCCCGCTCCGGTCGTCGTCGGGCAGCCCACCGACGAGTACCCCTGGACCTGGTCGATCCTTCGCTGGCTTCCTGGCACGAACCCAGTCCCCGGCAACCTCACCGCACCGGGCAAGCTCGCCGCCGACCTAGCCGAGTTCGTCATCGCCTTCCGTGCCATCGACATCCCGGAGGGCCCCAGGGCCTACCGCGGCGGACCGCTGGCGCGGCTTGACGAGCAGACACGGGCCGCCATAGCGAAACTTGACGGCACGATCGACACCGACGCAGCTACCGCCATATGGGACGAGGCGCTAGACATCCCCACCTGGGAACGGTCCACCCACCTGGCTCCACGCGGACCTCTTGCCCGGCAACATCCTGACCGTCGATGGGCGACTCAGCGCCGTCATCGACTTCGCGACCGTCGGCATCGGCGACCCTGCATGCGACCTGATCGTCGCCTGGACCGTCCTGCCCGCCAACGTCCGACACATCTTCCGATCAATGGTCGGCTGCGAGGACGCTACCTGGGACCCGCGCCCGCGCCCGCGCACTGTCGATTTCGCTCTGGTGGGCTGTACTACTACCGGGGCATCGAGCCCACTCTGGCTACCGAGGCCCGGTACACGATTGACGAGGTCCTCGCCGACTCGATCACCTAATGAGGACTCGCGGGATTGTTCGACACCGCAAGATCACTCGTGACCTCTGTTCT
>CAWCFK010000007.1:0-513406 GCA_963794685.1 uncultured Actinomycetota bacterium | reverse complement strand
ATCTGCCGAACACACTTCCCCGCCACGCCTTCGACTGATGTCAGGGCCACGCCCTGGCTCATGCTCCGATTCGACATGGCGCGCCCCGACGGCAAGGGCTTCGACATTCACCGCTGCGGTGCACCGTGTTCCGCCGTGGGGAGAGTAGAACGAATATTTGGTCACTATCCTGCGGCCATCACAGATCGGAATAAGAGGTTCTGAACTCGAAAGCCATGGTGCAACGGTGCTTTGCGTTGACTGACCAGGGCAAGATCACTAGGTTCTGAACAAAGGTTAGGTTGGCGGCGTAGGTGCATTGGCGGCCGCGAGGAGGTTGGATGACAGAGCCGAACGTCGCCGTCGAGCTGAGCCAGGACGTCAGGGATGCCCAGGCCAGATTCGACGCGGGCATGGGTGCAGATGGCGACGCGACGCCGTACCCGATGCTCGCGGAACTGCGTGCCCAGGCTCCGGTACACGCCGGTTGGCGGGAGATGGGGATCCTGGAGAACCCCGCGGAGGGAACGCAGATCTTCAGCGCCTACTCATTCGATGCGGTGAAGGCGGTGTTCACCGACAACAAGACGTTCAGCACTCGCTGCTACGAAGCGATCGTGCGCCCGCTTCAAGGGCCGACCATCCTCGAGATGCAAGAGCCCGAACATCAGGTGTACCGAAAGCTGCACGAGTTCGCGTTCGCCCGTGCGTCGATGCGACGGTGGGAGGCCGAGCTGGTTCGGCCGCTGGTCGAGCGCACGGTCGAGCGGCTGCGCGAGGGCAAGCAAGCCGATCTGGTCGATGAGGTTTTCATGCCGATCCCGGTGCGGGTGATCGCGGCACTGATCGGCCTGCCGGAGTCAGACGTCCCGCAGTTCCACCGGTTGGCGATCGACCTACTGGGCTTCCACTCCGATATGGAGAGCGCGCTGAAGGCTTCGGCTCAGCTCAAGGAGTACTTCATCGGGATACTGGCTGATCGCCGGAGCCGGCCGCGCGACGACATGGTGACGGTGCTGGCGGGGGCCGACATCGACGGTGTGCGAATGTCCGACGAGCAGATCTACGGATTCATGCGCAACCTGCTCCCTGCGGGCGCCGAGACCACCTCGAGGTCGACGGCCAGTCTCGCCTTCGGATTGTTGACCCACCCCGACCAGCTCGCTGTGGTGACGGCCGACCGCACTCTGATGCCGCAGGCGATCGAGGAGGGCATCCGGTGGGAGACCCCGCTGCTGAACTTCATGCGGGAGACGACGTGCGACATCGAATTCCACGGCATGCGAATTCCGGCCGGATCGACGATGGCGGTGAATCTCGGTAGTGCCAACCACGATGAGGCGCGGTGGCCCGACCCCGAGCGGTTCGACATCTTCCGGGACCGGAAGCCGCACATAGGGTTCGGCCACGGCGCACACGTGTGCCTCGGCATGCACCTGGCCAGGCTGGAGAGCACGATGATCTTCAATACGCTGTTAGATCGGCTGCCGGGCCTTCGTCTCGATCCGGATGCACCCCTGCCGTACGTGTCCGGTACGTATTTCAGGTCACCGCAGCATCTTCGGGTGGTCTGGGACTGACGGAGACGGAATCCCGTTCCGATCTGGTGCTGATGGAGCATTCCCGGTTCGGCGGGACGCGGTCACGAGTGACGGACGGCGACTCCCCGTAACACGGTGTCCCGCGCCAGGATCAGCGCATTTCGCGTGCCGATCTCCTGCAGGATGTTCTCCGGAATCCACTGCTCGCCGATGATGCACCGGGCCAGCATGTCCGCGCCGGCGCTGTCGATGTGGATCTCGCCGCCACGGATCCCTTCGGACAGCAGAGCTTTCATCTGACGAATGCGCGTCGTGAACGACCATGCCGGGTTGGCGGTAGTCCGGCGGCGTGTGGCGCAGCCACGCCAGTTGGATGCGGAACTCGTCGGGAAACTGGTCGAGGGCGTTGATGTTGAGCCAGCTCAAGGCGTCCAGCTTCTCGACGGTCGTGGAATCTGACCGCACGATGTCCATCCACGCGCCGCCGACCTTGTGTCCGAATTCCAGCATGATCGACATCAGCAGTTCGTCTTTGGAGCCGATGACCCGATACACGGTGCCGGTACCCAGTCCCGCCGCGGAGGCGATGTCGCGGATCGTCGTCATCTCGTAGCCACGACGGCCGAACTCCGCGCGGGCCACCGCACGCACGTGCGACGCCTTCAGGTCCGTTTCGTCTTCGGTCTCGACCCAGCTCTTGATGACGGCTTCCGCGGCCGCGAACGCGTTCGACCGGTCCAGTTCCGTATCGGAGGGCGCTTCGGAGGCGAGGCCCTCCAGCGTGATGCGGCATTTCAGCGTGGCCACTTCATCGGTCGACGCCTTGTGCCGGATGACGTCGAGGCCGACGTGCAACATGCTCTGGCACAAGCGGTCAGCCAGTGTGGGCAGGTCGATGTCGGGGCGGATGTAGCCGCTCCAACGGCCAGCACGCAGCGCTTGCAGCATCGCGGCCTGGATCTTCGTCGGCCGGCGCTGCGGTCAACTCCATGAGTTCGGGGTCGGTGCTCGGACCTTCGAAGAACGACATCTGCAGAGCGGCGCGATGCTCGACCGCGCAACGGGCGATCGCACATCCGAGTGCGGTGATCTGCTCGGCGACGGGCCTGAGGTCAGGCTCGTCGAGCCCGTCCAGCGCGACATCGCCGATCCGGTCCAGGTCGGCGTGATAGCGCCTGATCAGCTCGACCAGGATGGCTTCTTTGGATTCGAAATGGTGATAGAGGCTGCCCGCCAGGATGCCCGCCGCGTCGGCGATCTGTTGAAGCGAGCTTCGCAGGCCCGAGGTGGCGATGACGGAGTTCGCGGTCTTGAGTATCTCGGTGCGCCGCGTTGCGTCAACCGACGGTGGATCGGATACTGCCGAAAGCCTCGCAGCGCCATGACTTTTCTTGCCCACGGGACGGCTACGTTTGGCGTTTCGCCCTACGGCGTCGGTCATGTCCCTCCTTCGTCGTGGTGCGAGACTGGGACCTGATCCTACCGACCGCGTCTGCGATCAGGGGACATTGATAGTACGACTGCAAATCGGCCTCGTTGCCGTTGAATTCGGCGCTGTGAATGCGCCGGTGGTACTGCTGCTGAGCGCATTGAGAACCCGGGCGCGGGTGGTCTCTTCGGCGTACACCGGCTGCTCGAGTGGTGTAGCCCCGCAACGCCGATTGACTCCAGTGCAGCCGAACTCTACGTTGGAACAGATATTTGGTCAATGACGGTTCGCGGGACGCGGAGGTGCTCGAGTGACCGGCGAGGCTGATCTTGACCGGTTCGCCGGACTGAGCATGCTGGCGTCGGCGCTGGCGGGGCGGCCGATGGCGGTGGCTTCGGTCGAGCCGGGGTGAGCCGGCGTGGACCGACGGCCACACTGTTTTTGTCGATCCCTCGGCGGGCGCCCGCGGCGGCGTGGAATCGGTCGCCGTCCAGGCGTCGTTGGTCGCGGCCGGAGCCTCGACCCTGCTGTCGTGGACGCCATGGTCCGTCATCCCCGCCTGGCGAAGCGCTATCTGGCCGTTGAGGGACACCGCGCGCTCATCGCCAACGGTTCCCTGTTGCCACGCGTCCTCGCCACCCTCGCCGATCTCGACATCGGCGGTTGGAGTGATTCGACGGCCACGTCGCTGTCGATCGCGTCGGGAAAGCGCGAGCTCGCGGACCCGCCCGCGGGTGTTCGGTGTCATCCGGCCGAAGAAGGTGCTCGCCGCCGGCCGTCGTGCAGCCCAGCAGGTGCACCACGAGACGTCGCAACACGTCCCGCGACGCCGGACAGCAAGCAGGCGCTGGAGGAACTCGACGACGGCGAGGTCGACGACACCGACCACCCTGATTTGTTCACCAGCCCGGTCGGGGGCGGGGGCTTCATCGGGAAACTCCTGAAGAAGATGTTGTCTTCCACACGCAAGACCGGCAGCGGTGGGGGACCGCCCGGCGCCGACTCCCCGACGCATCGAATCAGCACGGGCAGGCGCGGCGCGAACGCCGTGTCATCATTGGCCGAGGCGTCAGGGGAAGACACGGCCGACGTCGAGGCAGCCGGCTTCATCTACCCCGAGTGGGACGTCACACGCAAGAGTTACCGGGCGGACTGGTGCACCGTGCGCGAGATCGATCCGCTGGTCAAAACATCTGCACCGCAGGTGATCTACGGCGCACTGGGAGTCCGTCGGCCCCTTGCGCGGCTCGGGATGGGCCTGCACCGCCGCCATCGTCAGTCCCAAGGTGACGACATCGACATCGACGCAGCTATCGAGGCGCGCGTGGAGGCCAGGGCCGGGTCGGTGCCCGACGAGGCGGTCTATCTCGACAGCCTGCGCCGGCGCCGCGATCTGTCGGTGCTGCTGTTGCTCGATGTCTCGGGTTCCACGGCTGAGCCGGGGTCCGCCGGGCGTACGGTGCACCAGCAGCAAGCGGAGGCCGTCGCCGATCTCACCGTCGCGCTGCACGACCTCGGCGACCGGGTCTCGTTGTACGCCTACTTCTCTCATGGTCGCAAGGAGGTCACGATGGTGCCGGTCAAGCGGTTTCACGACCACCTCGACGCCGCGGGTGATCAGAAGGCTGAACAGCCTCGAGCCCGGCGCCTACTCACGGCTGGGCGCGGCCATCCGGCACGGGTCTGCGGTCTTGGAGTCGCCGCGGAGGTACGTCGCGTCGACTGCTGGTCGTGCTCTCCGACGGGCTGGCCTACGACCACGGCTACGAGCGTGTCTACGGCGCCGCGGACGCGCGCCGCGCGCTGACCGAGGCCCGCCGGCGGGGGACGGGCTGCGTCTGCCTGACGGTGGGCGCGAGCACCGATACCGCCTCGTTCCGCAGGGTGTTCGGAACTGCCGCGCACGCGATGATCGGACGCCCGGACCAGCTCCCCGGTGTGATCGGCCCCCTGTTCCTGTCGGCGCTGCGCGCGGCAGAAGTCCGGCGGCGGGTGGCGTGAGTACGAGCCGAACAGAGGGTGCTGGGGACCTCCCGACACTTGAAACAAATATCTGTTCCGAGATAGGCTCCGCGAACCGGGATGAGGCGGGGCGAGGAAGGAAGCGATGGCCAGTGGAAACGGGTCGACGTCCAGGCTCGCCCACCGGAACGACGCACGGCCGGATGCGGAGGTGACGCGTCCCTACTATGTGTCCGTCGGAAACGAGGAGGCGGTCTTCAAGGCCGCCTACCGGCAGGGCCTCTCGATCGTGCTGAAGGGTCCGACCGGCTGCGGCAAGACCCGGTTCGTCGAGGCGATGGCGCACGATCTGGGCGCCCCCTGATCACCGTGGCATGCCACGACGACCTGACCACCGCCGACCTCGTCGGGCGGTACCTGCTCCGCGGTGACGAAACCGTCTGGGTCGACGGGCCGCTGACCCGTGCCGTGCGCGAGGGCGCGATCTGCTATCTGGACGAGGTCGTCGAAGCCAGACAGGACACCACCGTCGTCCTGCATCCGCTTGCCGACTACCGACGTCAGCTGCCGATCGAACGCCTGGGCGTGACGCTGGACGCCGCCCCGGGATTCGGGCTGGTGGTGTCCTACAACCCCGGCTACCAGAGCGTGCTGAAGGATCTCAAGGACTCCACGCGGCAGCGCATGGTGGCTATCGAGTTCGGTTTCCCCGCATCCGACTTGGAGGAAGCGATCGTCGCACACGAAGTCCGGCGTCGACCAGCGACACGGCTGCCGAGCTGGTCCGGTTCGGTCAGGCGATCCGCCGACTGGAGACCGGGGGACTGCGCGAGGTCGCCTCGACCCGCGTCCTCATCGCGGCCGGCCGGCTGATCACCGAAGGTCTGACCATCCAGGAGGCCGCCGCGCGCGGCCATCGCAGGTCCGCTCACCGACGACCCGAACGTGACGCCGCGGCCTCGTCGAGATGATCGACGTCTACCTCGGCCAGCCGGCAGGCTGACCGGTGATTGACGCTGCCGCGGGCCGCCGCTAGTGTCTGAACAAATATTAGGTTTGAGCGAGTTTCGCAACGGATGACCAGGCCAATGGAGGTCACATGTCCTACGAGAGCACTGCAGAACCGATCAAGGTCGGCTATCTCATGGACTTCACGTTGCCCCCGGGATTTCCCGAGGAGCTGCTCGCCTCCTTCACCCAGTCGCTTCGACCTCGTCTTCGACGAGGCCGTCGAGCAGGGCGTGATGGACCGTCCGGTCCAGATGATCTACCGCGAGGTGGAGGGCTTGCCGAAGGGTTCGGTCAAAGCGGTCATCGACGCCTACGAGGAACTGGTCGACGAGGGCTGCCTCGTGGTGTTCGGCCCGAACATCACCGACAACTGTGTCCCGCTGCGGGAAGCCATCGAGGAGCGCTTCCGCGTGCCGGCGATCAGCGTCACCGGTACCGACGACTGGCTGGGGAGTGGACGTTCGCCTTCCCTCAGGGCTCGATGACCGACGAGCCGATCTTCATCGCCGACCTGATCGCCAAGCGCGGGCTCGACCGAGATCGGCGTGCTGGTCGAGCAGAGCCTGATCGGCGAGAGCTACCTCAAGAACCTGCGAACCGCCTGCCGCCGCAAGGGTATTCGCATCGTCGCCGAGGCGGCGATCGCGCAGACCGCGCAGGACGTCAACGAGGCCGTCCGTACCCTGCACGAGGCCAAGGCGCGAGGCGATCGTGCACCTCGGCTTCGGCTTCGGGATCGTCTTCATCAATCCTGTGCTGCAGGCGCTGGACTGGGATCCGCCGCGGTTCACCACCACCGCGTTCCAGAACGCATGGGTCAACCCGATCATGTGGAACGCGTTCATGGGCTGGATCGGCGTCGACCAGTACGACGAGGGCAACCAGATCGGACAGGACTTCCTCGACCGCTACGCCGAGAGATACGACGGCAGTCGCCCCGAGTACTGCGTCCCGGTGGTCAACCACGACGTCGCCGCGACGTTGGTGCGGGCCTTCACCGACGCGCATCCGCTGAGCCCGCGCGGGGTCAAGGAGGCGCTCGAGCGGGTCAAGATGATGCCGGCCGCGTCCGGTGCGCCGGGAACCCGTGTCTCCCTTGGCAAGTGGACCCGACGCGCCTGGATGGGCTCCGGCTACCTGGTGGCCCGGACACTCGACGCCGACGGCGTCAACTCACATCTGGTCGATCGGTTCGGAGAGGATGAGCGATGACCACTCAGACAATCCGCACCGTCCGACAGAGCCGCAGGGCAACGGGTCGCCGACGCACCGGACCGAACTGGGGCCGGTGGATCGCACTGCTGGCTGGCTCGGCCTTCCTCGGGTTGTTCGCCGCCGTCGGCCGTACCGACGTCGACCCGCGCGTGGCGCAACCCGAACGTCGACGGGCGGCCGCGTCCTGTCGAGTTCCTGACGGGTTCGACCACTGGCAGGTCATCCCGCAGATCGGCACCTTGATCATGGTGGTGGTGCTGACCATCGTCTTCATCGCGCGGCTGGCGGCAGAACCCCGGCAGCCCGGTGCTGCTGATGGTTCTGGTCACGACGCTGATCGTCTGGCAGGACCCGATCATGAACTGGTCGCCGTTCGCGGTCTACAACCCGATCTGTTGCACTGGCCGGAGGACTGGCCGCTGATCATGATGTCGCCGACGGTCGAACCGTTCATCGTCTTCGGATACGTGACGTTCTACTTCGCGCCGTTCTTCCCGGCGATCTGGATGCTGCGCAAGCTGCAGGCCAAGCGCGGCCCGGACGCGTTCGTCTCGCGGCACCCGCTGATCAGCCTGGCGGGCCTGATCCTGGTGTTCGGCTTCATCTTCGACGTGATGCTCGAAGTCAGCCTGGTGCGCACCGGGCTGTACATCTACTCGCAGGCGATCCCGTTCGGGACGTTGTTCGCCGGCAGCACCTTCCAGTTCCCGCTGATCTGGGAGTCGCTGTCGGTGACCTTGTGATGGTCCCGGCGGCGATGCTCGTCTACCGCGACGACACCGGCCGAACGGTGGCGGAGAAGTTCGCCGCCAAGGCGAAGCTCTTCCCGACGAAGCCGGTGCTCGGCATGTTCCTGGTGATGTTCGTCATCATCAACATGTCGTACTTCGCCTACGGCGGCTGGTTCTGGGCGATCAAGGCCAGTGGGCTGGCCACCTCGGTCGCCTGCCCGTGGCCGTACCCCGAGGCGAAGGTCTACGACCCGCAGGGCTACTACGAGAAGGACGGCGCCGCAGGGACCGTTCTCGGTGGGGAAGTGGTCGACGTGGCAGTGACGCGCTGCCGGACGGGCGGCCCGATGTCGAGGCGCCCGCGACGGTGAGGGCCGATGCGCACCCGAGAACGCGCGAATGGATGACCGAACTTGCGCGAAGCACGAAGTGTCGTCATCACCGGCGCCTCCCGCGGCCTTGGCTTCGCCTCGGCGAAGCGCCTCTACAGCGAGGGGTGGCACGTGGTCGCCGCGATGCGGACACCGGAGACGGGCCTGGCCGCTGCTGCGCGAGGCGACGGGCGCGCCGACGACGACGACCGGCTGATCGGTGTGCCGCTCGACCTCGGCGGACCGGGCGTCGATCGCGGCCGCCGCCAAGGCGATCGAGGAGGCCGTCGGCGCCCCGTACGCCGTGGTCCACAATGCGGGTATCTCGGCGGCGGGTATGGTCGAGGAGTCGCCACTGGAACTGTGGGAGAGCATGTTCCAACCCATGTCATGGGCCCGGTACAGCTCACCCAAGCCCTGCTGCCGGCGATGCGGGCGGCGGGACGCGGCCGCATCGTCATGGTGTCCAGCGCGGGCGGGGTGCGCGGCATGCCCTCGATCGCCGCGTACTCCGCGTCCAAGGGCGCACTGGAACGGTGGGCCGAGTCGATGGCGGGGGAGATCGCGCCGTTCGGGCTCGGCGTCACCGTTCTGGTGACCGGCACGTTCGACACCGACATCATCACCGACGCGGGCACCACCGACTGCGGGACTTCGACGGGCCCGTACGCGCCGCTGCACAACAGCGATCGACAAGCGCGGGCGGCTGGCCATGCGGATCGCCAACCCGCCGGAGCGAGTTCGCCCGCGGACTGGCAAGGCGCTCGAGGACACGGCGCCTTACACCAAACATCCGGTCGGGCCCGACGCGCCGAATGTTGTTGCTGTGCAGCAGGCTGCTGCCGCACGCCGGGATGTACCACATGAGTCGGCTGGCGATGGGCCTGCCCAAGCAGGGCGCGATCCGCGACGGCACGGCGTCGTTGACGCTGAGCCAACGGGCGATGATCGCGCGCGGCAACGGTGCTTCCGCACCCGTGATGCAGCGAATCGCACGTTGATCATGAAGTTCGGCCGACCCAAACCCGACCGACCGAACACGAGAGTGGACCAATGGCTGAGGCTCCGCCCTACGAATCAGCGGATGCTGATCGACGGCAAGCTCGTCGACGGCGAGGCGGGCACGTTCGCCAACATCAACCCGGCCACCGAGGACGTGCTCGGCGAGGTCGCCGACGCGTCGAAGGCCGACATGCACCGCGCCATCGACGCCGCGCGGCGGTCGTTCGACGAGACCGACTGGTCCACCAACCACCAACTGCGCAAGCGGTGCCTCGAACAGCTGCACGACGCGCATCGAAGCGAACAGGAGGAGCTGCGCGAGGAACTCATCCGGGAGGTCGGTGCCCCGCGCGCGGTGACCCACGGTCCGCAGCTGGACGCGCCGCTGCGAGGACGGCCTCAGGTACCCGGCCAGGCTGATCGAGACCTTCCCGTGGGAAACCGATCTCGGCGACACGGTCGTCTCGGTCACCGGCGTCAACACCACCCGGAAGGTGTGGCACGAACCGGTCGGGGTGGTCGGCGCCATCACGCCGTGGAACTTCCCGTTCGAGGTCACCATCAACAAGCTGGCGCAGGCGCTGGCGGCCGGCAACACCGTGGTGCTCAAGCCCGCGCCCGACACCCCGTTCAACGCCACGCGGCTCGGCCGGCTCATCGCCGAGCACACCGACATCCCCGCCGGCGTGGTCAACGTCGTGCACCGCGTCGGACCACTTCGTCGGCGAGGAACTCACGCTGTCGCCGAAGGTCGACATGATCTCGTTCACCGGCTCCACCGACGGTCGGCAAGCGGATCATGGAGAAGGGCGCCGCGACCATGAAGCGGCTGTTCCTCGAACTCGGCGGCAAGTCGGCGACGATCGTGCTGGAGGACGCCGACTTCAACACCGCGTGCCTGATCGGCATCGGCCCGCTGATGCACGCCGGCCAGGGCTGCGCCGCCCCGACGCGGATGCTGTTGCCCCGCTCGCGCTACGACGAGGGCGTCGCGATTCTGCAAGGCGATCTACGAGAACATCCCCGCCGGCGACCCGCAGGACCCCGGCACGCTGTGCGGCCCGGTCATCTCGGCCAAGCAGCAGTCACGCATCCTCGGCTACATCCAGAAGGGCGTCGACGAGGGCGCCACGATGCTCGTCGGCAGCACCGAGCCGCCCGAAGCAGTTCGACAAGGGCTTCTGGGTCAATCCAACGCTTTTCACCGACGTCGACAACGCGATGACCATCGCGCAGGAGGAGATCTTCGGGCCGGTCCTGGCCGTCATCCCCTACGACGACGAGGACGACGCGGTCCGGATCGCCAACGACAGCGTGTACGGCCTGGCGGGCAACGTCATGTCCGAGCTCGCTGGACCACTCGCTGGCCGTGGCGCGTCGACTGCGCGCCGGGTTCATCGGCCTCAACGGCACCGCCGGCTACGGCGCGGACACACCATTCGGCGGTTACAAGGACAGCGGCGTCGGGCGCCAGAACGGACTCGTCGGCTTCGGCCAGTACACCGAAGTCAAATCCGTGGCCTACCCGGCCCAATAGACTCAGACAAGGAGTCAGCAATGGAACAGCTTTTCGACGATCTCGAGGACTTCGGGTCCTTCGACGACGCCGTCTCGGGCGACGTCCGGGATCCGTACCCGGAGTTGGCCAGGCTGCGCCGCGAGGAGCCGATCCAGCGGATCGACATGTCCGCGATGCCCGGCGAGGAGGGCAAGCCGGTCTTCATCGTGTACCGGCACGAGGACGCCCAGCAGATGCTGCGCGACAACGTGACGTTCTCGTCGTCGGGCGTCATCGCGGCGTTCGGTCCGGTGCTCGGCGAGCGGGTGATGCTCGGCATGGACGAGCCGGTGCACGGCAGGCTGCGGGCCTCGTGTCGAAGGCGTTCTCGCAGAAGTCCCTGGCGCGTTGGGAGGACGAACTGGTCGGCCGCGTCGGCAACGAACTGATCGACAAGTTCGCGGCGAACGGCAAGGCAGACCTGGTCAAGGAGTTCACCTTCGACTATCCGAGCCGGATCATCGCGGGCCTGCTGGGGCTGCCGGAGGAGGACTACCCGCAGTTCCAGCGCTGGTCGATCTCGCTGCTGAGCTGGATCATGAACCCGGAGCGCGGCCTCGCGGCCGCGGCGGCGCTGTGTGACTACTTCGCGCCGATTCTCGAGGCCCGCCGCGCCGAGCCGAAGGATGACCTGATCAGCCTGCTCGCCGAGGCCGAGATCGACGGCGAGAAGCTCGCGGACGAGGAGATCTTCTCGTTCCTGCGGCTGCTGCTGCCCGCCGGCGTGGAGACCACCTACCGGTCGCTGGGGAACCTGCTGTTCGCGTTGCTCTCGGACCCGCCGCAGCTGGAGGCGATCCGCGCCGACCGGCTCGCTGCTGCCGCAGGCCATCGAGGAGGCGGTGCGGTGGAATCCGCCGCTGCTGACCATCACCCGGACCACCACCTGCGACACCGAACTCGGCGGGGTGCACATTCCCGCGGGGTGCTCGGTGCTGCCCATGCTCGGGTCGACCAACCGCCAGGAGGACCGGTGGGAGGATCCCGGATGAGTTCAACATCTTCCGCACGGCGAAGGGCAATCTCGGCTGGGGCCACGGCGTCCACGTCTGCCTGGGCATGCATCTGGCCCGGCTCGAGATGCGCACGGCCATCAACCTTCTGCTGGACCGGTTGCCGAACCTGCGGATGGATCCCGACGGCGACGATCCGCACATCCGCGGCCAGGTGTTCCGCTCGCCGACCTCGCTGCCGGTTCTGTTCGATCCAGCCTAGCCGTCGCCGCCGAAGCATCTGGTCCAAATTCAGTAGAGCCCAGGACAGTCGATGAGGAGACATTACGACCGATTTCGAGACCGTGGACTTCTTCACCGACGAGTCCCTGGTTCCCGATCCCGTATCCGTACTTCGATCATCTGCGCTCGCAAATGCCCTGTGCGCCTGCGACCCCGTTCGGCGTGCTCGCGGTCACCGGTTACGACGAGGCGCTGTCGGTGTACAAGAACCCGGCGTTCTCGTCCTGCGTCTCGGTGGCGGGACCGTTCTCCGGCTTGCCGTTCGGGCCGGCGAGAGCGACGACGTGTCCGACGCTGATCGAGCAGCACCGCGCGGCGGTCCCGATGGCCGAGCACATCACCTCACAGGATCCGCCGCTGCACACCCGGACCCGCGGCCTGTTGAGCAAGCTGATCACCCCGAAGCGCCTCAAGGAGAACGAGGACTTCATGTGGCGGCTGGCCGACGAGCAGCTCGACACGTTCATCGACCGCGGGCAAGTGCGAGTTCCTCGAGCGACTACGCCAAGCCGTTCTCGCTGTTGGTGATCGCCGACCTGCTCGGGGTGCCCGCCGAGGACCACGAGGAGTTCAAGGCGGTCTTCGCGCAGGAGACCGTCGGCGAGCTCGGGAAGGAGGCGCCGACCACGCACAACCCGCTGGAGTGGCTCAACGACAAGTTCCACGCCTACATCGAGGACCGCAGGCGCGCGCCGCGCGAGGACGTGCTGACCGAGCTGGCGCAGGCCAAATACGAGGACGGCTCGACACCGGAGATCGACGACGTGATGAACCTGTCGACGTTCCTGTTCGCCGCCGGCACCGAGACGACGACGAAGCTGGTGAGCTCCGGCGGTGCGCTTCATCGCGGACAACCCGGATTCGAGACAGCTGCTGCGCGACGACCGCAGCAAGATCCCGGCCTTCCTCGAGGAGACGCTGCGGATGGAGAGCCCGGTCAAGTCGCACTTCCGGATGGCCCAGCACGACGACGACGATCGGCGACGTCGAGGTGCCCGGCAGGCACGACCGTCATGGTGCTGCCCGGTGCATGCAACCGGGACGCGCGAAAGTTCGACGATCCCAACGAGTTCCGGCCGATCGGCCGCAATGTGCGCGAGCAGATCGCGTTCATCCGCGGCGCACACTCGTGCCCGGGTGCGCCGCTGGCCCGCGCGGAGGGCCGGATCTCGCTGCAACCGGATCCTCGACCGGATGTCGGACATCAGCGATCTCCGAGGCGCATCACGGTCCTGCCGGCGCCGGCGCTACGCCTACGAACCCACGTTCATCATGCGCGGGCTCACCGACCTGCATATCGACATTCACGCCGGTCGCCTGAGCGCCGGCCGGAAGAGGAGAACACCATGGCCGGAAAGCTCGAAGGCAAGGTCGCTTTCATCACCGGCGCGGCGCGCGGGCAGGGCCGCGCGCACGCGATCGCGATGGCCAAGGAGGGCGCCGACATCATCGCGGTCGACATCTGCCGCGACATCCCGTCGAACCCGTATCCGCTCGCGACACCGGACGATCTCGCCGAGACGGAACGCTCGGTCAAGGAGACCGGCCGGCGCGTGGTGGCGCGCGTCGCCGACGTGCGGGAGCGCCACGAACTGCGCGAGGCGGTCGAGGCGGGCGTCGGCCGATCTCGGCAAGATCGACATCGTCGTGGCCAACGCCGGCATCCTGCCGATGGCCATGGGCAAGCCCCGACGCGATGTGGTTCGTCGACGCCAGCGACGTCGACCTGCTCGGCGTGATGAACACCGTCGCCGTCACGATCCCGCATCTGCCCGACGGGTCGTCGATCATCGTCACGGGCTCGACCGCGGGCATGATCCGCGGCACCACCGACAACCCGAACATGGGCCCCGGCGGCGCAGGCTACGGCTGGAGCAAGCGCGTCGTGATGGAGTACGTCGAGGAGATGTGCCTGCACCTGGCGCCGAGGATGATCCGGGTCAACGCCATCCATCCGACCAACTGCAACACCCATCTGCTGCAGAACGACGGCATGTACAGCATGTTCCGTCCCGACCTCACCGCCGAGGGCAAGCAGCCCACGCGCGAGGACGCCGAGCCGCTGTTCACCATCTTCCAGGCGATGCCCATCCCGTACGTCGAGCCCGAGGACATCGCCAACCTCGGGGTGTTCCTGGCCAGCGACGACAGCCGCTACATCACCGGACAGCAGATCCGTGTCGACGGCGGCTCACTGCTGAAGTGGCCCAACGGACCTGGGGGATAGGCTCCCGCATAACCCATTTCGACGAACGTCGCCACCGCGGCCTCGCGTACCGCGAGGTCGAGTTTCTTCGCCTCGGCCTGCGTCGGCCGTCCGCGCCGTGTCGCCACCCGTCGAATTGTACGGTGCGGCCGTGAAGCCACCTGCTGGTATACGTCTGCGTGACACACTGGATCCGTGCGCACCACACCGCAGTGCTGGCTCACCGACATGGACGGCGTGCTCGTCCGTGAGGAACACGCGCTGCCCGGCGCCGCCGAATTCCTGCAGCGGCTGGTCGATCGCGAGCGGCCGTTCCTGGTGCTCACCAACAACTCCATCTTCACGCCCCGCGATCTGGCCGCCCGGCTCCTGCGTTCCGGGCTGTCGGTCCCCGAGAGCGGCGATCTGGACCTCGGCGATGGCCACCGCGTCGTTCCTGGCCGACCAGCTTCCCGGCGGATCGGCCTATGTGATCGGCGAGGCCGGTCTGACCACCGCGCTGCACGAGGCCGGGTACACGTTGACCGACGTCGCACCCGACTTCGTGGTGCTCGGCGAGACGCGCACCTATTCGTTCGAGGCGATCACCAAGGCCGTCCGTCTGATCCTCGGCGGCGCCCGTTTCATCGCCACGAATCCCGATGTCACCGGCCCGTCGGCCGAGGGCCCGCTACCCGCCACCGGTTCGGTCGCCGCGATGATCACGAAAGCCACTGGGCGCGAACCGTATTTCGTCGGCAAGCCGAACCCGATGATGTTCCGCAGTGCGCTCAATCGCATCGAGGCGCATTCGGAGAGCACGGTGATGGTGGGCGATCGCATGGACACCGACGTCGTCGCTGGTATCGAAGCGGGACTGGAGACCATCCTGGTCCTCACCGGATCGACCTCGATCGAGGACGTGGGGCGGTATCCGTTCCGGCCCAGCCGCGTGCTGCCCTCGATCGCCGACGCCATCGAGCTGGTTTGAGGGTGCTTGCTAGCTTGAGCGGATGACCGAACCAGGACCGGACCCGGCCCGGCCGCTCGCCGGGGTGCGGATCGTCGAGATCTCCAGCTTCGTGGCGGTTCCGCTGGCCGGGATGACGCTGGCCCAGCTCGGTGCCGAGGTGATCCGGGTGGATCCGGTCGGCGGCGCGGCCGACTACCGCCGCTGGCCCCTCACCGACGACGGCGAGAGCATCTACTGGGCCGGGCTGAACAAGGGCAAGCGATCACTGGCGGCCGACATGCGCTCCGAGGAGGGCCAGCAGCTCGTCGCGCGGCTGGTCGCCGGCAGCGGCATCTTGATCACTAATGTGGCTGGCCGGCAATGGCATTCCTACGAGGAGTTGGCTCGCATGCGGCCGGATCTGATCCACGTGGAGGTGTCGGGACGGGTCGACGGCGGCACCGGTGTCGACTACACCGTCAACGCCGCAATCGGGTTCCCGTTGGTGACCGGTCCCGCCGACCTTGCCACGCCCGTGAACCACGTGCTGCCGGCCTGGGATGTCACCTGCGGGATCTACGTGGCGCTGTCAGTCGTGGCCGCGCTTCGGCACCGCGACGAGACCGGCCGCGGTCAGCGCATCAGCATCCCGCTGGAGAATGTGGCGCTCGCGACGGCGGGCAACCTGAGCCTGTTCACCGAGGCAATGGTGAACGGCACGTCGCGGCAACGGATCGGCAACGCCGTGTACGGCACCTACGGGCAGGATTTCACCGGCAGCGACGGGGTCGCGTTCATGGTCGTCGCGTTGACGGGTCGGCACTTCCGCGATCTGTCGACGCTGACGGGAACCACGGAAGCCGTTGCTGCGCTTGCCGAATCGCTTGGGGCCGACTTCTCCGACGAGGGGGAGCGCTATCGCCATCGCGGCGCGCTCGGCGCGCTGTTCGGCGAGTGGTTCGCGGCTCATACCGGCGACGAGATCAGCCGCCGCGCTATCGACGACTTCGGTGTTGTGGGAGCGCTACCGGACGTTCGCCGAGACCGCGGCCGACGCCAGGGTGACGACCAACCCGATGTTCACCGAACTCGATCAACCCAGGGTCGGCAGATACCTCGCGCCGGGACTGCCGGTGTCGATCGACGGGTCCTACCCGGCGGCCGTTGCCGCGCCCGCCCTCGGCGACGACACCGCGGCGGTGCTGGGCGAGTGGCTGTCGTTGTCGGTCAGGGAAATCGACGAACTCATCGAGTCGGGGACCGTCGCATGAGCAGGCTCCTTGGTCTGCTCGACGTGACCTCCACGGCAGAGGACGCCTGGCAGGGCCGTGCCAGCGGGCCGGAGGGCAAGCGGGCCTACGGTGGCCAGCTCGTCGCGCAATCCCTGGCGGCCGCCGCGGCAACGGTCGAGTCCGGTCAAGGCGCCGACGAACATGCATCTGCAGTTCCTGCGCGGAGGCGACGCCGGCCAACCGGTCGACTACGAGGTGGTGCGGGTGTTCGACGGCCGCACGGCGGCGTCGCGCCGGGTGGACGCCCGCCAGGACGGGCGCCTGTTGACCACGGCGACAGTCTCTTTCGCCGCTGCGCTGCCCGGTCCCGAGCACGGGCGGCTGCACCCGCTGCCGGACGATCCGGGCGGGCTCGATCGCACTGGACCCGTCGGTCCCGCACCGTCGATGCCGCTGGACGAACTCGATATCCGGGTCGTCGACAACGGCGAGGGCCAGGAATTCACTCGCAGGCTGTGGTGGCGGGCGACGGTGGATCTTCCCGACGACCCACTGCTGCACACGCTGATCGCCGCCTACGTCAGCGATGTGTACCTGATCGATCCGGCTCTGCAGGTCCACGGTCACTCGATGCGTTCGCGAAGTCACCGCAGCGGGACCACGGACTCGTCGCTGTGGTTTCACCGGGGGGTGTTCGCCGACCAGTGGAATCTGCTGGAGTGTCGGTCACCCGCGGCGGCGCGTGGCCGCGGTGTCGTCACCGCCGGCCTGATCCGGCATGACGGCGTCGTTGCGGCGACCCTCGTCCAGGAAGGACTCATCGCCGAGCGGGAGCCTGCGCCGAACCCGACCAGCTGAGCTGAGCACCCGGAGGTGGCTGCGCAGCAGCGTGACTGCCGTGCTGACGGCGATGCCGACGGCGACGGCGACGAGGACGCCCAGCGGCGCGCCGTTGAGGCTGACGGACACGGTGTCGGCATTGGCGTAGACCTTGATCTCGGTCTGTGCCACGGTCCGGCGCTCCCAGCGGCGGCCGGTGAGGTGCAGCGTCGGCAGCGGAGACCAACTGGCCCGGTAGAAGTAGAGCGTCCTTGCGGATCCGCCGGTCGCGGGTCACCAGGCCCTTGTCGTTGATGCCACGCTGACCGCCCTCCGCCCGGATGTCCGAGGCGAAGTCGAACATCGTCCACACGAAACTTCCCCAGAGGTACGGCCGGGCCGCCAACTGCCGCCAACTCGCCTCGTGCAGCAGCGCCTGGTACTCCTCGGGATGGAAGTCGGTGGTGACCTCGGAGCGGCCGGGGCGTTCGGCGTGCTGGTCGACGGCGGCTCCCGCGCCGTACTCGGAGACCGCGATGCGCCGGGCCGGGTCGGCGGCGTGCAGCCGGTCCGCCCACTCCCCCAGATTGTCGTAGTGCCCGCCGTACCAGCCGGAGTACCGGTTGTAGCCGCTCACGTCGGTGTGGCCGTTGACCGCGCCCCGGTCGGCGACCACGGCGCTGGCGTAGGTCGACAGCCGGCCCGGATCCTCCGCGCGGACCACCGCGGCGAGGGTGGCCAGCAGCGCGTTGGTGGGCGCGTCGTCGACGCTCTGCTCGTTGCCGATGCCCCAGAACGCGATCGCCGGATGGTTGAAGTTCTGCCGGATCAGCTCGCGCAACGCGGTCACCGCGTTCGCCGTGTACGCCGCCGAGTCGGTGGTCAGGTCGACGTTGGGATCTCCGCCCAGACCAGCACCCGAGCTGGTCGGCGAGCTGGTACGCACGCTGGTCGTGCTGGTAGTGGGCGAGCCGGACGGCGTTCGCGCCGAGTTCGGTGAGCAGGCTCCAGTCGGTGGTGTGCTGCCCGTCGTCGACCGCCCAGCCGACGCCGGCCCAGTCCTGGTGCACGTTGACCCCGCGCAGCGGCAGCCACTCGCCGTTGAGAAAGCAGCCGTGCTCCGGGTGCACGGTGAGGGTACGCAGGCCGAGCGGCTCGGTGACGGCGTCGGTGAGCACGTCGGTGCTCCCGTCGCGTAATTCAACGGTGATCCGGTAGAGGTGCGGGTCGGCGAGCCCGTGCCAGCGCCGTGGGGCCGTGATGGTCACCTGCTGCACCAGCTCGACGTGCTCCCCGGCGGCCACCGTCTGCGGCGCGGCGCGCTGGTCGACGACCACCCGCCGGGCTGCGTCGGTGACCACGGTGCGCAGCACGAAGGTGCGCGGCACGGTGTCCCGGTTGGCCACCGCGACCGCCGCGTCGACCTCGGCCCGGTCGGCGTGGACCAGCCGCTGGCGCAGCTGGACGCCGGGGCCGGCGTAGTCGAGCAGCCGGATGCGCAGCGGGTCGACGGCCCACAGGCTGACGTTGCGGTAGATGCCGCCCATCGCCGTGTATCGGCGCGCAGCGGAAGCTGGTCAGGGTCGGGCCGGTTACTGACCCGCACAGCGATCACGTTGTCCGCCAACGGGTCCAGCGCGGCGGTCACGTCGAACCGGAACCGGGCGTACCCACCGCAGTGCCGGCCCTGGTGGACGCCGTTGACCCAGACGTCGGCGACCTCGTTGGCCCCGGCGAACTGGAGCACGAAGGTGCGCCCGGTCAGGCCAGCCGGCACCGTGTAGCGCCGCCGGTACCAGCCGACGTCGCGGCGGTAGTCGTTGCCGCCGTCGCTGCCGTCGAGCGCGTTCCAGGTGTGCGGCAGGTCCAGCGGCGTCCAGCCGGAGTCGTCGTGGCCGGGCTGCTGCGCGTCGGACGCCTCGCCCAGCCGGAAACGCCAGCCGCCGTTGAGGTCCAGTCGCCGGCGCGGGGTCGGTGGGGTGTAGCCGGCCGCCCCGGCGGCGCGCAAACCCAGCGGGTCGGTGCCGACCGCGACGCCGATCAGCGCCATCCCGGCAGTGCCGGCCAACGCGAGGGCGCCGCGCCGGCTCCACCGACCCGGCCGGCCGGCCGGCGGAGGGCCCGATTGCGGAGAGCCCGATTGCGGAGAGCCCGATTGCGGAGAGCCCGATTGCGGAGAGCCCGATTGCGGAGAGCCCGATTGCGGAGGGCCCGGTTGCGGAGGGCCTGAGCTGGGCATCTGGGTACCTCCACTGTGGACGGAGGGTGCCGGGTACTCCGGCCGCCCCGTGACCAGTATCGGGTACCGGGCCGCGGGTCGGGGTACCCGGCAGGGCCGGCGCGGTTCAGCCGGCGAGGTCGCGGAGTCGGTGGGACAGCGCCTCGGCGCGTTCGGTGTAGGAGGCGAAGTCGGTCTCGGCACGCCGGTCGGCCGCTGCCACGTCCGCCAGCAGCCCGGTATACAGGGCGAGCAGTTCCCGGTACCGGCTGGCGAAGGTCTGCGCCGTGCCGGTGGGGCTGCCGCGCCGCTTGCGCTTCGACGCCGTCACCTCGTGCCGCCCGGTCGCCGATCCGGCCCCGGTCGCCGGCCGCTCAGCGTCGGCCGCCGGGGCCGGGAGGTCGTCCTGGGCGGGTGCGCCGGCCGGTGCCGGTTCACTGCGGCGGAGCAGTGCGTAGCGCGAGTCGAGGTCGATGATCTGTTGGGCCACCACGGCGGTGGCGGCGCTGAGCACGGTACGGCTGTCGGTGGCCGAGTCCAGCCGGGCGCGTCGGACGGCGGCCAGCCGGCCGGCCCGGCGCGCGGTCAGGTAGAGCAGCCCGGAGCCGAGCAGCACCGCGGCCAGCGCGGCGGCGGCCACCAGGTACCGGGGTAGCGACGGGCTGATGGTCCGGGCCCCGGCGGGCACGATGCCGGCATTGGCGAGGGTGTCGAAGTTGACCACGATCACCTTCAGCGCATCCAGCGGCCGGTCCACGAACTCGTCGATGCCGGCCGGGATCCGCGACTCGGCGACGAACCGCTTGCCGAAGGTCTTGGTGTCGTCGCCGCCGAACTGCGCGCAGCCGTAGTGGTCGTAGGAGTCGCCGTCCCGGCTGAGCAACAGCACGAGGGTACCGGCGGCGGCCCGGCGGACCGCGTGGCAGCCGCCGCGCAGGTCGGTGCCCGGTCGGGCGAAGATGACGACCAGTCGGCGATTCCCGACGATCTTCTGGGCGGTCGCGACGTCCAGGTCGACGCCGGAAGCGGCATACACCGAGGAGGTCCGCACGGCGCTGGCGGCCGCGCCGTCGAGGATGCCGCCCGCCCACAGCGCCCAGCCGGCGAGGATCAGGCAGCACAGCGTGGCCAGCCCGAACGGGGTGGCCAGGGCAGCGCCGACCCGGCCCCGCAGTCCCGTGCGGCCGACCGCCGGCTTCCGGCTCGACTTCGCCCCGGCCGCCCGCCGAGCCTCGGCGACCCGCTTCACCTGGGCCAGCCGCTTCGCCAGCACCGCCCGCTTCGACTCCGTCGCCCGCTTCGAGTCCGGAGCCCGCTTCGGGGTTGGCGACGGCTTGGGAGTGCGGGCCTGATTCACGTCCGGTGCCCGCTTTGATCGGATCGCGCGCTTCGGGTCGGGTGTCCGGGTCATGCCAGCCGTCCGCGCAGGTAGGTCGACGGCCGGTAGCCGGCGAAGGGGAGCGCCCGGCCGACCCGGTCCAACTCCTGCTCGGCCTCGTCGAGCAGGGTACGGACCTGCCGGTCGGGCAACCGCTCGTCCAGCGCCGAACGGGCCGCGTCGAGTTTCCCGATGGCCCGGGTGAGCGCGGGGTCGGTCCGCGCGTCGGTGAGCGGGGAGACCTCCACGGCGAGCGCCGTCAACCCGGCCAACCGGGCGGTGAGTCCGGCCCCACGGGTGGGCAGCATCGGGTCGCGGCTGCCCGGCCGCAGCAGCGAGCGGACGGACAGCGCCAGGAAACCGGCCACGCAGACCGCGAAGAGCCACGGCAGCACGGGCAGCGCCACCCGCAGCGGGTCGAACGGCCGGTACGGCAGCGGCCGGTCGAACAGGCCCGCGTTGCGCAGCGTGGTCACCTGACCCAGCCAGGCGTTCAGCACGTTCTGCTGGGGGTACGCCGCGGGGCCGAGCAGGCCGCCGAAGCGGGCGTAGAAGCTGACGGCGGCCACGTCGGCGAAGTCGGCCGCGTGCGGGCCGTAGTAGGCGATCCAGTAGCCGTACATCACCACGATCGGGGTGTCCGGGAAGATCCGGGTCAGCGCCGGTCCGTAGTCGGGGGCGGGCCGGTCGCCCGGCTGTACCGGCAGCACGAGGTAGCGGGCTTGAGTACCGAACGCCTGCAGGGTTGCGTCCGCGGACACCGACAATCCGGCTGGCCCGGACAGGCCGGTGGTCCGCAGGTCGGTGGCGACGGCGGCGAGTTCGGCGTCGGTCGGCGCCCGCCAACCGGGCTCGGCCGGCTCCTCGCTCTTCGGGTTCTTCACCAGCTCGTCGATGAGCACCACCAGCTTGCCGGTGACGTCAGCCCGGGCCAGCTCACCACGCCAGTCGTCGAGGTCACCGGAGCTGGCCTCGTAGATGTCGCCGGTGACCCGGGTACCGACGACCAGGATGGTCTTCTTGTCCTTGGCCACATCCTGTAGCCCGTCCCGCTGGGCCTCGGCGAGCCCCGGCGGGGTGGCCAGGATGCGCACGTCCGGATTGGCGCCGATGGCCTGCGCGACCCGGGCGGCGTCCCAGGTGGCGGTCGCGCCGGGGAGCCGGAGGATGTGCTCGGACTCCAACATCGTGGTCAGTTCCTGCGCAGACTGTTGCAGCACGATGCCTGATTCGTCCGGCAGCTTGGCGGTCGACGCGGAGTCGCCGTACCGCACGTCACTGCTCTGGCGCTGGGCCACCAGGAAGACGGTGACCAGGGCCACCGCGACCAGCAGCAGCACCCAGCGCAGCCGTTCCAGGTGCCGACGGTACCCACGGTCAGCCACCGCTCACCGCCCGCCACAACTGGTCGGCCTGCCGGGCGTACCCGGTCGCCGTCCGTGCCGCCGCCCGCCCGCCGCCGGCCGCCGCCAGTGCCTGCGCCCGGGCCAGCAACTGCTCGGCCTCGACCACCCGGTCAGCGGCGGCGTCCCGACTCACGGTGGCGGTGTCGATCGCGCTGCGGGCGCTCGCCCATGCCGCGCGCCGGGTGTACGCGCGCGCCCGCAGCCGGGGCAGCGCCGCGGTGGCGAACCCGGCAGCGGCGAGCATGACGCACCCGATCAGCCAGATCAGCCAGGACGCGAACACCGGGGACAACTCCTGAGGGGTGGGCACGCGGCCGCACAGGGGAACGCGGCCACCCGGCGATTCTGCCTGATCAAGTCAACCCGTCTCCACAGCGGCCCTGCTCAGGGGAGTCTCACCCGGCCGCTCCGACACCGGCTGCCCCGACCTCGGCGGCCACGGCGCCGGCTGCCCCGACTCCGCCCGCCATGGCACGCTGCGCCTTCCTCGGGCTGATCCGGCCGGCGGCGGCTGTCGCGTCGCGTACGGCGTGGCGCGGCCGATGCCGGATCGCCCACTCGGCCACCGCGACGTTGATCAGCCAACCGGCGAGCATCAGCAGCGCCCGGGTGTTCCCGGTCGGCGCTCCGACCAGCAGCACCCACGGCAGGTGGGTGAACACCTGGGTACCCGCGCCCATCGCGATCGCGTACCCCCGAATCATCCAGGCCCGGTGCGCGCGGAAGTCGCGACGGCGCACCGTGACGAAGCCGAGCACCACGGCGGCGGCCATCGCGCTGCCGAAGAACAGCCGGAAGGCGTCCCCCAGGGTGTTGTCGGCGGCCGGCAACTGGTAGGTCAGCGTCATCCAGAGGCCGGACAGCGCCACCCCGAGCCCGCACGGCACCAGGATCCGGCCGGCCAGCCGGTGCCAGCGCGGCCGGCGGCGACGCAGCCGGGGCGCGAACTGCAGCGCGCCGAGCGGCACGTAGAGGCTGATGCAGACGATGTGCACGATGATCGGCACCGGCATCGCGAAGAACCGGTCGTTCTCCGGCGTCACCGGTCCGCCGCCGGCCAGTTCGGTGAACCGGACCACGCCGGCGGCGAGCGGCACCACGCCGAGGGCGAGCAGTCCGGCCGGGATCAGCCGGTCCTTCCAACGGGCGGAAACCATGGCAGGGCCCCTTTGTGGGTACGGGTCGCGAGTGCCGTTCGGCACCCCCAGATCGTGGTCGCCCCGGCCACTGCGACTCATCGGCAGCAGGTCCGGTCCCGTCCCGTTCCAAAGTACGACCCGCTCTCGTCCCTGTGGTTGCCACCGTCCACAGTGGACTACGGACTACCGACCCGGCCGGATCCGATCCGTCTGGTACGCCCAGAGCGCGATCTCCACCCGGTTACGCGCCCCGAGCTTCGCCATCAGGCTGGCGACGTGGGTCTTCACGGTGCTCAGGGTGATGTGCAGGGCGGCGGCGATCTCGCTGTTCGGGCTGCCCAGCGCGAGCGCGGCGAGCACCTGCTCCTCCCGGCCGGTGAGCGGCTCGACCGGCTGACGCGGCGGGCCGCCAGGCCCGGTCCGGGCGAACTCGCGCAGCAGCCGGGCGGTGACGCTCGGCGCGATCAGCGCGTCCCCACTGGCGGCGGCCCGCACAGCGGCGCCGAGCAGCAGCGCCCCGGCGTCCTTGAGCAGGAAGCCCCGGGCGCCGGCCCGCAACGCGGCGTACACGTACTCGTCAAGGTCGAAGGTGGTGATGACGACGACGGCCAGCGGGTCGGCGACGTCCGGGCCGGCGAGGGCGCGGGTGGCGGCGAGCCCGTCGACGCCGGGCATCCGGATATCCAGCAGGCACACGTCGGGGCGCAGCCGGCGGGCCAGTTCGACGGCGCGCTGCCCGTTGGCCGCCTCGGCCACCACTTCGATGTCCGGCTGGGCGTTCAGGATCATCGTCAGCCCGGTCCGGACGATCTCCTGGTCGTCGGCGACCAGCACCCGGATGTTCATGCCGGACTACCGGTACGCGGCGGCATTGGCAGAACGCGGCTCGGCTCGGCGCTGCGCTGCTCGGCGCTGCGCGGCTCGGCGGCGCCGGGGCTGGTGCGCGGAAGGGTGGCGGTGACGGTCCAGCCCCGGCCCGGGTCGGGGGCGGCGTGGCAGCTCCCGCCCAGCAGGTCGGCGCGCTCGGCCATGCCGATCAGGCCGTACCCCGGCGCGCCGGCCGGGGCGGTCTCGCCGTCGTCGCTGACCCGCAGGTGTACCGCCGCGTCGTCGGCTTCGACGCGTACGTGGATGCGGGTCGCGTGCCGGGCGTGCCGGCGGGCGTTGGTGACTGACTCCTGAGCGAGCCGGTAGACCGCGCTCTGCACCAGCGGAGGCAGGTCCGCCACCTCGCCGCCGACCGCCACGTGCACGGGCACGCCGGTCCCGTCGCCGGCTGCGAGCCGAACGAGGTCGGCGATCCGCGGACTCGGCGCCAGGTCGACAGCGTCGGCGTAGTCGTCATGGTTGGCGGAGTTGGCTGAGTCGTGGCGCAGGATCCGGACCATGGTGCGCATCTCAGCCAGCGCGCGGGACGCCTCCGCCTCGATCACCCGTAGCGAGCCGATCGCCGCCGCCGGGTCGGTACCGGCGACGGCGAGCCCGGCCTGCGCCCGGATGGCGATGGCGGAGACGTGGTGTGCCACCGTGTCGTGCAGGTCCCGGGCCAGCCGCTCCCGCTCCACCAGCCGGACCTGTTCCAGCGCCCGCGCTCGCGCCCCGGCGCGGTAGCGCAGTGCCGCGCCGGCCGCCAGCACCGCGGTCAGGACCGCGAATCCGCCGACCACCTCGGCCGTGTCAGCCTCCCGGGCGGTGAGGACCAGACCGGCCTTGCCTGCGACCACGGCCGCGCCGAGCAGCATGGCCTGCCCCGAGCCCCACCGGGTCAGCGCGTACACCAGCACCAGCATCGCTGCCGCGGTGTACGACTGTGGGAAGTTGCCGCGCACCAGGATGGAACCGAGTCCGGTGACACCGAAGGCGATGACGATCATCAGCAACGGCCGGCTGCGTCGCCACAGCAGGGTGGGGGCCAGTCCGACGCCGACCACCACGGTGGCGACCCGCCACGGCAGGTCCGCGCGGACGGCTCCCTCCAGCAGAGCCAGCGATACCAGGGCGACCACCAGTGCCCAGTCCCGCCGCCGGCGCGGGGGCGCGTCCGGTGGCGGCGGCTCAGCCCACAGGGCGCGCAGGAAACCGCTCACCCCCCGATGGTAGGAGCGCCGCCACCAGCCCAGATCGTTCCAAAGTACGAGCCGGTCACGCCGCACGACCGGACCGGGTCGGCGCAGTGGGCTTCGCTAGCGGATTGCCGGCTGGCCGGCGATTGTCGCGTCGGTGAGCCGGTCCAGGGTCATGGTCCAGCCCTCAACCATGCCGGTGGCGAGCCAGCGGCGGATCCCCGCCTCGTCCAGCTCGTCGGAGAAGCTCACCTCGAAGACCATCTCGGTGCCGCCGTCCGGCAGCTCGTTGAGGGTGATGGTGACCAGCGGCGCTTCGTCGAGCAGGTCCGGATCCAGGGCCGGCCAGCCGTCGACCGCGCCCCAGGAGAACGCCAGCCGCCGGGGCGGATCGATCTCCCGGTAGATCCCACCCGTCGGGTACGACCGCTCCTCGTTCTCGATCATGTGGAACCGCCAGGCGCCGCCGACGCGCAGGTCGACTGTGGTCGGCCACTCGTTCGGGAAGGTCCCGGCATACCAGTGCAGGTGTTCGGGTTCGGTCCAGGCCCGGAAGACCAGCTCCCTGGGCGCGTCGAAGCGCCGGACGATGGTGAAGCCACGGTCGGCTCGGGTGACACTGCTCATTGCTGTTCCTCCGGATCGGGTCGCGCCGGGCGCTGCTCGCGGACCATCGTCGCGAGGTGCTCGGCCAACTGGTCGAAGCGCTGTTCGAAGAATTCCCGGTACGTGGTGAGCCAGTCGTCCACGTCGCGCAGCGGCGTGACGTCCAGTCGGCACGGCCGCCACTGAGCCTCCCGGCCCTTGGCGACCAGGCCGGCGTTCTGCAGCACCTTCAGGTGCCGGGAGATCGCCGGCAGGCTCATCGCGTGCGGCGCGGCAAGTTCAGTGACGGTCGCCTCGCCCCGGGAGAGCTGGGCCAGGATCGACCGTCTGGTGGGGTCGGCGAGCGCCGCGAAGGTCACCGACAGCGAGTCACTGATCATGCGATTGCCCAACTCGTTAATTAACGGACTCGTTAACTAGAACATCAGGTCCCGCCGTTGTCAACCGCCTCGACGACAGGTCCACACCACAACGAGCCGGCGCCAGAAGTTGGGCCGCCGCACCAGGTCCCAGGCGGCATGGTGGTACCGGAGTTCACCTGGCCTTACAGCGCAGGTACGCGACGTGCGGGTAGAACCGCAGCGGCCGTTGATCGGCCCGGTGGCGGGTGCGGGAAGTAGTCGCCGCCGTTGTTACTTCGGCGGCCGCTCGGTCACGAAGGTGCCGCGCCCCTGGTGGCCGATGATCCACCCCTCGGACTTCAGGATCAGCATGGCGCTGTCGACGGTGGTGCCCGACACGGGCGTGCGGCGCTTCCACGCCTTCGTGTACTGCTCGATCAGCTCCCGACGCAGGGGTAGTTGATCGCCGGGTGCCAGTCGGCCGTCACGAATCTGCTGACGAATGTCGGCAGCCACACGCTGATAGTCGGGCACGAACTGGGTCACCCGCCCAGAGTGTCAACACTGAATGCCCCATTTCGCGGGAGATAGTTAATTCCCCTGAATAGGTGGACTCCGTGGTTTCCCCTGAAACTCTGTCTGACGTGCAGGTACGGCGGATTAGAGCTTGACTCCTTCGCCGTGCTGCGGGGGGCCGGCGCCGTGGGGGCTACCGGCCCCCTTCCATCTCACCGACGGGAGACAGCAGTGGACGAAGAACAGTGGCTGCTCTGGCTTCACCTGCACGGCGTGCGCCTGCCGGTGCCGGAGCCCGCAGGGCAGGCGACCCCAGCTTCCACAAGGAGGCCGTCTGCCTCATCTGCCCCTGGACCGGCCCAGCGCACCAGGCGCTCGACCACCGTGACGCCACCCGGTACCCGGTCGTCTGGCCCACCCCGGAACGTGGCCGCCGCGAGAAGCTGTAGCACCCGGTACCGAGCGCCCCGGCGGCCCGGTGCTCACAGTTTCACCCGCTCACAGGCGCTGCCGCGAGCCGGCCCTACCGCGAGTTCGAGCGTCCGGCGAGGGCCGATCGGCCGCGCCCGATCAGCCCCGGTCAGTGACGGTGGCGACGACGGTGGGCATGGCGGACCAGTCGGCTGAGACGACGCTCGCATGCGCGGCCGCGAGTTCGGTCACCCGGGTCTGCGCCGCGGTGACGTTTCCGGCGGGTACGGCCGGCGCGACGTTCTGCGCGTCGGTCATCACCAGCAGGTAGTGGTTGGTGGCGTACCAGGAGGTGTCGATGCCGGAGCGGTACCGGCTGGCGTCGCCGTCGAAGACCACGAACCACGGGCGCAGGGTGGTGTCGGCGTAGCGGGTACGCGGGTCGCCGGTGGCGGCGTTGTGCACGGCCGGGAAGATCTGCGCGCGGCTGAGGGTACCGGCGGCGGCCAGGCCCTTGAGGTAGCCGGCGTACTCCAGGTCGGTCCAGAGCGAGTCGGTCGGATTGGACTCCTCGAGGGTACCCGGGATGATCTCCACGATCACCTTGCCGGACAGCGCCGCCCGGGTCGGCCAGGCGTTCGCCCGTGCCGCCGCGTCCAGCGAGGCGTACCCGCCGAGCAGGTCGGCCGGCTTGAACACGGCGCTACCGAGGTGCGCGGCGATGGCCGCGTCGAGTTGGGCCGGGCCGAGGTTGGTCCGGCTGGAGAAGCCGGCTTTCAACTCCAGCTTGAGAATCAGCGGCCCGGTACCCGGATGCGCGCCCAGCCACAGCCGGATGTCGTCCAGGCAGTACTCCAGATTCTTGTTGGTACCGCCCGAATAGAGCTGCGCCGCCGTGCTCGCCGCCACGCAGTTGTTGGCGTTGCCCAGCGGGTTGCTGTGGCTGACCTTCCACTCCCGGGTGATCACGTCGTCCCAGACGTCCAGCTCGATCAGGCCGGGGTGCTGGTCGAGCGCCTGCGCCAGGTAGCTGAAGGTGGCCGGGTCGTAGGTGTTGTGCGTGCCGACCGTGGTGGTCTGGGAGACCTTGCTGGTCGCACCGGCCGCCTGCGCCGGGGTTGCGGTGAGCGCGAGGACGAGGGTGCCGACCGCCGAGGCGGCCAGGATGGTGCGGAGCCTGGACACGGGTACCTCCCCGATGACCGGCCGGTACGGTCCCGGCCGCCAGGCTCCGATACAAATCGACGAATGTGAACGTCTCTCATCGCGCCGGCCAACGCGGGCGGTCGAACGGCAGGTCCGCGCCTCCTCGTGGCTACCGCCCGGCCGGCACCGCAGGCACTGACGCCCGTGGCTGCATGTGTTCGCAGGTCTGTGCAGGTTTGTTGCATCGATTGACCTAATACCGACGAAGCTCGTAGATTTCGGGGATACAGCGCCATTCCGAGCCCTCAGGAGCAGCATGTCGACGGCAGCCGGCCAGCCCGCCCGCAACTCCACGGTCGCGGCGGCACCGCCGTCGCCGCTGCCGCTGCGGGTGGACGGTGTCGAGGTGGCCACCTATGTCTGGCAGCCCGAACTGCCGATCACCCTGTCGCCCCGGCCCTACCTGCACCCGGTACGGACGTTGGCCGGTGCCACGGTGACGCAGGCGCAGCCGGTCGACCACCCGCACCACCTCGGTGTCGGGGTTGCCGTCAGCGACCTCGGCGGCACCAACTTCTGGGGCGGCCGGACCTTCGTCACCGGTACCGGCTCCACCTGGCTGGACAACCACGGCAGTCAGCTGCACGCCGGCTTCAGCCGGCTGGACGACACCGGCTTCACCGAGGAACTGCACTGGCAGCCGACCGGTGCGCCGACGGTCGCCACCGAGCAGCGCACCGTCGAGGTCCGCCGGCTGGAGCTGACCGCCTGGACGCTCGACCTGACCTTCACGCTGACCAACCAGACCGACGCGCCGCTGCAGATCCACAGCTCGGCCACCAAGGGCCGGCCCGGCGCGGGGTACGGCGGCTTCTTCTGGCGGGCCCCGCACACCTCGACCGACTGGCAGATCTTCACCGCAGACACCGACGGCGAGACGGCGGTACACGGCAGTGCCGCGCCGTGGCTGGCGCTGTCCGGTTCCGGGCCCGAGCCGTGGACGCTGGTCTTCGTGCAGGTGGGTGTGGTCGACCCGTGGTTCGTCCGGGTGGCCGAGTACCCGGGCGTGGGTCCGGCACTGGCCTGGAGCGAGCCGCTGACGCTGACGGATTCGCTGACCCGCCGGGTGGTCACGGTGGTCGCCGACGGCCGGACCGACCGGGAAACCATCGGAGCGTGGGTACGGGAGATCGCCTGACGCCACCCGGCCGGCTAGCCACTGGATCGCCGCCGACCTGGGCGACGGCGACGGTGACCCGGCCGCCGGTATCTTCCACGTCACGGCGGCCCTCGATGTGGTGAATATCGGGCAAGGCGCCCGGCCGGGAGTTCCCGGGGCGTCATGATCGAGTCCCGGCACCCGTCCCGACAGGGAGTGGTCAGATGTGTGGAGCGCTTCTCCTCGGCCTGTTCTGTGGCGTGATCGCGCGCATGCTCATCCCGGGTGACGCCTTCCGGAACATGAGCGGACCGAAGTCGTGGCTGGTCTCGATCGGCCTGGGCCTGCTCGGCGCGGTAGTCGGCTACGTGATCTTCACGCTGCTGCTGGGAATCGGGGACGACGACATCTTCGACTGGGGTGGCGTCCTCAGCGCCCTGATCGGCACGCTCATCGTGGTCCCGATCGCGACCGTGGCGCTGCGCGCGATGGCCCGCGGCCGCGGCAGGCCGTGACGACGCTCAGGGCACCTTGCTGAAGTCGACGTCCTCGGTCGACACGATCCCGCCGGTGCGGCCGGGCGCGGCCTGGTGGGTCCAGTAGAGGTTGGTGTGCGCGATGACCTGCTCGGGCGCGGGCGCGCCCCACTCCGTCAGGTCCTCGGTGGTGTGGGCGTCGCTGACCAGGGTCGCGTCGTAGCCCCGGGTGAAGGCGCCGTGCAACGTGCAGCGGATGCACTGGTCAGTCTGCGCGCCGGCGACCACCAACCGGCCGACGCCGAGATCCGCCAGCACCGACTCCAACGTGGTGTCCTCGAACGCGTCGCCGTAGTTCTTGTGCACCAGCGGATCGGTGCCGGCCGGGGTCAACTCGGGGATGATCTGCCAGCCGTCGCTGCCCCGGATGGTCTGTCCGTCATTGTGCTGGATCCAGACGACGGGAACCTGAGCCTGTCGCGCCTTCTCCACCACGCGGCCCATGTTCGCGACGATCGCGTCGCGGTCGTACGCCTGCCCGACTATGCCGTTCTGCACGTCGATGACGACAAGCGCGGTATTCGGCCGATTCTCCAGTGTGGTCATGGCCCCGTCCCCTCTCAACTCTGAGCACCTGAGGCGACGCTAACCCCACCCCCCGACATTTAGCCGGGGGCCCAACAGGCGGCCGGACGGCAGGCAAGTACCACAGGGGGGCGAGCCGAGTTCGGCGACTTCGCGCTGCTACGGCGACGCTGGCGGGTCGGCCGGCAGGACCACCACCGGGCAGACCCGGGCCCGGATGCAGGCGTCGGCCACCGAGCCGAGCACCGCGCGGGCCACCCGGCCCCGGCCGTGACTGCCCACCACCAGCAGGTCGGCGCCGCGGGCCGCCTCCGGCAGCACGTCGATGGGGCGGCCGAAGATGGCCTCCGGCTGGACCGCCGCGCCGGGCACCTCCGCCTGGGCGCGGACCACCTCGTCCGCCAGCGCCGGCCGCGGTCGCCGCTTCCAACGCGTCCAGGTCGACGTTGCCGTCACCGTCCACGTCCGCCCAACTCCAGGCGGCTCACCGCGAGCACCGTGCCACCCCGGGCCGCCGCCTGCTCCAGCGCCCACCGCAGCGCCCGGGCCGCGACCGCTGACCCGTCGACGCCGACCACCACCCGGTACCCCTCGACCATCGCCCACCTCCCGAAGGCCGTGAACCACGCCGGCGTCGAGGACCGCGGCCGGCATCTCCACGGTACGGACGCCGGCGATCAGTCGTCGCCGAAACACGGTTCCGCGCGCAGCGGCCTGCGACAACGGCAGCCTGCGGGTCATCCACCGTCCGCTGTCGCGGGCGGTTGCCGATCAGGTTGTCGGCGCGCTCCGCGACACGACGGTGGCGACCAGCCAGGCCAGCAGGAAGGTCAGGATGCAGCCGACCGCGGCGGCCGGGACCACCTCGACGGTACCCACCAGCACGGCCCGGTCGTCGAGACCGGAGAGCAGCTCCGAGGACCAGCCCGACGCCGAACACCATCTCGAAGATGACCACCATAACCAGCGCCTCCCGGACCGGTTCGTGGTCCAGCAGCACGGTGTTCGCGACACATGCGCCGGCCGCCACCACGCCCCACATCAGCCCGAGGGCGATCCGGCTGGTGGTGGTGTCCGGCACGTTGAAGCCGCCGGCCACGATGAACGCCGTCGGAACGCGCATGGCGATGGCGTACCGGAGGGTCTCGGCGAGGTCGGCGCGTGGCGAGTCGGACAACCTCTGCAGGGTGCCCTTGAGGCCGAGCAGCGCCGCCAGCCCGCAGCCGGCCGCCGCGCCGAGCAGGGCGCGGGTGAAGAACTGGCCGGTGGTGGGGGTACCCAGCAGAGCCAGCACACCCTGGCTGGCCAGCGCCAGCGCGTAGATCGGCAGGACGCCGGCCAGCGCGGCGAGCAGCAGCACCCCGACCGCGGTGCGGACGTCTTCGGAGGTGAGCGCGAAACACACCGCCAGCACGCAGTAGCCGAAGTAGGCGCCGTTGAGCCGGTGGTGGAAATGGGCGCCGACGAAGTACCCGATCAGTCCCGGGCCGACCGCGAGGGCCAGGCCGAGCGGCCAGCGGACGCGCGCGCGGCAGGTCGCTCCACTGCGGCATCTGTCCCCCGCCCCGACGGTGAGCCCGGCCCGACCATTGTGGAGGGCGGGATTCGCGCCGGGCAATCTGATCACGGACAGGTTCCCGCCCGTCGGCAACCGCGGACCGGCACCGACTCGCACGGTGTCCCAGCCGTGGCTACGACCGGATGTGACCTTGAGCGGGTGGCGCCTTGGTCGGCGCGGGTCAGGCCGTGGCCGTCGGCCGTTGGCGTACCTCCTCGATGCGCTCCCGCAGGTCCCGCTGGCTGATCGGGGTGGGGCGCTCGCCGGTGCCGGCCTCCTGGAGCGCCTTGCCGAGCTGGGCCCGGCGCAGCGCCTCGGCGAGGTCCGCGCCGGACAGGCCGGTACCGAGCTCACCCAGCTCGGTGAGGTCGAGGTCGTCGGCGAACATCCGGAAGCCGTCCCGCTCGTGGGCGTGGATCAGGCCCTGGATCATCCGGGTGAGGATCTCGGTGCGGCCGGCCGCGTCCGGCATCGGGATGCGCAGCCACAGGTCGAACCGGCCGGACCGGATCAGCGACTCGTCGATCAGGTCCGGGAAGTTGGTGGTGGCCACCACGATGACGTTCGGGTTGTCCTGGACGAGGGTGTTCATCTCCTGCTTGAACAGGCCGGCGACGGCGTTGACGGCGTGGCCGCCGGAGTCGGTGGGCGCGCCGACGTAGCCGATGATGCTGTCGAACTCGTCGAAGAGCAGCACGGTGGGTTCGGTGTACCGGCGGGCCTCCTGGAAGATCCGCTTGAGGTTGCGCTCGGCTGCGCCGAGCCACTTGTCCAGGATCTCCGGGGTGCGGATCTCCCGCAGGGTGCCACCGATCTCGGTGGCCAGCGCCCGGGCCAGCATGGTCTTGCCGGTGCCGGGCGGCCCGTACAGCAGGATGCCCTGGGGTCGGCGGGCGCCCCAGCGGGCCATCGCGCCGGGGTGCCGGAACGACGTCGCGACCTCGCGGAACTGGGCGACCACCGGGCCCAGGCCGCCCACCTGGTCGAGGCTGACCTGGTCTCCGGGTCCGCCTGTCGGGTGAGCACGACGTCGCCGCGCGGGGTGCGGCCGAGCACGGCGACGGCCGCGTCGACCAGTGCGGCCAGGTGTGGCGCGGCTGCGGTGGCCGAGGGTAGCGACGCCCGCAGGGTCAGCACCTCGCCGCTGCCGGACCGGGGCGCGTACCGGGTCGCGGTGATCTCCAGGCCGGTCACGGCATCCACGATCAGGCGGGTGGCGAGCCGGTCAGCGGGCTCGAAGGAGACCGCCGGCACGATCGGGGGCGCCGGCCGGCCGAGTCGACGCGACACCTCGCCGACCGCTGCCTCCAGCCCGTCGAGTACCCGTACGGCGCGCGGGTCGCCGGCCTGTGCCCGGCGGGAGAGCAGGTACCCGATCGGGTCGTTGCCGAGCACCGCCAGCCGGGGACCGCCGTCCCCGGTCCGCAGATCCAGGGTCAGCGCCAGCCCCGGGCGGCGGGCGACACGGTGAGGCGCGCGGGCGGGCCCAGCGGCGTACCGCTGAGAATCTGCACCGGCTGCCCGGCCGCGGTCGCGAAGATCGCTGGAGCGTCCACAATGGTCAGTCGCCAGCCCCGGCGGGCGAATGTTTCGGTCGGCGGGCGCAGCCCGGCCCTCTGGTCTGGCATCGACACCCTCCGTCGTAACCCTGACCAGCCCCCAGGCGAGTGTTCCACGCCGCGGCCACCCGCGCCCACTGCCGGGTCGGATCGACAGACCGCCGGACATCGGCGCCCGGCCGCCCGCGGCACGAGGTGGGTCTGGTTGGCCGATGGGGAGTCCACGAACACCGCACCGCCGGTGGGGAACGGGTACGCCGCGTGCCACGGTCAGGTCCGCGCGATATGCGGTCGTATACGGGCGGCCAGGTCCGTAGCGTGCCGGGGATGCTGACCGATATTGACGACACCCCGGTATGGGTCCACCCGGCCGACGGGCCGGTGCTGGCCGGCGTGGAGGAGGTGCTGGCCGTCGTCGGTGACGTGCTCGGCACGGCGGCCGAGTGGGTCGCCGTGCCCAGTGACCGGCTGCCGGAGGAGTTTTTCGTGCTGCGTACCCGGCTCGCCGGCGAGGTGGTGCAGAAGTTCGTCAACTACCGGCTGAAGCTGGCCGTGGTCGGCCCGGTCCCGGCTGTGGCCGCCGCCAGCGACGCCTGGAACGACTTCGTCCGGGAGGCCAACCGTGGCCGCCAGCTGTGGTTCGTGGACACCCTGGCGGAGTTGGCTGACCGGCTCGCTCGGCGGGGCTGAGTGGGCGGTCTCTCGGCAGTTTTCGCACTCCGGTTTCGCGGCAGTTCCCGGCTCATAACCGGATAGTTCTGGACAGGTCAGGGTGTTAGCTAACCCACAATATTGACCGATCGGTCAGATACTGGCCGATCGGTCAGGCAGGATGGTGGGCGGAGGTGACCCGCCCATGGCACGAGCGAAGACCCGCGAGGAGATCCTCTCGGCGGCTGCCCGGCTGTTCGCCACCCTCGGCTACAAGGGCACCTCGCTGCAGGACATCGCCGACGAGGTCGGCTGCTCCAAGGCCACCCTGCTCTACCACTTCGTCAGCAAGCACACCATCCTCGCCGACCTGGTCGGCCCGCCCGTGCGCGAGCTCGCCGTACTCGATGACGAACTGGCCGCCCTCGACCCGGCGGCAGCCCGCGACCTGGCCATCGACCGGTTCGTGAACCTGGTGCTCACTTACCGCCAGGAGATCGCGGTGATCTACCACGACCTGCCGCAGCTCTTCGCACTGCCGGACTTCGTGGACCTCAGGCTGCTGACCGACCGGCTGGTCGCCGCCATCGCCGGCCGGTCCACCGAGCCGGCCGCCGTGATCGGCGCCCAGGTGATGCTCGCCGGCATCGCCACCATCGCGCTGGACCGGACCGACATCAGCGACGACGAGCTGCGACCGGCACTCATCGGCGTCGCCCGACGCGCCCTGATCCCGCCCGCCTGACCTGTCAGAACCTGTTCCACCGCAAGACAAGGACCGCAGAAATGGCAACCCTGCTCTACCGGCTCGGCCGCGGCTCGTTCCGCCGCCGCGGTCTCGTCGTACTCGTCTGGCTGATTGTGCTGGCGGCCCTCGGCGGCGGGGCAGCCGCCTTCCGGGGCTCCACCTCCAGCGACTTCACCATGCCCGGAACCGAGTCCCAGCGCGCCATCGACGCGCTGCAACGGGAGTTCCCGCGAGGCCAGCGGCGCGACCGGCACCATCGTGCTGGCCGCGCCGGACGGCCAGGAGCTGACCACGCCGGCCAACCAGGCGGCCGTCACCCAGGTCGTCACGGAAGCCGCCGCGCTGCCGGGGGCGATCGGGGCGGTCTCCCCGTTCGACAGTGGCGCGGTGTCGGAGAACAAGCGGTACGCCCTGATCCAGGTGCAGTTCGCCGCCCGCGCGGACGCGATCACGCCGGAGCAGCGCACCGCCTACGAGCAGACCGGGGCGGCGGCGACCGCGGCCGGGCTGCGGGTCGAGCACGGCGGCGAGGTGATGAACAGCGAACCCGAAGTCGGCGGTACCGAGGGCATCGGCGTGCTGATCGCCCTGGTGGTGCTGGTGATCACCTTCGGCTCGCTGGTCGCCGCCGGGATGACCATGCTCAACGCGCTGATCGGCGTCGGCGCCGGGATGGCCGGGCTCTTCGCGCTGAGCAGCGTCGTGCACCTGACCAGCACCGCGCCGGTACTCGCGCTGATGCTCGGGCTCGCCGTCGGCATCGACTACTCGCTGTTCATCAGCTCCCGGTACCGGCAGAACGTACTGAGCGGGATGGCCCCCGACGAGGCGGCCGGGCGCGCCGTGGGCACCGCCGGATCGGCTGTGGTGTTCGCCGGCGCGACCGTGGTGATCGCGCTGGCCGGCCTGTCCGTGGTGAACATCCCGTTCCTGACCGTGATGGGCCTGGCTGCCGCCGGTACCGTCGCCCTCGCCGTGCTGGTGGCGATCACCCTGCTGCCCGCGCTGCTCAGCTTCGTCGGCAAGCGCATCCTGTCCCGCCGGGACCGGCGGACCACCGCCAGTCACGCCGCGCGGCGGGAAGGCTTCGGCTTCCGCTGGGCCCGGCTGGTGATCCGGCTGCGAATCCCGGTCATCCTGGTCGCCGTCCTCGGGCTCGGCACGCTGGCCCTGCCGGCCGCCGACATGCGGCTGGCGCTGCCCGGCCCGGGCGCCGGTCCGGTCGGCACCCCGGCCCGCGACGCCGCCGATCTCACCGCGGAGGGCTTCGGCCCCGGCTTCAACGGCCGCCTCGTCCTCGTGGTGTCCTCCGACTCCGCCGCGCAGACGGCGACTGCCGCGACCGATGTCACCGCCGCGCTGAACGGCACCGAGAACCTGCTGGCCGTCAGCCCGCCGAAGCTGAGCGAGGACAAGCGGACCGCCGTGCTGGCCATCGTGCCGAAGACCGGCCCCACCGACGCGGCCACCGAGGACCTGGTGCACGAGGTGCGCACGAGGGCCGCCACGGTGCACGGCGCGGACATCGCGCTGACCGGGCAGACCGCTGTCGGCATCGACGTGTCCGACAAGTTGTCCGCCGCGCTGCCGGTCTATCTGCTGCTGGTGGTGGGCCTGTCGGTGCTGCTGCTGATGTTGGTCTTCCGTTCCCTGCTGGTACCGCTGAAGGCGGCGCTGGGCTTCCTGCTCACCGTCGGCGCGACGTTCGGCATCACGGTCGCGGTCTTCCAGGAGGGGCATTTGCGCCGCCTGGTCGGCCTCGACTCCCCCGGCCCGCTGGTGAGCTTCCTGCCGATCCTGCTCATCGGCATCCTGTTCGGGCTCGCCATGGACTACGAGGTGTTCCTGGTGTCGCGGATGCGCGAGGACTTCGTGCACGGCGACACCGCCCGGCAGGCCACCGTCAACGGGATGGGGCACGGCGCCCGCGTCGTCACCGCGGCGGCGCTCATCATGATCTCGGTGTTCAGCGGCTTCATGCTGGTGGACGACCCGGTCATCAAGTCGATGGGCTTCGCCCTGGCCATCGGGGTGCTGATCGACGCGTTCGTGGTCCGGATGACGCTGGTGCCGGCGATCATGTCACTGCTCGGCCGGGGCGCCTGGTGGCTGCCGCGGTGGCTGTCCCGGGCCCTGCCGAACATCGACATCGAAGGGCAGGCGCTGGGGCGGGAGCCCGAGCCGCAGCCGGAGCGCGAACTGGTCGAGGCGGGCGCCGGCCGCTGACTCCCGGCATCGCAGCGGAGCCGGGTCAGTCGATCGACGCAGCCGCGCGGCGTTGCGGTACCTGGACAACCATGATGGCGATGTCGTCGCTGGGCGGGTGGGTGCTGTGCTCCAGGACCCGGCTGAGCAGGCCGGCGGCGGCGCTGTCGGCGCGGCTGTAGTCGACGGTGGCGACCAGGTCGAGCAGTCCGGCCGGGTCGAGCAGGTCGCCGGTGCGGTGGTGACGCGCCTCGGTGGCGCCGTCGGTGTACATGATCAGGCTGTCGCCGGGGCGCAGGGAGTCGTTGTGGACCCGCAGGTCGACCTTGGGCAGCATGCCGAGCAGCGTCCCGGCGGACGGCACCGTCTCGACGGTGCCGTCGGCCCGGCGCACCAGCGCGGGCGGGTGCCCGGCGCTGCAGATCCGCACGGCAAAGTCATCGCCGGCCGGAGTCAGCGAGGCGTACACGGCGGTGAGGAAGCCGGTGGAGTCGGTTTCGGTGAACCACGCGGCCAGCGCGGCGTGCAGTTCCCGCAGCACCACCGCGGGTGACGAGTGTTGCAGAGCCGACGCACGCAGGGTGTAGCGGGCCAACGCTGTCGTCCGGGCGGCCTGCGGACCCTTGCCGCACACGTCCCCGACGAACGCGCCGTAGCTGCGGTTGATGCTGGGTACCACGTCGTAGAAGTCACCGAGCACCTCGCCACCGCCGCGACCGGGGGCGTGGACGGCCGCGATGTCGAGGCCGTCCACGACCGGCAGCCGGGACGGCAGCAGGCTCTCCTGCAGGATGCCGGCCAGCTCGGTGGCCCGCGTCGCCTCGGTCTGCGCGCGGCGGGCCGCCGTCCGGGCGTCGTCCAGGCTCGTCCGCAGCGCGATCTCACCGCTGGCCGCGTGCGCGAGCACCTCCAGCACGCTGACGTCGCGGGCAGACCAGTGCCGCGGGCGGGTGTCAACGACGCAGAACGTGCCGAGCACCTCGCCGTCCGGGGACCGGAGCGGAAAGCCGGCCCAGGCGACCACGCCCATCGACTCGATGGACGGGTTCGTGGCGGTCAGCGGGTTGAGCCGGGCGTCGTCAACGATCAGTTTATCGTCGGCGGCGATGACGTACTGGCAGAACGACTGCTCGACGGTGTTCTGCCGCTGCCGCGGGTCGGTGGCGGTGATGCCGATGCAGCTCTTCCAGAACGAACGCCGCTCGTCCACCACCGTGACGAACCCGAACGGGGTACCGAGCAGCTCGCAGGCCAGCCTGGTGAGCCGGTCGAACGGCTCCTCCGCCGGGGTGTCGAGCAGCCCGGTGCGGCGCACGGCGGCCAGCCGTCGCGGCGTGAAGACGCGGGCGTCGATCACCGTCACCCGATCATCCTGACAGGCCCGACCGGCCGCCGGCCAACGGGGCCAGGTGCGATCGGACACAGGTCACCCCCGGCCGGGGTACGCGGCCCAACCTTCTGCCCGGGTTCCGCGTCGTGACTGGTGACGAAGGGAGAAGGTGACGTGGAGCTGCCCGATTTCCGCGAATTCGTGGAACTGCGCTACGCCGCACTGTTACGCACCGCCTACCTGCTGACCGGTACCCGGGAGGGCGCCGAGGACCTGCTGCAGGGGGCGCTGCTCACCACGATGCGGCACTGGCAGCGGATCGGTGACCCGATGGCGTATGTACGCCGGGCGATGGTCAACCAGCGGATCAGCCTGTGGCGGCGGATCGGCTCCCGGGAGCTGCTCACCAACAGGTTCCCCGATCGTGGCGCGCCGGACCGCAGTCAACTGCTGGCGGAACGGGACGCGCTGCTCGCCGCGCTGAACCGGCTGCCGGCCCGGATGCGGGCGGTGGTGGTGCTGCGCTACTGCGAGGACATGACCGAGGCGGCGACGGCCGAGATGCTGGGTTGCTCGGTCGGCACCGTAAAGAGCCAGGCCTCGCATGGCCTGCGCAGGATGCGTGACTTCATGAGCCCGAAGGACACCGAGCCGAGCGCGCAGCCGGCCTGGTTGGGGGGGACCGAATGAACACCGAGGACGTCAAGACCGGGCTGGCAAACCTTGAAGTGCTGGTGGCGCCGACCGCCGAGCCGTACGGGCGGCTGCTGCGCCGGGCCCGTCGCGCCCGCCACACCCGTCTGGCAGCCTGGCTGGCCGCGCTGGCCGCGGTGGTGGTCACCGCCGGCCTGGTACCCGGGCTGTCCGCCGGCACGGCCGCGCCCACACCCAGCCCCACAGCCGAGGTGGATGCCTTGGGCGGAAACGAGATCACGCCGTGGATCCAGCGACTGCTGGACACGCCCGCCAGCGGGGCGCTCGCCAGCGACCCCGCGTTCCGGGAAACCCTCCCCAGCGCGCTCACGCCACACGACTTCGGCCTGTCGTCCGCGTTGAGCCAGCGCGAGATCCTGTTCGCGGGCGATGTGGGCCGCTACCGCGCGGTACTGCTGGTCTTCCACTCCGACACCCGCGCCTTCGGGGTGTGGCTGGTGGCCGACAACGGTACCGCCGCTGCGCAGTTCGTCCAGACGGCCCGCGACCAAATCCGCATCCTCGTCGCGACGCCGACCGCCGACCTGCCCGTGAAGGTGCTGCCGGGCGACCTACAGCCGTTCAGCGTCACCGCGGTGACGGAGCCGGAACATGACCGGTACCTGGCGATCGGGGTCGCGCCGGCCGGCTGCCAGGTCGCCTCCAGGGCGCGCGCCGACCTCGACTGGGTCGACTCGCCGGCCGGGAACGTAGTGGAGCGCACCGATCCGTTGGCGGCCTCGGCACTGGCCCGGGTCACCTGCGGTGGGGTGGTGCGCTTCGAGGGCCCGCTGACCAACAATGCCCGGGTCGAGGTGCGCCCGTCCGCCGCCACCGCCCGGCAGATCGACACGGCGATCAGCGGTGCCCGGGGCACCGCTCCCGACCGCGGCCAGGTGGCCGACGTGCTGAGGGTACTGGTCGAGGCCGGCGCGTCGATGGACAGTTGTCGGGTGCTGTTCGCCGGCCAGGTGCCGGGATCGGACACCACAGCGGTGGCCCCCGGCGGCCCGGCGCAGGAACCGCCCATCCTGGTGATGGCGTGCGCGACCGCGCGCGGCAACACGATCTTCCACGTGGACGCCGGTGACCTGGGGGGTTTCGGCGGCTACAGCCGGACCAGGTTGACCGATCCGGCGGCGGTCTTCGCCGTCAGTGGAGTGCGGCTGAAGGTCGCCTCGGCAGATAATCCGGGCGATCTCACCACCCTCCCGGACGAGCGGGTGCTGGTGCTGGCGCCAGCCGGTGCCACCCTGGTGGAGGTGCTCCGGCCGGGTCAGGCAGCCGAGTCCGTTCCGCTGGTGAACGGCGTGGGGTCGACTCTGGTGCCGACCGGGCAACACGTCGAGTTGCGGGCCCGCAACTCGGTGGGCGCGCTGGTCGCCTCGGGGACAGGGCCGGTCGGCGAATCGATCCCGGAGGAGCGTGTCGAAACCACGCTCGTGGAGAACTGGTCCTGAGTGGACCGGGGCACCGCCCGTGCACCCGCGAGGACGGGCCGAGGCCCCGCCAGTTGTGGCGGGGCCTCGGGGTCGGTCAGCTTGCGGTGCAGGTGGGTACGGGTGCGCTGTTGGCGCCGTTCCAGGAACCGAGGAAGCCGAACTGGGTGGAGCCACCCGCGCCCAGTGCCCCGTTGTAGCTGACGTTGCGGGCGGTGACGGTGGATCCGCTGCTGCTGATGGTGGTGTTCCAGGACTGGGTGATGGTCTGGCCGTTGGCGAACTGCCAGCTGACCGTCCAGGAACTGATCGACGAAGACCCGGCGGTCACCGTGACGGCGGCCTGGAAGCCGCCCTGCCACTGGCCGGTGATCGCATAGGTCGCCGTGCAGGGGCCACCGCCGGTCGGCGGCGCGGAGGTGGCGGATGCCGGTGGGGACGTCGGCGGCCGGCTGCTCGACGGCGGGTTGCTCGACGGCGGTCTTCGAGGTGGGCGGGTTACTCACCGGGGACCCGATCGACAGCGCGGACAGCACGGCGTCGTACGCGGCCTTCTTGTTGCCGTTGTTGTCGAACAGCAGCGGGTTCTCGCCGGTGCGCCAGGAGTCGCTGTCCCGGATGCCCCAGACGGTGATACCGGCGCAGCGGGACACGTTCATGCACGCCTTGACCGTGTTGCTGTACGCGTTCGAGGACGCCTGGGCGATGTCCAGTTCGGTGAGCTGCACGTCGACACCGAGGGCGGCGAAGTTGTTCAGCGTGGTGCCGAAGTTGGACGGCGGGCCGCCGGAGCCGAAGTGGCTCTGCAGGCCCACGCAGTCGATCGGCACGCCGCGGGCCTTGAAGTCCTTGACCATCGCGTACACGCCCTGGGTCTTGGCGGCGTTCCAGTCCTCGATGTTGTAGTCGTTGTAGCAGAGCTTGGCGGCCGGGTCGGCGCTGCGCGCGGTGCGGAACGCCTCCTCGATGAAGCCGTTGCCGAGCACGTTCTGGAACACCGAGCTGCGGTGCTGGGTGGAGCCGTCGGCGAACGCCTCGTTGACCACGTCCCAGGCGTAGATCTTGCCCTTGAAGTGGGTCATCTCGGTGGTGATGTGGTTGTTCATCACCGAGCGCAGGGTGTTGGCGTCGGTGATGGAGCTGACCCAGCCGGGTAGCTGCTGGTGCCAGACCGTGGTGTGGCCGCGCATCCGCTGCCCGTGGGCCTGGGCGTGACTGACGATCTGGTCGGCCGGGCCGAAGTTGAAGTTGCCGCGGGACGGTTCGATGGTGTCCCACTTCATCTCGTTCTCCGGGGTGATCATGTTGAATTCCCGGTCCAGGATGGTGGCGTAGGTGGAGTTGCCGAGCTTGCCGGCGGCGACCGCGGTGCCGAAGTATCGGCCGGTGCCCGCGGCCTGCGCGCCGAGCGTGCTGGCGGCCTGCGCGAGGCCGGGCAGGGCCGTGACCGCAACGGCGAGGGCGAGGACCGCCGCCGTGCCGGACAGGCCGAACGCCAAGCCGCGGCGTCGGCGCGGGGATGGGGCGCGTCTCATGGTTCTCCTTGGTCAACAGACGGGGGTACGGAGGCTGGCCGGCCATTGGGTGACCGTCAACAATTGCGCGGCAGCCGCCTGGTCATCGACTCTGAGCTGATTGATGCGGAACGGACGAGCGCATCGGAAACGCTCACGTTGACGTTTGACGAGATTGCCAGACGACTTCCCGGCCATCAAGGGACAATCGTTGTCGATAACGGATACGAGCTCGCCGCCGATCACCGGCTGCCACTCGGATCAGCAGGTCAGGCCTGGGCGCCCGGACTGCTTGCCGCATCAACGAGTGGCTCGACCAAATACTGAAACTTCCCCATTCCAGCGCATCGACTTCGCGACTCAAGGATCTGTAACAGTTTTCGCGGACGCGCTTCCAACAGCCCGGTCCGAAACCATTAGTTGGACAGCGGCCGATATCCGGAGAGTCCTCGTTCGCGAGAGCAGAGCAGCGAGCGCGGGACCGTAGTTTGTCGGCGGCTCGCGGACCGGCCGAGACGTGCAGGGTCAGCCGTTACCGTGACCGGGTATCCGTGCGCGGCAGGATTTCCATTCAGGGCGCCTCACGGTCAGCGGCCGCGTCGGCGCGGGGCGGTACGCGGGCTGGTGCCGTCGCGACGGGTTCCGTTCCGGCCGGAGGCGCCGGTCCGGCCGGAGGTGCGGGTCGGGCGGGGTGGGCTGCCCTCGGTCGGCGTCCGGGCGGGTGGTTCGGCGGACGGGGACCCCTGTCCACGGGTGCTGTTCGCGGTCCGGCCCCGGACGATCCCGATCATCTCCTCGACCAGGTCGGTGTGCCGGTCACGCGCCCAGACGAGCGCGACCGTGGAGGTGGGGGCGTCGGTGACCACCCGGTGGGTGAGGTCACGGCGGTGGTGTGCGCGGGCCAGCGACAGCGGGACCACGAGCAGCCCGACGCCCGCGGCCACCAGTTCGACGGCGGCCGCCGTGGTGGCGGGACGGTCCGTCGCCAGCCGGTCTGCGGCCGGGACCGGCGAGGCGTCCGGCCGGTCGAAGACGTCGTCCAGCGGCCGCAGCAGGTTCTCGCCGGCAAGATCCGCGATGGTCAACTCGTCGGCGGCGGTGAGCAGGTGATCGCGTGGCACCACCACCACCGTCACCTCGGTGTACAGCGGGATCGCGTGGAAGGCGTCCACCTCGACCGGCAGCCGCACCAGGCCGGCATCCGCCGACCCGCCGAGCAGTGTCGTGACCTGGTCGTCGCTCGGCGGGTACCAGCCGCAACTGCACTCCCGGCTGCCGCTCCGACCACATCCGCTGCCACTTGTCGACGATCACACCGGGGGCGACGAGCAGGGAGAATGTCGAGTCACGCGGCTCCTCGGAGGCGTTCACGTGGACCTCCGAAACGTCGACCGGCCGCACCCCGACCAACCGGCCGGCGCTGTGATGACGCGGAATCTGCCCAGAATACCGGCAACCGGGCGGGCGATCGCGGGCGGCACGGTCCGGGCGATTCGGTCGGTGGGCACCCGGGTCGCTACCCTGACCCGGTGAGCAAGCCGAAGAAGTCCCAGGTGATGAAGCCCGCCACGGCGGCGCTGAAGCTTGACGTGTACCTGCCGGCCACGCCGCAGGAGTTCCAGGACGGCTCGGTGTCCCGTGAGGAACTCGACGAACTCCAGCACAACCCCCCGCAGTGGCTGGCCGACCTGCGCCGGAACGGACCGCATCCGCGCAGTGTCGTGGCGGCCCGGCTGCGGGTGTCCAACAGCGGGCTGGCCCGGGCGGGCATCACCGAGCCGCTCACCACCGCGGAGATCAGCGCGTTGATCGCCGACCCGCCGCAGTGGCTCATCCGCGAGCGCGCGACCCACGCCGAAGTCCGGCGGGAGCAGCAGCGACTCCAGGACCAGCGCCGGGAGGCCGCGGCGCCCACCGAGCCCGCGGCACGTCCCAGCGCGGCCGTCCGCCGGACCGGCGCCACGAGCCGGCCGGGCGCGCGGGGCCGGTCACCCCGCTGAGCGGGTGCGACGGCGCTACTGCGGTACCCAGCGCAGCCAGTGCTCGTCCGGCCCGAAGCCGGCCCGCTGGTAGACCCGCACCGCCCGGTCGCTGGAGTGCACGGTGACGTGCTCCAGGCCCAGCGTCCGCGCTGTTGCCAGCAGGTCCACGAGCAGCGCCGTCGCGATGCCCCGGCCACGCACCTCGGGCAGCACGTAGACCGACTGCACGTCGCCGAAGCGCCGCAACGGCTGCGCGGGCGCGGGTACCCGTTCCGCGATCATCAGCCACGCCATGCCGACCACCTCGCCGGCCACCTCGGCTACGAACGGCAGGTGGGTCGAGGAGTGGGCGGTGAACCAGGCCGCGAAGAACTCGACGAAGGCATCGTGGTCCGGCTCGCCGTGGCCGCCGTCCTCGGCCTGGGCGCGCATCCGCAGGCCGGCCAGGGCCGCGCTGTCCGCTGCCGTAGCTCTGCGCACTGTCAGTCTCCTCGACTGCCTCTCACCTGTCATCGGTCTTTCCGCGCCGCGCGGCGCTGACCGGCACGTTACCGGTCAGAGCAGCGCGCGGATCGCCCGGGCGATCACCGGATCGATCGGGAAGCGCCCGGCCAGCCAGTCGAGGGTGAACCGGGCCGCGTCGCGGTTGTGCCGGTAGCCGGGCGCCATCGCGGACAGTGGGAGCAGCTGCGGCGGGTACGCCTGCTCCACCCGTCGACTCGCCTCGAAGACGTCCCGGCGATGTGGTCCGGCCGAGGTCAGCCGCAGCAGGGCAAGGATCTGATCCAGGGCGTACACCTGGATGAACCGCATCGCGGTGAGCCGTTCGCCACGCAACTCCCGGTGCAGCCCCACATAGAGGTTGGTCAGCGCCTCGTTGAGGTGAAACTCCACCGTGTCATGCGCGGGGACGGGCGGTGGGAGGCCAGCACCCGCGAGGCCGGCCGGGGCGTCGGGGCGCTGCCAGACCACCCGGCCGCCGGTGAACGGCAGCCCGGTCAACTCCGTCATGGTGAAGACCGCGTACTCGACGAAAATGCCGTCTGCGTAGAGCGCCTTGCGACCGTTGACGTCGTTGACGAAGCTGTACGCGACCGGGTGCACCGCCGCCAACCAGTCGATGGTGGCGAGGTAGCGGTGCTTGGCCGCGTGTCGTCGACGACGACGAAGAAGTCGAGGTCGGAGTGTTCGTCGAGGCGGTCCAGCTCGGCGCCGGCCGAGCCGAGGCCGAGCAGCGCGATCACGTCGCCCCGGCCGGCGAGGTGCCTGCCGAGGTCGTCAAGGCGGCGGAGCAGCTCAGCGGGGTGCACGGGCGCGGTCCTTCCATCGGCGGAAACGTCGACGTTTCAGCCCGCGCGGCACCGTTCGCCGCCGAGGTCGCGACCTGGATCGGTGATCATCGTCCGTGCCGGGTTCCCCGCTGTCAACGCCCATCCGCCGCCATCCGCCCGGCCGAGCCGGCGATCGGACCAGCGTGCCCGGTGAGCTGTGCACGCCGACGCGGTGAGTTGTGCAGGCAGCGGGACAGCGGGAACGGTGCGGGGTCAGCGGGGTCAGCGGGTCAGCAGTTCGGTCATGGTCACCGGGCGCAGGCCGCGATCGGTGAGGCCGGCGAGGATCTGCGGCAGTGCGGCGACCGTGCCGGGGTGGCCGAGGTGCAGGCTGACGATCGAACCGTTGCCGACCGCGCCGAGCGTGGTGGCGACGACGGCCGATGCGCCGGGATCGTTGTGGTCCAGGGAATCCACGCTGTAGGAGAGGCAGGTCGGGTACCCGGCCCGGGTTGCCTGGGCGCGGATCCCGGCGGTCGAGTGCTGGATCTGCGACGGCCGGAACCAGGTGCCTATCGAGCCGGTCAACTTCTTGATCACCTGCGCGCACTCGACTATCTCGGCGAGCGCCTGCCGGTCGTCCAGGTCGGCGATGTCCAGGTGGTTCTGGGTGTGGTTGCCCAGTTCGTGGCCGGCGTTCAGCAGCCGGCGGACGAGAGCGGGATTCTGCCTGCAGCCAACTGCCGACCCCGAGGACAGTGCCCCGGGCGCCGGCCGTCTCCAGGGCGTTGAGAAGTTGGTCTGCGAGCGCGGGGTCGCCCTGGCCGTGGAAGGTCAGCGCGACCAGCGGCCGGTCCGTCGGGCCGGTGACCACCTCGGCCGGTAGCGGGCCCAGGGTAGGTGATGCGGCCGGCGACGGTGACGGGACGACGGGGGCCGGGCCGGCGCGGTGGGGGAACCGGCCGTCACGGGGCGGGCCGGAGTGTCCACAGCCGGCCATCGCCAGGGTGCCGGCTGCCACCGCCGCACCGCGCAGGACGTCCCGTCGGCGCATCGCCCACCTCCCGTACCGGCCGGCGCGGCACCGGGGCCGCACCCCACCCAGGAAAGCAGGGGAACGGGCGGCGGGTGGTCGGGTTGCCCCGGGGTACCCGCTCCCGTGTTAGGCCCGCGGGACATCAGGGCCCGGATCAGAAGGTGCCGGCGCGGCGGAGGGCGGCCGGGCGGCCGTCGGGGTCACAGATCCACTTGTAGAGGGCCGAGGCGGGCAGGCGGGCCCAGGCGGGTACCGACGGGGGCTGGTAGGTGCGCAACCGGCCCGGCGGCCGCGTCGCCCTGCCGGCCCCCGGCGTGCCAGGCGTCCAGGGCCGCGGCCGTGGTCGCGAACGTCTGCGCCAGGGACGCGGCGTCGCGCAGGTCGGCGTCGTCGCCCGGGTCCCGGTCCAGGTGCTCGCGGCACAGTTGCCAGGCGCAGGTCGCGCGGGGACCTGCCCGGCGTCGTCGACGATCGCGCAGGACAGCTCGGAGTCGTGGGTCCAGGAGCGCAGGTTGAGGTTGTCCGAGCCGACGGTGGCCCACTCGTCGTCGATGACGCAGACCTTGGCGTGCACGTAGACCGGGGTGCCGTGCGTGGTTCTCCAGGCCGTAGACGGCGACCCGGTCACCGCCGGCCTCGCGCAGCACGGCGAGCGCGCGGTCCCGGCCCAGGCACTGGGCCCGGCCGGTCAGCCCGGTCTGGTCGGGGAACAGCGGCACCACGGCGATCAGGCGCAGCTCCGGCTCGCGGCGCAGCGCCTGCGCGAACGGCTCGATGACGTGCGTCGACCACAGGTACTGGTCCTCCAGGTAGATCAGGCGCCGGGCGCGGCCGACCGCCTTGGCGTACCCGCGGGCGATGCTGCGCTCGCCGGCCGGGGCGAACGGGTACCCCCGCCGACCGGTGCGGGTACGTGCGCAGCAACTGCACCGCGACGGTGCCCGCCGGCGGCGGGTCGGGCAGCTGCTCGGGCAGCGGGTCGGCGCGGGTGTCGTCGTGGTGCAGCCGCGTCGGCGAGCCGGTGGAACGGGTTGCGGGTCAACGGGGTCGGGTCGCACCAGCGCTCCCGGAACACCGCCTCGACGTCACCGACCGCCGGCCCGCGGATCGCCACCTGCACGTCGTGCCAGGGCGGTCGCGTCGCCGTACTCGTCGGACATGGCGACCTTCTGGGTCGTCGCCGTGGTGGCGCTCGTCGTCGTTGCGGCTGTGGCACAGGTCGATGCCGCCGACGTAGGCGACGTCGTCGGCGGGCCGGTCGGGGTGGCGGATCACCACCATCTTCTGGTGGTGCGAGCCGCCGGTGCGCACCCGCATGTCGCGCAGGCACTCGCCGCCGGCCGCCTCGATCTCCTCGCCGAGGTGCCGGTTCTCCTCGGAGCTGAACTGCAGCTGGTCCAGGTGCGAGCGCCAGATCAGGCCCTTGACGACGACCCCGCGGCGGGCCGCGGCGCACAGCACCGTCGGAGACCTCCGAGTCGGGGCCGGCGAGCCGCTGGTCCGGGTCGCCCCGCCAGTCGGTGAACAGCACCAGGTCGCCGCTGCCGGTGTCGTTGACGCGCGGCGAGCAGTTCGGTGAAGTAGCTGGCGCCGTGGATCAGCGGCCGCACCTGGTTGCCGGTGGTGTACGCCAGCCGTCGGCCGGTGCCGCCGGTCGATGCTCGGTGGCCGGGTTGCCGCGCTGCGCCGGCGTCGAGAAACCAGTCACTCGCGGACATCGGCTCAGCTCCTCCCGGGCCGACCTGATCGTCGAGCGGTTGGCGGGCTCGTCGGCGCCGGTGGCCGGTTCGCGCAGGTGGTCGCCGGCAGCGGCGGCGGTGCGGCGGTGCGGCCAGGTCGTTCGTTCGGGCGGATCACCCAGTAGGCCAGGGCACCAGCAGCGCGGCCAGCAACAGCGCGCCGAGCACGTCGGTCGGGTGGTGCATCCCCCGGTACATCCGGGACATGGCCACCGCAGCGGCATCAGCACCGCGGCCGCCACGGTCAGCCAGCGCCACCAGGCCCGGGTGCGGGCCAGCACGATCACGGCGATGCCGACGTAGAGGCAGGTCGTCGCGGCCACGTGACCGGACGGGAAGCTCGAGGTCGGGAGTACCCCGTCGAGCTGGGTCACCGGCGGGCGCGGCCGGTGCACGGCGGCGGCGCTGGCCAGGAAGAGACTCAGCTCGCCGAACATCACCACCACGAGGAACACCACCGGGCGCAGCCGGCGGGTCACCGCGAAGGTGAGCGCGCAGAACACCAGCGCGACGAACAGGATGCCGTGCGAGTCGCCGGCCTTGCTCAGCCACCAGCTCACCCGGTCGAGCGCCGGCGGTTCGGTGCGCCGCCAACCAGCGTCGGCACCGCGTCGTCGAAGCCGGGCGTCGCGTACCGGGTGACCAGCACGCCGAGCGCGCAGAGCAGCGCCGAAGATGAGTGCCCAGCCGGTACCGAACTCGAAGGCCCGCAACCAGCTTGTGCGGGCAGCACGTGGCCGCGCTGCGGTGGGCTGCGCAGGTCCGGCGCGGCCTGCGGGTCGAGCCCCTCGGTGACGCCAGCCGTCCGGGTGGCCGGTCTCCCGCTGCCACAGCCGGAAGGCGTAGCCGGTGACGCCGAGCCAGGCGGCGCCGAGCAGCCAGCCGCCGAGCACGTCGGTGACGAAGTGCGCGCCCAGCGCCGACCCGGCTGAACCCGATCGCCAGGATCAGCAGCGCGGCGACGGTCACCGCGGCCCGCGCCACCAGCCGCGCAGCGCCGGCAGGAAGATCAGCAGCGAGCGCGCCGTAGACCGACGATCGAGGCGAGCGCGTGGCCGCTGGGGAAGCTGTTGCCGGGTGCGTGGATCACCGGGATCAGCCAGACCGGCCGCAGCCGGCCGACGGCCGCCTTCACGCGCCGGGTCCAGCAGCAGGTCACCGACGAAGGCCACGGCCAGGTAGAGGGCGAGCCGGTGCCGCCGGCGCAGCACCAGCCACAGGCCGGTGACGCACACCAACGGGATCAGCCACGGTCGCCCGCCGAAGGTGCTGATCTCCTTGAGAACCGAGACCCAGACCCGGGTGTACGGCCACCCGCGCGTTCAACGCGTCGGCCACCGCTCTGTCGAATGTGGACAGTGGCGACCAGTGCAGCCGCACCAGCACCAGCAACGCTCCGAAGCAGCACCCCGGCGGCGGCCACCGTCACCAGCCCGGCGAGGCTCCGGACGGTGAAGTGCCGGACCGGCGCGACCTCGGGCCCGGTCACGCCGACCGGCTCGCGCAGGTGGCCGGTCATACCGGCACGCAGACGGTGAGAGCCAGCGGTCGGATGCGTGACGTTCGAGTTCCCGGCCGGCCGCGATGACGTCGCCGTCGAGCTCGCGTGGCTGGTCCCGGTCGCTGCGGATCTCCACCCTGCCGGGCCCGGAAGGTCTCCAGGCGGGCGACCTCCGGCCGGCGCAGCAGCACTCCCCAGGCCATCTTCAGCCAGTCGCGGGATGCTGTCCGGGGCGAGCAGCGCGACGTCGAGGAGCCCGTCGTCGGGGAGCGCGTCGGGCAGCAGGGCGATCCCGCCGGTGATCGTGCCGACGTTGCCGACCAGTACCGCCTGGGCCCGCCGCCGGATGGTCTGCCCGCCGTCCAGGCGCAGTCGCAGCCGCATCGGCCGGTCCCGCAGGTGCCGAGCGCGGTGAGCACGTAGGCGACGCGTGCCCAGCCGGGCCTTGCTGCCCTCGGGGGCGTCGACCAGGTGCGCGTCGAAGCCCATCCCGGCCATCACCGCGAACAGCTCCTCGCCGGCCTGCCCCACATCGAGCCGCCGCCGCCGGCGCCGTCGGTCGCCGCTGGCCACCGCGAGGTCGATGCGGCTGGGCAGCCTGAGGTTGGCGGCGAGCAGGTTTCCGGTACCGGCCGGCAGCACCGCGAGCGCCACGGCCGTGCCGGCCAGCGCGCCGACCGCCGCCCGCACAGTGCCGTCGCCGCCGTAGACGAAGAGGACGTCGACGCCCGCCTCGACGGCCTGCCGCGCCTGGCCCGAGCCCGGTGTCCTGCGCGGTGGTGGCCAGCCACAGCTCCGGCTCCGGCCAGCCGGCCCCGCCCAGCGCGGCGCGGATGTCCGCGCGCAGCCCGGCTTCGTCGCTGACCTTGGTCGGGTTGACCAGCACGGCGGACCGGCGACCGTGGCGGTGTCCACGTCACACCTTCCGGTACTTGGCCTGGAAGAAGCAGTACACCCCGAAGGCTGCGAAGCCGGCGGCGATCGAGCACCAGCAGGAGTTCGCCGTAGGGCCTGCCGGCCAGGGTGCGCAGGGCCGGGTCGAGGCCGCCGGACCGGCTGGCGTCGCGGCGCAGGGCGGCTACGGCGACGAGCAGCCCGACGATGCCGAAGGCGACGCCCTTGGCCACGTAGCCGACCTGGCCCAGCCGCACGGCGGTGGTCCGGGTGCGCCCGCTCATCCGGGAGATCATCAGTCGTTTCTCGAAATCCCGGCGCGCGCCGTAGACCACCATCCCGATGCCGATCGCCAGGACGGCCAGGCCGGCGATCGCCACCAGGGTCCGCCCGGCCGGTTGGCTCAACAGCCCCTCGGTGGCGTTGCGCTGCTGGCTCTCGCTGGACGGGTGGGCGCCGACGACGACCTTCCCGGCGGTGTAGGCCAGCGCGCCGTAGATGACCGCCCGGCCGGCCGAGGCGAGCCGTTCGAAGGTGCGCCGGTGGCCGCGTTCGTCGCGGTGGCCGACGGCGGCCAGCAGCAGCTGCCAGACGGCCATCGCGACCAACCCGACGACGATGGCGACCAGCAGCACCCGGCCGTACGGCTGGCTGGCCAGGAACTCGAAGGCGCCGGACTGGTCGCTCTCGCCGGTCGCGTTGCCGAGCGCGAGCTGCAGCGCCAGCCAGCCCACGACCAGGTGGAAGATGCCGTACCCGAGGAAACCGGCCCGGGTGACGACTTCGAGGCTCGTGCTGTTGTTGGTCCTACGGGCGGCGCGTACCACGGACTCACGAGCGGACATGGGGATAGGCATGCCCGCTCGGCCGCCCCGGCAAACCTCTGACGCCCGCCGCTGTGAAGGCAGGCATGGTCAGGGGCAGGCCGGGAAGAGCCGACGGGTACCGTCTCCCGCCGCGTACGCGGCCGGGTCGCTGAACCGGCAGCCGAAGGCGGCGGCCGCGACGGCTGCCCGGTTGTCCACGTCGTCACCGGCCGGCCGGACGCCCGCGCGTACCCAGTGGGTCAGGTCGTCCCAGGCGGTGCCGACCTCGGTCGGCGAGAACTCGCAGTGCTGCGCGGTACGGATGGCCCGCTGGACCACCAGACCCTGGCGGTGCTGGCGCGCCACGTCCTGCGCGTACTCCTGCTCCATCGAGAACGGGACGAACATGTCGCCCAGCCCGTGCAGGCTGAGCACCGGCGCGCTCGGCCGGCCGGTGATGATGCGGCACGGCAGTGAGACGCCGGATTGAACCGGTCCACCCAGTTACGTGCCGGTACCCGCTGCACCGTCCGGTTCACGTTCACCGGGGTGTTGGGCCGGTACCAGGTGAGGATGTTGGTGGCGACCTGGCCGGGGTCCTGGGCGAGGGAGGTGCCGGTGGCCGGGGCCGCGATGCCGAAGAGGAAGTCCTTCCACACCGAGAACGCCGCCTCGGCGCCCGGTCGCGGGCCACCCGACTGCTCGATGGTGATGGCGCGCAACTGCTTGCCGAGGTCGTTGGTGGTGTCCGGGCCGCCGGGGGTGAGCCCGGCCAGGCCGGTGGCGACCTCGATCCGGGGCACCGCGTTGGTCAGGTAGTCCGCCGGCGTCGGCTAGGCGGGTACCCCGGCGAGGTCCTGGGCGACCACGTTGTAGTCGAGGAAGAAGTCGAACAGCCGGTTGTCGCCGAGCACCCCGCACATCGGCAGCGCGCCGGCGTAGTAGCCGGGGTACTGCTCGACCGAGCGGCCGATGACGTGCCCGCCCATCGACACGCCGACGAGGTAGACCCGGTGCGGGCGGCGCACTGTGGCGCGGAAGAGGTCGGCGAGGTCGTGGGTGGACAGCACGCCGGAGCGCACGTCGTAGCCGTTGGTGGAGTACGACGAGGCCGCCCACGCGTAGCCCTGGTCGAGCAGGGTCTGCCGCAGCCCGAATGCCGGCGTGTCCACGGTGAGCACGCTGTCCTGGCCGCGGTAGCCGTGCGCCCACATCACCAGTTCGCCGTTCCAGTGCGGGGGAACCTCGATGTCGTACCCGGCGTGGCCGTGCACGCCCTGGTACACAGTCGACGGTGCGCCGCCGACGAGGACGGGAGCCAGTGGCGGGTTGTCGATCGTGTACCCGGCGAGCGGCTGGTCGCCGGCTGGCCCGCGGGCCGGGGCGAAGGCGGCGCTGGCCGGGGTCGCCACCAGCAGGCTGAGGAGCAGCGTCACGGCGGCGGCGAGCGGGAACAGGCGGGGGACCGAACGCGACCGCATACACGCCTCCAACGGGAGTCCGCTCCTACCGGCCGGTAGCGTTCGTTAACGTAGGGGTAACACTCGGGGATGTCAATACATCGCTACCGGACCGGCGCCTTCCAGCCCGGGTCACGGCCGAGGATGAGCAGGATGCGGTCCATCGTGGCGGTGTCGTCGGGTGCCCCGAGGGCCGGGGCGAAGGCGGCGCCGGGAGCCAGCCGGGCCGAGCCGCCCGGCACGGCCAGCGCGATGGGCAGGCCGGCGGCCACCAACTCCGGGTCGGGGTCGAACGGCAGGCCGAGGGTCGCCGCGAGATCCCAGGAGTGCACCAGGTAGTCGATGAGGTGGAAGCCGACGGCGGTGCGCGCGGGGACCGCGCCGGCGGTGGTGATCTCCGGCAGCGCGAAGCCCTGCTCGGGTTCGGTGACCCGGGCGAACGCGGCGAGCACCTGCTCGGCGGCCTCCCGGTAGTCGGCTACCCGGTCGGGACCGGCCGGAAGCACCGCCCACGGGTCCAGGTCGAAGCCGGCTCCGTCGGCCGCTGCCGCGAAGCCACGGTGCTGGGCGGTCAGGTGCGCAAGCAGGTCGCCCAGGGTCCAGCCGGCACAGGTGCTCGGCCGGGACCAGTCGCCGCCGTCCGCCTGAGCGACCAGGTCGACGCTGAGCCGGACGGCACGGGCGTCCAGTTCGCGGGTACGGGCAAAGGCTGCGCGGGCAAGGTCCAGATCGGAGTCCATCCGTCCATGATCCGCGCCGCGGCCGGACACGCCAAGCCGGTTACCCCACCTGTCCCCCGGGTCGGTCGCAACGATGGCGGATCGGCCTCAGCCCTTGGGGGCGGGCTTGTCCTTGTCCTTGTCCTTGCCCTTCGGCGGCTTCCCCTTGTCCGCGGGGCCGCCGTCGCCCGGACCGGGGCCGGGGTTGGTCACGCCGGTGGTCGCGGGGCCGGCGCCCGGGGTGCTGGCCACGCCGCTGACCTGGGTCGAGCACGGCTGGCCGCCGAGAGTCAGCGCTGTGGGCAGCGGGTTGGCCTGCTGATAGTCGGCCGCCACGGTGAAGGTGAGCGACCCGGCCGGGGTACCGCCGGGTGCGCTGGCCGACACCTGGGAGCCCGTCTGGGTCAGCGACAGGGCCGCCGGCCGGCTGCTGCCTGAGCCGGCGCCGAGCTTCGCCTGCTGCGCGCCGGGCTTGCGGAGTGTCTGGTTGCCCGGGAACTGGAACGCCACGTCCCAGCCGTCCGCCCGACCGGCCGGATCAGTGACAGTGACCGTTGCCTCGAAGCCGGTGCCGGTGTCCTTGCTCACCACGAACGTGGCGGTGCACCCGGTCGCCGCCGCGCCGGCCCCTTGCCCCGACGACGCGCTGGCGGTCTTCTCGGAGCTGTCCTGAGTCGACCACAACAACCCCACCAGCCCGAACATGGCGACCGCGACGGCGACCGTGACCAGCCGGTGCCGCCAGGTACGCGGCTGCAGAGTGCGGGCAAGACCGGCCACCGCGACAGTGGCGTGCGCACGGCCCCGGCCGGGCGGGACGGCAGCGGTCGCCGCGGCCGACGCCTCTGCTCCGTCGGGTTGGCGGCCCGGCGCGGACGTAATGGGCACAGTAGGCGATTCGTCCAGATCATCGGAGTCCAGCTCGGCCTCCGTGCCCGCGTACCGGCTGAAGGCGTCGGCGAGTTCGGTGGCCGAGGGGCGGCCGGCCGGCTCCTTGTCGAGGCAGCGCATCACCAGCGTGGAGAGCTCGGTGGGGGCGTCGGTCACCGCGGCGACCGGGGTCGGGTCGGTGTAGAGGTGCGCCTGGAGCAGCCCGGTGGCCGAGTCGACGGGCCAGGGCAGCACCCCGGCGACCATCCGGTAGAACAGCATGCCCAGCGCGTACACGTCGGAGGCGGGTTCGACCGGGGCGTCCGCGATCCGCTCCGGGGCCACATAGGCGGGGGTACCCAGCAGCTCGCCGTCCTGCGCGTCAGCCGCGCCGACCCGCGCGCAGATGCCGAAGTCCACCAGCTTCGCGCCCCGCCCGGTCAGCATCACGTTGGCCGGCTTGATGTCGCGGTGCACCAGTCCGTGACTGTGCAACTCGCTGAGCGCGTCGGCGACCGACGCGCACACCTTGGCCGACCGCTGCCAGGACAGCGCCGCGTGTTGAGCGAGCCGCTGGCTCAACGCAGTGCCGTTGACCAGCTCCATCACCAGGTAGGGCACCACCGCGCCGGTGTCCTCGACGGCCTCGCCGTAGTCGAAGACCTGGGCGATGCCGGGATGGCTGAGCCGGGCCGCCGCCCGGGCCTCGGCCTGCAACTGGGGCCGGGAGCGCGGGTCGACGGTGTCGCTGATCAGCTTGACCGCGACCGGCCGTTCGAGGACGTCGTCGTATCCGCGCCAAACCACCGACATACCGCCCGACCCGAGGGGTTCGAGCAGGCGGTACCGGTCAGCGAAGGTGCGGTCCGGGGACATCTCTCCCCGCTACCCGATCGGACGAGATCTAAACTCGGCGCCGGGCCGACCGGGCTCCCGGACTCGGCCGTGCACCGACTCCCCGACCCGGCACCGCGACCAGCACGACGCGGAGTCTGCGCAGGTGGGGCAGGCGACCGCGGACCGCCGCGCGCAGCTCGTCGGCGACCCGCCAGGCGTCGTCGGAGTCAGCGGTCGACGGGTCGACGGGTCCGTACGCGACCCGGTCGTGCACGACGCCGAGCCGGGCGGCGAGCGCCCCCGTGACGTCGTCGAAGCGCCGCGTGACCGCCGCCGCGATCGCCCCACTGCTGGCCGCGCGCGGTACCGCGACCCCGGCCGCCCGGAGGGTGGCCAGCGCGTCGCGCCAGGCACCGGCCACCCGGGCGCGCGGGGTCGGGGCGCGCCGTCGTCGCCACCGGCGCAGCAGCACCGCACCCGGCCCCAGCGCGCCGAGCCCGACCAGCAGGCCACCGGCGGCCACGGCGAGCGCCAGCCACGGCGTGGAGCCCCGGTGCCCCGCACCGTTGGCGGGTCCGCCGGCTGAGCCGCCGCCCGGACCCGGGTCGGTCGGCGCACTGTCCTGACCGGCGGTGGACGGGGAGGGGGTCGGCTTCGGGGCCGGTGGGCTGCCGGCCGTCTGCGGAGTGGGGGCGAAGGCGACCCAGCCGAGGCCGGCGAAGCGCACCTCGGGCCAGGCGTCCACGTCCTTCCCGCTCACACTGCCCTGATCCTCGCTTCCCTGGCCGCCGCTGCCCTGGCTCCCGCCGGCCCGGACCCGGAAGCCGACGGCGACCCGGGTGTCGTAGCCCAGCGCCCGGGCCAGCACGGCGAACGCGGAGGCGTACTGCTCGGCGGTACCGTGCCGGTCGCGCAGCAGTTGGCGGATCTGGTACAGGCCGTGGCCGGCGGGGGCCTGCTCGCCGGTGTCCAGGGTGAACCCGCCGTCAGCGGCGAACCAGGACGCCAGCGTGGCCAGCGCGGGGTAGCCGTAGCCACCGTCCACGGCCGCTACGGCGGCGGCGGACAGGTCGGCGGGCACCAGGGTGCCGGTACCGGCCGGGGCGGGGGCGGGTACCGCGTTGGCCAGGTCGTCGTCGGAGTAGGTGGGGACCAGGCTGCGGATGGTGTAGTCGCGGGGCAGCGGCCGGTCGGCGGGCAGCACCACGTCGCCGGTACCGGCGTCCACGCCCAGGCCGGCGACCGACACGGTGACCGGCCGGCCCTGACTGAGCAGCCAGCCCAGCGGACCGGGCTCGACGACGTGAATCCGGTGGGTCACCTCGCGAGTGGGCGGCCCGGCCGGTCCGGCGGGCAGCGTGCGGCCGGCTCGCCGGTACACCGCCGAACTGCTCCAGAAGGTGCCGTCGAAGGTGTCCAGGGTGGCGTAGCGCAGCCGGTCCGGCAGGCTGTCGCCGGCAACGGTGAGCTGGAGGGACAGCCGCCCGGTACGCAGCGCCGGAAACAGCGCGAGCGGGCTGGTGGTCTGCGACGGGGTAACCGGCTGGTCGGCGAGGTCACGGGCGGCGGCCGGCGGTCCGTCGACCGCCCGGCCGGCGACCACCCCGGTCAGCGCGACCACGGCGAGCGCGAGCAGCACGGCGAGCAGGCCACCCGGGCGCGACGCGGCCGGCTCGGTGCCGGTGGCTGTACGCAGCGCGGCCCGCCGCTCCCCCTCGGCCAGCAGGTAGGCCAGCACCACCAGCGGGACGAGGACGACGGCAAGCCAGCCGACCGGTGGGCCGTCGGGAGCGGCCACCGCGCAGCCGGCGGCGACCGCCAGTACCGGGCCGAGCAGCGGCAGGGCGGGGCCGGGGCGGCGCAGCGCCGGCTCCACGGCGGCGATCGCGGCCAGCCCCAGCCCGGCCGCCACGGCGGCCAGTTCGGGACCGCTGCGATCCAGCGGCAGCGCACCGGTGAGCAGCCGGCGCGGCCCCTGCGCAATCGCCGCACCGGGGGCGACGACCAGCAGCAGGTACCCGGCCAGCGCCGCCACCTCGATCGCCAGCCGGCTGGTCCGGCTGCACCGGGTCGCCACCGCCAGCCCGACGCCCACCCCGGTGACCAGCGCCGCGGCTCCCGCGGCGACCAGCGTGAAGCCGGGGTCGTGCAGCGCGTCGGTGGCGGTGGCGCCGAAGGCCGGAGCGACCGCGACGAGGCCGGCGAGCGCGGTCAGCCCGGCCAGCGTGGCGCGCACACCCCGCCGGCCGCCCGGTGCGTCGTGCGGGCGGACCGGGCCGGGTGCCGGTCGCTGCGGTTGGTCCACCGCCGGGCGCAGGGTGGTCGCGCTGCTCATCGGCGGGTACCCAGGTGGGCGCGCAGTGCCTGGGCGGCGGTCAGCGCGTCGGCCGCCCGGATCGCGGTGAGCCCGGGTCGGCGCAGGGTGGCGGCCGGGTCCGGACCATCGGCGGCCAGTCCACACTGGACGATCAGCACCCGGCTGTACCGGCGGCGCTGTCGGGCCAGGGTGGGCAGCAGTCCACCGGCCGCGCCGGAGACGACCAGCAGGCACCCACCGGCCGGCAGCCGGTCGGCGAGCCGAGCCAGCGCCGCCGCGTCCGTGCCGGTACCCGCCGGAGTCTGCTTCAGTGCGGCGAGCCGGTCGAGCAGGTCCACCGCGCCGAGGGCGGCCACCCGGGCCCGGTCCTCGCCCAGGGCGGCGAGTGCCACCTCCTGCCCGGCACGGCCGCAGGCCACCGCGATCGACGCGGCCACCTCCACGGCCGCTTCGAACTGCTCACCGGTCAGCACGTCGGCGCGGGTGTCCAGGACCACGGCGGCGCGCGGCTCGGTGGTGTCGACGTGCTCGCGGACCACCACGGTGCCCAGCCGGGCGGTGGAGCGCCAGTGGATCGCGCGCGGATCGTCGCCGGGCACGTACCCGCGCAGCCCGGCGAAGGCGGTCGAGCCCCGGGGCGCGGTGTCAGTGAGCCGGCCGTCGAACTCCAGCGCGAGACCGACCGGCAGCGGCGGTACCCGGTGCACGCGCGGGCGTACCCACAGCAGTTCACGACCGGCCAGCGGTATGCCGCGCCGCAGCAGGCCCAACGGGTCGACCCGGCGCAGCACCACCGGGCCCAGCCGCAGCAGCCCCCGGTAGCCGGCCAGCACCGGGTAGTGCAGGGCGCGGGTCTCGCCGGGCGACAGCGGCGGCACCGGGATGGGCAGTGGCACCCCGTCCACGGACTCGACGGCTTCGAAGCGGTGCGCGGCGATCCGCCCGGTGTTGGTGACGATCAGTCGACCGTTGGCCGACCCGCCGACGGTGACCCGGTCCGGGGTCACGCTGCGCCGCACGTCCAGGCCCGGCCGCACGGTCAGGTACCCGGCCGCGAACAGCAGCGCGGCGATCCCGGCCACGCCCAGCGCGACCAGTGGTGGGTAGCGCAGGGCCAGGCCGGTGGCGAGCAGCAGCACCGCACCGGCGGCGGTGGCCCAGCCGGTGCCGGTCGGTCTCACACCGAGTCCAGCGCCGGGACCGGTACCGAGGCCACCACCTCGGCCAGCACGTCGGCCGCGCGTACTCCATGGATCTCCGCCTCCGGGTCCAGCAGCAGCCGGTGTTCGAGCACCGGGCCGACGACCGCCCGGACGTCGTCGGGGGTGACGTATCCGCGCCCCTCCGCAGCCGCCCAGACCTGTGCGGCGGCCAGCAGCGCGAGGCTGCCCCGGGGACTCGCGCCCAGCCGCAGCTCCCGCCGGGTGCGGGTGCCCTGAGTCAGGGCGGCGATGTAGCCGGCGACCGCCGTGGAGACGTGCACCCGGCCGGCGTACTCGCGCATCCAGCGGATCTGCGCGACGGTGGCGACCGGGGTGATCGGGGCGGGCGCACCGTTGCCGGCCCGGTCGGTGAGGATCGCGGTCTCCGCCGCCAGGTCCGGGTAGCCGACGGCGACCCGCAGCGCGAACCGGTCCACCTGCGCCTCCGGCAGCCGGTAGGTGCCCTCCAGGTCGACCGGGTTCTGGGTGGCCAGCACGCAGAACGGCAGCGGTACCGGGTATGCCCGGCCGTCCACGGTGACCTGCTGCTCCTCCATCACCTCCAGCAGCGCCGACTGGGTCTTCGGCGATGCCCGGTTGATCTCGTCGGCGAGCACCAGGTGGGCGAAGACCGGCCCCGGCCGGAAGTCGAAGGTGGCGGTGCGGGGGTCGTACACGCTGGTGCCGGTGATGTCGGAGGGCAGCAGGTCGGGGGTGAACTGGATGCGGTGCCAGCTGGCGTCGAAGCTGCCGGCGATCGCCTTGGCCAGCGTCGTCTTGCCCACCCCGGGCACGTCCTCGACCAGCAGGTGACCGCCGGCGAACAGCGCGGTCAGCGCCAGCCGGACCACCTCCGGCTTGCCCCGCAGCGCGCCCTCGACGCTGGTCCGCACCGCCGCGTAGGTGGCGCCGAAGTATGCGACCGGATCGGTGTACCCGGCCGGATCGGCTGACAGGCCCGGGTCGGGGTACCGGACGGGCTCACTCATCGTGCGTCTCCCTGGTGCGGTGCAGTGTTCGTCGGGGGTCAGGCGGTCAGGCAGGCCGGTTTCGGCGCGGGCGGGGTGGGTTGGCTGGAGGCGACGAGCGCGGCCACCCGGTAGCAGTGCTGGGTCTGCCGGTCCACGTCGGGCAGCAGGTACGGCGGAACCCCGGTGCTCACCTGGGCGATCTCGGTACTGTCCCGGAACACCACATACGAGTCGAAGCCCGGCAGGTTGCTGGCGTCCGGGAAGTCCAGTTTGACCGAGCCGGGCCCGGTACCGGTCGCGGTGACCGGCAGGAAGTAGAGCTGGTACGGCGGCGCGGTGCTCGCCGGCTGGGTCGGTGTGACCGGCTGGTGCCGGTGGCCGGCCCAGATACCCGCGCCCGCGCCGAGTACCGCGATGAGGACCAGCGCCACGATCAGCGGCCAACGACGGGCGCGGCGTGCGACGGCGGGCTCGGCTGCCGGGGCCGGCCGGGTCGCCACGGCCGTCCGCAGCTCCTCGGGCTCCCCCGGCTCCGCCACCACCGGCGAGCCGGATACCAGCCCGGCCTGCGACACCGCCGCGTTCCCTGAACCCCATGTCGATTCGCCTTCCGGAGCCCACGCGGCGGTCGGCTGGGGCGGGAGTGGGAGCGGGGCGTCTGCGGGGAGGGCGGCGGCCGGGTCGGCGAGGGCGTGCAGCGCGGTGGCCAGGTCGGCGGCGGTCGGGCGGGCTGCCGGCTCCTTGGCCAGGCAGCGGCGGATGAGCTGCCAGAGCGGCTCGGCGAGACCGTCCGGGCGGGACGGCTCGACGTCCAGGTGCGCGCGCAGCAGTGCGGCCGTGTGCTCGGCGGCGAACGGGCGGCGGCCGGCGAGCAGCTCGTACCCGGTCAGGCCGAGGGCGTACACGTCGCTGGCGGGACCGACCGGGCGGCCGGCGACCACCTCCGGGGCCACGTATGCCGGGGTGCCGACGAGTTGGCTGGCCCGGGTCACCGCCGGGCCGCCGGCCACCACGGCCAGCCCGAAGTCGGTCAACTGCGCCCACGGGCGGCCACCCCGCCAGGTCACCAGTACGTTCTCCGGCTTGACGTCGCGGTGCACGATGCCGGCCCGGTGGATCGCGGTCAGCGCGTCGGCGAGCTGCGCGAGCACGGCCACCGCGTGGGTCCGGCCGATCCGCCCCCGGGACAGTTCGGCGCGCAGGTTCGCCCCGTCGACGAAGTCCATCACGATGGCCAACGTGTCGCCCTCGGCCACCAGGTCGAGTACCGGGACCAGGTGCGGGTGGCGGACCGCGCGCAGCGCCGCGCTCTCCCGCAGGAACCGCAGCCGGGTGTCCGGGTCGCCGCCGTACTCCTCGCGCAGCACCTTCGCCGCGACGATCGTGTCGTCGGCGCGGCGCCGGGCCCGCCAGACCCGGCCGGTGGCACCGGAACCGACCGGCTCCAGTAACAGGTAGCCGCTGCCCAGCGGTCGGCCGGCCGGGGCGGGCAGGGTCGGCGGCAGGGTGGGCAGTTCGCTGGCGTCGACGACCGGGCCGGTGCGCTCCTCGCTCGTCGCCGTCTCCTCGCCTCGACCCAGCGCTCGGGGGACGCCGCCGGTCGGCGCGGAGGTCACGGCGGGGGCGGGCGTCGCGCTGTCCGTACCATAGCCGAGCACGCTCACCCCGGCACCGCCGTCGATACCGGCACCTGCACCACGCTGGCCGCGCCCCGGACCACCAGCAGCGCCCGGCCGGGCGGCCAGCCGGCCCCGGTGGCCCGGGGCAGCCGCAGGTCGAACAGCTCGCCGTCGATGCCGGAGGCGGGGGTCAGCAGCAGACCGGTGCGGGCCCGCCGGACCCCCGCCAGCCAGCCCCGGTGCCGGGCCAGGTGCAGTTCGTCGGTGGTACCGGCGGCGACCAGCACACTGCCGTCGTCACGGGCGTACCGGCCGAACCGCTCCAGTACCGGGCCGGCCGGGCCGTCGGCGAGCAGCTCCGCGTCGTCCACCAGGACCGCCAGCCGGGCGTGCGTGGCGATGAGTTCGTCGAGTTCGCCGGCCGCCTGCTCGCCGTTGAGCACCGCCAGTACCCCCGGCGCGCCGGCCAGCTCGCGCAGCGGCGACGGGCGCGGGCACAGCGCCACCACCGGCAGGTCGCCGCTGTACCGGCCGGCGAGCGTACTGGCGATGGTGTGCAGGGCGGTGCTGCGCCCGCTGCGGACCGGGCCGGCGACCAGGAAGGTGCCGGTCTCGGCGAGGTCCAGGTAGACCGGGCCGAGCCGGTCGCCGCCGGCCCCGACCAGGCACCGTGCCGGTGGTGGCGGGTCGGTCGGAGCGAACCGCGCCGGCCGGGTCCACGGTCAGCTCGGCCAGCTCGATCTCGGTGGGCAGCGGGTCGAGGCGGCGCGGCAGCCGGTCGGCCGGGGTGCCGTCCCAGCGGGCCCGCAGCACCGCCGCGAGCCGGCGTACCGCCTCGGACTGGGCGGCCCCGTCGGGCTGCGGTGACAGCAGCGCGACCTGCAGGTGCGGGCCGTCCGGGGCCGGCAGTACCCGGCCGGGAGGCAGGTGGGTGGGGGCGTCCCGGGGCACGATGCCGTAGCCGGCGAGGTCGTCGCGGTCGGCGTGGCGCAGGACGAGTCGGGTGGCGACCGCGCCGGCGAGCCGGTGGGTGAAGCCGGAGGCGTCGGTGGCGAGTACCACCAGCACGCCGACGGCGGGTCCGGCGCGCAGCAACCCGTCCAGGGCGTCCACCCGTCGACCGGCCTCCGGGTCGGCTCCGGCGGCGGCGAGCGCCTCGTAGCCGTCGACCAGGAGTACCAGGTACGGCAGCGGGTCGGGGCCGGTGCGCTGCTCGGCCAGGTCGGCGTAGCCGCCGGCCGCGAAGCGGCGCTGCCGGGCGCGGACCTCACCGTCCATCATGGACAGTAGGCGGCTGGCCCGGTCCGGTTCGTCGCCGGTCACGTAGGCCCCGGTGTGCGGCAGGTCGGCCAGTGGCGCCAGCGCCCGGTTGCCCAGATCCAGCACGTACAGGTGCACGTCGGCGGGGCCGGAACGGTCGGCCAGCCCGGCGGCGAGGGTACGCAGCAGGGTGGAGCGCCCGCTGCGGGCCATCCCGGCCACCGCCACCGGCCCGCTCGCCGCGAGGTCCAGCAGGTACGGCCGCTGCACCTGCTGGCGCGGGTGGTCGGCGAGCCCGATCGGCACCGCCACCGGCCCGCCGCTCGGCTCGCCGGAGCCCAACTGCGCGACGGTGACCTGCTCGGGCAGCGGCGGCAGCCACGGGCTCGGCGCGGCCGGGCAGCCGGCCACCTCGGCGGCCGCGCCGATCGCCGTCACCAGGACCGACAGGTCGGTCTCCCCGTCGTGCCCGGCGTCCGGTACCGGCGCGGGCAGCGGCGCGCCCAGCTCGGTGACCGGGCGCGGGACGACGGTGACGCTGCGGTCCGCCAGCCGGCTGCCGCGCCGGGGCGCGTTGATCCGGGCGGTCTGCAACGCCGCCAGCTCACCGTGCCCGGTCCGCAGGTACGCCCGCCCCGGCAGCCGCCGCGACAGCCGGGCAGCGTCGGCCGCGTCGATCACGTCGCGGCTGTCCTCCACACTGGTCACCCGCAGGCAGATACGCAGGTTGACGTTGGCGCGCAGCTCGGCGGAGACCACGCCGGCCGGCCGCTGGGTGGCCAGCACCAGGTGCACGCCGAGGCTGCGCCCGCGCATGCCGATGCCGACCACGCCGGTGACGAAGTCGGGTACCTCGGCGACCAGCGAGGCGAACTCGTCCACCACGATGACCAGCCGGGGCAGGCGTGCCGCCGGCGCCAGGAAGTCGTCGATGTCCTTGGCGTCGGCGGCGGCCAGCAGCGCCTCCCGGCGGCGCAGCTCGGCCGAGAGCGACTCCAACGCCCGGTTCACCAGGTGCGCGTCCAGGTCGGTGACCAGGCCCGCGCAGTGCGGCAGGTCCCGGCACGCGCCGAACGCGCTGCCGCCCTTGTAGTCGACCAGCACCAGGGACAGCGCGTCCGGTGGGTGGCGCAGGGCCAGCTCGGCGACCAGGGTCTGCAGCAGCTCGGACTTGCCGGCGCCGCTGGTCCCGGCGATCAGCGCGTGCGGTCCGTCGCGGCGCAGGTCCACCCGGACCGGGCCGGCCGGGCCGACGCCGAGCAGGACCCGGGGCGGCTCGGTGCGGCCGGCCGCCCAGCGCCGGGCGATCGTCGTCGGGTCGGGGTCGTCGCCGAGGCCGGTCAGCTCCAGCAGCCGCACGGAGTCGGGCAGCGCGGCCTGGTCGCCCCGGCCGCCGAGCAGCCGGACCGGGGCCAGCGCCCGCGCCAGGTCGGTGGCGAGTGCCTCGGGTACCCCGTCGAGCAGGATCTCTGCCACCGGTTCGGTACCGGGGGCGGACAGCCGCGCCCGGGTACCGGAGTCGGTGGTCACCTCCAGGGTCGCGCCGCACTCGTCGGGGAGGTCTCCGAGTTGGTCGTCCAGGCACAGCGCGTAGACGCCGCAGGCCGGGCCCTCGGCCAGGATCTCAGCCAGCCCGTCGAGGTCGCGCAGCCGGCGGGCGCCGTCGAGGACGACGAGCACGCGGGCGCCGGCCGGAACGGCCTGGCCGAGGCTGGCCCGGCGCTCGTCGCGGCGGGTGGCGATGAGTTGCCGCAGCTCCGCCAGGCGCGCGGCGGCCTGGCCGGCGTCCACGGCGAACCGGCGACGGGCGTTACCGCCGAGGGTGTGTGGCAGCCAGCCGGCCCACTCCCAGTCGGTCGCCTGGTCCCGGCCGGTCAGCACGACCAGGTGCAGGTCGTCGGGCGCGTGCAGGGCGGCGAGTTGGCCGAGGGCCGCACGGGCGGCGGCCAGCAGGCTGGGCCGCCGGCCGGCGAGGCCGAGAACCCCGACGGCGGGCAGGTCCACGGTGACCGGCGCGGCAGGTACCCGGGGCAGCGGCAGCGTGTCCGCGCCGTCGCCGGCGAGGCGGACGGCGACCGGCGCGTCGGCCAGCCCGACCCGCAGCCGGAGGAAGTCGGCGTCGGCGGGGCGGCGCTCGTAGAGCCGGTGGGTGGGGGCGGTGGCGGTGCGCAGGACGGCGGCCGGGTCGGGGTACTCGGCGCGCAGCTGGCGGCCCTGGACGGTGGCGAGCCGGTCGAGTTCGGCGGTGAGGGTGGCGATCTCGCGCTGGTGCGCGGCGAGCGCCTGGCGGTGTTCGCGGCGGCCGCTGCGCCGGTCGGCGGCGGCGTTGGCGAGCAGCAGGATCGGGGAGAGCGCCAGGAAGATGAGGTAGTAGCCGGCTCCCGGGGCCAGCGCGTAGACCAGCCCGGCGATGACCAGCGGGGCGAGCGCGGCCAGTAGCGGGATGCGGGCTCCGCGCGGCGCGGCGGGCGCGGCCGGCACGGCCAGCACCGGTGGGGGTGTCGGGCGGGCCAGCCGGGGTGGACGGTTGAAGCGCAGCGTGCCGGTGGCCGGGTCGGCCGCCGTGACGGCATCGGCCGGCTCGATCCGGCGCAGCGCCACCAGGCTCTCGCCGACCCCGAACACGTCGCCGTCGTCGAGGTCGGCGCTGTCGGCCAGCCGGTACCCGCGCCAGCTCACCCCGTTGCGCGAGCCGCTGTCGCGCAACCGCACCGCGTCCGGCCCGGGTACCACCGCGCAGTGCGACCGGCTGACCTCCGGGTCGGCCAGGTGCAGGCCGCTACACCGGTCCCGACCGACCGTCAGGCCGGCGCCCAGCGGGGCCGCCGCGCCCGCGTGCACTCCGCCGACCACCGCCAACTCCCACCCGCCCGCACCGCTCGCGCCCGCCCCGCCGCCCGTGCCGACCGGACCCGCACCGTGGCGCGCGTCGGCGGCGTCAGGTGCGCTGGCCGGGGCGGGCGGGGTGGACGGCGGCGGGTACAGCGACAGTTGGGCGCCCACCAGCAGGCCGACCTCGTCCAGCCGGGCCTCGTCGGATAGGCGGTTGCCGGCCAGCCACACGCCGGAATCCGCCTGCCCGGCCGTCTGTCCCGGACACCTTCCCGGACATCGTGGCCAGGGCGGTCCGCAGGTCCGCGACCGTGGCGTCGGCACCGGCGGTGACCAGTACCGATGTGCCGGTCCCCGCGGGCGCGGCACAGCGCAGCTCGACCTCCCGCTGCACCGCTGACTCAGCCGCCGACCTGCTCCAGCGCGGCAGCCCGACGGCCCACCTCGACGGCGGCGTCCTGCAGCGCGGCGGACAGGTGGGTGAGCGCCGGCTCGTACTCGCTGTGCCAGGCGGCCCGGAAACGGTCGGCCGCGCCGCCGCTCCAGTAGGTCGCGCCGAGCTGGCTGCGCAGCTGCTGGAGCAGGCTGTCCACGCTGCCGCTCTGCCGCTCGAAGCCGGTCTTCAGCCCGTACAGTTGGTCGATCTCGCCGCCGATGACGGTCATCGCGTGCTCCCTTGCTCGGGTGGGCGTGTCCGGCGGTTCGCCGGTACCGATCCGACGCTAGGCAGCGCGCGGCGGGCGGGAAATCGGAAGCCCTTCCCAGTGCGGGCTCAGCCCTGGAGCAGGGTGAGGTCCTCGCGGGTGACCAGGCGGCGGCCGATGGCGTACTCGGCCAGGTTGGCCAGCGCGTTGAAGCCGGTCATGTTGGGCACGCCGGCCGAGTCCAGCCGGGCCCGCAGGTACTCGATCCGCTTCACCAGGGTGGTCCGCGGCCAGCCGAGCCGGGCCGCGGCAGCGGCGTACGACTTCGGGTACGGGTCGTAGTGCGGTGGGTCGCGCAGGTACCCCGCGAACAGGGCCACCATGGCGAGCCGGTCGGCGGGGCTGATCAGCACCTCGGCCCCGGTCGCCGTGGGTACCCCGGTGGGGATGTCCGGTGGCTCGTCGGGGGCGGGCGACTCGTCGGGGGCGACGGCGGGTACCGCGATCTCGATGCTGTGCTGGCGGCCCGCAGCGCCGTCGACCAGTACCCGGGTGGGTGCGCCGATGGCGGTGCGCCGGCCGGGGGCGAGCACGCTGCGCAGCCCGAGTTCGTCGACGACCGAGAGCGGATGGCTGGCCGAGCGGTTCGTCAGCCACCAGGTGCCGTCGCGGAAGTCCAGGTCGGCGGTGGTCCGCGAGATCGAGGTGTCGTCCGGGTCGAGGCACACCGTGCAGTCCCGGGACCGGCCGAAGGTCACCGGCTGCCCCGGCTGCGCCAGGTACTCCACCCCGGCGACCAGCACCCTCACCAGCACCCCGTACCCCCTTCTGGGAAGCCCTTCCCACCGGCCGCGACGTGCCGTACCGGCCGGACTGTCATATTCTCAGCCCCGCACCACCCGCACGCGACCCGCGCCGCGACCTACCGATCCCGGAGGCGTGCATGAACCGCTCGGCCCTGCGCGGCCCGAACCGGCAGCGGCTGCTGCGGGCGCTGCTGGCGCTGAGTCTGGCCGGCGCGGTGTTCGCGGTCGCCTTCGGCACCGGCTACCGCTCCTCGGCAGTGGCCCAGGACGACGGCGCGGCCTATGTCCAGAAAGGGCATACGGTGGCGCACGCCAACTCGGCCAGCGCCGGCATCGACGCCGAGGCGGCGAAGGCGCTGGCCACCGGCAAGCAGACCCTCCAGGTGGTGCAGGTCTCCTCGGGCGTGGTGTACGTGGTCAACAACGCCACCGGCGAGGTGACCCGGCTGCCCACCGACTCGCTGGAGCCGCAGCCGGTGGACGCCCGGCCGACCGCGCCGGGTTCGGTGCAGGTGGTCACCGGCGGCGGGCAGACCTACCTGCTCGACCCGGGCGCCGGCCGGGTCACCCTGCTGCCCTCCGAGCCGACCGCCACCGGCCGGGCCGAGGTGCCGGCCACGGGCGTGGACCAGCTCGTGGTCGACCCGGCGGGAACCGCGTGGGGGTACGCCACGAAGTCCGGCGACCTGTACGAGATCGTCGGCGGTCAGGTGCGCGGGAAGCGGCACGTCGCAGCGGGTGGCGACCCCGCCGTGCTGACGCTGGCCGGTGGTGCGCCGGTGCTCTACAACGCGGCCACCGGGGCGGCCACCGGCTTCGGGTCGGGGCAGGGCACGGTGAACCTGGCCGCCGCCGACGGGGTACCGTCCGCGGCCGGCGCGCAGCCGGCGCTGATCGTGGTGGCGGTACCGGCCACCGCCGAGGTCGTCGTCGGTGACCTGCGCGACGGCGGGGTACGCCGGGTCCGGCTGGACGGCCGGGAGGGGCACGTCTTCGGCCGCTCGGTGCTGCTCGGCAACCGGGTGTACGTGCCCGACTTCACCGCCCGCCAGGTGGTCATCCTCGACCTGGGCAGCCTGCGCGCGATCGGCAGGGCGCAGGTGCCGGGCACCTCCCCCACCTTCGAGCTGTTCGCCCGGGACAACCGGATCTGGGCCAACGATCCGTACGCGGACAAGTTGGTGATCGTCGGGGCGGACGGTCGGCAGACGGTGGTGGACAAGGGCAGCGGCGCCGGCGTCGACGTCTCCGGCAGCCCGCCGCCCACGGCACGCCCCTCCTCGACCGCGAGCCCCACCGCCAGCCCGAGCGCGAGTGCAAGTGCCAGCCCGTCCGGCGCGCCGGTACCCACCAGCACGCCGACCGCCGGCCCGCCGACCTCCCCGCCGCCCCCGGCGAAGGTGACCGTGCCGCCGCTGGTCGGGCAGGACCGGGGGGCTGCCTGCGCCCGGCTGACCGCGTTGAAGCTCAAGTGCCGGCCGGTGGCCGTGCCGGACGGGGCCGGCCAGACCGACAAGGTGCTCTCCACCGACCCGAAGTCCGGGGCGAGCGTCAAGGTCGGCTCCACGGTGAGCGTCTTCTACCGGGGGCCGGCCGCCGTGCCGGACCTGACCGGGATGACCGCCGACCAGGCCTGCGCGACGCTGGTCACGGTGCGGCTGACCTGTGCCCGGCAGCCGTCCGGGCTGGCCGCGAAGGCCGACGCGGTGAACCTGGTGACCGCGCAGCAGCCGCCGGCCGGCGCGAAGGTGGCGACCGGTTCCGCGGTGACCGTCCAGTACCCGGACCGGGTGGCCACCCCGGCGGTGGCCGGCCAGCCGGTGGACCCCGGCTGCGCGGCGGTGCAGGCGGCCGGGCTGACCTGCCAGCGCATCGACCTCGGGTCGGCGGTGGGCACCGGGCAGCCGGTCGGGGTGATCGTGGACCAGTCGCCGGTCGGCGGCGCGGGCGCAGACCCGGCCGTGCCGGTGACCGTGAAGTACTACGGCAACGCCAACACCACCGTGCCCAACGTGGTCGGCGCGGACCCGGGCGCAGCGTGTGCGGCACTGCAAGCCGCGGCACTCGCCTGCGCCCCGAACGACACCGAGGCCACGACGACCCTCGGCCAGGTGCACCGGCAGAGCATCGCAGCGGGCACCGTGGTCGCGGCCGGCACGCCGGTCGGGTACGTGTACCAGACCCGGGGAGCGACGGGGCTGCTGCGGTTCAAGGGGCCTACGTCCAACCGGGCCAACTTCCTCACCACCGGCGACCTCGGCGCACCCGCCGGCTGGAGCTCCCAGAGCACTCTCGGCAGCGTGTACCCGGCCGGGCAGACCGGCGTGGCCGGGCTCATCCCGATCTACCGGTTCTGCTGGTCCTCGTGTGCCAGCGCGACGCACTACTACTACTCCGGCAACGGCGGCAACGCGGCCGGCTACGAGCGCCAGGGCGAGGCGTTCCGCTGCTTCAACCCGTCCGGCCCCGCCCCGGCCGAAAGCAGGGAACTGCACGCGTTGTTCAACGGCTCGGTGTGGGTGTGGGCGGTACCAGGCACCGGCGAGTACTCCACCTTCGTCGGGGCCGGCTTCACCGCCGCCGACTTCCTGGTCTGCTTCATCTGGTGAACCCTTCCCATTGAAGGGGCGTACCGCCCGCCGGGAAGCTGGACGCATGCGACCCAGTGACGGCGGTGGAATCGACGGACGGCGCTACGCCGGGTACGCCCAGACGGCGACCACGCAGGCGGCGATCCTGCGCTCGGCGGCGATCCGGGTGGCCGACGTGGCCGGCCGGGTCGACCGGGTGGTGGGGAAGGCGACGTTCAGCGCGCCGTCGGCGGTGCGGTTCCGGCAGCGTACCCACGGGGCGCTCGCGGACCTGCGCGCCGATGCGGCCCGGCTGACCGACCTGGCCGACCAGCTCGACCGGGTCAGCGCGCACTACAGCGACCTGTACCTGGCCTGGCACGCGGGGCACTGACCATGTTCGACCACAACCCGGTGGCCCGGTACGCCTTCGACCTGGACGACGTGCAGGAGATCGCGGTCGCCCTGGACCGGGCGGCGGCCGGGCTCGCCGACGCGCATGACTCCACCCGGGCCGCCGTCCCCGCCCTGGCCGACCTGCCCGGCGTGGGCCCGGACGCGGCGGCGGTGGCCGGCGCGGTGGCGGCCAGGTTGACCGGCATCGGCCGGGGCCTACGCACGGACGCCCGCTGGCTGGCCGGCGTACTCACCGCGCTGGCCCGCGACGACGCCGCGGTGTGGACCGCGAAGTCGGTGCGCGGCGCGGTCACCTACGCGCACAACGAGCGGATGCTGCGCCGCCAGTTGGCCCGCACCGGACGCACGCAGTGGCGGGGCCGCAAGGTTTCCCGGGCGGCCGCCGCCGCGGTCGACCTGTTCGGCGCGGACATCGCCGGCAGCGCGCTGCCGAAGACCGCCGTGCAGTACTACCGCACGGCCACCCGGATCGGCGGCATCGACCGGGCGCTGTGGCAGGTGCGCTACCCGGTCGCCTGGTACTCGGCCGCCGCCGCGCAGGCGGTGCACGCGGCGGCGGCCACCGCGACCGGCGCGGCCCGCCGGCTGCTGGCCGCCCGCGACGGGCAGTTGAGTAAGGCCGCCGCCGCGACCCGTCGGGGGCTCGCCGCCGCGAGCGCGCGCGGCGCCGAGTGGGCGGTGCGGATCGCCGGGGACGGCCGCGGTCTGGGCCGGTTGCGCCGCATCGGGATCTCCCTCATTCCGGGTACGGCCATTCCCGCGCTCTACTTCGACGGTCGGGAGATGGTGACCCAGCGGCACGGGTACGGGCCGCGCGGAGCGCTGGAGGCGTTGCGGGACTCGACCGCTGTGAGTTCGGACGTGCTGCACCTGGGCGGGCAGGCGCTGGAGTTCATCCCGGTCGCCGGCGACGTGGCGGCGCTCGGCGTGGACGCGGTGGCATCCGGGATGGACCTGGGGGTGATGGCGATGGACGGGGTGGACTACGTGGTGTTCGCGAAGGGGAAGACGATCACGCACGCGGTGGGGTCGGTGGCCGGCGACGCGGTACACGCCGGTGGCTCGCTGCTGCACAAGGTGGGTGACCTGCTGTGAGTACCGAGCTGCTGGCCAGCGCCGGTGAGTTGGACGCGCTCGCGTACGGGCTGGCGGGTACCGGCTTTCCGGGCCTGTCCGACAGTCCGCTGAGCGCCGTCGAGCCCGCCGGCCGGGGAGCGCTCGCCCACCAACTCGCGCTGCCGCTGACGTTGCGCGGCATCCTGGACGTCCGCGGTCCACAGTGGAGTGTCGAAGCCGCCTATCGGCCGCTGCTGGCCGCCGTCCTGGAGCCGGACCTGGCGGTGCGGGTGCACCGGCGGACCGCGCGGGAGGCCGCCACGGTCGTGCTGTGCGCCCGGTCCGGGCAGGTGGCCCGGCACGACTGCGACTCCCGGGGCATCCACCGGCTCTCCTGGCTGCCGGGCACCCTCGCCGACGCCGTGGTGGCGCAGTTGGCCCTGCCCGGGACGGCCGGCGAAGCCGTCCCCGCGACGGCCGAGACTCTCGCCGCGACAGCCGGAACTCCTCCGGCGGCGGCCACGGCGGCCGGGCCGGTTCGGCTGCGCTACCGGGCGCTGCTGCGCGAACTCGACCGGGCGGATCCCGCCGATCACGGGTCGTTCGTGGCGGCGCTGATCGAGCCGACCTATCAGGCCCGGCTGACCTGGCTGTCCCACCGGGCGGGCAGCTACGGCGAGCACAGCCTCACTGTGCTGGCGGTCGACGCTGGTCCACTGTGGACGGTCGCGGTCGAGCCTGACGGCGAACCGGGCGGGGACGACGGCTGGCTCATCGCCACGCCCCGGGACCCGGACGGCTGCATGACGTTCATCCGCGACGAGACCGGAGGTTGACCGGGTGGGTACCCAGGCACAGGAACTCCGCGATGCCGCGGCCCGGCTGCGTACCGAGGGTCGACGCCTCGCCGACGTGCGCGACGAGCTGTCCCAGGCGAAACGCCACCGGGTCTGGCGCGGGCCCGCGTCGGACCGCTTCGCGCACAGCATCGACCGGCGACTACGCGAACTCGACGACCAGCAACAACTCATCCACTTCCTGGCCGCCCGCCTCGACCACGCCGCCGGAGCACACCAGTGAACGCGGCTGCGCTGCCGGCTGCGCCGGAGCAGGCGGCGGAGGTGGTGCTCGGGGCCGAGGAGTTGACGTTGCTGGCCCGACTGCTCGACTGCCCGCTCCCGGCCGGCCTGCAGACCGTCTGGTCCGGTGACGACGCCCTGGTGGCCGACGCGGTGGCGACCCGTGGCCTGCTCGCTCGGGGGCTGCTGCGCCCGGCCGAGCCGGCACCCGTGGTCGACGCGAAACTGGCTGCGCTGCTGACTGCGTTGCGGCAAGCCGAACTGGTGACCGAGGTCGAGTGGACCGACGAAGTCGGCACCCGACGGGTGGTGCTCGCCGGCCGGCCCGCATCGGCCCTGTGCTTTGCCCAGGACCGGCCCGACCTGTGGCGACTCAGCGCCGTCTGCGATGTGGAAGGTGCCCGCGAACGACTGCTGGACGATGCCCTGCCGCACGCGGCCGGCCCGACCCTGGCCGACGATGCCGGGCCGAGCGTTGGCGGTGCCGGCGGGACGGCAGGGGTGCGGCGGGCTGCGTTCGAGGCGGCGGACGGGCATGCGGCCCGGGGGGACGGTCGCGCCGCCGGGGCGGCACTGGCCGACGCCGGGGTGCCGGGGCCGGTGGCCGAGGCGGTCGCCGGGGCGCTGGCGACCGGCCGGGGCGGGCGGCTGGCCGGCGCCCGGCTGCTCGGGCCGGGGCGGTACGAACTGGACGAGGTGCGCTGGCTGCCGGCGGGTACCGGCTGGTGGCTGGTCGAGGTGGCCGAGGACGAGGTGGTACTGAGCCGGGCGGATCGTCGCGCGGTGCGTACCCGGTTGGAGAGGGACGGCGATGGCGGCTGACCGGTTGACCGACGCGCACGTGGCCCGGCTGGCGTACCAGGCCGGTTTCCGGGGTCGGGCCCGGGTGATCGCGGTGGCGGTGGCGCTGGCCGAGTCCGGTGGCGACGCCCATGCCCGGGGCGATGTCGGGCTGCAGAACGGCACCTGGGGACCGTCGATCGGGCTGTGGCAGATCCGCTCGGTCAACGCCCAGGCCGGTACCGGCGGCCAGCGGGACGCGAAGGCGAATCTGACGCCGGCCACCAACGCCCGGCACGCGTACCAGATCTCCGGACACGGCAGCAACTGGCAGCCGTGGTCGACGTACACCCAGGGCACCTACCGCCAGTACCTCGACCGGGCCCGCAAAGCCGTGCTGAGCACCCGACCCGGCACCGCGTCGCACCCGACCACCCACCGCGACTCCGCCGCCAGCCGGCCGGCCACCGCTACCCGGATCGTGCTCGACCTGGCCGAATTGCGCCGGTTCGAGACGCTCATCGACACCAGCGCGCACCGGGTCCGGCACAGCGCCGCGGTACTCGACGATGTCGGCAAGCGGCTGGCCGGCCGGGCGACCGAACCCGGACTCGTGCAGTACCTCGGACTGCTCGCCGGCCCCACCGGGCTGCCGATGGTGGCCCGGCACCTGGACTTCGACACCCGGCTGGTGCAGCGCATCCGTACCCTGGCCGCGGCGGCCGACGGACCGGACGGCCGGTACCGGCCTGCCGACCTGATCCCGTTCCTGCGGAAGCTGAACGGCCACCCGATCGGGCTGGCCGAGACGGCGGTGATCGAGGCGCTGGCGCTGGGCCGGGTGGCCACCGCCGCGCCCCGCAGGCACGCCGCGCCCACCGTGCCGCAGCCGCCGCCCCGGCAGTCGATGAAGTCCGGCGACATCGTGCCGGCCGCGCTCGACCGGTACCGCAACGGCCGGCTGCCGACCGGGCAACTGGTCCCGATCGGCGCGGGCGAGCAGCTGTACCGCCCGGTCGCCGCCGCCTTCACCCGGATGGCCTCGGCCGCCCGTGCCGCCGGGGTCACCCTGACTCCGGTCAGCGGCTACCGGGACGTCGCCGAACAGTCCCAGCTCTACCAGCTCTACCTGGCCGGCAAGGGCAACCTGGCGGCCGCGCCCGGACACAGCAACCACGGTTGGGGCCTGGCCGTCGACGTGGACGTCCGCAGCGGCGCGAAGACGCTGAGCTGGCTGCGCGCCAACGCCGCCCGGTACGGCTTCTTCCCGGACGTGGCCGGCGAGCCGTGGCACTGGACCTACCGCCCCGCGTGACGCAGCCGCGCGCCTGACCGACCGGGCAGCGCGTCCGGTCGGCGCGCAAACTTCGCAGACGTCGACGGGTTGCCGCCGCCCAGGGTGGGTATCGCAGGGGCACCGCGGACACCCTGGAGGATCAGTGACCAGCGCAGCGACGCCCGATTCGCGGGTGGCCGGGAAGGCATCGACGCCGCGGAGCGAACCGACCACGGCCGCCGAGCCCACCGCGGCAGACGAGCCCACCGCGACGGACGAGCCCACGGCGGCCGACGGGCCGGACCGGCCGAGTGAACTGGGTATCCGGTCGCTGTGGCACTCGGTGAAGTGGACCGTACGGCAGGTCAACGAAGACAGCCTGACAGTCTGGGCGGCGGCGCTGACCTACTACTCGGTGCTGTCCATCTTCCCGGGCCTGCTGGTGGCGGTGACCCTGCTTCGCCTCACCGGCCGGCACAACACCCAGGTGGTACTCGACAGCGTCACCGCGATCGCGCCCGGCCCCACCCGGGACATTCTGCACAACGCGCTGACCAGCCTGCGGGACGGGCAGCAGTCGACGGCCGGCATCCTGGCGATTGTCGGCGTGCTCGGCGCCCTGTGGTCGGCGTCGGGGTACGTGGGTTCGTTCATGCAGGCCGCCAACTCCATCTACGACGTGCCCGAGGGGCGGCCGATCTGGAAGAAGCTGCCGATTCGGCTCGGTATCACGGTGCTGGCCGGGGTGATCGTCGCGTCCGCGGCGCTGGCCGTGATCCTCACGGGGGCGTTGGCCAAACAGCTCGGCCAGCTGGTCGGCATCGGGCCACAGGCGGTCACCGTGTGGGACATCGCCAAGTGGCCGGTCATGGCGCTACTCATCGGCATCCTGTTCGCGGTCCTCTACTGGGCGGCCCCCAACGCTCGCCAGGGCGGCTTCCGCTGGATCAGTCCGGGCAGCCTGCTCGCCGTGTTCGCCTGGATCGCCGCGTCCGCCGGGTTCGCCATCTACGTCGCCAACTTCAGCTCCTACGACAAGACCTACGGCAGTCTCGCCGCAGTCATCGTGTTCCTGATCTGGTTGTGGATCAGCAACCTGGCGATCCTGGTGGGCGCCGAGTTCGACGCCGAGCTGCAGCGCCAGCGCGCCGTCAAAGCCGGCCGCGACCCCGAGGACGAGCCGTACCTGCCGCTGCGCGACACCCGCAAGGTCGACCCGGACGACACCGCCGCCGACCTGTAGTAAACGCGGCGTCAGCCGGGCGGGCGCGGGCAGCACCGTCCGGCTGACGGCAGGTACCCAGCCAGATGTGTACTGTCGAAACTGTCGGGACTCCAGGCGCCCGGCGATGGTGGACCGCAAGCGGACAGGCATGTGTCGTACCTGCAGTGGAGGCGACGATGAACACTGCGACGATCGCGCTGATCCTCGTAGTGGCGATCGTGATCCCCATCGTCTGGTTCGACCGGCGATGTCTGGCGGACCTGGCTCAAACCAACGACCGGGACCTGCGCTACTTCAACCGCAACACCTGGGCGCTGATCATCCTGTTTTCGTTCCCCATCGGCCCGATGCTCTATCTGCTGTATGGCAAAGGACCACGCCGATACAGCTAGCGATCTTGCGTCAAGCGTCAACCCACGACCCGGCGGCGTTCGTGGCGGCGTGATCAGCCGGGCAGGTCCAGGTCGAGCTGGAGCCAGCGGGCGAGATCGGCGATTTCGCGATTCACCGCGGCGCTCATTGCCGTAGTGAAAGTGACATCGCGGTGGATCGCGTCGACCCGCAGTACCCGGCCCTTGCGGTCGGCGGTGGCGTCGAGTTTGCCGACCAGCCGGTCGCCGTAGAGGATCGGCAGGGCGTAGTAGCCCCACTTCCGCTTGGCTGCCGGCTTGTACATCTCCAGGTTGTAGTCGAACTCGAAGATCTCGGTCAGCCGCTTGCGGTCGAAGACCAGCCGGTCCAGCGGGGACAGCAGCGCCGCCCGGCCGGTGAACGGCTGGCCGAGCTGCTCGGGGTCGACCCGCCAGAAGCCCCGGACACCGTCGATGGTCGCCGGCTCGCCGGTGGCGCCGACGTCCGACGGCTCCACCGGGCACTCCGGTCCCTTCGCCCGGACCAGGCCGAGAGAGCGCAGCCGCCGCTCGTTGCGGGTGCGGACCGCCTCGTCCAGGGGCACCACCGCGTCCGGGTACACCCGGCTGGCCAGGTCCCACAGGCGTTCCCGGCCGTCCCGGCCGGCGACGGCGACCTCACCGCGCAGCACCAGGGATTCGAGCATCATGCCGACGTTGCGGTCGGCGTTCCAGCCGCTGGACTGCCAGGGCACCCGGCAGGTGTCCGGGAACGCTGAGGACGGCAGCGGGCCGTCGAGGTCGAGCCGGTCGAGGATGTCGCGCCGGCAGCCGTCGTTGGCGTGTACCCAGCCGCTGCGCCGCTCCTCCCAGCCCCTGACGTCGCCGCGCGCCCAGTCCGCCATCTCCGCCCGGTAGAGCGCGATGTCCTCGCGGGGACGCAGCATTCCGCGCAGCTCGATCAGCGTCCGGCGGTCGATCGCGGTGGCCAGGTCGCCGGTTTCGTAGGACGGGCCGAGGCGGCTCCACGCCACCAGTTCGGCGCTCGGCGCGACGGCGGCGGTCAGGTCCACCTGCAACAGGGTCAACCGGCGGACCATCTCGTGCAGCGACTCCGGCCGGGGGCGGTCCAGGAGTTGGGCGCGGACCGCGATCCGGCGCGCGTCCCGCCGGGAGAGCCGGTGCACGGTCGTCACCCTGCCCAGGCTAGCGGCTGCGGCCACGGCCTGCGCTGCGGCGACCCAGGCGGGCGCGCGGTGGGGATCCGGCGCGCGGCCGGCCGGATCAGGAGACAATCGGGGTATGTCCGAGGATGCGAAGGCCAGCTATGTCAACCCAGGCGGCGAGTACAGCCGGGACCAGCGCTACATCACCACCCGGATCACCGTCGACGCCCGTGACGGGTACCCGGTCGAACCGGGCCGGTACCGGCTGATCGTGTCCCGGGCCTGTCCCTGGGCCAACCGGGCGATCATCGTGCGCCGGCTGCTGGGCCTGGAGGACGCGCTGTCAATGGGGATCGCCGGCCCCACCCACGACCAGCGCAGTTGGACCTTCGACCTGGACCCCGACGGGCGTGACCCGGTGCTCGGCATCGAACGCCTGCAGGAGGCGTACTTCGCCCGGGATCCGGACTACCCGCTGGGCATCACCGTGCCGGCGATCGTCGACGTGCCGACCGGCCAGGTGGTCACCAACGACTTCGCCCAACTGACTCTGGACCTGTCGCTGGAGTGGCGGGCGTACCACCGCCCCGGCGCGCCCGACCTCTACCCGCAGGCGCTGCGCAGCGAGATCGACGCCGTCAACCGCCGGGTCTTCGCGGACGTGAACAACGGCGTCTACCGGGCCGGCTTCGCCGGTAGCCAGGACGCCTACGAGCGCGCCTACCATCGGCTCTTCGACCGGCTGGACTGGTTGGCGCAGCGGCTTTCCGACCAGCGCTACCTGGTCGGCGACACGATCACCGAGGCGGACGTGCGGCTGTTCACCACCCTGGTGCGCTTCGACTGCGTCTACCACAACCACTTCAAGTGCAACCGGAGCAAGCTCAGCGAGCTGCCGGTGCTGTGGGCGTACGCCCGGGATCTGTTCCAGACGCCCGGATTCGGCGACACCATCGACTTCGACCACATCAAGCGGCACTACTACGTGGTGCACCGCGACATCAACCCGACCGGCGTGGTACCGGCGGGGCCGACGTTGACCGGCTGGCTGGAGCCGCACGGACGGGAGGAACTGGGCGGCAGGCCGTTCGGCGACGGCACCCCGCCAGAGCCGCCGCACCCGGCCGAGGAGGTGCCCGTCCGGCACACGGCGGCCGGATTCCAGGGCACCTGACCGGGTCGGATCGTGGGGCGTCGATGGTCGCCTACCGGTCAGCTCCCTCGACACGGTCGGCGGGTAGGCGTAGTGACTACCGCACAGGCTGTCACCACGGCCTCCGCCGCCCGGGAGGGAAGCGACCATGTCAGACGCCGAGCTGTTCGCCATCAAGGACCGTGCCGCCACCGAGTTCCTCCGGATACCGGGCGTCACCGCCGTGGGGGTGGGCGGCCGCGAACGCGCCGGTGAGCCCACCGGGGACCTGGTCCTCAAGGTGTTCGTCGCGGCCAAGCGGCCGGCCGGGGAGGTGCCCCGGGAACAGGTCATCCCCGCCGAGTTCGAGGGCATCCCCACCGACGTGGTGGAGATGGGCGAACACGAGCTGAGCCACGGACCGGTACCCGCGCCGCGCGGCAAGCCCGAGATCCCGATCGACCAGACCGATCTGGCCCGCCGCCGGCCACTGGTTCCCGGCAGCGCGATCAAAAACGAGATGACCGGCGCGCTCACCGGTACCTTGGCCTGCTTCCTGGTCGACCACGCCGACCCGGCCAAGGTGTACGCGCTGACCAACTTCCACATCGCCGGAATGGCCGGCACCCGGCGGTCCACCGTCGGGGTCACCAAGGTCGGTCAGGCCACCGGCAACGACAGCGTCACCAAATGCTGCTCCGACATCATCGGCAGGTTCGCGGGCGGCGCGTTCGACAGCAACCGCGACGCCGGGCTGGTCCGGCTGGATCCGGGGATGCGGTGGAAGGCGGAGATCCTGGAGATCGGCGCGATCGCCGGTACCCACACCATCACCGCGGCCGAGGCCGCCCCGCTGACCTACGCCGTGCGCAAGCGCGGCGCCCGCACCGGACTGACCGGCGGGACCGTGCAGGCGATCGGGGTGCGGGTGCCGACCGGGCTGGGCACCATCAACAACGCGGTCATCGTCAAGGCACGACCGGACCCGAACCTGCCGGCCCGCACCAAGGTCTTCTTCAGTCAGGCCGGCGACTCGGGCAGCGCGCTCGTCAACGACGCCAACGAAATCGTCAGCCTGCACTTCAGCGCCGACCCGTCGACCGCGCTGGCGGCATCGGTCCCGATCGAGACGGTGCTCGCCCAGTTCCAGGCGGTCGAGTCGCTACAGCTCATCGTGGTCACCTCCCCGGTCGAGCAGACCGTCCCCGGCGCGGCGATGGTGGCCGTGCCGCCCGAGCTGGTATCCGGGCTGGCAGCCGACGACGCGGACCCGACGCCGCTGCGGGTACCCAGTGTCGCGCCGTGGCTGCCGCACATCCCGGTACCCCGCCCGGCACAGCTCCACCAGCTCCAGGACGACCTGGACCGGTCGGGAACCGGCCGGGCGCTGATCTCCTTCTGGCTGCGCCACCAGACCGAGCTGACCGCGCTGGTGCAGCGCAACCGGCGGGTGGCCGCAGTCTGGCACCGCAACGGCGGCCCCGCCCTGATGCAGCTGCTCATGCGGATGCTGAACCGGCCGACGCTGGCCCTGCCGCGTACCGTCTCCGGTACCCCGCTGCCGTCCGCACTGCACCGCATCGCGGTGACCTTCGCCCGGCACAGCAGCGAGGCGCTGCGGGCGGATCTGGAGGCGCTGCTGCCGACCCTGCCCCGACTCTCCGGCCTCACCTACCCCCAGATCATCGACCGTCTCGGCACCGACTGACCCGGCCGGTGCCGGCGGAGATCTGCCGGCACCGATCCGACAGTGGGCGTGTCGCCGCCAACGCCGACCGGTAGCCGGCGACAGGGCCGGCACGGCGGCGGGCCCGCCGCCCGGTGGTCGGGGCGACGGGCCCGCAGTGGTACGTGGTCAGCGGATCAGTTTCCACACGCCGTTCGGGTCGTTGTCCGGAACCAGGTTGCGGGTCCACCAGCGGGCCTCGTAGACGTGGCTCTGGTAGGTCACCCGGTCACCGGCGGCGTAGACCGTGCTGGGGGTCCAGACAGCCGGGCTGTTGTCGGGCGGGGTGGGGGCGATCTCCGCCCAGGGCCCGTTCGGGTCACCCGGTGCCTGATTGCGGGTGTACCACCGGGCTTTGAAGACCTTGCCCTGATGGACCACGACATCGCCGGCCGTGAAGATTCGCGACGGCGTCCAGACGGTGGCACCCGCCTCGTTCATCGCCAGCTCCTGCCAGGGACCGGTGGGGTCGCCCGGCTTCTGGTTCTGGGTGTACCAGGACGCCCGGTAGACCTTGCCCTGGTAGCTGACGGTGTCCTTGTCGTTGTAGACCTTCGACGCGCTCCACTGCGGTGGCGCGTTGACGGTGACGGTGACGCTGCCCTGCGCCGCCTCGAACGCGTCGCTGCCCGGGTAGGAGACCGTCAACGGGTGGCTGCCGACGGCCAGCCCCTTCGGCAGGGTGAACGACGCGGACCCGTCCACCAGCGTGGTCGAGCCGCGCACGGTGTCACCCTCCTTGAGCTGCACCGTGCCGGTCGCCGGCCAGGCGCCGGCCGCCACCCGTACCGTCACCGTGGCGGCGGTGCCCCAGTCCACCGCGGCGGCCGTCGCGGTCACCGTCGGCTGGGCCTTCGCGGTGCGGAACACCGCCGGTTGGGCCACCGCCACGCCACCGTCGCGGCTACGGGCCGAGACGATCCAGGCGTACGAGCTGGCCGGTGCCAGGCCCGACCAGGTCACCGTGGCGGTACCGTCGGCGGTCACCTCGTCGGCGCCGATCACGCCGCCCGGCACGTAGGCCGCCAGCGACTCGGTGGCGAAGGACGTCTTGCGGCTGGTCAGGTCGACCGGCAGGGTCAGGTTGTCCTCCGAGCCGTTGTACCGCGGCTTGGTCTGGCTGCCGTCCTGGCGGATGTCGTACTCGGTGGCCCCGAAGTTGTTCAGCAACGGCGAGTACGTGTCGATGTGCATCTGCGCCTTGGCAACGTTGAACTGCAACAGCCGCAGGAAGCTGGCACCGAACTGGAGCCGGTCGGTGGCCTTGTGGTCGACCACGCCGTCTCCGTTGACGTCGATGTCGCCGTTGGCGTCGACCTTGTCGGGCCACAGTTCGCTCGCCGGCACCGTGTAGAACTGGTAGTCCGCGAGCAGCTCCACGACGTTGTGTGAGACGGTCACGCCGATGTCCGACTTCAGGTTGATGCCCACGCCGTGCTCGTGGCCGGCGAGGATCAGGAAGACGTTCGGGTTGTCCTCGACGACCTCCTTGTAGAGCGCCGAGCCGTCCGGGTCGGAGAACGCCGCGCCGCGCCCGTCGGGGTTGGTCGACGGCTTCAGGTAGTCGTGGGAGAGCAGGATTCCGTTGCGGTCCTTGTACCGCTTGAAAATCGAGTCGGCCCACTTCGCCTCGGCCGGGGTCACCCCGTAGGACAGGCCGACCGCCACGAAGTCCAGGCCACCGGCGGAGAACAGCACGTAGTTGTTCTGGTTGTCCTTGCCTGCGGTCACCGTGCCGTCGGCGTTGGTGACCTCGTCCCAGGCGTGGTAGGAGTCCCCCGCCGGCCACGACTGCGCCACCTGGTAGTAGCGGTCGGCGCTGAACGTCCTGCTGAACCGGGAATCCGGTCCGGTCTCGCACCGAGCTGGTCGTCGTGGTTGCCGGCGATGACCTGGTTGACCACGCCGTGGTCGTCGAGGATCTTCTGGTACTCCGAGGAGATCGCCAGCTCCTTGTCGACCTGTGCGTTCAGCCCCGGCCGGACCAGTGAGCCGTCGTCGTTGCGGGCCAGCGGGTCGTAGTAGTCGTTCTCGATGACGTCGCCGGTGTGCGCCGCGTACGCGATCTTGCGGCTGGCCGCGTTGTCCGCGATCCACTGTGTCTCGCTGCGGTACGCCGCCTGCCAGATCGCCTGCTCGGCCGCGGTCTCCACGTCCGAGGGCTCGGACCTACCGTCCCAGTCGTCGTAGGTGCCGCCGGCCGCGCCCTCGGTCAGGTACTGGGTGTCGGTGAAGTGCGCGATGGCGAAGTCGTAGCTGTTCGGGTCCTCGAAGTGGTCCTTGTCGCCCAGCGCCGACGAGTCGTGCGGCGACAGGTCGTCGGCGAACGGGTCCTCGCCGGTGACCAGCACGTGCACCGCCCCGCCGGTGGCGTACCCGCCCGGGAGCGGGGCGGTCAGGACGGTGCTGTGCTCGGCCTGGCCCCGGGAACTGGTGAGGACCAGCCACTTCGCGGTGGCCTGGTCCCAGATCCGCAGCGCCACCAGCCGGGCCGGGTCGATGGTGCCCTCCCAGCGCAGGATCGGGGTCTGGGTGGTGGCCCCGATGGTGAGGTCGTAGCGCTGGAACACCACGTTGTGCCCGGAGGGCGTGTCCACCGTCCGGCCGTCCAGCGGGCGCAGCGAGTCGACCTGGACGGCCGCGTCGTGCGCGACGTCGAGAGTGGTCGGCACGGCGAGCGCCTCGCCCTGGTACCCGGTGGACGGCAGCACCATGTCGGCCCGGTTGAAGGTCGCAGTCAGGGGTACCTCGTCCTCGCCCGGGATCTTCGCCGACAGGGTGGCCGAGGAGGCGTTCGGGCCCGACAGCGTGGCGGTGAGGTCGGTCGGCACGTCCGGGATGCTGGCGCTGGTGAAGTGGATCTCCCGGGTGGCGGTGTTGCCGAGCGAGTCGGCCGCGGTGACAGCGATGGTGTGTGCGCCCGCCGGCAGCCCGCGGCCGATCTGGTCGCCCTGCTGGCGAGCCTGGCGTCGAGGGTGATGGTGGGCGTGCCGACGACCCTGGTGGCGTCGGTGACCCGCACCGTCAGGGCCACGGTCGAGGTCAGGTTCTGGCCGGCGGCCGGAACGCTGGCGGCGATCTGCGGTGCGGTGTTGTCGACGGTGAACCGCCGGGTCGCGGTCTTGCCGGCGACGGCTGCCGTGATGGTGTGCGGACCGTCGGTCACCGTGGTGGTGTCGACGTCGGCCCGCCTGCCCAGCGCCGGCAGCGCCGAACCGTCCGGGGCGGCGACGGTGAACAGGACGGTCTTGGTCCAGGGTGGCGTTGTAGCTGCTGCCGCACGTGCCGTCACCGATGGTAGACGGCATCGGGGAGCCGGCCGGGTAGGTTGCCGAGCCGATGGTGACGGTGTTGCCGGCGATCTCGTGACTGATCAGGGTGGCCTTCGCGCCGACCGGGGCGAGTTCGAAGTCGCGCAGGGTGTAGTCGTCGTAGTTGTCGCAGCCGCCGGCCTTGGCGCTGCCGTGGTCGCTGCCGGCCACGAACTCGATGACGTTGACGCCGGGGACCAGCCACTCGTTCGGGAAGGAGAGGTCGGCGACCTCCTTCTCCCAGATGCCCAGCGGCAGCGGATGCCGTTGATGAATACCCGGTTGTCGTACCCGGAGTCGGAGCCGTTGCCGCCGATGAAGAGCTTGAGGTGGGCGACGCCGCCGCTGCCGAGGGTGCCGACGGTACGGGTGGTCGGCGCGCCCGCGACGTCGAAGTGGAACTCGGCCTCCTTGTTGGCGCCGCAGGTCCCGTCGCCCAGGCTCAGGGTGGCCGCCGTCGTCTCGACCCGGGTCACGGTGGCCCCGCTGGTGGTCACCAGGTACGAGGTACCGGCCGTGACCGTCCCCGCCGTGCTCAGTGCCAGTGATGCCGAGGTGCGCACGATGCTGAAGTCGTCGTGGTTGGGGCAGGTGACCCCGCTGACCGTGCCGTTGTAGTCGCCGGTCCTGAGCGCAACGCTGTTGTCCCCCGGCCGCAGGTACCGGGTCGGGAAGGCGAGCACGACGTCCTCGGCGCCGGCCACCCCGTAGTCGCCGCCGAGGTCCACCCGGTTGCCGTTGACGAGCAGGTAGTTGTGGTACCGGGCCTCGATCGAGTTACCGGCCTGCACGGTGAACCGGACGGTGGCGGTACCGGCCGCCAGCGTCTCGGCGTTGCCGGCCGGGTTCGCGTCGACGGACAGCGTGTCGACCGGGGCGGCGCTGCCGGTCGGCGGCGCCGCGATCACCGGCTGGGTGCCCCGGACAACGGTGCCGTCGGCGGGAGTGACGGTGGCGGTGCCGGCGGGGGCGTTGTTGACCTCGACGGTGATGCTGGTCTTCGCGCCCGACGCGGTGCTCGCGGCGACGGTGTGCGCGCCGTTGGACAGCTTGGTTGTGTCCAACGTGGCGTGCAGGGCCGAGGTGCTGCCCGGCTGGCCGGTGAGGACGAAGGTGAGCGGCTGGGTCAGCAGGTGCTGGGAGCTGCCGCAGGTGCCGTCGCCGAAGCTGTAGCTGAACGCGTTCTGCTCGGCGTCGGCCACCACCCCGAGCAGGCCCAGGCCGATGCTGCTCAGCGAGAAGTCGTCGTAGTTGGGGCAGCGCATGCCTTCGCCGTTGGGCAGCGTCTGCACGCCGACGGCGCTGGCGTTGGTGGTGTCGACCCAGTTCGCCCCGGCGTACACGGTGACGGTGTTGTTGCCGGCGGTCAGCCAGGAGCCCGGGAAAGCTCAGCGTGGCGCGGACGCCACCGGCGATGTCCGGCAGGTAGATCCGGTCGGCTTCGGCGGTGTGACCGTTGACCACGAGGTAGTTGTGGTACCGCGCCTCGGTGCCGTTGCCGCCCATGTCGAAGCTCAGGTGCGCGGTGGCGGCGGTGCGCTCGGCGTCGACCTTGTCGCCGTCCACGGTGAGGGTGGCGACCGAGTCGCCCCCGGTGGTCGGTTCGGCGTTGATCGTGGTGGTCCCCTCGATCGCCTGGCCGTTGCTCAGGTTGAGCGTCGGTGCGCCGTCGACCGCTGGCGGCGCCGAGTTCTCGGCCCCGGCGCTGTCCGCAACGGTGGCGACGGTGGCGGCCACGGCGAGCGCGACGGCCAGCGCCAGCCAGCGGGCGCGGGCACGTCGTACGACCACGCCCAGTCGATGCCTCATGCGGGGTGTCTCCTTAGCTGACTTGGCTTGACCTAGCTGACAGTGGCGAGGTGGACCGCGGCGAGCACGGTGATGCCGACGCCGAACAACGTGATGCTGGTGGCCGCCAGGACCGGCGCCACCCGACCGGCCAGCCGCAGCGCGCCGTGCGCCGGTCCGCCACGCGCGATCACCGAGTTACCGGCGATCGCGAGCAGGCCGACCCCGAACAGCACCGCCGCCATGCCGACGCCGAACGTCATCACCAGCAGCAGCGCGAACCCGGGCCGCCCGAGGAACAGTCCGGTCACGAGCACGAGGAAGGCAGCCGGCGACGGCGTGAGCCCCCCGGAGATGCCGAGCAGCAACAGACCGGGTCGCCGCAGAGGACCGTCGCTGCGCGGGTCCCCGTGACCGTCCCCGTCGGCATGGCTGTGCGGGTGCGGGTGGCTGTGCGCGTGGGCATGGCTGTGTGCGTGGGCATGGCTGTGCGCGTGGGCATGGCTGTGGCCGTGCGCTCGTAGGTGACGGCGGACCAGGGCCAGTCCGGTGCCCAGCACCAGCAGGCCGGCCGCCAACTGGAGCCAGCTGGTGAGTTGCTGCATCCGTAGCACGTCGGCCAGCGACAGGAAGGTCCACGCCAGGCCGATCGCCAGTACCGAGATGGTGTGCATGGCGGCCACCGAGCCGCCGAGCCAGGCGGCGTCCCGGACCCGGCCCCGGGAGCCGACCAGGTACGCGGCGGCGAGGCTCTTGCCGTGGCCCGGCGTCACCGCGTGCCAGGCCCCGGCGGCGAACGCGACCGCGAACGCCAGCGGCGGTACCCCCGGGCTGTGCACGAAGTTCTGCAGCTGGTCCGAGACGGACCCGGCCTGCGCGAGGGCGACCGCGTTCACGCGACCGCCCGCCGTCGCACCCGACGCAACACCAGCACCGCGCCGGCCGCGACCAGCAGGACGGCGCCGAGCACGGCGGAGAGCTGGACGGCGGCCGCGCGACCCGGGTGGGCGCTGCCGGCGGCGGGCGGGTCGCCGAGTACCCAGTCGTGGGAGTCCTGATCGGAGCGGTAGACCGCGCGCTCGCCGGCCGGGCCGGAGGCCAGCGTCTGGTAGGCGGGGTGCAGGTCGGTGAGCGTGCGCACCACGACCGTGGCCGTGCCGACCGGGCCGGGACAGGTGTAGTCGATGGCGGCGCCGGTCCGGGCCAGGTCGCCGGGCGGCTGGACGGTTCCGGCGCAGGCCCGTTTGCCGCTCGCGACGGTGATCCGGGTGAGCAGGTAGCTGACGAATGCCGGCGCGGCCGCGATGGCCGGCGCATCGGTGTCCCGGAAGAACACTGCGCCGTCGAGCATCACCCGGTCCGGGGGCAGGATGCCGAGGGACACCCCGAGCAGGGTCAGGTCGTCGGTGCCGCCGACCCGCCAGCGCAGCCGCACGACCTCGGGGTGCGCCGGATCGGACGCGACGGCCACGGTCTGCGGGTCACCGAACGGATGTGCCACCGCCGGTGCGGCCGGGATCAGCACCAGCCCGGCGGCGAGCAGCAACGCCAGCACGACGCGCACCGGGGCCCGACGCGGCCGGGGGGTGGGTGGGGGCACGGACAACGCTCCGGGGGTACGTGGCGACAGCCACCCCGACGAGGCAGCCGGCCTGGTACTTTGCCGCCCCCGCAAGAACTCCCGGACCGCACCTGATGATCAACAGAGAACGTCGAAGTGAACAGACGCCCCGGATCAGACCGGTGCCTCGATGGGTGCGACCGTCACCAGCCGCAGCGCCGCGTCCGGACCGATCACGTACCTGGTCATCGAGTGAGCTCCATTCGGTGTTCCGGCGCCTTTCGCAGTTATCCACTCTGGACATACCGGGGCGGGCGAGGTCTTTACTCCCGCATCACGCTGTTGCCGGTTCACCATTCGGTGACTGAGCGCACAGTGTCATTGTCCGGACCGCTAATCCGTTCCAGGAAAACGGGGGTGCGCCCCTAGCGTATCGGTATCCCCAACCGATGGAATCGGAGAGAACCTTGTCCAGCAAGGAGCGATCCGGGCACGCGATCGTGCTCGGAGCAAGCATGGGTGGCCTACTCGCCGCCCGCGTGCTCAGCGAATCGTACGAGAAGATCACCGTCTTCGACCGCGACGCGCTTCCCACCCACGCCACCCCGCGCAAGGGCGTGCCGCAGAGTGAACACCCGCACGGCCTGCTGGCCCGCGGCCGGCAGGTGCTGGAGGAGCTGTTCCCCGGCTTCGCCAGCGACCTGACCGCGCTCGGTGGCCTACCCGTCGATGTCCAGCAGGACTGCTTCTGGGTCAACGACGGCCACCCCATCCCCCGGGTCGCCTCCGGGCTGCTCGGGCTGTGCGTCAGCCGGGCCGGTCTGGAGGGGTACCTCCGCGAGCGGGTCAGCGCCCTGGCAGGCGTCAGCATCCGCGACCGGCACGAGGTCACCGGCCTGCTCACCACCGACGACCGGCAGCGGGTCAACGGCGTGCGGGTACGCCCGGTCGGCGGGGACGAGCAGCGCCTGGAGGCCGACCTGGTCCTCGACGCGACCGGACGTGGCAACCGTGGCCCGACCTGGCTCGCGGAGATCGGCTACGCCGCCCCGGCCGAGGACCACATCGACGCCGCGACGACCTACATGTCGAGGGAGTACCGCCGCCGCTCCGGCGACGCCGACTTCATCGCCACGGTGGTCAGCCCGTCCCCGCAGACCCCCTACGGCGCGGTGGCCATCGCGACCGAGGGCGACCGCTGGATGGTGACCCTGATCGGGGTCGGCGCCGACAACGCCCCGCCGCAGGACCCGGCCGGCTTCCTGGAGTTCACCACCCGGCTGCCCACGCCGGCCGTGCACGAGCTGCTCAGCCGGCTGGAGCCGCTGACCGAGCCGAAGAAGATGCGGCTGCCGACCAGCATCCGCCGCCGGTACGAATCCCTCGACCGCCTTCCCGAGGGCTATCTCGCCTTCGGTGACGCGATCTGCAGTTTCAATCCGGCGTACGGCCAGGGAATGACGGTGGCCGCGGCCGAGGCGGCGGTGCTGCGCGATTGTCTGGCGGCCGGTCGCGAGCGCCTGGGCGTGCGTTTCTTCGGCAAGGCGGCAAAGGTGATCGACGTGCCGTGGGATATCGCGGTCGGCGCGGATCTGCGCTATCCGGAGGTCACCGGCACGCGTTCGACCAAGGTCAATGTCCTCAATGCCTACGTGGCGAAGTTGCACATCGCGGCCGAGAAGCACCCGGTGGTGGGAACGGCGTTCCTGAGCGTCGCCAACCTGATGGCCCCGCCGACCAGGCTCTTCGCCCCCGGCATTCTCGCCCGGGTGCTGTGGTCCGGCCGGGGCACCGCCGCGCTCACCGCGCACGCCGGATCCACGGCCGGAGCAGAATCAGTGGCCCGATCGCAGGCACCGGCCGTTGACGAGCGGGTGCCGGTCGGCTGAGCAGCGGACGCAACGGTGGCAATGGCTGTGGGGATCCGGGGTTCGTGGATCCCCACAGCCGATTGGCCGCCTGACAGCCGGTCCGGATCGGTATGATTTGGCCGATATGGCAGGTCGGGCGCATGCTCTTGGGCCGGCGACCGGGCACGGTGACTCAGGCGGCCGGGGCCGCCGGGACGGTTGGTCATGAACGCATTGTTGAACTCGCTCACCGAGGCGGAGTTCCTGCTGGTCCGCGAGACCGCGCCGGACCAGCTCGCCGGGCTGGACGAGGACGCTCTGGTCGAGTTGCACACCCGGATCCGGCGGGCCCGGGACAAGTACTCGAAGTCCTACCGACGGGCGGCAGCCGCGAAGGTGTCCACCTACGGCGGCCGGGGCAGGGCGGCGCCGAAGAACACCCGCAACGCGCAGAAGGCCGAGGTCTTCGAGGACGCGCTGGCCCGGGTGAGCCGGAGTCTGGCGGCCGCCGCGCGGCGTAGTGCGACCGAGTTGAAGGCCGAACGGATCGAGGCGGCCCGCGCCGAGCGCAACCTGGCCCCGCCCCGGTCGGCGCTGCGCAGCGGTCCGGCGGTGGCTGCCGCGCAACGCTCGCAGCGGCCGCCGGCCAGTACCCCGGCAATGCGCAAGCGGCACGCCGGGACGAAGGCGGTCGGCGCCCGCCGCCAGGCGAAGAAGGACAGCCGCTGACCGCGCCGCAGCGCAGCGCAGGAGCCGGGCGTGACCGCGCCGCCGCCGCACAGCGGAGGGTCGGCGTGACCGCGCCGCCGCCGCACAGCGGAGGGTCGGCGTGACCGGCGAGTCGGACGGGCCCGCACACGTCTCGACCGGCGAACTGCCCCGCGCGGCGCTGGTCGCGGAGCTGGTCGAGCAGGCGTACCGGCGCTGTGGCGTGGACACCGACGGCGCGGTCTCCACGGTCTACCCGGCGCTGAGCCGGGTGGATCCGGCGCTGTTCGGACTGGCCGTCGTGAACGTCACCGGCCAGACCCACGCCGTCGGCGACGCCGATGTCGGGTTCACCGTGATGAGTGTGGCGAAGCCGTTCGTCTTCGCGCTGGTCTGCGACGCGCTGGGGGTGGACCGGGCGCACCGGGCCATCGGGGTGGACGCCACCGGCCTGCCGTTCAACTCGGCGGCGGCCGTCGAGCGCGGGGACGCCGGACGGACCAACCCGATGGTCAATCCGGGCGCGCTCGCCACCACCAGCCTGGTTCCCGGCGACACGCCGGACTCGCGCTGGGAGTGGCTGCACGCCGGCCTGTCCCGGTTCGCCGGCCACCCGCTGCCGCTGGACGAGGAGGTCTACGCCTCGGCGTCGCAGACCAACCAGCGCAACCGGGCGCTGGCGTACCTGCTGCACAGCTATGGCCGGCTGGGCTGCGACCCGGCCGCAGGCGCTGGACCTCTACACCCGGCAGAGTTCGTTGCGGGTCACCGCCCGCGACCTCGCCGTGATGGGGGCGACGCTGGCCGACGGCGGGCTCAACCCGGTCACCGGCGAGCCGGTGGTCAGCGCCGCGAGCTGCCGGTGCACGCTGGCCGTGATGACGACGGCGGGCCTCTACGAGACCTCGGGGAGCTGGCTCTACGACGTCGGGATGCCCGGCAAGAGCGGCATCGGCGGTGGCATCGTCACGGTGGCCCCCGGCAAGGGCGCGCTGGGCAGCTTCGCGCCGCTGCTGGACGAGGCAGGTAACAGCGTCAAGGGCCAGTTGGCGGCGGCGTTCCTGTCCCGCCGGCTGGGCCTGGACATGTTCGTCTCGCAGGCCCGCGCCCGCCTGCCGTGACCGGCTACCCCAGCTCCACCGGCGCGCCGGGGCCGAACGGGATGCCGATCAGGTACCAGAGGACGAAGAAGAGGGTCCAGGCGACCGCGATGATCAGCATGTACGGGATCATCAGCGACACCACCGTGCCGACCCCGGCCTTCTTCTTGTACTTCTGCGCGAGCAGCACGATGAACGGCAGGTAGACCATCAGCGGGGTGACCACGTTCATCGGCGAGTCACCGATCCGGTAGGCGGCGAGCACGGTCTGCGGCGCGATCCCCAGCCGCAGGAACAGCGGTACGAAGATCGGCGCGAAGATCGCCCACTTCGGGATGACGCCCGGGATGATGATGTCCAGCACCAGGGTGACCAGGATGAACCCGATCAGCAGCCAGAGCGCGCCGATGTTGGCGCTCTCCAGTGCGTCGGCCATCTTCACGGCCACCACGGTGGCCATGTTGGTGTAGTTGAAGTACGCGATGAACTGGGCGATCACCAGCAGCATGAAGATCAGCCCGCCGAGACCGGCGAAGGTCTTGGTGATGGCGGCCATCGCCGCCGCGCTGCCCCTGAGGGTGCCGGCGCCGATCCCGTAGCAGACCCCGGCGACCAGGAAGACCAGCATGATGATGAAGATCAGGCTGTCCATCAACGGGGAGTCCTCGATCAGGCTCCCGGTCTCCGGATTGCGCAGGATTCCCCAACTGGGCGCGGAGAGCAGCACCAGCACGGCGATGACGACCAGCGTGCCGTAGAGGGCCAGCCGCAGGCCGCGGGCCTCGCGGACGGCGTCGCTCGCGCCCTCGGGCGGGTCGGCGTCCGGGATGTCGGTGGGGGTGCGGGAGACCGTGCCGGTGAAGGTGCCCAGTCGCGGCTCGACGATCTTCTCGGTGACGAAGGTGATCAGGAAGGCGAGGAAGACCGTGGAGGCGACCGCGAAGTAGAAGTTGGCGGTCAGGCCGATCGTCCTGGTCGGGTCGGCGAGCGAGACCGCCTCGTTGGTGATCTCGGTGATGATGCCGTCGGTCGGCGTGATCAGCACGTTGACCATGAAGGTGCCGCCGACCGCGGCGAAGGCGGCGGCGAGGCCGGCCAGTGGATGTCGGCCGACGCTCATGAACGCCACCGCGCCGAGCGGGATGAGCACCAGGTAGCCGGCGTCGGAGGCGATCGAGGACAGGATGCCGACGCAGCACGATGATGAAGGTCAGTGACCACTTCGGCGCCACCTTGACCAGCCGGCGGATCAGCGCCCCGATCAGGCCGGCCTCCTCGGCGAGGCCCACACCGACCATCGCCACCAGGATCACCCCGACGACGCCGAAGTCGGTGAAGTTCTTCACGGCCGAGGTGAAGATGAACCGGATGCCGTCGGCCGTCAGCAGGCTCTCGATCTTGGTGGTCTCGGTGTGCGTCTCGACATCGGGGTTGTAGAGCTCCTCGGCCCCGATTTCGACCGAGGGTTCGTTGGTACCGCCCGGGATAGGTGTGCTCGGCCACCGCCGGGACCGGCTCGGCGACCTCGTAGGTGACCTTGACACCGATCGCCGCGAAGATCGCGGAGAGCACGATGATCAGGGCGATCAGGCCGAGGAAGATCATCACCGGGTGCGGGACCTTGTTGCCCAGCTTCTCGATGCCGTCCAGTACCCGCTGGCCGCGCGTGCGCTTGCCGACCGCTTCCGCCGTCATCCCCGCTCCCCCGTCCGTGTTCGCCTGATTCCCGTGCCGGCTAGGGTCGCGGTCGTTTGAAGTTCATCGTCAGGTCCAGCAGCAGCCGGGCGCCGAAGCCGGAGCAGCCGGGCGTCTGCCAGCCGGTCGCCGACTCGTTCTGCGCGGTGCCGGCGATGTCCAGGTGGGCCCAGGGGCGGTCGCCGACGAACTCGGCGAGGAACAGCGCGGCGTGGATCGCGCCGCCGTTCGCACCGCCCAGGTTCTTGATGTCGGCGACGGTGGAGTCGAGTTCGGCGCGGTAGCGGCCGGCCAGCGGCAACTGCCAGACCGGCTCGTCCACCCGGTCGGCCGCCGCGCTCACCTGCCCGATCAGCGCCTGGTCGTTGCCCAGCACCCCGGCGATCTGGGTACCCAGTGCCCGCATGCAGGCCCCGGTCAGGGTGGCGATGTCCACGATCGCGTCGGTCGGCTCCTCGGTCGCCAGTACCAGCGCGTCGGCCATCACCAGCCGCCCCTCGGCGTCGGTGTTGACCACCTCGACGGTCATCCCGCCCCGCATCACCAGCACGTCGCCGAGCTTGGTGGCCGAGCCGGAGGGCATGTTGTCGGTGCACATCAGGTAGCCGGTCACGGCGACCGGGCAGCCGAGTTGGCGCAGGACCGCCATCGCGGCGAGGATCGCGCCGGCGCCGGACATGTCGTTCTTCATCGTCGCGTGGACGGCGTCCGCGGGCTTGAGGGCGATGCCGCCGGAGTCGTACATGATGCCCTTGCCGACCAGCGTCAGCCGAGGGCTGTCGGCGGCGGCGCCGGGCGGCTGGTAGCGCAGCTTCACCATCCGGGGCGGATCGGCGCTGCCGGCGTTCACCCCGAGCAGGCCGCCGCAGCCGAGCTCCACCAGAGCGTCCTTGTCGAAGACCTCGATGGCCAGACCCGACTGCGCCGGCCAGTTCCTGCGCGCAGTCGGCGATCCGCTCGGCGGTCAGCAGCCCCGGCGGCGCGTTGGCCAGATCCCGGGCCAGTGCCGCGGCGCCGGCATAGGCCGACCCGCGGTCAGCGCCGCGCTGCGCGTCGGTCACCAGTTCGGCCGAGGTGAGCACCGTCAGGCCGGTCACCGCGACCCCCGCGGTCACCGCCCGGACGGCGGTGTAGCGGTAGCGGGCCAGCAGCACGCCCTCGACCACGGCCTGCGCCGCCGACTCGGCAGCCAGCCGGTCGCCGGTCGGCAGGATGACCGCCAGCCGGGCGTGCCCGGCCGCGCGCGCGGGCGAAGCCGGCCGCCGCGTTGCGGACCACGGCCGCGTCCAGTTGCGCCGGATCACCCAGGCCGTAGAGCACCACGGTCGGACCGGTGGCCGCCGGGACGGCGAGCGTCTGGCCGACGTTGCCGTCGAAACCGGCCGCCCGGACCCGGTCGGCCGGGACGCCGACCCAGTCGGGCAGGCCACCGCCGCTGTCCACTCCGACGCCGATCACGTCGACGTCCAGCGCCGGCAGCCCGGTCGCCGCAGTGGCGGTCACCGACACGGCGGCCGGGGCGCGCCAGGACGGTATCGCGTCGAATCGCTGCGCCAACGTGGTCATGCCGCCGACCTGCGAATCCAGTCATTCATCTCGTACCCCCGTAGCCGGACCCGGTGTTTCGCATCCTCGCGCGCTGACCGGGTCTTACGGGCGGAAAGCGAAATTAGTCCCACTTCGGGGTGGCTCCGTGCCTGTTGTCACGATGGCCGGCGACACCGTGTAAACCGGCGTCGGTGGGGGTAACTGTGCGGGGATGGCGACGAATCAGGAGACGGTGGTTGCCGGCCGGTACCGCATCCTCGGACCGGTCGGCCAGGGCGGCATGGGCCGGGTCTGGCACGCCCGGGACGAGGTGCTCGGGCGGGACGTGGCGCTCAAGGAACTGGTCCCCCCGCCCGGACTCGCCGACGACGAACAGCGGGCCATGCGGACCCGGTCGATGCGGGAGGCTCGCGCGCTGGCCCGGGTGCAGCACCCCAACGCAGTCAAGATCTTTGACGTGGTACGCCCGGACGACGGCGATCCGTGGCTCGTCATGGAACTCGTCACCGGCCGGTCCCTGCAGCAGGCACTGGACGCCGACGGTCCACTGCCGGTGGCCACGGTGGCCCGGATCGGGCTCGGTGTGCTGGCCGCGCTGGCGGCCGGGCACCGGGAAGGCGTCGTGCACCGCGACGTCAAGCCGGCCAACGTGCTGCTCGCCGACGACGGCCGGGTGGTGCTCACCGACTTCGGGTTGGCCACCGTCCCCGGCGACCCGCGGGTCACCCAGACGGGGCAGCAGATGTTCGGCTCGCCCGCGTTCATGGCGCCGGAGCGGGCCATGAACGGCACCGCGGGTACCCCGTCGGACCTGTGGTCACTCGGCGCGACCCTGTACGCCGCCGTCGAGGGCCACCCGCCGTACCCGCGCCCGACCGCGATCGCCACGCTCACCGCACTCGCCTCCGAGCCGGTACCCACTCCCCGGCGTGCCGGGGCGCTCAAGGGCGTGCTGACCGGACTGCTGCGCAAGGACCCGGCGAAGCGGCTGACCGCGACCGAGACGGAACGGTTGCTGCGTAAGGTGTCCAGCCGGTGGGGCACCGGATCGCGAGAACGCCGTGCTGTGGTCCGGATCCGGCGAGCACCCTGCGGTACCCGCGCCCCGCACAGCGCCGACCGCCGTCCAGCCGGTCATCGCCGCCGCGACAGCGGTGGACCAGCCGGCCGTCCAATCGCCGGCTCCCGCCCACTCCCCGGCTCCCGCGCCCGTCACGGGTGGCACCGCTCCCCCCGCGGGTGGCACCGCTCCCCCCGCGCCCGTCACGGGTGGCATCGCTTCGCCGGGCGCTGCCCGGGGTGGCCTCGCCCGGCCGGCCGTCGTCGGCGGCATCGTGGTGGTGGCCGGCCTCTGCGTGCTGGCCCTGGTGCTGCTGATCACGCCGCTCGTCGGCGACCACGATGGCGGCGCCGGCTCCCCGACCCAGACATCCTCGTCAGTGCCCGGCTCGACTCGGCCGAGTTCGGCCGCCGCGACGCCGAGCGCGTCGGCGTCCTCAGCGGACCCGAGCCCGAGCCCGAGCGCCGGCGGCTTCACCCTGCCCGCCGGCTGGTCGATGCGCGACGACGGCACCGGCTTCCACGTGCCGGTGCCCGACGGGTGGACGGCCGGACACGACTCGGAAGGTCGGGCGCTGTGGCGCTCGCCGGACCGCGCCCGGCTGCTGCTCATCGACCAGAGCCGGCAGCCGAAGCCGGATCCGGTCGCCGACTGGGAGAACAACGAGAAGGCGCGTAGGGACGGCTACCAGGACTACCACCGGGTACGGCTGAAGGAGGTGTCGTACTGGGACAAGGCGGCCGACTGGGAGTTCATCTACACCCTGAACGGCACCCCGACGCACGTGCTCAACCGGGGCTTCATCACCGCACCGGACCAGGCGTACTCCATCTACTTCAGCACCCCCGACGCGCAGTGGGCGGACGCCGGCCCGCAGCTGGCGACCATCCTCGCCGGCTTCCAGCCCGCCCGCAGCTGACTGCTGGCGGTCTCAGCGCCCGGCCACGGTGAGGTCCTTTTCGAACCAGTGGTCGGCGTAGTGCTCGGTGTTGTACGCCTCAACCTCGCGGTACCCGGCCGAGCGGTACAGCGCGATGGCCTCGGTGAGGGCGCGGTTGGTGTCCAGCCGAACGGAGCCCCAGCCGCGCTGGGCGGCGTAGCGCTCCAGCTCGCTCAGCAGCCGGCGCCCGACGCCGAGGCCGCGCACGCTGTCGGCCACCCAGACCCGTTTGATCTCGGCTGGCGCGCCCGGGTGCAGCTTGACCCCGCCGCAGCCGACCGGTTCGCCGTTCAGGCTGGCGACCAGGAAAACCCCGGCCGGCGGGGTGAGTTCCTCGTCGCGGAGCGGCTTGCTGAGCGCCGGGTCGAACCCGCCGTCGACGCGGCGCCCGAGTTCCCGGGCGTACGCCCGCACACATGCCCGGGCCCGTGGATCGCCCGGCGGGCAGGGCCCGATGTCCACCATGGAGGCCATCAGCAGCCGCTCCACCTCGGCCATCGCCGTGACCAGCCGGTCCCGGCGCTGCTCGGTGAGGGGTCCGAGGATCGCGGCGGCCAGCTCGTCGGAGCGCTGGTCGAGCTCGGCCCATTCGGCGCGGCCGGCCCGGGTGAGCGTGGCGGCCCGGACCCGGGCGTCGCCGCCGATCGGGTCGGCCGGGCCGACGGCGATCAGCCCGTCGCCTTCGAGGGTGCGCAGCAGCCGGCTGAGGTAGCCGGAGTCCAGGCCCAGCCGGGCCCGCAGGGCGGCGACCTCCGCGCCGTCCGGGCCGATCTCCCACAGCAGCCGGGCCTGCGCGAGCGGCCGTCCGCGCGCCATGTACCCGTCGTCCAGCGCACCCACCCGCTGCGTGACGGTCCGGTTGAACCGCCGCACCGCGGAGATCAGCTCCACGTCCATATACCTGACAATAGTCAGGCATTCTCAGGCCCGCTACTGCCGGCCCCGGAGATCCGGCCAGGCGCTCAGGGGGTGGGACGGACCAGGCGAGTTCGACTCAGAGCGCCTCGGCCACGGGACGGCGGCCGCCGAGGTGGGCGGGGACGGCGGTGAGCGTCGCCACCACCAGCACGGTGGCCAGGATAACGGCAGTCAGCTGCCAGGGCACGGGAAGCGTGGCCCTGTCGCTGCTGCCGCCGGTGATCGTGATGATGGCGGTAAGCAGCAGGTAGCCGCCCGGGAAGACGCCCAGGACCGCGCCGATGAGGGCGGGCAGCACCTGCGCGGTCGCCAGGGCGATGGTCACCTCCTGCGGGGTCGCCCCGAGGGCGCGCGCCACTGCCGAGGCGTGTCGGTTGTCGAGCACCGTCGTCCAGGTGATGACGACGGTGTTCACCGCTGCCAGACAGAGCAGGATGACCGTCCAGACGAGTAACACGTGCCGCAGCACGGTCAGCTGAGCCTCGCTGTATGCGCGGACGGCCGGCTGTCGGCTGAGGAAGGCGTTGAGGACCAGGAGGAGGTAGATCCCGCTGATCGTGACCGCGATGCTGACGACGGCAAGCACGGCTCGGCGCGGCCGGCGGGCGGCGACCCGCAGGGCAAGAAGCAGCGGGACCGGAAGTCGCGCCGAGAGTGCGATCAGCCAGTCGGTGCGGTGGGGTGGGCGGGCCGCGTCGGCCAGTGCGCTGACGGTACTGCGGCGGGCGCCGCGGATGGCCGGGACGGTGGTCGCGAGCACTGCGACTGCGAGGGCCACCGCGGTCACCAGCGCGACCGTGGACCACGTCAACGACGGCGTCCCGACGCTGCCGATGAGGCCCGCGCTCGACTCGGTGAGTAGCGGAGCGGTCAGCGCCCCGATCGCCAGTCCGGCTGCCGCTGCGACGGCGGCCACCAGGAGATACTCCGCGAGCAGCACGGCAGCGACCAGGCCCGGGGTGCCGCCGACTGCCTTGAGGAGTCCGACGCGCCGGGTCTGATCGGCCATCCGGCCGCCGACCAGAACCGAGAGACCGGCCACGGCGAGCAGACCGAGCAGCCAGGCGCCGATCAGCAGCAGGATCCGGGAGTCCGCGGCAACCTCGGTCGCGTCGGCGAGGATGTCCGTCCAGGTCTGCATCGGCAGCATGGCGCCGCTGTTCGCGTCGACGAACGCCGCTGCCCCGTCGGGGCTGGCGAGCTTCAGGTTCAGCACATACGACAGGGAGTCCGGGGTGGTGGCGAGGCTGCGCACGTCCGCCTGGGTGAGCCAGACCAGCCCGGGGTTGTGCAGGAACGCGGCGGGCAGATCCCGGTCCTTCGTGATGTCGCCGTTGACGCAATCGATCACGACGAGGCAGGACGATCCCGGATAGGGGGCCATGGCGGCGGTGACCGCCAGGCCGACCACCCTGAACGACCTGCCGCCCAGGCTGACCGAGTCGCCGACGTGCACGTCGGAGGAGTTGGCGAAGGCGGCTTCGAGCACCATGCCGCCGCCGGTGACCCAGTTGCCCTGCGTCACCTCGGGCTGGTCGACTGTGGCGGTCGAGGCGTCCCGCCCCTCGACCTGCACGTCCGAGGTCCGGCCGGAGGTCTCCAGTTTCCCCGCGAGGACGGGGTACGGTCCACTGTGCGCGGTGACGCCGGAGGCGGCGGCCAGCTTCTCAAGGTCGGCGACATCCGCGAACGGGCCCGTGCCGGCGACCACGTCGGGTCCCCTGGTCGCCGCCCGGGTGCTCTCGTACGGGCCACTGGCCGCGTCCCGCACGACGAGCCCGAGCGTCAGGGTCGTGGTGGCCGCCAGGATGGCGATCCACAGCAGCGCGGCCTCGGTGCGGCGCCGCCGCAGGTCCCGCAGGGCCAGGCGGACCACGACCAGGATGCGACCCATCGCGGTCAGCCCTCCAGTCCGACGAGCGCGCCCAGCTGCCCGGTGGTGCCACCGGTCAACCTGGTCTCGTCCACGAGCGCGCCGTCGCGCATCGAGAACATCCGGTCCGCGGTGGCCGCGATCCGCGCGTCGTGGGTGACGATAACCAGCGTCTGACCGGACCCGTGCAGTTGCTCGAAGAGCCGCAGGACGTCCAGGGTGGCGGCGCTGTCGAGGTTTCCGGTCGGTTCGTCGGCGAAGACGACCAACGGCTCGTTGCTCAACGCGCGGGCCACCGCGACCCGCTGCCGTTGGCCACCGGAGAGCGCGGAAGGCAGGAAACGCGCCCGGTCGGCGAGGTCGAGCTGATCCAGCAGTTCTCCGGCACGCCGTCGGGCGGCCCGCGGTGAGCGTCCGGCCAGCAGCGCCGGCAGCTCGACGTTCTCCACGGCGGTGAGCTCCGCCATCAGGTGGAAGGACTGGAATACGTAGCTGACGTCGGTCCGGCGGATCCGGGCCAGGGCCTTCTCGCTGAGGTTGTCGATACGACGGCTGTTCAACAGCACCTCGCCGCCCGAGGGCCGGTCCAGCCCGCCGAGCAGGTGCAGCAGCGTGGACTTCCCGCAGCCGCTGGGTCCCATGATCGCCACCGTCTCTCCCGCGCCGACGTCGAGATCGACCCCGTCAACGGCGCGCACCAGCCCATCGCCCTTGCCGTACTCCTTTCGCAGCCCGCGGGCGCGTAGTACGGGCGGGTCGGCGGCCTCGTTCACGATCCACTCCTTCGGTGGGTCCAGTTCTTCTCACATGCCTCGAGCCAGCGCAGGTCCGCCTGGAGCCGGAGCACGATGCCCTCCAGCAGCAGCGCAGCGTTCGAGCGGTCCGGCTCGGCCATCGCGGCGCGCTGGGCGTCACGCAGCCGGCGCAGCAGCTCGCGGCGCTGGGTGTCGACGATGGTGAGCGGGTCGGCCAGCCCTGCCGACGCGGCCGCGATCAGCTTGAGGTGGAACTCCGCAAGGTCGGGCTTCGGCCAGCTCACCTCGGCGATCCACTCGGCGACCCGCTGTTGGCCGTCGGGGGTGAGCGCGTAGACCTTGCGATCCGAGGCGTCGGCGCCGTCCACGGACTTCTCGACCGCTACCAGACCGGCCTTTTCCAGCCGGGTCAGCGTGACGTAGACCTGCCCGGCGTTCATCGCGTCGCCGAGCGGGCCGAGCGCGTCGCGCAGCCGGGCGCGCAGCTGGTAGCCGTGCGAGGGCTCCTTGGCCAGCATCGCGAGCACAACTTCCTGCTGCATCGGACCCCCTATAACCGTTAGCCCTATGTCTAACGGTTATCCCTATCGCCGTCAAGCCCGTACGGCCGTCGCTGAAACCGCCGCGGGCCTCAGGCGACCCGGGCGGTGACGCCGTTCGGTGGGTCCGGGAGCGCGCCCGGGTGCAGCAGGGCGGCGATGGCTTCGACGCCGGTGACCAGGCGCGGTCCGGGGCGCACCACCAGGCCGTCGGCGTCGATCGCCCAGACGGGGGTACCCGGCAGCTCGGCCGCCACGGCGCGCGCCTGCTGCACCGCGCCGTCCAGGTGGTACCCGCACGGCGCGACCAGTACCAGGTCCGGTGCGGCGGCGGCGAACTCGGCCCAGCTGGTGGGTACCGATCGGGCGCCGGGCCGGGCCGCGACAGCACTCCCACCGGCCGCCTCGACGAGGTCGGGTACCCAGTGCCCGCCCGGGAACGGCGGGTCCACCCACTCCACCACGGCGACCCGGGGCCGGGGCCGGCCGGCGACCGCGACGGCCACCGCGTCCAGCCTGGCGCGCAGCCCGTCGACGAGGATCCGGGCCCGCTCGGTCACGCCGGTACGTTCGCCCACCGCGAGGATGCTGTCCAGCACCTCCGCGAGGGTGTGCGGGTCGAGGCTGAGGACGTCCGCGCTGCACCCGAGGTGGTCCAGTGCGGCGGAGACCTGGCCGGACGGGAGCGCGCAGACCCGGCACAGGTCCTGGGTGAGGATGAGTTCCGGGCACAGCCCGGCGAGCGCCCCGGCGTGCAGCGTGTAGAGGTCGTCCCCGGCCGCGAACCGGCCGCGTACGTACGCGTCGATCTCGGCGGGGCTCATCCCCCGGGTGTCCCGCCCGCCGACCACGACGGTCTTGTCGGTCCGCGCGTACGCCGGTTCGTCGCACTCGAAGGTGACACCGACCAGGTCGTCCCCGAGCCCGAGGGCGTAGACGATCTCAGTGGCCGACGGCAGCAGCGATACCAGGCGCATACCCCCATCCTGCCCGCCGACGACACTGGTCCGTCGGATCCTGACCGCGCAGGTCGGTGCCGGCGCACCCGGGCGCGTCCGGCGACGGCGCGCGGCTGGCAGACCGTGGCGCCGGCGACCGGGGTGCGGGGCGGACTCGTCGCGGCGCTCGCCATCGGCACGGTCACCGGCCTGTACCCGGCCGGCCGCGCCGCCCGCCAGAACGCCACGGACTCGACACGAATCTCCTGACGACCGCCTGACGGACGTCCCGAGGTCCTGTGGACCTGAGAGCGGCCACCCCCGGGCCTCGGGTCGGGTTGACCGGAGGCCCGGGTGTGGTGCTCAGGCGGCGAGTTGGGCGTTGGCGCGCTCGGTGACGATGGCGAGTACCCGGCCGGCGGTGGCCAGATCCTCGGCAGGCAGGTCGCCGTAGAGCTGCGCGGTGATGGTGGCGATGCCGGCGCTGACCTCTTCCCAGCGCTCGCGCCCGGCGGTGGTCAGCGCCAGCGAGTCGGCGTCGGCCGCGAGCAGTCCGGCGGCGAGCGCGCCGTCGATCTCCGCGGCCACGACCTGCTCGCTGAGCTTGAGCCCGTTGACCATCTGCCGGGCCAGCGCCGCGCGCGGGACGGTGCCGCCGGCGGTGGCGGTGCCGTTGACCGAGACCCACTGCGCGAAGGTGGATCCGGTGCCGGCCAACAGCTTCTCCAGGAGCGCGCGGGTGGCCCGCTCGGCCTGGCCGAGCACCTGTCCGTTGAGTGTCGGTGTGCTGGTCATGTCATTCCCCGTTCCGGTTGTCGAGTCCTACGTCGAGCAGGGTCTGCAGTTCGTGCATGAACTGCTTGCCGCGCTTGCTGTCCAGGCCGCCGAGCGGTGCCAGCAGGCGGACCTGCAGGTCGTGCACGATGACGATGGCGCGGCTGGTGACCGCGCTGCCCTCGGCGGTGAGGGCCAACTGCACGGCGCGGCTGTCGTGCGGGTCGGTGGTGCGGGTCACGAAGCCGGCCGCCTCCAGCGCGCGGGCCAGTTTGGAGACGTAGAGCGGTTCCAGGCCGGTGCGGTCGGCCAGTTCCCGTTGGCTGGGGCGGTGTCCGGTGCGGGACATGCCGGACAGCGAGGCGAGCAGTGAGTACTGCGCGTGGGTGAGGCCGAGTGGCGCCAGCGCCCGGTCGATGGCCACCCGCAACTTCATGGACAGCCGCCAGATCAGGAACCCCGGCGTCGGACTCATCGCACTCACGGCTCATACAGTACATGGCTACTATCTACATGGCTAGTGTTCTCCGGACCTCTCAAACCTCCGAACAGCTTCGACTCTCAGTTACTGGACGGGTACGCCGACGGCCCACTGGAGTCGCGGCGTGGCAGATTGACAGGCAAGTAGCTGCTTGCCTAATGTGCTGATGTGGGCGACGTCTTCAAGGCCCTGGCCGACCCGACCCGCCGCGCGATCCTCGACGAGTTGACCGACCGCAACGGACAGACGCTCTTCGAGATCTGCGCGCGCCTGGCGACCAGGCACGGACTCGGCTCGTCACGGCAGGCGATCTCGCAGCACCTCGACATCCTGGCGACCGCGGGCCTGGTCGAGACCCGCCGCGAGGGCCGGTACAAGTTCCACTACCTCAACACCACGCCGCTCGAACCGATCGTCGAGCGTTGGCTCAAGCAGGACGGGAGGGAAACGCGATGAGGATCAACCTGACCAGTGTGCTCGTTGACGACCAGGCGAAGGCGCTGCGGTTCTACACCGAGGTCCTCGGCTTCCAGGAGAAGCACAACATTCCGCTGGGCGAGCACCGGTGGATCACGGTGGTGTCCCCCGGAGATCCGGACGGCACCGAACTCCTCCTCGAACCCGACGAACACCCGGCAGCCAAGCCGTTCAAGGACGCGCTGGTCGCCGACGGCATCCCGTTCACGTCCTTCGCCGTCGACGACGTCCGGGCCGAGTACGAGCGGCTGCGCGGGCTCGGGGTGAACTTCACCCAGGAGCCCGCGGAGATGGGGCCGGTGACCACGGCAGTGCTCGACGACACCTGCGGCAACCTGATCCAGATCGCCCACCAGGCGGGCTGAGACAGGCAATCGGCTCTAGCGTGGGGCAATGACGAGTTCATCCGCCGCCGACGAGCGGCTGCTGCCGGTCAACGGCATTGAGCTGTGTACGCAGACCTTCGGCACCGCGGCCGACCCGGCGATCCTGCTCATCAACGGGGCGGCCGCTTCGCTGCTGTGGTGGGACACCGAGCTGTGTGAACGGCTGGCCGCCGCCGACCGGTACGTCATCCGCTACGACAACCGGGACACCGGCCGTTCCACCAGCTTCCCGCCCGGGGCGCCGGGGTACTCCTTCACCGACCTGGCCGCCGACGCGCTGGGCATCCTCGACGCGCTCGGCATCAATCGTGCCCACGTGGTATGCCAGTCGATGGCCGGCGGCATCGGGCTGATCCTCGGTGTCGACCATCCGGACCGGCTGGCCTCGCTGACCTTCGTCAGCGGCTCCACCGGCGCGGACGACCTGCCGCCACCGTCACCGCAGTTGTCCGCGAACCGTCCGGCCGCACCGGACCCCGACGACCCGGCCGCTGTGGTCGAGTACGTGGTCGCCTCGGTCCGCGCCTACTCCGGCGGCTCGCCCTACTTCGACGAGGCGGCCACCCGGGAGTTCGTACGCCGGGATGTGGCCCGGACCCGCAGTGTCGCCGCCATGCTCGGCAACCACTACGCGATCGACTTCGACGGCCCCAAGGGTGGCGGCTTCGCCGAGATCCAGGTCCGCACCCTGGTGCTGCACGGCGACCACGACCCACTGCTGCCACCGGCGCACGGTGCGGCGCTGCGCGACGCGATCCCCGGTGCCCGGCTGGTGATCCTGCCCGGCGCCGGCCACGACCTGCCCCGCCAGGTGTGGGAAACCTTCATCGCGGCGCTGCTCGACCACACCGCCCCGGCGAAGTGATCATCCTGCCCACCCGGTGAGGCCGATCACCTCCGTGGCGACCTCGACGACGCTACGGCCGTCGGTCGGCACGCGGACCACCCACGCCGGCGCGGCGGTCGCCAGATGCCGCGCCGCTGCCGTGCCTCTCGCCACGTGCGCCGCGTACTCGCTGCCGATCTCCCGCCCGCTGAGCCGCTGATTCGCGATCTCGTCTGCGGCGGTGAGCAGCACCCCGGTCGTGGTGACGTTCCCGCCCATCGCCCCCACGACGAGTTCGGACTCCAGGACGCTCACCGTGTTGGTGTAGATCAGCCGCCGGTAGCCGAGTTCGGCGAAGTTGCGCCACACGGCGGTCAGGTTCCTTCTGGTGAGCTCGGTACGGTTCGGGTCATCGGGCGGCGCCGGGTGCGCCTGGTCCAGAAAGTCTCCCTCAAGAAGGCAGTGCGCCACGGCCGCCGTCCGCAACTGGGCCGACACCTCCCAGCCGACCGACGACTTGCCGACTCCCGACCGGCCACCGATGAGCAGCAACGAAAACCCAGCCCCGCTGGTCACCACTCCCTCCGTTCCCCGCCACCCGGCGAGCGCGCCCCCGTGGGCATCGCGCCGTGCGGCACGCGATGACCCTAGTCGGCGGGCGTCCACCGACAAATCTCGCTCAGCAGCCCGGCGGGGCCGGCGGGGCCGGCGGGCCGGCGGCCTGGATCGTCCGCCGCGCCGGGCAGCGCGGTGTCAGCCGCGGTGGAGGCAGGCGCGGGTGCCGACGACGCCGGGGTCGGCGGGGCCGGAGTAGAGCGCGACCGCGGCGCAGTAGTCCGTCGCCGGCTCGAGGCCGCTGCGCGAGAAGAAGGTGGTACCCGGCCGCAGCGTCGCCACCACCACTGCCTGCCCGCTGCCGGTGGACAGCGCCACGATCGGGATGGCCGTGCCGCCGGACGGGTCGCTCCAGCTCACGATCACCACATCCGGGGTCGCCCCGGCCCGTACCGTGACATCCCGTGCGGTCACCTGCCCGGTCGCCAGGACGCCGCTGGGCGCGGCCGTGACCAGGGCCGGCAGCACCGTGTCCCGGCCGTTGCGGATGTGCAGGTCGACCACCAGGCCGGCCGCGATCAGCGCGAGCGCCAACAATCCCCACAACGGCAGCGCCACGTGCCGCCGCCGGACCGCGACATTCCCGGGGGTACCCGACTGGGCGCGCTCCCTCGCCGGGGCCGCAGCCGGTCGAGTCCGAGCCGGGCGGGCGGCAGCCGGGCGAGCCGGAGCTGGGGCCGGGGACGGGGACGGGCGGGCCGGCGTGGATCGAGCCGGGGCCGGACGGGCCGGTGTGGGTCGGGCCGGAGCCGCAGCGGTAGCACCTGCCGGTGCCGGTCGAGCCGGAACCGGGGCCGGAGCGGGAGCCGGTTGGGTCGCAGCCGCAGCCCGAGCCGGTTGAATCGGAGTCGGAGTCGGTCGGGTCGCAGCCGTAGACCGAACCGGTTGAGCCGGAGTCGGAGTCGGTTGGGTCGGATCCGCAGCCGGAGCCGGGGCCGGAGCCGGGGCCGGGGCCGGGGCCGGAGTCGGAGTCGGAGTCGGAGTCGGAGTCGGAGTCGGTCGAGCCGGAGCCGCCGGTCCCTGCCGTGACCGCCGGCTGGCGCGATCCGGCTTGGTTGGCTTCGCGCGCCGGGCGGGTTGGTCGCGGGTGGCCGAGAAGTACAGTCCCGGGATCGGCTGGATCCAGCCGTCTGCGTCCGCGACCGGCAGGCGCGCCCTGGCCTGCTCGGGCAGTGGACCGCTGTAGTGCGGCTGCTTCAGCCGGCGTCCGGCCCCGCGCCGTTCGGTGTCCCGGCCGGCCGGTCTTCCCTGCTCATCGGCCGCCCCGCTGGGCCGCTCCGCCGAAGCGTCGGCCCCACCGTCGGGCCGCGTCGACTGATCCAGGTCCGGATTGAGCTGACTCAGAATGGTCAGTGCCGGCAACTCGGCGGTGTCGTCGATCGCCCGTCCCGACTCGTCCGGCCCCATTGCCGGCTCCCGCTCCGGCTCGACCGGCTGCGGCACGCCGTCGACCGGCTCGGTCCGGCCCGGGGCGGACACGGTACTGGAGTGCGGCCGGTTCCATTCCGTCCACACCGAGGACGGCAGGGCCTCGACGCCGGCGCCGGGCACTCCCACCGAGTCGGCACCGACCGGCTCGACACCAGCCCGCTCCACACCAGCCATCGGCTCGGCACCGACCCGCTCAACACCGGCCATCGGCTCGGCCACGATGACCGACTCGACACCAGCCATCGGCTCGGCACCAGCCCGCTCCACACCAGCCATCGGCTCGGCACCAGCCATCGACTCGGCCACGATGACCGGCTCGGCACCAGCCATCGGCTCAGCGCCAACCATCGGCTCGGCACCGGGGCGCGGCTCGGTGACGGTCACCGGCTCGGCGGCAGGAGGCCGCTCGGCATCGAGCGGCGGCGACGGCGGGACAGCCACGCTCGGCTGACTCGGCCCGCGCTGGTGCGGCACTGCGGCTGCCGGATCGCTGGACCGGACCAGCTCGGGCCGGGGCGGCAGCAGGACGGCCGATGGGCTCGGCGCGTTCAGTTCGGCGAGCCAGCCGGCCGGGGCAACGGTGGGGTACGGAGTGAGCTTGAGCCGGTCGGCGGCGACCGGTTCGGCCGGCGTAGCCGCAAGGTGGGACCTGCCGCTACGGCGGAACCGCAGGCGGCGTACCCGACCGGGGCCGGCCAACTCCTCGGGCGCGGTGGGCATCGGCGGCTCGACACCGGCCAACTGCGCCTCCAGCCGCACGGTGACCGGGTGCGCCGGGTCGAGCCGGGCCGCGGCGGCGTGGTGTGCGCGGGTGAGTACCCGACGCGCGGCCGGTCGGTCGCCGGTCGTCTCGTAGAGGGCGCCCAGCCGGACGGCGATCCGGAGCGCGTCGGGGTCGTCGTCGCCGTAGCGGTCCCGGAACCGGTCGAACACCTCGGCCAGTTGGGGTACCGCGCCACCGAGATCCTGGCGGTCGGCGGCGATCAGGGCCAGCCGTACCCGGGCGAGCAGCACAGCGCGGCGGCCCGGGGCGGCGTCCGGCACCGCGGCGGCGAGCACCCGGTGGCACAGCGCCTCAGCGGCGTCGAGGTCACCGATCTGGTGCGCGGTGGCGGCGAGGAGAGCGCCACCCCGGATGGTCGCCGGGTGGGTGGGGCCGAGGGTACGGGTGCATTCGGCGAACAGGACGACGGCGAGTTGGTGGGCGTACTCGGTGTGGCCGAGGTCGAGGTGGATCTCGGCGAGCATCCGCCATGCGGTACGCACCGTGGCCCCACCGAGATCGCGGCCGGCTTCGAGGATCTGCACGAGGGTGCCCAGGGCGGCATCGAGATGTCCGCGGGTCTGCTGGGCCCGGGCGAGAGCCAGCCGGTCGGCAAGTTGCCGGCGGGCGTGCCCAGGCGGTACCCACTGACTGAAGCCGCCGTCCCGCGCCACCACAAGCCCTTCGTCCGGTCGACCGCCCCAGCAGAGGTAACCGTTCGAAGTGTATCGACGTCAATCCGTGATCGCTGGATCGTCGAATGACTGAAAACCGGACAGCAGGCGATTGACAGCGACACCCGCCCGGCCAGGGGCCGGGCGGGTGTCGCGGCGATCCTCCTCAGCTGCCGAAGACCTGGAGTTCCCAGATCGAGTAGCCGTAGCCGGTGCTCCGGGCGGTGCCGTAGATCCGCAGGTACCGGCCGCTGCCGGTGACGTTGAGGGTCTGCGTGCCACCGGGGCCGGCGTCGGTCGTGTAGATGGTCGTCCAGGTGACCGCGTCGGCGGACACCTGGACCTGGAAGGCTGTCGCGTGGGCGGTCTCCCAGGCGATGACGACCTGGTTGACGGTGTGCGTGGCGCCGAGGTCGACCTGCAGCCACTGCGGGTCGCTGAACGCGCTCGACCACCGGGTGGTGGTGCTCCCGTCGGTGGCCTTGGCCGCCGCCGTGCCGGCGTTCTCCACGGATGAGGCGGTCGTCGGCTGGCCCAGCGCCAGGTTCGTCGAGCCGCCGCCACCGGACACCGGCGTGGTCACCGTGACGGTGTTGGACAAGCCCGACACGTTGCCCGCTGCGTCGCGGGCCCGCACCTGGAAGGTGTAGGTGGTCGACGGGGTCAGGCCGGTGACCGGGTAACCGGTGCCGGCGACGGTCGCGATGACCGCGCCACCGCGTAGCACGTCGTAGCCGCTCACCCCGACGTTGTCGGTCGAGGCGGTCCAGGACAGGCTGGTGCCGGTGGCGCTGGTACCCGCGGCCGCCAGGTTCTTCGGCGCGCTCGGCGCGGCGGTGTCCACCACGCCGGGGACGGTGCTGATCTCGTTGGAGTTGGGCGAGCCGCCGACCGCGTTGAACGCCTGGACGAAGTAGAAGTAGGTGGTGCCGGACTTGAGGCCGGTGTCGGTGAACGTGGTGGTCGTGCCGGTGGTGGTGGCGACCGCGGCGATGGCCTCGCCGTCGGACTTGGTACCGCGGTAGACCTTGTAGGAGGTCGGGCTGCCGGCGCTGCTGGCGGTCCAGTGCAGCGTCGCGGAGCCGGCCGCCGTGGTGGCGGTCAGGTTCGTCGGTCCACTCGGGACGGACGCGGTGGCCGGGGTGACGGTCAACTGGTCCACCCGGGACAGGCCGTGGTCGGAGACCGCGAGCTGGCTGATCGAGTTGACCCCGGCGTTGAGGTGCACCTGCAGGAACGAGTGCTGGTAGACGTCGAAGCTGCCGGTGATCGGGAAGCTCTGGGTGGTGGTGATGACGGCGCCGTTGACGGCCAGCCCCATCTGCCGGTTGTTGACGCCGGGGAACAGCCCGCCCTGGAAGGCGTAGCGCCAGTCGACCGTGTAGAGGCCGGCGGTCGGTACCACGACGTTGTTGAAGGTCATGGTGCCCTCTTCGGCGTAGGCCATGTCGACCACCCGGTCACCGGGCGAGTCCGAACCGGAGGAGCCGAGCACCGAGGGGAACCACCCGGTCAGCGTCTGGAACCAGTCGAAGCCGGCGAGCCGGGCGTCCTTGCAGTAGTAGACCATCCCGTTGCCGACCGGGGTGCCGGCGACGTTGCCGCCGCTGGGGATCGGTGGCGGCGTCTTCGAGGCGTCCTCGTCGCTGCGGGCTGACTCGCCCGAGGCGTTGACCGCGGTGATCTGGTAGAAGTACGTCGGCGTCGGACTGAGGTTGCGGTCGGTGTAGCTGGTCGTGGCGGTGGTCGCGATCGGAGTGGCGCCCTCGCCACCGGCGGCGGTACCCCGGTAGATGCGGTAGCTGGTGGCCCCCTCGGTCTCCTCCCAGCTGATGGTGATGGACGAGTCGGCGTTCGCGTGCAACTCGATGTCCTCGGGGGCCTCCGTGACGGCCAGCGGCACCGCCGCAGGCAGGGTCTGCGCGGTGGCGACGCCGAGCCCGGATCCGAGAATGGTCAACAGGGCGACCGATATGGTGATCGACAATCGCCGTGCGCTTTTCTTCATGATGCGCTCCAGTGCGTGGCGGACAATGGTCGGCGCAGGGTCCCGATAACGGGCAGGAATCATTTACCCCGACGCAGAGCACAACAGTGCGGGTCGGGGTTTCGGGTACCGTTTCCGGGTTGCGCGGATGGCGCTGCCACCGGCGTCATCCCGGCGGTCGCCCGGGAACTACCGGGCGGCGCGGGAGGACGTCGGGGCTCGGGGCGTGCGGACGGGTGACCCGTAAACCCCAGTTCAGAGCTGAGTTGAGCGTCGTCGGTAGCTAGGACGGTCGATGCCTAGGCACGCTAGCCACCGGTTGGCAACACGGCAACGGGTTGCCGGTATTTGCCATCGCGAATTGCCAAGAACTGCCGCCGGGATTCCGGACCCCGGCGCCGCCCGGAGGACTTGATGGCACGCTTTGGCAACACATTGACGAAAGGCAAAACAGCGCTCTAGCGTCGCTGGAGAGAGCGCTCTCCGCAGCACCCCGTAAGCGCCGTCGGGTGCAATTCCCGTCGCCTCGAATCGCGCTGCCCACCCCCGCACCACCCCACTCGTCCCGCGGGAGTTTCGCCATGAGAGCCAGACCGCGCACGTCCCGACCGACGACCATCGCACGCCGCCGCCGCGTGGTCGCCGGCTTCACCGCCCTCGCGCTCGTGGTCGGCGGCCTCATCGTGGGTACGCCCGCGCAGGCGGCAGCGCCGCTGATCTCCCAGGGCCGGCCGGCCACCGCGTCGTCCACCGAGGGCGCCGCCACGCCGGCCGGCGCCGCGGTCGACGGCAACACCGGTACCCGCTGGTCCAGCGCATTCAGCGACCCCCAGTGGCTGCAGGTGGACCTGGGCTCGGCGGCGGCGGTCAGCACGGTGGTGCTCAACTGGCAGAACTCCTACGCGGTCGCCTTCCAGCTCCAGGTCTCCACCAACGGCGCGACCTGGACCACCGTCTACTCGACCAGTACCGGCGCCGGTGGCGTGCAGCGCCTCACCGTCGCCGGCACCGGCCGGTACGTGCGGATGTACGGCACCGCCCGGCACACCGCGTACGGGTACTCGCTGTGGGAGTTCCAGGTCTTCGGCTCCTACCTGCGCCGTGGCTGCGGGGCCACCAACCTGGTGCAGAACCGGCCGGCGATCGCCTCCTCGGTGGAGAACGTGACCACCCCGGCCACCGCGGCGATCGACGGCAACCCGGCCACCCGGTGGTCCAGCGCGTTCAGCGACCCGCAGTGGATCCAACTCGACCTGGGCAGCACCCAGCGGATCTGTGAGGTGGTGCTGGACTGGCAGACCTCCTACGCCTCGGCCTTCCAGCTCCAGGTCTCCAGCAACGCCAGCGTCTGGACGACTATCTACTCAACCAGCGCCGGCACCGGCGGCCTCCAGGTCATCCCGGTCAGCGGCACCGGACGCTACCTGCGGGTCTACGGCACCGCCCGGCACACGGTCTACGGCTACTCGCTGTGGGAGATCCGGGTCTACGGCGCGGCCACCGACTCAATCCTGGGAGTGTGGGAGCCGGCGAGCCTGACCGGCGTCGGCAACAACCTGACCAACCCGTCCCTCGGCAGCGCCGGCACCCTCTACTCCCGGGTCGCGCCGGCCCGCTACGCCGACGGCCACAGCGCGCCGGTCACCGGCCCGAACGCCCGCTACGTCTCGAACCGCATCTTCAACGACACCAGCGTGAACGTCTTCTCCGAGCGTGGGGTCAGCCAGTGGGGCAACGTCTGGGGCCAGTTCATCGACCACACCATCGGCCTGCGCGACGACAACGGCACCCGGGCCGACATCCCGTTCGACCCCACCGATCCGCTGGAGGCCTTCCGCAACGACCTCGGCGTGCTCGGGTTCACCCGGACCGCCGCCGCGCCCGGTACCGGCGTCAGCAACCCGCGCCAGCAGGTCAACACGGAGAACTCGTTCATCGACGCCGAGGCGGTCTACGGCGGCAGCGACGCCCGGCTGGACTGGTTGCGCGACGGTTCCGTGGACGGCAATCCCGCCAACAACAGCGCGACGCTGATGCTGCCCGGCGGCTACCTGCCGGTGGCGACAAGTCGGGGCAACGCGGCCACCGCACCGGCAATGCAGCTCGACGGACGGCTACTGGGCGATCCGGGCGCCGCGGTCATCACCGGGGACGTGCGCGGCAACGAGAACCTCGCGTTGACGGCGACGCAGACCCTGTTCGCCCGGGAACACAACCGGATCGTAGGGCTGTTGCCAGGCTCGCTGTCGGCGCAGGACAAGTTCCAGATCGCCCGCGCGGTGGTGATCGCCGAGCAGCAGTACATCACCTACCAGGAGTTCCTGCCCGCGATGGGCGTGCTGCTCCCGGCCTACCAGGGGTACGACCCGACGGTGGATCCGAATCTTTCCAACGAGTTCGCCACCGTCGGGTTCCGGGCGCACAGCCAGATCCACGGGGAGATGGAGTTCGCCACCTTCGCCAGCCGGTACAGCCCGGCGACGCTGGCCGCGCTGGCAGCCCAGGGCGTCGAGGCCACCGTCGACGGTACGGATGTGGAGCTGGCCGTGCCGTTGAACGCGGCGTTCTTCAATCCCGGCCTGGTGCGGCAGCTCCAACTCGGCCCGGTGCTGGCCGGCATCGGCGGCGAGTCGGAGTACAACAACGACGAGACCATCGACAACCAGCTGCGCAGCGTGCTGTTCCAGATCCCGGTGGCCGGCAACCCCGAGTGCCTCGACGGGCCGACGCTGCCGCAGTGCTTCACCGGGGTACAGGATCTCGGCGCGCTCGACCTGCAACGCGGCCGCGACCACGGGATGCCCAGCTACAACCAGCTCCGGGCGGCCTACGGGCTGCCCGCGAAGACGAGTTTCACGGCCATCACCGGGGAGAGCAGCGAGACCTTCCCCGCTGACCCGCTGCTCACCAAGGGCAACGAGATCAACGACCCGAACAGCGTGGATGTGGTGCAGCTCTTCGACATCCACGGCAACCCGACCACGGTCGCCGCCGACAACGCCACCCGCGCGGTACGCCGGACTCCGCTCGCGGCCCGGCTACGGGCGGTCTACGGCAGTGTCGCCAACGTCGACGCGTTCACCGGAATGCTCGCCGAGAAGCACGTCGCCGGCTCGGAACTGGGCGAGTTGCAGCGCGCGATCTGGCTGAAGCAGTTCACCGCCCTGCGTGACGGCGACCGCTTCTACTACGCCAACGACCCGCTGCTCACCTTCGCCAACCAGCAGTACGGCATCGACGCGCACCACACGCTCGCCCAGCTGATCGCCCTGAACACCGACATCCCGCAGGCTGACCTGCCGGCGAACGTGTTCCTACTGCCGGACAGCCCGGCACTCACCGCCGCGCCGGCCGGAGCAGCCGGAGCAGGCGGAGCAGCCGGGGCAGGCGCACTGCTGCCCGCCCGGTCCACCGGCACGCCGTCGGCCGGTGGTCAGGCCACCGAGTTCGGCGAAACCCCCGCGGTCAGCGCCGGGATGATGTGCTCGCCGTACGCGGCCAGCGTGTGGTCCTTGTCGTCGTGCTGGAGGTAGATGGCGAACTGGTCGACGCCGAGCTCCTGCAGCTCCCGCAGCCGGCGCAGGTGCTCGGAGACCGGGCCGAGCATGCAGAACCGGTCGACGATCTCGTCCGGGACGAAGTCGGTGTGGGTGTTGCCGGCCCGGCCGTGCTCGGCGTAGTCGTAGCCCTGCCGGCCGGCGATGTAGTCGGTCAGCGCCGGCGGCACCGCGCCGGAGGTCGCCGTACCGGGCGACGATGTCGGCGACGTGGTTGCCGACCATCCCGCCGAACCAGCGGGTCTGGTCGCGCTGGTGGGCCAGGTCGTCGCCGACGTACGCGGGCGCGGCGACGCAGAACTTGACCGCCGCCGGGTCGCGGCCGGCCCGCTCGGCGGCCGTCGCGGACCGCGCCGATCATCCACGCGGCGATGTCCGGGTCGGCGAGCTGCAGGATGTAGCCGTCGCCGACCTCGCCGGCCAGCGCCAGCGCCTTCGGCCCGTACGCGGCGACCCAGACCTCCAGCCGGCTGTCGCGTACCCACGGGAACTGCAGTGTCTGTCCCTTGTGGACGACCGGCCGGCCGTTCGCCAGCTCCCGGACCACCTGGACGCACTCGCGCAGCTCCGCGAGGCTGCCGGGCGGCAGCCCGAGGGTACGCAGCGCCGAGTCGCCCCGGCCGATCCCGCAGATGGTGCGGTTGCCGAACATCTCGTTGAGGGTGGCGAACAGTGACGCGGTGACCGTCCAGTCGCGGGTGCCGGGTTGGTCACCATCGGCCCGACCGTCACCGACGACGTGTCTGGCCAGGATCTGGCTGTAGATGACGAACGGCTCCTGCCACAGCACGTGCGAGTCGAACGTCCAGACGTGGCTGAACCCGGCCTCCTCGGCCTGCTGCGCCAGCTCGACCACCTCGGCCGCCGGCGGATCGAGTTGGAAGACAACACCGAAGTCCATGCGTCCCTCACACCAGGTAGCGAGGACAGGCCGCGGCGCAGGAACTCGCCCGCGCCCCTTGGCGGCCGTGGAACCCGCCGTCGTCGACGATGACCTCGCCGCGGGAGATGACGGTGTCGACGTGGCCGGCGATCTCGTACCCCTCCCAGGCCGAGTGGTCCATGTTCATGTGGTGGGTGGCCACGCTGATGCGGGTGTGCCCGTTCGGGTCGTAGAGCACGATGTCGGCGTCCGAGCCCGGCGCGATGACGCCCTTGCGCGGGTAGAGGCCGAACATCCGGGCCGGCGTGGTGGCGATCGTCTCCACCCAGCGCTGCAGCGACAGCTTGCCGTCGACGACGCCCTGGTAGAGCAGGTCGACCCGGTGCTCGACGCTGCCGATGCCGTTGGGGATCTTGGAGAAGTTGCCGAGCCCCAGCTCCTTCTGGTCCTTCATGCAGAACGGGCAGTGGTCGGTGGAGACGATGGCGAGGTCGTTGCTGCGCAGGCCCTGCCACAGGTCGGCGCGGTGCGACTCGTGCCTGCTGCGCAGCGGCGTCGAGCAGACCCACTTGGCGCCCTCGAAGCCGGGCGCGCCGAGCTGGTCCTCCAGCGTCAGGTACAGGTACTGCGGGCAGGTCTCGGCGAACACGTTGCGGCCGGCGTCGCGGGCCGCCGCGACCTGCTTCGAGGGCCTCGCTCGCGGACAGGTGCACGATGTAGAGCGGGCAGTCGCGCGGCGACGCCGGCCAGCAAGATCGCCCGGCTGGTCGCCTCGGCCTCCAGCGCCTGCGGCCGGGTCAGGCCGTGGTAGATCGGGTCGGTCTCGCCGCGGGCCAGCGCCTGCTGCACCAGCACGTCGATGGCGAGGCCGTTCTCCGCGTGCATCATGATCATCGCGCCGTTCTCGCGGGCCCTCTGCATCGCCCGCAGGATCTGGCCGTCGTCGCTGTAGAACACCCCGGGGTACGCCATGAACAGCTTGAAGCTGGTGATGCCCTCGTGCGCGACGAGCTGGTCCATCGCCTTGAGCGCGTCGTCGTCCACGCCACCGAGGATCATGTGGAAGCCGTAGTCGACGAGGCACTTGCCGGCCGCCTTGGCGTGCCAGGCGGCCAGCCCGTCCTGGACCACCTCGCCGGTCCGCTGCACGGCGAAGTCGATGATCGTGGTGGTGCCGCCGAACGCCGCGGCCCGGGTGCCGGTGTCGAAGGTGTCGCTGGCGAAGGTGCCGCCGAACGGCATCTGCATGTGGGTGTGCGCGTCGATCCCGCCCGGGATCACGTACTTCCCGGTGGCGTCGATGACCTCGGTCGGCGGTCTCCGACCCGGCCCGGGATCGACAGCGAGGCGATCGTCTCGCCGTCCACGAGCACGTCGGCGGTCACCGGGCCGGTCGGCGCCGACCACCGTGCCGCCCTTGATCAGCAGGGTCACGGCTGCACCAGCCCGTCGTAGGTCGTCCGGGCGGCGGTCGCGGTAGAACGCCCAGCGGTCGCGCACCTCGGCGAGCAGGCCCATGTCCAGGTCGCGGACGATCAGCTCCGGGTCGTGCGCGTCGCCGACCTCGTCCGACGAACTTGCCCTCCGGGTCGACGAAGTAGGACGTGCCGTAGAAGTCGTCGTCGCCGAGGTCGGCCTCGATGCCGACCCGGTTGATCGCGCCGATGAAGTACTCGTTGGCCACCGCGGACGCCGGCTGCTCCAGCTGCCACAGGTAGGACGACAGGCCGCGGCTGGTCGCCGACGGGTTGAAGACGATCTGCGCGCCGGCCAGGCCGAGCGCCCGCCAGCCCTCGGGGAAGTGCCGGTCGTAGCAGATGTAGACGCCGATCCGGCCGACCGCGGTGTCGAAGACCGGGTAGCCGAGGTTGCCGGGCCGGAAGTAGAACTTCTCCCAGAACCCCTTCACCTGCGGGATGTGCGTCTTGCGGTACTTGCCGAGGTAGCTGCCGTCGGCGTCGACGACGGCGGCGGTGTTGTAGAGCACGCCCGGCTGCTCCTGCTCGTACATCGGCAGGATCATCACCATGCCCAGCTCGGCGGCGAGCGCCTGGAACCGCTCGGTGGTCGGGCCGGGGATCGACTCGGCGTACTCGTAGTACTTCGGGTCCTGCACCTGGCAGAAGTACGGGCCGTAGAACAGCTCCTGGAAGCAGATCACCTTCGCGCCCTGGGCGGCGGCCTGCCGCGCGTACTCCTCGTGCGCCTTGATCATGGATTCCTTGTCGCCGGTCCACGTCGTCTGGACCAGTGCGGCGCGTATGACGTCTGCCATGGCTGTCCCTCCATCCACGGAGCCCACTCGTCCGGATAGCGTAGGACGCGCATGACACAGATTCACCCGTACAACGTAATGTTTGTTACAGCCGCTCCCCTGACCTGCGGCCCCGGTCGTATCCTCACCACCGTGGTAGCGGAGGTCTGGTCCACCGGCGGCCCGTACGACGCATATGTCGGCCGGTGGAGCCGCCGCGTCGCGGAAGTCTTCGTGCCCTGGCTCGACCGGCCCGCTGGCGGACGTTGGCTGGATGTGGGTTGCGGCACCGGGGCGTTGACCGGGACGGTGCTGGCCCTGACCGACCCGGCGCAGGTCGCGGGGGTGGATCCGTCGGCGGGTTTCCTGGCCGACGCGCGGGCCCGGATCACCGACCCACGGTCGTCCTTCGAGGTCGGTGACGCCCGGTCGCTGCCGTTCCCCGACGGCGGCTTCGACGCCGTGGTCAGCGGGCTGGCGCTCAACTTCGTGCCCGACCCCGGCCGGGCGGTGGCCGAGTTCGCCCGGGTCGCGGCGGCCGGTGGGGTGGTCGCGGCCTACGTCTGGGACTACGCCGAGGGCATGGCGATGATGCGGTACTTCTGGGACGCCGCCGTTGTCGTCGACCCCGCCGCTGCCGAGGCGGACGAGGGCCGGCGCTTCCCGCTGTGCCAGCCGGTACCGCTGCGCGCGCTGTGGACCGACGCCGGACTGGGCGACGCAACCGTCCGGGCCATCGAGGTTCCCACCGTGTTCACCGACTTCGACGACTACTGGACGCCGTTCCTGGGCGGCCAGGGAGCGGCCCCCGGCTACCTCCGATCGCTGACCACCGAGCACGCCGATGCCCTGCGCGACCTGCTGCGGGCCAGGCTGCCCAGCGGCGCGGACGGGTCGATCCCGCTCACCGCGAGGGCCTGGGCGGTACGGGGCACGGTTAGCCGCGCAGCGGCGTAGTCGGATTGCGGGAGTAGAACGTCCGCAATGCGTTCTAGGGTGCGGACCTGACCGGCAATGCCACTCCGCTGGAAGGTGCACGGATGCGATCTCGGCTCAAGGGCATGTGGTGGGGAACGGCCATCGAGGCGCCCGACCCCGGCGCGTTGGCGAGGTTCTACTCGGAACTACTCGGCTGGCCCATCGGTCACGAGGAGCCGGGCACCGCGATTCTCGCCGCGCCGGAGGGGTCCATCTACATCGTGTTCCAGCAGGCGACCGGCTACACGGCCCCGGTGTGGCCGCCGGTCGACGGGCAGCAGCGGCCGATGATGCACTTCGACTTCCAGGTCGGTGACCTCGACGCAGCGGTCGCCGAGGCGGTCGCCCTCGGCGCCTCGGTCGCCAGCCACCAGCCACAGGACAACGTCCGGGTACTCCTCGACCCGGCCGGCCACCCGTTCTGCCTCTGCCGCGACGACGGCTGACGAGGCGACTACCTGACGACGCGGTACCGCAGGTGGGTGACGCCCGGAGCGTCGACGACCCGGAGGATCTCCAGCTCGACGCTGTCGGACCCGAGCTGGTCGAACAGCCGGACGCCGGCGCCGAGCAGCACCGGCACCAGGTGGATCTGCACCTCGTCGAGCAGCCCGGCCCGCAGGCACTGCTGCGGAACGCTCGAACCCATCAGGCTCACGTACCGGTCCCCGGCTGCCTCCTTAGCCTGTTCGACGGCGCTGGCCACGCCGTCGGTGACGAAGGTGTAGCGGCTCTCGCCGTGCGGCACGTCCGCCGGGACGTTGTGGGTCACCACGAAGAGCGGAAGCCCCGGCAGCGGACCGTGGCCGGCCCAGGCGCCGGCGACGTCGTAGGTCCGTCGGCCCGTCACTACCGCCCCGCCGGTCTCGATCAGGTCCTCGAACACCTCGGCATTGCGCTGGGAGAGCTTGAACGGCGGCACGGGCACGCCGCGCTCCGCAGCCTCCTGGTAGTGCCGGATCGGCGTGTCGCCGGTGAAGTACCACCCGAACAGCTGGTCGACACTGTCGCCCGGCCCGGCGATGAAGCCGTCCAGTGACATTGTCAGGGCCACGATGACCTTCGCCATGACAACTCCTCTCTGCGGACACCGTCGCGGTGCCCTCCTTCAGAGACGTCGGAGCCACTGCCTCTGCCCGGACATCCTCCCACCGCAGGGCCGTGGTTTCCGTCGGTACGGCAGCCTGGTCGGAGCTGTCAGCTGACCGGGAACAGCCAGTCCAGCGCGGCCAGGGACTTGTCGACGTAGGAGTCCCGGCCGGTGTCCATGCCGTAGGCCAGGTCCTCGAAGAGGCTGCACCGTGCGTAGAAGACGGCGCGCTCGCGGAGAGCGGCGACATCGTTGGTGTCGGTCCGGTAGTGGCGAAGCGCGATGCGGAGTGCGGCAGGGCCGAGGTCACGGTAGAGCAGCCCGAAGTCGTAGGCCGGATCGACGATCGCGGCGTCGCTCCAGTCGATGATGCCGGTCACCGTCCCGCCGACCGGGTCGACGAGAACGTGTTCGATGCCCAGGTCGTTGTGCGAAAACGTTGGCACGTAACCGTTCCCCGGTGGCGGGCTGTCCAGGAACGCCTGGACAGCCCGGTGGTGCGCCGCCGGGAGCTGCCCGGCGATCGCCGGGTAGGTCGCCGCGGCCTCACCCAGCCACTGCGCCAGTGGCTGGTCGTCGGTGTCCACCAGGGGTGTCCACTGGTCGACCGGAGCCGCGTGCAGCGCGGTGAGCAGCTCGCCGAGGGTGGCCGCTACCGACGTCGCGTGCGGCAATTGTTGCTGCCGTGAGATGTCCAGCAACGGCACGCCGGGGAGCTTGAAGTAGGCCAGGCACCCCTGCTCGGCGGCCGTGAATGTCGGTTCGGGGACGGGTAGCGGCGAAACGTCGGCGACGGCGGCCAGCAGCCGGGCCTCGTGGCTGACCAGCGCCGCCCGTCGTGCCGGGTCGGGCTCCCGGCTGAAGCGCACGATCAGCTCGCCGTTGACCTCGTACGCCAGATTGTCCAGGCCCGCACCGAGCCGCACCACCGAGTCGACCCGGTAGTCGGGCAGGTGTTCGGCCACCACGGCGCGGACCTCGGCACTGCCCTGGTGACTGTGGTCGGCCATAGCTCGACCCTAGCGCCGGACGGATAGGCGACAGTCTCGTGGTTGTCCCGGTGTCGCCGGCCAACATGCAGACAGCAGCCGGGTACCGCCGGGAGGCTGAGCCACCACACCGTCCTGAAGGGACAGTCCAGATGAAACTGCGACACTTGGCCGTGGCAGCACTTGCACTCTGCGCCCTCGCGCTGGCCGCCTGCGGTCCGGATGACGGCGCTGCCAACGGATCCGGCGCATCGGGCAGCGCCACGGCCACCGCGACCGTCGGCGGCGGCGGCCAGGCGGCGAGCGGCCGGGACGGCTGCCTGCTCGGTACCTGGGCGGTGGACCTGCAGGATCTGGCGAACTCGACGGCGGCCAAGCTGCCCGGCGGCGGGACGGGCACCAGCAGCGGCAGCATCACGGTTGTCTTCGGCGACGCGATGACGCTGACCTACGACGCGACCCTCACGGTGGTCGCGCCGGCCAGCAGCGGTCTGAGCGTCGGCGCGCAGAACATCTACGCCGGCACCGCCACCAGCACCGACTACCAGGCCAAGGACGGCAAGCTGGCCGGCACGATGCAGACCAACACGGTCACCATGAAGCTCTCTGTGATCGTGGGCAACCAGACCAAGGCGGCCAGCACCGCGCCACTGTCCGGGGCGCTGGACCTCGCCCAGAGCGCGACCACCTACACCTGTGCCGGATCCAACCTGACGCTCAACACGTCCGGGGTGGTCTGGCACCTGACCAAGGCCTGACGGCCGACCCGCCTGTGGGCCGACCCGCCTGAGGGTCGACCCGCCCGAGGGCGACCCGGTGCACCGTAGAAACGATTCGGGCCCGGGTCAAGACCGATGTGAGATCGCTCCCGTCAATGGCCCCTGCGCCGGCGTGACCAGCTAGATTCCACCGCTGAACGCGTCAGACAGCCAACTGTTCAGGGGTTCGATGGGTATGCGCCGCACGGTCGTCGATGGCCGGGCCGCCGCGTGCGGGTCGACGCGGCGGGGCAGCGACCCGCCGTCGACCGGTCGGCGCGGGCGGTCGCGGTGACGTCCGGGCGGCACGCGGGCGGCGGGAGCGAGCCGGACTACCGTTTCTCGCTGGCCAACGAACGCACCGCGCTGGCGTGGTTCCGGACCGCCCTGGCGCTGCTCGCCGGCTCGGTCGGGGTGGCCCAGTTGGTGCCCGAATTCGGCCGGTCCGGTGCCCGGATCGCGGTCAGTGTCGTGATGGGGCTGTTGAGCATCGTCGCCTCGCTCGGCGGGGTGTGGCGCTGGCACCGGGTACAGGCGGCGATGCGGCGGGGTGAGCCGTTGCCGCCCGCGCCGTTCGTCGTCGCGCAGGCCGTCGGTCTGGCGCTGATCGCGGCCACCGTGGTGGTGCTGGTCGTCCTGCGGTGACCGGTCGGGACCTGCGGTGAGCGGGTGGGAGCAGCCGGGCCTGCAGCGCGAACGCACCGTGCTGGCCTGGCGCCGGACCAGTCTCGCGATGCTGGCCAACGGGGTGCTGCTGCTGGTCCATCCGGGCCGTGCCGGCGGGCATCGGGCCGCCCACCTGCTGCTGGCCGCGCTCGCGGCGGTGCTCGCCGGGGTGATCTTCGTGGTCGGCCGGATTCGTTGGCGGCGGCTGTGTGGCGGGCCGGGCGATGCCCGGGTCGTGGCGGGCCCGGCGATCGTCGGAGTCGGGATCGGGCTGGCCGTGCAGACCCTGCTGGTACTCGGCGTTCTCGTGCTCGGTTGACGCCTCGTGCGCGCGGGTGTGGTCGGCGGCTTGGCGCTGAAGCTGCGATGAACGGCTAGATAACGAAACCGTAACGAGGCGTCAACACGTGTTGCGCTGATGAACCCGCACGTCAAAGGATCCTCGGCAACATGATCTGCAACTCGGGTTGCGGATCCGACCGAGGGTCGGGGGTACCTGTGGGAGTGCGCCGCGCTGATGTCGCGAGGCTGGCTGGCACGTCGCCGGCCGTGGTGAGCTACGTGCTCAACGACGGACCGCGGGGCGTGGCGCCGGAGACCCGGGCGCGCGTGCTGATGGCGATCGAGCAGCTCGGGTACCGGCCGAACGGGATCGCCCGGTCGCTGCGGATGAACCGGACGATGACCCTCGGCCTGGTCGTCCCGGACACCTCCAACCCGTTCTTCGCGGAGCTGGCCCGGGAGATCGAAGAGGCGGCGTTCGCCGAGAACTACACGCTGCTGATCGGGAACGCGGCCGAGGACGACGCCCGGCAGACCATCTACGTGCGTACCTTCCTCGCCCGCCAGGTCGACGGGCTGTTCCTGGTGCCGGCCCACGGCCCGGCGAGCTGCCTGCCGGAACTCGCCCGGTCCGGGGTGCCGTGGGTGGCGCTGGACCGGCGGGTACCGGGCTCCGGGGCGCCGGCGATCCTCTCCGACAGCCGGGGCGGCGCGCGGGCCGCGACCGAGCACCTGCTCGGACACGGCCGTACCCGGATCGCCTGTGTGGCCGGGCCGCAGGACGTCTCACCGGCGGCCGAGCGGGTCGCCGGCTGGCGCGACGCGCTCGCCGAGGCGGGGGTACGACCCAGCGAGATGGCGGTGTGGCACGGCCCGTTCGGGCGCAGCGCCGGTTACCGCGCGGCCCGCGAGATCCTCGCCGACGGCCGCTTCGACGCCGTCTTCGTGGCCAGCGACCAGCAGGCCCTCGGCGTTATCCGGGCACTGCAGGAACTTGGCATCCGGTGTCCGCAGGACGTCGCGATCACCTCCTTCGACGGCATCGCGGCCGCCGCGTACGCCACCCCCGCGCTGACCACGATGGCCCAGCCGTTCGCGGAGATCGGCCGGACCGCGATGGCCCGGCTGCTGGACCGGTTGGACGATCCGCAGGCGGACAGCGCCGACTCGCTGCTGCCGGTGCGGCTGGTCACCCGTGGCTCGTGCGGCTGCGACGACCCGCCCGGCTTCGGCGTCGACCACGGGGAGGCCCTGGCATGAGTGAGCGAGGTGTGCGCGACCCGGGCCGGGTGATCGTGGTGGGCAGCGCCAACATCGACCTCATCGCCCAGGTCGAGCACCTGCCCGGGCCGGGCGAGACGGTGATCGGCTCCCAGGTCGCGGTGCGCCCCGGCGGCAAGGGCGCGAACCAGGCGGTGGCCGCGTGCCGGCTCGGCGCGCCGACGACGATGTTCGCCGCGGTGGGTACCGACTCGTTCGGCGACCAGGTGCTCGAAAGCCTGACTGCCGAAGGGGTCCAGGACCGGGTCACCCGGGTACCGGAGGTCGCCACGGGGATCGCGACGGTGACCGTCTCGGCGCTCGGCGAGAACTCGATCGTGGTTGCCGCCGGGGGCCAACGCCCTGCTGGACGCGGCTGCCCTGGCCGCGCTGGAGGACCTGTGCGGACCCGGCGACGTGCTGGTGCTGCAGCTCGAGATCCCGGTGCCGACGTGTGTGGCCGCCGCCCGGACCGCCCGAGCCCACGGCGCCCGGGTGCTGCTCAACGCCGCCCCGACCGCCCAAGCCCGGCGACCCGGCCTTCCTCGACCTGTTGCAGCAGGTGGACGTGCTGATCCTGAACGAGGGCGAGGCGCTGGAGCTGGCCGGCCGGGCCGGCATCCCGACCGGGCTCGACTGGCCGGCGCTGGCCGGCGCGCTGCGCGTGCTCGGTCCGGACACCTGCGTGGTGACCCTCGGCGCGCAGGGCGCGGTGGCCGCCTCGGCTGCCGGCGCCTGGCGTCAGCCCTGCCTGCCCATCGAGGTGGTCGACACCACCGGCGCGGGGGACGCCTTCTGCGGAGCGCTGGCCGCGGCCTTCGCCCAGGGGTACGAGCTGGCCGAGGCGCTGCGGCGCGGCTGTGCCGCCGGCTCCGCGGCGACCACCCAACTTGGTGCGCAATCCGCCCTTCCCACCAGGGCTGAGCTGGAACAACTGCTTTCGGAGGTGAACTGACATGCGCGACACCGGTCTGTGGCACCCACGACTGGCCCACCTGGTAGTTGCCCTGGGCCACGGTGACCTGTTGGTGGTCGCCGATGCCGGGCTGCCCGTCGGGCCCGGGGTCGAGACCGTCGACCTGGTCTGGTCGCGGGGTGAGCCGGGCTTCGTCCCGGTGGTCCGGGCGATCGCGGCCGAACTGGTGGTCGAGCACGCCACCGTCGCCACCGAGTTGACCGACGAGAAGCTGGGCCGTGACCTGGCGGACGCGCTGGGCGCCACGCCGGTGTCGCGGGTGTCGCACGAGGAGTTGAAGGCGATGGCAGCCGGCGCGCGGGTGGTCGTGCGTACCGGCGAGGACACGCCGTACGCCAACGTCGTGCTCCGGGCGGGGGTGGCGTTCTGATGCTGCCCGCCGACTATGCCGAGCGCGTCTACGCCGGCGTCCTGGGAAAGATCATCGCGGTGTACCTGGGCCGGCCGTTCGAAGGCTGGCGCTACGACCGGATCAGCGCCGAACTCGGCGACATCACCTACTACGTCAACGACCGCGCGGACACCGCCCTCAAGCACCACCTGCTACTGGTCACCGACGACGACATCAGCGGCACGTTCCTGTTCCCCCGGGCGCTGCGCGATGCCGGCCCCGATCCGACCAGCGCCCAGGTCGGGCAGGCGTGGCTGAACTACATCGTCGAGGAGCGCTGCGTGCTGTGGTGGGGCGGCCTGGGCAACTCCACCGAACACACCGCGTACCTGCGGATGAAGGCCGGCCTGACGCCGCCGCGCTCCGGCTCGATCGAGGTCAACGGCCAGGTCGTCGCCGAGCAGGTGGGCGCACAGATCTTCGTCGAGGGCTTCGCGATGACCTGCCCCGGCGACCCGGCCGGCGCGGCGGAGCTGGCCGAGCGGGCTGCCCGGGTCAGCCACGACGGCGAGGCGATCCACGCCGCGCGGGTGGTGGCGGCGCTGGTCGCCGGCGCGTTCACGGAGACCGACATGGAGCGGTTGCTGGACACCGCCGTCGCGCTGATCCCCGCCGACAGCCTGATCCGCCGCATCCACGACGACGTGCGAGGCTGGGCCAAGGGTGGGGACTGGAAGGCGACCCGCGACCTGATCGAGCAGGAGTACGGCTACCACCGCTACGGCGGCAACTGTCACGTCGTGCCCAACCACGCGGTCGTCATCGCCGCCCTGGCACACAGTGGCGGCGACTTCGACGCGGCGATGACCGTGGTGAACACCGCCGGCTGGGACACCGACTCCAACGCCGGCAACGTGGGCGCGGTCTGCGGTGTCTTCGGCGGGCTGACCGGGCTGTCCCGGCAGGACTGGCGTGGCCCGATCCGGGACCGGATGTACCTGCCGGCCGCCGACGGTGGCGGCACAGTCACCGACGCGGCCCGGGAGGCGCTGGCGTTGGCCGCGATCGGGTACGCCCGCAACGGGCTGGCCTTCGCCGAGCCGGCCGAACGCTTCCACTTCACGCTGCCCGGTTCCGTGCACGGCTTCGCCTCGGCGAGCGGCTACGCGGCCGGGCTGCGCGGCAACGTGACCGGCACGCCGCTGGACCGGGCCGAGGAGGTGACCGTCAGCAACCCCGGTGGCCGGCTGCGAATCGACTGTGCCGGTACCGTCGTCACGCCGACGTTCATCCCGCCCGAAGCCCGGGACATGCCGATCTACGGCCTGGTCGGCAGCCCGACGCTCTACAGTGGACAGACGCTGCGGGCGCACGTCGAGGGCGGCACGGCGCGGCTGGTCGTCATGCACTACAACGGCGACGACGACCTGGTCACCCTGACCGGGCCGGCCGGCGCCGCCAGCTGGCAGGTCCCGGACACCGGCGGTCAGCCGATCGCGTTCGTCGGCGTGCACGTCGACGGCCCCGCCGACCTGCACTGGCTCACCTGGGACGGCGCGCCCGAGACGACCCTCACCCGGCCCGCCGACGGCGGCGCCATGTGGCGTCGCGCGCTGGTCCCGGCGGTGGACCGCTTCGACGAACGCTGGCCCGAACCGTTCCGGATCGTCCAGAACCGCGGTGGCGGCCTGCTGGTCAGCGGTACGCGGGAGTGGCGGGACTACACCGTCACCGCCGACATCACCCCGCACCTTGCCGCCGCAGCCGGTGTCGCCGCACGGGTACAGGGGCTGCGCCGCTACTACGGACTCGAACTCGTCGGCCGCGACCGGGTCAGGATCACCCGCGGCCCCGACGAGGTGCTCGCCGAGTGCGCCCACCGGTGGGAGTTCGGCCGCACCTACGCCCTGAGCCTACGGGTCGCCGGCACGCAGATCAGCGCCAGCGTCGACGGGCAACCGCTGCTGGAGTGCGTCGACGACGCCTACGACTGCGGCGGCGTGGCCCTGCTCGTCACCGAGGGCCGCACCGCCACCACCGCCATCACCATCCGTCCACTCTCCCCCACCCAACTGCCCCACCCCTGCGTTCCCGACAAGGAGCAGTCATGACCGGATCATCTGTGAGCCGCCGTCGTTTCCTTAGCGGCATGGGCCTGGCCGGCCTCGGCGTCGCTGCCGCACCGCTGTTGAGCGCGTGCGGCGGCGACGCCGGCAGCACCGGCGACGGTACCGGCAACGTCGACCTGTGGATCGACATCACCGGCGACGCCAACCAGAAGTACTGGGACAACAACGTCGTGGGCGCGTTCACCAAGGCGTATCCGAAGATCACCATGAAGACCAGCTACTACAAGGGCTCCGACCTGCGTACCCAGGTGCAGACCGCGCTACAGGCCCGCTCCGGCCCGGACATCGTGCGCGGCCCGAGCGCGACCCAGACCATCACCTGGAGCAAGGCCAACGTGCTGGCCGACCTCACCCCGTACGCCAAGAAGTGGGACTGGAACAGCAAGCTCGCCGACTGGGCGATCAAGGCGTTCACCTTTGACGGCAAGCTCGCCGCGCTGCCGATGCGGGTGGACACCATGATGCTGTACTACAACAAGACGCTGTTCGCCTCGAAGGGCTGGACCCAGCCGAAGAACCGCTCCGAGTTGGAGGCCTTCGCCACCGAGGCGGCCGGGGCGGGGATCGTGCCGTTCGGGTCCTCGAACGTGGACTGGGCGGCGGCCGCCGAGTGGCTGATGACCGTGTTCTGGAACCACTTCTCCGGCCCCGACGCGCTCTACCAGGCGCTCACCGGGAAGATCCAGTTCAGCGACCCGGTCTTCGTGGACGCCGTGGCACTGCTCAAGCAGTACTTCGACAAGGGCTGGGTCGGCGGCGGCGTGGACAAGTACTTCTCGGTGCCGTCGGCCGAGATCGGCGCCAACTTCGGCAAGGGCACCGTGGCCACCATCCCGCAGGGCGAGTGGTACATGAGCAACGTCGGCGCGTTCTTCGGCAAGGCCGCGAAGAACGACAACGACTGGGACTGGATGCCGGTCCCGTCGCTGTCCGACAGCGCGCCCTACGGCACCTACGCGCTGGGCATCGGCGGCTCCTTCGCCATCAACGCGGCCAGCAAGAACCGCGACGCCGCCGCGAACTTCCTGAACTGGTACTACGGCGACCGGGCCGCCGCCCTGCAGCGGATGGCGGATGTGCCGGCGACCTACAACATCCCGATCACCTTCGCCGACTCGGAGATCCCGGCCAAGGCCGACCCGCGCGCCGCCCGGGTGCTCACCGAGCTGAACAAGGCGGTCGAGACCGGCAACTACGGCTACGTCACCTGGACGTGGTGGCCGCCGAAGTCGGACACCTTCGTGTTCCAGGGCTTCGAGAAGGTGCTCACCGGCAAGCTCAGCCCGAAGGACTACTGCCAGCAACTCGCCGACCTGTTCAAGCAGGAGAGCGGGCAGGGCACCCTGCCGCAGCTCATGCCGAGGAAGAACTAGCCATGACCACCGTGCAGGTACCGGCAATGGATCAGCCTCCGCGCCGGCAGCCGGCGCTGCGGACTGATCCAAAGCCGTCGGCTCCGCCCCGCGTCCCGATGGCGCGGGGCCGGGCCCGGCTGCGCCTTCGCCGCCTGCTGATCGGCTGGGCCTTCCTCGCGCCGCTGCTGGTGCTCAACGTCGTGGTGGTGCTCGGACCGTCGCTGGCGACCGTGTACTACTCGTTCACCGACTGGTCCGGGATCGGGCCGGCCAACTTCATCGGCCTGGACAACTACACCCAGGCCGCGAAGGACCCGCTGGTCCGTGACGCGTTGGTGCACAACGCGATCTGGTTCGTGCTGTTCCTGTCGGTGCCGATGGCGCTCGGCCTGCTCGGCGCGTACCTGCTCAGCCAGGTCCGCCGGTTCGCGATGCTGTTCCGGGTGCTGTACTTCATCCCGTACGTCACCGCGAGCGTGGTCAACGCGGCGCTGTGGAAGATGCTGCTCTCCCCGGACAGCGGGATCGGACACTACTTCGGTACCCACCATGCCTGGCTCGGTGACCCGGCGACCTCGCTCTACTCGGTCAACTTCGTCGTCGACTGGCACTGGTGGGGCTTCCTCGCGGTCATCTTCTTCGCCGCCATGCAGGGCGTGGACCCGCAGTTGTACGACGCCGCGAAGGTGGACGGCGCGGGTTCGTGGCAGCAGTTCAGGTCGGTGACGCTGCCGGGCATCCGGCCGACCGTGGTGTTCATCGTGCTGATGACGATCATCTGGTCGCTCAAGGCGTTCGACTACATCTACATCATGACCCACGGCGGTCCGGCCGGGTCGAGTGAAGTGGTTTCGACGTTGATGTACAGCGAGGCGTTCAACAACTACTCCGCGGGGTACGCCGCGGCCCTGGGCATGTCGATGACCGTGGTCATCGCCATCGTGCTGGCGGCCTACTCGTTCCTGCGCAAGAGGGGGTGGGAGGAGTGACCGCGGTCCTCACCCGCGACACGGCCACGGCAGCGCCGGACGAAACCGTCCGCAGGCCCCGGCGGCAGCACCACTTCCCGGCCTACCTGGTGCTGGTGATCCTGGCGCTGTTCGCGATCGGCCCACTGGTGGCGATGCTGTTCAACGCGTTCAAGTCCAACGCCCAGATCGGCGCGAGCCCGCTGTCGCCGCCGACGTCGCTGAGCCTTGGCAACTTCAAGACGGCGTGGACCGAGGGGCACTTCGGCACCACGATGGTCAACAGCGTGATCCTGGTGGTCGGCGCGGTGATCGGCACCTCGATCGTGGCCGGCCTGGCGGCGTACGCGCTCAGCCAACTCGACGTGCCGGGCGGCGGTGGGGTGATCGCCTACCTGTTCCTGGGCAGCGCGATGCCGGTGCAGTTGTTCGTGGTGCCGCTGTTCTCGCTCTGGACGGAGCTGCACCTGACCGACAGCCGGCTCGGCTTGATGATCATCTATTGGGCCACCGAGGCGCCGTTCGCCACCCTGCTGCTGCGCTCGTTCCTGCTGAAGGTACCCAGGGAGTTCGTGGAGGCGGCCCGGGTGGAGGGCGCGTCCGACTTCCGCATCGCCTGGCGGATCATCCTGCCGCTGGCCTGGCCGGGCTTCCTGACCGTGGCGCTGATCGTGGCGCTGGCGGCCTGGAACGAGTTCTTCTGGGCGATCACCTTCATCCATGACCCGGCCAAGCGGCCGATCTCCACCAGCTTCCTGGCCTTCCAGGACCAGTACTCCACCGACTGGGGGCTGACCAGCGCGGCTGCGCTGTTCATGTTGGTCCCGGTGGTACTCCTGTTCGTCTCGCTCCAGCGGCGTTTCGTCGCGGGCCTCACGTCTGGCGGTTTGAAGTGACTTCGCAGCACAACCGACCCAACGTCATCCTGATCATCTCGGACCAGCTCCGCCGGCAGGCGCTGGGCTGCTACGGCGACCCCAACGTGTCGACGCCCAACATCGACGCGCTGGCCGCTTCCGGCGCCCGCTTCGACGCGGCCAGCTCCACCTACCCGGTCTGCGTGCCGTACCGGTTCACGTTGATGACCGGCGAGTACGCCCACACCCGGTTCATTCCGTCGATCGAGTGGCGGATGTCGCCGGCCGAGCGGACGCTGGCCGACGAGTTCAACGACGCCGGCTACGACACGGCGCTGTTCGGCAAGTGGCACCTCTACGGCGGTTTCGGGCACCTGCCGGGGCACACCGTGGTGAAGGCGTCCCGGACCCCGGTGCCCCGTCCGTTCCAGGGCCGGTTCAAGAAGTTCGCCGGCTTCGACATCTGCAACGACCCGTACGACACCTGGTACTCCACCGACGACGACCCGACGATGCGCAAGCTGGACGGCTTCCAGACCGACGGCCTCTTCGACATGGCCATCGACTATGTCGGCGCGCCCGAGCGGGCCGGTACGCCGTTCGCCACCGTGCTCTCCGTCGAGCCGCCGCACCCGCTGTTCACCGCTCCGCCGGAGTACCTGCGGCGGTGGAAGGACCGGCCGCTGGTGCTGCGGGACAACGTGGAGCTCGGCAAGGAGTACAAGCAGCGCGGCCCGCACGGCGCGGAGCTCCTGGACGATCTGCGCGTCTACTACGCGATGATCGAGAACCTGGACGACAACGTCGGCCGGCTGGTCGCCGCGCTACGCGAGTCCGGGCAACTCGAGAACACCGTCATCGGCCTCACCGCCGACCACGGCGAACTGCTCGGCTCGCACGGCCTGCTGGCCAAGCAGCGCCCGTACGAGGAGTCCTGTGGCATTCCCTTGATTCTGTCCAATGTCGGCGGCCGGGTGGTCGACGACCCGGTCTGCACCGAGGACCTGTTCCCCACCCTGCTGGGCCTGGCCGGGATCACCCCGCGCGACCCCAAGCCGGGCCTCAACCTGGCCCCGCTCGCCCGTGGTGAACAGGATTCGCTGGACCGCGAGGGGGTCATGCTGGAGTTCGTCTCCGAGTTGCGGCCCAACATCGTGTTCCACAACGAGACCTGGCGCGGCCTGCGCACCCGGCGCTACAAGTACACCGTCCTCGGCGACGCGCAGGGCGGCAAGCCGTGGCAGTTCTTCGACCTGGAGACCGACCCGTACGAGATGACCAACCTGGTCGACGACCCCAAGCACGTCGACGAGGTGCGCCGCCACCACGAGTTGCTGCGGGACCGGATGGTGGCGACCTACGACCACTACGTGCTGGCGCCGGCCTTCGGCGTCGACGGGCTCAACGAGTGGGACCCGCAGGCCGAACACATGCTGCGCTTCGGCTGATCCGGCAAATCCGAGGAGTTTCTGACGTGACCTCGCGCAGTCCCAACATCGTGGTCGTCCTCGCCGACGACATGGGCTGGGGCGACCTGGGCTGCTACGGCTCGGCGATCCCCACCCCGCACATCGACCGGCTGGCCGCGGAGGGAGTGCGGGCCACCAACTGCCACGCCGCCTCCGCGGTCTGCACCCCCAGCCGGTACGCGCTGATGACCGGCCGGTACGCCTGGCGGGGTCCGTTGAAGAACTTCGTATTGATGGGGCACGGACCGGCGCTGATCGAGCCGTCCCGCCCCACCCTGGCCAGCGTGCTGCGCGGCGCCGGGTACGCCACCGGCGCGTTCGGCAAGTGGCACCTCGGGCTCGGTTGGCGGCACCACGACGGCTCGGTGCGCGACGCGTTCGCCCCGGGCGCGGTGCTGCACGACGATGTGGAGACCGACTTCGGCCGGGACATCGACTACACCGCCCCGGTCACCGGCGGGCCGCTGGAGTTGGGTTTCGACCGCTTCTTCGGCATCGCCGGCTCGCTGGACATGCCGCCGTACGCCTTCATCGACAACGACCGCACGGTCGGCGTCCCCGACCGGGAGAAGGAGCGCTACCTCACCGAACAGCGGCCGGGGTTGCAGGTTCCCGACTTCGAGGAGCGCGACGTGGACGCCCGGTTCGTCGACGAGGCGTGCCGGTTCATCCGCGACCAGGACGGCCCGTTCCTGTGCTACGTAGCGCCGTCCGCGCCGCACCGGCCCAACGTGCCGCCGGACTTCGTGAAGGGACGCTCCGGTCTGGGCGACCGGGCCGACGGCGTGTGCCTGATCGACTGGGCCGTCGGGCAGCTCCGCGACGTGCTGGCCGAGCGCGGCCTGCTCGACGACACGCTGTTCATCGTCACCAGCGACAACGGCGCCGTCACGTACTTCACCGACGACGGCGACAGCTCGGTGCACCGGCCCAACGGCGACTGGCGCGGCCAGAAGGGCGACCTGTGGGACGGCGGACACCGCGAGCCGTTCATCGCCCGCTGGCCGGCGGCGTTGCCGGCCGGCGCGCAGACCGACGCGCCGATCTGCCTCACCGACATCCTGCCGACCGCCGCCGGGGTCGCCGCGGCAGCGCTGCCCGCCGGCGCGGCCGAGGACGGTCGGGACATTCTCGGGGTACTGGCCGGCAGTGAAGCAGCCGATCCCGACCGGCCGCTGGTGCACCACAGCCTGGGCGGCCGGTTCGCGTTGCGGGCCGGGCGGTGGAAGGCGATCTTCTGCCTGGGCTCGGGCGGCGGCTTCTCCGAGCCGTCGATCTCCGACCTGTTCGCCACCGGGACCGGCAAGGCGCACGCGGCCGCGCCGTTCGACGCCGCGCACCCGGACGGCCAGCTTTACGACATGGAGTCCGATCCGGCCGAGACGACCGACCTCTGGCACCGGGAACCGGCCGTCGTCCGGTCCCTCTACGACCTGCTGCGCACCATCTGCCGGGACGAGGCCAACGGGCTGCCGTTCGACGTTGCAGTAGGGTCGAGTTCGTGAGTTCGACCGCTGCCGCCCCCGCTGAGCAGCACGGATGCTGCGCCCCGGTGGCATTGGGGCTACCCGGCAGCGCCCCGGCACGCACCGCGGAGGCGACCTTCACGGTGCCGGCGCGCTCCCGGGCAGACCTGCTGCGCGGCATGGTGGCGGTGCCGGCCGGCGAGTTCCTGATGGGCGGCGACGACCCGGACGCCTTCCCTGCCGACGGGGAGGGGCCGGTGCGCCCGGTACGTCTCGACGCGTTCCACCTCGACTCCCGGGCGGTCACCAACGGGCAGTTCGCCACCTTCGTCAAGGCCACCGGGTACGCCACCGACGCCGAGCGGTTCGGCTGGTCGTTCGTGTTCCACGGGTTCGTCACCGGCCCGGCCCGCGCCCGGGTACTCGACGGCCAGGTGCCGGGCGCACCGTGGTGGCTGCCGGTCGAGGGGGCCGACTGGCGGCACCCGGAGGGACCCGGCTCCGACATCGGCAGCCGCCGCCAGCACCCGGTGGTGCACGTGTCGTGGCACGACGCCGCCAGCTACGCCCGCTGGGCCGGCAAGCGGCTGCCCACCGAGGCGGAGTGGGAGAAGGCCGCGCGCGGCGGCCTTGCGCAGGCCCGCTTCCCGTGGGGCGACGAGTTCACCCCGCGCGGGCAGCACCGCTGCAACACCTGGCAGGGAACGTTCCCGCGACACAACACCGGCGAGGACGGCTTCCTCGGCACCGCGCCGGTCAATGCCTTCCGCCCCAACGGGTACGGCCTCTTCAACAGCTCCGGGAACGTGTGGGAGTGGTGCGCCGACTGGTTCAGCCCGGACTGGCACGCCGCCGATTCGCCGGCCACCCGCGACAACCCTGCCGGCCCGCCGGACGGCCTGACCCGGGTGATGCGGGGCGGCTCCTACCTGTGCCACGAGTCGTACTGCAACCGCTACCGGGTCGCCGCCCGCACCTCCAGCACGCCCGACAGCACCACCGGCCACGCCGGCTTCCGCTGCGCGCTGAGCTGACCGCACCGGGCCCCGGCCCGGCGCCCGCGATGTGAACGTAAGACATTGACGGGCGTGGTTTACTGCTCGCGCGGCTGGAGGCGGCACACGGTGTGCGCCGGGCCGGGCGGGAGGCCGACGGGCAATGGGCACAGCAACCGACACGTCACCGGCACCCTCCCGCGCGCTGGCCACCCTCGCTCGGCGGGTCGCCGTCGTCGCCGTGACCGTGCTGGTGGCCGTCGGGATACCGGCGGCCGCCGACGCCCACGAATCCGCTGACGTCGCCGTCACCAGCGACGGCGCGGGCTCGATCTCGATCTCCGTCCGGTGGAGCGACGGCCACCTGATCGAGGGTCGGATCAGTGCGATCATGCTGGCCACCTCCGCGGCCGGCGACCGGGTGGGACCGGCCGCCCTCAAGGCGATCGCGCAGCGGCCGGGCGAGCTGGGCTACCCGGGTTCGCTCGCGGCCGGGCAGTGGCGGGTCGCCGTTGACGTGGGCGCGCCGGCCGTCGCCCACTGCGAGGCGGACGTGGTGGTGGTCGCGGCGGGCGGGACCGCTGCCGCGGCGACGACCGTCTGCGCAGCCGGCCACCAGCCGACGACCCTGGCGCCGACTCCCCCGTCGCCAACCGCTGCCGCGACCACGGCGGCCACGGCGGTCAGCCCTCCGGCGTCTGCGTCACTCGCCGTAGCCGGCCCTTCGACCGCTCCCGTCGCCGGCCGTGGCAAGGCCGTGCTGCTGGCTGTCGGCGTCGGGCTGGTGGTCGCCCTCGCGGCGGCCGGTGTCCTGGTTGCGGTGCGGCGGCGCCGGGCGACCGGGGCTTCGCCGAAGCGCTGACTCAGCGCCCCCGTTCGGTCACCCATAGACATGCATTGACATCTATGCCTGACGTAACTAGCTTGAGCCCGTTGTCCGGTTTAGCGCATCTGTCCCGAAAGTGTTTCGGTGCGTGGATGTGCTCGTCCCGCGACCCAGGCCGGCGACGTCCATGTGTGATCGTCCCGAAAGGACGCCCCCATGATCCCCCCACGACGACGAAGACTGATCCGGATCGCCACCGCCATCGGCGCGGCGACGGTACTCGTCAGCACGGTCATCGTGCTCGGCCCGGCTGCCGGCACCGCAGGCCGCACGGCACAGCCCCAGGCCAGCCCGCTCAACGACGACAGCGTCTTCGGGATGGCCGCCCAGCCGATCCCGGCGGTACCGGAGAACGAGCCCGAGCGGGGCATGGTCTACACCGGCCTCACCGCAGCCCGTACCGGCCCCTGCGTCGGCGGCTACCAGGTCACCGGCAGCAGCCCGGCCATGTGTACCCACGGTCCGGACGCGCCGCCCGCCGGGATCGACGTGAAGAAGACCACGGTCACCCCGCTGGCGCCGGCCAAGCGACCGCACGGCGGCGCCACCGGAACGACCGGCCCCACGGCCGGTGCGCCGACCTCGTCCGGCACCAGCGCGGTGGCCGCCTTCGGGCTGCCGGTCTGCGAGGGTGACGGGGTCTCCGGCCGCCGGGTCGAGGTGCTCTACGTGCACGGCAGCACCAGCCGGTACGCGGAGTACCTGGAGACGTTCCGGACGCTGGCCGAGGGCGTGGACACCATCTTCAACGAGAGCGCCAAGGAGACCGGCGGCGAGCGGCACGTGCGTTATGTGACCGAGAACATCGACGGCGCGTGCCGGCCGGTGGTCCGGGACGTACAGATCGCCGACGCGGCGCTGAACGCCAACGACTGGGCTCCGCTGCTCAACGCGGTGAAGGGAGCGGGCTACACCCGTACCGACCGCAAGTACCTGCAGTTCGTGGATTCCCGTGTCTACTGCGGCATCGGCGGCTTCGCGGGCGACACCCGCAAGACCGACGCCAACCGGTCCAACACCGGCCCGGAGTACGCGCGGGCCGACAGCGGCTGCTGGAACGCCGGCGTGGCCTCGCACGAGCTGGGCCACACGCTCGGCGCGGTGAACAACAACGCGCCCAACGGTTCCGGCTTCGCGCACTGCGTCGACGAGTGGGATGTCATGTGCTACAAGGACGACGCCAGCACGGTGATCGTCACGAAGTGCACCGACCGCGCGCACGACAACCGGCTCGACTGCAACCACGACGACTACTACAACACCAACCCGTCGCCGGGCAGCTACCTGGCCACCAACTACAACGTGGCCGACAACCTCTTCCTGATCAAGGGAGCCGGTAGCAGCCCCACCGCCGGTCCGACCAGCTCCGCGCCGACCGGCTCGCCGACCGGCGCACCACCTGGCGGCAACCGGGCGCTGACGGCCACCCCGTCGACCTCCTCGGTGTCCGCCTGGGAGTCGCTGGCCGCCGTCAACGACGGCTTCACGCCGACCAGTTCCGCTGACCGGTCCCACCCGGTGTACGGGAACTGGCCGCAACAGGGCGCCCAGTGGGTGCAGTACACCTGGCCGGCTGCCGTGTCGCTCAACCGCGTGCAGGCGTACTGGTTCGACGACAACCAGGGCATCGACCTGCCGGCATCCTGCTCGGTTCAGTACTGGACCGGGTCGGCGTGGCAGGACGTACCCGCCGCGAGCGCCTGCGGTGTCGCCGCCAACACCTTCAACACGGTTACTTTCACGGCCGTCAGCACGACCCAGCTCCGGCTCACCATCGTCTCCCGGACCGGCCTGTCCACCGGGCTGATCGAACTCACCGCGCTGAGTCCGTAGCAGCGCACCGGTCGGGTGGTCGCGGCCGATGCCGCGCCGCGACCGCCCGACACCACCTGCTCCCCCTCCGACACTCCTCCCCGGGTGTCCGGCGTTTCAGCCGGTCAGCCGGCCCGGCGACCTGACCTGCGGGGCCGGCGTGGGTGGGCGAATGCGACGGGACCGCCGAGCAGCAGCACGAGCAGGCCTGCACCGACAGTGCCGGCCGTGTCGCAGCCGGTTGCCGCCAGCCCCGTGACGGCCACCGTGACGGTGGTGGTGGCCCGCGGGTCGGCGTTGCGGCTCATGGTCTGGCCGGTGTAGACGTCCGGGCTGACCGAGGTGCCACCGAAGCTGGTGAGCGTCACCCGGGCGGTGTACGTGCCCGGTTGGTAGTCGTGCGTCACGGTGGGGACGGTGGTCGTCGCGGTGGCGCCGTCGCCGAATACCCAGTCGTAGCGGGCGATGGTGTGGAACATGACGGTGGAGGCCGAGGCGTCCAGGGTGGTCTGCGAGGGTGCACGCTCAGCCGGGCGGTCGGGGCCTGGTCCGGGTGATCGCGGCTGACCGGGTCTCGGAGGTGCCGAACAGCAGAGGGTTGTCGCCGCTGACCACGATCGGCGGTCCGGTGGTGTTGGTGGCCGTGTCCATCGGCACGATCTGGGCCTGCTCTGTCGGGGTGCCCCGACAGACGATGTAGGCGGTGGCGCCGTCCGGCGTGATCGCGATGCGGTGCGAGAACTCTCAGATGGGAATGGCCGCGCCGGGCGTCCGGGTCGCCAGGTTGATCGGAGTGAGGGTGCCGGCGGTCTGGTTGGCGACGTAGGCGGTCCGACCGTCCGGCGTGATCGCGATGGCGAACGGGTCGTCGCCGACCGGGATCGGGGTACCGGCGGTGTCGGTCTCGGTGTTGACCGGGGTCACCGCGTCCGCGTCGTTGTTCACCACGTACGCGGTCCAGGCGGGGCCGGCTGCCTGGGCGAGCGCGGGATGCGCGTCCACCAGCGCGCCCGGCCCGCCGGCCGCGCTGCCCGCCGGCGGGCCGGGCGTCACCCGCTGGATCTGTCGTTCGGGTGCCCCGGCTCGTCGCGCTTCCCTTGTCGCAAACCCGCCAGCCGATCTTGCGCCTGCGGTCGCGATGATCAACGGGCCAGCACGCCGGTGGGCCGTCGCACGGCGGCCGGGCCCGGGCGGGTCACCGCGGCTGGAGCACGCTCAGCCTGCTGATCTGCGGCTCCGTCGGCGCGGCGATGTCCGGTGCCCGGTAGCTCACCATCGTCGTCATGCCGCCCTCGGGCAGGTGGCCCCGGCCCGGGTCGCCGACCAGCACCCGGGCGCCACGGGCGGCGGCGCGCTGCAGGAACGGCCCCATCCGGGCGGCGAGCGCCTCGCTGTAGAACACGTCACCGGCGAGCACCACCTCGGCGTCACCGCCGTCGCCGTCGAGCAGGTCGCCGAGGCGCAGGGCAACCGGCACCTCGTTGGCCCGCGAATTCAGCATGATCGCAGCCTGCGCGTACGGGTCGATGTCGTTTGCGGTGACCGTCGCGGCGCCGGCCAGCCCGGCGGCGATGGCCACCAGCCCCGACCCCGACGCCACATCCAGCACCCGCCGACCGGCCACCGTCTCGGGGTGATCAAGAACATAGCGGGCCAGCGCCAGACCACCGGGCCAGGCGGTGGCCCAGAACGGCGCGGTCAGCACCTTGCCCGCCTCGGCTTCCATCCGGGCCCACCACACCACCGGGTCCTGCGCCAGATACAGGCGCACCTCCGGTACCAGCGGCACCTCGACCAGGCCCAGCCGATCAAGTCCCGGATCGTCCGCTGCGACCAACTCGCCTTCCAGAAACGCAACAGCACCCGCTCGACTCATCACAGGACCAATCATGACCGACCAGCAACCGACCGGTACGCCAACTCGACGCACCGTGTGCCGCCAACCGCGCGGTGCCGCCGGCTGCGGCAGACTACTGTGTCCTGAGGCCGACCAAGCCGGCCACACCACCAAGGAGTAATCGCATGGCAACCGGCACCGTGAAGTGGTTCAACTCGGACAAAGGATTCGGTTTCATCGCACAGGATGGCGGCGGAGCGGACGTATTCGTCCACTACTCCGCCATCGCCAGCAGCGGATACCGCGAGCTGACCGAGGGCCAGAACGTCGAATTCGACATCACCCAAGGTCAGAAGGGCCCGCAGGCCGAAAACGTCCGACCCCTCTAACTCGAACGACCCGGGGCCACCTCCCCGGGACGGGCGGCGATCGGCGCGGACCTCCGCACCCCCCGCCCGGCGACCCGGGGCCCGGTGGCGGTGACCGGACCTGGCAGAGCCGCTCCCACGGCAGTGGGGGCGGCTCTGCCTGTTCATCCCGACCGTCAGTGTGTGCAGGTCGTCCGGCTGACCGCAGGGTCCGCAGCCGTAGCCGACCCGGCTACGGCTGGAACTCCGCGGCATGGTCGTCCACCCAGGTCGCGTACGTACGGGCGGGCCGGCCGGTGATCTCTTCGACCGTTCCAGTGACCTGCTCGGGCTGGTCGACGAGACTGGCCCAGTACCGGACGGCGGTGTCGGCGAACGCCGGATCGGTCCACCGTGCCACCTCGGCGCGCGCTTCGTCGGGCGGCTGGGCGAGCACGGTCGGCTCCCGGCCCACCGCCCTGCCGATCAGGCGGACCTGCTCAGCCATGGTGAGCGCGGCCGGGCCGGTCAGCACGTACGCCCTGCCGGCGTGACCGTCCTCGGTCAGCGCATGCACCGCGACGTCGGCGATGTCACGCTCGTGGATCAGCGCGCGGGCGGCCCCGGGGTACGGCATCCGGACGGCTGCCGCTCCACTGATCGCCGTGGCCCACTCCCGGGGGCAGGCGGCGGGACCCGCTCGGACGGAGGGTCATCGACGCCGCGGCGCACCGCCTCCTCGACCGTCCCCCAGAGGTTCGTGGCCGGGTCAGCGCGTCGGTGAGCTCATCGCGGAGACGTAGACCACGTGCCGGGCGTGCGCGGCGACGGCGACGGCGAGGGCGTGGGCCCCGGCCAGCGACACGCCCGGCGACCAGAGCAGGAACACCGCGTCGACCCCGTCGAGGGCCTCGTCGAGCGACCCGGGTTCGGTCAGATCGCCGGTGGACACCTGTACCTGTGGGGGAAAGTCGGCGGCCGCGACGCCCGCCGGGTCAGTGCCCGCACGGGTCGCACCTCTGACCAGCAGGCCGGTCACCACGTGGCGACCGATGTTCCCGGTGGCGCCGGTGACAAGAATCGTGTGTGTCATGAGGCCAGCCTGAGACTTAAACCTTGGTTGAGGTCAAGCTAGCCTGGAGCCATGACGACGGAGCCGCCGGTTGAGTTGACCATCGGGGAATTCTCCGCCCGTAGCGGCGTACCCGCCTCCGCACTGCGCTTCTACGAACGCGAAGGGCTCATCCACAGCCGGCGGACGACCGGCAACCAGCGCCGCTACGACCGGGCGACGCTACGCCGGATCGCGTTCGTACGGGCGTCACAGCGCGTCGGTATCCCGCTCGCGCTGATCGGCGAGGTACTCGGATTCCTGCCCGACGGCGCTGCGCCGACCAGGGAGTTCTGGCAGCGTGCATCGCAGTGCTGGGCTGAGGAGATCAACTCTCGGATCGCCCGGATGGAGCGCATGCGGGACCGGTTCACCGCCTGCATCGGCTGTGGCTGCCTCTCGTTCCACGAGTGCCGACTCGTCAACCCGGACGACACGCTGGCCAGCCGCGGACCGGGCGCCCACCTGCTCGACGCCGAATCACCCCGACGCTGACCGCAGACAACAGATCCAGCAACACGTCCGGGTCAACCCCCCCGATACTTCAGCACAGCCGCCAGGCGTCTAGGTAGTCGCGGTGACGGGCGAAGGGCAGCGCCTCGACGCGCAGCAGCCAACCGGCCGGCTCGGCCTCGCCCGCCGCCAGCCGTGCCTCGATCCAGGCCAACCGCTGCCGTTTGGCGTCGATGTCGGCCAGCACGAAAGTCGGATCGTTTGCCGCGATGAACGAGGCGTCCACCATCGACTGCGGGTGGTCGGCGGGGCCGGTGGCCGCCACGCCCACCGTCGCCTCGCGCGGCCCGGCCCCCACGAACTCCTCGCCGCCGAGTCCACCGGCGATCTCGTCCGGCGTGCGCCACTGCTGGCGCGGGTTGTACCGCCACGGACCGGGGGTGCTCGCCTGCGCGGCCTGCTCCCGCTCGCCCAGCCGGGCCCGGACGAAGTCCGCGATCTCCTCGACGCTCACCGGTCCGATCTTCCCCTACGCGCTCAGCCGGAACGGCGGGTAGGCGTCGGTGACGAGCAGGAACGCATAGGCCACGACCCGGTTCTGCCACCGCATGACGCCTTCCACGAAGGTGAACAGCGAGCGCGGGTACCGGCCGGTGAACAGGATCGCGAACCAGGCGATGACCACCACCACGAATGCCGCGATGTTCAGGAAGAACAGCACGATGTAATGCGGTATGGCGAGGAACCACTTGACCAGCGGGAGCCAGCGGTTCAGCTCGGCCTGGGCGTTCGGGTACGGGTAGTCCAGGTGGACCGACTGCTCCTCGTCGGTGGACGGGTAGCGGTCGTCCAGCAGCGCCAGGTAGGCCACCACCCGCACGCCGAAGCGTTGCAGTGCCAGGTTCCAGTCGAACCACCACCGTGGGTACTTCCGCCGGAACAGGATCATCAGCAGCGGGCCGAGGAACAACAGGCCGCCGGCGGCCGCCGCGCCGCCGCCGCCGCCGTGCGAGTCCCAGCCGCCACCCCAGGCCCCCGCCGCCACTCACCGCGCCGAGCACGATGAGGATCGGGATGGCCGCGAAGATCCTGAAGAACGTGGTCAGCCGGTTGAGTGGCCGGTCAGGGTAGTCCACTGCCAGGTTCACCGGGTACGCGTTCACCGGATACGTGTCGGGCTGCATCGTCCACCGTCCTCTGCGCTGGGAACTGCCTGCCATCGCCGGGAGCGGCGCCATAGCGCGGAGCCGTCCGCGAGCGCACGTGTCCAGCCCCAGACTACGCCGGCTGCCCTGACCACCGGCTGGTCAGGCAGGTATAAGAATCGACGAGGATAGCGGTATGGCCGGCAGCGGCAGGACAGCCGCCCCGCTGGTGGGCGGGGCGGCTGTCACTGGTGGATCCGGTACGGCTGGCGGTCTACGGTGTCCAGGGGGTGCTGACGACCCAGCTCACGTCGTCGGGCCACGCGCCGGTGGCGTCGAAGGCGTTGGAGCCGCCGTTGCTGGCGATGTAGACGTTGTTGTTGTAGTGGCGGATGTAGCGGGTCGGGAAGTTGGCGAGGCGAACGAGTTGCCCTGGCCGTTCTGGCCCGGCCTGGGGGCAGAATGTCGCGTCCGAGGCGAACAGTGAGGTGCCGTCGTTGGCGTGCAGGTACAGCTGGTAGTTCTGGTGTCGCAGGTAGCTGCCCGCGGTGTTGCGTGGATTCGAAGGACACGCAGGAGCTGTTGGCCAGGCCGGCCCGCACGATCCAGGACGCGTTGCCCTTGTCGGTGGCCGAACTGGACGAGGTGATGACCGAGGTGACCACGGTGGCTGCCCGAGTGGGTGATGTAGCGGGTGGTGCAGCACGCGGTGGTGGCGCGCAGCGAGATGGTCGAGCCGGGCGTCAGCGTGCCGCCGGCCGGCGCCGCCGGTCGAGCCAGGGCGTGCTGTAGCCGGCGGCGACGATGTTGGCCTGGACCGCGTTCTCGGTGGCGTCGGTCGGGTAGCCGGAGGTCATCACGCCTTCGTAGAAGGTGCCCGGCGGCGCCGACGCTGTTGTCGCCGCCGATGCCGAGGATGATGGCGCCTTCCTTCTTCATCGGGTTGTAGCCCGACACGTTGGGGCGCACCCCGTTGTAGAAGGTGGACAGGTTGCCCGACTGGGCGTTGCCGCCGCGGATGGCCCAGTGGTTCGGCTCGCCCTTGATGATGGCGGTCAGGTACCGGTTGGTGATGCGTCGGGTCGCCGGAGTTGAGGTGCTGGTTGACGCCGGAGAACAGGCCGTTCTCGAGGTCGGCCATGATCCAGGGGCCGTTGCCGGCAGCCGTAGCCCCAGACCTTGATGTTGCCGAAGTAGATGGCCTCCATCGTGCCGTTGCCGTTGTCGCGGCTGTTGGTCTCGGCGTTGCCGTAGTCGAAGCAGCAGCCGCCGTTGTAGTGGGTGCCGTCGAAGATGGCGTACATGCCCTCCGGCTGGTCGCCCTTGGCGATCGCCGTTGGTGTTGTTGTTGCGGTAGCCGGTGCCGGGGGCCACGAAGACGCCGTACGCCTTGTGGCCGTTGAGCGTGATGGGCGCGGCGGTGGCGTTGGCGAGGTTGTCGTAGCCGCCCGCGGCCGGGCCGGAGAACCCGCCGGGGGGCGCCTGGGTGAGGTGGTTGCCCCGCCCGGACTGGTCGTAGATGATCGTGATGACGCAGGTCGTGCCGGCGCAGAACGAGTCCTGCGCGGCGGCGTTGGCCTAGCCGCCGGCGGCCAGCAGGCTGATGTTCGCGGGTGGTGTTGTCCGACGACGCGCCTGACCTGGTACAGGCTGCCGTTGTAGGCGGCGTACAGCGCCCGGGTGGTGCTGTGCGCGGCGACGCACGGCGTGCCGCCGGCGGCGTAGATGTCACAGGGTTGCGATGTCGCCGCCTGCGAGGTGCCGACGCCCACGAGGACACCCGTAACGAGGGTGCCGGCGGCGGCGACCGCCAGGACGGCCGTGCGTATCCGTCGGTTTCGGAGCCATGGTGCCATTGTTGACCTCTTCTATTGCGGAGGGGTGCGCCTGGCGGATCGTCGCCGGACGACTCACCGGCGCGTGGGACGGCGCGGGGCGAGGCGGGCTGGTCCGTCGGCATGGGGGTGCCGGACAGCGAGGAGCCGATGATCTGTCGGTGCGGCGGCCGGTGACTGCGTCCGGAACCTCCTCTCCCCGGGCCGCGGATGCACCAGTGGCCGGACCCTCACCGGGTGGGCCGTTGGGGTGATGTGAGCGTTAACATAGTTCAGTCCACAGAGACTCGCAATGGTCAATCTTTCCTCCCCTGCAATCCGCTGAGTGAGGTGTCCCAGCCGCTGCCGCAGCGCGCCAGACGTAGGGGAATCCGGCCGCGTTAGCGTTAACGCGAGAGCAGTCGCTCCGGCCGGCTGCGTCGCCGTCGGTCCGCGCGGGCCCTGAGGCGGTCGGCCCGTCGGCGGCCGGGTCACAGGAATTCCGCGTGGCGATGTCGAGAACCGCCGGCCGGCTCCGTTCTCCTGGTGACACTGTCCAGTAACCAGGAGAGGAGCCACCATGCCGAAGCTACGGGCGCACAACATCTCGGTATCGCTCGACGGATATGCGGCCGGACCGCGGCAGAGCCTCGCCGATCCGCTCGGGGTGGGCGGGCAGCAACTGCACGAGTGGGCCTTCGCGACGCGGGGCTTCCACCGGATGCTCGGGCAGGACGGTGGCAGCACGGGGCTCGACAACGACTTCATCACCCGGGGCGAGCAGGGCGTCGGGGCCACCATCATGGGCCGAAACATGTTCGGCCCGGTCCGCGGCGAGTGGCCGGACGAGTCGTGGACCGGCTGGTGGGGCGACAATCCGCCGTACCACCACGACACCTTCGTGCTCACCCACCATCCGCGCGCGTCGGTGCCGATGGCCGGCGGAACCACCTTCCACTTCGTCACCGACGGCATCGAGGCGGCGCTGGAGCGGGCCTTCGACGCTGCCGGCGGACTGGACGTGCGGCTCGGCGGCGGGGCGTCCACCATCCAGCAGTACCTGCGCGCCGGCCTGCTCGACGAACTGCACGTGGCGATCGCGCCGGTGCTGCTCGGCGGCGGGGAGCGGCTGTTCGACCAGTTCGACCCGGCCCCGGCCGGGTACCACTGCGCCGAGTTCACCGCCTCCCCCGCGGCCGCCCACGCGGTCCTGCGCCGCACCGGCGAGAGCTGACCTGGCACACCACCGATCAGGCCGGCCCGGACTGTCCGGGCCGGCCTGATCGGTCGGGGTCGCTCCCGCGCGGGGGTTGGTGCAGCCCTCAGACCGCTTCAGGGCCCGGGCTGCCCGGTCTCACGCGGATTTCTCCAGCTCGCGGGCCTGCGTCAGCCAGTCGGTGAACAGCACGGGGTCGATGTCCGCGGTGCTGGCGAGTTTGACGTGCGCCATGCCACGGGTGGTGTCGATCCGGCCGGAGCTGTCGACGATTTCCCGGCCCTTCCACAGACCGAAAGTCACATCCGAGGTGTACGCCTTGAGCAGGCACACCGGGTTCCGGCCGGGGGCCGCACCGAGACTCCACACCGGATGCCCCTGCCACAGCGCGCCGGCCCCGGGCAGTACCGCGTCGATGATCGGCACCAGTTGCTCGCCGACGGCCCGCAGCGGCTCGGGTTGTGCGGCCAGGTACTCCTCGACCGTGCTGAACTTCGCCATGTCGTTGCTTCCCTTCGAATCGGTGGAACCGGTCAGGCCGGCTGGTAGCTGAGGTGGACGACGCCGGTCGGGAAGACCTCGGAGCCGGTCAGCTTCAACGGCACCCGACCGCCCGCGTCGTCGAAGAGGCGGGTGCCGTTGCCCAGCACGATCGGGCAGATCATCAGGTGCAGCTCGTCGAGGACTCCGGCCTGGACCAGTGACCGGACCAGGGTGGCGCTGCCGGTGATCGTGATGTTGCGGCCGGGCTGCTGCTTGAGTGCCGTCAGGGCGGCCACCACGTCCCCGTCGAGCAGCGTGGAGCCGGCCCAGTCGACCGAGGTCAGCGTCGTGGACGCGACCAGCTTCGGGGTGTTGTTCATGAAGTCGGCGACCTCGCCCTGCTGGCCGGGCCAGACTGGCGGCGAACTCCTGGTAGGTGGTGCGGCCCAGCAGCAGCGTGTCGGTGGCGTCCCGACGGGACTTGATCGACTGTCCGACCTCGTCGCAGTAGTAGTCGAAGCTCCACTTCTCCGGCGAGGAGATGACGCCGTCCAACGACAGGTGCAGCCCGGCAACGATCTTCCGCATGATGTGTCTCCCTCTTGGGCTCTGGTCTTGCTCTACTGGTGCAGCGAGCGGGCCCGGCCCCGATCGACACGTCCGCTGAAAAATCTTGGAAGATCTCGCTGTGCGACGATGGACCCCGCTCATCGGCCCAGCGAGAGGACTGTGATGCGGTTCCTGATGACCACCAACGGCGGCGGTCCGGCGCCCACCCCCGAGCTGTACGCCGAGATGGGCCGGTTCGTCGAGGAGCTCACCCGGGCCGGCGTCCTGCTGGCCAGCGGCGGACTCGACCCCAAGGGCACCCACATCAGCGCCAGCGGCGGCCAGCTCACCCTGACCGACGGCCCGTACGCCGAGGCCAAGGAGTCGATCGTCAGCTTCGCCCTGATCGAGGCCCGCGACCCCGACGAGGCGATCGAGCTGGCCAAGCGGTTCTGGCAGGTCGTCGGCGACGGCGAGGGCGACATCCGCCGCGTCTACGGCCCGCAGGACTGAGAAGCTCCGGCCCGGTGGCCGACGTCGTCACTCCAGAGCAGGCCCGCCGCACGGTGGAGGCGGTGTGGCGGCTGGAGTCCGCCCGCATCGTGGGCAGCCTGACCCGGCTGGTCCGCGACGTCGGCCTGGCCGAGGAGCTGGCCCAGGACGCGCTGGTCGAAGCGCTGCAGGACTGGCCGCGGACCGGGGTTCCGGAGAACCCGGCCGGCTGGCTGATGCTGACCGCCAAGGCACCGGGCAATCGACCGGCTGCGCCGCAACGACCGCCTCGACGACAAGGTCGCCCAACTCGGCCACGAGTTCGCCGACCGGCAGCGCTCGGCGATCGGCAACGGGACCGCCGACTTCGACGCGGTGATCGACGACGAGGACCTCACCGACGACGTACTGCGGCTGATCTTCATCGCCTGTCATCCCGTGCTGCCGACCCCGTCCCGCGTCGCGCTGACGCTGCGCCTGCTCGGCGGCCTGACCACCGAGGAGGTCGCCCGCGCGTTCCTGGTCGCCGAACCGACCATCGCGCAGCGCAACGTGCGGGCCAAGCGGACCCTGCGCGACAAGCAGATCGCCTTCGAGACACCGCCCGCGCCGCAGCGCGCCGAACGCCTCGCCTCGGTGCTCGAAGTCATCTACCTGATCTTCAACGAGGGCTACTCGGCCACCTCGGGCGACGACTGGCTGCGACCCGACCTGTGCCGGGAGGCGCTGCGACTGGGCCGGATGCTGGCCGAACTCGCGCCCGACGAGCCCGAGGTGCACGGCCTGGTCGCCCTGATGGAGATCCAGGCATCCCGGTTCCGGGCCCGGGTCGACGCCGCCGGTCGGCCCGTCATCCTCGCCGACCAGAACCGCGGCCACTGGGACCAACTGCTCATCCACCGCGGTTTCACCGCCCTGCTGCGGGCCGGCAACCTCGACCGCCCGGTCGGGCCGTACGTGCTCCAGGCGGCCATCGCGGCGTGCCACGCCCGGGCCCGGCGGGCGCAGGACACCGACTGGGCACAGATCGCCGTGCTCTACGAGACGCTGCTGCGGGTGGCGCCGTCACCGGTGGCCCGGCTCAACCACGCGGTGGCGCTGTCGATGACGCAGGGCCCCCGGGCCGGACTGGGCATCGTCGACGAGCTGACCGCGGACCCCGCGCTGCGGGACTACCACCTGCTGCCCGCCGTACGCGGCGACCTGCTCGCCAAGCTCGGGCGGATGGCCGAGGCCCGGGTCGAGTTCGAGCGGGCCGCGCAGCTGACCCGCAATGTGCCGGAGCGCGAAGTCCTGCTGCGCCGGGCGTACGCGTGCACGGCGGGCACGGCCTGACCTGACGCGGCGGTCCGAGCAGCACGGACGCGGCCACGGGCAGTGCCCGTGGCCGCGTCAGCCGGTCAGGTTGAGCCGGTCAGTTCGCCGGGGTCACCGCGTCGACGATCCGGACGGCCAGCACCGCGACCGAGTAGGCCACCTGCCCGGCCGTCAGCCCGTCCTGGTCACGGACCAGCACGGTCCGCTCGCCGAGGAACGCGTGGCTGCGCCGATCGAAGATCAGCTCGGTACGGGTGCCCTGTACCTCGGTGAGCGCCACCGCCACCCCGTGCCGGCCGGCTTCGTCAGTGACATCGCCGGTGACCGTGACACCGGGGATCCTCGCCAGCGCACCGAAGACGGCGGCGAGCGAGGCCGGCGACAGGTACGCCTCGCGGATCAGGTCGGCTGCCGCCGTGAACGCCTGCTGGTCCCGGGGGTTCTTGGTGCCGTCGGCGTCGCGGTACAGGTAGGCCAGCATGGCATCCGCGTTGGTCGGCAGGTCACCGTTGTACGCCGGCTCCGGCGTGCACGGCACCTGCTGCTCCTTGCCGTACTTGCGCTGGGTGCTGACGCCGTCGCGGCAGCCGGGGATCGGGGTGCCGGTCCACTGCCCGCCCGCGCGCGGCTGCTCCTGGACGAGCCCGTCCCGGGTGCCGTCCACCGAGAACCACACCTGCCGCTTCACGGCCGCAGTCGACGCGTCGGCGCCGGTCGACGCGTTCATGCCCAGCACCGTGGCGATCGACTCGACGTAGACGAACTGGTTGGCGCCGACCCGTACCGCCGGCAGCCGCTGCGCCTGGTCCGCGGCGCCGCGCAGCACATCGGCGGCCTGCGCCTGCGACGCCGGCGCCTTGCCACCGAACGGCACCACCTGCAGCACCAGCACACCGGCGGTGACGGCGGCGGCCAGGCCGGCCGCGACACCGAGACGTAGCCCCAGCCGGGGCAGGCGGGGACGCCAGTTGCGGGTGGGCGTCATCGCCCCGGTCAGTACCCGGCGGCGCAGCCGCTCCGGTGGCGGGCCGGCCGGGTCGAGCGCGGTACCCAGATCGTCGAGCAGGTCCATGTCCCTCATCACTCCACCTCGAAAAGTTTGGTCAGGGTGTCGTCGCCGAGTGCCTCGCGCAGCTTGCGGCGGGCCCGGTGCAGCCGGGAGCGCACCGTGCCGACCTTGATCCGCAGCGTCTCGGCGACCTCCTCGTAGTTCAGGCCGCTCCACGCGATCAGCAGCACCACGTCGCGGTCTGCTGCCGACAGGCCCCGCAGCGCCTGCGCAAGCCGGGCCCGCAGCCCCTGGGCGCTCACTGCCGTGGTGACCTCGTCGACGAAGCCCTCGCTGACGTCGTCGACCCCCGTCCGGGCCATCGCGCGGTAGCGGGCCTCCTCCGACCGCCGCCGCCGGGCGATCTCCCTGGTGGCGATGCCGAACAGCCAGGGCCGGGCGTCCTCGCGGTCGAGGTCGTAGCGGGCCCGGCCGCGAAACGCCGCCAGGAACGTCTCGGCGACCACGTCCTCGGCGTGCTCCGGACCCAGTCGCCGGTAGGTGTAGCGGTACAACTGGGTGGCGTACCTGTCGTAGATGACACCGAACGTCTCCGCGTCGCGCCGGGACGCGGCGATGACCGCCGCGTCGCTGACACCCCGGCCGGATACCGCCGTCATCGCTGCTGTAGCCAATGCACGTCCGCCCTTCCCGTCTCGTAAACACCGGACGGCTATGTCTCTCCCTGAGGGCGGAAAAGAGTTCACGGGGCGGGTCACGCTACCGGGGCATGCGCTTCGCCGCCCAGACTGCGGGCGGCCGTGACCTGCGGTCAGGACGCGGTGACGACCGGCTCCAGCAGGGACAGCGTCAGCGCGTCGGCGTCCAACTCGGCGCGGATGCCGACGGGCAACGGCAGGTTCGGCGAGCTGTGCCCGAAGTCGACGTGGCCGAGCACCGGGAAGTCACGGTCGCCGAGGACGTCGAGGACGATCTCGCGCAGGGTGTCCGGCCCGCCGGCGCGGGGCGTGACGTCGGTCGGGGTGCCGACGACCATGCCGGCGATCCGGTCGAAGACGCCGGCGTGCCGCAGCGCGTGCAGGTCGTTCCAGATCACCGCGGTCGAGGTCGCTTGTTCCTCCCAGAACAGGATCGCCCCGTCGAAGTGCTCAGGGCGCAGCGCGAACCGGGTGGCCTGGACCCGGACGATGCGGTTGAGCAGGCCGCCGGTCAGCCGGCCCTGGGCTCGGCCGGGTCGCCAGCTCTCCCACGGGGTCGCCGCCGGCAGCAGGCCCGGAGCATGTGGGCTGGTCAGTACCCGGGTGTAGAGGTCGATGAGCTGCCTACGGCGGTCTTCGTCGACGAAGGTGTACCAGTCCTTGCCGAAGCCGTGGGTGGCGATGTCGGCGTGCAGGCCGACCAGGCCGGTACGGGAGTGCAGCGCCAGGTGCAGCGCGGAGATGTCGCTGTAGCCCAGGATCGGCTTCGGGTCGGCCCGGATCGCGTCGAGGTCGATCAGGTCGAGGTAGCTCATGGTCACCGCGCCGCCGGTGTGCGACACGATCGCCCGGACCTGCGGGTCACGCAGCAGGCTGTTGAGCTCGTCGGCGATCTCCTGCGGAGTGCCGGCCGCCCACCACCGGTGCCGGTCGGTGGCGACCAGATCGGACACCTGTACCCGGAAGCCCATCCGTTCGATGATCTCCACACCGCGGGCCAGCCACAGCTCCTCGCCGGGCAGCAGCCCGCCGGACAGCCCGGTCACCACCACCAGGTCGCCTGGTTGGAGCGCGCGTGGACGCAGGATCGACGACATACCCGGGCCTCCTGATCATGAAATACCGGGTCACGCTAACAGCCGCCTGCACGAACTTCACCTGCGATGACGCGGGGTCAGGGCGGGTCGGGCGGGGAGATGTGGGCAAAGGTGGAACGGATCGTTCCGCTCTGCTATGCTGAACGGAACGAAGTATTCCGTTCTGAGGAGTCGAGATGACCAACCCCGAATGGCCGGCCCTGCTGGCCGACGCTCACGCCGCCCTGCGTACCGCCGTCGCCGGGGTCTCGCCGGACGCCTGGCAACTGCCGACCCCCTGCGAGCGGTGGACGGTCGCCCAGGTGTACCAACACGCCGTGGGCGACCAGCTCGGCTACGCCGCGTTCCTCGACGGCGGCCCGTTCCCGTCGGCGGACCCCTTCGCCCCCACCGGCGACCTCGACGACGACCCGGTGGGCGACCTGGAAAACGCGTTGCAGCGCAGCGCCAAGGCGCTGTCCACAGTGGACATCGATGCCGTCCGGGTGGCCAATCCGCTCCCCCAGGGTCCGCTGCCCGCCTGGGTCGTCGGCGGCGCCTGCGCTCTGGACGCCGCCGTCCACGCCTGGGACATCGCCGTCGCCACCGGCGGCCCCTCGCCGTTGACCCCGCACCTGGCCGGCCAGTTGCTGGCCGTCGCCCGGGAAATCGTCGAACCGCTACGCGCCTACGGCGCCTACGGCCCGGCGCTGGAAGTCTCCGGCGGCGACGAGGTCACCGCCGTGCTCGGCTACCTCGGCCGCTCAGCCGACTGGCGGCCGTAGCCCCCACCGCTCGGGCCGGTCGTCGCGGCGACGTCCGGCCCGGCACCGCGTGGCCACCCGCCCGCGACAGCCGACGCGTCAACGGAACCGGCCCGACGTAGCCCGAGGGCGACCGCGATCGAGACTCCGAAGACGATGGTCAGCACCGCGGATAGCAGCAGCGTGCGCCGGCCGCCGATGGCGGTGACCAGCGGGCCGCCGAGCAGGGTGCCCAGCGCGGTGGCGGGAATGGTCAACGCGCTGCGGGTGGCGAGCACCCGGCTGACCGCGGCCGGCGGGCTGAGTCGCTGGAACAGCGCCGTGCAGACGGCGGTGAACGGACCGTAGATCAGCCCGCCGATCGCGAATCCGACCAGTCCCGGCCCGACGAGGTCGGTCAGCCCCAGCGGCAGCAGCGCGGCTCCCCAGCCGATGATGATGGCCACCACGACGAGCCAGAGCGGCCGGTGCCGGACCAGCCCGGCGCCGAGACCGCCCAGCGTGGCTCCCACGCCGAACACCATCCAGTACAGCCCCAGCAGACCGGCCGAGCCGTGCAGCTCGTGGGCGACGTGCACCGGCAGGGCCACCTCGACCGGGCCGTACAGGAAGAAGAGGACGCAGGTCACCGCGAGCAACCCGAGCAACTGCGGCTGGCCGAGGATGGTGCGCCAGCCGCCGGCCTGGGTCGCGGACGCGGGTGGGCCGGGTACCCCGGTCCCGGTCCCGGTCTCGGTCGGGCCGGCGGTGGCGCCGCCGGGCGGGGCGGTCCAGCAGATCGCCGCCAGGAACGCGAAACTCGCCGCGTCGGCGGCGATCACCCAACCCGGGCCGACGACGGCGGTCAATCCGCCGGCGACGGCCGGGCCGACCACGATCGCGCCCTGGGTGAACGTCGACACGATCGCGTTCCCGCTGACCTGGTCCTCCGCCGGCAACGACTGGGCGATCAGCGTGTACGCGCCGGCGCTCCCCCACGCGTGCAGCAGCGACGAGACCGCGAGCAGCGCCACGTACACGGCCGGATCAAGCAGCCCCGCCACCGCCAGCGCGGCGATCGTGCCGAGCGCGACAGCCCGCAGGGAAGCATCCACCGCGACCAGTCGAACGCCCCGGAACCCGCGCACGAACCGGGCGAGCGCCGCCGCGCCGATCGTTGCCGGCAGCGCGTAGGCCGCCACCGCCAGCCCGGTCCAGGCGCCGGCCTGGTCGGCCGGCGCGATCCGCACCGCGAGCCAGGCCACCGCGACCAGGCTCATCCCGTCGCCGAGCGCCGAGACCAGCATGCCGGGCAGGATCCGGCGCAGCACCGGCTGCCGCAGGACCCGGCCGATCGAGCCGATCCAGGACCGGGCGCCAGATTGCGACCCGTCGGCAACAGGTTGTCCGGCAACCGGATCCATGACCAGCTCCTCCATCCGTCGCGACCGGCCGCGATCCGGCCCGCTCAGTGGCCCTGGATCAACCCGAGCACGTTACCCTCCGTCCCGAAACCAGCGTGCTGGCGGTGATCACGTTGCTGACAGGGCTGACCGCGGGCCAACTGCTCCTCGACGTGCCGGCGGGCAGGATCGGGCGGCACCTGCCCGTGCCCGTCCGCTGGGGCAGGGCAGAGAATGTGACCGTGCGCGATGTTGACGAGGTTGGCCGGATGGCAGCTGCCCGGCTGTTCGGCGTGGGCGATGTCCGGCTGGTCAGGGAGGCGCGGCCGGCGCCGGCAACTGGGGAGGAGCTGGTCCGGGTGAGCGCTGTCGGGCTGTGCGGGTCGGACCTGCACTGGTACCGGGAGGCGGGCATCGGGGATGCCCGGCTGGAGCAGCCACTCGTGGTCGGACACGAGTTCGCCGGTGTGATCGAGGGCGGCACGCGGCACGGCCAGCGGGTGGCGGTGGATCCGGCGCTGCCGTGTACCCGGTGCGACCTGTGCCGGGCCGGGTACCCGAACCTGTGTCCGTGGATGCGTTTCGCCGGCCACGGTCACCTTGACGGTGGGTTGCGCGAGTACCTGACCTGGCCCGGCGAGTATCTCTACCCGGTACCGGCGGCCCTCTCCGACGCCGACGCGGCGATGCTGGAGCCGCTCGGCGTGGCCCTGCACGCCCTGGACCTGGGGCACCTGCGGGTCGCCGCGGTGGTGGCGGTGGTCGGCTGCGGCCCGATCGGCCTGCTGCTGTGCCAGTTGTCCCGGCTGGCCGGCGCGGCCCGGGTGCTCGCCGTGGAGCCGCTGGCGCACCGGCGGGCCGCCGCCCTGCGCAACGGCGCCGACACGGTGTCCGACACAGCCGATCCGGCGCTGCCGCAACGGTGGCCGCTGGAGGAGTCGCCCGATCCGCTCGACGGTTCGGCCGACGGCGTGCGGGTGCCGGGCGCGGACGTGGTCTTCGAGGTGGCCGGCAACGACGAAGCGGTGGCGCACGCGCTGGAGCTGGTACGCCCCGGTGGCCGGGTGGTGCTGGTCGGTATCCCGGACACCGACCGGACCACGTTCACCGCTTCGGTGGCCCGCCGCAAGGGAGTCACCATCGCCCTGGTGCGCCGGATGAACCGGGTCTACCCGCGCGCCATCGAACTGGTGGCACAGCGCCGCATCGACGTGTCCACCCTGGTGACGCACAGCTATCCGCTGGGTGAGGTGGCCGAGGCGTTCCGGGTGGCGGAGCGCAGGCAGGGCCTGAAGGTGGTGGTAACGCCGCGTCCGCAGGAGTAGACGACTGGTGGCCCGCCAGTCACCGAGGGGCGCCTACGACCCACGGGCGAACCGCCGTCAACTGTTGAGGATCGCGGCCTTCTGCTGCGCGAACTCGGCGTCGGTCAGGATGCCCTGGGCCTGAAGCTCAGCGAGTGACTTGAGCTGCGCCACCTTCGCGTCCATCGACATGCCGGCCGGCTGCGGCGCCGCCGGTTCGTAGTACTCCTGCTGTTGCTGCATGTCCTGCTGGGCCCAGCGCCCGGCCTGGCGGCGTGAGACGCGGTTGGACACCGCCGTCGCGGTACCCGCGATGACCGCCGTCCGCGCGATCCCCCCGATGAGTCCCATGGCCACCCCGTTCTGTCGATAGCGTCGGTACTGTCACTGGTCAGTACTGTCACTCGTCCGAGCCGAGGGCCGCGAGGATCGCCTGGACCGGTATCCGGCCGCTCGCCACGACCTGCGCCCCGCCCTGACGCCAGGCCCGCGCCAGCGGCGCGGCCCACAGGTTCTCGTACACGATGATGCCGGCCGCGTTGCCCGGCTCGATGGCGCTCGCCGCCTCGTCGAAGTCGTCGCCGGCCAGCAGGCCGGAGGACGCGCCTTCGAAGACGGTGAACTGCTCCGCGCCCTCGACATCGAGATCCTTGATCTTCAGGGCCGAGATCGTCCCGTCGAGGTGCTTCTCGATGAACGCCAGGTCCATGATGCGGATGATCCCCCGCTCGACCAGGCTGAGAAGCACCGGGATGCCTTCGCCGGTCATCTTGGCGCCGGGGAACTCGACCACCAGGTAGTCGATCGGTCCCATCGTCGAGATGTCGTTGTCGCTCACCGTCTCGCCACCGTTCCGGTCGTCACCTAGCTGGCCGCGCCCTCTACTCAAAGTACGCATCCGACGATGCGTCTGGAGCGCGATTGGCCCAACTTGGAGGCGAACTGGAGCTGGTACGCCCGGTGGCCGGGTCCTCAGCCGACCGGATCGACCGGGGTGCGTTCGCCGGCCTCGATGGCCACCGTCAGCCGGTTCTCGGCGGGCGGCAACGGGCAGGTGGCGAACTCGGTGTACGCGCAGGGCAGGTTGGTGGCCCGGTTGAAGTCCAGCGTCACCGTGCCGTCGGCGGCCGGCGCGTCGACGGCCAGCGACCGGTTCGCCGGGTAGGTGGTGACGCCGGAGGTGGCGTCGGTGAACAGCACGAAGAGGCTGTCCGGGGTGTACCCGTTGAACGCGGTCAGGCTCAACTGCTGCCCGTCCAGCGCGAAGTCGATCCGCCCCGGCGCGTCGTACACGTGCTGGAGTCCCTCCACCGCGGCGCCGACCGTGGTGGGGCGGGGCGCGTCGAAGGGCACGTACCGACCGATGGCCACCCAGCGCGGCAGCGGCGGGAAGGTCGGTGTGCCGGGGTAGGCAAGGCGCAGCGGGTGCTCGGGGTGGCGGGGCCGGACGATGTCGTGGCCGCCGCGCTTGGCGACCTCGATGACCGCGTCGCCCCAGCCGACCTTGACGTCGGTCCGCTCGGCCAGCACCCCGAAGGAGTACCTGCCCCGTACCGGCGCGCCGGCCACGGTGACCTCCTCGCCCTCGTCGAGGTCGACCACCACCCCGTCGGGGCCGGTGGACCAGGTGCCGGGGGCGTCGGGGAAGCGGCGGGGCGTCGCGTCGAGCCAGTGCAGTCCGGTGACGGCGAGGAAGCCGTGCCGATCGGCCCGCAACTGCTCGTGGCGGCGGTGCCAGTGCTGCCATCCGGCGGTGAACTCGTCCGTCGCGGCTGCGGTCCCGATGTCCTGCACGGTCATGTCTTCCTCCTGCGCGACGGCTGCGGGTGAACTGCCGATCGACCGGATCCGATGGCGGGCCGGCCGCCCAATCCACCGTAGCCCGGCTCGCAGATTGTCTGCAATCCCTACCGAATAAATAGGCGATCCCTGCCTACCGGGCGTCCGGGTGCGGCGGCTCCAACTGCGCGAGCCAGGTCGTCAGCAACGCCTCCAGTTGGGCCGCGTCGGCGAGTGCCAGGTGGTCGAGCAGGCGCCGCTCGTTGCGCAGGTGCTCGGCGAACGCCCGGTCGATCAGTTCCCGGCCGGCGGTGGTGAGCGCGACCACGCGGCCACGGCCGTCGGCGGAGCTGCGGCGACGGGTGACCAGGCCGTCGCGTTCCAGCCGGTCGACGATCTTCGTCATCGCGCCGGTGGTCACCATGGCGAAGGAGGCCAGTGCCCCGGCGCGCGCTCGAACGGCGCGCCGGCCCGGCGCAGGGCGGCGAGCACGTCAAACTCAGCCTCCCCGAGCCCGTGCCGCCGGTACACGATGGTCAGCTCCTCGGTGAGGTGGCCGGCGATGCGGTGCAGCCGGCCGATCACCCCCTGCGGGCGTACGTCGAGGTCGGGCCGTTCGCACGCCCGGGCCTGCTGGATGCGGGCGACGTGGTCGAGGTCATCGGGCATGGCGGCTAAATTCCGGGAGCGCCGCCCGCCCTCGACGGGCCGGCGGTGCTGGCCTTCGGCTACCTGACCCGGGTGCCCACAGCGCTCGCCCTCAGCGCCTGGTTCGTGGGCCTGCGGCAGCTGAGCGCCGGAACCGTCGGCCTCATCGGCTGCTCAACCCGGTGACCGGGGTACTCCTCGACACAGTCGTGGCCGGCGAGACGCTCGGCGTCCGGCAGCTCTGCGGCCTGGCCCTGGTCCTCGCCGGCATCCTGGCCGGCCAGCCGGTGGCCGCCCGGATCCGGCTGGCCACCCGGGATCCGATGCGCGCCAACCGAACCGCCTAGTGTGGATCTACCGCAGCCGCCCGAAGGAGCCCTCACCGTGACCGCGCCCACCCGCTTCTACCTCGTCGACGTGTTCGCCGATCAGCCGTTGACCGGCAACCCGCTGGCGCTGGTACCCGACGCCGAGCACCTCACCGACGCGCAGCTACGGGCCATCGCGCAGGAGTTCAACCTGTCGGAGACGACCTTCCTGTTCCCGCCGACGCAGGCGTCGGCGGACTGGCGGCTACGGTCCTTCACACCGGGCGGCGTCGAGGTCGGCGGCGCGGGACACAACGCGATGGGCGCGTGGCTGTGGCTGGCCGGGTCCGGCCGGCTGCCGACCGGGACGGCGGACTTCGTCCAGGAGATCGGTGCCGCCCTGCTGCCGGTACGGGTGGGACGGAACGGGAACGGTCGGGCGCTGGTCACCATGGACCAGTCGGCGCCGTCGTTCGGCGGGTACGCCACCGATCCGGCCGCGCTGGCCGCCGCACTCGGCATCGACGGCAGCGACCTCGCGGCCGACCAGCCGGCGCAGGTGGTGTCCACCGGCGCCGGGCACCTGCTGGTCGGCGTACGGGACCGCGCCGTGGTGGACCGGGTACGCCCCGTCGCCGGGCAGCTCCTCGAGGTCCTGCGCGACAGCGGCGGCGAGGGCTGCTACGTCTACAGCCTCGATCCGCTCGAACCGGCGGCCGGGTCGGTGGCATACGCGCGTTTCTTCAACCCGACCGTGGGGATCGCCGAGGACCCGGCCACCGGCACCGCCGCCGGCCCACTGGTCGCCGCGCTGGTCGCCCGGGGCGTGCTCGCGGACGGCGTCGAGGCCGTGGTGGAGCAGGGTTTCCTGGTCGGCCGCCCGAGCCGGCTACGGGTCAGCGTCGCCGGGCAGCAGGTCCGGTTGAGCGGCTCCGGTCTGGTGGTGGCGGACGGCACCCTGTACCTGTGACGGACCGATATCACCGGGTCTGCTCGTGTTCGATTGTGTGCTGATCTGAGCGAACGGGTTGACTATGGACACGCCGCGACGGAAACTGCGGTCATCGATGTGAGCGTTCTCACGAGCTCGGTACGAACCGTCGCCGCCGGCCCGTCCATACCCGGTCGCGACGTGCCCCTCCCCCGTCCACAGTGGAGCCCGCCGCCACCCCCGGGACAGCCCGTTCGCCGGTGCGCGCTCCGCGGCAACACGAAAGGGTCGCGATGAAGAAACGGCTGCTGCTACTCCCCCTGGTGTCGTTCGTCGTCCTCGCCGTCACGGTCGCCCTGAGCGCCCAGGCGGCCAACGCCGCGACGGTGACCATCACCCCGGGCACGGTCTGGACCGACACCTCCGGAGCCTCGATCCAGGCCCACGGCGAGGGCATCACCAAGGTCGGCAACACCTACTACTGGCTGGGCGAGGACAAGACCAGCGGGTCGCCCTTCCAGAACGTCAAGTGCTACTCCTCCACCGACCTGAAGACCTGGACCTTCGTCGCCAACGTGCTCACCCGCCAGTCCAGCGGTGACCTCGGCCCGAACCGGATCGTCGAACGCCCGCACGTCATCTACAACAGCAGCACGTCCACCTACGTGATGTATATGCACATCGACAACAGCAACTACTCCGAGCGCAAGGCCGGTGTGGCGACCAGCAGCAGCGTCTGCGGCAGCTACACCTACCGGGGCAGCTCCAAGCCGCTGGGCCACGACAGCCTGGACGACAACCTGTTCCTGGACGGCAGCACCGGCTACTTCCTGAGCGAGGACCGGACCAACGCGAAGCTGCAGATCTACCGGCTCTCCGCCGACTTCCTCAGCATCAGCGCGCTGGTCGCCACCCTGAACCAGTACGAGTCGCCGGCGATGGCGAAGATCGGTTCGACGTACTTCCTGTTCGGCTCGCACCTGACCGGCTGGTCGACGAACGACAACCAGTACACGACGGCCACCTCCATCACCGGGCCCTGGAGCGCCTGGCGCAGCTTCGCCCCGTCCGGCACCAACACCTGCAACTCGCAGACGACCGCGATCGTGCCGGTCGCCGGCAGCAGCACGACCAGTTACGTCTTCCTCGGTGACCGGTGGAACTCGGGCAACCTGGTCGACTCCCGCTACGTGTGGCAACCGTTGACCGTCAACGGAACCACCGCGTCGATCGGCTGCCAGACCAGCTGGACGATCGACACGGCGACCGGCGTCATCGGCGGCGGCGGTGGCGGCACCGGGGCGTCGGTCCTGCGGGGCGTGGCCGCCAACCGGTGCCTGGACGTCCCGAACTCGTCCACCACCAACGGCACCCAGGTGGTCATCTGGGACTGCAACGGTGGCAGCAACCAGTCCTGGACCCTCAACTCCAGCAAGGCTCTCGTGGTCTACGGCAACAAGTGTCTGGAGGTCGCGAACTCGTCCACCACCGCCGGCGCGGCAGCGCAGATCGCGGCGTGTACCGGGGCGGCGAACCAGCAGTGGAACGTGAACAGCAACGGCACCGTCACGGGCGTCCAGTCCGGCCTCTGCCTGGACGTGACCGGCGCCGCCACCGCCAACGGCACGAAGGTGGAGGTGTGGACCTGCAACGGTGGCGGCAACCAGCAGTGGGTCCGCTCCTGACCGGGTGGTGAGGTCCTCGTCGGGTGATCGGGTTCGCGACGATCACCCGACGAGGACGCGCGCCGGGCTCAGCTCACGCGGGCGAGGTTGAGAAACTCGGTACGGGACCGCGCATCGGTGCGCAGCGTGCCGAGCAGGGTTGATGTGATGGTGCGCGCGCCCTCGGCCCGGACGCCGCGCAACGTCATGCACAGATGCTCGGCTTCGATCACCACGCCCACGCCGCGCGGCTGCAGCCGGCTCTGCAGCCAGTCCGCGACCTGCTTGGTGAGCCGCTCCTGGACCTGCAGTCCGTGCCCGAACAACTCCACCAGGCGGGCCAGCTTGGACAGTCCGACGATCCGGTCGCCGGGCAGGTAACCGACGTGGGCCCGGCCGACGAACGGGAGCATGTGGTGCTCGCAGACCGAGTTGATCGGGATGTCGCGCACCACGATGAGCTCGTCGTAACCCTCGTCGTTGGGGAACGTCGTGACGTCGAACTCGCGCGGCGTGAGCAGTTCCGCGTACGCCTGGGCCATCCGGCGCGGGGTCTTGGCCAGGCTCTCGCTGTCCAGGGAGACGCCGAGTGCCCGCAGGAAGTCCGCGGCGGCCCGCTCGGCCGAGGCGAGATCACGGGGCGGGGCGTCCGCAACCGCTCGTAGTGCTGTCACCGTCATGACGTTCCCCCATTTTCAGCAACACGCGTTGTCGTAATTCCGCATCATGCCGCTCGGGCCGCCGATTTTCAATAGCAGTTGTTAGTGATAATGTCGTCCCTGATGGCTCGGACGTCGTGGCAAGCGGTAGCCGCCCTGGTAGACCCGGTGCGGCGGTCGCTCTATGAGCACGTGCGTGCGCAAGGTCACCCGGTCACGCGGGAGCAGGCCGGCGACTCGATCGGCATCTCCCGCACCCTCACCGCCTTCCACCTGGACAAGCTCGTCGAGGCAGGGCTGCTGCGGGCGCGCTACGAGGCGCCCGCCGACCGACCCCGCGGCCGAGGGCGCGCGCCGAAGGTGTACGAGCCGGTGGACGAGGGCCTGTCGGTGACCGTGCCGGCCAGGCAGTACGAGCTGATCGGCGAGATCCTCGCCGACGCCGTCGCCGGACGACCCGCCGACGCGGGCGCCGCCGCAACCGGACGCGCCGTCGAAACCGGTAGGGAACTGGCGTCGGCGAGCGGCCTGGCGACGGGCCCCGGCAGCGAGGTCGGGACCCAGCTCGCGGCCGCGTATGCGCTGCTGCTCGATCTCGGCTTTGAGCCGGTCACCGAGGAGCACCGCATCGCGCTGCGCAACTGCCCGTTCCGCCGGCTCGCCCAGCGGCAGGCAGCACTGGTGTGCGGGCTGAACGTGTCATTCGTCGGCGGTCTGCTCGACGGGCTGGGCGCCGACCGGCTGCGCGCGGAACTACGACCGCAACCTGGCCACTGCTGCGTCCAGGTCACCACCTGAGCCGACCGGCGCTCCGGCCGTAAGCCTCGCGGCGGTGCTTGCACTTTCTTGTCGCGGACCTGCACTGTTCAGGACGGGTTGTTGCGTATTGATGTCCGTCACGATACGGTCCCGGTACATCGCCCGCTCCGATGCCGACCTGCCCCGTCCCCCGCTCGTCGAAGGTGAGCAGCAGATGTCCGTCCTCCCTGCCCGATTGCGGGCACCCCGTCGCGCGTACCGCGCGCTCGCGGCGCTGGCTGTGGCCACGCTCGCCGGTACCGCGCTGGCCGTGGCCACGGCCCCGTCCGCACCGGCCGCCACCGCTCCCGGCGCCGGCGCCAGTACCCCGTTCACCAGCTACGAGGCCGAGGCCGGTGCGTTGTCCGGCGGCTCGACTGTGGTGTCGTTGACCGCCGCGCCGACCACGCAGTTCTCCAGTGCTGTGTTGGAGGCCTCCGGGCACGCGTATGCCCATTTGGCTGGGACCGGGCAGCGGGTGCAGTGGACCAACAGCACCGGGCAGCCGGTCACCGCGATCACCGTGCGGGTCAGCATCCCCGACGCGCCGGGCGGTGGTGGGCTCACCGCCACCCTCAGCTTGTACGTGGGCGGCGCGTTCCGGCAGACGTTGAACCTGAACTCGCGACAGTCCTGGGTGTACGAGGGCAACAACCACTACAACGACTCCAGCGACCAGAACCCGGCCGACGGCAACCCACGGGTCTTCTTCGACGAGGTGCGAACCTTCGTCACCGGGGCCCCGATCGCGGCGGGGGCGACGTTCGCGGTGCAGCAGGACGCCGGCAACACCGCCGCCTTCTACGACGTCGATGTGGTGGATGTGGAGAACCCGGCGCCGATCACCCAGCCGGCCAACTCGATCTCCATCACCAGTTGCGGCGCGGTCGCCTCCACTGTGGCGACCAACGGGGCCGGTGACCCGCAAGCCGTGGATTCGACGGCGGCGATCCAGAACTGCATCAACCAGGCCCAGTCGCAGGCCAAAGTGTTGTGGATCCCGGCCGGCACGTTCTACCTGAAGGGCACGTCCGGGCTGCACGCCCAGGGCATCACCATCGCCGGCGCCGGCCCCTGGTACAGCACCATCTACCGGGCTGTCCCGCTGCCCAACAGCCCGGGGCTGGGCGCGATCTTCGACCTGACCTCCTGCACGGTGCGGGACTTCCATCTGGACTCCAACGCCACCAGCCGCGCCACCATCGACGGGGCGGGTGGGGCGATGGACACCACCGGCACCAACTGGGTCGCCGACAACATCTGGACCCAACACACCCTGTCCGGATTCTGGGCCGCCGGCACCGGCGGCACCGTGCGCAACAGTCGACTCACCACCATCTGGGCCGACGGCATCAACCTCAACAACGTCTCCCTGAACAGCACGGTCGGCAACAACCTGACCGCCACCAACAACTTCGTCCGCGGCACCGGCGACGACGGCATGGCCATCAACTCCGTCAACTACAACACCGACTCGGCCGGCAACCGCACCTACTACACCGCGATGTCGCACATCACGATGACCCACAACACCGTCATCTCACCCTGGGGCGGCAAGGGTATCGGCATCTACGGCGGCAACGACCAGGACGTCGAAGCAAACCTGATCTCCGACACCGCCCGCTACATCGGCCTGGGCGCCGGCCGGTTCGGCGTCAACGGCAGCGACCTGCTCGGCGCAATCGTCAACAACAACGTCGTCCTGCGCTCCGGCGGCAACGGCTACAGCCAGGGCCAACCCGCCCTCCAGATCGGCAACGGCGGGGACGGGCAGAACGTCGGAGTCGTCGACCGGGTCACCGCCACCAACAACACCGTCACCGCGTCGCTCTACGACGGGATCGGGTTCTCCACCGCCACCAGTACCCAGCTCCAGAACAACACCGTCACCTCCCCCGGCCGCAACGGCATCGTCATCGCCCCAGCCTTCTACCCCGCGCCCACCGGCTCAGCCACCATCACCGGCAACACCGTGACCGGGCTGAAGGCCGGGACTTCCGCCTATATCAACAACTCCGGCGGATTCACCGCCACCGTGAGCGGCAACAGCTGGCAGGGCGGCGCCACCACACCGCCACCCACCGGGGGACCCTACGGCGGCACCCCTGCCGCGGTCCCGGGCACTGTGCAGGCCGAAAACTACGACACCGGCGGCCAGGGCGTCGGCTACAGCGTCAACTCCGTCAACGGCAGCGGCAACGGCTACCGGGCCGACGGGGTCAACCTGGAGTCCACATCGGACACCGGCGGCGGGTACAACGTCGGCTGGACCGCGGGCGGGCAGTGGTTGCGGTACACCGTCAACGTCGCCACCGCCGGCAGCTACACAGTGAGCCTGCGGATCGCCGCACCCGCCGCGGTCACCGGCGCGCTGCACCTGGCCAACGCCACCGGAAACAACCTCACCGGCCCGGTCAACCTCCCCGCCACCGGCGGCTGGCAGATCTGGACCACGGTCACCGCCACGGCCACGCTGCCCGCCGGGCGGCAGGTGCTGACTCTGGCCGAGGACAACGGCGGCTGGAATCTCAACAGTCTCGCCTTCGCGACCGGCGGCGGCACCAATCCGACGACCAGCCCCACCCCGAGCAATCCGACCCCGACCAACCTGGCGGCCGGTCGGCCCACCACCGAATCCAGCCACAATCAGGTGTACGGGTCGGGCAACGTCACCGACGGCAACCAGGGCAGCTACTGGGAGAGCGCCAACAACGCCTTCCCACAGTGGGTCCAGGTGGACCTGGGCTCGGCGCAGTCAGCCCGACGGGTGGTGCTGCAACTGCCGGCCGGCTGGGGCGCCCGCAACGAGACCGTGACGCTGTCGGCGTCCACCGACGGCTCCACGTTCAGCACCGTCGTCGGCTCGACCGCCTACCCGTTCAATCCGTCCGCGAACAACACCGTCACCCTCACCTTCCCGGCGACCAGCCAGCGGTACTGGCGGGTGAGTGTCAGCGCCAACACCGGCTGGCCGGCCGCCCAGCTCGCCGAGTTCCAGGTCTGGAACCAGTAACCGGCAAACCTCCGGGGCTACCGCAGTGCCTTGTTGCGCATCGCAGTGATCATTGCGGCAGCCTCGGAGGTGTCCGGGACGACACCGGAGTATCACACGGTCGAGGCCGTCCCGGTCCTGGACTGCTCGTCCGGCCGACCTGACCGGCCGAACTGTCGAGGCGGCCGCTCCGCGGTCAGGCGAGAAACTTCAATGTCGAGGGTTCGCCGCGGAGCACCGCCGCCACGTGTTCGTCGAGGTTCAGTCCGTCGCTCAGGGTCCGACCCGCGGCCAGCTTGGCCAGCAGGCCGGCCTCGGCATCCTTCACCGCGGTGGCCCCGTCGAGCAGCGCCGAAACCCGGTCGGGGTCGACAACGACGATGCCCTCCTCGTCGGCGAACACGATGTCACCCGGATTCACGCAGACCCCGCCGCAGGTGACCGGCGTCTGCAACGTGCCGGGCTTCGCGATGGTGCCTGCCATCGGTGTCACGTGCCGGCTGTAGACGGGCAGGTCGCAGCGGGAGACGTAGGCCATGTCGCGGTAGCCTCCGTCCACGATGATGCCGGCGAGCCCGCGCACCAGGGCCCCGCGCGCGAACAACTCGCCCGCCAGCGCGAGCTCGCTGCCGCCGCCGTCCACGACGATCACGTCGCCCGGCGCGGCTGACTCGACGGCCCGGAGCACGCCGAGGAAATCGCCACGACAACGGACGGTGAATGCCGGCCCGAGGATACGAGGCTGCGCTGACCGTAGCCGGATCGCGCTGTCCAGTACCCTCAGGGCCTTGTCGGCGTCGCACATCGCCGTCGTGTCGACAGCGCGGAAGCGCTCGACAAGTTCATCGGTCAACACTGCCCGCAGCTCCTCGATGATCACTCTTCGCTACCGCCGGCAGCATAGCCGGGGAACCGACCGCCCTCTGCCCGACAGGCGGTCGCGGTCAACCGTTGGCAACGGTCTTCAACGCGGCGAGGGCCTCGATGATGATCTGCGAGAACTCGCGGGTGTTCCCGGCGTCGATCCACTGGGTGAATCCGATGTGGAACACCGCGATCCCCGACTGCGCGGCGAGGCTGGCGGCCGGTTCGCCGACTCCGCGCTCGCGCAGGGCAACGGAGACGGCCGACGCCATGGTGGCGAGTTTGATCAGTTCGCGCTCCTGCAGGGCAGGGTTGGCGCGGATGACCCGACCGCGCTCCTGTGACCATGGGCGACGTGGCTCGAACTGGACGGCGGCGGCGTGCAGGGCGGCGGCGACGGCTTCCAGCGGTGAGGCGTCGGGCGGAGCGCCGGTGACCGCCGAGACGAACAGCTCCAGGAGTTCGTCCTGGCCGTGGAAGAGGACTTCGCGCTTGTCGGCGTAGTGGCGGAAGAAGGTGCGCTCGGTGAGTCCGGCGCGTTCGGCGATCTCGGCGACCGTGGTCTGTTCGAAGCCGCGCTCGACGTAGAGCTCCATCGCGGCCTGCCGGAGCCGACCGCGAGCGTCGGGCTCCCATCTGCTCACGCTGCGATCGTACCTGATGACAGTGGCTGACATCAGGTGCTAGCGTTGATGTCAGGAGCTGTCGTCACGGAGCCTTGCGTCGGCGGCACGAACAGTCAACCGGAGGTCTCTCATGCGCGTCTTCGTCACCGGTGCGTCCGGCTGGATCGGCTCGGCCGTCACCGCCGAGCTCATTGCCGCCGGGCACAAGGTCGTCGGTCTGGCCCGATCCGATGCCTCGGCGCGGGCCGTCGCCGCGGCCGGCGCACAGGTGCAGCGTGGCGACCTCACCGACCTGGACAGCCTGCGCGCGGGCGCCGACGGTGCGGACGGCATCATCCACACCGCCTTCATCCACGACTTCAACGCGCACGCCGAAGCCGCGGCGGTCGACTTCGCGGCCGTTCAACTCTTCGGCGACCTGCTTGAGGGCACGGATCGGCCGCTCGTGATCGCCTCGGGAGTCCTCGGCGCGATATCGGTCGAAACCGACCGGCTTGACCCGGCCACCTCCTGGTCGCCGCGCGTGCGTACCGAGCAGACCCTGCTCGACTTCGCCGACCGCGGCATCCGCTCGTCAGCCGTGCGACTGGCCCCCACCGTGCACGGCGACGGCGACCACGGGTTCATCGCCACCCTGATCGGCATCGACCGGGCCAAGGGTAGCTCCGGCTACCTCGGTGACGGCGCCAACACCTGGCCGGCGGTGCACCGCCTCGACGCGGCACACCTGTTCCGGCTGGCTCTGGAGAAGGCGCCCGCGGGCTCGGCACTGCACGCCATCGACGACCAGGCAGTCCCGCTGCGCGACATCGCCGAGGTCATCGCCCGCCACCTCGACGTGCCGCTGCTCAGCGTGGCGCCGGACGATGCGGTCGAGCACTTCGGCTGGCTCGGCCGGTTCCTCGGCATCGACAGCCGCGTGTCCAGCACGATCACCCGCGAGCTGTTGGGCTGGGAACCCACCCACCCCCGCCTGATCGAGGACCTCGAACTGGGCCACTACTTCCAGGCGAGGTAGCCGCGAGACCAGGTCAGGCCGCCGTGGTGGCCAGCCGGTCCAGGGCCGCGGTCAGGAACTCATTCCGGCGCTGCAGCAGCGTCGGCTGGTCGAGGTCGGGTCGGCCCTGGCCGGAGATGGCCGCGGTGAACCAACCCATGTCGGGCGGCGTGGACAGGGCCGCCACCACGTCCCAGTACGCGACGTCGGCGGCCGGGCGGCCGGTGGCGGCCTGCCAGCCGGCGGTCACATCGTCGGCCGCGGGCACCCCGAAGCACAGGGCGGCGTCGCAACGCAGCGAGCCGAGGTCCACTCCGGGGGCGCCGACGCCGGCACAGTCCCAGTCGATCAGGCCGGCCAACTCGTCGCCGACGAACATCGCATTGCCCTGCCACAGGTCGCCGTGGACGAGTACCCCGTCGCCGAGCTGTGGCCGGTACCCGGCGATCCGTTGCTCGGCGGCGACGAGCAACGGGACCGGCGGGGACTGCCGGCGCAGCGCGGCGAAGTCGAAGCCGGCGATCGGGTGCTCGCGGTAGGGCAGCGCGTCGCTGGCCGCCAGCGGCACGGCATGCAGGGCGGCCGCCGCCGCACCGAGCGCCCGGAGTCGGCGCTGCGGCCGGTCGACGGGGATCGCGCTGGCCCCGGCGACCTGGCCGACCAGTACCCGGGGCGGGTCGCCGTCGAGATCGGCGGCGACCAGTGGCGGCGCGGGCAGCCCGTGCTCGGTGGCCAGCCGCAGCGCGGCGACTTCGGTACGCAAACCTTCCAGTCCCGTCCCGCCACCGACGCGAAGCACCACGCCGTACTCCCCCTCGGCCCGGCGCAGCCGCACCAGCCAGGGGCTGCCGCCGTCGCGTAGGGCGGTCACCGCCACCACGTCCGCGCCCTCGCCAGCGTGGCGCGCCACCCAATCCAGTACTTCCTGCCCAGGTCCGGTCCCCATGTCTGGATCATCGCGCACGTTGCGGGTGTCAGCCACCCCGTGCCACGACCGTCAGCGCCGCGTGGCCGGGATGCGTCATCGGGCCGCCCGCGTCGGCGCCGTGCAAATTGCTCGTGCAGGTCCGGCCGGAACCGAGACGCTGCGCCACAAGGTGGCTAGCCTCGGTCGGAGCAGCTGCCGAACCCAATTCGTCTGAATCCGTGAACGAGAGGAAGTCCGATGACCAGTGGGCACGTCTCGACCAAGGACAACGTCGACATCTTCTTCAAGGACTGGGGCGCCGGGCAGCCCGTGGTGTTCAGCCACGGCTGGCCGCTGACCGCCGACGCGTGGGACGACGCGATGATGTTCGTCGCCGACCACGGGTACCGCGGCATCGCCACCGACCGTCGCGGCGGCGGCCGGTCGAGCCAGCCGTGGAACGGCAACGACCTCGACTCGTACGCCGACGACCTCGGCGCGGTGATCGAAGCTCTCGACCTCACCGACGCGATCCTCGTCGGGCACTCGACCGGCGGTGGCGAGATCACCCGGTACGTGGGCCGGCACGGCACGTCGCGGGTCGCCAAGATGGTGCTGGTGGGCGCGATCCCACCGCTGATGGTCAAGACCGACGACAACCCCGAGGGACTGCCGCTGCAGGTCTTCGACGGCCTGCGTGACCAGCTGTCGGCCGACCGGTCCCAGTTCTACCGGGACCTCAGCGCACCGTTCTACGGCGCGAACCGGGACGGTGCGATGGTGTCCCAGGGCCTGCGCGACCAGTTCTGGCAGCAGTCCATGACGGTGGGCATCAAGGGCGCGTACGACTGCATCAAGGCGTTCTCCGAGACCGATCTGACCATGGACCTGACGGCCATCGACGTGCCGACGCTGATCATCCACGGCGACGACGACCAGATCGTGCCGATCGGCGCCTCGGCCCTGAAGTCTTCCAAGATCGTCAAGGACGCGCAGCTGAAGGTCTACCCCGGTGCGCCGCACGGGCTGACCAGCACGCACAAGGACAGGTTCCACACCGACCTGCTCACCTTCCTCAAGTCCTAGGCTTGCCGAGGCCGGCGTCCCGGGCGCGGGCGATGGCCTGCGCCCGGTCGGCGACGGCGAGCTTGGTGAAGATGTTCGACACGTGGTTGCGGACGGTCTTGTCGCTGATCCGTAGCCGGTTGGCGATGCCTGAGTTGGATTGGCCCTGGGCGAGGAGTTCCAGGATCTCGTGTTCCCGGTCGGTCAACTGGGGAAACGCGACGGCGACGCCGCCCGGCCGCGGCCGGGCGAAGAACTCGATGACCCGCTGCGCGACGGCGGGCCCGAACATCGCGCCGCCGGAGCCGACGAGGTGGACGGAGCGGACGACCTCGGCCTGGTTGGTGCCCTTGAGGAGGTAGCCACGGGCGCCGGCCCGCATCGCGGCGAACACCGAATCGTCGTCGTCGAACATGGTGAACACCAGGACCGCGACCTTCGGGCACTCGTGGGCGATCTGCCTGGTCGCGGCGACACCGTCGAGGTCGGGCATGTGCAGATCCATCAGGATCACGTCCGGGTCAAGCTCCCGGGCCAGCCGCACCGCCTCGACACCGGTCTGCGCCTCGCCCACCACCTCGACGCCCGGTTCAACGCCGAGCAGCGCCTGGAGCCCGCTGCGGAACACCGGGTGGTCGTCGGCGATGACCACGCGCAGGGTCATGATGCCACCGGCATGCGGGTCACGATGCCTCCGGCATGCGGGGTCACGATGCCTCCGGCATGCGGGGTCACGATGCCTCCGGCATGCGGGGTCACGATGCCTCCGGCATGCGGGGTCATGGCGCCTCCGGGATGGGAAGTTGCGCCGAGACGGTGGTACCGGCGGATGTTGAGGTTATCCGCAACTGGCCGCCGAGTTCGGCGGCGCGCTCACGCATCCCGGCGAGCCCGACGCCGGCGGGCGCATCTTTCGCCATGCCGGCGCCGTCGTCGCGGATCTCCAGCAGCAGGGCGCGGTCGCGGCGCAGGGTGACCTCGCAGCTGCTCGCCCCGGCGTGCCGGGACACGTTCGTCATCGCCTCGGTGGCGATGCGGTACGCGGCCACCTCGACGGCGGCCGGCAGCTCACCCAGGCCGGTCGGGGGCGCGTGGACGGTCACGGCGACAGCCATCCGGGACGCGTACTGCTGCAAGGCCCGACAGAGCCCGTACTCGTCCAGCGCCGGTGGCCGCAGGCCGTAGACGAGCCGGCGGATGTCGCGCACAGCGTCCTCGACCTGTCCCTCGATCGCGGCCAGCAGGGCGACGGCGCGGCCGGCGTCGAGCGGAATGGTGGTCTGCGCGGCATGCAGACCCAGCGTCACGCCGGCGAGCGCCGGGCCGAGCCCGTCGTGCAGGTCGCGCCGCAGCCGGCGGCGCTCCTCCTCGCGCGCGGTGACCAGCGCCAGCCGGGCCTGCTGGAGCGCGGTGGTGACCCGGGACGCGTGCGCGGCGACGCCCGCCTGGCGGGCCAGGTCGGCCAGGAGTCGCCGGTCGGCCGCGCCGAACTCCTCGCCCGGGCTGCGATGGGACACCACGAGGTAGCCCGTCGTCTCGTCCTGGTAGGTCATCGGGAAACGCGCGGTCCGGTCGGTGGGAATGCCGTGTCGCGCGGCGGTCACCACGCCGTCGGTCAGGACGAATTCGATGGCGGCGTACGGGATCCGCAGCGCGTCGGCCACCGTGTCGACGATGCCGGTGAGGGTCGCCCCGGGTTCCGGCGCGTGCTCCAGGGTGCGGCCGAGCCGGGTCAGCGCGTCGTAGGGCCGGGCGCGGTCGCCGTAGAAGAGCCGGTCGACGCCGTGCTGGACGTGCAGCCGTACCGGCTGGAACAGTGCTGCCGCAACAACAGTGGCCGCGATCTGCACTCCGGTGCCACGGTCCCAGCCGGCGACCAGCTCGGCGAGCACCACGACGGCCAGGTAGACCGTGGCGGTGACGGCCGAGACGCTCGCGTAGACGAGTACCCGGTTGACGACGAGGTCGAGGTCGTAGAGGTGGTAGCGGAGCACCGCGACGCCGATGGTGACCGGGACCAGGGTGATCAACAGCGCGATGAGGACGCCGGCCACCGTCGGGTAGGCATCGTGCAGTGCCATCGGGATCAGTACCGGGATGAACCCGGCGACGAACCACTTCAGTTGCTGACGCTCGTCCCCGCGCGAGCGTCGCCACCGCACCACCAGTCCCGCGACCCCGGCGCCGACGGCGACCGCCAGGCACAGCAACGCGAACAGCTGCAGAACGTCGACGAGTGGCGCGATGGCGGAGATCGCGGCCGGGTTCGGCACTCCCGGCAGCCCCTGGACCTGCTCCACGGCGAACAGGTTGGCCAGCCCGCCGACGACGGTGAAGGTCCAGCCGGCCCACACGAACGGGCGCCAGCGCGGGGATACCGGCGCTCCGGTCGGGAACAGTTGCGGGAGGACGGCCACCAGCGTACCCAGGGCGAGCAGCGGCAGGGCGTTCAGGAGCGCGGCGACGGCGGTGGCCGCCGGCAGCGCCCCGTGATCGTGGTAGGCGTAGGCGGTACCGGCGTTGAGCACGGCCAGTGGCGCCGAGCCGGCCAGCAGCAGCCGGCCGATCCGGTTACCCGGCCGCTGCGCCAGGATCACCGCCCCGACGACTGCGAAGGCCACCGGCACCAGGCCGGGGAGCACGGCGGTGACCCGGTCGTCGAGGGCGCCGGTCAGCAGCGCCACGACGGCCAGCGCCACGGCCAGCGCGACCGCGGCGGAGGGAAGGACACTCCGCCGGGTCGCCACTGCTTGTGCCATCGGTTGCCTTTCCACTGAGCTCAGTCAGGCGCTGAGGTCAGGCGAGCACTGAGGTCAGGCGAGCACTGTATTACCGAGGACCACCAGCAGGAGGGACGCGACCGCTGCGATCAGGCCGACGATCACCGCCGCCCCGGCCAGCCGGCCCGGTCGGGCGCGCCTGCCCAGCAGCACACCGGCTCCGGCCAGGATGACGGTGGCGCCGCTCCAGAACGCCATCGGGACAGCCAGGAGCGCGACGACGCCCAGCGCGAGGCCCCAGCCGGCTGCCCTGCCCGCCCGCTTCGCCGCCCACGGGACGAGCAGCCCGAAGAGCAGGGCGGCGAGGACGATGTCGGCGCCGGCGACGAACGGCACGGCGTGCTCCTGGGACGTGCCGGGGTTCGGGTCGCCGTAGGCGCCGTAGACCGCGGTGGCCACGGCGAGCAGGACGGCAGTCGCTGCCGCGGTGCGGGTACGGATCGGCGCCGGTTGCCGGACCGGCGGTACTGCGGTGTCGGTGGACATCGGTGGACTCCTCGCTTCGACGGGATCAACGCCACCGACACTGCGCCCGCCGCCGTCCCGCCGTCATGGTCCCGATGTCCCGGGCGACCGGGAATCTCGCGCACGGGCGCACTGCCCGACTGTCCGGGACCACCGCACCATGACGGCGGGACGCCACCGCGCCGACGCTGGCCGGGTATCCATTCCTGACAAGGAGCGAGTCCCATGACACTCACCCGGGTGGGCGCCGCGACCGGCGTCCTGTTCACCGTCGGCACCGTGCTCGGAAACGACCTCTACAACCGTGGCGACCGCACGGGCGACAGCGCGACGACGGCACTGGACAACCTGCGCCGGACGCACACCGCGCTCAACCACACCGGCCTCGCGCTGGAAGTGCTGGGATTCCTGGCGTTCGCGTTCTTCGCCGGCTACCTCTACCGGGTGCTTCGGCGCGGCGAGGGCAGCAACGGTTGGCTGGCCGGTGTGGCGCTGGTCGCCGCCGGGGCGGACCTGGGCGTCAAGCTCGGTTCGGGCGCGGCGTTGGTGGCGGCGAACAGCCACCCCGACCTGCTGACCGCCGAGCTGGCGCGGACCCTGGTCGACCTCAACAACGGCGCGTTCGTCGTCACCGGGCTCACCATGGCCATCTTCGTGCTCGCCGGCTGCGCCAGCGCGCTGGGTACCCGCGCGCTCCCCCGCACGCTGGCCTGGATCGGCCTGGCGCTGGGCGTGCTCGGGGTGCTCACCCCGATCCTCGGGTTCACCGACCCCAACGGGTACAACCCGCTGCCGTACCTGCTGTCCGTGCTGTGGATCGGGGCCGCGGGCATCACCCGGATCGTCGCGGAGACCCGCGCTCGCTCGACGCACCCGTCGCCGGACCCGGCACCCGTCGGCCGCTGACGCCCGTCGACGACCGACGCCGGAGACTGGCGGCGTCGCCGCTGCCGGTTACCGGCGGGCGCGGGTGACCAGCAGGATCACGGTGACGACGACGCCGACCACGACAACCGCGCAGCAGCCCAACGCAAGTACATGCCACGGCCTGAGTGCACCCATGGCGCGGATCGTAGCGACCGCCGGCGATCCGCGCCGCCCGGTCCGTACCGGGCGGTGGGGCCGACCCGGCCTGCTACCCCTGCGCGGCGGCAAGCATGGAGAGCAGGGGCGTGAGGTCCTCGTCGTAGCTGAACTCGCGCAGGATGGTGACCGGCTGTCCGTCCGCCAGCCGCCAGAGGAAGGTGGCGAGCGCCGGCACCCCGTCCTCGACCCGGTGCATGACGATCGCGCCGTGGTCGCCGAAGGTGCTGGTCGCCGGGAAGGTGACGTCGTCGATGGAGTCGCCGATTGACTGCCCCGCCTGGGCCAGGCTGCGGAAGCGGGCCATGAACTGGTCCTTGGTGAGGGTGACGGCCCGGCCGGCGCGGTCGACGCGCACGTTGGTGAACTCCGGGTCGTAGAGCTGGTCGAGGGTGTCGAGGTCCATTGCCAGTCCGGCGTTGAGGTATGCCCGCATGCCGGCCACCAGATTTTCGTCCACCAGGTCCTCTCCTATAACGTCGTTACATGGACGGTACTGTAACGGCGTTATAGGGTCAACCGCGTGGCTCTGGACGCGACGACAATCACCCGGGAAGCCCTCGACCTGCTGCGGCAGCAGGGATTGGCCGGCGTGACGTTCCGCAATCTCACGACCCGGCTCGGGGTGAAGGCCCCCGCGATCTACTGGCGCTTCGCGGACAAGCAGCAGCTGCTCGACGCGATGGCCGAGGCGATCCTGCGGGAACACTTCGCCGACCTCGCCCCGTACCCAGGCGGGCAGCCGTGGCAGGACTGGCTCACCGCGCTCCTGCACCGGCTGCGCAGCGCGCTGCTCGCCTACCCCGACGGCGGCCGCGTGGTCACCGGCGCCCGGCCGCCGGCCGCGCCGACCCTCGCCCGGATCGCCGAGTACGCACTGGGCGCGCTCGTCGCCGAGGGGCTCGACCTGCCGGCAGCGGCCAACGTGGTGTTCACGGCCATCCACTTCACCTTCGGCCGGGTCATCGAGGAGCAGGAGTCACCGGACGCCGCCGGCATGGACCCGCAGACCGCCGCCGAGTTCGCCCGCGACTTCCCGACGATCACCCGCGCCCTCACACAGGCGCTTGCCGACGGTCGGACCCGCGACGACCTCTACGACGCCGGGCTGTCGCTGATCATCTCCCGGTAGGTGTCGCGGCGCCGTCGCGCGGGTGCGGTTCGGACTCGTCGGCCGGGCGCCGCTGGTCCGGCGTGCGCGCCAGATAACCCGTGACGATCAGGTACTGGGCCGCGGCGTAGCTGGCCATCACCAGGACGTCGCCGCCGGGCAGGTGGATGTCGGCGGCGCCCACGCCGATCATCAGGTCGGAGACGAGGAACAGCAGCGCCCCGCAGCCGACCCGGCGGCCGAGCGCGGTGGCGGTCGCGGCCATCGCGGTCAGCGCCAGGCTGTAGCCGAGGATCGGCAGGGCCAGCCCGCCCAGGTGCGGCCACAGCAGCGCGTTCACCGCCGCCCAGAACAGCGTGTACCCGGCCAGCGCCGGCCACCCGGGTCGGGCCCCGGCGCGGCGGAAGGCGACCAGGTAGCAGACCTGCATGCCGAGGAAGGCGGCCATCCCGGCCAGGAACGCGGCGGTACCCGAGGCCATCAACAGCACGTCACCCAGGAACGCGCAGCCGAGTCCGACGAGCAGCGGCCGGGGTACGGGGTTGGCGGCGCGCACCACCAGGGCCGCGAGCAGCACGGTGAGCAGCGGCTTGGCCAGCCACTCCAGTGGCTCGATCCGCCAGCCGGTCGCCATCAGGTCGAGCACGGCGGCGAGCGCGTACCCCCACTGGATGAGGGCGTGTCCACCCGCACCGGGCAGCCGGCGCGGGCGGCCGACGACTGGGCCGGTTACCGGCTGGTAGGACGACATGCCTGCAGTGTCGCCGCCGTATCCGCCCAGGTCAACCGGCCGGTCGGCGACACCGGCCGGCGAGGCCGCGGCCGGCCGCAGTGTCGGAGTGGGAACACCCTGGTGCACCCGCCGAGGCCGGGTCAGTAGTCTTCCGCACGGATACTCTGCCCAACGGAAGGAGCACAGTGAGTAACCCGACGCAGACCCTGGAGTTTCAGGCCGAGGCGCGCCAACTGCTCCAGCTGATGGTCCACTCGATCTACTCGAACAAGGACATCTTTCTCCGCGAGTTGATTTCCAACTCGTCGGACGCGCTGGACAAGCTCCGGCTGGAGAGCCTGATCGACTCCGAGCTGGTGGCGGACACCGGCGATCTGCACATCGACGTGGCGGTGGACCCGCAGGAACGGACGCTCACCGTCCGGGACAACGGCATCGGCATGTCCCGGGACGAGGTGGTCTCGCTGATCGGCACGATCGCCAAGTCGGGCACCGCCGAGCTGCTGCGTACCCTCAAGGAAAACGCCGATCCGCACCGCCGCGCCGACCTCATCGGCCAGTTCGGGGTGGGCTTCTACGCCACCTTCATGGTCGCCGACCGGGTCACCCTGCTCACCCGGCGGGCCGGCGGCACCGGGGGCACCCGCTGGGAGTCCACCGGCGACGGCACCTACGAGATCGCCGATGAACCGGACGCGCCGCAGGGCACCACGGTCACCCTGCACCTCAAGCCGGCCGACGCCGACGACCAGTTGCACGACTACTCGGCCGCGAGCAAGGTGCAGGAGCTGATCAAGCGGTACTCCGACTTCATCGCCTGGCCGATCCGGATGACCACCGAGCACACCGACGAAGCCGGCGCGACCACCTACGACGTGCAGACCGTCAACTCGATGAAGGCGCTCTGGGCCCGCCCCCGCGACGAGGTCGAACCGGCCGAGTACCACGAGTTCTACCGGCACATCAGCCACGACTGGGTCGACCCGCTCGAGGTCGTGCACATGCGCGCGGAGGGCATGTTCTCCTACGAGGCGCTGCTGTTCCTGCCCGCGCACGCCCCCTTCGACCTGTACTCCCGCGACAGCAAGCGCGGCGTGCAGCTCTACGTCAAGCGGGTCTTCATCATGGACCACTGCGACGCGTTGATGCCGCACTACCTGCGTTTCGTCAAGGGTGTGGTGGACGCCGCGGACCTGTCGCTGAACATCTCCCGGGAGATCCTGCAGCAGGATCGGCAGATCCAGCAGGCCCGGCGACGGTTGGTCCGCAAGGTGCTGACCACGGTCCGGGACCTGATGACCTCGGACGCGGAGCGGTACCGCACGTTCTGGGCCGAGTTCGGCCGAGCCGTCAAGGAGGGGCTGCTGGAGGACCCGGACAACCAGGAGCTGCTGCTGTCGCTGTGCACCTTCGCCACCACCCACGACGCCGAGCAGGGCAGCACGCTGGCCGGTTACGTGGAGCGGATGAAAGAGGGGCAGAGCGACATCTATTACATGACCGGCGACAGCCGGGCCATGGTGGAGCAGTCGCCGCACCTGGAAGCCTTGCGCGGCAAGGGGTACGAGGTGCTGATCCTGACCGACCCGGTGGACGAGGTGTGGGTCGAGCGGGTCAACGCCTACGAGGGCAAGCCGCTGCGCTCGGTCGCCAAGGGGCAGGTGGATCTGGACGATGCCGAGGATGGCGCCGACCCGCAACGCCAGGCCCGCGACGAGGAGTACGCGCCGCTGCTGGGCTGGCTGACCGAGCGGCTGACCGACGAGGTGAAGCAGGTACGGCTGTCCACCCGGCTCACCACCTCCCCCGCGTGCCTGGTCGGCGAGGCGCACGACATGACGCCCACGCTGGAGAAGATGTACCGGGCGATGGGGCAGGAGCTGCCGCGTACCCGCCGGATTCTGGAACTGAACCCCGACCACCCGCTGGTGCTCGCGCTGCGCGAGGCGCACGGCCGGGGCGCTGACCCGGACGGGCTCGGCCAGGACGCCGAGCTGGTCTACGGGATGGCCCTGCTGGCCGAGGGCGGCGAGCTGACCGACCCGGCCCGGTTCACCCGGCTGCTGGCCGACCGGCTGGCCCGCACCCTGTAACCCCGGCCGCCCCGTGCCGTGCCTCCCGAGGGTGGCACGGCACGGGGCAGCGGGGATCAGCTGGTGATCGTGTAGGGGTCGCCGTAGGTCTTCCAGGACAGTGGCGGGTTCAGGTCGAGGTTGCCCGCGTTGAGGAAGACCCGCTGCTCGGTGTCGACCCGGCTGGTGTCGTCATGCGCCGCCTCGGTCAGCATGGCGGCCTTGCGGGCGTCCAGGAAGGCGTTGAGGTAGGTGGTCTCGTCGCCGCCCTGGGCCGGCGTCTTGGCGTGGCTCATCGCGGTCTTGCGGATGCCGCCGAAGCTGACCGGGTCGTTGCCCGGCCCGTGCATGACGATGGCGTCGTAGTAGGCGAACTGGCCCAGCGCCCGCAGGCCGTCGGCCTTGGCCTGCTGGACGGCCGGGTTGAAGTAGACCCGGTCCCGCTCGCTCGTCCTGGGCCGCCTGGAAAACCGGGTCGGCGGCGGCGGTCCGCCAGTCCGCGGTGAAGTTCGGGTCGAGGCCGGCGTGCGAGTCGGTGCCGTTGACGTTGCGCAGCGCCGGCAGGTACTTGGCGAGCACGTTGCCGGGCTTGGTGGTGGTGTAGGCCTGCACCAGCTCGAGCATGTCGCCGGTGCCGGAGCAGAAGCCGATGATCCCGGCCGTGTAGCCGCGCCCGTCGCCGATGTCCTCGATGTACTTGTACTGCGCCTTCCAGTCCAGCGAGGAGTTCTCCGCGCTGGACACCAGCTGCATGGCGATGTCCTTCTTGTGCGGGTCGGTCAGGTCGACGTGCCCGCCGGGGTTGCGACGGGCGGGACGCGGACGGCGTACGCTGAGGTGGCGCTGGGGCGCTGGGCGGTCGGGGTGCGTGCCGGCGACGCCGTAGACCTTGAACTCCCACAGCGAGTAGCCGTACTGGGTGCCCCGGGCGGTGCCGTACAGCCGCACGTAGCGGCCGGTGCCGGTGAGCCCGGTCAGGTCGTCGGTGGCGCCGTTGCCGGCGGTGGTGGAGTAGATCGTGGTCCACGTCGACCCGTTCGGCGACGTCTGGATCGTGTACGCCTTGCCGTAGGCGACCTCCCAGCTCAGTATCACGTGGGTGATCGGTGGCGGTGCTGCCGAGGTCGACCTGGATCCACTGCGGGTCGACGCCCTCGGCGCTGGCCCAGCGGGTGGCGGTGTTGCCGTCGAAGGCCTTGGCCGGGCCGAGACTGGTGCTCTCGACGGATGAGGAGGTGGCCGGCTTCGCCTGCGACAGCAGGCTTTCGGTGGCCGCGTCGGCGGTCCGGGTGACCACCAGGGCGGTGAATGCGGCCAGCACCGCGACGCCGGTGAGGCCGAGCCATTTCGTGGTGGGGCGCACGCTGGATACCTCCTGAATTGTTAGGTAACTTGTCTGACAGATTCGAGCATCCATGAGTTTGGATGTCAATGGCCGAGTGGGGTACCGCGGGCAGCCGATGCGGGGTCAGCTCGGCGAGCTGGATTGCCGCTCGTAGTGGCGGGCGGCCCTGGCGCGGTTGCTGCAGGAGGGCTTGCAGAACTCCTGCCGCCGTGTCCCTTGATGAAGTAGCGCACGCACCGCGGCGCGGTGCAGGCGCGCAGCTCAGCGCAGTGACGGGCCGGTCAGCAGGTCGATGGCGGCGCGGGCGAGTTCGGCGAGCACCGCCTCGTCGGGCCGTACGCCGGACGGGGGCCGTAGGTGTGCGGACGGAGCTGTGTCCCAGATCAGTTCGGGGATGGTCGGAGCCAGCGCGGCGTGGGCGTTGATCGTGGCGATGGCGTCCGGTAGAGGCATCAGGCGGTGGGCGTCGGCGCGGCTGGCCGGGCCGGGGTGAACCGCTCGGGCGAAGAGTGCCCGGGTCGCCTGCGCAGGACCTCGACTCCGCGAGGGCCTGCTCGTCCGCGGTGAAGCCGCGTGCCGTCCAGCGCTCCTTCGAGCAGACCGGCGCGGCTGCGCACCCATGCCGTCAGGTCCTGGGGATCGGTCAGGTCGTCGCGCGACGCCGCCGTCTCCGTCATGGCGGATGGTGCCCGCCAGTTCGAGCGCGAGATACCGCTCCGCCGCCGCCACGCCGTCCATGGGCTCCGTCCGATCGCCACTGCCGTGCCGCGAACCCCCTTGATCGGGGCCCGAGGCATACCCTACCGTCTCTAACGCATCGACGAGCTTCTACCGTTAGGCAATCCCCTTCGCGTCAGAGAAAAAGGTGACCCGTGATCCTCCTGGCACACATCAGCGATCTCCACCTCGACGGCACCCTCAGGGCGGCCGAAAGGGCCACCCGCGTCATGGACCACCTGCGAGCGCTGCCCGCGGCCCCCCGACGCGCTCCTGGTCACCGGCGACATCGCCGACCACGGCAGAACCCACCGAGTACGAAGCAGGCGGCAGACAATCCTCACCGCACCCCCTCCCCGGTGCTCACCTGCCCCGGCAACCACGACGCTGCGCGCGGCCTACCGGAAGGCCCTGCTCGGACAGCCCGCCGGCGCACGCGCCCGGTCAACAGCGTCCACCACGTGGCCGGCGTCGGCGATCCTCATGGCCGACTCCACCGTCCCGGGCCGCCACGACGGGCTGCTCGCCCCCGAGACGCTCGCCTGGATCTCCGCCGACGCTCGGACGCCCTCGACGGATCCACCCCCGCGGTCTCTCGCCTTCCACCACCCGCCCGGTGATCCTGCACCACCCGCTACCCGACTCGATCAGGCTCCGGACAGCCCGACGAACTGGCCCGAGCTGCTGGACGCGCACCCGCAGCGTCCTTGCCGCTGGTCACCGGGCACGCCCACACGGCCGCCGCCGCCGAGCTTCGCCGGCCGCCCCCTGCTGATCGGCCCCCGCCACGATCTGGACGCTCGGGCCTCCGCTGGCAGGGGGACCAGGTCGCCGACCTGGACGCGCCGCCCGGACTCGCCTTCCACGTCATCGAGGACCGGCGGGTCGTCACCCACTTCCGCGTCGTGGCCTGAAGCGGCCACGGGCCGCGCAGCCGTGAGCCTCTACGCCGTCGCCGGATTCCTTGCCGCGGTCCTGCCGCTGGTCGCCACCCCCGGCGCCAGCCTCGCCCTGCTCACCCGGCACGTCACACCGCACGGCCCGCGCCGCGCGATCCCGGTGATCGCCGGCACGGTCACCGGGATCTACACGCACGCCCTGCTCGCGGTACTCGGCCTGTCTGCCCTGGTCATGCACTCCAGCCAGGCATTTCTCGTGGTACGCACAGCGGGCGCCCTCTACCTGCTGGGGCTCGGGATCTGGACCTGGCGCAGGCCACGCCCGGACCCGTCGCGGCCCAGTCCACCGCGGTCCGCGTACCGGCAGGCCCTACTCGGCAACGTACTCAACCCCAAAGCCGCGTCCATCTACCTGACGCTCGTCCCCCAGTTCGTCAACCCGCACCGACCGCTGACCCCGCAGATCCTCGCCCTCGCGACAGCACACGCCCTGCTCATCACCGCGTGGCTCGCCGGCTGGACCACCCTGCTCAGCCGGGCCGGCACCCTGCTCCGCACCACCGCCTGGGCAACGGCCATGCGCCGCGCGGCCGCGACGGTCCTCATCTACCTCGGGCTACGCACCCTCGCCAGCTGACCGGTCGTGCTCACCAACCCGAGCTGCGATGATCTCGCGCAGGTCATCGCCGTCCACAGTGACACCTCGCTGCCTGCGGTCCGCGGGAGCTGGAGTACCGCCCCCTATCCCGGGACCAGGACGGCGACAGGCACGTCCGACCGGCGTTCACCGCGCTCAGAGCAGGCGGCCAGGAGGCAGCCAACGCCGCAATCGACCTGGGTGACGGACGTGCCCAGACGGACGGCATAGCAAGATCGGTTGGATCGAGCTGCGGGAGCGGGTCGAAACCGCCCGCACCGCGTCAAGCTCCCCGCCATCGTCAGTCGTCACACACCCAGTGGGCCGAGCGTCCCCGCCCATACAGCGAATCCGGCAGTTCGTGGCCCTTGCTTCTCCGCCTACCGGAACGCTGGAACGGTCGAGCGACGGTCCGAGGCATATAACTCGGGGACCACCATCGCTGTTGCCTTCATGGGGGGACGGCCAGCGTGAACGAATGTGGTATCGGCCAGCTCTCACGGTGTGCGCAGGGAGCACGGATCGCCCACGCCTGCGGCGGGAACTTCGTGGATCGCCGTCCGCATGGGCTAATCACCCATCAGCTTGATCGAGTCCAGCTTGAACTCTGCTCGCACCGCGCCGAGATACCTGTCCGAGGCCCATTCGACCTGTTCCCAGAGCCCATTCCGGTAGGTGTAGTCGCGAAGCGCGTCGATCGCTGCTTCCGCCGTTTCCGCCGTTTCTTGTTTGCACACGATGCGGACGCGTTGGTACGCATCGTAAACAGGAATAAGCCAGTCCTCCGGTGGGTCTGGTTCACTCGGGTCCTCCCTCGCAGCCAGGACAATCTTGTACTTGCGTCAAACACGTCTAGGAAATTGACGTGCGCCTCGTAGCGAGTCCACGTGCCCAGACCTCGCGTTCGTGCTCGTGGCACGCTTCTCGCGTTCCGTAGCCCGCCGATCAGCCCACCATGCGCCGACGAAGCCGCCCACGAGCGTCAAGGTTCCACCCACCGCTACTGTGACCAGTCCAGACCAATCCACGTCGTCAGTGCCACAAGAGTGGACCGCGAAGGTTGAGGCGAGCGGGACCGAGTCGCCGCCGATCTTCACTGCAGTCCAAGCGGCGCCTGTGCGAGGCGCGGTTGTGGCAGCCGGGGCGTGCCGCGGTCATGGACCGACTATCCGGCCCGCTGGGTCCCTACGGCGCGAGACCGGGCGCCTTCGCGAGGTAGAGCTTGCGGTCGGCGCCGATGACCGCGAGCACGGGGCCGGCCGTGCCGGCCAACTCGGGAAGGTGGTCGCCGCCGGTGTCGCCGACGTCCAGGGTGGCCGACTGTCTGCCGGTGGTCACGTCCTGGAGCGAGACCTGCCACACCGGCTTCGTTCCGCCCCCGGTCAGTCCGACCGTACGGACGACGAGGTACCGGCCCGCCGCGCCGATCACCGTGGAACTGTGCTTGCAGGCCGGATCCGCCAGCGACCGCACCGTCGCGCCGTTGGTCGGGTCGACCACCGCGAGGCCGGTGCCGTCGCAGCCGAGCTGCGGCGGGAAGCTGCTCTCGCCGTACACCGCGGCGCCGCCGAGCACCAGCCAGAACGGTTCGGTGGAGAAGTCACCGAACTGCTCCTTGGGCATCTTCGTCCAGTCCAGTCGAGCCCCGGTGCGGGTGTCGATCGCGACGACCTCCTTGGTTCCGCCGGCCTGCTTGTCGTAGGTGACGCAGACCAGGTGCTCGCCGCACGGGTGCACGTAGGTGACGTCGTCGCCGGCGTTGAACGCGACCGGGGCCTTCCAGGCCGGCTTCAGGTCGTCCAGCCCGTACGCGGTCACCTGACCCTTGCCGCCAGCTGCCGTGTCGTTCACCGCGCCGATCAGCAGCCCGTCGAAGGCGGTCCAGACGTCGTCGTTGACGTCGTCGTGGATCGTCACCTTGCCGCTCTTGGTGACCTTGCCCGACCCGTTGAGCACCTGGGCGGAGCCTGCTGAGCCGTCCAGTTGGACGACCCGGTTCGGGTTCACGCCGAGCGACTCGGCGAAGGTCTCGTCCGGCGCAGGCACATTGGTGGACCCGGTCGCCCAGGTCAGCTCCGGCTTCACCGGGTCCCAGGCGTTGATCGACGCGAGCGGGGTGGAGGACCACACCGGCTGGCCGGTCCGCAGGTTCACCCGCAGCGTCCGGTACGGGTGCCAGGTCGTCGCGACGATCGCATCCGACCCGAAGTAGGCGACATCGGCGCGGTCGGACCAGTCCAGCTTCTGCAGTTGCTTGCCCGTCGCCCACCTGGAGGACCACCCGGATGTCCTTGCCGCCGTCGGTCGCGGACTCCTTCCCGTCCAGCAGCAGCAGGTCGCCGAGCACGTGCAGGCTCACCTCGGCCGATTCGATCGGCACGTCCTTCGCCCACTTCTCCGCACCGGTGGCCGGGTCCAGGGCGTGCACGGTCGTCTTGCCGGTGCTGGTCACCGCGTAGAAGACGCCCGACCCGGCTGCCGTGAGCGCGGTGGCGTTGCCGCCGGACAGGTCGATCGGCGACCCGATCTGTTCCAACTTCCCGCCGCTGCCGGTCGACCCGGCGCCGGACTTGCCGCCAGCGGCGCTGCTGGTGGCCCGCACGCCGCCGAGCTTGGCGGCGCCGAACCGGAACAGCTTGGGAGCGCCCCAGCCGAGCGCCACGAGGATCACGAGCACGACGGCCGCAGCCCACGATCGCGACAGCCGGCGAACGCCGTCGGGCAGGTGCCTGCGGCGGGACCGGCGGCGGCGTCCAGCTCGGCGCAGCCGGGGCGGCGAACGGACCGGGCGAGACCGGGCGGGGTGGCTGCGGCGCCCACACCGCGCCGCCGCTCACCGGCGAACTCCGGTACGGATCCGCCGAGACCGGCGGCGCGACGGGCGGCAGCGGCAACCCGGGGTGGCCGGGCGGTTCGGGCGCGGTCACCGGGGGCGGCGTGGCCAACAGCAGGGCGCCGTACGCGACGGGCAACTCGGGCTGCTCCGGGACGGTCGGCGCGACGCCGAACCGGGCGTGCAGCCGGCTGGCCGCGAGCGGGATCCGGCTCGACCCGCCGACCAGCAGGATGCCGGCCAGCGTGCCGGGCAGCAGGCCGGCCCGGTCCAGTACCCGCCGGGTCTCGTCCACCGCCCGGTCGATCAGTGGCCCGGCCACCCGCTCCAACTCCTCGCGGGTGAGGTGCAGAGCGTCGTCGCTGCCGGGGATCTGCACCGGCGCCGACGGCACCCGGGACAGCATCTCCTTGGCGGCCCGTACCTCGTTCCAGAACGCCCGGCGGTCGCGCTGCTCGCCGGTGCTGTGCGGGTCGACGAGCCGTCGCCACGCGTGCGGCTGCCGCAGCGCGACGAGCTGTCCGAGGTGCCCGACCAGGGCCGCGTCGACGTCCACGCCGCCGAGGTCGTCCAGGCCGCCGACGGAGAGCACCCGCAGCCCGTCCGGGTCGTGACGGACGACGGTGACGTCCAGGGTGCCGCCGCCGAAGTCGAAGACCAGCATGCTCCGCCCGACCGGGATCGGCTGGCCGAGTACCTGCACGCAGTAGGTGGCGGCGGCGATCGGCTCGTCGACCAGCCGGACGTCGGGCAGACCGGCCGCGCGGGCCGCCGACCGGAGCACTTCGCGGCGCTGCGGTCCCCAGTCGGCGGGGCAGGTCAGGGTCACCTCCCGGGGAGTGCCCTCCTGCGGCGCGGCCTCCGCCACCACCCGCCGCAACAGCGCGGCGAGCAGCTCCACGACCGGCACCGGCGCGTCGCCGAGCAGCACCGCCCCGTCGTCGACGCAGCGCTTCGGGTACGGCTCGAACCGGCTCGGGCTCAGCAGCGACAGCCGCTCGGCGTCCCGCCCCACGGACAGTGTCCCGTCGGCGTCCCGGTACACCCCGGAGGGCAGCAGCGGCGTGCCGTCAAAGAGCAGCGGCCGGGGCGGCTGGCCGGCCCGGCGGACGACCGCGACGGTGTGACAGGTGCCCAGATCGATGACGAGCTGGTAGGGCTGCGCCATCCCGGCCTCCCGGATCGAAGAAACCCGGGCAGCGTAGCCGACGGGGGCCGGGCGGGCGGCAATGGTCCCGGCAGGCGGTCTGCCGCTCCCCCGCGGCGTTGCCGACCGCTATCGAGTCGTTCCGGCAGGGTCAGTGCGGCAGGGTCAGTGCGGCAGGTCAGCGCGGCAGGCGGTAGATCGAGACGTGGGAGGGGGACTCGGCGGTGAAGTCGGCGCCGGACCAGTCGGCGTGCCGGGACTCCAGCTCGAATCCGGCGAGCTGGGCCATCAGGTCCAGTTCGGCCGGCCAGATGTAGCGGTGCGGGCTGCGGAACAACTGTGCCTGCCGGCTGTCGTCGAACCGGAAGTGGTGCGACACCACCTGCTGGTCCAGCACGTCGTAGGTGTCCAATCCGAGGTAGCCAGGCTCAACGGAGAACACCGTGGCCGGCTTGCCGGGTGGCAGGGTGCGCAGTTCGGGGACCCACAGCTCGATGACGAACCGGCCGCCCGGACCCAGATGCCGGGCCGCATTGCGGAAACAGGCCACCTGTCCGGCCTGGGTGAGCAGGTTGGAGATGGTGTTGAAGACCAGATACACCAGGGTGTACGGGCCGGGCGCGACCGTGGCGGCCATGTCGCCTTCGAGCACCGGGATGGTTGCCTCGTCCACTTTGCTGCGCAGCTGGTCGATCATCGGGCGGGACAGCTCGATCCCGGTGACCGGCACGCCGAGCGCGGCGAGCGGGATGGCGACCCGGCCCGTCCCGATGGCGAACTCCAGGGCCCGACCGCCCTCGGCCAAGCTCGGCGAGGCGTCGCACGGTGGGTTCGAGCACCTCGGGCGCGAACATCCCGGTGCCGGGGGTGTCGTAGCCCTGGGCGGCCTCGACGTCCCAGATCTCGTCCTGGCGCATCCCGCCACCCTGGCCAGCGCGCCGACAGCTGTCCATCGAATTGCCCGCGCGCCGGTTGACTTCGAGTCCACTCGAAGTCGGAGTATTCCGGGGAAGGCGTCCACGGAACGGAGTACCCGATGAAGGTTCTGATCACCGGCGGCACGAGCGGCCTCGGGCTGGCGATGGCCCGCGCGCTGGCGGCCGCCGGCTCGGCGGTCGCGCTGACCGGCCGATCAGGCGGGCGGGCGGAGGCGGTCGCCGCCGGCATGCCGGGCGCGATCGGCCTCGAACTGGACGTGCGCGACGAGTCCTCGGTGGACCGGGCGGTCGAGCAGGCGTGGTCCCGGCTCGGCGGCATCGACCTGCTGGTGAACAACGCCGGGATCGGCATGCGGACGGTGAACCCGCAGTTCATGACGCAACCGCAGGGCTTCTGGGAGGTCCCGGTCGACGGCTTCCGGGCGGTGCTGGAAACCAACCTCACCGGGTACTTCCTGGTGGCCCGCGCCGTCACCCCGCGGATGCTGGCGGCCGGCGCCGGCCGCATCGTCAACATCGCGGTCAGCGAGTCGACGATGCGCCGGGCCGGGTTCGTGCCCTACGGACCGTCCCGGGCCGGCAGCGAGGCACTCTCCCGGATCATGGCGGCCGACCTGCGCGACACCGCCGTCACCGTGAACCTGCTGCTGCCCGGCGGCGCCACCGTCACCGGCATGCTGCCGCCGGACGCGATACCCGCGGGCCGGCCCATTGCTGGACCCGGCGGTGATGGGCCCGCCGATCGTCTGGCTGGCCTCCCCGGCCGCGGCCGGCGTTCACGACGAGCGGATCGTCGCCGCCGACTTCGACCGCTGGCTACGTGACCGGGCCGATTGACCCCTGTCGCTACGGATGCATATCTGGGGGTGTTCTCGGGGTATGTGCCGGAGGCCGGTCAGGTGCGCCCCGGTCGACGATCTCCACATGAGACCTTCGCTGGTTGTCGCGCCGCTCTGCCTCGTCGCCTACGGCCTGCTACGACTGTTCGGCAAGCATGACGGCGTCTACGGGCCGGGCTGGGACTGGCAGGCCGCCCACTTCGCCGGTCTGCTGGGAATGGTGTTCTTCGTACCCGCGGTCCTGCTGCTGGCCCGGCTCCTGCCCCGTACGCCGTGGCGCACCGGCGTGGTCGCGGTCACGCTCGTCGGGCTGGCTGCCACGATGGTGCAGTTCGGCGCGGACATCGTCGAGTCGTTCATGGCCGCCGACCACGCGGAGTTGAAGTCGCTCCAGCACGACTTCAGTTCGATCCCCGGTGTGGAGCCCGCCTTCTACACGGTCGGGCCGCAGTTGTTCTTCGTCGGGCTGCTGGTGCTGACGGTCATGTTGGCGGTCGCCCGGAAGCTGCCTTGGTGGAGCCCGGTCATCCTGCTGATCGGAATCCTGCTGCCGCCGATCACCCTGGATCTGATCCCGGTCGCCGGGCTGGGCATGCTGGTGGCGTTCCTTCCCGCGCTCCGGACCGCCCCTACCCCCGCCCGCTGACGACCTTGGCGTCTAGTCTCGTGGCATGATCGCGTTCAATGCAGCGTCCGTGCGTACACCACCCGGCTACAGCCACGCGGTCCAGGCCGGCGGTCTGCTCCTGATCGCCGGCCAGGTACCGCTGGACGAGGCCGGCGAGGTGGTCGGCACGGACATGGAAAGCCAGGCCCGCCAAGCGTTCCGGAACCTGGCCGCCGTGCTGGCCGCCGCCGGCGTCACCTTCGATGCCGTCGTCAAACTCAGCTACTTTGTCACCGACATCGGGCAGGTGGCGGCGATCCGCGCCGTGCGCGACGAGTTCATCAACACCGCCAACCCACCGGCCAGCACTCTCGTCGAAGTGTCCCGGCTGTTCCTGCCGGGCCTCCTGATCGAGATCGAAGCGGTCGCCGAAGCGAGCTGAGTGAGCCCCGGGCGCCGACGGTGAGACGGCGCCCGGGACTCGCTGGCCGGGTGCCGGCTCACGGGTCGTGCCTACGACTGCCCGTCCGAGTCGTGCCGCAGGGGCCCGGCCGGTGCGTAGTTGGCGATGATGACGCCGGCCTTCGTGGTCGACGTGCCGATCAGGCGCAGGGCTGCCGGGCTGACGCCGTCCCGGAACAGCTTCTTGCCCGAGCCCAGGCGCACCGGGAAGTAGAACAGCCGGTACTCGTCGATGAGATCGTGCTCGATCAGGGTCTGGGCCAGTTCGCCGCTGCCGTGTACCTGCAGCTCATCGCCCGGCAGTTCCTTCAGCTTGGCGACCTCGGCCGCGACGTCCCCGCCCAGCAGCGACGAGTTGTGCCAGTCCACGGACGCCAGCGTGGTGGAGGCGACGTACTTCGGCAGCGCATTGAGCTGACCCGCGATGGGGTCGGCGGGGTCGGTCACGCCCGGCCAGTGGTCGCTGAAGATCTCGTAGGTCCGCCGGCCCAGCAGGAACGCGCTGGCATGGTCGAACCAGCCGACCACGGCGGCACTGCCTTCCGCGTCGCGGTAGGGCGCCTGCCAGCCGCCGTGGGCGAACCCGCCGGCGGGGTCCTCGTCCCGACCGCCCGGCGCCTGCATGACGCCGTCGAGAGTCAGGAACATTTGCAGGGTCAGCTTCATTGTCGTGTCCCACCTTCTGGTATGCCTTGTGTCGCCCTGGCAGGCGGGCCGGGGACGCCGGCCGCCTCTTTCCCTCTCCACGAACAGGCCGCGCGGGAACCGACACCGGGGTCGCCGCTTTTCTCTGCCTGGTTTGGGGCGAGGGCGGCGCTCAGTCGCGGGTGCTGCCGGTCGGCGGGTGTGCGCTGAGCCAGGCTGCCCCGCGGCGCGCTGACGCCCGGGACAGCCACGCGTCCTGGATCACCTCGGCCAGCTCCTGCCGGGTCAGTTCACCGAGCCGGCTGGCCCGTAGCAGCACGGACGGGTGGCCGTCGAAGTGCGCGGTGGTGAAGAACGGTGACGTCTCGTCCTGAATGAGCGCCTGCTTGTCCGCCTCGGACGCCACCCAGAAGACGATCACATCCGGGTAGCGTTCCCCGGTGGTCGGGTCGACCGCGTCCGGCCGGGGGTTGCGGAAGAAGATGAAGGACTTCCCGCCCACCTGGTAGACCGGATTGTCGGCCGTCCCGTCCCAGACGGTGACGTACGGCATGGCCAGCGCCAGCTCGTGCACGTCCTCGACCCGGGCGGGCCGGTCCCTGCCATCCGCCACGTCCCGAGCGTAGGCCACGACTCGGGCGTCCGGTCATTGTTGGCCACCGGGCCGCGCCGGGCCTGAAGACCGACCCGGCCGGACCCGCGTCGGGTGCGCCGGCAGCGGCCGGGTCGGTCCTGGTCAGAGGTACTGGCCGCTGAGCACGGGCTCGCGGTCGACCGGCCGGGCCGGTGCCGTCCCGGAGCGCGTAGAGCTCGGCGAGGGTCGCGCCTCGGCCGGGACGCCGACCGAGGTCCCCAGCCAGGTCGCGGCCTCGTCGAACGGCAGCGCCGGCACCTCGATACGGGCCAGGCAGCGCCCCGGTCGGACGACGGCCGGGTGCAGCCGGGCGAGGTCCTCGTTCGTGGTGATCGCCACCAGCACCTTGCGGCCCTGGCCGAGCAGCCCGTCGGTGAGGTTGAGCAGCCGGGACAGCGCCTGCCCGGTGTGCTGCTTGGCCTCGCCGCGGATCAGCTCGTCGCAGTCCTCCAGCAGCAGCAGCCGCCACTTCTCGTGCCGCTGGTCGGGGCACGAGCAGTCGCCGGCCCGGTTGAGCGCGACCTCCATCAGGTACGCCGGGCTGCTGAACAGCGCCTCCGGGTCGAGCACGCAGTCGAACTGGCACCAGTCGCGCCACTCGCGGGCCAGCGCGCGCAGCACCGTGGTCTTGCCGGTGCCCGGCGGCCCGTGCAGCAGCAGGAGCCGGCCGCGGACCGCGTCGCGGTCGACCCCGACCAGCCGGTCGAACTGGGTCGCCGCGCTGCGCGCGTAGTTGCCGCGGATGTCGGCCCACGGGCCGGCCGTGATCGGCCGCGGGTTGCGCTGCGGGCCGTTGCGCGACGGCGTACCAGAAGCCCATCGAGACGGCCTCGTTCGACCGGCGGCGGCTCGTCGGTCATCCCGTCGATCGGCCAGCGCCAGGATCTCCGGCGCCGCAGCTCGGCGGTCACGGCGGTCACCGTGACGTTGGCGGTCTTGGTGCGCGGCCAGTGCACCGCGCGCAGGGTCCAGCCGTCGCCGACGGCGAGCCGGGCCCGTTCGGTCTCGGTGCGCGGTCTCGCGCAGCACCCGCACGCCGGCGGGCAGCAGTGTCGCGTCGTCGCGGACGTTGGTGAGCTCCCTGGACGTCGCGTACGGCTGGTCGCCGGCGACGAACGCGGTCAGCGCGAGCGCGTCGATGACGTCGCGCGGGGAGTCGCTGTCATCGACCGTGACGACGATCGGCAGCGACGACTCCGGCGCAGTGCCGGGGGCACCGCGCTCGAGCGGAAGTCTGCCGAGGAGTACGCATGCCACCAATGATCGCCGCGCAACCCGTTGTGGTACAGCGAATTTCGGTCCGTCGCCCCGGCACGCGAGCGAAACTGCGATGCGCGGCGGAGCCGTTCGCGCACTCCTATGTGGACGATGACGCGACCGGCACGTTCACCGGCGTGCCCGACTGCGGCTACCGGATCACCTTCGGTCGCGGCCCGTAGGACCGGCGACATCCATAGGTGTCGACCCTTGACGCTTACTGGAAACTATCCTTACAGTTTGGTGTCGGCCCCGCCCTTCCCGTCGCCCAGGGAGCCAACGATGAGAAGAGCATGCCTGGCCATCCTCGCCGGCGGCGTCACCGCCGCGCTGGCGACCTTCACCATCGCCGTGCTGCCCGCGCAGGCAGCCACGAACCTGTCGGGCAACCGCGGATTCGAGACCGGCTCGCTGTCCGGATGGAGCTGCGAGGCCACCAACAGCGTGGGTACCGGGCACGCGCACGCCGGCAGCTACGCGCTCACCGGCGCGGCGGGCAACAGCACACCGCGCAGTGCAGCCAGACCGTCAGCGTGCCGCCGAACAACAGCTACTCCCTCACCGGCTGGGTAAACGGCGCCTACGTCTACCTGGGCGTCTCCGGCGGCGTCACAGCCTCGACCTGGACCCCCGGCACCGGCAGCTACACACCAGCTCTCGCTCACCTTCAGCAGTGGCAGCGCCACCAGCGTCACCGTCTACGTGCACGGCTGGTACGGCCAGGGCAACTACTACGCCGACGACCTGTCCCTCACCGGCCCGGGTGGCACCTCCCCCACGCCGACGGCGACCGCACCGTCCGCCACCCGCAGCCCCAGCGCGAGCGCCTCGCCGTCGCGCAGCGCGAGCGCATCCCCGTCGCGCAGCGCCAGCGCCTCCCCGTCGACGAGCGTCACCCCGCCGACCGGTGGGCCGTTCCGCAACCCGATCTACTTCATGCCGTTCGAGAACTCGCCGCAGAACATCGGTGCGGCGATCAACGCCTCCGGCGCGAAGAACTACAACCTGGCCTTCGTCCTCGACTCGGGTGGCTGCACCCCGGCGTGGGGCGGCGACGCCACCCACAAGGTCGCCACGGACACCACGGCGACCGGCGTGGTCAACGCGGTCCGCGCGGCCGGCGGTGACGTGGCCGTCTCCTTCGGCGGGTACAACGGCGCCGAACTGGGCGCCTCCTGCGGCGGGGCCGCCGGCCTGGCCGCGGCGTACCAGACGGTCATCACCAGCTACGCGCTCACCCGCATCGACCTGGACTACGAAGGCGACGACCTGAACGCCAACACGGCAGTCCGGTTCGGCGCCATCAAGATCCTGCAGGACAACGCCAGCGCGGCCGGCCGGCAACTGCACGTGTCGCTGACCATCCCGATGACCACCGTCGGCTTCCCGGACACCGGCAAGGCGGAGATCCAGGCCGCCCATGGCGGCCGGCGCCCGCTTCGACCTGATCAACATCATGGCGTTCGACTACGGCCTGACCAACGCCGCCGACCATGGCCACCAGCGTGCAACTGGTCGCCGACAGGCGCAGGACCAGCTGAAGACGTTGTACGGCTAGGACGACGCGACCGCGTACGCCCACCTGGGTCTGCAGTTGATGAACGGGCACACCGACCAGCCGTCCGAACTGTTCACCCAGGCCACCTTCACCGACCCTGCTGGCGTACGCGCGCAGTAGGCACTTCGGCTGGCTCTCGTTCTGGGCGCTCAACCGCGACCGGGCGTGCGACCCGTCGTGCCGCACAACTGGGCCGACGGCACCTGCAGCAGCGTCTCCCAGAACCCCTACGACTTCGCCGAAGATCGTCGCGCAGTACACCGGCTGAGCCGCGGGATGTTCAGGTGAGGCGGCGTAGTTGGTCGGCGGTGGTGCGTAGGTGCTCGCGACGGCGTTCGTCGTCCCACACGATCATGAAGGCTTTGCCGAGCGCCCGTGATCGGGCGTCCTGATCCGCCAGTCGGTCCAGGCCCGCCAACGCGTCGACTGCGCCCATCTCGACGAGCAGTTCACCGGCGCCGTCCGGCTTCCATCCGGACGGATAGGCCTTCAGCAACGGTGGGACAAGCTGGTCGGGCTGGCCGCCGAGCCGCCAGCGCGCCCGGGCCACTTGGGTCGTACACACTCCGGCAGCCAGCAGGGTGTTCAGCGCTTCGGTCAGCTCGGCTGGTACCACGGCAAGCTGATCGGCCACCTGCGCGAGGAAGTCCGTGGCCGCCGCGACCGCCTCGTCACGGCGCGCGCCGGATCGTCGCGGCGCCGTCAGCACGGCCTGCACGGTGGGGAGCACCTCGTCGGGTGAGCCGGTGACGGCGCTTGCGACCCAACAGGCCACGATCTGGCGGCGGCGGTCGTCGAGCTGCTCGGCCGCCGGGCCTAGGGCCTGTCTCGAAGTTGGGGGCGAGCACTTGGTGCGACTTCGGGATCTCGGTGGCTGGCGTACTGTGTGCGCCGTGGTAGGCGGATGGCATCCGGCAAGCGGGCCCGAAGAGTTTCTGGGAGCATCCGCGGTGCAGGCACGCCTCGTGACCGACGCGGAGGAAGGTGTGGCCACCTATGACGCGGGTCTGGCGTTTCAAGGTCTGGCCATGAGCGCCATGTCCGAGACGCCCGAGGGCGAATATGCTGCTGAGGTACCAGCAGCTCTCTACCTCATCTGGGGAGCACTGACAGATGAGATGGACGCTCCTGGGAGGGGATCGCCGGAGCAGGATGACGCTGCAGTTCGACACATGAAGCAGGCGGCGGCCGAATGGCTGACGGTGGTGGACGTGCCGAAAGACAGGGTGGCGTACCTCGATCGCTGGGTGCACGACGAGTGCGGGTATGAGCGAAAGGGATCTTGATCGGCGTCAGGTCTCTCGAATTTGGTCATAGCCATTCGTTGATGGCGGTGATGTGGAGGGTGGCCTCGTACCGGACGGCGAGCTTGTCGTATCGGGTTGCCACGGCGCGGTTGCGCTTGAGGCGGTTGATGCCGCATTCGACGGCGTGGCGCTGCTTGTAGATGTCGGGGTCGAAGGCGGGCGGGCGGCCGCCGGCTGATCCTTTCGCCCGGCGGTGGGCGTCCTGGTCGGCCTTGCTCGGGATGGTGGCCTTGATGCCACGCCCGCGTAGGTAGGCCCGGTTGGCCTTGGACGTGTACGCCTTATCGGCGAGCACCCGCTCGGGCGTGGTGCGGGGCCGGCCACCGCCCGGCCGGGGTACCCGGATACGTTCGAGCACGGGGATGAACTGGGGGCTGTCGCCGCGTTGTCCGGCGGTCAGCAGCATCGACATCAGCTTCTGGCCCTGTTCGCAGGCCAGGTGCAGCTTGGTGGTCAGTCCGCCCCGGGAGCGGCCCAGGGCATGGTCGACCGGTTCGGCTGGTTCTACGCTGGGTGGTTCCCTTTGCTGGTCAGGCTGACGGCGAGCGCCCGCGGCGTGCTGATGTGCCCGGGCGATCGTGGAATCCACGCTCACGTCCCACGTGATCAGCCCGGCTGCGTCGGCCCGGGCCTGCAGACCGGTCACGATCTGCGCCCAGATGCCGGCCCGCTGCCAGCGACGGAACAGGCTGTAGACGGCCTGCCAGGAGCCGTAGTACTCGGGTACGTCCCGCCACGGCGCGCCCACTCGGACCCGCCACCGGACCCCGTCGATGAGTTGCCGCCTGGTCCACTTCGACGGCCGACCCGACTTGGTCGGCTTGGGCAGCAACGGTTCCAGCCTGGCCCACTGCGCGTCGGTCAGGTCAAACCGCCTCGTCACCGCTATGGTGTCCACGAGGTCTCCGGTGTTGACGTTCTGCTTGGTCGCTGAACGATCTACCGGAGACCTCGCCGCATATCGATCACCGACACGCCGACAACATCATCGATCCAGGTCAGACCCGGGACCTACTTCGAGACAGGCCCTAGGAGCTGCTGCGCCTGCGGCCATGCCGGCACCAACGCTGAGCCTGCGGCAGCCGCTCGGGGATCCCAGTTGACGCGCCCGCCGGTCAGCGTCGCCTGAACCGCCTTCACCAGTGCGGTCGCGTCCGCCGTCAACTGCCACAGCACGGCGGCCGCGCCCACGTCGGCCGTGGCTTCGCAGAGGGCACGCAGGTACGGCACAGTGTCGGCGTCGGCCGCGTCCAAACTGACCACAGCGGCGGTCGCCCAGCCGGCATAAAGCGGTAGGACGGCACGCAGTTGCGGCACCGCCGGCCGGGCCACCTCGCCCCACCGGCTCAGCAACCGACACAGATCGGGCAGCGCGGGATGGGACTCCCCGGCGGCGGCCCAATCGGCCAGCCGGTTCCGGATCGCGGCGAGCACCTGCGGGCTGCACGGCGTTCCGGCCGGCGGAACCATCTCCACCGGCGCGTCACCGCCGGCGGCAGCCCAGGCGCAGAACGGATCCAGCCAACGCGGATCACCGAGCAACGCGAGCGTCTTCACCGCTGCGAGGGGCGCGGTTGATTCCCGGATCGCGGACGCCTGCGTCCAAGCAGCCGCGTCGTCGGCCAGCCGCTGCGCGCTGTCGGCCAGCCGCCGCGCGTACAAACCGGCCGCTCTGCCGGCCTGGTGCAGGATGTACCAGGCGGTGCTGCGCACCTTCGGGTCGGGATCGTCCAGCACCCGGTCGATCAGCGGCACCAGCAGGTCGGGAGCCCGCCTGCTCTCATCCATCCGGGACCCGGCGCCGTACAGGGCGTCGCGGCGCAGCGCTGCCTGCGGCGAGGCGAGCAGCCGCCGGACCAGCGCCACCACAGCCTCATCATCGGCGGGTACCAGCAATGCGGGGCCCCATTCACCCCTCGACCAGTTGTGTTCGAGCCGGGCGCCCGCTTCCAGCGCGCTCGCCACACCCTCGACCGCACCGCCCGGCCACGGCGCCCCGCTGGCCGCCAAAGCCAGCCCGGCAGCCAACCGGACGGCGGGGACATCCCGCAGCATGGCCTCCGCCAGCACGGCCGAGGCACTGTCCGGGTCACGCGCGGCGAGCGCCAACAGCATCGAGGCGCGTACGTTCGGGTCGTCCTCGTGCCGCCACGCCTGCCACAGCACCGCGGGCGGTCCACCGGCCCGCGCGTAGGCGTACGCCGCAGCCGACCGGATCCCTGGGTCGGCGGTGGTCAGCAAGTCACCGAGCGCGGAAGCCTGCCCCGCCACCGCGCCGGCGACCAGGTCACACGGTCCCGTCTCGGCGACAGCCGGGTCGGCCAGCGCGCCGACGAGCCCGAGAATCTCCGCCCGGTGATGGGGCGCGCCACCCGCCAACTCCACCAGGAACGGCAACGCCGCAACCGACGCCGAGTAGACGGTGCCCTGATGCAGCAGGGTCGAATACGCCTCCTCCAACGCCTCCGCGGCCGCGTCCGGATCAGCTGAGCCGAGGTCCCGCAGCAGCCCCGGCACGTGCACCGCTTTCCCGTACGCGGACTCCAGCCCAGCCCAGTCGACCGTCTCCACACCCTCCAGCACGGCGCAGCCTAACCTGTGGCACCACCCCGACCGCGGATGGTTCGCCGGAGTGTGTGGCCTGGACGCCGATTACAACGGCGCGGTGTGGGTATCGGAGGGTAGCCCGCGCGGCCGGTTCGGGTTGGCAGGTGGCCGGGGCGGGTCCGCAACGGAGCCCCATTCAGGAGATGACAGATGAAGACTCTGACCTTCGCGGCCGGTTTGGCTGTCGGCTACGTGTTCGGTACCCGCGCCGGGCGTGAGCGCTACCACCAGATCGTCGACAAGGCCCGGGAACTGTCCGGGCAGCCGCAGCTGGTACGTGCCCAGGTGCTGATCCGGGACACCATCCGCGACCTTGCCGGCCCCACTGTGCCGCACCCGGTCGACGTGCCGCACCCGGTCGACGTGCCGCACCCGGTCGACGTGGTGACCCCCGCTCCCCCGCGCAGCACGCCTGCCCGCCGGTCCCCGAAGGCCAGCTCCGAGCTGCCCGCCGGTAGCTGACCACAAAAGTTTGCCGTAGCCGTGCCCGCGTTCGCCTGACAGGCGACGCGGGCACGGCGCGTGATGCGCCGGCCACCGTCCGAACTCCGCGATCGATTGCCTAGAATCGGAGGTCGTTCACTGATCGCGGGGGCGGGAGGTCGACAGTGGAGCTGGCCGGCAACGTTGGCGGCGACCGACTGGGAATCGCATCGCCCTGCGGTCTTCGGGGCGGCCTACCGGATCCTCGGCTCGGTTGCCGAGGCCGAGGACGTGACCCAGGAGGTCTGGTTGCGGGCTGCCGCCGCCGACTTGTCCGAGGTCCGGGAGCTGCGGGCGTGGCTGGTGACCGTGGCTGCCCGGACGTCGTACAACGTGCTGAAGTCAGCGCGGGTGCGGCGCGAGACCTACGTCGGGCCCTGGCTGCCCGAACCCCTGCTGACCGGGCCCGACGCCGCCGACCAGGTGCTGATGGACGAGTTGGTGAGCACCGCGCTGCTGGTGGTGATGGAGACGCTCACCCCCGCCGAACGCGTCGCGCTGGTGCTGCACGATGTCTTCGACTTTCCGTTCGGGCAGATCGCCGAGGTGCTCGGCGGCACACCTGCCGCCAGCCGCAAGCTCGCCTCCCGCGCGCGGACGCGGGTCGCCGCGGTCGAGCAGCGGCCCCGGGCCTCCAGGGCCGAGACCGAACGCGTGCTCAGGGCGTTCAAGGCGGCGGCCGACGTGGGCGACCTGGCCGGGCTGGTAGCACTGCTGGATCCTGCTGCCGTCTACGTCGGCGACGGCGGCGGCAAGGTGACCGCCGCGCGCCGGCCGGTACGGGGCGCCGAGACGATCGCCCTGCTGCTGGTCAGGCAGATCGAGATCAGGCGGCCCGATGCGTTCGGGATCATCGAGGTCAACGGGTGTCCGGCCCTGGCGACCTACCGCGGCGGCAGGCTGGTCTGGCTCGACACCGTGGAGATCGCCGACGGGCGGATCACGGCGTGGCGGAGACTGGTCAATCCGGCGAAGCTCGCCCACCTCGGTCACATTTGAACCCGCCATCTTGTCTGCCTGCCGAAGCCCTCCGATCCCCGGAGGGACGAGGCGGGGAGAGATGACAGATGGCACGCGTTGTGATCATCGGGGGCGGCTTCGCGGGCGTGTGGAGCGCGGCGGGCGCGGCACTGGCACGCGGCGGGGCGGACCTGCGCATCACGCTCATCACCCCGAACGAACACCTGGTGCTGCGACCGCGGCTGTACGAGCCGGAGCCGGACCTGGCCAAGGTGGCGCTCCGCAGAATCCTCACGCCGATCGGCGTCGAGCACCTGCGGGCCTCGGTGAGCACCATCGACACCGACCGCCGCGTAGTGGTCGCCGACGGCGTCGAAATCGACTATGACCGCCTGGTACTGGCGACAGGCAGCAAACTCGTCCGGCCCCGCGACCTGCCGGGCGCGCACCGACTCTTCGACATCGACACCCTGGACGGGGCCAGGCGGCTCACCGACCACCTGCGCGACCGGGAGGACTACACCTGCGTGGTCGTCGGCGCCGGATTCGTCGGGCTGGAGGCCGCGACCGCACTGGCCGCCGGTGGCCGGGTACTGCTGGTGGACCGGTCGGAGGTGGTCGGCGACCAGCTCGGCCCGGGCCCCCGGAAGGAGATCGAGGCCGCGCTGGACGAACTCGGCATCGTCAGCCACCTCGGGACGACGGTGACGGAGGTCGGTGACGGATACGCCGTCCTCTCCGACGGCACGAAGGTCGGGGCGGACGCCGTGGTCTGGTGCGTGGGGATGCGAGCCAGCGAGCTCACCAGGCAGATCGCAGGCGAGCTCGACGACCTCGGCCGGGTACCGGTGGACCGGCGGCTGCGCGCCCTCCCCCAGGTGTTCGTCGCGGGGGACGCGGCCGCTGCGCCGTTCGACACCGAGCACACGGTCATGCAGGCCTGCCAGCACGCCACCCCGCAGGGCAAGGTCGCCGGCTACAACGCGGTGGCCGACCTGCTCGGCCTGCCCATGCGCGACTTCACCCCCGGCCCGTACGTCACCTGCCTGGACCTGGGTGGCGCCGGCGCGATCTTCACCCGGGGCTGGGACCGCAGAGTGATGGCGTCGGGCGCCGACGGCGCAGCCGTCAAGAAGCGGATCAACCAGCACATCCACCCACCGGTCGACGACGCCGCGAGGATCCTCGCCGCCGCCGACCGCGTCTACCTCGAACTTCCCTTCTTCCCCCGCGACGAGGAGGAGACCGTCGCCGAGGCGTGAAGCCGGCGTTCCTGCGGCGTCGCGGCAGGCCCGCTGGCGAACCCGCCGCGCCGCCGTGCGGAGCAGAGTGGGCCAGCGCGTGCAGCAGATCGTGGACGCGCTTCCCCGGACCCGCATGTTTGCCGTTGGGACTGTGGGGAAGTGCAGCACAGTTGGCCGACTGCGGCCACGCGCCAATGGGAGTGGATCATGGACGGCATCGTGCTACTGAAGGACGACCACAAGACGGTCGAGGGCCTGTTCAAGCAGTTCGAGAAGGGTAAGGGCAGCGCGACCGCGGCCAGCAAGCGCAAGATCGTGAACCAGATCATCGCGGAGCTGACCACGCACGCGTTTATCGAGGAGACGATCTTCTACCCGGCCGCCCGGCGAGAGGTGCCGGAGACCACCGACCACGTCCTGGAGAGCGTCGAGGAGCACCACGTGGTGGTGTGGCTGCTGTCCGAGCTGCAGCACCTCAACCCGTCCGACGAGACTTTCGACGCCAAGGTGACGGTGCTGATCGAGAACGTCCGTCATCACGTGGAGGAAGAGGAGAAGGAGTGGTTCCCGCAGGTGCGCAAGGCGTTGGGGCGTAAGCGCCTGGTCGAGCTGGGCGAGCAGATGCAGGCCGCGAAGCCCACGGCGCCGACCGACCCGTTGCTGGTCAAGTCCGCGGCGCAGTAGTCACTCCGACCCCCGGCAGCCCGCAACCAGCTACCGGCGTGGGCGGCCGGGGGTCCCTGCGATCGGGCTCAGGCCGCTCCCTGTCGGTCCAACCACCGCGGCGCCGGCTGCTTCGCAGGGGCCGAGGTGGGTGACGGCGGGACACTGACGGGGCTGCGGACCAGAGTCACCGACGCGTCGGTGGCCAGCCGGTAGCCGACGCCGCGGATGGTGGTGACCAGTCCTGCGGGGCCGAGCTTCTGGCGCAGCCGCCGGACGTGCACGTCGACGGTGCGCGAGCCGGTGAAGACATCGCCCCAGACCGCGTCGAGCAGTTGCAGCCGGCTGAATACCTGCCCCGGGTGCTCAACCAGGTAGAGCAGGAGGTCGAATTCCCGCCGGCACAGCCGTACCTCCACGCCGAGACGGGTGACCGCGCGGGAACGCGCGTCGACTCGCAGCAAGCTCCCGGCTGCGGCGCGCGAGGACTGGGGCGCAGGCGGGGCGTCCGCGTCGGGGGCCGGCTGCGGCGGCGAAAAGACCGGCGGTCCGGCGGCGGTCAGGTGTTCGAGCAGGGCCTGGACCGTGGCCGCGTGCTCGAGGCCGGCGCTGGATTGCGAGTAGAGGACAAGAGCGACGAGCGCGCGGCCGGCCTCCGCGGGCAGCGGCTGCTTTCCCAGATCCACCAGACGGATCCCGCTCGACTCACGGCGCGCCTGCATCGGCGTACGACGTCGTGAACCACGGGTTCGTAACGGCGGACGGGAGAAAATGGATGACGACATGGCAACCCTTTCCGGCGGCGGTGATGGCAGCGGTGTCAGCCCACGGCTTCCCCGCTCCGCACGAGGCGGGCTCGGGGACGCCGGCTAGCGACAAATGGCGCTGCTGGTGCGCTGGAAGTCGACGTAGCGCCGAATGACGAGCCGGCGCGCCGGGGGCCGCGTAGCCCGGGCTTCTCCACGACTCGTCATGGCAGCAGAATAGCATACTTTTCCGATGGGGTAAGGGGGTTGCTGGTCACCGACTGGGCAGCGGCAGCCGGACAGCCGGTGGAAGCTTTGCCGCGACAGGGTTCGCCTGGAACGACTGGATCATCAGGGCCGCGAACCGGCGCGACGCGGCCACCCGCTGCTCGGCTGATTCGACGCGGATGCCCTCGTTCGCCATCAGCGCCATGACGATGTCCTCCACGACGAAATCCGCCCGCAGCTCGCCGGCCTTCTTCGCGCGCCGGACGAGCGCGACGAGCAGGCGCAGCGTGCGATCGCGGTCGGCGGTAAAGCCGGCCACCTCGGGCAGTTGCGAGGTGAAGGCACGGGAAAAGCCCCGGTCGAGCGCGTGCGCCTCGAAGAGCTTCTCGATCACCAGGCAGAATCCGCGCCACGGGTCGGCCGCCGCCAGGCCTTCCTCGACTACCGCCGAGCAGGTGGCCAGCTGTTCGGTAAAGGCCTCGGCGAGCAGCGCTTCCTTGGTCGGGAAGCGACGATAGACGGTTGCGACGCCGACCTGCGCGCGCCGGGCGATCTCCCGGATCGGCACATCAAGGCCGTCGGTGGCAAAGGCCAGGCGAGCAACCGCGAGGATCCGCTCGCGGTTGTCGCGGGCGTCCGAACGCAGCGCCTGAATCACTTGAGCCGTCACCGCTCTCACTTTAGCCAACCGGACGGGGTGTTCCGTTACGGTCCGCTGCATGAGAGCTGTTCAGTTTTCCGGGTACGGGCCGGCCAGCGTTGTGCAGGTCGCCGAGGTGGTCGAGCCGCACGCCGGACCGGGTGAGATCCGCATCGCCGCCCGGGCGTCCGGGCTCTCGGTCGGCGAGACCTACCTGCGCTCCGGGCTGCTGCGGGACATGGTGCCCATGACGTTCCCGTACCGGACCGGGTTCGATGCCGCCGGCGTGGTGGACGAGATCGGCGACGGCGTCACGGGCGTCGGCGTGGGCGACGAGGTGTTCGGCGTTACCGCCATGACCGTCCGTGGCGCCAACGCCGATTTCGTGGTGCTGACCGCCTGGGTACCCAAGCCCGCCGGGTGGAGCTGGCAGGAGGCGGGCGGCGCCGCGGGCAGTGTGGAGACGGCCACCCGGGTCCTCGACCGGCTCGCGGTCGGGGTCGGGGTCGGGGTCGGGCAAACGGTGCTGGTGCAGGGCGCGGCCGGCGGGGTGGGCACCGTCGCCGTCCAGCTGGCAGCGGCCCGCGGCGCCACTGTCATCGGTACGGCGAGCGGGCACAACCACGACTTCCTGCGCTCGCTCGGCGCGCAGCCCACGACGTACGGCCCGGGGCTGGTCGAACGGGTCCACGCGCTGGCACCGGCCGGGGTGGACGCGGTGTTCGACTGCGCCAGGGGTGCGCTGCCCGACCTGATCGCCATCGCCGGCGACCCCGCGCGGGTGGTGACGATCGCTGACTTCGCCGCGGCAGCCCACGGTGTGCACCTTTCGCACGGCGCGGCGACCGACGAGACCGGCGCGGCCGTAGGAACCGCCGATCCGCTGGCGCTGCACGGCCTCGACATCGCGATCAGGCTGGCCGAACAGGGCCGGCTACGGGTACCGGTGGCGGCGGCGTTCCCGCTGGCCGAGGCCGCAGCCGCGCACGAACTGAGCGCGACCCGCCACGCTCCCGGGAGGATTGTGCTGGTGAACTGACCGGACGCAGCGCCTCGACCGGGCAGGGCTGCCGGTCACGCAGCCTGATCCGCGCCCCGACGCCGGGCCGCCGCGATCGCCGGCTGGTGGCGTACCGCCCAGTCGGCCATCGCCGAGAGCGGAACGAGCAGACTCCGGCCGAGTGGACTTCGCCACGAACTCCGGCTCGAGCGCCCGCTACGTGCTCTACCACCCCGGCTTCACCCGCAGCGGCGACCTCAGCCCGCTGCCCGCTCCCCTGCGGGTTGCGATACGGGTCGCGGCAAAGGTTGCGGCACAGCCGATCGCCCGGTCCGTGCAGCCGGTCCTCGACTGGATCGACACCCCGCCGACGGCTCCGCTCACCGCGATCGACCGCACCCGGGCAGTTCCCCTCGATTCCCCCACCCTCGACCCCCGCAACGCCGATCGGCTCGCGAGTGTCACCGCCGAACTCCTTCAGCAGACCGACCCCCAACCTCGCTCGCGCTGACGCACGGTTTCGCGGACCTACCCGCACGCGTTCGCCGCTGGCTCTAGGCTTTCTCGGTACCGGGTCCGCTCGATTGCCGGTGCCGCAGGCAGGCCCGTCCCACTACCGGTGGCCTTCCTCGCGCGTCCGGGCGGGCACGCGGAGCAGGTGATGCCGGTGTCCTGCAGTGGTGCGGAAGGCGTTCGTGATGAAGGAGATTCGATGACCACGCCCTTGCCATCCGGCGCTGTGGTAGTCGGCGTCGACTATTCGCCCGACAGCCTGGCAGCCGCCGAGTACGCGGCCTGGGAGGCACAGCACCGGCGGGCGCCGTTGCGGGTGGTGCACGCGCTCGCTCCGTCCGCCACGATGGGCGGCGGGTACGCGGTCGGCACCGTCATCGACGCCATGCAACGCGATGCCAGCCGGCTGCTCGGCGAGGCAGTGGAACGGGTCCGCGCCAGCCACCCCGGCCTGGAAGTCGACCAGGCCGTGGTCAGCGCCGGACCGGCGGGCGCGCTGATCGCCGAGTCCGAACACGCCGCGCTGATCGTCGTCGGCGCCCGCGGGTCCGGCGGCTTCGCCAAGCTGCTGCTCGGCTCGGTAGCCGGCCAGGTCGCGGCACACGCACACGCCCCGGTCATCGTGGTACGCGGGCAGTCTGAGGGAGCGGTGCCGGCACCCGGCCCGGTGGTCGTCGGGACAGACGGCTCCGACCTGGCCGAGGCGGCGCTCGCCTTCGCCTTCGACGCCGCCCAGGCACGCGGCGCCGACCTCGTCGCGGTCTACGCCTGGAACCTCCTCCCCCAAGGCAACCTTGCCGTGGCGGACAGTTGGCGATTCGAGACCGAGGTCGCGCAACACGACGCTGACCGGATCCTGGCCGAAGCCGTCGCCGGTTTGGCGGAGAAGTATCCGGACGTGCCGGTGACGCGACGAGCGGAGCGGGCCGACAACCCGGAAACACTGCTGCTGGAGGCGGCCGCCGAAGCAGGTCTGCTGGTGGTCGCCAGCCGCGGCCGGGGCGGCTTCGTCGGCCTGCTCCTCGGCTCGGTCAGCCGCAAGCTGGTCGCCCACGCCGCGGGCAGCGTCGCGGTGGTCCACACCCGGTAGACCGTGCCTCGGCGGGGTGCCCAACCGTGCGGGGCGCGGGTCAGCTGGGGGCGGCCTGCCGGCGGCGACTGTTGTAGACGGTGGTGTCGGTGCGCTGCCCGTACGCGCGGAAGACGGCGAGCGCCTGCTCGCGCAGCACGTCGGTGCGCACCTCGATGCCGCGCCGGTGGAACTGCTCCTTCCAGTCCGGTCGCATCGGGCCCTCGTCGAAGCCGGTCAGGTGCTCGATCTCGTCGCCCTCCCCGGCGATCACCAGCCGTTCGATGCCGGACCACAGCACCGCGCCGTAGCACATCGCGCACGGCCGCCAGTTCACCGTCAACTCCACCGGGCTGGCGCTCTCCGGGCCGCCCAGGTCCCAACTGCGCAGCCGGGCCTGGGCCAGGCACAGCGCCACCACCTCGGCGTGCATGGTGGACAGGTTGGTGGCCAGCACCAGGTTCACCCCGACCGACAGGATCTCGCCGGTCGCGGTGTCGGAGACCGCTGCTGCGAACGGGCCGCCGGTGCCTTCCCGGTGGTTGCGGTCGGCCAGCCGGTGTACCAGCCGCATCCGGTCCTCCACGTCCGGCAGCAGGTCGGGTACCCCGGTCAGCTCCCGGCTGACCCACTCCGGCAGTTGGGCGGCGAAGCTCGTGGTCAGGTCCATGCGGCCTCCCGTGCTCAGGCGGTGAAGAACTGGCTGAGGCCGAGCGCGCGCAGACCCCGCCGGTACGCCACCGAACTACGGTCGGCGGCGATGTTGACTTCGATGCGCGGGTCCAGTGGGAGGTTCTCCGGCTTCTGCACCTCGACGATGGCCCGGTCCTCCTCGAACACCCGCAGGTTGAAGTCGTAGATGTGCTGGGCCGGCACGTCGGTGTCGAAGTCGCGGGCGATCGGCGCGAACATCCTGGTCCGCCGGGCGGAGACCGGGCTGGCGGCGTTCATGATGCACAGCCGGCCGCCGTCGGGAAAGTGCACCACCAGCGTGGCGGTGAACGGCAGGTACGCCTCGAAGTGGCGCAGCCACCGGAATCCGGGCGGCACGGCCGGTCCGTCGTGCCCGTAGTTGGACACCGTGCTCCAGTAGTCGACGCTGAACCCGTGCTCGGTGGTGACCGGGTTGTACTCGGGCACCTCGGTGTTGTCGGGGTCGCCGAAGGTCGCCAGGTGGACGAAGCCGAAGTGCGCCACGTCCAGGAAGCCCTCCACCTGGCGACCGGCGAACGCGGCCACGTCGAAGCCGGGGCAGGTGACGGAGAGGAAACCCGGCTCGCCCCAGCCGGGCAGCGACGGGATGGCCGGATCTGCGTCGTCCGGGCGCAGGCAGGTCCAGATCAGGCCGTAGCGTTCGACGGCCGGGTAGGTGCGCAGCTGCATGCGTTGCGGGATCTTCGCGGTGGGGTGCGCCGGGATGGCCACGCACCGGCCGGCCGCGCCGAACCGCAGTCCGTGGTACGCGCAGGCGACCGTCTCGCCGTCGCCGCGTCCCCGGGACAGCGGGACGCCACGGTGCGGGCAGATGTCGCCCGCCACCACCACCTCCCGGCCGGCCCGGTAGACCACGAGCGGTTCGTCCAGCAGGGTGGCGGCCAATGGCGCGTCCCGGACCTCACGGGACAGCGCGACCGGGTACCAGGCGCGGGCCAGGATGGCCCAGTCGTCGGCGTCGAAGGTGCAGTCCCGGGGCAGGACGGTGGGTGGCGCGTCGATGCCCGGGGCGGTGGCGGTGAGGGTCACGGGTACCTCACAGTGGGGGATTGTGGCGGTCGGATGGGCAGGGCAGGACTGCTCCCCCGCGCGGGTTCCTTGGCGCGTCGGTGAATTCCGGGGAGTCGGTGGGCCGTGCCTGCTATCCGTGGGCGATCCGGCCCCGGTTCCAGGCGCTGCGGTGGCTGCGTCGGCGCAGGTCGAGCCGGTGGCTGTGCGGACCCGATGTGTTCACCATGCACCTCCTCCGTCGCCGTCCGACCAGTATCGGCAGCGCCGGTTTCGGTGGCGTTACCGGCAGGTTTGGTTCCGGGCCGGGGTGGGTTGCGCCGGCCGGTGGGCCTGTCGGTACGGGGTGGAACGGGGTACGGTTCCGGGTCTGGCAGGTCGGCTTCCGACCCGCGTCCACTGTGGAGGGTGGTGGGGGCGCTGCAGCTCGCGAGCTTCAACACGCTGCCGGGCGAGCAGGCGGCGGCCGAGTTGGCCGGGTGCTGCGCCGCGCCGGAGTGGGTGCGGCGGATGGTGGCCGGCCGGCCGTACTCCGATCCGGAGGCGGTGTGGGCGGCGGGCGCGGCGGCGCTGGCGGAGCTGGACTGGCCGCAGGTCGCGCAGGCTCTGGCCGCGCATCCGCGGATCGGGCAGCGGGCCGCCGGGGACGGCCGGGAGGCCGCCTGGTCGCGGCGGGAGCAGGCCGGCATGGATTCAGCCGACGCCGGAGTCCGGGCTGACCTGGTCGCGGCGAACCTGGCCTACGAGGAGCGCTTCGGCCACCTTTTCCTGATCTTCGCCACTGGCCGGACGGACATCGACATGCTCGCCGCCGCGCGGCAACGGCTGACCAACGACCCGGTCGCCGAGCGCGCCGTGGTCCGCGCCGAGTTGGGCAACATCGTGGCCCTGCGATTGCGCCGGCTGCTGTCATGACGATCTCCACACACGTACTCGACACGGCCCGCGGGCTGCCCGTGCCGGGAGTGCCGGTGTCGTTGCAGCGCAACGTATCCGCTGACGTGTGGTTCGAGGTCGCGGCCGGGCACACCGACGGCGACGGGCGGCTGCGCGACTGGTTGCCGGTCGGGCAGCCGGAACCCGGTGAGTACCGGCTGGTGTTCGCTACCGGCGGTGGGTTCTTCCCCCGGGTGAGCGTGGAGTTCGTGGTCAGCGAACCGGGCCGGCGTCTGCACATCCCGCTGCTGCTCAGTCCGTTCGGATACACCACCTATCGAGGGAGCTGACGTGGACATCGTTCTGGGCGCGCACGAGTACGGCAAGGCGGAGACCCGGCTGGTCCGGGTCGACCGTGGCGGCGACCGGCACGTGCTGCACGACCTCACGGTCAGCGTGGCGCTCCGCGGCGACCTGGCCGCCTCGCACCTGACCGGCGACAACTCGGCGGTACTGCCGACCGACAGCCAGAAGAACACCGTGTACGCCTTCGCCGGTCAATACGGGGTCGCCGCGCCAGAGTCGTTCGGGCTGCTGCTTGCCCGGCACTTCGTGGACTCCCAGCCCACCATCAGCGCCGCCCGGGTACACCTTGAGGAGTACCCGTGGAGCCGGCTCGGACCGCACTCGTTCGCCCGCTCGGGGGGTGAGGTACGCACCGCCACCGTCTGCTACGACGGCAGCCGGGCCACCGTGGTCGCCGGGCTCGACGGGCTGATCCTGCTGAACAGCACCGATTCCGAGTTCTCCGGCTTCATCCGGGACGGATACACGACGCTCGCGCCGACTGCCGACCGGATCCTGGCGACCTCGGTGAGCGCCCGTTGGCGGCACGGCGACGCGACCACCGACGCCGACTGGTCCGGCTCGCACGCGGCGGTCCGGGCGGCGCTGGTGGCCGGTTTCGTGGAGACGTACAGCCTGTCGTTGCAGCAGACGTTGTACGCGATGGGCGAGCGGGTGCTGCGGGAGCGGCCGGAGATCGTCGAGGTCCGGCTGACCCTGCCGAACAAGCACCACTTCCTGGTCGACCTGAGCCCGTTCGGGCAGTCCAATCCGGGTGAGGTGTTCGTCGCGGCGGACCGGCCGTACGGACTGATCGAAGGCACCGTCTCCCGTGCTGACGCGCCCGACGCCGGCCTGGCCTGGTGGTGAACGTGCCCGCCGAGCCTGGTGCTGCGGTCCCGCCGGGTGTTCCTCCCGGACGGCGAGCGCCCGGCGTGTGTCACCGTCCGGGGCGGCCGGATCGCCGCCGTCGAAAGCTACGACAGCGCCACGGTCGGCGGCGCCACGGCCCTCGACAGCGTCGACATCGACCTGGGCGACGTTGCCCTGCTGCCCGGCCTGGTGGACACCCATGTGCACGTCAACGAGCCGGGGCGGACGGAGTGGGAGGCTTCGCCAGCGCCACCCGGGCGGCAGCGGCCGGCGGCGTGACCACGCTGATCGACATGCCGCTGAACAGCGTGCCGCCGACCGTGACGGTGGCCGCGCTGCGTACGAAGCAGGCGGCCGCGGCCGGCCGGATCGCGGTGGACGTCGGGTTCTGGGGCGGCGCGGTGCCGGACAACGCGGGCGCGCTGGCCGACCTGTACGCGGCCGGCGTGTTCGGGTTCAAATGCTTCCTGATCGACTCCGGGGTGCCGGAGTTCCCGCCCTTGGACGACGCCGGGCTGGACCTGGCGCTGCGTACGGTGCCGGCGCTGTTTCTGGTGCACGCGGAGGATCCGGGCGGGATCGGGCCGGCCGCGCCGTCGCGCCGGTACGAAGACTTCCTCGCCTCCCGGCCGGACGCCGCCGAGGTACGCGCGATCGAGCGGGTGCTGGCCGCGGCGCGGGCGACCGGGGCGCGGGTCCACATCCTGCACCTGTCCAGCGCGCGGGCCCTGCCGGTGCTGGCCGCCGCCCGCGCGGACGGGGTGGCGGTCACCGTGGAGACCTGCCCGCACTACCTGACCCTGGCCGCCGAGGCGGTGCCGGACGGGGCCACCGCCGCCAAGTGCTGCCCGCCGATCCGGGACCGGGCCAACCGGGAGGCACTGTGGCGCGGCCTGGCCGACGGGGTGATCGACATCGTGGTATCCGACCACTCGCCCTGCCCGGCCGAGCTGAAACGGCCGGACACCGGGGATTTCGCCGCCGCCTGGGGCGGCATCGCGTCGCTGCAACTGGGTCTGCCGCTGGTCTGGACGGCCGCCCGGGCCCGCGGCTTCGCGCTGGCCGACGTGCTGCGTTGGATGGCAGCGCGGCCCGCGGAGCTGGCCGGCGTCGCCGGCAAGGGCCGGATCGCGCCCGGCTACGACGCCGACCTGGTGGCCTTCGCGCCGGACGAGGAGTTCACCGTGGACCCGGCCGCGCTGCACCACCGGCACCCGGTGACGCCGTACGCCGGGCAGCGGCTCACCGGCGTGGTCCGGCGCACCTGGCTCCGCGGCGAACCGGTCGGCGACACCCCGCGCGGCTCGCTGCTCGCCCGCCGGTAGAGCCCGCGCGCAGCCGCGCCCGGAGAGGGCGACCCGCGGTCGCGCAGGACCCCGCAGCCGTGCCACGCAGACCGGTTTCCGGCCGGTGACAGATGTGTTACCCGGTCGGTGCCGTGCCCGGAAGGCTATGCAGCGGCCGGCCCGCTGGCTAGATTGACGAACTCCAGCACCACGGGAGGCGGTCACCATGCCACGGATGTTCCTCAACGGCACCGCGATGTCCGGCCAGCCCGACCATGGGGCGATCGCCGGGGGTAGGTTCCTCGGCCCGGCGCGCACCGCGGCCAACTACCGCTTCTACGCCATCCGCGACCAGTTTCCCGGCCTGTTCCCGGTCGGGCAGGGCGGCCTGAGCATCCTCGGTGAGCTGTACGAGCTCTCCGACGAGCTGCTCTACGGCTCGCTGCTGCCCGGCGAGCCGGCCGAGCTTGCGTTGGGCGTGATCGACCTGGACACCGGCGAGCAGGCACACGCCATGCAGTTGCGCCCGGAGCGGCTCGACCCGGCCGACAAGGTGGTGGACATCGCCGACTTCGGCGGCTTCCGCGCCTACCAGGCCCACCTGGCCGCCAACGCCCAACTCCGCACGGTGCTGGGCCTGGCATGACCGGCCACCCAGCCACTGCGGCCGGGGAGCCGGTATGAACGTCCCGGGCGTGGACGGCGGTCGGCTGCTGGCGCGGCTGACGGAGTTGGCCGGCTACACGGACACGCCCGGGGCCGGGGTGACCCGGCTGGCGTACTCGCCGCTGGATGTGGCCGCCCGGGGCCTGGTGGCCGACTGGATGGCCGGAGCGGGGCTGCGGCCGACCGTTGACCCGGCCGGCAACCTGATCGGCCGGCGACCCGGTACCGCCGGGCTGCCGCAGGTGCTGGCCTGCGGCAGCCACCTGGACACCGTCGTCGAGGCCGGCCCGCTGGACGGCGCGTACGGGGTGGTGGCGGCCATCGAGGTGGCCGCCGCGCTGGCGGCGGCCGGGGTCGGGCTGCGGCACGACCTGGCCGTGGTCGCGTTCAGCAACGAGGAGGGCGCCCGGGGTACCCCGGAATGGTCGGGTCGTTGGCGATCACCGGGCAGTTGACGGTCGCGCAGGTGGTCGACTTCGACGACGAGGGGGTGTCGCTGGGGCAGCGGTTGCGCGCGGTCGGCGGCGACCCGGAGCGGATCGGCGAGGCGGCCTGGCCGCGTGGCAGCCTGGCCGGCTTCCTCGAACTGCACATCGAGCAGGGGCCGGTGCTGGACACGGCCGGAGTGCCGATCGCGGTGGTGTCCGGGATCACCGGCCGGGTGACGGTGGACCTGACGGTGACGGGGGCGGCGAACCACGCCGGGACCACGCCGATGGCCGACCGTCGGGACGCGGCGCACGCGGCGGCCCTGCTCATCCTCGCGGTGCGGGAGTTGGCCGGGGATTCGGGGGTACGGGTGGCGACCACCGGCACGCTCACCCTGGAGCCGGGGGTACGCAACGTGGTGGCCGGCCGGGCCCGGATCGGTGTGGACCTGCGGGACATGGCCGACGCCCGGATCGCCACCGCGCTGGACCGGCTGCGGGCGGCGGCTGACCGGATCGGCGCCCGCACCCAGACCGCTGTGGAGGTACGGGTGCGCTCGGCGGTCGCCCCGGTACCGGCCGATCCCCGGCTGCTGGAGTGTGTCCGGGCGGCCGCCGACGAGCGCGGGCTGGACCGGCTGGAGCTGCCCAGCGGGGCCGGGCACGACGCGCAGGTGATGGCGGCACTCGGCCCGATCGGCATGGTGTTCACCCCGAGTATCGGTGGGATCAGCCACGCCCCGCGTGAAGCGACCGACCCGGCGCACCTGGTCGCCGGGGCCGACGTGCTCTGCGCTGCGCTGGTACGCGCCGACGTGGCACTGTCCACACCGGACACCGCCGACGAGCCGGGCACCCGGCCTGCGTACCCCCTGGGGTAGGACGCCGCGGCAACGGCAAGTTAAGGGCGGAGAAACGCGACCGAAATCCGCCTCGGTGAGGCTGACCTTGCCCGTCGGGCACTGAACGGCTTACCCGTACACCCGCTCCCCTGCCTTCATTTACCGGCCTGCCGCCACCGCGACAGGCCGTCCGCGACCGGATCCGACCCCGGTCTCCTTTGCATGTGGCGGCCCAGGGCACCGGGCCGCCACCACCCTTTGCACCAGTGACCAGCGCGCGGCCCGGCCGCGCGGTGAGAGGAGCTTTCCGTGGACGACGCGGCGCACCAGCCCCGGCCGAACCTGTTGACGAACTCCCTCGGCCGGCGGCGACTGCTGCAGGGCCTGCAGGCGGGCGGTCTGGCCCTGTTGGCCGGGCCGTTGCTCGCAGCCTGTGGCGACGACGAGCCGAAGACCACCGCGAGCGGCAGCAAGGATTTCGGGGAGCTGTCCCTGCGGCTGTCCTGGATCAAGAATGTTGAGTTCGCGGGCAGCTACATCGCCGACAGCAAGGGTTACTACAAGCAGGCCGGGTTCAGCTCGGTGAACCTCATCTCGGGCGGCCCGTCGGCCACTCCGCAGGAGACCGACGTGGTGACCAGGAAGGCGTTGGTCGGCATCAGCTCGCCGGACATCACCGGCGCGGCCATCGTCAAGGGCGCACCGCTGAAGATCATCGGAGCGCAGTACCAGAAGAACCCGTTCTGCGTGATGTCCCTGGCGGACAAGCCGATCAAGACGCCGGAGGACATGTACGGCAAGAAGATCGGCGTGCAGGCCACCAACGAGTCGGTGTGGGCGGCGTTCGTGAAGGCGGCCGGGCTGGACGCCTCGAAGATCAACAAGGTACCGGTGCAGTTCGACCCGCTGCCGCTGACCCAGGGCACCGTCGACGGCTGGTTCTCCTTCGTCACCAACGAACCCAACGACCTGAAAACCAAGGGCTTCAAGGTGACCACGTTCCTGCTCGCCGACTTCGGGTACCCGTTGGTCAGCGAGTCCTACATGGTCCGGCAGGACACCATCGACACCAAGCGCGATCTGCTCAAGGCGTTCCTGTACGCGGAGAACCTGGGCTGGACGGAGAATCTCAAGGACCCCAAGCTGGGCGCGGACCTGGCCGCCAACACCTACGGCAAGGGCCTGGGGCTGACCGCGCAGGAGCAGACGCTGGAGTCGCAGACCGAGAACACCCTGATCCTCACCGCGGACACCAGGAAGAACGGGCTGTTCACCGTCACCGACACGCTGATCGCGGAGAACGTCAAGACGCTCAACGACGGCGGCCTGGCGCTGACCGCCGACAAGCTGTTCGACCTGTCCCTGCTCAAGGAGGTCTACGCCGAGCACCCCGAGCTGATCTCCGGCCTGCCCGAGCCGGCGCCGTCCGCCTCGGCATGAGCGAGCGCTTGCGCGAGCGTCCAGTTGGCAACTCAGCCCGGCTCACCGCGAGCCGCGCGAGCGGGGAGGCGGAGATGAGGCGAGCGCTTGCGCGAGCGTCCAGTTGGCAACTCAGCCCGGCTCACCGCGAGCCGCGCGAGCGGGGAGGCGGGATGAGCGCACCGGAGACGGTGGCCCCGGTCACGGACGCGCAGGGGCCGCCGGCTGTCGGCAGCGGGCTGCACCTGCGTGGGCTGAGCAAGGAGTTCCGGCTCGGCCGCCGCCGGGTGCAGGCGCTCGACGGGGTCGACCTGGACAGCCGGGAGGGCGAGTTCCTCGCCCTGCTCGGCCCGTCCGGCTGCGGAAAGTCCACGGTGCTGCGCATCCTGGCCGCCCTGGAGCAGCCGACCAGCGGGACGGCCCTGGTGCACGGCGAGCCACCGGCCGTGGCCCAACGCCGGCACCACCTCGGCATCGCCTTCCAGGACAGCGCCCTGCTGCCGTGGCGGTCGGTCACCGCCAACATCCGGCTGCCGCTGGAGATCGCCGGCATCACCCCCGGCCCAACCGTCATCGCCGACCTGATCCGACTGGTCGGCCTGGAGGGCTTCGAGAAGGCCCGGCCGGCCCAGTTGTCCGGTGGCATGCGGCAGCGGGTCGCCATCGCCCGGTCGCTGGTGGTGGAGCCGACCGTGCTGCTGCTCGACGAGCCGTTCGGCGCGCTGGACGACATGACCCGCCAGCGGCTCAACCTTGAGCTGCAACGGATCTGGCAGGCCCGCGCCACCACGACCCTGCTGGTCACCCACGCCATCAACGAGGCGGTGCTGCTCAGTGACGCCGTCGCGGTGATGTCGCCACGGCCAGGAAAGATCATCACCGTGGTACGGATCGAACTCCCCCGCCCGCGTACCCCGGAAATGCTGCGTACTCCCGAGTTCCACGCGTACGCCGACCGCCTTTCCGAGCTGCTTTTCGGTCGCGGGGAGCCGGCATGAGTTCGCGGCGACTCGGCGGCCTGATCGGAACTTTGGTGCTGCTGGGGAGCTGGGAGCTGCTCGCCTCCACGGTGCTGTCCACCGCCGACGGGGTACCGACCCCGTCCGCCGTGGTCCGTCAGGCGTGGCGGGACGGCTGGACCTTCTACGCGCCGCACATCAAGCAGACCGGCGGCGAGGCGCTCACCGGGTACCTGGTCGGCAACGCGGCGGCCATCGGCTGTGCGCTGCTCGTCCTGCTGGTACCGGTGCTGGAGCGGCTGGTCACCCAGCTGGCGATCGTCTCCTACTGCCTGCCCATCGTGGCCATCGGGCCGATCCTCTCGCTGGTCTTCACCGGCGCCCGGCCGATGCAGGTGCTCGCCGGCCTGGCCTGTTTCTTCACCACCCTGATCGGGGTGCTGCTCGGGCTGCGCAGCGCGGAGCCGGCTGCGCTGGACCTGGTGCGCGCCTATGGCGGCGGGCGCTGGCAGCAACTACGCCGGGTCCGGCTGATCTCCGCACTGCCGGCCACCCTGGCCGCCATGAAGATCGCCGCACCGTCCGCCCTGCTCGGCGCGATCATCGGCGAGTACCTCGGCCGGGTCGACGCCGGCCTGGGCGTCGCGATGACCATCAGCGAGCAGCAACTGGAGGTGGCCCGCACCTGGGGCATCGCGCTGTGCTCGGGGCTGCTCGCGATCGCCGGCTACGGACTGATCGGCCTGGTGTCCCGGCTCGCCCTGCCGTGGGCGACACCGACCACTGTGGATGGCGCGCTGTGACCGCCCGGGTGCTCCGCCCGCTTGGCAACGCGGCGCTGTCGCTGGTTGTGGTGCTGGCCATCTGGGAGGGCTTCCTGCTGGCCTTCACGGTGGATCCGTTGGTGGCCAAGCCACCGGCCGACGTGTGGCGGTACCTGTTCGGCGCGGTGGACGCCCCGGCGCACCGGCACCTGGTGTTCGCCGCGCTGTCGCGTACCCTGCTGGACGCCGGGCTCGGCTTCGCCGCCGGGCTGGCCGCGGCGGTCCTGGTGGCGCTGGTGTTCACCCTGGCCCGACCGGTGGAGCAGGCGATGATGCCGCTGGCCGTGGTGCTCCGGTCGATCCCGCTGGTGGCGATGACACCGCTGCTGACCCTGGTGTTCGGCCGGGGACTGGTGGCCACCACGGTGATCGCCGGCCTGATGGTGTTCTTCCCGGCGCTGGTCACGGTCACCTTCGGGCTGCGCTCGGCGTCCCGGCAGGCGGTCGACCTGTGCCGGGCGTACGGGGCGGGACGGCTGTCGGTCGCAGTCAAGGTGCAGTTGCCGACGGCGGTGCCGGCAGTGTTCGCCAGTGCCCGGGTCGGCCTGGCGAGCTCGCTGATCGGCGCGATGCTGGCCGAGTGGCTGGCCACCGGCAAGGGCCTCGGCGCGGTGATGGTGGCCGCCCCCAACGTCTTCGACTACGACAGCCTGTGGACCTCGGTGGCCGCGATGACCGGGGTCTCCATCGTCGCCTACAACCTGATCGCCGCACTGGAGGCGCTGGTCGCCCCGCGCTTCACCGCCGCCGCCCGCTGACCTGCCAGACCAGCTCGTATCCGGCGCCTGCTTGGTGAACAGGTTCGCGTGCCGGGCGCCGGCGGCGACGAGTTCGGCGTGGTGACGAGGTTGGTCAACGCGTCAATCCCGGCCCCGGCCGCCGATCCCAGTGGCAACAACCAACTCCTGCCGACCGGGCGCGCGGACTTTGGCCGCGACGAGGCCACCGAACCATCCGACGGAACGGTACGCCTCAGCAAACCCCACACCCCAGCATAAAATCGGGCACAGACCGTGCACCATGTTGTCAACATCGGATATGGCCCGAAGCTACCGCAGGGCCGGCACCGCAGGACCACGCGAACATTTGCCTGTACGAGGTGCCAGAATCGGCCAGCCCGGCCAGGGCGATAGCACCGGCGAAGCCGCCGAATTGGGTCCCCGCTCAACGTGCGCATGGAGGTTTCGTACCGATCCACCAGCGCACCTGTTGGCCAAACATTGGTCTTGACCCCTCGCCATCAGCCTCGGAGAACGACCTGACCTGCGACGCGACACGAGAGTTCCGATGTGGATGGAATGACGACCGGCGGCAGGGACGGATGATGTCAGCATTGATACCTGAGGATGAATTGACTTCATTCATGCGGTACTTCGTCGACTTGTGATCTCGCCCTATACTGGCCGATACATTCCCGGGCCGGGGGATCGGAGGCGCGCGTGCACTTCTTCCTGAGTTACGCCCGAGATGACGACGCCGACGGCACGGTGACCCGGTTCTTCAGGGATCTCTCTGCCAGCGTGGCCGACCATGTGGGCTGCCATCCGGCTGAGGCGGGCTTCATGGATGGCCAGATAGTGCCCGGTGCCGTTTGGTCAGAGGCCCTCGACGAGACGCTACGCACCGCGCACTGCTTCGTCGGGCTGACTTCCCCCCGGTTCGTCGCCAGCGAGTTCTGCGCACGGGAATTCGCGATGTTCGATCACCGTCTCACCGTCCATCGCCGACGCCACGGCACGCCGCCGCCTGCGCTCATCCCGCTGCGCTGGATTCCGTTCGCCACGCCGCCGGAAGTCATCGAGATCTTTCAGCACAGCAACGGCGCCACCGGGATTGTCTACCGCAACGACGGCCTCAAAACCCTGCAGCGCCGGCACAGCCATCGTGAGGAGTACGAGAACTTCGTCGAGTACGTCGCCCGGCACATCGTCCGGATCGCCAGGGAGCATCCCCTGGACTCACTCGACCCGGAAATCAGTTTGCGGGACATGCCACCGGACTTCCGCCGCGGTGACCCCGTCGAGCAGGCCAGTGTTCGACACGTGTACGTCGTTGTCGCCGCCGGCAACTCTGAGGAAATGGCAGCCATTCGGGACAATGCCACCAATGTGTACGGCGCATCGGCCGGCTCTTGGAATCCGTACCGTCCCGGCCTGATGAGTCCACTGGGCAACTTTGCCGGAGCCGTCCTGACCAGCAAGGGATACCAATGGACGGTTCGTGATGCCACCGACCTTCCGGACGTCCTCGAATCTGCCCGCCGCAATAATCAGATCGTCGTCCTGGTCGTTGATGTCTGGTCCGCCGATATCCAGCGATACACCATTGCCCTCGTAGATCACGATCGCGAACCGCGCCCAACCGTTCCGCTGCTGGTCCCGTGGACCCACGACGATCGCAGCGAAGCCGGCCAAGAAGGGGACGACAGGCTGTGGCGTGTCCTCACCGAGGTGATGCCGCAGCATGTCGCCGCCAACGACACTGAAGTCTTCAGACCCGCCATCTCGTCCTGGGAAAAGTTCCGGGATGAGCTCACCAGCACGTTGGTCAGCGCACAGAGCAGGATGTTCCGGATCGCCGCCATCGACCCAGGGCCGGCCGACGAATCTCCCGACCCGCCGCCAGTGCTCAGGTCTCCCTAGCCGAGGAGCCACGACATGACCACCATTTACCCCGGTCAAGGGCAGATCATCACGTTCTACTCGTACAAGGGTGGGACGGGGCGCACGATGGCCCTGGCCAACATCGCATGGATCCTGGCCAGCCAGGGCAAACGCGTACTCGCGATCGACTGGGACCTCGAATCTCCCGGCATGCACCGCTACTTCCATCCCTTCCTCGCGGACAAAGATCTCCGGGTCACCACCGGAGTCATCGACATGATCCGGGAGTACGCGATGCTCCGGATGGAGCGGGCAACGGCCGTGGACTCGGCCGAGCTACTTCCCCAGATGGCCCGGATCCAGCAGTACGCGATCTCCCTGGACTGGGACTTCGGCAACGCTGGATTTATCGACTTTGTCGCCGCCGGGCAGCAGAACAACGAATACTCCACCCGCGTCAACAGCTTCGACTGGGCCAATTTCTACAGCCGGCTCGGCGGCGCTGCCTTCGTCCGAGCCCTGCGCGAACAGGTCAAAGCCGAGTACGACTATGTCCTCGTCGACAGCCGGACGGGGCTGGGCGACGCAGCCGGCATCTGCACCATCCGGCTGCCGGACGTCGTCGTCAACTGCTTCACGATGTCGACCCAGAGCATCCGGGGAGCGGCGGCAGTAGCCCGCTCTATCCGGGAGCAGCGGCCTGACGACCCGCCAACGATCTTCCCGGTTCCGATGCGGGTGGAGTCAGCCGAGATCGACAAATTGGAGATCAGCCGCGATCTCGTACGTCTTGAGTTCGCACCGACGCTCGACCGTCTCGACGGCGACCAGCGCAACAACTACTGGAACAACATCGAGATCCCCTATCAGCCCTACTACGCATACGAGGAGATCCTCGCCACCTTCGGGGACCGGGCCGGACAGAGTCGCACCCTGTTGGCAGCACTGGTGAACCTGACCGCGGTGCTGACGCGAGGCGGCGTGACGCAATTGCCCGCGCTGCCGGAAGATGTCCGTCGGCGGTGGCTACACGACTTCGAACGGCTGCGGCTCAACCCGCAGAGGTCCGTGCTCGTCAGCTATGCCTCGGCCGATCGGCTATGGGCGGAGTGGGTCGCGGCCGAGCTGACCGATGTCGGCTTCACCGCCAACCTGTACTCCGTCGATCTGACCCGGACGGACGAGCAGCGCGCCGACCTGGACCAGTTGCTTGCCGCTGCCACCCATGTCGTCATGGTGCTCAGCCAACCGTACGTGGCAACACCCGTTGCCGTGGACATCTGGAAGCTGACCGGCCGCCGAGATCCGTCCACTACGGGCCGATCGCTGGTCACGGTGCGCCTCGATCAGAGTCGCGTACCTGTTCCGTTCAGCGACGGAGTGACGGTGGACGTCGTGGACGCCGGCGTCGCCGAAACCCGACGCCGGCTACTGACTGCGGTGGGTGGCAAGCCAGAAGAACATGTGTCGCCGCCGGCCGGTCGGCGCTTCCCGAACGCGCTGATCAGTGTCTCCAACCTGAGTCCACGGACGGTCTCCTTCGTCGGCCGGTCGGCCGCGCTGGAGTCACTGCGCGATCGGCTGACCACGACGTCGGCTGAGCCACAGGCAATCTGGGGGCTGGGCGGTGTGGGCAAGACACAGCTGGCTGCCGAGTACGCCCACCGCTTCGGCCGTGACTACGAAATCGTCTGGTGGATAGGGGCTGACAACGTTGAGCGGCTGCGCACCGGCCTCACTCAACTGGCCGAGCGGTTGCACATCGGCGGTGGTGATGCCGAGACGGTGCCCCGGTTGCTGGAGGAGTTGCGCCTGCGAGACGCTGACCGACGATGGTTGATCATCCTGGACAACGTCGACGAACCGACGGGGGAATTCCTGGCGCTGTTGCCGCAAGGTCCGGGACACCTGATTCTGACCACCCGCAACAAGGACTGGACCAGAATTGCCGAGGGCGCCGAGTTGCCGGTTTTCGAACGGGCGGAAAGCATCACGCTCCTGCGCGCACGGGTGACAGGTTTGGAAGTGGGCGAGGCCGACCAGGTGGCGTACCGACTGGGCGATCTGCCCCTGGCCGTCGAGCAGGCGGCGGCCTATCTGCGGGCAACGGCGCTGCCGGTGCGGCAGTACCTGGAGTCTCTGGAGACCCCGGCGTTGCTGCGGTTCTTGGACGCTCAGCCGACCGCCGACTACCCGAAGCCGGTAGCGCCGACCTGGTTGGTCGCTCTCGAACGGCTACGTGAGGAACGCCCCGCATCCGCCCGCCTCTTGGAGCTGTGCTCCTTCTACGCGCCGGAGCCGATCCCGGTAGCTGTGCTGACCGGCGCACGATTCGCCGAGATCATGGCGCCGCTCGACCCGACTCTCACTGACCCAATCCTGCAAGGTCTGGTGACCGCGGACCTCGGACGGTACGCGCTGGCTCAGATCGACCCCGAGAACAACACCATCCGCATCCACCGACTCGTCCAGTACGTCATCAGGTCCCAGATCGGGGATCCGGACGTTGCCTTGGCCGATGCGCAGCGGCTGTTGGCCGCAGCCAACCCCAACGACCCGGACAAGCCTGGAAACTGGCAGATCTACGGGGATCTGTGGCCTCATGCCACCGCCGTCCGGCTGGCCACGTCAGCTGAGAACGCAGGCCGGCAACTGATCACCGACATTGCCCGGTACCTGTATCGGCGGGGCGAATACGGCTCCAGTCGGGCGGTCGCCGAACAGGCCCTCGATCACTGGGCCGGCCTCTCGCCGGACGACGCGATCAGACTCCGCATGCGATTCCACCTCGCCAATGCGCTGCGGGCGCAGAACGAATTCCAGTTGGCGTACGACATCGACCGCGACGTGTACGACCGGCAGGTTCGACTGTTCCGAGAGGACCATGCCTATACCCTGCTGACCGCCCGCAGTCTCGCCGCCGACCTACGTGCACGCGGCGAGTACCTCCAGGCGATGCACCGGGACGAGCGGACGCTGGAACTGAGTATCCGGGTATTTGGTGAGGACAGCGCCCGAACTCTCACCGCGGAGAACAACCTCGCCGTGTCCCTGCGACTGGTTGGCGACTTCAAGTCCGCGGCCGAGCGGGACCAGCACATCTACGAGCAACGCCGGAGCAGGTTCAGCGATGAAGATCCATCGACGTTGGCCTCGGCCAGCAACTATGGCCGCGGTCTGCGCGACATCGGTCAACTCTGGGAATCGCACAAGCTGTTGCAGCGGACCTTTGCCACACAGCAGAAGCGCACCGGCATCGACCATCCAGAGACCTTGCGTACCGGCAAGGAACTGGCTCTCACCCTGCGGCAACTCGGCCGATTTGCTGAGGCCAACCGGATGGCGGACCAGACCCGCCTTCGGTACCAACGCCGACTCGGCGACGGTCACCCCGACAGCCTGTCATGTGCGATGGCCCTGGCCACTACGCTGTCGGCGATCGGGGAAAACGATCGAGCGATCGAACTCGGCGAGGCCATTCGGAACAGGTACATCGAGGTGCTCGGCGCACAGCATGCGATCACGCTCGTCTGCCTGAACAACCTCGCCATCTTCCTCCGTAAGCGCGGTGACCACCAAGCAGCCCGCGGCCTGGCTGAGACGGTGCGTGAGCAACTCGGCGCAGACCTGCCGGATCGCCATCCGCACGTGCTGCTGGCCACGTTGAACCTCGCCAACGATCTGTACGCGCTGGGCGACCTCGATGGTGCGTTGGAGTCCGACACCCACGTCTACCGGGAGCTGACCCCGAAGCTCGGCGCCGATCACCCGGACACCCTCGCCGCCGCGGTAAATCTAGCCATGTCACGGGTGGCTGCGCAGCAGGACGTCGCCGCGGGCGAGGCGCTGTACGAGAGTTCGCTTCGGCAACTGGTTGAGCTGTTCGGAGGGGACAACCCGCGCGTGCAACAGACCGTACGGCGGGAGCGGTTCAACGCCTACATCGAGCCGGCGTTGCTGTAGAGCCACTTGACGACGCCGGCGACGGACGCGTCCGACACGACCTCGCACAGCGCTCGGACAACGTGGGGGTGATGGACCAGTTCGTGCCCGGCCGCTGGGGGGCCGTGCCGGGTTGCGCACAGCGCCAGTCCGACCCATGCGTCACTGTCGTCCAGATCGCCTTGCAGACGCCGCTCGTATGCCCATATCGCGGCCGCATAGTCACCGGCCAGGTAGGCGGTGTCCTCAGGCTGAAGCGAACTCCGGTCGACCGGCGCACCGACGACAGCCGCCCGGATTGCGGCCTCCAAGCCGGTAGTGGATCGCGCGACCGGTTGTTGGTCCCGCCACCGGACAACAGCTGCTGCTTCCTTGTCTGTAGGCAGCTCGCCGGCACGGAAAAGCGCAGCCAGCCTGTTGACCTCCGAGGCAGCGGGCACCAGGTTTTGCAGGTTCCAGCGCACCGCCATGGCGTTGGCAATGGCCTCGGCTGCCGTGGCTCCCGCTGAACCGACATCGTCAGTGGCGCACTCGGCTTCCCACGCAGCCATTGAGACCGCCATCCCCTCGATGAACGCCTTACCTAGCGTGGTCAGTTCGGCGCGGCGCAACTCCTCCACCGCCCGTCGGGTCTGCTCCAGCCAGTACACGAACTCGAAAGCGGCTTCCGCGCTTTCCCAACGGCGGGCACGCCATACGTCGGCAACACCCAGGTGGGCATAGGCGCCCTGGAGGAGTTGATCAACTGGTCGAGGGTCGAGCCGCCACGGCGCACGGTAGCGGGGCGTCGGGTCGGCGGCATGCAGATCCACAAGATCATAAATGGCGCCCAACTTGGTGTGCTGGAGTTCGTGTACGAGCAGTAGTGCGAGCATTCGGGCGTCTGACGGCGTGGACAACGCAATGGCGCCGAGCTGCTTACGATCGGTGGCACTGACCAAGCGGCCATGTGGCCCAGGCTTCAGAGGCACCACCGACTGCAGCAGCACTGCCAGGCCACGGAGATGGTCCGGCCGATGCTCCCCCAGCCACTCGGTGGCCGCCGAAAACAGTCGGATAAGTTCGCCGATATCCGCCAACCTGGGGTCGACGACCTCCAGACGGTCGTAGCCGCCGTACGGATCGACATCCACCACCACGACCGTGCTCAGATCACCGGAACACACCTCAACCCGGCACGCCGGACTCCACCCTGGGCCGTCGACCAGCACCTCACGCCTTGAGCCACGGATGTTGACAGTGCGGCCGTCGCTGACCACCTCGGCCGGGCCGGGACCGACTGCGACTGCGCTTCCCAGGGTCGGCAGATGCAGGTCGTTACCGGTGACCGCGATCGCCAGGGAGAACGACACGCCGGCGCGGATCGCCGCCGCCGCCGCGAGCGCGCCAAGGTAGGCCGGGTCCGGCAAACCTTTCAACCACCGTTCGGCAAACGGTGGCAGGGTTGGGTACCCCACGATCGCGGTGATCGCCTCTGGCGCCGACCCCTCAACACGGAGCAGCAGCTCGAAGGCCGCGGCCGTAGTCGGTTCGCCCGTCGCCGCCCGGGCCACCGCCTTAAGTAGCGCCTTGCGCCGCCCCACCTGACCGCTGCGTAGCAGTTCCAGTGCCTCGTCGCCACCGTACCCCGAGGCCAGTTGAGCCAGCTGCACGGACGTCAGAGCGGACATCGGCGGGTGTACCGAAACCGCGTGTGGGCGATCCGCCGGCCGACGGCACCGCTGCTCACTCTATGCTCGACTCGAATGCCGAAATCCCCGTACGGCCGTCGCGTCCGTCGATCACTTGTCGCCACGCCACACCGAGTGGCGTGTCGTCACCACTGGCGAGAAGATCGGCTAAGGACGCGCCGCTCAGTTCTATAAGCGGATGGCTTCTGACCGAGCTCGCTGGTTGCCCAGGTCTATGAGTGCCTCCGCCGACACCGGCCACTGCAGTCATGACGAACCCTTCCAACACCTTATTGCGTCATTTGTACCACTTTGCTTTGTCGAGCTGGGCTAACATCGCCTATTTCGCGCCCAGAAGCCGTCCGATTGGAACCAAATCTCCTCGGCAGAACCCCTGCTGAGAACGAACGACTCCTGGATTCACTTGACGCACCCACGGGGCCAGAATTCGATCCCGTCGATCGATGCGCCGTCCGCAGGTGCGATTGGATCTTGGCGAACTGTCCACGGACTGCAGCCCGCCTGCGCCCGGATACGGCGGACCGCATTGCGAAATCGGACAACGTCCCGCCCTACCCTACGAACACCTCGCCGCAGACGGCAGTCTAATTGACGCGCCGCGCACCGACTGTCCGGGCCTCCTAGCCCGTACGACTGTCCTACCGAGACAGCAAGTCCAACCGGGTCTGGGTAAGGTCAGGATCCCAATAACGTGACGGAATATCCGAATTGGACGGTGCCGTCTTGTGGTTGGGACAGTTGAGCTGAGCGCCGAACGTTCGGCGATCGGATGACTGCCGGACTCATACTTTCGCCTCGCAAGTCCGGCCGGCCGGTGGAATTCGTCGGGAAGGCCGCGGCAGCGCAGGCGCTACCACGATCTCAACCGGAAGGGAGCACCAAACTAAGTCGATGCGGCGCCGGTACGACGGGAGCCCGACGGCCACAACACCGTCACCGGCATCCCCTGCTCGGTGGCCTGCCGCACCGTCACAGCAGTACCGCCGATGCTGTCGTCCGGGTTGCCGTCCCAGACGGCGACCAGGCAGTCAGCTCGCTGCAGCAGTTTACGGTTAGCGGCCGAGTAGGCGTCGCGGCCTGACGTCGTCATCGAGGCGAAAGTTACGCTGTCAGCTCGGATCAGCAACGCGTCGAAGGTCTGCTGCTGTTCTCGGCGGAGGACCTGCTCGCGATAGTCCGGGGCCGGCAGGATCACCTCAAGGCCGCCACCAGCGGCCAACACGGCTCGGGCGAACAACTGATCCGCGCCTTCGGCCAGGCAGGTCAGCCCGGTCACCGCCGTGCTGCCCAAGCCGTCGAGATAGCCGACCAGATCCCGGTAGATCGCCTCGGCCGTTTCCACGGTCAGGTCTGTGTGGCCGGTGATCGCCACCCGCACCGGGCCGTCGACGCCACTCAGACGACGGTTCGTCGAATGGATGCCGGGCTGCCCAGCTGGATTCAGGCTCACGATCTCGAATCCTGCCTCACCGAGAATGTCCGGCAGTCGGCGGATCGCCCGCCGGTTCTTCTCCCTGGACCCATGGGACAGGTCGTTCCAGGACACCAGGTCCGGATGAACCTTCCGGTCATCATCGCGCACCGGTCCGTAGTTCCAACGTTGGCCACGCCGCTCGGCGCACCAACGTTCGTGCTCTGCCTGGGCCAACTGGTCCACCTGGTCGGCGGTGATCACGTCGGCCCCCAAGCCGCGGCGCGGCGCCACCACCCAACCCACTGTCAGCATTTTCGCCGCCAGATCCTGGACCTGCGCTCGGTTCGCGGCACGCAGATCGTTCGGCAACTGTTGCCACGACGGTCGCGCACGCGGCTGGACCGCCCCGGCCGGCAGGTGTGCGAGCCCACGCAGATACTCGGCATGGATGTTCTGGGCCAGCCGCTCGGTCAGATCGTATGAGATCAATTGGGCATCGCAGGCATGGCTGAAAACCGGATACAGACGCACCTTGCCGCTGACCTCGTCCAGCAGGTCGGTCGTGGGCAGGCCGTGGAAGGCCTCCGCGAGCGAGGTCTGCTCCCGGACCATCACCACCACCGCATCCGCGGTGGCGTACCACAGTGGCGGCACCGTCAGCGCCAGCTCCAAACCGTCCAGGTCGTCCGCGGTACACAGGTACACCCGGTCGTACCGGGCGTCCGGCAGGCCGGTGATGAAGGTCCGCACCGGGACGTCATGTACCGACATCCGGGCTCTGTTGTCGAGGAACGGATACCGGGCGTGGACCTTGGCCAGACCGATCGTCGCGTCCACACCCACCAGGTCGATGTGCAGTTCGCCCCTGGCCAGCTTGTGCTCGTCGTGCCAGTGACGGACGGTCTCCACCAGCAGGCACCGGCGCATCGGGTCGTCACCGGCGATCAGGATTCGGGTCGGCGTGCCCCCGCCAGTCAGGGGATGGATCTGGTAGAGCCGGCGCGCGGCCACGTCGTCGATGTGGAAGTAGTCCAGCCGCAGCCGGTTGGAACTGGCCGCGCTCAGCCGTCTCGCCTGCAGCGCCTGGCACATATCCAGATCTGTCACCTCCACATATACCCACGGCGGGCGATCCACATGCTGCAGCAGCCGGCTGGCGGCCACCGAGACGGCGTGGTTATAGTCGTCGTCGCCCGCGCACACGTACACCAGCCGGGCGCGGGCCAGCCCAGCATCCCGCAGTACCGCAACGCTGCGAGCATTTCCGGAGACGGTCAAAAGACGTCGGTGGCGCGGTTCCAAGTAGCCGACCGCTCCGATTCTGATCGCGACCACCTTCTCGCCCGCGTCAATGAGTTGCTCTGCCAACGCCGCGGCGAACGCCGAGTCGCCGCAGACCACCACATGCCCGTGTGAGCGTCGGGCGCGCAGCCGGCGCAGTTCGTTGGCGAGCAGCAGCCGGGTTGCCTCCACGATGGTAAGCAGGGTGAAAAGCGGAGCCATGAACCGTGCCAGCTCCAGTTGCCAGGGATGGAGACCACCGTTCTGGAACGGTTCCGCGCCAAGTACGAACAATTGCAAGTCGTAGTACGCGATATCGAGCGGATGGGCGGCAGTGGCGCCACCGTGGGTCAGGTAGCGGGAGAACCCGATCCAACCCAGCACCATTGCGCCGATGCCGATGATGCCGAAGATTGCCCGGACGGTGGCGACGCCTACTCGCGATTGTGGTGACCCATACGCCGCCATCGGCTCTCCGTGGTGTCGGGCACTCCAGCCTACCCGGCAGGCTTTGCCGTCCTCTGGTACTGGCTGTGCGAGGCCAGCGGCGTCTGGACTCCTGTTGCTGACAGGCGACGCGCAGCTGCGGGTGTCTACTCACGCCTGATGGCGTCGAAGCGCAGTCCGGAGCCCCGGTCGCCGCGTCCGGGCCGCTTGCGTCGGGCCATCCAGAGCACGGCGCGCCCATCCGCGGCGCGGGCCCGCTGCCACTGGCGGACGACCTGTACCCCGCCCCGCGGCACCTCCTCCTCCGGGATCCGCAGCGGCCGGGCCACACCGAGCAGTCGGCCCTTGGCTCCGGCGAGCGCCGGCGCGATCTCGTCCCAGCTCTGCATCCTGGCCCGGCGCAGCCGGATCGCGGCGCTGCCGTCGACGCTCTCCGGCACCAGCGGGATCCACCACGGCGGCACCGCCGTCTGGAGCCGGTACCGCCAAGCCGTCGCTTCCGTCGTGGTCGCCGACTCCGTTGCCGGAGCCCACTGCTGGCGGCGGCGCATGGCGTTGCCGGTGGGCAGCTCGATCGTCTGCTCGATCCCCCAGCCGAGGTTCGCCTGCTCGTCGCGGATCAGCGAGAGCCGTTCGACCGGCCGCCCGTGTTGGCTGTCCGCCATGTGCTGGCAGCACCAGCAGCCACGGGGTGTGCCCCTGGGCGGCCGAAGAGTCGCCGTCCAGCTCGAAGTAGCGGAAGGGTCGGGTGTCGCCGTAGGCGTGGTGGTCGTTGACGGCGGTCGACCGGACGCTGGCCAGGTCGCCGAACACGTCCAGGACCTCGACGGCGACGACCCGGCTCAGGGTGCCGGTGGGGACGGTCACCGGGATCACGTACCAGTCGTCGGCGGAGATTGTGCCGAACTCGGCCACCGCCAGCCGGGCTACATCGGCGGGGCCGGCGGAGATGTTGCCGAAGTACACGGTGCGGTCCTCGAACTCCCACCACCGGGTCGCCGCCTGCCCCTGGAACGAGGCAGGCTGGGGCAGCAGCTCGATCTGCCGCCGGGCCGGCTCACGGCTCGACAGTCCGTGGCTGTCATCCGTCGGCGACCCGCAGCGCATACCAGTCCAGCTGCCCGCCCGGGTACTCGTCGGCCCGCAGCACTACCTCGCCGTCGCCGGTGGCCACGCCCAGCGAGAACTGGTACTCGAACCGCTCGTCGGACCAGCAGTCCCCGGACTCCTGCGGCCCGGCGATCCGCCCGGCGTACTCCCCTCGCCACGTGTGAAGCACCGCCGCCAGCCGCTCGGCGTCGACGATGACCCCGGCCGGCGCCAGTGCCCGCAGGCCGGCCGCGTCAACTGGTACAGCCGGCGGCCGTCCAGCCCGCGTCGGACGATCAGTGCGAGCCGGGTCGGCCTCCCGCGCCGGCAGCCGGCCCAGCGCTCCGTCCGAAGTGGACGCGTCGAAGCCGAGCACCGCCGGCCAGTCGACGGCTCGCCGCAGGTCGCCAAGGTCGGCACGGTCCAACCGGCGCAGGAACTGCACCCCGGCCTCGGCGGCGAGCAGGATCGCGGCCGGGCCGTCGAGTACCTGCTCGGCCTCCACCCGGCAGTTCAGTGGCGTGTGCGAGGCGAACTGCTCGACCTCGGCATCCGGTACCGCGTCGTTGCGGAAGGTGGCGATCCGGCTGGTGTGCAGTCGGGCCCGCAGGTGGACGGGGCTCGCCGCGTCCTCGCCCTTGAACTCCCCCAGCTGCCACTGCCGGGCCAGCGCCCACAGCGGATCGGCGACCCGGGCCTGCACGCTCTCGTCCAGATCCGCGTCGGCGGAGTTGGGTTCCAGCCGGTACCAGGACGTCATGGCGTGGTCCCCTCACTGGGAGCGGCTGCGGTGATCCGGCCGGGCGAGAAGATCACCGGGAGGTGGTGGCCGTACGCGGGCAGTACCTGGGGGCTGACGGCACGCATCCGGGCATCCTCCAGTACCTGCATGAGGGTCGCGACGACCAGGTCGAAGCTCCACGGCGTCGCCTCGTCCGGGGTGACGGTGAGCAGCAGCGACTGTGGTGGGCGGGCGGCCGGGGCGTCGAAGTGCAGGGCGGCGCCGGTGGTCTGGGTCTGCCGCGGGATGCGTTCGACCCAGCCGTCGACGAACAGGCCGCCGACCGGCCCCGCGGCGCTGCGGTCGCGGTGGTCGGCGACCAGCCAGTGCACCCGGCCACCGGTGTCGGGTACCGGCCGGCCGGTGGCCACCCACGGATCGCCCGGCACCTCCGGCAGTTGCGCCACCCGCCAGCGCAGGACGGTGCGGTTGTGCAGCAGCTCGCCGAGCATCGCGACCTGGTCCAGCCGCCGCAGGTCGGGCCGGACCCGACCGGCCTGGGTGACGAAGTCGAAGAGCGCGGCCGGGTCGGCGCCGGTCAGCTCGGCACCACGGTCGAACCCGGAGCTGCCGGCGGCGCCGCCGAGCGGGCCGTCCGCCGGCGGCGTCGACCCGCACGATCAGCGGGTAGGCCCGGCCGAGGATCGCCTGCCAGGTCCGCAGCAGTCGGTCCGGCTCGGAGGCACCGGGGGCCGGAGTCTCCGGCGCCGGCAGGCCGCCCGCCGGGCCTGAGACCGGGACCGGGACCGGGACGGCGGGACGGCCGGTACGCCGCCGGCCGGGCCGGAGTCCGGGACGGCCGACGGGGCTACCCGGCCCGCCGGCGCTGGGCAGCCGGCTCTTCGGCGTCCAGCCGGGTCAGGATGCGGTCCACCTTCGCCCCCAGCGACCAGGCGGCCTGCCAGAGCCGGTCGCGGTCGGCCGGGTCGTCGTGGTACCCGTCGACCGGCACCGAACCCGACACCGGGTAGTCGGCGAACGCCCGCATGGCTGCCCGGAGCTGGGCGGGTGGCGCATCGCCGGTCGGCCGGGGTGTCTGCGCGGAGACCCGGTCGATGGGGAGCAACGCCTGCAGGTCCCGGGCCCGGGACCGGAAGGTCCGCTCCAGTGCGTTCACCCGCGCCCGCGCTTCGGCCGGCGCGGGTCCGGCGTCGACGCTCGCGTCCGGGGCCGCGAGGTCCGCGGCGGTCAGTGGCCGGCACCCGGCGATCAGCGAGCGCACCTCCCGGGCCAGCTCGGCGACCTCGGTCATGGGCAGTTGGCCGGCTCGCGGCGCCGGCGAAGTCGATCTCGATCGAGGCCGGCTGCGGCTGCCCGGCCGGTACCCGGTCGCGCGTCGCCGCCTCGATCCGGCGGCCCCACGCCGACGCCGCGCCCGGGACCGGTGGCGGCGCCTCGAACACCGCGTCCAGTGCGGCCATCCCGAGGTCCGCCATGGTCACCGGCTGCCAGCCGGCGACCGTACCGGTGTCGTCCACCGACCGGACCCGCGCGCCGATCGCGGTGGCCGGGCCGAGTACCGAACTCGCCCAGGCGTCCAGCGCCGGATCGGCGGTTGCCCTGGCCGTGCCGGTGGCCCAGCCTTCGGACCGCGTCAGGTCGCCGAGGAGCAGCAGGACCCGGTGTACGACGCTGTCGCCGCTGCCGGGCGTGGTGAGGCTGAGCAGCTGCGGCGGTGCCACGTCGCCGGAGTTGAGGGCGTCGAGGGTGGCCGCCGCGCGGGTCATGTTCCCCTGGGCGACCTGGTGCACGCTGTCGGCGATGGCGGCGTCGCCGACCGCGTCCAGCGTTGCGGCCAGTGCGTCGAGGTGGGTACCCAGTACCTCGGCCGGGCCCTTCGGCAGGTACCCGGCGGGTACGTCGGCGAGCAACGCGGCCGGGGTGCGCTGCAGGGCGTAGAGGTCGAGCAGGTCGAGGCCGTCGACCGGTCCCCGGGGTGCTGCGTCGAGGCCGGCGTCGAGCAGTACCGCGCGGCGTACCGGATCGATCCAGGCGTCCAGGAACGCGTCGTGCAGGCTGCGCTCGAACCGGTACCCCAGCAGTTCGCCGAGGCTCTGGCCCTGCCGTACGCCGTCCAGTAGCCAGCCGGCGAGCCGGACCCGCCCGCCGGACAGGTCCACCGCCAGCTCCGAGGTGCCCGCTTCGCTACCGTGGGCGCTCCACCCCGCCCGCAGGATGGCCGCCGTGGTGGCCTGCTGGATCGAGGGCGCGTGGATGAATCCCTGGCTGGGCAGCGCACCGGCCCGGTCGGGCACCAGGTCCACCACCCAGCCGTAGCAGCCCAGGTGGACGCCCCGGTCGGGGTCGGCGGCGCGCAGCTCGTCGAGGCGGCGACGGGCCATCGCGGTGAAGTACGCGTCCAGCCGGTGGCAGGCCAGCCCCAGGCTCTCCCGCAGCCGCAGCTCCAGGCGCTCCTCGGACTCGGCGGCCAGCTCGTCCAGCGCGTCCCGGTAGGCGGTGGACTCGCCGCCGGGCAGGTCGTCGACGACGCCGTCGAGCAGTTGGTACAGCAGCGGTTCGGCGGCGTGGAAGGCGGGCGTCAACACCTGGTGCGCCTCCACCGGCACGTCCACGGTTCCCCCGGCGTCGGTGGGCGGGCTGGTGTCCACGTCGGTCATCCGGCTGGCGGCGGAGGTCCGACCGGCGGCGGGGATCCGGTCGCGCAGTGCCGCCAGGTAGGTGGCGGTGGACGCCACCGGGGAGTGCACGAGTGGGAGTTCGAAGATGGTGGTGTCGTCGTCTTTCGCGTACACCGAGTAGAAGATCGTCGGGTCGTCCACCTCGTCGGCGATGATGCCGGCGAAGTCGAGGGTGGCCCCGGCCAGCTCGCGCAGCGGCGACTGGCGGTCACGGTGCTGCTCGACCAGCGTGGCCATCGAGTCGAGCCAGGCCCGGGCGGTGCCCCGGTCCGCGTCGGTGGCCAGCAGGCTGTCCACCCGGCCGCGCAGCCGGTTCAGCGCGGCGATCTGCGCGTCGGCGTCGGCGAGCCCCACGTCGTCCAGGGCGCCCAACTCGCCGGCCGGCAGGCCCAGGTAGTCGGCGCCGCCGAGCATCTCCAGTCCCCAGCCCCACCGCCCGAGCACACTCAGCGCCTCGTACCCGAAGGTCGGATCGTCGAAGTAGAGGAACGGCATCAGCGCCCCGAGGATCACGTCGCCGAGGTCGTCGATGCTCTCCGTGTCGGTGGTCCGCCAGCTGCGCAGCTTGCGGACGAGGAACCGGCCCGGCTGCGGCAGGCTCGCCAGGATCTCGCTGAGCACCGAGTCAGCGCTCTTACTCGCGCTGCCACCGCTGGCGCCCAGCACCGGATCCAGCCGGGGCACCACCGTGTCGGCGGTGTCCAGCCAGAGCGGGCGGAGGAAGTGCAGCGCGTACTCGAACCACGGCGACTGGTCGGCCCACTGCTGGGCCGGCTGCGAGTACCGCACCGGCAGCAGCCCGTAGGGCTGGGCGCCGATGCGCAGGGCGGGCAGTGGCGCGCCGCCCCGCACATCGTGCAGGAAGCGCCGCTTGAGGTCGGCGGCGGCGTTGGCCGGCAGCACCGAACGGGTGTGCACCCCGGCCAGCAGCTGGTCGATGTACGCGCCCCAGGTCACCGGCCACAGTGCCCGGTTCATCGCCGTCTGCGGCGTCTCCTCGTCGTCGTCGGCGTACTCCAGCGCGGTGTACACGGTGCCACCCGGGCTGCCGAGGGCGCGCGCCATCCGCCGCCCGTTGCTGCTGTACGCGGTGGCCGCGCCGACGCCGTCCAACTCTCGGGCGAGCAGGGCCAGCGGATCGCTCTCGCGGAAGGAGAAGGGCGAGCGGACCTGGTCGGTGTTGTTGGTCGGGGTGCCCGAGGGCACGAAGGCGACGCCGTCGGAGTACTTGTGCGCGCGCAGCAACGCGGCCACCGTATCGGCGGACTGCGCCGCGTCGTCCTCGCTGACGCCGAGCACCAGCAGTACCGCGAGGCCGGTCCGGGCCACCTCGGGATGTTCCGCGAGGTCGACGGTGACCGCCATGCCGGCGAGTACCGCCTCGTCGTAATCGACCATCCAGCGCATGCCGTCGTCCACCGGCAGCTCGCCGGTGGCGGTGGTGTCTCCGTAGCGTCCGAAGTCGACGCCGGCCGGCAGGTCCGCGCGCACCGGCGCGGACCACGCGGTGAAGACCTGGGTGAGCCCGCCGTCCGAGTCGCGGGTGAAGCCCGCCACCGCCCACCGGTCCGGCAGGGCAGCCGCGCGCGGTGGCCGCCGCGTCTGGTCGGCGGCAGCCGCCGCCGGGTCCGCGGGGGCTGTACTCCGCGCTGCCCGGGCGGCGGTGGCGCCGGGCTGGGTCTGGCGGGCGACCCACACCGCTCGGCGCGCGGGCAGTTGGGCGACCAGCCACTGCCGGGCGGCGGTCCGGCCGGCCGGGTCATCGTTCGCCTCGGCGGTGGACCAGGCCCGCCAGTACTCCCGTCCGACCTTCGCCTCAAGCTCGGTCACGCGCGGGTCGTGGTCGTCGAGGTGGAACTGGTCGGGGTAGATGCGGATCCGCAGGCTCCGGGTGTGACCGGTGACGGGCGAGGTGAACCGGGTCTCGATCCGTACCGGCGAGAACAGCACCGGCGCCTGGCTGTCCAGGGCGTCGAAGGCTGCCGCATGGCCGGCCGCGTCGGTGGTCGGCCACCAGCCCGGCGGCCGGGTGGGCGCCGGTACCTGGCCGAGCGGACCGGCCGGTGTCGCCGCACGGGCGGCCCGTGGGCGGTCATCGGTGGCCACCATCCCTCGCCGGCCCGTGGTGGCTGCCGCACCGGACCCGACCCGGGCGGACGCAACCCTGACCCCGGCAGGTCCAGCCCCGACCCTGGCAGGTCAAACCCCGAGCCCGGAGCTCCAGCCCCGGGCCGGGCCGGTCCGGACCCGTTCCCGGCAGATCCAGCCCCGAACCGGGCAGGTCGCGAGCCCCGAACCGGGCAGGTGCGACCCGGGGCCTGGCAGGTCTGGACCCGTCTCCTGGCGGCGGGGGAATCGAACCCGGCGGCCGGGGCCGGGACTGCGGCAGCATGGCGCTGGCGTGGACCAGCATCCGGACCGGACGCTGGAAGGTGATCCGGGCCATCGCCGAGGCGCCCGCGCCCCAGGTCTCGGTGAAGGTGTTGCCACCGCTCGCGCGGGCCCGGTCGTACGGGCGGGCCTCGCCCGCCGCCAGCCGACCGGTGGCCGGCGCGTGGGTCAGCGCCGACAGGTCGTCCGGATCGTCCACGAGGTGGTACCAGGAGACATTGCGCCAGTACGCGGGCTGCTGGTCCACATCGCCTCCCGCCTGACCGGGGCGGCCCACGTCGAGTCCGAACCGGGGGCCGGCCGGCGCCTGCTCGAACACGAAGAACCAGCCGGCATCCCGGTCGCCGTGGTCGCCGCCGGGCACCGGCAAACCGGCGGCGTCCACCGGCCCGAGCGCCTGCGCGGAATCCAGGTCGAAGCCGATGAAGACGGTCGCCGCGTCGAGGGCCCCGGCGAACAGCGGATCCTTGCGCTGGGCGGGAGTACCGTCGCTGGCGACGTCCTCCTCGCGCACGGTGTTGGCCGGCACCGGCTCGCCGTCGGCCCCGGTTCTGGCCGGGTTCCAGATTCCCTTGGTGGCGTAGATGACCGTGTCCGGATACCGGCGCAGCAGTTCGCCCCGGATGACCAGGACGAGGGTGCCGTCCGAACCGGCGCCGACCTGGTGCTCCCCGAGCGCCGAGCGCGGCGCCGGCCCAGCCGGCGATCGGCCCGATGTCGGCGACCGGCGCGCCGCCGTCGCCGGGAATGGCGTCCCAGAAGGTACGCAGCCAGGTGTCGCCAAGCGACGCCGGGTACTCCCGCCACTGGAACTCGACTGGCCAATTCGCCGTTGGCGCCCAGCAGGAACGCCTCCACGAACGCCGCGTTGACGTACGCGAGTCCCACCGTGTTGTCGGGGATCGCGCCGACACCGGGCAGCAGCAGCTCCGGGTCGATGGCGCGCAGCCGCTCGTACAGCGGCTCGGTGAACTCCGGGGTGGCCTGCAGCGCCGCCGGCACCGTCCCGGCGGCGAACGGCTCGCCCGGCGCGGTGATCCGGTCGGCCAGCTTGGCCGCGAGGGTCGCGGCCGGCCGCAGCGCGGATCGGATCTCCGCCGCGACGCCGCCGAGGTCGGCCTGTCCCGTCACCGCAACGGGTCGGGACAGCAGCCGGCCGACCGGCAGCGTCCACTGTGGACCAGCCGAGAAACTCGTCGGCATCGCGGCCACGGTCACTGCGGCCAGCGGGCCACGACTGCGGTGCAGGGCGACAGTCGGCTGAGCGCCGCCCTGGTCAACCTGACCGCTCACCTGCCCGTGGCTGCCACTCCCCGCCCCATGGTGGCCACTCACCGGCCCAGGCTGGCCACTCACCGGCCCGTGCTGGTCACTCACCGGCCCGTGCTGGTCACTCAGCTGACCCGATTGGGCGTCCTGATGCCCGTGCCGGTCACCTGTGCGACCCGGTTGGTCGTGCTGTGGGCCGGCCGACCGCGTCGTCGTCAGGCTGGCGTCCGCGGACTCCGGGAGGGCCGCCATCAGCGTCTCCGCACCGATCTGCAGGCCGACCGGGCGGACCAGGGCGGTATGGGCGAGCGCGCCCGCCAGGTCAACCAGGTAGCCGGCGGTCAGCGCGGTCGCCGGGTTGGGTTGCGTGCCGGCGACTGCGCGGCGCGCGCGGCCGACCGTGCCGGCCGGACGGCCGATCCGTTGGAACGCGGCCGAAGCGAGCTGCCTGGGTAGTGACGTGCCGGCGAGCCGGCCGGCCACGGTGTGCTGGTCGTCCACCCGCAGCCGGGCCGCTGCCGGTCCGGCGACCTGGATCAGCGCGGCGTCGGGCAGGCCGGTGAGGTGCGCGTCGACCTGCAACTGCCCGACTTCGGCGGCCAACCGGGTCCAGTTCAGCACCCGGTTGATCTGCGGCAGTCCGGCGGCCTGGTTCCAGGCGGTCGCCAGCAGCGACTCCTGGTTGCGCCGGACCACCTCACTGCCCAGCCCGGCCGCCGACCGGTGCAGCGGGTCGAGGTTGGCCTGCCCGAACCAGACCGGCTCGTTGCGGTCGGCGGGCACCTGGTCGTACGCGACCGGTTCGGGTACCGAGTCCGCGCCGATGGCCAGCGCGCCGTAGGCCGGTGGACCGACCACCGGGTCGTGCCGCAACGGGTCGTACGGCTCGCCGGGTCCGGGCGGTGTGCCGGAATCGTGGCCCTCGTTGACGATCGTGCGCAGGCTCCGGGCGTACGCGTCCAGGTACCCGCCGTCGGGGCGGCGCTCGCGGGCGGCGGGTGAGACCAGCGCGCCCCGCCAGGACGCCACCCGGGGCGCGGGCGGGTGCGGCGGCAGCCGGTCGGTACCCGGGTCGCCGAGGTCGATGTCGTGCAGTCCGGCGTCCAGTTCCCGGGGGTGCAGCGCGCGCACGAGGCTCTCGAAGTCACCGGCCCGCCCGGTACGGAACGTCCACGAGTGGTACACCGGCAGCTGGATGCCGCTGGCGCCGGCGCTCCAGGCCTGCCACCAGCCGCGCTTGGTGGTGTCAGCCGGCGCGGCCGCGGGCAGGCCGAGACCGGCGCGGCGGCCGGCTTCGAACGTCGGGACCACGGCGGCGAGGTAGCTGCTGTCCGGGTCCAACCGGCGGGGGCACAGCAGCCGGGCCCGCAACTGTTCGGGCTGGGCGTAGGCGGCGGGGACCGTGGTCGCGGCCAGGTCGGCGGTGCACTGCACGTGCGCCCAGGCCCACGCCTCGTCCAGGTCGGGCAGCTCGGTGCCGTCGGCGACGGTCAGCACCGGCAGTGGCGCGGACGGCGTGCCGGCGATCAGGTTGGTTCCGTTGTCGCGCACCACGATCAGCGCCAGCCAGGGCACCAGGCGGCCATGCCGGTCGGGGGCTGCCGGGGTGAACATCCACGGCAGGTCCGCGGTCGCCAGCTCGACGGTGACGAAGTAGTTGGGCTCGGCATCGCGGTCGCCCGACACCGGATCGGTACGCAGCACCTGACCGGCGGCCAGCCCCACCACGTCGCCGGGTCCGCGCAGCGCGAGGGTCTGCCCGACACGGGTGGCCGACCCGGTGCCACCCACCGCGCCGACGCTCACCCCGGCGTCGATGGTGGCCGCCTCGGTGACCGGCGCCCCATTGACGGCCTCGGCGACCACCGACGCGGCCAGTCCCGCGCCGCAACCACGGCAGGAAGTACACGGTCCCCCACCCGGTCATGCCGCCACCTCACTCGCGGAGCTCGCGAGGCGCCGGCCTGACATTGCCGACCGGACCTCGTGCAGGCACTCGGTCATGCCGCCACCTCACTCGCGGAGCTCGCGAGGCGCCGGCCTGACATTGCCGACCGGACCTCGTGCAGGCACTCGGTCATGCCGCCACCTCACTCGCGGAGCTCGCGAGGCTCCGGCCTGACATTGCCGACCGAACCTCGTGCAGGCACTCGGTCATGCCGCCACCTCCGCCTCGTGGGCCGGGACGAGCACCTGGCCGGTGCCGTTGGGGTCGCGTAGCGCTGTGCGCGCCTGGGACCAACTCTGTCGCTCACCGGCGCCGGCTGGCGGGGCGATGACGTGGCCGGTTGCGGCGTCGGTCACCAGCCAGGAGGCCGGGTGCAGCTGGTACGGCGAGGCGGCGGCGCGGGAACGGGACACCGCCGCGGGTAGCCGCGGGCGGCCGGCCGTGGAGTAGCGCACCGCCAGCGACAGGGCGGCGGCGGTCGGCGTGTAGATCGCCTCCGGTCGGACGTCGACCTCGGCGAGATCCGGGTCGCGGATGACCTGTTCGTAGTCGAGCACGAACGCCGCCGCCACTCCCCCGGCGACCTCCGGCGCTTCGAAACGCAGTCCCGCCGGCAGCTCCTCGAAGGACGGCGCGGACAGCTTCTCGGCCTCGGTGAGGTCGAAGAACTGTGCCGGCGCGAACCAGTCGACGACGTCGGTGACCGCCGACGCCGGCTGGTCCCCCACGGTCGGCTGACCGAGCTCGAAGGAGTCGAGGTCGCCGAGCTCCCCTTCGCCGAAGTGGTCGAGGGTGCGGCCCAGTGGCAGTACCCGCTGCACGACTTCGAGCGCGCCGGCGGGGTGCAGCAGGACGCCGGCGTCGGTGGCGGCGTCGGTGAGGGTCACTGCCGGCACGCCGCCGTCGGGCAGTACCTCGCGCCAGGCGCCGGGGTCACGCAACGCGGCCAGCAGCAACGGCAGCGCGTACACCGGCTGTGGTGGTTCGGAAAGCTCCCTACGGCCGATGGTCTCGTCCACGGCGAACGAGGTCTGCAGCCCGAGGATCTTCATGGTGGCGGTGCCGGACACGTGGAACGGGTTCGGCCCGGCCAGCGTGATGTCCAGGTGTACGCCGAACAACTCCACCGTGCCGGCCCGGACATCGACCTGGATGCTCGTGCCGACGGTGAACAGGAACGGATTGAACTGGATGAGCGCGTCGAAGCTGAGGTGCCCCTCCACCGTCAGCCCGTCGGCCTTGGCCCACAGGTCGGCGCCCGCGCCGAACTGGACGGTGTTGGCGGTGACCGCGAAGTAGCCCCACAGGCCCAGCCGCAGGTTGGCGCCGGCGTCCAGGGAGACCGAGAGCCGGTCCAGGTCGGGGAAGGTGTCGGGGACCGGGTAGTGCGGGTTGAAGCCGCCGAAGGAGAGCAGGAACCCGGGCTGGGAAAGGAAATCGGCGCGGACAGCCATGTCTCCGGACAGCGCGATGCCGGCGACCTGGCTGTCGTGCAGGGAGGCGTCCACGGCGATCGTCCCGGCGGTCAGGTCGAGGACTCCGGCCACGTCGACGTGGAGCACCAGGATGGCCGCCTCGTCGTCGGGCAGCACCGCCGAAAGCGAACCGAGCAGCGCGATGGCGAGCGGGTCGGGCAGCTCGACGATCACCCCGAGTTCCAACTCCACGACCGTGGGGGTACCCCAGCCGATGACGCCGACGGGGCCGAAGACGAACTGACCCTGCTGGGTCGGGAAGATCGCCTCGATGTCGCTGATGATCGTTGCCGCGTCGGCGATCGGGTCTTCCGGGAAGAGGATCGAGTCGAGGCTGCCCGCCCGGATCCCGTCGCCGAGCGCGACATCGTCCAGGCCCCGGTGGATGCCGACCAGGCCGCCGACGCCGTTGAGGGTGAACCCGAATCCCAGTTGCAGGCTGGGGAAGGTGGCGGTGAGGGAGAGGAACAGCGACCAGCCGTCGCTGCCGTCCGGCAGCTTGGTGGACAGCACACCGATGGCGGTCAGCCCGATGCCCAGCAGACCGACATCGAGTACCCCGCGTAGCGCCCCGCGTCGCGGTCCGCCTCGACGTAACCGCCACCGGTCGCCACCTCGGACACCACCGCGAAGCCGATGCCGTGCGGTGGCACGAAGCCGATACCGACGTCCAGGCCGCCCAGGGTTCCGCCGCCGGTCCGGCCGGTCAGCAGCACGGCCACGCCGATGCCCTCGACGGTGCCGAGGAGTGGACCGATCTCGGCGGTGGCACTGACGTCGGCCTGTATCCGGGCGGCGGCGCCGTCCCCGGTCAGCAGCAGGTGCAGCCGCTCGATCACGGCGATGCCGAGGTTGAGGGTGAGTGGCAGGACGACGTCGATGCCGGCCGAGCCGGCCAACGTCAGGCCGTCCCCGGTCGACCAGGCCACCGTGCTGGACAGGTCCACCCGCAGCGGCTCGGCGCCGACCAGGGAGCGCAGGAACGAGTCGCCGTCGGCCAGGCCGAGGATCACGGCCGCGTCCCGGAGTTGCACGGACAGCACCAGGTCGGCCGAGTCCGCCGATCCCGAGATGTCCAGCGCCAGGTCGACTCCGCCGATTTCGAGCAGGCCGCCGAGCAGTTGCCACGGGGTGGCCGGGTCGCCGGACAGCGTCCAGGTCACGTGCGGGTCGGGTGGCTGGTCCTCCAGCCGGGCTGCGTCCGGCGTGAGTCGCAGGCCGATCAGGCCGGTGGCGTCCAGCGCGCCGGTCAGCCGCAGCGACCAGCCTCCCGCCGGCTCGTACGCGGTGACCGCGCTGCCGGCGCTGATGTTGGTGAGGAACAGTTCCGCGATGTCGCCGCCCGGCCGTGGCGGCACTGCGACGAGAACCAGGCCGGTCTCCCGGTACGCGCCGTCGATGAATCCGGCGGCCAACGGGACCACGAGTTCGGTCGGTCCGTCCACAGTGGAGACCGTGTCGGCGCCGAAGAAGCGGGTGGCGAACCGGGGGCGCGCCGGGCCGGTACGGGCTTCCAGCCCGAGCACGGTCAGCGCCAGGGCGAGCTCGTCGAGCAGCGCGCCGTAGCGGAAGCCGGAGGGCTGGCCCCAGCCGTAGAGGTCCCGCACGGCGCCCACCGGATCGGCGGCGACCCGGGCGAGCTGGTCGCTGTCGAAGACTTCCCGGGGGGCGTCGGCGTCGCCGGTATCCGTGATCACGCCGGTCAACCGCAGCAGCGCGTAGACCAGCGGCACCTCGTCCTCGAGGTACTGCACGACCAGGTAGCCGGGCAGGGCCAGGGCCAGGTCCCGCCAGAGCGCCGGATCGGCGAGGCTGGGGTCCAGCGCCGCGCCGTTTACCGACCGCAGGGCGTCGACGGCGGCCAGCAGGTCCTGCCCGAGGTCGACCAGGTCCTGCACCAGGCCGGCCCAGTCGGGGTCGCCGGAGTCCAGGCTGTCGAGACGGTCGATCAGGTCAGTGCCACGCGGCACCAGGTCGGCGAAGGTGGCCGCCGCATCAAGTCCCGACAGCGCGGTGGCGGTGACCGTGCCCTCGTATCCCAGGTCACGCAGCAACTGCTCGAAGGCCGCCGGGCTCTGCAACGCCTCCTGCATCGGCGACAGGGCCTCCACCAGCGCCCGCGCGACGGCGCCCAGCGGACCGGTCATCGCGACCCCACTGTCCGGGCCGTCACAGCAGTCCTCACCTGAACCTCCAGATCCGCTCCGCTACAGCAGAGCGCGGTATTCATGCGCCAGGTGTTGCAGCCAATCCAGGAACACTGTCCTCATCTCGGCCGACGTCGCCTTCAACTGAGTCACCTGCGACGGCGTCGGCGGTATCGCCCGCTCGACCAGGGTCGGCGCCTTGGCCTGGAACCACGCCTCGGAGAAGATGAGGATCTGAGCCTCCAGCCGTGCCACCGCCGCCGTCTGGCCGTTAAGGTCGATCGCGCTGGTGAAGCCGTAGTGCGTGAGCAGCGCCCCGATCCCACGCGCGCGGTTGATTCCGCGCGCGGTGGCCGCCTCGCGCGGCGTCGCGTCGGCCGTGCCGTAGACCTTCGTCACCAGCTCGACCAAGCTGTGCACCAGGAACGGCGAGCCGTCGTCAATAATCGGCACCAGCCAGGACGCTCCCCACCCGTCGATGTCGGGCAGCAGGTCCATGTCCGGTGCCCGGGTGCGGAAATAGAAGTCGACCCGCTCCTGCTCGGTACGGCCTTTGATCGACGCGGCCTCCCAGCCCGCGCTGCGGAACCGGTCCTTGTCACCCACCGCGCCACCGATGTCACCGGACCAACTCAGGGCGGAGTAGCTCTCGCCGACCGCCACCGGGTACCCGAACACGTACACCGTTCTGGCGTCCGACTTGCGACCGTCGTCGATGAGCGACTCGACGGTGACCAGGAAGTGGTGGATGTCCACCACCTCGCCATCGGGCAGCACCACCTGCTTGGCCTCCAACAGCAGCGACCACCGGCTCGGGTCGGGTGTCCGGTTCGCGCGTTTGACCTGGTTCACCACGTCGAATCCGGCGCCCGCGCAGTCGTTGCCCGGCAGGTCGCTCTCCTCGCCGATCTGGCGCAGCCGGGACAGTCGGGTGAGCAGGTCCTCGTGCTGGTAGGTCTGCTCGAATTCGGCCAACTGGTCGAGGAAGTAGCTCCAGGACGTGGCCAGCATCGACAGCGCGTCCTGGCGGACCCAGCCGGCGGTGCCCTGGTGGGTGGCGAGCGCGGCATTGAGCGCGGCCAACTGTTCGGTCGCCGCGGCCGGGTCGGTGCCCTGCAAATTCATCAGCGAGAATGTGTACGCGTCGACCAACTGGTTGAAGTCCGCCACGTTGAACTCCACCTGGTACCACAGGTCTGAGACCGGCGGCCGGCTCGGACTCGTCCGGGTCCGGCACCACCACGCCAGCCAGCACGGTCCCGGAGAGCTCCTGGTAGTAGAACTTGCCGATGATCGGCGTCGGCTTGCCGGGGAGGGTGTGCACGAAGAAGCCGGACGGCTCGGCGATGGCAGCCGCCAGCGGTGGTTTTGCCGGATCGGGTGGCGTCTGCGGCAGTACCAGCAGTACGTCGGTCCGGGCACCGGCGGTGATCTGGTACTGCTCGGTCTCCCCGTCGTGCCCGGGATAGTGCAGGCAGGTGACGGAGTACGAACCCACTGCCTGCTCGAGGAGGGTCAGCGTCCCGTCCATGCCGGCCTGTGCCGAGGTGGTGCCGGCCGGACCGTGGACGGTGAGGACCGCGAACGGCAGCAGGAAGGTGCCGTCGTTGACCACCCGTAGCAGCACCGAGCCGGGTCCGGTGCCGGTCGGCGGCTGCGGCGGAACGGGCCCGCCACCGCCGGTCGGCGGCACGATACACGCCGGTCGGCGGTACGCCGCCGTCGGCGAGCGAGGCGAGCGCGTCAGCGATCTGCAGGGTCTTCCCGTAGGCCAGTGCGGGGTCGGTCCCGCCCGGCTCGACATACAGCTCCACCTGTGCCTGGCGGTTCACGAACAGGCCAACCTGGAGCAGGTCGACCGCCTGCTGCTCGGTCATCCCGACCGACGTGCCGGTCAGGTCGCTGGTGGCGAACAGGGTCGGGGCGGCGTCCAGGTCGCTGCGGATGTTGCGGACCGGGTCGCCGGGCCACAGCACCTTGCCGTCGCCGGTCTGGTAGCTGGAGCCGTGGGCGTCACCGAGCTCGTAGGTGTGCCAGATCAACGTCGCGTCCGGTCGCTGGGCAAAATCGGTGTGGATCGCGACCAGGTCGGTCAGCAGCGCGGTCCGGTGCGCGGTCACCGCGGTTCGCAGCCCCGCATCCGCGTACGACGGGCTGGTGGCGGGCATCGAGATGGTGGCCGCCGCGGCGTCGGAGTCGGCCTTGTAGTTGTCGATCGCGGCTTTGACGTCCGGTGGCACCGTGGGCAGGCACAGGTGCAGGTGGGAGGCGTCGTCGGGCACGATGCCCACGCCCCGGGCGGAGGGGAGATCCGCGGTCGCCGGGTAGCTGCGCGTCGGGTTGCCCTTGGCGTCGGGGTAGCGGTTGCGCAGGGTGCGCAGCAGTGCCAGGCGCTGCTTCTCCTGAGTGGTGTCGGGGCCGTCGGCCAGCAGGAACGTGATCGTGGTGAGCAGCGTCGCGGCCAGCGCTCCGGTGCCGTCGGCCGGCGGTTCCACGGTGATGTCGTACCCCGCCGCGTGCAGCCGGTTCAGGTCGTTGCGGGTGAGGTTCTTGACGACAGCCAGCTCCGCCGTCGCGCCGGTCGTCCCGGCGGTGAACACCAGCACGTCGCCGTGTTGCACGCCGGAGATCCGCAGTACGGTCACGCCGACGGGATCGGTCACCGTGGGCTCGGCGACCACGGCCATTACCGGGGTCGCCTCGGGTCCGTCGACGAACTCCAACGGCTGTGGCAGCCGACCTGTCGCCAGCGACAGCGCCGCTTCGTCAACGGCGCCTGCCAGCTCGTGCTCCTGACCCCAGCGGCGGTACCGGATGCCGAGCGTGCCCGGCTCGGGCGGCGCGTTGACCAGTGTGCACTCGACCGGGTCGACCGACTGCAGCAGTGGCGCCAGCCGGGCGATCACGTACCGCCCGGCGGCGTCGCCCTCGACCGGCTCGCTGAACTCCAGCTTCGGCGCCAGCACCCTGGCCCGCAGCCGGTAGAGCAGGTCGGCCACGTCCTCGACCTGGCAGCCGATCAGGAACTCGGTGTAGGTGAGCCGGCGGCTCCGGCCGTTGCGGAACGAGTGCGGCAGCCGGTCGGAATCGGTCGTGCGCTGGCGACGCCGGGCACCGCGCATGCCCCGGCGCAGGAGTTGCCGGTCGGTCCGCACGTCGTGGAACCGGGTGCGCAGCAGCGTCCGCGCCGCCAGCTCGCCGGTCTCGGCGGTCAGGAAGTCCGCCAGCCCCGTGGCGTTGATCTGCGACGCCATCGCGACACCGAGGTTGTGCAGCGCCACCGCATCGCTGTCAGCGGCCGCGACGGCGTCGGTCGGGGGCTGCTGGTCGAGCACCGGGACTAGCCAGCCGGTCGGGTCGAAGACGGTCAGCAGTCCGGAGGGCAACTGGTCGTCGGCGGCCAACTGTTCGAGGCTGGCGGTGCCGATCACGGCGCGGATGTCGGCGAGCACGCCGCCGCGCGCCGTCGGCTCGGCGATGGCCAACTGGTTGAGCACGTCGCGCAGGTTGAGTGCCGGGTCGGCGGCCGGCAGCTCGATGAGCAGCAGGCCGTTGCGTACCTGCTGGACGGGGACGGCGAACGGGGACGGGTTGGGGACCGCGAGCGCGACGACCACCGGCGTCCCACCCAGCTGGACAGTCAGCGGCGTGGGCCACGCGGTATTCGCCGTCTGGGTCACCTTCCGGTCCACGGTGAACGGCAGGGACACCGCGACACTCTGGCCGGCGCCCGCGATCAGCAACTCGGCGGTGGGGTAGCCGCACAGCGCCAGTAGCAGCAGAGTCGGTTCGAGGACGTCCAGGATGCTGTTCAGCAGGTCGACGAACTCGCCGGCCGGGTCCTCGGCGCCGGCCAGGCCGACCACGTTGACGAGGCCGGTGGCGTCAGCGGCGAGGGTGAGCTCGGGCCAGGTGTGGAACTCCCGGACGAGCGAGGGAAGGAAGAAGTCGTCGACGCTCATACCGCGTACGCCCCCTCCCGACGGTGGCGCCCGACACCGGCAGCAGGGCCGACGACAGCGTCGCGCCGATGATAGACGGCTGACCATGCGACGTCAGTCGATTGCCTGACAACGGCACGATGGCGGCACGATGCCGGCACGCCGGGCCTTGCGGAGTGACGTGGCCCGCCCGGCCGGATCGATTGCTGGTCGGCACGGTGCACAATCGCTAGGTGGCCGGTCAGGGAGGACTTCGCGAGGTGGGCATCTCCGCCCGCGAGGCCGAGGTGCTGGCCGCGCTCGGCGAGCATCTGACCAACGCCGAGATCGGCGCCCGGCTGTTCATCTCCGTCCGCACCGTCGAGAGCCACGTCTCCTCGTTGCTGCGCAAGCTCCAGGCCGAGGACCGGCGGGCGCTGGCGGCGGTCGCGGCAGGTCTGCCCGCTGCTTCGGCGGGTACCCCGATCGCCTGGGCCCCCACCCTGCCGTCGCCGTTGACGCCGTTCGTCGGGCGGGTGGCCGAGCGGGCCGCGCTGGCCGCGGCGCTGGACGAGCACCGGCTGGTCACGGCCGTCGGGCCGGGCGGCGTCGGCAAGACCCGGCTGGCGTTGAGCGTCGCCGCGCGACATCGGCGGCCGGTTCGCCGACGGCGTCTGGTACGTCGACCTGGTGCCGGTGACCGATCCGTTGATGATCGCGCCGGCGATCGCCGACGCGCTCGGCCTCGGCGAGCGGCCGGGCAGCTCCGCGGAGGACAACGTGCGCGGCTGGCTGGCCGACCGGCAACTGCTGCTCGTGCTGGACAACTGCGAGCACCTGCTGGACGGCGTGGTGGTCCTGCTGGAACGGCTGCTCGCCGGCAGCCCCCGGTTGGCGGTGCTGGCCACCAGCCGGGCCAGGTTGCTGGTCCCCTTCGAGCGGGTGTTCCCGGTGCCCGGGCTGTCCGTGGTGCGCCGACGACGGTGGCCCGGGTGACGCGGTCGAGCTGTTCCTGCGGGCGGGCCGCGGCCGGTGGGACTCCGGTGGGGCCGGACGACCTCGGCCGGGTCGCCGCCGTGTGCCGGGCGCTGGACGGCATGGCGCTGGCGATCGAGCTGGCCGCCGCCCGGTACCCGTCGCTCGGGCTGGACGGGCTGGAGGCCGGGTTGGCCGACCGGCTGCGGCTGCTGACCGGCGGCGCCCGCGAATCGACGACCGGCACCGTTCGCTGCGCTCGACGCTCGACTGGAGTTACGCGCTGCTGGACGAGCCCGGCCGGGCGGTGCTGCGCCGGGTCTCGGTCTTCGCCGCCCCGTTCACCGCGGCCGCGGCGACGGTGCTGGCCGGCTGGCCGCCGGTGCCGGCCGACGAGATCCCCACCGTGCTGGCCGGCCTCGCCGACCAGAGCCTGCTGGTCGCGATCGCCGGGCCGGGCGGGACCCGCTACCGGGCGCTGGAGACCATCCGCCAGTACGGCGCCGACCGGCTCGACGAGGCGGGCGAGGCGGCGAGGCGCTCTCCCGGCACCTGAGCTGGTGCCTGGCGGAGAGCTCGGCGCTGCAGGTCGCGTCGGGCGAACTGGTCGGCGCCTGGCGGACCGCCTTCGACCAGGTCGCCGACGAGCTGCGCGCCGCGCTGGCCTGGGCCGCGGGTAGTGATCCGCACCGGCCGCAGGCGTACCGGCTGGCGCTCGCCCTGGCCCACCTGACCTTCATCCGCGGCATGCCCGGCGAGTCGCAGCGCCGCTACGAGCAGGCGGCCGAGCTGGCCGCCGACGACCTGGCCGCCGCCGACGCGTTGCGCAGTGCCGCGGGCGCCGCGGAGTCGCGGCACTTCGGCGACGACGCGCTGCGGCTGCGTCAGCGCGCGGCCGACGCGGCGCTGCGCGCGGGCGACCGGGCCGGCGGCCGCCGTCGACCTGGCCCGGAACGCCGAGCTGATCAATCGCGGCCGTGGGCTGATGGCGACCGAGCCCCCGGCCGGCCGGCGCCGCGGCACTGATCGCGCAGGGGTGGGCGCTGGCCGGCGGCGGACCTGCGGGCCCAGGCGCGGCTGCTGACCGCCGAGGCGTTCGACGGCGCCGACCACGGATCCGGCGACCGCCCGGCTCGTCGAGCGCGCCCTCGCCCTGGCCCGCGGCGCCGGCGATCCGCTGGCCGAGAGCGCCGCGCTCGACCAGCTCACCGCGGTCCAGCTCGGCTCGCGGCGACGTCCGCGCCGCGGCGGCCAGCGCGCTGCGGCGTACCGAGTTGCTGGCGCCGATGCCGGTGACGGCGACGGCCGGGTTGGAGTTCTTCGACGGGCTGATCATGGCCGCCGACTGCGCCGTCGCCGCCGGCGACCTGCCGGCCGCGCGCAGGCTGGCCGAACGCCTGCGGGACCTGCCGTTCTACCGCGAGGAGGGCCACCTGGCCACCGCGCGGCTGCTCGTCGTGACGGTACTGGCGGGCGACTGGCCCGAGGCGCTGAGCCTGGCCGAGCGCTTCCGCGAGGGGTGGGAGCGGGCCGGCCGGCCCCGCGCGGGCAACCTCAGCCGCGGCGCGTACGCGGCCGCGACCATGCACGGGCTGCGCGGCGACGACGACGCCCGGACCGCCTGGCTGGACGATCGTCGACGGCCTCGAGACGCCGGGCCGCCCGCTGTCGGAGATCCACTTCGGCGAGTTCTTCGACGCGTTGCTGCTGCTGCACCGCGGGCTGCCCGAGCAGGCGGCGCGGCTGCTGCGCACGCCGCCGGAGGAGTTCACCGAGTGGTACAACGGCATGTGGCGGCCCTGGTACGCCGCGCTGTGGGCCGAGGCCGCCGTGCTCAGCGGGTCACGACGATGCCGTTGACCGGATTCGGCGCGCGCGGCTGGCGGCGGCGGGCAACCCGATCGCCACCGCCATCGTCGACCGGGCGGCGGCGCTGAACACTACGGGCGGCGACCGCGACGGGTTGACCGCCGCGGCCGCCGCCCTGCAGCAGGCGGGCTGCCGCTACCAGTGGGCCCGCACGCTGATCTTCATCGGCGGGGAGCACCGCAGGCTCGGCGAGGCCGCGCTGGCTGCGATGGGTGCGACGGCTATGGCCTGGCCTCCAGAACCAGGTTGAACGGGGTCTCGGTGGCCCGGCGTACCCGGCTGAACCCGGCCTCCCGCAGCACCGCGGCGAGTCGCCGCTCACCGGCCTGCGCACCGAGCCCGAGCCCCACCTCCTGCGCGCGCGACCCCGGGGTGCAGATGACCGTGGACAGGCCGTAGAAGGTCCGTCCGATCGGGTTGAGGTTGTCCTCGAGGGCGTCCCCGGCGTACGGCTCGACCAGCAGCAGCGTGCCGTCGGAGGCCAGCACCTGGCGGATCCGCCGGGCGGCGCCGACCGGGTCGCCCATGTCGTGCAGGGCGTCGAACAGGCACACCAGGTCGTAGCCCTTGCCGGGGACGTCCGCCGCCGACCCGACGGTGAACCTTGCCCGCTGGTTCACGCCCGCCTCCGTCGCGGCCTCGCGGGCAGCCTCGATCGACGGCTCGTGGATGTCGAAGCCGGCGAACGTCGAGCGCCCGAACGCCCGCGCCATGATGATCGTGGACGCGCCGAACCCGCACCCGACGTCCGCGACGCTCGCGCCGGCCCGGAGCTTCTCGACCACGCCGTCCAGCGCCGGCAGCCACTCGTCGACCAGGTGCGCGGCGTAGCTGGGGCGGAAGAGCCGCACGACGCCGGAGTACAGCCGCGCGTCGTGCTGGTGCCAGCCGACGCCCGCGCCGGTGCGGAACGCGTCCACCAGCACGTCGTGGTCGGCGTAGCAGGAGGCGATGGCCTCGAAGGCGCCGCCGAGGAAGACCGGGCTGTTCTCGTTCGCGACCACCATGGCCTGCTCGGCGGGCAGCTCGTAGGTGCCGCCGGCCGGGTCGTAGACGACGTAGCCGCCGGCCGCCTGGTTGCCGAGCCATTCCCGGACGTACCGCTCGGCGGTGCCGGTGCGCAGCGCCAGGTCGGCCGAGGTGATCGGACCGGCGCCGGCCATCGCCTTGTACAGGCCCAGCCGGTCGCCGAGGTGCAGCAGCAGCCCGGAGATGGCCGCGCCCATGTCGGTGACCGCGCGACCGACGAACGCCTCGAGCTTCGCCCCGTCGATTGCCGCGGTATCGGTGGTCGTCATGATGTCTCCACTCGTCGGCGCGGGCCCCCGATGAACCCACCTGACAGCAGCCTGTGCGCCGGCGCCGCGGCGGGCATCCGTGGCCAGCACGGATCGCGCGGTCCGTAGCCGACACGGATGTCCCGTGCCCAACCGCGGGCGAGAGTGGTTGGAGTAGCAGAAGTCCGGTGTCCGGCCCGCAACGACGAGCCGGTCACCGGTGATCCGCAGCTCGTCCTCGGACCGGGCGACCGGGGGGGCTGCCCGGCCGAGGGGAAGCAATGACCACGCGACAAGCGGTATCGACGGGGGACGCACCGGCCGCGCTCGGGGCGTACAGCCAGGCGATCATTGCCGGCGGATTCGTGTTCTGCTCCGGTACTGCCGGGATTGACCCGTCGGACGGGTCAATCCCGGCAGGCATCGAGGCCCAGACCGAGCAGGCGCTGCGCAACCTCGCCGCCGTGCTCGCCGCGGCCGGCGCCGCCATGGCCGACGTCGTGAAGACGACGATCTTCTACGCCGACCCGGCCGACTTCGAACGACTCAACGCGGTCTACGCCCGGCACATGCCGGACCCGCCACCGGCCCGCTCCGCGCCGGCCAACGTCCGGCTGCCGCACGGCCTGCTCGTCTCCATCGAGGCGATCGCGGTGCTGCCCGCTCCCGGCGCCGGGTCTGCCGGCCGGCAGACCCGGTAGCTGCCGTCAGGAGGCGTAGACCTCCAGTTCGGCGACCTGCCCGGCGGGCCAGCCGGTGTTGGCGGTGATGGTGATCCGCAGGTACCGGACAGCGGTGGCCGGGAAGGTGATGGTGACCGTGTTCCCGGTCGCCGGGTTGAACGTGTAACTCAAAGCCCCGGCGAGCGTGCTGAAGGTCGTCCCGTTGGTGCTGCCGGAGACCGCGATCGTCTGGCTACGGGTGGCCCAGTCCGCCGACGGCGGCAGCTTCACCACCACCCGGCTGACGGTCTGCACGCTCCCCAGGTCCACCTGCAGCCACTGCGGGAAGGCGCTGTTGACGCTCTCCCAGTAGCTGTTGGCGCTGCCGTCGATCGCGTTGCCGGACGCGTACGTCTGGGTGTGCGTGGACTCGGTGGTCACCTTGTTCAGCGCCAGGTTCACCGGGGTGGTGGTGCTGCCGCTCCCGGACAGGGCAACGCTGAGTGGGGAGTTGGTGGCGCTGCTGATCACCGACAGCGCGCCGGTACGGGTACCGGTCGCGCTCGGGTGGAAGACCACCGACACGGTGCACGACGCGCCGGCCGCGATGGCGGCACCGCAGGTGTTGGTCTGCGTGTAGTCGCCGGCCGCCGTGATCGAGGTGACGGCAGCCGCGGCGGCGCCGGTATTGGACACCGTCACCGCCGACACCGGGCTGGCCGCACCGACTGTGGTCGCCGCGAAGGTCAACGAGGCCGGGTTTGCCGACAGCGAAGCACTCGCGGTCGAGGTGCCGGTACCGGTGAGCGCCACCGTGGACGGACTGTTGGTGGCGTTGCCGGCGATGGTCAGCGTGCCGGTACGCGAGCCGGCGGCGGTCGGGTGGAACGTCACGGTGACCGTGCAGTTCGCGCCGGCCGCGAGGGTGGCCCCGCAGGTGCTGGCCAGGGTGAAGTCGCCGCTCGCGGTGATGGCGGACAGGGTCGCCGTCGCGGTGCCGGTGTTGGTGACGGTGACCGTCTGCCAGTCCTCGTCATTGGTGTTCACCGGGGTGGCCCCGAAGGTGAGCGAGCCCGGATTGGTGGTCAGCGTGGCCGAGCCGCCGCCGCCGCCGGTGGCGAAGACCTCGAAGTCGGAGAGCTGGCCGGCCGGCCACCCGGTGTTCGCGGTGACGGCAGCCCGGAGGTAGCGGGCGTTGGTGGCCGGGAAGGTGATGGTCACCGTGTTGCCGGTGGCCGGATCGAAGGCGTACCCGGTGGCCGGGACAACGGTGGCGAACGTCGTGCCGTCGGTGCCCGCCTGCACCGACAGCGTCTGGGTACGCGCCTGCCAGGCGGTGGCCGGCGGCAGCTTCAGCGTCACCTTGCCCACGCTCGTCGACGCGCCGAGGTCGACCTGGATCCATTGCGGGAACGCGTTGTTGGCGCTCTCCCAGTACGAGCTGGCGTCCGCGTCGGTGACGTTGCCCGCGCCGTAGTTCTGCACGGTGGAGGACGCGGTGGCCGGCCGGCCCGCCGCGATGTTGGTGGTGCCGGTGCCGGTCACCCCGGTCCCGGTCAGCTGCACCGCGATCGCGCCCTGGCCGTCGTCGCCGGTGATCGAGTAGACCGCCGACTGGGCCCCGGTGCTGGTCGGGGTGAAGGTCACCGTCTGGTGGATGCACGTCACCCGGGGACAGCTGCTGCCCCTCTGACACCGGGGTGGTGGTGTTGAACGCGCCGACCGGCGGCGCCGCCTTGGTCAGCGTCAGCGTGATGTTGCCGGTGTTGGCGATGTTGAACGTCTGGGTCGCGGTCTGTCCCACCGGGACGGACCCGAACGCCACCGGGTTGGGGGTGATGCTCAGGTGCGCCGCGCCGGTGACGGCGGTGCCGCTGATGGGTACCGTCACCGCGCCCGCGTTGCTGGCGACGGCGAGCGAGCCGGTCTGGTTGCCGGCCACGGTGGGCGTGTAGGTCACCGTGACGGCGATCGAGGCGCCGGCCGCGATCGTCGAGCCGACCGCGGGGAAGCCGGTCGCGCTGAACGGTGCGGCCGGCGCGGTGGTCCCGGTGACGGTGACCGCGGTGGTCCCGGTGTTGACGATGCTCACGCTGACCGTCTTCTTCGCGCCCGTCGGTACCGTGCCGAAGGCTCAGTGCGGAGGGTGTCGCGCCGAGTCCGGGCTGGGTGCCGGTGCCGTGCAGGTCCAGCGCCACGGTGCCGGCGTTGGTGGCGAACGACAGGCTGCCGGCCGCTCCGCCGGAGCTGGTGGGGGCGAAGCGTACCGGCACCGTCAGGGTCTGCCCGGTGGTGAGGGTGACCGGCAGCGCGGGCGGGGTGACGCCGAACGGCGCGGCGGTGGAGATGGCGGAGACGGTGACGGTGCGGGTGGCGGTCACGGTCACCGTGGCGTTGCCGGTGCTGCCGACGGCGACGCTGCCGAAGTCGGTGGGCGAGCTGGTGAGCGCGGCGGTGGTGGGCCGGCCGAAGCCGAACACCTTGCCATCCCGGGTACCCACGTAGACGCGGCCGCGTCGGTGGCCGGCACGACGAACTTGGTGGCGGTACCGATGGGCGCCGAGTACCGCAGGTGCAGCTGCCCGTTGACCGGCAGCGCGTCGTACGCGCGCAGCTGCCCGTTGGCGCCGGTGGAGCCGTCGCTGTAGACCACCCAGACGATCGCCGAGCCCGAGGTCGTGCCGGTCGAGGTGACCACCGGCGAGCCGGAGGTGTAGCCGAACGTCGAGGAGCTGGTGGCCGCCGAGGTGAGCACCGGCAGCCCGCTGCCGTTCACGCCGTACTTGAGGGCGCGCAGGAAGCCGGCGTTCTCCACGGTGTAGACGTACCCGCCGTCGCCGCCCCAGAACGCCGGGTGCCCCCACACCCCGTTGTACGGGCCGACCGGCGCTCCGATCGAGGCGTCGCCGCCGCCGGGGCCCTGGGCGGCGCCGCCGAGGTTGTCCCGGTCGAGCAGGTACACCCGGCCGTCCTTGCCGACCTGGACGAGCAGGTGCGGGTGGGCCGTGGTGCCGAAGCCGGCCGGCAGCGCCAGCGGGCCGCCGGAGCCGAAGTCGGTGTCGTCCTGGTCCAGCTTGCCGTTGTTGGCCGGGCTGAAGAAGTCCTTGGCGGTCAGCGATCCGTCGCCGTTGACCTGCAGCCGGATCACCGACTCGGCCAGCGTGCGCGGGCGGGCTGGTACCCGGGCCCGGGGCCGGCGAGACGCCGTTGCCGGTGGCCACGATGATCCGGCCGGGCCCGTCGGAGACCAGGCCGCCACCGGACTGCCAGATGCCCGCCATGCCGGTGGAGCGGCCGGCCTCGGTGGACCACAGCGTGGACATCGCCGGGGTGCTGGTCTTCACGCCGGCGATGTAGCCGACGTACGGGCCGTAGTCGCAGTGGCTGGCGAAGCCGGCGTAGACGACGCCGTCGAGCAGCAGCAGGCCGGGGCGCTGGGCGGCGGTCTTCGGGTTGAACGCGTTGGCCGGGTCGTTGGTCGGGCGTGCCCTGGATGGTGACCGGCCAGCCGGTGCGCTCGGCGCCGGTGGCCGGGTCGACGGCGTGCATGTAGAAGTGCGGGTGGTTGGCGTCGGGGCCGTCGTTGACCTTCGCGACGAAGTAGACGGCGCGGCTGGCCGGGTCGTACACGGGGGTGCTGGTGATGCCGATGTTGGGGACCAGGTCGCCGCAGCCGATCGCGGACGCGGGCCAGGCCGGGCCGACGCTGCGCGACCAGGCGACGGCGCCGGTCACCGCGTTCATGCCGTAGATCCAGTTGTTCTCGGTCATCGTGATCACGGTGCCGGCCACCACGATCGGCTGGGCGTACACCTGGCCGTTGACGCTGGTCGAGAAGAGCTGGCCGAAGTCGGCGGCGGAGACGGCGGCCGGGGCCAGGCCGGACTCGTTCGGTCCCAGCCGGTACGCAGGTTGTCGACGGAGACGGTGGTCTCGTCGGCCCCGGCGGCGCCGGCGGTGACGACGTAGAGGACGGGAATGACAAGCGCGGCAACGAGTCCGAGGACCAGTCGCCGGGCGCGACGTGTACGCATGACCTACTCCGGGACGCGGGAGAGGCACCGGCGAGCGGAACGACACATCGACGGTCGTAGTCCGGTTCCTGAGCTGGAGCGAACCGTAACCTAGCCGACACGAGGACGCAAGATGCCGACAGATATTCGCAAGACCCCACGCGGTCCGCGCAACCAAGAGTCCGGCGCTAGCGCCATCTCGCCCGGCAGCTCAGGCGGCTATTAATAAACTTGAGCTTTGCGTCTTGAATCCTTAAGAAACTCAAGCTATGAATGAACGAGAAGCATTTCGCTGACGAGTGAGGGAGCCGAGGGTGGACTGGCAGGAACTGACGGACCTGACGCGCGGACAGCCGTTCGTGGTCGAGCGGGTCCGCCTCGCCGACAGCGGCGTCGTGGTCGAGGGCCAGTTCGAGCCGCCGCAACTGGCCCAGCTCAGCGTCGACGACCAGGTGTTCGTGGCCGCGTTCGTCCGGTCGCACGGCTCGATCAAGGAGATGGAGCGGATCTTCGGGGTGAGCTACCCGACGATCAAGTCCCGGCTGAACCGGATCGCCGAGCACCTCGACTTCGTCGACACCGACCCGGCGCCCACCGGCGCTGACGTCGTCGACCGCCTGCGGCGGGGGGAGATCAGCGTCCAGGAGGCGCTGGCCGAGCTGGAGAGGTCCCGATGATCCCGCAACTGGTGACCGTCCGCCGACGCCGTCCCGACGGCCGCTGGCGACGGCTGTACGTCCCGGTCCTGCCGGTGCTGCTGGTGCTGTCACCGCTGCTGCTGCTCGCCGTGCTGGCCGGACTGGTCGCCTGCCTCGTCTCCCGGGTCAGCCCGGTGGGCGCGCTGCGCGGCGCCGGGCGACTGCTGTGGGCGCTGCCCGGCACCCGGATCGAGTTCGAGCAGGGCCGCACGGCCGTGCTGGTAAGCGTCAGATGAGTCAGACGGAGGAGTAAGACGATGAACGAGCAGCGCCGCCAGGTCCTGCAGATGCTGGCCGAAGGCAAAATCACCGCCGACGAGGCCGAGCGGCTGATCGACGCCCTCGAACGGGAACAGCCCGAGTCGTCGCCGGGAGCCGCGTCCCGCCCCAAGCCCCGGCCCAAGTACCTGCGCGTACTGGTGAACTCGGCCGACGACTCCGGCGGCGACGGGCCGAGCCGGGTCAACGTCCGGGTCCCGCTGCAACTGTTGCGCGCCGGGGTCCGGCTCACGAGCCTCATCCCCCCGCAGGCGCTCACCCGGGTCAACGCGGAGCTGAACCGGTCCGGGGTGCCGATCGACCTCACCGAGCTCAAGCCGCAGCACATCGAGGAGCTCATCGAGCAGCTCGACGACCTCACCGTCGACGTCGACGAGCCCGACGCCAAGGTGCAGGTGTTCTGCGAGTGAACCCGCCCGCCGCCGAACGGCACCGTTGACCGCGCGACCGGCTCCCCGACGGAGGGAACCGTCTCGGTTGGCCGGTACGGACGGGGCTGGTGGTGTTACACGGGTGTGGTGAAGTGGAGCCGCGCGCTGACCGTCGTTGCCGTCACCGGATTGGTTGTCGTGGTCGGGCCGGTCGGCCCCGCTGCCGGACAGCAGTCGGCACCCGGGGCGCCGGCCTGCCGGTCCTGGTCCCGGCCGGACGTCCAACGTGACGTGTACGACCTGGGCGGCGGCCGGTACCGGGTCCGGCTCATCCAGGGACAGCTGTCCGCCTTCGAATCGGTACGCGACCCGGACAGCTACGTCCCGCTGCCGTCCGACGACCGGTTCACCGTCGTCACCGAGACGGTGCTGCCCGAGTTCACTCTGGTTCCCGGCTCGGCGCGGGCCACCGAAGGCGCCACGGCCGGCACCGATCCCAGCGGCAACACCAGGTTCACGCCGCTGTTTCACCCGGCCGGGCTGGATACCGTCTCGGTCACCGACGCCACCGTCGAGTGGCACACCGACCAGGGACCGGTGGCCGGCTCGCGGCCGTCGGACTACGCCGGGCGGTCGCAGGCGGCCGCGGCAGCCGCCAGCGTGCTGGAGTACGACCTGCAGTTGCGCTCCGGGCTGGTCGGCACCCTCGCCCCGGTCACCGGTGCCCAACTACAGTTCCAGCAGCTCACGATCTTCTTCCCGATCGAGCTGGTGGTGCCCGATCTCCTTGTCCCACAGCCGTCACCGGTCTGCACGCTCACCGTCGACCGGCCGACCCTGCGGCTGACCGCCGAGCCGTTCGGTGACCCGGGACTGACCCGGCCGATCACCGCGCCGGTACCCGCCGGCAGCACCGCGTACCTGCGGCTGAGCCTGCGCAACGACGGCCCGTTCGCGCTGGAGGTCACGGTGCACACCCCGGACACCGTCCTCGACCTGACGCCGCTGCCGACCGCAGCGGCCGCCGAGACCACCCGGGCTGCCCCGGAGTCCACTGTGGTCGCCGCCGCGGCAGTCCGGACGTTGCGGGGCACGACCGGGGTATTGCGGGCGGACACCAGCTTCCAGCTGACCGCGACCGCCCCGATCCAGGTGTCGACGGTCACCGGCAGCGCCACCGCGATCCCCACCACCGTTGCCAACCAACTCACCTCGGCCGTGGTGACCGCAGCCACCCAGACCTCGGTCGCGATACTCGCCGCCCCACCCTCGTCGACCCCGACCCAGACCCCGACCGCCGTCGGGTCGCGCCGGTGGCCGGCAGCGCTGCCGGCCACCGGCGCCACCGCCGGCCCGACTGCGGCGGCCGGGCTGGCGGCCGTGGCAGTCGGCGTGCTGCTGCTGATTTGCCTCGCCCTCGCTCAGCGCCGGCCGGCAGTCGAGCCTCAGCCGAGACCGCGGTAGGTGGCCCCGCCGAACTGCGGCGCGGTTGCGGCCCACGGCTGTCCGGAGCTACGCCGCACCAGTTGGCCGCGGCAGGGCGGCCAGGTACTGGCGGGTCAGCCAGGCGGGTGAGGTGATGGCGGTGCCGACGACGACCGCCCACACTCCGGCGTCCAGTGCGGCCCGGGCCTGCTCGGGCAAGTGGATCCGGCCCTCGGCGATTACCGGGAGGGTCAGCTTGCCGACCAGTGCCGCAGCGAGTTCCAGGTCCGGGCCGGGCGGCGGGGCGCCGGGGCCGGTGTAGCCGGACAGGGTGGTGGCCACCGCGTCGGCGCCGGCCTCTGCGGCGGCGATGCCTTCCTCCACTGTGGACACGTCGGCGAGGACGAGTGCGTCGCTGTGCGTGTGCAGGGCTGCGATGGTGGCGGCCAGGGTGCGGCCGTCCGGGCGCGGCCGTCCGGTGCCGTCGATCGCCACCAGGTCGGCACCGGCCCGCGCGACCGCCAGCCCGTGCTCCAGCGTGGGGGTGATGTACACCCCGGTGTCGCCGTCCTTCCACAGCCCGATCACCGGCGCGGTGACCAGCTCCCGGGCCCGCCGCACGTCGTCGACCCCGTTGAGGCGCACCGCGACCGCTCCGGCGCGCACCACCGAGGCCGCCATCCGGGCGAGCACCTCCGGATCGCGCAACGGATCGCCGGGCGCAGCCTGGCAGGAGACCACCAGCCCGCCCCGGATCGCGGCCAGCGCCGGCGCCACCGCCTCGGTCATCGCAAAGTCCTTCCATGAAGCGGCTCGCGGCCCGGCAGATCGCGGGCCAGCAGGACGCGGTCCGGCAGATCACGGTCCGGCAGATCACGGTCCGGCAGATCACGGTCCGCCAGGTCGCGGTCTGCCAGGTCGTGGGACGCCAGGTCGCGGGACGCCAGGTCGCGGGACGCCGGGTCGCGGGACGCCAGGTCGCGGGACGCCAGGTCGCGGGACGCCGGGTCGCGGGACGCCGGGTCGCGGGACGCCGGGTCGCGGTGCAGCAGGTCGGGGGCGAGCAGGTCGTGGGCCAGGGCTGCGGCGCCGACGACGCCCGCCTGCGTGCCCAGCGACGCGGGTACCAGTGCGGGTGCGGCGGGTGGCAGCAGCTGTCCGGTGAACGCCTCGCGCAGCGGCTGCCACCACACGGCGCCCGCCTCGGCGACGCCACCGGCCAGTACCACGATGTCGGGGTCGAGCACGTTGACGAGGCCGCCGAGTGCCCGGCCGAGTACCGAGGCGGCTTCGGCCACCACCGACGCGGCCCGCGCGTCCGTCGCGGCCAGGGCCACCACCTGCGCCGTGGAGTCGACGGCGAGGCCGGCGCGTTGCGCGGCGCGCAGGATCGCCGGTCCGGCGGCGACGGATTCCAGGTGGTCGCGGCGACCGCAGGAGCAGACCTCGGCACCGGCGCCCGGTACGACGATGTGGCCCAGGTGTCCGGCCACCCCACTGGCGCCGGGCAGGAGCACGCCCGCGCGGACCAGGGCGCCACCGATTCCGGTGCCGACTGCGACCACCAGGGCCAGCCCGGCTGCCCGGCCGGCGCCGTGGCGAGCCTCGCCCAGCCCCGCCGCGCGTACGTCGTTGTCCACCGCGACCGGCAGGTCCAGCCTGGCGGCGAGCAGGTCGGCGACTGGCGTGCCGGCCCAGCCGCGCAGCAGCTCCGTGGCCGAGACGACGACGCCACGACGGGCGTCCACGACACCCGGCGCCCCGACACCGACAGCGACGACCGGGCGGCGCACGGCGTGCCGGACCTCGTCGGCGAGGGTGGCGGCGGTGTCCAGGATGGCGGCCGCGCCGTAACGGGCCGGTGTCGGCGCGACCCGGGCGGCGTGCACCCGACCGTCGCCGTCCACCGCGCCGACCGCGGTCTTGGTGCCCCCGATGTCGATCCCCAGGACCAGTTCGCCCATCAGTGGCGCGCCCTGCGGATGGTGGCGGAGAAGTCGTAGCGGTCACCGCGGTAGAGGGTGTCGGTGCGCTCGACTATGCGTCCCTGGCTGTCGATGCCGATCCGGCGCACGTGCAGCGCCGCCGTGCGCGCCGGGACGCCCAGCAGGTCGGCGAGGTGCTTGCCGAGGTTCACCGCGCGGGTGGTCTGCTGGGCCCGTTCGACCCTGATGCGGAAGCGCCGTTCCATCAGGTCGTAGAGCGAGCCGTCCAGGTTCTGGTCGAGCAGCCGGGGGAACAACCGGGCCGGCAGGTATGCCTGCTCGTGGGCGACCGGCACGTCGTCGGCCGAGCGCAGCCGTTCCAGGCGGTACGCCGGGGCGCCCGGCTCGATGCCCAGATCCTTGGCCACCGCGGCGTCCGCGTCGACGGCTTCGGCGGTGAGCAGCCGGGAACCGGGGCGCAGCCCGCGGGCGCGCATGTCCTCGGAGAACGAGGAGAGCGCCAGGTCCTTGGAGACCTTCGGTTCGGTGACGAAGGTACCCACCCCGCGGACCGCGTAGATGAGTCCGTCGTCGGTGAGCGAACGCAGCGCCTGGCGGATGGTCATCCGGCTGACTTCGAAGCGGGTGGCGAGTTCCCGTTCTGGCGGCAGCATCTCGTGCGGGGTCAGCCGTTCGGTGATCTCCTGCCGCAGCACCTGGCGCAGCCAGGCGTGCTTGGCGACCACCGGGCCCTCGCTCTGTGCCACCGGCACTGCTCCCACCTGGTCGACGTCGGTCATCGGCGCGCTCATCCCTTCAGCCCCGTCTGAGCCAGGCCGGCCACGAACTGGCGTTGGGCGACGACGAAGACTGCCAGTACCGGCAGCACCGTCAGCGTCGTCGCGGCAAGCTGAATATTCCAGATGTTGCCGCCGTAGGCATCGGTGTACTGGGTGAGCGCGAGCGGCAGGGTGAACTTGTCCTTGCTGGACAGGTAGACCAGCGGCTCCAGGTAGCTGTCCCAGGTGCGCAGGAAGGTGAAGATGGCGACGGCGGCCAGCGCCGGCCGGGCCAGCGGCAGGGCGATGCGCCGGAAGAGTCCGAACCGGCCCAGGCCGTCCAGCCGGCCGGCCTCCTCCAACTCGGCGGGCAGGCCGAGGAAGAACTGGCGCATCACGAAGGTGCCGAGCACGCTGGGCGCGCCGAAGATCGGAATGATGATCAGCGGCCAGTGCGTGTCGATGAGGCCGAAGCGCTGCACCATCCGGAACAGCGGCACGATGGTGACCTCGGCGGGTACCAGCATGCCGGTGAGCACCAGGAAGAACAGCGCGTTCGCGCCGGGGAACCGGATGCGGGCGAAGGCGTAGCCGGACAGCGCCGACACCGCCAGCGTGCCGACGGTGACGGCGGCGGCGATGTAGAGGCTGTTGACGTACTGGTGGGCAAACGGCTGCAGGTCGAAGACCTGCTTGTAGTCCGACCACAGCGGATGCGTCGGGAACAGCTTCGGCGAGCGGCTGTAGACGTCGTTGGCGGGTGACAGTGACGCCGTCACCATCCACCAGGTGGGGAAGAGGAACGGGATGGCCAGCACGGTCAGCACCGCGTAGAGGGCGATCTTGGCCCAGCGCGGCAGGGACAGCGCGCGGCTGCGACTACTGCTCATTGACGACCCACTTCTTGCGCAGCTGCCACTGGACGGCGGTCAGCACCAGCACGATGACGAACAGCAGCACGCCCAGGGTGCTGGCGTAGCTCAGGTCGTGCGCGACGAAGCCCTGCTTGTACAGGTCGTAGACGAGCACGTTGGTGGAGTTGCCGGGTCCGCCGGCGGTGAGCACCTGGATCGGGGCGAACACCTGCAGCGAGCCGACGACCGTGATGATCGAGGTGAGCAGCACGGTCGGGCTGATCAGCGGGAAGGTGATCCGCCAGAAGGTACGCCAGCGCGACGCCCCGTCCAGCGCCGCCGCCTCGTAGAGCTCCTCGGGCACCCCCTGTAGCGCCGCGAGGAACAGCACCATGTTGAGGCCGACGTTCTTGATGGTCTGGGTGACGATCACCGCGACCAGCGCCGCGCCCGGCTGGTGCAGCCAGTTCGGCCCGGTGACACCGACCTTGTCCAGCAGCGCGTTGATGCCGCCGGTGCCCTGCAACAGGGTGCTGGAGACGATCGCCCAGGCGACCAGCGAGACGACGACCGGCGAGAAGAAGATGGTGCGGAAGATGGCGGTACCGCGCAGCCGCTGGTTGAGCAGTACCGCCAGCAGCAGCGCCAGGGCCAGGTTGAGCAGCACCAGGCCGACCGAGAAGTACAGCGTCGCGCGCAGCACCGCGCCCATCGCCGGGTCGTGCAGCAGTTGCCGGTAGTTGGCCAGGCCGGCCCAGTCGAAGGTGTCGGCGAGCACGTTCCAGCGGTGCAGGCTGTACCAGATCACCGCGATGATCGGCCAGCCGACGAAGGCCGCCCAGCCCAGCAGTTGCGGGGCGACGAAGAGGTAGCCGGCGACGGCTTCGCGGACCCGGCGACTGTCCCGTCGCCGGGCGCTGCCCGGCTGAGCGCCGCGCCGCCGCCCGGGCGGCGGCCGGTGTCCCCGGTCGCCGCCCTGGGTGTCGGCCGCGGTTGCGGTCGAGACGCTGCTCATGTCAGTTCGCTGCCATTTCGGTTCGCGCCATTTCAGTTCGCGCCATTTCAGTTCGCGCCATCTCAGTTCGCCGCCATTTCAGTTCGTTGCCGGCCGGGTCAGTTCGCCGCGCCCAGCAGCGGGTCGACGGCCTTGCAGACGCCGGCCAGTGCGGCCGGCACGTCCGCGTTCTGCTGGTAGAACTTGTCCAGGGCGGCGCGGGCGGCGTCGTCGATCTTGGCGTAGTTGCCGTGGCTCGCCTTGACCACGCCGTTCTTGATGCCGTTGACCACCACGCTGTCCAGCTGCTGCTCGGACAGCAGCGGGTTGGCCGCCTTCAGGCTGGTGGCGTTGAGCAGCGAGGTACGCGGCGGCGGGAAGTACTGCGCCAGCTTCGCCGAGTTGGCCGGGTTGCTGAAGAAGGCGAGGAAGTCCGCGGCTGCCTGCGGGTGCTTGCCCTTGGCGAACGCGCCGATCCCGGCCTGCCCGAACAGCTGCTGGTTGCCGGCGGGGCCGCTGGGCAGCGGCGCCACACCCCACTTGAAGGAGGCGTCCTTGAGGGTGGACGCGCGGGAGATCTGGGTGATCGTCATGGCCGAGTCGCCGGCGAAGAAGTCCGCGGCGGTTCCGGGCGGCGGCATCGCCTTGTCGGTGTAGACCGCGTTGTGGAAGAAGGTCATCGCGTCGGTCATCGGCTGGCTGGTGAACTGGCAGCTCTTGCCGTCAGCCGACCAGGGCGACGCGCCGTACCCGGCCCACAGCGAAGCCAGGTTGTCCCAGATCTTGTAGTCGAAGTCGCGGATCACCAGGCCGAACTTGCCGGGCTGGCTCGCCGACACCTTGGTGGCCGCCTGCTCGGCGTCGGTCCAGTTCCACTGGTTGGCGGCGATCAGCTGCTCGGGGGTCTGTGCACCGGCCTTGCCGAGCATGTCGGCGTTGTAGAAGACCACGAACGGCGAAGTCGAGAAGGGGTACCCGTAGAGCTTGTCGCCCTTGGTCCACAGCTTCGTGGTGGCCGGGGCGAGGTCGTCGTACTGGTAGCCGTCGGTGCCCTTGAGGGTCTTGGACAGGTCGGTCAGCGCGCCCGAGGAGACGAAGTCCGGGGCGTCCTTCTCGAAGATCCACGCCAGGTCGGGGGCGTTCCCACCGGCCACCTGGGTGGTGAGTGAGGTGGTGTAGCTGTCGAACGGCAGGGCGTCGAACTTGACGCTGACGTTGGGGTGGCTGGTCTTGTAGTCAGCCGCGATCTTGTCGAAGAGGGCGAGCTGGTCCTTGTTCGCCGTCCAGACGGTCATCCGCAGCGAGACCGGGCCACTGTCGTCCTCGGTCTTGCTGTCGCCGCCACAGCCGGCGGCCGCGAGGACCAACCCGGCCGCGAGCACGCCAGTCAAAGCGCGCAGTCGCTTCATACCTATCCTCCGTTGGGGGTTTTTGCTAGCAGGGGTGTTCGGCTAGTAGCCCGTGACTTCGGGCCAGGACATCTCGACGCCCTCGCGTGCCAGGCCGGCGCGGAAGTCGTCCAGTAGGTGGGGCTGCGCGTGGACGGCGGCCGGGGTGGTGGCGTTGTCGAGGCAGTAGGCGGCCAGCGCGCCGGCCGCCTCCCCGACGTTCCACTCGACCGGGTGCAGCCGGTAGCAGCCGTTGGTGATGTGCGTGGTGCCGATGTTCTTCGCGGCGGCCAGCAGGTTGCCGCCGCGGCGCGGGATCAGCGCGCCCAACGGGATTTCGAAGGGGCTGGCGCCGACGTCGAGGTAGTTGTCGCCCTCGGTGGTGGGGTGCAGATCGATGCGGTACATGCCCACGCCGATCGAGTCGGGGTAGCGGACCGCGCCGCGCCCACCGCGGACAGCCAGCGACAGGTCCTGCTCCAGCACCGTGGTCAGTGCTCTGATCCGGCGCGACTCGCGCAGGTACGGGGCCTGGGCGAGGCCGTCGGCGGTACCCACCACGTCGCCGCGCAGCCGCAGCCCGGGCCAGCCGGTCCCGCCATCGGGGCGCGGGGCGTCGGTCTGCAGCCAGTAGAGCAGTGACAGGGACAGCTCCCGGGCTTCGGCGTAGGCGAGCTGGACCGCTTCGGCGGGCACGTCGATGACCGGGCGTACGAAGTAGTCGATCTGCGGCCAGTTGACCAGCGTGATGTCGCTGGCGTACGTGCCCGGCAGGAACAGCTTGCGGGCGGCGATGCGCCGGTAGGTCCACAGGTTCGGCCCGCTGGCCACCCGGCTCTGGTCGGCGACCACGGCCAGCGGGTCGTCGGTCGGGTTCGGGTCGAAGGCGCCGGTGACCGGGGCCAGGGTGCGCGGGTCGGGCCAGGTCAGCGAGAGCAGCCTGGCCGGCCAGAAGTCGGGTTGGTAGTCGCGCCAGCGGGCGTAGCCGGCCGGCCGGTCGATGGTGTGGTCGCCGTCCACGTGGTCGATCGCGAAGCACCAGGACAGGCCCTGCCAGTTGGTCGGCTGGGCCTGGGCCGGGGCGCTGGGCTCGCCGGTGTCGGACTGCGCCTCGAAGCCGGTGACGTACTCGACGCCGGCCAGCGGCAGCAGGTCGCCGGCCTCGGTGGCGTCCAGGACGTACGGGGCGCTCGCGGTCAGCTCCGCGCCGGTGTCGACGTGCCGCAGGGTGACCGCGCTGACCCGGTCGCCGTCGGTGTCGGCCGCCACCGGCCGGTATCCGCGCAGGATCCGTAGCGCGCCGCCGCTCTCGTAGGGGGCCAGCAGCGCGTCGATGACGGCGGCGGCGACCCGGGGCTCGTGGCAGAGCTTGCTGACCCAGCCGGCGCCCGGGTTGAGTTCCGGTTGGGCGCGGGCGGCCGGGGTGAGCGGGTACCAGCGCCGGTAGTGCTCGCGGATCGCCTCCCGCAGCGCCCGGTAGCTGGCGGTGACGCCGAAGCGCTCCACCCACGGGTGCTCGTCCGGGGGGACCGCCTGGCTGGTCAACTGGCCGCCGAGCCACGGGTACTCCTCGGTGAGCAGCACCCGCCGGCCGCGCCGCAGCGCCGCGAGGGCAGCCGCCACACCGCCCAGTCCACCGCCGACGACCAGCACGTCGGCCGACAATTCCGCCACCGTCTGCTCCAAGAGTTCTAGACCCCATCTAGCTAGGTCTAGACCACAGTCGCCAGCCGGCCGGGGCGTTGTCAAGCCTGCTCCGGTGGGGTGTGAGCGGGACCACAGCTTGACTCCTGCCGAAATCCGGGTTTAGCGTCTGCCTCGCACAGGTCTAGACCTGCATGTCGTAGGGCTAGACCACAGCAGCTCCGGTACATCCATCCCTGGACGGAGGATCCGTGCGCTTCACCCGATCCCTCGGCGCGCTGACCGGTGCGGCGACTCTCGCCGTCGCCGTACTTGCCGCCGCCCCACCCGCGTCGGCGGGCAGCCCGCCGACGCCCGGCCAACCCCGATCCCTCGGCCGCATCGCGCTGGTACCGCTGGACGACCGCCCGGTCAACCTGCTCGCCCCGGCCGCGACCGCGGCGCTCGCGGGCATGCAGGTGGTCACCCCACCGCGCGAGCAACTCGGTCGCTTCACCAACCCCGGCGACCCGACCGCCGTCGGCCAGTGGCTCACCAGCCAACGCGATGTCGACGCCTACGTGGTGTCGACCAGCATGCTCGCCTACGGCGGGCTGGTCGCCTCACGCACCGCCGCGATGTCCGAGGCGGACGCCCGCACCCACATCCAGCCCATCAAGGCGGTCCGCCAGGCACACCCGAAGACACCGCTGTACGTCTTCGACACCATCCAGCGGCTCGCCCTGACCGGGCTCACCGTCGACGGCACCGACTACGCCACCCCGGTACGCGAGTGGGCCATCCTCTACGACGAGGTGGTCAACCTGGGGATGACCCAGTACCAGGCGCAGCTCGACGCGGCCCGGGCGAAGATCCCCGACCAGGTACTCGCCGACTACCTCGCCGCCCGTCAGCGCAACCACGACATCAACGAGCAGATGGTCCGCTGGGTCGCCGACGGCACCATCGACGACCTGGTGCTCGGCGAGGACGACACCGCGCCGTACGGCCTGGAGCGGGCCGAGCGGGTCCAGTTGGAGCAGCTCGTCGCCCAGTTGGGCGTCGGCGACCGGGTGCAGATCTTCCCGGGCGCCGACGAGATCGACGCGATGCTGGTCGCCCGCGTCGTGCTCACCCGGCTGAACGTGCACCCGTCGGTGGCGGTGCAGTACGGCGGCGTGGACGGCAGCGCCTTCACCGCCGCGCTGGAGGACATCCCGTTCGCCGACAACATCACCCGGCACCTGGCCGCGCTCGGGCTGCGGGTGGACCCGGCTTCGCGGGTACACCTGCTGGTGAACACGCCCTCGGCGGCCGGCGCTGATCGCGGCGCCGACCTCGACGCGCTCGTCGCCCGCGCCGGCGACCTGCTGGCCGGCGGCTCGGGCGTCATCGTCGACGACCCGCTGATCGTCAACAAAGCCGACCACGACCTGGTCACCCGGATGCAGGACCGGCTACCGCTGGTGGACCTGCTCGGCTACTCCGGCTGGAACACCGGCGGCAACTCCCTCGGCCTGACGCTGGCCGAAGGGCTGTCCCGCTACGCCTTCCTGGAGGCCACCCGGCAGCCGGTACGGCACGGCATCACCGCGGCCACCGCGCTGGCGGCGGCCAACGCCCACGTCGGGTACCTGCTCAAGCGCTTCGTGATCGACGACCGCTGGAAGAACGACGTGCAGCCGGCGGCCATCGCCTACGGCCAGTCGCAGGGCTGGAACACCAACAGCCTCAGCGACGAGCAGTACGCCCCGATGAACCAGTGGGTGGTGGACCACCTGACCCCGGTCACCCGGGACTACTTCGACCGCTACTTCGGCGGCCGCCGGGTGCTGGTGGGCTACCTGCTGGGGCACCCGGTGAAGGCCCGGGTGGCGAGCCTGGACACGGTGACGGTGCACCTGCCGTGGCCCCGGCTCTTCGAAACCGAGCTGAACGTGACGACCAGCCTGCGGCTGATCTGAGCAACCGAAGCTGCCGCCCTCCCAATCGGGAACGGCGGCAGCTTCGGCGCAGGCGACAGTTGTCAGGACGGCTTCGTGCCGTCGCCGTCGCCGTCGCCGTCGTTGCGCGCCTCGATGGCCGTGACGGTCTTGGCGAACGCCTTGGGGATCACGCCCCTGCCGACGGTCCCCAGCACGGCGCTGAGCATCTTGCCCTTGAAGTTCTTCCCGTCGCGCACGACGGTGACGTCGATGTCGGTACCGCCGTCGGGCTGTCGGTTGAGGGTGTACGTGTGGCCGGACCTGCCTCCCCAGATGTTGGAGTCGATCGTTTTCAGGGCGATGTGGTGGGGATCCGTCCAGTCGTAGTCGAGGCGTTCCCACACCCCGCTCGAACCTTCCCGGACGTCTGCGTGGCCGGGGCTCTGGCTGTAGACCTTGAGGTAGTCGTCGGCGCTGTTGCGCCAGATCTGCGAGCGACCCGGACCAAAATCGGTCAGCGCCGCCACAACCTGCTCGGGCGTCGCTGTCGTCTCCTGGTGGAAATGGATGGTGGCCATCCCCAAGGCTCGCGCGCGATGCTGCCGGATGTCGGAAATTCGCGAATTTGGACCGACGCGGCCCCCGCGGGCTGACCGAAACTTTTAGCTCCGTTGCGGGCGATGAAGTTTTCCATGCCCAGCTGATCGGTGGCCGGCCGCGTTCGAGCGCCCGCTGAGCTGGGAAAATCTGCCGACTTCCGGATCCTTGACCAAGGTCAGTTTCGGCAAGGTTTCCGAGAGCTGTTGCCAATGTCGAGACCGCGGTCCGATACTTCGGCATCGACGGAACTCGAATCCCTTGTACCCCGAGACGGGGGTACCAGACCTCGTCCTGCGGTCATCGTCGGACCAACACCGCTGCGTGGCACGACACCGGCGCGCCCGGTGGCCGCCCCACCGGCCCGATGGGTCGTCCACGCTGCCTGGCCCGTCCCGCCAGTCTCCTGAGGAGGAAGCACGCACATGAACGACTCCCCGGCCACCCCGAGCGCCACAGACCCGTCGCCGTAGATGGCTGGTCGGCGGCGCCATCGCCGCGGCCCTGATGTCGGCCGCCGCCATCGTGCCCGGCATCGCCAACGCCGACGCCAACCAGACGATCACGTCGAACATCACGGGTACCCACAACGGCTTCTTCTACTCGTACTGGAAAGACAACGGCAACGTCACCATGACGCTGGGCGCGGCGGGCAACTACAGCGTCCAGTGGAGCAACATGAACAACATGGTGGTCGGCAAGGGCTGGAAGCCCGGCTCCGCCAACCACACCGTGAACTACTCAGGCACCTTCAGCCCGAACGGCAACGGGTACCTGGCGCTCTACGGCTGGACGACCAACCCGCTGATCGAGTACTACGTGGTGGAGAACTTCGGGTCGTACAACCCGAGCTCGGGCACCACCAAGCTGGGCTCGGTCACCACCGACGGCAGCACCTACGACATCTACCGCACCCAGCGGGTCAACCAGCCGTCGATCATCGGCACCGCGACGTTCTACCAGTACTGGAGTGTGCGGCAGTCGCACCGCAGCAGCGGCACGATCACCGTCGCCAACCACTTCAACGCCTGGCGGAGCCTGGGCCTGACGCTCGGCACCATGGACTACCAGATCATGGCGACCGAGGGGTACCAGAGCAGCGGTAGCTCGAACATCACGGTGAGCGAAGGCACGGTCAACCCCACGACCCCGGGGAACAACCCCACGACTCCGGGGAACAACCCGACGACACCGACCACCATCCCGACCACGGGTGGCGGCGGGGGCAGCGGTTGCGCGGCTACCTACACGCCGGTCAACAGCTGGCAGGGCGGCTTCCAAGCCACCGTGACGGTGAAGAACAACGGTTCCGCCAGCCTCAACGGCTGGACGGTGCGCATGACGCTGCCCAGCGGGCAGTCCATCACCCAGCTGTGGAACGGCGTGAACTCCGGCACCAGCGGGGCGGTCTCGGTGAAGAACGCCACCTACAACGGCGCGCTCTCCGGCGGCGGCTCGACAACGTTCGGGTACACCGGTTCCGGCACCGCAGGCACCCCAACCGGGGTGAGCTGCACCAGTCCGTGACCCGCTGAGGGTCTGCTGAACGGGTCGGCCCGGTAACCGGGCCGACCCGTTCGGTGCTGGTGATGAAGGACGGCCGGGTCGTCGAGCAGGGCAGCACGGCGCAGATTTTCCAGGACCCGCGACACCCGTACACCCGGCAACTGCTCGCCGCCGTGCCCCGGCTCAGCCCGCGCGAGGACGCCACCGGCCTGCCGGCCGGCCGGTAGCGGTCACCGGGTGGCGGGCAGGCCGAGGTAGGTCTGGCGGACGACCTCGATCAGGTCGTTACGGGCGGCGGCGGTGTCCAGGCCGGTCTCCTGCAACCGCTGCGCCGACCATCCCGGGTGTCCCTTGCTGTCCACGGCGGCCACGATCTCGCCCTCGACCGGCGTCCGCGCCTGGACCGGCGGCTGCGCCCCCGGGGCGGCGTGGATGTCGAGCCGGCCCTCCTCGCCGTGCGCGTCGGTCCAGGTGTAGGTGCCGACGTACCGGGCGTCAACCGCGTCGGGAGCCGGGTACTCGTTGATGGTCATCTCTACTCCGGATGGGATCAGGCGGGCTTGCCGCGATGGAGGAACATTTCCACCCGGACCAGGGTTCCGCCCCGGCCGACCAGGAAATCCAGCCGGTCCGCGAGGCGGCGGGCCAGCCACAGTCCGCGGCCCGAGGTGGCCTCGGCCGCCGGCCGCGTCGGCACGCGGGCGGGGATGCCCGGACCGTGGTCGGAGATCTCGGCGATGACGCTGGTGGAGTCGTCCCGCAGGATGCGCAGCTGACCGGTGGAGTTGGCGTGCTCGATGGTGTTGTTGGCGATCTCACTGACCGCGAGGACGAACCGACCCGCTTCGTCCTCGGTCAGGCCACCGTCCAGGGCACAGCGGCGGATGTCCTGCCGCGTCTGCGACAGGTTCTGCCGACTGATTGCTGTGCTGTCCTGGAGGACGGCGAACTCTGAATCCGGCACCACGCGACCCCCCGTGCTCGTGCCCCCAAGCTGCCCCCAGCGTCAGGGTGGGTATACCCGCTCTTGCGGAATCCAACCGCCTGCGGACCGATCAGAAGGTTCGACCTCGCTGACCCGACGCGTGCGGCCGGCACACCGCGGCGAGGGCCGGCGACAACCCGACGCTGCCGAGCCGGCCCGGCCAGGGCAGAATGGCCAATGATCGCCCCGCGGCTGCCGGCGGCCGGTCTGCCGGCATCCGGGCGTCCGCCCGTGCTCCGTTGACGGGGATGCCCGGCGCCGGACCATCGGCCCTGCTCCGGCGGCGGTTCGACCATTTCCCTACCGGACGGTAGTAGGGAAGGTTGTCACAAGGATCCCTGACCCGAGGGAGTCCGTTCCGCTGCGAGGATCTTGGGGGCTTGCCGGTGTTCAGCCGCATCGCCATTGTCAACCGCGGAGAGGCCGCGATGCGGCTCATCCACGCCGTTCGCGAACTCAATGCGGAGTCCGGCGCCACGCCGATCGAGACAATCGCCCTGTACACCGAGGTCGAACGTAGCGCCACATTCGTCCGCGAAGCCGACGACAGCTACTGCCTCGGACCGGCGTCCGCCCGGCCGTACCTGGACCACGGCGTCCTGGAGCGGGCGCTGCTGGCGACCCGGGCTGACGCCGCCTGGGTGGGCTGGGGCTTCGTCGCCGAGGACCCGGCGTTCGCCGAGTTGTGCGAGAAGATCGGAGTCACCTTCATCGGCCCGAGCGCCGAAGCGATGCGCCGGCTCGGCGACAAGATCGGCGCGAAGCTGGTCGCCGAGCAGGTCGGCGTCCCGGTCGCCCCGTGGAGCCGGGGCCCGGTGGCGGACCTGGCCGGGGCCTTGGAGGCGGCGGCCCGAGATCGGGTACCCGTTGATGCTGAAGGCGACCGCGGGCGGCGGCGGCCGGGGCATCCGGGTGGTCCGCAGCGACGAGGAGCTCACCGACGCGTACGAGCGCACCAGCCTGGAGGCCGAGCGCGCGTTCGGCAGCGGCGTGGTGTTCCTGGAGCGGCTGGTCACCGGGGCCCGGCATGTCGAGGTGCAGGTGATCGCCGACGGCCACGGCACCGCCTGGGCGCTCGGCGTGCGGGACTGCTCGGTGCAGCGGCGCAACCAGAAGGTGATCGAGGAGTCCGCGTCCCCGGTGCTCAGCCCCGAGCAGGCCGCCGAGCTCAAGGCGGCGGCCGAGCGGCTGGCGCTGACGGTGGACTACCAGGGCGCCGGCACCGTCGAGTTCCTCTACCACCCCGGCGAGCGGCTGTTCGCCTTCCTGGAGGTCAACACCCGGCTGCAGGTCGAGCACCCGATCACCGAGATCACCACCGACTTCGACCTGGTCAAGGCGCAGATCCTGGTGGCCTCCGGCGGCCGGTTGGGCGACCGGATCCCGGTCGAGGCCGGGCACGCGGTGGAGGCCCGGCTCAATGCCGAGGACCCGGACCGGGACTTCGCGCCGTCGCCCGGCCGGATCGTCCGGCTGGCCCTGCCCAGCGGCCCGGGCATCCGGGTGGACACCGGAGTCAGCGAGGGCGACACCATCCCGGCCGACTTCGACTCGATGATCGCCAAGATCATCGCCTTCGGCCGTACCCGGGACGAGGCGCTCAGCCGGCTGCGCCGGGCGGTCGCCGAGACCACCGTGATCATCGAGGGTGGCACCACCAACAAGAGCTTCCTGCTCGACCTGCTCGGCGAGCCCGAGGTGATCGACGCCAGCGCGGACACCGGCTGGATCGACCGGGTCCGCGCCGAGGGCCGGCTGGTCACCACCAGGCACGCCGGCATCGCGCTGGCCGCCGCCGCGATCGAAGCGTACGAGGACGAGGCGCTGGTCGAGCGGCAGCGGCTGCTGTCCACCGCGCACGGCGGCCGCCCGCAGGTGCAGCACGCCGGCAGCCGGCCGATCGACCTCAAGCTGCGCGGCGCCAGCTACCGGGTGAGCGTGGCACAGACCGGGCCGCACCGGTTCCGGGTCGGCATCGGCGACAGCGGCCACGGTCGACGCCGAACTCGACCGCTACGACGAGCACTCCGGTCGGTTCCTGGTCAACGGCCAGCGCTACCGGCTGGTCACCGACACCCACGGCCCGGTCCACCTGGTCGAGGTGGACGGCGTCACGCACCGGGTGAACCGGGACGAGGGCGGCGTGCTGCGCTCACCCGCGCCGGCCCTGGTCGTCGCCACCCCGGTCGAGGTCGGGGCCGAAGTCGAAGCGGGCGCGCCACTGGTCGTGCTGGAGAGCATGAAGATGGAGACCGTGCTGCGCGCGCCGGTCCGGGCCCGGCTGCGCGAGTGCCTGGTCTCCGTCGGCAGCCAGGTGGAGACCGGAGCGCCGCTGCTACGCCTGGAGCCGATCGGCAGACGGGGCGGCGGCCCAGACCACGGTCACCGAGGCGGCCGAACTGGAACTGCCGGCCGAGCCGGACGGCGTGAGCGCGCCGGCCCGGGTAGCCCGCGGCATCGCCGACCTGCGCAGCCTGCTGCTCGGCTACGACGTCGACCCGCGCGACGAGCGCCGGGTGCTCTCCGACTACCTGGCCGCCCGCGATGAGCTCGCGCACAGCCCGATCGAGCAGGAGGTCGGGCTGCTGCAGGTGTTCGCCGACCTGTCCGAGCTCAGCCGCAACCGGCCGGCCGGTGAGGAGTCCAAGGCCGAGACCCGGGTGCACAGCCCGCGCGAGTACTTCCACGCCTACCTGCAGAGCCTCGACGTGGACCGGGCCGCGCTGCCGGACACCTTCCGCAGCCGGCTGGCTGCGGGTGCTGGCGCACTACGGCGTCACCGACTTCGAGCGCACTCCGGAGCTGGAGGAGGCGGTCTTCCGGATCTTCCTCGCCCAGCAGCGGGCCGCCGCCGACGTCTCGGTGATCGTCACCTTCCTGCAGCAGTGGCTGACCGAGCCGCTGCCCGGCGAGAAGCTGCGCGAACTGATCGGGCAGCCGCTCGAGCACCTGATCTTCGCCACCCAGTTGCGCTTCCCGGTCGTCGGCGACCTGGCCCGCAGCATCGTGTTCCGGTGGGCCGCGCAGCCGCTGCTGCGCCGCAAACGGGCCGAGGTGTACGCCAACGTGCGCGCCCACCTGCGCCACCTCGACCAGCACCCGGACGCGCCGGACCGGGGCGAGCGGATCGCCACCATGGTCGCCTCTGCCGAGCCGCTGGTCCGGCTGCTCGGCCAGCGCATCGGCCGGCCGGGCATCGACAACGGCCCGATGCTGGAGGTGCTCAGCCGCCGCTACTACGGCAACCGTGCGGTGCTCGCGGCGCACACCGCCGTGCTCAACGGGCACTCGTTCTTCACCGCCGAGTACGAGCGGGACGGCGCACGGGTCCGGCTGCTCGCGGCCGCCGCCGACTTCGCCGAACTGCACGCGGTGCTGGCGAAGGTGGCCGAGCTGGCCAATCCGGGGTCGGTCGCCGACGTGTACCTCACCTGGGCGGACCAGCCGGACACCGACGAGATGGCGGCCGCCCTGCGGGAGATCGTCGACCGGGCCGGTCTGCTGGACGTGCTGCGCCGGGTGACCGTGTCGGTGGCCGGCCGGACCGGCGCCGCCATGCACCACCACTTCACCTTCCGCCAGGGGCTCGGCGAGGACCGGGTCATCCGCGGCCTGCACCCGCAGATCGCGCAGCGGCTCCAGCTCCCGCAGCTGCGCAACTTCGACCTCACCCGGCTGCCCTCGGCCGACGAGGAGGTGTACCTGTTCCGCTGCGTCGCCCCGGACAACCCGGCCGACGAGCGGCTGGCGGCGCTGGCCCAGGTCCGCGACCTGACCCCGCTGCGCGACGCGGACGGGCGGATCCTGGCGCTGCCGGCGATCGAGGGCGCGCTGGACGCCTGCCTGGACGCGATCCGCAAGGTGCAGGCGCAGCGGCCGGCGAAGAAGCGGTTCGACACCAACCGGATCACCCTCTACGTCTGGCCGACCGAGCGAACTGAGCATCGACGACCTGTACACCGTCATCCAGCGGTTGCTGCCGCTCACCGCCGGCGCCGGCCTGGAGGAGGTGCTGTTCCTCGGCCGGCAGCGCGACGCGGGAACCGGCGAGCTGGCCGACATCGCGGTGCGGGTCTCCTTCGACGCGGGCGTGCGGCTGTCGGTGGCCGCGCCGACGACCGAGCCGATCCAGCCGCTGGACGACTACCGGCAGAAGGTGCTCTCGGCGCGCCGGCGCGGCACCACCTACCCGTACGAGCTGACCGAGATGCTGGCCGGGCCGAACGGCACCTTCACCGAGCACGACCTGGACGACGCCGGCGTGCTGGCCCCGGTACGACCGGCCGAAGGGGCAGAACAAGGCCGGCATCGTCGCCGGCGTGGTGAGCACGCCGACCGAGCGGTACCCGGAGGGCGTCACCCGGGTGGTGCTGCTCGGCGACCCGACCAAGTTCGCTGGGCGCGCTGGCCGAGGCGGAGTGCGCCCGGGTGATCGCCGCGCTCGACCTGGCGACGCGGATGCGGGTACCGGTGGACTGGTTCGCCCTGTCGGCCGGCGCCCGCATCTCGATGACCTCGGGCACCGAGAACATGGACTGGGTGGCCGCCGCGCTCAAGCGGATCGTCGAGTTCACCCAGGCCGGCAGCGAGATCAACATCGTGGTCGCCGGGATCAACGTCGGCGCCCAGCCGTACTGGAACGCCGAGGCCACCATGCTGATGCACACCAAGGGCATCCTGGTGATGACCCCGGACTCGGCGATGGTGCTGACCGGCAAGCAATCGCTGGACTTCTCCGGTGGCGTGTCGGCCGAGGACAACTTCGGCATCGGCGGCTACGACCGGGTGATGGGCCCCAACGGCCAGGCCCAGTACTGGGCGCCGGACCTGCGGGCCGCCCGGGACGTGCTGATGAGCCACTACGACCACACCTACGTCGCTGCCGGGCGAGATCCGGCCACGCCGGGCGCTCACCACCGACCCGGTGGACCGCGACATCTGCGACTACCCGCACTCGTTGCCGGACAGCGACTTCACCACCGTCGGCCAGATCTTCTCCAGGGAGCACAACCCGGACCGGAAGAAGGCGTTCGACATCCGCACCCTGATGCGGGCGCTGGCCGACCAGGACCACGCGGTGCTGGAGCGCTGGGCCGGGATGGCGGAGGCGGAAACCGCGGTGGTGCAGGACGTGCACCTCGGCGGCATCCCGGTGTGCCTGCTGGGCATCGAGTCCCGGCCGGTGCCCCGGCGGGGCTTCCCGCCCACCGACGGCCCGGACACCTACACCGCCGGCACGCTGTTCCCGCGCTCGTCGAAGAAGGCGGCCCGGGCGATCAACGCGGCCAGCGGGAACCGGCCGCTGGTGGTGCTGGCCAACCTGTCCGGCTTCGACGGCTCGCCCGAGTCGATGCGGCAGCTGCAGTTGGAGTACGGCGCGGAGATCGGCCGGGCGATCGTCAACTTCGACGGTCCGATCGTGTTCTGCGTGATCTCCCGGTACCACGGTGGCGCGTTCGTGGTGTTCTCCAAGGCGCTCAACCCGAACATGACGGTACTGGCGGTGGACGGCTCGTTCGCCTCGGTCATCGGCGGGGCGCCGGCGGCGGCCGTGGTGTTCGTCGGCGACGTCAACGCCCGGACCGCGAAGGATCCCCGGGTGCTGGCGCTCCAGGCGGCGGTGGCTGCGGCCGGCGGCGCCGAGCGGGCGGCCCTGACCAGCCAGCTGCTCGACGCCCGGGCAAGCGTACGCGCGGAGAAACTGGCCGAGGTGGCGACCGAGTTCGACGGGCTGCACAGCATCCAGCGGGCGGTCGAGGTCGGCTCGGTGGACGCCATCATCCAGCCGGCACAGCTGCGCCCGCAGATCATCGCCGCGATCGAGAACGGGCTCCGCAAGGGGTAGCCGGCGACTCAGGACGGCGGCAGTCCACCCGGATCCGGGCTGCCGCCGGATGCGCCCCGGCAGCTCACCCGCTGCCCGGCGGACCGGCGAGGACGGTCGGCACGTACTCGAGCAGTTGCAGCCGGCCGTCGAAGGTACGGCTGGCGACCATTTCCAGACCGACGTCGGGGTACCCGTCGTAGATCCGCTCCCGACCGGTGCTGCCGGTGATGACCGGGAAGGCGACCACCCGGAACCGGTCGACGAGGCCGGCCACCAGCAACGACCGGCACAGCGTGAGGCTGCCGATGGTGCGCAGCCCGTGGCTGCTCTCCGCCTTCAGCGACCGGACGGCCTCGATCGGGTCCTGGTTGGTCAGGCGGGTGTTGGCCCACGCCAACGGTTCGGCGAGGGTGGACGAGAAGACGACCTTGGACGCCTCGGTCAACTGCACGAAGCTGACGTCGTCGGAGGTGGCCGCGAAGTCCGACATCAACCGGTAGGTGGTCGCCCCCATCAAGATCGTATAGTCGCGTTCGGGCGACTGGTCGAGCCATCCCAGGTACTCGGGGCCCGCAAGGCCCCAGTAGCCCGGCCAACCCTCGGCTGAGGCGTAGCCGTCGAGCGACGTAATGAAGTCCACCAACAGTTCCGGCATCGGATGCCCCTTCGCTCGTGCTGCATCGCACTGTGCAGGCTGCGACACTGTGCAGGCTGCGACACTGTGCGGGCCGCGACGCCATCTCCTGACTCCGAAATTCGACCATACGCCCGCCTGCTACGGAGGGCATTCGCTCGGGGGTACCTCCGCTTCAGGCTCAGCGCAGGCTGCGGAGGAACTCGGCGTTGCTCGCGGTGCGGCGCAGCCGGTCGAGCAGCGCCTCGGTGCCCTGTTGCGGATGCAACGCCCGGCGCAGCGCGCGGACGAGGGCGAGCTCGTCCGGGGCGAGCAGCAGCTCGTCGTGGCGGGTGCCGGTGGCTTCGATGTCGACGGCGGGGAAGACGCGCCGGTCGGCTACCGCCCGCTTGAGGCGCAGCTCGGCGTTGCCGGTGCTCTTGAACTCTTCGAAGATCAGGCCGTCGCCGGTCGAGCCGGTGTCGACCAGCGCGGTGGCGATGATGGTCAGCGAGCCGCTGCCCTCGATGTTGCGGGCCGCGCCCAGCAGGCGCTTGGGGGCCTGCAGGGCAGTGGAGTCGATGCCGCCGGACAGGGTCCGCCCGCCGGACGGCGCGGCCAGGTTGTAGGCGCGCCCCAGCCGGGTGATGGAGTCCAGCAGGATCACCACGTCCCGGCCGGACTCGGCGAGGCGTTTGGCGCGCTCCACCGCGAGTTCGGCAACCGCCGTGTGTTCGGCCGGTGGGCGGTCGAAGGTGGACGCGACGACTTCGCCGTGGATGGTGCGGCGCATGTCGGTGACCTCTTCGGGCCGTTCGTCGATGAGCACCGCCATCAGGTGGCAGTCCGGGTGGTTGACGCTGATGGCGTGCGCGATCGCTTGCAGGATCATGGTTTTGCCGGCCTTGGGCGGTGACGCGATGAGCGCCCGTTGTCCTTTGCCGATGGGCATCAGCAGGTCGATGACCCGGGTGGTGAGCAGGTGCGGCTCGGTTTCCAGGCGTAGCCGCTGCTGTGGGTAGAGCGCGGTCTGCTCGTGGAAGTCGGGGCGCCGGGAAACGGTGTCGGCGGGCCGGCCGTCGATCGTGTCGAGGCGTACCAGCGTCGGGCGCCGGTCCCGGTTTCCCTTGGTGCTGTTGTCTTCGCGGACTGCGCCGGTGATGGTGTCGCCTCGGCGCAGTCCCCAGCGGCGCAGGTCGCCTGTGGTGATGGGGATGTCGTCCGGGTCCGGTGCGAAGCCGGCGGTGCGGACGACGCCGCGCTGGTCGCGGATGTCGACGATCCCGGACACCGGCGTCAGGCCGACCTGGTCGGGTGGTGGCGGGGTCGGACGGGCGGGTGTGTTCCTGGGTGTGCCGGCCCGCTGGACGACGGTGGTGTCCGCGGCGGGCAGGAAGAGCGTTGCGGTCATGGGGTAGCTCCTTGAGCTGGGTGGGAATTGAGGGCGTCCTGGCGTGGCGCACCACCCGTCGAAACGGCGGATGGTGCGCAGCGGAGCCAAGGGCGCGGATGGCGCATGCGGCCTTGTGGCGGCGAACCGGCACAGCCCCGAGAGGCTGGCTGAAAGGGAAATCAGATGTCTGGAGTGGGAATGGTCACCTGCGTCCAGTTCGATCCGACACCACCACGGTAACGCACGATCGCCGGATCACAAAACGGCTGTCGCTGCCGTGGGCAGATCCGCCCACGGCAGATCAGGCTGCCACCGGCCGGTCCGGGCGGGCAGGGTGGTGGCATGAGCGAGGAGAATCATCCCCCACTGGTCACCGAACGGGTCCGTCGTGAACTGTACGAGCAGCGCGTCCTCGTCCTCGACGGCGTGCTCGACGACGACAACGGCACCCTGTTGACCACCCAACTGATCACCCTGGCGATGGACGACCCGGCCACCGACATCGCCCTGTGGATCCACTCCCCCGGCGGCTCGGTACCGGCGATGCTCGCCATCCGCGACATCATCCGGCTGGTTCCGTGCGACGTGTCGACGCTGGCGCTGGGCATCGCCTACAGCGCCGGACAGTTCCTGCTCTCCAGCGGTACCCGCGGCAAGCGGCGGGCGCTCCCGCACGCCCGGGTCCTGCTGCACCAGGGATCGGCCGGGATCGGCGGTACGGCGGTCGACGTCGAGTTGCAGGCGAACGACCTGCGGCACACCCGCGACACGGTGCTCGCCCTGATCGCCGAGGACACCGGCCAGCCGATCGAACAGGTCTTCGAGGACTCGCTGCACGACCGCTGGTACACCGCAGTCCAAGCCCGCGAGTACGGGTTCATCGACGCGATCGTGGACTCGTTCGACGACATCGCGCCCCGTGGCCGCCGCCGCTACATCGGCCTGCGCCCCGCCGAGGAAGGAGCCCCCTCATGAGCAGTTTCCTGATCCCCAACGTCATCGCGAGCCACCCGCGTGGCGAACGCATCATGGACGTGTACTCGCACCTGCTCACCGAGCGGGTGGTCTACCTGGGCACCGCCATCGACGCGGGGGTCGCCAATGCCCTGGTGGCGCAACTGCTCTACCTGGAGACGGAGAGCCCGGAACGGGAGATCCAGCTCTACATCAACTGCGAGGGCGGCGATCCGAGCGCGATGCTGGCCATCTACGACACGATGCGCTTCATCCGCCCCCAGGTCGCCACCACCTGCGTCGGCCAGGCGATTGCCGTGGGCGCGGTGCTGCTGGCCGCCGGGGCGCCCGGGAAGCGGGCAGCGCTGCCACACTCCCGGGTGGTGCTGCACCAGCCGGCGGCCCAGGGGCGCGGCGCGATCCCGGACCTGATCCTGCAGGCCGACGAGGTGGTGCGGGTACGCGCCGACATCGAGCACATCCTGGCCCGGCACACCGGCCAGAGCACCGCGACGCTACGCGTGGACACCGACCACGACCGGGTGTTCACCGCCGCCGCCGCGAAGCAGTACGGGCTGGTGGACCGGGTCATCGACGAGCGCCCCCTGGTGCCCGCCTGAGCGTGCTCAGGCGGCCAGGGCGTACCCGGCGCGGCAGGTCGGGCCGGTCGGGAGGTTGCCGCGCAACTGGTCGACGATCGCGGCCGCCACATCGACGAGGCTGACGTCCAGCGCGCCGGCAACGGCAGCGATCATCTCGCTGGACGGCTCCTTGACGCCGCGCTCCATCTCGGAGAGGTACTGCGGTGACACGCCCGCCCGGCCGGCCGTCTCGGCCAGCGTTTCGCCCCGTTCCCGGCGCAGCGAGCGGAGGTGTTCGCCGAGGACGTCCCGCCAGAGCGGCTCGCGCTGCGGGCGCTGCGCGCGAGGGCCGGGTTCAGGGCGGGCGGGGTCACGTCGGGTCGGTTCACCGCGGGTAGATTCACCGCGGGTGGATTCACCGCTCCCGGGTTCGCCGGAGCGGGCGTCGGCGGTCAGCGAGGTGTCAGCCACCGCCTGATGCTAAGCCGGTGTGGCCTGCGCTGGGCGGCTGTTCCGCCCACAGCGCAACCCCTGGCCCGACGGGGACCGGCCCGAACTTCGGCCACTGCGGGTCAACCCTGCCGGTGACCCCCGGCCACCGGCTCAGCCCTGGCGCGATCCACATCGGTCGCCGCCGTTCCGAGCAGGAGCAGTCCGGCCGCCAGCGCGAATGCCGCGGTGATCCACAACGTCGAGCGCACCCCGAGCCAGGTACCGACCAGGCCACCGAGCAGCGCGCCGACGGGCCGGACACCCGCCGTGATCGTCCGCATCGTGGCGCTGACCCGACCGAGCAGGTGCGGGGGGCAGGCCTCCTGCCGCAGGCTCATCTGCACGACGTTGTAGGCGACCAGGCAGAACCCGGAAAGGGCCATGCCGAGCGAGAACAGCGCGAGCCGCCAGCCGTCACCGGTGAGCGGCAGCAGCAGCGCGGCCCCGCCGCCGAGCAGCACGTAGATCGGCAGCGCGCGGTGCCGACCGAGGGTCCGGGTCAGTGGCGCGGCACAGATCGCGCCGAGCAGGTTGCCGACGCAGCCGCCGGCGAACAGCAGGCCGATGGTGGCCGGCGAGGCGTGCACCACCCGGACCAGGAAGATCACTTCGAGGGCGCTCTGAGCGGAGTAGCAGGTCATCGCGACGCCGTTGTACACGGCAATCCTGCACAGCAGCGGGTCCGCTCGTACGAAGCGGAGCCCCTCGGCGATCTGGCGGCGCAGCGGCGTGCCGGGAACGGGCGTAGCCGCGGGCTCGACGGTGCGGATAGTCCCGATCCAGGCCGCGGACCACAGGAAGCTCACGGCATCGACCGCGATCGCGACCGGCGCCGTCAACCACTGCACAAGGTAGCCCGCCAGCAGCGGTCCGGCGGCCGCGGCGGCACCCCGGTTGACCTCCAGCCTGCTGTTGGCCTCGAGCAACGACCCCCGTTCGACGAGCGACGGGAGGTGCGACTGGTAGGCCACGTCGAAGAAGACCGCGCACACGCCGACGACCAGCGCAACCACATACAGTTGCCAGATGGTCAGGATCCCGAACAGGGCCGCCGCCGGAATGCTGGCCAGCAGCACGGCCCGCCCCAGGTCGGCGTTGACGAGCAGCGGTCGGCGACGCCACCAGGTCGGACCACGCGCCGACCGGCAACCCGAAAATGACGAACGCGACCGATTGCAGCGCGGCCAGGACCGCGACCTCGACGGTGCTCGCATGCGCCGCTTCAATCGCCGCCAACGGCAGTGCCAGGACGCTGATCTGCGTACCCAGTTGGCTGAAACCGTCGGCAAACCAGAGCCTTCGGAATTCGGCGTTGCGGCGCAGCAGGCTGCGCGGCGCAGTCTGATCTAGCTTCATCGATCGGTCATCCTAGCCGGATCCCGTCCGGTCGATGTGCCCCGCTTCGATGGCGAGTCAGGGCTGCGACAGCGCCGCGACAGCCGGCGCCGGTACCAATGGTCCAGGTCCGCCGTTCCGCGCCGACCTTCCCGCGACTGGTTGGGGGTATCGGTGGCCGAGTCTCAAGCTGTGACAGCCGCCCGCTTCGACGACATCTTCCGGGCGTACGAGAAGTCGCCGGCGATCCGCACGCTGATGCGCTCGGCGTTGGACAGCCGACTCCCGGTCGAGGTCGAGCCGTACTCGCTCGTCACCATGGAGGCGCTCGAGGAGATCGTGGCGGCGCTGCGGCTCACGCCGGGCGAACTGCTGGTCGACCTCGCCTGCGGCCGCGGCGGGCCCGGCATGTGGGCGGCCCGGGCGGCCGGCGCCCGGCTGCTCGGCGTGGACTTCTCCCCCGTCGCCGTCGCGCAGGCCCAGGCCCGCATCGATATGTTCCAACTCGCCGCAACGGTCAACTTCCAGGTCGGGGAAATGCACGCGACCGGCTTGGACGACGCCCTGGCCGATGGACTCATGTGCGTCGACTCGTTCCAGTTCGCCACCGACCCTGCCCGGGTCGCCGGTGAGGCGTTGCGGGTACTGCGACCGGGTGGCCGACTGGTCCTCACCGGCTGGGAACCACGCGCGGCCGAGGCCGGCGACCTACCCGCGACGATCGCCCGGCTGCGGTTCCGCGACCTGCTATCCGCCGCCGGCTTCGTCGACATCCGGGTCGGCGAGCGGGAACGGTGGCGGCTCTGGGAGCGCGCGCTGTTCCAACGCGCCCGGGCCACCGATCCCGGCGACGATCCCGCGCTGCGTCAACTGCACGAGGAGGCGGGCCGGATGCTCCCGCTCATGCCGTTGCTACGCCGGGTGATCGTCGCAGCCATCCGTCCTCGTCGATAGACTCGCGAAGCGACACACCCCTCGACGCGCTACGCTCGATGCACGGCGAGCGGATCTGCGGGGAGACTGCGGTGGGTGACGAGGACGAGGTTCCCGAGGTCACCTTCGACCTCCTCGGTCCGCTGACCGTCACGGTCGGCGGCGCCCCGGTCGGCGTCGGCGCCTCGAAGCTACGGATCCTGCTCGCCAGTCTGCTGCTGCGCCCCGGCGAGGTGCTCTCCGTCGACGTCCTGGTGGACCGGTTGTGGGGCGAGGAGTTGCCGCCGGCCGGTGCGCGCAATGCGATCCACACCTATGTCCGGCGCCTTCGGGCCCTGCTCGGCGCCGCCGCCGGGGTGATCGTCACCAAGCCGTCGGGGTACTGCGTCGAGGTCCCGTCCAACGCCATCGATGTGCTCCGGTTCCACCGCCATCTGGAGCAGGCCCGGGCGGCAGCGGCGGCCGGCGACATTGAAGCCGAGGACCGGCAGCTGCGTGCCGGGCTGGCGCTGTGGCGTGGGGCGCCGCTGGCGGATGTGGATGCCGAGTCCATCCAGCGCGACGAGGTTCCGTTGTTGGTGGAAGGGCAGCTGCAGGCGTTGGAGCAGCGGGTCGACGTCGATCTGCGGCGCGGCCGGCAGGCTGAGCTGGTGGCGGAGCTGCGCGCGCTGACGGCCGAGTACCCGCTGCGTGAACGGTTCTCGTACCAGTTGATGCTCGCCCTGTACCGGTGCCACCGTCAGGCCGAGGCGTTGAATGCGTTTCGGGAGGTCAGCACACTGCTACGGGACGAACTCGGCGTCGATCCCGGCACTGAGCTGGTCCAGCTGCACGGCCGGATCCTCGCCGCCGATCCGGAGCTCGACGCGCCGCCCGTGCCGGCGCCGCCCGAGCCGGCCCCGCCCGCGCCGGCTCCGCCCGCGAACGGGTGGCTGGTCGCCTGCCAGCTACCACCCGAGGTGGTCGACTTCGTCGGTCGCGCCGAGTTGGTGGCGGACGTTGTGGCCCGGTGCGCGCCATCGCCTGACACGGCGCCGACCGGACTGCCGCTGGTGCTGCTCTCCGGCCCGCCCGGCGTCGGCAAGTCGGAGCTGGCCATCCACGTCGCCTACCAGTTGCGCGCGCAGTTCCCGGATGGTCAGCTGTTCGTCAACCTGCGGGGGTTCTCCCGGGACGCGCCGATCCCGCCGGCTGAAGCCCTTGGCCTGTTTTTGCGCGCGCTCGGAGTTCCCGCCGCCCGGGTACCGCCGCGTACCGACGAGCGGGCCGCCCTGTTCCGCTCCATGCTCACCGGGCGTCGGGTCCTGCTGGTCCTCGACAACGCCGGCAGCCCCGACCAGGTACGGCCGCTGTTGCCGGGCGACCCCACCTGCTCGGTGATCGTCACCAGCCGGGACAGCCTGGTCGGCCTGACGGCGGTCAACGGTGCACACCGCGTGCCGGTCGAGCCGGTCACCGGTCCCGACGCCGAAGCGCTGCTGTCAGCGATCATCGGCGCCGACCGCGCCCGCGCCGAACCGGCCGCCCTCGCCGAGCTCACCGCTGCCTGCGGCTACCTGCCGTTGGCGTTGCGGATCACCGCGTCCAACCTGGCCGCGATACCCGGGCAGACCATCGCCCAGTACGCGCAGGAGCTGCGCTGCGACGAGCGCCTCGGCACGCTGGCCGTCGACGGCGACGAGCAGGCGTCCATCTGCACGACCTTCGACCTTTCGTACTGCCTCCTCAAACCGGCAGTCGCCCAGCTTTTCCGGCTGCTGAGCCTGATCCCGGGGCACGACTTCGACCGGTTCGCCGCGGCCAGCGTCGCCGGAGTGAGCCCGGTGGAGGCCGGCCGGATGCTGCACAGCCTGGTCTGCGCCAACCTCGTACAGGCGCACCGGGACGACCGGTACCAGTTCCACGACCTGATCCGCGACTACGCCAGGTTGCAGGCCGACCAGGAGGACGGGAGCACCCGGCAGACCGCCAGTCGCCGGCTGCTGGACTACTACCTGCAGGTGGCCGACGCGGCCAGCCAGCTGCTGTACCGGGACTTTCCACGGATCCCGATACCCGATCCGCCGGCGGGCCTGCCGCGCCCGGACTGGGCGAGCCCGCTTGAGGCGCTCAATTGGCTGGAGACCGAGGCGATGAACCTGACCGCGGCGGTCAGTGACCCGCTGCTGCAGGAGTCGGGCGCACCGGTATGGCTGCTGGCCGACAGCCTGCTGGGGCACTTCGTCCGGCAACGGCAGGACGCAGCCTGGCTCGCCACCTTCCGGTCCGCGCTGACCGCGGCGCAGCGGCACGGTGACCCCACGGTCACGGCAGCGCTGCAACGCGGACTGGGGCGGCTGCACTTCCGGTCCAACGAATACCACGAGGCGCGCGACTGGTATGTGCGGTCGGCCGAGCTGTCGCGGGGACTCGGCGACCTGGCCGGCGAGGGACGCGACCAGATCGGCCTGGCCGGCGTCGCGTTCGAACTGCAGGACTACCTCGAAGCGGCCCGGTGCATCGAGGCGGCGATACCGCTGCTGCGGGCGAGCGGCGACCGGGAAGGTGTGGCGTCGGCGTTGGTCAACTACGGCCTTACCTTGATCATGATTGGTCGGTCCGACGACGGCGCCGCCGCGCTCGTCCAGGGTCGGGCGCTGGCCGAGGAACTCGACCTGCACGGAGTCAGCCCGAGGGCCGCCGCGGGACTCGCGCTGATGCAGTCGTGGCGCGGCGAGTTCGAGCGGGCCACCGTGGGCTTCGAACACGTACGGGAGAGCTGGACGGCGCAGGGCTTCCTGCAGGGCCAGGCGGAGACGCTGCGGAACCTGGCGGAGATCCAGTTGGAGACGGGTCGTCCGGGCCAGGCGGTCCAGCTCGCGCAGGAGGCGCTCACCCTGGCCGAGCAGATGGATTCCAAGTGGGTGGCGATGGGCGCACGGGTCACGCTCGGCGAGGCGCACCTGCTGTCCGGCGACACGGAGACCGCGTCCCGGCACCTGACGGCCGCGCAGACCCTCACCGCCGCCGGCAGCGGATACTGGTACCCGTACACCCAGTTGGGTCTCGCCGCCTGCTGCCGGATCGCCGGTGAACACCGCAGCGCCGCCGTGTACGCGCAGGAGGTCACCGGCAACCAGCGGCCGCGGCTGCGTGCCCGGGCGCACAACGAACTCGCGTTGCTGTCGATCGCGGCCGGTGACCTGCCCGGAGCTGCCCGGCAGGCGCGATGGGCGGCGGACCTCAGCGACGCCCACGGCTACCGGCCGGAGGTCGAACGCGCGCGGGGAATCCTGCGACAGGTCCCGCAGCACACCCGCGCACCGGGATAGTCCTGCGTACAGGGCAATCGACGCGCATCGTTTGACGCTCCTTTCGGTGTCGAATAGCATCGAGAGTGATCGCCGTCAGTGGGCATTTGTTGTGCCTGCCACACCGATGATTTCGGGGGAAATCAAATGAAGGAACTGACTGACCGCCTGCGTGCGCTGCGCGCGACAGCGAAGATCGACGACGCGTTCGACGCCCGGCTACGCGCGGCAGAGTTCAAGAGCCACTCCTGCCAGGTGGAGTTCGGGTTCGCGAAGTTCTAGGCCGGTTTACCTGCCCGATCGACCGCGCCGGTCCCCGGCGTAGCCGCTCGATCGGTACCGGCGCAATCAGATCCCGGGTTCGTGCGCGGCCGAGGCGACTCGACGTGCACCGTCCACTGTGGAGCTTCGCTTGTCGGTTCATGTGTTCGTGGGTCCGACGTTACCGACGCGGGACGTTCGTGCTGTTGTCCCGCAAGCTGTTGTCCACCCACCGGCCGGCCACGGGGACCTGCTCCGGGTCCCCCTGGCCGCCGGGGACGTGGCCGTCGTCATCGACGGCTACTTCCATCACGCGCCCTCCCTGCGCCACAAGGAAATCCTCTGGACGCTGGCGAGCGGGGTCGCGGTTGTCGGATGCGGGAGCCTTGGCGCACTGCGCGCCGCGGAGCTCGCGCCGTACGGCATGGTGGGCAACGGCGTGGTCTTCGACATGTACCGGCAGCACGTCATCGACGCCGACGACGAGGTTGCCGTCGCCCACACCGAAGGCCCGGAGTACCGCAAGACCACAACGCCGCTGGTGAACATCCGCCACGCGGTCGCAATGGCGCAGCAGCACGGCGCCGTGACCGTCAGGCAGGCAGCCGACATGGTCGCGGCGGCCGGCCAACTGCACTACACCGGCCGGAGTTGGCGGGCGATCGAAGCCACCCTGGTGCGGGCCGACCCCGGCTGGCCCGGAGCGCTCCGCCGGATGCAGGACTTCCTCGCCGGACACCCCGAACACGCCGACGTCAAGGCCGCCGACGCCACCGACACCCTGCGCCGGCTGGATCAGCTGGCCCGGCCGGGCGCCGGTCGCGCGGACTGGATGACCTCGACCGACTGGCAGAACCGCCTGCTGCACCAGTGGCGGGCCGACCACTCCGGCCACCGGCTCGACGACAGCCACGTCAGTGACGGCGCGGTCATCCGGTTCCAGCAGCTCTACCGGCCGGACTTTCCCCAACGGTGGCAGGCGTTCGCGCTGCGTGGGATCGTCGGTGACCCGGCGCCGGACGCCGACGTGGATCTGGTGGCCAGCGCACTGGCCGTCGGGGCCGGGTACGGCGTTGACGCGCGCCGGCTGAGCCGGGCCCAACTCGCGGCCTGGCTGACATCCGACGAACTCGGCACCCTTGACCCCCGAGCCGCGGTGGTACGCGTGCTCGTCCGCTCATACCGGCCACCCCGTGGCACCTTCGACCTGCTGGCCTCGGCTGCCGACCTGGTCACCGATCCGGCGGCACGGACAGCGGTGGCGGAGGCCGCCGTGGTGAACGCGGAGGTGGCCGGCTGGGGACCGAAACACGACATCGAGCACCTGAACACCGACGTCCTCGCCGCACACCTCGGTGCCGTGTGGGCGGTGTCCGACGACCGGGCGCTGGCAGCAGCCGCCGGCGACCGGGGCTTCAGCTCGGTCGTCGAAGCCGTCGAAGCCGTCCGCCCCTTCTACCTGCGGCACCGGCTGACAGCCGCGGATGCGACGACCGCGGGCGCGGCGGCCTGACGTGCCGGATCCCGCGCGGGCCAAGGTGTTCTGGACCGGAACCCACCGCGTCCGCCAACCCGCAGAGACCCTCGACCTCGTCACGGCGCAGTTCCCGCGCTTCGGAATCACCCGGATCGCCGACGTGACCGGCCTCGACACCATCGGCATCCCGGTGGCACTGGCCGTCCGGCCGCTGGCCCGCAGTCTCAGCGTGTCCCAGGGGAAGGGGCAGACGCTGCTGCTGGCCAAGGTGTCAGCCGCGATGGAGAGCGTCGAGCACTGGCACGCCGAGCACGCGTCCCCGCAGATTGTCGCGAACCATGTCCCAGCCCGTGAGTTGGGCCTGCCCTACCGGGTATCCGACCTCGACCTGCTGCCCGGCGCACTCGTCAGCGACCACACTCCACTGGACTGGGTCCGCGCAACCGGCCTGAGCACCGGCTGCGCGAGCGCGGTACCCCTGGAACTGGTGTGCCTGGCCGATCCGGACGCGCGCCGCTGGGCACCGATCGGACTTCGGGGCAGCACGAACGGCCTCGCCTCGGGCAACTCGCTGGACGAGGCGGCCCTGCACGCCCTTTACGAGGTCATCGAGCGGGCGGCGGTCAGCGAACGGCCGGACGGCCACGCGCGCCAGTTCGTCGACCCGGACTCGGTGACCGACCCGGCGTGTGCGTCGATGTTCGCGCGGCTACGGTCGGCGCAGACCATCTTCGACATCGAGTACCTGCCCAACAGGTTCGGGGTGCCGTGCTTCGCCGCCCGGATCTGGAGCGAGGAGCTCCCGGTGACCTGCCTGGGATTCGGCGCCCACAGCGCCCCGGAGGTGGCCCTGTCCAGGGCTGTCACCGAAGCGGCGCAGAGCAGGCTCACCGCGATCACGGGCAGCCGCGAGGACCTGCCGCCCCTCTACGACCTCGTCGCGCACGGCACCGACGAGCGGCCACAGGCCGTCGCCGCCACGGCGGGCTGGGCCGAAGTTGCCGCGCGGCCCGAGCCGCAGAGTACGGACGTGGGAGCGGAGCTTGCCCGGCTGAGCGGGACGGTCGCCGACGTCCTGGGCGTCGAACCCCTCCTCGTCGACCTGAGCACCGACGACGAATTCGCCGTGGTGAAGGTGGTCGTACCCGGTACCAGATCGGATCTCGACCGGTTCCACACGCCCGGATAGGGGTTTCGCCGGCTCAGTGCGGCACATGTCGGCCGGGCGTCAGGGCGGCGACAGCGAGCCGACAGACGTCGTCGATAGGAATAACGGGTGCAGATCGAGGTGCGTGCTCCGCGCGCGTCTCGGCAGACGCGAACGGCGCAGTTGTGCCGTGCTCCATCACCGAGGCCGCCCAGGCGAATGGATGATGACTTGAGCCAGACAACGAACACCGTCGGCCCGTTGAGCCAGGAACTGCTCGACCGGCAGGCCGCCCGCGAGTCCAACGCCCGCAGCTATCCGCGCCGGCTGCCGATCGGGATCGCCCGCGCGGAAGGCTGCTACGTCGAGGACGTCGACGGCAACCGGTACCTGGATTTCCTCTCCGGCGCGGGAGTGGTCTCGCTCGGGCACGGTCATCCGGAGGTCGTGCAGGCCGTCAAGGACCAACTGGATGTGTTCATCCACGGGCTCGACTTTCCGACACCGATCAAGGACGAGTTCGTGACGCGGCAGCTGAGCATGCTGCCGACGGCGATGCGCGACCGGATGCGGATCCAGTTCTGCGGCCCCACCGGAGCGAACGCCGTCGAGGCGGCCGTCAAGCTGTGCAAGACGGCCACCGGCCGGGACGACATCATCGTCTTCCAGGGCGCCTTCCACGGCAGCACCACCGCGACGCTGTCGATGACCGGCTGGGTCGGGCAGAAGCAGCAGATCGGCAACCCGATGCCCGGTGTCCACTTCTATCCGTACTCGTACTGCTTCCGCTGTCCGGTCGGACTGCAGCCCGACGGGTGCGAGACGAACTGCGTCGCCGTCCTGGAGAACTCGATGCTCGACACCCACGGTGGGGTACGGCGACCGGCCGCGGTGGTGCTCGAGCTTGTCCAGGGCGAGGGCGGCGTCATCCCGGCAACCGTGGACTTCGTCAAGCGGGTCCGGTCGCTGACCCGTGAGCTGGACATCCCGCTGGTCGTCGACGAGGTGCAGAGCGGCTGCGGACGGACCGGCACCTGGTTCGCGTTCGAGCAGTACGGCATCGAACCCGACGTCATCGTCGCGTCCAAGGCGCTCAGCGGCATCGGCATGCCGGTCGCTCTGCTCATCTACGACCAGCGGCTCGACGCCTGGAGCCCGGGGGCGCACTCGGGGACCTTCCGGGGCAACCAGCTGGCGTTCGCCGCCGGCGTCGAGACCATCAAGGTCGTCCAGCGCGATCGGGTGCTGGAGAACGTGGTGGAGCGCGGTCGGCAGCTGGAGACCGGGCTGGACAAGCTCAGAGCACACCCCGAGGTACTCGACGTACGCGGAGTCGGGCTGATGTGGGGAATCGAGGTCGGCGACCCGGTGACCGGCCGACCCCACGGCGACCTCGCCCGCGCGATCCAGCGCCGCTGCCTGGAAGGCGGCCTGATCCTTGAGGTGGGTGGCCGCGGCGACGGTGTCCTGCGGCTGCTGCCGCCGCTGACCGTCACGGCCGAGATGGTCGACGAAGCAGTACGGGTGCTCGACGCGGCGCTGGACGCGCAGCGTGAAGCCGCCGGGGAGGCGCTGTGATCGTCCTGACCTCCGATGCCGTCAAGGCACTCGACGCCGCGGAACGTGAGCGCGACGAACTCGTCAGCAGTCACTTCGACCCGGCTGTGGTACGCGAGCGCCAACGCGACAAGCTCGACAAGCTCTGGGACCGCCTCGGCGACGTCCCGTACTACCGGGACATGGCGGCCATTCGCGACCGTGACCTCGCCGGTGCGCCGGTGACCGCGAAGGACACGGTCAAAGCCGAACCCTTCGCGTTCCTGCGCGAGTCGGTGACCTCCTACGCCAAGTACTACGAGTCCTCCGGATCGACCGGGCTGCCCACCGCCACGCCACGCCTGGCCGAGGACATGATCTGGAACGCGGTGTCGGTCTCCGCGGTCTGGGGACGGACCCTGCGACCGGGCGACCGGGTCGCCTCCCTGGTCCCGTCCGATGTCGCGCCGGTGGGTGACCTGGTGGCCGCCGTCGCCGAGAATCTCGGCTGCGCGCTGCTGCGGTGCTACCCGTTCGCGCAGGGCATCTGTGACTGGGACCGGTTGGCGGACCTGTTCACCCGGTACCGCCCGGATCATGTCTTTGTCGCGCCCGGCGTGTTGTCGCAGTGGACCCGGCTGCTGAAGCAACGCGGATCGCTGGCCGAGGTCGCGAGCAGCGTCCGCACTTTGATGCTGCTCGGTGAGGTCAGCACGGCCGCACTGCGGCGACGCCTGGGGCTGTCCTGGAACGCGACCGCGATCGACGTCTCCTACGGCAGCACCGAGACCGGCACCATCGCCGCCGGTTGCGAGCACGATCGGATGCATCTGCTGTTGGCCGGCCACCTCCTGGAGGTTCGCAGCGGGACGGATGTCGAGCCGGCCGAACCGGGACACTCCGGCGAGCTGGTCACCACCACGCTCAACAACTACGCGCGTCCGCTCGTCCGGTTCGGTACCGGCGACATCGTGAGCGTCGCGGACGACTGCCGCTGCGAGTTGCGGCTGCCGACCCTCACCGTCCACGGCAGACAGTCGGAGAACGTCACCATCGCCGGGACGACCGTCTCGGTGCAGCAGATCGAGTCCATCCTCTACGAGGTCGACGGCACCACCGGGTACGTCGTCCAGCTGCGCAGGCCCGACGGCGCCCAGGCGCGACTGGTGATCGAGCAGGATGTCGACTTCACCGGCGACGTCGACGACCTCTGCGCGGAAGTGCGCCGCCGATTCGCGGCGGTCGACGTGCGCTGGCAGCAGGTCGTTTCGGTCCGGCAGTTGCCCGCCGTGACGAAGGCCGGTGGCAGTCGGAAGAACTGGAAGCGCACCAACGTCCAGTGGGTGGACTGATGACTCCTTTCCTGTACACGGTGGACGGCGGGTGCCGGCAGGGGCCGGCGGACCTGTGGTGCACGTACGCCGCGATCCGTACCCTGACCTGGCTCGGCGCCGACTGGTCCGGGCAGTCGGCAGCCGCCGACCAGCTCCGCGCCTGCCAGAACCCGGACGGCGGCTACGCCTGGCAGCGGGGGTTGCCGTCGGACGTGTGGGCTACCTACTACTGCACCCAGGCACTGGCTGACATGGGCCTGGCCCCGACCAGACTCGGTGACCTGCGGGCCTGGTTGGAAACCACCCGCGACGGCGGCTTCGCCATGACACCGGGCCAGCACCCCGACGTGTGGGCAACCTACTACGCCTGCCGCAGCTACACCGAGATCCTCGACGCGGAGATCCCCGACCGTGCTTCGCTGCGGCACTGGCTCGCCGGCCTGCAACGGGCGGACGGCGGCCTGGGCTGGTACCCGGACGGCACGGAGTCCGACGTACGCGCCTGCTACTACGCCGCGGTGGCGTGGCGGATGGCGTTCGGCGCTCAGCCCCCTCCGTGGGACGCGACACTGCTCGTGCAGTGGATTCAGGACCGGCAGGCGGACGAGGGCGGGTTCCGGTTCTCCGACGAGTCACCGCAGGCGTGTCTGTGGGCGACCTTCCGGGCGGTCCGGGCGCTCGACGCGCTCGACGCACGGCCGCGGCGCGTCGAGCGGTGCATCGAGTGGATCATGGCGCGGCGGGTCGACGGCGGCGCCTTTGTCCGCTGGGCGGACTACGACCAGCCCGACGTCTGGGCCTGCTTCAGTGCGGTCGGCGCGTTGCACACGCTCGGCGTGAAGGTCGACGACGAGACCGCGGAGTTCATCCGCGGCTGCCAACTCCCCGCCGGCGGCTTCACCTACCGGGCCCCGGCCGAGGCGGCCGACAGCCTCGCCACCAGCGCCGCCCTCATCGCCGGGAAGTTGTCGTCCGCCGACTGGCTGCGCGCCGCGCACATGCCGTACGAGGGCGGCGTCATGTACATGCCCGGTCGCGGAGCTGAGCTGCGGTGCACGCTGTGGGCCCTCAGCGCGCTCGCCGCGGTCGGCGGCCAACCGCTCGACGCCGATCGGATCGGCGGCTGGCTGCGGCTCATCCAGAACAGCGACGGCGGCTTCGGACTCTGGCACGGCCGGGCATCGGACCTGGTCGCGACGGCCTGCGCGGTGGAGACCGCCGAACTGCTCGGCCCGGCGGCGACCGCAATGATCAATGTGCCGGCCGCCCGGCAGTTCGTCGCCGCGTGCCGCCAGGGTGACGCGTTCCGCACCACGCCGGCCGGCGCCGTCACGGCCAGCGCGACAGCTCAGGGCCTGCGGTCATTGCGGCTGCTCGGCCGGTCCGAGCAGGCCGCCGGCCTGGTACCGGCGCTGGATCGCTTTGCCAGCGCGATCGGCGGGTTCGCGGCAGTCCCGCGAGGCATACCGGATCTGGTCTCCACGTATCAGGTGGCGTTGACCCGGCAGCAGTTCGGCCTGCCCACCCCGGGACTCGACCGGTTCCTGGAGCGGATCCGCACGCCGGACGGCGGGTACGCGTGGAGCCCGCTCCTCCGCCGCGACGGCGGTCCGCTGGCGTACTGCCTGGGCACGGCGCTGTCCGCCGCCGCCCCCCTACCCCGGCTGAACCTGTGAGGAGAGCGGATGCCCACCTTCACCTTTGAGCTGCCGATAGCCGATGTCCGCTTCCATCGACGGGTGGCCAAAGAGCTGAGCTTCTGGCTCACGGCGCGCGGCGTGGACATCAACCACGTGATGACCAAGTTCGCGGTCCTCGACCACGCCTACAGCGGGCCGTTCCCGCTCGACGACCGGTTCGCCTTCGCGCACTGCGTCGTGGCTCGCGAGCGTGGCCCGCGGTTCCGGGTCGAACTCGCCGCCTGCATCACCACCACGTTGCAACCGGAGATCCCGCCGGAGCGGGTGTTCATCCGCTTCGACCAGATCGACCGCGCTCAGCACTGGACCGGCACACAGGCACTGGAGCAAGGAGGGCCCGATGACCGACGTTGACCTGCACGCCGCGGTTCGCGCACTGATCTCGGAGTGCATCGCGACAACGCTCGACCCCGCCGACGACGACGTCGTCCTGAGTGAGGCGCATCCCGCGTTCGACAGTCTCGCGGTAATCGACGCGGTCGGCGCGGTCGAGCAACGCTTCGGCGTCTCGATCGACCTTGTCGAGGACGATCTGCGGCGGACCTTTGCCAGCATCACCGCGATAGCCGAACTGGTCGCAGCCAAGCGCGCCGACAGCCAGGCGCTGGCGTCGCTGTCGTGGAACGCCGCCGGACGATGAGGACGGTCCTCGATCGTTTCGTCAGCACCTCGCTGCCCGGCAACATCCCGTTCGTCACCTCGGGGACTACCGGGCGGCCGGTGACCTGGTGGCGCAGCCGACGGCAGGTGCTCACCGAGGCCGGTCTGCTGATCGACATGCTCGGGCTCCGTGACGTCGACCAGGTGATCACCTACGCGCCGCGCGAGCACCTGTACGGGTTCCTGTTCGGGTCGGTGATCCCCGCCCTGCTCGACCTCCCGGTCCACCAGGTCGACCTGGCCGCGCCGTTGCCCAGTTCGGCCGATCACCCGCTGCTGGTCACGATTCCCGCCTCGTGGTGGCATCTCGGCCGGTCGGATCGCGCGCTCGCCCGGTTCGACCGGATCACCGCGGTACACAGCAGCGCGCTGCTGCCACCGACGGCGGGCGCCGTCGTGCAGGCGCAGCCGGGGCTGTCGTTGACGGAGGTACACGGCTCGACGGAGACCGGAATGATCGGCACCCGGTCGTACGGCGACGGCGACGAGTGGGCGCTCGCGGCGGACGTCCGGTTCGGTGACGACGTCGTGGTCGGCAGCGAGTGCATGCCCCGCGTGCACAGCCCTCGCCTCGGCTGGCGCTCGTACGCCGCGAAGCCGCAGCAGATGGTGCTCAGCGACCGGGTCGAGGTGACCGGGGCACGCCGGTACCGGCTGCTCGGCCGGGACAGCCGCCTGGTGAAGGTGAACGGCGTCCGGGTGAACCTCGAATGGGTTGAGCTACGCCTGCGCGACGCGGTGCAGGGCACCGAGTTGAGCTGCCGGCCGGTCGCCGACAACGTGCGCGGCGAGTGGTACGACGTGGTCGTCGACGCCGGCGAGCCACAGGTAGCTGTCGATGCCTGCCAGCGGCTGCTGGCGCACTGGGAAATGCCACGAAGAGTGGTGCGGTCAGCGGAAGTCTCCGAGAAGGGCCCGGGAACATGAGCACTGATGTCCTGCCACGACAGGCGTTCCGTGACGTCGTCGAGCGTTTCGCGGTCGTCCCGTCGCTACGCGCGAAGTACGCGGCCTGGCTGGCCGACGGTACCGGCGAGCTGAGCGACCTGCCGATCCTCGACAAGGAGGAGTTCGCCGTCGCCCTCGGCGAGCTGACCGCGGGCGACGCGGGCGTCCGGGCGGGCGCGTACACCTTCGCCAGCGGCGGCACCATGTCGGCGCCCAAGCTCAGCCTGCTGCCCGACAGCATGTTCGTGGCGGACATCCTCGCGCAGTGGAATCCGCTGACGCCCGACGACGTCGTGGTGAACCTCTACACACCCGGACGGCTCTGGTCCGCGCACTACTTCTACAACGCGTTCGCGCTGGCGGCCGGTGCGGCGGTGATCCCGTTCGGACCGCTGGCCGACGAGGAGATCGACGAGTGGTTCGGCTTCTTCGAAAAGCAGGGGATGACCTGCATCGCCGCCACCCCGTCAACGATCCGGCAGGTGGTCGGCCGGTGTGCCGAGCTCGGGCGCGGTCTGTCCGGGTTGCGCAAGCTGATGTGGGTGGGTGAGAGCTACGACGCCGAGACGGCCGAGTTGGTGCGCAAGCACCTGCCCGGCGTGCAGGTGTGGGGCAACTACGGTTCGACCGAGACGTGGGTGATCGGCTGGAACACGCCGGACTGCCCGGACGACACCTTCCATGTCCTGCCGTATCAGCATGTCGAGTGCGTCGACGGGGCGATTGTCGTCACCAACACCCATCCGCGGTGCGTCAACCCCCTGGTCCGGTACGCCGTCGGCGATCGGGGCACGCCAACGGTCTGCGGGTGCGGACGCCCGCAGCCGGCGGTACGGGTGGGTGGCCGTACCGACTCGTACTTCAAGTTCCTGAACCAACTGGTGTCGCCTGAGGAGATCGTCGGGCTCGCCCGGGAGCTGCCCGAGGTCGCCGCCGCCCAACTGGTGCTACGGCAGGCCGGTACCGGTGACGAGTCGCTGGAGCTGCGGATCCGGCCGTCCGGGCTGGCGGCGGTGTCGATCGCGGACCGGGTCCGCCGGCAGGTGCTGACCAGGCACCTCGAACTCGGGTACGTGGTTTCCTCGATGCCGGAGCGCTTCCGGGTGGTGATCGTGGAGCAGTTGGAGCGGCTGCCACGTACCGGCAAGACGCCGACCTTCATCACGGTCCGGTCGCGATGACGTCGACGACCGTCTCGGCTCCGCCCGACTTCCGCCTGCCGCTACGCGCGCGTGACGAGTTGCTGGCCCGCGGTGCGATCGACGCGGCGCGCTGGCGGTCGGACCTGATCGACCTGATCAGCAGCCGGGACCCGCAGGTCCGCGCGTTCGCCGACTGGCACCCGTGGCGGCTGGAGGATCAGCGGGTGCCCGCGGTTCCCACCGTGACGTACAAGGACACCATCGACGTCGCGGGCTGCCCGACCCGGCTGGGCGTGGGCGCCGGCTACCGGCACTACCCGCGCCGGTCCGCGCGGATCGTGGCGCACCTTGCCCGGCTCAACTTCGTCACCATCGGCAAGACCGCCACGACGGAGGTGAGCATCGGAACCAGGATGCCGAGCCGCAACCCGAACTATCCACAGGTCAGCTCGGGCGGATCGAGCAGTGGCGCCGGCGCTGCCGTGGCCGCCGGCTTCTGCGACCTCGGCGTCGGCACCGACTCGGGCGGTTCGATCCGCTGGCCGGCGGTCTACTGCGGGGTGGTTGGCCTGCGCCTGACGCACGCCACCGAATGGTTGGACGGCCTGCTTCCGGTGGCGCCCAGCATGGAGAGCATCGGACTGGTCACCCGGACCGTGGACGATCTGCGCCATCTCTGGCTGCGCCACGGCCTGTCCACGCTGACCGGTCGCCGGACGTCGAGAGACAGACTGCGGGTGGGGGTCATCGCGGACCTCGACGACGTCGCCGTCCATCCCGAGGTCCGCGCCGCGTTCGACGCCTGCACGGAGGCCCTGGCGGCGGACGGCTGCCAGTTCCGTACGGTGTCGCCGTCCTGGTGGCACGCCCGCGCGGATGCCTGGGACCTGTTGCTGCGCGAGGCGTTCGAGGTGCACCGGGGGCGGGACACCAGCGAGTACGACCCGGCGACCCGGGCCGTGCTCGACCTCGGTTCGGCAGTGGCCGACGGCAGGCTCGCCGCGGTGCGCGCGCTGCAACGAAGGGTCGGCTTCGACGACGACGTCGACGTGGTGGTGCTGCCGCTGGATGCCGACCTCGCCGACCCGCCGCCGGATCCCAACCGGACCTCCACCGTCCCGAGCGGCGACCCGGGCTTCACCATCGGGGCCAGCTTCGCCGGTCTCCCGGTCATCGCCCTGCCCGTCGGCCACGCCACAAACGGCTCCCCGCTCGGCATCCAGATCGTTGCCCGGGCACACCACGAGGACCTGCTGATCCAGGTCGCCCACCGGGTGGAGCAGCTGCGCGGCCACGACGGACGGGGCGGTGCGGTGCGGTGAAGACCATTGCCGAACTGCTCGACCGCGCGCTGCACGAGCAGCTGACGCTCTCGCCGGACGATCGCCTACGGATGCGGCGCAGCGTCGAGCACCTGAGCGCCCACCTGGCTGCCGGTCGGCCCGTCTACGGCAGCACCAACGGATTCGGGCCACTGGTGGCGAACCCGGCCGACCCCGACGGAGCCGGGCAGGGCATGGGCCTCATTCATCACCTCTGTGTCGGACAGGGCCGGCCGCTGGGCACCGTGGAGACCCGCCTGATGGTCTGGCTCCGGCTCGCCGGGATCCGCCTGGGTTGCTCCGCGGTGGACGTGTCCGACTGGGAACGGCTCGCGGCGCTGCACAACGCGGGCTTCACGCCGGTCGTCCCGTCGGAGGGCAGCCTCAGCGCGAGCGGCGACCTGATTCCGCTGGCCCACGCGGCACTCGCGATGGCCGGTGCCACCGATGAGGGCCGCCGGCAGTTGGACGAGTTGGGGCTGACGCCGTTCGCCTGGAGTGCCCGGTCGGCGCTGGGCTTCGTCAACGGCACCAGCGCGGCGCTGTCGGTGACCCTGCTCAACCACGCGCGACTCGCGCTGCTCACCCGGGTGGCGGCGGCGCTGACCGGGCGGATCGCGCTGCTCCTCGGCGCCGCCACGGATGCCTACGACCCGCGGCTGCAGGCCGTCCGCAATCAGGCCGGGCAGCGCACCGCGGCGGCTTGGATCCGGGCCGAGCTGGCCGACGCACGGCACTGCGCCCCGGCCGCTCGGGGCCCGGCGCCACGGCCACTTCAGGAGTCGTACTCGCTGCGGTGCGCGCCGCAGGTGCTGGGCGCGGTAGTCGACCAGCTCGAACTGCAGGAACGGGTGTTGCTCGACGAGGCCGGCGGCGTCACCGACAACCCGGTCGTGCTCGCCGACGCCGTCCTGCACGGCGGGAACTTCCACGCCGCCCCGGTCGGGCTGGCCGGCGAGATGCTGCTGCACTGCGTCCATCAGGTCGCCTACCTGGCCGAGCGGCAGCTCGCACTGGTCGTGGACCCACAGCGCAACGGCGGGTTGGCGCCGCTGCTGGCGGAGCGGCCCGGCGGCACCAGCGGACTCGCCGGCGTGCAGATCGCCGCGACCTCGCACCTCGGGCGGATCCGGCAACTGGGCTACCCGGCGGGGATGACACCGGTGCCGACCAATCTCCAGAACCAGGACCATGTGCCGATGGCGCTCAACGCCGCGCTGGCCTGCGGCGAGGCGATCCGCTACCTGGCGCTCATCCTCGGCTCCCTCGGGGTGACGGTGGCCCAGTTGGCGTTCCGGGTCGGCGCGCAGGCCGCGGCCGGCACGCCATGGCACCGGCTACCTGCGGTCAGTCCGCCGTTGCGGGAGGACCGTCCGTTGTCGGCGGAAATCCGGGCCGTCGCCCGGATGCTGACCACCGACTACGGCACCGGCGGCGTCGCGTTCTTCACCTACCTGGAAGAGGATCATGTCTGAGCTCAGGAAAGCTGTTGTCACCGGCGGAAGCAGCGGTATCGGCTTCGCGATCGCCCGCGCGTTGCTGGCCGCGGGTGACGAGGTCGTCATCGTCGGGCGGGACGAGGACCGCCTCGCCCGCGCCGCGTCCGAGTTGGGCGTCACCACGGTCGTGGCCGACGTGTCCCGGCTGGCTGACGTCGCACGGGTGGCTTCCGCAGTGGACCGGGTCGACACCCTGGTCAACTGCGCCGGCTTCCTCGAACCGGTCGCCCCGGACACACCGCTCGACGAGGCCGAGGCCGCCTGGGACCGGGTCGTGGACGCCAACCTCAAGGGCGCGTTCCTGATGACGCAGGCCCTGCTCCCGCGGTTCACCGGCGGATCCGGCCGGGTGATCAACATCAGTTCGATCGCGGCGGTCACCGGCGGCAGCGGCAGTGCGGCATTGGCCTACGCGGCGGCCAAGGCGGGCCTGATCGGGCTCACCTACTCGCAGGCACGCGGCCTCGCGCCACGGCAGATCACCGTGAACGCGGTCGCGCCCGGTTTCATCGCGGGCACCGGCTTCACCGGATCGTGGTCACCGGAGCGGATCGACACGATCGTCGGCCAGACCCCGCTCGGCCGGCCCGGCACCGGCGCCGATGTCGCCGCGGCGTGCGTCTTTCTTGCCTCCCCGGGCGCGTCCTTCATCACCGGGCAGGTGCTGCATGTCAACGGCGGCTGGACATTCCGCTAGCTCGCCGCGCTTTCCCGAACGCATCCATGGAGGTAGCAGTGCGTGATGCCATCATCGTCTGCGGCGCCGCAGCCCTGGTGTGGAACCCGGGTTTCGTGCAGGCCGCGCGGGACCGGAAGCTCACCATCATCGCGGCCGAGACGAAGGCGGCCCGGTACGCCGACTCGGCCGTGCTGACGCAGCACCCGGCCGTATGGGCACAACCGGACCAGGCAGCCGCGGTGATGAACGGTGCGCAGGCGACGTCGAGGGGGTTGCGCATCCGCGGCGTGTGCGCGCTGCGCGAGGAGTGGGTGCAGACCGCCGCCGTGCTCGCCGACTGGCTGGGCACACCGGGCATCGGGCTGCGCGCGGCCACGGTGTGCCGCGACAAGGCGCTCCAGCGGGCGTACCTGTCGCAGTACAGCCCACGTTCATCGCTGGATGTCGCGAGCTGGACCAGGTTCCCCGCGGTGGTGAAACCACCGCACGGATCGGCCGGCGTCGGGGTGCGCCCGGTGGCAGACCGTGCCGCGCTCGGTGCGTCCGAGGGGATGCTCATCGAGGAGCGCGTCGACGGGCCCGAATTCTCGGTGGAGTGCCTGGTGCAGGGCGGCACCGTGGTCTTCGCCGAAGTGACGGCGAAGCGTACCAACGAGATGTTCGTGGAACTGGCGCACACCGTGCCGGCCGCGCTGGCCGCCGCCGACCGGCGCACGCTCCTGGAAACCAACAACGCCGTGGTACGGCGGCTCGCGGTCGGCGACGGCATCCTGCACACGGAGTACCGCCTGATTGCCGGCGGCCGCGCCGTGCTGATGGAGGTCAACGCACGCTGTCCGGGGGGCAGCATCCCCGCGCTGTACCACCTGGCGACCGGGGAGCGCCTGGAGGGCGCCATCCTCGACGTCGCGATCGGGAACCCGGTGCGGTATCCGGCACCGGTCCGCGCCGCCCGCCAGGTCTACCTGACACACAAACCGGGAGTCCTCGACGACGTGCGGGTGGCCGGCGCCGCCCCGGTCTGGCTGGCGGCCGGGGACGAGCTGCCGCTGCTGGAACCCGGCGGCCCGGGCGACCCGCCACGGCTGCACACGGTCATGGTCATCAAGCCCAGGGGCAGCGAACTGGGTGACCTCAACGACAACCGTGACCGGGCGGTCACCTTCGTCATCGACGCCGCCTCGGTCGACGAGCTCGATACCTACGAGCGCGACCTGTCCGTCGAGGTGACCGGATGACCGCTGTTCCGCCGAGCGGACCGGTACGGGTGATGGCGGCCGCCACCCTCGTCACCACGCTGGGCAGTGGCCTGTATCTCGCCGGCAGCACGCTCTTCTTCACCCAGGTCATCAAGCTCAGTGTCGCGAGTGTGGGTACCGGGCTGGCGATCGCGATGTTCGTCGGTGTGCTGTCCGGCATCCCGCTGGGCTATCTCGCCGACCGCCGTGGCCCGGTCGGCCTCTACATCGGTGCGCAGGCCATCCAGGCTGTCGCGATGTTCCTCTTCCCGTTCGCCCACTCCTTCGCGGCATTCCTGGTGCTCGTCATCCTCGCCGCCATCGGTCAGCGTGGCGGGCTCGCGGTCAGTGGCGCCCTCATCGCCCGGATCAGCGAGCCCGGACAGCGCGCCAAGGTCCGCGGCTACCTGCGCGCCGTCATCAACCTCGGGATGGGCCTGGGCGTCGCGGCGGCCGGCTTCGCGTTGCAACTGAACACGGCGGCCGCGTACACGGTGCTGATCCTGGTGAACGGTCTGAGCTTTCTGTGCGCCGCGGGGCTGCTGTTCATGATTCCCGCCGTGCAGCCGGTGCCGAAGCCGGACGGCGCCAGGCGGACGGAGGTACTGCGGGACAGGCCGTACTTCGTCGTGTCGCTGCTGTGTGGCGTGCTCGCCTTCCAGTACGACGTGACGTCGCTGATCCTGCCGCTCTGGCTGGTGTCGCACACCAGCGCGCCGCGTTGGTGGTTGTCGGTGCTGATGGTGCTGAGCACCGCCATCGTGGTGCTGTTCCAGGTACGCATGAGCCGCGGCGTCACCGGCCCGGTGTCCGGCGCCGCGGCGCTGCGCCGGACGAGCCTCTACTTCCTGGTCAGCTGTGCGGTTGTCGGATCCGCCGCCGGTCTGCCGCCGGCTCCCGCGGCCGGTCTGCTGCTGGTCGGCGTGGCGATCCAGGCCTGGGCCGAACTCGGCCTGGCGGCGGGCTCGTTCGAACTCGGCTACGGGCTGGCGCCCGACCACGCCCAGGGGCAGTACCAGGGAATGTTCAACCTCGTGGCCGGGGTGGTGCGGGCGGTCTCCCCCGTCCTGCTCACCACGCTCTGCCTGCAATGGGGCAGGCCCGGCTGGATCGTGTTGGGCGCCGTCCTGGCGCTCGCCGGGTTCGCCGTCGGCCCACTGACCAGGTGGGCCGTGCAAACCCGGTCGCATCTACTGGTAGGAGTCGCAGAATGACCGAGGTGCTCGTACTCAACCGGCCCGGGCTGGTCCACATGCACTACCAGGAGTGGTTGGGAGCGGATGCGAGCATCCGTATCATCACCCAACCGTCCGCCGTCGGCGCCGGACCGGTGCCCGACAATGTCCTCGTGATCGACGACTACGACCGGTCAGGGCTGGTCGAGGCCACCGCACTCGCGGAGTACGACCGCAGGCCCTTCGACCGCCTGTTGGCCCTGTCCGAATACGACATGCTCCGCGCTGCCCGGCTACGCGAGGTTCTCGGCCTACCCGGCCAGGACACCGCGAGCGCGCGCGCCTTCCGGGACAAGATCACTATGAAGGACCACTGGCGGCGTCGCGGGGTGCCGGTCACCGACTATGCGGCGCTGGAGACAGCGACCGACCTCCTGGTGTTCGTGCGGGAGCAGGGACTCCCGGTGGTGGTGAAGCCCCGTTCGGGTGCCGGTTCCCGCTCGGTGTCGGTGTTGCGTACCCCCGCGGAGGTCAGCGCCTGGCTCACCGAGCACTGGTCGCGGGGGCTGCTGGACGTGTCCAACTGGATGGTGGAGTCCTTCGTCGAGGGCGAGATGCTGAACGTGGACGGCATCCTCGACGGCGACGACTTCGACTTCTGCTGGACTTCGACGATCACCTCGTGTCTGGCGTTCAATGCCGGCAGTGCCACCGTGTGTGGTCTGCTCGACCCCGACGACCCGCTGCGCACCGCAACCCGCGAACTGGTGCGCGCGGCGCTGCTCGCGCTGCCCCGGCCACCGTTGACGCTGTTCCACGCCGAGGTGTGGAAGCGCCCGGACGGCACCCTCGCGATGAACGAGATCGGCAGCCGCCAGGGCGGGGCCCTGGTCGGTCCGATGATCCGGCACGCGTTCGAGCTCCGGATCGCCGGCCGGTACGCGGCGGGCGCCGTCGATCCGGCGCGCATGCGCGCCGAAACGCCGCACCGGGAACCGCTGCGCCAGGCCGGATTCGTTCTCATCCCGCCATCTCCCGGCACCGTGGTCGCGGTACCCGACCGGGCCGCCGCAGCGGACTGGCCGTGGCTGGTCGACTTCGACCTCACCGCCGAGATCGGCAAACGCTACGAGCCGGCACAGTCCGTGATCGACACCGTCGCCACGGCGCTGGTCTCCGGACAGACCCACGACGAGGTACTCAAGAACGGGCACGCATTCGTGGACTGGATCTCGGGCGGCCTTCGCTTCGAAGACTGACGGCCCCGCTTCGTGGCCTGCCGGGGCGCGCGGATGACCGCGCGCCCCGGCCCCCGATCTAGCCGAGGGTGAGTTGGAAGATCTGGTTGGTGCTGTTGTGCGGCGTGCTGTCCTTGTCTCCGCCGTTGGAGGTGGCCAACCAGGCCCCACCGCCCGGAGCGGGCTCGATGGTGCGCAGCCGGCCGTAGGTGCCGACCAGTAGCTGCTGGGAGTTGGTGAGTGTGCTGCCGCTGATGACCTCGCGGTAGAGCCGGGTACCGCGCTGGCAGGCGACGTAGAGCACGTCCCGGATGACGGTGATGCCGCTGCACGAGCCCACCTCGACCGGGTAGGTCTGTTTGGGGGCGATGAAGCCGGCCGTGCCGCAGCTGCCGGTGGTGCCCTCGCACGCCGGCCAGCCGTAGTTTCCGCCGCGCTGGATGAGGTTGGTCTCGTCCATCACGTTGTTGCCGAACTCCTGCTCCCACAGCTGTCCGTGCGAGTCGAAGGCGAGCCCCTGCACGTTGCGGTGCCCGTAGCTCCAGACCGCGTTGCCGAACGGGTTGTCGGTCGGGATGGTGCCGTCCGGGTTGATCCGCAACACTTTGCCGTTGAGGCTGTTGACGTTCTGCGCGTTGTCGCCGTTCTGCGCGTCACCGGTGCCGATGAACAGGTACCGGCCGTCGGGGCTGAACCGCAGCCGCCCGCCGTCGTGGAACTTGTTGCGCTGCAGCCCACTCAGCAGGATCTGCTCGGTGGAAGTGGTCAGCGTGTCGGTGGCCGGGTCGTATTTGATCCGGACGATGCGGTTGTCGGTGGGCGAGGTGTGCATGATGTAGAGCCAGTGGTCGGTGGCGAAGCTGGCCGGGTTGGTCTCCAGACCGGTCAGGCCGCCCTCGCCGTCGGTGCTCTCCACGTTGGGTACGGTGCCGATCGTCTTCTTCGCCCCGGTGGCCGGGTTGAGGTGCACGATGGCGTGCACATCCCGTTCGTTGTAGAGGATCGTGCCGTCGGGCAGCGTGGTCAGCCCCCACACCACGTCGTCGTCGGTACCCACCTGGGTCACCGCGCAGATCGGCTGGGTACACGAGCCGCCCGTGGTCGCGACGTCGAGCACCGGCGTACTCGGGGTGCTCTCGTTCTTGTTCGCGTCCAGCGCCGTCACCTGCAGGTGGTAGGTGGTGTTCGGGGTCAGCCCGGTCAGCGTCGCGCCGGCGGTGGCGCCGCTCGACGCCCCGATCTTCACCGGCGCGCCGCCCACCACGTTGTAGACGGTGTAGCCGGTGACCCCGACGTTGTCGCTCGATGCGTTCCACGCCAAGGTGATGCTGGTGCTGGTGATCGCGGTGGTGTGCACATTGGACGGTGCGGTCGGGGCGGTCTGATCGGTAGTGCCCGGCGTGGTGACGGAGAGCGTGCCGCTGGGCTGGGAGACGTTTCCGGCCGCGTCGCGGGCGTTGACGTAGAAGCCGTAGGTCGTCTTCGGGCTGAGGTTGTTGCAGGTGCCGGTCAGCGTCGAGGCCGCGACCTGGGCGCAGAGCTGCCCGTCGCGGTAGATGTCGTAGCCGGTCACCGCGACGTTGTCGGTCGTCGCGGTCCAGGCGATGGTCGCGCTGTTCGGGGTGGAGCTGACCAGTGTCGGGGTACCCGGCACGCCGGGTGGGGTGCTGTCGCCGCCGCCGCTGCCGGTGAAGACCGAGAGCTCCCACAGCGAGTACCCGTACGCGGTGGCCCGTGCCGTGCCGTAGACGCGCAGGTAGCGCCCGGTGCCGGTGACGGCCAGGGTCTGGGTGCCGCCGGTCGACGTGGTGGTGGAGTAGATGCTGGTCCAGTTGGTCGCGTCGGTGGACACCTGGAGCTGGAACGCCCGGGCGTACGCGGCCTCCCACTGCAGCACCACCCGGCACACCGACACGCTCGAACCGAGGTCGACCTGGAGCCACTGCGGGTCAGCGAACGCCGAGGACCAGCGGGTACCCGCGTTGCCGTCGACGGCCGCGCTGGCCGGGGTGCCGGCGTTCTCGGTCGACGAGGCGGTCGCCGGCCGGCCCTGCGCGGCATTCGTTGTCCCACAGCCGGTCGGACCACCGGTGGTGCCGTAGACCTGGAACTCCCACAACGAGTACCCGTACGCGGTGGCCCGCGCTGTGCCGTAGACGCGGACGTAGCGTCCGGTACCGGCGACGGTCAGCGTCTGCGTTCCACCGGTCGAGGTGGTGGTGGAGTAGATGCTGGTCCAGTTCGTCGCGTCGGTGGACACCTGGATCTGGAACGCCTTGGCGTATGCCGGCTCCCACTGCAGCACCACCTGCGTGATGGTGGCGCTGGCGCCCAGGTCGACCTGCAGCCACTGGGGGTCGGCGAACGCGGACGACCAGCGGGTACCCGCGTTGCCGTCCACCGCGGCGCTCGCCGGGGTACCCGCGTTCTCGGTCGACGACGCGGTGGCCGGCCGGCCCTGCGACAGCAGGGTGTCGGCGGCCGAGGCGGTCAGCGTCACGACGGTCAGGTAGCCGCCGACGAGGGCCGCCAGGGCGACGATCAGCGTGGCGAGACGGACGCTGCGCCGATGCCGACGGCGCGCAGGAACGGTGGTCATCGTGTCTCCTCAACGGGGCGACGAGATCCCGGGCTACCCGCCTCGGCCACGGCGTTGTCGTGGTCGTCGCGCGGCGCAGCGCCGCCGGATCCAGCGGGAACTGGAACGCTCCCACCCGTTGACCGGTCGGGACGAAACACTGTGCGAGTGCGCGTGAGAGCGTTCTCAGCAACCCTCGCGAGGACCGAAGATCATGTCAATACGGTGGCAGGTATCGATGTCTGCCAGCTTTGGCACGTTTGCCAAAGTGGCCTTCCGGCCGAGCGCGCGTCGTCAGCTGTAGTACTGGACCAGGCAGAATTCGTGGTGTTCCGGGTCGGCCATCACCACGACCACGCCCTCGTCGTAGTCGTGACGCTCGCCGGTGAACCGGCCACCGAGATTGACGACAGTGGTCATGGCCTGGGCAATGTCGTCGACGGAGATGTCGAGGTGGATCCGCACCTTGCCCGACCTGAGCCTCCGCCACCGGCTGGAACACCAGCCGCGGCTGCGGGTCGCCCCGCTCGCCGAGGTAGACCCAGCCGTGCGGCGACGGGCCAGGCTTGCGATCGAGCAGGGCGCTCCAGAATCGGGCCACCCGTTCGGGGTCGAGGCAGTCGATGGTGACACCGGACCAGACATTCGCCACCCGCCCATCCTGACAGCCTGCGGACCGCAGCTGTGCGTCGACCCGGCCGCTGATCGCTACGCGCCCCAGGTACGCGTCATGACGACGATCCGCTCCGCTACGGCATCCGGGTCCACGAGCTGGTGCAGGTGCTCGCCGGGCAGGTGTTCGACGGCCCACCCGCGCCGGGCCGCCTCGTCGGCCTCGGCCAGGTACGCGGTGCTGAATCGGAGGTAGCCGCAGGGCTTGGTGTCCCAGCCGGGCGGTTGCGGGATCTGCTCCTCGAAGTAGCCGAGCGGCAGTCGGGGCACCTCGGCGCAGACCGCCGAGGCCGTCCGCTCGTCCGGGAAGAGCTCCATCACGTCGGCATCGTCCCACCACTGCGTCCACGGCGGCAGGAGTCCGTCGTCGCGCACCATCGGCCGCAGGAATTCGTGCATCCGGCCGCCGTACCCGGGCAGCCGGCCGTCGACGATGACGAATCCGAGGACCGGGGCGGCTTGCGCGATCACCGGCAGGAACAGGCCGGCGTTGCTGTGCGCGACCACGATCGTCGGTTCGGTGACTGCGGCGGCGACCTTCTCAGCCACCGAGCGCCAGTACGGCGGTCGCAGGTCCACCAGGGACGGGACGGCGGCGTGCAGCCGGTCCGCCACCGGAGCCCAGGTCAGCGGACCCACCAGGGGGCTGTGCACCAGCGTGAACATCTCACCTCGCAGACCGGTCCGACCATATCCTCTGGAGTCGGCGCTGCGCCGGGCGAGCGGCCGCTGAGCCTGCCGTCATCGGCACTGCCAGGTCACGGCGTGGGTGTGCCGATCGGCGTCGGGGTCGGTACCGCTGATGAGTCGCCCGTCGTCGCTGATCGTCAGTGCCCGCGGTGGCACGGCGGGGTTCGGGGCGGCGGTGGTCACGCGGGGCAGCTTGACGGTGCCGGTACCCGGTGTCCAGAGCTGCGCGCCGTCGCTCACCAGCCGGCCGTGGCCGTTGCCGGTTGAGCCGGCCGTGGCGGGGCGGTGGCGGTGGCGGTGGCGACGACGACACCGTCGCGGACCGACACCACGTGCAGCCCGGTCACGCCCGGCAGGTCCGGTAGCGGGAGTAGCCGGCGACCTGGGTGGCGGGGTACCCGGCCTTGCCTTCGAGGCTGCCCACCGTGGTGCCCGAGGAGTTGACGGCTTCCAGCCGGACACCGTCGCCGGAGGGAAGTGCCGCGAGCTGCCCGTCGTGCCAGATCGCATCGCGGGTCTGCGCGCCGGCCGGCATCGGCAGCAGCTGCTCGACGCAGGTCACCGTGGTGGGCACGGCAGCGCTCGCCGTCATCTCCGGGCGCGGCCCGGTGCTCGTCGCCGCAGAGCAGGTACGCCAGGCGTTTGAGCACCGGCAGCCGGCTACGTACGTACGCCACGTAATCCTCATCGGAGCCTGACCGCCCCCGTACCGCCGCCTTCCTCGTCGCCTCCCCTTAGACGCAGCCGAGGTCAGCCCGGTTGTACCAGCCCCACGACCACGGCCTCACCCCACGGGGTTACGCCGGATGCAGCGCCACGGGGTGACGACCCGGCCGCCGCCGGCCGCCGATAGTCCCCATGTCGGACGATAGATAGCTACCGGGGAAGGGTGTTGACGGTGACAGGGCACAGTGGGAGCCGCCTGCGGGCGGTTGGACGGGCGTCGGGGTACAGCGCCGGGCTGGCGGTGGTCAGCCTGGCCGGGCTGGCAGCGGTGGCAGTGGGTCGGCCGGCGGCCGCGGCCCGCTGGTCACAGCGCTGGCAGCGGCTGCTCGGTGGAGCGGTCGACCAACCCGACCGGGGGCTGCCGGTGGCGGGTAACGCGGTGGCTGGCCTGCTGTTGGGGGTACTGGCGTTCCTTCCGCTCGGGGTCGAGGTGTTGTTCGTGGCCCGCGGCGTGCTGTACGGGCTGGTTGACCACGGCCCGTACAACCACTCCTGGGGTGGCCCGGGCCGGGGCGGCGCGTGGCTCGCCCACTTCCTGGTGGGCGTGCCGCTCGCGCTGGCCGGCCTGGCCGCCCTGGTCGGCATCGCGCGGCTGCACCGGCGGTGCACCGCACGGCTGGCCGGCCAGCCCGGCGGCGCCTGGGCGCTGCCCGTGGTCGCGGTCCTCTGTGTCGCCGGCGCCGCCCTGTTCGTCGCCTGGCTGCGGCAGGTCTGAACGATCACTGTCGGATGGCGGGCCGGGACATTGTGGGGAACCGGCAGGTCTGCTGAGGTGACCCGGTGGAACCGATATCGGCGCTGCTGATCCTGGCCGGCAGCCACGGGGCGATGGCCCTGGTCAAGTCGCTGACCGGGGTCGACGAACTCGGTCAACTCTCCGGCGAGCTGGTCCGGGCGCTGGCCGCGTCGGAGTCGCGGATCGACGAACGGCTGGACCGCATCGAGTCCAGTTTGGACGAACTGCTCGAACAGTCCTACGGCGTGGCCGTCGGGCGGGGGGTGCGGTACCTGCTCGACGCCACGGGCAGCAGCGGGGTCACCCGGGAGCGCGACCTGGACCGGGCCCGGGACGCGTTCGTCGAGGCGACCGCCGCCGCGCGTGCGCCGTTGCAGCAGGCGGTCGCCGAGCGGTACCTGCTGCTGGTGCTGCTCGGGCTGCGGCGCCACGACGCGGTGCCGGCCAGCCTCGCCCGGGTGGAGGAGTACGCCACCGCCAACGCCTTCGACGCGCTGCGAACCAGCGAGCACAACCAGGACGCCGCCACCGCGGTGCTGCGCCGGGACGGTCGGGTACCCGGCCGGCTGGGCGGCGGCGACCGGCTCAAGCAGGCCCGGTACGAGGTGAAACGCGCCGCGGTGGACTCGATCGGGATGAGCGCGCGGCTGCTCGCGGAGATGGCGCTGCTCCGTCCGGCACTGGGGCTGCCCGCCGTGACCGCACCACCGGTGGAGCCGATCGTCGACGAGACGGTGATGACGGTGACGGTGAAGAACACCCGCGGCGGCACCACCGTCGAGTCGGACGGGCAGACGACCTTCGATCCGTACTGGTCCTTCGAGGCCACTGTCGACCGGCCGCTGCGGCTCGGGTCGCTCACCATCTCGGTCAGCCCCGAATCGGGGATACCCGACTTGAGGCTGCCCGGCCTCAGGCAACCCAACCTCAGGCTCCCCTCGACCCCCAACCGCCCGACCGGCCTGCTGCGTTCGCAACGGCGGTTCCAGGGGCTGGTACGGGTGGAGGCGCGAGCGCCGCTGCCGGTCACGATCGCGGTGACCAGCGCTCCCCAGGCCCCGGCAGCCGGGCGGCGCGTCGACATCTTCAACGGGCTGCTCGCCGCGGGAACGACGGTGGCGCAGACCGCGCTCGAGCCGTCGCCGGGGGGAACGAGCTGGGTACGGATCAGCCCGCAGTACGTCAATCGCACGCTGATCGAGGTGGCCTGCCGGATATGACGACCGGCCAGCCCCGGCGACACTGATCGTCGGCGATCACTACTTGACAGCGCTGACGCCTGTCCGCAACATGGACGACAGTCCCGTGAGAGCGCTCTCACGAACGGCAAATCCGTCCAATGTGGCCCTGCCCGTCCCCGAGTCGGACCACAGCTGCCGTCGTCAACTCGACCCGCACCTGCCGGTCCCCAGGCACCATCGCGGCCAAGCGCCGGCCTCCCCGGTCCGGTCGGAGTCCGCAGGTTGCGGGGACGACCCGCGTCCGCGCGGGTGTCGAGCCGTCCGCGGCTGGCCGCACCTCGCGCCGCATGCCGCGGCCGCGCCCTCCTCTGACAGGTAGGCCCATGAGAACAGCTCCACGATCGTCCCGAAGAGTCCTGCTGCTCACCGCGCTCGCCGGCCTCGCCGCCGCCCTCGGCCTGGCCGTCATTCCGCACGCCTCCGCCGCCGTCACCGGCAACACGATCATCGGCCCGGCCGGCAAGTGCGTCGACGTCAACGGCGACGACACCGGCGGTAACGCCGCCGCGATCCAGCTCTGGGACTGCCAGAGCGCCGCCGCCGACCAACACTGGAGCTGGAGCGGAACGGCGCTCACCACGCTTGGCCGCTGCCTCGACGTCACCAGCGCCGGTACCGCCAACGGCGTCAAGCTCCAGCTCTGGGACTGCAACGGCACCGGCGCCCAGCAGTGGTCCGCCCAGTCCGACGGCTCGCTGCGCAACCCGAGCTCCGGCCGGTGCATGGACTCCCCCAGCGGCGCCACCGCCAACGGCACCCGGCTGCAGATCTGGGACTGCAACGGCACCGGCGCGCAGAAGTTCGCGATGAGCACCACCACACCGACGTCACCGCCGCCGACGACACCGCCGGTGACGGGTACCTGCCCGACCTACTCGGACACCCCCAACTTCGGCCCCAACGTGCACATCTACGACCACTCGATGAGCGACGCCGCGATCCAGTCCTCGCTGGACAGCATCTTCAACGCGCAGAAGGACACCCTCTCCGCGCAGTTCGCGACCCGTCGGGACGCGGAGATCTTCAAGCCCAGCAGCACGCCGTACATCGGTCGGCGCGAACATCGGCTTCAACACCTCGATCCTCGGTGTCGGCCAGAACCCGGACGACGTACGCATCAACGGCGCGGTGACGGTGGACGCGTTCAACGCCAGCGACGCCGGCAACGCGACCCAGAACTTCTGGCGCTCGGCGGAGAACCTGTCGATCAACACGCTCGGTGGCGCGGACCGCTGGGCAGTCGCCCAGGCCGCGCCGATGCGGCGGGTCCACATCATCGGCGGGCTCAACGCCTACCCGGCCAGCTACGGCTGGGCCAGCGGCGGCTACCTCGCCGACTCGAAGATCGACGGTACCGTCGAGACCGCCTCACAGCAGCAGTGGTACACCCGCGACAGCAACCTCGGCGCGTGGAGCGGCTCCAACTGGAACATGGTGTTCTCGGGAGTGAACGGCGCTCCCGCCACCAACTTCAACACCAACCCGGCGGCCGGCCCCCGGTACACCAACGTCGGCAGCACGCCGGTCTCCCGGGACGTGCCCTACCTCTACATCGACTCGGCCGGTAGGTACCGGGTCTTCCTGCCGTCGTTGCGTACCAACGCATCCGGCCCGAGTTGGGCGAGCGGCTCGACGCCGGGCAGCTCGGTGCCGATGAGCACCTTCTACGTCGCCCACGCGGGTGACTCCGCGGCGACGATCAACACGGCGCTGGCCAACGGCTGCAACATTTTCTTCACGCCGGGCATCTACCACGTGAACCAGACGCTGCACGTGACCAAAGCCAACACGGTGGTGCTCGGCATCGGCTACCCGACCATCATTCCGGACGGTGGCGTCAACGCGATGGACGTCGCCGACGTGGACGGCGTACGGCTGAAGGGTCTGCTCTTCGACGCCGGCACCACCAACACCGACACGCTGCTGCGGGTCGGCCTGGCGAAGACCTCGGTCAGCCACAGCGGCAACCCGACGACCGTGCAGGACGTGTTCTTCCGCATCGGCGGCATGGTCGCCGGCAAGGCGACCAACAGCCTGGTGGTCAACGCCAACAACACGATCATCGACCACACCTGGGCGTGGCGCGCCGACCACGGCAGCGGCATCGGCTGGACGGTGAACACGGCCGACAACGGGCTGACCGTCAACGGCGACAACGTGCTCGCGACGGGTCTGTTCGTGGAGCACTACCAGAAGAACGAGGTGGTCTGGAACGGCGCCAACGGGAAGATCATCTTCTTCCAGAACGAGATGCCCTACGACCCGCCCAACCAGGCCGCCTGGATGAACGGTTCGCAGAACGGGTACCCGGCCATCAAGGTGGCCTCGAATGTCACCACGTTCGAAGCCTGGGGCCTGGGCAGCTACTGCTACTTCAACGTCAATCCGGCGGTGTCCTCGCTGCGCGCCTTCGAGGTCCCGGCGGTCAGTGGAGTGAAGTTCCACGACATGGCGGTCGTCTCCCTCGGCGGGGTCGGCACCATCTCGCACATCATCAACAACACCGGCGGTCCGGCGAACTCGGCGGTCAACAACGTCTACCTCGTCAACTTCCCGTGACCTGCTGCCCGTGACCTGCTGCCGGTGATCTGACGATCCGGCAACAGCTTCCGGCCCCGCCGTGGGGCCGGTCCGAGTAGTCGGGCCGGCCCCGCGGCCAGTTCTGGACGGCGGCGGACCGCGCAGGTGCCGTGTCGACGGCCGCGGTCAGCCGAGTTCGGCCAGGTCGTCGGCGGACAGCCGGATGTCGGCGATGGTCAGGTTCTCTTCCAGGTGCGCCACCGCGGATGTACCGGGGATGAGCAGGACGTTGTCGGCGCGCGCCAGCAGCCAGGCCAGCCCGACCTGGCTGGCCGACACGTTCAGCCTCGCCGCGACAGCCTGCACGGCGGGCTGGTCGGCCACCTTCGGCATGCCGGGAAACGCCGAGCCGAGCGGGAAGTACGGCACGTAGGCGATGCCGCTGTCGGCGCACAGCTGCAGGACGTCGCTGTCGTGCTGGTCGACGAGACTGAACGGGTTCTGTACGCAGACGACGTCCGCCCGATCAATTGCGGTGCGTACCTGCGCCGCGGAGACCGTGGACACGCCGACTCCGGCAATCTTGCCCTCCGCCCGCAACGCGACCAGCTCATCCAACTGGTCCTCGAAAGGCACGTCGTCGGGAGCGGCGCCGTCGTGCGGGTCCATCCGGCGCAGGTTCACCGCGGTCAACTGCTCGGTGCCCAGCGCCCGCAGGTTCTCCTCCACGCCGGCCCGCAGCTCGGCAGGCGTCTGCGCGGGCGCCCAGCCGCCGCTGTCGGTACGCCGCGCGCCCACCTTGGAGACGATGGCCAGATCGTCGGGGTACGGGTGCAGGGCCTCGCGGATCAGCTCGTTCGCCACGTCCGGGCCGTAGTACTGCGCGGTGTCGATGTGGTTGACGCCGAGCTCGACCGCCCTGCGCAGTACCCGCAACGCCTCGCCGCGATCGCGTGGCGGCCCGAACACACCGGGACCGGGTAGTTGCATGGCGCCGAACCCGATCCGCCGCACTTCGCGGTCGGCCAGCCGGAAGGTTTCGCTCATGATCCCGACCATAGCCCGCGCCCCGGCCCGGGCCACAGATCGCTCCCAGGGTCCGACCACACCGCGGCCCCCGGTCCGGTCGGCACTGTCTGGTCCTACCCCCCGCCGGAGGGTCCGATCCGGCGCGGTGACCTGAACCGGGCCGGCTGCGGATGCTGCGCCCGGGGCCGCCGGTATATCGGTCTTCCTCTATCAATAGCGCGTCCGGGCGGTGACAATGGCGCCATCATGTCTGACCCGGTGCCGCCGCCGCTACCTGGACGGGCAGCCGAAACGGCTGCTCTCGCCGCGGTGCTCGCGGCGGCCCGCGACGGCGACGGCGCAGCGCTCCTCCTGATCGGTCCGCTCGGTCTCGGGAAGTCGGCGCTGCTGGCGGCGGCTGCCGCCGAGGCTGCCGCCCAGGACTTCGTCGTACTGTCCTCGGCCGGGTCGGCGAACGAGACCGAGCTGCCCTACGCCGGCCTGCAACGGCTGATCGAGCCCGCCGTGCGCCTCGCGGAAGCGGATGGGACACAGTCCCCACAGCCCGGCGGCTCCCCGGGCATCGAATCCCCATCCATCCCCGCACAGGCGCTGTCACTGTTGCGGGCCATCGCGGCGCGTCCGGTCCTGGTGGTCGTCGACGACGTACACCTGCTGGACCAGCCCACCGTCCGGGCGTTGTCGTATCTGGCCAGACGCCTGGCAGGTACCCCGATCGGCATGGTCTTCGCGACCGACCCGGCCGCCGGCGGGGACGCCCTGGACCGGAGCATCCCCCGGGCGTCGCTGTGCCCGTTGGACGACCGCAGCGCCCGGACCATCCTGGAAAGCCTGGCGCCCGGGCAGCTGGCCGGCGATGTCGCGGACGCGCTGGTGGCGATCGCCGCCGGTAACCCGCTCGCCCTCACCGACCTGGCCGGTTCACTGTCGCCCGGGCAGCTGCGCGGTGAGCAGATCCCGCCGCTGGTGCTGCCGCCCGACAGCCGGCTGCGCGGGGCGCACCGCGACCGCCTCGGCCGGCTGCCGACCGCGGCCCGCTGGCTGACCCTTTTGGTCGCGGCGGACGAGGAGATCACCGTCAACGAACTGGCGGCCGCGGCCGCAGACTCGGCGACCGACCTGGCAGCGTTGGACGACGCCATCACGGCCGGCGTCGTGCGCGTCGACGCCGACCGGGTGCTCATCCCCGATCTCCTGCTCCGTCAGGTCGCCTATCACGACGCCGGCCCGGCCGACCGGCTCGCCGCCCACCGCGCGCTCGCCGCCGCCACCTCCGTCGGCCCCAACCGCCTGCGGCACCTGCTGCACCGCGCCGCCACCCCCGACGACCGCAGCGCGCGGCTGGCCCGGCTGCTCGCCGACGCCGCCACAACCGGTCCGCCGGCGCTCTCCTCGGTCGCGTTCGAGCGGGTGGCCGAGCTGAGCCGGCACCCTGACGAGGCCGCGGCGGCGCTGGTGACAGCGGCACGTCAGGCCTGGCTGGGCGGTCATCCCTCGCGGGCCAGGGTGCTGCTGCACCGCGCGCGGGCCGGCGAGCTGCCCGCCGATGTCCAGGCCCAGGCCGAAGCGTTGGAGGGCGAGATCGAACTGCGCGTCGGCGCCAGCACCCGGGCCCGCGACCTCCTCCTCGGCGCGGCGAACGTGCTCTCCCGCGACGGGCATGAGCTGACTCTGGACACGTTGATCCTCGCCGGCGAGGCGATGACGATCGCGGGCCACCACACCGACTTCATCGAACTGGCCAACCAGGTGGCCGCGTTGCAGCTGCCCGGCGGTCGACCGGAGGCCCGCTTCCTCCAGGCGTACGCCCAGGGCCAGGCCTCGTCCTACCGTGGCGAACTGGTCCCGGCGGAGACCTCGCTGCGCCAGGTCATCGCGCTCGCCCCGCAGCTGTCCAGCGCGACCGCGTCGGTACGCGCCGCGGTCGCCGCCACCCTGCTCGGTGACCCGGTACAGGCGCACGAGTTGGCCAACCACGCCATCGCCCAGGCGACCGCCCGGGGCAGCGCCGCGATCATCCCGCAGGCGCTTGAGATCATCTCGTTCGCCGAGTTCGCGATCGGCCGCAACCAGACCGCCGCCGCCGTCGCGATCGAAGGGCTGCACGCGGCGCACGCCACCGGCCAGCAGAGCCTGGCCGACAACTTCCTCGCCACCCTCGCCGTGCTGGCCGCCCTCGACGGCGATCGGGAAACCTGCCAGGCCCGGCTGCGCCAGCTTCGGCCGGCCCCGGTCGACGGCGAGATGAGCCAGTCCGAGGCGTTCTCCCGGTGGGCGTTGGGGGCGCTCGACCTGTTCGACGGCCGGTACCGGGCCGGTTTCGATCGGCTGCGCCCGCTGATGTGCGACAACGACGAGATCCACGGCAACACCGTGCTGCGGATACCCGCCACGGTCGCCCTGATCGAGGCCGCCAGCCGGTGCGCCGAGCACCAGTTGGCCCGGGACAAGCTCTACATCCTCGATGTCTGGGTCAACCGGTCCCGGACCGCGCCGTGGCTCGCGCTCACGGCCCGCAGCCATGCCCTGGTCGCGGACGACGACGCGGACGTCACCGGGTACTTCGAGGAGGCGCTCCGCCAGCACCTCGCCGCGGGCGGCGACTACGGCCGGGCCCGGACGGAGCTTCTCTACGGGCAGTATCTGCGCCGGGTCCGCCGCCGCGGCGCGGCCCGCGAGCATCTGCGCACGGCGCTGGCCATCTTCGAACAGCTCGGCGTCACCCGCTGGGCGGTGAAAACGAACGCCGAGTTGCGGGCTGCCGGTGAACGCGTCGAGAGCACCGTGCCGGCCCAGGCGCTCACCGCCCAACAGCGGCAGATCGCTGATCTGGTCGCGACGGGAGCGACCAACACGGAGATCGCGACGCGGTTGTTCCTGTCCCGCCGGACGGTCGAGCACCACCTCGGCAACATCTACCACCGGCTCGGTATCCGTTCCCGCGTCGACCTGGTCCGCTACCTCACCGGGTGAACTGCGCGCGAACTGATCACGTCGATACCCGTAAATACCCCGATGCGGCCAGGTCAAGATCGAACTCAGACTGAGGGGTACCAACCGGCGCAGGAACCACAGCGGCCGGCCGGCTCCTACGTCCTCAGGAGTGAAGCCCATGCAGTCCGTCCTCCACCGTTTCGCCTGGCTCAGAGCACGAACGATCAGGCTCCTCGTGAGCGCCTTCCTGGTGCTCGGTCTGGCGGCCGCCGGCGGCGTCGCGGTCGCCGGTCCCGCCGACGCAGCCGAGATCGGGCAGGCCCCCACCACGTCCAACATCACCGGCAACGGCAGCTTCGCGGTCACCTCGTCGAGCATCTCCGCGCTGGTCAGCGGGTTCGGCGGCGGCCAGGTCTACTACCCGACCACGGCCGGCAGCTACCCGGTCATCGCGATCTCGCCCGGCTTCACCGCCTACTGGTCCAGCCTGAGCTGGCTGGGACCGCGCCTGGCGTCGTGGGGCTTCGTCGTCGTGGGCATCGAGACCAACACCACCCTCGACCAACCGGCCAGCCGCGGCAGCCAGCTGCGGGCCGCGCTGGACTGGGCCGTCGGCTCCGCGCCCACCGCCGTGCGCTCCCGGGCCGACACCAACCGTCGAGGCGTGGCGGGCCACTCGATGGGTGGCGGCGGCACGATTGAAGCGCTCAAGGCCGACACGTCGGGCCGGATCAAGGCCGGCGTGGCGCTCACCCCCTGGGACGCGGACAAGACGTGGCCGGAGATCACCGAACCGGTGGCCTTCGTGGGTGGCGAGGCCGACACCATCGCGCCGCCGGCCAGCCACGCGATCCCGTTCTACAACACCGTGCAGGGCCCGAAGTCCTACGTCGAACTCAACGGCGCCAGCCACTTCGCCCCGAACAGCAGCAACCCGACCATCTCCCGGCTGATCGTCTCCTGGTTCAAGCGCTACCTGGAGCAGGACGCCCGCTTCACGCCGTTCACCTGCGGCTTCAGCGGCTCGGCGGTCTCCGACTTCCGTACCAACGCCTGCTGAAAATCCACCGCGGCGCGGCGGCTTCGGGCCGCCGCGCCGCACCATGCAGCCCGGCCGTGGTGTTGCTCAATCCGACGCCGTGCGTACCGGGGTGATCTCCACCTGACTCACCACGGGCAGCGCGATCAGCTCGGCGCGCAGCTCCTCGATGGCGTTCACCAGCGTCCGGGTGTCGCACTCGACCGGCACCACGTGGACGATGACCAGTAGCTGGCTCGGGCCGATCCGTACCGCCACCAGATCAGCCACCTCGGCGACCCAGGAGTGCCCGGCGACCGAGGCGCGCAGCCGCTCCCGCACGTCGGCCGGTGCCGATTCATCGATGAGCAGCGCGGCGCTCCGCTTGGCCAGCAGGATCGACACGATGATCAGTAGGGCCCCGATGAGCAGGCTGGCGACGCCGTCGGGCACCGCGGATCCGGTGGCGGCGTGCAGGATCAGCGCCGCCAGCGCCAGACCCAGCCCGATGAGTGCGGCGGTGTCCTCCAGGAACACCGTGGTCGGCGTCGGGTTGGCCGAGGTGGCGATGTAGTCGCCGAGGTCCAGGTGGCGGGCGTCGGCCTCGGCGCGCAGTTCCCGCCGGGCGGTACGCCAGGAGATGCCCTCCAGCACCGCCGAGACCACGATCACCCCCACCCCGATGGGAACGTCCGTCAGCGGCTCCGGATGCATCAGGGTGTGTACGCCGTCGTAGATGGCCAGCAGGCCGCCGATCACGAACACGCCCACCGCGGCGAGCAGCGACCAGAAGTACCGCGCCTGCCCGTAGCCGAACGGGTGCTGGTCGTCGGCGGGCTGCCGGCCACGGCGTACGCCGACCCAGAGCAGGATCTCGTTGCAGGTGTCCGCGACCGAATGGGTGGCCTCGGCGGTCATCGCCGCCGACCCGGTGAGCACGGCCGCCACGCCCTTGGCCAGCGCGACCAGCAGGTTCACCAGTACCGCGACGATGACCGTGCGGGTGCTGGCCTCCTGGGCGGCGTCTTCGATCTCTACCTCGGTCACCGGGGTGAGGCTATCGGGTCCGGGGTGGCCGCCTGGTTTCAGCCACCGCAGCTTCTGTGGGGCCGCTCAACGGCGCAACTGCGCGTTGATCCGGGCGGCCTGTCGGGTGAGGTGGTCGCGTTCGGGCAGGCTGGGCGCTGACCGGGCGGCTTCGGCGTAGAGCCGTGCCGCGGTGACCGGGTCACCGTCCCGCTCGTGCAGGTAGGCCGCCACGGCGGTGTGCCGGGGCAGGGTGGGGTCGAGTCCGGCCAGGGCTGCCAGGCCGGCCCGCGGGCCGTCGGCCTCGCCGACCGCGACGGCCCGGTTGAGGCGGGCCACCGGGCTGTCGGTGAGGCGCACCAGTTCGTCGTACCACTCGACGATCTGTACCCAGTCGGTCTCCTCGGCCGTCCGGGCGTCGGCGTGCAGCGCTGCGATGGCGGCCTGGGCCTGGAACTCGCCCAGCCGGTCGCGGGCAAGGGCCGTCTGGAGCACGTCGACGCCCTCGGCGATCAGCCGGGTGTTCCACCGGCTGCGGTCCTGCTCGGTGAGGGACACCAGCCGGCCGTCGGCGGCGATCCGGGCCGGGCGCCGCGCGTGGTGCAGCAGCATCAGCGCGAGCAGGCCCGCGACCTCCTCCTGGTTGGTGCTGGCCGCCACCTGGCGGGTGAGCCGGATCGCCTCGGCGGCAAGGTCGACGTCGCCGGAGTAGCCCTCGTTGAAGACCAGGTAGAGCACCCGCAGCACGGTGGTGACATCGCCAGGCTGGTTGAACCGGACGCCCGAGACGGTCCGCTTGGCCCGGCTGATCCGCTGGGCCATGGTCGCCTCGGGTACCAGGTAGGCCTGCGCGATCTGCCGCGTGGTCAGGCCACCGACCGCGCGCAGCGTGAGCGCGACGGCCGAAGCCGGCGTCAGGGACGGGTGCGCGCACAGGAAGTACAGCTGGAGGGTGTCGTCCACCTCGCCCGCGCCGGGCAGCGGCTCGACCTCGGCGCGCACCTCGCGGTGCCGTCGAAAGGCATCGGCCCGGTTGGCGTCGAGGAACTTGCGCCAGGCCACCGTGATCAGCCAGCCCTTGGCGTCCCGCGGCGGATCGTCCGGCCACCCGCGCACCGCCTCGATCAGGGCGTCCTGCACGGCATCCTCGGCCGCCGCGAAGTCAGCTCCGCGGCGGACGAGGATCCCGATCACAGTGGGGGTGAGGGTCCGTAGCAGGGCCTCATCCACCGTGCGTCACTCCGTGATGGTCAGCGGCTCGGTCAGGAACGGCCGCAGCTCCAGCCACTCGTGGATCGGCTTGCCACCCGCCCCCGGCGCCGCGGACAGCTCGCCGGCCAGCTCCAGCGCCCGCTCATAGGTATCGACGTCGATCACCATCCAGCCGGCGATCAGGTCCTTGGTCTCGGCGAACGGGCCGTCGGTGACCGGCGGCCGCCCCTCGCCGTCGTAGCGGACGAACGTGCCCTGCGGGGAGAGCGCCTGACCGTCGACAAACTCGCCGCTGCCCTCGAGCCGGGTGGCGAAGTCACGCATGTACTGCATGTGGGCCGAAACCTCCTCCGGCGTCCACTGGTCCATCGGCGCCTCGTTGATCGCTGCCGGTGCGCCCCGGTAGTGCTTGAGCAGCAGGTACTTGGCCATGATGTTCTCCTCGGGTGCGGTACGGCCCCCATTGTGGCCGTGTTCGGAGCGGGGACGCAGCCACGGGCGAGTTCTCGACATCCCGGCGCGACTTTTTTTCCGACGAACTTCAGGTCCCCCGCGCCGGGCTCAGGCGCGGGGCAGTCGCAGGCCGGACAGGCCGCCGTCGACGGCCAGCGACATGCCCGTGGTGGCGCCCGCGGCCGGGCTGGCGAGGTAGGCGATGGCCGCGGCCACCTCCGGTGCGGTGACGAGCCGCCCGGTCGGCTGCCGCGCGGCGAGTTGCGACTTCTCGGCCGCCGGGTCGGCGGCGTGGGCGAGCAGCCGCCCGACCCAGGGCGTGTCGACGGTGCCGGGGGCCACGCAGCTGACCCGGATGCCCTCTTTTACCAGGTCAGCGGCCATTGCCAGGGTGAGCGCGTGCACGGCGCCCTTGGAGGCCGAGTACAACGCGCGCTGGACCAGCCCGGCGCCGGCCGCGATGGAGGACAGGTTGACGATGGCGGCGTGCCGGCTACGGCGCAGGTAGGGCAGGGCCGCCCGGGACGCGCGGGCCACCCCGGTCACATTCACGTCGAGCACGCGCGCCCACTCCGCGTCGTCGTTGGCCGACACGTCCCCGACGGCGCTGATCCCCGCGCTGTTCACGAGAATGTCGATGCCGCCGAACGCCTCGGCGACCCGCGCCATCGCCGCGTCCAGGGATGCCCCGTCGGACACGTCGGCGACCACCGTGACCACCCCGGTCGAGACGCTCTCCCCCGGGTTGAGGTCGAGCACCCCGACCCGGGCGCCACCGGCCGTGAACTCGGCCACGCAGGCGGCGCCGATGCCGGAGGCGCCGCCGGTGACCACTGCGACCAGTCCCTGGAACCCAGCCATCTGTCTCTCTCCTGTTCGCTACCGCTGTTGCGGGAAGCCGAGTTCCTGGTGCGGCGCCGCGGCGGCGCCGTCGCCGGGCGTGACGGGGACGGGTCCGCCGCAGAGCGCGACGTGCGTGGCGGGGAGGCGGATGTCGTGCGAGTCGCCGGCGACGATCACGGGGTGGGTACCCCCTCCGGGAGCAGCCCCGCGGCCACCAGGTCCCGCCAGAGCTGGCCCGGGATGTCCACAGTGGACATGGCAACGGCGTCGGCGACCTCGGCCGGCGAGCGCATGCCGATCAGGACGCTCGCCACGGCCGGGTGGCCGAGTGGGAACTGGAGGGCCACGGCCCGTAGCGGTACCCCGTGCCGCTCGCAGACCGCGCCGATCGCCCGCGCCCGGGCCAGCAGGGCGTCCGGAGCGGGGGCGTAGTCGTAGGTGGCGCCGGGGCGCGGGTCGGCGAGGATGCCGGAGTTGTAGACGCCGCCGGCGATCACCGAGATGCCCCGGGCGTGGCACTCGGGCAGCAGGTCGGCCAGGCCCGAGGTGTCCAGCAGGGTGTACCGGCCGGCCAGCAGGAAGCAGTCGAAGTCGCCGGTACGGGCGAAGTCGGTCAGCATCGCGGACTGGTTCATGCCGGCGGACACGGCGCCGACCCGGCCCTGCGCGCGTAACTCCACCAGCGCCGGCCGGGCCTGCTCGACAGCCGCGTGCCAGTGCGCATCGGGATCGTGGAGGTGCAGCACATCCACCGCGTCCAGCCCGAGCCGGGCCAGGCTGTCGGCGTAGGAGCGGCGTACCCCCTCGGCGCTGAAGTCGAAGACCGGCACGGTGTCGGCCGGCTCGGCCCAGCTGCCCAGGTCCCGACCGGCCGGGTCGGTGGTGTCGGCCGGTCGCAGCACCCGCCCGACCTTGGTCGCCAGCGTGTACTCCGGGCGCGGCCGGTCCCGTAGCGCGGCACCGGCGCGGACCTCGGAGCGGCCCGACCCGTACAGCGGTGCGGTGTCGAAGAACCGGATGCCGGCCCGCCACGCGGCGTCCACGGTGGCCCGCGCGGCGTCGTCGCCGACCGTGGTGTAGAGGCCGCCGAGGGGGGCCAGGCCGAGGCCGAGGCGGGTCACGGTGACCCCGGTCTGTCCCAGCGCCACCCGTTCCAACGGGTTCATCCGGCCACCTCCGGGACGACGACGGTTTCACCGTCCACCGTGGCCGGCGCCGGGGCGAGTCGAACCAACGGTCCCATGACCGCATCCTTTCCTTCAGATCGTGGATCCTATAGGATCATACCTAGCTGTGTACCCGGTCACGTCAGTGACGTCAAGATTCAACTCAAGGCCCCGAACATGTGACACCGAGCCGTTACCGGACTGCACCGCGATGGGAAGGCAGACCGATGCCAAGCCCCACCCAGCTCCCCCCGATCCGCCGCACCACCCTGGTCGGCGACGTCTACGCAGCCGTCAAGACGCTGGTCATGGAGCACTCGCTGGCGCCCGGCGACCGGGTGAACATCGACGCTCTCGCCCGCGAGCTGGAGATCTCCCCCACCCCGGTCCGCGAGGCACTGGCCCGCCTGGAGTCCGACGGCCTGGTCCGCAAGCGGCCACTGGCCGGGTACACGGTCAGCCCGCTGCTGACCCGGCAGGAGTTCGCCGACATGTTCGACATGCGACTGGTCCTCGAAGGGGCCGCCGCCCGTTGGGCTGCCGAGCGGGCCGACCAGGCGGTACGGGCGGCGATCGCCACCGAGTCCACCGCGGTACCCCCGCTCGACCTGCCCGATCAGGACGGTCGACGCTCGCACGCCGCCTTCACCGCCCTCGACGCGCGGTTCCACGACCTGATCGCCGACGCCGCCGGCAACCCGCTGCTGAGCGACTCGATCCAGCGGCTGCACGCGCACCTGCACATCCACCGGCTCTACTTCCCTTACCCGCAATCCGGAACGACCAGTGGCGAGCACCGGCTGATCGCCGACGCGATCCAGGCCGCCGACCCGGACGGGGCCGAGACCGCGATGCGCGCCCACCTGTCCGCCGCCCGCCTGCGCCACCTGGCGGCCTTCGACTGACAGCCCGGCGGGCAAGCGCCGGGATGCGCAGCTTCAGCCGTCGCCGGGGTGGAGGTGGGTGCGCGTGCGGTGCAGCCACGCCGCTGTCCGGCGGACCTCGGCAGGCATTCGCTCGTCCTGCTTGAGCTGCCCGGTCAGCCGGCGGTGGCCGTCGGTTCCGATGCCGTAGGCGATGCCCTCAAGGACCCGGGCCAGGTGCGCCGACCGTGACCGCCGCCAGGCCGATCCGTACTGCTCGAGCAGCTCCCGCCAGGTCGAAGCCGAGTACCGACCGGCACAGTGCGGCAGCGCCGAGGCGGCGGCCTCCCGCAGTGAAGGCGCGAACGCGGGCGTGGACAGGATGTGCCGGATCACCGGCCGGTGCACGTCGGTGCTGAGGGTGGTCAGGGTGCGCAGCACGGTCAACGGCAACTGTCGGCTCCGGCGCACGAGGTCGCCGCGGACCTCCTCAACGAGGGCTCCGGCGATCGGAGCCTGGTACGGCGTGGCAGCCAGGCACATGGCCGCGAGCATCCGCCGTTCCGAATCAGGGTCGAACACCGCCTCATCGACCAGGTACGGCAGCAACTCGTCCTCGCGCGCGTCGGGAAATTCGCCCAGCGCACGTGCCGCCACCCTGCTGCTCACCGGATGGACGGCCCGCACCCGTCCACCGGCCGACGGGGCGGCGGCCGACCGGCCCATCGCTGTGCCCAGCTCGGACAGGCTCGCGGAAACCGGGGCGCCGGCCCACCCGTCGCCGGCCCGGCGGCCGGCCACCGTCGCGATGGTTGACAGCTGGCCCGGATCGAAGTGGCCGCGCAGCGCCTTCTGCCTGATCGTCAGCGCCGCGGCATGCAGGGCCCGCTCGTCGTCCGGCTCGGCGAGCTGGGCGAGCAGGTAGCGGTTCGCCGCCGGGTGTCGGGTCACATCCAGCAGGGACATCGGCTCGAGCACAGCGGGCGAGTGCCGGTCCCGGACGAGATCGATGCACTGGTTGATCGCGTACCTGGCGCCGACCGGATGTTCGACGAGCTTGCTCATCGCCTCCTGGCGCAGCAGCCACTCGCGATGGTCGGCGACGACCAGCTCGGCCAGCAGCCGCCCGGACACCGCGTCCCAGGTCGTGGCGGGGAACAGCAGCAGATCGGGGGTACCTTGCAGCAGCTCGCCAAGGGTCGACCAGCGCAGACCGTCCATCGGCTGCCCGGTGCCGGCCAGCTCCAGCAGTTCGTACAGCTCGGTGTGGTCGCCCGGCGCCGCGTCCGGCCGGGACCGGGCGGGCGCGTTCCAGATCCGGCTGCCTGACCGGGTGTGCGTCCGGTCAGCCCGGCGGATCGCGTCGCCGACGGTCACCAACGAGTCGGGCGCGAGGCCCAGCATGGTCTCGTAGCGTCGAACGACGTTCCGGCTCACCGCAGTGTCGCCGCGTTCCCAGCGGGTGACCTGGGACGGGGCCAGGTCACCCTCGCCGGTCCGGCGGAACAGCCGGGCGAACTCCTTGCCGGATCGCAGCCGGGGATCGACGTCGGCGAGTAATCGGTTGGACCGCAACAGCCAGCCCAGCATGCGCTGGACGCCGATGTCGGCAGCCATGGTCACCCTCGTCCGTTGCGCGGAAGGTTTGCGATGCAATCGATCTCTATCGACGCATTTGGCAAGCATAGAGTGCCGGTAATGCCCGGATCTACACCCGGAAAGCGCCAACAATCCGCGCTGGGTGCTGGTCGGTCGAGGTGATCGGAGGCCGGTGTGCGCACCCGAATTCGGCGGGTCCCGTGATGGAGGTGATCGGGTTGTCCGGTCGTGCCGGGTGGTGGCGGCTACGTCGGCGCAGCCAGCAGCCCCCGCCGGGCCGGCCCGGTCAGCCGGGCGGGGGGACCGGCCGACCCGGTCCGGGCGGCGCCGCTGCCCGACAGCCGGTCAGTGGCCCGATGGATTTCCTGACCGCCCTGTGGTTCGTGGACTTCACGGCCGGACAGTTCCAGGCGTTCCGGCATGACGGCCGCTGGTACCTGCGCCTGTCCAGCGACCCCGCCCCGACCGTGGACGGCGCGGGATGACCGTCCGTGCCCGGCCGGGGCTGCGCCGGCCGACGCACGGCGACCCGCCCGTACCGAGACGTTGCCGTTGCCCGAGCGCCAGGTCTGGTGAAAGCCGGCGGCCGCCCCAGGGGTGGGGCGGCCGCCGGTGTGTCGTGGTGCGCGGTCAGCTGGTCTTGACGTAGGCGTTGAGGAACGCCGGGTACCCGAAGACGGTGTCGATGTAGATGCCGCCGAGCTTCGAGCCGGTGAGGTAGAACGCGACGTCGGTGAAGAGCGGCACCGCCGGGGCGATGTCGGTCATGATCTTCTTGTCCAGCTTCGCCCACTCCGCGCCCTGGGCAGCCGGGTCCATGGCGAGGATCCGGTCAATGTCGGAGTTGACCGACGGGTCGTTGACGAAGGACGTGTTGCTGTTGCCCTCGGCCTTGATTCCGCGCCCGTCGAAGAGCGGCGGGATGATCGAGGCGCCACTGGGCCAGTCCGCCGCCCAGGAGTCGACGTAGAGGTCCCAGGGGTTGTCCTTCTTCTTCGTGTCGTCGAGCTTGGAGTCGGCCGGAATGGACTTCACGGTGATCTTGAAGCCGGCCTTCTCCAGGTTGTTCTTCAACTGGGTACCGGTCTCGGCGTCGTCGTCGGCCACCCCGAGCACCAGCTCCGGCGTCTTGCCGGCCAGCAACTCCTTGGCCTTGTCGATGTTGCCGGTCGCGCCGGCCGGGTAGGCGTCATACGCCTGGTAGCCGAGCGTGCTGGGTGGCATCAGCGTGGTCAGCGGGGTGGCGACGGTGGCGCCGCCCAGCGACTTGACCAGGCCGTCCCGGTCGATGGCGTAGTTGAGCGCCTGCCGCACGGACAGATCGGTGACCCGCTGCATGTTGATGGTGAGCCGGCTGGCGTTGGGCGCCGGCTCGAGCAGCGTCCGGCTCTTCAACGAGGCGTCGCCGGCAACCTTGGCGGTCAGCGCCGACGGGATGCCGCCGAAGGCCAGGGCGCTCTGGTCGGCGCCGCCGTCACTGATGACCCGGTTGGCGGACGCTTCGGCTGCGCCGCCGTAGGACCACACGAACTTGTCCGGGTACTGGTGGCGGACCGGGTCGGTGGCCGGGTCCCAGTAGGTGTTGCGCTCCAGGTCCAACTCCACCCCGGCGACGTTCTTGGTGACCTTGTAGGGGCCAGAGGAGAACGGCGCCTGGTCGAGGTTGACGCCGGTGTCCTTCTCCGGCTTGAGCGGTGCGGTCGACGGCAGCGACACCGCGAACGGCAGGTCGCAGTGCGCCTTGGCGAAGGTGAAGACCAGCGTCTTGGCGTCCGGCGTGGTCAGGCCGGGCGGCAGGCTGTCCTTGTGGGTCTTGAAGTCCCACTTGGTGTCGTACTGCGCCGTGTCGGCCAGCCACTCCTGCAGGTAGGTCGGGCCGCCGGTGAGGTCGGGGTCGAACGAGCGGGCGATGCCGTAGGCGATCTCCTTGGAGGTGATGGCGCTGCCGTCCTCGAACTTCACCCCGTCCTTGATGGTGAACTTCCAGGTCTTGCAGTCCTTGCTGACGTCCTCGCCGGGCGTCTGGGCCAGGTCGCCGACCAGGGTCAGGCCGCCCTTGCCGTCCTGCTTCCAGGTGGTCAGGAAGCGGGAGAACAGTGGCGCGTTCTCCAGGCCGGCGAACGAGTAGGTCCGCTGCGGGTCCAGGTGCGAGATCTTCGTGGGTCGCAGGATGGTGACCGTCCCGCCCTTGGCTGCGCCGGGCACCTCGGCTGCCGGGCCGAGCGAGTCCTTCGGGTCGGTGGCGATCACACCGGTGGTCTTGCGGTTGTGCTCGACCGTGTCGTCGTCACCGGTGTTCTTGGTGCAGGCGCCCAGACCAACTACCAATGCGAGAGCACCGCCGATGGCGGCCGCAGCTCGTAGTCGCATGCCTTCTCCTTCTTCATCCAGTAATCCGGCTTCGCAGTAATCCGGCTTCGCAGTGATTTCGGTTGTGGAACGGACGGTTGGGCTAGCCCAGCCGCACCCGGGGGTCGATGAAGGCGTAGAGCACATCGACCACGATGTTGGCCACGACGATGAAGACAGCGGAGATCAGCACCGTGGCCATGATGGTGGGCAGGTCGCCGAGGCGGACCGCGTCCCAGGCGGTGCGCCCCATGCCCTGCAGCCCGAAGGTGATCTCGGTGATGAAGGTGCCGCCGAGCGCGCCGCCGACGTCGAGTCCGGCGATGGTGACGATCGGGGTGATCGCGGCCCGCAGCGCGTGCCGGCCGTACACGGTGGACTTCGGCAGACCCTTGGCGCGGGCGGTCCGCACGAAGTCCTCGGACAGCGTCTCCAGCATCTGCGCCCGGGACAGCCGGGCGTAGATCGCGGCGAACAGGAAGGCCAGCGCCACCCAGGCGAGTACCAGCCCGCTCGCCCAGTGCAGCGGGTTGTCCAGGATCGGGGTGTAGCGCGGCACCGGAGCCAGGTGCAGGGTGTAGGTGAAGAGCAGCAGCAGCAGCGCGCCGACGAAGTAGAGCTGGAGTGACGCGCCGGTCAACGAGAAGCCGATCGCCAGCCGGTCGAAGACCGTCCCCCGGCGCAGCGCCGAGATCATCCCGAGCCCGATGCCCAAACCCAGCCACAGCACCGCGGCCGGGATCACGATGCTCAGCGTCACCGGGAGCACCCGGCCGATGGTGGTGGTGACCGGCTCGCTGTTGACGTAGGAGTAGCCCAGACACGGCGCGTCGCACCGGCCACCGAGCGCGCTGCCCAGGTCGCGGCCGACGAAGATGCCCTTCATGTACCCGCCGTACTGGATGTAGAGCGGGTCACGCAGGCCCAACTCCTCGCGTACCCGCTCCTGCCGCTCGGCGTTGCAGTTCTTCGGGCACATCGCGGTCACCGGATCGCGGGGCAGCCCGAAGAACATCAGGAAGCTCAGGATGCTGACCGCGATCAGCACCAGCACCGCGGAGAGGATCCGCTTGATCAGGAATCGCAGCACGGCGACCTCACCGGGAGGACTTCGGGTCGAGCGCGTCGCGCAGCGAGTCACCGAAAAGGTTGAAGGCGAACACGAGCACGAAGACCGTGACGCCGGGGAAGAGCACGTAGGTGGGGTCGGTCTGGACGTACGACAGGCTCCGGAAAATCATCCAGCCGAGGTCGGGGGTGGGGTCGACGATGCCTATGCCGATGAACGACAGCGCCGCCTCGCCGGTGACGTAGGACGGCACGGCGAGCGAGAAGGAGATCAGGATCGGCGCCCAGATGTTGGGCAGCAGTTGGCGGAAGAGCATGTGCCCGAGGCCCACGCCACTGGCCCTGGCCGCCTCCACGAACTCCCGTTCGCGTAGCGACACCACCTGGCCGCGGACCAGCCGGGCGGTGCCGGTCCAGCCGAAGATGGCGAAGACGGTGATGATGATGGCGACCCGGAACATCGCCGGTTCGGCGTCGCGCGGGCCGTAGAAGCGCAACGTGAGGGTGGGGATCACCGCCAGTGCGGTGATCAGGAAGGGCATTGCGAGGGCGAAGTCGGTGATCCAGAGGATGGCCGCGTCGATCCAGCCACCCAGATACCCGGCGAGCACCCCGACCAGCACGCCGATCAGCGTGGTGATCACCGCGGCGGCGAGCGCGATGAACAGCGACGTGCGCAGCCCGTAGATCAGCCGGATGAAGATGTCCCGGCCGAGTCCGGGCTCCAGGCCGAACCAGTGGCTCCCGGAGATCCCGCCGGCGTAGCCCAGTGGCATGCCGTAGGAGTCCAGCGACGACTGGTACTGCGCCCCCGGGCGGACGCCGTAGAGCCACTCCACCAGCGGGGCGGCGAGCGCCAGCGCGAACAGCACAACGACGGTCACCCCGCTGATCATCGCCGTCCGGTCGCGGCGCAGCCGGGCCCACGCCAGCTGCCCCGGCGACCGGCCGACGAACTCCGCGCCGGGCGGCGCCGAGGGCTCGGTGGATGTGCCCAATTCGGCCAGTGCCACGCCTTCCACCGGCGACAGGCTCATCGGGTCCACCTCCTTTCGCGGTACGGGTGTCGGGCGCTCATGTGGGTTGACTTTCCGGGAAGTGGCAGGCGGTCAACTGGGCGCCGTCGTCACGTTGCACGAGTGCCGGTTCCTCGGTGGCGCAGCGGTCCTGGGCCTTCCAGCAGCGGTTGCGGAAGCGGCAGCCGGTCAGCTCGCCGCCGGGCTGGGCCACATCGCCGGTCAGCCGGATCCGCTGCGGCTCCCCGGCCGATCTGGGTGACGTCGGGCACCGCCGAGAGCAGCGCCCGGGTGTAAGGGTGCTGCGGTCGGAGGTAGATGTCGTCGCGGTCGCCGATCTCCACGATCTTCCCCAGGTACATCACCGCCACCCGGTGGCTGAAGTGCCGCACCACGGCCAGGTCGTGGGCGATGAAGACGAAAGCCAGGTCCAGTTCCCGCTGCAGGGTACGCAGCAGGTTGACCACCTGCGCCTGGATCGACACGTCGAGCGCGGAGACCGGCTCGTCGGCCACGATCAGCCGGGGTTGCAGGGCCAGCGCGCGGGCGATGCCGACCCGCTGGCGCTGCCCGCCGGAGAACTCGTGCGGGTAGCGGTTGTAGTGCTCGGGATTGAGCCCGACCAGCTCCAGCAGCTCCTGGACCCGGCTGCTTGACCCCGCCGGCCGGGCGGATCTCGTTGACCTGCAACGGAATCCCGACGATCTTGCCGACCGTGTGCCGCGGGTTCAACGACGAGTACGGGTCCTGGAAGACGATCTGCAACTGCCGGCGCAACGGGCGCAGGGCCCGGCCGCGCAGGTGGGTGATGTCCCGCCCGTCGAAGCGGATGGTGCCGGCACTGGGCTCCAGCAGCCGGACGAGCATCCGGCCGGTGGTGGTCTTGCCACAGCCGGATTCGCCGACGAGGCCGAGCGTCTCCCCCGGGTACACCTGAAAATCGACGCCGTCGACGGCCCGCACGGTGACGCCTGAGCGCAGCCGGCCGGCGGGCGTGAAGTGCCGGGCCAGGCCGGCCACCTCCAGCAGGGGCGCGGACGCCGGCTGCGGCGTGCGCTGCGTGACGATCATCGCCCGACTCCCGTCTGGCTGAAGTCCTGCTCGAACAGCCGGATCCGGTCGGCATCGGGCAGGTGGCAGGCGACCAGGTGGCCGGGTTCGTCGACTGGTCGCAACTGCGGCACCTCGTCTTCGCTGCGGCCGTCGTTCAACGACGCGTAGCGGCAGCGCGGGTGGAAGGCGCAGCCGGACGGCAACCGGATCAGGCTGGGCGGGCTGCCGCTGATCGGCACCAGATCTGCCTCCGGATCGCCGCGCAGCGTCGGCACGCTGGCCAGCAGACCCCACGTGTACGGGTGGCGCGGGCGGCGCAGCACCTGCTCGACGGCGCCCTGCTCGACCGCCCGGCCGCCGTACATCACCAGCACGTCGTCGGCGACCCGGCTGACCACCCCGAGGTCGTGGGTGATCAGCACGATCGCGGTGTGGAACTCGGCCTGCAGGTCGGCCAGCAGGTCGAGGATCTGCGCCTGCACGGTCACGTCGAGCGCGGTGGTCGGCTCGTCGGCGATGAGCAGGGTCGGATTGTTGATCAGCGCCATGGCGATCATCACCCGCTGGCGCATGCCGCCGGAGAGCTCGTGCGGGTACTGGGTGAAGCGCCGTTCCGGCTGCGGGATGCCGACCCGGCCGAGCATGCCGACGACGTGGGTACGCGCGGCGGCCCGCCCGACCGACGGATGGTGTACCCGGTACGCCTCCGTGATCTGCCGGCCGACGGTGTAGTACGGGTGCAGCGCGGAGAGCGGGTCCTGGAAGATCATCGCGACGTCCCGGCCACGCAGCCGGCGTACCTGCTCGTCGGGCAGGCCGACGATCTCCCGGCCGCCGATGCTGATCTGCCCGGCCACCGTGGTGCGCGCCGGGTTGTGCAGGCCCAGCACCGCCAGGCTGGTGACGCTCTTCCCGGAGCCCGACTCGCCGACGATGCCGAGCGTGCGCCCCGGTTCGACGGCGAACGAGATCCCGTTCACCGCGCGCACCACGCCGTCCTCGGTGTCGAAGCGCACGGTGAGGTCCCGTACCACCAGGTACGGCTCCGGGCGCGCCGGCTGCGGCGCGGCTACCGGTTCGGGCACGGCGACCTCCTGGAACGGAAACCCAAGCTGGACAGGGAATGTGCGGCGTTCCCGTCCGGGGAGGAGGACGGGAACGCCGGCACCGATGGCGCTGTGGTGCTGTGGTGGTGCGGGTGGTTCAGTGCGCCGCCCCCAGCGCGGCCGGGATGATGTCGACGTCGGCGAGGTTGACGAACATGACGCGGTGACCGAACTGGATCTCGACGTACTTCATGGCGCCCTGGATGACCGTCCAGTCACCGGGGCTGGAGCCGTCGAAGGTGGTGGCGCGGTAGTACTGGCCGGGCAGCACGCCGCCGACGGCGTAGCGCTGGCCGGCCGCGAAGGTGTACTGCAACGGGGCGAGCGCCTGCACCGGCACCCCGGTGCCGTCGTACGCGGCGGCCTCCGGGTACGCCCGGCCGTAGACCGGAATGCTCGCCTTACCCGCCTTGGGCACCGCGACGAACCCGATCGTCGAATGGGCAGCGGGCGCGCTCGACGGGTTGTAGAACCAGGCCTTCTGGCCGAGGTACCAGATGGCGGTCCAGTCGCCCTGCCGGTCGGCCACCGCGTAGACCTGGCCGGCGCTGGCCCTGGCCCCCATGTCGGAGACCACCATGGTCTGCGGTGTGCCGCCGGCATGCAGGCCGAGGTCGGTGACGAGCGGCGCGGTGGCGCTGGGCGCGCTGCGCAGGATCACCTCGGAGGAGCCGTGTGCCGGGCACGGGTTGCTCGACGCCCCGGTGCAGCCGGTGTAGGCCGGCTGGTTGGTGGTGTAGTCGGGGTCGATCTGCACCAGGCCGTTCCGGCCGCTGCCGAGCGCCCGGAACGGCGCCTTGAGCAGATCGAAGTAGTGCGACCAGTCCCAGTAGGGGCCGGGATCCCAGTGCATGCCGGCGACGGTGGCGGGGGTGGTGCCGGGGACGTTGTCGTGGCCGAGGATGTGCTGACGGTCCAGCGGGACACCCAGCCGCAGTGCCAGGTAGCGCACCAGCTTCGCCGAGGCCCGGTACATCGCCTCGGTGTACCAGGCGCCCTGCGCCGCGGCGTACCCCTCGTGTTCGATGCCGACCGACCGGGCGTTGATGTCCCAGTTGCCGGCGTGCCACCCGACGTTCTTCGTCTGGATGTGCTGGGCGATGTGCCCGTCGGAGGAGCGGATGGTGTAGTGCCAGCCGAGGTAGGTCGGGTCCTGCACGAGCTGCAGCGCGGTGGCGTAACTGCCCTCGGTGTCGTGGATGACGATGTAGTCGATCTGCTGGCTGCTTCGGCCGGTTGGCGAGGTCGTAGTTGCCGTAGTCGCCGCCGCCGGTCTCCTGGTAGGGCGCCGGTACCCATTCGCAGGACACGTCGAGCGGGCACTCCAGGCCGTCCGGCCGGGTCAGCCGGCCGAGTCCGAGCCGGTCGAGCCAGCTGCGGACGGGGTTGACGGCGGTGGCCGGCAGGCGCACGGCGTACCCGTCGTCGGTGGTGCGCCCGGCGCCGGTGGCGATGGTGGCGAAGACCTCGTCGGCGAAGTCGGCCGCGCCGTCGGCGTCGGTCGCGCCGGCGTACCGGGCCACCGCGCCGTACCACTGGGCGATGTCGGTGCTCACCGGCGCGCCGAGGTCGCGCTGGTAGCTCGGCGAGCAGCGCGGCACCGCCGCGGATGTTGGCGGCCGGGTCGGAGCGCAGTGCCGCCTTGTCGAGTCCGGTCAGGGCGGCGGCCGCGTCGAGGGTCTGCATCGCAGCGGCGGGCGGCACGTCGGCCGGTGCCACGGTGGCGGGGGCGAGTGGCGCGCGGCTGTCGTCGCCGCGCGGATCCGCCTGCGGGTCCAGGGTCGCGGCCCCGGGATCGGGCAGCGTGTCCACGTAGGCCGCGTCGGTGAGGTGCATCGGGCCGTAGCCGGCGCTCACGCTCGGCCGACCGCCGTTGGTGTCCCAGCGCGACTCCAGGTAGGAGACGCCGAGCAGGACGCTGACCGGCACGCCGGTCGCGGCGGCGGCGTCCAGATAGGACTGTTGCCGGGACGGGGGCCGGCTGCGTCGGCGTACGCGGCGGTCGCGGCGCTGGAGCCGATCACGATGATCCCGAGGGCGGCGGCGGTGACGGCACGGATGCGGTGGGGGGACCTGGACGGGGCCATCGGACCTCCGATCGAGGATGGGTGATACCGGATACCTTCCCGCCGAGAATCGGCGGCGTCAACAGCACTCCACTAGATTTCACAAGGTTTTACACTGGCTTGTCGCGTCCGCTTGCACTCCTTCGCGCTCGAAATCCACAACACCGGGCATACCTTCGGGCGGACCGTCCGTCCAGACGGTCCGCGGTGCCACCGTGCGCCCCGCCGCCGGCGAGCCGGCGGGGCACTCAGCTCAGGTACGCGGCGAGCAGCGCTGCCCGGTGCAGCAACGAACCGATCGATGCGTACTCGCCCGGAGCATGGGCGCCCGCGCCGGCCGGGCCGAGCCCGTCCACCGTCGGTATGCCACGCGCCCCGGTCAGGTTGGTGTCGCCGGCCCCACCGGAGGGACCTGTCGACAGGGACATGCCGAGCCCGGCCGCGAGCGCGACCAACTCGGCGGCGAGTGGGTTGCCCGGGTCGGCACGCCACGCGGGCCGGTAGGACAGCCGCCGGGTCCGTAGCACCGCACCCGGCCGGATCGCAGTCAACGCCTCGCAGGCGCCCAACAGCGCCTGCTCCGCTTCGGTAGTGCCGAAGCGCAGCCCCAGCTCGGCGCTGGCCTGCCCGGCCACCACGTTGGCGCGGGTGCCGCCGCCGATCGTGCCGACGTTGAGCGACGCCTCCGGCGGGCCGGGGCCGACCGCGCGCAGGGCGAGGAGCTGGTCGAGGAGTTCGTCGATGGCGGAGACGCCGAGCGCGGCGTCGAGCCCGGCGTGCGCCGCCAGCCCCTCGACGGTCAACTGCACCCGGGCCACCCCGCGCCGCCCGGTCTTCAGGCCACCGTCGGGTAGTGGCGGCTCGAGTCCGAGGGCCGCCACGGCACCCTCGGCAGTGGGCCGCCACCAGCCGCTGCCCGTCCGGGCTGCCGACCTCCTCATCACCCACCACGACCAGGCGGACCGGTCGGCGCAGCGGTGTGCCGGCCTCGGCGAGCAGCGCCAGCGCCAGCTCGACGGCGACCAGCGCGCCCTTCATGTCGTAGACGCCGGGGCCGGTGACGGTGTCGCCGTCCGACGCGATCCGGAACGGTTGCCGGGCAGTGGTACCGCGCGGGAAGACGGTGTCCGAGTGGCCGATGACCAGCACGTGCCCGTCCGTCGCCGGGTCGCCACCTGTTGGCGCGCCGGCGGGCGGGCCGGCGGGCCAGTGGCAGACCAGGTGTTCGGTGTCCGCGCCCGGGACGTGCTCGACCCGGGCGCCGAGTTGGGCGTACGCCGCCGCGAGATCCCGGTTCACGACGCCGATCAGCTCGGGGTCACCACTCGGGCTCTCCGCCATGACCAGGCGCTCCCACCGCTGCACGGCGTGCCCGCGCAACGCCTGCGCCCGCGCCACCAGGTCCCCGCCGGCCCGCGCGCAGGTCCGGGTCCACAGTGGACGGCCGGGCCGGCTCAGCCATAGGTGGGCTCGATGGCGGAGGAGACCAACCGGGTCAGCGCCCGGAAGCAGCGGATCGCCTCGTACATGGTGGGTTGGTGGAAACGCACGCTGCGGTCGCCGGTCCGTTCGATACCGGGGATGTGGATGGCCAGCGGGGCCAGGTGGGCGGCGTCGAAGGCGACCTCGTAGGTGTAGCCGTCCGGCGAGATCTCGCTCAGCTGTGGGGTGGCCTCCAGCGCGCGGCGGGCGCCGTCGGTGATCCGGGCGGCGCTGACCTTGGGCGGCAGGCAGATCGCCGCGTACCGGTCCACGCACGTCTTCACCGCCACCCCAACCGCCCCGGGCGCGTACTTGGCCGCGTCGGCGCAGGTGAGATCGTCGCCGGTGACGAGCACGACGGGTACCCCGAACTCGGCTGCCAGCAACGCGTTCATCCGGCCCTCGGAGGCCGGGGCGCCGTTGACGCGTACCGAGGTGATGGTGTTCGGCAGGTAGGTGTGCGCCAGCACGCCGAGCTCACCGGCGCCGGTGTGGTACCCGAGGAAGGCCACCACGTCCGGGGACCGGTCGATGCCCTCCATCATGCCCAGCGGCTTGTGGTTGCCGATCAGCAGCGTGGCCCGGTCGTCGAGCTGGTCGAGCAGCAGGTTGCGCTGGTCGGCGTGGGCCTCGTTGACCAGGATCTCGTCGGCGCCGGCGTCGGCGAAGCCGGCGATCGCGGCGTTCACGTCACCGGTGAGGAACCGGCGGCAGTACTCCCAGCGGGGGTGGCCGGGCGCGCAGTCGTCGGGGAAGGTGACGCCGGTAATGCCCTCCATGTCCGCGGAGATCAGCACTTTCATCGTGGTGCTCCTTCCGTTGGGGTGGCCTGTCGCGCCGCCACGGCCGGCTGAGTTGACCCGGCCGGCTGACCCGGCCGGCTGAGACCCGGCCGGCTGCGCAGACCCGGCCGGCTGCGCGGACTGCTGCGGGTCGGCGCGCAGCGTGCGGCTACGCAGGGTGTGACGGCGGACCAGCTCCTCCTCGACGGCGAGACCGATGCCGGGCCGGTCGCGTGGCACCGCGACCAGCCCGGCGTGGGCCCGGATCGGCGGGGTGACGATGTCGGTCCGGTAGTACTTGTCCGAACCGGACACGTCCGAGGGCAGCGTGAAACCGGGCAGGCTGGCCACCGCCAGATTGGCCGCCCGCCCGACGCCGAACTCGTGCATCCCGCCGCACCACACCGGAATTCCCGCCGCGCGGCAGGTGTCGTGGACGTCGATCGCCGGCCCGATGCCACCGAGCCGGGACACCTTGACGTTGACGATGGTGCCGGCGCGCAGTGCCAGCGCGGTCCGCAGCACGGCGACCGAGGAGATCGACTCGTCCAGGCAGACGGGGGTGTCCAGCCGGGCCGCGAGCGCGGCGTGCGCCAGCAGGTCGTCCGGCGCGAACGGCTGCTCGACCATCAGCAGGTCATAGGAGTCCAGGACGGCCAGCAGGTCGACCTGGTCCGGCCGGTACCCGCCGTTGGCGTCGACCTGCAGCGCCAGGTCGGGGTACGCGGCCCGGACGGCGCGTACCGGCTCGATGTCCCAGCCGGGCCGGATCTTCAGCTTCACCCGCCGGTACCCGTCACCGACATGCCGGGCCACCTGGTCGAGCAGCGCGTCGATGCTCGGCTCGATGCCCAGGCTGACGCCGGCCTCGATCTGCGCCGCGGTCTGCGGGCCGAGCAGGTGGGCCAGCGGGACCTCGCGCTGCTGCGCCTCCAGGTCCCAGCACGCCATGTCCAGGCCGGCGCGGGCGAAGTTGTTGCCGGTCACCGCGGCGGTCAGGGCGGCCGCCTCGCGGGCGGTCCGCCAGGGGCGACCGAGCAGCATCGGCACCAGGTACTCGCCCAGGATGTGCCAGCAGGTTTCGGTGGTCTCCCCGCAGTAGTACGGCTGGGCCGGCGAGGCGCACTCGCCCCAGCCGGTGAGGTGGCGCTGCCCGTCGGTCGCGGTGGCCCGGACCAGGATGTGTTCGAGGTGGTTCTTGCGGTGCGAGCTGGTTTCGAAGTCGTGCACCAGATCCAGCCGCACGATGGACAGCTCGACCTCGGTGAGGGTGAGGGTCATGCCACTCCCTCCGCCCCCTGCGCCGCTTGCGGTGTGGCCAGCAGGTAGTCGGCGAGCACCCGCACCCCGAAGGCGAGGCTCTCCACCAGTACGTGCTCGTCGACGCCGTGCATGTAGTCGTAGATCGAGAAGTCGGCCGGGGTACGGCCGGGGGCGAAGCCGTAGCAGGACATGCCGAGGCTGCTGAAGGGCTTGGCGTCGGTGCCCCCGGCCATGCAGTACGGCAGCACCAGCGCCTGCGGGTCGGCGGCCCGGATCGCCGCGGCCATCGCCGCGAACTCGGCGCTGTCGTGCGGCGCCTGTACCGGGGCCGAGTAGTTGGCGAACTCGCGGGTCACCCGGTCACCGAGCAGGGCGTCCACGGTGGCGAAGAAGTCCGCCTCGGTGCCGGGCAGGATCCGGCCGTCCACCCCGGCGGTGGCCTCGCTGGGGATGACGTTGTGCTTGTAGCCGGCGGCGAGCATGGTCGGGTTGACCGAGTTGGCGATGGTGGCCCGGACCAGCATCGCGGCGTTGCCGAACTGGTCCAGGCTCGCCGGGTCGGCAGGGTCGACCTCGACGCCGAGGTGGCGGCTCAGGCCGTCGATGAGCGCGGCGACGGTCGGGGTGAGCTGCACCGGCCACTGGTGGCGGGCCAGCCGGTCGACGGCAGCGACCAGGATGGCGACGGCGTTGTCCGGGTGCGGACGGGAGCCGTGCCCGGCGGTGCCCCGGGCGGTGAGGTTCATCCAGGCGCTGCCGCGTTCCCCTGCGGCGATCGGGTAGAGCCGGCTGCCGTCGGGCAGGTGGATGCTGTACCCGCCGGTCTCGCTGATCGCGGTGCCCACTCCGGCGAACAGCTCCGGGTGCTCGCGCACCAGGAAGTTCGCGCCGTACGCGCCGGTGTCCTCCTCGTCGGCGACGAAGGCGAGCACGATGTCGCGGGGCGGCACCACGCCCGTGCGGGCGAACGAGCGCGCGACGGCGAGCATCATCGCGTCCATGTCCTTCATGTCCACGGCGCCCCGGCCCCACACCGCGCCGTCGCGGATCTCGCCGCCGAACGGGTCGCAGCTCCAGTCGGCGGCCACCGCGGGTACCACGTCGAGGTGCCCGTGCACCAGCAGCCCGGGTGCGGACCGGTCCACGGCCGGGGATGCGGACCACCGTGTTGGCCCGGCCGGGCGCCGACTCCAGCACCACCGGCTGGTAGCCGACCTCGGCCAGGCGCTGCGCGACCCACTCGGCGCAGTCCCGCTCGCCGCGCGAGTCGCCACCGCCGAAGTTGGAGGTGTCGAACTGGATGAGCCGGGAACAGAACCCCACCGCCTCGGCGACGGTGGCGGTGTCCGGTCCGGTGAACTGGGCCAGTGTCACAGCTGCGAACCCTCCGGCTCGGTGTCGGCTGGTTCGATGTCGGCTGGTGCGGCATCGGCTGGTGTGGCGTCGGCTTGGTCGGTGTCGGTTTCGAAGTAGCACTGCAGCCGGCGGGCGGCCTCGCTGCGCCGCTGGGCGCGGCGGGCGGCGCCCTTCGCGCCGGCGGTGGCCAGCGAGGCGAGGATGTGCCCGACGGCGACGACCGCGGTCGGTGAGTGGGTGGTGGACTCGCTGCCGGTGTTGATCGGCAGGACATGGTCGGAGTACCGGCTGACCGGGCTGGCGTAGTCGTCGGTGAGCGTGATGACGGTGCACCCGACGCCGTGGAACTCGCGCATCAGGCGCAGAGTCAGCTGGCTGTAGTGCCGGAAGCTGAGCGCGATGACCGTGTCGGTGGCGTGCGCGTCGGCCAGTGCGGTGAGCGCCGAGGCGCTGCTCGGTTGGATCAGGTGCACGTCGCGCAGGCCGGCCGTGAGGTCGGTGGCGAACAGCGCGGCGTACCCGGTGGACTTCAGGTCGCCGAACACCCAGCGGCGCCGGCCGGCCAGGATCGCCTGGGCCGCCAGCTCCAGGGATCCGTTGGACTGCAACGCGTGCAGTGTCTCGGCGAGGTTCTCCTGCTCGCGCCGCAGCACCCGGCGCAGGGCCGGTCGGCCGCTCGTCCGGCCGGCCCGTTCGGTGAAGTTGAGGTCGGGCTCGGCCAGCCGGCGGCCGGTCTCGCCGGCGGCGCGGTGGCGCAGCTCGCGGGTGTCGGTGAAGCCGGCGTCGGCCAGCAGCCCGTCGAGGTCCTCGGCGCTGGCCTGGGCGGCTGCCAGCAGCTGGGCCGAGCGGCGCTGCAGCGACTCGGGGTAGTTGGTGGCGATGGCCTGGTAGAGACGTTCGCCGACGGGGCCGTGGTAGGCCGCGGCGAGCCGCAGGGCGTCGAGGACCGGCGTCGGGGTGAGCGTTGAGGCGGTCATCGCGGTCCCTTCCGGCTCGGCGGCACCGGCCGCTGATCTTAACTGTGGGTAAAGGTGGTTCGCGTGATGCCTTGTGCTAAGTGACACGGAGTCTTAACCTCACCGCATGGTTGCGTCAAGACCCTCGACCGGATCCCCCCGACCGGCCCGGACCCGTAACCCCTCCCCCGGCCGTCCACAGTGGACCGACGATCCTCCTGAAAGCCCCGTTGAGGACGGTCCGGTGAACGCCGGCCAGGTGAACGCCGGCCCGACCGGCGCTGTGGTGGCCGGAGAGCGGGGGCTCGACGGAGTTCCCGATGACCGGTTCCTCGACGAGCTGGGCGAACGGGTGGCGCGGGCCCGGCGCGGCGCCGATCTCACGCTCGCCACGGTGGCCGCCCGGGCCGAGGTGTCGGCCGGGTACGTCTCCCAGATCGAGTCCGCGACCGCCAACCCGACCGTGCGTTCGCTGGCCCGGGTGGCCGCCGCGATCGGCACCACCCTCGGCGAGCTGCTGGGCGCCGGCGAGGAGGCGGCCGCGCCGGATCGACGCTTCGAGGCCCGCTTCGCCACCACGCCCCGCGCCGCCACCACACCGGGTACCCAGGGGATCTGGGATCTCACCGCGATCGGCGCCAGCCGGCTCGCGGCCCGGCTGGTGCACGGCGCCGGCGGTGACCACGCGAGCCCGGTCAGTCATCCCGGCGAGGAGTTCGTCACCGTGCTCGCCGGACGCTGCTCGCTGCACGTCGGCGGACTGGTCCGCGACCTCAAGCCCTTCGACGGCTGCCACCTGGCCGCCACCGATCCGCACCACATCGACAACGCCTCCGACGACCTGCTGCTGCTCGTCGTGCTGGCACAGTGAGGAGCTCGCCGTGACCCTGTCCCCCGCGGTGCTACCCCACGGCGGGTGGCCCTCGCCGATCACGGCCGAGTTGGTCGCCGCCGCGTCCGGGGCGGTGAGCTGGCCGTCGCTGGTGGCCGGTGGTCGCGCCCCGGCCGGGCCGGTCGAGACCTGGTGGTGCTCCTCGGATCCGCAGACCGCGACGGTCCAACTGCTGCGCTGCCACCCGGGCCGACCGGCCGAGCAGGTGCTCGCGACCGGGTGGTCGGTACGCAACCGCTCGCTGGGCTACGGCGGTCGCCCCTACGTGGTGGCGGCCGGCGAGCAGGCGCACCGGCTGGTCTTCACCGACCACCGGGACCAGCGGCTGTACGCCGCGGAGGTGCCGACCGCTGGGCAACGACGGCGCCACCGCGCAGCCCCGGCCGCTGACCGCCCCGGACCCGGCGGGCACCGAAACCTGCTACGCCGATCCGTTCCTCACCCCGGACGGCGCCGAAGTCTGGTGCATCCGCGAGATCACCCGCCAGCGCGTGGACCGGGAACCGCAGGTATCCCGGCAGATCGTGGCGGTCCCGCTGGACGGCAGCGCGGTCACCGATCCGGATGCGGTACGGACGGTGGCGACCTCCCACCACTTCCTCTCCGGCGTGCGCCTGAGTCCGGACGGTCGGCGGCTGGCCTGGATCGGCTGGGAGCACCCGTCGATGCCCTGGGACGGCACCCAGTTGGTGGTGGCCGACCTCGTCGACGGCGTGGCGACCGGGGCCCGGGTGGTGCTCGGCGGCCCGGAGGTCTCGGTGCCCCAGGTCGAGTGGGCCGGCCCGGACACGCTCTACGCGATGGCCGATCCGGCCGGCTGGTGGAACCTGCACCGCGTCGACCTCGGTCCGGACCGGACCGAGTGCGTGCTGCCGATGCCACGCGAGTGCGCCGGCGCGCTGTGGCGGGTCGGCCCGACCTGGTTCGCGGTCACCCCCGCCGGCGTGGTGCTGCGGCACGGCAACGGCGCGCAGCAGCTGGCGCTCTGGGACCCGGCGACCGGCGAGCTGCGCGACCTGGCCCCCGGCTGGAGCCGGTTCGGCTCCGACCTCACCGGCAGCGGCGCGACCGGGCCGTACGCTGCGATCGCGGTCACCGCCTCCGCCCCCGACCGCGAGGAGAGCGTGCTGTTCGTCGGGTTGCCCGACGCCGCCGACCAGCCGGCCGCCGACCCGGTGCCGTGTACCGCCGCCGCGCACGACGAGCTGCGCCCGTGGAACCCGGCGGCGCAGCGCCGTACCGCCACCGGCCCCGGTGGGCGCGAGGTGCACTATGTCTACTACCCGCCGACCAATCCCGACGTGGTCGGGCCGGCCGGGGTGGCGCCGCCGCTGCTCGTGCACGTGCACGGCGGGCCGACGAGCAGCACCGACGCCAGCCCGGATCTGGAGTTCGGGCTGTTCTGCAGTCGAGGCTTCGCGGTCGCCAGCGTCGACTACGGCGGGTCCACCGGCTACGGCCGCGAGTACCGTAACCGGCTGCGCCGCAACTGGGGCATCGTCGACGTGGAGGACTGCGTGGCGGTCGCCGCCGACCTGGCCGCGCTCGGGCTGGCCGACCCGGCGCACACCGCGGTCCGCGGTGGCTCGGCCGGTGGCTGGACGGCGCTGGCCTGCCTGTCCTCCACTGACGTCTTCTGCGCGGGCGCGGTCTACTACCCGATCAGCGACGCCCGTAGCTGGTCCGGCGCGGCCACCCACGACTTCGAGGCGCAGTACGTGCGCAGCCTGGTCGGTGAGCTGCCGGCCGACAGTGGGCACTACGAACGGGTCTCCCCCTTGGCCAAGGTCGACCGGATCGCCAGCCCGCTGGTGATGCTCCAGGGCGCCGACGACTTCATCTGCAAGCCGGACCAGGCGCAGCAGATCGTGGACGCGCTGGCCGCCCGCGGCCTGTGGCACCGCTATCTGGTCTTCGCGGGCGAGGGGCACGGCTTCCGCCAGCAGCGCAGTGTCGCCGCCGCGCTGTCCGCCGAAGCCGAGCTCTACAGCCACGTGCTGGGCGTCACCGTCGACCTCACCGGCCCGGGCGGGATGCGATGACAGCGCTCGTCGACGCGCCCGTGTCGCTGCGCCGGCCACCGGCACTGCGCCCCGGCGACCGGGTGGCCGTGCTGACGTCGAGCAGCCCGGCCAGTGTGCAGCGGCTGCCCGACGGGCTGGACGCGCTGCGCTTCGCCGGCCTCGAACCGGTCGTCTACCCGTCCGCCCACGACCGTGGCAGCGTGCGCCCCTACCTCGCCGGCAGCGACCGGCTGCGCGCCGACGAACTGCGCGCCGCCCTGCTCGACGACTCAATCGCCGGGATCATCTACGCCTGCGGCGGCTACGGCGCCCAGCGCACCCTGGAGGCGATGGACTGGACCGGCCTGGATCGCGTCCCGCCCAAGGTGTTGTGCGGGTACTCCGACGTCACCGCGATCCTGGAGGCCGTGGCGGTCCGGCTGGGCTGGAGTTCGCTGATGAGCGCGATGGTGGCCTGCCGGGAGTTCGCCGAGTCCTACAGCTTCGCCTCGATGCTTCGTGCCCTGCTCGCGCCCGGCCAGATGCGGCTGCTGCACTACCCCGGGGCGGGCGCGGTGACCGGCGGGGTCGCCCGCGGGGTCACCCTGGGCGGCAACCTGTCGCTGCTGGCCTCCTCGGTGGGCACCGACACCTGCTGGCCCGCGCGGGGCGGGATCCTGCTGATCGAGGACGAGGCGGAGGACGACTACCGGGTCGACCGGATGCTCACCCAGTTGCGGCGCAGCGGCTACCTCGACGGGGTGGCCGGGATCGTCGCCGGCAGCTGGGACGGCTGCGGGACGACCGAGCAGCTCCACGCGGTACTGGTGGACCGGCTGGGCGACCTCGGGGTGCCGGTGCTCGCCTGGGCGAATATCGGGCACGGCGGCCGGTTCCAGGCCTACCCGATCGGCGTCGCCGCGGAATTGGACGCCGACGCCGCGACCCTGCGGCTGCTGGATCCCCCGCTGTTGCCTACGCCGGCCTGAGAGCGCCGGCCGGCCGGCGCGTCGTGCAGCCGACGGTCACCAGTTGGCCTGGGCCGGCGGTTCGGGCAGCGAAACCGTTGCGGGATGGACGATGTACGCGGCGCCGCCGCTGCTGTTGCGCCAGGCCGCCTCGAACTCGGCCCGGCCGAACACCTTGCGGACGCCCGCGTTGTCCGCGGCGAACGGGTCGTTGAGCACCGGGTCACCGGTATCCGTGAAGCCCACGACGACCATCAGGTGCCCGTTGGTGGAGTAGCCGGCCCCGGGCACCTGGTGCTCGGCGAACGCGGCCGACACGATCACCGGGATGCCGGCCGCGATGAACTGCTCCACCTCGGTGAGGTCGCGCAGCCGGGTGATGAAGGCGTCCAGCCCGTAGCGGCCGGCGTAGGCGGTGTTGAAGGGCCAGTTGCCGCAGCCGTCGTAGTTGGTGTCGTAGGTGTTGCGGGCCGCGTAGACGACCCACGGGTCCACCTCGGGCGGATCCACCCAGGCGTAGTCGGCGGCGGTCGGCCCGGCGCCCCAGTAGGCCAGCACCATGGCGGTGGAGGTGGGGCTGCACCAGGCTTCGCCGCCGTTGTTCCACTGCGGGTACCGGCCGCGGTGCAGTTCCTGGGAGTACTGCGGCACCCGCAGGGTGGTCCCGAACGCGGCGGCCGGCCGGCTCGTCGGGTACCGGCCGGGGTCGGGCAGCCGGGAGACCATCGCGCCGACCGAGCGCACGGTCGGCGTCTGCGGGGTACCCGCCGGCCGGTACAGCGTGACCCGCAGTTGCCAGCGGGTGAGCCCGGCGCCGCTCGCGGCGACGAAGGTGTCGATGTTCACCTGGCCGTCGGCGTCGTCCTGGCCGGGGACCGAGGTACGGGTGAACTCGGCGTCGTCGGCGGCCCACCGGCCCAGCACGTACCACTTCGTGGTCGAGCCGGCCGGGGTGACGCCGCGCAACTCGACCTGTACCCAGCTGCCGCCGGGGGTGGTAGCGGTCCAGGAGGCGACTGCCTGGCTGGCGACGAAGCCCGGCACCGCCCACGGTGAGGTCCAGCTGCCGTAGTCGTAGTCGCGGGCAGCGCCGGTCGCCGGGTCCACATCGGACATTCGCCCGGCCGGGGCGGTGATGACCAGCCCACCGGACCCGGCTGCGGTCCCGGCCCCGGCGCCGGCGCCGGCCGCGAAGGCGGTGGCACCGCGCCACCGCTGAACCACGATGTCCCGGACAGCGTCGACCGTTTCGACGTCCACCGGATTGGCAGCGACCACGTCGGCAGCCCCAGGTTGGCCTGCATCCACCAGGTTGGCATCCACCAGGTCAGCGGCCACGGCTGCGGGTTCGGTCGCGGCCACCACATCGGCGGCGGCGCCGACCGACGCGCGGGTGACACCACACGGCGATCGACGGACATCGGGGACTCCTTCCGGGGGGGCTGCGGGGCGGCGGAGCCGGGCGTGGTCCGCCCGGGGTGGATGGGACGGTGTCCGCTGCCACCCGTCTCGGGGCGTTCCGGCGTCGGCGGTCGCGGCGCGGGGTCGACGGCGGGGAGCGGCATGGCGCTACTCCGGCCCGGTCAGCGGGGAGGCGACCAGCACCGTGACGCCGGCCTGCTCCAGTGCGCGGATGCTGTCCGGGTCAGCGGCCGAGTCGGTGATGACGGCGGTGAGCGCGGTGAGCGCGCACACCCTGCCCACCACGATCTGGCCCAGCTTGGCCGAGTCGGCCAGCACGTACGTCTGCGCGGCCTGCCGCAGGATCGCCTGGCGCAGCGGAATCTCGTCCAGGCGCTCGGTGGTCACGCCGGCGCGCGGGTGCACGCCGCTGGCGGCGATGAACGCGCGGTCGGCGAAGAACTGGTCGAGAAAGTGTTCGGCGCTGGCACCCACGCAGGCCAGGTCCGCCCGGCGCAGCTGCCCGCCGGACAGGTGCACCTCGACGCCTTCCCGGCTGGTCAGTTCGGCGGCGGTCGGCAGCGAGCAGCACAACGCCCGGCCGGCGAAGGTGGCCGGCAACGCCCGGGCCGCCTCGGCCACCGTGGTACCGAGGTCGAGGATGATCGTGTCGTCCGGCTCCACCAGGGTCGCGGCGAGCGCGGCGATGGCCCGCTTCGGGTCCCGGCGCTGTACCGCCCGCTCGTCGAGGACCGACTCCCAGCTGCGCCCCTCCTGGACGACCGCGCCGCCGTAGACCCGGCGCAGCAGCCCGCGCTCCTCCAGTACCTGCAGGTCGCGGCGGATGGTCTCGCCGGAGACGGTGAACTGGCTGGCCAGGTCCTCGACCCGTACCCGGGCGTCGCGGCGCAGCTGCGCGGCGATCTGCAGTCGGCGCTCCTCGGGGAGCGCGGCTGCGAGCACTTCTTCCTTCATGGGCTGCGACTCCGCGAGATCAACCGGGTACTCCGGCCGGCAGCCTGGTCACCGGTCGGACCCGACTGCGCGTCGGATCGCCGGCGCACCTGGCGCGAGCCACGCGGGCAAGCGTAGCCGGTACCGGTGCTCCGCAGCGGCTGTGTGGTGCGGTGATCGGTCGCCGGCAGACCCGTGGGCAACAGCAGGGCAGCCACCGGTCGAGGCGAAGCCGCGCGGTCAGACGCCGACTCCCCGCCAGCCGTCGACCGCGTAACGGACCAGGGTGCCGACCTGTTGCCGGACCCCTGATCTCGGACTGCGCCGGAGGCGGGCCTGGCGGCGGAGGTTGAGCTGCGAACGGTGGCGGTGGGGGTGGCGGGGGCGGCTTCGCGGGACAGAGCAGGTAGTGCTTCATCACGGCCGGGAAACGGTCGAAGATCAGGTTCCGGGGACGTTGCCAGGCGATGCCGACCTGCTCGCATACCTCCCTGACCGTCTGCTCGCTGGCGAGGTTGGCGAAGCCGGAGCCCTGCCACGGCAACACGTGGTGGACGCGGTGCGGGCTGAGGCCGGCGCTGAGGAACAGATCGATCCAGCGGTTGCCGACGACGGTGAGGTCGTAGCTCAGGCCGATCTGCTGGGCCGCCCAGTCGTCGCGCAGCGGCTCGGGAATCGCGGCGAGCTCCTCCTCGGTGTTCGACTCCTCGAAGTCATGGCTCGCGACCACCAGGAACGTGTTGAACCACAGGGTGACAGCGAACTGCACCAACCAGGCCACGATGTGGCCGGTCGCCAGGCACGCGACGAACTCGACCACGATCCACGCGCGGATGAACCAGAAGTCGGTCCGGATCGCGTCCGCAGCGCCGGCCGCCTCCCGCCGGGGACGTTCGAACTTGGCGATCTCCCGAGCACGGAATGATCAGCCCGGTCAGGGCAATGCCGAGTTTGTGGAGCGTGTAGCCCGGGATGCGCAGGACCGGATGCAGCCGGAGCATGCTGTCGAAGAACGTCTTCTTCACGTCGGCGCCGGAGCCCAGGTAGGGGTGGTGCAGCAGGACGTGCCCGTCGGATCCGATCAGGCTGGTGCCGACGTAGTTGATGTCGAAGAGCGCCTTGCCGATCGGCATGGTGTACCGACGCTGGTCTTTCCATTTGCGGTGCAGGTGGTAGTGGCCGGCGCCGGCCAGTGAGGTTCGGGTCACCACCATGATGACGACGAATGCCCAGGCGGGTAGGAGACCCGCGATCAGCAGTGCCAGCGCGGCAACGTGCGCGGCGCCGATGATCCAGGTCACCACGTCGAACCGGCGGTCGTACTTCTTCAGGTCCCGCTTGGAGAACCTGGCATTCAGCCTGGTGCGGATCTCGGCGAGCAGGCTGCCCTGGTCGCGGTAGTCGAGCTTCGGCAGGTCCGTGCGCGCATCGAAGTCGGGCGCCAGCAGGAACGGTGGTATGCCCAGCTTCGGGAGCACGTCGCCTGGACCGATCGGTGGTGCGCCCGGCGGTGGTGGCGGTGGCGCGCCCTCGGGTGGTGGCGGTGGCGGGTCGCTGGCTCGGGGCGGCACAACGATCCTGGCGTGTACGGTCTTGCCGACCAGCTCCTCGATCTCGTACTTCGCGAGGAACTTCTGCAGCCGGGCCGGTTCCCGGTGATAGGTGTGCAGGAGGGCGCTGATGTCACGCCCCTCGGTCTGCCTGAACCACATCGCGCCGCCCGGGTGCAGCTTCATCCACTCGGTGAAGTCGTAGGCGCGGCCGTCGACGATCCAGATTGGCCGGCCCCGGGGAAGGACGGTGCCGGTAAAGGGTGAGCTCCGAGCCGGACTGGGAATCGTGGTTTCGGACATGTCCCCTCCTGGTCCTCGGGCCTAGTAGTCGCTGTCGCTCGGCTTGCCGAACTCGAGCAGCGCGGTCTCGATCTGCGCGCCCGGGCCCATGGTCACCATGACGCCCCGGTCGCCCGCCGCCACACAGCCTTCGGCGAGCAGGCGTTGCAGGCTGACCAGGAAGCTGCCACTCGAAATGTTCCCGTAGTCGTGCAGCACGGAGCGGGTGTGCCGGACGTCGTGCTCGGCCAGGCCGAGGCCGCGCCGGACGGAGTCGATGACCAGGCCGCCGCCGGTATGCACGATCCAGTGCCGGACCGCCGAGAAATCCAGCCGGTTCCGCTTGAGCAGCGTTTCGACGGGCTCCCGGATGTTGTAGCCGACGACGTAGGGGGTGTCCCGGTCGACGTAGAAGCTCCACTTGCCGGCGGTGGCGTTCCAGTCGAAACGCATGGCCGCCCACTGTTCGGGGATGCAGAAGCTTTCGAAGTCGACCACCCGCGGGGTTGCCGGCGACGGTGCCGGTCCGGTGCCGTTCCCGTGGTATGCGGTCAGCACGATCGCGGCCGCTCCATCGCCGAAGAGGCTGTTGACGATGCCGGTTCGCGGCGTCTCGTCGACGTCGTAGATCGCAGAGTTGATCTCACAGCAGACCAGCAGCGCCACCCGGCCCGGATGGTTGCGCAGCCATTGGACGAGCGGGTTCATACCGTTCAGGCCGGCGTTGCACCCCATTCCGACGACGTCGGCGCGGACGAGGTTGCGCTTGAAACCGAGTTCGCGGGAGAAGAGCGAACTGAGGCCGGGCACCATGAAGCCGGTGGACGTGACGCAGACCAGGTAGTCGACGTCGGTCGGCGACAGCGAAGCGCCATCGAGCGCGTTGCGGATCGCCCGCGATCCGATCTCGGACGCGCCCGCCCGGAACTTCGCGTGCAGCTCGGCCGGCGACTCGGAACGTGCCCGCCCGGTCTGTGGGTCCTGCTCCGGAAGGTAGAGGTGCCGCCGCTGGATGTGGGGGGAACGGAGGAGCTTCTGCACGACCCTGTTTTTCAGGCCGAGGAGATCCCCGATCTCGGTCTGCGAATAGGACCGGTCCGGAAACGCGCTGCCGACGGACGCGATCACCGCTGTCGCGTCGCCCGAGCCGGCTGGGTCAGGAGTGTCGCCATGCCCCAGAACATGTTCGTGACGAATCATGTAAAGAGCTCTTTCCCCGTGGAATGTCCAGGCGCCCCCGGGCCTGTACCAACCGACACGTTACGGTGCGCTCGCCCGGGACACCAGATCCGATCGAGCTATTTGCAACCGTCATTCGTACCGTTTCTCCGCACGGGGACGGCGGTGCCGGCCGGCCTTCGCTACGCTCACCGCATGGCCGCTGCCCCGATGCGCCGGCAGCCGTCCAGCGAGGACAGCGGCCGGTGGCTGGGCTTCCGCTTCCGGGCCGGCGACATTGTGATCAGCACCCCGCGCAAGTCCGGGACGACCTGGATGCAGATGATCTGCGCGCTGCTGATTTTCCAGACGCCGGACCTGCCGGCTCCACTGTGGCGGCTGTCGCCGTGGCTGGACACTCCGGACGTGCCAGCCGAGCACGTCGACGCCCAACTGACCGCGCAGCGACACCGGCGCTTCATCAAGACGCACACACCGCTCGCCGGGATTGCCTCCGACGACCGGGTCAGCTACGTCGTGACGGCCCGCAATCCGATCGACGCGTTCGTGTCGATGTACCACCAGGACCGCCTGATCGGCCCCCCGCCGGCACCGCCGCCACCCGGCCGGTCGGCAACTCCCGGGCATGGACCCCGCGGACCCCTCGGAACCGTTGAAGCGCCGTGGCCTCCCGGATCGCCGCCCCCACCGCACGGGCCACTGCGGCCCATGCCGCCCGGGTTCAAACCTCCCGGACAGCATCCCGGACCGCCTCCCGGCCCGCCTCACGGACAGCTTCCCGGACCACCTCACGGACAGTTTCCCGGCCCGCCTCACGGACAGTTTCCCGGCCCGCCTCACGGACTGCCTCCCGTGCCGCCGGTCCCGGACGTGTCACCCGAGCAGCTGCACGAGGCCCTGCTCGAGTGGATCGTCGGCGACGACAGCTCACCCCGGTACTCGGCCTCGCTCCCCGCCACCATGCGGCACCTGTCCGGGGCGTGGAGCCGGCGCGCTGAGCCGAACGTGGTGCTGGTGCACTACGACGACCTGCTGACCGACCTCGAGCGGCAGATGCGCCGGCTCGCGAACCGGCTCGGGATCACCGTCGCGGAGCAGTCCTGGCCCGCTCTCGTCGAGGCGGCCACGTTCGAGCGGATGAGGGACCGCGACGACGTCCTCGTCCCGCCCCCGCCGGGAATCGCGGCCAACAACGCCCTGTTCTTCCGCCGTGGTACCTCAGGCGCCGCAGCCGAGATTCTCAGCGACGAGGAGTTGGCCCGCTACCACGCACGGGTCGCTCGGCTCGCGCCGCCCGACCTGATCGAGTGGCTGCACCGACCTGTCCCCCGGCAGTGAGCTGGTAGAGCTAGACCGGGCCGGGAGGCCCGGGCCAGGGTCTTCCCGGCGGAGGCAGGCCGGGACCACCCGGCGGTCTGGGCGGCGGGACATGCCCTGCTGGCGGTCCGAGCCGCGCCCCGGTGCCGACCGGGCCGGGCCGGGTGAACTGGGTCCGGTACAGGTCCGCGTACAGCCCGCCGGCCGCGAGCAGCTCTTCGTGCCGACCGCGCTCCCGGACCCGGCCGTCATCGATGACCAGTATCTGGTCGGCGTCGCGGATGGTGGACAGCCGGTGCGCGATGACCAGCGAGGTGCGGCCGGACAGCGCGGTGCTGAGCGCCTGTTGGACAGCGGCCTCCGACTCGGAGTCCAGGTGCGCCGTGGCCTCGTCCAGCACAACTACGGCCGGTGCCTTCAGCAGCAGCCGGGCGAGGGCTATCCGTTGCTTCTCGCCGCCGGACAGCCGGTAGCCACGGTCGCCGACGATCGTGTCCAGCCCGTCGGGCAGCGCGGCGATCAGGTCCCAGATGCGGGCCGCCCGGCATGCCTCGACCAGTTCCGGCTGGCTCGCGTCCGGGCGGGCGTAGAGCAGGTTGGTCCGGATCGTCTCGTGGTAGAGGTGCGCGTCCTGGGTCACCACGCCGACCACGTCGCGCAACGACTCCTGGGTCACGCTGCGCAGGTCGAAGCCGCCGATGCGGACCGTGCCGACGCTCGGATCGAAGAGCCGGGACACCAGATGGGTGATCGTCGTCTTACCCGCGCCGGACGGGCCGACCAGGGCGGTGAGCTGCCGGGCGGGGGCGGTGAAGCTGACGTCGTGGAGCACCCCCGGCCGTACCCCGGTGCGTTCGGGCACAGCCAGGGCGATCGACTCCAGCGACGCGAGCGAAACCTCGGACGCGGCCGGGTAGTGGAACGAGACATGGTCGAAGACGATGTCCGCCGCTGAGCCGGTTGAGCCGGTTGATCCGTTGCCCCGCGGCGCGAGCGTCAGGGGTACCGCGTCCGGCCGGTCCTCGATCAGCGGCTTCAGGTCGAGCACCTCGAACACCCGGTCAAAGCTGACCAGCGCGGTCATCGCGTCGATCTGGACATTGGACAGTGCCGTGATCGGCCCGTACAGCCGGTTCAGCAGCATGGCCAGGGAAACCATGGTGCCGACCTGGAAGTCGCCCCGGACGACGAGGGTGCCGCCCGCGCCGTAGATCACGGCGGTGGACATCGTCGCGAGCAACGTCAGGGCGATGAACAGCGTGCTGCCGTAGAGCGCCCGCACCACGCCGATGTCCCTGACCTTCGCGGCCCGGTCGGCGAAGACGCCGATCTCCTCCCGGGGCCGGCCGAACAACTTCGCGAGCATCGCGCCCGCGACGTTGAACCGCTCCGTCATCGTCGAGCCCATGGCGGCGTCGAGCTGCATCGACTCCCTCGTCAGCCGCTGCAGCCGGCGACCGACCAACCGGGCCGGGAGGATGAACATCGGGATCAGCACCAGCGCGATGACCGTGACCAGCCAGGAGAAGTAGAACATCGTCACCAGCACCAGGATCACCTGGAGGGTGCTCGACACCGTGGACACCAGGGTCGACGTCAGCGCCTGCTGCGCGCCGACCACGTCGGTGTTCAGCCGGCTGACCAGCGAGCCGGTATGCGCCCGGGTGAAGAACGCGATCGGCTGCCGCTGCACGTGCGCGAACACCTGGGTACGCAGGTCGTAGATGAGGCCTTCGCCGACCCGGGCGGTGTACCAGCGCTGGACGAAGCTGAAGAACGCGTCGAGAATCGCCAGTCCCGCGACGATGGCGGCGATGGTGAGGACGACGTCGGCTCGCTTCGGCAGTACCCCGCGGTCGATGACGACACCGAGCAGCACCGGGATGGTCACCATGATCACCGCGTCCAGCGCCGCGGCCACCAGGAAGACAGTGAGCTTCCATCGGTACGGCCGTGCGTAGCGCGCGATCCTGGCGATGGTGCCCCGCTTCACCCGCTGCTTCGTCACCGAAGGATCGCCCGAGAATGGACGCATCTGGTGGGGACCGGGACCGGGATGCATGACGGCGCGACCTCCTGGCGGCTGGCGATCTCCCCGACGGCTCGCTGTGCTGCTGCGCGGCGTGGTCACGAGCTCGGCCAGCCTGGTCCCGGCGTGTTCGCCGCCCGTTGGCCCACATGGTAGTGGCGGCCACCTATGCCAGCAACACGCCGCCCGGCTCAGCGGAGACTACGCCCGCGTGGCGCCGGCCGGTCGGGTACGCAGTTTTCGGGTTCCCACCCGGACGGCTCGCCTGGCGACCGGCCCGAGTCCGTCGACCAACTCGATCAGCACGCCCAACTGCTCCAGTGCGGCGAGCGCCCCCTGTGCGGCCGGCGGGTCCACGCCTTCGTACAGTTCCAGTCCGATGAACGCGGCGGAGACGGCGGTGGCCAGGCCGGCCGGGTCGGTGAGTTCACCGAGGGGAGAGTCGGCGAGCACCCGGCGCAGTACCCCCTCGATCTGGTCTGTCCACAGTCGTAACGCGGCGGCGACCGGTTCGGCGAGCCGGCGGTCCTGCTGGGCGCCGGCGAGCAGTTGCGCGAGCACCTGCACATTGCCCAGCTCACGTTCCTCGGCGTGCAGAGCACGGCCGAGGTCGAGCAGGCCCCGCAGTGAGGTCACCGTGTCGAGCCGATCCCGGAAAGCCGCCACCCGGTCGGTCGTGCCGCGGTGGCACGCGGCGGCGAGCAGGTCGTCGAGGGTGCCGAAGTGGTAGAAGACGAGCGCCTGGTTCACACCCGCGGCGGCCGCGACGGTGCGGGCGGAGACGCCGGCTATGCCGTGCGTGCGCACCGCTTCGAGGGCTCCGGTGAGCAGCCGCTCCTTGGTGTCCGTGGATCGCGCGGTCTCCGCCTGACCGGCGGCGGGCGGTTGGGCGGCCGGCGGTTGGGCCGTGGGCGGCCGGGCGGCTGGGCTCATGGCAGCCGATTCTCCCGCATTGGTCGGACGGCTGCCGGGATCGGTGTCCGCGCGGTGTCCAGGTACCGGGTGGTGAACCGGCCGTGGTAGCCGAAGACCGGCCCGAACCGCGGGTTGTCCACCCGTACCGAGATGCGGAAGCAGGACTCCTGCTCGTCCCACGCCTCGCGGACCTGCGCGTGGGCGGCGAGCGCCGCCGGGAACGGCAGCCTGCGCAGGTACTGGGCAGCGGTGCGGATCACCAGTGCGCCGTCGTCGTCGACGTGGATGTCCAGCGCCGCCGCGTAGTGCTGGTGGGTGCCGAGGAAGTCGACGACTCTGCCGTTCACCGGGTCGTAGACCATGGTGGCGTCGAAGCGGCGCCGGCGGCCCGGCGCGACGTCGAAGGTGCGCACGAAGGTGATCGTGTCGCGCTGGTGGCCGTCCCGGTAGGCGTAGTTCTCGATGGTGAACGGGATGCCCCGTCCGCGCTCGGGGAACAGTATGTTCCGTAGCGTCCCGAGATAGAGGAAGGGCACGGTGTAGGCGGGACCGCGCCAGATCTGGTCCATCACACCGGTCCCGACGCAGGCGACCGCGTCGTCGGCGCCGAAACCGAAGCGTTGCTGCAGCCGTGGATGCAGCCGCGCGAAGTCCCCGCCGAGGGCCTGCTGGAAGATCGAGGTCACGACCGCTCACCGCCGGCGGCCGGGAGGGCGGCCAGGCTGCCGGGAGCGCGGGCGGCGACCCGGTCCGGCGGTCGCCGCCGGCACCGCCGCGCCGCCGGAGTCGAGGGCATCGGGGGTACCAGCAGGGCGAGCAGTCCCAGCCGCCAGTCCAGCAGCGCGACAACCAGCCGGGCTGACACCTCGACGAGGGCCCAGTTGCGGGATCGCGCCGGGGTCACCCCCCGCTCCAACCACAGTCGCAGGCGGTCGAACGACCACGCGGTGGCCCAGCCGAACAACGGCCGGAAGGCGGTGTCGACGCCCCGGCCGAGCACCCCCCAACCGGGGGTGTAGTCGTATCCGGTGAGGAAGCGCACCCCCTGCGGCGTCGGCAGGTAGCGCCAGTAACCCTGCCCGCGCCGGATCAGCGACAACGGATGCGCACAGGCGAAACGCAGCACCGAGACGGCCGAGCCGTCGGGGCGCCGGCGCTCGCCCAGGCAGACGCCGGCGCCCTCGATCGTCAGCCCCGGCAGCAGCCGGGTCGAGTACCGGAACCGGCCGGCGGCATCGGCGGGTTCGATCCGGCTGAACCGCGCGTCCCACCGCTGGTGCATGACCGGGTCGACGGTCGCTGCCCAGACAGCGTCCAGCGAGCTGTCGATCACCGTCTCGACGTAGATCGGCCGCACGATGGACCTCCCCCTGAGTATGTTGAGCAACTGCTCAACATCGTAGGAGATTTTGAGCGATCGCTCAAGTGGCCTTCCGGGAGAGCCTGCAACGTTGCCGGCCGCCGACGGTGTCACTGTCAGCGGCCGGCAGCGTCCGAAGACCGTCAGCCGAGTCGGGCGGACCGTTGGATGGGCGTGCTCCCCGGCCGGTGACCGGGGAGCACGCCCGACTGGTCAGGGGATGGCGACGGCGAACGTCGATCCCGGTTGGATGACGATGTTGCCGGTCTGCCGAGTTGGTGATGCGTCACGTTGGTCAGCGTCGCGTTGCCGCGCGCGCCGCCCATGGCCAGGATGCCGGCGCCGTTGTTCGACTTGTCGATCTTCACGTTCGTGATCGCGACGTTCGGCATGGAGCCGCTGCCGTTCTTGAACTGGATGCCGTCGTAGGTCGAGTCGTATGATGTCGGTGTCCCGGATGGTGACCCCGACGATGTCCGTGGTCGACGGGAACAGCGTGATCGCCCCGAACTCCTGGGCCTCGTTCCAGAACACGCCGCCGGTGCGGTAGAGCCCGTTGTTGGCGATCGTCGTCGTGCCCGATGAACGGCAGTCGGGCTGTGGTCGGTCGCCAGCATGATGCCGGGGTAGTTCATCGTGTCGTAGACCAGGTTGTTCTCGATCGACGTTGCCGTAGCCGCCGTAGATCGCGATGCCGTTCGCCCGCCACGGTCAGCTGCACCGTGTTGTTGATGAAGTGGTTGTCGTGGCCGATGTCCACCGACTGTGTCCTTGACGAACGTGCTGGCCCAGACGGCCATCGAGTCGTCGCCGGTGGTGCGGAACGACGAGTTGAACACCTGCGAGTTGCGGGTGCCGTTGGAGAAGTTGATGCCGTCCGCGTAGGTGTCCCGGATGCGCATGCCGGAGAACTGCGAGCCCGTCGGCCGGGTTCCAGTAGGCCGGGGTGTCGGTGTAGTCGCGGCCGACCCAGGCGCCGACGTTGGTGTGCTCGATCCAGACGTTGCGTGATCTTCGTGTTCTTGCCGAAGCGGCCGTTGAGCCCGTGGCCGCGGTTCGCCCGGTTGGTCGTCATGCCGAAGATGGCGAGGTCGGAGATCTGCGTGTTGTCGTCGATGTCGAAGCCGACGTTGCCCTCGTGCCGGGTGGTTGATGTTGCCCACCACGTTCTGCGGCTCGGTGTTCGTGTAGAGCTGGGAGTACCACATGCCGGCGCCGCGGATCACGACGTTGCGGATGCCCTTCTGGTTGTACTGGCCCCGGGTCGGGTCCGGCGTGAGGATCTTCTGCTCCTGCCGCCACTGCCCGGCCGGGATCCAGACGCAGCTGATCATGCCGTTCTGGTCGTCCATCACGGCCTGCTGGATGGCGGCCGTGTCGTCGATGCCGTCGTTCGGGACCGCGCCGTAGACGTGATCGACGTGCAGCCGGCCGGTTGGCTGATCGGCGGGGCGACCTGCTCCAGGTCGACGAAGTCGATGATGTAGAACGACGCCGTGTCGGTCGCGTCCCGCTGCAGCTTGAAGCGTCGTGCCGGCCGGGTAGCGACTGCGACAGCAGCGCGTGTGACTCGTCGAAGAGCCGCCGGGCGTCGGCCGACGGGCGTGTTCGACAGTGACTCGGTGTCGTCGGTCGTGCCGTAGAGCCAGCTGTTGCGCGACGACAGGTTCAGCTTCTGGGCGAAGGTGCCGTTGATGTAGAGGCTGATCGTCGCGTCGATGCCGCCGCCGCTGGGCGCGTCCGGGATCGAGTTGCGGACCACGATGGAGTTCGTGGCGTTGGTCGAGGTGAACTCGCACGTACTGGCCGGTGCTGTTCAGCCGCACCGACTGGCGGCCCGAGGACTCGGTGGCGAAGTTGGTGTGCCCGAAGGTGCGCAGCGGGTCGGCGTTCAGCAGCGTGCCCGGTGTAGCGGGCCGGCTTCCGCCTCGTACTCGGTCCTACGGGGACGCGGCGCCCCGGCCGACCACGATCGCCTGCGAGAGCGAGTTGTTGTTCTCATTCGTCTCGGCGACGACGTTGGTCGCGTCCGCGGTGGCGGTGATCGTGGCCCCGCCGGCGGTCGGCGGTCCAGGTTCCGGAGATCGTCACGGTCGGTGGTCGCCCCGGCCGCGATCGACGGCCGTGTTCGTGTTCAGCGTGGTCGTGCCGACCACGAGCCGGGTGACCGTGGTGACGCCCGACGCCGTGGTGCCACGGTTGTTGACCGTCACGGTGAAGGAGACCGCCGCGCCGGCCGCCGGGTTCGACGGGTTCGATGGCAGACGCCGACGACCTGCAGGTCGGGGCCGGGCGCCTGGGCCACGACGAGCGGCGATGGCCGCGGTGAAGCTGTTGTTGGCGTCGTTCTGCTCGATGATCGGTGTTCGTCGGGTCGACCGATGGCCGTCAGCGGTGTAGCTGCCCATCGGCCGCGTCCCCGGCGTTGAGCGTGACGTTGGTCGATGCGCCGGCGGCGAGCGCGCCGACGGCGGCGCTGCCGACCACGGAACCGCCGAGGTTGAAGTTGACCGTGGTCGCGGCGGAGGCCGCGTTGCCGGCTGTTCTGCACGGTGGCCGACAGCGTGATCGCGGTGGCCTCGTTCGGCGTCGTCGGGCGTCCAGGTCGCCGACGTGACGACCAGGTCCGGGTTCGGTGCCGGGGTGCCGCAGCACCTCGAGCTCGGCGACCTGGCCCGCCGGGGCGCCGGTGTTCGCGTTGAAGGCTGCAGCTGCACGTCGGCCGCGGCCCGGCCGGTGACCGGGATCGTCGACGATGTTCTGTGCCGCGGCGTTGAACGTGTAGTTCGCCCGGCCGACAACGAGGTTGAATGTAGGTCGCGGAGGCCTGGTCGCGGCCGAGGATCTGGAAGTTCTGCGTGCGGGTGCCCCACGCCGGAGTCGGGGTTCAGCTTGACGTTGACGGCCGTGATGACGTCGGCGTTGGCGCCCAGAGCTGACCGTCAAGTTTTGCCGGGTACGTCGCCGAGCCCTCCCAGTACGTCGTCGACCGATGCCGTCGTTGGCGTTGGTGGGCACGAAGGTGAACGTGGATGCCGGTCGCCGTCGACCGGCTTGCCCGCCGCCACGTTGGTGCACCCGGGCGGCTGGGTACCCGTACGCGGGTCACCGTGTTGCTGTTGGCCGGACAGGTTTCCGGCGCCGTCCCGGGCCCGGACGTAGTAGGACGACGGTGGCCGTCGCCGGTTGGGTGTCGGTCTACGTCGAGCACGGTGCCCGAGACGGTGGCGACGAGGTTGCCGTTGCGGTAGACGTCGTAGCCGGCCAGACCGCTGCCACCGGTGTCGGTCGAGGCGACCAGCCAGCTCAGGTCTGATCGACGTGCCGGACGTGACCTGAGCGTCAGCGTGCCGGGCGCGGTCGGCGCCGTGGTGTCGGTCGGGACGCCGGTACCCGTGCCGCGTCACGGTGTTGCTCGTCGGCGGAGATGTTGCCGGCGCCGTCACGGGCCTTGACGTAAGTAGGAGACGGTCGCCGTGGTCGCCTGGGTGTCGGTGAACGTGCGGTCGTCCCGGCGGCCACGGTGCGTCGCCAGGGTGCCGTTGCGGTAGACGTCGTAACCGGCCGATCGCCGCCACCGGTGTCGGTGGAGGCACCCCAGGCTCAGGCTGGATCTGGCCGTGCGGCCGACTGGGTGTAGGATCAAGCGTGCCGGGGACGGTCGGCGCGGTCGTGTCCGGCGTCGTACCGGTGCGGGTCACGGTGTTGCTGTTGCCGGACGGCGTTGCCGGCGCCGTCCCGGGCGCGGACGTAGTAGCTCGACGCGTCGCCGTGGTCGGCTGCGTGTCGGTGTACGTCATCACGTGCCGGCGCGACGCTGGTGGCCAGGGTGCCGTTGCGGTAGACGTCGTAGCCGGCGACGGCCGACCGTTGTCGGTGGAGGCGGACCAGGCCAGCTCAGATCTGATCGACGGTGCCGGCTGCGGTGTAGCGGCGAGCGTGGCCGGGCGCGGTCGGTGCCGGGGTGTCGCCGGTCGTCGCGCTCCCGCCGTAGACCTCGATCTCGGAGAGCTGACCGGCCGGCCACGCCGTGTTCGCGGTGATCCGGATAGCCGCACGTAGCGGGTGGTCGTCGCGCGTGAGCGTTGATCGTCACCGTGTTCCCGCTCGCGCTGGTTGAACGATGTAGACCGCCGGAGGCCACGAGGTCGGTGAACGTCGTGTCGTTGAGTGCTGCCCTGAACGGCCAGCGTCTCGGTTACGGGTGCCCCAGCGCGGTCGGCATCTTGAGCACGACCCGGTTGACGCGGACCGCCGAGCCGAGGTCGACCTGCAGCCACTGCGGGAACGCGTTGTTGACGCTCTCCCAGTAGGTCGCCTGGTTGCCGTCGACGGCGTTGCCCGACGGGTAGACGTCGGAGTGGCGCGCTCTCGGCGGTCGTGGTGCGCCGGCGGCCAGGTTGGTCGCCGACGTGGCGACGCCGTAGACCTCGATCTCGGAGAGTTGCGCCGCCGGCCAGCCGGTGTTGGCGGTGATGTTCACCCGCACGTACCGGACGCTCGCGGCGGTGAAGTTGATGCGTGACCGTGTTGGCTGCTGGCCGGGTCGAACGACGCGCCCGGCGGACGCCGACCAGCGTGGTGAACGTGCTGCCGTACGGTGCTGCCCTGCACGGACAAGCGTCTCGGTGCGGGCACCCCAGCGCGGCCGGGGAGCTTCAGCACGACCTGGTCGATGCTGACGGCTGCTGCCGAGGTCGACCTGGCCCCACTGCGGCAAGCGCGGCGCTGGGGCTCTCCCAGTAGGTGCTCTGGTTGCCGTCGTTGAGGTTGCCGGCCGGTAAGCGGCGTTGGTGCTGCTGACGGAGGCGGTTCGCCGCTCGCCAGGTTGGGGCCACCGGCGGCGAGCGCCGAGACGATCGGGGCAGCCGCGGTGACCAGGATCGCCGCGAGGACGGTTCCCCCGATCCGCCATCTTTTGCGCATGGTTTTCATGACGTCCCTCTCCGGTGCATGCGGATGCAGGCGGAGCGGACGCCTACGGATCAGTTACCTGGACTCCATCGGAATTTCCGAGAGCGGTCGGATTCTTGCCGAGTGACATCTAAGGTTTCAGATGTGTGACGGTCTCGTCAACCCTCGGAACACTCTAAACGATCTTGAAACGTTCTTTCTTGCATCAAGCCATCGTGTTTTCTCGACATGGCATCAACGGGATTGCGTCCCGCGGTCAGCGGCGATGACGTGATCCCGGAGCTGGCCCGGGTCGAGTGAGGGCCAGCGATCGGCGGCCCACTCCGGCCAGCCTGGACACCCACGGCGGCGGCTCGGGAATCACTTCGCCGCCCAGTTCAGCGGCGTCGGGCGCCTGGAACTGCGCCCGCCACTTGTCGATGTCGGCTTCGGTCATCGGGAAGGTCGTGTGCGGTGCCGTTGCCTGGCGGTGGGCGATCCGGGCCCGCTGGACGTCCCGTCGACGGGCAGGTAGATCACCTGACAGGACGGCCCCGGCCGACGTCGCCAGCCACCGCAGCGCCGACCGTTCGTCGCTGCTCCAGAGCCCGAAGTCGAGCACGACGTTGGTGCCCAGCCGCAGCGCCTGCAGGGCCACTGCGATGAGCTGCCCTTCCAGTACGTCGCGCTTGCCGTCGGCGTTGCGACTCGTCGAACAGGGAGATCATCCACTCGTCCGGGGTCAGCCGCAGCGCGCGGTGCGCCTCGGCCAGCTCCTCTGCCCGGGTGGTCTTACCGGCGCCGGGAGCCCGACCATCAGGAGGAGCCTGGCGGAGCCGGTCCTAGCCGCACCTCATCGAAAGATCTCGGTGCGACGGATGGAATCGCTGCGACACAGACTGCTCCCCGATCACGCGGATGACCCGGCAGCACAGCGAGACTCGCGAATGGCTGCCGGCGGACACTGATCCGGCGGTACGCCTGGCACTGACCCCAGCGGGGCCAGTCGATAGGCCGCGGTCTACGACAACCGCGATACCGCCGCTAAGCGGCGGCGCGGATGTACATGGCGGCGAAGCAACCCATGCCGCCCGATACCATCCGGCGGGGTCACCCGGCAGCCGGCCCCGTGGCGCAGACCCCTCACCGGGAAGGCAGCCCCAGACGGTGCAGTGCCTGCCGCAGTTGGTGCCGCCCGGCCATCGACTCCGGACCTCGTCAGCCGGGCGAGCACCCGGGTGACCAGTTGCCGGTCAGGCCGAACCGTGCGTTGTAGGCCGACAGTCGCTCGTCGTAGGTGGCGATGTGCGCGTCAGCGGCCTCGGCGTCGTAGCGTTCGCGGTGCAGTACGGCGGCCCGGGGCAGGCGCACCTTGATCCCGGCGTGCTCGGTGGGGTCCGGCGCGCCGACGGCCAGGCCGAAGGTGGCCACCGCGTGCTGCGGTAGCGCCAGCTCGGCGGCGACCTGTTCGGGATGGTTGCGCAGGGCGCCGACGAATACCGAGCCCAGGCCCAACGATGCCGCGGCCACCACGGCGTTCTGGGCGGCCAGCGCGGTGTCGACGAAGCCGATGATGGTGGTCTCCAGGTACTCCGCGGCCGCCAGCGGTACCCCGGCGCGGGTGGCCAGCCGGTGGGCCCGGCCGAGGTCGGCGACCCAGACCAGGAACAGCGGCGCCTGTTCGATGAATGCCTGGTTGGCGGCGAGCGCGGCGAGCCGGGCCTTGCGCGCCGGGTCGCGTACCGCCACCACGCTCCAGGGTTGCAGGTTCGACGAAGTGGGTGCGGACTGGGCGGCGGCGATCAGGGCGTCCAGTTCGTCGTCGGTGACATCCCGGGGGCCGAACTTGCGGACCGATCGGTGGGCGAGTTGCAGTCGGAGGGTGTCGGTGACCACGGCAAGGTTCGCGGCCGGGTCGCCGTAGCGGTCGACGGCGCTGATGGCGGTTGCCTTCCTGTGTCAGGGTTTCCCGGTCGGAACCGCGTGCCGGGCTGGGCACGCGGTCCGCAATCAGGAGGCCGCTACGGTGACGGGATGCGCGGCAGGCACCGGATTCCGGCCCAGCGAGTCGCGCAGGCGTCCGATGAGCGCGTCGCCCACCCGGGCCGTCTCGCGCTGGTACGGGGTGTCGGACAGGACGAAGTGCCGGATGCCCAGGTCGGCGTAGCGGCGCAGCGCCGCGGTGACGTCCTCGGGCGAGCCGACCAGCCAGGTGGTACCGGCGCCGCCGCCACCGTAGCGGCCGGGGGCGGTGTAGAGGCAGCTGTCCAGGACGTCGCCGCGGGCGGCCAGGTCCAGTAGCCGCTGCTGCCCGATGGCGGGGCCACGGAAGCGTCCGGAGCGCGGGTCGGCCGGGTTCGCCGACCGCTCGGCCATCGCGGCGACCTTGGCCTCGGCGTCGCGCCAGGCCTCCTCGGTGGTGTCGCGGACCAGGGTGGTGATCCGCAGGCCGAACTCCAGTGGCGGCAGGTCGCGGTCCAGGTCGGTGCTGAGCTGCCGGAGCCGGTCGATGCGTTCGGCGACACCGTCGAGCGGCTCGCCCCAGAACAGTTGCACGTCGGCCTCGGTGGCGCTGACCCGCTCCGCGGCTGCCGAAGCGCCGCCGAAGTACAGGCGCGGGCCGGTCCCGTACGCCCGGGGAGTCACCGTGGAGTCGGTGACCCGGAAGTGCTCGCCGGTGTAGGTGACGTGCTCTTCGGTCCACAGCCGGCGTACCAGCCGCATGAACTCCTTGGTTCGGGCGTAGCGCTGGGCCTGGTCGCCTTCGACGTCGCCGTACGCGGCCAGGTTGTCCTGGCCGCTGACGATGTTGATGAGCAGCCGGCCGCCGGAGAGGTGTTGCAGGGTGGTGGCTGCGCTGGCGAAGTGGGCGGGCTGCCAGTAGCCGGGCCGGATGGCCACCAGCGGCTGGAAGGTGGTTGTCCGGGCGGCGATCGCGGTGGCGACGGTGAAGGTGTCCGGGCGGCCCCAGCCGGTCCCGATCAGCGCCCCGGACCAGCCGTGGTCCTCGGCGATGCGGGCCAGGTCGGCGAGGTGGGCCAGGCTGCCGTAGCCGGCGACGGGGTCGTCGCCGCGGTGGCCGGGCTCGACGGTGTTGGGGATGTACCAGAGAAATGTCGGGCTCATGGTGTGCTCCGATCGGTGGCTGCTGGTGGGGTGCGGGCTCAGCCGCGACGTCGCCGGGCCGGGTCGTTCAGCACGGGCGGCCGGTAGCCCTGGTCGCGGTAGGACAGCGTGGTACCCGGCGGCACGATCTTGTCGATCTCGTTGAGCACGTCCGGGGTCAGCCGGGTCTGCGCCGCGCCGAGCTGCCCTTCGAGCTGCTCCAGGGTGCGTGGCCCGATGATCGGCGCGGTGACGGCCGGGTGTTCGAGGACGAATGCCAGGGCCAGGTGGATCAGCGGGAGGCCGGCCTGCTCGGCGAGCTGCGGCCAGGGCCTCGACCGCCTCGAGCTTCGCGGCGTTCTCCGGCGCGTCGATCTCGAAGCGTCCCGGCTGGCGGCCGCCGCGGCTGGTGGCCGGCTGCTGGCCGCCCTTGCGGTACTTGCCGGTCAGCCAGCCGCCGGCCAGCGGGCTCCACGGAATCACCGCCAGGCCGTACTTCTGCGCGATCGGCAGTACCTCCCGCTCCACGCCCGCGGGCAAGCAGCGAGTACGGCGGCTGCTCGGAGACCACCCGTTCGCGGCCCCGCTTCTCCGCGATCCACTGGCCCTCCACGATCGCCGACGGTTCGAAGGTGGACGTGCCGATGTAGCGGATCTTGCCCTGGTGGACGAGGTCGGAGAGCGCGCCGAGGGTCTCGTCGAAGTCGGTGTCCTCCTCGGGGCGGTGCACCTGGTAGAGGTCGACGTGGTCGGTCTGCAGCCGGCGCAGGCTGTTGTCGATCTCGCGGGCGATCCAGCGCCGGGAGTTGCCGAACTGGTTGGGATCGGTGCCGATCTGGCCGTGGAACTTGGTGGCCAGGAAGACCTCGTCACGGCGGCCCTTGAGGGCCTTGCCGACGATGGTCTCCGACTCGCCCTGGCTGTACACGTCGGCGGTGTCGATGAGGTTGATGCCGGCGTCGAGCGCACGGTGGATGACGCGGATGCTGTCGTCGTGGTCGGAGTTGCCGCGCTGGCCGAACATCATGGCGCCCAGGGCGAGGGCGCTGACCTTGACGCCGGTACGGCCGAAGGGCCGCAGGGGGATGCTCACCGGTGTTGTCCTCTTTCTGATTCTGAATGGGTTGGCAGGTAACGGGTCAGGACGGTGCGCCGACCGCCTCGACGGGTCGGGCGGGCTGGTCGGTGTGGGTGAACCGGTTGGGCGGTCGGGGCAGCCCGTAGTGCTCGCGCAGGGTGGTGCCGGAGTACTCGGTGCGGAACAGGCCGCGCTCCTGCAGGATCGGCACGACCTTGCCGACGAACGCCTCGATCCCGGAAGGCAGCACCGCCGGCATGATGTTGAAGCCGTCGGCCGCGCCGTTCTCGAAGTAGTGCTGGATGGTGTCGGCGACCTGCAGCGGGGTGCCGGTGAAGGTGCGGTGCCCGCGGCCGCCGCCCAGCTTGCCGATCAGTTCCCGCACGGTGAGGTGCTCCCGGCGGGCCCAGTTGACGATCAGCGTGTACCGGCTCTTCGCGGCCTCGATCTCGTCCTCGTCGGGCAGGTCGGCCGGCAACTGCTCGTCCAGCTGCAGCCGCTGCGGGTCGACCCGCAGCGTCTGGGCCAGCTGCGCCACCGCGTACTGCGGCCCGATCAGGCGATCCAGCTCGGCGTCGAGTTCGCGGGCCTCCGCTTCGGTGTCGCCGATGACCGGCACGATGCCGGGCAGGATCACCACGTGGTCGGGGTTACGGCCGGCCGCGGCGGCCCGGCGCTTGAGGTCGGCGTAGAAGTCCCGGCTCTCCTGCAGCGTCGGCTGCGCGGTGAAGACCGCCTCCGCCCAGCGGGCGGCGAACTCCTTGCCGTCCTCGGACGAGCCGGCCTGCACCAGCAGCGGGTACCCCTGCGGTGCGCGCGGCAGGTTCAGCGGCCCGTCCACCCGGAAGAACTCTCCCCGGTGTTCGATGCGCCGTACCTTGTCCCGCCGGGCGTGCACGCCGGCGTCCTTGTCCGCGACGACCGCGTCGTCGGCCCAGCTGTCCCACAGCTTCGTGGATACCTCGAGGAACTCGTCGGCGCGCTGGTAGCGGGTGCTGTGCAGCGGCTGGTGCTCCAGCCCGAAGTTGCGGGCGGCCGGATCCCCGGCGGTGGTGACGATGTTCCAGCCGGCCCGGCCGGCGGAGAGGTGGTCGAGCGAGGCGAACCGGCGGGCCAGGTTGTAGGGCTCGTTGTAGGACGTCGAAGCGGTCGCGATCAGCCCGATCCGGCTGGTGCCCGTGGCCAGCGCCGCCAGCAGCAGGGTGGGCTCCAGCTTCCCCGACGGTCGGCGTCCCGGGTCGCCCCACAGCACCGGGCTGTCGGCCAGGAAGACCGAGTCGAACTTGGCGTCCTCGGCCACCCGGGCGAGGTACTGGTGGTAGGCCAGCGAAAGGTTGGCGTGCGGGTCGGACCCGGGCAGCCGCCAGGACGCCTCGTGGTGGCCGGTGTCGTGCAGGAAGAGGTTGAAGTGCAACTGTCGGACCATCAGGCCGTCGCCTCCGTTGCCAGCAGGTCGAAGCGGTTCGCGGGCCGGGGCAGCCCGTAGTGCTCGCGCAGGGTGGCGCCCTCGTACTCGGTGCGGAACCGGCCGCGCTCCTGCAGGATCGGCACCACCTTGTCGACGAAGGCTTCCAGGCCCGACGGCAGTACCGCCGGCATGATGTTGAAGCCGTCGGCGGCGCCGTTGTCGAACCACTCCTCGATCGCGTCGGCGACCTGGACCGGTGTGCCGGTGAAGGTGCGGTGCCCCCGACCGCCGCCGAGCCGGGCGATCAACTGGCGTACGGTCAGGTTCTCCCGCCGGGCCAGGTCGACGATCAGCGTGTACCGGCTCTTGGCGCCCTCGATCTCATCCTCGCCGGGTAGGTCGGCCGGCAGCGGCCGGTCCAGTTCGAGGGCATCGGGGTGCAGCTTGAACCGCGCTGCCAGTTGCCGTTTGGCGTACTCGGGGCTGATCAGCCGCTCCAGTTCGGCGTCCAGTTCGCGGGCCTGCTCCTCGGTGTCGCCGATGACCGGCACGATGCCCGGCAGGATCTTGATACCGTCCGGGTCCCGGCCCAGCGCGGCGGTGCGCTGCTTCAGGTCCCGGTAGAAGGCCTGCGCTTCCGGCAGGGTCTGCTGGGCGGTGAAGACGGCCTCGGCGAAGCGGGCGGCGAACTGCTTGCCGTCCTCGGAGGAGCCGGCCTGGACCAGCAGCGGGTACCCCTGCGGTGAGCGGGGCAGGTTGAGCGGCCCGTCGACCCGGAAGAACCGGCCGCGGTGGTTGACCCGGCGCACCTTGGCGGCGTCGGCGTGGATACCGGCCCGCTTGTCGGCCACTACGGCGTCGTCCGCCCAGCTGTCCCACAGCTTCGTGGCGACCTCGACGAACTCGGCCGCCCGCTCGTAGCGCTGCCGGTGCAGCGGCACGTCGTCGAGTCCGAAGTTGCGGGCCGCGTCCGCGCCGGCCGTGGTGACGATGTTCCAGCCGGCCCGGCCGCTGCTGATGTGGTCGAGCGAGGCGAACCGGCGGGCCAGGTTGTACGGCTCGTTGTAGGACGTCGACGCGGTTGCGATCAGGCCGATGTGTTCGGTGACACCGGCCAGCGCGGTCAGCAGCACGGTCGGTTCGAGCTTGCCGGTCGGCCGCCGCCCCGGGTCGCCCTGCTGGACCGGGCTGTCGGCCAGGAACAGCGAGTCCAGCTTGCCGCGTTCGGCGATCCGGGCCAGGTTCTGGTAGTGCCGCACGCTCCAGCCGGCGTACGGGTCGCTGTCCGGCAGCCGCCACGACGCCTCGTGGTGGCCGACGCTCATCAGGAAAGCGTTGAGGTGTAGCGGATTGGGGTTCCTACTCATCGACGGTTCTCCTCCCGGAACGGTGTGGGTGTCAGGCCGCCTGACGGTCCTCGGCGGCGTCCGGGAGCGACTCCTCGTTGACGCCGAGCTGGTCGAGCAGGAACGCGCGCAGCGTCGCGAACTGGGGATCGGAACGGGACCGGCGCCGCAGCACCACCGGCACGTCGGCGTGGACGAGACCGCCGTCGAGCAGGATCACCCGGTCGGCGAGCACGATCGCCTCGTCGACGTCGTGGGTGACCAGCAGGACAGCCGGCTTGTGCACCGCGCACAGCTTGCGCAGCAGGGCATGCATCCGGATGCGGGTCAGCGCGTCGAGCGCGCCGAAGGGCTCGTCGGCCAGCAGCAGCTCGGGTTCGCGGACCAGCGAGCGGGCCAGCGCGGCCCGTTGCTGCTCGCCGCCGGAGAGCTCGTGCGGCCAGGCGCGCTCGCGACCGGCCAGGCCGACCTCGGCCAGCGCCCGCTTGCCGCGGGCGACGGCGTCGCTGCCGCGCAGCCCGAGGACGATGTTGTCCAGAATCCGCTTCCAGGGCAGCAGCCGGGAGTCCTGGAAGACCACGGAAACCGCGTCGGGTACCAGAATCTGGCCGTGGCCGGCGACGTCGCGGTCCAGTCCGGCCAGGGCCCGCAGCAGGGTGCTCTTGCCGGTGCCGGAGCGGCCGATCAGGGCCACGAATTCGCCGGCGGCGATGTCCAGGTCGAGGCCGTTGAGGACGCCGCCGTTGCGGTTGAAGCTGCGGTGCAGATTGCGTACCCGGACCGCCGGCTGGCCGGTGACCGTGGCCGCCTGGCGGGTCAGTTCTCCAGTGTCCGTCGCCATGCCAGCGCCTTCCTCTCCGTCAGTCGCACGGCGCTGTCGGCGAGGAAGCCGAAGATGCCGTAGAGCACCAGTCCGACGACGATGACGTCGGTCTGGCCGTACTCGCCGGCCAGCGTCATCATGTGGCCGATGCCCTGGGTCGCGTTGTACTGCTCGACCACGACCAGCCCCAGCAGTGACGCGGTGACCGCGAACCGCATGCCGAGCAGGAAGCCGGGCAGCGCGCCGGGCAGCACCACGTGCCGGATGAACTGGCCGCGCCCGATGCCGATGGTCTCGGCCAGCTCGGCGTACCTGCCGTCGATGCTGCGCAGCCCGTTGTGGGTGTTGACGTAGATCGGGATCATGCTGATCAGCGCGATCGTCACGACCTTCATCTCCTGGCCGATGCCGAACCAGGCGATGAACAGCGGGATCAGCGCCAGGGTGGGTACCGACCGCTTGATCTGGATCGGCCCGTCGATGAACGACTCCCCGATCCGGGACAGTCCGGAGGCCAGCGCGAGCACCGTGCCGCCGAGTACCCCGAAGGCCAGCCCGAGCCCGGCCCGCTGCAGTGAGGCGAGGATGTTGGTGAGCAGGTGGTGGTTGGTCCACTGGTCCCCGAACGCCTCGGCGACGTCCCATGGCGCGGTGAGCACGGCCGGGTTGATCAGGCCGGTCCGGGAGCCGACGGCCCAGACGGTGAGCAGGACGAGTGGGCCGACCCAGGAGGCGAACCTGATCCGGCGGCCCGGACCGAGCCGGCGGCGCAGTACCCGGGCGTCGGCTGGTGGGGCGTCGGCGCGGGGCCGGGCCGGCGTGGCGAGAGTGTCGAGGGCACCGGTCGCGGTCATGCCGCCACCCCGCTCGCGAAGCTCGCGGGGCGCCGGCCTGACAGTGCTGACCGGACCTCGCGCAGGCGCCCGGTCATGCCGCATCACCGGTGACCACGTCCTGGCCGGCCGCGGCCGCCTCGATGGGTTCGAAGCGGCGGTCGACGAGGGTGGCCACGTCGAGCTTCTTCTGCTTCTGCTCGGTGGCCAGCAGGTCGGCGGTCGCCTGCAGCCGGCTGTTTGCGTTGTCCCAGCTGGCCGGGATGCCCTTCTTGCCGCTCACGGCGATGACGTCCTTCGCGTCGGCCGGGCTCAGGCCCTGGCTCTCCTGGAGGTAGGCCTTGGCGTACTCGTCGGGGTGGGTGTTCTGCCACAGCAGCGCCTGGGTGCGGACCGCGACGTAGAGCTTGAGTGCGGCCGCCTTGCCGGCGTCCTGGACGGCGCTGGTGAGGCAGTACAGGGTGGAAGCGTCGTCGCGGATGCCGGGGGCGATGGCGGTGCCGCCCGGATACTTCTGCTCGTACTTCTTCACGTTGGTCGCTCCGAGCGGGGCCACGTCGACGGCCTTGCTGCCCAGCGCGGTCACGTAGGAGTCGGCGGTGCTGGTCAGGTCGACGAGGGTGACGTCGTGCTGGCTCAGGCCGGCCTTCTGCAGCACCCGCAGGACGAGGGCGCCCTGTGCCTGGCCGGCGCTGTAGGCGATCTTCTTGCCGCGCAGGTCGGCCAGCGAGGTGACGTCGACGCCGGGGGCGACGCCCAGCTCGTAGATGGGGTGTTGGAGCGGGTCGATGGTGACCGACTGGAAGACGATTTTGGTGGAGGTGCCGGTCCAGGCGGCGAACAGCGAGGGGATGTCGGCGACCGCGCTGCAGTCGAGTTTGTTGCCGCGGAAGGCCTGGATGCTCTGCGGGCCGCCGCTGATGTTGGCCCACTCGACCTTGACGCCGGCGTCGCGCAGTGGCTTGTCCAGGCCCGAGGCCCCGACGATCGCCTGGATGGTGGGGTCGCCGATGCGGATCACGGTGCCGTGCGGAACCTTGTCGGGCAGCGGGGCGGTCAGTTCCAGGGTGGTGCCGGCGTTGCCGCCGCAGGCGGTCAGCGTGGACAGCGCCGCGGCCAGTAGCGCGACGCCCGCGAGGCACGCGTGACGTGATCGTCGGGCCCGGTGGGAGTGGCTTGGTCCGCGCCGGACATCGGTAGCCGGGCGCGCAGACGGTGTGGTCATTGCCTTCCTCTCTGAGGTGGAGGGGTCGCTAGAGGGCGTGGTAGCTGCCGTCGTGGTAGAGCAGCGGCGGGCTGCTCGCGGCGAGCCCGACCTGGTCGATCCGGCCGATGACCAGGTGCGAGCTGCCGGCCGGGTGGCGGTGTTCGATGGAGATCCGCAGCCAGGCCGCTGCGCCGTCCAGGACCGGTTCGCCGGTGGGCAGCCGGTGCCAGCGGGTCGGCTCGGCGAACCGGTTGATGCCGCTGGTGGCGAAGGTCTGCGCCAGTTCGGTGTGCGGCGCGCCCAGCAGGTGGACGACGGCGGTGCCGGCGTCGCGCAGGTGCGGCCAGATCGACGCGGTCACCGCGATGCTGAAGGACAGCAGCGGCGGCGCGGCTGACAGTGAGGCGAGGGAGGTCACGGTGACACCGGCGGGGCCGCGGCCGGCGTCGGTGGTGACGACGGCGACGCCCGCGGCATGGCGCCGGAACACCTGACGGAACAGCGTGGTGTCGACCTGGGTCGAGTGGCCTGTCCAGGAGTCGGTGACGGTCATGGGTTGGCTCCGTTCGGATGGAGGGGTTCCGTTCGGATGTCGGGGTCGCTGGCGGATCAGGCCTGCGGCGCCGTTGGGATCGCGGAGGTGCGCGGCTGTCAGCGGTGACAGGGCACGACGGGTCGAGCCCCTCGCCCCCCTTGTTGGTGGGTCCGGCGAGGACTCGTGAATTCATACTAAGGCGATGGGATTAGTCGGCAACTATGCACCCGACTGAAATAATTGACTCTTCGTGTGACCTGGATCACCGACGGTCAGCGGACGACGGGCGGGCCATCCCGGTTCAGCGGCGCCGCGTACACCCGGTCCAGGGCGACCGCGCCGCCGGCCACCGCCAGCACGTTGCCCGCGAAGCTGCTGATCCGCACGATGCCGGCCGCCCCCGCGCCCGCCGACGACCAGGCCGCCGCCTCGGACCGCAGCGTGGCCAGGCACGCCGGCAGCCGGCTGGCAGCCGCATCGGCCACCACGAGCACCTCGGGATCGAAGAGATCCAGCAGTACCGCCGCGGCCCTGCCCACCAGCCGGGCCCGCTCCTGGACCAGGGCCACCGCCGCCGCGCTGCCGGCCAGCGCCGTGTTCACCAGCGCGGTGAAGTCGGGCCGGTCGATGATCCCCTCGGCCAGCGCCCGGCGCACCAGCGCCTGGTCGGAGACGGCCGCCTCCAGGCAGCCGGTACGCCCGCAGGCGCAGACCTCCAGGCAGCCCTGCACCGGCAGGTGGGCGACGGCGCCGGCCGCCGAGCGGGGTCCCTGGTGGACGGTGCCGCCGGCGGCGAACGCGACATCGACGACGTTGCCGACAAACAGGTGTACGGCGCTGGACCGCGCGCGCCCGGCGACGTCGCCGAACAACTGCTCGGCCTTGAGCAGCGCGCGGGAGTTGCTGTCCACCCAGACCGGCAGCCCGGTCGCCTCGGCCAGCACGGCCGCGGCCGGGACGTCGCGCCAGCCGAGCAGGGTGTGCTCGACGACGCTGCCGTTGACGGCGTCCACCCACCCGCCGGTGGCCAGGCCGAAGCCGAGGATCGCGCGGCGGTCGCGGTGCCCGCGCCGCACGGCGGCCACCCGCGAGACAAGGGCCGCGAGGACGCTGGCCGGATCGCGCGGGCCGTGCAGGTCGCGGTGCGTTGCGATGACCCGCCCCCGCAGATCGAGCAGGGCCACCGTGGTGTTGGTGACGGCGATGTGCGCTCCGATGACCGCGACGTCCTCGGTCTGGATGTCCAGCGGCACATGCGGCCGGCCGACGCCCGCCGGCCCGGCCGCCTCGGGGACCTCCCGGACGAGCCCGCTCTGCAGCAGGGCGGCCACCACCCCGGTCACCGAGGCCGCGGAGAGCCGCGCGGCCCGGGCAACCGAACTGCGGGCGATCGGGCCGTGGTCGAGGACGGCGCGCAGCACCGCCCCGGCCGGGTCTCGCGACCTGCGGGGCGTGGGCGGCGGCAGATCACCGCGCCGGGTGGTACGCCCGGCGCCGGCCGGTCCGCTCACCAACCAGCTCGCCGAGGGTGGATCATCTGGAAAGACTAACGTGAATCTCCAGGTCGCGGGACCGACGAGACCGGGGAATGTTCGATCGTCGAACTACTTGCTACAGTTCGATCCGTGTCGACCTTCACCCACCGCGAAGCCGTCCGGGCCCTCGCCCGCCTCGCCCGGCTACTCGAACGCAGCACCGGTGAGCTGAGCCTGGCCCACTACCGGGTCCTCAGCGCGATCGAGCAGGGTGACCAGCGCGCCAGCCGCCTCGCCGAGCGCCTCACCCTGGGCCGCCCCGCGATCAGCGCCGCCGTCGAGTCGCTCGCCGCCCGCGGGCTGCTCGAACGCGGCACCGTCGACGGGGACGCCCGCGGCACCTCGCTGCGGCTGACCGACGCCGGGCGACGGCTGCTCGACGAGGTCGAGGCGGCGGCCGCCGCCGAGTTCGCCGCCGTCGCCGCCCGTACCCCCGATCCCGACGCTGTGCTGGCCGCCCTGGCCGCACTCGGCCCGGCCCTCGAACAGGCCGCCGCCGAACGGCACGCCGCCCGTACCGCACCGTGCGACGGCGGCGACCGCGGCCGGTCCCGATGACAGCGCCGGTCGAACGCGGCTGGCTGCGCCGGCTCGGCGGAGCAGTCCTCGCCCACCGTGGCGCGCTGATCCTGGCCCTGGCCGGCGCCGTCTTCGGCAGCTCCACCCAGGCGCTGGTACCCCTCATCGCCCGGCACATCGTGGACCGGGTGATCATCGCCCACGTCGGCCGCGCTGTCGCCCTGGCTGGCCCTCCTGGTCGGGGGCGCGCTGCTCGACCTTCGCGATGGCGCACCTGCGCCGCTACTACAGCGGCGTGCTCTCCCTCGGCGTGCAGTACGACCTGCGCAACGCGATGCACGACAAGCTGCTGACGATGGACCAGGACAGCCTGTCGCGGATGCCCACCGGCCAACTGGTCGCCCGGTCCAACTCCGACTCCGCGCTGGTCCAGGCGCTGCTCAACTCGCTGCCGATGCTGAGCAACAACATCCTGCTGATGCTCGTCTCGCTGGCGGTCATGCTCTGGCTCTCGCCGCTGCTCGCGCTGGTCGCCCTCGTCGTGCTGCCCGCCCTTTTCCTGGTCTCCTACCGGATGCGCACCCTGGTCTTCCCGGCCGCCTGGGAAGGTCAGCAGCGCGAGGGCGACGTGGCGCAGATCGTGGACGAGGCGGTCAGCGGAGTACGCGTGGTGAAGGCGTTCGGCCAGGAACGGCGCGAGCTGCGGCGGGTGGTCGACGCCGCCGAGACGCTCTACGGCGCGCGGATGCGCACGGTACGGCTGCAGGCCAGGTTCAAGCCGCTGATGGAGTCGATACCCGTCCCTCGCGCAGGTCGCCGTCCTCGGCTTCGGCGGCTGGATGGCGCTACGCGGATCGATCTCGATCGGTACCTTCCTCGCCTTCTCCACCTACGTCGCCCAGTTCGCGGCGCCCGCCCGGACCGCTGGCCAACATCCTCACCGTCGCGCAGCAGGCGCGCGCCGGCGTGGAGCGGATCTTCCAGCTGCTCGACCAGGAGTCGGCCATCGCCGACCGCCCCGGGGCCGTCGACGCTGCCGGCGCAGCTGCGCGGCGAGATCAGCTTCGAGGACGTGCACTTCGGCTACGGCGGCGACACCGTGCTGCGCGGCCTGGACCTGCGGATCGCCCCGGGCGAGCGGGTGGCGATCGTCGGGGCCAGCGGCAGCGGCAAGTCCACCGTCAGCTCGCTGGTGTCCCGCTTCCACGACCCGCGCACCGGCACCGTCCGGGTGGACGGCCACGACCTGCGCGAGGTCACCCTGGCCTCGCTGCGCCGCCACGTCGGCGTCGCCTTCGAGGACAGTTTCCTGTTCTCCGACTCGGTCCGGGCCAACATCGGCTACGGCCGCCCGGACGCGACCCGGGAACAGATCGAGGCGGCGGCCCGCTCCGCGCAGGCACACGAGTTCATCGCCGCGCTGCCGGAGGGCTACGACACGCCGGTCGGCGAGCGCGGCCTGAACCTCTCCGGCGGGCAGCGCCAGCGCATCGCCCTGGCCCGGGCCATCCTGTCCGACCCGGCGATCCTGATCCTGGACGACGCCACCAGCGCGGTCGACGCGCGTACCGAGGAGGCGATCCACGACAGCCTGCGCGACGGTGCTGCGGGGACGTACCACGCTGCTGATCGCCCACCGGCTCTCCACCCTGCGGCTGGCCGACCGGGTCGCCGTGCTGGTCGACGGACGGGTGGCCGAGCAGGGCAGCCATGACGAGCTGCTGGCCACCAGCCCCACGCTACCGGGCCCTGCTCTCCGGGCTGGACGAGGCGACCCGGCGCGCCGCGGGTGACCGCATCGAAGCGTTGGCGGACCTGGTAACCGCCGAGAACCGCAGTCCGCGGCCGGCCGCGCCCGGTACCTCCGACCGGGCGGTGACCGCCGCGGCCTGGCAGCCGAGCAGACAGGACAGCACCGCCCGGCGCGGTCTCCTTCGGCGGCCCGAGCCTGGGGGCCGGCCTCGGCGACACCCGCGGTGGCGGGGGCGCCTGGCGGCTGTCGCTGGCCCCGACACCGGAGCTGCTGGCCAAGGTGGCGGCGCTGCCGGCGGTGCGGGACGAGGCCCGCGTCGACGTGGACACCGAGGCCCGGCACATCGGCCACGTCACGCTGCGCAGCGTGCTGCGGGAGTTCCGCCGGCCACTGCTCATCGGCCTGGTACTGGTCGTCCTCGACGCGCTCACCGGCCTGGCCGGCCCGATCCTGGTGCGTACCGGGCTCGACGACGGTGTCGCCGCCGGCTCCCGAACCGTGCTGTTCTGGGCGACCGCCGCGTTCCTGGCGATCAGCGCCGCCGCGTTCGTCAACCAGATCGCCGAAACCTTCGTCACCGGGCGGGCCGCGGAGCGCATCATGCTCTCGCTACGGGTCCGGATCTGGGCCCAACTGCAACGCCTCTCGCTGGACTACTACGAACGCGAGATGGGCGGCCGGATCATGACCCGGATGACGACCGACGTCGACCAGTTCGAATCGCTGATCGAGAACGGCCTGCTCAACGCCCTGGTCGCCCTGGTCACCTTCGTCGGCGTCGGCGTCGCGCTGCTCCTGGTCAACCTGGAGCTCGGCCTGTGGACGCTGACGGTGATCATCCCGCTGGCCGTCGCCACGGTGGTGTTCCGACGCAGGTCGGCCCATCTCTACGCGACCGCCCGCGACCGGATCGCGATCGTCAACGCCGAGTTCCAGGAGAACCTCTCCGGGATCCGCGAAGCACAGGCGTTCGTCCACGAACGGGCCACCCCCGCCCACTTCCACGCGCTGGGCCGGCAGTACCTGCAGGCCGCGGGTCGGCGCGCAGCGCCTGATCGCCACCTACTTCCCGTTCGTGCAGTTCCTTGCCGCCGCCGCCGACGTGATCGTGCTGGGCGTCGGGGCCCACCTGGTCGCCACCGGCCACCTCACGCCGGGCATCCTGATCGCGTTCCTGCTCTACATCGACATGTTCTTCAGCCCGATCCAGCAGCTGTCGCAGGTCTTCGACTCCTGGCAGCAGACCCGGATCTCGCTGCAGCGGGTCGCCGAGCTGATGCGGCTGGACACCCTCACCCCCGATCCGGCGCACCCCGTCGCCGTCGGCCGCCTGCGCGGCGCGACCAGCCTGGACGACGTCCACTTCCGCTACCCGCTGGTGACGGCCCGGCCGGGACGGCAGCTGCGCGGACCGGGCGACGCCCCGGTCGCCGCAGCAGCGCGTGCTCCCCAAGACGCCGGAGGCGTTGCAGGGCATCGATCTGGCCATCCGGCCGGGCGAGACCGTCGCGCTCGTCGGCGAGACCGGCGCCGGCAAGTCCACCGTGATGAAGCTGCTGGCCCGCTTCTACGACCCGGACACCGGCTCGGTCACCGTCGACGCCCACGACCTGCGGACCCTCGACCTGCACGAGTTCCGAACGCCAGCTCGGCTACGTCCCGCAGGAGGCCTTCCTGTTCAGCGGCACGGTGCGCGACAACATCGCCTACGGACGCCCGGACGCCAGCGACGCCGAAGTCGAGGCCGCGGCGCGAGCCGTCGGCGCGCACGACTTCGTCGCCGGCCTGCCCGGTGGCTACCTGCATCCGCTCGCCGAACGGGGCCGCGATCTCTCGGCCGGGCAGCGCCAACTGCTCGCCCTGGCCCGCGCCGAACTGGTCGACCCGGCGATTCTGCTGCTGGACGAGGCGACCTCCAACCTCGACCTGCTCACCGAGGCGCGGGTGTCTGCGGCGATGCGGCGGCTCACCGCGCACCGCACCACCGTGGTGATCGCCCACCGGCTGCAGACCGCCCGCACCGCCGACCGCATCCTGGTACTCGACCAGGGGCGCGTCGCCGAGGTCGGCAGCCACCAGGAACTGCTGGACAACGGTGGGCACTACGCCCACATGTGGCGGGCCTTCGAGCTGGTCGGCACCTGACGATGACCTGAGCCTGCGCCGGCTGGTCTTGGTGTTCAGACCGTGAGCCGGATCCGTTTCTACGCCGACAAGGGAGTCGATCGAGTCCGCCGAAGCCGGAAGACACCCGTTGACGGCCGTCAGCCCGAGCGGGCAGCGTCGAGGTAGGCGAGGACGGCCCGGACCCGGCGATGCCCCTCCGGCGACGCGTGCAGGCCGAGCTTGGCGAAGACCGCGTTGGTGTAGGTCTCGATCGTGCGCACCCCGATGTGCAGCCGGCCGCCGATGCCGCTGTTGGACAGTCCCTCGGCCATCAGGGCAAGGACGTCGCGCTCCCGGTCGGTGAGCGCGACCAGTGGATCGTGGGTCGCGGCGCCCGGTTGAGGAGCTGGGCAATCACCGCCGGGTCGACGGCAGAACCGCCCGATGCGACCCGGCGGATCCCGTCGAGGAAGTCATCCACCTCGACGATGCGATCCTTGAGCAGGTAGCCGAGGCCGGCGGGGCTGTCCCGGAACAGATCCATGGCGGCAGTCGCCTCGACATGCTGGGACAGCAGAACCGCCGCCGTCTGCGGCCGGCTGGCCCGGATCGCCCGCACCGCTTCGATCCCGTCGTGCAGGTGGTTGGGTGGCATCCGGACGTCGGCGATGACCAGGTCGGGGTGGTGGGCGTCGGCCGCCTCGACCAACTCCGGACCCGATCCCACCGCGGCGAGGACGTCGTAGCCCTCCGAGATCAGGATCTGGGCGATTCCCTGACGCAGCAGGACTGCGTCATCGGCGACAACTATCCGCATGGCATCCCCATGGTGAGCCGGGTACCCGCGCCGGCCGGGCTGTGCACGACCAGGCTGCCGCCGAGGGCGTCGACCCGGTCGGCCAGGTTGCGCAGCCCGTCACCGTCCGGCCGGGCGCCACCCGGACCGTCGTCGACGACCTCGACCAGCAGGCGGCCCGCCCGCTCGCGGACCGTGATCTCGACGGCGGCGCCGGGCGCGTGTTTATGGGCGTTGGCCACCCCCTCGCAGACGACAAACCACGCGGTGGCCTCGATATCCGGGTGCGGACGGTCGGCCAGGTCGCAGCGCAGCCCGACGCCCTCCAGTTCGGCCAGCGCAGCCGGCAGCCCACCGGAGACCAGCGACGGCGGCAGGATGCCGTAGACCAGGGCCCGGATGTCGGCTACCCCGGCCTGGAGTTGGGTGACCGTGAAGGTCAGCAACTCGTCGACCCCGGCCGGTGGCAACGCCCGGCGCCTGGCCGACTGGATGTGCACCGCCAACCCGACCAGCCGCTGCTGCGCACCATCGTGCAGATCGCGTTCGATCCGTCGCCGCTCGCTGTCGCCGGCCGCCACGATCCGGCCGCGTGAGGCCCGCAGCCGCGGCAACCTGCACGCTCAGGTCGGCCTGCAGGCGGGCGTGTTCCAGAGCGGTCGCCGCCGCCGGCAGCACCGCCGCGAGCAGGTGCGCATCGGCCGGGCTGTGCGCCACGACGGCGATGTCGTGGCCGTCCCGGTGGACCGGAATGGCGGTCCGACCGGCCAACTCGGCGCCGAGGTCGACCGGCCGCCCCGCCCCGTCGACAAGGCCGGTGGCGCCGTCCGTGACGCACCGGGTAGAAGACATCGAGCTCCCGATCGTGCAGCGCCGCGCGCAGCGTGTCTCGTACCCGGTCCGGGTCGATCACCTCCCGGCCGACCCGCTGGCCCAGTTGGCGCAGCAGCCGGACGCCGCCGTACGCGCGCCGGTCGTAGAGCCGATCGAGGATGTCCTGCAGTCGGTCACGGGCCGGTCGAAGCAGCAGCGCCACCAGGAACGCCGAGACCGCCGCAGCCGTGGTCGAGCCCCGGCCGGTGATGACCGCGACCGTGATGTCCAGCGCTGCGAAGGTCAGGACCAGGAGCACCGTCAGGCCGCCGTACAGCAGCGTCCGGCGGATCAACTGGTCGATGTCGTAGAGCCGGAATCGGAAGACCGCGAAGCTGAGGCCCACGAACACACTGGCCACGCCGGCCAGGATCACCCAGCCGAAGCCGGTCACCGCCGCCGTGACGTTGGCGACGAATGCCGCCGCCGCGCCGAGGCCGAACCACTTGACCTGCTGGCGGGTGTCCCCGGTTGAGCGTCGAGCGTGGACCACGATGCCGGCCAACGCGATGGCCGCCGAGACCGCCGTCAACCCGATGCCGGCGATGGAACAGGCGTTGAGCAGCACGGCTGCGGGTTCGTCCGGCACCGGGGCATCCGGCAGCAACTGGACGCCCCGGTAGGGCCAGGTGCCCAGGGGAAGCACCACACCGACAAGCACCAGCGCGAGGGCGGTGAGGGCAGGCACGATCCGCCAGCGCGGGCCGGGCAACCGGCCGTCCGGGAACCAGACGAGGATGAGTGGCGTCAGCGCCAGGCCGATGGTCGGCGTCCAGAGCTGCAGCCATGCCGCGACGTCCCCACCCGGCCGGCCCGGATGGTCGACCAGCGCGGCGACGGACCAGATCTGGGCCGCGCCGGCGATCGCCCGGGTGACTCCGATGATCAGAAACAACCAGCCCATCGGATGACGGGGCGAGCGGTTCAGCAACACCGCGGCGAAGGTGGCGCTGAACAGCCCGGTGGCCGCCGCGGCCCACGCGTACGGATCGCCGGGCCGGTTGTCCAGCGGCCCACCGATGACCGTGTACGCCACCAGGGCGAGCACGATCGCAAACGACGACCACCCCACCGCAGCCGACAACCGGGCCCGGTGCGGGATCGGCACCGTGACGTCCACCGGCCCATGCTCTCACTCGTCGGGGCGGCCCGGCTCCGTGCCAGCACGGGCCTGACCCGGGCTCAGCGAGCGGGCTGGCCACGATGCGCCACCACCCTCAGCCGGGCGACGGTTGGTCACATCCGTTCAACCGATGACCTGGAGGTCACCATGTTCCTTCTTCTTCCGCTGATCGGTGGCTTCGTGGCCGGCCTGCTCGCCCCCCGCCGGATCGCCATCCCGATCACTGCCGTCCTGTTCGCCATCGGGGCCACCTTCTTCATCCTGTCGGCCCCTGACCATGACGCGACGTACGTCAGCAGCGCCCTGGTCTGCGTCGCGGTCGCACTCGTCACCGCGGGCACCGCCGCCCTCGGCCTGTGGCTGCGCAGCCGCCGGACCGCACGCGCCTGACGGCATGCCCCGGTTCTCTTTCAGGGCCGGCGCCGTCAGCGGGGGCCGGCCCTGGAGTTCAGGCGTGGCGTACGTGCTCGATGCTGACTGCGGCGGCGTTTCAGCGCTCGTTGACAGGGAGCCCGCCAAGCGTGGAGCTCAGCCGGACGCGAGCTCATGCCCCACTGACGATCACCAGTTCGTTGCCTTCGGGGTCGGCGACCCGCCAGCGATCCTCCGACTCGTCAAGGAGCCGGCCACCGGCTGCGACGGTCGTGGCGAGGCGCGCCTGCGCGAGGTCCGACGGCACCGCGAGCTCGAAGTGGATGCGGTTGCGCTGCCGGCGCCGCTCCGTCTCCGAAGCGTCGAGCTCCTGGAACACCAGCACCGGGTTCAGCCGCCGCGGATCGTGGATGTCGCTGACCCCGGCTCGCCGGTCGTGGGTGTATCCGAGTGCGGCGACCCAGAACGCGCGGACCGCGGCGACGTCGGCGGCGTCGAGGAAGAGCTGGACGAAGCGCGGCAGCCCCGGATCCGCAGTGGCCCCGAGTTCGCGGGCAGCGGTCTGGAGGTTTCCGGCGAGGTCGGTGAAGTCGAGCTCGAGGCCGTGGGCGTCGTCCTCCCACTGGTCCTTGCCGCTGTCGAGGATCACGAGCCCGGGGCGCAGGTCGACCAGCAGCGGGAAGCCCGCGTCGTCGGCCAGCGCCGCTGCGGCGGCGGCCAGGTCACGCTGCTGCGTCGGCGAGGTGATGCGGTAGCACGCCATCGCGCTGAACACCGCCTGCCAGTCGGCTGTCCCGATCCTCTCGCCGAGCGCCGCGCCCGGCACCAGGTCGACCTCGTTGCCGTCGGGGTCGGTGTGACAGACCCCGTACGGTCCCGATGCCTCACCAGGACTCGCCTGCTCGACCGCCGCGGCCGGCCGCACCACGTCGAGGTGGATGCGGTTTCGCAACGGCCGTGGCTCGGTCGACTGCCGGATCCGGATCGCGGGGTCGCGCCGCAACGGATCCGCCAAACCGCCGTCCTCCGCCAGGCGCGTAGTCGAGCACGCGCTGCCAGAACCGCCTCACCACAGACGGGTTCGCGGATTCGAACACGACGCTCAGGTGCTGCAGCACGGCAGGGTTCGCGGCCAGCCCGAGATCCCGCGCGGCCGCCGACACCGCCTCGGCGTGCTCGTCCGAGTCGAGGCGCACCCGCACGCCTGTCGCGCGCAGGTCGACCACGATCTCGGCCGACAGCTCCACGATGCGCCCGGCCAGCGCAGCCCCCTCGATCAGCGAAGGCGCGTCGAACCATGCCGTCGCAACGCCATCGACCACCCGCCAGTCCGTTCCGATCTCTGTCATGCCCGGCACTGTAGAGCCCATTCCGGACGATCTCCTTCCGGATAGTGATCATGTCCCGGCGACAGCCGACCTGATCCAGGTTGCCCGCCCAACATCGGCCTGAGATTTCAGCCTGAGGTGTCGGATCCGCCCGCCGCTGTTCGTAGCGATGATGGAGGTGGACAGTGGGTCTGCCCGAGACGAGGGAGCTGACATGACCGAGTACCTCATCTACTTCAACCAGCAGTGGGTGGGTGATCACACTGAGGAGTGGTTCCGCGGGCGTGGGCCACTCGCCAGGGCGGTCGTGGACGAGATCAAGGCAGCCGGGGCGTACGTGTTCGCCGGGGGGCTGGAGGAAGAGGACGGCCCCGTCTTCAGCGCGGACGCCACCAGCGGCACCGTGATGTTCACCGACGGGCCCTACGTCGAAACCAAGGAGTGGCTGGGCGGGCTGACCGTGGTGGACGTGGCCGACGAGGAGACAGCCCGAATGTGGGCCGGCAAGATCGCGGAAGCATGCGGCTGGCCCCAAGAGGTCCGACGGTTCAAGCCGCGACCCCCAAGCCGGCGATGAGGCGGGTGGGGCAGCGCCAGCTACGAAGCCGTCACCAGGTCACCCACGGGTGCCACTGCCACCCCGGCAACACTGAGGCCACGCCGTAGCCGGGTACACCCACCAGGACGAAGACCACCACGGCGCCGCGGGCGCGAGTGGCGACGGCCCCGAACGGTCATCCCCCAGGAAGGGCCCCGGGACATGACCGTTCGGGGCCCTTCCTGAGCCGAGCCGCTGCTGACCCCCGCCCGGTACCGGGTCGGCGGCTGGAGACCGGCCGATGTCATGACGCAGTTGCGGACACTGGCCGAAGACTAGGAGTCGCCGGCAAGTTCAGTTCTTCAGGTTGATGGACCGCGGGCGCGGCGGTGGATCCGCGTTGCAGGAAGACAGGTTTCGGGGTGACCGTGTCAACCGGCTGATTTCCGTCGAACACCTCCAGCAGCAGGCGAGCCGCCAGCATGCCGTGGGCGTTGACGTCGTGGCTCATTGCCGAGAGCGGCGGGCTGGCGAGGCGGCAGAGGTGCGAGTCGTCCCAGGCGAGGATGGACAGCGCGGCGGGAACCTCGACGCCCCGGCTCCGGGCCACCTCGATCCCGGCGAGGGCCATCACATCGTTGTCGTACATGATCGCCGTCGGCGCACCGGGCTGGTCGAGCAGCTGCTGCGTGGCGGCGGCTCCGCTCTCGGCCGTGTAGTCGCCCTCGGCTTGCAGCGGGGACAGACCGAGTGCCGAGGCAGCATCGGCGAACGCGCGGGTACGTTCGCGGGTATGGACAAGTTCGTTCATCCCGGTGACGCGGGCGATGCGCCGGTGACCGAGCGCGACCAGCCGACTCACCGCCTCGTGGACCGCGGTGTACGAGTCGGTGCGCACCGCCGGCAGCGGCGCGTCCGGGCCGGGCTCCCCGACGATCACCGCGGGAAGTCCGAGCCGGTGCAGAATCTCCGGCCGGGGATCGTCCGGGACGAGATCTACGAGGACGACACCGCGTACCGCGTTGCCGGTGAGCCAGCGGTGGTAGCACACGATCTCGGCTTCCATGCCGGGGCCGCCGGCGCCATCCACGACCTGCATGAGCACGTGCAGTCCCCGCCGCATGAGGACGTGTTCCAGGCCGGCGATGAACTCGGCGTAGAACGGCTCCGCGGCGAGCTGGCCCGCCGAGCGCCGCAGTACGAGGCCGACGGCGGTCGGCGCCGTGGTGTTCGTGGCCATGGACTGCCCTCCGGTTGGTACAGCTACAGCAGGGCTGCGCTTACGACGCGAGCAGCTGGTTCGCCGAGCGTAGGACGAGTGGGTCCAGGAACGCCTCGGGACTCGCCTGCGCATCGGAGGTGACGGTGAACACGGCAGCCTGGCCGGCGGTGAGCGTCACAAGGCCGGCATCGACTGTAGCGCGCGGGTCGACCCGGTCGACCTGAAGGAACAGGTCCCGAAGGTAGCTCTGCGCGGTGACTGTGACGGTGTAGCCGCCGGCCACCCTGGCAGCGGTGGCCGCCAGCGGCGCCGGATCGAGTTTCTGGTCGACGACCTCGGCGCCGTTGAGGAATGCGGGCGCGAATCCGGCCGCCTCGCCCCCGGTCACCACGATCAGCTCGGCGGCCGCGTCCGCGAAGACGGCCACCTCTGGCGGGAGCTGTGCGGTCGTGGCGCTGCGGGGCGCGACAGTCACCTCGATAGTGGCGCGGGCCAGTGTCGTGCCGTCGAAGGCGGTGCGGGCGGCCGTGAAGACGCCGGACGAAGGCGTCCGCCGTGTCGTTGACGACGACGAGCGCGAGCACGTCCTGCTCCGGCGCGATGCCCTCGAAGGCGTCGTCGATGACGCGCCGGGACGACCGCGGCTGGATGGTTGCCAGTCGTGGCGCGTACCCGGCGCGCAGGGCGAACCACATCGGCTTGCGGTGCTCGTCGAAGTCGACGGCCGCCCACGAGACGACCGGCCAGTCGTCGTTGAGCTGCCACAGGATCGTGCCGGTGTTGTGCGGGGTCAGCGAGCGGAAGTGTTCGACGCCGAACCGGACCGCGTGCGCCTGGTTCAGCTGCGTCGCCCAGTGCCAGTGGTCGACGGTGGTCGAGGCGGGCAGGTGGCCGGCGGCGCCGCGCTCGAGCTTCTCGTTGCCACGGCTGGCCTTCTGGTGCACGAGCATCTGGTGGCCGTACGGGTCGAGTGGTTCGTCGTGCACGACCGAGGTCAGCGTCGACCAGGCCGGCGGGCCCTGGAAGCCGAACTCCGACAGGAAGCGGGGCCGGTACTCGCGGTAGGCGGTGTAGTCGCGCTGATTCCAGACGTCCCAGATGTGCATCGTGCCGTTGCGCTCGTCGTTGGGGTGCAGGTACTCGCCGAAGGAGTACGGCGAGGAGGGCGAGTAGAACCGGGTCGGGTCGAGCTCGGCGAGCAGCGTGGGGAACAGGTCGCGGTAGTACCCGTTGCCCCAGGTTCGACCGCCGAGCAGCGCCGGCCACTTCCAGTCGGCGAAGCCCCACACGTTCTCGTTGTTGCCGTTCCAGATCACCAGGGAGGGATGCGGCGACAGGCGGGTGATCTGCTCCCGCGCCTCCGCCTCGATCTCGCGGTAGAGGTGCTCCTCTTCGGCGTAGGCCGCGCAGGCGAACAGGAAATCCTGCCAGACGAGCAACCCCTGCTCGTCGGCGAGCGCGTAGAAGTCATCGGACTCGTAGCGGCCGCCGCCCCAGACGCGGATCAGGTTGACGTTCGCGTCCAGTGCGTCGCGGAACCGGCGGGCGTAGCGGTCACGGTCCACCTCGGTGAGGAAGGCGTGGTCGGGTACCCAGTTCACGCCCCGCACGAGGATCAACTGCCCGTTGACGAACAGCTCGAACGGGCGGCCGGCCGCGTCGGGCGCCGTGTTCACCCGTACCGTGCGGAATCCGATCCGCCCCGACCACCGGGCGGCGCCGACGGCGACCGACACCCGGTAGAGCGGCTGTTGCCCGTGTCCGACCGGCCACCACAACGCGGCGCCGGCCACCCGGGCCTGGACCTCGGACGGCCGACGTCTCCGCCGCCATCCCGGCCACCGCCGTGCCGGGCTGGTCAGGCGCGGGATGGCATTGGGAGTGCTCGGCTCCGCCAAAACCCGCTCCGCCTGCGCTCCCCCGGGTTGGCCCTGGGGGTGCCCGATCTCGACGGCAACGGTGAGTTCGGCCGCCGGTTCCGCTCCGTCGCGTTCGAGCTCGACGTGCGCGGTGAGCACGCCGACTCCGTCGATGACGTCGACGAGCGGGCGCACCGAGGCGATCCGGACCGCCGACCAGGAGTCGATGCCGATCGGCTGCCAGATGCCGCTGCCGGCGACGTCGATGCCCCAGTCCCAGCCGAAGTGCGACGCGGTCTTGCGCAGCTGGTTGTACTCGTGGTGGTTCACCCGCGGCAGCGCGCCGTACCGCTCAGCCCGCGACGCGGCCTCCGTAACGGGCGCGGCGAAGTCGATGACGAGCTCGTTGACGCCGTCGATGAGGAACTCGCGGGCGTCCCAGCGGTAGGAGCGGTGCTGGTTCTCGGTCCGTGCGATCTCGCGGCCGTTGAGCGTCACGGTGGCGACCGTGTCGAGTCCGTAGGCGACCAGGTCGTGCCGGGTGTTGCCGCCGTCGTGCCAGTCAAAGCGAGTCGTGTAGCGCCACGCTGTGTCGCCGATCCACTGGTGGGCCGCCTCGTTGTCGCCGTCGAACGGGTCGGCGATGAGCCCGGCCCGCACCAGGTCGGTGTGGATGACGCCGGGAACGGTGGCCGGGATCGAAGTTGTCGGGAAGCCCTCCGGGATCGGGCCGGATACGGGCGCGACCGTCCAGCCGTCGGTGATCGGCCTGAACGTCTCGGGAACGAAGGTCATCGTGGGGATTCCTTGCTTCCTTGCCTCGGGTGTTCGCATGCTGAACGGCGCAGAGTCGAATCGTGCCGGCGAGTTCGCGGTACGCGCGGCTCTGCTCGCGGGCGCCGGCCGCCGGCTACCCCGCTGCGCGTCTGGCGAGCCGCAGCTCGGGGTTGGGTGCCGCCGCGGCGAGGGCGCGGGTGTAGGGGTGCTGCGGGTTGAGGATCACCTCGTCGGCTGGTCCCCGCTCGACGATCTGGCCCTTGTACATCACCAGAATCTCGTCGCTGAAGTGTCGTGCGGTGGCGAGATCGTGGGTGATGTAGAGGACGCCCAGGTTCTCCTCCCGCTGCAGTTGCGCCAGCAGGTTGAGCACCCCCAGCCGGATCGACACGTCGAGCATCGAGACCGGCTCGTCGGCGACGAGGATCTCGGGTTGGGGGGCGAGGGCGCGGGCGATGGCCACCCGCTGCCGCTGACCGCCCGACAACTCGTGCGGATGCTTCGCCGCCAGCTGCGCCGCGGGCGTGAGCCGTACCCGCTCCAGCAGCCGCTGCACCGCGGCGTCCACCTCCGTCGGCGGTCTTCGCCTGCTTGTGCAGCAGCAGCGGACGGCTCAGGTGGTGGGCGACCGAGTGGTACGGGTTCAGCGACGCATACGGGTCCTGGAACACCATCTGCACGCGGTGCCGGTACTCGCGCAGCCCCGCGCCGTGCCGGCGGATCGGTACCCCGTCGAGCAGAATCTCGCCGTGCGTCGGCCGTTCGAGCTGCATCAGCAGCTTGGCGATGGTGGACTTGCCCGACCCGGACTGGCCGACGAGCGCGACCGTCCTACCCGACTCGAGCATGAGGCTGACATCGCGGACGGCCAGCAGTTTGCCCTCGCGGCCCCGCGCGCCGCGGATGCGGTACTCCTTGCTGACGCCGCGCAGTTCGAGCGTGGTCATGCCTGGACCTCCTGATCGGTCTCGGTCAGTCGGTCGTCGGCGACGCCCGGTACGGATGAAGTCGCCGCGCTCGCCGGTCAGCGACGGGAAGGAGGCCAGCAGCATCCTGGTGTAGTCGTTGGCCGGGGCGGTGTAGAGGTCGTAGGCGGTGTTCAACTCGACGATCTCGCCCGCCTTCATGACCGCGATCCGGTCGCTGATCTCCAGCAGCAGCGGCAGGTCATGGGTGATGAAGAGGACCGCGAAGCCGAGCTCCTCGCGCAGTCGGGTGACCTCGTCGAGGATCTCCCGCTGGACGACGACGTCGAGCGCGGTGGTGGGCTCATCCATGATCATGACCTGCGGATCCAGCGCCATCGCCATCGCGATCATGACGCGCTGGCGCATGCCGCCGGAGAGCTCGTGCGGGTACGACTTCAGCCGCGAGCGTTCCACGCCGACCCGTTCGAGCAGCTCGCCGCAGTTGCGCACCCGATCCTTGCGGGACATCCCCGGCCGGTGGGTGGTGAAGACGTCCTCCAGCTGCGCCTGGATGTTGATCACGGGGTTGAGCGAGTTCATCGCGCCCTGGAACACCATGGAGATCTTGTCGCCCCGGAAGGCCCGCAACTGTTCGGCCGCCGAGCGTGGACAGATCGATGGTGTCGCCCTCGCGCGGGTGGAACAGCGCGTGCCCCGAGGTGATCAGCGGCCGGCGGCTTGAGCAGCCGGATGATGCCGTACGCGAGGGTGGACTTGCCGCAACCCGACTCGCCCGCGAGCCCGAGAATCTCGCCGCGACCGAGCGCGAGGCTGACGTTCTTCACCGCGTGGGTCGTCACCGCGCCCAGGTAGTCGACGCTGAAGTTCTCGATGGTCACGACCGGGTCAGTGAGGTGTGACCGTCGCGGCGTCCCGTTCGGAGGCGACGCTCATTTCATGTTCTCCTGTTCCAGCTTCTTGATCTGCGCGGCGGTGAGGCCCCACTTCTTCCGCGCGGAGCGGGTCGAGTTGCGCAACTTGGGGTTGATGATTTCGTCGATCGAGAAGTTGATCATCGAGAGCGCCGCGCCGAACAGCGCGATCATGAGGCCCGGCGGGACGAACCACCACCACGCGCCCTGGGTGAGCGCGAGGTCGTTGTAGGCCTGGAACAGGATGGTGCCGAGAGTGAACGTGCCGTTCGCGCCGAGACCGAGAAACGACAGTCCCGCCTCGCCGAGGATCGCGAAGATGACCGCGAAGACGAACTGCGAGGCCATCACCGGAATGAGGTTCGGCAGGATCTCCACGAGCAGGATCCGCCACGTCTTCTCACCCGATACCCGGGACGCGGCAACGTAGTCGCGGTTGCGCAGGCTGAGGGTGACGGCACGCAGCACCCGGGCGGAGCCCGCCCAGCTGGTGACCGCCAGCACGACCGCGATGAGGAACAGGCCACGATCGCGCTGCGGCACGTAGTTGCCGATCACGATCACCAGCGGCAGCCCGGGAATGACCAGGATGACGTTGGTGAACAGGGCGAAGCCCTCGTCGACGACGCCGCCCAGGTACCCGCCGAGGATCCCGAACACGCCGCTGCACACGGTGGCGATGACGGCGACCAGGAAGCCGATGATGAGCGAGCCACGGGTCCCGTAGGCGAGCTGGCTCCAGACATCCTGGCCGGTCTGGGTTGTGCCGAGCCAGTGCGCGGCCGACGGGTGGGCGAACCAGTTCGTGCTGATCGCATTGGGGTCCTGCACCAGGTACGGCCCGACGATGGCCCAGACGATGATGACGCCGGCGATGGTCAGGCCGACCGCGAGTTTGGGAGACCAGCTCGGCAGCAACGCGGCGATCCTGGTGCGCTCCGGCGCCGGTGCGATGACTCGGAAGGTTCTCATCGAGCGAGACAGTTGAAGTCATGGTAGTTCACGCTTCCGTTCTGCTCAGGCCCGGGCGCGGGTGCGCGGGTCGATGAGCCCGTACAGCAGGTCCACGATGAGGTTCGCCGCGAGCACGGCCAGCGAGATGACCAGGAAGATTCCCTGCATGAGCGCGTAGTCGTCGTTGGACACGGCGGTCCACAGCAGCTGACCGACGCCGGGGTAGCTGAACACCTGCTCGGTGACGATCGAGCCGGCCACGATGAAGCCGAGCGAGATCGCGAAGCCGGACAGCGAGGGCAGCACGGCGTTGCGGGCGGCGTAGGTGAGTCGCACCCGCCGGGGCCGCAGCCCCTTCGCCTCGGCCGCCACGATGTAGTCCTCCGACAGGGTGGCGACCATCATGTTGCGCATGCCCAGCATCCAGCCGCCGATCGAGGAGAGCACGATCGTGCAGGCCGGCAGGAAGCCGTAGTAGATCGCGCTGCCGACGAACTGCGGGGAAAAGCCGGGCGAGGTGGTGAAGACGTCGTAGCCGCCGGCGTAGGGGAACCACTGGTGCCAGCGGGTGAAGAACAGGACCAGGATCAACGCCAGCCAGAAGTACGGCACGGCCTGGAACATCGTGGTGGCGGGAATGAGGTTGTCGAGCCAGGAGCCGCGCCGCCAGCCGGCGAACATGCCCAGCGCCGACGCCGAGCAGGAACGCGATCACCGTGGACAGGCCGATCAGCGCGATCGTCCAGGGCAGCGCCTGCCCGATGACCTGGGTGACCGGCGCGGGGTAGTTGACCAGGGAGACCCCGAGTTGGCCGTGGACCAGGTCGTTCAGGTACTGGCCGTACTGCGTCAACCAGTTGCCCTTGCCGCCGGTGCCGAGCTGGATTTCGAGCGCCTTGCGGGTGGCCGGGGTGACCGGCTGGCCGGCCGCGCCCATCTTGGAGATGAGGATGTCGACCGGATTTCCCGGCATCAGCCGGGGGATGAGGAAGTTCAACGTCACGGCGAACCAGAGGGCGACGACGTAGAACAACACCTTCCGCAGATAGAAACGCATCGTTCTGCTTTCTGTGTGATGTCGCGGGCCGGCGGGGCTGGCCCCGTCGGCCCGCGACAGACTGCTACGTCAGCTCTTGGCGGGACGGATCGTCTTGAGGACGATGCCGTTGTCCCACGCCTTCCACGGCTCCGGGAAGGCGTAGAGGTTGTCCTGCGTCGGCCAGCCGGTGGCGCGGCTGTTGTTGAACTGCGTCAGCGCCTGGTTCACATAGATCGGGATGTACGGCATGTCCTTGGCGATCTGCGCCTGGATGATGCCGTAGTCCGCCTTCTGCTTGGCGGCGTCGTTCGTCGCGCCGGCATCCCTGATCGCCGCGTCGACCGCCGGGTTGGCGTAGCGCGACGTGTTCGTGGTCGCGTTTTCACCGGTTTTCGCGGTGTTCGTACTGCTCAGGTAGTTGTTGTAGATGAAGTACGGCGAGGACGACGCGCCCGGGTTGACGGAGTTCAGCGACAGCTGGAAGTTGCCGCTGGTCTCGGCCTGACTCCAGGCGTTCTGGGCGACCTGGTTGACCGTCAGCTTGATCCCGGCCGCCTTCAGCTGACCCTGCAGCAGGGTGCAGACGGTGTCGTAGTCGGTCCAGCCGGTGACGACGTTGATGGTCAGGTCCAGCTCCTGGCCGGCCTTGGTGTAGTAGCCGCCGCCGCCGAGCGTCCAGCCGGCGGCTTCCAGGCCGCTCTTCGCCTTCGCCGGGTCGGCGCTCTGCGGCAGCGTCGCGTTCGCCTGGTCGACGATGTTGTCGCCGTTGACGGCTGGGACGAGCATCGCCGCGGAACCGGGGCCGGCGAAACCGGCGACTGCCTGGGTGTTCAGCTGCGTCCGGTCCATCGCGTAGTAGATCGCCTGGCGCACGGCCGGGTCGGTCTGCGGTCCCTTGCACCCGAGCGCGGCGTTGGAGCAGGTAAAGACCGAGGTCAGCGAGTCAGGGGTGTTGACGTAGCTGAGCGTCGGGTGCTGCCTTGACGATGTCCTTCAGCGTCGGCAGGTAGGAGCCCATCCAGTCGATCTGGCCGGACTCGAGGGCCGAGGTCGCGGCATCCGCGTTGGCCAGCGAGATGTAGCGCACGTTGTCGATCTTCGGAGCCTCGTCGCCGGTGCCCCAGTAGTCGGTGTTCCTGGTGAGCACGTAGCTCTGCGCCGAGAAGGACTTGAGCTTGTACGGCCCGCTGCCGACCGGGTTGGTGTTGGTCTTCCTTGGTCGGGTCGGTGATCTTCGACCAGATGTGCTCGGGGACCATCGCCATGTTGCCGAGCAGCTGCGGCTCAAGCGTGAACGAGGTCGTCGGGAAGGTCAGCACGGCGGTGTGGTCGTCGGTGGCCGCGGCCGTCCACTTGGCGCCGGTCGTGTTGAGCCCGGCGTTGTTCTGGAAGAGGGTGAAGGTGAAGGCGACGTCCTTCGCGGTGAAGGGCTGGCCGTCGGTCCACTTGGCACCCGACCGCGTGGTGATGGTGAGCTGCGTTGCCGTCGGCGTTCCACGAGTAGGCGGTGCCGAGCACCGGCACCGGCTTCTGCGCCCGCGCCATGTTGTAGTAGAACAGCGTCTCGTAGATCACGCCCTGGGACGGCTGCAGCGCAGCGCCCGTGGACAGCAGTGGATTGAAGTTCTCGGTGAAGTTGCCCACCGAGCCGTTGAACAGGGTGATCGTCGTTTCCCCTGGACGAGTTGTTCGGGGAGTTCTTCGAGGAGCAGCCCGGGAGGGCGAGCGCGGCGACCGCCGCCAGCACGGCCGCTCCGACGAGCAGCCGCTGCTTAGGTAGAGACATCGTTGGACCCTTCGTTGTCGGTGGAGGTAGGGGTGCGACCGGCACACAGCAAGACAATCGACAGGTACGTTTGCGGCTCTTTCTTAGGTCACCTAAGAAAGCAAGTCAAGACGCTAGGATCGAATTTTGCAGCCAAGTGCTGAAACGCTTAAGTCAACTGCGTGTAACTTTCGGAAGGGAGACGGATGGCGGCGCCGAGGCTGACCGTGACCCACGCGACCAACAGCAAGGGGTCTCGTCCTCGACCTCATCCGGACGCACGGCCCGATCAGCCGCACCGACCTCGCCGAGGCCACCGGCCTTACCCAGGCGACCATGTCGACGCTCGTGCGGCAATTGATCACCGACGGCCTCGTCCACGAGACCGGCCGGCGCGAGTCCAACGGCGGTCGCCCGCTGGTGCTGCTCGACATCAACCCGACCTCGCGCTTCGCGGTGGGCGTGCAACTCGGCGCGGAATCCACCACCTACGTCACGATCGATCTCGGCGGCGCGGTGGTGGGCCGGGTACGGACGGCGGGAGTCGGCTCCGACGAGCCGCCGAAGATGATCGCCCGGCTGGCTGAGCAGGTCACCGGCATGCTGGCCAACCTGGGCGTGGACGGGCAGCGGGTGGTCGGCATCGGGGTGGCCGCCCCGGGCCCCCTGGACCTGGCCGCGGGCGCCATCCTCGGCCCACCACACCTGGGCCAGTGGACGAAAGTGCCGGTCCGGTCGCTGTTGGCGGACGCCACGGGCCTGCCGGTCATCCTCGACAACGACGCTACGGCCGCGGCAATCGGCGACTTCTGGAGCGGCGCGCTGGGTACCGTCCACGCGCACGCGACGATCTACATGGGTCTCGGCATCGGGGCCGGAATACTCACCAACGGCACGGTCTTCCGCGGGGCGAGTTCGAACGCGGGCGAGATCGGCCAGGTTCCCATCGCGACGGCCGCCGACGGATCCCTGGTCACCCTCGAAGAGCTCGCCAACCCCTGGGCAGTGGTCAACGCCGCCTTGCGCTCCCCGGCGGACGTGGCGCGGCTCGCGCTGGCCGACGCGGACGACTTCACCGCGTTCAGGATCATCACGAGAGCGGCCATCCACGGCGACACGTTCGCGACCGGGCTGCTCGAGCAGTCCGCCAGGCATCTCGCCACCGGGGCGACCGTCCTGGCCGACCTGTTCGACCTCGACTCCATCACCCTCGCCGGACCCGCATTCGCGGTCGCCGGTTCGCTCTACGTGCGCATCCTCGAGCAGCGCGTCAATGCGGCGTTCTTCGCGCGCGCCAAGCACCCGGTGCGGGTGCGGCTCTCCACCCATGTGTCCGATGCAGCCGCCGTCGGCGCCGCCGCGCTGGTGCTACAGACCGAACTCGCGCCACGCACAACCGCGGAGTCCCCCCGGGCGAGCCTCACTTCCGCGCCGTCCTGAAGGACGCAGAGGCCGTCCACGTTGTCACAGGCAGCAACCTCGGCGATCTTGGTGCTGAAGCGGTTGAGCAGTCTCGACGTCCCGTTGCCCCGGTAGCCGCACTGCCGTTGAGGTAGGTGGTCGGCCGGCGGTGCAGCGGTCGCCCACGATGGCCTCCCGGCTCGGCTGTGACGAAGCCGGAGCCTTTTGACCCCAGGACGATGGGAATGTGATGCAACGGGTACCTCGGTCGATAATGGAACGCATGTCGGCCGATGAGGAGTACGTACTGGAGCCACTACACCGACATCCCGCCTGCGGGGCGCCCACGCTCCCTTATGGTGGGTGTGGCGCTGCTCATAGGCCCTGGCTAGACTGAGCGGCCTCGTCCGGCCAGCTGACCTCGATGGGTTCTTCGACCTCGCGCTGTTCGCCGGAACCGGGTTGGTGCTCTTGCACCTGGTGAAGGAGCGTCGCCTGGAGATCCAGCGCGTCTGGACCGGTCCCGGTCGGCCGGGTGTCGTGCTGGTGCGCAGCGTTGACGGCGCGGTGCGGAAGCTGACCCCGGCACGGGTCAGGAAGATCCGCCTGGTGTTCACCTCCAGCTCGTACCTCGATGAGCGCCCCGGCGAGCCGGGCGAGTGGCACAGCTACACGGCAGCAGAAGTCGAACGACAGGTGCTCGTGATCTCCGGCATGGCCTGCTGACTCGGCTGTCAGGTGTCGGATATGGATGGGTGTTTCGGGCAGCGTCCCGGTTAGCGTGGGGCGTGCGGTTTCACATCCTCGGACCCGTCGAGGTGCACGACGGCGACCGGCTGCTGCCGGTGGGCGGGCCGCAGCAGCGCGCGGTGCTGGGACTGTTGCTGGCGCAGGCGAACCAGGTCGTGTCGACGGACCGGATCGTCGCACAACTGTGGGGCGGGCAGGCTCCGGCGACAGGCGCGCAGCCTGGTGCAGGGGTGCGTCGCCGGGCTGCGGCGGACGTTGCGGGCCGGCAGCGACGACTTCCTGCTCACCCGGCCGCCCGGGTACCTGTTGCGGGCCCGGCCGGGCGAGCTCGACCTGGACCGGTTCGAGGAGTTGGCGGCGGCCGCAGAACGGCTGGCGGCGCAGGGTTCCCGGGCCGAGCTGAAGCAAGGCGGCGGGCACCTGCGGGAGGCGCTGTCGCTCTGGCGCGGGCCGGCGTTCGATGGCATCGACATCGAGGCATGCGTCGCGGAAGCATCCCGGCTGGCGGAGCGGCGGCTGACCGTGCTGGAGCAGCGCATCGAGATCGACCTGCGGCTCGGCGGTCGCCCCGACCTCGTCGCCGAACTGCACCTGACTCGTCCGGGACAATCCGTTGCGGGAACGGTTGTGGGGGCACCTGATCACCGCGCTGTACCAGGCGCAGCGGCGGGCCGAGGCGCTGGAGGCGTACCGGCAGCTCCGCCGAGCGCTGGTCGACGAGCTCGGCGTCGAGCCCGGCGCCGCGCTCCAGCAGCTGCAGCAGGCGATCCTCACCGGAGCCGAGCTGCCGCTGGCCGCCGAGGCAGCCGAGGTGAGAGCCGCCCCGGTCAGCCCGGAACCGCCGGAGCCACCGGTACCGCCGACAGCACCGATGGTGCCGGCGCAGCTGCCGGCCGCCGTCGCCGGGTTCACCGGGCGAGCGCCACACCTGCACCGGCTGGACGCGCTGCTCGACGGCGTGGACCTGGCCGCGGTCCCGGTCGCCGTGCTCTGCGGCACCGCCGGGGTGGGCAAGACCGCGCTCGCCGTGCAGTGGGCGCACACGGTGCGGGACCGGTTCGCGGGCGGCCAGCTCTACGTCGACCTGCGCGGGTACTCCACGGTCGCGCCGCTGCGACCGGTCGACGCGCTCGCCGGATTCCTGGTCTCGCTCGGCGTGCCGGCCGAGCGGGTACCGGCCGCCGAGGACCGGGCCGCCGCGCTGTACCGGACCCTGCTGGCCGGCCGGCAGGTACTCGTCGTCCTCGACAACGCCCGCGACGCCGCACAGGTACGCCCGCTGCTGCCCGGTGGCCCCGGCAGCATGGTGCTGGTCACCAGCCGGGACACGCTCGGCGGCCTGGTCGCGCACGACGGCGCCGCGCACCTGCGCCTCGACGTCCTGACACCCGGCGAGGCGGCGGCGCTACTGACGCGGGTGCTCGGCCGGCACCGGTCTACCGAGGTTCGGCCGCGCTGGCGGCGCTCGCCCGAATGTGCGCCTACCTGCCACTCGCACTGCGCATCGCCGCCGCCAACCTCGCGATGTACCCCAGGCGCACGATGGCCGGGCAGCTCACCGAGTTGCAGGCCGGCAACCGGCTTGGCGTGCTCGCGGTACGTGGCGACGACGGACACGCGGTCCGCACCATGTTCGACCTCTCCTACGCCGCCCTGGACCCGACCGCCCGCAGGCTGTTTCGTCGCCTCGGGCTGCTGCCCGGCGTCGACCTCACCGTGGCGGACGCGGCAGCGGTGCTCGGCGACGTGCCGCCGGGCACCGCCCAGCAGCTGCTCGACCGGCTCGTCAATGCCCACCTCCTCGACGAACACGACGACGGGCGCTACGGCTGCCATGACCTGCTCCGGCTCTATGCCACCGAACGGGCGGCCGCGGAGGAGCCGGCCGAGCAGCGCGACGCCGCGATCGCCCGGCTCTACGCCGGCTACGTCGATCGGGCCCGGGCCGCTGCGGACCTGCTCTACCCGCACATGCTGCGGCTGCCGGGAGGACCGGCGGAGCGGGGTGCGGGGTACCCGGACGAGTCGGCGGCGCTGCGCTGGTTGGAGGCCGAGCGGCACAACCTGGTGCTGGCGGTCCGGTACGCGGCGCAGCACGGTCCCCGGTCGGCCGGCTGGATACTCGCCGACGCGCTACGCGGCTACTTCCACCTGCGCCGGTACACCGGTGACTGGTTCGTGGTGGCGGACGCCGCGCTGGCCGCCGCGCGGCAGGACGGTGACCTGGCCGGGCAGGCCGCCGCCCGGCACAGCCTGGGCACCGCGTACCGCAGCATCGGCGAGCACCGCACCGCGCTGCGCCACTACGCGCAGGCGCTGCGGCTGGCCCGGCGCTGCGGCTGGCAGGAGTCGGCGGCCACGACGCTGGGCAACCTCGGCGTCGTCTACCACAAGCTCGGCCGGCTGAGCGCCGCTGCCCGCCACCTCGACACCGCGCTCGCCGTCGACCGGCAACTCGGCCGGCGTGCCGGTGAGGCCAACAACCTGGGCCTGCTGGCCGCCGTGTACCAGGAGATGGGTCGGCTCCCGGACGCCCTCGGCCACTTCACCACGGCGCTGGCACTCAACACGGCCGTCGGTAGCCGGCACGGCGAGGCGCTGGTCCTCACCGGGCTGGGCGAGGTCTGCCGGGACCTCGGCCGGCTCGACGAGGCGCGCTGCCACCTGACCGGGGCGCTGGAGCGCTACACCCAGGTCGGCGATCGGGACGGTACTGCCATGGCCCACTGCGCGCTGTCCACATTGGAGTGCGGCGACGCCCGGCCGGATCGGGCGCGCGAACATGCGGTGACTGCGCTTGCGCTGGCCCGCCGGACCGGCGACCGGCGGACCGAGGCCATCGCCCGCAACGCGTTGGGCGCCACCGAGGTCCTGCTGGCCTGCCCGCACGGGGCGCTCGAACAGCACCGGCTGGCTCTGGCGCTGGCCGACGAGATCGCGAGCCGCGGTCTGGCAGCCGAAGCGATGATCGGACTGGCGGTGGCATACCAGCGGCTGCAGCGACCTGGACCGGGCGGGCGCCTTCGCCGGGCAGGCGCTGGAGCTGGCGCTGGCCAACGGATTCGAGGTCGTCCTCGGCACCGCGCACCGGACTCTTGCCGGCGTCCACCGGGCGGCCGGGCAACCCGACCAGGCGGCCGAGCATGCCCGAGCGGCGTTGGCCAGCCAACGTCGGTCCGGCCACCATCCACAGCGGTCGGTGGAGCGCGATGCGCCGCAACACTCGCGCACGGCATAGGGCATAGGGCATAGGGCCTTCGATGGGCAACCAGCGGCTGATCAGCCGGCGCCGTGGTCACTGTGCCAGGAGCGCCACAGGGCCGCGTACGTGCCGCCGGCGGCGACAAGCTCGTCGTGCGTGCCGAGTTCGGTCACCACGCCACCGTCCAGCACTGCGACCCGATCCGCGTCGTGCGCGGTCTGCAGGCGGTGCGCGATCGCGATGACCGTACGGCCGTGGAGCACCGCGGCGAGGGCGCGCTCGGTGTTGCGGGCCGTCGCGGGGTCCAGCAGCGCGGTCGCCTCATCCAGGATCACCGTGTGCGGATCGGCGAGCACCACCCGGGCGAGCGCGAGCTGCTGTGCCTGCGCGCCGTCCAGCGGCCGACCGTCTCCCCCGACGACGGTGTCGAGGTCCTCCGCCCAGTGCGCGCCGACCGAATCGAGCGCCGCGAGCAGTTGGGCGTCGGTCGCGTCCGGCCGGGCGATGCACAGGTTGCCGCGGATCGAGTCGTGGAAGACGTGGTACTCCTGTGTCACCAACACGACCTGCTCGCGTAGCCGCTCAGGTCGAAGGCTCGCGACGGGCACGCCGCCGACGGTCACCGAGCCGGTGCGCGGCCTGTCGATTCCGGCCAGCAGCCGGCCGAGCGTCGACTTGCCCGCGCCGGACGCGCCGACCACGGCGAGCCGCTCGCCGGGCCGGACCGTGAGGTCGACACCGTGCAGCACGTCACGTCCCCGGTCGTAGGCGTACCGGACGCCGGCGACGGTGATCTGATCGTCGGTCGGCTCGGCGTTTTCGATCGGCGCGGGCGCGACCAGCTCGGCGAGGCCTTCGACGCGCGCGAAGGACGCGCTGCTGCTCTGCAACGCCTCGATCCAGATCAGCACGATGTCCAGCGGCGCAGCGAGTTGGCGGAGGTAGAGCGCAGCGGCGACAACGGTTCCGACGTCACGGCGGTGGTAGAACGCGCCGCCGATGAGCAGCACGCCGGCGACCGGAACGAGGTAGGAGATGTCGACCGAGAGGAACAGCCCGGTGCGCAGCGCGAGCGTACGCAGTCGGGCGCGACGCGACTGGGCGACGGCCCTGTCGCCGGCCTCGATGCGCCGCTGTGCCAGCGACAGCGCCGCCACCGTACGGGCGCCGGTTGCGGTTGCGGTCAACTCCTCGGCGAGGACCGAGTTCGCGGCGCCTTCGGCCAGGTAGGCGGTACGTGCCCGGCGCAGGTACCAGCGGGCGGCGGCCCAGGCGCCGGCGAGGCTGACGATGCCGCATGCTCCGAGGATCGGGTCCAGCAGCACGACCGCGACGACGATGACCAGCGCCTGTACGAGCGCGAGCAGCACGTCGGGGATGGCGTCGCGCAGGGTGTATGCGATGTTCGAGACGTCGGTGGTTCCGCGTGCGGTCAGGTCACCGGTCGATGTCTGCTCGGCGGTGGCAGCCGACAGCGCGAGGGCACGGTCGAGGAACTCTTCACGGACCCGTGCCGCCGTCCGCTCCCCGAAGCGGAACGCGACGAGCCGCGCGTACCGGGTGAGGATCATCGACACCGCCGTCATCACCAGGATCACTGCGGCGAGCCGGTCGACCGAGGCGAGCGCGGCGTGCCGGTCCGCGACGTGGTCCGCACCGGTGACGGTGTTGAGGATCCGGCCGAGCAGCCAGGGACCGACCAGACCGGCGATCGCGGCGAACCCGTTGAGCGCGAGCACGACGGCAACCGCGCGGCGTTCCCGGCCGACCAGCCGCCGGGCGGACCGCCATACCTGGCGGGTGTCGGCGACCGGCAGTTGGCTGACCGTCATGGTGCCACCTCGACCGCTTCGCCGGCGGTGCGGGCCACCACGGCACGGTAGCGGCGGTCGCCCGCGAGCAGGTCGGCGTGTGTGCCGGTCGCTGCTACGACACCGTCGACGAGGAACATCACCCGGTCGGCCCGGTCGAGGACGAGCGGGGACGTGGTCGTCACGACGGTGCTGCGACCGGAGCGGAAACGGCGCAGTCCACCGATCATCGCCGCTTCGGTATGGGCGTCAACGGCCGAGGTCGGCTCCACGGCGAGCAGTATCTCCGGGTCGGCGAGGAGCGCGCGGACCAGGCGTACCCGCTGCTGTTGACCACCGGACAGGTTGGCGGCCCGGCCGCGGATCACCGTGTCCAGCCCGTCGGGCAGCGCGTCCAGCACGTCCCGGGCTGCCGCGGCGTCAAGCGCGGCGATCACACTGCTGTCATCGGTGCCGCCGACGACATCGCGGAGGGTGCCGGCGAAGAGGTACGCGTCGTTGTCGGCGACCACGATCCGGCGTCGCAGTTCGGCACTGTCGACCGCACCGAGAGGGACGCCGCCCCAGGTGGTTTCCGACGCCGCGAATCCGCCGAGGCGCTCGATGACCGCGGCCGTCTCGGCGGGCTGTGCGCTGACGAGCGCGACGAACTCGCCGGGCGTGATCCGTACCCCGGATTCCGGCTCGAACAGTTCGGACGGGGCGGCGGGCGCCGGGCCGGTGCCGCTCGACGCCTGTGGGGTCAGGCCGAGGAAGCGCACGATGCGCCGGGCCGCGACGAGCGCCCGGCTCAGCGACTCGCCGGCCTCGATGAACTGGAACACCGGGATGACCAGAAGTCCGACGTAGAGGTAGACGGCCACCAGGTCACCCGGCCTGGATGGTGCCCTGCGCGGCCTTCCGGGCGGCAATCCAGGTCACGACCGCGAGAAACAGCGAGGGCAGACCGACACCGCACGCGGCGATCCAGCTCGAGACGGCGCCGAGGCGGTACCCCTCGTTGCGCAGCGCCGTCGAGTCGTGCCGGTACCGCTGCGCGAAGACGTCCTTGCCGCCGAGCCCACTGAGCACGCGCAGCCCGGCAACGATGTCGACCATGCGGGCGGTGGTGATGCCCTGCTGTTGCCGGTACGCGGTGCCGGCGTGGTTCAGGCGGGCCAGCAGCGGTCCGACGACGACCGCCAGGATCGGCACACCGACCAGCACGATGATCGCGAGGACCGGCGAGATGGTGAAAAGCAGAATTGCCACGGTCGCGTACGCGACCAACCCGCCGAGCCCTGGACCGGCCATCGTCAGGGCCATCGCGACCGTCCCGACGTCGCCGATCCCGATCGTGACCACCTCACCGCTGGTCAGCCGCCGCGGCAACGTTGCGCCGAGCACGGTGGCGTGCCGGGTGACGGCGGTGACAGTGCGGAACGCGCCGTCCATCCGGACCCGGGTCATGGTGCGATGCCGCATGACCGACAGGTACGCGGTCAGCACGCCCACACCGATCAGGGCTGCGATCCAGTCGACCAGCCTGCCGAAGTCGCCGGGCAGCAGACCTTCGTCGACGGCCTTGGACAGCAGCCACGGCGGGATGATCAGTCCGATCATCCAGGTGGTGCCCAGGAATGCGCCGGCCAGCATGCGTCTGGGCTGGCTACGGGCCAGCCACCAGAGGAACCGGCCGGGCGTGCGGATGTCGGTGAGCCGGGGCGGGGGGTACCTCTCGACCATGCCGAAGGGTACCCGGCCATGGACTTGTCGCCGCCGATCGGTCAGCTCCCCAGGTCTCGCACCGGGGTTGAATCCATCAAAACCAGACCTTCGACCTGATCAGCAACAACGACGGCAGCGTGAGCCTCCGCGCAACGGCTGGAGGGCTACGCCGGGATCGGGGCGAAGAACTCGCGCAGGGCCTCGGTCACCAGGTCGGGGGCGGTCATCGTTACGAAGTGCGACTGGCCCGGCCAGCTGACCCGGCGCGCTGCAGGGAGGGCTGCGGCCAGGGCGTTCATCGTGGTGGGCATCGGCTCCCAGGTGTCTGCGCCCTGCATGAGCAGGGTCGGGACGGTGATCGACGACCAGCGCGAGGTGGCCGAGCTGTCGTCGGCCAGCGCCTCGAGGTCGTGTAGCCAGCCGATTGCCGAGCGCCGGGCCTCGGCCGGGTCGGGCCGCTGGTCGCCGGCCGCGGCAGCGAACGCCGCGACGATCGCGGGTGGCACCCGGGTCACCTCGTTCAGCACAGCGGACATCCCCGCCGCGTCGTCCCGCTCGAAGGCCGTCCGGTATCGGTCGAGCAGTGGCTGTAGCGACTCCCCGGCCGCGAACAGCGGCGGCTCGAAGACGGCCAGCGAGCGGAGTCGGCTCGGCTCGGCCGCCGCGGTGTGCAGCGCCAGGATGGCGCCGTAGGAGCCGCCGACCAGGTGTACCGGCCGGCCAACCGCCTCGATCACAGCGATCAGGTCGGCAACCTCGTCCGTGAACGACTTGCGGCCGGGCGGGACGTCGCTGGGGCCGTAGCCACGCCGGGCCGGCATCCACAGCTCGTACGACCCGGCGAGCCGTTCGGCGACCGGGGCCCAGGAGTGCAGGCCGCCGCCCGAGCCGTGCAGCAGGACGACGGGGTCGCCCGTTCCCGAGCGCCGGACCACCAGCCGGGTGCCGTCCGCCGAGGGGATTTCCTGGTCCTTGCTGCTGTCCATCCCTGCTCCTCGTCGATCGCGGGCCCGTTGTCGAGTGCCGTGTGCACGGCATCGAAGTCCGCGGGTCACGGTAGGCGCTCCAACGCGCCCGGGGCCACGATTTTCGCGGTCCGGGGCGGTTGGCCGACGATCGGCGCCCCGAACCGGATGGTCCCGATGCGCCCCTGTCGTTGGCGCGCCGCGCCACCTGTGGAATTCCGGCTCGGCCCGGCGCGGGTTCCGGCTGGTGGCGCAGCGGCGCTACCCTGGTTGCCATGGCACAGCGGGCGATCCTGAGGTGGGCGGCGTTGGTCGCCACCGTCGCCACGGTGGGAAACCTGTCCGGCCCGGCCGGCCTGGTCGGCACGGCCGCGCTCTCGGCCGTGGTACTCGCGGTCACCGTGCTGCTCGCCGTGCGGGTGCTCGCCGATCTCACGCCGGCGGCGGTCTGGCCGGGCGCCCGTTCGGCCAGTGCCCAGGTCCGGAGCCGCCGCCTGCGGACACCCCGGCTGACCGATCCCGACGCGTCCGGACGACCGCGTCCACGGGCACCGGGCACATTCTCCTTGGCTTTCTGACACCCACGATCTGACATCCACGACGCGGCCCGCGCGGCCGCCCCCTGTCACCGTGCGTTCTTTCTCCGCCAAGGAGTCCCGTCATCATGCTCGCCTTCGCGCCGCTTCAGGGCGCGCTCACTGCCCTGCCCACCTTCCTCGACCAGCTCGCCACTGCACTCGCGCCGGTCGGCGGCGCAGCCACCGCCATCGTCGTGCTCACCGTGTTGGTCCGGCTCGCCCTGCACCCGCTGACCCGCCGAGCCGTCCGCGGCGAACACGCCCGGATGCGCCTCGCCCCACAGATCGCCCGGCTGCGCGAGCGACACGGCGGCAACCCTGCCCGACTCGCCGGCGACCTCAGCGCCCTGCACCGTGACGCGGGGGTCTCCCCGGTCGCCGGCCTGCTGCCCATGCTGGCCCAGGCGCCGGTATTCCTGCTGCTCTACCACGCGGCCACGCACCTGCACGGGGCCGGGCGGGCACTGTTCGGTGTCGGCCTGGCCACCCGACTACCCGCCGCGCCGCCCAGCCAATGGTGGCTGTTCGGGCTGCTCCTGGCGGCGGTGACCGCCCTCGCATGGCTGAGCGCCCGACGGGCGGTCCGAGTGGCCGCCGCACAACCCGATCCGGCGCCCGCCGGTCTGGCCCGTTGGCTGCCCTACCTGGGTCTGGTCAGCGCCGCCCTGGTACCACTGGCCGCCGGCCTGTACCTACTCACCAGCGCCGCCTTCACCTTGGCTGAGAACACCCTGCTACGCCGTGGCTACCCACCTGCCGGCACCACACCGTCCACACCGGATCGTTGATCAGCATGGACCGTTCGCCGCCGGGAACGACGCCGGCAGCGTGGGGGCGGCTGCGCCGGTTACGCAGGGCCGCGCGCCTGCGGTCCCGGCCTCGACGTCTGGTCACCGGACGGTCGAAGCGTCGGGTCGGGTCTCCGGCTGGCGGTTCGCCCCCGCCCGACGCTACCGGCGACTGGCCAGTCCCGGGTAGTCGACGACGTAGCCGTCCGGGTCGACGGTCAACTCGGCGGTGAACGTGCCGCTCGCGTACCGGATCCGACCTCCGCCCAGCACCGTGTACGTCTGTTGGGCGGCAACCACGGTCAGCGCGGGTACCAGCACCCACGCTGCCGTGATGGTCTCCGTGGTGCCCGGGGCCGCGTCCAGCAGACCCAACCGGCGGATCGGCAGGGTGTTGGTCAGTGGCGAGAAGCCCAGGTCGACGTCGAGCGCCGGATCCAGCGTGCCCTGATCCTCGGCGCCCGGCAGCAGCAGCCGGGACCGGCCCGCCGCCACCAGCGCCCGGTCCAGGTCACCGCGTTCGCCGGCGGTCACCCGCCAACGTCCGACCGCCCGCTCCAGACTCACCGTGCGCCGCCAGTCCACGCCCTCGGCCTGCACCACCAACCGCCGACTGCCCCACCGCTCGTCGGCCTGCAGCTCATAGGTCAGCGTGTACGGCACAGGAGACGCGGCCACGATCGTCCCGTGCCCGACCAGTCCCCGGGCGTCGTCCACGAGGGCATGCTCCACGCCCGCGGTATCCAACCGTTGCCACAACAGCGACCGAACAGTCATGCCCACCATTGAACCCGGCAAGACCCCGGCACGCTGGTCCACGTCCGCACCGAACCCGGCGCTGCGCTGGACTGCGCAGGCAGCGCCGGGCTGCGCAGGCGCTGCGCTGCGCAAATCTGGTCCGCTGGCGCCGACGGTGCAGGAATACCGCCCGCGCAGCGGCGCCCGGCAGGCGGGATTCTGTTAATGTGAACGTTCACATAGACGTTCGCCAGTTTGTCCGCTGGCGTCACCGACCCGGGAGTCCACCGTGCCCCGTCCCGTCCGGCTCGTCCCCGCGCTCGTCCTCGCCCTGCTGCTCGCGGCCACCCTGGCCGGGACCCGACCGGCAGCGCCGGCCACCCAACCCGGCGCACCGCTGACCCGGCCGGTCGCGCTCACCACCAACCAGATCGCCGTGACCCCGCCGCCGATGGGGTGGGCGTCCTGGAACAGCTTCGCCGCGGTCATCAACTCCGGCGTCATCCGAGCCCAGGCGGACGCGCTGGCGGCCAACGGACTGGCGGCCGCAGGCTACCGCTACGTCAACATCGACGAAGGCTGGTGGCAGGGCACCCGGGACAGTTCCGGCAACATCACCGTGAACACCGCGGACTGGCCGGGCGGCATGGCCGCGATCGCCGACTACATCCACAGCAAGGGCCTGAAGGCCGGCATCTACACCGACGCCGGCCGGGACGGCTGCGGCTACTACTACCCCACCGGCAGGCCGGCGGCCCCGGGCAGCGGCAGCGAGGGCCACTACGACCAGGACATGCTCCAGTTCTCCCGGTGGGGCTTCGACTTCGTCAAGGTCGACTGGTGCGGGGGCAGCGCCGAGGGCCTCAATCCGCAGACCGCCTACGCCGCGATCAACGCCTCCATCCAGCGGGCCACCGCTGCCACCGGGCGGCAGTTGGTGCTGTCCATCTGCGACTGGGGCGTGCAGAGCCCGTGGAACTGGGGTCCGGGCACCGGCGCCATGTGGCGTACCAGCACCGACATCATCTACTACGGGCAGACCGCGGCGCCCGCGATGTACCTCACCAACTTCGACGCCGGCCTGCACCCGACCGCCCAGCACACCGGCTACTACAACGACCCGGACATGATGATCGCCGGAATGCCCGGCCTCAGCGCCGCACAGAACCGTACCCACCTGAGCCTGTGGGCGATCGCCGGGGCGCCGCTGCTGCTCGGCGCGAACATCGCCACCATGAGCGCCGCCACGGCGACTCTGCTTGAAGAACTCCGAGGTGATCGCCGTCGACCAGGATCCGCGGGGTCTGCCGGCCAGCACCGTCAGCAATTCGGGCAACCGGCAGGTGTACGCGAAGGTGCTGAGCGGCTCCGGTCGGCGCGCGGTGCTCCTGCTCAACCGCACCTCGTCCGCGGCCACCATGTCGGTGAACTGGACCGATCTCGGGCTGACCAGCGCCGCCGCAACCGTACGCAACCTGTGGAGCGCCCAGAACCTGGGCAGCTTCGCGACCTCGTACAGCGTCAGCGTGCCCGCCAACGACTCGGTCCTGCTCACCGTCGCCGGCACCGAGGCGGCAGCCGGCAGCTACGAGGCCGAGGCGGCCGGCAACACCCGCACCGGTAGCGCCGCTGTCACGGCTTGCGCCACCTGTTCGGGCGGCAGCCTGGTCAACAGTGTCGGCAACGGGGCGACGCTGCGCTTCAACGCAGTGACGGCAGCCGGGACCGGTCCGGCGCTGGCCACCATCGGATACGTCAACGGCGACACCGCCACGCGCACCGCCACCCTCGCGGTCAGCGGGTCGGCGACGACGGTGGTGGCCTTCCCGCCGACCGGTTCGTGGACCACGCCCGGCACCGTCACCGTGCTCGTGCAGCTCACCGCCGGCTCCGCCAACACGTTGACCTTCAGCAACCCGTCGGCGTGGACGCCGGACCTGGACGGCATCGCCATCCAGCCACTGCGTGCCGCCGCCGCGGCCGGTGGCCGGATCACCGGCGTGCAGTCCGGACGCTGCCTGGACGTCAATGCCGCGAGCACCGCCAACGGCGCGGTGACCCAACTGTGGGACTGCAACGGGCAGGCCAACCAGGCGTGGACGCTGACCGCCGACCACCGGCTCACCGTATACGGAAACAAATGCCTGGACGCCTACAACAACGGCACCGGCAACGGCACCGTGGTGGACATCTGGGACTGCAACGGCGGCGCCAACCAGCAGTGGAACGTCAACACCGACGGCACCATCACCAGCGTGCGGTCCGGCCTGTGCCTGGACGCGACCGGTCAGGGCACCGCCAACGGCACCCGGATCGTCCTGTGGACGTGCGGCTCCGGCGCGAACCAGCGCTGGACACTGAACTGACACGGAGCCGGCCGGATCAGGGTGCCGCCTGATACCCCTCGGCCTGGAGGGCGAACAGGTGGGCATAGTCGCCAGCCGCGGCCACCAGGGAGACGTGGTCGCCGAGTTCGGTGATCCGGCCGTCGGCGAGAACGGCGACCACGTCGGCGTGCCGTACCGCGCTGAGCCGGTGCGAGATGAGCAGGCAGGTCCCGTTGCCGCCGCGACGGCGTACGGTGCGGTGCACCTCGGCCTCGGCTTCGGCGTCCAGGCCCGCGGACGGCTCGTCCAGGATGGTCAGCTCCCGTGCGCCCCGGAAGAGCGCCCGGGCCAGCGCCAGCCGCTGCCACTGGCCACCGGAGAGGGCCACGCCGACCTCGTCGGGGTCGGCGTCCTGGCTGAAACTACGCGACAGCAGGGTGTCGTACCCTCTGGGCAACGCCTCGACGGTGCGGTCCACACCCGCCTCGGCGGCGGCGGCGCGGATCCGGTCCCGGTCGTCCAGCCCGCCCACGTCCGACAGGGCGATGTTCTCGGCGGCGGTCAGGTCGTACTCGACATAGTCCTGGAACACCGCGCCGATGCGGGCCCGCAGCGCGGCCGGGTCCAGGTCGCGCAGATCCACTCCGTCCCAGCGGATGCTGCCCCGATCCGGGTCGTAGAACCGGCACAGCAGCTTCACCAACGTCGACTTGCCCGAACCGTTGCGCCCCACCAGGGCCAGCGCGCTGCCCCGGGGGATGGTCAGGCTGACTCCGCGCAGCACCCACGGATGGTCGTCGGCGTAGCGGAACCAGACGTCGCGCAGCTCGATGCCCTGGCGCAGCGGCGGCACGGGCCGGGCGGCGACGGGCACCGGCAGGTCGGGGCCGGCGTGCACGACCGCGCTGTAGTGCCCGAACATCAGCAGGGCGTAGTGCGCCCGGGCCAGGTCGGTGGCGAGCGATGCCAACGCCGCCTGGGTACCGGCGACGGCCGCCACGAAGATGGCGATGTCACCTACGGTCAGCCGGCCGTGCCGGGCCGCCTGCCCGGCCCATACCAGCCCGATTCCGGCGACCACGGCCGCCAGCAGCGCCAGCCCGGTCTGCACCAGCGCGTGCAGCCGGTCCTGGGACTGGCGTTCGTCGTTGGCGGTGCGCCGGTCGGCCAGCATCCGGCCACGCAGGAACCGTCCCGTCCCGAACAGCCGTACCTCCTTGGCGGCGTCCACAGTGGACAGCAGCCGGCCGTAGAAGATCTCCCGGCGCTGGGCCGGCCCGATCCGCCAGTACATCCGGGCGCGGCGGCGGGAGAGCACCAGCTCGGCCAGGACAGTCGGCGCGCCGGCGGCCAGTACCAGCCCGGTCATCAGCGGGCTGAGCAGCAGCAGCGAGCCGACGAAGCCGCCGATGGTGAGGGTTGCCTGGCTGACGCCGAGGCAGCCGTCGACGACGTCGCCGAGGCTGACGTCGACGGTCTGCTGGGCCAGCCGCAGCCGGTCCAGGAACCGTGGATCCTCGAACCGGGCCAGCCCGACATACTCGTCCACGGCGCCGAAGAGCTGGTCCTGGGCGCGCAGTCCGGCCCGCCGGTCGAGCTGCGCCCGCAGGTACTGCAGCAGTTGCGGCACGGTGGCCACCAGGGTGCCGGTGGCCGCCAGACCGAGGGTGAGCCAGAGCAGGGTGCCCGTTCCGGCGCCGTTGACGAGTTGGTCGAGGACCAGCTTCATCAGCCACGCCGTGAGCACCGGGGCCGCCCCGGCCGCCAGGGTGATCAGCACGTACCCGGTCAGGGTGGCCGGCGCGGCACGGGCCACCAGCGCGGCGGCGGCCGGTATCCGACGAACCAGCGCCCGGGTGCTCTCCTCGCTCACGCCCGCTTCACCGCCTGGTAGCCGGTCAGCAGCGCGGGAAACTGCGCCCCGTCGTAGTCGTGGAAGGTCTGCCCGGTGAAACCGTTGCGGGCCAACACCTCCAGCAGCCAGGTCGGCTCGACGAGCAGTACCTCGTGCCGCTCGTCGCTGCGCCGGTAGCCGGCCCCGTGCCGGCGGAAGACGGTGATGTCACGGGTAAGCACGCGTTCGCCGATGACTGTCCGGACGCACAGTGTCCACTGTGGCTCATGCCGGAAATGCAGCTGCGGCGCCTGATCGGTGGGTACCGGAGTATTCAGGTCGCACAGCAGCAGCCCGCCGGGGACGAGGGCGGTGGCGATCCGGGCGACCGTCGTCGCGAGAGTGGCCGTGCCGACCCGGGGATCGAAGGTGTAGCCGAGTGACTGGCCGATCGAGGTGACCGCGGCACAGCGGGGCAGGTCCACGTCGAGGTAGGAGCCGCAGACGAACGACGCCTGCGGCGCGGTCCGCCGGGCCAGCCTGATCATTTCCGGGGACAGGTCGACGCCGAGCACGTCGTACCCGGCCCGGACCAGTGCCCGGGCCAGGATGCCGGTACCGCAGCCGAGGTCCACCACCAGGCCGTCGCGCAACCCGGCCGCGCGCAGCCGGGCCAGCACGGTCGGTACCGCCAGCCGGACGAAGTCACTGTGCCCGCTGCGGTGGGCGTAGGCCAGATCGGGGCCGTAGCCCGCGCGGTGACCCGCCTGCGGCGCGGAGTCGAGGTCAGGCGGCGCTGGCACGGGGCGCCCCGGCGAGCCAGACCTCGGTAGTCGCCGTCCAGTCCGGGCCGCCGACGTGTCCGCGCGCGGTGACCTGGCCGTCGGCGCCGACCAGGACGAAGTAGGGGATGACGCCGGTCGGGTTGTAGTCGGAGATCATGGTGGTCCGGGTGGGTGGCGCGGCCAGCACCGGCTGGGTGACCTGCCGGCCGTCCTCCCGTTCGAGCTCGGCCAGCCAGGCGCGGGTACGTTCCGGCCCGACGTCGGCGACCACCACCAGTTCCACGCCGGCCCGCCGGGCCAGCGGACCGACGCTGGGCAGCAGCTCGAAGACCCGGTGGCAGCTGCCGCAGTTGGGGGACACGAAGAGGTACCCGACGGCGCGGCCGGTCAACCGCTGGCTGGACAGTGGCTTGCCGGCCGCGGTGAGGGCGTTGAACGCCGGGGCGAAGGAGCCGATCGGCAGCGGCAGTCCGGCGCCGTGCTCGTCGGCGTCGTCGAGATGGTCGGCCGCGCGCAGCCGGCCGAGCACCCGCATCATCAGCGCCAGGTTCGTCACGCCCAACGCGCCGAGTACGAGCAGTGCCAGGGTGTGCAGGTCCACGTCAGTCTCCTCGTCACTCGGTGGCGCCGGGCACCCGCACGGCGGTGGCCACCACGTTGGCCAGGTTTGTGATCAGCAGGGCGGCCGCCAGCGCGCCGATGACCACCAGCGCGGTGTCGGCGCCGGTCAGCCGGTCCGCCGACGCCGAGCCGGCCAGGCCGACGGCCGTGCAGGCCAGCAGCAGCAGGTTGCGGGCCACGTCGTACCAGGAGACCCGGGCCGGACTGGCGCCGAAGCAGTGGCAGGCCACCCGCATCCCGCGGGCGCGTACCACGGCCAGCGCGGCCGTGTACCCGACGAGCAGTGCCCCGCCCGCGCCCAGCCCGGCCACGGCCGCCCAGCCGGTGACCGGGGCGTACCCGAGGACCAACAGCACCAGCACCACCGCTTCGGCGCCGGTGAGCGCCACCGCGAGCGGGCGTATCCACTCCGCCTTGACGAGCGCGAAGCCGCGGATCGCCGCGGCGAAGCCCTCCTGGTCGCGCAGCTTGCTCAGCAACGAGGCGGCGAAGGTCGCCGTGACCACGCTCTGCCCGAACACCAGCGCCACGGCCTGCCAGTCCTCCTGCACCGGACTCACCCCATCTCCCAATGACTGTTGCGACCGGCCGGACCGGCCGGGTCCTCGACGCGGCGGGCCCGGAACCCGTCGCCGGCCATCACGGCCAGCACCCGCTGGCCCTCGTCGTCCGCGGGCTGCTGGTGGTGGCTGCGGACGACCTCCCACAGCAGCGCCTCTTCGCGCGGTTGCGGGTAGCTGACCCGTAGTCCGAGCGCGCGTGCCTCGTCGCGGGTGATCGCGTGGTCGTGGCCGCCGTACCCGGAAACCAGTTTGTCCACAATGGACGCCAGCTCCGCCGGTTCCGCCGCGGGCAGCTGGTAGGCCAGCAACTGGGTGGCGGCGTGGCGGATCATCCGGTCGGCCCGGTAGAAGGCGCCCAGCGTGCCGGGGAAGACCCGCTGGGCCAGCAGGGCCAGCACCTGCAGCCGGTCTTCGTCCCGCGTCACCCCGAACCACTCCTCGGCCAGCGCCCGGAAGGCCCGGATGTCCTCGGCCGACAGCACGGCCGGCTCGCCCGGCCGGCCGCCCGCCGAGGCGATCTGCGGATCGAGCGGGCCGAGTTCGGCCAGCGGCCCGAGCACGATCTCGTGTGCCGCCAGGCACAGCAGCGTCCCAGCCGAGCGCGCCCGGTAGGCGACCAGCACGGTCAGCCGGTCGGTGTACTCGTGCAGCAGCAGCGCCAGCCGCCGGGCCGCCGCGGGGTTGCCACCGTTGCTGGCCAACACCAGGTCCAGCCGGGGGACCCGGCCCACCCGCCGCAGATGTTCGTACAGCATCCGGGGCGCGTCGTGGTCGATCAGCCCGTGGTAGGCCACGGCATGGCTGTGCCGCAACTGCTCCAGCTCGGGCAGCCGGTCGAGGTCGTCCATCAGCTGTTCGCCCCCCGGATCAGGCAGTCCGCCATCGCCTCGCCCATCCGCAACTCGGGCACCCGCTCCTGGACGAAGAGGAACTGCCCGTTGGGGTTGATCTCCAGGAACACGTACCGGTCGTCCGGTGTCAGCACCAGGTCGATGGCGCTGAAGTTGAGCCCGTACCCCCGGGTCAGCGCCAGGCACCGGGCGGCCAGCTCGTCCGGCAGCCGGGCGGCCCGGTAGGTGACCGGGATGTCGAAGCGGCGGAAATCCACCATCGTCTCTGGATGTTCCTGGGAGAGGATCTCCGCTGCGAACACCTCGTCCCCGATGACGGTCACCCGCAGCTCGCTGCGCTTGTGCAGGCACTGCTGGAACTGGCCGGGCGCGGCCCGCAGCGATCCCAACCGGGCCAGATGCTGCGGGGTCAGCAGGGTGGTCTCGACGAAGCGGGCCGGCGGCGGAGTTTCCCACTCCTGCTCGACATGGCGTCCGGCCGCGAGGTACGGGTCGGTGAGCACCTTGTAGACGACCTGTCCGTCGCAGGTGTCCCAGAAGGCGCGGACCGCGTCCGGGTCGGTGCTCACCAGGGTCCGGGGCACCTCGAAGCCGAGCCGGGCGGCGCGGCGCAGCTGGTCGATCTTGTATGCCGCCCGGCGGATGTGTTCGGGATGGCTGACCCAGTAGCAGTCCAGGCCGTCCAGCGCTCCGCGGACCGCGTGCTCGGTCTCCTCGATCGCAAACTCGCGCTGCTGGCCGTGCAGGTCGGGATGCAGGCCGAAGGCGGCCGGCTTGCGCCACCAGACGGTGGTCAGCGCGGCCAGGTCGATGATCCGACCGCTGCCGTGCAGGACGATCGTGCCGGCCCAGTCGCCGTCGGGGCGCAGCGACCACGACAGGCTGGACCGGGCCGACACGTCGCTGGAGTTGAGCCGCACCGGCTCCTCGCCACGCTCCCGCAGCAACGTGATCAGGCGATCCGCGTGGGCGTCGAGGAGATCAGTGATGATCAGGATCCGGCTCGGTTCCATCGAACTCCACTTCCGTCAGGCTGGCCGGGCTACCGGGCCGCTGCGCCCGGGTCGGCTCACCCGTAGTCGCACTTGCTGATGCAGTTGTTCGCCGTGGACGAGCAGTGGCCGCCCATGACGCACGAGGTACCGGTGGAGTAGCAGGTGGCGTACGGCTTCTTGCCGCGCGTGCACAGCGCGTCGCCGAGGCTCACCTCGCCGTCGCCGGCCCAGATGAACTGCTGTTGCTCCTCGTCGTACCAGCCCAGTGCCGGAGCCTCCGGCTCCAGTACGGCCACGTCGAATGCGAAGAGTTCGGTCATGTCTTCCCTCCCTTCTCTCCTTGAACCAAGCCCCATCTTTTCCTTGTCGTAACATTCCTGTCTTGTAAAAAATCGAGAGAGATCAATCATTTACGGATCGCTGGAAGGTGGTCGGGGTCAGCCCGGCCATCGCCTGGAACTCGTGGCACAGGTGGGCATGATCGAAATATCCGCACTCGGTGGCGACCTTCGCGGTGGGCAGCCCGGAGGCGAGCAACCGGCGGGCGTGGCTGAACCGGAACACCCGGGCCACCACCTTCGGGGCCACCCCGATCTGCTCGCGGAAGCGCTGCTCCAGCTGTCGTTGCCCGAGATTGACGTGGGCGGCCAGCGCGGTGACCGCGATGCGTCCCCGGGTACGGGCGAGTTCCCGCCAGGCCCGGGCCACGTCCGGGGAGTACGCCCGCCCGGCTCGGACCGCCTGCTCCAGCCAACTGCGCACCGCCGGGCCGACGGACCGGCGGGGGCTCGCAGCGGCCACCACAGCCAGCCCGGCCAGCGAGGTCTGCCGCAGATCGAGCACGGCATTGACCAGGTCCCGCATGCCGATCCCCAGGCTGAAGGCCGCCAGCGGCTCGAGCGCGATGAGCAGCGCCAGGCCCGCGCCGTGCAGGTCCGCGACGCGGGGTCGGGTGTGCACGCCGAACAGCGCCGCGGTGAACGGCTGGTCGGCGCTGACCAACAGCAGCGGCGGCTCGACACAGAGCAGCAGCCGTACCAGTCCGTCCGGCAGCCAGCGCAGCCGGTGCTGACCCGGGTTCAGCCGCAGCGGTTGGCACTGCACCGCGCAGCGATCCGTCACCACGTCCTCCACGCCTCGACCGACCCCGAACTCCGAGACTGGTGGACGCAGGCGGGCCAAAGCCCGACACGGAAAGTAAAATTGCGAATGCTGTCAGTAGCGACAGAACGGCGGCTGACGCTCGCCCGAGGCCCGGCCACCCGACGGCCCGGGCGGCGAGCAGGGTGGTTGCGGGTGCCAATGGGCGGCGCGGACTCAACGCCGCACGGCGCTGTTGATCACCCAGAAGTCCAACCCGCCCGCCAGCGCGTCGTACGTGCCCCGCTCCAGCAGTTCGACCGCGGCCCGGTGGGCGACGCCGTACGCGACCTGCGCGATCGCGGTCCCGACGCTGATCCGCCGGACCCCGACCGCCGCCAGTTCAGCCACCGTCGGGGCGCCGGCCCCGACCATCACGTTGACCGGTAGCGGGCTCTCCCGCACCAGCGTGCCGAGCGTGTCCAGGTCGACCAGGCCCGGCACGAACAGGCTGTCCGCACCCGCTCCGGCAGCTGCGACGGCGCGGGACAGCACGGCGTCCAGACGGCTTTCCGGCTTGCCGACACGGAACAGGTACACGTCCGTCCGAGCGTTGATCCACAGCTCGGGTAGCTCCGACCCGGTCGCGGCGTCGCGGGCCGCGCGGACCCGCTCGGCCTGATCCTGGTCGCTGAACAGCGGGCCGCCGGGAGCGCGCGAATCCTCCAGGTTGACTCCGACCGCGCCGGCAGCGACGACGGCGCGGACGGTCGCCGCCACGTCGCCGGGTGTCGGACCGTAGCCGCCTTCGATGTCAGCGGTCACCGGAATGTCGACCGCCGCCGCGATCCGGCTGACCAGTTGGGCCATCTCCTCGCGGGTGAGGCCGTGCCCGTCCGGCCGCCCCGCCGACCAGGCGACGCCACCGCTGGTGGTGGCGATCGCCGTGGCGCCGGCGCGGGCGATGACGGCTGCGCTCGCGGCGTCCCAGGCGTTCGGCAGTACCAGGGTGCCGTTGTGCAGATCGCGCAGGGTCTGCGCCCGACCTCGCTGGCTGCTGTCCATATCGTGGCTCCTCCCCTACCCGGTTGGCGCACTGCCCGAGGCGCCGCAGTCGTCGGGCTGCCGCCAGCCACCCGGGCCCAGCAGCCCCGCCCGGATCTGAGCTTCGCGCGCCCGCCGCCACGCCCGGGCCCAGTACCAGTCGATGAGCCGTACCAGCCAACTCCCCCTGCGCCGGCAACGACGGTCGGGACGGGCGAGCGCGGCAACCGATCGGCCGAGCGCCTCGGCGTCGAGCAGGTGGGCGGCCCAGCGGGTCGCGGCCTGCGGGTCCTGCCGCAGCTCGTCGTAGGAGAGGAAGGCGATCCTGTCCATGGGGAGCCGGGATGCGCGATGAGCCAGGCGGACGACCTTGACGCGGGTGCGCCACCGCATCTGCCGCAGCGCCACCCACCGTCCCGCAGGCCAGAGTTGCAGCTTGAACGAGCCGGCGTCGCGCGGACTGCCCACCAGCGCGTACGGGTAGCCGCTGGACTGCGCCGAGCGGGAGACCGCCCGGCCGAGACTCTCCTCCATGGCGGCGAGCCCACGCCGCACCAGCAGCACCCGCGAGCCGGGCAGGTGCTGGAGCAGGAGCCGCTCCCGGCCGGTGTCCGGTGGATTCTTCAACACCACCACCGATGAACCGGAGTTCCCGGCAAGCTCACCGACCAACCGGGGCAGGATGCCGTCCCGGGCCGCGTGCGCGGACAACGCGGACCGGCCGGTGAGGCGGCGCAACAACCACCCGTACTCTTCGGGCGTCGAATCGGTGACCGGTAGGTTGTCCACCCCGCGATCGGGCGTGCGGTGGTTGCGTCGCTGCACGCGTAGGAAGTATCTGAGGGCGGGAAGATAGCCGGCCAGGTCCCCGACGGTCAGGGTCACACCACCTGTCGCCTCGGTGGCGGCCGTGGCGAGCAGGGTGGTGCCGCTGCGGTGGAACCCGTTGACGAACACGACAATCGGCGACGACGCCGGGGTGTCGGGCCCCGGCCCGCCGTCCGTGGCTCGGTCTGCGGCCATCAGCTGACCTGACGGCAAGCGATCGACGGCACTCGATTACCGTACCTGGCGGCGGGCACAGCCGGCTCGCAGTGAACTGGTATCCGGTTCGACAGCCCGGTCGAATCACGACCGGGTGTCACTGGAGCTTCGGTGGAAACCGCACCTACCGGGTTTCTAGGCCCTTTATCAATCTTCATGGATAGCCTTGGCAGATGACACCTGCCAACGAGCTGAACGTCGCGATCGTCACGGCGGACGAGATCGTGCGCTCGGGCGTCGCCGCGATGTTGCGCAGTCTCGACCCGGTACGGGACGTGAGCGAGTGCCGCCACGCCGCCGACCTCGCCGAGCTGACCTTCGACAAAGTGGACGTGCTGGTGTTGCGCTGCGGTGCGGACGAGTCGGGCCACGGCATGGCGGAGCAGGCCCGCCGGCACGGCGTCATGGTCGTCGTGCTGCTGGACGACGCGGACGGGCGGGGACTGGCCCGGGCCGCCACCATCCCGGCGCACGGGTTTCTGCGTCAGCAGGGTCTGACCGCCGCCGCGCTCGGTGACATGATGGTCCGGCTCGATGAGGGCCATGTTGTGCTGCCCACCCGACTGGCGCAGGAGCTGCTCGGCTGCGGCGCCTACCTGACCGGGGAGGGTAGCCAGCCGGCCCGGCCGACCGCGCTGACGCCACGGGAGCGGGAAGTCCTCTCGCTGCTGGCTCGCGGTCTGCTCAACAAGCAGATCGCGCGGGACCTGCGCATCTCCGAGCACGGCGTGAAACGGCTGGTGGGCAGCGTGCTGACGAAGCTGAGCTGCTCCAGCCGTACGTTGGCCGTGGCCATCGCGCTGCGGGAAGGGCTGCTCGACGTGAGCGCGGCCCCCGCCGCGGCGGCGTGCTGAACCGGCGCGGCCAGCCGGTCACCGGCCGACGGTCACAGGAAGGTGTCCTTGAGCAGCCCCTGAAAGACCGAGAGTCGGTGCAGGTTCGTGGTGCCTTCCATGATTTCGAACGCGCGCACGTCGCGGTAGGTCTTCTCCAGCCACGGATGCTCGATCAACGAGGCTGGGCCGAGCAGCTCGGCGGCGAGCACGGCAGCTTCCTGGGCCACCTGAGCGGCGCCCATCTTGGCCGCACCCACCCGGTGCCCGTTGACCGCGCCGCGGTCGATGTCCGCGGCCACCCGGTAGTTGGCCGCCCGGACCGCTGCGATGCGGTCCAGTAACGCCTCCTGACGTCGCCACCGATGGCCCGCCGAGACCGGCCGCTCCCGATCGACGTAGTCACACACTGCCTGTGCGCAGCCGAGGGCGAAGGCCGCCACGCCCGGTCGGGCACGGTACAGCGTGCGGGTTGCGGCATGCATGCCACGGCGGCTCGGCGGCCGGTGCGCCCCGAGCAGCTGCTCCGGGGGTACCCGGACATTGTTGAAGCGAAGCCTGCTGAAGCGTGCGCCGCGTAGACCCATCATCGGCAACGGCGTCGCGTGGAAGCCCTCGGCGGCGGTGTCCAGCAGGACCGCCTCGATCCCCCACGGTCCCGGCGTACGGCGGCAGAACACGACTCCGAGCTGTGCGCGGCTGCCGTTGCCGATGTAGCACTTCTCCCCGTTGAGCAGCCAACCGCCGCCGTCGTCGGCGGCAGTCAGGGTGGTCTCGACCTCGGTGGCCGCTGATCCCTTGCCCGGTTCGGTCACTCCGAAGAACGTGTACGTCGGCGCGGCGGCCACCTGGCTGAAGTAGCGGTGCTGCTGAGCATCGTCGCCGAGGGCCCGGACGGTCGCGCCGGACAGGGATGGGCCGGGACTCCCCAGCAGGATGCCCGGATCGCCGTAGGCAAGCCGTTCACACAGGATGGTCGCACCCACCGTGGTGGCGATCGCCTCCAACAGCTGCGGCGGGAACTCCTCGCGCGACTGGAACTGCGGCGGCAGCACGATCTGCTGGGTGAACCTGACGCCACGCAGCAGCGGCAGGCCGGCGACACAGTCAGGATCCCGGTCGAGCAGCATGCCCGGGTCGCGGAACTCCGCGGCCAGTTCCGCGCAGAACCGATCCAGGGTGGCGAGGCCGGCGTCGGCGGTGTCCAGACCGGCGAGCGGCCGGAGTTGCACCTCAATCATCGCGTCCACCTGCTGTCCGGTTGGTGGTGGCGGAACCCGGGTGGAGGTAGACGTTGCCGGTCACGACCGCCAGGTGCAGGTCGGTGGCCGGCGCACAGGCGAGGAATCCGCTGGCGCCGAGCAGCATCAACACCTCACCCGCGGCGTCGGCCAGCCGCTGGTGGGTGCGCCACCGGGCCGGCCGGTCACCCTGCCGCCGGTGCGCCGGCATCGCGTCGTCCTCGGCCAGGCGTTGGGCGATGTCGGCGAGCTGGCCCTGGACGAGTTGTTTGGTCAACAGCGTCGTGCCGCCGGAGGTGCGCTCGCCCAGCTGGCGTAGCGCGTGGCGGAGGGCCCCGCGCAGCAGGTGATGGTGCAGGTCGAGCAGGCCGTCGGCAAAGCGGTCAGCGGGCGGACCCACGGCGAGCGCGGTCGGGTGGTGGCTGGCCACGGCCAAGCCGAACCGGGTCAGCGGACCGGCTGGGGCCGCCGCCAACACGGCCGGCGAGGCCAGCACATAGCCGGTCGCGGAGGCGACCAGGGCGCCGGGCGCGGCCCGCTCGTGCAGGGCGTCGAGCAGACCCGGATATTCGCCGACCACTGTTTCGCCGGACTGCGGCAGCCCGGGTTGCCAAGCCTCATGCGGCGCGGTGGGGTTCGCCATGTTGGTCTCCGGGCGCTCAGGCAACGATCCTGGCCACATCCATCAGATAGTCGGCCAGCGTGCCGACCGTCTGGAAGTCGTCCATGCTGAGGTTCTCCGCGTCGATCTCCACGCCGATGGTGTCCTCCAGCGTCATGATCAGTTCCAGGGCCGTGGTGGAGTCCATATTCAGGTCGTCGAAGAGCCGGACGTCCTCGGTGAGCACAGGCATCTCGCGCTGCAGCACATCGGTGAGCGCCCGTTCGATGCCGGCGATGACGTCGCCACGTTCCATTGTGGAGTGTCCTTTCCTGGCGGGGCACGGTACCGGGGATATCACCGTACAAGTCATTTGCGGCCGGTGACTGGACGCCCGCTCGCATCGGGATGCGTAAACGTCTAGGGAAGCGTGCTGGGCTGGCCTGTCGGCCGGATTCGACCGTTGGCACCACCGGGCTGATGTGGTTAGGTCATGGCCCATGACGGGCAGCCTCAGGTTCGTGGAAGAGGTCGTTGTGCCGTTCTCCGGCAGTCGCCACGGGGACGCACCAGCGACCTTGGGACAGCGCACGACCCTGCACTGGACCAACAACATGACCGAGAATCTCGGCCGCATGTTCCCCGCGCTGGTCGACCTTTCCGGCACCACCATTGCCGACGTCAGCGCCGCGCTCGCCCTGCTGCTGGCCCGCCACGAGTCGCTGCGCACGACCTACCTCGTCAACGGTGATCAGATTCAGCGGGTGTGGCCGTCCGGTGAGCTGACCGTCGCGGTCTACGAGATCGACAACGACACCGTCGACTCCCGGGTGGCCGCGTTCGCGCAGCTGGCCCCGTCAATGCGGGAACCGGACTTCGAGCTGGCGAAGGATCTGCCGGTGCGGGTGTGCGTGGTGACCAGGCAGGCCGCGGTCCGCTTCGCGATCCTGATGTTCTCCCACATGGCGGTCGACTTCGCGTCCATGGCGATCGTGGTGCGTCAGCTTGCCGAGTTGGCCACCGATCCGGCCAGCCGGGTGCTCGGGGAACGCGGGCATCAGCCGCTGGACCAGGCCGCCGAGGAGCAGTCGGCCCGCGGTCGGCGCCGGGCCGACGCGGCGCTGCGCTACTGGGAGCGGCAGCGCTCGCGGATACCCCAGTGCCTGTACGCGGTGCCGCCGATCCTGCCGGACGCCACCGAGTTGCCGCTGGCCGCGACGCTGGTGTCCCGGGCCGCAGCACTGGCCGTGCCGCACATCACGGCGCGCACCGGCAGCACTCCGCCGATGGTGGTGCTGGCGGCGCTGACCACGGTGCTGGGCCGGCGCACCGGCCAGCGGCTGTGTCCGATCCACGCGCTGGCCGACAACCGGATCGGCCGCAACATGCACGAGTACGTGGGTACGGTCGCGCAGGACGGCCTGGTGGTGGTGGACACCGACGGTGCGAGCTTTGACGAGGTGATCCAACGGACCGGTTCGGCGATGCTCGCGGCCTCCCGGTACAGCCTCGTGGACACCGTGGCCGCCTACCACGTGCGCCGACGTATCGACCACGTCCGCGGCATCGACCTGGGTCGCGACTGCGAGTTCAACAACACCAGCCCGCACAGCCTGACCCGGGTGCAGGCCCCGCAGCGGGGCGAGCTGGCCGAGGTACGGGCCGCGCTCGCGGACACCTCGCTGCGGTGGTGGAAGGTGGGCATCCGCCCCGCGCTGCTGTCGATGCACCTGATGCGGCTCGACGAACAGATGGAGCTGATGCTGCTGTCCGGTGACCCGCAGCGGGTGCCGGCCACGGAAGTGGAGATGCTGGCGCGCGGCGCGGAGGCGTTGCTGGTGGCGGCGGCGGCCGGTGATGTCGACCTGGCCCGACTGGGTGAGGTGACCGGGGTGGAGCCGGTGCAGCGGGGCGAGCGGTGGTGCTGTGTGGACTCCTGCTGGGTGGACCTGGACGAGGTGCAGCGGCTGGTCGACGAGGTGCTGCCGGGCGCCACCACGGCGGTGTTCGTCGGGCGTCGGGCGACAGCCACAGCCACAGCCACAGCCACAAACGTTGATGCAACTGCAGCCGTCGGGCAGGCGCCGGGCCAGCCGATGGTGGTGGCCTACCTGGCTGGCGGGCCGGACGGGCTCACCCCACAACAGGCCCACGATGCCTGCATGGTGGCGCTGCCCGGCCGGATCGCCGCGATGGCGCCGGGATACTACGTCGTCTGCGACCGACCGCCGCACGACCGGTCGGACCTGAACGCCTGGCAGAGTCAACGCGTGCTGGCCGAAGGCGACGGCCGGACCGGCTGACCCGTCACCCGGGCGCGAGTTGCGCGCCGGACACCGCGTCCCGGACCGTGATCGCTTCGGCCGGGCACAGCTCCGCTGCGTCGAGCACCCGCTCGTCCTGCCCGACGAGTTCACTCCTGGGCCGGGCCGCCGCACCCGCCATCGTGAAGTACGCCGCGGCGACACCGGTGCACGAACCGGATCCGAGGCAGCGGCCGATGTCCACGGTGACGCGCCACCAGCCGACAGCCGGCAGCGGGTGCCCCTCCTGCGGCGCGGGGTCGGCAGTCACCAGGTCACCGGCAGTGCGCTCGGCCCGCGAACGGACAGGCCCCGCTTCCACGGGATGTCCGCTTCAGCGGTGGCCAGCCGCAACCGGGGCAGTCGGCGCAACAGTGTCGCAAGCGCGACCTGTAGCTCCATCCTGGCCAGCTGCGCGCCGAGGCAGTGGTGCGGGCCGTGCCCGAAGCTGAGATGAGGGTTGGGGCTGCGGGTGAAGTCCAGCCGGTCCGGGTCGGTGAACACCCGCTCGTCCCGGTTCGCGGCAGCCTGGTGCACCAGGACGGCCTCACCGGCCCGGATCACGCCACCGTCGAGCGGCACGTCCTGGACCGCATACCGGGGGAACGTCGCGTAGGAGATGATCGGAATGTAGCGGAGCAGCTCCTCCACCGCGGCTGGCGACAACTGCGGCTGTGCCAGCAGGTGATCCCAGGCGCCGGCCTCGGTCAGCAGCAGATAGGCGAAGTTCGGGATCTCGGTCGAGGTGGTCTCGAACCCCACCCCCAGCAGCAGCACCACCAGGTTGACCAACTCCTGCTCGGACAGCCGGTCGTCGCTGTCGCGGGCCTGCACGAGCGCACCGAGCAGGTCGGTGTCGGACGGTTCGCGCCGGCGCCGGCGGATCAGCGCGGTGATGTAGTGGCCGAGCCGGGCGTTGTACTCGCGGATCTTCCCCTCACTCAGCGAGGTGGCCGACACCACCACCTCGACCCAGCGATGAAACCGCTGGCGGTCGGCGACCGGCACGCCCAGCAACTCACACATCACGGTGGCCGGCAGCGGCACCGCGAAGTCGTTGACGAGATCGGCCGGCGGTCCGCTCCGGACCATGGCATCCACCAGCCCGTCGGCGACGCGTTCGGTGCGCTCCCGCAACTGTTCCACCCGGGCGGCGGTGAAAGCCTTGGCTACCAGGCGACGCAGCCGGCTGTGGTCGGGCGGATCCATGGACATCAGGTTGGTGAACCTGATCTGCGGGGTCATCCGCGGCTCGTCGTTGCCGGTGTCGCGGCGCAGGCGCGGATCGCCCCACACGGCTCGGGCGTTGTGGTACCCGGTGATCAGCCAGGCCGGGTCGCCGTAGGCCATCCGCACCCGGGCCAGCGGCGCTTCGGCACGCAGCTGGGCATACCTCGGATGCAGCAGCAGCCGATCGGGTTCGCCGAACGGGTAGGTCAGTACCTGCCGGGTGCTTTCCTGAATGGTCACTGTCCACTCCGATTGCCGACGATGTGGTGCGCCGCCGCATCGATGGGTGTTCCGGCCACGCGGCGGGTCACCGTCCGATTGTCGAGTCGGTGCGGCCGCCTCACAATGGGCGGCCCAACCACCGACGGCGCGCGATGGGCCATACCCGGCCGGGTATGCCGTCCCGGCGCGCGGCGCGGGCATTCTCCCGCGCAACGCGGGCAGGCAGGCTTGACCGCACGGAGGTGAGGTCAGCTTGGGCGTCTTCCTCATGGTGGTGCACGGCAGCGACGGCGACCTGCTACCGATCCTGCGGATCGGCCTGGCGTTGCGGGCCAGGGACCACGACGTCACCGTCCTGAGCCATGCCCGGTACTCCAACCGGGTCCGCCAGGCCGGACTGGCATTTGTCCCCGTCGACATGATGAACGGCCGCAGCGGCGACGGGCGCGGCAACCCCGACGTACTTCGCCGGGTGGCCGGAGAGCTTTCCGAGTCACCGCAACACTTCTCGGCGATGTCGGAGTTCGTACCCCAGTTGCGGTTCGAGTGCCGGGCGCTGGTCCGCCGACACCGGCCCGGGCAGACGGTCCTGGTCAGTGGCTGCCCCCTGAACATGTCCGCGCTGACCGTGGCCGAGGCGGTCGGCGCACCGGTGGCGTGCGTGGCGATCTCGCCGCACTACCTGCTGGCGCTGCCGGACCAGGCGCCCGCGCTGCGCGCCACGCTCGCCGACGACGTGGCGTACGCGCGAACCGATCTGGGTCTGCCGCCGGTCACCGACTGGACTGCATGGATGCTCTCCGCCGACGCCTACCTCGGCCTGTGGCCGCAGTGGTTCGACCGGGCCGGCCCGGCCACGCCGGTCCGCGCCCGACTGACCGGGTTCGTCCTCCCCCACGCGGGTGAAGGCGACGAGTTCCCGCCGGCAGCCGCCGCGCTACTGGCCGGGCCGACCCGGCCGGTCCTGCTCACCGGGGGCACCAGCCAGATGCTGCACCGCGACTTCTACCCGGTGGCACTGGCCGCCTGTCGGGGACTCGGCCGCCCGGTTCTGCTGGTCGCCGCGCAACGCGACCTACCCGACGAGCCACTGCCACCCAACGTGCACTGGTACCCCAGACTGCCGTTCGCCACGGTTGTCCCGCAGGCCGCCGCGGTCCTGCACCACGGCGGTCTCAGCATCACCGCGCGGGCCGCCGTCGCCGGGGTTCCCCAGGTGGTGCTCGGCTACGGCTTCGACCGGGCGGACAACGGCGCCCGGCTGGCCCGGGCCGGAGCCGGCGCCTTCCTCCCCGCCCACGAATGGACCCCCGACCGGATCCGGCGGCTGCTCGACGACGCACTGTCGGCAGCGCGGCCGGCTCCGCACCCGACCGGAGCGGTGGCCGATCCGGTCGCTCTCGCCGCCGACGAGCTGGAACGGCTCGGAGCGCGGACGCTACCGGGCTTTGCCGCGCGGGCATAGCCGGCCAGCTATGCCCGGTGCGCGGGGCACCGGTTACTACCCGGTGGACGACGACGACCAGCACACTGGCCGCGAAGGAGGAAGCCGCCGCATGACCAACCAGGACACGTTCGTCGCGGTACTCCAGGAACACGCCCACCGGCAGGGGGACCGGCCGGCGTTGACCTTCGTCGCCGATCTCGCCCAGCATCCGACCGGTGAGTCGCTGTCCTACCACGACCTCGATCTGCTCGCCCGCCGGACCGCCGCGCTGCTGCAGGACCGCTACGCGGTGGGCGATCGGGCAATGCTGCTGTTCCCGGCCGGCCTGCAGTTCGCGGTGGCCATGTTGGGCTGTGTGTACGCCGGCCTGATCGCGGTACCGGTGCCGATGCCCGACCGGTCGGCGCAGTCCCGCCAGCGCTGCGCCGGGGTGGTCCACCATGCCGGCGTCCGCGTCGTGCTCACCGAGTCGGCCAGCCTTGCGGTGGTCACCCGATGGCGCGACGGCGAGGGACTCGGACACCTGGACTGCCTGGCCGTCGACGGGGCCGCTCCGGCCGACCCGCAGGCCTGGACCCGGCCGGACATCAACCCGGACACCGTCGCCATGCTGCAGTACACCTCGGGGTCGACCAGCGAACCCAAGGGAGTGATCATCACCCACGACACGATCCTCACCCAGGTGGCGATGAGCCGCCGGATGATGGGGGTCGGTCGGGACAGCCGGTTCGGCGGCTGGCTGCCGATGCACCACGACCTCGGGCTGCTCGGCAACTCCTGCAACCGCTGGCGCTGGGCGCGGTCAGCGTCACCATGCCACCGTTCGAGTTCCTCAAGCGGCCGGTGCGGTGGCTGGAGCTGATCGACCGGCACTGGCTCGACGTCTCGCTGGCGCCCAACTTCGCCTATCAGATGTGCGCGGCGAAAACCACCGACGAGCAGGTCGCCCGGCTGGATCTGTCCGGTTGGCAGGTCGCCGGCAACGGCGCGGAGGCCGTCCAGGCAGCCACCCTGGAGGCGTTCACCCGACGCTTCGCCCCGGCCGGCTTCCGCGCCGAGGCGTTCACCGTCGGCTATGGACTGGCAGAGGCGATGGCCTACACGTCGGTCGGCTCGCGTGACCGCGCCCGTCCGCCGGTCTGCCCGGTCGACGCGGCCAGGTCCTGGCCAAGACGCGGATCGGGCCCGCCGGCATCGGCCGAGGTGCTCAGCCGGGCTCAGCTGTGGCCGGCCCTGCGAGGTGGAGATCCGCATCGTCGACCCGCAGACCGCCACTGCGGTGCCTGCCGGGCCGGGTCGGCGAGATCTGGTTACGTGGGCGTGCGGTCGCCCCGGCTACTGGGCCGCGGATGAGGCGACCAGGGCGGCGTTCAGCGCGGCGACCACCACCGGCGAGGACCGGCTTCCTGCGCACCGGCGACCTGGGAACGCTGCACGGCGGCGAGCTGTACGTCACCGGACGGCTCAAGGACATGCTGATCGTCCGGGGCCGCAACATCTACCCGCAGGACATCGAGCACGAGGTGGCGTCCTGGCACGAGGAGCTGCGAGCCGGCATCGGAGCGGTCTTCTCGGTGCCGTCAGCCGACGGCGCTGACGTGCCGGGGAGCTGGTGCTCGTCCACGAATGCCAGGCGACACTGCCCGGGACGGACGGGCCGGCCACCCTGGCCGCGCCATCCGCGACCGGATGGCCCGCCAGTTCGGCATCAATGTCGGCGCTGTGGTGCTGGTCCGGCCCGGCGGGGTGCGCCCGCACGACCAGCGGCAAGGTCCGCCGCTCGCGCGATGCGGCAACTGTTCGTGGACCGACGGCTGGCCCGCTGCACGAGGACCTGAGCCCCCGGCTGCGCCTCGCCTACCGCGCGGAAGCGGTGGTGCTGGATGTCCGTTGAGGTCGCCGCGCCCGCCGGCGGGCACCGGGCGCTCGCCCCGGCGCAGGCGCTGCGAGCACGCGATGGGTGACCCGGCCGATGACGACAACGTGTTGTCCTACGCCCGCTGCGGCGGAACTGGACTCGCAGCGAAGAGTTCCCGACCGCCGCCTGTTCCCGGCTGGATTCGCTGGGCCTGCCCGCGCTTCTACGTGCCCGCCCGCCTCGGCGGCGCCCTCACCAGCTACGAGGAGGTCCTGCACCTGATGCGGGTCGCTCGCCCGCCGCGATCTGACCCTGGCCATCGCCCACGGCAAGACCTTCCTCGGCGCGGTCGGCGTGTGGGTGGCCGGCCGGCCGGACCAGGCAGCCACCCTGGCCGCCGACATTCTCGCCGGGGCACGGGTCTCGCTGGGGGCTGACCGAGCGGGCCCACGGCAGCGACCTGCTCGCCGGGGAGGTGTCCGCGCAGCACACCGCCCGACCGGGTACCGGGTCAGCGGGGAGAAGTGGCTCATCAACAACGCCACCCGGGCCGACCTGGTCTGCCTGCTGGCCCGCACCGACCCCGCCGGCGGCCCGCGTGGGTTCAGCCTGCTGCTGGTGGACAAGCGCCGGTTGGCGCCCGACCGCTACCGGTGCCTGCCCAAGGTGCACACCCACGGCATCCGCGGCGCCGACATCAGCGGGATCAGCTTCTCCGACGCCCCGGTGCCGGCCACCGCGCTCGGTCGGCCCGCCGGGCGGCGGCCTGGAGATCATCTGCAAGGCGCTCCAGCTCACCCGGGCCTGCGCGGCCGCCCTGTCGCTGGGCGCGGCTGACCAGGCGTTCGATCTGGTACTGGAGTACCTCGCGGAACGCCGGCTGTACGGAGCCACGCTGCTACGGCTGCCGAAGGTGCGGGCGGACCTGGGCGAGGCGTGCGCCATGCTGTTCGCCGCGGAGGCGTTGAGCGTGCTGGCCAGCCGCGGCATCCACGCCCTGCCCGGCGACCTGAGCGTGCTCTCGGCGGTCACCAAGTACCTGGTGCCGACCCTCGTCGATGACCTGATCGGCCGGCTCGGCGAACTGTTGGGCGCCCGCGCGTTCCTCAGTGACGTGCACGCCGGCGGCCGGTTCGCCAAGGTGGAACGCGACCACCGCATCGTCGGCATCTTCGACGGCAGCACGGCGGTCAACCAGAGCCTGGTCATCAACCAGTTCCCGGTCCTGGCCCGCGGATACCGCCGCAGCCTGGCCCGTGTCGGGGACGTTGCGGTGGCCGCGGACCTGGCCCGGCCGCTGCCCCCGGCCGACCTGGGCCGGCTGAGCCTGTTGGCTCGGCACGGCTGCGCCACCACCCAGGCCCTGCGCGGCGCCGTCGAGGAACTGGCGAAGCTGGTCGCCACGGGCGAGGCCGCGCCGTCATTGTTGCGCGACGCCCGGTCGTTGCAGGCCGCCACCGACGAGGTCTACGCCGAGATGGCCGCGACCGCTCCCGCGGGACGCGACATCGCGCCGTCGGCATTCGCCACTGCCCACCGGTACGCGCTGTGCGTCGCCGGCGCCGCAGGTATCCACCTGTGGCTGGCCAACCGGTCGTGGGCCCCGGTGGCGACAGCACCCGCCCCCTGGGAGGACGGACTGTGGCTGCGGGCGAGCCTGGGCTACCTGCTGACCCAGCTGCAACCCGGGCACCACCCGCCGAGATGGCCGCTCTACGTCGAACTCTTCGACGGTGTGCGCCCGCACGCCACCCCCTCGTTGCTGCCGACCGGAAGCGGGGTGAGCGGCGCGTGAACGATATCGAGCAGCGGTTGGGCAATCCCTGGGACGACGACAATCCGCTCGGCTACCGGGCCGTCGCTGGCCGCCGACGAACGGGCCACCGTGCCGGCCGCGGGCGAACGGATGCTCGACGAGTACGGCCTGGGCGCCGAACTCGTACCGCCGGCCCTCGGCGGTCGGCTGGACCGGCTGGACCGGCTGATCGGGCTGCTGCGCGCGATCGCCCGACGCGACCTCGCCCTGACCCTGACCAGCTCGGCCCCAATGTTCGCCGCCGTCAACGTATGGACGGCCGGTGGCGAGGAACACCGTCGGCAGGCGGCCGCGCTGTTGCTGGACAACCGGAAACTGGCCGCCGGCTACCACGAGTTGGCGCACGGCAACGACTTCTCCGCCGTCGAATTCGCGGCCCGCCGCAGCGCCGACGGCTGGCTGCTCAACGGCCGCAAGGAAGTCATCACCAACATCCAGCGGGCCAGCGCCGTCGTACTGTTCGCCCGCACCAGCGACGCCCCCGGCAGCCGCAGCCACTCCCAGGTGTTCCTCGACAAGTCCACTGTGGACATTGATGCCTCCTGCTACCTGCCGCGCTTTCGCAGCGAGGGCCTGCGCGGCGTCCAGCTCGGCGGTTTCGAGCTACGTGACCTCCAGGTCCCGGCCGACAGCCTGCTGGGCGGGGAGGGCCGCGGAATCGAGACCGCGCTGCGCTCGTTCCAGCTCACCCGCATCGCCCTGCCCGGCACGGCGGTCGGCGTCGTGGACACCGGTCTCCGCGTGGCGATGACGTTCGCCCGCGACCGCCGGCTGTACGGGCGCACCGCCGCCGACCTCCCGCTGGTCCGGGCGACCCTCGCCGACGCGTTCGTCGACCTGCTCAGCTGCGACTGCCTGACCACCGTGGCCGCCCGCGCCGTGCACCTGCTGCCCGGCCAGACCAGCATCTACGCCGCGGCGGCCAAAGCCTTCGTGCCGGCGGTCCTGCGCGACGCGATGCACCGCCTCTCCCTGGTGCTGGGCGCGCACTTCTACCTCCGACAAGGCCGCTACGCGATCTTCGGCAAGCACCTGCGCGACCTGCCGGCGCACACCTTCGGACACGCCGGCCGGGCCGCCTGCCAACTCACCATGCTCCCCCAGTTGCTGATGCTGGCCCGTCGATCCTGGCTGACCACCGAACCGGCCGAACCCGCGCTGTTCCGGCTTTCCGGGCCGCTGCCGCCGCTGCGCTACGACCGACTCGCCGTGACGTCCTCGGCCGACCCGTTGGCCGTGTCGTTGCTGGCCGGCGTCGACGCCGTGGCCGACCGCGAGGTCCGCGCGGCGAGCGCGCCGTTCGTGGCCGCACTGCGCGAGCTCGACGGGCAGGTGTCCGCCCTGACCCCCCGCGACGTCGGACCGGCCGCCAGCCCCGACGCGTTCGCGTTGACCGCCCGGTACGCGGCCGTCCTCGCGGCCAGCGCCTGCCTCAACGTGTGGCGGCACAGCGAGGACAGGTTCCTGTCCGACCCGGCCTGGCTGCTGGCCGCACTGGGCCGGCTCGCCGCCCGCATCGACCGGCCGACGGACGGTCGGGCCGCCGATCACCCGCTGTTCCCCGAGTTGACCGCCCGCTTCGAGCAGTCCCGCAGCTTCGATCTGGCCGCCCAGCCGGTGGCCGGATAGCCAACGAGGAGGATCACCATGCCCCGCACCGGTGCCGAGCCTTCCGTCGAGGCGTTGCGCGAGTGGTTGACCGCAAAGGTCGCCGAGTACGCCGAATGCGAGCCCGACCAGATCCGCCCCGACGTGTCTCTTGCCGAGTACGGACTGGACTCGATGTACGGGCTGATGCTGTGCGGAGACATCGAAGACCATCTGGGAATGACGGTGGACCCCACCGTGGCGTGGGACTACTCGACCGTCGACGCGCTCACCGGCTACCTGGACACCCAGCTCAAGCAGGCGGCCGAGGAGAGCAGGTGACAGCCCTGGCCGCGGTCGCGGCGTACCTGCCCGAGCGGGCGGTGCCGATCTCGGCGCTGCGCGAACAGCTCGGGCTGAAGGTCGCCGAGGTGAAGGTGTTCCAGCGCTACTACGGACTGGACCTGGTGCGCCGCGACGACGACGGGAAGACGTTGCTCGACCTGATGCTGGCCGCCGCCGGCCGGCTGCGCGAGCTGTCCGGCCGCGAGCAGCAGGTGCGCTACGTCCTGCAGGCCCGGACCCATCCCGTGGTCGTGCCCTACCCCGTCAATCCGCTGGCGCAGGCGTGCCAGCGACTCGGGCTGCAGCACGCCGTCGCGTTCGCGGTCACCCAGCACGCCTGCGCATCGGGCCTGCTCGCGATCGACATCGCCGGCCGGCTGCTGGCCGCCACCGGCGACCCGGACGCGCTGGCCCTGGTGTTCACCGGCGAGAAGACCTTCACCCGGGGGGCGCAGGTCATCCCCCGGCAGACCGTGATGAGCGAGGGCGCGGCTGCCTGCCTGGTCCGCTCCGGCGGGGGACGCGACCGGGTGCTGGCCTACGCCACCGCCATGTACGGACAGTACGACCGCCTGCAGCCGGGCAGCGAACTGGCCGCGGAGTTTCAGGAGCGGTACCCGTACCTGCTGGCGGAGGTGATGTCGGCGGCGCTCGCCAAGGCCGGGATCGCGCTGCCGGACCTGCGTCTCATCCTGCCGCACAACGTCAACGTCGTGTCCTGGGAGCGGATCAGCCGGATCATCGGGCTGCCGGTCGAGCGGGTGCTGTTGGACAACGTCCCGGTGACCGGGCACTGCTTCTGTGCCGACGGTTTCATCAACTACCGGACCGCCGTCGACACCGGCCGGCTCGCTCCCGGCGACCACTACCTGATGGCTTCGGTAGGGCTGGGCGCGACCTTCTCCGCCATGGTCTTCGAACACTAGGGAGCCGACATGCCCGATCGGATGACAACTGTCGTCCCCGCCCCGCTGTCCGACGGGCAGGCTCCGGGATTCGCCGACCGGCTGCGGTCGGCGCTGGTGGGCGACCCGGATGCCCGCTTCGTCTACCTGGCGAACATCGAGGTCGAGGACCAGTGGGCGGTCGGCGAGACCGGGCTCCCGCGTACCTCGTTCGAGCCGGCCCGCCGGGTGGTGAACCGGATGGACGAGTTGGCCGTCACGCTGGCCGGTAGCCAGGACTACGTGCTGCTCAAGCAGACCCCGGACCCGGGGTACCTGGACTGCCTGGCGCGGCTGGAACTGCCGCTGCCGGGGCTGGTGGCGGCCGAGGTGTCGCAGCCGCACCGCAACGTCACCGCAGACGCGCTGGCCTGCCCGCAGCTGCTGGACCGGCTGTCGGGCCTGGCGGCTGAGGGCGTGTACCTGCTGCCCCACGGGGTGTCCACGGCGGAGGAGGAGCTGGCCGAAAAGACCGGCCTGCCGCTGGCCGCGCCGCCCACGATGATCTGCAAGTTCGTCAACAGCAAGGTCTACAGCCGCAGGCTGGCCAGCCGGCTCGGGCTGCGCCAGCCCACCGGGTGGGCCTGCTCGGACCTCGACCAGTTCACCGCGGCCTGCCGCGACGCCCGGGACCTGCTCGGCGACGGCCGGCGGGTGGTGGTCAAGGACGCCTACGGGGTCTCCGGCAAAGGTCTCATGGTGCTCGACGACCCGAACCGGCTGGACCGGCTGTGCCGGATGGTGGCGGGCCAGGTGCGGCGCAGCGGGCACGGCCGGGTCGGCCTGGTGGTCGAGGAGTGGGTGGCCAAGGGCGTCGACCTGAACTACCAGTTCACCGTGCACCGCGACCGCACGGTCAGCTTCGACTTCGTCAAGGAGGCGCACACCGTGCGCGGTGTCCACACCGGACACCGGATCCCGGCGCGGCTCAGTGAACCGGTCCGGGAGGAGCTGCGCCGCTGCAGTCAGCTCCTGGGTACCCGGCTGGCCGCCGACGGCTACTACGGGGTGGTCGGTGTGGACGCGATGACCGATCCGGACGGCGGCCTCTACCCGGTGGTCGAAATCAACGCCCGCAACAACATGTCGACCTACCAGGCCACGCTGGTGGAGCGGCTGGTCGGCCCGGACAGGGTGGCGTTGGCCCGCCAGTACCCGTTGCGGTTGGCCGCCGCGTTGCCCTTCGATCGGCTGCGCCAGGGGCTGGGCGAGCTGTTGCTGGCCCGGCCGGGCGGCGTCGGACTGGTCGTCCACGCCTTCGCCACGGTCAACGCCGGCGTCGACGCGCAGCCGTTCCCGGGTCGGCTCTACGGGCTGCTGACGGCCACCTCAACCGACGAACTGGACACGCTGGATGCCGAGGTCGCCAACCGGCTGGCCGTCCTCACGGAAGGGGTATGACGATGGCGGAACACGAGATCCAGGGCATCACGGTCTCGGAACTGGCCGAGACCTACGGCACGCCGCTGTTCGTCTACGACGGGCAGGCGCTGCGCGAGCAGTACCAGCGACTGCGCGACAACCTGCATCCCGCGGTGGAGATCTTCTATTCGCTCAAGGCCAACCCGAACGTGTCGGTCTGTGCGCTGCTGCGCTCGCTCGGGGCGCGGGCCGAGGTGTCCTCGCTCGTCGAGCTGATGACGGCCCGGCGGGCCGGGGTTGCCGGGCGTGACATCATCTTCCTCGGCCCCGGCAAGAGCGAGGCGGAGCTGGCCGCCTGCCTCGACCATGCCGTGCACGCCATCGTCTGCGAGTCCCTCGGCGAGTTGGCCCTCATCGACCGGCTGGCCGGCGCCCGTGGCATCCGGGCCGAGGTGGCGTTGCGGGTCAACCCGAGCTTCGCGGTGACCCGGTCCAGACTCACCATGGGCGGCCGGCCACGGCAGTTCGGCATCGACGTGGACCAACTGCTGGCCGCCACCGACCTGGCCACCCGGTTCCCGCATGTGCGGCTGATGGGGGTGCACGCCTACCTGGGTACCCGCATCCTGGATGCCCAGGCCGTCGCCGACAACACCGCCCGGATTCTGGCGCTGGCCGAGGAGCTGGCCGACCGGTTGAGCTTCCCGCTGGAGTTGGTCGACGTGGGCGGCGGGCTCGGGGTGGCGTACTTCGACGACGAGCACGATCTCGACGAGGAGCTGCTGACCCGTCAACTGCGGCCGCTGGTGGACGCGTTTGTCGCCCGGCACCCGGCGACCAGGCTGGTGATGGAGCTGGGTCGCTACCTCGCCGCGCCGTGCGGGCTCTACCTGGTGCGGGTCCGCTACGTCAAAACGTCGATGGGGCAACGCTTCGCGGTGACCGACGGCGGCACCAACCATCACATGGCCGCGGTCGGCGTGGGCTCGTTCGTCAAGCGCAACTTCCCGATCCGCCTGGTCAGCCGGGTTGACGAGCCGGCGGCCGAACCGTGGCAGTTGTGCGGGCCACTGTGTACCCCCGGGGACACCCTCGGCAAGGACGTGCCGTTGCCGGCCGTGCGCCCCGGCGACCTGATCGGTGTGCTGCGCTCCGGTGCGTACGGGCTGACGGCGTCGCCGGGCCTGTTCCTCAGCCACGGCTACCCGGCCGAGGTCCTGGTCGACGGCGGGGTGCCCCACCTCGTCCGGGACCGTGATGTGCCCGAAGACCTGCTGCGCCAACAGCACCGCTACGACGAGGCGGACGTCGCCGGGGCCGCGCCGACGCGGGGGCGAATCGCATGATCCTCCTGCACCCCCCGGATCCGGCCACCGCTGATGCTCACCCGCCGCAGCTGTCGGTCTCCCGTATCGTGCGCCGCGCCTTCGACTGCGGTCGGGCAACCGGGCGCCAGCCGGCTGCCGCCGCCGATCCGGAGTTGCACCGCTTCCTCGTTGACCTGCTCGCACCGTACGGGCAGGAACCGGACCCGCAGCCCGCGGACCACACGTATGCCGGCATGGTCGAGGCCCTGCTGCAGGCGCCGGGCCTGCTGGACGCACCGGTCGATCTCGTCGTGCTGGCCTACGCGGTCCCCGACGCCGATCCACGCCAGTCCGCGGCGCACGTGGTGGCCCGGCTGTGCCCCGGCGAGCCGCTCGCCTTCGCGTTGAGCGACCAGGGGGTGGCCGCGCCTTTCAGCGCGATTGCCACGGCCCGCGCGTACCTGCGCACCGGCGGCTTCGAGCGTGCCCTGGTGCTGATCCTGGAGCAGCCCACGTTGCCGTACCGGGCGGTGGAACCGGTCACGCTGCCCGAGCACGGATCGGCTGTGGCGCTGGTGTTGGAACGGTCGGGCGCGATGCCGGTGGTATCGGTCGACCAACGCATGGCCGTCGCCCCGGAGCGGGTCGGCGCGGTGCTCGCCGCGATGGCCGCCGCCGTGTCACCGGACCCGGTCATGGTGCTCGGCCCCGAACTCGCCGGGCCCGCCGGGCTCGCCGGGCTTGCCGGGCAGGGGCGGGTGGACGGTGCGCCGGTGGCGTCGACCGGCCGGCTGGGTACGTCGGTGTGGTGGGGGCTGGCCGACGTGTGGGAGGACGACCAGCCGGGTGACGGGCGGGGCGTACTGGTGGCCGAATACGACCCGGTGGCGGGCGGCGTGTGCGTACTGGCCCTCGGGCCCACCGTCAGCGGGCGGCGCGCAGCGACGACATGGTGACGGTCAACTCGGTCACCCGGGCGTCGGCCGGCGCCTGCAGCGCCTGACAGATCAGAGCGGCGACGGTCTCCGGCTGGATGTAGGCGTCCGGCCGGTACCGGCGGCCGTGTCCTTCCCGCAGCTTGCGCTGCAGCTGGGTCGCGGTGCAGGCCGGGTAGACGGAGGTGACACCGACGCCGTGGCGGTCCTCCTCCTCCCGCAGCGTGTCGGCGAGCGCGCGGAGGCCGTGTTTGCTGGCGGAGTAGGCGGCCCACCCCGGCGTGCCGGTATGTCCACTGTGGAAGTTGAGGAACACCACATGTCCCTTGGCCCGGCGCAGCGCCGGTAGGCAGCTCCGGGTGATCTCCGCGGCGGCGACCAGGTTCACCATCAGGTGTTCGGTCCACGCCTGGTGCGGGGTGTCGGCGACCGGGCTGAGTTCGATCACCCCGGCGCAGTGCACCAGCACGTCGAGTTCGGTCAGGGCCAGCGCCTCGATGGCCGGCGCCACCGCCGCCGGGCGGGTCAGGTCCACCACCACCGGCCGGGCGTCGAACTGCTTGAGCTTGTCGGCATCGCGGCCCACCGCGATCACGTCGTCGCCGCGCCGGCGCAACCGGCCGACCACGGCCGAGCCGATGCCGCCGCTGGCGCCGGTCACCATCGTCACCGTCATGGGGTCACTCCCTTGTGGGTACCAGCCGAACTTGTGGGTACCGGCCGGGCGGGGTCGGGGTCGGTGGCGTCGGTGGACCGGGCGACGTCGGCCTGGGCGTCCAGGTCGCGCAGCCGCCTGCGCAGGGCGGTCCGGATCAGGTGGTAGGCGTCGCTGCCCAGGGCCAGTCGCAGTGGGGCGGGGCGCTGGGCGGCGCACTCGACGATGGCGTGGGCCATCTTCCGCAGGTCGCCGGGGTAGCGCACGGCGTCGTTTTCGATCGCGGTCCGCAGCCGCGCGGCGGGGCTGTGGGCGTAGCACGCCAGCGGTGGCGCCAGGTCCCGGCTGCGGCCGGTGAAGCCGGTACGCACGCTGCCCGGCTCGACCAGGGTGACCTCGATGCCGAAGCCCTTCACCTCGGCGGCCAGCGTCTCGAAGAAGCCCTCGACCCCCCATTTGGTGGCGTGGTAGACGGCCATGCCCGGCAGGGTGCACTGGCCGCCGACGCTGGAGATCTGGATGATCCGTCCGCCGCCCTGCGCACGCAGGTGCGGCAGGGCAGCTCTGGCCAGCCGGATCGGGCCGATCAGGTTGGTGTCGATCTGCCGGCGGACCTGTTCGTCGGTGACTTCCTCGGCGGCGCCGAACAATCCGTAGCCGGCGTTGCTGACCACCACGTCGATGTGGCCGAGGTCGGCGAAGGCCCGGTCGACGACGTTGGTCACCGCGGCGGCGTCGGTCGGGTCGAGCTGCCCGGTCCAGAGTGGGTTCCCCGCCGGCGCGTCCAGGTCGGCGAGCGCCCGGGGATCCCGGCTGGTCGCCGCCACCGTGTCGCCGCGGGCCAGCAGGGCGGTGACGAGGGCGCGGCCCAGTCCACTGGAGGCTCCGGTGACGAACCAGGTCCGGGTGGTCAAGTCGGCCTCACCGCTTTCCGACGATTGGGTCATCGTGATCGGGTATCAACGTCGGGCAGGCAGGACGCTACCACCGACTATTCACGCATTCGTGAAGCGGAATTGAAGACGACTGGAATCCGAATCTATCCCCACTCTGTGGTGCGCTCGTATTGCGCCCGGCGCACATCTATATCTTCTGTCGGTCACTCATTGTAGCGCCAGTTTCGTCCCTTTAGGATAGTGAAACACACGCTTAAATCGCGCATCACATCACTGCCCGTTACCTTGAGGAATGATTGACCGCTTCACTGCGGCCGGTGTAGCGTCTGCCCCCAACATCCGTGGTAATCAATTTACCGGGCTGTCTTTTCGTCAATCGGAGACTCCTGTTTCCCAGCAGTTGTTGGGGGGATAGTCGTGTCGGCCAGCCATGTCGGCGGCATTACCGCACGCCAGGAAATGACGACCACCGGCAACTGGGTGGACGAACACCTGCTCGCCGGCCCCGGCCGGGAGGTGTGCCTGCGCCTGGGCCCCCTCCCCGTCACCCGCGACGAACTGCGGGCCGACGTCGATGCCCGGGTACGTGAGCTGACCGTGGCCGGACTGCTCCCCGGTGGCTCGCTCGCGCTGCGACTGCCGCCCTCCCGTAGCTACGTGGTGAGCCTGCTGGCGGCCTGGCGCATCGGCGCCCAGGTTGCCCTGCTCGACCACCGGCTGACCGGCTACGAGGTGGACCAGGCGCTCACCCGCATCGCACCGCAGTTCGTCGTCAGCGCCACCGCCGTCACCGGCGGCCTGCTGCGCGGCTACGCCGAGCTGAGCCCGGTCACCGAACACCACGACGGCCGGCCGGCCGGCACCGGGCATGCGCTGCTGCAGCTCAGTTCCGGCTCCACCGGACCCTCCAAGGTGATCGGCCGGACAGCCGCCGACCTGGTCACCGAGATCGCCCGGTACCGGCAGCTCGACGGCTATCCGCGCGGTGGCGAGCGGGTCGTGCTGCTGGCCTCCATGGTGCACGTGCTCGGCCTGGTCGGTGGCCTGCTCTACGGCCTGGCCGCCGGGGTGGAAGTGATCCTGCCGCAGTTCCTCACCTCCGCCGCCATCCTCGACGCGGTCGCCGCCGACCCGCGGCCCACCACCGTGCTCGGCGTGCCGTTCCACATCGGGCTGCTCGCCGCGGTGGACCCGGCTCCCCGGTTGCCCAACCTGGTCCGCATGACCGTCGGCGGTGAAGTGGTACGCGACCCCGTACGGCAGGCGTTCACCGATCGGTACGGGGCGCCGCTGGGCATCATGTACGGGATGACCGAGGTCGGGGTCATCGCGACCGACCTGTCCGGCCGGGACTGGCCGCAACTGGCCCCGGTACCCGGGATGAGCGTGCGCGACGACAGCGGCCAACTGCTCATCGCCCGACCGGACAACCCCTACGTCGGCCTGATCGACCCCACCCGGTGGATCGACGGTTGGCTGCACACCAAGGATGCCGGCGCTGTCGACGCGCAGACCGGGCTGATCCGCATCACCGGGCGGCTGGACTCCCAAGTGTCGGTCGGTGGCCTGAAGGTGGACCTGACCGAGGTGGAACACACGTTGGCCGACCTGCCCGGGGTGGCCGAGGTGGTGGTCACCCACGACGGCGTCATCCGGGCGTTCGTCTCGTTCGACCCACCCGGGCAGGCGCGCGCCCTCGACGCCGAGCTGGCCACCCGGCTGGCCGGATACAAGCGCCCGCAACAGATCACCGTGCTGCCCCGGCTACCACGTACCTCCAGCGGGAAGCTCGTCCGTGACCTCCGCGCACTGCACGCGGCGGCTACCTCACAACCGGCCCAAAGCTAGGCAGACGGGCCAGGAAGAAAGGCGGTGGCGATGTCAGACGACGTGGTCGCGTTCGCGATCAGTTCGCTGCGGGAAATGAATTTCGATGTGGACGGCGCCAGTGCGGACAGCCTTCTCGGTCCGTGCGGCATCGATCTGGACTCGTTGGCAGTAGCCGAACTGGCATTGCGAATCGAGGACCGGTACGGCGTGAAGTTCGCCGAGGAGGAGATGGAACACCTGGCCATCATGACGATCGGCGAGTTCGCGAACGCGGTCGACCAGCGCAGCCAGCCGGCCGCGCCGGTGGGCGAAGGCGCGTCGACGTGACCCGTCCGGCATCCGTTTCCCGCGAGGACGTGCTCGCGATCCTCGCCGAGTCCGGAACCCGGCCGCCGGACGTGGTGAGCGAGCAGATCGACTCCTTCGGGGTGGCCTGGCTGGTGCACGAGGCCGAGCGGCGGTACGGCGTACCGCTGCCGGTCACCGACGACCTGCTGGTGCAACTGACGACGGTGACCGGCGCGGTGCGGGTGCTGCGCGCCGCGCTGGAAAGCGCCGCGGCCAAGCAATGAGTGACCGGCCGGACGCACGCGACGACGGTCCCACCGCCGTGGCGGTCACCGGGATGGCTGCCGTTACGGCGTTCGGCCGCGGTGTCAGCGTCCTGCTGGACGCGGTCTGCGCCGGCCGCCCGGCGTTCAGCCCGGTCACCCGGTTCGACGTGGCCGGCCGGCGGGCCGGACACGCGGCCCTGATGGACTCCCCGGGCAGCCTGATGGACGAGCTGGCCGCCGTCGTCGACGAGGCGTGTACCGCGGCCGCGTTGACGACGGCGCAGCGGGCTGCCTGTCCCCTGCTGCTGGCCGCCCACGCAGATCCGGCGCTGCAGCGGGCCGCCGACCCGCATGCGCCGTTGGCCGGCGCGGCCGGCGCCGCCGTCGAGCTGTCCCGCCGGTGCGCGACCGGCGCGGCACTGCGCACCTACACCACCGGCTGCGTGGCGGCCAGCACCGCGCTCATCGACGCCGCCGCGATGATCAGGGCCGGTCGGGCCGAACGGGTGCTGGTCGCCGCCGGTTACCTGGTGGACGCGGACTACTTCGCCACCTTCGACGCCGGCCGCGCGCTGGCCCCCAGCGGCTGCGTGCGGCCGTTCAGCACCGGACGTGACGGCATGCTGCTGGGCGACGCGGTGGTGGCGGTGGTGGTCGAGTCGTCGGCGGCGGCCCGTCGGCGGGCGGTACCCGAACTGGCCGGCCTGCTCGGCTGGGGCCGCACCGGCGACGCCTACCACGTCTGCCAACCCGAGCCGACCGGCCGTGGTCTGGCCCGCGCGATCAGCGCCGCGCTGGGCCGGGCCGCACTGGCTCCGGCGCAGATCGGCTACGTCAACGCACACGGCAGCGGCACCGTGCAGAGCGACGCGGCCGAGGCGGCCGCACTGCACCAGGCACTCGGCGCGTACGCCGCCCGGGTACCTGTCAGCTCCACGAAATCGGCGCACGGCCACACCCTGGAGGCCGCTGCCCTGCTGGAGTTCATCGTCACCGTGCTCGCGCTGCGGCTGGGACGGTTGCCGGTCAACGCGAACGTCACCGAACCGGACCCGGCCTGCCGGCTCAACCTGGTCCTCGACCCGACTCCCACGACCAGCCGGTACGCGTTGAGTGTGAACGCGGCGTTCGGTGGCGCCAACACCGCGCTGGTGGTGCGCGCCGATGACTAGCGCCACGACGAGTCGAACCTGGCCCACCGAACTGGCCGTGCTGAGTACCGCGTGCCGGCCGGATCCCCTGGTGTCCACGTCGCCACGGCCACTCCCCGGCTTCATCGCCTCGTCGTTCAGCCCGCTCGTCGCGGATGTGGCCGACCGGTGCCTGCGCGGCTGCCACGGCGAACCGCCGCTTTCCCCGTCGGTCGGCGGGCGTACCGCGCTGGTGCTGGCCAGCGTTCGGGGCGACCTGGCCATCGCCGCCGAGATCTCGCGGACAGTCGCCGGCGGCCACCGGATGTCGCCGCTGCTGTTCTTCCAGTCCGTTGCCACCGCCGTGCTCGGCCACATCGCGGCGAACTGGGGCCTGGCCGGTCCGGTGGTCTGCGTCAGCCCGGTGGGCGACCCGCAGACCGACGCGCTGGCACTGGCCGCGGCGCTGCTCGACGACGGGGACGCCGACGCCGTGCTGGTCCTGGTCGCGGAGCCGGCGTGGACGGCAGCGGAACACGACCACGCGAACGCGACGCTCGTCGTCCGACGGAGAGGAGGGACGGGAGGGACGTGGACCGGGACGTGGACCGGCTCGCAACCGCACCGACCGGACAAGCCGACGAAGGAGACCGACATGGCCAGCCCTAGCACCGGCCGCATCCGCGCCGCCCTACGCGCCGACGTCGACCTGGGCGCCGGCAACGTGCTGCCCACCCTGATCGCCCACGGCGTCGACCCGGCCGGCCCGGGCCTCACCTTCGACACCCCGGTGGACGGCCGGCCCGCGTTCCAACCACTCACCCTGGGCGAACTCGACGAGCGGGTCCGGGCCCGGGCGGCCTGGCTGCACGGCCGGGGAATCCGACCGCGGGACCCGGTCGCGGTGTACGCGGTGACCGCCGCTGACCAGATCCTCACCTTCCTGGCACTGATGCGTCTCGGCGCGATCCCGGCGCCGATCAACGGCCACCTGCCGGCGGCGACGGTGGCCGAGTACATCCGCCGGCTACGGCCGGTCGGTTTCCTGGCGGACCCGGCCCGCACCGCGGCGCTGGGCGACTACGACACCGGCGCCCCGGCGCTGGGCACCATCGAGCAGACCGCGGACGGCGACCCGGCCGCCGCGCCAGCGGCGTACCCGCACAGCCCGGACGACCCGATCGCGATCACCCACTCCTCCGGTACCACCGGCATCCCCAAGGCCGTCACGCACGCCCACCGCACCCTGTTCGCCTCCATCCGCCACCGGCTGGGCCTGCCGTTCCCGCACGGCACCGAACGGATGCTGACGGCACTGCCCACCCCGCACTCGGCCACCGTCATCGCGGTGAACCTGGCCCTGTGCAACCGGGCCGACCTGCTCGCTGTGTCCACTCAGGACGGTGCCGCGGTGCTCGACGCCATCGAGCGCTGGCGGCCCGGCCTGGTGCTCGGATTCTCCACCACGTGGGCCGGCATGGCCCGCCACGACCTGTCCCAGCGGAACCTGGACGCGGTGCAGACCTGGTGGAACACCGGCGACGCGGCGCACGAGCCACACATCCGCAAGCTGGTCGCCGTGGGCCGGCACGTGGAGGTGACCCGGGACGGGCCGGTCGAAGTCGACGGGTCGCGGTTCATCGACGGGCTGGGCTCCACCGAGATGGGCCACTCGATGTTCCACATCACCCACCGCCGCGACACCGAGCGGTACGGCCGGTGCATCGGGGTGCCGCACGCCTTCGTCGAGGTGGAGGTGGTGGACCCGACCGGCCGGCCACTGCCGGCCGGACAGGTGGGCGAACTGGCGGTCCGCTCGCCGACGCTGTCGCCCGGCTACTGGAACGACTCGGTGACCACCTACCGGACCCGGCTGCGGGGCTACTTCCTCACCGGCGACCTGGTCTACCGGGGCAGCGACGGCTACTACTACCACGTCGACCGCGGCGCGGACGCGGTGCGACTGGACGGCGGCGGCTGGCTCTACACCGCGCTGAGCGAGGAGCGGATCCTCGCCGCCTGCCCGGACGTGGCCGACTGCACAGTCAGCGCGGTGTCCCGACGACGGCCAGGTGATCACCGACGTGCTGCTGATCCTGCACGCCCGGGCCGACGCGGACGTCGACCGGACACCGGCGGTACTCGCCGCCCTCGGTGAGGCCGTGGCGGGCACGGTACGCGAGGTCCGCACGGTCCGGGCGGACGAGATCCCGACCGGGGTCACCGGCAAGGTCCGCAAGCTGATGGTCCGCCAGGCCCAGGTGGTCGGCGCATGAACGACGCACCGCGCCGCCCGTGGGGGCGCCATGACCGGCTCGGCCGCAACGATCACCGGGATCGGCCTGGTGACCCCGCTGGCCCGGGACGTCGCCGGCTTCTTCGACCAGCTCTGCGACGGGCCGATCCGGACTGTGCCGGCCACCTGACGACCATCCCGTCGCCGGAATCGTCGAGGCCGCCGGGATCGTCACGCCACCGGTCGATCCGAAGAGTGTCCTGCCACCGACCGAGGCCCGGTGCGTGGATCCGTTCATCGCGCATGGCCGCTCGCCGCCGCCGACGCGGCGCTGGCCGACGCCGGCATCGTCGTCGGGCGCGACACGCGACCCGGAGCGCACCGCGGTGGTGGTGGCCAACAGCACCGGCGGGGTGACCCGCTTCGAGGAGCAGGCGCTGGCGCTGCACGCGCGCGGTCACACGGCGGTCAGCCCGCTGCTGCTGCCCGGCATGCTGCCGAACATGGCGACCGCGCGGATCGCCATCAAGCACGGCATCCGCGGCTTCAGCTCGACCATCGCCACCGCCTGCGCCTCCGGCGCGTACGCGGTGGCCGAGGCGTTGCGCCTGATCCGGGAGGGCCGGGCCGACGTGGTGGTGTGCGGCGGCGCGCGACGCGCCACTGCTGCCGACCATCGCCACCGCGTTCGCCAACGCCCGGGCACTCGCCACCGGCTGGGCCGACCCGACCCAGGCCAGCCGGCCGTTCGACCGGCGACGCAACGGATTCGTCCTCGGCGAAGGCGCCGCGGTGCTGGTGGTCGAACGGTCCGGCCACGCCGACGCTCGGCGGGTCGCCGGCGTACGCCGACATCGCTCGGCTGGGGCGTGTCCACCGACGCCCACCACCCGACGACGCCGTCGACCGGGCGGGGCCGGCGCCGCGACGGCCATGCGGCAGGCCCTCGCCGACGCGGGCCTCGAACCGGGCGACGTCGGCTACGTCAACGCCCACGGCACCGGCACCAAACTGGGTGACCGGGCCGAGGCCGAGGCGATCAACGCGGTGTTCGGCCGGCACCCGCCGGCGGTCAGCTCCACCAAGGCAGTCACCGGTCACCTGCTCGGCCAGCGCCGGCGCGGTGGAGGCGGCGGCCACCGCCATCGCGATCTGCCGGGGCGTGCTGCCGCCGACGCACAACCTGGACGAGCCCGACTGCGAGCTGGACCACATCCGCAAGACACCCCGCGAGCAGCCGATCGAGCGCGGCGATGTCCAACTCGTTCGCCTTCGGCGGGCACAACATCAGCCTGGTTTTCGGCCAGGCCAGCACCGCAGCGCGCCGCTGGGGACCACCAACCGGCCCTCACCGGGGCGACGCGGCCCCCACCCCGAGCTAGGAGGATTGGCGATGGATGTTGCCAGCGTAGATCATGCAGAGTTCTATGTCGGTGACGCACAACAGACGGCGTACTTCCTGTGCACCGCCTTCGGCTTCCACCTGTACGGCCGGGGCGGCCCGGAGACCGGGCTGGCCGATCAACGTTCGCTGCTGCTCGGGCACGGCCGGATCCGCATCCTGCTGACCTCGGGCCTGACCGCCGACCACCCGGCCACCCGCTACGTGCGCCGCCACGGCGACGGGGTGGCCTGCCTCGGGATCTCCACCACGGACGCGACCAAAGCGTTCGAGGAGGCCACCAGCCGCGGCGCACAGGCGGTGGCCGAGCCCCGGCTGTGGCGTCGCGGCGACGCCGAAGTGGTCACCGCGACGGTGTCCGGCTTCGGTGACGTGACCCATCGGCTGGTCGAGCGGCGGGCCACCGACGAGTTCCTGCCCGGCGGCATCGAACCGGTCGCCGCGCCCGCGGAGCCCGCCGGCGGCCTGCTGGACACCATCGACCATCTCGCGGTGTGTGTGCCGGCCGACGACCTCGACCGCACCGTGGCCGACTACCGCACCGTGTTCGACTTCAACCAGATCTTCGAGGAGCGCATCGAGGTCGGCGCCCAGGCGATGAACTCCATCGTGGTGCAGAGCCCGTCGCGCGGGGTGACGCTGACCGTCATCGCGCCCGATCCGACCGCCCAACCGGGACAGATCAACGACTTCCTGCGCGCCCACGACGGCGCGGGCGTGCAGCACGTCGCCTTCAGCACACCGGACATCGTCAACGCGGTCGACGTGCTGGCCGGCCGGGGAGTGCGTTTCCTGACCACCCCGGCCGACTACTACGACCAGTCGAGTCGCGGCTGGGCCACATCGAACGGCCGACCGACCGGCTGCGGGCCGGGAACATCCTGGTGGACTCCGACCACTGGGGCCAGCTGTTCCAGATCTTCACGGAGTCGGCGTTCGTCCGGCGCACCCTGTTCTTCGAACTCATCGAGCGGCACGGGGCGCTGACCTTCGGAAGCAACAACATCAAGGCGCTGTACGAGGCCAAGGAGCGCGAACGCGGACGCGGCATCGCCGGTACCGCGACGGCGTCCTGAACCGGCCGGACCCGACCGAGGGAGAGCCAGAGCATGCTAGCCACCCACCACACCCTCACCGCCGACGAACTGGCTCTGCTGCCGTCCGACTCCGACGTCGCAGGCTACGCCGAACACGGCTGGTACCTGTCGAAGAAGCTGCTCACCGATGCCGAGGTGGACACCCTGCTGGCCGAGAGTGAGGCGTTCTACGCCGGCAGCGGGACCGGCAGCTGCCCGCCCGGCCACCGAACCTGGCGTACTGGCAGCCCGCCGGACACCGATGTGCAGCGGCACAACGACTACATCCACTACGAGAGCACGGCGATCGGGCAGATCCTGCGCAAGCCACTGATCGGGGCGGTGGCCGCCCGGCTCGCCGCAGCCGACGCGATCCGGCTGTTCCAGTCCACGCTCATCTACAAGCCACCGCGCCCCGAGGAGCCCACCAACCTGGTGCCCTGGCACTTCGACAGCCACTACTGGGCGACCTGCACGTCGGCGAAGATGCTCACCGCGTTCATCCCGTTCCACGACTGTGACGAGGCGATGGGGACGATCACGATGGTGGACGGCAGCCACCGGTGGAAGGAGTTCGGCGGCGACGACACCACGGTGCGGCATTTCGCCGACCGCGACCGCGGCGACCTCGACCGGCTGCTGGAGCGCAACGCGCAGTACAACAACGCCGAGCTCAGGAAGGTCCCGATGGTCATCGAACGGGGACGGATGAGTTTCCACCACTGCCGCACCTACCACGGCAGCGGACCCAACCGGTCGGGGCAGCCGCGGCGGGCCATCTCGCTGCACCTGCAGGACGGCGACAACCGCCACCGCGGATTCGCCCTCTCCGACGGCACCCCGGTCCGCTACAACCACGACTACCTGGTCCGCCGGGACGCCGACGGAAACCCCGACTACGCCGATCCGGACTACTGCCCGACCCTCTGGCAGTCCTAGCCCACCGCAGACCGCCACCGCAGACTCAAGGGAGGACCAGGATGTCCCGCTACGACTGGGGAAAAACGCATCCCGGCATCGAACGGCTGGAGAACGCCGTCGATCCGGCCCGCAAGCAGGTGACCAGCCATCCGATCTACCACCACCTGACCACCATCGAGGCGGTCAACACGTTCATGGAGCATCACGTCTTCGCGGTGTGGGACTTCATGTCGCTGCTCAAGTCCCTGCAGCGCAACCTGACCTGTGTCGAGTTGCCGTGGGTGCCGTCCGGGCCGGCCACCAGCCGACGGCTGATCAACGACATCGTGCTGGTCGAGGAGAGCGACGAGCTCGGCGACGGCTACATCAGCCACTTCGAGCTGTACGTCGACGGAATGCGCCGCTCCGGCGCAGCTACCACGGTGGTCGAGGAGTTCCTCACGCTGTTGCGGGCGGGTACGCCGGTGCCCACGGCGCTGGAGCGCGCCGGCGTGCCGACGCCCTCGGCCGAGTTCGTGACGACCACCTGGAACTTCATCGCGCAGGCCCCGGTGCACTGCCAGGCCGCGGCGTTCGCGTTCGGCCGCGAGGACCTGATCCCGGACATGTTCGACAAGGTCATCAAGGTCAAGGACCGGCACGGCAACCGGCTCGACACGTTCTGCGACTACCTGGCCCGGCACATCGAGGTGGACGGCGAACAGCACACGCCGATGGCCATGCAGATGCTGGCCGACCTGTGCGGTGACGACGAGGACAAGTGGCAGCAGTGCGCGCAGGTCGTCAACGCGGCCCTCGCGGCCCGGACCCGGCTGTGGGACGGGGTACTGGCCGCCATCACGAAGGGCGCCGACCACCTCGCCCTGGCCTGAGCGGGGACGGTCGATGACCTCGCCACCCAGCGCCGAGCTGTACCGCACCGTGCGGCTGATCCGGCGGTTCGAGGAGTGCGCCATCGAACTGACCCGGTCCGGGGAGATCGCCGGTGGGATCCACCCCTACATCGGCCAGGAGGCGGTGGCCGCCGGCTGCTGTGCCGCGCTGCGCGCCGATGACGTCATCACCAGCACACATCGCGGTCACGGCCACGTGCTGGCCAAGGGCGCCGATCCGGGGCGGCTGCTGGCCGAGCTGGCCGGCCGGGTCACCGGCCTGAACCGGGGCCGGGGCGGCTCCATGCACGCCGCGGACGTGAGCCTGGGCGTGCTGGGCGCCAACGGCATCGTGGGCGCGGGCGCGCCGATCGCGGTGGGCGCGGCCTGGGCGGCCCGGCAGGCGGGAGTGGACCGGGTGGCGATGAGTTTCTTCGGCGAGGGCGCGGTCAACCAGGGGGTACTGCTGGAGGCGCTCAATCTGGCCGCGTTGCAACGGGCGGCGGTGGTGTTCGTCTGCGAGAACAACGGCTACGCGGTGACGCTGCCGGTACGGTCCGGTACCGCCGGACAGGTCACCGCCCGCGCCGAGGCGTTCGGCATCCACTCCCGCACCGTGGACGGAATGGACCCGCAGGCCGTCTTCGCCGCCGCCACCGACGCCGTCGACCGGGCGCGCGGCGGCGACGGTCCGGTGTTCCTGGAGTGCCTGACCTACCGCTTCGAGGCCCACCACACCCGGGACCACCGGCTGCGGTTGCGCTACCGCAGCGACGACGAGGTCGCGCACTGGAAGGCCCGCGATCCGCTGCTGATCCAGGGGCAGCGGCTGGACCCGGCCGCCCGCGAACACCTCGACCGGGAGGTCGAGTCGGTGCTCGCCGACGCCGTCACGTTCGCCCTCGCCAGCCCGGCACCCGACCCTGACGGCGCGTTGGATTTCCTCTACGCCACCGGCTTGCGGCCACGCCTGGGGATGGTCTGAATGGCCTGGATGTCGTACCTGAAGGGACTCAACCGGGCGCTGCGCGACGAGATGAGCGCAGACCCCACCGTCTGTGTGCTCGGGGAGGACGTGGGCGCCGCGGTGGCCGGTCTCACCACCGGCCTGCAGGACACCTTCGGCCGCGACCGGGTACTGGACCTGCCGCTGTCGGAGCAGGCGTTCACCAGCTTCGCCACCGGTGCCGCGGTGAGCGGACGGCGCCCGGTCGTGGAGTACCAGATCCCGTCCCTGCTCTTCCTCACCATGGAGCAGATCGCCAACCAGGCGCACAAGTTCTCGCTGATGACGGGTGGACAGGTCAGCGTTCCGGTGACCTACCTGGTGCCCGGCTCCGGTTCCCGGACCGGCTGGGCCGGCCAGCACTCCGACCACCCGTACAGCATCTTCGCCCACATCGGACTGAAGACTGTCGTGCCCGCGACGCCGTCGGACGCGTACGGACTGCTCGTCTCGGCGATCCGCGACGACGACCCGGTGGTGTTCTTCGCCCCGGCCAACTGCCTGGCCGAGCGGGAGGATGTCACCGGCCCGCTGGCGCCGGTACCGCTGGGCCGGGCCCGGATCCACCGCAGCGGTACCGACGTGACCGTGGTCGCGGTCGGCCACCTGGTGCGCTACGCGCTGGCCGTCGCCGCACAGCTCTCCGACGAGGTCTCGGTGGAGGTGTTCGACCCGCGCACGGTGTATCCGTTCGACTGGCCGGCACTGGCCGCGTCACTGGGCCGGACCGGGCGACTGGTGGTGATCGACGACTCCAACCGGTTCTGCGGTCTCGGCGCGGAGGTCATCGCCACCGCCGCGGAGGAGATGCCGCTGGCCGCACCGCCCAAGCGGGTGACCCGGCCGGACGGCGCGGTGTTGCCCTTCGCGCTGGACCTGGATCAGGCGCTGCAACCGAGCCAGGACCAGTTGGTCGACGCCATCCGCGCGACCATGAAGGGCAGGTAGCTCATTCCCGGCGCCGCCGTCGCGGACGGCCGTGCCTCATCCGACCGGCGGCGCGTCGACCTGTTCGGCGATGAACTGGCTGAGCCGCCGGATCCCCTCGCTGATCTGCGGCACCGACAGGTAGCTGCACGACAGCCGAAGCTGACTGCCGCCGCCACCGTCGAGGTAGAAGTAGCTCATCGGCGTCCACAGCACCTGGTACTGCTCGGCGCAGCGGGCCAGCGCCCGGTCGTCGGCGGTGAACGGGACGGTCATCACCAGGAAGAAGCCACCGTCCGGCCGGTTCCAGTCGATGCCCAGCTCGGCCCGGCGCGGCTGCGGGAAGTACCGCTCGAGCGCGGCGAGCAGAGCGTCCAACTTTGCCCGGTAGAGCGCGATGCGGTCCGCGTTGGTCTCGCGCAGCCGGCAGCCGGATCGCAACAGCATGCCGCCGATCAGCGCCTGGGTGATCGACGGGGTGTTCACCGTAGTCATGCTCTTGATCTTCGACAGTTCGTCGGCGAGCAGTCGGACCGCACCGTCGGGTGCCCGCACCCGCTGGTCGGCCACGACGTAGCCGACCCGGGCGCCCGGCAGGCAGGTCTTCGCGAAGGATCCCAGGTAGATCACCCGCTGTTCGGTGTCCAGCCGCTTGAGGGTCGGATGGGTGGCGCCGGTACGGGAGAAGAAACCGTACGGGTTGTCCTCCAGGATGAGCAGCTCCTGCTCGGCCGCGACGGCGAGCAGGTGCTGACGGCCGGTCACCGACATGTTGGTCCCGGACGGGTTGGCGAAGTCCGGCACCACGTAGAGCGCGCGCGGTCGCCGCCCGGACGCCCGGACCCGGGCGCACGCCTGCCGGACCACCGCCGGGTCAGGCCCGTCACGGCCTTCGGGCACCGGCTCCATCGCGACGTCCAGCAGCCGGGCGGCCCCGGCGATGCCGACGTAGCAGGGTGAACTGACGAGCAGCACGTCGTGGGAGTCGCGGATCAGTGCGCGCAACGCCAGCAGCATCCCCTCCTGGCAGCCGACCGTGACCACCAGCGACTCCGGCGCCACCGTCAGGTTCTCGTCATGGTGGAGGGTCTGCGCGATCAGGTCCTGGATGAGTCCGCTGGTGCGGCCGTACTGGAACAGGGTGCGGCTGACCTCAGCCGGGCTCAGCCCCCGGTCGTGGCGCAGGTGGTCGGTGTAGGCGCCCAGGTAGTCGCTGATCGTCGCGACGTCGAAGGGCTCCTCGTGCGGCCGGCCGGGCGCGAAGGAAATCGCATCCGGATAGCGCGCGGTCACCTCGTTGAGGAAATTCATGCTGTCCAGCAGCGGATCACTCAGTGAGCCGTGCAGATCACCGAGAAGCGTCTCGACCGGAGCCCGCGACATCCTATTCAAGAAGCGATTACCTCCCGGATCGGTTCAGTTTTTATACGCACCAAATGCGGATTCGGAACTGGACGGCGCTACGGTGGTATGCGACCATTAATCGACCTAAGGTGCAGCAATACTCCGAAATGCTAGCGGGTCTCGCTGGCTTTTCCCTAGATACTCCCTTGAGCTGTGCTGGAGGAGACATGCCCCTTGATCCCCAGGTCCAGGCCATGCGCGAGGCCAAACTGCGCGGCCCGTCCCGCCCGCTCTATGAAATGTCATTGTCGGAGGCCCGCAAGGCCGATCTCGCCGCCATCGTGGCCGACCGCGGGCAGCTGCCACCGCTCGGCACAGTGGCCAACATCCGTCTGCCCGGACCGGCCGGCCACCTCCCGGCCCGGGTGTACCGCCCGACCGGGGAGCCCCCGTTCCCGGTGCTGATGTACTTCTACGGCGGCGGCTGGACCCTGGGCAACCTGGACACCGCCGACGGGATCTGCCGGCAACTGTGCGCCGCCACCTCCAGCCTGGTCGTCTCGGTGGGCTACCGGGTCGCCCCGGAGAACAGGTTCCCGGCCGCGCCGCACGACTGCTACGCCGCCACCCGGTGGGTCGCCGCCCACGGACACGGCCTCGGCGCCGACCCGTCCCGGCTGGCCGTGGCCGGCGACAGCGCCGGCGGCAATCTCGCGGCGGCGGTCACCCTGCTCGCCCGCGACCACGGCACTCCCCCACTGGCCTGCCAGCTGCTGGTCTACCCCAACACCGACTACCGCGCCGACACGGCGTCGATGCGGGCCAACACCGACCGGTGCTTCTTCAACCGCGAGTCCGTCGCGTGGTACTGGAACAACTACCTGGCCAGCCCCGAGGACGGAGACAATCCGCTGGCCTCGCCGCTGCGCGCCACCGACCTGCGCGGACTGCCCCCGGCACTGGTCATCACCGCCGAGTACGACCCGCTACGCGACGAGGCCGAGCAGTACGCGCAGCGGCTACGGCAGGCCGGCGTGCCCGTGGAGCTGACCCGGTACCCGGGCATGGTCCATGGCTTCTTCGCGATGTCCGGCATCCTGGACGCCGGCCGGGACGCCGTCGCCCGGGCCGCGACCTACCTGTCCGCGGCCCTGGATCCGGCCCGTCAGCGGGAGCCGCTCCGTGCCCGCTGAGCAGAGCGCCGCCAGCCCCACCGAGCGGCTGCGCGAGCTTCACCGTCGCCGGCTGCTCGGCGTGCTGTCCGGCACCTGGACCGCCCAGGCCTGCTACGTGCTGGCCAAGTTGGGGCTGCCGGACCGGATGGCCGCCGGCCCCAGTACCGCCGATGAGCTGGCCAGGTGGGCAACGGCCGACCCGGGCGCACTGCGCCGGCTGCTCGGTGCGTTGGTCGCGGCCGGGCTGTTGCGCGAGCCCGAACCGGACACTTTCGCCCTGACGCCGGTGACCGAGCTGCTGCGCTCGGACGTGCCCGGCTCGACGCGACAGACCGCGATCATCTACGGCGAGGAGGTCTTCGGATCCTTCGGCGAGATCCTGCACACCGTGCATACCGGCAGCCCCGCGTTCGCCGCCCGGTACGGCCGGCCCTTCTACCAGTACCTCGCCGATCAACCGCAGCAGGCCGAGGCCTTCCATGCCGCGATGGGCGGCCAGCCGGTGCCGGCCACCCTGTCCAACGTCCTGCTGCACGGGGTACGGACGGTCGTGGATCTCGGTGGCGGTGACGGCAGCCTGCTCGCGTCCGTCCTCACCCGCCAACCGGCGGCCCGCGGAATCCTGGTGGAACTGCCCGAAGCGGCCCGCCAGGCCCGCCGTCGACTGGCCGAGCTGGGCATGCTCGAACGGGTACGGATCATCGAGGCAAGCTTCTTCGACACGGTGCCCCGCAGCGCGGACCTCTACGTGCTGTGCCGGGTGCTGCACAACTGGACCGACGCGAATGCCCTGGCCATCCTGCGACAGGTGCACCGGAACATGCCGCCGGGCGCCCGGCTGGTGGTGGCCGAGACCTTCCTCGCCGACCCGTTCCGGCAGGACCCGGAGGAGGCCGGCACGCCCCGCAGCCGCATGGTCGACCTGCTGATGCTGGTCATGCTGGAAGGCCGCGACCGGACCGCCGCCGAGTACTGTAATTTACTCGCCAGCGCCGGGTTCCGGATCATCCGGACCGATGACCGCGGCACCACCGAAGGAGTTCTGGAAGCGCTTCGTTGACCGGGTCGACGCCCGCGACAAATCGCCTGGCGCACACCTTCGTACCGTGCAGATTGCGTCGCCAAGCTGCGGTTCTGCGCCCACCGCGCTGATCAACAACCGGTTTTTCGTGTGCCGTTCCAGTGAAACAAGTGGCAAATTCTAGCAAGAAAATACCTCAAATTGCGTTTCCATTGCTCTGACTAGGCCGGCGCGCCGCTTGGCAATATACTAGATCGAAGAACGCGGATCGGTCCCCTCGATCCCGACCGCTGTATATGCCTTGCTGTCATGCACATCTTGGCCGTGGAGGTCCTTGCCGATGTCGTATTCGGGTGCCTGTTTGGAAATTCGCATTCTGGGGCCATTAACTCTCAGCTACGACAATCGACAATTGAGTCCGACCGCCCGCAAACCCCGCTCACTACTTGCCCTCCTGCTACTGCATGCCAACCAGCCCGTCCCGCCCGCCAAACTCCTCCAGGAGATGTGGGGCGCCGAGCCCCCGGCCAGCGCCCTGCCCACCCTGCAAACCTACGTGCTGCACCTACGCAAGCTGTTCAGCGCCGGCCTCGGCATCTCGGCCGCCGAGGTCGCCAAGAGCGTGCTGGTCACCGGCCCCGGCGGCTACACCTTCCGCGCCGCACCGGAACACTTCGACCTCTTCCGCTACGAGCACCTGACCACCGACGGACGGCGCGCGCTCGCCGAAGGCCGCAACGAGGCCGCCGCCGACCTGCTGCAACAGGCCCGCAACCAGTGGCGCGGACCGGCGTTGGCCGACGTACGGCCCGGTCCCCTGCTCCAGCCACACATCAACCGGCTGGAGGAGTCCCGGCTGACCACCGCCGAGCAGAGCATCGAGGCGCGCCTACGGCTGGGCCGTCACCAGGAAGTGTTACCCGAACTGGCCGGCATGCTGGCCGAACACCGGCTGCACGAAAACCTGCACGCCCAGTTCATGGTGGCCCTGCATCGCAGCGGTCGCCGCCAGGACGCGCTGCGCGTGTTCCACGAACTGCGCACCGCCATGGCGGAGGAACTGGGCCTGGAACCATCCAAGCGACTCCAGCAACTCCAGCGGGCGATCCTGGCCGACGATCCGGCGCTGGAAGTCGTGCCACGCGCCGACGGCCTGGCCCAGCTACTCGACCATCTCAAGGTGGCGTGAGCGGCGGACACCAGCGGTGGCTGACGATGCCGTACTCCTGTGAGCCCTCCACCGCCACGGCAGCCCGGAACCCGTCCGGTACCGCGAGGTCATGCACCAGGTACGGCCCGGTGATCGGCTGGGCCGCCTGGTAGACGACAACTCCCGACCGGCCCGACCCGTCCGCGGCCCGCACCGGCAGCGCCATGCCCTGCATCAACCTGCCCCCCGTCACCTTCACGCAGGCTTCCTTACGAGCCCACAACCCGATGAACCGCCGGATCTGGGCACCGGGTTCACCGGCGTCCGCCACGTACTGCGCCTCCGCGCGCGGGAAGTACCGCACGGCCATGCCGGTCGCGTCGAACCGGCTCGGCAGCCGCTGGATGTCCACCCCCACCCGCCGCGCATCCGTCACCGCCAACAACGCCACACCGTCCGAATGCGACAGACTGACATGCGTGCCGCCCCGCGCCGGCGCAAGCGCCCCGGCAAGCTCGGGCTTGCCGTGCGGGCCGTAGGTCCAGCCGATCTCGGCCGGCGGCACGTCCAGGTGCCGGGCGAGAATCGCCCGGACGGCGCCGTGGGCCACCACGAACGACCGCCGGTGATCGGGGAAGGTCAACGAGTCGACCCGCCGCCGTTCCTGCGCATCCAGCAGCCGTTCCAGGCTGGCCAGGACGGCCGGTGGCAGGTCCGACCGGATCAGCCACACGTGGACAGTGTCGGCGTCCGCCGGCACGGCCGGTCCGGCTGACGCGGACCAACGACTGATCATGGATGGATCCCTACGGCACGACCGACGACAGGACCTATGACCAGTTGATCGTACGGACTGACGCTCGTGAACCTCTTGAAGCGTGCTCTGATCCGGGCTACGGCCGTCGGCTACCCAGACAACGCCGGCTGCCCGGGCGGTGAAGCGACGGTACGCAGGTGGCGCGCGGCGACAACGCTGTCACAGCCGGACAGACCCAGTGCGTCGCGCAGTTCGACGGACAGCAGCTCGAGCACCCGACGCACCCCCTGCTCGCCGCCTGCCGCCAGACCCCACATGAACGGGCGGCCGATCAGCACGCCGGACGCGCCCAACGCCAGCGCCCGCAGCACATCCGTACCGCTGCGGATACCGCTGTCGAGCAGCACCTCGCACCCGCCCGCGACGGCCGGCGCGACCTCGGCGAGCGCGTCGATGCTCGGGATCGCACCGTCCAACTGACGGCCGCCGTGGTTCGACACCACGATCGCGTCGACTCCGCACTCGACCGCGCGCAGTGCGTCCTCGACGGCAAGGATTCCCTTCAGGACCACCGGAAGGCGGGTATGCCGGCGCAGCTGCTCGACCGAGGACCAGGTCAGCGCCGAGGAGAACACCTCGCTGGTGTGCGCGGCCACCGCGGAGCCGCCGGCCCGTCGGCGGTGAGCGCTCGCGTCACCGGCGAGGTGGACCGCACGTACCTGCTCGGGCAGGGTGAAGCCGTTGCGGATGTCGCGCAGCCGCCGACCCATCCACGGCACGTCAACGGTCAGCACGATGGCGGCAGCGCCCGCGTCCTCGGCCCTGCGCACCAGGTCCAGTGCCTCGGCGCTGTCGCGCAACCAGTACAGCTGGAACCAGATCGAGCCGCCGACCGCCGCGATCTCCTCCATCGGGACGCAGCTCAGCGTGCTGACGATGTAGGGCACGCCGGACTTGGCGGCAGCGCGGGCGGCGGCAAGCTCACCGTCGGGGTGGACGAGTTGCTGGTAGGCCACCGGGGCGATCGCCATCGGCGCGGCGACCGGCTGGCCGAGCAGCGTCGAGGCGGTCGTGCAGGCGGAGACATCGCGCAGCACCCGGGGGACGACGGCGACCCGGTCCAGCGCGAAACGATTGGCGTTCGATGTCGTCTCGCTGCCACTGCCGCCGGCGACGAAGTCCCGGATATCAGGCGGGAGGATCGAGCCGGCGGCGCGTTCGATGTCCGCAAGCGACTGTGCTGCCGCCACAGCCTCGGCGTTACGGTTCACGCTCACCCCGTCCTGCCCGGTCCGGATACCTCGACATCTTTCAGGATCGCCCCCGGGGTACGCGGAAGCACTGCCCACCCATCATCCCGGGTGGCCGTCGAGTCGGGATCACCCGCCTGCGCATCCGACACCGGCTGGACATCCGGCCGGTCAAAACCCTGCCCGGCCGCCTCATGAAGATCGCCGTCGCCGCCGGCAAACCAGCCATCTATTGACATTAATTTAAGTATCGACTATCGCTGATGTCAACGTTGTCACCCCGTCCTAGAAAGGCAGCGTCAATGTCGCGATCCGGCATCTCCCCACCCCGCACCCGACTGCGCCAACGTCTGGCGTTCCTCTGCGCGGCGGCCCTCGTCGCCACCGCCCTCACCGCGTTCGCCGGCGTGTCACCGGCCGCCGCGGCAGTCACCGACCCGGCGTCGGTGGTCAACCCGTTCCTCGGCACCAGCCACGGCGGCAACACCTTCCCCGGCGCCGACGCGCCCTTCGGCATGGTGCAGTGGAGCCCGGACACCCCCAGCCGGCCGCAGGGCGGCGAGTACGCGTACGGCGACTCCACCATCACCGGCTTCTCCCTCACCCACCTCTCCGGACCGGGCTGCGACGGCGGCGCGCGACCTGCCGATCATGCCGAGCACCGGCGCGGTCAGCGCCACCGCCACCTCGACCTTCACCCACGCCAACGAGTCGGCGAACGCCGGCTACTACCAGGTCAAGCTGGGCAACGGGATCACCACCGAGCTGACCGCGACCACCCGCACCGGCATGGCGCGGTTCACCTACCCGGCCACCACCCAGGCGAACCTGGTGTTCAAGCTGGGCTCCGGCGCCGACCGCCAGCAACGCCGTCGTTCACCGTGGTGAGCAACACCGAGGTCCGCGGCTCGGTGACCGGCGGCCACTTCTGCGGCGCCTCCGCCACCTACACCGCTCTACTTCGACATGGTCTTCGACCGGGCGTTCACCAGCAACGGCACCATCACCGGCGGCGGCTCGGTCACCTTCGACACCACCGCCAACCCGGTGGTGCAGGCCAAGGTCGGGCTGTCCTACGTGTCCAACGCCAACGCCGCCGCCAACCGGGCCACCGAGATCCCGACTGGGACTTCGGCACGGTGCAGACCGCCACCCACAACGCCTGGAACGCGCTGCTCGGCCGGGTCCAGATCACCGGCGGCACGCACCGACCAGCAGATCAGCTTCTACACCGCGCTCTACCACGCGCTGCTGCACCCCAACGTGGTCAGCGACACCAACGGCCAGTACCTCGGCTTCGACAAGGTGGTGCACACCGTCAGCGCCGGACACGCGGCCCAGTACGGCAACTACTCCGGCTGGGACATCTACCGCGCGCAGGCGCAGCTGGAAGCGCTCGTCGCCCCGACCCAGGCCAGCGACAGCGCCCAGTCGATGGTCAACGACTACCCGCAGGGCGGCACGCTACCCAAGTGGTCGCTGGAACAACGGCGAGACCTACGTGATGGTCGGCGACCCGGCCGACGCCATCATCGCCGACTACTACGCCTTCGGCGCCCGCAACTTCGACACCGCGGCGGCCAAGAACGCCATGGTCGCCCGAGGCCACCACCGCCAACAACGCCCGACCCGGACTCAACTACCTGGCCAGCCTCGGCTACCTGCCCAGCAACGGCTCGTACGGCTGCTGCAACTTCTACGGCGCCGGTGTCCACGCTGCTGGAGTACAACACCGCCGACTTCGCCATCTCCGCGTTCGCCGGCGCGCTCGGCGACACCACCACCCAGAGCCAGTTCGCCAACCGGGCGCAGGACTGGAAGAACATGTTCAACACCGGCTCGCGGCTTCATGCAGCCGCGCAATCTGGACGGCAGCTGGCGGTCCGGGTTCAACGCGGCGAGCGGCACCGACTTCGTCGAGGGCACCTCCTGGCAGTACACCGGGATGGTGCCGTTCAACGTGCGGGCGCTGGCCGATCGCCAAGGGCGGCAACGCCGGATACCAGAACTACCTCAACAGCGTGCTGGCCGACTTCCACGGCAGCCGGCGGCACCCACGCCGACCTCGGCAACGAGCCGTCGGTGGAGCTGCCCTGGGAGTACGACTACGTCGGGCAGCCGTGGAAGACCCAGCAACTGGTCCGGCAGGTGCAGAACGAGCTGTGGCCCAACTCGCCGGCCAACTGGGGCGTCGGCAACGACGACCTGGGCACGATGAGCGCCTGGTACGTGTGGTCGGCGATGGGGATGTTCCCGCAGACGCCGGGCACGGCCGATCTGGCGCTCGGGCAGCCCGATGTTCACGAAGATCACGGTGGCCCTGGGTGGCGGCGGCACCATCACCGTCAACGCCCCGCAGGCCGCCGACCAACGCCCCCTACGTGCAGAGCCTCAACCTCAACGGGGCGGCCTGGAACAACGCCTACCTGCCGCCCTCCTTCGCGGTCAACGGCGGCACCCTGGACTTCACCCTGGGCACCACCGCGAACACCGGCTGGGCAGCGGGCGCCTCGTCGGCGCCGCCCGTCGTACAACGGCAACGGTGGTCCGCAGCCGCCGGACAACGGCACCGGCACCACCGGACCGATCAGCTCGGGCGTCGCCGGCAAGTGCGTGGACGTCGACCACAGCGGCACCGCCAACGGCACGAAGATCCAGATCTGGACCTGCAACGGATCCAACGCACAGATCCTGGAGCCGGCCGGGCGACGGCACGCTGCGCGCGCTCGGCAAGTGCCTCGACGTGGCCGGCAGCGGCACCGCCAACGGCACGCTCGTCCAACTCTGGGACTGCAACGGCAGCGGCGCGCAGAAGTGGTTGCGCAACTCGGCCAGCAGGGCGCTGGTCAACCCGCAGTCCGGGCGGTGTCTGGACGACCCCGGCGCCAGCAGCCGTCGACGGTACCCAACTGCAGATCTACGACTGCAACGGTGGCACCGCACAGGTCTGGTCGCCGCCGCCCCCGCCGCCCGGCCCGATCACCTCGGCGCTGGCCGGCAAGTGTGTGGACGCCCGCAACTCAGGCACCACCGCCGGTACCGTCGTGCAGCTCTACGACTGCAACTCCTCGGCCGCGCAGGCCTGGTCGGTGCAGGCGGACGGGACGCTGCGGGCGCAGGGCACTGTGCCTGGACGTGTCCAACAGCGGTACCACCAACGGCACCAAGGTGCAGCTGTGGACCTGCAACGGCAGCGGCGCCCAGCAGTGGACCTACGACCCGACCAGCAGGGCGCTGCGCAACCCACAGTCCGCCCGCTGCCTGGACGATCCGAATGCGAGCACTGCCAACAGCACCCAGCTGCAGATCTACGACTGCAACGCCACCACCGCCCAGCAGTGGACGCTGCCCAACTGAATCCCGTCCCCCGCCACCCGGCGAGCCGGGTACCAGCCAGGTGCAGTTATGCGGGTGATGCGGGCTCACTGAGCCGGTGAACCGACCGGCGGGCGTCGCGACCGGATCCATCCGGCCCGACGCCCGCCGATCGCCGTCCAGCCCTACTTCCAGCAGGCCAGGATCACGTTGGCGACGATGGTCGCCACCTGTTCACGGTCGATCGGCGGTTGACCGAAGCGTTGTGGCAGCCCGGCGACCGCGACCAACAGGATCAGGAAATCCTTGCGTACCACCGCGGAGCCGTCCGTGGTGGCGAAGGAGGCCGGCGCGGCCAGGTGCAGGTCGTTGCGGTAACCGAGGTCGCGTTTACGCGCCTCGAAGAACGCGGTGGTCGCCGGCTCGTCGGGCAACTGCGCGACGGTGAGCGTGAGGGTGCCGTCGGCGTACGGGTAGACGCAGGTCAGCTGCGGCGCGACCCAGCTGCCGCGGGGCGCGGCGGTGGTCGGCACGCCGAGGGCCAGGGTGATGTCCTCCCGGGCCTCGTCGCTGCAGACCAGCAGCGTCGCGGCGGAGGCGGGCGGCAGCGACGGGGGCCGGGCGGTCGCGGGTGCGGCCGGCGGTGTGCTGGCCGCTGCCCGCGGGCGCGTGCCGGCGTCGTGGCCGCATCCGGTGGTACCCGCGACGAGCGCGACCGCGATCACCGCCACAAACCGCAGGCGCGGGAGTACTCGCATCGCATTCCCTTTCCGTGCGGGTGCCGATCATGGCCGGGTCATCGGATCCCGATTCCCCCGGCCACGATCGGCGCGTCAACTGACTAACGTAGGTCGGCCGGAAATGGTTCAGGATTGTTGAGGCGCCATTTTTGTCGACCGCGTTCACGGCTTCTTCGGGTCTTCGCCGTAACCGTTGCACTGGCGGCCACCATTGATGCAGTAGCCGACCACGTACGCCTGTCGGGCGGGGTTCCAGCCGTTCATGAAGTCGTAGTGGAACGAGTAGCTGGCACCGGAGGAGTACGCGAGTCCGGCGGCGCTGGTACCGGCCAGCTGGTAGGGGATCTTGATTTCCAGCATCGGCAGCGGCACCGGGTGGTCGGCCGGACAGACACCCTTCACCGGCCAGGCCATGTGCGACTTGTGGTCGGCGGTGTCCAGGTGCACGCCGTCCCAGCAGCTCGGCGCCTTGAGGTGGACCAGCAGCGAGGAGCCGGCCGGGCAGGACGCCGGGAAGTCGTTGCCCCGGTAGCCGGTGCACTGCCAGTCGCCCTGGAAGTGTGCCGCGTCCGGCGTGTGCACGTCGCCGACCAGCAGCTTGAATCCGGCCGGGAACGGCTTGACGGTGCGGTAGTCCTTGACGCCGGACTTGTAGTAGACGGTGACGATCGAGTTCGCCACCGGCGTGCCGTTCTGCAGCAGCGTCGGGAACCAGTAGCCGGACGCGTCGAGCGTGTCCTGGCAGGAGCTGGCGCCGCCGACCAGGGACTGCGGCGTCGAGTTGGCGTTGGTGGCGGGGTTGCCGATGAAGGTGTGGTTGTGCGACGCGCCGGCCTGGCCCGGGAAGACGATGGGGTCGTCACTGAGCCGGTGGTTCACCGTGCAGTTCGCGTGCGCCTCCTGGTACTGCGCGAAGGGCGGGTTGTCCGCCGCCAGCGCGGTGCCGTTTCCACCCAGTGTCGCCACTGCGGCGAGTGCGAGGCAAACGACGGCCAGTGGCGCGACGATGAGGGTCCGGCGCCGCCGGGCGGCAGTTTTGAGCAGTGCTGTTCTGATGCTCACGAATTCTCCTTTGGGACGTAGGAACGAGCATCTGTTAATCGGACGTTAACCATGGCGGAACAGCTATATCAATTGATTGCCATCATTTGCCGCTATCGGGGCCGTTCTATTTCCGGCGCGCGGTTCGGTCACCAGGCGCCCCAACGACGTGCCGGTGCGGATCGTGCGGCGGATGGTGGTGGTCGGTGCCCGGCGCACCCCTTCGCCGGGCACCGACCGGTCACGGGTAGCTGACCACGGTGTGCGGGGTCACCGCGGACGGGCAGGGCCGCGTCACCGGTGTCGTTGATGACGTGGGTGATCGAACCCTTGCCCAGCGACACCGTCAGCACGTCGTGGAACTTCACGCCCGCGTTGTTCGGCACCTCGAACGAGTGGTACGCGGCGATGGACGGATCCGCGGTGAACACGCAGTAGCTGCCCAGGCCCCACGCCTCGTGGCTGGTGACCGTGTTCGCCACCTTGTACGCGGCGTACCCGGTGATGCCGTCGTGCGACCAGGCGGCCGCGCTCGGCGGATCGTAGGGCAGCTCGTTCTGGAAGAAGATCGTCTTGCCGCCGTTGCCGTTCCAGATCACGTTGTACTTCTGGAAGTGCTCGACGAACAGGCCGTACGCCGTGACGTTGGCGCCGTTGACGACCAGCCCGGTGTCGGCCGGGTTGGTGGTCCAGCCGGCGCCGCTGCCGTGGTCGGCGCGCCAGGCCCAGATGTGGTCGATGATCGTGTTGTTGCTGTTGACCACCATGGCGTTGGTGACCGCCGCCGGGCCGGCGCCGCCGATGCGCAGGAACACGTCCTGCACCGAGATCGGGTCGGCGGCGTGGTTGGCGCCCGCGCCGGCCGGGCCGACCTGGAGCAGCGCTGCCGACCGGGTGGTACCCGCGTCGAGCAGCAGCCCGCCCAGCTTCACCCCGTCGACGTCGGCGACGTTGATCGCGGTGACCCCGTTGTCGGCCACCAGCGTCGGGAAGCCGAGCCCGAGCACGACGGTGTCCGGCCGGGTGACGTTGATGGTCTGGTTGACGTGGTAGATGCCCGGCGTGAAGAGCAGGTTCAGGCCGTGCGCGAGCGCGTTGTTGATGGTCGCCGCCGAGTCGCCGGGGTGGGCGACGTAGAACTGGCTCAGCGGCGCGGACGTGCCGGGGGTGTTGCCGCCGGCCCAGGTGACGCCGGAGCTGTTGGTACGCAACGACGGTACGAACACCCGGTAGGCGCCCGCGGAGTCGGTGTAGAGGTACGGCTTCTCGCGGGTCACCGGGCTCTTCGACACCACCGTGTAGGGCGGCTTCGGGAACGAGTTGGCGGGTGCGCCGACGACGCCGGAGAACACCATGTTCCACACGCCGCCGTTCCACCCGCCGACCTGGCTGTCCCGGGTGAACCACTGCTGCTGCGAGCACGGACCGACGGTGCCGCTGATCCGGCTGTCGGCGATGTAGCCGCCGCTGGCCCAGCCGCAGTTCGGCGAGGCGAGCGTCATGCCGCCGTGCACGTCCATCCGGCGGAACGGCGCCGCCTGGGCGACCGCCCACCGGTCGGTGCCGGACACCGGGTAGATGGACATGTTCTACGCCGAGCGCCAGAAGTTCAGCGTGGCGTTGCCGGCGTTCCAGCCCGCGTCGACGGTGATGTCGCCGTGGATCTGCACGTCGTCCGGGTTCTGCCCGAGGCCGGCGATGGAGGTGTAGAAGCCGAGCTGGGCGTTCAGGTTGCTGTACGAGCCCGGCTTGAACAGCAGCGCGTACCGCTGGGTGCCGAACTGGTTCTTCTCCTGCGTCGCGAACACCTGGTCCAGGCTGGACTGGATGCTCGTCGAGGACATCGACGGGTCGAAGACGATCACGTTGGGGCCGAGGTCGCCGCCGCCGGTGACCGGCGGGCCGGACGGGCTGGTCGACGGGCCGGCCGAGGACGGCGTGGCCGTCGGTGAGCTGGTGGCGCCACTGTAGACGGCGAACTCGTAGAGGGAGTACCCGTATCCGGTCGCCCGGGTGGTGCCGTACATCCGGATGAACCGGCCGGTGCCGCTGACCGCGATGGTCTGCGTGCCGCCGGTGCCGGCGCTGGTCGAGTAGATCGACGTCCAACTGCCCACGCCGTCCGGCGAGACCTGGAGCTGGAACGCCTTGGCGTAGGACGACTGCCAGGTGAGCACGACCTGGCAGACGGCGGTGCTGGCGCCGAGGTCGACCTGCAGCCACTGCGGGTCGCTGAAGGCGCTGGACCAGCGGGTGGTGGCGCTGCCGTCCACGGCGTTGGCGGCCGACAGGCGGCTGGCCTCCACCGAAGAGGCGGTGGCCGGCTGGTGCAGCGCGACGTTCGTGGTACCGCAGCCCGCGGCCGCGGCGCTTGCGGACGGGCTCAGCGCGGTGAGCGCATAGGCGACGAGCACGGTCAGGACGGACATGACGACCCCGACGACGTAGGGGCGTCTGCCGCGTCGACCGGCGGCGCTGAATATGCCTTGCATGGCATCTCCCTGCTGGAGTTCGAGGAGCGCGCCATCGCCGGCGGCCAGGCGGCGATGCGCGGGACGGGCGGGCCCGGGGGGACTGACGGGGGCCTGGGATTTACGCACCGGTGGCGGTTGTCTGGACACTAGGTGCGGGGTCGGGCACCGGCAATCGGTTGCCATTATTTGCCAACGTCGATCCCCCGCCAGCACTGGCAATCGTGGCAAGCAATTGTGATAGACCCCCGTCACTGCTACATTCGCCCACCCCCGGAGTCGTTCCCGCAGCCGTTCCCGCTCGTCGTCCGGAGTGGGAACGGTGTCCCCGGCGCACACGTCGGTGTCGCCTGTGCACATCGCTTCAGCTCTGACCAGCGTCTCCGTAGCGTCGGCGACGTCGTGATCAAGGCGATCACGACACGATCCGAAGGGGAACGTCATGACCAATGCGACTTCCGAACAGGCCGGCCCGACCGTCGTTCTCGTGCACGGCGCGTTCGCCGATGCCGCCAGCTGGGCCCCGACCACCGAGCAGCTGATCTCCGCCGGAGTGCCGGTGGTGGCCATCGTCAACCCGCTGCGCGGGCTGAGCCACGACGCCGCGTACGTGGCCAGCGTCATCAACCAGATCCCCGGCCCGGTGCTCGCCGTCGGACACTCCTACGGCGGCGCGGTCATCACCAACGCCTGCGTGCACACGCCGAACGTGCTCGGGCTGGTGTACGTGGCGGCATTCGCTCCCGACGAGGGCGAGAAGCTCATCGACATCGTCGGCGGCTCCAAGGACAGCGTCCTCACCTCAGCCGTTGTGGAGACCCGGTACCCGACCGGCGAAGGCACCGCGCCGGAGCTCGTCATCGACCCGGCGCGGTTCCGGGCGGTCTTCACCGCCGATCTGCCGGAGCTGCAGTCCGCTGTCCTGGGCCTGTCGCAGCGGCCGATCGCGAGCGGTTCGTTCGCCGAGGTGTCCGGGCCGGCTGCCTGGAAGAACCTGCCCGTCTGGGCTGCCGTCGGGATGGCCGACACGGCCGCCGGCACCGACGTCGTGCTGGCCATGGCCCGCCGGGCGGGCGCCGACATCACCGAGATCGACGGCTCCCACGTCATCATGATCTCGCAGCCCGGTGCGGTCACCGACGTCATCCTCACCGCCCTCAAGGCCGTGAGCTGACCTCGGCGTCCCGCTGAGCGCTGCTGCCGGTCTCCTTCCCGTGGCTCGACGGTGAGGAGACCGGCACCGGCGTTCCGCACCGTGCTCGCACTGCTTTCGCACAGCCCTGATCTACCTTCACCTCAGCGACGACCGCCCGGTCGACCGGAGGTGAGACGGACCGATGACCCTACTGCTGGATAGTGAACTGGTGCCGCCGCGGGGCCGGCTGGACGCGATCAACGCCGTGGTGGCGGCCACCGAGGTACCGATGACCTTCTTCGACAACTCCGGCGGCGATCCACGGCTGCGGCTGGACTACTGGGCTACCGGCGCCGGCTCGCATGTTTCGCGCGCGGTCGGCGGCGCAGCCCGGTTCCGGCGCAGTGCCCGGCAGTTGGCGCTGGCGGGGCCGGCCCGGGTCGGCATCGCACTGCAGTTGGGCAGCCGCGGATTCCTGACCGCCCCGGGAGTCGAGATGATCACGGAGCCGGGCCATCTCTACATCGCCGACCAGACCAGGACCTTCGACCACCGGTGGGACGGCAACGGTGGCGCCAAGGCATTCGTGGTCGGCTACGACGAGCTGGGATTGCCGATCGACCTGGTCCGGACGGCGGCGTCCCGATTGCGACACAGCCCGGTATACAACCTGTTCCGCTCCCACCTTTCCGGTCTCTGCCACCATGACGGCGACCTCCCACCGGGCCCCGCACAGGCGATGGTCGGCGCGGCGACCACGGAGCTGCTCCGCGCGCTGCTCACCACCGCCGCTGTCCGCGACCTTCGCCACCACAGCTCGCTCTACCTGAGGATTACCACGTACATCGGTCAGCACCTGACCGACGCGACTCTCAGCCCGCAGCGAATCGCGGCGGCACACAGCATCTCGGTACGGCAGCTCTACAAGGTCTGGGCCGACAACAACGACACGCCATTGAGTCAGTGGGTGATGACTGCCCGCCTCGACGGCGCCCGCCGGGAACTCGCCCAGCCGACTACGAGACCGGCGACGATCGCGACGGTGGCGCGCCGCTGGGGCTTCCCCGACCCGACCCACTTCAGCAAGCGATTCCGCAGCGCCTATGGCATCTCCCCCCGCGAATGGCGCCGGATCAGGACCACGCCCTGGGCTCAGTCACCGCCATTAGCGCTCCAGAACGCCGGCGGAGCTGCCTGAACGCGCGTCCCGCTCCCGCAGGATCGCCAGCACGCCAGCGATCTGTCGATCGTTCTCCAGGTGCTGCCCTTCGTACAGGGCCGCATTGCGGTACTCCGCCCCGTGCAGCGCCAACGTCTGCGCGTACCGCTCACACACTGCTCGCGCGCGCTCGAAGTCACCGACGCCGACATACGCCTCGGCCAGCATCCCCAGGACCGCGAACGCGTTCTTGGGCTCGTGCACGGAACGGGCCTCGACGGCAGGTTCGGCCAGCTCGATCGCTTCGGCGAAGCGTCCGAGCCGCACCAGGTGTTCGGCGAGCAGCTCGGCGATCGTGATCGCGTCGTACTCCATCTTGTGCGCCCGGGCGATGGGCAGGGCACGCTCGGCGAGCTTGAACGACTCCGCCCACATCTTCCGTGCGTTGAACACCTGCGCCTCCAACACACTCGCGATCACCACCATGCGCTGATCCCCGGACCGTTCCGCCGCAACGACAGCCCGACGCATGTAGGCACTGGCGGCGATCAGGTCGCCGGCGCGTACCGCCGACTGGCCCATGTTCCGCAGGGTGTTGGCCTCCCCGAACAGATCTCCGATCTGCCGGTAGCGGCTCAACGCCCGACCGAGATGGACGGCAGCGTCGTCGAACTGCGACATCGAGTAGTGCTTGACGCCGATGTCGCGCTCCATTTCGGCGAGCAGGGTGACGTCGCCCAGACGCTCGGCCGCGGTCAGGGCGACCAACGCATGCGGGTAGGTGTCCCGCGCCGAGTCCAGCGCCTGGTTCATCGGCCGCCAGTCCAGGACGATCCGGACGGCGGCACGGTCGATGCCGTGCGCGACAGCCAGCTGGACAACCGCGATGAGCACAGCCCGTTCCCGCAGATACCAGGACGTGGTTGCCGCCAGGGAGTCGAAGGTCTCCACCGTGGCGGACTCCGCCGGCGGTTCCAGTTCGTCGATCGGAGCCCGACCGTAGAGTACGAAGGCGTTGCGCATGGAGTGCACGTAGTGCTCGACCAGTCGCAGCTCCGCCTCGTCCCGCTCGCCGGCGGCGTCGAGGAGTTCCCCGGCGTACTCCCGGACCAGGTCGTGCAGAACGAATCGGCCGGTGACCGGCTCGCTGAGCATGCTGGCCGCCGTCAGTTCCCGGGCGAACCCACGGACGGTGGACAGCTTGAGGCCGGTCATGCTGGCCGCCGACGGCAGCGAGATTTCCGGGCCGGGGTGCGCCGCCAGGATCCGGAACACGCGCGCCGCCCCCGGCGAGAGCGTGTCGTAGGACCACGCGAACACCGACCGCAGGTCGCCGACCGACTCGCCGGTGGTCAAGGTGTCGAGCCGCCCCACGGCGGTGAGTTCGGCGGCGACATCCGCCAGCATCAGCCCGGGATTGGTCACCGCGCGGGCGGCCGCAATCGCCAGCGCCAGCGGCAACCCGGCGCAGGCGGCCACGATCTGGTCGACGGCCGCCGGGTTCTCCGCGGCCCGCGCCGCACCCAACCTGTTGGCCAGCAGTTGCCGGGCATCCTCGTCGGTCAGCCGATCCAGCACGATCAGCCGCGCGCCCTCCCGGACAACCAAGCCGGAGAGCCGATTGCGGCTCGTCACGATGACCAGGCACCCCGACGTTCCCGGTAGCAGCGGCCGAACCTGGTCGGAGTCACGGGCGTTGTCCAACACCAGCAGGATCCGACGGCCGGCGACGACACTACGGAAAAGCGCCGCGCGGGCGTCGAGACTTTCGGAAACCCGGTCGCCGAGGCTCACGTCCAACGACTCCAGCAGCATCGTCACCGCCGCCATCGGTTCGACGATGCGGCCGGCCGGGTCGAAACCGCGCAGGTTGATGTACAACTGACCATCGGGGTAGTGGCTCTTGACCTGGTGGGCCCAGTGCACGGCGAGCGCGGTCTTGCCGACGCCGCCCATACCTCCCAGCGCGGTGATGACGACTGCCTGCCCGGATGCCGCGGCGGCGAACTGTTCCTCAAGTTCGTCCGCCACATTGCCGCGTTCGGTGAAGCCCGCTACCCGGCGCGGCAACTGCGCCGGGCGCAGCCGCCCCGGTGGGCCGTCCCCTACCGGCGCCGTCGGTTCCTGGTCGGCGGCCAACAGGTTGCGATGGACGGCCCGCAGTTCCGCGGACGGGTCGACCCCAAGCTCCTCGGCGAGCCGGCGGCGGAGCTCCTCGAAGGACACCAGTGCCTCGGCCGGGCGTCCGTCAGCCACCAGCGCCCGGATCATCCGCGCCTGCAGCGCCTCGTCCAACAGCGCCGACGCCGCGATCGGACGGGCGAGGTCCAGCACCCGTTCCGCGGCGTCGAGCGTCAACGCGAGATCGAGCGCGTCCCGGGCCGCGGCGACGCGCTGCTGTTCCACCGCGACGAACTCCGGCCGGATGCGGACGGCTCCGAGAAGGCCGACAAACGGAGGCTGCTGCGCCAGTTCGAGCGCGGCCAGCAGACAGTCGAACGCCGCTGCCGGTGAATCGGCGCGGGCCCGTCGCAGGAGATCGTCGAACGACGTGAGATCGCAGTCGGCCGCGCTGACGTCCAGGCGGTATCCGCCGGGCGCAGCCAGCAGCCACCGACCCGGCTGCCGTACCGGTAGCGCCGGCTGCAGGAGACGTCGCAATTCGCCGACGTGGCGGTGAATCTGGTTGGCCGCATACGAGGGCGGTTCCTCGCCCCAGATCAGGTCGATCAGCCCGGCCGTGGACACCACCTGACCGCGTGCCACGACCAGCGAAGCCAGGATCAACCGGTGATGTGGCGGCCCGAGCCGGACCTCCACGCCGGCACACCACAGTCGGAGACCCCCGAAGACCTGGAGGCGAACCGACGGATCGGCCGAGGCTACCGCAGCTGTCACAGCCCACCCTTGTCCCGTCGGCCTTCCGATCAGGACTCTAACAAGGTGCCTGAGGCGAGGGTCCAGCCGATTGGCCAGCCGGGTACCAGCCGGTTCGGTGGAGCCCCCTCCCCCAGGAGAGTGCCCTGACTCCCCGGGCCCGATATCTCAGTTAAGACGGGAACTGGCTGGCTGCTGCGACGAACAGGGTGTACCTGTTGCCATGGTCGGGGTACTTCGTGAGCATGACGTCGGTCACCTCGGCTGCCGTACCGGCGTTGGCCACCGCCTGGTCGAAGTCCTCAATGTAGCGGTGCGACTGGTCGAGCACCCGGGCCGCGTCGTCGTCGGGCGCGGCGGGATCCCGGTGCCCGGTGATGATCGTGGTCGGGTGCAGGGCGGCGACCGCGTCCAGGGATGCCAGCCAGGCCCGCCGCGATTCGGGCGTCGAGTTCCGCAGCCACATGTGGATGTTGTTGTAGGCGATGTCGCCGGAACAGACCAGCTGCAGCTCCGGCACGTGCACGATCGTGTTGAGCACACCGGCGTCGGCGCGACCGATCGTGCGCAACAGGATGGCGTGGCCCGCCAGGTCGAACTCGTCCGAGTCGGCCAGCGTGGGCAGCACCGGGGACTGCGGGAACTGCCCTGCGAACCAGGAATTCCAGAACGCCAGGTGCTCGGGCGTGGCATCGGCCCGGGCGTCGTCGACGACCTGCTGATCACTGGCCAACAGCCGCGCATCGGGGAAGGCGTCCAGCAGCGGTCCGGCCCCGAAGAAGTGGTCGCCGTGTCCGTGGGTCACGAAGACGGCGCTGGGCCGCTTGCCGCTGTCGTGTACCCACGCCGCCAGCCGCTCTCCCTCGTTGGTGGTGAGCAACGCGTCGACGAGGACCGCGTCGCGCCCACCGGAGATCAGCGTGGACGTGCTGGCCGGCCAGGTAGCCGGGGTGCTGTCAGGCCAGCCCGGTCCGCCGGGAATCGGCTTGTAGCCACTGTTGAAAACATTCATCGACAACGAACTGCCCATGCTGCCTCCTCGCACCTGAGCCGGGCTTTCGCGCTGGCCGTGGAGTCAGCCGGTCGCCCGGTTGGCTGGGCCGAAGAAGTCGGCGAGTAGCTGGGTGACGCGCCCTTGCGTCGGCGGGGCCACCATCCCGCCACCGAGGTTGTCCGGATCCCCGATCATGCTCGTCGCCGCCCTCCTGAGTACCCGTCAACTGCAACCGTAGGAGGTGAACCGTTGCTTCAACCGGCCTTTGCCTCATCTGCGGCCACCGCGCCGACGACTTTTTGTCAGATGGTGAACGGCGTCGCCGGCGGCTGTCGCCCAGGCCCGTTCGCCCCGGCCTCCCGACGTGAGCCCGGGCGGCGGGGTCGGCGGTGTCCGGTCAGCGCCTGCCGGGGGGGTTCTACTTTTAGTTGAACTTTTTGCTTCCTTACTTGCGCGTGCCTGAGACTACCGTGGCCTATTGGCAGTCTGTTATTGACCTTGTCCGTTCCAAGTGGTGGGCGTACGAGTACTCGGAGTACGTGCGGGTGCTGCGTGCTGGCTGCGTGGAGGCGATGTTTAGCCGTCGGCTTTAGGCTAGCGTGGTTTTCAAGGTCTGGCCTGTGGCGGGCGTGTTGGCGATCTTTCGGCCTTACGCTGCTGGTGAGGTCCTGTTCGATGTGGATCTTCGAGAGTTGCAGAGTCAGAGTCGCCTCGATGTTTGTGTGTTCGTTGCTGCGCGCTATTGGCCGCAGGCTGCGTAAGCCTGTGCTTATGTCCGGAGAGTGCTTTGATGCGGTGCTGATCAAATGTAAACGCGTTGATAAACGTTCGTGTGTTCGCCTTCGTGAGCTCGCGTCTGCTATGCGTTGCTGGGGGTTGGTAGGTGGTGTTGTCGCGGAGCATGGCGTAGATGACGTCGAGGCGGCGGCGGGCCAGGCAGATGCAGGGCGGCGTTGTGGCGTCTTGCCTCTCGGCGCTTTTGCGGTCGTAGTAGGCCCGGCTGACGCGGGTCGGCGAGCGCTGGCGAACGCGGAGAGGAACAGCGCGCGACTTCAGGGCGTGGTTGCCGCGTTGGGAGCGGGTTCTCGCCGCTTGATGCGAGCTGCCGGAGCGTCGGGTGACCGGGGCCAGGCCGGCGTAGGCGGCGAGGTGCGCGGCGGTGGGGAACGCGGATGCCGTCGCCGACGATGGTGAGCAGATCTTGATGGCGGTCCTGACCCCGAGGCCGGGCATCGAGGTCAGGACCTCGGAAGAGGGTGGGCCTCCAGGCGAGCCTCGAGTTCGGCGGCCGAGCTCGGTCGCGTTCGGTGTGGACGTCGCGCAGCTGGCCGGCGACGCCGGCGATGACGCGGGCGAACGCGGCGGTGCCGGGAACGACGACGGTCTGGGCGGCCAGGGCGGTGAGGATCTGGGCGGGCAGGCGTCTTGGCCAGCCGCGGCGACGCGGTCGCCATCAGCTGCGGCGATGCCGTCGGCGCCGAGCTCGGCGCAGCGCTGGCCGGGGTGCGGCGCGGCGGCGAGCAGGTCGAGGACGCCACCGCGGTCCATGTCGCGTGCCCAGCAGGCGTTCCAGGGCGGGGTGGACGTGCAGCAGCGCGTCGCGGAGCCGGTTGGTCAGCCGGGTCGACTGGCCGGCGAGGTCGTCGTCGTAGCCGGCCAGCACGGTCGAGTTCGGCGAGGGTCTCGTCGTCGCCGCCGACCCGGCGCAGGGTGTGGGGCATGGTGCGGGCGGCGTCGGCGATGACGTAGGCGTCGCGGGCGTCGGTCTTGGCCTGGCCGGGGTGCAGGTCGGCGATCCGGCGCATCGCCAGCCCGGGCAGGTAGGCCACCTCGACGCCCATGTCGCGGGCGACCGCGATCGGCCAGCGCGCCGATCGAGGCGGGCTGGTCGACGACCACCAGCACCCGGCCGTGCTCGGCAGGCTGGTCGAACACCGCGCGCAGCGCGGTCTCGTCGTTGGGCAGCGCCTTGTCGTGCAGTCGCTGCCCGGCGGCGTCGAGGGCGCAGGCGTGGTGTTCGGACTTGCCGACGTCCAGCCCGCAGAACACCGCGTACGGCGCTCGCCGCTGCGGGTCGGAGTGCTGACAACCGCGGCTCCTCGCTCGTCGCGGCAGGCCGACCTGGACACCCGCGCCGGCAGCCACGGGCTGACCGGATACCTGCGTGGGTCCCGTCACGGTCAACGCGTTGTCGCGCCTGCGGCCTGCTTGATCAGGTTGGCGACGGCCTGCGGCTGGGAGAGGTAGATGGAGTGGCTGCCGGACGCTTCGGTGACGGTAGCCCCGGCACGCTCGGCCATCGCGCGCTGGGCCGGTGGCGGGATCATGTGATCGTCGGTGGCGACCAGGTACCAGCTCGGTTTGCTCCGCCAGGCGGGCTCGGTGACCACACCGGCGAGCGCGTCGACGCCCCACGGCACCTGGGAATCGGCCATGAACTGCGCCTCTTCCAGCGGAAGGTCGCCGGCGAAGGACGCGGCGAACTTCTCTCGATCGAGGAAGAGGAAACCGTCCTGCGGCGGCAGGATCGGCGGTACCGGAGCGCCGGGCGGCGGATCGGCGATCAGCGTGTTCACCGACTCACCCTGGTCCGGGGCGAAAGCGGCGATGTAGACCAGCGCGGACACGGCCTGGTGGAGGCCGGCCTCGCTGATGACCGCGCCCCCGTACGAGTGGCCGACCAGCACGGTCGGGCCGTCCTGGTGATCCAGGATCCGCCGGGTCACCTCGGCATCGCCGCCCAGCGACAGGGTGGGGTTCTGCGCGACGCTGACGCGGAACCCGTCCCGTCGCAGGATCTGGTAGACCTTCTGCCAGCCCGACCCGTCGACGAAGCCGCCGTGCACGAGCACGACGTTGTTTCGCATTCTGGTTCATGAGGAGTCCTCCTCGGAGTGAGTCTGTCCGGACACCCCAGACGCTACCGAGCGGGTTGTGTCGACCGAGTGCCTTTCAGTGGTATCTGCGAGAGCGGACCGTGCTGCAGACGGTCGTGCGGCGATCGCCGACCTTCAGCACAATCTCGCCGGACCGTGAGCGCGCTCGGAACCACCTTGCTCCGCGGGCTCTCGTGGGGCGACCTGGCGGCAGATGACGTCGACCAGTTCGGCGACGGTGGCCACATCGGCTGCGCGGCGGTCGTTCAGGAGGTTGACGCTGAAGCGGGCCTCCAGCGCGATCAACAGTTCCAGCGCGGCCAGCGAATCGATGTCCAGGTCCTGTACCAGGTGGTCCTCCGGTCGCAGTTCCCGGCGGACCCGCTTGATCTCCAGGTAGATCGCATCGAGTGCCGAAATGACGTCAGCCTCGGTCACCGGAACGACGTGTGTGGTCATGTCCTTCACCTTTCGGAGGTTGATGGTTGAGCGGAAGTCGTACGTCCTCATCCGAGGTCCACCAGTTCGTCGTAGCCGACGAAGTCGGGAGTCATGCCGCTGGCCACCAACTCCCACATCATCTCGTCGGTACCGGCGCCGATTCGGCCGAGCCTGGTGTCCCGCCACATCCGGCCGAGCGGGGTTTCGTCCTCGAGGTAGCCGGCCCCGCCGAACAGGTGCATGCACTCGCTCATCGCCTCTTCCGCGAAGCGCGTCGCGGTGACTTTGAGCGCGGCGGTCTCCCGAGGTCCACAGGCGCCGGTGACCGGTATCCCCTGCGCCGCCGAGTAGACGGCGAACCGCAACGACAGCAGCCGTGCGGACAGGTCGGCCAGTCGCAACCGGAGCGCCTGGTGCTGCAGCAACGGCCGGCCGAACTGTTCGCGCCGGTGCAGGTGTGCGGTGGCGAGGCCGATGGCCGCAGCAACCCCGCCGACGGTCTGCCCGGCGATGGACAGCCGCTCATGGCTCAGCCCCCAGGTCGCCACGAGGAGTCCCGCGCCGGGCCGGCCGACGAGTGCCTCGTCCGGCACGGTGGCGTCGATCGTCATCCAGGTGGTGTCCAGTGTCGCGGTACCGACCTTGCGTAGCCGTTTGCGGACCGACAGCGCCGAGGCGGGTACGGCGAACACGCCGAGCCCGGCGTCGGCCGCGCCATCGTCTTCCTCGATCCGGCACAGCAGCAGGGCGAAGTCACAGACCAGGCCGAGCGACAGGTACTTCTTCTCGCCGGTCACCCGCCAGCCGCCGGGCACCCGCCGGGCGGCGGTTCGGATGCCGGTGAGGTCGGAACCGCCGGTCGGCTCGGAGGCCCCGAAGCAGCCGACCAGCCTCCCGTCGAGGAGCCCGTCGAGATACTCCTGCAACAGTGGCGAATCGCCGTAGCGCACGAGGATCGAACCGACCGTCTCCAGGCAGAGACTCACTCCGACCGAAAGGCCCGCATGACCGTACCGACCGCTCTCCTCCGCGATGAGCACACCGAGGCCGGGATCACCGAAGAGGCCCGGCCGCCAGCGTTGCCGCAGCAACCCACTGCGCCCGAGGTCGGCAAGCACCTCGCGGGGAAACACGCCGTGCTCGTCGGCCGCCGAGTGCGGGGCGAAAGCGGCACCGATCGACTCCGCGGCTCGGGCCCGGGCGGCGTCCACGCGAGGGCCGAAGGGACCATCCGCGAACAGCAGCCGCTCCGGCGCCTCGCCGGCAACGGAGCTGGCGGCAAGGGAGCTGGCGGCAGGGAACTGGCGGCGGGGGCGCTAGCAGGCGACGGGCTCACGGCCTACCTCCTGGTTCTGAAGGTCGGTGTCGGTGTGGCGCGGCGTCGCAGCGTCGCCGAGCCACTCGCCGGTCAGCTGCCCGGCGAGGTGGCGGCGCCACAGCAGGCGCCGTCGAGGCTTGCCGCTGGAGGTCAACGGGATGGTGCCGCGCCTGGCCTGCAGGATCAGTACCCGGGCGGCGGACCCGGTGAAGGTACGGACCGCCTCGACGACCACGTCGAGCTGGTTGCCGAGTCCCCCCTCCACCACCACCAGCAACGTCGGCCGGCCGTCGACGATGCCGCCGGCCACGGCGAGGTTGCGGGACGCGAATCCGGTACGGGCACGCAGATCCAGCTCCACGTCCTCGACGAAAATGCTGCGGCCACGGAGTTTGATGCTGTCCCCGAGGCGACCGACCACGTAGAGGTCGCCGTCGTGGAAGAAGCCGGCGTCGCCCGTGCGCAGCCACCCGCCGACCAGTCGGGCGCCCTCCCGCGACGTGGCGTCCGCGTAGCCGGTGGTCACCGACGGACCCTGGACCGAGATTTCGCCGAACACCCCCTCCGGCTGGGGCTGCCCGTCGTCGTCAACCACTTCCACCCGCAGGCCGTCGAGCGGTCGACCGCAGCTCACCTGCCAGGCCCACGGATCGGCCACCACGTCGGTGGTGAGCACCGCCTGCTCGGTCACCTCGACCTTGTCAGCCAGGCTGCGACCCGCAGCGTTGGTACGGACCATCCGCACCAGTTCGTTCCGGGGTACACCGGTGACCGCGAGAGTGCCTTCGGCGAGCCCGTACGCGGGGGTCAGCGCGCGGGGGTCGAAACCCTGTGGTTCCAGCAGCGCGGCGAATCGCGCCAACGCCGCCGGGTTGATCCGTTCGGCCCCGCTGACCACCGACGTGACGCCGGAGAAGTCGAGCCCGACCAGGTCGTCCGGGGTGACCCGGTCAACGACCCGCTCGAAGCCGAAGTTCGGCATGAAGATCTGGGCGTACCGGCCGTGGCCGTACTCGGCGAGCCAGCCCCGGGTGTCGCGGACGAACTGCTGGGGCCGCATCATCGCGTGCTCCGTCTGCAGGGTCACCAGGGTCAGCAGCCCACCGATGAGGCCCATGTCGTGATAGAGCGGTAGCCAGGAGACCCCGCCGCGGTCCGTGATCCCCTGCCAGCGCTGGATCATCCGGAGGTTCGCGGCCAGGTTGTCGACGCTGATCCGCACGCCCTGCGGGCTGCCCAGCGAGCCCGAAGTGAACTGCAGGACGGCCAGTTCGCCGTGCGCACGCGGTACCGCCCCGGCGTCGCCGTAACTCGGCGCCAGCACGGTGGTCTGCTGGCCGGCCTGGTGGACGCCGGCCAGCAACGCGTCGCGGTGGTCGTCCGAGGCGATCGCAAAGCGGGGTCGCACGGCAGCGGCGATCGCCCGCAGTTGCGTCTCGTAGCCCGCGGTGTCCTGCAGCGCGGCGGGCAGTGGCAGCACCGACGGGGTGGCGCCGATGGCGAGGAGTCCGAAGAAGCAGGCGACGAAGTCCGGGCCGGACGGCAGCACCAGCGGTACCACCTCGCCGCGGCGTACGCCGGCGTCGGCCAGGGCAGCGCCGGCGCGCAACGCGCGCTCCGCCAGTTCGGAGTATGTGAGGCGGGACCAGTCCCGTCCGTCGACGTGGAACCGTACGCCACGGGTCGTTGATGGAGCGTCGAGCCAACCGAGAAGCAGTTCCCGGCTGACGGCAAGGCTGCTCATCTGGGTCCGTCCTTTCGTGTGGTCGGGCCGGTGTCGGGGTTCAGGACCGACGCGTCAGGCGCATCGGTAGTCGGCGACCTGGGCGAAGAGTGGCGCTGGCCCGCGGGCGGGGCAGTTCGGCGGTCAGCTCCAGCCGGTACCGCTGGGCCACCATCGCGAGCACCAGCACCGCTTCCAGCTGCGCGAAGCCGGCGCCGATGCAGGCACGCCGGCCGCCGCCGAACGGGATATGGGCGTAGCGGTCGCGGTCAGCGTCGGCCAGGAAGCGGGTGGGGTCGTAGCGCTCGGGGTCGGGCCAGACGGCGGGGTTGCGGTGCACCAGGTATGCGGGCACCGCGACGGTGCTGCCCGCGGGGATCGGTACCCCTTCCACGACGTCGGACCGCACGGCCTCCCGCTCGATGGTCCACACCGGTGGGTACAGCCGCCACGCCTCGTTGACGACGGCGGTGGTCCAGGTGAGCTTCTCGATGTCGGCCGCCTGTGGCTCGCGGCCGGCAAGGACCGCGTCCACCTCATCTTCCAGCCGGTCCCGGACGGCCGGCCGGGCCGACAGCAACGCCAGGCACCAGCCGAGAGTCGTCGCCGTCGTCTCATGCCCGGCCAGCATGAACGTGGTCACCTCATCGCGGATCTCCGCGTCGGTCAGCCGTGTCTGGTCCTCGTCCCGCGCGGTGAGCAGGCGGTCCAGCAGGTCGGGCGGTCCGACAGTGGGCGTCGCCCGCCGCTGCGCGATGAGCTGGTGCACCGGCCGATCGATCGCGGCGAGCGGTCCGCCGAAGCGTGCGCTGGCCGCCTGGATCGCCCGGTTGCTGCGCGGCCCCCAGAGGAACGGCAGGAAGGTGCCGATCGCGACGGCGGGCAGCAGGAACTTGAGGGCGTGCGCGATCCGGCCGGTGTGGCCGGTCATGTCGGTGCTGAACAGCACCTGGCCGACGATGTCCAGGGCCAGCGCGTTGACCTCGCCGGACACCTCGAGCTGGGTGCCGTCGCGATGGCGGTCCCAGGAGTCCAGCATCCGCCGGGTCGCGTCGACGATCTGGGGGGCGAAGCCCGCGACGTTGCGGCGGGTGAACACCGGTTGCAGCAGTCGGCGGTGGCGGCGCCAGGTCTCGCCCTCCCCGGACAGCAGCCCGGTGCCGAGCACTGCCCGCATCGACCGGTAGGTGAAGGCCTTGACGTAGTTGTCCTGGTGGCGGGCCAGGACGTGTTCGGCGTGTCGGGGGCTGCTCAGGATGAAGAGCCGGTGCCCCGGATATAGCGGCAGCTGCACGGCATCGCCGTAGCCGGCCAACGACCGCAACGTCGCCAGCGGCCGGAAGACGAGTCCGGTCAGCGTTGCCGGCACGGCCGCAGCACTCGGGCCGGGGACACCCGCGGGGGTACTCATCGCAGCGCCTTTGCGTAGCAGACGGTCTGTGGGTCATCGCGGTAGACGCCGTAGTTCGGGATCCGGGTGTACCCGGCCCGCTCGAAGAACCTGATCGCGGTGACCTGTTTGACGCCGGCGTCCAGGATCGCCCGCCGGCGTCCCGCACGGGTCGCCGCGCTCTCCACCGCCGTGAGGATGCTGTTGGCAGCGCTCAGCATCTGCAGGCCGGCCAGTTCCTCGACGACGTACGCGCGCTTGAGCTCGGCGTCGCCGTCCTGGAAGCCCCACCTGCCGGCATCCTTCGCGCGCCAACCACCACAGGCCACCGGGCGGCCGTCGAGGTAGCCGACCAGGAAGAGACCGCGCGGCGGCCGGTACTCGCCGGGATCCCCGTGCCGGGGGTCCGCCTCACCGTAGACCGCAACGTAGTGGCGTTGCAGCAGGGAGACCAGCGCGACGGCGTCCGGATGGTCGTAGGCCACGGCGCGCAGTTGCATGGCGCTCACGTCGCTCATCGAGCGAGGGGCGGCGGTCATCGGATGATCCGGGAACGGGTGTCAGCGGTGGCGTAGATCCGGCGGAGGTCCCGAATGAGATTCAGCCGCTTGAGCCAGCGGTCGGTTCCGTCGTAGCGGGCCCGGAACGGCGCCCGGCCGTGCACGACCTGGTAGTTGTCGATGAACAGCAGGTCGCCGGGGGCCAGCGCGATGGACTCGGTCGCCGCGCTCAGCTGCTCGTCCAGGTCCGCCACTGCCGCGGCTGCCTCGTCGTCGCCGTCCCCGATCGCGGTGAAGTCCGCGTCGAACCTCAGGTACGGGTGCTCCGGGGGGCCGAAGATGATCGGGTCGAGCCCCGCGCCGTCCGGGTCGGCGCGTAGCCGTTCGGCGCAGGCGCCGCCCAGGTGTGCGTCGTCCGGCAGGAACCGGAACCTGGAGTCCTGCAGGATCTTCTGGAGTTTTTCGGGAAGACCGAGGGATCCGAGCCGGACGTACGTCGTCCGTACGGCGTCGGGGTTGCGCAGGCACAGCAGTGCGACATAGTCGCCGCGGCACGGATGGAACACGTCCTCGGTGTGCAGCGACAGCGGCACCGTACTACATGCGCTCGTCAGCGACTGTTCCATCGTCGGCGACGGGCAGACATCGTGGACGAGCCGCCCGCCCTGCTGCGCCGCCCAGCCGAACGGCTCGCCGAGCGGCAGGCCGCAGAGCACCAGTAGCAACTCCTCCCGTCGGCCGACGCCGGCCGCTGCCGCCGTCCAGTCGAGCGGCGTCGGCGGAAGGGACTGGAGTGGAAGGCCGGATATCACGGCAACAGGCGCCTCGTCCGCGCGGACCTGCGCCAGGAATTGCCGCACCCGCTCCGGCAGCCGTACGGCGTACGCGGGCGCCCGTTCGGCGAGGCTGAGCGGATCCGCTGACCGGTCGGCGGCGGTGAACGCGTCGACGAGCCGGCCGAGCGCGTCGCGCTCGGACTGCGTCAGTTGGAGCTGCCGTACCGCCGGGGCTTCGATTACCGGGGAGGTTTTCACCGCGCACCTGCCAGCGTCGCGTCCAGGCTGACCCGTAGGGCCTTCTTGTCAGGCTTGCCAGCGGCGGTGAGCGGTATGTCGTCGACGAAGGTGACCGCTGCGGGCGCGCGTAGCACGCCGAGTTGGTCGGTGACGAGGGCGCGCAGCTGCTCCGCGTCGACAGCTCCGCCCGGTTCCCCGGCTCCGTCTCGCCTGTCGGAGCGCCCATCGGATGGTCCGGTGCGCGGACGACGAACGCGTGGACCGCCTCACCTGTCTCGTCACTGGGCACGCCGACGACGGCCGCCTGCCGCACCTGCGGATGGCAGGTCAGGACGGCCTCGATCGGCGCCGCGTGGCAGTTCCGGCCGTTGACAATGATCATGTCGCGGAGTCGGCCGACCAGGTAGAGGTAGCCGTCGTCGTCGAGGTAGCCGAGGTCCCCGGTGTGCAGTCGGCCGTCCCGGATGACCTGGGCGGTCAGCTCCGGCTGGCGCCAGTACCCGGTCATCGCCGACGCTGACCGTACGCAGACCTCCCCCACTTGTCCGATCGCCAGGTCGCTACCTTCAGAGTCCACAATGGACACCTTGCAGCCGGGTACCGGGCGGCCGACCGAGGCCAGCAGCTGTGGCCGGTCGGTCACCGCCGCCAGGTGATCCTCGGGCGTCAGGATGGTGACCGAGGTGACCTCGGTCTGCGCGTAGCCCTGCAGGAAGATCGGGCCGAGCAGCTCGATCGCCTGGCGCAGCCGGCGGGGCGCGATGGGTGAGCTGCCGTACACGACCAGGGCGAGGCCACTGCCCGGCCCGGTGGGCGCGGCGGGATGGTCGAGCAGCTGGTAGAGCTGCGGCGGGTACAGGAAGGTGGCGACCGGGCCCGAACGCCGTACGGCTGCCCAGAACGCGCCCGCGTCGAACACTTCGTGCAACTCCACCGCGATGCCGAGGGCGAGCATCTGCACGGCGAGATCACCGACCGCGTAGGCGATGGAGGTGGCGGCGATGAACCGGAGTCCGTCCGGCAGCGGGAGGCCGGCCGCCATCCGGGCGCTGGCCTCGGACGCCGCCCCGAGGGCTGCGAAGGTGCACGCCACCCCCTTGGGGGTGCCGGTCGTTCCGCTGGTGTAGCAGATGCCGGCGACATCGTCTTCCTGCGCCACCACGGCGATCGGCGTTGCCGGCTGCGTCGCCGCCAGCGCCAGCAGATCGGTCGTCGCGGCAGCCGGCCCGAGCGAGAGCACAAGCGGCACGCCGGCGCGCTCCGCGACCAGCGCAACGGGCTGGCCCGGCGGGGTAGCCCGGGGGTCGAACACGACGACGGCCGGGTCGGCGTCGACGAGAATGTGTCCGAGATCCTCGGTCAGGGCATTGAGCTGTACGGCGACGTACCGGGCGCCCAGCAGGTGGCATGCGAGCCGTAGGTACAGCGCCTCCGGGGTGTTGGTGACGAGGCAGACGACGCCGCTGCCGCGCTCGACTCCCTGTGTGCGCAGGGCCAGGGCGAGCCGGTAGGTGACGGCCAGCAGCTCGCGATATCCGATTCCCGGTCCGCCGATACCAACGCGGTCCGGTCGCCGTACCGGTCGAATGCGTCGACCATGCTCGTCACATAGCGTGCCGCGTTCATCGGTCGCCTGCCGCGTTGTCGTCGCGGTCAAAGTCCAGCGTCGCCCAGTGGAGCATGCGGGCGTCGGCCCGGGGGTAGTCGCGTCCGTTCGCGACCATGCGGGATCTGTTTCGTCCGGCCGGTGCGTCCGGCACCCGCAGCGGTGCCGACGCGGGGTCAACTGTGGACATTGAGCATCCTCCCTACTAGTCGGTGGCAGAGCGCGCGGAACTCGGCCGGGGACATGGCGATCCGGCCGCCGTGGTACAGCGCGACCAGGCCGTGGATCAGGGCCGCGAAGGCCAGTGCCAGCTCCAGAAGATCGTCGCCGGCGCCGTCGCCGAAGCCCTGGTTCCGCAGTGCGTCGGCGACCAGGGACAGCGAGGGCGAGCCGCCGTCGCGGAAGTCGTCGGGGAACCGACGTGCGCCCTCGCGCGGATCTGTGAAGACGAAGTCGTACAGCCTCGGTTGGCCGATGGCGAAGTCGAGATGATCGTCAAGGTGGTCGGCGATGAGATTGCCGGGACCCGGTTGGCGGTCGGCCCACCGCTTCGAGATGTCGCCGAACGTCTCGTCGGCAACGCGGCGCAGCAGCGCCTCACGGTTGGCGTAGTGGCGGTAGATCGCCATCGGCGTGATTCCGGCCGCGGCGGCCACCCGGCGCATGGTCACCGCGGCGGGACCCTCGGCGATGACGAGGTCGCGGGCAATGCGTGCCAGCCGGTCGGCGGTTGTTCCCATGTCTACACCGTAGACATGGCAACGGTGTGGACCGGAGGCCAACCGACCGCCCCGAACGGCTCCCCCCGTGCAGGCCGGGTCAGTCCGGTGTTCCGACGAATTGAGGGCATGACATCCGCGTCCGCCGGTGTTGATCACCCGGTGTCTGATTCGGTACTCGCGGTCAGACCTGTGACCTGGGTCTCGACGTGACTCCGAGGTCGTCCATAGGATCACCCGGCCCGGGCCAGCAGGCGCGGGTTCGCGCTGTTCGCAAGGGGTACACCTGGTGTCCGAGACCATTCAGCAAGACCCGTCCGCCCTCGCACCGGCGGCTCCCGCCAAGGGCGGCAACGGCCTGGCGATCATCGGCTTCATCACCGGCCTCATCGGCCTGATCCCGCTCGGCCTGATCTTCGGCATCATCGGTTGGATCAAGGCCAAGACGACCAGCGGCAAGGTGCTGGCCATCCTGGGTATCGTCTTCGCGCTGGCGTGGATTGCGCCGGTCGCGATCGTCACGCCGCACCTCATCAAGGCCAGCGACCCGGGCTGCCAGGCCGCCCAGAAGGTCAGCAACGCCTACCCCGACTCGAAGATCGAAGCTGACAGCAACGACCCGGCCGCGCTCGGCGCTGACCTTCAGTCCATCTACGCCGGCCTGACCGACGCCGCGAAGAAGGCCAAGAACGCTGACGCCAAGGCGACGCTGACCACCTACGCGAACGACTACGGCACGCTGCTCCAGGCGCTGTCGAGCGGCCAGGCGCCGGCTGCGGACCTGACGGCGAAGATGACCTCGGACGAGGACGCGGTCAACTCCGCCTGCGGCAAGTTCTAGATCACTACCGCCCAACGCGGCTCCGTCGTGCGTGCGCACGACGGAGCCGCGTGCCGTTGGGGCCCCCGATCGGCGACGTACTCGATCAGCGGTCGAAGTGTTCGCGGCGCACCGTCGGCCGGCGGCCCCTGATGGTGCTGCGCTGCATGGCCGCGATGACCATGTCAGCGGCCGGCTCGGGGACCTCGACCAGCGAGAAACGGTCGGTGATCTGGATTGCCCCGATCTCGCGGGCGCCGAGGCCCGATTCGCCGGCTATCGCGCCGACCAGATCCTGTGGACGGATCCCGGCCCGTCGGCCGATGCCGAAGAACAGCCGGGTCACCGACGCATTCGATGCTCGGGCGTTCGCGGGCCGGTCGTGTCCGCCGTTGCCACGCCGGGCGTCACGATCCTGGCCGTCACGGCTGCGGTGCGATGCGGCTGCCGAGGGGATCTCCTCCTCGTCGACATCCCCGCCGGCGGCCTCGTGCAACAGCTTCACCGCGGCGAGTGCCACGTTCTCGACGTCGAATTCGTCGGTGAGTGAGTCGATGACGACCCGGAATCGTTCGAGATCGTCTGTTTCCAGGCTGGCCTGCAGAGCCGCGCGGGTGAGCTCCAGGCGTCGGGCCCTCAGGTCGGTCACGGTCGGCAGCTTTTCCAGGGTGATGCGCTGCCCGGTCAGCCGTTCGATGGCCTTCAGCATCCGCTGTTCCCGCGGTTCCGCCAGGGTGATGGCGGAACCCTCGCGCCCGGCTCGGCCCACCCTGCCGATGCGGTGCACGTAGGCCTCGGGCGCTGCGGGCACGTTGAAGTTGATGACGTGGGTCAGTTGCTCGACGTCAAGGCCGCGGGCCGCCACGTCGGTCGCGACCAGCAGTTCGGTGCTGCCGGCGCGGAGGCGTCCCATGACCCGGTCGCGCTGGTCCTGGCTCATGCCACCGTGCAGCGCTTCCGCGCGATATCCCCGCCCGTTCAGGGTCTCGGTGACCTGGTCGACCTCCTCCCGGGTACGGCAGAACACGATCGCCGCCGAGGGCGCCTCCACGTCCAGCACCCGACCGAGAGCCGCCGGCTTGTAAGCCCGGGCGACGACGTAGGCGCTCTGCCGCACCAGCGGAAGGTCACCCGGCGCGGTTGCCTCCCGGCCCATGCTGATCCGGACCGGTTCACGCAGGTGGCGGCGGGCGATGCTGTCGATGCGTGGCGGCATCGTGGCCGAGAAGAGCACCGTCTGTCGATCCCCGGGAGTCTCGGCAAGGATCGCCTCGATGTCTTCGGCGAAGCCCATGTCGAGCATTTCGTCGGCCTCGTCGAGGACGACGGTACGCACCTCGCCGAGCCGCAGCGTCGCCCGGTTGATGTGATCGAGCACCCGCCCCGGCGTCCCGACGACGACATCCACTCCGCGTTGCAACGCCTGCAACTGCCGGCCGATCGGCTGTCCGCCGTACACGGGCAGGACCCGTACGCCCAGGTCCCGGCCGTACCGGTGGACTGCCTGCGACACCTGCTCGGCGAGCTCGCGGGTCGGCACGAGCACAAGTGCCGCCGGTCCGGCATCCGGCCCGCCGCGAGCCAGCCTCTGCAGCAGGGGCAGCGCGAAGGCAGCCGTCTTGCCGGTTCCGGTCGCCGCCTGGCCAACCAGGTCGTTACCGGCCATTAGCGGCGGAATCGCCTCATGCTGGATCGGCGTCGGTTCTTCGTAGCCGAGAGCGGTCAACGCACGGAGCAGCTCCGCTCGCAGCCCCAGTCCGGCGAAGCCCGCCTCGGACACAAACGGGTCCTCATCCATAGTGACAAGGATACGAGGACGACCCCGCAGCCGCCGGGCGGTGCCGGAGACCGGCGATGGGGCTGCCCGGTCCGGACTCCGTGCTGATCGGCCTTCGACGACCGCTGAGCCGCAAACCCGTCAGGCAGAGCCAGGTCTGAGCGTCTCGGCGGTGGCCCGGAAGGCGTCCTCGACGATCCGTACCGCCGGGGCACGTCGGCCCGGCAGCCGGGCGGTGAGTACCCGGCGAGCCTCCCGGGGACCGCCGTGCACCGGCAGCACCCGGACGCCGGCCGGCACCACCGACAACAGCGACGCGGGCACCGTGGTCAGTCCGCAGCCGGCGGCCACCAGCTGCAGCTTGGCCAGCCAGTCCCGGGTGGTGTGCGCGACCCGCGGTCGGCCACCCAGCCCGGGCCACACGCCGAGCAGCACCTCGCCGTCGCTCGACGGGCTGGCTATCCAGCGCTGCCCCTGCAGTTGCCCGAAGTCGACGGTGTCGCCGAGTGCGAGTGGATGCGTCGCGGGTACGGCGACGTGCAGCTGTGACTCGGCGACCAGTCGGACAACCAGCTCCGGGCTCTCGCCGTCAAGCGGGCGGAACGGTGGCGTGGTCGCCACCACGGCGAGGTCGAGCGAGCCGGCACGGACCGCCCGGACAAGTGCCGGCGTGCTGCCCTCCCTGGTGGAAACCTCGATCCCGGGATGGGTGTCGCGTAGCGCGGCCAAGGTACGCGGCAGCAGGACCGCACCGGCACTGGTGAACGTGCCCAGGCGTACCACCTCGGTCGCGGGCGCCGGACCGCGGACCGCGCGTAGCGCCGCGTCGATCTCGTCCAGCGCCGCCGTCACATGCCGCAGTACGGCCCGGCCGGGCGCGGTGAGGCGTACCCCGGTGCGCTGGCGCTGGAAGACCGCCACTCCCAGGGTCGTCTCCAGTGCGGCAACCTGCCGGGACACCGCGGACTGGGTGTAGCCCAGAGCGGTCGCCGCCGCTGTGAACGACCCGCGCTCGGCCACCTCGCGGAGCACCCGCATTCCGGTCACCGAAAGATCCATGACTCCTACGCATACCACATGTGCCGAAGTCTCGTTTCCAGCATGCCCCGTACTTCCTAGTGTTGGCCGTATGGCAGCTCGAATCGCACTGGTCACCGGCGCCACCCAGGGTCTCGGGCGGGCGCTCGTCGCCGGCCTGGCGGCCCAACTGGGCGCCGCCGACCACATCTACCTCACCGGTCGGGACCCGGGGCGGGTCGCGGCGCAGGCCCGGAGCCTCGACGCGACAGGCGCACCCGTACACGGGCTGGTCCTGGATGTCACCGACACCCGGTCGGTCCAGTCGGTGGCGGACACGATCGTGGCGGAGCACGGCGGGATCGACATCGTCATCTCCAACGCCGCCTTCCGGGTCAGTCCGCAGCGCACCCCGGCCGAGCAGGTGGAGCTGTTCACCGACACCAACAACGCCGGCACGCTGCGGATGCTCCGCTCGTTCGGGCCGATCCTGCGCCCCGGTGGCCGCCTCCTCGTGGTGGCCAGCGCCTTCGGCACCCTCGGCCACCTCGACCAGCCCCTGCGGGCACGGTTCGACGAGGCACGCTCGTTCGCCGACATCGAGGCGGTGGTGGCGGATTGGCGGACGGCGGTACGCGACGGGACGGCCGTCGCGCAGGGCTGGCCGACCTGGCTGAACGTGCCGTCGAAGGTGGCTCAGGTGGCCGCGGTCCGGGTGCTGGCGGCACAACGCCGGGAACGGGACCTGGCCGACGGTACGCTGGTAGCGGCTGTGTGCCCCGGACTGATCGACACGCCCGCGTCCCGTCCCTGGTTCACCGACATGAGCGCCGCCCAGACGCCCGAGCAGGCAGCAGTGGCGATCCTCGACCTGGCCCGCACGCCGGTCGACCCCGACAACTACGGGGAACTCGTCCAGTTCGGCAAGGTGCTGCCCTGGCACGCCGAGATCCCCCCGACCTCCCGGGCGCACGCCCGGGTGGTACCCGTCGACTGAAGCTGTCCCGCCCACGCACGGCGGCACACCGGGAGCGCCGCATCGGCCGCCCGCCGGGTGGGCGGCCGACCCCGATGCCGAGGTACGCTCCCGGGCCGTGTCGACCGTGATCCTTCTCAAGCTGGTCGCGATCTTCGTGATGATCGCAGTGGGCTACGTCGCCGGACGGCTGCGCACGCTCGGGCCGAACGCCGCCGACGCCCTCAGTGCGGCGACGTTCACCGTCTTCACGCCGGCGCTGCTGTTCCGCACCATGGCGGCGGTCTCGCTGGCTGCCCTGCCCTGGCGGATGCTGGTCGGCTACTTCGTGCCGACGGTGCTGCTGCTGTTGTCCGTCTACGGCTCACAGCGCTGGCGCGGTGTCGCGCCCGTGGGCCCGGTCGTACGCGGGCTGTCGGTGACGTTCAGCAACACCGTGCAGCTCGGCATCCCGGTGGTGACGGCACTGTTCGGTACCGCCGGCCTGTCCCTGCAGATCGCGATCGTGAGCCTGCACGCGCTGGTGCTGCTGACGATCGCCACGGTACTGGCGGAGATCGACCGCGGCAGCAACGGATCCCGACGCGCCCGGATCGGACAGACCGTACGGCGCAGCATCATCCACCCGGTCACCCTGCCGATCCTGTGCGGGCTCGGCTACCACGCGACCGGCCTGCCGATCCCGGGGCCGGTCGACGACGTGCTGGCCACCCTCGGCCTCGCCGTCGTGCCGCTGAGCCTGGTCACCATCGGCCTGAGCCTGGCCCGGTACGGGTTGCGCGGCACCGGCCGCGCGGTGGCCGTGCTCGCCGGTTTCAAGCTGGCGCTGCAGCCGGCGCTCGTCCTCGCAGCCACCTGGTTACTGGGCATCCACGGGCTGCCGATGACCATCGCCGTACTCTGCGCGGCCCTGCCCACCGGCGCGAACGTCCTGCTCTTCGCCGGCCGGTACGAGTCGCATCAGGCCGAGGCCACCGCAACCATCGTGCTGTCCACGGTCGCCTTCGCCGCGACCGCCACCGGATGGCTGATCTTCCTCACCTAACGCATCAACCCAGGGATGAAACCGGCTACGGGGCGCGGCCGGGCGCACGGTCAGCCGGTCGTCGGGGATTCCTCGTCCTGCCGGAAGGTGAGCCGCCCCACCTCCAGCTCCTCGATCCGCAGGCGACGGATGGTGGCCCGGCCGATCGCGACCCGACCGATGGCCAGTGCCCCGACTGCCAACGCCCCAACCGCCAGCGCGCCGACCGCGAAGGCGCCCACGGCGAGCGCGCCGACCGCCAACGCCCCGACAGCGGCCTGGTCGGTCCGTCGGGCTGCGAGCTGAGTACCCATGCCGCGATTGTCGCCCGGCGACCCGGTACCCGTCGTGGGTTCCGGCAACTCCCCGGCACCGGCCGACGCGGCTGCCGATCAGCGGCGAACGCCGACCACAGCGGCGAGGAACACCGCGCCGTCGCATCGACGCTCGCGGTCACCCGCATCGGGAGCGTGGGGCGACGCCCACCGGCGGTGGTCGATGCGGCGGTCCCGGACCGGCGGCGGTAAGGAGCGGGGCCTGGTCACCTTGCGCAGGAGCGAAGGCCTCTCGCGCCGGGGGCAATCTCGAAAACCTTACGGAATCCCCTTGCTCAATGGTCAAGAATCGTTGACCATTGAGCGCATGCCTACCGATGATCTTCCCGAGACGTTTCACGTCACCACTGACGAGCAGCTGCGCGCCGTCTCCAACCTCACGCGTCACCGGATCATGGCCGTGCTCCGCTTCGAGCCGGCGACGATCACGCAGATCGCCGAGCGGGTGGGCCTCGCGAAGGGGAGTTCCAGCTATCACGTGCGGCTGCTGGAGCGGGCCGGCCTGGTGAAGGTGGTACGGACGCGGAAGGTGCGGGGGGTCACCGAGCGGTACTACGCGATGGCCGCGCGGGCGATCGAGCTGCCGGATCCGGGCGACGGGGCAGCCGGATGTGCTGATGCGGCACGCGGTGGCGGACCTGGAGGCGGCGCCGGTGGACGGCGAGCGGCACGTACGGATGGCGCATCTGCGGCTCACCGAGGAGCAGTTCGCGGAGCTGGGGGCGCGGCTGCAGGCGCTGGCGGACGAGTACCGGGAGCTGTCCGATCCGTCGCTGCCGGACGCGTCACTCGTCTTCGCGCTGTTCCGGCCGGCGCCGCGCCGAGCAGGCCGAAGGGGACGCCAAGTGACCTCAGACTGTAAGGAAGTTGCCGACCGGGTTCGGACGGCTGTGGACCGCGCAGACGGTGTCCTCGCTCGGTGACGGGGTGACGCATGCCGCGCTGCCGCTGCTCGCGTTGACGTTGACCCGGGATCCGATGGCGCTCGCCGTCGTCACGGCCGCCGGGACGCTGCCGTGGCTGCTCTTCGGGGTGCTCGGCGGTGCGCTGGTGGACCGCTGGGACCGCCGGCGCACGATGTGGGTCGCGGACGCGGCGCGTGCGGTGCTGCTCGCGATACCGGCGGCGGCGGCCGCGCTCGACGTGCTGAGCATTCCGCTGCTCGCGGCCGTCGCCTTCCTGCTCGGCCTCGGCGGACTCTTCTTCGACACGGCCGCCACGGCCTATCTGCCGGATCTGCTCGGCCGCGACCCCGCACTCCTGGAGCGCGCCAACTCCCGCCTGCGCGGCACCCAGACCGCCGCGTCCGGCTTCGCGGGGCCGCCCGCGGGCAGTGCGCTGCTCGCGCTCGGGCGGGCGGTTCCGCTGCTCGCCGACGCGGTGTCGTTCGCGCTCTCCGCACTGCTCGTACGGTCGCTGCCCGCCGCGCCCCGGCCCGTACCGCAGGCCCGCGAGTCGCTGCTTCGGCAGGCGCGGGCCGGCGCCTCGTACGTCTTCCGGGATCGGTTGCTGCTCGGGCTCGCGCTCCGCCCGGCGGTCGGGAACGTCGCCTTCCTCGCCGTGGAGACCGTCCTCGCCCTCTTCGCGCACGACCGTCTCGGCATCGACACCTTCGGCTTCGGCCTGCTCCTCACGGCGGAGGCCACCGGCGGCCTGCTCGGCGCGGGCATCGCCTCCTTCCTCGGCCGACGACTCGGCACCGGCACCGCGCTGACCTGCACGGCCGCGGTCGAGGGACTTGCCATCCTGGGGCTTGCCGCCGCCCCGAACCCGTACGTGGCCGGGCTCGCGCTCGCCGTCTGCGGGGCGGGCATGGGCGCCACGATGGTGCTCGGCCCCTCCCTCCGGCAGGCGATCGTCCCGGCCCACCTGATGGGCCGGGTCGCCTCCACCTCCCGCATGCTCGCCATGTGCGCCGCCCCGTTCGGCGCCTTCCTCGGCGGCTGGCTGGCCACCACGTACGACGTACGCACCCCGCTCTACGCCGCCGCCGGCCTCCTCCTCGCCATGACCGCCGTCACGGCGACCATGACCAGCAACCGCCGGGTCGAGGCGGCGCTGCGTGGCGTTGCCCCGCCCGACGATCAAGGTCACCTGGAATCCGAGGATGCGGTTCGGGAGCGTGCACTCGAACTGCTGTGACGCTGCGCGCCAGAGCCGCGAAATTTGACCTGTTCGTTTGACGGCGGTGGATCGGCCCCGGAGTCAGGGCCGATCCACCGCCGTGCCGGCCTGTCCTACCGGAAGGCGGAGATGTGGTCCTGGACCCAGTCGGCAAAGGCGCGTGGCGCGCGGCCGAGCACCTGCTCAACTGCGGGGCTGATCTGCTGCTCGGCGGGGGTCGGCTCACCGAGGACGGCTAGCGTGGTTTCCACCGCCCATTCAGGCATGAACTTCAGCATTTGTGCGTGGGCCTCATCGCGGGTCTGTTCGATGAACTGGACGGGCTCGCCGAGTGCGTCGCCGATCGCGCTGGCGCGCTGTCGCGGCGTGGTGAGCGCCGGCCCGGTCAGCTCGTAGATCTGCCCGAGGTGACCGTCCTCCCGCAAGGTCGCGGCCACCACGTCGGCGATGTCGGCGGGATCGACCGTCGGCATGCTGACGTCACCGAACGGCGCGATGACCGTCCGACGGGTACGGATCGCATCCGCCCAGGCGTAAGCGTTGGAGTTGAAGCCACCTGGCCGCAGGATCGTCCATTCCAGACCCGACTGCTGCACGGCGTCTTCGAGAGACCGCATCAGCACGCCGTGGGAATGGGACTCCGGCCGGGTACGGACGCCTTGCGAGGACAGCAACACCACCCTTCTCACTCCTGCGGACTTCGCCACGTCGAGGATGTTCCGTGGCCGCAACGACTCGGCGTTGTTGCCGCCGTCGTGCAGGAACAGCGCGTCGGCGCCCTCGAAGGCGGGCCGAAGGTCCTCCGGGAGGGTCAGATCCGCCGTCACGATTCGTACATCCCTGGGTGCGGCGCTTTCCGTGATCCGGCGTGACACTGCCGTTACCTTCTCGCCGGATGCCGCGAGTGCCTGGACTAGTGGTTGGCCGACGTTTCCGGTCGCACCGGTAACTACGATCATCAATTTCTCCCTTGCCGGATTGACGAGTCCACGGCTTGTCGGTCGGGGACGGCGCGACGCTAACACCATCGGTATAGTAGGTACCTACAGGAAAGTGACTATGTGAAAGGGAAGTCGATGGCGGGAGCGACGTCCATGGCGGGCAAGTCGACCTGGACCGCGCGCACGCCGACCGACCCCGAGGACGCCTGCCCGATCGGTCCGGTCGTGGACATCGTGTTCAGCCGGTGGACCACGCCGATCCTGTGGACCCTCAACGAACACGGCCGGCAGCGGTTCGTTGAGCTGGAGCGCCGGATCACCACGATCACCCCGAAGGTGCTGACCCAACGGCTGCGTCAACTCGAACGTGACGGCCTGATCGTGCGCACCTACCACCCCGAGGTCCCGCCCCGCGTCGAATACGAGATCACCGACCTCGGTCGCAGCCTCGCACCGCTCTTCGCACACCTCGCCAATTGGGCCGGCACTTACCTGGAAACGGTCGAGCAGGCCAGGCACGAGTACGACGCCAAGGTGGCCCGGTAAACCGCCACCATGAGGCAGGCCCGTCTGATCGCTCGGCCCACCGAGAGCCGGGCACGCTCGCTGTCGGTGTCGCCCCGCATCGTCAACATCTCCGGCAGCGTCGGGTCAGTGACCTTGTTCACCGGCTTCCAGGGGCGATCGCCGCACGAGACCGCGGCCATCGCAGAACATGGCACAGATCTGCCGTTGGCTGTGCACCGTCCGGATCGCAGGTCGCTGACTCCGACGCCGGTACCGGCGTCGGACGGTGGCATCCTGGACGCGTGTCTGATTCCTGGAGTGCCCGCGGCCTCGCCTTGCTGCTCGCCGCCGCCGGCGGCTCCCACTTCGCGGCGCCACGGGTTTACGACCCCATCATCCCGCGGAGTCTGCCCGGCGGGCCCAGGATGTGGACGTACCTGAGCGGCGTGGCCGAACTCGTGGTGGCCGCAGCCGTTGCGCACCCGCAGACCCGTCGCGGGGGCGGACTGGCCGCCGCCGGCCTCTTCGCGGCCGTCTTCCCGGCGAATGTGAAAATGGCCCGGGACTGGCGCCGCCGCCCTCCGGCGTACCGGGTCGCGGCATACGCCCGGCTGCCCATCCAGGCTCCGTTGATCTGGTGGGCGCTGCGGGTGGCTAGTCAGGCCGGCGCACCGACCAGGTCCAGCACCACGCAGCGGTGGGCCGATCCGACCAGGCTCCCGCGCCCCGCACGCTTGTGCGATTGGCTTGCTTCGGATGCGCTGGCACGTCCTCCGGCTGTTTGATTACCCACTGTCTGACGTGTACATCCGTCAACTCTTCCAACGGCGTACTCATTTGGCCGCTGGTCGATCGTCACTTACTGAACCGGACAACGGGGAGTTGAGACGACCGTTTCTGCCGATGTGATTGCGTCGGCCTATTCGTGGACATGGGTGGTTGTGCTGTCAGCATCTCGGTTCGGGGGCCCGGCTTCGACGCGGGCCAAGAGCTTCGGGAAGGAGTCACGTTGTCCATGGATGTGCTCCAGCCACCAGGTGACTCCGGCTTCGGCATAGCGGCCGAAGACAGGGTCATGCGGCCCAGCGGACACCCCGGTCATGGCGACGTCGAAAGGGTCGCTGCCACCCCGATGCTGCCGGATGTCGGCGATACCGGCAAGGATCTCCGCCGGCCGCATGACCATTTCACCGTGCTCGTCATCACCGCCGATGATCCACCCATCCCACCGGGCAGCCCTACGCCGGGCGGCACGGCTTCCCCCGCCGATCCAGATCGGCACCCGCGGGCTCTGCACGGGCAGCGGCGCCAGTGTCACCGCATCGATCCGATAGTGGCTGCCCTCGTGTGTGACCGGCCGACCCGACCACAGCGCGGCGAGCACGTCGAGGGCCTCATCGAGTTGTTCGGAGCGCCTCGGAAGATCAGCGGACTCGCCGAAGGCAGTGAACTCGACCGGCACACCACCCAGACCGGCGCCGAGGGTCACCCGGCCGCCGCTGAGGCGATCCAGGGTGGCGACCGTGTTGGCCAGTACGACCGGACGCCGACGAGGCAGCGGCGTGACCGCGGTGCCCAGCCGTACCCGAGTCGTGGCCTGGGCAACCGCGGCCAGCACCACCCACGGATCCGCCGATGGCGTACCCCAGGCGAAAGCCAGGTGATCCCATACGAACACCGCCTCCCACCCCGCAGCCTCGGCCGCCCGCGCAAGCTCAACCACCCGGTCAGGCTCGGCGTACTCGCCCAGGGTGCACACGTCCACGCCGTAGCGCATCTGTCACCATCCGCAGCCTCATCCAGCCGTGTCCAGTTCATCCTGCTCCTGACCACCGACATTTCCGGGAGCCCTGAATCGGCGTGGCCACCGCCTACCGCGATCCGACCCTGGCGGAAATCACCTACGAGGGCTAACTCGTCGGCGAAACGCCCGTGCGCCCGTCCTGCCAGCGCCATGATCAACCACGTGCAGCTGCCGCCGATACTGCGCGGCCTGCTGATCGACCGGTCAGTATCCGTGGCCGCCGATCACGGTGCGGCCGGATCTTGGATAGAGCATCCGGTGTCCCTGCGGGCCGGCCACCTTCGGCCCTGGGAGGCCTGGCATCGTCTCGATGACGACTCCCGGAATGCGACTCGACCATGTCCCAGCCGACCGAGCCCGGGTCGAGGAGGCCCTGCGGCTGCTGTCGGGCGTGCCGGTCGGACTCGATGTCGCCGTCAAGGGACTCAGTCGGGGCAGCGGTGTCTACGCCTGGTGGGCTGATCCTTCGATCTTTCCCGACCTCATCGGGCCGCCGAATGCGAGCGTTGCGTCGCTACGGCTGCTGTACCTGGGACGGGCCACCAGCCTGCGGGGCCGGATTCTGCGCAACCACCTGAGGCGTTCGGGCAGCTCGACTCTGCGCCGTACATTGGCTGGGCTTCTTGTGTCCGAGGGCTACCGGACGACCTGGACCGATCGGGTTGTCCTTGTCGCTGAGGATGAGACACGGCTGACCGCATGGATGTACGCGCATCTGCACCTGACCTGGGCGCAGGACCCGGAGCCGGCAACCATCGAGACCGAACTTGTCCGGCGTCTGCACCCGCCGCTCAACGTCCACGGCGTCGACCCCGAGCACATCCAAGCGGCCGTAGTCGCCGCCAAGAACTCATACAACACCAGCAGCCGCCCGACCAGGCCCTCGCCAACGCCGTAACCACCGCCCCGAAACGCGTGTCCAGGCATCGTGGCGGACACGCCTAGAGTGGTAGCGATGAGCGAGCCGCAGTCCCACCTCGACCTCGAATTGCTCGCCGCGCAGCTGCGGCGGCATACCGACGACCTGTCGCTCTACGGGGCGATGCTGCTCAACGTGCTCTCGGCCGCGCTACCGGCCGACCTGGTCGAGGTCCGACGCGAGAAGGCGCTGCGGGCCCGGCTGAACCGCCGGTCGCCGGCCGTGCTGGCCGTGCGGATCAGCCTTGGACCCCACCTGTACGACCTGGAACGGACAGATGTGGGAGCCCCCCCGGTGACCCGCATCGGCCACCAGTCCGGCGGCGTGGTGCTCTCCTCGAAACAGGTCGACGCGGACGAGTGGTGCGCCGAGCTGGCCCGCGATCTGGTCGGCGTCGCCCAGGCCCGCGGTGGGGCCCTGGCCGCGTTGCAGCGGCTGACCGAGCCGTGAGCCTGCTCGGCTCTGCTTCGGCCCTTGGCTCGGTCTGCGCCTCAGCCGGTCATCGGCATGACCATCGTCGGATCTTCCGGCGCACGGTCGGGGTGGCTGCGGCTGACCGCGGTACCCATCGCGAAGAACTCGATCGCGTGCTGACCCCACTGCCAGGCCGACTCCTCGACCGTGACCCCGACGATCCCGTCTGCCCCGACCTGTTGACCCTCGTACTGCATCCGGCCCATGGCCAGCTCGCGGGCGTCGTAGGCGGCCTGGGAGAAGTTCACCAACTCCACGTTCTGCCCCAGGTTGGACAGCATCTGGCGGAACGACATGTGGGCGATGTGGTAGACACACGTGCCCAGCACCATGGCCCGCGGCATCCAACCGTGCCGGCGCAGCGCCCAGAAATCCTGGCCGGACAGGTGTGAAGTGAAGGGTCGACCCTGCGGGGTGCGGTAGGACTCGCCGGGCGGTGCCTTGACCGCGGTCCCGACCGCCACGAATTCGAGCACATCGGCGGCGAACGCGTAGTTCAGCGACCGGATCCGCACGCCGATCACACCGTCGGCGCCGAGCGCGTCGGCTTCGGCCTCCATCCGGGCCATGGCCAGCTCCCGACAGGCGTACATGGCCTGCGTCAATACGGCCAGCTCCTGGCTGACCTTCCATTGGGAAGACTGGATGCCGACGTGGTAAATGCAGGTGCCCATCACCAGCCCCAGCGGCTCGAACCCGGTCTGGGTGGTGAGAACGAACTCGTTGACCGACAGATCGGACGTGAAAAACGGCCGTCCCGGCTGTCGCGACCTGCCCAATCGGTCAAGGGCGGTCTGTGGCAACGGTTGGCGTTGCTGGGAAATCGGCCCAGTACTCACGTGTCGACTCCTTTGTCCGTGGCGCTCCCCCGCGCGCCACCGGGGAGCCTACCGCGACCCGCTCCGCCCGCTCCCGTGCGCGGAAGATCGGACCGACCAGTCAGCCTCCGTCGCCCGCGCAGCGTCAGGCCCCTTATCCGGCCGGCAGCGCAGACGCCACGCACCCCTCAGCGACCGGCGCTTCGACTGTCGTGGACGTCTCTGCGATCATCCAGCGCACCGACGACGGCTGCCGTGCACGGCACGTCCAGCCGTCACAGCCGCGCCGCGATCGTTTCGGCACACACGATCGACTCGGTGTGGGTGGTATCGACCTCCACGTCGTACACCACGCCTCGATGCACCAGGTCGGCCTGCGCGGCGGCCATCCCTGCGATCCGGTCGCCACGGGCGATCTCCCGGCCAGCGGCGACCTCCGCATCGCACCGGACACCGGCCCACACCACCGTCAGGCCGGCGAGCACGGCCCGCCACCGCTGCTGAGATCCAGCGCCGCCGAGGAAGACGTCATCGATGATGACCCGGGCGCCGGCCCCGGCAGTCGCGGCGACCCCAGCCATCCAGGCGTCCTGCAGCCGGTCGAACTCCGGCCCGACGATGACGGTGCCGTCTGCTGCGAAGTCGATGCTCTCCGGCGAGCGCATGGTTGCGGGCATCGCCTCGATGAGCCGGTCCACCCCGGTGGCAAGCCACGGATCCGGCAGGATCGATTGCAGACACCGAACAATTCCCGACTTTCCTGCGCTCGACCCGCCGTTGAGCACGATCACCTGCGTCCGCATGTGATCACGGTACGGCCCCGGACCTGCACGTGTTCCTTGGCGACCGCGAACGCCTGCTATGGCGCGCCCGCGTGCGCATTCGGACGTCGACGATTGCTCGCGAGTACCTGGCCGAACTCGGCCTCGTCTCGAATGGTGCGAGGTCGCCGGCCCGGCGTGTTTCCGCCGGCGGCCTCCAGGCCCGGCTACAGCACCCTCTGCCCGCCGAAACTGCGCGGTTGTCGGTGCGCCGGTGGATACTGCCCGGCATGGCGAGCTTCAAGGACCAGGACCTGACTGATGCCGAGTTCCGCGAGTGCGACTTGACCCGCGCTCGTCTGATCGGGGTGGTGATGCAGGACGCTGTGATTGACGGGCTGGTCACCAATCTGGTGGTCAACGGAGTCGAGGTGACGTCGTACGTCCAAGCCGAGCTTGACCGCCGGCATCCGGTGCGGCTGCTGCTGCGCTCAGCCGATCCGGCGGACCTGCTGCAGGCTGTCCGGCAGCTGCGGACCGGCTGGGCGGAGACGATCGGGCGACTGCGAGCGATGCCCAGTGGTTCGGAGCAGCAGCGCGTCGGCGGCGAATGGTCGGCGGTAGAGACCCAGCGCCATCTGGTGTTCGTGTACGACTCGTGGTTCCGCCGCTGCTGTCTGGGATCGACCGAGCCGTTCACCGCGATCGGGCTGGCGTCCGAGTTCGTCCCTGACCAGGAGGAGCAGGGTTTGGACCGAGCGGCAGCCCCCAGTCTCGACGAGGTGCTGGCCACGCGAGACCTGCAAGGCGCTGAGCTGGAGCGTTGGCTGTCGACGGTGACGGCCGACCAGCTCGCGGCGCCCGCGCCAGTCCCGGCGGGCCCGGGTTGGCCGTCGTATGCCAGCGGAAAGTCGGTGCTGGAGTGCGTTCAGGTGGTACTGGACGAGGAGTGGGCGCACCACGGCTTCTGCGTTCGTGACCTCGATCTACTCGGATCATGACCTCCGCCACGAGGTTGCATGCGACTAGCAAGGAAGGAAGGCTCAGGACTTCAGCGTTCATGACCCGCGTAGCTGCTGCGGGATACTCCCTGGCGAGCCGTTCGATCATCGCTGGCGCCGCGTCGACAGCTGTCACGACGGGCTGGTGCAGTGAGCGCACCACGTCCAGCGCCTACATCAAGAAGCCGGCAACCGGCCGGGGAGCTATATTCCGGGCGCATAGCGGCCGGGTCGATTCCCCCGCGGCCTGCCGTGGGAACAGCCCGTTTCCGCATTTGTGGAGGCGTCCGCGTTCTCGTGGAAACATCGGTACATGCCCAGCGAGATGACTGTGTCGCTTACGCCGAAATCCGAGTACGACGCCCTGGTGAACTTCCTCGATGCCCAGCGCATCGGGCTCATCCGCAAGGTCGAAGGGGTCAGCGACGAACTGGCACGCCAAGCGCCGACAGCGAGTTCGCTGTCACTACTCGGCCTCATCAAACACGCCGCGACGTGGGAGCAGCGCTGGTTCGAGGTGGTCATGGCAGGAAGGCAGTCGCCCGACAGGTGGCCGGAGGTCAAGCCTGAACCCCGCGACGCCGAACTCGTCATCCACGACAGCGACACCGTGACGCACTGGATCGCGGTCTACCGGGAGCGTATCGAGACGTCAAACGCGATCACCGCCGCGATGGACCTGGACGCCTCCTGCGCACGCGCGGACCTCATCGAGTGCAACATGCGCTATGTCCTGTTCCACATGATCGAGGAGACTGCTCGCCATGCTGGCCACGCCGACATCATCCGCGAAACCCTCGACGGCTCACGCGGAATCTGAGGTTGACGCCGTACCCGCTCCGCTACCACCGGCGGTGTCGCGGATCCTCGATCACACGACCACAACGCGCACCGGACCACCGCGCAGCGAGAGAGACGGTGGGCCTCAACGTCTTACTCATCTGGCCACTGAGCGGGACATCTGCGGGCTCGATCGACATAGAATGCAGTCGTGATCCTGCATCGTGCCGTGCCCATCCTGACCGTACCCGATGTCCGGGCCGCGGCAGAGGAGTTCCAATCTCTGCTGGGCCTGGACATCCTGATGGATCATGGCTGGATCGTCACGCTGGGTTCGCCCGGCCGGGCAACGTTCAGCGTCATGTCTCGCGACAAGACGGGCCCGGTCAACCCAACGATGTCCGTCCAGGTGCCCGACGTCGACGCCGCCTATGCGCAAGTCCGACAGATGGGCGCTGAGATCGTTCACCCACTGCAGGATGAGGACTGGGGGGTTCGTCGGTTCTTCTTCCGAACCAAGGATGGCCACGTTGTGAACGTGCTCAGCCATTGAGAGTACGGGATGGGACATTCGCGGCTTCTCCTGCATGCCCGAGCCGGTGACGACGAGCTTGAGCACCTGACCGTCCTGTTCGAGCGAGTCCGTGCGGTCAAGTTGCGCTCCGCCTACCGCCCGCTGATTCTTCATCCAGCTGACGACGAGATCCGCGTCGACATGCGGGGCTTGGCGGAAATACAGCGCGGCAGCACGCTACCGGCTGAACTGGAACCAGTTGAGGTTGACGAAGTCGGTGCCTGCGGTGCCGGTGAAGGTGAGGAACACGGTGTGTACGCCGGTGGCCGAGCCGGACAGGTTGGTGGTGGTGCTGGTCCAGGCCTGCCAGCCGCCGGTCGAGGTGACCGGGACGCTGGCGATGATCGGGCCGGTGGTGGAGTCCAGGCGGTACTGGATGGTGCCGCTGGACGCGCCGGACGCCAGCCGGGTGGTCACCGACGCCGCAGCCGCAGTGCCGAAGTCCACGTTGGGGTAGCCGAGCCAGTCGCCGGGCGTGAGGTAGCCGACGTTCTGGCCGCCGCCGGTGTCGGTGGTGGTCTCGGTCTGGGTGCCGGACTGGCTGCTGAAGCTCTCCGCCTGGCGCACGCCGTACGCGTTGGGGAGTCCGCTGCCGGCGTTGAACTGCAACCAGTTGAGGTTGACGAAGTCGGTGCCCGCGGTGCCGGTGAAGGTGAGGTACACCCGGTGTACGCCGGTGGCCGAGCCGGACAGGTTGGTGGTGGTGCTGGTCCAGGCCTGCCAGCCGCCGGTCGAGGTCACCGGGACGCTGGCGATGATCGGGCCGGTGGTGGAGTCCAGGCGGTACTGGATGGTGCCGCTGGACGCGCCGCAGGCCAGCCGGGTCGTGACCGAGGCAGGCGATGCCGCGCCGAAGTCGAGGTCGTAGGCGAGCGTGTCGCCGGGCGTGAGGTAGCCGACGTTCTGGCCGCCGTCGGTGTCGGTGGTGGTCTCGGTCTGCGTTCCGGTCTGGGCGTTGTAGCTCTCGGCCTGGATCTGGGTGTATGCGCTGCGGGTCGTCTGCTGCGTGCCCCACGGGACCTGCGGCGAGGGGTAGAAGTTGATCCCCTGCACTGTCCACCGTGGACCTTGCGCGCCGAGCCGCACTTTGAAGGTGTCCCAGTTGCGGGCCGACTGCGGTGACCACGCCAGCTCGGCCAGCGCCGGCAGCCGCGGGAACGCCATGAACTCGATGTCGGCCAGCTTGGTGATCGTCTCCGTCCACAGTGGAGCCTCGACGCCGAGGATCGCGCTGGCCGGCACACCGGAGAGGTAGGCGCCCGGGTCCCAGTTGTAGGCGGTCTGCACCTCGATCAGGCCGGCCCAGGTCTGGCCGAGCGGGGTCGAGTTGGTGTACTTCATGTCGAGGTACGCCTTGTTTGCCGGCGACAGCAGGACCTTGTCGCCCTTGCTCACCGCGGCGCTCAGGTCAGCGTCCGATGTGGACGTTCCCCAGAACTGCGCGACCCGGTTGGTCGTGTGGTTGGCCTGCCCGACCTGGTGCCAGCCGATGACGGTCTTGCCGGCCGCACCGACGAAGGGCTGCACGCGGTTGATGAACGTGGTGTAGTCCGCCGCCGGCGTGCTCGACGCCTCGTCGCCGCCGATGTGCAGATACGGCCCCGGGGTGAGGGCGGCGAGCTCGGTGAGTACCTGCTGGACGAACGTGTACGTGACGTCCAAGCTGGCGCACAGCGAGCTGAAGCCGACGTTCGTGCCGGTGTAGAGCGGCGGGGCGGTGTTGTTGCAGTTGAGCTGCGCGTAGGAGGCGAGCGCGGCGTTGACGTGGCCGGGCATGTCGATCTCGGGCACGATGGTGATCTGCCGGGACGCCGCGTAGGAGACCAGGTCGGAGTACTGCGCCTTGGTGTAGTAGCCGCCCGCGCCGCCGCCCACCTGGGTGCTGCCGCCCACGGCCGCCAGCTGCGGCCAGGCGTCGATCACGATGCGCCAGCCCTGATCGTCGGAGAGGTGCAGGTGCAAAATATTGATCTTGTACTGGGCGATCTCGTCGATGTACCGCTTCACCACGTCGGGGGCGAAGAAGTGCCGGGACACGTCGAGCATCGCGCCGCGGTACGCGTACCGCGGGTAGTCGACGATCCGGCCACCGGTGAGCGTCCACGGTCCACTCTGGACAGTGCGCGCCTCGACCGTTGCCGGCAGCAGCTGCCGCAGCGTCTGTACCCCGTGGAACAGCCCGGCCACGGTCTGCGCGCGCAGCGTGACGACGGTGGCGGTCACGTCGAGCTGGTAGCCCTCGGCGCCCACGCTCGGGTCGGCGCCGGACAGCAGCAGCGCGATGCCACTCGTCGGCGTGCCGGTGGTGGTGGAGACCGGCAGCGCATAGCCGGTCGACGGGCGGAGGATGCCGGCGAGATAGTTGCCGACATCGGTGGCGCCGGCCGCAGTCTGGATCGTGGCGTTCGCCGGCAGCGTGTAGGTCACGCCGGTCGCGGGCTGCGCCGACACCGGGACGGGCACCACGTCGGAGAGGCTCACCGCGGCGCTGGCCGGGGAGGCCGTCAGCAGCCAGACGGCGCCGGTGGCGGCGGTCGCGACAGCCACGGCGGAGACGAGCAGCAGGTTGCGCGGGGAACGGTGCACGGCATCCTCCAGCGAAACTGTAAGGTTTCCTGCTAATTGACGGCACGCTATGTCCCACGCAGGAAAGTGTCAAGGGAGCCTTGGCCACTCGGCGCTGTCGATCGATCACCATACGTGCAATGGTGGAGCAACGATCCCCGCCGACCATGGGAGCTCCCGTGCGCCTGCCCCGCCTCGCCCTCGCCCCGGTCATCGCCATCCTCCTGGTCGCGGTGGCCGAACCCGCCACCGCCGCCAGCCCGGCCGCGCATGCCGGCGGCCCGCCCGGGCCGGTCAGGCTCATTGTCGATACCGACTTCGGTCAGTGGTGGGACGACGTCGCGGCGCTGGCCGTGGTGCACACCGCTGCCGGCACCGGCCGGGTCCAGATCCTCGGCGTGATGTCCGATGTGGACAATCCGTGGAACGCGGCTGGACTCGACGCCCTCAACACCTGGTACGGACGGCCGGACATCCCGATCGGCGTACCGTCGGGCGCTGCGCGGGTCGACCAGACCTACAGCCGACTGCTCGCCGAGGGCTACCCGCACGCCGGCCGCCCGGTCGACGCGGTCGCGCTGTACCGCCGGCTGCTGCGGTCCCAGCCCGATCACAGCGTCACGATCCTGTCCATCGGCGCACTCACCAACCTCGCACAGCTGGCCCGTACCGATGCGGCGCTCATTGCTCGCAAGGTCGCCCGTACGGTCATCATGGGCGGCGAATATCCGACGGCGAGCGCACCGGAGTGGAACTTCGGCCTGGACCTGCCCGCCACCCGGCAGGTGGTCAAGGCCTGGGCGACGCCCACCGTCTACGACGGATTCGAGATCGGCGCCCGGGTACTCGTCGGCAACCATGTCTGCGCCACCCATCCGGCCGGGAGCCCTGTCCGGGCGGTGTTCGATCTGCTCTACGGCTGCGGCACAAGTCAGACCGACGGCACCTGGGACCCGACGGCCGCCTACTACGCCGTCGCCGGGACGGCCGGTGCCTACGCGCTCGCCGGAGCGGGTGGCCACAACACCGTCGCCGCCGACGGTACGAACGCATGGGTGCCGGGCGAACGCGGGCAGCGATACCTCGTCATGACCGACGCCGCCCGCCTCACCAACGCGATCGACGCCCTCATCGACCGGGTTCCCGCCGTGTGAGGCGCGGGCGCGGGCAGTCGTCAACCCGGGTCGCTACAGGCGGGTCTGCTGAGCGGACATCGGGGTACCCGCCGGGCGGCGGGCCTGCTGCGGCGCGTGGGCCAGTCGCTGCTGTTCCTGCGCCACGATCACCCGGGCCAGCTGTACCTCGGAGATGTCCACGGCGCCCGGCGCGGCGTGCGCGATGGTGCTGTGCCGGACGTAGGCGTCGAAGAGCTGCGCCTTCGAGCCGAGGATCTCGATCATCCGCTCGTCCACCGAGTCAGCGATCAGCAGCCGGTGTACCTGGACGGTACGCACCTGTCCCATCCGGTGGGCCCGGGCGATCGCCTGGGCTTCGATGGACGGCTTGACCTGTGGCTCGCAGAGGATCACCACCGAGGCCGCCTGGATGTTCACGCCTACCCCGGCGGCTTCGATCTGACACACCAGCACGGCCGGCCGCGGCGAGGCGGTGAACTCGTCCACGATGCGCTGGCGGTCGGCGACCGGCGTCGAGCCGGTGATCGGGCCCCGGGCGTCGGCGCCGAGCGCCGCGCCCACCACGGCCAACACGTCGCGGAAGTAGGAGAAGACCACGACGTTGCGATCGTTGGCCATCGCCTCGTGGGCCAACTCGATCAGGCGGGTCAGCTTCGCCGAGTCGTGCGGCCGGCGAACGGCGAACGCGGCCCGGCGCATGGCCATGAAGTTGCCCTCACGCACCGCGGCCCGGTAGGCGGCCCCGTCCTCGATGCCGAACTCCTCCCACTCGTCGACCTGGACCAGTTCCGGCAGTTCGGTGAGCACGTCGGGCTGGTTGCGACGCAGGTAGACAGGCGCCGCCGCGCGCCGGAAAGCCTCGACGCTGATCGCCGCGTGCTCGGGCCCCATGCCGGCGGCGACCTCCGGCCGCAGGTGCTCGATCAGGGACCGGAACTCGTCGATCCGGTTCTCCATCGGCGTACCGGTGAGGAACAGCACCCGGTCGGACTCCGCGGCGACCCGGTTGACCGCCTGCGACCGCTTCGCACCGGGGTTCTTCACGTAGTGCGCCTCGTCGACCACCAGCAGCGCGGGCCTGGGCGGCGGGAGTCCGAGCGCGCCCAGCGAGCCGAACGTGACCACGCCGACGCCGCCGGAGTCCCGCCATCGGGCCGCCGCCCGCGCCCGGCCGTGGCCGTGCAGGCTGACGACCGGAATCGTCGAGTGCCGGGCGATCTCGCGCGCCCAGTTGATCAATACGCTGGCCGGGCAGACGACGAGGAAGTGGGTGGCGCCACGGGCGGCCAGGTGGGCCATCGCGGCGATGGCCTGGATTGTCTTACCCAGCCCCATCTCGTCGCCCAGCACGACCCGCCGCTGGACCAGTGCGAACCGGGCGCCGAACGACTGGTAGCCGCGCAACCGGAGGCTGTCGTTGAGCCGGGAGGTGTCCAACTGCTGCGCGCCGACCCGCTCGACGATGTCGGCGGGTAGGTAGCCCTCGCTCGCGGCGACGTCGCCGCCGAGGCCGACCACCTGGCTGAGCAGGCCGTAGTAGTGCGCCGCGTGCTGCTCGAAGTCGCGCCAGACCTGCTTGCCGTTGGGCGTACGGACCGCACGTACCTCCCGGGCAGCCTGCGGCAGGCCGCTGGACTCGGCGGTGTCCACCAGCGCCCGTACCCGCCGCGTCGCGTCGGCCGCGACGGCCCTGTCCCCGGCCCGCATGAACAGCCGACGAATGCGTCCCGTCGCGGCCGGCTCGGCGATCGGCCGCTGCGTGGCCAGTTGCGCGGCGACCCGCCCCGCGTCGGCCTCGTGCGCCCCGGCCGCGTGCCACACCGCGCCCCATTTGGCCAGCGCCCGCAACAGGCGGGTCATGTCCGGGTTCTTCGGGTCGAACTCGATCCGGAACTGCAGCGAGTCCCGCGCCGCACGCTTGAGTTGCTCGGCCGCGTGGATGGTCTTGCGGGCAGTGCCTTCGCCGATGCCGGGCACGCCCATCAGTCGGTCCGGGCCGGCCCGGAGCACGTCGGCGACCGAGTAGATGCCGTGTGCCGGCAGCTCGTCCAACCTGGCCCGACCGTCGACGGTGTCTCTTACCGTGTCGATCGACATCTTCTCGATCGCGGTCCACACCTGGGGCTCACTCGCGATCGCGTACGCCTCGACGACCTCCGCACGGGCCGAGCTGGCAATCTCGACAATCGCGTCGGCTTCTGCCTGTGCCTGCGCCGCCCGGGCCAGCAGCGCGCGTGTCTCCCGGCGACTCGGGGCCGTCATCGCGGCGGCGGGCACCGCAGAGGGCCTGCGACGCCCGGCTGGGACGCCGGCCGCCGGTGCACCGTGGAGAATCTCGCAGACATGCCATGAACGTACCGACAGACCCGCCGTGGCGCCCGTCATACCGCTTCGGACCGTGTCCCCCGACAGAGCTACCGGGGAATGTCCACCGTACGGTGACGATTGCGGATCGGCGGGTCCATAGCGTTCGACGTAGCCGCGGCGCTCCGGCCGCGGCATCTGTCGAAGGAGTCGTCATGCGACTGTTCTTGCGGCTGTTGGCGCAGCTCGTAGTGGTCTCGGTGGTCGCCGTCGCAGGCAGCGTGAGTGTCGGTGCGGCACATTGGAATGCGCCGCTCACGCTGGTCCTCGGTATTGCTACCGGGCTGCTGTCGCTGCTCGCGTACGCCTGGGTGGTGCGCCGGACCGAGCGTCGCGCGCCGGTGGAGGTGGCCAGGACGGGCGCCGGTGCCGCGCTGGGGCGGGGGATGCTGATCGGCTTCGCGATGTTCGCGGCCGTCATCGCGACCATCGCCGTTCTCGGTGGCTACCGGATCGACGGCTGGGGCTCGGTGTCGGGCGCGGTGGCGTTGTTCGGCTTGTCGGCCGCTGCCGCCGTGACCGAGGAGCTGATCTTCCGTGGCATCCTGTTCCGGATCGTGGAGGAGCGCATCGGCACCTGGCTGGCGTTGGCCCTGACCGGTCTGCTGTTCGGCCTGGCGCACCTGTTCAACCCGCATGCCACGGTGTGGGGCGCGCTCGCCATCGCGGTCGAGGCCGGCGGCATGCTGGGCGCCGCCTATGTCGCCACCCGCAACCTGTGGGTGCCGATCGGCCTGCACTTCGCCTGGAACTTCGCCGAGGGCGGCATCTTCGGTACCGGTGTCTCCGGCACGGACTCGCCGCAGGGACTGCTGCACGGCGTGCTGTCCGGCCCGACCGCGCTCACCGGCGGCGAGTTCGGGCCGGAGGCGAGCCTCTACGCGCTGCTGGCCTGCCTCGTGGTGACCACCCTGTTCCTGCGGCTGGCCCACCGCCGCGGTCACCTGGTGCCGCTGCGCCGGCGCACTGCCGGGGCCGAAGCGGCCGCTACGCTCTCCCGGTGATGGACCTACAGCGGATCCTGGACCAGTGGCGGCGTTGGCCCGTCACGGTCCGGGATCTCCCGTTGGCAGTGGCGCTCGCCGTCGCGCCGATGGTGCCGTCGCTGCACAACCAGGGGACGCAGCTCGGCAACCTGCCGGACCGCCCGTTCGATGCGTGGGCAGTCGTGGCGATCGCCCTGGAGAGTCTTCCGCTGGCCGTCCGCCGCCGGTGGCCGGCCGCCTGTCTCGCCCTGGTGTCACTCGGCTTCGCCGTCGACCAGGTCCGCGGTTACCACACGGTCGCGGGTATCGCGCTGCCCATCGCGCTGCTGAGCACAGCGCTGCACCTGGAACGCCACCGCCGCATCACGGTGGTCCTGGCCTCAGTGGCGTACCTGCCACTGGCGGTCGCCATTGACCGAAACGGATCAACCGAAGGGCTGGCCGGCTTCATCACGTTCTACCTGGCGCTGGCCATCGCCTGGGGCATCGGTGCGTGGCTGCGGATGTCCCGGGCCGCCGAGGCGGAACGCCGCCACCACATCGCCGAGACCACCCGGACGGCCGAACGCACCCGCATCGCCCGTGAACTGCACGACGTGGTAACCCACCACGTGACCGCGATGGTGGTGCAGGCCGAGTCGGCGCGCTACCTGACCACGGCGCCGGAACGTCTCGACCAGACCCTGACCGCGGTCACCGACACCGGCCGGCGGGCCATCTCCGACCTGCGGCACCTGCTCGACCTGCTCAACCCCGACCACGGCGTGGACCCGGGCAGGGCGTCCGACCGGCCACGGGCGGGGGCGCTCCCACCAGCCGTTGTCGGCGAGTTGGGTGATCTCGTGGAGCAGACCCGGCGGGCCGGACAGCCGGTGGAGTTCGTCGAGGAGGGCAGTCCACAGCAGACCGTCGGCAGCGCCGAGGTGGCGGCGTACCGCGTCGTGCAGGAGGCCCTGACCAACGCTCTCAAGCACGCCCACGGCAGCCGCACGGCCGTCCATGTGTGCCATGGCCCGCAGGAGATCACGGTGGAGGTCAGCACCGACGGCCGCGGATCGAACACCGCTTCCGCCGGCGGAAGCGGCCGTGGCCTTGCCGGGCTCCGCGAACGGGTCGGCGTACTCGGCGGGGAGTTCAGCGCGGACCGGCGCGCGGGCGGCGCCTTTGTGGTACGGGCCCGTATACCGTCCGGAAGCGCATCGTGACGGCACCGATCCGGGTGCTGGTCTGTGACGACCAGGTACTGATCCGCACCGGCCTGGCCACCATCATCGACGCTCAACCTGACCTGGAGATGGTCGGCGAGTGCGGGGACGGCCGCGCCGCGGTCGAACTCGCCCGCCGACTGCACCCGGACGTCGTGGTGATGGACGTCCAGATGCCGGTGCTCGACGGCATCGGGGCGACCCGCCTGCTGGCCGGGGTCGGGGTCGCGCACCCCGTCAAAGTGCTTGTGGTGACGACGTTCAATCTGGACGAGTACGTGTATGAGGCGTTGCGTGCCGGGGCGAGTGGCTTCCTGCTCAAGGACGCACCGCCCGCGCAGTTGCTGGGCGGCATCCGGACGGTCGCGGCCGGGGCCGCGTTGCTGGCGCCGGAGGTGACCCGACAACTGGTCGGAAAGTACGCGGCGCGGATCCGTCCGACCGAAGGGGCGCCGGAGCGCGGCACGCTGACGCCGCGCGAGTTGGAGGTACTGCGCCTGATCGCCAACGGCTTGTCCAACAGCGAAATCGCCGCGGCGCTGGTGATCAGCCAGGAAACCGTAAAGACGTACGTGTCGCGCATTCTCACCAAGCTTGGCTTGCGGGACCGGGTGCAGGCTGTGATCTACGCCTACCGCAGGGGCCTGGTGACCTGAAGCTTCGTCCCGTACCGCACGGTCACGGGCGCAACCCGGACAGACGACAACAAGATCACCCACAGGTACCCTTGCCCGGTTTGTTTCATCACCGACGGTAAGCGCGCTCTATACCTTACGAACTCGCTGGTCCATATGTATGCTCCAGTGACCCTGCTGGGCCAACGCCGTCCCGCCACCCCACGACCAGAACACGCTGGCGCGACGTCGATCCGGAGCCCCGACACGTGACATTCTCCGCAGCCCCGTACGCCCAGGGTCTCTACGACCCCGCCAACGAACACGACGCCTGCGGTGTCGCCTTCGTCGTCGACGCACGCGGCCGACGCACGCACGCGATCATCGAGGCGGGCCTGACTGCGCTGCGCAACCTGGAGCACCGTGGCGCCGCGGGTCGCGAGGTCAACTCCGGTGACGGCGCGGGCATTCTGCTGCAGGTGCCGGACGAATTCCTGCGCGCGGTCACCGACTTCCCCCTGCCGGAGCCCACGGCCGCCGGGGAGCCGACCTACGCCGTGGGCATTGCCTTCCTGCCCGCGGACACCGGCCAGCGGGCGCTGGCCGTCGCGACCATCGAGCGGATCGTTGCGCAGGAGGCCGCCCAACTCGTGGGTTGGCGTGAGCTACCCGTCGACGCGCACGGCGCCGACCTCGGCCCGACGGCCCGCTCCGTGCAACCGCACTTCGCCCAGCTGTTCATCTCGGGTGGCTCGGGTCTCGCGCTGGAACGGCTGGCGTTCGTGGTGCGGCGCCGAGCCGAACGGGAAACCCGCGAGCGTGGCGTCGACACCTACTTCCCGTCGCTGTCGGCCCGCACGCTGATCTACAAGGGGATGCTGACCACCGCTCAGCTCGCGGCGTTCTTCCCCGATCTGTCCGACCCGCGGCTGGTGAGCGCGATCGCGCTGGTGCACAGCCGGTTCTCCACCAACACGTTCCCGAGTTGGCCGCTCGCGCACCCGTACCGCTACATCGCGCACAACGGCGAGATCAACACGCTCAAGGGCAACCGGAACTGGATGCGGGCGCGCGAGGCACTGCTCACCAGTGACCTGATTCCCGGTGATCTCGAGCGGCTGTTCCCGATCTGCACACCGGGGGCGAGCGATTCGGCGAGTTTCGACGAAGTCCTCGAGCTGCTGCACCTGGGTGGCCGACCGCTGGCCCACGCGGTGCTGATGATGATCCCGGAGGCCTGGGAGAACAACCCGACGATGGACCCGGCGCGGCGCGCCTTCTACGAGTTCCACGCCTCGGTGATGGAGCCGTGGGACGGTCCGGCCTGCGTCGCGTTCACCGACGGGACCCGGGTCGGCGCCGTCCTGGACCGCAACGGTCTGCGCCCGGCGCGGTGGTGGCGGACCAGTGACGACATCGTCGTTTTCGCCAGCGAAGCCGGTGTCCTCGACATCGACCCGGCGACCGTCGTCGCGAAGGGTCGGCTGCAACCCGGACGGATGTTCCTGGTGGACACGGCCGCCGGGCGCATCATCGACGACGAGGGGATCAAGTCCGAGCTGGCCGCCGAGCATCCGTACGCGGACTGGCTGCACGCCGGGCTGATGCGGCTGTCCGAGCTGCCCGACCGGGAACACATCGTCTACGACCACGAGGCGGTGCTGCGCCGCCAGCTGACGTTCGGCTACACCGAGGAGGAGCTGCGGGTCCTGGTCACCCCGGCGGCCGTGGCGGGCACCGAACCGATCGGATCGATGGGCACCGACACCCCGATCGCGGTGCTGTCGACGCGCCCACGGCTACTCTTCGACTACTTCAGTCAGCTGTTCGCGCAGGTGACGAACCCGCCCCTGGACGCGATCCGGGAGGAGATCGTCACCTCGGTCGCCATGACGATCGGGCCGGAGCAGAACCTGCTGGCGCCGTCGGCGGCGTCCTGCCGCCAGATCGTCCTGCCGTTCCCGGTGCTGGACAACGACGAGCTCGCCAAGATCATCCACATCGACGACGACGGCGACATGCCCGGGTTCAAGGCAATCACCGTGTCGGGCCTGTACCGGGTACGCGACGGTGCCGAGGGCCTCAAGGCCCGGCTGGTCGACATCTGTCGACACATCTCCGAGGCGATCGAAGACGGCGCCCGGCTGATCGTGCTGTCCGACCGCGATTCCACCGCCGACCTGGCACCGATCCCGTCGCTGCTGCTCACCGCCTGCGTGCACCACCACCTCATCCGCGAGAAGACCCGCACCATGGTCGGGTTGGTCGCGGAGGCCGGTGACGCCCGCGAGGTGCACCACATGGCCCTGTTGCTGGGCTACGGCGCGTCCGCCGTGAACCCGTACCTGGCTTTCGAGTCCATCGACGACATGATCACCAGTGGCGCGATCGCCGGCCTGGACCCCTACAAGGCCGCCCGCAACTACGTCAAGGCGATGGGCAAGGGCGTGCTGAAGGTGATGTCCAAGATGGGCATCTCCACGGTCGCCTCCTACATGGGCGCGCAGGTCTTCGAGGCGGTCGGCCTGTCCAAGGAGCTCGTCGAGCGCTACTTCACCGGCACGTCGAGCAAGCTCGGCGGGATCGGGCTCGCCGAGATCCATGCCGAGGTCGCCGCCCGGCACGGGCGCGCCTGGCAGCCCAACGCCACCCGGACAGCGCACCGTGGGCTGGAAACGGGCGGGGAGTACCAGTGGCGACGCGACGGCGAACTGCACCTGTTCAACCCGGAGACGGTGTTCCTGCTGCAGCACGCGACCCGGACCCGGCAGTACGACGTGTTCGCCAGATACACCGCGGCCGTGGACGGCATGTCCCGCGACGGGGCGACCCTGCGTGGCCTGTTCGAGCTGAAGGTCGGCGCCCGCACACCGGTCCCGATCGACGAGGTCGAGTCGGTCGACAGCATCGTCACCCGGTTCTCCACCGGCGCGATGTCCTACGGCTCCATCTCCGCCGAGGCGCACGAGACGCTCGCGATCGCGATGAACTCGATCGGCGCCAGATCCAACACCGGCGAAGGTGGCGAGGACGTCGACCGGCTGTACGACCCGGCCCGGCGCAGCTCCGTCAAACAGGTCGCCAGCGGACGGTTCGGGGTCACCAGCGAGTACCTGGTCAACGCCGACGACCTGCAGATCAAGATGGCGCAGGGCGCCAAGCCCGGTGAGGGCGGGCAGTTGCCCGGCTACAAGGTCTATCCGTGGGTGGCCCGTACCCGGCACTCCACGCCCGGCGTCGCCCTGATCTCCCCACCGCCGCACCACGACATCTACTCCATCGAGGACCTGGCCCAGCTGATCCACGACCTGAAAAACGCCAACGATCAGGCCCGGGTGCACGTGAAGCTGGTGGCCGAGGTTGGCGTGGGCACGGTCGCGGCCGGGGTCAGCAAGGCGCACGCCGACGTGGTCCTCATCTCCGGCCACGACGGCGGTACCGGCGCTTCACCGTTGACCTCGCTCAAGCACGCCGGCGCGCCGTGGGAGCTGGGCCTGGCCGAGACCCAGCAGACCCTGCTCCTCAACGGTTTGCGCGACCGGATCGTTGTCCAGGTCGACGGGCAGCTCAAGACCGGTCGGGACGTCGTCGTCGCCGCGCTGCTCGGCGCGGAGGAGTTCGGTTTCGCGACCGCGCCACTGGTGGTGGCGGGCTGCATCATGATGCGGGTGTGTCACCTGGACACCTGCCCGGTCGGGGTGGCCACCCAGAACCCGGAGCTGCGTAGGAAGTTCGACGGCAAGCCCGAGTTCGTGGTCACCTTCTTCCAGTACATCGCCGAGCAGGTCCGGCAGTACCTCGCCGAGCTCGGGTTCCGCAGTCTCGACGAGGCGGTCGGACACGTCGAGCTGCTCGACACCCGCGCGGCCATCGACCACTGGAAGGCCGCCGGCCTGGACCTCTCGCCGATCTTCGTGCTGCCCGAGCTTCCCGCCGGGACGCCGCTGCACCAGGTCGTCGGTCAGGATCACGGACTGGACAAGGCGTTGGACAACACGCTGATCCAACTGGCCGAGGGTGCGCTCACCGAGGGGCAGCCGGTCCGCATCGAGCTGCCGGTCCGCAACGTCAACCGGACCGTCGGCACGCTGCTCGGCTCGCGGGTGACCCGCGCGTACGGCGGCAAGGGCCTGCCCGACGACACCATCGAGGTGGTGCTCACCGGTACCGCGGGCCAGTCCTTCGGCGCGTTCCTCCCACCGGGGGTCACGCTGCGCTTGTCCGGCGACGCCAACGATTACGTCGGCAAGGGCCTGTCCGGTGGACGGATCATCATCCGCCCGCACGAAAACGCCGCGTTCGCCGCCGAAGAGAACATCATCGCCGGCAACACCATCCTCTACGGCGCCACCTCAGGCGAGCTGTTCCTGCGCGGCCGGGTGGGTGAACGGTTCTGCGTCCGCAACTCCGGCGCGATCGCGGTCGTCGAAGGCGTCGGTGACCACGGGTGCGAGTACATGACCGGCGGGCGGGTGGCGGTGCTCGGCCCGACCGGACGCAACTTCGCCGCGGGCATGTCCGGCGGGGTGGCCCACGTGCTGAATCTGGACCACTCGCTGGTCAACACCGAGATGGTCGACATCGAACCGCTGTCCGCGCAAGACGCTGTCGAACTGCGGGCCATCGTGGAACGCCACTACGCCGAAACCGGGTCGGTGGTGGCCGAAACCATTCTCGCCGACTGGCCGCGACACACGGCGGCGTTCTCGACGATCATGCCCCGCGACTACAAGCGGGTACTGCAGGCAAGTCGGCTGGCCGAACTGTCCGGCCGCGACGTGGACGATGCGATCATGGAGGCAGCTCGTGGCTGATCCCACTGGATTCATGCGGAACAGCCGGGAGCTGCCCACCCGCCGCCCGGTACCGGTGCGGATCTCCGACTGGCGCGAGGTGTACCAACCGTTCGCGCCGTACAAGACCCAGACCCAGGCGAGCCGCTGCATGGACTGCGGTATCCCCTACTGCCACAACGGTTGTCCGCTCGGAAACCTCATTCCGGAGTGGAACGACCTGGTCCGCACCGACCGGTGGCGCGCCGCCTCCGACCGGCTGCACGCGACGAACAACTTTCCGGAGTTCACCGGGCGGCTCTGCCCCGCTCCGTGCGAGTCCGCCTGTGTGCTGGGCATCCACTCCGAGGCCGTGACCATCAAGCAGGTCGAGGTCGAGATCATCGATCGGGCCTGGGCGGAGGGCTGGATCACTGCACAGATTCCGGTGCAACTCAGCGGTAAGAGGGTTGCGGTGATCGGCTCCGGCCCGGCCGGACTGGCCGCCGCCCAACAGCTCACCCGCGCCGGTCACCAGGTGACCGTGTACGAGTCCGCCGACCGCATCGGTGGGCTGCTGCGCTACGGCATCCCCGAGTTCAAGATGGAGAAGCGGCACCTCGATCGCCGGTTGGCCCAGCTGGCGGCCGAAGGTACCCGGTTCGTCACCGGCGTCCACGTCGGTACCGACCTGTCCGTCCAGCAGTTGCGATCCGACTTCGACGCCGTCGTGCTCGCCACCGGCGCGACGGTTCCGCGGGACCTCCCGGTACCGGGTCGTGACCTGGCCGGCATCTACTCGGCGATGGAGTATCTCGTCCCCGCCAATCGCGTACAGAACGGCGACTTCGACTCGTCACCGATCGACGCCGCCGGCCGGCACGTGGTGATCATCGGTGGCGGTGACACCGGAGCCGACTGCCTCGGGACAGCCCACCGCCAGGGCGCCAAGAGCGTAACCCAGCTGGAGATCATGCCGAGGCCAGCCGAACTGCGCCCGACCTCCACCCCGTGGCCGACCTGGCCATTGATCTACCGCACGTCCAGCGCCCACGAGGAGGGCGGCGAGCGACTGTTCGCGGTCAATTCCGAGAGGTTTGTCGGCGACGAGAACGGCCGGGTACGGGCGCTCGCCCTGCACGAGGTCGAGCTGGTCGACGGCAGGTTCGCCAAGGTCGAAGGGACCGAACGCGAGATCCCGGCCGACCTGGTGTTCCTGGCGATGGGCTTCGTGTCCACCGATGGCGCGGCCGAGGGCGGGTTCCTGGACTCGCTCGGCGTCGACGTCGATTCGCGTGGCCGTGCGGTCCGTGACGCGGGTTGGAAGTCCACCGCGGACGGGGTGTTCATCGCCGGGGACGCCGGACGCGGGCAGTCACTGATCGTGTGGGCCATCGCCGAAGGTCGGGCTGCCGCTGCGGCGGTGGACGCGTACCTGTCCGGGTCGTCGACGCTGCCGGCCCCGATCCATCCGCACACGGTCGCCCTCGCCGCACGCTGAGCTCACCCGGGTCGACACGACAACTGGCGCGGCCGTCGGCGCGCACCAGTGTCATCTACCTGATTGCGGCTGCCGCATAGCCTGCCGGGCATGAATACTCTTCGCAGGGGTGCGGGGCTGTTGGTAGCCGCCGGGGTCGCGGCCGCGGCGTTGGTGGCGGTGCCGACGCCGGCCTTCGCCATGCAGACTGTCATCTTCTGTTCCCAGGAGGGGACATACCAGATCACCAGAAAGACCGACGAGGGGTACGCGACGACGGTCGTGGGCTACTGCGCCGCCTACACCACGCTCTACGTCGGAGACGCGGGTAGCGGTGACGGCGGTAAGGAGCACGGCGGTGGTGGTGGCGGCAGTGGTGGTGGTTCGGTGCCGCAGATCCCGCCGAAGGACGACTGCAAGACCCTCACCACACAGCTCAACCAGGCCGAGGGACTCATCGACACCTACAGCGGCGAGTACGCGGCCGCGCAGGCCGAGTACGACCGGCTGGTGGGCGAGAACAAGGAGTTCCAGGACGGACTGGCGGCACTGTGGCAGGCCAAAGTCAACACGCAGGCAATCGCCTGGTACACCGTGACGAGGTACCTCCAGGCCAACGGCAGCTCCCCGTTCGCAACCAGTAGCAGCGGAGGTAGCGCGACCGGCGGCCCCTACGGTCCCAGCGACCCGATGCACCCGTACGGCCCCGTCGGGCTCCAACCGACTGTCGTCTTCGAGACCGGGATGGCGAAGGGAGCCCTGGCAAACCCGTGGGGCTACGAGGTGATGGTGACCAACAACGCGGCGATCCAGGCCGAGCAGGCCTACGACAGGGCCCAGGAGATGCTCGGCGTCTCCGAGGCAGGGCTGAGTGACCAGCTCGACGAGATCGCCCGGACCCAGGCCCAGTTGCAGGCGCTGCTCTCGGAGATCGCCACCATCCAGGCCGAAATGACAGAGCACGAATGTAAGCCCTGACCGGACAGTGCCACGGGACGGCCCTGGCGGGTTGTCCCGTGGCACGCCCGGGGTATCCAGAGCCGTTCATTCACAGTCCCGTCCGGGTCACCAGCTCGGGAGGACCGCTCAGATCAGGGTGGCGAACGGTGAAACGCCGACGCCGAGCAGTTCCACCGCCTCGCCACCCTGTTCGAGAACGGTCACCGCGCCGACGACGGCGCGCGCCTTCTCGCCCGAGCCGAGCCAGAGCCCGACCGTCTCACCTGCCCGCGAGGCCAACTCCTGGCCGGTACCGGTCATCAAGGTACCGAGCCAGGCCACGCTGGCCACCCGGTCGTCATCCCAGGCGAGACCATGCAGGCTCACCTCCGACTCGAACTGGGTACCGTCGGGAAGAGTCACCATCGCCGGTCCGTCATAAGATCCCATCCCCCCACCATGCCCGTTTTGGCGTCATCCGACACTGCAGCGGGAGAGTCTCGCGGGCCCCGGCCAAACTCCTCGTCCACTCCTGTCCACCGCCCTCGGGTCAGGCCGGCAGCGTTCCACTGCTGGTTGCGGCCCCGGAGCAGGTCCAGATCTGCAGCCGCGTGCCGTCCGCCGAGATGGGCCCGGTGGCGTCCAGGCACTTGCCGGATCCGGCGTTGACGAGTGTGTTCCGCGGCTCCGGTCCATTTCTGCGCGGCGGTGCCGTTGCACGTGTAGAGCTGCGACTTTGGTGCCGTTGGCCGTACCCGCGAGGTGACGTCCATGCACTTGCCCAGCGCCTTCAGGGTGCCGTCGCTGCCGACCGTCCACTTTTGCGCGTTGGTGCCGTTGCATGTGTACAGCTGCACCGCGGCGCCGTTGGCGCTGTTGGCACCGGCGACGTCGACGCATTTGCTGCCGTAGCCGGTGATCGCCCCGACCCGGTGGCCGGAGTCGGCGGGGGAGGCGGTGGGTGGTCGGCGTGGTGCCGCCCAGCCAGGTGCTCGCCGCGGCGGCGCCGACGGTGTCGATGGTGGTGTTGTTCTCCACCGGGTTCGGCACCTTGCCGGGGAAGACGATGAAGGTGACCGGCCCCTCGGTGCCGCCGGTGGCCGGGTTGGGGTCGATGCCGAGCGCGACGGCCGGCGTAGGAACCCTCGCCGATGATGTCGTCGGGCCCCTCGTCGGCGAAGACCGCGTAGACCACCTTGTTGTTGTAGACGACGGCGGCCGACGCTGCCGGGTGAGATGCCGGCGCTGGCTGGTAGTTGAACCGGAGCTGGGCAGCGGGATCACGTAGTAGTGCGTGACGTCGGCGGTGAAGTACTGGCCGGTCGAGGTCTCGAACGACGTCTCGTTGAAGTACGACGGGTCGGTGCGTTGCTGCAGTGCGACGTGGTGATGCCGTCGCAGTCGATGTCCATGTCGGAGGTCCAGAAGTAGGCCGAGCCCCTCTTGCAGATCGAGACGGTCGCGGCTCCGCCCTCGTCGGTCGCGTACTTGCCGGTGGACGCCGGCGTGCAGGCCGCCGCTTGGCCAGCAGTTGCGCGGCGGTGGGTCCGGCGGCCGCGGCCGACGGGCCGGTCGATGAGGTGGCTGCCAGCGCCACGGTGGTGGTCGTGGAGAGCGTGACGACGGCGGCGATGAGGAGCGCCACCCGTAGCCGGTTGCTCCGGAGTGTGGTCACGGTGGGATGCCTTCCGTAGGGGGACAGCCTGCGCCGCTGGGGGCACGGAGGCTGTCGGCACGGTGAGCGGTCGGTCCGGCCGGTGGGTGCAGGCTCGCGATCGGGCGACGCCAAGCAAAAGTAAGGAAACCTGCTTATCTAATACTTGTCAATACCTCGATGCCCGTGCTGCGGGTCCGAGGTCAGGTCCCGTGGACGCGGTCGGATCGAGCTGTCGCGATTTTGATGGACACGCCGACGCAACCGCCCAGGTCAATGTAGTCCACACTTATGGATTTCGAGGGCCAACAGGCGATGGGAGAATGTCGCTGCGTCCGACGACCGGAGACCGGACCACCCTGCTTGTCCGAGGAGTCCCCTTGACCACCGAGCCTGCCGAGCACCTGCGCCCCTCGTTGCTGTTCGCCGCGGCAGCTGCTGCCGGGGCCACCGCTGTCGTGGAGTTCCTGCTGCCGTTGTGGGGCACCGCGCGCCTGCACGCCGCCCCGGCGACCATCGGTGCGGTGGTGGCGGTACAGACGTTGGTGTCGCTGGTGTCCCGCCCGGTGGTCGGCCGGCTGACGGACCGGGGTGGGCGGGGCCGGCTGGCCGCGTCGGCCGCCGCCATCCTCGCCGTCGCGATGGCGCTGTACGCGTCCGCGCACTCGCTGCCGCCGGTATTCGTCGGTGCCGCGCTGGCCGGCGTGGGCACGGCGGCCTTCTGGGTACCGGTACAGGCGCACATCGCCGACCTGGGCGGCCCGACCGGCAAGCGCCACCCCAGCTTTCGCCTACCAGAGCCGCGGTGGCCTGGTGGGGTACCTGTGCGCGTTCAGCCTGCTCGCCCGGACCAGCTACGCGGTGGTCTTCATCGCCGCGGCGCTGGCCGTGGTATTCGCGGCGGTGCTGTTGCTCGCCGCCGGTCTGCCCGGTGGCGAACGACGGTCGACCGCCGTGCTGCCCAGCCTCTCCCGGCGGCTGCTGCCGGTCGCCGTGCTGGTCGGTGTCACCGCGCTGGCCCAGACCGGCCTGAGCCTGATCCTGCTGCTGCATCTGCAGCGCCACTTCTCGCTCAGCCCGGTGCAGGTAGGCCTGGTCCTCGGGCCCGGTGCCATCATCTTCGCGCTGACCAGCGGCCGCAGCCATCAGGTCACCGATCTGATCGGCCGGCGCAGCACACTGTTCGGCGCCATCGGTGCGACCGGTGTGATGGCGGTGATGCTGGCCTTCGCCACCAACACCGCAATCATCACGCTGGCCTGGGCGGTCGCGGCCGGCTGTATCGCGGCGGCAGTCCCGGTGGAGCAGGCCGCCATCGCCGCAGCCAGCGGTACCCACGTCGGCCAGGGCTTCAGCCTGTACGGGGCGGCGAGTCTGACCGGCGCGTTCGCCGGCCCGGCAGCCTTCGGGGCACTCTACGGGGCGCTCGGTTGGCAGTGGACCTGCCTGGTGGTGGCCGCCGTGGTGGGCCTGAGTATCCCGCTGGTGCCGTGGGCGGTCCGGACCAGCAGCCCGGTGGCCGTGCCCGCGCAGGTCGTCACGCCCGACCTGCTGGACCCCGCCACTGCGACCGGAGACTCCGAACCGGGCACCCCGCTGGCCCGCTGACATCCGTCTCACGGCCGGCGGGACCCCTCCCGGAGAGGCCCCGCCCTCGGTGACTCAGATCGTCCGGCAGCTGGCCGGCCGGACGGGCGGCCGATCACTCGTTGAATTCGGTGGCCTGTCGACGATGAATTTCGGCCGACCGGGTGGCTCGAAGCTATTCTGACGGCAGCGCGACAGCGTGTTGCAGGCCCAGTCGAAAGGCCGCCATCGTCAGTTCCGCCTTATTCCCGATGTTCAATTTCTGGCGCACCCGTTGCACATAGGTGTCAACCGTTGACTTCGACAGACCCAACTGTCGGGCGACCTGTTTGTGAGTGAGCCCGGCGGAGATCAGGGTCAGCACCTCGGATTCGCGGCTGGTGAGCAGATCGTCGGCGGCATGCGGGGCGACCGGAGGCGGTACCGGGTCGACCCGAGGCTGCGGCACGAGCGCCTCGGCGATCAGATCGGGCGGCAGGAACAGACCCTCGGCACCGACCACGCGGGTTGCCCGGATCAGCGTCGTAGGCGGATCCGACCAGCTCACACAGCCACGCATACCGGCCCTCACCAGATCCGACAGTTCGGCCGGGATGAACATCGGCGCGAAGACCAGAACGTTGATCAACCAGGGCCTCGAGCGGGCGCCACCGATGAACAGATCGGTACGGCCGTCGTGGATGTCGAGGATGACGACATCACCCGGGCAGGGCTGACTGGACAACAACACGACCGGATCGGTGATCACTTCGATATCGAGGTCGGACTCCGCCCCCAGAATTGATATCGCGCCGCTTATGGCGATACTCCCCCGATCGAACACCACAATGCGCAAGGTCCCCCCAGTCGACTCATCGTCCGCCCGTTGCGGTTCATCGATTGGATAGCAAATTTGATAATAAATATAAGATCATGATTTACGAATGTGTGGATTCTATTCAAGATCCACAATCAGCGCAAGACTCGCCCGGTTCCGGAACTTGGCAAATTGCCGGCAAGCTTCATTGAGTCGCCCCGGAGCGGGTGGGCAGCCCGCACCGTCGGTACGTGCGACGGCCCACCCCGGCGACGGGAGGATCAATGCTGACCCACCTCCCCGGCTGCGGCCAACCGCTCCTGCACGCCACGGAGGACCCGCCGGCCGGCCAGCCACCACCCCACCGACACCAGCCCGAGCAGCAACAACTCCACAGCCACGGGGTAGATCGTCCGGCTGTCCAGCGCACACCGGCGCGCCAGGTCGATCGCCCAGGTCGTCGGCAGCAGATAGCTCAGCGGACGCAGCCAGGCCGGGAGCACCTGGAGCGGGAAAGCGACCCCGGCCAGCATCGTCAGCAGGTACCCGAAGCCGTCCACCAGGCCCGCCGCGCCACGCCAGGACAGTGCCATGCCCGCCGTCAGGTAGCCGATCCCCACCAGCCCCGGCAGAGCCATCGCCAGCGGCACGACCAGCAGCCAGGCGGCGACCGGGAACCGGGTACCGGCCAGACCGCACACCAGCGCCACCAGGGTGACGCCGCTGAGACAGCCCAGCAGGGCTCCGGTCGCCACCGACCCCAGGACCAGGCGGTCCCGGCGTACCGGCGTGGCCCACGCCTGCTCCAGCGTGCCCTGCTCGCGGTCCTGGATGACCGAGTGACTGACTCCCCACACCACCCCCAGCGTCACTGCGGAGCCGGCCATGCCGAGCCCGAACCAGCCGGCGAGATCGTCGGTGGCCACGTACCCGGCCAGCCCGACGGCGCGGCCGTGCACAGCGAACGCCGCCCCCAGCAGCAGCGCGGGCAGCACCAGTTGATACAGCGGCAGGAGCACCAGCAGGTTCACCACGCTCACCGGATAGCGGGCCACCGTCCGCAGCTCCCGGGCCAGCACAGCGCCGACCACCCGCGCCGTACCGGCCATCAAGAACTGCCCCAACCGGCCGGTGCGGCCGGCCGCACGCATGGTCAGCACCAGGAAGACCTGCGCCAGCGCGCCGATCAGGCCGGCAGCCAACAGCAGCTGCCCGGCGTGCAACCGGACCGGGCCGCCACCCAGCACCGCCTGCCGCAGTGCGGTAATCACCTGGGTCGGTGGGAGTACCGACCCGAGGTCCCGGGCCCATCCGGGGAGTACCGCCAGCGGAAAGGTCACTCCGCACAGCAGGGTCAACGCGCCGCGTACCGCCTGCACCAGCCCGTCGGCGTCGCGGAAGTACAGCACCACGGTGGCGAACAGACCGCCGAGTGCCAGCAGCGCCGGCGCACCTACCAGCAACACCAGCAGGGTCCGCAGTACCGCCGCCGCACCGATCGGGAGCCCGAAGACGTAGCGCAGGGCCGCCAGCACGGTCGCGAAGACCGCGCCGGCCGATACCAGGTGCGCCGGTGCCGGGCCGAACAGCAGCGCGAACCGGGATGCCGGCGTGGTGTAGACCGCCTCCAGCGTCCCCCGCAGCTGCTCCTGCCGCAGGCTCAGACCCGGTCCCCAGAGCACCGTGGAGACCCACAGGTACACCGCCCAGCCCAGGTACAGGTAGCCCGCCACGTGGGTCGTCCCCGCCCGCTGGGCGAAGGCCGCCTGCGCGGCCGGGTCGCCACCGGCAAACCCCTTCGCCTGGGCCAACTGCACCACCGGCAGGAACAGCGCCCAGAGCGCGAGCGAGATCATCGAAGCCGGGTACCGGCGCATCATCCGCCACTCCCGGACGGTGCCGGCGACGAACTGTCGACCGGCACGCCACCACGAGCTCATTCGCGAAGCTCCCGGCCGGTCAGGGCGAGGAAGATGTCGGCCAACCCGACCGGCTCGACCTCCACCCGGCTCACCTGGGCGTCTCCGCTGGCGCGGGCCGCCTGCACCAGCGCGGGCAGCAGGTCCACGGCGTCGTCCACGTGCAGCACCAGCCGCAGTACGCCGTCCCCGACGCGCTTGTCGACGATCGTCGCGAAACACCCGATCCGGTGCAGCAGCTCAGACTCGTCGGCGCTGCCCGCGACCACCTCGATCCGCGCCGTCCGGCCGGTGGCGACCCGGGCGCGCAGCTGCGGCACGGTACCGAGCGCGACAACCCGGCCGTGGTCGACGATGGCGACGCGGTCACACACCTGCTCCGCTTCGGCCATGTCGTGTGTGGTCAACAGGATCGTGTGCCCCTCCGAGCGCAGCCGACGCACCAGGTCACGCAGGTGCGCCGCGGACTGCGGGTCGAGCCCCGAGGTGGGCTCGTCCAACACCAGCACCGGCGGGCGGGCCAGCAGTGCCCGGGCAATGGCCAGCCGCTGCCGCATCCCGGTCGAGTACCGCTCGACGTAGTCGTCTGCCCGGTCGAGGAGGTCCGCGCCGGCCAGCACCGTGGAGATCCGATCCGCCAACTGCCGGCGCGGCACGTCCTGCAGGGCGCCGAAGTAGCGCAGGTTGTCCCGGCCGGTGAGCTTCCAGTACAGGCTGCGCTCGCCCCCGAGCACCACGCCCAGCTGCCTGCGGGCGGAGATCGGGTCGGCGACCGCGTCGACGCCGTTGACCAGTACCCGGCCCGTCGTGGGTCGCAGCAGCGTGGCGATCATCCGGACGGTGGTGGACTTGCCCGCTCCGTTGGGCCCGAGCAGGCCGAAGATCTCGGCCTGCTCAACCCGCAGATCCAGGCCGTCCACGGCGGCGACCACCGCCCGCAGGTCCGGCCGGCGGGTGATCCGCTCGACGACAGTTCGCCGTCCCTGCCGGAACGTCCTGGTCACGCCGTGCAGTGCCAGCGCGGGCACAGCCCCGCTCATCCGGGTGACCCGGCCACGACGGCCGGCCGCAGGCCGTGCCGGACGATGGCGAGGACCGCGTCCGCCGCCGCCAGCAGGAACAGGTGCGGACCGGCGACAGTACGCAGCTCGAACGGTGCCGTGGTCAGCTCCGCCCAGCGGTGCAGCTCCGCCGGCCGGACCGAGGCGTCGAAGGTGCCGTGCAGGGCGATGATCGGACACTCCAGTGGCGGTGCCGGGGTCCACGGCAGACCTTCGAACAGCCGCAGGTCGGCCAGCAGGCCGGGCAGGACCAGCTCGACCAGTTCGGGATCGGCGAAGACCTGGGCGTCGGTGCCACCGTAGGACTCCAGCTTGGCCAGCAGCTGCCCTCGGGGCAGCAGGTGCACCGGCGGCTCCGGGTCCGGTACCTGTGGCGGCCGGTGTGCCGAGGCCATCAGCAGTACCGGACCGGGCCCGCCCCGACGCCGCATCTCCTGGGCGAACTCGAAGCCCACCCGGGCACCGAAGCTGTGCCCGAACACCGCGTAGGGCACTCCGTCCGCCAGCGCCGGCGCCAACTGGTCCACCAGTGCCGTGGTGAGTCCGGCCAGGTCGGCGGCCGGCCGCTCGGCCAGCCGGTTCTCCCGGCCGGGTAGCTGCACCGGCCACACTTCGATACCGTCGCCGGCCAGCGCAGCCGGCCAGGTCCGGTACGCCGACGCGCCACCACCCGCGTACGGCAGGCAGAGCAGCCGAACCCGGGGCGCGGCCAGTCGACGGCTGAACAGCACCCACGGCCGGGGTGCCACGCCGGCTTCAGGCATCGCGGATCACCTCCAGGGTCGCGGCGAAGTCCTCGTCATCGCAGAACGCCAGGGTGGGTACCGGCACGCAGCCGGCTTCCCGGTAGCGGGCCAGCCGGGCCCGCACGTGGTCGGCGTCACCGAGGATGGCCAGTGCGTCCAACGCCTCGTCGACCCGGCCCTTGGCCAGCGAGTCCTGCACGCCGCTGGCCTCCAGCACCCGCCGGTAGTACGGCATCATCGCGTAACCGGCGAGATTGCGGCGGTACCACTGACGCACTTCCTCCTTGGCGGAGCAGCAGGTCTGCACCATCGCCAGGATCGGGAAGTCGGCCGGGTCGCGGCCGAGGTCGGCGCAGGCCTGCCGGACGCCGGGGACCACGTGGTCGCGGACGAACTCCGCGGTGCACATCCACAGCAGCAGGCCGTCGCCGTGCTCGACCGCGAGCCGGACCATCCGTGGCCGCAGGCCGGCCAGGTAGATCGGCAGCTCCGGTCGACGGGGCGCGGTGTAGGAGGTGCGGCCGGTGAAGTAACGCCCCTCGTACTGGACCTTGCCTTCGCGCAGCAGCGACCGCACGATCGTGGTGTACTCCAGCATCGAGCGCACCGGGCTGCCGGTGGTCAGCCCGAGCTGGAACTCGTTGATGAACTGGTGACTCAGCCCGAGTCCCAGGTTGAACCGCCCTCCCGACAGCTCGTCGACGGCGGCGGCCATCTGCGCCATCGCCACCGGATGCCGGAAGTGGATCGGCAGGATCGAGGTGCCGATCTGCGCGGTCGATGTCGCCGTTGCCAGCGCTGCCGCCACCACGCCGATGTCGCGCTGGTCGGGCAGCTGCTCGACCCAGATCTGGTCGGCACCGGCCTCCTCGGCCTGGCGGGCGCGCCGCATCACCTGGGTCATCGTCAGCCCCTCGGGCGGCAGCATCACCGCCATCCGGGGTGCCTGAACCGGGGCGGTCATCCACTGACTCCGAGCCGGTCACGCAGGCTGCGCGGGCGCATGTCCGTCCACACCCGGTCGATGTAGCCCAGACAGTCGGGCCGCAGACCGGTGAAGCCCGCCGCCTGCCAGCCGGCCGGTGGGTCCTGGTCGGCCGGCCAGATCGAGTACTGCTCCTCGTGGTTGCGCACCACCAGGTAGGTGGCTTCGTCGTCGTCGAACATCGGCGCCTCTCAGTGCGGTCGGGTGAGTTCGGTGAGTCGGTGGTGCAGCCGATCGGCCAGGGCCTGTACCGAGGCGGCGTGGTGGCGGTTGCGGGAGTAGCGCAGCGACAACCGCAGCCGACCGGCTACCACGCCGGCCTGCAGCCAGATCCGGTACGCGTTGGGCGCCTGCGGGGTGGCTTCGCACCGGTACCGCCGGCTCGACCGGCCGGGCCAGGTCGGTGCCGGTGACGCCGCGGCCGACCTGGCCGACGTAGTTGACCGCTACCGACGCCGGTGAACGCAGGCTGTGGTGACCGGCCAGGTGGTACAGGGCGCCGTAGCCGTGGCCGTCGTCGGGCACCTCAGCCAACCGGCGGGTGACCTCGGCCAGCCGGGCCGCACCGTCGCCCGGGCCGGTCGGTACCACCACCGGGTAGCGGGTGCTGCACCAGCCCACCGTGTGGGAGAGGTCGAGGTGCGTGGCGAAGGGCAACAACCGGCCGTGGCCGAGCACGTCGACGACCAGCTCCCCGGGGCGTGCCCAGCCCTCCAGCGCCAGCCCGAAGGCGGCCAGCAGGACGGCCAGCGGTCCCGGGCTCGCGGCCAGTACCCGCGCGGTGTCGGCCTCGTCGAGCTCGACGGCCACGCTCGCGCAGCTCACCTCGTCGTCGGGTCCGTCGTCCAGTTCCCGCGGCAGCCCGGTGGTGGCGCCTGCGCACACGCCGGCCCAGTAGGCGAGCTGGGCCGCCGCCCGGTCGGACGCGGCATAGCGGTCCAGTGCCGCGCACAACTGCGCGTAGGACGCGCCGACCCGATCGGGGATCCGGCCACCGGCGAACGTCGCCAGGTCCGTCAGGATCACCCGCCAACTGACCTGGTCGACGACGAGATGGCTGGCGGCCAACAGCAGCCACGGGCGGTCCGTACCGCGCCGCAGCAGCGCCGCGCGCAGCTGCGGGGCAGCGTCCAGCCGCCAGTCACCCTCCCACTGCCAGGCCAGCTCCCGCGCGGCGGCGTGCTGTCCGTCGCCGGTCAGCCCAGCGAGGTCCACTTCGGACACCAGGTCACCGGCGGGCAGTGGCACCGCTTCGAACCCGGTGTACCGCCCGTCCGGGTCGGCCAGAAAGCGTGAGCGCAGCAGCGGGTGCCGGTCCAGCAGCGCCGCGAACAGCCGGTCGAGATCCGCACGGTCGGCCGGTCCGGCGAGCTCCAGCAGCGCGTACTGGTCGATCCGGGCGGTACGCGGGTGGTCCAGGTCGAGGAACCAGCGCTGGATCGGCGTCAGGGTTGCCGACGAGTCCGGTGCCGCCGGGCCGGCCGGTTCGGCGGAACCCGCCGGGAGCGCATCGGTGAGCAGTTCGGCGATGGCGGCCACGGTGCGTACCCGCATCACGTCGGCGGGGCCGACCGCCAGGCCGGCGGCGCGCAGCCGGGCGGAGACCTGCATGGCCAGGATGGAGTCGCCGCCCAGTGCGGTGAAGTCGTCGTCCAACCCCACCCCGTCGACCTCCAGCGCGTGCTGCACGACGCCGGCGATCAGCCGCTCGGTGTCGGTGCGCGGCGGCCCGGGGACGCCCCACGCGGTGCGTCGGCAGTCGGTGGCAGGCAGACTTGGCCCGGTCGAGTTTTCCGTTGGCCGACAACGGCAGCGCCGGTAGCACGGTCAGTGTGGCCGGCCGGACGGCGTCGGGCAGGACGGTGGTCAGGTGGCGGTGCACGGCTGCGAGGTCGGTACCGTCACGGTCGGGGACGAGGTAGCCGGCGAGCGCCGGTCGGGGTCGGTGGACCAGTGCGGCGGCGCCCGCCCGTACCCCGGGGGCGCCGGCAATGGCGGCGTCGATCTCGCCCAGCTCGACCCGTACCCCGTTGATCTTCACCTGGTCGTCGCCGCGGCCGACGTACTCGATGCCCTGCCCGGCGGTCCAGCGCACCAGGTCGCCGGTGCGGTAGAGCCGCGCGCCCGGACCGCCCTGAGCATCCGGCACGAACCGCTCCGCCGTCAGCCCGGGCCGGCCCAGATACCCCCGGGCCAGGGCCACCCCACCCAGGTACAGCTCACCCACCGCACCCAGCAGGGTCGGGCGGCCGGCCCGGTCCAGCACCCGGGTGCTCACGTTGGCGATCGGGGTACCCGATGGGCACGGTCGCGGTGACTTCGCCGCCGTCGGCCGGTCCGGCGGTCACGTCGATCGCAGCCTCCGTCGGGCCGTACAGATTGACCAGCCGTACCCCGGGCAGTCGCTGCGCCAGCAGTCGCGCGGTCCGCGCCGGCAACGCCTCGCCGCTGCAGATCACCAACCGCAACGGGGTGTCCGGGCGGGCCCGGGGTACCCAGCAGAGAACTG
>CAWCFK010000006.1:0-77797 GCA_963794685.1 uncultured Actinomycetota bacterium | reverse complement strand
GATGCGCCCCGGGTCCTCGGCCGCGCAGAGCAGATCGTGCTCCTGCGGGAGCACCTGTTCGAGCTGGGATTGGAGCGGTACCTGCCACTCGGTGACCCCACCCGATTCCTCGGATCGCTGGCGGACCTGTTCGGGCGGGCCAAGGACAGCGGCGTCACGCCCGCGGAGCTCGCCGACTACGCCGGCAGAGCTGGGCCGGGGGGCCCAGGCTGCCTTCGACGGGGCCCCCGATGCATCGGCACGGAGTGGCGGCGCATACGCTCGTGGACGAGGCTTGCGGACAGCGGGAGCTCGCGGCCGCGTATGCCGCGTATCAGCGTCTGATGCTCGAGCGCGGGTTGCTGGACTTCGGTGACCAGGTGGCCCTGGCGACCCGGTTGCTGCGGGAGCGGCCGGCCGTCGCGGGCGCGCTCACGGAGCGCTTTCGGTATGTGCTCGTGGACGAGGCACAGGACATCGACCCGGTACAGCTGGAACTGCTTCGACTGCTCACGCCGCATCGTGAGCTGACGCTCGTGGGCGATGACGACCAGGCCATCTATACCTTCCGGGGCGCCGCGGTCCAGCACCTGCTGGAGCTGAGCGACGAACCCGACATGCGCTGCGTGGTCCTGCGCACCAGTCATCGCTCCCATGCCCCCATCCTCGCCGCTGCACTGCGGCTCATCCGGCACAACGATCCATATCGGCTGGGAGCACGGCAAGGACTGGACAAGCAGTTGCGTGCCCGACGCAGGCCGCGCCGACCGGCGCCGGTACGGGAGATGGCGTTCCAGACGACGGCCGAGGAAGCGGACGCGGTGGCGGCCGAGATCGCGACCCGCCTCGCCGCCGGCGAACGGGCAGCCGATATCGCAGTGCTCGTCCGCACCAACGCGGATGCAGGCCCGATCCTGCGAAGCCTGGACCTGCAGGGCGTGCCATGGGCTACCGCGGCCGGCAGCAGGCTCGCCGCGTCGCCCGAGGTCCGCGAGCTGCTGTCGTTGCTGCGGGTCGTGGTCGGACCCCGACTCATCCACGGACCTGTACGCGGTGGCGACCGGGGCTCCGTACCACCTCGGTGGTGAGGACCTGACCGCGATCCTGGGCATGGCGTCGCGCCGGCATCGGCTCGCTGTGGGCGGTCATCCGGGAGCTCCTGGAGCAACCCGGCCTGCTGCGCCTTGGCGGGCCGACACGGGCGGGCCTCGAACGGCTGGTCACCGACGTCCGGGCGGCCATCGAGTCGTCTCACCTGGAGCCGGCCGGCAACGTGCTGTACGGCCACCTCAGGCGCAGCGGCCGCTACGCCAGCCTGGTCAAGGCCGCGGAGCGGGGTGATGACGCGCCCCTCCGGCGCGTGGCGCGGCTGTTCGAGACCATCGCGGCCCGCGCCGCCCTGCTCGATGACCCCCGACTGCTGTCCGTCCTGCCCCACCTGCGGGCCATCCTCGACGCTGGCGAGGAGGCGGACCCGGACGACGCCGACCGCTACCGGGACGCCGTGTCGGTGCTCACGGTGCACAAGGCAAAGGGCCTCGAGTTCCGGGTGGTGTTCGTGCTGGGCCTCGTCGAGGGACGCTTCCCGATGCGCGACCGTCCGGAGCGTCTCTCCCTGCCGTCCGCGTTGCGGGCTGACGTCCTGCCCGATGAGGCACCCTGGGCCGAGGAGCGGCGCCTGTGCTTCGTGGCCATGACCCGGGCACGCGACGAGCTCATCCTGAGCCACGCCGTCCGAGTCAGCGGGTGGTCGCACCCGTCGTCCATCGCCGTTCATCGCGGAAGCGCTCGATCGACCGGCGTCGGTGCCGGCCGCCAGCGCTCCAGACCTGTCGGCGTTCCTCGATCTGCCCACGACGCGACGCCGCGAGCGGCGGTCGCCACGCCGCCCGTGCGCGCAGTCGGGCCACTGACCCTCAGCCATTCACAGGTCGACGACTACCTGACGTGCCCCCTCAAGTACCGGCTCCGGCACGTCGCGCGCGTGCCGACACCGCCGCATCACGCGCTGGTGCTCGGCAACGCGCTGCACCAGGCGGTCGCGGCATGGCACCTGGGCCAGCTGCGTGGGCGTCCTCTCGACGAAGCCGGCATCCTCGAGGCATTCGACGCCCACTGGTCGAGCGAGGGCTTCCTGTCACGGCACCACGAGGAGGCGCGCTATCGCCGCGGGCCAGGACGCGCTGCGGCGTTTCGTGGCCACCGCGCCGGACCCGGCCCGCGACACGGTCGCGGTGGAGCGGAGCTTCCAGGTCCGGCTTGGGGTCCGACGTGGTCCGGGGCCGCTACGACCGGGTGGATACGACCGCCGACGGGGCCATCATCACGGACTACAAGTCGAGCGACGTCCGCGACCAGGGCAAGGCCGACGAACGCGCGCGCGAATCGCTGCAGCTGCAGGTCTACGCGCTCGCCTGGGAGGCGGAGACCGGGCAGCTGCCGAAGCAGATGGAGCTCCATTTCCTCGATAGTGGCGTCGTCGGACGCGTCGCTCCGGAGCCCAGCCGGCTCGATCGGGCGCGACGCATCCTGGCCCAGGCCGCCGATGGCATCCGTGCCGGCGAGCTTCCCGGCCAAGCCGGACATGATCGGCTGCGGCTACTGCCCATATCGCGAGATCTGCCCGTCGTCGGCGGCCTGACCGGTCGGGCGTACGACCCGCCGAACGTCCTGCTACCGGAGCGGCCGAGGTGGCGTAGCATGCATCCGGCGCGTCCCGCTGGATCCCGGCGAACACCGGCGATGCGCCCCGCGAGGGCCGCGTCAATGTCCCCATCTGATCGATCGATCCCAGGCCCGACTATGGGCGCGCCAATGGCTGGGACCAGGACTATCCGGCATTCGGCCCGTCGGAGGCCCGGGATATGCGGGCGCCGTCGCGTACTGCGGTCGGCCGGTGATCACCGACGTCGACGCACTCCGCCGCCGGCGGCCCGACGTCGCCATCGTGGGCATCCCGTTCGACGACCGGGTCAGCTACCGGCCGGGTGCCCGTTTCGGGCCGCGTGCCATCCGACAGGCGACCTCGACCGGTGGCGGCTACTCGCTGGCGCTGGGCGTGGAGCCCTTCCGGGTGCTGGACGTGGTCGATACGGGTGACGCCGACATCGTGCCTGCATGGCCCGAGCGCGGACACGCGGTCGCCTTCCGACGGATGCTGGAGGTGCATCTCCAGCGGCGCGGTGCCCATGGTCCTCGGCGGTGACCACTCCATCACCTGGCCCGTGGTGAGTGCCGTCGCCCAGACGGTCGCGCCCGCGGCGCGTGGGCATGATCCACTTCGATGCCCACGCCGACACCGCCGACGATGAGACCGGCGTCCGGGCCGGTCACGGCACGCCCATGCGCCGGCTCATCGAGTCGGGCGCCATCGACGGGCGTGCCCTCGTCCAGATCGGGCTGCGGGGCTACTGGCCGCCGCCTGCCACCTTCGACTGGATGCGCGCGCAAGGGATGCGCTGGCACCTGATGTCCGAGATCGAGGAGCGGGGCATCGACGCGGTCGTCGATGACGCCATCGCCGAGGCGCTGGAGCATGCCGACGTCATCTACGTCTCGGTGGACATCGACGTCCTCGACCCGGGCATGGCGCCGGGCACAGGCACCCCGGAGCCGGGCGGCATGCTCACCCGGGAGCTGTTGCGCGCCGTGCGCCGCATCGCGTCATCGGTCGAGCATCTGTGGCATGGACGTGATGGAGGTCGCGCCCCCGTATGACCACGCCGAGGTGACCGCGATGGCCGCGCACCGGTGCGTGCTGGAGACCATCAGCGGCATGGCTTATCGGGCCACGGCAACCGGCCGCACCAGTGAGGCCCACGCCACGACCCTGGCCGACGTCACGTCCTCTGCCGAGCGCACGTCCCCGATCGGCCGCACGGCCAAGCCCGCCACGGTCCGTCCGGCAGCCCCTGGCCGGGGAGCGGATGCGGCGACCGGGTTGGTGCCCGCAGGTCGGCCGCGGTGACCCAGGTCCCCGTCCTGTCAGCGTCCGTGCCGGACACGCTCGCGGCAGCTGGCGGGCATCGTGACCCGCCACCGGGACGAGATCCTCGCCATCTCCCATCGCATCCACGGCGACCCGGAGGTCGCGTTCGAGGAGCACCACGCCGCCGCCCTCGTCGCGGACACGATCGAGGCGTCATGGCTTCGCGGTGGAGCGGGGCGTCGCCGGGCTGCCCACCGCGGTGCGAGGCACGCTCATCGGTGGTCTCGGCGCCGACGGACCCACCATCGGCGTCCTCGCGGAGTACGACGCGCTGCCGGGGCTGGGTCACGGCTGCGGCCACAACACCATGGCTGCCAGCGGCGTCGGTGCTGCCATCGCGCTGGCCGAGGTGGCGTCGCGCTTCCGCGGCCGCGTCGTGTTCCTGGGCACCCCCGCGGAGGAGCTGGGGTCGGGCAAGGAGATGATGCTCCAGGCCGGGGCGTTCGAGGGCATCGACGCGGCGCTCCTGTTCCATCCCAGCGACCGGACCCACACCCGGGTCATCCTGCTTGCCAGCGAGGACGTGGACGTGACGTTCACGGGCCTCCAGTCGCACGCCGCGTCCGATCCGTGGCTGGGCCGGAATGCCCTCGACGCCATGATCGCGCTGTTCACGTCCATCGGGCTGTGGCGCCAGCAGCTGCGTCCGGAGACTCGCGTCCACGGCATCATCACGGACGGCGGAACGGCCGCGAACATGATCCCGGCCCGGACCGCTGGGCGGTTCATGATCCGGGCCCGCGGACCAGGCGACGTATGACTCCATGCGGGCGCGATTCGAGGACCTCGTGCGTGCCGCGGCCCTCGCCACAGGCTGCGAGGGCAGGTCACCTTCTCGGGACGCTCGACCGTGATGCGCAACAACGAGGTGCTGGCCGGGCTGTGGTCGGCGAGCATGGCCGCCGCCGGTGTCGACGACGGAGAACCCATCGCCGACCTGGCGGGCTCGTCCGACATGGGCAACGTGAGCCTGGCACTGCCGGCCATCCATCCCTGCCTGGCCATCTGCGACGAGGGCGTCGCGGGTCATTCCATCGAGTTCCGGGACGCCGCGGCCACGTCGCGCGCCGACGACGTGACGCTGCTCGCGGCGACCCTCGTGGCGCAGACGGCGTGGCAGCTGCTGGACGATCCGTCCCTCGTCGCCGCCGCTTGGCAGGCACACCGTGACGGCTGACACCGAGACCGCCGCGGCGCGGCTGGCGCGCTACTACGACCTGGATCTGCTCGACGATCCCGGGGGACCTGGACCTGTACCTGGCCATGGCCGAGCGGACGGGCGGCCCGGTGCTGGAGCTGGCCGCCGGCAGTGGCCGACTCGCGGTGCCGCTGGCACAGGCCGGGTACGCAGTGACCGCCGTCGACAACGATCCCGCGATGCTCCGGCGAGCGCAGCGCGGCCTGGGATGCGGTACGCCCGGCGGGAGCGCCGCGGGCCCGGCGGCGCGCTTCGGCGGACCTGGAGCTGGTCGAGGCCGATCTGACGACCCTCGACCTCGGCGCTCGATACGGTCTCGCGTTCATCGCGCTCAACAGCCTGCTGCTGCTCGATGGCCCCGACGCCCAGCGACAGGCGATGCGCGTGCTCGCCGGCCACCTGCGGCCGGGTGGCGTGGCCATCGTGGATGTGCTGCTGCCGGATGCCGCGGAGCTGGCGACCTACGACGGCCGGCTCACCCTGGACTGGATGCGCGAGGATCCCGAGACGGGTGACCAGGTGACCAAGCTCTCGAGTGCCCGCTATGACGCGGCCGGCGCCACCGATCACGCTGACGACCCTCTTCGACACCGTCTCGGCCGAGACCGGCGGGCTGCGCCGGACATCGCGTGTCGACCAGCTGAGCCTCCGGAGCGTCAGCGGATTGGTGCGCGACGCCACGGACGCCGGGCTTGAGATCGAAGCCCTTGCCGGTGACCACCAGGTCACGCCCTTCGGCCCTGGCGCCGAGCGGATCGTCCTCATCAGCGTTTCTGTATAGTCGCCGCGTGTCCGGCTCAACGGCGCGTATTCGCCTGCTCCTCGTCGAAGATGTCGCCCAGGTCTCCCAGTACATCCGCAATCTGCTGCACGCTCAGGATCAGGTGCAGTTGCTGGATGTGCTGACCGATGGCCGTCAGGCGCTCGATCAGGTCGCCCAAGTGCGGCCGGATGTGCTCATGATCGACTCCCTGCTCCAGGGCAAGCTGAGCGGTCTGCAATTGCTGGAGCGGGTCCGCGCGGCCGGCATCGACCTGCCCATCATCCTCATCACGGTGCCCCAGCGGCCGGTCAAGATCGCGCCCGAGATGGGCATCGTGCGCATCCTGTCGATGCCCTTCAGCGGCTACGACTTCATGACCTCGGTGCAGGCGGTCAAGCAGGAGCACCAGGCACTGACCCCCGAGGCCACATCGCGCACCTTCGTGGTCCATTCGCCCAAGGGCGGCCTTGGCAAGACGACCCTTGCCTTCAACCTTGCCGTTGCCATGGCCCAGCTCCCGGGGCTGCGTGTCGCCCTCGTGGACGGCAGCCTCCAGTTCGGCGACGTACGGGCCCTGCTGCGCGTTCCCGACTCGGCGCCGTCCATGCTCCAGCTGCCCACCGACCGGGTATCCGAGACGGACCTGGAGCAGGTCGTGTGGCGCGATCCATCGGGTATCGACATCCTGCTGGCGCCGCCCCGCATCGAGATGGCCGAGATGGTCACCGTGCGGGACATGGAGAAGATGCTGTCGCTGCTCAAGCGGGTCTACAACGTGGTGGTCATCGATACGCCCACGGTGGTGACCGACATGGTGCTCGCCTACTTCGATGCCAGCGACGTCATCATCGGGCTCGTGACGGCCGACTGGACCACCGTCCGCAATACGCGCCTCATGGCCCAGACGTTCGACGCCATCGGGTATCCCATGGAGCGCGTCTGCTATGTCCTCAACCGGGCGGGGGCGCCGGGTGCCATCGACCCCCGGGTGGTCATCGAACAGATCGGCCGGGTGCCGGACTTCACGCTGCCCAGCGACGGCCGACTCGTGGTCGATGCCAACAATCAGGGCGTGCCGTTCGTGCTCGTGGAGCCACGTGCCCCCGTCAGCGTCGATGTCATCCGCATCGCCAACGCGCTGACCACCCGGCCGATGCCCGTCGCAGGTGTGGCCGCGGTGCGATGACCAGCCGTCGATCCATCGCAGGTGCCCACGTGGTGAGGTCGCCGTGAGCGACCCGCGGCCCATCGGCCTCTTCGATTTCGGGTGTCGGCGGTCTGACCGTGCTGCGCGAGGTGCGCGCACGGTCACCCCGCGAGAGCACCCTGTACCTTGGCGACAACGCGCGGGCACCCTACGGGTCGCGCCCCGACGAGGAGATCGTGGCGCTCAGTGGTGAGTGCCTCGACTGGCTCCTGGAGCAGGATGTCAAGGCCGTGGTCGTCGCCTGCAGCACGTCCTCGTCGGTCGCGCTCGGCCAGCTGGAGCGACGCAGCCGCGTGCCCGTGCTGGGCATCATCCGGCCCGCGGCGGTCGCCGCTGCACGCGCCACCCGCTCGGGGTGCATCGGCGTCATCGCCACCGAGACCACCGTTCGCTCCGGTTCGTTCCCCCGGGCGATCGCCCAGGAGCGGCCGGCTAGCCAGGATCCGGGCCATCGGCACGCCCGCGCTCGTGCCCCTGGTCGAGTCGGGTGAGCTCGATGGCGCCGCGGTGACCGACGTGGTCCGCCGGTCGCTGGCGCCGCTGCTCGATGCCGACGAGGAACCCATCGACACCCTGCTCCTGGGTTGCACCCATTACCCATTGCTGAGTGGCCCCATCGCGGATGTCATGGGCCCCGATGTCGCGGTCATCGATCCAGCGGCCGCCATCGCTGCGGCCCTGGCAATGCTGCTCGAGACCGACCGGCTTGCGGCGCCAGCCGATCACGAACCGCGCCACGCGCTCCGGACGACAGGCGATGCGATCGCTCTTCGGGCGTACGGCCCAGCGGCTCTTCGGGGGACCGGTGCCGGACGTGCGCAACGTCACACTCACGGCCGGGTGGCAGTCCCGGTCGCCACGGCCGGCCTCGCCCGATGACCGGGCAGACGGCGACCATCAGTGCTGTCCTCAGGCATGCCCGGGTCGCCCAGGCAGCGGCTGTGGGCGTGGCCCTGGGTGCGGGCCTCGCGGCGCGCTACCTCACCTCCCGGGGCAGCCGCACCACGCCGGACGGCATCGTGGACTGGGCCACGGCGCACGCCATCGCCGCACGTCGGCTCGACTCGGCGCCGGGCACCTTGTCGGCCGTCGAGCTGGCGCGGACAGCGCCAGCCTATGCGCGGGCCATGGAACGCATCGTGCCCCTGCTGGAGCAGCGCCTGGGTGCCGAGATGCCGGGTGTCGTGGAGCGGCACGAGGTGGTCGATCGTCAAGGGTGGGCACGCGCCAACGCGGACGTCTTCCGTGACCTGGTCGATCACCTTGAGGCAGCCACGCTGTCCGGTCGCCGCAGCACGCTCGCCGGCGGCCATCGTCGCGATGCGCGCCAACCGCTTCCTGGCCACGCGCCAGGTGGGCTTCCTGCTCGGGTACCTGGGTACGCGTGTGCTGGGCCAGTACGACATCGCGCTGCTGTCGGCGGAGGGTGCGCCGGGGCGGCTGCTGTTCGTGGAGGAGAACATCCGGGCCACGGCTCGTTCGCTGAGCATCCCCCTGGATGACTTCCGGACCTGGATCGCGCTGCACGAAGCGACCCACGCCTTCGAGCTGGAGACACACCCCTGGCTGCGGCCATACCTGCGGGAACGCCTCGAGCGCCAGATCAGCGGCTTCCTCGCCGATGCCCGCGAGATCCAGGCAGGCGGCATCCGCCAGTTCGTCGTCCGCTGGCGGACAGCCGCGGCCGAGGGGTCGCTGGTCGGCTTCATGTCCCCCGAGCAGCGGGGGCTGCTGCGCGAGACGCAGCTGGTGATGAGCCTCATGGAGGGCTTCAGCGACTGGGTCATGGACGAGGTCGGCGAGCAGGTGCTGCCGGATGTCGCGAGCATCCGGCAGCGGTTCGAGGCGCGTCGCCGCCAGCGTCGCCGGGGGGTGGACAGGATCATCGCCCGGCTGACCGGTCTCGACCTGAAGATGGAGCAATACCGCAGGGGCGAGCGCTTCGTGGCCGGTGTGTATGCCGCCGGGGGCGCCGCGGCCATCGGTCACCTGTGGGACGGCCCATCGTCGTTGCCCACCGATGCCGAGATGGATGAACCTCGCCGGTGGGTCGACCGGATCGTGCCCAGGACCCCAGACGTCGACGCGCCGCACGGGCCTCCAGGGGCGAGCACCTGATGCCTGGTTCGGGGCCGGGCGGTGTCCCCGCGGCCATCGCGCTGACGCCCATCCTGTCGGCCCGCTACCGGGAGGCGGACCTGGAACGGATCCGGTCGGTGGCACCCGGTTCGCGATTGGTCACCATCTCGCTCGAAGGGTTGGCGGATGGTCCCCTCGATGACATCGAGGTGATGCTCCGGGGGCCATTGCCGGCAGCCACGTTCGAACGCATCCTGGTGCGGGCGCCACGGCTGGCATGGGTCCATTCCGCGACGGCAGGCGTGGAGCGCGTGCTCATCCCCGCGGCGTCCGCTCGCGGCCTGGTCATCACCAACGCCCGGGGCGTGTTCTCCGACCCCATCGCCGAGTACGTGCTGATGATGATGCTGGCCATCATCCGGCGGCTGCCCCAGTTGCTGGAGCTGCAGCGGGAGCGCACCTGGCAGCCGCTGCCTGCCACCGAGATGCGTGACACCACGGTGGGCGTCGTGGGCTTGGGGTCCATCGGCCGTGCCGTCGCGTCACTCGCACTCGGCTTCGGTGCCCGGGTGCTCGCCACCCGCCGCTCCGCGGGCGAGTCAGACGCCGAGGACGGTCGTGCCGACGCGACTCTCGCGGGTATCGAGCGCATCATGCGCCCGGAGCAGTTGCCGGAGATGCTCGCCGAGAGCGACATGGTGGTCCTGGCGCTGCCCCTCACACGCGACACCACCAACCTGTTCGACAGCCGGATGCTGTCACGCATGCGGCCCGGGTCCTGGCTCATCAACGTCGCTCGGGGCGGTCTGGTCGATGAGCGGGCGCTCGTCCGGGCGCTGCGCGACGGGCCGATGGCGGGGGCGGTCCTGGATGCCTTCAAGGAGGAACCGCTGCCACCCGACTCACCGCTCTACGGTGCGCCGAACCTCATCATCACGCCGCACACGTCGTGGACCAGCGGCCGGGTGCTCGACCGGAGCATCGAGCTGTTCTGCGACAACCTCGCGAGGTACATCGCCGGGGAGCCACTCATCAACGTCGTCGACACGTCCAAGGGGTACTGAGACCGGATGCAGATCGCCATCGTGGGACTTGCCAGGTCGGGCAAGACCACCGTGTTCAACACGCTCACCCGCGGCCACGCCGAGACGGGCGGCTTTGGTGGGCTGACCGTGAACACCGGCGTGGTCAAGGTCCCCGACGACCGGCTGACGCGCCTGACAGCACGCTTCAAGCCCAAGCGCGAGGTGCCTGCGGACGTGACCTACGTCGACCTGCCCGCGCCGCCCCTGGCGGCCGATGGTGCGACCGCAGCCGACATCCCCGCCGACCAGCTGGCGCGTCTGCGCACGGCCGATGCCCTGCTGCATGTCGTGCGTGCCTTCGAGGATCCGTCCGTGGCCCATCCCGACGGCTCCGTCGACGCATGGCGCGACATCGAGCGCCTGGAGCTGGAGTTCGTGCTTGCGGACCTCGCCGTGATCGAGAAGCGCGTGGACAAGCTGCGTACCAGCGGGCGTCATGGCACGCCCGCGGAGCGGGAGTCGAACGAGCGCGAGCAGGAGGTGCTGGAACGGATCCTGCCGGCGCTGACCGCGGGGCGGCCCATCCGGGACATGGAGCTGTCGGAGGACGATGCCAAGCGCATCCGGGGGTTCCGGTTCCTGACCGAGAAGCCGGTGCTGGCGCTCCTCAACATCGGCGAATCGGACCTGCCGCGCGCCGCTGAGCTGGTGACCAGCATCAGCGGCCAGGTGACCCACCGGGCGACGCTCGTCGAGGCGTTGTCGGCGCGCATCGAGATGGAGGTCGGCGAGCTGTCCGATGAGGAAGCCGCAGTGTTCCGAGAGGATCTCGGTCTGGAAGGCTCCAGCCTGGAGCGGGTCATCCGGTTGAGCTATCAGCTCCTGGGGCTCATCTCGTTCTTTACGGCCGGTCCGGATGAGACCCGGGCATGGACCATCCCCGACGGCGCCACGGCGGTCGATGCAGCAGGTGCCATCCACTCCGACCTGGCTCGCGGCTTCATCCGGGCCGAGATCGTGGGCTGGGAGGACCTGCTGGCGCTGGGATCCACGGCCGAGGCGCGCAAGGTGGGCAAGCTGCGTTCGGAGGGCAAGACCTACCGGATGCGCGACGGGGATGTGGCCGAGATCCTGTTCAACGTCTGAGCGCGGCCCCGCGAACGCAGGGCACGTGTCCCGACGCCCTCAGTCGGTGCCCCAGAGCCGCTCTTCGGGCTCGATATCGATGAGGATGCTCCGGTGGTCGTCATCGTCATCCCGGCCAACGGGACCCAGATCGACGCTCGCGACGACGGTCTCGCCCTCCTGGCCCGAGACATTGATGGCGACCCGCAGCTGGGTGTCGTCGACGACCAGGAACCCATGCCGACGGGCCAGCTCATTGCCGATCGCCTCGCTGAGGGTGTCCTCGCGATACGAATCCAGGACCGCGGTGCGAGCCTCGAGGACCAGCTCCAGCAGCTCCCGTTCGTCATACTCGGTGTCGTGGTAGAGGAGGACGTCGCTGTAGACGTCGTCGTCCCCTTCGTGCAGTTCATAGAACCAGACCGGTTCCGCGTCTCGTTGACTCATCGCGGACGAGTATAGGTGGCGCACCACAGCGGAGGTCCCGATGGCGCTGACGACTGAACCAAGGCCGCCCGGGGTGCCGGACATCGTCGTGGTCGGGGCCGCCGCGCGGGACATCGATCACACCGACCCGCGTGGCTGGCGACTTGGTGGGGGCGTGACCTACGGCGCGCTGGCATGCGCTCGACTGGGCATCCGGACCGGGGTGCTCGTGGGTGTCGACGGGCCTGCCGCCGACGCGTGGGAGCTGGACCTGCTGGTCAGTGCGGGTGTCGAGCTGGTGCGGGTGCCGCTGCCCAGCGGTCCCGTGTTCCACAACCACGAGCGGCCGGAAGGCCGGGTCCAGCTGTGCCTTGAGCCCGGCACCCCGATGCCCGTGGGATCGGTGCCCCCGGCCTGGCGTGCTGCGCCATCGTGGATGTTCGCGGTCGTTGCCAGCGAGCTGGGTGACGAGTGGGCGACACAGCCATCTGATGCCACGCGTGTCGTCCTGGGCTGGCAGGGCATCCTGCGCCATCTCGTGGCAGGGGAGCGCGTCACGCATCTCCAGCCCGGACCGTCGGCCCTCCTGTCGCGCGCCGACATCGTGGGGGTCAGCCGGCACGACCTTGACGGGGACCTGCCATGGGACGAGGTCCTTGGTTGGCTGCGGCCCAGCGTGGAGGTCCTGCTGACCGCCGGTCCGCTGGGCGGGATGCTCATCCGGCGCGGCAACGACGGACGGATCTCGGGTCGCGACTATCCGCCCGTGCCCGCTCGGGTCGAGCTGGATGCGACCGGCGCCGGTGACGTGACCCTGGCGGCGTTCGTGTCCGCGCGGCTCGCTGGAGGACTGGAGGGCACTCGTCTGGGTCGCGACCTGCGGCTCGCCGCGACCGTCGGCAGTCTCATCGTCGAAGGCCCCGGCCTCGATGCAGTCCCCACGCTGGCTGCAGTCCGTCGCCGTCTGGACCCAGGGATGGACGCATGACCCAGCTCGATCCGATGCACGTGAGGCATCAGTTCCCGGCACTCGCCCTGGAGCAGGACGGTCGAGCGGTGGTGTACCTCGACGGGCCGGGCGGGACGCAGGTACCGCAGCGGGTCATCGATGCTGTCGTCGGCTATTACCGGACGATGAACGCCAACGATGGTGGCGCGTTCCAGACCAGCGAAGCGACGATGGCCATGGTGGCGGGGGCACGGGCGGCGGTTGCCGACCTGCTGGGGGCGACCGACCCCGACCAGGTCCATTTCGGCGCCAACATGACGACCCTGACCTTCCACGTCAGCCGCTCCATCGGCGCGTCCCTCGGCGCGGGCGATGAGATCGTGGTCACGACCCTCGATCACGAGGCGAATGTGTCGCCGTGGCGGGCACTGGCCGGGGATCGAGACCTCATCGTCCGGACCGTGGACATCCGGGACGAGGACGGGACGCTCGACCTCGAACAGCTGGCCACGGTGCTCGGGCCACGGACACGCGTGGTGGCGGTGGGCATGGCATCCAACGCCCTGGGCACCATCAATCCGGTCCAGCGCATCGCGGAGATGGCCCACGCGCAGGGTGCGCTGGTGTTCATGGACGCGGTCCACTACGTGCCCCACCGAGGTGTCGATGTGGCCACCCTCGGCGCCGACCTGCTGGTGACCTCGCCCTACAAGTGGTTCGGACCCCATTCCGGCGTGCTGTGGGCGGCCGAGGGGGTCATCGATCGGCTGCCGGCGTACAAGGTCCGTCCCGCGCACAGCGCCATCGCGACAGGTACCCCGGCGTTCGAGCTGATCGCCGGCATCCACGCCGCCGTGGACTACCTCGCGGACCTGCCCGATGCCGGCGTGACCGGGCGGCGGGCGCGTCTTGTCAGCTGCCATGGGTCTCATCGCCGATCACGAGACGATCCTGTCGAGGCGCTTCATGGAGGGCGTGGCTGCGATCCGTGACCTGCGGCTGTGGGGCATCACGGACACCGCGCGGACCGCGGATCGGACACCCACCTTCGGCCTCACGAGTGCCAGTCGCACGCCACACCAGATGGCGCGAGGCCCTCGGTCGTGCCGGGATCTTTGCCTGGGACGGCCACTTCTACGCGCAGGCACTCATCGAGCGACTCGGGTTGGCCGCCTCGGGGGGCGTGCTGCGACTCGGCTTCGTGCACTACAACACGCTGGCCGAGGTCGACCGGACGCTCGAGGCGCTGGACACCATCACACGCTCCGGTTGATACCGGCGTGGGTCACCCGCATCAGGCCGCGGAGGCCGCGACGGGTGCCCGCGCCCGAATGAGACGGATGAGTCGGGGCAGGCGACGCGCCAGGTCGCGCTCGACCCGCGGCTGCGGCTGACCCAGGAACCGGAACCGGAACGCGAGCGTATCGGCGCGCCGCGCGGCCACCAGCGCAGCAGCTGGGTCGCGTGCCGCGTGTTCCAGCGACTTGGCGACCGCGATCCAGGCCATCGGCGCCAGGGGTCCACCTTCGAGGGCAACTGCTTCCCATGCGCTCGCCGCTTCCGCGCGCCGGCCGAGTCGGCCGAGTGCCCGTGCCCGCTCAGCGCCCACGAGGCTCTGCTCCTCCCGGTCCCGCCACGTCACGCCCAGCCGCTCGAGGGACTGGTCGAAGCACGTGAGCGCCTCGGCTGCGCGACCACGCCGGGCATACAGCCGGCCGAGGCCGGCCAGGTCGCGTGGTGCCACACCGCTCGAACTCGCGCCACGCGTATCGTCCGGGGAGCACGTCGTGGGCCAGGACGCGCAGCAGCAAGGCGAGCGAGATGACGTCCTGGCGGTTGTGCTCCAGGACATCGGTGAACAGGCCTGCGTCACCCGTGCGCAGCCAGCCGAAATAGCGCTCCGGGATGAGTGCCCCGGGCAGGTCGTCCGTGCGGCGGACACCGCAGATGCCCGCCTCGACGCTGGCCAGCCGGGCGTCCGGGAGGCGGTGTCGCCAGACCTGGCGGGCCAATCCGAGCAGGTCGAGGTGCGCGGCATACGCCGGTGGAGGGCGGCCGTGCAGGCGATACCGGCTGCTGATGAGCGGCCAGTCGAACGCACGGCCGTTGTAGCTCACGAGCGAGGCATCCGCAGGCAGATGTCGTTCCAGGACCTCCAGCAAGGCCGGTTCGTCCGGGTGGTCGGGCAGCAGCAGCTGACGGACCACGAACTCGTCCCCCTGCCAGCGGCCGAGCGCAACCAGGAAGGGCAGCGTGCCTGCGGCGGTGCCCAGGCCCGTGGTCTCGGTATCGATGCACACGATGGGTCGGTCGGGGTCGATGGGATCGGGCAGCTCCCGCAGGCGGCCGAGGTCCGCGGGGAGTCGGATGCGTGTCTCGACGATGGTCACTGCGCCCGATGCCAGGGACACCACGTGCCCCCCCAGGAGTCGCGCGAGCGCCTCGGCGCGTGTGGTCTCCGGACTGCTCCGGCAGGTGTCCCGCTGGGCCACCGGCGGACTCAAGCCGGACCTGATGGTGCTGCTGGATGTCGACCCGGCCATCGGGCTGCGCCGGGTGGAGAACCGGGGCGAGGGCACCGACCGGCTGGAGGGCGAGGCGCTGCCGTTCCACGAGCGGGTCCGGTACGCCTTCCTCGACCTGGCCGCCGCCGAACCCGGCCGGTACCTGGTGATCGACGCCGCCCGGCCGACCGGCCACGTTCGACGCCGAGATCGACCTTCCGGGTCGACCGCCTACTCGGCCCACCGCCGACCGGACGTCTCCAGGTCGACCACACCGCCCACCCGCCGACTGACCGGGCCGCCTGCCGGATCGACGGCCGGGCCGGCCGCCGGGCCCGCCGACGGCCGCGGAGCCCTACGGGGACGAGGAGCCGTTGCCGCCCCGTCATCCGGCCGGTGCGGGGTGCGGAGAGCCGGGTCTGATGGCCGAGGTCTTCGCCGCGCTGGTGGGCCAGGCACAGGGCCGAGGCGATACTGCGCCGGGCCGCCGCCGGCCGCCGCCCAGGTGGTCACCGCGGACGTGGACCCGGCCGGGGGCCGGTGCGGTCGAGACGCGCCGCGCCGTCGCGGCCCGCGCCGCGGAGAGCAGGTGGCGGCCGGGCGCGATGACGCACGCCTGGATCTTCACCGGGCCGCCCGGCTCCGGCCGCTCGGTCGCCGCCCGGGCCTTCGCCGCCGCGCTGCAGTGCCGCAACGGCGTCGGCTGCGGCGAGTGCCACGGCTGCCACACCACGCTGGCGGCACCCACGCCGACGTGCGGTTCGTGGTGCCCGAGGGGCTGTCCATCGCCGTCAGCGAGATGCGCGCCCTGGTGCTGCGCGCGGCCAGCGCGCCGTCCGGTGGCCGCTGGCAGGTCGTGGTCATCGAGGACGCCGACCGGCTCACCGAGCCCGCCGGCAACGCCCTGCTCAAGGCGATCGAGGAGCCGCCGCCGCGCACGGTCTTCCTGCTCTGCGCCCCGTCCGACCCACCCCGACGACATCTCGGTGACGATCCGCTCCCGCTGCCGCGTGGTCACCCTGCGCCAGCCCCCCGCCGACGCGGTCGCCGAGGTGCTGGCCCGCCGCGACGGCGTCGCCGCCGGACGTCGCCGCGTGGGCCGCGGCCGCCGCGCAGGGCCACGTCGGCCGGGCCCGCCGGCTGGCCCGCGACCCGCAGGCCCGCGCCCGCCGGGAGGCGGTGCTGGCCGTGCCGCGCCGGCTCACCGGCATCGGCGCCTGCTTCGACGCCGCCGCCGCGCTGATCGAGGCGGCCGAGGCCGAGGCCGCCGCGGCTGTCGCCGAGCTCGACGCCAAGGAGCGCGCGGCGCTGGAGACCGCGCTCGGCGCCGGCGGCACCGGCAAGGGCGCCGCCGGCGGCGATCGCGGGGCTCGGCCGGCGAGCTGAAGGATCTGGAAAGCGGCAGAGCTCCCGGGCCACCCGGACGAAGCGCGACGCGCTGGATCGGGCCCTGGTCGACCTGGCCGGCTTCTACCGGGACGTGCTGATCCGTACGCTGCGCGCGCCGGTGCCGCCCGTGCACGCCGACGTGGCCGACGAGTCGGCGCGCGGCGGCCGGCAAGTGGACGCGCGGAGAGCACCCTGCGCCGGCTGGAGGCGGTGCTGGCCTGCCGCGAGCCGATCGAGCTGAACGTCAAGCCGCGGATCGCGGTGGAGGCGATGATGCTGGCCCTCTGGCGCGGCTGAGCCATCCACCGCGGTAGTTATCCACAGGCGCAGGCACGCCGTTGCCCCGCGTCCGCAGGTGCCGTACGGTCAGCCCGGGTACCGCCACGCGGAGTGCACAGTCGCCGGTGTCGGGAACCCGATCGGGGAGGGGAATCGGCGTGGCGCGCGAGATCGACGAGGCATTCATCGACGAGGCGATCGAGCGCTACCAACGGTTGGAGCCACTGCGCACCGAGTTCGACAAAGCGGTCCGGGACGTCGAGGTGACGGTGAACTCCCGCGACGGGCTGGTCGAAGTGCTCGTCACCGCCGACGGCACGATCCACCGGGTGACCATCGTCGGGGCGCTCACCGGCCGCGGCAACACGGAGGTCTCCCGTTCGGTGACCGAGGCGGTGACCGCCGCCGCGGACGCCGCCCGCTGGGCCCGCGACCGGCTGCACACAGAGACTTTCGGCACCGGCAAGCTGCGTTGACAGGCCGACCGGCCCGGGGAAGTTTAGCGACGGTCCGGGAGAGTGACAGACCGACCGGTCCGGGGAAGTTGACCGGCCGACCGGTCCGGCAATGTTGACCGGCCGACCGGCCGGCTGGGGAAGGGGTGGCGATGGAACTGCCTGACGTGGCGAGCCGGATCGCCGCCCGGCCGACGAGCTGACCGGGGCCGCGACCCGGCTGGCCGGCACCGAACCCGGCCCCAATGCTTTCGCCGCCGACGGCCCCGGCGCTCTGTTCGCCACGGGCGCCGCGCTGCACGCCGATTACCAGGCCGCCCTGGCCGCCCGGGAGCGTGAGGTGACCGCCCACGGTGCCCGGCTGACCGGCCTCGCGGCCGACCTGCGGCTCGCCGCGCAGCGCTACGACGACGCCGAACACGCCAGCCACACCGGATTCGGGGAGGCGCAGTGAGCGACCTGCTGGACCGGGTCGCCGAGCCCGGCCTCGACCTGCTGCACCGGGTGGACGCGGCGCTGGCCTCGGCCGGCGCGCCCGCCGACGACCCGGTCTGGCCGCTGCTGCGGCGGGCCGGCGCGCTCCCCGGCGAATCCTGTCGCAGCTGCTCGGCGCCGACCCGGCCGCGCTCACGGTGGCCGGTGACGACGTGCGCGCCGAGTCGGTCGCGCTGTCCCGGGCGGTCGACGCCGTCCCCGGCCCGGCCGCCTGGCGCGGGCACGCCGCCGACGAGTTCGCGGCCCAGTGGTCGGCGGCGGTCGGCCAGGTCGACCGGATCACCGAGCGGCTGACCGCCACCGCTGACTACAGCGCGGAACTGGCCGGCTGGCTCGCCGGAGTCCGCCGACAGGTCGCCATCGCCGTCGCCGAGTGCCTGGCCAGTACCGAGGCAGCCACCGTGCGGCTGGCTGACATTTCCACGGCCGGGAGTCCGGTCGGACCGGCCGCCGCCGCGATCGCGGGGCATGTCCTCGGCGCGGTGCTCGACGGCGTGGCGGCCGGCGAGGCGCTGCGGCAACGCTGGGCCGGCCGGCTCGACGAGGTCGGCTACCGGGCCGCCGAGCCGGTTGCCGGGGCCGGTACCCCGCACACCATCGAGATCTAGGCTAGGGACGGGGCGGCGCGGATCGGAGCTAAGGTGTGCCGATGGGGATGCTCTGTGCGGTCAGCTTCAACCGCTACGGCCGGCTCTTCTACCTGGACCCGGCCGGCTTCGAGGTGAAGGTCGGCGACCGGGTGCTGGTGCCGACCGACGACGGCCCCGAGGTCGCCGAGTGCGTCTGGGCCGCGCAGTGGGTCACCGAGGACACCTCCAGCTTCCCGCACCTGGTCGGGCGTGGCCGGCACCGAGGACCTGCGCCGCGACGAGCTGATGCGCCGAGCGCAAGGCCGACGCGAAGGTGGCCGCCAAGCGGCTGATCCGCGAGCACAACCTGCCGATGAGGGTGGTCGCCGTCGACCACGTGCTGGAGGCGGGCGGCGGGTCCGGCGGCCGCACCACCATCTACTTCACCGCACCGCACCGGGTCGACTTCCGGGCCCTGGTCCGCGACCTGGGCGCCACCCTGCACTGCCGGGTGGAGCTGCGGCAGCTCTCCGCCCGCGACTCGGCCCGGGTCCAGGGCGGCATCGGCTCCTGCGGACGGGACCTGTGCTGCGCCACCTTCCTCACCGACTTCGAGCCGGTCAGCATCCGGATGGCCAAGGACCAGGATCTGCCGCTCAACCCGCTGCGGATCTCCGGCGCGTGCGGCCGGCTGATGTGCTGTCTGAAGTACGAACACCCCCTGTACCAGCAGTTTCAGGAGACCGCGCCGGCCGTCGGGACCCGGGTGAGTACGCCCGAGGGCGAGGGCCGGGTGGTCGGGCACTCGGTACCCCGCGACGCGGTGACGGTCCGGCTGGACGCCGACGGGTCGCGCTGCTCGTGCTCGCCGGGCGTCGGTGTGCGGCTCGCGACAGGCGTACGCGGAGCGCTACGAGGAATGATCCGCCCGGGTAGGTTCGGTGGACGTGGCGGACTACGGGCACGACCTGCTCTTCGGAACCTTCCTCACCCCGGCAGCCGGTGACCCCGACGCGGTCGTGGCGCTCGCCCAGCTCACGCGAACGGGCCGGGCTCGACCTGGTGACCGTGCAGGACCACCCGTACCAGCCGGCGTTCCTGGACGCCTGGACGCTGCTGTCATTCCTCGCGGCCGCCACCGAGCGGGTCCGGCTCTCGCTCAACGTCGCGAACCTGCCGCTGCGCCCGCCCGCCGTGCTGGCCCGCAGCGCGGCCAGCCTCGACCTGCTCAGCGGCGGCCGGGTCGAGTTGGGGCTGGGCGCCGGCGCGTTCTGGGACGCGATCGTCGCCAACGGTGGCCCGCGCCGCACGCCCGGCGAGGCGGTCGCCGCGCTCACCGAGGCGATCTCCGTGATCCGGGCGATCTGGGCCGGTCAGCGCTCGGTACGGGTGGACGGCGCGCACTACCGGGTGGTCGGCGCGAAGTCCGGCCCGGCACCCGCCCACGACATCGGCATCTGGCTCGGCGCGTACGGCCCCCGGATGCTCCGGTTGACCGGCGCGCAGGCGGACGGCTGGCTGCCCAGCCTCGGCTACGCCGGCGTGGCGAAGCTGCCGGAGATGCAGCGCACGATCGACGAGGCGGCGCAGGCGGCCGGCCGCGAGCCGTCGGCCGTCCGCCGGCTGTACAACATCACCGGCGTCTTCGGCGCGGGCCCCGGCTTCCTCGCGGGGCCGCCCCGGCAGTGGGCCGAGCAGCTCGCGCAGTTGACCCTCGACCAGGGCATCTCCGGCTACATCCTGGGCAGCGACAACCCGACCGACATCCAACGCTTCGGCCAGGAGGTCGCCCCGCACGTCCGCGAACTGGTCGCCGCCGCCCGCGCCACGCCACCTGCCCACCCGGGACCGCGGCCGGGCAGGCCGGCAGCCGCCCGCTGCTGACGCCGGAAGCGACCGGGCCGACCTGGACGCCGGCGCCGGCGGGGCCGACCTGGACGCCGGATTCGGCGGGGCCGCAGTCGATTCCCGGGCGGGCCGGGTTCCGGCGGCGTTGGGGATCACGCCGACGCCGGATGACGGGGTGCGGCGCAGTGACGCGCGGCGGTGGGACGAGTCGACCCGGCCGGCCGGGCCCGGGCCGCGGGCCGGGCGGGAGTACACGGCGCACGAGCGGGCCTCCGGGCAGCACCTGGTGGACATCCACGATCATCTGCGCAGCGAGCTGGACCAGCTGTTCGACCTGGTCAGCCAGGTGGAGGCGGGCAGCCTGGAGATCGGGGCGGCGCGCTCGGCGCTGCACACCATGACGCTGCGGCAGAACAACTGGACACTCGGCACCTACTGCGAGTCGTACTGCCGGGTGGTCACCACCCACCACACGCTCGAGGACATCGGCGTCTTCCCGCACCTGCGCCGGGCCGATCCGCAGCTCGCGCCGGTGCTGGACCGCCTGGTCGAGGAGCACCACGTGATCCACGCGGTGATCGAGGAGGTGGACCGGGCGCTGGTCGCGCTGGTCGGCGGCGAGGGCACGGTGGCCGGTCTGCGCGCGGCCGTCGACGTGCTGGCCGACACGCTGCTGTCGCACCTGTCCTACGAGGAGCGCGAGCTGGTCGAACCGCTGGCCCGGTTCGGCTACCAGTAGGCGAACCGGCACAATCAGGGCATGGCCAAACGTGACCGGCCGGCGAATCCGTTCGCCGAGGTCGACCAGACCCCACCCGCCGTGGCGGTGCTGCTGGTCGAAGTGCTGCGGCAGATGGCCGCCAACCCGGAAATTCAGCGGGTACGGGCACTCGCGCTGGACGCGCTCCGGGTGCACCCCGGGCAGCGGCTGCTGGACGCGGGCGCCGGCGGCGGTGAAGTGGCCCGGCAACTGGCCGCCCTGGTGGCCCCCGACGGCGACGTGGTGGCCCTGGACCTCTCCGAAACCCTGGTGGCCGCCGCCCGGGAACGCGACGACGGCAGCGCGGTCGAGTACCGGCAGGGCAGTGTGACGGCACTGGACTTCCCGGACGACACCTTCGGCGGGGTGCGCTGCGAGCGGGTACTCCAGCATGTGCCCGACCCCGACAAGGCCGTCGCCGAGCTGCTCCGGGTGACCCGCCCGGGAGGCCGGGTGGTCCTCGTCGACACCGACTGGGAGTCGCTGGCCTTCGACGGCGCGCCCGAGGACCTGGTGGCCCGACTACGCGAGTTCCAGGCCACCCGGATGCCGCAGGCGCACCGCAACATGGGCCGCACCCTGCGCCGCAGGCTGTACCGGGCCGGCGCACGGGACGTGCAGGCGACCCCGCTGACCCTCTACTTCGAGACCGTCGCGGAAGCCGCCGGAGTGCTGCCGTTCCTGGACCGCAGCCTGCCGATGCAGGCGGAGGTGGTACCCGCGAAGATCCGCGAGCGCTGGTTCGACGCCCTGGACGCCGCGCAGGCCCGCAACGAGTTCTGTGCCGTGCTCACCCTGTGGGTGGTCGCCGGGGTGGCCGGCTGAGTCGCTAGACCCGGTCGGGTACCCGGGTGGGCAGGTGGATCGGTGGCTCCACCAGGGCGTACGAGATGGGCTTGTCGGGTTTGACCCAGGGCGCGTGCCGGTCAGCGGTGGGGTCGGCGCGCCAGGCGTGGTTGACCCGTTTCACCGCGATCGGGTAGATCGTCAGCCCGTCCGGGGTGATCCGGATGCGCAGGAAGCTCTTGAAGTCCTCGATGCCCTGCCCGGCGAAGAGCTCGTTGAGGTTGACCTTGAAGTACCCCGCGACCACCAGGTACAGGCAGACGAGTTGGGTGGCGACGATCCCGGCGGCCAGGCCGTAGAGGGCGGCGGTGACCACCGGCAGCGGCCATACCCAGTGCACGAACGGCGTCTCGTTCCACAGGAACGCGCCCACAATGGACAGTGCGATGTGCAGCAGCCCGTGGGTCACGCCGAGTACCCAGTGTCTGGGTTTGGCCTTCCCCTCGGTCGGTGGCATCGCGAAGAAGGTGGTGCCGATCAGGATCGCCAGCCCCACCAGCCCGGTGGGGATGCTGAAGAGCTTCTGTTCGTTACCGCGCGCGTTCTGGATCAGGCTGAGCACGGACAGCATGAACAGCGCGTGCACCGTGCCCATCAGCCCGACGAAACCCTTGTTCCGCCACGGCAGCCGGTGGAACACGCCGGAAGCCAGCCCGCGCGACTGCGCCTTGCTGGGGAAGGTTTCCCGCAGCCGGTAGGGCAGCGACTCGGTCTTGCGCTTGACCCGGCTGTCCGGCGGCGGCACCTGGATCGTCGGCGGCAACTGGTGCGTCGGGAACAGGTACGCCCCGCCGCCGCCACAGGTGATGAGCTGTCGGTCGTCGCCTTCGTAGCGGGCGTAGTGGTGCAGGTCGCCGGAGAGCATCAGCCGCACGTTGACCTGTGCCTTCTCCAGCACCGTGCGGACGAAGTAGTCGATCGTGTCGTACGCCTTCGGATCGTTCGCCGCCTCCACCCAGCCGGGCGTGGCGTTGCACAGGATCACGTTGTCGCCGGGGCGCAGGCCCTTCGCGGCGTGCAGGAAGTAGTGCATCTGCGGGTCGTCGAGGTAAGTGCCGAACTGCGCGTCGATCGCGAACAGCCACCAGCGCTGCGGCAACTGCATGGCGAAATACGAGCGGGCCTGCCGGTTGCGCCAGCCGCCGATCGCGTCCGTGCCGTTCTTCACGAACAGCCGCAGGAACGCCGTCAGGCCGTCGTACCAGTCGTGGTTGCCGGGCACCGCGAACAGGTCCGGCTGCCCCTCCTCCGGGCACACCGGCAACGCTGCCCGGTACGGCCCCTTGGTGCGATCCTCGTACCGCTCGGTGTTCGCGGTCGGGTACACCTCGTCGCCGCCCATCAGCAGGATCTGCCCGCGCGGCAGCTCCTCACCGGCAACACTCAGGCTCGGCTGCCCCAGCAGCCACGCGATCGTGTACGTCGCGTCGAACCCGTCGCCCAGGTCGGCCACGTAGTCCAGCCACAGCTCCTCGGCGTCGGCGTGGTCGGTGAACACGTCGGCCGGCAGCGCGTTCTGCAGCTCGCGCTTGTCCAGGTAGGCGCCGAACTGGGTGGACAGCACCACCCGGACGGCCGTGCCGGCCAACTGGCTCGGCGACAGCCAGGCCACCGGCTGCTGTCGGGAGAAGCCCAGCTCTAGTGGATCAAGGCTGGTGGGGCGAGGTAGAGACTCCACGGACGGCAGGCTATCGGGATCACGGTGCCCGCGGGGTCCCCCGAAGCGGCGGGAGGAACGGCGAATGGGGTACAAACGTGAGTCGGCGGCACATCGAAACCCGGGGACGGGACGGCGGGCGGGTCGCGTACACTCGTGTGACGTTGCCGCCTTAGCTCAGTCGGCAGAGCGACGCACTCGTAATGCGTAGGTCGAGAGTTCGACTCTCTCAGGCGGCTCAGGGCGAAGGCCCAGGTCACGGCGGAACCATCATGACCTGGGCCTTCAACGTCAATGGAGATCATCATGAAGCGGCTACTGGCTCCGCTGAACCATTTCGCGATGACGCGACCCGGGCGGCGGCGGCGTTGAGGTCAACTACGGGGCGTGGCGGACACCTGCTCGGCGGTTCATCACCTTCCAGGCGATCGGGCCTTCGCTGCGACCGACCTCCCGCCCGAGCCCTTCCAGGACTTCCTGAACTCGATCGGGTTCGATCGACCCTTCGCCAGGTCGACGGACCGGGGACGTGGACCGCTGGAGGGCTCCGGACAGTCACCGTCCCAGATGACGGCCGTGCACCTGAGCTTCGACCAGTTGGCCGGCGCACCGGCGAAGTTCGACGGGCCCGACCTCGATGCGTTGCGGCCTGGAGACGGCCTGGTCTACCTGGTCTTCTTCTACGTCGGCGATGGCGGGAACAGTCGGACCGGCTACCTGAAGTGCGCATCCGACTGTCCATTGCCGAGCCCCGCAGCGGCAATCGGCACGGGACCACCCGCCAGCGAGACGACGCACTCGTAGGTGCGTAGGTCGCAAGTTCGACTCTCTCAGGCGGGTCAGCGTTCAGGGGCATCCCCGGTGATCTTCACGGAGGCGCCCCTGAACCATTCGGAACGAAGCCGGGCCTTTCAACGAATCGCACCCGTACCAGCTGTATCCACGCCGAGTTCGGACGCGCTCAGCGCGATCGGGACCGGGCGGGCCGGTCCGTGGCGCGTTTGGCGAGCGGGGTGTGGGAGGGGTCGGTAAGGTCCCACGTATAGGACTGGCGGGCTTTCGGGGGCCGGTGCGATTCGGCGGTTCCGCCTCTTCGAACGGACGCGAGGAGCGGAAGTATGACATCGCCGCGCAGAGTCGTTGACCGTCCACTGTGGTGGCCGGTGGTCCGGTTACCCGGGCGTCGGTCGTGACCGCGAACCCGGGCCAGCGCCGGGCGGTGGCGGTGCTGGCGGCGTTGCTCCTGGTCGGGGCGGCGGTACTGACCTGGGCGGTGCTGCACCGTGTCCGGCATTTCGACGCGCTCGGCCGGGGCCAGGGACTGACGAACATGGGGGAGCCGGGCGCCACCGCATCCGGCCCGGGATCGGCGACCGGCGGCACCGGCACGGCCACCGGCGGCAGCAGCAGTGAGGGTAGTGGCGGGAGCGGCAGCGGCGGGGGTAGCGGCGGAAACGCCGGTGACGGCGGGGGATCGGGCAGCGGCGGCGGGAACGGGACCGGCGGCGGGAACGGGACCGGCGGTGGACGGGACCGGCGGTGGCAGTGGATCGGGCGGCAACGCCACCCCGAGCAGCGGCACAGGCGGCGGGGGCGGCGGGGGCGGTGGCGGCGGCGGATCCAGTGGGCCGGTGGGGACCGGCAGCTACCGGGTGGGGGTCGACATCGCGGCCGGGAAGTGGACGACGGCGGGACCGCTGCTCTCCCTGAACGTCTGCACGTACAGCATCAACGGGCACCAGGCCATCCAGCTCACCGTGTCGATCCTGGCGACGACCATCACGCTCGCCGCTGGCGACACCTTCGTCACCAAGGACTGCCAGAACTGGCGACACACCGGGTAGCGGTCAGGGGGCCGGGGCGGGGCGCAGGGCCAGTTGGGTGATCCGGGGCAGGCTGCCGATCAGTACGGTGCTGATCCCGGTGGTCGGGTCGAGTGCCTGGATGCTGCCTTCGCGGTCGGGGTAGAGCAGCCAGCGGCTGTCCGGTGTCCAGGCGAAGGCCAGGTCGCCGTAGGTCTCCGGATCCAGTTGCACGGGTATCTTGCGGGGGTTGCCGGTGGCGACGTCGACCAGGACGAGGGTGGATAGGCCGGCGGACGGGTCGAGCACCGCCGTGTACCTGCCGTTCGGGGACAGCGCGCCCGGGGAGAAAGCGTTGAGGTTGTTCTTGGTCCAGCTCGGGATGCGCCGGGAGGACCCGGTGCCGGAGTCGGTCATGGTCGCCTCGCAGGCGCCGACGGCGTCGCAGTCCAGGGTCAGCCAGCCGGTCGGCCCGACTGCCAGCAGCACGCCGGTGGTGATCCGGTGCACGCCGGACGGGCGTACCGAGTAGACCCCGCCGACACCGATGGCCAGCGCGTACCCCCGACCGTCGGGCACCGTGTAGGACTGGATGGCGACCGGCACGGTGAGTTGTTCGCCGGTGGTCTTGCCGTCCGGGCCGACCAGTTGCAGGGAGCCGCCGTCGTGTTCGACCCAGATCGTGCCGGCGCGCGGGCCGGGCAGCACCCGCGAGCCCTCGGCGAGCGGCCCGCTGAGCGCGATCGCCGGCTGGTCGTCGGGGACGAGGTAGCCGTTGACCCGGTCCAGTGGCCGGACCACCACGGCCCGGTCGGTGACGATCAGCGCGACCGACCCGGAGCTGGCGAGGCTGGGGACCGGCGTCTGGGTCAGCCGCCCGGCGGCCGGCTGGATCCGGACCAGCATGTTGCCGGTGTAGCCGAAGAGCTCCCAGCGGTCGGTGATGCCGAGCAACGGACCACCGAGGATCTTGGTGACCGGTCCGGTGGCCGGGCTGGGTGAGCTGCTCGCGGTCGCGCTGCCGGTCTGCGCCGCGGGGGTCGGGCTCGTCGACGGGGGAGCGGCGGCCGGATGGCCGTTTCGGGTGTACGCCGTGACGGCTGCCGCGATCACCGCGAGCACCAGGATGGCCGGCAGGATGAGTCGACGCCACGGTGGCGGCTGTCGTCGGGTACCCCCGAATTCGACGACGTCCGCGGCGGGTACCCGGTCCAACTCGATCTGTGGTTCGTCGGCCGGGGGCATGGCTGCATCATGGCTGATCACCTGGCCCGGTGTCGCCCCCCGGGGATGGGTGTCAGGCAGGGCGACGTGACCAGCGCCAGTTCGCTTCGCCGGGCTGGGGCGGCGGGCCGGGTAGCGGCTCGTCACCGGCTGCGGACAGCCCGGCCAGGATGATCTCCAGGAGCCGGCGGCGCAGTTCGGCGGTGCGTTGCGGGTCGGGTACCCGGATCGCCGCGCACGCCTCCAGCACCTGCCCGACGTCGGCGGTGACGATTTCGGCGCGCAGCCGGCCCTGGGCGTGCGCGCCGGCCACGAGTTGGGCGGCGAGTTCATTGGCCCGCTGGGCGTCGGCGCCCATCTCCGCGGTCGGGGTGAAGGTGCCGGCGAGCTGCACGGTGAGCGAGTGCACGTCGGCGTCGACGAGCCCGGTAGGAAGATCCGGAGCGCTCGCCAGCCGTCGGGCTCCGCGGTCGCGGCGTGCGCGGTGGCGATGAAGGTGCGTAGGCCGTCGTGGCAGAGCTGGCGGAGTAGGTGCTCCTTGCTCGGGTAGCGCCGGTAGAGGGCGCTGATGCCGACGCCGGCCCGTTCGGCGACGGCCGCGATGGGTGCTTTGGCGTCGGCCAGGAACACCTCCCGGGCGGCGTCGAGGATGCGGGTGTCGTTGCGGGCGGCCTGGCTCTTCCGTCCGGCCAGGCCCGGTTCGGCCGGATCGGCGCTGGTGGCGGGGGGAGGGGCGGTGGTGGCCACGGCGGCGCGGGGCGACTTCGGCATGCGTTCAGGTTAGCAGTGGAACGGATCGTTCCGCTCTGCAAAAGTAAGCGGAGCGAGGTATTCCGTTCTAAGGAGTTGGACCACCCGACACTGAGCTACGCCCGTACCGCGGGTACCCCCAGCTCGTCACCGAGATCGACGGCACGGACATCCACCCGGGCGCTCGGCAGCGGGGCCGGCTCAGCCGAGCGTCCAGACGGCGACCACGTGCAGGTCGGGACGGAGTTCGACGGTGCCGCCGTGCAGCACCGACTCGGGGGCCTCGAAGACCACGTCGCCGGTGATGGTGTCCTGCGGGAGCAGTCGGGCCGAGTGGAACTGCCGGACGTCGGTGGGGTATCCGCGGTTGTAGGTCTTGCCGCTGCCGTCGCGCAGCTGCAGGTCCAGCGAGTTCGGTTCCAGGGTGCCCTCGGCGCAGAAGAAGGTGACCGTGAAGACGATCAGACCGGGCGTGAGGACCCGGGCGTCGGTGACGTTGACCCGGCCCTGAGCTCCGTGGATGGTGACCGCGACGGCGGTGCCGGCCGCGACGGTCTGCGGCCGGTCGTCCGAGCCGACGTCCCTGCGCAGCACGGCGATGGTGACAATCAGCACGGCCAGGACGGCGGCGGCGAGTGCGCCCCACCAGATCGCCCGACCCAGCTCGCGTGGCCGGCCGGCCGGCACATCCTCCGCCCCGGTGGCCGCCGGCGAGCCCGCGCTGGCGGTGGTCGGTGGTGGCGCGGCGGCGGCCGCGGACGGGTCGGTGGTCGGGTATTCCTGCGGCTGCCATGCCTTCGGCGGCGGGTACTTCAAGGCGCGCTCCGAGTCGTGGTCGCGGGCTGCGACGGGTACTGCCACAGCCCCGGGGAGGGTTCGTGCGCATCGACAGTCGTAGCTGTCCTGGACACCCTAGCGTGCCGCGCGAAGCCCCCGATCGGGCATCATCGCGGTGGCCTGCGCCGACACATGCCCTTAACAAATGTGACGGCCGCCACTACGGTGGCGATCATGCGGAGCACCATGATGGACCTCCCGTTGCAGGTATCCCGGCTGCTCGAGTACGGCAGCACCGTGCACGGCGAGTCGGAGATCGTCACCTGGACCGGCGCAGCCCCACGCCGGATGAGCTACGCCGAGGTGGGCCGCGACGCCGCCCGGCTGGCTCACGCGCTACGCGACGACCTCGGCGTGAGCGGTGACGCGCGGGTCGCCACGTTCATGTGGAACAACGCCGAACACCAGGTCGCCTACCTGGCCGTGCCCGAGCATGGGAGCGGTGCTGCACACCCTCAATCTGCGGCTCTTCCCCGACCAGCTCACCTACATCGCCAACCACGCGCAGGACCGGGTGGTGCTCGTCGACAGCACGCTGATCCCGCTGCTGGCCCGGGTGCTCGCCGAGCTGTCCACTGTGGAGCATGTGGTGGTGGTCGGCGGTGGCGACCCCGCGCCGCTGCTCGCGGTCGCGCCGGACAAGGCGTACCACGACTACGCGACGCTGCTGGCCGGCAAGCCGGAGTCCTACGACTGGCCGGTGGTGGACGAGCGGGACGCGGCGGCGCTCTGCTACACCTCCGGTACCACCGGGAACCCCAAGGGGGTCGCCTACTCGCACCGGTCCATCTGGCTGCACTCCATGCAGGTCTGCATGAACCAGGCGTTCGGCCTCACCGGGCACGCCCGGGAGCTGGCCATCGTGCCGATGTTCCACGCGATGGCCTGGGGGCTGCCGTATGCGGCGTTCATGTCCGGCGCATCGCTGATCATGCCGGACCGGTTCCTGCAGGCCGCGCCGCTGGCGCAGATGATCGAGACGGAACGGCCGACGCTGGCCGGCGCGGTGCCGACGATCTGGACCGACCTGCTCGCCTACCTGGACGCCCACCCCACCGACGTGTCCTCGCTGAAGGAGGCGGTCGTCGGGGGGTCAGCGTGCCCACCTTCGCTGATGCGGGCGTTCTCGGAGCGGTACGGCATCGAGATCATCCACGCCTGGGGGATGACCGAGATGTCGCCGCTGGGCACGGTTTCCCGGCCGCCGGCGGGCGTCGAGGGCGAGCAGGCCTGGGCGTACCGGTACACCCAGGGGTTGTTTCCGGCGGCGGTGGCGGCGCGGATCGTGGACCCGCTGGGCGAGGTGGTACCGGCGGGCAGCGACACGGTCGGCGAGTTGGAGGTACGCGGCCCCTGGGTCACCGCCGGCTACCTCGGTGACGACGAACCCGACCCGGAGAAGTTCCGCGACGGCTGGCTGCGCACCGGCGACGTCGGCACGGTCAGCGCGGACGGCTACCTGACCCTCACCGACCGGGCCAAGGACGTGATCAAATCGGGCGGCGAGTGGATCTCCTCGGTGGAGTTGGAGAACGCGCTGATGGCCCACCCGGCGGTGCTGGAGGCGTGCGTGGTGGGGGTACCCGACGAGCGCTGGGACGAGCGACCGCTGGCCACCGTGGTGCTCCGCGAAGGATCGCAGGCCACCGTCGACGAGCTGCGCGACTTCCTGGGTGGCCGGGTGGCCCGCTGGCAACTGCCGGAGCGCTGGGCGTTCGTCGAGACGGTACCCAAGACCAGCGTCGGCAAGTTCGACAAGAAGCAGGTCCGCTCCCAGTACGCGGACGGCGACCTGGACGTGCGTACGGTGGGCGGGTGAACACCAACTGGGCGGGCAACCTCACCTTCACCGGGCAGCGCTGGCACCGACCCTCCACCGTGGACGAGCTGCGTTCGCTGGTACGCCGGGCGGAGCGCATCCACGCAGTGGGCGCCGGGCACTCGTTCAGCGCGGTGGCCGATGGCGCCGGTGACCTCGTCTCGCTCGCCGGCCTGCCGCCGATCCTGGAGCTGGACCCGGCCGGTGGCACGGTCACGGTGGCGGCCGGGGTGCGCTACGGGGAGCTGGCCCCGTTCCTGCACCGGCGCGGGTACGCGCTGGCGAACCTGGCGTCGCTGCCGCACCTGACGGTGGCCGGGGCGGTGGCCACCGCGACCCACGGCTCCGGCCGGCGCAACCAGAGCCTGGCCGCCGCCGTCACCGCGCTGCGCCTGGTCACCGCCTCCGGCGACCTGGTCAAGCTGGAGCGGGAGCACCCGGACTTCGCCGGCGCGGTGGTCAACCTCGGCGCGCTCGGTGTGGTGGCCGACCTGACACTGGCCGTCGAGCCGACGTTCGAGGTGGAGCAGTACGTCTACGACGGGTTGCCGGCCGAGCGGCTGACCGGGCACTTCGCCGGTTTTGCCGAGGTGTTCGGGGCCGGCTACAGCGTGAGCGCCTTCACCGACTGGTCCGGGCCTGCGTTCGGCCAGGTCTGGGTGAAGCGGCGTACCGGCGCGGAACCGCCGGCCCGGTGGCTGGGCGCGGAGTTGGCGGACGGCCCCCGGCACCCGGTGCCCGGCATGCTCGCCGGAGCCGTGCACCGACCAGCTCGGCGAGCCCGGCCCCTGGTACCAGCGGCTGCCGCACTTCCGGCTGGAGTTCACGCCGAGCGCCGGCAAGGAGTTGCAGTCGGAATACCTGCTGCCGGTCGAGTCGGCCCCGGCGGCACTCGCGGCGGTGGCCCAGCTCGGTCCGCTGGTCTCGCCCGGTGTTGCAGATCAGCGAGGTCCGTACGGTGGCCGCCGACGAGCTGTGGCTGTCGATGGCGTACCAGCGTGACTGTGTGGCGCTGCACTTCACCTGGCAACCGGACGAGCGCGCGGTGCAGGCGGTACTGGTCGACCTGGAGCGGGTGCTGGCACCGTTCCAGCCCCGGCCGCACTGGGGCAAGCTGCACCACTTCGACGCCGAGCAGCTCGCTGCGGCGCTATCCGCGCTGGGCGGACTTCACGCAGCTACGGCACCGCTACGACCCGACCGGCAAGTTCGCCAGCCCGGTCACCGGGGGCTGGGACTGATCGCGGCCCGTCCCCGCCCGGACCGGGCGGGGATCGGGTCGGTGATCGACTACTTCTCGTCCTGCTTGAGTGCGGTGTCGACGGTGAGGGCGGAGGCCACCACCAGGGTCAGCAGCGGGTCCGGCAGCGCGTAGTGGATCTTCACGACGTAGTTGTCGGCGGTGGTGAAGAGCGCCTTGGCGAAGCCCTCCCAGGTCTTGGTGATCTGGGCGACCTCGTTGCCGGCGGCGTCGAAGATCAGGAAGTTCCAGGCCCGCCAGTTCTGCGCCCGGATCTCGCCGAGTGGCTGGCCGTCCGGCGCCTTGCAGGGCAAAGTTGATCTTGCCGAAGACGTTCTGCTGGACGATCTGGCCGACCTCGGTGCCGTCCGGCCGGCTCACGATCACCCGTGACTTCATCAGCTTCGCCGGGCGGACGACGTTGAGCAGCGGCTGGCCGTTGCCGTCGCGCACCTCGAACCGGTGGGTGAGGTACTGGTCGTAGTTGGTCAGCAGCCGGAACGCCTTGCGCAGCCCGCTCTGGCCGACCTCGTTCACCGAGCGCGACCGGCTGCCCGGCCTGGTTGTAGACGGTGTACTGGTTGGTGACCTCAATGATCTTGGCCTTCTGGTTCACCACCAGTACCGGCTCGGTGAACAGCGTGCCGCCGCCCGCGTGCTGCGGGGTACCGACCGCCTGCGCCGCCTGCTGCGCGACCCGGGGGTCGTTCCAGTTCCCCTGCTGCGGAACCGGCTGCTGCGGGTACCCCTGCTGCGGCGGGGCCTGCTGCGGGTAGCCCTGCTGCGGATGGCCCTGCTGGGGGTAGCCCTGGGGCGGGGCCTGCTGGGGGTAGCCCTGCTGGGGCGGGGGCTGCTGCGGGTAGCCCTGCTGGGGGATGGGCTGCTGGCCGACCCGCGGGTCGTACCCGGGGGGCGGGGGTTCTGCGGGTAGCTCATGGTGAGGAAGGGTACCCAGCCACGGCAAACACCCAAAAGCCCGGTCGCGGGTGCCCAGGAGGGAACCGGCAAGATCACGATCAGATCCCCGGATATGCAGCGGCACTTCACATTCGGAGATCTGCATCGTGATCTCCACGCTCGGGGCCTCCGGTGTTCAGGCCGACTTGCGGGCTGCTGTCTTCTTGGCGGGGGCCGCCTTCTTGGCGGTGGTGCTCCGCTTGGCGGTGGTCTTCGTCGGCTCGGCGGTCTTGCGGGCGGCGGTCTTCTTCGCCGGCTCGGCCTTCTTCGCGGCGGTGGTCTTCGCCGCGGTGCTCTTCCCGCCTGCAGCGGTCTTCTTCGCGGCGGTGGTGGCCTTGGCGGCCGTCGCCTTCTTCGCGGCGGCTTTGCGGGCCGACGGGGCGGTGTGCAGCGGGGTCGGTTCGACCGGCTCGCGGTCCTCGCGGGACTCGCCACGGGACTGCCGGGCCCGGTCCACCGAGGCGCGCAGCGCGGCCATCAGGTCGATGGCGCCGGTCGGCGCGGCCTCCTCCTCGGCCGGGGCGACCACCTCACGCCCCTCCACCTTCGCGTCGATGACCTCCTGCAGCGCCGCCCGGTACTCGTCGGTGTACTGGTCGGGGTCGAAGTCGCCGGTCATCGAGTCGATCAGCGAACTGGCCATCGCCAGCTCCTGGCTGCGTACCGTGATGTCCTCGTCGAGGAAGGCGAACTCGGCGGCGCGTACCTCGTCGGGCCACAGCATCGTGTTGAGCACCAGTACGTCGTCGCGCACCCGCAGGGTGGCGAGCTGTTCGCGCTGGCGCAGCGCCACCTTGACGATCGCCACCCGGTCGGAGTCCAGCAGCGCGTCGCGCAGCAGCACGTACGGCTTGGTGGCGGTGCCCTCGGGCTCCAGGTAGTAGGCCTTGGCGTAGAGGATCGGGTCGACCTGCTCGGCCGGCACGAACTCCAGCACCTCGATCGCCCGGGACGAGGTCAGCGGCAGGTCGGCGAAGTCGTCGTCGGTGAGGATCACCATCTCGCCGCCGCCGAGGTCGTACCCCTTGGCGATGTCGTCGTAGGAGACCTCCTCGCCGTCCGACCGAGCAGGTCCGCTTGTATTTGATGCGCCCGCCATCGGTCCGGTGCACCTGGTGGAAGCGGATGTCCTTCTCCTCGGTCGCGGAGAAGAGCTTCACCCCGATCGATACCAGCCCGAACGAGACCGCGCCTTTCCAGATGGCACGCATGCACCAAGGATAGGCTGCAAAAGTGCCCGGCGCGCCCATGCTCGCCACCCCCGGTCCGCTGCCCACCGGTCCGGGCTGGGGGTATGAGTTCAAGTGGGACGGCGTCCGGGCCCTCGCCAGCACCTTTGACCAGCGATTACGGCTCTGGGCGCGGAGCGGCGCGGAGATCACCGCGGGCTACCCGGAGCTGGCCGGACTGGCCGCCGCGCTGCCCCGACGCCGTGCTGGACGGCGAGATCGTGCTGCTCGACGAGCACGGCCGGCCCTCCTTCACCGCGCTCGCCGAGCGGATGCACGTGCGCGAGGCGGGCCGCGCCGCGCGGTTGGCCGCCACCCGGTCGGTGACTTTCATGATCTTCGACCTGCTCCGGCTGGACGGCGAAGACCTGACCACCCGGGGGTACGCGCAGCGCCGCACCCGACTCGGCGAGCTGCCGCCTGGCCGGCGGCCACTGGCTGGTGCCGCCGTGGTTCACCGACGGCCCGGCCACCCTGGCCGCCGCCACCGAGTACGCCCTGGAGGGCGTCGTCGCCAAGCGGCTCGACCTCGACCTACCGCCCCGGCGTGCGCGACGCCCGACTGGGTCAAGGTGAAGCTGGAGGCGACCGGCGACTTCGTGGTCGGCGGCTGGCGGCCGGGCGCCCGCCGACTCGGTGCCCTGCTGGTCGGCGTACCCGCGCGCGGACGGCCGGCTGGAGTACCGGGGCCGGGTCGGCGGCGGCATCTCCGCGGCCAGTGAGCGGGCGCTGCTCGCCGCGCTCGGCCCGCTGGAGGCCGCCGCGTCGCCGTTCGCGCAGCCGCTGGCCCGCGAGGACGCCAAGGACGCCACCTGGGTCCGGCCGGAGCTGGTCGTCGAGGTCAAGTACGGCCAGCGCACCCCGGACGGCCGGCTGCGCTTCCCGCGTTTCCTGCGGATCCGCCCCGACAAGTCCCCCGGAGAGGCCGATGGCTGAGCCGCAGCGCATCCGGGTACAGGTCGACGGGGTCCAGCTGGAGCTGTCCAACCTGGGCAAGGTGCTCTACCCGGCGACCGGCTTCACCAAGGGCGAAGTGATCGACTACTACACCCGGGTGGCCCCTGTCCTGCTGCCACACCTGACCGGCCGGCCGCTCACCCGGATCCGGTACCCCAACGGCGTCAACGCCAACAGCTTCTTCGAGAAGAACGCCCCGCAGGGCGCCCCGTCCTGGGTACGGCTGGCCCGGCTGCCGGTACCCGGCTCCACCATGAAGCGCGAGGAGCTCGACTTCGTCGTCGCCGACGACCTGCCCACCCTGGTCTGGCTGGCCAACCTGGCCGCGCTGGAGCTGCACGTACCGCAGTGGCGGATCGGCTCCGGCGACAACCAGCACGCCTACCCCGACCGGCTGGTCCTCGACCTGGACCCGGGCGCGCCGGCCGGGCTGGCCGAGTGCGCGCAGGTCGCCGTGCTGCTGCGGGACCGGCTGGCCGTCGACGGGCTGGCCGCGCTGCCGAAGACCTCCGGGCGCAAGGGCATGCAGCTGATGTGCGCGCTGGACGGCTCGCGCAGCGCCGAGCAGGTCTCCGGGTACGCCAAGGCGGTCGCCGAGGAGCTGGCCCGCGAGCACCCGAAGCTGATCACCGCCCGGATGGCCAAGCAGCTGCGGCCGCGCAAGGTGTTCATCGACTGGAGCCAGAACAGCGCCGCGAAGACCACCGTCGCCCCGTACTCGCTGCGCGCCCAGCCGCAGCCCACCGTCTCCGCGCCGCTGACCTGGGACGAGGTGGCGGCCGGCGGGCTGGCGCCGGTACCCGCCGATCGGCTCCTGGACCGGGTGGCCCGGCACGGCGACCTGTTCGCGGCCCTGCTCGACCCCGACCCGCCGGCCTGCCCGGCGGCCGACTGACCCCGGGGGTTTGCAGGTCAGCCGATTGCCGCTGGGGCCGGCGGGTGGGCCCCTAGTCTCGGAGCATGGTCACGCCGGCCACCATCACCGACCTGGGCAACCGGGGCAAGGAGAGCATGTTCCGCCGGGTCCGGCGGGCCCGCGGCATGCTGCTGCTCGCCCTGCAGGCCGGCGTCTCCGCCGGACTGGCCTGGTTCATCGCGCACGAGCTGCTGGACCGGCCGCGCCCGTTCTTCGCGCCGATCGCCGCCGTGATCGTGCTCAACTCCTCGGTCGGGCAGAAGCTGCGTCGGGGCGTCGAACTGCTGGTCGGAGTGGCTACCGGCATCCTGCTCGGGGACGCCGTGGTCTACGTCATCGGCACCGGCTTCATCCAGATCTCGCTGGTGGTCGCGGCGGCCATCCTGGTCGCCGCGTTCCTCGGCGGCAGCCCGACGCTGATCGCCCAGGCCGCCTCCTCGGCGGTGCTGGTGGTCACCCTGCCCACCCAGACCGGCGGCCTCTACTACAGCCGGTTCGTCGACGCCCTCATCGGCGGTGTCACGGGGCTGCTGGTGATGGTGCTGTTGTTGCAGGTCAACCCGCTGACCCGGACCCGTCGGGCAACCCGTCCGCTGGTCAACGGGCTGGCCGACGCGCTGACCCGGGTCGCCGCGGCGATCGCCGCCGAGGACGCGGAGGCCGCCGGTGCGGTGCAGGCCGAACTCGACGGCAGCGGCGCCACCCTGGAGCACTTCCACGACCAGCTGGAAGAGTCGGTGGAGACGTCCAAGCTGGCCCCGGTGCGCTGGCACACCAAGGCCCCGCTGGCCCGCTACATCGAGGCTGCCCCGCACCTTGAGCAGGCGGTGCAGAACGCCAAGGTGCTGCTGCGGCGGTCGGTCACGCTGATCCGCGACGGCGAGGACGAGCCGGTTGAGCTGGTCGCGTCCATCCGGGTGCTGGCCGAGGCGATCCGGCAGCTGGAGACGGAGCTGGCCGGCGGCCGGCAGCCGTCGCACTCACCCGAGTTGACCACGGCGGCGGTGGTGCTGGCCGGCATCGCGTACCGCTCGGGGGTCGGCTTCCACGGCAGCGTGCTGGTCGCCCAGGTACGCGCCATCGGCACCGACCTGCTGCTCGCCTGCGGGTACGAGCGCAAGCAGGCCGAGCGCCTGATCCGCCGGGCTGCCGCGCGCAGGAACTGAGCCGGCCGCGGCGTCGTACGCTGTGCCGCATGACGCAGCAGCCGTCCCCGTACCCGCCACCGCCCGGCGGCGGGCCGGTGCCCGGGGCGCAGCAGTACCCGGGGCCGGTGCACTTTCCGCCGATCGGGGCCGGCGCCGACCGGGCCGCCACCGAGCAGACCCTGGCCAGCCTCGGGTACGCGCCCGCGCCGATGCCCGGGTTCGGCACGCCGACCGGCAGCCCGGTGGCCGGTCCGCCGCCGCCGCGCCGGTTCGACTGGAAGCGGATCGTCTGGCTGGTCGTCATCCCCCTGGTCTTCGCCGCCTGCCTGATCGGCCTGCTGGTCTACGTCGGGTACCACATCGGGCTGACCGCGTTGATCATCGGCATCGTGGCGGCCATCGTCCCGGTCCCGGTCCTGGTCGGCTGCTTCGTCTGGCTGGACCGCTACGAGCCGTCGCCGATCCGCTATCTGGTGTTGATGCTCGGCTGGGGCTCCTGCATCGCCACCCTCGGCGCGCTGTTCGTCAACACCCAGCTCTCCGACCTCTTCGCAGCCCAGGGCTGGTCGGACAACTGGGTCGCGGTGGTCACCGCCCCGATCACCGAGGAGACGCTCAAGGCGCTCGGACCGCTGATCCTGCTGCTGGTCACCCGGCGCAAGGCGTTCTCCGGGGTGGTCGACGGCATCGTCTACTGCGGACTCTCAGCCACCGGCTTCGCCATGGTGGAAAACATCCTCTACCTGGGCGGCAAGGGCTACGCCGAGGGGGCGCAGCACGGCGGTACCGCGGGCGGCGCCCGCGACCTGGTGCTGGTGTTCTTCCTGCGGGTACTGCTCTCCGGCTTCGCGCACCCGCTGTTCACCACGATGACCGGCATCGGGCTGGGGATAGCCGCCCGTACCAACCGGACGTGGCTGCGCTTTGCCGCGCCGGTGCTCGGCTGGCTCACCGCGATGACCCTGCACGGCTCCTGGAACGGGATGACCGTGCTCGCGCAGAAGGCGCAGGTGGTGCTGCTCTACGGGTACTTCTCGGTGATGGTGCCGATCTTCCTGGGCGCCGTCGGCCTGGCGCTCTGGCTGCGCTCCTGGGAAGGCGGGCTCACCCAGCGGATGCTGGTGCCCTACGTGCGGGCCGGTTGGATCTCCCCGCCCGAGTTGGCGGCGCTGTCCACCCTCGGCCGGCGGCAGTCGGCCCGGCTGTGGGCGCGCCGGGTGGCCGGCGAGCACGGGGCGGCCGCGATGCGCGGGTACCAGTTCGCCGCGACCCAGTTGGCGCTGCTACGTGACGGGCTGGTGCGCGGGCTGGACACCGATCCCACCGCGCTGGCCCGGTCAGCACAGGAGGAGCGCCGGCTACTCGACCAGCTCGCCGGGTACCGGGCGGTGTTCGCCGGCCGCGACGCCGGTACCCCGATGGCCCGCTGGGACGGCGCCCGCTACCACGTCACCTTCCCGGACGGTCAGGTCCGGCCGGTGGCGGAACCCGTGCACCCGGTGGTGCCGGTGCCGGTGATCGTCGCCGGCACCCCGGTCCCCCGCTGGCGCTGACCGGCGGCGCTCAAGCGGGACGTGGGTCAGAGGTACAGGCCGGTGGCGTCCGGTTCGACCCGGTTGGCGGCTACCGCGTGCACGTCGCGCTCGCGGAGCAGCACGTAGTCGCGGCCCTGCAACTCCACCTCGGAGCGCTCGTCCGGGTCGAACAGCACCCGGTCGCCGACCGAGACGGCGCGCACGTGCGGGCCGACGCCGACCGCGGTGGCCCAGGACAGCCGCCGCCCCATCGAGGCGGTGGCCGGGATGACGATGCCGGCGCTGCTGCGGCGCTCGCCCTCGCGACCGTCCATCTTGACCAGCACCCGGTCGTGCAGCAGTCGGATCGGCAGACCGGACTCGGTGTCGGTGGTGCTCACCGGAGAAACGTACAGCCGGAGCACGGCCAACGCCGCACGGGTAGGGGTAAGGACTGCGTCAGGTGGGTACGGTGGTGTCACAACGGCGGGTGGTGGGGGTGTGGCGTGGGACGGCTGTCTCGAATAACGCAGCGGGTACGCGCGGCGGCAGCGGCGGGCCGCCGGCCGGACGCCGCCCCGGACGACGACGAGCCGTCGCTGTCCGACCTGCTCGGACCCGACCCGGAGCCGCCCGCGCCGGAGCCGGTCATTACCGCCCAGCTCCCTACCAGCTCCCGGGACGACACCCAGGTGCCCCGGCCGGTGCGGGTGGCCGCTGCCTGGGCCTGGCGGGTGCTGGCGATCCTGCTGGGTGCGGCGGCGGTGCTGTGGACGCTGGGCAAGCTGCACGAGGTGGTCGTCCCGATCCTGATCGCGCTCCTGCTCACCGCCCTGTTCCTGCCGGCGGTGTCCTGGCTGACCCGGGTGCTGCACTTCAACCGGTCGCTGGCGGTGGCAGTGGTGATGGTCGGCGGGTTGGCGATCATCGCGGGGGTGATGACGCTGATCGTCAACCAGTTCGTCAACGAGGCCTCGGATCTTGCGGACAAGTCGAAGGACGGCGTAGGCAAAATCCAGCACTGGCTCCAGCGCGGCCCGTTGCACCTGTCCGACAAGCAGCTCAACTCGTCCCTGGACACGCTGACCGAATGGGTCAAGACCCACCAGTCCACGGTCACCTCGGGCGCGCTGACCACGGCCACCACCGTGATCGCCGTGCTGTTCTCGTTCTTCCTGGTGATCTTCTCGACCTTCTTCTTCCTCCGCGACGGCCGGCGGATCTGGTACTTCTTCGTCAGCCTGCTGCCCCGCCAAGCCCGCGAGCCGATGGCGAACGCGGGCGAGCAGGCCTGGCGCAGCCTCACCGCCTACGTGCGGGCCACCGTGCTGGTCGCCTTCATCGACGCGCTCGGCATCGGCATCGGCCTGGCGATCATGCGGATCGACCTGGCGTTCCCGTTGGCCACGCTGGTCTTCCTGGGCGCGTTCATCCCGATCATCGGCGCCACCCTGTCCGGCACGGTGGCGGTCCTGGTGGCGCTGGTGACCAAGGGGCCGGGCTGGGCGATCGCGGTGCTGATCCTGGTGATCGGGGTGCAGCAGTTGGAGGGGCACGTCCTGCAGCCGGTGATCATGGGCCGGGCGGTGGCCATCCACCCACTCGCCGTGATCACCGCGATCGCCACCGGCTCGGTGCTCGCCGGCATCATCGGCGCGCTGGTGGCGGTCCCGACCGTGGCGGTCCTCAACACCGGCATCCGGCACCTGCTCGCGCACCGCGCAGGCCTACCCGAACCACCACCCCCCGACGACATAGTCGTCCGCTCCTGACCGGCCGCTAGATCAGCAACGGCGGAGTCAGGTGCGGCGGGCGGGCCGGGCAGGCGTCAGCTGCGGACCAGCAGGGCGACTGTGAGGCCGCGCAGCAGCCAGACCTTCTCCACCGTGTAGCGGTCGCGCAGCAGCGTTTCCTTGGCGGGGCCGATGTCGCGCAGCGGGTCCGGTTTGGCCTCGAAGCGGATCACCCAGATCCGTGCCGGGTCCGTCCGGTCCAGGCAGCCGGCCAGGTCGGCGCACTCGGTGGCGAGCAGCCGACCGTCGGTGCGCTGTGGGCTGGTGGCGAAGACGTCGGTCGGTCGGCGGTCGGCCGGCACGTACCGGGCCACGATGTCGCGCGCCTCCCACGGCTCCGGGGCCTCGTCCAGGGCGACCGCGAAGGCGTCGCCGGGGCGGGCGTTGGCGGTGATGATGCCGCCGGCCGCCGCGGTGGCGTGCAGGTGCCCGGCCGGGCGGCGGATGGCCGCCTGCGCCGGGGCGGCGAGCACCGCGATGACGCCGAGTACCGCGACCACCCGCCAGCGGTGCGCCGGCCGGTCGCCCTCGGTCAGCGCCCGCGCCGCGAGCACCACCCAGGCCGGCAGGGTGAACAGCAGGTACCTGGGCCAGTACAGGTCGGCGACCTGGGCGAGCACGAACAGCGCCAGCGCCGGCAGCAGTGCCCAGGCCGCCAGCAGCACGGTGGCCGGGCGGCGGTTGGCGGCGAGCGTGGCCAGCAGCACCAGCGCCCCGCCCACCGCGCCGGCCCCGAAGATCGTTTCCGGGGTACTCGCCAGCGCCACCCAGGTCGCCCGCGGGATCCAGGTCACCTGGTCGCGTTGGCCGGCGCCGGCCAACGCCAGTGGGAGCAGCGCCAGCAGCCCGGCCACGCACCCGACCGACCACGCGATCAATGCCCGCCGTCGACGGGTGCGCAGCACCGCCACCGCGTGCGCGCTGACCAGCAGCACGGCGACCAGGTGCGCGGCGCCGACCAGCAGCACGCACAGCGCGTACCCGGCCGCCCGGCCCGGCCCGGGCGCCTCGAGCAGCCGGAGCAGGGCCAGCGTGGCCAGGGTCGCGAACAGGATCACGAAGGCGTACGGCCGGGCCTCCTGCGCGTACCGGGAGGCGGCCGGGGTCAGCGCGAAGATCACTCCGGCGATCAGGCCGGCGACCGGCGCGCGCTGCGCGTTGGAGGCGAGCCGGGCAGCCAGGACCGCCACCAGCCCAGCGGCGGCGCTCATCGCGAGCACCGAGGGGGCGCGCAGCGCCGCGGTGCCCGTCCCGGCCACCGCTGTCCACACCTTGAGACCGAGGTAGTAGGGGGCGAGGGTGGCGTCCACCGTGCCGAGCAGTCGCCACAGCTGCGCCCAGCTCAGCCGGACGGCGCCCCAGGTCGCCAGCTCGTCGGCCCACAGCGCCGGCCGGCGGATCCGCCAGCAGCCGAGGACCGCCATCAGCAGCGCCGGGGCCGCCCAGTACAGCCGCAGCAGCCGGGTTGACCAGCGGGTCCGGGTAGGCGCGACAGGCGCAGCGTGCGGTGCGGCCGGCTGCACCAGGGTGGCCTCGGCCATGGGTTCACGGTAGGGCTGCCGGGTGCGCGGCACGGGCAGAATCAGCGAACGCCAAACTGCGTACACACTCACGTAACGATTGACGGGCACGGCCGGCCGGCTTCCCACGAGGTGGGAGTGGTGACCGACACCCTGGTACGTCGATGAGTGGTGTGGCAGGCTATGGAGCGTGACATCCGCCGTACAGCGCCGTTTCGTGGCCCGTCGCCACGTGGACTACGGCCGCGTGCGCAGCGCGATCTGTCCGGCCTGACGCTACCGCCCCATTGTTAACGGGCGCATAAGGCATCAGGCCGAATCACCCTCGGTCTGCCCCGCTCAAGGCGGGTGCGTGCTGCTGCGCCCACGATCGAAGGACGCCAGCAATGACGGTTACCCCACCCGCACCGGCCCGCCGCCCGCGCGGCGAAGGGCAGTGGGCGCTCGGGCACCGGGAACCGCTCAACCCCAACGAGCGGAGCAAGAAGGACGACAATCCGCTCAACGTCCGGGCCCGGGTGGAGAACATCTACGCGCACCGCGGCTTCGCCTCCATCGACCCGGCCGACCTGCGTGGTCGGCTGCGCTGGTACGGCCTCTACACCCAGCGCCGCCCCGGCATCGACGGCGGGCGCACCGCCGTCCTGGAGCCGGAGGAGCTCGACGACTCGTACTTCATGCTCCGGGTCCGCATCGACGGCGGCCAGCTCGACCTGACCCAGTTGCGCACCATCGCGAGCATCTCACAGCGCTTCGGCCGGGACACCGCGGACATCACCGACCGGCAGAACATCCAGCTGCACTGGATCGAGATCGAGAACGTGCCGACCATCTGGCGGGAGCTGGAGGCGGTCGGCCTGTCCACCACCGAAGCCTGCGGCGACTCGCCCCGGGTGGTGCTGGGCAGTCCGGTGGCGGGCATTGCCGAGGAGGAGCTGGTCGACGCGACCCCGGCGATCCGGGAGATCGTCGAGCGCTACGTCGGTGACCCGTCGCTGTCGAACCTGCCCCGCAAGTTCAAGTCCTCGATCGGCTGGCTGCCCGACCTGCCCTACGAGGCGAACGACATCTCGCTGGTCGGCGTGGTGCACCCGGAGCACGGGCCGGGCTTCGACCTGTGGGTCGGTGGCGGCCTGTCCACCAACCCGATGCTGGCCAAGCGGCTGGGCGTGTGGGTACCGCTGCACGAGATCGCCGACGTCTGGCTGGGCGTGATCAGCATCTTCCGCGACTACGGCTACCGCCGGCTGCGCAGCCGGGCCCGGCTGAAGTACCTGATGGCCGACTGGGGGCCCGCGAAGTTCCGGGAGATCCTGGAGACCGAGTATCTGCACCGCACCCTGCTCGACGGCCCGCCGCCGGTGCTGCCCGAGCGCGCGTACGACCACGTCGGCGTGCACAAGCAGCGCGACGGCCGGTTCTACGTGGGCGCAGCCCCGGTCGCCGGCCGGGTCAGCGGCACCGTGCTGGCCCAGCTCGCGGACATCGTCGAGGCCAACGGCTCGGAGCGGGTCCGGTTGACCGCGCACCAGAAGCTGCTGGTGCTGGACATCGCCCCGGAGCGGGTCGACGACCTGGTGACCGCGCTGCACGGGATCGGTCTGGCGGCCAACCCGTCGTCCTGGCGGCGGGCCACCATGGCCTGCACCGGCATCGAGTACTGCAAGCTGGCCATCGTCGAGACCAAGGCCCGGGCGGCCGACCTGGTCAGCGAGATGGAGCGCCGGCTGGGCGGGCTGGACGTGGACATCACAGTCAACGTCAACGGCTGCCCGAACGCCTGCGCCCGGACCCAGGTCGCCGACATCGGTCTCAAGGGGCAGCTGGTCCCGGGCCCCGATGGCGAGATGGTCGAGGGCTTCCAGGTGCACCTGGGTGGCGCGTTGACCATGGCTCAGGGCGAGCATGCGAACTTCGGTCGCAAGCTGCGCGGACTCAAGACCACCGCGGTCGACCTGAACGACTACGTCGAGCGGTTGGCCCGCCGGTACGCAGCGGAGCGTACCGACGGGGAGAGCTTCGCCACCTGGGTGACCCGGGCCGACGAGGCGGCGCTGCGATGAGTGAGCGGATCGCACCTCAGTACTGCCCGTACTGCGGGGAGACCGATCTCCGCCCACACGGCGAATCCCATGGAACGTGGGAGTGCCGGTCCTGCACGCGAGTGTTCACCGTGAAGTTCGTCGGAATGGTGGTGTGACCCGTGAGCCTGATTAGCCTGGCCCGACCGGAGACCGAGCAGCTGCGCGCGTTGGCGCAGCGGGGCGCGGCAGACCTGGAGGGCGCGACCGCGCACCGGGTCGTGGAGTGGGCGGTGGAGCAGTTCGGCGAGCGGTTCTGTGTCACCAGCTCGTTCGCGGACGCGGTACTCGTGCACGTGGTGTCCCAGGTGGCGCCCGGCATCGACGTGATCTTCCTGGACACCGGCCTGCACTTCCAGCAGACCCTGGACATCCGTGACCTGGTGGCCGCGACGATGCCGGTGAACGTCCGGTCGATCAAGCCGCGGCTGACCATCGGCCAGCAGGACGGCCTCTACGGTCCCCGGCTGTTCAACCGGGACCCCGACGAGTGCTGCGCGCTGCGCAAGGTGGAGCCGCTGCGGGAGGCGCTGGAGGGCTACGACGCCTGGGGCGCCGGGCTGCGCCGGGACGAGTCGCCGTCCCGGGCGAACACTCCGGTCGTCGGCTTCGAGCAGGCCCGAGGCAAGGTCAAGGTGGCCCCGCTGGCCTACTGGACCGAGGCCGACGTGCAGGCCTACATCGAGCGGCACAACGTGCCGGTGAACGACCTGATCAAGTCCGAGGGGTACGCCTCGGTGGGTTGCTGGCCGTGCACCCGGCGGACCAAGCCGGGCGAGGACGCCCGCGCAGGCCGTTGGCCGATGTTCGACAAGACCGAGTGCGGCCTACACTCGGCGTGACCCGCCCCACGACCATCCTCTCGCCCGCCCCCACTCCGGTGGGGGCGGTGTCGATTGCGGCCCGGGTGGGGTCAGCCCGTGGTTCGGCCCGGGTGGAGTCAGCCCGTGGTTCGGCCCGGGTGGGGTCAGCCCGTGGTTCGGCCCGGCTGGGGTCAGCCCCTGGTTCAGCCCGGGTGGGGCCCGTCCCGGATGTGGCCCGGGTGGTGTCGGGCCCGACTGTTGCGCCGGCGTGGGTGGCCCGGGCGGCGGCCGACGAGGCGATCGTGCTGGTGGCGCACGGCAGCCGGGATCCGGCGGCGGCGCGGTCGACGCTGGCGCTGCGCGACGCGGTGCAGGCCGCTGCGCCGGGCCGGCCGGTGCTCGCCACGTTCCTCGACTTCGCCGGCCCGCGGCCGGCGCAGACCCTGGTCGAGTTGGGCGGCCCGGCGGTGGTGGTGCCGCTGCTGCTGACCGAGGCGTATCACGGCCGGATCGACGTGCCCGGCGAGGTCGACCGGGCGCGGGCCCAGGGCGCTTCGGGGGTACGCCTCGCGCCGGTGCTCGGCCCCGTGGGCGCCCCGGACACCGACACCGACGTGCTGGACCTGCTGGTCCGATCGCTGCTGCGCCGGCTGCCGGCGGCGGCCGACCTGGATGCCGTGGTGCTCGCGGGGGCCGGTTCGCGGCACCTCGACGCGCTGGCCACGGTGGACGTCGCGGCCCGCGCGTTGGGTACCCGGCTGGGCGTGCCGGCGCTGGCCGGGTACGCGTCGGGGGCTGGCCGCAGTGTCACCGACACGGTGGCCGCCCTGCGCGCAGCGGGAGCCGGCCGGATCGGGCTGGCCAGCTACTTCCTCGCCCCCGGCCGGCTCTACGACCGGGCGGTGCAGCAGGGTCGGACGGCCGGCGTGGCGACCGTGGCGGCGCCACTGGACGTGACCCCGGAGTTGGTCGACGCCGTACTGCTGCGGACCCGTCAGACCTGACGCCCCGGCTACCGGGTGTGACCGCAACCGCGCTTCGTTACGCCGGTCGTATCCGGCGAGTCGACTACCGGGAGTGACTGTCCGGAAGCCCGCTGATGATCACGCAGCGTGTTGACGACTGCGGCTCCGGCCGATTGCTGAAAGTTACTGGCGGTAGTCGCGCCAAGATCAAACTCCGGAATGACAGACACCCCGGGGATCAATGTCCACGGGGTGCCGGTGAGTTGGTTCTTCGGGTTCGCGGTCCCGGTTCGTTCAGAGAGAGGCGCGGACGCGTACGCCCCCACGGCGCTTGACTGCCCGCCGCTCTTCCTCACTCATCCCACCCCAGACGCCGGCGTCCTGGCCGCTGTCCAGCGCCCACTGCAGGCACTCGTCAACGACCGAACAGCGCCGACAGACCGCCTTGGCCTGCTCGACCTGAAGCAGCGCCGGCCCGGACGTCCCAATCGGGAAGAACAGCTCGGGGTCTTCATCGCGGCAGACAGCACGGTGACGCCAGTCCATGGCGGCAACACTCCTCGGATCGATTGCGGTGTTTGCGCTCTTCCTTTATGCATCTCACCTCGCGATTACCCGGCTGGAGCCCGGAGTAACCGGCAACGCGTGAGCAGGCAACGTGGCCGTAACTCGGTGTGCTTGTGAATACTTTCACGAACTACCGCGATGTCAAGAGGACTGCTCGGAAAAGCCCATACGGGTGAGCGACCTCACCGACTGTGCAGAGCAAATCTGATCTTGAGTTACGACGGTCAGTAGTTAATCTAGTACTGACGGTAGCCGCGTACCAGCATTTCGAGTATGTGTTGCGTGGGAACGTTGGTGCGGCAGACCCAAGTTCAGCAGATTACCCGAAGTGCGGCCGGTGCGCTGGCGAAATGTACTTCGTCCCGTTCGCCGAGATAATCGCCGTCCAACTGGAAACCCAGCGGCCGGGCCGAGCGCAGGGTGAAGTCGGCCAGGTCGTGTCCCCGCACCACCTGCCGACCGTGCGGGCCGACGAGCTGACCGGCCTGCTCGCCATGCCCGGTCCGGCCGGCGATCAGCTGCACCATCACCCGGGCGGTGGCCGTCGCCTTCAGTGCCCGCAGCGCGAGGAAGTCCAGCCCGAGATCGAAGGAGGCGTCCGGCGAACCGTGCACCGGCCGGCCGCGCAGGTACGTGAACGGCGCGGTGTTCTGCACGATCACCGACGCCAGTTCGGGGCTCGCCGGCTCGCCGGGGATCTCCAGGGTGATCGGCGACTCGGAGCGCCGGGTGTCAAACAGGTACTGCGAGCCGAGCGAGCGCAGGTAGAGCAGCGGAGTCGAAGTACGCCCGCGCAGCCGGGCCCGCTCCACCCGGTGCACCACCTCGGCGTCCAGCCCGAGCCCCGCGCAGAAGGTGAAGTACCGGCCGTTGGCCCGGCCCAGCCCGATGGTGCGCTCGCGCTTGTCGCGCAGCGCCTCCAACAGCACGCCGGTCGCCTCCACCCAGTCGTCGGGCAGGCCCAGCGCGCGGGCGAAGACATTGGTGGAGCCGCCGGGCACCACCGCGAAGGCCGGCGTGTCCGGGCCGCCGCCGGCACTGAGCAGACCGTTGATCAGCTCATTGACGGTGCCGTCGCCACCCAGCGCGACCACCACGTCCAGCCCGTCGGCGGTGGCCTGCGCGGCGAGTTCGGCCGCGTGCCCACGCCGCTTCGTGTGCTCGACCCGCAGGTCGGTCACGCTACGCAGGGCCTGGACCAGAACGTCGCGGACCCGCGCACTGGTGGTCGTGGCCTTGTGGTTGACGACCAGGAGCGCCCGCATGGCTGGCACTGTACCGCTCCGCGATAACCTCTCCCGCGTGAGTGACACCAGGACAACACCGCCGCGACCGCTCTGGGTGGCGATCGGGTGCCTGGTCGCCGAGGCGGTGGCGGCACTGGCGGCGGCGGCACTGCTCGGCGCGGCGGCGGTACGCGGCCCGTCGGTGAGCGTGGCCAGCGCGGTGGCGACCATCGTCGTGGTGCTGCTGCTGGCTGTGGCGTTCGTGGCGCTGGCCCGGCTGCTGGCCCGCCGGTCCCGGGGCGCACGCGGCCCGGCGCTGGTACTGCAGCTGCTGCTGATCCCGATCGGCTGGTACATGACCCAGGGCGGTACCCCGTGGGTGGGGGTGCCGGTGCTCGTCGTCGCGGTGCTCTGCGCGGCCGGCCTGCTCGCCCCCCGTACCCGGGAAGAACTGGGCATCGGCGTCGACGACTGACCGGCCTCAGCCCAGGCCGCGCCGCTTGGTCAGCCGGATGGTGGCCCGGTCGCCGGTCGACTCGGCCGACACCTCACCGGCCAGCGCGGTCAGCACCTGCCAGGAGAACGACCCCTCACCGGGCAGCGTGACCGGCTGCCGCACCGGCACCGAGACCGAGACCGTGACCGCGTCCGGACCCATGTCGAACTGGCAGGTCACCTCGATCTGCGCGCCGACCAGGGTGATCAGCATGGCGCACGCCTCGTCCACCGCGATGCGCAGGTCCTCGATCTCTTCCAGACCGAACTTGAGGCGGGCCGCCAGGCCGGCGGTCGCGGTGCGCAGCACCGACAGGTACCCACCGTCGGCGGGCACGACGAGCACCACCACGTCACCGCGTGACGGCTGTGCCGCGTTATGCACCAGTGCGGTCACCCGAAGCACCCCCCGTCCTGACTCTAGGCGGTGGCTTCACGCCCGGCATTGCCGGCTTGTATACCAACTTGGTTGCCGATCACCGCACGCGACCCGCCCGGCGTGGCCGCTACGACCCCCGGACAGGGGTCAGCCGGTGGCGTCGGCCAGCGCGTGCAGCGGCGCACCCGAGATCCGGTACGGCAGCCAGTCGGCGCTGTGCTGCGCGCCCACGCGGGCGTAGAAGTCCCGGGCCGGGTTCCAATCCAGCACCGAGAAGTCCAGCCGCTGGTACCCGCGCTCGACGCAGACCCCCGCCAGCGCGGCGAGCAGCGCCCGGCCGGCGCCGGACTTGCGGGCCTGCGGGCGGACGTAGAGGTCCTCCAGGTAGATCCCGTGGACGCCTTCCCAGGTGGAGAAGTTCAGGAACCACAGGGCGACGCCGACGACCTCGTCCGCACCGGTCACCGCGACGTGCCCGAACAGGGCGGCGCCGGGACGGAACAGGGCGTCGTTCAGCTGCCCGGCGGTCAGCGTGCACTCGTGCCGCGCCCGCTCGAAGTCAGCCAGTTCGTACACCATCTCGACGACGGCCGGCACGTCCTGGGGACGTACCGGCCGGGTCGAGACTGTCTGGGTGGTGCTCACGCCTGCTTGGTCTCCCAGAAGATCTTCGAGATCTCCTCGATCTTGTCGAGCAGCTGCTGGGCGGTGGCCGGGTCGGCCGAGCCCTTGGCGCCACTGGCGCCGGCAAGCTTGGTCGCCTCGTTGAACAAGGTGTGCAGTTCCGGGTACTTCTCGAAGTGGGCCGGCTTGAAGTAGTCGGTCCACAGCACCCACAGGTGGTGCTTGACGAGCTCCGAGCGCTGCTCCTTGATGATCAGGGCGCGGGTGCGGAACTCGGGATCGGGGTTGGCCTGGTACTTCTCGCAGATCGCCTTCACCGATTGCGCTTCGATCTTGGCTTGCGCCGGGTCGTACACGCCACACGGCAGGTCGCAGTGGGCGCGGACGACAGTGCGCGGAGTCAGGAAGCGTGGCAGTCGCATCTGGATCCTCCTGGTGTCTTGCAATGATCGCTTCAGCGATTCGACCCTACTCCAGTGTCACGGAGGTCATCGGGTGTACCACCCACTGTTGCGTTCGCCGCTGTTCACCGCGCTGGTCAGGGAACCCTCGATGGTCCCGGCGCTGCGCGACGGCGACGCCATCCTGGTGCGCCGGACCAGCCGGGCCCGCCCCGGCGACGTGCTGGTGGTGGCCTTCGCGGACCAGCCCGGCCTGTTCGTCAAGCGGGCCGTGCGGCCGGTGCCGGGCGGCTGGTGGGTCGAGGGTGACAACGCCGAGATCTCGGCGGATTCCCGACGCTACGGTCCGGCCCGGGTCGTCGGTCGAGTCCTGCTGCGCTGGTGGCCAGGCATTTCCCGGGTACGGTCGGTGCGGTGAAACTGCTCACTTGAGCTGCCTGGTCGGCCGCGACCGGCCCGCCCGGCACTATGCTGAGCAGTCTCCCGGGCGATCCCCGTGTTCTCCGGGCCCGGTGTCGCCTGACCAGTCGCGCCCGTGCCCGCCCCGAATCCAGCTTGAGTCTGCCGCCACCGTCGCGGTTGAGCCGGCAGGCATGCTGTCAGCACCACGTCCGGCGATCCCTGGCCGGCAATCCACGTCTGATACCCCCACGTCCGAGCAGCGTTGCTTGAGAGGTGTTGTCGAAGATGTCTTTCGCTGATGAGGTTTTCGCGCTCCACCGGGGCGGCAAGATGACGGTCGCGGCCACTGTGCCCCTGGCGACCACCACGGATCTCTCCCTCGCGTACACCCCCGGGGTGGCGTTGGTCTGCGAGGCGATCGCGGCCCGCCCCGAGTTGGTGGACGCCTACACCTGGGTGCCGCACACGGTTGCCGTGGTCACCGACGGCTCGGCTGTCCTCGGCCTGGGCAATATCGGCCCACGTGCCGCGATGCCCGTGATGGAGGGCAAAGCCGTGCTGTTCAAGCAGTTCGGCGGGGTGGACGCGGTACCGATCTGCCTGGCCACCCAGGACGTCGAGGAGATCATCGCGACGGTGACCGCGCTCGCGCCCTCGTTCGGCGGCATCAACCTGGAGGACATCTCCGCCCCACGCTGCTTCGAGATCGAACGCCGACTGGACGAGGCGCTGCCCATCCCGGTCTTCCACGACGACCAGCACGGCACCGCCGTGGTGGTGCTCGCCGCCCTGCGCAACGCGGCCAAGCTGCTGCACCGCAAGCTGTGCGAGCTGCGGGTGGTGGTCAGCGGTGCGGGCGCGGCCGGGGTGGCCGTGACGAACATGCTGATCGCCGGCGGGGTACGGGCCACCGACGTGATCGTGGTCGACTCGCGCGGGATCATCCACGCCGGTCGGGGATCCCTCGGTCCGACCAAGCAGCTCCTCGCCGAGGCGACCAACGGCTCCGGCCGTACCGGCGGCATCATCGAGGCGCTGCGCGGCGCGGACGTGCTGATCGGCGTCTCCGGCGGCAGCATCGACGAGGTCGCGGTGGCCGGGATGGCTCCGCGCGGCATCGTCTTCGCGCTGGCCAACCCCACTCCCGAGGTACACCCCGAGGTGGCCGCCCGGCACGCCGCGGTGGTCGCCACCGGCCGCAGCGACTTCCCCAACCAGATCAACAACGTGCTCGCCTTCCCCGGCATCTTCCGGGGCGCGCTGGACGCGCACGCCACCACGATCACCGACGGGATGAAGCTCGCGGCCGCCGACGCGATCGCCGGCATCGTCGCCGACGACCTGCGGCCGGACGCGATCGTGCCGAGCCCGCTGGATCCCCGGGTCGCGCCGGCCGTGGCCGCTGCCGTGATGGCCGCGGCCCACCGCGACGGGGTGACCCGCCCACCTGCTTGAGTGGGGTTGTCTGTGGAAGCACGTGGGCGGTTGTCGTTGTCCGAACGCGGCTTTCGAGCCCGACAACTGCCCACTTGCCTTCCACAGTGACCACCAACACCCGCGCCCCGGACGGGTTGCGGTGTTAGCGTCCCGAGATGCGCGCCGTCTACGCCGAGTCCCTCAACCCCGAAAACCCCCTCGCCGGCCTCAAGGTCGGCGAGCAGCCCGAGCCGGCGCACCCGGCGGACGACTGGGTGACCGTACGGGTGGTGGCGAGCGCGCTCAACCATCACGACCTGTGGTCGCTGCGCGGGGTCGGGCTGGCCGCCGGCCAGTTGCCGATGATCCTGGGCAACGACGCGGCCGGCGTGGACCCGGACGGCAACGAGGTCGTCGTGCACGCGGTGATCGGTGACCCGTCGTCCGGCGACGAGACCATGGACCCGAAGCGCACCCTGCTCTCCGAGAAGTACCCGGGGACGCTGGCCGAGTTCGTCGCGGTGCCCCGGCGCAACCTGGTACCCAAGCCGGCCGCGCTCTCCTTCACCGACGCCGCGTGCCTGCCGACCGCCTGGCTGACCGCGTACCGGATGCTCACCGTGCGCGGGCGGCTGCCCGAGGGCGGCTCGGTCCTGGTTCAGGGAGCCGGCGGCGGGGTCGCCACAGCGGCGGTGGTCCTCGCCGGGGCGCTGGGCGCACGGGTCTACGCGACCAGCCGTGACGCCGGCAAGCGGGAGCGCATCGCCGCCCTCGGGGCCACCGCGGTGGAGCCCGGCGCCCGGCTGCCGGAGCGGGTGGACGTGGTGATCGAGACGGTCGGCGCGCCCACCATCGAGCACTCCCTCAAGTGCGCGGCGCAGGGCGGCCGGATCGTCGTCTGCGGGACCACCGGCGGGCACCTGGCCACTGTGGACCTGCGCCGGCTGTTCTTCCTGCAGCTGGAGATCGTCGGCTCCACCATGGGTACCCGCGACGAACTGGCCGCCCTCGCCCAACTCTGCGCCGACTCCGGAATCCGCCCGGCGGTCGACTCGGTGTACGGCTTCTCCGAAGCGGCAGCCGCGTTCGCGAAGCTGGAATCCGGCGACGTCTTCGGCAAGATCGTCCTCGACCACACCCGCTGACCGCGACCGGCGGCGGGCTGGTCAGGCGGGACTGACCGAGGCGATCCGGCTGACGGTGAAGCGGCGCTCGTCGTCGCGCAGCTGGCACCAGGCCACGATCGAGTTGCCGTCCAACTCCATCGGTTCGATCACCCGACTGCTCCGGGCGCCGGTCGCGTCCAGGTACGTGATGCGTACCTCGCCCTCCTGGTCGAGCGCCTCGGCCAGCAGCAGGCGCTGCCGGGCCGGAAGTTGACCGGCGTGCCGGGAGAGCTCCTCGTCGGTGTGCGCCACTCCCACGCCGAGTTGCCGGGGGAGCAGGTCGACCACCGGGGCCACCGTCCGCCCGGGGCCGCCCGACGCCGGCCGGATGGCCTCCGCGAGCAGCGTCTTCGCCAGCGACAGGGTGTCCACAGTGGCGCCGGCGCCGCCCGACCGGACGGGCGTGGGTCGGCGGCCGCCCGCAGCCGGGGTACCCGGTCCAGTACCGGCACACCGGCCTGGTCCTCACCCACCGGCGCGTACCCGGCCGCGCGCAGCGCCGCGAGCGTCTGCGCCACCGGGGACTGGCTGGCCAGCACCGTCGGGGCGAGCGGGGTCAGCCGCAGTGCCCGCAGCGCCCGGTCGGCGAGCACCTCGGCCAGCAGCGCCGGCTCGGCGGTGTGCAGCACACACTGCACCGGGCGGACCCGCAGCCGGCCGTGCCGGCGGGCCGTGTCGCTGAGCAGGTAGGTCAGCGCCTGGGGGAGTGCCCCGCCGACAGCCACCGCGGCGAGTTCGACGGCCAGCGCGTCGGCCTGGTTTCCGGCGTCCAGGGCGCGGCGTACCGAGTCGGCGGTGAAGCGCCAGGTGGAGGCGGTGCCCCGGGTTTCCCGATCGGCTGTGGCGTCGAGCAGGTCCGCAAGCGCGGCGGCCGGGGTACCGGGGACCACGGCGGTCAGGTCCGCCTGGAAGATCGCCGTGGGGTGGGCGGCGGCAGCAGTTGGCGGGCCGCCTCGTGCAGCGCCGCCTGGTCACCGGCGGCGAGCGCCCGACCGAAGGCGGTGGCCGAACGGTGGGCCACCAGACCGAGCAGCTCGGCTTCCCGCCACAGCGCGGACACGTACCCGGCCAGCGGCTCCAGCCCCAGCCCGGCCACCGGCAGGTGCCACAGCACCGCCTCGACCAGGTCTTCGGGATCGCCCAGCGCCCGGTCCGCCGGCTGCGCGGCGAGCAGTTCCAGCAGTACCCGACGGGTACGGGTGAGCAGCGCGCCGGGCCCGTCGTGGCGCAGCACCGCAGGCGCCGGAGCGCGGTGCTCCCCGTGCGGCTCGCCGGTCAGCCGCCACCACGCCTCGTGCAGGGTGACCAGGCGCTGCGCCGGATCGACCGCGCTCCACCGGTCGTAGCCGGCAGTCGGAACCAGCCCCGCCTCGGTCAACTCCACCAACTCGGCCGCGTAGCCCAACTCCAGCCACAGCGGCACCTCGTCGACGGGTACCCCGCTGGCTTTCGCCATCCGTTTGATCTCGCGGACCCCCACTCCACCGGACTTCAACTCGGCCAGCGGGGTACGGCCGCACTCGGCGTACACGGCAGCGGCCCGGTCCAGTGCACCGCTCGCGGCGGCCGCGGCCTCGCCGGCCACCACCGTCGCATCCACGTGACCAGCGTCAACTCGGGCGGTGTGAGGTCCAGTGAGGGCCGCCAGTCCGGGCCGCGCATGGCCAGCCCACCTCCCGGGGCAGGTGCGCGGAGTAGCCGTGAAGGACAGCAACCCGTGCTGCGCCGCCCAGCCCACGTGCGCCGGTACCCGCAGCCCGGACGAGCCGTACATCAAGCCGGGCAACTCGGCACTCGGGACCGCGCCAGGACAGCTCGCGAGAGCAGTACCCGGGCCGGCTGTGGCCCCTGGGCATAACTGCGCGGATGCTGCGCCGGCTGGGCGTACCAACCGATGATGGCGGCCTGGAGGTCGGCCCGCCGGCCGCTCGTGGGCAGGCCCAGCGTGGCGGCCAGCGTCTTCAGTTCGTCGGCCCGGACCCCGGCGATCAGCTCGGCGATCGGCATGCCCAGGCCCAGTGGCCAGCCGATCGCCTCGGTGAGGCCGACGCCGACCCGCAGCAGCTCGCCGTCCGGCCAGACCAGGGCACGGTCGGCCAGCGCGCGTAGCGGCTCGTCCAGCGCGGATTCGGCCGCCCGGAGCGCGTCCGCGACCGCCTTCCGGGTGGGCGGCTCGGTGGCCAGGATGACCTCGACGAGCTGGGTGGCGGGCAGCGGCAGGCTCTGCAGCGCGGAGCCAGCGCTGGTCAGCCACTGCAGGCGTTCAGCCAGCTCACGCAGGCTGCGAGGGGCCGGCGCGGCGGCGTCAGGGCGGTGGCCGAGGATGCGGGCCAGCCGCTCGGCGTCCAGAGAGCGCAACCATCCGGTCAGGGAGGCGGTCACGCCGACAATCTGCCCGACCTGGGCCGGCCGGGTCAAACGCCCACTCCCGGTTTTGTGCCATCGGCTGCTGCCGGCTGTGCCCGCTCGCCCTGGCCGCCTACTGTCACGGGTGCGGATCAGGGGAGGTGTGGCGTGGGCACGATCGGAGGCGGCCGGTACGAGCTGGGGGAGCAGATCGCCACCGGCGCGATCGGCGTGGTGCTGCGCGCGCTCGACACGGTCACCGGTGAGGCGGTCGCGGTCAAGCGGCTGCGGGCGGAGACCGCGGCGCACCCGGAGAGTGTGGTCGCCTTCCTGGCCGAGGCGGAGATCCTCGCCCAACTGCGGCACCCGGCCATCGTGCGGCTGCGCGAACTGCTCGCCGAATCCGACGGGTACGCCCTGGTGCTCGACCTGGTGCCCGGCGCCGACCTGCGTCGGCGGGTACGCGCCGACGGCCCGCTGCCCCCGGCACTGGCCGTGGAAATCGCCGCGACGGTGGCCGAGGCGCTCGGCTACCTGCACGGCAAGGGCTTCCTGCACGGCGACATCAAGCCGGGCAACGTGGTGCTGCCCGACGACGGGATGGCGGTCCGACTCGTCGACTTCGGGGTGTCCCGGCGCGTCGGGCAGGCCGACCGGACCACCTACGCCACCCCCGAGTACGTGGCCCCCGAAGTGGTGCTCGGCCAGATCCCGGGTACCGCCGCCGACGTGTACGCCCTCGGCATGGTCCTCTACGAGCTGTCCTGTGGGCGCAGCGCGTTCCGCGGCGGCACCTCGGACGAGGTGATCAACCGGCATCTGACCTGTGTGCCGGTACCCCCGCCGGAGCTGCCCGAGTCGATCTGGCCGGTGATCTCGGCGTGCCTGTCGATGCATCCCGGACACCGGCCCACCGCGCACGCCCTGCGCGCCCAGTTGCGTGACCTGCTGCCCGGCCTGTCCTCGCTGCCCGCGCCGGCCCCGCTCGCCGCCGACGCGGTCACCTGGTGGCCGCGCGAGGCCGACGAGACGGCCCCGATCCTGGGCCTGCGCCGGGTCGCCTGGGTACCCGCCACCCGGCAGAACCCCGAAGCCCCAGCCCCCGAACGAATGGTCGCCATCCCGATGCCCGACAACGCTCCCGGCACTGCGGCCGACGGACCCGCCGAGCCACCGGCTCCCGTCGCCCCGCCCGTCCCGCTGTGGCCCGCCCCGTTGTCGGACGTGGTGCCACCGCCGTCCACGTCGCCGCCGTCCACGTCGCCGCCGTTCACCTCACAGCCCACCTTTGCCTCGCCGCCCACCAGCGCGCCCGGCTTCTCCCCGGTGTCAGGCCCACCGACTTCCGGCACCCCCTACGGCGCGACCAGCTACGGCACGCCCACCTCGGGGCCTCCCAACTACGGTGCGCCGATCTCCGGGCCGCCCGGCTACCCGGTCCCGGGTTCCGGGCCCGGCGGGTACGGTGCGCCGGCCCAGGGTGCTCGGGGACCGGAGATGGCGCCGGGCCGGGCCGCGGTGCCGGGGCCGCCGATCTGGGAGGTCGAACCGGGGCCGGCGGGTGAATCCAAGTCGCGGGTACCGCTGCTGCTCGGCGTGGGCGCGGCGATCCTGGTGCTGATCGGCCTGCTGGCGCTGGGCGGGTATGCGCTGCGCGGCCAATTCACCGGCGACAAGCCGGCCGCGAACCCGTCGCCGTCGGCCACCGTGTCCCCGTCGGCCGGCCCGACCACGGCACAGCCCGGCCCCACGACATCGGGCAACGCCAAGCCCAGCCCGGCGCCGACCTCGTCGACCTCACCGGCCACCGCTGGCACCGGCACTGCCGGCCCGCAGCCCACCGGCAGCGCCAGCTTCCCGGTGGTCCCCTCCATCGGAGCCCCGCTGCCCACGTTCCCCTGACTGACTGACTGACTGACCGACCGGCCGGCCGGCCGGCCGGCCGGCCCGGCCCAGCCCGGCCTGACCCTGACCTGGCCGACTCGGCCTGGCCTGGGCCGGCCCTGACCGACTCTCGGCTCGGCCGGCCCGGCCCGAGCTGGCCTGACCGGGGCCGATCCGGTCACCCTCCGACCCGGCTCGGTGCCCTGGCCGGCTGATCCGGGCGCGGCGGGTTGGTCGGGTCAGGCGGCCAGGGTGGTGCGCAGCTGGGCTTCCAGGGCGGGTGTGGCGACGCCCCAGGCGTCGAGGGCGAGCAGCGCCGCACCGGCCACCGGCACCGAGTCCAGTACCCGGATCAAGGCGGCCGGGGCGGCTGCCGTGATCCCGGCGAGCACGGCGTCGTGCAGTCGGGGTGGTCGGGCGGTGAGCACGCCGCCGCCGAGTACCACCTCGAACGGGTGGGTCAGCAGGTCCAGTCGGCGCGCCGCGATGGTGACCAGGGCGACCACCTCGGCCGCCTGCTGGTCGACGACCGAGCAGGCCACCGGGTCGCCGTCCCGGGCCACCGCGAACAGCAGCGGGGTGAGCTGGTCGACCCGGTCCCGGTCCAGTTCGCCCAGGTGCAGGCCGGCGGCCACGTCGGCCACTGTGGACCGGCCGAAGAAGGCGGCGACCGCGGCGCTGAGCGCGGTGGCCGGGCCCCGGCCGTCCTCGCCCCGGGCGGCGTGCCAGATGGTGAGCTGGCACAGGTGGTGGCCGCCGCCCCAGTCACCGGAGAGCTGGCCCAGGGCCGGGAACCGGCTGGTCGCGCCGTCCGCGCGGCGGCCGACGCAGTTGATGCCCGCGCCGCAGACCACCCCGACCGCGTCGGGCGCCGCCGAGCCGGCGCGCAGCAGTGCGAACAGGTCGTTGTCGACCCGCAGCTCGCGGGCCAGGCCCAGGTCGCCGATGGCTTTGCTGAGCAGGTCGACCTCGACCGGCAGGTCGGCGCCGGCGAGGTAGCACCCGGCCCGGTCGACCACGGTGCTGGCGGGCAGGCCGGCTTCCAGCACCGCCTCGCGGGCCAGCGCCGCGAGCACGGCCAGTGTCTGCGGCAGGCCGATGACCTGGTGGCAGGAGCCGGGGCCGCGCACGCTGGCCAGTACCCGGCCGTCGTCGGTACCCAGGATGGCGTCGGTCTTGGAGTTGCCGCCGTCGACCGCGAGGTAGAGCCGGGTCATCGGGCCCACGCCAGGTGCTGTGCGTTGCGGGCCAGCAGGCCGTCGGTGAGGCGCTCCGCCAGGTCGTGCTGACCGACCAGGGGGTGGGCGAGCAGGGCGGCGTACACCCGGTCGCGGCCACCGTGGATCGCAGCCTCCAGCGCGAGCTCTTCGTAGCCGCTGACGTGGGCGATGAGTCCGGCGTGGGCCGGGCCGACCGGAGCGAGCGACACCGGCCGGGCGCCGCTGGCGTCCACCGCGCAGCTGGCTTCGATGACCGCCTCGTCCGGCAGGAACGGCAGGGTGCCGTGGTTGCGCACGTTCGCCGAGTGGACCGCCCCGTCGCCGCTGCGCAACGAGGCGACCAGACCGACGGCGGCCTCCGAGTAGAACGCGCCGCCGCGCTGGGCGAGCAGGTCGGGCTTGCTGGTCAACGCGGGGTCGCGGTACATCTCCAGCAGTTCCGCCTCGAGCTCGGCGACCCGTTGGCCGCGGGTCTGCGCGCCGGTCTCCTCGCGGACCACCTCGTCGTGGCAGTAGAAGTAGCGCAGGTAGTACGAGGGGACGGCGTGCTGGCGGCGGAGGATGTCGGCGGGCAGCACCACGTCGGCGGCGATCTCGTCGAGGTGCCCGGCGAGCAGGTCGGGCAGCCGGTCCACGCCGTCAACGTAGACGGCGCGTTCCCAGGTCAGGTGGTTGAGTCCGACGTGGTCGAGGCTGACCCGGCCGGGCGCCACGTTGAGCAGCCGGGCGAACCGGCGCTGGAAGCCGATGGCCACGTTGCACAGGCCGATGGCCCGGTGCCCGGCGTCCAGCAGCGCCCGGGTGACGATGCCGACCGGGTTGGTGAAGTCGATGATCCAGGCGTCCGGCGCGGCCAGCCGGCGGGCCCGCTCGGCGACGTCCAGCACGACGGGGACGGTACGCAACGCCTTGGCCAGTCCACCCGCGCCGGTGGTCTCCTGGCCGACGCAGCCGCACTCCAGCGGGAAGGTCTCGTCGGAGATCCTGGCCGGCTGCCCGCCGATGCGTAGTTGGAGCAGGACGACCGAGGCGTCGGTGAGGGCCGCGTCCAGATCGCCGGTGTAGGTGACCCGGCCCGGGTGGCCGTAGGCTGCGAAGATCCGCTGGGCGAAGGCGCCGACCACGGCCAGCCGCTCCGCCGCCGGGTCGACCAGGACCAGCTCCTCGACGTCGGGGAAGAGTCGGGCGAACCCGTCGACCAGCTCCGGGGTGTACGTCGACCCGCCGCCGACCACTGCGATCTTCATTCTCATCCTCTCGACCGTCCCCGACCACTATAAATAAGGAAGGTTTACTAACCAACAGGCCAGTGGTGGCGATGGCGGAGGGCAATGCCCCAACTAGTATGTTTAGTCACAGCAGGAGCGAAACAGGGCATCTATCGCCGTACGTCGCAACCCGGCGAGTTGCATCGTCCACAGTGGAGGGGGAGGTAGCCTGGGATTATGGCGGACGTTGGAGTGAACGCAACCGCGGCGGCCCTGCTCGGACTGCTGCACGAGGGGCCGATGACCGGCGGACAGCTGATGGCAGCCGCCGAACGGCGACTCGGGTCCTACTGGTCGATGACCCGCAGCCAGGTCTACCGGGAGCTCCCGGCGCTGGCTGACGCGGGCTACGTGCGTCTGGGCAAGCCCGGACCACGATCGAGTCAACCCTATGCCATCACGCCCGCTGGCAAGCGCGTCTTCGCCAGGTGGATGGCGGCCGAACCGGGCCGGGAGATCGTCCGCAATCCGGTGGCGCTGCGCGCCGCCTTCGGCCGCTACCAGGCCAATGCCCTGCCCGGCGCGTACGAGCAGGCGGCGAACTGGCACACCGCAGCCCTGGCAGAGGCCCGGGAGACGGCCCGGGAACTCAAGAAGGAGGGCGACACGCACGCAGCGGCCGCCCTGGAGTTCGCGGTCGGCTACCACAAGGCCGCGCTGAGCTGGCTGAAGACCGCTCCCACCCGCTGAGCCCGACCGGCGCCGCCGCACGGGGCACTCTCTATCGACGGGGGCCACTAGGCTGCCGGCATGAGTCTGCCCCCGGCCGGTCAGTCCCCGACGTACGGGCAACCCGCCCCCGGCCAGTACGGCCCGCCGCCCCAGCACGGGTCAGCGCCGCAGTACGGGTCAGCGCCGCAGTACGGGCCGCCGGCCCAGTACGGCGCACCGTCGTACGGGCCGCCGCCGGGGTACCCGACGCCGACCGGGCCGGGGCCCGGCGCCGGCCGGCCGGGACTGACGACAATCCGACTGCTGCTGGCGCACCTGGTCGCCTGGCCGGTCGCGCTGATCTGGGTGCTGGTCGCGCACTGGCCACTGAACCACTGGGTGGACAACTACCACTACGACGACTTCCACGACCTCGCCGTCCCGTACGCGGTGTACTCGTGGGTCGGTTACACGCTGCCGTTCATCGTGGCCGGCGGCCTGGCGCTGATCTTCCTGCGCCCCGGGGTGGCCCGGGTACTGGGCGGTGTGGGCTTCGCGATCGCGGCCACCGTCGCCGAGTTCGCCGTGGACATCCCGCTCTTCTCCGCCGACGTGCCGGACGCGGTGCGCTACCTGCTCTACGCCCTGCCGGCGCTGATGCTGGCGCTCGGCTGGTTGGTGATCCGGGGCCGCTCCGTGCCCAGGGTCCTGATCGGCCTGCTCGCACTGCCGTTCGCCGCGCTGGCCAGCTACGGGATACACAAGATGCTGGTGCACTGGACCAAGGCGGCGACGCTCGGCGACGGGACACTCTGGGCCTTCCTCGGCTTTCTCGGCACCGCGCTGCCGATCGCGCTCGTCGCGTGGCTCGCGGCCATCGGCGCCCACCGCGCCGCACCGCCGGCCGGTTGGCCGGCTGCGCAGTCCTGGCCGACGCCGCCCAGCGCAGTCCTGGCCGACGCCGCCGGCGCAGTCCTGGCCGACGCCGCCAGCGGCCCAGTCCTGGCCGAGCCCGCCGCCCGCGCAGTCCTGGCCGGCTGCGCAGGCACCCGGCTGGCCCGAGCCGAGTGGCCCGCCAGCGGCCGGCTGGCCCGGTCCGGGGGGACCGCCGGCATCCGGTCAGCCGGGGTCCGGACAGTGGCCGGGTGCGGCCGGCTGAGCCTGCGGTGATCCGCGTACCCTTGCACCGTGACCGCTGTGGACTTCGCCGAACAGCTCAAGGGCCTCGATGCCACCATGCGCAGTATCGAGGCCGTGCTCGACCTCGACCGGATGCGCCGCGACAAGGCAGAGCTGGAGGCCGCCGCCTCCGTTCCGGACCTGTGGGACGACCAGGTGAAGGCACAGCAGGTCACCTCGAAGCTGTCGTATGTGCAGGGTGAGCTGCTCCGGCTGGACAAGCTGCGGGGCCGGCTGGACGACGCCGTGGTGCTGCTGGAGCTGGCCAACGACGAGGACGACGCCGGCAGTCTCGAGGAGGTCGCCCGGGAGTTGACCGCGCTGCACAAGTCGATCGAGGAGCTCGAGGTCCGTACCCTGCTCTCCGGCGAGTACGACTCCCGCGAGGCGCTGTTGACCATCCGGTCCGGGGCCGGCGGCGTGGACGCCGCTGACTTCGCCGAGATGCTGCTGCGGATGTACCTGCGCTGGGCGGAACGGCACGGCTTCGCCACCGACGTCTACGACACCTCCTATGCCGAGGAGGCCGGGCTCAAGTCGGCCACCTTCGCGGTGAAGTCGCCGTACGCCTACGGCACGCTCTCCGTCGAGGCCGGTACCCACCGGCTGGTGCGGATCAGCCCGTTCGACAACCAGGGCCGGCGGCAGACCAGCTTCGCGGCGGTCGAGGTGGTGCCGGTGGTCGAGCAGACCGACGAGATCGACATCCCCGAGGACGAGATCCGGATTGACGTGTACCGCTCGTCCGGCCCGGGTGGCCAGGGCGTGAACACCACCGACTCGGCGGTACGCCTCACCCACCTGCCCACCGGCATCGTGGTGAGCTGCCAGAACGAGCGCTCCCAGCTGCAGAACAAGGCCACCGCGATGGGCGTGCTCAAGGCCAAGCTGCTGGCTGTGAAGAAGGCCGAGGAGCGGGCCAAGATGGACGTGCTGCGCGGCGACGTGGCCGGCTCCTGGGGCGACCAGATGCGCTCGTACGTGCTGCACCCGTACCAGATGGTCAAGGATCTGCGGACCGAGTACGAGACCGGCAATCCGACTGCGGTCTTCGACGGCGAGATCGACCCGTTCATTGAGGCCGGTATCCGCTGGCGCAAGCAGAACGAGCTGGCGGCGGCCCGCTGATGCAGATCTCCGCCCGGGGTGACTACGCGGTGCGCGCCTGCCTGGCGCTGACCACGGCGTATCCGGCGACGGTGTCGGCGCAGGTGCTCGCCACCGACCAGCAGCTGCCCCGAAAGTTCCTCGAAACCATCCTCGGCGACCTGCGCCGGGCCGGTGTGGTGCACAGCGTCCGGGGCGTGGACGGCGGCTACACGCTGGCCCGGGAGCCGGGCGAGATCCAGATCGGTGACGTGCTGCGGGCCACCGACGGGCCGCTCGCCGGGGTTCGCGGGATGCGTCCCGAGGAGACCGTGTACGAGGGCAGCGCCGCGCATCTGCAGGAGCTGTGGATCGCGGTACGCGCCGCCGTCCGCAAGGTGCTTGACGAGGTGAGCCTGGCCGATGTGGCCAGGGGCAAGCTCCCCGCGCATGTGCGCCGGCTCACCACCGACACCGAAGCCTGGCAGTCCCGCTGATCAAGGGCCACCCACGCAGCGTCGATCACGTTCGGTTACCACTGTTTCCGGGTCGGTGCGAGCGCCGGGGCGGACGGCGGTGGTCAAAGGTGTCATTCCCCGCAATCGGCAGATAGCACACTCAGGGCGTTGGGCGATCCGGTTACACCGCGTACACTCGGCTCTCGTGATTCGGCTTGAGCATGTGACCAAGACGTACCCGAAGGCTTCCCGGCCGTCGCTCGACGACGTGTCGGTATCGATCGAGAAGGGCGACTTCGTCTTCTTCATCGGACCATCCGGGTCCGGCAAGTCCACGATCATCAAGCTGTTGTTGCACGAGCTCGGCCCGACCAAGGGCAAAGTGCTGGTCAACGACAAGGACATCGCGACCATCAGGTCGTGGCGGATCTCCGGGTTCCGGCGCCAGATCGGCTGCGTGTTCCAGGACTTCCGGCTGCTGCCCAACCGCACCGCGTACGAGAACGTCGCCTTCGCGCTGGAGGTGCTCGGCAAGTCGCAGGGCGTGGCGCGTCGGGTCGTCCCCGAGGTGCTGGAGCTGGTCGGCCTCGGCGGCAAGGAGCACCGCTACCCGCACGAGCTGTCCGGTGGCGAGCAGCAGCGCGTCGCGGTGGCGCGGGCGTTCGTGAACCGGCCGCTGATCCTGCTCGCCGACGAGCCCACCGGAAACCTCGACCCGGACACCTCCATCGAGATCATGCGGCTGCTGGACCGGATCAACCGGACCGGAACCACGGTCGTGATGGTGACCCACGACTCCAACATCGTGAACCAGATGCGTCGGCGTGTCGTTGAGATCGAGAGCGGCAAGGTCGTGCGTGACCAGCCCCGGGGCGTGTACGGCTGAGCCGTCCCTGCAGTCCCCGCCCCCAGCGTGTGAACTCCCGGAAGGACCCCCGAAACGATGCGCGCTAAATACGTGCTGTCCGAAGTCATGGTCGGGCTGTGGCGCAATGTCACCATGACCGTGGCCATGATCATCACGATGGCCGTGTCGTTGACGATGCTCGGCGCCAGTCTGCTGCTGTTCAAGCAGGTCGGCGAGATGGAGCGGTACTACGACGCCAAGGTCGAGGTGGCGATCTACCTCAAGAACGACGTGACTCCCGAGCAGCGCGACGCCCTGAAGGCCAAGTTGGAGGCCGACCCGGAGGTCAAGAAGCCGATCGGCTACGAGACCAAGGACCAGGCGTACGCGAAGTTCAAGCAGGAGTTCAAGGACGCTCCGGCGATGGTGGAGGCCACCAAGCCCGAGGCGCTGCCCGAGTCGTTCCGGATCAAGATGACCGATCCGACGAAGTTCAACCTGCTCAAGGCGACGTACTCGACTGATCCGGCGGTCAGCCTGATCCTCAATCAGCGAGATCTGCTCGGCAAGGTCTTCGGCGTGCTCAACTCGCTCCGCTCGCTCGCCCTGGTGGTCGCCATCGTGCAGGGCGTCGCCGCGTTGCTGCTGGTCGGAAACACCATCCAGGTCGCCGCGTACAGCCGGCGCCGGGAGGTGGGGGTGATGAAACTGGTCGGTGCGTCGAACTGGTTCATCCAAGCGCCCTTTGTGCTGGAAGCAATGTTCGCCGGCGTGATCGGGGCGGTGATCGCCTCGTTGGCGTTGATTGCCGCGAAGGTCTGGTTGATCGACGGCTCGTTGCAGTCGTTGACCTCGCTGATCCTGCCCGTGCAGTGGGGCGGCATCCTGCTGATGGCGCCCGTCCTGATCGGCATCGGCGCGGTCGTCAGCGGCATCACCGGCTGGTTCACGCTGCGCTTCTATATCAAGAAGTAGCGCCTACGGCGCGTCGTCGGCCCTCGTCCCAGTCGGGACGGGGGCCGGCCTTTTGATGCCATTGTTACGAGAAATAGGCGATTGTTACTTGCGTCCAGTGGGACGGAAGTACCGTGTGTGTGGTGATGGTACGAAGAGCCCGGTTCACCGGAGTTGTCGCGGCGCTGCTCGCGGCCACCACGCTCGTCGGCGCGTCCCCGGCGCTCGCCGACCCACATGACGACAAGTCCCGCGTCGACCGTGAGCTCGCCGCGACGCAGGCCCAGTACGAGGACGTCGCCCAGCAGGCCCGGGACGCCGTGGCGGCGTACCAGGCGGCCACCGCGCAACTGCCCGCCGCCCAGGAGCGGCTCACCGACGCCCGGGTCCGGGTGGTCGTCCAGGCAGCCAACGCCCGACAGGCTCAGCGCGATGCACACGCCGCCCAGGACGCCGCGGACGCCGCCGACGCCGCACTGGACCGGGCCGCCGCCGCAGTGGCGACCGGCCGGCAGGCGGTCAGCGACTTCGTCACCGCCGTGTACCAGGGTGGCGGGATCATCGGCTTCAACGCGCTGCTCGCCGCCGACGACCCGCGCTCGCTCGCCGACGCGGTGATCTACCTCGACCGGCTCACCACCGCCCGGACCGAGGCCCTGGAGCACTACGTCAACGCCCGGGCACTCGCCGTCGTCGCAGCCGACCAGGCCCAGGCCGCCCGGGCCGCCGCCGCCGCGGCGGCAGACGCCGCAGACCTGGCGCTCGCCCAGGCGCAGACGGCGCAACAGCAGGCACAGACGAACGCCGACGCCGTGCAGGCCCTCGTCGACCGCCAGCAGCAGGCGCTGACCAACGCCAACGCCCAGCGCGCGGCGGTCCTCGCGCACTACAACGACCTGAAGGCGCAGGCCGCGCAGATCGAAGCCGAGCTGGCCGCGCTGGCCCGCAGCCGAGGGGCCAGGATCACCGGCAACGCCCCACCATTACGGCCGGGCGCGATCCTGCTGATGCCGGTCCGCAACGCCTGGAAATCGAGCAACTACGGGATGCGCTACGACCCGTACTACCACGTCTGGCAGTTGCACGCCGGGGTGGACCTGGCCGTCGCCGGCGGCTCGCCGATCTACGCGGCCCGGGCCGGCACGGTGATCTGGGCCGCCCCGCGCGGCGGCAACGGCAACTACACCTGCCTCGACCACGGCCGGTACCAGGGCCGCGAGTTGACCACCTGCTACGCCCACCAGTCCCGGTTCGCGGTGCACACCGGTCAGCGGGTGGCCCAGGGGCAGGTGATCGGGTACGTCGGGAGCACCGGCGCGTCCACCGGATACCACCTGCACTTCGAGGTCCGGATCAACGGCTCCCCGATCCAGCCGCTGGACTGGCTGCCCGGCTGCCTGTGCTGAGCTGATCTCGGTCGCGGGGTCGGCCACCGGCTGGGTACCATTGCCCGTCCGCCTGATCGGGTGGGTGAGTGTGGCCGGGGAGGTGAGTGGGGTGCCCAAGGAGAAGGGGCGCAAGTTGATCGCGTCCAACAAGAAGGCCCGCCACGACTACGCCATCCTGGACACCGTCGAGGCCGGCATCGCGCTGGTGGGGACCGAGGTCAAGTCGCTGCGGTCCGGGCGTGCCTCGCTGGTCGACGCGTTCGCCCAGGAGAAGGACGGCGAGCTCTACCTCTACGCCCTGCACATCGCCGAGTACGCCCAGGGCACCTGGACCAACCACGAGCCCCGGCGTACCCGCAAGCTGCTGCTCAACAAGGTGGAACTGGTCAAGCTGCTGTCCAAGGTGCGCGAGGGTGGGCTGACCCTGGTCCCGCTGTCGATGTACTTCGCCGACGGCTGGGCCAAGGTCGAGTTGGCGCTGGCCCGCGGCAAGAAGGACTACGACAAGCGCCAGGACCTCGCCAAGCGGGACGCCGACAAGGAGATCAGTCGGGTCCTCGGCCGGCGCAGCAAGGGCATGCGCTAGCCGTCCCCGCACTCGCCGAAGTGGGCCGGATTCACCGGACTTCTCGTCGATAAGCGGGCCGGGCGGGATCGGCTACCCTCGGCCCAGACGCCGAGGTTTCGGCAGCGGCTCGTACCGGGGAGGGCAGGGCGTGGCACGACACCGCGTGCAGCCGGAGCCGGACGACCCGCAGACCAGTGGCCTGCCGAACCTCGAACACACCGTCGTCCTCCCCGCTGTCGGTCGAGCCACCTTCAGGTCCGAGCCACCTCGATCGATCACCCGCACTGTCCGCCCGTCGGCCCGCGACGCCGACCAGGTTGGTTGCCCGGGCGCCGGCCAGGCGGCCCAGTATCATCCCGCCCGACCCGCCGGACGACGATCCGGTGACCGGGTTCACCGGCGACGGCGCCCCCGGTCGCTTCCGGCCATGGCCGATTGCCCTGGGCGCAGCCGCCGTCGCGGTGTTCGTCGCGGGCACGGTGTGGGCGGTGACCGGCCCCTCGACCGGCGTCGGGAACGCACCCGACGTGGGTCGCAACGGCGGCGTGGCCGGTCAGCAGCAGGACGGGCAGCCACCGGCCGGTACCCCCGCGCCCGGCTCGCCGTCCGGCGCCGCACACCCCTCGGCCGGCTCGCGACCGGGGCCCGGCCGAGCGGCTCCGTTCCCGGCTCGGCCTCGCCCTGGCGGCTCCGGCGTACCCACCGCCTCGGCCACCGCGAGCGCCTCGGATGTGCCGCTGGCGGCTGCGGCCGGGCTGACCACGAGTACCTCGGTCAGCACCTGGTCGCCGAACGGCATGCAGGTCAGCGTCACCATCACCGCGGGCAGCGCCGGCACCCAGGGTTGGCAGGCCACGGTCACCTGCCGCGGTGGTCTGGCGGTGGCCGGCGGCAACCTGTGGGGCGCGGAGCGGGTGTCCAGCACCGATGTGACCATCACCGTGCACAACCTGAGCTGGAACGGCGCGCTCACGGCCGGGAAGACCGCGCAGTTCGGCTTCGTCGGCACCTGGTCCGGCTCCGGCGCGCCGAACTGCTCGGCCACCGCGACCTAGGCCGCGTGCCGGCACTGGCCCGGCCGCCGAAACTGGGCCCGGGAGGGCTCGCGAGGTGGGTGCGCCGGACCATGCAAGCGGTCGGCGAAGAATCCGAGGTGACGATGTCGCCGGTGGGCGCTAATCTTGAACAGTCCGCGCCACCCGGCGGGGGACAACGACGGGGATGATCGGTTTCGACTCCGTACGTTGAGGCAGGAGAAGCGAGCCGAGGAAGCCAACGCCGTCTCGTTAATCGACGTTGGAAAACCACAAGCGCCAACTCTAATCGCGCTAACTACGCTCTCGCCGCCTGAGGCGAGTAGCTAGTTCGTCGGCCTGAGAATGCCTTCGTCCCAGTAGCCGGCGTCAGCTAGAAGGCTGGCCAATCGGACCTCGTCGCGGGGGCCGTGCGGTGAGACTAATCGCGACTGGGCCTGTCATACCGTCTCGCTCGCGTGAACGGTAGGGCCGAGAAGACACAGCGAGCTGCGCTCGGAGAAGTCCTGGCAACACGGCGGAGGACCCGGGTTCGATTCCCGGCATCTCCACCGGTAGGGGTGATACCGCTCAGGCGGTATCACCCCTCCGTCATTCCCGGCTTCCGGATCAGCGCCGGTCCGCTCCGACACACCGGCGGGCGAGCGGCGCGGGTACGGCACACTGGTGACATCGTGACGACTCTGGCTGGGCGGTACCGACTGATCGAACGCCTCGGGGCGGGCGGCATGTCGGTGGTCTGGCGTGCCTACGACGAGGTGCTCGGTCGGCAGGTGGCGGTGAAGTTGCTGGCCGGCGAGTTCGCCGCCGCGCCCGGCTTCCGGGACCGGATCCGGCGCGAGGCGCAGGCCGTCGCCCGGCTCTCGCACCCGGCCATCACCCAGGTCTTCGACTACGGCGAGACCCCGGGCGCGGACGGCGTCGGCGTGCCCTTCGTGGTGATGGAGCTGATCGACGGGGAATCGGTCGCGCAACTGCTCAGCCGGGGGCCGCTGCCCTGGCGCTCGGCGCTGGACATCGCCGCCCAGGTGGCCGACGCGCTGGCCGCCGCGCACGCACGCGGACTCGTGCACCGGGACGTGACGCCCGGCAACGTGATGGTGACCAGCAGCGGTGTGAAGGTCGTCGACTTCGGCATCTCGGCGGTCGAGGGCGAGCTGGAGGGTACCCACCTGTTGGGCACCCCCGCCTACCTGTCGCCGGAGCGGCTGGCCGGCGCGCCCGCCCAGCCGGCCACCGACATCTACTGCCTCGGGGTGCTCACCTGCCAACTGCTCACCGGCCACCCGCCGGTCGACGGCCGGCTGCCCACCGCCGTCGCCGGGCTGCCCGCCGAGGTGCCCGCGCTGCTCGCCGCCTGCCTGGCGATGGAGCCGGCGCAGCGGCCGGACGCGGCGACGCTGGCCGGGCGGCTGCGCGCGGCGCTGGGCAGGGCGTCCGCCCACGTCGCCGCGCCGCCCGGGTCGGCCACCCGCCGGCTGCCGAACCCCGCCCCGCGCAGCGGCACCCGGGTGCTGGCCGGACCGCCGCCACTGCTGGTGATCCCTGCCGGCCCGCCGCCCCGGCCGCCGCGGACCCGCCGGTGGACCTGGCTGGTGGGGGCGCTCGCGGTGCTCGCGGTGCTGACCTTCGCCTGCGGTGCGCTGTTCGCCAAGGGCAACCCCTCGGGGGGTACCGCGCAGAACGGCGTGGGCCAGTCGCCGAAGTCGCCGCCGCCCCCGCCGTCGCCCACGGTGAAGTGCGCCGCCGAATTCAAGATCACCACGGACTGGAAGATCGGCTTCATCGCCTCGCTGACCGTGCTGATCCAGGGCAACGACGACGTCACCGGCTGGCGGGTCGAGTTCGACTTCGCCGGCAACCAGAAGATCGACAGTGGCTTCCCCGGCAAGTACACCCAGGCCGAGCGGCACGTCACCATCAAGAACGACAACTGGAACGCGGTCCTGGAGGCCGGCAAGAGCTACACCACCGGCATCCTCGCGCACTACACCGGGGCCAACGACAAGCCCACGAAGATCAGCCTCAACGGGGTGGCCTGCGCGAACGGCACCGGCTGACGCTTACCGATCCGTGACGGCTAAGGCGCACCCCGGCCACCGCCCGACCGTGCGCCGTAGGCTGCCGGGATGGGGCAGCGGGTACTCGTGGTCGACGACGATCCGACCGTCAGTGACGTGGTCCGGCGCTACCTGGAACGGGCCGAGTTCGAGGTCACCCTGGCCGCCGACGGGCCGGCCGCGCTGCGCGCCTTCGCCGCCCGCCGACCCGACCTGGTGGTGCTGGACCTGATGCTGCCCGGCATCTCCGGACTGGACGTCTGCCGGCGACTGCGCGAGCAGGCCGGTACCGACGTGCCGATCGTCATGCTCACCGCGCTCGGCGAGGAGTCCGACCGGGTGCTCGGCCTGGAGCTGGGCGCCGACGACTACATCACCAAGCCGTTCTCCCCGCGCGAACTGGTGCTGCGGGTGCAGTCGGTGCTGCGCCGGGCCAGTCCCCGGCCCCCCTCCGTCGAGGTGCTCACCGACGGCGACCTGGTGCTGGACGTGGCCCGCCGGACCGCCCGGTTGGCCGGCGCCGAGTTGGCGCTCACCGTGCGCGAGTTCGACCTGCTGGTCTTCCTGCTCCGCCAGCCCGGTCGGGCGTTCCGCCGGGCCGAGTTGCTGGAGGCGGTCTGGGGCTGGACGTTCGGCGACCAGTCCACGGTCACCGTGCATGTGCGCCGGCTGCGGGAGAAGATCGAAGCCGACCCGGCCGAGCCACGGCGCATCGTCACCGTCTGGGGCGTCGGCTACCGCTACGAACGGCAGCAGCCGTGACGGGGCGCCTGTGCGAGGTCCGGCCGGCTGGCCGGCGCATTGCCAGCCCCGGGAGCGCCGGGAGTGCGGGAAGTGCCGGGAGTGCCGGGAGTGCCGGGAGTGCCGCCGAGCGGGGTGGCGGCGTGACCGCTGGTGCGATCGCTCAGATGGCCGCGGTGGCCCTGGTCGCTGCGCTGCTGGTGGCCGTCCCCGGCGCGCTGGTGCTACGCCGGCTGCGCGGCGCGTCGATCACCGTGCACATCTGTGTGCTGCTGGCGATCACCGTGCTGGCGGTGCTCGCCGGGGTGGTCGGGGTCGCCCAGGCGATGTTCCTCAACGAACACGACCTGCGGGTACTGCTCATCGTGATCAGCCTGGCCGGGCTGGTCAGCCTGGCGATCGGCTGGTGGCTCGGGCGGCGGCTGGCCCGCGACGCGATGTGGGCCGAGCAGGCCCGGGCCCGGGAACGCCAACTGGAAGCCGGCCGGCGCGACCTGATCGCCTGGGTGTCCCACGACCTGCGGACCCCGCTGGCCGGGCTGCGGGCGATGGCCGAGGCGCTGGAGGACGGCGTGGTCACCGACCCGGAGACGGTGGCCGACTACCACCGCCGGATGCGGGTGCAGACCGACCGGATGGCCGGCCTCGTCGACGACCTGTTCGAGCTGTCCCGGATCAACGCGGGCGCGCTGCGGCTGACCCTGGCCGACGTGTCGCTCGGTGACGTCATCTCGGACGCGGTGGCCGCCATCGGGCCGCTGGCCGCCGCCCGGCGCATCCGGCTGGTCGCCGGGGACAGCGGCTGGCCGGTGGTGCGGGCCAGCGAGCCGGAACTGTCCCGGGTGGTGGCGAACCTGCTGCGCAACGCGGTCCGGTACACGCCGTCCGAGGGGACCATCACGATCACCGGGGGACGGGACGGCGACGAGGGCTGGTTCGCGGTGAGCGACTCCTGCGGCGGGATCCCGCCGACCGACCTGGACCGGGTTTTCGACGTCGCGTTCCGGGGCGAGGCTGCCCGTACCCCCGAATCGAACGCCGACGCACCTGGCGGCGGACTCGGCCTGGCTATCGTCCGCGGCCTGGTCGAGGCGCAACGCGGCGCGGTCGCGGTGGCCAACGTCGGGGCCGGCTGCCGGTTCCAGGTCCGGCTGCCGGTCCCCGCGCCGGCCTGACCCGGCCGCCGGCCCCGAGCCGGTCCGACCTGCCGGATTGATGGTCGAGTGTCGCGACGGCAACGGATCTCGTAAGGTCCGAGATCATGGATGACGCTGAGGAGATCGTGGCGCCGCTGGTGCGTCGGCTGCGCCGGCGCGCGGTCACCGACCGGCTCCGGGAGAGCATGCTCTTCCTGCCGGTCCTGCTGCTCATCGGCGGAGTCCTGCTCCAGATCGCCAGCACGCTCGCCGACAAGCACCTGGAAACGGGCTGGCTGGACGTCGCCGAAATGACGCCCGGCGCGGCGCAGACCCTGCTCGCCACCATCGCCGGGGCCACCATCACCACCGCCGGCGTGGTCTTCTCACTGCTGGTGGTGTCGTTGCAACTGGCCAGTGGGCAGTTCTCTCCGCGGGTGCTGCGCACCTTCTGGCGCGACCCGGTCGGGCAGGTGCTGATCGGGCTGCTGCTGGCCACCTTCGCGTTCTGCGTGCTCGCCCTCGGCCAGGTCGACAACGGCGGGCCGACCGCGCCGCCGCTGACCGTCAGTTTCGCGATCCTGCTGGCCGGCGCGTCGATTCTTACCATCGTCGGGTACCTCAACCGGATCATCCGGCACCAGTACGTCGGCCGGATCATGGAAGGGATCGTGGACGAGGCCTTCGAACTCATCCGCGAGCTGCCACACGGCCCCCGGATGGGCGAGGCCTGCGGGGTTCCGGTGGCTGCGCCCGACCTCACCGAACGGGGCGCGCCGCTGGTCGTCGCCGCCCCGAAGGACGGCTGGGTGCAGCAGGTCAGCCGGCCGGCGATGCTGGCCGCGGTGCCGCCCGGGAGCGTGGTGCGAGTGGAGACCCGGGTCGGCGCGTACCTGGTGCGCGGCGAACCGTTGGCGCGCATCTGGCCCAAGCCGGCGCCGGAGTTGGCCGCCGACACCGCCCGGCTGATCGCCGAGGCCACCATCGTCGGGGTGGCCCGCACCATGCAACAGGACATCGACTTCGCCCTGCGCCAGCTCAACGACATCGGACTGCGGGCGCTGTCGGCCGCCGTCAACGACCCCACCACCGGCATCGAGGCGGTGCTGCGGGTCAGTTCGGTGCTGCGGCCGCTGCTGCTGGCCGAGTTGCCGCCGCAGGCGGTCCGCGACGATCAGGACCGGATCCTGCTCACCCCGTGGGAGCTGGACCACGGCGAGTACGCCCGGCACGCCTTCGGACAGGTGCGCATCTACGCGGCCCCGCACCCGTCCATCGCGATCGCGCTGGCCCGCACCATGCGCACCCTGCGTGACCTGGCCCGCAACAACGACCGGGAGGACGCCGCCCGGGTACTCGACGAGGAACTCGACGCGCTGCTGGACAACGCGGCGCGGGCCAACCTCAGCGAGTTCGACCTCGCGCCACTGCGGGCGGCGGCCACCGGCTCCTAGCCGCAGATCACCGCGGCTGCCACAGGTCATCGGGTCCGACGTACCGATCGAACAGCGCGATCTCCGCCGCGGTCGGGCGCTCGAATAGGGCGGACGAGCCGGGCAGCACCTGGGAGGCGAGCGCTTCGGCGTCCGGGCCGCCCCTGGCTCGAACCCGCCGCACCAGCTCGTCAAGCGGAGCATCCAGGAAATGCAGCTCCGTGGCGGCTCCCGCGTGCACCGCGACCTGCCGGATGCTTTCGCGTTCCACGCGAGACCAGGAACCGAACTCGACGACCGTGCTCGCCCCGCAGCGCAGGATGTTGCCGGCGTGCGCCAGCATGCAGTCCTGGAGCTTGAACCGGAACTCGTAGTCCACCAGGCTGATGCCGAGCCCGACGATCCACTCATCGGGACTCAGGTGCACTGCTTTCGCGCCCTCGACGATCTGCTGCGCGCGGGTCGTCTTGCCGGCACCGGGCAATCCGAACACCAGGTAGAGCCTTGCCTCGTTCACGCAGCCAGTTTGATCAGACGCGACGCGACGGGCAACACCGCCCCCATCCCGGCGCTCGGGGCTACCGGGGCGTCTGCGCTACAGGTCGTCGAGGGCGTGCGCGCAGGGGCAGTCGCGGCTGGTGGGCAGCGTCGGGAGTACCCGCAGCAGCAGGTCACGCAGCCGCTCGATGTTCTGCCCGAAGACCCGGAAGACCTCCTCCTGGGTCACCCCGTGGTCACCCTCCACGCCCGCGTCCAGGTCGGTGACCAGGGCGATCGACGTGTAGCAGAGGGCCAACTCGCGGGCCAGCACCGCCTCCGGGTGTCCGGTCATGTTGATCACCGAGCCGCCCATCGCGCTGTACGCGCGCGACTCCGCCCGGGTGGAGAAGCGCGGCCCCTCCACCACGATCATCGTGCCCTGCCCGACCAGGTCGATGTCGCCGCGCTGCTCCCACACCGCCGCCCGGCCGACCGGGCAGTACGGGTCGGCGAAGTTCAGGTGCACCACCCGGTCGTCGTAGAAGGTCTGCGCCCGGCCGCTGGTCCGGTCGATCAACTGGTCCGGCAGCACGAAGGTGCCCGGCCCCAGCTCGGGGCGCAGCCCACCCACCGCGCACGGCGCCAGGATCTGCGTCACGCCCAGTTCGCGCAGCGCCCACAGGTTCGCCCGGTACGGGATTTTGTGCGGCGGGAGCCGGTGGTCCCGGCCGTGCCGGGGCAGGAAGGCGACCCGCCGACCGGCCACGGTGACCGTGGTAATCGGGTCGGACGGCAGGCCGTACGGCGTGTCGACGCTGTGCTCGGTGGCGTCGTCAAGCAACGAGTACAACCCGGAACCGCCGATTACCGCCACATCCGCCACAGTGCTCACGGCAGCAGACCCTAACCGGAGGCCGGTCGGCAAGCTATGGTGCCAGACATGGCGTTGAGCGCGAACATGGTGACGATCGACTGCGTCGATCCGGGCAGCCTCGCGCAGTTCTGGACCCAGGCGCTGGGGTACCGGATCCGGCACGACTTCCAGGCGAATACCTGCTGCTCGGCTCCGCCGAGCCGGCCGCCGAGGTAGCCCGGATGCGCTGCTGCTCGGCCTGCAACGGGTGCCGCAGCCGCATACCGGCAAGAACCGGGTCCACCTCGACCTGCGCGCCGACGACCGGGCCGCCGAGGTCGCGCGCCTCACCGACTGGGTGCGAAGATCATCGACGAGCAACGAATGCCCGGCTTCGCCTGGTCGGTGCTCGCCGACCCCGAGGGCAACGTCTTCTGCGTCGGCGCGGACGAGTAGCGCGGCCGGACGGGGGAACGCGGATGCAGCCAGAGCCGAGAACCGGGGGGCGTCAGATGGAGTCGCTGACCGGGCGGCTGCTGGTCGCGACCCCCCAGCTGCGCGACCCCAACTTCGAGCGCACCGTGGTGCTCCTGGTCGCCCACGAGGAGGGCGGCGCGCTCGGCGTGGTGCTCAACCGCGCCACCGAGGTCGCCGTGGCCGAGGTCCTGGCGAACTGGGGACCGCTGGCCAGCGAACCCGCCGTCGTCTTCGAGGGCGGCCCGGTCCAGCCGGAGGCGGCCATCTGCCTGGCCCGTACCCGCGTCGGCGTCAGCCGGATCGCCGGCTTCAACCGGGTCTCCGGCGCCGTCGGCACCGTCGACCTGTCCGCCGACCCGACCCGCATCGCCGACTCGGTCGTCGGGGTCCGGGTCTTCGCCGGGTACGCCGGCTGGGCCCCGGGCCAGCTGGAGGGGGAGATCTCCGGCGGCTCCTGGTTCGTCTTCGACGCCCTGCCCGGGGACGCCTTCGTGACCCGGCCGGACGACCTGTGGCCGATGGTACTGCGCCGCCAGGGCGGCCTGACCGCCGCGGTCGCCATCTACCCGGCCGACCCGACCCTGAACTGATCCGCCCGGTCGCGCGCCGCCCCCGGCGGAGGGCGATGTGACGGGGGCGGAGCGATGTGTACTATTGCGCGAGTGCCCGGCGCGGCCGGTACGCGGGGCTGTGGCGCAGCTGGTAGCGCACCACACTGGCAGTGTGGGGGTCAGGGGTTCGAGTCCCCTCAGCTCCACTTCGGGCGTTATATAAATAATGTCCGAATTTTGTGCTGCCCTGAACTCGACTCGCAAGTGCCTGGCCTGCGGATCTGCACTGTGGAGCGGGGTTCGAGTCCCTTCAGGTCGCCTGGCCGTTCGGCTGATAGCGCCGGCGTGGGTCGGAACTCATGGATGGCATGTGCGGCGGTTCAGGTTTGCTGGTAGCACGCCGCGGCGTGCCGGCCGCTGACCGCAGCGCGTACCGGCCTCTTGATCATCGCCGCATCGGACGGCGCCCGAACGGCGCCGCAATGACGCAACCCACAGGGAAGTCGCGGCGGTAGCACCGGAGTCGCGGCCCACCATCGCAGATGGCTCGCCCTCCACCATCCGCTTCTGCCGATGACCGTGCAGCCCGTCAGGCTCGCTGCTGAGCCTCGTAGGCGCGGATCACTCGGCCGTGGGGTCCCCGCCTTGCGGTGCACGTAGACGGTCGGTCAGAAGAAAGCCGGGCAGGAGAACCGGGCCGCATGCTCGTGCTCGGACAGCACAAACGTTCCGCCCCACGCCTCCGGCTGCCACCCGACTTCCAGGGCATAGCTGATGATCGCCTGTACGTCTGCTGGTGCGGGATAAGCGCCGTCAGTCGCACATGCTCCCCATGGTGCTGGCCAGGCGACTGACAGCAGATCCGCCTGCAGTGCCTGGCTGGTCTTGCCGGCGCCCCAGACTCGAACGCGGATGCACCGGTGGCAATCGCCGCTGCCCTGCACGTGATCAATTGCGGCGCGCCACACGAACGTCCGCGCGCCGACTCGTAGATGCCGCAGCCGAGTCCGCACCTGAGTCACCTCCCGATGGGGGATTTTCCCGATCCGCCGGGCACACGACAACGTATCCGCCGATGGCACCAGTCACAACCGGGTCACTGTTGACGCGCTCTCATCATGCCGCAGGTCGGTCGGGCTGCCGGGTGGTTCGAAAGGCGCTGTCCGTGGCGGGTAGCCGGTGGGCATGCAGCCTGTTCGTTATGCAGAGTCGTGGCACGATGTGGTAAGTGTTGTCTGGGGTCGGAGGGTGGCGCTGTGCCTGAACGCGTTGTGAGTCCGAGTGGCCGTGGCTTCCTTCTGCTCGACGCGCATCCAACCGGCTGCTTCGAGAGTGTTGCCCGCATGCGGGCCGAGATCGAGCAGGTACGTGACCTACCAGGTCGTGGGCCGGTCGCCCTGGTGATCGGTTCCAGCGCCGGTTACGGTCTGGCCGCCACGGTCGCCGGCCTGACCCGCTACGGCATTCGCGGGTTAGGCATCGGGTTCGAGCGCGCTCCCGAGCGCCGTACCGCGACAGCGGGCTGGTACCGGACCATCGCCACCGCCGCACTCGCCAGCGAGCTGGGCTGCGACTTCGGTTTCCTCAACGCCGACGCCTTTGCCGACAACACCAAGGCCGAGGTGCTGGATCTGATCGCCAAGCGTTTCGGCGGACTGGACTACCTCATCTACAGCATCGCCGCCCCGCGGCGTACCGACCCGGACACCGGCATCACGTACCAATCGGTGATCAAGCCACTCGGTGCCAGGCACCACCAACACCTTGCAGTTCGACAGCGACGGTACGCCAGCGCTACGCCAGGTCACGGCAGAGCCAGCAGAGCATGACGAGGCAGCCGCAACCGTGAAGGTGATGGGTGGCGAGGACTGGTCCCGCTGGATCGCTGCACTGGCTGATCGGGATCTGCTGCGCGATGGCTTCCGCACGGTTGCGCTCTCCTACATCGGCTCCACGCTGACGTCGGCGATCTACCGCGAGGGGACAATTGGAGCGGCCAAAGCCCACCTCGAGACCACCGCCACCGACCTTTCCGCCCAGCTGTTCCCCCCTCGGCGGTCGAGCGTTGACGTCAGTCAACGGGGCCGCCGTAACACAGGCATCCACCGCGATTCCCGGCATCGCGCTGTATATCAGTCTGCTGCGCGCCGTATTGGGTAAACAGCTCCAGTCACCGATCGAGCAATCCGTACAACTGTGGGACCAGCTGACCGGAGCACAACCCTTCGACCTGGACGACGCCGGCCGCATCCGGCTGGACAGGTGGGAACTCGAGCCGTCGGTACAAGCCAGCGTCGCAGACAGGTGGAAGTCGATCACCCCCACCACCATCACGGACATGGCAGACGTCGACTGGTTCTGTGCCCAGTTCCGCGGCCTATATGGATTCGACCTGCCCGGCATCGACTACAGCAAACCAGTGGAACCAGACCAACCCTGGCCCACACCCCGCTGACCACTTGCGAGCACCGCTAGCCCGACACGCAGAGCCCGCGTCCATCGACAAGCGCTGGACCGGGCATCCGCATTGGCTGCCGCACGGCGTGCGCGACGCACGCCGTGCGGCAATGAGGAGCCGTGGACAGCCGGCCACATGCAGGTGCCATCATCCTGAACACCGCAGGGTTCTTGAGGCCACCGCTCCTACGTAGATGCGCTCTCGATCGCCTGCCTAGGCTGAGCACCGTGGACCTCGCAGAGTTCGACGTGCTTGCCCAACCCCTGCATCAACAGTCGGCCGCATCGATAGCCCGATACGGCCTGCCTCTCATTGAGGGACGCACAGCCACCGCAGACGAGGTAGCCGACGCTGAGCAGCAGTTGGGCGTCACGTTTCCCGGTAAGTACAAGCGTTTCATGATGCGTTACGGCGGCGGCCAGTTCGGGTTCGTCGACCTGCTCTCAGTCGTCAGCCGTGGGCAAGAAGGCGATGACGTCACGTCGGTCAACAACCGAGAGTTCCCCGAACGGAAGTTCATCGCAGTTTCGCCCGTGGGCACCGGCGACCACTGGGGCTTTGCGGTCATCGACGGTCGCTGCCAGGACGAGGTCTGGTTCACTTCCACGACGCTGGGGACCCCTCCTGATGCAGCCGACTTCCTGGAGTTCGTTACGCGCCACGGGCTCTGCTTGTAGCCGGCCACCCATACGGATCTGCCGCAAGGTAGTCGCTGTCCAGCGTTATGGCGCGACGCGGGTCGGGCGCGGATGCGGATTTCCGCCGAGCGTGCGCGGGCGGTTCAACTTGGTGTCTGTGGTCAGCCGTTTGCGAGCCAGGACTTGCCGTTGTCGCCAGTACGGCGTGAGGCGGTCCGGTGGCTGGCCGACAGCGAGCACCCATTCGTCGCAGAAAGTTCCGACCACCAGGTCGACCTCGTCGAACCGCAGCCGCAGGCCCGAGCAGATCGGCTG
>CAWCFK010000005.1:0-1071711 GCA_963794685.1 uncultured Actinomycetota bacterium | reverse complement strand
GCGCAGCCTTTGCGGTGCCCGGCCGGTCTCGGCGGCTCATCGTCGCCGCGGTCGCTGCCGCCTACCAGCGCCTCCGCGGTGCGCAGGATGACTCATGTTCACGCTGACCTCGGCCGCCGTTGTCGCTGCGGTCGCGTTGCTGGTGCCGATCGCTTTGCAACTGCTGCACCTGCCGGTCCCGTCGATCGTTGCCGAGATCGTGCTCGGGATCGCCATCGGACCGCAGGTGCTGGGTTGGGCGCGGGTCGACGAGCCGGTTGCGGTGCTCTCGACGATCGGACTGGCGTTTCTGTTGTTCCTGTCCGGTCTCGAGATCGAGTTCGATCGGCTGCGCGGTCGCATACTGCGGCTCACGCTGACCGCGTTCGTCGTCTCGTTCGTCCTCGCGGTCGGCATCGGTGAACTCCTCGGAGCCGGCGGCCTGGTGCGCTCGCCACTGCTCATAGCGGTCATTTTGTCGGCCACGAGCCTGGGCATCGTCCTGCCGATCCTGAAGGACAGCGGACAGGTCGATACCCAGCTGGGTCAGGTCATCGTGGCGGCGGCGTCGATCGCCGAGGTCGTCCCGGTCGTGCTGCTGTCGCTGCTGTTCTCCGAACACGGCTCTACCGTCGGTGCGCAGGTTGTGCTGTTCGCGGCGTACGTCGCCCTCGTGGTGGTGGTCGGGTTGATCATCCTCGGTGTCGAACGGTCCCATCGGATCTCGCGGGTCCTCATTCGTTTGCAGGAGACGACAGCCGAGATCCGGATTCGCGGCGCATTCGGCTTGCTCATACTGTTCGCCTGCCTTGCGGCCAGGTTCGGCCTCGAGGCGATCCTGGGGGCTTTTCTCGCGGGCGTCACTCTGAAGCTCGTCGATCGCGACCGGGAGATGACTCACGCCTTGTTTCGGGTCAAGCTGCAGGCGACCGGGTTCGGAGTTTTTATCCCGTTCTTCTTTGTCTCGACGGGGATGAACTTGAATGTGCGCGCCCTGGTCGACCACCCGGCGACTCTGGCCCGGGTGCCGATCTTTCTCGCGGCGCTCCTGATCGTTCGGGCCGTGCCCGCCATCGTCTACCGCCGCTTGGGCAAGCGGCCGGTACAACTGCTTGCCGTCGGCCTTCTGCAGGCGACCTCGCTGAGCATCCCGGTCGTTGCCGGTGCCATCGGTGTCGATCTTGGACTAATCCCCGCCGGCAACTACGCCGCCCTTGTCGCCGCTGGACTGCTGTCGGTGATCGTGTTCCCTCTACTGGCCACGCCCAGGCTGCGGGAGAGCCCGGCAATGCGAGGTTCGAGTTCAGACCAGACGGTGGCTGGCGGCAGCGTTCGATCTGGCTGACGGCGGCGGCCGTGGCGTGGCCGGCCCCGACGCTCAGTCGCATGACTGAAGCCGTCCGAGCCGCAGTGCCCCTAGCATCGCCGAATCGGGGTCGGATTCGTTGGGAGTTATGCATGTCTTTGCCCGTATCGGAACCGGGCCTGCTGGGCAGGCAGGCCGAGCTCGAAATTCTTGATCGCACGCTACGGCTCGGTTCCCACAGCGGGGTAGCGCTGCTGATCGTCGGCGAGCCCGGGATCGGAAAGAGTGCGCTGCTCGACCAGGCTCGTCGCATGGCCCGCTCGTCGGGTCAGCGTGTGTTGGATATCGTCGGAGTGCAGGCCGAGGCACAGTTGCCCTTCGCTGGGCTGCACCAGCTCCTGACGCGCGACCTTGATCGAACTGATCAGTTGGCCCGGGCCCACCGCGAGGCCCTACTCGGCGCATTCGGCCTGCACAACGGCCCGCCGCCGGATCTCTATCTGATTGCCGAAGCCACCGTCGGGCTACTGGCCGCTGCCGCCGCGGACGGGCCGATCGCGATCCTGGCCGACGACGTCCAGTGGCTCGACCCGCAGACCCATCAGATCCTCACCTTCGTCGCGCATCGTGCCGAGGCCGCCCGCCTGGCCGTGATCGGCGTCGCGCGCACGGGTCACCCGGGGCCGTTCGTCGATGCCGGCTTCCCGCGCCTGGAGCTACTCGGAGTCGACGACGAAACGGCGGACACGATCCTTGCCGGACAGGAACGCGGGCTGAGCACCGCAGAGTTGGCCGGGATCCGGCAGGCGGCGTCGGGTAATCCATTGGCGCTGCTCGAGCTGCCGGCAACCTGGCGGGACAGTCCGGCCAGTGATCTGCAGGCGCCGAACCTTTCCGCGCGGTTGGAACGGTCCTTCGCCGATCGGTTGGTCGAGCTTCCGGCACCGACCCGTGATGCGTTGCTGATCGCCGCCGTGGACTGGGTTGATGAACTCAGTGAAGTCCTTCACGCCGCGACGGTACTGACCGGAACGCTGGCCGTACCTGCCGTCTTCGCGCCCGCGGAGTCGGTGGGCCTGCTCACCGTTGGTCATGGTCACTTGCGATTCCGGCACCCCCTCGTCCGCTCGGCGATCTTGCAATCCGAGTCGATGGCGCGGCGGCACGCTGCCAACGGGGCGTTGGCCGGGATTCTTCTCGACGATCAGTATCGACGAACGTGGCACCGAGCTCAGTCGATCGTGGGGCCCGATGATGAGATCGCCGATGAACTGGAGCGGACCGCTGCTGAACTCCTACAGCGCGGGGCTGTCCTGTCCGCGGTCGCGACTCTGGAGCGGTCGGCACAGCTGACCGCGGGCTCCGCTCGCCGCGGCCGCCGACTGCTGGTCGCCGCCGAGCACGCCTTCGGGCTGGGTCGCGCTGAGGCGGTCGAACGGCTGTTGGAAGCGGCCGCCCGCACCGACCTGATCGAGCTGGATTGGGCCCGCATGCAATGGTTGCGGGAGATCTTCAATGACGGCGTGCCCGGAGACGCGCAGCGCGTGATGGAGTTGTGCGACATCGCGCGGCGATCCGCTGCCGCCGACGACGTCGATCTCGCCCTCAACTTGCTCCTCGGCGCCGCACTTCGATGCTGGTGGGCCGATACCGGTCCACGCGCACGGGCTGAGGTCGCAGCCACAGTTGACACCCTCACCGCACATCGGGGCGATGCCCGTCACCTCGCTGCCATCGCGGTCGCCGAACCCGTGCTCCGCGCCGCTGACGTCGCACAGCGGCTGGCAGCGATCACCCTTGACGAGCCGGAGGATGGTGACGCACTACGACTCTATGGCATGGCCGCACACGCTATCGGCGACAGCGCACTGGCCACGGACATCCTTGACCGCGCCGGGACCAGGTTGCGGGACCGGGGGAGCCTCGGACTACTCCCGCATGTCCTCGGGATGCAGGCGCACATCCGCCTCGATCTGGGGGACTGGGACGGTGCCGATGAAGCCGCGAAGGAGACCAACCGGCTCAGCGTCGAAACCGGCCAACCGATCTGGACGATGAACAACAACGTCGTCATCGCCCGCAGCCGGGCGCTCCGCGGAGAACCGCTGGCCGCGTTGGATCTCATTGACGAAGCCGAGATCCCGGCCCGGCGTCGGCGCCTCAACGACACGCTGAGCCTCGTCCAAATGGCGCGCGGCACCGCGCTGGTCGCCCTCGGACAATATGATCAAGCCTATGACGCGCTGCGACGTCTGTTCGACCCGACCGACCCGAGCTACCACGAGCGGGAGGCGTTCTCCAGCGTGAGCATGTTGGCCGAGGCGGCAGTAGAGTCGGATCAACTCGATGATGCACGCCGCGTTCTGGAACACCTCGACGCGGTCGCGGCGGTCACGCCGGCGCCGATCCTGCACGTCCATCTGCTTCATGCCCGGGCCGTACTCGCCGATGACGCCCACGCGCCGGAGCTGTACCGGATCGCCCTTGCCGCCGACCTGTCCCGGTGGCCGTGGCTGCGCGCCCGGATCGAACTGTCCTATGGCCGCTGGCTCGCCCGGACAGGACGGACAGCCGATGCGCAGCGGCACCTCAGCAGCGCGCTGGACGTCTTCCAACGAATCGGAGCACCCGCCTGGTCACGGCTCGCTGAGGCTGCTCTCTTCGACCATCGCGGGGGATCGCCGTCTCCCGCAGGACAATCTCGCCCGGCCAGTGACCGACATGGAGCGTGATCGCCATGCCCGCGCCGGTGGTGCCGCCGCGTTGATCGGACGTGACGCCGAACTGAAGATGCTCACCGAGATGATCGACAATTCACCGAGCCACGGTGGTGCGATCCTCGTCGTCGGCGACGCCGGAATCGGAAAATCAAGCATTCTGCGCGCCGTGGCTCAACATGCTCGCGAGGGTGGCAGTCGCGTGCTGCGGACCACCGGGATTCAAGCAGAGTCCCGACTACCCTTCGCCGGACTCCACCAACTGCTCCACCCCCTGCTGCCGGATGCCGATTCATTGCCGCCCGCGCAACGTCGCGCACTGGCCACCGCGTTCGGACTGGAAGACGGCCCGACACCCGAACGATTCCTCATCGCTCTCGCCGCCCTGACCCTGATTACCGAGGCGGCGACCGACAGACCTGTCACCCTTGTCCTCGATGACGTGCAATGGCTCGATGACGCGACGAACGAGATATTGAGCTTTCTGGCCAGGCGTGTCCTCGGCGATCCAGTCACAATGATCGCTGCTATGCGCGCCGGCAACACAGCCAGGTTAGCCGACGCTGAGATACCTGTGCTCGAGCTGCACGGCCTGAGCGACGACGCCGCGAGGGATCTGCTCGGCGCGGCAGCATCCGACCTGTCCGCGTCCGAGCAACAACTGATCCTCGGCTACGCCGCGGGCAATCCGCTCGCGCTCGTCGAGCTCCCGACTGTGTGGCGTTCTGCCCGGCGGTCCGGGGTCGTTGTGCCGTCCGGTTCGATGCCGCTGAGCGCGCGGCTGGAGCGAGCGTTCGTCCACCGTGTCGCCGACCTGCCTGCCGCTACCCGGGACGCCTTGTTGATCGCCGCCGTCGACAACGACAACGAGCTCGCTGAGATCCTGGCCGCTGCCAGCGTGCTCAGTGGGCTACCGCTGACTGTCGCGGTATTCGAGCCGGCGGAGCGCTCCGGGCTGATCCGCTTCGACGAGGTGCAGCTACATTTCGGGCACCCACTCGTCCGATCAGGCATCCTGCTGTCCGAGTCGCCGATGCGTCAGCAGGACGCGAATGCGAGCCTTGCCCAGGTCCTCCACGATCAGCCGTACCGCCGGGCGTGGCACCGGGCACAGGCAATCGTCGGGCCTGACGACGACGTCGCCGACGAGTTGGCGGCGAGCCACACTGACAGCGTCCGTCGAGGCTCCGTCGTTGGTGCGATCACGGCACTGGAACGGGCAGCACAGCTGTCGACCGATTCCGTCGTGCGTGGCCGGCGGCTGCTCCTCGCCGCCGAATACGCGTTCGGCCTGGGCCGCGCCGACATGGTCGAAGAGCTGGTCTCGGCCGCCGAACGCGTCGAGCTACCGTCACTTGACCAGGCCCGGGCGGAGTGGCTCCGCGAACTGTTCAACGACGGCGTTCCCGGCGACGCCAACCGCGTCATGGCATTGTGTGCGACGGCTCGGCAATCCGCAGCCGTCGGCGACACTGACCTCGCCCTCAATCTGCTCCTCGGTGCCGCGCTGCGTTGCTGGTGGGCCGAGACCGGGCCGGACGCTCGCGCCGAAGTCTCGCGTACCACCGAGGCGCTGACCACCGAGACGACCGACGCGCGCTACGTCGCTGCGCTCGGCGTCGCCGAACCTGTTCTCAACGGCAGCCTGGTCACCAGATTGCTCGCTGACATACCGGCCGAGTCGGTGTCCGACGCGGATGCACTGCGGCTGCTCGGAATGGCCGCCCACGCGATCGGCGATCAACCACGGGCCGCGGACTATTTCGAGCGGGCCGAATCCCGGCTGCGAAGCCAGGGCCGTCTCGGTCTCCTTCCCCACGTGCTCGGAATGCAAGGATCCGTCCACATGGACCTCGGAGACTGGTACCGGGCAAGTTCAGCGTCTGAAGAGGGACGTGAGATCGCCCGTGACACTGGGCAGCCGATCTGGAGCACCGGCACTCTCGTTAACGATGCCCGGTCCTGCGGGCTCATGGGCCGTAGTGCACGAGCCCTGGAACTTGCGGCACAAGCAGAGCACGACCTCACGCTCCGGCCACTCACCGACTTCCTGGCCTGCGTCCAGCTCGCACGGGGGTTCGCCTGGATCACGGCAGGACGACACAACGACGCCTTCGAGGCGTTGTCGCGGGTCTTTGCTGCAGGTGATCCGAGCCATCATCCACGCGAGCAGTTCGGTGGCGTGATGTTTCTGGCCGAAGCGGCCGTGCATGCGGGTCGTGTGCCGGCCGCACGCGAGACACTGGCCCAGATGGAGCAGTTGGCCGCCATCACCCCGTCGCCGCTGCTGCACGTTCAGTTGCTCTACGCCCGAGCGGTGCTCGCCGAGGACGGCGACGCGGAGGCGCTCTACGTTGCCGGCCTCGCCGCCGACCTGGTCCGGTGGCCGTGGGTGCGCGCGCGGATCGAACTCGCTTACGGAACGTGGCTACGCCGACAACGGCGGATCGCCGAGTCACGACGATTCCTCCGGTCGGCGAGCGCCACGTTGGAACGTATCGGAGCGAGCGCCTGGGCCGAGCAGGCACGTACCGAACTCGCGGCCACCGGCGAGAGCACCGGGGCACCCCGTTTGACCACGAATCCGTTGTCTGCACAGGAGCTACAGATCGCACGCATGGCCGCCGACGGGCTGTCGAACCGCGAGATCGGCGAACGACTGTTCCTTTCGCCTCGCACGGTCGGCTCGCACCTCTACCGGATCTTCCCCAAACTCGACATCACCGCCAGAGGCCAACTCTCTGGACGTCTGAGCACGCTGACGATCGCATGAACGCCGACGAACTGATCGGTCGCGGGGCCGAACTGGCGGAACTCGCTGCGAAGATCGACGCGATCGAGACGCACGGCGGCGCCGTTGTCGTTGCCGGCGAACCCGGCATCGGCAAGTCGAGTGTGCTCCTCGCGGCGTCCGTGAAAGCACGAACGTCTGGCTGCCTGATCCTGGAAACCGCGGGAATCGAGACCAACTCGCCCGTGCCCTATGACGGCCTACACCGCCTGCTGTCTCCGATCCTCACCAACGCGGCCACGTTGCCTCCCGTGCAGCGCAACGCTCTGAACACGGCGTTCGGGCTTGCACCAGGAGCCGCGCCCGAACCATTCCTCGTTGCCCTGGCGACACTGAACCTGCTGGTCGGGATCGGACAACAGCGGCCGGTGGTGATGGTGGTCGATGACGTGCACTGGATGGATTCCGCCAGCACCGAGGTGATCGCCTTCCTGTCTCGACGCATCGCCGCCGATCCGCTTCTCGTGATCGCCGCCCTCCGTAGCGGTAACCGAACGGCGCTTTCCGACGCGGAACCACCCCGCATCGAACTCACCGGTCTCGACGATGACTCCGCGCGGGCGATCTTGAAGATCGTCGGTGGAGATCTGCCGACCGCGGACCTCGAACAGATCCTTGCGCAGTCGCGAGGGAACCCCTTGGCACTCGTCGAGCTACCGGCCGCCCGACGACAAGCCCATCTGCGTGATCGGGATGCCACCACCGCCCTCATGCCCTTGACCAAGCAGCTGGAACGAACCTTCGTGCACCGGATCTCGGAGTTTGCGCCGGCGACTCGCAATGTCCTGCTGGTCGCCGCCGTAGACGACGACGACGCGCTGACCGAAATCCTCGCCGCCGCCTCAGTCCTGACCGGTGCGGCATGCACAGTTGAGACGCTGGAGGCCGCAGCGGCCGCAGGCTTGATCACGTTCGACCACCTTCGCATCACCTTCCGCCACCCGCTCGTACGATCGGGCATTCTCCAGGCCGAGTCGTTACGGCGCCGGCAGGCAGCCAACGCAGCGCTGGGCGAAGTACTGCGCGACCAGCCCCATCGCCGTTGCTGGTACCGCGCACAGTCGATCATCGGACCAGATGATGAGGTAGCCGACGAACTTGAAGCCACCCACCTCGACGGGCTGCGGCGCGGTTCGGTCCTGGGTGCGATCTCCGCCCTGGAGCGCTCCGCACAACTGACGACCGACTCGACGGTGCGCGGCCGCCGACTGCTACACGCCGCTGAGCTAGCCTTCGGACTCGGCCGAGCCGATGTCGTCTCGCGGTTGTTGTCGGCAGCATCCGGCAACGCTCTGACCGACCTCGATCGTGCCCGCATGGAATGGCTCAGGGAGCTTCCCGACGACGGAGTACCTGGCGACGCGCGACGCGTTCTCGAACTCTGCGACATCGCTCGTCGAGCCCGCGAGGCGGCAGACCCCGGACTGGCGCTGAACCTCCTGCTCGGGGCTGCACTGCGATGCTGGTGGGCTGACGCGGGACAGGCCGCGCGTGCCCGGGTCGTCGAGGTGTTGGAGGAGATGGTCGGCGTCCAGGACGATCCGCGCTTTGTCGCCGCACTCGCCGTGGCGGAGCCGATCCGGCGCAGCCACCGGGTCAGTGAGCTGTTGTCGGGGTATGCCCTGGAGACCATCGCCGATCCGGACACCCTGCGCCTCCTCGGCATGGCCGCTCACGCTATCGGCGACCAGCCACGAGCCGGCGACTACTTCGATCGCGCGGAGGCAAAGTGTCGCTCGCAGGGCCGAATCGGACTTCTGACCCACGTCCTCGGCATGCAGAGCCCGGTACGCATCGACCTCGGCGACTGGGACCGGGCCGCAGCCGCCGCACATGAGGGAAGTCAGTTGGCCGCGGACACCGGTCAGCGAATCTGGAGCGTCGGAACGATGGCCAGCGAAGCGCGCGCCTGCGCGTTGCGTGGCGACCCCGACCAGGCCCTGGCGCTGGCCGACGCGGCCGAGCGCATCGCGCGCGAGGGCTCGCTGACCTGCTACCTCGCGATCGTGCAGCTCGCACGCGGATTCGCCCACTTGCGGGCCGGCCGGCCGATGGAAGCCTACGACGCGCTGGCGCGTCTGTTCGATCCCGATGACCCGAGCTGTCACGTGCGCGAAGGCCTATCGGGCGTCATGTTCCTCGCCGAGGCCGCGGTGCTCGGCGGACGTACGGAGCACGCCCGGGTCGTGGTGTCGCGGCTGGAGGAACTCGCCGTGGGCGCGTCGTCGCCGCTGCTGGTGGTCCATCTGCTGTACGCACGGGCGGTCCTGGCCGAGAACCAGGATGCCGAGCGGCTGTACCGCGAAGCGCTGGGGGTCGATCTGACTCGCTGGCCTTGGGTCAAGGCTCGCATCGATCTCGCCTACGGCTCTTGGCTGCGACGGCAGCGTCGATTGCCCGAGTCGCGTCGACACTTGCGATCCGCGCAGACGATGCTGGATCTCATCGGCGCGGACAGTTGGGCCGAACTTGCCCGGTCTGAGCTACGGGCGGCCGGAGTGCGGATCGAGAGCGCCCCCGCGCCGCTCCACGACCTGCTCTCCGCACACGAACTCCAGATCGCGCGGCTCGCCGCGCAGGGCCTGTCCAACCGGGAGATCGGGGAGCGGCTCTTCCTTTCGCATCGCACCGTGGGATCACACCTGTACCGGATCTTTCCCAAGCTCGACGTCACGTCACGGGCGCAGCTCGCCGCGCGTCTCAACGCGGCATAGTTCCGGGAGCCCGAGGGAGGCGATCCCGCGGGCTCCCGGACCCGCTAGTTGTTCGCTTCGGCGGCCGTTTCGATGGTCCTCGCGACCGCGCCGGGCTGCGAAATCATCGGCAGGTGCGAGCTTCGAACCTCGATGACGTGCGCGTGCGCGGTTGCGGCCATGGCCAGCTGCGCCGCGGGCGGGATGATCTTGTCGATCGTGCCGACTTCGTACCAGGACGGGATGGTCTTCCACGCTGGTGTCGTGGACAACTCGGCCAGCGCCCCCGCGGAGACTGGGCGTTGGGAGGCGGCAAGTACTCTCGCGCGCTGCGCCGGAATGTCATTCGCCACGGAACTGACAAAGACGCTGGGCAACACGTACAGGTCGGGGTTGGGTGAGGTCGCGGGGACGAACGAGAACACCTTCGTGGGATCCGGATTCGCGACAACGGAGGTCGGTCCCACCAGCTGGGTGACCGCCTGACCTTGATCGGGTGCGAAGGCGTCGATGTACACCAGTTCCTTGACCTGCACGTTGCCTGTGGCGGCGTCGGTGATTACCGCGCCGCCGTAGGAGTGGCCGACCAGCACGATCGGGCCGCTGACCGCGGCGAGATAGTCGCGCAAGTAGTCGCTGTCGCTTGAGAGGCCACGCAGTGGCGTGGGGAACACCTGCACCGGATAGCCGTCGGCCTGCAGGCGCGCGACGACGCCGTCCCAGCTCGAGCTGTCCGCCCACGCGCCGTGGACGAGAACGACGGTGGGTTTGGGCTGCTGTGGTGTCGTGTGCGCTGCGGCGCCGCCTGCGGTGGTTGCGACGATCACGCCGGCGGTGAGGGCGGCGGTCGCGAATGTGATCAGTCGTCGACGGCGGCGGGATTTCTGTTCGGTCATGCGGGTTGTCCTCTCTTGATGGTGGCTCCTCTGGTGACCGCCAGGGTCACTGGAACGTCTTCGACGCTAGGCAGTCGACGACCATCCGACTTCGGTCAGCCGACGCAGACGGTGCCGTCGGCGGCGCGAGGGAGACGACGACCTCGCCGCAGTCGGCTGACCGAAGCCGACGGTCCGCCTCGATCGGCACCATTTGGGCATGACCCGTTCACCTGAAGAGCCCTTGCCCACTGCGGTTCACCGCGTCGTGGTGATCGGCTCCGGCTTCGGAGGTCTGTTCGCCGCCAAGCAACTGCGCTACGAACGCGTTGAGGTCACGCTGATCGCGCGCACGCCGTATCACCTGTTTCAGCCCTTGCTGTACCAGGTCGCCACCGGCATCTTGTCCGAAGGCGAGATCGCGCCCACGACCCGCGAGATCCTGAAACGGCAGAAGAACGTCCGCGTCCTGCTTGGGGACGTCACGCACATCGACCTCGTCCAGCGGACCGTGACCGCCACAGTCGGCACCTACACGACCGTGACTGCCTACGACAGTCTGATCGTGGCCGCGGGCGCGGGGCAGTCCTATTTCGGCAACGAGCAGTTTGCCGAGTACGCGCCCGGCATGAAGTCCATCGACGACGCCCTCGCACTACGCGCACGGATCTTTAGCACGTACGAACTCGCCGAGATTGAAGAAGACCCGGTCCAGCGGGCCGCGCTGCTCACGTTCGTCGTTGTGGGCGGTGGGCCGACCGGGGTGGAGATGGCCGGCCAACTCGCCGAGCTTTCCCGCCGCAGTCTGCACAACAACTTCGTCAACTTCGAGCCGGCCACCGCGCGGGTGATCCTGGTCGAGGCGGGGCCGCAGGTGCTCCCCGGGTACGGGCCGAACCTGTCGGAACGGGCCAGACGTTCACTGATCGGAGCCGGTGTCGAAGTCCGGCTCAACACCCGGGTCGTCGATGTCGATGGCGGCGGTGTGACGGTGCAGGCCGACGGTCGGGCTGACCGCATCGCCGCGGTCACCAAGGTGTGGGCCGCCGGTGTCAGCGCCTCACCGCTCGGTGGGATCCTCGCGGCGGCATCCGGCGCGACGCTCACCCGTAACGGACAGCTGGAGGTGCTTGCCGACTGCACGATCCCGGGACATCCGGAGGTCTTCGTGGTCGGCGACATGATGCATCTGGGACAGATGCCGGGTGTGGCTCAGGTGGCCATCCAGAGTGGGACGTTCGCGGCCCGCCAGATCGGACGCCGGCTTCGCGGCCGAACCACCGTGCGACGCTTCCGTTACCGCGACAAGGGCATGCTCGCGACGATCAGCCGGTTCAAGGCGATCGCCCAGGTTGGTCCGCTGCGACTATCGGGTGTGTCAGCCTGGCTGCTCTGGCTCGGCGTGCACCTGGTCTACCTGGTCGGGTTCAAGAACCGGGTCAGCGTCCTGTTTCACTGGACGGTGACGTTCGCCGGTCGTAGCCGCGCGGAGCGCACCGCGCCCCACCACGACGTAGCCGCAATGACCGCGGCTTTCTCCCCGAATCACGCCGACGGCGTTGCGGCGCGGGTGTCGTTCGGCCGTCCTGGCGTTCGGATTGCTCCGGCGGCGAACGCGGGCGCCGGCCGTGTGCCGGACAGCGCAGATCCCTGCTGATTCGCGAAAGCCGGCCAGGTAGCGAGACGACTCCTCGTCCGCGAGTCCGGTCAGACCGCTCGCGGTGGGTCGTACGGCGACAGGGCGGTGGGAAACCGCCCGGCAGCGGCGTCGTTGCTCGGGCGGGCGACACCGGCATTTCGATCGGGACAGCGGCCACCACCACCGTGGGCAGGGCAACGCAACAGTGTCGCCGACCCGAGTGTGAACAGACCGATTGCTCTACCGGGGTGGCGTAGTCGACACGACAGGTCAATCTCAGCGCCAAGCCGACGCCGGAGGCACCGGCCAGCGGGCCGACGGTGAGCTGCGGCCGGGCCGATACGTTTGGGCGGGCGCGCCGGATGCGCACCCGCCCAGGGATCGAGACCGCCGCACCATGGCTCCCGACAGTTACGGGCGAGACTTCAGGCAGCTTGGGCCGTGCCGAACGGGTACGGTCGCCGTTCGTGTTGCACGGACACCCAGTGATCGGTGGTGAACTCGTCGATGGACCAGTTGCCACCGAAGCGGCCGAGCCCGGATAGTTTCTCGCCGCCGTAGGCGGTGTTGTCTTCTTCGTTGACGGGGGAGTCGTTCACGTGAGTCATGCCGGCCAGGACCTGGAGCGCGAAACGGGTACCTCGTTCGCGGTCACGGGTGTGTACGGCGCTGGACAGGCCGTACTCGGTGTCGTTTGCCAGCTGTAGAGCGTGGGCCTCGTCGTCGGCCCGAATGATTGTGATCGCCGGCCCGAACACCTCCTCTCGCGCGGTTGCCACGTCGTTGCTGCCCAACAGAATCTGCGGGGGAAGCGTGAGACCGGCCGGCCCGATCGGGTCGCCGCCGAGGGCCAAGGTGGCGCCCTGGCTGACCGCCCGCTGTACCTTGTCGAGCACCGAGTCCAGTTGGCGCTTGTCGATCACCGGCCCGATGAAGGTCCGGGGATCACTCGGATCGCCGACCGCGAGGCGTTTCGTTCGTTCGATGAAAGCCTCGACGAAGGCGTCGTGCAACGAGGCATCCACGATGACCCGGTTGGCGATCATGCAGATCTGTCCGGAGTTGTAGAACGACCCGAACACCGCGGATTCCACGGCATAGTCGACATCCGCGTCATCGAGCACCACCATGGGGGCATTGCCGCCGAGCTCCAGCAGCAATTTCTTGATACCGGTCAGGCGAGAGATCGCCAGCCCGGTCTCGGTGGATCCGGTGAAGGACACAACCCGCGGTGCCGGATGCCCGACCAGCACGTCACCGATGACCGATGACGACCCGACAACCACGTTGAGTACGCCCGGTGGCAGTCCGGCCTCCTCGAACAGTCTCGCGAGCAGCAGGCCGCCGGTGACGGGTGTGTTCGAGGACGGTTTGAGCACGACGGCGTTGCCGAGCGCCAGAGCCGGGGCCAGCGTGCGGTTGGTCAGGTACATCGGGAAGTCCCAGGGGCTGATCAGGCATACGACGCCGACCGGGCGTCGATAGACGCGGTTCTCCTTGCCCGGGATGTCGGAGGGCAGGATGCGTCCCTCGACGTGGTGCGGCATCGCTGCCGCCTCGAGCAGGCCGGCCCGGACTACACCGAGTTCGATCTCGACCTTGGCGATCGTGCCGCCGGATTCGCTGATGATCCAGTTCGCGATTTCGTTGTGGCGGGCGTCGAGAATGTGCGCGGCGCGTCGCATCACGGTGGCCCGCTGCTCGGGCAGCGCTGCCGCCCACCCCGGCTGCGCGGCGCTCGCCGCAGCGTAGGCGGCCTCGACGTCCGATGCTGACGCGAGTGTGATCTGGGTGAGCGTGCTGCCGTCCCACGGGTTGGTGTCGTTGAGTACCTCGCTCGTGGCGCCTTCTCGCCAGTGTCCGTCGATGGGCATGGTGTCGAATCCGGCGTACGGAATGGGGGCGGTGTGCCTTGGTGGCTGAGTCATGATCTGTTCTCCTGTTGCGGATACGGGCGATCGGTCAGATGGTGTTGATGAGTCCGCCGTCGATCGTGAAGGTGGCGCCGGTGACGTTCGCTGCCCTGTCGCTGGCCAGTAGCGCAACAAGTTCAGCGACCTCGGGCGGGGTAGAGAACCGTCCGGTGGCGGTGGTGGCGACCGCGCCCTTGGCGATGTCCTCGGGTAGTTGCCCGCTTGCCCGCGACACGGTCGCCGCGACGCCGTGGTCGCCGAGCCAGAGATCGGTCTCGACGGGTCCAGGGCTGACGGTGTTGACCCGGATGCCTCGCGGCCCGACCTCCTTGGACAGTGACTTGGCGAAGTTGGCGACGGCGGCCTTGGCCGCGCTGTAGTCCATCACTGCAGGGTCGGGGAGCATTGCGTTGACCGAACCGATGTTGACGATCGCGCCGCGACCGGCGGCAAACATGATTGGCAGCGCAGCCCGCGTCGCCCGCACCGCGGCCATCAGATTGAGATTGACCGAATCCCACCACTGGTCATCGCTGATCTCCAGGAAGCCGTTGATGCGGACCGAGGCCAAACCGACGTTGTTGACGAGAATGTCGAGGCGGTCACCGGCGCGGCGGACCAACGATGCCGGCCCGTCCGCGGTGGCCAGATCGACCGCAACTACCTCGACCGAACCGGTCGCGGCGAGTTCGTCGAGTTCGACGGACGAGGTACGCGCGCCGGCAATGACGTGAACGCCTTCAGTGACCAGCGCGCGCACAATGGCAAGCCCTATTCCCTTGCTAGCGCCGGTGACCACGGCGCGCCGACCGTGCAATCCCAGTTCCATGGTTCTTCCCCCTTGGTCGGCGTTCAGCACTGCTGCCGTGGGAGCAATCTAGGAGCGCACGGCTGTGGCCGGCTTCAGTCAGATGACGCACGCGATGGGATCGGACCGGCGTCAGACGCGAAGAAGTCGAGGTACGCCGCAGCCAGACGGTCAGGTGCTTCCAGGGAGGGGTTGTGCCCGCAGCGTTCGAGTACAACCCCGCGAACCTGCTCGGCTACCTGACTCATGTGGTACTCCGGCGCCTCGGCGAGATAGCCGGCGCCGCCGATGGCGAGTACGGGGATCTGCAACGGCGCACCGAACTGGGTACGGTTCTGCGTGGCATCGAGTCCGCTGGCCCGGTAGACGGACAGGATCGTGTGCAGGCCGCCCGGGAGTTCCATCGATCGCACGATCTCGTCGAGGTCTTCGTTGGTGGCCGCACTCGGATCGACCATCGTTCGGGTCACGAAGGCCGTCCAGAACGCCCGTTCGTGACCGGGCATCAGCAGCTCCGGGAAGTGCGGAACGTTGAAGAACGAGAAATGCCAGCCGGTTCTGGGGTCGTCGCCCGCCAACGCGATGTCGGCTGGGTGTGTGTCGAGGCCAGGAAGACGCATCTCCTGATAGACGAGTTGCCGAACGCGATGGCGGTGGAAGGCGGCGACCGCGTAGGCGATTGCCGCTCCCCAGTCCTCACCCACGATGCGGAACGTGGGATGGCCCAGATGGTCGGCCAACGCGACCACGTCGTTGGCCATGGTCTGCGTGTCGTAGCCGTCCACGGGCCGCTGAGAGGCGCCATAGCCGCGGCAGTCCAGCACGACGACGTGGAACCGCGGTGTGAGCAGTGGTACGACATGGCGCCAGATGAACATCGTCTTCGGCGCGCCGTGGATCAAGTAGACCGGCTCCCCGGTACCGCCATATGCGAAGTGGAGCTGTACGCCGTTGACGGTCGCGCGATCGTGGGTCAACCCGGTGCCGGTATGGTCTTTCATCAGGTGGCTGTTCACTAGCCGAAGCTAGGTCGACCGAGACCTGCCGGGCTAGCGTCAGCCGACTGCTTGGACGAGTTGCTGCCGGTCAAAGCGTGGGTACCAGACCGCCGTCGACCGTCCACGTCGCGCCGGTGACGTTTGCCGTTCGCTCGCTGGCGAGCATCGCGACGACATCGGCGACCTCTTCCGGACGGGTCAGTCGTCCAGTGAGCATCCGCGCCGAGACCGCTGTGAGTTGGTCAGGCCGCCAACGAGCGGTTGCGACCGGCCCGGGGCTGACCGTGTTAACCCGTATCCCGTGCTCGGCGACCTCCTTGGCGAGGCCCTTCGCGATGTTCCACAGCGCCGCCTTGGCTGCGCTGTAGTCGACGAGGCCCGGATCGGGAAACCACGCGTTTACCGAGCCGACATTGACAATGGAGCCGGAACCGGCCGCACGCATCGCAGGTAGTACGGCCCGCGTCATGCGTATTGCCGCCATCGTGTTCAGTGTGAGCGACATGAGCCACTCTTCGTCGGTGATGGCAGCGAATCCATTGAGGCGCGGCAACGACCTGCCAACGTTGTTCACGAGGATGTCGACCCGTGGTCCAGCCGCGGCGACAAGGGAACGCGCCGCCTCGTGGGTAGTGAGGTCCCCCTCCACCGCCCGCGCGTTCCCGGCCGCGACCAACGCATCCAGTTCTGCGGAGCTCGATCTAGCGCCGGCGACAACGAATGCCCCTTCCCGTGCAAGGGTCTGAACGACAGCGAGTCCGATCCCTTTGCTCCCACCGGTGACGATTGCGGTCTTGCCCCTGAGGTTGAGGTCCATCCTCGGACGGTAGCCAGAATGCGCTTACGGCAGCTTGGGTCGGACAACTGCATTCTCGGGCGCGGGTCAGCGCCGCCCGTGCTCGGCCACCAACACGCACGCGTCGTCGCCGGCACAGCGACAGTCGATGTGGTCCAGCACGTTGGCCGGGCAATCCCGCGTGTTGGCGAGCATCCGCGCGAGCGTCTGACGCGTCACCGACATCGGTTGCCCCGATGTTGCCCAGCGCGTCGCCGCCCCGGCTTCGGCCGGCCGACTGCGGTGGCGGCCCCGGAGCGCGGACCCGCCGTCTGAGTCGGTCGACTGATGCGGACCAGCGGCCGGCGTACCTAGCGTCGGGGTCACCATTGGCCGACTCCGAGGAGTACCCGTGATTGCCACCCGTACCGAATGGCCCCCGCCGCTGCGCCGCAACGCGAATCGCCAGATGCCCGACAGGCGGGTCCTCGACGGGATCCTGCAGAGCCTGATCCAGCCGGCCCGGCCTGCCGCGACGGTCACCCACGGGCTGAACCTCAGCGCCCGCTGCCATGGCGCCGAACCCGGACTGGAACTCGGCGGAGACTGGTACCTGTCCAGCGTGCTGCCGGACGGCGACCTCGTCCTCGGCGTCGGCGACGTCGCCGGCCACGGGCTGGCCGCCAGCCCGGCCATGCTGCACCTGCGTACCGCGATGACCGCGTTCGCCGCCGAGGGATACCCGCCGGCCGTGGTGCTGACCCGACTCAACCGGCTGCTGTCACGCTCCGGTACCGGCCAGACCGCCACCGCAGTCTTGGCCCATTACGACCAGGCACAGGCCCGGCTCACCTGGGCCCGCGCCGGCCACCCGCCGCTGCTGTTCGCCACCGCCGGCCGGGTCCGCCCGCTGCCCAACCCGTCCGGGCCGCTGCTCGGCGGCTACCTGTCCTCCCGGTACGAGCAGGCCAGTATCCGGCTGCTGCCCGGCGAGGCGGTACTCGCCTACACCGACGGGCTGCTGACCCGGGGACAACACATCGACCGGGCCATCGCGGAGCTGTGCGCGCGGCTCGACGCCGGTCTTGCCGGCCCGCGCCCGGCGCTGGACACCCTCGATTACCGCGTCGCCGGGGACGACGCCTGCGCCCTGCTCGCCCAGCGGCTGCCCTGATGCAGGACCTGAGCAGACTCCCGGCATGGAGCTGCGCCGCCACCACCACCACATCGGTTGGATACCCCGGCGCGATCGTCGGCAGCGCGTCCATCGTGTATGGGGGTGGATCGGTCTCCGAGCCATACGGAGGCTCTCTGGTGGCTACAAAGTAGGACCCCGGACCAGTGCCTGGTGCTGCTCAACGCGAAGGGCGGCACCCAGCGGTGGCAGCCAGTCTCGCCCGCCTTGATGCAGCACCTGCTGGCCCACGCGCAGGAGCGCGGCGCCCCACCGGGGTACCGGGACGGATGCACGTGCAGGTACCGGCGCTGCGACCACCTGTGAGCACGGCTGGGGGGAGTTGCTGCCACGTATGGGCGGGCCGACGTGTCGGAGCTGGCTGCTGCGATGTCGGCGCTCACGGGAGAGAGGCACCGCTGGCATGAACATCAACCTCAGCGTGGAACGAACCTCGTTCCTCACGGCTGTACCGGCGTTCCAGCCTGGCGTGCCGGCGGGTGGCGTGGTGGTTCCGCGGCGAGCGCGGCATTGTCCACGGCGGGGTTGCCGGATCGTTCCGGAACGCCACGCGGCCCTGGTAACTCCGGCCGTTCCACCGTTACCAGCGGCCCCGGACTGGTGCCCGACCAGGTCCGTTTGCTGTCGACAACGGGTGAAACTGACCCCGTAGCGAACCCGCCCGTCGCCAGGCGGTCCACTTCAGCCGCCGTTGACACGGACTCTGGGCCGTACCCCGGCCGTGTTGCCGGAGCGCTCCGGGACGCGCCGGAAACTGCTACTGCGTACTGGAGTGCTCGAGCTACGGATCCGGCCACCAGCGGTGTTCCAGATGATCGGGCACCGTCATCGGTTGTTCCAAGCGGCCGACGCGCATTCCAAGGTGGCGGTGTCCAAGAGGCTGACCGGCTTCTGGGTCGTTCCGGAACGCGTGCGGGGCCGGCGCTCTACGTTCCACGATCCCTGTTCCACCGTTGCGCACCCGGCCGCGCTCGCAGGTACGGAGTCAACCTATCCGCGACGGACCTGACAGCAAGCCGAATTCACGCACACAACTCCGCGCCGCTCCCAAGTGGACAGTCGAGTGCACAACGCAAATGCGCATGCTCGCTAGAGGGCCGGGAGGTTGACCGGACTCAGTTCGTGGCGCTACTTTTCTGTACATGCATACCTGTTTCGTGCAGGTATGCAACAGGTCGGTGTTCGCGTCTCGGACACGTTAACCCCCATCAAAGAATTTCACGTTTCGTGTGGTGTCGGGTCTTCCAAGATCATTCCTGCGGGGTGCAGGTGATGGTCTGCCCGTCGCCCGGAGCATGGCGACGGTCCTTTCCGGTGGCTCGTGCCCGCGCCGAGTTGGCGGGCGGCGAAGGTGATCGCGGTGTCCTGGCGGACGTAGATGTTCCTGGCCCGGTCGGGTGCGGCGGTCACGGGCGCTGGTGTGTCCGTGGCGGCAGCGGTAGCCGGGTCTGCGGTAGACCCAGTGGGCATCGAGCGTGCGTCCGCAGATACCGCAGCGTAGGAGTCCGGTGAGCAGGTAGTTGCGGGGCTCGCCGGTTTCTGGGCGGGGTGTGGCGGTGATGGCCTGGACGGCGACGAAGTCCTGCTCGCTGACCAGGGCGGGGTGCGCCAGATCACGGGAGATGATCCATTGGTCGCGGGGATTGAGCTGGTGGCGCAGCGGCGTACCGGTTCGCTTGTCGCCGGGGATGGTCTCGCGGTGGTCGGTGCGGTGGCGGTTCCATACCTGCCGGCCGGTGTAGCGGGGGTTGGCCAGAATCTCGGCGACGGTGCGTAGCGTCCAGATGTTGTCGTGGCGGTGCGGGTTGCGGCCCGGATCGTGGCGGACGGGCACGGTACGCCGCGGTCGTTGAGGCCGCGGGCGATGGCTGCGGCGCTCTTGCCGGCCAGTCGTTCGCGCGAAGATCCATCGGACGTGCGGTGCGGTGACCGGGTCGGGGTCCAGGCGGTGCAGGCGCCGGCCCCAGCGGGCGTGGGCGGCGTTCGGGTGGGGTCCGGCGTCGACGAGGCGGTAGCCGTAGGGTGGGCGGCCGCCCAGGTGGCGGCTCTGGTCGCGGGCTTGGGCGCGCATGGCCATCATGGTGCGGAACCGGGCGCGCAGGATCTCTCGGCTGGACTGGTGGCCCAGCAGCATCATCAACGCCTGGTGAGTCGGGTTGTCCAGGTCGACCGGGCCGCTGGTCTCCGGCATCCACAGCTGCACGCCGTGGGCGGCTAGGGCGGCGACGATCTCGGGCAGTTGGTTGCCGTGGAACGCGCGCTCGTACTCGCCGATTACTACCGCGTCGAACGCCCGGTCCGGGGATGCGGCGGCTGCCAGCAGGGCGGCGGCTTGTGGGCGCTGCGCCCAGGGCATGCGGCGGGAGCAGTGGACGTCGAAGTACTTGGCGACGATCGCGCCGTGGACGGCGGTGACGCTGGCGGCTGAGTCGAACTGCCAGGCGCTCGACGTCGCCGGATCCTGGTACTCGCGGGTCGACATCCGTCCGTAGAAGGCGAACCGCAGAAAGCCGGGCCTTGACTCTGGCCGCGGCCACCGGGGCTTTGCGCCGGTCCGGTTCGAAACGGAGCCAGTCGGCAAGGAGCGGTACATCGCCGACCGTGGTGGTCAGCGTTCATATTGAATCACCTCGATACATTGGGTCGTCTCTGTAACGACCGTTGCGCCCTTTGGTCACGTTGACCTCGGTCGTATGGATTCCCGGGCAACGGATGGCCCAGCAGTCAAGGCTGGAGACCATGGCGCGCCGATTGGCGAACTGGCGGCAGTTCCAAGATCAGTTCGTGCCGCCTGCCGTCGTGTTGCGGGCAATGCCAGGGCCGCAAGGAAGCGATCTCGGTGATGATCTCGCCTTGGCGTACGCGGCGCTGAGGTGCCACGAGCGCCCCACCGGAAGGTGTGGGCCGCCATCCGTTCATCTCGGCGATCGGGCTGGACGGCCGCTTGCCGGCACCGCCGGGGATCAGAACAATTGGCAACAATCAATCAGGGCTTGGGGGTTGCCCATGGCGTGGGTCTGGGCGGATCTGCCCATCGGCCGCGCTGTGCGACTCACCGGCATCAGCCCGGCCGCGCTCGCCCTTCTGCTCGACACGATCCCCGACGACGGACCGGCTGTTGCCACCTACCGTCCATCCTCGGCACCATCGGTGGCAGCCGTGCTCGGCGAGGCGCTGGCCGCCCTCGAAGAGACCGCGCTGCGCCTCTACCCTGCCTGGTTGCCGGGTGCCGAGCACATCCGCAGTGCCGCCGGGGCCGGCGCGGCGGCGGCGCGTGCCCTGGCCCGCGACCGATTCGGTGTCAGCGGTGTCTTCGCCGGAGATCTCGCCGTACGCGCCCTGCTGCACCAGCCGCCCGCCGCCGCCGCAATCCCCGCCGAGGTACGCGCGGCTGGCCTGGCCCGGGTGCTGGCCGCCACCTACCGCCGCTCGGCTGCCGCGCTGGTCATCGAGGTCCCTGCCGCGCTGTCCGACGCGGGCCAGCAGACGCTGATAGGTGCAGCCGAGTGGCTGGCCGATCACGCGCCGCTCGGCGTCTGGCTGGTGGGTGAGCCACTGCCCGCGGACCGGCTGATGAGCGTGCGGGTAACGGTCCCCGAGGCCATCGCGCGGCTGGAACGGGAAGCGCCATCCGTTGCACACGAACCCGACCTGCCGGTGCTCACGGTGCCGTCGGTCGCCGGGGTACCCAACGGTGCCAGCGTCACCGAGACGGCGCTCGAAGCCGCGCTGCGCCAACATCCGTGGGCATGCGGGCGGGTCTGGCACCAGCGCTACCAGCCCACGCCGCTCGACCTGCTGCGGTACCTGGACGTGTTGTGGCCGAGCGAGAAGCTGGTGGTGGAGGCCGACGGTGACGAGCACCGCGGTCGCCTCAAGTGGGCCGACGACCGGCTGCGCGACAACATGCTGCAGCGTCACGGCTACCAGGTCCTGCGCTTCCCCAACGAGCGGATCGCCACCGACCTGGCCGGTGTCCTGAACGACATCCGTACCCAGCTTGAGCGGCGCCGTCCCACCCCGAACCGGAAGGAATGAACACTGTGTCCACCGACAACCTCAGCGCCATCGAGAGCGCGGTCCTCGTCGTACTCATGATCGAGTCCCGTGAGGTCCTGAACACCGAACTGGTCAAGGACTATTCGATCACGCTGTCGCCGACCAGCCGCAAGAGACTGGCTGAACAACTCCACTACATCACCGTCGACACGAGCAAGAAGCCGATGAGATTCAGCCTGGACGAGGCGGGATGGGCACGGTGCAAGCGTCCGTTCGACTTCAACTCCTCCGGCGCGAAGTTCAACGGCGCCGCGCTGACGCTGCTGATGGCCGCCGTACAGCGCGACCTTGAGCGGACCGGGCGGAGCCCGGCAATGATGTTCGGCCCGCAGCCGGCTGCCGCGCCATCGGCGGCACCGGCAGCTGCGGCGCACCCGGACCTGCTGGAGCAGATCCGGCTGACCTACAAGCAGTTCGCGAACCAACCCGGAGACTGGGTCAACATTGCCGACATCCGGGAGACCATCAACTCCGTCGCGCGCGACGATCTGGATGTAGCCCTGCGCGAACTCGAACAGCAGCGCGATGTCAACATCGTGCCCCAGGCGAACGAGAAGGCGCTCTCCGACCGGACCCGGGACGCGGCGGTGATCATCGGTCGTCAGCACAAGCACTTCATCGCGATCGGGGTCTAGCCGTGGTCGCCGAGCTCACCGCGCTGGAGTCCCTCAGGTTCGGCTGGGCGGTCGTCGCCGACGACGTGTGGGACACGAACCTCGAATACGTCGAGGGCCTACACCCCGAGGTGGAGCGCGCCATCCGCAGCGGCATTGCCGACGCGGACGGCGAGTTGAGGTCCAATCCCATCGGCGTCGCGCTGCAGGGCCAGAAAGGCACCGGCAAGACCCACGTGCTGGGCTGGACACGTCGCCAGGTGTATGACCGTGGCGGCTACTTCTTCCTGGTCAGCCTCCTGGAAGGGAGCAGCTTCTGGACCAGTGTCCTGCACTCGATGAAGCAGGGCCTGACCCGCGAGGCCGGCGGCGCCGCAGACACAGCTGCGGCTGCTGCTGCGACGACTTGGTGATGTCGTGCAGGCACCCCGGCGGGTACGTCGGGCGATCGTCGGCGACGCTGTACTGTCGCGGCCGATCCTCGACGAGTTCATCCAACTGCTGCGCCAGCACGATGAGCTGGTTGGCCGCGAGTGCGCCGACACGGCCCGGGCGCTCGTACTCTTCTCGTCGGACACGTCCGCGGCGCAGGAGATCGGCGAGACCTTCCTGCAGGCGGGTGACGACGAGCACGGTGACCGCGGCGACTGGGGAATGCGCCGGAAGCCGCGAAATCCCGAGCTCATCGTTCAGGACCTTTCCTGGCTGATGGCGCTCACCGGCCCGACAGTCATCGCCGTGGACCAGATCGACGCGCTGGTGGCCCAGTCGGTCAAGGAACTCGACGAGCGGGGCGCACTCAACGCCAGCCAGGACCTGCTGGTCGAGCGGGTCGCCGGCGGGCTGATGAACTTACGGGAACGGACCCGGCGGACCTTGACGGTCGTCGCCTGCATCCCCGACTCGTGGATCCTGATCAGAACGCGTGCGGTGAACCCGGCCGAGGACCGCTTCCGCCCATCCAAGCACCTGATGACCATCATCGACGGTGACGTCGCCGAACGGATCATCGCCAGCCGGTTCACCTCCCGGTTCGAGCGCATCGGGTTCCAGGCACCCTACGACACCTGGCCGGTGAAGGCCTCCGCATTCGCCTCCGCCAAGGGCTTCACACCGCGCGGGTTGCTCATGGCGATCTACGCCCACATCGAGGACTGCCTGTCCCGAGGAGTCGTAGCGGAGCTGGAGACCTTCGGCGACGCCCCACCATCGGACATTGCCGAGCATCCGGGCCCCGTCTCAACAGCGTCGGAGGAGGAACTGCGACGCTTCGACGTAGAGTTCGCCACCCTGAAAATGAAGGCGGAGGTAGATCCCGTCGTCGACGAAGCCCAGGAGGACGAACAGCTGCCACCGCTACTCAGCGGCGGTCTGAAAGCCTGGGTGATCAGTCGGGGCTCGGCCGGGCAGGCATACCAGGTTGATCCGCAACCGGGACTCAGGCCCGCGTTGCATGCCCGGTTGCGGCTGATGCTCGAAGAACGCATCGAGGACCAGGTACGGTGGGGTTTTCGCGCCATCGCCGCCCGCAGCCCGGTGGCGGCACTCAACCGGATCCGCAAGGCCGCCACCGAAGCCGGGCTCGTCGCCGGTGAACCCAAGCGCAAACTGGTCCTGCTGCGCAACGAGCCGTGGAACAACGGACAGAAGACGCAGGAGGCGCTTGCGGCATTCCGCGACGCGGGCGGCCTGGACATCCCCATCTCCACCGACGACCTGAAGCGCCTGTCGGCGCTCGCCGCGATGGTGGAGCAGGACCGGCCCAACCTGCAGGCGTGGCTGATCACCCGGAGACCAGCCGATGACGTCGACGTGTTCCGGCAGGCCTTCGCCGACGCCGAGGGCGTACCGGTGACCATGAACGACCCGTTGCCGCACAAGCAGCCGCAGCCGGTACGTACGCCAGCCGCCGTCGGGCGTGGCTCCATTGTGCTGGGCAGGTCGGCCACCGACGGCACCCCACTGGTCATCGACCTGGAATCGCTGCGCAAGCACACCGCGATCTTCGCCGGATCCGGATCGGGAAAGACCGTGCTGATCCGGCGGCTCATCGAGGAGTGCGCGCTGGAAGGCGTGTCGACGATCGTGCTCGATCCGAACAACGACCTCGCCCGACTCGGCGACGGCTGGCCGACAACGCCGGCCGCCTGGGGCAGCGGCGACGCGGCCAAGGCCGAGCGGTACCTGGCCGACACCGACGTGGTCATCTGGACCCCACGACGGGAAAGCGGGCGGCCGCTGACCTTCCAACCGCTGCCCGACTTCCGCAGCGTGCGCGACGACCCCGACGAGTTCAGCGAAGCCGTCGAGGCCGCCGTAGCGTCCATCATTCCCCGGGCCAACATCGACGGGCGGGCCGCGAAGGCCCACCTGAAGCGGGCCGTACTGCGCAACGCCGTCCAGCACTACGGACGATCCGGCGGCAGCCGCCTGGAAGGGCTGATCGACCTGCTGCGGGACCTACCAGAGGACGTCAGCCCACTGCAGGACGCGGCCAAACTCGGTGCCGAACTGGCCGAGACGCTCACCGCCGCAATGGTCAACGACCCGCTGTTCGGGGGTAGCGGCACGTCCATGGACCCGGGCCTGCTGCTCACACCCCCGCCGGGAAGCGGGCCCGCGTCTCGGTGATCAGCCTGGTGGGGCTACCCGCTGAGGGGGAGCGGCAGAGCTTCGTCAACCAGCTCCAGATGGCGCTGTTCGCCTGGATCAAGAAGAATCCGGCCGGCGACCGGCCGTTGGGCGGACTCTTCGTGATGGACGAGGCGCAGACCCTGGCGCCGTCGGGTGCCATGACCGCCTGTACCCAGAGCACGTTGGCGCTCGTCGCCCAGGCGAGGAAGTACGGGCTCGGCCTCGTCTTCGCCACGCAGGCGCCCAAGGGGCTGCACAACCGGATTCCCGGCAACACGGCGACACAGTTCTTCGGCCTGCTCAACGCACCTGTACAGATCGCCGCCGCGCGGGAGATGGCGCAGGCCAAGGGCAGTGACATCGCAGATATTTCGTTGCTCACCTCCGGTCAGTTCTACGCGGCGCTGGAGGGCTCGCCGTTCACGAAGGTCCACACACCGCTGTGTCTGACCTATCACCCGAGCAGTCCACTGACGACCGAGGAGGTCATCGGACGCGCCCGCGCCCGCAATTCCGCAGCGTGAGCCTGAGGGCGTACCCGACCGCAGGGCCCGTTGCGCCCGCGCGCTACCCGGCAACGACAGACGTGAACCGGGATGTGACGCGGCCCGGCCGCCCAAGGGGTTGGCGGCCGGGCCGGGCGGGTGCGCTGTGCTCAGCCCACCGCGCAGGGCACACCGTTGAGCGTGAACGAACTGGGTGCCGGGTTGCTGGTCTTCCAGCTGGCCAGGAAGCCCAGCGTGACGCTGGCGCCGGGTTGGATGACCGCGTTCCACGTCTGGTTGGCGAGGGTCACCGTCGCTCCGGTCTGGACTGCCGTGGCGTTCCACCAGTTGGTGAGCCACTGGTCACCGCCGAAGGTGAACACCAGCGTCCAGCCGTTGATCACCGTCGTACCGGTGTTGCCGATGACGATGCTGGCGGTGAAGCCGCCCGCCCACTGCGAGCCGATTCGGTAGGTCACCATGCAGGACAACGCGGCTTGGGACGGGCTGGCCGTCGGGCTCCCGCTGCCGGAGGGGCCGACGGACGGGCCTACGACGGTTACCGGGTTGGAGGCGATGGAGAGGTTGCCGGCCGCGTCCCGGGCCCGGACGTAGAAGCGGTTGGTACCACTGATCAGCGGCGCGGTGTACGAGGTCCCCGCGGTGGTCGACACCAGGGTGGAGATGTACAGCCCGTCGAAGCGGTAGATGGTGTACCCGTAGACGCCCACGTTGTCGGTCGACGGCGACCAGGTCAGGTTCACGGTCGACGCGGTGAGGTTGCTGGCGGTCAGGTCGGTCGGGGTACTCGGCGGCGTCTGGTCGGACGCGGTGTCCGAAGCCGGGGTGATCACCGTGAGGCTGGTCGCGGCGGTGTGCCCGATGGCGTCGGTGGCCCGCACCCCGAAGACGTACTGGGTTACCGGCCGGAGGTTGGCGATCGTGGCGGTGGTGACATTGCCGACCTCGACCACGTACCCGTAGTCGTTGAAGGCTTCCATGTAGCTCACCGTGTATCTGGTGACCGGGCAGCAGCCGGGGGTCGAGGCGGTCCAGGACAGCGTGACCGAGGTGGCGTGCGCGACGGCGGTCAGCCCGGTCGGCGCGCTCGGCAGGGTGGACGACGGCGTCGGGAGCAGGGGACTGCTGGTCACGGCGACCACCACCGGCGCGGCCTGCGCCTGGGTGGTGGCGATCAGGCCGGCTCCGACAGCGGTCAGGGTCAGGATGGCGAGGACGAGGCTGTTGCGGCGTAGCCCGGGGTGCCGCCGGTCCCGGTTCACGTCCGACATCCTCCGACGATGGCCAGGATATCGAGGACCGTCAAGGACACCCAGCGATATGGCTCGAATCCCGGAAAGTTACCCGGCCGGGCATGTTGGGGCTGACCGCTTCAGCTGACCGGAAAGCCCGGCGGGCCGTCGATCGGAACATGTCCCGATGGACGGCCCGCCGGCCGTCGATCAGGGGTTGACCACGGCGCCGTTGAAGGTCACCGCGAGGTGGCCGTCGGAGGCGAAGGACCAACCCAGTGCGCCGCGGTAGGTGCTGCACCGCGAGCCGTTGGTACCGGTCCAGAACTGGTTGGAGCTGTCCGCGGAACCGGACAGCTTGTCGTTGGTGCCGCTGACGTTGAACCGGCACGAGGTGTTGTTGCGGAACACCGAGTTGCCGGCTTCCCAGTGGAAGTTGCGCTCGGCGTTGTCCACGCTCACGTTGTTCGACACCGTCATGTTGCCCGGGTTGCTGTTGTAGGTGAATCCGTCGTGTCCATTGTGGTAGGCGATGTCGTGCTGCACGGTGTGGTTGACCGCGATGTCGTCGCCGCCCAACTTGAACCCGTTGCGGTCACCGTTGACGTTGACTGTGCCGTTGGTCAGGGTGCCGTTGCCGTAGGACAGCGAGTACTCGATGGTCACCGGCCCGATCGCACCGGTGTCGGTCTTCGTGTACAGGTCCCAGCCGTCGTCGATGTTGTTGTGCGACACGTCGTAGCGGAACACGTTGCCGGAACCGGTGGTCAGCTTCGCGGCGAAGCCGTCGGCGTTCTCTCCGGCGGAGTCCATGTTGTCGTGCGACTCCGAGCTGATCACCAGATTGTTGGCCGGCCACTGGCTGGTCGGGGTGCTGGAGGAGATCCGCCCCAGTTGCAACCCGGTGTCCCGGTTGTACGCCGTCACCACCCGCTCGACGATGTTGTTGCTGCCCCCGACGTAGATACCGTTGTCCCCGGCGTGCTGTACCTGGATGCCGAACACGTGCCAGTAGTTCGCCATCAGCTGCAGACCGCGGTTCGCCGAGCTCTCGGACTGGGCGGAGAAGTCCAGCACCGGCGTCTCGCCCGGATACGACGACAGCGTCTTGCGCGCGCTCGACGAGCCGTCGTTGCCCACCGCGATCGTGATGGTCGACGAGTAGCGGTAGGTACCGCCGCGCAGGTAGATGGTGCCGCCCGCCCCGATCCGGCTCAGCGCCGACGTGAGGGTGGTGGGCGCCGCCTGGGTACCCGCGGCGCTGTCGCTGCCGTTCGGCGCCACGTAGAGCGCCCCGGTCGTGGGTGACGTGGTGGGCGAGGCGGTCGGTGTCGGGCTCGACGCGGTACGCGACGGTGTCGGGGATGCCGTCGTCGGTGTGGCGGTCGGCGTTCCTGTGGCGACGCTGCCGGTACAGGTTGTGCCGTTGAGGGTGAACGAGGCCGGTACCGGGTTGCTACCGGTCCACGAGCCGTTGAACCCGAAGCTCGCGCTGCCGCCCGTCGCGATGGCTCCGTTGTAGCTGACGTTCGTGGCGGTCACCTGACTACCGCTCTGGGTGACAGTGGCGTTCCACGCCTGTGTCACCGTCTGGCCGGCGGTGTACGACCACTTCAGTGCCCAGCTGGTAACCGGGTCGCCGAGGTTGGTGACCGACACGTTGGTCGTGAAGCCACCCGACCATTGCGAGGCCACCGCATAGGTGACCTGACAGCCGGACGAGGCGGCATACGCGGACATCATGCTGGCGACGCCAGCGCTGGCGCCGACGGCCACGACCGCCGTCACGGCCAGCACAGTGGCCCGCTTCGTTATTCTGATCATGGTGTTGTACTCCAAGGGGTTCGATCGAAGGCACCGTAGTGCCGTCTGACTCGTCGCCCCGGCTTCCCACGCATGACCTTAGACAAGCGCTTTCCCGATGTCGAGTCCAGCGGGTGAGGTCAGCGTGCGGCGAGCGCGACCGTGTCCGGACGGACCGGGGCCGGTAGCGTCGACGACCCGGACAGGTACGCGTCCACCGCCGCGGCGGCAGCCCGGCCTTCGGCGATGGCCCAGACGATCAGTGACTGTCCGCGGCCGGCGTCCCCGGCGATGAACACGCCGTCGGCCGTGGACTTCCAGTCGGCGTCCCGGATCGCACGGCCGCGCGCATCGACCTGGACGCCGAGCGAGTCGAGGAACCCGCCCTCGGCCGCGCCATCGGTGGACACGAAGCCCATCGCCAGGAACACCAGGTCGGCCGGGATCTCGCGCTCGGTTCCTTCGATCTTGGCGAACCTGCCGTCGACCATCTCGACCTCGTGCAGGGCGAGCGCCCGTACCCGGCCGAACTCGTCGCCGACAAACCTCTCGGAGTTGACGGCGAACAGTCGTTCGCCGCCCTCCTCGTGGGCGCTGGACGTGCGGTAGATCAACGGCCAGGTCGGCCACGGGGTGGAGGTCGGGCGCAGCTCGAGCGGCCGGGGCATGATCTCCAGCTGGGTCACGCTCTTGGCGCCCTGGCGGTGAGCTGTCCCGAGGCAGTCCGCCCCGGTGTCACCGCCGCCGATGATCACCACGTGCTGTCCGGCGGCGTCGATCGGTGAGGAGTCGAAGTCGCCGAGCTGTACCCGGTTGGCCGGAACCAGATACTCCATTGCCGAGTAGATGCCGGCCAGTTCCCGGCCGGGTACCGGAAGGTCCCGTGGAACTGTTGCCCCGGTGGCGATCACGACGGCGTCGAAGTCGGCACGCAACTGCTCGACCGACAGGTCGGTACCGACGTGCACGCCGGTGACGAACCGGGTGCCTTCGGCCTCCAGCTGGGCCAACCGGCGATCGAGGTGCCGCTTCTCCATCTTGAACTCGGGGATGCCGTAGCGCAGCAGCCCGCCGATGCGGTCGGCGGACTCGTACACGGTCACCTGGTGGCCGGCGCGGGTGAGCTGTTGGGCGGCGGCCAGCCCGGCGGGGCCGGAGCCGATCACCGCAACGTTCTTTCCGCTCAGTCGCACCGGAATCTGCGCAGTGATCCAGCCCTCCGCCCAGGCCCGATCGACGATCTCGACCTCGACCTGCTTGATGGTCACGGCGTCGGAGTGGATGCCCAGTACGCAGGCGGCCTCGCACGGAGCGGGGCAGAGCCGCCCGGTGAACTCCGGAAAGTTGTTCGTCGCGTGCAGCCGGTCGGCGGCGGCGCGCCACCGGTCGGTGCGTACCAGTTCGTTCCACTCCGGAATGAGGTTCCCGAGCGGACAACCGTTGTGGCAGTAGGGAATCCCGCAGTCCATGCAGCGACTCGCCTGGGTCTGGACCTGGTACGGCTCGAACGGTTGGTACACCTCGCGCCAGTCGGAGATGCGGACCGGCACCGGGCGGCGCTTGGGCAGCTCCCGGCCGTTCCGCATGAATCCGGTGGGATCAGCCACGAGCTGCCTCCATGATCGCATCGTCCACGTCGCGGCCGGACAGTTCGGCCAGGCGACTTGCCTGCAGTACCCGCTTGTAGTCACGGGGCATGATCGTCGAGAACGCCGCCGAGTGGCGCGGCCAGTCGGCGAGCAGGGTTTCGGCCACCACCGATCCGGTCTCGGCGTGGTGGCGTTCCACGATGGCCCGCAGCTCGACGGAGTCCTCCGCGGACAGCGGCTCGATGTCGACCATGTCGGTGTTGACCAGCGAGTGGTCCAGATTCAGCAGATGGGCCACACCGCCGGACATGCCGGCGGCGAAGTTCCGTCCGGTCGGGCCGAGCACGACCACGCGGCCGCCGGTCATGTACTCGCACCCGTGGTCACCGACGCCTTCGACGACCGCGACCGCGCCGGAGTTGCGGACGCAGAACCGCTCACCCACCCGGCCGCGCAGGAACAGCTCGCCGGAGGTGGCTCCGTAGAGGATGGTGTTGCCGGCGATGATGTTCTCTTCGGCGGCGAACGGGGCGTCGTCGTGCGGGCGGACGATGATCCGGCCGCCGGACAGGCCCTTGCCGACGTAGTCGTTGGCGTCGCCGGACAGCCGCAGCGTCACCCCCGGTGGCAGAAACGCACCGAAGGACTGGCCCGCTGTACCGGTGAGCACGACGTCGATGGTGTCGTCGGGCAGGCCCTTGCCGCCGTACGCGCGGGTCACCCGGGAGCCGAGCAGCGTGCCGACGGTCCGGTTGACGTTGCGGACCGGCAGCTCGATCTGGACCGGCTGCCCTTCGCTGAGCGCGCCCTCGGCGAGCTGGATGAGCGTGTTGTCCAGCGCCTTGTCCAACCGGTGATCCTGGTCGACGACCTGGCGCAGCGGCGTTCCGGCGGGCAGCTCGGGCATCGCGAAGATCGGCGACAGGTCCAGGCCGGCGGCCTTCCAGTGGTCGATGGCCGCGCGGGTGTCGAGCAGTTCGACGTGTCCGATCGCCTCGTTGAGACTGCGGAACCCGAGCTCGGCGAGGTACTGCCGGACCTGCTCGGCGATGTACTGGAAGAAGGTGACCACGAACTCGGGCTGGCCGTCGAACTTCTTGCGCAGCTGCGGGTTCTGGGTGGCGATGCCGACCGGGCAGGTGTCCAGGTGACACACCCGCATCATGATGCAGCCCGCCACCACCAGTGGTGCGGTCGCGAAGCCGAACTCCTCGGCGCCCAGCAGCGCGGCGATGACGACGTCCCGACCGGTCTTGAGCTGGCCGTCGACCTGGACGATGATCCGGTCGCGCAGACCGTTGAGGAGCAGGGTCTGCTGGGTCTCGGCCAGGCCCAGCTCCCACGGGCCGCCGGCGTGCTTGAGCGAGGTCAACGGGGAAGCGCCGGTACCGCCGTCGTGGCCGGAGATGAGGACCACGTCGGCATGCGCCTTGCTGACCCCGGCTGCGACCGTACCCACGCCGACCTCGGCCACCAGCTTCACGTGCACCCGGGCCCGGTCGTTGGCGTTCTTCAGGTCGTGGATCAGCTGGGCCAGGTCCTCGATGGAGTAGATGTCGTGGTGCGGCGGCGGCGAGATCAGCCCGACGCCGGGCGTGGAGTGCCGGGTGCGGGCCACCCACGGATAGACCTTGTACCCGGGCAACTGCCCGCCCTCACCGGGCTTGGCGCCCTGCGCCATCTTGATCTGGAGGTCGTCGGCGTTGACCAGGTACTCACTGGTGACCCCGAACCGTCCGCTGGCGACCTGTTTGACGGCGCTGCGCCGGGCCGGATCGTAGAGCCGGTCGACGTCCTCGCCACCTTCGCCGGTGTTGGATCTGGCCCCGATCGAGTTCATCGCGATCGCGAGCGTCTCGTGCGCCTCGGCGGAGATGGAACCATAGGACATCGCGCCGGTGGAGAACCGGGTGACGATGCTGTCGATCGACTCGACCTCGGCGATCGGGACCGGCGCGCGGGCGCCGACGTTCAGCTCGAACAGGCCGCGCAGGGTCGCCCCCTGGCGGGACATGTCGTCCACGGCCTTGGTGTACCTGCCGAACACGTCGAACTGCCGGGTCCGGGTGGCGTGCTGCAGCAGGAACACCGTCTCAGGGTTGAACAGGTGCAGTTCGCCCTCGCGTCGCCACTGGTACTCGCCGCCCGTCTCCAGCCCACGGTGCGCGGTACGGGTGGCGTTGGCCTGCCAGGCGCGCCCGTGCCGGGCGGCGACCTCGGCGTGGATCTCGGCGAGCCCGATCCCGCCGAGCTTGCTCGACGTGCCGGTGAAGTAGCGCTCGACGAGCTCCTCGGACAGGCCGACCGCCTCGAAGACCTGGGCGCCCATGTAGGAGGCGACCGTGGAGATGCCCATCTTGGACATCACCTTCAGCACGCCCTTGCCCATCGCCTTGACGTAGTTGCGGGCGGCCTTGTAGGGGTCCAGGCCGTCGATCGCGCCACTGGCGATCATGTCGTCGATGGACTCGAAGGCCAGGTACGGGTTCACGGCAGACGCGCCGTAGCCCAGCAACAGCGCCATGTGGTGCACCTCGCGGGCGTCACCGGCCTCGGTGACCAACCCGACCATGGTGCGGGTCTTCTCGCGGATGAGGTGGTGGTGCACGGAGGCGGTGAGCAGCAATGACGGGATCGGCGCCAGGTCGGCGGTGCAATCGCGGTCGGAGAGCACGATCAGCCGGGCGCCGTCCTCGATCGCCTCGGAGATGTGCCGACAGATGTCGACCAGTCGGGCCTTGAGGCCCTCGGCACCGTCGCGTATCCGGTACAGGCCGGACACGGTGATCGCCTTGAACCCGGGCATGTCGCCGTCGTCGTCGATGTGGATGATCTTGGCGAGTTCGTCGTTGTCCAGCACCGGGAACGGCAGGACGATCTGGCGGCAGGAGGCCGCCGACGGTGCGAGCAGGTTCTGCTCCGGCCCGATGGTGAGGGCGACCGAGGTGACGATCTCCTCCCGGATCGCGTCCAGGGGCGGGTTCGTCACCTGCGCGAAAAGTTGGCTGAAGTAGTCGAAGAGCAGTCGCGGGCGGGTCGACAGCACCGCGATGGGCGTGTCCGTACCCATCGATCCGATCGGCTCGGCACCGTGGCGGGCCGCCGGGGTGACCAGCACCCGCAGCTCCTCCTCGGTGTAGCCGAACGTCAGCTGGCGGCGCAGTACCGCCTCGTGGTCGTAGACCAGGTGCTCCCGGTCGGGCAGCTCGGACAGCCGCATCAGTCCGGCGTGCAGCCAGTCGACGTACGGGTGCTCGGCGGCCAGCTCGGATTTGATCTCCTCGTCGTCGACGATGCGCCCGGCGGCCGTGTCCACCAGGAACATCCGTCCGGGTTGCAGCCGGCCCTTCGCCACGACGGTGGCCGGGTCGAGGTCGAGGACACCGGCCTCGCTGGCGAAGACGACGAGGTCGTCGCTGGTACGCCACCACCGGGCCGGGCGCAGACCGTTGCGGTCGAGGACGGCGCCGACCTGGGTCCCGTCGGTGAAGGCGACGCAGGCCGGACCGTCCCACGGCTCCATCACCGAGGAGTGGAACTCGTAGAAGGCCCGCCGCGCCGGGTCCATCGTCGAGTTGTTCTCCCACGCCTCCGGGACCATCATCAGCACCGCGTGCGGCAGCGAACGGCCACCCAGGTGCAGCAGTTCGAGGACTTCGTCGAAACTCGCCGAATCGCTCGCCCCCGGCGTACAGATCGGGAACAGCCGCTCGAGATCACCGGGAATCAGCTCACTGGCGAGCAGCGCCTCGCGCGCACGCATCCAGTTCCGGTTTCCCTTGAGGGTGTTGATCTCGCCGTTGTGCGCGATGTAGCGGTACGGGTGCGCGAGCGGCCAGCTCGGGAACGTGTTGGTGGAGAACCGGCTGTGCACCAGCGCGATCGCGCTCGCCAGCCGCGGGTCGGACAGGTCGGGGAAGAACGCGGCGAGCTGATCGGTGGTCAGCATCCCCTTGTAGATCAGCGTGCGGGCGGACAGCGACGGGAAGTAGGTGTCCACCCCACGCTCGCGGGTTTCCCGTTCGACCCGACGCCGCACCACGAACGCCAGCCGCTCCAGGGCCAGACCCGATCCACCCGAGATGAACAGCTGGGCGAAGTGCGGCTGCACGGAGCGTGCGGTCGGGCCGAGGTCGGCGCGGTCGGTGTCGACGGGTAGCTCACGCCAACCCACAAGGTGGGCGCGCTCCTGCGCGACGATCCGCTCGATGGTCGCGATGGCCAGCGCCCGAAGGTCTGAGTCCGCGGGGAGGAAGGCATTGCCCACGGCGTAGGTCGGCTCCCCGGACGCGGTCGGCTCCGGCAGGGCGAAGTCGGTGACCGCGCGCAGGAACGCGTCCGGTACCTGCAGCAGAATGCCCGCGCCGTCACCGGAGTTGACCTCGCGCCCCGCGGCGCCACGGTGCTCCAGATTGCGCAACGCGGTCAGGCCGGCATCGACGATCGCGTGCGAGCGTCGACCGCGTGCGTCGACCACGAAGGCGACACCGCAGGCATCGTGTTCGTTGGCAGGGTCGTAGAGACCCTGGGCGTACGGGGCGGCGGAGAATGTCACGTTTCGGGGCTCCGGATCGACGTCGCGCCAGCGTGCTCTGGTCATGGGGGATTGGCGGGACGACGTCGGCCCAGCAGAGTCACTGGAGCATACGTATTGATGGCCGAGATCGTAAAGGTATAGCGGGTGCCTACCGTCAGTGATCACGCCATCCGGGCGAGGCTCCTTTGGGCGATCTTGGCGTCTTCTGTCTGAATTGAGGGCTAGACAAGATCATTTTTGGTCGAACTTGAGAAATGTCGCGATCGACGAGGCCGCCGACTCGCGCCACCGACCGCACCACTCGCGCCTGCCGCATTTCGCCGCACCGGCGCGCCGGCCTGCCAGAACTGCGCGGGCGTTGCAGCCGGCTCATCTACATGCGTGGATCAATATGGATCTTCGGGCCGTCGCCGGCGCCCTCGGGGCGCCGGCCGGCGAGCACGTCGCCCACCTGGTGCAGGCCGACCGTTGCGGCGACCAGCGGCCGTGGATCCACACCGCCGGCGGCGTACTGCTCGATCGCCCCGGCGAGACCCTGCGAGGCGGCCAGGATCCCCACCGCGATGACGTCCTTGAGCACCAACGTACGGGTGTCGACCAGGCTCGGCACCGCGGACAGCCCAACGTAGACGACCCGGCCGCCCGGCTCGACGAGATCGAGGGCCAGTGCGGGCAGCGCCGGTCCGAAGCTGGCGTCGATGACCGCGTCCCAGGGCAGCGCCGGCAACTCCTCCTGCCGCCACACGCCGGTGAAGCCCAGCGACCGGGCGAAGCCGAGGGTACGGTCGTCGCGGCCCATCAGGTGCACCTGCACACCCTGCGCCCGGGCGAACTCGGCGACCAGCAGCCCGATGGTGCCGGTACCGAGGACTAGCGCACAGCCACCACGGGTCAGTGACGCGGCGAGCACACAGCGCAGCGCTGTCCCACCCGGTTCAACCAGCGCACCGGCCACGTCGTCAACCGAATCCGGCAACCCGAGCAGAGCCGACGCCGGTACCGCCAACTGCTCGGCCAGAGCACCGGGGAAGCCGCCCCGGATGCCGATCTCGACCCGCTTCCCGCAGACGTTGTGCCGTCCCGACAGGCAGCGGTCGCAGTGGCCGCAGCCGATCATCGTGTCGCCGGTGACGCGACGGCCGAGCCAGGCCGGATCGACGCCGGCGCCGAGCGCGGTGACCACACCACACCACTCGTGACCCAACCGCATCGGGTACCGGGCGTGGCCCTGGCGCAGGTAGGCCATGTCACCGGTGAAGAACTCGACATCGGTGCCACAGACGCCGACCCGGTGGATGTCCACGACGACGTACCCGGGCACGGCCCTCGGCGGCTCGACATCCCGGACGCGACCGTCACGGGCTGCGGTGAGCACGTACGCCCTCATCCGCCATCCCACGGCGCAACCGGAAGGCCGGTGACCCCGACCCGGCAGGTGAACAGCCGCCCGGAGTCCGGGTACGTCGCCAGCTGGGCGGCCGAGAGCTGCTCCGACGCGGACGTGATCATCAACAGGTCCCGGTCGGGGCCGACGAAGGCGACGCTGGAGGTGTTGAGTGCCGGGACCTCGATCGTGGCCAGCTGAGTACCCGACGGCGAGTAGCAGCGCACCTGAGCGGCGCCCCAGACGGCGAGCCAGATGTTGCCCTGGACGTCGACGCACATCCCGTCCGGGGAGCCGTCGTCGAGGTGCACAAGCTCGCGCCGCTCCCCGACCGCGCCGATGGCGGTGTCGTAATCACGCGACCACACCATCCGCTGGAGCGAGTCGGCGTGGTACAGCACCGTGCCCTCGGGCGACCAGCCGATGCCGTTGGACAGGCTCAGGTCGTCGTCGAGTACGGCCACCCGACCGTCGTGGTCGACCCGCAGCAGCACCTCACCGCCACGGTGGTCGTCCAGGGTCATGCTGCCGACGAGGAACCGACCGGCGGGATCACACTTGCCGTCGTTGAGCCGGGCCACCCGGTCGTCGGGGACGACCTGCTGCCGGCGGGTAACCGTGCCGTCCACACCGATCGTGTACAAATGTCGCGCCCCGGCCACCAGCAGTTCGCCCGCCGCCGAGCAGGCCACCGCCCCGGCCGTACCGTCGATGGTGAACCGGTCGCGGGCCTCGATGCGGTCGCCGTCGAGCACCCCCGCGTGGACGGCTCCGGCGTTGATGTCCACCCACAGCAGGCGATTGCGCGGCGCGTCCCAGACCGGACCTTCGGCAAGCCCATAGATCTCCGGCGATGCCGGGACGGCGCGGAACGTCTTCATGGGTGCTCCAGTGCTGCTGATCGGCCCGAAACTGCGCAGGTACGCTCACCTGCGTACCACAATCTAGATCGCCGTTTCGACAACCGGAAGCTGGACGGGACAATGGCCGGGCAACGCAGCTCGCAGTGGTACGGGGGAACCGACCGCAACGCCTACATCCACCGCGCCTGGATGCGCCGCGGCCTGCCCGCGCACGCCTTCGACGGACGGCCGCACATCGCGATCGCGGACACCGCCTCCGACCTGACACCGTGCAACGCGCACCTGACCGAGGTGGCCCGCAGCGTCGAGCAGGGGGTGTACGAGGCCGGGGGCATCCCCCTGCACCTTCCGGTGCTGTCCCTCGGGGAGACGCTCGTGCGGCCCACCGCGATGCTGTGGCGCAACCTGGCGGCGATGGCCACCGAGGAGATGCTGCGGGCCAACCCGATCGACGGCGTCGTGCTGCTCGGCGGCTGCGACAAGACCATCCCGGCGCTGCTGATGGCCGCCGCGTCGGTGGACCTTCCGGCGGTCGTGGTGCCCGGTGGACCGATGCTGACCGGCACCTTCCGCGGACAGCCGCTCGGCTGCGGCACCGACGTGTGGCGGCTGTCCGAGGAGGTACGGGCCGGCACGCTGACGCCGGGGGAGTTCACCAGGTCCGAATCCTCGATGATCCGCAGCCGGGGGCACTGCAACACGATGGGTACCGCCTCGACCATGGGGCTGCTCGCCGAGGCGCTCGGCATGGTGCTGCCGGGGCTCGCGGGTACGCCGGCACCCGACAGCCGGCTTCTCGAAGGGGCGCACGACACCGGCCGGCTCGCGGTCGAGATGGTGGCGCAGCAACGGACGCCGTCCCAGATACTGAGTCGGGGTTCGTTCCTCAACGCGATCGTCACGCTTGCCGCCATCGGCGGCTCCACCAACGCCGTCGTACACCTGCTCGCGATCGCCGGCCGGCTCGGCGTCGAGCTGACCCAGGACGACTTCGACCGCACCGGCTCGACCGTGCCACTGCTGGTCGACCTGCAACCGGCCGGCCGCTTCCTGATGGAGGACTTCTTCCGGGCCGGTGGTCTGCACGCCGTGCTACGGGAGGTACGCGACCTGCTCGACCCGGCCGCTCTGACGGTGACCGGCCGGCCGCTGGTCGGATACCTGGACGACGCGCGCATCTGGGACCGTGAGGTGATCCGGGTCCGCGACGAGCCGCTCCAGCCCGAGGCCGGCATCGCCGTGCTCTACGGCAACTTGGCCCCGGACGGCGCCGTCATCAAGCCCGCCGCCGCCTCCGCGCACCTGCTGCAGCACCGGGGTCGGGCGGTCGTCTTCGACTCCGTGGAGGATCTCCACGCCCGCATCGACGATCCCGACCTCGACGTGGACGCCGACTCGGTGCTGATCCTGCGCGGCTGCGGGCCCCGCGGCTATCCCGGCATGCCCGAGGTGGCGAACCTGCCGCTGCCGAAGAAACTCCTGCACCAGGGGGTACGCGACATGGTGCGGATCTGCGACGGGCGGATGAGTGGCACCGCGTACGGCACCGTCGTCCTGCACGTCTGCCCGGAGGCGGCAGCCGGTGGACCGCTGGCACTGGTGCGTACCGGCGACGTCGTCGTCCTGGACGTCGCCGGACGCCGGATCGACGTCGACGTACCCGCGCACGAGTTCGCCGCGCGGGTACCCGACCCGGAGACCGTGGCGGCCTTCGCGTCTCCGGCGCGCGGCTGGGAACTGCTCTACGTGCGTACCGTCGGGCAGGCCGACGCCGGAGCCGACCTCGACTTCCTGCTCGGCGGCAGCGGTCACGCCGTGTCCCGTGAGTCGCATTAGCCGTTGTTGTGGTCTCACAGGCGCTCTCCGCCGCCGTCTCGGTGACGGTGACGTCGTACAGCTGCGCAGGTGTCGTGGGTGGCGGTCTTCAGCTCGCGGCGCCGGCCAGCGCGTACGCCTGGGCGATCTGGCCGTACTGGTCGGGGCGGCGGTTGACCGCCAGGTTCAGCCGCTCCCGTTCCTTCTCCGCGGCGCCGAAGTCGACGTCGGCGACGACCAGGTCGTCCCCGTCCGAGGTCGAGCGGGCCAGGACGTCCCCGGTGTGCGAGATGACGCTGCTCGCGCCGATGAACGGTAGCCCGCCTTCGACGCCGGTCTTGCCCGCCGCGATCACCGGGACGCCGTTGTAGCGGGCCGCGCACCGCACCGCCAGCTCGTGCGACTCGATCGCCCGGGCGCGGGCGTTCTCCTCGGCGTCGTTGTACGGGGTGTTGAACACGACGGCGTAGATCTGCGAACCGGCCAGCGCCAGGCACCGGAACGTCTCGGGGAAGCGGCGGTCGGCGCAGATCGCCATGCCGACGTTGCCGACGGCCGATTCGTAGGCGGGGAACCCGAGGTCGCCGCGCTTGAAGTAGCGCTTCTCCAGTATCTGGAACGGGCGGGACGGATCCGGCTCCACGGTGCCCGGGATGTGCATCTTGCGGTAGCGGCCGATCTCCCTGCCAGCGGGGTCGACGAGGGCGGCCGAGTTGTAGATGCCGTCCGCCGTGAGTTCGGCGAACGGCACCACCGCGGTGAGGTTGTTGCGTTCGATCGCCGCGATGAGCGGGGCGGTCTGCTCGGAGGGGAAGCTCGTCTCGGCGAAGGACTCGGCATCGTCCCGGACCGTGCCGGCGAAGTACGGCGTGAGGGCCAGTTCGGGGAAGACGACGAACTCGACGCCCTGGTGTCCTGCCTCGTCGAGCAGGGCGACCATGCGGGCGAGGGTCCCGGCTCTGGTGGGCGATGCTGGACCCAGCTGCGCGGCGGCAACCTTACGAACGGTCATGGCTGGTGTTCCTTCCGGGAGGGGGCGGTTCCGTTGGGCCGGGCCTTCTCCAGCGCTGTCCGCACGGCGGCACTGCGGAAAGAGGATGTCGTTCCGCTGGTGCAGACGAACGAAGCCTCGAGGAGAGCCATGGGTGCGATGCTGCACCGCTGGAAAGGCGTCCGTGTCACCGGCGGGTAACCGCGACGTTGCGCGGGTTTCAGTGCGGCTACAGGAGCAGATGGCCCACCCCCGCAGGGCAAAGTCGGTGCGAGAGGCCCAACGACGTGCCGCATGGACAGCGCGACGAGTGAGCGTTACAGTGCCACTGAATGGCAGGCGATGGGCGCCCACTGCCGAGTGCCCGCCGGTTCAGGTATCCCGCTCGGATGAGAGGGCACATGTCCATGGCCGTAGTCGTGGTGGGGAATCCCAAGCCGATGTCGCGTACCCGGAGCGCGGCCGAGGCAATTGTCGAGCGGCTGACCGGTTCTGCGCCCAAGGCCGTCATCGACGTGGTTGATCTCGGTCCGGGACTGCTCGGCTGGGGCGATCCCGCGGTTGCGGCGGCGAAGCAGACGGTCAAGGAGGCAGACCTGCTCGTCGTCGCCTCGCCCACCTTCAAAGGTACGTACACGGGCCTGCTGAAGCTCTTCCTGGACCAGTTCGGCGCGGGGGAGCTGGGGCAGCTGACCACGTTCGCGGTCATGCTCGGCGCTGCGCCCAACCATGCGCTCGCGCCCGAGCTGACCCTGCGACCCGTGCTGGTGGAGATCGGAGCCAGCTGCCCGGCACCGAGCCTGTACCTGCTCGACTCGCAGTACGAAGGCGGCCCCACCCTCGACGCCTGGCTGGAGATCGCCAAGCGCTACCTGCCCGTAGCGGGGTGATGGCAGCCCTCGCGGCCGCCGCCCCGGCTGCTCGGGCGGGTGCGGAACTTCGGGCCGGACGACCGGTCGTGATCACCGGTGGTACCGACGGCGCACACGGGCAACTGGTCTTCGCGGCGGTGAACGCCAGCCCCGGGACCGTCGCCTTCACCGTCCGGCACTCGACCGGCTTCCTCTGCGCCGCGCTCGACGAGCCGACAGCGCAACGGCTCGAACTGGTGCCGATGCAAGGTGCCTCGGGCGGCGCGCGGCAACTCGTGTCGGTCGACGCCGCGGTGGGCGTCAGTACCGGCATCTCGGCGGCCGACCGCGCCACAACCCTCCGCCTGCTCGCCGACGCGGACACGACGGCCGCAGATCTGACCCGGCCGGGTCACCTGGTCCCGTTGGCCGTTCATCCGTCCGGGGTCCTCGGGCACACCGGCCACGCCGAGGCGGCGACCGACCTGCTGCTGGCCGCCGGCCTGCCTGCGGTAGCGGGCCTGGCGGCCGTCGTCTCGACGCAGAGCCCGCCCGGTCTCGCGACGGGGACTGAACTGGAGGAGTTCTGCGCGCGCCATGACCTCGTCCGGGTCGACGTGGACGACCTCGTGCACCACCGGCTCTCCGCCGAGCCGATCCTCGCCGATCGGGCCTACGCGCGACTGCCGCTCGACGCCGGCGACTTCGCGGCTCTCGCGTTCCGCACCACCGTGGATCACCGCGAACATGTCGCCCTCGTCTACGGCCGCGTCGCGGACGCCGAGAACGTGCTCGTCCACGTCCAGCACGAATGCGTACCGGCCGACGTCTTCGGGACGGGGGCGTGCTCGTGCCGCGCGGAGCTGGACACCGCGCTGCGCGTCATCGCCACGGCAGGGAAGGGCGTGCTGGTGTACCTGCGCCAACAGCAGAGCGGGCTCACCGCGGCACTGGCCGGCCTGTCCGGGGGAGCGGACCCGCACCTCGCGCCGGCCAGCGCCGGGGACCTGCACACCGTGGCGGCCGTGTTCGCCAGCCTCGGCATCCGCAGCGTCCGCCCGATGGCGCCGGACCCCGCCCTGCGCCCGGTGCTGGAACTGCACGGCCTGGACGTCGTCGACCACCAGCGGACTCATCGCAGCCCAGCACTGCGGCGGCGGGGCTGGGCCCGACCCTCGACACCTCGCGCTGATCAAGCTGGGCAGCCCGGCAGTGCTCCACCCCGGGTCGTTCTCGGCGTGGAGCACTGACCCTCAGAAGCCGTTGCTGACAACCGGCGCTCCGCCGGCTTCGGGAGCGCGCCTCCGTCACGCAATGCACGCCGCCCGGCCCTGTCGCGCCAGCCGCAGCAGGGTCTCCTCCACACCGGCGGGATCGCATGCGAGTCCCAGTACCAGTGCGGTCCCGCGGCCGGTCGACACCGGGCGGAGCGTCCGGCGGGAGAGCCGATTCAGCCCGCCGGCCGGCGTAACCGGGCGCGGGTGGCGGCGTGGAGCTGGGCCGGCCACGCGTGACGGAGGTCAGGCCCGTTGTCGGTAATCGCTGGACGGGCGGCGGGCGGTGGCGGTAGCGTCGCCGTCGACCGTGGTCCGGCCTGAGGGGGTGAGCACCGTGAACGCTGTAGCGATGTGGGTGCTCCCCATTCCCGTCACGGTCGGGCGACTGCGGTAGGTGCCGCCCGGGAGCGTCCCGCGATCTCCCGAAAGGTGACACCGATGAACACACTCGTCATCACGCGCGTCGGCGCGCGGCAGTGGCATGCCCTCGACGACGACCTCGTGGTCGGCCGTGGCGACGCCTCGTCCCGCCCGGACGGCCGCCTCTTCCTCAGCATCGACGCCTGGCACGACGACGTCTTCGCCCATCTCGCCGCGGCCATGCTGGCCGCCCTGCCGCGGCCGCTGTACACCGTCGTGGACGAGGCCGACCTCGACCTGCGGACCAGGTGGGTGCAGGCCGGCCTGACCACCCGCCGCCGCGAGCGGGAGTACGTCCTGTCGACCGGCGGCACCACTGCGGCACCGCCGCCGGGTCTGGCGTTGCTGCCTGTCGGCGGTGCGGAGCTGGCCCCGTTGCGCCACCTGGACCGCACGATCCGCACCGAGATCGAGGCCACGATCGGTTGGGATCAGCTGCCCGCGGCGGTGCTGTCCCGCCCGCTCGACCCCACCCACTACGCGGTCGCCGCCGAGTCCGGTGGCTACGTGGGCCTGGCCCGGTTGGCGCTGCTGCCGAGGCACACGAGGATCGGCCTGATCGCCGTGCGGTCCGATCGGCGCCGCCGCGGCATCGCCCGGGCGCTGCTCACGCAGACCCTGGCGGCCAGCCACGCCCGCGGCGTCACGACGGTCTCCGCGGAGGTACACGAGGCGAACACGGCGGCCGTCGCGCTCTTCGAGGCGGCCGGCGCGCGGCACACCGGCAGCAACCTCGAGCTGGTGATCCGCTGATGCCCAAGCAGACCGACGGCATCCAGCTCGAGGGCACCGTGCTGGACTGCCTGCGCGATGCCAAGTTCCACGTCGAGCTCGCCAATGGCCACATCGTCCTGGCCCACATCAGCGGCAAGATCCGCAAGAACTACATCAGGATCCTGCCGTTCGACCGCGTCCTGGTCGAGCTCAGCCAGTACGACCTGACGAGGGGCCGGATCCTCTTCCGCTACCGCACCTGACTCCGGGAAGCGGGGACGGCGCCGGTTTCCCGGTGCCGTCCCCGTCAGCGCGGCATGTATCGGGCGTTCCGGCAGCACGATGTCCTGCGCGTGTGCTGAACCCGGCTGACTCCCGGTCCGCGCTGACGCCGTGACCGACACCCCCTGGGAGGAGTACATGCCAAGACCCATTAGTCTCCCGACACGTGAGCAGCCCTGTTCTCCGTACTCAACGGCTGACCCTGGTGCCGTACGTCCCGACGGACGAGGAACGCTTCGTGGCGCTCTTCGGCGACCCGGAAGTGATGCGCTGGGTGGGCGACGGACCGCAGCCCGAAGCGGCCAACCGCAGCCTGTTCGGCCGGGTGTTCGATGTGTACGCGAAGCGGCGCTTCGATGTGTGGGGCATCTGGCTCGACGGCGAATACGTGGGTCACGCCGAGATCAAGCCATCGCCGACGCAGCCCGGGCACGAGATCGTTTACGCACTGGCGCGAGCCGTGTGGGGTCGGCGGCTGGGCACCGAAGTCGTTGAGGCCCTCGTCGGGTACGGCTTCTCGACGCTGGGCCTGACCGAGGTCTACGCCACGGTGGCGGCACCGAACGCGGCTTCGTTGGCCGTATTGAGCCGAGCCGGCTTCCACCACGTCCGGGACATCGATGACGATGTACCACCTACCCGGGTTCTCCGTCGCGCCAGATGATCGTGGAAGGTGGCGTCCACGGCGTATCACGGTGTGGCGGGTTCGGCGGCGGCCGCGGCCCAGAGGCCGGCGTAGTGGCCGTCCAGCTCCATCAGCTCGTCGTGGGACCCGTCCTCGACGATCGCGCCGTTGTCCACCACGAGGATGCGGTGGGCGGCCCGTGCGGTGTGCAGCCGGTGGGCGATCAGGATGGTCGTCCGCCCGCTGGCGACCAGCCCCATCGCACGCTGCACGCGGGCCTCGGTGGCCAGATCCAGGTTCGCGGTGGCCTCGTCGAGGAGCAGGATGGCCGGATCGACCAGCAGCGCGCGGGCCAGTGACAGCAGCTGCCGCTGGCCGGCCGACAAGGACTTCCCCTGCTCGCTCACCGGGGTGTGGTATCCCTGCGGCAGCGTGGCGATGAACTCGTGCGCGCCTACCTCGCGGGCGGCACGCTCGACCTGCAGATCGGATGCGTCGGGCCTGCCGTAGGCGATGTTGGTCCGGATCGTCCCGGAGAACATGAACGGCTCCTGCGGGACGAACCCGAGCTGGTGACGGTACGACGGCAGGTCGAGGTCCCTGATCGGGATGCCGTCGATCGCGACTGTCCCGGAGCGGGCGTCGTAGAAGCGGGCCACCAGCTTCATCAAGGTGGACTTGCCGGCGCCGGTCGTGCCGACCAGTGCGACGACCTGGCCGGGCGGAATCGTCAGGCTGACGTCCCTCATCGCGACCAGCCCGGTGGACTCGTAGGCGAAGGTGACGTGATCCAGGCTGACCTCGCCGTGCAGCCGCGGCGGAACGACCGGGTGCGCGCTCTGCGGGGTGGCCGACGGCGTCTGCAGCAGCTCGCGCAACTGCGTCGCGGCGACCTGGGCCTGCAACCACTGGTCGAAGACGGTCGAGAGTTGCCGCATCGGCGCGAAGAACTGGTCCAGGTACAGCAGGAACGCCACCAGCACACCGTCGCTGAGGGTGCCGTTGCCGAACCGGCTCGCGCCCATGCCGAGTGCGATCGCCTTCGCCAGGCTGCTGAGCAGGTCGATGAACGGGAAGAACCGGGCCTGCAACTCCATCGAGCGCTCGCGCGCGGAGGTGTAGGCCTGCGCCTTGGCGGCGAAGCGCGCCTCGTTCGCCGGCTGCTGGTTGTACGCCTGGCTGACCAGGATGCCGGACAGGCTCTCCTGCATCTCCGCGTACAGGATCGAGATCCGGTTCCGGGCAACCAGGTACGCGCGGGTCGAGGCGCGGCTGAACAGCACCGCGGTCACGATCAGCGGTACCAGGATGACCGAGACGGCAAGCGCCAGTCCGGGATTGAAGACACCCAGGACGATCGCGATGCCGCCGCAGGTGATCAGGCTGACGATCGCCGTCACCAGACCCTGCTGGAGCAGCTTGGCGAAGGCCTCCACATCGGAGGTCATCCGGGTCATGATCTTGCCGGCCTGGTACTGCTCGTAGTAGTTCAGCGACAGTCGCTGCAGGTGGGCGAAGGTCCGCACCCGCAGGCCGAAGAGCATCCGCTCGGCGGTCTTCTGGGTGTAGAAGGTCATGAAGCGCTGGTTCACCCAGATGACCGCCTGCAGGACGACCAGCGTCGCCACGATCCCGTAGAGGAAGCCCAGGGCGTCCCGCTTGACGCCGTGGTCGACGCCGACGCGGATCAGCCCGGGGCCGGCCAGCCCGGTCAAGGCGTCGAAGACGACCAGGCTCAGACCGAACAGCAGCGGCTTCCAGAACGGGCGGAACACCTCCCGCATCGAGAAGTCGTCGTGCGCCGCCGCCTGCTGGGCGATGTCGATGTTCGGGTCACCGGAGAGCGGCGGCAGCTTGCTCACCGCGGACAGCAACCCGTCCGACGCGGTGGCGAGGCTGCCGAGGCGGCCGGCGTCCGCGGCGTTGCCGTTGTAGCCCCCGGCGCTGCTGCGGGCGACCGCATCCGCGGCGAACGAGCTCACCTTCAGCGCACCGACGCGGTCGGCCTTGCCGGGCCACGCGGCCGGGTCGACGTACTCGACCGGCACCGGGAGTGCGAGGTCGTCGGCCTCGGGGCCGGTCATCAGCTCGCGGAACAGCTCCGAGCGCTCCTGCAGCTCCGGCACGGTGCCCTGGTCGACGATCCGGCCGTTGTCCAGCACGATCACCCGGTCGGCCAGCGCCAGGGTCGAGTAGCGCTTGGCGATCAGCAGCGTCGTGCGCCCGCTGAGTACCTGCCCGAACGAGTTGTGGATCGCGTGCTCGGTGCGGGCGTCGATGGCCGAGGTGGCGTCGTCCAGGACCAGCACCCGCGGGTTCGCCAGCGCCGCTCGGGCCAGCGCGATGCGCTGCCGCTGCCCACCGGAGAGGGTGTACCCCCGCTCGCCGACGACCGTGTTGTAGCCCTCCGGCATGCCGGCGATGAACCCGTGGGCATGGGCGGCGATCGCGGCCCGCTCGACCTCGTCGTCGGTCGCCTCCGGCCGGCCGAAAGCGATGTTCTCCTTGATGGTCGTGGAGAACAGGAAGCCCTCCTCGAAGACCAGCCCGACGGCGTCGCGCACCGACTCGACCGTGTAGTCGCGCAGGTCCCGGCCGTCGATGCGGATCTCACCCGAGTCCGGGTCGTGGAACCGGGCCAGCAGCAGCGCGAGGGTCGACTTGCCCGAGCCGGACGTGCCGACGATCGCCACGCTCTCACCGGGCTCGATGCGCAGCGACACGTCGGTCAGCACCGGCTCCAGTCCGTTGTAGGAGAAGTCGACGTGGTCGAGTTCGATCGTGCCGACCTGCTCGCCCAGTACGGCCGCGTCCGGCTTGTCCTGCACGGTGGAGGTCGCCGAGAGCAGGTCGAGCAGTCGGGTGGCCCCGGAGCGGGCCTGCTGGCTGGTGGTCAGGATGCTGGACAGGAACCGCACCGGCGTGACCAGCTGCACCACGTAGCTGGAGAACGCGAGAAAGACGCCGAGGGTGATGTGACCGCGCATGACCAGCCAGCCGCCCAGGGCCAGGATGCCGATCTGGGCGAAGCCCGGGAAAGCGTCGAGCGAGGCCGCGAAGGCCGCGGTGATCCGGCCGGTCCGCAGCCGCGACTGGAACAGTACCTTCGATTCGGCCTGCAGCGATTCCTGCTCCTGCGCCTCCTGGCCGAACGCCTTCACCACGCGGACGCCGGTGATGGCCTCCTCGACGATACCGGCGACCGAGGCCTGGTACATCGCGTCGGTGTAGCTGGCCGGGAACGTTCTGGTCCGGAAGCGGGCAGCCACCCAGACGAAGACCGGGACGATGACGATCATCACCAGGGCCAGCAGCGGCGACAGGAACAGCATGGTGACCATCGCCGCCACCAGCAGCGTGAGGTTGCCCCACATGACGCCCAACTGCTGTACGAACATCTGGATGATCGTCAGGTCGCTGGTCGCGCGCGACATGATGTCGCCGGTGCGGAACCGGTCCCGACTGGTCTGATCCAGGTACTGCAGGTGGTGGTGCATGAGCTTCTGTAGATCCCGTTGGCTGCGGGTGCCCGCGGTGAAGCCGACCCGGCGCCGCCCGTACTGCAGGAAGAAGCACCCCACGCCGGTCACCACCAGGATCACGATCCACCGGGTGAGGGACCGGTGGTGGGTGACGATCGCGTCGTCGACGATCACCTGCTGGATCAGTGGGATGGCTGCCATCGAGAGCTGACCCAGGACCGCCAGGACGATCGCGCCCTGGATCCGCCGGACGTTCGCTTTGCCGATCAGCGGCCGGATAAGGCTGAGCGTGCCCTGCTCTTTGCTCACCGATGCACCATCCTCTCCTCCTCGCGGAGCAGTCCCTCCTCCACGAGCTTCAGTGGCACTGTAGTCGCGCGTACCCTGCCCATCCGGCGGCGCAACCGGATGTTTACGGGACGCGAACCCATGAGCAACAGCCACTGGGTTGACTTCGTTTCAGCGTCGGTGAAAGGCCTCGACGCCGCGCGCCACGACAGCTCTGACGGAGGCTTCCCATGGAATTCGGCGTGTTCATCCCGATCGCCAACGACGGCTGGATCATGTCCGAGACATCGCCGCACTACATGCCGACGTTCGAGTTGAACAAGCAGATCTGCCAGGACGCGGAGAAGTACGGCTTCGGCTTCGCGCTGTCGATGATCAAGCTGCGCGGGTACGGCGGCAAGACCGAGCACTGGGACTACGCGCTGGAGTCGTTCACGCTGATGGCCGGGATCGCGGCCGTCACCGAACGGATCAAGCTGTACGCGACCGTTGCCACCCTGACGATCCCCCCGGCGATCCTCGCGCGCATGGCTGTGACGATCGATGACATCGCCCCGGACCGGTTCGGGATCAACATCGTCTCGGGCTGGAACCGCAGCGAGTACGCCCAGATGGGCCTCTGGCCCGGCGACGACTACTACGACTACCGCTACGACTACTCGACCGAGTACGTCACGATCCTCAAGGAGCTGTGGGCCACCGGGCACTCGGACTTCAAGGGCAAGCACTTCCAGATGGACGACTGCCGGGTCAAGCCCCTGCCGAAGGGCAAGATCGAGATCGTCTCGGCCGGCTCGTCCCCGCGTGGCCAGCAGTTCACCGCGGAGCTGTGCGACTACAACTTCACCGGCTCGGACACGCCAGGTCCGGACGGGATCCGACAGGTCAATGCCACGCTCGCTGCGGCGGCGGCCCAGACCGGCCGCGACGTGCGGAACTACTTTTCGAACATGGTGATCATGGACGACACCGACGAGCTGGCCCGGGCCCGCGTGGACAAGTACAACGCCGGCACCGACCACGAGGCCAAGGCCTTCGCCAAGAGCCAGGCCAGCAAGGACACCAATTCGCAGGGCACCTCGGCGCGGCAGCTCAACGCGCCGAGCCAGGCCGTCCAGCCGCGGGCCATTGTCGGCTCGCCGAAGACCGTCGCGGCCTACTTCAACTCGCTCGCCGAGGCCGACCCGGACGTCGGAATCATGCTGACCTTCGACGACTTCCTCGAGGGCATCGAGCGGTTCGGCACCGAGGTCATCCCGCTGCTCGACCACAAGCCTGCCGTCCTGGCCGGCTGAGTGACGAAGATTCTCTCGACGAGGGGAAGCCATGTCGATCGCCGTTCGTGACCACCCGCCCGCCCCCGCCGACCGGCGGGCCGACGTGGCCCGCCGGATCGCCGACCTGATCCGATCGGACCTGCACGCCGGCCGGCTCGGCGAGCAGCTGCCCTACGAGTGGGACCTGCTGCGTCGGTACAACGGCAGCCGCAGCGCCACCCGCGAGGCGCTGAAACTCCTCAGCGACCAGGGGATGCTGCGGCGGCTGCCGTGCGTCGGAACGACGCGGCGTACCGACCGCACGGCGCTGCGGATGCACCAGCCGGCGACGAGGATCAATCTCGTGGACGAGCAGCCCGGTTCCGTTGACAGAATTCGTGGACCGCGGATGCAGATCGAGACGCTCGCGTACGAGCGGCTCGAAGCACCGGTCGCGGTGGCGGAGGCGCTGGAGATCCCCGTCGGCGACGACGTCCTGTTCACCGAGGCGTTGATCCGTATCGACGGGACGCCGCACCGGCTGCGTTCCAGCTGGGTGCCGGTCTCGCGGGTACCCGGCATCGAAACCGACGCCGCCGCCAGCGGCTACCCGCCGGATCTGCTGCGCGAGCTGCTCACCACGGACCTGCAGTTCCGGCACCTGGTGATCGAGGCGATCACCGCTGATCGCGCCGTGGCCGAGCTGCTCGACATCGAGCTCAACGCGGCAACCCTTGTCAACGAACGGATCCTGGTCACGGCAGAAGGGATGCCCGTGGAGTTCGGCTTCACCCGGCACCGCGGCGACCGCAGCTACTTCTACGCGGTGGGGTCGGCGTGAGCGCCCCGACCGGTGTGCTGCCGAAGGTCGTCGTCATCGGGACGGGCGGCACCATCCACTCCATCGGCAAGGACACGCTCGATATCGTCCGGTACGGCGAGAACAAGACCAAGTATGACGCCGTCCAGCTGCTGGAAGCGGTCGAGGAGACAGCGCTGGTGGCCGACGTGATCGCCATCCCCTACAAGACGGTCGGCTCTCCGTCGATCGGCCCGGAGACCTGGGTCGAGCTCGTCGACGTGATCACCGATGCCGTGGCCGACCACCGGCCCGCCGGCGTCGTGGTCACGCACGGTACTGCGTCGCTGGAGGAGACGGCCTACTTCCTCAACCTCACGCTGCACGTCGACGTGCCCGTCGTGGTGGTCGGCTCGCAGCGGCCCATCAGCGGTATCTCGACCGACGGCCGGATCAACCTGGTCAACGCGCTGCGCGTGGCGACCGACCCGGCCGCCCGGGGGATGGGTGTGCTGACGCTGCTCAACGACGAGATCCAGGCCGCCCGCGAGGTGGCCAAGACCTCGACCCTACGGATGCAGACCTTCCGTTCCCGCGACTTCGGAGCCCTCGGCCACGCGGACGCAGACAAGATCAGCTTCTACCGGGCGCCGGTACGCAAGCGGGCGCCGGAGACGGAGTTCACCGTCAAGACCGGCGACACGCTGCCGCGGGTAGACATCTCCTACTCCTACGCGGGCGACGACGGCACCGCGATCGACGCGTTCGTCGCGGCCGGCGCGAATGGGATCGTCTCGGCCGGATTCGCGCCCGGCGGAGCGACCGACGGCGAGCGGGACGCGTTCAATCGCGCGGCCGATGCCGGAGTCCAGGTGATGATCTCCACCCGGGTCGGCAGCGGGCGCGTGGTGGAAGCCGAGGGCAGTCGCCCCAAGGGCAGCATCCCGGCGGACAACCTCACCCCGCAGAAGGCCCGCATCCTCCTGATGCTCGCCCTGAGCGTGACCGAAGATCCGGCGGAGATCCGCCGGATCTTCGCCACGTACTGAACGCGCCGATCACGCCTGCTTGAACCAGTCGATGACCTGACCGCCGGTCGCCATTCGCACGCCCTGGTATGGGTCGATGTGCACGAGCACCTGGTCGAGACAGCCGATCCGCCCGCTCCTGCTGGACCGGGTAGCCGCGGATCGGGCGCTGCGTCATCGCCCATCGGCGAAGCGATCAGGCGGAAGTGCCCGTCAGTTCCTCCCGCAGTTGCGGTTTCCGCGCCCTGATCAGGGCGCGGAACCGGACGGTGAGGACGACGAACAGCACCAGGCCGACGGACGTCGAGGTGGCCAGCGCGGCACGGGTACCGAGCAGTTCGGCGAGTGCGCCTAGGACGACGGTGCCGACGGGCAGTGCTCCGATACAGGTGCTCATCAGTCCGAGCGCGACGCCGCGCTCGGACTGACCCGCCGACTCGATCGCCAGCAGGCTCTGCATCGAGGCGAACGCCGAGGTGCCCATCCCGGTGAGAAGCAACGCCGCGAACGCCATCGGGAAGACGGGCGACCCGGACAACAGCAGTACGCCGACCAGCCCGGTGACACAGCCGCCGACGAAGAGCAGGAAGTGCCGGGCCGGCGGGTATGAGGCGAGTAGGGAACCGGCGAGGATCTGTCCGAAGCCGGGCGCGGCGGCCAGCAGGCCGGCCAACTGTGCACCGTCACCGAACTGCTTGGCCACCACCGGGACGAGCGGGGTGAAGCCGTAGAGGGTGAGGTTGACGAAGACGGTACCGAGCAGCATCGCCTGCAGCGGGGCGCTGCGCTGCAGTAGCCGTCGGCCCGCACGCAGCTGAGTGCCGAGTGACATGATCTCCGCGGGATTGCGGGGCGCGCGATAGGTCGGCCCGGGCACCTGCGACAGCAGCAGCATCGACAGACACAGCAGTAGACCCATGCCGAAGAACGCCGCCCCGGTCCCGACCCGGTCGATGAGCAGTCCACCGACGAGTGCCCCGATTGTCATGGATGCCGCCTGCGCAGTGGACTCGATCATCATCGCGCGCGCCGCGAGGCGTGGCCCGACCATCTCGTAGATCATCGGCCGCTGCGCGGTCATGTTCACCAGCCCACCGAGCCCGAGCAGGAACATGAAGACCACGCACATCCACAGCTGCGCGTCCGCCCGCTGCACGAGCCAGGACATCAGGAATTCGATCGGCATCAACAGCGCCTGCACGGCGAGGATCAACCGTTTGCGCTCGAAGCGGTCGCTGTACGCGCCGGCGACGATCCCGGCGAGCATGGGTAGGAAGAGGGCGGCGCCGGCGAGCTGGTTGATCATCGGTTTGCCGTACAACTGCGTCAGCAGGTACGCCGTCGTGAACAGGCCGCCGCCGCGGGTGGTGTGCCACAGGATCGAGCTGACACAGAGCCTGCGATAGCCCGGCACCCGGAACAGCTCGCGGAGGTTGCCGGTGCGCCCGGGCTCATCGCGGAGCTCCGCGACGACCTCGGCCGCCCCGGGCTCGATCAACAAGTTGGCTGCGCGACGAGCGCGGCGGGCTTGTGGTCGAGCAGCGGCATGACGGTCTTGCCGAACCGCTCGATGCCCTCCAGGAAGTCGTCGAAGGTGAGCATCACGCCGATGTCCGGATCGACCGCGGCCAGCTCGTTGAGGCGCCTGGCAACGGTTTCCGGTGACCCCACGATGGCCCGTGCCCCGACCGCCTGGCGGGGCTGGGCGCGCTGCGCGGAGGTCGGCGAGCCGGTGTCCATGGCGGCCTGTGCCCGGGTGAAGGCGATCGCCTCGTAGTCGGTGCCGGAGTTGTACAGGTCGACGCGGGCCTGGGCCAGCTCGTCGGTGTCGTCCAGGATGACCATGTTGAGTATGCAGTTCTTCGCCTGCCCCGGCCGTCCAGCCTTGGCCGCCTCGGCCGCCAGGGCGCCGTTGATCTTTTTCAGCTCCTCCGGGGAGTCGGCGTGGGTGAACTGGAAGTCGCACAGTTCACCGGTGAAGCGCTGCCCACGCGGGGACGAGCCGGCCGAGACGATCTCGATCTTGGCGTGCGGCAGGGGCTTGACCTGGCAGTCCTCCATCTGAAAGTACTTGCCCTTGAAGTCGCTGCGGCCGGTAGCCCAGAGCTCCTTGAGGATCGTGACGTACTCGGTGGAGTAGTCGTAGCGGTGCTCGTAGTGGGCGTCGCCCGGCCAGAGCCCCATCTGGGTGTACTCGCTCTGGTTCCATCCCGAGACGATGTTGATGCCGAACCGGCCCGGGGCGATGTCATCGATCGTGACGGCCATGCGGGCGAGGATCGCCGGCGGGATGGTCAGCGTGGAGACCGTGGCGTAGAGCTTGATCTTCTCGGTCACCGCTGCGATGCCGGCCATCAACGTGAACGACTCCAGCGCATAGTCCCAGTGCTCGGTCGCGCCGCCCGACCCGCGCAGCTTGATCATCGACAGCGCGAAGCCGAAGCCGTACTTCTCCGCCTCCTGGCAGATCCTGCTGTTGAGTTCGAAGGTCGGCATGTAGTGCGGCGACGTGGTGGAGGTGATCCAGCCATCGTTGGCGATCGGGATGAACACACCAAACTCCATGCGGTCTCCAAGGGGGATCGTCCATCCACACTTCAGTGGCACTGAAGCTTCATTTCGCTCCGACGCTGTTTCGGAACCGTGTCCGAGCGAGTAAACATCGCGTTGCGCGGCCCTTCCAGCCTCTGCGCATGCCTTGACAGGGGTGGGACCTGCACTATGGTTCAGTCACATTGAATCGGACGGCAGCCTGGTCGGCGCCCCGGTTCGGTCGGCGGCAACGTAGCCGCGCACTCCGCGTCGCGAGAGCCACTCCGGTCGTCGGCTCCCCGTCCGCACGGACATCGCACACGAAGGGACGTGCCGCCATGAGCACGCTCAAGGTCGCTGCAGCACAACTCGGACCGGCCTCGCAGGCCAAGTCCGACACCATCAACCGGATCATCGCTCTCCTCGACCAGGCTGGCGCCGCCGGCGTTGAGTTGGTCGTCTTCCCCGAGCTCGCGCTGTCGCCGTACTTCGCCAACAGGGTCCGCCCGTTCGAGGAGGCTGACTCCTTCGCCGAGACCGAGTTCCCCTCTACCGAGACGCAGCCGATCATCGAGGCGATCAAGCGGAACAAGCTCACCGCGGTGATCCCCTTCGCCGAGAAGACCCCCGAGGGCCTGTACAACTCGGCGGCACTGATCGGCCCGGACGGCCACGAACTCGGGCGCTACCGCAAGATGCACATCCCCGGCACCGTCGAACCGGACCCGGACCGCAAGCGCCAGGGCTTCGAGAAGCGCTACTTCCAGCAGGGCGACCTGGGCTTCCCGGCGTACGGGTCACAGGTCGGCAACGTCGGCATGGCGATCTGCTACGACCGCCGCTTCCCGGAGACCTTCCGCTGCCTGGGCCTGTCGGGTTCGGAGATCTACGCAGTCGTCTTCAACACCGGCTATGACGAGGATGCCCCCGACGGTCTGCAGAAGAGCATCGAGGCGCACGAGCTCGCGGTCCGTTCCGCCGCGCTCTACAACGGTATCCCGGCGATCGCCTCCGGCAAGGCGGGCGTCGAGGAGGGCAAGGGCTACATCGGCGCGAGCAGCGTCATCTCGCACACCGGCGAGGTGCTCGCCCGATCCACGTCCGACGGCGATGACCTGGTCGTCGCCGCACTCGACCTGGACGCCGCCGCGGCGGCCCGCACGCGGCTCGCCCACAACGTCAACCGCCGTCCCGACGAGTACGTCGCGATCGCCCAGGAATACGCACTCGCCTCCGCCTGACAGTCCGCTGCCACCCGAAGGGAACTCGACATGGACTTCGGCGTCTTCATCCCGATCGCGAACAACGGCTGGATCATGTCGGAGACCTCTCCGAAGTACATGCCGACGTTCGAGCTCAACAGCAAGGTCTGCCAGGAGGCCGAGAAGTACGGCTTCACCTTCGTCCTGTCGATGATCAAGCTGCGCGGCTGGGGCGGCAGGACCGAGCACTGGGACTACGCGCTCGAGTCGTTCACCCTGATGGCCGCGATCGCGGCCGTCACTGAGCGGATCAAGCTCTACGCGACGGTGGCAACCCTGACGTTCCCGCCGGCGATCCTGGCCCGGATGGCCGTCACGATCGACGACATCGCGCCGGGCCGGTTCGGGATCAACATCGTCTCGGGCTGGCAGCAGGACGAGTACAAGCAGATGGGCCTGTGGCCCGGAGACCACTTCTACGACGTGCGCTACGACTACTCCACCGAGTACGTGAAGATCCTCAAGGAGCTGTGGGAGACCGGCCGCAGCGACTTCAAGGGCGAGTACTTCCAGATGGACGACTGCCAGCTGAAGCCGCTGCCGCACGGCAAGATCGAGATCGTCTCGGCGGGGGCCTCGCCCCGCGGCCAGCGGTTCACCGCCGAACTGTGCGACTACAACTTCACGCACGCGGCCAACCCGGATGCACTGCGGCAGATCAACGCCCAGCTGGAGACCGAGGCGGTAAAGGCGGGCCGGCCCGGACAGGTGCACAACTACCCGCTCTACACCGTGATCATGGACGACACCGACGCGAAGGCGCAGGCCCGCGTCGACCTCTACAACGCCGGTACCGACCACGAAGCCCAGGCCATCATGTTGGGCGGCGCAGCCAAGGACGCCAACTCCCAGGGCACCGCCGCCAACTCGCGCAAGTGGACCGGCAAGGCCGTCAACGACAACGCCGTCGTCGGCTCGCCGGAGACGGTCGCCAGGTTCTTCAACTCGCTCGCCGAGGTCGACCCGAACCTCGGCGTGATGCTCATCTTCGACGACTTCCTCGAGGGCATCGAGCGGTTCGGCAAGGAAGTCATGCCGTTGATCCAAGCGCCATCGGCCGTCACCGCCACCGCCTGAGACAGGAGCGCTTATGGACTTCGGTCTGTTCATCCCGATCGCGAACAACGGCTGGATCATGTCGGAGACCTCTCCGCAGTACATGCCGACGTTCGAGCTGAACAAGCAGATCTGCCAGCGGGCCGAGGAGTACGGCTTCACCTTCGCGCTTTCCATGATCAAACTGCGCGGCCGCGGCGGCCGGACCGAGCACTGGGACTACGCGCTCGAATCCTTCACCCTGATGTCGGCCATCGCCGCGGTCACCGAGAAGCTCAAGCTGTACGCCACGGTGGCGACGCTGACCATCCCACCGGCGATCCTCGCCCGGATGGCGGTGACGATCGACGACGTCGCGCCTGGACGGTTCGGCATCAACATCGTCTCCGGCTGGCAGCAGGGCGAGTACAGCCAGATGGGGCTCTGGCCCGGCGACGACTACTACAACTACCGCTACGACTACTCCACCGAGTACGTGAAGATCCTCAAGGAACTGTGGGAGACCGGCCGCAGCGACTTCAAGGGCGAGTACTTCCAGATGGACGACTGCCAGCTGAAGCCGCTGCCGCACGGCAAGATCGAGATCGTCTCGGCGGGGGCCTCGCCCCGCGGCCAGCGGTTCACCGCCGAACTGTGCGACTACAACTTCACGCACGCGGCCAACCCGGACGCACTGCGCCAGATCAACGCCCAGCTCGAAGCCGAGGCCGTAAGGGCGGGCCGCTCAGGGCAGGTGCACAACTACCCGCTCTACATGGTGATCATGGATGAGACGGACGAGAAGGCGCAGGCCCGCGTCGACCGCTACAACGCCGGCCACGACGTCCAGGCCCGGGCGACCATGCAGGCCGGCGCCGCACTCGACAAGAACTCGCAGGGCACCTCGGCCAACGCGATGAAGCGGACAACGGCCGTCAACGAAGAGGCCGTCGTCGGCTCACCGGAGACGGTCGCCAGGTTCTTCAACTCGCTCGCCGAGGTCGACCCGAACCTCGGCGTGATGCTCATCTTCGACGACTTCCTGGAAGGCATCGAGCGCTTCGGCAAGGAAGTCATGCCCCTCATCAACCAGCCCGCCACCATCGCCGCCGCCTGAAGGAGAAGACAACCGACATGTATGACTACAACGAAGAGGTCGCGAAGGTCGAGCACCTCCGCGACAACACGAAGGTGGGGCTGGGTGACAAGCCCGCCGTGGTGGTGGTCGACTTCCAACTCGCCTTCACCACGCACGGCCGCTCCGACACCGACTCCAAGCTGCACGCCACCGCGCAGCTACTGGAGAAGGCCCGTGCGGTCGGCGTCCCGGTCATCTACGCCTGCGTCACCTACGACACGATCGAGGACGTCCCGCTGACCTGGCGGCGGGAGAACGGCATCTTCTCCCGGTGCCAGCGCGACCTGCCGTCGTGGCAGCTGAACCCGATCGTCGCCAAGCAAGAGGGTGACATCGTGGTGGAGAAGCGCCACGCGTCCGGCTTCTACGACACCGTCCTGGACGCCACGCTCAAGGAACTCGGGGTCGACACGCTCCTGGTGACCGGTACCTCGACCAGCGGCTGCGTGCGTTCCACGGTGGTCGACGGCGCGGCACGCTCCTACCGCGTCATGGTGGTGGACGAGGGCTGCGACGACTGGCGGCCGGTCTCGAACGCGGCGGCCCTCTACGACCTGGCCGAGCGCTACGCCGACGTCGTCCACCTCGACCAGATGCTCGAGTACCTCGACCGCGTCGCCAAGCCGGTCACCGCGGGGGTGTGAGGATGGCCATCAGCGTCGAGGAGCGTTGGGCGTACTCGCCCATCACCACCCGTCCGACCTTCAGCTGGCCCGACGGCAAGAAGTTGGCCCTCTGGATCGCCGTCAACATCGAGCACTACGAGTTCATCCCCGAGCGCCCGGCCAGCTGGCCACGCCTCGGCACACCGCCGGACGTGAAGAACTACAGCCACCGCGAACTGAGTGCCCGGGTCGGCATCTGGCGGATGTTCGACGCGCTGGACAACGCCGGCCTCACCGGGACGGCCTCGCTGAACACCCGGGTGCTGAAGTTCTTCCCGGCCATCCGCGACGCCCTCGTCGAGCGGAACTGGCCGATCATGAGCCACGGCCTGGTCAACACCAGCAACATCCACGGGATGACCGAGGCGCAGGAGCGGGAGTTCTGGGACGAGACCACGAGTCTGGTCAAGGAGTACGCGGGTCGTGACCTGAAGGGCATGCTGACGCCGGGCCTGTCGTCCAACGACAGGACGCCGGAGCTGATGGTCGAGTACGGCCTGAAATACCTGGCGGACCCGGTGAACGACGATCAGCCCGTGCCGATGGCGGTCGAAGGTGGGGGAAGGTTCGTCGCCGTCCCCTACACCTTCGACCTCAACACCGGCGTCCAGTTGAACGGCCGCTGGTCGCCGGCGCACTACGCGCAGGCGGCCAAGGCACAGTTCGACCAGTTGCTGCTCGACGCGCAGACCGCGCCGCGCATCATGTGCCTGTCCACCCACCCGTTCCTGCTCGGTTCGGCCGCCGGTGCCCGGTACCTCGACGAGATCATCGAATACGTCACCGGGAACTCCGACGTCTGGTACACCACCGGCGACGACATCGCCGACTACTACCTCGACAACGCCTACGACGCCGAGGTGGCGTTCACGTCGAAGGGTGTAAGCGCATGAGCAAGCCGTTCGCCGACCTGATCGAGTACAGCAAGCTCCCGGACCGCCCGAAGTTGGCCTGGCCCAATGGCAAGGGCGTCGCCTTCGCACCGGTCATCGTGGTCGAGCACTACGAAACCGAGCCGCCCGAGGGCAGCGTGCTGGCCGCCGACTCGCTCGGTGGCATGCACGACCGCAAGCCGCAGGTGCTGCGGGTCGGGCACCGTGACTACGGCCACCGCGTCGGCTTCTGGCGCATCGCCCAGTTCTTCGAGGAGCAGGGCATCGCGCCGACGGTCGCGATCGACGCGATGGCCGCCGAAAAGTACACGCCGATCGTCGACCATGTCGTCAACGCCGGCTGGGAGATCGTCAACCACGGCATCTCGGTGAGCCGTACGATCACCGGCGCTATGCCCGCCGACGTCGAGCTCGCCTACCTTACGGAAGCCAAGGACCGCGTCGAACAGGCCACCGGCGTGGAGACGCGAGGCTGGTTCGGCCCGGCCTACGGCGAGTCGGAGAACACCCTCAGCCTGCTGGCCGAGGCCGGGTTCGCCTACGACCTGGACTGGGCGAACGACGAGCAGCCCTACACCGTCGCGACGGATCCGCAGCTGACCATCCTGCCGCTGTCGTTCGAGCTCGACGACAACACCACCGTGCTGAACCGCGGGGTCTCCCCGTTCGCGTACGCCGACATGGTCGAGGACGCGGCGAAGATCCTGGCGCGGGACTCCGCGGTCACCGCCCGGTACCTGTCCTTCACGCTGTACCCGTTCATCAGCGGCATGCCGTGGCGGTTCAACGCCCTCGCCGCGAAGCTGAGGAGCGTCCTGGCGCTGCCGGAGATCTGGGCGACACAGCCCGGAAAGGTCTACGAAGCGTTCAGCCAGATCGCCTGAATCACAAGCGCCGGACCGGACCTGGATTCGCGCGCGCCGAGGTGGAAGACGCACACCGTCGGCGCAGCAAGCTCTTCATCCGGCGCAGCAGACTCTTAATAGGGCAGTCACTGGACCGCATTGAGTGCCGGCAACGATTTCTCCAAGCGATGACCATCGCAGTTTCGAAGCGACTATGGCAGCCGCGGTGTGGGCTCGCCCAGGCACACCGCGGTGTCACGCACTCCTACAGCCCGGTTCGCGCGCTTCCCTTCTTCGAGTAGGTGTCAAATGGCAGTTGATGTCGCGGCACCGGTGCCGCGGATCCTGAACGCGATCACTGCGATAAGCATCCCTCGGCCCATCCGGGCAGTCACCCGCCGGTTGCTCGGCGCACTGCTGGTCATCTGGGGTGTCGTCACGCTGACGTTCCTGATCACCCGCGTCTTCAGCGGCGACCCGGTCGATCTGTTCGCGCAGCCCAGTGACACCGCGGTCCAGCGGGAGGCGCTGCGTAAGCAGATGGGTCTGGCTGACCCGATCCCGGTTCAGTACCTGCACTTCCTGAGGGACCTGCTGCACGGAAATCTCGGAACCTCCTACCTGACGGTCAAGCCGGTCACCGCCGACCTGATGCAGCGGCTCCCGGCCACAGCTGAGCTCGCGCTGTACGCACTGATCGTGGGCGCCGGGGTCGGCATCACCGTCGGTGTCCTGTCCGCGGTCTTCGAGGGTTCGCTCTTCGACAAGCTCACCCGCATCCTCACCTCGGCCGGCCTCGCGCTGCCCCAGTTCTGGGTTGCGCTGATGCTGATCCTGATCTTCTTCGTCGACCTGCACGTGCTTCCCGGGCCGACCGGGCGCTCGCCCATCGGCGGGGGAGCACCACCGAAGGTTACCGGCTTCTACCTGATCGACAGCCTCCTCACCGGGCACTTCTCGTTGTTCGGGCCCATACTCGCCCAACTCGTCCTGCCCGTGGCGACACTGGGGTACGGGATCGCCTCGGCACTTGCCCGTGGTGCCCGCGCCAACATGCTGTTGGCGCTCAAGTCCGACTACGTCCGCACCGCACGGGCCCTCGGACTCTCCCGGTTCCGGACCTGGTTCATCTACGCCCTACGTAACGCGATGCTGCCGGTCATCACGATGTTCGCCGGCACCGTCGCCTGGGTCTTCTCCGGCTCCGTGCTGATCGAGGGCGTATTCGGGTGGCCTGGCGTCGGGCAGTACGCCCTGCACGCGTTGGAGAATTCCGACTTCCCCGCCGTCCAGGGCTTCGTGCTCTACACCGCGATCCTGTACGTGATCGTCTACCAGCTCCTGGATCTCGCTTACACCTTCGCTGACCCAAGGATCCGGACATGACAACATCACTCACGCTCGACGCCAAGCCGCGCCACCCGCTGGCCCGGATCGCCTCGGCCGCGCCGGGTGCGATCAGGAGCTTGCGCAGGTCCAACTCACTGCTGCCGATGGGCCTGGGCCTGATCGGGTTCCTGGTCCTGCTGTCACTCATCGCGGTGTTCTGGACGCCGTTCCCGCCCACGGCGACCGGTACCGGGCCGGTCAGCACGGCCCCGGACGCGTCACACTGGTTCGGCACCGACGCGGTCGGTTCAGACGTGTTCTCCCGAACCATCGCGGCTGGCCGCGAGGACGTCTACCTCACCATCGGCGTCGTCGTCCTCGCCCTGCTGATCGGCTCGACGTGGGGAGGGCTGGCCGGCTTCTTCGGCGGCTGGTTCGACGAGGTCACCCTCCGCTTCCTGGAGACCCTGCAGGCGTTCCCGTCGCTGCTGATGGCGCTGTTGGTCATCACGGTCCTCGGACCGGGCACGGTCAAGGTGATCTGCGTGGTCGCGATCCTCCCACTGCCGGAGTTCGTCCGGCTGGCGCGCGCCGAGATACTGACCAAGAAGACCTGGCAGTTCGCCGAGGCGGCGCGCATGGTGGGCAACCGGCCGCCGGTGGTGCTCTTCAAACACCTCATGCCGAACAGTTTCCGGCCGCTGCTCGCCTACGCCTCGATCAGTTCGGCGTATGTGTGCGGCAGCATCGCAGCCCTCGGCTTCATCGGCGTCGGTATCCAGCCGGACGCGGTGGAGTGGGGCTCGATGATCGCCCGTGGTCAGCCCGACGTCGTCAGCGGCGCCTGGTGGGAGGCGCTGTTCCCCGGCCTCGGCGTGCTGGTCCTGGCGATCGGCTTCCAGTTCGTGGGCGACGGGATCGCCGCCCGAAACCGGGGGGAGCAGCGATGACCACGATGCAGACCGCGATCGAGACCGTGCTGTCGTCGTCGATCAAGCAGCCGGCCGATCCGGGGTACCTGCTGCGCGTCCGGGACTACAGCGGCGGGTTCAAGACGCCGAGCGGGTTCAAGGAGGTCCTGGACAACGTCTCCTTCGGGCTGCGGGAAGGTGCGTTGACCGCGATCGTCGGTGAGACCGGATCGGGCAAGTCGGTGATGGCGCTGTCGATCCTGGGCCTTGCCTCTTCCACTTTCCGCAAGACGTCGGGCGCGATCGAGTTCGGTGGCGCAGACCTCACCTGCCTGGACGGCAGGGCACTGCGCAGGATCCGCGGCGGCCAGATCGCGATGGTCTTCCAGGACGCCCGCGCCGCGCTCAATCCGGTGATCTCGGTCGGCTCGCAGCTGGTCGATGCCTGCCGGGCGCACCGCGACGTGTCGAAGCGGCAGGCGCGGGCGATCGCCGTGGAGATGCTCGGCAAGGTCAAGGTGCCCGAGCCGGAACAGCGGATGAAGCAGTACCCGCACGAGTTCTCCGGCGGCATGGCGCAGCGCGTGATGCTCGCGCTCGCCCTCATCTGCCAGCCGAAGCTGCTGGTTCTCGACGAACCGACCACCGGCCTCGACGTGACGATCCAGGCCGAGATCATGGAGTTGATCGTCGACCTGATCGCCACCAGCGGCATGACCGCCTGCCTGATCACGCACGACCTCGGCGTCGTCGCCGAGACGTGCGACGACGTGGTGGTCATGTACCAGGGCAAGGTCCGCGAGACCGGGACGGTCGCGCGGATCCTGCACAACCCCCAGGACCAGTACACCCAGCAACTGCTGCGCTCCAGTCGGTTCGAGGAGTTGGACGCATGACCGCTGTCGAGCCCATCAGCACTGCCGCCTCGTCTCGGCGCAACTTCGCCGTACTGAACGTGGTCGACCTGCACAAGGAGTTTCGCGTCAAGCGCGGCGGCAGAGCTCGCACCCTCACGGCCGTCGACTCGGTCAGCGTCGACATCCGCCCGGGCGAGACCGTCGCCCTTGTCGGCGAGAGCGGCTCCGGCAAGTCGACCGTCGCCAGGTGCATTGCCCGGCTGATCGAGCCCACGGCGGGAGCGGTGGCGGTGGACGGGCGGGACATGGTACGGCTGACACGGAACGAGCTGTCCCGGGCCTACGAGGACATCCAGATGGTCTTCCAGGACCCGAATTCCTCGCTCAACCCGCGTATGTCGATCCGTCAGGTACTGACCGAGCCGCTCAAGTTGCACACCACGATGGACAGGAACGCCCGCAACGCCCGGGCCGGCGAGCTGCTCGAGATGGTCGGCCTGAGCCAGGAGCACCTGGACCGTTACCCGGCCGAACTCAGTGGCGGCCAACGGCAACGCGTCGGAATCGCCCGCGCGATCGCCGTCTCGCCCAAGGTGCTGCTGCTGGACGAGCCGACCGCGTCGTTGGACGTCTCCGTGCGTGGGCAGGTGCTGAAACTCTTGCGCCAGCTGCAGGAGCAGCTGCAGATGGCTTACCTGTTCATCAGCCACGACCTCGATGTCGTTCGCCGGGTCTCCGACCGGGTGATGGTGATGTACCTGGGTGGGATCGTCGAGATCGGGTCCACCGAGGAGATCTTCGAGAATCCGGTCCACCCGTATACCAAGGCGCTGCTGTCGGCCGCACCACAGATCGACGCGGCCGACCGGCGGGAGCGGCTGCGCCTGGTCGGGGAGATCCCGAGCCCCTTCGATGTCGGCGGCGGCTGCCGGCTCGCCGGTCGATGCCCGCTGGCCCAGCCGTCGTGCCGGGCCGAGCGGCCCCAGCTCACGCCGATGACCCCGACCCATGCGGTCGCTTGCCCTGTTGCGCTCAACGGCGAGCCCATTGCAACAGCCGCCTGACCCCTCATTCCTGCAAAGCAATAGAGGTAGATACATGACGAATCCTTCGTTTTCCCCTACCCGGCGACAGGTGCTCGCCGGCGGCACCGGGCTCGGGCTTCTGGCTTTCCTTGCGGCGTGCGCCGGCACGAGCAGCGAAACTGGCGGTACAGCCTCCAGCTCCAACCTGGTGATCGCCTGGCCAGCCGACGCGGACTCGTTCGACGCGCAGAACAGCTCGTCCTCCGGGATGGACTGGGACCTCTGGGTGAACTTCTACGAGGTAATGCTGAACTGCAAGTACGTGGACAACGGCCAAGGGGTGATGGTCTGGGACGGGACTGAGGTCGCGCCCGGGCTTGCCGAGTCGTGGGAGACGAAGGACGACGCGATCATCTTCCACCTCAACAAGAACCGGAAGTTCTATCCGTCCGGAAACCCGGTGACCGCCGATGACGTGATGTTCTCCTACCAGCGCCTGTTCAATCTGAAGAAGTACAGCCTGCTCAACTATGCCGGTGTCTTCGCCATGAGCCAGATCACCAAGGTCGACGACCACACGATCCAGGTGAAGTGCAAGGACTCCCTGGGCAAGCCGCAGGTGGCCGGGCCTTTCCAGGTGTCGGTCTTCCGCTTCCCGGACCTGCCCATCCTTGACTCCATCGAGGTGAAGAAGCACGCGACGAGCAGTGATCCGGACGCCAAGACCTGGCTCATGAACAACACCGCCGGCAGCGGCCCCTACTACGTCAAGAGCCGTCAGATCGGCCAGAGCATCGTGCTCGAGGCGGTCCCCGACCACCCAGCGAAGCCCGCCTTCAAGACGGTCACCATCCAGGTGACCGGCAACGTCCTGTCGCTGCTCAAGGGCGGCTCGGTCGACGTGGCGGTGTACGGGGTGACGGAGAAGGACATCCAGAGCCTGACCAATAGCGCATCTCTGGAAATCCAGCAGTCCAAGGCTCCGGAGTTCTACTTCCTGGAGGTGCCGGTCGATGCCGGGGGACCCTTGGCCGACAAGCGTGTCCGCCAGGCGCTCGCCTACTCGATCCCGTACGACGAGATCATCAAGTCGCTCTTCGCCGGCCGGGTGACCAAGGACGAGTCCGCTGTGGTGCCGGGCGCCAACGGCTTCACCCCGGCGTGGGCGAAGTACACGCTGGACATCGACAAGGCCAAGGACCTGCTGACGCAGGCCGGCAACCCGAAGGTGTCGCTCCCACTGCACTTCCAGAACAATGACACGACAGCGCAGAGCATGGCGATCCTGATCAAGTCGAGCGCCGCCCGGGCCGGCATCGAGATCGTCCTCATGCCGCGGACGTCCGCGGACTTCTCGGCACTGACCACGGCACGCTCGTACCCGCCGACCACCGGGGCGCCCGACCTCCTGCTCAACAAGTACGGCGTGTGGATCGACGACCCCTCCATCACGATGCAGGGCTACTTCCTCACCACCGGCAGCACCGGCGGGGTCGGCAAGAACTACATGCACTACAGCAATGCGCGGGTCGACGAGATCATCAAGAAGTGGTACGGGACGCCGGCCTCGGAGGAGCGCGCGAAGGACTGGGTGGAGGCGCAGAACATCGTTGCCGAAGACGTCCCGATGATCCCGATCGTCCACGCCAACCGGGTGATCGTGACCAAGAAGGGCATCCGGGGCGTGACCATGTCGCCCGAGATGACCACGCGGTACTACACGCTGACGCCGCCGAAGCCGTCCTGACCCGGAACGCGTGCTGCGCCGCTCGTCCGACTCGGACGAGCGGCGCAGGAAACCACTGAGCCCATGTTCGCCAATGCCGCTTGTGGCCGAAGTCAATATCACGCACCAACCGCACGGATCTGCTGGAAATGAGGCAGTCATATGAAGGCGACACTCGACACCAACTTTGATGCCCTGCTTCTGAGGCAAGCGTTCGGCTGTTTCCCGAGCGGAGTCACCGCCTTCTGCGGCGTGCGCGCAGGCAAGCCGGAAGGTATGGCCGCAAGCTCGTTCACGTCGGTCTCACTCGACCCCGCCCTGGTCTCCGTGTGCGTCGCGACGACCTCGACGACGTGGCCGAAGCTGGCCGAACTCGACCGGCTCGGGCTCAGCGTGCTCTCCAACGAGCACGGCGCGGTGGCGCGCGCACTCTCCGCCAAGGGCACCGACCGATTCAGTGGAATCAAGTGGGTGTCGACGGACACCGGCGCTGTCTTCGTCCACGGGGCGTCGCTGTGGCTCGAATGCGCCCCGCACAAGACGATTCCGGCAGGTGACCACGAAATCGTCGTCCTGGAGATCGTGTCTCTGGCGATGGACCCCGACGCAGCACCGCTGGTCTTCCACCGGAGCGGCTTCCACAACCTGGCACCGGCGGCCTGAGCCATGACCTCCGCACCGGAACAGCTCACCGCGACGGAGATCGTCAGGGCCGTCAGGGCGGGCGAACTCACCGCGACCGATGTCGCCGAGGCGATCATCGCGCGCTACAACGCGCGCAACGCCGACGTCGACGCATTCGCCCACTTCGACCCCGACCAGATCCGTGCCCGGGCAAAGGCACTCGACGGGTTGGAAACGAGGGGTCCGCTGCACGCCGTACCCGTCGGCCTCAAGGACGTCATCAATACCCTGGACATGCCGACCGAACACCACAACGCCCGCTACGCCGGGAGTCGCCCCGGCGTCGACGCAGCGCTCGTCGACACCATGCGCGCAGCCGGCGCGCTCCTGGTCGGCAAGACCGTGACTACCGAGTTCGCCGCCACCGGCAACGGGGGCCCCACCAAGAATCCGCTGGACCCCACACGCACACCCGGGGGCTCCTCCAGTGGCTCCGCAGCTGCGGTCGCCGACTTCCAGGCAGCCCTGGCGCTCGGCACGCAGACGGGCGGCTCGACGATCCGGCCCGGCTCGTTCTGCGGAATCTACGCATTGAAGCCCACCTGGAACAGCGTCAGCCGCGAGGGACTGAAGATGTACTCGGCGACCTGCGACACCGCCGGCTTCTACGCCCGGTCCGCGGAGGACCTGATGCTGGTGGCCGACGTGTTCGATCTCGACCCGCCCGAAACGCCACTTCCGACCTCGCTGGCTGGATTGAAGGTTGCCGTGTGCCAGACCCCGAACTGGGCCAAGGCACTGCCGGCGACGCAGCAGGCGATGGCCGACGGGGCCAGGTCACTGGCGGCAGCCGGAGCGCAGGTGAGCACACTGACCCTGGGCGGCGACTTCCTCGGCCTGATCGACGCCCACCGCAAGATCCTGCGCCGCGAGGGACGGTCGGCGTTCCTCGGTGAATACCGGAACAACCCGGAACTGCTCGACTCGTTCAAGGCCACCGTCGAGAACCGGGATGCGTTGACGCCGACGGCCGTCCGCGAAGCGTACAAGCTCGCCGACCGCTGCCGTGCCCAGATCGACGACATCGCTGCCGAGTACGACGTCCTCCTCGCGCCGAGCGCTACGGGCGAGGCGCCGGTAGGGATCGACTCGACCGGGGATGCATCCTTCAACGGCATGTGGACGGTTCTGCAGGTGCCGGTGGTGAACATCCCGGGACATACCGGGCCAGCCGGTATGCCGGTCGGGCTCTCTTTCGTCGGCCGCCGCTACGACGACCGGCGCGTGATCGCAGCGGCCGGACTGGCCGGTTCCCTGTGGGCCGCAGCGAGGACCGCTTGACCAGTAGCCCGTCTCGGACGAAGGATCACCCGTCGCCGAGATCGTGCACGCGCACCTGACCACGGCAGGCGTCACGGTCGCGCCGACGGAGCGACACATTATCTTCAGCTGGTCCCCGCTGGCCGCAGGTCTATTTCTGCCTGGTTTTCCGGGCTCGCTACAGGTGCGACCGGTAGCTTGCCGAAGGTGGCTCGCCGCTGCCACCGGACTGGGCAAGCACCAGCAGCATGCGGACCAGCGCGTCGCCCAGTTGACGCCAGCGGTGGCGGGTGCCTGCGTTGCAGTAGACAGTGGCGCCGGACTCGAGCACGAAGAGGCCGTGCCCTTCGATCTCCACCTCCGCGACGCCGTCGCAGAGGTACATGAACTCGTCGACCTCGTGGACCGCCCAGTTGCCCATTTCCCGCGCCCCTCCAACGATCTCCATCGGCTGGATCGCGCGGTGTCCCTTCACCAGTGACCGGGCGTAGCCGCCGCCTTTCGAGATGAGCGCGCCGTCGTCGCCGCCCTGGTATTCAGGCGCGTCCTGCGCACCGATAGCCGAGACGGCGAGCAGTTCGTGCGACGTGGTGCCCAGTGCTTCGGCGATGCGGACCAGCGATTGCAGGCTGGGGTTGGTCAAGCCCCGCTCGAGCTGACTGATGAACGAGACCGAAAGGGCTGTCGCTTCCGACAGGTCGGACAGGCGTAGGCCGCGGACCTTGCGCCGGTTCCGGATCGAAGTCCCGAGGACGTCCGGGCTGACACCGAGCATCTCCGTGGCCGGCGCCAACGCCGGGACGGCCTTGACCGGACGCGTCGCTCGGTGAGCCCTCGCGGCAGGTTCGGCCGTTGCGGTGGCCGCGGCGCGTGCGCGCCTGCCTGGCATGACGAGCCCTCCTGTTTCCCCGACACTTAAACGACTGCCCAACGCAGGACAGCCTGATGGAAATCTTACCCCTCAGTATGAGTGTGAACGCGGCACGCCGCACCTTCGCGAAGCCCCCACGCGGCTGTTTCCGGCAGTACACGTGGTGGCTGCGGTGTAGGTGACGACCGGGCGCCTCGGGCTGTCGTCACGCAACCGTCGTCACTCTGTACGTGACGGTGAATCTGGTCGATGTCCTGGACGGGTGGACTGCACCTTCGAGTTAGACCGGCGACAGCGGACAGCATGACTGTGAGCAGGACAGAATCCGCGTGGCCTACGAGGAGCCCACCGGCAGGGACGCGATCCGGATGCTGGTCGACCGGCTGTGGCCACGCGGACCGGCCAAGGCCAGCGCCGGATTCGACGAATGGTGCAAGCAGATCGCTCAGCTCACGTTGGCGCCGACCAGGTGCCCGACGCCGAAGGTCACGGCCATGGCGAGCGCGCCGCCGCCCACCAGTCGGGCGACGGCGCGTCCGACACTCGCCGATCCGAGCTTCGCGCTCACGACGCCGGTGACCGCGAGAGCCAGGATGACCACGACGAAGGTCACCAAGACTCGTCCACTTGCCGGTGGAAGCAGGATCGCGATCAAGGGGAGCAGCGAACCGGCGGTGAAGGCGATCGCCGAGGCGCCAGCGGCGTGCCAGGGGTTGGTCAGCGCTTGCGGATCGATACCGAGTTCCACCTCGGCGTGCGCGGCGAAGGCGTCCTTGGCGGTCAACTCCTGGGCCACCTGGCGCGCCGTCTCGACCGTCAGGCCTTTGGCCAGATACAGCGCGGTCAGCTCGTCGAGTTCCTGCTCAGGGAACTTGTCCAGTTCGGCGCGTTCCTTGGCGAGCAGGGCCCGTTCGGTGTCGCGCTGGCTGCTGACCGAGACGTACTCGCCCAACGCCATCGACACCGCCCCGGCGACCAGCCCCGCGATGCCCGCGGTGAGGATCGCGCCACTGGCGGTGGTGGCGCCGGCAACCCCGACGACCAGGCCCGCGGTGGAGACGATGCCGTCATTCGCGCCCAGGACTCCGGCGCGCAGCCAGTTCAGCCGCCCGGCCATCCCGCCGGCATGCGCTTCGCCGGGATGTGTCACGACCGCAGGGCCAGTCTTGTGCTGTGCATAACGTCAATCCTGCTCCGCTGCGCCGTCGGTACTACAGGTAACCCACCGGCTTCCCGGCGCTGTCTGCAATCCCGCTCAGCGCCACAGCGGGGCGTGCAGGTGCAGCCAGACAGAAACCGCCATGATTGCCATGGCCGCGGCAGGTGGACTGCGTTCAAGCTGTCCTTGTTTGTTATCGCGGAACAGGTACCCGAGGTAGGAGCGGGACGAGCAACGCCGGACTGCCGATCCACAGGCCCTTCGTGCCGGCACAGCGCGACGGCGCTGGCGGCGACTGCCAGCAGCGGCGCGACCTCGCCGCCGCGGGCGTGTACCTCGATCCAGCGGCTCGGGTCGTCTGGCTGGTCGTCGCACTCCAGGAGGATGCCGGCCCACCAGCGTTGCAGCAGGACGGCCGGTGCTGTCAGGCCGGTCAGCGCACTGAACAGCATGGTGACGTGCACATGCGCTGCCCGCTGTGCCGCAGGTTCGCTACCTCGGAGATTTAGGTAAGAAAGTCGCGTATCGGATGTTAAAAGTGAGATATGACTCTTTTGTCAGGCGTCCCAGACGCCACTTCAGTCACCGGTCCGCTGTCCCCGGCGTCGAATTCTCGGCGCCGCATCCGGCATCCTGCTCGCCGCACCCCTGGGCGCCCTCCCCGCCTCGGCCGCCGCGGCTCACACAACAGGTTCACTGCCGGCCCACGACATCGAGCAGATCATCGGCGCCGACGGGCAGTTGAGCAACGGCGTACTGGCCATCGACATCGCCCGCGACGACATCGACGCTTCACTGCGCGGCATCCGCTTTCTGCCCGGCTTCCAGCTTCAGTACCTCGACGCGCTCCACACCGCCGACCTGGTCATCCAGGCCTTCCATCAGCACCTGTACGACCTGCAGCCACAGGTGTGGTTCATCCAGTTCCGTGGCGTCGGCGACCCGGCACACCTCGCCCACCGGATCCGATATGTCATCAACCACACCAGCACGAAACTCCCGCAGAGCTCACCGGCCCACCCGCGGACCCCGCTGCCGGCGGACCGCATCGCCGCACTGCTCGGCGGTGACGCCACCGTCGGCGAGCACGGCATCGTCACCATCGACGTCTCTCGCACCCACGGGGGTACGCCTCGGCGGAATCCCGGTACGGCCGGAACTGAACGTCTCCAACAGCATCCAGTTCCAACCGCTCCGCGACGGCGGCGCCGTAGCCGTCCCCGACTTCGCTATGACCGCCGACGAGACACAGCCCGTCCTGACGCTCACTGGTGCACCATCGTGGTATCCGAGTCGCCCGTTTGATCTTTGAGTGGGAGGGTTCGGGTGCACCTCTGGTCCCCGCCGGGCCATCGCCACTGCCGCTCGACCTTCGAGGTCCAGCATGAGTTCTGCGAGGCCCGGCGGCCCAGGACACCCCGACTGGCTACAGGGCTATGCGCCAATGAGCGCCGATCAGTGAGCGACCGGCTGCGGTGTCCCGGGACCACCGGGTGTCTTCCCACTGATGCAACAGCGAGGAGACAACTGTGAGTATCGACCCCAACCCCACTGCCCAGCGCGTCACGGCGGGGGTGGACTGGGCCAAGGACGACCACGTGGTCTGCGTGGTCGACGATCAAGGGGAGGTCCTGGGCCGGTTCACCGTGGCGCACGACGCGGCCGGGTTGAAGCGGATGGCCGCCAAGCTGCTGCGTGCCGGGGTCGAACAGGTCGGCATCGAACGCGGCGACGGCCCTGTCGTGGACACCCTGATGCCGGCCGGGCTGGTGGTCTTCGTGATCCCGCCTGGGCAGGTGAAGAATCTGCGCAGCCGGTACGGATCGGCCGGGAACAAGGACGACCGGTTCGACTCCTACGTCCTGGCCGACGTGGTCCGTACCGACGTGCGACGGCTGCGGCCCATGGTCTACGACAGCGAGCAGACCACCGCGCTGCGCGGCAGCGTGCGGGCCCGCCGAGACCTGGTCACCCACCGGGTCGCCGCGGCCAACCAACTGCGGGCCCATCTGCAGATCGTGTTCCCCGCCGCCGTAACAATCTTCGCCGACATCGACTCGGCGATCACCCTGGCCTTTCTGGGACGCTTCACCACCCAGGAGGCCGCGGACTGGCTCTCGCCCAAGCGGCTGGCCGTCTGGCTGGGCTCGGTGTCCTACAGCGGGGGCGTCGATCCAGCCGCGTTGCATGCCCGGCTGGTGGCCGCACCCCGCGGCGTCATCGGCGAGCCCGCCGGCATCCACGCGGGCACCACCACGGCGCTGGTGGCCGTCCTGCGGACCCTGGGAGCCCAAATCCAGATCCTGGCCGCCAGCATCGGCGAACAGCTCGACGCTCATCCCGACGCGGCGATCTTCACGTCCCTGCCTCGCTCCGGCAGCGTCCGGGCCGCCCGGCTGCTCGCCGAAATCGGCGACGCCCGGGGACGGTTCCCCACCCGCGACTCGTTGACCTGCCTGGCCGGGGTCGCGCCCTCGACCCGGCAATCGGGCAAGGTCAAATCCGTCACCTTCCGCTGGGGCGCTGACAAGCAGCTGCGTGACGCCCTGTGCGACTTCGCCGGCGACTCCCGCCGCGCCAGCCCTTGGGCCGACGATCTCTACACCAAGGCCATCGCCCGCGGCTGTGACCACCCCCACGCCGTGCGCATCCTCGCCCGCGCCTGGGCACACGTCATCTGGCGCTGCTGGCAGGACAACGTCCCCTACGACCCGGCAGCCCACGGCGCTCTCCAAACCCTCCTCAACCAGGACCAACCAAAGGCCGCCTGACCCAGGGGTTGACACAGGGCAACTCATGCGCGCCGCCGGCTGGGACGTCGGCTGCCTCTACAACCAGGAGACCGGCGATGATCCGCAGCTCTACTTCAGCCACATGATCAAGACCGGGAACCCGCTGTCGCTTGCCCGGGAAATCCGCGCCGGACTTGACCGGACCGCAGCCGTACGCGCCCGAACGCCTGCGAGTTGCCGTTCGCGGCCCAGGCGTCGGCCGTCTCCCGTGCGCGCGGGCGGTGCAGGCCGTCGGCCTACCACACGCCGGCCGCGACTACCGAGATCGTCAGGAACGCCCAGCAGAACGAGGCCGGAACCTGGCCCCCGTTCGCCAGGTGCAGCACGCCGTGCGATTGACGAACGGAAGATGACTACGACCCGCCATCGTCTGAAATACCCGAAAGGATATTATCAGGATGAACAGGTCTCAAAGCCATAGTAGCCCTGTATCGTTCTAACTTGTTCTGAAGTGCGCGGAGGCGCCAATGAGCAAGGCGCGATCGACAAGTTGGCGGGTACGGCGGGCAGGGGCGATAGCTGGTATCAGCACCGCCATGCTCGCCGGGACCTTCGCCGTGCCGACGGCCGCTGCGGGTGGCCTGTCCAACCTGACTCCCCGGTACCGCCAGGATGGTCCTGAACCGCTTCCGCCAGGTCCGCAGAGCTTCCAGGGTCCGTCAGCCGGGCAGCCCTCGAACCCGCCGTTGTCAGGTGTACAAGGCCCCCAGGGTCCACAGGGAGCGCAGGGTGTGCCGGGACAACACGGCGCTCCCGGCGAGAACGGTGTTCCCGGTACGCAAGGTCCGCCTGGCCCGCCTGGGCCGCAGGGCCCGCAAGGCCCGCAAGGCCTGCAAGGTCAAGCGGGGACTCCGGGTGCCCCAGGCGTACAGGGCGCTCCCGGTCCCCAGGGGTCGGTGGGTTCTCCCGGTACGCAGGGTCTTAGCGGTTCACAGGGCCCGATCGGCTCGCAGGGTCCCGTCGGCTCGCAGGGTCCCGCGGGTTCGCAGGGCGTTGCGGGCCCGCAGGGTCCGCTTGGTTCGCAGGGCCCCGCTGGTACTCAGGGCGTTGCCGGTCCGCAGGGTGCTCCGGGCGTTGCCGGCCCCCAGGGTCTGGCCGGTTCGCAGGGCCCGGCTGGTGCTCAGGGCGTTGCCGGTCCGCAGGGTGCTCAGGGTCTTTCCGGTCCGCAGGGTGCTCAGGGCGTTGCGGGTCCGCAGGGTGCTGAGGGCGTTGCGGGCGCGCAGGGTCCGGTCGGTTCGCAGGGCCCGGTTGGGGCTCAGGGCGTTGCAGGTCCCCAGGGTGCTCAGGGCGTTGCCGGCCCGCAGGGTCTCGCCGGTTCGCAGGGCCTGGTCGGTTCGCAGGGTCCGCAGGGTCTGGCGGGCTCGCAGGGTCCGGTCGGTTCGCAGGGCCCGGTTGGCGCTCAGGGGGTTGCCGGCCCGCAGGGTCTGGCCGGTTCGCAGGGTCCGGTCGGTTCGCAGGGTCCGCAGGGTGCTGAGGGCGTTGCGGGCGCGCAGGGTCCGGTCGGTTCGCAGGGCCCGGTTGGCGCTCAGGGGGTTGCCGGCCCGCAGGGTCTGGCCGGTTCGCAGGGTCCGGTCGGTTCGCAGGGTCCGCAGGGTGCTGAGGGCGTTGCGGGCTCGCAGGGTCCGGTCGGTTCACAGGGCCCGGTTGGGGCTCAGGGCGTTGCAGGTTCCCAGGGTGCTCAGGGCGTTGCGGGCGCGCAGGGTCCGGTCGGTTCACAGGGCCCGGTTGGGGCTCAGGGCGTTGCAGGTCCCCAGGGTGCTCAGGGCGTTGCCGGCCCGCAGGGTCTCGCCGGTTCGCAGGGTCCGCAGGGTCTGGCGGGCTCGCAGGGTCCGGTCGGTTCGCAGGGCCCGGTTGGCGCTCAGGGGGTTGCCGGCCCGCAGGGTCTGGCCGGTTCGCAGGGTCCGGTCGGTTCGCAGGGTCCGCAGGGTGCTGAGGGCGTTGCGGGCGCGCAGGGTCCGGTCGGTTCACAGGGCCCGGTTGGGGCTCAGGGCGTTGCAGGTCCCCAGGGTGCTCAGGGCGTTGCAGGTCCCCAGGGTGCTCAGGGCGTTGCCGGCCCGCAGGGTGCTCAGGGCGTTGCCGGCCCGCAGGGTCTCGCCGGTTCGCAGGGCCTGGTCGGTTCGCAGGGTCCTGTCGGTTCGCAGGGTCCGGTTGGTGCTCAGGGCGTTGCGGGTCCGCAAGGTGCTCAGGGCGTTGCCGGCCCGCAGGGTGCCGCCGGCCCGCAGGGTCTTGTTGGTTCGCAGGGTCCCGTTGGTGCTCAGGGCGTTGCGGGCCCGCAAGGTGCTCAGGGCGTTGCGGGTCCGCAGGGTGTTCAGGGCATTGCAGGCCCGCAGGGTGCCGCCGGCCCACAGGGTGTTCAGGGCATTGCAGGCCCGCAGGGTGCCGCCGGCCCACAGGGTCCGGTTGGTTCGCAGGGTCCCGTTGGTGCTCAGGGCGTTGCGGGCCCGCAGGGTGTTCAGGGCGTTGCAGGCCCGCAGGGTCTCGCCGGCCCGCAGGGTGCCGCCGGCCCACAGGGTCCCGTTGGTTTGCAGGGCACGGTTGGCTCGCAGGGACCCGCCGGCCCGCAAGGCGCACCCGGGCCGACCGCCAGCCTCCAGTCCCATTTCGTGGTGGTTGCGGTGCCGAGCGTCCAGCCGGGAGTGGTCGCGCAGTGTCCGGCTGGGTCGATCGCCACCGGCGGGGGCTGGGGTCAGCCCTCCAGCGATCTCTCCATCGTGCAAATCAACCAGCCATCAGGCAGCAATGGCTGGTTTGTCCAATGGTCGGCATCCGGCCCGGGGAGGACTGTCTACGTCATCTGCGTGCCCTGAGTCGATCGCGCCGCCGGCGAAGTCCGGATCGGCGCTGCCGTGCCGTTCTGGCGAACAACCGAAACCAGAGGATGATTGATGGTCAAGGTACGAACGCGGACAGCGGCCGTGGTGGCCTCGTTGGCCCTGCTTTGCGGTGCCGCTGCGTGTACGTCCGGGGATACCCCGAAAAATAGGCCCTCGTCGCTGTCGCAAGCCGCCCTGAACGATCCGACCGCTGTGCTGAACCAGGGCCTCCAGCAGGCAAAGGCGCGCGACTTCGACGGAGCCCGGACGAGCTTCCAACGTGTCATCGCGCTGGACAAGAACAACAAGTACGCGTGGTACAACCTGGGCGTCATCGCCCAGACCGCTGGCAGCAAGGACGAGGCCGTCAAGGACTACGACGCCGCCCTGGCGATCGATCCCAACTTCACTTCTGCCCTGTACAACAAGGCGATCGTTCTGGAGCCGTCCAGCATGGACGCTGCGATCGACCTGTACCGGAAGGTACTGGTCATCAACAAGTCGGCGTCCACCACCTATCTGCGACTGGGTCTGCTGCTGGACCACAAGGGGGATCACAACGGCGCCCGGGACAACTTCCGGCAAGCGGTCACCCTCGACCCGACGCTGCTCAACGCGGTCCCGCAGTCCTACCGGCCCGAGCTCGCGGGTAGCTGACATGGCGCCCCGCGTGAGCGTCTTCACGCCGAGCAACCGCACTCGCTTCCTCGACGAGTGTCTGCACAGCATGTTTGCCCAGACGTTCTCCGACTGGGAGTGGATCGTCCTGCTCAATCAGGGTATGCGCTGGCGGCCGGAGGGTGACGATCCCCGGGTACGGGTGGTCATCGACGACGACCTCGCCGGCGTGGGCGCGGCCAAGAGCCGTGCCTGTGCCGAGGCGTCCGGGGACATCCTGGTGGAGCTTGACCACGACGACCTGCTCACCGCGGAGTGCCTCGCGGCGGTTGTCGGGGCGTTCGACAACCGTCCTGAGGTCGGTTTCGTGTACTCCGACTGGGCGCACATCGGCCCGGACGGCGGCCGGGACGACTCCCGGTTCGCCGAAACCAGCGGCTGGAACTACCGGGAGGAGACGGTCGACGGCCGTGCGCGGCTGGTCTTCGAGGCGATGGCCCCCACACCGCACAACATCAGTTACATCTGGTACGCGCCGAATCATGTGCGCGCCTTCCGCCGCGAGCTGTACGAGAAGGTCGGCGGCTACGACGAGACGCTCACCGTGGCCGACGACCACGATCTGATGTGTCGGCTCTACCAGGTGACCGAGTTCCACCGCGTCCCGCGCTGCCTCTACCTGCAGCGCATGCACACCGCCAACACCCAGCGGGAACCGCGCGCCAACGCCGATATCCAGGAGTTGACGGTCCAGATCTACGACCGCAATGTCGGGCTCAACGCGTTGGCCTGGGCGCAGCGCCGCGGCCTGCTGTCGGTTGATGTGGGTGCCGCGCACAACAAGCCGGAGGGCTTCCTCGGCCTGGACCGGGTCGACGGCCCGGGCGTCGACCTGGTGGCCGACGTCACTGACGGCATCGACCTGCCGGACAACAGCGTCGGTGTCATCCGCGCCGTCGACTTCCTGGAGCACGTGCCCGACAAGATCGCTCTCTTCAACGAGCTCTACCGCATCCTGGCGCCCGGCGGCATGCTGCTGTCGCTGACGCCGAGCACGGACGGCCGGGGCGCCTTCCAGGACCCGACGCATGTGGCGTTCTACAACGAGAACTCCTTCTGGTACTTCACCGACCGGGACTACGCCCGCTTCGTACCCGAGATCCGCTGCCGGTTCCAGGTCTCCCGGCTGGTCACCTACTTCCCCAGCGACTGGCACCGGACCAACCAGATCAGTTACGTGGCCGCCAATCTCATCGCCGTGAAGGACGGCGTCCGCAACGGGGGCCTGCTGCGCATCTGACCGATGCTCAGATGTTCCGGGGGCTCGTTGAAGTGCGCTATCCCCGGTAGGTGATGGTCTTGCCGCAGTAGCTCGGTGGCAAGGTGTGTACCGGATTGCGGCACACCTGCACCGTCAGCTGGGTCAGGACCGTGGCGGTGCTGTAGCGGCCGAGGGTGAACTGGAATTGCGTAACGCCGTTGTCGACCGTCACCGTCTTGTAGCCGACGACGGTGCTGCCGCTGTACGCGGTGAAGATCGCCGTACTGGAGTAGTCGTCGATGACGCAGCGCGCTGTGGTGCCATCGGCGGTTGGCCGGTCGACGACCTCGCCGCTGATGTCAACCGCAACGGGTGCGACGGGCCCGGGCGTGTGCCAAAGCAGGGTTCCCTTGGTGATTCCGTGCGGGCAGGTGTCGAAGTTGGCGTTCGTGGTGTCGGCGTAGAAAGGTTGGGGTGGTGCGATATCAGCGTAGGCGGGCGCCGCCCACAGGGTGATGGCCGCCAGCATGGCAGCAGTGGCGGCTAGCACTCCGCGAATGATTCTCATGTGCCGTCCTTGTCTCGGGGTGACCGTGCGGGTACGGCTGTACGCCGTGACCTATGTAAATCTATCAATTGATTTGGCCATCATGAAGAGCCATCTGGCCTGACCTCAATCCGGAGCGTCGCCGCCATTCGGACATCGGGACACCAGAGTCATGCGGGAGCCCGTCCGAGCCCGCGGATACGGGGGAGCGCCATGCGGATAGTGTCCACGGCTGCCCCGGATGAGGTGTTCTACCCGGCGCGAGACCGGCTCAGCTGACGCTGCGCCGGTCAACGAAGGCCGCCTCGGTACCTTTTCTGGTACCGAGGCGGCCGAAGTACGGGCAGCAGTCGCAGCCCGGCGCTGTCCACAGCTGACGCTTCGGTCTGCGGTGCGTCGCCGGGGCAGACCTACACGCTCAGCGCGAGCGTGGTCAGTTGAGGCTCCACTGCTGGTTGCTCTGGCCGTTGCAGGTCCAGAGGACCAGTTTCGTGCCGTTGGCGGTGGCGGCACCGTTGGCGTCCAGGCAGAGGCCGGACTGGACGCCGGTGATGGTGCCGTTGGCGTTGATGTTCCACTGCTGGTTGGTCTGGCCGTTGCAGTCCCAGATGATCACCGTGGTGCCGTTGGTGGTGCCCTTGCCGTTGGCGTCGAGGCACTTGTTTCCAAAGACTTGGAGTTGCTTGCCCGCGGTGGCGGTCCAGGACTGGTTGGCCTTGCCGTTGCAGTCCCACAGCTGCACCTGGGTTCCGTTGGTCGTCACGGAGTTCGGGACGTCGACGCAGCGGCCGGACTGGCCACCGACGATCCGCTTGCCGGCCGGCTGGGTGCTGGACGCGCTCGGCGACGGGCTCGACGAGCTGGTGCTCGGTGACGGGGTCGGGCCGCCCCCACCGACGACCCGGTAGGTGACCAGTGAGCGGGCCGGCACGGTGGCGTTGAACGAGCCGGCAGACAGGGCCACGGGCGACTGGGCGGCCATGCTGCTGCCGCCGTTGGTGACGTAGGAGGTCACGGTGCCGTTGGTGGATCCGGTGTTGCTCAGCGAGTAGCTGGTGGAGATGGCGCTGCTGGCGGTGTTGAGCACCACGATGATCACGGTGCCGTCGGTGTTGCGGTAGGCGCTGGCCTTGAGGTTGCTGTCACCGGTGGTCGCGGCGACGCGGACCGCCCCCGGGCGGATGTAGCGGCTGTAGTTGGACAGCGCGTAGTAGCGCTTCGAGGGGGTGAGGGTGGAGCCGTTCAGCCCGATCAGGGAGCTGTCGTGGCTGGTGGCGCTGACTCCCCACCAGTAGAGGAAGGCGTTGACGTTGGCGCCGGTCAGGGCGGTGTGGATGCGCTGCGCCCAGGTGATACCGGCGGCCTCGGCGGTGCTGTCCCAGGTGGTGGTCCAGGTGCTGCCGTTGACGGCCCATTCGGATTCCCAGACATGGCGGCCGCTGGTGTTCACCGGTGTGCTCGGGGCGTTGGAGTAGCCGTGGCTGGTGAACAGGCCGGTGCCGGCGTTGGCGGCCGAGTTGCCCGACACGGCGCTGACGTAGCCGGGCAGCAGGTCGAAGCCCAGGGTGTCGCAGCAGGCGACCGTGGTGGACAGGCCGGAGGACTTCATGGCCGGGCCGAACACCGACAGGAAGCTGGCCGCCTGCGAAGAGTTGGCCAGCATGCTGGAGTAGCTGGTGGTCAGCGACGGCTCGTTGACGAACCCCACGGCGGTCGGGGTGATGCCCGCGCCCGCCCAGTACCTGGTGTGCTGGATCAGGTAGTTGGCGTAGGCCTGGCGCCAGTCGCCGGAGCTGCACGAGGCTCCGGGAGTGCCGCACAGCGAGCCGCCGTTGGTTTCGCTACCGTTGGTCTTCATGTAGCCGGGTGCGCTCCAGGCGTCGTTGTAGAAGGTGTTCACGCCGTAGCTGTTCTTCGCCTGCTTGGCCAGCCACAGTTGACCCGCGTCCTGGGCGTCGTCGCCGCTCCAGACGTAGTGCGGGGTGCCGGACGGACCGCCGGACGGCGCGGTCGGCTCGATGCTGCCCGAATCGGACGGGATGAGGCTGCGCAGGATGCTGAAGCCGGCACCGTTGCCGGTGTTGAACAGCAGGTCCAGAGCCTGCTGGCGGGCGGTGGTGCCGAGGTTGCGGATCGAGTTGGCCTGGCCGAACGCCTCGGACATTCCGAAGCCGTCGATCGTCTGGTACGTGGTGGCGCCGTTGACCGCCACCGCCGACGCGGCGCTGGCCGGCAACTGGGTGACGGCGACGACGGTGCCGACGCCGAGCAGGCAGGCCGCGGTCGCGGCGACGCGGCCGGACCAGCGGTGGGGGGTGAGACGCATGGAAGACCTCCCTCGGGGCGCGCGACGGCGGACGGACGTCGGGTGCGCATCGATTGGTGCGGCAGCAGCGTGCGTACTGCCGGGAACTGCTTGGGGTGGCATTGATGCACGACATGATGTGGAATCGTTGGACGACGTGATGCGACGTGCGCGACGGGTTGTCCACGGTGACGCATTCACGAACGTGACAGCCAACAGATTCCGCCAGGTTTAGACAATAGTCAAGAATAAATTATCCAGAAAAACCTGTTATCCGAGCAAATTCGGTTGATCTGTTAGTGTCGATGGGTGGTCACCCCGATCTCCCCGGCCACTGCCGATTCGGTTGAGTCGCCGGCCAACCTGCACGAACTTGGTCGTGTCCGGATCCTGGAAGCGCTCGCCCAGACGGGCCGACTGTCACGACCCGACCTGATCCGCCGTACCGGACTGGCGCGCGCGACCGTCGGCTCCCTGCTCAACGACCTGGTCCTCGCGGGCATCGTGACCGAACTCGAGCCCGCGCCCCGGGACCGTGGTCAGGTCAGCGGACGCCCGGCCCGAACGCTGATGCTCTCACCCGATGCCGCCTACGCCGTGGGCCTGGACATCGCCCACGACCGGGTGCGGTGCATGCTCTGCGACCTTGCCGGCCAGCCGATCTGGGACAAGCACGTCACCGTCGCCGTCGACGACGCTCCCGACGCCGCGCTGGACCTGGCGACCAGTCTCATTACTCAAGCGGCCGGTCGCGTTCCGGCCGAACGGATACTCGGAGTGGGAGTCGGCATCGCCTGCCCGGTCGACCAGCGCACCGGAACCCTCCACGCCGCGGGCATCATGCCCGGCTGGGTACGGGTCCGCCCGATCGACGAACTTACCGCCCGCACCGGATTCGCCGTGCGCCTCATCAACGACGCCAACGCAGCCGTCCTGGCGGAGAGCCGCTACGGGGCCGCACAGCACCAGCGTGACTGCGTCTACCTGCGGATGTCATCCGGAATCGGCGCGGGAATCATCTGTGACGGGCGGATGCTCCTCGGCTGCGACGGCCTGACCGGAGAACTCGGCCACATCCCCGTCGACCCGAACGGTGCGATCTGCCGCTGTGGAAACCGGGGCTGCCTGGAAACCGTCGCCACGCCCGAAGCCATCGCCGGCCTGCTGTCCCGAAGTTGGCACCGGCCCGTTGCGACGACCGAACTCATCCCCCTCATCGAGTCCGGGAACACCGGTGCAATCCGGGCATTCGCCGATGCCGCGGATGCTGTCGGACGAGCGGTGTCCGCGGCCGTCATGCTGCTCAACCCGGGCCAGGTGGTCGTGGGCGGCGAACTGGCCGCCGCCGGACAGGCCCTGTTCGAACCGATGAGCCGCTCCATCCAGCGCAACACGATGGGATCGCACGCGCGGGGACTGGAAGTGATCTCGGGAGCCCTCGGGGACAGTGCCGGAGTACGCGGGGCAGCGGCGCTGGTACTTGCCGACGCTCCCCAGTACCTCGCCGGCGTCCCGGCGGCAGGTGGGTCTGCGGCGCATGATCGAGGTACCCACCTGACAACCAGCATGGTGGTCTCACGCGCCGCTCGTACCGCGTCGAGCGCAACCCGGCGCGGCTGATGTCAGGCACGCGAGGTGGCCTCGGGCGGCTGCCAGGTGTTGTAGGCGGGTCATCGGGAACGGGGCTCTGCGCGGTGCGCATCACCCGCCGCGTACGCGGCGACCACCGCTGCAAGGGCTATCCCAGGCGGCGTCCCCATGCCGAGATCAGCGGCGCGAGGGTGAGGTCGAGCTCGCCGGCATCGACAGCGGCCAGGTGCGCGTCGATCTCGGCGTCGTTGGCCAGCCCGGCGGCGAGCAACTCGGCGCGGACCATGCGCACTGTCGCGGTCTCCAGCCGGTCGCAGGCCTAGCCCGCCGACCGGGAAGCAGCCGGCTGCCGCGACATCGACCAGGCCGGCCGCCCGCAACGCGCCGCGGCAGCGTACGGCCGTAGCGCAGGTCAGCGCCGCGGCGGGTCATCAACTCCCGGACGGCGCGCCGCAGCCGGTTGGCCCGCTGCTGTGCCGGGCCGACCTCATCGAGGCAGGCCAGCGGCTGCAGCTCGGTATCGGCGTCCTCGACCAGTAGCCAGCCGCCGGGCCGCAGCGCCGCCACCATCGTCGCCAACGCCCGGGCACGGTCGGGCACGTGGACGAGCACGAGCCGGGCATGTACCAAGTCGAACGTGCCTGGCTGCGGCGGCGGGTCCGCGACGATGTCGTGCCGGCGCACCTCGTACCCGCCGTGCGGATCCAACCAGGCCGGATTGATGTCCGTGGCCAGCACGTAGCCGGTTGGTCCGACGGCCGTGGCGAGTGCCTCGGGAATGCCGGGGCCGCCGGCGCCGACTTCCCAGCAGCGCCAGCCCGCCGTCACGCCCGAGCCGGTCGAAGTGCCCCCGTGTGACACCGTCGAACAGCTCGGCCAGCCAGGTGAACCGCTCGCCCGCCTCCACCCGGGCGTTGTCCAGAAGATAGCGGTGATCCGGCCCGCCGGCGGTTGTGTTCGGCTCGGACCCGGGGTCGGCGAGGGGCTGCGATGAACTCATGCCTACATCCTCACGACCCAGCGCACACTGTGTCAGTGCGCCACGGGATGAAACCAGACACAGCCTGCCCCAGCCAGGCAGGCGACCTCGTTATCGGCCTGGTCCGGGCCGAGCCGTTGGTGAAGTCACTTGACCGAGGCGCTGACAGTCACTGCGTTCCAAGCTTTTGGTGACCGACTCGGGCGCCGTGTGATCGCCTCCGCGCGCGATCAGCAGCAGTGGTCCGCGGGTGTCGTTGTGGTGTCTACCGTGGTCGATGCGTGGGGTACGAAGTTCGCAACGGCCGCCTCGAACAGCGGCCGCCCCGGCACGGGCTGAGCATCACCGCCTGCTGGCATGGCGCGCAACCCGGGCTGGACCTCGGCGCGGGGACTGGCATCTGGCCAGCGTGCTGCCGGACGGCGACATCGTCCTCGTCTTCGGCGTCGGCGATGTCGCCGGTCACGGGCCGGCCATGCTGCACCTGCGTACGGCCATGACCGGGTTCGCCGCCGAGGGGTACCCGCCGGCCGTGGTGCTGACCCGACTCAACCGGCTGCTGTCCCGATCCGGTACCGGGCAGACCGCCACCGCGGTCCTGGCCCACTACCACCAGGCGCAGGTCCGGCTCACCTGGGCCCGCGCCGGCCACCCGCCGGGTCCGTCCGCTGCCCAACCCGGCTGGGCCGCTGCTCGGCGGATACCTGCACGCCCGGTACGAGCAGACCAGTATCCGGCTGCTGCCCGGCGAGGCGGTACTCGCCTACACCGATGGGCTGCTGACCCGGGGACAACACATCGCCGCCGGAGACGACGCCTGCGCCCTGCTCGCCCAGCGGCTGCCCTGATCGGGGACGCGAGCAGGCTTCCGGCCCGATGGCGTCGTCCACCGCATTCGGCGATGATGGCCCTCGACGGGTCCGCCACGGTGGTCGGCTCGTGAGTTCGATCGGGCTTGGTGGTGTGGCGTCTGTGTCGGCAAGTCGGGTGCGTCCGCGCTGTGTCCGCGCATACCCTAGCTTTCCGATGGGATCAGTAGGACTATGAGGTAGTTGTCCGCCCCCGCTTCTCCAGGAGAGCCCCGATGACAGCTCCGCCGAACTATGCGAGCCCGGTCGACCCCGCCACCTACGGCGAGTACCAGATCAACCGCGACCCGGCCGATCCCCGCCCCCTCTACCGCTTCACCCATCGGATCACCGCCGACGGCAGCAGTGGATTCCCGGCCGAGCCCGGCCGGTACCACCTCTACGCCGGCTGGTTCTGCCCGTGGTCGCACCGGGTCACTCTCGAACTGGCCCTGCACGGGCTGACCGACGTCGTCAGCGTGTCCTATGTGGACGGACGGCGGGACGGGCGGGGCTGGGCGTTCCGGGAGCGCTACGGCGCTGACCCGGTCAACGGGTTCCGCCTGCTGCGGGAGGCGTACGAGGCGACGGAACCGGGCTTCGACGGCCACGTCAGCGTCCCCACCCTGTGGGACCGGCAGACCGGACAGGTGGTCAGCAACGACTACACCACCCTGGCCATCGACGTGGCCACCCAGTTCGCCCGGTGGGGCAACGGGATCGAGACCTACCCCGAGCAGCTGCGCCCGCAGATCGAGGAGCTGGACGCCTGGATCGGACCGGCGGTCAACCAGGGGGTCGCTGCGGCGACCGGCACGGGTCGGGAGGCGATCGAGGCCCGTCGCGCGCTGCTGTCCGCCTTCGAATCGCTGGACAGCCGGCTCGCCGGGCAGCGGTACCTGCTGGGCGACCAGCTCACCTCGGCCGACGTGCGGCTGTGGGTGAGCCTGGTCCGCTTCGACGCGGCCAGCAACACCCAGCGGGCGGTCAACGCCTCGCTCGTCGACTACCGGCAGCTGTGGGCCTACGCCCGCGACCTCTACCAGCTGCCGGCCTTCCGGGAGACTACCGACCTGACCGCCTTCACCGCCCCCGGCGCCATCGTGCCGGACTGGAACAGCGCACCCGACCGGACCGCGCTGGCGGTGGCCTCCTGAAGCCCGCTGGACCGGCTGCCGACGGGGGCGGCCGGTCCAGGGCGGCGGTCGGGACAGGCGGCCGGCTCAGCGACTGCGCCACTCGTCGGCGAGCAGCTGGTAGGAGCGGACCCGGTCGGCGTGTCCGTGCGTGATCGTGGTGACGATCAGCTCGTCCGCGCCGGTCGCGTCCCGCAACCGTTCCAGGTGGTCGGCCACCTGGGCGGGGGTACCCACGAACTGGGTCTGCACCCGGTCGGCCACCAGTGCCCGGTCCGCCTCGCTCCACCGGTACGCTGCGGCCTGCTCGGCGCGCGGGTAGGGGATGGCGCCTTCAGCGGTGCGGATGCTGCGTACCCACATCCCGTACCCGGCGGCCAGCTCCCGGGCCCGCTCCTGGGAGGGCGCCACCACCGCGTCGGCGGAGACGCTGACATACGGCCGGGTGAGCGCCGCCGACGGTTGAAACGCCGCCCGGTACGCCTGCACCGCGTCCAGTACGGTGGCCGGGCTGACGTGGTAGTTGGCCGCGAAGCGCAGCCCCCGCGCCCCGGCCACCTCGGCGCTCTCCCCGGCGCTGCTCCCCAGGATCCACACCTGCAGGTCGGCGCCTTCGCCGGGTACCACGTGCGCCGCCTCACCCTCGGCAGAGCGGTAGGTGCCGGCCAGCAGGGCGAGCACGTCGTCCACCTGCTCGGTGTAGTCCTGCGCCTGGGCGCCGGGTAGTAGCAGCAGGTTCTTCTGCAGCGCGAAGCGGGGCGAGCCGAGCAGGTGGGCGAACGAGAACGGCGCCGGGATGCGCAGTCCGTTGGCGGTGTACCCGTCCACCACCCGGCCGCCGCCCACCAGCGCGGGCTCCCGGGACACCGGCGGCTTGCCGCCGGAGCGGCCCAGCCCGACATCGAACCGACCCGGGTGCAAGGCGTCCAGCAGCCCAAACTCCTCCACTGTGGACAGTGCGGTGCGATGGCCCATCTGCACGGCGCCGGAGCCGAGCCGGATGGTGCTGGTGGCACCGGCGGTCAGGGCCAGCAGCACGGCGGGGGAGGTACCCGCCACACCCGGGTTGAGGTGGTGCTCGGCGAACCAGTAGCGGGCGTAGCCGAACCGCTCGGCCTGCTGGGCGAGGTCGATGCTGTTGCGCAGGGCCTGCGGTGCGGTGGACCCGGCGGCGATGGGCACCAGGTCCAGTACGGCCAGTGGAGTGTTGCTCATCGCAGGACCACCTCCTGTTGCGGTAGCTCGGCGCCGAGCAGCAGGCTCGACGCACCGTCCACAGCCGTCGACGACGGGTCCGGGGTCCACGGCCACGGCGGGTCGGGCAGGTCGGCGCGCAGCGCCGGGGCGATATCGGACTGGAACAGCTCCAGTGATTCGCGGTGCTGGGTGGGGGTGAGGCCGCCGGCGTCGGCGTGCAGATGCAGCACGCTGTGCCCGAACCGCTCGTGGTAGCGGTGCACCTTGTCGATGATCTGCTGCGGGCTGCCGATCAGTGCGGAGCTGCGCGCCACGAAGTCCTCCAGGGTGTCGAACACCGGCTCCAGCCCGAGCCGGCGCTGGAACGCCAACTGCCCCTCGAAGGTCGGCCGGTAGACGGCCAGCGCCTGCTGGGAGCTGCGGGTGGCGTAGTAGCCGGCGGTGCCGGCGCCGACGGTGGCGAGTTTCGGGTCGTGACCGTAGTCGGCCCAGCGTTGCCGGTAGTGGGCGACCAGTTCGGCGTACGGCTCGATCGGGTTGGTCACGTTCGCCGAGAACAGCGGATCACCGTAGCGGGCGGCCAGGTCGACGGACTCGCGGCTGGTGGCGCTGCCGTGCCAGACCCGGATGGGCTGCTGCAAGGGTCGGGGCCACACTTCGGCGTCCTGCAGCGCCGGCCGGAACCGGGGCTGTGCGCTGACCTTGCCGTCCCGCCAGATCCGCCGGAACAGCTCGTAGCTCTCCGCGTTGCGGTCCCACTGGTCCTGCGGCGTGACGTGGAACAGCTCCCGCTGCGCCGCGCCGTTGCCCTTGCCGATGATCAGTTCGAGCCGGCCACCGGACAGGTTGTCCAGGGTGGCGTAGTCCTCGTAGGCGCGCACCGGGTCGAGCAGGCTGAGCGTGGTGACCGCGGTGAACAGTCGGATCCGCCGGGTCAGCGCGGCGATGTGGGCCAGCACCACCGGCGGTGCGGAGGAGATGAACGGCCGCTCGTGCCGTTCGCCCACGCCGAAGCCGTCGAAGCCGAGCTCCTCGGCCAGGACGGCGTTGTCCAGCACCTCCTGGAACCGTTGCCGGGTCGAGGGTTGCACCCCGGTCACCGGGTCGGGAGCGTGCACGATCAGGGTGATCAGCAGGAACTTCATGACGCCACCGGCAGCGCTCGCGCCTGCGGCAGGGCCAGGTGCTCCCGCAGGGTGGTCCCGGTGTATTCGGTGCGGAACGAGCCGCGCTCCTGCAGCAACGGCACCACCCGGTCGGCGAAGTCGTCCAGCCCGCCCGGCGTGATGTGCGGCACCAGGATGTACCCGTCGGCCGCGTCGGCCTGTACGTACTCGTCGATGGTTGCGGCCACGGTCTGCGCTGAGCCGATGAACGACTGGCGGCCGGTCACCTCGATGATCAGTTCACGGATGGACAGGTTCTTGGCGGCCGCCTTCTCCCGCCATTCGCGGGCCACCGCGACCGGATCGCGGTGCATCCGTACGCTGGCCCGGCCCCGGGCGACGGTGTTCTCGCTGGGATCCGGGTCGATCTCCGGAAGCGGTCCGTCCGGGTCGTAGCCGGACAGGTCCCGGTTCCACAGCTGTTCCAGGAACCTGATCGCGGTCTGTCCGCTGACCTGCTGCCGGCGTACCTCGTGGGCCAGCTCCTGGGCTTCGGCATCGGTGTCGCCGAGGACGAAGGTAGCCGCCGGAAGGATCTTCAGGTCCTCGGGCTGCCGGCCGTAGCGGGCCAGCCGCCGCTTGACGTCGACGTAGAACGCCTGCCCGTCGGCGAGGGCGCTGTGCCGGGAGAAGATGGCGTCGGCGCTGGCGGCGGCGAACTCGCGGCCGGATTCGGAGTCACCGGCCTGGAAGATCACCGGCCGGCCCTGCGGGCTGCGCGGCACGGTGAAGTGGCCGGCGATGTCGAAGTGTTCGTCGCGGTGGGCGAATGCGCCCGGAAATCCGGTGCGCAGGAACTGCCCGCTGTCCCGGTCGGCCAGCACCTCGTCGCCCTGCCACGAGTCGAACAGCCGCCAGGCGGCCTGCAGGAAGTTGCGGGCCCGCAGGTAGCGCTCGGTCTCCGGCAGGTAGCCGCCGCGTCGGAAGTTCTCTCCCGTGAAGGCGTCCCAGGAGGTGACCACGTTCCACGCGGACCGGCCGCCGGAGAGGTGGTCGAGGCTGACGAACTGGCGGGCCACCTCGTAGGGCTCGTTGAAGGTGGAGTTGATCGTCCCGGTCAGCCCGATCCGTTCGGTGACCCCGGCCAGCGCCGCCAGCACGGTGAAGGTGTCCGGCCGGCCGACCACGTCGAGGTCGTAGATCAGCCCGTTCTGCTCGCGCAGCCGCAGCCCTTCGGCGAGGAAGAAGAAGTCGAACTTGGCCCGCTCGGCCGTGCGGGCCAGGTGGGCGAAGGAGGAGAACTCGATGTGGCTGCCGGCCCGGGGATCGCTCCACACGGTGGTGTTGTTGACGCCGGGGAAGTGGGCGGCCAGGTGGATCTGCTTGCGTGCTCTACCCATGATGCGCTCCGTGCGGGCTCTCGGGTGGGGGGTCAGATCGCTGCGGCGTAGCGGTTGGCGGGCCGGTGCAGGCCGAGTCGGGCGCGCAGGCTGTTCTCCTGGTACCCGGTGCGGAAGGCGCCGCGGCGCTGGAGCTCGGGTACCAGGGCGCGGCTGATCTGTTCGAGGTCGTAGGGCAGGGTGGCCGGGCGGAGCCGGAAGCCGGCCAGTCCGCTGCCCTGCCAGTCCAGCAGCAGGTCGGCAAGTTCCGCCGGGGTACCGGCGAAGATCTCGGCGTCGCTGCGCAGCTGCTCGCCCGCCACCGTGTCCAGCCGCTGCCGGCGCTGCCCGGCCCGGCCGGCCTCGGAGTCCAGGAACACCACCAGGTCGGCCAGCACGTGCACGGTATCGGCGGCCCGGCCGGCAGCCTGCTGCTGCGCGCGGATCCCGGTGACGATGGCCGCCGCCTCGGCCGCGCTGTGCGGGGTGACGTACCCGACGTCGGCGCTGCGGGCGATCAGCCGGTACGCGAGGTCGGAGTGTCCCAGCGCGCTGACGATCGGTTGGCCCTGTGGCGGCCGGGGGGTGATCGACGGCCCCTTCACCTGGAACCAGCGGCCGGTGAAGTCGATGTAGTGCAGCTTGTCCCGGTCGATGAACCGGCCGGTGGCCGCGTCGCGGATCTCGGCGTCGTCCTCCCAGCTGTCCCAGAGCCGGCGCAGCACCTCGACGTAGTCGGCCGTCTCGTCGAACAGGTCGACCAGGATGGCCTGGACGGCCGGGTCGGCGGAGTCGTCCAGGCGCAGCTGCGGCAGCGTGCGGCGGCCGAAGTGGGCCAGCTCGGCCGGCCGGGACACCCGTACCTGCACGCCGGCCCGGCCGGTGCTGGCGTAGTCCAGGGTGGCGATCGCCTTGGACAGGTGGAACGGTTCGGTGGGGGTGACCACGGCGGTGGGTACCAGTCCGATGTGCCGGCTGGCCGGCGCCACCCGGGCGGCGGTGAGCACCGCGTCGAGTCGACCGCGTACCTGATCGGTGCGCCCGTCGGGGCCACCGGTGTCGGTGGACTGGAGGGCCAGGGAGTCCTCGAACGTGACGAAGTCGAGCAGTCCGCGTTCGGCCTCGGTCACCAGGTCCACCCAGTAGCCGGGGCGGAACAGGTCGCCGGGTCGGGCGGTGGGTTCCCGCCAGGCGGCGGGGTGCCAGCCGGCGCCGTCGAGCGCCACGGCCAGCAGCGGATGGGGAGGGGACATGAGCTGGGCTCCGCTCGTCGGATCGGGGTTGGCTCGTCGGATGGGGTTGCCGCGGATGGCAGTGCAGGCGCCGCAAAGGGGGATGACCGGCAGCGATCGTGGCCGCTGGGTCCGACCGGCCGCGGTAAGTGATCAGTCCGTATCTGGACCGTACCTCCGGCGATCATATAGTGCAATGCCCACCGGAATAGTGGGGGATACCAGCGAAGACCGCCGCACTTCGAGATCAAGGTGGGTGCCAGGGAAAGCATATCTACCGGATGGGAATTGACCAGAATCCGATCAGCCGGTTAGCCTGAGCCGACAGCCGAGACGGACGGAGGTGGGGACGACATGGGGCACCCCGACGTCCGCCTGCGACCTGCCGCCCGGCCGCTGCGCCCGCGCCGCCTGCTCAGCTTCTCCCGTCGCCACATCGACCTGCAGCGCGTCACCAGCGCGCTCTGTCTGCGCTGACCCGCGGCCCGCGGTCGACGACGCCGTCCCGCGCCACGCCTTCCCGCACCTCCGCCGCAGCCCGGCACACCCGTGACGCCGCAGCCTCCCCGGCGGCGTACCCCCGCGCCCGCATCCCTCACCAGGAGTCTGCTGTGACCCACCGACTCAGACCCGCACCCGCCCTCGCCGCACCCGCTCTGGCCGCGGTCGCCGTGCTGGCGTTGGCCGCCTGCGGCTCCGGCAATGCCGCAGCCGGTGCACCGGCCGGAGCGCCGAAATCCGGCGGTACCCTCACCTTCGCCGTCGGCTCCGACGCCGGCTGCGCCGACCCGCAGCAGGTGGGCAGCAACGACACGATCTACTCGCTGCGCCAGATCGTCGACTCGCTCACCGACCAGGACCCGGCCACCGGGAAGATCGTCCCGTGGCTGGCGCAGAGCTGGGAGGTCAGCCCGGACGCCACCACCTTCACCTTCCACCTGCGCTCCGGCGTGACCTTCAGCGACGGCACCCCGGTCAACGCCAAGGCAGTCAAGGACAACTTCGACGCGGTACCCAAACTCGGCGCCAAGGCCGCCCTGGCCATCGGCTACCTCACCGGCTACCAGGGCACCACGGTGGTCGACGAGCTCACCGCGGCGGTGAAGTTCAAGCAGCCCAACGCCCAGTTCCTGCAGGCCAGTTCGACGTTCAGCCTGGGCCTGGTCGCCGAGGCGAGCCTGCTGCAGACCCCCGACCAGCGGTGCACCCACGGCGTCGCCGGGTCCGGACCGTTCGTGCTGGCCAGGTACGTGCCGAACCAGTCGATCACGCTGGACCGGCGGACCGGCTACAGCTGGGGTTCAGCGCTGTTCAGCAAGTCCGGTGAGGCCTACCTCGACCATCTGGTCTTCAAGGTGATCCCGGAGGCCGGGGTGCGCAGCGGCAGCCTGCAATCCGGCCAGGTCGACGCGATCGGCTCGGTCGGCCTGGCTGACGAGAGCGCCCTGACCGGCAGCGCCGACCTGCACGCCCGGGCCAACCCGGGCGTCGTGTTCAACCTGGGGCTCAACAACTCCCGACCGGTCCTGCAGGACATCGCGGTGCGCCGGGCGTTGCTGCTCGGCATCGACCGCAAGCAGATCACCGGCACCATCTTCCCGACCGGCAGCAAGCCGGCGACCAGCATCCTGGCCAGCACCACGCCCTACTACACCGACGACAGCGCCACGCTGGCCTTCGACGCCGCCCGGGCGCGCTCGCTGCTGGACGGCGCCGGCTGGACCCCCGGACCGGACGGCATCCGGACCAGGGGCGGCGCCCGGCTCAGCCTGTCGGTGACCTGGTTCGCCAACGCCGCTACCAACCAGCCCACCCTGGAACTGATCCAGCAGCAGCTCAAGGTGATCGGTGTGGAGATCAAGCTGCACCAGGTGCCGATTGCCCAGATCACGGCGGTGCAGCAGGCCGGCGACTTCGACGCCTTCTGGGGCAACCTGACCCGGGCCGACCCGGACATCCTGCGTACCCAGTACTCCACCGGACTGTCCAATGTGTACCGGCTGCCCGCCGGTGAGCTCGACCAGCTGCTCACCCAGCAGGCCGCCGAACCCGACGCCGGCAAGCGCCAGCAGCTGGTCACGAAGATCCAGCAGCAGATCGACAGCCTCGCCTACGTCATCCCGGTGGTGGAGCTGACCACCGAGCTCGGCGTGTCCAAGTCGGTGCACGGCCTCAACTTCGAGGCCTCCAGCCGGATCCAGCTCCACGACACCTGGAAGAGCTGACCGGTCCCGGGGACGGCGGCGACGGCCGCCGTCCCCACCGGTCCACCGAGAGGAGCGCAGGATGCGCCGTTACCTGGCGCGACGGCTGGCCCAGGCGCTGGCGGTCGTCTGGGCCACCTACACGGTCAGCTTCGTGATCCTGGACGGGTTGCCCGGCGATCCGGTCTCGGCCATGGCCGGCGGAGGACTCGACCAGGCCACCGTCGACCCACGACAACTCGCCGCCCTGCGCCACGAGTACGGCTTCGACCAGCCGATCTGGCTGCAGTACCTGCACTACCTGGGCCGGGCGCTGCGCGGCGACTTCGGCAACTCGGTGGCCACCGGCCGACCGGTCACCACCACCATCGTCGAGGCGCTGCCGCAGACCCTCGCGCTCAGCGCCGCGGCGCTGCTGCTGGCCGTACTGCTGGGTACCGGCATCGCGGTGGCGGCCACCGCCACCAACAGCCGGTGGCTGCGCCAGGCGCTGCTGTCCCTGCCGGGCCTGGGCGTGTCGCTGCCCACCTTCTGGGTCGGGCTGATGCTGGTGCAGCTGCTGTCCTTCCGGATCCACGCCTTCCCGGCCTTCGGCAACGACGGCATCCGCGGCCTGGTCCTGCCGGCCCTCACCCTGGCCGTGCCGACCAGTGCCCTGCTCGCCCAGGTGCTCGCCAAGAGCCTGAGCACCACGCTGGCCGAGCCCTACATCGAGACCGCCCGGGCCAAGGGCGCCGGTCGGGGGCGGGTACACCTGCGCCACGCCCTGCGCAATGCCGCGCTGCCGGCGCTGACCATCGTCGGCCTGCTGGTGGGCAACCTGCTCGCCGGCTCGGTGGTGGTCGAGTCGGTCTTCTCCCGCAACGGTCTGGGCCGGGCCACCGTCAACGCCGTCACCGTCCAGGACATTCCGGTGGTGCAGGGCGTCGTGGTGTTCGGCGCGCTCGCCTTCGTCCTCGCCAACCTGCTCGTCGACCTGGTGTACCCGCTGCTGGACCCGCGGATCATCCTGGCCCCGGCGACCCGGCACGGGAGCCCCGCATGACCCAACTCGTCGCCGACAGCCTTGTCGCCCCGCCCGACGCCGCACCGGCCGGCCCCGTCGCACCGACCCGAACCCCGGGCCCCCGGGTCCGGCGGCTGCTGCGCTTCCTGGCCCGCCGGCCCGGACTGCTGCTCTCCACCGTGGTGGTCATCCTGGTGGTCCTCGCCGCCTGCCGCCCCACCCTGTTCACCGGCCGTGACCCGCTGCTCGGGGTACCTGCCCACCGGTTCACCGCGCCCGGCCCGGGGCACTGGTTCGGCACCGACGAACTGGGCCGGGACCTGTTCACCCGGGTCGTGCACGGCGCCGCGCTGTCCCTGAAGGCCACCCTGATCGCGGTCCTGCTGGCGTTCCTGGTGGGCGGCTGCGTCGGGCTGGTCGCCGGGTTCGTCGGCCGCTGGGTGGAGGACCTTCTGATGCGGGTGGTCGACGTGCTGCTGGCCATCCCGGCGCTGTTCCTGTCCCTGGCACTGGTCACCGCCCTCGGCTACGGCACGGTCAAGGTCGCCGTCGCGGTCGGCATCGCCAGCGTGGCCGGCTTCGCCCGGGTGATGCGCGCCGAGGTGCTGCGGGTACGGCAGGCGGTGTTCGTGGAGGCCGCCCGGGTCAGCGGCGCCCGCTGGTACGCCGTGCTGCTGCGGCACGTGCTGCCCAACGCCATCGGGCCGGTCCTGGTGCTGGCCACCCTCGACTTCGGCAGCGCCATCCTGGCCGTCTCGGCGCTGAGCTTCCTCGGCTACGGTGCCGCCCCACCCGCCCCCGAATGGGGCACGCTGATCTCCAGCGGCCGCAACTACCTGGCCAACGCCTGGTGGCTGTCCACCCTGCCCGGGCTCGCGGTGGCGGCACTGGTGCTGGCCACCAACCGGATCGCCCGGGCCCTGGACGGTGAGTGGAGCCGGTCGTGAACCTGTTGGAGATCCGGTCGCTCGCCGTTTCCTACCGCAGCCGCACCGGCCCGGTGGCCGCAGTGTCCGGAGTGGACCTGGCGGTGGCGCCCGGTGAGGTGCTGGCCCTGGTCGGCGAGTCGGGGTCGGGCAAGACCAGCACCGCGCACGCCGTCATCGGCCTGCTGGCCGCCGGTGGCCGGGTGGAGCGCGGTTCGATCACACTGGCCGGACAGGAGCTGACCCGGCTGTCCGAGCGCGAATGGCGCGGCGTGCGGGGAGCGCGGATCGGGCTGGTACCCCAGGATCCGACGGTGTCCCTCAACCCGGTCATGCGGATCGGCGACCAGGTGGCCGAGGTGCTCCGGCTGCACGGGACGGCCGGCCGCCGTCGCGCCGCGTTGGACGCCGTGGACCTGTTGGAGCAGGCCGGACTGCCCGACCCGGCCACCCGGGTCCGGCAGTACCCGCACGAGCTGTCCGGCGGGATGCGCCAGCGGGTACTCATCGCCATCGCCCTGGCCGGCCGGCCGCAGCTGCTGATCGCCGACGAACCCACCAGTGCCCTGGACGTCACCGTGCAGCGGCACATCCTGGACCACCTCGGGCAGCTGACCCGCGACCTGGGTACCGCCATGCTGTTGGTCACCCACGACCTGGGGGTGGCCGCCGACCGGGCGGACCGGATCGCGGTGATGTCCGGTGGCCGGATCGTGGAGACCGGCCCGGTCCGCACCGTCCTCGACGCACCGACCGCCCCCTACACCCGGCGGCTGCTGGCCGCCGCACCCAGCCTGGCCGTGGCCGAGCGCCCGGACCGGCCGCGCCCGGCCAGCACCGACCGGCCGGCCCCGCTGGTCGAGGTGGACGGTCTGGTCAAGGACTTCCCGTTGCCCCGGGTGCCGGGCGCGGCCCGGACCACCCGAGCGGTGGACCAGGTGAGCTTCACCATCAACCGGGGGGAGACCCTGGCGCTGGTGGGGGAGTCGGGCTCGGGCAAGACCACCACGGCCCGGCTGGTGCTGCGGTTGACTCCGGCAACCGCCGGCCGGATCGTGTTCGCCGGCACCGAGATGACCACCGCCCGTGGCCGGGACCTGCGGATGCTGCGTCGCCGCGCCCAGCTGATCTATCAGAACCCCTACGCCTCACTGGATCCGCGGTTCGCCATCGGGGAGATCATCACCGAGCCGTTGCGCTCGTTCGGGATCGGCAACCGGGACAGCCGGCTCGCCCGGGCCCGCGACCTGCTCGACCGGGTGGCGCTGCCGGCCACCATCCTGGACCGCCGGCCGGCCGAACTGTCCGGTGGGCAGCGCCAGCGGGTGGCCGTCGCCCGGGCCCTGGCGCTCTCCCCGGATCTGGTGGTCTGCGACGAGCCGGTCTCCGCACTGGACGTTTCGGTGCAGTCCCAGGTCCTCGACCTGCTCGCCGAGGTCCAGGCCGCGACCGGGGTGGCGTACCTGTTCATCTCCCACGACCTGGCGGTGGTCCGGCAGATCGCCGACCGGGTCGCGGTGATGCGTTACGGCCGGATCGTGGAGACCGGGCCCACCGCCGAGCTGTTCGGCAACCCGGGCCACGCCTACACCCGGGAACTGCTGGCGGCCATCCCCGGCAGGCTGGCCCGGTAAAGCAGGAACGTGCGACGGGCGCTGACCCGCGCCGACGAACTGAACGCCAGACCCGCGGCATCCGTCGTGCTTCCGGCCAAAATCGCTCGCGCTGCGGTGTGCCGGGTCGCAAGATTCCGGGATGGACCCCGTATCTGCCGACATTGTGGCCTACTACGAGCGTCGCTACGAAGAGGCCACGCGGCTCGACCGGCGTCCGCAGGGCCGCCTGGAGCGCATCCGTACGCTCGAACTGCTCGCCGGCGTGCTACCGGCCGCACCGGCCAAGGTCCTCGATGTCGGTGGCGGTCCTGGTGCCTACGCCCGCGAGCTGGTCACCGCCGGCTACCAGGTTAGGCTGGTCGATCTCGTGCCGCACCACGTTGAGCAGGCTCGTACCGGCCAGCCGCCGCTCGACGCCGTCGTCGGCGACGCCCGCGCCCTGCCTGAGCCGGACAGCTCCCAGGACGCCACACTTGTCCTCGGACCGCTCTACCACCTGCACGAACGTGTTGACCGAGTGTGTGTGATCCGAGAAGCGATTCGGGTCACCCGCCCTGGCGGACCGATCGTAGCCGCGGCGATCGCGCGGTTCTCCGGGCCGATCGACTTCGCGGCCACCGCGCGGTTCGACGAGCGGACGCTTGCCGAGGCACGCCGGCTGATCACCAGCGGTGTCAACGATCCCGAGATCGGCTTTACCCAGGCCTATTTTCACCGGGTCGCGGAGTTGCGGGAGGAGTGCCGGGAGGCCGGCCTGGAGAACGTGGTGATCCACGGCGTTGAGGGGCCGGCGTGGCCCGCGGCCGAGGCTGCCGTGTCCGACCCGACTTTCCCGGTGATCTTCGACGCCGCGCTGCAGCTGGCCCGGGCCTATAGTTCCGAGCCCGAACTGGTCGCTGTCAGCGCTCATCTCCTCGTGGTTGGAACCGCACCGCGCCGCTGATGCGCGGCGGCGATTCGCTCGGGGTGCCTGGCCGGGTCGCTGCGCGGGGCGGGCCGCAGGCGGTGCAGCGGTGCGGTGGACGGGGTCCACCGCACCGCTGGGGCGAACCGCTCAGCAGCGGGTTGTCAGCGCACTGCTCTGGACGTAGGCCCAGCGCTTGGCGTTCGGCACGTACACCTCGACCCAGTACCCGTTGGAGCGGGTGCGCCCGGTGACGTCGACGTGCCAGCCGGGGAACACGTTGCCGGTCACGAAGTTCGCCGGGTCCCGCAGCGTGGCGTTGCAGTGGATCTCCCGGTGCGACGCGGTGACCGCTGCTGGTGCCACGCTGAAGTCGACGCTACGCCACCCCGACGCCCGCTGGCTGCGGCCTTCCAGGATGCGCTTGGGCACCGGCTGCCCGGCCGGGTACCCGCTCTGCTTCACCGACTTGCCGATGCAGCCTGACTGCGTGAATCCCCACCACGGGAACTGCTTCGCCGCCGCTCGCGCCGGGTCGGACACCGCGGCCCAGGTCGAGTTCACGTTGTACCGCCAAATGATCTTCTGGCCCGCGGCGATGGTCCAGGTCCGCGCGGCGTTGCCCACTACTCCAGACTTGGGGTAGTTCGGCACGATCGTGCAGGTGCTCTGGGTGGCGTAGCGGACCAGCAGCGTGGAGCTGTGACCGGCACTCTGGTCGGCTGCGTACGACGGTGACGCGGCGACCATCGCCACGAGACCGCCGAGGAACGCAACCGTGAGCAGACGCTTCCACATGGGGCGTCCTCCTTTCTGGAGCTTCCAGCCTCGGACCGGAAAAGCCCTGGTGAGAAGGGCCGTGAACACGTCGCGCACAAGTCGTGGACATCCGGGACACTAGGCGGATGGACGTCGACGGGTTCGCCGCCGGGTTGCGCGAGCTGCACCGCGCGGCCGGCAAGCCGACCTACCAGCGGCTACAGCGGGAGACCGGCTACGGTCGGACGGTGCTGTCCGCGGCGCTCAACGGCAGCCGCCTGCCCACCTGGCCGGTGACCGAGGCGCTGGTGCAGGCGCTCGGCGGTGACCCGGTCGAGTGGAAGGCCCGCTGGGCATCGGCGTCCACCGAACCGCAGCTCGCCGGGGACGGGCCGACACCGCGGCGTCGCGCCTGGTGGATCTGGACGGTGGCGGCTGTCACCGTGGTCCTGGCCACCGCCGTGATCGCCGCGACGCTGCGCGGACACGGCTCGTCCCCGAGCGCTCAGCCGGCCGACTCGACTGCGCCGGCCACCGGCATCGACGGCGTCTGCATGACTGTGACGGCTCGCGACGTGCGGGTCTTCGCCTCCGCCACCGGCGATGAACCGTGGACGACCTGGAAGCACGGCACCCGCTTCTGGATCGACCGGGCGGCCAGCTCACCCCGTCGCTACCGGACGGTGCTGCGCGACGGCCGGCACGGCTGGGTGACCAACGACAAGCACTTCGTGCAGGCGGCAACGGACTGCCCGTAAGCGGCAACCACCGCGGACGTAATCTGGTTGCCGTGATCATCTGGATCAACGGCACCCACGGCGCGGGCAAGACAACGACCAGTGCACTCGTGCGGCAGCTGATCCCGGATTCACGGGTGTTCGACGCCGAGAAGGTCGGTGAGACCCTCATGGACATCACACCGGGGCTGCCCGAGACGGACAACTTCCAACACTGGCCGCCCTGGCGGCAGCTCGTCGTGGAGACCGCCCGCCGGGTCCTCGAATATACCGGCGGCGCTCTTGTCATGCCGATGACTGTGCTGGTCGAGCAGTACTGGCGCGAGATCAGCGCGGGTCTCGAGCGGCGCGCCATCCCGGTCAGGCACTTCGTCCTGCACGCCGACGAAGAGACCCTCCGCGGACGCATTGCGGGGGAGCACCCCGTCCCGTCCGCGTTCCGCCTCGCCCACCTTGAGCCTTACGCCGAGGCGGCCCGCACCTGGCTGCACGCCGAAGCCGAGGTCGTCGACACCACGCACCTGACGGCCGCCCAAGCTGCCCTGCGGATCGCAGAAGCCGTCAAGACCGGATCACCTGGCCGTTGACGAGGACCGTTCGGACGTACCTGCGATCGGTGTTGTGGCCTCCGGCCTGGTTCCTGCGCTGGTGTCTGGCAGCGCCTTTGCCGACACTCCTGCCCGTGCCCGCCGAGTTGTCCACGATCCGACCCGCCGGATTTCGGTGATTCGCCGATAACCGATTGTTCGGCAACGTCGGGTAGGCGATCCTGTGCGCAGCGTTGCCTGGGCCTGGGGGAGTCGTCTGCATGAAGACCGAGACCATCGAGATCGCGGTACGTGAGCGTGTGCTCTGGGTCGGGGCCGAGGCGTACCCGCTGCACAACATCGCCCGGGTCTCCACCGCCGAGCTGGTCTACCGCAAGGGTCGCGCGGTCGCCAGGTTCATCGGGTTCTTTCTCCTGTGGGTCTTCCTGGGCGTCTTCGCGCTGGTCGCGCTGTTCGCCGGTGGCGTGCTCGACACCGACGAACAGACCAGCGCGGCGACCAAGGCGGTCGCCACGATCGTCGGCATCATCCTCCTGATCCTGTTCGTCCGGCTGCTCATCCTGTTGAGCCGGCGCAAACTGTGGGCGCTCATCATCGAGACCGCCGGCACATCGCACCGAGCCCTGGTCAGCCGCGACCGTGCCCTGCTGGACGGGCTCGTCCAACGGATCGTGTTCGCGATCAACAACCCGACCGCGCCGGCCGCCCAATTCCACCAGACCATCAACAACTACGTCTCCGGCAGCCAGTACAACGCCGGCGGCGACCAGTACAACGCTTCAGGCCGGGCAACGGGGAGAGTCGGATGACCAACTACGTCGGTGGCAACCAGTACAACGCCGGTGGTGACCAGTACAACGCGTCCGACAACGCCGTCGGTCGGCAGCAGATCAACAACTACGGTGCGGCCGATCAGGGCGCCGCACTCCGGGAGCTGATCCAGGCGGTGAACGAGTTGCAGGGCCGGGTATCGGCCGCTGACCGGCGTGCCCTCGACGAGCAGCTGCGCATCGTGACAGCCGGCCCGCAACAGGACCCGGGCACGCTGCGCCGGGCGCTGACCGCCATCGCCGGCGTCGCCACGGTGGTGGGGGAGGTCGGTGCTCCGGTGATCACCGCAGTCCGCGCGGTCCTCGGCGCCGTCGGCTGAGTCGTCCCGCTGGACGCCTCAGCTCACCGACAGCCACCACCGACCGCTGCCCGTCGACCAGGCGGACCATGGCCGCTGCGGGCTGGTGAAATCGTGCCTCACCGAACATCAACCGCTTGTCCGGGCCTGTTACACAAGCAGGTGGTTGCCGACGCTTCCGTAGGGGATGCCGGGCCGGTCGCCGTCGAGCGAGAGTTGGGCGCGGATGAGAGCAGTCGTGTACGACCGTTACGGGCCGCCGGACGTGTTGCGGATCGAGGATCTTGCCGTGCCGTCACCCGAAGCCGGACAGGTGCTGCTCAGGATCGCGGCGACGTCGGTCAACCTCAGTGACTGGGAGACGCTGCGCGGCACACCGCTGTACTCGCGCTTCGGTGGGTTGCGTGCGCCGGCACGTCGGACGCTCGGCTCGGACATCGCCGGTTGGGTGGACGCGGTCGGCCCGGGCGTGACCCGGTTCCGGCCCGGGGACGAGGTGTACGGCGACAACCTCGCCCTCAAGGGTGGGTTCGCCGAGTATGCGATCGCCGCCGAGTCGGTGCTGGCGAGCAAACCCGCCGGGCTGAGCTTCGTGCAGGCGTCGACCATTCCGCAGGCCGGTGTGATCGCCTGGCAGGGGACCGACGGCACCCGAGCCGGTCACCGGGTCTTGGTCAACGGCGCCGGTGGAGGTTCCGGCTCTTTCGCGATTCAACTCGCCAAGCGACTCGGTGGGCACGTGACCGGGGTGGACAACGCCGGCAAGCTCGACTTCATGCGGTCGGTGGGGGCGGACGAGGTGATCGACTACCGCAGCGAGGACTTCACCCGCGGCGGCCCGTACGACCTCATCCTCGACCTGGTGGCGCACCGGTCGGTGTTCGCCTACCGCCGGGCACTGGCCCCCGGCGGCCGCTACCGGTGTGTCGGGGGATCGGTGTCCGCGGTGCTGCGTGTCCTGACTGTCGGTTCGCTGGCCGGTCTGCTCACGCGTCGACGGCTCAGTGTGCTTGCCGTCAAGCCGGGGCCGACGCGCTTCGCACCGGTGGCCGAACGCTGCGTGGCGGGTGACCTCAAGATTCACATCGACCGGGTCTTCACTCTCGACGAGGTACCTGAGGCACTGGCCCGGGTGGGCGAGGGACACGCGTTGGGCAAGGTCGTCGTCCACATCGGCTGACCTCCACCACGCGGTCGCCACCGGATCGGCTCCGGCACACGACGGGTCGGGACGGTTCAGACCGATGGCGGATTGAGGTCGGGCCCGGCCTGCAATTGGACCAGCGACGTGGGTGTGACGACCTCCCACGGATCGCCGACGGCCACCTCGTCACCGGGCCGGTCGAGGGCGTCGGCGATCAGCTCCTCGATCGGCGGGTACGGGTTGCCGCCGTCCCGCCACGGCCGGGGTGACAGGGTCGGCACCTGCGAGGTGGCCAGGTACCGGCCGACGGCGTACTCGTAGCCGACCCGTACCGGCACGATCACCCGGGCGGCGCCCGCCTGCAGGAACGCCTGGTGCAACGGGTCGCTGCTGGTACGGCTGCGGACGGTGACCCAGCGGTCGCGGCCGGCCCACTGGTAGGGGTAGCACAGGTAGGTCAGGTTCTCCCATTCGAAGACGTCCTCGAAGAACTGGATCTGGTCGGCCGCGGCGACGATCCGCACCCGGTCGATCCGGGGCGCCTGGCCCTCCGGCGTGTCCAGCGCGCCGTACAGGTCGAACTCCTGCCCGGTGAGCAGGGTCTGGCAGGATCGCTTGAGTTCCAGCATTTCCAGCTGCCGGTGGCTGGCCGCCGACCCGTCCGCCTGGTACGCGGCGCGGGCCAGCCGGCGCGCCTGGTCGTTGTCGTAGGCGGAGCGCTGGGCCAGGTAGCCGGCCCGGATCGTCTCCCAGGCCCGCAACCGCCACGCCTCGCGCGCGCCGTCGGTGCGGGTGCACCGGACCCGTACCACGACGGTGAGCCCGCCGCGCTGGTCGCTGCTGACACCGATGGGCAGCGGCCCGGGGACCGGCTGGTCGAAGGTGACGGTCTGCACGCCCTCGGTGCTGTCGTTGACGGTGATCCGGCGCTCGCCGATGGCGACCTGTACGGCCTGCGGCGGGGTGCCGGCATCGGTGGTGTACTCGCCGTCGACCAGGCTCCACGTCACCGTGACGTACGCCTCGCTCGCCGCGTACCCGGCCGGTACGGCGACCTCGCCGATGTAGGAGGTGTACCCCCACTCGGGTTGGGCCTTCTCGGCGGAGTTCTTGGCGTAGTCGAACGGCCGGGCGGCCGGGTCGAGGAAGGTGGCAGTGGCGAAGGTCTCCGGCTCCGGGGGCGGCTCGACACCGAAGATGTCCCAGCGGGCCGCCTTGTCGGCGTAGTTGTCGTCGTCCAGGTCGTTGACGTCGAGGAACCAGGCGGGCGGCTTGGGGACGGCGCCCTGGCTGGCATCCTGAGACGTCTGGCCGGCCAGCCAGACCAGCGTGGCGGCCGGCTCGGGGACGATGAACTCCAGCATCAGCCGCTCGCCGTAGTTGTAGACCTGTGCCTGGTCGACCTTGTCCAGCCAGCGGTAGATGCCGCTGATGTTCGCGGTGCCGGCGGAGTTGTCGAAGGAGTGGGTGTTGGTCTCGGTGACCCGGACGGTGCTCGTGGTGGTGCGGCGTTCACCGGTCTCGGTTCGCAGCAGCTGTGACGCGCTCTCGGTGAGTGTCTTGGCGTAGGAGACCGCGGAGCTGTTGCTGGTCTCGGTGGACGTGGACTGGTCGGCGTTGACGTCGATCCCGGCCTGGACCGGCCCGAGCCCGCCGGACACGCTGACCCCGAGCGAGCTGGAGTTCTGCTGCGACGCCGCCGTCTGCAACGCGCGGTCCAGGCTGTTCTGCTCGGTGGAGGCCAGTTCCTGGCTGGACGCGTCGATCGTCTTGCTGGTGGTCGTCACGGTTTCGCTGGTACTCGTGTCGGACACGTGGGTACGCCCGCGCGCCTCGCTGGCCAGCACGTTCTCGATGTAGGAGATTTCGCCCGGCTGGTAGCGCAGCAGCGCCGTACGGATGATCATGAGGTCGCCCCGGCCGGCGATGCGCGCGTACGCGTCCAGCACCGGCACCAGCGGCTGCGCCGGATAGGGCAACGGATCCACCCCGCCGCCGTCCGGGATCGGATCGAACCGGCCCGGGGTGAGGTTCGCGGTCGCCCGGCGCCGGGCATCGCCCTCTTCGGCGGAGAACACCCGGGCGAGGCTGGCCAGCGTCGTGCTGGTCGGGACACCGAGGTCGGCCGCGGCCTGTGCGGTGGCCGCGATGGCCGGACCGAGATCGGGGAAGCCGTTGTCCCGCAGGTCCTGCACGGTGGCGTCGGGCCGGCCGACGGCGCTGACCCGGGAGCGCAGCCGCCGCACGGTCTGGCCCAGGTCGGCGAAGCGGGCGGCCCGATCGGCGTCCGGGTCGTCCGGCACCGGCGCCGGCGGGTCGGGCAGTAGCAGGTCGCGTCCGCCGAGCAGCGCCCGGACCAGACAGGTGGCCTCGGCGTCGGAGCGGGCCAGGCGCAGCAGCGCCACCCCGCGCAGCAGGCGGATCAGCACGCCGACCGCCGGCGACCGGGGTAGCCGCAGGAATCGGCCGAGTACCAGCACGTCCACCACCCAGCCGGTCAGCTCCGCCACCGCCGCGGCCAGCGCGGCGGCGCTGACGTCGTGCTCGGTGGCCCAGCCGGCGATGCCGTCGCGCAGCTGTCCGACGGACAGCCGTGCATCCAGGGCGGTGCGACGCAGCAGAATCAGCGTCTGCCCGGCGAACTCGTCGAGGCGGTCGTCCCTGGCCGCCAGCCGGTCAGCCAGCAGTTGCCGTACCCGCTCCCGGTCACCGCCGGTCAGCGCCTCGCGGACCGGGTCCGACCAGGCGTGCCGGAAGTCCACGACCGCGTCGAGCAGCTTCGGGCCGGCCGTACAGGCGCCCGGGTCGGTGTCGCCCTGCCGGCGCAGCTGGACGAAGCGTAGGCCCACCTGGGTGGTGAGAGGCGTTGTCATGATGCCCCCTGATCTTCGGGCTGTCGGTGGTCAGATCCTCGGCAGGTTCAGGGCCGTGGGCATGCCGTACGCGGCGAGCTGTGCGTTGAGCCGGTCCACCAGCTGGTTCCAGTCGGTGCGCAGCCCGCTGCTGCGGCCGGCTGCTGCTTTCAGGGCGTGCTGCCACTCGTCGTCGTGCAGCGCGCCGACCAGTTCGCCGAGGGTGTACTGGTCGAACGCCACGATCGGTTCATCGGCGCGGGCCGTGTCGCTGAGCGGGAACGCCCCGAGCGTCCCGCCACCCGACAGCGTGAAGTCGGCCGCCCGGGCGGCGTCGTCGTACGCCGCGACCTCGCTCAGGGTGGGTACGGCCCGGTTGCCGTACCGGTCGACGCGGGTGACGCCGCCGAACATCCGCCCGGCGTGCAGGTCGGTCCGGGCATGCGCCCAGGGCGAGAGCAGCTGGAGGTTGGCCGGCTCGCTGGCGCCGGTGAGCATGGACAGCCGGCTGGTCCAGAAGTCCTCGTTCAGGTGGCTGCGCAGCCGTCGCGCCCAGCCGACCATGCGTTTGGCGAACCGCTGGGTCAGGCCGTGCTCCCATTCGTAGGAGCGGATCGCGACGTTGTACGCGCCCGGCCGGCGCAGGGCCATCTCGAACAGTTCGTCACGGGACATCCGGTAGTACGGATCCCGGGCGTACCGGCTCTCCAGGTCCATCGGGTCCCCGGTGACGCGGGTGGTGTCGCTGCCGTAGCGGGTCCAGAGTCCTTGCAGCGCCGCGTCGTCGGCCTCGATGACGGCGTCGTCCTCCAGCCGCGCCGCCAGCTCCCACCGCGCCTGCTCGGCTGTACGGGCACTGGGCGGCTCCCGAACGATGCGGAACTGGTACACCGGCGCGGCCCCGGTGGAGATCATGTGGGCGATCTGCGGTTCCGACAGCAGCAGGTCGGGGTCGTAGTCCCAGGCGTGCAGAACATCCCGGCTGCGCAGCTGCAACGTTCGGAACAGGGTGACACCGCGGGCGTCCAGCGGGATGTCCCGGCCCCAGGCCCGGGAGGCCAGCACCGTCCCGATGCTGCGGTGGCCGCGCGCGGTGACCAGCGGCCCGTAGGGCGGGTAGTGCAGATCCGGGCCGGTCGGCGCGTTCATCGGCAGGACGTTGAGCTCCTCCGGCAGCGCCAGGTGCCGCCCGGTCTGGTAGCGGTACCTGCTGTAGGCGACGCCGCCGTCGAACGGGGTCGGGCTGAACCGGAAGTCGTGGTACGCCTCGATGAGTGCCTGGCGGTAGAGGGCCGGCTCGGTGGTGCGCAGCATAGTGGCCGCCGCGGGCCCGAGCAGCGAGTCGACGACCCGGTGCAGCAGCGACCCGGGGGCACCGCCGGCCAGGAACTCGTCGCTGCGCACCCCCGGGTTCAGCCGCCGCTCCGCCTGCAGGAGGCTCTGCAGATCGGCGGAGGCCAGGGCGACACCGCCGCGGTCGACCAGCTGCACCGGGTCGCGCAGAAACGCCGAGGGCAGCGCCGCGCTCGCCGCCGCCCGCTCGGCCGCCTGGGCGGTCAGGCGCTGTCGGGCGATCAGCATCGCCTGCTGCTCCAGCAGACCCACCGGCAGCGTCACGGCGACACCGGTGGCAGTCGCTCGAGCAGGATGGCGGCCAGTTCAGCATCCACTGGTACGGCCTGCGACGCCGCCCGCACCAGTCGGGGCAGCGGCACGTCGCCCCGGGTGAGAAGCCGACGGCCGGCCGCCAGCAGCGAGCCACCGACCCGCTCCACCACCGGCGGTATCAGCACACCGCCCAGCGTCAACGCGGCCGCCAGGCCGGTCATCGGCTGCCCGTAGAGGTCCCTGCCGGTCATCACGTACGCGGCGACCGAGCCGAGGTCACGCAGGTTGTACATGGCTTGCAGTTCGGGTACCGGGAGGAACTGGCCGACCGTCACCACCACGTGGGCGATCTCCTGCAGGGTGGCCGCCCGGGCGGGTAGCTGGGTCACCGGGACCACTTCGTCGGTGATTTCCAGGGGTACGTCGTCGAAGTGCCGGACATCCTCCCGGTACCGCACGATGTCCTTCAGCGTGCTCACCCCGGCGGCGCCGACAGCGTCGTCCAGGAACACCCGTACCGCCGCGGTGCGGATCACGGTCAGCTGGAACGCCGGCCCGTCGGGCACCTCGCCCACCAGACCGGTGACCGGCTCGCCGTCGGAGTCGAGCAGGTCCAGCCGGTAGGCGAAGCGGTCCTCGGCGCTGGCCGGGTCGACCCGGATGCGGATGGGCAGCGGGACGCCGTCGGGCACCCCGCCCAGCCAGTCGACGTAGGTGTCGTACACATCCTTGGCCATCCCGAACGCGACGTCGTCGAGGACCGAGGCGGCGGCGACGAACCAGTCGGGCTGCCAGGCCCAGGGCGTACCACGGGGTTGGCGGCGCAGGTCGGGGCGGACCAGTACCAGATCGAGTCCGTCCGCCCGGACCTGCTGGACGGTCACCGGCAACAGCCCTCCGTCGGAATTTCCGACCGCGTCGGTCAGCTGGATGGTGCCGGCCACCAGGTCGGGCTCGCTGAGCGGGGCTTCCTTCAACGGGCCACCCAGCGGCGGCAACGTGTCCGGATGCCGGTGGCGCTGGATCTCGAAAGCCAAGCTCTGGTCGCAGCTGCTGGGCCCGTCCCCGGGCAGGTACGCGGCGCGCAGCGCCCGCAGCCCGGAGGCGCCCAGCAGCGGCCGCGCCGAGTACGCCACGCCCGGCGCCATTGCCAGCAGCAGCCGCATCGCACTCCAGTGCACCAGCGGGGTGGCGCGCGCGTCTGCCTCGGCGATCTCGAACCCGCGCGCCGGCGTGAAGGTGTACCCCATCGGCAGCGGCGCGTACGAGATGGTCTCCCCGCCGGCCAGCACGCTGCGCTCGGCACCGGCGATGCGGTGTTCGACCGTCAGTTCGAACACCAGCGGCTGGGCGGTGTCGAGATCGGTCACCAGGACGGCGGGCTGCTCCGGCCGGCGGTCCGCGTGCGCCGCCGTGGCCGCCTCGTAGCACCAGCCGGGCAGGTAGCTGACGGTCAGCGAGCTGGCCTCGTCGAACCGGACATGCAGCACGTTGCTCATCGCGTCGACACACACGAACACCGGATCGGCCGGTACGCCACGGTAGAGCTCCAGCCAGCGGCCCTCGCCCTCGACCGCCCCGTCGAGGGTCAGCCAGACGTCCTCGAGCACCGCGCGCAGCGGCCGGGCCGCCTCATCGGCAGCTGCCAGGACGGACGGTGGACCCGGGGCCATGGCTCGAGCGTAGACACGGATCGGCGTGCGGCAGTCGTCCATCGGTCAGCGTCGAACCGGAATGTGGACACAGAGGGATAGCGGTCAATGCCGATCGGACCACGGCACCTCGGCGTCCAGCCGGGCCGCGGCGACGCTGCGAGGTTCGCTGGCCGGGTGGGATGTTCTTCATCGGTCGGGGTCACCACCCCCGACCTTGAAGATCAGGCTACAGCGTGTCTCGAAGTCCGGTTTGACGTCGTTGGACACCGCCCTTCTCGGGCGTCCTCACCGTGGCACCCGGCTGGGTGTGGTGGGGTTCCTGCTTCATTGGGGCTGGTTTCACCCGCACGCGGTGGTGTGGGTCAGAGCCGTCCCCTCGGCGGGCGAAGGTGGCCGGGCCTCGTAGAAAGAGGTTGAAGGCCCAGGCGGTTGGGGTTGAGGTCGGGAACGTCCCCCTGGTGGGGTTGACGGGCTTCGAGTCCCAAGCACACCGAGGAGGACGTTCATGGTCCAGCGTAGCGGGTTGACCCGTGGGGATCGTCGGCGTAATGGCCGGATCGAGGAGTTGCGGCGGGTGGTTACCCCGGATCAGGTGATCTTGTCGATTGATCTGGGTGAGGATAAACAGGTCGCGGTGTTGATAGATCATGACGGTAGGGTGTTGGGTCGCCGGGTGGTGACCGCGAAGGCTTTCCAGCTGGCGGGTTTGTTGGCGTGGGCGGGTGGACGCAGCGTCCAGCACGGGTTCACCGGCGTGGTGGTGGGGTGCGAGCCGACCGGGCATCGGTGGCGGGCGGTGATGGCGCTGGCTGACGAAGCGGGGTTCGGGTTTGTTTGTGTGCAGTCGTTGCGGGTGCATCTGGCCCGGGAGGCCGACGACTACACCCGTGACAAGACCGACCATAAGGATGCGGTGCTGATCGGTAAGTTGATCTCTCGGCTGGACTGCTATCTGCCAGAGCGGGCCGGGGAAGACTGGGCCCGGCTGCGGCATCTCGGGCAGCGGCGTACCCGGCTGGTCGGTGAGGCGACCGCGTGCGCGCAGCAGATCCTGGACCTGTTGTCGTGTTGTTGGCCGGCGGCATTGAGTGCGGCGGCGAGGCCGTTGGAGTCGTCGACCTGGTGCGCGTGTCTGGCCGTGGTCGTCGCGCGCGGTGACGGTGACCCGGCCATGCTGCGCCGGTTGGGCCGTGACGGGTTCAGCGCGGCGGTGCGTGGGCAGTTGTCCCGTTTCGGTGCCTACCGGATGTGTCACCGGATTGTCGAGCGGTTCTTCGCAGCGCTGACCGACCGCGCCGGCGTGTCCGCGCAGCGCCTGGGCTCTCTGGAGCGGATCGGGTTCCTGATCGAAGACTGGTGCACCGCTCTGGCCAGCCTGTCCGATGTGGAGCGGCGCATGGTCGGGGTTCTCGACGCGATGGGCGTGACCGCCCTGGTCACCACGATCCCCGGGCTGTCCGCGGTAGGCGCGGCGGTAATCCTTGGCGAGACGGGGGATCCGTCCCGGCTGCCCTCGGCCCGCAGTATGGTCAAGCACGCCGGGCTCAACCCGGCCGAGAACACCTCGGCCACTATCCGCGGTGTCAGCCGGGTCAGCCGCCGTGGCCGCCCGGCGTTGCGTGCCGCAGCGTGGCGGGCTACCTGGGGCGCCTTGCCACACAACCCGGTGCTGGCGGCCAAGTTCACCCACCTGACCACCCGCGAGCGTGACAGGTTGACCCCGGCTCAGGCCCGCATCGCGTGCGCCGCGGCCCTGCTGCGTTGGCTGTACGCCGTCGTGACCCGCCGTCAGGCCTGGCACCCCGACATCGCCGCAGGCCGCCTGCGCACCCGTCAACCCATCCGGCACGCAGCATGAGCACACCGACCCCGGCCGAGCCGGCGACAACCGCATAGACCACCTTCCCCGGCAGGGCCAGCCCGCATCCTCGTGGAGCCCCGAAGCTCGTGAAGCACCAAGGGCCGCCCCGCCGCACCCGCACAAGCTCGCTTGCACGATGTCGGGATCTCGACCCCCAGGGGACGGGAATCAACCCGGTTGATGATCTACGTAGAGACGCGGGACACGCGGCGGTGCCCTGCCACCACGCGACGGTGGCCGGCGATCCTCACCCCATCCGAGCGGGTCACAACCCGGCCGGCCCAACCGCCACGCCTCCGCAGCGGGACCGGGCCAACAACCCCTGCCCCCTCACCCCTCAGCACACCACCACCAGCACAAACCCCTCCAACAACCGAACACCCACCACCTACCTTGACAACAACCTCTTACGGTGGTGCTTCGGGATCCCGGACCCGGGCATGCTGCAGTTCGGCCCAGGTGGCGAGGTTGGCTGCCGCATTCAGGTCACGATCCGCGACATGCCCGCAGCTATCGCACCGGAAGATCCGTTGCGACAGCGGCAAGGATGGTCCGACCGTGTGGCAGGCGGAACAGGTCTTCGTGGATGGAAACCACCTGTCCACGAGGGCGAGCTGTCCGCGGCGCCAGGTCTGTTTGTAGGCGATGATGCGGGCCAGCCCGGCCCAGGCGGCGTCACCGACTGCTCCGGCGAGGTGGTGGTTGGCCATGATGCCGGGGATGTGAAGGTCTTCCAGGGCGAGCCGGTCGTGGGTCTTGACCAGCGCGTTGGCGACCTCGTGCAGAAAATGCTGCCGGACGTTGCGTACCCGGCGGTGGCAGCGGCCCAGCCGGGCCACCGCCCTGGCCCGGTTGGCGGAGCCGCTGCGTTTGCGGGTCACCGCCCGGGACAGTCGCCGCAGCCGGGGCTGGGCGGCGCGTAGTGGTCGTGGTGGGTCATCGACGCGGAGTACCTGCCGGCCGGTGGTGGTGGCGGCGACCACGTAGGCGGACAGTCCCCGGTCCACCCCCACCCAACCACCCGACGTTCGGGCGTCGTCATAGCTGCGCTGCGCGCTCGGGGGGCCGCCGCTGAGGTGGCGGGCGGCGGGGTGCAGATCAGCGGCCTGGACCAGCAGCGACACCGACCACCGACCGGCCCGGCACGACACCGTCGCCGACATAACGCTGGCCCGGCCCTTGCCGAGCATGCGACGCAGCCGCCGGGTGTCCTCCCGCACCTGCAACACCCCCACCCCCGGCAGCCGAACCGTGCGCGGACCCGCCTCCCCCAACCGGATCCCCGCCCGACCCGGCCCGGAGGCTTTCTGCCGAATCCGGAACGACGCCACCGTCGACGCCTTCCGCTTGAACCGGGGAAACCCCACCCGCCGACCCGCCCGCCTGCCCCGACGCGAATCACTGAACGCTGCCAGCGCCCGACCCAGGTCGACGGCGGCTTCCTCGAACACCTGCTGACACACCTGCCCCCGCCAGACCAAGCCGGTCGCCACCACCGTCGCCGTACCAGCCGAATCGACAGTGAACACCCGACCCGCCGCAGCCGACCGCTTCCACCCATTGAACACATTGATCAAATCGAAACCCGACCACGGCACCTTCACCGATGCATCCGCGGCACGAGCATCGAGGGCCTGCCTCACCAGGGCCAGACACTGGTTGAAGGCAAACCGCGAGATCGTTCCCTGGATGGAGCCTTCGCTGGTCGGGTGGACCAGTGAGTTTGCTCCAACCCGATGGACTGCCTACGCTCGGCGTCGCCGTTGATCGCGGTGACGTGACCGCTCGATTCCCAGGGAGCGCGCCGGTTGACTATTGAGTTCGAGTACACCCGTGACGCCGATCACCTGCGTCGGCTCGTTCGTGAGCGAAGCCGCGGCCCGGCTCGGACGCTGGGATTGTTCGTGGCGGCCCTGCTGGGCATCGCTGTGCTGTGTTTCCTCACAGGGGACGGTCGTGCCGTCGTGGCTGGGCTTCTCAGCTGCTATCTGGTCGTTCAGGCGTTGCAGCTGTACGTCGGCACCCGCCGCCCGGCCGTCCGGGGCTACCCTGCGTACCTGTTGGAGCCCACGCACTGCGTCATCACAGCTGAGGCCGTGACGGCCACTTCGACGTCGGTTGACATGCGGCGGGCATGGACGACGTTCACGAAGGCGGAGGAGACACCCACCGCTTATCTGTTGATGAACAGTCTCGGTCAGCATCTCGACGTGCCTCGCGCGGCGCTCACCGTCGAGCAGGACGGGCAGTTGCGGCGCTTCCTCATTGATCGTCGCCTGCTCCGCCCGCGTACCGGCGCGCGAGAACCCGAGCCCACGCACTGAGCCGGGCGCCGCAGTGCAACTGAGCGCCCTGCTTGTACCCGTGCGGGAGCAGCCCGACGCCGGCAACCACCGATCCCCCTGGAAGCAGTCAACTCAGCAGGACCGCAGGCCGTGGGGCGGTCCCAGATCGACCGTCCCACGGCAGCCCGCGATCAGGTGTTGGTGATCGGCAGGCCGGGCGGGTTGATCTCGGAGGTCTTGACCGCCTCGTTGGCCAGTCCCCAGGCGGCCAGCCACTGCGCGTACTGGCCGTTGGAGATCAGGTGGTTGATCGCGTCGGCCAGCGGCTTGGCCAGGCCGGAGTCCTTCTTGGTGGTGGCCGCGATCAGGCCCTGCAGGGTGGCGCCGGCCCCGGAGTAGGTGCCCGCGTTGCGGGTCGGGTTGGGCGTCTTCGCGTCCTGCGCGACGTGGTAGGCGATGCCGGGGTTGGGGCCGAAGTGCGCGTCGATCTTCCCGGAGTCCAGGGCCAGGTAGACCGAGTTCTGGTCGGGGTAGTAGCTTGCACGGTCAGCGTCCTGCCCTCACCCTGGAGCTTCTTCTGCCACTCCAGCAGGATCTTCTCCTGGTTGGTGCCGGCGCTCACGGACACCGTCTTGCCGGCCAGGTTCTCGTAGTCACCGGCGAAGTTCCATGAGCTGCTGGCCAGCACCTCGAAGCCGACATTGTCCTGGCGGTAGGAGGCGAAGTCGTACTTGAGCTTGCGCTGCTCGGTGTCGGTGATGTTGGACAGGCCCACGTCGGTGCGGCCGCTGTCGATGCCGACGAAGAGGTTCTCCCAGGTGGCGTTCTGGACATCCGGAGTGAGCCCGAAGACGGCGGCGATCAGCCGGCCGAGGTCCGGCTCCGAGCCGGTGAGCGTCTTCTGGTCGTCACCGGTGTAGGCCAGCGGCGGGTACCCGGACGGCAGCGCGCCCAGTCCGATGACCAGCTTGCCGCGCTCGCGGATGGCGGCCGGCAGCTCGGCCCGAATGGTGTCCACCTGGCTGACCGTGATGGTGCGCCTCCTTGGCGACGCCGTTGCTGACGGCTCCGACGCGGACCCCGCCGTTCGCGGCGGAGGTGGTGGCCGTGTCGGATGACCCGCCGCAGGCGGAGAGGGTCAGGGCGACGGTGAGCGCGACGGCGGCCGCGAGCGCCGTCCGTAGGCGGTTTCCGGGCATGGTGGTACTCCTCGCTGTGCGGGTGGAAGGGGAATGGGTCAGAGCACTGCGCGCAGGAATCCGCGGGTACGGCTGTGCCGCGGGTCATCCAGCACGGCTTCGGGCGGTCCCTGCTCCACGATCCGGCCGGCGTCGAGGAAGACCACGCTGGTCGGCGACCTCGCGGGCGAAGCCGATCTCGTGGGTGACCACGATCAGGGTGGTGCCGGTGGTGGCCAGGTCCCGGATCACCGCGAGCACCTCGCCGACCAGCTCCGGGTCCAGTGCCGAGGTCGGTTCGTCGAACAGGATCAGCCCGGGCTCCAGGGCCAGCGCCCGGGCGATGGCGACCCGCTGCTGCTGGCCGCCGGAGAGCTGGCGCGGGTAGGCGTCGCCTTGTCGGCCAGGCCCACCCGGTCCAGCAGCAGCCGACGCCTGTTCCCGGGCCTCGTCCCGGCCGCGCAGACCGGTGGCGATCGGCGCCGCGGTGATGTTGTCCAGCACGGTCAGGTGCGGGAACAGGTTGAAGTTCTGGAACACGAAGCCGATCTGCCGGCGCTGGGCCAGGATGGCCCGCTCGGGCAGTTCCTTGAGCCGGTCGCCCTGCCGGCGTACCCCGATCGGCTCACCGTTCACGCTGACGTACCCGGCGTCGAGCTGCTCCAGGTGGTTGATGGCGCGCAGCAGGGTGGACTTGCCGGAGCCGGAAGGGCCCGAGGATGACGGCGACCTGGCCGGCCGGTACGGTCAGGTCCACCCCGTCCAGCACGTGGTTGGCGCCGTACCACTTGTGCGCCTCGTGCACCTCGACCGCGGCAGGCCGGATCCGGATGGCGGCCGGGGCGCTCACGCGGCACCGCTCTCGGCGGCGATCCGAGCGCGCACGCTGGATACGGTGTGGCGCAGCCGTTGCAGCGGCGTGGGCGGCACGGTGCGCAGGGCGCCCCGGGAGAAGCGGCGCTCGACGTAGTACTGCACCACGGAGACGACGCTGGTCAGGATGACGTACCAGGCAGTCCCGACGAGCAGCAGCGGTACGACGTCACCGGAGTAGGTGCTGGACATGTTCTGCACCGTGCCGAAAAGGTCCAGCAGGGATACGTAGAACACCAGTGAGGTGGCCTTGATCAGCCCGATGATCTGGTTGACGTAGGCCGGCACGATGGCCCGCATTGCCTGGGGCAGCACGATCCGGCGGAACTGGTACCAGCGGGGCAGGCCGAGCGCGGTGGCGGCCTCGTGCTGACCGTGGTCGACGGACAGGACGCCGGCCCGGACCACCTCGGCAGCGTAGGCGGCCTCGTTGAGACTCAGCCCGATCACGGCGATGACCATCTGGGTGGCCAGTTGCGACTCGCGGAACCGCAGGAACTGCGGCCCGAACGGCACGCCCAGGCCGAGGGTCGGGTAGAGCGCGCTGAAGTTGTAGAGGAACAGCAGCACCACGATCAGCGGGATGGAACGGAACAGCCAGATGTAGGTCCAGCTGACCGCGCGCAGTACCGGACTGCGGGACAGCCGGGCGAGTGCGAGCACCACGCCGCCGACGAGCCCCAGCAGGGCGCTCCACGCGGCGACCTTGAGGGTGATCACCAGGCCGTCCAGGACGACCGGGCGGGCGAACCAGTAGCCGAACCTGTCCCACTGGTAGAAGCGGTTGGTCACCAGTCCATGGATGGCTTGGGCGAGCAGGACGAGAACGACGGCGGTGGCCAGCCACCGGCTCGGGTGTCGCAGCGGGATCACCCGACCGCGCGGTGAGAAGGTGCCGGCGGGGGTGGCCGGGTGCGGATCGGCGCCGGGTACTGCCGGCGTGGCGGTGGACGTTTCCGGGATGGCGGTCATGGTGGGCTGCTCCGCGAAGGTGAGGCCGGGCAGGGGCACACGGGCAGGACGCCGGTGGCGGCGATGCGGCCCGTCGTCGTCGGACTGTCGTGTGGGGCTGGGTCAGCTCGACCGGATGGCCGGACACAGCGCGCTGGACACCTGGCAGAGGTCCACATGGCGGCGGCTGACTCGGACGTCGAAGGTGCCGGTCGCGGTGGCGTGCCCGGCCTGCGCGGTGCTTGCCATCTCGGTCACCTCCGGGTCGAGTCTGCGTTGTGTGACGGTGACAGGACGATAACGCTCGATGTGGTCGGAGAACAAGACCTATCCTTCCTACCGGCTTAGTAGGATTATGGGAGCCGGGGTACCGGCCGGTCGCGACCCCGGAAAGGACGCCGAGCATGGGTACCGAAGACGTGCTGGACAATCCGGTGTACACCGCGCTCACCGGCCCGCACGCGCACTTCGCCGAGCGGTACGGACGGGCACTGCGCTACCCACTGGACGTCTCGCCGTTCATCGCCGTGGACGACCCGACGGACCCCGGCGCCTGGGCGGACGTGGCGGGGCTCGTCGGGCCCGGCCAGGTGGTACCCGTCACCGGAGTCAGTCAGGCGCCACCCGGCTGGGAGGTGCTGGGTGCCATTGCCGGGGTGCAACTGGTCGACGACGGAGTCGCCGCGGCCCCGGACGCCGAGGCCGTCGTGCTGGGGCCGGACGACGTACCCGAGATGCTCGCCCTGGTGCAGCGCACTCGGCCCGGGCCGTTCCTGTCGCGCACCGTCGAGCTGGGTCGCTACCTGGGCCTGCGCCACCAGGGCGCGCTCATCGCGATGGCGGGGGAGCGGCTGCATCCGCCCGGCTGGACGGAGATCAGCGCGGTCTGCACCGACCCCACCCATCGTGGCCGCGGCCTGGCCAGCCGCCTGGTACGTGCGGTGGCCGAGGGCATCCGCCAGCGCGGCGACACCCCGTTTCTGCACGCCTCCGAGAGCAACACCAACGCCATCAGGCTCTACCGGAGCCTCGGTTTCCGGCTGCGCCGCACGACCACGTTCATGTCCACCCGCACTCCCGCCGGCGCCGCTGTCGGCTGAGCCCCCCGGCAGGGAAGCCCCCGTGGCCACGCGGTCGGAGTGCTCGGGGTGGAACTGGGGGCCCTTCCGTGGACCGTCTCCGCAACTGCGGAGGTTTGAGCTTGTTGGGCGGGACCGAGCTATGCCCGGTCCCGCCCAACGGTGTTTCGGCTTGTCGGTGCCAGATCAGCTGGCGGTGACGGTCAGCGTCGGTGTCGTGTTGCTGCCGCTGTAGGTGGCCTGCACGCCGAACGAGGTGGAGCCCCCCGGGGCGATGGTGCCGTTGTAGCTCTGGTTCGTCGCGGTCACGCCGGTACCGGACTGGCTCACGGTAGCGTTCCACGAGTTGCTGATCTGCTGGTTGCCGGGCCAGGTCCAGGCGACCCGCCAGCCCTTGGTGGCGGCGGTTGTGTTGTTGGTGACGGTGACCGTAGCGGTGAAGCCGTTGCCCCAGTCGTTGTCCACGTGCCAGCTCGCGGTGACCGCGCCACCCGGCCGGGGGACTGCTCGGGGTGCGGCTCGGGCTGGGGCTGGTCGTGCGGGAGGCCGTCGGGGTGGGGCTGGCCGGGCTGCTGGGCGGCGTGCTGACCGGCGTGGTGGGTCCGTTGGTGGGCACGCTGCCGATGGCGTCGAAGAGGCTGGACTTGGCCGGCGTGAGGTAGCCGTCCTTGGTGGTGTCCACCGTGGTCCAGTCGGAGTTGAGGATGCCGCCGGTGTCACCGGAGTCGGGGTTCCAGTCCCAGAAGGTCCAGTGGAAGGAGTCGGTACCGGTGCCGAGGTAGGAGACGAGCTCCGTCAGCCACTGCTTGTCGATACTGGCCTGCAGGGTGGTACCGAATTCGCCGACCCATACCGGGGCGATGTTGTTCTTGAAGATGTAGCCCCAGTACTGGTCCCATACGCCGGGCAGGTTGTTGGGGAAGTTCGAGGCGTGGAACCAGGTCTGGTCGGACACGCTGGTGGCGTAGTCGTGGGCGGAGTACACCACCCGGTTGGCGACGTTGAGCTGGACCGGGTAGTTCTGTACCCCCATCAGGTTGCCGCCCCACCAGCCGGACACGCCGTTGAAGGTCTGGATCCCCTCGACGAAGATGAGCAGGTTGGAGTTGACCGACAGGACCGCGTTGCCGGCCCGCTGCGCGGCCAGCCGCCAGTCCGTCGAGGTGTTGCCGGAGCCCCAGGTCGCCGGATCGTGCGGTTCATTGTGCAGGTCGATCCCGACCACGGTCGGGTTGTTCTTGTACCGGCTGGCCAGCGCCTGCAGGTTGCTGATCCAGGTGGCTTCCGAAACCGAGCTGGTGTACCACAGCGGGGACTGGCCGCTGGAGTCCGGCCGGTGCCGGTCCAGGATGACCCGCAGCCCGATCGACCCCGCATAGCTGATGATCTTGTCGAGTACCTGCAGGCAGTTCAGGCCCTGCAGGTCGGTGTTCATCTGGTAGAACGTTGATGCTGTCGGGCATCGCACCCGGACTTGAGGATGTCGTCGGAGTAGGGCAGCCGCAGGGTGTTGTAGCGCAACGACGCGATCTGGTTCAGCATGCTCTTGTAGTCACGCGCCCAGAGCCCGTGCACCACCTTGTTCGACGTCTCGAAGCCGAACCAGTTGATCCCGGCGATACGCACCGCGTTGCCGTTCGAGTCGAGGATCTTCCGGCCGCTGGTGTGCCAGTACCCGCTGCCGGCCGCGAACGCCGCGGGAGCGAGGGCGCCGATCAGAGCGCCGCCGAGCGGTACCGCCGCGGCGGCGGCCAGGCCGGTGATGATGGTTCGCCGGCGGACCGGCCGGCTGTGGAAAGAAGGCATGGGACGACCTTTCTGCGGTGCCTGCGGACGGCGATCTGACTCCGCGTCGGTAGCACCTGCCCGAGCGGAGGACAGGACGGGATCGTGCGCTCATCAGCCGGTCCGGACTGACCGACTGCCGCTCCCAGCCGGACGCTACGTCAGCACAAAATGACCGTCAATCAATGCGATCCACCGCTGGACAGGCGTTGACGGGTGGCGCCATGCCCACGCGTACTCCCGGTGCGGGCGGTTGACCGCGTCGCCGGTCGACGTCTGGCAGGTACTCCTGCCGCATTCGACTGCGCCGACCCGGGCCTGGCGGCACCGGGCGGAGAAAGCGTGGATCCGTGCGGTTCGGCCGGGGGCCGCGCGCGGCGCGTAAATTGCACGCTGTCTTGGGTGCGACGGTTCGCGCGGTCGTGTCCGGGGCCGGCGATCCCTCTGGCGCCGCGCCGGTCGCGTGGCTGGGATCTGGCGGTCACCGCCGACGTCGGCCCGGCTCAGGTGATCAGAATCTGGTACGGCCCGGTGAAGCTCACGTCGAAGAGGCTGTCCGCCGAGTTGCCGGCGGCGTCGAAGCAGACCACGAGGACTCCGCCGAAGCCGGCGCCCCAGTCCGCGGCATGGCAGGACACCGGACCGGGGCCGTACGCGGTGACCTGCGCGTTGCCGCTGCTGAAGTTCACGTCCGGGTCGTGGACGACGTAGGTGCCCGCCCAGGCCCGCTCGATCCAGACGCTGGTACGCGACCGGCCGTTGGCGAACTGGTAGCCGCTGTGCGGCACGTACGAGCCGGCGGACGGCTGATCCGCCCAGGCATACATGGTCGGGTACCCGGACGTGGCACAGCAGATCGGGTTGTTGCCGAGAATGTTGGTATCGCGTACGTAGCTGAGCGTGAAGTAGGTGTCGGTCGGGCTTCCCGCGGCCGTGGAGCACTGCACGCCGATCAGCTGGTCGACCCCGGACGGTCCCCACCCGGTGGTCTTGCACCGCTGCGACCCGGCCCCGTATGCGGTGACCTGCACGTGCCCACCGGCCTGGCCGAGGTTGGGCAGCCGGACCTGGTAGCTTCCGACGTCGGAACGGGTCACCTCGTTGACCGCGCCGGTCGAGTTCGCCTGGTAGTTGGCGGCCGGCTGGTAGTCGGCCGTGGTCGGCTGGTTGGCCCACAGATAGGCGACCTCGCTGCCGTCGAGGTGGTTGTTATAGCTCATCGAGAACCAGGAGTCGCGTGGCCTGACCGGCCGGGTTGAAGCAGCGCACCAGCGATGTTCTGGGTCGTACCGGCCGGCCCCCAGCTGACCACCTTGCAGCTGTTGTTCGCCGAGGACATGGCGTTGACGAGCACCGTGCCGGAGTTCGAGCCCAGGTTCGGCAGGTGGACGGTGTAATTTCCGGTGCTGTTGCGGGTGACCGTGTTGACGTTGGTGAACGGGTGCGCCGAGTTCCACTGGTAGTTGGGGTCTACCCCGGAGGTACCCGAGCTGATGCTGAAAACTCCGACGAACGCGCTCCCGGTGGGGCCTTGCGGGGCGGCACCCGCCGGTACCGCTCCGATGAGCACCGACGGTACGGCTGCCGCACACGCGAGTACCAGTCCGGCGATCCTTCGCCTCACGATTTCCTCCTGTGACCCTGTCAGCCGCGGCGGCCGGCCATCCCGGACGCCGCCACGCTCAGCCTGGGCACAGGCACTTATCATCGTCTTTATGTCGCGCGGTCCCGCGTACGAACCGGTGGCGTACCCGGGTTCGGTGGCGGTGGACCCGGCAGCGGGCGCCGACGACAGCGACCTGTCCTTTGCCCTCCTCGGCACGGTGCGGGCCTACCGCGCAGGCCGGGAGCTGGAGCCGGGGTCGCCGCGCCAGCGGGCCGTGCTGGCGATGCTGGCCCTGCGGGTCAACCGGGTGGTCTCCCGGGACGAGCTGGTCGACGGTGTCTGGGGCAGCGATCCGCCCGCGACCGCCGTCAACGCCCTGCACATCGCGGTCAGCGCACTGCGCAGGACGCTGGAACCGGGCCGCGCACGCCGGGCGCCGGCCCGGCTGCTGACCTCGGTCGGCTCGGGCTACCGGCTGGCGGTCCCCGCCGGCCACGTCGACGCCACGGTGTTCGAGGAGCAGCTGCGCCGCGCCCGCAGGCTGCTGGCCACCGGCGACCCGGCCGGCGCGCTGCGGGCCTTCGACGCGGCCCTCGACCTGTGGCATGGGGCACCCCTGACCGGGATTGCGGGCCCGTTCGCGCAGATCGAGCGGACCCGCCTCACCGAGCTGCGGCTGGCCGCGACGGAAGCCCGCGCGGAGCTGCTCATCGAGCTGGGACAGCTGGACGCGGCGACGGCGCAGCTGCGCCGCCTGGCCGGCGAGCACCCGCTGCGGGAGCACGCCCGGGCGCTGCTGATGCGTTCGCTGCACCGGGCCGGCCGGCAGGCCGACGCCCTGCGGGTGTACGCCGACACGCGGGCGCTGCTCGCGGTGGAGCTGGGGGTCGAGCCCGGTGCCGCGCTGCGCCGGGAGCATGCGGACATCCTCGGCGGCGGGGCCGGGCCGGACAGCCGACGCACCGACCCGCCGCCCGTCGTACCCCGGCAACTGCCCGCGACGATCGGTCACTTCACCGGCCGCCAGCCGGAACTGGACACCCTGACCCGGCTGATCGACCGGCCACGCGCCGGCTGCCGCGCACCAGTGGTGATCACCATCGACGGTACCGCCGGGGTGGGCAAGACCGCGCTCGCCGTGCACTGGGCGCACCAGGTGGCCGACCGGTACCCGGACGGGCAGTTGTACGCCAACTTGCGCGGCTTCGATCCGCAGAACCGGCCGGCACCGGCGGACGAGGCGATCCGCGGCTTTCTGGACGCGCTGGCCGTGCGTACCGGCGAGCTTCCGGCCGGCCCGGACGCCCGGGCCGCGCTCTACCGCAGCCTGCTCGCCGACCGGCGGATGGCGGTGGTGCTGGACAACGCCGCCTCGACCGACCAGGTACGGCCGCTGCTGCCCGGCTCACCCGGCTGCCTGGTCGTGGTCACCGGCCGGCAGCGGCTCTCCGGACTGGTCGCCCTGCAGGGTGCGCACCCGGTGACGCTGGACGTGCTGCCCGCCGATCAGGCCCGCGGCCAGCTCGCCAGCCACCTCGGCGCGGCCCGGCTGGCGGCGGAGCCGGACGCTGCCGACGACGTGGTGGCCGCCTGCGCCGGCCTGCCGCTCGCGCTCGCGATCGTGGCCGCCCGGATCGCCGCCCGCCCGGGCGCCCCGCTGCGTGCGCTGGCGGATGAGCTGCTAGCCGCCCGGGGCGGCCTGGACGCGTTCAACGACCCGGACCTCACGGCCAACGCCCGGGTCGCGTTCTCCTGGTCGTACCAGCGGTTGAGTGGCCCGGCGGCGCGAGCGTTCCGGCTGTTCGGGCTGCATCCCGGAGCGGACGTGACCGTCGCGGCGGCGGCGAGCCTGACCGGCCTGCCGCGAGAGCGGGTATCTCCGGCGCTGGACGAGCTGTGCCGGGCCCACCTGCTCAGCCAGTACCGGCCGGGCCGGTTCACCACCCACGACCTGTTGCGCGCGTACGCCGGGGAGCGGACCCGTATCGCCGACCCGGAGGCGGAGCGGCAGGCCGCCGTCCGCCGCCTCCTGGAGCACTACGCGTACGCCAGCTACGCCGCAGCGAGGCTGCTGAACCCGCAGCGCCAGCCGATCCCGCTGGCCCCGCCGGGCCCAGGCTGCGCACCGGAGGAGTTCAGCGACCACCAGCAGGCGCTCACCTGGTTCACCGAGGAGCTGCAGGTCCTGCTGGCCGCGCTCGGGTACGCCGCCGACGCGGGCCACGACGCGGTGCTGCGCCCGTTCGCGTGGGGCCTGACCGTCTTCCTCCAGCGGCGCGGACACCGGCAGGAGTGGGTGCAGGTACAGCAGGCGGCGCTGGCCGCCGAGCAGCGGCTGGGAGACCGCGCAGCGGTCGCCGGCGCGCACCGGCACCTGGCCCGGGCCTACCTGTCCCTGGGCCGCTTCACCGACGCGCACGGGCACCTGGCGCAGGCGTTGGAGGTGTTCCAGGCGGACGGCGACCTGCGCGGTCAGGCGCACACGCAGCTGAACCTCGGCATGCTGCTGGAGCGCACCGGCCGGCACCGGGAAGCGCTGGAACCGACCCGCCGGGCGCTGGACCTGTTCAGCGCCGTGGACGACGCGGTCATGCAGGCCCGGTCCCGGGGCGCCATCGGGTGGCTGCACGCCCACCTCGGCGAATACCGGGCGGCCGTCGTCCACTGCCACGGAGCACTGCGTGTCCTGACCTCACTCGGCGACGGGTACGGCCAGGCGTCCACATTGGACAGTCTGGGCTTCACCTACCAGCAGCTCGGCGAATACCGCAAGGCGATCGCCAGTTACCGGCGGGCGCTGGCGCTGCGGCGGGATCTCGGTGACCTGGTCCAGCGAGGCGACCATCCTCACCCACCTCGGCGACGCCCACCTGGCAGCCGGAAATCCTGACGCCGCAAGGCAATCCTGGCAGCAGGCCCTGGAGCTGGCGGACCACCTCGGCCTGACCGCGATGGACACCATCCGCGCCCGGCTGGCGAACCTCCAGCCGGCCGGCACGCCACCAGCGACCGACCATGGCCCGAGCCGATCGCCATGACGAGCCGGGCGCGGACGCCTTCAGGCGGCGCGGTGCCGGCCGACGCGCCGGCCGCTGAGCTGGTCGTCGGCCTCGCTGCCCGAGCGGCCCCGATGGTCGGAGGCGGCCGTGAGAGTGCGGTGTTCTGTCGGCGCGCGCAGCTGCGGCCCGGTCGGCCGGGGCGGCGCGGCTTCCCCGGCGACGACGTCGGCCAGCGCCGACTCCAGCGGCGGCAGGTAGATCCGGGCGTCCACCGACTCGGCCAGGATCAGCGTGACCGCGAGCATGCCCGGCCGGTTGGCCGGCTCGGGATCGAGGCACTCGGCGCAGACCTCACCGAGCAGCGGGTCCAGCGCCGGCAGGAACGGTACCCAGTCCGACCGCTGCTCCGGCTCCGGTGGTACCTCGCCGGCCAGGCACAGGTAGAGCAGGACACCGAGGGCGTAGGTATCCGCGGCCGGGCCGATCGGCTCGCCGCGCAGCCGCTCCGGGGCCAGGTACGGCATGGTGCCCCGGACGGTGTCGGGGCTGGCCTGGCCGATCCGGGAAGCGGCACCGAAATCGAGTACCTTGGCGCCCATCGGGGAGAGCATCACATTGCCCGGCTTGATGTCCCCGTGCCCGATGGCCGCGGCATGCGCCGTGGTCAGCGCGGAGCCGATCTCGGCGCAGACCCGCACCGCGGTCCGCCAGTTCAGCGGCCCGGCGGCCAGCTGGTCGGCCAGCGTGCGTCCGTCGACGAGTTCCATCACCAGGTACGGGGTCGCCACCGGCCCGTCGCCCTCGGCGATCCCGAAGTCGTAGACTCCGGCGGCGTTGGGGTGATTGAGCCGGGCGGCGCTTCGTGCCTCGGCGCGGACCCGTTCGACGGCCAGCGGATCGGCGGCCTCCCGCTCGTTGAGCAGCTTCACCGCCACGGCCCGGTCCAGAACCTCGTCGTATGCCTGCCACACCTGCGACATTCCGCCCACGCCGATGGACCGGATCAGCCGGTACCGCCCCCCGAGTACACGCACGCGCACATCTGTACCCGGTGTCGTGATCTCTAAACACGCCAGCGGGCCGGGCCCACGGCCATGGGATCCGGCCCGGGTGCCGGATCGTTGCCGAGTGAGGCGCAGAGGTGGCGACCGGCGCACCGTCACTTTCCGTGCTGGGCAGCGGCGACCGGACGTGCACCACGGGGATAGGCTTCCCGCTGGCGCGCGGTCGGAGCGTCACCAACGAAGGAGTCGATGTATGAGCACCGGGCCGATTTCCCAGCAACGCCAGCCGTTGCCGCAGACCGCCCTCGACCGGTTGGGAAGGTCGCAGCAGGCGGGTCGCCGGTTCTTCACCTCTGACCTGTCGGTCAACGAGTTCGTGCTCACCACCCAGGCCGGGTTCGAGCCGCTCGGGCTGGTGATGGGCACCTGCATCTACCACGTCGGCATCCAGGCCTCGCGATGGAGCGTCAGCCAGGAGTTGACCGTCCTGACCCAGGCCATGTACGCCTGCCGGGAGCTGGCGATGGCCCGGATGGAGGCCGAAGCCGACGCGCTCGGTGCCGACGGTGTGATCGGCGTGCGGATCCGGTCGCTGAACTACGCGTTCGCCTCCGAGGTACTCGAATTCGTGGCGGTGGGGACAGCGGTCAAGGCGCCCGCCGGCGAGTCGTACCGCACCCCGCAGGGGCGACCGTTCACCTCACACCTGTCCGGCCAGGACTTCTGGGCCCTGCACCGGCACGGTTGGATGCCGCGCGCCCTGGTGCTGGGCACGTGCGTCTACCACATCGCGCACATGTCGTTCCGGCAGATGCTGTCCAACCTGGGCCAGAACATGGAGATGGTGAACTTCTCCCAGGCCGCCTACGACGCCCGCGAGCTGGCCATGAGCCGGATGCAGTACGAGGGCCAGCAGGTCGGCGCCGACGGGGTCGTCGGGGTTACGGTCGAGGAGTCGGCCTGGCAGTGGGGCCAGCACGCGATCGAGTTCTTTGCGATGGGTACCGCGGTGAGCCGCACCCATCCCGACCGTCAGCCGGAGCACCCGACGATGGTCATGCCGATGACCGGCTGAGGCGTGGGCCGAGGCAGCGGCTGGGCTGGCGCGGCAGGAGGCTCACGGCTCGGTCAGCCGCCGCAGCGCGGCCAGGGCGGTGCCGTGGGTCTGGGCGACGGCGACCAGGTCATGGGCCAGTTCAGCGCACCACTCGTCCACCTTGACCAGTTTCGAGGAGAGTACGACGCCGCCGGACTGGTGCCCGATGCGGGTCACCGGGCGGGCTCCCACGTCGGCGCGTTCCAGGTCGTACAGGCGGGGTTCGAGGCTGATCCGCAGGCCCAGGACGGCCGGGGACCGGCGGTGCAGCCGGGCCCGTAGCCCGCTCTCGCGTCGGACCTGCACCAGATCGGCCGGCAGCGCCGCCGAGAGCACGTTGAGCAGCATCGCGCCGTAGAGCGACAGGTCGTCGGTGTGTCGTCGGAGTTGGGCGGCCAGCAGTTCGAGGTCGAGGTTGGACGTCGGCTCGTTCATCCCCTGCACTCTAAAGACCGTGGGCATGTCCGGTAACGGCAGCCCGCCCGGCGAACGGGGTACGACGGCTACGCCGGGTGGCGGCCACCGAGTACCGCAGCAGTCCACTTCCCGCCATCCGCGACGACCTGGGACCCTGCTCGCCGATGCATAGGGCGGTTCGGCCGCCCGGATGCCGGCCCATGTGACCGGACGGACCGGTGTCACGTGCTGGTGACGCAATTCTGATCAATTGACGGTATTCTGCCTGTACTCCTGCGATGTGTGCTGACCAGCTTTGTCCGGACGTTGTTGTCCGATAGGCGCGCACCGACACCGGACAACCTTCCGGGCATATACCAGGGGTACGGGCGACTGCCGCATTGACTCACACGGCATCGGCGCAGGCGTCGCAGCTTCCGAACGATGGGCCACGTCGACGGTGGCGCCCACCCGACTCCATGCCGAGGACGCCGTCTTCGGCAACAAGACGCCTACCGGGTCACGCCCAGGTGCTGCGGACGGGCCTGCGGGCCGACGGAGAGGAACAGGGAATGAACCTACGACAGAGAATCGGCGTCACTCTCGGCGCGGTCGGCTTGGCGGCCGTCGCCCCCCTCCTACCCGGCACCCCGGCGTGGGCCACCGACGACAGTTTCGGCGTCTTCACCGATCCCGGACCCGGCGGCTGTGCCAACTACGGCGCTGCCAGCTACATCGACTACGGCGACGTGTTCGGCGACGACTACGCCAGCGTCTATGACGGCTGCAAGGACGGTGTCGGCGTCGAGGCGTGGGTCTGGATCGACAGTAAGGTGGTTGCCCACGCGCGTAACGGAGGCGGGTCAACACTGAGGTCTACTTCGATATCCCGAATGTGACCAAGGGGCACAAGGTGGCCGTCGAGGTGTGTGCCCAGAACGGGTCCGACGGCGCGCCGTTCGCCTGCGGGTACGGGTATACACCCAGCTCGGACGGCTGAGCGCCGGATTGGCAACTCGCCGATGAGCGGGCGTTGACCGCCAGTCAGCAGCGGCTCTGGTAGGGCTCGTTACTGTCGCGCCGGCTCGGGCGTTGTGTACTACTCGTCGGCTCGTCCTGGCAGGCCATCCTTTGTGGACGGTGCGTTGTCGGAGGCTTCGCCAATCCATCCGTTGGTACGGCGGTGGATCGGTCCCGGCGTCGGGCAACGATCCACCGCCGTACCGGCCGTCCTATCGGAAGGCGGCGACGTGGTCCTGCACCCAGTCGGCAAAGGTGCGCGGCGCCCGGCCGAGTACCTGCTCAATTGTGGGGCTGATCTGCTGCTCGGCGGCGGTTGGCTCACCGAGGACGGCCAGCGTGGTTTCCACCGCCCATGCGGGCATGAACGTCAGCAGCTGTGCGTGGGCCTCTTCGCGGCTCTGTTCGACGAACCGGACGGGTTCGCCGAGTGTGTCGCCGATCGCGCTGGCGCGCTGTCGCGGCGTGGTGAGCGCTGGCCCGGTCAGCTCATAGATGTTCCCGACGTGACTCTCCTCGCGCAACGCCGCGGCCGCCACGTCGGCGATGTCGGCGGGATCGACCGTCGGCATGCCGACGTCCCCGAACGGCGCGATGACCGTCCGACGGTTACGGATCGCTTCCGCCCATGCGTATGCGTTGGAGTTGAAGCCACCTGGCCGCAGGATCGTCCATTCCAGACCGGACTGCTGCACGGCGTCTTCGACAGTACGCATCAGTACGCCGTGGGAGTGGGACTCCGGTCGGGTGCGGACGCCTTGCGAGGAGAGCAACACCACCCTTGTCACTCCGGTGGACTTCGCCAGGTCGAGAATGTTGCGTGGCTGCAACGCCTCGGCGCTGTTGCCGCCGTCGTGGAGGAACAGTGCGTCGGCGCCCTCGAAGGCGGGCCGGAGCTCCTCCGGCAGCGTCAGATTCGCCGCCACGATTCGCACACGCCCGGGTGTGGCGCCTTGGGTGATCCGACGGGACACTGCCGTGACCTTCTCGCCGGATGCCGCGAGTGCTCGGACGAGCGGTTGGCCGACGTTTCCGGTGGCTCCGGTAACTACGATCATGCGATGTGCTCCCTTGCCGGGTAACGAGTCCACTGCTTGGCTCTCGGGACAGCGCGACGCTAGCACCATCGGTATAGTAGGTACCTAAAGGAAAGTGACTATGCCGAAGGGCGCATCGGACGGGAGGGACGCGTGGCGGGCAAGCCAACCGCAGGCACGCCGGTCGTCCCCGAAGAAGCCTGCCCGATCGGTCCGGTCGTGGACATCGTCTTCAGCCGGTGGACCACGCCGATCCTGTGGACCCTGAACGAATACGGCCGGCAGCGCTTCGTCGAGCTGGAGCGCCGGATCACCACGATCACTCCGAAGGTGCTGACCCAGCGGCTGCGCCAACTCGAACGTGACGGCCTGATCGTGCGTACCTACCACCCCGAGGTCCCGCCCCGCGTCGAGTACGAGATCACCGACCTCGGTCGCAGTCTCGCCCCGCTCTTCGAGCACCTCGCCAACTGGGCCGGCACCCACCTGGAAACGGTCCAACAGGCCAGGCAGGACTACGACGCCAACGGGCCCGGTAGACCGCCACGATGAGGCGCCGTTAACGATCTGCGTACTGGTGCCGGCCGTCCGGGCCGCAGACGTCATCTCAGCGCTGGTAGCCGTAGAGGAAGGTACGCACGCCAGCGGTGACCATCGCTCGCACCGCCTCCTTGTCGTTCAGGGCGGCTCGATCGGTGAGGTTGTCGGCGGAGATGAGCAGCATCAGGTGCCCGGCGGCGCGCAGGGGGTCGTCGATGGCGAGGTCGTCGCGCTCGGCAATGCGGCGTAGGCGTTCGGCGAGTTCGCGCCGGGTGCGGCCGGGGCCGGTCTCCTGCCAGAGTCTGAGTGCGGCGGGCGGAATATGCTCGGTCTCGGCGTTGATCTGGCGGATGAGCGCGAAGTGCGGGGCCAGTTCGGAGCTCAGCACGGAGAGCCAGGCCAGTCCGAAGTCGACAAGGTCCGCCTCAAGGTCAACGATCTTGCTGAGGTGGCGGTCGATGATGTCGACCATGGTGTCGGCGACCCGCTGCGTGCTCTCCTGGATCACCGTCTGGAACAGTTCGGCCTTGTCGGTGAAGTGGTTGTAGACGGTGCGGTTGGACACCTTCGCCTCGGCGGCGATCGCGTCCAGGCCGGCGCGGGTGTAGCCGTCACGGGCGAACAGGGTCAGCGCGCCGGCCACGATGGCGCGGCGTTTGTCAGGCTGGCCGGCCGGTTTCTTTCTGTCCGTCACGTTCGGCGAGGTTACTCGGGTACACAGCTGCTTGCATCGACTACACCGATCGGAGTATCTTCTGCACCGATCGGTGTAACAACCTCGATCGGGGGGAGACGCATGGCCACGATGAGCCCGCTGTCCGAGACCGCGCTCGACGAGCTGGCGGACACGATCGCCACCGGCGCGACGATCGTCGGGCTCGGTGAGTCCACGAGGTTCGCCCACGAGACCTTCGACGTGCGCGACCAACTCTTCCGCCGGCTGGCCCGCACGTACGGCTTCCGCGCGCTGGCCCTGCAGGACAACGCAACCGTCGGTACGACGCTCGACGCATACGTCACCGGCGGCGCGGGCACCGCCGCCTCAGCGCTGGAAAACGCCTGGCGTCCTTGGCGTACCGCCGAAATGGCTGCCGCGCTGGAGTGGATCCGCGCCTACAACCTGGACCACCCGGACGACCTCATTCGGATCTTCGCGGTCAAGCCCGCGCAGGCGGTGTCCGCCGACTACGACGCCATACTCGGCCACGTCCGCCGCACCGCGGCAGACCGGCTGGCCGAGCTGGCCGCCCACCTGGACCCGATCCGCAGCGCGCATGACATTGACGAGCACGTGCAGCGCGCGAGAGGCCTGCACCCGGGCCGGCCCTTCGCCGAACACGCCCACGACGCGCTCGCGATCGTCGAAGAACTGCCCGACAGCGCCGTCCTGGCCAAGATGCGCTCCATCGTGGACTTCCACGAACGCAGCGTCGCCGGACGTGACAACTACGCCGGCGACGCCCAGGTATGGGCCCAGACGATCATCGACAACCAGCGCCGAACGGGCTACCGCACGGCCTACTGGGACGCCATCGCGCACACCTCGGCCGCCCCGGCCAGTCTCGGCCTGACGCCCCGACGCGGCCCCCAACCCACAGTCGGCAGTCTGCTGCGCCACCACCACACGCGATACGTGTCCGTGGCAATCGGTTTCCACCACGGCGACCTCGGCGTCGCCACTGTCCCGGAACCCAGCCCCGACTGGCTCGACGCCCAGCTCGGTGGCGCGGCGCAGGCAGCCCACTGGCTGGACCTGCGCGGCAGCGAACTGCACCGCCGGTGGGACGGCCCCGCCAAACTGCGCGTCATCAGCGGCGTCTACGACCCGTCCCGAGACGCCGCCGAATACCTCGCCGTCACCTCCCTGCCCGAGGCGTTCGACGTGCTCGTGCACCTACGACGGGTGTCCCCGGTGCGGGGGCTGCCCGCATAGTTCGCTTGTGCTGCCGGTCAGGACGTGGCGGCCGGGACGACGACGCTCATCACGCAGTTGCCCTTGCCCTTGGAGCGCTCGTAGCTGAACCCGAGCCGCTCGTACATGGTCCGGGTGGCGTTGTAGAGGAACGATGCCGAGGTTTTCTTGCCCTCGGGCAGGTCGTGCGGGTACGCCTCGACGAGGCCGCCTCCCGCCGCGGCGATCAGCGCCAGTGCACCACGCACGGCGACGGCGGCCATTCCTGCCCGCCGGTATCCGCGGTCGACGAACAGGCACGTGATCCGGTAGTCCGGCAGCTGGGCGACGCCCTGCTCCCACTCCTTGCGGTGGTGGATGTTCGGTAGCTCTGGGACCGTCCCGAACTGGGCCCAGGCGACCGCGACGTCATCGTCGAATACCAGGGCGGCGTGCGCGCGACCGGCCTCGACGAGACGCCGCTTGAACTCGCGATGGCCGAGCGCCCGGCGCTCCTCCTTGGGGTCCGGGTGGAGGTGGAAGTACGTGCACCAGCAACCGCCCCACACGCCGTTGTGCCGCTCGGCCAGGTCCGCGAACGCGTCCCACGTCCGCATGGTCAGGGGTTCGATCCGGTAGCCGTTCACCGTCAGGGTGCCCATGCGCAGATGCTATCGGCCGTTCCGGACGATCAGCGACCGGAACTCCGGGTCCTACCTACTCCCGGGGGACGACCCGCTCGCCGTGCAGTTGCCCGCCTGACCGACGTCCGGTGGCCCGTGCGGGTTACAGGTGAGCGACGAGCAGCTTCGCGGCCAGGGTCACCGTCGCCTCGGGGTTGCCCTTGATGTTGGCCAGCGTGGCGTACACCCGGCCGCCCTTGAGGACGAACACCTCGCCCAGCCCCGGCACGAAGTACGCCTCGTCGCCCAGCCCGCTGAGCTTCTTCGCCGGCTGCTTCCCGTCGCTTTCGTCCACGCCCTCGTCGACAAGGGTCTTGAGGTCGGCGGACGTCTGAAGCTTCGGGTAGTACCCGACAGTGATCGACTTGATGAGCGTACCGGGCACGTACACCGAGTCGAACAGGCAGCTCGAATTGTCGTCGAGGTCGAGCCGCTTGCCCGGGCTGACTTCTTTGGCGTCGAGGATCTTCTTGGCGTCGTCCATGGTGATCAACGCACACGGATCGCCACCCCCGGCCGTGGCGGTCGAGGTCGCGGCCGGGCCGGCGCCGGTCGTGCCGGGCACCGCGGTGGGCGCTGCGGTGGGCGCCGCTGTGCCGGACGTCGCCGCACTGCTGCACGCGGCCAGGCTGACCGTGGTGAGCAGGGCGGCGAGGGGAACGAGGAACCTACGCATCGATACTCCAGAGAGGACGTTGATGAATGCCACGCGAATGTTAGGAGCCCGGCGCAAGCCCGCCGGGCCGCTGCAAGATCGTTACCTGGTCGTTCGGCGGACAACGACAGCATCACCTCGATCAATGGGCAATCTGACGCAGGAACGGCCTGGATCAGGCTCTCGGGAGCCTGAAGCACGCCGACGTCCGCCGGCCGGGTCGCGGGGCATGGTCACAGCGACGGGGTACCCGCAGGCGATGGCGATCTCGCCGACCAGCTCAGCGGACAGGTTCGGACCTCGGCCATACGATCCCGGTCTGAGGCCCTTGTATCGAGTAGTTGATACAAACGAGCCGATCCGCTACTCTTTGTATCAACGACTCGATACAAGGGGGCCCGGTGTGACTGCTGGTGGAGGTTGCAGGATGACGGGCTTGGCCATCGGGGCCGGGCTCGGCTTCGCGTTGACCCGTACCTATCTGTTCGATCTGGCGCCGGTGGTCCTGGCGTTGGCGATGGTGGTCGGCACGCTGGCGGGGGAGGCTGTCACGGCGCGTCCGTTGCGCAGTCGTGGGGTGGCGAGCCTGCGTCCTCGCCGGCTGCGTGACTATCTGTCCAGCCCGGTCTTGGGGGTCATCCTGCTGCTGGGTGGCGGTATCCAGAGCTTCGCGCTACTGCGGCTTCCGGATCGCCCCGATCATGAGAACCAGTACTTCGGTGAGTCGGCCCCGGTCAGCTTGGTCAGCACCAAAGTGACATTGGCTGTCGTCGTGGTTCTCGCCATGGTGACCGCGTGGCTGATCGCGCGCAGTGCACAGACGGGCGCCGACGAAACCGAACGCGCAGCCGACGAGGCATGGCGGCAGGCAGCTGTTCACCGGATCATGCACAGCTGCGTGGCGCTGTTCGCTCTGGTGTTCACCGCGCTCGGCTTCTGGTATGCCGACAGCCAGCTGGACTGGCGTAGCGGCGGGTCGCCCGCCTGGGGCATCGGCCTGGCAGTGCTGTCCGGCATCGGCCTGGTCATCTTCGCGCGCTACGCCGGCGCGCTGGTCCTTGATCCGGCCACCCCGCTCAGGACATCGACCCGCCCTGAGGCCGGCAGCACCACCAACGTGACAGCCCGGTGACCACCGACCCGGCGATCCGGATCGACAATCGCTCCGCCGTCCCCCCGTTCGAACAGGTCCGCCAACAGATCGCCGAGCTGATCAGCCTCGGAGTCCTCGGACCTGACCAGCGGCTACCGCCGGTCCGGCAACTCGCCGCCGACCTCGGTCTGGCCAATGGCACCGTCGCACGCGCATACCAAGAGCTGGAGGCGGCCGGTTTGGTGACCACCAGACGGGCCGCCGGTACCAGGGTGGCGCCCGCCGCCGCCCTCCCACAAGACGCCCGCACCGACATCCTCACCATCAAGGCCCAGGAATATGTTCAGGCCGGGCGCCGGCTTGGGGCGACCGACACGGAAATCGCTCAGACCCTGACCGCGGTACTCAAGACCATCAGAGCCCGTTGACCCACAGCTCAGGTGCGCGGAGCTGCCGTCGACCGGGCGCCGCGACAGGACCTGCTGTGCCACGTCACCTGCTGGCGTCGCGCGACCGGGTGGACTGACTACTGCCCGAACGTGTACCGCAGATTCGCGTTGATCAGCTCGTTGAGCCGCTTGCGTAGGTGTCCGAGCAGGGACGGATCCGGCAGCGGCTCGGCGACAAGCAGGGTCCACCGCAGCAGCGTCCCCCCTGCGCCGTCGGCGGACAGATCGAAGCGGACCTGGGCGTCAGGCCGCTTGTCCCACAGCGACGACCAGACGAGGAAATTCGGCTTCTCGGCTTCGATCAGCTGCGGTGGTTGCTCATCGTCCAAGAGCATCAGCCACGGGCGGACAGGATCCTGATCCGGGTCGGTCAGTACTTCGAAGACGACATGGGGTGGCGCCGGCTGGCTTCGCTTTCGGCTGCCTGCTACAAGCACGCCTCCAGACTAGAGCAGGTCGCTGGCCAGGCGATGATCCAGGAACGTCCCGCCGCCGGCGTCCTGATGTGCCGCGAGCCGAGCGCCGCGCTGCGCCACCGCCATCGTGACGACCCGCTCCGCAGACATGTCGAGGACCCGATCGCCAGCTACCTCGACGATCGACGTTGCCGTCTGGTGGTGAGTGGCCCGAGGTGTGACGGATAGGCTGCGGCATGCTCATCGACACGGTTCCCGAACCGATCAAGGGTGTCATCTTCGACTTCCACTCCACGCTGGTCGAGGGCGGCGACGCCGGTCGTTGGATCGACGCCGCTCTTCGCCTCCTGGCGGAGCAGGCAGACCCGACGCCGGACCTGGGCGCCGGCTGGCTCGCGGGGCTGCGTGAGTACCTTGACCAGATCTGGCAGCACGCCCACAGCATCGATCCCCGCAGCGAGCGCGATCTCAGCCAGGATCGGCATCGGGATGTCTTCAGCAGGACGGTCGCCCTGTATCCCGGCATCAAACCCGATCTGATCGCGGCGCTGTACGAGGTGATGCCGGATCAGTGGGTGCCGTTCGACGACACCCTTCCTGTCCTTCGGGAGCTGAAGTCGCGCGGCGTCAGGACCGTCGTGCTGTCCAACATCGGGCTGGACATCCGACCGCTTCTCGATCGGACGGGTGTGAGTGCTCTACTCGACGGTGTCGTGCTGTCGTTCGAGGTGGGTCTGGTGAAGCCCGATCCAGCGATCTACGCCCGCGCGCTGGAACTGCTCGAGGTTGCCGGCAGCCACGCCTTGATGGTCGGCGACAACCCGAGGGACGACATCGGCGGAGTCGCGTTGCAGATTCGAACGTTGATCCTGCCGCGTACCGACGGCCCGGTGCACGGGCTGGGCACAGTTCTGCAGCTGGCCGGGAACGGCAGCGGCAATCCGGCGCTCACCTGAGGGCTGCGGGCCGCCGGAACGGTGCGCGGATCTGCCACGGGTCGCACGGTGATAGGTGCGACGGCCCGATGCTGAGACGTCGGGCTGCATATCAGGTCGCCGCGTCAGGCGCCAGCCGCTACCGTGACCCGGTGACCGGGTACGGATCGGATGGCGGAAATTGTCCGGCGCGCGCCGGCCAGGGTCGTCAACTTGCCGGCATGGGCAGCATCATTTCGGTCAACCTGGCGGTGCCGGAGCCGAACCCGGCCAACGGCGTTGGTGTCACGGGCATCAACAAGCGGCCGGTTGACCGCCTGGTCCTCGTGCGTGCGCCGGGGCCGAAGACCACCGGGCTGCACAGCGGCCTGGTGGGTGACCAGATCTTCGACACAGCGCACCACGGCGGCGACGACCAGGCCGTCTACGCCTACGCCCGGGAAGACTACGACTGGTGGCAGGCGCGGCTGAGTCGCCGACTGGCGAACGGTCTCTTCGGCGAGAACCTGACGACCGAAGGTGTCGACGTCAACGGCGCGGTCATCGGCGAGGAGTGGCACATCGGTCCACGGTTGATCCTCCAACCGACCTTCGGTCGCATCCCGTGCGTCACGTTCCAGCGCAAGATGGGCGAGCCCCGCTGGGTGAAGACCTTCACCCGGGCAATCCGGCCGGGCGCCTACCTGCGGGTGTTACAACCCGGCTCGGTGTGTTCCGGAGACCCGGTGACCGTGCGGGACCGCCCGACCCACGGGGTGACGATCGCGCAGGCCTTCCGGGCATATATGACCGAGCCGCGGCTACTGCCCAGGTTGATCAAGATCGAAGGATTGCCCAACGATCTGCGCGACACCCTCAGCGAGCGGCTTGGGCGGCGGTAGCTCGTGATCGAGTCGACGACGTCTGACGGTCGGCGTTCCCTCGCGGCATCCGGATCTGCCGCCAGACTGTGCCTGTGGCGGGATGACGAGGAGACACGCTTTAGAGTGAGGACATGTCGAAGGTACGGGTGCACAACTTCGCGGTCTCGCTGGACGGTTTCGGCACGGGCGAGGGGCAGAGCCTGGACGCGCCGTTCGGGCACGCGGGCGGGCGGCTCATGGAGTGGTTCTTCGGGACCCGCGCGTTCCGGTCGATGAATGGGAAGGAGGGCGGGAGCGAGGGTGTCGACAACGCGTATGCCGCGGCATGGGGGCCGGGCATCGGCGCGGAGATCATGGGTCGCAACAAGTTCGGGCCGCAACGGGGCGCATGGCAGGACGAGGAGTGGAAGGGCTGGTGGGGTGACAATCCGCCGTTCCACACACCGGTCTTCGTGCTGACTCATCACCGGCGGCCGAGCCTGGAGATGGCGGGCGGCAACAGCTTCCACTTCGTCGACGCGAGCCCGGCAGAGGCGCTCGCGAGGGCGCGTGACGCGGCCGGCGGTCTGGACGTACGCATCGGCGGTGGGCCGAGCACGGTTCGCCAGTTCCTCGCGGCGGACCTGATCGACCACCTGCACGTGGTCCTGGTCCCGATCGTTCTGGGCCGGGGCGTCCGCCTCTGGGACGGCTTGGAGAGCCTGGAGAACCGCTTCACCGTCGAGTCGGTGACGACCCCGAGCGGCGTCACCCATCTGACTTTCACCCGGCGGTAGACGGCCGGGCCTCCCACCGACTGATCTAGATACGTTGGGAGCTATCGCGCTGCAAGCCATTGGCGAGCGACGTCGGCATCACGGTCAGCATCCGTAGATGCCCTCGAGTACGAGCGTCACGTGCCTGCGCCAGTTGCCGGCGCCGGTCATGTTTGCCATGGCGCCACGGGTGACGAGGATGAAGTCGTCAACCTGAAAGTCTTCACGGAGGCGGCCGGCGGCAACGGCGCGCTGGACGATGCGTGCGGTGATCGTCGAGAACGCTGTCTTCTCGGTGGCGATGTCGTCGCCTGGTGCCTCGCCAGGAGTTCGGGCCGGGCATCGGGTCGTGCCGATATGCGGATGCTGGTTGAAGCCGCGGCGATTTGGCGGCGGTGTCGGCTGAAATACTTCCACGATGACCCCAGACGCGATCACCGCGGCGGCCGCGGGTACCTGGACGCTCGGCGACTTGACCGTCAACCGGATGGGACTCGGCGCAATGCGGCTGACGGGCGGCGCCGCATTCGAATCTGGCACGCCAACCGACCGCGACCAGTCCATCATGGTGCTGCGTCGTGCGGTGGAGCTCGGCGTGAACCACATCGACACCGCAGCGTTCTACTTTTCGCGGCTGCGTTCCGCCAACGAGCTGATCAATAGCGCTCTGGCCCCGTACCCGGATGATCTGGTCATCGCCACCAAGGTCGGACCAGGCCGGGATCCCTGCGGTGGGTGGCTGCCCTGGGCTGCGCCGGAGCAGTTGCGCGGCCAGGTTGAGGAGAACCTGCGCCAGCTCGGCCGCGATCGCCTCGATGTGGTGAATCTGCGTGTCTATGGTGCTGGTTTCATCGCCGATCACTTCGCCGCGCTGGCCGACCTGCGCGGCGCCGGCCTGATCCGCCACCTGGGCCTGTCCAACGTCAGACCCGAGCAGCTTGCCGAGGCCCAGGCCATCGCGCCGGTGGTCTGCGTGCAGAACCGGTACGGCATCGGCGCGCGGCACCCGGACAGTGACAGATTCCTGCGCTCGTGCGGTGAACAGGGCATCGCGTTCGTGCCGTTCTTCGCCATCGCCGGTGCCGGACGCGAAGCGGGTACGAGCGGCGCTGACAGCGAAGAGATCCTCGCCGTCGCCCGCGCGCACGCAGCGACAGCCGCCCAGGTCCGACTGGCGTGGACGCTGCAACAGGGGCCGCACGTACTGGCCATCCCGGGCACCGGCAACCCCGATCACCTGGTCGCCAACGTAGCCGCGGGTGCGCTGCGGCTTTCGCAGGACGAAGTCGCCCGCCTCGCGTCCCTTCAACAGTGAAGGGGTACACCGATCGGGCTCAACACCCGGCCCAACCACTCGACCCAGCCGTATTGGTCCAGCAGTTCGTGGAGTTCGGTGTTGATCCGGTGTTCGCAGCTCCTGAGGGGTGGAATCGGGATGCTGGTATGGCAGTGCGGTGGGTAGGTTGTGCACGTGAGTCCAAGTCCGGAGGCCGGACCGCGCATGCAGTTCCGTAGCGATCCGGGCGAGTTCCTTGCCGCAGCTGGCGACTACCTGGCCGCCGACCCGGTAGTCAGCACAGTCGTGACCACGGTTGCGCACAGGCTGTTGGCGCGGCGGGCCGAGGGGATCGGACAGCCTGACCGCAATTGGTGGCTGGTGGTCAGGGACGAGTTCGGCACGGTGGTCGGTGCCGGGATGCGTACGGCGCTGTCTGCGCCGTACCCGCCATTCCTGCTGCCGATGCCGGACGAGGCGGCCGTCGCCCTTGCCCTCGCGTTGCATGAGCGCGGGGAAGAAGTGCTCGCGGTCAACGGGGCCCTGCCGGCCGTTGCATTGTTCGCCGACCAGGTGGCCCGGCTCGGCGGCGGTCGGGTCGAGGTCGACCGGCATACGCGGCTGCATGAACTCGGCGAGCTGACAGGGCCGGCGCATGTTCCCGGCGGTTTGCGGGCCGCGACTGAGGATGACGTGGAGCTGGTGACGGAGTGGTTCGCTGCGTTCGCCGGTGATGCCGACGAACAGGCGGGCCGGCCGCGCGGTGCCGGTGTGCATGAGGTACCTGACCGTGCGGAGATGTTGCGCCGTCTCCGATCCGGATGGCTGTCGTTCTGGGTCGATCAGACTGGGCAGCCGGTACACCTCACAGGTGCCAGTCCGCCCTCGTTCGGGGTCGCGCGGCTGGGCCCGGTCTACACTCCGCCGGCCGAGCGCGGGCGCGGTTGGGCCAGCAACGCGGTAGCCGCGGTTTCCCGACGGATCCAGGCCGGGGGTGCGCGGGTCTGCCTGTTCACCGACCAGGCAAACCCGACCTCCAACAAGATCTACGGCGCCCTCGGCTTCCGGCCCGTCGTCGACATGGCCAACCTGGTCATCGTCCGCTGACGTATGGCCGGTGGGAGGTGCCCTCAGCGCTGTGACGTCCGCTCGAAGACGAGATCGAAGTCTCTGCGCCAGGTTGATCCGAGATCATCGGACGCCTCCCAGCGCCCCGCGATCCGGTCCGGCCCCACGTCAGCGATGAACCGCTGGAACATGTCAGGGTCTTCGCGATCCAGCTGCCAGCGCGAGTCGTTGAATGTCATTGCGAAGACCCGACAGACGCCCCGTTCGTCGTGGTACAGCGCGGTGTAGGCGTTGCGCGCGTCGCTGCGACCGAGGACCAACACCATCTCCCGGGTGGCCGGTCCGAGGTCGCCCTCCATCGTCCAGCGAAAGACCACAAAGGCGTCGCCGAGCCACTCGGCCGTCGCCGAGCCAGGCACCTCCCGGTCGGCTGGCTCCAGAAACCAAGCGTTGCGCATCGTCGTCTGCCACGACCCGACCAGTACGTCCAACCGCTGCATGGCTTCGTTGCGCATCGCTACCTCCTGGACATCCGCTGACGCATGATCATGCCGGTCGGTGGTTGCGCCCGCTGGCGATCGTAGCGTTCTGTACCCCATCGGGGCCTTGAGTTGCTGGACCTGTTCGTGCCCGGGACCGATGTCAGGGCACCTGTTCAAGTGACCTGTGCCGGCGTCGGCGATCCTGGCGGGGTGAGGAGCGCTGCGGCGACGGTGTCGACGTACCAGCGCTGGAAGCGTTCGGGCGGCCAGCCGCGCTGGCGGACCAGCCAGTCGTAGTTGCGTACGTCCATGGCCAGCCACAGCACGTCGGCTGCGGTGTCGATGGTGTGCTCCGGCCGCAGTTGGCCGGTGGAGGCCAGATCGGCGGCGAACATGGTCATGCCGTTGCGGCGTTCGTGGAGGTTCTTGCGCCAGATTGCCGCGGCTTCGGTGTCGGCGGTCGCGGCGGCGGCGAGGGCGAGCATCACCTGGGCCTGCCGGGCGTGGGTGTCGGCGAGGTGCCGGGCATAGCGGTCGAGTTTTGCGCGGGCGTCGCTCAGCGCCCGGATGTCGGCGACGAACTGGCGGTCGGACAGCGCCACGGGCTCGTCGTCGCCGGCCACCGTGACGTCGACCAGCGCAGACAGCAGCGCCTGCTTGCTGCCGAAGATCTTGTACACGGTTTGGATCGCGACTCCCGCCTGGGCCGCGATGGCCGTCAGCGCAGTGGCCGCGTAGCCCGGCTCGACGAACAGAGCCGCGGCCGCGTCCAGGATCGCCTGCCGGGTCTGTCGGGCCTGCTCCTGACGATGTGTCGACTCGTACCGCCGCTTGACACCCACCGGGTGAGTGTAGTGCACTATTAGTTAGAGTTAACCTCTACCGAAGGAGCGGGGATGTCGACGAACGCAGCGGCACCACACGGCGCCCGAGTGATCTTCATACCGCCGCCGCTGTACTACGCCGCCGGTCTGGCCGGCGGCGCGGCGATCAACAGCGTGGCCGCGCTCCCGCTCGGCGGGCGTCCGGCGACCGCGGTCGCCGGGGCGGTGGTCGCCGCCCTCGGCCTGGGTTTGAGCTCTGCCGGCGTGGCTGCCGTCATCCGGCACCGAACCACGATCGTGCCCCACCACCCGGTCGCCGCCCTGCTCACCGGCGGCCCCTACCGGCTGTCCCGCAACCCGATGTACACCGGCCTGGCCATCGCCTATCTCGGCCTGGCGCTACTGATCGGCTCCTGGTGGCCACTGGCACTGTGGCCGCTCGTCATCGTCGTCGTGCGCCAACTGGTCATCCGCCCCGAAGAGCAGTACCTCACCGGGCGATTCGGCCAGACCTACACCGACTACCAGTCCCGCGTGCGCCGATGGCTCTAGCCACGCGGCGCCCCGTCAACTAGGAGCGATCATGAGTATCGAGGCCTTCACCCGGCTCTTCGACGAAGTCTTCACCAAGGGCCGGCTGGACGCGGCCGACCAACTCGTCGCACCGGAGATCATCGAGCACCAGTTCGCCCCGGACGCCCATCCCGGTCGGACCGTCACCCGGGAGCAGTTCAAGGGATTCGTCCAGGCCTTGCGGGCCGGCATCCCGGACCTGCACTACACCGTCGAAGACGCGGCCCAGGTCGGCGACAGGGTGTGGCTGCGGGTCCGGGCCCGCGGCACCGACAACGGCACCGGGCAGTTCGGCTACCCACCCACCGGCAAGCCGATCAGCATCGACGTTATCGACATAGCCCGGTTCGCCGACGGGTGGCTGGTCGAACACTGGGGCGTCCCGGACCGGATGAGCGTCCTGCAACAACTCGGCCATCAGGCCTAGGTTGTCACCAACCCGCCGCTGTCGGGCGGCCGGTGGTGAGGTCAGCGGATCCGGGTGCCGACCAGGAGTGAGTTCTGCAGGTCGGGGAGTACCACCTCGGTCGATACCAGTCTGGGGTCGCCGAAGAAGAACCGGCGCTTCGGGTCGCCGGTCAGGAACGGCGAGCCGGGCGGGAGCGCTTTGCGCGGGGTGACATCGTCGTTGACGATGCGGCCGCCCATGCGCAACAGGTCCACCAGGGCGGCTTGGTCCTGTCCTGCGCCGCCGTCGGAGAAGAGCAGGTCGAACGGCGCTCGGGTGGACAGCGCGCGGACTGCGTCGCCGGTGATCACCTCGACCCGCGGGTCGGCAGAGAGCACCTCGCGTGCCGTGGCGGCCCGGTACTGGTCGATTTCCACGGTGATGAGGACGCAGTCGACAGGCATGGCACTGGCCATCCATGCGGCGCCGATCCCGACGCCGGTACCCAGCTCGCCGATCCTGCCGCCGAGGCATCCGGCCGCCAGCATGGCCAGGAATCTGCCGACCCCGGGCAGAGACGCGGACGGGCCGGCAGGGCCTGCTTGTTGCCTGGTGAGCGGAAAGCCGGCCCGCTGGGCCAGAGTCTGTGCCCGTAGCACCAGCGGCGGGAACTCCTCGGCCGGCGAGCTTGACGGGTTGCGGTCCGCCGGCGACCCGCTGCCTGCCCCATCGGCCGGCCTTTCTGTCCGGCGTTCCCGACCGGCCAGATCCGGGCCACCGTCGCCGCCCACCATGGGCTCCGCCTCTCCTGCGCCCCGTAGCCGGGTGTACCTATCCCTGCGACCTGATCGTCGGGATCGACCCAATCCTAGGCATCGAAGTCTGTCACAGCGCTCACCGCATCCGCACTCGCAACGGCTGACGAACGGGCCAACTAGTGACAAACAGCGCACAACCGCCCTCGACAACGCCGATCGATCATCGTCCACGGAATGGTCCCGGGCTGGACTACCAGATGCGTTCTTGATCATGGCGGATTGGCTGCCTGCGGAACGGCATCGCCCAGCTCCGGGTGGCTCCGCGGCCGTTGCTGCCCGTGCGGGTTACCGTCACAGTGAAGCCCCCGCCGCGGTGCGGCCAGCGTGGGACTGGGCACAGGTGGCGACGAGCGCGCCTGGCGGGCATTGTGGTGACCATGAGTCGTTCTCATCGTTGGCGGTTTGCGGTGCTGCTGGTCGTGCTCGGCCTGGAGCTGGCGGCGTGCGGCGCGAACCCGCCGAGGGCTTCCTGGCAGCCGGCGGCGCCGGGGACTTCGGTCGGCGGCGTGTCGCCGTCAGCGTCGCCGGTCCCGTCCGGCAAGCCGGTACACGTTCGGCTCTTCGAGAAGGACGGAACAACGTACGGGGTGGGCATGCCGATCATCGCGTACCTGTCGGCGCCGGTCACGAACGCGAAGGAGTTCAGCTCGGCGACCCGGGTTACCGTCAACGGGGCGCCGGTCGCCGGTTCGTGGTACTTCGAGAAGTCCGCGATCTATGCCGGGTATCCGCTGGAGGCGCACTATCGGCCGGCCGATTACTGGCCGGCACACGCTTCGATCCACCTGGACCTACCGGTGCAGGGCCGGTCGGCGGGGGCCGGTCTGGTGTTCGACAACAGCCTGACCCTGGACATGGCGACCGGGGCGGCGAACATCGGCAAGGTCGACGGCAGCACCCTGCGGATGGTGGTGACCTCCGACGGCAAGCAGGTCTTCGACTTCCCGGTCTCGCTGGGCAAGGCGAGCACACCGACGTTCAACGGCGTCAAGGTCGTGATGGCGAAGGATGCGGTTGAGCACATGGTCGGTCCGGGCTACGACGAGCAGGTGCCATGGTCGGTACGGGTCACCAACTCCGGCGAGTTCGTCCACGCGGCCAGCTGGAACGGGGGCAACATCGGGCAGCGCAGCACCTCACACGGGTGCACGAACCTCAACGAGGCCGACGCCAAGGCCTACTTCGACTTCGCGCAGCTCGGTGACGTGGTCGAGTACACGAACACCGGTGGACCGACGATGCCGACCTGGGACGGCTACGGCGACTGGAACGTCGCCTGGACCGCCTGGCAGACCGGCGGCGCGGTACCGGCCAACTGAGCGACAGCCGGTGAGCCGGTCGGCTCGGCAGGTAGTGTTCACCAGGTCCCACGGGAGGTGCCATGACGCGAGCCGAGTCGCACCCTGTCCTGGTCACCGGCGGCACCAGCCGCGTCGGCCGGATGGTGGTCGATCACCTGCTGGCAGCGGGCGTGCCCGTCCGAGCGCTCACCCGCCAGCCAGCGACGGCGGCCCTGCCCGACGGGGTCGAGGTCGTCCACGGCGACCTCACCGATCCCGACTCCCTTGAGAAGGGGTTGCGCGACGTGAGCGCCGTGTTCCTGGTGTGGACGCTGCCGTTCGCCGCCGCTCCCGCAGCTGTCGAGCGAATGGCCCGCCACGCCGGGCGCATCGTTTTCCTGTCTGCGCCTCATCGCACGCCGCATCCGTTCTTCCAGCAACCGAACCCGATGGCCACACTCCACGCGGACATCGAGCAGCTGATCACGGACACCGGCGCCATCTCGACAGTTGTCCGGCCGGGAATGTTCGCCTCGAACGCGCTCAACTGGTGGGCTGCGACGATCCGAAGTGGACAGCCGATCCGCTGGCCCTACGGCGCAGCCAGGACCGCGCCCGTCGACGACCGTGACGTCGCGGCGGTTGCTGCCCGGCTACTCTCCGACGAGGGTCACACCGCAGGGGACTACGTCCTCACGGGGCCGGAGTCACTGAGTCAGGCCGAGCAGGTTCACATCATCGGCGCCGCCATCGGTCGTGACCTCACCTTCGAGGAGCTCTCACCCGACGAGTTCCGGCGCGCCACGGCGGATACCTGGCCCCGCCCGGTCGTGGACATGCTGCTGGCGGCCTGGGACGCGACGATGGGGCACCCTGCCTACGTAACCTCGTCGGTCGCCGATCTCCTCGGAAGGCCGGCGCGCACGTTCCGCCAATGGGCCACCGACCACTCGGCTGCGTTCGTTTAGGTCAGTCGCCGACGGATTCGGATCCCGCGGTTGGCCGGAGCCGAGCGCCCGGGCTCGCTCCGGAGTTCAGCTGGTCGGCAGGTGGACCACGAAGCGGCAGCCGACACCGGTGTTGGCGACGTCCACCCGGCCGCCGTGCGCCTCGACGATGCCGCGCACGATGGCCAGGCCCAGGCCGCCGCCGTTGCCGGCCCGGGGATCCGGGGTCCGCGCCGGCTCGCCCCGGTACGCCACGTCGAAGACTCTGGGCAGGTCCGCCTCGGGGATGCCCGCCACAGGTGTCCGCAACCGCCAGCCAGACACCGTCCCCGCCGTTGCCGGCACTGATCCGCACAGTTCCGTCGTACGGGGTGAACCGGATGGCGTTGCTGAGCAGGTTGGCCACCACCCGGGACAGCTCCGGTTCGCTGGCCGACACCGTGGGCCAGCCGTGCTCGGCGGCGACCAGCCGGACCCGGCGGGCCTGCGCCACCGCGGCGGCCGAGGCCAGCGCGTCGGAGACCACGTCACCCAGCGCCAACCGGGACATCGACAGTCGCATCGCACCGGCCTGGACCCGGGACAGCTCGAACAGGTCGTCCACCAGTTGCGCCATCCGGTCGGCCTCGGCCCGGATGCGCACGTAGTACTGCTGCACGGTGTCCGGGTCGGCCACCACGCCGTCCTCCAGCGCCTCGGCCATCGCCCGCAGCCCGGCCAGCGGGGTGCGCAGGTCGTGCGATACCCAGGCGACCAGTTCCCGCCGGCTGGTCTCGGCCCGCCGCTCCTCGGCGCGCAACCGGCTGGCCCACACCGCGTCGGCTGCCAGCCGGTGCCCGAGCCACCACGCGATGGCCAGGCTGACCAGGGCCGACGCGCTGATCACCAGGAACAGCGCGGTACGGTCGTGCGGCGAGATGAACATGGCCTGCGCGATGGCCACCACGCCCACTGTCACCGCCAGCACGGTGGTGGCCAGCAGGACGTACAGGTGCACGGTCACCGACCGGCCGCGCAGCGCCCGCAGCAGCAGCGCCCCGGGCAGCCCGACCGCCAGCGCGCCGCCCATGGCCACGGCAAGGATGAGCAGCGTGTCACGCATCGGGCGGCCACGGCTCGTAGCGGTACCCGACGCCCCAGACGGTGACGATGCGCCGGGGCTGGGCCGGATCGGGCTCGACCTTCTCCCGCAGCCGTCGCACGTGCACGGTCACCGTCGACTGGTCGCCGAAGTTCCAGCCCCAGACCGTCTCCAGCAGCTCGGCCCGGGTGAACGCCCGCGCCGGCTGGCCCATCAGGAAGGCGAGCAGGTCGAACTCGCGCACCGTGAGGGTCAGCGGGGCGCCGTCCAGCCGGGCCAGCCGGCGTCCGAGGTCGAGGTGCAGGCCGCCGTCGACCAGCACCGGCGGCGTGCCGGCCGGGCTGGCCGGCCCGCCGCTGCGGCGCAGCACCGACTGCACCCGCAGGACGAGTTCCCGGGGCGAGAACGGCTTCGTCACGTAGTCGTCCGCGCCCATCTGGAGGCCGAGTATCCGGTCGGTCTCCTCGCCCAGCGCGGTCAGCATGATCACCGGAGTGCCGGTGTCGCTCTCCCGGATCCGGCGGTAGACCTCCGCGCCGTCGATGCCGGGCAGCATCAGGTCCAGCACGATCAGGTCCGGGTCGACCGCGCCGGCCTGGGCCAGGGCGGCCGGCCCGTCGCCGGCCTGGGTGACCGCGAAGCCGGCGCGCTCCAGATAGCGCCGGACCACGTCACTGACCGTGGGGTCGTCGTCCACGACCAGGACCCGCTGGGCACCCCTTGGCATCGTCCCAGCCTACGGCGCTGATGGCCGGTCCCGTACCGGACGAATCCTTGCCGAAGCCTTACGGCCCGGACCGCGCCGGGACCGCACCGCCCGGACAGCCAGCGTCACGGCGACCGCCAGCCAGACCAACGACAGCGTGACGAGCAGGCCGCGCGGGTAGTCCCGGGGCAGCGCCGACGGGTTGTCCGCCAGCCGACCCCGCCCCGACACCAGCGGGAACGCCACCACGGTGACAGCAGCGCTGCAGATCAGCCCGGCCTGGACGACGGCCCGGGCGCCGGCCGGGACCAGCCGCTGGACCAGCACCCCGGCCAGCAGGAACAGTGGCACGAGTGCGGCGTCGTGGGCGATCAGCAGCACGGCCGCGAAGCGCAGCTGCCGGATCGGCATGATCGACGGGGTACGGGCCGCGCCGAGCACCGCGTAGCCCATCACCGCGACCCCGATGCTCGCCAGGGTGACCCGGACGGCTCTCATCCCGGCTCCGCCCGGATGGCGGCCACCCATTTGGTCTGCAGCACACCGGGCCGGTTCGGTGCGATGAGGCGGGCCGGGTAGCCGTGGTCGAGGGCCAGCGGTTCGCCGTGCAGGCGCAGGGCCAGCAGGGTGGCCGGGTCGCGCGCGTGTGGCGGGTCGAGGATCGAACTGGCGTAGGCGCTGCCCGTCTGCAGCGAGATCACCCGCGCCCGCCGGCCCCCCGCGCCGACCAGTTCGAGCAGGTCGGCGATGCGTACCCCGGTCCACTCGGCGTCCGCGCTCCAGCCCTCCACGCAGGCGATCGGCAGGTGGACAGTGTGCTGGGGGAGTGCCGCCAGCTGGGCGGGGGACAGCGCCCGGGTGCCGGCCGGGCCGGTGAGCCGCAGCCGGTAGCCGGGGTCGAGCGCGAGCGCTTCGACTCGCGCGGCGGCGGCACTGGTGTTGACCGGCAGCCGCTGCGGCCCGAGCCGGGGACGCCGCGGTGCGAGCACCGACACCCGGTCCAGCGCGCCCACCGTCTGGCCGAGCGTGGCCACCGTGATGACCCCGGCGCTGGCCGCCACCGTGGCCAGCAGGCCCCGGCGGGTCAGGCCGCCGGTGACCGGCTCGGCTGGCGCCGGCGCGGCGGGTCCGGTCAGCTCCCGACGGATCACCGGCAGTTGCACCGCGACGTGCACCAGCAGCGCGCCGATGGCCAGCCAGGCGGTCCAGTAGTGGGCGGTGGTGAAGAAGAACCCCATCGGCTGGTACCAACGGGCCACGTTGAGCAGGCCGGTGACCAGTTGGAACAGGGCCGCGGCGACCAGTACGGCGACGCTGGCCCGCTCCAGCGCGTGCCGCACCCCACCCACCGGCGGCCAGCGCAGCAGCTTCGGGTATACCGACCACAGCTTGGCGCCCAGCAGCGGCACGCAGGCCAGCCCGGTGGCGACGTGCACGCCCTGGGTCAGCCGGTACAGCCAGGTCGGCCGGGACGGCCAGGCCAGCGGTCCCGGGTGCTGCAGGGCATGGCTGTACAGCCCGGTCAGGAAGCACACCGCGAACGCGACGCCCAGCCACAGCCCGAGCTGGCTGGACAGCCGGGCGGAGCGCAGCGTCGACCGGAACGGCGTCCCGGGCGGCGGTGCCAGCCGGCGCAGCCACCCGGAGCGGATCAGCCGCAGCACAGTCGGGCGAACCATCGGCCCTGCTCCGTCCAGGACTCCAGCACCCGGGCGCCGGCCGCGTCGGCCAACCGGCGCAGGTCGTCCGCCGCCACTGCGGCCCACGGGAACGGGCGGCTGGTCCGGCCGCCGTGACGCAGCCGTACCGGCCCCTGCCAGCTGCCGCTGCCGGGCGGGTCCAGCTCCAGGACGACGTCGCCACCGGCGCACAGCAGTCGACGGCAGCGCCGCAGCAGCCGTACCGGATCGCCGCCGATACCGATGTTGCCGTCGGCCAGCAGCACGTGCCGCCAGCGTCCCTCACCCGGCACGGCGTCGAAGACGTCGGCGCGCTGGGCCGGGGCGCCGCGGCGGCGGGCCTGCCGGACCGCCTCGGCGCTGATATCGATGCCCAGCACCGGAAGGCCGGTCCCGGTCAGGGCGGCGGCCAGCCGGCCCGGTCCGCATCCCACGTCGAGGGTGGCTCCGGCGCACCGGGCCAGCAGCCCCTCGTCGCCGGGGCGCAGCGCTGCGCTCCAGTCGGACAGCGCCAGCCGGCGCAGCCATCCGCTGGCCGCGTCCACCAGGTGCAGGTCGCCGTCGTGGCCGGTGGCCGCCCGGCGCAGCGCGGCACCGTAGTACGCCAGCGCGTCGGTCACCGCGTCCACCCGCCGGCCAGCGCGTCGGCGGGCAGGTGGGTGCGGACCGCCGCGGCGAAGGCCGACCCTGGGCGGCAGGCCGCGACGACGGCCCGCGCGTCGGCCGCGGTGTCCACGTCGCGCAGCGTCGCCGCGACGGCCACCCGCAGGCCCGCGCCGCGCAGCGCGGCGACGGTGCGTGCTCCGGTGTCCCCCCGGGAGGTGGGTACGTCCGCCAGCACCCGGGCAGCGCCGGGCTCCCGCAGCGCCAGTGCCCACCAGCCACCGTCCTGCGCCGGGCCCAGCACGGCATCCGCGGCGGCCAGCCCGTCCAGGACGGCGCCGAGCAGGGCCGGTGTCACCTGTGGTGTGTCCATGCCGATCAGCAGCGAGGCGACGCCGGGCAGCGCCGTGTCGGCGAAGGCGTGCGCCAGCCGGGCCCCGAGGTCCCCGTCCCGCTGCGCGGTCAGCGACCACCCGTCGGGTACCGCCATACTGCCGGCCAGCACCAGGCAGCGCCGGGCGGCCGGGCTGGCGGACACGCAGTCCAGCGTGTCGGCCAGTGCGGCGGCGGCGATCGCAGCCGCCTGCCCGGGGGTACACGGTGGACAGAGCCGGGTCTTCACCCGACCGGGCACCGGCGCCTTGGCCAGCACCAGGATCTGGCCGCTCATCCGGCCAGCACCCGTCGCATGTCGGCGACCGTCCGCAGGGTGCCACGTACCGTGCCGGTCACCTTGGAGCGGCCGGTACGCGGTGCGTAGGCCACGTCCACCTCGGTGATCCGCCAGCCGAGCCGGGCCGCCTTCACCACCATCTCCAGCGGATAGCCGAAGCGCCGGTCGGCAAGGTCGAGTGCCAGCAGGTCGGCCCGGCGGGCCGCCCGCATCGGCCCGAGGTCGTGCAGGCGGACACCGGCGGCGGTACGCAACCGCCGGGCCAGGGCGGCGTTGCCGACCCGGGCGTGTGCCGGCCAGGCCCGCCAGTGGGTCGGCCGGCGCCTGCCGAGGACGAGATCCGCCTCTCCGGCGATCACCGGGTCGAGGACCCGCCGCAGCTGCGCCGGGTCGAACGAGCCGTCGGCGTCCATGAAGGCGACGAACTCGGCGGTGCTGGCCTGTAGTCCGGCGTGCGCGGCAGCGCCGAAACCGCGCTGGGGCACCTGGACCACCCGTGCGCCGTGCCGGGCCGCGATCTGCGCCGAGCCGTCGGTCGAACCGTTGTCCGCGACCACCGCCCGCACGCCGGCCGGTATCCGGGCCAGCACCCACGGCAGTGCGGACGCCTCGTCGAGGCAGGGCAGTACCACATCGATGGTCGGGCTCACCACCGCAACCTAAGCCGGCCACCGCCCGTCCGGCCGGCGTCGCCTACTTACAGAACCCTTACGGCGCTTGCGATTCTTACGATCCGGTGACGTATCGACAGCTGCGCTGCGCCGGCCGTACGGGCCGGTACCCTCCGATGTCACATGGACACGACTGACCTGTCGCCGGCCGTCCGGCCGACCAGTGGGCGCCGCCTGTCGGTGGGTGACGCCGTCGCGCTCGGCATCGAGGTTTTCCTGGTCGGCGCGGCCGTCGCCGCGGGCGCCGTGCTCAACCACCGGGGCGTGCCGCTGCACGCGGACGCGGCGCCACTGTTCGCCCGGTGGTTGCCGCACGTCGGGCCGGGTACCCCCGTGGTCCTCGCACTCGCCGCGCTGGGCGTGCTGCGTGGACCGGCCTGGGCAGCGCGGCTGCCGTGGCGCCGGCTGCTGGGCTCGGCCTACCTCGCGGCGCTGAGCTGGACCTTCGCGCTGGCCCTGGTGGACGGCTGGAGCCGCGGCATCACCGGACGGCTGACCCCGCAGGCCGAATATCTGCACGACGTGCCGATGGTCGGCAGCGTCCGAGCCATGCTGGCCGGCTTCTCCAGCCACATCCTGGACTTCCGCGCCGGCTCCTGGACCACCCATGTAGCCGGACACCCGCCCGGCGCGTTCCTGGTGTTCGTCGGGCTGGACCGGGTCGGGCTCGGCGGAGGTACGGCCGCGGCACTGGTCTGCCTCGCCGTCGGCGCCTGCGCCCCGGTCGGTGTGGCGGTGACCCTGCGCGCGCTGGGGCACGAGCCGGCGGCCCGCGTCGCGCTGCCGTTCCTGGTGCTGTTCCCCGGCGCGGTCTGGGTCGGCGTGTCAGCGGACGGCCTGTTCGCCGGCGTGGTCGCCGCCGGACTCGCCCTGCTGGCCATCGGTGGGCTGCGGGCCGGTGCGCTCGGTGGGCTGCTGCTGGGCTACTCGCTCTACCTGTCCTACGGTCTGGTCCTGGTCGGTCTGCTGGCGCTCGGCGTGCTGGCGCTGCGCGGCGGCGACCGGCTCCGCACGGCGGTGGCCGCCGCGGTCGGGGCCGGTGCCGTGCTGACCGCGTTCAGCCTGGCCGGCTTCTCCTGGCCGGACGGCTACCACCTGGTCGTGCAGCGCTACTACCAGGGCTGGGCCGCGCAACGCCCGTACGCCTACTGGGTCTGGGCCGACCTCGCCTGCCTGGTGCTGTGCGCCGGTCCGGTGGCCGGCCCGGCCCTGTGGCGGGCCACTCGGAGCCTGCTCGACCGGCAGCGTGCCGCCGCGCCGGTGGTGCTGCCGCTGCTGGCCCTCGCCGCGATCCTGGCCGCCGACCTGACCGGGCTGAGCAAGGCCGAGGTGGAGCGGATCTGGCTGCCGTACGCGTTCTGGCTGCCGGCCGCGACCGCCCTGCTACCGCCGCAGCGGCGCCGGTTCTGGCTCGCCGCGCAGGTGGCGACGGCGCTGCTGGTCAACCACGCGCTGCTGACCAACTGGTGACCTCAGTCCACCGCCGCGACCAGGTCCGGCCCGGACAGCAGCGCCGGTTCGCGCAGCGGCGCCGTGGCGAACTGCGCGACACCGTCGGCGAAGCGCACGGCGGCGCGGAAGCCGAGCAGCTGCTCGGCGCGGCGCGGGCTGGCCATGACGTGCCGCACGTCGGCCGCGCGAACCTGGCCGGTGGTCACCGGGGCCGGCCCGCCCACCGCCGCCGCCAGCCGGTCGGCCAGCTCGCCGACCGTGTGCGGCTCGCCGGAGCTGACGTTCACCGCGGTGAAGCCGGTACCGGGCGTGGTCAGTGCCCGCAGGTTGGCCTGGGCCACGTCGGTGACGTGCACGAAGTCGCGCAGCTGCCGGCCGTCCTCGGTGACCTGCGGCGCCTCGCCGCGCCGCAGCGCCGAACGGAAGATCGAAGCCACTCCGGCGTACGGGGTGTCCCGGGGCATCCGTGGCCCGTAGACGTTGTGGTACCGCAGTGCCCACACGGTGCCGCCGGTCTGCCGGGACCAGGCCGCCGCCAGGTGCTCCTGCGCCACCTTGGTGGCCGCGTACGTGCTGCGCGGTTCCAGCGCGGCGTCCTCCGGCACCTGACCCGGGGTCAGTTCCCGGTCGCAGTGCGGGCAACGCGGCTCGAACCGGCCGGCGGACACGTCCTCGACCCGCCGTGCGGCGGGCGCCACGACGGCGTGCCGGGTACAGGTGTAGCGGCCCTCGCCGTACACCACCATGGAGCTCGCCAGCACCAGTCGGGACACGCCGGCCTGGTACATCTGCGCCAGTAGCACCGCGGTGCCCAGGTCGTTGTGCGCCGCGTAGGCCGGCGCGTCGGACGGGTCGACGCCGTGGCCGACCATCGCCGCCTGGTGGCACACCGCGTCCACGCCGCGCACGGCCCGGCCCAGCGCGTCGGCGTCGCGGACGTCCGCCACCACCAGCTCGTGCCGCGCCGTCCACTGTGGTACCCGGCCCCCGTGGGCCTGTGGCAGCAGCGTGTCGTACCCGATCACGTCGTGGCCCGCGTCGGCCAGCAGATCGGCGATGTGTGAACCGATGAAGCCGGCCGCGCCGGTGACCAGAACCCGCATCGCGCCAGACTATGGTCCCCGGGCGGGGATCGGGTCTCGGGTCCGGACCTCGTAAGCGGACGGTAATCCACCCGCGCCGATGGCGGAGCGGGCACAGGCTGGCCCTGGCCGGCTGTGACGCCGGCCAGGGCCAGCCTGTGCAATCGTTGACGTCAGTCGGTGTCGGACGTCAGTCGGTGTCGGCTGCGGGAAGGTAGGCGCCCGGCACCTCATCGGGTGCGTAGATCCTGCTTTCGCCCGGGTAGGGCTTCGTCCAGTCGTGCGCTTCGTACCAACCGAAGTGGTTGAGCTGCGCGGGATTGGCGTAGTCGGCCCGGGCGTCCGGCCCGGTGAGCTTCTGCTTCCGCTTCCAGTCCGCCCACTTCGCCGCGGTGTCCCGCTTGTCCGCCGGCACGACACCGGTCGGCGCGGCCGCCGCGGTGACGTCCTGCGGTGCGGGGACATCGGCGCCGCAGGAGGGCAGGGCGGTCGTTGCCAGACCTGCGGTCAGCGACGTGCGGTTGGGCAGCGCGGTGTACGGCGTGACATCGGGGTGCGCTGTGAAGGCGTCCCGCATCGGCGTGGCGGCGCTGTCCTTCTGGTTCATCGGCTGGACCCCGAGGATCTGCTCGATGGTCCGGATCATCGTGATCTGCGAGTAGTAGTGGCTGTCGACCACACCGTGCCTGGCGTACGGGCTGATGACCTGGATGGGGGCGCGGTGGCCGTCGACGTGGTCGAGGCCCGCCTGCGAGTCGTCCTCGACCACGAAGATCGCCGAGTCCTTCCAGTACGGGCTGTGTGAGATTTCGTCGACGATCCGGCCGACCGCGAGGTCGTTGTCGGCGACCTGGGCGGCCCCGTTCGGCGGGCCACCGGTGTGGTCGCTGGAGAGCCAGAACATGTTGAGGTTCGCCGGACCGTGCTGCTCGAAGTCCTTCTTCCAGATCTCGTACCGGTAAATGTCCGGGACGCCGGTGTCGAACTTCGGGAAGCCGGGTACCGACACACTGTTCAGCGAGGGGATCGGCGAGGAGGAGACCATGGGGTAGCCGGTGTCCTGCCCGGTCGCCGCCATGTTCCTGGTGTCGCAGTAAAGGTTCTGCCAGCTTGCGCCGGTGGGCTTGGTCAGGAATTGGTGGAACTCACCGAAGTCGCGCACCGTCTTGCCGGCCGCCTGTGCGCCGGTCCAGAGGAAACCCGACTTCTGGTGGCCGAGGGCGTCGTCCTCGGTGTCGTAGCTGCGCAGGTACTCACCGGCAGAGGATTCGGTGTACTCCGGGTCGTCGGCCTGCATCAGCCAGTTGTGACCCTCAGCCGAGTTGGTGCCGATGTCGTAGGTGTTGTCGTAGAGCCCGAACTGCAGGGCGAGCGCGTGCTGGTTCGGCGTCACGTTCTCGCCGTACTGGGCCAGGCTCGGGTCGCCGTTGCCGATCGGAATGTCGCCGAACACCTGGTCGTAGGTCCGGTTCTCCTTGACCAGCAGGAACACGTGCTTGATCACCGAGGGGTCGCCGAGCTTCAGCGGCACCGGTACCGGATGGGCCTTCCCCCTGCCGTCGGCCAGCAGCACGGAGCCGCCGTTCCAGCCGTTCTGGGTGAAGACCTTGTGCGTGTAGTCCCTGATCTTGCCGTCGCTGGGCAGCGTGAACCTGGTCAGGCTGGAGGTGGTGTCGTGGGTGCCGTGGTTGGTGGCGTTGCGGCGGGCGTCGATGCCGCGGGTGTTGGAGACCACGATGTCTTTGCCGACGGTGGCGATCTCCGCGGGGAAGTAGTCGGTCGGCAGCAGGCCGACATAGCTGACCGGCTCCTGCGCCCTGGTGTACCGGTAGACGGCGACCGCGTTGGCGCGGCCGAGCGTGACCAGCAGGTGACCGTCGCCGGTCAGGGTCACGCCGTCGGGCTCGTAGCCGACCGACGCCTGCGGCCACGGCTGGGTGGCGATGGTCTGCACGACCTTGTCCCTGGCCGGGTCGATGACGGACACGTCGTTGCTGGCCGTGTCGGTGACGAAGACCGCGCCCTTAGCGGCGTAGACGGCGGTCGGGTGCAGGCCGACGTCGATGCTTGCGACGGCGGCCGTGGGGTTCGCCAGGTCGATGACGCTGACCGTACCGGTGGTGGCGGCGCCGGTGTCCGGGTCGGCCACGATCGGGGTGTCGTAGGAGTTGATCGTGGTGTCACCGGCCTGCGCTGGCCGCCCGCCCTCGTTGCTGACGTACAGCTTGTTGCCGACCTTCACCAGGTCGCGCGGGGCATTACCGACGCTCCAGCTCGCCACGGTCGAGCCGGTCGCCGCATCGATGGCGACTACCCGGTTCTGGCCGTTGACGGCGGAGTAGACGGTGGAGCCGTCCGCGGAGAACACCGCCTCGCCCACGAGCGCGCGCTTGGCGCCCTGGGCGGCGATGGTGACGAAGGTCGGGTTGGCCAGGCTTCCGTCGGCGTTCACGGTGAACCTGCGGTAGCCGTCGGCCTGGCCCAGCCACAGCGACGTACCGTCAGGAGAGTAGGTGGGGCCTTCCTGGCCCACGTCGTTGCCGCTGATGCTCAGGTCGGCCGCGGCGTTCTTACCGATGAGCTGCTGTACCTTCCAGTTCTTCAGGTCCACGATGGCCAACGCCTCACCGCCGTCGGTGACGGTGGCCGCGAGGTGGGTGCCGTCCGGGCTGACCGAGGACGACATGATCTTCCCGTTGGGGATGACCAGGCGGTCGCCGATCGGGTCGACGTACTGGTCGGCGGAGACGACCAGGCCCTTGCCGGTGGTCTGGCCGACCTGGTCGGTGCCGAACTCGTGCGTCTGGGCGTATCCGACGCCCGAGCCGACGGCGAGAACGGCCGCGGTGGTGCCGAGCGTGACGATCGGCATTTTCCGGCCCATCAATTGCAGGCCGGAGTTGACTGTGCTGACAGGCTGCCTGCGGCGGCGCGTCACTTGCATGGGCTGTCCCTATCTACTGGTGGGGCCCTGACTACTGGTGGGGGAGCAGTTCGACGTTGCCGTCGAACTGCCACAGCGGGTTCGGCGCGTCCCCGACCGGGGTACGCACCAGGAAGTAGCCGTTCACCTCCTTGGGCCCATCGCCGTCGGCCGTGAACCGCCCGTCGGCCGCGACGTCGAGCTGGTAGATCGCCGTCCCGACGGCGTCGACGTCGGGGAGGTGCCAGGTGAGGACACAGCGCCAGTCGTTGCCCGGCCCCTGCGCGGTCCGCGCGCCGCCGCCCTTGTTGCACGTCGCGGTCGTCCGCAACTGCGCTTCGGTGACGTCCGGGCGGCCCAGCTGCCTGGTCTGCAAGCGGTAGAGGTGGGCAAAGGCGGTCGCCATGGAGTGCTCCACGGTGGGCTCGTCGATTCCGGAGCCGGTGGCGCCGGTCGCCCCGGCGACGACGGCGACGGTCAGGGCGAGCAGAGCGACCAGCGGCAGGACTCCGACGGTCACGGCGCGACGCCCGGAAACGTCGTCGGTCAGGTTGGTGAAGTCGCGGCGCAGGAAGATCCGGTACGCCAGCGCCGTCGCGGTCGCGGCCCACGCCAGGCTGACCAGGATGCCGACCAGCAACGGGCCCGCCTGTGCGGGGCTGGCGAACAGGCCGTCCCAGGCGGTGAAGGCGTAGCCGGGCAGCGCCAGCCGGACGGCGACCGGGAGCGGCAGCAGCTGGGCGAGCTGCATCGCCAGCGCCACCAGCGCGGGCAGCAGCAGTCCCAGCGGGGACCGGCCCAACGCGACCGAGCCGAGCAGCCCGATCCCGGCGAGTGCCAGCGTCGGTGCGAGCACGCACACCCAGGCGAGCAGTACCTTCCCGGCGGCGTCCCCGGCCGGGAGCAGGTGGCCGTCGATGCCGACGAGCGGCTGGCTGCCCACCGCCAGCAACCCGCCGACCGTGCTGGACACCGCCAGCCCGGCCACCAGCGCCACGATGACGCTGAGGCTGGCCAGCGCCTTCGCGGCGAAGATCCGTCGCGCCGAACGCACCGCCACGAGCAGGTGCCGCCAGGTGCCGAGCCGGTCCTCGGACGCGAACACGTCGCCGGCCACCACACAGATCAGCAGCGGCAGCGCCCAGGTACCGGCGAAGCCGAGCATCACCAGCGGTCCCGCCCAGCCCGAGGCGAGCATCCAACGGCCGAAGAGCGTGTCGACCGGCAGCGAGCTCTGCCGGCTCACCGCCGCGACAAACAGCCCCGGCGCGATCCAACACGCCCCGACCAGCAGGCGGATCCGCCACTGCGAGACCAGCTTGACCATTTCAAAGCGGTACCCCCGCGATACCGGCACGCGGCCGCCAACGGCTCGGGGCGTCTCGGCGATGACCGCGGTCACTGGCCGACCTCCTGCTGCTCGGTGAGGGCGAGGAACGCGGCCTCCAGGGGCGACACCACGGGTGCCAGCTCGCGTACCTTGACGCCGGCGTGCACGAGCCGCTCCACCAGTTCGTCGAGCGCCGCAACGGGCGCGCGTACGACGAGCGGTGCGGCGCCGTTCGAGGTCCCGGCGTCGTCGACGAGGTGGATCCCGGCCACCTCGGCGGCCACTGCACGGGCGGCGCGGGGGTCAGCGGTGAGCAGCCGGTAGTCCAGCGCGCGCTGCTCGGCGGCGAGCTTGTGGAGCGGTCCGGAGAAGACGACCCGCCCGGTGGCGAGGATGGTCACGTCGGAGCACAGCGCCTCGACGTCGTCCATGCGGTGGCTGGAGAGCACGACGGCGGTACCCTCGGCCGCGAGCCGGTTGAGGACACCGTGGACGTGCTTCTTGCCGGCCGGGTCCAGTCCGTTGGCCGGCTCGTCGAGCACCAGCAGCCGCGGGGTGGTGAGCAGGGCGGCGGCGAGCCCGAGTCGCTGGCGCATGCCGAGCGAGAACCCGCGCGTCCGATCGTCGGCGACGTCGGTGAGGCCGACCTGGTCGAGCGCGATGTCGATCCCGGCGGCCGGCCCGGCGCGGCGGTGGAGAGCGGCCAGCGCGGCGAGGTTCTGCCGCGCGGTGAGCGAAGGATAGAGGCCGGGGCCGTCCACGAAACCGGCGACACCGTCGGGGGAGGCGAGCGCCCGTCCCACGGGGGTACCCAGAATCCTGAGGTCTCCGCTGTCGACGACCGAGAGTCCCAGCAGGAGGCCGAGCAGGGTGGTCTTGCCGGCGCCGTTCGGCCCGACCACTGCGTGGATCTGGCCACGGGGCACGTCCAGATCGATGCCGTCGAGCGCGACGACCTCGCCGAAGCATTTGGTGATGCCGCGCGCCCGGACTGCGAGGAGCGGGTCCATGCGTCCTCCTTGGTTACCTGCCAGCAACCTAGGGACGGCACCCGACGCAGGTAGGGACAGTGCATGGACGCTGATCGAACGGAAGATGATTGGCCGCCGCTGCGGGGTACGCTCGGCGGGGCTCGAATGACCGGCGACACTTCGCGTAGCATGACGGCGCACCATGCCCGCCTGCCGACGGCGGAACCACTACCGCGCCGACCGCACATTCTCCGGCAGGGTGGCCAGGTCGTAGCCGAGGTCCCGGTAGATGTCCAGGGCCTGCCGCAGGGCGGCCCGCGACGCGGCGAGATTCCCGGCCGCCTCGTGGGCGTCGCCGAGATGGGTGAGCATGGTGGCGGACGCGAGGCGGTCGGTCTGCGCGTCAATGACGAGTTCGAGGGCCCGTTCGAAACATTCGATGGCCCGTGGGACGTCTCCCTGTCGCTGGCGCGCGTACCCGATACTGTCGAGAGTCGCCGCCGCGCCGTGTCGGTTGCCGAGCTTCTCGTGCAAGGCGAGCGCCCGTTCGCAGTGGTCGATCGCGTGATCGTATTCGCCCAGTTGGGCATGGAACCAGCCGACCGTGTTGTGCGCGCGGGCCTGTCCGGCGAGGTGTTCGTGCGCCTCGAACAGGCGCAGGCTGTGCTCCGCGTACCCCAACGCATCCCGGTCCTGCCCCTGGCGCCCGGTCAGGATCGCGAGGCTGTTGTGCACGTAGGCCTGTCCGACCCCGTCGTGTAGCTCGCCGAGCAGGTCCAGTGCCTGCTTCAGGTGCTGCTGCGCGTTGTCGTAGCGCCCGAGCTGAGTCTGGGCCCGGGCGAGCCCGCGACAGGCGAAGGCCCGGCTGCGCAGGTCCCCGCGGCGCTCGGCGCTGTCGAGGGCGAGCTGTTCGGTGGCGATCCAGTCGTGCCGGTACCCGTGCGTCTCGAAGTAGTCGGTGAGCGCCCAGGCCAGTTGCCCGGTGTGCGCGTGCGCCCCGATCCGGTTGGCGAGCTGCACAGTGCAGAGCAGGACCTGGTGCTCGGCGACGAACCAGGCGGCCGCCGCCGGGTCGGTGGCGTACTGCTCGGGCACCACCCCGGGCCGGGACGGCAGCAGGTCGATCGGGTCGCGCTGCGGGTAGAGGCGACGGGCCGCGGCGCAGGCCGAATGCGCATAGTGGTCGAGTGCCCGTCGCAGCGCCTCGGCCCGATCCTGCTCAGAGTCGGCGGGCGAGGCGGCGAGCTCGGCGGCGTACGCCCGGACCAGATCGTGCGACGAATACCGGCCAGGCGCGTGTTCCCGGACCAGATGCGCCTCGCACAGCGTCCCGATGAGCGCCCGGACCTGCGGCGGTGACAGCCCCGCCAGGCTGGCTGCCGCGGGAATCGTGATGTCCGGCCCCGGGTGGAGCCCGAGAAGCCGGAAGAGCCGACGCGGCTCGGGATCCAGCGCCTGGTACGAGCGGCCGAACACCGTGCGGATGTCGGTGCGTGGATCCGCCCCGGCGAGCGCGTCCAGCGTCGTACCCGAATCACCAAGGTCTTCGGCGACCGAGGCGAGCGTGCAGTGCGGATTGGTGGCCGCGCGGGCTGCGATGATGACGAGGGCCAGCGGCAGGCCGGCACAGCCGCGGATGATGCTCTCGACCGCCTCGCCCTCGGTCGCCAACCGGTGCGCCGGTATGCGTCGCGCCAACAGCTCGTGGGCATGATCGGCCGGCAGCGGCTCGACCGGCAGCAGGTGTGCGCCCTCTGCGGCGACGAGCCCGGTCAGCTGGCTGCGGCTGGTCACCAGCGCGACACTCGCGCCCGGGCCGGGCAGCAGTGGCCGGACCTGCTCGGCGTCGTTCGCGTTGTCCAGTACGACCAGCATGCGGCGATCGGAGAGCAGACTCCGGTAGAGGCTGCCCTGCGCCTGCGGAGCGGCCGGGATCCGCTGCGCCGCAACGCCGAGCGCGTCGAGGAAGTGGCGTAGTGCGGTCGTGGGCGCCATCGGCAGTCCGGCCGGCGGGAACCCCTGGAGATCGACGAACAGCTGCCCGTCACTGAAGCGGTCCCGGGCCTGGTGGGCCCAGTGCAGGGCGAGTGCGGTCTTCCCGACTCCGGCGGTTCCGGACAGAATCACGATGCCCGGCGCGGTCGGCAACTCGTCGAGCGCGGCGATTTCGGCGCGCCGTCCGGCGAACGCGGGTACCGCCGACGGCAGCTGGGCCGGATGCTGTTCCCAGGAAGCCAGTCGCCCGCCGTGCTGCTGCCGCAGTACCCGCAGGTGCGCGTCCTGCAGCTCGTCACCCGGTTGCAGCCCCAGTTCCTGGGCCAGCCGGTCGCGCAGGTCCGCGAACACCCGCAGTGCGGCCGCCTGGTCGCCGGCTCTGGCCAGGGCCAGCATCAGCCGGGCGTGTACCCCCTCGTGCAGCGGCTGCTCCTGGGCGAGCGCACGCAGGTACGGCGCGAGCGTACCGCCCCGACCGGCATCGATCTCCAGGTCGGCCCATTCGAGGGCGACGGTCACCCGACTGCCGGCCAGCGCCACGGCGGCCGGATGGCTCTGCATCCGCGGGCCCGCGTCCGCCGCGACCGGTCCGGTCCACAGCTGTAGCGCGCTCTCGAAGAGCCCTGCGGCGGCAGTGTGATCCCCTTCGCGCCGCGCCCGCCGAGCGTCCGCGACCACGTCGTCGAAGCGTGCGGCGTCGATGCGGTCCGGCTCGATCATCAGCCGGTACCCGCCGCCGCACCGGTCCACTATGGACTGCGGCAAGCCCGGTTCAAGCAGACGTCGCAGCTGTCCTATGTAGACGTGGACAAGGCTACGGGCGCTGCGTGGCGGCCGGTCGCCCCACAGCGCGTCGATGATCGCCTCCTGGGTCACCGCACCGCCGTGGCCCAGCGCGAGCAGGGCCAGGAGGCTGCGTAGCAGGCTCGAGTCGACGCCGTGCGCCCGGCCGTCGCGGCGCAGCAGCACCGGTCCGAGTATCTGAACCGTCACCCCGGGCCGGTCCGGTCGGGCCGGCGCCACGTCCTTCCCGGCTCCGGCCGGTTCACCAAGCGCTGCCTGGTCGCCGAGTGCCGCGGCGAGGCGGATCAGTGACTCCGCCTGTGGCCGGCGCACCCGGCCGCTTTCGAGATCGCGGATGGTACGGACGCTGACGCCCGACTTCTCCGACAGTTCCCGTTGGGTGTACCCCATCCGCAGGCGGAGCTGGCGAAACTTGCCAGCCGGCTGCCAGGCGCGCGGCATTGCCCCCATGACGTGTCCTACCCATCAGTTGACCTGTTATCCCCGTCGGGTCACCTGAGCTGTGGTCGCCGCACTGCGGCCATCGCATGTGTACGGCCGCAATCGTAGTGAGACCGCCGCCGCGCCGCTGACCTGCCGGCGCCGAACCTGCCGGTTCTGCCGCTGCGGACACCCTGTGCCAGCGGTGTTTCCGCTGGTCAGCGCGGCCAAGCGGCATTGCCGCCGGCGAATAGATCGACTTGGCTGGGGTTAACTGGCCGATCCATAGCGTTGGGAGCAGGCGCTCGGCCCCATTTCGACGGGCCGGGCAAGACACCTGAGAGAGGTGGTGTGCGGTGACGCTTGCGATCCGCGCCCTCGGCGACCGGATGCTGACCAAGCTGGTGCCCACGGCGGAGGCCAAGGCATGCACCTGCTGCTGGGCCAGCTACCAGTGCTGGAGGAACAAGAGCACCGGCTGTTCGGGCTGCAACTACGCCCCGAGTAGCCCGCGCTGTGGCTGCAGCTCCATCTGCGGCTCCTGCTGATTGCGTTCAGCGCTGTGGGACGGCGGGAGTCGTCCCACAGCGCGCCCCGGGAGGGCCTGTGCTGTACCTGATCCTCGCCTGTCGCTACCTGGTGGGCGGTGTGCTGCTGGCCGCCGCGGTACGCAAGGCATCGGGCCGCGCCACGTTCGCCGCTTTCGCCGGTGCGGTACGCCGCTTGGGTGGCATACCTACCACCCTCGCCCCGACCGCGGCCGGCGCAGTCATCGGGATGGAGGCGGCCACCGGCGCTGCGCTGGTTGCCGGTATCGCCCCGGCCGCCGCTCTGGCCGCCGCCGTCATACTGTTCGCAGCCTTTACCGTCGTGCTCGTCCGCGCCCTGCGGGTCGGTTCCCGCGAGCCCTGCCTGTGCCTGGGCCGGGCCGACGAGCCTGTCGGCTGGCCGCAGGTGTGGCGCAACGCCGGCCTGATCGGCACCGCCCTGCTGGCCCTGGCCGGCGCTCCGCTCGCCACCGCCCCGCCGACCGTACCGGGCCGGCTGCTGTGCCTGGCCGCGGCGGCGGTCGCGGTCCTTGTCGTCGTCCTGCTGGACGACCTGATCGCCCTTTTCCGAGCCTGACCACAATGGAGGAACCATGGCATACCTGACCGCGGGCCTGGTGCTGGTGGGCGCCGTCGCCCTACTGAACCTGGTCCTCACCACCGCCATCATCCGGCGGATGCGCAAAAGCGAGGCGAAGCACGGTGCCGGCAGCGGTTCCCGCTCGGAATTCGGTGGCGTACCCAACGGCGCGCCGCTGCCGCGCTTCACGACCCGCTCGGCCGACGGCGCGGAACTGACCGACGGTGCGCTGCGCGGGGCGCCGGTACTCATCGGCTTCTTCTCCACCGACTGCGAGGGCTGCCTCGAACGCGCTCCCGAATTCGCCAGCCATGTGGTCAGCGGCTCGTTCGGCAACGGCCGGGCACTGGCGGTCATCCTCACCGGCACCGAATCCCCGGATGAGCTGACCGCCGCAGTCGGGCCGGCCACCGTGGTGTACGAGCCGATCGACAGGTCCGGCGAACTCTCCGCCGCCTTCCGCATCGATGCGTTTCCCAGCTTCTTCGTCGTCGACGCCGACGGCATCGTGATCGCCCGCGAGATCAACCGCAAGCTCGAGCTGGCCATGTTCGGCGGGGTCTGAGCCGTGCGCCTGCCCCTGCGGCCGGCCGTGGCCCGGTTCGCCCCGCTGGCCCGGCTGGCCTGGCGGGCGGCCGGCGGCCTGCTCGCGCTGCGGCTGCTGCTGGCGGCGGCCGCCGGGCTGGCCCCGGTCGCCGTCGCCGCGCTGACCAACGTGCTGCTGGACCGGTTGGCCGCGCCGGTCCGGTCGCCCGTCGCCGGGCTCACCGTCCTGCTGGCGACCGCGGGAGCGGTCGCCGCCCTGGTGGCACCGGCGATGTCCTATGTGGACGCGGCGGTCGACAGGCGACTGGCCCGCCGGATGCTCACCGGACTCGTCGACGGCGTCAACCGCGCACAGGGACTGGCCAGCCTGGAGGACCCGGTACTACGCGACCGCCTGCACATAGCGCAGCAGGCCGCCCAGGGAGTGCCGGTACAGCTGCTCGGCGGGCTGGTCGCCACGGCACAGAGCGGACTGATGGCAGTCGGCTTCATCGCCACGCTGCTGACGCTCAGCTGGCCGTTGACGCTCGCCGTGGTGGCCTCGGCCGGCCCGGGCCTCGTCGCCCAGCTGTGGCTCGCACGCCGGCGGGTAGGGGTGGTGAACCGGACCGCCCGGAACTGGCGGCGTCAACTGTTCTACCTGTTCCTGCTGACGGATCTGCGGGCGGCCAAGGAGGTACGCCTCTTCGGTGCCGGCGACTTCCTCCGCGACCGGATGGACCGGGAAATCGCCGACGCGCACCACGAGCAACGCTGCGTGGACGTCGCCGCCCTGCGCGTGGGCGGCGGGCTGTCGTTCCTCACGGCCGCCGTGTCCGGCCTCGCCCTGGCCATCGGAGTGGCCCGGATCGCCGACGGTACGGCGACCGTGGGCAGCCTCATCCTGCTGACTGCCGCACTCATCGGAGTCCAGAGCGCACTGACCACGATCGTGGGGCAGCTCGCCTCCATCCACGAGGGCCTTTCCCTGCTGGACAACTATGTGCGCGTGGTGACCGCGCCACCCGACCTGCCGCAGCCCGTCCATGCGGTCCCGATCGCGCCGTTGCGCAACGGAGTGCAGTTGCGCGATGTCTGGTTCCGGTACGACGACTCGCACCGTTGGGTGCTGCGCGGGCTCGATCTCAGCATCCCCGCCGGGCGTACCACGGCCATCGTCGGGTTGAACGGCTCCGGCAAGTCCACCGTTGTCAAACTGCTCTGCCGCCTGTACGACCCCAGCTCCGGCAGCATCCACTGGGACGAGGTGGACCTGCGTGCGGCCGCCCCGGCCCAACTGCGCGGGCACATCACGGCCACCTTCCAGGACTTCATGGCGTACGAGCTGACCGCCGCCGAGAACATCGGACTGGGCGACGTCACCCGCATCGGCGCCGCGTCGGACATCCGGGCCGCCGCACAGGCCGCTCAGATCCACGACATGCTCGAACGGACACCGGCCGGATACGACACGCTCCTCACGCGCGCGTTCGCCGACGGCGACGCCCCCGGTACCGGTGTCGTCCTGTCCGGCGGGCAGTGGCAACGGGTGGCCCTGGCGCGCGCGATGATCCGCGAATCGGCAGACCTCGTCATCCTCGACGAGCCGTCCTCGGGACTCGACCCGGAAGCGGAGTACGAGGTGTGGCAGTGCCTGCGCCGGTACCGGACCGGCCGGACGACTCTCGTCGTGTCCCACCGCCTGAACACCGTCCGGGATGCCGACCACATCGTCGTACTCGCCGACGGGCAGGTCGCCGAGGAAGGGACCCACGACGAGCTGATGTGCCGCAACGGCGCGTACCGGCGTCTGTTCGACCGGCAGGCCGCCGGCTACCGCGACCCCGTACCGTCAGGAGCCACATCATGATTCCCGCGCTCGGTGTGGCCCTCCTCGGCACAGTTGTCCGCAAGCGGCTCATGGTGATAACCGTTCGCGGTACGAGCATGCAGCCGACCTACCAGGACGGTGACCGCGTACTGGTGCTGCGGTGGCCCGCACTCGCCCACCGCAGGCGCTGCGTGGTCATCCTGAGCATTCCCGATCCGGTCGGTTCCAGCCTCGTCATCAAGCGAATCGTCGCCCGCCAGGGCGACGCCACCCCCGCGGGCATCGCCCGCAGCGAGCCGGGCCAGCCGGTACCCGCCGACCACATCGTCGTTCTGGGCGACGGTGCCGGAGTGGACTCCCGGATCTGGGGCTATCTCTCGACGAGACAGGTTCAGGGAGTCGTGGTCGGCAGGGTTGCGCCACCCTTTCGGGCCGATGCCGGTGCGGCTCAGCCGGGAAACTTCGACACCGGCTCGCGGTCGCGCACCTGACTGCCTTCCCCCCGTCCGGGACAGGTGAACGGAACGGGATGCCGCGCGGGTTGCGTCGGCGGCGCCGTCAGGTCGGGCTTTCCCCAGCCGCCCGCGGTGTGGGGGAGATGCCTGCCGCGCGGTCACGCGGAAACACCACCCGGATGTCGAGCCCACCCGAGTCCCGCGCGTCGACGGTCAGCACCGCCCCGTGCGCGCTCGTGATGGCCCGGACGATGGCCAGCCCCAGTCCGTGCCCGTCCGGGTGTCGGGTGCGTTCGGCGTGCAGCCGCTGGAACGGCACGAACAGCCGGTCGAGCTCCTGCGGCGCGATCACCGGACCGGTGTTGCGGACGGACAGGACGGCATCCTCGGCCGACCGCCAGGTACCCACCTGCACCCAGCCACCCGGCACGTTGTGCCGGATCGCGTTGTCGACCAGGTTGGCGACCAGGCTGTCGACCAGCCGCGGATCGCCGGCCGACGGCGCCTGCGCCAACGAGGTGGCAATCCGGACGTCCCGGCGCGCCGCCTCGGCCCGCCGCAGCAGGACCGCCTCGGCCGCGATCGCCCCGAGCTCCAGCGGCTCCCACCGCTGCACCCCCTGCTCGCTGCTGGCCAGCGTGAGCAGCGACTCGATCAGGCGTTCCTGGGCGGCGCCGAGGCTCAGCAGCTCCGCGCAGGTCGAGCGCAGCGTCTCCGCGGTGGCGTCCGGGTCGGCCAGGGCCACCTGCAGCAGCGCCCGTTCGGCGGTCAGCGGCGTACGCAACTCGTGTGAGGCGTTGGCGACGAAGTGCCGCTGGGACTGGAATGCCGCATCCAGCCGGCCGAAAAGGTCGTCCAGCGTGGCGCCCAGCTCCTTGAACTCCGCGTACGGGCTGTCCAGGCCGATCCGGGAGGACAGGTTGTCCGCCGAGATCGCCCGGGCGGTGCGCACCATCGCCTGCAGCGGTCGCAGCGCCCGACCGGCCACGATCCAGCCGAGGACACAGGAGACGACGACCATCACCGCCAGCCCGGTGGCGGCGGAGAGCAACAGGGCATGGAGATCGTTGTGCTGCTGGGTGGCGACCGGGCCGCCCGGGTTCACCTGCTGGCCGGGCACCGGCGCCGACCGGGTCGAGCTGCCACTGAACAGTGCGACCACCAGAGCCAGCAGGATCGTGCCGGAGCCGGCGAACACCCCGCCGTAGAGCAGCGCCAGGCGGGTGCGCAGGGTACGGCGCCTCACGGCACCGCGATCCGGTAGCCGCCGTCGCGGACCGTCTCGATCAGCGGTGGGTCACCGAGCTTGGCCCGCAGCCGCCCGATCGTCGTCTTGACCGTGTTGGTGAACGGGTTGGCGGCCTCGTCCCACACCTGCTCCAGCAGCTCCTCGGCGGAGACCACGGCGCCGGCGTGGCCCAGCAGGCACTCCAGCACCGCCAGTTCCTTGGGGCGCAGCAGCAGCCGGCGACCGGCCCGCAACGCGGTCCGCGTGCTCGGATCGAGCGTCACGTCGGCGTACTCCAGCCTCGGTGGTATCGCCGCGGCGGCACGGCGGCCCAGGGCCCGGACCCGGGCCACCAGTTCGCTGAAGTCGAACGGTTTGGGCAGGTAGTCATCTGCGCCCAGGCTCAGTCCGGTCACCCGGTCCTTGACTGTGCTGGCCGCCGTCAACATCAACACCCGGGTCGGGGAACGCTGCGCGACGAGCCGGGCGCACACCTCGTCCCCGTGCACGCCGGGCAGGTCCCGGTCCAGGACGACCACGTCGTACCGGGTGAGGGCCAGATGCTCCAGGGCGTCGTCGCCGTCCAGCACGACGTCGACGGCCATTCCCTCCCGGCGTAGCCCGGTGCCCAGCGTCCGGGCCAGCAGCTCGTGATCTTCGACAACCAGCACCCTCATGACGGCCAGGATGCCAGGCCGCAGGTCACCGCCCGGTCACAGCGGCTGTAACCGGCCTGTGACCGCCTGCCCGGTAGAACACTGGCCATGACTCATGACACTGTGCTGGCCGCCCACGGCCTGGGCAAGCGCTACCGGCGGCGGTGGGCGCTGGCCGACTGCACCCTGGCCGTCCCGGCCGGGCGGATTGTCGGGCTGGTCGGCCCGAACGGCGCCGGCAAATCGACCCTGCTGCGCCTGTCGGTCGGCCTGCTGGCACCCACCGCCGGCACGGTGGAGGTGCTCGGCCGGCCACCCGCACGCAGCCCGGCACAGCTGGGCCGGGTCGGCTTCGTCGCCCAGGACACCCCGACCTACCCACACCTGTCCGTCGCCGACCACCTGCGCCTCGGCGGCTGGCTCAACGCCCGCTGGGACCGTGGCCTGGCGCAGCGGCGGATCGCCCAGCTGGGTCTGGACCCCCGCCAGCGGGCCGGCCGGCTCTCCGGCGGGCAGCGCGCGCAGCTCGCGCTCACCCTGGCCGTGGCCAAACGCCCGGAGCTGCTGGTCCTGGACGAGCCGGTAGCCAGCCTCGACCCGCTCGCCCGCCGCGACTTCCTCCAGGCAATCAGCGACGTCGCCACCGAACAGGGTGCCAGCGTCATGCTGTCCTCACACCTGGTCGCCGACCTGGAACGCATCTGCGACTTCGTCATCGTGCTGGTCGCCTCACAGGTACGCGTGGCCGGCACGATCGAGCACCTGCTGGGCACCCACCACCGCCTCACCGGGCCACCCGACCAGGACCTCCCCGGCGGCGAGGTCATCGAGGCCAGGCACACCGGCGAGGCGACCACGGCGCTCGTCCGGTCAGCCGAGAAAGTCGCACCGGCCGGCTGGACCGTCGAGCCGGTCACCCTGGAAGACGTCGTCCTCGCCTACCTGAGCGCGCAGGCCCACTCATGATCCGGCTGACCTGGCGACAGTTCCGCAGCCCGGCCGCCGTGGCGATCGGCTGCCTGCTCGCCATCGCCGTGTTCGCGGCGGTGACCGGGCCCAACCTCGCGCACGCGTACACCGCCACGCTCGCGGCCTGCCGGCCGACCGGCGACTGCTCCTCCGCCATGGCGGCGTTCGCCCGCACCGACAGCGGCGTGCGCACGGCGTTCGGCGTCCTCCTCGCCGTCGTACCCGCGCTGATCGGAGCGTTCTGGGGCGCGCCGCTGATCGCCCGGGAACTGGAAGGCGGCACCTTCGCCCTGGTATGGATGCAGAGCGTCACCCGTACCCGGTGGCTGGTCGTCAAGCTGGCCACTCTCGGCGCCGCCAGCATGTTCGTCACCGGCCTGCTCAGCCTCATCGTCACCTGGTGGGCGCACCCGCTGGATCAGGCCACCGCCGCCGCGTACGGCACGTTCAGCCAGCGCGACATCACACCCGTGGGCTACACGGCGCTGGCGTTCATGATCGGTGTCACTGCCGGCATGCTCATCCGCCGCACCGTTCCGGCGATGGCCGTCACCCTGTCCGCGTTCCTCGTCGCCCGCATCGCCGTGACCTACGGGGTCCGGCCACGGCTCCTCGAACCGGCCCAGCTGGTCCGGGACCTGGACCCGGCCGCCACCGGCTTCGGCTCGGCGACCTCACCCACCATCATGCTCAACTCGCTGTTCAACGGCGGCCCGTCCAGCGCGATGGACCCGGCCACACCCGTCATCCCGAACGCCTGGATCTACTCGACCCGGGTGGTCGACGGCTCCGGGCACGACCTGACCAACCAGGTACTCAACGCGCAGTGTCCCGGCGTCGCCTCCGGCGGCGGCCCGCCGAGCGCCCCCGGACACATTGCCGTGCCCGACGACGTGGCGCAGCAGACACAGGCATGCGTGCGGAAGGTCGGTGCCACCTACCACGAGCTGGTGACGTATCAACCGGCCGGCCGCTACTGGGCGTTGCAGTGGGGCGAACTGGCCCTCTACAGCGCAGCCGCGCTGCTGCTGGCGACCTTCTGCGTCTGGTGGGTACGCCGCCGCCGGCTCAGCTGACCCGCGCCACCGGCCGGCGTTCGGCAGCCGTAGCCCCAGCTGGCGGTGGGCGCGGGTGGCGCCCTCGTGGAACACTCGGCTGGGGGCTGGTCAGGATCGCGACGGAGGGTATCGATGCCGGACCAGAAGGCGCAGCTGCGCCCGCCGACCGAAACGTTCGCCCGCCGGGGTTGGCGGCTGACCGTCGTGGATGCCCCAGCGGTCTTCGCGGCCGCGATCAGCCAGCCGCTACAGCTTCTGCGCGGTACGTCGCTGGGCAGCCCGGCGCGTCTCACGGTGGCACCCGCCGCCGACGGGCTGGCGCTGACGCTGGACCTGCGGACCGGGGACGGCGGCCCCCGGCTGGCGGTACTCGGCAACGATCCGATCGGATACCTGCTGTCCCGCCGCTCCCAGGCCGGTGACCCGCGCGCGATGCGGGTGTTGGACGGGCTGGAGGCCGCGGTCGGCGAGGTGTCCCGCCGGCTCGGCCGGCCGGCGCCGCCGCTGCTGCCGGCGGTCTCCTTCGAGCCCGGGGAGCGGCTCGCCGCCCGCCTGATCGTGGATGCCGCGACCGGCCTGGAAATCATCGCGACCCGGTACGCGCCCCGGTCGGGCAGCGGTGAGGTACTCACCCTGCGGGCATTGCTACCCGCGGCCACCGCGGCCGGACCGCACCTGGCGGCGCTGGTCGACGCGGCGGTCGCGGTGCTCGGCCGCGCCCCGCGCGGCGAGGTGGTGTTGACCTGCGAGGCCGACCCCGACCAGGTCACCCTCGACCAGGTGGGCGGCCTGGGCCCGGTGGTCGCCCAGTTCCGCGAGGTCGCGGTCTCGTTCCGGCATCCCGGCGCGATGGCCCGTTGGGGAGCCCGCCGCCCCCAGGGCATCCTGTTGTACGGGCCGCCCGGCACCGGCAAGACGATGCTGGCCAGGGCGCTCGCCACCGAGATCGGCGGTACCCTGCGGGAGATCCGCACGCCGGAGATCCTGGACAAGTGGCTCGGCGCCGCCGAACGCAACCTCAAGCGGATCTTCCAGGAGGCCCGCCGGTACACCGAACCCACGGTGCTGCTGTTCGACGAGTTCGACAGCATCATCGGCTACGTCGGCGCGCCCTCGGACTCCGGCGGCCACGCCGTCAACGCGGTCGCCGGCCTGTTCAAGCAGGAGATGAACACCCTCGTCCGGGACAACCCGAACGTCATCGTGGTGGCCACCACCAACTTCCCCGACCTGATCGACGAATCACTGATCCGCTCCGGCCGGTTCGACCTGTGGCTGCGGATCCCGATGCCGGACGCGGCCGGCCGCACCGAAATCATCACCCGGATCATCCAGGGCCTGATTCACACGCACGAGCGGGACGGCTTCCGGATGTTCGCCGACGACCTCGACCCCACCGAACTGGGCGAGGTCAGTACCGGCCTGTCCGGTGCGGACCTCGCCGAGGCGCTGCGCCGGGCCCAGCTCGGCAAGGCGCTCCAGGAAGCCGGCACCGGCGAGCGCCCCACCCCGATCAGCCAGCAGGATCTGCGTGACCGCATCGCGCAGCTGCGCCAGCGCCCGGCAACCACGGACTGACCGGGACCACCACAGCGCCATATCGACAGCGGCGACCTCGGCGCACAGGTTGACCAGTGGACCGGGCGCCGGGTCGATCCGGCCATGCCGCAGGCTGGCGCTTGGTGATCCGCCGATCGTGAGTTACCGTGGTGATGTCGGATCGAACCGGAGCAGGTGACCAGTCCCTCCCCAGGCTTCAGATTCCCTTTCCAGCCAACGTTTCGGGTCTGTGCCGATCCGCATCACGGGCAATCGCCGCGGCCCCGTCCGCAACCGTGACGTCCGCTCGGCGCGCATCGCCGGTGCTGCGCATGCCTGGGCCGCCCGCCCGGGAGCGGTCGGCGCCGTATGCCTCCCGCCCGCACGTATCCACCGTGCGGGCCCGGCCCTCGCGCCGGGTGCCGGCACCCGTGACGCCCATTCCCCACCCGCTCAAGGAGCATCCATGACTGCAACCCTCTTCCGGTCCACACCGGACACCACCGTCGTCCGCCGGACCCCCGCCCCGGCCCGCACCACCCCGCCGCGATCCGACCGGGACGGCTCGGCCCCGGTCTCCGGGATCGTCGACATCCGCGACCAGCGGGGCGTGGTCCGCACCGCCGGCTACGCACCCGACCCGGACGACGTCACCATCACCCCTGGGGACCTGCGCCGCTGGGGCCTGCGCCGGGGAGACACCGTCACCGGCGCCGCCCGCCAGGACACCGCCGGGAAGTCGCAGCGCGACCGTCACGCGACGCTGGTACGCCTCGACACGATCGCCGGCCGGCCCGCCGACACCGCCACCCGCCGCCCCGACTTCCACGACCAGACCGCGCTCTACCCGCAGCAGCGACTACGGCTGGAGACCGAACCGCAGCTGCTCACCACCCGAGTCATCGACCTGCTGATGCCGATCGGCAAGGGACAGCGGGCACTCATCGCGTCACCGCCGAAGGCCGGCAAGACCATGATCCTCCAGGCGATCGCGCACGCCATCAGCGTCAACCACCCCGACTGCCACCTGATGGCGGTCCTCGTCGACGAACGACCCGAAGAGGTCACCGACATGCGCCGCACCATCCACGGGGAGGTCGTCGCATCCACCTTCGACCGGCCACCCGCCGAACACACAGCGGTCGCCGAACTCGCGGTCGAACGCGCCAAACGCCTCGCCGAGACCGGCCGCGACGTGGTGATCCTGCTCGACTCCATCACCCGGCTGGGACGCGCCTACAACCTGGCCGCACCATCCGGCGGGCGGACCCTGTCCGGCGGCATCGACGCCGGCGCCCTGCACGCCCCGAAGCGGCTGCTGGGCGCGGCCCGCAACCTCGAGGGCGGCGGCTCGCTGACCATCATCGCCACGGCGCTGGTCGACACCGGCTCGTCCGGCGACGGCCTGATCTTCGAGGAGTTCAAGAGCACCGGCAACGCCGACCTGCGGCTGAAGCGGGCGGTGGCCGACCGGCGGATCTTCCCTGCCGTCGACGTCGAAGCGACCGGTACCCGGCACGAGGAGCTGTTGCTCGCCCCGGACGAACTCGTCCTGGTCCGGGCGTTGCGCCGGGCGTTGCATCCGCAGCAGGGTACCGAGGCGCTGCTGGAACGGCTGCGCCGTACCGGCAGCAACGCGGAGTTCCTCCGCAGCCTGCGCTGAGTCGCCGGACAGCACGGCACGGCCAGCCGGACGTACTCAGCCGGTCACATACTGAGGGCGCCCGACCGGCCGGTAGGTCTGTAGCGTCACGCCCTTCGGGAAGGCCCGCGACCCGATCAGGTCAACCGCGATGTCCGGCCCGGTGTCGGGGAACAGCCGGAACCCCTGGCCGACGACGACCGGGACGATGAGCAGATTCACCTCGTCGACGAGGTCGTTCGCCAGCAGCCAGCGGGTCAGAGCACCGCTGCCGTGCACCTGCAGTTCACCCGCCGGCTTGGCCTTCAGCTCACCGATGGCCGCCGCGAGGTCACCGGAGAGGACGGTCGTGTCCGCCCAGCGTGCTTCAGTAAGCGTGTGGGATGCGACGTACTTGGGCTTGGTGTTCAGGGCACCCGCGAACGGGCTGCTGTCCGGATCCATCACGCCCCAGAAACCGGCGAACATCTCATAGGTCCGCCGGCCGAACAGGAACGCGTCGGCGCGTTGGTAGAGCTGTTCCAGGAAGGTCCTCGACTCGTCGTCGGAGTGCGCCATGGACCATCCGGTGCGCTCGAACCCGGCCGTGCGGTTCTCCTGCATCACTCCGTCGACGGAGACTCTCGTGGTCGTGGTCAGCTTCATGACCGAGGTTCCCTCCTCATCGGGGCGACCATCGTGGCAGCCTCACCACTGCAACGAACGGTCCTGCCCCGATCCGACACCGACGCCAGGTTGGGAATCGGCGGCCGGGCGGATACGGCTCAGGGGAGCCGGCGGCGGGACAGGCGCCGCAGTTGGGTGATCCGGGCCGCGCCGACCACCATGGTCAGGATCGCGGCGCCGACAGCGGCGACCAGCAGGGCCATGGCCAGCGGAAGGTGGCCGTGCATCCCCAGGAAGTTGACCTGGACGCTGCGGGTGTTCTGCAGCATGAAGACGATCAGCACCACGAACAGCAGCGCGGCGACGCAGATGCCGACCCAGGCCGCACCGGTGCGGGTCAGTGGCACCCGGCTCGCTGGCGGTGTCGCGGGTAGCTCGGGTGGCCCGGCCGGTGCTGGCGACGGTCCCGCGGTGGGCGGGTCGCTCGGCGCGCTCGGGGTGGCATGGAGATCGCTGGACATGACAGCCCCCTTTGTGGGGGTAGCCGGTGTGGCGGACACCTCAAGAGTGGATGTCGTCGATCCCGGAATGCCCTTATCGTACGCCTGTTCGGCCGGAGACGCCCGGCTGCCTGAGCCGGTGCGGCGGGCGGCCCCGGCTCAGGCCCGGCGGTTCAGCGGGCGGCGTGTTCGGCGCGGGCCGGGGCGCCGACCTCGTGCAGGTGTCGCAGGGCTTGCCGGTACGAGTCGACGAGGCTGGTCTGTTCGTAGGCGACGCCGATCTCGGCGCAGTAGGCCTGCACGATCGGCTGGGCCTTGCGCAGGTTGGGGGTCGGCATGCCGGGGAACAGGTGGTGCTCGATCTGGTAGTTCAGGCCGCCGAGGGCGGCGTCGGTCAGCCAGCCGCCGCGGACGTTGCGGGAGGTGAGCACCTGCTTGCGCAGGTAGTCCTCGTCGCCGGTCGGGGTGCGGCATGCCCTTGTGGTTGGGCGCGAAGGTCATGCCCAGGTAGACGCCGAACAGGGCCTGGTGCACCAGCAGGAAGGCGACCGCCTGCAGCGGCGACAGCACGATCAGCAGCGCCGACAGGTAGCCCACGGCGTGCAGGACCAGCAGGGCGCCTTCCCAGCGGGGGCGCTTCACCGTGCCGTTGCGCAGCGCCTTGACGCTGGACACCTTCAGGTCCATGCCGAGCAGGGTCAGCAGCGGGAAGAACAGTGCGGCCTGGTGGCGGGTGATGAAGCCCTTCAACCCGCGCCTTCCGAGGGCCGACTCGGTGGCCCAGATCAGCACCTCGGGCGCGACGTCCGGGTCGAGGTCGTCGTGGTTGGGGTTGTTGTGGTGACGGGTGTGCTTGTCCATCCACCAGCCGTAGCTCATCCCGATGGCGAGGTTGCCGGCGATGCACCCGGCGATTTCCCCGGGGCGCTTGGTGCGGAACACCTGCCGGTGGGCCAGGTCGTGCGCCACGAGCCCGACCTGGGCGAACGCTACGGCGAGGAACACCGCGTCACCAGCTGCCACCAGGACGAGCCGACCAGGAAGAACGCCGTCCAACCGCCGACCAGCATGAGCGTGACGACGCTCAGCCGGACGAGGTAGTAGGCGGGCCGACGCTCCATCAGGCCCTCGCCGGTGATCCGGCGGGACAGGGCAGCGAAGTCGCTGCCGGTCGTCGTCCGCGACGGCGACGTGGTGATCGTCGGAGTCATGAGTGTCGTCATGCTGCTATCCAACCGCTCCGCGGCGTGGATCGTCAGGAGCGCTACGTCGTGCGGCCCCGGTGGTGCTAGCACCACCTCCGAAACCGCAGGTCTCGGGCAGAATCTCAGGTGTGGAGGCGGCAGGGACCGGCGGACGGATCGCCGGACGGATTCACCACGGTGTGCGCTGCGTGCTGGCCGGCATGGCCGGGATGGGTCTGGCGCTCACCAACCTTCCGCTGCTCGTCGTGTCGGTTCTCGCGCTGGCCCTGGCGCCGGTGCCGTTCCTCGGCCTGGCGCTGGTGCCCTGGACCATGACTCTGGTCCGCAAGCGCACCGATCTTGAACGCAGACGCGCCTCGCGCACCGGCGTCCTGGTGACCCGCCCCTACCGCCCGGTCCCGGATCGGGCCGGTGTCTGGCAGCGTTTCCGGTGGACCGTGACCGACCCGGCCACCTGGCGTGACCTTGCCTGGCTGGTGCCCGGCGCGATCGTCGGGTTCGCGCTCGGGTTGATCGGTGTGCTCGTGCCGCTGTACGGGATCGCCGGGCTGACGTTGGTGCCGCTGTGGATCTGGCTCGGCACCGGCTGGTACGGCTACGGCGTCATCTGGTCCATCGACACCTGGCCCGCCGGCCTGCGCTGCCTGCCGCAGGGCGCCGTCATCCTGGCCGCCGGCCTGTGGGCGGCGCCCTGGCTGCGCTGGCTCGACGCCCACTTCGCCCGGCTCTTCCTCGCCCCGACCAAGGCCGCCGAGCTGCGGCTGCGGGTCACCCAACTGACCGTCACCCGGGCCGACACGGTCGACGCCCAGGCGGCCGAGCTGCGCCGCATCGAACGGGACCTGCACGACGGCGCGCAGGCCCGGCTCGTCTCGCTCAGCATGACGATCGGGCTGGCCGACACTCTCATCGACCGCGATCCGGCCGAGGCCCACAAGCTGCTCGCCGAGGCGCGCGAGTCGAGCGGCACGGCGCTGGTCGAGCTGCGGCACCTGGTCCGCGGCATCCACCCGCCGGTGCTCGCCGAACGGGGACTCGGCGGCGCCGTCCGCGCGCTGGCGCTCAGCCTGCCGGTCCCGATCACCGTCGACATCGATCTGCCCGGGGCGGCCCGACACGCCCGTGGAGTCCGCGGCCTACTTCGCCGTCGCCGAGACCCTGACCAACATGATCCGGCACAGCCGCGCCCACACCGGATCGGTGTCCATGCGCTACGCCGACGGAGCACTGGCCGTGGTGGTCAGCGACGACGGTGCCGGCGGCGCCGACCCGGCCAGCGGCACCGGCCTGCGCGGTATCGAGCGCCGCCTCGCCGCGTTCGATGGCACGATCACGTTCTCCAGCCCGCCGGGGGGCCTACCGTCATCACCATGGAGGTACCGTGCGCGTTGTCATCGCCGAGGACCATGCCCTCCTCCGGGACGGACTGACCCGGCTGCTGCAGGCCTTCGACTTCGAGGTCGTGGCGGCCATCGACAACGGCCCGGCCCTGCTACCGGCGCTCATCACCCACAAGCCCGACGTCGCGGTCATCGACGTCCGCCTGCCTCCGACCTTCACCGACGAGGGCCTGCAGGCCGCGATCGCGGCCCGAACCCAGATGCCCGGCCTGCCGATCCTCGTGCTCTCCCAGCACGTCGAACCCCTCTACGCCCGCGAGCTGCTCAGTACCCCGCACGGTGGAGTCGGCTACCTGCTCAAGGAGCGGGTGTCCGACGTCGGGCAGTTCGTCGAGGCCGTCCGTCGGGTCGCCGACGGCGGCACCGCCATGGACCCCGAGGTGATCACGCAGCTGCTGGCCCGCCGGGAACCGCTGGCGGTGCTCACCGCCCGGGAACGCGAAGTCCTCGGCGAAATCGCCGAGGGCCGCTCCAACGCCGCGATCGCGGCGAAGCTCGGCATCACCGAGAAGGCCGTCAGCAAGCACATCAACAACATCCTCACCAAGCTCGACATGCCCCCGTCCGACGACGACAACCGCCGCGTCCTGGCCGTCCTCGCCTACCTCAACGCCTGAACGCCAACGACAGACGCCGTGGCGCCGACCCCGTGCACTGGTCGGCCGGCCCGCCTCCCGGACACCCGTGGCCCGGCCGGCCTTCAAAGAGGCGGGAACACCACCGGGTGCGGTGCTGTGGCAGGATCGGCCGGATGACAAGGCTGTGGTTGTTGCTCATCGTCGCTGTGGTCGCCGGGACAGCCGGGTGTGGTAGAGCCGCCACGGGCGGGGACGCCGGGGGGAGGGCTGACCAGTTCACTCAGGGCGGTGTCAGCATGGAGCCCACGGTCAAGGCCGGCCAGGTCATCACCGTTCGGACGGTCAAAGGTGGGTACAGCCCCAAGCGGGGTGACATCGTGCTGTTCCACGGCGACCGAGCACAGTGGACGGATGCGTCGTCGCCGTTCCTCAAGCGGGTGGTAGCGGTGGGCGGCGAGACCGTGGCCTGCTGCGACCCGGCCGGAAAGGTGACGGTCAACGGTGCACCCCTGGACGAGCCGTACGTAGCCGAAGATTCGCCGCTGGAAGTGCCGGCGAACCCGAACTCCTGTGAACCTCGCCGGTTCGGCCCGGTAGCGGTGCCGCGCGACGCTGTCTTCGTCATGGGGGACAACCGTGCGAGGTCCAACGACTCACGGTGTACGGGCCCGATACCCGCCACTTCCGTATTCGCCGTCATGGCCCACGGCTGACCCGGCATCACGGAGGTGCGTACTGCCGCCACCACCGTCACCATCGCCGGGTGCCCGGCCGCTGGGACAGCGCGTTGATCCCGTCGTCCCGTCCTTGTCCCGGTTTTCTGTCGGGCATCGATCGGCAGGACCGACCCGCGCACGCAGGTCCGCCGGGTCACGTTCAACTCCGCGGGCTTCACCACCAGCGACACCGCCGCCTACGGCACGGCGAACGCGCAGACGCTGCAGATCACCCGCGACCCGACGACCAACCTGGCGACCGGCTACCTGGACGCGCTCGGCCGGAGCACCAACCTCGGCTACGACGCCTACGGCAACGTCACCAGCGTCACCGAGCTGGCCGGCACGGCCAGCGCCCGGACCACCACGATCGCCTACGGCGGCCCGTTCGACCAGGTCAGCCGGGTCACCGACGCGCTGGCGTACAGCACCACGTTCACCTACCGGTCGGACGGCTCGCCGGCCACCGTCACCGATCCGCTCAGCCGGGTCACCACCTTCACCACCAATGCGGCGGGGCAGGTCACCAAGGTCACCGACAACGCCACGAAGTCGGTCACCACCAGCTACGTGCTCGGCGATCCGGTCACCCGGACCGATCAGATCGGCCGGGTCGTCAGGACGGCCTGGAGCAACGCCGGTGACCCGACCCGGGTCGTCGACCCGCAGGGCAACGTCACCACCATCGGGTACGACGCCGACCGGCGCGTACACACGGTGCTGGACCCGATCCGCCGGACCACCACCTACGACTACGACCCGAACGGCAACCTCAGCCGGATCACCGATCCCCGGGCCAACGCCTGGACCTACGGCTACGACACCTCCGACCGGCTGACCAGTACCAAGGATCCGCTGAACCGGGTCACCGGGGCCAGCTACGACGGCAACGGCAACGTCAGCACGGTCACCAGCGCCAGTGGCAAGCTCACCAGCTACACCTACGACAACCTCGACCGGCTGACCCTGGTCAAATACGGCGTCGTCGGCAGCTCCGCGGAGAGCCAGACCACCTACGGCTACGACACCGGCAACCGCGTCACCTCGATCGTGGACTCGGCCGGCGGCACGATCACGCTGACGCCGGACAGCTTCGACCGGGTGTCCCGCGCGGTCACCCCGCAGGGCCAGATCGACTACACCTACGACGCCGCCGACCGCCGCTCCACCATGACGGTCGCCGGCCAGGCCCAGGTGACCTACGGCTACAACAACGCCGACCAGCTCACCAGCGTCGTGCAGGGCAGCCAGTCGGTGAGCGTCGGTTACGACACCGTGGGCCGCCGCAGCAGCCTCGGACTGCCCGCCGGAGTCACCCAGGCGTACGCCTACGACGACGCCGGACAGGTCACGGGCATCACGTACAAGCGGGGCAGCACCACCCTGGGCAACCTCACCTACGGCTACGACGCCGACGGGCACCCCAACCACATCGACGGAACCTACGCCCGCGTCGACCTGCCCGCCGCGTACGGCCCGGCCAGCTACGACGCAGCCGACCAGCTCACCACCGTCGGCGCCACCACCGACACCTACAACGTCGACGGCCGGCTCACCAACGACGGAACCGCCACCTACAGCTGGAACGCCCGCGGCCAGCTGACCGGCTACGCCAGGACCGGCCTCAGCGCCACCTACGGCTACGACGGTATGGGCCGACGCACCACCACCGCGAGCGGCGCCACCACGACCGCTTACCTCTACGACGGTCTCAACCCGGTGCAGGAGAAGAACGGCGCCGCCGTCACCGCGAACATGCTCACCGGCCACACCGACGAGGTGTTCAGCCGTACGACCAGTGCCGGCAGCGGATCGCTGTTCACCGACGCGCTGGGCTGCACCCTCGGCATCGCCGACACCAGCAACATCGTCGCCGAGTACAGCTACCAACCGTTCGGCGCCACCACGGTGTCCGGCAGCGACCTGGGCAACCCCACCCGGTTCACCGGGCGGTCCGACGACGGCACCGGGCTCTACTACGACCGGGCGCGCTACTACTCGACCGGATCCAGCCGGTTCATCAGCACCGATCCGCTCGGCGCCGGCTCCGGCGACTCCAACCCGTACACGTACGTATTCAACCAACCGACCGACTTGGTCGACCCGTTCGGGACGAAACCCGAGGGCGAACAACAGTCCGGGCTCGGTCACGATGGGTACACCGATCTCTACCATGGAACCAGCTCAGATGCGGCCGCGAGTATTCGCACCAATGGCGTCGATACAGGGTTCTCGTCACGGCCGATGGATTTCGGAAACGGGTTCTATACGACACGCGATGCAGCGCAGGCTGCAAAATGGGCCACAAGTCGTTACGGCGGTGACGGTGTGGTGCTCCAGTTCCGCGTTCCAAACTCTGCATTGGATGCGCTGCATTCTAGGACATTCGCGGGTCCGGGTCCTGAACTGGATGACTTTGTGAGGTACTACCGTGGAGGCGGCACGGACCTTCCGTACGATATGGTTGAGGGGCCAATGCTGGGCAACCCAGGTGCCTTCATGCGAGGTAAACCTGGCCGATGGTTCGGCAACCAAGTCACCTTCTTCGGGAATACGGGTTCCATGCTTGACGCCGCACTACAGTAGGAGCGACGCTATGAGCGTGTACCAAATGGCTGTCTCGGCCGATGTCAGAGAGTTACTCGAAGCGATCATAAACGAAATGGTTGAACTCTTCGGAATCTCAAGCGATGAGGCCATTGCCCGGATTAATCGGCAATGGCACGCGCAGGACTTGTCGGGCGAAAATGAAATCATTCTGCACGAGGATGAGTATTACTGGGCGCTATTCATCTTCTATGGTGGTAACGTCCCAGACTGGGATCGTAATGCTGATCGATCAGCATGGATTCCGAAGTCGGCACCTGCGAAGGAATCGGGCTACTGGCCGTCAACCTAAGGTCGCGTCATGTTCGCGATCTGTCCTGATTTGACTGTGTTCTGGGCGGGTGGGCCCGGAGTATGGGGCCAAGGCCGCTTCCTCAGTCTTGTCCCCGCGTTGGTGCGTTCACGGCGCGGGCGACCTCCGACGCCGATGTCCTGCGCCGGCTCGCCCGTTCGCGCCACGGCACTGCCGCTCAGGAGAGGTTCGGACTGATTACTCCGAAGCGGGTCCGGATTCACGGACAGGTCCGACTACTACCGGGTCATGGGTCGATGCGGATGGTCGAGTATCTTTCTTCTGCCGAGTCTGCGGCAAGTGGTGACCGGGAGCGAGTGGAATGGTTCTTGATGATGCCGGACCTGAGCGAGCGCTTCAGCTGATCCGGCAGCTGCGAGATCCGACGCTCGTGGATGAGTCGGCAGATGTGCTGACTGAGCTAGAAAGGTTGCTCGTGTTCCCGCGAGTTAGCGACCTCCTGTTCTATGAGGATCCTGAATTGTCAGACGAAGAGATTATCGAAAAGGCGCTTCAATATAGGCCGATTGAGCTTTAGTCGCCCACGACCCCTCTGGTCGGTCGCGATGAGCATGACCAATTCACCGGACTGATCAGCATCGGCGCCCTTCCTGCCCTGTCGGACACCTGAGCGAACTACTTGGCTAGGCTGGTAGATGTATGTCGACGTTTACTTCTCCGGACCGTTGCCCGTCGACCGAGACGAGGTCGAGGACGCATTCGCCGATGTCGAGGGATTCGATGTCGTAGGTGCGGGCACGGGAGATACTGGCGCGAACATCGACCTCGAGGTCGATGAGAACGTTTCCCGCGAGGATGCCCTTCGGACCGTTGCCCGTGTCCTAGAGGATCTCGATCTGATCGAGTTGTCCAGCCTGCGTGTCTCGGACACAGGAGAGCGGATCGCAGCCGTCGAACTGCCGCGATAGCGCAGAACGCCCGTACCGGCGAGGAGCAGCCCGTACGGGCGTGCTGGGCGGGCTGTGGCGTGATTCGTAAGTAGTGGGTGGTTGTGGTGTGCGTGGCCGGTAGTTGCGGGATCACGCAACCTCCGTTCTTGGACCGCCGGGGGACCCGTCACCTCGTGAGCCTTCGGACCGCCGGCGGCTGCCCGGCTCGTTACCGGGTCTGCGGCGACGAACCTCTTCGGACATCAGTCGCGCTGTGTCGAGATCCGGAAATCCTCTTCGATGGCTGCGGCTGTCGCCAACAGCGGCGCGAGCATCGTCTGACGCAACTGGTCGACGCTGCCCCGGCTGCTGTGGGTGGACACGTTGATGGCCGCCGCGACCCGTCCGTCCCGGTCCCTGATCGGCGCGGCCAGCGAGCGTAGCCCTTCCTCCAGCTCCTGGTCGACGAGGGCGTAGCCGTCGCGCCGGACGCGGTTCAGCTCGGTGCGCAGCTTCTTCACGTCGGCGACGGTACGGCTGGTGATGTTGACCAGGGCCGCGCTGGCGAAGTAGCCGTCGAGCCAGTCGTCGGTCTGGCCGGCGAGCAGCACGCGGCCCATGGACGTCGCGTAGGCCGGGAACCTGGTGCCGACGGAGATGGCGATCCGCATGATGCGCCGGGTCGGCACCCGGGCGACGTAGACCACCTCGTCTCCGTCGAGTACGGACACCGACGACGACTCATGGACGAGTTCGACCAGGCTCTCCAGGTGTGGCAGGGCGACCTCGGGCAGGGACAGGCTGGAGAGGAAGGCGTAGCCCAGTTCCAGGATCTTCGGGCGCAGTGCGAACAGGCGCCCGTCGGTGCGGACGTAGCCCAACTCGACCAGGGTGTGCAGGAACCGCCGCGCCGACGCGCGGGTCAGGCCGGTGGCCCGGGCGACATCGGAAAGGGTCTGCTCGCTGTTGTCGGCGTCGAACGAGCGGATGACCGCGAGCCCTCGGTCGAGCGACTGCACGAACTCTGTTACCTCGGTCATCCTGATCCTCATAGCCGTTCGCAGCGCGTACACGTCTACGCAGGCCGGTCGCCGTGTTCGCTGAGCGTACGCTGGGCGACGGCGAAGGCGGCATTGCCGGCAGGGATGCCGGCGTAGACGGCTACCTGCAGCAGCACCTCCTTGATTTCGTCGGCGGTCAGGCCGTTGCGCAGCGCGGCCCGCACGTGCATGGCCAGCTCCTCCTCGGCGCGCAGCGTGGCAAGGACGGTGAGCGTGATGACGCTGCGGGTGCGCCGGTCCAGGCCGTCCCGGCCCCAGACCTCGCCCCAGGCGTACCGGGTGATGAACCGTTGGAAGTCGGCGGTGAACGTGTCGGCGTTGGCGATGGCCGCGTCGACGTGGGCGTCTCCCAGCACCTGCCGGCGCACCGCCAGGCCGGCTTCGTCGAGCCCCGGTTCGTCAGGATCCATCAGTCCTCCAGAAACTCGGCGAGCAGCGCAGTGACCTGTTCGGGCTGCTCCACATTGGACAGATGCGCGGCACCCTCGACGATGACCAGGCGTGCACCCGGTATCCCGGCCGTGATCTCCCGGCTCAACGACGGTGGCGTGGCCGGATCCTGTGCGCCGGCGATGACCAGCGTCCTGGCTCGGATCGAGGCGAGCGCGGGCCGCAGGTCCAGGGCGGCGATCGCCTCGCAGCAGGCGGCGTACCCGTCGGCCGGGATCGAGCGCAGCATCGTCTCGTAGCGCTCCCGGTCGTGGAACGCCTCGGTGAACCAGCGCTGAACCACCGCGCCTGCCACCGCCTGCATTCCGCCGGCTCGCACCGCGGCCGCCCGGTCCAACCAGCCCTGGGCCGGTGGCAGGTACGCGGCCGTGCTCAGCAGCGCCAGCTGGTCGACGCGTTCGGGAGCGTGGGCGGCCAACCACATGCCGACCATGCCGCCCAACGACAGGCCGGCGTAGTGCGCCCGGTGTACCCCCAGGTGGTCCAGCAACTCCAGGACGTCGCGCCCGAGGTCCGCGACGGTGTACGGGCCGGCCGGGACCGGTGATCCGCCATGCCCCCGGTGGTCGAAGCGCACCACCCGCATCCGGCGGGACAGCCGCGGCACCTGGGGCAGCCACATGTCGACCGTGCTGCCGAGCGAACCGCCGAGCAGCAACACCGGAGCGTCGTGGCGGCCGTCAGCCGGACCGTCAATGACGTGGAACAGTCGGGTCATGTCCGGCTTCGCATCCGTTCGGCGTCCACACTGAGGTGGGCGAGCATGTCCCGGGTGTGTGCCGCGGCGCCGGAGACCAGCCGCAGCAGGTCGGTGACGGTCGGCCACTCGGCCTGCCACCGGCCGGCTGCCCGGTGCAGTTCCTGTGGCATGCCGGCCAGCAGGGTCGCCACGAGGCCCGGCACCCGGTGGGCGCAGGCCACCACGAGCACCGCCCGCGCCGGGTTGCGCTTGCCGGGCATGGCCGAGGAGCCGCCCGTCGAGCCGTCGTCGATCTCGCCGATCTCGGCCTGCGACAACAGGATCACGTCGCCGGCGACCTTGGCCAGGGTGCCCGCCGCGATGCCCAGCGTGGTGCCGAGCTGCACCACCCGGCCCCGGTCGGTGTGCCAGCACGCGGCGTCGGCCAGTCCGAGGTCGTCGGCGAGCGCGGCGGCGACCCGGTCACCCAGCTCGCCGAAGGCTGCCCGGTCACCGACCGCCCCGCCGAGCTGGACGGCCGGGCGCCACCGGCGCAGCCCGTCCAGTGCCGCCCCGGCGGCCGAGTGCCACGATCCGGCGAGGGCGCCGAAGGTCGTCGTCCGCGCCGGCCGCATCAGGGTCCGGCCGACCTGCGGTGTCGCGGCGTGCGCGGCGGCCAGTGCGGCGAGCCCGTCGACCACCGCGGCCAGGTCGGCCGTGATGGCGGCGACGGCGCGACCCGCGATCAGCATCATGGCGGTGTCCATGACGTCCTGGCTGGTCGCGCCATGGTGGACGTGCGGTCGGTGCGGTTGCGGCACGGCCTGCCGCAGCGCCTCGACGAGCGGGACCACCGGCGTGGCATGGACGGCACCGGCCAGCCAGATCGCCTCGGAATCGACCGTGCCAGCGTCGCACGCCGCCGTGATCGCCGTCGCCGCCTCCGCCGGAATCAGCCCCACGCCGGCGCAGGCGCGGGCCAGGGCCGCCTCGAACGCCAGCATCGCCTCGACCCATGCCTGCTCGTCGGTGGCGGCCACCACCGCCGGTGCGGCGAACAGTGCGTCAAACATCGAAGAAGACCGTCTCGGCGGCGCCTTGCAGGTGCACATCGAAGGTGTACCCCTCCTGCGTCGGCTGGGCCAGCAGGGTTGCCCGCCGCGCCGGATCGACACCGGTCAGTACGGGATCGGCGGCGTTGGCGTCGGCCTCGTCGGCGAAGTAGACGCGGGTGACCACCCGGTCGAGCAGGCCACGGGCGAACACGGAGAGGTCCAGGTGCGGCGCCTCCACCCCGCCGCCCGGCACGGGCAGCCGGCCGGGCTTGACCGTGCGCAGCCGGTAGCGACCCGTGGCGTCCGTTTCGCTGCGGCCGAATCCGCGGAATCCGGGCAGCGCCGGGCTCACCGCGCCCCGTGGATCGTCCGGATGGTCGAACCGGCCATGCGGATCGGCCTGCCATGATTCGATCAAAGCGTCGACGACCGGAGCACCGTTGCCGTCGAAGACCTGCCCGGTGATGACGAACTCCCCGGCTGTCCCGGCCGGCACCACATCGGGCCCGTCCGTCCACAGCAGACCGATGTGCAGGAACGGTCCAACGGTCTGCGAGGGGGTCAGGCCCAGCCGTTGCCGGCCCTCGTGACCGGGTTCAGTCGACATGGGGCTCCTCCAGCGGGGTGGCGGCCGATCCGCGCAGCACGATGTCGAACTCGTAGGCGAGCTTGATGGTGGGAACGCTGTGCTGCATGCTCAACCGCGAGATGAGCCGATCCCGCGCCGCCGGGTCGGGGACCGAGTTCATGATGGGGTCGAACGGGAACAGCGGGTCGCCGGGGAAGTACATCTGGGTCACCAGCCGTTGGGTGAAGGCCCGTCCGAACAGCGAGAAGTGGATGTGCGCCGGCCGCCAGGCGTTGTGGTGATTCGGCCACGGGTAGGGCCCCGGCTTGATGGTGGTGAACTCGTAGCGACCGCCCGGGTCGGTGAGGACACGACCCACGCCCGTGAAGTGCGGGTCGAGCGGAGCCGGCGTCCGGTCGGCCTGGTGCCGGTAGCGACCAGCGGCGTTGGCCTGCCACACCTCGACCAGCGTCCGCGGCACCGGTCGGCCGTCGCTGTCGAGCACCCGGCCGAAGACGACGATCCGCTCACCGATCGCTTCGCCGCCGTCGACCAGCGTCAGGTCGCTGTCGCCCGGGGCCACCCGCCCCTCCCCGAGCAACGGCCCGGTGACCTCCGTCAGGTTGTGCGGCAGCAGGACCGGGGGCTGGTGCGGCGCCCGGATCGGGGTCGACCGGTAGGCGGGCGACAGCAGGGGAGGGTGCACACCTACCGGTCGCTCATAGCTGGCTGGCCGATGCGGGAGGCTGTCGGCGGTCACGGGTACATCTGTCATGCGGTGGCTCCCTTCGTCGCCTGCAGTTGGCGCAGTACGGCCAGCTCGCGGTCGGTCGGCGGATCGGTGACGGTCAGGGTCGGTGCCACCGCCAGCGGCCAGCCGGTCGCCGCGATCACCTGTTCGGGCCGTACACCCGGGTGGAGCTGGGTCAAGGTCAGCTCGTCGGTGGCGGCGTCGGGTCGCAGGATCCCCAGATCGGTGATGACCGTCCGGGGCCCCGCACCGCGCAGGCCCAGCCGCTGCCGGTCACCGGCACCGGCACCGAACCCGACACTGGTGACGAAGTCGACGCGGTCGACGAAGGCGCGGCGGTTGTGGCGCACGACTACGACCACCTCCCGGCACGAGGCGGCGATCTCCGGTGCGCCGCCCGCACCCGGCAGCCGGATCTCCGGGTGCCGGTAGTCGGCTCCGATGACGGTTGTGTTGATGTTGGCGTACCGGTCGATCTGGGCGGCGCCCAGGAAGCCGATGTCGACGCGGCCGGGCTGCAACCAGTAGTTGAAGACTTCCGGCACGCTGACCACGGCGTCCGCCGTGTCGGCGAGGATGCCGTCGCCGATGGACAGCGGCAGGGAGTCCGGCTTGGCTCCGAGCGTGCCCGACTCGTAGATGAGTACCAGTCCGGGTGCGTGGGTGCGCCGCGCGAGGTTCGCGGCCGTGCTGGGCAGTCCGATGCCGACGAAGCAGACCGCGCCGTCGGCCAGTGCCCGAGCGGCCGCCACGCTCATCATCTCGTCGGCTGTCCAGCGCGCGGTCATGAGACGGCCTCCAGCACGTTGGCCCGTAGCCATCCGGTGAACGTCTCGCGGTCCCGGCTGATCGCGTCCCATGCCGTGTAGAAGTCGTTGTCCCGCACCGAATAGTCGTGGGCGTACGACGGGTGGGCGCCGCCGGGCACCTCGGCGACGGCGGTGACGGCCCAGCCCGGCAGGACCACCGCACCGTGCTGCGGCTCCAGCACCTCGACCACCTGCTCCACGGTGACGAGACTGCGGCTGGCGGCCAGCACCGCCTCCTTCTGCACGCCGGTGATACCCCACAGCTGTACGTTGCCGGCGCGGTCGGCCCGCTGCGCGTGGATGACCGTGACGTCCGGGTTGATCGCCGGCACAGCGGTGAGCACCTCGCCCGTGAACGGACACTGGATCGGCTTGATGGTGGCGGTCACACCGGGCAGGTCGGTACCGACATAGCCGCGCAGGACCGCGAACGGCAGCCCGCTGGCTCCGGCGACGTAGCGGTTGGCCATGCCCGCGTGGCTGTGCTCCTCGATCTCCAGTGGTCCGGGCCAGCCCCGTTCGACCGCGTCCCGTAGGCGGTGCAGCGAGCCCACGCCGGGGTTGCCGCCCCACGAGAAGATCAGCTTGTCGGCGCAGCCGGCACCGATCAGTTGGTCGAAGATGACGTCCGGCGTCATCCGCACCAGGGTCAGGTGCCGACGCCCCTGGCGGATGATCTCGTGCCCGGCGGCGAACGGGATGAGGTGCGTGAAGCCTTCCATCGCCACGGTGTCACCGTCGTGAACCAACTCCGCGACGGCGGTCGCCAACGACACGATCTCTGCCATGGACAGCGTCTCCATTGTTCGAGCAGCGAACGGAAAGCGCCGAATCCGAACGCTACGGTTGGGCCAGGTACTGGTCAACCCTATGGCAGATCGTTGACGACGCTGACGTCGGCGCACTACGTTCTGTTGCGAACGATGGTTCGCACAACGTACGCCGGTCAATCCGAGGAGCATGCCGTGGCATCGTCCGGCCGCACCGGTCCGAAGCCGGTGACCCATCGCACCCAGGTGGGAATCGTCGGCGCGGGCCCTGCCGGACTGCTGCTCGCCCAGCTGCTCGCCCGCGACGGCATCGAATCCGTGGTGGTGGACAACCGCAGCCGCGAGTACTGCGAGCAGCGCCAGCGCGCGGGCCTGCTGGAGCACAACACCGTCGCCCTGCTGCGCGACTGTGGACTGGGCGCCCGACTGGACGCGGAAGGCATCGAACACGCAGGCATCTACCTCCAGTTCGCCGGCGAGCGCCACCACATCGACTTCCGTGACCTCGCCGACTCCACGGTGACCATCTACGCGCAGACCGAGATCGTCAAGGACGCCATCGCCGCGCGGCTCGCGGCCGGCCAGTGGCTGGAGTTCTCGGTCAGCGACACCGCGGTCACCGGCATCGACTCCGACCGGCCGGTGCTCAGCTACACCGATCAGGCCGGGACGCAGCACGAGGTCGTCTGCGACATCATCGCAGGCTGCGACGGATCGCACGGCGTCAGCGGCCGCGCCGCGCCGGCCGGACAGGTCTGGGAACGGGTCTACCCCTACAGCTGGCTCGGCATCCTCGCCGACGTCCCGCCGTCCACTGACGAGCTCATCTACGCCCACCACCCCGACGGCTTCGCGCTGCACAGCGTGCGCAGCCCGCAGGTGAGCCGCCTCTACCTTCAGGTCGGCGCCGACGACGTGATCGACCGGTGGTCCGACGAACGCATCTGGGCAGCCCTGCAGCGCCGCTTCGCGCTGGACGGATGGACCCTGGCCGAAGGCGCCATCCGGGAGAAGAGCATCACGCCCATGCGCAGCTACGTGCGTTCCCCCATGCGTACCGGCCGGCTCTTCCTGGCCGGCGACGCCGCCCACATCGTGCCGCCGACCGGCGCCAAGGGGCTCAACCTCGCCGTGCGCGACGTCGCGCGACTGGCGACGGCGCTGAGCCGGTGGCTCGGTAGAAACGATCCGCGCCTGGCGGACTCCTACGAGGACGACTCGCTGCGCCGCGTCTGGCGGGCCACCCACTTCTCCTGGTGGATGACCTCGATGCTGCACACCGTGCCGGGCGACGACTTCAACCTGGCCCTGCAGCTGTCCCAGTTGCGGCAGACCGTCACCTCCCGGGCCGCCGCGACGACGCTCGCCGAGAACTACACCGGCGTTGCCGCTGCCTGACTGCACCGCCGCCGCCTCAGGCCCGCAGGCCGAGCAGGCGCACCGCGTTGTCCTTCAGGATGAGTGGCCGCGCCTCGTCCCTCATCTCCAGACCGGCGAAGTCGGCCAGCCACCGGTCAGGCGTGATCAGCGGGAAGTCCGAGCCGAACAGCACCTTGTGCCGCAGCACCGTGCCGGCCTGCCGGACCAGTTGTGGCGGGAAGTACTTCGGTGACCAACCGGACAGGTCCAGGTAGACGTTCGCCTTGTGGGTCGCGATCGACAGCGAGCTGTCCACCCAGGGCACGGAGGGATGCGCGAGGACCAGGGTGAGATCGGGAAAATCGGCGGCGACATCGTCGAGCAGCATCGGGTCGGAGTAGCGCAGCTTGATGCCGTAGCCACCGGGCAGCCCGGCGCCGATGCCCGTCTGCCCGGTGTGGAACAGGGCCACCACGCCCAGCTGCGCGAGCGCCTGCCAGAGTGGGTAGTGCCGCTCGTCGTTGGGGGAGAAGGCCTGCAGGCTCGGGTGGAACTTGAAGCCGCGCACGCCGTACTCCTCGACGAGTCGCCGGGCCTGGTCGATCGCCTCGGCCCCGCGCAGCGGATCGACGGAGCCGAACGGGATCAGCACGTCGGCATGGGCGGCGGCGCCCTCGGCGATCTCAGCGCTGGACAACGGCGGGTGGCCCCGCGCGGTGCCGGCGTCCACCGTGAAGACCACCGCGGCCAGCTGCCGCTCGCGGTAGTAGGCGGCGACCCGGTCCAGGGTCGGCGTGCGATCCGTTCCCGCGTGGAAGTAGGCGGCGGACGCGTCGAGCAGCCGCTGCTCCAGGGAGAAGTGGCCGTGGGCGTCGGCCTCGATGTGCACGTGCATGTCCAGGGCCACGATGGCGTCCGGGTCGATCCGGCTGACATAGCGTGTGGTCACTGCGCCTCCTTCCGGGCCGCCGGGTGGTCAGGGCAGGGCGGTGTGTCGTGCCTTCTGCTGGAGCAGCAGGACGAGCAGTTCGTCGCGCTGCGCGACCATGCTGGACTGGTCGATGCCGCGCAGCTCCTCGTCAACCCCGGCGACCAGCAGACGGGTCAGCTCCGGCGTCAGGCGGGGGTCGCCGAGGTCAGCCATCCACGCCTGGGTCGGCGGTCCCAGGTGGGTCAGGGTGTGCGCCATGCCGCCGGGGCCACCGGAGAGGTGCTGGTTGAGCAGTGGGCCGAGCAGTGCCCAGCGCAGCCCCGGGCCGTGCGCGATCGCCGCGTCGATGTCGGCCACCGAGGCCACGCCGCGCTCCACCAGCGAATAGGCCTCCCGCCAGAGCGCGGCCTGTAGGCGGTTGGCCAGATGTCCCGGGACCTCCCGGCGCACGTGCACGGGACGCTTGCCCAGGCTGGCATAGAACTCCATGCAGCTGTGCGTCACCGCCGGGTCGGTGCGGGGGCTCGGCACCACCTCGACCAGCGGTATCAGATAAGCCGGATTGAACGGGTGCCCGACCAGCACCCGTTGCGGTGCGACGGTGCACGCCTGCTGGAGCTGCGACGGCGTGAACCCCGACGTACTGCTCGCGATCGGCACCGAGGTCGGCGTCGCCGCGTCGAGTTCCGCGAAGAGGGCCTGCTTGAGCGCCGCGTCCTCCGGACCGCACTCCTGCACGAACGTGGCCGTCGCCACGGCGTCCGTGATGCTGCTGGCGAAGCGCAGCCGCGAGCGGTCGGCGGCGCCATCCAAGCCGAGCCGGGTCAGCGCCGGCCAGGCGTCGTCGATGGCCTGACGCAGCCGCAGCGGCGCGTCGGGGGCCGGGTCGAAGGCCACCACGTCCAGCCCGCGGGCCAGGAACAGCGCGGCCCAGCCGGCGCCGATGACGCCGGTGCCGATGACCGCCACGCGGCTGCCTGCCGCGCCGGCGCTCATGCCTGCTCCGGCTGCTGCTGCCGGTAGTACTCGACGAACGCATCGAGTGCGCCCGGGTCGACCAGGGCGCCTGGGGACGCCACGGCGTCCGGGTCGGCGCCGCGCAGGATCTTCTTGATCGGCACTTCCAGCTTCTTGCCGGTGCGCGAGTAGGGCACTGCCCGCACGGCAACGATGCGGTCGGGGACGTGGCGGGGCGACAGCGCCGCGCGGATCTCGGTGGCCAGCCTCCGGCGCAGCTCGTCGTCCACGGTGACGCCCGGTTGCGGCACCACGAACAGCAGCAGCTCGCCGGGCCCACCGGAGGCGTCTTCCAGATGCACCACGACGCTGTCCGCGACCCCCGGCACGTCCTGCAGTACCCGGTAGAACTCTCCGGTGCCCAGGCGTACCCCGCCGCGGTTGAGGGTGGCGTCCGAGCGGCCGGTGACAACGCAGGTCCCGGCAGCCGAGAACCGGCACCAGTCACCGAACCGGAACGCGCCCGGATACTCCGAGAAGTAGGACTCCCGCAGCCGGCTGCCGTCGGTGTCCCCCCAGAAGCCGACCGGCATGGACGGCATGGGCGAGGTGATGACGAGCTCACCGAGCTCGCCGACCACGACGCGGCCGTGTTCGTCGAACGCCTTGACGTCCACCCCGAGGCTCGGTCCGGACATCTCGCCGACCCACACCGGCAGCAGGGGAGAGGCCTGGACCAGGCCGGTACAGACGTCCGTGCCGCCGCTGCCCACGTTCAGCAGCAGCGTGTCGCCGAACTGTTCGCGCCACCCACCGGAAGCCCTCGGCGGGGAACGGACTGCCCGCCACGCCGAGTTGCCGCAGCCGGGACAGGTCGAACTCCTGGGCCGGGCGCAGACCCTCCTTGCGACACGCCATCAGGTAGCCGGGGCTCGCGCCCATCAGCGTGGCGCCCGTCTGCTCCGCCAGACGCCACTGCTCCCGATGGTCGGGGTACAGCGGATTCCCGTCGATCATCACGATCGAGGCCCGCACCAGCAGTGCCGAGACCAGCGAGTTCCACAACATCCAGGCGGTCGTGGTGAACCAGAGCAACCGGTCGCCCGGCCCGAGATCCCAATGAAGCCCCAGGTTTTTCAGGTGCTCCAGCAGAATCCCGCCGTGCCCGTGCACGATCGCCTTGGGCGGTCCGGTCGTGCCGGACGAGAACAGCACAGACAGCGGGTGGTCGAACGGCACCGGCTCGAACGCCAGCGGCGCCTGCGTCGGCGCGGCGACGTCGCTCCAGTCGACCGCACCGCTGAGGGTGTGCGGACCGTACGGCACATGCACCACGTGTCGAAGTGACGGGATCTGGCCGCGGATCTCGGCGACCTCGCCGCGTCGGTCGACCGGCGTGTCGCCGTAGCGGTATCCGGCCACCGCGAACATCACCGTCGGTTCGATCTGGGCGAACCTGTCGACGACGCTGCGGGGACCGAACTCTGGCGCGCAGCTGGCCCAGACGGCTCCCAGGCTGGCGGTGGCGAGGAAGGCGGTCAGTGCCTCGGGACAGTTGGGCAGGTAGCCGACCACCCGGTCACCGCGCTGTACGCCCAGCCGGCGCAGGCCGTCGCGGACCCGGCGCACCTGCTCGGCCAGTTCCGCGTAGGTCAGCTGCACGGGTGCCCGGGTCTGCGAGTGGGCCACCACGGCGACGGTGTCCGCGTCTTCGGGGAGTCCGAAGCAGTGTTCGGCATAGTTGAGGGTGGCGCCGGTGAACCAGCGGGTCCCCGGCATGGTGCGTTCGTCCAGCACCCGTTCGTACGGCGTGTGTGCCCGGACGCCGAAGTACTGCCAGAGGGCCGTCCAGAAGCCCTCCAGGTCGGACACCGACCACGCGTGCAGGTCGGCGTAGGAGGGCAGGTCCAGCTGCCGCTCGGTCGCGAGCCAGCGTTGGAAGTCTCTGACCCGGGCGCGTTCGGCCTGCTCGGGGGCAAGGTGGTAGAGCAGTTCGGGCAGGTGTCGATCGGTCACTGCTCACTCACCCACCTTCGGCCCGCGGCCGTCGAGGAACGCGTTCATCCGGTCCTTCGCCTCCCGGCTGCTCTGCGCGACCGCGGCCATCAGCGATTCCAGCAGCAGCCCGGTCTCCGGCGCGGCCTGCGCGATCCGGGGCAGCGCGTGGATCACGGCGTAGTTGGTGATCGGGGAGTTGCGGGCCACCGATGCGGCCAGCTCCAGCGCCTTCGCCAGACCTGAGCCGTTCGCCACCCGGTAGTGGACCAGCCCGGCCGCCGCGGCCTCTTCCGCGTCGAGTACCCGGCCGGTCAGCATCATGTCGGTCATCCGGTGGGCCCCGATGAGTCGGGGTACCCGCACCGAGGCGCCGCCGCCGACGAAGAGTCCGCGCTGGCCCTCGGGGAGGGCGAAGAACGCCGACTCCTCGGCGACCCGCAGGTGGGCCGCCGCAGCGAGTTCCAGGCCCCCGCCGACCACCGCGCCTTTGAGTACGGCGATGACCGGCAGCGTTCCGGACTCGATGCGGGCGAACGCTTCGTGCCACATCCGGGAGTGGAACAGCCCGTCGACCGCGTCGCGATCGGTCAGCTCGCCGAGGTCCAGCCCGGCCGAGAAGTGCGACCCGACGGCGGCGAGCACCGCGACCCTGGCCCAGGACGGTGGCCGGGCGAAGAAGTCCCCGATGGCGACGATGGTGGCGTCGTCCAGGGCGTTGCTCTTCTCCGGGCGGTTGAGCGTCAGGACGGCCGCTTCGCCGCTGCGTTCCAGGATCAGCGAGCCGGGAAGGTCCGTCACCGGGACCGTCCCGCGCCGGGGGTCACCCGGCTGCGACGAGCGGGGGGGGGGCTTCGGGGCAACCACCTCTTCGAACATGGCGCGGATGTTACATGGCTTTCAGTCGACCGTCATCGTTCAACTGAACTACGACGAGCGTCCAGAAAGTCTTGACTTTGGCTGTGAGCTGGCCCACGATGGGCCACCAAGGGGCGTCCCCCATGGTCCGCTCACAGCGACCCCGCGGCCCGGGCGCCCGTCCCCGCACAACGTCCCTTCGAAGGGCCTCCTATGAAGAAGGTTCTTGCTCTTTCGCTGATCGCCACCGTGGCGATCGGCCTGAGTGGATGCACCGACTCCGACGCCCCGACCAGCCAAGCCACCGGCAGCGCAGGGCTGCGCCACGTCCGCGTCGCGGCCCTGCCCATCGCCGAGACGGCCGCGCTCTGGGCCGGCATCTCGGCAGGGCATCTTCGCCCGCCACGGCCTCGAGGTCGAGGTGCTGCCCGCCCAGGGCGGCGCGCTCGCCATCCCGGCCCTGGCCAAAGGCGACCTCGACTTCGCGATCGGGCAGCCGTTCGGCCCGTTCCGGGCCGACCTGCAGGATCTCGGCGTGGTGATCGTCGGCAACTACGCCTCGTCCTACGCCAGCGGCGACGACATCAACGCGGTCGTCGCGTCCAAGGCATCCGGCATCACCCGCCCCCGCGATCTGGCCGGCCACAAGGTCTCCGTCAACAGCCTGGGCGCCGCCGGCGACGTGACCATCATGGAGTCGGTGGCCAAGGACGGCGGCGACCCGCACGCCAGTCAAGTTCGTCGAGGTCGCGTTCCCCGACGTGCCGGCCCAACTCGCAAGCCGGCAACATCGACGCCGGCTGGGTACCCGAGCCGTTCGTGTCCCAACTCAAGGGGCGCGGGGACACCTTCATCGTGGCGCCCTACCAGCGCACCATTCCCGGCCTGGCGACGCTGACCACGTTCACCACCGCGAAGCTCATCGCCGACCAACCGGCAGTCGTCAACGACTTCGCCGCGGCGATGAAGGAGACCCTCGCGTGGGCGAAGGACCCGGCCAACAACGCCGCGCTGCGCCAGGCGCTCAAGGACGAACATGAGCGCGCTCCCGCCGGCGGTCGCCGACTCGCTGCGGCTCCCGACTACGGCTGGGAGATCGACAAGGCGAGCCTGCAGAAGCTGATCGACCTCGCCGTCAAGTACAAGGTGCTCGCCGAAGTCGCCCGAACCTCGACCGTCTCGTCCAGCAGAAGTAGCCGCCACCCGGTGCGCCCTCCTCCGGCGCGACCGGCGGAGGGCGCACCAGGGCCGGCGCACCACGGTGGAGCGACATGTCCTCACAACCCGTCCCCTTCGCAGCGCGCGCCCGTCGGCCGGTGCTCGGCGCCGTCGGCCTGCTCGGGTTCCTGGTCGTCTGGCAACTGGTCCCGACGCTGGGTCTGGTCGACCGGCAGTACCTGCCCTACGTCACCGACGTCGCGACGCGGCTCGTCGCAGGAGGTCGTCGACCTGGCATTCTGGCGTCGACTCGGCCTCACCATGACAGGCCTGGGCGATCGGCCTGACGATCGCGTCGCGTCGCGGCGGTCGTCCTCGGCACCGTCATCGGCCTGGTGCCGTTCCTGCGGCGCGCGACCCACACGACGGTCGAGTTCCTGCGGCCGTCCCGTCGGTCGCCATCGTGCCGATCGCCGTCGATCATCCAGGGCATCAGCATCAAGGCCGCGCTGATCATCATCGTCTACGCGGCGTTCTGGCAGATGTTCGTCCAGGTCCTCTACGGCGTCGCCGACGTCGACGCGGTCGCCCGCGACACCGCCCGCAGCTTCGGCCTGACGCCGGCGCGAACGGCTGACGAGATCTGGTCCTGCCCACCGCCCTGCCGTACGTGATGACCGGGCCTGCGCCTCGGCCGCGTCCGTCGCGCTGATCCTCGCCGTCACCGCCGAGATGGTGATCGGCAACCCGGGGCTGGGCACACTGATCATCCTGTCCCGCTCGACGCCGGGGACGCGGCCGGCCTCTACGCCTTCGTCGTCGTCGCGGGCCTGCTCGGCGTCACCATCAACGCCGTCTTCCGGCTCATCGAGCGCCGGGCGCTGTACTGGCACCAGTCCGTCCGCGGGGAGGAGGCGCTGTGAACGCCGGTCCGCACCGCGTCCGGCCCGCGGACGCGCCTGGCGCCCGGGTCAGGAGCGTCGGTGCCAGCGTCCTCTTCGCGGTCGGACTGCCGGCGCTGCTCCTCGTCGCCTGGCAGATGCTGGCCAAGAAGCCCGACGAGGCCGATCGGGACCGAGAAGTTCTACCCGGACCCGGTGACGGTCGGCCGCGCCTTCGCCGACAGCTGGATCGGCCCGGCGTTCGTCGACGAGGTGCTGCCGAGCCTCTACCGGCTCGGCATCGGCATCGTCGCGTCCATCGTGCTCGGCATCGCCGCCGGCACCGTCATCGGCCTGCTGCCGTGGCTACGTGAGCTCACCGAGCCGGTGCTGGAGTTCTTCCGCGCCATCCCGCCGCCGGCGCTGATCCCGATCGTCATGCTGCTGCTCGGCATCACCGACACCATGAAGATCGCGTCATCGTCTCCGGAGCGGTGTGGCCGATCCTGCTGAACACGATCGAGGGCGTCCGGGCCACCGACAGTGTCATGACCGAGACCGCCGACGCCTTCCGGATCACCCGGTGGCAGCGGCTGTGGTTCCTGGTGCTGCCGGCCGCCAGCCCACGCATCATGGCCGGCGTACGGCAGGGGCTGTCGGTGGCGCTGATCCTGATGGTGATCTCGGAGATGTTCGCCTCGTCGTCCGGCCTCGGCTACCGGATCGTCTACTTCCAGCGCAACTTCCTCATCGCCGAGAGCTGGAGCGGCATCGTGCTGCTCGGGCTCATCGGCGTGCTGCTCGCGGTGGTCTTCGGGTTCGTCGAACGCCGCGTCCTGCGTTGGTACCACGGAATGCGGGAGGTCGAGCGTGGCTGAGCGGGGCACCATGTTGCGGGTCGAGCACCTGCGCAAGGTCTACGAGTCGCCCAGCGGCGACGTCGAGGCGATCGGGGACCTCAGCTTCACCATGGGCGCGGGCGAGCTGGTCTGCATCGTCGGGCCCGTCCGGCTGCGGCAAGACCACGCTGCTCAAGTGCATCGCCGGCCTGCTGCGCCCCAGCGGCGGCGTGGTCGAGATGGACGGCGTACCGGTGACCGGTCCGATCCCTGCCATGGCACTGGTCTTCCAGGAGTACGGCCGCAGCCTCTTCCCGTGGCTGACGGTGCGGGGCAACGTGGAGCTTCCGCTGCGGCACAAGAAGCTCTCCCGCGCACAGCGCGACCGGCTCGTCAACGACGCGCTGGAGGCGGTCGGCCTGGCCGCACGCCGCGAAGAGCCACCCGTGGCAGCTGTCCGGCGGCATGCAGCAGCGGGTGGCGATCGCGCGCGCCATCGCCTACCAGCCGGAAATGCTGATCATGGACGAGCCGTTCGCCGCGGTCGACGCGCAGACCCGCGCCGACCTCGAGGACCTCGTCCGCGACCTGCACCGCAGCCGTGGCGTGTCGATCCTGTTCGTCACCCACGACATCGACGAGTCGGTATATCTGGGCGAACGCGTCCTCGTGCTGTCCACCTCCCCGACGCGGGTCCAGGAGAGCCTGGAGATCGACCTGCCCGCTGACCGCGACCAGATCGCGACCCGGGCCCTGCCGCGATTCACCGAGCTGCGCACGCATGTGTACGGTCAGATCCAGCGGGCCAAGGCCGGGGCCGGCGCCGTGCCGTCGGCACCGCAACCGCGTTGACCAAGCAGTCGTTGGCGAAAGGCAGCACAGTGCGCAGTCGTCAGCCGAGGCAGCTTCTGCTCGCGTTCCTGGGCGAGCACGTCTTCGACGACGACCCCGGCCCGATCCGCGCGAGCGTCCTCATCACCGTGCTGGAAGGGGCCGGTATCGCGGCCCCGGCGACCCGCGCGACCCTGGACCGCCTGGTCGGCTCGGGCTTCCTCGAACGCACCCGCAGCGGGCGGGAGATCCTCTTCTCGCTCACCGAGCACGGCGCCGCCGTGCTCGCGCGAAGCCGCCGGCCGGGTGCACAGCAGCCACCCCTTCGACCCGGTCGGCAGCGGCTGGACACTGGTCACCTTCTCGATTCCGGAGGAGCAGCGCACCCTGCGGCACCACCTACGATCCACCCTGACGTGGGCCGGGTTCGCACCGCTGCGTGACGGGCTCTGGCTGGCGCCCGGCGAGGTCGACCTCGCCTCAGCCCTGCAACCCCTGCGCGAGGAGCTTCCACCCAACGCCGTCCTCGCCTTCCACGCCCGGCGAACTGCCCGGCTATCCCGTCGCCGAGAGCGTCCGGGCGGCCTGGGACATCGAGGCGATCCGCAGCGAGCACCTGCAGCTTCATCGAGACCTGGGAGGGGACCCTGCCGACAAGCGCCGGCACCGCTCTGAGCATGCGCGCGATGCTGGTGGCCGACTGGCTGGCGTTGCTGCGGATGGACCCACGCCTGCCGCGCGAGTTCATGGACGCGCAGTGGCCGGCCAGCCGCAGCTACGAGACGTACCACCGGGTGCACGACGCCCTTCGGGCCGACTCCGATGCCGAGTTCCGCGCTCTGCTGAACCAGAAAGCAGCAGGAGCACCGCCCACGACCGGCCAGGGCGACGCCGCGCGACAGCGCAGTATCCACCGATCCGGCCGGGTGGTCCGGTGAATCCCGGGTCCGTCAGACCGGCACTGCCGGCATCCCGGTCGCGGCGGTTGCCGTCCGCGCTGTCCCCGGCAGGCGGTCGGGGGCCGGCACCGTGTCGTAGCGCAGTCGCGGGCGAACCTACCGCCCGGCCGTCAGGCGTCGGGGACGGCTGACCAGGAGGGCGGCCGCGCCCAGCAGGATGAGCACCGCTGCTGCCCCGGCGAGCCGGCGCACCGGCTGGCCGGTCTGCGGGAGGCCGGGTGGCCCGGGCAGCGGTACGGTCAGCGCGGCCGGCGGTGATCCGACCGACCCGCCCCGGGGGTCCGTTCCGGTGGCGGTGGCGGTGTTGACCACTGCGCCGGCGTCCACATCCGCCTGTGTCAACGTGTACGTGCCGGTGCAGGTGACCGACTCAGCCGGCGCCAACGTCGTCACCGGACAGCTGACCGGAGCGACCTTCGGGTCGCTGACCGCCACGTTGGTCACGGTCAGCGCGCCGCTGTTGGTGACCACGAAGCGGTACGCGATGGTGTCCCCGGCATCGATGCGTCCGCTGCCGTTGGCGTCGACCGGCGCGGCCGCGCTCTTCTCCAGCGCCAGCGCCGCCACCGGGGCCAGCGGTGTGGTGGTGGTGCCGGTGGCCGGTTGGGGATCCTCGATGCCGGGCAGGGAGTGCGCGCTCACCGTCGCGGTGTTGGCCACCGTGCCGGCGTCCAGGTCCGCCTGCGTCACCGGGTAGCTGCCGGTGCACGTGACCGACGCGCCCGGCGGCAGGATCGTCACCGGACACGACACCGGGCCGACCTTCGGGTCGCTGACCGCCACACCGGTCGCGGTCACGTTGCCGGTGTTGGTGACCACGAAGCTGTAGGCGATGGTGTCCCCGGCGTCGAGGCGTCCGCTGCCGTTGGCGTCGACCGGCGCGGCCGCGCTCTTGTCCAGGCTCAACGCCGGCGCCGCGAGCAGCGACGTGGTGGTGCTGTCGGTCGCGGGGGCCGGATCGGCGACCCCGGGCGGCGCGGTCGCGGTCGCCGTCGCGGTGTTCTGCACCCGGCCGGCGTCCACATCCGCCGGGGTGACCGTGTAGGTCGTGGTGCACGTGGTCGACGCGCCCGGCGCGAGGGTGGTCACCGGGCAGGACACCGGGCCGACCTTCGGGTCGCTGATCACCAGGTCGGTCAGGGTCACGGTGCCGGTGTTGGTCACCACGAAGGTGTAGGTGATGGTGTCCCCGGCGTCCGGCTGCCCGCTCCGGTTGGTGTCGTCCGACGGGGTTGCGGTCTTGTCGATGGTCAACGCGGCCGTCCCCGGCAGCGGCGTGCTGGTGCTGTCCATGGCGGGGGCGGGATTCGGCACTCCGGGCGGGGAGGTCGCGGTCGCGGTGGCGGTGTTGTCCACCGTGCCGGCGTCCACGTCGGCCTGCGTCAACGGGTAGGTCGCGGTGCAGGTGGTGGACGCGCCGGGGGCCAGGGTGGTCACCGGGCAGGAGACCGGGCCGACCTTCGGGTCGGTCACCGCCATACCGGTCAGCGTGACGGTGCCGGTGTTGGTCACCAGGAAGCTGTAGGCGACGGTGTCCCCGGCGTCGAGGCGTCCGCTGCTGTTGGCGTCGACCGGCGGGGCCGCTGACTTGTCCAGGGTCAGCGCAGGCGCGGTGGGTACCGGTGTGTCGGCGTTGTCGGTGGCCGGCGGGGGATTCGCCACGCCGGGCGGCGAGGTCCCGGTGGCGGTGGCGGTGTTGGCCACCGTGCCGGCATCCACATCGGCCTGTGTCAACGTGTACGAGCCGGTGCAGGTGACCGAGGCTCCTGGGGCGAGGGTGGTCACCGGGCAGGAGACCGGGCCGATCTTCGGGTCGGTGACCGCGACCCCGGTCAGCGTGACGGTGCCGGTGTTGGTCACCAGGAAGCTGTAGCCGATGGTGTCGCCGGGGTCGATCCGTCCGCTGCTGTTGGCGTCGGCCGGCGCGGCGCCGGTCTTGTCGAGTGTCAGCGCCGGTGCCGCGGGAAGGGGCGTGGTGGTGCTGTCGGTGGCCGGTGCGGGATCGGTGACCCCGGCCGGGGCGGTGGCGCTCGCGGTGGCCGTGTTGGCCACCGTTCCGGCGTCCACGTCGGCCTGCGTCAGCGTGTACGTCGCGGTGCAGGTGACCGACTCGCCCGGCGCCAGGGTCGTCGTCGGGCAGGACACCGGACCGACCTTCGGATCGCTGACCGCCACGGTGGACAGCGTCACGCCGTTGGCCGCCGGATTGGTGACCAGGAAGCTGTAGGCGACGGTGTCCCCGGCGTCGAGGCGTCCGTTGGTGTTGGCGTCGACCGGCGCGGCCGCGGTCTTGTCCAGGGTCAGCACCGGCAGGAATTCGACCGGCGCCGTCCCCGGTGGCTGCAGCCCGTCCAGGGTCAGGTTGCCGGGGCCGTTGCTGAACCGGCCGGCGATCCCGGTGACGTTCACGGTCACCGTGCACGAGGCCTGACCGTTGTTCAGGTCACCGGTGACGGTGATCGAGGTGGCGCCGGCCGGCGCGGTGACCGCGCCGTTGGTGCAGGTGGTCGTCGCGGTGGGGGCGATCACGCTCATCCCGGCCGGCAACGCGTCGGTGAACGACCAGCCCGCCTTCGACGTCAGGTCGGAGCTGTTGGTGATGGTGAAGGTCACCTGTGCCGGTTGTCCCGCCACCAGGGTGGCCGGGCTGATCGTCTTGTCGAGGTGCGGCGTCGCGTCCAGGATCTGAAGGTTGTCGATGGCGGCGTCGTTGCCCAGGCCGCTGCCCTGCTTGTTGATCATCCGTACGCCGAGGGTGGAGCCGCTGAACCCGACCGACGCCGTGGGCGCGTAGGTGCCCACCCGGACGGTGACGGTGCCGCCCGGCGGGAAGGGCGCCGCCACGTCGTGGCCGCGGGGATCGGTGCAGGTGTCGATCACGCCGGGGACCGGCGTCGCGGTGCCGCCGCTGAGCAGGAAGAACTGCAACATCGGGTGGGAGTTGGTGCAGAACACCGAGGAGGAGTCCACGGTGAAGAGGATGTACCGCTTGCCCGTGCCGGGGATGGGTACCGGCTGCGCGGTCTCGAACTGTGTCTTGTCCGCGCCGGGGTTCACCGCTGTGTCGTTGCCCAGGTCGGTGTAGGCCGAGAGGGCGTTGTTCACGGTGGGGTCGGCGTCCCCGCGCAACTGGCCGAGCGCCCAGGCCATCGACCGGAGATGGTTCATGCCGGAGGTGCCCGCGTTGCAGTTGGCCGGCAGCACGGTCATGGCGTCGTTGACGATTTCGCCGTTGCAGTTGGTCAGCCAGGCCGGGTCAGCGGTGTAGGTCATGCCGCCCGCGCCGATGTAGTTGGTGAGCAGTACAGGGGTCGTGGTGACGTTGTTCTCGAAGTTCTCCCGGTAGAGCAGCGTCGGCGGCTGGGGCACGCCGGCCACCAGCGGTGTGGCCTGCGTCGCTCGGCCGGGGACTGCCGCGCTCGACGCCTGGGTGGCCACGATCGGCGCCTGCGTCGCACAGATCAGGGCGATCGCCAGAGCGCGTCCTACCAGCCTGCGTACCCGCCGCCTGACCATCCGCGCCCCCTACCACAGCACATTCGACGGTTCACGGCCGTCCCATGGGCACCAAAATAACCTAAATAGGACGTAATTCCAGGTGTTTGTCGATTCGGTCGGTATATTGCGAGGGCGAGTCACCCTTTGGGAGGGGCGCAGGGGTCCCCGGGCGTCCAGCGGCGCGGCCCGAAACCCGTTTCACGCGTCAGCGGTTGACGACCCGGTTCGTGCCTGCGCGGGACGGCCGCGGCTGACCACCGTGAGCCGGCCGGGGCGTCTCGTCCCGCCCGGCGTCACCGACACTTCGCGGCAGGGCTCAGATCGGGAAGCGGCCGCACCGCCACTGCCAGTGGCGGCCGGCCTGCAGGTGGTCGATGATCGCGCGCTGCAGCACGGTGCCGCGCGGCAGCCGGTCGAGCGGCGTGGTCAGCGTCCGGAACCCGAACCGCAGCACCTCGACGTCGGCGTCCAGCCCTTCCGGCTCCTCGTAGGGCTCCAGCTCGAACCTGCGCTGGAACTGGATGATGTTGGAGTCGCCCGGCAGGTACTCCCGCAGCTGCGGGTCGAGCAGCCAGGAACCGCACGAGAACGCCGTGTAGTGCTCGTCGGGAAAGTGGCGTGGGAAGAACGCGCGGGCGATGTCGAGCGACGCGCTGACCGCGTCCGGGGTCAGCGGTCCCGAATCCGGGATGTGCAAGCCGATCGCGGTGTCGCCGCGCTGGTGCTGCAACCGGCCCAGCTCGTAGAGGGCGCCGCGCACGTGCAGCGTCAGCCAGCTCTGCATGACCGGCCAGCCCTCGCGGTGCATGCGCCGGTCGACCGCGAGGTTGCGGCCCAGGTCCGCGAGGCTCGCCCAGGACACGGCATCGGCGACGCCGTGGTCGCGGTGGTATCCCCGGACGACGTCGACCAGCGCCAGGTAGGCGTACACGTAGAGGTGCCGCCAGGCGGGACCCCGCTCACGCGGCAGCTCCGGACCGGGCGCCAGCCAGCCGTAGCCGCCGAGATCGGCACGGACCAGAGCGATCGAGCGGTCGAGCAGCCAGCGCAGCTGCGCAGTCCAGAGTGGAGAGTCGGGATCGGGCCAGCCCGCCATGATCTCGGCAGCGTCGTCCGGCCGCACCGCGAGCCGGTCGAGGATCGCGGGCGCGTCGGCCTTCGCGGGCAGCGCAGCCGACGGCCGGTCGCCGGCGAGCCGGTGCACGCGGTCGACCTCCTCGACGGGTACTCCCAGCCGGGCGGCGGTGTCTTCCAGATCCACACGAGGACTCTACCGGCCAGACCTGATCAAGGCTGGTCGAGCCGTCGGGTGGCAGCGCAGCCCGCCGGCCGGTGGCGGGCCGGTTCAGCCCAAGATCAGGCGCATCGTGGACGACTGTGCCCCGCCCGCGTCGCCGGATGTGGTGCTATCCGATCGGGGGGAACGCCCGGCGGATCCGGGCCAGCGCCCTGCGGGTGCCGGGATCCTCGGCGTCGGTCAGGTCGGCGGCCACCGCGGTGATCCGGGTCCGCCCGCCGATCAGCGCGATTTCCAGGTCGGCGAAGACCTCCGGATCGCCGCGCAGCCGGGCCACCTCGGCAAGCAGCGCCTCGGCCTTTGCCCGGTCCTCGGCGCCACGCACATTCACGACAACCAGGCGGGCGCGGGCCAGCGCGCGGTGCTCCTCGGCAATTGCCCAGTGCTCGGTCGCCGGCAGCCCGGACGGCGGCGGCCCGTACGCGAGATCGCGGGCCCGCGACATGCGACGGATGTCCTCCAGCGGCATTCCCTGGTCGGCGAGCAGCCCTTCGAGCCGGGCGATCCCATCCTCGAACCGGCGCCGCCCCAGCAGCGGACCGGCCGACGCCGGCAGCACGTGCACGACGAGCTGGGGTAGGCCGGTCGGCTCGTCGCCCTCGACGAGGGCCACGTCCCACGGCTCCTGCCCCACGTCCGACATGAAGAAGGCGTCGGCGTCGGGTTCCTTGAAGTGATACTCCATGCCCTCCATCGCCCCGGCAGCGCGGTAACGCCGCAGTTCCGGGTCGACCTCGCCATCGTCCGTCGCGCGCACTCGCGGCTTGTCGGCCGATTCGTCGTGCCGGGCGCGGACCGCGACGAAGGATCCCCCGTACGAGTGGCTGTCGGCCAGCACCGCCTCGATGAACGCCGTCTTGCCCGCTCCCGGTATGCCGTCTACGTGGATCAGAACCCGTTCGAACACGCCGTCAATCTCTCACACCCTGCCGAACGCCGCGAACTCCAGCCGATCGAGACGGTCGCCACACACCTTCGACACCCACGGTCCGGGCCGTGCCGTCCAGCACCCTGCTGCCACACCGCATGCAGGCGGGCCGCCTCATCCTCCCGGCCGAAGAACCGCACCATCCGACGCTCAGCCTGAGTACCGACGCGGATGCATGACGTCACGTTGGCACCCGGAAACCGCTGAAGGGCCGCTAGGTGGCCGGCGGCCCGGCAGCGTCGGTGGCCGGCAGTCGGCTGCGTCGGTGCAGGCGGGGCATCTTGTCGTACGCCGCGGCGAGTCTGGCCGCCTGGGCGAAGGCGGATCGTGGGCGTTCGGTGTCACCGTCGAGGTGGGTGAGGGTCTGCATGCCGAGGTAGTAGGCGACACACGCGCGGGCGATCACCGGCACCCTCACCAGCTTCGCCAACGGCGAGCCGCGCAGCAGCCCGCGCAGCACCTGCTCAGCGAGGTCCTCCCAGCGTCGGGTCTGGGCGGACACGGCCGCTGCCAGGGCGGATCCGGGGCGGGCGGCCGACACCAGCTCCTGGACCGCCTCGATGTGCCCCGACTCGCCGTCCTCGGCGTAGAGGCCCCGTAGGCGCTGGACGAGAGCACCGGCGCTGGTCACGCCGAGCAGCTCGGCCCGGTAGCGCTCCTCGCGTAGCTGGCTGGTGTACTCGGCGGTGGCGATCAACACCGCGTCGAGATCATCGAAGTGGTAGTAGATGACGCCGGGGGCGAAGCCGCCCAGGGCGGCGATGCTCCGGGCGGTGGTCCCGGCGTACCCGTGCGTGATGAGCGCCTGGATGGTCGCCTGCAGCACCCGCTCGCGGGTCGCGGTCACGGTACGACCACCGGACGGACGCCAGCTGCGGCCAGGTACGGGTCCAGTCGTCGGGCGAGCTCCGGCAACCGGTGACTGGGTACCTGCGGGTACAGGTGGTGCTCCAGGTGGTAGGTCAGCTCAAGGAAGATCGCCGGGATGATCCGGCCGCGCAGGGTTCGTGTCTGGGTCAACGGTTGTGCTCCGTAGTGGTGATGCGGCAGGTAGACGGTGAGCAGCGGGTAGACCCAACTGCCCGCGACCGCCATCAGCACGTAGACCAGCAGGCCCGGGGCGCTGTGCCGGCACAGGATCCCGGCAGTCATCGCCGCGACCGGTGCGGCCCCTTCGACGGCGAGCCAGCGACGACCGGCGCGGTCCGCCCGCGCGAATGACCAGAACCACAGTCGTACCAGGAAGACCGGTCCGTAGCAGACGGCACCCAACAGGGACAGGTCGGCCGGGTAGCCCTCGGGGTCCGCCGGACTCGGAAAGAGCCGGTGGTGCTGGCGATGGGTCATCCGGTAGGCGTGTCCGCTCTCCAGCAGCACCAGGCCGAGCAGGAACAGCCAGGCATCGGTTTGCCGGTCGTCGAGGCCGATGGTCCGGTGTACCACGTCGTGGGTCACGGTGACCACGCCGACGAAGATGCCGAAGACGGCGATCGGTGTGAGCCACCACCAACCCAGCCGCACCAGTACCGCGAAGAGACCGATGCCCAGATACGGTCGCAGCAGCGCGATCCGCCGCTGCCACACCGTGGTGAGTAGCAGGTCCTCTCCCAGCTCCCGCAGTGACGGCAGCGCCCGCGCGCCCGGATCGCGAGGTGCCTGCCGACCGGGGGACAGCGGCGCTGTCATGGCAGCCTCCGGCCCTCGGCGCGGACGCCGTCGGCGACGATGCGGCTACCCAGCACGCAGGCGACCGTACCCAGGCCCGGCCAGGTGGTGTCACCGACCAGCCACACGCCCCGGCCGCCGACGTCGTGCGGGATGGCGAACTGGTTGGTGTTGCGCAGCGTCTGGTGTGCACCGCCGACCGCGCCGCCGGGCCGCGACGCGAACCGCTGGTAGGTTCGCGGCGTCCCCACGACGCTGACCGCGGCCCGGTCCGCCAAGCTCGGATAGGCCCGCCGGGCCAGGCCCACAAGTCGTTCGCCGGTCTCCTTCTTCCGTAACTGGTAATCCTCCCCGGTCAGTCCGGTCCAGTCGGCCAGCGGGGTGTGCGTGGAGAGCATCACCGCCCGGTACCCGGCCGGGGCGCTCACCGTGTCACCGGCCGCGGACACCGAGACGAACATGTTGTTCCCGTTGCCCAGTGGTTGCTCGTAGCTGTGCAGGAGCTGGTGATGCTGGAGTCGCTGGCCGGTCACCTCCTGCTCCGGTACGCCCAGGAAGACAACCACCGCGCCGCCCTGCTCGTCGGCGTCGCGGACGAGGTACCGGGCCAGCCGAACCCGTCCGGCCGGCCAGATCTGCGCCGCGACCTGTGCCGGGACAGCCAGCACCACCTGCCGCGCCGGCACGTCGCCACGTACGGTCCGCAGGGTGAAGGCGCCCGGTGCGCCGCCGATGTGAGACACCGCGACGCCGGTGCGCAGTTGGCCGCCCAGGCCCCGGTAGTGCGTCACGAGGGTACGGAAGAATCCGTGCATCCCGCCATGGTGGCGGGTCAGCCCGGCGCCACGGATCGTGATGCCGAGCGCCGCGTTGACCAGCGGTGCCCGCTCCACGCTGCTGTGTACCGTGTCCTCGACCAGCATCCCGAGCAGAGCCCACAGCGCCCGGTCGTCCCCGAGTCCGAACCGCCGGAGCGTGGCTCCCAGCGTTGAGGCCAGATGCCTTGCCAGCACAAGATTGCCGGGGCCGACCGCGCGCACGTTGCGCAGCACATCCCGGCCGTTGCGCATCGGCATCCGGATCCCCGCCCGGCTCGCCAGCCAGAAGACGTCGGCGAGCCGGTCCAGCAATTGCCAGAATTCGCGGTGTCCCGCATCGTCACCGAACGCGGCCAGCCGCTCGCGGTGCCACCCGTCCGGATCTCGGTGCAGCGTCACCCGGCGATCCGGCAGCCATGCCTCGTACCCCGCAAGCTGCTCACCCTGGACCGGATCCAAGCCTACCGACTCGAGCAGCTCGGCACCGGCACCACCGGGTTCGAAATCGACGAGCGTGGTCGCCCCGACGTCGAAAGAGAATCCCCGGTGCCGCCAGTAGCCCGCGCAGCCACCGACGTGACCGTGCGCCTCAAGCACGACGGTGGACACGCCGGCAGCCTGTAGCCGCAGCGCCGTCGCCAGGCCGGCGAGACCGCCGCCCACCACCGCGACATCCACCGCCGCCCCGGCCAAGGGACGGGCACCGGGCGCCGCGTCGCTCTGAACGATTGTTCTGAACATATGTTCAGACTGGCATCGACCCGAGTGTGTGTCAACGGAGCTGTCCGCGCGGGGATCATTCGTCGGCCGCTGACCCGACCAGGGCGACCGTCACAATCAACCGTTGCCCGAAGCTCCTTGCCGGCGCGCCCGCCGTCTCCGTGCCCGCTGCCGCGGGCACCCAGCGCCGATCAGCTGGAGAGCGTCCCTCACCTGGACCGACAAAGTTGTGACCGAGGCCGATCCGGTTAACAATACTTATTGCTGTCGATGCCAAGGAGCCGGCGCGGGCGGCGTCCGTCCGTATGCCCGCCGATCGTCCATCCAGAGTTCCCCTGCATCGAAAGGAATATGCGATGCGCCTATCCGCGCAACTTCGAACCCGACTCGCCCTCGCCGCCGCAGCCGGTACGGTGATGGCCACCACGGCCGCGGTCCTCACCGCGCACGCCGCCACGGCCGGCTGCTCGGTGTCCTACACGATCACCTCACAATGGCCCGGCGGGTTCACCGCGAACATGTCCGTCACCAATCTCGGCGACCCGATCAACGGCTGGACACTCGACCTGGTCGTTCCCGGCCGGGCAGCAGATCACCCAGGCGTGGAACACCAGCGCGACGCAGAGCGGCAGTTCGGTCACCGCTCGCAACCTGAGCTACAACGCCACCATCGCCACCGGCGCCAGCACCTCCTTCGGGTTCAACGGCTCCTGGACCGGTAGCAACCCGGTGCCGGCCAGTTTCACGCTCAACGGCGTCCTGTGCACCGGCGGGCTGACCGGCTCGCCCACGCCGTCGTCCCCGAGGCCGTCCAGCCCCACGCCGAGCCGCTCGGCCTCGTCCAGCCCTTCGACCAGCCCGTCGTCGTCGAGCCCGTCCCCCTCGCCCAGCACGTCGACGTCGCCGTCGGCCGGGGACTGGCCGACCTACCACCGCAACAACGCCCGCGACGGGAACGCGACGGATCTCGCTGCGCTGTCCACGCTGTCGGTGGCCTGGACGGCGGCGCTCGACGGCGCGGTCTACGGCCAGCCGCTGGTCGTCGGCGGCCGGATCTTCGCGGCCACCGAGAACGACACGGTGTACGCGCTGAACCCGAGCACCGGCGCCGTCGTGTGGTCGGCAGCACGTCGGACACCCCCGAAGCGCTGTCCGACCTGCCGTGCGGCAACATCAGTCCGCTCGGCATCACCAGCACGATGGTGTACGACCCGGCCACCAACCGGGTGTTCGCCGTCGCCGAGACGACCGGCGGCCCGCACACGCTGGTGGGCATCAACGCCGCCACCGGAGCCGTCGAGGTACGGACAGCGGTCGAGCCGCCGCTGGGCAACGTGAAGGCACACCAGCAGCGCGGCGCCCTGACCCTGCTCAACGGCCGCCTCTACATCCCCTACGGCGGCCTGTTCGGCGACTGCGGCCAGTACATCGGCTCGGTGGTCTCGGTGACCACCGCCGGTACCGGCAAGCTGAGCTATGCGGTGCCGACCACCCGTGAGGCGGGCATCTGGGGGACCGCCGGCGCCGTCGTCGACGGCAGCCACCTGCTGTACGCGGTCGGCAACGGCGAATCCACCACCGGTGCCTACGACGGCAGCGATTCGGTGCTCGCCCTGTCCGCCGATCTGCAGCGGACGGACTTCTTCGCCCCGACCGACTGGGCGACGCAGAACGCCGGCGACGAGGACCTCGGATCGATGAGTCCCGGCGCTGGTCGGCCAGTACGTCTACGCGGACGGCAAGGCCGGCGTCGGCTACGTGCTGCGGCACGACAACCTCGGCGGCATCGGCGGCCAGGTCTCCGACTCTCGAACAACGGCTGCTACGCCTTCGGCGGCAGCGCAGTCGCCGGGAACACCGTCTACCTGCCCTGCACCACCGGGCCGCGGGCGGTCACCATCGCCGCCGACGGCACCGCGACTGAACTGTGGCGGGCGCCCAGCAGCGTCGGCCGCCGAGGGCTCGCCCGTCGATCGGCGGCGGCGCCGTCTGGGTGGTCGACTACTACGGCGGCGCCCTGTACGCGCTCGACCCCGCCACCGGGACGGTCCGGGCGCAGGTGGCGGTCGGCGCGGCGCCGAACTTCGCCTCGCCCACCCTGTCCGGCAGCCGTGCCTACGTCGGTACCAACGCCGGCGTCACCGCAGTCAACGGCGCCTGACCGTAGCGCCAGGCGCCGCAGTCCTAGGGGACAACAGGTCAGGGCCGGGTCCGACGCAACCGTCGGTCGCGGCCCTGACCGCCCGGGAGGTATTCGCCGACGCGGACTGCGGTACCCGTCGGGCGTGGCGTTCAGTCGTGCGGGTCGATGGAACCATTGTGGGCGGGCTTGGCGACAGACGCCATGGCGGCCCGCTCGATCGTCGCCCGCCGCGCCTGCCAGAACGCCGCATCGTGCCGGGGGTCCGCCGATCCGGCTACCGCCCCTGTCGAGCCGTCCAGCTGCTCGCGCAGGATGTCGGCGTGTCCGGCGTGCCGGCTGGTCTCGGTGAGCATGTGGACCAGGATGGTGAGCAGCCGCACGTCGGGGCGTGGCCACCACGGCACGTGGCCGGGCGAGTCGATGGCAAGGGTGCCGATCGTCGCGTCCGAGTGCTCCCACACGCGACGGTACCGGTCGATGATCTCCTCGCGCGTCTCGTGCTCGCCCGCCCACATGTCCGTGCCGCGCTCGGCAGCGTCGTCCCACCGGGGCAGCGCCTGGGGGAATGGCCGCCCGAAGACCTCACCGAAATACCTGGACTCCCAGATCGACAGGTGCTTGACCAAGCCGAGGAGGTTGGTTCCCGTCACGGTCAGGGGGCGGCGCACGTCGTAGTCGGGCAACCCGTCGAGCTTCCACAGCATGGTCTGGCGGATCCCGCGCAGGTCGCTGTGCAGGTACTCCTTCGCGAACTCATCGATCATGCGGCCCAAGCCTGCCAGACCTTCCGGCTGCCGCTGCCACCCGGTCCAGCCGCGCCTGTCAGGTCAGTTGAACCACGCCAGCCTGTATCGGACCGCTCTCGGCGTAGTAGGGGCCGGTCACGACGAACACGAGACCGGGTTCCCGTCGCGGTCCCGTACTCGCAAGCGGAATAGTGAAGCGGCTGTATCCTCCCGGGATCGTCGACGACGCGCGGGTCCACTTGTCGGGGTGACCGAGATGCCGGTTGACGAAGAAGTCCTGGTCGCTGTTTGCCGTGACCACGATCGTCCCCATCGGGCCCCCGGAGTCCGACCACGCGACGACCGGGGCGGCCGAAGGGATGTAGCCGTCCTGGTCGTGGAGCACGACGGCTGGGGCCGGCCCGAACGACTCCGGATCCTTCGCCAGCTTGTAGTGGACGGCGTAGAAGTTGTCGCCGGAGTTGCCGCCGGCCTCGTAGGTCATGATCCACAAGCTGTGGTGCAGCTGCGCGACGGTGGTCATCCCGGGCCGCTGGCTGTAGTCGGTGCCCACGGCATCGTTGACCACCGGCCCCCAGGTGCGCAGGTCCCTGCTGGTCTGATGGGCCAGCTTCTGGCCGTAGTCGGGGTCCCGCTGGTCGGAGTAGTAGCAGACCAGCCGGTCGCCGTGCAGCAGCAGGAATGGCTCCCAGACGGGCGTGTGGCCGTTTTCCGGGACCGGTGCGCCGCCCTCCGCAACCGTGCTCAGGAATGTCCAGGTGACGCCGTCGTCGAGGCTCGCGTAGAGCTCGATCTTCGTGCTGGAGAAGTCGCCCAGTGCGTTGCCGGCACACAGCAGCGCGCCCTTCGGAAGACCAGCGAAGGCGCGCGGCAGCTCATACAGGAACGGCTGAAGCCACACGCCGGTGACATCGCCGGTGCTGGGTACGTTGCCCTGTTGATGCCAGGTGTGGCCGTCGTCGTCGCTGCGGAAGATCGGGAACCCCGGCGCGCCGAACTGCTGGAAAGTCGCCAGCATGGACCTTGATCCGCTCAGTCGAACGGCCCGGGCATACGACGCCCCTGCTCCCGGATCCGCTACCACCACCGGCCCGAACGGACCCTCCTCGCCACGCGGCTTTGCCGGACTTGCCGATGCGCCGAATGCGGGTGTCGCCAGGCCCAGGGGCAACCCGGCAAGCACAACCGCCGCTGCCCCGAGGAGCGCTCGACGTGACACGTGAGCGGCTCCGTCAAACTCGCCTCCCCGCCGATGCACGTCGGCGGACGCGCCCAGTTGAGATTGACGGGGATCCTGCACGATTGCCTCCCATTGACGTTCGCCCACCATCGGCCACCGAGCAGTCGTCCCGACCGGGGGACCGGCGGCCGTCTCGGACGCTATCACTCAGACATGTACACCTGTCAATGAATGCGGCGATGCGCAGACCGATGTGACGCGGCGGGCGCGGTTCCGGCCGGCAGTTCGACGCCGTCTGGCGGTGGACTTCACCGGCAACCCAGCCACGGCAACGGGATCGACGGGGTCAGCCGATCAGGGCTTCGATGGTGGGTACCCGGCCCGCTTCGATGTGGGCCCACATCAGCGATTCGGCGAGGCGGTCGTTGCCGTTGCGGATGGCCTCGGTGATCGCGTGGTGCTCGTGCACCTGGGTGTGCAGGTCACGGGCCGCGGTGAGGTAGAAGACCCAGGCGACCCGGCCGCTGATCACCCGCATCAACTCGTTGAGCAGGGCGTTGCCGGCGGCTGCGACCAGGGCGACGTGGACGGCGCTGTTGGTCTCGGCGAGTTCCAGGGCTTCGCCCTCGACCAGATGCTGTCGGGCCTTGGCGAGGATCGACTCCAGGTTCTCGCTGTCGATGCCGGCGCCCGCCCGCCGGGCCGCGCGCCCCACCGCGATCACCTCGACGCCCAGCCGCGCGTCGAACAGGTCGTTGATCCGCTGTTCGGTCCAGGTGACGACGCACGAGGTCCGGCGGGGAGACGTTTCCACGAAGCCCTGCTGCTGCAGGATCGGCATCGCTTCCCGGACCGGGACCCGTGACGCTGCCAGGTCGGCCGCCACCCGCTGCTCGGCCAGCGCCATGCCCTGGGGGTACTCACCCACGATGATCTTTCGGCGCAGGGCGCGCTGCACCAGGACCGACAGCGGCTCGTCCTTGTCCGGTCGTACTCCGTTGGTTCGCCTGTCCGACGAGCCGGCCATCGCGGAACTCCGTTCCTGTGTCGGGCAATCCCCAGTCACCGCGATCACTCTATCGTGCCGGTTGTATACCGTTGGCGCCGTCGGAGCGCCGTAACCCACAATTTACCGAGATGAGCGCGACGGCTGCGCGTCTAGTGTATACAGTCTGCGCTGCAGCTCGGACGATCGTCGTCATCCAGGAAGGCCTACGATGCCTGAAACAACACCTCAATCCGGCTGGCGTCGCGCACCGGGCCGCCTCGTCGGTGCCGTAGCCGCCGCAGCCGGCGCCGCAGTGCTGCTCGCCGGCTGCGCAGGTAGCCAGAGCACCGGCTCCGACCGTAGCCAGACCGTCGTGATCGCGTACCGAAACCAGATCAACACGCTCGACCCGGCGCGCGCCGACTACCAGCAGACCGACAACACCGACCAACTCCTCTACGACACCCTCATCGGCTACGACAAGGGCAAGATGGCCGCGCAGCTGGCGACCACCTTCAGCTACTCGCCGGACGTCACGAGCATCGACCTCACCCTGCGGTCCGGCGTCACGTTCCACTCGGGTGCGCCGCTGACCGCCAAGGACGTCGTCTACTCGCTGGACCGCTACAAGGCGGTCGGGCAGGGCATCATCGGGCAGATCTCGACCTACAAGTCGTCCACGGCCGTGGACGACACCCACGTGAAGATCGAGCTGACCCAGCCGGACTCACTGTTCATGGGGGCCCTGAGCCGCGTCTACATCCTGGATTCCAAGCTGGTCGGCGAGCACGCGGGCAGCGACCAGGCGCAGAGTTGGCTGCTCGACCACGACGCCGGATCCGGCCCGTTCCAGCTGGTGTCGGCCTCGGGCGGCACCTACCAGGTGTCCCGGGTCGACAAGTTCTGGGGCTTCGACCCGAAGCGACCCAAGGTCATCACCCTGCGCCGGATCGACGACCAGGCGACGATCCGCAACGAAATCCTCGCCGGCAACGTCGACGGGGGCTGGATCTCCTACGACGACAAGGCCGCTTTCGCCGGCAAGAACGTCGTGGTCGCGGCGTCACCGGACACCTTCCAGATGGCGGTCTACTTCAACACCTCCGCAGGGCCGACGGCCAACCCGGCCGTGCGGCAGGCCGTGCGCCTCGCCTTCGACTACAAGGGCGCCCTCGCCACCATCTACAAGGACCAGGGAACGATCGCGAACGGTCCGCTGCCGACCAACCTGACCTGCCGCCCCACCCTGCCCACCGCGACCGAGGACCTGGACAAGGCCAAGAAGGTACTGGCCGACGCCGGGCTGTCCGACCTCACGCTCACCATGCGCTATCAGCCGAACTTCCCCGAACACGCCTCCGCGGCGACCCTGTTGCAGTCGGAGCTGTCGAAGATCGGCGTCAAACTCAAGCTGGAGCCGATCGCGTTCTCCGACTACCTGACGTTGCTCAGCAAACCGGAGACCATCCCGTCGATCATGCTGCTCGGCGAGGGGGCGTCCTACCCGGACACCGGCGTCATGGTGGTGAACACCTTCTGGTCCAAGAAGACCGGAACCAACCGCGGCGCCTACGCCAAGCCGGGGGTCGACGCGCTGATCGAGAAGGCGATCGTCACGCCGGACGCCGCCGCCCGCTGCGAGCTCTACGCCAACGTGCAGCAGATCGTCGACGGCGACTACGCCACCATGCCGCTCTACACGGTGAGCATGTTGTGGGCGTGGCGATCCGACCTCAAGGGGACCGACATCCCATCGCCCGGTGAGGGCATCTCCTACCGCTCCATCACCGTCGGCAGCTGACAGTTCACGGGTGGAGGAGGACCTGCCATGAGCCGATTCGCGCGTCCGGCGCTGTTCCTCACCCGCCGACTGCTCGGCGGAGCCGGCACCCTGCTCACCCTGGCGACGGTGGTATTCGTACTGCTCAAGGCCATCCCCGGCGACGAGGCCCGGGTCGCCGCCGGGGAGTGGGCCACTCCCGACCAGGTCGCCGCGGTCCGGGCCAAGCTCGGCCTGGACCGCGGCCCGGTGAGTCAGTACTTTCGATTCCTCGGCCGGCTCCTGCACGGTGATCTCGGCGTCTCCAGTTCGACCCACGGATCGGTCGCCTCAGCCATCGCCGACCAGCTGCCGAGCACAGCGGAAGTCGTGATCGTCGCGGTGCTGATCAGCGTGACCGTCGCCGTCCCGCTGGCGGCCTTCTCCGCACTGCGCTCCTCCGGCGCCTGGGACTCGACCCGGCGGGTGACCGTCATGGTGCTGGCCGGCGCACCGACGTTCTGGCTGGCCCTGCTGGCCCAGTCGCTGCTGAGCGCGAAGCTGCACGTCTTCCCGATCTCCGGACAGCTCTCGGTCGGCTACCAGGTCCCGCACGTGACCGGCGCCCCGACCCTGGACGCCCTGCTGACCGGCGACTTCGCCGCCGCGCGGGACGCCTTTTCGCACGTGATCCTGCCCGCGCTGGTGCTGTCGATTCCACAGACCGGCCTGATGTACCGGGTCACCAGATCGGAGATCCTACGGGTGGTCACCCACCAACACATCGCCGTGGCGCGGGCGGCCGGGGTCGGACCGGCCCGCCTCATCCGCACGCACATCCTGCCCCCGGCGCTGACGCCGGTGATCATCCTCATCGGAGTCGACTTCGGAACGCTGTTCAGCACCGCGATACTGGTCGAGTCGGTGTTCGGCCGGCCCGGTCTCGGCTCCATGATGACCAACGCCATCAGAGTCAAGGACACCCTCACCGTCGAGGGCTGCGTCCTGGTGATCGGTTTGATCGTGGTGGTGTCGAACCTGGTCGTCGACCTGGTCCAGTTGGTCCGGGACCCGCGCGTGCGTGCGGCGGAGCTGTCATGACCGGCGAGCCGACACCCCTCGCCCGGCGCTCCCTGCTCCGGCTGGTACGCCGACCGGCCCGGTTGTCCTGGTCACTGCGCAGGCACGAGTCGACCCTGCTGGACAAGGTCACCGTCGGCCTGGTGGCCCTGATCGTCCTCGCCGCCCTGCTCGGACCGTTGGTGGCGCCGGACATCTACCTCTCGGACATCAGGCACGCGTTCGCCCCGCCCAGCGCCCAGCACTACTTCGGCACCGACGACCAGGGCCGGGACGTCTTCTGGCGGGTGGTCGTCGGGTGCCGGACCTCGCTCGGTGCGGCGAGCGTCATCGTCGCCGGCTACGGCCTGCTCGGCACGATCGTCGCCACCGTCGCGAGCATCGGGCCACGCTGGCTCGACGACGTGCTGATGCGCCTCACCGACGCCGTGCTCGCCTTCCCGGGCTTCCTGTTCGCACTCGCGGTCACCGCGGCGCTCGGCGCCGGCGTGCGGACCGTCGCGGCGGCGCTGATCCTCACCGGCTGGCCGATGACCGCCCGGCTGCTGCGCGGAATCGTGCGCGAGAAGATGGCGATGCCGTTCGTGGCCGGGGCCCGGACGCTCGGCGTCTCCCGTACCCGCCTGATGACCCGCCACGTGCTGCCGAACGCGCTGCCGCCGCTCTGGGTGAAGTGGGCCAGCGACATCGGCAACACGGTGATCACCGTGGGTGGGCTGTCGTTCATCGGGGCCGGTGCCCAGCCGCCCACCGCCGAGTGGGGCGCCATGGTCGCCACGGCACAGGGGCACGTGTCGACCGCGTGGTGGACCGCGCTCTTCCCCGGCCTGGCGATCGCCGTGACCGCGGTGGCGTTCGGCCTGTTCGGTGACGCGCTGCACCTGCGCATGGATCCCGCGATGCGCCAGCGCGTCGCCACCTCACTCGCCCGGAAGGTGCCGCGGTGACCGGGCCTGCACTGCTGGCGGTCGACGACCTCACCATCCGCGTGCCCGGCGGCCCGGTCCTGGTCGACGGGGTGTCGTTCGCGGTCGGGGCCGGCGAACGGCTGGCCATCGTCGGCGAATCGGGCTCCGGCAAGTCGGTCACGGCCCGCGGCCTGATGCGTCTCGATCGCGACCTCGACCTGTCCGGTTCGGTCCGCCATCAGGGACGACAGTTGGTCAGCCTGACCGAACGCGAACTCACCCAGGTGCGCGGCGCGCAGATCTCGATGGTGTTCCAGGACCCGCTGGCCGCGCTGCACCCGATGCGCTCGATCGGTGACCAGGTCGCCGAGCCGCTGATCGTGCACGGAGTGGGGCGGCGCACCGCGTGGCAGCGGGCCCGGCGGCTGCTCGACGAGCTCGGGATCGCCGACGCCGCCCGTCGGATGCGCGGCTACCCCCACGAGTTCTCCGGCGGCATGCGTCAGCGCGTCGTCATGGCGATCGCCCTGATCGCCGAACCCGACCTGCTCATCGCCGACGAGCCCACCACGGCGTTGGACGTCCGGGCCCAGCAGCAGGTACTGGAGCTGCTGGGGCGGGTCGCGCAGGACCGGGCACTGGCGGTACTACTGATCACCCATGACCTCGGTGTGGTCGCCAACTTCGCCGACCGGATGCTCGTCATGTACGCCGGTCGGGTCGTCGAGCAGGGCAGCGTCTCGGCGCTGCTCCGGTCGCCGCAGCACCCCTACACCGCCGCACTGCATGCGGCAGTCCCACGGTTGGACACCGCCCCCGGCGCACTGGTGGCGCTGGCCGGTGCGATGCCGAGTCCGGCGCAGCGGCCCGGCGGCTGCGCCTTCCACCCCAGGTGCCCGGTCGCCGTGCCGGCGTGCGTCACCAGCGTGCCGGCCCTGCTGCCCGTCGGCCGCGGGGGAGACCAGGTCGCCTGTCACCTCGCCGGTGGCGACACGTTCAGCAGGGAGGCTGCCCGGTGATCCTGGACGTGCGCGGAGTCAGCAGATCGTTCCGAGCGATCGGGCGGCCCCCGGTCGTCGCGCTGGACGACGTCTACCTACGGGTTCCCGAAGGGGGCACCCTCGGGCTGGTCGGCGAGTCAGGATCCGGCAAGTCGACGGTGCTGCGCTGCATCATGCGGCTGGAAAAGCCGGACGACGGCCAGGTGCTGTTCCGCGGCCAGGATGCCCTGCGCCTGTCCGGCAAGGCACTGCAGGCCTACCGGCGCCAGGTGCAGATGGTCTTCCAGGACCCGGCCGGCAGCCTCAACCCGCGGATGACGGTGGAGCAGCTCGTCAGCGAGGGCATGCTCGTGCACCGGCTGGAGCGCTCGGCAGCGCGACGGCGCGAACGGGTCGCGGAACTGCTCGAAGCCGTCGGTATCCCGGCCGACGCGATGGCATCGCACCCGGCCCTGTTCTCCGGCGGCCAACTCCAACGCATCGCCATCGCCCGCGCCCTCGCGGTGCAGCCCAGCCTGCTGGTGTGCGACGAACCGGTGTCGTCACTGGACGTCTCGGTGCAGGCGCAGGTACTCAACCTGTTGACGGCCATCCAGGCGCGCACCGGGCTGTCGATCCTGTTCGTCTCCCACGACCTGGCGGTGGTGAAGTACCTCTGCCCCTCCATCGCGGTCATCGAGAACGGCCGCATCGTCGAGGAGGCCAGCCGCGAGGAGCTGTTCCGGGCGCCGCGGGCGGCCTACACCCGGGCGCTGATCGACGCGGTGCCCGACCCCGATCGGGTACGTCCCGCCGCCGGCCCCAGGCCGCGCACACCCCAGCCCAGCAGCACCACGGTAGAAGGCAGCCACACATGAGACTAGGCAGTGACGCGCTCAAGCTCCCGGACTCCGGCGACCATCCGCCGCTGCGCCAGCTGGAGCGGGCCAGGTCGCATAACCTGGCCGGACTGTTCTTCCGGCACCTGCTGCACCTGTCCGCCACGCTGGACGCCGGTGAGCTGCGCGAGGTACGCCAGGCAGCGGACGGGCTCGGCATGTACCTGGAGGCCGGCCTCGGCCGGGTCAACCCGTACAACATCCCGGAGTCGCCCGAGATGCGCGCCGTCGGCGACGGGGACACCGTCCTGGGCTACCGCCGGGTGATGGAGGCCGCGGCCGGCATCGGCGTCACGGAACTCTGGGCCGAGACCGCGACCTTCAAGCCCTACCGCGGCCGGCTGGCCTACGACCGGTTCCGAACGGACGTCAGCTGGGCCGACCAGTTGGCGGCAACGGTCAAGTTCCTCAACGTCCTGGCGCCGTTCGCCCGCGATCTCGGCATCCACATCAACCTGGAGACCCACGAGGAGATCACCTCCTTCGAACTGGTGCGCATCGTCGAGGCGGTCGGGCCGGACGTCGTGGGGATCACCTTCGACACGGGCAACGTCCTGCAGCGGCTGGAACACCCGACGTGGGCGGCGCGCCGGCTCGCACCGTACGTGCGGCAGACCCACATCAAGGACTACGACCTCGTCCGGCTGCCGGACGGGTTCGACTGTCAGCTGCGCCCGAACGGCCACGGCGTCGTCGACCTGACCGAGATCATCCCGATCCTGCACACCGCCAACCCGGATCTGAACCTGTCGCTGGAGGTGCGCCCCTTCGGCGGCGCCGGTGGAAACGGAATCGAGGGCACCATCCCCGGCGCCACCATCTCCGTCTACGACCCCGAGTGGTTGGCCGGCCATCCGGACCTGACCACCCAGGAACTGGTCGCCTTCCTGGAGATGCTCCAGCGCTACGAGGACCGGGTCGCCGCCGGAGAGGTCGCCTCGTACCAGGAGTACCGCACCTCGCAGTGGGACGAGCAGGCCGCCTGGCAGTACATCCGCACCTCCTGCGAGTACGTCCGCGGCTGCGCTGCCCGGGCCGGCATCGCGCTTGAGGAACCGATCGGACGGCAGGCATCGTGAGCGCGCGCGGCATCGCCCTTCGCGACTTCCCGCTGGTCCCCGAAACAGCGGACCAGCTGATCAGCGCCGCGGCGGCGGTGAACGTGTCGAACGTGCACCTCAACCCGGCGCGGTGGATCGGCCAGGACCGCCCGTCCGGCGAACTGCGCGCCGTCGGCGCGGCCCTGGCCGATGCGGGCCTGACGATCACGATGGATCTCGGGGCGGTCAACCCGGCCTACTGGCCGAGTGACGACCCGTCCGACCGCGACGGCACCCGGACCCGGATCCGCCTGCTGCGCGAAGCAGCGCTGTTGGGAGTGGAGTCGGTACACGTCCGGGTGGGCTCACCGGAGTCCCGGGACGATCCGGCAGTCGCCTGGGAAGCGCAGAAGTCGGCCGCGGCGCGGGCCCTCGCCGAACTCGGCGCGACCGCGACCGAACTCGGGATCCTCGTCGTGCTCAAGACCCACGAGGAGATGGGCTCCGCGGAGGCGCTGGCCATCGCCGACCAGGCGGGTGAGCACGTCCGCCTCGGATACAGCGCGGTGAACCTGCTGGCGGTCCTGGAGGACCCGGTCATCGCGGCCCGTCGCCTGGCCCGTCGGGTGCACACCGTCTTCCTCGACGACGCCGCCATGGCCTTCACCCCGCAGGGGTTGGTGCGCCGCATGCGCCCGCTGGGCGAGGGCATCGTCGACTGGCCCGCCGTGCTGGCGGTGCTGCCGGCCGAAGCGCCGTTGATCTTCGACCTGCACCGGGCGGAATTGACCGTTCCGCTCTACCGCCCGGGCTGGATCGCGGCACGACCCGCCGTCACCGTCGCGGAAATCCTCGGTATCGCCGCCGCAGCCACCCCGGACGCACCGTCGACCGGGCTGGACGAGCGGCGCCGGACCGGCCTGGCGCAGCTGCCCGTACTCGCCGCCATTGCTCCTGGCACCACCGTACAGACCGATCGGAGAGCCCAGCCATGAACGCACGCGTTCAATCCCATGCGCCGTCGCTGGTCGACGAGCTGCGCGCCGTCGTCCCGTGCGAGGTCGTCGGACCCGGCGACAGCGCCTACGAGCCACTGCGCCGCGTGTGGAACGCGGACATCGACCGACGCCCGGCGGCCATCGTGCGGTGCCGCACCGCGCAGGACGTGGCGGGCGCGCTGCGCTGGTGCGTACGGTCCGCTGTTCCCATCACGGTCCGGGGCGGTGGGCACAACCTCGCCGGCACGGCTGTGGGTGACGGCCTGGTCATGATCGACACGGGGCTGATGCGCGAGGTGGACCTCGACCCCCGGTCCGGACGGGTGGTCGTCGGCGCCGGCTGCCGATGGGGCGATGTCGACCGGGCCGCCGCCGAGTTCAACCGGGCGGTCCCCGCGGGCGTGGTATCGCACACCGGCGTCGCCGGGCTGACGCTGGGCGGCGGCGTGGGCTATCTGAGTCGCATGTTCGGGCCGACAGTGGACCATGTCGAGGAGATGGAGGTCGTCGTCGCCGACGGCAGCATCCTCACCGTCTCGGCGACGCAGAACCCGGACCTGTTCTGGGCGCTGCGCGGCGCGGGGCACAACTTCGGCATCGTCACCAGGTTCACCTACCGGACGGTGGCGCTGCCCGGGCTGGTCACCATCCGGCAGGTGTTCTACGGCGCGCAGGATCGCGTCGAGGTGATGCGCCTGTTCCGTGACTGGGGCCCGGACGCACCCGGGAACCTCGGCACGTACGTCCGGCTGCTGCGCGCGCCGGAGTACTGGTCCCAGCTTCCGGCCGCGCACCGCGGCGCGCCGGTGCTCTCCCTCGCCACGATCTTCTACGGCGATCCGGCGGACGAACCCGCGGCGACCGCACCGATGTTCGCCCTCGGTACGCCGATCTACCACAGCCGCCGAACGATCCCGCACGTGACCTTGCAGCACTCGACCGACGACGAATTCCGCTACGGCATCGCCCACTACTGGAAGCACACGAACGTCGAGAACCTCGACGACGAAGCGATCGACATGATCATCCGACACTGCGACGCCTACCCGGGGAAGTCCCTGAACTCCAGCGCCCACATCGCGCACCAGCTGCTCTGCCCGTTCGAGATCATCGCTGGTACCCGCACGAAGCGCCCCCGCCCCGACGACGCGACCTCCGGCATCGACGGGCACTTCAGCGCCAACATCGGCGCCGACTGGGTGTACCCGGCCGAGAAGGCCCCACTGGTGGAGTGGGCGCGGGCGTTCGACCGTGACCTCGAGCCGTACCGCAACGGCACGTACATCAACTTCACGTCGGTGGCCGGGGACGACGCGATGGCGCGCGCCGTCTACGGCGACAAGTACGACCGACTGGCGGAGATCAAGCGCAGGTACGACCCCGACAACGTGTTCTCCCGGGGACTGGTCGACCTCGCCGAGAACGAGGACTCCGCCTGGGCCGCGAAGTAACGGATGTCGCACCAGGAAACCCTTCCGCTGGCAGCGGGTACTGGAGGTTCGGTAGTGACCACCCTGGTGTTGACCAGTGGCGAGTGCGAAGGCCTGCTCGATCACCGCTCGGTCATGCAGGCACTCGCGCTGGCCCACGCGGCGCTCAGCAACGGCGAGGCGAGCCAACCCCGGCCGACGACGATGCCGGCACGAGCTGATCCCGCCAACGAGTCCTTCTCGGCGGCGGTAGTGCCGATGACGGCGGCCTGGCGCGGACTCGCGGTGGTGAAGCTGCTCTCGGACGCGCCGCTCAATCGGCAGCGGGGCCTGCCCGCGCAACAATCCACGGTCGCGTTGTTCGACGCCGCCACCGCCGAATGTCTCGCCCTCATCGACGGCAGGGCGTTGACCCGCATTCGAACCGCGAGCGCGACCGCCCTGGCGACCAGCCTGCTGGCCAGGCCGAACGGTCGCACGCTCGGCCTGATCGGCGCCGGCGCCCTGGCCCTGGAACACGTGCGTGCCCACCAGCACCTCGGCTACCACCAGGTTGTCGCCTGGTCCCGGAGCGGGTCCCGAATCAGGGAACTGGCCGAGCAGGCGCCAGCCGGCGTCGCGGTACTGGCCGCGCGCACGCCGGGGGAGGTGTTCGACAGCGCGGACGTGGTCTGCACGCTGACCCCGTCGGTCAGCCCGCTGGTGAAGGCGGCAGACATCCGGCCGGGGGTGCACATCAACGCCGTCGGATCGCCGCCGCGTCCACACTTCCGCGAGTTGGCGGATGACGTGCTGTCGCTGGCGGACCTCGTGGTGGTCGACGTGGCCGACGTCGCCGTTCACGAGTCAGGCAACATTTCGGCGGCTGTGGCGACCGGCAGCCTGCGGGAGGCCGATCTCGTCGAGATCGGAGACCTCGTCGTGGGGGCTCACCCCGGCAGGGTCTGCGACGGCGACGTCACGGTCTTCAACTCGGTCGGCGTCGCCCTGCAAGACCTCGCCGCGGCCGAGCTAGCCGTCGCGAGAGCGCGAGCGTCAGGCACGGGTAGGGAACTTGCCGTTCGGCCCTGACTGTCATCGGGTCACCCCGATCACAGTGGGCGGATGCTGCTGTGCCGGTACACCAGGGGTGTCACGGCCGGATCGGTGTCCAGCGTGCGCACCTGGAGCAGTACCAGTTCGTGGTCGCCGGCCGGATATCCGGCGTGCGGCGAGCACTCCAGCCAGGCGGCGCCGCCTTCGATCACCACCGCACCGCCCGCCCCGTACCGCAGGTCCAGTCCGGTGAACCGGTGCTGGGGCGGACCGGCCAGCTGCCGCGACAGCTGCGCGTGCGGGGTCGCCAACACGGTCAGCCCGAGCCTGGGGGAGCGCCGCAGCAGCGGCCAGGTGACGGAGGCCCGGTTGACACACAACGAGACCAGCGGCGGATCGAGTGACACGGCGGTGAACGTGCTGAACACCATGCCGACCGGGTCACCGGCCACCACCGCGCACACCGCCACCACGCTGGTAGGGACAGCGCCGAAGACGGCCCGCAGCCGGCGCTGGCCGACCGGTGTCCCGGTGTCGAGCTGCATGACCATGGGCACCTCCCCCGTCAGACCCGCAGGTCGAGCATCGGCTCCGCATACCGTGACTGGCCGCAGACGGTGATGAGCACCGCGGACTCGTTGTCCGGCAGGGCGAGCAGCGCGGCCAGCTGGTGCTCGTCGAAGGAACGGGCCGGCCGGGCGAAGAGGCGGTGACCGGCCGCCGCCATCGTCAGCCCGTGCGCCACCCAGCCGCAGTAGACCTGGAGCAGACCCCAGGCGGCCGGACCCAGATCGCTGACCAGCGCCCGCAGGTCCACCGAGAACACCCAGACCGCGACGCTGTGGCGTACCCCGCAGTCGTTGCGCTCGGTCAGCGGGTACCCGAAGACCTGTTCCACCTTGCGCAGCAGCTGCGGATCGGTCACTTCGCAGCGCAGCCCGTCGGGCTCCACGGCGTACCGCCCGGTGGGCAGGTCGGCGAGGCGCTGGGCGGCCAGGGTCAGCCGCACCCGTCCGGCGACGGCGCGCAGCCCGGGCGTCGGTGCCGGTACCCGCGCCCAGCGGAGCAGGTCGTCGAGGCAGTCCGGGCCACGGCTCGCGGGGCGGGCGGAGAAGCCGGTGAGCGGCGCCGGTACCCGGCCGGCGGAGCGCTGCCACAGCACCCGGTCCCAGCTCGGCCAGTGTTCCGTCGGTAGCCGCGGGATGCCCGGCGCGGGTGCGCTGCCGGGCACGGGCGTCGGGTCGTAGCGCCGGGCGTCGTTGACCATGCCGGTCTCCAGCAGCGTCGGGTGCCGGGATTCCTGCCGCAGCAGCAGATCCAACTCCGGTGCGATCGCGCCGGCCGGCGTCGCGACGGCGGCCGGCGCCGGCAGCGGCCCGACGCGGCGCAGGGTCACCACCACCGGCGCCGCCCAGCTTCCCGGCCCGGTGGCAGCGACGAGGTCGGCGGCGGCCGCGATGACCGGGCCGCCGGTGTGCGCGACCGCCGCCACGCCGAAGAGCTGCGCGGCCACCAGGAGCGCCCGCAGGTTGATGCCGGTCTCCAGATCGGCCAGGGCGCACCGCAGAATCCCGTACGGCGTGGGGAAGTCGGTGTGCCGGGCGGCGAGGACCACGGTGACGCAGTCGGGCTCCGGGCGCAGGGCGTCCGGTTCTGCCGGGCTCGGCTGCGCCGCCAGGTCGACGATCGCGTGGCGGTAGAGGTCCAGGTAGCCAGGTGGGCCGTCGGGGCCGATCACCAGTACGTGCACCGGGAACTTGCTGCGTACCGACGCCACCGTGCGGTGGTCGTTGGCCGGGTTGGACGGTTCGCGTCGCTGCAGCCCGAAGGCCGCCACCAGGAGGTGGCCGAGGATCCCGTCCGGTGCCGCGATCGGCTGCTGGGCCAGCAACTGCGTGGTGCCGACGGGCAGCGGCCGGTGCCGGACGCCGCGCGCCGCCACCGGTGGAACCGTCGCGGTGGTGGCGATCCGCTCGTCGATCTGGATCGGCGGGTGCATCAGCCGGCGCAGCGGCCCCTGCCGGAGCGCGAATCGCAGCACGTCGGTCGTGGTGGCCGGTCCGGTCACCGGATCGTCGATCGGGTTCATCGCCACCACACCCATCCGGCGACCGCGTCGCAGTCGTCCGTGCCCGGCCAGCGCGACGAGCGCAACGGTCGGGTGTCCCGCATCCGGGCCAGCTGCGCCGTCACCTCGGGCTGCGGACGCAGTTCCCAGGCGCGGGTACCGGTGTCAGCGGCCGGATCGACCTCGAGGCTCTTCACTCCGCACTGGGCGGCGGCGACGCTGGCGTGTAGCGCGGACTCGACGGCGCTGGCCGGGCTCGGTCCCCACTGGGCCGCGCAGATCGAGTCGCCGGCCCCGTCCACCACCCGGGCCAGCCAGCAGTGTGCACCGGCTGGCTGGTCGAGGTGGATGCGTGCCGCCAGGTCGTAATAGTCGACGAGGGTACGCAGCAGCACCCGCAGGCCCGGTGCTAGCCGGCTGACCGGCAGCGGCGCGCCCGCCGGATCGCCGCCCAGCAACTCCCGCCCCAGCAACCGCAGCGCGCCGTCCAGCAGGAAGTGCGGTGTGGAGAGCCCGGCCGCGGCAACCGCCGCCGGATCGGGCCGGTCCGACCGGGCCATGGCGCGCATGGCGCTCAGCACCGCGCCGCGCTGTGCGTCGGCGACACTGGTACCCCAGCCGGTGACGTCCGGGCCTGCGCTGGCCACCGGCCGCGCGAGCGCGATCCGCAGCGGCGCCACCCGCGCCTGCGTCGCCGGCAGCAGCCGGGCCACGCCACGGAACCGCGCTGTGAGGCCCGCAATCGCGACATCGGCAGCAGCGCCGGCATCGCCAGAAGCGACCGGATCGGCAGCGGTGGCTGGATCGCCGGCAACGCTCGGATCGGCAGCGGTGGCTGGATCGGCGGCGACGGTCGGATCGGAGGTGGTGGTCGGGTCGGTGCGGGGGAGCGGGACTGCGGTGATGTCGGCCAGTCGGCCGTGCACCACCAGAGAGTCCGCGGTGACATCGGATACCCCGGTCAGGTGCGTCAAGACCCGCTGGGCGGCAAGCGATCCGGCCAGCGCCGCGCCGACCGGACCGGTTGCCGCGTCCGCCGGGTCACCGGTCTGCCATCGGGCGATCCGGTCGGCCGCCGCCCGGAACGCCGGCAGGGCGCCGACGTCGGGGAGCACCGGACCGACCACGGTCAGGTCGGGCCCGGTCACCAGTGCGAGTACCGGCACCCCGGTCGGCGGTGTCTCAGCCGCCGGCCCGGCGCCGCTGTCGAGCAGCACGATCAGCGTCGGCGCCGGGCTGCACTCCGCGATCGTGCGTGGCGTGAGCGCGCGCTCCGCGAGGCTGCGGTACAGGCTGGCGGCGGCCGGACCGGACCGGTCCCCGGCAACCGCGACCTGGGCCGCACTCAGGCTGCGCAGCGCCGCGTAGGGTCGGGCGCAGTGCTCCTCCACAAAGGACAGCAGGTCGGCCAGCCGTTCGGCGGTTGCCGGGTCCGGTGGTGGGCCGCCCGCGTCGTCCAGGTCGAACAGCAGCCCCCGGTCGAGCAGCGTCCGCAGCAGGTGACTGAGGACCGGCCGTACCGTCTCACCGCCACCGCCACCGCCACCGCCACCGCCGCCGGCTGCCAGCAGCGCGTCCAGGGTGGTCCCGTCACTGAGGGCGGCCAGGTGGGAGTCGATCAGGGTGAACAGCGCCGGCGGCCCGGCGAGCAGGAACAGCTCGTCGCCGCGCGAGCAGCGGACACCCTGCGTGGTTGGGACGAAGTGGCTACCGGGGCGCAGCTTCACGTGCATCGCCGGCACCTCATCGCACCGGGCCGGCGTCCGGCGCGCTGCCGTCCCGGTCGTACTCGATCAGCCACTGCACGGCCGGTCCGTCCGCCCCGGGAACCTCCTCGGTGAGGTGCCCGCCCGGTTCGAGGCGCCCGTCGGCGAGCAGCGTGCCACCGAAGTCGACCGACCTCGGCGCCCTGGCCGGCCGGCCCTGCCCCGGGTAGCCCGGGATCGGATCCGCAGCCACCGGCGACACCGCCTGCACGGTTGCGGGTACCCCGTGCTCGACGCGCCAGCGGGTCAGCTGCGCCGGGTCGAGGCTGGACAGGTCGACGCCCGGGTACCAGCGGGCCCGCTGCAGGACCACCTCGCCCGCGTAGACCCGCGGCGTACCAACCGTTTCGTCCACCGCCGGGCGCGACATCCGCAGCTGCAACGGGTCCAGCTCGACCCGGCTGGTGCCGTGCAGCCAGTAGGCGATCTTCAGCGGCGCGGCGAGCCGGTCGGGGTGGGCCATCGCGGCGGAGACCACCTGCACCGGGTACCCGTCCGGGTGCAGCAGCCGCAGTTCGTCGCGGTCCGGGTCGTGGACGAGCTGTGCGCGCAGCCACTCCAGCGGCCCGAAGGGCGCGACGTCCAGGGGCTGCGCGTCGTCCGTGCCGAACGCGGCCGATCCGCTGTCCTCGACCACGGTCAGCCCGCCGCGGTGCGGCTGCGGGGTGCCGGGCCACACGTCGTCGAGCCACAGCTGGCCGGCGAGCGGGTGGACGGCGAGCGTGTAGCCGGCCGGCAGCCGGCGCATCCGCTCGGGTAGCCCGTCGGCAAGCGCGGCGAGCGCCGCCGCGTCCAGGCGTACGGCGTCTCCCGCGGCGGCCCGGTCGGCGGCCTGCCGCAGGGCCTTCCGGGCGGTGTTGCGGGCCGACAGCAGCTGCGCGAGGCTCCCGTCGGCTGGTCCGAACTCGTCGCTGTTGCCGGGCGTCAGCAGCAGCGCCCGGCGCCCGACCATCGTCATCAGGTCGGCGGCGTGTTCGAGCAGCGGGATGCGGGCGGCCGCGCCGAAGCGCTCCACCACAGCGGCGAGCAGTAGCGCGCGCGCCTCGTGCAGCCGGTCGAACAGCGCGACGAAGGCGGCCACGCTGCCCAGGTCGTCGATGGCGCGCCGGTACCCGTCGGTGCCGACCGTGACCGGGGCGATCACGTCCCGGGCGTGCACCGGCAGCCGTACCGGGTAACGGCCGAGCGCGGCCAGCCCCGCCTGGGCGGCGGTCAGTTGCCGGGACACCTCGTCGGTGTCGTTGCCCGCGAGGGCCGTGTCGAGTGCGGTGAGCGCGGCCGCCACGTCGGGGTGTGCGCCGGTGAGGGCGGCGGCGCTCCGGCGCAGCAGGTGTGCGCAGCGTTCGTCCAGGCCGGCGTCGGCGATCAGGAGTTGCTGCGCCACGGCGGCAGCCACGGTGGCGGCCGCCGGATCGTTGTCGTCGGCCGCCCCGGTCGACGACGGCGCGCTGCCGAGCCGTTGTGCCAGCGCGGTCACCAGCGTGGCCGTCGGTAGCGGGCCGAGCTCGACCAGGCTCAGCAGGGTACGCAGCCGCCCGGTCAACGGGGTGCCCAGCAGCCGGAGCTGGTCTCCGACGCGCTGGTGGAACCGGACCTGGGCACCGACGGTACGCAGCGTCCAGTTGGCGCGGACCCGCTGCGGCGGCTGCCCGTCCGCCCCGGCTTCGGCCAGGCCGCCCAGGGCCATGGCGAGTGGTCCACGCGCCAGGGCCAGCCGGTGGCGGGCCGGCAGGGCGGCCAGTGCCGGGGCGTCGAGTCGGACACCGTCCGCGGCCCAGCTGGCCCCGTCCGGCCCGGTGGTCGCCGCGTCGGGCGCGCCCGGGTCGGCGGCGCGGGCCACCAGTTCGACGAGGTGGCGTTCGTCGGCGGCGGCCGGCTCGGCACCCTGCTCGACGGCGAGACGGTAGCGGGCCAGGACGGCCCGTGCCTCCGTGCCGTCCACAATGGACCAGTTGGCGTCGATCAGCTGGAGCAGGTGCCGGCGGTCGGCGGCGCGTAGCGCCGGGTACCCGGCGAGCAGCGCGGCACCGGCCCGCTCGGCCGCCCGCAGCGCCGCCTCCCAGGCCAGTACCGGGGCCGCGACCACGGCGCCGGCCGTTTCGACGGCGGTGACGAGGTCGGCCAACTCGGTGCTGGTGGGGTTGGCGGCGTCGAGCAGCCGACCGGCCGGTCGGGCCACCTCGACGGCGGCGTGCCGCGCCAGCTCGCCGAGGTCGGCCAGCGCCGCGGCCCGGGTGGCGACGGCCGTCCGGGCCGCGGTGGCCAGCTCCGCCACGGCCGCCCGGGTCGCTTCGGCGGCCAGCCGCCGGGTGGCCAGCGCGGCGCGGCGTAGGGTCAGCCGCCGGGTGGCCAGCGCCGGGGTCAGCGGCCGGCCGGGCGCGCGGCTCGCCAGCGCCGCGGTCACACCGCACCGGCCAGCGCCGCGCCGGCCAACGCCGCCCCGACGGGCTCGGCGACCGGGAAGTGCGGGCGTACCTGGTCGAGGAAGAGTTCGACGCTGCGGATCGCCGCCGCGCCGCCGAGTCCGCCGAAGTCGACCTGCCACAGCACGCCGTCCGCGCCGGTCCGGTCGACAAAGCCGCCGACCTGCTCCACCACGTGTGCGGGCGAGCCCACCACCGCGGTACCGGTGGCCCGCACGTCCTTGGCCGTCATCGTGCGCACCACACTGCCCAGGCCGGTGTACTGGGCGTAGTCGGTGGAGACCGTCTCGTCCCAGCTGGACAGGGCGGACGCCCACACGTCCAGGTACCGGTTGAGGTACGGGTCGGCGATCTCCCGGGCGCGCTGGTCGGTCTCGGCCACCAGCAGCGGCATGCTGGCCATCACCCGGGGCTGCGAGTCCGGATGGTTCGCCCGGTACGCCTCCCGGTAGAGGTCCAGCAGCGAGGTGTCGAACTCGCGCCCGGTCGGCGTGATGAGCAGCCCGTGCCCGAGCTGGCCGATGCGCTCGAAACTGGCCCGGGTCTGCACCGCCGCCACCCAGAACGCCGGCCGTGGCGACTGCGTCGGCCGGGGCAGCACCGTCGCCTGCCGGAAGGCGAAGAACGGTGTCTGCTCGCTGACCGCCACCTCGGTGAGCAGCCGGTCGACGGCCGCGATGGTGGCCTCGAAGCGGGCCCGGCTGCCGTCCATCGGGACGCCGAAGGTCTCGAACTCGTGCGGCAGGTACGCCCGGGCGAAGCCGACCTCCAGCCGGCCGTTGCTGATCGCGTCCACCATCGCGATGGCGGAGGCCAGCTGCACCGGATGGTGGAAGACCGGCAGGGTACAGCCGGTGATGAGCCGGATGTCGGTGGTCTGCGCCGCCACCGCGGCCAGGAAGGTCAGCGGGCTCGGGCAGTAGCCGCCGTAGGGGTGCAGGTAGTGCTCGGTCATCTTGACGTAGTCCAGGCCGGCCCGGTCACCGAGCCGGCACAGCTCGAAGACCTCGCGGTAGTAGTCGGTGGCGGCCTTGGTGTCGGGCGCGGAGTCGGGCAGGAATGACAGGCCGAAGCGCATGGATCCTCCTGGCGGCCGGCGTCGGCCCAAATGCCGGCGCTCTATAAGGGGGAGGGCGGCCATTTGCATTCGTCCTTTCGGACGATTCTGGGCCACCATTTCCGACGGTTGTCGACTGGTTGGGGAAAGTATTGGCAAGCGGCCGCAGCCGGGACAAGGGCGGCGACGGCAGTAACCTGCCACCCCGACGGTGGCCGATGGCCGCAGGATGTCGCCCGATGCGCCTGCGGCGCCGCTGTGTGCCAGGAGTGGCCGACCGGTTGCGGCCAGGTGATGCGATGGGCTCCGCATTTGCCGTGACAAGCCGGCTTCTATATCGCAACAGACGGGAGCATCGATAGCACCCCGCTACTGTCAAAACAGGCCCAAGCACCACAATCACGCAGCCCATCCGGAACTGTCTGCCAGCACAATCTGGAGCGATTCCAACGCGCCAAAGTCTTAATGTTCGAGCCGATATCGAATTCGCCTAATGCGTGTAAGGTGACGGCGGTGCAGGGGGCCGGATCGTCGATGAGGAGCGCTGGCCGGTGGTCGAAACCAACGTCGTACGCCAATGTGAGTCCGGTCCGGTTCTGCCGGCGCCCCGCCGTGGCGACGCGGACAGCCCCCGGTACCGATCGGCGCCCCTGTCGTGGCGGACCTGAGTCGTCGCTCGCCGGGGCGGCTCCTGCCGCGTCGTCAGGTCCGCCGGTCGGCGCAGCTCACCCACGGCGACGCCGGACCCAGCCTGCCCACCCGGGACGCCCGGGACGCGCCGCGCCTGGTCGGGCGCGCCGGTGAACTGGCCGCCATCGGCCAGGCCCTGGACGACCTCGACCGGCGCGCCGGCTTCCTGCAGCTGGGCGGCGACCCGGGCACCGGCAAGACCCGCCTGCTGACCGAACTGACCAGCCAGGCCCAGCGGCGGGGGATCGTGGTGTTCTCCGCCCGATCCTGCGACGGTGCGCAGCCGGCGCCGTTCGAGCCGCTCATCGAGGCCCTCGGCGACCGGATGCGGGCCGAGCCGGCGCGTCACCGGGCCGGCGACACCGGTGCCGCGGTACTGGCCGCGCTCTTCACCGGCAGCTGCGACCACCCGCAGATCGACGCCCTGACGCAGCCGGGTGCCCGGCTCGCCCTGTTCTCGGCGCTGCGGCGCTGGCTGTCCCGGATCAGCGGCGACCCCTCGGTACTGATCCTGGACGACGCACAGTGGGCCGACCCGGACACCGTCGACTTCCTCGACTACCTCGGCCGGCACCCGGTCGCCGGCCGACTGCTGGTCGCGGTGGGGCTGCGCATCCGGCAGGCAACACCCCGACTGCGCTCGGCGCTGGTGCGCTGCGCCGTGCACTCCCCGGTCACCCGGATCGAGCTGGGGCCGCTCGGTCGTGCCGAGGCCGGTCAACTGGTCGGGCTCGGCCCGGACTGCGACCAGCTCGACCGGCTGTACCGGCGCAGCCAGGGCAACCCGCTCTGCCTGCTCTCGCTGCACGCCGCGACGGTCGGTACCGACCCGGACAACGCCGGCCGGGCCGACGCCACCCCGCTCGAAGAGCTGGTCCTGGGCGAGATCGACGCGCTGTCCCCGCAGGAGTTGGCGGCCGCCTCGGCCGCGGCGGTCCTCGGCGAGGTGTTTCCGGTGGACATGCTCACCGCGGTGGCCGGGCTGAGCCCGGCCGCGCTCGGCGCCGCCCTCACCACGCTGACCCGGCGCGACCTGCTGCGCTCGGTACCCGGCCGGCCGCAACTACAGTTCCGGCACCCGATGGTGCGCAGCGTCATCTACGAGCACTGCGAGCCGTCCTGGCGGATGCTCACCCACGGTGTCGTGCTGGCGGAGTTGACCCGCTGCGGCGCGCCGGCCCGGGTCCGCGCCCGGCACATCGAACGGCACGCGACAAGCTGGCAGCCGAGCCACTTCACCGTCCTGATCGAGGCCGGCGAGCAGGAGCTGCACCGGGCGCCGCTGGCCGCCGCGCACTGGTACGGCCTGGCCGCCCGCCGGCTGCCCGCCGATCCGGCGAACGAGCTCCCCCGGTTCGAGGCGCGTTTCCAGCTCGCCCGCGCCCTCGGGCTCGCCGGCCGCCTCGGGCACAGCCGCAACCTGCTGCACCAGATCCTGCGCGGTACCCCCGACCAGCCGGTCGCCTCCCGGCTCGCGGCGGTGGCCTTCTGCGCCCGGGTCGAGCAGCGACTCGGCCGGTTCCCGGAGGCGCTCGCCCTGGTGCGCCGGGAGATCGCCGGCCAGCCCCGCACCGCCTCGACCGGCGCCATCGAACTACGCCTGGAGCTGGGCCTGACCGGCCTGCTGGCCACCGAATGGGCAGCGGTGCGCGACGAGGCGCAGTGGGCGATCGGCGCCGCCCGGGACCTCGGCCTGTTCGCCGCCGAGGCGGCCGGGCTGGCGCTGAGCGCCTTCGGTGACGCGTGGGCCGGCCGGATCGACGATGCCCGAGCTGCCGCCGACGCGGCCGCCGAGATGGTCGACGGGGCACCCGACGCCACGCTCGCCGACGACCGGGACGCCCTGGTCCTGCTCGGCTGGGCCGAGCTGCTGCTGGAGCGCTTCAGTGCGGCCAGCCGGCACCTGGACCGGGCGCGCGGCATCCTCGACCACGGCGGGCGGCAGCACGCCATGCCGCACGTCCTCATCGCGCAGAGCCTGCTGGGCATCCTGACCGGCCGGCTGGCGGAGGCGCGCCACACGGCGCAGGAGGCGGAGACCGTCGCCCGGGCACTGGGCAGCGACCATCTCGTCGCGCTCGCCGTGGCGACCAGCGCGCCGATCGCCTTCTGGAGCGCCCCGACCGGCGGCGAGGTGAACGCGCTCGCCGCGGCGGAGCAGGCGGTGACGCTGCGGGCGCCGGACTCGGACTGGTTCTCCCGGGCCAGCGCCGCCATGCTCGCCCACGCGGCACTGGTCAGCGGTGACCCGTACCGCTGCGTCGAACTGGTCAGCCGGGCCGGCGGCGAGGGGCTGGCCCAGCTCGGCGCCTGCCTCGTCCCGATGTTCACCGAGCTGCTGGTCGAGGGGCAGATCGCCACCGGCGACGTGGCGGGCGCCGCGCTCGCCGCCGGGCACGGCGTGCGCGTCGCCGAGCAGCTCGGACTGCCCGGCCAGCGCGGCAACGCGGCCCGGGCACTGGGCCGGGTGCTGCTTGCCCAGGGCGACGAATCGGCTGCCGCCCAGCAGTTCCAGCTCGCGGCACGCTGGTTCGCGCAGGCCGGCCGGGCAGCCGACGAGGTACGCGCGGTGGCGCTCGCCGGTCCGGTGCTGGCCCGGCTGGGTGGGCGCGACGACGTGTTGCGGATGCTCGCCCGCAGCGGCGAACTGGCCCGTTCACTCGGCGCCGGCTGGGCCCACGCCCGGGTGGAGCAGGCCATCGGAGCGCTCGCCACCGCCGCGGCACCGCCGGTGTCGGGCAACCCGGGACTGGCCCCGCTGACCGACCGGGAACGGCAGGTGGCCGAGTTGGTCGCGGCCGGCCGCAGCAACCGGGAAATCGCCGCGCAGCTGCTGCTCAGTGTCCGTACGGTCGAAGCCCACCTGGCCCACATCTACCGCAAGCTCGACGTCACGTCGCGGGCCTCGCTGGCGGTGTCGGTGGCGGCCGGCCGGTCCGTTCCCGGTGCCCCGTCGCCGGCCTGAGCCCGCCGCCCGCTGCCGGCGGGCGGCAGGAGGCGGCGGGCGTCCGTCACAGCGCCGGGCCCAGCAGGATCCCGGCGAAGGCTTCCGGGGTGAGGTAGCGGCTCGCGGCGTAGCGGACGGCATCGGCCGGGACGGTACGGATCCGCCGGTCGAACCAGTCCAGCCACGGATCGCCGAGGTCGGCGCAGGCCAGTGCGCACAGCGCGTCGGCCAGGCCGGACTGGGTGGACAGCGCGATCGAACGGGTACCGACCAGGCTGCCCCGGGCGGCGGCGACCTCCGCGTCATCGGGTGGTCGGTGGCCACTGATCCCGGCCAGTTCGTCCAGGGCAGCGGCCAACCCGCCCGCCGCCCGGTCCGGCGACCCGGCGAACGCCACGGTGGTGAGCCCGGAACCGGCCCGCTCCTCCAGCGCGGCGTGTCCACTGTAGACAAGGCCGCGCCGTTCCCGGAGCTCCTGCACCAGCCGGCTGGCGAAGCCGCCGCCGAACACCTGCACGGCCAGGGCGAGCGCCGGGTAGTCGAGGTCGGTCCGGCTCAGCGCCGGTGCGGCCAACCGGATCTCGGTCTGCCGGGCACCCGGCCGGGCGACCGGGACGACCCCGGTTGCGCTGAACGCCGGGGGCAGCGGCGTCATCCGCCGGGCCGGCAGCGCGCAGCGCCACTCGTCGAACGCCTCCTCCGCCGCCGCCGCGAGTCCGGGCGGGTCGACGTCCCCGACCAGGACGAGTACCGAGCCCGCCGGGACCACCTGGGTGGCGTGCAGGGCCCTGATCCGGTCCGGGTTGACCTGCGCGACGTCGTCGTACGCCGGGGTCTCCCGGGTCACCGGGTGCCCGCCGAAGCAGTGCCGCAGTAGCGCCGCCCGGGCGGCCAGCGCCGGCATCGACTCGGCCAGCCGCACCCGGTCGAGGACCCGGCGCTGCTCGGCCGCCACCGTCGGCTCGGCGTACCCGGCCCCGGCCAGGCACTGCCCGAGGACGGCCAGCAGCGCCGGCGCACCGTCGGCGAGCACCTGCCCGGTGACCCGCAACAGTTCCGGACCGACGATCGCCTTGAGTACCCCGCCGTCCTCGGCGATGGCGGCGTCGAGCTGTGCCCGGGTGGCCGAGGCGGTGCCCGCCAGCAGCGTGGCCGCCAGCACCTCGGCGGTCGCCGCGTGCAGCGGATCGGTGCCGCCGAACGGGATACCGAGCCGGATCTGCACCACCGGCACCGCCGGGGCGCGGACGATCAGCAGCCGCACTCCGTTGTCCAGCCGGGTGTCCAGTACCTCCCTGGGGCGGCCGGCTACCGGCTCGCCGACCGCCGGTACCGGCAGCGTGGCAGCGCTCATCGGTGCGCCTCCTTCGGCAGGATGTGCAGGCTGGCCGGTGCCGTCGCGGCCAACCGGGCGGCAGCCACCCGGACCGCGTCACCGTCCACTGCGGACAGCCGGTCCGGCACCTCGACGGTGAGGCCAGGATCGGCGTAGAGCAGCTCGTAGCTGGCGAGCCGGCGGGCCCGGCCACCCACCGAGTCCTGCTCGCGGTACCAGGTCGCGTGCAGCCAGCGCACCGCGCGCCGCAGCTCCACCGGATCCACCCCGTCGGCGGCGACCTCGGCGACGGCGGCCAGCACCCGCTGCGCCACCTCGCCGGGGCGTCCACCGGCGGCGCAGACCGCGTTCACCACGAAGACATCCGGGTCGCGGGCGTCGAACGGGCCGGTGAGCCCGGCGATCGCCAGCACCTGGGTGGCCAGTGCCTGCTCGCGGACCAGTAGCCGCTTGAGCCGGCTGCCGTCACCGGCGCTGAGCACAGCCGCCAGGACCATCGCCGCCAGGTATCCGGGGTCGGTCGGGTCGGGCAGTTGCCAACCCAGTGCGAGCGCGGGTACCGGCGCCATCGGGTCCACCGTGACCACCTCGCGGCCGGGGGTGACCTCGACGGCTGCCCGGGTCGGCGACTGGCCGGGCGAGCCGGGCAGCTGCCCGAAGTGCCGGTGCACCAACCCGAGTGCCTCGTCCACGGCGAACCGGCCGCAGACGGCGAGCACCGCGTTGCCGGGGGTGTACCAGTCGATCGCGAACTGCGCGCAGTCGTCCAGCGTCGCACCGGCCAGGCTGGTCAGGTCACCGTACCCGTCGTGGGCGTTGGCGTGGTCGGCGAAGAGCACCGGCGGAAGCTGGAAGGTCGGGAAGCCGCCGTACGGTCGGTTCCGGATGGTCCGGTTGATCTCCTCGGCCACCACCGACACCTGGGTGGCCAGCGCCGCCTCGGTGATCCGCACACCGCGCAGCCGGTCGGCCTCCAGGAACAGGCCCAGCTCCAGCGCCTGCGCCGGTAGCACCTCGTAGTAGCAGGTGTGGTCCCGGCCGGTGGTGGCGTTGAACAGGCCGCCGTTGGCCTGCACCAGCCGGGCGTGCTCCTGGGCGGCCAGGTTCGGGCTGCCCTGGAACATCAGGTGCTCGAAGAGGTGGGCGAAGCCGGACCGGGTCTCGCTGCGGTACCCGACGTCGTAGCTCACCGCGATGCCGACCGCCGGCACGTCCTGGTCGGGTAGGAGTACCACCCGCAGCCCGTTGGGCAGTCGGGTCCGGTGGACCGGCTGCCCCCGTGGCAGGCGGGTGGCCCGCCACGGCCCGGCCAGTACGTTCGTCATGTCCGCCGCCTCAGCCGTCGGTGCTGCTGATCGAGCGCACTCCGAACCACATCGCCAGCACGGCCACCCCGACCGCGACGGCGACGCCGGTGAGCGTGTGGCCGCTGGTGAGCTGACCGTCGAAGAGTGACCGCAGGCCGATCACGATGTGCGACAACGGGTTGGCCTTCGCGATGCCGGCCAGCCAGCCGGGCGCCAGGCTCAGCGGCAGCAGCACCCCGGACAGCAGCAGCACCGGCAGCATCAGGCTGTTCAGCGTCTGGCCGAACGCCTCCTCCGAGCGCAGCCGCAGCGCCAACCCGTAGGACAGCGCGGACATACCGGCCGCGAAGAGCCCGAGTACCAGGAATGCCAGCAGCACCCCGGAGACGGAGGCGCGCAGCCCGGCGATGAGCGCTCCGCCGGTGAGCAGGCCGGCCTGGACCACCAGCACCAGCACATCGCGGGCGACCCGGCCGAGGAGCAGCCCGACCGCACTGGCCCGGGTGACCTTCATCCGGTCGATCACCCCGCCGCGGGCCTCGGCGATCAGTCCGAAGCCGACGAACACGGCCGCGAACAGGCACTGCTGCACCAGCAGCCCGGGGACGAAGACCCGCCAGGTGTTGCCGCCACCGAAGCCCGGCGCCTGGGTGAGCCGGGTGAGCAACGGACCGAAGAAGACGAGGTACAGCAACGGCTGCATGATGCCGATGGCCACGAAGGCCGGGTTGCGCAGGGTGAAGCGCATCGAGCGTTGGAAGATGATCCAGGCGGTACGGCTGGTGCTCATGAGTTCACCTCGACGGTCTCGGCGGATTCGGTGGACTGTGCGGCGGCGTCCACACCGGCGACCGGTGCGGCGGCGGCGGCCGGCGGGTTCTCCTCGCGCAGTGACCGGCCGGTCAGCCGGAGGAACACGTCGTCGAGGGTGGGGCGCTTGACCGACACCGAGGCCAGTTCCACGCCTGCGTGGTCCAGGGCGCGCAGCAGTTCGGGCAGCTTGCGCTGGGCCTGCGAGGTGTGGAACTGCACCACCCCCGGCGCGGTGTCCAGGTCGCTGCCCGGCACGACGCCGGCGACCACGGTGGCCGCCGCGCTGATCTGGTCGGTCTCCAGGGTCACCACGTCCCCGCCGACCTGCGACTTGAGGGCCTCGGCGGTGTCCGATGCGATGACCCGGCCACCGTCGATCACCACGATCCGGTCGCTGAGCACGTCCGCCTCGTCGAGGTAGTGCGTGGTCAGGAAGATGGTGGTGCCGTTGGTGTTGCGCAGCGACCGAAGGTGGTCCCACAGGTTCGCCCGGCTCTGCGGGTCCAGGCCGGCCGAGGGCTCGTCGAGGAACAGCACCCGGGGGTCGTTGACCATGCCGAGCGCCAGATCGAAGCGGCGGCGCTGGCCACCGGAGAGCTTGTTGAGGCTGCGGCCACGGAAGCCGTCCAGCTCGAAGCGCTCGATCATCTGGCCGGTCCGGGCCCGGGCGGCGGCTGCGCTCATCCCCTGCAGCCGCGCCTGGGTGACCAGTTCGTCCTCGACCCGGTGGTCGGCGACCGAGCTGGCCTGGCCGACGTAGCCGATGACGCGGCGGACCTTGTCGCGTTCGCGGACCACGTCGTGCCCGTCGACGGTGGCGGTGCCACCGGTCGGGGTCAGCAGCGTGGCCAGCATCCGGACGGTGGTCGTCTTGCCGGCGCCGTTCGGGCCGAGGAAGGCGACCACTTCGCCCTCGTCGACGTGCAGGTCGACGCCGTTGACGGCCGGCACCGGCCCGGACCGGGCGCGGAAGGAGCGGGTGAGACCCTTGGCGGTAATCACAATTCACTCCGATCTGGGGAGCAGCGCGGCCGCAGTGGCAAGGGCCGCAAGGCTGGGCGCCGGTCGGCCGGCGCCTGCTCGGCGCGGTCGGTGCGGACGCGGATGCCTACCACCATGGGGGTACGGCCAGGTCGAGTCCAGCGTCACGGTCCCGCAATCGGCCCACTGGCACCAAGTTGCCGTCACCTTGTTCGGCAATGGCGCAGGTGGGTGCCCATTCCCGTTGGCGGGCAAGGGCCGGCGCCGGCCGGCAGCGGACGCCCGGCGGCAACTAGCTGTCGCGGCGGCTATTGTGCGCCGCTGCCGTCGACCATGATGCTTCGTCATGTCACCGGACAACCGGCGCCGGAAAGCCTTCCGGAGCCCCGCACCAGAAGGGAGGAACCACATGAACGCTGTCGACTTCGCTTCGTTCGACGTGAACGAGCTGGGCGTCCTGGACGCCACCGACGCCGTCGCGCTGCCCGACATGGGCGCCTCGATCGTCATCATCATCACCTACACGCCGGACGGCGAGGAGATCCTCACCGAGGACACCCTCAACGGCAGCGGCTCGCTGTCGACCTCGTCCTCCTGCTGCTGACCACAGCCCTGAGGTCCTTGCGCCGCAGGGACAACGGAGCTGGCAGGCACCACGGGCCGCGCGTCGCGTGACCCACCGCCCCGGAACCCACCGGGGGTGCCCGGGGTTACCACCAACCCGAAAGGAACGGACATGAACACTGTCGACTTCGCCTCGTTCGACGTGAACGAGCTGGGCGTCCTGGACGCCACCGACGCCGTCGCGCTGCCCGACATGGGCGCCTCGATCGTCATCATCATCGCCTACACCCCGGACGGCGAGGAGATCCTCACCGAGGACACCCTCAACGCCAGCGGCTCGCTGTCGACCTCGTCGTCCTGCTGCTGAACACCGAAGCCGGGCCCCGCTGGCCCCGCTGACACCCGCATCACCCGCCCGGCTCCTGACAACCGGGCAGCACCACCACCCGGTTTCTGATAACCGGGCAGCACGACTCGTCCGGTGACAAGACGTTGACCGGCCACCTGCGAACGCCTCCCCAGTCTCACGCTGGCGCGCGTTTCGTGTCCCTCCTGGAGTCGCCATGAAGAGTATCGGTCCGGGCTTGGCCATTCGGATTTTCGACTATTCGGAGAATCCACGGGAGCTGCTGCGAGGACTCACCGAGCCGTTGACACGGCTCAAGTCCGCGCAGCAGCTTCCGGTCGTCCACCTGCGCCGCGGCTGGTTGCACGGGTCCCATCTGCAGGTCACCGCCCGGCCGTATGACGGGCGTGAGGTCCGCGCGGCCGAGTTCGCCGCCCAGGCGGGTGCACTGGCGGCTGCCCGCAACGCCGAAACCCCGACGGAATCGGCCTACCTGGCCCGCGCGCAGGAGCTGGCGCGCTGGGAGAACGTGCGGGACGAGCTGCTGCCGCGCCATCCGCAGGGCTTCGTCGACGTGCGACCAGCGCTGCCCCGGCTACCGGCCCAGCCGGAGCTCTCCCGGGCCAGCGAGCAGATCATGGGTCGCTTCCTGGAGCCGGTGCTGGCCAGCGCCGCCGTGCCGGACGCGCAGATCCTTGCGCACCTGGCCCAGGTGATGGCCGTGCTGGCCCGTTCGCACCCGCGTGGGATCAGCGCCGGCGCGCTGCCGTACCGCTCGCACGCCGAGGGCATCTCCTCGGCCACCGGCAACCACGTGGACCTGAAGTCCCGGTTCGCCGCCCGGTTCGACACCGACCAGCAGGTCTTCTTCGATGCGCTGAACACCCCGCTCACCGACCCGGCCCTGCTGCTGTGGCAGTCCGCGATCCAGTACGCGTGGGGTGTCGCCGAGGCGCTCGCGGCCGGCGGACACCTCACCGAACGGACTCTCGCCGACGCCGTCGGCGAGATGGAGATGCCGCTGGGCACCCCGGTGCGCAGCGACTTCATCGGCGAGGTGCTGGGCAGCGCACTGATCGCCAACCCGTCCTACCGGCACATCGCCCACCGTGTCGTGCTCAACGTCCTCTACGCCTGCCTGACCTGCTTCGGCATCACGCCGGTGCAGCGCTACTACCTGTGCTACGGGATCAGCGAAGCCACCGACCGGCTGCTCGGTCAGGACTCGATCGCCCGGGTGCGGGAATTCAGCCGGGAACTGGCCTGAGCGTTGCCGCCACGGGCCTGCCGGATCCCCACAAACTCGAAGAGGTGGACCGTGACCGAGCTCATGACCCGACCGCACCCGAGCCCGCCGCCGGCCCAGTACGGCTGGCGCCTCGCCGACACCGCGATGCTGCGGCTGAACCCGATGCGCGGTCGCCGTTTCGGCGGCGCCGACCTGCGCCTGGCGCTGAGCACCCTGTACCTGGCCGAGCAGCAGCGGGCGGCCCTGCGCGAGCGGGCCTGTGACGACCTGTTCGCCCTCGCCGGTACCGTCGCCGGACGCGACCGGCACCGGCTGCTTCAGCTCAAGCGCGCCATCTTCAACGGGCGCGATCCGGAGCCCGGCCGCTGGGACATCGACCTGCCTGCCACGGTGACCGGCTGGCTGGCCGCCGCCGAGCGGGCCGCGCTGGCCCGTAGCGCCGTCCGGACCGGGCACCCGAGTTTCCTGGCCGCCGAGCGGGAGACCTTCGCCGAGCTGCTGGGCAGTGAACCCTTCCTGCTCTCCCTCGCGCTGAACTCCCCGCAGGTGCTGGACGCCGCCCAGCGCTACCGGCGCTCGCCCGGCCGGCCCAGCGCCCGCGACCGCAAGTCCGAGCGCGGCCTGATCCAGCACGTCGCCCGGGCGCTGGTCCGGGTGAGCCCGCTGGCCCGGCTGACCGCCGTCGGCTTCGCCACCTGGGAAGCCACCGGGCCGGCGCTGGACCAGGCGGGCTTCGACCGGTCGGCGACCCGTTCGGTGGTCAGCCCGGACCGGGCGCTGTTCTCCAGCCTGCTCAACGGAATCGTCGCGCCGCCCGGAGTCGGCCCGGCGCCGCTGTCGGTGCAGCGCAACCCGACGCTGCGCGAGACCGACGGCAAGCTGCGCTTCCACCAGGTCGCGCCGGGCCACCGCCGGGTGCTCGAGGTCGAACTCAACCCGCAGCTGCGCCTGGTGCAGCGGCTCACCGCGACCGGCCCGATCGGCACCGAACGGCTGGTCCTGGAACTCGCCGACCGGCTGGCGGTGCCGGTCGCCGACGCCGGCCGGCTGGTCAGCGCCGTGCTGTCCGCGCAGATCCTGGTGGCCGCCCCGGTCCTCGACGAGCAGGCGGCCGACCCGGTAACGCCGGCCCGCGAGCTGCTGGCGCAGCGACACCCGGCCGCGGCCCAGCTGCTGGGCAACCTGCGTGCCGCACTGGACCTGGTGAGCCACGGCTCGGTGGGCGAGCGGATCGCCGCCCTGGCCCGGGTCCGGGCCACCGAGGCGGCGCTCAACGACCTGACCGCCTGCCCGGCCAAGGTGCACGTCAACGAGGACTACCTGCTGCCGCCGGGCACCGTCTCGGCGCGCGGGTACGAGCCGGCGCTGGTCGACCTGGCCCGGGTCACGCAGTTCCACACGCTCTTCGATCGGCACAACGAGATCCGCGCGATGCTGTCCCGCGCCTTCGTCGACCGGTTCGGTCCGGGTGCCCGGGTCAGCCTCGTCGAGCACGCCGAGGAGTTGGTGGAGCTGGTCCGCCGCCGGGAACTGCGGCTGGACGCGCACACCGCCCGGGAGTGGGGGCCGGCCGACGGCAGCCTCGGCGAACTGCTCCGCCAGCGGACCCACGCGGTCTCCGCGGTCACCGGCCGGATCCGCGCCGCCGCCGGCAGCGCCGAACTGGACCTCAATCCGGACTGGCTGGCCGGGCTCGCCGACCGGCTGCCCGAGCGGTTCCAGCCGCCCGCCGCCTCCTACGGCCTGCTGGTCCAGCCGGTGGCCGGCCGGCTGGTGCTGAACGCCTGCTACACCGGGCACGGGCAGATCTCCACCCGCTTCCTCGGCGCCCAGGCGGACCTGGGCGGCGACGCGGCCCACCGCCTGACGGCCCGGATCGGCGAGCTCTACGGCGAGCCCGGCACCCGCCTGGTCGAGGACCACGGCCTGCACCGGTCGAACATCAACCACCGCGTCCGGCTGCTCGAGGACACCATCGCCGGGGACGAGTGGCTGGGCGTGCAACTGGTCCACGACCCGGCCACCGATGCGCTCGCCGTGCTCGACCGCGCCGGTACGCCGCTGCGTGTGATGGGGCTCGGCATGAAGTGGATCGAACTCCAGCCGGCCGCGCTCACCCTCGCCGTGTGGCTGCACGACACCGGCCGGGTCGCGTTCGACCCGGTGGGCCGGGTGCACCAGGGGCGTACCGGCTGGACCGCGCAGACCGACCCGACCGTCAGCTATCCCCGGCTGACCGCCGGGCAGGTGGTCCTGCAACGACGGCGCTGGTACCCCGGCAACGACCTGCCCTCGGCGGCGGAGCCGATGGACGAGGCGGAGTACCTGCTCGCGGTCACCGCCTGGCGGGCCGCCCACCAGATCGGCGAGGAGATCATGTTGAAGACACCGCTGGGCATGCCCTCCACGCAGGATGTGGGGGAGGACGGGATGACCGGTCAACTCGGCCGCTACCTCAACGCCCGCCGCCGGGAGAAGCCGCAGTATGTCGATCTCGGCAGCGCGCTGATGGTACGGGTCCTGCCGAAGCTGCTGGAGCGGCGGGGCACCGGCTACCTCGAGGAGGCGCTGCCGGGGGTACGGGCCGGCGCCCACGCGGTCGAGTGGGCCGTCGAGTACGACCGTGGCGGTGTCCCGTGCGGGTGAAGCTGCGGCCGGGCACCCACTTCGCCCCGGTACCCCAGGGCGTCTACTTCACCGGCCACGGCCCGGCGTTCGTCCTCACCGCGCCGGCTGCCCTCTATCCGGTGCTCGACTCGCAGGTCGGGCTGCTGGCCGCCGGTACCGATCTGGACGAGCTGGTCGCCGCCGTGGGCAACGAGTCCGCGCGGGCGGTCCTCGACCGGGTCCTGCAGGCCCTGGTACAGCGCGACATCCTGCTCGACCTCGACAGCCTCGGCACCGCGGCACCCGACGCGGCCACCGCGGCCCGCTATGTCGAGGTGCTCAGCTACCTGGAGGCGCACTGTGCCGAGCCGTACAAGGCGTTTGCCGAGCTGCGCTCGTGCCGGGTCGGTGTGCTCGGCGGCGGTCCCGCCGTCGCGGTGCTGCTACGGGCGCTGACCCGGTACGGCGTCGAGGCCGTCGCACTGTCCGATGTGGACGATACGGCCGGCCGGTTGGCTGCCGTGGTGGTGGTCGAGGACAGCGTCGCCGCACTGGATCCGATGGGCATCAGCCGGTCCCACCCGCAGCTGCCGCTGTTGCCGGTCGCCGCGCGGTCCGGTGTCGCGCTCGTCGGACCCGCGCTGGCCGGTCCGGCGGCAATGGCCGACTTCCTGGCGGTGGCCGGGCGGGCCGACGGCTGGGCCGCGGCGGAGCCCGAGCTGGCCGCGCCCCGACCGCTGAGCGCCGTGCTGGCCGGATCGCTCGCCGGGCACGCGATCCTGAGCCGGTTGGTGGCCGGGGACCTCACCCCCGATCACGAGGCCGGTACGCCGGCACTGACTCTGGTCCACGGGCCGGAGCTGAACACCCGCCAGCTTCCGGAACGTCCGCGGCCGCCCGCGGCCGCCGCACCGCAATCCGCCGTACCGGCCGCCGAGGCCGACGGCGACTGGCCCGACGCATCCCCGGTGACCGCGGACGAGGCGCTCACCGCCCTCGCCCCGCTGACCGCCCGGTGGACCGGCATCCTGCGACGGGGCCGCGACCTCGACCTCACCCAGCTGCCGCTCTCGCTGGCCACCGTGGACCTGCTGCCGGTCGACCCGGCCGAACCGGCGAACCCGGTGGTGCGGCGGGCCGGTTGGGGCACCGACCGGGCGCAGGCCGGCCTGAACGCCGTGCTCGCCGGTGTCCGCGACTGGGCCGGCCGCCGGAGCGGGGCCGGGGCGTCGGGCGGACCGGCCGCCGGGTACTCACACCGGCGCTGGCTGCTCGACGGGGTCCTGCGCTGCCTCGGGCCGCAGGTGTCGGCGGGGGAGCGGGCCACCGAGCTCGGCTGGGAGCAGCTGACCCGCCCCGGGCACCGGACGCTGTGGAGCTTGTGCGCCGAGTACTTCGACCGCACCGTGACGCTGCGCCGCTACGCCCTGCCGGGCACCGGGCTGGCCATGGTGGAGGCGGTGGACGCCACCGGGGAGATCCGGGTCGCCGAATGGGGGTACGGCCCCGATGCCGCGATCCAGCACGCGCTCGGCGCGGCCGTGGCGCACGCCCAGGCGCCGGCCGAGGTGCGGACCGCCCTGGCCGGCGCGTCCAGCGGTACCCGCTTCCTCGAGCTGGCCACCCCGCACCAGCTCGACCCGGTAGTCGACCAGCTCCGGACCTGGCTGCGGGGGCGCGGCCGGCAGGTGACCGCCGAGCGGATCGTCGCCGATCCGGTCGTCGGCCCGCTTCCGGTGCACTGCGGACGGGTGTGGCTGTCATGACTGTCGTTCCGCTCGACTTGCCCGGTGACACCGCTGCGGCGATCCCACCATGGATCGGTCCCGGCGCGCCCGCCGGCTGGAACTGGGACAGCCTCGCGGCCCGGCCGGCCGGCGTGCTGCTCGTCGCCGGCGCCGGCTTCGACCCGGAGTGGGAGCGACGGGCACAGGCGGCGGCCCGGCAGTCGGCTCTCCCGCTGCTGTCCCTGCGGTTCACCGCGACCGAGCTGCTGGCCGGTCCACTGTGGACGGCTGACAGCCCTGCCGGCTGCGCCGGGTGCGCCCACGCCGCGTCGCTCTACCAGCAGTGGCCCAAGGCGGCGCGCCCCGAGCGTGACCGGTCGCTGCGCGAGCGGACCGCCGCGCCACCGGTCGCCGCGACCGCCGTCGGCTCGGGCTTTCCGGCCTGGCTGGAGCCGGCCGTCGCGGCCGTCCTGTCGGCTGCCTGGCGGCCCGGGGACCTGGTGGCGCTGAGCGCGGCCGGCGCCGTCACCCGGCACCGGATCGCGGCCACCTTCCGCTGCCAGGTCTGCGCCGCCCCGGCGCCGCCGCTGCTGGGTACGGCTGACCCGGCACCGGCGCCGCTGCGGCTGACTCCCCGGCCGACCACGGCGCGGGTACCGACGCGGGGCGGGGCGCCGTTCGGGCTGGACCCGGAGCGGATGCGCGCCGAACTCGGCGATGCCCGCTTCGGGCCGGTGGTGCGGATGACCCGCAACTCCGAGGGCGCCTTCCCGATGAGCGAGGTGGAGCTGCTGGCCGGCACCCCGGCCGGGGTGGGCCGCGGACGGCGCTTCGCCGACGCGGAGTGCATCGGGGTACTGGAGGCGTACGAGCGGCTCGGCGGGTACCCGCACGCGGCCACCATCGTGCCGGCCACCAGCCGCACCGCACTCGGCGAGCGGGCCATCGACCCGGCCCGCCTGGGCGGCTACACCGACGCCCAGCTGGCCGCGCCCACCTGCAAGGTGGCCCGCTACCACGACGACGCAGCACTGGACTGGGTGTGGTCCCGGCCGCTGCGCGGCGGTACCCCCCTGCTGGTCCCGGCCGAGGTCGGCTTCTACCGCTACGGCTACGGCGTCCGCGGCGAGCCGGGCACCCGGCGCGGCTACTTCCTCGACTCGTCCAGCGGCAGCGCGCTCGGCAGCAGCCTGGAGGAGGCGGCCCTGCACTCGCTGCTGGAACTCGCCGAGCGCGACGCCTTCCTGCAGGCCTGGCACCGGGCCCGGCCGGTACCGGTGATCGACCCGGCCAGCGTCGCCGACCCGGATTCCCAGCTGATGCTCCAGCTCGCCGACGACCGGGGCTACGACGTGCACCTGCTGGTGGCCACCGCCGACATCCCGGTGCCGGTGGTGTGGGCGCTGGCCGTGCGCCGCGACGGCGCGCTGCCGGCCAGCTTCAGCGCGGCCGGCTGCCATCCCGATCCCGCGCAGGCCGTGCGCTCGGCACTGTGGGAGCTGTCCCAACTCGTCGCCGCCGGACTGGCCTGGGACCCGGAGCCGCTGCGCCCCACCATTGCCGACCCCTGGCTGATCGAGGACATCCCGGGCCACTGGCGCCGGTACACCTTCCCCGAACTGCTGCCCCGGGTGCACAGCGTGCTCGGCGGCCCGCGGCTGACGCTGGCGAGCGCCTTCCCCGGCTGGCCGCAGCGGCTGGTCGCGACGGCCGGCGGCGACGTGACCGGCGCCCTGGATCTCGTGGCCGCGCTGTTCGAGCAGGCCGGGCTGGACCAGATCCTGGTGGTCGACCAGTCCACCCCCGACCACACGGCGCTTGGCCTGTCGGTGGTCAAGTGCGTCGTGCCGGGCATCCTGCCGATGTGCTTCGGCCAGGCGCATCAGCGGCTGACCGGCCTGCCCCGGCTGCACGCGGCCGGCGGCCCCGACCCGGCGCTCGCCCCGTACGACCCGCACCCGTTCCCCTGACCCGCAGCCACCGTACGCCACCGGACCGGCCGGGCCCGGTGGCCAGCCCACCTCCCCGGCCGGCGCGCGGGTTCGGGCGCCGACCGGCCGATCGGAGAACGCCATGACCGGTACCCTCGACATCCGCCGCTTCGCCTTCCGCCAGGGGCCGGGCAAGCGCTACCTGGGCGAGCAGGGCGACATCGACGACGCGGAGCTGACCGCCAGCCTGGTACCGCCGGCCACCGCCCGGGGCATCCTCGGCGCGCCGCTGCCACTGTCCTCCCGCGACACCCTGGCCGACGTCCGGTTCCCGGACCCGGTGACGGTGGCGCCGGCCGAGCGCCTCGGCCAGTTGCTCCTGCTGGCTCTGGGACTGCAACGGCGGGAGCCGGACAACCGGCACAACGACCACCGGGCGGTCGCTTCGGGCCGGGCCAAGTTTCCGGTGCACGTGTTCGTCCAGTGGCCGGACCGACTGGCCTACCTCGACCTGTACCGGCACGCGCTGATCGACGCCGGCCCCCGCACCGCTACCGACCCGGGGGTGACGCTGCTGCTCGCCGCCCGCTACGCCGACCTGCCCAGCCCCTACGGCCGGCTGCGGTACGCCGTCGGCGAAGCCGAACTGGGCGTCACCCTGCGCGCCGTGGCCACCGCCGCCGACGTGCTGGGCGTTGAGGCCAGCGCCACCCTCACCGGCCCCCGATGTCGGGCCGCCGCAGCCGAACTGGCGGCCACCGGCCCGGGCGTCTGGTCCGCGCCGGTCCTGCTGGACCTGATCGGACTCCCGACCCGCCCGGCGCTGCGCACGCTGCCCGGCGCGCCCCGCCCGGTACCGGACGCGGTCGACCGGCTGCTGGCCGGCCCACCGAGCGACTCGATCACGGAGTCGGCCACGGTCAGCGCCGCCCGACTCGATCCGCCCGCGACCCCGCCCGGCCGCGCCCGGGCCCTGCCCACCTCGCGGCCCCACCCCGACCCGGACGGGCCCGGTCCGTCCTGGGCCGAGGTGCTGTGGACGCGCAGCGCGGGGCGGGTACCGGAGCGCTTGTGGGGGTTCGCCTTCCAACCCGCCCCGGTGCCGGCGGCTGCCCTGCCGGCGCTGCTGGCCTGGGCAGCCGTGCCCCCGCCGCTGCCGATCGACCTCGCCGACCGGCTGCGCAGCCGGGTGGTCCTGCGCGGTGTCACCGGCTTCGCCGACGGCGTCTACCGCCTCGACCCGGGCACCGGCACGCTGACGTTGCAGCGCAAGGACTCGCGGGTCTTCGCCGCGGCCCAGGCCGGCTTCGGTCAGCCGCCTGCCCCGGACACCGACTCCGGCCTGCGGCACGCCTGCCTCGCCCTGGTGGTCAGCGCCGACGTCGACAAGCTGCTCACCGATCTCGGACCGGTCGGGCTGAGCCTGGTCAACCTGTGGTGCGGCTGGACCAGCCACGGGCTGTGCCTGGCCGCGGCGGCCGCCGGGCTGGCCGCCCGGCCGGCCCGCTCCTACGACGAGCACACCCTGGCCATGGTGCTCGACCTGCCGCGCGGCGAACTCCCGGTGTTCCTCACGGTGTGCGGCCACTCCCGCCTGACCGGTCCCGCCCTGGACCTGCGCCCGTGACCGCCGCCCGTCCGCACCCGATCGCCGCGGACCCGACAGCGGCGGTCGGCACCGGCGCACCGGATCCGGCGGTGAACCGCTGGGAGAGCTGGCATCTGCACGTCGATTCGCTGGCACCACAGGCGCTGGAGACCACACTGCTCAGCGTGCTCGCCCCGGCGCTGCGCGAACTTGCCGGTCCGGACGGCAGCGTGGCACCCCGGCCGTGGTTCTTCATCCGCTACTGGCAGGGCGGCCCACACCTGCGGCTGCGGGTCGCCGACTGCACCGCGGCCCAGCGCGATCGGCTGGTCGAGCGGCTCAGCGCCGGCCTGGCCGCCGTGAACGCGGGGCTGGCCGGATCGGAGCGGATCTCCGAAGCCAGTTACCTCGCCGCCGCCGTACCGATCTCCGCGCTCGGCCAGCACGGCGAAGCCGAGCCGGTGGAGCCCCTGCGCGCGGGTGGCGCGTACCGCGCCGGGTACGAGCCGGAGTACGGCCGCTACGGTGGCGCCGAGCAGATGGCCCTGACCGAACAGCTGTTCCACGCCTCCAGCGTGGTCACCCTGCGGGCCTGCCAGCAGCGCGCCACCTTCGCCCAGCACTTCGCCGACGGCCTGGAGGCGATGGCCGCCACCCTGTCCGGCTGGCCCGGCGACCGGCTGACCCTGCTCCGCGCGGTGACGGACGGCTGGGCGCCCTGGGTGGCCGACCAGTCCGCGACCATTGCCCGCTTCGCCGAACTGGCCGCCCCCAACGGCGCGGCCCTGCACCAGCTCGCGGCTGGTGCGCCGTCGCGCTGGTCACCGTGGACCCGCCGGTTGGCCGCCGCGACACCGGTGTGGATCGAGCGGCACGGCACCGCCAGGGCCGCCCAGATCGTCGGCTCCCACCTGCACATGACGCAGAACCGGCTCGGGGTCGGCGGGGCCCGGGAGGGCATCATCGCCGCCAGCCTGCTCCGCCTACTGACCACTACGTAGTTGGCCGCGCACAGATTGGTGGATACACCGATGCGCGCGCGGCGCCTCTCGCCCGACACTCGTCAGGTACACCCCCGGAACAGGAGGCTTGACATGGCAGTCACCGCCGTCGAGTCCAGCGCCGCGAACCCTCCGGACCCGGCTGGTACGGGCGGCTCGCCGCACCGGCCGGATCCGCCGACCCCACCCACTGCGAACATTACTGACCTGCTGCTCAATCTCGCCGGTGCGGCCGAGACGTGGCAGCGCACCCTGCTGGACGCGCACGGTGCACTGGCTGCCCGGTCCGGCCCGGACCCGACTGCCGACCAGCACACCGACCAGTTCGAGATCGCCGTCGGCACCGCCGCCATCGAGGCGGTCCTGGTGCGGCTGCTGCGCCGGGCCCGCCGCGTCTCCGTCTGGCTGCACCCCCGGGTTGCCGGCTCTCCGCCGGCGACCAGCCCGGTCGACCTGCTCGGGCTGGCCGCCGCCCAGCCCGGCCTGAAAACCCGCGCGCTGCTCGGCGCCGCCGACAACGAGCCGTTGCCGACCACCCTGGTGCCGCGCGGCGAAGCGGCACCCGACGTACGGGTGACCAGCTCCCGCAACCCCACCGGCGCGGCCCGGCACGACACGATGGTGCTCGACGTCGGCGCCGTGGCGATCCTCGCCTGCGACAGCGACGGCCAGCCCACGACCGTGGTGGTGGCCCAGCCGGTGCTCGCCGGTGTGGTGCAGTCGTTCTTCGACTCGCTGTGGACCAACGCGGTACCGGTCCCGCATGTGCTGCGGATGCAGAGCGTGCTCGGTGGCCGGGTGAAGCAGGAGATCCTGCGCCGGCTCGCCGACGGGGACAAGGACGAGGCGATCGCCCGCGGACTGGGCATCTCCCTGCGCACCTGCCGGCGGTACATCGCCGAGATCATCGCGGCGGCCGGGGCGGTCAGCCGGTTCCAGGCCGGCTTCCTGCTCGCCTTCGACCAGCCGTTCACCGACCTGAAAGCCGCCTCGTGAGCTCCACCGGGACGCCACCGGCGTTGCTGCTGCGCGGGCTGACCAAGCGGTTCGGACAGCTCACCGCAGTCAACGGGGTGAGCGTGCGGATCGAGCCCGGCGAGGTGGTCGCCGTGCTGGGACCCAACGGCGCCGGCAAGTCGACCACCATCGACATGGTGCTCGGCCTGGCCCGGCCGGACGCGGGGGAGGTGCAGGTCTTCGGCCACCCGCCGTCGTACGCCGTCGCCCGGGGCGAAGTGGCCGCGGTGATGCAATCCGGCGGCCTGCTCAAGGACTTCACCGTGGCCGAGACGGTGCGCTACCTCGCCTCCGTCTACCCTCGCCGCCGACCGGTGGCTGAGGTACTGGCCCGGGCCGGCCTCACCGAGCTGGCCGACCGGCGGGTCGGCAAGTGCTCGGGCGGCGAACAGCAGCGGCTGCGCTTCGCGCTCGCGCTGGTACCGCAGCCCCGGCTGCTGATCCTCGACGAGCCCACCGCCGGCATGGACGTCGACGGGCGGCGGGAGTTCTGGGCGGCCATCCGGCGCGACGCCGATCAGGGTCGGACGGTCCTGTTCGCCACCCACTATCTCGACGAGGCCGACGCGTACGCCGACCGGATCATCCTGATCCACCACGGCTGCGTGGTGGCCGACGGCCCGACCGCCACCATCCGCAGCCTCGCCAGCGGCCGGCTGGTCCGGGCCCACTGGCCGGACGCGGACCGGGCTGCCCTGCTGGCGCTGCCCGGGGTCGAGTCGGTGGAGGTGCGCGGCGACACGGTACTGGTCCGCTCGGTCGACTCCGACGAGGTGGCCCGCTACCTGCTGACCCGTACCGACGCGCGGGACCTGGAAGTCACCGCGGCCAACCTGGAAGCCGCCTTCGTCGCGCTCACCAGCTCAGCGGCCGACCTGCCGCCTGCGCTCCACGTCGACCGGTCCGGGGTCAGCCCGCCCGCGGTCACCTCGCCCCAGATCAGACCGGAGAGCCGCCGATGAGCAGTGTCACCGCGCCGCCGCGCCCGTACCCGTTCGCCGGCTTCAACCTCACCGCACTCGGCCTGGAGGTGCGCCGGGTGCTGCGCAACCGCCGTACCCTCGTCTTCATTCTGGCCATGCCGGCGGTGTTCTTCCTCTTCTTCGGACTGCCCTACCGTTCGCAGGGCACCGGAAGCTCCCGGGCGCTGGCCGAAATCATGGTCAACATGGCCACCTACGGGGCGATGGTCGCCACCACCTCGTGCGGCGCGGCCGTGGCGGTCGAGCGCAGCCTGGGCTGGAGTCGCCAGCTTCGGCTGACCCCGCTGCGACCGTTGGCGTACATCGCCTTGAAGATCCTCACCGCGATGGTGCTCGGTCTGGTCGCCGTGCTGGTCGAGTTCGTCCTCGGCGCGGTCGCCGGAGTCCGCATGCCGGTGCAGGTCTGGCTGCTGTGCGGGCTCGCCGGCTGGCTCGGCTCGCTGGTGTTCGCGGCCTTCGGCCTGTTCATGGGGTTCGTGCTGCCTTCGGAGAACGTCATGCAGTTCGTCGGCCCACTGCTGGCGCTGCTCTCCCTCTGCGGCGGCGTGTTCATCCCGCTCGACCTGTTGCCGTCCGAACTGCGGTCGGTCGCCGTCTTCACCCCCATGTACGGCGTCGCCGTGATCGCCCGCTCGGCACTGACCGGAGGCTTCAGCGCGGCGGCGGTCGGCAACGTCCTGGGGTGGGGTTCGTTCTTCGTCCTCGGAGCAGTCGCCCTGTTCCGCCGCGACACCGCCCGCGTCTGACCGCGCTCAGCCGCCCCGTGGGGCACCCGGCACGGGTACCACCTGGTGCGGCCGCTCGTCGCCGTCCGCTGCGACGGTCGACGCCGCGGCGACGGTGCCCACCGGCCGTCGGGTCGGGGTCCGCGCGGAGGATGGCGACCCGGTAACGGCGGCGCTGGGGCGGACCGCCCGGACCATGACGACGATCAGCGGGACAGCGAGGATGGTGCTGCCCAGGACATCGGTGGGATGGTGCATGCCGCGATACATCCGGCCGGTGGCGACCAACACCGGCATGAGTACCGCGAGCGCGACGAACAGCCACCGCCACCAGCGGCGCGTGTGACCGACGACGAGGATCGCGATCGCGACGTAGATGCAGATGGTGGCCGCGACGTGCCCGGACGGGTAGCTGCTGGTCGGGATGTGATCTTCCAGACGCACCACGTCGGGGCGTTGCCGTTTCACGATCGCCTGGGTCGTGGCGAACAGGCTCCCCTCGCCGGCCATGACGAGCACGATGAAGATGACCGGCCGCCAGCGGCGGGTGACGGCGAGGAAGAGTACGGCGGCCAGCACGGTGACGGCGAGGATGGTCTGGGTGGCGCCGATGGCACTGAACGCGGCGCTCAGCGCCGTCAACGTCGCAGTCCGGTGTGCGGCGAGCCCGTGCGGAATCGTATGGTCGCCGGCCAGGTTGCCGCCGCCGTACCGGGTGACCAGTTCGCCGAAGCCGACAACGGCGCCGAGGATCAGCGTCCAGGCCACCACGATGGCGGCGCCGATCCGGGTCGGGCGCGGCGATCCGGCACGCCGGTCGGGCACGCTTGCCAGGTCGGGCGCCGCCTCGGGTTCGAGACCTTCGGTCAGGGGTCTGGTGACCTGCTGCCCGGTTGTGGAGCGCACCATCTCGAACGCGCATACCGTGACGCCCAGCCAGGCCAGCCCCAGCGCCCAGGCGCAGAGGATGTCGGACAGGTACTGCGCGCCGAGGATGAGCCGGCTGACACCGACCGCTGCGACCAGCGCCCCGGCGACGATTGTCACGGGCCGGCGGGCCCGGGTCGGTATCGCCGGTAGGAACACCACGATCAGGGCTGCGTAGCAGGCGATCGAGGCGAGTGCGCGGCCGCCGGGGACGCCGCTGACCGGGTGCGCGACGGGATGCCCGACCAGGGTCCTGAGGATCGGGTCGAGGATCAACGCCCCGACACCGGCGACGGCCAGGAACAGCGCCAGCCGGAAGCGGCGACGCACGGCCAACATGATCAGCCCGGCCACCACCAGCATCCACAGGGCGCTGCTGCTGCCGGCCCAGGTGATCGCCTGCAACACGCTGGCCGCGAGCGGCCGGTCGGCAACCAGGCTATGCAGATCGGCCGCCACCGAGTGGTCGGCCGTTTCCAGCGGACTCCACCAGGCGTGCGCCAGGATCAGCAGGACAGCGAACAGCAGCGCCGCTCCGGTGACCGCGATCAGCGGGAACAGCGGCGAACGGGCAACCTGACGGGGGCGGGGGCTGATGGCCGGCATGTGTGACGGTATGCCCGTCCCGGTCGCCGTCTACACCTGGCGCCGGTCCGCGAGGGGTCGAACTGCGTAAACCTGACGGACCCGGCGCGCCGATCCGGGCGGGTCACCTGGCCGCGTCGGGCCAGCCACGCAGCCGCCGGGCACACCCCCGGTGTGAAACGGCCAGGCAGCCGACCGGAACGGTGCGACGACACCCATGATGCCTTCCTCAACCCTCGGGACCTGCGTCAACTCTTACCGACACGTCGCCCGGCCGGTTTCCAAGGCCCACTGACCTATTTACCTACCTCGATGGAAACGATAGGTTACGCACCGTCGGATGCGCCATGAGCGTAACCGGCTGATCGCTACAAGTGAAGAAACGGGGGAGAGACATGCATGTCCGAAGACTGGCGACTGTCCTGCCACTGTCGCTGATACTGGCAGTCGGGTCCGCCGGCACCGCGCTGGCCGCACCGTCGGTCACCGCCGCGAGTGGCGCAGCCACCGCAGCCACCGCGACACTGCCGCCCAACCCGGTCGATCCGGGCGTCGCCGGCCCTTACTCGACGACCACCGGGGAGTACCAACTCTCCGACGTGACGCTGCCCGGCTTCGCGCAGCCGGTCGAGATGAAGGCCATCGTCGTGGCGCCACAGGGCCTGGCGACCCCGCGCCCCCTGGTGCTGTTCCTGCACGGTCGCTACGACCCGTGCTACAACTCCACCGGGACCAGCTGGACCTGGCCCTGCCCGGCCGGCTACTCCCCGCTCCCCAGCTACCAGGGCTTCCAGCAGTCCCAGCAGCTGCTGGCCTCGCAGGGATTCGTCACCGTCTCGATCTCAGCGGACGGCATCAACGCCCAGGACGGCCCGGGAACGCCGCCCTCCGACGGCGGCGCACAGGCACGCTCGTCCCTGGTACGACTGCACCTGGCGCACTGGCTGGACTGGGCGGGCGCCGGGCGGTCCGGCGCACCGGCCATCGTGCAGGCGGCACCGCCCGCGGACATGTCCAGCGTCCTGCTGGTGGGCCACTCGCGCGGCGGCGACGGCGTCGGGCGCGCTGCGATGGACAGCCTCACCCCGCCGCCGGCCGCCCAGGACGGCTACCACGGTACGGTCGGCTGGCAGATCAAGGGCCTGGCACTGATCGGCACGACGAGTTTCGGGGAGAACCCGCCGCCGGACGTACCGTCGATGAGCATCCTGCCCGGCTGCGACGGTGACCAGACCGAACTGCCCGGCATCCAGTTCCTCGACGCCAGTCGCGGGGTCAGCCGCGGCTATGCCCTGCACAGCGCGGTCTGGGTGGCCGGGGCCAACCACGACTGGTTCAACACCCAGTGGACGCCGGGGCAGTCGGTGGCGCCGCGGGCGTTCGACGACTACATCGGGCACGACCCGTACTGCGTGTCCGGCTCGTCCTCCCGGTTGACCGCCCAGCAGCAGCAGAACGTGGGCGCCACCTACGTCGCCGCGGCGGCACGGCTGTTCCAGAACGGCGAGGACGCGGTACGGCCACTCATCGACGGCTCCGGCTACCGGGCCCCGTCGGCCGACCCGGCCCGGGTGCTCAGCCAGGCCGTCGGCGGAAACCGCACGGGCTTCGTGGTACCGGACAGCACGCTCTCGGTGACCGGCACCGGTGCCCGGCTGTGCGAGCAGGTAACCACCGACCCCGCCACCGCCTGCCTGACCGGGTGGAACTACAGCTCGCCACACCTGTACCAGCTCGGATCCATCCGACCGGAGACCGGCCGGTACGCCGTCGAGCTGGGCTGGACGACCGCCGGGACCCGGGTCACGGTGCGCCCCGCGCGGACGGTGTCGCTCAGCGGCCAGACCTCGGCCGCACTGCGCGTCATCGTGCCGGCCAACAGCGTCGGTACCCAGCTGCAGGTAGCCATCTCCGACTCGTCCGGGCGGCGCGCCACGCTCGGCACGGTGACCCTCGACGGGCTGCCCGGGCCGACGTTCACCGCCTCCAACCTGGCGCAGGAGGTGCGGCTGCCGCTGGCCCCCGCCGTCTCGGCGGGCCTGACGATGACCCAGATCGCCACGCTGCAGCTGACTCCGCTCAGCGCGAACGGCAAAGCCGCCGTCGTGGACGCCTGGGGCTGGCGCGCCGGCACCCCGGCGCCGCAGGCCGTGGCGCTGCCCCGGATCGACCTGGGCGAGCTCACCGTCCAGGAGGGCAGCTCCGGGACGGTGACCTACCAGGTACCGGCCACCGTGACCGGCAGCGGCTCCGGCCAGCTACGGGTGTTCGTGGTCAACCCGGCCACCAACCTGGCGACGGCGACCGTGGTGAACGTCAGCCCCGGTCAGACCACGATCAGCATCCCGATCGCGGTCACCGGCAACACCGTGGACGAGCCTGACCGGACCTACCTGGTGGGTGCGAAGGCGATCAAGGGTGTCTTCGTGGGTGACGTGTTCGGCGCGCTCACCGTCCACGACGACGACTGATGAACGCCCCCAGGCACGGCCGAAGTCACGCTGACCGTTGAACTGGCGGGTGCCGTCCCGGCGTTTGCACCGGGGCGGCACCCGCTGCGCGGTCGTTGCGGCCGCGCAGCCTTCACCTGGCCCTGGGCTCGCGAACGACCGCGGGATGGAACATCGATGAGTTGCTATGTAAACATGGATCTGCATCGACCACCTCCTATCCGTCGGACGAGATGGAGCGTGGCGTCCTATCCACCGGAGCGGAAGGGTCACTGTGATGGCGGTATCAAGACGGGCGGCAGCGGCAGCATCCAGCGTGGCGGCGGGTGCGGGCATGCTGATGGCGCTCATGCTCACCCCGGGCGTCGCCTCCGTGGCGTCGGCTGCCGGCACGACAGCCGGTGGATGCAGCGCCACGGTGCACATCGATTCGCAATGGGGCAGCGGACCGAGCGGGGGTGAGAACGTCACCGTCACGGTGGTCAACACCGCGGCGACCTCCGCCACGACCTGGACCGTCACCGGCAGCCTCGCCGGGGGCCAGCAGCTCGGCTCGGCCTGGAACGCCCGGATCACCAGCGCCTCGGGCGGCGGGTTCACCGCCGTCAACCAGCCGTACAACGGGGCACTGGCGCCGGGCGCGTCGACCAGCTTCGGGATGTCGCTGTCCGGTACCGGTCCGGTGACGATTTCCAGCTGCGCCAACGACACTGTTCCGACGAGTTCCAGCACCAGCCCGTCGGCCGGCGCGGATGTCACGGTGAGCGGTGGTGACAGCGGAATCACGGTCACTCTGCTCGTCGGCCAGACGCTGGCGGTGTCCCTGCCCAGCTACTTCGATCCGCCTGCCGTTACCGGTCCCGCGCTGGTGCAACTGTCGTCCACCGGCGGATACCCCACGGGCCAGTCGGTCGCCGCCCGGTACCGCGCGGCCACGCCCGGGCTGGTGGACCTGACCTCCCAGACCGACAGCGACTGCCAGCACCAGTCACCGCCGTGCGCAGCGCCGGTCTATCTGTGGCGCGTACACGTGAACGTGATCAGTCCGTCGAGCAGCGGCGGGCAGACCGTCACGGTCACCAGGGCGGACAGCGGGCGCAGCATCACCCTGCACGTCGGTGACCAGCTCATCGTGAGCCTTCCCAGCGAGTACGACGTCCCGAAGGTCACCCCCGCCGGAGTACTCGTCGCCACCGACGTGGTCGGCGGCTACCCGACAGGCCAGGCGCTCGCCGCACGCTACCGCGTGGTCTCGACGGGCCAGGCGCGGGTGTCCACCGTTCCCGACAGTCCGTGCATCCACCAGCCGATGCCGTGCCCGACCCCGCAGATCCCGTGGTTCCTCGACGTCACGGTCTCCGCGTAACGTCCGCGGGCGCATCCGGTAGCCGCCGGATGCGCCCGCACCGCGGATGATCGGGCAGCCGAGGGGCGTACCGGGTCAGGCTTGCGGGGAAGCGTCAGGCGCCGCCGCCGGGTTCTCCTCCGGATCCGCGACCACGCCGGCCGGCGTGGTCGCGGTCCAGCTGTGGACCCGGGTGAGTGCGGTGAACGCCACGCAGCCGGCGAGCGCACCACCGCCGGCGATCAGAAATGCGATGCAGCCGTACGCCGTTGCCGGCGCATGGTGAGCCGTCGGAATGCGGTAGCCCACCCCGACGACAGCGAGCCCGACGACAGCGGCGAGCCATGCGTTGCGCGCCCTGGGCTGCGTCGGCGACGACGGGGCGAGCAGCAGGATCGCCGTCAGGCCGGCAATCGCCGGTGCGTTGACCGGCCAGTTGTCGCGACCGTGCAGGATCGCATCCAGGGCCACACCGAGGCCGACCAGCGCGACCAGGGTGGCCACGAACGCGGCTGGCGCGGCGAGCCACGGGACGGCCCGCGGCTGCTTCATGGCCGCCGCGTCATCGACGGCGGGCAGGCCGAGGAAGGCACGGGTGCCCGAGCGGACCGCGTTCATCGGGCGACACGCCCGCCCGGGTCGCCGCGCAGGGCCGCCATCCGGGCAGACCCGGCCAACGGCCACGGCGCCGTCAAGCGGACACCGGCTCGGACTCGGTCGTCGGCTCCGGCGCAACCACAGCGGTTGCGGCCGGTTCGCGGCGCTGGCGCTCGATGCTGGCCAGGTACTCCTTCATGGTGCGCTCGCGGCCGTAGCGGTGGCGCAGCCACAGGTACCCGAGAACGGCTGCCGGCCCGAAGTAGGTCTGCGCCGGGATCACGACGTCCAGCCGGGAGTCGACGAAGTTGAGCAGCAGTCCGGACAGCGTGGGAACCACCGCGCCGAAGACGACCACGAGGGTCAGCGCCAGCCGGAGTCCCGGCCGACCGTAGGCCTTGTGGGCGGCGATCGTGAACCCCGCGTAGACCAACAGGTCGCCGAGGCCGACGATGGCTTCGTCGAAGCCGATCCGCATGCCCATCGCCGGAAAGAGCGGGTGGTTGACGAACTCGCGGATGAGTTCGTTCGACACCGGCAGCACCAGAGTGAAGATCGAGTCGTAGAGTGCCAGCCCACCGGCGAACCAGGCAACATGGCGTACCTGCATGCCGCCCTGCACGTACAGGTTGGCCACCGAGATCGCCGCGAGCAGTACGACCAGGCTGTTCTCGGCCCACACGAAGTGCCAGTGGGCGACATCGTCGATCATGCGCTGGCCCATCCACAGGTCCGCGCCGATCAGCACACCGATGCCCAGCCACAGCGACGTGGGGGCGAGCACCGGTCGGAAGCCGATGGACAGCGCCGCCGTGAAAGTCAGTGCCAGCACGGTGGTCAGGGCCCACTGCGGCAGCAGGAGGTAGAGGCTGGGCAGGAGGACCAGGAAAGCGAACAGGAACACCACATCGCGACCGTTGAACCTGCCGATCGCCGGACGCTCCAGCCGCACCCGGCGCAGATACCACAGTGCGCCCAGGCAGGTCGCCAGCGCCGCGATGGTGGTGACGACCAGCTGGAAGAGGGAGAGGAAGGTCTGGGAACTGCTCAGTTCCATGTCATGCTCCGATGAGAGCAGGGCGGGCGCTGAAGGTCGTCTCGTGCAGATCGCTGCGCAGCGGGCGCAACGCGGTGGCTTCGTCGTCACTGACCAGCGTGAGATCCAGGTCGAGGCCGCGGTCGGCGAAGTGGTGAGCCGCTTGCGCCTTGTCGAGGCCGGCGATCGCGGACACCGGAAGGGCCAGCCGAGTCCGTCCACTATGGACGGTTGCGCGGAACCGCGCCGGCCATGGCCGGGCGGGCAGCGCCTCGACGGCTTCGATCAGCTGCCGGGGCGTGACGACCTCCGTCGACTCCGGCCGTACCAGTTGGTCGACCTTGCCCTCGATCGGCCCGCTGCCCGGCAGGCCGGCCAGCTCGCAGGTGAGCGCGTCATCCGGCAGGCACCTGACGACATCGCGGGTGTCGTACCGGAACACCGGCATGCAGTCGCGATAGGGGAAGAACGGGGTGATCACGACCGTGGCCAGTGCGCCGGGCCGGGCCGGCTGGCCGGTCTCCAGGTCCAGATACTCCACCAGCCCCATGTTGATGTCGAAATGCAGGTGCGACCGGGTGCACACGCGACCGAAGACCGGTGCGACCTCGGTCATGGCGTAGAGGTCCCGGACGTTGTCGACTCCGAACGTCTCCCGGGCAGCCTGAGCCAGGCTCGGCGACAGCACCTCACCGCCGACGTCGATGGTGCGCAGCTGGAAGTCGCCCGGGCCCATGCCACGCCGTCGGGCGGCGACCTCGAGCTCCGCCAGGTAGCTCGGAACCGTCGCCAGTTGCGTGGCACCCCCGCCGACCAGGCTGTCGAGAGCTTCGTCCGGGGGCACGATGCCGAGCACCCGGCAGGCGGCACCGACCAGCCGGCAGCCGGCGACATTCAGGTGCACGCTGCCCGTCGCGCGGGAGCTGACGTTGACCTGCAGGATGTCGTCCGGCAACAGCTCGCCGCGCAGTACCCCGGCCAGGGCCCCCAGGGCAGGCCAGAGCTCCATCTCGTAGCGGGACAGCCAGATCTCGGCCGGACGTCCGGTGGTGCCGGTCGTCCGGGTGGCGAGGAAGCGTGCGACATCGGCGCACTGGAAGTCATCCGGTCGTTCGACCAGGTCCTGCTTGCCAGTGACCGGGATCGCGGCGAGGCCCGCGAGGTCGAGACGCTCGGGGCGCACGCCGGCGGCGGTGAACCGGCGCGCATAGAACGGCGACTGTGCCGCGAGCCGGGTGGCGGTGCGGCGCACCCCGCGGGTGGCGAAATCCCGTCGGGCCACCGGATCGTTGAGCGGTCCGTCGACCACCTGGCCCGCGTCCGCCCCGGGCTCGCCGAACTCCCGGAGGGTGGCGAGGGCGTCGTCGACCAGCCGACCGAGATTGCGGGTACTGAGTCGACGGCCCCACACCATCCCCATCGCCATCCGGAACTGCCGGACGCCGCTCTCCAACACGTCATCTCCCTCTGCTGCGGTGCGGACCGGTGCGCCGGGCGTTCGTCGTTCTCCGCCCCGGGCTGCGGCGTGCACCGCTCCCGGCGGACCCAGCTGGCCGCCGAGAGCGGTCCGTGGGCTACAGGGAAGCGCCAACTGCGGCCGAGAACAGCACCGCGGTCAGCGAACCCAACGCGTAGCGCACGTGCTTGACGCTGCTGATGAGACCAGACATGTTTACCCCTCCTCCCGAGCACTCGTGGCTGTACACGATTCGACGTGACCGGTTCGCGGTACGTCCCGCTGCTCGTCTGTCGCGCCCGAGCGGCAGCTCAGTCGGTGACGACGACCTTGACCGTCATCTCCGGATGCATGGAACAGGTGAAGTAGTAGGTGCCCGGTGTGTCGAACGGCGGCGTCGTGTACGTGGCGTCTGTCTCCATCAGCACGCGGCGCTGCATGGGCTCCCCATCGGCCTCCGCCAGGGTGCCGTCCCGGCCGGGCCCGACGATGTGCATGTAGCCCGAGTCGTTCACGAACGTGAGGGTGTCCGCCCGGTGTATCCGTATCTCTTTGGTGGTGAAGACCTCGTGGCCCATGCCGATGGCTCCGGGTGGGGCCTTCACCGTCACATGGCTCGCGGCCGGGAGGAAAGCGCCGGCCACGATCAGCGGCACTGCGATGAGGATCCGGGGAAGCGCCACCGTCAATCTCCCTGCTGTGACCGGGCTGAGCTTCGACGGGAACGACGTCGTCAGACGTCCTGGAATTGCCTTTGGCCCGCTCCGATGGACTTCGATGCCCGCACCTGGGCGTGACCGAATAGGCAAGTGCGAACTGACACTCGCATCGCTATACAGAATGCAGAATGGTTGACACCGTCCGCTGCGGACTGCGGCCCATGATGCCATCCGGCCATTTGCATGTCTAGCGCGGTGAGTCTGCGAGCGCCGCCGGGCGGTCGCCCGTGAAGTCGGCTGCCGGCCGTCCGCGCAAAGCGGCTTGACCAGGAAGAACGCTCAGCGGTCGGCGGCATCTGCCGCAGCCGTCAAAGCGCACAAGAACGCTCCCGAATAGCATTAATCATCGTTCAGCCGAGGCGTGTCGGTCCCGGTCACCACGAGGGCCGGACAAAGGGTCGGCGAAGGTGCGCCACTGCATTCGGTGCCCTGTCGAGCACGCTTTCGCGGTGAATTCGCGATTGGTCGTTCTCTGCACATGGTGAAGTCGCATTGGTGTTGATCGAGCACCTGATAGGTTCCCGATCGGTCGACCCGGTCGGCCAGCAAATGATCGTCACCGATAGGGCGGTGCGTCACTCGAGCTGGGCCAGGTAGATGGTGTTGGCCGAGGTGCGTCGTTGCAGCGGGTTGTCGAACTCGACGACCTCTGCGCGCGCGGTGTCGAAGACGCCGGCCAGCACGGCGGTGAATTCCTCGTCGGGCGGGTCGTTGGACCACAGGCCGAACACCCCGCCCGGATGCAGGTGCCGGGTCAGCTGGCGCAGGCCCGCTGTGGTGTAGAAGGGGGCGTGCCGCGGATGCAGCAGGTGGCGTGGGCTGTGGTCGATGTCGACCAGGACGGCGTGTGCCCGCCGGCCGGGCTGGGCCGGGTGGTAGCCGGTGTCGGCGGCGGTGAGCGCGAAGAAGTCATCGTGCCGCAGCTGACAGCGCTGGTCGCCGGTCAGCGCCCCGGCGAACGGCAGCAGGCCCTGCCGGTGCCAGGTGATCACGTCTTCGATGGCGTCGACGACGAGCAGCGAAGCGACCCGCGGGTCGGTCAGCACGGTGGTCGCGGTGAAGCCCAGGCCCAGACCGCCGACGACCACGTCCAGTGCGTCGCCGTGGGCAGCGGCCAGGCCCCGGCGGGCCAGTTCGACTTCGGCCACGGTGAACAGGCTGGACATCAGGAACTCGTCGTCGAGCTTGACCTCGTACACCTCGGTCCGGGTGACGGGGTCGTGCCGGCGGCGCAGGCTGATCTCACCCATCGGGGTGCGGCGCCAGGCCAGTTCCTCGAATCTCAGCGACATGGCGCCCATCATCTCCCCTCCTTCCCCGTCAGGTGGGAGCCTTGCCGCTGAGGATGCCGGCAGTTGATCTGGTACGCCGGCGGGCCGGCCGCGTCCCGTCTCCTCCGCGAGGGTGACCCAGAGCTGCCCTTTCTGGCCGGCCAGCGCCCGGCCGCTGTCGGGCAGGAACTCAACGGGTGTCCACTACTGTCCACCGTGGACAGCCGCGTTCGTGTCGCACAATGAACGCATCGCGTCACCGAGATCACCTCACTGAGGTGCCCGATCTGAGGACCAACCTTGGCCGCGCAACGCACACAGCCCGACACGCCCCGATGAACGTCGTCCCGGGCTGCCGGACGCAGGCCGTCGCGGCGGGTTCGGCGGTGCCACGATGACCTGGCCGCGCCGGGTCGACCTCGCCGGCACGGGTACCCCCCTGGAACGGGCGGATCGGTTGGGCGCTGCGCTCGGCTTCGCGCCGGGCGCGTTCTGGGTGAAGCGGGATGACCTGACCGGCCTGGCCGGCGGCGGCAACAAGGTCCGGCACCTGGAGTACCTCTGCGCCGACGCGGTCGATCGTGGCTGCGATCTGCTGGTGACGGGCGGCGGACCGCAGAGCAACCACATCCGACTGACCGCCGCGGCGGCGAACCGGCTGGGGCTGCGCTGCCGGCTGGTCGTCTCGACCACCAGGCGACGGCGGCGGCGGCTCGGGAACATGTTGCTGACCGGCTTGCTGGAGCCCGAGATCCGCTGGGTCGGCGACGTCAACTATCCAGCGACACAGCGGGCCGTGCTGGCCGAGGTGGAGCGGGCCCGGGCCGAGGGATGCCGGCCGTACCACATCCCGGTCGGTGGGGCGTCGGCCATGGGCGCCGTCGGCTACGTGCGTGCCGCCGACGAGATCCGCGCCCAACTGCCGGGAGTGGACCTGATCGCCACTGCTACCGCCACGGGTGGCACCCACGCCGGCCTCGCCGTCGGCATGAGGTCGTTCGACAGGGTGCTGGGCGTCGACGTGGGTGCCCAGAAAGACCTGGCTACGGCGGTGTCGACGATCGCCCGGGGAGCGGCGCAGCTGTGCGACCTGCCGTACCCGGATGGTGTGCCCAGATTCGACCACCGACAGGCCGGGCGACGGTACGGCGCGGTCACCGACGCTGTGCGCTGGGCGGTCGCAACGGCCGGCAGGCACGAGGGGCTGTTGCTCGACCCGGTGTACACGGCCCGGGTCCTGGCGGCGCTCGCCGATGGACTGCGCGATGGTGACATCGCCCCGACCACCACCGTCGTGCTCCTGCATACCGGCGGTACGCCCATCCTGCATGCCGCGCCCTATCCAAAGCAGCTGCGGTGAACGGCAACCGGGCTGACGATGAGGTGATGTCGGCGCCGAGTTGGCCTACCCGTTGCCGTTCAATGAACTTTAGTAAGTTCGTGATCGGCAGCCGTTCGTTGCCGAACGGCGTTGACCGGGAGGCCCGGTCTTGACGCTTCACGGCTTGCTGCCTCACCCGAGGGCGGAGGTCTTCCGCAGGCTCCACGTCCTGTTTTAACGTCGCCTGGCAACTGCGGGTCGACGGCCGCTACGAGCGCGGCGAGGTTGCGTGCGGCGTTGACGTCGCGGTCGAGGGACGTTCCGCACGCTTGGCAGGTGAACAGGCGCTCGGACAGCGACAGCTTGGGTTTCACCGTCTGGCAGGCCGAGCAGGTTTTGCTGGACGGGTACCAACGGTCGGCGGTGTGCAGCACGGAGCCGTACCACTGGGTTTTGTAGCCGAGGTGTCGGCGCAGGGTCGCCGGCGCGGCGTCGCAGATGGCGCGGGCGAGCCTACGGTTGCGGACCATACCGGCTACGTGCAGGTCCTCGACCACAATGTGGTCGAACGTTTGAGCCAGCCGGGTGGTCAGCTCATGCCAGGTGTGGGCGCGGACCGTCGTGACGCGGGCGTGCACCCGGGCCACCTGTTGCTGAGCGTGGCGCCATCGGCTCGACGGCTGCCGGCGGCGTCGGGTGTCCGGGTCGTACGGGCCGACCCGGCGGGCCGTGCGCCGCTGGGCCTTGGCCAGCTTCCGCAGCGCGGTCTTCAACGGTGCCGGGTTGTCGATCATCTCCCCGGTGGACAACACCACCAAGTGCTTGACCCCGGCGTCGACCCCGACGATCCGGCCCGCACGAGCCACCTGCTCCGGGCGACCAACCTGACGGGCGATCTCGACGGTGAACGCGCAGAACCAGCGCCCACCGGACTCCGAAATCGTCGCGGACATGATCCGCGCAGTACCCGCCTGAAGGCGACGGGCGAGTTTACGGGTCGACTCGTGCGTACGAATTCGTCCCAGCCTCGGCAACACCACGTGCCGGCGGTCGGCTGCATCCAGGCGCATCGTGCCGGTAGTGAACCGTATCGAGCGACGAGTGCGGGCCTTGGCCTTGAACCGGGGAAACCCGACCCGCGTGCCTTTGCGTTTGCCAGATCTGGAGTCGGCCCAATTTCTCATCGCCCGCGCCAAAGCGTCCAGGCCGGTGTTGAAGGCTTCCTTCGAGCACTCCGGCCACCACGGCGCGACCTGGTCTTTGACCTGGTTCCAGGTCCTGCGCAACGCCGGCAATGACCAGCCCTGCCACGGGGTGAGTCCGTCGCCGATAATCCCATAGGACCGTTCGGCCTCGCGCTGCGCCCCGACCGCCCGGACTCGGGCGAGCATGTGATTGAACGCGAACCGCGCCGCCCCAGCGTTGCGGGCCAACACCTCGACCTGCGCGGACGTGGGGTCCAAAGCGAACCGGTATGCCTGCACCACCGTCGCAGTGCTCATACCGGCTCGCCACCGGTGGCGACCTCGACTGCTTTCGCCGCCCGGCGCGACGCCGAACGCCGCCCGTACAGGCGGGCACACAGCGACGTCAGGACCTCGGTCACATCACGTACCAGACCGTCGGTGGTCTCCGTCTCGTCCAGCACCACGATCCGGCGCCCTGACGCGGCCAGCGACGCGGCCAAATGCTCAAACCCGAAGCGAGTCAACCTGTCCCGGTGCTCCACGACGATGACGCTAGCGGTCACATCCGACAAAACCCGGGTCAACTTGCGGCGGTGGCCGTTCATCCCCGAACCGATCTCGGACACCACCTGATCAACAGCAAGGCCACGACCAGTTGCCCCGGTCACCACCCGACCGGCCTGGCGTTCCAAGTCGTCTTTCTGATCGGCGCTGGAGACCCGGCAATACGCCACCACCCGAACCCGTTCCAGCGCCTCCTCAACCGGCTCAACCAGGATCAGTCGACCGACCTTGCGGGCCGGCACCGGCAGCTTGCCCTCCCGAAACCAGCGGTACGCGGTCACCGGATGCACCCCTTGCACCCGTGCCCACTCCTTCAAGTTCACAACAGCATCCTAATGCATACTCACAGAGCAACAGTTGGCAGCCCCTACGCCGGCACCCCTTGACGGTTACAGCTACATGAGTAGAGTTAACGTTCGTGCAGCGTAAACGGCCCCCTTCGCCGCAGACCGTCAAGGTCCTGCGGGCGCTGGCCGCCGACCCGGCCCGCTGGCGTTACGGCTATGACCTGGGCACCGAGGTGCACCTCAAGTCAGGTTCGCTGTACCCGATCCTGGTCCGACTGGCTGACCGTGGCCTGCTGGAAACGTCCTGGGAGCCGGGCGAGGGCAGCAGCCCGCCCCGGCACCTGTACCGACTGACCGGTGCCGGTCGCGACTTCGTGGCCGCCCTGACCGCCGCGCACGGCGTCGGTAGCGCCGCCCGTTCCCGTCGCCGTCTGAGTGAGGCGTGATGCCGTTCTTCTTCGTTCTCCTGGTGGCGCCGATCGCCGTGGCGGTCGCGCTGTACCGGCGCAACCCGCGCTGGTTCCTGGACGGCGCGACCGGGGATGCGCCGCTGCGGCTGCTGCGCTGGGCGGTCGGTCTGCTGTCCCCGCAGCGGGCCGAGTGGGGCCAGGCCATGCTCGGCGAGTTCGGGCCACCTGGACGGGAGGTGGCGACGGATGCGCTTCGCGTTCGGCTGTACCGGCGCCACCCTGCTCCTGCCGCCCTGGGGTCGCGCCGCCGTCGGTCTGTGGGCGACGATCGCGGCCGCTGCGGCGAGTCTGATCGTCTACGCCAGCCTGACCGTCCGGTACGGGCTCGGCGTCGGTGGCTGGATCGCGGTCGCAGTCGCCGGGCTGATCTGCGGTGGGTACCTGCTCGGTGCCAGCGCACTGCTGCGCCGGCCCGGTATCGCGCTGCCCGGCCTGGTCGGCGGCCTGTTCGCCACCTTGGCCGGACTCGCGCAGTCCGGGTTCACCCCGGTCGACCTGGTCACCTACATCCCGACCGGCTGGCACCAGGCAGTGACGGTCCTCGCGATACCCGCCGTCATCGGCGCCATTGGCACCCTGTGGCGCCGCGACCGGGTCGCGGGCCGGCGCGTCGCCCGCCTGGCCGCGCTCAGCGGTGGGCTGCTGCAACTGCTCTATGCCACCATCGCGGTCGCCATCCTCGGCGGCGGCGGCCCACCGGATCAGGACGGCGGCTTCACCGTCCGCGGCACGGTCAGCGACCGCCTCGCCAACAACATCGTCGACCTCGTCGTCGGGACACTGATCATCGCGTTGGTCGGGTGGGCCGCCGCCGCTCTCGCCGGCTACCTCCTCCGCCGCCCACCCGCGCCAGCCGGCCCGCTGGCCGCCGACCCGGTCGAGGGGATGTGAAACCCATGTCCACAGCCGATCCGACCAACCAGCCGACCCCGGTACCGCGCCGACGCCGAGCCATCCGCCTCACCCTGCTGGTCCTCGCCGTAGCGGTCCTGACGGCGCTCGCCGCCAGCCTCCAACTGCGCGGACGCTGACCCACACAAGCCGCCACCCGCACCCCTGCGGTATCGACCCTCATCGGCCGACATCACGTCAACACGCCTCACATGAGCGACAGACCCGACGATTCAAGGTCTGTCGTCGGGACGGTGTGGGGATGCCAGGCCGGATTCGTAGGCGAGGACCACGAGCTGTGCGCGGTCGCGGGCGCGCAGCTTGGTCATGGCGCGGTTGATGTGGGTCTTCGCGGTCACCGCGGCTGATTGCCATCCGGGCGGCGATCTGATCGTTGGACAGGCCCTGCGCGACCAGCGCGACGGCCTCGCGTTCGCGGCCGGTCAACCCGGTGCAGCGCGGCAGCCGCGTCGGTGGGTGGTGGCTGGGTGACGTACCGGGCGATCAGCTTGCGGGTGATCGACGGTGCCAGCAGGGCGTCACCGCGTGCCGCGACCCGGACGGCGTGTAGGAAGTCCTCCGGCAGGATGTCCTTGACCAGGAAGCCGGCAGCGCCGGCCCGCAGGGCGGTGAAGACGTACTCGTCCAGCCCGTAGTTGGTCAGGATGACGACGTGGACCCCGGCCAGGGCGGGGTCGGCCACGATCTGCCGGGTCGCCTCGATCCCGTCGACCACCGGCATCTGGATGTCGACCAGGGCGACATCGGGCAGGTACCGCCCGGCCAGCGCCACCCCCTCGCGCGCCGTCACCGGCCTCGGCCACCACCTCGATGTCGTCCTCGGCATCCAGCAGCGCGCGGAACCCGCTGCGGATGAGCGGCTGGTCGTCGACGAGCAGTACCCGGATCACGGGGCCTGCTCGACGGGCAGTTCGGCGCGGACGGTGAAGCCGCCGCCGCCGCGCGCCTCGGTGCGCAGCGCGCCGCCGAGGGCGGTCACCCGTTCCCGCATGCCGAGCAGCCCGATGCCGGGCACCGGCGGGCGCTGCGGTGTCGCGTGGCCGTCGTCGTCGACCTGGATGACGACCGTGTCGGGGCGGTAGCAGATCCGTACCGATGCGGTGGCTGCCGCGGCGTGCCGGCTGACGTTGGTCAGCGCCTCCTGGACGATCCGGTAGTGGTGCGCTCGACCGCCGCCGGCAGCCCGGTGTGCCGGCCCTCGACGGTCAGCGAGGCGTCCAGGCCGCTCGTCCGGGCGCGCTGGACCAGATCCGCGACGTGGTCGAGCCCGTACGGCGTGGTCCCGGGGTCTTCCCGCAGCGTCTCCAGGGTCGCGCGCAGTTCCCGGGCCGCCTCGCGGCCGGCGTCCCGGATCGCCAGCAGGGCCTCCGGTACCTGCTCGCCGCGCTTGTGGGCCAGGTGGACGGCGGCCTCGGCCTGCACTTTGATCACCGAAATCTGGTGGGTGAGCGAGTCGTGCAGCTCCCGGGCGATGTGCAGGCGCTCCTCGTCGGCGCGGCGCCGGCGCGCTCTCCTCCCGGGTGCGTTCGGCCTCGTCGGCCCGGCGTTCGGCCTGGCGCAGCGCTTCACCCGCGGCCCCGGCCGCGATCAGCCAGCCCAGCTGGAGAACGCCTCTGGCTTCGGTGAACGCCTCGCCGGTGGCATACCGTCCCGAGGTCATCGCCGCGACCGGCAGCAGCGACCAGCAGGACCACGCTGGTCGCCACCGTGGCGGCGTGGCGCCCGGCCCGCATCGAGGCATACACCGCCACCAGGTACGCGACGGCGAAGGCAGTGAATCCGGCCGCCTGGTAGCCCACCGCCGACAACCCGGTGACGATCAGGACGGTGACCGGGGCGCGCCTGCGTGCGACCAGCGCCAGGCCGCCGACGGCCAGCAACGCGTAGCCGAGCAGCTCCGGGCCGGTGCTGCCGTGGTGCTCGGACACGCCGGTGACCAGCAGGATCGCCGCGACGCCGAGGGCGATCGCGCAGTCCCGCACGGCGATGCGTGCACTGCCCATGCCGGCACCGTAGCCGGATCCGGGCCGCGGCGAGTCGGCCGAGCGTAGCGTCCCCACGTACCGCAGATGTGGTACCTGCGCCGAGTCCTGCCACGTCCGCGGCAGCCGGCTGCCGCGCTCGTGGCAGCGTGCGGCGCCGCCCCCGGCACGATGCGCGGCGACGGGTGCGCCGGACACGATGAGCGGCGTCCGGCTCACCCAGGCAAGGAGAACGTCATGCCCACTCAGTTGCTGCTGGCCGCGTCCACTGTGGGCGCGCACACGCTGACCACCGACCGGCTGGTGGCCACCACGGCCGTCGCGGTCGCGCTGGCCGGCGCGATCATCGGTGCACTGGCGCTGGCCCGCCCGACCGGCCGGGGCGGCAACCGGCGCTCAACTGTCGCCCTGGTGGCCGGGCTGATCAGCGCAGTCGTCGGCGGGCTGGTGCTGGTCACCGCTGACGGCGGTCCCGGCACCGGGAACGGCGTCGTCGGAGCCTTCGTGGCGGTCGTGTTCGGCCTGCTCGCCGCGCTCCTCGGTGGGTTGGCAAGGTCCCGCTCCCGCCGCACCACCTGAACGGGCGGGAAGGGGCCAACGGGACGAGCACAACGGCCCAGACCGTTGCTGGACAGGCAACAGCTCCCGGTCGCAGAAGGCTGAAGCCGCTGCAATGAAGCGTCCAACATTCTTCGGCGCTGGGACGCTGCGCGGGCCGCGGCCGGAGGCTCGTCGGTGGCCTGAACCGGTGCGGCTCAACCAGGGCCCCGCGCGCCGGTGGAGAGGTCGGTAGCATGTGACCGCATGACTGCTCCCATCCCGTACGTCCTTTTCCCCGGCACTGCGCGTGATGCCCTGACCTTCTATGGCGACATGTTCGGATGCGATGTCGTCTTGCACACCTTCGCCGAAATGAACCGAACCGACGGACCGGACGACGCGATCGGCCACGGCTACCTGCGCAACGGACCAGTGGAACTGTTCGCCGCTGACGTATCGGGTGACGAACGGGCGGTGCACTGCGAGGGCATGATGCTGGCCCTGCTGGGTACTGCCAAGCCCGCCGTACTGCGCGCCTGGTTTTCGGGTCTCCGCGAAGGCGGCAAGGTCGTTGACGACCTGGTGGAGCGGCCCTGGGGCGCCACGGACGGCCAGGTCATCGACCGCTTCGGCCTGCACTGGCTGATCGGCTTCGAGGAGGCCGAGAACGACTGACAACCGCTGCGAAGGTGTGGTGTTCCGCAGGGACGTGGTCACCGGCCCCGGCGGGCGGCAGATCGGGCGTGTCGCCCGCCACAGCGGCGTTGTCGGTGGGCCGGCCTATCATTTCGGCCATGCCGACCCACTTGAGGTTCGACGAACATCTAGCGGTGTTGGAGAGCGCCGGTGCGCAGCTGCGCACGGCGGCCGCCGCAGCGGGGCTCGACGCGACGGTGCCCACCTGCCCGGCCTGGGATGTCCGTGGGCTCGTCACCCATCTGGGCATGGTGCACCGCTGGGCGGCGGCCAACCTGCGCCGCGATCGTGACCACCGGCCCGCTGACACCCGCGCCGCCGCGGAGGCTGCGCCCGACCTGCTGGAGTGGTTCTCGGCGGGGCTCGCGACGGTGGTCGACACGTTGACGGCGACCGCGCCGGATGCGCAGGCGTTGGTGTTTCTCAACGACGCTCCGCCGCCCCGCCGGTTCTGGGCGCGCCGGCAGGCGCATGAGACGACCATCCACGCTGTCGACGCGGTCGCGGCGACGCTGCGCCGTTGGCCGACCGCGCTCGACGTGAGCATCGATCCCGTGGTGGCGGCCGACGGGATCGACGAGCTGCTGACCGGATTCGTCCCGCGGGGCAGGCACAACGTGCAGGTCGACGAGGTGTGCACGTTACTGGTGCGCGCCGAGGACACCGGACACGCCTGGACGCTGCGCCTGGGCGACGGTCCGATCGTGACGACGGTGGGCCGGACCGACCGCCCCGACGCGGTGTTCTCCGGCGACGCTGTGCAGCTCTACCTGAGCCTGTGGAACCGGGCCGACGACATCAGCGTGACGGGCCGGCCCGACCTTGTCGCCCTGTGGCGCTCGGGCATCCAGATCAGTTGGTCGTAGTACGTAGCGGGTCGGGACGGTCCAGCCGGGACCGCGGAATTGGCTCTCGAATGTGGGTGGGACTCCACCCTAGGATCGTGATCATGGAACTCCTGCGGTACACCGCGTTCAGCGCTGATCCGGCCGGCGGCAACCCGGCCGGTGTGGTGCTGGATGCCACCGGACTCAGCGACACGCAGATGCAGCGGACGGCGGTCGAGGTCGGGTACTCGGAAACCGCGTTCCTCACCGCTGGCCGGGCCGGGCACTTCGACGTCCGCTACTTCAGCCCGAAGGCGGAAGTCCCGTTCTGTGGCCACGCGACCATCGCCTCGGCAGTCGCCTACGCCGAGCGGCACGGCCCCGGAACCCTGTCCCTGGATACCCGCGCCGGCCTGGTCGAGGTCTCCACCACGGTGCGCGCGGACGGCATCATCACCGCCACGCTGATCAGCGTCGAACCGAGCACCGAACCGCTCTCCGCCGGCGACCTCGCGGCGCTGCTCGAAGCCCTGCGCTGGACGCCGGAGGACCTGGATGCGGCGCTGCCGCCGCGGGTCGCCTACGCCGGGGCCTGGCACCCGATCGTGGCCGCGGCGAGCCGGGAACGCCTGGCGGCACTGGATTACGACACGTCGGCGCTGGCCGACCTGATGGCCCGGCGCGACTGGACAACCGTCGACCTGGTGCACCGCGAATCCGCGCTGGTGTTCCACGCGCGTAACCCGTTCCCACCGGGTGGCGTCGTCGAGGATCCGGCGACCGGTGCGGCGGCCGCGGCCTTCGGTGGTTACCTGCGTGAGCTGGGCCTGGTGCCGACGCCCGCGACGGTCACCGTGCACCAGGGCTGGGACATGGGCCGGCCGAGCCTGCTCACCGTGGCGATCCCGGCCCGAGCCGGGATCGCCGTGACCGGCGCCGCCGTTGCGCTGTCCTGACATCCATTCGCCACACGTTCGATGAGCCGGTTGTACCTGGGGGAGTGGTCACCGGGGCGATGGCGGGGTGGCCGGCCGTCCGTGGTCCGGGCCGGGCCCGGCGGGTTGAGCTGTCGCCGCTGCGCTGTGCAGCACTTCGCGGGCCTGGTCGGCGGCGCGCAGGATGCTCTCGCTGATGAAGTCGAGGAACCGTGCGATGTTCTCCAGCCGGATGGCGGCGGGGGTGTGCGCGCCCAGGACGGCGACGCCCTGGCGGGCGGTTGCGACGACCTGATCGTTGGCTCGGGCACTGGCGATGGTGGCCTGGTAGAAGAGTTCGTCGTCGACGACGTAGCGGTCCCGGCGGCGTTCGTCACGCTCCCGGCGGACCAGGCTCTGGCTCTCCAGGAAGGCGATCGCCTTGGAGATGGAGGCCGGGCTGACCTGCAGGCGTTGGGCGAGTTCGGACGCGGTGAGGCTGCCCGCGTCGGTGATGATCAGGCTGGTCAGCACCCGGGCGCCCATCTTGGACAGGCCGGAGGCCATCACCACGGTGGTGAGCGTCTCTTCGTACTCGGCGACGGCGGCGACATCGCGGCCGGGTGCCTGGGGAATCGACTGCGACTGCCGGGACGCGGCGGGCCGGCGCCGGTGGGCGCGCCGCTCGGTGGCGCGGTGGGCCAGGTCGGCGCGGTAGGCGGTGGGGCCGCCGTTGCGCATCACCTCGCGGGTGACCGTCGAGGTGGGACGGTCGAGGCGTCGGGCGATCTCGGCGTAGGGCAGGCTGTCGGCCAGCCCCAGCGCGATCTGCTGCCGTTCCTGCTGGCTGAGCCTGCCTCCCGGCATCGCGTTCCCCCTTGGTGATCCCGCCCTGGTCGCCGACCCTGCCAGGATAGCATTCACCACCTATCTATTGCAACGGTCTGAACGCGCTCTGTTGCATTGCGTTCAGGCCGTTGCAACGATTTATTGGGTCTGACCTGTTCATACTCTGAATGAGTGCAACAACCATGTTGCCGGCTCTTAGAAAGCAACGTAGCGTTTCCAGTATCAGAAACGACCGATGAGAACCGGAGAACGTCATGCAGAAGTTCGATACCCCCGCCCCGATCTCCGCCGTCCTGGACCTCCCCGCCGGACGCATCCAGTTCATCGCCGCCGAGCGCGCCGACACCGTCGTCCAGGTCCTGCCCGCCGACCCCGGCAAGAGCCGGGACGTGCGGACCGCCGAGCAGACCGCGGTCACCTACACCGACGGCGTGCTACGGATCCAGGCCCCCGAGCCCGGCAACCCGTTCCTTGGCTCCGCCGGATCCCTGGACGTCACCGTCCAGCTGCCCGCCGGCTCGCGGGTCGAGGCCCGGACCGCCAGCTCCGAGCTGCGCGGTGTCGGGCGCCTCGGCGATGTCACCTTCGCCGGCGCGTACCGCCGCGTCAAGATCGACGAGGCGGCCAGCCTCCGCCTCACCGCGGTCGACGGCGACGTCGAGGTGGGCCGGCTCAACGGCGCCGCGGAGATCAGTACCGCACGCGGCGACATCCGGATCGCCGAGGCCGTGCGCGGCACCGTCGTCCTCCGCACCGAGTCCGGCGACATCTCGGTGGTCGCGGCCGCCGGCGTCTCGGCCGTCCTGGACGCCGGCACCGGCCACGGCCGTATCAGCAACGCCCTCACCAACCACGGCGGCGCCGAACTCGACATCCGCGCCACCACCGCGCGCGGCGACATCACCGCCCGCAGCCTCTGACCGACCAGCACCAGGCCCCGACCAGCACCAGGCCCCGAGCAGCACCAGGCCCTGAGCAGCACCAGGCCCTGAGCAGCAGCAGAAACCGAGCAGCAGCAGAACCCGAGCAGGAGCGACACATGACGAAGCAGAGCACCTCCCCGACCGGTACGACCTGGACCGGCACGGTGCCGGTCGACGACACGGCCCTCGCCGTCACCGACACCGGCGGCAGCGCAACCCCGGTGGTCTACCTCAACGGCCAGTTCGCCACCCAGGGGTACTGGCGGCGCGTCATCGCCGACCTGGGCCCGCAGTGGCGGCACATCACCTACGACGAGCGGGCGCGCGGGCGGTCGCGGCGCTCGGCGGACTACTCCTTCGAGGCGGCCGTCCGGGACGTCGACGCGGTCCTCGCGGCCCGGGGCGTGGACCGGGCGGTACTGGTGGGCTGGTCCTACGGGGCGTTCGTCGCGTCCCACTGGGCCAGCCGCAATCCGGACCGCACCGTGGGCGCGGTGCTGGTGGACGGCGCGTTCCCCTACGACTGGCTCGACGAGGCCACCGAGCAGCGGATCCGGAAACTGTTCCGGCGGATGGGCTGGTTCCTGCCGCTGCTGCGCCCCACCGGCCTGGCGCCGCGGATGAGCGCCGCACAGCAGGCCGAGAGCAACATCGAGCTCGGCCGGATCTCCCGGGAGCGGGAGCTGGGCCCGGTGCTGGACGCCATCACCGTGCCGGTGCGGTATGTGGTCGCTTCGGGGACCTCCTTCGGTAGCCGCGCAGACGAGCAGGAGCGCATCCGTACCAGTCTCGGCGGGGTGACCGACCGCAACCCGAACATCCGCATCCACGCGAAGGTGGCCAGCAACCACGGTGCGATCCTGCGGAAGGACTTCGGCGCCATCGCCGCGGCTGTCCGCGAGGTTGCCGACAATGGGTAGGCGCGGGCGTCAACCGAAAGTGGGGCCGGGACGCTCGCACCGCATTCCGGCAAGGCGAGCCGGCGCACCGTACCGGTATCGATGGGTCGGATGATATTTCCGCTCCAAGAAAAGTCACCGCCGCTTTACCGGGGCATCCTTGACGCCTCGGTACGAACTCGCCCAGACTGGGCCTCCACCTCCCGCACAATCCCACATCCGTCGATGGCGCAAGCGTCAATCTGGTGCGCCGTCGCGGTTGTGCGGGTCAGTTCTCGCCGTCGAGGAGTTCGGAATGCCGCAGCAGGTCGGGTACCGGCCGGGTAGTCCTCCGCTGGTCCAGACGCCCCAGGAGCGGCGTACCGAATTGGCGCAGGACATTCTCAATGGTGCCTACCTGCGCGGTGATTTCGTGCTCAGTTCCGGAGCGCGCAGCACGTATTACTTCGACAAGTATCTGTTCGAGACGAGGCCCACGATTCTGCGGCGGCTGGCCTCGCTGATGGCCGAGCTGGTGCCGGCCGGAGTGGATCGGCTCGCCGGCCCGGAGCTCGGCGCGGTGCCGCTGGTGACCGCGTTGTCGCTGGAGACCGGGCTGCCGTTCGTCATCGTCCGGCAGGCCGCCAAAGGCTACGGAACAGGCCGGCTCGTGGAGGGTGAACTGCACCAGGGGGAGCGGCTGTTGATCGTCGAGGACGTCATCAACTCGGCCGCCGAGGCGCTCAAGGCCGCCGCCACGGTGGTCCAGGCCGGCGCCGTTCCGGTGGGAGTGCTGGCGGTCATCGACCGGGAGCAGGGCGGGGCGGAGAACGTCGCCGCCGCCGGCTACCGCCTCACTGCCCTGTTCCGCCGTGGCGACCTGCTGGTCTGAGGGGAGACAGGATGCGGGACTGGACGTGGGAACCGTTTCGTCGCAGGCGATCGCGGCCCGGGGGAGCGCGGTGACCGCCGTAGCGCGGGCCGACCCGGGGCGGATCAGCGGGATGCTGGAGGCGATCGCGAAGATCAGCGACACTCCGTCGGAGACCGCGGGCGTGACGCGGTTGGCGTACACCGCGACGGAGCGGGAAGCCCACGCGCTGGTCGGCGGCTGGTTGAGCGAGCTCGGCCTGGCGGTGCGGGTGGACGCGGTCGGCAACACCATCGCGGAGCTGCCCGGGCGGGTGGCCGGTAGCGCCGCCATCGGTACCGGCTCGCACCTGGACAGCGTCCCGCTCGGTGGCGCCTTCGACGGTATCGCCGGCGTGGTCGCCGCCGTCGAGTGCGCCCGACTGCTGGTGACCGGTGAGGTGGCGCTGGCCCGTCCGTTGCGGGTGTGCCTGTTCGCCGCCGAGGAGGGTGCCCGCTTCGGGCAGGCCTGCCTGGGCAGCAAGGCGGTGGCCGGGCTGCTCGCCGACAGCGCGCCGACAACGCTGCGCGACCGGGACGGCGTGACCCTCGCCGACGCGATGCGCGGAGTGGGTTTCGACCCCGGGCGCCTAGCCGAGGCGCGCTGGTCCCGGGCAGACTGGGCCGGCTTCGTGGAACTGCATATCGAGCAGGGCGCCGTGCTGCAGGAGCAGGGCCTGCCGGTGGGCGTGGTGGACCTGATCTCGGGTAGTACCAGGCTGGCCTGCGAACTGCTCGGTCGGGCCACGCACAGCGGCAGCACCCCCATGCACCTGCGCGCGGACGCGCTCGCCGCGGCAGCCGAAGTGGTGCTGCTGGCCGAAGCGTTGGCCACGGATGCGCGCCACCGCGGTACCCGGGCGACCGTCGGCGTCCTGGTGGCCGAGCCGGGGTCGCTGACCACGATCCCGGGCCGGGTGGAGCTCACCCTGGACGTGCGCGACGTGGACAGCGACCGGCAGCGGGCGGCCGCCGCCGAGATCATGCGAGGCGCGGTGGAGGTGTGCGAGCGGCGCGGGGTCCGGTTCTCCGCCCGGCCCATCGGGGACTCGTCGCCGGTGGTGCTGCCCATCTGGATGCGCCAGGTGGTGATCGAGGCGTGTGCCCGGCGGGGCCTGCGCTACCGGGTGCTGACCAGCGGTGCCAGCCACGACGCGCAGATGGTCAACCGGGTGGCGCCGACCGCGCTGATCTTCGTACCCAGCCAGGACGGCCTCAGCCATGTGCGGCAGGAGTGGACCAGCAGCGCCGACCTGGCAGTCGGGACCGACCTGCTGGTCGAGTCCGTGATCGGGTTGGATCGTCGGCTGACCGAACTGGACACCGGGGAGGTGTGATGGGTGGTACAGGTTACCGCGGGGGTGCGCTGGTCCGGCTGGAGCAGGACGGGCCGGCCGGCGCCCGGCTGCTGGACGCGGTGGTGCTGGACAACCGCCGGCAGGTCGACCGCTACTGGGCGCTGCGCCTGCACGCCCCGGCCGTGGCGGAATCGGCGCGCCCGGGCCAGTTCGCGATGCTCACGGTCGCCCGCGACGGTGAGTCGCACCCGGTCCTGCCACGGCCGATGGCGCTCTACGACTGGGATCGCGCGGACGGCTGGGTCGACGTCGTGTACGGCGTCGTCGGCGCCGGTACCCGGCTGCTGAGCACGTTCCGGCCGGGCGAGCGGCTCACTCTGGTCGGCCCGCTGGGGCGCGGGTTCGTCCGCCCCGCCGGGGTGCGGTCGGTGCTGGCGGTCGGGCGGGGTATCGGGGTGTGCTCGCTCGCCCGGTATGCGCTGGACGCGACCGCGGCGGGCGCGCTCGTGTGCGCGGTGCTGAGCGGCCGCACGCCGGAGGCGGTCATCGGTGAGCAGCTGCTGACCCGGGCCGGCGTCGTGGTCCATCCGGTCAACGACGCGGACGGCAGCAGCGACCCCGCTGACCTGCGCTCCCTGCTGCGCGCCAGGCTGGATGACCAGCCGCCGCAGCAGATCGTCACCTGTGGCTCAGACCGGCTGCTGGAGCTGTGCGCCGAGTTGGGTGCGCAGTGGGGCTGCGAAGTCCAGGTGGCGGTGGAGGCGCACATGGCCTGCGGGCTGGGGTACTGCCACGGCTGTGCGTCGGGGATGCGGGACGCGACGGCGGAGACTCCGCTGGTCTGTCGCGACGGGCCGGCGTTCCGCTGGGTGCCGGACAGCGCCTGACGCGCGACCGGCGCCTGAACCGCGTCGCACGGACGTCGGCTTCAGGCGCCGGGGCAGGCGCAGGCGCAGGGGTGCGGTCAGGCCGCGGTCGCGGGTACGGTGTCGGCCGGGCGGTGCGCGCGGACTGCCCGCATGAGCCGCTCGACCCGGTCTTCGTCGACGGCGTTGGCGGCGCTGCCGTCGACCTTGAAGTAGCTGCCCACGATGAACCCGTCGGCGGCGTCGAACACGCCGGGCAGGCTCTCCGGGGTCACCCCGCTGCCGACGTAGAGCGGCGCGCGGGTCGCCCGCCGCGCGGTCATCAGGTCCTGCGGGCTGGTCTGTAGCCCGGTCAGGTCGCCGGAGACGATGATGGCGTCGCAGCAGCCGGCCAGGTCGCGTACCTCGGTAGCCAGGTCCGGGTAGGCGAACGGCTGCGAGTGCTTGACTCCGGCGTCGGCGAGGATGGCCACGTCGCTGCCGAGTGCACGGCGCAGCCGCAGCGTCTCGTGGCTGTTCCCGGCGACCACGCCCTGCGCCGACAGGATGGCGCCGATGTGGACGTTGACCCGGATGAAGCTGGCCCCGGTGGCGGTGGCCACCGAGAGCGCGGCCAGCGCGTCGTTACGCAGCAACGCGACCCCGACCGGTACCGGTGCGAGCCGGACCACCTCACGGGTCACCGCGGCGGCGGTGGCCACCGTGGCCGGGCTGACCGGCCCGGGTACGAAGGGGCCGTCCCGGAAGTTCTCCACGATGAGGGCGTCGACGCCGTGCCGGAGGAAGATCTCCGCCTCGGCGAGGGCATCGTCGTAGATGCGGTCCACGTCGCCGTCGTAGCGCGGCGAGCCCGGCGTGGGTCGCAGGTGGAGGCAGGCGATGACCGCCTTGTCAGGGAGCACGAACACCAAGGGCCTCCTCGATCTCGGACTCGATCTCCTGCACCGCCCTGCGCCGGTCCGGTGCCTGCAGTACCCGACGTCCGATGACCAGGAGGCCGGCGCCCGCCGCGATGGCCTGCGCGTGGGTACCGATGCGGTGGTGGTCGTCGCTGTCGGTACCCGGCGAACGGGCGCCCGGCGTCACGTAGTAGAAGTCCGCGGGGAGCAGGTCGCGGACCAGATCGATCTCGGCCGGCGCGCAGACGATACCGTCCAGGCCGGCCGCGGCCGCCAGCTTCGCACGGCGGCGGATCTCTTCCTCGACGCTGCCGTCGATGTGCAGTTCGTGGTTCAGCCGGTGCTGGTCGATGCTGGTGAGCACGGTGACCCCGATCAGCTTCGGCCGGGCCAGGCCGGTGCGCTGCGCGGTGGCCGCGGCGGACTCGGCGATCGCGCGCATCATGTCGGTACCGCCGGCGGTGTGCACCGTCACGACGTGCACCCCGAGCTCGGTCACGGCGCGCCCGTAGCCGGCCAGGGTATTCGGGATGTCGTGCACCTTGAGATCGAGGAAGATCTTGACGTCCCGGTCCAGCAGCTCCCTGACGAGATCGGGGCCGTGCAGCGTGAAAGCTGAGTTGATCTTGAAATATCCGACGAGGTCACGCAGTTCGTCGACAATTTTTAGAATTTCGGCGCGGTCTGCCATGTCGAGCGCCAGACAAAGGTTCTCCCGACGTGTCGCGGACGGATCGACATCGAGGAAGGCCATTTGTACTCCATTCATCTGTGTGGTTGCGGCACACTATCACGCGACCTGTCGGGCCAACGCCGCCGGGCCGATGAGAAGACGGTGCAGAATCTGCGTCGCCATTTCCAGTTCCCGGATGTCGATGACCTCCACAGCACCATGCGAATAATGTGCGTCACCGGGCCCGAAAACGAGACTCATGTCACTGAACCCGGCCAGTACCCCGGCTTCGCTGCCATAGGAGAAGACGTCCGGCTCGCAATCGCCGGCCACGTCGCGTACCGCGCCGAAGAACTCGTCGAGCACCGGCTGCGCGGGCCGGCACTCATTGGGCGGCGAGACGAAGGTGACCTCGTCCAGCTCGAACTCGACCTCGCCGAGCGCCCCTCGCAGCTGCTCGGTGATCTCGGCGAGGAACTGCTCCGCGGTCTGCGTGGGCAGGAACCGACCGTCGAACCAGGCGGTCACCTCCCGGGCGGCCAGGTTCATCCCGCCGTCGCTGGCCACCCGGGTCAGCGTCAGGGTGGGATGCCCGAGTCGCCCCGCGCCGGACCGGCCGGCGAAGTCCTCGTTGAGCCGCGCCACCGCGTCGACGAGGTCGCGCATCGAGGTGATCGCGGTGCGCGGCACCGGATACGCCGCATGGGCCCGCGGTCCGCGCACCCGGAACGAGCCGCGCACGATGCCCTTCTGGGCGACGATCGGGACCAGACTGGTCGGCTCGCCGGTGATCGCCAACGTCGCCCGCATCGGGTAGCTGGCCAGCGCCTTGGCGCCGAGTAGCAGGCACTCCTCGTCGACGGTCGCCACCAGGTAGGCCTCCCGCCGTACCGGAGCGTCGGCGCTCGCGGTGAACGCCGCCAGCATCGCCGCCAGCGAGCCCTTGGCGTCCGCGCTGCCCCGCCCGTAGAGCAGCGTGCCGTCGCGCTGTGGCTGGTAGCTGGCCTGCGGACCGCCGGCCGGGTAGGTGTCCATGTGGGCGGTCAGCAGGATGACGGCGTCGTCGGCGGCACCGGCGCGGGGCAGGTGGCCGATGACGTTGCAGCGCCCGTCCTTGACCTCCTGCAGGTGCGTCTCGACGCCGGCCGCCCGCAGGTATCCGGCCACCTGGTCGGCGAGTGCGCATTCACTGTCGGTGCCGGTCGGGTCAGCCAGCAGCGGATTGACGCTCGGTACGGCCACCAGCCGGGCGAGCAGTTCTGCGGGGTCGAGCACGGCATCCTCCGGTCGTCGGTGTCACTGGTGCGGTGCGCGGCCCGTCCCGGCGGCGGTCTGCCGGTCGCTGGCCAGGTGGGCGAGGATCGCGGCGGTGACCTGCGCGGGCGGGGCGGACCCGTCCACCGGGATCAGTTCGTCGCCGAGCTGGTCGTAGACGCTGGTGATGGACTCGATCCGGGCGGTCGACTTCTCCTCGTACTTGAGCTGGTCGCCGTCACGCAGCCGCAGCCGGCGCAGCAGTTCGTCGGTCGGTACGTCGAGGTAGAAGGCGAAGTCCGGGCGGGGTACGCCGTGATTGACGGTGGCCAGGAACCGCGCGTCGACGCCACGGTGCACGAACACGCCGAAGGTGGCGTAGACGTAGCGGTCGCAGATCACCACGGCGCCCCGCCGCAGCGCCGGGTCGATCACCTCCATCACGTGGCGACGCCGGTCCGCCGCGGCGAGCAGGGCCAGGATGTGCGCGCGTTCGACCGAGCCGCCCTGGTCATGGAAGACCTGGACCTCGGCGAGCTCGCGGTACCAGTCGGTGGGCTGCCGGGTCTCGACCACCTCACGGCCGCTCGACCGCAGCGCCTGCGCGACGCACTCGATCTGCGTGGTCTTGCCTGAGCCGTCGAAGCCGACGATGGCCACCAGGAGCCCGTCGTCCTGGCGGTCGGTGCGGAACATGGCGCGGAACGCCTGGCGGTCGACGTGGCTCACGGTAGCGGGTTCCTCGATCGTTCGGTTCGGATGACTGTGCGGTGCGGGACGGTCAATGGGCTGTCGGAGCGGCGTGCGGCGTCCGGACGGCGTCGGGGGCGCACTCCTCGTGCGCGGCCCGGAACTCCTGCCACACAGCCGCACCGGCGGCCGTGAAGATGGCGGTCAGGTGTGGTTCCACCAGGGCCAGGTCGCGGGCCAGGCGCGCGTTGACCGTTGCCAGGTGCTCCTCGAAGGCGGCACGGTCGGCGCCGGCCGGCAGGTCCTGGCGCAGCACGGCGGTGAACACCTGCTGCTCGACGTGTTCGGTGAACAGCCCGTGGAAGATGTCGTAGAGGGTGCGGATGTCGCCGTCGTGGGTGACCGTGTCCAGACGGGCGTCCGGGGAGTCGACGAAGAAGTCGGCGCGGGCCAGGGTGGCCTCGCTGAACAGGACGTGGCCGCCCTGGTGCACCAGGTGCTCCACGAAGAAGGCCAGCCCGTCGCCCTCGGTGAGGTTGATGAAGATCGTGCCGTGCATGCCCAGCGCGGCGAAGGACTCCGCGTCCGGATGCCGGTAGAGCAGCACCGCCCGGACCGACTCGGCCAGCGCGGCGGACAGCTCGGGGCAGGCCCGCCGGACCAGGTCCAGCGCCTGCTCCAGCAGCGCCGGGTAGGTGCCGGCGTCGGTGACGATCTCCAATTGCCGGTACGGCTCGATGTGCTCGCCGAGGAACCAACCGAGCACCGGGTCGAGATGCCCGATCAGCTCCATCCGGGTACCGGAGAGCAGCGTGGCCGGCACCAGCGGGGACAGCTGCAGGTCCGGGTCGTCGGTGACGGCGGTGAAGCCGGCGCTGTCGTCGTCCCAGCGCAGGGTCAGGGTCGAGCCCGGCCGGTTGGAGTGGCACCGGCCCAGGCCCGGGAAGGCGAGCACGCCCGCGTCGTCGGCGACGGCGACGACCGGATCGGCCCGGTCGGTGGCCTGAAAGAGCAACTGGCCCACCGCCATGGTGTCGAACCCCGGCCGGGCGAACTGGCAGTAGAACCTCGGCTCGTGATAGGCCACCAATGCAAGTGTGCTGTCCGGATCGACCGCCGGGTCGGCCTGCCTGGCCACCGTGCGCATCGCTTCGGCCAGTTGTGCCCGCGCCGCGTCCCGCCGTTCGTCGAGCAGTGCGTCCAGCGTGGCTCTGCCGGTTGTCGCCATTCCGCATTCCTCCCAGCGCTCGTCGGGCGTATTTCCTGGAAACGCGGCGACCGTTTCCGTGCGGAAACGGTCGCCGCGTTTCGGGTTACTTACTTGGACTCCTGGCAACCACGCTTGACAGCGCCGGTCGTGAGCTGAGCCATAACGTCGGCAGATACCATTTGGGTCCCCTCCAATCCTATTTTAAAAGTCGCGCGAATAGGGCTGTAGCGGCCGTTACCCGGGCCACCATAGCAGTGCTTCAATGAAGGGTCAAGCCGCCCCCATCAGGCATTCCAAGCGCTTTGCGGGTATGATTGGCTGGCTGTCGGGAGGGCTCCGAATGGCGCTTTTTGTAAATCCTTTCGCCCTGAGAAAAGTGAGCACCGCCTTATCACTTAATTCTTGACGGCGTCGCTGCCGGTACCCACACTGGTCCCTTCTCGACGTGGCGGGTGGCAGCATGAGCGTGGCGATGGACACCGGGACCCCGTCCCGGACGACGCGGCCGGACCTGGGCGTCCGGCTCGGGACGTGGCAGCTGGCGAACCCGGTGATGCCGGCGTCCGGCTGCTTCGGTCCGGAGCTGGCCGGCCTGCTCCCGGTCGACCGGCTGGGGGCCGTCGTCACCAAGACCATCTTCGCCCGGGTCCGCGCCGGCAACCCTGCGCACCGCCTGGCCGAGACGCCGCACGGGATGCTCAACTCGGTCGGCATTCCGAGCCCGGGCATCGATGTCTTCCGGTCCCAGGTGCTGCCCGCGTACCGCCGGCTGGGACCGCCCGTCGTGGTCAGCGTGGGCGGGCTCACCGTCGAGGACTACCTGATCGCCGTCGCGGAGCTGGCCGGGGAGGCCTTCGTCGCGATCGAGCTGAACGTGTCCTGCCCCAACCTGGAGGCCGGCGGCCTGGAGATCGGCGCCGATCCGCACGCGGTGCAGGACGTCACCCGCCGCGTCGTCGAGTTGACCGACCGGCCCGTCCTGGTCAAGCTCACCCCCAACGCCCCCAGCGTCACCGACATCGCGCTGGCGGCGCAGGCCGGCGGCGCCAGCGCGGTCACGGTGGCCAACACCTTCGTCGGGCTCGCCGTCGACCACCGCACCCGCCGGCCGGTGCTCGGCAACACCACCGGCGGCCTGTCCGGGCCGGCGGTGAAGCCGTTGGTCATGCGGCTGGTGTGGGAGGTCAGCCGGCGGCTGCACATCCCGGTGGTGGCCTGTGGCGGAGTGAGCAGCACCCTCGACGCGGTCGAGTTCATCCTGGCCGGGGCGTCGGCGGTGCAGGTGGGTACGGCGACGTTCACCCGACCCGACCTGATGGTCCGCATCCTGGACGAGCTGCCCGGCGTGCTGGCGCAGATGGGGGTCGGTGCGCTCACCGAACTGCGCGGCCAGTTGCGCGCCAGGTAGCCGACCCAGCGAAGCCGCTCCCGTCGTCCAGGAGGATCGATGCGCCAACTGCCCGGAGTTCCTGCCGCGGACCGGTCCCGCCCGGGACGGGCGCCGCCCGCCGCTGTCCCGCCCTCGGCGCGTGCGTGCGCGAGCTGACCGTTGAATCAACGAACCGATGACAGGTAAGTTCACCGATGCGTCAGCATCTGACCGGTGTCCCCCGCGCGGCCCGCTTCGGCCGGCGCTGCACCGGCAGGCGGCGCCCGGCCACGCGGGGGTGAGGACGGTGTCGCCTGATCCGGGGGTGCGACGAGGGCGGCCCGTGCGCTGCACCGCGCCCGGTCACACCGCACTGACCCCTGAGAGCTGCCACATCAGAGAACGACCCGAGCGGGCCAACGGGGGTTGCGCCGCGGTCAGCTACCGGAATTGAGGTCATGGAATGCAAGCACTCATCAGAGCACTCCGCATTCTCCGTGAAGTCGGTCAGGCCAACGCCGGAGTCAACCTCCAGGAGATCTCCGACCGCCTGGACATACCGCTGGCCAGCGCCTACCGCATGCTCAGCACCCTGCTCGACGAGGGCTTCCTGGTGCGCTCGCCCACCACCAAGCGATACTTCGCCGGCCCCCGCGCGCTGACCCTGAGCAACCGTGCGGTGCGTACCCGACACCTGTACCAGGTACCGCCGGGGGCGCTGGCCCGGGCCGCCATGGCCACCGGGGAGACGGTCTTCCTCACCGAGTACGTCGAGCACACCGCCATGTGCGTGGCGATCGCCAGCGGCCGTCGGCACCTGCGGCTGTCGGCACAGCTGGGCGGCGAACTGCCGTGGCACGCCGCGGCCGCGGCCCGGGTACTGCTCACCGACCGGGCCGACGCGGAGATCCGGGAGCTGCTGAGCCGTACCACCCTGGAGCCGTTCACCGCCCGTACCCCCACCGAACCGGAGCAGGTCCTCGCCTCCATCCACCAGGTGCGGCTGCGCGGCTTCGACACCTGCGAGGACGAGCTCGACGACGGGGTGTCGACCATCTCCATCCCGATCCGGTACAGCTCCGGCCGGTACAGCCTGACCCTGGCCGCGCCCACCCAGCGGCTGCGTACCGCGTCGGTACGCCAGACGACGGCGCGCGCGTTGATGACCGCGGCCCGGGAACTACAGGCCGAACTGGCCCGCAGCCCGAAAACACCGCCGACGACCGGCAGCCGGCCCCTGCAGAACAGCGTCCGGAACCGGTCGGGAGCCGACCGGTGACCGATGGCCGCCTCGACGTGGTGGAGGTGACCGATCCGGCGGTGACCACGCTGCCCCGGGCCGCGGAACCCGTGCTGTTCCTCTACCGGGCGTTGGGCGCGGTGCTCGCGCTGCGACCGGCGCCGGCCTGCGTGGTGCTCACCGGACGACTCACCGCGCACGACGGCGCCGACGAACGGGAGGTCCTCGGTCAGCTGCTCACCCGGTTCCCGCTGCCGATCCACCAGGCCGGCCGGGCGCCGGGTGAGGTGCACCGGTACGGCGATGCGCGGGTGATCGTGCTCGGCCTGGCGACGGATCCGGGCGGGCGGTGGCTGTCCGAGCAGCTGTCGGCTGCCCCGACAGCACCGACCCTGGTGTTTCCGCCGCCGTCCGGGCAGCTGCCGGAGCCGGCCGCCCGGCCGGCCGGGCACCGGCACCCGGTCGCGGTCGCCGCCGGCATCCCTACCGTCACGGCCGGCCTGCGGCGGTTCCCGCCCGGCATGCGCCGCCACCGGCTGACCCGGCGTGGCTACGACAGCGCCGGCCTGTCGCTCGCCCACACCGCCGCCGACCGCGTCCACTTCTGATCCGCGACCCGTTGGCCCACCCCGTACAGCCCGATCCCGGCCCCGGCGAACATGTCGTACATGTTACGGGGAGGGCGTTGTTTCCACTGGGCGACTTCGCTGATTGACGCCCGGCGGGTACCCGGAACAGGATGGTCCGATCTACCGGAAAACGTTCCGCCACAACGACTCCGTGGCGGCTTGTCGGCACTCGAGGAGCACCGCCATGCATCGGTCGACCGGCGCCGTGGGTTGCCTGACCCAGGCCCCACTGTCCAGGGGGCGCCGTGGGGCGGCCGGTCCCGGTGCCAGCTGCGCTACCCCGCGCGGGGTGACCAGTGTCCTCTGACGCGGCGGTCGACGCCCCGCCCAGCCAACGTCCGGCACCGGCCGCCAGTGCCGCGCTCGACGTGCGCGGCCTGTCCCAGGTGTTCCGGTCCCGTGGCGGTCAACCGGTTGCCGCGCTGCGGGAGCTGGACCTGTCCGTCGGCGACGGCGAGTTCGTCAGCCTGGTCGGCCCGAGCGGCTGTGGCAAGAGCACGCTGTTGATGATCCTCGCCGGCCTACAGACGGCGACCTCCGGGCAGGTGCAGATCAACGGCGCGCAGGTACGCGGACCGTCCCCGCTCATCGGCCTGGCCTTCCAGCGCGACAACCTCCTGGAATGGCGCACGGTCCTGGACAACGTCCTGGTCCAGGCGCAACTGCGGGGCTGGTCCAAGGCCGCGCACCGCGACCGCGCCCGGGAACTGCTGGACATGGTCGGGCTGTCGGGGTTCCTGCACGCCTACCCCCGCGAGTTGTCCGGTGGCATGCGCCAGCGGGTCGCGCTGTGCCGTTCCCTGCTGCACCAGCCGAGCATCCTGCTGCTCGACGAGCCGTTCGGCGCCGTCGACGCGATGACCCGCGAACAGCTCAACCTCGACGTCGCCAAGCTGTGCGCGCTGTCCGGCGTGACCGCGGTGATGGTGACCCATGACATCAACGAGGCTGCCTTCATGAGCGACCGTGTCCTGGTGCTGTCCGCCCGCCCGGGCCGGCTCGCCGGAGTGGTGACGGTACCCGTACCCACCCCGCGCGACGCCGACTTCCGGCAGAGCGACGAATTCGTCACGGCCACCCGAGCAATCCGTGCGGTCCTGGAGAGCGCCCACCGGGGCGACCAGGCACGGGACGGACAGCGATGACGGGGTCGCAGGCGGCCACCCTCAGCCCACCGCGTGAGGACACCGACGGGATCGGCGCCGCGACAGGCCTGCTGCCGCGTCGGCGGCACACCGAACGCCGCTCGGTCCAGGTCGGCTTCGTGCTGCTCTCGCTGGTGGCGATGATCGCCGTTTGGCAACTGATCATCGTCGTGTTCGACATCAAGGACTTCACCCTGCCGCCACCGGTCGCGGTGGCCCGCACGCTCGTGCATTCGCTGCCGGTACTGCTGCCCGCGCTGGGTACCACGCTGGAGGAGACCGGCCTGGGCTTCGGCATCGCCACCGCCGTCGGCGTCCTGCTGGCCTGTGCCATCGCCAGCTCGCGGGTGGTGGAGCAGCTGATGTACCCGGTTCTCGTCGTCTCCAACGCGGTACCGAAGATCGCCCTGGCGCCGATCTTCATCGCCTGGCTCGGCCTCGGGTCGGCGCCCCGGGTGGTGATGGCGGCCATGCTCGCGGTGTTCCCGATCGTCATCAGCACCGTCGTCGGGCTCGTCGGAGTGGACGAGGGGCTGCTGCTGCTGGGCCGCTCGACCCGGGCCGGGCGGTGGCGGGTGTTCCGACTCATCCGGCTACCCGGGGCCGTGCCCAGCATTCTCGGCGGCCTCAAGGTCGGCAGCATCCTCGCCCTCACCGGTGCGGTGGTGGGTGAACTGGTCGGCGGCAACACCGGCCTCGGCTACATCATCATCGGGGCACAGGGCAATCTCCTGCTGTCCTTGGCCCTCGCGGCGATCGTGCTTCTCGCCGCCGTCGGCGTCGTCCTGTTCTACCTGATCGAGCTGATCGGGAAGCTGGTCGACCACTCCCGTTGACCCGGCGTACCCGCCCGACGGCGCTACCCGTGTCCCGGCATCGCAGCCCCACCTTCACGAGGACTCGACAGCCCATGCGCAGATACCGGAAGCTCTTCACTCCGCTGCTTCTCGTCCTGGCCCTCAGCCTGCCGTTGGCGGCCTGCGGCAAGTCCGACAAGCCCAGCCCGTCGGCCCAGCCGACGAACCTGACCAAGGTCAGATTTCTCAGCGACTTCATCGCCAACGGTGTGCTCTCCCCGCTCTGGTACGGCAAGGCCCGCGGCTACTACGCGGCACAGGGAATCGACCTGCAGATCACCTACGGGACCGGGTCGTCCACCACGGTGCAGACGGTCGGCAACGACAAGGCCGACATCGGCGATGCCTTCAGCGGAAACATCGCGCTGGGTGTGGCCAGCGGCGCCCCGTTGCAGGCCTTCGGCTTCTTCCGCGCCAACGGCGCCTTCTCGTTCTTCTGCGACAAGAAGTTCAACGTCACCAGCTACGCGCAGCTGGCCGGCCACTCGGTGATCATCCCGCCGGGGACCGTCCAGGCCGCGCTCTACCCGGGCGTCCTCAAGGCGGCCGGGCTCGCGAAGGGCGCGATCACGGTGGACTCGATCGCCTCGGCGACGGCCGGCTCCAGCTACGCCGGTGGCCAGTCGGACTGCATCGTCGGCACCGTAGGCGACGCACCGACGTTCCAGACGCGCCGGCCCAGCACCATCCTGTCCTGGAGCTCCGGCGGCTTCGCCGTACCGGGCTTCGCGTTCTTCGCCACCAAGGACTACATCTCGGCGCATCACCAGTTGGTCGCCGGCTTCCTGAAGGCGACCTACCAGAGCATCGCCGAGAGCCTGACGAAGAGCACGGACGCGGTGTCCGCCTTCACGGCAGCCAACCCGCAGAGCAATCCACAGCTGGTCGCCGCCCAGTGGACGGCCTCGCTGGGCGTCTTCTGTACCACCGAAATGGCCGCCGCCGGCTCGCCCATCGGATACCAGCTGCCCGCGGCCTGGACGACCATCGTCACCGAGATGCAGCAGTATGACAACCTGGCCAGCTCGGTCGAGGCGAAGAACCTGTTCACCAACGAATTCTTCGATTCCGGGGGCGTGTCGACGCAGAAGTGCACCGCCTCCAACACCCTGTAGCCACCGTGTGCCGGCGTCGGGACCACGGGGCCCGACGCCGGCACACGGCCCGGCCCGTTCCGGCCGGGCAGGAAGGAAGAGAGCCCACCGATGCATCCGGTCGTGAGCGGCCTGCGGGCACTGCACGCCATCTCCCGCACCCAGCACGGCATCACCCTGCAACACCTCAGCGAGCAATTGGAGATCCCGGTCGACAGTGCCTCGGGCATCCTCGCAGTGCTCCTGCGGGAACAGTTCGTGGTGCGCTCCGGCACTGGGCACCGGTACCTGCTCGGCCCGGCGGCGGTCGCCCTCGGGCACGGCGGCGAAGAGCCCACCGAGGCGCCACCGGCCCATCCCGACCTGAGCCGCCTGGCCGTCCGCTGGCAGGAGGCGGTCTTCCTGTGCGAACTGCACGGCGATCGGGTGATCTGCGTGAGCGCGGTCGACCCGCACCACCGGCCCTGGCTGTCCGCGCGGACCGGCAGCGAGGTACCACTGCACGCCGCCGCGTCCGCCCGGGTGCTGCTCGCCGAACTGCCGGAGCCGCTGGCCGAGGCGTTGCTGTCCGGACGGCCGCTGCCGGCCTACACCGAACACACGCCGGTGACCGCGGCGGAGGTACTGTCCCACCTGCCCCTCATCCGGGCCCGCGGATACGACATCTGCGACGAGGAGTTCGACCCCGGCGTCTGGACGGTCGCGGCGCCGATCCGCGACCAGAACGGCACAGTGTGCGCCGCACTGGCCGTCGCTGCGCCGGTGACCCGGGTACGTGACGCCGAGGTGCGTTCCCGCTGGGTCGCCACCGTCGTCGCGAGCGCCGAACAGTTCGTCGTCGGCCCGGGCCACACCCCCCCACCAGCTGTCCCACCGGAGGTATGAGATGACCACTGTGCCCGCGGCAGAACCCGCCGAGGTCAGTTCCGACATCCTGGGCGATCCGCGGGTAGCCGACGCGGCGGCGCGGCAGCTGCTGCCGGCCGTGCGCCCGCTCGCGCCCGAAGCCGTGCTGGTGTGGTACGAACCGGACTCCGCGGTGCTCGGCCACGCCCTGGCCCGGGAGTTGGGCTGCCTGTGCCTCGCCGCGACGCAGACCGAGGGACTGGTGGACCTGGTGACAGCGCCCCCGCGAGGGACCCGGGTGCTGCTGCTCAGCCCGCGCTTCACCGCGCCGTACTCGGTGCGGGCGCTGCTCGGCGTCGCCGGCTTCCACGGACTGACCGTCGTCGCGGTGGCGGCGGTCCGGGACAGCCCGGTGCTCGCCGAGGTCGACCCGGGCATCCCGACCCTGCTCCCCGACCCGGCCGGACACGCTGCCTAGCGCGCCGCGGCCGACACTCCCAGCCCTGCCCCGCATCCCGTCCAGGAAAGGTCACGCCATGTCACAGGTCCAGATCATCGCCAGGTACACCATCACGGCCGGACAGGAGAAGGAGGTACACGCGCTGCTGCCGGAACTGACCGCCGCGGGCAGCCGCGAGCCGGGCAACCTAGCCTTCAGCGCCTACCGCGGCATCGACGACGAGCGGGACGTGGTGCTGCTGGAGCGCTACGAATCCCGGGAGGCGTTCGCGGCACACCGGGAAACCGTCCACTTCCGGGAAATCATCATGGAGCAGATCGTCCCCCGGCTGGACAGCCGGGTCGTCGAAATCTACGACGTCACGGAGTAGCGGACCGGCCGACCGTTGACGATTCTCGCGACGAGGGACCGACCATGAGCCCCCTGTACCGGACCGCTCACCCCGCGGGTGGCCGAAGGACGCCGCCGGGCGCGCCGTGCGGCGGTGGCGATGGTTGACGCCGCGATCGTCGTCGAGGAGCTGTGCCGCGAATACCGGTTCGGCCGCAGGCGCGTGTCGGCCCTCGACAACGTGAGTATGACCGTCGGGTCGGGTGAGGTCGTCGGCCTGCTCGGCGACAACGGGGCCGGCAAGACCACGCTGACCAAGGTCATCTCCACGCTGCTGCTGCCGTCCGCGGGCCGTGTCCGGGTCCTCGGCCACGACGTGGTCACCCGGCCGCGCGCCGCCCGCGCGGTGATGTCGGTGGTCTTCGGCGGCGACCGCGGCCTCTACGGCCGGCTCAGCGCCGCCGAGAATCTGCGCTTCTTCGCCATGGTCAACGGTCTCGGCCGGCGTCAGCTGGCCGACCGGATGGCACCGGCACTCGACGAGGTGGGGCTGGCAGCGGTGGCTGACCAGCCGGTCGAGACCTTCTCCAAGGGCATGCGGCAGCGGCTGCACATCGCCATCGCGATGATCACCCGCCCCGGCGTGCTGCTGCTCGACGAGCCCACCCTCGGACTGGACCCGGCGGAGGCGGAGCGGCTGCGCGGCACCGTCGGGCAGCTCGCGGCCTCCGGCGTGGCGGTGCTGCTCACCAGCCACTACCTGCTGGACATCGAGCGCCTGGCGCACCGGGTCGTCCTGCTCGCCCGGGGGCAGGTGATCGGCGACATGTCGGTCGCCGACTTCGCGCGCACCGCCGGGTACACCGCCACGGTGACCGTCCGGGGGCGGGGCAGCTGGGACGACGGTCCTGTCGCGCCGGCCGGCACGGTCGCCGTCGACGACGTCGCGCAGGACGGGCCGACCTGGACGGCGCGGCTGCGCGTCCGGGACTGGGACGCCGACTCGGTCGAGCACCTCGGCCGGGTGCTGCGCAGCCGCCACATCCTCTCGGTCGACGTCGCGAGCCTGCGGCTGGAGGACGTCTACGCCCGCTTCGACCGTGAGCGCCGTGATGGGTGAACGACTCGCCGACGGCCTCTGGGTGCTGACCAGCAGCGCGCGGATGCAGGCGCGCGCACTGCTGTCCAGCCAGCCGGCCCTGGTCGTCAGCGTGATCCAGCCGGCCGTCCTGCTGGTCGCGGTGGTCCTCACCCGCCGGCCCACCGGCGCGGCCGCCGAGGCCGCTGTGCTGGGCGTGGTGCTCACCTCGCTGTGGGCCTCGACCATCTGGTCCGCCGGTGGGATCCTGCGCCGGGAACGGGCGCTCGGTACGCTCGCCGCCGCGCTCACCGGCGTGCGCTCGCCGTGGCTCGTCCTCGGCGGCAAGTGCCTGGCCGCAACCCTGCTCAGCGGTACCGCCACCGCCGTCACCGCGGTCGCTGTCGCGGTCCTGCTCGGCCTGCCGGCGGCCGGGTACGGGGCCGGTGCGCTGATCGTCGGCTGCCTGGTCGTCGTGCTCTCCGGTACCGGCCTCGGTACGCTGCTGGCCAGCCTGTTCCTGCTCACCCGGCACGGCCCACAGCTGTCCAGCGCGCTCATGTACCCGGTGTTCATCCTCGGCGGCATGCTCATCCCACCCGAACTGCTACCGCTGTGGCTGCGCTGGGTCGCGCTGCTGTTCAGCTTCCGCTGGGTCGAGCTGTTCCTGCTGACCGGCGGTACCCGGTGGGGCCAGCTGGGCGTGGCGGCGCTGCTCGGCCTCGGTTACCTCGCACTGGCCCGGGTCGCCTTCGCCCGGGTGCTGCGCCGGGCACGGGATCGGGGCACCATTGAACTGGTCTGACTGGACCTGGCGGACAGCCGGCGCGGCGCGGCTGGGCTGGCGGGAGTACCGCGCCGCCGCACCGCTGCCGATCCTGCTCACCGCGGTCCTGCCGAGGGCGGTGCTGCAGTGCCTGTTCTTCGGACTGCTCGGCCGGGCGCTGGCCGGTACGGCCGGTGCCCGGTTCGCGTTCGTCGGTTCGCTGGCCGCGGTGATGACGTTGACCACCGTGGTGGCCGTCTGCGACGTACCGATGGCGGACAAGCAGTGGGGCACCTTCGCCCGGCTCCGGTCGGGCGTGGTACCACCCGCGCTGGTGCTCCTCGCCCGCACCGCACCGTACCCGCTGGTCGGTTTCGGATCGGCCGTTGTCGCGTTGGTCGTCGGCGGCCCGCTCCTACTCCCCGCCGGTGACCTGCCGGCGATCGCGCGGACGCTGCCGCTGTTTGCGGCGATGGCGCTGACCTCGACCGGCACCGGGCTGGCGGTCGGCGCGCTCGCCGTCGGACGCCGGGCCGACGTGCTGCTGGGCAACATCATGGCGTACCTGATCCTGCTCGCCTGCGGGGTGCTCGTCCCGCCCGAGCGGGCCGCCTGGCTGCGGTGGTTGGGCGTCGCGCTGCCGCTGCGGCACGGCCTCGCCGCGGTACGCGCCGAACTGGCCGGCCGGCCCTGGCACGCGCAGCTGCTCGCCGAGCTGGCCGTCGGGGCCGGCTGGACCGTCGCGGCCTGCGGCCTGATCGCCGTCCAGGCCCGGCGGGCCCGACGACACGGCTTCGACGACTTCGAATGAGACCGGGCCGCTGGCCCGACCCAGACTCCGGTGAACCCGCCGGAACCGGTCGAGACGAAAGGAGGTGACAGACATGGGTGACGCAATCGTGGAGGTCGAGACGACCCCGGCGCACGTCCTGTAAGCCGTAGCGGTCGGGAACCCGCACCGGGTTCCCGACCGCCAGCTCCCGGAGAGGCATCCATGATCACCCGATACCCGCCGCGCCTGGTCGAGCTGGTCGAGCGGTCCCGCGCGCTGGCTCACCAGGTACTGTCCACAGTGGAGGCACGCGCCGCGTTCCTGGGCGGGGCGCCGCTGGCCGGGCTCGGTACCCCGAAGTCGGACGTCGACCTGCACGTGGTGATGGACAGTCCACCGCCCCGCCCCGGCGACCAGGTCCTCGTTGACGGGCACCGGGTGGACCTGCGCTACTGGTCGTCGGCGTCGCTCGCCGACCGGGTGCAGTTGTGCACCGGCTACACCGTCACCGACACCGACCAGTCCCAGCTGACAACCGTCGGGCGGCGCATCCTCGACCCGGTGGTACGCCTCGTACTGGGCGACATCCTGGTCGACGACGGAACGCTGGCCGGCCACGTCGCGCAGGTGCGCGCACCGGAAGCGGGACTGGTACGGCTGGTGGTGGCAGCGCTGGCGGGCGAAGCGGAGAACCACGTCGAGGACGCCGAGGGATTCCTGGAAGTCGGCGAGCACGGGGCGGCCGGATACGTCGCCCGGCAGGCGCTGCTGGTGGCCGCTGAGGCCTACCTCGCCGCCCGGGGTGACGTCTACCTGGGACAGAAGTGGGTGTGGACCCGCTGGGCCAGAACCGTCGGTGACGACCTCGGATCCACGGTCACCGAGATGGTGACCGGACCGGGCGCAGCCGACCCCCGCCAGCTGCTCTGGCTGGCGCAGGACCTGCTGGTGATGGCGGCCACCGGCTGGACCTACCAGCCCACTGTGCCGGCCGATCCGCAGCTGCCGCAGCGCGACCCGTTCGCGGTCCCGCTCGCCACCGACACCTCCGTGCTGCTGCTGCGACCCGGGCGCCGGACCGCCCGGGTCAGCCTGCCCGGCACCCTGCTCTGGGCGGTGGCGCACGGCCGGAACCGGGCCGAGGCGGTGGACCTGGCCGCACAGCTGCTCGACGCGGCCGGTCGGCCGGTACCCCGGGCCGACATCGACGCCTACTACGCCACCTTCGCCCCGGTCGGCCTGCTGCGCGACGCGGCGACCGTACCGCCACGATGACAACCGATCCGGCGGCCGCGGTGGCCGACCCGTACCGGCACCTGGAGCACGACGACGACGGCACCCGGGACTGGGTGGCGGCCCGGACCCGCGCGTACACCGACTGGATGGGCGGCCAGCCGGCGCGCGCCCGGTGGCGCGAAGCGCTGCGCGAGTTGACCGGCCACGGCTGGGCGAGCGTACCCACCGTGCGGGGCGACCGGCTGTTCTTCGCCCGCCGACCACCGCAGGGGCAGGTGGCCGCGCTGGTGATGCGCGACCGCGACGGCGCCGAGCGCACCGTGCTGGACCCGGCCACCGAGCCGGCCGGCTCGGCGCACCTGAGCGTGTGGAGCGTGGCACCGGACGGTTCCCGGGTGGCCACCCTGGTCTGTCACGGGGGCGCCGAGACCGGCGACCTCACCGTGCGGGACCCGGACACCGGGCGGATCCTGCGCACCCTGCCCGACGTACGCAGCGCCACCCCGGCGTGGCTGGTCGAGAAGTCCGGCCGGCCGCGGGCGCTGCTCTACGGGCGCAGCAGCGCGGAGGGGGACGGGCCGGGTTTGTACGCCGCGGACCTCGACGGGGGGCCGCCGGTGCTGCTCTGGCGGGTACCCGACGGGGACGGGCCCGCCTTCCTCACCCCGCTGGTATCCCCGGACGGTGGCCGGCTGCTGCTCGTCGTCCGGTACGGCGCGGAACCGCGCAACGCGATCTGGCTGGCGGAGCTTGCCGGGCCGGACCCGGCCGGGCTGCGGCCCCGACTGATCCACCCCGCCGGCCGGTCGGTGGCCACCCCCCGCTTCGACCAGCGCAACGGGGTCTGCGTGCTCAGCCACGACCGGGCCGAGACGGGCGAGCTGTACCAGCTGGATCCGCGGCACCCGGAGCGCGACCGGTGGCGGCTGGTGGTGCCCGCGGACTCCGCCGCCGTCATCCGGCAGTTCGTCCTCGCGGGCCACACCGCCGTCCTACACCGTACCCGGGACGGGGTCAGCGAACTGGTCGCCGCCGACCTGGACCGGCCCGGGCCGGTGCGACCGCTGCCGCTGCCCGGTCGGGGCAGCGTCGGACTGATGACCGCGGGGCCCGGCGACGGCGTCACCGCACCGGTCTGGTTCGACTACACGGATCCGGGTACACCGCCGCAGGTGTACCGGGTCAGCGTCGGCACCCCGGCGGCTGAGGTCGGCGCCCGGCCATGGTCCGAGCCGGGCGGCCGCCATCGTCCGGTGCGTTCGACCCGGCACCGCTGCACCGCGCCGGACGGTGCCCCGGTCGGGCTGACCGTCCTCAGCGCTGAGCACACGGCCCGGCCGGCGCCGACCATCCTCACCGTCTACGGCGGCTTCGGCCGCACCATGCGGTTGAGCTACCGCGCCGACGCGCACGCCTGGGTGAGCAGGGGAGGCGTCTACGTCCTCGCCCACATCCGTGGCGACGGAGACCGTGGACCGCAGTGGCACCACGCCGGTGCGGGACGGGGCAAGCTCGACACCGTACGCGATGTGCTGGCCGCCGCCGAATACCTGACCGCTGCCGGGATCACCACTCCGGACCGGCTCGCCGTCACCGGCGTGTCCAACGGTGGGCTGGTGGCGCTCGCCGCCATGGTCGCTTCGCCGGACCTCTTCGGCGCCTGCGCGGTGGCCTCGCCGGTGGCCGATCTGGTGCGTTTCCCGCTGCTCGGCGACGGCCGGTCGTGGCTGGCTGAGTACGGTTCGCCGGACGATCCGGAGGATCTGGCCGCGCTGCTGTCCTACTCGCCCTACCACAACGTTGTACCGGGTCGGCGCTATCCACCCACCCTGCTGGTGGCCGGAGCCGGGGACACCCGGGTACCGCCGGCCCATGCCCGCAAGATGTGCGCCGCCCTGCGCGCGGCCGACGGTGCGGACCTCGTGCTCTACCACGAGGAGGCCGACGTGGGCCACGCGTACCGCAGCCACCGGTCCCTGGTGGAGGCCGCCGCAGACCGGCTCACCTTCCTGGCGGCGCAGCTGGGCGGACCGCCAACGGGGCAGTGACCGGCCGGGGCGACCGGCGGGCGGTCAGTCGGGGAGGGCGAGGCTGACCCAGCAAGCCGCGGTCGAACAGCTGCCCCACGACCGGTGGTACTGCGGCCGGCTCACACCGGTGAACCGGCCCACCAGCTCGGCGCCGGTGAGGCGCAGCAGCGTCGGCGCGGTGCGCCGGACGACCACACCCGCTCGCAGGTACGCCGTGTCCAGCCGCAGGGTCAGCTTCTCGCCGGCCAGCATTGCCTGAGTCCCCTCGCCGCGCACGGAGTAGCCCAGGTACCCGGTGTAGCCCGCCGGCAGCGGCAGGTCCGCACCGGCGAGCCGGACGTTCGACGGATACGGTGCGGGCACCACGCTGGCAACCCGGGAGCTGGTACCGGAGAGCACCAGTGCGCCGGCCGCCGGAGCCGGTGATCCGCGGCTGGCCAGCGTAGCCCAACGGCCGTCGGCGCCCAGCAGGGTCCGGGTCCGGCTCGGCACCCCCTCGTCGTCGAAGGGCCGGCTGTGCGCGCCCCCGGCCGCATCCGGAGCGTCCACCAGGGTGCACCGCTCGCCGCCGGATACCGCCGGGACGTCGGCGGCCATGGCGGTGTCCCGTTCGAAGTGGTCGCGCAGCACCGTCCGCACCAGCGTGGCCGACACCCCGGGCGTGAGCAGCAGCGCCCCACGCGGCTGCTCGGTCGACGCCGCCGCCAGTCCGGCGTGCCCGCGCCAGGCCGCCTCCCGGCACAGCTGGGCCACCGCGACGTCGCCGACCCGGGTGGTGTGGGCCTCGACCGATACCGTCGTCTGCTCGCCCGCCACCGACAGCTCGAAGGTGACCCGCAGTCCGCTGCTGTCCCGACCGTACCGGCCGGTTGACCCGGCGGACGAGGCGAAGGCGGTGCCCGTCCACTGCTGCGAGACGACGCAGTCGCGCAGCCGGAGGGTGACGCCGCACTGGTCGCCGAGCCCGACGGCGGCGCGGTCCAGGGCGGCGTGCAGGTCGCCCAGCGGCTGCGTCGACCCGGCCAGGTCCGGGTCGAGGTGGGCGGCGGCATCCCACGGCCGCTCCCGTTCCGGCACCGGCCAGTCGAAGTACCGGCGGCCGTGCCCGACGATCGCCCGGGCGGCCGCGACGACCTGGTGCGCCACTCCTCGACCGTCGCCGTCGCAGGCGACGTGGCAGTCCCGCCCGCCGGCCGCCAGCCGCAGGACCCCCTCCGTCTGCTCCTGTACCGCCCCGGAACGCACCTGCTCCCCGGAGAGCACATGCCTGCGCTGCAAGGTGGTCAGGGCCAGGGCGTCGGCCAGCTCGCCGGAGCGGGCCTGACCGGCCAGCGCCTCGACGCCGTGCACCGCCCGCAGCAGTGCCCCCTCCCGGTCCACGTCAGCACCGCCAGTGCAGGTCGTCGAAGCGCATGGTCGGCGAGTACAGCCCGATCAGCAGTGACTGGCCCTGCTTGCGGCAGGTGACGTTGTCACCGGCCACGTCGCCCGCGACCGCGCTCAGCCGGGCGATGGTCTGGTGGACGTCGCCGAAGAGGTAGACGTCACGCAGCGGCAGGCAGTGCCCGTCGGGGGTCAGGAAGTGGCTCTCGGCGGCGGAGAAGGAGAACTCGCCACGCGTCGGATGGAACTCGCCGGAGCCCAGCGCCCGCACCACCAGCACCCCGCCCGGCGCAGGCGCGTACAGGTCGGTGGGATCGTCCGGCCCGGCGGCGACGACGGTGTTGGAGGCGCGCGGCAGGCTGGTGTGCCGGTAGTTCTCCCGCCTCCCGGCGAAGGCGCGGTGGTCGCCCTGCGGCTCGGCGCCGTCCCAGCTTCCCGACATCCGCAAGCTGGTCAGCTGCCCCACCACCACCCCGTCGTGGACCAGCCGGGTCGGCCGGTACGACTGGCCGTCGTCGTCGACGTCGCGGCTGCCGATCCCGTCGGGCAGGCCGGGATCGTCGACGACGGTGAGGGGCGCGTCGGTCAGCCGGCTCCCCATCAGCCCCCGGGCGTAGGCGGACTGCCGGGCGACATTGTCGGCCTCCAGGGCGTGCCCGACGAGTTCGTGCAGCAGCGCCGCTCCGGCCCTCGGCGCGAAGACGACCGGGGTACGCCGTTCGCCCAGCGACGGTGTCGACAGCAGCGCGTGCGCCGCCGCCACGGCGGCCTGCACCAACTCGGTGGCCGCAGCCGACTGTCCCGGATCGGCGCTGTCGGCCCGCCAGGTCGGGCAGCTGCGCCGGCTGAACGCACGGGTACGCTGCGCGCCGTCGACCACCGTGGCGGTGGCCCGCTGCCGGCCGCCCCGGATCACCTGCGCCGCGCAGGTGCCCGCGGAGTCCACGACCACCCGGCGCTGCCGGAAGTAGTCCCGGATGAACCGCACGGCGGTCCCGGGCGGCCCGGCGGCCAGAGCACTGTCCGGGACCGGTTCGACGGCCACCGGCTCGGTGTCGAAGCCTTCGGCCAGGTGCAGCGGTCGAGCGGCTCGCGCCACACCGAGGCCGAGTTCGGCCAGCCGGCCGGCGATCTGGTCCGGCTGGTGCAGCGGTGCGAAGGCGTACTTCCAGGCGCCGCGGTGGTGGACCAGCAGGCCCAGCCCGTACCGGCGGGTGATGCTCGCTCCGGTTGCGGTCACCGCGCCGCGCCACAGCCGTGAGTCCAGCCGCAGGTCGGCACTGGCCTCCACGAACGACTGGGCGTACCGCGCACCGAGCCGGACCGCCTCGCGGGACCAGTGGTGGCCGACCTCCACCAGATCGTCGGCGACAGCCGTCCCGGAGCTCATCCCGGGACGTCCGTGACCGGGGCCTCCGTGTCGTGTACCAGGCCACGGGCCACCAGGGTGGCCAGGATGCGCTGGACCCGCGGCGCGGTCAGCGGCTGCTGCCCGACCGGCGTGGCCGGGCCGAGCAGTGCCAGGGCCGCGTCGACGATCTCCTTCTCGGCACGCCCGTTGCACAGCCCCCAGATCAGGCCGACGTGGTCGGCAACGACGTACTGCGCCTGCAGTTCGTTGTTGAGCAGGACGCCGTCGGTCAGGTGGATGGCGTTGAATGCCGAATCGCGCTGATAGCGACCGTCCTGGCGCAGCCAGTGCGGCCAGGCCGCGACATCCGTGCCGTGCCAACCCATTGTCTGGGCCGCGACGTTGAGGGTCTGGGTCAGGGCGATGACGTCGGCCGCGCCCGCTTCGGGCTCCTCGACGGCCCAGCTGCCGCACTGGAGGTAGCGGTAGCGGTCCCAGGGAAAGCCCGCACCCAGGCTACGACGCAGCTGCCGGTACACCCACTTGGGTCCGTAGTAGAGGTCGCCCGCGGCCGCCGCCACCGCCTTCCCGGCGTACACCAGCATGGTCTGGCCCACCAGGGCGGCTGATTCGAAGTCGCGGTCGGCCACCGCACCCCGGAAGTCGCTGAGGTCGCCGTTCACCAACAACCCCCAGCGGGAGATCGCCAACTGGCGTAGCCGCTCCTCAAGCCCGCTGAGCCTCGCCCGCAGCCGCTGGAACTCGGGGGAGTCCTTGAGGATCTCGCTCTGCCGCAGCCGCAGCAGCACGTCGAGTTCCAGCGGGCTCAGCCCCTTCGAGCGGAGGTCGCTGCGGGTGATGGTCCAGGCGGCTGCCCGGTCGACGACGTCCTCGAACCAGCTACGCGAATAGATCTCGATGTCGAGCCGTTCACCGCCCACGGTGGCCTGCCGGGTGACCGGACGGGTGTCCGTCCGGCTGACGGCGAAGACGTCCACGTCACTGGTCGGGCTGCCGAGCCCGGCGGTCAGGCTGCCCGCGAGGTACAACGCCTCGATGTCGTCGTCGTGGGTGATCGCCAGCGCGCTGCGTCGCGCCGTGTCCAGCTTGGCTTCGCGGTACGGCATCCTCGTAACCTCCTCGGGGAGGGGCGTGGACGCCGAAGCGCCCACGCCCCAGACTTGAGCGGCCACTAGGCGTCGACCGCGTCCACGGCGTCTACGGCGTCGACCGCGTCGACCGCGTCTACGGCGTCTACGGCGTCTACGGCGTCTACGGCGTCGACCGCGTCGACTGCGTCGACCGCGTCTACGGCGTCTACGGCGTCGACCGCGTCGACCGCGTCTACGGCGTCTACGGCGTCGACCGCGTCGACTGCGTCCACGGCGTCGACCGCGTCGACCGCGTCGACCGCGTCCACGGCGTCGACTGCGTCCACCTCGATGACGTTGTTCATGGCTCCTCCCTTCGGTTAGCCTTCCCGGATCCGGTGATCCAGGGGGCTTCAGCGGCGTGCCCGGCTGACCGCGGTACGGACGGCCACGGAGCCGAGCAGGAACCACACAAGGCCGGTACCGAGCTCCCACGCCCCAGCGGTGAGCAGCCCGGCGCCACCGTGATGTGGGCCGACGGCGTACCGCATGACGTGGTACGTCGGACATACCTGCGCGAGCGGCCGGACCAGCCTGGGCAGCGTGGCCGTCGGGACCAGCGTTCCCGACAGCAGCACGATCGCCAGGTAGGCCAGATTGGGGATGACGAAGATGTCGGTCACCACCATCGCCGCACCGCCGATGAGCACGCCAAATCCAGATAGCGCCAGGAGCCCGAGGAGCAGCACGGCGACGAACAGCGGCACGGGCAGCGGAAGCGTCCGGAACAGCAGAGCGCACACCAGGTAGGTGATCGTCCCACCCAACACCCCGTCCACCAGGTGTGGCAGGCCGCGTTGGCAGAGGGCGGCCAGCTTGTTCTGCGGGCTGGCCAGCCAGATGTCGAGCGTTCCGTAGACCCGTTCGTTGCCGACCGAGAGCGCCGCGCCGAACACCACGGCGTGTGCGCCGGCCAGCATGCCTGCGCCGATCACCACCCAGCCGAGCCGGACCCCGTAGTGTGCCCCCACGGCGCCGAAGGTGATCGCCAGTCCGATCGGACGGATGACCCGCGAACTGAGGTAGCCCACCGGATTGAGCCAGCTGAACAGCGCCCGGTAGGACAGGACGGCGCCCTGTACGAAACGCTCCGGCGACATGGTCAGGGCTCCAGGAGATTGCCGCGTTCACGGGCCAGCCACTGGACCCGCTCAAGCGACAGGTAGATCACCAGGTAGGCGGCCGCGGCTTCGCCCAGGGCGAGCAGAAGTTGCCCGGTTCCGCCGCCGCCGACCCAGGTCATGACGTGCGACGACGGCACGAGCCAGGAGATCGGACGCACGCCGTCGGGCAGCGCACTGGCCGGCACCAACAGGGCGCTCAGCGCGATCAGGATGCCGGCCAGACCGTTGGTGGCGCCGGGGGAGAAGGGGTACCGCAGGAGGAAGTAGCCGAGCAGGCCCACCGCCGCCGTGGTGGTCACCGCCAGGCACACGCCGCCGACCAACCACCGCAGCCAGTCGAAGCCGGGTACCAGGCCCCAGATGGCAACCAGGAAGACGAGGGTGCCGGGCAGCGAGATGAGCGACTGCAGGCCCACGCCGATCAGGCGGCCGAACACCACCCGGACCATCCCCTGCGGACTGGCCATGGCAACGGTCAGGGTGCGCCAACGCTTCTCGCTGGTGAGCGCGACGAGCTGATCCACGACAACGGCGTTGAGCATGCCCACGCCGGCGATACCCACCGCGCGGGCCGGATCGGTTGCCCCGCCGGCGAATCCGTGCACGACGAAGGCCAGGACGAACGGCATGGCCAGCGCCGCCAACAGTGACAGCGGGCTGATCGCCTGGCTGCGGAACTGGTCGACGGCGCTGCGGGCCACGAGCGCCCACATCAGCGGTTGCCCACCAGGTCGAGAAAGACCTCCTCGAGGGTGGGGAGGGTGACCGAGACGCTCGCCACCCGGGCGCCGAAGTTCGCCAGCACCCACTGCGCGGCGGCACCGCCGTCGCGTACCCGCAGCCGACTGGCGCCGCCGACGCTCTCCTCGGCCAGCAGTGCGGGGCAGTCCGAACAGTCCGGTACCGGCTCGTCAGCGCTCTGCCAGACGACCTCCACCCGGTAGCCCAGCTGGCCGGCCGCGCGGAGCCGCAGCTGCGCGGCCGTCTCCTCGGCCTGCACGGCACCGTCCCTGATCAGTACCACGCGCTCGCTTAACTCCTCCGCCTCGCGCATGTCGTGCGTGGTGAGCAGCACGGTGCGTCCCTCGTCGGCGAACCTGCGGACGAGGGTGCGCATCGCCGCGGCCGACTGCGGGTCCAGCCCCGCCGACGGCTCGTCGAGGATGAGTACCGGCGGATCGTGCAGGATGGCCCGGGCCAGGTGCAGGCGCTGCTTCATACCCCGGGAGAACGTGCTGACCGGTTCGCGGGCGCGGTCGGTCAGGTCGACCTCGTGCAGCAGGGCCGCCACCCGGTTGCGGAGCGCGCGGCCGCGCATGCCGTACATCAGGCCGAAGAAGGTGAGGTTCTGGGTCGCCGTCAGGCGTGGGTAGAGCCCGAGTTCGCCGCCGAGGCTCCAGCCGCAGCCGTGCGCCGCCTGGCGGTGTTCGCGGGCCACGTCGTACCCGTTGATCATTGCGCTGCCCGATGTGGGCCGGAGCAGGCCGGTGAGCATGCGTACCGTGGTGGTCTTGCCGGCGCCGTTGGGACCCAGCATGGCCACCAGGTCGCCAGGTTCGATCCGTAGGTTCAGGTCGTTGACGGCGACCCGCGCAGGTCCATCCTTTGTGGAGAATTCACGACGCAACGAGCGGGTGACGATACCTGCGAACCGCTCCGACACCGCCCACCCCCAACCCCGGTCCAGCCAAAGCGGCGGGCCCGGCCCGGCGCTGTGGGTGGCGAGTCCGCGTCCCGCGCCCCGTGACCCTAAGCCGGGGGATGGACGGTCTTCAAGGCTTCTGTTCACTGTGCGGAAACTCGGCTCGTGTCGCCGGCGCTGCCACGCGGTAGTGTGCTGTTGACGGTACCGCGTATAGCGCACTAGTCTGCATGGCGTGGATACCACGCAACTGTTGAAGGGCGTGCTCGACCTCGCCGTCCTCGCGGTGCTGCGCGAAGAGGACGGCTACGGATACGACATCCTGCGCCGGCTCCGGGTCGCCGGGCTGGAGGAGGTCGGTGACGCCTCGGTCTACGGCACGCTGCGCCGGCTGTTCCAGGCCGGCATGCTGACCACCTACGTGGTACCCAGCGAGGAAGGCCCGCACCGCAAGTACTACGCGCTCAACACGGCCGGGCGTACTCAGCTCGGCCGGTCCGGCGAAGTCTGGAAGTCCTTCGCCACCACCATGGACAGCCTGCTCGCGGGGGCTGCGTCGGCACCGGGAGGAGCGGTATGAGTACGGTGCCCGCCGGCACTCGGGACAGCGTCGCGCAGTATCTGGAGGGCGTCCGTGCGGCCCTGTCCGACCTGCCCGAAGACGTCCGGGAGGAGCTGCTCGAAGACCTGCCCGACCACCTGGCCGAGGTCTGGGCCGAGGACACCGGCCCGCTGGCCCAGCGGCTGGGCAGTCCGGCGAGCTACGCCGCCGAGCTGCGGGCCGCCGCCCTGATCACCGAACGCACCACGGGTCGGGCGTCCCGGCCGCCGCTGGCGGTCCAGCTGGCCCCGGCGCTCGCGGCTGCGCGCCGGGCTGAAGCCCGCGTCGGCGCGGCTGCGCGCCGGGCTGACGCCCGCGTCGGTGGCTGGCTCGGTTACCCGACGCTGAGCACCTTCGGCCGGCTGCTCCGCCCGGGCTGGTGGGTCCTGCGGGGATACCTGTCGGCCCTGCTCGTCCTGGATGTACTCGGTATCGGCGGTAGTGGCGCGAGTGGCCTGTTCCCCGCAGTCGGCGGCAACGAGGCCGTCGGCACCCTGTTCGCCCTGGTGGTCATCGGGTTCTCGGTGTGGTTCGGCAACCGCACCAGCCTCGCGCTCGACCGGCCGGCCGACGCCCCCGCCCGGTGGCGAGGGATACCCCTGCGCCACCTCCTCCTCGCCGCGAACGCCCTCCTGCTCATCCTGGTCCTGGCGAACCTGCCGTTCGGCGGTAGCTCATCGACCCCCGACGACTACAACCCCGGACCGCCCCCGGTGCGTGACCTGTTCCCGTACGGATCGGACGGCCAGCCCCTGCGCGGCGTGCAGGTCTACGACCAGTATGGGCATCTCGTTCAGCTCGGCGACCCGGCGCTGTGCCAGAGCCCAGGCAACGGGCAATGGGTGTGGGCCTATCCACTGTGCGGTGCCGCCCCCTATGCCTCGGTCAGTCCTGTCGTGACGCCCAGCTCCGGCACGTCCCCGTCCAGTGCCGGCAACGCATCGACACCACCGGGCAACAGCAGCGATCCTCGACCATCGTCGACCGCCCCGCCTTCCCCGCAGCCCTCGACGTCGTAGTCGGCTGTCCAGAGAGTACCGGCTGATCAGGTTGGTGCGCCGGCAACTCAGACGACGTCGTCCGGCAGCCTGACCCGCGTCGGACGATCATGGCCGCCGCCCGCCAGTAGCAGGTCGACCACGGGACCGGGGCCGCGGCCGAGGATGTTGTGGGTGGTCGGCCACTCCAGGTAGGCCCAGTCCGGATCGGCCGCGACCCGCCGGGCGGTGCCGACGAACGGCGAGCCGGCCAGGCCGCCGGGCCACACGGTGGCCGCGACGTACGTCTTGCCGGGCACCTGCCGCCAGGCACCGCGCAGCCGCACCCGCTGCACCAGCGTGGCCAGCGGATGGGGCCGGGCCCGCTGGTCGAAGAACGGCTGCGGGTCCACCGCCAGACCGGTCCGTGCGGCGCCGTGGATGTACCAGTCGCGCTGCTCGTCGCTGGTCATGGACCAGCAGCTGTCGCCGTCCTCGGGGAGGAAGGCGTCGAGGTAGACCAGTGCCCGGATCCGGTCGGGTACCCGGTCGGCGGTAGCGGTGATGACGATGCCGCCGTAGCTGTGGCCGGCCAGCACCACCGGCCGGCCGGTCGCGTCGCAGGCCGCCGTGACGGCGGCGACGGCCTGGTCGACGTGGGTGTCGAGGGTGACCGGGCCGGCGCCGTCGAGCCCGTCGGGGCCCAGCCCGGCCAGGGTCAGCGCTGCGCCGTGCTGCCCGCGCCGCGACAGTTCGGCGGTCACCGTCTCGAACCACCATCCGCCGTGGCAGGCTCCCGGCACCAGCAGAACCGTTCGCATGGCGGGCTCAGGGCAGTTCGTGGGCGACGTGGAATCCCCGCCGGTACCACAGCAGCGGGTGCGCCGTGGGCTGGCGGGACACCGCGACCGGCTCGCCGAGCAGCAGGTAGTGGTCACCGGCCCGGATGCGCTCCACCCGCCGGCACGCCACCGTCGCGTGGGCACCGGCCAGCAGCGGCACACCGGTCTGCGGACACGCCACGAAGTCCTGGTCGGCGAAGCGGTCGATGCCCCGGGTGGCGAAGCGCCGGGCGACCTGCCGGTGCGCCTCACCGAGCAGGTTCACCGCAAAGTGGGCGGCCCCGGTCAGCGGCGCCAGGCAGCTGGAGTCGCCGGCGACCCCGACGGCGAGCAGCGGCGGGTTCAGCGACACCGACATCACCGAACTGGCGGTGAAGCCCCACGGCCCGCCGGCCTCGTCCCGCGTCGTCACCACCGCCACCGGGGCGGCCAGGTATGACATGGCTTCTTTGAACGTGGCCGGATCGAGCGCCGTCCGGTCGCTGCGCGTTGGTAGTCCCACGACCTGCCTCCGTTTCCGCCTGCGGGCTTGCCGAGCCTCATCCGGGGGTACGCAGTGCGTAGCCGCACCGGCGTGGCACCGCTTCGGCGCCGCGCTGCCGTTTGGTGGTGGCCGAGTCCAGTCCGGCGCGGGCCCGGCGCAGCCCGTGGGCGACGGCGAACCGCCGCGGCTCGTGGAAGGTCAGGCACGCGTAGAGCGCACGTCGGGCCGGGCCGATGTGTTCCGGCAGGCCGATCTCGTAGATCTCCAGCTCGTCGCGGAAGGTCAGCAGAGTCACCGCGGCCTCCTCGTCGCCGGCCCGGGCGTGCAGCACCACGACGCAGACCTCAGGGCACTCGTCCCACTGGTCCATCCGGTAGCGCACCAGCGCCGGGTGGTCGGTGGTCTGCAGGCGGTTGTTGTGCGCCGCGATGAGGTCGCAGGCGCTGCCCTGGTACCGCTGCCACGGCACCGCGTCGACGGTGATCCGGTGCTGCGCCATCCGGCGTTCGTCGGCCCGGATGTTCTGGCGTACCTTGTACGGCTGTTCGTCCGTGCTGCCCAGCACCACCGACTCGGGGTAGTCGAAGTCCTCGTACTGCGCGAGCCACTCCATCGGCCCGAACAGCGCCTCGGCGAGCCGCTGCTGTGCCGGGTCGAGATAGCCGAGGAACAGCCTGCGCCCGCGCAGCTCGGCCAGCCCGGCGACGGCGTCGGCGACCGCCGCCAACACCGCCGGCTCGGCGCGGCAGCGCAGGCTGCCCCGGATCTCCAGCCGGCCACCGATCAGGGCGCTCTTTTCCGGTACGGGGGTGTGCGGGTATCCCCAGGCGGCGGGGGAGTGGATCTGGTCGGACCACTGTTCGCCCAGGCCGAGGAAGACCGGCAGCGCGGCGCACAGCCGTGATCCGTCCCGGACCAGCACGTAGCGCGGCTCCCAGCGGGGATCCTCCGAGCTCTGCACCAGCCGACCGTGGCAGCCCAGCGCCCCGACCGACGGGTCGAGCGCGAGGAACTCGTCGGGGTCGACGTCGTCCAGCGTGTCGGTGACCACTGTGGACAGTGCCATGGTCAGCCTGCCCGGTATTCGAGTGCGGTGACCGACCAGCTGAAGCCCATGCCGCTGGTGGCCAGTAGGATCAGGTCGCCGTCGGCCAGCTCGCCACGGTCCCACACCTGGCGCAGCGCGATGGCGGTGTCCGCGCAGCCCATGTGGCCCAGCCGCTCGTGGTTGAAGACGCTGCGCTGCGGCGGCAGGTCCAGCGCCTGCAGCAGCCGGTCCTGCACGTTGCGGTCGTTCTGGTTGACCAGCAGGTGGCGCACGTCGGTCAGTGGGCGACCGGCGCGCTTGAGGGTCTGCCGGACCAGCGCCAGGTAGTTGTCGGTGTAGGCGTCGGCGAGCCCCTTGCGGTTGCTGCGCCGTCGCAGCCGGATGCCGGCCTCGTCGTACTCGCCCGCGTAGTGGTCGCACCAGCTGGGGTCGGTGTGCGCCGACGAGGCGAGATAGCCGAACGTGTGGCCGGCTGAGGCGACCAGGACGGCGGCCGCCGCGTCGCCGAAGTTGTAGAGCGCCTTGGCGTCGGGGTCGGCGCGGTCGACCACGTCACTGAACCGGTCGCCGGTGACGACGAGGGTGTAGTCGTGGCCGCCGGGCTCCATTCCGGCCACCGCGATCTCGACGCCGGTCAGCAGCGCGTTGCAGAAGTTCACCACTTCGAAGCAGTGCGCGTCGGTGATCCCGAGTTCGTCGGCGACCTTGGCGGCCGGGGACCAGAACGGCGCGTCCCAGCAGCCGCTGCCCGCGTAGATCACCTTGCCGATGCTGGCCGGATCGGTGCCGGTGCGCGCCAGCACCGTGCCGGCGGCGGCGACGGCCAGTTCCCACGCCTGCTCGTCGGGTTCCAGCACGGGGAACTCGCGACAGTGGGTGATCTCCAGGATTTCCGGCACCGAGACGCCGGAGCGTTCGTGCAGCTCCGCCACCGTGAGCCGGCCGGCCGGGAAGGCGACGTCGAGGTCCACGATCCCGGCGCGCGGTGCCGCCGTCCCGTTGCCGGTCACTGTGCGCACTCCTTTCGCAGCTGCGCCAGGCGGTCCAGGCCGGCCAGGACCGACTGTGCGGGCAGCCCGAAGTCGATCAGGCAGGCGACCTCGTCCACGCCGGCGTCGCGGTAGCGCTCGACCACCCGCCCGGCCTTCGCCACGGTGCCCAGCAGCCCGTGCTCGAAGTACCGGGAGAAGGCGTGGTCGAGCAGGAACTGGGTGTCCTCGGGGGCCAGCTTCGACAGGTCGGCGGTGCGCCTGCCGTCCAGCCGGGAGCCGCTCATCAACCCCAGCGAGCTGCGCATGTACTCGGTCAGCGGGGCCCGCACCCGCTCCCGTGCGGTGTCCTCGTCGTCGTCCAGGTAGGTGTGGATCATCAGCGCCACGTGGCCGGGCCAGCCGTCGGCGTCCGGGCGCCCGGCCAGCGCGGCCCGGTACTCCTTGATCTTGACCGACAGGGTGTCCAGGTCCTGGTCGAGCAGGTGGGTCAGGACGCCCGCACCCAGCTGACCCGCCAGCCGGAAGGTCTCCACCCCACCCGCACTGGTGATCCACACCGGCAGCTCGGGCTGCACCGGCCGGGGGTAGATGCGCACCTGCCGGGTGTCCCCGACGCCGTCGGTGACGGCGACCGCCTCACCGCGCCACAGCCGGCGCACGGTGGCCACGTACTCGCCGAGGATCCGCTTGCGGTCGGCGTAGTTCTGCGGCCGCAGCGCGAAGTCGGTGGCGTGCCAGCCGGACGCGAACGACACGCCCACCCGCCCGTGCGACAGGTTGTCCACCACCGACCACTCCTCGGCGATGCGCAGCGGATCGTGCAGCGGCGCCACCACGCTGCCGGCCCGGATCTGTACCCGCTCGGTGGCCGCCGCGATCGCCGCACCGGTCACCGCCGGGTTCGGGTAGAGCCCGCCGAACGGGTGGAAGTGCCGCTCCGGGGTCCACACGGCGACGAAGCCGTTGGCGTCGGCGAACCGGGCGCCCTCCCGCAGCAGCCGGTACCGGTCGGCCTCGTCCTCGTTGCTGTTGTTGGCGAAGTAGAACAGACTCAGGTCCACTGTGGCCTCTTCCGTGAAGGGTTCAGGTGTCGGTCGCCGCGAGCGGCTCCGCCGGTACGGCAACGGGATGGTCGAGCACCGGCGCGACCGGATCCGGCGCCGGGACAGCGTCCGGGGCGGCCTGCGCCGGTGCCGGCCGGGTGCGCTGCGCCCACCGGACCGCCGGTTGCCCGGCGAAGCCGGCGGCCAGGAAGACGACCGCGAAGACCAGCCAGCCGCCGTACCCCAGCCCGGCCAGCGCGCCGGTGATGGCCAGCGGGGCGACCATCGAGCCCAGCTGCGTCGAGGTCTCGAACAGACCCTGGTACTGGCCCTGCGCGCCGTCCCGGGCCAGGCCGTAGCTCAGCGACCAGGCGCCTGCGCTGTACCACATCTCGCCCAGCACGTGGGCCAGCGTGCCGGCCACCAGGATGGCGCCGGCCAGCCAGACGCCCCGCCCCGCCGACACCGCGAAAATGACGCAGCAGGCGGCGAACACCAGCGCGGCGCGGCGCCAGATCCGTACCCCGCCGCCGATGGTTTCGGCGCCCCGGCTGGCCCGTACCTGGAACAGGATGACGGTCGCCGTGTTGATCAGGAGCAGCACGGTGAAGAAGGCCGGCGGTGCGGCGGTACGCCGGCTGATCCAGATCGGCAGCGCGACGATGAGGATCGCGTCGCTCATCACCAGCACGCTGTTGACCAGCGACACCGCCGCGTACGGCGCGTCGCGCAGCACCACCCAGGTCGGCCCGTCGCCGCTGTCCCGGGCCGGCGCCGCCGGCACCGCCGGTACCCGCAGGAACGCCAGCCCGGAGAGCATGAACAGCGCCCCGGCCAGGGCCAGCAGGCTCAGGTACGCCGGCCGGGAGTCCAGCAGCAGCGCCGACCCGCCGATCACGGCGCCCAGCGACACCCCGATGTTGGCCATCGAGCGCATGTACGCCCACGCCTTCACCCGCTGCTCCGGCGCCAGCAGGGCAGCCACCAGCCCGCCCCGGGCGGCGTTGGCGGCGGACTCGGCGGCGAGCACCGCCGCGGCCGCCACCAGCAGCCCGACGAACCCGTTGACCAGGGTGTACCCCCAGGTCAGCAGCCCCAGCAGGCCGAGCAGCGCGACCGTCACGCCGCGCGCTCCGCGCACGTCGGCCAGCCGGCCGGCCGGCACGCTGGACAGCATCCCCGCCCCGGCGCCCACGGTCAGCGCCAGGCCCACCTTGGCCGGCGCGATCCCGACCAGTCGGGTGAAGTAGAGCACGCTGATCGTCATGATGATGCCGTGCGCCGTGGTCTTCGCCAGGTTGCTGACCGCCAGCAGCCGGACCAGCCCGGGCGGGGGGACCAGGTCCCGCAGGAAAGACATCTGCGCTCCCGTCAGCCGGTGCCGGACAGCTCGGCGTCCCGCAGCGCACCGCGGTCGACCTTGCCGTTGACGTTGAGGGGCAGCGCGTCACGGTGGTGCAGCCGGCGCGGCACCAGGTGGACCGGCAGGTAGGTGCGCATCCAGCGGGCCAGCTGCGGGTAGGGCACGGGACGGCCGGTGTAGAAGGCCACCAGCTCGGTGGTGTCGGCCTCGCGGACCGTGACAGCCGCCGCCTGCGTCACGTCCGGGTGGCGGGTCAGCACGGCCTCGATCTCGCCCAGCTCCACCCGGTAGCCGCGGATCTTCGTCTGCTGGTCCAGCCGGCCCAGGTGGACCAGCTCGCCGTCCTCCCAGCGGACCCGGTCACCGGTGCGGTAGTAGTGCTCCGGTCCCGGCCGGCCGTCGCCGGCCGGGACCAGCCGCCCGCCGTCCGGGACCAGGAACCGGCCGCGGTTGTCGGCCGGGTCGAGGTACCCGCTGAACCGTTGGACGCCGCGCACGCACAGCTCCCCGACGGTGGCGGGGCGGCCGTCGGGGTCGACGATCGCGTGGTCGAGGAAGTCGTACACGGGGCCGATCGGGACGGTGTCGTTGGACGTCGCCGGCCAGGCGGCCGGGTCGGCGGGCAGCCGGTACTCGGTGCAGGCCACGGTCAGCTCGGTGGGGCCGTACACGTTGTCGATGCGGGCGGTCGGCGCGATCGCGCGCCAGGCGCGGGCCTGCCGGTAGGTCAGCTGCTCGCCGATGAAGATGCTCTGCCGCAGCACGGTGGCCCGGTCGGTGGGCAGGTTGCCCAGGTTGGCGCTGACCGAAATCACCGACGGTACCGAGAACCAGTGGGTGATGGCCCGGTCGGCCAGGTAGTCGACCGGGGTGAGCAGGTCGGTGCGGGAGGGGGGCACCAGGGTGGCGCCGCCGCCCCAAGTGACGAACAGGTCGAACACCGACGGGTCGAAGGTGAGGTCGAAGGTCTGCGACACCCGGCAGCCGGGCCCCACCTCGAACCGGGCGATGTTGCGGGCCACGTAGGGGGAGGCGTTGCGGTGGCTGATCGGTACGCCCTTCGGCGTGCCCGTCGAGCCGGAGGTGAAAAGCACGTAGGCCACGTCGTCGGGGCGGGTGCGGTACTCCGGCAGCGGGCCGGGCGTACCGGCCGGCACGTCGGCGTCGCCGAGCCGCAGCACCGCGCCGGCCGCCCCGGCCAGGTCGTCCAGCTGGGCGGCGCCCGCGTCGTCGACGATCAGCACGTCCGGGCCGATGGCCTTGCAGATGACCTGGTTGCGGTAGACCGGGTGGCCCGGGTTCAGCGGCACCACGGTGGCGCCCAGCCGGGCGGCGGCCAGGTAGCCGGCGTACGCCACCAGGCTGCGGCTGGCCAGCAGCGCCACCCGGGCCGGCCGGTGGCTGCCGGCGCCGAGGATCCCGGTGGCGATCACCTCGGCGCAGCGGCGCAGCTCACGGTAGCTCAGCACCGGGTCGCCCAGGTCGAGCGCGGGAGCGTCCGGCTGCCGGTCCGCCGTGCCGGCGAACCACTCGTAGAGCGTTGTGGTGCTCATCGGGCCACCGCCACCGGCGCCGTGGCCGGCTCGCCCCACTGGGTACCGGGGCTGGTCAGGTCGACCGCGTGCACCGTCATCGTGGCGGGGGCCGGTCGGCGCTGGGGGAGCAGGTGCAGCCGCTGTACCCCGTCGGTGGCCGGCGCCAGGCCGGCGCCGCAGCCGCACGCCGCGTCCTCGAACCCGGCGAACCGGTAGGCGACCTCCATCATCCGGTTGCGGTCGGTGCGCCGGAAGTCGGCGACCAGGTGCACGCCGGCCGCCGCGGCGCGGTCGCAGAGCCAGTTCAGGATCACCGCACCGGCGCCGAAGGCCACCACCCGGCAGGAGGTGGCCAGCAGCTTGAGGTGCCAGGCCGCCGGCTGCTTGTCCAGCAGCATGATGCCGACCGCGCCGTGCGGGCCGAACCGGTCCTCCATCGTCACCACCAGCACCTCGTGGTCCGGGTCGTTGAGCAGGGCGGCGCAGCGCCGCGTCGGAGTAGTGCACGCCGGTGGCGTTCATCTGGCTGGTCCGCAGGGTCAGCTCCTCGACCCGGGCCAGGTCCTGCCGGTCCGCCCGCCGGATCTGCATCCGCAGCTCCGAGCGTGCGCAGGAACTCCTCGTCCGGTCCGCCGTACTCGGCCCGCGCCGCGTCCCGGCGCGAACCCCGCCTGGTACATCGTGCGCCGCCGACGGGCATCCTCGGTGACCGTGGCCGGGTTGAACTCCGGCAGGCCCAGCAGCTCGCCGACCTGCTCGGCCGGGTAGCAGCGCACCTCGGGCAGCTGGAACGCCACCTCGGCCCGCTCGGCCGGCTGGTCGTCGATGAACGCGATGGTGCTCGGGGCGAAGTTCAGCCGCTCGCGCGATCGCCGCGATCGCGTCCGACTTGCGGCCCCAGCCGATCTGCGGCAGGACGAAGTACTCCGCCACGCCGAGCTGCTCCAGCTGCGCCCAGGCGTGGTCGTGGTCGTTGCGGCTGGCCACCGACTGCAGGATGCCGCGCTCGTCCAGCGCGCCGATGATCGCGCGGATCTCGTCGCCCAGCAGCACTTCGCCGTCCTCGAGCAGGACCCCGCGCCACAGCGTGTTGTCCAGGTCCCAGACCAGGCACTTGACCGTCTCGGAACTCACCTTGTCGCTCCTCGTCACATCTGCCAGAGGGTGACAGCCCAGGCCGCCACCGGGCTGTTGTTGAGGACCAGCACGTGGTCCCCTGCCGACACGTCGCCGCTGGCCATCAGCCGGTCGAGGTTGAGCACCACGTCCATCGCGCCCAGGTGGCCGTAGTCGGCCAGCTGCGCCCGGCACACCGGGTGGATGGGGATGCCCAGCAGCGTCTGGTAGAACTCGTACGCCGAGGCGGTGACGTTCTGCATGAGCGCCGCCGCCACCCGGCCCCGGTCGATTCGGGCCTCGTCGAGCACCTCGTCGACCATCCGGGCCAGCCGCTGCCGGCTGTGCATCGCCAGCTCGAAGCGGTACCGGTCGGGCGACTCGCAGACCTCCCGCCACTCGTACCAGGGGGCCTGCTTGTACTCCACCCGGAACAGGTCGTGGAAGGTGCCGTCGGTTTCCATCCGGTGGGCGCGCAGCACCGGCCGGCCGCCGCGCACCATGGTCATCGCGTAGGCGCCGTCCCCGATCACGGTCACCGGGTAGCGGACCCGGTCGACGCCGGTGGGGCGGCTGGCGTGGGTGATCAGCACGCCGCTGCGGCCCGGGTCGGCGACCAGCAGGTCCCGGGCCAGCGCCCAGGCGGCACTGGAACCGGTGCAGCCCAGGCCGTCCACGGTGAACGCGAACGCCGCGTCCAGGCCGGCGTCGGCCTGCACCCGGCACACGTCCGAGCCGAGCAGCACATCCGGCGACCGGGGGCCGACCATCAGCAGCACGTCCGGCTGCTGCCGCGCGCCGGCCAGCAGTTCTTGGCAGGCCCGTGCGGCCAGCTCCCCGTTGCCGGCGCCGTCGAACATCCCGACGGTGTGCACCCCGCACTCGCCGACGAACCGGGTCTCGTCGTGGCCGAGCAGCTCCACCTCGGGCAGCTGCGCCACCTTGACCAGCTCGTCGGGGAGGACACAGTGGATCGCCCCGATGCCGATCGGCGCGGTGTGCGCTGCGGCGCTCATGCCCACCGCTCCCGCGCCTGCCGGGCCAGCAGCAGCTGGCTGATCTCGCTGCTGCCTTCGATGATCTCCATCAGCTTGGCGTCCCGGTACGCCCGGGCCACCACGTGCCCGTCCCGCGCACCGGCCGAGGCCAGCACCTGCACGGCCGCCGCCGCGCCGCGGGCCGCCTGGGTGGCCGCGAAGTGCTTGGCGGCGATGGCCGCGGTGACCTGCAGCGGCGAGTTGTCGTCCAGGCAGCGGCTGGCGTGCTCGCACAGCCGGGTGGCAGCCTGCTCGGCGACGTACAGCTCGGCCAGGTGCCGGGCGACGAGCTGGTGCTCGGCCAGCACCGCGCCGAACTGCCGGCGCCGGTCGGCGTGCCCGGCGGCGGCGGCCAGGCAGGCCCGCAGGATGCCGACGCAGCCCCAGGCCACCGAGAGCCGGCCGTGGGTGAGCACCGAGGTGATCAGCCAGTCCAGCGGCAACCCGGTACCCAGCAGCGGGTCATCGGCGGCGGGCAGGGTGACGCCGTCGAGCGTGACGTCGGCGTGGCCGGCGGCCCGGCAGCCCATCGGGTCGGGCACCCGCCGCACCCGTACCCCCGGCGCGTCGGCCGGCACCAGCACCGCCGCCGCGCCGCCGTCGCTGCCGTGCCGCCCGAAGACCAGCAGCAGGTCCGCGTACGCCGCACCGGTGACCCACACCTTGCTGCCGTGCACCTCGATCCGGTCACCGGTCCGGGTGATCCGGGTGCTCATCGCCGCCAGGTCGCTGCCGGCCTGCGGCTCGCTGAACGCCACCGCCGCCACCGCCCCGCCGGCCAGCCGGGGCAGCCAGGTCTCCTGCTGGCCCGGCGCGCCCAACCGGCGCAGGCACCAGGCCACCATGCCCTGCGAGGTCAGCAGGCTGCGCAGCGACGAGCAGCGGGCGCCCACCTCGGCGGTGAACTCGCCCAACTCCCCGGCGCCCAGCCCGAGACCGCCGAACTCGGCCGGGACGTCCGGGCAGAGCACCCCACCGGCCGCCAGCCGCCGCACCACGTCGTCGGGGATGGCACCGGCCAGGTCCCAGTCGCCGGCGCGCTCACCGACCGCATCGGCCACCAGCTCCACGGCGGCCGCGTACCGGTCAGCCACCGCTGGCCCCGCCGTCGCCGTCCCCGCGCAGCCGCAGTACCAGCCCGGTGATGGCCGCCACGCTGCGGAAGTTGTCCAGCCGCAGGTCCGGCCCCTGCACCGCGACCCCGAACGTGCTCTCCACATAGCTGACCAGCTGCATCGCGAACAGCGACGAGACCAGGCCGGAGCCGAACAGGTCCAGGTCGGCGGCGACCGGGGTCTTCGCCTGCCCGGCGATGAACCCGATCAGATTCGTGCTGATCTCGTCCGCCGTGGACGGAGTACCCGCCACCGGACGCGCGGTCGACGTGCTCATTGCGCTCCCTCGTAGTCGAAGAACCCGCGGCCGGTCTTGCGGCCGTACTCGCCTGCCTTCACCTTGGCCAGCAACAGATCGCACGGCCGGTACCCCTCGTCGCCGGTGCGTTCCAGCAGCACCTGCAGCGAGTCGACGACGTTGTCCAGGCCGATCAGGTCGGCCGTGGCCAGCGGCCCGGTCCGGTGCCCGAGGCAGCCGGTGAACGCCGCGTCGACCGCCGCCGGGGTGGCCACGCCGTCCGCCACGATCCGGGCCGCCTCGTTGACGGCGCGCTGCAGGATCCTGTTGATCACGAACCCGGGCCCGTCGCCGACCTGCACCGGCGTCTGCCCCAGCTCGGCCAGCAGTTGCTGGGCCGCCCCGATCGCCGCGTCGCTGGAGCGCGGACCGCGGATCAGCTCCACCGTCCGGATCAGGTAGGGCGGGTTCATGAAGTGGACGCCGACCAGGTCCGCCGGCCGGGACACGTGCTGGGCCAGCTCGTCGATCGGGATGGCCGAGGTATTGGAGATCACCAGGGTGCCGGGGGACAGCGCGGCGCTCGCCCCGGCCAGCGCGGCGCTCTTCGCCGCGATCCGCTCGGTCACCGCCTCGATCACCGCGCTGGAGCCGGCCACCCGTGCCAGTTCGGTGGTCGTCTCCAGCGCTCCGGTGGCGGTGCCGGCCGGCAGGTGACCCATGAACTGGGCCAGCCGAACCTGGCGGGTCACCTCGGCCCGGGCGGCGGCCAGCCGCTGCGCGTCGACGTCGACCAGCAGCACCGGGATGCCGCTGCCGGTGGCCAGCGCGGCGATGCCGGTCCCCATCACCCCGGCGCCGAGGACCGCCAGGCGGCTGGCCGGCTGCGTACTCATCGCGTCTCCTTCGCGGCGGAAGCCGGCTCGGCTCCGGTGAACAGGTGCCCGACGAGGTCACCGACGCGCGGGTCCCGGCCGGCCAGGTATTCGATGCCCAGCCGCAGCTGCTCGCCGGTCAGCCGCGGGTCGAGGCCCTGGCGGCGTAGCCACGGCTGCCAGCCGGCGGCCTGTACGCCGAGTTCGTCCTCGTCGTGGCCCTCCAGTTCGAGCAGGGCCGCGGCGGACAGGATCGGGTTGCCCCGGGCCAGCGCCAGTTCGCGGACCCGCTGCTGCCAGTCGGCCAGCGGGATCGGCTCGGTGGCCAGGCCCGCCGCGCCGAGCAGCGCGAACAACCCGCGCACGCTGACCGCCCGCTCCGCCGTCAGGTGGTACGCCCGGCCCACCGACCCCGGCGACCAGGCCAGCTCCACGATGCCCCGGGCCACCAGGTCGACCGGCGCGGCGGGCAGCACCCGCTCGTCCATCGGGTGCGCGCCGACGGCCAGACCGCTGACCAGCGCGAAGTAGATCAGGTCCTTGTCGTTGCAGGCCCCGGTCCGGGTGGACGACATGATCAGGCCGGGGCGGAACACCCGTACCCGCATGCCGTCCTGGTCGGCGCGGTCCAGCAGCCGCTCGCAGACCCACTTGGTGGTGCCGTAGCTGCCCGAGCGCGGATCCAGCGGCTGTGCCCGGGTCTCCAGATACTTCGCCGAGCCCAGCGCGGGGCCGGTCGCGGCGACCGTGGAGACGTAGCTGAAGTCCCGGATGCCGCAGCCGCGGGCCCAGGCCAGCAGGTCGGCGGTCGGCAGCACGTTCTCCTCCCGCAGGCTGCGGTAGGGCTCGGTGAAGACCACCTTCGCGGCGCAGTGCACGATGTGCCCGACCCGCTGCTCCAGCTCGCGGTCGCGGTAGCGCTCGCCGAGCTTGGTCACCTCCCGCAGGTCGCCGGGGACCACGTGGACCCGCTGCGGATCCGGCTCGGGCAGCAGGAACTTGGCCGCGGCCGCCCGCAGCCGCGCCATCCCGGCCGCCTCGTCCTCGGCCCGGACCAGGCAGTAGACCCGACCCCGGGTACGGTCCAGCAGCTCGCGCAGCAGGAACGTCCCCAGGTACCCGGTGGCGCCGGTGAGCAGCACGTCAGCGCCCCGGGCGCGGACCGGGGAGACCTCACCCAGGGACAGCTTCAGGTCGGCGTCGACCAGGTCGTCGTCGCCGCGGTCGAGCTTGTCGTCGAAGGCGTCCGGGGCGTCGGCCGAGCCGCGCTTGGCCCGGACCAGCTCGGCGAGGCGGCGTACCGTCACCTTGCTGCCGCCGGCCCGGTGGACGTTCACCGCGCAGCCGAACCGGTTCTGGATCTCCAGCCCGAGCTGGACCGCGAGCAGCGAGGTGCCGCCCAGCGCACCGAACTCGTCGCTGGCGCCGACCCGGTCCACCCCGAACAGCCCCCGCCACAGCGCCAGCAGCTCCTGCTCGACGTCGTCGGCTGCCGGCTGCGCGACAGCGGCCGGCGCCACCGGCTCGCGCTGCGCGGCGGTGGAGACCCGGTCCAGCGCCCAGTACCGCTGCCGGGTGAACGGGTAGGACGGCAGGGTGACCCGGCGCGCCCGCCCGGCCCACAGCGGCGCCCAGTCGACGGCCACGCCGTGCAGCCACGCCTCGACCAGGCCGGCGTCCAGCTCGCTGTACGGGTCGGCGGCGAGCCGGTCGAGGCGCAGCCGGTACCGCGGCCCGGTCGCGCCGCCCGTACCGTCGGGGTCACCGGCCAGCAGGACGAACCGGTCGGCCGGTACCGCCGCCAGGTCCGCCACCCGCTCGGTCTGTGCGGGCAGCGCGGCCAGCAGCAGCCGCTCGGCGTCGGCCGGCAGCGCCGCCCCCGCCGGGACCACCAGCGCCGCCCGGCGGGGGCCGGTCCGCCCGGTGCGCACGGCGGGCGGCCGGGGCAGCCGCAGGGCCGCCGCCAACCGGCCGGCCTCGGCCACTGCGCCGGTGCCGTCGGCCCGGCCGGCGGTCACCACCCGGCGCTCGTCGAAGTGCCGCCGACCCACCCGCAGCGTGTAGGCCACGTCGTCGAGGGACACCGCACCGCTGTCGAGGACGTCGGCGACCCGGCGGGACAGCTCGTCCAGTTCGGTCCGGTTGCGGGCCGACAGCACCAGCCGGACCGGCGCGTCGGAGCGCGGGCGGGCCGGGACCGGCGCGCGCAGCGGCGGTGGACCGAGCACGGCCGCGGCGTTGGCGCCGCCCATGCCGACGGAGTTGACCAGGACGTACGGCTCGTCGGCGCAGCGCCCCGGCCGGGTGGCGATGACGAACGGGCTCTCCGCCAGCAGGCCCGGATCGCGCGCCTGCTCGAAGGCCGGATGCGGCGGCAGGGTCCCGGTCCGGGCGATGTGCACGGCCTTGACGAAGCCGGCCAGGCCGGCGGTCGGCCCGGTGTGCCCGATGTTGGACATCACCGAGCCCAGCCGGCAGTAGCCGGTCGGCCCGCCGGGCGTACCGACCGCCTCGGTCAGCGCCGCCAGTTCCACGTGGTCGCCCAGCGCCGTGGCGGTGCCGTGCGCCTCCAGGTAGCGCAGCTGCTCCCCGGCGACCCCGGCGACGCCCAGCGCGGCGCGGACCACCCGGGCGATACCGGCCGGGCTCGGCGCCGTATAGCCGATCTTGTCGGCGCCGTCGTTGCCGACCGCCGTCCCGTGCAGTACCGCCAGGATGTCGTCGCCGTCGGCGAGGGCGTCGGCCAGCCTGCGCAGTACCACGACGGCCACCCCGGAGCCCTGATTGGTCCCGGTGGAGCGGTGGTCGAAGGAGCGGCAGGCCCCGTCGGCCGACAGCGCCCCGCCGGGCACGTGCCGGTAGCCCAGCAGCGGCTCCTGGACGGCCGAGCCGCCGGCGAGCGCGATGTCGCACTCGCCGGCCAGCAGGCTCAGCCCGGCGTAGTGCAGCGCGTACAGCGACGACGAACAGCCCGACTGCAGGCTCACCGCCGGACCCCGCAGCCCCAGCTTGTACGCGGTGCGCGAGGGCAGGAAGTCGACCTCGCCGCCGAGCGTCAGGTCCAGGTCGCCGACGGCCGCGGCCAGCCCCTCCTCGCGTGCCTTGGCGGCGAACAGCGCCGCCGAGTAGCTGCCGACGCCGCTGCCGGCGAACACGCCCGTGGTCGGCCCCTGCGCGCCCGGCAGGTGACCAGCCCGCTCCAGCGCCTCCCAGCAGATCTCCAGGAAGACGCGGTGCTGCGGGTCGATCAGCTCGGCCTCGCGGGGCGTGTAGCCGAAGAAGTCGGCGGCGAAGTCCGCCACCCCGGGCAGTTGCGTGCCGGTCCGGACGTAGTCGTCGGCCCGCAGGGTGTCCTCGTCGACGCCGGCGGCGCGCAGCACCTCGTCCGGCAGGTCACGCATCGAGACGAAGCCGTTGTCCACATTGGACCAGAACTGCTCCGGCGTCCAGGCGTCCGGGAACCGGCACGCCACACCGATCACCGCGAGCGCGGTCTCGTTCATGCCGCCCCGCCCAGGGTCGGCGCGGCCGCTGCCCGCCGCCGTGCCAGCAGCGCCCGCTGGTCCGGCCCGGCGGCGGCCGGTGCCGGCTGCGCTGCCCCGGGCGCGTCCACCAGGAGGGCGGCCTGGGCGCGCACGGTGGGGTGCTGGAACAGTTCGGAGAGTTTCAGCGGACGGCCCGCGAGCGGCTGGAGCTGCTCCCAGAGCATGACCAGCAGCAGCGAGTTGCCGCCGGCTTCCAGGAAGTTGGCGTCCAACGGCACGCTGTCGACCGATTCGCTGCCGAGTACCTCCGCCCACGCCTGGCGCACCTGCGGCAGCAGTTCTTCCTGGCTCCTGTCACCGATGTTCACTGGGCTCCCCATCCTGTCGCCGCCTTCGTCAGCCCGCGCGGGAGCACGGGTTCGCTGTCAACGCACTCATCTCCGGTTCGCCGGCCGGCCGCCGACGATCGCGGTGGGTCAACCTGGCCGCGCCGTCACCGAACGCCCGGTGGGCTCAGCACCGCACCGGCCTGCACCGCCGCCTGGGTGCGCAGCGGCTCGCCGAGGCTGAACCGGCCGCCCGCCTCGGCGTACCGGCGCGGCGTGACACCGCTGGTACGACGAACGATCGTGATGCTGTTCTGGGTCAGCTTGTGTGGCTCCAGCAGGTTGACGATCTCGAACTCCCCGGGCCGGGCCTGCCGCTGGGCATCCAGGTAGCGCAGGAAGCCCTCGCCCTCCGGGTAGGTCATCAGGTAGTGCATGACCAGCAGGCCGCCGTCCGGATTGATCAACTCGAAGAAGTTGTCGAAGAAGTACAGGCACTCCCAGGCGTCGACCCAGGCGAAGTCGATGGGGTCGAAGCCGGCCGGGAACCTGTCGGCGCACTCGCGCAGGTCCGCGTTGACCACCGTGACCAGGTGGTCCAGCGCCAGTTCGCGCAGCACCTCGTGGACCCGCCCGGAGGACGACTCGGCGATCGACAGGTCGTCCACGGCGACCAGGCGCGGCTGGTACGGCGCCTGGTAGAACTGCGGCGCCAGCAGCGCCGGGGCGCCGTTGAGCCAGTCCTCCGTCAGCGGCGCGCCGGAGTCCAGGTAGGGCCGCGTCTTCGCGGCCAGCGCCGACGACTCGGCGGCCACCTGCGCGGCCACCTCGGCCAGCGCGGCGGCCAGGAACGGGGTGGTGTACCCCATCCCGACCTCCAGTACCCGCTGCGGACGGACCAGCTTGACCAGCGTGGCCAGCAGCGGGGCGACCGTCTCGGTGCCCATTTCGGGGACCAGGAGCGTGCCGACCGCCGCCCGGAACCGCTCGTCCGACGTGCTCACCACCGGGTCACGCCCCGGCGGGGGAGCTCGGCAGCACCGCCGTGACCTCGATCTCGATGACCGCCTCCGGTAGGAACAGCCGGGACACCTCGACCGTGGTGCTGGTCGGCGGCGCGTCGGTCGGCAGGTACTTCATCCGCACCTCGGCGTACTCGCCGAGCTTGCCGAGGTCGGTGAGGAAGGTGCGGATGTTGACGATGTCGCCGAAGGACGCCCCGTGCGCGGCGAGGATCGTCCCGATGATCTCGAAGATCCGCTCCGACTGGCCCCGCATGTCGCCCGGTGCGACGACCGCCAGGTCGTCGTCCACGGCGACCTGGCCGGAGAGCATCAGCATGACGGCGCCGCCGAGCTCCAGCCGGACGACGTGGGAGTAGCGGCCCGGCGGTGGCGTCGGTACGCCGTCGGGGTTGTCGAACTTCTTGAGCATGATTTCTGTGCACCTCTTTGGAGTGTCGGAAACTACAGGTCGTCGATGAGGCTGCGGGCGCTCCGCCGCACCCGCCGGCCGCCCAGGTCGAACTCGTACGAAATGGCATCCATGATCGATTCCACTGTGGCGGCGAGCGCCTCGAAGTCCGCGACGTCCCCGACCACCAGGTCCAGGTCCTGGGTGGCGAAACCGCCGACCGGCACGCCCGGCCGGGTGAACGGGGTGTACCCGGTCACCCCGGCCACCGCGCGCAGCCGGTCCCGGCCGGCCACCGCGACGATGCGGCCGGGCTCGGTCGGGGCGGGCGTGGTGAACTGGAAGAAGACCCGCTGCGGCTCGGCCGGTGCGAGGTCCACCGGCCCGCCGCGGGCGATCTGGACGGCGAGGTCGACCAGGTCGATGCCGGCCGCGCGCCGGGCCAGTTCCGGAATGTAGCCTCCGGCGCGCCCGTTGACCTCGATGATCCGTGGACCGTCCGCGGTCAGCTTGAGCTCGGTGTGCAGGATCCCGTTGCGCACGTCCAGCGCTTTGACAGCCTGGTCCACCGCGCCGAGCACCGCGTCGCGGGTGGCGCTGTCCAGGCGGGCCGGCCAGAACTGGCCGCATTCGCGGAACGGCGGCGCCAGCCGCAGTTTCCCGGTGACGGCCAGGTGGCACCACCCACCCTGGTACACGGCTGTCTCGACCGACACGTAGTCGCCGAAGGGCGGCGGGACGTCGATCCCGCGCAGGTACTCCTCGACGACCACCCGGCCCTCGTCGCGCAGCACGTCGGCCAGTTGCGCCCGGCCGCTGTCCGGGTCCGTGACGAGTACGGTGTTGCGGCTGCTCACGCCCTGCACCGGCTTGACGACCACCGGCAGGCCGAGCGAGGCCACGACGGCGTCCCACTGGGCGATGTCGGTCACCGCCATCGAGGCGGTGGAGTCCACTGCGGCGGCGCGCAGGCGCTGTCGCTGGGCGTCCTTGTCGGTGAGCCGGTGCGCTGTGTCGGGGTCGTGGAACGGCAGGCCCAGTTCGGCGGCGAGTGCGGCGGTGGCCCGCAGCACCGGCTCGCTGAACGTGACGATGCCGGTCAGGTGGTGGCCGCGCAGCCGGCTGAGGAGGTCGGCACCGGCCAGGTCGTACACCCCGGTGGCTGACTCCTCGAACAGGGGGCGGACCCGCCGGGCATGCTCGGACGGGCCGGTCACCACGACGAAAGGGTCGTGCGGATCGGCGGCCACGGCGATCTCGGTCGGCGATACGGCGCCCTGGTCGTAGACCACAACTACGGTCACACCTGCACCTTTCACGAATTGCGGCACGCGCGTCGGATGGCGCGCCGAATCGAGCGACAGGGGCATAGCACATACGCGAGAAACCACCGTCCCGCTAAGGCGCGGCACGGCTGTGGGCTAGCTGCGAAATAGCAGGCTTCACTGATTCACCGACGCAAGCGTCAGGGAACCTGGCGGGCGGTGCGGCGGGCACCGATCAGTCGAGCGCCCACACCGTGTATCGACAGATCAGGATCTCAACCGTGTACTCCAACCTGGCAGGCCAGGTCTACATTGGGCGATTCTCTGGGCCGGGGACACACGCACAGACAACGGGAACTCCCGTGCAATAGATCGACTTCCGTCTTACCGTACAGGACACTCCATGGGCTGTCCACCAGCCATCTCACGCGTACGACATGGATGCGACACCAAGCCGAAACATCATGCGGATGACCGCTTGGGGACGCCTGCATCGGCGATCATGCCCATTCAGCAGCGTTGATGCAGCTCGCGCCTGAATGGCGACGACCATAGCGACCGCCCATCGCGCCCGCGCCCTCGGACGATCCCGGACAGCGGCGATATCGGTTATCGGCCTACCGGCGGTTCAACCCGACATCCGTCAATGTCATAAATATTCATAGACATTTAAACGGCCTGCCGGTGTGACCGGCGATCAGGATCTGTGCTGGCCGCACTGCGCCTACCGACCACCCAAGCCGGTGCAACCCGATCCGGGCACTCGATCGGTCACCGGCACACTCATCGCCAGCCTGCGCGAACCAGCTGCCGTCCATGCGCGGCGGCGTTCGTGATGGACGTCCAGGCCAGCGCCGACGGCCGGCTCGGCGCGGCCGGCAGCGTCCGCGCGGTCAGCGGCTGGTACGGCGGTCCGCCGCCACGGCCAGTTCGGCGGTGGCGTTGGCCATACCGACTGCCCGACGTCCAATCGACCTACACTGATGGATCGACGTCTCGGAGGATGCCATGAAAAGACCTCTGGCGGTACTCGCCGCCGTGAGCCTGACGGCCGCCGGAGCGGTCGCCCTGGCGGTGGCGCCGGCCGGCGCCGCGGCCACCGGATGCCGGGTGGACTACACCGTCACCAGCCAGTGGTCGAGCGGCTTCAGCACGGCCGTCACCGTGACCAACCTGGGCGCACCGGTCAACGGCTGGACGCTCGGCTTCTCCTTCACCGCCGGCCAGCAGCTCACCCAGGGTTGGAACGCGACCTGGGCCCAGTCGGGTACCCGGGTCAGCGCGACCAGCGCGGCGTGGAACGGCTCGTTGGCCACCGGCGGCTCCGCCACCATAGGGTTCAACGCCTGGTGGTCGGGGAGCAACCCGGTCCCGGCACCGTTCACCCTCAACGGAATCGTGTGCACCGGCACGGTCAGCACGGACGCGCCGAGCCCGAGCGTCAGCCCGAGCGCCAGTGTCAGCTCCGGTACCGCCGGCCTGCCGCCGGTCATCACGTTGACCAGCCCCAACAGCACGGTCGTCTACGGCGAGCCCGGCACCATCCGGCTCGCGGCCACCGCGAGCGACCCGGACGGGTACGTCACCAAGGTGGAGTTCTCCACAGCGCCCTACTCGGGCACCCCGTTCACCCTGGTGGCCACGGACACCACGGCCCCGTACGAGTACCTGCTGACCGTACCGACGGTCAGTGTGTTCGTCATCCGGGCCACGGCGTACGACAACAGCGGGCTGACCGCGACGGCGACGGTACGCATCCTGGTCGGGGTGATGGACCCGCCGCCGCCCTCCCACACTCCGTCGAGCAGGTAGGCCGGTCGAGCAGATAGGCCAGGCGGCGTCATCTTGTCGGTCGTTGGCGATAGCCTCGCACCCGTTCCCGAGCTGGATGAGGTGTTCGATGTACCGACAGGGCGACGTGCTGGTCACCCCGATCTCCCGCGACCAGTTGCCGGCCGGGCTGGTCCCCGCGGCCCGGGATGCCCGGGGCCGGATGGTGCTCGCCCGCGGCGAGGCGACCGGGCACGCGCACGTGGTCACCGGCGACCGGGTGGCGCTGCTCTGCCCACCGGGCGCCCCCCAGTCGCTGTACCTGCTGGTCGACGGGCACGCCCGGCTCGCGCACGACGAGCACGGTCCGATCCCGGTGCCGGCCGGCGCGTACCTGGTGATCCGGCAACGGGAGTACGTGCCCGGCTCGTTCCGGATGATCGCGGACTGACGCCGATGACAGCGACCACGGATTTCACCGGCCGCGCCGAGGACTGGCTGGCGGTCGGGTTGACCTGCGCCCCGGCTGACCGGGTCGGCGCCGAGACGGCGGTCCGCCGGGCGTACGCCGCGGCCGGCGCTGCCCCGCCGGAGCGGGTGATCTGGCTGGGTTCCCCGCCCGCCGGGACGCTGGCGGTCGCGCTGCTCGGCAGGGCGGACGCGGCAGCCGCCGGCCGGGACAGCGCCGATGTCGATGTCCGCGCCGTGTGGACGGAGCTGGTCGGCCAGGGCTGTCCACCGGGGACGGTCGACCTGGGCCGGTCAGTGCGGTCGCGGCTGCGCACCGCGCCCTGGGCCGCCGCCCGGGCCGCCCTGGTGGAGCGGCTGGGCGGCACCGGGTTCGCCACCCGCTGGCTGGCCACCGCCGGCCTACCCTGGCAGCAGCTCAACGACCGGCTGCTGACGCCGCTGTACGCCCAGCTGGAGACGGCCGGCACGGCCCTCGGCGGGCCGCTCGGCGCGGCCGCCCGGCTGGCGGTGCTGGACGCGATCGGCGGCCAGTTCGACGCCGGGTGGCTGGGCGCCTTCCAGCCTCTGCCGGACGGGACGGTCAGTCGGGCCGCCGGGTCACCGGACGAGGTGGCCGGGCCGCGGGCCGCAGGCGGAGCAGACAGCGCCTGTGCGCCGGCCCGCGCCGATGAAGCCGACCGATCGCCCGGCGCGGACCGCACGGACGAGCTGTTGGCGGCGCTGGCGGAGGTGGCGGTGAGCGCCGGCTGGTGGTGGGCGTTCGAACGGGTGGCCGTGCTCACCGAGCGGCCGACCGCGATCCACCGGGACAACCTCGGCCGGCTGCACCACGCCGACGGCCCGGCACTGTCCTATCCGGACGGTTACGCCCTCTACGCCTGGCGCGGCATGCCCATCCCGCCCGAGGTGGTACCGGAGCTGGCGGGGCTGACCGTCGAACGGATCCGGGCGCAGGACAACGCCGAGATCCGCCGGGTGATGCTGGAGTACTACGGCTACGATCGCTTCCTGCGCGAGTCGCAGGCCCAGCGGGTGCACGCCGACGACTGCGGCGTGCTGTGGCGGGTGGAGCTGCCCGGTGACGAGCCGCTGGTGATGGTGGAGGTGGTCAACTCCACCGCCGAGCCGGACGGCACGTTCCGCACCTACTTCCTGCGGGTACCGCCGGACACGCGGACCGCCCGGGCCGGGGTGGCCTGGACGTTCCAAGTCACCGAGGAGCAGTATTCGCCGCTGGTGCAGAGCTGACCGGCGCCAGTGCGGCGGCCGGGGCGCCCCAGGTGGGCGGGCGGCCGGCCGGGATGCGTTCCAGGATGCCGCCGGCGAAGACGTCGTCGAGCGGCAGCCGGCTTGAGGTGGACGTAGCCGATGTGGCAGTCGCAGGTCGCGTTGGTACAGGCCCGGGGGCCCAGCCGGCGCGCGTACGATGCCGTCGTAGAGGTTGCCCAGCGGCGTCGGCGATGAAGTGGCAGCGGCGGACCGTGCCGTCGCCGTCCACCGAGATGACGGTCTCCCCGGCGCGGCAGGCGTGCCCGGCCGACGCGTGCGGGCGCGCGCTGTAGCCGAACAGCGGGTCGAGCGCCGTCCAGGCCGCCTCCGTCGGCCGCGTCGTAGTGCGTGCCCGTCGGCCGCGTTGACCCACAGGTAGACCTGCGGCGGCAGCGCGGCGCGCAGGGCCGGGCCTCGGCCAGGTGCCCGGGCAGGCCGACCACGCCGACCGAGTAGCGGATGCCGTGCGCGTCCAGCTCGCGCAGCGGGCCAGGAAGCGCTGCCGGGTCGACCTGCCCGGGGTGGTAGGTGGCCCAGAGCGCCAGCCGGGTCGGGTCGGCGTCGGCCAGCCAGTCGAGCCGGCAGGCCAGGTTGGTCTGGATCGCCACCCGCTCCACCTGCGGCAGCTGGGACAGCTCGACCAGGGCGTCGCGGTACCAGCGATCGGGTCAGCGCCCTCGCCCCACGGCGTGAACAGGACCGACAGCCGGTGCCCGTCGGAGTTGTCGCGTGACCCAGTCGACGAACCGGGCCAGCGCCGCCCGGTCGGCGCGCAGCTGCTCCGGCGGTGTCCCGGCGCTTGGCGAACGGGCAGTACGGGCAGTCGTAGTTGCAGCTGGCCAGCGGCCCCCGGTAGAGGATCGATCAGGTTCACCGGCGCGTACGTCGCGGCCATCGCCGCGCGGACCGCGCCGGAGATCAGCCACGGGCCGATCGGCGTCGGAGCGGGCCAGGCCCTCGGGGTCAGGCGCAGCCGGTCGCCGGTCGTCGACCAGCCAGCCCCGCTCGGCCAAGCTGGGCCAGTTGCGGGAAGTCCGCGTCGACGTCGGTCGCCGAACCGGGCCGCGTAGGCGGCCCGGTCCACGCCCTCGGCGCGCAGCAGCGACTTGACCAGCCAGCGGCGGCGCTGCTCGGCGGCGTCGAGGCGCGAAGCCGACCTCGGCGAGCCGGAAGTCGTCGGCCGGCCGGGCCAGGTAGTCGTCGATGATCGCGCGTACCTGCGCCGACGCTGACCGCGTAGTCGAACGAGTAGTGCAGGCCGCGGGTGTAGGAGCGGGCGCCGCAGCCCAGCCCGACCATGCCGTCGTCCTGGCAGCAGTAGTCCGGACCGGCCGGCGTCGGCTACGTCGGCGCGGCGGAACTGCCGCATCGACAGCTGCCGGTAGCCGGCCGCGCGCAGCGTGTCCCGGCCCTGCCGGTACAGCGCCAGCCGCTGGGCGTCCCAGTGCGGTCGGTCGGTGCGCCGTGCGTCGACGCGGCGGCCCAGGCCGGTCAGCGGGCGCACGTACAGCGGGTAGAGGTAGAGCTCCTCCGGCTGCCAGGCCAGCGCCGCCCGCAGGCGAGCTGCCCAGGTCGCGGCGGTCTGGCCGGCGATGCCGTAGATCAGGTCGAGGTTGAGCACCGGGAAGCCGGCGTCGCGGATCGCGGCCAGCGCCCGCTCCACCTCGGCGCGCCGCTGCGGCCGGCCGGCCGCGTGCGCCTCGGCGTCGAGGAAGCTCTGCACGCCGATGCTGACCCGGTGTGGTACCGTGCGCGGCCAGCACGGCGAGCCGGTCCGGGCGTCGCGGTGGCCGGCGAGGTCTCGACCGACAGCGGGACGCCGCGGCAGCCGCGGCGCCCAGCTCGTCGGGACGATGGCGAACAGCCGGTCGAGCTCGTCGGCGCTGAGGTAGGTGGGCGTGCCGCCGCCGATCGCCGGCCGGGCGAAGCGGCGCCGCGCCCAGCGCGTCGCGCGACCGCGCCGGCCTGGCGGCGCAGCTGGCGCAGGTACGCGCGTCACCTGCTCGGCCGGCGGCGTTGGCCCGGGTGAACAGGTTGCAGAAGCCGCAGCGCATCTCGCAGAACGGCACGTGCAGGTAGAGGAACAGCGCGTCGCGGCGGCTCGGCCGCCCAGACGTCGCGCAGCGGCGGGCGGGGCCGAGCGGCCGGTAGGCGGTCTTGTGCGGGTAGGCGTAGAGGTAGCCCTGGTAGGGCGAGCCGTCGAGGCATCGTGCCGGTCACCAGCTCGTCCCGGTTGCAGGATGAACTCGGCGTACGGGACGGTCCAGACCACCTCGTGGGCGAGGCGGTGGCCGGTGTAGCCGTCCTCGCCGTAGGCGGTGCCGTGGTCGGAGCAGACGATCGCGAAGCACGGCCGGCCCCGGCTCGGCGGCCAGCTGCGAACAGCCGCGCCAGCTGGCTGTCCACGTAGTCCAGCGCGGCCGCGTGGCTGTCCCGGCTGTCCTCGCGCCGCGCCCGGCAGGTAGTGCCGGTTGGGCTGGTGCAGGGCGGACACGTTGAGGAACAGTGAACAGCGGCCGGCGCCGGCCCGGGTCGGCGACGCTCGGCCGAGCTCGGTCGACCTGGGCCGCCAGTCGGGTCCGGGTCGGTGACGCCCGAACTCGGGCTCCCAGTGGCTCTCGGCGAACAGGCCGGGCAGCACCCGCGCCGAGCGGGGTGCGCTGGTTGAAGAAGCCGACCCCGCCGACGCACACGGTGTGGTAGCCCGCCGCGGCCAGGCCGCGCGACGAGGTCCGGCGCGTCGAACACCCAGGTGTCGGCGGCGGCGGTCTCGCTGCCGGGGAACGCGGCCGCGAACAGCCGCGGGTGCGGGCCGGGCGCGACCGGGGTGGGCAGGAACCCGGCGAAGAACGCGTGGTGCGCGGCGTAGGTGAAGCTGGCCGGGGTGTGCCGCCGCTCCCACCGCCGCCGGGCAGCGCGCGGGCCAGGTGTCGGGGTGCGCCCGGCCGCGGCCAGCTCGTCGCCGCCACGTCGTAGCGCAGCGTGTCCAGCGTGACGAACAGGATGTCGTGCCCGCCCAGCAGTCGGCGAGCGCACGGCCGGCGCGCTCACGACCGGCCGCCGACCGGGCGCCCGGTGCGGCGCCAGCCGGCCGCCAGCCGGCCGCCAGCGCGGCGAGCTGCGCGGCGTAGGTGTCCCGGCCGTCGACCAGCAGGCCGGGCAGCAGGTCACCGAACGCGTTGACCTCGGCCACCGCGTGCCGGCCGCCAATCCGAGCGCGAACATCAGGTCGACGCCGACGTGCAGGCTGCCCGGGAAGCACGCGGCCGCCGCCACGCAGGTGTCCAGCGCGCGCCGCCAGGCCGGCGCACCGGCCGCGGTCCCGCACCGCGGCCAGGTCGCCCCGCCGCCACCCAGGTGCAGGTTCGTCATCGGGTCCGCGCTGGCGCGGACCACGACTGCGCCGGCCGGCCGGCGACCACCAGCACCCGCAGGTCGAGACCGCGCCCGTGCAGGCCGGCCTTCGGAAACCAGCGCTCCACGTGCAGCCCGCCGTCGGCGCCGAGCCGGTCCACGATGCCGGCCACCGTCGCCTCGTCGTGGTACTCGCGCATGCGCAGCGAGTTGAACAGCCCTCCGTCGGCCACCTCGACCGGGGTGATGGCCCGGATCCGGGCGGCGGACCGGTGCAGGGCCAGCACTCCAGACGCCGACGAGCCGTGCGCGCGGCTTGACGAACACCCGCGACCAGCCGTGCGCGTCCATGCGCCCGGCACAGCTGCGCCCAGCCGGTCACCGGGGCGGGCAGCGCGGCGGGTACCGGGATTCCCGCCGCGGCCAGCCGGGCGTGGCAGGCCGCCTTGTCGAACAGCACCGCGACCTCGGCCGGATCGTGGACAGCAGCAGCGCACCGGACTCCCGCGCGGCCGCGTCGAGCCGGTGCAGCGCGCCGGCGCAGCCCGGCGTACCAGGCGCCCGGCCCCGACGATCTCGCCGTGCCGGGCCGGCGCCGGACGCGCTCCCGCAGCAGCCGGTCGACCTCCGCGTCCTCGCCCGGCGAGTCGATCCGTACCAGCTCGCCGGCCCGGAATCCGGGCGCCGCGCCGGCCAGCACGTCGGCCCAGGGCAGCACCCGTGGGGCGGGCACCCCGGCGGCCCGGGCGGCGGCCAGGAACAGCCCGACGCGCCGGTTCGCCGGGTTGCCCACCACCGTCAGGCCCATGTCACTCGGCCACCGCGGGGAACCGGTGGGCAGGGTCGCTGTCCGAGTCGTTGCCGTCGCTGAGGTCCAGCCGCACCCCCGCGCTGTCGTACTCCTCGTGCAGCCGCTGCCGCATCGGCTCGGAGATGTAGTGGTCGTGCAGGTCCAGCTCGCGCAGGTGGGTCAGCGGCTGGCCGGACAGCAGCGCCGCCGCCCCGGCGTCGCCCAGCACGCCGAGGGACAGGTCGAGCCGCTCCAGCCGGGCCACCACCGGCGCGCCCGCCAGCCTTGCGGCGATCTCGTCGGTGATCTCCGCGTTGCGCAGTGCCAGCGAGCGCAGCGCCGGCAGGCCGGTACCGGCGAAGATGCCGTCCAGGTCCTCGATCTCCACGCTGCCGCCGTAGTGGACGGTGCCCAGCCACAACTCCAGGTGCTCCAGCGCCGGCAGGGTGCTCTCGCCGACCCCGCGCACCACCTCGCCGGGCATGCCGCCGGTCTGCAGGGTCAGTTCCCGCAGCCGGTCGCTGTGCATTGCCGGAAACAGTAGCCCGGTGCCGCCCCGCGCGGTGAACACCTCCAGCTCGGGGTACGCCTTGAAGATCGGGGTGTGGTCGGTCTGGTTGATCCAGGAGATCTCGCAGTCGTCGGCGGTCTGGTCACCGAGGAACAGCGCCCGCAGCCCGGTCAGCCGGCCGCTGGCACCGGCGATCAGCTCGACCGGCGGTGCCGCCTCGTCGGAGGACCACAGGCCGAAGACCAGCGCGCGCACCTGCCCGGCCCAGTCCGAGCCGGCAAGGGTGTTGAACCGCAGTTCGAGCAGCTCCGCACCGCCGTCGTAGTCGGTGCTCAGCCGCAGCGCCACGGCGCCCGGGTCGGCGGGCGGCTCGGCGTACGGGTCGTACTCCACCACCGGCAGGCCGGCGAACGTGGTGATGTGCTCATCGATGCTCATGCGCGACTCCGGTCGAAGAGGGGCGACGACGAAGCACCCTAACAGCCACCTGCGCCACTGCGGCCCGCCGCCGGCCACGCCCTCATCGCTGTCGCTGCGCCTCGAAGTGGTCCTTCATCGCCGGGTAGTAGTCGCCGAAGTCCGGCATCGGCCGGTCCTCGTGGGCGGCCACCAGCGCGTCCAGGTAGTACTCCCAGCCCGGTCCGATCTCGCCGACGGCCGCCGGGTCGGTCAGCCGCTGGGTGAAGCGCAGTTCGGTCACGCCCGCGTCCTCGGCGAGCGCCAGGTCCAGGTACCAGTTGCCGTGCTCGCTCTCCGAGGACAGCGCCAGCCGGCGCGGCGGGTCGCACGCGTCGATCGTCATGTCCATCCAGGGCTCGCCCTCCTCGTGCGCCATCTGCACGCTGATCGTGCGCCCGGGTGCGGCGTCGCCCTGCCAGCGGCCGAACCAGCGCGCCGTCCGCTGCGGATCGGTGAGGCTGGCCCAGACGTCGGCCAGCGGCGCGCGGAACGTCCGGGTCAGCACCAGCTCGTTGCCGAGCAGTCGGCCGGTGGGTGTCAGGCTCATGCGGTCTCCTCCTGGGAACGGTTACGCCCGGCGGTGCTTCGCCGCTCGCGGCGGGTGCGGTAGACCTCGGTCTCCAGCGCGTCGAGGCGGTGCTGCCAGCCGGCCGGGCGGCTCAGTCGCGCCAGCCACCCGGCCAGCTCGTCGAGTGGCGCGGTGCGCAGCGCGTAGACCCGGCGACGCCCGTCGGCGCTGTCCCGGACCAGGCCGGCCTCGCGCAGCACCCGCAGATGGCGGCTGACGGCGGGTCGGCTGATCGCGAAGCGGTCGGCGATCTGCCCGGCGGAGAGCGGCTCGTCGCGCAGCATCAGCAGGATCTCCCGCCGCACCGGGTCGGCGATCGCGCCCACCACCTGGTCCATGCCGGAAGCGTAACCAGGAGGTTACGCTTCCGGCAAATCGTCAGTGCTCGCTGTGCCGGCCGAGGGTCTGCACGGGCGTCACACCGGGGCGGGTCCACTGCGGCGTGGGTCGGCTGGTCGGACCCCAGCCAGCGACGCCGCCGGCGGTCGAGCGCCAGTACCAGCAGATCGGCGACCCGTGTCCACCGACCGGCGAGCCGACCTGCGGAGCCTCGGGCCAGTCCGCCGGGGTGTCCTCCCAGCCCTCCCGGCGGCCGTAGGGCGTCATGTCGAGCAGCCCGAGGGATCCGTTGACCGGTTCGTTGCCCCGGCCCGTGGTGGAGTACGTGAGGAACGTGCGGTCGCCGTCGCGCAGGAAGCAGGTGATGGAGCCCATGCTGTCGCCCACCGGTGCCGGCGCGTCGCGCACCGAGTACCAGGGCTGGGTGTAGCCCATGAAGTCCACGTAGGCGGCCACCTCGTCCCACCGGCCGGTGGTCAGGACGGCGAACGAGACGCCGCGGGCGTTGAGGTAGACGGCGTCCTTCAGGTGCCAGGCCACGGTGGTGCAGCCCTCGCACTGGCCCTGGTGCGGCGCGCCGTCGTACCACATGTGCTGGTAGGCCACGAGTTCGTCGCGGCCCTGGAACAGGTCCAGGAACGGCACCGGGCCGGCCGGCCCGACGACCTCGACGGTCCCGTCGAACTCCACCATCGGCAGCCGGCGGCGGGCCGCGGCGATGGCGTCGCCCTCCCGGGTGTGGGCCTTCTCGCGGACCAGCAGCTGCGCGCGGGCGGCCTGCCAGGTGGCCAGGTCGACCACGGGTGGACGGCCGGGCGGTGCGGTGGTCGGATCATCCGGCATGGTGTCCTCCGCTTCTGCGCGTGCCGGGCGGTAGCGTGGGATGCCCGCCGACGCGGTTCAGGTACTCCATACGGTCAGAATGCCAGCCGCCCGTGCCGTGCCGCCGACATCCGCCCGCATCCGCCACGGCGGTGATCTGCCCCGGTGGAAGGAGCGTCCGACGATGATCCTGCCGAAGATCCGGGATCCTCGCTTCGTGACGGTGCGTCGCGGCGGGACCCTCACCGACAGCGATCACCGTTTGCTCGCGCTGTGGGCGGCATCGTGTGCGGAGCACGTCCTGCACCTGTTCGAATCGGTCGCTGCTGAGGACCTGCGGCCCCGCGAGGCGATCGGGCAGGCCCGTGCCTGGGTACGCGGCGAGGTGACGATGACGGCAGCCAGGGCGGCGGGCGGCCACGCCATGGGCGCGGCCAGGGATCTGCGTGGGCCGGCCCGGTATGCCGCCTACGCGGCCGGCCAGGCGGGCGTCGTGGCACACGTCGCCGCGCACGAACTCGGCGCGGCCGCCTATGCGATCAGGGCCGTCCGGGCGGCCGCGCCGGGCGGCGGGGCCGAGGCCGCGGGGCGACTCGAGTGCCGTTGGCAGCGTGCGCAGCTGCCGGCGGCCATCCGCGAGCTCGTCCTCGACGACCAGCGGCTGCGCAACGACATCTGCTGGTCGGTCTTCGACTGCTGAGCGGCGTGCGGCTACGCCGGTGGCAGCCGTCGTCGCAGCAGACAGAACTCGTTGCCTTCCGGATCAGCGAGCACGTGCCAGGACTCGGTGCCGGTCTGCCCGATGTCGACGCTGCGCGCGCCGGCGGCCATCAGCCTGGCCAGTTCGTCGGCCTGGTCCCGGTCGGTGGCGTTCACGTCGATGTGCAGCCGCAGCTTGCCGGTCTTCGGCTCGTCGGTGCGACTGAGGATGATGGTGGGCTGCGGGCCGCCGAAGCCGATGCCCGGTGGCCCGATCTCGATGTCTGCGCCGTCGCGTTCCAGCTCGACGTAGCCCAGTACCTCACACCAGAATCGGGCCAGTAGTTCGGGATCGTGTGCGTCCAACACCAGTTCGGTTATGCGACACGCCATCCGCTCACCCTAGACGCCCGCGGGCCGTTGCGCGCGCGGCTGCTGCCGGTCAGCCGCGCTGCGCCGCGGCGTCGCCGTGGGTGATCCGCAGGTAGTAGCCGTCCGGGTCGGGCAGCCGGAAATCGTGCAGGCCCCATGGCCGCGACACGAGCGATTCGCCGATCACCGCCCGCTCCCGACAGTGCTCGTGGAACGCGCGCAGCTCGTCCAGACTGTCGAGCTCCAGGACGATCTCCACGCCGGCGCCCTTGTCGGCACTGAGCCGCTGCCGGGTGAACCCCGGACCATCGCCGCGCTCCGGCAACTTCGCCACCGGACCGAACCCGAGCACCACGCAGCCCCGGCGCAGGCTGACGTAGTCCTCGCTGCGGCGCTGCACCTCGAACCCGAGTACGTCACGGTAGAACGCGACGCTGACGTCCAGGTCCGCTACGAACAGTTCCATCCGCAGCCGCATTGGTCGATCCCCTCCGGGTTTTGAGCGTGCGTCACGGCGCCTTGAGGAACGCGTCGATGAGCGCGGACACGTGGTCGCTGAGCAGCGCGGTGCCGTGGAACCCGCCGGGCTCTACGGACAGCTTCTTTTCCCGCGCACCGCATGCCTGGTACATGGCCCGGGCGTCGTCGGCGAACGGCTGGTCGTACTCGGCGGCGATGAACAGCGCCGGCACGGTGATGGAGGGTGCCGCGCCGATCGCGCTCACGCCAGCGTAGGCACTCGGTCCGGAGATGCTGATGACGCCGGCCACCTCGGGGTCGCCCTGCGCCGCCGCGCCGAGCACTGCGGTGCCGCCCTTGGACGCCCCGATCAGGAAGACCCGCCCGGCGCCGCGCTGGCGCAGCGCTCCCGCCACGGACAGCACGTCCCGGTCCGGCGACTGTGCGGAGTAGTTGAAGATGCCGACCCGGTAGCCCAGCTGCACCAGGTGGTCCGCGTACGCGGTCCGCCACTGGCACAGGTCGTCCTCGCTCTGGTTGGCCAGCACCACGCCGGTGGTCCCGCTGCCGAGCAGTACGGCGTCGGTCACGGTGCCCTGGTCTCCGGGCAGGTGCAGGCCCCCGGCCCGCTGCTCCTCGGCGCTCACGCAGCCCGCGATCGGCGACGGCGCCGGGGACGCCGGCCGGCCCGAGGTCGCACCGGGGGAGCAGGCGGCGAGCAGGGTGACGGTCGCGAGCAGCGGTAGGGCGCGCCGGCACAAGGTCATGCGCGGAATATACAGATCACCACCGGGGCGTCGGCCGGCGGCAGTCGGGCGGCGTCGGCCGCGGTCACCTGGACGCTGATCGTGGTCCGTGCCGCAGCGCCCGCGCTGGTCGGTCAGTTCTCCTTCCAGCAGGCCAGGATCACGTTGGCGACGATGAGCGCCACCCGGTCGCGGTCGTTCGGCGGCTGGCCGAAGCGGGGCGGCAGTCCGGCCACGGCGACGAGGAGAACGAGGAAGTCCTTGCGTACCACCGCGGAGCCGTCCGTGGTGGCGAACGCGGCCGGGGCGGCCAGGTGCAGGTCGCCGCGGTAGCCGAGGTCGCGCTTGCGCGCCTCGAAGTACGCCGTGGTGGCCGGCTCGTCGGGCAGCTGCGCCACGGTGAGCGTGAGGGTGCCGTCCGGGTAGGGGTAGACACAGGTCAGCTGTGGCGCCACCCAGCTCGACGTCGGCGCCGCTACGGTCGGCACGCCCAGGGCCAGGGTGATGTCCTCCCGGGCCTCGTCGCTACAGGTCAGCAGCGCCGCGGCGGAAGGGGCCGGCAAGGACGGCGTCGGTGACGTCGTGGCGGGCGGTCGGCTGGCCGTTGCCGGCGGGCGCGCGTCGGCGTGGTGGGAGCAGCCGGTGGCACCCGCGGCCAGCGCCAGCGTGACTACGACCGCGGACCACCACCCCGGAAGTACGCGCATTGCCATTCCTCCTGCGAAGGTGCCGATCGTGGTCGGGTTGTCCGGCTTCGGATCTCCCCGGCCACGATCGGTGTCACCTGACTAGCGTGGGCTGGTCGGAGATGGTGGACGTACCATCTCCGTTACGGCTTCTTGGGGTCTTCGCCGTAACCGTTGCACTGGCGGCCACCGTTGATGCAGTAGCTCACCACGTAAGCCTGGCGGGCAGCGTTCCAGCCGTTCATGAAATCGTAGTGGAACGTGTAGCTGGCACCGGAGGAGAAGGCGAGCCCGGCGGTGGTGGTCCCGGCCAGCTTGTACGGAATCTTGATTTCCAGCATCGGCAGCGGCACCGGATGGTCGGCGGGGCAGACGCCGCTCACCGGCCAGGCCATGTGCGACTTGTGGTCGGCGGTGTCCAGGTGCACGCCGTCCCAGCAGCTCGGTGCCTTGAGGTGGACCAGTAGCGAGGAGCCGGCCGGGCAGGACGCCGGAAAGTCGTTGCCCTGGTAGCCGGTGCACTGCCAGTTGCCCTGGAAGTGTGCCGCGTCCGGCGTGTGCACGTCGCCGACGAGCAGCTTGAACCCGGCCGGGAACGGCTTGACCGTGCGGTAGTCCTTCACGCCGGACTTGTAGTAGACGGTGACGATCGAATTCGCCACCGGCGTGCCGTTCTGCAGCAGCGTCGGGAACCAGTACCCGGACGCGTCCAGGGTGTCCTGGCAGGAGCTGGGGCCGCCGACCAGGGACTGCGCAGTGGAGTCGGCGTTGGTGGTCGGGTTGCCGATGAAGGTGTGGTTGTGTGAAGCGCCCGGCTGGCCCGGGAAGACGATCGGGTCGTCGCTGAGCCGGTGGTTCACCGTGCAGTTGGCGTGGGTCTCCTGGTACTGCGCGAAGGGCGGGTTGTCCGCCGCCAGTGCGGTGCCGTTCCCGCCGAGTGAGGCCACTGCCGCGACCGCGACAGAAATGACGGCCAGTGGTACGAGCAGGACTGCCCGGCGTCGGCCGGAGGTGGTTCTGGACAGTGCTGATCTGATGCTCACGGAGTCTCCTTCGGGACGTAGGGACGAGCATCTATCAATCGGAAAGCTAGCTATGGCGACGTAGTGCATCAATCGATTGCCATCGCTTTGCCAATGTTCGGGCTTTCGGCGTGGAATCCTTGCAGGGCAAGGTCTGCGCCGTGCGGGCACGCCGAAGGTGCCGGTGGGCGTCGCACGGCGCAGGGGATCGGTGCCCGGCGCACCCCTCGCCGGGCACCGATCGCGTCACGGGTAGCTGATGACGTTGTGCGGGGTAACCGCCGATGGCAGGGCCGCGTCACCGGTGTCGTTGATGACGTGGCTGATCGAGCCCTTGCCCAGCGACACGGTCAGCACGTCGTGGAACTTCACGTTCGCGTTCACCGGCACCTCGAACGAGTGGTACGCGGCGATCGACGGGTCGGCCGTGAATACGCAGTAGCTGCCCAGTCCCCAGGCCTCGTGGCTGGTGACCGTGCTCGCCACCTTGTACGCGGCGTATCCGGTGATGCCGTCGTGCGACCAGGCGGCCGCGCTCGGCGGATCATAGGGCAACTCGTTCTGGAAGAAGATGGTCCGCCCGCCGTTGCCGTTCCAGACCACGTTGTACTTCTGGAAGTGCTCGACGAACAGCCCGTACGCCGTGACGTCGGCGCCGTTGACGACCAGCCCAGTGTCAGCCGGGTTGGTGGTCCAGCCGGCGCCGCTGCCGTGGTCGGCGCGCCAGGCCCAGATGTGGTCGATGATCGTGTTGCTGCTGTTGACCACCATGGCGTTGGTGACCGCGGCAGCCCCGGCCCCGCCGATGCGCAGGAACACGTCCTGCACCGAGATCGGGTCGGCGGCGTGGCTGGCACCCGCCCCGGCCGGCCCGATCTGTAGCAGCGCCGCCGACCGGGTGGTGCCCGCGTCGAACAACAGCCCGGACAGCTTCACCCCGTCGACGTCGGCCACGCTCATCGCGGTCACCCCGTTGTCGGCCACCAGCGTCGGGAAGCCCAGCCCGAGCACCACGGTGTCCGGCCGGGTCACGCTGATGGTCTGGTTGACGTGGTGGATGCCCGGGGTGAAGAGCAGGTTCAGCCCGTGCGCCAGCGCGTTGTTGATGGTCGCCGCCGAGTCACCGGGGTGGGCGACGTAGTACTGGCTCAGCGGCGCGGACGTGCCCGGGGTGTTGCCGCCGGCCCAGGTGACTCCGGAACTGTTGGTACGCAACGACGGTACGAACACCCGGTAACCGCCCGCCGAGTCGGTGTAGAGGTAGGGCGCCTCCCGGGTCACCGGAGACCTGGCCACCACCGTGTAGGGCGGCTTCGGGAAGGAGTTCGCGGGAGCGCCGACGACGCCGGAGAACACCATGTTCCAGACGCCGCCGTTCCACCCGCCGACCTGGCTGTCCCGGGTGAACCACTGCTGCTGCGAACACGGGCCGACGGTGCCGCTGATCCGGCTGTCGGCGATGTAGCCGCCGCTGGCCCAGCCGCAGTTCGGGGAGGCCAGGGTCATGCCGCCGTGCACGTCCATCCGGCGCAACGGCGCCGCCTGGGCAACCGCCCAGCGGTCGGTACCGGACACCGGATAAATGGACAGGTTCTGTGCCGAGCGCCAGAAATTGAGCGTGGCGTTGCCGGCGTTCCAGCCCGCGTCGACCGTGATGTCGCCGTGGAGCTGCACGTCGTCCGGGTTCTGCCCGAGGCCGGCGATGGAGGTGTAGAAGCCGAGCTGGGCGTTGAGGTTGCTGTACGAGCCCGGCTTGAACAGCAGCGCGTACCGCTGGGTGCCGAACTGGTTCTTCTCCTGCGTCGCGAAGACCTTGTCCAGGCTGGCCTGGATACTGGTCGACGACATCGACGGGTCGTACACGATCACGTTCGGCCCGAGGTCACCGCCGCCGGTCACCGGCGGTCCGGACGGGCTCGCCGACGACGGGGTGGCCGTCGGTGTGCCGGCGGCCCCGCTGTAGACGGCGAACTCGTAGACGGAGTACCCGTACCCGGTCGCCCGGGTGGTGCCGTACATGCGGATGAACCGACCCGTCCCGTTCAGCGCAATGGTCTGCGTGCCGCCGGTGCCGGTCGTGGTCGAGTAGACCGACGTCCAGTTGCCCACCCCGTCAGGCGACACCTGGAGCTGGAACGCCTTGGCATAGGACGTCTGCCAGGTGATGACGACCTGGCAGACAGTGGTGCTGGTGCCCAGGTCGACCTGCAGCCACTGCGGGTCGCTGAAGGCGCTGGACCAGCGGGTGCCGCTGTCGCCGTCCACCGCGTTGCCGGCCGACAGCCGGCTGGCCTCCACCGAGGAGGCGGTGGCCGGTTGGTGCAGCGCGACGTTCGTGGTGCCGCAGCCGGCGGTCGCGGCGGTCGCTGACGGGCTCAACGCGGTGAGCGCGTAGCCGACCAGGACGGTCAGCACGGCCATGGCGACCGCGAGGAGGTAGGGACGTCTGCCGCGTCGGGCGGCAGCGCTGAGTGTGCCTTGCATGGCAGCTCCCTGCTGGAGTTGAGGTGCGCACCACTGCTGGAGTTGAGGTGCGCGTCCCTGCTGGAGTTGAGGTGCGCGCCAGCGCCGGTGGCCAGACGACGACGGCGCGGGGATGCGGGCCCGGGTGGACTGACGGGGGCCGGGGGATCACGCACCGCTGCGGTTGTCTGGACAGTAGGTGCGGTACCGGACCACGACAATCGATTGCCATCATTTGCCAACGTCGATCCGATGCCAGCACTGCAAATCGTGGCAACCGATTGTGACCAGTCCCCGCCGCTGCTACGTTCGTCCACCACGTCCGTGACCGCACCGCTCCGCGAGGCACGACGACCGCCGCCCGTGGACCCGACTGGCCCGGGTGCGGGTCGGGCAAGGCCGGTAGCGCGGAGCATCCGGCTGCTTCCCCGCGACGCCGGCGGCTGCTGAGTCGGCGGTCAGTGGCTGTGTGCGGCATTCGCCGACGCGGCAGCAGCCTGCGTCGTAACGTGAAAGAGCGCCGTCGCTGACCGGAGATGGCTGCGCTCGGGTAGCAGACCGGGCTGCGACGCATGGTGCCGGCGGTTCCCGCGATACAGCCGTTGACTGTTGGGGGTAGTGATGACGCGCGCACAATTCGGCTTCGTCGTGGGGTTCGCGGTGGCGGCGCTGTGGGCGGTCGGCGGTTTCCTGGTGATGGTCGCCGCGGTCGTCGCGGGGCTCATCGGCTGGGGCGCCGTGGGCCTGCTCGACGGGCGGTGGAACGCCGGCGAGCTGCGCGCCCGGCTCTCCGGCGAACGGCACTGACGATTCCCACATCGATCCACCGGCCGGGAACCCATCCGGCCCGGCTACCGCGCCAACCGAGGAACTCCACACGGAGGTAGGCATCATGGACCGCGACACCGGTACCCCGAACCCGTCCCCGAAGCCCGAGCCGCCGGCCGGACGCGCCACGACCGCGTTGCGGGAGGCGCCGACGCCCGAGCAGACCGCGCCCCGGCCACCCGGCGCAGCCGCTGTCGCGCTGGTCACCGACGCCGGAACCACGCGCATCGCCGACGGCGTGGTCGCCAAGATCGCCGGCCTGGCCGCCCGGGACATCCCCGGCGTGTACTCGATGGGTACCGGCATGGCGCGGCGGATGGGGCAGCTCAAGTCGATCATCCCGGGTGGTGACTCGGCCGGCGCCGCGCAGGGCGTCGCGGTACAGGTGGGCGAGAAGGAAGCCGCCATCGACCTGGACATCGTGACCTGGTACGGGCAGAGCATCGTGGACATCAGCGACGCGGTGCGGCGCAACGTGGTCGGCCAGGTGGAGGGCATGACCGGGCTCAAGGTGGTCGAGGTCAACATCCAGGTGGACGACATCCAGGTCGAGTCCGAGCAGCCGGCCGCGCCGCCACGGGTGCAGTGACACCGTGGTACGTCGTGAGGACCTGGCGCACGCCGCCGCCGACGCGGCACTCGCGGTACCGGGAGTGGCCCGGCTGAGCCCCGGCCCCGGCGTGGAGGTGTCCACCCAGTACGCCGGCGGGAAGGTACTCGGGGTACGGCTGGGCGAGGAGCGCGCCGAGGTGCACATCGTCGCCGACCGGTTGCCGCTGCCACCGGTCACCGACCAGGTCGCCGCGGCCGTCGCCGGGGTGCTGGCCGCTGCCGGCGAACCGAAGCCGGTCACCGTCGTGGTGGCCGACATCGAGATGGCGGCGGTCGACCGGCGCGTACGGAGCTGACCGGCATGCGCGTCGTGGTCAACCGGCTCGCCGGTATCGTCCTGGCCCTGCTGCTGATCGCGGTCGGGCTGTTCGTCATCGCCCAGACGGTGCTCTTCCTGACCGGCCGGCCACCCTGGCTGGTGCCGCTGGAGTCCTGGCGGGACAGGCTGGCCGGCACCGAGCTGGCCGACCGGACGGTGCTGGTGGTGTCGATCGTGGCGGTCGTCGTCGGGCTCGCCGTGCTCCTCCTGCAACTGCGCCGGGTCACGCCGACCCGGTTGCTGTCGCAGCCCAGCGGCGACCCGGACGCGCAGCCGCGGGCGCAGTGGTGGCTGCAGCGGCGTTCGGTGGAGCGGCGTACCGCCGCGGCGGCGCAGTCGGTGTGGGGCGTCCACGACGTGAAGGCCCACGCGCACGGCCGGCCGGCGGCCTGGGAACTGGCGGTCACCGGCAGCGGCGGTGACGGCGCGGAGGCCAGCGGTGCGGTGGAAGCGGCGGTACACCGGGAGCTGACCCGCCTGACCGCTCCGGCGGACGTGCCCGTCTCGGTGTCCCTGCGGCACTCCCGGAGGGTCGTGTGAACACCGCGAACCGGGTGCTCTGGGGCGTCATCGGCGCACTGGTCGCGCTGGCCGGCGTCGCCGGTATCCTGGCCAACCAGGGCTGGCTGCCCGGCGTGGACCCGCACCGGCTGCTGTTCGCCGACGACGCCGGTGCGACCTGGAACCGTTGGGGAGCATGGGCTCCGATCCTCACCATCGCGGCCGGCGTGGTGCTGGCGCTGCTCGGCGCCTGGCTGCTGCGCGCCGAGCTGCGACTGCACGACCGGCCGGGCCTGCCGGACACCACGCTGCACGCTCCGCCGACCGCGGGTGAGGCCGGTGGCCGTACCCGGGTCGACACCGCGGTACTGGCCCGGGCCATGCGCCGGGACCTGCAGTCCGACCCGGCCATCAAGGGCGCGCACGTGCGTATCACCGGCCGCCCCGAGCACCCGGAGGTGTCGGTACGCCTGGAGGTCGAGCACGGCACCGACCTGCATCCCGTACGCGGGCACGTGGACCGCGCCCTGGACCGCCTCGCCGCCACCATGCCCGGCGCCCCCACCATCGACCAGGTACTCGTCTCCACCGCCGGCGGCCGGGCACCCAGGCGCCGCGTCCTCTGATGTGCGCGCAGACACCGCCCCGCCGCCGGCTCCGAGTGACCCGCCGTCTGGGCCACCCACGGCACGGCCTATGGTCGCGGAATGGCTGGCGGAACGCCGATCCGGCCGAACCGACCACCACGTCGCTCAGCAATGGTGAACGCCGTGATAGCGATCGTCGCCACCTACGCGTCGCTTGCGCTGTGGTGGGGTGGGGGATCTGTCGCGCTGGCCACGATGCGGCACACCACCCCTGATCGGTCACCCACGCCCCATCCGGTCACCAGCACCACATCGGCCTCTCCCAGGCCCACGTCTTCACCCGCCAGGCCACCGACGCCCCCTCCAGCAGCCAGCGCAGCCCCACCTCCGTCAGTGAGCCCAGCTCCACCTCCGTCAGCGAGCGCGGCTCCACCTCCCTCGTCGAGCGCAGCCTCACCCGCGTCACCGAGCGCAGCGCCGTCAACCGCCAGCCCGTCAGCAGCGCCGACGCCCTCGACGCCGTACTACGCCGACTGTGCGGACGCCTGGCAGGCGGGCGTCGCACCACTGCTGCGCGGCGAGCCCGGCTACCGCCCCGAACTGGACGGCGACCGCGACGGCGTGGCCTGCGAGCAGCCGCCCCGGACCACGCCGCCAGCGCAGCCCTCGCCGCCGGACCAGCCTGCTCCGCCGGGTGGACCGGCGCCGTACTACGACAACTGCACCGATGCATGGAACGCCGGTGCGGCTCCGCTGCATCGTGGGGAACCGGGCTACCGTCCCGGCCTCGACCGCGACGGCGACGGCATCGCCTGCGAACAGCGGCCGCACTGACGACACCCGCGGCCCGTGCTACCTCTCACCATCCGGGGCGCCGAGTCACCTGACCGCCGTGCCGGTGTGGTCGGCGGTGCGCCGCTGGCGTCGCGGGGGTCGGTCGGGGGTTGCTACGCGGCCGGATCACGGCGGCGCAGGATGAGCCAGCTGGCGGCCACGCAGCCGGCTGTCCAGGCGAGCTGGACGGCTGTGCCGACACCCAGGCCGGTGGCCCCGGCCGGGTCGAAGAGGCCGACCCAGTTCTGCCAGTAGTGCACCGGCAGCACAACGGCCAGTCCATGCAGGCCGGACTGTCCATTGAGGACAGAGGCGACGACGACGAAGCCGATAGCTGCGGCGAGGGCCTCCGCACCCCGGGGCAGCAACAGCCCGAGAGTGAACGCGACAGCGGCCATGGCGAACATGCACAGCAGCAGGTACCCCACGGCCACCGAGGCCCGGACGGTCGTCTCGCCGGCCGTGAGGTCGACCGCGCCGATGATGTGGAACGGATGCCAGCCGAAGAGGATCACCCCGGTGCCCAGCCCGGCGGCCAGCACGCAGCCGACGGTCACCATGGTGGTGACGGCGGTGGCGCCGAGCATGCCCACCAGCAGCCTGGTCCGGGTGACCGGGGCGAGGTAGAGGTAGCGCAGGATGCCCCAGTCGCGGTCGGCCGAGGCGATGGTGGCGGCCAGCAGCGCGACCACGATCGGCAGCAGCAGCGGTCCGACGAACTCCAGGCTGGCCATCGTGTGATTGAGCGCCGAGTACGGGGAGGCGCCGAACAGGCCACCCTGCTCGCCGTTGGGACGGCCGGCCGAGGAGGCGAAGGACAGCCCGGCGGCGACCGGTACGGCTGCCAGGCAGCCCAGTGCGATCAGGGTACGCAGCCGCATCAGCTGGGTGGTGAGCTCAACGCGCAACATGGTCACGCCCCTTCGGTCATGGCGAGGTAGGCGTCCTCGAGTGACCGGTGCGCTGCGACCAGGGCGTCCAGTGGACCGGCGGTGACCAGCCGGCCGTTGTTCATCACGACGATGTGGCTGGCCAACTGCTGTACCTCGGCGAGCTGGTGGCTGGAGACGAGCACGGCGGCCCCCGCGTCGGCGCGGCTGGCCAGGTGCTGTCGCAGCGCCCGGACCTCGGCCGGGTCGAGTCCGTTGGCCGGCTCGTCGAGGATGAGTACGTCCGGCCCGCGCATGAGGGCGTAGGCGAGCGCGAGCCGCTGTTTCATTCCCGTCGAGTACCCCTTGACCTTGCGGTCAACGGCAGCGCCGAGACCGGCCAGATCGAGGGCATCCGCCAGGCCGGGTGGCGGCCAGGGGCGCCGGCCCGCCGCCCAGAACAGGTGCAGGTTCGCCGTGCCGGTCAGGTGCGGCACGAACGCGGGCCCGTCGATCAGTACCCCCACCCGCCGGAGTACGGGCGCGCCCAGACTCACCGGCGTATGGGCGATCCGTGCCGTACCGGCGTCCGGTGTGGCCAGGCCGACCAGCATCCGCATGGTGGTGGTCTTGCCGGCTCCGTTGGGCCCGAGCAGCGCGCAGATCTGGCCGGCCTGCACCGTGAACGTCAGTTCGTCGACCGCTCGGCGGCGGCCGTAGCGCTTGGACAGCGCATCGGCCCGGATCATCACGGCGGGTGCGGACATGCGGCATCGCCCTTTCTCGACATGGTGCCGGAAGGTCAGGTGGCAGCCTGGCTGGGCTGGTGAGGAGAGCGGTGGACCGCGTTGCGTTATCGCGGGGCGGCCAGTTGCCGGCGGGCGGCAGTCCTGGCCAGCGCCGTGGCCGTGGCAAACGCCGCCACGACGGCGATCCAGCTCGGGACGAAGGGGGTGGCCAGGATTCCGTGGTTGCCGTGCAACGCCGTCGGGTCCGCCGAGCGCAGCGGCAGGCCCCACGCCACGGCGGTGACGGTGGCGACAGCCATGCCGACCGCCATCGTCGTCACCGCGACCGGCCGCAGCCGGGCGGACCGGGTATCCGGTACCCGCCGCAGGAGGGTGGCGACGGCCCACGCCGTGGCGGCCACCAGCGCGATCCCGGCACCGGCGACCAGCAGGAACCCGCTGACCGTCGGTACCGAGTGCACACCGCGGCCGCTGGCGAGAAGCAGCGCCAACCGCAGGACGCCGTACCAGCCGGCGGCGCCCACCAGCGGGACGGCAAGGTATCGCCAGGCGCCGGTGCCTCGGCTGCGCAGCAGCGCCACCGCGGTCGGGGCCAGTACGGCCGCCAGCGCCAGCAGCACCACCGCCGACGCGGCGACGAGCAGTACGTAGCTGCCGCTGGAGCGGCCGGTGAAGTCCTCGGCCAGCTTCGCGAAACCGGTACCGGCCACCGCGAACAGCCCGGCCGCCCACACCACCGCGGTGGTCGGTGAACCCTCGCCCATCACTGCACCTCCATAGGCACGCACGGCGCCGCACAACGAGTCGACGATCAGCCCGGGGCGCCGCTGGACGCGCAAGTCACACAGGAGCTGTGCGTATTCGGCGCCGTAGCGGCGGCGCCAGGCCACCGGGTAGCAGGCCACCAGCGCCCGGACCAGCCGGGTGTCGCCGCTCACGCCGGGTCCAGCCGTAGTCGACCCAGACTCAGCGCGGCGAGCCGCTGCATCCGGGTGGCCTGCGCCGACAACTCGGACACGCCGGCCGCCGTCAACCGGTACGGCCGGCGCCGGCCGTCAGCTGGCAGGGCTTCGATCAGGCCGCGCTGCTCCAGTCGGGTCAGCGCGGCGTAGAGCGTCCCGGGCCCGAGCGCCACGCCGACCTGCTCGGCGATGTCGCTGGTGATGGCGTAGCCGTGCTTCGCGCCGTCGGCGAGGCTGGCCAGCACGAGCAGGCCGGGCTCGGCCCAGCGGCCAAGGTCGTCAACCATCCGCTCCTCCGTTCTCCGCTATATCGCCCAGCGTACTACGTAAGGCGATACAGAGACAACGCCCCCGCCGGTCTGTCCGGGTTTCGCGGCAGAGGTATACCGAGTATCATACCGAGCATGCTTTCGAGGAGGATGGATGAGCGTGCGGCACGCACTGCTGGCTCTGCTGAGTGAAGGCCCGAAGTACGGCCTGCGGCTGCGGGAAGAGTTCGAAGCGCGGACCGCGGAGGTCTGGCCGCTCAACGTCGGACAGGTCTACACCACCCTGCAGCGCCTCGAACGCGACGGCCTGGTCGCCTCCGCCGACGAGGGATCCGGCCCGCAGCGGATCTTCCAGCTGACCGGGGAGGGCGACCGGGAGCTGGCCCGGTGGCTGCGTACCCCGCCCGACCTGAGCTCGCCGCCCCGCGACGAGTTGGTGATGAAGGTCCTCGTGGCGCTGCGGGTGCCCGGCGTCGACATCCAGGAGCTGCTCCAGTCACACCGCCGCTACCTGGTGGAGCTCATGCAGCAGTGGACCCGGCTCAAGGAGGACGAGGCCCGGTTCGACCTCAGCCTGGCGCTCGTGGTGGACGCCGAGCTGTTCCGCCTCGACTCGGTGGTGCGGTGGCTCGACGGCGCGGCCGGCCGGATCCGCCGCGCCGAGCTGGACCCGCCGCAGCGACAGGCGCCGGCGGCGACGATCAGAAGGCGGACGGGGGCACGGCGATGACGTTGCTGGAACTGCACGGCGTCACGAAGGTGTACGGGCAGGGCCCGGCGCAGGTGCACGCGCTGCGCGGCGTGGACCTCACCGTGGCGGAGGGTTCCATGGTCGCGGTGATGGGGCCGAGCGGCTCCGGCAAGAGCAGCCTGCTCACCATCTGCGGCGGCCTGGAGGAGCCGACCGCCGGGACGGTACGCATCGCGGGTCGCGACCTCGCCGGGATGTCCCGCACCGAGCGGTCGCAGCTGCGCCGCCGGACACTCGGCTACGTCTTCCAGGACTACAACCTGCTGCCCGGCCTGACCGCCGCGGAGAACGTCGCGCTGCCCCTCGAACTCGACGGCACACCGGCCCGCCGGGCCCGAGCCGCGGCGCTGGACGCGTTGGCGGCACTGGACCTGACCGGACAGTCAGACCAGTTCCCGGACGACCTGTCCGGCGGCGAACGGCAGCGGGTCGCGATCGCCCGGGCGCTCGTCGGCGAGCGTCGCCTGCTACTGGCCGACGAGCCGTCCGGGGCGCTGGACACGGCCAACGGTGAGGCCGTCATGCGGCTGCTGCGCGCGGCGTGCAAGCGCGGCGTCGGCACGGTGGTGGTCACCCACGACGCCCAGCTGGCGTCCTGGGCCGACCGGGTGGTGTTCCTGCGCGACGGGGTGATAGCCGACCAGACCGCGCCCGTGCCCGGCCCCGAGTCGCTGTTGGAGAACAGCCGATGAGCGGCCCGGCGCGCCGGGCGGTGACCCGGTGGGCGTGGCGGTTGTTCCGGCGCGAGTGGCGCCAGCAGTTGCTGGTGATCTGCCTACTGACTCTCGCGGTCGCCGCCACCGTGCTGGGCGCGGCGATCGCCTCGGCAACGCCGCCACCGCGCGGCGCCGGGTTCGGCAGCGCGCGCGCTGAGGTGATCCTGCCGGGCGACGATCCCATGCGTACGGCCGATCTGGCCCGCCTCCGCGCGGCCGTCGGCACCGTCGAGGAGATCGACGCCCAGCGGTTGGCCACCGGGACGGTGAACGGCGGCGTCATCCGGGCGCAGGACCCGCACGGCGCTTACGGCGCACCGATGCTGCAGCTGACCGGCGGGCGCTACCCCGTGGGGGCCGGCGAAGTGGCGCTCACACCGGATCTCGCCAAGGCCTACGACGTTGCTGTCGGCGCCAGCTGGCAGGGGCGGCGGGTGGTCGGTCTGGTGCGCGATCCGCTCAACCTGCTCGACTCTTTCGCACTCGTGGCCCCCGGACAGATCGGCCAGCCGGACCAGGTGACGCTGCTGTTCGACGGTGACGCGCCCGCCGGATTCCACGTCACGGTGCCCGGCCCTGCCAAGGGCCTGTCCCCGGCGGTCGTGGTGCTGCTGGTCGCGGTGTTCGGGCTGATCTTCGTCGGGCTGGTCGCGGTGGCCGGCTTCTCCGTGCTGGCCCAGCGGCGGCGGCGCGCGCTCGGGACGCTGGCCGCCATCGGGGCGAGCGAGGGTAGCGTGCGGCTCGTCATGGTGGTCAACGGCTTCGTCGTCGGCGTGGTGTCCGCGGTCGTCGGCGCGCTGCTGGCGATCGCCGCCTGGCTGCTCTACCGTCCGTACCTGGAGGTCAGCGCGCACCACGTGATCCCGTGGAGCCGGGTGCCGTGGTGGCTGGTCGGGGCCGCCATGCTGTTGGCCGTACTCACCGCCGTGCTGGCCGCATACCGGCCGGCGTGGGTCGCGGCCCGGGTGTCGGTCGGTACCGCTGTCGCCGACCGGCCCGCCACGCCCAGGCCGGTCCACCGCTCCGCCCTGCCCGGCGCGGTGCTGCTCGGCTGCGGGCTGGTGCTGCTGGCCTTCTCCGGCGGCTGGAACTCCGCCGGCACGAAGAACGCCTCGTTCAAGCTGCTCGGGCTGCCCGCGATCACCCTCGGCGTGCTGCTGTTCGCCCCGGCCTGCCTGACGCTGCTCGGCCGGTTCGCCCGCCGTACCCCGATCGGCACCCGACTGGCGCTGCGTGACCTCGCACGGTACCGGTCCCGGTCCGGCCCGGCGCTGGCCGCCATCACCTTCGCCGTGCTCGCGGCCGTCCTCATCGGCCTGGTCGCCACCGCCCGGTACCGGGACCCGCTCGACTACTTCGGACCGAACATGGCGGCAAACCAGATGATGGTGTACCCGGGCCACGACCACCCCGGCGCGGTCGGGCAGCGGATCGCCGACGAGCTCGGCAGCACCGACCCGTTGGCGTTGGCGACCAGTGACGCGTTCCTGCTCGACCTCACCACACACCGCGGCGCGATGGGCACGATCTACGTCGCCACCCCGGACGTGTTGCGGCACTTCGGCATCACCTCGGTGGACCCGGACGCGCTGCTGCTCACCGCCCGGCCCGGCCTCGCTGGTACCCCGCACCTGGCGCTCGCGGCCGACCCGGATGCCCTGCTGGACCAGGGCTGCGTCCCGGGGGCCCGGTGCGCGCAGGCGCCCCGGGTCCAGTACACCGACCGGCTGCCCACCGGCGACTCGCTGCCGAACCTGCTGGTCACCGAACGTGCGGTCGCCCTGCTGCGCCTCAAGGTCGAGCCGGCCGCGTGGCTGCTGCGTACCCCGCGCGCCCTCACCGACGCACAGGTCAACACCGCACGGCAGACGGCCGCGGCGGCCGGCGCGACCATCGAGACCCGTAGCGCGTCCCCGTCGCTGCAGGGACTGCGCGACAACGTGACCTACGGCGGGATCTTCATCGCGCTCGCGGTACTCGCCATGACAGTGGGGCTCGTCCGCGGTGAAGGGGCTCGGGACCTGCAGACCCTCGCGGCCAACGGGGCGAGTCCGCGGCTGCGGCGCGCGATCACCGCCGTCACCGCCGGGGCGCTCGGGCTCACCGGGACGCTGATCGGGACGACGGTCGCTTACGCCGCGGTGCTCGCACTCTTCCACGCCGAAATCAGCGTGCGCCTGGGGGATCCGCCGATCGCCGATCTGGTACTGATCGTCGCCGGACTGCCGGCAGCCGCGACCGTGGCGGCCTGGCTGCTCGCGGGGCGCGAGCCGGGCACCATCGCCCGCCGTGCCGGGTGACCGGCCCCATCGTGTTGCTCAGCGGCCGGGCCGATCGGCGCCGGGCTGGTCAGCGGCCGGGTTGGTCAGAGGCTGAAGGCGGTGGTCATGGCGGTGGCGGTGGCGGCGCAGCCGAGTCTCGCCAGCCCGAGGACGTCCTCGACAGTGGCCAGGGTGGAGCAGTGGGTGTAGGCGGTCGCGGAGGTCACCTGAGTGGTGGTGGGGGAGATGACGATGGTGGGGATGTGGTTACTGGGACCGCTGCCTTCGTCCCAGGTGATGATGACGACCAGCCGCCCGCTGCTGAAGTCGGGTCCGGCGAGAACCTGTGGGATCCAGCTTGCCAGCCAGGCGTCCGCGTTGACGACGCGGTGGTCCGGACACGATGCGGCACCGTGCATGTCGTGGCAGGCGTTGGGCGTGACGTAGGCGAAGGAGGGCAGCGTGCCGCCGCTGATGTCGTCGTGCAGTGCGCCCTGCTGCGGGGTGCCGGCTGCCACCTGCGCGGTGGCGCAGCGTGCCTGTTCGGTCAGGTAGTAGGCGGCCGGGGTGTGCCGGACCAGGAACAGCCCGTCCGGGCTGTTGCCCCGGGCGCAGGGGGCGGGCTCGTCTTCGCCGTAGCCGCGCCAGCTCAGTCCGGCCGCGGCGACCTGGGCGAAGATGTTGTCGCCGGCCATTGGGTGATGGCTGGGCCCGCGGTCGTCGCAGACGCCCTCGGCGGTACCGCTGGTCATGAGCAGGTACCCCGTCAGCGACCGGCAGGTCGTCGGGTAGCCGGCGTCCATCGCGCTGGCCGAGCCGTACCGGGCGGCCAGTTGGTTGAGATACGGTGCCTTCGGCGCGCCGATGGTGTGCTCGTAGGTGTGGTTCTCCTCGGCGATGACCATCACCTTGGTGTAGGGGGAGGCGCCGGATGTCACGGCCGGCCAGCCCGTGGCGGCGTGCGCTGCGGGAGCGTCGGCCAGCTGGCCGACGAGGAGCGCAGCTGTCGCCCCGAGGGCCGCGACACCGGCGCGGTTGATCGGCCACATGATCGGGTGTCCTGTCCGTAAGGTCGCGTCACCGGCCCGCGGCGGCGCACGGTCATTCGGCTACTTGCCATGGGCGTACCGACAAGCTGGCAGGTTCAGCGTAGGCCGGCGGGAACACCGCACACTTTGTGTGACCGGTGAGGTCACCCGTGCGGGTGCCGCTCGCGGTGGTGAGCGGCGGGTCAGCCCTGGGCGAGTGTGCGGTTGGCCGGTTGCCGGCCGGGCAGCGCGGCCAGGCCCAGCGTGAGGGTGAACGGCAGACAGCCGACCAGGAACGGCAGCGACGCGGTGGGCTGGCCGAGCCATTCCCACAGCGGGTGCCAACGGTAGTGCGGTTCGCTGAGGTGGTGCCCGAGCAGCTGCCACGCGCTCGGCAGGATCGGTGCCCACCACAGAAAGGTCGCGGAACCGTACAGGACCTTCGCGAGCGCCGAGACCGCCGGATATCCCCGTTCCGTGCGCCGGCTGACCCAGCCGAACAGGCACCAGCCGCCCGCGCCGCCCAGCAGGAAGGCGAGCACACCGAAGGGGTAGGCGCTGCGGGGGGTCGAGCGGGTCAGCGCGAAGTCCATCAGCGGCGTGGTGTTTTCGTCGTTGATGTGGACGTCGAGGATGTTGTCTCCGCGCCGGGCGGACACGGTGATCTCGGTCGGGATGGACGCGGGATCGCAGCGCGGGTCGTCGGGGATGCAGTCGTAGGCGGGGGAGTAGATCGGCTCGGTGGAGTCCCAGCCGGCGGCCCGCAGCCGCTGCCGTAGCTCGGCGAGGACCTGCGGGCGGCTGTCGGCCGGCAGCTGATCGAAGGACGCGCCGAGTCCGGCCAGCGAGTATTCGTTGCCGTCGCCCAATAGCAGGTCGGAGGCTGAGTTCCAGCTCAGCGGGCTGCCGTAGATGACGAAGACGGCGGGCGGGTCGTGGCTGTCGATGGAGCTGACCCGTTGGTCCGGGTAGAGCTGGCCGATCGCCGCGGCGAGCTCGTTGTGGTCGAGCGGACGCGAACCGAGCCAGGCGAGCCAGCTGCCGAACGACGCGGCGAACAGGGCGCAGGCCGTCGCGAAGACCGCTGCCCAGACAACGACGCTGCGACTGGACGGCCGCCCCAGGCGGGCGCGGAGTCCGTGGCCGAGCAGATTGACGGCCACCCGCAGCAGCCGCCTGGTGGGAGCGACGTCGCGTACGGTCTCCAGGATCTCGGCGCCGCGCTCGCGGCGGTACTTGCGGGGATAGGCCAGCAGTAGCCAGCGGTGCATGGATGCTCCCGGGGGCGTGGCGACGGGTCGGAGTCAGGCGATGGCGGGGCGCTGCGCCCGCAGCCGGGTTTCGGCGGCCGAGGCGAGCTGACGCAGTCGTTCGGTCTGCCGGGCGAGTTCGGCGTGGCCGTCGTCGCACAGCCGGTAGTAGCGGCGCAGCCGGCCGTCGACGACCTCCTCCCGGCTGAGCTCGACCAGGCCCTGTGCGGCCAGCCGGTCCAGCGCGGTGTAGAGGGTCCCGGGCAGCAGGGTGACGCGCCCGCCGGACAGGGTGGTGACCTCCTGGATGATCCCGTAGCCGTGGCGGGCCTGGTCGGCCAGTGCGGTCAGGATCAGGAAGGTGACTTCCCGCATCTCCTTCATGCAGGCATATATATTGCCGATCAATCTATCGTCAAGCTAATCCGCTGGGTGCGGCGTCGGGGTTGGTACACACTGTGCCGGTGCTGCTGACCGTCACCTCCACCGCCGAACCCGCCGACGACCTGGGTTACCTGCTGCACAAGCATCCCGGGCGGGTCCAGCGGTTCGACGTCGGTGTCGGCCAGGCGCACGTCTTCTACCCCGAGGTCGGCACGCACCGGTGCACCGCCGCGCTGCTGCTGGAGGTGGACCCGGTGGAGCTGGTCCGGGGCAAGCGGTTCGGCGGCTCGGACGGGTTCTCGTTGGCCCAGTACGTCAACGATCGCCCGTACGCGGCGTCGTCCATGCTCGCGGTGGCGCTCGGGCGGGTGTTCCGGACCGCCATGAGCGGCCGCTGTGACACCCGTCCGCAGGCGGCCGCCGCGCCGCTCCCGCTGGAGATCGGGGTACCCGCGCTGCCGTGCCGGGGTGGCCCCGCACTGGCCCGGCGGCTGTTCGAGCCGCTCGGCTGGCAGGCGCACGCCAGCCCGGTAGCGCTGGACCCGACGCTGCCCGAATGGGGCGACTCCCGCTACGTCGACCTGCGGCTGACCGGCCGGCTGCGGCTCGCCGACGCACTGAACCACCTGTACGTCCTGCTGCCCGTGCTGGACGACGCGAAGCACTACTGGGTCAGCCCCGACGAGGTCGACAAGCTGATCCGGGCCGGTACCGGCTGGCTGGCCGCGCACCCGGAGCGGGAACTGATCACCCGGCGGTACCTGGCGCACCGGCGTTCGCTGGTGCTCAGCGCCGTCGGCCGGCTGGCCGAGACCGACGACGCGGCACCCGAGACCCTGGACAACGCCGTACCCGGGGACGGGGACGCGCCGCAGCGGCCGGTACCGCTGGCGCAGCAGCGCGCCGATGCCGTCGTCGCGGCGGTGCGCTCCGCCGGGGCGACCCGGGTGGCGGACCTGGGCTGCGGCGAGGGCGCGTTGGTCGGGCGGCTGCTGGCTGACCCGGCGGTCAGTCACGTGCTCGGCGTGGACGTCTCCGCCCGAGCACTGGAGATCGCCGCCCGGCGGCTGCGGCTGGACCAGCTGTCGGACCGGCAGCGGGCCCGGGTGACGCTCATCCAGTCCTCGCTGACCTACCGCGACGTGCGGATCGCCGGCTACGACGCCGCCGTTCTGATGGAGGTCATCGAGCACGTCGACCCGCCCCGGCTGGATGCCTTGGCGCGCAGTGTCTTCGGCGCCGCCCGGCCGGCCACCGTGGTGGTCACCACGCCCAACGTGGAGTACAACGTGCTCTACCCTGACCTGCCGGCCGGTGCCAGCCGACACCGCGACCACCGCTTCGAGTGGACCCGGGCACAGTTCCAGGCCTGGGCGACGCAGGTGTGCGCGGCGTTCGGGTACACGGTGCGGTTCCTGCCGGTCGGGCCGCCGGACCCGGTGCACGGGCCGGCCACCCAGCTGGCCGTGTTCAGCCGGACCGGCGACGCCACGGCGGTGGCCCGGTGAGCGACCTGGGCATCCCGGAGCAGGCCCTGGTGGTACTCGTGGGCGCGTCCGGGTCGGGGAAGTCGACGTTCGCGGGTACCCACTTCGGGCCGTACGAGGTGATCTCCAGCGACTACTGCCGCGGCCTGGTCAGCGACGACGAGAACAACCAGGCGGCCAGCGCCGATGCCTTCGCCGTGCTGCACTACATCGCCGGTAAGCGGCTGGCCGCCGGCCGGCTCACCGTGGTCGACGCGACCAACGTGCAGCCCGACGCGCGTCGCGCCCTGGTCGAGCTGGCCCGGGCGCACGACACGCTGCCGGTCGCCATTGTGCTGGACCTGCCGGAGGCGGTGTGTCTGCGGCGCAACGCCACCCGCCCGGACCGCGACTTCGGGCCGCACGTGGTACGCCGCCAGCGCGAACAGCTGCGCCGCTCGCTGCGGTCGTTGGCGCGGGAGGGTTTCCGGCGGGTGCATGTGCTGCACGACGAGCAGGAGGTGGCCGCCGCCCGGATCGTGCGGGAGAAGCTGCTGACCGACCTGCGCCACCGGAGCGGGCCGTTCGACGTGATCGGTGACGTGCACGGCTGCCACGCCGAGCTGGTGCAGCTGCTGGAGCGGCTCGGCTACGCGGTCTCGGGGAGCGACGCGGTGCACCCGGACGGGCGTACCGCCGTGTTCGTCGGTGACCTGGTGGACCGCGGCCCGGACTCGCCCGCGGTGCTGCGCCTGGTGATGGGCGCCGTGGCGGCCGGTCACGCGCTGGCCGTCCCGGGCAACCACGAGAACAAGCTGGTACGCGCCCTGTCCGGCCGCAACGTGCAGGTGACCCACGGCCTGGCCGAGACGCTGGCGCAGCTGGCCGGCGAGAGTGACGAGTTCCGCAAGCAGGTCGAGGTGTTCTGCCGTGACCTGGTCTCCCACCTCGTGCTGGACGCCGGCCGGCTGGTGGTCGCGCACGCCGGCCTGCCGGAGAAGTTCCATGGGCGCGCCTCCGGCCGGGTCCGCGCCTTCGCCCTCTACGGCGAGACCACCGGCGAGACCGACGAATTCGGGCTGCCCGTGCGCTACCCGTGGGCCGACGACTACCGGGGCGGCGCCACGGTGCTCTACGGCCACACGCCCACCCCGCAACCGGAGTGGGTCAACAACACGATGTGCCTGGACACCGGCTGCGTCTTCGGTGGCCGACTGACCGCCCTGCGCTACCCGGAGCGGGAGCTGGTTTCCGTTGCCGCGCAACAGGTCTGGTACGAGCCGGTCAAGCCGTTCCCAGCCGGACCAGCCGGAGTAGTTGGACCGCCGACACCGGACGCAGCAGCCACACCGGGTGGGGCGGCACGGCGGGAGCCGGACCTGCTCGACGTCGACGACGTGCTGGGCCGGCGGGTGGTGCAGACCGCCCACCACGGCCGGGTCAGTGTGGCACCGGAGCAGGCGGCCGGCGCACTGGAGGTGATGAGCCGGTTCGCCGTCGACCCCCGCTGGCTGCTGTACCTGCCGCCGACCATGGCGCCGACCGCGACCGCGGCGCTGCCGGACCTCCTGGAGCATCCGGGCACCGCGTTCGACGCCTACCGGGACGAGGGCGTCGCCCGGGTGGTCTGCCAGGAGAAGCACATGGGCTCCCGGGCCGTCGCCCTGGTGTGCCGGGACGCCACCGTTGCCACCCGGCGCTTCGGCGTGCCCGACGGGACCGGCGCGGTGTACACCCGGACCGGTCGGCCGTTCTTCGGCCCCGAACTGACCGTGCAGCTGCTGACCCGGCTGCGGGCGGCCGTCGACGCCGCCGGGCTGTGGAGCGAGCTGGACACCGGCTGGCTGCTGCTGGACTGCGAACTGCTGCCCTGGTCGGCCAAGGCCGGGGAGCTGCTGCGCCAGCAGTACGCCGCGGTCGGTGCGGCCGCCCGGGCGGCGCTGCCGGCGGCGGTCGACGCGCTCACCCGGGCAGCCGGCGCCGGACTGCCGGTCGCCGACCTGCTCGCCCGGACCTGCGCCCGGGCGGCCAACGCGACCGCGTTCACCGCCGCGTACCGGCGCTACTGCTGGCCCACCGACGGCCTGTCCGGGATCCGGCTCGCCCCGTTCCAGCTGCTGGCCACCGAGGGCCGCGGCTACCACGAGCAGCCGCACGACTGGCACCTGGCGCTGGCCGACCGGCTGGTCGAGGCGGACGCCGAGCTGTTCACCCCGACCCGCCGGCTGCTGGTCGACACGACCGACGCCGGGTCGACCGCCGCCGGCCTGGCCTGGTGGACCGAGCTGACGGCGGCCGGTGGCGAGGGCATGGTGGTCAAGCCGCTGGCCAACCTCACCCGGGGCCGGCGCGGCCTGGTCCAGCCCGGCATCAAGGTACGCGGCCGGGAGTACCTGCGGATCATCTACGGCCCCGACTACACCGAGCCGGCCAACCTCGACCGGCTCCGGGTACGGTCGTTGGGGCGCAAGCGTTCGCTGGCCCTGCGCGAGTACGCCCTGGGCCTGGAGGCGCTGGAACGGGTGACCCGTGGCGAGCCGCTGTGGCGGGTCCACGAGCCGGTCTTCGCCGTCCTGGCGCTGGAGTCCGAACCGGTCGACCCACGGCTGTGACCCGCTACTCCTGCGCCCCGGCCGAGTAGACGATCTCACGGATCTCGATCACCAACCCGTCCCTCACTGATCGGCCGCCCGGCAGCGTAGGCCGCCGGGCGGGTTGCTTCATCGTTGACGGTCGAGCGTCGCGCTGCCCGACGTCGGCGGCTGCAGATGTCAGCGGCGCGCGGCCGGCCGCACGGTCCCGGCCCACCGCCCGGAAGAGGACCCCGGCCAGCACGGCGAAGACCACCAGGCCGATGCCGCAGGCCACGGTCAGGCCCGCCGTGAACGCCCGGTACACCTCCGTCAGTAGCGCGTTCCCCGCGGAGCCCAGGCGCTGCGCCGACGCCGCGCCGTCGGCCACGCTCTGCCGTGCCGTGCCGGCCGCCTCCGCCGTGATACCGGCGGGCAGGTGCCGGTCGAGCTGCCTCCGGTAGACAGCGCCGGCTGCCGTACCCAGCAACGCCAGGCCGAGCACGGCGCCCAGGTGCAGGCTGGTCTCGGAGGTGGTTGCTCGATGGATGCACGAGAACCTTGAGACCTGGCGGGGATGGATACCGACGACAAGGAGCGCCTGCTGTCCGGGCTGTCCGTGACGCCGCCGGACGCGCCCACGCCGGCGCGCCTGGCCGCGCTGCTGGGCGACGACCCGGCCGGCCGCGCCGGCTGCGATGATCGGGCGCGCGATCACGCTGACGGCTAGGAACAGCCGCCGCGCGAGCGACAGGACGCCGTGCGGCGGTACCGCTAGACGTACTGACGGCAGTATGCTCGGCGGTATGGCAGACCGTACGAAGATCACCCTTTCGATCAGTCCCGACACTCTCGACCGTGCTCGGGACGCCGCCACCCGCGACGGACTCACGCTGTCCGCGTGGATCGACCGCGCCGCGCGACGCGAGGCCCTGCGCGACGCCGGCACGCGGTACACCGAGGCGCTGGCCGCTCATCCCGACATCCGCGAAGAGGTCGACTCGTGGCGCGCGTTCGGCGCTGAGTGCGTCGCCGATCGAGCCGACAGATGGGCCGCGTGAACCACGGCGAGGTATGGACGTTCAAGGGCGGCGCCGGCCGTAGCTGGCGCGGCGTCGTGCTGAGCGTGGACGCCCGTAACAGCACCTCGGGTGCCTATCCGCTCGTCGCCCCGATCGTCCGGCGCTTCCCGGAGGCCGAGGCGGTACCGTTCGCAGCGTCGCTGTCCGACCTTGACCCGGTGTCCGGCGTCGTTCTGGTGGCGGAGATGCTGCCGGTTGACCCCGGCCGCGCCGCTGAGCAGGTCGGCATGCTGACCGGCCCGTCACTGGCGCGCGTGGCCGATGCATTGCGCGATCTGTTTGACCTCTGAGGCGGCACCGCGCCTACATGGCCCCGGTGAGCCGAACCGGCCTGGTCGACAGCTACTCGTCGGGCAGGTCGAACTTCATGCCCTGGATGGTGTGGGGAACCGGCCTGGCGGTCGTGGTGAAGATCCCGACGGCCGTGACCGTGAACATCGGCTCGCGCTCCGGCACGTGGGGACTCTCCGGCACCTCGTGCTCGACGGCCGCCAACTCCGGCACGGGGGGAGTCTCCGGCATCACCTGCTCGACCGTGGCCGCCTGAGCCACAGCAACTCCCGAGATGATCAGGTGTTGCAACGTTCCCTGGAACCCAAGCGGCTTGAAGTGGCCCCACCTTGACGGCGACCTTTCCGCTTCCGGTAACTGTAGGTAACGATGACGGAGGTCTTGTACCCCGCTGTCGGGATCCCGCCAGGTGCGGAGTCATCCTCAACTGCCGATGGCAGTGCGCCGCTCTTGCCTACCAGCAAACTGATACTCGAGTGTTCCATTCCCGGCCGGACCGTTATGGTCACGACCATGACCGATGCCGACGCTATGCCCGAATGGCTACGGCTCAACCGGATGAACTGGGACGAACGCGCAGGCATTCATGCTGCCAGCAAGTTCTACGGCGTTCGCGAGTTCCAGGCAAGCAGGTCCACGCTGCGGTCGTTCGAACCCGGCGAGGTCGGAGACGTGTCCGGCCGCAGCCTTCTTCATCTGCAGTGTCACATGGGGCAGGACACGCTCTCGTGGGCCCGGCTAGGTGCCCACGCCGTCGGTCTTGACTTCTCCGAGCCCGCGATCCGTACTGCTCGTCAGCTCGCCGAGGATATCGAGCTTGTCGGCCAGACCCGGTTCGTCGTATCGGACGTCTACGACGCCGGAGCAGCCCTCCAGGGTGATCGCTTCGACATCGTCTACACCGGTCTGGGTGCGCTGGTGTGGCTACCCGACCTGGTTCGCTGGGCGAAGATCGTCGCTTCGCTGCTCAACCCGGGCGGCTTCCTCTATCTCGTGGAGTTCCATCCCCTCAGCGACATGCTCGGAGACGACGGCCGCGCGGTGGAGCAGGATTACTTCGACAGGGGTGGAAGTGTGGTGGATTACCAGCACACCTATACCGACGGACCGGCGATGACGAACACCCGTCAGGTCCAATGGCAGCACCCACTTGGTGAGGTGCTTACGGCGTTGGCTGACGCCGGACTGCGGTTGGACTTCCTGCATGAGCACGACATCACGCTCTTCCGACGGTTTCGCGTGCTGGAGAACTCCGGCGGCGAGTACCGGTTTCCCCAAGGCCACCCGCGGGTCCCGCTCCTGTATTCGTTACGAGCGACGCGGGCCACCGAATGGCCGGCGTCGGAGCACGAAGCGAGGCGAACAGGAGACGTGCGACCGTAGCCCGGGAGCCCAGAACGTAGCACCGCGCATGACACCGCGCGCATTGTCATGCCGCCGTTGGTGCGGGGCGCCAGCCGTTGCCCGCCACAGAGGGTGACCGCCTCAGCGATATCAAGGCGCGCTGTCCCGCCGAAGTGCTTGCCGTGCGGTGCAATGCCCATGCCAATGTCGGTGGCGGTCGGGTGGGCGGTGTTCCTTATTCGGCGGGCGGCAGGACAGGTGGCGGTCCAGCCCGAGCACGACGTCGTTTCCGTGGCGCGCTTTCGGCCTCAGGTACGGGCATGTGTCTTGCCGGACCACGGGGACCGGCAACGTAGTGGTCGGAGCGCGCTTGACCGGCTGCGTACGCTCGTTCGCGTGGAGCGGGATCTCGTGCTGCGCGGACTGGCGGAGAACCCGGCAGTGCCGGTCGATGTGTTGGCGCGTCTGCTGCGTGACTGGCCGGAACAGGTTGCCGGAGGGCTCCAGGCCCGCGTCGCCCTGCCACTGGCGTTGCAGGAGCAGATGGCCGGCCACGAGTCGCGCCGGGTTCGGCGTGCCGTCGCCGGGTATGCGCGGTTGGATTTGCAGATCCGGGACAGGCTGCTTCGTGACCCGGACTGGCGGGTGCGGGCGTGGTGGTGGGTTTTCACCAGGCGCAAGCAGCAGCCACCGCTGCCCGACGAGGCGCTGATGCGGCTGATGACGGACCTACTCGACCCGCCGGATGACCTGCCGATCGCCAGCCACGAACTCTTCGAGGAGCTGTTCTTCGCGGGCTGGGGCCGAGTTCTCGTCGCCGCCCGGCACCCTGACCCGCGGGTGCGCCGATTCGTCGCGTCCCACGCCCGGCGGGACGACCTGCGGTTCCTGCGGGATGATCCGGATCCGCAGGTGGCGGCGGCCGCAGCCGCGTCGATCGCCGAGCATGAGCGGCTCATGGAGCCAGCCGACCTGCCCGCACAGCACTGCCACGGACTCTGGTGGGTGCTGCAGCGACCGCTGTCCCGGGCCCTTGCCGAACAGGTGGCCGCCTCCGACGACGTTGAGGCTGTCCGGTACATCATCAACAACCCGACGCTGCCGCCCGAATTCGTCGAGATGCTCTCGCACCACCCGGACATCGAAGTCCGGGCCAGGATCGCCGGCCGCGCGGACCTGACCGCCGAGCGGGTCGCGGCCCTCGCCGCCGATCCGGACCCGGCCGTCCGTGCTGTGGTCGCCACCCGCACTGGACTCACCGCGGAACAGGTCGTTGCCCTCGCCGCCGACCCCGACGACGCAGTTCGCATCGCGGTCGCTACACACGCGTACCTCTCCGAACAGGAACGCGCGGTCCTCGCCGGGAACGCCGACCTGGATCCGGAGCAGGCCGTGCATTGGGCGCGTTCGGAGAATCCGCGGCTGCGCCGCCGGGCGGCACAGCGTCCGGACCTGCCCGCCGAGACGGTCGCCGTTCTCGCCGCCGACCCCGATGCGAGGGTACGGACGAACCTGGCCCTGAACCATCCCGGCGCTCCCGGTGAACTGTTGCTGGGCTGCTTCCTCGAGAACTGGTACCGGACCAAGTTGCTCTCCCTACCGCAATTCCCACGATCCGGCCTGTCCCGCTTCGCCGATCACGCTGATTCGGATGTGCGGCTTCTGGTTGCCCGCGACCCCGACGCTGATCCAGTGGTGATCGCACACCTGATCACCGACCCACACCAGCGCGTCCGCAAGGCGATGGCCCGCTGTCCACGCCTACCCTGCGACCGGATCACCGCGCTACTCAACGACGCGGAACTCGCCGCGGATGCCGCCGCCAACCCGTCACTCGACTGGAGACCGGTCGTCGAAGCGTTGTGAGAGACCGGGCGCGCAACATCCGCTCATGCCGCGACTCGGGCGGTGGTCCTGGGTCGGCCCTGCTCAGGCGCCCAGGTCGGCAAGTTGCGGACTGTAGCGTCGCAGTCGGATGCACAACACGTCGTAGTGCGAGTAGCTGCTGATGTCGTCGCTCGTCTCGACCAGCAGTGCCCGGTCATCACATCGCCACACCGCCCGGTAACTGTCGTACGCTCCAGTTACCACAACCTCCGGCCCACCGAGCCGGGAGGTGACCAGCGCGGCGAGGCGGTCGCGTTCGGCATGAAACTCAGCCCGCCCCGCGGCTGGCTTTCGAGTCCACAGCGGCGGCAATTCCTCGTCGAACTCATCTGTATCGTCCGGGTCGTGCGGCTCGTCCGCCCCGAAGGCCGGCCAGTACAACGCACACGGCAGGTGCACCCACATGTCCGGATCCGGAGGAGCCGCTCCGAGTTCGACCGACCACCCGGACAGGTCACCATCGGCGTCAACGGCGAACTGCGGTGCTCCCGGGCCACCCTCCCATTCGACGCGCTCTCCCGGACGGGCCAGGCCCCACTCCACGAACATCGCCTCGACCATCGCCCGTTCCCACGGAACGCGTGTCAGCGCGACCATACGGTCCACCCACACCTCGTCCACAGGCAGCAGCTTGAGCGACATTGCGACACCGTACTCGATCAAGCCCTTCCAGCTCCCGGCGAAGAGCTGCGCCGGCGCGAACTTGAGTACCCGTGCGACACGCGCCTCGGCCGACTGCCACTGAACGCCAGGTCGCGCTGCACTGATCTGCCGCGGTCAGCGCGCTCACCGCTCCGGGCCGACCGCCGTGGCGGAGGCTGGAAGAATCGTCTGGTGAAGATCGATGACCTACTTCGCCGGCAAGCCGACCTGCAGGCTGAAGCGGCGGCGCTGCGGACGGACCTCGGGCTTGACAGTCACCTGTCTCAACACGGTCGTGTCATGGGAGTCGGCAGCGCCATGCTGGGGTTGATGGTCTGGCGCGACCTCGACCTGACAGTGGTTTGCCCAACCCTGGAGGTCGGACGAATCGCCGATACCGGTGCCGCACTGGCCCGGCACGAACGGATGCGCGAAGTCCGTTTCCGCAACGACAGCGGCGTCTGGAACACCGATCCGCAGTATCCCGACGGAGTGTATCTGGGCTTGGATTGCCGCAGCCGTCAGGACCAGCGGTGGAGCGTCGACATCTGGTTCGTGGACGAACCCGACCGGCAGCCCGATCTCGCGCACGCGAGGGATCTCCCGGCCAGACTGACGCCAGAGACCCGTGCCGCCATTCTGCTGGTGAAGGATGCCTGGGCCGGACGACCCGGGTACGGCAAGGACGTCACGAGTTGGGACATCTACTCCGCAGTCCTCGATGATGGCGTGCGAACACCTGCCGACTTCGACAAGTGGACCGTCAACGGCGTACCACATGATCACCCAACGATCCTCTCGGCTCCCTGCCCCTAACAAGATTGGGGTAGCCGCAAGTAGTGCACAGCAGGATGGTTCGGGACCGTGGACGTGTTACCGGTCGCTGTGACGAGGGGTTCCGGGAACTCCGTTATCGGACCAATCCACGATCGGCTGGGAACGGCTGGCTACGAAATCTGCTCGGCGTTGGTGGCGGGACTTCGTCACGAAGTCGTTCCCTGTCGTCGATATGTCTGCTCCATGACGGTCGGCACGGCGACCGTCAACATCTTTGTCCGTACCGACCGCAGGAGCTTCGCCATGAAGAATCCTCCGACGCCCGTGAAACCTGTATGTTCCCAGGTGAACCGGGTGCCGGTCGGCGACTCCTCGAGCCGGTACGCCACGAAGCTGGGCGCCGCACCTTCGTCCCCGACCCACGTGTAGCGCAGCAACCGGGGGGCGTCGACCTCGAGAACCTCACAGTCGACGATCCCGCGCCAGCCCATCACCGGCTTGGCGATCAGCCGGAAGTGCGTGCCAGCCACGGGTTCGAAGCCCTCGGGCCGCCCGCCCTGTCCAGTGACGGTCCACTGCGCGACGAGTCCGGGCACGGTCAGCACCCGCCAGACCTGCTCGATCGGGTACGGATAGTCACAGACAATGCGGAACTCCGACATAACGCCTCCAGATGCTTACTGTCTCTGTAAATTTATAGTAGAAGTAAGTTTCGTGCGACTGTACTAAACTCGGCACATGGCCGAGGGACTCCGAGAGCGCAAGAAACGCGAGATGCGCCGCCAGCTGTCCGACACAGCAGCACGGCTGTTCCTGCAGCACGGCTTCGACGCGTTCCGGGTGGCCGACGTCGCCGAAGCCTGCGGCGTCTCTGAGAAGACGGTCTTCAACTACTTCCCCACCAAGGAATCGCTGGTTCTGGACCAGCTCGAGACCACCATGTCAGCCCTGCGCACCGGCCTCGCCGACTCCTCGGTCCCCCCGGTACAGGCGGCGCTGCACATCCTCGACACCCAGCTCACCGCCATGACCACGGACCTGGCCGCAAGCGGCAACCCAGGCTCGGCGATCGCCGGCTACCGGCGCTTCAGCGAATTGATCGGCTCCACCCCCTCACTCCGGGCCTACCAGAGCGACACAATGGACCGCTTCGTCGCAGTGGCCGCGGAACTGCTCGCCGAACGCGTCGGGCTACGCCCCGACGACCCCGAGCCGCTCATCGCCGCCGCCGCCCTGCTCGGCCTCTGGCGCGTCCAGTACCAAAGCCTGCGCCGTCACCTGGCCACCACGCCACACCCCGCTCAACTGCACAACAAGGTCACCATCGACGTCCACCGCGCGGCCCGGCTCATCGAGAACGGCCTGACCTCGACCTGGCCCTCGTGACCTATAGCTGAGACGTCAACCAGCCGCCCGCATCTAGCCGCCGATGGTGCGTCACGTTGTGATCGCCGGGCTCCAGCAGTTCACGCCTCCATCCGACCCGGGGTGGCTCACACATCTGCCGCGACCGGGGCGCTACTCGACGTGATCGCCGCTCGGCGCCCCTCGGTGTCCGGTCGTGCGGATGAGCGCGCACCTGGTCTTGGTGAATGAGGCTGCCTTGGCAAGGGTTGCAGGTGATCGCCTGGTCCCGGCCCGGCTGCCGTCTGCTGGCACGCGTGGGCCAGGACCACTGTGGCGATCGGCCCGGTGCGCCGGTCGGTCTCGCGAGGCTCGAGCCTGTAGGCGGCGTTGCCGTCGGTCAGCCCGGACCGTCCACGGCACGGGCCCCTGCTCACGTCCGCAACTTCGCACCAAGCTCCTTCGGCCAAGCAACCTGTCTGCCTCATTGGTCTCTGAGATGGCTGACAGATCGAGGCGCGCGGTATTTCACCGGCCGGCAACAGGACGGATTGCCACGCAAAGATCATCTGAGTATAGTGCAGTGATGGAAGGTCGCCCGGAAATGCGCGAGCCTACTTACTATCTGCTGGCCACGCTGCTCGACGGTCCCCTCCACGGACACGGGATCATCAAACGCGCCGAGGAAATCTCCGACGGTCGGGTGCGCCTGGCCGCTGGCACGTTGTACGCCGCGCTCGATCGGCTCACCCGGGAGGGCCTCATCGCACCGGCACGCGAGGAGACCGTCAACGGGCGCCTGCGACAGTATTACGAGCTGACGCCCTCCGGCACGGCAGCCGTCAATACCGAGGCCGACCGAATGGCCAAGGCCGCACGCTTGGTCATCTCCCGCCGCACCACGTCATCGGCATCCACATTTCCCGCACCACGACCCGCGATGAGGTACGCATGACCGCTGTCCTGGAACGGCGATACCGGCGCCTGATGCGCAGCTACCCGCAAACCTGGCTGGACGAGCGTGGTGAGGAGCTGATCGGCACCCTGATGGAGATCAGCGAACCTGACCGGCAGTGGCCGAAACTCCGCGAGGCCAGTTCTCTTGTCCTGTCCGGGGTCCGGGTGCGCTCCGGCGTCGACCGGCTGGAGTCACCGGGCCGAGCATGGCGCGACAGCATCCGTCCGGCCCTGGTCCTGTTGCTCGCACTGCAGATTGTCATGCAGGTCTGGCTTACAGCCCTCTCGTTCGCGGATCTCGACGGCGCGCCAGTCACCTGGCGGTTGCTCGTCATGCCCGCCGTCACGTGCGCCCTCGCGGGCGGTGCGGCGCTGGCGCTGCTGGCCGCCCGGCTGCGGCTCGGCGTGGCGCTGGCCCTGCTCACGCCGCTGCCGGCCGTGCTCCCGCCGTTCAACTACACCTGGGATACCTACTTCGTGTTCATGGTTGTCGTCTGGTGGCTCCCTGTCATCGGACTGGCTGTCCCGTTGCTGCGCCAGCAGTCCGCTCCGGGTCCGTGGCGCTGGCAGCTCGCCTTGCCGCTGTTGTCACTCGCGTCGCTGCTCGTACCGCTGTCCGGGCTCTATCTCGTGGCGCTGGTCGCGCTTGTGCTCCTGCTGGCCGCGTGCCTTGTCTGGGGAATCGTTATCGACCCACGCCCGGCGATCGCACTCGGCCTCCTCCTGCTCGCCACCATCCCACAACTGCTGGTCTCCGTCAGCCCGCTCGTGCTGGTGGTTCCCGCCTTCGCCCTCGCCGGCGGCGTGCTCCTGACCGCCGGCGCGGTCCGCGCTGCGCACCGCAACCCGGCGTAGCGACGGAGGCCCCCCGTGTGCGTCGCGCAACTGCTGCCAGCGGGTATAGATGTACACCCGGTAGATGTGGTTGCGCCGGTCGTGCCCGCGTCAGGGTGCGAGTGGGGGATGTCAGCCAGGTGACGGGCTGACATCCCCGACCTGTTGTCCCAGCTTTCGCCACTGAGGATGACACCGTTGTCGGACCGTGCGACCTGGATGCAGCTGCCGCCGTCCCAGCGTGAGCTCACGATGCGGACATCGCCTGGAAGCAGGGCTCGGTGTCCGCCGGCCCGAAGCACACGTAGTAGGCGACCTTGCTCGGGTCGCTGAGGCTGCGCCGGGCCAGCAGCCAATGTCCCCAACCCGGACGACGCAACGGCCGGATCGGCACGACCGCCCAGTCATAGATCCGCTCACCGTGCGCGCCGGCACCACAGCTCAGCCGGAGCCATCCCGTGGCATCTACGGCGGCTGCAAGACGGTCGACCCGCTCCTTCAACAACCGTTGCGACACCACCATCGTGTTGCACGGCACTGCCAGCACGTGCGCAATGTCGTTGACTTCCAGCCACATCCGCAGCTTGGTGTCCTGACCATAGGCCTCATCACCCGTCAACCAACCGAACGGCACATCCGCCTCGACCGCCCGCTCCACCATCTCGCGCGCCAGCAACGGTTTCGTCGCGAACCGCACCGCATCCGGGACACCAGCCTCCCGACACCGCTGCCGATCATCGGTCCACTCCTTCGGCAGATACAACTCACGATCGATCAACGCACGGCCTCGCGGTGACGCATAGGCCAGAAACACACCCACCTGAGCGTTCTCGATCCTGCCCGCCGTTCCGGAGTACTGACGCGCCACACCGGCAGACTTCACACCTTTCTTCAGAAACCCAGTCTCATCCACCACCAGCACCCCACACCGGGCATCGCCGATGGTCTCCACCACCGCCGCGCGGACCTCATCACGAACCCCGTCGGTGTCCCACGCATAGAAGTTCAGCAACCGCTGCATCCGTTCAGGACCGGCATCCCCAACGGCCTCCGCCAAGGTCCATCCGTTCTTGCGCTCCACCTCACCGAGCAGACCCCGCACATACACCCGCATCTGACGCCGAGACTCCACCCTCGGAAACAAGCCAGCAAAGCGACCCAGAAACGCCACGAACCCCGCCGACCACCCAGCAGTCATCTCTTCCAACACAAAACATCATTTAGCAGAACGATGGCCGATGTCACAACCTGTCGTTGCAGTACTAGCGTCGCCCCCCCCCGACAGCCTGGGCATCCTGCATGCAAACCCATGTGCGGGCTGACAGCCGCTCAGGAACGCGCGGGCGATCTCGCCGGTGCGCAGTCCCCCGCCGGCGCGCAGGGTGAGGGCGATCTGCGAGTCGCGCGGCAGCGCCGGGTGGCAGCACAGGAACAGCAGCTTCAGCGTGCCCCGCGACGGTGTGCGGGTCCGGCGACATCGCGGCGACCGTCTGCTCGCGGCGCCGTCGCGCCTGGTCGCTGCGCCACTCGTCGACCAGCCGGGGGGACGCGACCCGGACCAGCCAGCCGGTCGGATTGGCCGGTACGCCGTCGGTCTGCCACTGCACCGCGGCGGCCAGCAACGCCTCCTGGGTGGCGTCCTCACAGGCGTCGAACGCGCCGTAGCGGCGCACCAGGGTGCCGAGTACGTCAGGCGTGACCCGCCGGAGCAGATCCTGCAGGTGCGGGTCGACGATCACCAGCTGTCCCTGTGCCGAGGGCGGCCGTTACAACCCTGCCATGGTAACCACACCGGCGCGGCGCCAGACCCGCGAGCAAGCTCACACGTCAGCACCTCGCACCCGGCCACGCCGAGGATGATCGGTAGGCTGGCGCTGCCGCGACCGCAGCTCATCCTGCTGGAGACCGATGACCGAGATGCTCGTCCCAGGGTCCAAGTCGATCACCGCACGCGCGTTGTTCCTGAGCGCCTGCGCCGACGGCACGTCGCGGCTGCGCCGGCCACTGCGGTCGGACGACACCGAGGCGTTCGCCGAAGGCCTGCGCGCACTGGGCTACGGCGTCGTCGAGGACGCCTCGACCTGGGTGGTGCACGGTTCGCCGGCCGGCCCGACCGGCGAGGCCGCCCTCTACACCCGGGATGCCGGCACCGCCTCCCGGTTCCTGCCGGCGCTGGCGGCGACCGGGCACGGGACGTTCCGGTTCGACGCCTCGGCGCAGATGCGCCGCCGCCCGATCGGTCCACTCGTCGACGCCCTGCGCGGCCTGGGCGCGCGGATCCGGTACGACGGTCCGGAGGGTCACCTGCCGGTCACGGTCCAGGCGCAGGGCCTGAAGGGTGGCGAGGTGACCATCGACGCCGGGGTCTCCTCGCAGTTCCTCACCGCCATCCTGATGGCGGCGCCGCTGTCCGCGAACGGTGCGGTGATCACCGTCTCCGACATCGTGTCCGTGCCCTACGTCGAGATGACCGCCGCGTTCATGCGCCGCTTCGGCGTCGACGTGGCGCAGGACGGCCGACGCTTCCACGTCCCGGCGTCCCGCTACCGGCCGCAGGACATGCTGATCGAACCGGACGCGTCGACCAGCAGCTACTTCCTCGCCGCCGCCGCGCTGACCGGCAACTCCGTCACCGTGACGGGCCTGGGGCGCGACTCGACCCAGGGCGATCTGCGCTTCGCCGAGGTGCTCGGCCGCATGGGCGCCGCCGTCGAGATCGGACCCGACGCGGTGACGGTCACCGGTACGGGTCGGCTGCGCGGCGTCACCGTCAACATGCGCGACATCTCCGACACCATGCCGACGCTGGCGGCGATCGCACCGTTCGCCGACGGGCCGGTCCGCATCGAGGACGTCTACAACACCCGGGTCAAGGAGTGCGACCGGTTGGACGCGTGCGCCACCAACCTGTACGCCCTGAGCATCCCGGTGCAGACCGGCCGGGACTGGATCGAGATCCAGCCCGGGACGCCGCGGCCCGCGTTGGTGCGCTGCCACGGCGACCACCGCATCGCGATGAGCTTCAGCATCACCGGGCTACGGGCGGCCGGGATCGAGTTGGACGACCCGGGCTGCGTGAAGAAGACCTTCCCGGAGTTCCACGAGGAACTGGCCGCACTCCGCGCCGGCTGGGGACTGACCGAAGCCTGAGCGGCGCCCGGTCCACTGTGTGTGGATCTCTGTGGCCGGGGTAAGGCCCGAGTCGTGCAGACCGTCGGCGTATCGACCGAGTCCGCTGCGCCGCCGTCCCGCCGTGGCCTGCTGCGGTACCTGGTGGCGGCGACCCTGGCGCGCAGCGCCGACGGCGGCGCGGCCGTCGGGCTGGTCCTGCTGGCGGCGTCGGTGACCCGGGGCAGCCTGGCCGGCGGTGTCCTGGCGGCCTGCCTGACCGCACCGCACCTGGTCGGTCCGCTGCTCGCCCGCCGCCTCGACCGCGCCGGGGACGGCCGCGGTCCGCTGGTCGCCGCGTTCGGCGGCTACGCCCTCGCCATCGCCCTGGCCACCGCCACCATCGGGTACGTCCCGCTGGCGGCCACGGGAGCGCTGGTGGTGCTCGCCGGCCTGTGCGGCCCACTGCTGACCGGTGGACTGAGCAGCCGGTTGGCGCCGCTGGTTCCGGCCGGGGAGCGGGCGCAGCGCCGGGCGCAGGGGTTCGACGCGGTCACCTACGGCATCGGCGGCAGCGCCGGACCGGCCGCCGTCGCCGGGCTCACCGCGCTGGCCGGTCCCCGGATCGCCATGTTCTGCCTCGCCGGGGCGGCCGCGGTCGCCGCCGTGGCGGTGCTGTCACTGCCGGCGCAGGTGCCGCCGGCCGGCGGCACCGGGGCAGCCATGCCGGTGGTCCGCGCGCTGAAGCTGCTGGTGACCACCGGTCCGCTACGTCGGCTGACCTACGCCACGGTGCTGACCGCGGTGCCGCTCGGGGCGGTACCCGTGCTGGCCGTGGCGTTCGGCGAGCACGCCCGACACAGCCCGGTCGCCGGTGCGGTGCTCGCCGCCGCGTTCGGGCTGGGCAACCTGGCCGGTTCGCTCGCGGTCACCGCGTTCCCGGTGACCGGTGAACCGGAGCGGCTGGTCACCCGGTTCGTGGCCATCCTCGGGCTGGGATTCACGCTGTGTGCCGCCGCTGTCGGCTACCCCCTGGCGGTGGCCGCGTTCGCGCTGGCCGGTGCGCTCAACGCGCCGCTGTTCACGGCCACCCTCGCGGCGCGGTCGAGCTACTCGCCGCCGACGGCCCGGGCGCAGGTGTTCGTCTCCTCCGCCGGGCTCAAGGTGGCCGCCCAGTCCCTCGGTACGGCCCTCGCCGGTGCCCTGCTCGGCGTGGCCGGCGTGCGGCTGCTGCTGCTCGGCGGCGCCCTGCTGATCCTGCTCACCGCCGTCATCACCGTCGCCGACCGGCGCCGGGCCCCCCGGTCCGGGGTCGGCAGGGGATAGGTTCGACCGATGCGCACGGGCGATGCCGGAGCGCGGGCCGACGACCTGCGACAGCGGCTGCGGAAGGTGTACTGGATCGGTGGCGGTCCGGGCGGCGGAAAGTCCACTGTGGCGGGTGCGCTCGCCGACCGGTACGGGCTCACGCTGTACGCCACCGATGACGTGATGGCTGACCATGCCCGCCGCAGCAGCGCCGAGGAGGCGCCGCTGCTGGAGCGTTTCACGGCGATGGACATGGACGAGCGTTGGTTGACCCGGCCACCGCAGACGATGTTGGAGACGTTCCACTGGTTCCAGGGGGAGTGCTTCCGGCTGATCGTGGAAGACCTGTCGGGGCTGCCGGTCGGGACCCCGGTCGTCGCCGAGGGGTTCCGGCTGCTGCCGCGGCTGGTGCAGCCGCTGCTCGCTGACGACCGGCAGGCGGTGTGGCTGCTGCCGACGCCGCGCCTGCGGGTCGCCGCGCTGGAGTGCCGTGGCTCGACCTGGACGATCCCGGGGAGCACCAGTGATCCCGAGCGGGCGGCGGCCAACCTGGCGGAGCGCGACCGGCTCTTCACCGATCGGCTGGTGGCCGAGGCAGGCATGCTGGGGCTGCCCGTGCTCCGCCTGGACACCGGGGGACCGACGGTCGACGAACTCGTGGACCGGGTGGCGGCGATGTTCGGACTGGCGGCGCCGTCCAGCGGAGCTGGACCCGGTCAGGTGAGGCAGATCAGCCCTGGAAGGTCGGGCCGACCCGGGTGATGGTCAGCCGCACCAGCACCCGGCGGTCCCGTACCATCGCGGCGCGGTAGTCGGCCCAGTCGGGGTGCTCGCCGCTGATCCCGCGGTAGTACTCCACCAGGGGCTCCAGCGCCTCGGGTAGCGCTACCACCTCCGCCTCGCCCTCCACCAGCAGCCACGGCCCGAAGAACTCCGGGGTGAGCACGCAGAGCGAGGCTCGTGGGTCGCGGCGCAGGTTGCGGGTCTTCACGGCGGTCTCCCGGGTGCTGATCAGCACCCGGCCGGCGTCGTCGACGCCGCAGGTCACCGGGGAGAGCTGGGCCCGCCCGTCGGCGAAGTAGGTGGCCAGCACCGCGCGGTGCTGGATGGCGAGGAACTCGCGCGCCTGTTGGAGGTCCACCGGGACACGGTACTCCCCGCTGTGACGGCGGGATGACCGATCGGGCGCTGTGCGTCCGGACCGGTCGTCAGCCACCAGGTCGCCGATGACACGATCACCACCTGTCGGGTGGTGCAGGTCATAGCCTGAGCCGCTGATGGCGGAGGGGCCGATGGGCATGACGTGGTCAGCTATCTCGCTGAGCGTAGGCGGCTGATTTCGCAGCGCTGACAACGCCGGAGTTCGTGGCTGCACGGGTGCCGGCCGGGTTGGCGACAGCGTCAGATACCCCCACTATTGCCTCACACCCCCCTCTAGCGTTATGAGTCGAATATGTCGGTATTGGTAGCCCCCGCCGTACGCCCGGTCCGCCCCTCCTCCGACGTGCCCGCCGGCAACCACATCGCCATCGTCGGCCTGGGCTACGTCGGACTCCCCACCACCCTGGCCTTCCTCGACAAGGGCAGCAGCGTCACCGGCATCGACATCAGCGCGGCCCGGCTCGACGAGATCCGCTCCGCCAGCGCCGACCTGCTGCCCGGGGACCGGCAGCGACTGCGCGCCGCGCTGCGCTCGCCCCAGCTGCGGCTGACCTCGGACAGCGCCGCGATGACCGTGGCCGACACCGTGATCATCTGCGTCCCGACCCCGGTCGACCAGTACCTGAATCCGGACCTCACCGCGCTGCGGGCGGCCTGTGCCACCGTGGTGGAGCGGGCCCGACCGGGGCAGACCATCCTGCTGACCTCCACCACCTACGTCGGCACCACCCACGACCTCCTGGTGACGCCGCTGGCCGAACGCGGCCTGACCGCCGGCCGGGACGTCTTCGTTGCCTTCGCCCCCGAGCGGGTGGACCCCGGTGTGGACCAGCACCGCCAGGAACTGACCCCACGGGTGGTCGGCGGCGTGAGCGCCGCCTGCACCGCGCGGGCGGCAGCCGTCCTCGGCCGGATCACCCCGCTGGTGCACCAGGTCAGCTCGGCTCAGGCCGCGGAGATGACCAAGCTGCTGGAGAACACCTTCCGGGCGGTGAACATCGCGCTGGCCAACGAGTTCGCCGAGGCGTGCCGGGCGTTGAACGTGGACGTCACCGAGGTGATCGCCGGAGCGGCCACCAAGCCGTACGGCTTCATGCCCTTCTACCCGGGCCCCGGCGTGGGCGGTCACTGCATCCCCTGCGATCCGCACTACCTGCTCTGGCAGCTGCGCGGCCAGCGCCGCGAATCCGCGCTGATCGATGCCGCCATGCGCGGCATCGCGGCCCGGCCGCGGCGGGTCGTCGACCGGGTCCGTGAGGTCCTGGCCGACCGGGGTCGGGCGCTGGCCACCGCCCGCGTGCTGGTCGTCGGCGTGGCCTACAAGCCCGGCGTGGCCGACGTCCGGGAATCCCCGGCGCTACAGATCATCGAGGAGCTGACCGACGCCGGCGTCCAGGTGGCCTTCACCGACGACCTGGTCGACCAGGTGCGGCTGCGCGCCGGCACGCTGACCCGCACGCCGGACTACGACCAGCGGGCCTGGGACCTGGTGCTGGTGCACACCCCGCAGCGGGGCGTGGACGAGGCGTGGCTGCGCGGCCAGCCGACCGTCCTGGACGCCAGCTACCAGCTGCACGGGGTACCGCTGCGGGAAATCGTCTGACATGACCATCTCCGTCGACGTCCGACGTGGGCTGCGCCGGCTCGGCACGGTCGCCGTCCTGCTGCCGCTGCTGGTCCTGCTCGCCCGGCAGGCACCGCGACTGCCGCACGCCCACCTCATGATGGCCTACGGCTTCGCCGTGCTGGCCAGCACCATCGCGGTCTTCTACCTGGCCTATGCGCGCTACCAGGATCCCAGCCGGACAGCGTCGACGACGCCGCGGCACGGGTTCCCGCCGCTGGTCGCCCGGCCGACGGTGAGCTTCCTGGTCGCCGTCAAGGACGAGGTGGCCGGCATCGAGGCGTGCGTACGCTCGATGGCCGCCAGCGACTACCGGCCGCTGCAACTCGTCGTGGTGGACGACGGCTCCACCGACGGCACCGGCCAGCTGCTCGACCGGCTCGCCGGCGAGCTGGGCATCACCGTGCTGCACATGCCGCACAACGTCGGCAAGAAGCGGGCGCTGGTGCATGCCGCCGGGTACGCCACCGGCGAGGTGATCGCCTTCACCGACTCGGACTGCGTGCTCGCCCCCGACGCGCTGCGCCGTTGTGTGCAAGCGCTGCACCGGCACCCCGAACTCGGCGCCGTCAGCGGGCACGCCCGGGCGCTGAACGCCGACGAGACCATGCTCACCCGTGCCCAGGACGTCTGGTACGAGGGGCAGTTCCGGGTGGCCAAGGCCGCCGAGGCCAGCTTCGGCTCGGTCACCTGCGTCTCCGGCCCGCTCGCGGTGTTCCGCCGGGAAGCCATCTACAACTACCTGCCCGCCTGGGCGCACGACCGCTTCCTCGGCGGCGAGTTCCGCTTCGCCACCGACCGGCAGCTCACCGGCTACGTCCTCGGGCAGCGCTGGCTCGGCCGCAAGCTCAAGCTCCGCAACGCCGACTCACCGTTCGTGTCCGATGTGGACTATCCGGAGCTGGCCTGGAAGGTGGGGTACGTGCGCTCGGCCGAGGTGCTGACCACCGTCCCCGCGCGGCTGCGTCCGTTCCTGCGCCAGCAGGTGCGCTGGAAGAAGAGCTACCTGCGCAACCTGTTCTTCACCGGGACGTTCATGTGGCGCCGGGGTCCCGGACCGGCAGCGCTCTACTACGGGCACGCCCTGTGGGTGCTGATGGCGCCGTTCATGGCCTTCGCCCACCTGGTGCTGGCCCCGATGCTGGGATACTGGCAGATCCCGCTGCTGTACCTGTGCGGCGTACTGGTCAAGGGCAGCGCCTGGGGGCTGTCGTACAAGATTGACAACCCGCACTCGCCGCACTGGCGCTACCGGGCCGTGATGAGCTTGATCTCCGCGACCATGCTGTCCTGGCTGCTGCCCTACTCGCTGCTGACCATCCGCAGCAAGGTCTGGTCCCGGAGCGCGGCATGAGACGGCTGCTCACCGGCGGCCTGAGCGCCGCCCTCATCGTCGCGCTGTACCTGATCGTGTTGACCCGGGGAGGGCTGTTCCAGTGATCGGCAACCGACTGGCCCGGGCAGGTCTCGGCCTCGCCAGCGCAGTCCTCGCAGCCGCACCGTTCGCCGTCGCCTGGCACCTGGCCACCGCCAACCAGGATCTGGCCCGGCAGGTGCGTACCGCCGCCGCGGTGCTGGCCGCCGACGAGGTGGCGCGCTGGACGCAGCAGCGGGCCGACCTGCCGGCCGCTGCCGCGCCGGTGGTCCTGGCCTACCACGACATCCGGCCACTGACCGGGGCCGACACCACCGACCTGGACGAGTCCGGCCAGGACCACTACGTGGTCTCCCCGCAGCAGTTCGACGCGCAGCTGTCCGCGCTGGCGGCGGCCGGCTACCACACCCTGACCACTGCCGAGTACGTGGCCTACCTGCAGGGCGCGCAGACACCGCCCCGGTCGGTCTACATCACCTTCGACGACGGGACCCAGGGGCTGTGGATCTACGCCGATCCGGTGCTCCAGCGCCACCACATGACCGCTGCGTCCTATCTGATCAGCGCCCGGGTCGGCACCCACCAGCCGTACTACCTCACCTGGGCCGAGGTGGCCAGGATGGCCGGCTCCGGCCGTTGGGACTTCCAGGCGCACACCCACGACCTGCACACCCGCGTGAAGATCAGCGCGGATCAGCTGGGTTCGCCGCTGACCAACCGGGTCTACGACGCGGGCACCGGGCAGGTCGAGTCGTTGGCGTCGTTCCAGCAGCGCATCGCCACCGACTTCACCGACCTGTTCGCCGACTTCGCCACCCACCACCTGCCCCGCCCGCAGCTGTTCGCCTACCCGTTCTCGGAGGTCGGTGACGCGAACACCGACAACCAGGCGGCCGCCTTCAGCCAGCAACTGATCACCGACGACTTCGTCGCCTCGCTGACCAACAAGTCCCGCGAGCCGCAGCCCAGCAGCCGACGCTCGGCCGCCGGGGGCCAGGTCGACCGGATCGAGGTGTACGCGACGACCACCGCGGCCGAACTGATGGGTGAGGTGGTGGAGTGGACCGCCCGGCAGCCCGCCGTGACCGACGCCTTCGCCCAGCCCTGGGACTGGCGTGACCAGCACCAGGAACCGGCCACCACACTGGCCTGGTTGACCGCCGGTGGTACCGACCCGGAGAGCCCCACCTTCGCCTACGCGGCACTGCGCCCCTACTCCAGCGCCGACTGGACCGACTACACGGTCAGCGCCGACGTCCGCGACCTGCGGCCCGGCAACATGAGCGCCACGGTGGCTGTCCGGGTGGACAGCGCCGCCGGGGTCTCCGCCCGGGTCGGCAACGCCGAGGTCGAGCTGCTGGTGGGCGCCGGCGTGGTGGCCTCCGCCCCGGTCCGCGCGGCCACCAGCCACCACATCGAGGTGCGGGTGACCGACGCGCGGACCGAGGTCCGGGTGGACGGCGGCGCCTGGCTGGTCACACCGAACCCGGGCGGGCCGGGCAGCACCGGGGGAGTCGGGATCGCCGTCAACGACACCGTGGCCGGCACCCGGCCGTCCTTCGCCGCCCTGTCGGTCGCCGCCAACGGCTGATCCGTCCGACGTCAGGCCCCTCCGGTCGGGGCCGGCGCCTCAGCGGGTTCGGTCCAGGCGAGGGTGATCCGGCCGGTGTCGAACCGCCAGCCGGCCGGCGTCCGTACCGCCGTGTAGCTCAGCCGCAGGCCGCTGCGGCGGTGCGGGGGCTCGCCGGTGCGGTAGTAGGTGACCAGCTGGTTGGCCGACGCCCGCACCTGCCCGCCGTCGGTGCTGATCAGGACGCCGCCGTTGACGTGCTGGGTGTGCTCCTGTCCGGTCGAGGGCCGGCGCAGGAAGGCCAGTACCTCCTCGATGCCGCGCAGGTCGCCGCGTGGCGCGTGCACCACCACGTCGGCGGCGTAGACGGTGTGCATGTCCTCGTAGCGGCGCTCGTCGAGCACGCTGGCCAGACGGGCGAGCAGTTGGGTGATCTCGATGTGGTCGGCAGTCCCGACACTCTCCGGCATCTTCGTCTCCTTCGTTGGCTACACCAACATTGGCTACACCAACGATACCGCCAGACCGTTGGCCGTGCCAACGGTGTTACCGTGGTCGCGTGGACGGAATCCCCGAGCGCCTCACCGCCAAGCCGAGCTGGCTGCTCACCCAGCTCGCCATCCATGCCCGCCGGCTGGTCTCCGGCGGCCACACCGCGGTGGCCGCCGGCACGTACCACTTCCGCATCCTGGCCGCGCTGCACGAGTTCGGCGCGTCCAGCCAGGCCGACCTGGCCCGACGGGGCAACCTGGACCGTAGCGACGTGGTGGCCGCCGTCAACGAACTCGCCGCGCAGGGCTCCGTCGAGCGCGCCCCGGACCCGACCGACCGGCGACGCAACCTGGTCAGCATCACCCGGGCCGGTAGCGCGCAGCTGCGCCGGATGGACCGGGCCCTCGACGCGGTCCAGGGCGACCTGCTGGCGCCGCTGTCCGACGCCGACCGACAGCTGTTCACCAGCCTGCTCACCCGGCTCCTGGAGTACCACCGGGCGGGCGCCGACGGGCAGCCGCCCGCACCGGGCAGGCGGGTGCCTGGCTGACCGTTGTCCGGTCAGACCGGGGCGCCTCCGGTGACCGCGGCAGCCGCGCCCGCGGTATCGGCCGCACCGGCCTGCAGGACCGTGCGCAGCCACGCCTCGGAGGTGTTGACGTGCATGTGCGCGGTGGCGAACGCCAACGGCTGGTCGCGGCTGCGCAACGCCTGGTAGATGGCCTCGTGCTCGGCGACCGTCTTGCCCGACACGTTGCCTTCGATCATGCCGCGCCACACCCGGGCGCGCAGCGTCCTACTGGACAGCCCTTCCAGGACGGAGGTCAGCGTCTCGTTGCCGGTGGCCGCCGCCACGATGCGGTGGAACGCGGCGTCGTAGTGCACCAGCTTCTCGTCGTCCACCGCGACCCGCATCAGGTCGAGCAGCTCCCGCAACTCGTCGAGCTGGGCGTCCGAGATGCGGCTGGCCGCCAGCGCGGTCGCCGCCGGCTCCAGCAGCCGCCGGGTCTCCATGACGTCGAGGAGATTGTCGTCCTGCAACAGCTCCACTGCGAACGCGAAGCCCTCCAGCAGCAGCTTCGGAGCCAGGCTGGTGACATAGGTGCCGGCGCCCTGGCGGACGTCGATGACGCGGGCCATCTCCAGCGCCTTGATCGCCTCGCGCAGCGGACCGCGCGAGATACCCAGGTCGTCACCCAGCTGCTGCTCAGGGGGGAGTCGGGCACCTGGGCGCAGCTCACCTGACCGGATCAGTTCCTTGATCTTGGCGATCGCCTCGTCGGTCAGAGCCACCCGCGCACCTCCACTCTGCACTCACGGTACCCGCAGGTCCGCCTGGGGCAGGGGCGGCCCGCAGCGGGAGCCGGGTGCCGGTGCCGGCAGCAGCCGAGCTGGTGACCCGGAAGCGCCGCAGCCGACACTGTAGATCAATTTATCGAAAGCTGACAATGGGACCCACGGCTCGGGTCGGGTAGGCCGTCAGGCCTGGGGCAGGGCCAGTACCTCCGGCTGGCCGGCGAGCAGCTTCACCGACGTCGGCCGGCCCCGGTGCCCGGGCAGCACCACCTCGACCACGCAGTCCCGGTCCGCGACCAGCACGGCCCTGGTCAGCGAAGCCTGCGCCCAGTCCAGGTCCACGGTGACCCCGCCGCGGGCGCGCAGCCCGCGCACCTGCCCTTCGGACCAGTGCGCCGGCAGCGCCGGCAGCAACCGCAGCTGCCCGGTATGGCTCTGTACCAGAATCTCCGCCACGCCGGCCGTCATCCCGAACGTCCCGTCGATCTGGAAGATCTCCGGCGGGTGCAGGTCGAACAGGTTCGGCGCCGTGTAACTGCGCAGCAGTTCCCGGATGCTCTCGCCGGCCGCGTCGCCGTCGCCGAGCCGCGCCCACAGGCAGATCGCCCAGGCCCGGCTCCAGCCGGTGCTGCCCCCGCCGGCGGCCAGCCGCCCGCGCAGCGACCGGCGGGCGGCCTCGGCCAGCGCGGGCGTGGTCACCGGGTCGATGGCGGCGCCCGGATAGAGCCCGTACAGGTGCGAGAAGTGCCGGTGTCCCGGCTCGCACTCGTCGAACGGCTGCGCCCACTCCTGCAGCCGGCCGTCCGGTCCCACCGGCAGCTCGGGCAGCCGCGCCAGGGCGTCGAGCAGGCGGTCGACGATCGGATCAGCGCCCTGCCCCAGGCGCTCGGCGATGCGCAGACAGTCGGTGAACAGCTCGCGCAGCAGCGTCCGGTCCATGGTGCTGGCCACATCCAGCGACACCTGCCGCCCCGCGGCGTCGACGAAGGTGTTCTCCGGCGAGGTGGACGGCGCGGTGACCAGTACGCCGGTGCCGTCGTCGACCAGGTAGCCGAGCAGGAACTCGGCGGCGCCGCGCAGCACCGGCCAACTGGCCGCCAGCTCACCCGGGTCGGCGCCGAAGGCCACCCGCTCCACCAGGTGGCGGCACAGCCAGGGCGCGGCCATCGGCCACATCGACCACATCGGGTCGCCGCTGCCTTCACCCATCGCCCAGCTGGAGCGCCAGATGTCGACGTTGTGGTGGGCCACCCAGCCGGCCAGGCCGTAGACGTCACGCGCGGTGCGGGCACCGGAGATGGCCAGTTCGCCGACCATGTCCAGCAGGGGCCGGTGACACTGCGCCAGTCCGGTGGTCTCCGCCGGCCAGTAGTTCATCTGCGCGTTGATGTTGGTGGTGAGGTTGCTGCTCCACGGCGGGTGCACCTCGCTGTTCCAGATGCCCTGCAGGTTGGCCGGCTGGCCGCCCGGCCGGGAGCAGGCGATGAGCAGGTAGCGGCCGTAGCTGAACAGCAGCGCCTCCAGCCCGCGGTCGGGCAGTCCGGACCGGTAGCGCGCCAATCTCCGGTCGGTGGGCAGGCCGGCCGCTGCCGGGTCGCTGTCCAGCCGCAGCCGGCAGGCGCCGAACAGCTGGCGGTAATCCTCGACGTGGCGGCTGACCAGCGCGGGCACCGGCTGGGCTGCGGCGGCAGCCAGGGTCCGCAGGCACCGGTCGACCAGCTCCGCGCGGTCCTCACCCGGGGTCTGGTCCCAGCCGCGGAACGACGATTCGGCGGCCAGCAGCACAGTCGCCGACGCAGTGCCGGTGACGACCAGCGCACCGTCGCTGACCTGCACCGCTCCGCCGCCCGCGTCGACCCGCAGCGCGGCGGCGAAGAGCATCCCGCGGCCCGGCTGGTAGGCCACCGGAGCGGGATCACCATGGTGCGGCGGGGCCACGTGCGCCGGTACCCGCCCGGTCAGGGCCAGGGTGGCCGGCCGGGGTGTGCCCAGCTCGGTCTCCCGGTGCGGGGTCCGCAGCCGGACCTGCAGGTGCAGCCCGGCCGCACGGGTGGTGTGCACCCGTACCAGCAGCACCCGGTCAGGGTAGGAGGCCAGTACGTCGCGCCGCAGCTGTTGGCCGTCGGCGTCGGTGGCGAGCATGCCGGTCACCGCGTGGTCGAGGTCCAGCCAGCGCCGGTACCCGACCGGTGTCCCGGTGTCCGGGCCGAGATCGGTGAGGATCAGGTCGGCCAGCGGCTGGAACGACTCGCTGTTGGGGCCCTGCAGGGCGCGGGCGGCGTCCCCGGCGGCGACCCGGTCACCGGCGCTCAGCTGGCGGCGTACCTCGGCCAGCTGCGCCGGTCCGTTCACGATCCCGGCGTCGTGCGGTCCGCCGGACCACAGGGTGTCCAGGTTGAGCGCCAACCGCTCGTGCTCGACGCCGCCGAAGACCATGGCGCCCAGCCGGCCGTTGCCGACCGGGAGCGCCTGCATCCAGGTCTGCGCCGGCCGGTCGTACCAGAGCTGGTCGGTCGCCGGCTGGCCGGTCACCGTTGGTGCGGTCCGCTCGTCGTGCTGCATGCCCACCCTCGTCGCTGCCTGGCGCACCCCGGACGTCGGGCATGTTAGCGCTCACCCGGTCGGTGCGCCGCGGGCCGGCAGGCAGCACCACGCTCGCTACCGGGTCAGCAGCGGCGGCAGGGCGAACACCATGATCATTGACCAGGTCACGTGGGTGAGGGCCGGCGCCAGCACGCCGCCGCTGGCCCGCCGCTGCAGGCCCAGTACCGCACCGACCGCCAGCGCCGCGAACACCAGCATCCCGTTGCCGGTGGCCACCGTGGTGGCGGCGTAGACCAGGGTCGACCGGACCACCGGCTGGTGGCCCACGGCGGCGTACAGCGCGCCCCGGAAGAAGACCTCCTCGGCGACCGCGTTGACCAGAGCCAGCACCGCGACCACCGGGGTACCGCCGACCAGGTCGTGCGCGAACACGTCCTGCACAGCCTGTCGCAGCACCGCGAACTGCTGCACGAGCAGGGCGCCGGTGAGGAACACCAGCCCCAGCAGCACCCCGGTGACCACCGGGCTCAGCACCGCCGGCCCGATGCCGTCCCGGCGACCCAGCCGCAGCGGACCGGACAGCAGGCCGCCCAGCAACCACGTCGCCGCCAGCGCCAGCGTCAGCGGCGCGAACGCCGCGCTGCCCGGCGGCAGGGTCAGCGACGCCCGTAGCAGCACCGCTCCCACGACCAGCGTGGCGAGCACCACCAGCCGGCGGCGCACCAGCGGCGCCGGGCGCGATGGCTGCCCGTCGGGCGCGTCGCCGACCAGCGACGCCCGGTACGCCCGCAGCCAGCCCCGCCCTGCCGGGCGCGTCACCGCCGCGTACCGGAGTGCTCCCGGCGGCCCAGGGCTGACTCCCGATCCGCCAGGGCGCGGCGAACCGCCTCCTCGTAGCCGATCGTCGGACCATCGACGACGTCGCGGATCGCGTTGTCCCGGACCACGACCTCGGTGCGCAGCGAATCGATCAGGTTGCGGGCGGTGGGCAGGTCCACATCGGTCACCAGCGCCAGCCAGGCGGCGGACAGTCGCGGGGTGAGCAGCGGGACCGAGAGGTTCGGCAGGCGGCGCCCCATGACCGCCGCGGCGCGACGCATCATGTCCAGGTAGGACAGCACGTCCGGGCCGCCGACCTCGAACACCCGGCCGAGGGCGCCCGGCGCGTCCAGCACGCCGACGAGGTAGCGGATCACGTCGGCCTGCGCGATCGGCTGGGTGCGGGTGTGCACCCAGCGGGGGGTGACCACCGCGGGCAGGTGCTCGACCAGTTGCCGGGTGATCTCCCAGGAGATGCTGCCGTGGCCCACCACGACCGCCGCGCGCAGGACTGTTGTCGGTACGTCGCCGGCCGCCAGGATCGACTCCACCTGCCGGCGCGAGGCCAGGTGCGGCGACAGGTCACCGGACTCGCTGCCCAGCCCACCCAGGTAGACGATCCGGCGCACGCCCGCCGCGCTCGCGGCGGCGGCGAAATGGCCGGCGGCTGCGGCGTCGCGTTCGGCGAAGTCGGCGGCGGCCAGCGAGTGCACCAGGTAGTAGGCGCTTTCCGAACTCCGCAGGGCAGGCACCAGGGAATCCGGCTGGAGGGCGTCGGCCCGTACCGGGTCGCCCGGGCCCCGGTAGCTGTCGGGGTTGCGGGTCAGCGCGCGCACCGGGTAACCCCGGGCGACCAGTTCGGCGGTCAGGTGCGAGCCGATGTACCCGGACGCCCCGGCCACCGCCACCGTGCCCCGTGTTCCGGCCACACCCCAGTCTGGCCCAGCCGGGCCGCTGCCACCCCGGGAACCCGGGTACGCCGTCGGGACGGTTTGCTGGACGAGCGGTACCCGGCCGGCCGACAGCGGTGGCCCGCGGCTGCCGGTGGGGCGGGTCAGGTCGGTTGGCGCGACCCACCGGCCGGGTCGCCGGCAGCGGCCGGCGGGTCGGGGCGTACCCAGGCGGCCAACTGGGCCACCGTGTGCCCGTCCAGGCCGGCCGGGGCGCTGCCGCCGAACCCGGCGACGGTGGCCGCCACGTGCGCCGCCGCCGGCTCCCGCAGGCCGTCGTAGACGGCCACGAACAGCTCCCGGGCCCGGGCGCGCGGCCAGTCGGCGGGCATCAGCCGGGCGGGCAACCGGGGGTCGAGCACCACGAAACGGCGGTAGGAGTCCATCACGTCGGTACGCGCCCGCACGGCCGCCGGCCCCACCACGTCGCCGGCCGCCACCCGGGGCAGCACGGGGGTCCACCGGTCCAGGTAGGACAGGTACTCCCGGGCGATGGCCGGCAGGTCCCAGGCGTCCAGCGGGCGACGCCCGGCGACGCCCGGGAAAGCCACGTCGCGGGCCTGGAAGACGGTGTACCCGGCGTTGCTGATCTCGGCCAGCTCGGCCGCCTTGCGGGGCGGCAACTCGTGCGGCGAGACCCACAGGCCGTCGTAGAGCGGGGCGTACCCGAGCCAGCGCAGCCGGCCGCGCAGGGCCCGCCGCCGGCCGTCCTCCTCGTGTGGCAGGGAGAAGGCGACCAGCGTCCACTGCCCGTCCCAGGACTCCGCCTGGGTGGTGAACCCGGCGATCACGGTCCCCCCGCTGGCCAGTGAGACGGCGGCCCGCTCGGTCAGCCGGTACGCGGTGTGCCGGCCGCGCTGGCTGCTCTCCAGGACGCCCCGGCGGGCCAGCCGGCTGATCGTGGTACGCGCGTTGCCGGCGCTCAGGCCGACCTCCACCAGCAGCGCCACGATCGCCGCCGAGGGCAGCCAGGCGCGGCTGAACAGGGTGTAGTCGGCCACCAGGGTCACCGCGCTGTCCTGCGGCGAGTTGCCGGCCTGCCGCCGGGGCAGCCGGACCGAGCCGACCGCCACGTCGGGCAGGATCGCTTCCAGCTCGAAGGCCTTTGCCACCGACCACTCCCGCGCCACCGTGTCCCGGGCTGGATGCCGGACATTCACCGGCGACTCTATCGCCGCTGGGAGGCTGCGCCGCGCGGCCGGGCCGGGTGGTTCCTTGACACATAGGCAAACATTGATTGACACTTTCTGTGCCGGCAGGGACCTCATATGCAATACGTCCGGGTCGATCCGTCCTTCGGCCCGGCACCCACCCAGCTCAGCCGATGAAAGTGAGTCGCCATGAAAGTCACCCGCAAGCTGCTGGTCGGCCTGGTCGCCACGGTCGCCACAGCCAGCCTGGCGCTGCTGATCCCGGCCGCTGTCCGGCCCGCCGCCGCCGCATCCCTGACCCAGGTCAGCAACTTCGGCGACAACCCGGGCAACCTGGCCATGTACGTCTACGTGCCGAACGTCGTCCCCGCCAACCCGGCGATCCTGCTGGCGATGCACCCGTGCGGCGGCTCGGGGCCGGGCTTCTACTCGTCCTCGCAGTTCGCGGCGCTGGCCGACCAGTACGGCTTCATCGTGATCTACCCGTCCGCCTCGAAGAAGAGCAACTGCTTCGACAACTGGTCGGACGCGTCGAAGGTGCGCGGCGGCCGGACCGACCCGGTGTCACTGATGTCCATGATCACTTACGTCGAACAGCACTACAGCGGCGACCCGGGCCGGGTGTACGCCACCGGCAGCTCGTCCGGGGCGATGATGACCAACGCCATGCTGGGCCTCTACCCGGAGGTGTTCAAGGCCGGCGCGGCGTTCATGGGGGTGCCGTTCACCTGCTTCCCCAACGAAGCGGCGTACTCGCCGGGCGGCAACAGCGCCCCGTGCGTCAACAAGACCGCCCAGTACTGGGGCGACGTGGTACGCCAGGCCAACCCCAGCTACTCCGGCCCCTGGCCGCGGATGCAGCTGTGGCACGGCACCGCCGACAACGTGGTGGCCTACTCGGAGCTGGCCGAGGAGGTGAAGCAGTGGACCAACGTCAACGGCCTGGGCCAGACGCCGACCAGTACCGACACCCCGCAGTCCGGCTGGACCCGGCAGCGCTACGCCGACTCCGGCGGTACCGTCCGGGTGGAGGCGATCACCGTTTCGGGCGCGGGGCACTCGCTGCCGGCGACCGGGATGGCCGCGTACGCCATCGCCTTCTTCGGCCTGGACCGCACCAGCCCCAGCACCCCGGTGAGCAGCCCGCCGGTGAGCCGGTCGCCCAGCTCCCCGCCGGTCAGCTCGCCGCCGGTCAGTACCCCGCCGGTCAGTTCCCCGCCGGTCAGTTCCCCGCCGGTCAGTTCCCCGCCGGTCAGCTCGCCGCCGGTCAGTTCGCCGCCGGGCAACACCGGGGGTTGCCGGGTCAGTGACGTCATCAGCGCCTGGAACAACGGCCTGGTCGCCAACCTCACGATCAGCAACACCGGCGCCAGCGCCGTCAACGGCTGGTCGCTGACCTTCACCCTGCCCGGCGGCCAGACGATCACCTCGGGCTGGAACGCCAGTTACGCACCCAGCAGCGGGGCGGTCACCGCCCGGAACCTCACCTACAACGCCTCGATTCCGGCCGGTGGCAGCACCAGCATCGGCTTCCAGGCCACCCACACCGGCAACGCCGCGGCGCCCGGTTCGTTCGCGCTCAACGGTGTCAGCTGCGCCGTCGGCTGACCCTCCCGGACGCTGCCCGGGGTGGCGCGGTCGTCCCACGCCGCCGCCACCCCGGGCAGTTGTGCCCACGCCGTTCCGCCAGCTGGAACGGCGTGGGCGGCGTGCCGGCCGGCGAAGCCAAGGGATTGACAGATGTCAGTAGGCCGGGAAGGCTGACCGGGATCTGTTATCGCTCACATCCGTCAGCCCAGGTGGAGTGCGCATGCCCGACGACGGTGCGCGTAGCACCTCGACAGCGCCGCGCGGGCCGACGGGTACGCGCGCGGTTCGGCGCCGGTGGTTGCCGGCCGGCCTGCGCCGGCAACCACCGGTGGTGACGATCGGTTCAGACCGCCGTGATGGTCCACTGCATGTTGGTGCTGCCGTTTACGGCCCACAGGCCGACCAGCGAGCCGGACGCCGTGTTGCCCAGGCCGTCCAGGCCGGTGCCGGTGCCCCGGTTGACGATCTGGTAGCGGCCGTTGCCCATGCTGGTCAGCTTCCACTGCTGGTTGTTGCCGCCGTTCCAGGCGGACTGCTTGACGTTGGCGCCGTTGGCGGTGCTGCCCCAGCTGTCGGCGACCATTCCGTTGGTACGGTTGACGATCCGGTAGTAGCCGCCGCCGGCGTCGACCAGCTGCCACTGCAGGTTGTTGCTGCCGTCCCAGCTCCACTGCTTGAGCGCCGAGCCGGAGGCGACGTTGCCGCCGCTGTCCAGGGCCAGCCCGCTGGTGACGTTGGACAGCCGGGCCCAGCCGGTCGGGATGGTGCCGCCGGTACCGCTGCCCAGGGTGGGGATGGTGCCGGAGAAGGTCAGCTTCACCACGTACGCGGGAGCGCTGAACGGCGCGCTGGAGGACGGCATGGAGATGTGCAGACCCGAGCTGTCCTGGGTACGGGTCGGCAGGTTGACGTAGCTGCCGGCGGTGGAGTCGAGCAACTGCACCCCGGTGAGCGTGCTGAGGTTGATCTGCGTCGAGCGCAGCGTGGTGATGTTCAGCGTGCTGCCCGGCCAGCCGAGCACCGTGGCGTAGAGCACGGTGTTGGCCTTGTTGCGGGTGAACCGGATGTCGGTGTTGGTCCCGGCCCGCGGCGTGGTGAACGAGCCGCCGCCCATCTGCGTCGGGCCCTCGCCGAAGCTCGACCAGGCGCGGGTGGCGTAGATGGACTCGCCGAAGCGCTTGAGGTAGTCGCCGATGCCGAGCAGCACGCTGCGCTGCCCGGACGGGATGGTGCCGTCGGCCATCGGGGCGATGTTGAGCAGCATGTTGCCGTTCTTGCTGACCCGGTCGATCAGCGAGTGCAGCATGGCGTTCAGCGAGTAGTAGCCGATGCCGACCGTGTAGCACCAGCTGGAGCTGGAGATGCTGTCGTCGGTCAGCCAGAACGGGGTCTGGATGCCGCCCGGGCCGCCGCGCTCGAAGTCGACCACCTCGCCCCGGTTGTTGAACCCGTCCTTGTAGGTGGCGACGACCTCCTTGTCCCAGGCGACCGCGCGGTTGTAGTAGTAGGACAGGAAGTTCAACCGCTGGCTCTCGGTGACCAGGCCGAGGTCGAAGTCCTGCCAGATGATGTCCGGCTGGTAGCCGTCCACCACCTCCTTGAGCTTGTCGTACCAGAGCTGGTTCTCGGCGGTGGTGCCGAGCTGGCCGTAGAGCTTCTTCAGCGTGCTGGTCGACTGCGCCGGGACGTGGTCGTAGTAGCCGTTGAAGTGGTAGGCGTGGTGCATCGCCACCAGCAGCTTGATGCCCTTGGCACGGATCGCGTCGGCGTGCAGCCGCAGCAGGTCCAGCCGGGGACCCTTGGCCACCGAGTTCCACTCGTTGGCGGTGCTGTTCCACATCGAGAAGCCGTCGTGGTGCTCGGCCACCGGGCCGGCGAACTTCGCACCGGCGTCGGCGAACAGCTGCGCCCACTCGTTGGGGTCCCACTTGCCGCCGGCCGAGACCAGCTTGGGCGCGAACTGGACGAAGTTGCCGGACTTGTCGTTCGCCCCGTTGATGAAGTTGTGGTACGGCCACACGGACGGGTCGCCGAACACGCTCTTGTGGTGGTTGTTCTCGTTCGAGCCGGAGATGTACATGTTCCGCGGGTACCACTCGTTGCCGTAGGCCGGGACGCTGAACACCCCCCAGTGGTAGTAGATGCCGAACTTGGCGTCCTGGAACCACTCCGGTGCGGCCGGGTGCTGGTCGACCGAGGACCAGCTGGCCGAGTAGGACGTCGGGCCGGGGATGGCGGCCTGGGCGGAGATGGCTCGGAAGATGTCGGGCAGGCCGGCGGCGGCGGCTACGCCGGTCACGCCAAGTGCGGCCAGGACCGCCCGACGGCTGTAGGGGTGGGTGGGCATTCAGATCCCTCCGGATCGTCACGGCGCGCGGACAGACGCGCGAGACATCAGACGTTAACCTCGCCATCGAACATCGTCAACGGCGCGCCCGGCGCACCGGCGGTCGCCGTCGTGCACGTCGCAGTCACCGGGCTCAGCCCCGGTGGAGCCGCGAAGTGGAAGGCCAGAAAACAGTTTTCGGCTCACTGTCCGGTCAGAAAAGTTGTTATGACGGTCGACCCGGTACGGCGTCCGGGGACCTCGCTCGACCCGGAGCGGAGAGCGAGACATCTGATGAGCCGGCGTGTGGTGCGGCCGGCCGCCGCGCCGGCGGAGCTAACCGTCGGACTTGGTGAGCAGGGCGCGCAGCGAGGAGCCGGACGTGTTGACGTGCATGAGCGCGGCGGCGCCGGCCAGCGCGGCGTCCCGGGACTTCAGCGCGGTCAGGATCGCCTGGTGCTCGTCGATGGTGATGTGTGCGACGTTGCCGAGTACCAGGCCCCGCCAGATGCGCGCCCGCACGGTCTTGCTGGACAGCCCGTCCAGCAGCGAGGTGAGCGTCTCGTTGCCGGTACCCACCATCACCAGCCGGTGGAAGGCGATGTCGTACTGCATCAGCTGCTCGGCGTCGCCGACGGCGCTGCGCATCCGGTCCATCAGCTCCGCCAGCTCGTCGAGCTGCTCCTCGGTCATCCGGGTGGCCGCCAGGGCGGTGGCCGACGGCTCGATCAGCCGGCGGATCTCGATGACCTCGAGCAGCTTCTCCGGCTGGAGCAGTTCGACGGCGAAGCCGACGCCCTCCAGCAGCAGGTGCGGCGCGAGGCTGGTGACGTAGGTGCCGTTGCCCCGGCGCACGTCCAGCACCCGCGCGGCCTCCAGCACCTTCACCGCCTCGCGGACGCCGCTGCGGGACAGACCCATCTGTACCGCGAGCTGGTTCTCGGTGGGCAGCCGCGAGCCCGGCGGGAGCTCGCCGTTCTGGATCATCGCGCGGAGCCGGGCGATCGCCTCGTCGGTCAGCGCCACTGGTGTCCCTCTCGCCGTGTCCGGTCGCCGGCATCGCCGGGCCGGTCCATGGTAAGTGGCCACGGGCTCGGTTGGCCATGATCACAGTTGCCGGGATTGCGCATACATCAGATCTGAAAGCCGGCTCAGGCCAGCTCAGCGGGTGCCACTGGACACCTGAGGCTCACATCGCTATAAAGACATCAGATGTTTGCGCTACTCCGACGGAGCACCCCGAGCCACCCGACCGGCAGTACCGCAGATCCCCACATTCTCTCGTCCGCCACGCGGAAGGCAGCCTGTTGACCGAGACCATCGCCGCGCTCGAGACGCACGACGTGCGGTTCCCCACCTCCCGGCACCTGGACGGTTCGGACGCGATGAACCCGTTCCCGGACTACTCGGCCGCGTACGTGATCGTGCGTACCAGCGCCGGCCGGGAGGGGTACGGACTCGCCTTCACCGTCGGCCGGGGCAACGATGTGCAGGTCGCCGCCATCCAGGCGCTCGCCCCGCTGGTCGTCGGGCGGCCGGTCGCCGGCCTGCTCGCCGACCTGCGGGCGTTCTCCCGCCAGCTCACCGGCGACAGCCAGCTGCGCTGGCTCGGACCGGAGAAGGGCGCCATCCACATGGCCGCCTCGGCTGTGCTCAACGCGGTGTGGGACCTGGCCGCCCGGGCCGAGGGCAAGCCGCTGTGGCGGCTGCTGGCCGACCTGAGCCCGGAGCAGATCGTCGACCTGGTCGACTTCCGCTACCTGCGCGACGCGCTCACCGAGGACGACGCCCTACGGCTGCTGCGCGCCGCCCGGGACGGGCGGGCAGAGCGGGAGGCGGTGCTGCTGGAGCGCGGCTACCCGGCCTACACCACCACGCCCGGCTGGCTCGGCTACGACGACGAGAAGCTGGTACGCCTGTCCAAGGCCGCCGTCGAGGACGGCTTCGGCCTGATCAAGCTGAAGGTCGGCGGCGACCTGGAAGACGACGTGCGCCGCCTGGAGATCGCCCGCGACGCCGTCGGCCCCGACGTGCCGATCGCCGTGGACGCCAACCAGATCTGGGGCGTCCCCGAGGCGATCGCCTGGATGGAGCGGCTGCGCCCGTACAACCCCTACTGGATCGAGGAGCCGACCTCTCCGGACGACATCCTCGGGCACGCGGCCATCCGCCGCGCCGTCGCCCCGATCCGGGTGGCCACCGGCGAGCACGCCGCCAACGCCGTCATCTTCAAGCAGCTGCTGCAGGCCGGCGCCGTCGACGTGGTACAGATCGACGCCTGCCGGGTCGCCGGGGTGAACGAGAACATCGCGATCCTGTTGCTGGCCGCCCACTTCGGCGTCCCGGTGTGCCCGCACGCCGGCGGCGTCGGACTCTGCGAGATGGTGCAACACCTGGCCATGTTCGACTTCCTCGCCGTCTCCGGCAGCACCCAGGGCCGGATGCTGGAGTACGTCGACCACCTGCACGAGCACTTCGTCGAACCGGTCCGCGTGCACAACGGGCACTACCAGACCCCCCGCCTGCCGGGCGGCGGAGCGCAGATCCACCCCGCCTCCGTAGCGGAGTTCACCTACCCCGACGGTCCCCAGTGGCGCGACCACGTGGTCCGCGGCGGGGAGAGCACCGTGTAGCCGCCCACCGTCCGGCGCCGGGCGGCCGCCGACCGTCCCACGGCGGCCGCCGCCCTCGGCCCGGCCCGCGAGGGCCACCAGCAACCGCGCAACTGCGGCGGTCCAGCAAGTCCGAACACCGGCACCACAGCTCCACCCACACACCCCCCATCCCCGAGCGGTGCGCCCACCCGCCGATCCCGGACCGGCGCACCGCAGTCCTCTCCGCAGGCGAGCACCGCTGCGGTGTCGAGAGACCGCGACCGTCCGATGTCGCGGAGTGCGTACAGCCGGTTGTCTCCGGGCGTCATCGTCCGGCCGGTGCGAAAGCGAGGACACCCCTGTGAAGCTCAGCAGAATTGTCACTATCGGCTCGGTGCTGGTGTTGACCGCGGCCCTGGCGTCCGCCTGCTCGTCGGACAAGAACTCCCCGGGCACCGGCAGCAGCGGCGCGGCCGGCGGCAGCAAGCCCCTGATCGGCGTGGACTACCCGCGCTCGGACACCGACTTCTGGAACTCCTACATCAAGTACGTCCCCCAGTTCGGTAACGAGCTCGGCGTCCAGCTCAAGACGACGAACTCGCAGAACGACATCGCCAACCTCATCGCCAACGTGCAGACCTTCGTCAGCCAGGGCGTCAAGGGCGTGGTGATGGCCCCGCAGGACACCGCCGCCATCGCGCCGTCGCTGACCCAGCTGGCCGCCAAGAAGATCCCGGTGGTCACCATCGACACCCGGCCGGACACCGGCAGCGTCTACATGGTGGTCCGCGCCGACAACCGGGCCTACGGCACCAAGGCCTGCCAGTTCCTCGGTACCAAGCTCGGCGGCAAGGGCAAGGTCATCATGTTCGAGGGCGGTCTCGACTCGATCAACGGCCGGGACCGCACCGAGGCGTTCAACGACTGCATGAAGCAGAACTACCCCGGACATCAAGGTGTTCGGTGAGGCGACCGAGTGGAAGGGTGACGTGGCCGCGTCGAAGTTCCAGACCCGGCTCGCCTCCGACCCCGACATCAAGGGCGTCTACATGGAGTCCAGCTTCGCCCTCGCCGGCACGCTGCAGGTGCTGCAAGCAGCACAACCTGCGGTCCCGCCGAGCGACCCGAAGCACGTCTTCATCGTCTCCAACGACGGCATCCCGGAGGAGCTCAAGGACATCAAGGCCGGCTCCATCGACGCCACCGTCAGCCAGCCGGCCGACCTGTTCGCCAAGTACGGCCTCTACTACGTCAAGGCCGCCATCGACGGCAAGACGTTCGCCCCCGGCAAGACCGACCACGGCAGCACCATCATCCAGGTCCGCGACGGCCTGCTGGAGGACCAGCTGGCCGCGCCGCTGGTCACCCTGGACGGTGCCACCATCGGTGGCGAACAGATCCTTGAAGTTCGACGACACGTCCCTGTGGGGCAACTCGATCAGCTAGCGGCAACCCAGCGCAGAGAAGGCACAACCGGGCAGATGAGCGAGCACACCCTCGCCGCCCCGAGCGACGGGCCGGTCTCCACCGACCGGCCCGTCGTCGAGGCCGTCGACATCAGCAAGCGGTACGGCTCCACGATCGCGCTGGACAGCGTCGGCATCGTGGTCCAGCCAGGTACCACCCACGCACTGGTCGGCCGCAACGGCGCCGGCAAGTCCACCCTCGTCGCCGTCCTCACCGGCCTGCAGGCCCCGGACCGGGGACGGGTGCTCTTCGGCGGCCGGCCGGCTCCGGCGCTCGGCGACCGGGACGCCTGGCGGCGCGAGGTCGCCTGCGTCTACCAGAAGTCCACCATCATCCCGACTCTCACCGTCGCCGAGAACCTGTTCCTCAACCGGCACTCCCGCCGGCCGGGCGGCGTCATCAACTGGGCCGCCACCCGCCGCGAGGCGGGCGCGCTGCTGGCCAACTGGTCGGTCGACGGTCGACGCCCGGACCAGCCGGCCGCGGCGTTGACCGTGGAGCAGCGCCAGCTCGTGGAGATCGCCCGCGCGCTGTCGTTCGGCGCCCGGTTCATCATCCTCGACGAGCCGACCGCGCAGCTCGACGGCGCCGCGATCTCCCGGCTGTTCGACCGCATCCGCGCGCTGCAGGCGCAGGGCGTCACGTTCCTGTTCATCAGCCACCACCTGCAGGAGATCTACGAGATCTGCGACACCGTCACCGTGCTGCGCGACGCCCGGCACATCCTGACCGCGACCGGTCGACCAGGTCTCCAAGCAGCAGCTGGTCGCCGCGATGACCGGCGACGACGTGCACCTGGCCGACGCCAGCGACCGCCCGCCGCTGCCCGCCGACACGCCGACCGTGCTGCGGGTGGACGACCTGCTGGTGGACGCCAGCCCCGAGCCGCTGTCGTTCAGCGTCCGGGCCGGCGAAGTGGTCGGGCTGGCCGGTGGCGGCGGCAGCGGCAAGATCGACGTCGCCGAGGCGGTCGCCGGCCTGCGTCGCGCCCACGCCGGCACGGTCAGCGTCGGTGACCGGCCGGTGCCGGCCGGCAGCGTGCCGGCCGCCCTGCACGCCGGCATCGGCCTGGTACCGCAGGACCGGCACCGGGAAGGCTTCGTCCCGCTGCTGTCGATCGCCGAGAACATCGGCATGACCGCGCCGGAGAAGCTGCGCCGCAACGGTTTCATCGCTCCGAGCCGGCAGGACGGGCTGGCCCGGACGATGATCGACGCGCTGGCCATCAAGACACCCGGCCCGGCGCTGCCGGTCTCCGGCCTGTCCGGCGGCAACCAGCAGAAGGTCGTGATGGCCCGGGCGCTGGCCAGCGACCCGCGCGTGCTGGTCCTCATCGGCCCGACAGCGGGCGTCGACGTGCGCTCCAAGGAGACCCTGCTGGCCACCGTCGACCGGGCCCGGGCGGCCGGTACGGCCGTGCTGATGGTCTCCGACGAACTCGACGACCTGCGTACCTGCGACCGGGTCCTGGTGATCTTCCAGGGCCGGCTGGTCGCCCAGATGCCCCGCGGCTGGCGTGACAACGACCTCGTCGCCGCGATGGAAGGAGTCAGTCTTGACCGCCTCTGACACCGTGCCCGAGCTCGACAGCCGGCCGGAACCGGCGGGTCCGGTGACCGGGCGGCACGCGCTGGCCATCGCCCGCCTGCGCGACCTGGCGCTGATCCCGGCGATCATCGCCATCGCGATCGTCGGACAGATCGTCAACCCGGTGTTCCTGCACACCGACAACCTCGTCAACGTGCTGCAGACCATGTCCGAGATCGCCATCCTGGTGCTGGCCGAGACGCTGGTCCTGATCGCCGGCCGGATGGACCTGTCCCTGGAGTCCACCTTCGGCCTGGCCCCCGGCGTCGCCGCCTGGCTGACCGTGGAGCCCGGCGTCACCCACGGGCTGGGCATGCCTGCCGGGCGCCTGGGCGCTGCCGGTCACCCTCGCCGTCGGGGCGCTGGTCGGCGTGTTCAACGGGCTGCTCATCGTCCGGTTCAAGCTCAACGGGTTCATCGTCACGCTCGGCATGCTGATCGTCATCCGCGGCCTGCTGACCGGGATCTCCGGCGGGCGTACCTTCTTCGGCCTGCCCCAGTCGATGCTGTACCTGAGCAACACCGTCTGGTTCGGGCTGCCCGCCTCGGTCTGGGTGTGCTTCGCCGTCTTCGCGGTGGCCATCGTGGTGCTCGGCTTCACCCGCCCGGGCCGGGCGCTCTACGCCATCGGCGGCAACGTCGACGCGGCCCGGGCGGCCGGCATCCGCACCGACCGGGTGCTGTGGCTGACCCTGATCATCGCCAGCGCCCTGGCGGCGCTGGCCGGGCTGCTGCTCTCCGGCCGGCTCGCCTCGGTCGCCGCCGCCCAGGGCAGCGGCGGCATCTTCACCGTCTTCGCGGCGGCCGTCATCGGCGGCGTCAGCCTCAACGGCGGCAAGGGCTCCATCTTCGGCGCCTTCACCGGCGTCCTGCTGCTCTATCATGATCCAGAACGTGCTGACCCTGGCCGGCGTCCCCGCCCAGTGGATCGCCGCGCTCAACGGGGCCATCATCCTCGTCGCCCTCGTGGTCTCCCGCATCACCAGCGGGAAGGCGCAGGAGTGACGGGGTACGGTACCGCCATCGACCAGCTGAGGAGCCACTGTGCATAGCGCGCTCTACCACGGCAACCAGACCATCACGGTGGCCGACCGGCCGGTGCAGCCGCCCGGGCCGGGTCAGGTGCGCATCGCCGTGGCGTACACCGGGATCTGCGGGACCGACCTGCACATCCTGCACGGCGCGATGGACAAGCGGGTACACATCCCCGATGTGATCGGCCACGAGATGTCCGGCCGGATCGTCGAGCTGGGGGAGCAGGTCACCGGCTGGGCAGTCGGTGACCCGGTCACGGTGATGCCGCTGGACTGGTGCGGCCACTGCCCGGCCTGCCGGGCCGGCAACAGTCACATCTGCCACAACCTCAACTTCGTCGGCATCGACTCCACCGGCGCCATGCAGGGCTCCTGGACCGTCGACGCCGGACTGCTGGTCCGCCTCCCGGACGGCCTCGACCTGGCCCACGCCGCCCTGGTCGAGCCGACCGCGGTGGCCGTGCACGACGTCGGCCGGGCCGCGCTCACCCCCGGGGAGCACGTGGTCGTGGTCGGCGGCGGGCCGGTCGGCCTGCTCGTCGCGCTGGTGGCCCGGACCGCCGGAGCCGAGGTCGTGGTCGTCGAACTGGACGCCGTGCGGCGCCGCATCGCCGAGCAGATCGGCCTGTCCACGCTCGACCCGACCGCGGACGACGTGGCCGCGCACGTGGAGAAGTGGACCGGCGGTGCGGGCGCCGCGGTCGCCTTCGAGGTGTCCGGCTCGGCCGCCGGGGTCAGCCTCGCCACCGAGGTACTCGCCGTCCGCGGCCGGCTGGTCATGGTCGCCATCCACTCCACCCCACGGGAGGTCAACCTGTTCCGCGTCTTCTGGCGGGAACTGACCATCCTGGGCGCCCGGGTCTACCAGCGCGCCGACTTCGAGCGCGCCGTCGAACTGGTGGCCAGCGGCGCCGTCCCGGCGCAGGTGCTCATCTCCCAGGTGTACCCGATCGACCGGGCCGCCGAGGCGTTCGCCGCCTTGGAGAGCGGTGGCGTGGTCAAGGTCCTCGTCGACTGCGGAGGTAGCAGTGCCTGAGCCGTCCCTGTTCGACCTGGCCGGCCGCACCGCCGTGGTGACCGGCGCCCGGCGCGGCATCGGCCTGGCGATGGCCGCCGCGCTGGCCGGTGCCGGCGCCGACGTCATCGGCGCCAGCGCTTCGCTGGAGTCCGACGGCAGCGCGGTGGAGAAGGCCGTGCGGGCCGCCGGGCGCGACTTCACCGGCTACCGCGTGGACTTCGCCGACCGGGACGCCACCCGGGCCTTCGCCGACGAGCTGGCCGGCGCGCCCCGGCGGGGTGGACGTGCTGGTCCTCAACGCCGGCACCATCCGCCGCGCGCCGGCCGCCCAGCACAGCGACGCCGACTGGGACCACGTGCTGGCGGTCAACCTGACCGCCCCGTTCACGCTGGCCCGGGAACTCGGCCGGCACATGCTGGAGCGCGGCCACGGGAAGATCATCTTCACCGCGTCGCTGCTCAGCTTCCAGGGCGGCATCACCGTGCCCGGGTACGCCGCCGCCAAGTCCGGCGTCGCCGCGCTGACCCGGGCGCTGGCCAACGAGTGGGCCGCCGGCGGGGTGAACGTCAACGCCATCGCCCCCGGCTACATCGCCACCGACAACACCTCCGCACTGCGCGCCGACCCGGTCCGCGACGCCGCCATCCTCGGCCGCATCCCGGCCGGCCGCTGGGGCACCCCCGACGACCTCGGCGGCGCCACCGTGTTCCTCGCCTCGGCCGCCGCCGACTACGTGCACGGCGTCGTCCTGCCCGTCGACGGCGGATGGCTGGGCCGGTGAGCGCCGCCGTGGACAGCGTGCTCGACGCCGCGCCGGTGCTGCCGGTGGTGGTCCTCGACCGGCCGGACGACGCCGCCCCGCTGGGCGACGCCCTGCTGGCCGGTGGGCTGCCGATCGCCGAGGTCACCCTGCGCACCCCCGCCGCGCTGGCCGGCCTGCGGATCCTCGCCGGCCGGCCCGGGCTGCTCGCCGGGGCCGGCACGGTGGTCACCGCCGAGCAGGTGGACCAGGTGGCCGAGGCGGGCGCCCGGTTCGTCGTCTCACCCGGGTTCTCCGCCGCCGTCGTGCGCCGCTGCCAGCAGCTCGGGCTGCCCGTCTTCCCGGGCGTGGCCACCCCCACCGAGCTGATGGCGGCGCTGGACGCGGGCGTGCAGACGGTGAAGTTCTTTCCGGCCGAGCCGCTCGGTGGGCTGCCGATGATCGCCGCGCTGGCCGGACCGTTCCCGACCGCCCGGTTCATCCCCACCGGCGGCATCACCGGCGGCCAGCTCGCCGGCTACCTCGCCCACCCGGCCGTCCGCGCCGTCGGCGGCAGCTGGATGGTCGCCGCCGCGCTGCTGCGGGCCGGGCAGTGGGACCGGGTGAGCGACCTGTGCCGCGAGGCGGTCGGCGTGGCCCGGTCCGTCCGCCCCGCCGGGACGCTGGACGGAGCCGTCCGTGCGTGACCTCCGCCCGGCTGAACAGTGCCGCTACGACATCGTCGCGCTCGGTGAGGTGATGCTGCGTCTCGACCCGGGCGAGGGGCGTATCCATACCAGCCGGACGTTCCGCGCATGGGAGGGCGGCGGCGAGTACAACGTGGCCCGCGGGCTGCGCCGCTGCTTCGGCCTGCGCGCCGGCCTGGTCACCGCGCTGGTCGACAACGCGGTCGGCCGGCTGCTGGAGGACCTGATCCTGCAAGGTGGCGTGGACACCGCGCTGATCCGCTGGGTCCCCGACGACGGGATCGGCCGCACCGCCCGCAACGGCCTCAACTTCACCGAACGCGGGTACGGCGTGCGCGGCGCGCTCGGCGTCTCCGACCGGGGCCACACCGCCGCCAGCCAGCTGCGCGCCGAGGACGTCGACTGGGACCACCTGTTCGGCGCGCTGGGCGTGCGCTGGCTGCACACCGGCGGCATCTACGCCGGCCTCTCCGAGACCAGCGCCGACACCATCGAGGCGGCCCTGGTCGCCGCCCGGCGGCACGGCACCGTCGTCTCCTACGACCTCAACTACCGGCCCAGCATCTGGCGTGGCGTCGGTGGAGCGGAGCGCGCCCGCGAGGTCAACCGACGCCTCGCCCGGTACGTCGACGTGATGATCGGCAACGAGGAGGACTTCACCGCCTGCCTCGGCTTCACCGTGCCGGACACCGACGTGCACGCCGGCGGCGCCCTGGACCCCGGCAACTTCAAGCAGATGATCGAGCAGGTCAGCCAGGCGTACCCGCACCTGTCCGCAGTCGCCACCACGCTGCGCGGGGTGCGCTCGGCCACCGTGAACGACTGGGGCGCGGTCGCCTGGTCGGCCACCGACGGCTTCGCCGAGGCCAGCCACCGGCCGGGCCTGGAGATCCTGGACCGGGTCGGCGGCGGCGACAGCTTCGCCTCCGGCTTCATCTACGCCCTGCTGCACGGCCTCGACCTGGCCACCGCCGTGCAGTACGGTGCGGCACACGGAGCGCTCGCCATGACCACCCCCGGCGACACCTCGATGGCCAGCCTCGCCGAGGTGACCGCGCTGGTCCGCGGCGCCGGTGCCCGGGTGCAACGCTGACCGTCCACTATGGAGAAAGACTCATGCTGCGTTCCCGACTGATCCATCCGCCGCTGCTCGGCGCGCTCGCCGGTGCCGGGCACGGTTCCCGGATCCTGCTCGCCGACTCCAACTACGCCCACGACGTCAACGTCCGCCCCGGTGCCACGCTCATCCACCTCAACGTCCGGCCCGGTCTGGTCGCCATCGACGAACTCCTCGACCTGATCATCGAGGTGCTCCCGCTGGAGGCGGTGGCCACCATGCGCCCCGACGACGGCCCGGAGCCGCCGGTCTGGGCCCGCTACGCGCAACTGCTCGGCTCCGACCTGCCGCTGCGGCCGCTGGCCCGGCAGGACTTCTACGCGGCCGCGCGGGCACCCGACCTGGCCGTCGCCGTGGCCACCGGTGACCAGCGGCTCTACGCCAACCTGCTGCTCACCGTCGGGTACATCACGCCGCCGACCGAGGAGCAGCGGTGACCGTCGTCGACGCACACCAGCACTTCTGGGACCCGCAGCGGGCCGCGTACCCGTGGCTCGGCCCCGAGCTGGCCCCGATCAACCGGGCCATCGGCTACGACGAACTGGCCCCGATCCTCGCCGCCACCGGCATCGACCGCACCGTGCTGGTCGAGTCGGCCGACAACGCCGAGGACACCCGGTACATGTTCGAGATGGCCGCCGCGCATCCGGAGATCGCCGCCGTGGTCGCCTGGGCGCCGCTGGAGGACCCGGCGGCCACCGCCGCCCAACTGGAGCAGTTGGCTGGCGAACCGGCCCTGGTCGGGGTACGCACCCTCATCCACAACCAGCCGGACCCCGACTGGCTGCTCGACCCGAAAGTGCAGGACAGCCTCGGCCTGCTCGCCGACGCCGGCCTGAGCTACGACGTGGTGGCCGTGCTGCCCCGGCACGTGGAGCACGTCGCCACCATCGCCGAGCGCCACCCCAACCTGCGCCTGGTCATCGACCACCTGGCCAAGCCGCCGATCAACGGCGGCGACCCGGCCCCGTGGCGGGCCGTGATGGCCCGGGCGGCGCAGTTGCCCACTGTCTACGCCAAGCTCTCCGGCCTCTACCCGGCGACCGGCGACCAGACCCGTTGGAGCGCCGACGACCTGCGCCCGTATGTGGACTTCGCGCTGGAGACGTTCGGACCCGAGAGGTTGATGTACGGCGGGGACTGGCCCATCTCGGTGCTCTTCGGTGGCTACGCCAAGGTGTGGGGCGAGATCCGGGTACTGCTGGACGAGTTGGCGGCCGGCGAGCGGGCAGCCATCCTCGGCGGCACCGCGATCGAGTTCTACCGGATCCGGCCGGAGCGCCTGGGCGCCTGAACCGACCCGCTGACCACCGCCGGTCATAACGCTTGTTGCCAGATCGAGACGACGACCTTTGCCACACCGGATCCTGGTGCGCCATAACGATGTCCGCGTGTTGACAACGCCCGATCCAGCCAGCAGGCTCGTGCCTGTTATCGCTCACATCCGCGTGCCGGAAGGCTCGATGCGGTGGGCCGCGCCGTTTCACCGACCCGGTTCCGGCCGGTAACCGACACGGCGCCGGGTGGGCAGGCGGGCCGATCGCTGGCCTGACCGAGTTGTCAGTCAGCGGAGGGAGCCGGAATGCGGGCCACGCCCCGGCGGTTGGCCGTCGTCATTCCGGTCGCGCTCGCCACGATTGCCGCCGGTGTGGTCGTCATCGCCCTGTCCGCGCACGGAGCCGGCCCGTCCTGCCGCTCGGCCGGGCCGGCCGGGCCGAGCGCCTGCGCCACGATGGACGCCGCGGCGACACCGGGGACCACGGTGGTGGACTCCACCCCTGCGTCTCCGGCACCGTCGTCCGCACCGTCGGCGTCGACCACCGCGAGCCCGAGCGCCCGGCCCAGCAGCAGCAGCCCGAAGCCGGCCGCCGCCACCGCACCGGCGGGCACGTTTCCGGTGGGGCGCCGGGGCAGCTACACGTTCACCCGCGCGGGTCGTACCCTGATCACCCGGGTCTGGTATCCGGCCAGCGGCGGCAAGGCCGGCGCGGTCACCGCCGACGCCCCGCTCGCCCCGGGCCGGTACCCGCTGATCCTGTTCAGCCACGGTTGGGGCGGCGTACCGGAGACCTACCTGGCCGAGATCGTGCCGCTGGCCGCCGCCGGCTTCATCGTCGCCGCACCCGAGTACCCGACGTCGGCCAGCGGCCGGCAGACCAACCTGCAGGACGGCGTCAACGGCAACCAGTCGCTGGACGCCAGCGAGGTGATCACCCGGGTGCTGGCCTTCGGCTCCACCGCCGGCAATCCGTTCTACCAACACGTGGACGGCGGCCGCGGGGTCGGCGCCGCCGGGCACTCGCTGGGCGGCATCACCACCGACGGGCTGATCAGCAGCAAGCGCGACAGCCGGGTCACCGCCGCGATCATCCTGGCCGGCTCCGCCATCGGCACGCCCACCGGCTCGCCGGTCAAGGTGCTGTTCATCCACGGTGACCAGGACCCGACCGTCAGCTACGCCGGCGCCCGCGCCGCCTACACCGCGATCGGCTGGCCCAAGGCTTTCCTCACCCACCTGGGCCAGGGCCACGACTCGTGGGTCTGGAGCAACGGCGCGACCTACCGGCAGACCCGCGACACCATGCTCGACTGGATGCGCTGGGCGCTCTACGGCGACCCGGCGGCGAAGCAGCGACTCACCGGCGACGCGTCCGCCGCCGGCACGAAGTGGGAAACCGCAAAGCTCTGACCTCCCCTCACAACCGGAGAATCCGTGGCGAGCACCGTGTTGGCCAGTCGTACCCGATCCCGGGCAGCATGGCTGGCGGTCGGCCTGTCGGCCGTCGCGGCCCTGGCGGGCGTCGTGCTGGTACCCGTGCCGGCCCGGGCGGCCGGCACCCTGGGCACGCAGGCGGCCGCCGCCGGGCGCTACTTCGGCACCGCGGTGCCCGCCGGCAAGCTCGGCAACGCGGCCTACGTCGCGATCCTCGACCGGGAGTTCACCATGATCACCCCGGAGAACGAGATGAAGTGGGACACCGTCGAGGCGTCCCGCGGCAACTTCAACTTCGGCCCCGGCGACCGGATCGTCGCGCACGCCCAGGCCCACGGGCAACGGATGCGCGGCCACACCACGGTCTGGCACTCGCAGCTGCCCGCCTGGGTCTCCGCCATCACCGACGCCGCCACCCTGAAAACGGTGATGGACAACCACATCACCACCGAGATGACCCACTTCAAGGGCAAGATCTACGCCTGGGACGTGGTCAACGAAGCCTTCGCCGACGGCTCCACCCAGCACCGCAGCTCGGTCTTCCAGAACGTGCTGGGCAACGGCTTCATCGAGGAGGCGTTCCGCACCGCCCGCAGCGCCGACCCGGGCGCGAAGCTGTGCTACAACGACTACAACATCGAGGACTGGAACGCCGCCAAGACCCAGGGCGTCTACTCGATGGTCAAGGACTTCAAGGCGCGTGGGGTCCCCATCGACTGCGTCGGCTTCCAGTCGCACTTCGGCTCCGGCGGGCCGCCGTCGAACTTCCCGACCACGCTGTCCAGCTTCGCCGCCCTCGGTGTCGACGTGCAGCTCACCGAACTGGACATCGCCCAGGCGTCCGGCGCGGCCTACAGCGCCACCGTGAAGGCGTGCGTGAACGTGTCCCGCTGCGCGGGCATCACCGTCTGGGGCGTGCGGGACAGCGACTCCTGGCGCGGCGGCGAAGCCCCGCTGCTCTTCGACGCCAACGGCACCGCCAAGGACGCCTACCAGGCGGTCCTGACCGCCTTCGGCGGCGCCGTACCGGTGGCGAAGCCGTCACCGCCGGCACAGCCCTCGCGGAGCGGCTCGCCGTCGGCGTCGGCGTCGGTATCGGCCTCCGCGTCGGCCTCGGCGAGCCAGCGCGCCTCCGGATCGGCCAGCGTGCCGGCTGCGCTCGCCGCCAGCATCGCAGTGGCCGGTCAGGACGCGACCGTCTCCGGCACGGTCGCCGGGCCGGACCCGGGTGGCCACCCGCTCGCCTGGCTGGTGCTGGGCGCGGTGGTGTTGGCAGCCGCCGTCACCGCCGGACTGATGCTGGTGCGCCGTCGCCGCCGCAGCGCGCCCGGGTACGCCTACACCGGTGCGCCCGGCACCGATGCCCCCGACCGCCCGGCCGCCCGGCGCGACACCCGGCCGGCCCCGGCCGGCCCGCACCGGGACAGGACGGACCGGGCCTACAGCGACTGGGGCGGCCGGGACACCCGGGCGTACCCGCTGCGGCCCCCGCCGAGCCGGCGGGCGCCCTACGACCGTCCGCCGCACCACGGAAGCTGACCGGAGTTTGCGCATCGTCCATCGATCGCGTGAGATGCACGGGTGAGCAATCCCGTGATCGCCGGCTTCCACCCCGACCCGAGCATCTGCCGGGTCGGCGCGGACTACTACATCGTCTGCTCCAGCTTCGAGTACGTGCCGGGCGTCCCCCTCTTCCACAGCCGCGACCTGGTGACCTGGCGGCAGATCGGCAACGTGCTGGACCGCCCCGGGCAGCTGGAGTTCCCGCCCGACACCACCGCCTCGGCCGGCATCTACGCGCCCACCATCCGCCACCACGACGGCCGGTTCTGGATGGTCACCACCAACGTGACGCTCGGCCGGCACCTGATCGTGACCGCCACCGACCCGGCCGGCCCCTGGTCGGACCCGGTGTACGTGGACGCCCCGCACGTCGACCCGTCGCTGGCCTGGGAGGAGGACGGGACCTGCTGGCTGACCGTCTCCGGCGTCGAGAACTACCGCATCGACCCGCAGACCGGCGCCGTGCTGGAGGGGCCCGTTCCGCTGTGGTCCGGCACCGGCGGGCAGTACCCCGAAGCCCCGCACCTCTACCGCATCGGCGACTGGTGGTACCTGCTGGTCTCCGAGGGCGGTACGCACACCGGCCACGCCGTGTCCATCGCCCGGGCCCGTACGCCGCGCGGTCCGTTCGAGCCCGGACCGGCCAACCCGTTCCTCACCCACCGGGGCAGCGACCACCCAGTCCAGGCCACCGGCCACGCCGACCTGGTACAGGACGTCGACGGTCGGTGGTGGATGGTCCTGCTCGGCATCCGGCCCAGGGGACAGTGGCCGACGTTCCACGTCCTGGGCCGGGAGACGTTCCTGGTCCCGGTGCACTGGGTGGACGGCTGGCCGGTCGTCGACCCCATCGAGCGGTCCCCGGCGACGCAGACCGAGCACGACGTCGAGCGCGACGACTTCGACGGCACCGCGCTGGCGCTGGAGTGGATCTCCCCCCGGGCCCGGCCGGACAGCAGCTGGTCACTGACTGAGCGGCCCGGCTGGCTGACCCTGCACGCCACCGGAGCGAGCCTGGACCGCACCGGCGCCACCCTGGTGGCCCGGCGCCAGCAGCACCACGACTGCCGGGCGGCCACCCGCCTCGACCCCGGTACCGGCCGCGCCGGCCTGACCCTGCGCGTCGACGAGGCGCACCACTACGACCTGGAGGTGTCCGGCGGGACGGCGCGCGTCATCGGCCGGGTCGGGCCGTTCCGCCAGGTGTTCGCCGAACACCCGGTGCCGGCCGGGCCGGTCACCCTGACGGTCGCCACCCGTACCCGCGACATCCTGCCGCCCACCGTGACCGCCCTGCCGGAGCCGGGCGAAGCGCCGCTGGGCGTGCGGGCCACCGGGCCCGACACGGTCAGCTTCCTGGTCGACGACGTGCTCCTCACCGAGCTGGACGGACGGTACCTGTCCACCGAGGTGGCGGCCGGCTTCACCGGCCGCGTCCTCGGCCTCTACGCCACCGCGGGCAGCGCCGCCTTCGACTGGTTCAGCTACCAGCCGGTGCCCGCCGACCGGTAGCGGACGGCGCCGCTCACCGCAGGTTGGCCGGCAGCGGCTTGCTGTGCAGGATGACCAGTTCCCCGACGGCCCGGGTGAGCGCGACGTAGAGCCGGTTCATGCCGCGCGGCTCGGCGGCCACGATGTCGGCCGGCTCGACCAGCACCACCCGGTCGTACTCCAGGCCCTTGACCTGGCTCACCGGGATGGCGTTCAGCGACGCGGCGCGGTGGTCGGCGGCGATCACCGCGCCGCGCTCGCCGGCCACCGCGGCGGCCAGGTCGTCCACCTGCCGGATCTCCAGCGAACCGCCGGGCCGGAAGGAACGGGTGGGTTCGCTGCCCGGTGCCAGGGCGCGGGCGGCGAACTCGGCGATGACCTGTGGCACCCGGTACCCGGTGGGCAGGTCGAGCATCCGCACCTCGCGCTTGCCCAGCCGCTGGACCAGCTCCGGCCAGGATGCGACGGCCAGCGGGTGGGTGGCCTGGCCGAGGTCGCCCACGATGGTCATCGAGGCGTGCGCGGCCCGGCGGGCGATCATCCGGCACTCCATCGGCGACAGGTCCTGCGCCTCGTCGAGGATGACGTGCAGGTACACGTCCCCGGCCGGCTCCTCGGCCGCGGCCACCGGCAGCGGCTCGGCCAGCACCGGCACATACCCCTCCCCGCCGTACGGGTCGAAGCCGTCGCGCCAACCAATCACCGTGTGGCCCTCGCGCCGGATCACCGCCGCCGCCCAGCGCTGCGCGGCCCAGTAGTCGTTGCTGTCCAGGGACTGCCCGGTCACCGCGATGGGGCTGGCCAGGCCGGGCGCGAACAGCTGCCAGCCGTCGGTGAGGCTCCAACTCGCCACGAACGTCTCCGCCAGCCGGACGCCGCTGCTCAGCTCCGGTGGCGCCCAGGTGGGCGTGGCCGTCGTCGGCTGCTCCGGCTCGCCCAGGATCTCGGCCAGCTCGTCGAGGAGCGCGACGTCGTCCACCGACCACTGCCCGTGCTGCGCGGGCAGGACGTCCTGCGGCGTCTGCGACGGCCACCAGGCGCGCAGGAAGGCGTCCGGGACCGGCGCGCCGCCCAGCGCCTCGGCGAGCACCGTCGCCGCCACGGCGCGCCCGCCGTTGGGCTTGACGCCCAGCGCCTCGCAGCGCTGGCGGACCTCCCGGCGGGCCTGCGCCAGGTCGACGGCGTCGAGGGTCCGTAACCGGTCCGGGGCGCCCGGCGGGGTGCTCCACGCCAGGTCGGCGAGGACGCCGACCATCCGCAGGTCGCCCTTGCTACGGGCCACCTCGGCCGGGTCCCGGCGGGTCGCGGTGACCCCGTCGAACAGCTCACCGATCGCCCGCAGGTGCACACTGTCCTCGCCGAGCCCGGGCAGCACCCGGCCGATGTACTCGCTGAACACGGTGGACGGGCCGACCACCAGCACCCGTCCGCCGGCGAACCGGCCGCGGTCGGTGTAGAGCAGGTAGGCGGCCCGGTGCAGGGCCACCTGCGTCTTGCCGGTACCGGGTCCGCCGGTGATCAGGGTGACCCCGTGCGCGGGTGCCCGGATCGCCTCGTCCTGCTCACGCTGGATGGTGGTGACGATGTCGCGCATGTGCGCGCCGCGTTCCCGGGTCAGCGACCGTAGCAGGGCGCCCTCGCCGACCACGCCGTCGACGTCCTTGCCGGACAGCACGTCGTCGTCCAGCCCGACCACCCGGGGGCCGGCGCAGGTGATCACCCGACGGCGGTCCACGCCGAGCGGTTCACCGGGGGTGGCCCGGTAGAACGGCGCGGCGGCCGGTGCCCGCCAGTCCACCACCAGCGGCTCCCGGTCCTCGTCCCGGACGCCGAGACGGCCGATGCGCCAGGTGTCGCCGTCGGCGAAGTCCAGCCGGCCGAAGACGATGCCCTCCTCCTGGCTGTTCAGGTCGGCCAGTTGGGCGGCGGCGCGCAGCACCAGCGCGTCCCGCTCGACCAGGCCGGTGAGCGGACCGGAGCTGGCCCGGCTGTGCCCCTCCCGCCGCAGCTGCCCGGCCTCGTCGCGCATCACCTCCAGCCGTTGGTAGACCTTGTCGACAAGCTGCTGCTCGATGGCGATCTGGCGCTCTGCCTCGGACACGGAACCCCCTCGTCGGCGCGGCTGTTCACCGGCCTGTCCGAGGATAAGTGCCGTTCACAGGGGCAAAATCAGCATCCAGGACGATTCGGCTGGCCGGTCCGGCCGCTATCCTGGAAAGGGCGGAAGAACTCCCGGACGTCTCCGGCGAACAGCTCCGGCACCTCCATCGCGGCGAAGTGGCCGCCCCGCTCGAACTCCGACCAGTGCCTGATGTCGTAGAGCCGCTCGGCCAGCGGCCGTACCGACTGCGTGATGTCGTGCGCGAAGACCGCCACGCCCATCGGTACCGGGCAGGGCTGCGACTCCGCGCGGGGTCTCGCGGGCCAGCCGCGCCGGAGGAGGCGGCCGTGGCGGTCAGCCAGTACAGCGAGACGTCGGTGAGCATCCGCTCGTCACTGACCGGCGAGTCAGGGTCGGTCCACTGGGCGAAGCGCTCGGCGATCCAGACCAGCTGGGCGACCGGCGAGTCGGTCAGCGCGTAGCCGATGGTCTGCGGAGTCAGCGCCTGCAGCGCCTGGTACGGCGGACGGTTCGCCATCAGCTGCCGCACCTTGTCCAGCCGGGCCTCGTCCGCCGCGGACAGCCGCAGGCCGGCGTCCGGGACCGGTCGGGTCGGCAGGTAGTTGACGTGCACCCCGACGACCCGCTCCGGCGCCACCGCGCCGAGCGCCGTGGAGATGCCCGAGCCGAAGTCGCCGCCCTGTGCGCCGTAGCGCTCGTAGCCGAGGCGGCGCATCAGCTCGGCCCAGGCCCGCGCGACCCGGACGATGTCCCAGCCGCGCTCGTGGGTCGGTCCGGAGAAGCCGAAGCCGGGGATGGACGGGATCACCAGGTGGAAGTCGCGGGACAGCGGCTCGATCACGTCGAGGAACTCCAGGAACGAGCCGGGCCAGCCGTGGGTGAGGACCAGCGCGAGGGCGTCCGGGCTCGCCGACCGGACGTGCACGAAGTGGATGTTCTGGCCGTCGATCTCGGTGGTGAAGTGCGGTAGCTGGTTGAGTCTCGGCCTCGTGCTCGCGCCAGTCGTAGCCGGTGCGCCAGTACTCGGCCAGTTCCGTGAGGCGCGCCAGCGGGAAGCCGTAGTCCCAGCCGGCGTCGGCGACCTCGTTGGGCCAGCGGGTGCGGGCGAGCCGGTCGGCCAGGTCGTCGAGGTCGGCCTGCGGAATGTCGATGCGGAAGGGCTTGATCACGGTCGTTCGACTCCCGAACATTTATCCGACTAACGTTTGGAAGCCAAACGATACCGGAGCGAATCGTTAGTATGACCAACGACTTGTTAGGCTTGTCACATGGAGAACCCGTCCGACGAGGCGACCACCGGCTGGGAGAGCCTGCCCAGCTGGCTGCTCAGCCAGACCGCCCAGCACGCGCGGCCGCCTGGTGGCCGACGGCTTCTCGGCCGTGCAGGCCCGCGGCTACCACTACCGCCTGCTGGCAACGCTGCAGCGGTTCGGCCCGGCCAGCCAGGCGGCGCTGGGCCGGCGCAGCGGCATCCACCTCAGCGACATGGTCGCGGCGATCAACGAGCTGGCCGAGCGCGAGCTGGTCGAGCGCGCCCCGGATCCCGTCCGACCGACGGCGCAACATCATCTCGCTGACCGCCGCCGGCCGGCGACAGCTGCGACGGATGGAGAAGCAGCTGGCGCAGTGCCAGGACGAACTGCTGGCTCCACTGTCGACCGAGGACCGGCGGCGCCTGACCGAGCTGCTGTCCAGGCTGTTGGAGTACCACAACCGACGCACTGCCGCGCCCGCAGCGCCGTGGCGATGACCGGGGGCGGGTCGGATCGGCCGCTAGCGTTCGAGCCGGGCGGGCCCGCCCGGGGCGCCCCGGCGAACCAGCCAGGCCTCGGTGATGTGGTCGAACATCGCCTTCGCCGCGCCGGTCGGGTCGTGTGCGGCCATCCGCTCGTAGACGTTGCGGTGCCCCTGGTTCGAAGCCACGCACAGCGCCCGTTCCCGCCGGCCCATGTACCGCGCGGTGTGGATGACCTGCCCCTCCATCGCACGTACCACCGCGCGGGCGAGCCGGTTGCCGGACGCCTGCATGATCAGGTCGTGGAAGATGCGGTCGTGCTCGGCGTAGGCGACGTGGTCACCGACCAGCTCGTCCATCGTGTCGACCTCGACCCGCAGGCGCTCGACCAGATCGGCGTCGGCCCGGCGGGCGGCCACGTGGGCCATGTCCGACTCGAGCAGCCGGCGGGTGACCACGAGGTCGTCCAGGATGGCCAGGCTCTCGTCTTCGGCGACGGAGGCGGCCAGCACCATCTCGTCCAGCATGTTCCAGGTGGTGGGCGGGCTCACCGTGGTGCCCGCCCCGTGGCGCACCTGCACCAATCCCTTTTCCTGGAGCATCTTCACCGCTTCCCGGACGACGGTCCGGCTCACCGAGAAGGTCTCGCACAGGACGGGCTCGGTGGGTAGTGCCGCGCCGGGCCGGTAGACACCGCGGACGATGCGCTGCACCAGCTCGGCGGTCAACGCGCTGGCCAGGTTCGCCGGCCGGCGCGCCCAGATCGGAGACGGTTGGGCGCTCGCGCTCCATCGCTGCGGTGCCGTCATGTCTCCTCCGATGACCCGATGGGGAGGCTCAGTATACTCAGGCAAATCGACGCGGCCCGGGCCGTGATCCGCTCAATGTTGTTATCTGATCATGCTCCGATGTCACGCACCGGCGTTGACGCTGCCGGCCGGTCCGCCTAGAGTTGAAGCGAATCGATTCGATCCGGCGGACCTGGTGCGCAGGCCCTGCAACTTCCGTCTGCTCCTGGCGGTGGTCCGCCTGATCCTGGGCGATGTGTCGCGCCACCGGTTCGGCCAATGGGGGTACAGCGGGATGAACATCGGAGAGATCGCCCGGCGGGCCGGTGTTTCCCGGAGCACCGTGTCCTACGCGCTCACCGGCAACCGGCCGGTGTCCGAGCCGACCCGGCGTCGCATCCAGGCGGTCATCGACGAGCTGGACTACCGGCCCAACGCCAGCGCCCGGGCGCTGAAGGAAGGGCGTACCCGCACGATCGGCCTGGTCATCCCGCCCGCCAGCCTGCGGCTCACCGACATGCAGCTCGGCTTTGTCGCCAGCGTCGTGGAGGCGGCCGCCCGCGCCGACTTCGACGTGCTGCTGTCCCCCTCCGGTGGGGACCACGAGCGCTCGTTCGAGCGGCTGACCACCGGCCGGCGGGTGGACGGCGTCATCCTCATGGAGATCAGGCTGGAAGACGACCGAGTGACCCGGGTGCAGGGGGTGCGGCTGCCGTTCGTCACCATCGGCCGGACCCGCGACGCCGGTGGCACCTGGTGGGTCGACGTCGACTACGCCACCCTGACCGCGCGCTGCGTGCATCACCTGGCCGATCTGGGGCACCGGCACATCGCGCTGGTCAACCGCTCCGCGGAGCTGGTCGCCGCCGGCTACGGCCCCGGCCACCGCGCGCTGTCCGGGTTCACCGAGGCGGTCACGCAACGGCGCCTGGTCGGTGTGGACGTCTGCTGCGGCGACGACGCTCCGGCCGGCGAGGCCTGCATCGACGCGCTGCGCGCCAGCCACCCGGAGCTGACGGCGCTGGTCACCGTCAACGAAGCCGCGCTGCCCGGCATCCAGCGCGGTCTGGAACGCAGCGGCCTGCGCGTGCCGCGTGACTTCTCGGTCACCGGGGTCGCCGCCCGGCACTGGGCGGAGGACTTCCGCCCGGCGCTGACGGCTGCCGACGTTCCCACCCACGACCTCGGCGCCCAGGCCGTGGAGCTGCTGCTGGAGCAGCTCGCGACGCCGACCGCCCACCCGCGACACATCCTGCACGCGCCGCCGATATCACTGCGCGCCACGACCGGACCGGCGCGGCTGCGCTGACCCACCGCCTCCTCCGGACGGGCAGTGTCGACCAGGCGGTGCCGGCCGGACACTCCAACTCCTGACTGGGCAGGGCGGCCCTGGCAGGGCTGAGGGGACAATCCGGCCGGCGACGCGGTCGCATCGATGCCGGCCGCCGGGCTGGCTGTCGGCGGGCGGCGTCGACCTGCGGCGGGAGGCGACCCGGGGCGGCCGGCAACTGTTGCAAAGTCATCATTCGTATGATGAACTGTGCCGGTTCGCGTGCCGGAGAAGTATCGACATACGTGAACAGCCCGTGGCGGCCGTGGTGCCCCGCCTGGGCCACCTGTCGGTAGACGGCCCGATCATCCCGACCGACTCTCGCCGACTGCCAGGCGGTCCAGCGAGTCCCCGGCCGGTGCCAGCCGTCCCTGTCGCCGGAGCACGCCACTGGCCCACGTAGCGCTGCGATCCGGCACGAGCACGACGGTTGAGCACCACACCCCAGCTCGCTCCTCGATAGGAGATCCCGTGTCCGTAACTTTCCTGTCCGGCCGGCGCCGGCTGCTGCTGGCAGCAGCGACCGCCGCCGCGGGGCTGACCGCCGCGGCGGCCGCGGTGATCATCACCGTGCCCGCCCTCGCGGCCACCTCCACCCTGTACGCCTCCCCGTCCGGCTCGGGCACCAGCTGCTCCGACACGCAGCCGTGTTCGCTGTCCACCGCACAGAGCACGGTGCGTTCGATGGTCGGCGGCGCGTCCGGCGACATCGCGGTGCAGTTGGCCGACGGCGTGTACCGGCTGTCCTCGCCGCTGCGGCTGGACGCCGGGGACTCGGGGCTCAACGGCCACACCGTGACCTGGCAGGCCGCCCCGGGGGCGCACCCCACCATCACCGGCGCCCGGCAGGTCACCGGCTGGACGCTGGCCAACTCGTCGCGCAACATCTGGCAGGCCAACGTCGGCACCGGCATCGACGCCCGACAGCTCTACGTCGCCGGCGCTCCGGCCACCCGGGCGCGGTCCAGCGTGAACCGGAGCGACTTCACCTACAGCGCCAGCGGGATGCACTTCACCAACAGCGCCCTGAACTACCTGAACACGCTGACCAACCAGAACCGGGTCGAGTTCGAGACGATCAACTCGTTCACCGACCGCTACTCGCCGGTGCAGAGCATCAGCGGCGGCACCATCACCATGCAGCAGCCGGCGTGGAACAACAACAACTTCGGCTACGACGTCTCCTACAGCCCGTTCCGGGCCGGTCCGATGTACGTCGAGAACGCCTACGAGCTGCTGGACTCGGCGGGGGAGTGGTACCTCAACACCGGCACGGGCGTGCTGTCCTACATCCCGACCTCGGGGCAGAACATGAGCACCGTGGACGTGGAGCTGCCGACGCTGCCGTCGCTGGTGGACGTCGGGGGCACCTATGCGGCGCCGGCGCACAACATCTCGTTCACCGGGATCACCTTCACCGGCACCAGTTGGCTCCCCGCCAGCGGGCAGGGCTTCGTCGACCAGCAGACCGGCGCGTACGTCGCCGGCAACTGGTCGTGGCCCGCCCTCGGCAACTGCCGTTCGGGCTGTACGCAGTTCGAGGCGACCCGGCCCAACTGGTTCCAGATGCCGGCCGCGGTGCAGGTATCGGCGGCCAACAACATCACCTTCAGCGGTGACCAGTTCGTCAACGTCGGGCAGACCGCCCTGGGCATCGGCAACGACGCCAACGCGCACGCCTCCGGCGTGGGCCTGGGTACCAGCTCGATCACGGTGACCGGGTCGACCTTCGCCCGGGGCGCGGCCGGCGCGATCGTGGCCGGCGGCGTACGCGCCGACGCGCACCACCCCAGCGACTCCCGCATGGTCAACCGCGACCTGAACATCAGCAACAACGTCGTGCATGACATGGGCCTGGACTACCGGGGCATCTCCTCGTTCCTGCCCACCTACATCACCAACGCGACCATCTCGCACAACGAGATCTACAACATGCCCTACTCCGGCCTGACCCTCGGCTACGGCTGGGGCGCCAACGACGCGGGCGGCAGCAACGAGTACGCCAACCGGGGCCTGTACAACTACCAGCCCCGGTACAGCACCGGCACCACGGCGTCGAACTACCAGATCACCGGCAACTACATCCACGACGTGATGCAGCAGATGAACGACGGCTCCTGCATCTACACCCTGTCCGCCAACCCGAGCGCCCGGATCAGCGGCAACTACTGCCTGCGGACCAACGGCTACTTCGGCCTCTACTTCGACGAGGGCTCGCGGTACTGGACCGCCACCGGCAACGTGCTGGCCTCCACCGGCGGCACCTGGGCCACCGTCAACTACAGCTCCGGCAACAACAACACCGGCACGTTGACGCTGACCAACAACTGGAGCAGCAGCAGCGGTACGAACATCACCAACGGCGACCGCAGCAATGTCGTCTCCGGCAACGTCGTCGTCAGCAACGGCAGCTGGCCCTCGGGCGCCCAGGCCGTGATGGCCTCGGCCGGCGTGCAGGGCAGCACCTCTCCGACGCCGACTCCGACGTCGACGGGTGCGGCGAGTGGTCAGCAGATTGTTGGTGGTCAGTCGGGTCGGTGTGTGGATGTGCCGAACAGTTCCACCACCAACGGCACCCAGGTGCAGATCTACGACTGCAACAGCAACGCCAACCAGCGGTTCACCTACACCTCCGGCAAGGCGCTTCAGGTGTATGGGAACAAGTGCCTGGATGCCAACGGCAAGGGTACGACCAACGGTACGACGGTGATCATCTGGGACTGTAACGGTCAGACCAACCAGCAGTGGAATGTGAACTCGAACGGCACCATTACGGGTGTGCAGTCGGGTCTGTGTCTGGATGCCAATGCGGCGGGTACGGCGAACGGGACGAAGCTGATCCTGTGGTCGTGCAACGGTCAGAGCAACCAGCAGTGGAGCCTGCGCAGCTGAGAACCGAGCTCGGGGCCGGGTGTGCAGCCACGCCCGGCCCCGAGCGGACGCCGGCTACAGGTGCCCGGTGTCGTTGAAGCTGACCAGGACCGGCGGACGGTCGGTCTCCAACTGCACGACGGTGATCGCACAGTTGGCCTGGTTGAGTCCGATCCAGCGCCATACCGGAGCGTCGAGCGCGTGCCGGACGAACCACCCGATCACGAAATTGTGGGTGATCAGCAGTTCCTGCCGGTCGTCGTCACCGGTGACAGTGAAGTGTCCGACCGCGGCACGCAGGGCCGTGGCGTCCTCGTCGCGCTCGTCCGCGGGTATGCCGTCGAGCCAGTCGAGCCATCGGCCCGGATAGCTGTCACGGTGCCCCGGAGAGGGCACCGGGGTGCGGTCCGCGACGAAGTCGCAGGGTGTCGCGGTATCTGTGGGAGATGGCCGGCGACGATGTCGGCGGTCTGCGCCGCCCGTGCCGAAGGGCTGTGGTGGATCGCCGTGAAGGGCACCGTACGCAGCCGCCGGCCCAGCCGGTCCGCCTGCCGGCGACCGAGCTGCGACAGTCCGCCGGCCGGGGCGTGCCCGGACGCCGGATCCTGTTCGCCGTGGCGGACGAGGTACAACCGTCTGCGAGCCATCGACCTCCGCCTCCCCGGTCAGTTGTCCGACCAGTAGCACGATAGGTCACGCACGCGCATTCCGGCCGGGGCCAGGGGCCGCCCTGCTGCACGCTCGGCGGCGCGTGCCGACGGGCAGTGGCTGCGGCGTGGATCTGCGCGATGACATCCGGCCAGAGCTCCCGGGGAAGGTTGTGACCCACCCCGGGGTACGACACGAACCTGGACCCGGGAATCTGCCTGGCGGTGTCGCGGCCGGGCCGTCACTTTGATCAGCGGGTCGTCTTCGCCGGATATCACCAATGTCGGCACGGTGATGGTGGACAGCGGCGCCAGCTTCTGGGCGCGTCCGGCGGCGATGCGGCGTTTCCGGTGAAGCAGACCTCGGGGCCGGGTGTGGCTGCACACCCGGCCCCGAGCTCGGTTCTCAGCTGCGCAGGCTCCACTGCTGGTTGCTCTGACCGTTGCACGACCACAGGATCAGCTTCGTCCCGTTCGCCGTACCCGCCGCATTGGCATCCAGACACAGACCCGACTGCACACCCGTAATGGTGCCGTTCGAGTTCACATTCCACTGCTGGTTGGTCTGACCGTTACAGTCCCAGATGATCACCGTCGTACCGTTGGTCGTACCCTTGCCGTTGGCATCCAGGCACTTGTTCCCATACACCTGAAGCGCCTTGCCGGAGGTGTAGGTGAACCGCTGGTTGGCGTTGCTGTTGCAGTCGTAGATCTGCACCTGGGTGCCGTTGGTGGTGGAACTGTTCGGCACATCCACACACCGACCCGACTGACCACCAACAATCTGCTGACCACTCGCCGCACCCGTCGACGTCGGAGTCGGCGTCGGAGAGGTGCTGCCGCCGGTCGGGGGCAGCAGGGTGACGGTGAAGGTGTCGCTGGCGTTGCTGTGCGCCACGTTGACGGTCGTCGCGTTGCCCGAAAGGGTCGCCACGGTGTCGCGTACCGTGGTCGGGCCGGAGACGGCGCCACCGTTGTTGTAGGGGATGCTCTGCACGACGACGCGGACCTGGTTGTTCTGCACGAGACCGCTGACCGCGTCGAGGCGCTGCAGGTTGATCGCCACATTGCCGGTGGTGCGGTTGCCGCCGAGGAGCACCTTCGCCGAGCCGGACGCCCGGGTGGCGAACGCGTCGTAGTTGCTGCTCGGGGTGACCGACACGATCTGGCCGGTCTGGTTGGCGTAGAAGTTGTACACCCACCACTCGCCCTTGGTCTGGTACTGGCCGCTGGAGTTGTGGGTCAGCAGGCTGGCCAGGTCGTTGTGCAGGTTGGAACCGCTGGCCCAGTTGGCCCGTAGGCCGTCCGCGCCGGCCCGCTCCAGCCGGGCGATGTACCAGGCTCCGCCACCGGGGTTCTGCTCGTTGGAGGCGCCGTACTCGTTGATCTGATAGGGCCGGGAATGTGCGATACCCCGCGAGTCGAGCGTGCTGTTCGCGGTGGCGACGTTGGACACCGGGTCGCCGGGCAGCGAGTGCCAGCTGACGATGTCCGGCACCACGTTGTTGGCCTTCACGTAGTCCAGGTACTGGGTCCACCAGCCGCCGGTCGACGGCACGCCGGCCATGCTGGGGCCGACGATGAGCATGTTCGGGAAGGTGGAGCGGATGCGCTGGTAGGTGCGCCGCCACAGCTCGAAGTACTGCGACTGCGGCCGGTTCCAGAAGATCGTGATGTTCGGCTCGTTCCAGATGTCGAACTCGACGGTGATCCCGGCCGCTTTGATGTCGTTGAACAGGCGGGTCAGGAAGTTGTCGTAGTCGGTCCAGTCGCCGTTGTCACCGGGGTAGCGGCTGATCGAGGCGCCGTCGGCGCCCCAGAGGTCGTGGTCGAGCAGGATGAACTTGCCACCCAGCGCGATGGTGCGCTTGGCCTGTGCGCTGGTGGCGTTCCACCGGCGGTCGTAGCCGCCGCCGACCCAGCCGCCGCCGGACAGCTGCGCGCCGCCGGCCCGCATCGCCTGGAACTTGACGTCCCGGTAGTAGTTGTCGGGTGGGTTGACGCCGTTCTCGGTCATGCCGTAGATCCAGCCGGACGCGCGGTAGGTCGGGGCGGCGCCCGCCGTGCTGAAGTTGACGGTGATCGACTCGTCTGCCGCGAGGGCGGGACGGGCGGCCGATACGGCGAGTACGGCGGCGACGGACAGCACGGCAGCGAGTATTCCGTGCCTGTACCAGCGCCTCAATTGTGCGACGTGCACTGACATCTCCTCCGTCAGTCGGCGACGTGCGGATGGACAACGACCGCTGTGCTGAGCGGGCTGCGCGGCAGCGGCCGGACGGGTGGCCGTTGGTCGCGGATCCGGGCGTCGGCGTGGCCCGCCGGTGCTGCGCGATCCGATGATCACGGAGGCGGTGTACCGGGGGTGGGGGCGCTGACGGGCGGAGTCAACGTGCGGTCGAATCGATTCGTTGGAACCGTAGGTCAGGGGCCTGAATGTGTCAAGGAGCGTCAATGGCCCAGGACGTGCCGGTATGCCCCGCGCCACGGGTGCCTATCCGGGGACCGTGTCGCCCGCGGCGCCCGGATGCCGGTCGGGCCATTCTCCGGCGCTGCTCTCGTTGGGTAAAGCTGTAGTCAGCGCACGGCCACAGCGGCCGCTGGGCGTAGCTGCCGAGAGGTTAGCGGACGGCGGCGACGAATCGGTTCGAAGTGCCGGTGGCCCGGGGCGGCTACGTACTGCGCGAAAAGATTCGCTGCTGGATCGCCCGGCGGTACTCGTCCAGCGTGTTGGTGATGTGGGTGGCCGCTGCCTGCGCCGCGGCGTCCGGGTCGCCGCCCCGGATCGCCTGGTAGATGGCCTCGTGCTCGTCGAGGGCCCGGGCCGCGCGCCCGCCGAGCGAGCCGCTCTGGCCGAAGACGTTGGACTGGGCCTGTAGTCGGCGGGCCTCGTTGACGGCGACCTGGAGGAACATGTTGTGGGAGGCCACCGCGATGCTGGCGTGGAAGGCGTCGTCGCCGTCGGTGAACAGATCCTCCCGACCGGCGGCCAGCCCCTGGCGGCACTGGCCGGCGGCCCGTTCGATGGCCGCCATCTCCACCGGGGTGGCCCGGTGGGCGGCCAGCCGGCTGGTCTCCATCTCCTGCACCCGCCGGAACTCGAAGAGCATGTAGACGTGGTCCAGGTCGTTGGGGACGAAGAAGGATGCCCACCGACCCGTGCCGAGCATCCCCTCGTCGTCGGACACGAACAGGCCACGGCCCTTGTGCGCGCGGATCCGGCCGAGCGCGGAGAGGATCTTCACCGCCTCGCGTACCACCGTGCGGCTGGTGCCCAGCTGCTTTGCCAGGTCGTTCTCGGTCGGCATACGCTGGCCGGGGCGTAGACCGAGCTCTGCGATCAGCTCGAGCAGCTGTTCGGCGGCCACCTCGTAGCCGGGCCGGTAGCCGCCGTCCGGACGTCGGTTCTCCGTCCGCCACGCCTGCGTCACCCCGCGCCTCCTCGCCGTAGTGGGAAGAGTATGACTCATGCGCCGCCCGGGCGGCCATCGCGGAGCGCCGCGGGGTCGTAGGCACGCACTGGCGGATGCAAATACATCGACAAAACCGGCATTACCGCTTCATCGATAGGACTAAGTAGGCTTAGAGTCTTGACTTAGTACCCGTGTGGAGGAAGTAATTAGTACCCAAGCGGGATAGCGATGACCGCCCTCGTCGCGCCCCGTCCTCCCGACGAGGGGTTTCGACAGCCAGTGGCCACTGGCTGTCCGCTCCCCGGACATCCCCGCTACCCGTACCGTCCCTATGCACCTGCGCCGCAAGGAGTTCGGCCCGTGCCGGCCGGCTGGCTCGTGCGCGCCTTCCGCGACCGCTTCGACACCCCCGAGGAACGCCATGGCAGTCTCCACCTTCACCAAACGCATCCGCGGCCGACGCCTGTTCGCCGCGGTATGCGCGCTGGCCGTCGCCACCGTCGGCGGCGTCGTCCTGGCAACACAGGGCGGCGTCGCGCAGGCCGCGGTCGTCGGTACACCGACGTCGATCGTCGGCGGCCAGTCCGGCCGCTGCGTGGACGTGCCGAACAGCTCCACCACCAACGGCACCCAGGTACAGATCTACGACTGCAGCGGCCAGGCCAACCAGGCGTGGACCTACACCTCCGGCAAGGCGCTGCAGGTCTACGGCAACAAGTGTCTGGACGCCAACGGCAAGGGCACCACCAACGGCACCACGGTGATCATCTGGGACTGCAACGGCCAGACCAACCAGCAGTGGAACTTCAACTCCAACGGCACCGTCACGGGCGTGCAGTCGGGCCTGTGCCTGGACGCCAACGGCGCCGGCACGGCCAACGGCACCAAGCTGATCCTCTGGTCCTGCAACGGTCAGAGCAACCAGCAGTGGAGCCAGCCCCTGGTGAGCACGCCGTCCCCCACGCCGACCTGGAGCCCGCAGCCCGGCGGTTCCGGCCCCTGTGACATCTACGCCGCCGGTGGTACGCCCTGTATCGCGGCGCACAGCACCACCCGGGCGCTCTACAGCTCCTACAGCGGCAACCTGTACCAGGTGCGGCGCTCCTCGGACAACAGCACCCGCAACATCGCCGCGGTGGCCGCGGGCGGGGTGGCCAACGGGGCGTCCCAGGACTCGTTCTGCTCGGGCACCACGTGTGTGATCACCGTGGTGTACGACCAGTCCGGGCACGGTAACGACCTGTGGTACCAGGGGTCGTCGCAGGTTCCCGGCTCGACGTCGAGCAGCCCGGCGCGGGCGACGACGGAGTCGTTGACCGTGGGTGGCGGCAAGGCGTACTCGCTGTACATCAACCCGGGCAACAGCTACTGGCGGGACGGCCACCTGACCGGCGTGCCCACCGGCACCGCGCCGGAGGGCATGTACATGGTGACCTCCGGGACCCACGTCAACAGCGGCTGCTGCTTCGACTACGGCAACAGCGAGACCACCCGCAAGGCCGACGCCGCCGGGGCGATGGACGCCATCAACTTCAGCACCAGCTGCTGGTTCGGCGGCTGCTCGGGCTCCGGCCCGTGGGTGCAGGCCGACCTGGAGTGGGGCCTGTTCCCCGGTGGCAGCAGCTCGTGGAACCCCAACCAGCGGGCCTTCACCAGCAAGTTCGTCACCGCGACGCTGAAGAACAACGGGACCAGCCGGATGGCTCTCAAGGGCAGCAACGCCCAGTCCGGCAGCCTGTTCACCCTCTACGACGGCACCCTGCCGGGCGGGTACAACCCGATGAAGAAGCAGGGCGCCATCGTGCTGGGCAGCGGCGGTGACTGCTGCAAGCCGGGCGGCGGCGCGAACCTCAGCGCCGGCACCTTCTACGAGGGCGCCATGGTGGCCGGCTACCCGTCCGACGCGACGGAAAACGCCGTCCAGGCGAACATCGTGGCTGCCGGCTACCGCTGAGCCGGAGCGCGACTGAAGTACGAGCGCCGGCTACCTGCTCCCCGCGGGACGGGTAGCCGGCACTCGATCGGACCGCCGGTCCCGGCGCCGGCATGTTAGCGCTAACATCGACTGCTGGCAATCAGAGCAGCCGCACCTCCGTCCCGCACAGCCACCAGTTCCACCAGCTACCCGCAAGGCCGGGCCGCCGGCAGGCCGCCCTGCACCACTGTCGCGCCACCGCAGGTGGCGCCCGAGCAAGGAGTTACGCATGACAAGAAAGGTCGGCCGCCGGACACTCGCGGCCGTGGTCTCCGCGGCGGCGCTGGTCGTCGGCGCGGCGATCGCCTTCATCGGGCCCATGACGTCGGCCAACGCCGCCACGTCACTGGCCTGTGACCTCTACGCCACCGGCGGTACGCCCTGTATCGGGGCGCACAGCACCACCCGCGCCCTGTTCGCCGCCTACAACGGGCCGCTCTACCAGGTGCAGCGGGCCTCCGACAAGGCGTACACGGATGTCGGCCTGCTGGCCGCCGGCGGCTACGCCAACGCCGCGACGCAGGACAACTTCTGCGCCAGCAGCGCCTGCACGATCACGAAGATCTACGACCAGACCGCCAACCACAACGACATGCCCATCTCCTGGGGCGGCTACTGGAAGGGCCCCGGCCCCAACGGAGCCGACATCGGCGCGGACGCCAAGGCGCTGCCGCTGTACGTCGCCGGCCACAAGGCGTACGGCATCAAGGTGAACCAGGGCGTCGGCTACCGCGTCGACAACGCCAAGAACGCCCCGACCGGCTCGCGCCCCTCGGGCATCTACATGGTGACGTCGTCGAACTACGTCAACAAGTACTGCTGCTTCGACTACGGCCTGGGCGAGAACTCGCACACCGACACCGGCAATGCCACCATGAACGCGATCGAGTGGGGTACCGCGTGCTGGTTCGGGGACTGGGCGAACAACCCGTGTGTCGGCTCCGGCCCGTGGGTCGAGGCCGACCTGGAGAACGGGATGTACCACACCAACACCGGGTCGAACAAGGACCCGAACAACTCCGGTGTGCACTTCCCGTTCGTCACCGCGGTGGAGAAGAACAACGGCACCACCAACTTCACCCTCAAGTACGGCAACGCCAACAGCGGCGGCCTGAACACCACGTTCTCCGGCCCGCTGCCCAACGGGTACAACCCGATGAAGGTGGACAGCTCCATCCTGCTGGGCACCGGTGGTGACAACAGCACCACCGGCGTCGGCTACTTCTTCGAAGGCGCCGTCACCAACGGCTTCCCCACGGACGCCACCGAGAACGCCGTCCAGGCCGACATCACCGCCGCCGGCTACTCCTTCACCAGCGGCCCGCCGCCCACCGGCAGCCCCACGCCGACCACCGGCGGCAGCGGCAAGCAGATCGTCGGCGGCGGCTCGGGCCGCTGCGTGGACGTGCCGAACAGCTCCACCACCAACGGCACCCAGGTGCAGATCTACGACTGCAACAGCAACGCCAACCAGCGCTGGACGCAGACCTCGGGCAAGGCGCTGCAGGTCTACGGCAACAAGTGCCTGGACGCCAACGGCAAGGGGACGACCAACGGCACCACGGTGATCATCTGGGACTGTAACGGCCAGACGAACCAGCAGTGGAACGTCAACTCCAACGGCACCATCACCGGCGTGCAGTCCGGGCTCTGCCTGGACGCCAACGCCGCCGCCACGGCCAACGGCACCAAGCTGATCCTCTGGTCCTGCAACGGCCAGAGCAACCAGCAGTGGAGCCTGCGCTAGTTGAGGCATCGCCCTGGTCCGGACCCGTCGTCGGGTTCCGGACCCGGGCGCGGCGTCCCCCGTCCACCGGCACAGCCCGGTGGGCGGGGGACGCGTCGTCAGCCGGCCGGCTGCCCGTCACGCGGGAAGAAGGCAAGCTCCACGCGGACCCGTTCGGCGGCGGCGAGGATGGTGGCCGCGTCGTCGACCGGCGGGTGGATGTACCCGTTGATCCGCTTCTTGACCCCCGCGCCGTCGGCGCCCGAGGCCATCACCATCCGGTCCCAGCCGCGGGTGAAGACCGCGCCCGCGCCGCCCAGGTCCAGGCAGGTCACGTACGGGCCGGCGGTGAAGTCGCGCAGCGGCCTGCCGAGCAGGTCGGCCGCCGAGTTGTAGCCGGCCACCTTGCCCATCGGGGTCGCGTGCTGACAGGCTTGCAGCACCGTGTGTCCGGCGTCGAACGCGGCGGCGGCCGTGTCCCCGGCCACGAACACCTCGGGGAGCGCGCGCAGCTGCCGGTCCACCGGTACCCGGCCGAGGTGGTCCAGTTCGTCACTGACCTGCCGGGTCAGCTCACTGGCCCGCATCCCCGCGCACCAGAGCACCGCGTCGGCCTGGACCGTGGCGCCGTCGGAGAGGACGGCGTACCCGTCGCCGACCTCAGTCACCGTGGTCTCCAGCCGGGTGTCGATGCGCAGCTGCCGCAGCGCCTGCTCGATCACCGGTCGGGGGCCCGGGCCGAGCTGGTCCCCGACCAGCGCACTGCGGTCCACCAGCAGCACCCGGCCGCGCGCGGCCAGTGCGGTCGCCGCCTCCAGGCCGACGAAGCCGGCGCCGACCACCACGGCGGTGTAGTCGCGCCGGTGGCGCAGATGGCCGGTGAGCCTCCTGGCGCCGTCCAGGGTGTCGATGTCGAAGAGCCGGTCCGCGCCGGGCAGGTCCGCTGGCCTGACCAGGCTGCTGCCGGCCGCCAGGACCAGGCGGTCGTACCCGATCTGCGCACCGTCGACCGTCACCAGCCGGCGGCCGGTGTCGATCGTGCTGACCCGGCCGCGCAGGTGTTCGACGCCGATCGGTCCGAGGATCCTGCTCAGCTCCACCGTGGCCAGCTCCGGCTCCGGCTCGTAGAGCCGCGGCCGCAGCACCAGCTGCCCGCCCGGCGCGATCAGCGTGATCCGCAGGTCCGCCTCCGCCCGGGCCAGCGCTGCGCCGGCCGCGCTCCAGACGCCCGCGAAACCGCCCCCGATGATCACCACGTGTGCCATCCGTCGTCCTCCCCGCCTCGCCCCGCCGCGATCGGCGGGCGTTCACCAGGTAGACAGGACGGCCGGCTCAGATGTGACCGAGGTGGGCCAGCTTCCCGGGATTGGCCAGTCTCCGCCAGGTGGTGACCCGCCCGTCGGCGACCTCCACGGTGTCCAGCCAGACCAGCTCGCCGTCCTGCCAGGTGGCCAGCGCCGGACACCCGTTCACCTCGACGACCGCGGACCCGTCCGGCCGCCGGATCGCCACCTGCCGGATCAGCAGCGTCGCGATCGTCGCGGCGCCGTGCACCGGCCGGCGGGCGGCCGGCACCCGGCCACCCCCGTCGCCGACGTAGACCGCCGCGGGATCCAGCAGCTCGACCAGCGCCGCGATGTCCCCGGCATCGGCTGCCGCCTTGAACGCCCGCAGCACCCGTTCGGTCTCGGCCCGCGACGCCCGGGGCCGGTCCCGGACCGTGGCCACCCGCGCCCGGGCGCGGGAGGCGGCCTTGCGGGCGGCGGCGGGCGTTGCGCCGAGCACCTCGGCGATCCGGCCGAACGGGAAGTCGAAGACGTCGTGCAGCACCAGCGCCACCCGCTCGGCGGGGGTGAGCGCCTCCATCACCACCAGCATGGCGGTGCCGACCAGCTCGTCCACCAGCACCCCGGCGGCGGCGTCCGGGCCGGTCAGCAGCGGTTCGGGCAGCCACGGCCCGACGTAGGACTCACGCCGCACCCGGGCCGAACCCAGCACGTTGTACGACGTCCGGGCGGCCACCGTCACCAGCCAGGCGCGCAGGTCCCGCACCTGCGACAGGTCGGCGGCGGCGGCGCGCAGCCACACCTCCTGCGCCACGTCCTCGGCCTCGGCCACCGAGCCGAGGATCCGGTAGGCCGCGCCGAAGACGGCCGGGCGGTGCGACTCCCAGTCGGTCCCGGCAGGCGTCCCGGTCCGCTCCACCCGCACCTCCCGGCCCCGTCGATCGGTGCCATTGTAGGAACGCGCACAGCAGCCGGGCACCGGCCGCCGCAGCAGCAGTCGTGGACGGGAGAGCGCCCCATGGGCAGTGACCAGACCGCCTTCGTGGACGTGTTCCTGGTACTGACAGACGATCGGCGGCGGGTGCTGCTGGCGCTGCGCGCCGGGCACCTGTACGCGGGTGGCCAGTGGAACGTCCCCTCCGGTAAGGCGGAGACCGGCGAGGACGTCTTCACCGCGGTCCGCCGGGAGGCCCGTGAGGAGATCGGTGTCCGGCTGGCCCGCGGGGACCTGCGGCCGGCCGCGGTGGTGCACTACCGCCAGGACGGTGAACCTCCCCGGGTCGGTTTCGCCTTCGCGGCCCGCTACGACCCCGACCGCCACGGCCCAGTCGTCAACGCCGAGCCGCACAAGTGCGACGCAATCGGCTGGTACCGGCCGGGCGAGCTGCCGCAGCCGTTGCAGCCCTACACCGGGGCCGTCCTGGCGGCCACCGCCGGCACCGACCGGTTCGCCGTCGCCGGCTGGGACGCCCCGGCGACCGGGCGCTGATCGTCCTCGACGGTCGCCCGGTCAGGGGATCATGCCTCGGTCAGTCCTTGCGGTAGACGGAGATGTGCTGCCTGCTCGACTCGTCGAAGGGTGCCCGCTGCCAGCTGGCGTACCGGGCGTCCAGGCGGAGCCCGGCCGCGGCGGCCAGCTCGTCGATCTGGCCGGGCCACAGGTAGCGCATGCCGAACGGCTGGAGCGTGACGGCGCCGTTGGTGAAGGTGACCGTCTGCCGCAGGAAGGTCTGCTCCGCCCGGTCATAGCGGTGCAGCCGGACGCTCACCGACTCCTCGGTCACCGACTGCACCTGCACCTGCTGCTCGTCCCGGTCGAAGTCGGCCGGGTCGGGGACGAACGCCTCGACCACGAAGGCCCCACCGGGCGCCAGTACCCGGGCCACGTTGCGCAGGCAGTCGCCCTGCCGCCCGGCGCCGGTCAGGTTGAACAGGGTGTTGAAGACCAGGAACACCAACGGGTACGGGCCGCTGACCCCGACGTCGGCCAGGTCGCCGACGACCACCGGAAGGTCGGCGCCGCCCGGCTTGGCGCGCAGCAGCGCCACCATCTCCGGCGAGGCCTCGATGCCCTCGACCGCGATCCCGCGAGCGGCCAGTGGCAGCGCCACCCGGCCGCTGCCGATCGCCAGTTCCAGCGCCGGGCCGCCGGCCGCCAGGCCGGCCAGGAACTCCGCAGCGGGCCCGGGGTCGGGCAGGCCCGGACCGTCGTAGCTGGTCGCCCACTGGCGGCCGAAGAGTCCCGGATCATCGAGCATCGACATAGATCCACCCCAACACAGGTGGTCGCCGTTCGCCAACCGGCTTGTCACCCGGCCGGGGTGGACGCCTGCGGGCAACCGTGGCGTAGGCGCTACAGTCAACTGCCCTCACCCGGGCTGGTACGCCTGCGAAGGCGCGGACCGCCCGGGGGGAGGGGCGCACGCGGCCGTGCCGGGCGGCGGCGCAACGGGAGGATGGAGTCGTCGTGGTCGTTCTGGGTTTCCTGCTCGTCGGCGTCGCCGCCCTCATCCACGTGTACGTGTTCTACCTGGAGTCGATCGCCTGGACCGGCCGGCGGGCGCGCGCGACGTTCGGGATCGGCACCGTGCAGGAGGCGGAGGTGATGCGGCTGCTGGCGTTCAACCAGGGCTTCTACAACCTCTTCCTGGCGGTGGCAGTCGCGCTGGGGGCGGTGTTCGCCGCGGCCGGCGCCACCACGATCGGGGCCACCCTGGCGTTCACCGGCGCCGGGTCGATGGTCGCCGCCGGGCTGGTGCTGCTGCTGTCGGACCGCCGCAAGGCGCGTTCCGCGCTCATCCAGGCGGGGCCGCCGCTGCTGGGCATCATCGCCCTGGCCGTCGGCCTGGCATCCTGACGGCATGCGACTGGTTTCCCTGCTGCCCTCGGCCACCGAGATCGTCTACGCCCTCGGGCTCGGCGACGACCTGGTCGGGGTGACCTTCGAGTGCGACGAGCCGCCCGGCGCCCGGGTCGAGAAGACCGTGGTGGTCGGCGGCCGGGACACCACCGGCATGAGCCCCGCCGAGATCGACGGCTACGTGACCGCCCAGCTGTCCGCCGGCGCCGACCTCTACACCCTGCACGCCGACGCGCTGGCCGGACTGGCTCCCGAGCTGATCCTCACCCAGGACCTGTGCCGGGTCTGCGCGCTCCCCTCCGACCATGTCGCCGACGCGCTGGACTACCTCGGCTGCCGGGCGGACGTGGTCTCGCTCGACCCGTACACCCTGGAGGAGGTGCTGGCGACGATCCGCACGGTGGGGGAGCGGGCGGGCGTGGCGCAGCGGGCCGAGGACCTGGTCGCCGGGCTGCGGGCCCGGCTGGCCGCGGTGACCGCGGCGGTGCGGGACCGGCCCAGGCCCCGGGTGGCCGTGGTGGAGTGGGTGGAGCCGCCGTTCACCGCCGGCCACTGGGTGCCGGACCTGGTCCGCGCCGCGGGCGGCGAGCCGGTCGCCGCCCGGCCGGGCGCGCGGTCGGTGCAGACCAGCTGGCAGGAGTTCACCGACGCGGCCCCGGACGTGGTGATCGTGGCGCCCTGCGGCTTCCACCTGGCGGGCGCGGCGGCCCAGGCCGAGGCGGTGGTGCCGCACTTCCCGGACGCCGCGGTGTGGGCCATCGACGCCGACGGACTCGTGGTACGCCCCGGCCCGCGCCTGGTGGACGGCGTGGCGGCCATCGCCGCGCTCCTGCACCCCGACGCCGTCCCGCCGCCCCCGGCCGGCAGCATCGCCCGGATCGCCTGAGCCGGCCGGACTCATCCGCCCGGATCGCCTGAGCCGGCCGGACTCACCCGCCCGGATCGCCTGAGCCGGCCGGACTTATTCCGTCCGAGGTGCCGGGCCGGTGCTGGCGCGTAGCGAGATCGGCGGCCGGTGCAGCTCGTGCGTGGCCGGGGCGCCCGGGTCGGCGATGCGCTCCAGCAGCAGTTCGACGGCGCGGGTACCGAGCTGGGCGACCGGCACGTCGGCGGCGGTCAGCTCGGGGTAGCCGTCCTCGGCGACGTGGCCGGCCACCACGCCGGTGAGCGAGAAGTCGGCTGGTACCCGCCGCCGGGCCCGGGCCAGGCCGCGCCGGATCCCGGGCAGCGCGGACTCGTTGACCGTGGTCAGCGCCGTCAGCTCCGGGTGCCCGGCGAGCAGGTCGCGGACGCACGCCTCGCCCGCCTCGGCGGTGTCGGCGCAGCACACGTCCACGCCGGCCAGGCCCCGCTCGCGCAGCGCGGCGGTGAACCCGGCCAGCGCCCGGTGCGCCGGCCCGTAGCCGGCGGCGGCCAGCTCTGCGGACCGGTTCACCAGGGCGACCCGGCGGTGGCCGAGGTCGGCCAGGTGGTGCACGGTGCGCGCGACGAGTCCCTGGTAGTCGACGTCGACCCAGGTCACCGCGTCCGGCTCGGCGGTGCGGCCGATGGTGACGAAGGGCAGCCGCACCTGGCGCAGCCGGGTCACCCGTTCGTCGGCCAGCCGCAGTTCCATCACGATCACGCCGTCCACCCGGCGGCCGGCGACCATCCGCTCGAACGAGCGGTCGTGCTCGCCGCCCGAGGGGGACAGCAGGACGTCCAGGTCGGCGCGGCTGGCGGCGGCCAGGGTACTGGCCACGAAGCCCAGCTGGGCGGCGGTGAGCATCCGGTCGGCGGGCGGGATGACCAGGCCGAGGGTGCGGGTACGGCCCTCTTTGAGCGCCCGGGCGCTGGCGTTGGGCCGGTAGTCCGCCTCGCTGACCACCTGCTCGATGCGCCGCCGGGTGGCTGGCGAGACCGGCCGCTTGCCGCTCAGCGCGTACGACACGGTGCTGCGGGACACGCCGGCACGCGCCGCGATCTCGCCGATGTTCATCCGAGCTCCTGCTCCATCCGCCGACCGTCGGTGTCGAAACGGTTCGCGTCAACGTAGGTTCCGCATCCGGCGCCTGTCAACGAGGGGTCGTGCGAGGCAGGTATCGATCCGGCCAAGAACATTGACCGGGCGGCCACCGTCAACGTACCGTCACCGCGGCGAAGAAACGCGAACCGATTCGATACCGCGAACGAGCCGGCGCGGGCTCGCCTCCGGACACCCCCCGGAGGCCGGCCCGCACCCCGTCCCCGGCCGTGGTCCCGAGCCGGGCGCCGAATCGCCGAAAAAGATTTCGGAGCGGGACGCCGAAGGCGGCTTACGACCACTCGCCGGCAGCCCGGTACTGCACGTCAACATGGCTCTCACCAAAAGGACTTCACCCGAATGGCGAACCCCTTGACAGCCGGGAAACGGCGCCGCTACATTCCCGAAAAGGTTTTCGACAGCGGAGTTCGCCACCGCTTGTGCCAGCCCCGGATCATCCCGAACCGGAGCGGCGACCCCCTCACCACAAGCACCTGACACTCCCGGCCGGGTCTGCGCCAGCGGAGCCGGCGGTCACCAACGGCGGCCCGGTATGGCCGTCCCAGCGCAGCGAACCAGACGCGGCCACCACGCCGCAGCCAGCTCCACCCCAGTGACAACACACCCCGAAGGAACCCTCATGAAGCGATCTCACGCGCGGCGGCGCGCACTCGGCGTCGGCCTGGCCGTCGCCGTCGCGCTGGTGGGCACGGCCGCCTGTTCGTCGTCGGACAACAGCACGGACAAGTCCTCCGGCGGCGGCGGCAGCTACACGATCTGGGACCCGTACCCGCAGTTCGACGACTCCTCCGACTGGGTCAAGCTGCTCAACAAGTGCGGCACCGACGCCGGGCGTCACCGTCAAGCGCACCGGCTACGACACCACCGACCTGACCAACAAGGCGCTGCTCGCCGCGCAGCAGGGCAACTCCCCGGACGTGCTGATCGTCGACAACCCGGTGGTCTCCACGCTCGCCGAGGCCGGCGTGCTGACCACCACCGACGACAGCCAAGATCGACACCTCGGCGGTGGAGCCGAACCTGCTCGCCGCCGGGCAGATCGGCGGCAAGACCTACGGCATGCCGATCGGCGCCAACACCCTGGCGCTCTACTACAACAAGGCCGTGCTGCAGGCGGCCGGCGTCGACGTGGCCACGCATCAAGGACTGGGACATCGCTGACCGCGGCGCTGGCGAAGGTCAAGGCCGCCGGCAAGAAGGGCATCACCTTCTCGGCGATCGGCACCGAGGAGGGCAGCTTCCAGTTCCTGCCGTGGTTCTGGGGCTCCGGCGCGCAACCTGACCCAGCTCGACTCGCCGCAGGCGGTGGCCGCGCTGACGCTGTGGACCGACTGGCTGAAGAACGGGCTACGCGCCGAACTCGGTCATCAACAACACCCAGACCACCAGCTGGCAGGAGTTCGCCACCGGCAACTTCGCCTTCACCGAGAACGGCACCTGGCAGCTGGCCAACGCCAAGAAGGCCGGCTTCGAGTACGGCATCATCCCGATCCCCGCCAAGGCCGGCGGCACCGCCCCGGCGCCCACCGGCGGCGAGTTCGTCACCGTGCCGGTGCAGAAGGACACCAAGCGCTACGCGACCACCGCAGAAGCTCGTCTCCTGCCTGACCAGCGCCGACAACGCGCTGGCCACCGACACCACCCTGTCCTACGTCGCGCGCCACCGACGGCGGTGCAGGAGAAGCAGGTCGCGGCCAACCCCGAGCTGAAGGTGTGGGTCGACGCGGTCAAGGCGGCCAAGGGCCGCACCAGCGACAACCTCGGCACCAAGTACCCGAAGATCTCCCAGCCGATGTGGACCGCGGTGCAGGCGGCGCTGAGCGGATCGAAGTCCCCGCAGGCGCGCCATGAAGGCGGCGCAGACCGCGGCCGCCGCGGCTACCAAGTAGTCCAGCACGCATGAGTCGCTCGACAGTGGCGCTGGCGCCCGAGTCGGTGGCGCGGCGGGGCGGGGCGGCACCGGCCGCCCCGCCCCGCCGGCGCGGCCGCCGGGCCGCGCGTACCAGCCAGTGGGCCGCCTGGGCGTTCCTGGCCCCGGTGACGGTCTACCTGGTCGCCTTCTACGCCTATCCGCTCTACCGCAACCTCGACCTGAGCCTGCGCAACTACACGGTCCGCTCGTTCGTCCAGGGCGGCGCGCCGTTCACCGGCCTGGACAACTACCGCACGGTCGTCGACGACCCGACCTTCGGCCCGGCGCTGACCCACACCGTGCGTGTTCACCGTCGTCTCGCTGGTCTTCCAGTTCGCCATCGGCATGGCCCTGGCGGTCTTCTTCACCCAGCACTTCCGGCTGTCGGCGACGCTGCGGGCGCTGTTCCTGGTGCCGTGGCTGCTGCCGCTGATCGTGTCGGCGTCGACCTGGTCGTGGATGCTCAACAGCGACTCCGGCGTCGTCAACTCGGCGCTGCACGTCGCTCGGCATCGGCCCGGTCAACTGGCTCACCTCGCCGCACTGGTCGCTGGTCTGCGTGATCATCGCCAACATCTGGATCGGCATCCCGTTCAACCTGGTGCGTGCTCTACAGCGGCCTGCAGGCGCATCCCGCCGACAGTCTACGAGGCCGCCGCGCTCGACGGGGCCAACGGCTGGCAGCGGTTCTGGCGGATCACCTTCCCGCTGCTGCGCCCGGTCTCGGCGATCACCCTGCTGCTCGGCCTGGTCTACACGCTCAAGGTCTTCGACATCATCTGGATCATGACCAGGGGCGGCCCGACCGACTCCTCCACCACCTTCGCCACCTGGTCCTACCGGCTCGGCTTCGGCAACCTGCTGCCCGCAGTTCGGCCCCGGCGCCGCCGTCGGCAACCTGCTCATCGTCATGGCGCTGGTCTTCGGCCTGATCTACATCCGGATCCAGCGGAGGCAGCAGCCTCATGAGGCAGCGCACGACGTGGTGGAAGACCGCGCTCGGCGTCGTGCTGACCGCGGTCATGCTGTTCCCGGTCTACTGGATGGTCAACGTCTCCTTCACCCGGGACCAGGACATGCGCAAGAGCCCGCCGCACCTGTTCCCGTTCCACGGCACCGCTGGAGGGCTACCGCGCGGTGCTCGACCAGCAGCTGCCCTACCTCGGCACCAGCCTGCTGCATCGGCCTCGGCACGGTCGCGCTGACCCTGCGTCCTCGCCGCGCCGGCCGGCTACTCGCTGGCCAAGCTGCGCCCGCGCGGCGGCGGCGTGCTCAGCTTCGTGCTGCTGATCGCGCAGATGATCCCGGGGATCATCATGGCGATGGGCTTCTACGCCATCTACCTGCAGCCTCGGCGTGCTCAACTCGGTGCCCGGCCTGATCGTCGCCGACTCCACCATCGCGGTGCCGTTCGGCGTGCTGATCTTCACCGCGTTCATGTCCGGCATCCCGGACGAGCTGATGCAGGCGGCCAGGATCGACGGCGCCGGACGCGCTGCGCACCTTCTGCTCGGTCGTGCTGCCGGTCAGCCGCAACGCCGTCGTCACCGTGTCCCTGTTCGCCTTCCTGTGGGCCTGGTCGGACTTCGTCTTCGCCAGCACCCTCGACGGCGGCGGCACCCGCCAGCCCGATCACGCTCGGCATCTACCACTACATCGGCAACAACAACCAGCAGTGGAACGCCATCATGGCCACCGCCGTGGTCGCCTCCATCCCCGCCACCGCTCCTGCTGATCCTCGCCCAGCGCTACGTCGCCGCCGGCGTCACCGCCGGCGCCGTCAAGGACTGACCCACCCGACCGCCCTGCCAAGCGCATTCCCGACCGCACAACGAAATGAGTCGCCTGATGACCGTGGCCGCCGCCGGTCCGACGTTCCGCGTCCAGGAGATCCCGTTCAGCTACCACGGGTCCTGGTTCGACATCTCGCCGGTCATCGCGGAGCACACCGCTACGCCGACGACCTGCATCTGGTCTCCCACCAGACCGGGCATGCACCCGGTGCTGCGGCTGGTCCCGGTCACCGGCGCCGGCCGCGGTACCGGCCGAGGCGTCGGCCACCCCGGCGCGGCTCACCTGGAGCGCACGGAGACGGTCGGATCGAGCTGGCCTACGCAGGCCGTCGACACCGTCCGGCTGCGCGGGTCCGGGCTCGGCCTGCGGTCGTGGCCGCGGCGGCCGAGCTGACCCCGTTCACCGGCACCTACTTCTTCCGCGACCCGGTGGACGGCGCGCTACGTGTTCACCGTCTACGAGACCGGCCGCCGCTACCGGATCACCGTGCTCGCCGGGCGGGTCGCCGAGGTCGCCGGCGACCAGGCGCTCGGCGCCGGCGACCGGGGCGTCGAACCTGGCCGGCCGACACCGCCGTGGGAGATCGCGGTCGAGGAGTACCGACAGCGCCTGCGAGCCGTACCGCGCCGCCGAGCGACTTCGACGCCCTGGTCGTCCCGGCGTGTCCGGCGAGTTCGCGCGTTCGTCGAGCGGTGGCGCCCTGGCGGGACGAGCGCACCCCGGCCGCCGAGCTGGCCGCCTACGTGCTGTGGTCGGCCACCGTCGCGCCCGGCCGGGATCTCGCGCCGGCCGGCCGTGCTGATGTCGCAAGCACTGGATGGACAAGGTGTGGAGCTGGGACCACTGCTTCAACGCCCTCGCCCTGGCGCACGGCGCGCCCGAGCTGGCCTGGGACCAGTTCCATCACCCCGTTCGACCACCAGGACGCCGGCCGGCGCGCTGCCCGACTCGGTCACCCACTCCGAGGTGCTCTACAACTTCGTCAAGCCGCCGATCCACGGCTGGGCGCTGGGCCAGCTGCGCCGGCGCCTGCCCAGCCCTCGACCGGGACGAGCTGGCCGGCGATCTACCACCGGCTGGCGCGCTGGACCGGACTTCTGGCTCGACCCCCGCCGGGTACCCGGCCACCGCTTGCCGCACTACCAGCACGGCAACGACAGCGGCTGGGACAACGCCACCACCTTCGACCCGGAGCGCGTGGTCGAGACCGCCGACCTGGCCGCGTTCCTCATCCTGCAGCTGCGCGAGCTGGCCGAGCTGGCCGGCGACCTGGGTCAGCGGCTGTCCATGCGGCACCGCGACGTCGGCCAGGCGCGCTGGGCGGCGCAGGCGCGGCACTGGTCGCAGCAGGCCGACGAGGTCACCGCGGCGCTGCTGGAGCTGTGGGACGGCGAACGGTTCCTGGCCCGCAGCGCGGCCACCGGGCGTACCTGGGGCCAGCGACAGCCTGCTCGACCTGATGCCGATCGTGCTGGGCGAGGAGCTGCCCGGGCCGGTCCGGCGAGCGGCTGGCCGAGCGCATCGCCGGCGCACCTGACCGCGCACGGGCTGGCCACCGAGCGGCTCGACCGCCCGCACTACCGGGCCGACGGCTACTGGCGCGGCCCGATCTGGGCGCCGGCCACCGTCCTGGTCGAGTGACGGGCTGCGCCGGGCCGGCTGCGCGGAGCTCGCCGACGAGATCAGCGCCCGGTTCCGGGCGCTGTGCGAGCGCTCCGGCTTCGCCGAGAACTTCGACGCGCTCACCGGCGCCGGGCTGCGCGACCGCGCGTACACCTGGACCGCCAGTGGGTATCTGATCCTGGCCCGGGCGGCGGTGCAGCGGGACGCGGCCCCGGCCGGCCTGCAGCGGTGGCGGCAGTGAGATCGCTACGGAGCGGCGACGCGGGTACCGGTGGACTCGCGGACCACCAGCCGGGTGGGGCAGCGGATCACGCCGGAGCGCGTCTCGCCGTCGAGCATGGCGAACAGCTGCTGGACGGCGGTGGCGCCGATGCCCTGCAGGTTGAGGTCGATGGTGGTCAGCGGCGGCCGGCACTCGGCGGCGAACACCTCCCAGTTGTCGTAGCCGACCAGGGCCACGTCGTCCGGGATGCGCCGGCCCAGCTCGTGCAGGGCGTCGGCCACCCCGGTGGCGATCTGGTCGCTGCCGCAGGAGATGGCGTCGGTGTCCGGGTGGGCGGCCAGCAGCATCCGGGTGGCGTGCCGGCCCCAGCGTTGGGTCCACTCGCCGTACATCGGCTGGCCGACCAGCTGCTGGCCGGCTTCGTCGAGCACGGCGCCCAGTCCGGCGGCGCGTTCGCGGGCGGCCCGGTAGCCCTGCTCGCCGGAGATGTGGGCGATCCGGCGCCGCCCGTGGCCGATCAGGTGCTCGCCGGCCTGCCGGCCGCCGCCGTGGTCGTCGGCCAGGATGGACAGGTCGGCCGGGTCGTCGGACTCGCCGTAGACGTAGACCACCGGCACCGGGATGTCACCGGTCAGCGAGGGGCGCAGGTCGTTGCGGTCACCGAGCACGATCAGCCCGTCGACCTGGCGGGACAGCAGGGTGCGGATGTAGTGCCGGCGGCGGATGGCGTCGCCGCGCGCGTCGCACAGCAGCACCGACATCTGCTGGCTGCCCAGTGCGTTCTCCACGCCGAGCAGGACCGGGATGGCGAACCGGCCGCCGAGTTCGTCGGTGATCAGCCCGGCGGTGCGGGTCCGTCCGGACAGCAGGCCGCGGGCCAGCACGTTGGGCTGGAAGGACAGCTCCTCGGCGGCCTGCATCACCTTGCGCCGGGTGGCCGGCGCGACCTCGGCCCGGTCGTTGAGCGCCTTGGAGGCGGTCGCCACCGACACTCCGGCCCGCTTGGCCACGTCGGTCAGCGTCGCGGACTTGCTCGGCTGTCTCGGCACCGAAAGCCCTTCGGAGGTCGGCCCGGCCGGGCGTCGACCCGGGTCGGCCGCGGCGGGGGAGTGCGTGCGATGTGCTGACTCTACCTCAGCGCCGGGCTGCGGTCCTTGACAGCGGGGCACCCCGGGGATACTTTTCCGAAAAGCTTTTCGGACGGATCTCCTTGCGAACTAAGGCTTGTCGGCTATTAGCCGAGGAGCTTCCGAAAACCTTATCGGCGCCAGTGGGCGCCGCCCGGCCGCAGCCGGGCACGCCGGGAGCGAAGGGATGACCGTGTCACCAGTACCCCCGCAGACCGCCCCCGCGGACGTACGCGCCCAGCCGCGTACCCTCCCGGAGCGCCGGGGTCCGGTGCTACCCGCCCGCGGCGCCCTGCGTCCGCTGCCGCTGGACGCGGTCGCCCTCACCGGCGACGGCCTGCTCGGCCAGTGGCAGCGACGCAATGCCGGGGCCACCCTGCCGCACTGCGTCGAGCAGCTGGAGGCCAGCGGCGCACTGCGCAACCTGCGTCGCCGCCCCGGCGACCCGGCGCCACACGAGGGCATGTGGTTCAGCGACTCCGACGTCTACAAGACCCTGGAGGCGCTGGCCTGGCAGGCCGGCGCCGCCGGTGGGCTGGACCCGGCCCGGCTGGCCGACTTCACCGCGCTGACCGCGCTGGTGGCCGAGAGTCAGGAGGAGGACGGCTACCTCAACTCCTACTACCGCCTCCGCTCGCCCGCGCAGCGCTGGCAGGAGCTGTCCAGCAGCCACGAGCTCTACTGCGCCGGGCACCTGATCCAGGCCGCCGTTGCGGCCAGCCGGGTCGGCCTGGGCGACGAGCTGCTGCGTGTGGCGCGCCGCTTCGCCGACCTGATCGTGGCCACCTTCGGCCCGGACGGCACCGAGGCGGTGTGCGGGCATCCGGAGATCGAGACCGCGCTGGTGGAGCTCTACCGGGTCACCGGGCACCGGCCCTACCTGGCCACCGCGGGAGCCTTCGTGGACCGGCGCGGCTACGGGCTGCTGCCCCCGGGCCAGTTCGGCGCCGCGTACTTCCAGGACCACGAGCCGGTACGCCGGGCCGCCGAGTTCACCGGCCACGCGGTACGCCAGGTGTACCTGTTGGCCGGGGCGGTGGACGTGGCGGTGGAGACCGGCGACGAGGAGCTGCTCGCCGCCGCCGGGCGGCTGTGGGACTCGGCGTTCCGTGCGCGCACCTACATCACCGGGGCGCACGGCTCCCGACACCGCGACGAGGCCGTCGGGGACGCCTACGAGCTGCCGCCGGACCGGGCGTACGCGGAGACCTGCGCGGCCATCGGCAGCTTCCAGTGGAACTGGCGGCTGCTGCTGGCCACCGGCGCGCACCGCTACGCCGACGAGATGGAACGCGTGCTGCACAACGCGATCGCGGTGGCCACCGCCGTGGACGGTACGCACTTCTTCTACTCCAACCCGCTGCAGCTGCGCACCGGCCACGACGGGTCGAGCGAGGACGCGCCGTCGCGCCGGCTGTCCTGGTACTCCTGCGCCTGCTGCCCGCCCAACCTGGCCCGGCTGGTCGCCTCCCTGCACAGCTACCTGGCAACCGGCGACAGCGACGGCATCCAGCTGCACCTCTACGCCGACGCCACGCTCACCGACGGCGCCCGCCGCGTCGAGCTGACCACCCGCTACCCCTGGGACGGCGAGGTCACCGCGACCGTCTCCGGCGGCGACGCGCCCTGGACGCTGGCACTGCGGATCCCCGGCTGGTGTACGCAGGCCACCCTGACCGTGGACGGCGAGCCCGAGCCGCTGCACCCGGTCGACGGGTACGCCCGGCTGACCCGGCGCTGGACCGGGCAGCAGGTGGTGCTCCGGCTGGCCATGCCGCCCCGCCTGATGACCGCCCACCCCCGGCTGGACGCCGTCCGTGGCTGCGTGGCGCTGGCCCGGGGGCCGCTGGTCTACTGCCTGGAGCAGACCGACGCACCGCCCGGCACGGTGCTGGAGGACCTGACCGTCGACACCACCGCGCCGGTGCGGGTGGCAGAGCCCGGGCCGGGCGATCCAATACCGGTGCGGCTGGCCGCGTCCGGCCGGGCCATCCCGCCCGACGCCGGCCCGCTCTACCGCGACCGGTCCGCACCGGCGCCAGGCACCCCGGTCGACCTCACCGCCGTGCCCTACTTCCTGTGGGCCAACCGGGATCCGGGCGCCATGCGCGTGTGGATCCCGACCGCCACCGGCTGACCCACCCGGCGGACAGCCGACCGGTCCGGGTCGGCTCAGCAGCGCCCCTGGGTGAGCACACCGACCCGGCGGGGGAGCCGATCGTCGGGTGGCTCAGCCGAGCACCTCGGTGAGGAAACGGCAGACGTCGGCGAACGAGCGCTGGTCGGCCTCCGGGTGGTAGCGGACGCCCGGCATCCGGCCCGGGACGGCGTCGGTGTGGGTGAAGCCGTGCTCGGCACCGCCGTAGACCACCGCCTGCCAGTCCGCGCCGGCCGCGTCCATCTCGGCGGCGAAGGCGCTCAGCTGGTCCATGCCGACGTGCGGGTCGGCGGAGCCGTGGCAGACCAGCAGCCGGGCGGTGACGGCGCCCGGCCGGGCAGGGGCGCCGGTGGCCAGCGATCCGTGCACGCTGACCGCGCCGGCCAGGGCCGCTGCGGAGCGGGCGAGCGTCAGTGCGGCCAGGCCGCCGAAGCAGAAGCCGACGGCCGCGTACCGGTCGGCCACGCCCGGCGCGCCGGCCAGTGCGGCGAGCGCGGCGCGGGCGCGGCGGGTGAGCAGCGCCGGGTCGTCCCGCAGCGCCACGGCGCTGGCCCGCAGCCGGTCCGGGGCGCCGCTGGTGGCGTCGCCGTACAGGTCGCAGGCGAACACCGGGTGGCCCAGCGCGTCCGCGTACCGGGCGGCCTGGTTTCTGGCGTGCGCGTCGAGGCCGCCGCCGCCGTGGATGAGCAGGATGCCGGGGCGTGCGGCGGAGGCTGCGGCGGGGCGGTAGAGGACGCCGGTGAAGGAGGCGTCGCCTTCCCGGTACGGGAGGAACTCTTCGTCGGTCACCGGGCGACGCTAACATCGCGAAATGCAAATATAGCACAAAACGGAAGTCAAAGAAAGAGGACTCCGGGTGACCCCGGCTCAGCCGTTCGGCGGGTGCTCCGCCAGCCAGGCCGCCGCCCGGCGGGCCGATGCCCGGGACAGCCAGGCGTCCTGGACCAGCTCGGCCAGCTCGGCCCGGCTCAGCTCGCCGACCCGCGCGGCCCGCAGCAGCACCGACGGGTGGCCGTCGAAGTGCGCCGTGGTGAAGAACGGAGTCCCCGGATCCTGCACCAGCGCCTGCTTCTCCACCTCCGACTCGACCCAGAAGACGATCACGTCGGGGTAGCGCTCGCCGGTGTCCGGGTCGACCGCGTCCGGGCGTGGGTTGCGGAAGAAGATGAACGACTTCCCGCCCACCTGGTACACCGGATTGTCGCCAGGCCCGTAGGTGACCGTCACGTACGGCATGGCCAGCGCGAGATCGTGCACGTCGGACACCCGGGCGGCAGGCATGACCACAGGTTAAGCCCTCGGGCCGACCGTATCGCCGCGCCGGTCGCCGTCTCCAGCCCGGCCACCGAAATGTTTTCGGAACCGAAACTTTCTCGGCCGTCGACCCAGTCCGGCCGCGGCCGGGAGGCGTAGGCCGGTATCTCCCAACGACTCTGATACGACGGAAATGCAGCGGCATAGATGGATCCCATTGACAGCCGGGAACGGCAGCCGTTAACCTCCGAAAAGCTTTTCGAAGGACTCGCTGTCCGGCCCCCTGCGCACCGCACCACCCGCCACCCCCCGCGGACGCCTTCCGCGCGGCGGGAACCGCACCGGGCCACAGGGCCCCCCGGGTCGCGCCGTCATGTCCGCACCGCGGGGTCGGTCCGGGCGGATCACAGCGCCGCGCCCCGGCTGCGCCCCGCGCCCGGATCGGCGGCGGCACGTCACGTACAGCTCATGCAGACACCCCCAAGAATGAGGTACGAGGTGCACAAACGAACTCTGGTGGCGGCGGTCACCGCCGCCACCCTGCTGATCAGCGGCGCCGTCACGGTGGCCCTGATGAACGACGCCGGGGCCGCCACCGCTGCCACCACGCTCGTGGTCAATGCCAACAACAGCTTCCGCCCGGTCACCCACGTCGCCACCGGTTCGCTGTACGGGCTGGCCACCGACTCCACCCCGGCCGACCAGTACGTCGCCCCCCTGCACCCCAACACCTTCGTGCAGATGGCGGCCGGCGGGCGGCAGCAGGCGGCCGGTGACGTCAAGGTGGTGGCCGCCAAGGCGGCCCGCAACGGCGCGAAGGTCGTCGACCGGCTGTCCGACTACTACCCCGGCTGGCCCTACCAGTTCAGCTGGAACAACTGGCTCAGCGTGGTGGACCAGCAGGTCGCCCAGGTGCGCCCGACCAACCTGGCCTCCTACGAGCTGTGGAACGAACCGGACGGCACCTGGCTGTCGTCCAACGGCTCGTTCAACGACTTCTGGGTACGCACCTACCACGAGGTCCGCGCCCACGACGCCAGCACGCCGATCCAGGGGCCGAGCTTCTCCGACAACATCTCCGGGATGCAGAACTTCCTGGCCAACGCGGTAGCCACCAACACCGTGCCGGACATCATCGCCTGGCACGAACTGTCCAACCAGGGCAAAATCGCCGGTGACGTGGCCAACGTGACCTCGATCGAACGGAACCTGGGCATCAGCCCGCGCCCGATCGCCATCGAGGAGTACGCCGCGCCGTCCCAGGTCGGCATTCCCGGCGCCCTGGTCGGCTACGTCGCCAAGTTCGAGCGGCTCGGCGTGCACGACGCGGAGTTGGCGTTCTGGAACGGGTACGGCGCCCTCGGCGACCTGCTGACCGGCACCGGCGGTCAGCCCAACGGCGCCTGGTGGCTCTACAAGTGGTACGGCGACATGTCCGGCCAGATGCTCCAGACGGTGCCACCGGCGCAGACCGGCATCGACGGTGCCGCCTCCTACGACTCCGGCCAGCGCCTGATCAGCGTCATCGTCGGCGGCGGCAGCGGAGACGCCGCTGTGGTCGTGAACGGGCTGTCCAGCCTCAGCGGCTTCAGCAGCACGGTGAACGTGAAGCTCGAGTACACCCCGTCGCCCGGCCGTACCGCGGCGGTCTCCGGCCCCAGCACGGTCTGGCAGCAGAACTTCACGGTCTCCAACGGGTCGATCACCGTGCCGATCAACGGCATGAACTCCGCCTACGGATACCACCTGCTGATCACCCCGGGCAGCGGCAGCACGACCTCACCGACCCCGACGACCAGCCCCACCCAACCGACCGGCCTGGACGGCACCTACAAGCTGGCCAACGTCAACAGCGGCCTGCTGCTCGGCGTGCAGAACGCCAGCACCGCACCGAACACCGTGGCCCTGCAGTGGAGCGACAACGGCACCCGCGACCACCTGTGGACCGTGGCCTCCACCGGCGGCGGCAACTACCGCATCGTCAACGTCAACTCCGGGCTGGTGCTCGGCGTCTCCGGCGGCTCGACCGCCTACGGAGCGGCGGTGCAACAACAGAGCGACACCGGCAGCGCCAGCCAGCGCTGGCAGCTCGTCTCCGCCGGCAACGGCCAGTACAAGATCCGCAACCAGAACAGCGGACTGCTGCTCGGCATCAACAACGCCAGCAAGTCCGCCGGCGCGACCGCGCTGCAGTGGGGTGACAACGGCACCGCCGACCACCTGTGGATCCTCAACCGCCAGTAGCGATCCCCGGCCGGGGCAGGACCGCAACGGGTCCTGCCCCGGCCACCGACGGGCGCTCAGCCGACCGACAGGTTGGCCACGTACAGGGCGTTCGGAGCAGCGATGTCGTGGGACTGCTCGACGCCCTTGAGCCACGGCTGGGCCACCATGAAGTCGTTCTGGTTGACCAGGTTGCGCCAGCAGCCGGTGGCGGCCGCCTGCTGACCGGCCTGGTCGAAGTCGCTCTGCGCACCGGTGGTCAGCCCGTGCGCGAGCAGGCTGCTGATGCCCGGCGTCGAGCAGTGCAGGAAGTTCAGCCCGCCGTCCGGGTCGGCCGCGATGTGCAGCCAGGTGTACGGCGACGCGGCGTCCGGCCAGCCGGCGTAGAGCAGCAGGTCCGGGGCGGTCTTCGCGTCACTCGCCCAGCCGTACAGCTCACCCGTCGGGTAGCCCTGCACGGTCACCGTCAGCCCGAGCGCGCCCAACTGCGCCGAGATCAGGTTGGCGACCAGCTGGTGGTCGGCCGAGCTGGAGTCGTACCCGATGGTGATGCTCTTCTGGGCCGCCGGCAGCGAACTGACCAGCTGCTGCAGCGCCGCGGCGTCGTGCGGGAAGCTCTGCGGTGCCTGGCCGTCCGGCATCATGTGCGCCGGGTAGGCCTGCGTGGCGACCGTCGCGCGGTTGGCGTAGACCTGCTTGTAGATCATGTCGACGTCCACCGCCCGCAGCAGCGAGGTGCGGTTGGCCGGCGTGGTGAGGAACGCCCGGGTCGGGTTGACGAACAGGAAGTTCGACATCATCGTCGGCAGCGAGTACGTCACCACCGTGGACTTCTTCAGGTACGACTGGATCGCCGACGAGGACAGGTCGTGCATGACGACCGCCAGGTCGCCCTTGTCGAAGAGCACCTGCTGGGTGGAGACGTCGGCGTGCACCGGGATGTCCACCGACGTGAAGTACGGCTTGGCTCCCCAGTACCCGTCGTAGGCCTTGAGCGCGTAGTGCGAACCGACCACGGCGTCGGTCAGCTGGTACGGCCCGGTGCCGACGTCGTGGGTCAGCAGCCAGGCCTGCGCGTTGTCGCTGCCGGCGTGCTCCTTGAGCGCGGTCGGGCTCATCATCCGGGGTCCGTAGGCCGACGCCAGATACCCGAGGAACGCCGAGTTCGGCTCCTTGAGCGTGATGGTCACGTGGCTGTCGTCGGCGGCCGCCACCGACGCGACGCCGGCCACCATGTACGCCGGCCCCTGGTTGACGGCCAGCCGCCGGTCGAAGGACGCCTTCACCGCCGCCGAGGTGAAGGGCGTGCCGTCGTGGAACGTGACGCCCTTGCGCAGCTCGAAGGTGAACGTCGTGTTGTCCGGCGACACCGTCCAACTGGTGGCCAGGGACGGCGCCAGCTCCGGCTGCGCGTCACCGGTCTTGTACCGCAGCAGGCCCTCATAGGTGTTCGTGGTGAGCAGCAGGCCCTGGCCGGCGTAGAAGATGTCCGGGTCCGGCGGCTGGCCGGGGTCCTGCAGGAAACTCACCCGCAGCACGTGGTCGGCCGGCGCGGCGACCGGCGTCGCGGCGCCGGCACCGCGGCAACCGCCGGCCGCCAGCAGGGTCACGGTGACGGTCACACCGACGAGGAGCCGTCTGCTTCTCATGCCGCCACCGCCAGGGCCGCGCCGGCGAACGCCGCCTCGATCTCGTCGGTACTGCGGCACGCGCCGGCCTGCAGGTACTCCATGGCGTCCAACGCCGCTGTGTGGCGGGTCAACGTCGAGCCGCCCACACAGTCGGTGACCACCCGGGTGTAGTAGTCGCGCTGGTGGGCGTCGGCGAAGGTGTAGTGCACGCAGACGTCGGTCAGGCCGCCGATGAGCACCAGCGTCGACACGCCGAGCCCGCGCAGCAGCAGGTCGAGTTCGGTGCCGATGAAGCACGAGTAGCGCCGCTTGACGATGTGGTACTCGTCCGCGCGCGGGGTGAGCGTCGGCCACAGCTCGGTGGCCTCGTCGCCCTCGACGCAGTGTTCGCTCTCCGCGCCGTCGAGCTCCCGGCCGAAGTCGACCCCGCTGCGCCGGTGCACCTCCTGGAAGAAGATCACCGGTACGCCCGCCGCGCGCGCCGCGGCGACCAGCCGCTCCGCCCGGCCGACGCGCTCGGGAAAGCCCGGCATGAAAGCGATCCCGGCGACATCGGGCGGCATCGCGGAGCCCTTCTGGATGTCGACGACGACCAGTGCCGGCCGGCCGACGATCAATGGTTGTGCAGGCATGGATCTCTCCTGATTCTTCGAGGGGTGCGGGGCGGGTCTAGACGCTGACCCGTGGGTCGGCGACGGACTGCAGGACGTCGACCACCGTGTTGATCACGATGTAGCCGAGCCCCAGCAGCAGCGTCACGGCGGCGATCGCCGGAAAGTCGGCGACGGTGATGCTCTGGGCGGTGTACCGGCCGATGCCGGGCCAGCCGAATACCTGCTCGACGACGAGCACACCGGCGAACATCAGTCCGACCTGCAGCCCGGTCATGGACAGCGCCGGGCCGACCGAGTTGCGCAGCAGGTGCCGGCGCAGCACCCGGCCCTCGGTGAGCCCCTTCGCCCGGGCAGTGCGGGCGTACCCGCTGGAGTCGTTGCCCAGCAGGCTGGAGCGCAGCACCCGGCCGATCGACACGGCCGGTCCGAAGGCCACCGCCAGCGCGGGGAGCAGCAGGTGTTGCAGCGCGTCCCCGACGACGTCCAGCCGGCCGGCGAGCAGGCCGTCCACGGTGAGCAGCCCGGTCGGTCCGGTCGGCGCGTCCAGGATGCTGCTGCGTCCGGCCGCGGGCAGCCAGCCGAGCTGCTTGTAGAACAGCAGCACGGCGCCGATGCCGAGCAGGAACGCCGGTGTGGACGCGCCGGCCAGCAGCACGAACCGGAACACCGCCGCGCCCGGCCAGCGCCGGCTGGTCGCCGTCGCCAGCAGGACGGCCAGGATGAGCGCGAACAGCAGCCCGTACCCGGCCAGCTCCACGGTGGCCGGCACGTAGGCGGCCAGGTCCGTGCGGACCGGCCGGCGGGTGCGGTACGACGTGCCGAGGTCGCCGTGCGCCAGGTCGGTCAGGTAGCGGCCGTACTGCTCCGGCAGCGGCCGGTCCAGCCCGAGGACGCGCCGCTGCTGCTGCACCGCCTGGGCGGACGCGCCCGCGCCGAGCATGCTGTGTACCGGATCGACGGGGGACAGCCGCTGCAACCCGAAGATGACGGCGCTGAGCACCACGACGATGACGACCATCCCGGCGAACCGCTTCCCGATCAGTGTGAGCACGGTCGGCTCCTTCGTCAGCGGTCGTCGAGCAGATGGCGGACGGCGTCGCCGGCGACATTGCCGATCAGCGCCATGAGCATCAGGGCGAGCCCCGGCATCACCGGAATCCACCACTGCTGCAGCAGGAACGACAGGGTGCGCGCGGTGTCGGCGCCCAGCTCCGGCGAGGGCGCCGGCTGGCCGAGACCCAGGAAGGACAGCCCCGCCAGGGTCAGCACCAGGTTGCCCACGTCCAGGCTCGCGGTGACGACAACGGCGGGCAGGCAGCCCGGCAGCAGGTGGCGGACGGCCAGCCGGACCCGGCCCACGCCGGCCAGCCGGGCCGCCTCCACGTGCGGCCGCGCCGCCAGCGCCCGTACCTCACCGCGCACGATGCGGGCGTAGAACGGCCACCAGACCACCGCGACGGCGAGCAGGGTGTGCGCCAGCCCGGGGCCGAGAGTGGCGGCGACGGCGATCGCGATCACCGGCGCGGGCAGCGCCAGGAAGCCGTCGGTGAGGCGCATCAGGACGGTGTCCAGCCAGCCGCCGAAGGCGCCGGAGACCAGCCCGACCAGTCCGCCCAGGACGATCCCCGAGGCGATCACCCCGAGGGCGGCGAGCCAGCTGGCCTGCCAGCCGTAGAGGACCCGGCTGAGCAGGTCCCGGCCGATACCGTCGGTACCCAGCAGGAAACCCTGCTCGCCGGGGGCCAGCTGCGGCGCCCCGACCGGCAGTAGCGGACTGTGCGGGGCGAGCACCCGGGCGAACACGGCCACCAGGGTGGCCAGCCCGAACAGGCCGGCGGTCGCCTGCTGCCACCGGCGTCCCCGCACCAGCGGCCAGCGCAGCGGGCGGCGGGTCGCCACCGGCGCCAGGTACGGCTCGGCTGCCATGACTACCTCGCCTCGGGGTGGATACACGCCGACAGGGTGCCCAGTGGCTGGCGCAGCGGCCGTACCAGTGGGGGAACCAGCGCCGGGTCGGCGCACTCGGGCAACGCGATCGGGCAGCGCGGATGGAAGGCGCAGCCGGGCGGCGGGCGCAGCGGGCTGGCCGGCTCCCCGCGCAGGTCGGCCAGCGGGGCGCCCAGGTCGGGTACCGCCGCCACCAGCGCCTGGGTACACGGGTGGCGTGGTCGCTGGATCACCTCGTCCACCGCGCCGATCTCGACCACCCGGCCCAGGTACATCACCGCCACCCGGTCCGCGACGGTGGCCGCTACGGCCAGGTCGTGGGTGACGAACAGCGCCGCCATGCCGTGCTCGTGCCGCATCCGGACGATGAGGTTGAGCACGGTCGCCGCCAGCGAGGCGTCCAACGCGCTGGTCGGCTCGTCGCAGAGCAGCAGCCGGGGCGCCACGATGGTGGCCCGGGCCAGCGCCACCCGTTGGCACTGCCCGCCGGAGAGCTGCCCGGCCCGGGCCGAGGCGAGCGCCGGTGCCAGGCCCACGTCGGTCAGGGCGGCCTCGACGCGCCGCCGCCGGGCCGCCCCGTCCAGCCGCAGCGGTGCCAGCCGTTCGGCGAGCAGCGCACCGACGCTCAGCCACGGGGTGAGCGACGCGCCCGCGTCCTGAAAGACCATCTGGGGACGCCCCCGACCGGCGCGGTCCACGGTGCCCCGGTCGGGGCGCTCCAGGCCGGCTGCCACGCGCAGCAGGGTCGACTTTCCCGAGCCGCTCTCGCCCACCACGGCCACGCACTCGCCGTCGGCGACGCTGAGACTGACGTCGCGCAGGGCGGTCAGCCGTGCGGCCCGCGCGCCCAGCAGCGCGCCACCGGTACGAAACGCCTTGGTCACACCGGTGACCGTGAGCGCCGGGCCGGCCGGTGCAGCGGGCGAGGCGCCCCGGCCCTCCTCGATGGCGACCACGGGCGCCGGCAGCGTGTCGGGCGGCGGTGCCGCGGCCGCGCGGACGGTCGCGGCGGGTACCACGCAGGCGCGGGCGTGGCCCTCGGCGTCACTGGTCAGCTCCGGTGGCCGGCTGGTGCAGTCGGGCGTGACGTGGTCGCAGCGGTCGGCGAAGGCGCAGCCGGCCGGCGGCCGGGCCGGGTCCGGCACCTCGCCCCGCAGGGTGCGTACCCCACGACCGTCCGGTCGCAGCCGCAGTCGGGCGCCGATCAGGCCCACCGTGTAGGGGTGCGTCGCCCCGCGCAGCACGCTGCGTGCGGTGCCGACCTCGGCCAGGCGCCCGGCGTAGAGCACGGCGATCCGGTCGGCCACCTGCCCGGCCACGCCGAGGTCGTGGGTGACGAAGAGGAAACCGGAGCCGGTCCGGTCACGCAGGTCCCGGACCAGGCGGAGGACCTGGGCCTGGACGGTCACGTCCAGCGCGGTGGTGGGTTCGTCGGCGATGACCGCCGCCGGGCCGCCGGCCAGCGCCATGGCGATCATCACCCGCTGGCGCAGTCCGCCGGAGAGCTGGTGCGGAAAGCTGCGCATCCGTTGCTGGGCGTCCGGTATGCCGGCGGCCCGCAGCAGCCGCACCGCCTCGGCTTGCGAGCCGGCCGCCTCGACCACCTGGTCGCCGATGCGCATCGTCGGGTTGAGCGAGGTCATCGGGTCCTGGAAGACCGCGCCGAGGTGGTCGCGGCGCACCAGCCGCCGGTCCCGGGCGCTGGCGGTGAGCATGTCATGACCGGCCACCACCACGCGGCCGCTGGCCGTGGCCGACGCCGGCAGCAGGCCCAGCATCGACAGGCCGAGGACGCTCTTGCCCGAGCCGGACTCGCCGACCAGGCACAGGATCTCGCCGGGGCGCAGGTCGAGACTGACGCCGCGCAGCGCGTGGATGGTCCGCCCGCCGCGCGGGAAACTGACCCGCAGGTCCTCGACGCTGACCGCCGGCGCGGTGCCGGGCGGCCCTGCGACGCCCGTCGCCGTCGTCGACGGTGGCTCGGTGTCCACCTGCTGTCGGGGAACCGCAACCGCTGGCACCGTCGTGGCCGGCGCCGTAGCGCCGGAGGTGGCTGGCATTGTCGTGGCCGGCGCCGCGGCGCCGGTTGGTGGGGATGGCTGGTGGTCCGTCGGCATGGCGGGCTCCACGCGCGGTCGGGAAACCTGACGACGCGTACGCGTCAGGCCTCGGCCAACCTCCCGGGCTTTTCTCCCGCCGTGGAACGGACGTGAACCCCCGTTGTCCGCCTCGCCTCTCGGACCTGCCCGGCGCCCTTGCGGGCGGCGTCGGAACCCTAGGCGCGCCTCACTGTCAGTGAGTCGAGCTCATTCAAGGCAGCGCTTGTCACCAGTGGTGTCCGTGCGCGTTTCGTGGTCGTAAACTGTGCCGCCGGTCAGCCGAAGTGGCCGTCGGGGATGCCGTGGTAGAGGATGACGTCGGCGAACCGGTGCACGCCGGGCCGATTGGCCACCTCGTCGACCGCCGCACGAACGCCTTCCAACTGCGCCACGCTCAGCTGCAGCGGCGGCTCGTCGGGCTGGTATGTCGTGCGGATCGGGTAGTCCACGCCGGGCGTCGAGGTCATCTCGATGTGGCAGCCCAGCAGGTGGCTCACCGGGTGGGTACGGCACCACGCCAGCAGCCGGTCGAGGGTCGCGGTGAAGGCGGGCCAGTCGCGCACGTACAGCCGGCCCGGGTACACGGTGTCGCCGGTGAACAACAGGCCGGTGTACCGGTCGTAGTAGAGCACCGCGGCCTCGTCGTGCCCGGGGCCGGGAATGACGTCGAGGAGCCGCCCACCGAGGTCGAGCGTCGCCGTCCCGTCCGGCCAGTCGGTCAGCCCGAAGTAGGCGCGCACCGCCTCGCTGTCCGCCGGTACCACAGTGGTGTCCGGGCGGCCGGCGAACTGGCCGTCCCCGGCGATGTGGTCGCCGTGGCTGTGCGTGTGCGCCACGACGAGGCCGTAGCCGTCCCGCGGATGCCGGGCCAGCCATGCCCGTACCAGCTCGTCGACCGTTCGGCGCAGCGGGAAGTAGCCGTGCTCGGCGGTGGCGCCGGTGTCGAGCAGGAACGCCCGATCGTTGCCGAAGAGCAGGAACAGGAACGGCGCCTCGTAGTTGACCGACTTGTTCTGCCGCAGGATCACGGTGTGCTCGTCGTAGGCGTGCACCTGGATCTCCGGGGCGGCGTCGTGCCGCGCGGACGGTGCACCGGCGTGCCAGCGCACGGCCAGGTCGCCCGCGCCGGCCCGGCCGGCGCCGAAGTCGATGTCCACGCTCGTCACGCCGGCAGCCTATCGTCGCTGCCGTCGATGAGGGCGCGTACCGGCTGCGGCAGGCCGGCGAGCGCGTCGCAGCCCAGCGGCCGGGCCGCCACCAGCCGCCGCGCGGCCTCGCCCGACAGGTCGCACCGGGTCGCCAGCGCGTCCAGCGCCTGTCCGGCCGGCAGCGAGTCGAACCAGGCCCGGCCCAGCGCCCGGCGCTGTGAACCGCCGATCCTGCCGATCACCCGCAGCCGTGAGATCCCGCCGTCGGGGTGCGCGTCCAGGCGCAGATACCGGGCGGGCACCGAGGCGACCCGGAAGCGCTGCCGGGCATCGGGCTGCACACGGGTACGCCCGATCAGCGGAACCCAGCCGTCGCCGTCCACCGGCGGTGCCTGCCCAGCGGTGCTCACCCACAGGGCGAACTCCTTGCTGGCGTTGTGGACGTAGTACGAGGTGTCCACCTCCACCATGAGGATCTCGCCGGGCGCCAGGCGTAGCACCGCGTGGTCGTGCCCCGGGCCGCGCCGTCGCCGGGTCTCCCAGCCCTCGCCCATGTGCCGGGCCGGATGGGGGTGGTTGAGCACGGTGGCGGTGGAGTAGAAGTCGTCGCTGGAGGACTCCACGACGCCGCCGAAGGCCCGCCCGGCCAGGTCGACCGTCACTCCGTCGACCTCCTCGGGGTCGACCACGACCCGACCGTTGACCCGCAGCCGGGCGACGCCGCCGTCGGTGGCGATGTCCAGCCGTACGTGCGTGTAGCGGACCGGCGACGCGACCGGAAACACGTTGCGGGCATCGCCGGCCAGCGGGGACCAGTCCACCAGCGTGTCCCACGCCGCGGCGGCCAGCTCGGCGGGGGAGGGGTGGCCCTGCACGCCGCAGGCCTGCACCCGGCAGCGTTCGGGGAAGTTGCCGGTGAAGGCGGTGGTGTCCACCACGATCTCCTCGACCACACCGGGCGCGCCGAGCGCCACCATCGCCCAGTCTTCCCCCGGGCCGCCCCGGCGGCGGGTCTCCCAGCCGTCGACGATCTCGCCCCGGTGCCCGTACCGGCCGGGCACGAACGCGCTCGGCGCGTCGACGACGAGGTTCTCCTTCTCACCGAACGACTCGTCGTTGGCGGCCAGCACACTCGCCCCGAGGTCCCGGGAGGCAAGATTGGTACGGCGCATGTCGTCACCGTTGCCCTTCACGGCCGCGGCAGGTGCCGCGACAACGGCCAACCGATGATCGTCTTGTCCCCGGGCATGGCATACGTGCCGACCTTGCTCGTGGTCAGCCCGATCCCGACCAGCGACTCGGCGAACCGGACCGCGGCCTGTACCCCGTCCACCACGGGCACCCCGAGCTGTGCCGAGATCGCCTCGTCCAGGCCGGCCAGGCCGCCACAGCCCAGGCAGATGACCTCCGCCCGGTCCTCGCGTACCGCCCGGCGAGCCTGCTCCACCACGGCCTCGACGGCACGCCGCGGATCCCCGTCCAGCTCCAAGGCGCTCAACCCGGTGGCCCGGACCGAGGCACACCGGGCGGACAGGCCGGCGACCAGCAGCCGGTCCTCGATCGCCGCCACGGAACGGTCGAGCGTGGTCACCACCGAGTAGGACCGGCCGATCATCATCGCGGCGTGCGCCGACGCCTCACAGATATCGATCACCGGTACCGTCGTCAATTCCTGTACACCCTCCCGGCCGTGCTCGCCGAAGCCGGCCATCACGATCGCGTCGTAGCGTCCGGGGTAGGTGACGACCGCGTCCATCACCGCGACGGCGGACAGCAGCGATTCGAAGACGCAGTCGATGCCGTCCGCGCCGTAACGGGGCGTGACCGGGACGATCTCGGTACCCGGCGAGGCCGACCGGCGCGCGCTCGCGGCGATCGCATCGGTCATCGACAGGGTGGTGTTCGGGTTGACGACGAGGATCCGCATGGCACCTCACAACTGGCCGCGGCGCAGCAGGCGACCGCGGGGATGGTCGAAGTCGACGGGTCTGCCCGCCAACCAGGTCTGCACGACGACGCCCGCCAGACGCCGGCCGGCGTACGGGGTGAGCGGCTGGCGGTGGTGCAGCGCGCCCGGGTCCACCACGAACGTCTCGTCCGGGGCGAACACGCACAGGTCGGCGTCGCGGCCCACGGTGATCGCCCCCTTGCGCGGCAGCCCGGCCAGCTCGGCCGGCCGGGTGGACATCCAGCCGGCCAGGTCGGCCAGGCCGAATCCCCGCCGCCGCGCCGCCGTCCACGTCGCCGGCAGGCTCACCTGCAGCGACGACACTCCGCCGAACGCGGTGTCGAAGTCCCCGGCCCCCTTGTCGCCCACCGCGCACGGCGAATGGTCGGAGACCACCATGTCCAGCCCCCCGCCGGCCAGCTGGGCCCAGAGCGCGTCCCGGTTGGCGGCATCGCGGATCGGCGGACACACCTTGTACGCGGTGCCGCCGTGCGGTACGTCGGTGTCGGCCAGGGTCAGGTAGTGCGGGCACGTTTCGGCGGTCACGGCCAGCCCGGCGGCGCGGGCATCGGCGATCAGCGCGGCGGACCCGGCACTGGAGACGTGGACGACGTGGGCGGCGTACCCGGTGTCGCGGACCGCCGCGATGACCGTCGCCACCGCGGCGTCCTCGATCCCGGGCGGCCGGGCGGCCAGGAAGCGGGCGTAGTCACCGCCGGCCCCGGCGGGCACCAGGGCCACCGCCGCGCCGTCCTCGGCGTGTACCAGCAGCCGGCCGCCGAAGCCCGCCAGCACCCGCAGCGCCCGCCGCAGGTCGGCGTCCCCGATCGGCGGGAAATCCGGCGAACCGGTGTCGGCCAGGAAGCACTTGAACCCGAGGACCCCCCGCTCGTGCAGCTGCGCCAGGCGTTCGATGTTGTCCGGCGTCACGCCGCCCCAGAACCCGATGTCGACGTGACCGCGGCCGACGGCGGCTGCCAGCTTGGCTGCCAGGCCGTCGACCGTGACCGTCACCGGCACGCTGTCCAGCGGCATGTCGACCACCGTGGTGACGCCGCCCGCGGCGGCGGCGCGGGTACCCGAGTCGAAGCCCTCCCAGTCGGCGTGCCCCGGCTCCTGCAGGTGCACGTGGGTATCGACGAGTCCGGGCAGCAGCGCGTGCTGCTCGTCCAGGACAATCTCACGCCCGGCGGGAAGCTCCGCGTCGAAGGGCTCGACAGCGGCGATGCGGCCGCCCCGGATGCCGACGGCGGCGGCCCGTTCGCCCGCGGGCGTCACCACCCGGGCGGCGCGGATGACCAGTTCCAGCCTCATCGGGGCGGCAGCTGTCCGCCACCGTTGCCGGCGGCTCGTCCAGGCGCGGCGCGCCGTCGCAGGTCAGGGGCGGTCATCGCCGATGAGCCTGCTACGCGCCGGTTACCGGCACAATCCCCGTCAGGTAACATCACGCCGCCGGTGCGACCGCAGGTCCCGGCCCGGACGGGAGACGTGCGGGGTCCCGGTGGTCGCGGACCCCGCACGGCTCAGGGCAGGACGACGAAGTCGACCCGCCGGTTGACGGCCTGGTTGGCCGGCGAATTGTCGGGTACCTTCGGCCGGCTCTCGCCGTAGCCGACCGCCGACAACCGGTCCCGGGCCACCCCGAGACCGACCAGCGTGTCCAGGACGGTCTGCGCCCGTGCCTGGCTGAGCAGCAGGTTCGCCGTCGCCGTGCCGGTCGAGTCGGTGTTGCCCTCGATCCGCACCCGGACGCCCGGGTTGGCGGCCAGCACCGTTGCCGCCTGTACCAGTGCTTGCCGGCCGGCCGGGGTCAGGGTGGCGCTGCCGGTCAGGAAGGTCACCGGCGGGATCTCCACCAGCTGCTGCTGGACCGCCTTGACGGTCAACTGGTCGAGCACGTGCCCGGCGCCCACGGCCGCCCCGGCGGCGGCCAGCACGGCATCCTTGGTGGCCTGCTCGGACAGCGTCCCGGAGAGGGTCAGCGTGCCGTCCCGCAGCACCAGCCGGGCGTCGGTGGTCTGCCGGCCGAAGGCAGCCAGCACGCCGGCCAGGCCGGTCAGCCCGGCGTCGGTGACAGCCGGGTCCACGTCCAGCCGGTCGGTCACCCGGTCGGCGCCGAAGACCGACCCGGCGGCGGCCACCAGCGCGGCCCGGGCGGCTGCCGGAACCGCGCCGCTGACGGTCAGCTGCCCGGCCACCAGTTCGACGGTCACCGTGGGCGGCCGGGCCGCTGCCGGCACGGGTGCCGGCGGGTCGACGTCGGCGCCGGCGGTACGTACCCCGTCGAGTGCCCGGACGATGCCCAGCGCCCGGTCGGCGTCGGCCCGGGTGTGTGCGTGCAGCCGCCCGTCCCGGCCGGTGAAGTGGACGTCCACAGTGGACAGTCCGGCGTCGGCCAGGGCCTGCCGGGAGCGGTCGGTCAGGTTGTCCTCGATGCCGTGCCGGTTCGCACTGGTCTGCGCCAGGGCTACCAGTGCCAGCCCGGCGACGGCGACCACGACCGGGAGCAGCACCCCGTACCGGTACCCCTGCGCGGCCCGGGCGCCGCTCGCGCGTACCCCCATCACACCCGCCCGACGTCGCGGCCGGCGACCAGGCGGCGGGTCAGGTCGGCGAAGCCGGCCTCGTCCCCGTCGGCCAGCAGGCGGGCCTGCCGGGCCCAGGTGACCAGGCTGGGCGCGAAGGTGAGCCCGGCCGCCTCGATGGCCCGCCGTAGCGCCGCCTCGTCGGCCGCCGCGAGCTGCCGATAGCGGCTGATACCGGCGTTGACCAGGGCGGCCGACATCTTCGGCCCGATCCCCTCGATCCGCTCCAGGTCGTCCGCCGGCTGCCCGGCTGCCCCCGCCGGGCGCCGCTGCCGCGGCACCCGCACGGCCACCGGCTGCGCGACGCCCGACCCCGGCGCCTCAACCGTCGCCCTTCCCACGGCCGGCACGGCCGGGTCCGCCGCAGCCGCCGCCGTGTCGACCAAGTCCGCCGCAGCCGCCGCCGTGTCGACCAAGTCCGCCGCAGCCGGCGCCGTGTCGACCGCCTCCGCCGCGGCCGGCGCCGTCCCGGATGGGTCGGTCGGGGCAGCGCTGTGGGCTGCTTCGGCCGTGTCCGCCGCGGCCGGCGCCGTCTCGGGCGGGTCGATCGGAGCGACGCTGTGGGCTGCTTCGGCCGTGTCCGCCGCGGTGCGGATCGGCACCGTGTCGGCGGTGTCTGTCTCCGGCGCGGCCGGCAGGGTCGCCTCGGGCACGACGGGGTCCGGCTGCGCTGTCGGCGCTTCGGTGGCCGCCTCCGGCCCGGGTTCGGTGGCAGCGCCGGCCGGCAGTTCGGCCGGCCCTGCGGCGACCGGCGCGGGTTCGGCCGCTGTCGCGGGCCCGGGCCGGCGGGGCGGCGCAGGTACGCCAGCCCGGCCGGAGTACGCCGCGTGACCTGCGCTGTCCGTGGCCGCGGTGGCCGCGACGGGCGCCGGTCGACGCCGGCCCCACCACAGCCAGGAGACCAGGACGCCGAGCAGGAAGGCGGCGACGATGACGAAAAGGGACTGGCCGACGAACCAGGCCACCAGGTGCCTCCAGAGTGGAAGGGGCGGATGCCGGCGGCAGCCTCCCACACCCGGGCAGCCGCTCGACACGGCGCATCGGCTGGTTCCGGCCACTGCGAACAGCCAGTGTTCGGTGTGTCCGGGCGCGCCGGTGTGTCCGCCTCTTGCCGCGGACAACCTGGTCAGACCTCAGGCTGCGTGTACCGACGGCACGCGGAGGACCGTCCCGTGGACCGCAGTGGGCGTCTACCGGTACATCGAGGCGCCCTTGACCACCTTGTCGACCTGGTTCTTCGGGCCGTACAGGGCCACGCCCACCAGGTCCAGCTTCGCGGTGGGCACCGCCTCGACGGCGGCCCGGTTGTCGACGTCGTTGCCGGTCGCGAACAGGTCGGCGGTGAAGATGGACAGCGCAATGCCGCGGCTCAGCGCCCGACCGTGCACGGCGGTGAGCAGTTCCGCACCGGCGCTGAGCGCCAGCACCGGCTGGCGGAACATGGGCAGGTAGGTCACGCCGTCGGCGTCGCGGTAGTCGGCGCCGATGATTTCGGGGTTCGCCCTGGATAGACCGCTGACCAGGAACGCTGTCACATTGACCGCCTGCCAGCCCGCAAGGTCGTCGCGCAGGACCACCACAATCTTGGTCTGGGGGCGTGCGGAAGTCTCGACGTGTTCGTTGTCCATGGCATTCAATTCTACTCAGGTACGGAGCAGTCCCGTTGGCGCGCAATGCTTTGCGCCGCGCGGTTGATGAGCACTTCAGCCGAGCCTGGTTCGGTGGGGCGGGTCACCGGTCGCGCCTGCCGGCGGCGTACCGGGCCGACGCCGGCAGCGACACGGCGGCCACGGCGCAGAGTACGGCGACGGCCACACAGACCGTGGCGCCGCTGGTCCGGTCGTGCAGGTGGGCGGCGGCCAGCGGGGCCACCGCCTTGGCGACGGTGAGCGGGACCGCGAGGATGCCCGCGAGGGTGGCGTAGACGGCGGTGTCGTAGCGGTCGGCGAGGATGGCGGGCCGGGCGATGGTGGCCACCCCGAAGCCGAAACCGAAGCCGAGCACGCAGCCGATGGCACCGGGCGCGGTCCGGCCCAGCAGCGGCAGCGCCGCGATGGCCACCGCCTGCACGGCGAAGACGGCGGCCGTCGCCGTGGTCGGGGTGAGCCGGCGCCCGGTGGCGGTGGTGGCGATCCGGCCGGCGACGGACAGCACCCCGATACCCCCCGCGACGGTGGCGGCGAAGGTGGCCGAGTGGCCCAGTTCGGTGAGGTAGCCGATCAGATGTACGGCGACCGTGTTGGTGGCGGCGCCGCTGGCCAGAAAGGCCAGCGCCAGCATCCAGTAGCCGGGGTCGCGCAGCGCTGCCGCGATCACCCGCTGCCGATGCCCGGGCGTGGCCCGGGCATCGGGGGTTACCGGGGCGTGCGGGGGCAGGGCGGCATGGCCGGGGACGGTGAGCACGGCGTGCAGGACGGCGAGGGCCAGGAGGGCGGTGCGCCAGCCGTACCGGTCGGTGAGGTAGCCGGTGAGCGGATAGAAGATGGTGGAGGCGAAGCCGGCCACGATGGTGACGGCCAGCAGCGCACCGGCCTGCTGCCGGGGACGGGTGGCGATGATCACGGCGAACGCGGCTTCGTAGAGCACCGCCGCGCTGCTGATACCGATGCCGGCCCACACCAGGTAGAGCTGCGTGACGCTGTGCACCTGGGACCCGGCGGCCAGCAGCGCGCTGGCGGCGACCGAGCCGAGGGTCATCAGGCCCCGCCCGCCGTGCCGGTCCAGCCACCGTCCCACCGGGACGGCCGCCACCGCGCCGGCCAGCACGGAGCAGGTGAGCGCCCCGGTGACCGTGGCGGTGCCGGCGTGCAGCGTGGCGGCCATCGGGGTGAGCAGGACGGCGTAGGCGTAGAAGAGCGCGCCGTACCCGACGGTCTGGGTGACCCCGAGGACGACCACCGCACGGCGGGTCATCCGCCCGCCGGCCGTCGTAGGGTCGGCGGGCAGCAGCCGGGAGGCGGTCACCTCAGCCGCAGCAGCCGCCGGTCGCCGGCTCCGGCCCCGGCAGGGCACCGACCGGCAGGAGCTGCAGGGGCGCCGGCAACAGTCCTCCGGCGACGCCGGTGGCCAGGCCGCGCTGGGTGGGGCCGCAGCAGCCGCCTTCGCTGTCGGCGGTGGGACGCCCGTCGGCGTCGACGGTGACGGTACTGGAGCAGACGCCGGTTTCGGGCAGTTCGAGATGGACCTCCCGGGCGGCTGCCCAGTCGCCGGCCAGTGCGGCGGCCACCGAGCGTGCCTGCTCGTAGCCGGTGGCCAGCAGGAAGGTCGGGGCGCGGCCGTAGCTCTTGGCGCCGATGGCGTAGAAGCCGGTCTCGGGGTGGGCGAGTTCGTCGACGCCGTGCGGCGGGACGGTACCGCAGGAGTGCTCGTTGGGGTCGATCAGCGGGGCCAGCGCCCGGGTGGCGGCGAGGACCGGGTCCAGGTCCAGGCGCAGTTCGCCGAGGAAGCCGTAGTCCGGCCGGAATCCGGTGGCGCGGACGACCCGGTCGGCGGTGATGCTGGTGCCCTCGGAGACCGGGGTGATGCCGGTGCCGGCGGAGACGGTGACCCGGCCGTCGGCGGTGGTGGTGACGGTTCCGGTGGAGAAGCCGGTGTGCAGGGTGATGGTGCCGGCCCGCACGTGGTCGCGCAGCCGGCTGCCGAGGGCGCCACGGGCGGGCAGTGCGTCGGCGGTACCGCCGCCGTAGCTGCGCTCGGCGCTGGCGGCGCGGAGCGCCCAGAGCACCTCGGTGCCGGGGTGCGTGGCCGCGAGGTCGGCCAGGTCGAGCAGGGTGGTGGCGGCTGAGTAGCCGGAGCCGACGACCAGCGTGGTACGGCCGGCGAACCGCCCGCGGGCGCTGCCGAGCACGTCCGGCATGGCCGCCTCGATGAACGCCGCGGCGTCGGCTTCGCCGTGCGCCGGGATGCCGGAGCCACCCAACGGATTCGGGGTGTACCAGGTGCCGGAGGCGTCCACGACGGCGCGGGCCAGGACGTCCCGACCGTCGGCCAGGCGCAGCAGGAACGGCGCCGAGGCGCGGCCGCCGCTGCGTACCCGGTCCAGGCCGAGGCGGGTGACGGCGGTGACCCGGGCGCGGCAGCGCAGGTGCGGCTTGACCACCGGCAGGTCGGCCAGCGGCTGCAGGTAGTCGCGCACCAGTTGGGCGCCGGTGGGCAGCACGTCGGGGTCGGGTTCGACCCAGCCGGCCGCGGTCAGCAGCCGCCGGGCGGCGACGTCGACGTTGTACCGCCACGGGGAGAAGACCCGTACGTGTGCCCACTGCCGCACCGTGGCGGCCGGTCCGTCGCCGGCCTCCAGGACGAGGAAAGGTTGGTGGCGCTCGGCGAGGTGGGCGGCGGCGGCCAGGCCCACCGGTCCGGCGCCGATGACGGCGACGGGCAGGCTGTCCAGGGTGTCCATCGGACTGCTCCATGTCTAGAAAATTGTCGAAACAAGGCGGTGGAGTCAGGCGCGGGAGCGCCGTGCCCGGGGATTTACGTGACGACCGGACTGCGCCGTTCCATCAGTACGACGTCGCGCCACCGGCCGTGGTGGCGGCCGGGCCGTTCGCGGATGCCGATGGTGCGGAACCCCAGCCGTTGGTGCAGTGCCAGGCTTGCGGTGTTCTCCGGGAAGATGCCGGCCTGGATGGTCCAGATGCCGGCCTGCTCGGTGGCGGCGATCAGCGCCCGCATCAGTGCGGTGGCCGATGCCACGCCCGCGCGCGGCCGGGTCGATGTAGACCGAGTGCTCGACCACGCCGGCGTAGACCGCCCGGGTGGACAGGCGGGAGACGGCCACCCAGCCGACCACGCCGCCGTCGTCGACGGCGACGAACCGGTGCTCGGGCAGTTTCCCGGCGTCGAAGCTGGCCCAGTCGGGGGCTGTGGTCTCGAAGCTGGCGTCTCCGGCGTCCAGGCCGGCCTGGTAGATCGCGAGCACCCGGTCGCCGTCGGCCGGCGTCATCGGGCGGATGGTGACGCTCACCGGCAGCCTCCCGCCGCGCTCGGCGCCGGCCGGCCCATCACCACGTCGGCGGCCGACGGGAAACAGGAGACGCACGCCTGGTTGATCCGGTACTGGCGGGCGTTGCCCACCGCGTCGACGAGCACGAACCGTACCTCGGCGAGGACCTTCAGGTGCTGTGAGACGGTCGACTGGGCCAGCCCGGCCGCCGTGACGATCTCGCCGACGGTCAGCGGCCGACCCTGCCGGGCCAGGTACTCCACGATCTGCACCCGGCTCGGGTCGGCCAGCGCCCGGAACCAGGAGGCATACTCCACAGCCGCTGTCCGGTCGAGCAGGGTTGTCCGGATGTCTGTCATCGCCCACCATCATCGTTCATCGCCGATAGACGATCTGAGCGTACCTGATCCCCGGGTGGCCTACCCGCAGCACCCGGCGCCGCTGGCGACGGCATCGGTCCGCGCCGCTGTACCGCAGCACGACTGTGACGCCGCCGCCTGCTCCGGTGTCCCGCAGCACGGTTTTGTCTGCGCCACGCTCGCTGTCGGGCCTGTCCCGCTGCGGTCCCCGCAGCAACCGGAGCCGTCGGCTACGGCTGGCGTCACCGTCGGCTCGCCGGCGGACTGCTTGTTCTCCATCGTGTGCACCCTTCGTTCGGTGACATCCGTCGACGCGGCCGGCCTGGCCCGCGCCGGTCGCGTACCGGCTGTCTTGATGTCTGTCAAAACAGAGCCTTGCACGCTGTTTTGAGATCTGTCAAGCTAGAGATATGTCTAAGCAGCGGGTGACCCTGGAACTCACCGACCTGACCACGTCGGCGGCCTGCTGTGCCCCGATCGGCGTCAAGCGCATCCCGGCGGAGACCGCGGGACTGCTGGCCCCGGCCTTCAAGGCGCTGGGCGACCCGGTACGACTGCAGTTGATGTCGATGATCGCCTCGGCCGCGCAGGGCGAGATCTGTGTCTGCGATCTCACCGAGCCGTTCGACCTGTCCGGCCCGACGATCTCCCACCACCTGAAGATCCTGCGCGAAGCCGGCCTGGTCGACGGCGAACGGCGCGGCACCTGGGTTTACTACCGCGCCCGGCCGGACTTCCTCGCGCAGCTCGGCGCCCTGCTCGGCGTCCACCAACCGGCCAGCGTCGGATAACCGGCCACCTCGCCGCCCGCACCGACCGCCGCGCAACCCTTTCCGGAGTAACCGATGACTGAAGCCCCCGCGGACCCGCCGGGCGACCGCCGGCCGGCCGCCCGCCTGGCTGCCGAGTTTCTCGGTACCGCGCTGCTGGTCACCGCCGTGGTCGGCTCCGGCATCATGGCCACCACGCTGTCGCCCACCGATGCCGGCCTGCAGTTGCTGGAGAACTCGGTGGCCACCGCCCTGGCCCTGGGCGCCCTCATCCTGATGTTCGGCCCGGTCTCCGGGGCGCACTTCAATCCGGTGGTGTCGGCGGTCGACTGGCTGCTGGGCCGCCGTACCCGCACCGGGCTGACCGGCCCCGAACTGGCCGGCTACCTGGTGGCGCAGGTCGCCGGGGCGATCTGTGGCTGTGTGCTGGCCAACCTCATGTTCGGCCTGGCTGCGGTGCACTTCTCCGGCCGGGACCGGGCCGCCGCGCACCTGTGGCTCGGCGAAGTCGTCGCCACTGCCGGGCTCGTCCTGCTGATCTTCGCGGTGGCCCGGTCCGGCCGGGCCACCGTCGCGCCGGCCGCCGTCGGCGCCTACATCGGCGCGGCCTACTGGTTCACCTCCTCCACCTCGTTCGCCAATCCCGCCGTCACCGTCGGACGAGCCTTCACCGACACCTTCGCCGGCATCGCCCCCGCCTCGGTACCGGCGTTCGTGGCGGCGCAGGGGATCGGTGCGGCAGTGGGGCTGGCCCTGCTGGTGCTGCTCTATCCGCGGGCCGGCGCGACCGCGGCCGACGCCGTGGTTCCGCACCGGGCCACCGCGCCGGAAAGCGGACGTGCCCAACCCGGAACCGGCCGTGGCGGGCCGGAGTACGTGACCGACGAATCCACCACAACCCTGCGGAGCGGACGATGACCAGTGCCAGGCCCACCGTGCTGTTCGTATGCGTGCACAACGCCGGCCGTTCCCAGATGGCCGCCGGGTGGCTGCGGCAGCTCGGCGGTGACCGCGTCGAGGTCCGGTCCGCCGGCTCGGAACCCGCCGAGAAGATCAACCCGGTCGCGGTACGGGCGATGGCCGAGGTCGGCATCGACATCACCGCCGCCGTACCCCGCAAGCTCGACGCGGAGCTGGCCGAGGGCAGCGACGTGGTGGTGACGATGGGCTGTGGGGACGCCTGCCCCTACTTCCCTGGAATCCGCTACCAGGACTGGCAGCTCACCGACCCGGCCGGGCAGCCGATCGAGGTCGTCCGCGCGGTCCGCGACGAGATCCGGGACCGGGTCACGGCGCTGTTGAGCGAACTGGCACCGGCGACCGGATAGCCGCCGGCGGGCGGCGGCGTGGCGTGCGGCCCGTCTCCGTGGCCGGCCGTCGCGCAGTGCCGGCCAGTTCGCCCCGGTCGGCCCCGACGCTGGGGAAATCCCCGGTCACCTAGACTGGGCGGCATGTCAAAGGTCCTCCGCAAACTACCCGTCGGGGAACGAATCGGCATCGCGTTCTCCGGGGGCCTTGATACCTCCGTCGCGGTCGCCTGGATGCGCGAGCACGGCGCCGTCCCATTCGCCTACACCGCGGACGTCGGTCAATACGACGAGCCGGACCTCGCCGCCGTACCCAACCGTGCGCTCAGCTACGGCGCCGAGCAGGCACGGCTGGTCGACTGCAAGGCGGCCCTGGTGGAGGAGGGGCTGGCCGCGCTGGCCTGCGGAGCCTTCCACATCCGCTCCGGCGGCCTGGCCTACTTCAACACCACGCCGCTGGGCCGGGCCGTGGTCGGCACCCTGCTGGTGCAGGCGATGCAGTCCGACGACATCTCCATCTGGGGCGACGGGTCCACCTTCAAGGGCAACGACATCGAGCGTTTCTACCGCTACGGCCTGCTCGCCAACCCGCGCCTGCGCATCTACAAGCCGTGGCTGGACGGGGCGTTCGTCGCCGAACTCGGCGGCCGCCACGAGATGTCGGCCTGGCTGGTCCAGCGCGACCTGCCCTACCGCGACTCGGCGGAGAAGGCCTACTCCACCGACGCCAACATCTGGGGCGCCACGCACGAGGCGAAGACCCTCGAACACCTGGACACCTCGGTCGAGGTCGTCTCGCCGATCATGGGCGTGGCGTTCTGGGACGCCGCGGTGCAGATCCCGGCCGAGGACGTCACCGTGGAGTTCGCCCACGGCCGGCCGGTGCGTATCAACGGCCGCGAGTTCCCCGACGCCGTCGAGTTGCTCCGGGAGGCCAACCTGATCGGCGGCCGGCACGGGCTGGGCATGTCGGACCAGATCGAGAACCGCATCATCGAGGCCAAGAGCCGGGGCATCTACGAGGCGCCGGGCATGGCGCTGCTGCACGTGGCCTACGAGCGGCTGGTGAACGCCATCCACAACGAGGACACCGTCGAGATGTACCACTCGCAGGGTCGCCGACTCGGCCGGCTGCTCTACGAGGGCCGCTGGTTCGACCCGCAGGCCCTGATGATCCGGGAGAGCCTGGACCGTTGGGTCGGCTACCCGATCACCGGCAGCGTGACGCTGCGGCTGCGCCGCGGCCAGGACTACTCCATCCTCGACACCCGCGGCCCGGAGTTGAGCTACCACCCGGAGAAGCTGTCCATGGAGCGCAGCCACTACCCGGCGTTCAGCCCGGACGACCGGATCGGTCAGCTGACCATGCGCAACCTGGACATCGCCGACTCGCGCAGCAAGCTGGAGCTCTACACCGCCGGCAGCCAGCTGGCCACCGAGAGCGGACTGATCGGCCGGCTGTCCTTCGGCGGCGCCGAGGCCATCAGCTCCGGCGGCGACGGCGTCGAGCCGGTGCCGGTGGCCCCCGACGCCCTCGACCGCGCCGCGATCGAGTCGGGCAAGGACTGACGCCAGCGCCCGGGACGGGGTCGGGTGGCCGGGATCGCCCGCCCCGTTCCGGTACGCCGAAGTGCCCTCGACGCCCCGTCATCCGGGATCTGTCCGCGCGTAACCCGACGGCTGATCGATGATTATCTTCAGTTCGTGTGGCGTGACGTGCCCAATCCGCGGTTGTGACTCACGATTGGGCGATGAGCGGACTGCGGGTGGCATCGATCTACGAAGGGTTCTTCGCCGGCGGCGCACGGATCCTGCACAGCAGCGTGCTCGCCCGCCTGCACCAGCAGGGCCGGCAGGCCCACTCGGTGGTGAGCATCCACCGGGAGATGCTGCGGGAAACCCTGCCGCAGCGGATGCAGGACGACCAGTGCTACCGCCAGCTGCGCGCCGCCGGGGTACGGGTGTCCTCCCTCGGTCGGGTCTTCGACGGCACGGGCAGCGCCGCGCCCTTCAACCCGGCCGAGTTGTCCTGGGCCGCCCGCCGGCTGCGCCGGGCCGACGTGCTGTGCTCCCTGAAGGAGCAGCCGCTGCGCCTGGTCAACCACCCGGACCTGCCGGCCCGGCCGACCATCGTCTGCCTGCACCGCTCGGACCCGCACAACCAGGCGGACGCGCTCATCGAACTGCGCCGGGCGGTGGCGCAGGGACGGATCAGCGCCGCCGTCTGCTGTGCCGAGTCGACCCGGGTGGCCTACCAGGCGGCCGGGGTGCCGGCCGGGCTGCTCCTGGTCATTCCGAACGGCGTGGACCTGGACCGGTTCCGGCCGGTGCCGCCCGAGCGCCGCTCGGCCATCCGGCGCGCGCTCGGCCTGCCGACGCCGGCCGCCGTGGTGCTGTTCGCCGCCCGGTACGACACGATGAAGAACGTGCCCCTGCTGCTCGCCTCGGCCCGCCGGTTCCTGGCCGGCCGGGCGGACGGGCAGGTGCTGATGTGCGGAGCGGGCATGGGCGAGGCCAACACCGAGTTGGTGGAGACCGCCCGACACGTCTTCGCCGACCAGCCCGGGCTGTTCGACCGGCTGCGCCTGCTGGGCCTGCGCCGCGAGATGGAGGAGGTGTACGCGGCCGCCGACGTGGTGGCGTTGACCTCCACGGTCGGCGAGGCGGCGCCACTGTGCCTGATCGAAGGCATGATGTGCGGCGCGGTGCCGGTCAGCACCGACGTGGGCGACTGCGCCGCCATCGTGGCCGGGCACGGCCTGCTGACCGGCTGGGACCCGGACGAGATCGCCGCCGCCTGGAGTGAGGCTGTCGCCCGCCGGCCTGAGTTCAGCCCGGCCCTGCTGCGCAGCCGGGCCCGGTTCAGCCAGTCCCGGATGACGACGGCCTACAGCGCCCTGCTGGACCGCATCGGCCGGGACCGGGCCCGCAGCCGTGCCTGGGCGCGCCCGGCCGCCCGCAGTCGGCCGACGCCGCTGGTACACGCACCGCCGCAGCGCGCCGCGTGATGCTGCAGCGGTGCAACGCATGCCTGTCCGGACTTCCCGGCTGATCGGTCGGGTGGCAGCGGCGTCCAGGTCTGCGTGGTCGTCCGTGACGCCGGTCAGCTGCGCTCGGCGAGCAGGTTGGCGATGCGGCGGTCGCGCATGTGCCGCAGGTGTTCGCGCATCGCCTCCTCGGCGGCGGCCGGGTCACGGTCGCGGATCGCGGTGAGGATCGCCTCGTGGTCGGTGACCGACTGGTCGTCGGCCGCCCGCTTCTTGGACCGGTAGATCTCCAGCAGCGTGTCCAGGCGGGTCAGCAGGTCCAGGATCGTCTGGTTGTGGGCCGCCGCGCGCAGCGCGTCGTGCCAGGCCCGGCTCAACTGGCCGTGGCTGGCCGGGACACCGGCGTCGCGCCGCTCCTGCAGCAGATGGGTGAGGCGGACGAGGTCGAACTCGGTGCGCCGGACGGCGGCCAGGCCGGCGCTGGTGGACTCCAGCGCGATCCGGGCGTCGTAGATGTCCACGATCTCCTCAGGGGTACGCCGGCGCACCTGGAAGCCGCGGGTGGAGCGCTCGATCAGCCCTTCCTGGGCCAGCCGGCCCAGCGCTTCCCGCATCGGGGTGCGGGAGACGCCGTACCGGGCGCTCAGTGCGGTTTCCAGCAGGGCGGTGCCGGGCGGGAAGCGGCCCTCCACGATGTGCTCACGGAGCAGGGCGTACTGCAGGTCGGTCGCGTCGTGGGGGCGGGTGATCGGGGTGTCCGTCCCGGCGCGCCGTGCCATCGCGTTCTCCTCCGGTGTCGTTCCGCTGGCTCCATAGTGCTGGGTTGCGCCGCATTCCGTCGAGCCGGCGCTCTGGAGCGCGCGTGTTGACGGTACGTATCGCAGTGTATACGCTCGTACCCGGAAACCATAGTGATCCGGTAGGAGCAACGGGAGATCGTGGCTGCTCCGGGGTCGGGAAGACGAGGAAGCGACATGAGGACCGACGCGGCGGGTCGCAGCAGCGGCGCGCTCCGGATGATCGTGCCGCTGCTGCGGCCGCGCAACCGCCGGGCGATCTGGACGGGCATCGCCCTGGCCGTCGCGGCGCAGACCATGCAGGCGATGCTGCCGCTGGTGCAGAGCGTGATCATGGACGACGCGATCCTGTCCCACCGGCGCCCGCTGGCCACCTGGGTGGCCGTCCTGCTGGGCGCCGGCCTGCTCAGCTTCACCGGCAACTACCTGCGCCGCTCCGTCGCCGGTAGGGCCGCGGTCCGCGGCCAGCGGGACCTGCAGGTGCGGGTACACCGGCACATGCAGCACCTGGACGCCAGCGGGCGCGACCGGTTCCGTACCGGCGACGTGATGAGCCGGGCCACCTCGGACCTCACCCTCATCCAGATGTTCCTGCAGCAGTTGGGCATGGCCTGCGGCAACCTCACCCTGCTGGTCGTCGCGCTGATCGCGATGGTGGCGCTGTCGCCGGTGCTGGCGCTGGTGATGGCGGTGGCGGTGCCGGTGTTCTTCTTCGTCACGCTGCGGTTCCGCCGGCAGTCGTTCCCGGCCAGCTTCAGCGACCAGGTGTACCGGGGAGCCGTCGCCGGGGTGGTGGAGGAGGCGGTCACCGGCGTCCGGGTGGTCAAGGCGTTCGGGCAGGAGGCGCAGGAGCAGGAGTCGCTGCGCGCCGCCGCCCGCACGCTGTTCCAATCCCGGGTACGCACCGCCCGGATCACCGCCGTGTTCGGTGCCGCCCTGGAGGCGATCCCGGGCCTGACCCAGCTCGGCGTACTCGCCGTCGGCGGCGTGCTGGTGATGCGCCACGACATCAAGCTCGGCGTCTTCCTCGCCTTCTCCAGCTACGTGCTGCAGCTGATGGGGCCGGTCCGGTTCCTCTCCGGCATCCTGGCCACCAGCCAGCAGGCCCGCGCCGGCGCCGCCCGGATCGTCGAGCTGCTCGGCACGTCGTCACAGGTCCAGCAGCGGCCCGACGCGGTCGAACTGGCCCACCCCAGCGGGCTGATCGAACTGGACCACGTCGACTTCGCCTACCCGGGCGGCGGCGAGCCGGTGCTGCGCGACATCACCCTGCGCATCGAGCCGGGGGAGCGGGTCGCCATCGTCGGCGCCTCCGGCTCCGGCAAGTCGACGCTGGCCCTGCTGCTGGCCCGCTTCCACGACCCGACCGCCGGAACGCTGCTGCTGGACGGGCGCGACGCCCGTGACTACACGCTGACCTCACTGCGCAGCGGCGTCGGCATCGTCTTCGAAGAGGGGTTCCTGTTCTCCACCACGATCGGGGAGAACATCGCCTTCGGCCGGCCCGGCGCGTCGGCCGACGAGATCGAACACGCGGCCGTGGCCGCGCACGCCCACGGCTTCATCGCCGGCCTGCCCGACGGGTACGACACGGTGGTGGGCGAGCGTGGCTACACCCTCTCCGGCGGGCAGCGCCAGCGCATCGCGCTGGCCCGGGCGGCGCTGACCAATCCGCGGGTACTCGTCCTGGACGACGCCACGTCGGCCATCGACGCGCACACCGAGCACGCCATCCACCGCTCCTTCGAAGACGTGCTCGCCCGGCGTAGCACGGTGCTCATCGCCAAGCGCTACTCCACCCTGCAGCTGGCCGACCGGGTGATCGTGCTCGACGGCGGCCGGATCGTCGAGCAGGGCACCACCGAGGAGCTGCTGGCCCGCTCGGAACTGTTCCGCGAACTGCTCACCGGGCCGGACGCCGACCAGCTCACCCCGGCCGCGCCGCCGGTCGCCGCCGTCGACCCGGCGGCCTGGCCACCCGACGTGTCCCGGCTCGGCACCGCCAAGGTGAGCAGCTACGCCAGCGACCCGGGCGCGCAGGTCGGCGGCCACGGCGGCGGCATGGGCGCCGACTCGGCCCGGCTGGCCGGCCTGGCCACCGAATCGGCGCAGCTGCGCGCGGCGGTCGACCGGCTGCCACCGCTGGCCGGCGAACCCGCGGTCGACGCCGTGGAGTCCCGGGCCGCCGCCGGCTTCGGCATGCGCAGCGTGTTCCGGCCGTTCGTCCGGCCGCTGCTGCTGTCCCTGGCGCTCATCATCGTGGACGCGGTCAGCGGCCTGTGCACCCCGGCGCTGATCCGGGTGGGCGTCGACCACGCTCTACTGCGCGGCTCCCAGCGGGCGCTGGCCGTGGTCTGTGCGACGCTGCTGGTGGTCCAGTTGCTGGTGTGGGCCAACGCCCGGGCGATGACCCTGCACACCCAGCGCACCGCCGAACGGGCGCTGTTCCGGCTGCGGGAACGCACCTTCGAACACCTGATGAAGCTGTCCCTCAACTACTACGAGAAGCACCAGGCCGGCAAGATCATGACGCGGATGACCTCCGACGTCGAGGCGTTCGCCCAGCTGCTCCAGCAGGGCCTGGTCAACGCGATGGGCAGCCTGTTGACCTGCCTGGGCATCGCCGTCGTGGTGGCCGTGCTCAGCCCCGGCCTGGCGCTGGCCGTCGCGGTGGTGCTGCTCCCGCTGGTCGCCGCCACGCTGCTGTTCCGGCGCGCCTCCACCCGCAACTACCTGGTCGCCCGGGCCCGCATCTCGACGCTGTACGCCGACATGCAGGAGAGCCTGGCCGGGGTCACCGTCAGCCAGGCGTACAACCAGCAGCCGGCCAACGAGGCGCGGTTCCAGCGGCTCGCCGACGACTACTGCGCCGCCCGGTCCCGCTCCGCCGAGCTGCTGGCCCGCTACTTCCCGTTCCTGCAGCTGTTGAACGTGGTCGCCAAGGCCATCGCGCTGACCGTCGGTGCGCACCTGGTCTGGGACGGGCAGCTCAGCGCCGGCCTGCTGATCGCCTTCCTGCTCTACGTGGACCAGTTCTTCAACCCGATCCAGCAGCTGTCCACCGTCTTCGACCAGTGGCTGCAGGCCACCGTGGCGGTCCGGCAACTGGGTGAACTGCTGGCCACGCCCAGCGCCACCCCGGAGGCGGACCACCCGGTCGTCCCGGGCCGGCTGCGCGGGGAAATCAGCCTCGACCAGGTCAGCTTCCGCTACGAGAGCACCGGCCTGACCGCCATGGACGAGGTCAGCGTGACCATCCCGCCCGGCCAGGTGGTCGCCCTGGTGGGTACCACCGGGGCGGGCAAGTCGACCCTGGTCAAGCTGGTGGCCCGGTTCTACGACGCGACCGCCGGCACGGTACGCATCGACGGCGTACCGCTGCCCTCGCTGGACCTGGCCGCCTACCGGCACCAGTTGGGCTTCGTGCCGCAGGAGCCGTTCCTGTTCTCCGGGACCATCCGCTCCAACATCGCCTACGGCCGCCCGGACGCCGGCGACCTGGAGGTGGAGCGCGCGGCGCGGGCGGTCGGCGCGCACGAGTTCGTGGCCGGCCTGCCGCACGGCTACCTGACCCCGATCGGCGAGCAGGGCCGGACCCTCTCGGCCGGGCAGCGGCAGCTGCTGGGGTTGGCCCGGGCGCTGCTGGTGGACCCGGCGATCCTGCTGCTGGACGAGGCCACCGCCAACCTGGACCTGGCCACCGAGGCGCGGGTGCAGCGCGCGATGGGCCTGGTCGCCAGCGGGCGGACCACGCTGCTCATCGCGCACCGGCTGCAGACCGCCCGGGCCTCGCACCGGATCCTGGTGGTCGACAACGGGCTGATCGTCGAGGACGGCTCCCACGAGGAGCTGCTGGCGCGGGGCGGCCGGTACGCCGGCCTGTGGGCGGCGATGGCCCGCCGCCCGGCCCTGTCCGACGCGGCGGCCGGGGACGGCGGCGCGACACTGCGTCACCGGGCAAGCACCGGAGCGGCCTGATACCGTCTCCTCGGGGGGACGATCATCAATTTCCGGGGCGGCTGGGCGATGCGACGTGCGGGTGTGGCGGCTGCGATGCTGTGTCTGCTGTCGGGCTGTGGGGCACTGGCGACCCCGGCGCCGGCCGGCGCCGCCGTCCTGGCCAAGCACCCCTGCGACGCCACGGTCGGCATCACCGCCGCCGAACCCTCGGTGGCTGCGGTGTCGGCCGGCGGGACGGGCGCCGTCTCGGCAACCCTGACCAACCCGGGCTCCGCCCAGCTGACCGGCCTGGCGCTGCGGGTGCGCCTGGTGGCTCCGGCGGCCGGTACAGGCGGCAAACCGGGCCTGTCCGTCGCCCTGGGTGGCGCGCCGCCACGCGCCGTGACGCTGACCGCCAGCGCGGACGGTTGGCAGAGCCAGGACGTCTCGGTGCCGAAAATCCAGCCCGACGCCACGGTCACGGTGGCGCTGCGGGTGTCCTTTCCGGCAGGCAGCCCGGCCGGCCGGTACGACGCGCCGCTGACGGTGCGGATGGGCGGCTGTTCCGATCCGGTGGGCAGCTCCTCCGCGCTGGGCTTCGACGTGGCGCAGCCGGCGCCGGCGCCTGAGCCGAGCGCGTGCGCCTGCCCGTCGGGCGCGGTGTCGTCACCGCAACCTTCCGCACCTCCCGGCGCGTCCGGTGGCACCGCCCCGTCCGGGGGTCCGGCGTGGCTCGGTGTCGGCGACGGGCCCAGTGCCGGGTCGGCCGGTGCGACGGCCCCGGCCGGTGCGGCGCCGTCGCAGGACAGCCAGGAGAGCCACGACAGTGGCGTCGCGGCGCTGCCGGGGGGCCGGGTGGTGCAGCACGCCGTCACCGCGGTGGCGGCCGCGACACCGCTGCCGTGGGTCACCCTGACCGCTCTCGGCGTGCTGCTGGGCGGACTGCTGGCGGCCCTGGTGGTACGCCGGCTGCGCGGGCGCTCCGGCGCCGGCCCGGTGGCCGACGAGCCGTTCTCCGAGGTCGGTCCGGCCTCGGAGGGGTGAGATCCGGCGAGCGCCGGCCGATTCGGTGCGGGTGTTCAGCAGCTGCGTGCCGGGGACGCTGTCCGACCGTGGCCGGTCAGGCCGCGGCAGCTGCCGCGACCTGACCGACCTCGGGTTCAGCTGAGGCTCCACCGCTGGTTGCTCTGGCCGTTGCAGGACCAGAGGATCAGCTTGGTGCCGTTGGCCGTGCCGGCGGCGTTGGCGTCCAGGCAGAGCCCGGACTGTACGCCGGTGATGGTGCCGTTGGAGTTGACGTTCCACTGCTGGTTGGTCTGGCCGTTACAGTCCCAGATGATCACCGTGGTGCCGTTGGTCGTACCCTTGCCGTTGGCGTCCAGGCACTTGTTCCCGAACACCTGGAGTGCCTTGCCGGCGGTCACGGTCCAGGACTGGTTGGCGGCGCCGTTGCAGTCCCACAGCTGGACCTGGGTGCCGTTGGTGGTGGCCGAGTTCGGTACGTCGACGCAGCGGCCGGACTGGGTGCCGACGATGCGCTTGCCGGCTGATGTTGACGGCGATGCTGACGGCGATGTTGACGGCGACGGCGACTGGCTGCCGTTGGTGCCGGTCACCGTGAGCAGGACGGCTTCGCCGGCCGGGACGGTGGTGGCGTAACTGGTGGTGAAGCTGCCCAGATCGGTGGCGGTCCACAGGTTGCGCACCGCGGCTGAGCCGGTCAACCCCAGGTCGGACCAGCGTGCGGTGATGGTGTGCGCGGCGCTGGTGCGGTTGAGCAGCAGCACCGCGCGACGCCCGACGCCGCTGAGTACCTTGCTGTAGACCTGCAGGCCGGTGGAGTCCTCGGCCACCTTGACGCCCTGCTTACCGAGCGCGTCCTGGTCGACGGCGATCACCTCACGGTTGGTCAGTACCGCCCGGGTGTCGCTGCTCATCGTGTCCAGCCGGTTGCCGGCCAGCAGCGGCGCGCCGGAGATCGCCCACAGGCCCATGTGGGTACGGTTCTGGGCCGCGGTGAAGCTGGGCATGCCGACGATCAGCATGTCCGGGTCGTTGACCCGGCCCGGGCTCTGCGCCGACGGGTGCTGGGCGGCGTCGAAGTTGGCCAGCACCCGGCTCATCGACGCCTGCTCGCCGTAGTAGATGATGTCGCCGCTGGTACGCCACAGGTTCGACATGCCGGGTGCCCAGTTCCACGGGCTGGCCGCGCCCCAGTTGCAGACCGAGTAGACCATGGGTCGGCCGGTCTGCGCGGTGGCCCGCCCGATCGAGTCGCTGATCGCCTGGTACGCCGTCTGCGCGTTGAGCCCTTCGGCGGAGCCGCCGCACCAGTCGACCTTCACGTAGTCGAAGCCCCACCGGGAGAACTGCAGGAAGTCCTGGTCGTAGTGGCCCTCGCTGCCGCTGCCCGGAGCGGCCGGCCGGCCGGTCGGGTAGTAGTAGCCACAGCCGTCGCGGCCGGCGTCGGTGTAGATGCCCGCCTTGAGGCCCTTGCTGTGGATGTAGTCGGCGATGGCCTGCATACCACCGGGCCAGTCGCTGGAGCTGACGGTGATGTTGCCGCCCGAGTCCCGGGTGCCCTGCCACCAGCCCTCGTCGATGTTGACGTACTGGTAGCCGGCATCCTTCATCCCCGACGACACCAGCGCGTCCACCTGCGATTTGATCACGTTGTAGTCGATCTTCGCGGCGAAGGTGTTCCACGACGCCCAGCCCATCGGCGGGGCGGTGATGGCGGCTGCCGCCGCCGCGGCCGGCCGGGCGCCGCCGGTCGCCGGCAACATGGTGAACAACGCGGCCGCGAGCACCGCGAGTACCGCCAGGGCCGTGCGGACGGTCCGTCGACGACCGACCACCGACGATGTTAGCGGTAACAAAAAGCGCCGCACTTCGGCACCCAGAATTGGCATGATCTCCTCCGCGACAACGGCGACTGAACCGGTGGACGAGTACCGGTGCGCCGCCAGCATGCTCAGATAGCGCCACAGGCGTCAAGACTTATCAATCGACCAAAGTGCCTTGAACCAATCAGCGGCGCCGATGTTCGCGCTCCCATCCGGCTCCCTGACCGACTCCGGCCGACCCGCCCGGCCCGGTGCGGGGACACACCCGCGCAGGCGCCTGCCGATACCCTCGGAGCATGTCGCACACGCACTTCGGTGAGCTGCTCGACCTCGACGCCGAGGTCCTGCGCGAGCACCACCACGAGGTCATCTCGTGGGTGACAGCGCTGCTGCCGCGGCGGGCGCGCATCGTCGACCTGGGCGCGGGCACCGGTACCGGGGCGCTGGCCCTGGCCCGCCAGCTGCCCGACGCCGAGGTCCTCGCCGTCGACCTGGACGCCGAGATCCTCGACCATCTCCGGCGCAGCGCCGAGCGGGCCGGCCTCGCCGACCGGATCCGTACCATCCGGGCCGACCTCGACCAGCCCTGGCCCGAGCTGGGCCCGGTCGACCTGGTGTGGGCGTCGGCCGCCATGCACCACCTGGCCGATCCCGACCACGGCCCGACGCAGGCCCTCGCGCTGCTGCGCCCCGGCGGCCGGATCGTGGTCGCCGAGCACGACGCCTTCCCCCGGTTCCTGCCACCCGAGGGCGGCGCGGCGCTGGAGGAGCGCTGCCACGCGGAGCTGGCCCGGATGCGTACCGAGCACGGCATGCACATGGGGGAGGACTGGGGAGCGCGGATGGCTGCCGCCGGCTTCCGGGTCGAAGAGTGCCGGCAGTTCGACATCGCCCTGCGCCCGCCGCTGCCCCCGGCCACCGGCCGCTACGCCCAGCTGAGCCTGGAGCGGATGCGCGACCGGCTGGCGGACCTGCTCACCCCGCAGGAGCTGGCCGACCTTGACGCGGAGCTGGTCGGTGTCGCCGACCGCGACGACCTGACGGTACGCGCGGCCCGCCGCGTCTGGCTGGCCCGCCGCCCCTGAATCTCTACTTGACAGGTCGGGATGGATGACTTTTGCTGAAGGTCCATTCCCTTCGATGCTCGGGAGTACCCGATGGACCCACGCGACGAGGCAGGGTACGACCAGCTCCGGTTCGCGCAGTGGTTGACCGGTCAGGCGGACGACCCCCGGGTCTCCCGACGTGACCTGATGCGGCTGCTCACGCTCGCGGCGGGTGCGGCGGTGGCGACCCCCGCACTCGTCGGGGCCAGCGCACGGGCCGCGCACGCGGACACCCCCGTTGCGCCGATCGTGAAGCCGACCCCGCCGGAACTGTTCTACCTGTACGGGTCCAACGCCGAGACCCGCTGGGAGGCGATGGCCGGCCAGGGCTACCTCACCCCGACCGACCGGTTCTTCGTCCGCGACCACACCTCCACCCCGACCATCGACATCGACAGCTGGCGGCTCAAGCTCTTCGGCACCGGCCTGCACGGCGCGCCCACCGCCGACAAGCCGATCGAGTTCAGCTACCGGCAGCTGCGCCGGCTGCCGGCACACACCCAGGTCGCTTCCGTCGAGTGCGCCGGCAACGGGCGCAGCTTCTTCACCTCCCAGCAGGGCCAGACGGTCACCGGGACGGCCTGGAAGCTCGGCGCGGTCGGCGTGGCGTCCTGGCGCGGCGTCCGGCTCTCGACCGTGCTACGCGCGGCCGGCCTGCGGCACGATGCCGTCGACGTGCTGCCCGAGGGGCTGGACCCGACCTACGTCACCGGCGGTGTCGACCTGGGCCATGTACGCCGACCACTACCGGTCGCCAAGGCCCTCGACGACGTGCTGCTGGCGTACGAGATGAACGGCAAGCCGCTGCTACCCGACCACGGCTTCCCGCTCCGGCTGGTGGTACCCGGCTGGGTCGGCATCTCCTCGATCAAGTGGCTCGGCCAGATCGAGGTCGCCACCACCCCGCTCTTCTCCGCCTGGAACACCCAGTACTACCGCCTTTTCGGCCCCGACTACCCCACCGAGGGCCAGCCGGTCAGCCGACAGGTGGTGAAGAGCGCCTTCGAACTGCCCTGGCCGGCCACCCTGGCCGCGGGCCAGCCGCACCTGCTGCGCGGCCGGTCCTGGTCGGGCAACGGACGCATTCGCCGGGTCGAGGTGAGTACCGACGGCCAGACGTGGCAGCGGGCCGTCCCGATCGGGCCGAGCGCCCCGGACGGCTGGCAGCGCTGGGAGTTCCGGTGGCGGCCGGCTGCCGGCACGTACACGCTGCGGGCCCGGGCCACCGACGTCACCGGTGCGATCCAGCCCGACCGGACGCCGTACAACAGCCTGGGTTATTTGTTCGACGCGGTCGTCGCGCATCCGGTCACGGTCGGCTGATCCCGTGGGAGATGTCGGATCGTAGTCGCTGCGTTGTTCGTTGCGCGCTGCTCTGGTGGGCTGTGCCGGTGGAACCCATCTCGGCGCTGCTGGTCATCGCCGGCAGCTATGGCGCGAAAGCGGTGGTCAAGTTACTGACCGGCCAGGACGAGCTCGGGGCGCTCTCCAGCGAGCTGGTGCGGGCGCTGGCCGCCTCGGAGTCACGTATCGACGAGCGGCTCGACCGTATCGAGTCCGGCCTGGACGAACTGCTGGAACAGTCCTACACCGTGGCGCTGCGGCGGGGCGTGCGGTACCTGCTCGACGCCACCGGCAGCCGGGGCGCCACCCGGCAGCACGACCTCGATCGGGCCCGGGATGCGTTCGTGGAGGCGACCGCCGCAGCCCGCAGCCCGCTGCAGCAGGCGGTGGCCGAGCGGTATCTGCTGCTGACGCTGGTGGGCCTGGGCCGGCGCGACGCCGTACCGGCCAGCCTGGCCCGGGTGGAGGAGTACGCCACGGCCAACGCGTTCGACGCGCTGCGTACCAGTGAGCACAGCGAGCAGGCGGTGGCGGCGCTGCTGCGTCGGGAGGGTGGCCGCGGCGGCGACCGGACCCGGCAGGCGCGCTACGACGTGAAGCAGGTCGCCCTCGACTCGATCGGCATGAGCGCCCGGCTGCTGGCGGAGATGGCCCTGGTGCGCCCGGCGCTGGGACTGCCGCCGGTGACCGCGCCGCCGGTCGAACCCCTGGTGGACGAGACGGTGATGGCGGTGACGGTCAAGAATACCCGGGACGGCGTCAGCGTCACCGCGACGGGCCAGACGACCGGTGATCCCTACTGGACGTTCGAAGCCTCACCGGCCCATCCGCTGCGGCTGGGCTCGCTGACCGTCACGGTGAGCCCAGAACCGGCTCCCATCGGCGGCAAGCTCCCCCCGCACATCGCCCGCGCGGCCCAGCACTATCTGCGAGGCGACCGGCGGTACTCCGGGCATGTGCAAGTGGAGCTGCGCGCTCCGCTGCCGGTCGCGGTGGCCGTGGCGGCCACCCCGACCGCGCGGGCGACCGGCCGGGCCGTCGACATCTTCAATCGGGGCCTGGCGGCTGGCGAGACGGTGTCCCACGCCCCGCTGCGGGCCTCGCCGGAGGGGACGAGCTGGGTGCGGATCACTCCGCAGTACGTCTACCGCAGCCTGATCGAGGTGGCCTGCCGGCTCTGACCGGGCACGGCCGGACCAGTTCGGTGGACCCGGCCGGCGTCGGCTACGCTGCCCCGGTTCACCGATCCGGAGGTCGCGATGGCGCAGTCCGACCAGCTCGTCATCGACCTGGGTACCTGTCACACGGTGGCGGTCCTGCGGCGCGCCGGCCAGGCGCCCCGCCCGCTGCTGTTCGACGGCTCACCGCTGCTGCCCTCCGGGGTGTACCGGGACGTCGACGGCGCCCTGTCGGTGGGGCGTGACGCCGAGCGGCTGTCCGCGCTGGCCCCGAGCCGCTTCGAGCCGTACCCGAAGCGCTGCGTGGACGACGGCGCGGTGCTGCTGGGCGACGCGCCGGTGCCGGTGGTGGAGCTGCTCGCCGCGCTGCTGCGGCGCGTCGTCGCGGAGGCCGCAGCCCAGCAGGGTACGCCCCGGGAAGTGACCCTGACCTGCCCCGCCGACTGGGCCGGACAGCGCCGCGAGGTGCTCCGCGCGGCGGCCCGCGCGGCCGGCCTGCCCGAGGTACGGCTGGTGGACGAGCCGACCGCCGCCGCGCACTACTGCGTGGAGGTGCTCGGCCGGCCGGTCGGGGTGGGGCGCAGCCTGCTGGTGTTCGACTTCGGCGGCGGCACTCTGGACGTCACGGTGGTCCGGCACGACCCGGACGGGCTGCGGGTGGCCGCCGTGGGCGGCCTGGACGACCTCGGCGGCGTGGACATCGACGCGGCGCTGGTCGGTCACCTCGGCCAGCTCGTCGCGCTGCGGCAGCCGCAGGCCTGGCGCCGGCTGGTCGACCCGCACAGCACCGGCGAGCTGCGGGACCGCCGGCTGTTCTGGACCGAGGTACGGGCCGCCAAGGAGATGCTCTCCCGTACGCCGTCGGCGCCGGTCCAGGTGCCCGGTACGGAGGACAGCCTGCACCTGACCCGCGAGGAGCTGGAGCGGGTGGCCCGGCCGCTGATCGACCGCGCAGTCGACGAGGCCCGGCGGGTGGTGGACCGGGCGGGCCTGTCACCCGGCACGCTGGCCGGCATCCTGCTGGTCGGCGGGTCGAGTCGGATCCCGCTGGCGGCCAGCCGGCTGCACGCCCGGTTCGGGGTGGCGCCGACCGTCCCCGAGCAGCCCGAACTCCCCGTCGCCTTCGGCGGCCTCCTGGTGCCCCCCGCACCGCCCCGGCTACCCGCACCACCACCCGGTACCGGTGAGCTGTCCGGGGCGCCGGTGTCGGTGCTGCCGTACCGGATCTCGCCGGTCAGCGGCGCGGTCTGGGCGTCGCAGGGGCCGCCCGCCGCCGCGGCCCGGCCGGGACCGCACCAGCGGGTGGCCGCGCCACCTGTCGGTGCGGTCCCGCCCAGGCCGTACGCCGCCCCGGCACCGGTCGGCTGGACACCGCCGGTAGCGCCGCCGGTCCCGGCGCGGCGACGCTCACCGGTCCGCCCGGCGGTGATCACGGTGGTTGTGCTCGCGGTCGTGCTGGCGCTGGGCTGGGGTGGTACCAAACTGCTGCGCACCGGCGCCCGCAAACTCGGCAACATCGCCGGCATCGGCGCCAGCGGCGGCACCGGGGGCAGCGGATCCTCCGGCAGCGGCGCGAAGCTGCGGGCGGTCGGCGCGCCGATCGACCTGTCGGGCGCCGGCGCGGTGGCGGTCACCGCGTCGACCTCGGCGGTCTTCTACTCCGCCACCGCGGGCGGCGTGACCACCGTGTACGCCCTGGATCCGGCCACCGGGGCGCAGAAGTGGAAGCAGGACGTGCCCATCGAGCCGGCCGAGGCGAGCCTGCGGGTGGTGAACGACCTGCTCCTGGTGGACGGCGAGAAGTCCGCCAGCGACGGCGGCAAGGACATGCGGGTGGTGCTGCAGGCCGGTGACGGCCACCTGCTGCAGAAGCTGGACTGGAGCCAGCGCGCCGACATCGCCTACCTCGGCTCGGACGCGATCGTGGCCACCGCCTGGCAGCCGTACCGCACGCTGCGGGTGAACCTGCGCACCGGAAAGCAGGCGTGGGCCTCCACCCCGATCGCGTCGATCAACGCCTGGCACCCGGTCAAGCCGGAGCTGACCTGGGTGGCCGCGCCCGGCAACCTGCCCGCCCCGGACGAGGGCTTCGCCGAGTCGCTGGGCGTCAACCCCGACCGGTTCGTCCAGCTGGACGCCTCCGGCGGGGCGGCCCAGGTGGTCAACGGGGCGGGCAAGGTCACCGTCAGTGGCAAGGTGACCGTGGACGACGACGTCAACGACGACATCTGGACCGCGTTCGACGGACTGCTGATCGGCGCGGTGAACGACCCGGCCTCCGGCGGCAAGGGCCAGGTCACGGCGTACCGCCTGGACAACCTGAAGCCGGCGTGGAGCTCGCCGGTCGCCTTCAACCCGGGCGACAAGGTCAACTACGTGCATCCCTGCGGCGACCACCTGGTCTGCGTCAGCTACGACAAGCAGACCACCGACACCAAGTCGGTGGTGGCCGTGGACACCCGGGACGGCAAGCGGCTGGATTGGAGCAAGATGCCGGCCGCCCAGTTCGGTGACTTCTCCACCGACCCGTTCTGGCTGGTGCTCGGCGGCGGCGCCGTCTACGGGGAGAGCAGTTTCCCGCCGCAGATCGGCTGCGAGTCGACCGGCATCGAGGTGGTCGACGCCACCAACGGTGCGACGGTGCTCAGCCTGGCGGACCCGGGGCGCACCCGCAGCACCACGGTGATCGGCGCGGCCGGCCGTTACGCGGTGCTCCGCTCGGTCACGGTTCGGGGCAGCACCACCGTATGGCAGGTGTCGTTGCTGGACCTGACGACCGGCAAGCGGTCAGCCACGTTGGACGTCGGCGGCGGTGACAACCTTCCGCAGCAGGCCGCCGCGGCCGGTCCGCTGATGACGGTCATCGGCGCCGACCGCAAGCTCTACCTCGCCGCGGCGCCCAGCCTGTCGCCCTGAGACGACAGGACCGGGTGTGCCGACAAGGCACACCCGGTCCGTCTGCCCAGCTAGGTCAGCTGCGCGTCCAGTGCTGGTTGTTGCCGCCGTTGCAGGTCCACAGCTCCACCGCGGTGCCGTTGGCGGTGCCGTTACCGGTCACGTCCAGGCACAGCCCGGACTCGACCCCGACCACGCTGCCGTCGGAGTTGACCTGCCACTGCTGGTTGGCGCCGCCGTTGCAGGTCCAGATCTCCACCTTGGTACCGGCGGTCTTGGCATGCCCGGGCACATCCAGGCACTTGCCGCTGTAGACGGTCAGCTGGTTGCTGGAGGTCAGCGTCCACTGCTGGTTGGCCCCGGTGCTGCAGTCCCAGATGTCGAGGAACGTACCGTCGGTCTGGCTGGAGTTGGGGACGTCCAGGCAGCGGTTGGAGCCGACGCCGCGCAGTACCCCGGTGCCGCTGGGGGGCGGGTTGCTGCCCCCGCTGGCGGTGACGGAGAGGTTGTCGAACTGTGCGGTCTCGCCCTGGCTGGTACCGATGCCGACGAGGCCCGACCCGAACGTCGAGTCGCTGACCGTGGCGACCGTCGTACCGTCGATCGTCGCCGTCAGGGTGCTGCCGGAGAAGCCGAGGGCCACGGTGTGCCAGCGGTTGGTCCCCAGCGAGGCGACGCTACCGCTGCGGATGGTGGTGTTCTGCCCGGAGGTGTTGCTCCGGAAGATCGACCACGCACCGCCGTCGCTGACCCGCAGGTGGTAGGCGTTGAGCCAGCCGGGGTGGTTCAGCTCCTGGGCACCGACCCGGCCCAGCACCTCGACGTAGCCGGACTGCTCCAGCAGCGCGTCGGTGGAGACCGTGTAGTTGTTCCAGTTGGTGTTGCCCAACTCGGCGTACGGGTCGCTGAGGTTCTTCCAGGTGATCGCCGCCTGCGGGCTGACCTGCCGGACGCAGCCACCGGTACGGCCACCGCCGCACGCGGCCGCCTCGAAGGCGCCCTGCATGTCCATCAGGTACTTCGCCTCGTGACCGGCGGTCACCCCGTCGAAGTTGTCGGTGTAGGGCAGGTTGAGCGAGCCCGACGCCGGGCTGGTGGCGGTTCCCTTGCCCTGGCCGGTGGTGGTGGTGATGGTGTAGAGGTAGCCCGGCTGCACGGTCACCGAGTACTGCCCGTTGGACGGGGTGATGTCGCTGGCGTGCACCAGGTAGTCGGAGTTGTTGGAGGAGTTGAGGTTCGACGACCAGACGTGCACCTGGCCGGTGGACAGCCCGCCGGTGACGCTGAAGTTCAGCGTCTGCGCGGCCGTGGCGTCCATCGTCTCGATGATGGTGCTGTAGTCGGAGTTGTTGGTCGACTTCAGCGTCACGAAGCTGCCGTTGTTGCGGTTGCCGCCGATGTAGCCGCTGGAGGAGTCCAGGTACTTCCAGCCGGGCGAGGTGAACTGGGTGGTGTGCGCGATCGCCCAGGTGTCCTTGCCGACCGAGTAGTTGCCGGTCCACGGCTGGTTGGCCAGCACCAGGCCGACTGTCGACCACAGGTTGTTCGGGGTGGTCGAGGCGACCAGGTCCCAGTTCATGTACCCGGTCATCTTGGCGTCGAGGTAGACGCGGTTGATGCCGCGGGCCAGTGGCTTGGCGCCGCTGTTGTAGTCCTGCGAGCCGTTCTCGCTGGACCACAGGGCCTTGCCGGAGTTGATGCCGTTGCTCGACGAGTTGCAGGTCGACTGGGCGGCCAGGTAGCCGCACGAGTAGTGCACGCCGACCGCGTCGACGGCCGCGCGCAGCGACGAGTTGTTGACCATCTGGTCAGCGGGGGAGTAGGTCCAGTCCTCGGCGATCTCGATCTTCACGCCGCTGTAGCCGGCGGCGTTGAGGGCGTTGCGGACGTTGATGGTGGTGGTGGCGTTCCACTGCTTCTCATTCTGCGCCGGCACGATGTAGTCGATGGTCAGGCCGTGCTGCTTGGCGCAGTTCAGCCAGGACACCAGGTAGCCGGAGAGGTCGCTGGAGAGGAAGGTGCCGTTGCCGATCCAGCCGGGTGCGCCCCAGGGCAGGCCGATCAGCTTGATGTTGGGGTTGCGGGCCTTGGCCTGCTCCATGATCCACCACTCGTACCCGCGGTCACAGTTGACGTCGTTGCGGGAGTGCGCGTGGCTGGGCTCGGCGCCGCTGGTGGAGTTGGTGTCGCCACCGATCTCCACCTTGAGCATCTGTAGCGCCGCCCCGTAGTTGGGCTTGAACAGGTAGTCGAGGACCTGTCCGCGCTGTGGCTCGGGGTAGTCGATGAGCAGCCGGGAGTTGCCGCCACCGCCGCTGACCGCGCCGACCCCGTCCAGGGTCCGCCCGCCCGACGAGCCGTTCAGGGTGATCCCGGTGGCGGCCTGCGCCGGGGTGGTGAGCACGACGGCGCCGACCGTCGCCAGCGCCGCCACGGTGAGCACCGAGAGCAGGCCGACGGTACGGCGCCCGGGCGACCACCTCGGGAAGTGGGGTCTTTTCATTCCATGTTCCTTCCACGGTTCTTGTCGACCCGGTCAGCCGTTGCCACAGGAAAGTTTCCCGCCTGCGCTGCCGCAGGCTGCGTGGGCCGTGCCGGCGCGGAGCAGGTGGCCGGTACGGGTGGGTGGGCACGCACGACGATCTCCTGTGGGGACGTTCCGGGCAGGGCGGTTCTCTGAGGGTGTTCCGCGCGGGGCAGCGCTGGTGACAGCGGTGACGGGCGGCGGGCGGTGCAGCGTTGACTGTCGGCCCTCGGCGGCAGTGGACGGCTGCGCCGGAGGCCGTGGTACCCGGTCGCGGGTACCCAATCACGAGTTTCGATGCCGAGCAGACATAATACGTCAGGCCTCGTGTGCGGGGAAGTGTCGTCGTGGTGGATCCTGACGGTTTCCCCGGTCGGCGGGCGTGCGGAAATGTGCCGGGAAGCTGTTATTTCGCCGCTGCGCCGACGTCGCGTGCGGGTCGACCGGCGCCGGTGGCGCGGGGTCAGGCGACGGAGTGCACGACGGTGCCGGTGTAGGTGCCGTTGGTGGCGGTGAGGGGGATGGTGATGATCAGGGTGGGGTTCCAGGTGGCGGTGTTGGCGCCGGTGCCGGCTCGTAGTCGGTAGGCCTCGCGGGTTACGTCGAGGGTGACGGCCTGGGCGGCGGTGGGTTGGCCGGGGGTGTAGGTGCCGGGCGCACCGGTGGTGCTGGCGGTGCCGGACCAGTATTTGATCAACGTTGTGGGGATGGTGGTGGTGCCGTTGGTGAAGGTCGTGGCGCTCACCGTGGTGGTCCAGTCGAACAGGCCGTCCGGGTTGCTGACGGTGACGTTGCCGAGTTGGGCGGTCAGCGTGGAGTTGACCCGGACGGTCCCGAGGTTGCTGGTGGCCGGCACGGTGATGGACAGGACACCGGCCCGGACGGTGGCGTTCGCCGGCTGGTCGGGTGCGAAGTTGTTGTAGGTACACGTGCTGGAGTCACCGCCCACAGTGGACAGTCCCCAGGGCACGGAGAAGCCGCCGTTCTGCTGGCCCCGGTTGAACGAGAAGTCCCGGTTGGCCACCCGGATACTGAAGCGGTATGCCTGCCCCGCGGTGACCGTCCAGGGGCCGCCCGCCCAGGTGCCGTTGACGAACGACGGGGTCTGCGCCACCGCGGTGTAGCTGGTGGGGTTGCCCGACTGCGGGTCGTACCCGTTCGACCAGTTCATGTAGGCGCCGTCGTCGGGGCTGTTCAGGCACAGCGTCACCGGGCCGCTGCTCTGGGCGTAGTAGGTGCCGATCAGCTCCCAGGTGCGGATGCAGCTCTGACCGTCATTGAGGGCGGTGCAGTTCTCCGGCGTCTGCGCGGAGATGACGGTGTTGCTGAGCGCCCCGGGGCAGGTGCGGGCGGTCCCGAAGAAGTCGGTGAAGTTGGTACACGGCGCCGTCGAGTTCGGGTAGGGGTCCGACGGTGCCCACACCGCCGGCACGGAGGTGTTCGCGTCGTTGCCGATCCAGTCGGGTATCCGGGTGCGGACCAGGAGTTCGTGGCCGGCCGGGGTGAACTGGTCGGAGGTCACCGGGCTGAAGCGGCCGTTCTTCAGTCCGGCCGTGGTGCCGAGTGGCGCGGACAATGTCACCGACACCGGTAGCGTCGCCCCGTTGGCCATGTTGGCCAGGGCGCAGGTCACGGTCGTCCCGGCTATGGTGCAGGACGTCCCGCCGACGCTGGCGGCGGTGGCGGTCAGCCCGGTAGGGACGGTGTAGGTGAACTGGACGTTGGTGGCGGCGTCGGGGCCGCGGTTGACGAGGGTGGCGGTGAGTGCGGCGGGTTGGCCGCCGGCTACCAGGCTGGGCTGGGCGACGTTGGTGATGAACAGTTCGGTGCGTTTGCCGTCCCAGCCGGCGGTGGGTGCGACCACGGTGATCCGGGATGGTTGGGGTGGTGCGAAGTTGGCGTAGGCGCAGGTGTTGCCGCCCACGGTGGTCATGCCGAAGTCGCCGTATCCGCCGGCGGAGGCCTCCCGTTCGGAGCCGGGCTCGTCGCGGTTGGCGATCCGGAAGCTGAACCGGTAGGCCCGGCCGGCCACCACCGGGATGTTGCTGGTGGTCCAGATGGCGGCGGCCCAGTCGGGGATCTCGGAGACGTTGCTGAAGGTGGCGGGGGTCCCGCTCGCCGGGTCGTAGGCGTTGGACCAGTTGAGGTAGGCGCCGTCGTCGGGTGTGTCCATGCACATGTGGACGTTGCCGGTGGCTGGGGCGTAGTAGGTTCCGATGATTTCCCAGGTGTTCAGGCAGTGGGTGGGGCTGTCCTGGTAGCAGAAGTCCGTCACCGCCGAGTTCATGGTGATGTTCTGCGTGGTGATGGTGGAGCAGTTCACCACGGTGCCACGGAAGTTGGTGTAGCCCACGCAGGGCGCGGTCGCGGTCGGTCCGGGGTTCGACTCGCTCGCGTACGGATTCGACGGTGGCCACGGCCCGGACACCGGCTCGCCCGCATTGTTGCCGATCCACCCGGGTGAACGGCGCTGGCGGAAGAGGTTGCCGCCGGCCGGGTTGTACTGGTCCGAGGTGACCGGGCTGAAGCTGCCGGTGAGCGTGCCGGGCGTGGTGGCGCTGGGGGCGGAGAGCGTGACGGTGACCGGCTGCGTCGCCCCGTTGGCCAGGTTGGCCAGCGTGCAGCTCACAGTCGGCGCGGCGAAGGTGCACGGGGTGGTGGAGATCTGGGCGGTGACGAAGGTGAGGCCGGCCGGCACGGTGTAGGTGAACTTCACGTTGGTGGCGGCGCTGGGTCCCCGGTTGATGAGAGTCGCGGCCACCTGGCCGGAGGGTCCGCCGGCGGTCAGCGGGGGTTGGCTGATGCCGGTGATGAACAGCTCGGAGCGGGTGCCGCCCCACGGGTTCTCCGCCGGCCCCGCAACCGCCCAGCCGGGCGCGACGAGCGCCACCACCGCCACCAGCGCGGTTGTGAGCAGCACTCGGGCCAGCACCCATCCCGGCCCGCCGGCCCGGACCGGCAGGATACGTCGACTCCGTCCCCTACGAAACACGCTCGGAAGCCTTTTTGTGAATAAAACTCATGAAAAGGATATCACGTCTAGTAGCCCCGATCATTTCATATATGACCTATAGCGGGGCGGTTACTGACATAACAGACATGTCGCGCTGCGGTGCAGTGGGCTGTCGCGGCCGCGTGCGGACCTGCGCAGGTGGCGCGGGTGCTGTGGGGAATCAGGCGACGGAGTGCACGACGGTGCCGGTGTAGGTGCCGTTGGTGGCGGTGAGGGGGATGGTGATGATCAGGGTGGGGTTCCAGGTGGCGGTGTTGGCGCCGGTGCCGGCTCGTAGTCGGTAGGCCTCGCGGGTTACGTCGAGGGTGACGGCCTGGGCGGCGGTGGGTTGGCCGGGGGTGTAGGTGCCGGGCGCACCGGTGGTGCTGGCGGTGCCGGACCAGTATTTGATCAACGTTGTGGGGATGGTGGTGGTGCCGTTGGTGAAGGTCGTGGCGCTCACCGTGGTGGTCCAGTCGAACAGGCCGTCCGGGTTGCTGACGGTGACGTTGCCGAGTTGGGCGGTCAGCGTGGAGTTGATCCGGATGGTCCCGAGGTTGCTGGTGGCCGGTGCGGTGATGGACAGGACGCCGGCCCGGACGGTGGCGTTCGCCGGTTGGTCTGGTGCGAGGTTGTTGTACGTACACGTGCTGGAGTCACCGCCCGGAGTGGACAATCCGAACGGCGCCGAGTAGCCGCCCTGTCCGTTTCCCCGGGGGGACCCCTGGTTGTCCCGGTTGGCCACCCGGATGCTGAAGCGGTACGCCTGCCCGGCGGTGACGCTCCAGGCACCGCTCACCCACAGCCCACTGACGAACGACGGGGTCTGCGCCACGGCGCTGTAGGTCGAGGGGTTGCCGGCCAGCGGGTCGTACCCGTTCGACCAGTTCATGTAGGCGCCGTCGTCGGGGCCGGTTATGCACAGCGTGACCGGACCGCTGCTCTGGGCGTAGTAGGTGCCGATCAGTTCCCAGGTGCGGATGCAGCTCTGGCCGTCGTCGAGGCGTTGGCAGGCGTTTGTTGTCGCCGTGGAGATGACGGTGTTGCTGACCGCCCCGGGGCAGGTGCGGGCGGTCCCGGAGAAGTCGGTGAAGTTGGTGCACGGCGCCGTCGAGTTCGGGTATGGGTCGGACGGCGCCCACGGCGGTGAGATGGGGTTGTTCTCGTCGTTGCCGATCCAGTCGGGTGTCTGGGTGCGTACCAGCAGTTCGTGGCCGGCCGGGGTGAACTGGTCGGAGGACACCGGGCTGAACCTGCCGTTCTTCAGCCCGGCCGCGGTGCCGAGTGGTGCGGACAGCGTCACGGACACCGGCAGCGTCGCCCCGTTGGCCATGTTGGCCAGGGCGCAGGTCACGGTCGTCCCGGCTATGGTGCAGGACGTCCCGCCGACGCTGGCGGCGGTGGCGGTCAGCCCGGTCGGCACGGTGTAGGTGAACCGGACGTTGGTGGCGGCGTCGGGGCCCCGGTTGACGAGGGTGGCGGTCAGTGCGGCGGGCTGGCCGCCGGCCACCAGGCTCGGCTGGACCACGCTCGTGATGAACAGTTCGGTGCGTTTGCCGTCCCAGCCGGCGGTGGGTGCGACCACGGTGATCCGGGATGGTTGGGGTGGTGCGAAGTTGGCGTAGGCGCAGGTGTTGCCGCCGACGGTGGTCATGCCGAAGTCGCCGTATCCGCCGGCGGAGGCTTCGCGGGCGGAGCCGGGGCCGTCACGGTTGGCGATCCGGACGCTGAACCGGTAGGCCCGGCCGGCCACCACCGGGATGTTGGCGGTGGTCCAGATGGCGCCGACCCAGCCGGGGATCTCGGAGACGTTGCTGAAGGTGGAGGGGTTGCCGTTGACCGGGTCGTAGGCGTTGGACCAGTTGATGTAGGCGCCGTCGTCGGGTGTGTCCATGCACATGTGGACGTTGCCGGTGGCTGGGGCGTAGTAGGTTCCGATGATTTCCCAGGTGTTCAGGCAGTGGGTGGGGCTGTCCTGGTAGCAGAAGTCCGTCACCGCCGAGTTCATGGTGATGTTCTGCGTGGTGACGGCCGAGCAGTTCACCACGGTGCCACGGAAGTTGGTGTAGCCCACGCAGGGCGCGGTCGCGGTCGGTCCGGGGTTCGACTCGCTCGCGTACGGATTCGACGCCGGCCACGGCCCCGACACCGGCTGGCCCCCGTCATTGCCGATCCAGCCGGGCGAACGCCGCTGGCGGAAGAGGTTGCCGCCGGCCGGGTTGTACTGGTCCGAGGTGACCGGGCTGAAGCTGCCGGTGAAAGTACCCGGCGTGGTGGGGCCCGGCGCGGACATCGTCACGGTGACCGGCTGCGTCGCCCCGTTGGCCAGGTTGGCCAGCGTGCAGCTCACAGTCGGCGCGGCGAAGGTGCACGGGGTGGTGGAGATCTGGGCGCTGACGAAGGTGAGGCCGGCCGGCACGGTGTAGGTGAACTTCACGTTGGTGGCGGCGCTGGGTCCCCGGTTTCTCAGGGTCGCCACCACCTGGCCGGAAGGGCCGCCGGCGGTCAGCGGGGGTTGGGTGATGCCGGTGATGAACAGCTCGGAGCGGGTGCCGCCCCACGGGTTCTCCGCCGGCCCCGCAACCGCCCAACCGGGCGCGACGAGCGCCACCACCGCCACCAGCGTGATCGTCAGCAGCGCCCGGGCCAGCACCCATCCCGGGGTGCCGGCCCGGATCGGCAGCACACGGCGGCGTCGCGCGTTACCACACACGTCAGAAGCCCTTTTGTGAACAAAAGTCATGAATCACTTGTTACCGCTCTTACCTCCGATCATCACATATATGGTTCATGTCCATGTGTTCCGGCTGGAAAAAGGCAGACACTCCAGATAGTGCGCTGCAAGAGGCCGGTCCACGGACCCTCCGCTAGGCCCCGCAGCAGGCCATTCGGGGCGCGGCGGAGGCCGCCATGCCGCCCGGACGGGTCGTCGGCAGCGCCCGGGTAGGCCCCCTGCCTGGGAGTGCACTTTCCGGTCCGGCCCGGTGCGGCGACACCTCCATGGGCACAACACTCCCAGGGTCCTCTTACGAGTACTAATGGCCATATCAGGCCCTTACCGGTGCTGAGCCGGGTGAGCATCGTGTACAGCACTCAAATGTTCATGTATCACACGGAGGAGACATGTCACGCAGACAGCGCAGGGCGCTGGTGGGGGTCGCGACGCTGATGGCCGTGTTGGCCCCAGCCGCGGCGGCGGAGGCCGCACCTACGGCGAGTACGGTGGTCACCTTCACCGTGTTGGCCGGTGCCCTCGACATCACCGCGCCGCCCACCATCGATCTCGGCTCGGTGGCTCCTGGTAACACCGTCGCCGGGCTGATCGGACCGGTCACGGTCACCGACACCCGCGGCGAGACGGTGGCGACCTGGACCGCCACGGCCACCTCGACCACCTTCATCAACGGTGCCAGCATCATCCCGCTGGCGGACGTCAGCTACTGGTCGGGTCCGCCGACGTCCACGACGCCGGCCACCGGGTTCACCCCCGGTCAGCCGACCGCGGGCGACGCCGCACCGCTGACCACCCCGGTGACCGCGATGTCCTTCTCGGGCGCCGGCGGCAGCACCGCGACCTGGAATCCGACACTGGCCGTGATAGTGCCCGTGACGGCTGTAGCCGGTGTCTACACCGGGACCGTCACGCACTCGGTCACGTAGGCGATGCCGGTCACGATCCTCGGGATCTGGGCCTGTCTGGCGCTGGCGGGGGCGGGTGTCACGGCGCCCGTGCCCGCGCCCCACGGCTCCGGTCCCGGCTCCATCGGTATCCGACTGATGGAGGCACCGGTCGCCGAACGGGACAACCCGCGCGCGTACCAGTTCATCGTCGATCACGTAGCGCCGAATACGACGATCCAGCGTCGGGTGGAGGTCTCCAACCAGTCCGGGCAGGCGCAGGCGGTCGACCTGTCCGCCGGGGCCGCCACCGTCGACCACGGCGAGTTCCACTGGGCCGACGACGCCACCGGCAACGAGCTGACCTCATGGGTCGCCTTCAGCGTCGGACATCTACAGCTGCGCCCCTGGGAGAAGCGGCCGGTCAGCGTCACCATCCAGGTACCCCCGGACGCGGCCGCCGGGGAACAGTACGCGGTCCTCTGGGCGGCGGTCACCTTCCGGCCGCCCGGAGGTGGCATCACCTCCGTCAACCGGGTCGGCATCCGTATCTACCTCGATGTGGGGCCCGGCGGTGCGCCACGCAGCGATTTCATGATCGGCAACTTCACGGCCGCCCGGCGCGTCGACAAGGTGCCGTCGTTGTCCGTCGTGGTCCGTAACACCGGCGGCCGGGCCGTCGACGTGAGCGGCGCGCTGGACCTGACCGACGGCCCCGCCGGGGCGCGCGCCGGGCCGTTCAGCACGGACGCCACCACCACCCTGCGCCCGGGCGAGTCCGGCACCGTCACCTTCACCATGCCCGCCACCATGCCGAACGGGCCGTGGCGGGCGAACCTCAGCCTGGCCAGCGGGACGGTCAAACGCACCGCGCAGGCGCCGGTCACCTTCCCGGACCCGGCCAGCCCGCCCCGGGTCACCAGTCCGCTGGCAGCCCACCGCACGGTCCTCGTCATCACCGCCGGGGTGGCCGCGCTCTCGCTGGCAGCCCTGCTCCTGCTGCTCCGTCGCCGACGGCGGAGAAAAACCGAATCTTCCTCACCAACGGCATCTCCGGCGATATAACTGACGTAACGACATGTCACGTCTTCGCAGGGCGCCGGGGGGATCATGCGACCGCACAGTGGTACGGGTCGCGCCGGTCGGACCCTGACGCGCTGTGGTGCCGGGCTCTGGACGGTCGTCGCAGTCGCCCTGTCCACCGCGGGCGCCCGGGCCGCAACCGCACCGGCGGCCGGCGCCCCGGCGCGCGCCAGTGCGGCGCCGGCACCCGCCGCGCCGGCACCCGCCGCGCCGGCATCCGCCGGAACGGATCCCACCACCGGGACGGCCCTGACGTTCACCGTCGTTGCGCAACCACCGCCGACCAGTCCACCCCCGACCAGTCCACCCCCGACCAGTCCACCGCCGACCAGTCCACCCCCGACCAGTCCACCCCCGACCAGCCCTCCGCCGACCAGTCCACCCCCGAGCAGCCCTCCGCCGACCACCCGACCGCCCAGCACCCCACCGCCGACTCCGTCGGCCACTCGACCGGCCACCCGGCCGCCGGTTCAGCCCGGTGGCCAACCGCCGATTCAGCCGCAGGCCCAGCGGCCCGTCCAACCGCGCCCTGCGCCGGGAAGCGGGCTTCCGATCACCGGCATGGCCCTGCTGTTCCTGGCCGCTGTCGGAGCGGTCCTGGTATCGCTGGGCGCCGCGCTACGGCGTCGCGGTCGGCCCCGCTGAGGCAGCATGACCGGGTGGTACGGCGACTTGAGCGTCTCCACGACCCGGCCACCGCCACGACCGGCCCGCCCACCGACGTTGACCTCCAGCGCGGTGGGCCGGTGCCCGGACCCGAGGGAACCGGCGTGTCAGGATGTGGGCATGGGTGCGGTGACCGACTACATCGGCGGATGCGGTGTTCCGGCGCGCTCGGTGCTCGAACGCCTCCGTGCCCGCGCCATGGCGCTGGTTCCGCAGGCGCAGGAGGGCACCAGCTACGGGATGGCAGCGCTGCGTTACCGTGGCCGCCCACTGGTCAGCGTCGTGTCGGGGAAGCGGGGATACTCGGTGTTCCCGTTCAGCGCGGAGGTGGTCGCCAGCGTGGTTGCCGAACTCCACGGCTTTCCCTTCACCAAGGGCGGCGTCACGTTCACCGACGAGCGCCAGCTGCCCGATGCGGCGTTCGACGCGCTCGTGCTGCGGCGCCGCGACCAGATCGACGCCGCCCTGGCGCCGTCGCACCCATCCTGAGATCCGGTCGTCGCGGCGGCGTCAAACCTCCCGGACCGTGACCGCGGTGCCGTCGGTGGAGACATTGCACCCATGGTGGGCGTCGGGGTGACCGGCGCGGAGATGTCCACCGAAGTTGCGCCCGCGGCACCGGGTCCGAGCATGGCCGCGCGGCGTCGGCACCTGTGCCGCGCCAGCTCCGGGGCTGCCAGCCGCGGCCTCCGGTCGGCGCCGCGGTGTATCGCAGGCGTGTGCTATCCACATCCCATGCTCGACGATGCTGTGTCCGTGGTGCCCGCCAACGAGGCGAGCTGGGACGACCTGCAGGCGGTGTTCGGCCGTGGCGGCGCGGCGAAGTGCCAGTGCCAGCGGGTCAAGCTGGGCGACCACGACTGGTTCCGGACGCCGGTGGAGGAGCGGGCGCACCGGCTGCGCGAGGAGACCGACTGCGGCCACCCGGAGGCCGACCGCAGCAGCGGCATGGTCGCCTACCTGGACGGCGAGCCGGTCGGCTGGGTCGCGGTCGAGCCCCGGGCCAACTACCGGCGGCTGCGCGGTTCGTCGGTGCCGTGGGCCGGGCGGGCCGAGGATCCGCACGACCCGGACGTCTGGGCGATCGTCTGTTTCGCCATCCGGCCCGGCTACCGCGGCCAGGGCCTGACCCGGCCGCTGGCCGAAGCGGCCGTCGGGTACGCCCGCGCGCACGGCGCGAAGGCCGTCGAGGGCTACCCGATGGTCCCACGGCCCGGGCAGCAGGTGTCCTGGGGCGAGATGAACGTCGGATCCCGCAACACCTTCCTGGCGGCCGGGTTCCACCAGGTCAGCCACCCGACCACGCGCCGCGTGGTGATGCGGCTGGAGCTTGCCTGACACGGCGGCCCGGGGCCACCGGTGCACCGGGCTTGCCCGTTCCATATACCTAGAACTACTATGCCTAGCAGTTATAGGTATGGCGGGAGGTGTCGTGCGGGTAACCAAGGACCTGGTGGCCGCCTCGGCAACGCCGATGGTGCTGGGCATCCTGGCCGACGGCGACAGCTACGGCTACGCGATCCTCCGGCGCATCTACGAGCTGTCCGGCGGCGAGCTCGACTGGACCGAGGGCCTGCTGTACCCGCTGCTGCACCGGCTGGAGCGGCTCGGCTTTGTCGAGTCGAGCTGGCAATCGGTCACCGGCGAGCGGCGCCGCAAGTACTACCGGATCACCGAGCCGGGCCGGGCGGAGTTGGCCGAGCAGCGTCGGCAGTGGGACACCGTGGTGCAGGCGCTCAAGGAGATCTGGCGCGGCCCCAGCGAATTCCGCCCGTCGACCCCCATCCCCCTGGAGGGCACCGCATGACCGCCCCGGACAGCCAGGACGAGCTGGCCGCCCAGTTCGCCCAGTGGCGTCGCTACCTGCAGCGCCGCCCCGAGGTGCAGCGCCCGGACGTCGACGAACTGGAAGACCACCTGCGCGGCTCGGTCGACGAGCTCGTCGCCGTCGGCCTGCGCCCCGACGAGGCGTTCCTGGTCGCCGTCAAACGCATGGGCAGCATCGACGAGCTGTCCCGCGAGTTCGCCCGGGAACACTCGGAACGGCTGTGGAAGCAGCTGGTCCTCACCGGCGACCCGGACAGCCCGGCCACCGGCACCCGGTCGCGGCGCGACCTGCTGGTCATGATCGGCTGCGCGGCCGGCGCGGCGCTGTCGATCAAGCTTCCCGCACTGTTCGGTCGGGACATCGACAGCGACGGCCTGTTCTACGCGCTCAACCTGAGCCTGTTCGGCCTGCCCTGGCTGGCCGCCCTGCTGGCCTGGCGCCGCCGCGCCCGACCGCTGCTCATCGCGGTCCTGGTGGCGCTGTTCGCGCTCGGCGCCGTGGCCGCCAACGCCTACCCGCTCGTCGAGGCGGCGCAGACCACCGCGCTGGCCGGCGTCCACCTGCCCATCGCCCTGTGGTTCGTGGTCGGCCTGGCCTACATCTGCGACGACCTGCGCTCCGCGCGCAGGCGGATGGACTTCGTCCGCTTCACCGGCGAATGGTTCATCTACTACGTCCTCATCGCCCTCGGCGGCGGCGTACTCACCGCGCTGACCTCCGCCGCGTTCGACGCCATGGGGCTGCGACCGGAGAGTTTCGTCGAACACTGGCTGGTGCCGTGCGGTGGCATTGCCGCGATCGTGGTGGCGGGCTGGCTGGTCGAGGCGAAGCAGGGCGTGGTGGAGAACCTCGCCCCGGTACTGGCCCGGCTGTTCACCCCACTGTTCACCGTGGTATTGCTGGCCCTGCTGGTCGCCTTCGGCCGGACCGGCATCGGCGCGCTGCACCGGGAGGCGCTGATCGTGTTCAACCTGCTCCTGGTCGTGGTACTCGGGCTGGTGCTCTACTCGCTGTCGGCCCGTGACCCGCTGGCCCCGCCCGGTCTGTTCGACAAGTTGCAGCTGGCGCTCGTGCTCAGCGCGCTGGTCGTCGACGCCCTGGTCCTGGTGGACATGGTCGGCCGGCTGTCGCAGTACGGCACCACCCCGAACAAGGTCGCCACGCTGGGGGAGAACGTTATCCTGCTGGCCAACCTGGCCTGGTCGGCGTGGCTGCTGCTGGGCCTGGTCCGCAGGCGCGCGCCGTTCGCCCGGCTGGAACGCTGGCAGACCAGCTACCTGCCGGTGTACGCCGGGTGGGCCTGGATCGTGGTGCTGGTGTTCCCCCCGCTGTTCAACTTCGCCTGATCCTCGCCCGGACATCGGTGGTGACCAACGCTGCCATCCGCCGCGTCCTGCGGACGGGTGCGGAGCCGGTCCGGCGGGAGGGTGCCGGTTCCCGCGCCGGGGACCTCGGCCGCTGGGCGGCTGCTCAGGGAGGTACCGTGCAGGGCGGGACTCCACCGCCGACCATGAGGGACATCAATGCCTCCGACGATCCGCCGCCCGACCAAGGCGGAGAACAAGCGTGCCCGCGACGAGGCAGCGCAGCGGGCGGCCGCCGCCGCGCGCCGACGCTCCCGCAACGTCCGCGCAGCCTGGGCTGCGGCCGGCGCCGCCCTCCTCGTCCTGGTGGTGGGCGGGATCGTGCTGCTCACCCGCGACCCGGGCGGTGACGGCTCCAGCACGGCGGCCACCACGCCGGATGCCACGCAGGCAGCCTCCGGCCCCGGCACACCCGCCGCTGGCACCGGCGCTCCGCTCTGGAATCCGCCCGCGGACGTGGCCGGCGCGGTGGCCGCCGCCGGGTTGACCATGCTCACCGCCGAGGGCACCGCCCTGCACATCCACGCCCACCTGGACGTGATCGTCGACGGCAAGCCCGTGGTGGTACCCCCCGAGATCGGCATCGACGAGGCACACCAGCAGATCAGCGCGCTGCACAGCCACGACACCACGGGCGTCATCCACGTGGAGTCGCCGGACGCGTCGGCGTCGTTCACCCTCGGCCAGTTCTTCACCGAGTGGCAGGTGCCGCTGGCGGCCGACCACATCGGCGGGCTCACCGTGGACGGCACCCACCAGCTGAAGGCCTACGTCAACGGAGCGCCCTACACCGGCGACCCGGCGGGCATCCCCCTGAAGGCACACGAGGAGATCGCCCTGGTCTACGGCACCGCCGCGGAGCCGGTCACCGTACCCAGCGCGTACCAGTGGACCAACGGTCTGTGACGTTCGGCCGGCCGGGCCGGTTCAGGTGCCGGAGGCTGCCTCGGTGGTGTCGAGGTCGCGGTGGCAGGTCGGCATATCGGATGCCGGGCGAGAGCTGCGATGCGAGACTCCGCGGGTGGAAATCTCGGTGACGGCCCCGGACGGGACGCGGTTGGCCGCGCGGCGCACGGGACAGGGCGTACCCGTGGTGCTGGTCCACGGATCGGCAGGCGGGCTGGACTCCTGGGCCCCGATCGTGCCGTTCCTGGCTGACCAGTTCGAACTGTGGGTGTACGCACGCCGCGGCTACCAGCCAAGCGATGGTTGTCGACACCCGAAGACCTACCCGGACGATGCCGCGGATCTCCACGCGGTCGTCGCCGCGGCGGGCGGAGCTGCCCACCTGGTGGGTGGCTCCTACGGCGGCACCGTGGCGCTGCACGCGGCGGCCGCCGACAGCACGCCGCTGCGCTCGCTGACGCTGTTCGAACCGCCACTGTTCGCCGCGGGCAGTGCCATGGCGCCGGTCCTCGACGACTACCGCCGGCTCCTGGCTGCCGGTCAGGTCACCGCTGCCGCGCAGGTATTCGCCGAGAAGGTTGCCCGCGCTCCCGCCCCCGTCCTCGCCGCGCTGGCCGCCGCAGCCGGGGACCCGGACGCCACGGCGGCGGCCGAGGCCGTGGGGTGCCTGCACGACCTTGAGGCGATGGCCGGGGATACGACGGACGTCCAGCGCTGGAGGTCCATTGCCGTGCCGGTACTTCTCCTGCAGGGCGACCAGACCTGGGCGCCGGTGCCAGCCACCGTGGACGCGCTCGCTGACGCGCTGCCCACGGCGGCGCGGGTGGTGCTGCCGGGACAGTCCCATTTCGCCCCGCACGCCGCCCCGCAAATGTTCGCAACGGCGCTGCGCGAGTTCCTCCGGGACCTGGTACGGCGCGGGGGCTGACCGCGCGCTCCGCCCACCGGGCGGCGCAGACAACGGTGCCCGGTAGGCTGCCGAGCCGTGTCGACCGTGATCCTGCTCAAGCTGGTCACCATCTTCGTGACCATTGCGGTCGGCTTTGTCACCGGGCGTACCCGCACCCTGGGGCCGGACGCGGCCGACATTCTCAGCGCCGCCACCTTCACCGTTTTCACGCCGGCCCTGCTCTTCCGTACCATGGCCGGGGTTTCGCTGGCCGCGCTGCCCGGACGCATGCTGGTCGCCTACTTCGTCCCGACCGCCCTGCTCCTGCTGGCCGTCTACGGCTGGCAGCGCCGCACGGGGCCTCGCCCCGCTCGGACCGGTTGTCCGGGGCCTGTCGGTGACCTTCGGCAACACCGTGCAGCTCGGCATCCCGATGGTGACCGCACTGTTCGGTACGGCCGGCCTCTCGCTGCACATCGCGATCGTCAGCCTGCACGCACTCGTGCTGCTCACCATCGCCACGGTGCTGGCGGAGATCGACCGCGGCGGCGAAGGGTCGATGCGCTCGCGCATCGGCCAGACCGTGCGGCGCAGCGTCATCCACCCGGTGACCCTGCCGATCCTGTGTGGGCTCGCCTACCACGCGACCGGGCTGCCGATCCCGGGCCGGTCGACGACGTGCTGGCCACCCTCGCGCTCGCCGTGGTTCCGCTCAGCCTGATCACCATCGGGCTGAGCCTGCAGCGGTACGGGCTGCGCGGCTCGGGCCGCGCCGTGGCGGCACTGGCGCTGGGCAAGTTGGTACTGCTGCCGTTGCTGGTCCTCGCGGCCGCCTGGCTGCTCGGCATCCACGGGCTGCCGCTGGTCGTCGCGGTGCTCTGCGCGGCCCTTCCGACCGGGGCGAACGTGCTGATCTTCGCCGGCCGGTACGGGTCGCACCAGGCGGAGGCCACCGCAGCCATCGTGCTGTCCACAGTGGTGTTCGCGGTGACCGCCACCGCCTGGCTGCTCGTGCTCACCTGAGGGCCGTCCGGCCCGGACCGGAGCGGCGGCCGGGGAGTGCGGTAGAAACGTCCCATGTTCACGCGGATGACGACCGACGCCCGGGCGGTGATTGCGCGTATCCCGCGCCTGGTCTCCGTCGATGAGCCAGTGATGACCCGCTGGCACCTGGCGCAGGCGTTGGCCACGCCGTCGGGCAACACTGCCGAACTCTGGAACGGGCCGGCTGCGCAGCCGCCGCCCGTCGACGCGCCGCCATCGGTGACGGCGAACGCTGCCGCGCGGGACCTGCGCTTCGACCGCAAGACACGGCAGGTGCTCGAACAGGCGCTACGGCTGGCGCTGGGGGAGGGGGCCGGGCAGGTCGGCACCGAGCACCTGCTGGCCGCCCTGGTACGCACCGGACCCTCCGACACCGTCGCCTGGCTCGCCGCCCGTGGCGCCTCGGCCGAGGCGGTCGACGCCCTGCTCGCCTGGCTGCACGGCCGCCCAGGCGTCGAACGGCTGGCGGAGCGGCCGTCCAGGACCGATCGGCGCGGGTGGCGCCGGCTGGCGGCCACGGCGAACGGCGGCCGGCCGGTACCTCAGCTGCTCACCACGGTGGCGATCCTGGTCGCCCTCGCGTTGGTGCTGTTGGTGGTCTGCGCCTGGGGACCGTGACCGGCCGGTGGTCTTTCACTGCTGCGGACGCACTGCGAGGTCATTCGTGGCGTGGTCCGGCGGTGTCGGTCATCGCCACCGCCGGACCGGGTGCCACACGCGCGCGACTACTTCTTGCCCTTCTTCTTGTCCTTCTTCTTGTCCTTCTTGGACTTCTTCGCCATGGTGATCACCTCCCTCCTACGCTGAGTGCCGTTGCCGGGTGGCTGCCTTCTTGGCAGGCGCCGGTCCGGCGACGAACGTGGAAACCAGCAGCACCGCCAGCCGCCGCGCCAGCCGCTTGCGCGTCCAGCGGCGGTCGACCACCAGCGCCTGCAGCACGTCGAACGACATCAACGCCCACAACATGTCGGCGGTGGTCTCGACGGTCCACGGCGGCGCCAGCCGCTCCTCGGCGGCGAGCCATTCGGCCAGCCGCCGGCAGGACTTGCGCCACTGCTGCATGACCAGGTCCCAGTAGTGCCCGGCGTCGGGATCGGTGCCGCGGACCCGTTGGAAGGCGCGACCGACCGGGATCAACTCGGTGTGGCAGCGGGCCAGGTGCTGGGCCCACTCCTCGAGCGCCGTGGCTGCGTCGGGCGCCTGCCACACCGACTTCAGCGAGGCGTTGAGCTCCACCGTGTCGTTGACGTACTCGTACAGCGCGGTGATGAGCTCGGTCCGGGTGGCAAAGTGCAGGTACACCGCGCGACGGGTGACACCGGCGTGTTCGGCGACCGAGGCCATGGTCACCGCCGTGACGCCTTCCTGCTCGACCAGGGTCCGGGCCGCGGCGAGCAGCGCCAGCCGGGTGCGCCGGCTACGGGCGTTCTGCTGGGCCACCGCACCTCCCTGATCCGAACTTCACAGCGCGTGTAGTTCAGTAACTATACACAACGTGTAGTTGATGCCAAGCACTCCGCGCCGTCGAGCCGTAGGCGCGTCGCGTTTCGGCCGGATCGCCCGCCGAATCCGGGTGTACGCGCTGCCGGCGCTGCGCGATGATGGCAGGCGTGCCGGACCGACTCATGTTCGTTCAGCTGAAAACCGGATATGGCACTGATCTGGGCCCGTGCTGGATCAGCGTTGTCCGCTTCAACAGGTCCTGGAAGACCGCCTACTGGCACGGCAGGACGCTGCGGCGACAGCTGGGCATGTTCGACGCCAACTACCACGACATCGAGACCGGCGAACGGTACTGGATCTCCGGTCCGCACCGGGACCGGGCCGATACCCGCTACAGCGGGGTCAGGCCGACGGTCGACGCGGACGCCCGGCCGGCGTACGAAGCGTTCCTGGCCGGCGCGGCGCTCCCCGGCCGGGAGCGCGGCTGACGAGGCCCGGGGTCGGGCAGGTTACTCGCGTAGGTGGCGAGAACTCCCGCCCGGCTCGGACAATCCTGATCCGGCGCGGCAACATGGTGGCCCGGCAATATGGTGCGGGTCGGGATCGGAACGGTATTCACCTGATTCGTTGAGGTCGATTGAGTGTGTTTCGACGGCGTTCGTGTCGACCGGCGCCGCTGGGCTGGGCGTCCTGCCCCGCGAATGGTGGACGACCTCTGATTCGGTCTGTTCATAACGGCTTTTGTTGACATCATCGGCGGTCAATTGACCATTGCAGTGATGTTTCGGCTGCGTTATGTTAACGCTCACATCGGCTGGAGCCGTTGTCGGACAAAGCGTGGCGCGTCGGCGTCCCGCGACAGGAGGTCCGCGACGGCGCTGACCAGCGACCCGACCGCTGTGACTCCGACGTTCGTGGACAGCAGCACCCACACCCCCGCGGTGGCAATCAGGCCACTTCCGCACGAAGGGAAGATCATGAAACCGAGCACCCGCGCGGTTCACACGGCGATCGCCGCAGTGCTGGCCGGCGCTCTCGGCGCGGCAACCATCGCGCTGTCGTCATCGTCAGCGTCGGCGGATACCGCTGTGCCCGTCCAGAAGTGGCTGACCACGAGCAATCTGAGCAGTCGGCTGGCCGCACAGCCGGGCCTGGCCTTCACCACGAACTCGGCCACCCCGAACATCACCGTCGACGACGCGACCACGTACCAGACGATGGCCGGTTTCGGGGCCGCGATGACCGACACCTCGGCCTGGCTCATCTCCAACAAGCTCAGCGCCGCCAACCACACCCAGCTGATGACCGCGCTGTTCAGCCCGACCAACGGGATCGGGATGAGTTGGGTCCGGGTACCGATGGGCGCTTCGGACTTCTCCGCCACCGCGCAGCCGTACTCGTACGACGACATGCCCTCCGGTCAGACCGACCCGACCCTGTCCCACTTCTCCATCTCGCACGACCTGGCCTACATCATCCCGGATCTGAAGGAAGCCGCCCAGCTCAACCCGTCGCTGAAGCTGATGGCCAACCCGTGGAGCCCGCCGGGCTGGATGAAGGCCAACGGCCAGATGAGCAACGTCAACGGCGCCGGCACCCTGCTCAGTAGCAGCTACGCCCCGCTGGCGAACTACTTCGTGAAGTTCCTGCAGGCCTACGCCGCCCAGGGCGTGAACATCTACGCCATCACGCCGCAGAACGAGCCCGGCTACAGCGGCAGCTACCCCAACATGAACTTCAGCGAGGCCAACGAAGCGTCCTTCGTCGCGAACAACCTCGGGCCGGCGCTCAACCAGGCGGGCCTGCACCCGGTGGTCCTCGGCGTGGACTTCAACACCAACGTGATGAGCAACTTCGGCGTACCGCTGATGAACAACGCCGCCGCCGCCCAGTACCTGGCCGGTACCGCCTGGCACTGCTACGCGGGCAACCTCGGCGCGATGGGCAGCATGCACAACAGCTTCCCGACCAAGGACATCTACGAAACCGAGTGCTCCAGCGGCATTGCCCCGCAGTCGACGGCCGAGACCTTCATCCAGAGCACCCGCAACTGGGCCAAGGCGGCGACGATGTGGAACATCGCCGAGGACACCAGCAACGGCCCGGTCATCCCCGGCGGCTGCGGCGCCTGTACCCCGGCGGTCACCATCAACCAGAGCACCGGCGCCATCACCTACAACCTGGACTACTACGTCATCGGCCAGTTCAGCAAGTTCGTCGCGCCGGGCGCGCAGCGGATCGCCTCCACCACCAGCGGGTCGCTGGACGACGTGGCGTTCCGCAACCCGGACGGCTCCGAGGCCCTGGTCGTCACCAACACGTCGTCCTCGCAGCAGACGTTCACCACCAGCTGGCACGGGCAGTCCTTCACCGACAACCTGCCGGCCGGCGCCGTCGCCACCTACACCTGGACCCCGGGCGTGACGGTGCCGACCACCGCTCCCGCTTCCACTCCGCCGGTCACGACCCCCGCCTCCTCCACCACCACCATCGTCGGCCAGGGGTCGGGCAAGTGCCTGGACGACCGTGGCAACCCGGCCAACGGCATCCAGCAGTACATCTGGACCTGCGCCGCCGGCAACGCCAACCAGCAGTACACCTACAGCGGCGCCAGCCAGCTGCAGATCGCCGGACAGTGCCTCGGCGCCGCCGGCAACGGCACCACCAATGGAACCCAGGTCATCACCTACACCTGCAACGGCACCCCCAGCCAGGTGTGGACCTTCAACAGCAACGGCACCATCACCAACGCCCTGTCCGGCCTGTGCCTGGACGTAACCGGCAACGGCACCGCCAACGGCACCGTGGTGGAGCTGTGGTCCTGCAACGGCGGCAACAACCAGAAGTGGAGCCGCCGGTAGCCGGGCCGTCCCCGCTGCCCCCGGAGACGCCCTGCCCAGGCGGCTCCGGGGGCAGCACCCTGCCCGGCGGTGATGCCGGCACACGAGCCGTGGAGGCGCCCGCTGCGCTGGATCGGCGACCAACGCCGCCACCGGTGTGGACGGTGGTCGCGGTCACACGCAGGCTCCCGGACCCGGGGCAGATGCGGTGGCGCGACGGGTGCACAATCCCGTATGCACGACGTCACGGCCCGCGCGTCCCGCGCGGTGCGGACGACAGCGGGGGAGCGGCGGTGCGGGGTCAGGCCCTGGTCGGCAAGGTCGGCGTGGTGATCACCGCGGTCCGCGGTGGCGAGCGGGCCGGCGAGATCCGGGTCGTCGTCGCCGGCACTCCGCACCACTACCTGGCCTTCGCCACCGATCCCATCCCGGTCGGCACCCAGGTGCTGGTGATCAACTTCCGCGGCCACCGCCAGGTCGACGTCGAACCGTGGTCACCGACATCCGGCGACCACACCGTCTCGGAATGAGAGGCACAGATGTTCGGCTACCGGGTACCGGCACCCAACGAGGCGCTGCTGATCAGCGGTCGCAAGCAGCGCGGCACGGACGCGCTGCCCTTCAAGATCGTGACCGGGCACGGCACGTTCGTCGTCCCGATCTTCTCGAAGGCTTCCCGCCTCACCCTGGCCATGCAGGAGGCCGAGGTGGAGGAGGACTGTTACACCAAGCAGGGCCTGACCATCGCGGTGCAGGCGGTGATCGCCTTCAAGGTGGGTGACGACCACGAGTCCATCGCCGCCGCGGCCCGCCGCTTCCAGGGTGACCAGTCGCAGATGTCGATCCTGGTCGGCCGGATCTTCAGCGGCCATCTGCGCAGCATCATCGGCAGCATGACGGTCGAGGCGATCATCCGCGAACAGCAGACGCTGGCCGACGCGATCGTCGACGCCAGCAAGATCGAGATGGCCCGCATCGGTCTGGACATCGACTCGCTGCAGATCAGCCGGATCGACGACAAGGGGGTCGGCTACATCAAGGCGCTCTCGGCGCCGCACCAGGCCCGGGTCAACCAGGAGGCCAAGGTCGCGCAGGCCGCCGCCGACCAGGCCAGCGCCATGGCCCAGCAGGAGAGCATGCGCAACCAGGCCGAGTACGCCCGCCAGACGGCCATCGCCCAGGCGCAGTACCAGGCCGAGATCGACCGGGCCCAGCAGACCGCCGCGCAGGCCGGCCCGCTGGCCGCCGCGCAGGCTCAGCAGAGCGTCCTGGTCGAGCGGGCGCTGGTCGCGCAGAAGAACGCCGAACTGCGCCAGGCCGAACTGATCGCCGAGGTGGTCCGGCCCGCCCAGGCCGAGGCCGAGCGGATCACCACGCTGGCCCGCGCCCAGGCCGACGCCACCAAACTCTCCGCCGAGGCTGCCGCCGCCGAGGGTCGGATCGCCCTGGATCAGCTGGTCATCCAGCAGCTGCCGGAGCTGCTGCGGGCGGCCGCCCAGGGCCTGCAGGGCGCCAACCTCACCGTGCTCGACGGTGCCGAGGGCCTCAACAGCGTGGTCGCGTCGCTGGCCACGCAGGGCATGGCGCTGTTGGAGACGGTACGCAACGGGATGGCCCAGTCGCCGTCCACCGGAACCGGCCCGGCCGTCGTCGCCCAGCGTGACCCGGCATGAGCTGCCGGGCACCGGCTGCCCTGCTGGGTCGCCGGGTCGGTTGGTCCTGCGCAGCCGCCGCTGGCGCCAGGTGATCGAGAACAATCTCTCGTCGGCCGACCTGGACTCCGTCGAGTTCGCCCGGGCGGTCGACCACGACGGAGTATTCCGCGGCTGCTGACGAGGAGACTGCCATCGCTTCCATCCGCCACGAGGTGTCCGTCGCCCGAACGCCGAACGAGGTGTGGGATGTCCTGCGCGACGTCGGCTCGGTCCACCGGCGGCTCCTACCGGGGCGCGTCCGGGACGTCCGGGTCGACGGCGATGTCAGGACCCTGACCATGCCGGACGGCCACCTGGTACGCGAACTCATCGTCGCCGTGGACGACCGGGAGCGCCGGCTCGCCTACGCGGTCATCGAGGGTTCCCGACCGGCGCTGCGCCACCACCACGCGTCGCTTCAGGTCTACCCGGAGGGGACGCACGGCAGCCGGCTCGTCTGGATCACCGACGCCCTGCCGAGCAGCCTGGCCGGACTCGTCCGCGCCCGGACGGCGCGCGGCATCGAGGAGATGAGACAGGCACTCGAAGCCCCGGACCGGTCCGACTGACAGAGCGGCGTTCCAGACGGACCGGGGGACGTCAGTGCCGCCCACCGGCCGGCGCGGCCACAGGCGGCGCGGCCCGCCGGCCGATCCGCCCGGCCGCGACCACCACCAGGCCGAGCAGTACGAAGACCACCAGCAGCGCGGCGGACACACCGGACACGCCGCCGTAGCCGAGCGAGTGCACATCCAGGAACGGGTAGGGGTAGCTGCCCACGACCGTCCCACGGACGAGCGCGAAGGCCAGATACCCCAGCGGGTACGCCTGCCATGCCAGCGACCACCACCACCGCGGCCGCCCCACCCGGATCAGCACCCAGTCCGTCCCGGTCAGGATCGGGGTGACCGTGTGCAGCAGGATGTTGTGCAGGGGCCCGAAGTGCTGCGCGCCATTGCCGAACCCGCTGGCCGGATTGGCCAGCACACCGTGGAAAACCAGGAAGGTCACCAGGATGTACAGGGTGACCGCACCGCGCAGGAACGGCGGGGGTGCCGACCGGCGCCCGGCCGCCGCGCCCCACAGGAAGCACAGGCCGACCAGCAGGTTGCTCTGGGTGGTGAAGTACACGAACTCCGAGCCGCCGCCGTGCCCCCGGACCAACAGCAGCGCCACCCCACCGAAGGCGCTCGCCGCGCCCGCCGCCCGGCCCGCCACCACGAACGCATCCCACCTGTCCGCCATCATCACCTCCCCGGGACCGACCTACCGGGGATCATCATGCGGCCAACCGCCCCCCGACGACAGGGGTCCGGCCGGCCCGGCGCGGCGGGGTCAGAAGAGCACCACGGAGCGGAGCACGGCGCCGTGGTGCATCTTGGTGAAGGCGTCCTCCACCTGGTCGAGGCCGATCTCCTCGGTGACGAAGGCGTCCAGGTCCAGGCGGCCCTGCCGGTAGAGCTCGGTCAGCAGGGGCAGGTCGCGGCTGGGCAGGCAGTCGCCGTACCAGCTCGACTTGAGCGCCCCACCGCGGCCGAAGACGTCCAGCAGCGGCAGCTCGACCGTCATCTCCGGCGTGGGTACGCCGACCAGCACGACCGTGCCGGCCAGGTCGCGGGCGTAGAACGCCTGCTTCCAGGTCTCCGGGCGGCCGACCGCGTCGATCACCACGTCGGCGCCGAAGCCGCCGGTCAGTTCCCGGATCGCGGCGACCGGGTCGCTGTGGCCGGCGTCGACCGTGTGGGTGGCGCCGAAACCGCGCGCCCACTCCAGTTTCCGGGGGTCGGTGTCCACCGCGATGATCGTGGTGGCACCGGCGAGCGCCGCGCCGGCGATGGCGCCATCGCCGACCCCGCCGCAGCCGATGACGGCGACCGAGTCGCCCCGGCCCACGTTGCCGGTGTTCATCGCGGCGCCCAGGCCGGCCATCACCCCGCAGCCGAGCAGGCCGACGGCGGCCGGGCGGGCCGCCGGGTCGACCTTTGAGCACTGCCCGGCGTGTACGAGTGTCTTCTCCGCGAACGCGCCGATGCCCAGCGCCGGGGAGAGCGGGGTGCCGTCGGTGAGGGTCATCTTCCGGGTGGCGTTGTGGGTGGCGAAGCAGTACCACGGCCGGCCGCGCCGGCAGGCCCGGCAGGTGCCGCACACCGCCCGCCAGTTGAGTACCACGAAGTCGCCTGGGACGACGTCGGTGACCCCGTCGCCGACCTGTTCGACGATGCCGGCCGCCTCGTGCCCGAGCAGGAACGGGTAGTCGTCGCTGATACCGCCCTCGCGGTAGTGCAGGTCGGTGTGGCAGACCCCGCACGCCTGCACCCGCACCAGCGCCTCGCCGGGCCCCGGGTCGGGTACCACGATGGTGGTGACCTCCACCGGGGCTGCCCTGGCCCGGGAAATGACTCCGCTGACCTGCTGGCTCATCGCAACCCCACCTCGTCGTGGTGTGGCGCCCTGTGGCGCGCGTGGGCCCCAATCTACCGCGCGGTCACTTGCCGGGTGGCCGACCCGAGCGCAGGCGTCACCAGTTCAGCGGCAGGGTGCCCAGGAACCCCGTGATGGCACCGGCGATGGCCTGGTCGTCGTGCCGGGACGGGTGCCAGTCGCAGCCGGTCAGGTCCAGGCCGAGCGCGCTGTTGTCGTAGTAGAGGGACTTCACCCGGGCGTCGCCCTGCGCGTTGCGCGTCGCCACCACCTGCCGGACGGAGTCGGCCAGCGCGGTGGTGTTGGACAGCGTCGGGTAGGTCAGCACCAGGTACGTGTCCGCGCCGTACTGTACCCGCAGCTTGTCCAGGAAGCCCAGGTACGCCGTGCGGTAGTCGGCAGTCAGCGCGTCCATGGTGGCCCACTTCTCGCCGGCGCCCAGCGCGGTGGAGAAGTCGTTGATGCCCAGGCCGATGACCACCACCTGCGGCTTCCAGGTGCCGGGGTTCTGCCAGGTGGCGCTGTTCCACAGGGCCTGCAGGTCGGTGGGGTAGTAGCTGCGGAAGCTGAGGTCGCTGCTCTGGCCGTTGTAGTTGCGCACCACGCCGAGGCCGGACCAGGCCTGGAGCTGGTAGTCGGCGCCCAGGCTGCGGGCGGCCAGCGCACCGAAGGAGCTGTCGGCGTTGGAGTTGCGGGTGACCCCGCCGTTGCCGGTGCAGTCCCGGGTGGTGGACATGTTGCCATAGCCGGCGGTCCACGAGTCGCCGATGAACTCCACCTGCCGGCTGCGGGCCGCCGGCCGGTCCAGGACGGCGCCGCCCGGTGCAGCCACCAGACCGTCGAATTCGCCGGCCGCCCACGGGCTCTCGGTACGCTTGGCCAGCCGTACGGTGTGCTCGGCGTTGGTCAGGTTGGCCACCCAGTAGGTGGTCTGTCCGGGAGTTACCAGGGTGGCCACCGTGGCCCCGTCGACCTGGACCACGTAGTCGTTGTTGGCGTCGTTGAGCACCAGCCCCACCCCGGTGCCGCGGAACCGGCCTTCGAAGTACACCCCGGGCCAGGTGTACTGCACCCCGGTGCCGACCGCGCGTACCCGGCCGGGTGTGTTCACCTGGCTGAGCACGCCGGACGCCGGTGTCGACGCGCTCGGCCGGACGCTCGGCGACACCGACGCGCTTGCCGTGGGCCGGACCGAGGCCGTCGGGGACGTGCTCGCGCTCCGGCTGGGCGAGGCGGTCGGGCTGGACACGCTGCCGGTGCAGCCGATACCGCTGAGGGCGAATCCGGTGGGCACCGGGTTGGCCGAGTTGTTCCACGACCCGTTGAAGCCGACCGAGATCCGGCCGCCCGTGGCGACGGCGCCGTTCCAGCCGGCGTTGACGACGCTGACCTGGGCGCCGGACTGGGTGGCCGTCCCGTTCCACAGCTGGGTGACGGTCTGGCCGGCGGTGAACGACCACGTCAGCCGCCAGCTGGTGAGCGGGTCGCCGAGGTTGTCGACGGTCACGGTGGCGCTGAACCCGCCCGGCCACTGGCTGGTGACGGCGTAGCCGACCCGGCAGCCGGCGGCGGCGGACGCGGAGCCGGACACGGTGGCGGTGACCGCGCCGGCCGCGGCCACCGTGGCGGCGAGCGACACGGCGAGGCGGAGCGTACGGGGGGTGAGTCGCATGCGTCATCCAACCGATTGAGTCGAGTCGATCAACTGGGCCGGACGTCAGTATCTCCACTGATAACAGTGATCGCAATCGATGTCGAAACGGCACGCGGCAGCAGCGACCGCAACTCTGTTACTTTCCCGCGACCGATCAGCACACCGCGCGGCGGTGGCGGCGGGCGGCCGGTGACCGTCGCGGGCTGAGTATCAGCCGCACGTCCACCGACCGGCGCCGCCGACCGTCCGTCACGTCAGTGTGCGCGGGCGCCGGTAGTTGGCCAGCCGCATCATTGCCAGGCCGCTGAGGATCAGCAGCAGGGCCAGGCCGATCGGCGGGCGGTTCATCCCGGTGGCCGGTAGCTGCACCGGCAGCGCCGCCGTACAGGTCGGGGTGTCCCGGGTCGCCTGCGCCTCGACCGGAGGTGGCCCGGGCGCGAGCGCGGTGGCGACATTGTGGATCGACGTGCCGCTGAACGTGGCGGCCAGCCGGACCGTCAGCGTCACAGCCAGCGTCTCCTGCGCCGGGGCGATCGGGCCGGTGTGCCCGCAGCTGATCGCCGCTCCCGCGCTGCCCACCGGCGCGGTCGGACGGGTCCAGCCGCGCCCCGGCGTCGCCGATACCAGGGTCAGCGCGGCCGGCAGGGTGTCCGACACCGTCACCGCATCCAGCGGCAGCGTCCCGGTGTTGGTCGCAGTGATCTGGTAGCTGAAGGTGGCGCCGGCCTGGACGGCCGTGCCGGCCGCCACGTCGTCGGTCTTGGTCAACGCCAGCGCCCTGGTGCCCGGCGCAGTCCACTGCTTGACCGCGCTCAGCAGCGAATCGGTGAGGGCGGCCGCCGGCACGGTGACCACGTCGTCCCCGTACTCGTCGGGCGTGATCGTGCCGTCGTCGTTGAGATCCTGGCCGAAGACCCCGTCGCCGTTGCGGTCGATGAAGATCCGGGCGCTGGTGATGGTCAGCGTCCCGGTCGCCGGCGAGGAACAGCGGGCTGGCCGGCTGAGGCTGCCGCTGGACCGATCTCGGCAGGCGGCGTCGTGCAAGATGCATCGAGTTCGCAACAAACCAGAAATACTCTAATCGAACCGAATACTATGATCTAACTTGAGGTGTCGTCCGATGGCGTCACGGGGAGGCGGAATGCCCGGCGAAATCCACCACGTCGTCTCGGTGATCAAGTTGCGGTGGTCGGTCACGATCCTGCAGGTCCTGCAGGCCGGCCCGCTGCGCTACACCGACCTGCAGCGCGCGATGACGTTATCCACCGGTGAGAACGTCCACAACAGGCCGTTGACGGAGTCCCTGCGGCGGCTGGAGCGGCAGCGCCTGATCGACCACCCGGCAGTGGAGGGTGGATCCGTCTATCGCCTCACGCCGGTCGGTGCTGAGTTCGTCCGCCTGCTGGGCCATCTCGAGGGGTGGAGCGAACGTCACCTGGCCCGTCACTAGTCAGTTCAGTTCGAAGCACTGTGCTCCACCGTGTTCGTCGTTCTCTTGCCAGAACTCAGGATTCCTGCCTAGCATATAGTACGAGTCAGAACTATCCGTACTGTAGCGATCTGCTCATGGATCGGTGGACGCCCGGGCCGCCGGTCGTAAGAGATCGATTTGCGTCGAAGGAGGTGCAGGCGGCTATGAGCTCGAGGAATTCTGTGCGGCATCCCGCGCTGATACTGGTATCGCTGGCGCTGGCCCAGCTGATCATCGCGCTGGACTACAGCATCGTATTCGTGGCATTGCCCAAGATCGGATCCGAGGTCGGCTTCTCGGGACAGGACCTGCAGTGGGTGGTCGGCGCCTACGGGGTCACGTTCGGCGGATTCCTGCTACTCGGGGGTCGGCTGTCTGACCTGCTGGGTCGGCGGCGAATGTTCATGATCGGTCTGGCGCTCTACGCCGTCGCGTCCTTCGCGGGCGGCCTGGCCACCTCGCCCGGACTCCTCGTGCTGGCGCGGGCCGTGCAGGGTGTCGGTGGCGCGGTTCTGGGACCGGCCACCTTGTCACTGATTACCACGCTGTTCAAGGAGGGCGCCGAGCGCAACAGGGCACTGGGCGTCTGGGGCGCCGCGGGGAGCAGTGGCATGGTCGTCGGTTCCCTACTCGGCGGGATACTTACGCAGGTCTTCGGCTGGCAGGCCGTCTTCTTCGTCAATGTCCCGCTCGCCCTCACCGTGGGCCTCATCGCGCTACGGGTCGTGCCCGCGGACGCGGCCGGACAGCGCACCCGGGGCTTGGACATCCCGGGCGCGGTAACGGTCACCGCCGGTGCGCTGCTGTTGGTGTTCGGCTTGGTAAACGGAGCGAAGGCAGGCTGGGCCGACGGCCTGACACTGGGCAGCTTCGGCGCATCGGTGGCGTTCCTGGTGGCGTTCCTGATCATCGAGTCACGTACCGCAAATCCGCTCGTCCCGCTGCACGTCTTCCGCAACCGCAATCTGCGCTACGGCACGTTGATCGCGTTCGTGTTTATGGCCACCTTCGGCGCGAGCGCCTACTTCATCACCCTGGCGTTGCAGAAGGTGCGTGGTTGGGACGCGCTGAGCACCGGGCTGGCGTTCATTCTGCCGTGCGGGCTGATCCTGATCGGCACATTGATCGGCGGCAAGATGTCCACCGCCATCGGGGTGCGCAGCACGCTCGTCGTCAGTCTCGTCATCGGCGCCGCCGGCATGGCGCTGTTCGGCGCGTTCGTCGGGCGCGATTCGACGTTCCTGGAGATGGTGCCGGGCATCGTGATCTTCAGCTTGGCGCAGGGCGTCATCTGGACCGCGATGTTTGCCGCGGCGACGACCGGAGTCGAGAACGAGCTGCAGGGCCTGGCCTCGGGCCTGGCGAACGCCGGCCTGCAGATCGGGTCTGCCGTTGGCCTCGGTGTGCTCGTCGCGGTGGCGGCAGCGGTGAGTGGCCCTGATCCGTCGACTGCGGAGCTCTCGGACGGTCTCCAGGTCTCCACCTACACCGCGGCAGTGCTCATCCTTGCTTCTGTCGGCCTGGCTCTCGCCCTGCCGCGCGCGCAGGGAACGGCTGCGCCCACGCAGGTCGAGCCGCAGCGCCAGGAGACGGCCATCGAGGTGTGACGGCATCCGCAGGTTCCACGTCGAGGCGGCAGCCTTACGCTGCCGCCTCGACGCTGTGCGTCCGCACGGTCGCTGGGGCCGACGGTACCTGGTCGGGGGGCGCACATGCGTACGAGCAGCTACTGGTCGACATCGAGCAAGACACCTCAGCTGTGCTGACCTCTGCCGGCGCGGTTGAACATCACCGGCTGCTTGACCGCATCATCTGCGTCGAGACCGGCATGTCACAGGAGTAAGGAGGGACTCATGTTCGACACGGCACGCAGGATACGACCGTCCCGCAACCGATCGGTGCAGGTTGGCGACGTGCGTGTCACGTACGTAGCCGACGGCATGGTACAGCTGGACCCCCGTTGGCTCGGGCTGACGACGGCGCAGGCCGTCTCGTACGGGAGCGACTGGCTCGACGGGGATGGGTACCTGGTCGGCAGTGTCGGTGCATTGCTGATCGAGCACGGTGACCGGCGCATGCTCATCGACGCCGGGTACGGCAGCCACCGGGTACCTGCGCAAGTCACGCCGAGCGGTCTGGGCCGCCTTGAAGGTGGAGCGCTGATGGACAGTCTCCGGCGGTTGGGCGTGACTACCGACCAGATCGAGGCGGTGGCGTTCACCCATCTGCACGACGACCACATCGGCTGGATCGCCCGCACCGCCACCGACGATCGCCCCACCTTCGAGCAGGCACAGTACTTCACGGCTGAGGCGGAGTGGTCCTGGTGGCGCACCTGGGGTGATCCACGCAAGGCGGCGGTGTTGGACAAGCAGCTGAGCATGGTGACGGACGGTCAGTCTGTCTTCCCCGGGGTCACCGCGTGGTCCACGCCGGGGCACACACCCGGTCACACCGCCTACGTGGTGGAGTCCGCGGGCGAGCGCCTGGTTGCCTTCGGCGATGTCATGCATTCGCCGATCCAGCTGGCAGATCCCCAGTGGGGCTCCGTCAACGACTTCGATCGCGGGCAGGCCGTGGCATCGCGACGTGCTGTCCTCAGCGAACTGCGGGCGCACAGCGTGACCGGCTTCGGCGGCCACTTCGCCGACGTCGTCTTCGGCAGCGTCGTCAGCAGAGACGATGCCCGCATCGGCGTGAGGTGGCAAGCGACCGCGTGATCCCGCATTGGAGTATCGCGGGCGGACGCCTTCCTGGGCCGACCTGCGCGTAGTGAGGTCAACAACAGGCATTTCAATAGCACCGTAGCTGGCAATGGTGCCAAGTGCGCCTGGAACATCGTGAGTGTAGTTGCAATTATCTATGCATGAGTCGTAGCACAGCGAGGCCGACGAATGGCGCCGGGATTGCGTTCTTCGACGTCGACGGCACGCTGAGCACAGCGTCGACCATGCACACCTTTCTGCGGTTCTACCTCGGGCGTGTCGGCTCTGCGGAGACCGATTACTTCCGTTGGATCCGCGCCATCGCAGCGATGAGTCGACGCGGGTATCCGCGGGAACACATCAACGCCAGCTATGTCAAGCACTTCGTCGGTGTCGAGGTCGGGTTCGTCGCCGAGCTGGCCACGCAGTGGCTGGCGAGCGAGCTTCGTACCGGCAACTTCTACCACGAACCCGTCCTGGCCGAGCTGCGTCGCCACCGCCGGCGCGGCGACCGCGTCGTACTTGTTTCCGGTGCGCTCTCAGCCTGCCTGCGAGTCGTCGCGGAGGATCTGGCGGCTGATGAAGTCTGCTGCGCAGAGCCGGAGGTCGTCGGCGGCCGCTACACCGGTGCCCTCAGCGGACCACCGATGATCGGAACCGCGAAGGCTGCCGCAGCCATGGCGATGATCCGCCGGCACGGGCTGGTCGGGACGGTCTGCTCAGCGTACGGCGACCACATCTCCGACCTTCCCCTGCTGCGGATGTGCGGGGCGCCCACCGTGATAGCCGGCGATCCGCAGCTGTCCGCTGTCGCAAGCTCCAATGGCTGGCGAATCCTGCCGTCACCCGGGTTGCGGGTGTCTATCGATCAGACTGGGGAGGATCCGGGTGACCGAGTGGTTCTTTGAACGCATGCACACCTTCGGCGTATCGGAAGCGGTAGTCCATGACGGACGTGCCTGGAGCTACGCCGACCTACTCGCACTGGTGGACGCCTGGCGGGCCGAGCTGTACCGCAGGGATGTACGTCCTGGACAGGTGGTCGCGCTGGAAGGCCCGAGCGGCGTCGAGTCCTGCGCCGGGCTGCTCGCACTCATCGCCATCGGTGCCATCGTAGTACCGCTGACGCGCCTGCCAGCGGCCAAGAGGGCCGAATTCCACGATGTCGCCCAGGTGGAGACCGTCATTTCCGTGGAACCCGGCCGACCTGCCAGCTATCGCAACACAGGTCGGCTGTCCGCCCACGAGCTCTACGACCAACTCCGCGACGCGGAAGTGCCTGGGCTTGTCCTGTTCAGCTCCGGCACCACCGGCCGTAGCAAGGCTACTGTGCTGAACCTCGCGAAAGCCCTGGCAAAGTACGGGGAAGTCCGGAAGCCGTCACGGACACTGGGATTCCTCAACATTGACCATATCGGCGGTATCAACACCTTGTTGCATACCCTCAGCCAGGGCGGAACCCTGGTCACCCTGGCAGAACGCACCCCGGACGCGGTGTGCGCCGCCATCGGCGCATATCGGGTGACCGTTCTGCCGACCACGCCGACGTTCCTCAACATGCTGCTGATCTCCGGTGCCTACCAACGACACGATCTGAGCAGCCTACGGTTGATCACATACGGCACCGAACCGATGCCGCTCGGCGTACTGCAGCGACTGCACGCGGCGCTCCCGGATGCCCGGCTGAAGCAGACCTATGGCCTGTCCGAGCTGGGCATCCTGGCCACAAAGTCCCGTGGCGACGACAGTCTCTGGGTGCAGCTCGGCGGTGCGGGCTTCGATTACCAGGTCCGGGACGGCGTCCTGTGGATCCGATCGGACATGGCGATGCTCGGCTACCTGAACGCGCCTGCGCCCTTCGACGAGCACGGTTACTTCAACACCCAGGACTCGGTCGACACCGACGGTGCGTACGTGCGCATCCTCGGGCGGCGGTCGGAGATCATCAACGTCGGTGGGGAGAAGGTCTACCCCAGCGAGGTCGAGAACGTCGTGCTGGAGCTGTCGTTCGTCGCCGACGCCACCGTGTCCGGGCGGCCCAGCCACGTCACTGGTCACGTCGTGACCGTCCGGGTCAAACTCACCGAGCCACTTGACGGCCGGGAAGTGACCCGCCGCGTGCGCGATCACTGTTCCCGACGGCTGGACCCCTACAAGGTTCCGGTTCTGGTGGAGATCTCGGATGACGACCAGCACTCGGAGCGGTTCAAGAAGGTGCGGGTGACATCGTGACCGGAGTCGCAGTCGTCAGCGGTGGCAGCCGCGGCCTGGGCAGCGCGGTGTGTGAACGGCTTCTCGGCGATGGTTGGCGGGTGGCCACGTTCAGCCGCCGGCCGAGCGAATTCGTAGAACGGGCCCGTGACAAGTACGGTGCCGACTTCCATTGGGAACCGATCGACGTGCACGATCTGATGCAGCTGCGTGGCTTCGTTCAGGCCGTCCAGGAGAGGTTCGCCCGGCTGGACCTTCTGGTGAACAACGCCGGCATGTTGCACCGCGAACTGTTCCTCACCACTGCGGTCCGGCAGATGCAGGATCTGGTCACGACCAACCTGCTCGCGCCGATGATCCTGGCTCAGGGCTGTGCCCGGAGCATGATGCGTGGCGGTGGTGGCGCCATCGTCAACATCTCGTCCATCAACGCTGTCCGCGGCTACCGCGGCGTTGTCGCCTATTCCGCGGCGAAAGCCGGGCTGGAAGGATTCGGCCGCAGCCTGGCACGCGAGCTCGGACCGTTGAACATCCGGGTGAACACGGTCACCCCAGGGTTCTTCGACAGCGACATGACCTCGGATGTGACCGAGGAGAACCGGAATCGCATCCGTCGACGCACACCGTTGAGCCGGTTCGGCACCGTTGCCGAGATCGTCGACGCGGTGGTGTTTCTCGCCTCGGCGCAGTCACGCTTCATCACCGGACAGACGCTCATCATCGATGGAGGGATCACATGTTGAACGACCTGGCGGTAGAGGAGATCATCCGCCGTGAGATCGACGCGGTTTTGCTCGGTGACGACGGCTCGACGGACTGGACGCTTGCAGATCCGTTGCTCGCGACTGGTCTGAACTCGTTGATGCTGGCGCAGCTGCTCGTGCAGCTGGAGTCGGTGACCGGACTGGACCCGTTCGGCCGTGAGCGGTCGATCGCAGACGTGCGCACGGTGGGCGACCTTGTGGCTGCGTACCAGGCGGCGTTGTCCGAGTCGGCGGAGGTGCGGTGAATTGGCCAGGGACATGCTGTTCTTGGAGAGCATCGACGACTATCTGGGTCCGAGTGAGGGCCGCTTCTTCGCCCGTGGCTACCAACGTGCCGAATATCGCGTTACCCGGCTCGCCTGCTCCGCCGCCACCGACAGTCCGCAGGTGCGGGCGCGGTTGGATGTCCGGTACCCGGCTGACTGGTCGAGCAAGAACGGGGTTGACCAGCGTCCACATCTGAGCACCGTGGACGCACTGGTACTGGCCGTACAGCTCGCCGAGCTCCATCTCGCGGTCGGCAATGGACTGACGGCCGCCGAGAGGTCGGCAGCCGTGCTGCGCAGGGCGGTCCTGCGCGCGGGTGGTGCGCCGCAGGAGGACCTGCTCGATATTCCCCTCTCTGCTCAGCTGGCCAGGCACGAACCGTCGGGCAGCGGTGAACTGTCCGTCTACCGCTGCGCGGTAGGTCAGCTGAGCGTGCAGTGCGAGATCGAGCACCCCGGCGGAACAGGTGAGGTCGGCACCCACCTTGACGGGACCGGTCTGGAGACGACTCTCGGCCCGGCCACCGATCGGTTCTACGGCTCGGGCTTCGCCAGGCGGCGACACCACGTACGCGCTGTGCAGGTCGATATGGCAAGTCTCACCGCACGAGCCGCCGTGCACTTCGACACCGAGCCGGGTACCGCGGTGGCGGGTATGGGCGGAGCGCGCCAGCCGTCGGTCGAGCTGGTTGATGCGTTTGTCGTATGCCTGCAGCTCGCCCAGGTGCTCATGTACGAGCTGGACTCGCTGTCTCGGGCGGAGAGCAACACGCTGTGGATGATGCAGACGGTTCTGACAGCGCCGGACTCGGTGGTGCCGTTGCCCCAGCACGCCGACCGGGCGTTGCCTGCAACGGTGGAGCTGCACAATCCTCGCCGTTTGCCGCTGCGCGGCGGCATGTGGCGCACCGTGGAGATCCGGGGCCAGCTGGCCGGAGTCGCACTGCGCAGCACCTTTGCGCACGAACTGCCGACGTCAACGGCCGCGGTGCCGACGTGAGCCTGCGCGATCTGCTCCCCGCCAGGGACGCCCGCCCGGAGTTGACGCTGGTGCTCCTGCACCATGCGGGTGGATCGGGGGCCTCCTTCGTCCGCTACCGGGCACTACGGCCCGACAACTGGCGGCTGTTGGCGATCGACCTACCGGGACGGTTCTACGTCCGGGCAGAGCGACGGTGCCGGACAAGCGACGAGGCCATTGAGTACCTGACGTCGGTGCTCGGTCCCGAACTTGACGGGCCGTACGCCGTCTTCGGGCACAGTCTGGGTGCATTGCTGGCGTTCGAACTCGCCCGGAGAATGGACAGCGACGGTGCAGGGCCGTGTTGGCTGGGCGTCTCGGGTTGCCCGGCTCCGCAGCTGCTCACCGCCGCGCGGGTGGCACTGCCGGCCGACGCCGGCATCGGCTGGACTCAGCGCCGCCGCCGGCAGGTTCGACGGCGAGATGCTGTCGGTGCTGCACGACGATCTGGCGATCCTGGACAGCTACCGGTTCGTGGCGCGGGAGCGGCTACGCGTGGCGATGTCCGTGTTCTGTGGGGACAGCGATCCCTTCACGCCATCCGGGACAATCGCTGCATGGGCCGAACACACCACTGCCGATGTGTTGCTTCACACCGTGCCGGGCGGGCACCTCTGTCTCCTCGACCGCGCGAGTGAGATCGGCGCGCGGATCGCACGGGACTGTGTCGCTTCGCGGGGGACGTCTGTGTTGTAGTGGTTTGCCGGAAGCCGTCCGGGCGCCGCCGCGGCCGGCGTGGCTCCTCCCGCTGCTGCTGCCACTCCGATCGAGCCAGAACATTTCGAGCTGTCGAGGTTTCGGGTGGCGCGGAAGCTATGATGGTTGAATGACCGCGCCGTTGAGACGACGATCATCCGCCCTGTCCGACAGTGCGGTTTGCGGGCTGGTCAACGCGTTGTCCCAGTCGATCGAACGGCACATCCGACGGGTCGCGGATCAGTTTGGACTCACCACGGCCCAGGCGGTCGCCCTGCGTGAGCTGCCCGAGCCGTGCACGCTCCGTGCGTTGGCTGAACGGATGCACTGTGAGTCCTCGAACGCGACGTTCGTGGCGGACCGGTTGGAGGAGATGGGCCTGCTTGAGCGCCGCCCGCACCCCACCGACCGGCGCGCAAAGCTACTGCACCTGACACCCCAGGGCGTCGCGATGCGGCGCAAGGTCGTCCGGCAGTTGGGGATCGACTCACCGCTCGCCCGCCTCGACGACGACGAGCAGGACCTGCTCCGCGGGCTACTGATTCGCGCGATGCAGTAGGCACGTCAGGAGCTGACGGAGAGGGCGTCCCGATCAGGTGCGTCAGCCAGCCCCGGATGAAGGAGAATTAGCTGCATTCCGGGGTGTGCCGGGATCTGCAGGCACAGCTGTCTCAGGGAAACTCTACCCAGCTCTGGGTGGTGCACCGTATGCGCAGTGCCGACCTCGTTACTGACAACGTGGCGGTCCCAGATGTCGGTGAAGGTCCGGCTCGTGGTCCGCAGCCGGTGAATGAGCGCATCGAATAGTGGATCGTCGACCAACTCGGCGCGCTGTGCGCGCAGCCGGCCAGCCGCCTCCATCGCGTCCTGCTCCCAGCAGGGGAATCGTTCATGGGCGACCGGGTCACAGAACAACAGATCCAGATAGTTGCATGATCCACCGAGCTCCAGCAGTCTGGTGGCGGCTTCGTTGGCCACGATGATGTTCCAGTATCGGTCGAGGAAGTACGCTGGATTGGGCAGAAAGCTGTCGACCACGCGTCGGCTGAGATCGTGGTCGACAGCACTTGGCGGACCCGGCTGGACGGGGGCCGCATAGCCGGCCAGGCGCATGATGTACTGCCGTTGGGTCTCGTCGAGTCGCAGTACGTTCGCAATGGACGACAGCACGCTCGGTGAGACGTTCCTGGCACGGCCCTGTTCGATCCAGGCATACCACGACGCGCCGACGCCGGCGAGCATGGCGACCTCCTCTCGGCGCAGGCCCTGCAACCGGCGCGATCCCGTATTGGGCAGACCAACCTCGGCCGGTGTCACCTCGGCCCGCCGGGCAGCCAGAAAGCTGCCCAGTTCGCCGAGCCGGCGGTCTGCGATCTTCGTGCGCTCCTCAGTCATCCTGGGGTACCCCGTATTTCTGCCGTGCGGCTGCGCCCGGTGCTCCGGCAACGCGGATGGAATCCAGACACAGAAGTGACCGGTGCGGCTCCGGGGAGCCGGTTCCCGCAGTGAGCCGCAGACCGTCACCACCATGTGTCCGGCCTACAGGTCGACCAGGTGTCATAACTATATGCACTGGTCACGTCGACTGCGGGTAATCGCACCCCACGTATGGGGGGTCACGTTACCGACTTCACCTGTGGGCAAGATGGCACAATTAGGAAACTAGTCCGTACGCAAACACCGGCAAAAGGGATCGGCAAAGGCCAATGTATGTCTCCGTCGTGAGATGAATTACAGAACCTGCTTCGGTGCTTCCTATTGGTGTCAGCAATGGTGCCCCGTGTCCTGTTGACATTGGCGTCTGGATCGCGTACCGGGCCACTGGGATGATTTCCTCACGGTCGCGACCACCAATGTGATCCACCTAGGAGGAGACCTTGAGGATTGCCATTTCCGGTACGTATTCTGTTGGTAAGACACTCACCAGCATGGCGGTCGCCCACCTCACCGGCATACCGCGTACCGCAGCGCTGACGATGCGGGAACTGCTGCCGGTGTCGGTGCCCGGTAAGACGCTGGAGGAGTGCAACGGAGCAGAGATCATCATGCTGATCACGCGGCGTAACCAAGGTAGGGCAGTCGCGGAAAGCCATCTGCCGGATGGCTTCATCTCCGACGGCTCGACCCTGCACGAGTGGTCGTACGCAACGGTGCGGGTAACGGTGGGCATCAACCCGAACGACTCGGTGGACCTCGACACCGTCCAGCTGCCCGACGAGATCCGGTTCTACGCCGAGGTCATGCGCCAGTTGGGTGTGCCGGCGAAGCAGCACGCCAAGGCGTCGTATGACACCTTCGTGCACCTACCCATCGAGTTCCCCATCGTCGAGGACGGCCACCGTCCGGTGAACGAGAAGTTCCGACAACTGGCCGAGGAGTTGCTGCTCGAGTCGCTCGTCGAACTGGACATCCCGGTGCATACCGTCGGCGGTACGGTGCCCGAGCGACTCCAGAAGATCATCGAGATCTTCGGCCTCACGCCCAAGGTCAGCATCGAGCAGGCCATCGCTCTCGCGGAAGCGGAGTACGCCCTTCTTGACACCCGCGGCGAACTCGAACGCGCTGCCCACTGACGAGGTGACCTGCCGGTCGACGATCGATCGGCGAGGAAATGGTCCCGACACACTCGTAACGGAGAGGCCTTATGCGAATTGCATTCGTCGGTGCGTACGGCAACGGCAAGACAACGCTGACCACCGAACTGTCCAACCGGCTGGGCCTGCCCCGGACGCACGGTAGCGCCATGCGTGACCCGGCAGGCGGGCCGCCCAAGGCGCTGGAGGAGACCACCGAGCCGGAACTGGTCCAGCTCGCGGTGCGCCGGTTCGTCGAACGGGCTGTCGAGGAGGCCGCAGCCGCCAAGGGATTCCTGTCCGACGGCTCGGTCCTGCACGAGTGGGTGTACACAAAGGTACGACTTGCGGTGGGCCGCTATCCGCAACCGCCCACCGACCTGACCGACTCCGAGCGCAGTGAACGCTCCGCGGCGCTCGAGGAAGTCGTCGACCAGATCGGATTGCTGGCGCGCGAACACGCCCGAGTCGGGTACGACCTCGTCGTGCACTGTCCGAATGAGGTGCCGCTGCCGGATGGACACGACCCCATCAGCGAGTACTTCCGTGTCCTGTCCGACAGATTGATGTTGGAGGTCGTCGACTCGCTCGGCCTACCCGTGCATATCGTCACCGGCAGCGTCGAACAGCGGATCGGCCAGATCATGGCGCTGCCCGGTGTTGCGCCGGCCCGCTGACGCCCAACCCACCACTGCGACGGACGCCGGGCACACCGCCGTGCCTGGCGTCCACGGGCGTTCGGCCAATGCCGCGGCACCTGCCCCGCGCAGCGGCCGCGCTTGCGTGTGCCCGCGTACCGGCGGCTGGCGTCGCTGCGGTCAGTGCGGGCTGGCTGCCGCGTCAGGGCGGTTCTTCGCGGGCCTCGCGCGCGTACTCGGCGAAGGTCGCTTCCAGGTAGCCGGCCAGGGTGGCCGGCGCCAACGGCAGCAGGTCGGCCACCAGCAGCGGCGCGTGCCAGGCGTAGTCCACCCAGGTGGGCGGCTTGACCGGTGGGGCCTCGTCGGGGGCGCGCCACTGAAGCCGACCGAGACCCGGCCGCCGGTAGCGACAGCCCCGTTCCAGGCGGTGTTGACGACAGTGACCTGGGCGCCGGACTGGCTGGCGGTCCCGTTGCACAGCTGGGTGACGCTCGGACCGGCGGTGAACGACCAGGCCGGCCGTCAGCTGGTGACGGGGTCCCCGAGGTTGTCGACGGTGACGGTGGCGCTGAATCCGCCCGGCCACCGGCTCGTCACCGCGTAACCAGCACGGCAGCCGGTAGCGGCGTAGGCCGAGGTGGATACGGCCGCGCTGACGGCACCGGCGGCGGGCGCCACGGCGAGGCGGCCGTCAGATGTCCACGACCACGGCAGTTTCGGGGCGGGCCGAGCAGATCAGGACGCTGCCGTCGGTGGGTGGGTCGACCGGCTCGGGCTCATAGCGCACCTGGCCGGCGATCAGTCCGCTCTCGCAGCTGTGGCAGACGCCGGTGCGGCAGGACCAGCGGACCGGTACGTCGCACGCCTCCGCCAGTTCGAGCAGGCTGCCGTACATGTCCCGCCAAGGTACCGCCAGGTCACTGCGCGCGAACGACACCTGAGGCCCCGAGCCGACCGGGCCGGTCGGCGGGTGTGGCGGTCGGGCAGGCGCCGCTGCCAGACCGGGGGTCAACGCTTCCCGGGTACCGAAGATCTCCGTATGTATCCGGGGCGGGGCGAGTCCCGCCCGGAGCAGCGCGGCCGTGACGTCGGCCAGGAACGCGGCCGGCCCGCAAATGTAGGCGTCCGCCTCCGGCGGCAGGTTGAGTCCGCCCAGCAGGTCGGCGGAGAGGTGGCCGGTCGCGTCAGGGGTGTCGCCCGGCTCGGGACGACTCAGGCACACCAGGGAGCGGGCCGCAGGCAGGCCGGCCAGCAGCGCCGCGGACTCGGCAGCGAACGGCCGGACGGCACCGTTGCGGGCGGACTGCAGCCACCACACCTGTCGCCGCGACCGCCCGGCCGCCAGTGCGTGCAGCATGGCCAGTAGGGGAGTGGCACCGACGCCCGCGCTGATCAACAGCACCGGTGTCGCGCCGTCCGTCAGCGTGAAGCTGCCCCGGGGCGCCGCGACCTCGAGCTGCGCCCCGGGGCGAAGTCGCGCGTGCAGGTACCCGCTCGCCGCGCCGTGCTCCTCCCGCTTCACGCTGATCCGGTACCGCTCGGCGCCCGGCGCCCCGGACAACGAGTAGCTGCGCACGATCGGCACCGCACCCGGGTCAGGTCGCAGCCGTACGGTCAGGAACTGGCCGGGCAGCCCCGCCGGCAGCGGTGTGCCGGCGGGGTCGGCCAGCAGGATCGAGAAGATCGTCGTGCTCTCCGGCACTATCGCGTCCACCCGCAGCGGCCGGAACCCGGCCCATGCCGGCGGCGGTGCGGTCGCGACCAGTCCGGCATTGCCGGCGCCGGTCGCTGCGGGCGCCTGCAGCATCGCCTGGAACGATGCCTGCCACCCCGGGCTCAGCGCCGGGATCCGCGACGCCCGTCGGATGGCGGCGGGCTCATGCCCCGGCAGGTAGAGCAGCGCGTCCACCTCGGCGACCGTCATCGCCTGCGGGCCGGTGGCGACCTTGACGATCTCGTCGCCGGCGGTGACCTCACCCTCCTGGAGCACCCGTAGGTAGAACCCGGGACGGTGGTGCTGCACGAGCAGCGCCGGCATCCGCGGCTGCGCCATCCGGATGCCCACCCGGTAGCAGGTCACCCGCGGTTGGGTCACCTCGAACAGGGCGCCGCCTATGCGGTACCGGTCACCGATGCAGACCTCGTCGTCGGCGAGGCCCTCGACGGTGAAGTTCTCGCCGAACTGCCCGTAGCCGAAGTCGTCGCGGTGCAACAGTTCCTGCCAGTGGCGGTACGAGCCGAGCTGGTACACGAGTACCGCCCGCTGCTCGCCGCCGTGGCCGCCGAGGTCGCCCTGACCGTCGCCGTCGATGTTGAGCCGGCGTACCGTGGCCGGTCCGTCGACCGGCGCCTTCCAGACCCCGGTGTGAACGGTACGGCCGTGCCAGGACACATCGCGTGGCCTGCCCACGTTGACCGACAGCAGCCTGCCCGTCAACCCGCCATCCCCGGTCAGCACCCCACCGACGCTACCCCCGGCCGGCGCCGGTTGCTGCCGTTCCGAGGTCCCGCCACGTCCGGCGGATCGGCACGGCAACCGCATCGGATCGTCCGCCCACGCGGTTACCCGGGCCGGGGTTAGCCTGGTTGCTGCCCACGCGTATCCGTCGAGCGGTGCCAGATAAGGCAGTTCGGCGTTGGTCGCGCGGGAAACCGTACCTGCGAAAGGCGGTCAGCCCCATGCGTGCCGACATCGTGCCTGGCGGCGCCTTCCCCGACTACGCACTGCCCGACCACACCACGACTGTGCGACGGCTCAGCGAGATCCAGGGTCGGGATCCACTGGTACTCATGCTCTCCCGCGGTCACTACTGCCCGAAGGAGCATCAGCAGCACCTGGACCTGGTCGCGTTCCAGTCGAAGGTAGCCGTGGCGTACACCCAGCTGGTCACCATCTCCACCGACGAACACCACACGCTGCAGGAGTTCCGGGCTTCGGTAGGTGCCCACTGGCCGTTCCTCTCCGACCCGGGTCGGACGATCCAGCAGGATCTCGACATCCAGGAGTACACCGACCCCGAGCACGATCCGATGATCCCGTACACGCTGGTCCTCAAGCCGGGCCTGGTGGTCCACAGTGTGTACAACGGTTACTGGTTCTGGGGTCGGCCCTCGGTCGACGACCTCTGGCGCGACCTGCGGGCGGTGACCAGCCAGATCCGTCCGGACTGGGATCTGAGCACGCCGGGGCTGCGTTCGGCGTGGGACGCGGGTGACCGGTCGCCATTCCACGGATGGGACCGCACGGGCGGCCCGACGCAAGCCGGGTGAGCGGCGTGCGGACAACTGGTTGACCGGCGGCCGGTCATGCCACCTGACGGCACCGGAAGGCGTACTGCGACGAGGTGACCGGGTTCCGGCGCCCCGGTGTCCTGCCGTTGCACCCCCCGTATCGTTCAGGTCGGTTGAGAATCGCCGTTGAGCGCCGCGCTGTCGGGGAACCAGGATGGTCCCGACGGCACAACAACAAACGGGAGGACCGATGGCGGGGCTGGAACCCGGTAGTGCCGGATCGACCCCGACGGCCGTGCTCGCGTCGACGTCGGTCACCGTGCCGCACCTGTCCGGTCAGCAGCACCGGCACCTCGCCCCCGGCGCCGCTGACGAGGGCGGTCGCCCGCGGGCCATGCCGGTGTGCCACGCGGCCGACGGCGGGTACGGGCGGCGATCGTTGAAGCCGGGCGTCACGACGCGCCGCTGCGCCATCCGGGAGATAGCTGAGGCTGGCTCATGATGAGGCAGGTAGCGCCGGGTGCGCTGGTCCACGAGAGTGAGTTCTGCCAGAGCAACGCCACCGTCGTGCAGGGCCGCGCCGGCGTGTTGCTCGTCGACCCCGGGGTGCAGGACCACGAAATGTCCTGCCTCGCCAGCGACCTGTCCGATTCGGGCGCGACCGTTGTGGCCGGCTTCTCGACGCATCCGCACTGGGATCACCTGCTCTGGCACGCCCGGTTCGGCACGGCCCCTCGTTACGGCACGGCGCGCTGCGCGGCCACTGTCCGCGATCGGCTGTCCGACCCGGGTGCGAAGGCCCGCGTCGCCGGGATGCTACCGCCGGACATCGCCGAGCAGATACCGCTGGACCTGCTCGGCCTGATCACCGCCCTGCCCGACGGGTCGGCGCGGATTCCATGGGACGGCCCTCAGGTCCGGATCATCGAGCATCAGGCGCACGCCCCCGGCCATGCGGCGCTGTTCATCGAGGAAAGCGGGGTTCTGATCGCCGGTGACATGCTCTCCGATGTCCTGGTTCCGTTGCTGGACTTCAACGGCACCGCTGACCCGATCGGGGATTACCTGGCAGCGCTGCGGCTGCTGGAGGACGTGGCGGACGACGTCGACATCCTCATCCCGGGCCACGGGTCGGTCGGCGGAGCTGACCAGGTGACCGCCCGGATCGAACGGGACCGGGCGTACCTGCTGGCCTTGCGCGACGGCCTTGTTCCCAGTGACCCGCGGGTCGGCCGCTCGGCCCGGCCCGGCTGGGAGTGGGTAGGCGACGTGCACAACGGACAGGTCCAGCGCCTCGCCGAGCGGACCGAACGCGGCGGCGCTCCGGGCTGAGCGCGGCTGCCCGGCACGACGCCGGGCGAGCGCCCATCGCACCGGCAGGTCACGGCTGCTCCTCGCGCGCCTCCCGCGCGTACTCGGCGAACGTCGCCTCCAGGTAGCCGGCCAAGGTGGCCGGTGCCAGCGGCAGTAGGTCGGCCACCAGCAGCGGCGCGTGCCAGGCGTAGTCGGGCCAGGTCGGCGGCTTGACCGGGACGGCGTCGTCGGGGTCGCGCCACTCGTCCGGCTCCGGGCGGGGCAGGTCGAGCGCTTCGTAGGTGACAGCGGGCTCGTGGATGCCCAGTGCGCTGGCCAGCGCGGCGAGCAGCACCGTGACGTCGACCCGGTCGGGCGGCAGCCAGGCCACGGCCGCGCCGTAGCAGCGGCCGATCACCGCCGTGATGTCGTCGGAGGCGAACCCGTCCGGATGGATGTCCTCCAGCAGTGCGCGCAGCACGTCGCCGAGTACCCGCCCGCCGGCCGGCTGGGCGGTCAGCTGGGCGGTTGCGCTTTCGTACGCCGCGGCGTCCTGACCGCCCGCCGCCACGTCGACCGCCAGGGTGACTGTCCGCACCAGGTCACGCGCCGGTCCGGGGATGCTGCTTGCCATGTCACCATCCTGCCTGGTCGGTACGACGGTCCCCGACTGCGGTGCGGGCGCCTCCCGCGCCGGATGGCGGTACCGTGCGCAGCGGCCCTGGCGTCCCGGTCCGGGGCCGGTTGCGCAACGCCGCACCGCTGACAGGATGCCGGTATGAAGTTCGATCTCGACGCCGCGGTCGGGTTCGTGGCGACCCACGCCCGCGTCCTGGAGCGGCGCCGACTGGACCTGTTCCTCGGCAACGGCACGCCGGAGGCGGTCCTCGCCGGGCTCGACGCCTACCGCAACGCCGACGGCGGCTACGGCTGGGCGCTGGAGCCGGACCTGCGCTCGTCGGCCAGTCAGCCGGTCGCGGCCATGCACGCGCTGGAGGTACTCGCCGAGATCCGTGACACGCGGACCCGTCGGCCGGTGGAGATCCTGGACTGGCTCGCCGGTCACACCTTCGCCGACGGCGGAGTGCCCTTCGCGCTGCCCTACGCCGACACCGCAGGCAGCGCCCCGCACTGGTCCGGCGCCGACCCGTCCCGGTCATCGCTGCAGATGACCAGCCAGCTCGCGGCGCAGGGGCACCGCCTGGCCCGGTACCGCGACGACGTCGCCGGGCACCCGTGGCTGGCCGGGGCGACGCGGTACTGCCTGACCAGCATCGAGGAGTTGCCGGGGCAGCCGCAGGCGTACCAGCTGATGTTCGCGCTGCGCCTGCTGGACGCGGTGGCCGACCGTGACCCGCGGGCGCTCCCGCTCCTGCAGCGCTGCGCCGCGCTGGTGCGTACCGACGGGCCGACCCCGGTGCACGGTGGCGCCCCCGGCGAGGCGCTGCACCTGCTCGACTTCGCGCCGTACGCCGGCACGCCGCTGCGCCGCGCTTTCCCGGCCGCCGCGGTAGCGGCCGGCCTGGACCGCGTCGCGGGTCAGCAGCGGCCGGACGGCGGCTGGACCGTCGACTTCGCGGTGTTCAGCCCGGCCGCCGCGCTCGACTGGCGCGGCTACGCGACCGTCCAGTCCCTGCGCGTCCTGCGCGGCGCCGGGCTGTAGCACCGCCGCTCAGCTGTCCGCCGGTGCGCGCAGCCGCGCCTCGATCGCCTCGATGATGCGCGGGCGCAGCTCGGCGGCGCGGATGACCGCGTCGACCGAGCCGACCTCGACGGCGCGCTGGATGTTGTGCACCCGGTCGAACTCGGCGGCCACCTCGCCCAGCTTCTCCGCGCGGACCGACGAGCGCAGCTCGTCGAGCTCCGCGGTCAGCGTGGCCCGCTCGGTGCCGGACGCGGCGGCGACGCGGGCCTCCAGGTCGCGCACCCGCGGGTCGGCCGCGGTGCGGGCGTTGACGTCGCCGGCGAAGACCACCGCGGCGGCCGGGGCGCCGCCGAGCACCGAGGCGAACGAGCCCTCCAGCGCCAGCACGGTCATGTTCGGGTTCAGCGCCTTGGAGAACACCACGAACGCGCCGCCGTGGTAGCGCGAGATCACGCAGAACACGATCGGGCCGCGGAAGTTGACGATCGCCCGGCCGATCTCGGCGCCGTACTCCAGCTGCAGCTTGCGCATCGACTCCGGCGAGCCGTCGAAGCCGGACAGGTTCGCCAGCACCACCAGCGGCCGGTTGCCGCTGGCCGCGTTGATCGCCCGCGCGGCCTTCTTCGACGAGCGCGGGAACAGCGTGCCCGCGGTGTAGGTGTCCGGGCCGTCGGTGGGCGGGAAGCCGCGCCGGGGCACCGACCGGGACTCGATGCCGAGCAGGCACACCGGGATGCCGCCGAGGTGCACGTCCTGCACCACCGCGGTCTCCGCGTCGGCCATGCCCGCCCAGCGCTCCAGCACCGGGTGGTCCTGGTCGGCGAGGGCCGCGCATCACGGTACGGATGTCGAACGGCTTCTTGCGGTCCGGGTTGGCCGTCGGCGGAGAAGATCTCGCCGACGGTGGTGAAGTCGCTGTCCGCCACGGCGTGCGGGAAGCTCGCAGATGTCGCGGTCGACCGGGTCGGTCGTGCGCGCCCGGCGCGGCGCCTGCCTCGCCGGGCGCGACGTAGGTGTGGTCGTAGTGCGCCATCAGCACGTCCCGCGCGCGCGGTCAGGTTCGGCGCCCAGTACTGCGCCTGGCCGTTCGGGCCCATCACCCGGTCGTAGCCGCCGATGCCGAAGTTGTCCTCGGCCGACACGCCGCCGGAGAAGTCGAGCGACTGCTTGCCGGTGAGCACCATCGCCGAGTCCGGCGTCATCACCAGGATGCCCTTGGTGTGCATGAGCATCGTCGCCTCGGCGTTCCAGTACGGCTGGGCGCCGACGTTGATGCCCGCGACCACGATGTTGATCTCGCCGCCGTCCTGGGTGAACTCGACGATCCGCTTGAGCGCCGCGGCCACCCAGTCCATGTTCTCGGTGCCCGAGCTCCATCGAGATCCGGGCGCCGGAGGACAGCGCGTACCACTCCAGCGGCACCCGCAGCCGCTCGGCCAGGTCCAGCGCGGCGATCACCCGGCGGCACTCCGGCTCGGACAGCGCGCCCAGCGACTTGGTCGGGTCGCCGAGCAGCACCACCCGGGTGACGCCCTCGCGGGTGCCGCGCGGTCGGCGTGGTGACCACGCCGGCGACGATCGCCGCGCGTGTTGCGCCCCTTGGGCCGGTCGACCGGCACCAGCGCGTGGTCGGCGTCGAGGTCGTGCTCGACGAAGTCGCCGAGCAGGCCGGTCAGCTCGTACGGGTAGACGGTGTTGCGGCTGCTGGCGCGCAGCACCTTCTGCCGGTAGTCGTCGAGCGGCTCGACCGGCTCGTCCGACGGCTCGCCGATGGTCAGCTCGGCGCCGCCGGTGGCGTCGAAGGAGATCCGCACGGCGATCTTGGTCAGCTGCGCCGGTCGGCGGTCGCGCTGCCGCGCGATGAACAGGATCTCCTCCAGCCCGGCGCCCGCGGTGGTCGGCAGCGACCCGCCCGGCGATCATCTCCATCTCCTCGCGGGTGAGCTCGCTCGGCGGCCAGACGTAGACGCACGATCCGGTTGGTGTTGAACCGCTTCTTCGACGGCCGCCGCGACTGCGCGCGGCGGATCGAGTCGAGGCAGGTGGCGATGGTGTCCTCGGCGGTCGGCAGCGCGACCAGCCGGCCGTCGTGCTCGCGCAGCTCGGTCAGGTCGCGCACCTGCGCGAACGCGACGAGCCGGTCGTCGGACGGGTTCTCCCGGGCCACGCACCGGAAGAGGTAGACCTCCTCGTCCGAGGACGGCAGCCGGGTCAGGTCGAACTTGCGCAGCCGCTCCAGCTGCATCCGCTGCGCGATGTACGGGTGCAGGCCGCGGATCAGCCGCTCCTCGGTCATCCCGGTGGTCCGACGGGCGGAACGTGAAGTGGTGGTGCATCACCGCGCCGCCGCGGCCGGCGACGGTGGTGGTGAGCCGGCGGACCTGGCGCGGCAGCGGGTGCGCGCTCGATCACCTCGTGCAGCGCGGCGGCCATCGCGTCGGAGTCCTCCGGCTGGTTCTCCCAGGCGAGGTAGATGTCGGCGTCGACGGCGTCCTCGCCGGTGGCCAGCTCGGCCAGCCCGCGCAGCGCGCCGCCGAGCGCGTCGAAGCTCACCGCGGCGGAGACCACGCGCGGACCCGGCCCGCTCGGCGACCACGAACGTGCAGCCGGCGGCCTCGCTGGTGCGGACGCCGGTGAGGCCCTTGTTGCCGTAGTACCGGCGGGTCAGCACCTCCAGCATGACCGCGTTGTCGAGGTTGTCGCGGACCAGCCGCTGGCCGAGCAGCCGGACCAGCGGCTCGGTGCTGCGGACCATCTCGGCGATCCGCTCGGCGCGGTCCGGCGCGTCCGGGTGCGCGTCCAGGTGGCGCAGGTGCCTGCGGACGTCGGCGTAGACGCGGGCGCGGTTGCGGCGCAGCAGCGGCTGGCCGAACCAGGCGAACACCACGCCGCGGGCGAGGTCGGCGACCACCGGGAAGCGGACCTGGGTCGCGGCGATCAGCCGCTCCAGCGCCAGGCCGGCCGGCTCGCGCAGCGTCTCGTCCGGCGGCGGCTCGCGCAGCCACGCGCGCAGCAGCGTGGCGACGACGCGTGGCGTCGGCGGCGCGCCCGCTGCTGGGCGAGGAAGATCCGGAACACCGCGGCTTCGAGCTCGGGGGAGCGCTCCAGCTCGGTGACGCCGTAGTGGCCCGAGCGCCTTGGCCAGCTTGGCCTGGAACGCGCTCGGGCAGCCCGGCCCGCTCGACGTCGAGGCTCTGCAGGTAGGTGTGGAAGTACTCGCGGGGGCTGTGCACGTGGCTGTCGCTCGCCGCCGTCCTCGCCGGCCGGCCGGTTGCGGCTCAGCTCGGCCAGGTCGGCGAAGACGTCGAGCAGCTCGCATCTCCCCGGCCAGCGGCCGGTGCCCGTCCTCGGCGGCCGCCCGGCGGGCGGCGAGGTAGTCGTCGAGCACCCGGCGCTCGTCGTGCGGGTCGACGTCGAAGCCGAGCAGCAGGCTGCGCAGGTCCTCCTGGCCGCGGGCGGCCCGCTCGCCGCGCCGGCACCGTCTCGGGCGCGGCGGGCAGGTCCAGCTCGACGGTGCTCGGCGGCCGGGCGACCGCCTCGGCCTCGGCGTCGGCCGAGCGGCTCCAGCCGCAGCAGCGGCGCGCCGGCCTCCACCTGGCTGCCGACCGAGACGACGCACTCCTTGAGCCGGGCCCTGAACGGCGCCCGCAGCACCGTCTCCATCTTCATGGCCTCCAGCACCAGCACCGGCGCGCCCGCCTCGACCTCGGCGCCGACCGCCAGCGGCGTGGCGACGACCAGCGCGGGCATCGGGCGAGCGCAGGACGCCGCCCTCGTCGCGGCTGACCCGGTGCGTCACGCCGTCCACCTCGACCAGGTGGATCGGCCCGTGCGTGCCGGTGAGCAGGCGGTACCGGACGCCGTTGACGACGATCTGGCCGGTGTGCCGGTCGAAGCGGTCCAGCTCGACGTCGGCGGTGCGCACGTCGTCGCCCGCCTCGATGCCGACCCGGAACCGGTGCGCGCCGACCCGGGCGACGCGCACCCGGTAGCCGGCGCCGCGCAGCTTGAGGTCCAGCGGCCGGCCGCTCTCGTGCTGCACCTGCGGGCGCCCGCCGGACGCCGTGGACAGCAGCCGCTGCCGCTCGACGCGCTCCTCCTCCTCGTACGCCTCGATGGCGGCGGCCGCCAGCGCGACCGCGGAGTGCCGGTGCGAGACGAGCCGGCCCTCGCCGCGGACGCGGTCGATCCAGCCGGTGTCGGCGCTGGCGTCGATCACCTCGGGCTGGTCGAGCAGGTCGAGCACGAAGCTCTTGTTGGTCGCGCCGCCCTCGATGATCACCGTGGTCTCCGCCATCGCCCGGCGCAGCCGGCCGAGCGCCTCGTCGCGGTCCCGGCCGTACGCGATGATCTTGGCGATCATCGAGTCGAAGTCGGCCGGGATGGTGTCGCCCTCGCTGACCCCGGTGTCCACCCGGATGCCCGGCCCGGCGGGCAGGTCCAGCCGGGCGATGCGGCCCGGCGAGGGCGCGAAGTCGCGGTCCGGGTCCTCGGCGTTGAGCCGGGCCTCGATGGCGTGCCCGCGCTCGACCGGCGGCTCGCCCTCGAGCCGGCCGCCGGAGGCCACGTGCAGCTGCGCCTTGACCAGGTCGAACCCGGTGGTCGACTCGGTGATCGGGTGCTCGACCTGCAGCCGGGTGTTGACCTCCAGGAACGCGAACAGCCGGTCGCCCGGGTGGTAGAGGAACTCGACGGTGGCCGCGCCGCGGTAGCCGACCGCGACGGCCAGCCGCTCGGCCGACGTCTTCAGCTCGGCGGCCTGCTCGGGGCTGAGCACCGGCGACGCCGACTCCTCGATCACCTTCTGGTTGCGCCGCTGCACCGAGCAGTCGCGCACGCCGAGCGCCCACGCGGTGCCCTGCGCCGTCGGCGATCACCTGGACCTCGACGTGCCGGGCGCCGGTGACCAGGCGCTCCAGGAAGACGATGCCGCTGCCGAAGGCCCGCGCCGCCTCCTGGCTGGTCCGCTCGTACGCGTCGGCCAGCTCGGCCGTCGCTGCGTGACCACCCGGATGCCGCGCCCGCCGCCGCCGGCGGTCGCCTTGAGCATCAGCGGGTAGCCGATCTCGGCCGCCGCGGCGCAGCGCGGCGTCCAGGGTCTCGACCGCGCCGCGGCTCCACGGCGCGACCGGCACGCCGACCTCCTCGGCGATCAGCTTCGCGCCGATCTTGTCGCCGAGCTTGCGCATGGCGTCCGGGCTCGGCCCGACGAAGGTGACCCCGATCTGCTCGCACAGCTCGGCGAACGCCGGGTCCTCGGCGACGAAGCCCCAGCCGACCCAGGCGGCGTCGGCGCCGGTCTCCACCAGCGCCCGCTCCAGCAGCCTTCAGGTCGAGGTACGGGCGGGCCGAGGCGGGACCGAGGTCGTAGGCGATGTCGGCCTCGCGGACGAAGGTGGCGGTGCGGTCGACGTCGGTGTACAGGGCGACGGTCTCGATCCGGTGCCCCGGTCTCGCGCGGCCAGCTCCCGGACGGCGTGGATGAGCCGCATGGCGGCCTCACCACGGTTGACGATGGCGACACGACTGAACACCTGGCTGAACCTCTTCCTCCCAGGAACCACCGGTCGACCGCGGCGCTGTGCGGCCATGCTGCACTCTGTCACGCCGGCACTGGCGGCCCCTCGTGCGGACCGTCGCCAACCCAGGCGTCCAGCGATGACATGGTCATCATCGTCGCCCATTGTGGCGGCGCGGCCGAGTGGCGTGATGGGGAAAATGCCCGACCCCATATTGTAGGGTTCCTACAACACCGCTTGTGGAGTTCCCGTCCGGCGAACAGCGTCCGGGGCGGCTGGTCAGGCCGCCCCGGGGTCGATGAGGAGAACTGCGGCTACCAGGGCACCACCCCGGCGTCCTCGAAGAACCCGCCGGTGGGACCGTCGTCAGGCAGCGTCGCGAGTCGGATCGCGATCGCCGCCCCCTGCTCCGGGGTACGGACCCCGTGGAAGCCGTTGAGGTCGGTCGCCGTGTAGCCGGGGCAGCCCGCGTTGACCAGGATGTTCGTCTCCCGCAGCGCGCGGGCGTACTGGATGGTCACGGCGTTGAGCATGGTCTTGGACGGCGCATACCCGGCGGAGAGCGGCACGCCGGCGAGCTCCCCCGGGCTGGTCTGCCGGGTGAGGGAGCCGACGGCGCTGGAGATGTTCACGATCCGCGGCGACGGCGAGCGGCGCAGCAGCGGCAGCATCGCGTTGGTGACCCGGATGACGCCGATGACGTTGGTCTCCACGGCGGACCGCACCACCGCGGGGTCCACCGCGGTGGGATCCTGTGGCGTACCCCCGAGCACGCCCGCGTTGTTCACCAGCACGTCCAGCCGGCCGGCGTGCTCGGCTATCAGGCCGGCGGCGGCGGTCACGCTGGCGTCGTCGGTCACGTCGAGCGACACCCCGAACGCGTCCACGCCGGCCGCGCGCAGCTGCGCGACGGCGTCTTCCCGGCGCTGCCGATCCCGGGCGCCGACTGCGACGCGCCAACCGAGGGCGCCCAAGCCGGCCGCGATCTGGTACCCGATTCCCTTGTTCGCGCCGGTCACCAGCGCGGTCGTCTGTCCGTTCACGCACCCGATGCTGCCGGCCACCCGGGCGTGGGCGCAAAGACCGGTTGGGTCGCCGTCCATACCGTCCGGGTATCGGTGCAGCACACCGGTACCGTGGCGGCATGGAGACCCGCGAGCTGCGCTACTTCGTTGCCGTCGCCGAGGAGTTGCACTTCGGCCGGGCCGCCCACCGGCTCGGGATGGCCCAGCCCCCGCTGTCCCGGGCCATCCAGCAGCTCGAACGCCGGCTCGGGGCGCCCCTGCTGGACCGTACCGGCCGTACCCTGACGCTGACCGAAGCCGGCGCGGTCCTGCTGCGCGAGGGTCGGGCGGCGCTGGTCGCGGTCGAGGCCGCCGAACGCCGCACCCGACGGACCGCCGTCGGCCGGCCCGGCCTGGTCCTCGCCGCCAAGGCGGGGGCCGCCGGTGAACTGCTGTCGAAACTGCTCGACGCCTACGCCGCCGAACCCGGCGCGGTCACCGTCGACGTGCAGCTGTGCCGGATCGGCGAGCAGGAGCGGCTGCTGCGCGACGGGCGCGCCGACGTCGCCCTGCTGCACCGACCGTTCGACTCGACGGCCGGGTTCGACAGCGCGGAACTGCTCACCGAAGGACAGGTCGTCGTCCTGCCGGCCGGACACCTCCTCAGCGGCCGTACCCACCTGCGGATGGCCGAGGTCACCGCGCTGCCCGGCCTACCCCTGCCGCGGTGGCCGCGCCCCGACGGCAGCTACCCGGACGGCCCCGGCCCGCAGGTCCGCGACTCCGCCCAGCTGTACCAGCTGATCGCGCTCGGCCGAGCCGCGGCGATCCTGCCCGAATCCAGTCGCCTGCACCTGCGCCACGATCTCGCAGCCGTGCCGGTGCCGGACGCGCCCACCGTGACGACGGTGATCGCCTGGCCGCCACAGAGCCGCTCGCGCGCACTCGCCGGACTGGTCGCAGCCGCCACCGGAGTGTCCAGCCGCGAGGTCAGCACCGCTGTCCCGGTCTGACAGCCGGCGCCGCGTCCCCGTCCCACCGGGCGGCGCCGAACAGCGCAATCGGGAAGTACCCCCGCCGTCGCCGCTCTGTGATGGTGGAAGCTGTGACGACCGAGGTGCGGCCGGAGCGGTGGGCGCTCGCCCGGTCGGCGCTGCGCGGCGGCGCCGACCGGTTCCGGGAACTGCTCACCACGGTGGATCCGCGGGCGATGGCCACCCGGGACTGGACGGTCGTCGACTGCGCGGCCCACGTGGTGGCGATCGCCCTGCTCTACGTTGCCCTGCTCGACGAGGGCGCGCAGCGGCTCGACATCCCGAGGCTGGACGAGATCCTGTCCACCACCAACGTGGACACCATCGCCGACGTCAACGCGCACGTGCTGCGCCACTTCCCGCAGCGCGACCCGCACCAGCTGGCGGCGCTGCTCGGTGACGCCGTCGAGGCGATCCTGCGCGCCAGCGCCGACGTGCCGCCGCAGCGGCCGGTCCGGTGGCTCGGCTCCTCGCTGGTGCCGGTCTGCGGAGTCGTCTCCCACCTCGTCAACGAGTTGCTGGTACACGGCTGGGACATGGCCCGGGCGGCCCGGCGGCCGTGGCCCCTGCCCGACGCCGACGCTGCGCTCTACTGGGAGCTGTTCTTCCTCGGCATGCTGCGCCTGGACTACGGCACCCTGCTCAACACGTCGCTGCGGATGCCGCCCAGCCCGATCGCCGTCAGCTTCCGCTCGGCGTACACGCCGGAGGCCACGATCGTGCTCGGCGACCGCCGGGTGTGGATCGCCCCGCCCGGCGCCCCGTACGACGTGACCGTCCGGTTCCGTCCGGCCCGGTTCAACCTGATGCTGTTCGGCCGGGTGAGCACCTTGCACTCAGCGCTGCGCCGAGACGTCGTCGTCGGCGGTCCCCGGCCGTGGCGGCTGCCGGCCTTCCTGCGGGTGGTGCACATGCCCAACGGACGGCTCGCCCCGCCCACCACGACCACGAACTGAGGAGATTGCGTTGGCACACATCGATCTGGGCCTGGACGAGCACGAGTTTCCCGGCATCAGCGGGCCGATGAGGTACCGGCCGGAGACGGCCAAGCCGCTCAACGAGCTGGCCGAGGTCCTGCTGCGCGGGCCGCACACGCTGAGCCGGGGCGAGCGGGAACTCATCGCCGCCTATGTCTCGGGGCGCAACGAGTGCACCTTCTGCTGCTCGTCACACTCGGCGTTCGCCGCCGCTCAGCTCGACGGCGGCTACGAACTGGTGGACCGGGTGGTGGGCGGGCCGGACCCGGCCGCCCCGATCACGGCGAAGCTGCACGCGCTGCTCGCGATCGCCGGCGCCGTACAGGCCGGTGGCCGTCACGTGACCGGCGAGCTGGTCGACGCTGCCCGGGCGGAGGGCGCCACCGACCTCGAGATCCACGACACGGTACTGATCGCGGCGGCGTTCTGCATGTTCAACCGGTACGTCGACGGCCTGGCCACGTTCGCGCCCCGCGACCGCGAGGCGTACGCGGCAGTGGCCGAGCGGATCGTGACGACCGGCTACGGGGTCCGCGAGCCTGTGCAGTAGCGCCTTCTCAAGCCGCCACCTGCCGCGCCACCGCGGCCAGGTCGACCTCCCCCGAGGTGTCCACCCGCACCACCGCTGCGATGGCCAGCGGCTCGCCCCGGTCGGCCCAGTCGTCCCACGACGTTGCGAGGTGGCGTGCGTCCTCGTACATCGGGTGCCTGACCCGGTCGGCGAACCGGCTGCGGGCCAGCTCGGCCGGTACGTCGCACCACACCTCGACCAACACCGGCTCGCCGCAGCGGCGCCACGCCGCCACCGCGAAGCCCAGATCGCGCGGTCGGAACCACCACGATTCCAACACCGCCGTTCCCGGGCAGTCCGCCGCGATGCTCCACGCCGCCGCCATCGCGATGGCACCTAAACCACCCGGCCTGGCCCGCGGAACCGCGGTGAGCAGCGCCTCCTTCACGGCATCCTTCGATATCACCGGCACGTCCAACGCCGCCCCGAGCAGCCTTGCCAGGGTGGTCTTTCCGGAGCCCGGTAGGCCGTTGACCAGGATGACACGCTCCGCCACCGGGCCATGATCGCATTGCCCGGAGTTGACCTCCGCCCCGACCGGCCCGAGGTGCGGGCGTGCTGCGGTAGCGCGGTGCCGCGCGGGGCGGCGGAATCTGAAGCTCACCGGATCGCCGAGAAAATCTAGGCCTGACGTACTAGACACTCTCCGCTGGACCGGTTACTGTTCCTGGAGTCAACAGCGAAGATCGCACAGCAATGCAGACGGTTCGGACCGAGCGTCACCTAGGCCCGCTCTCCATTCGCGGCCCGCTCGGCGGCACAGCGCAACAACACCACATACGTCAGAAGTAGAGGAAAGGGAGGGCTGAACACCGTTGGATCGCCCGTCACCGGGACGCAGTTCCAGACCCGGGGCGGACACCGCAGTCTCCATCGAACGAGAGGTGGTCTCCGGTCACGCTTATGCGATCCGCGCACCGCACGCCCTCGACGGCGGCCGGTGCGGACATGGCAAACCGACGAATCCGTCGGTAGATGGTGTTTCTGACCCGTAAACCCGGGGCCCCGGCGCTTCTGCGCCGGGGCCCCTCGTCATGGAGAAATGGATGACCCGACCCGACGACATGTTCGGCGACGACGACTACCCCGCCTACACGATGGGCCGCGCCGCGGAGATCACCGGCGCCTCGCAGGACTTCCTGCGCCGGCTCGACGAGGCGAAGCTGATCACCCCGTTCCGATCCACCGGCGGACACCGCCGCTACTCCCGCTACCAGCTGCGCCTGGCCGCCCGGGCGCGGGAGTTGGTCGACCAGGGGACGCCCCTGGAAGCTGCCTGCCGGATCATCATCCTCGAGGACCAGCTCGACGAGGCGCTCAGGCAGAACGAGAGCTACCGGCGCCAGCAGCAGACCGGCGCGGCCTGAGGCGACTGGCGCACAGGTCCCGCGGGTCGGGCCGATCGCTCGACAGGCAAGTAGCGGCTTGCATATACTCGCCGGGTGGCTGACGTGTACCAGGCGCTGGCCGACCGCACGCGCCGGAAGATCCTCGACGAGCTGGCCGAGCGCGACGGGCAGACGCTGTTCGAGCTCTGCTCACGACTGGCCGTGAAGCATCAACTCACCTCGTCCCGCCAGGCCGTCTCCCAGCACCTCGACGTGCTGGAGCGGGCCGGCCTGGTCAGCACCAGCCGGGTGGGTCGCTACAAGTTCCATCACCTTGACCGGCAGCCGCTGGAGCACATCGCCGACCGGTGGCTCAAGCCCGACCCCACCACGGGTCCGATCCCGGAGGAGAACCGATGAGGATTCACCTGACCAGCGTCCTAGTCGACGACCAAGCTAAGGCCCTGAGCTTCTACACCGACGTGCTGGGCTTCGTCGGCAAGGAGGACGTACCGCTCGGCGAGCACCGTTGGCTGACCGTGGTGTCGCGCGACGACCCGGACGGCACCGAACTCCTGCTCGAACCCGACGCCCACCCCGCCGCCAAGGTCTTCAAGGCGGCGCTGGCCGACGACGGCATCCCCGCCACGTCGTTCGCCGTCGACGACGTGGCGGCCGAGTTCGCCCGGCTCGCGCAGCTCGGCGTGCGGTTCACCCAGCAGCCGGCCGACCTTGGGCCGGTGGTCACCGCCGTCTTCGACGACACCTGCGGCAACCTGATCCAGATCCAGCAGCGCAAGTAATCCGGCCCGGTCTCGGGCCACGGAAGGAGACCGTGCGGCCCTAGGGTGGCGGGATGGTGATGAGTCGACGGGCGGTGCTGCTGTCGCTGGGCGGTGTCGGCGCCCTGGCGGGGCTGGCGGGCGGCGGCGTCGCCCTGGTCGAGGCGGAGGTACTGCCCGGCAAGTCGAAGCTCGATCACACCCTCGGCCGCTGCGACGCGCAGTCGCCGCCGGCTGCGCTGCAGGGCAGCCCGCAACCGCCGGTCTACGGCACATTCCGCTCCACGGCCCGTCGCAGGGAGGTGGGGTACGCCATCTCCTACCCACCGGGACACGCCGACGGTGCGGCCCTTCCGGTCTGTCTCGCCCTGCACGGCTACACCTCCGACGCCCGGTCGACCCTGGACGCCGGTGGCTACCCACAGTTCATCGCCGGTGCCGTGCGCGACGGTGCCGCGCCGTTCGCGCTCGCGGCGGTCGACGGCGGCAACGGCTACTGGCACCCGCACGCCGACGACGACCCGCTCGGCATGCTCGTCGACGAGTTCCTGCCGCTGCTCGCCGCCCGGGGACTGCGCACCGACCGGGTAGCCGTGGCGGGCTGGTCGATGGGCGGCTACGGGGCGCTGCTGTGCGCGCTGACCTACCGTGACCGGTTCCGGCTGGCCGTGGCCAGCTCGCCGGCCATCTTCCACTCGTACGCCGACGCCCGGCAGGTCAATCCCGGTGCCTTCGACTCGGCGCAGGAGTGGGCCCGCTACGACGTGACCGCCCGGGCGGGGCAGTTCGCGGGGCTGCCGGTACGCATCGCGATCGGTGCGGCTGACCCGTTCGCGCCGGCCGTCCGTACGCTGCGGGACCGGCTGCCGGACGGTGGGGTGGTGCAGATCGCGACCGGCTGCCACGACCACCGCTTCTGGGCGTCTGCCGCGCCGGGCCAGGTCCGGGCGATCAGCACCGCCCTGGCCAACTGAGGTTTCCCGGCGACCCGCCAGCACGCACGGCGCGTCGAAGCACGCTGTTGCGGTGGCTCTCATCCCAATCTACCGCGCAGCGGGGGCCTTGCCGCAAGGCCCGGGTCGAGGCGCAGAATCGTCGGCCGAGGCCGGGCCCGCCGGTAACCGGAGCCGCGCAGCGGTCACGCCCCGGTCGTGCGGGACGTTGAACCCGCCGGTGGCAATCGACGGTGTGACGACCGGGCGCATCGCCCTGACGCTGGGAGTTTCATGATTGACGTGACAATTGTCGGCGGTGGACCGACCGGCATGATGCTGGCCGGCGAGCTGCGGCTGCACGGCGTGCGGGTGGTCGTGCTGGAGAAGGAGCCGGCGCCGACCGGGCGCGCCCGTGGGCTGGGCCTGCACGTGCGCAGCATTGAGGTGATGGACCAGCGCGGACTGCTGGAACGCCTCCTCGCGCTCGGTACCCGCTACCCGCTCGGCGGCTTCGCCGGCATCCGCAGGGATCCGCCGCAGCGGCTGGACACCGCGCACCCGTACCTCCTCGGTATCCCACAGCAGCTCACCGAGCGCGTGCTGACCGAGCACGCCGTCGAGGCCGGCGCACAGCTGCGCTACGGTGCCGAACTGGTGGGCCTGGGCCAGGACGACGACGGGGTGACCGCCGAACTCGCCGACGGTACCCAGCTGCGCTCCCGCTACCTGGTCGGCTGCGACGGCGGCCGCAGCACGGTACGCAAGCTGCTCGGCGTCGGCTTCCCCGGCGACCCGGCCGGCATCGAGTGGCTGATGGCGCAAGTAGAGGTGACCGCGTCGCCGCAGGAGTTGGCCGCCGTGGCCCAGGGCCCGTTGCTGCGGTTCGGCCCGGCACCCGACGCCGACGGGGCGTACCGCTTCGTCGTCCGTGCCGACGAGGTGGCCGGGGACGGCTCGGCACCGCCGACCATGGCGCAGTTCACGTCCCGGCTGCGGGCGCTCGCGGGTACCGACTTCGGCGTGCACTCGCCGGGCTGGGTCACCCGTTTCGGCGACGCCACCCGGCTGGCCGAGCGCTACCGGGTCGGCCGGGTGCTGCTGGCCGGCGACGCGGCGCACATCCACCCGCCGCTCGGCGGGCAGGGGCTGAACCTCGGCGTGCAGGACGCGTTCAACCTCGGCTGGAAACTGGCGGCGGAGGTCAACGGCTGGGCACCGGCCGCGCTGCTGGACAGCTACCAGACCGAACGGCACCCGGTGGCCGCCGAGGTGCTCGACAACACCCGGGCGCTGGCCGTGCTGACCTCGCCCGAGCCCGGCCCGCAGGCGGTGCACCGGCTGGTGGCGCAGCTGTTGGACTTCGAGGAGGTGCACCGGTTCCTGATCGGGAAGGTCACCGCGATCGGTATCCGCTACGACTTCGGCGGCGGCCATCCGCTGGTCGGCCGCCGCCTACGGGACGTCGAGCTGACCCGCGGGCGCCTCTACGGTCTGCTGCACCGTGGCCGTGGGCTGCTGCTCGACCAGGCCGGCCGGCTCTCCACAGCGGGCTGGGCCGACCGGGTCGACCACGTCGTGGACGTCAGCGAGGAGCTGGAGGTACCGGCCGCGCTGCTGCGGCCGGACGGCCACGTGGCCTGGGTCGGTGACGACCAGCGGAGCCTGCTCGACCAGCTGCCCCGGTGGTTCGGTGCCGCGCTGAGCTGACCAGGCGGTCCCGGTCAGCGCGGGTGGCCGGTGCGCAGCCAGTCCAGGTAGTCGGCGACGGCGCGGTCGGTGTCGTACCCGGGCTGGTAGCCGGTGTCTTCGCGCAGGCGGGTGGTGTCGAGGTAGATGTCGTGGGCCGGTCCGTCGGGGCCGCGGCCGGAGGGCAGGTCGACCCGGGCGTCGGGGACGATGGCCGTGATGGCGTCGATGACTTCCCGGTTGGTGGTCAGCCGCCCGCCGGCCACGTTGTAGGTGCGGTGCCGCAGCGTCGGGGCGGTCTGCAGCAGGGCGATCGCCCGGCCGCAGTCCTTGACGTAGCACAGGTCGGCGCCGTCGTCGCTGTGCGCGGGCGTGGCGAGGGCGGACAGGTCCGGTGCGGTGCCGTGGGCGGCGGCGTGCACGAGCTGGGGTACCGGCGTGAACGGCGACGTCGGCCGCCCCAGCGGACCCCAGACGGCGCTGATGCGCAGGTTCACGATCTCGATGCCGGTGGCACCGGCGAGGTGGTCGGTGAGCAGTTCACCGACCTTCTTGAACGCCGGGATCACATGCGGGGAGCTCATCGACAGCGGTAGCTCCTCGGGCAGCGGGTTGGCCGCCCCGATCCCGGCGTACACGCCGATCGTGCTGGCCACGGTCACTCGGGGCACGCCCCAGTCCACCGCCGCCTGGACGATGGTGAGCAGGGTGCCGACGGCGTCGCGGGCGCCGGCGACCGGCTCCTGCGCGCCGGGCGGCCAGGGTACCGATCCGGCGAGGTGCACGATGCCGGTGATGCGGTGGGTCCGGCCCAGCGCCAGGAAAGCGTCGCGGTCGCGCAGGTCCGCCTGTGCCACGACGAGTCGCTTGTCCGCCGCTTCGCTGTCGGCGCCCGGCAGCGTGCCGCCGCGCCGCTGCACGAGCAGGCAGGACTCGCCCCGGTCGAGCAGGGCGCGGCTGGTGTGCGAGCCGATGAAACCCAGACCCCCGGTCACCACAATCATGGGCATCCCTGCTCTTAGTCATTCGAGCTGACCGTCAGCCTTACTGACGGTCAATCTAGCTGTAAGGTTGGTGGATGTCCATCGAGCCTCGGGACGGGTCGGCCGCCGGACCCGGGCCGCCACCGGAGTTGGCCGGCCGCCTGGGATACCTGTTCAAGCATGCCCAGGCGCGGCTGGCGGAGCTGACTGCGCAGGCGCTGGCGCCGCTCGACATCTCCGGGCGGGAACTGGCGGTGCTGCTGGTCCTGGCCAGCCAGGAACCGGCCTCCCAGCAGCAGGCCGCCCGACGTCTCGGCATCGACCGCACGACCATGGTGACCTTCGTCGACGTGCTGGAGGACAAGGGCCTGGTGGTACGCCGCGCCGACCCGGACGACCGCCGCCGCAACGTGGTCGCGCTGACCACCGCCGGCCACGACACGCTGCGCCGGGCCACCCGGGCCAGCGAGGAAGCGGAGCGCCGGTTCCTCGCGCCACTCACCCGGCCAGCCGGCGACAAGCTCCGGCAGGCCCTGCTCACCCTGGTCCAACGCTGAGCCGGCGGTCGACCCCGCTGCCGCCGGTTCCGACGTCGTCGCTGCGCCGCGCACGGCGAGGCAGGACGCCGTGACAGAATCGGTCTCCATGCAGTCGCAACGCTTCGTCGGCACGGTCGCCGCCGCCGGCCGGGACAGCCTGCTGGTGCCCGTGCCGTTCGATCCGAACGAGGTCTGGGGCAGCAAGCTGCGACACCACGTCGCGGGCACGCTCAACGGATGCCGCATCCGGGCCGTCATCGAAGCGGTCGGCGACGGCTTCGGATTCACCCTCGGCCCGAAATCGTCCTGCCGGTCGCAGCTCGCCGTCGGCGACCAGGTGGCGGTGGACATCGCTGCCGAGGGGCCCCAGCGCAGCGACCTGGCCGACGACATCGCCGAAGCCCTGGCGGCCAATCCGCGGGCGGCCGCCTTCTTCGACTCGCTCGCACAGTTCTACCGCCGCGGCTATCTGCGCTGGATCGACGCCACCGTGCGCCGGCCCGAACAACGGCCGGTCCGGATCGCCGAAATGGTGCAGCTGCTCGAAGCCGGCATCAAACAACGTCCCTGAACCTGCCGGGCGGTGTGCTTCGACCCCTCAGGGGTTGACCGGGCTGCCGCCGAAGGTCACCACGAGATGACCGTCGCTGGCGAAGGACCAACCCAGGGCGCCGCTGTACGTCGCGCACCGGGAACCGTTGGTCCGGCAGCGGTCAGCGTCGGCCGGACCCGGTGGCCGTGATGAGGTTTGCGGTGAGGCCCAGGATGAGGGCGCCCACGAGCGCGTGCAGCGCACCCCAGAAGGGGGCGGAGTCGGTACCCGCGCCGGCCAGCAGCGGTTGGATCGGTCCGGCGAGGATCAGCAGCGTCGCCGTCATGCCGATGATCCTGCCACCGAGTCGACCCACCAGGGCCAACACGAGCAGCACCAGGCTGAGCAGGGCGATCAGGTAGCCGACCAGCTTGTGCGGGTCATAGGCGGAGGTGTCCCGGGCCGCGACGCCGGAGTGCGCGGCGTCGAAGGCGCCGAGCCCGGCGAGGAGGAACTGGATGGTCACCACAGCGACTGTCACGATCGCGGTCGTCCGGTACACGGTCACCATCGTCGACCGGGCCGCGGGCGATGACGCCCTCTGCTCCGCCATGAACCGGGCCCCTCTCTGCCGGGTGAAAGTCCACGCGCCTGCCTGTCCGCGACCCACAGTAGACCTCCGCGTCGGTGCACGACAGCACCGCCACGGGTCCGGCCCTTTCGCGCGGGGGAGCGGCGGCAGTGGCGCCCGACTCTACCTACTCCCGGCCGCGCATGGCGGGCCCGGCTGCCGGCGGCGGCTACCCTGGACCGGTGAGCGTGCCCGCCGAGATCGCGCGTAGCCGGTACATCAGCCTGACCAGCTACCGGCGCGACGGTACGCCGGTGGCCACCGCCGTCTGGCACGTGCCCGAGGACGGCCGGCTGCTGGTGGTGACCGAGGCCGGGTCGTGGAAGGTCAAGCGGATCCGCCGCGACGCCCGGGTACAGGTCGCCGCCTGTGACGCCCGTGGCCGGGTACGCCCGGGCGCCGCCAGCGCGCAGGGCCGGGCCCGGCTACTCGACGAGGCCGGTACCCGGCACGCGCGTGAGCTGCTGGCCCGGCGGTACCTGCTGTCCCGGCTGGGCAACGCGGTCGCCCGGCTGCTGCGGCTGCGCCGGCCGCCGATGGTCGGCATAGCCGTCACGCTCTGACCACCGCCACCGCCACCGCCACCGCCACCGGGACCCCCGACCCCCGGGCCGCCCCACCGAGCGCGGGGCGGCCCGGGCAGCGGTCAGCCGATCGGCTCGATGCCGAGTGCGACGGCGACCCGGTCGGCCAGGTCGCCCAGCGCCGCGTCGGTGGGCTGGGGCAGGAACCAGGCCTGTACCGCAGCGCTGCCGGCGACCGCGCTGAGCCCGCTCGACGGGGTGGCGATGGCCTCGTGGAAGGTACTCCCGGACGGCGCGGTGGCGGTGGCGAACACCCCGTGCGCCAGGCCGGTGGCGTCGAACGAGGTGGAGATGTAGTCCCCGACCATCCGACCCTGCGTGGTGGCGGCCAGCCAGGACAGCGTCAGCGGCCCGGTGAGTTGGGTGGCCGCCGACCAGCTGGAGCCGCCGTTGGTGGAGGAGACGAAGCCGACGTCCAGTTGACAGGTGCTCGCTGAGCAGCTGGAGGTCGGATAGTAGTAGTACGTCACAGCCAGGTGGGCGCTGCCGCCCGAGGTGGCCCGGTCCACCGCGATACCCGGGATGAAGTGGTCCACCGTGCTGCTGGTCGGGTCGATCGGCAGGCGCACCACCCCGCTCCAGCTGGCGCCGTCGGTGGACGTACTCATCACGATGTCGTCGCGGGCGCCGCCGCGGAACCGCGAGTCCTGCCACACCACATACACCCGGCCGGCGGCGTCGACCTCGGCCGAGGGCAGCGGGCCGCTGCGCAGCCCGCCGGGCACGGTGTGCGCGCCCACCGAGGCGATGGTGACCGGCGTCGTCCAGCTGGCCCCGCCGTTGGTGGAGCGGAACGCCCGGATCGAGGTCTCGGTGGCGCTGGCCATCGGTACCACCACGGTCCCGTTCGGCTGCACCACCGGCTGACCGCCGATGCCGGTGGCGTTGCTGCCGGTGTTCAGCGCCGCGCCCCAGGTCAGGCCGCCGTCGGTGGACCTGGACATCTTGATCCGGTTGCCGTTGCCGTGGTCGTCCCACTGGGAGTAGCAGTTGCCGTAGAAGGGACTGGTGGCCGTGGTGTCGCAGGCGATCCAGTTCTTGTCCAGGTCGCCGCCGGTCGCCGTGGTCACCGGGTTGCTCCAGGTGTGCCCGCCGTCGGTGGAGCGGCTGGTCAGCACGGCGGCGCCGTGGATGCCGCCGGCCTGCGACAGGGCCAGGGAGGAGACCATCCAGACGTTGTGCCGCGGGTCGTAGGCCACCGCGGCGTCGCTGACCCGGTCGAAGCCGCCACCGGCGAACTTGGTGATCCCGGGCAGGTTGCCGCCGCTCCAGGTGGCGCCGTTGTTGGTGGACGTGGCGAAGGCGATGTCGGAGGCTCCGCCGTCGGTGAACCGGCCGGTCTGCGCGGCCATCACGATGGTCGAGCCGAAGGAGAACGTGTCCGGCTCGACCTGGGTGCCGTGCTGGCTCGTGGAGTTGGTGAAGGTGTCGCTGCTGATCTGGGTCAACGCGACGTTGGCGTAGGCGGCGGGGGCCGCGAAGAGGACCGCGGCGAGGGTGGCGGCGCCGACGGCACCGCCGCCGGCGTACCAGGACATGCGCATGGCTGATCGCCTTCCGGGGGAGAAGGACGTCCGCGCGGGTCCGACAGGCGCGGACGGAGGTACGCACGATCACCCGTGACAGGTGCGAGGCGGTCAGCAGAAAGTGATCATGCAACTACGTTATGTAGGGGATCCTCGCAGGGGACAGGGAAACATCGCAATGGGGCGATCCCGCGTCTCCGCCCGCGTTTGTGCCAACATGCCCGCACCCGGTCTGCGGGTTGACAGTCAGGCGATGGTGGCGGAGGTCAGCCGCGGGAGTCGCGGGGGAGAAGGTCGGGCCGGTAGCGGCGCACCCACGCGCCGATCGGTCCGGTTGTCCAGTCGCGGTCCACGACGGTGAGGAACATCCGCACCGGGACCTGCTGCCCCTGCTGGTCCAGCCAGTCCGGCCCGGCGTGCAGGGCCCGGCCGGAATCCAGTTGGGTCAGCACCGTTCCGGTGCCGACCAGTCCGGGTCCCGAGTTGGCGTTGGCCAAACCCTGCGCCGACGCGCGCGCCGCACCGAGCGCCGGCCCGTAGGGCGCCACCACGGCGGCGCGGCGCTTGTCCAGGATCATCACCTGGTCGACGTCGGCCCAGCGCAGCCCGGTCAGCCGGCCCCGGCTGAGCACCTCGATCCCGTGGCCGGAGACCCGCACCGCGTTACGGGTGCTGGCCAGCCGCGCGAGCCCCACCATGGCGGCGGCGAGCAGCACGGGCAGGGCAACGCAGCCGACCGGGCCACCGACGGCGTAGCCCAGCACGAACGAGAGCACCACCAGCAGGATGGTGGAGGGCAGCATCGGCTTGACGAAGTTACGCCAGGTCTGCGCCCAGTCGGCGGTGAACCGCTCGGGCTGACCATCTTCGACTGCCATGCCGGCTCCTCCCGTGAACACCAGCGGTGCTCCCGGGAGAGTAGCGGCGGCGAGCGCCGCCCGCTGTCCCGCACCGGGCAACCGGGCTTCAGCTCGGCGGCTGAAAGTGGAGCTTCACCTGTCCGGCGGCGATCGGCTTCCGAGATCCGGCGCGGAACCGAACCTCGGCTCCGCGCGGGAGCAGGCGGGTGTTCAGTCAGGCGTGGCCGGGCGCGCCGCGGCCTGCCCGGCGCGGGCCCGGTCGGCCTGCCGGGAGTAGTTGGGGTCGGTCACCAGCCGGCTGTGCCATGCGCCGTAGGAGAAGTAGACCACCAGGCCGACCGCCATCCAGATGCCGAACCGCAGCCAGGTCAGGGTCGGCAGGTTCAGCATCAGGTACAGCGACGCCAGCGCCGCCAGCACCGGCACCACCGGGACGCCGGGGCAGCGGAACGCCCGCTGCAGGTCCGGCCGCTTGCGGCGCAGTACCAGCACCCCCAGGGCAACCAGGATGAAGGCGAACAGGGTGCCGATGTTGACCAGCTCGGCCAGCTCGCTGAGCGGGATGAAGGTGGACAGCAGCGCCACCGCCACGCCGGTGACCACGGTGGTGCGCACCGGCGTACCGAAGCGGGGGTTGACGGTGGAGAAGACCGGCGGCAGCAGGCGGTCCCGGCTCATCGCGAAGAACACCCGGCTCTGCCCGAGCATGAGGATCATCATCACCGTGGTCAGTCCGAACAGCGCACCCACCGAGACCAGGGTGGCGAACTCCGGCTTGCCGACCGAGCGGAACGCCGCGGCCAGCGGGGCGTCCACGCTGATCGAGGTGTACTTCACCATCCCGGTGACCACCAGCGACACGGCGACGTACAGGGTGGTGCAGATGGCCAGCGAACCCAGGATGCCGATGGGCATGTCGCGCTGCGGCCGCTTGGTCTCCTCGGCCGCGGTGGCCACGATGTCGAAGCCGATGAAGGCGAAGAACACCAGGGCCGCCCCGGTGAAGATGCCGCTGATGCCGAACGAGCCGGGCGCGAAACCCAGGTCCTGCAGCAGCGACGGCACGCTCTTGGCGCCGGTGGCGCCCGGCGAGCCGGACGGCGGGACGAACGGCGTGTAGTTGGCGGTCTTGATGTAGAACAGCCCGGCCACGATGACGAACAGCACGATGCTCAGCTTGACCGCCACCATCACCATATTGACCTGGGAAGAGATCTTGATGCCGAGGCAGATGACCACGGTCAGGATGGCGATGATGGTGGCCGCCACGAGGTTGTGCCCGTCGCCGTAGGCCCAACTGGGGATGGTCACTCCGGCCGAGGTCATCAGGTCGGCGAAGTAGGTGGACCAGCCGACCGCCACCGTACTGGCGCCCAGGGCCAGCTCCAGGATCAGGTCCCAGCCGATGATCCAGGCGATCACCTCGCCGAGGCTGGCGTAGGAGAAGGTGTACGCCGACCCGGCCACCGGGACGGTGCTGGCGAACTCGGCGTAGCACAGGGCGGCCAGGGCACAGGCGATTCCGGCGACCACGAAGGAGATGGCCACTGCCGGCCCGGCCTGGATGCCGGCCGCCTTGCCGGTCAGCACGAAGATGCCGGTACCGATGATCACTCCGACGCCGAAGACGATCAGCTCCAGCGGTCCGAGTCGCTTACGCAGCTGGTGCGTCGGTTCCTCGGTGTCGGCGATGGACTGCTCGATGGACTTCGTGCGCCACAGGTTCACAGCGACTCCTTCGCGGACGTCCCCTTTCCGGGGAGCTACCCACGAACGAACCGTTTGAACACGGATCGGAACCCTGAGTTACGGCTACCACAGCCGCATCGGCACCGGGTGCCCCAGCAGTGCGCCGGGTGACCGGGATCCGAAAGGCGGCGCGCTCAGTCGGTGGCCGGCGCCGGGTAGGTCTCGATCCAGACCTCACTGCCGGCGAGCAGGTCGGCCTCATCGATACCCGCGATGGTCACCGACACCTCGGGGTCGTCGGGGTCGCAGGTGATCATGAGGTTGCCGTCGGCGTCGCGCCAGGCGTCTACGCCCCACATGCCCACGGTGCCGGCCAGCACGGAACCGTCCGGGCGGCGGACCAGCAACGCGTCGCCGGGCATGGTGATCCGGCAGTCGTCCGGATAGCCCAGGTCGCGCAGGCGTACCGGCGGAACCGCCCGCCAGCCGAGCCGGCTGGCCTCCAGGCCCTGGATCGTCACCATGTGAATCACCGCAGCAGTGTCCCATCCGCCCGCGACCCCGCACAGACCCGGTGTGGACGCCGGTCACCACACCGGATCACCGGCCGGCTCCGACCAGGGCATGAAAGTTCCAGGGCCGGCGTCGCACCGGGCAGCATCCACTCCGGTCGCTGTTGTCCCGGCCCGCCCGCGCCCTCATGCTGGACCGTGCCGGCGCCCCGTCCCGGGCGCCCCGGGTTCGCGTGCCACCTGTTCACCCCGTGATCGTCCACTGAGGAGTGCTTATGCGCAGGTTCGCTCTTGCCAGCCTGTCTCTCGCCGTCGTCGCCGGCGCGCTCGTGTTCGGCACGGCGCTCGCCACCAACGCCACCGCGGCCACCTGTACCGGGACCGTGCAGATCACCTCGATGACCTTCGACCCGCCGACCGTGGTCGCCGGCCAGTCCTCGGCGGAGACCCTGAAGGTGCAGAACTGCACCAACCAGCAGCAGGTGGTCAACGTCCAGTTCTACGCCCGGTTCCTCGGCTCGTCCACCGGAAGCATCCCGCCCGGCTGCATCGTCTACGACCCGTTCGTGCGCCAGCTGACCATCCCCGCGAGCGCGAACGCCAGCACCGGAGTGGGGTACTCCACCTTCGCCGGCTGCACCGCGACCGGGCTCCAGGCTACCGCCACCATCTCCCTCGGCGGCACCACGCTGGCCAGCCAGGACGCCACTCTCAACATCCTCAGCCCGAGTGCCAGCGTGAGCCCCAGTGCGAGCCCGTCCACCCGGCCGGCCAGCTGCGCGGTCAGCTACGTGCGCAACAGCGAATGGTCCGGCGGGGTGGTGGCCCAGGTGACCATCAAGAACACCGGCACCGCAGCGGTCTCCGGCTGGACGCTGGGCTTCACCTTCCCCGGCGACCAGAAGATCACCAACGCGTGGAACGCCACGGTCACCCAGACCGGCGCCGTGGTCAGCGCCGCGAACGCCTCCTACAACCCGACCATCCCGGCGGGCGGCAGCGTCTCCTTCGGCTTCCAGGCCAGCTGGCACACCAGCGACGCCAACCCGACCGCCTTCCAGCTCAACCAGGCGGCCTGCACCACCCTGTAACGGAGGCAGGTCAGGCCGGGTAGAGCTGGCGGTGGGCGGCGGCGATCAGCCGCCGGTACGCCGCACCGGCCTGACCGTTACGCACCAGCGCGGCCCGGGCGGCGTTGCCGCCCGGGCCGCCGTGCACCCCGCCGCCCGGATGCGCCGACGCGCTGGCCAGGTAGAGCCGGTCCACCGGGGTGTCGGCCCGGCCCAGGCCGGTCACCGGCCGGAAGAACAGCTGCTGGTACGGCGCCGACGTGCCACCGCCCAGCGCCCCGCCGAACAGGCTCGGGTTGTGCCGCTCGAAGTCGTCCGGCAGCTGCACGTGCCGGGCCAGCACCCGGTCGCCGAAGCCGGGCGCGTGCCGCTCGATCACCTGCTGCATCCGCTCGGCGTGCCGGCGCAGCGCGTCCCGGTCACCGGCCAGCGCCTGCGGCACGTGGCTGTACGCCCACACCGACTCCGTGCCGGCCGGCGACCGGGTGGCGTCCGCCGTGGTCGCCTGGCCCAGCAGCAGGAACGGCTGCCCGGGTGCGCGCCCGGCGTCCAGGTCGGCGGCGTAGCCGGCCAGCCCGTCCAGGTCGCTGTCCAGGTGCACGGTGCCGGCCTGCGCCGCCTGCGGCGCCAGCCACGGGATCGGACCGGACAGCGCCCAGTCGAGCTTCACCGTGGCGTAGTCCCACTGGAAGTTCGCCAGCGCCGCGACGAACCGGGCCGGCAGCGCGGCCGGCCCGACCAGGTCCCGGTACAGCGTCGGGGCGGGCACGTCGGCCAGTACGGCCCGGCGGGCCCGTACCGGCTCACCGGCCGCGTCCAGCACGCCCACCGCGACGCCACGCGCGGTCAGCACCCGGGTCACCGGGCGGTGGTACTCCACCGTGCCGCCGGCCGCCGCCAGCCGGCCCAGCAGTGCGGCGGTGAGCTGGCCGGCGCCGCCCTGCGGGACCGGGAAGCCGACGGTCTGCGCCAGCATCGCCAGCAGCCAGCCGAAGATTCCGCTGCCCGCCTGGTCCGGCCCCAGGTCGGTGTGCAGGGCGCTGCCGGCGAGCAGCAGCCGCGCCCCGTCGCCGGCGTAGCGCTCGGTGGCGTACCGGCGCACCGGCTGCACGCCCAGCCGGGCCAGCTCCAGCACACCGGGTACGCCCAGGCGGCTCAGCAGCCGGGCGCCCGCGCGTACCGGCGGAAAGGGGCGCAGCAGCGACTCCAGCAGGGGCCCGGCGATGCGCCGGAACCGGGAGGTCTCGGCGATCCACGCCTCGGCGTCGGCGGCGGCGAAGCCGGCGACCGACGCGGCGGTGACCGCCACGTCCCGGGACAGCACGGCGCAGCGGTCGTCCGGCAGTACGTGCGCCAGCACGGCGGGCGCGTGCAGCCAGGTCAGCCCGTGCCGGGTGAGCTCCAGGTCGCGCAGCACCGGGGAGGCGGCGGCCAGCGGGTAGAACGCGCTGCACACGTCGTTGCGGAAGCCGGGCGCGGTCAGCTCGGCGGTCTGCACCGCCCCGCCCGGCGCTGCGGTGGCCTCCAGCACCAGCACATCCCAGCCGGCGTCGGCCAGCAGGTTCGCCGCGACCAGGCCGTTGTGCCCGGCGCCGATCACCACCGCGTCGCAGGTACGCATCTAGCGGCCGGCCTCGCGGTGCACCGCGAGGTCCTCCAGCCGGGCCAGCGACTCCTTGTTACGGGGCACCAGCAGCGCCGCCTGCACGGTGGCCGGCAGCTTGCTGCCCAGCGGCGAGGAGAGCCACTCGGCCAGCCGGACCCGGGTGCGTCCGCCGCCGTCCACCGGCTCCAGGCGGATACGTACCGTCGCCGACCCGACCGGCCAGGCCCGCGCGTCCAGCTCCAGCAGCCGTCCGGGCGTGACGGCGCGCACCACCGTACGGTCGTCGATGGTGAACGGCCACGGGCCCACCCGGTGGTGCAGCCGGGATCCGACGGCCGGCCAGGAGGCGTCCACGTCGCGCATGTGGGCGGCCCCCACCACCCAGGAGGCGTAGCTCCAGCCGTCCGCCAGGACCGCGAAGACCTGCTCCGGCGTGGCGTCGATGACGCGCTCCGTCTCGGTCACGTTTCCTCCCGTTGCCACCGGCGTCGGCACTCCGGGCCAGCTACCCATCCAGCCGACCGGCAAACGCAGGTCACCACCCAGCTGCGCAGATCTTGGTGGGCCGTGGTCGACCGGGTGGCGGCGGCGGCCGTCTAGAATCAGCGGCGACTGCCCGCCCACCCCTGGAGACTGTCATGCACCTCGGGCGAGCCTGGCTGCGCCGGCCCCTGCCCCGTGTCGTCCTCGTCGCCGCCCTTGCCGGCGCGCTGGTGAGCCCGTTCGACGCGGCCCCGGTGGCCGCCGCACCCGCCTTCAGCCTGGAGGAGCGGGCCGCGGCGATCGCCAGCCCGTCGGCGGTCTACGTCGAACTGCGCGCCGAGGGGTACCTGCGGGTGAAGGCCACCGGGCAGCTCGTCGAGGACAAGCCGGTGGTGGTCACCCGCACCTGCAGCGGGTTCGTGGTGGGTACCGACGGCTACGTGGCGACCGCCACCCGCTGCGTCCAGCCGACCCTGCAGAGCCTGCGGGCCAACGCCGCCTACCGGGTCGCCGACGACCTGGTCAAGGACAACAAGCTGACCAGCTCGGCCCGCTCCGGCTACATCCAGCAGCTGATGGACACCACGGACTTCACCGTGGCCGAGGGCAGCGCCGCCCCGGTCCCGGCCATCTACGGCCAGCTCTACCGGGCCACCGGCGGGCTGACCGAGAAGCCGGCCGTGCCGGCGAAGATCGTGACCGGGCAGGTCGGCACCGCCAGCGAGACGACGCTGATCAAGCTGGCCGTCGGGAACCTGCCGGTGGTGCAGCTGGACGCCGCCGGACTGGCGGTGAACACGCATGTCGTGCAGGTCGCCTTCGGTACCAACAACGACACCGCCGTACCGGTGGTCTACACCCCACGGACCCGCCCCAGCGTGCTGGTGGCGCAGTTCGGCACCAACTCCCCGCCGATGTACACCATGGACGGTGACCTCGGTGACGTTGCGTACGGCGGGGCGGCGGTCACCGGTGACGGCCGGGTGATCGGCGTCATCACCAACGACCGGCGGTCCCGGGACCAGGTCAACGATCTGGTGACCACGGCCGACATCCGTGGGGCGCTGACCGCCGCCGGTGTCCGCAACGACCTCGGCCCCGCCGACCAGGCCTACCGCGCCGGCCTGGACGCCTTCTACGCCGGCCACTACGCCGAGGCGATCCGGAAGTTCGGCACCGTGCTGGCCGCCCAGCCGGACCAGCAGGTCGCCGCGCAGTTCCGCGACCAGGCCCGCCAGCACGCCGCCATCGAGGGCGCCGGCGACCCGGGCGTCCCCAGCTGGCTGCTGCTGGTCGGCGCCAGCCTGGCGGGCGTACTGCTGACCGCCGTGGTGGTGCTCATCGTCGCCCGGATCCGGCGGAGCCGCCGGCGGCGCGAGGAGGAGTTGCGCAACGCGCCGGACCCGTTCGCCCGCAGGCCGTCGGCTCCCGATCCGTTCGGGCCGGTCTCCGGCATCCCCGTGTCCGGGTCGAGCTATCCCGTCTCGGGCGCCGGGTATCCCGTCTCGGGCGGTGCCCTGCACCCGGTCTCCGGCGCCGCCTATCCCACCTCCGGCGCCGGTTACGCCTACCCGCCGGTGTCGGGGCAACCCTCCTATCCCGCGCCGCCCGGATATCCGTCGGCGGCCGCGTCCGGGTACCCGCTGTCCGGTGGGTACCCGGCTCCGCCCGGCTATCCGCCCGCCGGTGGGCCTGCGCCCACCGGCGGGCAGGGGCCGGTGCCGCCGGGGTACGGCTATCCGTACCAGCAGCCCACTGCGCCGGCCGCTGCTGGCCAGGCCATCCCGGCGGTGTCCGCATCCGCGCCGCCCGCTGCCGACGCACCGCCGTTCGACGCCGGCCGCCCGGCGGGCTCCGCGCCGGTCGGTCCGCCGGCTGTCGTATCGGGGCAGTCGGCCGGGTCGGCGCAGACCCAGCCGGTGTCCGGGCCGGTCGGCTCCCCGGCGCTGGACGGCCCGGCGGAAGGTCAGGCGTCGACGTCACCGGCCGCTGGGCAGCCGTGGGCTCCGCCGGCTTCGGCCGCCGGGCAGCCGTGGGCTCCGCCGGCTTCCGCCGCCGGGCCGGCAGCGGGTCAGCCGAACTGGCAGCCACAGGGCGCCCAGCAGCCACAAGCGACCCAACCAGCGTCGGCGCCCACTCAGTGGAGCGGGTCCGACCAGGCCACCGCCGCTGTGGCCCCGACAGCGTGGCAGTCGGGCGCCTACCCGACCGTCCCGCCGCCGGTGGCCGCCCAGGCAGCGCCGGTGGGCGGTCAACCGTCGGCGTCAGGTGCGCCGCAGTCGCCGTACCCGTCGCCGCCCGGCTCGTCGGGCGAGGACGCGGCAGCACCCGAGCCGGTCCGCTTCCCCCGTTGGCAGGCGGCGGCGCCGGTTCAGTTGCCGCACCGGGCGGCGGCGGAGACCCCCGCCGCGACCGAACCGGAGGATGAGCCGACCACGCTCCGGTGGGCGCCCCCGGCAGGTGAGCCGCCGCCGGCCGATGGCCCGACAGGGGACCACCCGCCCGGCGCGGACCCTCTACATTGAGGCCGTGTCGCTCACCGACGATCAGCTCGACGGGATACGCCGTGCACCGGCCTACCGCGGCGCCGTCTGGGTTACCCGGCTGATCGCCCTGCCGTGGCTCGGCAGCGTGGTCACCGCGTTCTCCGGCACCGCCCGGTCGGGGCACCTGAGCCTTGTCTTCTGGCTGCTCACACTGGCATTGGTGCTACTGGACATGGCGTTGCTGCGTCGTGCCAGCAGTCCGCTGGGTCGTCGCCGGGGCAGCACGGGACCACGCCTGCTCCGGGGTTTCCGTGATGACGTGCTCGGGCGACGGCGGCGCTGACGGTGCCCGGCGTGGACCCGTGCGGTACGGGTCGGGGATTCGTCAGTTGTGGGCGCCCGTGCGGCGATAGGGTCGGCTGATCACGGCTGCCGCGAGGAGTGGCGCATGGCGATCGCCCGGATCCACTGGTCCGAGTACGGCTCCCGGGACATCCACCTGATCCCGGGGCTGGAGTCGCCGCGCCTGGACCAGCTGCTGTGGATCGAGGACACCGGCCGGGCGGCCGACCCGGACAACCCGGACGACGAGGGCGTCCCGGCGTCGTCGTTCCGGGCCGACTCGCGCCCCGACACGGTCAGCTACGACCTGTCCTTCCGGGCCAACTTCGCCGGTGCCCCGTCCAGCCGGGGCGTCCTGGTCAACGGGGTGACCGGCGTGGTCACCGTGCCGGACCCGCTGCCGGCGCTGGGCCTGCGGCTGCGGACCTTCCTGGTGACCGCGAAGGTCACCCAGGGCACCGTCGAACTGGTCACCCAGATCCGGGTGTACGTGCACGCCTCGGTGACCAGCCGCTGGCTCACGCCGTCCCAGCTGACCGTCCGGCAGGGCGCGGGGAACATGCGCTTCTCGGTGCTGGCCCGCTTCGACGACGGGGTGGTCGGCGACGTGAGCAACTGGTCGCCGCGGGACGAGACGGAGGAGGGCGACGACGTCGACCTGGACTACGTGCACCGGATCGGCGGTACCCAGCCGGTGCACGTCTGGTCGCCGCGGCGCGGCGACCCCGGCACGGCGATGTACGTCAACCCGGTCACCGGGGAGATCGGCTGCGAGGACGCCACCGCCCGGGTGAAGGTCAGCGTGCAGATCGACCTGGGTAACCCGCTGGCGTCGGCGTTCGCGATCGGCGCCCCGCCCTGGTCGACGCCGGTCCGGCTGGCCCGGGTGGCCGGGCCGGGGTTCGCGGCGATCGGGCGCGAGGGACTGCACAACGTGCTGATCCTGCCGGACGGCTTCGTGGACGACCCGCAGGGCGCCGACCGGGCCGCCTTCGACCGCTACGCCCGCCAGCTGGTCAACGTGCTCACCACCAACGCGCACACCCGGCCGTTCGACCTGCTGGCCGACAAGTTCAACTTCTTCACCGCCTGGGTACCCTCGCCGCAGGCCGGCATCTCGGCGCTGTCCGAGCAGCGCACCCACCGCGTCCTCGCCGACCGGATCCAGGGCCGTGACGTCGACCTGCCGGCGCGCTTCGACGTGGCCGCGCCGCCGGAGGAGTTCAGCCTCGGCGAGCTGATCTGGGCGGTGGGCCTGCCCACCCCGGTGTTCGACCCGCCGGGCAGCGACTCCGGCGACGACGACACCGGCCGGGTGCACGACTGGGCACAGCTCTACGGCCCCTACGTGACCGGGACCCGGGTCGACCCGGTCTTCGACGACTGGCTCGAACTGACCACCCGGACCCTGCTCAACGAGCGGGACACGGCTTTCCACGTGGCCAACGACTACCGGCCCCGGGCGGACGAGTCGGACGCCACCACGCTGTCGTTCCACCCGCTGCGCCTGGCCAAGCACGACTTCGACGCGTTCCTCAACGCGGTGCAGGACAGCGACGGCAACCCGCTGCCGGAGCGCTGGTCCGAAGGGAACGACGACGAGACCCTGGTGATCATCCTGTGCCGCAGCAACTTCCGGGCCGGCACCAACAACGGCCGGGGCACCGGCCGCTACCTCTGCGTGACCCTGGACGGCGTGAGTACCCGCGACTACCGCGACAACCCGGACGGCAACGGCTCCGATCTGGTACCCGACCCGGTGCCGGCGGACGTGGGGCTGGAAGCGTGGGCGACGGTGGCGCACGAGGTGGCCCACTCGTTCACCCTGGACGACGAGTACGGCGGCGGCGGCGAACTGCCCGCCAGCGAGTTCACCGACATCGACCAGCACAGCAACACCCAACAGCGGGCGGCCCTGGTAGACGACGACGACCACCTGTCGGCCGCGCACGTCAAGTGGCGCTGGCCCCGGCTCAACGCCGCCGGTGTGCTCACCGACCCGGCCGAGAACGTCTCCGCGCTGCGCCCCGACCCGGCGCAGCCGGGCCGGTTCCTGATCACCCTGGCGCACGGGCACGGCGCCGCCTTCGGGCAGCCGGCGGTCAGCGTGGTGAAGCTGCGTACCCCCACGCTGCTCTCCAAGCACCTGCGCTTCTCCGGACCGTTGCTGCTCACCGACGTCAAAGGCGACGAGCTGAGCGTCGAGCCGGCCACCGGCGTGACCCTGGACCCCGACGACTTCAGCGAAGGGGACCTGGTGGTGTCGGTGGTGCGTACCGCCGACCCGGACATCCACAGTGGACAGTTCGGCGAGGAGCGGCAGCTCGTGCACCCGCTGGTGGTCGCGCAGATCAACGTCACCCGCCAGCCGCTCAACGCGGACGCCGACCCGGACCCGGACCGCGCCTGCGACGGGGAGGTCGACGAACCCACCTCGGCGACCAACTTCGACAGGTCGGGGCTGACCCGGCCCCGGCTGTCCTACCGGCTGGTCGGCCTCTACGAGAACGGCCACACCTACGACTGCGGCGTGTACCGGCCGACCGGGCTGTGCATCATGAACGACACCACCACCACCAACCCCAGGACCGGGCGGATCCGGATGAGCACCTTCTGCCACGTCTGCCGGTACGCCCTGGTCGACGGCATCGACCCGGCGGCGCACCGGGTCATCGACGCCGACTACGCCGGTGACTACCCGCAATGACCGCACCCGAGCCGCCGACCGGCACCCTGCACGCTCTGGCCGTCCACCTGGTCCGGGCGCTGCGGCCGCTGGCGGACGCGCTGCGTGACCCGCAGGCGTTCAGCCGGTTGATGTTCCAGCTCGGCTGGGAGGTCGACACCCTGCCGCCGGAGTACACCGTGGTCGCCGACGCCGTGCTGGACGCGGCCCGGGCGGTCGAGGAGCTGGCCGGGGACGCTGGACCGGACGAGGTGCTCGCGGTCGTCGGCAAGGTGGGCGGGGTCTACCGGGCGCTGGACGGCCTCACCGTCGCCCCGCCCGGGGTCGACCCGGCCGCGTTCCTGACCGGGCTGGGCCGCCGGCTCTTCGAGTTCCTGCTCGCCACCGACCTGCGGCTGCAGGCGCCGGGCTGGTACGGCACGCTGGTGTCGCTGGGCGTCATCGGCTTCGAGGACACTCCGGCCGCCGACGGCCGCCCCGGCTACAGCCGGCTGCGCTTCGACTGGGACCAGCTTCCGGCCATCCTGTCCGACCCGGCACTCATCCCGCAGCGGCTCTACGGCTGGGGAACCCCCGAATTCGCCTTCGGCCGGCTGGCCCTCGCCCTGGCGCCGCTGCTGCACGCCGTCGGCGTGCCGGTCTCCATCGACCAGGTGGGCGTGACCCTGTCCACCGCGCTGCAGCGCGGGGCGGCCGCCCCACCGGCCCGCGCCGTCGAACGCGCACTGACCCTGCCCATCTTCGACGTCCCCGTCAACGGCGGCTATCAGGAGGTCGGCCTGCTGCTGGCCGGCCTGCCGGCCGAAGGCACCGCCCTGCCGGGACTGATCGTGGCGATCCTGGCGCCGGACGGCATGGCGGCGACCGTGGACCTGGGCGGCGGCTGGAGCTTCGCGCTGCGCGCCGGCACCGACCTGGCCGACCAACTGGCGGTGGTGATCCGGCCCGGCGAGACGTCGGTGCGCTACCCGTTCGCGCCGGGCACCCGGCTGCCCAGCGCCGGCTTCGGGGCGAGCCTGACCTACCGGGGCAGCGCGCCGACGCTGCTGTTCGGCCAACCCGGCCGGACCCGGCTGGAGCTGGACAGCGCCGCCCTCCAGCTGGCCGTGGACGACAAGGCAGGCGAGACGGAGTTGCGCGCCGGGGCCGGCGTGGACGGGCTGACCTTCGTACTGGCCACCGCCGACCTGGACGGGTTCCTCGGCGGCGCGCTGGGCGGGCACGAGGTACGGGTACCGGTGCAGCTCGGGGTGGCCTGGTCCAGCCGTACCGGACTGGACTTCGTCGCCGGTGCGGGCCTGGCCGTGTCCCTCTACCCGCACCTGGACCTGGGGGTACTGCGCTTCGACCGGCTGGACCTGGCGCTGCGCCTGGTCGCCACCGGCACGCCGGAGCTGGACGTGCAGGCGCTGCTGTCGTTCTCCGGCGCGATCGGCCCGGTCTCCTACGCCGTGGAGCGCCTCGGCGCGCAGCTGAGCGTCGAGTTGACCGACGGCAACGCCGGCCCGTTCGACCTCGACCTCGGCCCGGTCTGGCCCACCGGGCTCGGGCTGGGCGTCGACGCCGGTCCGGTGGGCGGCGGCGGGTTCGTCTCCTACGACCAGGAGAAGGGCCGCTACGTCGGCATCCTCACCCTGGAAGCCTTCGACATCGGGGTGACCGCCATCGCCGTGCTGGACACCCGGGACGCCAGCGGCGCACCGCTGCCCGGGGCCGGCTACTCGCTGGTGCTCATCGTCTCGGCCGACCTGCCGCCGATCCAGCTCGGCTGGGGCTTCACCCTCAACGCCGTCGGCGGCGTCGCGGCGCTGCACCGGCGGCTGGACAGCGCCGCCGTGCTCGCCGGCATCCGCCAGGGCGGGCTGCGGGCGCTGCTGTTCCCCACCGACCCGATCCGGGACGCGGCGGCCATCGTCGCCGGCATCGGCGCCATCTTCCCCGTGGCGCACGGCCGCTATGTGTTCGGTCCCACGGCGGTCATCGGCTGGGGCACTCCCACCCTGATCACCATCGAACTCGCCGTCGTGGTCGAGGTACCCGCACCGATCGTGCTCACCCTGCTCGGCTCGGCCGCCGTGGTGCTGCCCGATCCGGACGAGCCGATCGTCGAGCTGCACATCGACGTGGTCGGCGTCTGGGACTCCGGGCAGCGCACCCTGGCTATCGACGCCAGCCTGCACGACTCGCACGTGGCCGGCTTCACCCTCAGCGGCGACCTGGCGATGCGGCTGTCCTATGGCAGCGCCCCGAACTTCGCCCTGGCCGTCGGCGGGTTCAACCCGCACTTCACCCCGCCGCCAGGATTCCCGACACTGCGCCGGGTCACCGTGGCGCTGGGCGCCGACGACAACCCGCGCATCAGCATCGAGGGCTACCTCGCGGTCACCACCAACTCGCGCCAGTTCGGTGCCAAGGCGGAGCTGTACGCCGCCGCCGGAGGCTTCAACGTGCACGGCTGGCTCAGCTTCGACGCGCTGATCGTGCTGCACCCGTTCAGTTTCCGGTTCGACTTCTCGGTGTCGATGAGCCTCAACCACGGGTCCAGCCGGATCGCCGGAGTCACCGTGCACGGCACCCTCACCGGGCCCAATCCGTTCCACGCCTGGGGAGAAGGCAGCCTGTCACTGCTCTTCTTCGACGTGTCGGTACCTTTCGACGCCACCTTCGGGTCGCTGAGCGCGCTGCTCGACCTGCTGCCGCTGGACCCCTGGGAGCTGCTGAGCGCCGCGATCGCCCTGGTCGACAACTGGGCGGGGGAGGTCGGCGCGCGCCGGGCCGTGTCGCTGGCCGCCGGCACCGGATCGCTGGTCGACCCGGCCGGGGCGGCCACCCTGCGGCAGAAGGTGCTGCCGCTGTTCCGCCCGCTGGAGCTGTTCGGCCAGTACGCGGTCGCCGGCCCGGACACCTTCGGCGTGGCCCAGGTGCTGCTCGGCAGCGGACCCGACCCGGGGACCGCGCACTTCGCCACGGTCACCGACTACTTCGCCCCGGGCGACTTCGAGAAGCTGTCCGCCACCGATCAGGTCGGCCGGGACTCCTTCGAGCTGATGGACGCCGGGATCACGGTGGAGAGCACCATCGTGGCGCCGCTGGCGGCGACCAAGGTGGCCGCCGCCGGGTACCAGACGAAGATCATCGACTCGTCGTGGCGGGCCCGGCCGCTGCCGGTGTGGCACATCGGGCGCGACGCGCTTCTCGCCGCCGTCGAGAGCGGGTCGGCGGCGGCCGGCCGGTCGCGCTTTGCCCGGCGGGACGGGCGGACCGGCGGGGTGGTGCTGGAGCCCGAGGCGTACACGGTCGCCGCCACCGACACGCTGGCCGCCCGGCCGGACATCGCGCCGGTGCCACCACCAAGGGTGCCGCGCTGTCGGCGCTGCGACGCGCCGGAGTCGCCGGGCTCCAGGTGGTACCCCTGCACGAGGTGGAGCTATGAGCCAACCAGAAACCGGATTCGGGTTCCTGCCCTGGCTGCGGACCGGGCTGGCGGGCGGCATCGAGCGCCCCGACGGCCAGCCGCCGGCCTCGCCCCGGGCCACCGCCCGGCTGACCGTGGTCGTGGACGCGGGCGGCGACGCCCGGCCGGTGCCGGTGGCGCTGCCGCTGCTCGGCCCGGGCGAGGTCGGCGGGCTCGACCCGCGGGCGGTGATCCGGACCGCGCCACTGCCCGGGGAGACCGACGCCGAACCCAACGAACTGCCGCTGGTCGAGTTCGCCGAGCCCGACCTGCCGTGGCGCTACACCCCGGCGGCCGCCGCACCCGACGGGCGGCTGCGCCCCTGGCTGGTGCTGGCCGTGCTGCGCCCCGACGAGATCAGCGCGCTGGTCCCGCCCGGCGGCGACGGCCGGCTGCCGGCCGTCACCGTCACCTCCGCCGGCGCGCTGCCCCGGCTGGACCAGTCGTGGGCCTGGGCGCACGTCCAGGTCGACGGCTTCGCACCCGGCCACCGAGGAGCTGTCCACAGTGGACCGGCGACGGATGCGGTCCCGGCTGCTCGCCCCCCGCCACCTGGCCCCGCAGACGGAGTACGCGGCGCTGCTGGTCCCCGCCTTCGAACGCGGCCGGCTCGCCGGGCTGCGCCAATCCGTCCCGGACAGCGTCGACGGATTGGCGCCCGCCTGGGCACCCGACGCGCACCGCCGTCCGGCTGCCGGTGTACCACCAGTGGCGCTTCCAGACCGGCCAGCAGGCCGACTTCGAGCAGCTGGCCCGGCGCCTGGTCGGCCGCCCGGCGGACGCCTCGGTCGGCACGTACCCGCTGGATGTCTCCGCGCCCGACCCGGCGCTGCCGGCCGCCGCGGCCGCCCCGCTGGACTTCACCGGGGCGCTGGTCTCCCCGGCCGCCGCCCCCACGCCGTGGCCGGCCGCCGACCGCGCCGCCTTCGTGACGGCGCTGGCTGCGCTGCTCAACCAGCCGGCCGACGCGCTGGCGGCGGACAGCCTCGGCGAGCCGCTGGTGGCGCCCCCGCTGTGGGGTCGCTGGCACGCGGCGCTGGATCGGCTGGCCACCGTCGACGGGGCCGTCCCGCAGTGGTTCCACGAACTCAACGCCGACCCCCGCCTGCGCTCCACCGCCGGGCTGGGCGCCGAGGTGGTCCGCCGCCACGACCAGGAGCTGATGGCGCAGGCGTGGGACCAGGTCGAGGGGGTGCTGGCCGCCAACGAGGCGCTGCGCCGGGCACAGGCGGCCCGGGAAGCCTCGGCGAAGCTGCTGGCCAACCACCTGGCGGCGCTGGACACCGACACGCTGCTCCAGGTGACGGCGCCGGTCCACGCGCACCTGACGACGGCCGCCGCGACCGCAGCCGGCCCGCACCGCCGCAGCGCACCTGCGCGCCAGCCCGATCCCGGACGGCGCCACCGACGGCCGGGTACGCCGCGCCCGCCGCCCGGCGGCCCGCCGCGCCGCCGCCTCAGCCCGCGCGGCGACCGCAGCGACCGGCTCCGGCCCGGCAGCGCCAACCGTCGGGCTGCTGTCCCGGCTGAACAGCCAGGAGCTGCGCGCCCGGCCGCCGGTGCCGGCCCCGGCCGGGATGGTGGTCACCGCCCGTGACCGACCGCCCGGGCAGCCGGGCCGACGCCGCAACGGCCGCCGGTCGAAGCTGCCCGGGCGCGGCCGCCCGGTGGCGGCGCCGGACCGCCGGTCGCGGCGCCGCCGCCAGCCAGCGGCTGGCTGCCCGGCGTGGCCGGTGGGGTGCTGGACGGCGGGGGCCGGGTGAACACACCGGTACCGATCACCACCGACCCGCGCGACGGCGACGTGATCGCCCGCACCGACGGCAGTTGTTCGGGCAGGCGATGGTGCACCTGGTCGGCGCCGCCGACGCGGCCCCGGCCGCCGGCCCGGTGCTGCACCCGGCCGACCTGACCGCGCGTCGCCGCGACCCTGATCGCCGGGCTCGATCCGGCCCGGACGATCACCGACGGGATCCGCGGCCGGCTGCGGCTGGCGCCGTGGATCGTCTGGGGCGCCGACGGATCCGCTGGAGCCGGTGATGGCGGCGCCCGAGTTCGACACCCCGATGTACGAGCCGCTGCGCGACCTCGGCCAGGACTGGCTGCTGCCCGGCGCCGGAGCGATCCCGCCGGACACCGTCACCGTGGTGCTGCCCAACCAGCGTTTCATCGAGGCCTACCTGCTGGGCCTGAGCTTCGAGATGGGCCGGGAACTGCTGTTCCACGAATACCCGACGGACCAGCGGGGCACCTACTTCCCGCAGTTCTGGGACACCCGTGGCGCGCTCACCGCCGGCCGGGACACCCGCCGACCCGGCCACCCTGCACGACATCACCCCGATCCACGGCTGGCACGCCGACCCGGGCTCGGAGCCACAGCCGGCCGGGACGCCCCGCCGCACCGGGCAGCTGGTCCTGCTGGTCAAGGGCGAGCTGCTGCGCCGCTTCCCGAACACGCTGGTCAGCGCGGTCGACGCGATGGTCGGCCGCGACGGCGTTGCGGACGCTCGGCGAGACGGTCGCCTACCCGGTCTTCACCGGCCGCCTCGAGCCGGACATCGCGTTCTTCGGCTTCGACCTGACGCCGGACCGGGCCCGCGGCGGCGGCGACGACGATCTCGGGCTGGTTCTTCGTGCTCGCCGAGCACCCCACCGAGCCGCGCTTCGGGCTGGACGCCGACAACGGCGAGTACGCCGGCCAGCCGGCCAGCTGGCCCGACCTCAACTGGGCCCACCTGGCCCCGATCGCCGAGGCCCTGGCCGCGTCTGGACTACATCGACCTGGCGCGGCGCTGCCCGACGTGAGCGCCGCTCGCCCCGGCGCCGGGCGACCCGGCGGTGGCCTGGCACGCGTCGCCGCGCCGGCCGGCGCGAACGGCTCCGATCTCGCCTGGATCACGCTGCGCCGGCCGTTCCGGGTCGCCATCCACGGCGCCGACATCGTGCCCGAGACCACCGGCGTCGCCCCGCCGCATCCGGAGGGACCCGCGTGAGCCAACCCATCGCCGAACTGCGCGCCGCCCGAGCGGCGGCAGGGGACGACATCGGTCGGGCCGCCGCCCGCCTGGCCGCCGCCCGGGCGGCCGGTGCCGACACCGATCCGCCCCTGGCCGCCGTCCGGCAGGCCGTCGCGGCGGAAACCGCGCTGCGGGACCGGATCAGCGCCGCCGTGACGGCGCTCGCCCCGCCGCTGGAGGCCATCGGCCAGCTCGACGCCCGGTACCCGGTGGCGTTGGCTGCCGGTACGCCTGGAGACCCGCTTCGTGCCCGGCCCCGTCCCCGGCCGGCCCGACGCCGCCGGGAACCTGCTGGTACGCATCTACCCCGACCCGCTCAGCGCCGACTCGCACGAGCCGCTGCTGACCGCCGCCGAAGCCAGCGCCGGCCGCGACTACTGGCAACGGGCACAGCGCGACGGGCAGCAGCGCGACGCCTGGGCCGCCCTGCTCACCGTGGCCCGGGCCGAACGCGCGGCCTGGATCGTGGCCCGGACCGATCCATCCACTGCGGACGATCCGGACCGCCGACCGGAGCAGTGGCACCGGGCGCCGGAGGCGCGCGGGCTGCCGGACCGCTGGATCGTCTCCACGTTCCGCGCCGGCCAGCGCATCCACCAGGTGGTCGGCGAGCCGGTACGGGACGGCCTGGCGCTGACGCCACGGCTGTCCGGTGACGACCGGCGACGACGAGACCGTCGACCTCTCCGGCGACGGGCTCACCGTGGAACCCGCGCTGCGCTGGGCGTACGACTTCGACGAGGCGGTGGCCGCCGGCATGGCCGTCCGGGTGCCGTTGACCGAGTTCGGACATCGCCGGGGGCTTCGACCTGGTGCTCGCCCTCGGCGTGCGCACCGGCGAGCCGGCCGACGCGCAGGCGGAGCAGTTGATGCAGCTGCTCACCGCACACCGCTACAGCCGGGGACTGGCCTTCCTGGCCGCAGGGCACGCCCGACCAACAACACCGGCGGGGCGCCCAGCGGGTACCCGGTGGACGACCCGGCCGGGGCGGTCGAGCTTCGCCGTGGCCCGGGGCGCCGCCCAGGCCGCGCCGGGCACCGACGGCGCCCGGTTCGCCGCAGCGCTGGGCATCCAGGCGAGCACCGTCGACCAGGTGGCCGGAGCCGGGCGCGACGAGCAGGGCGGGGCGGCGGCGATGGTACGGGCGCTGTGGCCGGCCACCGTCGGCTACTTCCTGGAGCAGCTGGCCGCCCCTGAGGTGAGCGCCGCGACGGTGGAGGCGCGTGCGGCAGTTCACCGGCGACTGGGTACGCCCGCGTGGCCCGCTGCCCGCCTTCCGGGTCGGTGCGGTGCCCGTACGGTGTCGCTCCCGGTCGGCGCCTGGTCCCGCTGGCTGGCCGTGCCGGGCGAGGGCGTACCGGCCAGGCTGCCCGAGCTGCTGGCCCGGCTGGCGCAGGTCGGCGGATGCGCGTACCGGGGCGGCTGCCCCGGGTGGGCGCCTCCGGCGACCCGGACGCCGACCTGGTCGCCGTGCTCAGCATCGATGCCAGCGCCCGTACCGCGAAGATCCGGCGCGGCTTCGGCTTCGACACCACCTGGAACCTCTACGGCTACACCGGCCGGGACCTCACCGGACTGCGCGAGGCGCAGCAGCGGGTCGGCCGGCAGATCCTCACCAGCCTCGGCCAGGAAGGTCGGGACCCGCGCGCGTTGAGCCTGGCCTTCCTGCACCGGGCGCACGACTTCGCCGGCCCGATGGTCGCCGTCGAGCCGCTGTCACCGACCCGGCCGCTGCCGCTGGACTACCTCACCTGGCTGGCCACCGCCGCCCCGGCCGCCCTGCGCGGCCAGTCCCCGCCCGGCGGCGGCGACACGCTGCTGTTCCTCATGCTGCGCCACGGCCTGCTGACCGAGTACGACCTGGCCGGCCCGGCGCCTGTTGGGCGCCGCGAACCAGCTGCTGGCGCACGAGTCACGCGAGCCGGAGCTGGTCGGCATCCTGCCCCGCCGGGTCGTCGGCCGCGGTCAGCTGCCCGGGGTGCGTACCGCCTGGGAGCGCTTCGACCTGCGCCTGCCGGACACCACGGGCGGGCGTACCGTCGGGGAATTCCTCGCCGACCGCGACGCCGCCGCCGGTGCGGCCACCGCCCGGCTGGCCGACTACCGCACCGCCCTGACCAGTCTCGCCGGCACCCCCACCGCCGAGCTGGACCGGCTGTTCACCGAGACGCTGGACGCCTGCTCGCACCGGGTCGACGCCTGGCTCACCGCGCTGGCCACCCGCCGGCTGGCCGCGCTGCGCGCGGGCGACGGGCCGCCCGGCGTCCACCTCGGCGGCTACGGCGCCGTCCTGGACCTGCGCCCGGACCCGCCGGCAGCGACCGTGCCGGTCACCGCGCCGGACGGCCGACCGGCACAGGCCCGCACCGACTCCGACGGCTACGTCTACGCCCCGTCGATGCTGCACGCCGCCACCGCCGCCGTCCTGCGCAGCGGCTACCTGGCCCGCACCGGGCAGGACCGGCAGCCCTACGCCGTGGACCTGTCGGCGCCCCGGGTGCGTTCGGCGCTGGCCGTGCTGGACGCCGTCCGGGACACCCAGCCGCTCGGCGCCGTCCTCGGCTACGCCTTCGAACGCGGCCTGCACGACGGCCACCCCGGCATCGAGCTGGACCGGTTCATCGACGACTTCCGCCGACTGTACCCGGCCGTGGCCAACAAGACCGTCGACTCGGGCCAGCCGGCCGACGCGGTCGCAGCCCGGGCCGTGGTGGACGGACTGGCGCTGTCCCGGGCCGCTCAGGCCGGCCAGCTGCCGTGGGACACCGTCGCCGCCACAGCGGAGCAGCGCGGCGCGATCGAGGCCGAACTGGCGGCGCTGGAGGACACCGTGGACGCGGTCAGCGACCTGCTGCTCAGCGAATCGGTGTACCAGATCATCAGCGGCTCGCCGAGTGCGGCCGCCGCCACGCTGGACACCCTGGCCAAGGGCCAGCGCCCGCCCGAGCCCGAGGTGGTGGCCACGCCGCGCGGCGGAACCGTTGCGCACCAACGGGTCGCGCTGCTGTTCGACGGCCCCGCACCGGGCTGGGCCGGGATCTCACCGACGCCCCGCTCCGACGCCGCGCCGGAGCTGGACGCCTGGCTCGGCACGCTGCTGGGCGACCCGGCCGGCATCGGCTGCGTGCTGACCGCCCCGACCGCCCGGGTCAGCCTGGCCGACCTGGCGCTGCGGCCGGTGGACCTGCTGGCCATCGTGCAGGACCCGCAGGCCGGCGAGGACGAGCTGGCCCGGCGGATCGCCCGGCAGCTGGGCCGACCGGAGCCGGTCACCGTCGACTACGCCGACGACGGCGGCGCGGACACGTCGTTCGCCGTCGCCCTGGAGGTGGTCGCGGCCGTGGCCCGCCTCATCGGCCACGGCCGGCCGCTGCGCCCCGCCGACCTGACAACCCCCACCGGTACGCCACCGTCCACTGTGGACGCTCCGGCGGACCGGGCCACAGCGGCGCTGGCCGCGCTCACCGGCGCCCGGACCGCCCTGGCGGCCGCCACCGACCCGGCCGGCGTCCGGGCGGCGCTCGACCGGGTGGCCGGCTTCGGCCTGCCGCAGGCGTTGGCGGCCACCGACCCCACCGAGGTGCTCGCCGTCCTCGACGCCCGGCTCACCGCGGCCACCGCCGCCGGCACGGCGACCGACACCCTGGCCGCCGTCTTCGGCCCCTCGCTGCCGGTCATCCCGCCCTGCGCACCCGGGCAGCCGGCGACGCTGGACGCCGCCCTGGCCGCCGAGCCGGAGCTGGGCGAGGACCCCGACGCCACCGTGGAAACCTGGCTGGCCCAGGCGGCCCGGATCCAGCCGGCCCTGGACGCCTGGCGCGACGTGCGCCTCTACGGCCGGGCCCTGGGCCGCGACCTACCCCGGCCACGGATCGCCCAGCTACCTGCCGGGTCGCCGCGCTGGGCGGCCCTCGGCTTCACCGACGAGGCACACCGGCCGCGCTCGGGACTGGTCAGCCTGGCCCTGCTCGGCACCCCGCCACCGGCCAGCCGACCCTGGTGCGGACTGCTGCTGGCCGACTGGCCGGAGATCATCCCGGCCGCCGAGGAGGAGACCGGCCTCACCGTCCAGTACGACGCCCCCGGCGCCCAGGCACCACAGGCGCTGCTGCTCGCCGTACCCCCCGACGCGCAACCCACCTGGAGCTACGACGCGCTGGAGGCCACCGTGCTGGACACCTTGCGGCTGGCCCGCATCCGCGCCCTGGACCTGGCGCAGCTGGGCGACTTCGGGCAGCTGGTCCCGATGACGTTCCTCGCCGAGAACACCGCCGGCGCAGCCGTCTCCACCTCCTTCGCCGGCCTGCTGGTGGCCGACGCGACCGTGGCGGTGGCGCCGTGACCCAGCCGGCCAGCATCACCTTCTGGAACCGGGTCGAGCCCAGCCCACGCTCCGAGAGCCTGCTTCCCGGGCTGACCGCCGCCGTCCGGGACCCGCTGTGGATGCTCGCCCGGCAGTGGCAGCTGGGCGAGTTGCAGGGCGAGGACGCCGCCTCGCCGGCCTTCGTCAGCGTGGCGCTGCGCTCCACCCGGATCGACGGCTGGCGCGCCGGAGACGGCCCGGTGCAGCCCTACGACGGGTCGACACCGCTGGAGGCGCTGGCCGAGCGCGAGCCGGCCAGCCCCGACCTGCGGACCGCCGTCGAGCTGGGACAGGAGTTGGAGCGCCGGCTCGCCGCCGCCGGCCTGCCCCCCGCTGTGGCTCAGACGTTCCGGGACCGTTATCCGGTACCCGCGGTCACCGCGCTGGAGCCGGTCCGGCAACGCGACTCCGCGCTGCGCCGGCTGCTGGGCGTCTGCGCCGGCCGGGCGGTGCACGGGCTGGACGCGCTGGCCGCCGCCCGCATCGCCGCCCCCGGGCTGCCCGCCGGCCTGGCCCTGCCGGCCGGTACCGACCCGGGCACGGTGGCGGCCGTGCTCGGCGGCTGGCTCGGCTGGGCGGACGCCACCCTCGGCCCCCTCGGCCGGGACGACCCGGCCGCCTGGCGCCCGGACCGGCTGGAGTACCAGCTGCAGGTCACCGGCCGGGCGCCCGACGGCGCCCCGCTGACCTGGGACGCCCACCCCGGCCGGCACGGCGAATTCGACTGGTACGCCTTCGACGAAGCCGACCGGGGCGCACCGGACGCCACCGTGGCGGTGGACAGGTCGACCGCCAGCCTGCTCCCGGCGCCGGTACGCTTCGCCGGGGCACCCGACCCGCGCTGGTGGAACTTCGAGGACTCCCGGTTCAACTGGTCCGATGTGGACACCGACTCCCGCGACCTGGCCCGGCTGCTGGTCATCGACTTCATGCTGGTGCAGGGCACCGACTGGTACCTCATCCCGCTCGGTCACCCGGTGGGCACCGCGGTCGCCGTGGAGCAGCTGCTCATCCGGGACGTCTTCGGCGGGTACACCGTCGCCGGCCCCGCACCTGCCGGGGAGGCGCCGCGCCGGTGGCGCATGTACGGCAGCGGCGAAGCGTTCGTACTGCCACCCAGCGCACTGCGGGCCACTGTCGACGGCCCCGACCTGGAAGAGGTCCGGTTCGTCCGGGACGAACAGGCCAACCTCGTCTGGGCGGTGGAGACCACCACCGAGGACGGCGTCGGCCGGCCCGGCTCCGGCCGGGAACGCGCCACCGACACCCCCTCCGGCGCGCCCGAGCCCGCTCCCACCGACGCGCCGCTGCGCTACCGGCTGCAGAGCACCGTGCCGGTCAACTGGATCCCGTTCCTGCCGGTCCAGGTCGACGCGGCCCGCCGCGCCGTCGCCCTGCAGCGCGCCGCCATGCAGCGCTACGTCGACGGCGAGCTGGTCGCGGTGGCACCACACGGGCGGATCCTCAACCCCACCGGCCTCGCCGATCCCCGGGCCTACCTGGTCCGGGAGGAGGAGGTACCGCGCAGCGGGGTACGCGTGCTGCGCGCGGCGCACCGTACCCGCTGGATCGACGGCTCCACCCACCTGTGGACGGCGCGCCGGGTCCGGGCCGGCGCGGGGGAGGCCGCCAGCGGCCTGCGCTACGACATCGCCGACCGCGCGGGCTGATAACCCGGTCCGGTGGCCGCTACGGTGACGCGCATGCCCAACTGGATCGAGGACACCCGGACCTCCTACGACACCGTCGCCGACAGCTACGCCGACCTGCTGCGCGATTCCCTGGCCGAGGAACCGTTCCAGCGGGGCGTCCTGGCCCTCTTCGCCGAACTGGTCCGCGCCGAGGGCAACGGCCCGGTGGTCGACGCCGGCTGCGGCCCCGGCCGGCTCACCGCCCACCTGCGCGACATCGGGCTGGACGCGTTCGGCATCGACCTGTCGCCACGGATGATCGAGGTAGCCCGCCGGGATTACCCGGGAGTGCGCTTCGAGGTCGGCTCGATGACCGACCTCGACCTCGCCGACGGGTCACTGACCGGCCTGCTCTCGTGGTTCTCGCTGATCCACGTTCCGGACGACGCGGTGCCCGCCATCCTCGCCGAGTTCCGCCGGGTGCTGCGCCCCGGCGGGCCGCTGCTGCTGGGCTTCCACGCCGGTGAGGGCAGCCGCCTCAAGACCGAGGGCTACGGCGGCCATCCGATGAACGTCCACGTCCACCGCCGTACCCCGGCCACGGTGGCCGGCTGGCTGGAGGAGGCCGGCTTCACCGTCGAGGCCGAGCTGCTGCACCGGACGTACCTGAACAGTGTCGGCGGCTTCGTCTTCGCCCGCCGGTGACATCCGGGGGTCGGCCCCCGGGTTCGGCATACTTATCGGCATGACCGATGAGCCGACTGAGCTGACCCGGTGGACGATTCATTCGGAGCGGGTGGTCGACGACACCAGGCGCGCCCGGTTGAGTATCGCGGACGTGCAGTTGCCCGATGGTGTGCGATTCGAGCAGTACGTCATCCGGGCGCCCCGATCGGCGATGATGGCCCTGATCGACGATGAGGACCGGGTGCTCATGGTCTGGCGGCACAGGTTCGTCATCGGCCGGTGGGTGTGGGAGCTGCCCGGAGGGTACGTCGACGTGGACGAGGACCCGGCGCTCTGCGCCGCCCGGGAAGTCGAGGAGGAGACCGGCTGGCGAGCGACCACGGTCGAGCCGATGGTGTCCTTCCAGCCCTGGGTCAGCACTGCCGACGCGGAGAATCTGGTCTTTCTCGGCCGGGGTCCAGTGCACATCGGCCAGCCGGTGGATGTGAACGAGGCGGAGAGGATCGGATGGCTTGCGCTGGATGAGGCTTTCGGCTACCTCGCGCGCGGTGAGGTTGTCGGTGCGGGCTCGGTGATCGCGCTGCTGGATCTGTTGGCTCGTAAGCAACGTGGCGAGCTGTAGTCAGTGGCGAGGGCCGAGAACTGCGTCGAAGCGGGAGCCGAACCGGCGTACGGCCGGACGGGTGCGGTAGGGGCTGAGGTGGTGGCGCAGATCGCGCAAATAGCCGACGGCGCGTGCGGATTTGAGGTTGGCCGTGAGGTCGAGGGCCTGGCTACCGACTGTGCACGCCTGTTCGTGGTCACCCTGCTGCGCCAGCGAGGTAGCCAGGAGGGCGAGGTTGAATACCCGGCCACGGACGTACCGGCTGTCCATCTCCAGCGAACGCCGGGCGAAGCGTTCGGTATGCGCCGCCTGGCCGAGCGCGCGGAAGCAGTGGGCGAACTTTGCCGACAGGTATGCCTCATCGAAATTGGCCATCCACTGTGGGTCGGCGCTGCGGTCGGCCCTGTCCAGGGTGCGCTCCGCGCGGTGCAGCGCGACGGCGCAGGCTCGGCCGTCGCCCGCACGGGCATGACCGTGGGCTTCGAGCACGAGCGCTTCGGCGGTCAGCGCTGGCACGGCCGTCCGTTGGGCGGTCTGACGGGCGGCTCGGGCGAGGTCAACTGCTTCCGTCGGGTGGCCGAGGTAGCTGGACTGGTGGCTCATCGCGGCCAGGACCTCGGCACCGAGCGGCTGGTCCTCGGCGGCGCGAGCCAGTGACAGAGCGCGGACGAGGTACCGCTGGGCAGTGCCGTGGTCGGCCATGTCGTACGCCTGCCATCCCGCCAGCTGCGTGAGTTCCGCCGTAGCCGACAGCAGTCCTCGTCCGACGGCCGCATCGAAGTTGCCTTCAACGAGGAGCGGGGCGACATCTTCGCTGAGGTAGCGGGCGACGGTCTCCCGGGCGTGGCCGCCGTCATCCCGCCAGCTCTGTTGAGCGATCCCGGCGGAGGGTGCCGGCGCGGTGGGATTGCCAGGATCGCGAGTCGCCAATCCGATGTCGCGGCGGGCGCCGTCAGGCATGACGCAGCCGTCCGCGATCCGCTCCAGCACCTCGATCGAGGTGACTTTGCGTCCGGCGATGACCCGGCTGACGTAACCCTGTTCCAGCCCGACGGCCGCGCCGATGCGGCTCTGGCTGGCCCCCGTGTGTTGGGTCAGCAGTCGGAAGAGTCGGCCCACATCCCTTGCCCGCAGGGCTGACCGGACGTCCTCGCGGGTCCAAAAGTCGGGAGATACCGGCAGCGGCATCCGTGAACCCCTCCGTAGCGCCTCGCTTACTGGAGGTCGATCCGAGCGTAGAGGCGGCGTCCGCCCACGTCGACCACTCCATGTCGGCGTGACATGACCGGCGGGCATGGGAATCAACGCTGGGCACCGGAAACGTTGGGGCATGGACTTCGATGTCACCGACCCACCGCGACGGCCGCCGCCGGTCTGTCGGCACCGGCTCGTTTGGCTGCTGGCGCGGGCGCTGTGGGAGGCACACCGGCCAAGCGCCGACGGCTTCTGTTCCGTCCCCGCTTGCCGGCGCGCCAACCACATGTACCCGTGCCCGTCCATCGGAGTCGCCCTCGACGGTATGCGTGTCGCGTGCGGATGGCGGGGCCGAACCGCTGCGCTGTGGCGTGCACTTGCTCGTAGGCGGATCACCGGATGGACGAAGGATCCAGGGAACTCAGGATGGCGCTATTTCAATCGCACCCGACCAGACGATAGGCGGGGGTGACCCGTGTCCGCACTCTACGGATCGCACGCGTTCCGGCAGTACGCTCAGGCCCAGGTCAACTACGCCGATGTCATGCTGCGCAAGCATGCCGAGGCGGGACTTGGGTTGTGCGCCTGCGGACGCATCCACCCATGTCAGGACAACCATCACTGGCGACGGATGCGCGCCCACTACGGCCAGTTCACCGGCCACCCGCGCACTTGGCCCGCTCCAGCCCCGACCGGAGGGCGCCCGGAACAATGCTGACGACGCTGACGGCCGGGTCGCGGTGGTCGAAGACGCCAGCGTAGGACGACCTGCGCCACCGACTTGCCGTACCCGGTGCCGATCCCACTCAGCAGCGGATTGGTGAACCCGCGGCGGCGCCCGGGTGGCAGTGCCTGCCGAGACCGGTACCGGCAGAACCTCCCTGGCCCCGGACGCCTCGTAGCGTGGAGTGATGGACAACCGGTCGGAGATCCGCGACTTCCTGACCACCGCCGCGCCAGGATGAGCCCGGAACATGCGGGGCTGCCGGTTTTCGGTGGCCACCGGCGGGTGGCCGGGCTGTGCCACGGGGAGGTCGCCCTGCTCGCCGGGGTCAGCGTCGGCTGCTGGCCAGCTGCACGCCGGCCACCTCCGACGCCCGCACCGGATAGTTCGTCTTCGCCCGCCGGTGACAGCCGGAGTCGGCACCCGGTTCGGCGTGACCGATGACTCATTCGGAGCGGGTGGTCGACGACACCAGGCGCCGATCAGGGGCTGCGGGTCAACGCGCCTACACCGGCAAGCCCGGTACCCGGCGCAGAAAGCGCTCAGCCTCCTGGCCAGCTGGACGGCGGACGACCCGGTGCTATCCGCGGGCGTCCAGGTGGGACAGCACGGCCAGGACCCGCCGGTTGACCTCCGGCCCCTGCGGTAGGCCGAGCTTGGCGAAGATGCTGCGCACGTGCGCCTCGACGGTCCGCTCGCCCAGCCCCAGCGCCGCCGCGATCGCGGCGTTGGACTGCCCGCTCGCCATCGCCGCGACGATCTCCCGCTCCCGGGCGGAGAGCTGGTCGATGCCCACCGGGGTACGCCGCCGCAGCAGCCGACGGGCGACCAGCGGGTCGACCACCGTACCGCCGCCGGCCACCGTGCGGACGTCGGCCAGGAACGCCTCGACGCTGGCCACCCGCTCCTTGAGCAGGTAGCCGGTGCCCCGCTCGCCGTTGCCGCGCAGCACGGTGAGCACGTCGGCGGTCTCGACGTACTGGGACAGCAGCAGGATGGCGACGCCCGGGTGGCTGCGGCGCAGCTCCAGGGCCGCCCGGATGCCCTCGTCGGTGTGCGTGGGCGGCATCCGGATGTCCACGATGGCCAGCTGCGGGGCGTGCTCGGCGACGCTGCGCAGCAGGCCGGGCGCGTCCTGCGCGGTGGCCGGCACGTCGAAGCCGGCCGCGGTGAGCAGCTGCGCCAGCCCGGCCCGCAGCAGTACCGCGTCGTCGGCGACAACGATCTTCGTCACACCGGCAGCGTGGCACAGACCTCCGTACCCTGCCCGGCGGGGCTGTCGACCCGCAGCTCGCCGCCGAGCACCCGGGCACGTTCGCGCAACCCGGCCAGGCCGCCGCCGGTGACCGGGCGGGCGCCGCCCACGCCGTCGTCGCGGACGCTGACCGTCACCGCACCGGGCTGGCGGGCCAGCCGGATGGTGACCGCACTGGCCCGGGCGTGCTTGGCGGCGTTGGCGACCGCCTCGGCGGCGATGTAGTAGGCGGCCGAGGCGACCTGCCGGGGCAGCGGCGCGCCGTCGAGCCGGTTGTCCAGGGTGATCGGCAGCGCCTGGTGGTCGATGATCGATTCGATGGCAGGCACCAGGCCGTGCCGGTCCAGCACCTGCGGGTCCATCCCGTGCACCAGCTCGCGCAGCTCGCGCAGCGCCGCGTCGAGCTGGGCGATGCCGGCGTGCAGCAGTTCGCCGTCGCCGCCGCGGGCCCGCTGCTGCAGCAACAGCGCCGCGGCGACCAGCCGCTGCTGTACCCCGTCGTGGATGTCACGTTCGAGCCGCCGCCGCTCGGCGTCCCGGGCGGTGAGCAGGCGGTGCGCGGTACGCGCCCGGGCCGCCTGCACCCCGACGGCCAGCGGGACGGCCGCCGAGGCGGCGTAGAACAGCACGGTGAGCCAGATCCGCCCGACGGCGAAGCTGAAGGCGGCGGTGGCCGCCGTGTTGGCCACCATCGCCGGCCACATCGGCGACGGCTGGCGCAGCATCCGCAGCAGGTAGAAGCCGACCAACCCGACCCCGATCACCGGGTACGCCTGGGCCCGCACGGCGAGCAGCCCGGCCAGCCCCGGCCGGGCCAGCAGGGCACCGATGATGAGCAGCGGCCAGCACAGGTACCCGAGCAGGGTGACCACGCGGTCCAGCCGGCTGGACAGCCGTCCGGTGGCCACCGTGAGTACGCAGTGCAGCAGGATCGGGTCGCGTACGGCGCTGAGCAGCAGCCCGTCCGGCAGCACGCTGCGGGCCAGCGCGTCGGCCAGCCAGACCAGCCCACAGGCCAGCAGCAGTAGCCGGGTGGTGCGCCGCGCCAGCCGTACGGCGACCTCGACGTGGACCAGGCCGACCGCGGCCCAGCAGGTCAGCTCCCAGGGCGACAGCTGTCCGCGCAGCACCACCGCGACGATCAGCGCGAGCGCGCCGGCCCGCCACCACAGCGGCCGGCCCGGACCCTCCGACGTTTCCACGCCAGCATTGAACCTTCTTCACCGTCGACCTGCCATCGGCCGAACTGTGTGCGGGTGCGCTGCGTGCCCCGAGTCGGAACGTTGACGATTACGTGCTGGCACGGATGGCGGCCGGCGCGTGCCGCCCTACCTTTCCGGCCATGACGAAACTGCTCAGGCGGGCACTGGTCGCCGCCGTTCTGATCGCCGCCGCGGTGCTGGGTCCGGCCGCGGCTCCCGCGTTTGCGATGCGCTGCGTGGAGGACTGCCCCGGCACCGGCGGCGACGGCGGCGGCGGGGGCACCGCGCCGGCCGTCATCACGGTCACCGCCACGCTGAAGTACAACGACATCTACCAGGGTCAGTACATCCGGCCGCTGCGCCGGGACAAGGTCGAGGTGTGGCGCTACACCCCGCGCTTCGCCGGGATCTGGAGCTGGGGCAACGACCGCACGCTCTACACCGACGAGCAGGGGCACATCTCCACGACGTTCTCCGCCGACTACGACGGCACCGTCTACGCGCTGCGCGTGGTGGCCGAGAACTCCGCCGTGTGGGTACGCCCCAACCCGAACACCGCAGCCGCCTGGGTACCGGCCACGCTGGGCTTCGACGGGGCGTTCTGGCGGGAGCCGGGCGACGACCACCCGATCGAGCCGGTGGCCCACACCTTCAGCACCACCTTCGACTTCAGCTGGACCTTCGCCGGCTGGTCGGCGCAGCACTACAACATCGCCGACACGCTGCTCTACGCCCACGACTACGCCGCCGCCCGGCGCGGTGACGGTGACACCCTGCCCGAGGCCAGTGTCGCCTGGTGGGCGCTGGGCAGCAGCAACACGCCGTTCTACAACCCGGTCGGCTCGGTGTTGACGCTGCCCTCCGGCCAGTGGAACAGCACCCTGGTCGCCTGGGACGACCCGATCCTGGTGCACGAGTACGGCCACTTCCTGGAGCACCACCTGTCCGGCTTCTACGCCCTGCCCTCCACGCACAGCGGCTGTGACGGGATCAGCCAGCAGCACGCCTGGATGGAGGGGTTCGCCGACTACTTCGCCACCGCGGTGGTCAGCTCCCTGCCCGCAGGAACCCTGGACATGGTCGGCCCGTACAACTTCCCGGCAGCCAACTGGTATCTGGAAGCCTCGCCACAGTGCCGGACCTCCACTGTGGACGGTCGGGCGCTGGAGGACCGGGTGGCCGCGGTGCTCTGGGACATGTCCGATCCGGCCGGCACCGAGACCGGCGGGTACGACCCGGCACCGGCCCGGGACGTGACGGTCTTCCAGGTCTTCGACGTCGAACTGGGCTCGATCGGCGCCTGCCCGACCGTGACCGACCTGCGCCGCGCCCTGCTCAACCGGGGCGTCACCGCTGCCGAGGTGGACGGCGTGTTCGCCCTCAACGGGGTACCGACCGGCGACTTCCCGCAGGCCGTACCCCCGGTGTGCACCATGGCCCGCGGCTGACCCGGCCGCATCGACGGCCGGCCGTGCTCCGCGGCCGGCCGTCGACGTGAGCCGGGGCGCACGAGGCAGACGCGGTGAGCGAGGCCGGTGGGGCGGTCCGGTGACTGTTTTCCGGTTCCGCTGCCGGGGGGCGTACCCTGACCGGTGACGCTCGGGATCCTGAGCGGAGCGCTGACGAGCCACTGTCACCGGGATCGAGACGCGACTCGGTTTCGCGGTAATCCGGACGGAACGAGGTCGTCGTGCTGATCGACAAGACCGAAATCATGGCGGTACTGCTCTCCCGCGGCAACGAGGACCGGGCTGCCTGGGTCGACCGGGTGCTGCCGAGGCTGGTGGACGTGAGCACCAACGCCTCCCTGCTGCGGCTGCTGGACGTCGACCTGTCGACCATGTCGGAGATCAACGAAGCGGACCGGACCTCGTAGCTGAGGCGCCCGAGTTGAGCGGCGCCCACGCTGTCCGCCGCACCGACGTCGCAGCCATCGTCGGACCCGCCCGGGGTGCGCGTTGCCGCTGGCCTGTGCCCCGGTCCGGTGACGTCGTCCGGGGCTGTTGCCCTGGAGTGCGGTCGAGGTCGTAGCGTCGACTCCGGTCCCCGGCGCGCGGAGCGGGGGACGGCGGAGAGGAATGGCATGAGGGTCGGACTGCACTACTGGAACTTCTCCAAGCCGGCGCAGCCGGCGGCGATCACGGACACCCTGACCCGGACGGTGGACCTGGCCGAGCAGGCCGGCTTCGCCGGGTTCACGGTGATGGACCACTTCTTCCAGATGGAGGGGATGGGCACCGCCGACGAGCCGATGCTGGAGGGCTACACCACGCTCGGCTACGTGGCCGGCCGCACCCGCACGATGACGCTGGGGATGCTGGTCACCGGCGTCATGTACCGCCACCCCGGGATCCTGGCCAAGACCGTCACCACGCTCGACGTGCTCTCCGGCGGCCGGGCCCGGCTGGGCATCGGAGCCTCCTGGTACGAGCGCGAGCAGCGCGGCCTCGGCGTGCCGGTGGTCCCGGTGGCCGAGCGCTTCGAACGCTTGGAGGAGGCGCTGCAGATCTGCCTGCAGATGTGGAGCGACGACAACGGCCCCTACACCGGCCGGCACTACCAGTTGGCGGAGACGCTGTGCGTACCGCAGCCGGTCAGCCGGCCGCACCCGCCCATCATGATCGGCGGCGGTGGCGAGAAGAAGACGCTGCGCCTGGTGGCCCGCTACGCCGACGCCTGCAACCTCTTCGGTACCAGCCCGGACGACGTGGCCGGCAAGCTCGACGTGCTGCGCCGGCACTGCGTCGACGAGGGCCGCGACTACCACCGGATCAGCAAGACGGTGGCGATGGTGCGCCCGGTCTTCGCCGACGTCGACGCCTTCCTCGCCGAGGTGGCGGCCTACGCTGCCCTGGGCGTCACCGAGATCCAGCTGATGCCCGACCGCGACCCGGTGGAGTACACCGAACAGGTCGCCGAGCAGGTGATGCCGCGCCTGGCCGAGATCGGGCCCAACTGAGCGCCGCCGATCCGGCCCTGCCCGTCCAGCCCGCGCACCGGCGCCGGCTGGACGGGCAGGGCGCCGCGCTGCCGCGGTTCGGCCGCGGCGGCGCTCGCCGCCGCCCGGCCGCCGCCGGCCTGACGGCCCCGGGCGGCCAGCTGTCGACCGCGCGGGTCCCAGGCGGCACCCGCGCCGGACCGACTGCCGGCACGGTGACCGGAGGCTACCCGCTCGCGATGCGGCGGTCGCGGTGGTAGCGGCGCCGCGATGCCAGGTAGGTGGCCGTCGATACGACAACGACGGCGACCGTGGCGACCAGCAGCAGCGCCGTGTGGGCCAGCTGGTGCATGCCGAAGACGGCTGCCGCGAACAGCACACAGAAGCCGAGGCCCTTGAGGGAGTTCATCGCTTCGCCCGCCTCACTGCCAGGCCGACACGCGCGTGAAGTAGGACTTCAGGATGGCCGACACCAGCCAGTAGATGCGCACCATGGTGTAGAGCAGCTCCGGTAGCAGCAGGGCTTCGACGAGCATCGCCTTCCAGCCCAGGTTGCGGACCCGGGCGACGGGATAGACGATCCAGAAGGCGAACAGTGCCCAGAACGCCGGCTGTCGGGTCAGGCCCTCCCCGGCGACCTGGACGAGTTGACCGGATCCCCAACCGATCAGGTACGCGACCGCGAGCAGCGCCAGCACCAGGCTGCTGATGGTGTGCCAGGTGAACTTCGTCCAGCCACGGTGGCGTACCGCGTCCACGGTGCCGCGGACCCAGCGGTGGCGCTGCTGGAGCAGTTCCCGCAGGGTCGGCATGAGGTCGGTGTAGGCGACGCAGAGCTGGTTGGCGGTCACCTTCCAGCCGCACTCCTTGAGGGTGAGCGTGGTCTCGTAGTCCTCCACCAGGTTGCGCTGGTCTTCCCAGAACACCGCGCCCCGGGCGTCGAGCACCGATTGCAGCGCGGCGCCCCGGTAGAACGAGCCGGCGCCCGACATGGTGTGTACGTCGGCGCGGAAGCGGGTGTTGGCGGCCCGGCCGTACTCGATGATCTGCATACCGAGCAGGAAGCGCTGCCACGGGTTGCGCCACAGTCCGGTGCGGCCCAGGCAGACGGCGCTGACGCCGCCGACGGCGGGGTCGGAGGCGACGACCCGGCGGGCCCGTTCGATGAAGTGCCGGTCCAGTTCGGTGTCGGCGTCCATCACCAGCACGTGGGCCACCGTGCCGGTGAGGCGGCCGCCGGCCCGGCGGCGCAGCCAGGTGATGCCGTAGTTGAGCGCCCCGGCCTTCTTGTGCGGGTTGTCCGGCATGAGCAGCACGTCGGTGTGCGGGGTGCGCGGGTCGGCGGCGAACCGGCGGGCGTACTCCTCGGTCGCGTCGGTGGAGTTGTTGACCACCACGATGATGCGGTCCGGGCGCCAGGTCTGCCGGGCCAGGGAGTGCAGGGAGGTGAGGATCCCGACCTCCTCGTTGCGCGCCGGGACGATCACCACGGTGTCCTGCGGCTGTACGTGCCGCTGCCGGGGGGCGTGGTGGGTGGGCCGGTGCCGGCTGTGCAGCAGGTCGGCCGGGTGGATGCGCTGCGTGCGCGTCATGGTGTCGTGCAACTGCTTCCCCGTCGTGCTGAGTGCGTGGTCCCCGAGGTCGCCGCTGCGTCTGGAGTACCGGCAGATTAGCGGAGAGTAGTGGGCAGACCCAACGCCGTCCGATCCGAGAGGGCTGCGAACATAGGACATCGCTGGCCGATTCGCGGTGGATTAAACGGGCATTTCGTCCAGCGCCGGTAGGGGGCGAGTGGCGCGGTTCACAGCTCGGTGGGCATCCGGTCCGGGGACGCCGGGCAACAATGCTCACGAATCGGACCCGGTCCGCTGGCGTGCCCGTTCGTGCAGGACTTTTCCCAGGTCAAGGCCGGTATCGGCGTCGGTAGGATGGCCCGCGTCCGCCGCTCACCCCCCGAGTGGTCGTCGTCAAGGAGTCTGGTGTGGGCCGGTCGCGTTCCCGTTCGTCTCGTCGCGGCCGGACCGTGCTCTGCCTGCTCCTGGCGGTGGTTGTGCTGGCCGGCCTGCTCTACGGCGGGTGGCGGATGGCCCGGAACCCCGACCCGGTAACGGAGGCTGCCGCGCACAGCACCGTGCTTACTGTGCGTTATCGAACGGACACGCCATCCACTGCTGCCGTCGGCCGGCCGTGGCTGGAGGTGATCAATACCTCGGACCAGCCGGTGGCGCTGACCGACGTGACGCTGCGCTACTACTTCAGCGCCGACGACGCCGCCTACGGCGCCAACTGCGTGCAGACCTCACTGCGCTGCCCGGCGGTCACCGAGACCGTGACGGCGCTACCCCGACCGGCACCCACGGCGAGCCACTACCTGCAGGTCGGCTTCACGTCGGCGGCCGGGACCCTGGCGCCCGGCCAGAGCAGCGAAGCGATCGGGCTACAGCTGTACCGGCTCGACCACCAGGCGCTGGACCAGGGCAACGACCGCTCGTTCAACGGCCGGAGCACCCACTACACGCCCTCGACGCTGGTCACCGCGTACCTGCGGGGTGCCCTGCGCTGGGGACAGGAGCCCGACGGCGCCGAGCCGACCGGGCAGCCCGGGGAGCCGGCGCCCCAGCAGCCCGGCGGCGCGGCCGATCCGGTACCGGCCGGCGTACTGTTCGACAGCTTCCGCTACACCGACGCCGCCGACCCGGCGCTGGCCGCCAACGGCTGGGAGGTTCGTACCGGCGGCGGCGGACCCGGCATCGACGGCACCTGGACGGCCGGCGCGGTCAGTTTCCCCGCCGACCCGCAGGCCGACGGAGGTCAGGTGCTCCAGCTCCAAGCCACCTCGGACGGGACCGCGCAGGGCACCCGGCAGGCCGAGCTGACCAGCACCGGCGGCAGGTTCTTCACCGGTACCCTGGCCGCCCGGGTCCACTTCGTCGACCAGCCGGACAGCGGCCGTGCCGGCGACCACGTCGTCGAGTCCTTCTCCACCATCTCGCCGTCGCCGGCCGCCGCCCGCTACAGCGAGCTGGACTACGAGTACCAGCCCAATGGCGGCTGGGGCGCCCCCGGCCCGAAGCTGGACACCACCAGCTGGCGCAGCGCCGTCCGCGGGGACCGGGACACCAGAGCCCTGCAGGGCAGTCTCGCCGGCTGGCACATCGTGATGCTGACCGCGGTCGGCGCAACCGTCACCTACTCCATCGACGGCCGGCCGGTCTTCCACAGCGCCGCCGCGTCGTTCCCCCGGGAAGCCATGAAGCTCCACTTCAGCACCTGGCTCATCGACCTGCCCTTCACCGGGGCGCGCACCTGGAGCATGCGGGTCAACTGGGTGTACGCCCAGGCCGGTCAGGCGATCAGCGCGGCACAGGTACGCAGCGCCGTGCAGCGCCTCTACGCCACCGGCGTCAACCACCTCACCACCACAGCCGGCGCCTGACCGGCTGCCGCTGCGCAGACCTGGGCAGCCCGTCGGGGTGACGGGGCGCCCAGGGCGGTTGGTTCAGGCGATGCCTGCCAGCCGGTGCCGATCTGGGTGCTGGTGGTGTGGGGGGCCGGCGGTGTTGGTGTAGGGCCGGAGGGTGCCGTCGGGTTTGGTGGCAAGGATGTCGGACGCTCGGCAGGGTCCAGGTGGTCAGAACAGCGGATCGCCAGCGGTTGCGCAGCGAGCTGCTGGACAGTGCGGGTACGGCCACGGTCTGTTCCTGGCCGTCCCCTTCGCCATGATCAGGAGCCGTGACAATGACCACCCCGACCGGTGACCCAGGCGCCGCGCGCCCGGTACGGTGCGGTGCCGTGCAGCCCGGCATCGTAGCCGGCGCCCGCCGGCTGGGATCCGGGCGGCGTCGACGACCTCGATGCCGCCACCACCCGCGGACAGCAGGGGAAGGTCACCGGAACTGCTCCTGTTGTGGGACCCGGGCGTCGGCGGGCGCGGTGACGCCGCAACGGCCGATGGTGAGCAGCGCCGCCGGGATAGTGGCCAGGTGCATGAGTGCGAGAAACGCCGTACTGCGTCGGTCGAAGTCGGCCGGGATGGTCATGACGGCGATCGTGGCGACCGCGAGCACCACGGCGGCCACCTTCGCGACCGGGACGACCGTGGCCCACCAGCGGCCGACGACGGCCACCAGGAGAAGGCCGGTGGCCAGGGGAGCCAGCGACAGCAACGCGACCGCGACCGTGTCGACCCGGACCGGCTTGCCGGACTGGGTGTAGGTGAAGGTGCCGCCACTGGCGCGTCCGATGGCATAGAGCAGAAGGTTGACCGCCAGCAGGCCAGCCAGCGTCGCGCCGATCCAGGTGAGCCGGGACGCCATGGTCAGCCTGCCCCGCCGAGGTGGGCGGCGAGCCGTGCGAGGATGGCGCGGCTGCCCTCCTCGCGTCCAGCGGCGCTGTCCAGGCCGTCGAAGTGGACGGCCTGCTCGGTGTAGGTCAACCGGGTGCCCTCGCCGTCCGGCTCGACCGCGATGGTGGTCAGTGACGTGGACAGGTGCCGGTCCTCGACCCAGAGGTCGTAGGTGAAGACCATCCGCTGCTGGTCGACGATGTCGGTGTAGGTGGACTCGAAGCGGGAGCGTGGGCCGCCGCGCCACTGGCCCACCTCGACGCCCCGGCCGCCGACCCGGAAGTCGTGCGAAGTGCGCTGGACCTCGAAGTCGGGGCCGCCGCCGAACCAGTCGGCCCGGGCCTCGTTGTCCGACAGCGCGTGCCAGACGCGGGTGACCGGCGCGGGGTAGTGGCGCTCGATGACGAAGGTGGCGTGCACCTGGCTACGTTCGGTCGTGTCGTTCACGGTGTCTCCTTGCCCGGTGGTGGGTGTGCTTCGGAAAGCTGTGCCTCGAGCCGGTCGAGTCGACGCTCGGCGGGCAGCCGCTGGCGGCTGATCCAGTCGGCGGCCGGGGTCAGCGCGTCGGTCGCCAGTTGGTAGGTGCGGACCCGGCCGACCTTGGTGGAGATGACGATTCCGGCGCTCTCCAGCACGCCGAGGTGCTGCAGCACGGTCGGCAGGGCCATGTCGAAGGGCTGGGCGAGCTCACTCATCGACGCGGGTCCACGGACCAGCCGCTCGACCATGGCGCGACGGCTCTGGTCGGCGAGAGCATGGAACATCCGGTCGAGCCCACCCTGACGCTTAGGCATGTACCTAAGTGTTGCCTGTCCGCGGCGCGCCGTCAAGCGCCGCTTCGACCGGCCGGTGCAACTCGCCAGGTATCGCAACTTCTGCCGGAATCTTTCGATCATCTGGGACTCGTTCGGCCAGTTCGGAACGGCTTTGAGCACGCATACGAGCTCCGAAAGTAATTCGATAGATTGACGGGAGTCGACCAGCTGCGCACACTGTCCGGGACGAGTTCGCACCACGGACCGGGGCCGGCGCGACGGCACGGTCCACCCAGGCACCCCAGCTCCCCCCGTCCACCTGGGACGCCCGGAACCGCGCCCGTGGCGCGGGCGCCGGCCGTACCGCACCCGTCCTGGAGGCCCATCGTGGCTGAAAGCACCGTCCGCCAAACCCACCGACGCGCCCGCCGAGCGCTGACCCTGAGCGCCATCGGCGTTCTCGCCGCCGGCCTCGCCGTCGCCGTCGCCAGCCACGCCGGGGCCGCGACTGCCTGGACCAACTGCGGCGGCGGGTACGTCGGCATCACCTTCGACGACGGACCGAACGCCGGCAACACCAACAACCTGCTCAACGCACTGGCCCAGCAGGGCATCAAGGCGACGCTGTTCAACATCGGCCAGAACGCCCAGAACAACCCCTCGCTGGTCCAGGCGGAGAAGAACGCCGGCATGTGGATCGGCAACCACTCCTGGACCCACCCGCACCTGACCTCGATGAGCCAGTCGCAGATCCTCTCCGAGCTGCAGCGCACCCAGCAGGTCATCCAGCAGCAGACGGGGGTGGCGCCCAAGCTGTTCCGGCCGCCGTACGGCGAGACCAACGCCACCCTCAAGGGGGTCGAGCAGCAGCTCGGCCTCACCGAGATCATCTGGAACGTGGACTCGCAGGACTGGAACGGTGCCAGCACCGCGCAGATCGTCGCGGCCAACAACAGCCTGCAGAACGGCCAGGTCATCCTGATGCACGACTTCCCGGCCAACACCGTCGCCGCGATCCCGCAGATCGCCAGCAACCTGCGCGCCCGCTCCATGTGTCCCGGGATGATCTCACCCGCCACCGGCCGCGCCGTGGCACCGGACGGCGGCGGCCCCACCACGTCGCCCACCGGCGGCCCGACGGCGTCGCCCACGGGCGGCCCCACCGCGTCGCCCACCGGCGGGTCCAGCACACCGCCCGCTGGCAGCTGCACCGCGACGCTCTCCGCCGGCCAGCAGTGGAGTGACCGCTACAACCTCAACGTGTCGGTCACCGGCTCGACCAGCTGGACGGTGACGATGACCGTACCGTCACCGGCGCGGATCAGCGCCACCTGGAACATCAGCGCCAGCTGGACATCCAGTCAGGTGATGGTGGCCAAGCCCAACGGCGGCGGCAACACCTTCGGCGTCACCATCATGACCAACGGCAACTGGAACTGGCCGACCGTCCGCTGCGCGGTCGGCTGAGGCGTGAGGTAGCGCCGCCGGGCCGTCCACCTGCGATTGCGGGTGGGCGGCCCGGCGAGCCGGGGTCAGGCCGCGGCGGCCGTGGAGTCCTCTACCTGCGCCGCACCGACCTTGCTCTTGATCGAGTTGATCGTGTCGAGCGCGGACTGCTTGCGCGAGTAGGTCTCGCTGGTCGCGACCACCTGACCGTTGGAGGCGACCAGATTGAACCGGTACTGACCGTTGCTGGCCTTCTTCAGCACGAAACGCACGAGCTCTCTCCTCTCTGCCCCTCCGGCGCTGCATACCCGCTTCCCACCCGGGCCAATCGTCGATATCCCGGGTTGGCCCGGTCGGTTACTGTCGTCGATGTGGGTACCGACGGTTTGTGGCGCTGCCTGGAACTGGTCAACGACTGGGTCCGTTTCGCCGACGCGAAGGCGGCGGCGGTGCTGACAGCGGACAGCGTGCTCTTCGGCGCGCTGGCCCTGTACGGGTCCGGACACGACTTCTCCGACCGCCCGGCCTCCTCCGTCTTCACCGTCGCCGGCCTGGCGCTGGCCGGTGCCAGCTTCATCGCCGGCATCCTGGTGGTCCTGCCGCGCAGCTCGGTACCCGGGGCGCCGCGCTCGCCGCTGCACTTCGCCGACATCGCCGCCGACTTCCGCGGCCGGCCGGCCGACTACGTCGCGGTGGTCCGCCAGCTGGCGGCCGACCACCAGCAGCTGGATGACGCACTGGCCAGCGAGGTGTGGGCCAACGCCGTGGTGGCCACCACCAAGTTCCGCCGGGTGGGGCTGGCCATCTGGCTGCTGCTGGGGGCCACCCTGATGACCGGCCTGAGCATCGTCGTGCAACGCTTCGGCGGCTGAGGACCGCCGTGCCGGACGCTGCGCGCTGCTACTGGGACCTGCTCACGCCGCAGCAGCAGCGCACGCTCGTCGCGATGGGACAGCTGCGCCGGTACGCGCCGGGCGAGGTGCTGGTCGGTGAGAACGACCACTCGGACCACGTCGTGCTGATCCGGACCGGCTGCGTCAAGGTCGCCACCCAGTCCCCGGACGGCTACGAAGCGGTACTGGCCCTGCGCGACGCCGGGGACCTGGTCGGCGAGCTCGCCGGCCTGGACGGAGGTCCGCGCTCGGCGACCCTGCTGGCGCTGACCCGGGTGGAGGCGCTGGTCGTGCCGGCGGTGCGGTTCGCGGCGTTCCGCGTGGCGCACCCGGCTGCCGACGCGGCGCTGCACCGGGTGGTCTCCCGCCGGCTGCGGGAAGCCGACCGGTACCGTACGGCGGCCGGGGCGCAGGACACCGCGCACCGGCTCGCGGCCCTCCTGCTCGACCTGGCCGCCCGCTACGGCGCGCAAGCCGGCGACGGCGTGGTGATCGCCCTGCCGTTGTCGCACGACGACTTCGCCGGCCTGATCCTCAGCTCCACCCGTACCGTCGCCCGGATCCTGGAGCGCTGGCGGGCCAGCGGCTGGGTGGTCACCGCCCGGCTGTCCACCACCCTCACCGACATCCCGGCGCTGCGCCGCATCGCGGACGGGTGAGCTGCTCAGATATCGGTCTCCGCCGGCACCGGCAGTCCGTAGCTGCGGGCGACCGGCGACCACAGCTGGATGAACTGGTTCTTGCCCGCGGTGGCCAGCTGGGACTCCTGCTGGGCCTGCGGCAACGGATCGGCGCGCAGGCTGGCGGCGGTGCAGCCGGCCGCCCGTACGCCGTCGGCCCAGCCGGCGAAGTGGTTGTCGGCGGCCTGGGAGTGCGCCAGGGCGTCCACCAGCGTCTGCTTCAGCTGTGCCCCCGCGGGCAGCAGGTCGGTGCGCAGCTGGGCCGCTGCATCGTGCTCGTTGCGGCGGTCGGTCGCCACCTGGCGGAAGGTGTCCGGAGCGCTGGTCAGGTTCCGGCAGTTGTCCACGTCGGCGATGGCGGTCAACAGCAGGTGCCGGTCGTCCCGCGCGGAGTTCAGCACGCTCTGCACCGCAGCGGCCTGGGCCGCCGGGTCGGTGGCGGCGGCGGTCGGCCCGGACGGGACGCTGCCGGCCTGCGCCCGGGCCCAGTCCACTACCCGCTGACCACCCAGGCCGCAGCTCAGCAGGGCGACCAACAGCACGGCAGCCAGCACGGCGACCCGGCCCCGGCCGCGTCGGCGCACCGGTGCCGGCCAGCCCGCCGGGGCTGACGGCAGCCCGAACGGAGCAGGCCCCGGCGGCGGGCCGGGTGGCACCGGTCCGGACGGCGGGCTGAACCGGACAGGTCCCGTCGGTAGCCCGAACCCGACCGTCGGCGTGGGCCCGGGCCGTGCTCCGGCCGGCGGGTACGACAGGGTGGGCGGCTGCGCCGGTGGCTCCGGGAACGGCTCCACGGACGCGCTCGGCGCGGCGCTTTCCAGCGCGTCCAGCCAGGCGTCGAGGGCAGGGCGGGCGCCGGCCCGGTCGGCCAGCGACCGCACGGCCAGGTCGACCAGCTCGCCGGAGCCGCGGCGCAGCACGGACGGGTCACCGGCGTCCTGGTCGCCGGCGAACAACCGGATCGCCAGCAGGGCGAACTTGTACGTGTCCGCGGCCACCGTCGCCGACTCCTCCGCCTGCGGCACCCGCCACGCGGGTGTCTGCATCTGCGGCAGCGCGTCGGCGCCGCCCAGCCGGCAGGAGTCACAGTCCAGCAGGAAGCAGCGGCGCTCGCCGTCCAGGCTGAACAGCAGGTTCTTCGGGGACAGGTCACCGACCGTGATGCCCTGCGAGTGCAGTGCGGCAAGCAGGCCGGCGGCGTCGGACAGGAACCCCAGCCGCCACCGGTCACTCACCGGGATCCCCAGCCGCCGCAGGTACCCGCTGTCCTGCAGCAGCAGCTGCACCTCGCCGAGCTGGTCGACGGTGCGGCGGGGCATCCGGACGGTGAGGTGGAACGGCGCCGGTGCGCGGGGCATCAGGAACCCCACGGCGCGTCCATTGTGGACGACCACGCAGCGGGGCCACGCCGTCGAGGTGACGAGCGGATCATCCGCTGCGCACCCGCGGCGGTGCTCGACCATCGCCTGGAGGGCGTCGTCGTTCAGCTCGGCCAGCACGTCCGGCCGGTAGAGCTTCAACAGCCCCGGATCGGCCGCACCGGCGACGCCCGCCGTGAGCGTGTGGATGATCCCCTGGCCGCCGTCGGTCAGGCGGTGCATCGGACCGAGGTCGGCCAGGTCCAGCCGCGGTGGCAGTGGGTCGTGCACGGGTACTCCTTCAGCAGGCTGAGTGGGACGCGCTGACGGTGCGCAGCAGCAGGTAACGGCCGTCGCCGGCCTGGCTGAGCGCGTAGCGCAGGTCCCAGTTGGTGCAGGTCTGCTGCCGGTCGCCTTTCGGCCCGTAACCGGGCTGCTGCCCGCTGCGGAAGCTGACGTGCGCCGTCAACGCCGCGGGCGGTGCCGCGTCGCCCAGCTCAAGCAGGTGGATGTCGGAGTCCTGACTCGTGGTCACGCCGTCGATGAACGCCTGCCGTTGCCGGCTGCTGCCGGGGTCCACTGAGCCGGCCGGGTCGAACACGCTCAACGCGTCGTCATAACTGCGGGCATTGATGCCGGCGAAGTACGTGTTCAGCATCGTCGCCACGGCCGGGGCCCGCGGGTCGTCCGGCACCGCGCTGAGGTCCACCAGCCCGACCGCGGTCGGACCCGGCGTCGGGGTGTCCGCGACGCCGGTCGGGTCTCCGGGCCGCGAACCGTCGTCCGCGCCGCTGGAAGCGGCCGCGGCCGGACCACCGTCCGCGGCCGGTGCGCTCACCGGCACGGCGGCGGAACTGTGGCTGCCGTGCCAGCTGATGATGCCACCGACCCCGGTGCAGCCGAGCAGGGCCAGCACGACAGCGAGGATCGCCAGCCGGCGGCGCGGCCCGCCGGTGCCGGCCGCCGGTGCGGGCGTCGGCGCCCAGCCCAGCGGCGCCGGGCCGGCTGCCACCAGCGGGACAGGTACGACGATCGGCGCCGTGACCACCGGCGGCGTGGTGTCGGCCAGCGGCAGGTCGTGATCCACCGCGGCGGTCCACTCGGGCGCGGCCGGACGCCGCTGCGGCTCGGCGCGCAGCGCCTGGTCGATCAACCGCCGCAGCTCCGGCAGGCGTGCGGGGACCTCGTCCAGGCTGCGGGTGGACTGGTCGCTGGCGAGCAGCCGCAGCGCCAGCAGGCCGAACTTGTAGCGGTCGCCCTCGATCGTGCCCGACGGCTCGCCGCCGGGCAGCGCCCAGTCCGGGGTGTCCATCTGCGGCAGTACGGACGCCCCGTGCACCAGTGCCGCGTCGCAGTCGATGAGGTAGGTGCGTACCGTCGGCGTCAGGCTCACCAACACGTTCTTCGGCGACAGGTCACCGATGGCGGCCTGCCGGGCATGCAGCCAGCCGACTGTGGTGGCGAAGTGCGCCAGCAGCTGCAGGCGCTGTCGTTCGGTCACCGGCAGGCCCAGCCGGGCAAGGTACTCGGGTGGGTTGAGCAGGAACTCCAGCCCTTGCACGACAGTGGCGCCGTCCACGGTGGTACGCCCGGAGTTGAACTCGGCCGGCGCCACCTCCATGAGCAGGCCGCAGACGGCGCCCGCGCGGGTCACCGCGGCCAGCGGCCAGGACGCCCGGGCGGCCAGCCAGCCGGGCTCGGCGTCGGCCACCTGGCCCGGCAGCAGGATCAGCGCGTCCAGCGCGGCCACCTGCAGCTGCGCCAGCGCCGCCGGGGGATAGGCCTTGTAGGCCAGCACCCGGCCGGCCAGCGGCGAGGCCGCACCGGCGGCAAGCTCGACCCGGTACACCGTGGCCTGCCCGCCGCTGCCCAGTGGCCCGAGCACGCGCAGCCACGACTCCTCGACCCGGGGCACCTCGGACACCGCTCAGCCCACCCGCCGCGGCCAGATGGCGATCAGGCTCCGGTCGTCGTCGAAGGTCTCCCGGGAGAAGTCCAGCGCGTGCGCCAGCTGCAGCGGCGTCGGCGGGCCGGCCAGCACCCCGCGGAACAGGTCACCGACCAGCCCGGTGCCGTCCCCCAGCGGATCGCCGAAGCCGTCGGTACCGACCAGCAGCGCAGCGCCCGCCGGCACCGCAGCGTGCACGGTGACCGGCCGCTCCGGCACGTCCGGCAGCGCCGTCACGGCCGAGGTCACCACCGCGTTCCCCGCGGCCGACTTGCCCGCCACCAGTGGGCTGAAACGGCCGCCGTCCAGCAGCCAGGCAGCGGAGTCACCCACCTGGACCAGCTCCACGAAGCTGCGCCCGTCGATCTCCCGGAGGAGTCCGGCCACCAGCGTGGTACCGATCACCGCGGCCGGGTCGCCGATCGGGTCGCCGAGGCGGTGCAGCTGGCCGATCATGTCGTCGGCCACCCGGCGGACCAGGCTCGGCCAGTGCGGACTGCGCTCGGCCAGGTCCAGGACCCGGCAGATGTCTCGGACCGCCGAGTCACACGCCCGGCGGGAACCGATGTGCGAGTGTTCGGCCGAGGAGACGCCGTCGGCGACCGCGAACACCACCGAGCCGGTGCCCAGGTGGGCCGCCACCGCGACGGCATCCTGGCAGGGCTGGCCGGAGTAGCGGTGGCCGTACCCGCGGACGGCGGCCGCGCGGACCGTGAACTGGTCGGTGGACCAGCCGTCACAGACGATGTCGGGCCGGTAGGTGCCCGGCGCCGGCGGTCTGGGCTCGAAGGCGAAGGTGGGGATGTCCACCACCACCGGGGACCAGTCGCGGGACTGTCCGGAGCCTTCGGCGCGCGGGCGCGGCACGGGCGGCCGGTGGTTGCTAGACGACATCGATGGCCATCCGGAAGCCCTCGGGCCGGTCGATGTGCAGTTCGTTGTTCCCCTGCGCGATGGCCCGCCCGGACACCACGACACTGCGGGTCAACGCGGTGCAGAACTTGGCGACCGCCGCACCGATGTCGCTGCCGGCGATGGAGACGAAGGCGTACTCCTGGGCGCTGGCCACGTCGAGGATGGTCCGGGCCCGGGCGTCACCGATGCCACAGGCGATGATGTTGGGCGCGGCCGGGAACTGGGCACGGTCGGCCAGTTGCCGGTGGAACCGTTTCCAGAGTGCGCCGTCGCTGGGCTGGCCGTCACTGAGGAAGAAGACGGCCGGCCGGTGCACGGCGTACCCCTGGCCCTTGAGCGCTGCGATGTCCTGCGGGATCTGCTGGAGCAGCGCCGCGAACGCCGCGCCGTAGCTGGTGGCCCCACCCGAGCGGACCGGCGGCAGCTGGTTCTCCCGGCGCAGGTCGGCCAGGTGCAGGCGGAGCACGGCGGTCGTCGAGAAGCCGATGACGGTGAACCGCACCTTGGCGGCGGCCATCGGCTCGGCCAGCAGCGCCTCGTGCAGCGCGGCGAGTCCGCTGTTGAGCTGCGCCAGGTACGGCACCATGGACGCCGACTCGTCGATGACCACGTAGATGGGCAGCAGGTGCCCGCGAATGTCCGTCATGGTGACCCTTCCTGACCGTTCAGCGGGCGGGGGTGAATGGGGCCGGGGGTGCGCCGGGTGCCGCCTCTTCACCGTCGATGACCGCCCGGGCCGTGCGCAGCAGGTGATCGGCGGCGAAGGCGAAGAACGCCGTGATCGCCCGCCCGGTGTCCGGATCCGTGGCGATGTAGGCCAGCTCCGGCCGGGTGGCGATGCTGGTGATCGCGTCCGGGATCGCCGCTGCGATACCGAAGGCCGCGATCTCTGGGGCGTAGCGCTGGGTTTCCCGATCCACCAGGGTGCGGTGGGTGGCCTGCCAGGCGGGGGTGTCGGTCGCCTGGGCGCCGCTGAGGAACAACACCTGTGGCCGGCGCACCGCCGGACCCAGCGTCTTCAGCTGCTCCACATCGCGGGGCAGGCTGCTGACCAGCTGCTGGAAGGCCGGGCCGTACCGGGGCTCGCCGTAGGTGCTGAGCAACGGCACGGTGCCGGCGGAGACCAGCCGCGGTGTGGGGTCGAGCTGGGTACCGTCGCTGTAGCCGAACACCGCCACCCGGAGCACCGCGGCGAGCTGCGGTGCTGCCAGCAGCCGCTCGAAGAGCAGCCGGATGCCCTCGTTGAGCTGCGCGGCGTAGGGACCGAGGGACTGCGAGGCGTCCAGCGCCAGGTACACCGGCACCAGCCCGGGGACCGGCCGCTCGGCGCCGGGCAGCGGGTCGTTCCAGCTCGGCGCGGTGCCGCTCCAGCCGCCCGCTGCCTGGCCGGCCGCGATCGCCGAGTCCCGCCCCGGCTGCTCCTGCCGGGCCTTCAGATCGAAGTACGCGGCCCGCTCCTCACTGGTCATCTCACGCGCCCCGCCGAGCACGCCGGCAGCCTGCTGTCGGATGCCCCGGACGTCGACCGGCTGCAGGAGGTCGTGCTGCACCATGAACTTGAGCAGGTCGGTCTGGCGATCCCGCTCCTGGTCACTGCGCTCCAGCCCGGCCTGCTCGTGCGCGGTCAACCACTGCATGGCCAACGCGGTGTCCTGCGGGTTGCGCTCCAGGTGCATCGCGATGAGCTCCCGGGCGTTCATCGGTCGGCCGGCCATGGCCTGGTGCTCCAACGCCCGGGCGTTGAGCTCGGCCAGCTGGCGCAGCTGAGCCAGCTGCGCGTCCCGGCTGGTGTCCTCCGACCGGGTCAGGTGCTCCTCCCGCTTGGCGATGTTGTCCTGCTGGGCGAACTGGGCCCGGCTGAGGAAGCCGTAGCCGTGGTTGTCCAGCGACAGTCTGGCCCGGCAGGCGTAGAGCTCGATGCCTTCGGCCAGCTGGACGCCGCGGGCGAAGCGGTTGTTGATGGCCTGTTCGGCGGCGGCGAACTCGTCGAACCGGTAGCTCAGCGTGATCTGCCGGCAGGTGTCGATGATGTAGCCGCTGACCAGTGCCAGGCCGTCGGTCACCCGACGGCGGACGATCTCGGCCGGATCCACCACCCGGAACCCGATCGCCAGCTGCGCGCGGAAGTGGTGCACCCCGCCCATCGCCGGCAGCGGGGAGCTCTGGATCTCGATGGTGTGGCCGTGGTCGCTCAGGTCGACCTCGTAGCGGTACCGGTACCGCGAGAACACCTGTTCCGACCAGGCCATCGGCTTGCCGCCGTCGATGACGACCAGCTCACCGTCGGCGGTTGCGTAGACCACCGCGACGTACGGCGCGCGCGCCTTGCGGGCGCCGAGGTCGACCTTCGAAACGGCCTCGGACTTCAGGATCAGCGGCACCGTCGTCATGATGGGGTCTCCTCCCAGCTTCCAATCGCCCGGCTCACGGCGGCCTCCGTCAGTGGCAGGGGTTGCAGATTGTCGTCGTCTATCCAGAGCGCCGCTTCGCGGCGGAGCACCTGCCGGGTCCACGGATCGGTGGCGATCATGCGCAGCAGCCGGACGAAGGCTTCCCGGGGTCGGGGGTCGGCCTCCGACAGTCCGGCCCAGTAGGCCAGCACGACCTTGGCGTCGCGGTTGAGGTACGCCCGGTCCAACATCATCCGCCACAGCGTGACCAGCGGCTCCCGCAGTGCCTGGTGGCAGTGCGCGAGGTACAGCAGGGTCGGCCAGGTACAGGCTGACCCGCCGTCCCGGACCTGCGTGCTGAGCGTGCTGGTGAGCTGGAGGAAGGCGAGTTCGCCGGCCTCGGTACGGCGGTGGTCGCCGAGCCAGCCGATGACCAGCGGGAGCACCTCGGCCGTGGCGCGCTCCTCGTGCGCCAGGATCAGGTCGCCGAGGCTGCGTCCGATGGCCAGCGCCACCCGGTAGTGCTCGTCGGCCACGATGGCCAGCCGGTCCAGGGCGGCCAGCGCCCGGGCCAGGTCGGCGCCGAGCCCGACGCCGTAGGTCCGGGCCGCGGTGGCCTGCGCGTTGGGGGCGCTGCGGTTGCCGTACCACTCGGCCACCAGCGCCTCCACCAGCGGACGCAGCTGCGGTTCGTTGAGCGCCTGGCGCATCGCGTACGCGACGGCGTTGCGCACGTCGGCGTCGTCGTCGGTGGCCCACAGGCGCAGCGCCGTGCGGGACACATGGTCGAAGGAGAGGCTGGCCAGCACGCCCAGCGCGGTACCGGCGTAGACCCGTACCTGCCGGGAACCGCTGACCACCAGGTCCCGCAACCACTTCAGCAGCACCTCCTGGATCTGGTACGACGTCCAGGCCAGCTCGATCACCCGGCGCGGGTACTCGGAGCGCTCGTAGCGCATCACGGTGACCGGCACCCGGCCGTACGGCTCGAGCGTGTCCTCTTCCGCCGTCTCCGCCCGCAGGGCGCGCAGCAGCCGCACCCGGTCGTGCTGGAACGGGTCCTGCACGGGTACGGTGCTCAACTGCCCCGAGGCGTCCACGGTCAGCCGTGCCGAGGTGTCCAGCCGCGCGGTGAGCTTGCGGGCGGCGTAGGTCACGTCGTCGTAGGCCAGACCGTTGAGCACGGCCAGCGCCACGGCGAACGCCCGGGTGGTGGCGTCGCCCAGCCCGTCGAACCAGAACGCGATCCGGTCGTGCTCACCCCAGCGCTGCCGCACCCGGACCGGGTCGATATTGCCGGCCGGCTCCCGCGCCAGGATCTGTGCCAGTCGGACCGCCTGCGCGCAGGTGCAGTCGGCGAGCAGTTCGCCGACCAGGGCGTCCACCTCGGCCACCGCGAGCAGCTCGTCGGCGCGGGTTTCGCTGCCCAGCCGGTAGCGCAGGTGCGAGCGCATGATCTTGGCGCGCGGCGGCGCCCCGGCCAGCTCCAGCAGGTATTTGCCGAGGTCCTCGTCGGTGAGCGCGTCGTCGGCGCCCACCGCGAGCACCAGCCGGGATTCGTGCATGACCAGCGCCTGACCGAAGCGGCGCAGGTCATAGCCGCGCATGGCGGCCATCCCGGTCGGGTCGCAGACGATGAAGGCGCAGCCGCTCTCGATCCGCTGGGAGGCCCCGCTGTCGTCGGTCAGCCACTGGCCGAGCCGGTCCAGCCCGTACTGCGGGTGCAGTTCGTAGATCTTCGTGCAGCCGGCCGCCTGGGCCAGCCGGATGGCTGTTGCCCGGCGTCCCTGCCCGGCGCCGCCCCGCAGCAGGGTGATCCGGTTGGCCAGGAACGACGTGCGCAGGTCGTCCCAGCCCTGCGGGTTGACGAAGGCGTAGCGGACCTCGTCGGCCTCGTCCGGCGAGAGCGGTTCGAGCCGAAGCTCACCACCGCCCAGCAGATAGACGATCTTCGTACCGGCGACGACGTCGCCGTGCACGGTGCGGATGTTCTGCTCGGCATTGCGCAGGTGTTCGTGGTCGGCGGAGCCGCCGGCCCGGTCCCGGGTGGCGTCCTGGGCTCCCGCCTGCAGCAGGTTGGCGGGCGCGGTCGCAGCGTTCGACGCCCCGGTTGCCGTGCCGGTCTCGCCGGTGCCGCTGGTGCCGTCCGGGGTCGCGCCCGCCGCCCCGCCGGGGGTGGACGCACCAGCGGGGGCGGCACCCCCGCCGGCAGCCGGCGCGGCACCGGCCGCTACCGCGGGCCCGACCGGCGCACTCACGGCTGGCCGCCGTGCACCGACTTGTTGCCCTGGATGACGTCGCCGTGCACGGAACCGTGGATGGTGACTGTGTAGCGGTCGAAGGCCGGCTCGGGCGGCGGGGGCGTGGTCCCGTCGGCGCCCGCCGTGGTGGCCTGCGTCCGGGCGGGTGCCGCGGCTGGCGCGGTGGCCGGCTGCTGCTGTGCCGGCGCCGGCACCACGCCGGGCGGTGCGGGGTATCCGGGGACCTGGATCCAGCACCGGTAGGCGCGCAGGTTCTTGGCGTCGATGTCGACCGGCAGGAAGGTGGCCGTGTCGATCGAGCGGTGGCCCGGCCGGATGACCGACTGGTAGAAGCTGTCCGAGACGATCAGCGCCAGCTGGGCGCTGCGCGCCTCGTCCAGGGCGACCCGTACCTGCTGGGCGTCGACCAGCCGGCAGGCGGTGTTGACCGCGTCCCCGGACCAGCCGGTGTTGTCCGGGGTGGCCAGGCCGTGGTGCAGCGCCACCCGCAGGCGCAGCCGGTGCTGCGGGGAGAACATCTGCTCCTTCTCGGCCAGCTGCCGTTGCAGTGCCCGGACGAGGTCACCCACCACGTCCACCGGGCTCTGGTCGGCTTCGATGAGCAGCAGCAGGCCGTCGCCGCGGTCCTGGCTGTGGAAGCGGCCCCAGTCGAGGTGGGCGTCGGTCACCGCGCTGCGCATGACGTCGTACATGGCGGCGCGTAGCGAACGCTGGACCGGGTCGGAGCGGGTGCTGAAGCTCTCGATGTCTATCACCATGATGGTGAAGTGCCGGGTCATGATCGGGGATGGTCCTTCCCTGCCGCGCGGATTGCGATCGCTGGGGTGATTGACGCTGGTCGCTGGCGAGAAATCACGGCTGGAGTACGCGGATCCGCTCAGCCCATTGACGGTCATTCGCTGTACCAAACGGAAAGTAGACCTCTGCGACAGCGGGCCGCCAGTGTCGGAGGTGTCCGGGTCGAGCATTGTGTGCGAAGGTCCCACCGGGGTGGCATCTTCGGGGCGACCGGCCTTCCGGTCATCCCGGGTGGGCGGGGCCGGCCGCCCGGCCCGGCGCGCCGGTCGGCTGCCACCCGCGGTGCCCACAGCCGGTACCGCATCGTCCGGTCGGCTGCTCCGGTTGGCCGACAGGCAGGTTGGAGAAGAGAAAATCAGGCACGCCGCCGCCGTTCGTCGCAAGGGGGCCGGCTCCGCCCCGAGCCGGGAAGAGATCAGCTCTGACCACCCCGGGACCGGGGTGGTCAGAGCCGGTGGAGCGGGTTCCCCCAAACCCCCCGGGGGAACACGCGACACAGTCAAGTCTCGGACCGTCCGACTGGCTGTATAGGGTCGATTTCTGGACACGTGCGGAAGGAAAATGGACAGTGCGGCCGGGGCGGACAAGTGGGGGAGGAAACCGTGTCCACATCGGATGGATCGATTCCGGCGCGACTGCGGGAGCTGCGTAAGGGGCCCGGCTTGCTGGGCACCGGGTTGGCCGGTCGAATCGACCGCCAATTGGCCGGCTTCTGTGGCGTCCTGGAGACCGACGACGACGACGCCATCCGGTCCAAGATTGCCGCCACCGTGCGCGGCCTGTTGCAGGATGCGCCGGAATCCGACCGGACCGCCGTCGCCGTCGCGCTCGGCATCGAACCTGGCGCGCAGCAGTTGACCGTGACCGGGCGGCGGGACTGGCTCGCCGGTCGCGAGGAACGGGACAGCCGGACCGTGCGGCGCCAGGAGGAGCGCGGCTTCGACCTGATCGCCTCGATGCTCGCCGGAGAGGCCTTCGCCGTCGCCGCGCCGCGCAGCGCGCCGCCGTGGCGGGTGCAGGCATTCCGCGCCATCCTGCTGCTGGACCGGCCGGCGCCCCGGCTGTTCGAGGAGCGCACGATCGTGGCCGGCGAGAATGGACTGTCGGAGATCACGCTGTCGGTCAGCGCCCCGGCCGCTGACGACCCGCAGGCCCCGCCCATCACCGCTGAGGTGCTGCACGGCGGCCTCATCGTCCGCGCCGACCACCGCGCGCCGAGCCACTCCCGGTTCGGGCTGCGGCTGCCGCGACCGCTGCGGGCCGGCGAGGCGCACCACTACGGCGTGCTCTTCGACGTGCCGCCCGAGCGTCGACTGCGACCGCACTACGCCTTCCTGCCGCTGCAGCAGTGCGAGTCGTTCCAGCTCATCGTGAAGTTCGGGGTGGACGCGCTACCCCGGCGGTGCTGGCGCCTGCACCGGGCCGCGCCCCGGGTGATCGACGACGCGGTGCCCACCGACGAGCCGTTGACGCCGGACACCGTGGGCGAACTGCGCACCGGGTTCCGCCACCTGCACCAGGGGCTGGGCTACGGCGTGGGCTGGCTGCCCCGCTGATCCCCGACCAATCGCGGCCGGTAGGAGAGTCTGCTCCGGCGAACATGACAACTGTCGTTCACAGCCTGTGCGCGCGCACCGACCCTTGCTGTATCACCTCCGCGACCGCGGGGCGCAGCCAGGGAAGGAGGACAGGCCATGGAGTCGCACTCGATCATCGTCGTGCTGTTGACGCTGCTGACCAGCCTGCTGGGCTGACCGGCGAGCGAGTCGGGGCGAGCGCGCCGCTCCCGCTCGACGCACACGTGATCGGGGACCGCCGGCTCACCCACGGAGGGTGGCGCCGGGCAGGCAGCCGTACCGCTGCCGGTACTGGGCGGCGAAGGCGCCGTGGTTGACGAAGCCCCACCGGGTGGCGATGGCGGCCACCGTGTCACCACCCCGGGCGTCACCGTTGACCAGTTCGTTGTGTGCGTTCTCCAGCCGGGTACGGCGCAGGTACTGCGCCGGGGTCATGTCCCGGTACCGGCGGAACGCCAGCTGTAGCCCGCGCACCCCGATACCGGCCGCCGCGGCGATCTGCGCCATGGCGATCGGCTCCGCGGCGTGTGCCTCGATGTAGTCGACGGCGCGGCCCACGATGGCCGGTTCACTGCCCCGCCGGCCGGCCGCCTCCAGGTCGTTGTCCAGCGCCCGGTTGGGGAAGCTGGTGAGAATACTGGCCAGCAGCATCCGGAACGCCTGGGCGCGCAGCAGCTCGTCGGCGGCGGCGACCCGGTCCAGCACGGTGAAACGCAGGTACCCCACGGTGGCGGCGAGCTGTCGGCCCCGGTCGGCGTCCAGCGGCGGGGAGAGCCGGAACGTCGGGTCGGGAACTCCGGTGAGCTCCTCGCAGCCGGCGAAGAGCTGGCCCGACTCGATCCGCACCACGTCGGCGTCGAGGTCGGCACACTCCACCGTGTACGCGCTGTCCGGGCCCAGCAGCAGCGCCTGCCCGGGACCGGCCTGGTACCGGGCCTCGGCGTCGGCCACGGCGAGCAGCCCCTCCCGGACCAGTACCACCAGCAGCTGGTGACTGGGTCGGGTGCGGGCCTGGACCGCCCCGCAGTAGCGCAGCCGGTCCACGGCGTACCCGCCGTCCTGGATGAAGCTGACGGTGAACTGGAACGGCGCGCCGTCCGGCGGCAGGCTCGCCTGGTGATCCGCGTAGACCACGCGGAGGAAGTCGCGGGCGGCCGCCGGCGAACGGGTGGCGAAGCTGCCCCGCAGTACCGGCGGACTGCCGGTGGTCCCGTTCACGGCACCTCCCGACGCCCCGTGGCGGCGCCGCCCCGGCGCGCGGCGGACCTGTTGTCGTCGCACCCCACGCTACCAGCCGGCCTACCACCCACCCCGAAGCCGCCAGGGCGCGGCCGCCGGGCGCTGCGGGGCCTGCGTGCGCTCGGCCCGGCGCCCGACAGGGGATAGGCTGGCTGGCGTGACCGGAACGCGCGACGCCGCTGACCATGTCACCTCCGTGCTGAGGCCGGATGGCGTGGTCCGGATCGCGGTGACCGGACGGCTGCGCATGCAGGCCGCGGTGGCGCTGCGCGCCACCGGGATGAAGTGGCTGGCCCAGGAGCCCACCGGCATCGTGGTGGACCTGTCCGCCGTCGCCGCCTTCGACCAGGCCGCCGTGACTGTCCTGGCCACGCTGGCCCGGGCGGCTGCCTGGTGGCCGGGGATCCGGGTCGGTGTCCACTCGGCCGGGCCGGAGCTGTGCGGCTGCCTGCGCCGACTGGGCGCCGGCAGGATGCTCGCCGTCGTCGACGACGAGCGCGCCGCGGTGGCCGCCGTGCTGGCCGCCGCCCGCCCCATGGTGTGGAGCTGGCTGGACAGCGACACCGGGACCGGTCAGGCGGGTGCTCTGGTGGCCGAGTTCTTCAGCACCAACGAGCTGACCGGCGACCGCGGAGCGACCGACCGGGTGGTGGCCGAACTGGTCGGCAACGCCCTGCTCCACGCCGCCGGTCCGTACCGGATGAGCATCCGGCTGACCGAGCGCTACCTGCAGGTCGCGGTGCGGGACGGCGGTGACGCGCTGCCCGGCGCGCCGGCCCCCGGCGCCCGCAGCGGCCTGGAGACCGTCCAGTGTCTGGCGCTGTCCTGGGGGGCCAACGCCACGCCCGACGGCAAGGTCGTCTGGGCCAGCCTGCCCCGGCCGTCGCCGCGCGCGGCGGGCTCCCCCGCCCGAACCGGCGGCAACCGGCCCTGAACCGGCGGCATTCTCCGGGTCGGCGCCGCTCAGGCGTCCTGTGGCTCCATCACCAGGACAGCGCCCCGGGTGGCCGTGTCCCCGGCGCCGTCACCCAGGCTGGTACAGATCACCCGGACGGTCACTGGACGGCCGCGCCGGTTCACCGCCGGCACGCTGAGCTCCTGCGGCGCCTCGGAGCCGGCGATCGCCTGGCGTAGCATGGCCCGCAGCGCGTCCGTCGGCAGGCCGATGTCCAGGTTGAAGAAGTGCTGGCCGACCGCCTCGTCACGGCGCAGGCCCCAGAGGTCCTCGGCGCGGCTGTTCCAGACCAGCACCTGCAGGTCCCGGTTGAGGACGGTGACGGCCGCCCGCAGGCTGGTCAGCACCGCCTCCAGGAACTCGTTGACGGTGTCCAGCTGGCGGAAGCTGTCCTGCAGCTGGTCGTTGATGTTCTGCAGTTCGTCGTTGGTGGAGTGCAGCTCCTCGTTCATGGTCTCCAGCTCCTCGTTGGTGGACTGGAGTTCTTCGTTGGTGGTCTCCAGCTCCTCCACCGTGGACTGCAGCTCCTCGTTGGTGGTCTCCAGCTCCTCGTTGGTCGACTGCAGCTCCTCGTAGGCGGACTCCAGCTGCTGGTTGGCGTCCTCCAGTTCGCGCTGCAGCCGATGCGCCTCGGTGACGTCCTGGAAGATCAGCGTGACCCCGAGCAGCGCCGAGTCGTTGCTGGTCAGCGGTATGGCGCAGATGTCCAGGTGGAGGCGGTCGGACGGGGTGCGGGCGTACTCGACGTCGCCGACCCGGACCGTGCGCCGGTCGACCCGGGCCTGGTCGATGGCCCGGCGCAGCTCCACCGGCCGGTAGGAGACGTCCAGGTCGTGGAACGGGCGGCCGACGTCGCGGGTGGAGACGCCGAGCAGCGCCTCCGCCTGCCGGTTGGCCTGCGCGACGAAGCCGTCCGCGGTCACCACGATCTGGGCCAGCGGACTGGCCATCAGCGCCTCGGCGCGCAGCAGGTCCAGGCCGGCCAGCTGGTGCGCGCCGTTGACCGGCTGCGGCTGCGCGGCCGGTCCGCCGTTGCCGAGCGACGGCCGGGGCAGCTTGCGGAAGATGCGTCGCTTGAGGTCGCTGGGGACGAAGAGGTTGCCGTGGCTGAGCAGCATCTCGGCCTTGCCGAGGAAGAGCACCCCGCGGTCGTTGAGGGCGAAGTGGAAGCGGCCCAGGATGCGCGTCTGCGTCTCGGCGTTGAGGTACATCAGGGTGTTGCGGCACACCAGGATGTCGACCCGGGAGATCGGGGCGTCCTGCACCAGGTCGTTGCGCCCGAAGATGACCGACCGGCGCAGGTCCTTGCGGAACGAGAACCGGTCGCCCTGCCGTTCGAAGTACCGGCCGAGCAGCTCCGCCGGGATGGCGGCCACTTCCCGGGCGGTATAGGTGGCCTGCCTGGCCTGGGTCAGCCCCTCATTGTCGACGTCGGTCGCGTAGATCTTGACCCGCTGCCGGAACTCCTCCACGCCGAGGATCTCGGCCAGCAGGATGGCCAGCGTGTACGCCTCCTCGCCGGAGGCGCAGCCGGCGCTCCAGGCCCGGATCGGAGCCGGTGACTCCAGCTGTCGGCACAGCGGTTCGAGCGCCTCGGCGCGCAGGTACTCCCAGGCGTCCGGGTCGCGGAAGAAGCCCGTGACGTTGATCAGGATGGTGTTGAACAGCGCTGTGAACTCGTCGGCGTTGACCTGCAGATAGTCCAGGTACTCCTGGTAGTCCGCGACGTCGACCTGCGCCATCCGGCGGCCGACCCGGCGCATCAGGCTGGAGCGCTTGTACCCGGTGAAGTCGAAGCCCCGGGTCTCCTTCAGATGGAGCAGGAGAGCCTCGAACTGCGGGTCTGGCTGGCTCATGGACTTCCTCAAGCGCGGACGGCGTTTCCTGTACCGTACGCTTCCAGCCAACCGGCTGGTCAGCTCACCCGCTGTCGACGGCCCGTAGGTCCGACACGGTCGCGATCAGCCCGCGCAGCAATTGCGCGGCCCGCTCGGCCTCACCGGCCGTCTCCTGGTAGGCGTCGCCGGATTCGCCGCGGCGCCGCTGGGCAGCGGCCATCCGCTCGGCCAGCGCCGCCTTCTCCTCCAGCACCCGCAGTCCCCGCCACAGCGTGCCCTGCAGCTGCTCGGACAGCGACTGCAGCAGCCCGTCCGCCGACCAGGCGTGCCCTACCCGGCAGCGCAACTGCGGCGGATCCTGGTGACCGACGGTGAACAGCGCCCCGCCGCAGTCCGGGCAGCCGAAGCCGGCCGGGGTCTGCCGCAGCAGGCCCGGCACCGGCTCCAGATTGGACACCCGCAGCTGGGCGTCCAGGGTTGCCTCGTCGCTGGCGCTGGCCAGTCCCGCGGGCCGCAACGCTCCGCCGATCAGCCCGGCCAGCACAGGTCCGATCTTGGCGGCGGGCACCACATGGTCAGCCCGGACCTGTGCCAGCGCGGCCCGGGGCATGGAGGGGTGCAGCGCGTCAGCCGGATCCTGAACCACGGTGTAGCCGCCCCGGGCGGCGATCGTTGCCAGTCCGGACGAGCCGTCGTCCCGGGAGCCGGAGAGCACCACGCCGATCACCCGGGACCCGTACGCGCGGGCGGCCGACCGGAACAGCGGGTTGATGGCGGGGCGGTGCCCGTTCTCCACCGGTCCGCGGGACAGTCGCAGCCGCCCGTCCATGACCAGTAGGTGGTGGTCGGTGGCGGCGACGTGGATGTGGCCGAGCCGCAACTGCTCGCCGTCGGTAGCGGTGCCGACCGACAGGGCACTGTTACGGCTCAGGATCGCGGCCAGTGCCGACGGGGCGTGCCGGGGGATGTGCAATACCACGCAGATGGCCGCGGCCAGGTCCGGGGGCAGTCCGGAGACGACCTCGACCAGCGCGTTGACGCCACCTGCCGAGGCCCCGATGACGACCACGTCCGGATGCCCGGTGTCCGGGAGCACCTGCCTCACCCCATCGTGCTGACGGAACCCTGGTCTGACGCTACCCCGTCCGGCGTCGCTTAACCGAGCTGGACGGTCCCGGTGCGTGCCAGGGCCGGACGGCCGGACGCGCGGGCGTCCCGTAACGTAGCCAGCGACCGGAGCCGATCCCGCTTGAACTGCCGCGTAGTGGGTAGATTGCGCGGGTCGACGTAAATTGCACTGGTCGACGTAGGGGGCCGAGCGCGCTCGTCGGGAGGCACCATGACCAATTCTCTCAGCTGCTCGCTGAGCCAGCTGGATGACGTGGTGCTGGTGAGCGTCCTGGGACAGCTGGACCTGCCGGGCGCTGCCAGACTGCGGGCGGCGCTGCGCAAGGCCGATGCCGAGCAGCCGGTCGCGATCGTCGTCGACCTCAACGGGCTGGCGACCGCGCAGCCGCTCCAGCTGCTCGTGCTGCCCGCGCCGGTGGACTTCTCCGGCCGGTGGTATCCGCCCCGGCTGGTGTACGGGGTCAACGACCAGGTGCGGGCCGCGCTGGGAGCCAGTGCGCTGACCCGGCGCCTGCCGCTCTTCCGGGACCAGCCGGACGCCCTGCGCGCCGCCCGGGACAGCGAGGTGGTCCAGGACCGGGTGGTGGCCGCGTACCCGTCGACCCCGGCGGCCCCCGGTGAGGCCCGCCGCCTGCTGGCCGACACCTGTCGGGCGTGGCAGCTGGCCGAGCTGATACCGGCCGGCCAGTTGGTCATCTCGGAGCTCTGCGCGAACGTCGTGCTCCACGTCGGCTCGCCGATGACCGTCATCCTCATCCGTACCCCAGCCGGCCTGCACGTGGTGGTCCGGGACCGGGCCAGCGCCCCGCCCGCGCTGCGCGCGCCGCCGACCGATCCCAGCGCCGTCACCGGCCGTGGGCTGCACCTGATCGGCCACCTGGCGGCCGGCTGGGGCTACGTGCCGACGATGGACGGCAAAGGGGTGTGGGCGGTCATCCGCTCGCCCCGCGGCGACCCGACGCCCCGCTGACAGCCTGTCCCCGGGACAGTCAGGACCGCTCGGCACCGGCCCGGTCGGAGCGCTCGGCGCGGCGCCGCCGCAGCCGCGCCACCAGCAGCGCCACGACGGCCAGCAGCGCCACCACGGCCGCCGACACCGCCCCGAAGGTACGGGCCACCCGCTCATAGGCGGCCCCGGCGAGGAAGCCGAGCAGGACCATGCCGACTCCCCAGAGCAGCCCACCCACCGCGTTGTAGGCCAGGAACCGGCGGTAGCGCATCCGCGCGCTGCCGGCCAGGAACGGCATGGTGGCCCGCAGGAACGCCACGAAGCGGCCGAGCAGGACGGCCGGCCCGCCGCGCCGGGCCAGGTACTCCCGGGCCCGGTCGACCCGTCTGCGGCGGCGCCGCAGTGCACCGGTCGCCAGCAGCCGGCCGCCGAAGCGCCGGCCCACCTCGTACCCCACGCTGTCGCCGAGGATCGCGGCCGCGACCACCACCGCCATCATCACCACCAGATTGGTACGGCCGGAGTTCGCGGTGACGCCGCCGATGACGGCAGCGGTCTCGCCCGGGATGAGGAAGCCGACGAAGATCGCGTCCTCGGCGAAGACCAGCAGACCGACCGCCAGATAGATCCATCCGGCGGGCAGGCTGGTCAGGCTGTGCAGCAGGCTCACTCCGGCCGCGCACCGCGAATCGGCGTCGCACCGGGCGTCGAGGTCGGGCTGGCTGGCCGCATGCCTGCGATTGTTGCTCCGTTCGCCGCGTTCTGCACGGTTGCCCGGGCGGCCATGCGCTCACTCGGTGAGCAGGGTCTCCCGCAACTTGGCCAACGCCGCGCTCAGCAGCCGGGACACCTGCATCTGGGAGACGCCGAGCTGTCCGGCGATCTCCGACTGGGTCAGGTTGCCGAAGAACCGCAGCGCCAGCAGCCGCCGGTCGTTGTCGGTCAGCTCGCCGACCGCCTGGCTGAGGGCGCACAGGTCGGTCACCCGTTCCAGATCGGGGTCCGGGCCGCCGATCAGGTCGCTCAGTTCCCGGTTCGCCTCGTCACTGGTCACCGGCACGTTGAGGGAGAGCGGCTGGAACGCCGCGGCGGCGGCCAGCGCCCGTTCGCAGTCCTGGACGCCGGCACCCACCCGCTCGGCCACCTCCGGGATGCCGGGGTGACGCCCCAACTCCTGGGTCAGTTCGTCGGTGGCCCGCCGCACCTCCAGGTAGAGCTCCTGCAGGCGGCGGTCCACCCGCAGGTGCCAGCGGGTGTCGCGGAAGTGGTGGCGCAGCTCGCCGAGGATGGTGGGGCCGGCGAAGCCGGCGAACGAGACGCCGTGGCTGGCGTCGAACCGGTTGGCCGCCCGTACCAGGGCCAGGTTGGCTACCTGGACGAGGTCTTCCAGGGACTCGCCGCGGCCGGCGAAGCAGCCGGCGAGCCGGCGGGCCATCGGCAGGTTGGCGCAGACCACCTGATCCCGGACCCGCCGCCGGACCGGGTCGTCCGGGGCGCGGTGGGCCACCGCGGCCAGCGCCCGGGCGTCGGGGTCGTCGGCCGCGCGCGGCCACTGGCCGGTCGTCGTCATGGTCGGCTGGAGCTGCTCAGAGTATGTGCCTGGCATGGCTGTCCCCCTCCTGACATCTCCCGATGGGCGTGGCCCGCGCCCGAGGTGCCGGTGCGGTGCTGGCGTTGCCCGTCTCGTCCTGGTGCGGCGGCGCTGTCAGCTGGGCCGCACGGTGGTCGCGGCCGTGGTGGCGCAGCTGTACTGATGCTGGCGTAACGGATGTGGTGCCGGTGCGTGGCACTGGCCGGAATTCCCCGCGACGGCAAGCCGCCGGTGGTCGGGTCCCTGCCGCTCGGGTAGACGCGCCAGGGGCGGCAGCGCTCGCAAAACGGCTATTTCCTTCGTGAGGCATCTGACGCTACTCCGGCCTCCGGGCAGCGGCAACGCCATCTGTCACTTTTGCGGCAATCGTGAGCCTACCGCCGCGCCCGCCCGCTGTCGGTACCGTGTGTGATGCTGGCGCTCGTGGTCATCGACTTCGACGCCCAGCTGTGGCTGTGGAGCGCCCGGCGGTCGGACAGCTGGACCTTCGTGAGCCTGCCCCCGCAAGCCTCCGAGGAGATCCGGGAACGGGCCGCCGGCCGGTCCCGGGGCTTCGGATCGCTACGGGTACGGGCCACCCTCGGCGGCAGCACCTGGACCACCTCGATCTTCCCCGACAGCGGCAGCGGCTGCTACGTCCTGCCGGTCAAGCGCGCCGTCCGCAGCGCCGAGACGCTCGACGTCGGTGACCACGCCGCCGTCACCGTCCAACTGCTGGACCTGCCCTGACTGCGCAGCGTGCGGATCGGCGGGCTGCGCCACGTTTAGCCGGCGCCCGGCCCGGGCACGTCCGCGACGTCGCCGTGTGGCGGCCCCGCGACCTGCGAAGGAGACCACCCATGACCGATACGGTGCCCACCCGAGGCGACGAGCACCACGAGGTCCTGGCCCTGGACACCAACGGCTCCGGTACCCCCGACGTGTGGGCGATCGACACGGACGGTGACGGCAAGGCCGACCTTTTCCAGGTGGACACCGACGGTGACGGCCAGCCCGACATCACCATGGTTGACCTCAGCCAGGACGGCACGATGGACGTCATCGTGGACGGCGACGGCGGCCACCCGGTCTCCTGAGCACGACCGGTTTCCGGCTCTGACCGTCCATCGCCGGTCGGGGCCGGGCGTGGTCGAGTGGGATGGTCGGCGAATGGCATGATCGGACCGCCCGGCCACGCCCTTCGGTCCCGGTCGGGCCGACAGTATGGTGCACGCGCTGTTCCAGCGAGGAGACGCCTTGACCGGAGCTATCAGACGCCAGCCGCGCACTCTGTCGCACCCGGCTCCCTGCGGTCTCAGCGCCGACGCCAGCGATCTGCGCCCCGAGACCGCAGTGGTCACCCGCGGGCCGGTCAGGGCATTGCCGCAGTGAGCCCACGGATCTTCGGCCGCCCCATCGTGCTGCAAGGTCGCACAGTCAGCCTCCGCGAATTCAGCGCCGCCGACCTCGACGCGATGCACGCCATCGTCGGCGACCACGCAGTTACCGACTGGCTCTCCTTCGACGCCCGTACCCGGAAACAGACCGCAGCCGGGCTGACCGGCATCCTCGAACGCGCCCGGCAACGCCCCCGCCAGGAGTACTACCTCGCGGTAACCCCACGAGGCGATGACGTGGCCATCGGCTTCGCCCGGCTCGGACTCGACGGCGTCAACGCCGCGAAGCTCGGCTACGCCATCCGGGCCGACCAGTGGGGCAAGGGCTACGCCACCGACGCCGCCCACACCATGATCCGGTTCGGATTCGACCGGCTCGGGCTGCATCGCATCAGCGCCGCGATCGGCCCCGGCAACGCCGCCTCCATCGCCGTCGTCAGCAAACTCGGCATGCGGTACGAGGGACGCATCCGCCACCACGTCCACACCAACGGCGCCTGGCGCGACAGCCTCCTCTACTCCCTCCTCGACGACGAACTCTCCGAGGCCGCACACGAACCTCCATGACCCGGTTCGTCGCTATCGCATCCAGCCGAGAAACCTGTCGTAGAGCAGTCCAGCGGACGCCTGGGGCAGATCGTGGGCGGCGTCGACCATGCACGCCGCCAGGTACATTGCCAGCGAGACGCTGGTGCCGGAGTATTCGGCCCGCAACTGGCGTTGGCGCGGTCCGCACGGCCAGCGGTCGCCGCAACCGGCACAGGACCAGAGCGGACGTAGCGGTATGTGTACCGTCATGACCGCCCCAGCGCCTTCACTGCATCGTCTTTCACGGGGCACGGCAACTCCCGACCACACGAGCCTGCGCAGGCGATACCTGGACGGGGCGGTGGAGCGGGCCCGGCGGGCGATTCGCTGCCTGGGCGGCGTCGATTCCGCGCGGTCCAACTCCACGGTTGCCGCCCTGCGCGCGTTGCTCACACCCCACGCCGGCAACCACGCAGTCCGTGATCTGCTGGCAGCTACCCGCTGACCGGTTGTTCCGGAAGGTCGAGCAGCGTCCGTAGCTCCTGTGCGGTCTCGTCCTCGTCCAGGGCGTGGATGACCGTCATGCCCATCGCCTGCGCGGTGACCAGGTTGGCTTCGGTGTCGTCGGCGAACACGCATGATCGCGGCCCGACGCCCAGCAACTCCAACGTTCTGGTGAAGATGCCGGGATCCGGTTTCCTGATGCCGAGGTCGGTCGACAGGATCACGACGTCGAAGGTGTCCTTCAGGCGGTAGGGAAAGTACGGATCGTGTGGGTCGGTGCCCAACGAGTTGGACAGGACAGCCGTGCGGATACCGGCCTGTCGCGCGTCGCGCGCCACGCTGAGGACTTCGTAGGCCGGATCCAGCTCGTACAGGACGCGGCCCATGAGATTGTCCGGACCGGTGCCCAGCAGATCGGCGAACCCCTCGTTCCACGCTCGCTGGTCGATCTCGCCGAGTTCCAGGCGCCGGTACAGATCCTGGCCGCGCGGGTCGGCCCAGGCCCGCAGGAAGGTGCCGGCCGGCAGCCGTTCCCGGCGCTCGAAACAGCCGATCACCTCGACCATGTTGGTGGTCAGCACCCCGGCGAAGTCGAGGATCAGCCCGTCGAATCTGCGTCCCGCCACGGCGACGAACCTACCCCAGGCATCGTGGCCGGATTTATCCCGCTGGCGGGTGTGCTGTCGGGATCCGTACGTTGGAAGGCGTGCGAGCACACGCGATCCGCGTCGTGGCCGCGTTCATCGCCCTGGTGGGCGCGGCCGTACTGGTCTGGGCGTCGATGCCGCAGCGGGCGGGGCGCCCGGTCGCCGACACCGCCGCTCTGGTGGCCGACGGTCGGCTCGGGCCGGACACCGCTGTCGTGGTCGGCGGCTGCCTGCTGGTGCTCGCCCGGGGACTGGCCGGCCGCCGCAGGCTCGCGCTGTACCTGGCCGTGCCGCTGCTGGTCGTCGGGGTGGTGGCGCTGGCCGCCGGGGGAGTGCTGCGCGCCGGCCCGCCCGCGCACCTGGGCCTGCGGCTGCTGCTGGGCACCGCGGCGGTCGGTGTGCTGGTGCCGGCGCGGCGGGACTTTCCGACCTTGCCGCATCCGCGGCGGGTTCGCACGGCCATCCGGATCGCGGCGCTCGCCGCCGTGCTGTTCGTCGGCCACGCCGGGTGGCTGCTGGCCACCCGGGACCACGGCGCCCGCGCGGTGGCCGTGGTGGGTGCGACGCTCGGCCTGGCGGCAGCCGGCTGTACCGTGCTGGCGCTGGCCACGGCGCTGGCTGCGGCGCCGGCGCCGGCGCCGGACCCGCCGGGTCGGCGGGCGCTGGCCGCCGCCCTGGTCGGCCACCCCGACTCGGGCAGCCTGGCACCGTTCGTGACCCGGGCCGACATCTGTCACGTGTTCAGCCCGGACGACCGGGCGACCATCGGGTACCGGGTGCTGTTCGGGGTGGCGCTGGCCGGTGGGGACCCGGTGGGCGCGCAGGGCGCCGCGTCCGCCGCGATCGGACAGTTCCAGGCCATGTGTACCCGTAACGGCTGGCGCCCGGCGGTGATCGGGGCCGGTACCCCGCTGGTGGACGCCTGGCGCGCGGGCGGGGTGGCCCGGCGCGTCCCGATCGGGGACGAGGCGGTGATCGAGGTGGCCGGCTTCGCGCTCGACTCCCGACGGATGCGCAACGTGCGCCAGGCGGTCAACCGTACCCACAATGCCGGGATCAGTGTGGCGATCGGCCCGGCGCAGGCGCAGCGGCTGGCGCCGCTGGAACCGGTCCGCGTCGACTGGCTGGCCGGCCGGGCCGAGCGCGGCTTCTCGATGAACCTGGACGGGCTGCTGGCTGCGCGGGACGACTGCGTGGTGGCGGTGGCCAGTGACCGGGACGGCGTGCCGCAGGGCTTCGCCCGGTTCGCCGGATGCGGCGCCGGCCGGTCGCTGACGCTGGACGTGGCGCCGCGGCGGCGGGGCGCGCCCAACGGCATCGTCGAGCGCATCATCGTCGAGGTGGTGGAGTACGCACGGGCCCGCGGCGCTGCTGAGGTGTCCCTCAACTTCGCCGGCTTCCGCCGCCTCTACGCCGCCAGCGGACGGCTGGCCCGGGCTGTCGCGGCGCTGACCCACCTGTTCGACCGGTGGATCGAACTGGGTCCGCTGTACCGGTTCACCGCCAAGTTCCACCCGCACTGGCGGGCCCGGCACCTGTTGCTGGCGTCCTGGCTGGACCTGCCCCGGGTGGGGTTGGCGGCGCTGCGCGCCGAACTGGGCCGTCCGGTGCCGGCCGACCCCGACGCGGTGCCCGCCTGGTCCGGCCTGGCGCGTACGCCCGACCCGACCCCGGACGAGAGCTCCGCGCGTCCCTGAATTCCCTCCGGTTGTGCTCTGTTCCGCCAGTCGGGGCAACTGCGCACGAAGAAAGAACCGGTGCGTACCCGGTGGATGCGAGCCTCAGCCGATAGAGGTTGGAGGGAGCCACCATGTCCACACCACCCCAGTCACTGGACCGCCCGCGCACCGTCGCCGGGTCGGTATCGGTCGGGGACCGGATCGCCGGTACCCGACCCGTCGTCATCCTCAGCATCCTGGCCGGGGTGCTGCTCGCGATACTCTGGTCGGCCAAGTTCGTCGACTCGGTCATCGGTGAACACGTCGCCGACGGCATTCTCGGTGACAACGCGCGGACCACCAGCCTGGCCGGAACGACCGCCGGACTGGTCTTCGCCTTCGTCTCCGGCCTCGCAGGTACCTTCACCGCCTGCAACGTCGCGATGGCCGCCTCGATCGGCCCGCTGTCGCAGGTGCCCCAGCGCCGCGGCGGTGCACTGCGCGCCTTCCTACGCCCGGTCGGCTACCTCACCCTCGGCATGGTTCTGGTCTCGGGCACCTACGGCTTCGTCGGCGTGCTGCTCGGCGACCGGCTGCCCCAGCTGTCCACCGACAGGGTCGGCAACCTGCCGGTCCGCCTGGTGCAGTCGATGGTGGTGTTCGGCATCATCGGGCTGGTGCTGTTGGCCATGGGCCTGTCGACGCTGCGGATCGTGCCCGACGTCTTCGCCAACCGGCCGGTCGCCAAGGTGGTGCTGCTGGGTGCGCTGATCGGCGGCTTCCTGGTGGGCCGGCCGTACCCGCTGTTCAATAAGCTGTTCCACTGGGCCGCCGACACCGGCAACCCGCTGGTCGGCGCGGCCGCCTTCATCCTGCAGTCACTGGGCAACGTGGTGCTGGTGACGGCCATCTTCGGCCTGTTGACCCTGATCACCCGGGGCGGCTTCCTGCGGATGATGACGGCGACCCCGCGCCGCGCCGCGCTGGTCACCGGCTGCCTGCTCATCGCGCTGGGTGTCTTCCTGGTCATCTACTGGGATGTGCGGCTGCCGGCGGCGCTGGGCTACGGCTGGTTCCCGACCATGCCCTACAACAACTGACCGCTGTTGTCGTGCGCGCCGCCGTGGCCGGGTCGGCCCGGCGGCGTCACGCTGTCACGCAGATCGCGGTGAGCACCAGGCCGCCGTCGACCAGGAAGCGACCGTGCAGCCGCCGCAGCGGCGCCGCGCCGTCGCAGCGGGCGCCGTCGACCAGCAGTTCGGCGTGGAACGTGCCGGCAGGGTCCAGGGTCAGCCGGGCTTCGTCGAAACCCAGCCAGCGCCGGGTCAGCGGGTACCACGCCTTGTAGACGGATTCCTTGGCGCTGAACAGCAGCCGGTCCCAGTGCACCGCGGGCCGGGCGCTGGCCAGGGCGGCGAGCGCCGCCGGCTCGTCGGCCACCGTGACCGCCCCGGCGACGCCGTCCGGGAGCGGGGCGTGGGGCTCGGCGTCGATGCCGACACTGGCCAGGTCGCCGCGGCGGGCCACGGCGGCGGCGCGGTAGCCGGCGCAGTGGGTGATGCTGCCCACCACCCCGGCCGGCCACTGCGGCGCGCGGGCGGCGTCGGGGCGGATCGGCGCCGCCGGGTATCCCAGGTCGGCCAGTGCGCGCCGGGCGCAGCGGCGCGCGGTGACGAACTCCGCGCGCCGCACCGGGACCGCCCGGGCCACGAACTCCTCCTCACCGGGGTACACCGGCTCACCGGGTATGTCGTCGAACGCCTCGGCCACCCGGACGGTCGGCGGCAGCAGGGCTTCGATCATGTGGCGGGCAGGATACGGCGGGGTACCTGCGGCTGCGGGCCACGGCGTCCCCACTCCCGCGGGTAGCCCAGCGACACCTCTTCGAAGCGCACCCCGTCCTGCGTGGTCGACCGGGGAATGTGCAGGTGGCCGTAGACGGCGACGAGCGCGCGGAAGCGGGTGTGCCAGTCGGCGGTCTGGTCGGTGCCGCACCACTGGGCGAACTCGGGGTAATACAGCACGTCGGTCGGGTGCCGGACCAGCGGCCAGTGGGTCACCAGGACGGTCGGCAGCGCCGGGTCGGTCTCCGCCAGCCGCCGCTGCGTCAGCTCCAGCCGGTCCCGGCACCAGGACTCCCGGTCCGGGTAGGGGTCCGGGTGCAGCATCCGCTCGTCGGCGCAGACGATGCCCGCCTGGTACGCCCGCTCCAGGGACTCCTCCTTGGTGGTCGCGCCGGCCACCCGCCAGGAGTAGTCGTAGAGCAGGAACAGCGGCGCGACGGTCACCGGACCGTCCGGGCCGCGCCACACCGCGAAGTCGTCCTCCGGGGTGAGCACCCCGAGCGCCCGACAGGCGGCCACCAGCTCCTGGTAGCGCTGCACGCCGCGGGAGAGCACCGGATCTGACGGATGAGTCCACAGCTCGTGGTTGCCGGGCGCCCAGATCACCTGGGCGAAGCGCTGCGCCAGCACGGCCAGGGTGTCGGTGACGTCGGCGAAGAGCTCGCCCACGTCGCCGGCGACGATCAGCCAGTCGTCGGGCTCCCGTGGGTGCAGCCCGGCGACGATGCGCCGGTTCTCCGGGTACGCGACGTGCAGGTCGCTGACCGCCAGCAGGCTACCCACCCAGTGCCCCCACTCCTTGCCACCGCTGTGTATGCCCCATCGACCGTAGCGAATCGGCGCGATGGCCGCCCGCCGGGTACCCGGCCGGGCAACGGGGGCGGCGCGCGCGCCGGCGCCGCCCCCGGCCGGTCGTCAGCTCAGCGTGACCGCGGTGTCGTCGACGACGAAGGACGTCTGCAACGACGAATCCTCGGTACCGGTGAAGGTGATCGTCACCGTCTGCCCGGCGAAGCCGGACAGGTCGTAGGAGCGTTGGCTGTACCCGCTGGCCTTGTTGAGGTTGGAGAGGGTGACCAGGGTGGTGCTGCCCGCCTTGACGGTGAGCGTGTCGTAGGCGGTCGTGGTGGTGGTCTCGGCGGTGTCGATGTGCAGCCAGAAGCTCAGCGTCGCGTGGCATCCGGCGCCGATGCTCACCGACTGGGCGAGCGTGTCGGTGTGGGTGCTGCCGTAGCCGTCCAGCCACGCCTTCCACGAGCCGGCGTGGGCCGGCTCCGAGCTGGAGCTGTCGATCACGCCGCTGCTGGCGGTCCAGCCGGTGTTGCCGGACTCGAAGCCGGGGTTGGCCAGCTTCTGCCCGGAGCAGCCGCCGGTCCCGGTGGCTGTCGGGGTGGGCGAGCCGGTGCTGGTGCCGCAGGTCGGCTCACCGGACTGGGTCGGTACGCTCACCGCGTCCCAGGCCGCCTTGACCGTGTTGAACTGGGTGCAGCTGCCGGGGAACAGGTTCTTGGCCGCCTGCAGCGTCCACACCCGGTACTTCAGGTACGACGCGCCGCTGGTCTTGAGCAGCATGGCGTTGTACATGATCTTCATGGCGGTCTGAATGCCCAGTCCGGTGACGCTGCTGCTGTTGCAGGTCGGGCTGGCCGGCTGCCCGTCGGTCGGGCTGCTGCCCTCGGCGAGCAGGTAGAACCAGTGGTTGCCGGGGCCGGCGGCGGCGTGCACCTCCTGCGAGGGCACGCTGCTGGAGTAGCAGTTGGAGTGCCCGGCCAGCGACGGGTTGTACATGTACCGGATGGGGCCGTTGCCGACCAGGTTGATGGTCTCGCCGACCTTGAAGTCCGGGGTGTCGTAGGGTGCGGATTCATTGGCGTACCACTCGGTCGCGGCGCCGAAGGTGTCGGCCACGAACTCCTGGGTACCCGAGCCGGAGATGCCGCCCGGCGTGTGGTCGTCCACGCCGTGCCCCATCTCGTGACCGACCACGTCCAGCGTGCCGATCCACTGGTTGGCTGTGTTGTGCCCGATGGCCACCTGGGTGCCGTCGTAGTAGGCGTTCTCGTCGTTGAGTCCGACCCGCAGTGGCCAGGCGCCCCCGGAGCCGTCCATCCCGTTGCGCCCCAACCAGTTCGCCAGCATCTTGTACTCGGTCTGCGCGACGAACAGCGCGTCCGCGCAGCCGGTCTCCTTGACCGTGGCGGTGCCGTTGCCCCACGAGTCGTCAGTGCCGGTGAGCGTCGCGTGGGTGCTGAAGTCCTGGCAGCTGAGGTTGGTGATGGTCGGGTCCTTCATGCTGTACGTGCTGCCGCTGAGCGTGGTGTTCAGCGGTACCGTGCCGTTCCACGCGGTGCTGCCGGTGCCGTGCAGCACGTGCTCCTGGGTGTGCAGCACCGCGCCGGTGAGCGCGTCGACGTCGACGGTGAGCCGGGTGGGGCCTTCGGCGCCGGTGCCGACCACGGTGGTCTCCCAGGCCAGCCGGGGCTCGGCGAGGGCGTCGACCACCAGTCGGGTCCCCTCCACCGAGGTCACCTCGGGTACCTGTCGGCGGGCCGTCTGCGCGGCGCTGTCCTGGCTGACCTTCGCGGCGGTGGCCACGCCGATCTGACGCTGCTGCGCCACCGAGGTGGAGCGGACCTGGCCGGCCGCGTCGACCACGACGACGAAGTCGCCGCCCACCACCGGCAGGCCGCGGTAGGTACGGTCGTAGGGCACGTACTGCAGGCCGGCCGAGGAGATGACCGGGTGCTGCAGGTAGCCGTCGTCGGAGCTGGCCCGCAGGCTGGCCGGGCGGCCGGCGACGAAGCTGGCGGCCTGCTGCGCGGCGGTGGCGCGCTGGGCGTCGGGGGTCGGCGGAGTGGGGGAGGCTTGGGCGACGGTGGAGACGCCGGCGACGACCACTCCGGTCGCCACCGCCGCGGCCAGTACCGCGCGGGTTCGTGTTCTCAAGGGGGATCGCTCCTTCGGGGGGTGGCGCGGGTTCCGCGGTAGCGGTCAGCCGCGCCGGGGTCAGCCGAGCGTCGGGGGTGGAGCACGGGGAGGGGGTACGGGGACGGCTGACCTGCGCGCCCGGCCAGCCCTCCGGGTGATGATCGACCTGTGTCGATTGCGAATGACACTCACACAGGAAACTTCCACCGAGCAAGGTCCGGGCGTGCTTCGTAACGCGCCGGCAAACAGCGCCGCAAAATCAGCGGGCCGCGGTGAGGGTTGCGCACGGGCAGTCATGCCCGTCGATAGGGTTGCGCCCCGGGCTCAGCTGGTCAGCTCGGTGTCGATGTGCGCGAAGTGCCCGTCGCCGGGCCGGTAGCCGCGCGGCACCGGAAAGTGCGCCGGCAGCAGCGAGACCGCCCGCATCTGCGCCACGTCGAACAGCTTCGGCGCGTCCCCGCCGTACCGGCCACTGGCCGACGCGCCGCCCACCTGGATCGCCCGCAGTTGCCAGGCGCCGCTGCGGGACACGCCCAGCCGCTGCGGGTTCACCACCCGGGGGCGGCCCCGGTAGGAGAAGGCGAGCCGGTGGTGCCCGCGGATCGCCTCCCGGATAACCTCCACAGTGGACATATTCGGGCCCTACCCACCCGTACCGGTGCTCAATCGACGCGGCCACCGAGGGCGCCGGCGGGTTCGGCCGGGCGCGACCGGAGCAGCTGGCCGCCGGGGTGGGGAACCCGGCCACCGCCGCCGGCCCCGTGCAGGTGTACCGGGTGGGCAGCTCGCGGTGGTCGCTGCCACCGGTCGCTGTGAAACTTCCGCGGCCGCGCTGTCTGCCCAGGTCAGCGCCGGACCGCGCAGGCTGGTCGGGGCCGGCCGCCACCGAGGCCCGGAGTGCGCCGGCCCGCCCGACTCCGTCCCGTTCCGGGCGTCTTTCCGCAGGCCACGGCCATGCACCCAGGGTGACCACGGCTGGGCTGCGCAGACCCGCGGTTGGGCCGTCCGGGCAGCTGCGCTGGGGGGCTGAGTCGGCCGTTGACAATTGCAGCCCGACGGGTGAGGCTCTTGGGAGCGCTTCCATCGACCGTTGGAACTTTCAACCCGGTGGGAGCGGTGCGAAGCAGGTAAGGAATTTGCCGGCCTTCGGCGCGTCGGGAGCCCGTCGGAGTGCTGGTGCGTACATGCCAGTGGTGGCGATGTCGGGTCCGCGATCGGGCAATCGCGGCCGAACCGCCGCCGGCACGGCTGGAACAGGCGCGGGTACCGCCACGCGCCGTCCTTTCCGGACGGCCGAGCTACGGCGGTGACCCGGACACGACTTCCGACCCACGGGCGTCGTGGCGGGCTGTCCCCGGCGGCCCACAGCATCGACAACCACCTCATGTCCCGTGGCTGTCGACACGGTGCTGTGGTCCCTCGGTACCCCGGACAGGCCCCCGCCGCACCTGGGCCAGAACGCAACCGCACCGCCCGGCCACGGCAGCCGTCCTGCCGTAGCCGGTAACCAGACCGATGAGAGGACTCTTCCGCATGTCCCGCATGTCCAGAAGAAAGTTCGTCGCCACCGCCGGCACCGCCGCGGTGGCCGCCGCGGTCGCGGCGAAGATGGGCGACGCACTCGCGGCCACCAGCGCCGCGGCAACGGACACCTACGCCCAGGCGTTCCTGGACCAGTACAACAAGATCAAGGCCTCGGCGAACGGCTACTTCGGCGCCGGTGGCGTGCCCTACCACTCGGTCGAGACGCTGATGGTGGAGGCCCCGGACCACGGGCACGAGTCCACCTCCGAGGCGCTGAGCTACTTCGTCTGGCTGGAAGCGGTGTACGGCCGGGTCACCGGTGACTGGACGCCGTTCAACAACGCCTGGGCCGTGATCGAGAAGTCGGCCATCCCCAGCCACACCGACCAGCCGAGCAACGACTCGTACAACCCGAGCTCGCCGGCCACCTACGCGCCCGAGTGGCCGCTCCCGTCGAACTACCCGAGCCCGCTGGACAGCTCGGTGAAGTCCGGCGTCGACCCGATCGCCTCGGAGCTGAAGTCGGCCTACGGCAACTCCGACATCTACGCCATGCACTGGCTGCTGGACGTGGACAACGTCTACGGCTACGGCAACAAGTGGGGCACCGGCGCGGAGAGCGGCCCCACCGCCACCGGCCCGTGCTTCATCAACAGCTACCAGCGCGGCTCGCAGGAGTCGGTCTTCGAGACCGTGCCGCAGCCCTGTACCGACCTGATGGCCTACGGCGGCACCAACGGCTACCTGGACCTGTTCGTCAAGGACTCCAGCTACGCCAAGCAGTACAAGTACACCAACGCGCCGGACGCCGACGCCCGGGCCATCCAGGCTGCCTACTGGGCGTACCGGTGGGCCTCGGCGCAGGGCAAGGCCAGCTCCGTGTCGGCCACCGTGGCCAAGGCCGCCAAGATGGGCGACTTCCTGCGCTACGCGCTGTTCGACAAGTACTTCAAGAAGATCGGCGGCTGCACCAGCCCGGCCGGCTGCGCCGCCGGCACCGGCCGTGACTCGGCGCACTACCTGCTCGGCTGGTACTACGCGTGGGGCGGCGCGGAGCCGGGCGGCGGCTGGGCGTGGCGCATCGGTGACGGCGCGGCCCACCACGGCTACCAGAACCCGGTCGCCGCGTGGGCGCTGTCCACGGTCAGTGCGATGGCCCCGCTGTCCTCGGGCGGCAAGACCGACTGGGCCACCAGCCTGACCCGGCAGATCGAGTTCCTGCGCTGGCTGCAGTCCGCCGACGGCCCGATCGCCGGCGGCGCCACCAACAGCTGGGACGGCCAGTACGGAGCGCCGCCGGCCGGCACCCCCACGTTCTACGGCATGGCGTACGACTTCGAGCCGGTCTACCACGACCCGCCGTCGAACAACTGGTTCGGCATGCAGGCGTGGGGCATGGAGCGCTGGGCCGAGTACTACTACCTGACCAGCGACAGCCGGGTCCGTACCGTGCTGGACAAGTGGGTGACCTGGGTCATCGCGCACACGACGGCGAGCGGTACCACCTTCTCCATCCCGTCCACGCTGAGCTGGAGCGGCCAGCCGGACACCTGGAACGCCAGCAGCCCGGGCTCCAACGCCAGCCTGCACTGCTCGGTCACCGACTCGGGTACCGACGTGGGCGTGGCCGCCGCCCTGGCCAAGGCGCTGCTCTACTACGCCAAGGCGACCGGAAACAGCGCCGCCCAGACACTCGGCAAGAACCTGCTGGACGCGCTGCTCGGGCACACCGACAGCAAGGGCATCGCGATCGCCGAAACCCGCGCGGACTACAGCCGGTTCAACGACCCGGTGTACGTCCCGTCCGGCTGGACCGGTCGGATGCCCAACGGCGACCCGATCAACTCCTCCACCACCTTCATCTCCATGCGGTCGTTCTACAAGAACGACGCGGACTGGGCGAAGGTGCAGGCCTACCTCAACGGTGGAGCCGCGCCGGTGTTCACCTACCACCGGTTCTGGGCGCAGGCGGACATCGCCATCGCCCTGGCCACCTACTCGGAGCTGTTCGGCACCCCGGTGACGACCAGCCCCACCAGCTCCGCGTCGGTCTCGGCCAGCGTCTCGGCGTCGGTCTCGGCGTCCGTTTCGGCGTCGGTGTCGCCGTCCCGGTCGACCTCGCCGTCGGTGTCGCCGTCCCGGTCGACTTCGCCGTCGGTGTCGCCCTCGCGGTCGACCTCGCCGACTCCGACCGGCGGCGGCCGGCTGACCGCCAGCTACTCGGTGCAGAGCCAGTGGCAGGACGGTTTCGTCGCCGCCATCACCGTCACCAACAACGGCAGCACGCCGATCAGCAGCTGGCGGGTGACCTGGACGTGGGGTGGCAACCAGAAGGTCACCAACTCCTGGAGCACCACACTGAGCCAGTCCGGCACCAGCGTCACGGCGGCCAACGCCAGCTACAACGGCACCCTCGCCCCGGGGCAGTCGGCCAGCTTCGGCTTCCAGGGCACCTACTCCGGTACCAACAGCGCGCCTACGCTCGCGGTCTCGGGTAGCTGAACCACGCACCACTCGGCCGGCCACCCCGATTGCGGGGCGGCCGGCCGAGCCGTGCCCGGGGACGCATCCGGGCGTCGGGCATGCCACGATGGCGCGATGCGCGTCCTGACCCCTGAGTTCACCGCCGGCTCCTACCTGGAGCAGCTGCGCGAGGCGCGGCTGTCGTTCGGCACCTACGCCATCCCGGCCGGCGGCGTGGACGACCAGAGCCCGCACACCGAGGACGAGATCTACGTCGTGGTGGACGGCCGCGCCCGGATCGTCACACCGGCGGCCGAGCAGCCGGTCGGGCCCGGTGCGGTGGTCTACGTGCCGGCCGGCGAGGAGCACCGGTTCGTCGACATCACCGAGGACCTGTCGCTGCTGGTGCTCTTCGCGCCGCCGTACCGCTCGCTGGAGTGAGCGTCGAAACCACTGTCGAACAAGGCAATGGGCTTGACCGGGCGTGACCCGGTCCGGAAACGTGCCCCGGGGCAGGAGTGAAGCGCTTCGATAGCTCGGACGGGGGACGCGGGTGCGCATCGGGGGACAGCGCTGGCAGCTGCTGCGGTCACTGGTCAGCGTCGGCGGCTGGCCGGCGCTCTGGTTGACCGCCGTATGGACGGTGTCGGCGCTGCTACCGGCGGCGTCCGCGGCACTGATGGCCAGCCTGGTCGCGCACGTGCAGCGGCACGCGGCGCCGTGGTGGCCGCTGGCCGCCTTCCTCGGCGTCCTGCTCGCCGGGCATGCGCTGGACGCCTTCGGCGGACCGCTGCGCCTGCTGGTGCGCTCCCGCATCGACGGCGCCCAGCGCGCCGAGGTGGCCCGGTTGGCCTCGGCCAGCGACACCATCGGCGCGCTGGAGGAGCCCGCCGTCCAGGACCAGATCAAGCTGGCCAGCGCCGACGCGGACAACTGGACCGAGCGCACCCCGGGCGACGGGGCCATCGCCCAACTCGGGATGGTCTTCCGCTGGCTGGGCGCGCTCGGCGCCGGTGTGGTGCTGGCCGCTTACGCCTGGTGGCTGCTGCCCATCCTGCTGATCCCGGCGCTGGCTACCCGCGCCGTGTCCCGCCGCAACATCCTGCTCTTCGCCCGGCTGTGGGTGGCCGGCAAGCGCTCGGCGCGCACCGCCGCCGCCTGGCGGGAGGCGCTGCTGTCCAGCTCCGGCGGCAAGGAGCAGCGGGTGTACGGGTTCGCCGAGTGGGCCATCGGCCGCCAGGTCGCCGCCATCGAGGCGATGTTCGGCCCGATGTGGCGGCTGCGTCGGCCCAACCACCGGCGGGACCGGCTGCTCACCACGGCGATGGTCGTCCCGCTGGCCGGCGTGTACGCGATCGTCGCGGTCGGGGTGGCGCACGGGCGGACCAGCGTGGCCGTGCTGACCGCGGTGCTGGCCGCCGGGTACGCGGTGTTCCGCTCGTTCGGCGGCTACTTCGACGCTCTGGAGATCGAGAACTCGCTGCCCGCCGTGGCCGCCCTCGGGCAGCTGCGCGGCGTCCTGCGCGGACCGGCCGCAGCGCCGGTGCCGGCGCCACGGGGCGCGGACCAGCCGCCCGACGGGTCGCCGCCGCTGGTGCAGCTGCGCGGGGTGCGGTTCGCATATCCCGGTACCGACCGGGTGGTCCTCGACGGGCTCGACCTCACCATCAACCCCGGCGAGTTGCTGGCCATCGTGGGGCTCAACGGGGCCGGCAAGTCCACCCTCATCAAGATCCTGTCGGGGCTGTACCGCCCGGACGCGGGCACTGTCACCGCTCGACGGCGCCGACCTCGACCAGCTCGGGCCACGCCGCTGGCGGGAACGCATCTCCGTGGTGTTCCAGGACTTCGTGCGCTACCACCTCAGCGTCGCCGACAACGTGGCGCTCGGCCACGCCGGGCGTGGCCCGCGACGACGCGGCGCTGGCCGCCGCCGCCCGGGAGGCCGGCCTCACCGAACTGGTCGAGGCTCTGCCGCACGGCTGGGACACGCCCGCTGGCCCGGGACCGGACCGACGGGGTGGACCTGTCCGGCGGGCAGTGGCAGCACGTGGTGCTGGCCCGCGCCCTCTACGCCGTACACACCGGCGCCGGGCTGCTCATCCTCGACGAGCCGACCGCGCACCTGGACGTGCGCACCGAGCAGCAGCTCTTCGACCGGCTGCTGGGCCGGCGCGGCAGCACCGGCATCGTGCTCATCTCGCACCGGCTCTCCACGGTGCGCCAGGCCGACCGGATCGTGCTGCTCGACGGCGGCCGGATCACCGAGTCCGGGACACACGACGAGCTGATGGCCACCGGCGGCGGGTACGCGCGGATGTTCACCATCCAGGCCGAGCGCTTCCGGCGCGGCTACGACGACCGGATCGAGGAGGGCGCCTGATGCGTGCCCGGATCCAGCAGTGGAGCCGCTACCCCCGGCTGTGGCTGTACCTGCTCGCGGTGTGCTGGCGGGAGGAGCCGGGTACCACCCTCGCCGGCCTGCTCAGCCGGCTGGCCGGGGTGGCCGTCTTCCCGGCGGTGGCGCTGGCGCTGCGCTTCGCGGTGGACACTGCCGACCGGGCCGCCACCGGCCGGGCCAGCGCCGGGGCGGCGGTCGGCGCCGTCACGGCGGTGGCGGCGGCGTACCTGCTGACGTACCACCTGGACGAGGCGGCCCGGGGCGCGTCGCTGCACCTGTCGGACCGGGTCGGCCTGCTCCGGGTGGACATCGACATCCTCCGCGACGTCAGCCGGGTGCAGACCATGGACCACCTGGAGCGCACCGACTACCTGGACCGGGTCAGCCTGGTCAGCGGCTCGGCCTGGCAGCTGGTCTACGCCACCTGGGGCGTGGTGGACACCCTGACCCACCTGCTGCGCCTGGTGCTGCTGCTGGTGCTGCTCGGCACCGTCAGCCCGTACCTGTTGCTGCTGTTGGTCTTCGCGGCCGTGCCGCTGTGGTTCGACGGGCGGGGCCGGCGCGGGGTGCTGCGCGCCGAGACCGACACGGCCGAGCGGATGCGCCTGCAGCGGCACCTGTTCGAGCTGGCCACCCGGGCCGCGCCGGGCAAGGAGATCCGGGTCACCGGGGCCGGGCCGGAGCTGGCCCGCCGGCAGGCGGCGGCGTGGCGCGAGGCGTACGAGCGGCGCTACCGTGCCCAACTGGCCGCGGCGGCGTGGAAGACCGGCGGCTGGGCGGTCTTCACCGTCGGCTTCGGCGCGGCGCTCGCCTTCGTGCTGCACCAGGCCGCGCAGGGCCGGTCCAGCCTGGGCGAGATCGTGCTGGCCATCACGGTGGCGACCAGCCTGCGCGACGCGGTGCAGCGGGCGGTCGCCAGCTCCACCGACACCGCGATGAGCTCCCGCCTGGTCGAGCCCTACCTGTGGCTGGGCGAGTACGCCGCGCAGCGGGCCGACGAGCGCGGCGCCGGGCAGCCCGCCCCGCAGCGGCTGCGGCACGGCATCTGCCTGGAGCACGTCACCTACCGCTACTCCGGCACGGAACGGGACGCGCTCGACCGATGTGAGCCTCACCCTGCCGGCCGGCAGCGTAGTGGCGCTGGTGGGCGAGTTCGGTTCGGGCAAGAGCACGCTGGTGAAGCTGCTGTGCCAGTTCCACCGGCCGGATGCGGGCGCCATCACCGTCGACGGGCTGGACCTGGCCGACATCGACCCGGACAGCTGGTGGGGCGCCAGCGCCGTGGCGTTCCAGGACTTCGGCCGCTACCAGGCGACGCTGCGCGACGTGGTCGGCATCGGCGACCTGACCCGCGCCGACGACGGGACGGTCCGCGCGGCGCTGGCCGCCGCCGACGCCACCGCGCTGGTCGACCGGCTGCCCGACGGGCTGGCCACCCAGCTCGGCCGCGACCTCGGCGGCGCGGAGCTGTCCGAGGGGCAGTGGCAGAAGACCGCGCTGGCCCGGGCCTGCATGCGGGTCCAGCCGCTGCTGTTCGTGCTGGACGAGCCGACCGCCTCGCTGGACGCCCCGAGCGAGCAGGCCATCTTCGAGGGGTACTTCGCCCGGGCGCGGGAGCTGGCCCGCCGTACCGGGGCGATCACGGTGATCGTGTCGCACCGGTTCTCCACGGTGGCCGGCGCCGACCTCATCCTGGTGCTGGAGCGGGGCCGGCTGGTGCAGGCCGGTACCCACGCCGAGCTGCTGGCCGACGCCGGCCCGTACGCCGAACTGCACGCCATCACCACCGCGGCCTACGCCTGACCACGACGTCGGTCACGCCAGCCGGGACTCGGCCAGGTCCAGATGCCATACGACCACCGCGGACGGAGCGGACCTGACCACCCAGCACAGTTGGTGCAGCAGCCACAGCGCCCAGTACAGCCGCAGGGTGGCCGGGGCGATCCGGTCGAGCAGAACCTCGTCCAGGCGGGCCGCAGCCGCGTCCTCGACCGGGTCGGCGTCCGGCGACCGGACGAACCACTCCCGGTCGAGCCGGGTCTGCACGAGGGCGAAGAGCCGATCGCCGCGGTAGGCACCGAAATTCCAGTCGACGACCCCGGTAGCGCGGTCGTTCTCGTCGAAAAGGACGTTCGCCGCTGAGAGATCGACATGCACCAGGTCATTGCCGACCATGTCGCCGGGCTCGCGTCGGCAGATGCGAAGGATCTCTTCCAGCACCGCGCGGCCGCGCTCACTGTGCGCCGCGAGCGCCTCATGGCGAGGATGTGGATCACCACTGCGAGCAAGGTACAGCGGCGGCACCGGCACCTCCGGTCGCGCCGCAAGAACGTCGGCGAACCGGTCGTTGATCTCCACCAGCGCGTCGACTCTCCCCGGCGTCAGACGCCGGGCGGGTGCACTGGGCAGCCGCTCCTGCACGAACATCACCTCGTCGTTCAGCTCGACCACAAGGTCGTGCCGGGGCACCGGCAGCCCCCGGTCACGGACATAGGCCAGCAACTCGGCGGTACGCTCCGCCTCGGCCAGTGGGCCCAGAAAGCGGGTCACCACGGCCGGCCGGCCGTCCGGCCACTCGGCGTAGATGGCGCCGCCGAGCTGCCCGTGCGGAGCGCGCCCGACGACCCTCAGGCCCGCACCGGTACGTCGATTGATCGCCGAGACGACCTCGTGATCCCGGGCCGGGAGCTGCCTACGATCCGCAGCTGGGCTCATTCGGAATCTCCGTGGGTTGGGGAAGCGGCGTTGCGGTGGCGCTCCGGCCGGGCACGTCGTCCGGCCGGAGCGCCACCGGTCAGGACAGCGTGCGGGTCCACTGCTGGTTGGTACCGCCGTTGCAGGTGTACTGGTCGATGTCGGTGCCGTCGGCGGTGCCGGCGGCCACCACGTCCAGGCACTTGCCGCTGTGCCGGGCCACCAGCTGGACGTAGCTGCCCACCGTCTGGAGCTGCCACTGCTGGTTGGTGCCCGTGCCGCAGGTGTACTGGATGATGTTGGCGCCGTCCGCGGTGGAGCCGCTGGCCACGTCGAGGCACTTGCCGCTGCCCGCGTTCACGATGCGGTACCAGCCGCTGCCGGCGTCCTGGAAGCTCCACCGCTGGTTGGCGCCGCCGTTCCAGCTCCACTGCTTGACCTCGGCGCTGTTGGCGGTGGAGGCGCCCACCACGTCGGCCACCTTGCCGCTGTTGCGGTTGGTCAGCCGGTAGAAGCTGGCCGCCGGGGTGCTGGGCAGGCTGTCGGTGAGGCCCCACGAGTAGCGCAGCTGGTCGCGGCCGGAGGCGTTGGTGGTGGACAGCGACAGGTTGGTGCCGCTGCCGCTGATCTCCTGCAGCCGGTACGGGTCCGCGACCCGCACTCCGGGCCAGTAGACCGTGCCCAGTTGCAGTGTCCGAGCTTCGGCGGCGACGCCCCGGATGAAGGAGACGAAGGAGTCGGAGGCGTTGGGCTGGTCGTAGTTGCGTCCGTCGGTCATCGGGGCGCCCCACTCGGTGATCACCACCCGGGCGGCGTAGCTGCCCACGCTGTCGGCCAGCGACTGCCGCCACGCCTGCTCGGTGGTCAGGCCGGTGTCGAAGAACTGGTAGATGTGCCGGGAGATGAGCGTCCCGTTGAACCGGCTGTCGCTGCCGATGGTGATCAGCCGCTGGTTGTAGCCGGCGCCGCTGACGATGATCCGGCCCTTCGGCACGCTCGGGTAGTTGGCCAGCCACTGCGCGGCGAGGTTCTTCCAGTCGGTGTCGCTGTAGGCGTACGGCTCGTTCATCGGCTCGAAGTAGACCAGGCTGTTGCCGGCGTACTTGTTCACGATGGTCTGCCACATCGACCAGAACTGGGTGAGGTTGTCCACCGTGCCGTTGCGGGAGTTGGCCGCCTCCCAGTAGCTGAGGACGACCTTCATGCCCTTGCCGGTGGCCGTGTCGATGGCGCCGGTGTAAGAGCTCCAGTAGGAGCCGGCGACGGTGGGGTAGTTGACCGGCAGCCGCACCGTGTTGGCGCCCAGGTTGTTCTGGAAGCCGGACAGGATCCGGTCGGCCTTGGCCTGCGTGGTGGCGTAGCTGTCCGATGTGGACAGACCGCCCGGTACCAGCGTGTCGTTGACGAAGTTGTCCCGCTGGTCGGCCCAGTTGACGCCGCGGAAGTCACTGGTGGCCGCCTGCGCCGGGGGGCTGCCCACGGCCAGTGCCGTGGCAGCGGCCAGGACGACGGCGAGTGCGGCACCGACCGGCATGAGTCGTCGTCGGTTCACGGGGGTCCTTTCGACGGGGTGCGGACGAGGCGCGGCGTCCGGTCCCCGGCGTCAGCGCAGGTGTCCGCCGACGGACGCGGCTCGCGTGGTGGGCAGCGCCGGACCGGCGGACGGGCGGTCCGGCGCTGGGCGGGACGGTCCACCACCCCGGACGCCTGGCACCGAGCATGCCACGAAATCCCATCGAAGGACATCTCCGCACCCAGGCAGCCGCGCCGCCGGCGGCCGCAGTGGCCGTGGCGCTGGTTCCCGCCGAATTGCGGCCCGACCGGCCGCCGCATAGCGTCGCGGCTGGGGCGACACACATCGAGGGGAGGCCACCCATGCGCGACGTGGTCGTCACCGGTGGCGGTACCGGCATCGGCGCGGCGGTCGCCGCCCGGTTCGCCGCGGCCGGGGACCGGGTGGTCATCACCGGCCGGCGGGAGGGGCCGCTGAAGGAGAGCGCCGACCGGCTCGGTGCGCGGGTGAGCTGGCTCGCCTTCGACGCCGCCGACCCGGCTGCCGTGGCCGGTGCCCTGGCCCACCTGCCGGAGCAGGTGCACGTACTGGTCAACAACGCCGGGGGGAACACCGACTTCGTCACCGCCCCCGGCGACGACCTGGCGGGCCTGGCGCAGGCGTACCAGGCGAACTTCGCCGCCAACGTGCTGACCGCCGTGCTGATGACCGCTGCGCTGCGCCCGCGGCTGGCCGACGGCGGCCGGGTCGTCACCATCGGTTCGATCGCCGCCCGCAAGGGCGCCGGCTCCTACGGCACGGCCAAGGCCGCCGTGGAGGCGTGGACTGCCAGCGTCGCCACCGAACTGGGGCCGCGCGGCATCACCGCCAACGTGGTCGCGCCCGGCTACACCGGCGACACCGAATTCTTCGCCGACCGGATGACGCCGCAGCGGCGCGACCGGCTGGCCGCCGCCACCGCGACCGGGCGCACCGCCACCCCGGAGGACATCGCCGCCGCCGTGGCCTTCCTCGCCGCGCCGGACGCCGGCCACGTCACCGGCCAGGTGCTGCACGTCAACGGCGGGGCGTACCTGGGTCGGTGAGCCGCCCCGGGTACGCGGGTGCCCTGGTGGGACGCGCTGCTACCCGCGCGGCGCCGGACGCTCGGCGTGCGCACGGTAGGCGTCGACCATGGCGATCACGGTGCGCACGCCTTGGAGCAGCTTGGCGGCGGGATCCTTGCCGAGCTTGCCGCCCCGGACGCCGCAGATCATCCCGTCGCCGACGTAGCTGGTGATCAGTGGCTTACGGGTCATCCGTGGCTTGCCCACGCTGGTGAACCAGGGCACCAGCGTCGCCTGGTCGGCGCCGGGCACCGGGACCACCCAGTAGGTGGTGGCGGACTGCATGTTCAGCAGCTGGCGGTAGGAGTGGCAATCCATGATCAGGAAGCGGTGCCCGTCGAGCTCGCCGGTGACCACGTCGCGGACCTGCCAGTTGGTCGAGCCGCTGTCGAAGCCGCCGAAGGGCCAGGAGGCCACCAGCGGGATGAGCGAATTGTCCACCTCGCGGAAGTCCCAGCCGTGCTCGGCGGCCAGCGCGGAGCGGACCGCCGTCACCGAGGCCGCCTGCTCCGCCACCCGGGTGTCCGGCCGCGACCTGCCCGGGCGGAGCTTGCGGTAGAGGACGAATCCGCTGCCCAGGGTGAGCGCCCCGCCGAGGCCGGCCAGCAGGTGCCCGCCGACCCGGTTCGAGTCGCGCTGCTCGTTCTGGGTGGCCCGGGTCTGCTCGCCGGTACCCAGGTCGGTGGTAATGCAGATGTCGTCCGGCCCCTGGCGGTGGCCGCCGCAGTCCACGTCGTCGCCCTGGGCCAGCCCGAGCCCGATGGCGAACATCGCCAGGCCGGCGAGCAGGCTCAGCGTGGCGCCGACCTGCCCGCGTTTGATGTCCTCGAACTCCATGCGTTTCCCCCCGTGTGCGACGCCCCCCTGCGGCGTGGCGCAGGTTACCAGCGAGCCACCCGGGCCGGCGGCCCGCGATCCGCCTGTGCCGGCCGCCTGCGCCGGTCGTGGGCAGCACCGGGCACTGCGCGGAGCTGAAAGTTACCGGCTCCGGCCTGGTCGGGGCGTGGGCAACCCGGGCGGTGCCGGAGCGCACGTACCGGACGTCCGCCGCTGCGCCACCCGAGCCGGTAGGCCATGATGATCGGGTGGATTCCCGGCTGCGCAGGCACCTCGCCAGTTGGCTCGGACAGTGGCCGGCGACCAGCGTGGTCAGCGTGGTCGGCTCCGCCCGCCGTGAGCAGCCCGGCTGGGACGGCGGTGTGCGCCCACTGATCGGCGTGGGTACCCCCACCGGACTGGTGCTGTCCGTGCCGCGTGACCGGGCGGCGCCGGTCCGCGCCCTGGCCGCCGCGACACGGGGGCGCCAGGCGCTGCTCGACGGGCTGCCCGAGGCGTTGGGCGCCCCGCAGCGGCGGGTCTACTGCGGGGTGTTCCGGTTCAGCACCCGCCCGGGCGACCTGCCCGACGCCGGTGTCTGGGTGCCGGCCGGCGACCCGGTGGTCCCCGACTGGCTGCGCGTCTTCGGCCACCAGGTGCTGCTCGCCCTGGACCCGCAGACCGGGGCGTACCTGGCGGGCGTGGGCCTCAAGCGGCACGACAGGTACGGCTGGGAACTCGCGGTGGGCACCGAGCCGGAGGTACGCGGCCGGGGCCTGGCCCGCCGCCTGGTGGCCCAGGCCGCCCGCCGGGTGCTCGACGAGGGCGCGGTCCCCACGTACCAGCACGCCGCCGGCAACGCCGCGTCGGCGGCGGTGGCCGAGGCCGCCGGCTTCCCGGACCGCGGCTGGATCTCCCTCGGCGCCTGAGCCGGCCACCCCGCGCCCCGCAGTGGGACCGCCCTGACAGCGCCACCGGGTCCGCCGGCTGAGTTCGCCGATCGGGCCCCGAGCTGAGTCCGTGCGGCGGACGGGCGGTCGCCGGCACCAAGTGGGCAATCCGGTGTGTCCGAAACGCGGCTCACAGTCGCGCCGTTCGGCCGAGGTCCGGGCGTCACCCTCCGTGGTTCGATGTGCTCCCACAGCGTGGGACGGGGGAGTTCATGCGACGGCTGTGGCAGTGCGCTGCCCTGATCCTGCCCGCCGTGGCGCTGCTGGCGACCGCCAGCCGACCGGCGCCGGTGGCCGCCGCCACCGCGGGTCCGACACGGTCGTGCCAGCGACCCGCCGTCGCCGGTACCGTCACCGAAACCCTGCACAGCGGCCGGGTCAGCCGGCACCTGCGGCTCTACGTCCCGCCCGGCCTGCCCGCCCAGGGTCGCCTGCCGGTCGTCCTCGATCTGCACGGCAGCGGCTCGACCGCCGCCGCCCAGCAGGCCGGCGGCGGCATGGACGCCACCGCGCGGGCGCACGGCTTCCTGGTGGCGTACCCGCAGGGCAGCCGGCGCAGCGGCACCGGCTACGCCTGGAACGTCCCCGGCACCGCCCTGCCCGCCGGGCCCGCCTCCCACGTGGACGACCTGCGCTACCTGCGCGACGTGGTGGCGCAGCTGGTCGACCGGTACTGCGCCGACCCGGACCGGGTCTTCGCCACCGGATTCTCCGGCGGTGGCCGGATGAGCAGCGCGCTGGCCTGTTCGCCGGATACTCCGCTGGCCGCCGTCGCCCCGGTCGGCGGTCTGCGCGCCCCGCAGCCCTGCCACCCGGGTCACCCGGTGGCGGTGGTCGCCTTCCACGGCGTGGCCGACCCGGTGAACCTCTACGCCGGGCACGGCCCGGCCTACTGGACCTACAGCGTCCCGGAGGCCGCCCAGCGCTGGGCCGGCACCAACCACTGCGCCGGCCCGGCCGCCACCACGCACCCGCTGCGCGGGGTGACGGTGACCACCTACACCGGCTGCCCCACCGCGGCTGCGGTGCTGCTCTACGCGCTGGCCGGGGTGGGGCACCGCTGGCCCCGCCCGGTAGCCGGGGCGGCGCCCCCCACCCCGGCCACCCTGAACGTCGACGAGATCATGTGGTCGCTGTTCGCCGCCGTCACCGCGCGGCCGCCCGTCCCGCTCACCGGTGCCGGGCCGCCTGGTCGATGACCCGGGCGAGGTCGGCCACCGCCTGGTCGTCGTCGTCCGCACCGGCGTCGCGCACGATGGCGGCGAGGTCGGGCAGGCGTACCTCGGGTCCGTACGGGCTTTCCCGCAGCACCTCGGCGAAGTACCCGGCCGCGTAGGCCACCCGCAGCCGGGGCGCCGTCGCGGTGAACGGCACGTCCAGGTCGGCCACGGTGATCCGGTCGCTGGCCTCGGCCGCCTGCCGGGTGCGCGGGTCCTGCCAGCGCACGTCGGCGGTGGCGACCAGCCCGCTGGCGTCCGGCTGCAGGCGCAGCAGGTAGAGCGCGGTGACGCTGTACCCGGCGGCCACCTCGCCGCCGTCGACGTGGTCGTTGCGGAACGACGAGTCGGCCAGCGCCCGGTCGTCGTATCCGATCAGGCGGTAGCTCTGCACAGTGCGCGGTTCGAAGGTGACCTGTGCCTTGGCGTCCAGGGCACGCAGCGCCCGGGTGGCCGGCACGGTGTCGGTGAGGATACCGGCGGCGCGGGCGGCGTCGCTGATGTACACCACGAAGCCGTCGCCGTGGTCGGCCAGTTGCTCCATGAGGGCGTCGCCGTAGTCGCGGCCGACGCCCACGCCGAGCAGCGAGATCTGCTTGGCGGCGTTCTCCTTCACCTGGGCGAGGATCTGGCTGGCCTCGGTGTCGCCGTGGTTGGCCAGCCCGTCTGAGAGCAGCACCACCCGGTTGGTGGTACCGGCCCGGAAGTGCTCCCGGGCCTCCTGGTACCCGGCTACCAGGCCGGCGCCCAGGTCGGTGCCGCCGCCGGCGGCCAGCTGGTCGATGGCGTGGTCGACCTGCTGCGCCCGGTCCACTGTGGTCACCGGCAGCAGGAAGCGGGCCTGCGTGTTGAAGACCACGATGCCCACCGCGTCGGTGCGGCGCAGCTGGTGGACCAGCGTGTGCAGGGCGCCCTTGACCAGGTCGAGCTTGCCGGGGTCGCCCATCGATCCGGAGACGTCGATGACGAAGGTGAGGGTGGCGTCCGGGCGCTGCCCGGCCGGGTCCGGTCGGGTACTCAGCCCCACCCGCAGCAGCCGGATCCCGTCCGGCGAGTTGAGTCGGTGGCTGGCGGGCAGCCGGGCGCCGTCCAGGGACACGGCGAAGCCGTCGCCCTCGGGTGGCGGATAGTTGCCCGGGAACGAGTTGATGAACTCCTCGGGCCGCACGGTCGACGGTTCGGGCGCGGCGCCGGCCTCGATGGCCGAGCGCGCGTAGGTGTACGAGGCGGTGTCGACGTCCAGGGCGAAAGTGGACTGTGGGTCCTCGGCGGCGTTCACCACCGGTCCGAAGCCGGCGGTCCCGGACGGCTCACCGGCCTCGCCGGCCTTGCCGGCCGCGTTGGCGCCGGCTGCGCCTGGCCGGCCGGCGGCCGGGGGAGGGACGTGGCTGGCGTGCTCCGCCGAGCTCGCTGCCGAGCAGCCGGCCAGCAGCAGGGCTGCCACTGGTACCACGAGAAGAAGGGTTCTGCGCATTGCCGTCTCCCGTCACGATGTGGATGCTCCGGTGGGACGCGGTGGGATCGCGGGCGGACCGACCGGCGACCGAGCTGTCACCGAACCGTGAGCGACGGCGTACTGAAATGTTCTCGATCCGTGACCAACGGCAGTCGGGCCGCCCGGCTGGTCGACGCCAGCCAGCTGCGAAGACAGGAAGCATTGCGGCGTAAAGCAATGGGAGCGGGGCCGGCAACGCATTGACCGGTTTCCCTGGGCAGCGCACACTCCTGCCAACCGGGCCCTCCGAGTCGGCTGGTCAGGTCGCCCCACTCCTCTCCCGTTATGGAGCAGCGAATGAAGATGCGAACAGGCGCCGCCGCGGCGATGGTGGTGCTGCTGGCCGGGCTGGCCGGGGCGGTGCTCGCCGAGCCCGCGCAGGCGGCCGTCGTCACCACCTGGCACACCGGCAGCGGTGCCCCGGCGCTGGCCACGGCCGGTGGTCGGCTCTACGTGGCGTGGACCGGCTCCAGCGGCACCGCGACCGCGAAGGAAGTGGTGGTGGGGTACTCGACCGACAACGGGCAGTCCATCACCAAGATCAGCGCTGCGGAGCGGACCCGGCAGGGTGAGGGCCCTGCGCTGGTTGCCGACCCGGACAACCCGGCCGGTGTGGTGCTGGCCTGGGCTGACGGGCGTACCGGCGGCACCTTGACGGTCACCCGCTACGACGGCACCGCGTTCGGCTGCCGGACCAGTTTCACCGGCGTGACGACCCGGCACGCCCCGGCGCTGGCCGCCGACTCGTCCGGCAAGCTCTACCTGGCCTGGACCGACGCCACCGACCACCTCAACGTGGCACGGCTCGTCTTCGAGACCTGCCCGACCACACACGCCATGTCGCTGGGCAGCCGCACCGTACTGCCGCAGACCTCGGCCTACGGGCCGGGGCTGGTCTTCGACACCACCGGCCCCAACCTCGGCCTGCTCATCGCCTGGGTCGCCCGGGACGCCGCGCACAGCCTCACGGTGGCCAGCTGGGTCGGCTCCACCTCGCTGGTACGGGTGACCGCTGTGGACATCGCCGGGGCGTACCCGACGTCGGGTCCGGCGCTGTCGTCCGGCGGCTCCGACCTCTACCTGGCTTTCCGGGCCAGCGACAACCACGAGCACCTGGGCTACTCGGAGGGGTGCTACCCCACCTGCTTCCTCCCGGTCGACATCGGCACAGTGGTCTCGTCGGCCATCGGCACGCAGGCGGACTTTGCCGTCAACGGCTGGTTCAACGCCAACGGCAATCTCGTGGTGTTCAGCTGGTTCGTCAGCTGACCAGAAATAGCAGAACGCTGATACCAGAGGATAGGTGGCCGGCGGTGCCGATCCGGCGGCCACCAGCACAGCGATGAGGTGCGGCGGACCTCGGCGATCGTGAGCCGGGTTGCTCAGCTGGCGCCGGTGACGGCCACCGCTTGATCGGGGGCGGCGCTGACCGGCCGGCGGCCGCCCAGTGCGACGGCGCTCTGCAGTGCGGCGATGAGGGCGCCGAGCAGCAGCACCGCCACGTAGGGGTCCTGGATCTCGCGGCGGCTCTGGGCCAGATCGTCCGCCGGCGTCAACGCGGCCGACGCCAGGTCCGGGATCATGGTGGGCGGCCCGAAGGTGGACAGCAGCACCAGCACGGTGAGCAGCAGCATGATCCCGGCTGTGCCGGCGCACAGGGCGGCGAGCAGCCGTTCCCGGCCGGCTCCGCCGGCAGCCCACGCCGCCGTCGCCGCGCCCGCCGCGATCAGCAGGACCGCGGGTGTCGTCCGGACCGGGAGCGGGGGCGCCGCGCACACGGCCACCGTCCAGACCAGCACCGCCCCGCCCGCGCCGGCCAGGCCGGCGGTCAGCGCCCGGGGGGTGGCGGCGCTGCGGCACGCGGTGAGGGTGAGCAGGCCGACCAGGTTGATGGTCAACACGACACCGAAGATGGGCACGCCGTAGAGCGCCTGCTCAGCCGAGTTCTTCTCGGCCATCGACACCATCAGCGAGGCTGTCCAGGCGCCGAGCAGCAGGCTGCCACCGGCGCGTAGACCTCGCGCGGCGGGGCCGCCGGCCACCGGGCCCAGGGGTCCACTCAGCCGGCCCAGCCAGGCGACCGCGAGGAGGACCAGCACGACCGCCATCGAGCCCAGATGCAGCGGCGCGTAGGTGATCCGCCCGGTCCACCACAGTGCGACGGCCACCGCAGCGACCGTCAGCAGCGGGTACCCGATCCGGCGCACGGTCGCCGACCGGATCATCAACGCCCGGGTGCAGCCCCCGGCGAACTCCCACCGTTCCCGCCGCGCGTCGATTCCGGTCAGCTCCGCACGCATGGCCGAGCCCCAGGCCCGGCGCCCCGGCGGCAACAGCCGCACCGCCCCGGCCAGCAGCCACCACGGTGCGTCACGGCGGCTCACCAGGCACCACGCAGCTGCCCGCGCCGCGGCGCGGCGGCCGGGGCTGGCGCCGGAGCCGGCCCCGACGCCGGACCCGACGCCGGGGCCGTCGCGGCCACCTGGTGCGCCAGTTCGACTCCCGTGCCGGTCAGCCGGTAGAGGTGGCGGGGCGGGCGGCCCTGCGCCGGTTCGCTCTCCCACGCCGCCTCCAGCAGGCCACGGTCACACAGCCGGATCAGGATGGGGTAGAGCGAGCCGGCCTTGAGGCCGACCTCCTGGCCGAGCTCGTAGCCGTACCGCCAGGTGGACGGGGCGGCGGCGAGCGCGGCGAGCACCACAACGGTCTGTGGGGAGGGGCGACGGGTCCGGGTCACCGGGTAACTCTATCTACATAGACAACCTCTGTGCGGCCACCCTGTCACCGACCCGACAGCACCTGCGCCAGGTGGCTGGCGGCTGGTCGTCGTCAACCGTCCGACTGGACCTCCATCTCCCTCGCGGATTACGGACAGCGGCCGGGTTCGTCGCTATCCGGTCGCCGTCTGGTCGGGTAACCCGACCAGACCGGGCAGCAGTGCGTCCACCGCTTCGGCGGTAGTGGCCAGCTGGGTCAGGCCGGCCGGTGTGCCGTACTGACGTTGCAGTGCCCGCTGGTGTGCGGCGCCCACCAGCAGCAGCGCCGCGGCGTGCAGGTTGGCGTGGCCGGGCAGCCGGCCACGCCGGCGCTGCTCGGAGAGGAAGCCGTGTACCGCCGCCAATGCGCGGTGCGGGCCGACGTCCAGGTCGCGGCTGTAGGCGGCGAAGGCGTCACGTAGTTCGCTGTCCGACTGGATGGCGGCGGCGATCGGCATGGTCCGCAGATAGAAGTCCTCCAGCCGGTCCAGGAGTGCGACCAGGTCGACGGCCAGTTCGCCCGGGCCGGTGCGCTCGTGGAGTTCGGTGAGAAGTTGCTTCAGCGGCGGCAGCTGCGCCTGCACGACGGCCTGCAGCAGGCCCAGCCGGTCACCGAAGTGGTAGAAGATGCTGGACTCCGCGACCCCCGCCCGTCGCGCCACTTCCCTGGTGGACAACCGCGCCACACCTGACTCGACCAGGATCCTCTCGGTGGCGGCGAGCAGCGCTTCGCGGACCCCCCGGGAGGGCCGGCCGCGCCGACGCGTGGGCACGCCGGGATCGACCGTCACGACAACTCCTCTGCCTGGCCTGGTCACCTGGTTGCAGTATGCCCTACCGGTCAGGTATTTTCTGATGCATCACTCAGTAAATGGGCCGGGGCAGGGGATGGTCGCCATGACCGGATCGCGTCGCAACACCTCAGTCGTCCAACGCATCGGCAACGCCGTCGTGCTGGGCGTGCTGCGGTCCCCGCTGCACCGGCTGCTCAGCGGTCGGCTGCTGAGCATCACGGTGCTCGGGCGTCGGACGGGCCGGCGCTACACCATCCCGGTGGCGTACGTGCAGCACGACGGCGCACTCCTGGTCGGTACAGCCGGTACCTGGTCGCGAAACCTGCGACCGGGCACCCCGGTCACCGCGCGGGTCGGCGGCCGGCTGCGCCACTACGATCCGGAGGTGATCCGGGACGAAGCGCGAGCCGCCCGCCTCTACGGGGTGATCCTGCGCCGGAACCCGGTCCACGGACGCTTTGCGCGGATCAGCCTGACCGCAGACGGCGAACCCGTCCTGGCTGATCTCCGTCGCGCGCTGGCCGCCGGTGTGGCCGTGGTCCGCCTGCGACCGGAACACAGCTGAGGGAGGAACAGGTGAGCCAGGCTCAGGCAACCGCCGACCGCGTCGAGATCGAGGCGCTGTGCGGCGAGTTCACCGATGCGTTGATGATGCACGACTACGACCGGCTCGCGTCGCTGTTCACACCGGACGGCGTGTGGCGGATCCCGTACATCGACGTCGAGCACGTCGGCCGGGACCAGATCCGCGCCGCGGTCGAGCACATGCAGGGCCTGTGGGAGTTCTTCGTGCAGACCACGCACCCGGGCGCGACCCGGCTCGACGGCGACAACGCCTCGGGCCGCGCCTACATCACCGAGATCGGGCGCATGCGCGAGGGCCGGTCGGAGCGCAACCACGCGCTCTACCACGACAGGTACCGGCGCACCCCGGACGGCTGGCGGTTCACCGAGCGGGTCTACGAGGTGCGGTACCTCGACACCACCCCGCTGACCGGCTCGCCGCCGCCCGACCCGGCTGGTTGACCGCTGCTACCGGGGATGGTCGACCGACGGTGAGCCCGGTGCCGTATGCCGACGCAGCGGCGGCGCCGGTCCACCTGCGCAGGGTCCCCAGAGCGGTCACCGACCTGCGATACGACGCTGTCCGCGGTAGCGGACCGGGATGTCACCGGGCCGGGCGTTGCACCGCTTCGTCGAGGTCGCGTCGCAGCTGTGCCACGTCGTGGTACGGGACGCAGCGCCAGCCGGCCGCAGCTGCCGCAGCCAGGTTCACCGGACTGTCGTCGACGAAGACGATCTCTTCGCTGGACGCCCCGAGCTGGCCGGCCACCGCGGTGAAGGCGGCCGGGTCCGGCTTGCGACGGCGCAGCCGGTAGCTGAAGAACAGGTGGTCGAACCGGGCGAAGACCTCGGGGTACAGGCGGGTCAACGCCTGCTCCTCCAGTGGTCCGTTGTTGGTGAACAGCGCCAGCGGCCGGTCGCCGCGGTACCGGTCGAGGAGGTCGATGACGGCCGGGTTCGGCACAAAGGCAGCGCACCATGCCTCGTCGATGTCGTCGTCGCTGCCCGCGAAGCCGAGGATGGTGCGTATCCGGCTCCGCACCGGCGTCGCGCCGTCGTAGCGCCCCTGATCGCAGTCGGCGCTGAAGCCGGACAGCCACAGCAGCGCGTGGACCTGCGCCGGGTCCAGGGCGGATGCCCGGGCGAGCAGGTCGAGCCGGCGGGCGTGGTCGAAGTGGCACACCACGCCGCCGAGATCGACGACAAGGTACCCGGTGCTCATGGGCGGAAGGTCGCCGCGCCTCGGATCTCGTCCAGCAGCAGGACGAGGTCGCCTTCGGTGGTCGCCGGGTTGAGCAGGCAGGCGCGGAGCGCCTCGGCCCCGGCCAGCTTGGTACCGGTCAGGAAGGTGCGTCCGCGGCGCTGGACGGCCGCGGGGATCCGGCGGTTCAGGTCATCCAGCCGGTCGTCCCGGTCGATGGGGCGGTACCGGAACGCGACGATCGAGGTGCCGACCGGGGCGAGCAACTCGAAGTCGGGGGCGGCGTCGATCATCGCGGCCAGCGTGTGCGCGAGTCGGACCGTCGTGTCCACCAGTCGGAGAATGCCGTCCCGGCCCAGGTGCGACATGGTGGCCCAGGTCCGTAGTGCCCGCAACGGGCGGGTCTGCTCCGGGCCGTACTCGGCGAACCAACCGAAGCCGTCCCCGTGGTCGTCGCGCAGGTAGGCGGGTACCACGCTGAACGTGGCCCGGACCGACGCCGGGTCACGCCAGAGCACACACCCACAGTCGACCGGCACGCCGAGCCACTTGTGCGGATCCATGACGAGCGAGTCGGCCCGTGCCATCCCCGCGTAGCCGGCCGACGCGACCACGGCACCGAGGGCGCCGTACGCGCCGTCGACGTGGAACCACAGCCCGTGATCGGCGGCGACGTCCGCGATCTCGTCCAACGCATCCACGGCGCCGGTGTTGACGGTGCCGGCGCTCGCCGCCACGCAGAACGGGCGTAGCCCCGCCCGCACATCACGGGCCACCAACTGCCGCAGCGCGTCGACGTCCATGCCGAACCCGTCGTCCACCGGCACCACCCGGACCTGCCGGCGGCCCAGGCCCAACAGCTCAGCCGCCTTGCGCAGACAGCTGTGCCCTTCCGTCGACACATACAGGACCATCGGTGGGCGACCGTAGAGCCCGTCCTCGCGGACGTCGACTCCGTCCCGGCCCGCGGCGCGCTGCCGGGCGGCAGCCAGCGCGACCACGGTCGCCATCGAAGCACCGCTGGTCAGCAAACCTCCGCCGGTACGGTGCGGGAATCCGACCAGGTCGGCGAGCCACCGCAGCACGGTGTGCTCCAGTAGTACGCCGGCATGCTCGCCGCCGGCACAGCTCGGATTCAGGGCGGCGGCGATCGGTGCGACCAGCACACCCGCCGGCGATGGCGCGGAGTTCACCCAACCGAAGAACCGGGGATGACCGTTACCCATCGGGTACGGCAGTACGCGGGTGCGGATGTCGTGGAGCAGCTCCGCCAACGGGCGACCCGTGGAAGGAAGATCCTGACCCGTCAACCAGCTACGGTCGGCCTCCGTCACCGGTTGCCACACCGGTCGCTCACCGACGCTGCCCAGATAGTCGGCGGTGAGATCGGCGGCGAGCCGGCCCGCACGTCTCAGCTCATCCATCGATACTCCCAGTCCGGCCGGCTCCGTGCGGCCCGGCCGGCCCGAGCTCCATCACCAGGTAGTAGACGCACTCGACATCCCCACTGTTGGCGAAGGCATGACGGCAGTCGCCGGGGAAGTAGACCGAGTCACCGGCCCGCAGAGTCGATGCCTGACCGTCGATCGTGAGCGTGAGCTGGCCCGTCTCGATCGCCACGTACTCGCGCGAGCCTGGCTGGTGCGGCGAGAACTCGCCGGCATCGACACCGGGTGCCAGCACTGTGCGCATGAACTCGAACTCGACGCCGGGCAGCACCGGCGACAGGATGCGCCGTTCCCACCCGGCGGGGTCGCGGACCACCCGCTGGTGTTCGTTGCGCAGCAACACCAACGCGTTGCCCGCCGGCTCGTCCAGCATGCGGGAGATCGACGTGCCCAGCGCTGTCGCAAGCCGGTCCAGCACCAGGACGGTCGGCGTCTTCGCGCCACGCTCCACATCGGACAGCATGCTGCGGCTCACGCCGCTCAGCTCGGCCAGCTGCTCCAGCGCGAGCCCCTGCGCGCGCCGCCGGGCCCGGATCCGCAGTCCCAGCTCAGTCATCGACAACCCGCTGGAGAGCAGGCCCATAGCACCAGACATTCATCCACTATAGCGGATGCACGTCCGCTATAGTGGATGTGGCACGTTCTCGGAAGTTGGCTCCGTAGCCGACGGTGTCAGCTCTCCGCGGCGGGGGAGTTGTTGCGTCGGCGCATCCGGGTGATCCACCCCTGCGCCGTATGAACCGGCACTTCGAAGTGCGCAGCGACCCCGGCGATGGTGCCCACCCGCAGGTAGACCTCCTCCAACTCGTCGAGGTCCGGGGCGCGGCGGTACGCCCGCCCGGCCTGCAGGTGCTCGGCGGCCCGGCTGACCCGGGCCACGCCACCGCGCCGGGGCGCCGGGGCGGACGCCGGCCCGTCAGCCGGCTCGGGCGCCGGGGCCGGCCGGCGCGAACGGGGCGCGCCGCTGGGCTGCAGTGCCCGCAGCAGCAGCTCGAAGTCGATCCGGCGGAGGTCGCCGCTGGCCAGCCCGGCGCCGTCCGGGGCGCGGACCACCAGCTCCTTGACCGTGGTGGCATACCCGTCGGTCTCGACGCGCACCGTGGTCTGGGCCACCCTCGCGACGGAGCCGTCATCGGTGACGGGGACGACGGTGATGATGTACTCGCTCATGGCAGACCCTCGGTCCGGGGCAGCGCCGGGCGCTGCGCTGCACCACGCGAGCTCCGTTCGGCCGCTGGTGAAGACACCAGAACGTCGTTCGCAGTATGCCGATTGTAGACGCTAGGGCCGGACAAGGGTCACCCGCCGTGAACCGTGTGAGATATCTGCTATCGACGGTATCGGCTCAGGGCGACTCGTCCACGCCGGCACCGGTGACCGCGACCACCAGACCCACCCGCGAGGAGACGCCGAGCTTGCGGAAGATCCGGGTCAGGTGCGCCTCCACCGTCTTCACCGTGACGAACAGCCGGTCGGCCACCTCCGCGTTGCTCACCCCGGCCAAAACCAGCTGCACGATGTCCCACTCCCGGCGGGTCAGCACCGCCGGGCGGGTGGCCGGCTGGGCCGCCGCGCCGTCCGGTCGCCGTCCGGCCACCCGGTTCGCGGCGTCGTCCGGCCGGCGTCCGGCCGCGCCGGCCCGGGCCACCACCCGCCGCTGCCCGGCCACGACCGCGTTGTGCAGCGCCCGGGAGCCGACCGTGTCCGCGATCCGGCGTACCTCCGCCAGCTCCGCCTCGGCCAGCCGCCAGCGGCACGCCGCCCCCAGCGCGGCTGCGTGCAGCAGCCGGGCCGCCGCCTCGTCAGGTAGCCAGCCCAGGTCGGCGTAGCGCTGCGCAGCCTGGGCTGCCAGCGGTACCGCGGCCACGCTGCCCGCGTGCCGGGCCAGGTGGGCGCGGGCCAGCGTCGCGTGCGCCCCCTGCCCGCGCAGCCCGGTCACGGCGGCGTGCCGCTCCGCCTCGTCCACCCAGTGGCGGGCGTCCTCCGGCCGGCCGGCCCGCCGGGCCATGTCCGCCAGCACCCCCGCCCAGTACGCCCGGGTACACGCCTCCACCCAGTCCAGCTCCGGACCGCCGCAGTAGCGCAGCAGCGTGGCGAGGGTGTCGGTGGGCTCGTCGCACTCGTGGCGCAGCCGGGCGGCCACCCGGAAGCCCACCTCCCGGAACCAGTCCCGTTCCCGGGCCGCTGTCCCGGCCAGTGCGGCCTCGGCCAGCGGATGCGCCGCCCCCGGACCCATCCGGGCGGCCACCGCGCCGGCCTGGAAGGTCCGCGCCAGCGCGGCGAGCTCCGGGACCCCGATCGCCTCGGCGCAGCGCAGCGCCTGCACCGCGTCCTGCTCGGCCCGCTCCAGCTGACCCAGCCGGCAGGCCGTCCGGGAGCTGCCGAGCAGCAGGTAGGGCACCAGCGGCGCGTGTTGCGCCCGGCGGGCGATGGCCAGCCCGCGGTCGAAGTGGTCCAGCGCCTCCCGGTCCCGTTCGTAGAGCGTCTCCGTCCAGCCGAGCAGGTTGAGCAGGTCGAGACTGCCGGAGAGCTTGCCGTCGGGCAGCGGGTCGGCACGCTCCACCGCCCGGTCGAGCAGCTGCGGGTCCGGCTGGCCCTGGTGCGCCGCGACGAACGCGGACACCACGTCGACGCGGACCGCCAACAGCGCGTCGCCCAGCCCGGCGGAGAGCTCGCGGGCCTGGTCGGCGTAGCGGCCGGCGTCGCGCCTGGCGCCGTAGAGCACCGAGCAGACGGCCGCCTCGGCGGCCAGCGCGGCGCGCGCCGGGTCCGGCCCGGCGGGCAGCGGGTACAGCTGCGGTCGCAGCACCGCCACCGCGTCCTTGGGTCGCCCGCGCAGCCGCTCCACCTGCGCCCAGGCCAGCAGGGTACGCAGGCGTTGGGCCTCGTCCGGGGCGGGCGCGCAGGCCAGCTCCTGCAGCAACGCCCGGGCGTCGTCGAGCCGCCCGGTGCCGGCCAGCGCCCCGGCCAGCTCCAGGCAGACCGTACCGGCCAACCGGTCGGCACCGCCCGGTGGCAGCAGCCCGCGCGCGGTGGTCAACCACCGTACCGCGGTGGCGGCCGGAACCGGGCCGGTCGCCGCCGCCAGCAGGCTGGCCGCGGCCGCGGTGTCGCCGGGGGCGGCCGAGCGGGCCACGTGCTCGGCGTACTCGACCGCGGGCCGACCCAGCCGGCGCAGCAGCGTGGCTGCGTCGGCGTGCATGCGTCGCCGGTAGGACGGTGGGATGGAGCGGTACACGGCGGCGCGGACCACCGGGTGGCGGTAGCGCAGGCCGGGCTGGTGGTGCACGTCGGCGCGGAGCAGGTCCCGGGTGACCAGCCGGTCCAGCACCGCGGCGCAGCGCTGCGGGCTGGCGCCGGCCACGGCTGGCGCCAGCGCCGGGTCGAAACCGTCGGCCAGCACCGCCACCGCCTGCGCGATGGTGGACTCCTCCGCGTTGAGCGTGCACAGCTCCGCCTGCAGCGCCCGGGCCACCTCGGCGGGCAGCGTGTCGGGCAGCTGGTCGGCGGTGACCGGATGGCCGCCACGCAGCAGGTGCCGGTACGCCGCCAGATAGAGCGGGTTACCCTCGGCCAGCCGGTGCACCCGCGCAGCCTCCGGCCCGGACCCGATGCCCAGCAGCCGGGCGGCCTCGCCGATACCCAACGGGCCCAACTGGATGACCTGCCGGTGCACGCCGGCCGCTGCGTCCAGCGCGGCGAGCAGGGTCCGGCTGGCCTGCCGGGGCCGGTAGGCCACCACCACGACCAGCGCGTCGGGTGGCGTACGCAGCAGCCGGGTGAGCGCCTGCAGCGACTCCCGGTCGGCCTGGTGCAGGTCGTCCAGGAGCAGCACGGGTCCGCCGTGCACGGTGCCGGACAGCCGTACCGCCTCGCGTAGCCGCCGGTCCGCCAGCGCCGGTGCCAGCCGCTCGCCAGCGCCGGCACCGGCGGTCCCGAGCAGGGCGAGCAGGGTGCCGTAGGGGCGGCAGGCGGCGGCCGGTGCGCCGGCCCCGGCGCGGGCCGCGGCGCTCGCGGTGAGCACGGTGAGCTGGCGGTCCCGGGCGAACAGGCCGGCGGCGTCCAGCAGCCGGCTCTTGCCGATTCCGGGCTCCCCGGTGACCTCGACCAGGCTGGGCAGGCCGCGACCGGCGGCGGCGAACGCCGACCGCAGCTGGGCCAGCGCCGCGTCCCGGCCGACGAGCGTGCCGGTCTGCTGCTCCCCGCCGGACCGGTCGGTCAGTTCGGCCACCGACACGCTCCCGGCCTCCAGTCACCGACGGGTCGCTCGCGGGCGCGGGCGCCATCCGGCCACGGCGACCTCCCCGGGACAAGGGGTCCGGCTGAGAGGAGGGTGGCGCGCCGCTGCCCGGGGCAAGTCGGCGGTCACCTTCCTCATCGGTCGGATCACCTGTCCACGATGTACCGCGTGCCCGCCATGCGCACCCGGCCGGTCCGCGCTCGGCCAACCAACATGGGTATCTCTCGTCTTCCATCCTTTGCGCGGCGCGCCGGTGTGGGGTCAGCCGAACGGACAGCGACGGCTCGAACTTGTTGGCGGAATGTAGGGGAACCCCTACTGTCGGCTCTGTACCGGGACATCGAAACTTAGGCATGTTCGACTGGCTGGTGAGCGACGGCGGACGTGAAAGGCCAGATCAGGTGCTCAGATCACTGCGTTTCGGTTGCCTGTCCCAGCCTCCGGAAAGGCCCGGTCGGCCCGCACCACGCGGACGACGCCCCGGGAAGCACTCATGAGCTGGGTGTCGCTCTGCTGCGACCTGCCCGCCGACCCGGCCACCGCGGATGCCATCCTGTCTGGTCCGCTGGCCGCGCTGCTGACCGGACTGGCAGGCGCCGGGGAGCTGCGCGCCTGGTACTTCGAGCGGTGCCCGCCGCACCGGGCCCGGCTGCACGCCCTGGACGCCGACCGTGCGCTGCTGGCCGCCCGGCTGACCGGCCTGCTGACCGCTGTGCACCGGGCGGTGGGCGCAGCCACCCCGAGCGTCCGGGCAGTCCACGGCGGGCACGTCGACCTGCCGGCTTCGGTAGCCACCCGGTGCACTGCGGTCTCGCTGGCCATCGTGGCGGCCACCCCGGTGTGGCAGCTGCGCCTGCGCGCCGCCTTCGACCTGACGGTGGCCACCGAGCTGGTACGCCGGGCCGCGCACCGTCCGGGTGACCCGCCCAGGGTGCCGGTCGGCGTGGGTGGCCGCTGGTCGGCTGTGGCGGCGGCGCTGCGCGCCGGGGACGGGCCGGCGGCCCGCTGGGCGGCCTGCCTGTCCGATCTGGACAGCGCGCCGGCCGGCGCCAGCCGTACCCCCGACCTGTGCGGGCTGCTGCACAACCAGCTCGGCCTGCTACCCGCTGACAGCCAGCGGCTGCACGGCGCACTGCTGCGCTCGGCGCGGCGCTCGGCCCGGCCGGCCCGTACCCGCCCGGTCGGCTGCCCGCCGGCCGACCGGCGCGCCCTGGACGGCTGAGCACCGTCCCGCCCGCTGGCCGGTCGGGCGGGACGGTGGTTCAGCGACCCTGCAACGACCGGACGTTGTCGCCGAAGGTCCAGCCCTTCGAGCCGTCCCAGTTGACCGACCAGGTCATCAGCCCCTTGAGGGCGCCGCCCTCGGCGCCCCACGCCTGGCTGACGAGGGACGGGGACAGGTACCCGCCGCCCGCGCCGGACTGTGCAGGCAGTCCGGGCACCTGCTTGTCGTACGGGACCCTGACGGTGCTGCCCTGGACGGTCAGGCCGGCGTTGAGGCAGTCGGTCTGCGCGGTGAAGCCCTGCACCGTGCCGGCCGGGTAGGAGTCACCCGAGCAGCCGTACATGCTGCCGTTGTAGTACTGCATGTTGAGCCACCACAGCCGGCCGTTGTCCAGGTACCGCTTGACGATCGGCAGGTAGGCGCCCCAGATGGAGCCGTAGGTGACGCTTGCGCCGGTCACGTAGGCCGTCTCCGGCGCCATGGTCAGCCCGAAGTTGGCCGGCAGCCCGGCCAGCACCCCGTCGATGATGCGGATCAGGTTGGCCTGCGACGTGGAGAGCGTGGCGATGCTGCCGCTGCCGGTCAGGCCGGTCTCGATGTCGATGTCGATGCCGTCGAAGTTGTTGGCCCGCAGGATCGGCACCACCGTGGCGACGAATCGGTCGGCCACCGCGGCGGAGCTGAGGTCGATGCCGGCGGCCGCCCCGCCGATGGACAGCAGCAGCGTGGCGCCGGCCGCCTTGGCCTGGCACATCTCGGCCGGTGTGGGCACCCTGACCCCGGCGTCCATGCCGTTCTCCCAGAGCACCGTGCCGTCCGCACGGATCACCGGGAAGGCCAGGTTGACCACGTTGTACCCGTGCTGGGCGAGGCGGCTGTCGGTGATCGGGATCCAGCCCAGGCCCGGGTGGACGCCGTTGGCGGCGCCGTCCCAGTTCTCCCAGTAGCCCTGCAGCACCTTGCCGGCCGGGCGGGACTTCACCGCGCAGCCGCCGCCGGTCGGGGAGGCGGTCGGCGAGCCGGTGGGGGAGGTGGTCCGGGACGGGGAGGGCGAGGCGGACCGCGACGGCGAGGGCGAGGCGGTGCGGGACGGCGATGGCGATGGCGACGCGGAGCGGCTCGTGGTCGGCGAGGCGCTCGGGCCGCCGGTACAGGCGCCGAGGTCGGTCCAGAGGGACGGGGTGGCGGCCGGGTTCCAGCCGGTGCCCACGTACGCGGTGTGGGTGACCAGTGCCTGGTAGAGGTGGCCGGCGTAGGTCACCTGCTGGCCGGCGGTGTAGGTGTTGCCCTCGGCCCAGACGGTGGCGCTGCAGGTCACGGCGGCGCCGGCCGCCGGGGGGAGCAGGCTGGGCGCCAGCGCGAACGCCGCCAGCAGGCTCAGCGCCGCGGCCACTGTCGGTACCTTGCGACGTCTCCGTGCCACTGTGGCCTCCTTCGATGTCTCGATGGTCCCGGAGGCTATCAGTTAACACTCTTAAATGTAAGAGTACGTGCCGGCGCACGGACCGGCCCGGCCCGCACGAGGGCGGACCGGGCCGGGTGAGATCGAACCGACGGGCCGACCAGTCAACAGACCGGCCGGCCCGACTGTCCGATCAGGACAGTGCCGGGATGGCCTGGGTATAGACATCCTGGTTGGGAGCGGTGACGCCGGGCCGGCCGCGGAAGTCGGTCCAGCACGGGTGCGCCACCAGGTCGACGCCCATCGCCACCGCGCTGTAGTCGCCGATGAACACGCCCTGCAGCACGTTGCCGTCGGCGTCCGCGGCGACGAACTGGACCTGCGGGTTCTCGCTCTGCGTGGTGATCCGCCGCAGCGGCGCGCTGCCCACCTGGTCACCCCAGCCGACCGAGTACGCGTAGTCCACGTTGATGCCGTGCGGATCGAAGGCGCGGGTGTAGTAGGTGACCACCACCCGGCCGGCCACCGCGGCCACCGCCGGGAACCACTCGTCGGTACGGCTGCCCAGCTTGAACGCCTTCGACCAGCCCCGGTCGCCGCGCTGCGAGGAGACCACGAAGACGTCGCCGTTGGTCTGCACCGACTCGCCGTTGCTGTACCGGCCGTTGCGGTCGTCCGCCCAGGTGATCCACAGCCGGTCGGTGAGCCGGTCGTAGGCCATCTGCGGGAAGCTGTTGAGCCGGAAGTTCTCGCCGGTCAACGTCGCGGGGAAGTCGAAGTCGCTGGCGACCTCCTGATTGCCGAAGGTACGCCCGCCGTCGTGCGAGGTGGCCAGCGCGATCGCGTCGTGGTCGTCTGCGCCGTCGCAGGCCGCGCTGGCGCAGATGGACGTCTCGTACCCGATGTAGAGTGTCCCGTCGTTGCCCACCTGCGGGATGGAGCCCGAGGCGAACGGTGTGACGCCGCCGGTGAAGCCGGCCAGCGTGGGGCTCACCCGCACCGGCGCCGACCAGCTGTGCCCGGTGTCGGCGGAGCGCACCGACATGATCGGCGACTCCAGGTAGTTGCCGTCGCTGTCGTAGGTGAACCGGGTCCAGGTGACGTAGGCCGTGCCGCGCAGCGGGTCGACGCCGATCCACTCCTTGTCGTTGAACAGGTTCGTCGGTGTGGGGGTACCCGCCGCGGTCACCCCGTCCAGCCGCAGGATCGACGGGTCCGACCAGGTCAGGCCGCCGTCGTGGGAGACCGACACGGTCAGCCCGCTGGCCTGCTGGGAGCCGTCGGCCGGCACCGTCCGGCTGAACACCAGGTTGGCGTAGTAGACGGTGTTGTGCGGGCCGAAGGCGATCGCCGGGTCACCGGCGCTGTCCATGTAGTTCAGCGCGCCCACGCCGCCGGTCTGGAAGTTCAGCTTCGGCAGCACCACGTTCTTCCAGGTACGCCCGCCGTCGAAGCTGGTCAGTGCCACGCCGGTGGAGTCGTTGCGCTGCTCGCGGCTGTTGAACAGCCGGTAGTCGTTGGAGCCGGCGACGATGTTGCGCGGGTTGTACGGGTTGACCGCGATCGTCGTCTCGTTCTGTGCCGACGAGCAGCCCTGCTGGCTGCCGACCGAGACGATCGAGTCGCCCAGGATGGCGTCCACGTTGGGCGCCGGGTTGCGGTAGGGGTTGGGCTTGCCGATGTAGGACTGGCAGAGTGCGGACAGTGTCGGCGCGTCGCCGGCCTCGTCCTCCTCGCCTTCGGCGAACTGCTCCTTGAGCAGCTCGTTCGGGACGGTATGGGTTTCTTTGACGGTCGCGTGCGGGCGGACCCGCGCGGCGGCCGAACCGGGGTCGACCGGGGAGGGGCGGGTGGCGTGCGAGCCGTGGGCGACGCCGGCCGGGGCCGCTGACGCCGGCTGACCCGCCGCCGCCAGCGCCAGTGCCGCCAGCACGGCGGTCACCGCCGTCCCGGCCAGTCGCTGCCTGGATCTGATCATGGGGGGAACATCCCTTCATCGCATCCCGCGTCGGTGCGGCGCAGAGGGTGATTGCTGTCTATCAGAAGGGGTACCGGCCAGCACGCGCAACGCGCGGCGCGCGGGGTGGACCGAGGGTCGTCCCCCGGGCAGTCACAGCGGTACGTACATCCCGCGCCCGTGGTCGGCCACGGCGGCCCCGACGACGGTACCGGCGATCGGCAGCACGTCCAGGCACAGTCGCAGCGCCACCGGCAGCACTGCGTGCGGTACCCGCATCGACAGCGTGCAGTGCGGCACCCAGGCGCCCGGCCGGTACTCGTCGAAGGCGTCGAAGCCGGCCAGCCGCTCGTGCACCGCCCGATGCCGGGCCAGCAGCTCGGCGGTGGGGGCCGGGCCGAGCCACAGCACCCGGCCGCGGAACAGTCCGATGTGGTCCAGGTGCAGGGGCAGCGGCGCGGCCACCGGGAAGCCGACCAGCGCCGTGGCCACCGCGGCGCCGTCCAGGGCGGCGGCGGCGAGCAGGGACAGGTGCGGGCGGTGCCGGCGGTGGGTGAGGTCGCGCAGGGTCGGTACGCCGGCCGACTCCAGCGCGTCCCAGAGCCGGCGCAGCCGCCGGTCGGCGCTCTCGTCCAGGTACAGCTCCAGCGCGGCGACCACGGCTGCAGGCTATCGCGTGCCACACACCCCACCCGCGCGTCCGGCGCGCTCCGCCCGGCTGGCACCCGGTAGCCGGTTACCCTCGTGCGCATGACCGAGACGTACCTCGTCGTGCTCAGTGAGCGGGAGGCCATCTCCTGGCTGCTGCGCGAGGAACGATTGTCCTTCCCGGCCACGCCGCGCGCCGAAGTCGCCGCCCTGGCGCAGGGCGACGAGCTGCTGCTCTACGCGACCAGGGGGGCCTGGCACAACTCGACCCGGGACCGTGGCCGGGTGATCGGCCAGGCCCGGGTCACCGGCCCGGTACGCCCGCTCGACGAAGCCCTGGAACTGGCCGGCCGGCGATACCACTCGCAGTGCCGGCTGCGGGTCACAGGCCTGGTGCCCTACCCCGGCGGGGTGGAGATCGCGCCGCTGGTCCCGCGGCTGACCGCCTTCCCCCGACCCGACTCGTGGAGCATCTACCTGCGCCGGGCACTGCTCTGGCTGCCACCGGCCGACGTGGCGCTGCTCAGTGCCGAACTGCGCCCACTGCTGCAACCGCGCCCACGGGTACTGGACAGCTACCCGCACGGCGTACCCACCATGGCGGCGGCGCACTGACCACCTCACAACCGCCCGGTGTCGTGGGCGCGCGGCCGGGTGGTGGGGCCGTCGGCGGGTTGGCATACTGATCGAGGCGTCCCAACGAGGAGAGCCTCAGGATGAGGGAGGAGGTGCGGCCGTGTTCCCCTGTCATTCCGCGCCTCCCGCGATCCGCTGACGGACGCTGCCGCTCGCGGGCGCGCGCCTACGCGAAGGACCTGTATGACCGCGCTCATCCGTCACATCACTGTCGACTGTGCCGACCCGTACGCGCTGGCGGCGTTCTGGCACGAGGTCACCGGCTACCACGAGGACCCGGCCAACCCGAACGCTCCGGCGGATCCGGAGGCGCTCCTGCTCGCCCCGGATGCGGGACCGGGCCTGCTGTTCATCGGGGTGCCCGACGCCAAGGTGGTCAAGAACCGCGTCCACCTGGACGTGGCGCCGGCCGACCGGACCCGCGACGAGGAGGCCGCCCGGCTGCTCGGGCTGGGAGCCACCCTGGTCGCTGATCACCGCCGGCCCGACGGCACCGGCTGGCTCGTACTCGCCGATCCGGAGGGCAACGAGTTCTGCGTCGAACGCAGCCTCGCCGAACGCGCGGCGACCGCGCCCGTGGTGAGCTGAACGGGGTGGCCGCCGGCCCGGCCCGGACCGGCGGCCACCTTCCCGGTCAGCCCAGGTAGGCCTGCAGCTCCCAGAGGGAGTAGCCGTAGGCGGTGGCCCGGGCGGTGCCGTAGAGGCGCAGGTAGCGGCCGGTCCCGGCGACGGTGATCGGCTGGGTGCCGCCGGTGCCGGTGCTGGTGGAGTAGATGGTCGTCCAGGTCGCGCCGTCGGTGGAGAGTTGCAGCTGGAACGCCTTGGCGTAGGCGGCCTCCCAGCTCACCACCACCTTGCACAGCGACATCGAGGCGCCCAGGTCGACCTGCAGCCACTGCGGGTCGCTGAACGCGCTCGACCAGCGGGTGCCGGTGTTGCCGTCCACCGCGTTGCCGGCGGCGGTGCCGGCGTTCTCCTGCGAGGAGGCGGTGGTCGGGTGGCCCAGCGCCACGTTGCTGGTACCGCAGCCACCGCCGCCGGTGCTCCCGGTGGCGTAGACGCTGAACTCCCACAACGAGTACCCGTAGGCGGTGGCCCGGGTGGTGCCGAGCATCCGGATGTAGCGCCCGCTGCCGGTGACGTTCAGCGTCTGGACGCCCCCGGTGCCGGTGCTGGTGGAGTAGATGCTCGTCCAGGTGACGCCGTCGGCGGAGAGCTGGACCTGGAACGCCTTGGCGTAGGCGGCCTCCCAGTTGAGCACCACCTGGCAGACCTGGTACGTGCGGCCCAGGTCGACCTGCAGCCACTGCGGGTCGCTGAACCCGCTCGACCAGCGGGTCGCCAGGTTGCCGTCGACCGCGTTGCCCGGGCCGAAGGCGCCCTCGTTCGACGAGCCGGTCGCCGGCTGGTGCAGCGCCACGTTGGTGGTACCGCACGTGCCACCGGTTCCACCGGTCACCGTCCAGGTGAACGTGGTGGAGCCGGCCGCCCCGGTGGTGTCCGTGGCGGTGACCGTGACGCTGGACGTCCCGGCTGTCGGGGCGCCGGTGATCAGCCCGGTGGACGGGTTGATGGTCAGGCCAGCGGGCAGACCGGCGGCGCTGTAGCTGAGGGTCTGCCCGGCTGCCGAGTCGGTGGCCTGCACCTGCAGGCTCACCGCCGTCCCCGCGGTGGAGGTCTGGTTGCCGGGGTTGGCGACGGTGACCGTGTTGCCGCTACCCGACCCGCTGGGCAGGGTCCAGACCTGCTGCGCCGAGCCGGTGCAGGTCTCGATGTCCAGCCGCGCCCCGGTGTTGCCGCCCGGCACCGTCAGGCACAGCCCGGAGTTGGTGTTGACCAGGGTGCCGTTGGCCTGCCGGGTCCAGCCCTGCGCGGTGGTGCCGTTGCACGGGTACCAGTCGACCAGCGTGCCGCTGGTCTTGCCGGCGGACACCGCGTCCAGGCAGCCGCCCTGGGTACGCAGCGTGCCGTCGGTGTACGGCGACCACTGCTGGCCGGCGGCCCCGCCGCAGGCGGCCACGGTGATCGGGTTGCTCGCGGCGTTGAGCGAGTTCTGGTTGGCCAGGCACAGTCCGTTCAGGCCCTTGGCCTGCCCGGTGGCGGTGGCTGTCCCGGTGGGGGTGGTGTTGCCGCCCTGCTCGTAGACGGCGACCCAGGCCACGCTCATCGAGGCGCCCGAGGAGGTCGCCGCGGTGGGGGTGGTCTGGCCGGACACGCCGTCCGGGTAGTTCCCGCCCATGGCCAGGTCCCAGATGATGAAGAAGCCGTGGTCGATCGCCTGCTGCCAGGCGCTGGCCCCGACCGACGCCTGCGTGATGGTGCTCTCCACCACCCCGTCCATCAGGAACTGCAGGGTTTCGGCGGCGGTGTCGGTCCGGTCGATGATCACCGAGTAGGTGTGGTAGCCGGTCTGGCAGCTGGACCCGGCGCCGGGGCAGCCGATCAGAGCGTGGCCCGGGCTGGGGCCGGCGGTGTGCAGCGTCTGCGACGCCTCGTTGAGGCCGTTGACGTCCTCCATCATGTCGATCTCACCGGACTGCGGCCAGCCACCGCCGGTGCGCATCGGGGCGCCCAGCGCCCAGAACGCCGGCCAGTAGCCCAGGCCGCTGGCCGGGTTGGGCTGCAGGATGGAGGCGGACATCTGCAGCTTGCCGCCGGGTGGGGCGGCGAAGTCGCTGCGGGTGCTCTCGATCCGGGCGGAGATCCAGCTGCCCCCGCTGTTGATGGCCTTGAGCACCAGGTGGCCGTTGCCGTCCAGGTAGACGTTGCTGGTCGAGTTGGTGGTGTGCTCCTTCTCGCCGGTGCCGTAGCCGGTGCCGATGTCGTAGAACCAGTTCGCCGCCGACGGCGCCGAACCGGCGGCGCCGGCGAAGTTGTCGCCGAACACGGTGGTCCAGCCGGCGGGCGGGGCGGGCACGGTGTCGGCGAAGGCCGGTTGGCTGGCGACGGTGCCGGCCAGCACGGCCGCGGTCACGCTGGCGGCCAGCAGCAGCGCGACCAGCGCGGTCCGGAGCCGGAACAGGGGACGGGGGCGGCCGGTGGAGCGGCCGGGGCGCGGTTGGACGAACACGTCGCCTTCCCTTTCAGCGCTACGCGCGCTGTCCGCGCCGTCCGCGGGGCGCGACCGGCGCCGCGGCTGGCCAGGCCGCGGCGGGGGCCGTCCACTGGGACGGAGGTGTGGGGGACACGTGAGAGCGCTCTCCCCACCACCAAGAAGGGTTCCGGCCGCCCACTGCATGGGTCAAGGCTTTGCCGCACGTTGCCATTCGACTATCGTCAATGCATATCGCCCGCCCACCGGCGTCCGTCCGCCGCCGGGGCGGTGCGATTTTCCCCGCGCACCCCGGCAGCGCACCCTCCTTGCGAGACTGGACGCTTCATGAGAAAACTGGCAACGCTGCTCCTCGTACCCCTGCTGGTGCTGTTCGTGGCCTGGCCGGCCGCCGCGGCCACGGTGACCGTCACCCCCGGCACCGTCTGGACCGACACCTCCGGCGCGGTGATCCAGGCGCACGGCGAAGGCATCATCCAGGTCGGCGGTGTCTACTACTGGCTCGGTGAGGACAAGACCAACGGTTCGCCGTTCCAGAACGTGCGCTGCTACTCCTCCACCGACCTCAAGTCGTGGACGTTCGTCGGCAACGTGCTCACCCGGCAGGCCAGCGGTGACCTCGGCCCGAACCGCATCGTCGAGCGGCCGCACGTGATCGCCAACCCCACCACCGGCCAGTACGTCATGTACATGCACATCGACAACACCAGCTACAGCGAGCGCCGGGCCGGCGTGGCGACCAGCTCCAGCGTCTGCGGCTCCTACACCTACCGGGGCAGCTTCAAGCCGCTGGGCCACGACAGCCTGGACGACACACTGTTCCTGGACGGCTCCACCGGCTACTTCATCAGCGAGGACCGGACCAGCGCCAAGCTGCAGATCTACCAGCTGTCCGCCGACTTCCTCAGCGTCACCTCACTGGTCAAGACCCTCAACCAGTACGAGGGACCGGCGCTGGCGAAGATCAACGGGACGTACTACATCTTCGGTTCGCACCTGACCGGCTGGTCCACCAACGACAACCAGTACGCCACCGCCAGCTCGATCACCGGCACCTGGAGCTCGTTCCGCAGCTTCGCCCCGTCGGGGACGAACACCTGCAACTCGCAGACCACCGCCATCCTGCCGGTCACCGGCAGCAGCACCACCAGCTACCTGTACCTGGGTGACCGGTGGAACTCGGGCAACCTGGCCGACTCCCGCTACGTCTGGGAGCCGCTCACCGTCAACGGCGGCACCGTCAGCATGACCTGCCAGTCCAGCTGGACCGTGGACACGGCGACCGGCACCGTGGGCGCCGGCGGCGGCCCGACCGGCGGCCCCACCGGCGCGGCGATCCTGCGCGGGGTGGGCTCCGGCCGCTGCCTGGACGTGCCCAACTCGTCCACCACCAACGGCGTGCAGATCGACATCTGGGACTGTAGCGGCGGGGCGAACCAGTCGTGGACCCTCACCGCCGCCCGGGAACTGCGCGTCTACGGCAACAAGTGCCTCGACGTCACCGGTGCGGCCACCGCCGCCGGTACCAAGGTGGAGCTGTGGGACTGCAACGGCGGTACCAACCAGCAATGGAACATCAACGCCAACGGCACGGTCACCGGGGTCGGCTCCGGGCTGTGCCTGGACGTCACCAGCGGCGCCACCGCCAACGGGTCGAAGATGGAGATCTGGACCTGCAACGGCGGTAGCAACCAGCAGTGGGCCCGCTCCTGACCGTTGCTGCTCAAGCCAAAGGGGGCTGGTGTCCACAGTGGACACCAGCCCCCTTTGGCATCACCCGCGGATCAGCCGCCGAGCTGCTTGAGGGTGTCCCGCAGGATCTGGCCGGTACGCTCCGGCGGGTCGGCTTCGATGCACAGCCGCTCCATCGCGGTGGCGTAATACTCGACGTCCTCCCGCTTGTCCAGGTAGAGCGCGCTGGTCAGCTGCTCGACGTAGACCACGTCGGGCAGGTCCTGGTCGGGGAAGCGCAGGATGCTGAAGGCGCCGCCGGCGGCCGCGTGTCCGCCGACGTGGAACCCGATCACCTGCAGCCGGATGTTCGGCAACTCGGTGGCTTCGATGAGGGCTTCGATCTGTGCCCGCATCACCTTCGCCCCACCGATCGGGCGGCGCAGCACGGCTTCGTCGATGACCGCCCAGACCTGCGGCGGGCGCGCCCGGGTGAGCAGCCGCTGCCGCTCCAGCCGCAGGTGTACCCGACGGTCCACCTCGTGCGTGCCGGTGTGCGCGTGGCCGAGCATGACCACCGCGCGGGCGTACTCCTCGGTCTGCAGCAGGCCGGGGACGAACTGCACCTCGTAGTTGCGGATGAGGACGGCGGCCGCCTCCAGGCCCAGGTAGGACTGGAACCAGCTGGGCAGCACGTCGCCGTAGCGGTGCCACCAGCCGGGGTTGTTGGCCTCCCGGGCCAGTGCCAGCAGCCGGCCGCGCTCCTCCTCGTCGTCCACGCCGTAGAGGGTGAGCAGGTCGCTGACGTCGCGCTCCTTGAAGCTCACCCGACCCAGCTCCAGTCGGCTGATCTTGGACTCCGACGAGCGGATCTCCCAGCCGGCGGTCTCCCGGGTGATGTCCTGGGCCTCGCGCAGCCGTCGCAGGTGCGCACCCAGCAGCATGCGTAGCGCGGTGGGTCCGCTGGCCGCTGCCTCCTGGCCGCCTGTCGTCACTGTCCGATCCTCCCGATCGACCAATACGTCGGCCGTCCCCGCTCGGCTGCTGGTAACTATGACATGACCGCAGCGTGATCGGATCCACCCCGCGCCGCGAAATGTGCGCCAGCCGGGCCCGGTGCGCCGACCGTCCACCGCGGACGGTCGGGCCGGCGGCCGGGTGGGTCGCCGGTCAGTCGGCCTGCATCAGGTGGTCGAAGTCGCCGTCGCGGGCGCCGGCGATGAAGGCCGCCCACTCGTCCCGGGTGTAGATGAGCGCCGGGCCGTACGGGTCGCGGGAGTTCCGCACCGCAACCGCGCCGTCGGGGAGTCCGGCCAGCTCGACGCAGTTGCCGCTGGGGTTGCTGCGGCGGGACTTCTGCCAGGTGACGGCGCCGAGTTCGAGAGCAGGCATGCCGTTGCGGGTGGAGTACATCGTTCTCGCTTACCTACTCGCCCGAGGGGACACGAAATTCGTGCACGTGCATCTGCTCTTGCGAATGCACCTCACAACGCGGATGATAACGCATGTGCATTGGTACATGCCCGTCACTTTCCGCGACTGGGGGGCCGTAGCGATGATTGGCACGTTGGCCGTGCGACCCCGGCCTGGCCTGGGGCATCACGACACGACGGGGTACCACTGCCGGTTGACCGATATTGACTCAGGGTGATCGAGATGCTGGATCCGTTCACCCTGTCCTTCGGCGCGCTCGGCCTGGCGGGTACCGCGCTGGGTTGGTCCGGCTACCTGCGCGCCCGCCACGCCGACGCGCAGCTGCGCAAGCTCCGTGACGAGTTGCGCGTGCAGTGCCACGCCGCCAGCCACGACCCGCTCACCGACCTGCCCAACCGACGCGCCTTCTTCCAGCGGGGCGCAATGCTGCTCGCCGACTCGGCCCGTCGTCCGGCCGTCGTCGTCCTGCTCGATCTCGACAACTTCAAATGCGTCAACGACCGCTACGGGCACGCCGCCGGCGACCACGTCCTGGTCACCATCGCCCGCCGGCTGGCCGGCTACGCCGACGACAATCCGGTCGCCCGGCTCGGTGGCGACGAGTTCGCCGCGCTGATCCTGCCCCGGGCCGGCGCGCCGGCCCACCCCGATGTTCCGTCCCTTGCCGCACTGGTCGCCGCACCTATCCGGTTCGGCGGCCACAGCCTCTCGGTCACCGCGTCGATCGGCTTCGCCGATCTGACCGACGGCACTTCTCTGGTACGTGCGTTGCACCAGGCCGACCTCGCCATGTACCAGGCCAAGCGCACCGGCGGCGACAGTTGTCAAGCCGCCGTCACACCGCGTCTGGATGAAGGAGGCCAGGCAGGATGCCAGCTCCCAGCGTCGATCCCGGTGGTCGAGCCACCACGGACATCGCCCCCACCGACAGCTATCTGCCGACCGACCCGGTCTGGATCTACCGTGGCGGCTCGTGGCGACCGGGCGTCGTCGAAGCCGCTTCCAGCCGCGCCGCGACGGTGACCTACCGCCCGACGAGTACCGGCGGCACCGGCGTGGACACGCTGACCGCCCAGTACATCGCGCCCCGCAACGAGATCGATCCGGTCCTCGACGGCGCCGCGGTGCTGCGCAGCCGGGACACCTTCCGGCCGTCGCAGGCCGGCCCGGACAGGTCCCCGATGCACCATCCGCCCGCCTGGTAACCCACGACTCCGCTCCGCTGCCCGCCGGCCCGGGCGGCCGCCGGCACCCTGCCCCCGCCGGGGCAGGGTGCCGGCACTCCCGTCTCGGCCCCGGGCGGCGCCCGGCCCCGCCGGCACGCCCCGGGCCGGCCGACCGCACCCGTCCCCGCTGTGCGGCGCCGCAGGCCGGGGTGCCAGTCCGGTGGCGATCCGCTCCGGATGTCACAGGCCGGTCATAGGCTGCAGGGGACTGGTGGTACCACGATCAAGGAGGATGCTGTGGGCTCGCGTCTCAACCCGTACATCGGCTTCGCCGGGCAGGCCCGGGAGGCCATGCAGTTCTACCAGAACGTGTTCGGCGGCAACCTGACGATCTCCACGTTCGGCGAATTCGGCGCGCCCGATCCGGCCGTCGCCGACCAGGTCATGCACGCGATGCTGCAGACCGAGGCCGGGTACACCCTGATGGCCTCCGACATCCCGCCCGGCATGCCGCACACCCCGGGCGACAGCGTCGTCATCAGCCTCAGCGGTGACGACGGCGACCTGCTCAAGGGCTACTGGGAGAAGCTGTCCGACGGCGGCTCCGTCACGATCCCGTTCGAGAAGCAGCCGTGGGGTGACGAATTCGGCCAGTGCACCGACAAGTTCGGCACCGCCTGGATGGTGGACGTCACCGCGCCGCAGGCCTGACCCGCCGACACCGGGTCCCCAGCAGGGGACCCGGTGCTGTGCTTCGAGTCAGTTGAGCTGGATGTCCTTGGTGTCCGGTTCGGCGCTTCGTCCGGGCGGATAGTGCCGGCCCCCGGCGCTCGTCCGACGGTACGAATACGGCGCCCGTCACCGCACCTAGGGTGACGGCCATGTCGAAACTGAACGAGGCCGGCGACTGGCTCCGGGAGCACCTGCCGGCCCTGCTGGCCCGGTACGACGTCCCCGGCGCCGCCGTCGCGGTGTCCCTCGACGGCGAGCTCGTCGAGCACGCTGCCGGCCTGCTCAGCACCGCCACCGGGGTCGAGGCGACCACCGGATCGGTGTTCCAGATCGGCTCGATCACCAAGGTGTGGACCACCACCCTGGTCATGCAGCTGGTCGACGACGGCCTGCTCGACCTGGACGCCCCGGTCCGGCGCTACCTGCCCGACTTCCGGCTGGCCGACGAGCACGCCGCGGCCGCCGTCACCACCCGGCAGCTGCTCGCGCACACCGCCGGCTTCGAGGGCGACCTGTTCACCGACACCGGCAAGGGCGACGACTGCGTCGAGAAGTACGTCGCCACCCTGGCCGACACCGCCCAGCTCTTCCCGCCCGGCGAGATGTTCTCCTACAACAACGCCGGCTTCTGCGTCCTCGGTCGCATCGTCGAGGTACTGCGCGGCAAGCCCTACGACGACTGCCTGCGCCAGCACCTGTTCGCCCCGCTCGGACTGCGCCACGCCGCCGCCGACGCCTACGACGCCATCCTGCACCGGGCGGCCGTCGGGCACCTGCAGCCCGACCCGGACGCCGCGCCGGTACCCGCCCCCGTCTGGGCACTGGTGCGCTCCAACGCCCCGGCCGGCGCCATGCTCGCCATGTCCCCGGGCGACCTGCTCGCCTTCGCCGCCATGCACCTGGCCGGCGGTACGGCCGCCGACGGCACCCGGGTGCTCGGCGCCGACAGCGTCGCCGCCATGCGCCGGCCGCAGGTCACCGTCCCCGACATCGGGCTGATGGGCAGCGCCTGGGGGTTGGGCTGGGAGCTGTTCACCTGGTCCGGGCGGGAGGTGATCGGCCACGACGGCGGCACCATCGGCCAGTCCGCGTTCCTGCGCATCGTCCCCGACCGCAACCTGGCCATCGCCCTGCTCACCAACGGCGGCAACCCGATCGGGCTGTACACCGAGGTGTACCGCCACCTGCTGGCCGAGCTGGCCGACGTGGCGATGCCGGCGCACCGGACACCGCCGGCCGACCCGCAGCCGGTGGACGCCGGGCGCTACCGCGGCGTCTACACCAGCGAGGTGGCCGAACTGAGCGTCGACACCGACGACGCCGGCCGGCTCTGGCTGTCCGAGACGCCGCGCGGCATCCTCGCCGAACTCGGCGCCCAGCCCGAGCGCTACCAACTGCTGCGCCACGACGGCGACACGTTCGTCCAGCTGGAGCCCCGGATGGGGATCCACCTCTCGCACGTGTTCCTGGGCGACGACGGCACCGGCCGGGCGCTCTACATCCACAGCGGCCGGGCCACCCGCCGGTCCGCCTGACACCCCGTCCGCCCCGGCCCACCCGGGACGGACGACCACCCCGCACCCGACCCGCCCGGGCCGCACCGACCCGTCCGGGGTACCCCCTTGGAGGCACGATGAGATCTCGGACCGCCCTCGCGGCGGCCGGCGCGCTGGCGCTTTCCGCGCTCGCCGCCTGCGGAAACGGCTCCTCCGGCGCGTCGGGCGGAGAACAGCTGGCCAACGGCAAGACGTTCACCATGGTGCTCAGCGCCGACCCGGGCAACCTGGACCCGCACTTCACCTCGCTCTCCTCGGCGCAGCAGGCGGACCGGTTCCTCTACGACAGCCTGATCAACATCGACGCCAAGGGCGCCCCGGTGGCCGGGCTCGCCCAGCAGTGGGAGGGCAGCGCGACCAGCGCCACGTACACCCTGCGCAAGGGCGTGACCTGCGCGGACGGTACCCCGCTGACGGCCACCCAGGTAGCCGCCAACATCACCTTCGTGGGCGACCCGAAGAACGCCTCCAGCCGGATCGGCGTCTACGTCCCGCCCACCGCCACCGCCGTCGGCGACGACACCGCGGGCACCGTCACGGTCACCTCGCCGGCGCCCGACCCGTTCCTGGTCCGTGACGTCGGCGGCCTGCAGATCGTCTGCGGCAAGGGGATGGCCAACCGGGACCTGCTCAAGCAGGGCTCGGACGGCACCGGCATGTTCACCCTCACCGAGGCCGTGGCCGGCGACCACTACACGTTCACCCGGCGCACCGACTACGCCTGGGGCCCCGGCGACTGGAAGACCAGCCAGCAGGGGCTGCCCGACAAGGTCGTCCTCAAGATCGTCACGAACGAGTCGACGGCGGCGAACCTGCTGCTGACCAAGGCGGTCAACAGCGTGCAGATCGTCGGCCCCGACCAGCAGCGGGTCCGGGCCGGCAAGCCGCTGGAGCGCGACGTCCAGGCGCCGCTGGGCGAGCTGTGGTTCAACCAGAAGGCCGGCGCCCCGGGCGCCGACGAGGCGGTCCGCAAGGCCCTCACCCAGGCCCTCGACCTGGCCCAGCTGGGCCAGGTGGTGAGCAGCGGCAGCGGCAAGCCGGCCACCGGCCTGATCGGCCTGGGCGGCGGCCCGTGCCCGCAGGACACGGTCACCGGCAACCTGCCCGCGCACGACGTGGCCGCCGCCAAAGCCACTCTGGACGCGGCCGGCTGGACCGCCGGCGCCGACGGGGTACGCACCAAGAACGGCGCGAAGTTGACCATGGCGGTGTACTACGCCACCAGCATCGGCCAGGGCGCGCAGGCCGGCGCCGAGCTGACCCAGACGCTGTGGAAGGCGGTCGGCGTCGACGTCACCCTGCACGGCATGACCGACGCCGAGGCCGGCAGCCAGATCGTCGGCGGCCAGGCGTCCTGGGGCGCGGTGTTCATCCCGCTCGGGTTGACCCTGCCCAGCCAGCTGGTGCCGTTCGTGTCCGGTCCCACCGCGCCGGACGGGACCAACTTCGCCAACATCAACAACAGCGGGTACACCGCCGCCGTGCAGGCCGCCTCCGGGCAGGCCGGGGACGCCGGCTGCGCCCAGTGGAATGCCGCCGACAAGGCGCTGTTCCAGCACGTCGACCTGGTGCCGTTCGTCAGCTCCAACGTGCCGACCTTCGGCCAGGGCGCCACCTTCGAGCTGGGGGAGGGCGCGATCATCCCCGGCTCGATCCGGATGCTCGCCTGATCCACCGCGCCCCCAGCGGGCGCCGTCCGGCCACGGCCGCACGGCGCCCGCTCGCCGTCCACGCCGACGGCGCGCCTTGTGCGGGCGCACAGCAACGCCCCGGCCAGGTTGTCGGCGCGGACGAACACCGGCGCCGGGCGCGTCGGCAGGATCTGGTGTACCCGCAGGTCGGACAGGAGGTGAACCCGGTGACCAGTGCGATCGCCGACGCCCGCGCCCGGGTCAGCGACAGCGCCTGGCTGCGCTTCGCCGGCCGCCGCCTCGGGCGCCTCGCGGTCTCGCTCTGGGTGCTGGTCACCGCGTCCTTCGCCATGATCCACCTGATCCCCGGCGACCCGGTACGCGCCGCGCTCGGTACCACCGCCTCGCCCCAGCTGGTGGCGGCCCGCCGGGCGGCGCTCGGCCTGGACGACCCGCTCTGGCTGCAGTACCTGCACTACCTGCGCGGCGTGTGCACCGGCGAGCTGGGCAGCTCGATCATCTCCGGCCTGCCGGTCTCGCAGACCATCGCCGACCGGCTGCCGGCCACCCTGCAACTGGCCGTGCTGGCCTTCCTCGTCGCGGTGCTGGTGTGCGTACCGCTCGGCCTGGTGATGGCGGTGCTCACCCGCGGCGGCCGGCGCCGCCCCGCCGAGCTGGCGTTCACCTCCACCAGCGTGATCCTCGCCGCCGTCCCGGACTTCCTGGTCGGCGTCGGCCTGGTCTACCTGTTCGGGGTACGCCTGGCCTGGGCACCGGTCGCCGGCCGCGCCGGCCCCGGCTCCTACGTCCTGCCGGTGCTCTCCCTGGCGCTCGGGCCGGCCGTGGTGCTGGCCCGCATCGTCCGGGTGGAGACCCTCGCCGTGCTGCGCGCCGACTACCTGCGTACCGCCCGCGCCAAGCGGCTGCCCGCCGGCCGGGTCTACCTGCGCCACGCCCTGCCCAACTCGTTGACCGCCACCATCACCCTGGGCGGCCTGCTGCTCGGCGCCATGGTCGCCGGCACCGTCCTGGTGGAGGGCGTCTTCGCCTGGCCGGGGCTGGGCAGCACCATCGTGCAGTCGATCGTGGCCAAGGACTACTCCGTGGTGCAGGGCGTGGTGCTCGTCTACGGCGCCGGCGTGCTCCTGGTCAACCTGCTGGTCGACGTGGCGCTGGCGCTGCTCGACCCGCGCTCCACGATCCGGGAGAGCTGACCGGTGCCGGGCAGATCCAGGTGGCGGGCGGTGCCGCGTACCCCGCTGGGCGCGGTGGCCGCCGTCGCGCTGACCGGGGTGTTGCTGCTGGCCCTGCTGGCGCCTGTGCTGTGGGGCGACCGGGCGGCCACGGTGGACCCGGCGCACCTGCTGCAGGGCGCCTCCGGCCGGCACCTGGCCGGTACCGACAACCTGGGCCGGGACATCTTCTACCGGGTACTGGTCGCCACCCGGCTCTCGGTCCGGCTGGCGCTGACCGCCACCGCCATCGGCGTCGTGGTGGGGCTGCTGCTGGGTACCGCCCCGGTGCTGCTCGGCCCGCGGGCCGGCCGGCTGGTGGCGGCGGCGGTCAACATCGCGGTGGCCTTCCCCGGCCTGCTGCTGGCGCTGTTCTTCGCCGTCATCTTCGGCGTGGGGGAGCGTGGCGCCCTGCTGGCTATCGGGCTGGCCGGCGCGCCCGGCTTCGCCCGGCTCACCCAGACCCTGACCGCCCGGATCGCCGGCCTGGACTTCATCGCCGCCGCCCGGATCGCCGGAGTAGGTCGGTTCCGGCTGCTGACCCGGCACGTGCTGCCCAACATCGGCGAGCCGCTGGTGGTCAACGCGACCATCGGCGCCGGCAACGCGCTGCTCGCCTTCGCCGGCCTGTCCTTCCTCGGCCTCGGCGTGCAGGCGCCCGCCTACGACTGGGGCCGGCTGCTCGGCGAGGGCGTCACCAGCATCTACGTCCACCCGTCCGCCGCCCTGGCGCCCGGCCTCGCCGTGGTGGTCGCCGGGCTGGCCTTCAACCTCTTCGGCGAGGCCATCGCCACGACCCTCGCGGGCTCCACCCGGGCGGCCACCACCGTGACCGCGCTGCCCGGCTTCGGGACGCCGCCGGACCGGGACGGCGCCGAGACCGGGGAGCGACACGGCGCCGAGACCGGGGAGCGGCAACCAGCCGTGGCGGCCGACGAGGACCACGCCGTGGCGGCCGACCAGGACCACGCCGTGCCGGCCGACCAGGACGACGCCGTACCGGCGCAGCTGGACCTGCTGCTCGCGGTGGAAGGGCTGCGGGTCAGCTTCCCCGGCCCGGTCACCCCGGTCCGCGGGGTCAGCTTCACCATGCGCCGGGGCGAGGCGGTCGGCATCGTCGGCGAATCGGGCTCCGGCAAGAGCCTCACCGCGCTGGCCATCGCCCAGCTCATCGAGGAGCCCGGCCGGGTCGACGTGGACCGGCTGGAGTTCCTCGGTACCGACCTGACCAGCGGCGGCGGGCCGACGCGGCGGCGACTGCTGGGCACCTCGCTGGCCATGGTCTTCCAGGACCCGATGACCTCGTTCAACCCCACCATGCGGGTGGGCCGGCAACTGGCCGAGGTGGCCACCACCCACCAGGGGCTGGGCCGGCGGGCCGCGTTCGCCCGGGCGGTCGACCGGCTGCGCGCGGTGCGGGTACCGGCCGCGGCCCGGCGCGCCGGGCAGTTCCCACACGAGTTCTCCGGCGGCATGCGGCAGCGCGCCATGATCGGCGCCGGACTCATGGGTACGCCCGCCCTGATCATCGCCGACGAGCCGACCACCGCGCTGGACGTCACCGTGCAGCGCCAGGTGCTGCGGCTGCTGGCCGACATCCGGGCCGCCGACGCGGTGGCGCTGCTGCTGATCAGCCACGACATCACCGTGGTCGGGCAGGTCTGCGACCGGGTACTGGTGATGTACGCCGGCCGGATCGTCGAGGAGCTGCCCGCCGCGCAGCTGCACACCGCCGCCCGGCACCCGTACACCCGGGCCCTGCTGGCCGCCGTCCCCGACCTGTCCACCGACCGGGACGCACCGCTCGCCGTGATCCCCGGCCGCCCCGCGGACCCCGGCCGCCCCCAGCCCGGCTGCGCCTTCGCGCCCCGCTGCCGCTTCGCCGATGCCCAGTGCGTCAGCGCCGAGCCGCCACTGGTCGATGCCCGGTCCGTGAACACCTCGTCGCCGCTGGCCGATGTCCAGCCTGTCAGCGCTCTGCCGCCGCTGGCGGATGTCCACTCTGTCACCGCCTCGCCGCCGCTGGCGGATGTCCACGGCGGCACCGGGTCGGGGCTTGGTTCCACCGCCGGGCCCGGGGCGGCCGGCGGTCCGCCCGGGCAACTGGTGGCCTGCTGGCACGCCGACGCGGTGGCGGCAGCCTGGCACCGGGGCGGCCCGGTGCCCGTGCCGGCTCCCCGTCGGGAGGTGTCCGTCGGTGAGTGAGCTGCGCTTCGAGGACGTCACGGTGCGCTTCGGCGGCCGGCGTGGGCTGACCGCCGTCGACCGGGTGAGTCTCACTGTGCCGGACGGCGCCGTGGTCGGGCTGGTCGGCGAGTCCGGCTCCGGCAAGTCCACCCTGGCCCGCGCCGCCGTCGGGCTCAACCCGCTGCACAGCGGCCGGATCCTGGTGGACGGGGCGGCCCCGGCACGCGGGCGGCGGCCGGTACAGCTGGTGTTCCAGGACCCCTACTCGTCGCTGGATCCGCGGATGGGCATCGGCGCCTGTATCGCCGAGGCGATCCCGCGCGGCGCGGTGGCCGGGCGGGCCGGGCGGCGCGCCGAGGTGGCCCGCCTGCTGGAGCTGGTCGGGCTGGAACCGGACCGGGCCGGGCACTACCCGGCGGAGCTGTCCGGCGGGCAGCGCCAGCGCGTCGCCCTGGCCCGGGCGCTGGCCGGGCGGCCACAGGTACTCATCGCCGACGAGATCACCTCCGCGCTCGACGTCTCCATCCAGGGCACCGTGCTCAACCTGGTCCGCGACCTGCACCGCCGGCTACGCCTGTCCACCCTGTTCATCTCGCACAACCTGGCCGTCGTCCGGTACGTCAGCGACATCATCGCGGTGATGTACCTTGGCCGGATCGTCGAGGTCGGTCCCGCGCAGGAGCTGCTGGCCGACCCGCAGCACCCGTATACCCGGGAACTGCTAACCAGCGCTGCGCCGGCCGGCAGCGCCGTGGCCGTGCCCGACGCGGTGGCCGACGCCGAACCGGCCGACCCGCACCAGCCGCCCGCCGGCTGCCGCTTCCACCCCCGCTGCCCGGTCGGCCCGCTGGTCCGCGCGGACCGGGACGCCTGCCGTACCACCGAACCGCTGGCGCCCGCCCACCGGCACGGCGCCGCCTGCCACTTCGCGGCCACCGCCGCGACGCTGGCCACCGCCCACCCCATCACCCCGAGGAGCAGCCGGTGACCCGTCGCCTGAGCATCGACGACCTGACCGCCATCGCCGTCCCCGAGCAGCCGGCCCTCTCCCCGGACGGGGCGCGCTGCGTGTACGTGCGGCGCACCGCCGACGCCGACGCCGACCGCAGCGCCCGGGAACTCTGGCTGGTCGGCGCCCGGGACGGGCAGCCGCGCCGGCTCACCCGTGGCCCCGCCGACACCTCGCCCGCCTGGTCGCCCGCGGGTGACCGGATCGCCTTCCTGCGCGCCCAGGACGGGCCGGCCCAGCTGTGGCTGCTGCCCGCCGACGGTGGCGAAGCCGAGCCGGTCACCACCTTGCCGCTGGGCGCCGGAGCCCCGGTGTGGAGTCCGGACGGACGGCGCGTGGCGTTCACCGCGCCGGTGGACACCACGCCCGGCAAGGCCAGCGACCCGGTGGTCGCCCGGCGGCTGGACCACCGGGCCGACGGCGCCGGCCTGCTCCGCGGCGCCCGTACCCACCTGCACGTCGTGGAGCTGGACAGCGGCGGGTGCCGGCAGGTCACCGAGGGCGACTTGCACGCCGGTACGCCGGCCTGGTCGCCGGACGGGACCCGGCTGGCCTTCCCGGCCGCCACCGCGCCCGACGCCGATCTGGAGCCCCGGGTTCCGGTACACGTGCTGGAGCTGGGCGCGCCGGGGGCCACCCCGCGCGTCGTCGGGCTCGCCGACGGCATCGCCGGCACCGTCACCTGGACCGCCGACGGTGCGGCGCTGCTCGTCGTCGGGTACCCGGGCGAGCCGGTCGGGCACGCCCGGCTGCTGCGCGTTCCGCTCGACGGCGCCCCGGTCACCGATCTGGCCGCCGCGCTGGACCGCAACGTCATGCCGGGCGGTCCCGGCTACCCGGGTGCGCTGCCGCAGCTGGCCGGCGACGGCGCGACGGTGCTCTTCGCCGTCCGCGACCGGGGCGCCACCCACCTCTACTCGGTGCCCGTCGACGGCGGTGATCCCCTCCCCGTCGTCGCGGGCACCGGCTGTGTCGTCAGTGGCGCGTCGGTGGCCGGTGGCGCCGCCGCCGTCGTCCTCGCCACGCCCACCTCGTTCGGCGAGATCGCCCTGGTGGACCTGGCATCCGGCGAGTTGACCGTGCGGACCGGGGTCGGTGCGGCGCTGGCCGCGGTGGAGTGGTTCGCGCGCACCGAGCGGACCTTCACCATCTCCGACGGCACCGAGGTGGCCGGCTGGCTGATCCGCGACCCGGGCGCCACCGGGGCGACGCCGCTGCTGCTGGACATCCACGGCGGCCCGCACAACGCCTGGAACGCCGCCGCCGACGAGGTCCACCTCTACCACCAGGAGCTGGTCGCCCGCGGCTGGAGCGTGCTGCTGGTCAACCCGCGCGCCAGCGACGGCTACGGCTCGGCCTTCTTCACCGGCGCGGTCGGCGGCTGGGGCGTGGCCGACACCCGGGACTTCCTGGAGCCGGTCGACGCCCTGGTCGCCGAGGGCATCGCCGACCCGGACCGGCTGGCGGTCGCAGGGTACAGCTACGGCGGGTATATGACCTGCTACCTGACCAGCCGGGAGCCCCGCTTCGCGGCGGCCGTGGCCGGTGGCGTGGTGGTCGACCTGACCAGCATGGCCGGCACCTCCGACGAGGGGTACCACCTGGCCCGCTTCGAGCTGGACGGGCAGCCCTGGGAGAAGTCCGCCGACTACCCGGCGATGTCCCCGCTCAGCCGGGTCGACCAGGTGCGTACCCCCACGCTGATCCTGCAGGGCGCGGACGACCTGCGCTGCCCGGTCGGGCAGGCCCAGCAGTGGCACGCCGCGCTGCGTGCCCGGGGCGTCCCCACCGAGCTGGTGCTCTACCCCGGCGGTTCGCACCTTTTCATCCTGGACGGTCCGCTGTCCCACCGTATCGACGTCAACCGGCGCACCGTCGCCTGGCTGGAGGAGCACGTGAACGTAGGACGCCCGGCGATCGACGTCGCGCACTGGGAGCGGCGGCTGGCCGCACTGGCCGCCCGGCACCAGGTACCCGGCGCCGCACTGGGCATCCTGCGGCTACGCCCCGATGGCCCGGACGAGCTGGTCCAGGCGGCGTACGGGGTGCTCAACGTGGAGACCGGGGTGGCCGCCACCACCGACTCGGTGTTCCAGATCGGCTCCATCTCCAAGGTGTGGACCGCCACGGTGGCCCTGCAACTGGTCGACGAGGGCAAGCTGGACCTGGACACCCCGCTGCTGTCCTACCTGCCCGAGCTGCGGCTGGCCGACCCCGACGTCACCGCGCAGGTCACCATGCGGCACCTGCTCAACCACACCAGCGGCATCGACGGTGACGTGTTCACCGACTACGGGCGCGGCGACGACTGCCTGGAGAAGTACACCGCCGGCCTGGCCGACGTGGCGCAGAACCACCCGCTCGGCGCCACCTGGTCCTACTGCAACTCGGGCTTCTCGCTGGCCGGCCGGGTGATCGAGAAGCTCACCGGGATGAGCTGGGACCAGGCCATGCGGGAGCGCGTCTTCACTCCGCTGGGCCTGCGCCGCACGCTCACCCTGCCGGAGGAGGCGCTGCTGCTGCGCAGCGCCGTCGGGCACGTCGGCGAGGACGAGGGGGAGCTGGTCAAGGCGCCGATCTGGATGCTGCCCCGTTCGCTGGGCCCGGCCGGCCTGATCTGCTCCACCCCGGCCGACGTGCTCACCTTCGCCCGCGCCCACCTGGCCGGCGGCGCCATCGCCGGCCCCGGCCTCCCGCTGCCCGCCGACGCCGAGTCGGGGCTGCCTGTCGACGCCGCCCACCTGCCGGTCGACTCCGACACGGCCCGGGTGCCCGCCGACCCGGACAGAGCAACTGACTTGCATGGCGCCAGCGAGTCCTCGGGCAGCCGACTGCTCAGTGCGGACAGCGCCGCCGCGATGGCGGCCAAGGAGGCCGACCTGCCGGACAGGTACAGCCTCGGCGACTCCTGGGGGCTGGGCTGGATCAGGTTCGACTGGGACGGGCACCGGCTCATCGGGCACGACGGCAACACCATCGGCCAGGCGGCCTTCCTGCGCCTGCTGCCGGACCAGGGGCTCGCGGTCACCCTGCTGACCAACGGCGGCCACGCCCGCGACCTCTACCAGGACCTGTACCGGGAAATCTTCGCCGAGCTGGCCGGCGTGGCCATGCCGGCGCCGCTCGCCCCGCCGGCCGAGCCGGTGGTCGCCGACGTCAGCGCCCACGTGGGAACCTATGAGCGGGCCGGCTGCGTGCTCGAGGTGGCCGACGGCGCGGACGGCCCGTCGCTGCGCATCACCATCACCGGCCCGCTGGCCGAGCTGGTACCCGACCAGAGCAGGGAGTACCCGATGACGCCGGTCAACTCCGACCTGTGGCTGGTCCGCGAGCCGCAGGCGCAGACCTGGAGCCCGGTCACCTTCTACGCACTGCCCAGCGGCGAGCGGTACCTGCACTTCGGGGTACGGGCCACGCCGAAGGTGGGCTGATCGCGTGCCGACCCCTGTCGAGCAGGCCCGGGCGGCGCTGCCCGACCTGCTCGCCGACGCCCGCGAACTGGTCGGCTGCGAGTCGCCGTCGACCGACCTGGCCGCCGTGGCGGCCAGCGCCGACGTGCTGGCCCGGGTCGGTGCGCGCCGGCTCGGCGTGGCGCCCGAGCGCGTCGTGCTGGCCGGGCGTACCCACCTGCGCTGGCGCTTCGGCGACGGCCCGCGCCGGGTCCTGGTGCTCGGCCACCACGACACGGTCTGGCCGGTCGGCTCGCTGACCGACCACCCGTGGGCGGTGCAGGGCGGGGTGGTGCGCGGCCCGGGCTGCTTCGACATGAAGGTCGGCGTGGCGATGGCGCTGCACGCCCTCGCCGCGCTGCCCGACCGAGCCGGGGTGACCCTGCTGGTCACCGGCGACGAGGAGCTCGGCTCGCCCAGTTCCCGGCAGCTGATCGAGGCCGAGGCGGCCGGCTGCGTGGCCGCCCTGGTGCTGGAGGCCGCCGCCGACGGCGGCGCGGTCAAGACCGCCCGTAAGGGCGTGTCGCAGTACCAGGTCCACGCGCACGGTCGGGCCGCGCACGCCGGTCTGGAGCCGCACCGCGGCGTCAACGCCACCGTAGAGCTGGCCCACCAGATCCTCGCGGTGACCGGGCTCGCCGCCGGTGCCACCACGGTCACGCCGACCCTGCTGTCGGCCGGTACGGCAGCCAACACCGTGCCGGCCGAGGGCGCCTTCGCCGTCGACGTCCGGGTGCCCGACGCGGCCGAGCAGCTCCGGGTCGACGCCGCCATGCGCGCGCTGCGGCCGGTGCTCCCGGGCGCCTCGCTCACGGTCAACGGCGGCCCGAACCGGCCGCCCCTGGCGGCGGCCGCCTCGGCCGGGCTGTTCGCGCACGCCGCCGCGCTCGCCGCCGCGCTCGGGCTGCCCGCATTGACCGGCGCCGCGGTCGGTGGCGCGTCCGACGGCAACTTCACGGCAGGAGTGGGTACGCCCACTCTGGACGGTCTGGGCGCCGTCGGTGGCGGCGCGCACGCCGCCGACGAACACGTGCTGGTCGAGCCGCTGCCGGGGCGTACCGCGCTGGTCACGGCGCTGATCGCCGACCTGCTCGCCGGGCGGTCGGCCGCCACCAATGCGGCCGGCGCATCTGGTGGCCGGCGACCATGACGAGCCCGACCGCCGCCACCAGCATGGACACCATGACCGAGCACCCCCTCGTCGGCGACGCCGCGTCGCTGGCCCTCGACGCCGCCCGCGCGGCCGGCGTCGAGCTGCGCGAACTCTCCGCGCTGGCCGACCTCGACGCGGTGTACCGGCTCTACGACCGGATCTGGCGCCCGGACCCGACCAACCCGCCGGTCACCGCCGAGCTGCTGCGCGCACTGACCAAGGCCGGCAACTACGTGGCCGGCGCCTACGACGGCGAGCAGCTGGTCGGCGCCTGCGTCGGCTTCTTCAGCCCGCCCGCCGACGAGGCGCTGCACAGCCACATCGCCGGGGTCACCGGCGCGGCGCTCGGCCGCGGCGTCGGGTACGCCGTGAAACTGCACCAGCGGGCCTGGGCGCTGGAGCGCGGCGCCCGACACATCTGCTGGACCTTCGACCCGCTGGTGCGCCGCAACGCCTACTTCAACCTGGCCAAGCTGGCCGCCGACCCGGCCGAGTACCTGCCGAACTTCTACGGCGGCATGCACGACGGCATCAACGGCGACGACGAGACCGACCGGCTGCTGATGCGCTGGGACCTGGCCTCGCCGGTGGTCGCCGCGGCCTGCGCCGGGCGGCTGCGCCGGGTGGACGCGGCTGCGCTGCGCGCGGGCGGGGCGGCGGTGGCGCTGGACCGCGTCGACGACGCGCCGCTACCGGGGCCGGCGGGCACCGGCACCATACTGGTGGCCGTGCCGGCCGACGTGGAACGGCTGCGCCGCGACGACCCGCCGCTGGCGAAAGAGTGGCGGGTGGCGCTGCGCGAGGTACTGGCGCCACTGCTTGCCGGCGGTGCCCGGGTCACCGGCTTCGACCGCGCAGGCTGGTACGTGCTCGACCGGAACGCCGGATGAGGCCGCCAGCTCGGGCCGCGTCGGCGCTGGACCGGTCAGCGCTGCACACCGGGCTGGCCGGGACTGCGGTGGACGCAGCGCCGGGCGTGCGACAGCGCCGGGCGGGACAGGGGAGGGAGAGCAGGGGATGAAGCTCACCGGCGTGGAGCTGCGGCGCATCGCGATGCCGCTGGTGGCGCCGTTCCGCACCTCGTTCGGTACCGAGACCCGGCGGGACATCCTGCTGGTCCGCGCGGTCACCGACGAAGCCGAGGGGTGGGGCGAGTGCGTGGCGCTGGCCGACCCGGTCTACTCGCCGGAGTACGTCGACGGCGCCGCCGACGTGTTGCGCCGCTACCTGATCCCGGCGCTGGCCGCCGTGCGCCGGCTGGACGCGGTGGCGGTGGCGCCGGCGCTGGCCCGGTTCAAGGGGCACCGGATGGCCAAGGCGGCGCTGGAGACGGCGGTGCTCGACGCCGAGCTGCGCGCCGCCGGCCGCTCCTTCGCCCGCGAGCTGGGCGCGGTACGCGACCGGGTGCCCTGCGGCGTCTCGGTGGGCATCATGGACTCCGTCCCGGAGCTGCTCGACGCGGTGGGCGGCTACCTCGACGCCGGGTACCTGCGGATCAAGCTCAAGATCGAACCAGGTTGGGACGTCGAGCCGGTCCGGGCGGTCCGCGAGCGCTTCGGCGACGAGCTGCTGCTGCAGGTCGACGCGAACACCGCCTACACCCTGGCCGACGCCCGGCAGCTGGCCCGGCTGGACCCGTTCGAGCTGCTGCTGATCGAGCAGCCGCTGGACGAGGAGGACGTGGCCGGGCACGCCGAGCTGGCCCGGCTGATCCGTACCCCGGTCTGCCTGGACGAGTCGATCACCTCGGCGGCCACCGCCGCCGACGCCATCCGGCGCGGGGCCGCCGCGATCATCAACGTCAAGCCGGGCCGGGTCGGCGGGTACCTGGAGGCGCGCCGCATCCACGACGTGTGCGCGGCCCACGGCGTACCGGTGTGGTGCGGCGGCATGCTGGAGACCGGCCTGGGCCGGGCCGCCAACGTGGCGCTGGCCGCGCTGCCCGGCTTCACCCTGCCGGGCGACACCTCCGCCTCGGACCGCTACTACCGCACCGACGTCACCGAGCCGTTCGTGCTGGCCGACGGGCACCTGCCGGTACCCACCGGGCCGGGCCTCGGGGTGGCCCCGCTGCCCGACGTGCTGGCCGAGGTGACCACGTCGACCGAGTGGCTGCCGGTCGGCTGATCGTCGCGACGAACCAGGCAACGCCGGTAATCCGTCCGCGCGGACGAACTAGGCTGGCCCACGCGGCTCCTATGTTCGGACGGTGCTCCCAGCGGTGAACCTTCGACCCCAGGCCAGCCTCGGCCGCGTGCTGGACGACCTCGGCGCCACCCTGCTGGAGTTGATCCACGGCGACCCGGGCCAGGCCCGTGACATCGGCGGCGTGGCCATCCACGACCCGCTCGACGATCCCGTCCTGCCCGGCAACGCCCTGGTGCTCGGTGTCGGGCTGCGCGAACCGGACGAGATCGCCGCGCTGCTGGCCACCCTCGGCGCGCCGGGGCGCCGTCGCGCTGGTGCTGCGCGCCCCGGTGGCGCTCACCCCGCAGCTGGCGGCGGCCGCCCGGGACAGCGGGGTGGCCCTGCTCGGGCTGACCCGGGGCGCGTCCTGGGCGCAGCTGGCCGCCATGCTGCGCGGCCTGCTGGCCGAGGGCGACGTCGGCGAGGCCGAGCCGCAGACCATCGGCGGGATGCCCAGTCGGCGACCTGTTCGCGCTGGCCAACGCGGTCGCGGCGCTGCTGGACGCGCCGATCACCATCGAGGACCGCGGCTCCCGGGTGCTGGCCTTCTCCGGCCGGCAGGACGAGGCCGACGCCTCCCGGGTGGAGACCATCCTGGGCCGCCAGGTCCCCGAACGCTACGCCCGGCTGCTGGCCGAGCAGGGCGTCTTCCGCGAGCTGTACCGCAGCGACCGGCCGGTCTTCGTGGCCCCACCGGAGTCCGGCGCGGCCGATTCTCGGTGCCCCGGGTGGCGATGGCGGTCCGCGCCGGGGACGAGGTGCTCGGCTCCATCTGGGCGGCGGTCCGCGAACCGCTCAGCGCCGAACGCAGCCAGGCGCTGGTCGACGCCGCCCGCCTCGTCGCACTGCACATGCTGCGCATCCGGGCCGGCGCCGACGTGGAGCGCCGGCTGCGCGCCGACCTGCTCGGTACCGCGCTGGAGGGCGGCGTCGGCGCCCGCGAGGCGCTGCACCGGCTGGGCCTGGCCGACCAGCCGGTGACCGTGCTGGCGCTGGCCGTCCCGGACGCCGCGCCGGCCGGCCGGGACCGCGGCGAGCGGGCCGCCGCCGACCTGGCCAGCGAGCGGCAGCGGCTGGCCGACGGGCTGGCCATGCACCTGGCCGCCGTGCACCCGCGCTGCGTCAGCGCACTCGTCGGCGACGTCGCCTACGGGCTGCTGCCGGTGCCCCGCGACGGCGACGGCGAGCAGCGCGCGGTGCGCATCGCCACCGAGTTCCTGGAGCGGGTGGGCGACCGGGTGTCCGCCGTCATCGGGGTGGGTCCGGTGGCCCATGACGCGGGCGAACTGGCCGAGGCCCGGCGCACCGCCGACCGGGCGCTGCGGGCCCTGCGCAGCGGCAGCGGCGGCGGGCGCTCGGTGGCCCGCCTGGCCGATGTGCACGTCGAGGTGCTGGTGCTGGAGCTGCGCGACCTGGTGACCGCCCGGGGCGACCAGCCGACCGGCCCGGTGGCCCGGCTCTACCGCTACGACGAGCAGCACAACGCCAGCCTGGTCGAGACGCTGCGCGCCTGGCTGGACGCGTTCGGCGACGTGATCGCCGCCGCCGCCGCGGTCTACGTGCACCCCAACACGTTCCGCTACCGGCTGCGCCGGCTTGCCGAGGTGGGCGGTATCGACCTGGCCGACCCGGACGCCCGGTTCGCCGCCATGCTGCAACTGCGGGTGCTGCCGCCGCCGTCGCGCCGGTCCGGACGCTGAGCCACCACCCGTCACGTCCTGCTTCCGGGCAGTGACAGCGCCCGATATCGTCGGGGACGCGCGGCGCACGGGTCGCCGCCCGAGCGAGGAGACCAGATGACCGAGCAGATGCCGGGCCCGGCGGTACCCGGTAGTGCGCGCCGGCCGCTGCCCGGCGCCCGCCGGCTGGGCGACGCCGACCCGACCGAGCCGGTACACCTGACCGTGGTGCTGCGCCGGGGCGCGGCCGACGGGTCCGCCGCGCCCGGGGACGCCGCGCTGGTCGAGCAGTTCGCCGGCGGTACCGGCCTGGAGGTGCGCGGGGTCGACCTGGCCGCCCGGTCGGTGCGGCTGCGCGGCGACGTGGCCACCGCCAACCTCGCCTTCGGGGTACGGCTGGGCACCTTCGCCGCCGGCCAGCTGACCTACCGGGGCCGGGAGGGCGCCGTCCACGTCCCCGACGAGCTGGCCGACGTCGTGGTGGCCGTGCTCGGCCTGGACGCCCGACCGCAGGCCCGCCCGCACTTCCGGTACGCGCCGGGCGCCGCCCCGGGCGTCGTGCAGCCGCGCGCCCGGGTCGCCGGCCAGCTGCCGCAGCAGGTCGCGGCGGCCTACGGGTTCCCCGCCGACGTGGACGGCGCCGGCTGCACGGTGGCCATCATCGAACTCGGCGGCGGCTACCGGGTCGAGGACCTGGACGCCTACTTCGGCGGCCAGGGGCTGCCCACCCCGGTGGTGGAGGCGATCGGCGTGGACGGCGCCGGCAACTCACCCGGCGAGGACGCCGACGCCGAGGTGATGCTGGACATCGAAGTGGTCGGCGCGGTGGCGCCCGGCGCCCGGATCGCCGTCTACTTCGGCCCCAACACCACCAGCGGCTTCTACGACACCATCGCGGCGGCCGTGCACGACCCGGCGCGTACCCCCGACGTCATCTCGATCAGCTGGGGGCAGGCGGAGCCCGGCTGGTCCGCCGCCGCCCTGGACGCCTACCAGGCGCTGTTCGCCGACGCGCTGGCCCGGGGCATCGTCGTGTACGCGGCGGCCGGCGACAACGGCGCGGACGACGGCTGGGGCGACGGCGCGCTGCACGTGGACTTCCCGTCGTCCAGCCCGTCGGTGCTCGGCTGCGGCGGCACCCGGCTGTCCGGGCGTACCGAGGTGGTATGGAACGAGCTGGCCACCCGGCAGGGCGCCACCGGCGGCGGGTTCAGCCGGCACTTCCCGGTCCCCGCCTTCCAGTCCGCCCTGCCGGTGTTCGGCGCGGCCACCGGGCGCGGCGTGCCGGACGTGGCCGGCAACGCCGACCCGGTCACCGGCTACCGGGTACGGGTCAACGGCGAGGACACCGTGATCGGCGGTACCAGCGCCGTCGCCCCGCTCTGGGCCGGCCTGACCGCCCTGCTCAACCAGAAGCGCGGCGGCCGGCTGGCCGACCCGCACGGCGCCTACTACGCCACCCCGGCCGGCTTCCGGGACATCGTCACCGGCGGCAACGGCGGGTACGAGGCGGCCAGCGGCTGGGATCCCTGCACCGGCCTGGGCTCGCCGTTCGCGCCCGGCCTGCCCTAGCCGCCGACGCACCGGCCAACGGTGCGTTGCGCACCCGTAACCGGTCGGCCCCCGCGACTTCGCGACGGTGTCCGCCTGCCGCCCGGTGACCCCGGTCAGGCCCCTGCCGCCCCGGCGGCCCCGGCCCCGCCCGACCCGGCCGGCCCCACCCGGCCCACCCGGGCCCACCCGGCCCCACCCGGCCCACCCGGGCCCACCGGGCCCACCCCGGGCCCACCGGGCCCACCCCGGGCCCACCGGGCCCACCCCGGGCCCACCGGGCCCACCCCGGGCCCACCGGGCCCACCCCGGGCCCACCGGGCCCACCCCGGGCCCACCGGGCCCACCCGGGCCTACCCGGCCGGCTGTCGGCCCGCGTACCCACTGCCCGACAGCCCCTGATCATGCTCCCGGGTGGCCCGGCGGCCGCAGTTGCGGGCAGGTGTCACTTATTGCGGTTATTCACGCAGCGATAACAGCAGTAACTACATCATGATCTTGTTCGCCCCCGGAGGTCGCCCCGGAGGTCGCCCCGGAGGTGGCCCGCTGGGGGCTCGCAGGGGCAGGCGGCTGCCGGGGCGGGCTGTCGTCGGCCTGATGTGCCGGGCCGGGCGCGCCGGCAGGGGGAGTCGTGCGGGTGCTGGTGTGTCCGGGGGGCTGGTGCCGGCGACTCTGCCGGCTTGCCGGTGGCCGCCGGTGCGGCAGTGTGGCCGGGGCGGTGTCCTGATGCCGGTGGTGACGGTGAGCGGGTCGGCCTTGTGTCATGTCCGGCGGGACGACTGTCCGTCGGGTGAGGCGGCGGGATTTCGACGGTCACCCAGAGTGTCTGGCGGTTGACGCTACGACTAAGTTGTGCGGTCTATTGGGCCGACAATTCACCTACGCCAATGCCATCTTACGCTGAGTAAGAGCCTAACTACGTAGCGTAATCGGCCTTTAGGCCGTTCTGGAGGCACTTTGGTGGGCGTGGTTATGGGGTCAAAACCCTTGGGGGACAAGGGATGCGGGTCAGTCGTGGGCGACCGTGCGGAGTTTTCGGAAATGACCCGGGCCACATTCGCCCTTTCAAAATTTGGCTAAGTCGGAAATGTCGGTCATGGTGGTTGTACCGCGTCACCCCCGGCGTGGAACCCCCTACAGACGAGGAAGCACAATGCCGACCTTCAGTCGAATCACCCGCTCCCTTCGCTCGATGACCTCCCGCCACGTCATCGCCACCGCCGCTGGCGCGGGCGTCCTGGCGCTGGCGGCGGTGGGTGGCTCCGCCGCGGCTGCCGACAACAGCACCCCGGACAACAAGTCACACGTCAGCGTGGCCGCCGCGGCCCCCGCCGCGAGCAACCTGGCGCAGGACGCCGCCGCCCCGGCCCCCGCCGGCCCTGCCCCGGCTGCTGCCGCCCCGGCTGCTGCCGCGCCGGCCGCCGCTGCTCCGGCCGCCCCGGCTCCGGCCGCCCCGGCACAGCCCGCCGCTGCGGCGCCGGCTGCTCCCGCGCCTGCGGCTGCCCCGGCTGCCCCGGCGCCCGCCGCTCCGGCCGCCCCAGCGCTGCCCAAGATCGACGGCCTGGACGACACCCAGGTGCAGAACGCCGCCACGATCGTCAAGGTCGGCAAGGACATGGGCATCGGCGCCCGGGGCGAGGCCATCGCCGTGGCCACCGCCCTGCAGGAGTCGAAGCTGTACAACCTGGACGTGGCCGTCGACCACGACTCGCTCGGCCTGTTCCAGCAGCGGCCCAGCTCAGGCTGGGGCACCGAGCAGCAGCTGACCGACCCGGCCTACGCCGCCCGCGCCTTCTACAACGTGCTCAAGGACAACACCAGCGACTTCGGCTGCCTGACCTGCGCCGCCCAGCGCGTGCAGGTGAGCGCCTTCCCGGACGCGTACGCCCAGTGGGAGGGCCTGGCCACCACCGCCGTCACCGCACTCGGCGGCTGATCCCCCGGTCAGCCACCCCCCGGCCTCGCAGCGCCCAGCCACCCCCCGGCTGGGCGCTGCGGCCGTCTGTCCCGACGCCCCCGCCGGGCGGCCGCCCGGCGAAAGCCGTCGCCCTGCGTGTGTCGCCGCGGCGAAAGCCGTCGCCCTGATCGAGGCAGGCGTCATCCGGCGCGTCTCAGGCCGCCCGTTCGCAGCACCGGGCCGATGGTCCCCCGGGGCCGGGACCGGCGGCCCTGCCCGACCGGTGACTGACCGCCGACGCTGGAGCGTGCGGGGCGAACCCGCCGGAGGCGAGGAGGCTGCCATGACCACGACACTTACCCGGCCGGTCCTGGTCGGGATCGACTACTCGCCGGACAGCATGGCGGCGGCCGAGCTGGGTGCCTGGCAGGCGCAGCGGCGCCGGACGCCGTTGCGCCTGGTCCATGCGATGAGTCCGGCGCCGGCATTCGGCCCCGGCTTCGGAGCCGGCTGGCTGGCCGGTGCCGCCCTGCGGGACGCGACCACCCTGCTCAGCGACGTCACCGACCTGCTCCGCCGACGCCACCCCGGCCTGGAGATCCGGCACGCCGTGCTCACCGGCGGACCGGGCGCCGCGCTGGTGGCCGAGTCGGCCGCCGCCGCCCTCGTCGTGGTGGGCGCGCGGGGCACAGGCGGGTTCCCGGAGCTGCTGGCCGGCTCGGTCAGCGCGCAGGTGGCCGCCCACGCGCACGCTCCGGTGGTGGTGGTCCGACGCGCCGCGGACGCCGTGGTCCCGCCGCCCGGCCCGGTGGTGGTCGGGGTGGACGGGTCGTCCGGATCGGCCGCGGCCGTCGGTTTCGCCTTCGACGAGGCCGACGCCCGTGGGGCGCCGTTGACCGCCGTGTACGCCTGGGAGACGCCGCCCCGGCACAACCTCGGACCGGGGGCGCGCTGGCGGGACGACCCGGTCCAGGCCCAGCACGAGGCGGACCGGGTGCTGGCCGAGGCGGTCGCCGGTTGGGCGGAGAAGTATCCGGACGTGCCCGTCAGCCGGCTGGCTGTCCATACACTCACCCCGACAGCGGTGATCCGGGACGCCGCCACCGGCGCCGGCCTGCTCGTGGTCGGCAGCCGGGGACACGGCGGCTTCGTCGGCGCGCTGCTCGGCTCGGTCAGCCGGGCGCTGGTCAGCCACGCCCGCTGCAGCGTTGCCGTGGTGCACGACCACTGACCGCAACCCGGCCACCGGCCGGGCGCCACCTCGTTGGAGGTACACATGGGTACGGTCACACCGCCGGCACTACCCGCCGACGCCTATCCGGTCCGCCTGGACGGCCAGCTGGACCCCCGCCTGAGCCGGGGACTCTGGCTCGTCAAGTGGCTGCTGGTGCTGCCGCACGTGGTGATCCTGGTGTTCCTCTGGCTGGCGGTGGTGCCGGTGACCCTGATCGCCGGCGTAGCCATCCTGATCACCGGCCGGTACCCCCGCCCGCTGTTCGACTTCACCGTGGGGGTGATGCGCTGGAGCTGGCGGGTGTCCTTCTACAGCTACAGCGCGCTGGGCACCGACCGGTACCCGCCGTTCCGCCTGGCCCCCGACCCCGGCTACCCGGCCGACCTGACCGTGCCCTACCCGCAGCGGCTCTCCCGGGGACTGGTGCTGGTCAAGTGGTGGCTGCTGGCCATCCCGCACTACGTGGTGCTGGGCATCTTCCTGGGCGGCAGCACCGGCGACGAGCACCGTGGCAGCTGGCCCGGCCTGATCGCCCTGCTGGTCTTCGTGGCGGCGGTGGTGTTGCTGTTCACCGGCCGGTACCTGGCCGGCGTCTTCGACTTCGTGATGGGGCTCAACCGCTGGTGCTACCGGGTGCTGGCGTACGTGGCCCTGCTGCGCGACGAGTACCCGCCGTTCCGGCTCGACCAGGGCGGTACCGACCCCGGCAGCGTCCCGGGCGGCGTGCCCGCCGCGTTCTGAGACGGCGTTGAGCGCCGGGCTGCATACTCGGGCGGTGACCGACGCGCCGCGCCCCCGGCTGCTCGTGGTCGAGGACGACGCCGAGCTCGCCGAGCTGCTGGAGCGGCTGCTGGCCGGCGCGGGGTACGACGTCCGGGTGGCCCGCGACGGGCAGGCCGGCCTGCACGCGGCGCTGACCGTCGAGGTCGACCTGCTGGTGGTGGACCGAGGGCTGCCCGGCGTGGAGGGCGTCGAACTGGTCCGCAAGCTGCGCCGCCGCGGCATCACCGCACCGATCCTGATGCTCACTGCTTACGGCGCGCTCGCCGACCGGGTGGCCGGGCTCGACGCCGGTGCCGAGGACTATCTGGTCAAGCCGTTCGAGGTGGACGAGCTGCTGGCCAGACTGCGGGCGCTGCGCCGCCGGCACCGGGCCGACGCCCAGGTGCTGCCGCTCGGCGACGGGGAGCTGGACCTGGCACTGCGGCTGGTCCGCCGGCCGGGCAGCGGCGAGGTGGAGCTGTCCGGCCGGGAGGCGGCGCTGCTGCGCACCCTCGCGGTCCGGCCCGGCCGGGTGTACAGCCGCAGCGAGCTGCGCGAGCAGGTCTTCGAGGCGGCCGAGTCGGCCTCCATCGTGGACACCTACGTGCATTACCTGCGCCGCAAGCTGGGTACCGGCATCGTGGTCACGGTGCACGGCCTGGGCTACCGGATCGGCCGGCTGTGACCGGCGCCGACCATGAACTCGTCCGGCGGGCCCGGCGCCGGGCCACCGCGCAGATCGCGGTGCTGTTCGCCGGGGCGGTCCTGCTGCTCGGCGGGCTGGCGGCGGCGCTGGTGCTGCAGACCGGGCACGCCGACGCCCGCCGCCAGGTGGCCCAGGCGGTCACCGACCGGGACGCGCTGACCAGCCCGCCGCGCGGCACCTGGATCTACCTCCAGGACGGCGCCGGACTGCGGACCAGCCCGGGCGCCCCGACGCGGCCGGCCGACCCCCGGGCACTGGCCGCCACGGTGGCCGACGGGCATGCCCGGGACACCCTGCTGCACCGGGGCGGACGCGAGTACCAGGTGCGTACCGAGCGGGTCGGGGCGGCCACCGTGCAGGCGGCGCTGGACATCACCGACGCCGAACGGGAGCGGCACCGGCTCTACGCGGCGCTGGCCGCGGCCGGCGCCGCGGGTGTGCTGCTGGCCGTGGCGGTGGGCGCGGTGATCGCCCGGCGCGCGATCGCCCCGCTCGGTGAGGCGTTCGCCCGGCAGCAGCGCTTCGTCGCCGACGCCAGCCACGAGCTGCGGACCCCGCTGACCCAGCTGCACACCCGGGCGCAGCTGCTGGAGCGCGGCCTGGCCGACGGCGGCGACCCGCAGCTGCTGCGCGCCGACGCCGGACGACTCGTGGCCGGCACCCGTCACCTCGGCGAGATCGTCCAGGATCTGCTGCTCGCCGCCCAGCTGCGCGCCGGGCCGGTCGACGCCGGCCCGGTCGACCTGGCCGAGCTGGCCCGGGAGGCGGTCGACGCTGAGCGGGTCCGGGCCGACGCCCGGGGCGTGCGGCTGCGCGTCGAGGGCGACGCCCCGGCGCCGGTCCGCGGCGTGGCCACCCCGCTGCGCCGGGTGCTGGCTGCGCTGCTGGACAACGCGCTCGCGCACACCCCGGCCGGTGGACACGTCCGGATACAGCTGTCCACGGCCGACCGGGACACCGTCAGCTGCGTGGTGACCGACGACGGCGAGGGGTTCCCGGACGCCGACCGGGACGTCATCTTCCAGCGCTTCGCCCGGGGCGGCCACGGTGACCGGCGCCGCTTCGGGCTCGGCCTGGCCCTGGTGCGTGAGGTCGTGCAGGCGCACGGCGGCAGTGTGCGGGCCAGCGGCCAACCGGGTGAGGGGGCCAGCTTCACCCTCGTCCTACCCGCCTGGTCCAGCGACGGCTGAGTTTCACCGTCCGCCGCTGGTACCACCCACGTGCGCCCAGGCCGCCTGTGCCCCGGAGTGACCGACCAGCACGATCGCCACCAGCGTGCCGGCCGCCGTGAGCAGGCACAGCGCGCTGCTGGCCGGCAGCAGCCAGGGCAGCGTCACCAGCCGGCGCACCCGCTGCGGCGCGGCCAGCGCGGCGAACCGGGCCGGCAGCCGCAGCCAGCCCGCCACCGGCGCGCCGGCCCGGTACCAGCTGACGTAGGCCAGCAGCAGCGCCGCCACGCTCATCGCCACCACCCACACCACCAGTACGTGGGCGAGCTGGGAGTGGTGCGCGATGGCCGGGCTGCCGCCCACCCGGCGCTCCAACGGCTCCCCGGACAGCGCCGCGACCGCCACGGTCAGGCAGGCCAGCGCGCAGGCGACCACGGTGGGCCAGACCAGCCGGCGGCGGCTGGCCGGTACGGCAGCGCACACCGCCACCAGCAGCGTCGCCAGCGGGGTGAGCACCACAGTGGCGTGCACGACGAGCGGATGCACAGGGAGCCCGAACACGGTGTCCAGCATGGGATCCAGCATCCGGGGCGGATCTCAGAACACCCTCAGCCGCTGCCCGGCCCGCCAACCGCGCCGGCACCGTCCCGGCCGGTGCCCGGGTCGCCCGGGACCGTGCGGCCGGCCGTTCATCCGTCTCCGGTACCGTGCGCCCGGGGGAGAGGCGGGGATCATGGGTGTGGCGGTGCCGCCGGTATCGTTGCGCACCATCGCGGCGCAGTGGCTGCGGATCGGGGTCACCGGCTTCGGTGGCCCACCGGCGCACATCGCCCTGCTGCGTCGGCTGTGCGTGCAGCGCCGTGGCTGGCTGTCCGAGCCGGAGTTCACCGACGCCATCGCCGCCACCAACCTGCTGCCCGGGCCGGCCTCCACCCAGCTGGCCATCTTCTGCGCCTGGCGACTGGGCGGCCCGCTCGGCGGGCTGGTCGGCGGCGTGTGCTTCATCGTGCCCGGGCTGGTGGCGATCCTGGCGCTGGCCGTCTTCCTGCTCTCCGGGCACCCTTCGGTGGTGGTCCTCGGCGCCGCCGCCGGGGCCGGCGCCGCGGTGCCGCCGGTGGCCGCGTACACCGGCAGTGACCTGGCGCCGGCCAGCTGGCGCCGGGCCGGTCCGGGGCGCGGCCCGCGACTGCGTTGGGCCGGCTACGCGCTGGCCGGGGCGCTCGGCGCGCTCCTGCTCGGCCCGTGGCTGGTGCTGGTGCTGGTGGGCTCCGGCGCGCTGGAGGCGCTGGTCCGCCGCCGCCGGGCGCCGGGGCTACCGGCGGTGCTGCTGCCGGCCGGCGCGGCCGGTACCCTCGGCGCGCTGGCGTGGACGGCGTTCAAGGTCGGCGCGCTGTCCTACGGTGGCGGGTTCGTCATCATCCCGCTGATGCGCGGTGACGCCGTGGGGCACGGTTGGATGACCGGCAGCCAGTTCCTCTACGCGGTGGCGCTGGGCCAGATCACCCCCGGCCCGGTGGTGCAGACCGTGGCCGTCGTCGGGTACGCCGCCGGTGGCCTGGTCGGCGGGGTGCTCGCCGCGGTGGTGGCGTTCACTCCGTCGTTCGTCTTCGTCCTCGCCGGTGGCCGCCACTTCGACCGGCTGCGCGACAACGAAACGGTGCGCTCCTTCCTCACCGGCGCCGGCCCGGCGGCGATCGGGGCCATTGCCGGGTCGGCGGTCGTGCTGGCCGCATCGCTTCGCCACCTGTGGCAGGTGCCGGTGCTCGCGGTGGCGGCGGCCTGGCTGGTGGTGCGGCGTGGCGGGGTGGTCGGCGCACTGCTCTGCGCGGGCGTCCTGGGCGCGCTCGCCGCGCTGGCCGGGCTCCCGGTCGGCTGAGCGGCGGCCGGTCCGGCCGAGCCGCGGTCAGCTCGGCTGAGTGACGGGTCAGCTCGGCTGACTGGCGGGTCAGCGCCCACCGGCCCGGGCGGACGGGACCTTCGCCCCTGACCGCGTCCCGGCGGGGCGACGAGTCTGGAGACGACCGGTGGCGCCACGGCCGGGAATCGCACCGGCCGGTACCACCGGGCGCGCAGCGCTCGGGACACCGGAAGGAGAGCGCCATGCCCACCTACGTGTACGACTTCCGCGACGGGGCCGCCGACCAGAAGGATCTGCTCGGCGGCAAGGGTGCCAACCTGGCCGAGATGACCCGGCTGGGGTTGCCGGTACCGCCGGGGTTCACCATCGCCACCCCGGCCTGCCGCTCGTACCTGGCCACCGGCCGGGTGCCGGCCGGCCTGTACGACGAGATGGAGGCGCACCTGCGGGAGATGGAGGTGCGTACCGGGCGACGCCTGGGCGACCCGGTCGACCCGCTGCTGTTGTCGGTGCGCTCCGGTGGCAAGTTCTCCATGCCCGGCATGATGGAGACCATCCTGGACATCGGCCTCACCGACACCAGCGTGTACGGGCTCGCCGCGCACAGCGGCGACGAGCGCTTCGCCTGGGACTCCTACCGGCGGCTGATCCAGATGTTCGGCGCCACCGTGTTCGGCATCCCGGCTGCCGACTTCGACGAGCAACTGGCCACCGCCAAGCTGGCCGCGGGCGTACAGCAGGACACCGAACTGGACGCCGCCGCGCTGCGCGAACTGGTGGCGGCGTACGAGAAGATCGTGCTGGCGCACACCGGCCGGCACTTCCCGCAGGCTCCGCACGAGCAGCTCTACCTCGCCGTGGAGGCGGTCTTCTCGTCCTGGAACGCCCCCCGCGCGGTGCTCTACCGCCGGCAGGAGCACATCCCCGACGACCTGGGCACCGCCGTCAACGTGATGGCCATGGTCTTCGGCAACCTGGGCCCCGACTCGGGTACCGGGGTGGCCTTCACCCGGGACCCGGCCACCGGCGAGCCCGGCGTCTACGGCGACTACCTGCGCAACGCGCAGGGCGAGGACGTGGTGGCCGGTATCCGCAACACGGTGCCGCTGCAGGAGCTGGAGCGCATCGACCGGGTCAGCTTCACCGAGCTGAGCCGGATCATGTCGGTGCTGGAGCACCACTACCGGGACCTGTGCGACGTCGAGTTCACCATCGAGCGCGGCAAGCTGTGGATGCTGCAGACCCGGGTCGGCAAGCGTACCGCCGCGGCCGCCTTCGTCATCGCCGCCCAGCTGGTCGACGAGGGCATGATCGACCTGGACGAGGCGCTGCGCCGGGTGGACGGCGCCCAACTGTCCCAGCTGATGTTCCCCACCGTGGACGCGGACGCCGCCGGTGCGCCCCTGACCGTCGGGGTACCGGCCTCGCCGGGCGCCGCGGTGGGTCGGGTGGTCTTCGACTCGGCGGCCGCGGCCGCCGCGACCGACCCGGTGGTCCTGGTACGCCGCGAGACCAACCCGGACGACCTGCCCGGCATGGTGGCCGCGGCCGGCATCCTCACCAGCCGGGGCGGAAAGACCTCACACGCCGCGGTGGTGGCCCGGGGCATGGGGCGCACCTGCGTCTGCGGCGCCGCCGAGGTGGAGATCGCCGACGGCTACTGCACGGTGCGCGGAGTACGCATCGACGCCGGGGACACCATCTCCGTCGACGGCTCCACCGGTGCGGTGTACCTCGGCGCGGTGCCGGTGCACCCGTCGCCGGTGGTCAGCTACCTGGAGGACGGCGCGGTGACCGTCGGCCATCCGCTGGTGGCCGCCGTGGACCGGCTGCTGGGCCACGCCGACCAGGTGCGGGTGCTGGGCGTGCGGGCCAACGCCGACACTGCCGTCGACGCGCAGCGCGCCCGCCGGTTCGGCGCGGCCGGGATCGGGCTGTGCCGTACCGAGCACATGTTCCTCGGCGCGCGGCGTCAGCTCGTGGAGCGGCTGATCCTGGCCGCCGACGACGCCGCCCGGGAAGCGGCACTGGCCGAGCTGTTGCCGTTGCAGCGCAACGACTTCGTCGACCTGTTCGCCGCGATGGACGGCGAGCCGGTGGTGATCCGGCTGCTCGACCCGCCGCTGCATGAGTTCCTGCCGGCGCTGGAGGAGCTGACCGCCCGGGTGGCGGTGGCCCGGGCCACCGGCGCCGATCCGGGGCGCGACGGCGAGCTGCTCGTCGCGGTGCGCCGGATGCATGAGCAGAACCCGATGCTCGGGCTGCGCGGCGTCCGGCTGGGGCTGCTGGTGCCCGGGCTCTACGCCGCCCAGGTGCGGGCGGTGGCGCAGGCCGCCGCGCAGCGGCTGCGCGACGGCGGCGATCCCCGGCCGGAGATCATGGTGCCGCTGGTCGGCTCGGTCCGCGAGCTGGACGCCGTGCGCGTCGAGATCGCGGCGGTGCTGGCCGAGACGCCGGGCGTGCCGGCCATCCCGGTGGGCACCATGATCGAGGTACCCCGCGCCGCGTTGACCGCCGGGCACATTGGCCGGTCCGCCGAGTTCTTCTCCTTCGGTACCAACGACCTGACCCAGATGGGTTGGGGGTTCTCCCGCGACGACGTGGAGTCCAGCGTCATCGCCCGGTACGTGGAGCTGGGCGTGCTGGCCGCCTCGCCGTTCCAGACGCTGGACGCCGAGGGGATCGGCCGGCTGGTGCGCATCGCGGTCGCCGAGGGCCGGGCGGTCCGCCCGGACCTGACCATCGGGGTGTGCGGGGAGCACGGCGGCGACCCGGAGTCGGTGCGCTTCTTTGCCGGCGCGGGGCTGGACTACGTCAGCTGCTCGCCCTTCCGGGTGCCGGTGGCCCGGCTGGAGGCCGGTCGGGCCGCCGTGCTGACCGGCGAACGGTCGGCGGACACCCGCTGACCCACGGCCGGACGCGGCGGTGTCGGGAGATTCCCGGCGCCGCCGCGTCGGGCCCGGCCCGATGGCGCTCCGCGCCGACGGCAGCGATCAGCAGACGATGGTAGGACACCACGATGACGTGCGACGGCGAGTCCAGGCGTGCGGTGACGATGGCCACCAGACCGATCGGTCCCTCGGAGAGCCCGGACGGGGGCCGACCGGCCCGCCGGCAGCGTGCCGTCCGGCCCTGGCCCGGCCGCAGGCCCGGCGCGACGCTGACAGTGGTGGGCCGTTCCCAGGCCCCGGTGGCGGGGAGGACGTCATGAAGGCCCTCTACATCGATCGGCGTCAACTGATGCCGAGGCCCCAGCGGCCCATCGTCCGGACCGTGCGCTCGGTGATGAGTACGCCGGTCAGCTGCGTGGCGGCGAGCGTCACGCTGGCCGAGGCGCTCCAGCTCATGCTGCGCCGCGGCCTACGCCATCTGGTGGTGCTGGACGCCGCCGGCTGCTGCGCCGGAGTGCTCGGCGACCGTGTGCTGGCCGCCGCCTGGGCCGCCGATCCGACCAGCCTGGCCCGCTGCACCGTCGGCGAGGTCCTCGACCCGGTGCCCGCCACGGTCGGCGCCGAGGAGTCCGTCACCCAGGTCGCCCGGTTCATGCGGGCGGCTGGTACGGACGCCGTGGCGGTGCTCGACGGCACCTGCTCGGTGGTCGGCATCGTCACCGGCAGCGACCTGATCGGCGTCCTGGCCGGCTGACCCACCCGGTCCACATCCCCCCGAACGGAGGTACCAGTCATGTCCACAGCAGGTACGAAACCCATTGTCGTCGGTGTCGACGGCTCCACCTCCGCTGACCAGGCGCTGCGCTGGGCGCTCGCCGAGGCCGCCCTGCGCGACGTCACCGTGCACGCCGTCACCGCGTGGAGTTGGGACGGCCCCGACCTGCACGGCCACCTGACCGCCGAGGCCGCCCGTACGGCCGCCCAGCAGGTGCTGGCCGCCGCGCTGGAGAAGGTCACCGACAGCCCGACGCTCGTCGAGCCGCAACTGGTCGAAGGGGCGCCCAGTCGCGCCCTGGTAGCCGCCGCACAGGACGCCGCCCTGCTGGTGGTGGGCAACCACCGGCACGGCACGACGTACCGGGCGCTGATCGGCTCGGTCGCCGACGCCTGCCTGCGGACCGCCGCCTGCCCGGTGGTCATGGTCACCACCGACGGGCACCGGACCGCCGTGGCCTGACCTGGCGCCGCCCGACCACCGGGTGGCAGCCGATCGGCGTGGCACCGTCCGTCGGACGGTGCCACAACAGCACGCACCGACCCGCGCCACGCGTCCCGTGGCTGCTCAGCGCCGCCGGTCTCGTCCACTGTTCAGAGGCTGACGGTGCAGTGCGGGGGGAGGTGCGTCGGCGCCGCGGTGAGCGGGTTACCGCCGAGCTTCAACGTCGTGAGCTTCGTGAGGTTGCCGATGGTGTCGGGCAGCGCCGTGAGCTGGTTGTCGGCCAGATTCAGCGTGACCAGTTCGCGGAGGTTGCCGATGGTGTCCGGCAGCGCCGTGAGCCGGTTGCGGCTCAAGCCCAGCTCCCGCAGCCTGGTGAGGTTGCCGATGCTGTCCGGCAGCGCCGTGAGCCGGTTGCCCTTCAGGTACAGCTCGGTCAGGTTGGTCAGGTTGGTCAGGTTCGCCGGCAGCACCGTGAACTGGTTCTCCTCCAGTTGCAGATAGTCGAGGCCGCTGAGGTTGCCGAAACTGTCCGGCAAGGTGGTGAGCAGGTTGTCGTCCAGCCGCAGCGTTGTGAGGCCGGTGAGGTTGCCGATGTCCTCCGGTAGCTCGGTGAGCCCGTCCCAGTTCAGTTCCAGTGAGGTGAGGGAGGTGACCAAGCTCAGCTTGCCCAGACAGTACGGCAGCGCGGTGAGCTGGCTTGCGCTGTAGGCCAGGCGCAGGTGGCTGAGCTTGGTGAGGTTGGCGATGCTGTCCGGCAGCTCGGTGAGCCAACTGCCGCACAGATCCAGGTCGGTGAGGTTGGTGAGGTTGCCGATGCTGTCCGGCAGTTCGGTGAGCTCCATGTTGAACAGGTCCAGCCGGGCGAGGTTGGCCAGCTTGCAGACGCTCTCCGGCAACTCGCTGAAGTCGTTGTCGGCCAGGTTGAGGTCGGTCAGTCCGGTGAGGTTGGCGAAGTCGTCCGGCAGCGCCGTGAGTTTGTTGTCGCTCACGTCCAGGTGGGTCAGGCCGGTGAGGGTGGTGAGGCTGTCCGGCAGTGCCGTGAGCTTGTTGTCGGTCATGTCCAGGTGGACGAGGTTGCCGAGCGCGCCGATGCTGTCCGGCAGCACCGTGAGTTCGTTGCCACCGATAACCAGATGGGTGAGGCTGGCGAGGTTGGTGAGGCACTCGGGCACCACCCCGAACTGGTTGCCGCCCGCGTCCAGGTGCTTGAGTCCGGTGAGGTTGACGATGCTGTCCGGCAGGGTCGTGAGCTGGTTGACGTCCAGGTCGAGGTGGACGAGCTCGGGCAGCGTCGTGAGGCTGTGCGGCAGCGCCGTGAGCTTGTTGTGGGACACGTTGAGGTGGCGGAGGTTGGCGAGGTTGCCGATGCTCTCCGGCAACACCTCGAGCCGGTTGCTGAACAGGTTCAGCTCGGTGAGCTTGCTGAGGTTGCCGACGGTGTCCGGCAACGCGGTGAGCCCGAGGTTGACGGCTTCCAGCCGAGTGAGGTTGGCGAGGTTGCCGATACTGTCCGGCAACACGCCGAGGTAGACACTGCGGCACAGCACCAGCTCAGTGAGGCCGCTGAGATTGCCGATACTGTCGGGCAGCGTCCTGAGTGGATTGTCCGACAGGTCCAGCATGGTGAGGTCGGTCAGGTCGCCGATCCAGTCGGGCAGGACGGTGAGTCTGGTGTGCGCCAGGTTCAGGGCGGTCAGACCGGGCAGGTGCCGGATGGACTCCGGCAACCCGCTCAGCGGGAACCCGGTCAGATCCAGTGCACCGCCACCGGCCACCCGGACCGCCTCGATCACCTGATCCGCCGTCACGCGACCCATCGCCTACCTCCCGCACCGCCGACACACCCGACATGATCCGTCCGGGAAGGTACAACACCCCCGCCCGCCGTGCCGGTACCGCTATATCCGCAGGCCGAAGGTCCCGGTCCGATCGGGACCGACGCCCCTGCCGGCGGCCAGACCCGCGCGCTGACGATGACGGTGACGGCGCGCGGAGGGAGTCCGGCCATGACGAGTGACAGGCAACGGCGGGTGATCGTCGGGGTCGACGATTCGCTGACCGGCTGGGCGGCGCTGCGGGTGGCCGTGGCGCAGACCGAGCATGCGCAGGCGCAGCTGTACGCCGTGCGGGTACTGCCGGTGGCCAACCACCCGGCGATGGCGGGGCTGCACGAGGACCTCGTGGCGGCGTCGTACGCCGTGGTCGCGGATGCCTTCGGGCACGCGCTCGGCGGCCCGCCGCGCAGCGCGCCGACCCTGGTGGCGGTCGTCGACGGTCCGATCGGGCCGGCTCTGGTGCAGCTCGCCGACCGCCCGGACGACCTGTTGGTGCTGGGTGCCCGGCGCCGCCGGCGGATGCTCGGCCACCAGCCGGGTCGGTACTGCATCGCCCGGGCCAACTGCCCGGTGCTGGTGGTACCGGCGCCCGAGCTGGCCCGGGCCGGCTCCGCCCGCGACCTGTCCCGGGAGCTGGACGAGTTGGCCGACGGGCACCGGCTCGACGGCCACGGGGCCGAAGGTCACTTCCGGACCGGCCACAGGGCACTGCCGGGGGACCGGTGGGGTTCGTAGCGTCGGTGGCACGGTGGCGGTCCCGACCGGGATCGGCAGCCGGTATCGAGAGGAGCGGGTCATGGGCCAGTGGAGGGTCGCCGACGTGATGACCGTCGGTGCGGTGAGCGTTGCGCGGGACACGCCGTTCCGGCAGATCGTGGACCTGCTGGAGGAGCACCGCATCAACGCCGTACCGGTGGTGGACGAGCACCGGCACGTGGTGGGGATAGTCTCCTCGGCCGACCTGCTCTCGAAGATCGAGTTCGCTGGTGAGGCGCCCGGCCCGCGGCTGTTCGAGACCCGCCGGGTACGCGCCTCCCGGGCCAAGTCCAGCGGGACCGCCGCGGCCGACCTGATGACCACGCCGGCTGTCACGGTGGCCGCGCAGACCTCGATCGTCAGCGCCGCCAAGGCGATGGACCGGGACGGCTTCAAGCGGCTGCCGGTGGTGGACCGCGACGGCGTGCTGGTCGGCATGGTGACCCGGCAGGACCTGCTGAAGGTGTTCCTGCGCCCGGACGCGCAGGTCCGCGCCGAGATCGTCGACGAGGTGCTGGAGGACCTGGTCGGGGTGGAGCCGGGCCAGGTGACGGTGCTCGTCGACGACGGCGTGGTGGCCCTCTACGGCCGGCTGGACCGGCGCTCGCTGGTCGCCTCGGTGCACCGCCAGGTGAGCCGGGTCGACGGCGTGGTGGACGTGGTCAGCCACCTGTCCTGGGTGCTGGACGACCTCCGCCCCGAGGCGGTCACGCCCCGGCTGCCGGTCACCTACTGAGTCTCGGGCAGGGTGGCCGGCGCCGCCGGGACCTTCGGCCCTGACCGCCCCCACGGGCGCGGACAAGGCTGAAGGGGAAAGGCTTCGAGGACACCGGGAGGTACGCCATGCGAGCCGCAGTCGTCACCGCTTTCGACCGTCCGCTGGAGATCCGGGAGGTGCCCACCCCCCACCCCGGCCCGGGTGAGGTGCTGGTCCGGATCGAGGCGTCCGGGCTGTGCCACACCGACATCCACGCCGCCCGCGGCGAGTGGCCGGTGCTGCCGAAGCTGCCACTGATCCCCGGGCACGAAGGGGTCGGCATCGTCGAGCAGGTGGGCGCCGGGGTGACCGGGCACAGCGTGGGGGAGCGGGTGGCGCTGCCCTGGCTGGGGTACGCCTGCGGTACCTGCCGGTACTGCCTGACCGGGTGGGAGACGCTGTGCGAGGCGCAGCTCAACACCGGCTACGCCATCGACGGCGGGCACGCCGAGTACGCCGTGGCCGCGGCCGCCTTCGCGGTGCCCGTACCGGACGGCGTGGACCCGGTCGACGCCGCACCGCTGACCTGTGCCGGGGTGACCACGTACAAGGCGGTCAAGGTGGCCGCCGTGCAGCCGGGCGAACAGGTCGCCATCTTCGGCGTCGGCGGGCTCGGCCACCTGGCCCAGCAGTACGCCCAACTGTTCGGCGCACGGACCATCGGCGTCGACATCACCGCCGACAAGCTGGAGCTCTCCCGCGAACTCGGCGCGGACGCCGTGGTGAACGCGACGACCGGCGACCCGGCGGCGCAGATCCAGGCGCTCGGCGGCGCCGACGTAGCGGTGGTGCTGGCTGCCCAGCCGAGCGTGCTGGAGCAGGCGCACGCCAGCCTGCGCCGCGGTGGCCGGCTGGTGCTGGTCTCCCTGCCGAAGGACAACAGCATGCGGCTACCGATCTTCGAAACGGTGCTCAAGGGCATCACGGTGCTCGGCTCCATCGTGGGTACCCGCGCCGACCTGGCCCGCGTCTTCGCCCTGCACGCGGCGGGGCGCACCCGGGTGGTGCACGAGATCCGCAAGCTCGACGAGATCAACGAAGCGATCGAGGACGTCCTGGCCGGGCAGGTCACCGCCCGCCTGGTCCTGCAGCCCTGACCCGACGCCCGCGACAACTGAAGGAGCAACCGATGACCAGCACCGCGGTGCCGAGGACCACCGACACGGCGTGGCGCGGATTCCGTGGCGGCGCCTGGCGCGACGCGGTGGACGTGGCCGACTTCATCCGGTCCAACGTCCACCCGTACACCGGCGACGCCGCTTTCCTGACCGGCCCCACCGCGCGGACCACCGCGCTGTGGGGGCGGCTGACCGCGCTGTTCCCGCAGGAGCGGGAGCGCGGCATCTACGACGTCGACCCGCACACCCCGGCATCGATCACCGCGCACGCCCCCGGCTAGATCGACCGGGAGCACGAGCTGATCGTCGGGCTACAGACCGACGCACCGCTGCGCCGGGCCATCATGCCCGCCGGCGGCCTGCGAATGGTCGAGAACGGCCTGCGCGCCTACGGATACGAGCTGGACCCGGCGGTGAAGGAGACCTTCAGCCGGTACCGCAAGACGCACAACGACGCCGTGTTCGACGCGTACACCCCGCAGATCCTGGCGGCCCGCAGGGCCGGCGTCATCACCGGCCTGCCGGACGCCTACGGCCGGGGCCGGATCATCGGCGACTACCGCCGGGTGGCCCTCTACGGCGTCGACGCGCTGATCGCCGCCAAGCGGGCGGACAAGCACGGCCTGGACGACCGGCCGGCCACCGCCGAGGTGATCCGGGACCGGGAGGAGCTGGCCGAACAGCTGCGCGCCCTGGCCGAGCTCAAGGCGATGGCGGCCAGCTACGGCTACGACATCTCCGGCCCGGCGGCCACCGCCCGGCAGGCCGTGCAGTGGCTCTACTTCGGCTACCTGGCGGCCACCAAGGAGCAGAACGGCGCCGCCATGTCGCTCGGGCGGACCTCCACCTTCCTGGACGTCTACCTGGAGCGCGACCTCGCTGAGGGGGCGCTGACCGAGCAGGGCGCCCAGGAGCTGATCGACGACTTCGTCATCAAGCTGCGCATCATCCGGTTCCTGCGCACCCCGGAGTACGACCAGCTGTTCTCCGGCGACCCGACCTGGGTCACCGAGGCGCTCGGCGGGATGGCCGCGGACGGGCGCACCCTGGTCACCCGGACCTCGTTCCGCTACCTGCAGACGCTGTACAACCTCGGCGCGGCGCCGGAGCCGAACCTGACCGTGCTGTGGTCACCGCGGCTGCCGGAGGGATTCAAGCGGTTCTGCGCGCAGGTGTCGTTGGACACCAGCGCCATCCAGTACGAGAACGACGAGCTGCTGCGCCGCTACTACGACGACGACACGGCGATCGCCTGCTGCGTGTCGGCCATGCGGGTGGGTAAGGACATGCAGTTCTTCGGCGCCCGGGTGAACGTGGCCAAGGCACTGCTCTACGCGATCAACGGTGGCCGGGACGAGGTGTCCGGCGAGCAGGTTGCCCCGGCCAGCCCACCGGTCGACGGCGAGGTGCTCGACTACGACCAGGTACGCGCCGCGTTCGAGCGCACCCTGGACTGGCTGGCCCGCACCTACGTCGACGCGCTGAACATCATCCACGTGATGCACGACCGGTACGCCTACGAGCGGCTGCGAGATGGCGCTGCACGACTACCCGGTACGCCGCTTCCTGGCCTGCGGCATCGCCGGCCTGTCGGTGGCGGTGGACAGCCTCTCGGCGATCCGCTACGCCCAGGTCAAGCCGGTCCGCGACGCCACCGGCCTGGTCGTCGACTACCGGACCGACCGGGGAGTACCCGGTCTACGGCAACGACGACGAGCGGGCCGACGAGATCGCCGTCTGGCTGGTGGAGACCTTCCTGGAGAAGATCCGCCGGCAGCCGGCCTACCGGGACGCCATCCACACCCAGTCGGTGCTGACCATCACCTCCAACGTGGTGTACGGCAAGCACACCGGCAACACCCCGGACGGCCGGCGGGCCGGGCGAGCCGTTCGCACCGGGCGCCAACCCGATGAACGGCCGGGACACCCACGGCCTGGTGCCGGCCGCGCTGTCGGTGGCGAAGCTGCCCTACGCCAGCTGCCCGGGACGGCATCTCGCTGACCGGCACCATCACCCCGGACGGCCTGGGCCGCGAGCCGGCTGAACGGGTGGCGAACCTGGTCGGCATCCTGGACGCCTACACCGACGCCGGTGGCTTCCACCTCAACGTCAACGTGCTGCGACCGGGAGACCCTGCTGGACGCGATGGCGCACCCGGAGCGCTACCCGCAGTTGACCATCCGGGTGTCCGGCTACGCCGTGCAACTTCGTGCGGCTGAGCCCGGAGCAGCAGCGCGACGTGCTCAGCCGGACCTTCCACGGCGCGCCGTGAACACCATCGCCGTCCCGTCGTCGCCTCCTCCCGACGGGATCACCGGCCCGGACGCCACACCCCTGTGGCGTCCGGGTCCGGGGCCGCAGCCGGACGCCACGGGCGCGTGGTCGCCGGACCCGGGACCGCACCCGGACGTCGCCCACCGGCGGCGTCCGGCCCCGGGTGCCCGGGAGTCGGCTGCCGGGTGGCGGGCGGTGCCGGGCAGGGTGCACTCGTGGGACGTCTCGACCGGGGTGGACGGGCCGGGGACACGGTTCGTCGCCTTCCTCGCCGGCTGCCCGCTGCGCTGCCGGTACTGCCAGAACCCGGACACCTGGCGGTGGCGCGGCGGGCAGCCGGTCACCGCCGGTGAGCTGATCGACCGCACGGCCGACTTCGCGCGGTTCGCCCGGCTCACCGGCGGTGGCTTCACCGCCAGCGGCGGCGAGCCGCTGCTGCAGCCGGCGTTCACCACGGCGCTGTTCACCGGCGCGCACGAGCTGGGCCTGCGCACCGCGCTGGACACCTCCGGGTCGCTCGGCGCGCTGGCCGGCGACGACCTGCTCGCCGTCACCGACCTGGTACTGCTGGACATCAAGTCCTGGCACCCGGCCACCTACCGTCGGGTCACCGGCGGCCAGATCGGGCCGACCCTGGCCTTCGCCCGGCGGCTGGCGGCCGCGGCCGTCCCGGTGTGGGTGCGCTTCGTGGTGGTCCCCGGGCTCACCGACGAGGAGTCCAATGTGGCCGGCGTGGCCCGGTTCGCCGCGTCGCTGGGCAACGTCGAGCGGGTCGACGTGCTGCCGTTCCACCGCCTCGGCGTGGCCAAGTACGACGCGCTGGGGCTGCCGTTCCCGCTTCGGGACACCGCCCCGCCGGACGCCGCTACGCTGATCCGGGTACGCGACCAGTTCAGCGCCGCCGGATTGGCTGTCTACTGACCGGGTGCCGATCGGTCCCCCGCGGTCGGGACTTTGTGCCCTGGAGCCCCACCGGCCGCACCGGCCACAGTTGGAGACAGCCAACCCCGACCGCGAAGGATCTGCGATGCACGTCGTGACCGAGACGCCGCTCACCGAACAGGAACTCGCCCGCATCGACGCGTACTGGCGGGCGGCCAACTACCTCTCCGTCGGCCAGATCTACCTGCTGGACAACCCGCTGCTGGACGAGCCGCTGCAGGCCGGGCAGGTCAAGCCGCGGCTGCTCGGGCACTGGGGGACCACCCCCGGGCTGAACCTCATCTACGCCCACCTCAACCGCATCATCGCGCGCTGGGACCAGGACCTGCTCTACATCACCGGCCCCGGCCACGGCGGTCCCGGCCTGGTGGCCAACGTGTGGCTGGAGGGCACGTACTCGGAGGTGTACCCGAACATCGGCCGGGACCGGGCCGGCATCGCCCGGCTGTTCAAGCAGTTCTCCTTCCCGGGCGGCATCCCCAGCCACGTGGCACCGGAGACCCCCGGCTCCATCCACGAAGGCGGCGAGCTGGGTTACTCGCTGTCGCACGCGTTCGGCGCCGCCTTCGACAACCCCGACCTGGTGGTCGCCTGCGTGGTCGGCGACGGCGAGGCGGAGACCGGCCCGCTGGCCACCGCCTGGCACTCGAACAAGTTCCTCGACCCGGTCGGAGACGGTGCGGTGCTGCCGATCCTGCACCTGAACGGGTACAAGATCAGCAACCCGACGGTGCTGGCCCGGATGTCCGACGAGGAACTCACCAAGCTGTTCGAGGGGTACGGCTACACCCCGTACCTGGTGGCGGGGGACGACCCGGCGGTGGTGCACCAGCTGCTCGCGGCCACCCTGGACCGGGCCTTCGACGAGATCGGGGCGATCCAGCGGGCGGCCCGGGACGGCGGCGCCACCGGGCGCCCCACCTGGCCGATGATCGTGCTGCGTACCCCCAAGGGGTGGACCGGACCGAAGGAGTTCCACGGCCTGCCGATGGAGGGCACCTGGCGGGCGCACCAGGTACCGCTGCCCGACGTGCGCGGCAACGCCGACCAGCTGGAGCTGCTGGAGCAGTGGCTGCGCAGCTACCGGCCGGAGGAGCTGTTCGACGAGCACGGGGCGCCCCGCGCCGAGCTGGTGGACTGGCTGCCCACCGGCACCAAGCGGATGGGCGCCACCCCGTACGCCAACGGCGGCCTGCTCACCCGGCCACTGGACCTGCCCGACTTCCGCGACTACGCGGTGAAGGTGGACGTCCCCGGCGCCCAGACGGCGGAGGCGACCCGGGTGCTCGGCGGGTTCCTGCGCGACGTCATGCGGGACAACGCGGCGTACCGCAACTTCCGCATCGTCGGGCCGGACGAGACCGAGTCCAACCGGCTCGGCGCCGTCTACGAGACCACCGGCAAGGCGTGGCAGGAGGCGGTGCTGCCCACCGACGTGAACCTGGCCCGGGACGGCCGGGTGCTGGAGATGCTCTCCGAGCACACCTGCCAGGGCTGGCTGGAGGGGTACCTGCTGACCGGCCGGCACGGCCTGTTCTCCTGCTACGAGGCGTTCATCCACATCGTCGACTCGATGGTCAACCAGCACGCCAAGTGGCTGAAGGTGACCCGGCACCTGCCCTGGCGCCGGCCCATCCCGTCGCTGAACTACCTGCTCACCTCGCACGTGTGGCGGCAGGACCACAACGGCTTTTCGCACCAGGACCCGGGCTTCATCGACCACGTGGTGAACAAGAAGGCCGAAGTGGTCCGGGTGTACCTGCCGCCGGACGCCAACACCCTGCTCTCGGTGGCTGACCACTGCCTGCGCAGCCGGTCCTACGTCAACGTCATCGTGGCCGGCAAGCAGCCCGCGCCGCAGTGGCTGGAGATGACCGAGGCGGCCGCGCACTGCGCCCGGGGGCTGGGCATCTGGGAGTGGGCCTGCAACGACGACGGCGACCCGGACGTGGTGCTCGCCTGCGCCGGGGACGTACCCACGCTGGAGACGCTGGCCGCCGTGGCGCTGCTGCGCGAGCACCAGCCGCAGCTGAAGGTCCGGGTGGTCAACGTGGTCGACCTGATGCGGCTGCAGCCGGCCTCGGAGCACCCGCACGGCCTGTCCGACGCCGAGTTCGACGCCATCTTCACCACCGACAAGCCGGTCATCTTCGCCTACCACGGCTACCCCTGGCTGATCCACCGGCTCACCTACCGGCGCACCAACCACGCCAACATCCACGTGCGCGGGTACAAGGAGGAGGGCACCACCAGCACCCCGTTCGACATGGTGGTGATGAACGACCTGGACCGCTTCCACCTGGTGATGGATGTCATCGACCGGGTACCCGGACTGGCCCGGCGGGCCGCGGTGACCCGGCAGGCGATGGTCGACAAGCGCGCCGAGCACCACCACTACGTCCGCGAGTACGGCGTCGACATGCCGGAGATCGCCGGCTGGACGTGGCCAGCCAACTGACGACGCCTGGGCGCCCCGGCCCTTCCCGGTGACCCCGACGCCCCGACGCCCCGACGCCCCGGCGGCACGCTACCGCCGTGACGTCGGGGCATCGGCGCAGAATGTGCAGGTGCGCCACAACCACGACAGCCGGCCCGCTGCGGTCCCCGCAGAAGTCACCATCCCGCGCAGCCGCAACGGGCCGGCCGGCTCGGCCAACGGCGGCTTCGCGGCCGGCCTGTTCGCCGCCGCCGGGGCCACCGACACCGGGGCCACCGACACCGGCGGCGGGCAGGCGTGGCAGGTGACCCTGCGGCTGCCGCCGCCGCTGGCCACCCCGCTGAGCGTCGCCGGCCAGCGGATACTGGCCCCGGACGGCGCCACCGTCGCGGAGCTGGCACCCGGCGCGGACCTGGGCGACCCGGTTCCCGGCGTCAGCTACCCGGAGGCGGTCGCCGCCGCCCGGGACTACCCCGGTTTCACCGCGCACCCGTTCCCCCACTGCTACGTCTGCGGCCCCGGCCGCGCCGACGGTCTGCGGATCTTCCCCGGCCCGGTGGGCGGCGACCGGCTCGCCGCGCCCTGGCTGGTACCCGACGAGGTAGCCGCCCCGACCGTCTGGGCCGCGCTGGACTGCCCGGGCGGCTGGCTCGTCCTCACCGCCGACCAGCCCTACCTCCTCGGCCGGATGGCGGCCGGGGTGTACCGGGTACCGGCGCCGGGCGAACAGTGCGTGGTGGTCGCCGGGGCGGCCAGCCGGCAGGGCCGCAAGGCGCTGGTGCACACGGCGCTCTACGACTCCGCCGGCGCCCTGCTGGCCACCGCCCGGGCCACCTGGATCGCGGTGGCTTGACGCGCCGGCCGCACCGACTTCGGCGCAGCCGGCGAGCCTGGTCTCAGGGCAGCCGGGTACAGCGGGCGGCGCCGGCCGCGCCGGCCAGCGGATGGCTGCCGGGTGGCGGCTGGGCGGTCGGCAGGTCCAGGGTGTGCGCGCCGCGGCGGACCTTGGCGGCGAGGTACGCGGCGTTGGCGGGGGACAGGTGGACGCCGGTGGGGACCAGTTCGGTGACCGGTATCCCGAGGCGGCGCAGCTGGCCGGCCTTGTCCGGGTTGTTGCTGAGCAGCGCCACCCGGTCCAGGCCCAGTGCCCGGATCATCTGCGCGGCGACGGTGTAGTCGCGCTCGTCCTCGGCGTGGCCCAGCGCCAGGTTGGCCTGGTAGGTGTCCAGCCCGGCGTCCTGCAGCGCGTAGGCGTCGAGCTTGGCGTACAGGCCGATGCCCCGCCCCTCCTGGCGCAGGTAGAGCAGGTACCCGCCGGCCCGGCTGATCCGCTCGACCGCCTCCCGCAGCTGCGCACCGCAGTCGCAGCGCTGGCTGCCGAAGGCGTCCCCGGTCAGGCACTCGCTGTGCGGGCGTACCAGCGGCACCGCCCCGGCCGGCGCGCCGAGCCCGAGCGCCAGGTGTTCGCGGCCGTCGACCAGGCCGTCGAAGGTCACCACCCGGGCAGCCGTGCTGTACCCGTCGGCGAACCGCAGCGGCACCTGCACCTGGGTGCGGATCGTGGCGGCCGGTGCGACCTCGGACATGCTGGCGCCCCCGCTCAACCGCAGCGCGCGGACAGCGCGTACCGCAGCAGCACCACGTCACCGAGCTGGCGTACCTCGACCAGCCGTGCCCGCCGACCCGGGTGCCAGGGGAAGCGGCCGTCGCCGACGAAGCGCCGCGCCCGGGAGTCGCCCACGAAGAACGGCGCGACCGCCAGGTGCAGCTCGTCGGCGAGGTCGGCGGTGAGGAACTGGGTCAGCAGCGTGCCACCGCCCTCGACCATCAGCCGCCGTACCCCCCGGGTGTGCAGGTCCTCACTGACCTGCCGCAGCCCGACCGGGTGGCCGCCGTCGACCACCGTGGCCAGCCGGCCGAGCCGCTCGCGGACCGGCCCGAGCGCGGCGCTGGCGCAGTAGACCAGCTTCTCCGCCTCGCCGCAGGCGAAGAACGCCGCGCCCGGGTCCAGCGCGCCGGTCCCGGTCACCGTCACCTTGGCCGGTGTCGGCGGCCGGCCGCGGGCCGCCCGTTCGGCGCGCCGGGCGGCCGAGCGCACCAGCAGGCGCGGGTTGTCGCTGCGCACGGTGGCCGCGCCGACCAGGATCGCGTCGCAGCGGGCGCGTTCGGCGTCGACCCGGTCGAAGTCCGCATCGTTGGACAGCGCCAGCCGGGTGGGCGCGGCGCTGTCCAGGTAGCCGTCGATCGACATGCAGCAGCTCAACAGGGTGTACGGGCGTGCGGCGGGAGTCCGGGCCGGATCCGGGGGACCGGCCGGTGCAGGCAGGTCAGCCACGGGCCGTGCCCTCCGGCGCCCAGCGCTCCGCCGGCGCCCACCGGCCGGCGGGCGCGGTACCGGGGCGCCGGAGCGGCACGACCCGTGCCGGCACCGGGGAGGAGGGCGCCGGCACGGGAACCTCGGGCGCGGGCCGCGCGCCACGGCGCAACCAGCCGGCGAGCAGCACGGCCAGGCCAGGCGCGCTGGCAGCCAGCGCCAGCACCCCGAACGCGACAGCGGTGGCCAGGCCGGCCGCCGCGCCCAGCCCGGCGCCGCCGAACAGCGCCGCGGCCGCGCCTTCGCGCGGCCCCCAGCCGCCGATGCTGGTGGGTACCGCCGTGGCCACCAGCACCAGCAGCGCCAGCGGCACCAGCCGAGCCAGCGGCGCGTGGACGCCGGCAGTCCGTGCGGCGAGCAGGAAGGTGGCCAGGTGCCCGGCCACCGCCAGCACCGAGGCGAGCAGCACCACCGGCCAGGCGCGCCGGGCCAGTACCCCACCCGCCAGGTCGCCGCGCACCGTGCGCAGCGCCCGCCCCCGCCGGCCGGCGCCGCGCGCCGGTACCCGCAGCAGTGCGTACCCACCGGCTGCCGTGAGCAGCAGTCCGGCGGCCAGGTAGGGCCCGACCGCGTGCACCGGCGAGGGCAGCAGCAGCACCGCCAGTACCGCCAGGACGACCTGCACCGCCTGACCGGCGCCGCGCTCCCAGGCCACGGCGCGCAGCCCGGCGGAGAGGTTCCCGGCGGCGTGCCCGTGGGCGACGCCCCGGTGCACGTCGCCCAGTACCCCGCCGGGCAGCGCCGTGTTGAGCAGCTGGGAGCGGTAGCAGGCGGCGACCGCCCGACCGAGCGGCAGTCCGACGTCGAGCCCCTGGGCGATCCGGCGCCACCGCCAGGCACCGGCCGTGGTACTCACCGCGCCGATTCCGGCGGCGGCCACCAGCACCCAGGGGTCCAGCCCACGCAGGCCGGTCCGGATCGGGCCGGTACCCAGCCGCCACATCAGCACGGCCAGGATCACCGCGCCGGCCGCCAGCCGGGCCCGGCCCCACCACCTGCGATCCATCCAGCGCCCCCCTGCTCCCGTACGCCTCTACGTACGCAGCCCGGGCCGGAGTTCACCGCGGGGTCTGTCAGTTCCCGGCGGATACCGTGGCGCCGACCGCGCGCAGGACCTCCGCGACCGACGCCGCGGTGGCCGGCCAGCCGGGCAGCGTAGCCCGCCGGTCCCGGGCACTGCGACGCAGCCGGTCCCGCAGCGCGGCGTCGTCCAGCCAGGCGGCCAGGGCACCGGCCAGGGCGGCCGGGTCGCCGGGGCGCACCAGCAGGCCCGGCCGGCTGCCGTCAGGCGCCGCACCGAGCGCCTCCGGCACGCCACCCACGTCGCTGGCGAGCACCGGCAGCCCGTGCGCCAGCGCCTCGGTGACCACCATCCCGTACGTCTCGGCGTGCGAGGGCAGAATCAGCAGATCCGCCTGGCGGTACCGGCGGTCCACTCCGGCCCGGGGCAGCGGGCCGGCCAACCGCACGCGGTCGGCGAGCCCGCTGGCCGCCACCGCGTCGCGTACCCGCCCGGTGAAGGCCGGGTCGCGGGCCAGGTCGCCCACGCAGGTGCAGTGCCAGGCCCGGTCGCCGACAGCGGCCAGCGCGGCGACCAGCTCACGGTGCCCCTTCGCCGGGGTGAGCGCGGCCACGCAGAGCAGCGCACCGCCGCTGGACGTGCCGGGCGCCGGGTCGGCCGGGTCCACGCCCGGCGCGGCCACGTGCACCCGCCCCGGCGCCAGCGGATACCGGCGCAGCAGGTCGTCCCGGCTCCAGCCGCTGGTGGCAATGACCGCCGCCGCGGCACCGAGCACGGCCCGCTGGGCGTCGGCGGCGTGCTCCGGCCCGGCGGGCTGGGCATTGGCGGCGTGCTCCGGCGCGGCGGGCTGGGCGTCGACGGCGTGCTCCGGCGCGGCGGCGTGCACCAGCACCACCGGGCGCAGCCGCCGCGCCTGCGCCCGCACCGCCTGTGGCGCCCCGGCGGCCACCAGCCCGTCCAGCAGCACCAGCGCGCCGGGCGGCAGTTCGCCCAGCAGCCGGCCCAGGCGCCACCCGCCGTCCCGGCCGACTGCGCCCCAGAAGCCGGGCAGTGGATGCCACCGCACCGCCCAGCCGAGGTCACCCAGCGCCGCGGCGAGCCGGCGGTCGTAGTGGTTGCCGCCGCTGGGTCGCGCCGGATCGTCCGCCGCGTCGGGCACGACGAAGTGGACGGTGCTCACCGGTTCACCGCGTCTGCCGGCTCACAGCTCGCGCTCGTAGCTGGCCCAGGCGACGTGTGACTCGTGCAGGGTCACCGTGAGGCCGGTCAGCCCGTGGGCAGCGGCGCCCAGTGCGCCGTCGCGGACCCGCTGCGCCAGCCGGTCGGCGACCACCTTGGCCAGCGCCTCGGTGCTGGTGTTCACCCCGGCGAAGTCCGGCTCGTCGTCCAGGTTGCGGTAGGTCAGCTCGGCCAGGACGGTGCGCAGCTGCTCGGTGGCCCGGCCGATGTCCACCACGATGTTGTCGGCGTCCAGCTCCGGGCGGCGGAAGGTGGCGTCCACCACGAACGTCGCGCCGTGCAGGCGCTGCGCCGGGCCGAACACCTCGCCCCGGAAGCTGTGCGCCACCATCATGTGGTCGCGGACGGTCACGCTGAACACGGGCATCACTCCTGCTGGTAGCGGACGGTGTGGCAGAGGGCGGGCAGCTGGCCGGCGCTCAGCCGGGCCATTACGGCGGGCAGCTCGGGCAGCGTGCACCCGCCGGTGAGCAGGGCGTCGAAGGCGTCGTCGCGGAGCAGGTCCAGGGCCAGCGCCCGGCGCTGGGCGTGGGTACGCCGGGCGCGCCGGCTGGGCGCCACCGCGCCGACCTGGCTGCCCTGGATGCGTAGCCGTCCGGAGTGGAACCCGGCGCCCAGCGGCAGGCTCACCTCGGTGTCGCCGTACCAGCTCAGCTCCAGCACCGTGCCCTCCGGCGCGAGCAGCTCCAGGCCCCGGCGCAGGCCGGCGGCGGTGGCGCTGGTGTGCACCACCAGGTCGAGCCCGTCCGGGGCGGCCTGCGGGGCGGCGAAGGCGACGCCGAGCGCGTCGGCCAGCGCCGCCCGGGACGGGTCCACGTCGACCAGGGTCACCTCGATTCCCGGGTAGCGGGCCAGCAGCCGGGCGACGCAGGCGCCCACCATCCCGGCGCCGATCACCGCCACCCGGTCGCCCGGTCCGGGCGCGGCGTCCCAGAGCCCGTTGACGGCGGTCTCCACCGTGCCGGCGAGGACAGCCCGGGCCGGCGGTACGCCGTCGGGGACCACGCTCACCGCGTCGGCCGGCACCACGTAGGCGCTCTGGTGCGGGTAGAGGCAGAAGACGGTACGGCCACGCAGCCGGTCCGGGCCGCGCTCGACCACGCCGACGTTGAGGTAGCCGTACTTGACCGGGCCGGGGAAGTCGCCCTCCTGGAACGGGGCGCGCATCACGCTGTACTGGCTGGGCGGCACGGCGCCCCGGAACACCAGCGTCTCGGTACCCCGGCTGATACCCGAGTACAGCGCCCGTACCAGCACCTCGTCCGCGCCCGGCTCGGGTAGCCGCACCGGCCGCAGCTCCCCGACCCCGGGCTGGCGTACCCAGTACGCGACTGCCTCGTCGGTCACCGGATGGCCCCTTTCCTGTGGTCGGGTGAACCGTGCCGCCGCCGCGGCCGTGACACCGTTGTACCCCGAGAGAGACGGAGGCGCCGTGCGTACGGTTCGAAGCGGCCCGCTGGCCGCACTGATCGGCCTGGTGGCGCTGCTGGGCGTACTGACCATCCGGCCCGGCCTGGGCGCGCTGGGCGTCGCCGTGGGCCTGGCGGTGGGTGTGGGTACCGTCGCCCTGCTCATCCGGGCGCTGGCCCGCTCGGGTGCGGAACGCCTGGGGCCGGCCTGCTGGGTGACGCTGGCCCGGGCCACCCTGGTCGCCGCCGTGGCCGCCCTGGTCGGCGACGCCCGTGGCGCGACAACGCCGGTACCGGCGCTGGTCGGCCTGGCCGCCGTGGCGCTGGCGCTGGACGCGGTGGACGGCGCGCTGGCCCGGCGGACCGGCACGGTGACCGCGCTGGGCGCCCGGTTCGACATGGAGGTCGACGCCTTCCTGATCCTGGTGCTGAGCGTCGCGGTGGCTCCCCGGGTCGGCCTGTTCGTGCTGGCCATCGGCCTGATGCGGTACGCCTACGTGGCGGCCGGCTGGCTGGCGCCCTGGCTGGACACGCCGGTTCCGCCGCGCTACTGGTGCAAGGTGGTGGCCGCCGTGCAGGGCGTCACGCTGACCGTGGTGGCGGCCGGCGTCCTGCCGCTGGCAGCGCAGCGGCTGGTACTGCTGGCGGCGCTGGCGCTGCTGGTCGAGTCGTTCGGCCGCGACATCTGGTGGCAGTGGCGCCACCGCCCCGCCCGATCGGCCCCGACCCGGCGGCTGCGCGCGGCGCTCGGGGTGGCGGCGACGGTGCTGGCCGGCGCCCTGGTCTGGGCGGCCCTGGTCGCCCCGGACGAGCTGCGCCAGGTGCACCCGGGCGTGTTCGTCCGGGTACCGCTGGAGGGCCTGGTGCTCGGCGTGCTGGTGCTGGCGTTGCCGTGGCGGGCCGGTCGGGTGCTGGCCGGCGCGGCCGGTGCGCTGCTCGGCGCGCTGGTGCTGCTCAAGCTGCTGGACATGGGGTTCATCGAGGCGCTGGACCGGCCGTTCAACCCGGTCACCGACCGGGGCTACCTCGGCCCGGCGTTCGGCGTGCTGCGCGACTCGGTGGGCGGTACCGGCGCGGTGCTCGCCACGCTCGGCATCCTGCTGCTGGTCGGCGGCCTGGTCGCGCTGCTGGTGCTGGCGGTGCTGCGGCTGGCCCGGCTCGGCCGGCGGCACCGGCTGGGCGGCGCCCGGCTGCTCGCGGCGCTGGCCGCTGTCTGGCTGGTCGGTGCCGGTACCGGCGGCGCGGTGACCGCCACCAACGCGGCCGCGCTGGCCGCCGGGCAGACCCGGCAGGTGGTCGTGGGCCTGCGCGACCAGCGGGAGTTCGACCGCGCCGTGGCGGTGGACCGCTACCGTGACACGCCCGCCGCCGACCTGCTGACCGGCCTGCGCGGCAAGGACGTGGTGATCGCCTTCGTGGAGAGCTACGGCCGGGTGGCGGTGCAGGACTCGTCCTTCTCGCCCGAGGTCGACGCCGTGCTCGACGACGGCACCCGCCGGCTGGCCGAGGCCGGCTTCGCCGCCCGCAGCGCGTTCCTCACCTCGCCCACCTTCGGTGGGATCAGCTGGCTGGCGCACTCGACCCTGCAGTCCGGGGTGTGGATCAGCAACCAGCAGCGCTACGACCGGCTGGTGGCCGGCGACCGGTTCACCCTCAGCGACGCCTTCGGCCGGGCCGGCTGGCGGACCGTCAGCGACATCCCGTCCAACCTGGGCGACTGGCCGCAGGGCACCGACTTCTACCACTACGACCAGCTCTACAACGCTGGCAACGTCGGCTACCGGGGGCCCAGGTTCAGCTACGCCTCCATGCCGGACCAGTACGTGCTGGACGCCTTCCGCCGGCTGGAGCTGGCGCCCGCCGGGCACCCGCCGGTGATGGCCGAGATCGACCTGGTCTCCAGCCACACCCCGTGGGCGCCGCTGCCGCACGCGGTGGACTGGGCGGCGCTGCGCGACGGCTCGGTGTTCAACGGCATGCCGCAGCAGGGCAGCGCACCGGACAAGCTGTGGCGCGATCCGGCCCAGGTGCGCGCCGCCTACGGCGAGTCGGTCCGGTACACGCTGGGCACGATCGTGTCGTTCCTGGAGACCTTCCCGGATCCGGACCTGGTGCTGGTCGTCCTCGGCGACCACCAGCCGGCCACCATCGTCTCCGGGCCGGGCGCCAGCCACGACGTGCCGGTGAGCGTCATCGCGCACGACCCGGCGGTGCTGGACCGGATCTCCGGCTGGGGCTGGCAGCCCGGCCTGCGCCCCGACCCGGCCGCCCCGGTCTGGCCGATGGACTCGTTCCGGGACCGGTTCCTGGCCGCCTACGGTTCGCAGCCGGGCGCCGTACCGGCTGCCGCACCGGCGCACCGCTGAGTCGTCGGCTGACTGACCGCTCAGTCCTTCAGCAGGGTGCGGCCCTTGATGAGCCAGGCGGCACCGAACGCCGTGATGGCCGCCCATTCGGCCCACAGCAGCGGGTTGGCGTGCTCGCGGAAGGAGTGCGGGGTCAGGCCTGAGTCCAGCAGGCCACCGAGCAGCACGGCCAGCACGATGATGACGCCGCAGACCCGGTAGACCCGGTTGCGGTCGCGCTTGCGGGGCGTCTGCGGCCCGACCACGCCCGGGTCGGTCCGGGTGAACAGGAACAGGCAGAAGTAGGCCAGCAGCAGCAACAGCAGCGCGGCGGCCAGCTCGTGCACCCCGCCGACGATCCGGCCGGTCCGGGACGGGTGGGCGCTGGCGGTCGGGAACAGCGCCACCGCCACGGCGCACACTCCGGCGATGTTGCTCAGTACGTTGTCGATGCGGTCGTACTTGTAGCAGAACAGCACCACGCCGATCGCACACAGGCTGCCCACCAGGACGTTGCGCAGGTCGGTGTAGTAGTAGCTGCTGATCGACGGCCGCCAGTCCCACCGGCCGGCGCTGATGTCGTGCCCGAAGACCAGCACGAAGGGCAGGGCCAGGCCGATGACGCCGATGCCCCGCCGCAGGTAGAGAAACGAGTCGACGATCGAGGGCGGGATCGGCCCGGTCGGGTCGAGCGGGGTGGGCGCCGGCACTGTCATGGTCACGGAATTACCGGCTGGGCCGGCCGCTGTCAAACAGGCGGTAACTTTCCGCCGCCGCCCGGCCGCTGGCCAGCACCGGCCGGCGAGGTCGTTGACATCGACGGCGGCGCATCCCACCGTGGGTCGACCAGGGCCGTTCGGTTCCGGCCATCCGGGTGTCGCACGTTCGACCTGGATTGGCTACGCGCCGCGTGGGCTCCGGCGGCCGAGCTTGACATTGGGAATCATCTATATAGACACTGGGCGCCGTGCTCCGCAGAGCCGATGTCGACGCCAAATGTTAACGCTCACAATGCCGGCCGTCGTACCGGTCGCTCGGCGCCCGTCCCGTGCCGAAACCCCGGGTGCACCCCGCCCGGACACGTCCGCACGGCGGCCGCGCCGCCCCAGCCCACGGAGAAGGCAATGTCCCCAGCATCCCGCGCCCGGCGGCGTCTGCTCGCCGGCCTGCTCGCCGTCGCCGCCGCCACGACCGGCTCGATCGCGCTGGTCACAGCGGCCCGTGCGGCCGCCGGCTGCCGCGTCGACTACGCCGTGACCAGTCAGTGGCAGGGCGGCTTCGGTGCCGCCGTCACGGTCACCAACCTCGGCGACCCGCTCACCGACTGGGCCGTCACCTGGTCGTTCACCGCCGGTCAGGTGGTCACCCAGCTGTGGAACGGCGTGCTGAGCCAGTCCGGTGCCCAGGTGAGAGTCGCCGACGCCGGCTACAACGGCGCGGTCGCCAGCAACGCCACCGTCTCGTTCGGCTTCACCGGCAGCTGGACCGCCAGCAACCCGGCCCCGACCTCGTTCGCCGTCAACGGTGTCACCTGCACCGGCGCCACCGCGCCCAGCTCGTCGGCGGCTTCGCCCACGCCGCGCCCGTCGGTCAGCGCGAGCCCGACCCGGTCACCCAGCGCCACCCCCACCGGGACACCCGGCCTCACCGGGACACCCGGCCCCACCGGGACGCCGAGCCCGACGGTGAGCGGCCCCACCACACCGCCCGCGTCCTACCCCAATCCCGGGCGGGTGACCGGCTCGACCGGCGCGCACGACCCCTCGGTGGTACGCGCCCCGAACGGCACCTACATCGTCACCACCACCGGCACCAACATCCCGATCAAGACCTCCACCGACCGGATCAACTGGGTGAACGCCGGGACCGTGTGGCCCTCGGGCGCGTCCTGGACCGCGACCTACACCGCCGGCGGGGCCAACCTGTGGGCCCCTGACATCTCCTACCACAACGGCCAGTTCTACCTGTACTACGCCGCCTCCACGTTCGGCTCGCAGCGCTCGGCGATCTTCCTGGCCACCAGCCCCACCGGCGCGGCCGGTTCGTGGACCAACCAGGGCCTGGTGATCGAGAGCAGCAGCTCGGTCAACTACAACGCCATCGACCCGAACCTGTTCATCGACTCGGCCGGGCAGTGGTGGCTGGACTTCGGCTCGTTCTGGAGCGGCATCAAGATGATCCGGCTCGACCCGGCCACCGGCCGGCGCTCGACCTCTGACACCTCGATCCGGGCGCTGGCCCAGCGCCCCGGTGCCAACGGCGCGGTGGAGGCGCCGTTCCTCTACCGGCACGGCAACTTCTACTACCTCTTCCTCTCCTTCGACCTGTGCTGCCAGGGCGCGTCGAGCACGTACCGGATCATGGTGGGGCGCTCGACCTCGGTGACCGGACCCTTCACCGACCGCGCCGGGACGGCGCTGACCTCGGGCGGCGGTACCCAGATCCTCGCCGGGCACGGCTCCATCCACGGCCCCGGGCACGAAGCGGTGATCTCCGACGCCGGGCAGGACGTGCTCTTCTACCACTACTACGCCGACAGCGGCGCCTCCTACCTGGGCATCAACCTGCTCGGCTGGGACAGCGCCAGCTGGCCCTTCGTCTACTGAGCCGTCCTGCCCGCCGCCGGCGGGCGCCCCCTGCGGCCCCGGGTCCCCGACCCGGGGCCGCCGCATTCGACGACACTAAAAGACATACAGAAAGCATTTGCCCAATTACCGAACGTAATTCTGATGTCGGGAACGCCCGATGCTCGGGCACAATTTCGGCAATAGATCCGGGTTTCTTCCGGGGCTGTTGATGCTGGTGGGGCGATGCCGAGCGTGGACCGGCCGTGCGGATCGGGAAAGTAACTCAGCGCTACTCGACTACTACTGAACGCGCTTGGCGGCTCTCGGATACGCCGTCATAGTTGGTCGAAATGCGCTACCCCGACGTATCCCCCGAATTGGTGTTGCCCCCGGATCCCGCGTCCCCCTGACTCGTGTCCCCCGCTCGACGAACGGAAGCTTCATGCCGACTCACCGTCGAAACACCCGCTCCCCCCGTGCCCTGCAGACCCGTCGCGTGATCGCCGGCGCTGCCGGCATCGGCGTGCTGGCCCTGGCCGCCCTCGGCGGCCCCGCCGTGGCCAGCGCCGCCGACCCGTCGAAGCCGAAGACCGCTCCCGCGGCCGCGGCAGCCCCGGCCGCCGCCCCCGACCTGGCCAGCCAGTCGGTCGCCCCGGCAGTCGCCGCGGTCGCCCCGGCCCCCGCCCTGGCGCCCACCGCCCTCGGACAGGCCAAGCCCGCCGACCCGGCTCCGGCCGCCCCGGCGCCCGCGCAGCCCGCGGCGCCCGCGCCCGCGCCGGCGCCGGCCGCCCCCGCGCCGGCCCCCGCTCCGCCCGCGCCCGCCGGCCCGCCCGCCATCGCCGGGTTGGATCAGTACCAGGCCGAGAACGCCCAGACGATCGTCCAGGTCGGCCGGGACATGGGCGTGGGTACCCGCGGCGAGATCATCGCCGTCGCCACCGCGCTGCAGGAGTCCAAGCTCTACAACCTCTACGAGGCTGTCGACCACGACTCGCTGGGCCTGTTCCAGCAGCGGCCGAGCTCCGGCTGGGGTACCCCCGAGCAGCTGACCGAGCCGGCCTACGCCGCCCGGGCCTTCTACAACGTGCTGATCCAGTACACCGGCGACTACGGCTGCCTGACCTGCGCCGCACAGCGGGTTCAGGTCAGCGCCTTCCCCGACGCCTACGCCAAGTGGGAAGGGCTCGCCACCACCATCGTCAATACCCTCGGCGGCTGATCCCCCGGTCAGTCACCCCCCGAGGCCGCAGCGCCCAGCCACCCCCCGGCTGGGCGCTGCGGCCTTTTCGTGTCCCGGCGGGGGCTTGACCGGTGCAGCCGCCTGATGGGACGGTGTCCCGTCGGCGGCCCGCTCTTGGCTGCGCTCACAATTGCGCTCCGGGGCGGCCGGAACGCCGTACCCGGTGCGGCGCAACGGACAGCCGCTGGCCTGCAACTGGGACCCTGACCGTGCACAAGCTGTTATCAACGGGCCTTGACGGTGCCCGTGTGAACGCTAACAATGCTTCCAACACAGCGGAGCAACCTCCGCGAAACAATCCGTGAGACCCGCGCCGAAGGGAGGCGAGCCGTGAACGCTGCCCGCGAGTACCGTCACGGAGCGCAGCCTCCGGTGATGGCCGACGTCGCCCGGGTGGCCGGCGTGTCGCACCAGACGGTGTCGCGGGTCCTCAACGAGGCGCCCAACGTCCGGCCGTCGACCCGGGCCCGGGTGCTGGCCGCCATCCGCGAACTCGACTACCGGCCCAATTCGGCCGCCCGCACGCTGGTCACCCGACGCTCGCAGACGCTCGGCGTGGTCAGCTTCGACACCACGCTCTACGGGCCGGCCTCCATGCTCTACGGCATCGAGCAGGCCGCCCGCGCGGCCGACTACTTCGTCAGCATCGCCAGCCTCCGGGCGATGGACCGCGGCTCCCTGCTGGACGCTGTGGACCGGCTGCGCAGCCAGGCCGTCGAGGGCATCGTGGTGATCTCGCCGCAGACCGCGGTGGCCGGCGCGCTGATCCAGGCGGCCACCGGGCTGCCGCTGGTCGGCGCCGCGTGCGGGGTCACCGAGCGGGTACCCACCGCGGCGATAGACCAGCGCGCCGGAGCCGAGATGGCCACCCGGTACCTGCTCGACCTGGGCCACACCACGGTGCACCACGTGGCCGGACCGGTCACCTGGCTGGACGCGGTGGGCCGGGCGGACGGCTGGCGCACGGCGCTGGAGCGGGCCGGCGCGCCGGTACCCCCCGTGCTGCCCGGCGACTGGAGCGCCAGCTCCGGGTACGCCGCCGGACAGCGGCTGGCCGCCGACTCCGACGTGACCGCGATCTTCTGCGCCAACGACCACATGGCCCTCGGGCTGCTGCGCGCGCTGCACGAGGCGGGCCGGCGGGTCCCGGGCGACGTCAGCGTGGTCGGCTTCGACGACATCCCCGAGGCGTCCTACTTCACCCCACCGCTGACCACCGTCCGGCAGGACTTCGGCGAGCTCGGCCGGCGCTCGCTGCAGCTGCTGGTGGACCGGCTGGCCGGCGGGGCCGGGCCGCCCGGACACGTGCTCATCGGGCCGGAGCTGGTGGTCCGCGCCAGCGCCCGGCCACCGAGCCGGCCGGACGTCAGCCGGTTCGTCCGGCAGCCGACCCGGGCGCCGAACCGCTAACCCCCACCACCGACAGGCCTGCCATGCACCCCGTCCCTGCCCGTCAGCGCACCCTGGAGACCGGACCGACCGATGAGTGTGAACGCTAACATCGAACCCCCTGCGTCGGAGAGCTACGTGGTCGGAGTCGACTTCGGCACGCTGTCCGGGCGTGCCGTGGTGGTCCGCGTCAGCGACGGAGCCGAACTCGGCAGCGCCGTCCACGAATACCGGGACGCGGTCATCGAGGAGCGGCTGCCCGGCAGCGACACCCGGCTGGGCCCGGACTGGGCGCTGCAGAACCCCGACGACTGGCGCGATGTGCTGCGCCACGCCGTCCCGGCGGCGCTGGCCGACAGCGGGGTCGACCCGGCCGCGGTCATCGGCATCGCCACCGACTTCACCGCCTGCACGGTGCTGCCCAGCACCGTCGACGGCACTCCGCTGTGCGAGCTGGCCGACCTGGCGCAGCGCCCGCACGCCTGGCCCAAGCTGTGGAAGCACCACGCCGCGCAGGGGCAGGCCGACCGGATCAACGCGCTGGCCCACAGCCGCGGCGAGAAGTGGATCAGCCGGTACGGCGGGAAGATCTCGTCCGAGTGGGAGTTCGCCAAGGCGCTGCAGGTCCTGGAGGAGGACCCGGACACCTGGAGCCGGTGCGAGCGCTGGATCGAAGCCGCCGACTGGATCATCTGGGAGCTGTCCGGGGTCGAGTCGCGCAACGCCTGCACCGCCGGGTACAAGGGCATCTACCAGGACGGCGAGTACCCGTCCGCGGAGTACCTGGCCGCCCTGCACCCGGACTTCGCCGACTTCCCGGCCACCCGCCTCGTCCCGCCCGGCGGCGCCCCGCTGGCCCCGCTCGGCTCCCGGGTCGGCTCACTGAGCGCCCGGGCCGCCGAATGGACCGGGCTGCCCGAGGGCATCGCGGTGGCCGCCGGCAACGTGGACGCGCACGTCACCGCGCCGGCTGCCCGCGCCGTCGAGCCGGGGCGGCTGCTGGCCATCATGGGTACCTCCACCTGCCACGTGATGAACTGGCCGACGCTCGCCGAGGTCGACGGGATGTGCGGCGTCGTGGACGGCGGCATCACCGTCGGCAGCTACGGCTACGAGGCCGGGCAGAGCGCCGTGGGCGACATCTTCGCCTGGTGGCTGCGTACCGGCGTGCCGGACAGCTACCAGCGGGAGGCCGACGAGCGCGGCGAGTCCGTGCACGACCTGCTCAGCCGGCGCGCGGCCGAGCAGCCGGTGGGCGCCCACGGGTTGGTGGCGCTGGACTGGATGGGCGGCAACCGCTCGGTGCTGGTCGACCACGACCTGTCCGGCGTCATCGCCGGGCTGACCCTGGCCAGCAAGCCGGAGGACGTCTACCGGGCGCTGCTGGAGGCCACCGCCTTCGGCACCCGGGTGATCGTCGACGCGCTGGACGGCGCCGGGGTGGCGGTCGAGGAGTTCATCGTCGCCGGCGGCCTCAAGCGCAACCCGCTGGTCATGCAGATCTACGCCGACGTGCTGCGCCGCCCGGTCAGCCTGGCCAGCTCCGAGCAGGCACCGGCGGTCGGCTCGGCGATCCACGCCGCGGTGGCGGCCGGGGCGTACCCGGACGTGGCCACCGCGGCGGTGGCGATGGGCCGGGTGGAGTGGCACGCCTACACCCCCGACCCGGCGCGCGCGCAGGCCTACGACGCGCTGTACGCCGAGTACCGGCTGCTGCACGACACGTTCGGCGGCGAGGGCATGCTGCACCGGCTGCGCCGCATCCGCAACGCCGCGCTGACCGGTGCGCAGCAGGCAACCGCGCCGGCCGGCGCGCAGAGCAGGGAGGGGCACTGATGAGCGAGCTGCGCGACACCCTGGCGACGCTGCGCCGGCAGGTCTGCGACCTGCACGCCGAACTGGTCCGCTACGGGCTGGTGGTGTGGACCGCCGGCAACGTCTCGGCCCGGGTACCGGGCGCCGACCTGATGGTCATCAAACCGTCCGGAGTGGACTACGACGAGCTCACCCCCGAGTCGATGATCGTCTGCGACCTGGACGGGGTGGTGGTCGAGGGCGACCTGTCGCCGTCCAGCGACACCGCCGCGCACGCCTACGTCTACCGGCACCGCGCGGACGTCGGCGGCGTGGTGCACACCCACTCCACCTACGCCACCGCCTGGGCGGCGCGGGGCGAGCCGGTGCCGTGCGTCCTCACCGCCATGGCGGACGAGTTCGGCGGGGAGATCCCGGTGGGTCCGTTCGCGCTGATCGGCAACGACGACATCGGCCGGGGCATCGTGGCCACCCTGGACGGGCACCGCTCGCCCGCGGTGCTGATGCGCAACCACGGCGTCTTCACCATCGGCGGCACCGCCCGCGCGGCGGTCAAGGCCGCGGTGATGACCGAGGACGTCGCCCGCACCGTGCACCTCGCCCGCGCCTACGGCGAACCCATCCCCATCGCGGCCGCCGACGTGGCCGCGCTGCACCACCGCTACCAGAACGTCTATGGCCAGCACCCCGTACCGGACGGAGTCACCGCGCGATGAGTCGCCCCGCACCCCACATCTGGTTCCTCACCGGCAGCCAGGGCCTCTACGGCGAGGACACCCTGCGTCAGGTCGCCGAGCAGTCCCGGCAGATCGCCGCGGCGGTGGACGCCGGTACGCCGGTCGACGTGGTCTGGCAGCCGGTGCTCACCGACGCGGCCGAGATCCGCCGGGTGATGCTGGCGGCCAACGCCGACCCGCAGTGCATCGGCCTGATCGCCTGGATGCACACGTTCTCCCCGGCCAAGATGTGGATCTCCGGTCTGGACGCGCTGCGCAAGCCGCTGCTGCACCTGCACACCCAGGCCAACCAGGAGCTGCCCTGGTCGTCCATTGACATGGACTTCATGAACCTCAACCAGGCCGCGCACGGCGACCGCGAGTTCGGCTACGTGCAGACCCGGCTCGGCGTGGCCCGCAAGACGGTGGCCGGCCACGTCAACGACCCGTCGGTGAACGCCCGGATCAGCACCTGGGCGCGGGCCGCCATCGGCGCCAACGAGCTGTCCAACCTGACCCTGGCCCGGTTCGGCGACAACATGCGCGACGTCGCGGTGACCGAGGGGGACAAGGTCGAGGCGCAGCGCCGGTTCGGCGTCTCGGTGAACACCTACGGCGTCAACGAGCTGGTGGCCGCCGTCGACGCGGTGGACGCCGACCGGGTCACCGCACTGGTCAAGGAGTACGAAGAGGTCTACCGGGTAGCCCCCGAGCTGGGCGTGACGGGGGAGCGGCACGACTCGCTGCGCTACGCCGCGCAGATCGAGGTGGGGCTGCGCGACTTCCTCGGTGCCGGCGGATTCGGCGCCTTCACCACGAACTTCGAGGACCTGGGCGGGCTGCGCCAGCTGCCGGGCCTGGCCGTGCAGCGGCTGATGGCCGACGGCTACGGCTTCGGCGGCGAGGGCGACTGGAAGACCTCGCTGCTGCTGCGCACCCTGAAGGCCGCCTCGGTCGGGCTGTCCGGCGGTACCTCCTTCATGGAGGACTACACCTACCACCTGACGCCGGGCAACGGCCTGGTGCTCGGGGCGCACATGCTGGAGGTCTGCCCGACGATCGCCGCGGGTACCCCCAGCTGCGAGATCCACCCGCTGTCCATCGGCGGCCGGGAGGACCCGGTACGGCTGGTCTTCGACGCCGCCACCGGCCCCGCCATCGTGGTCGGCCTGGCCGACATGGGTGACCGGTTCCGCCTGGTGGCCAACGTCGTCGACGTGGTATCTCCGCTGGAGCCGCTGCCCAAGCTGCCGGTCGCCCGGGCCGTCTGGCGGCCGCGTCCGGAGCTGGCCACCTCGGCCGAGGCGTGGCTGACCGCCGGTGCGCCGCACCACACCGTCTTTTCCGCTGCCGTCGACATCGAGCTGCTCTCCGACCTGGCCGACATGGCCGGCGTCGAGCTGCTCGTCATCGACGGCGACACAAACCTGCGCGACTTCGCGAAGGAGATCCGCTGGAACCAGGCCTATTACCGGCTGGCAGCGGGTCTGTAGCACGACACCCCGGCCTCTCCGGGTCTTCCCGGGAGGTTTCACACCCCGTTTTGAGGAGTCAGCAATGCTCAGCAGAAGGTCTCTGCTTGCCGGCGTGGCCGGCGTGGCTGCTACCGGCGCTTTGGCTGCGTGTGGCAAGAAGGACGACAACAAGCCCAGTGCAGGTTCGTCGGGTGGCACCAAGACGATCACTCTTGGTTTCTCCCAGGTCGGCTCCGAGTCGGGCTGGCGTTCGGCCAACACCGACTCGGTGAAGGACGCCGCCAAGCAGGCGTCGATCAACTTGAAGTTCTCCGACGCGCAGCAGAAGCAGGAGAACCAGATCCAGGCCATCCGTGACTACATCTCGCAGAAGGTGGACGTCATCTCCTTCTCGCCGGTGGTGTCCTCGGGCTGGGACACGGTACTGAAGGAGGCGCAGGCCGCCAAGATCCCGGTGATCCTGACCGACCGCCAGGTCGACTCGGACCAGTCGCTGTGGGTCTCGCTGGTCGGCTCGGACTTCGAGGCCGAGGGCCAGCGGGCCGGTGTGCTGCTGGAGAAGGTGCTGGCAGCCAGCCCGGTCAAGGCCGTCAACATCGCCGTGCTGGAGGGCACCACCGGCTCCGCGCCGGCCCTGCAGCGGGCGTCCGGCTTCAAGAAGGTGCTCGACACCCACTCGGACTGGAAGATCGTCGTCTCGCAGACCGGCGACTTCACCCGTGACGGTGGCAAGCAGGTGATGGCGGCGTTCCTCCAGTCCCACCCGGAGATCAACGTCCTCTTCGCGCACAACGACGACATGGCGCTGGGTGCCATCCAGTCGATTCAGGCGGCGGGCAAGAAGCCCGGTACCGACATCAAGATCGTGTCGGTGGACGGCGTGCACGACGGCTTCGTGGCGATGAGCCAGGGGCAGATCAACGCGATCGCGGAGTGCAACCCGCTGCTCGGCCCTCAGCTGATGGAGACCATCAAGACGGTCCTCGGCGGCGGAACGGTGGAGAAGTGGATCAAGACCAAGGAAGGCGACTTCCTGGCCGCTGACGCCGCCGCTGCCCTGCCCAACCGCAAGTACTAGGTCGCACCATCGCGCTGAGCAGTTCGAAGGATCGGAAGGGAGCGCCCGCATGGCGGAGACCGGACCCGCGCCGCAGCCCGTGCTGCGGATGACGGGGATCAGCAAGGAGTTCACCGCCGTGCGGGCGCTGTCGGAAGTCAATTTCCGACTGTTCCCCGGCGAGATCCACGCGCTGCTCGGCGAGAACGGTGCCGGCAAGTCCACCCTCATCAAGGTACTGACCGGCGTCTATTCACTGGACGCCGGCGTGGTCGAACTGGACGGGTCGGTGGTGCGGATCAGCAGTCCGCACCACGCCCAACAGCTCGGCATCAGCACCGTGTACCAGGAGATCAACCTCTGCCCGAACCTCACCGTGGCGGAGAACATCTTCCTCGGCCACGAGCTGACCGCCGGCGGCGCGATCCGCTGGCGGCAGACCCGCAAGGCGGCCGCCGCCCTGGTCGCCCGGTTCGGGCTCAACGTCGACGTGAGCGCACTGCTGGGCACCTACCCGGTGGCCATCCAGCAACTGGTGGCCATCGTGCGCGCCGTCGAGCTGGGCGGCGGCGGGGGCGTACCCACCCGGGTGCTCATCCTCGACGAGCCCACCTCCAGCCTGGACCGCGACGAGGTGCAGGTGCTGTTCGGCCTGATGCGCCGGCTGCGGGACGAAGGCGTGGCGATCATCTTCGTCTCCCACTTCCTCGACCAGATCTACGAGATCTGCGACCGGATGACCGTGCTGCGCAACGGCCGGCTGGTCGGCGAACGGATGGTCGCCGACACCGACCGGGTCGAACTGGTCCGCATGATGATCGGCAAGGAACTGGGCACCCTGGAACAGCTGGCCGTCACCGAGCGTCCCGAGTTCGGAGCGCCGGTGGTGACCGCCACCGGCGTCGGCCGGCGCGGCGGCATCGCGCCGTTCGACCTCACCCTGCACGCCGGTGAGGTCACCGGGCTGGCCGGCCTGCTCGGCTCTGGCCGCACGGAGCTGGCCCGGTTGCTGTTCGGCGCGGACAGCCCCGACTCCGGCACCCTCCAGATCGGTGGGTCGCAGACCAGCCTGTCCGGGCCGCACGCCGCCATCGACAAGGGCATCGCCTTCTGCCCGGAGAACCGCAAGACCGAAGGGCTGGTCCCGGACCTCACCGTCCGGGAGAACATCATCCTGGCCATGCAGGCGGCCCGGGGCTGGACCCGCCCGTTGCCCCGCGAACAGGTCGACGCCCTGGTCGGCCGGTTCATCCGGGCCCTGGACATCCGCCCGGCCGACCCCGAGGCCAAGGCCGGTGCGCTCTCCGGCGGCAACCAGCAGAAGGTACTGCTGGCCCGCTGGCTGATCACCGAACCGAAGCTGCTGATCCTGGACGAGCCGACCCGGGGTATCGACGTCGGGGCCAAGGCCGAGATCCAGAAGCTGGTGGCGAAGCTGGCCGACGACGGCATGGCGGTGCTGTTCATCTCCGCCGAGCTGGAGGAGGTGCTGCGGCTCTCGCACACCATCGGGGTACTGCGCGACCGCACCCTGGTGGCCCGGCTGGAGAACGGGCCGGACGTCACCGAGGAACAGATCATGCACACCATCGCGAGTGGAGCACACCCATGACCGCCCTCAACTGGCGCGGAGTGTATCGGCACCACCTGTTCTGGCCGGCCGCCATCCTGGTCGCCATGCTGCTGTTCAACCTGCCGTTCACGCCGAACTTCTTCTCCATCCACATCCGCAACGGGCACCTGTACGGCAGCCTCGTCTCCATCCTCATCTTCGGTACCCCGCTGATCCTGGTGGCGCTGGGGATGACGCTGGTCATCGCCACCGGCGGCATCGACCTGTCGGTCGGCGCGGTGATGGCCATCTCCGGCGCGATCGCCTGCTGGTACATCAAGGGGCTGGGCAACCAGAACTCGCTCGGCGGGGTCGCCGTCGCGGTGCTGCTGGCGCTGGTCGCCGCGCTGGCGCTCGGGCTGTGGAACGGGCTGCTGGTGGCCAGGATCGGGGTACAGCCGATCATCGCCACGCTGATCCTGATGGTGGCCGGGCGGGGCATCGCCCAGCTGGTCACCGGCGGGTTCATCATCACCGTGCTGTCCGCGCCGTACGCCCGCATCGGCGGCTACGCGCTGACCGTGCCGACCGGGGTGTTCATCGCCGCCGCGGTGGTGCTGGGGATGGCTGCGCTGACCCGGCGCACCGCGCTCGGCCTGCTGGTCGAGTCGGTCGGCGGCAACGCGGAGGCGAGCCGGCTGGCCGGCGTGCGGGCCCGGCGTATCACCATCATGGTCTACGTGTTCTGCGCCCTGTGCGCCGGCATCGCCGGCCTGATGAACAGTTCGAACCTGGCCGACGCGGACGCCAACCACGCCGGCCTGTGGATCGAGCTGGACGCCATCCTCGCCGTCGTCATCGGCGGCACGCCGCTGACCGGTGGCCGGTTCAGCATCGGCGGGACCGTGCTCGGCGCGCTGATCCTGCAGACGCTCAAGACGACCATCTACACCATCGGCGTCCCGTCCCAGGCCAACATGGTCTTCGAGGCGGCCGTGGTGATCATCGTCTGCCTGATCCAGTCGGCGGAGTTCCGGGCCCGGGTGTTCGGGGTGTTCCGACGACGACCGCGACCGCCGGCCGCCACGCCGGCCAGTATCCCGACCCAGCTGGACAAGCCGGTGGAGGCGGTCCGATGACCATCGCTGTGAAACCCTCCGCCGGGCGGGCCGGCTTCGCCGCCTCCGGGCTGCGCCGGGTGCTCTACGACCGCCGGCTGCCGGTGGTGGTCACCGGGGTGCTGTTCGTGATCATGTACGCCAACGGCTGGTACCGCTACTCCTTCGACGACCAGGTCCTGCCGAACCTCGTCATCAACAACTGCTACCTCGTGGTGGCCGCGATCGGCGCGACCTTCGTCATCATCACCGGCGGCATCGACCTGTCCATTGGGTCGGTGATCGGGTTCAGCGGCATGCTGCTGGCCGAGCTGGTGGTGAAGCAGCACGTCCCGGTGGGGCTGGCGGCGCTCATCGTGCTCGCCGTCGGCGCGGCCGGCGGGGCACTGATGGGCTGCATGATCCACTACTTCCGGGTGCAGCCGTTCATCGCCACGCTCACCGGGCTGTTCCTGTTCCGCGGGTTGAGCCTGGTGCTGAGCAAGGACGCCATCCGGGTGGACAACAAGACCATCACCAACCTGTCCCAGTACCACATCCCGCTGGGCGGGGACCGGTTCCTCTCGGTCGGCGGTGCGGCGGCCCTGGTGGTGGTGGCGCTGGCGGCCTACGTGCTGCACCTGACCCGGTTCGGGCGGCGGGTCTACGCGATCGGCGGCAACGAGCAGTCTGCGCTGCTGATGGGCCTGCCGGTCGGCCGGACGAAGATCATGGCGTACGCGGTGAGCGGCTTCTGCTCGGCGCTGGCCGGTCTGGTCTTCGTGCTCTACATCCAGTCCGGTGACCCGCTGCACGGGGTCGGCATGGAGCTGGACGCCATCGCCGCCGTCGTCATCGGCGGTGCGCTGCTCACCGGCGGCTCCGGCTACGTCGTCGGATCGCTGCTCGGCGTCCTGGTGCTCGGCCTGATCAAGACGATCATCAGCGCGGAAGGCACGCTCAGTTCCTGGTGGATCAAGATTTTCACCGGGATTCTGCTGCTGCTGTTCATCGTGCTGCAGCGGGTGATCGGGGCCCGCGGCAAGGGTGGCGCGCCCGGCGGGTGACGGGTCGCGGCCAGGGCCGCGTGGTGCCACGGCGCGTCCGTGGCACCACGCGGGCATGGTAAGGCCGGCGGTCAGCTCGTCGGGGCGATGACGCTGCGCCGGACGATGAGGCTCGGCGGAATGATGCGGCGTTCGCCGCGTCGCCGGCCCGAGTCGATCTGGGCGAGCAGCAGGTCCAGGCTGGCCGCGGCGGCGGCGTCGAAGTCCGGCCGGATGGTGGTCAGCGGCGGGTTGTAATACGCCGACTCGGCCACGTCGTCGAAGCCCACCACGCTGATGTCGCGGGGGACCCGCCGGCCCAGTTCGTGCAGCGCCAGCATGATGCCCAGCGCCAGGTGGTCGTTGGCGGCAAAGACCGCGGTCACCTCGTTCATCCGGCCGATCACCTGCCCGGCTCGGAAGCCCGAGGCGGCTGACCAGTCGGCCGGCATGAGCGGCGGCGGCTCCAGGCCCCGCTCGGTCAGCGCCCGGCGCCAGCCGGCGACCCGGCCCTGACTGTCGAACCAGTCGGCCGGTCCGCTGACATGCCAGACGGTCCGGTGCCCGGCGTCGAGCAGGTGCTTCGTGGCGGCGTACCCGCCGGCCTCCTGGTCGACGGTGACCAACTCGGTGGCCCGCGCCGGGTCGCCGTCGATGGTGACCAGCGGGATGTCGTCGGGCACCTGGTCCAGGGCGGCGTTGGCCGACTCCACCGGGGCGATCACCACCAGGCCGGCGACCCGCTGGTCGAGGTGGCGGCTGATGGCGTCGGTGATGGGCCGCCGCTCCAGGCTGCGCACGCTCTCCACGCTGACGGTGAAGCCGTGCGCCACGGCGGTCTGGGCCAGCGCGGCCAGCGTGGCGGCCGGGCCGTAGAGGGTGGAGCTCTGCGCCACCACGCCGATCACCTGGGACCGGCCGGTGGCCAGCGCCCGGGCGGCCCGGTTCGGCCGGTACCCGAGTTCGGTGATGGCCGCCCGGACCCGCAGCCGGGTCTGCTCCTTGACGTTGGGGTGTCCGTTGAGGACCCGCGAGACGGTCTGGTGGGACACCCCGGCGAGCCGCGCTACGTCGGTCATTGCGGGCTCGCGGGCTACTCTCGCCACCGGTCGTCGTCCTCGCTCAGGTCGGGTGTCACCGCGGGTCGCGGCGCGACCTGGAGACCGAGTGTAGCGAGCACTGGTACGGCCGTGGCATCCGTGGCGGACGGGGCCGGTGGGCGGGCGGGACCGGCGGGCCGGTCCGGCCCCGCGCCGTGGCCCTCCGGGAGTCTCATTTGGTAACGCTCACTTACCGGGCCCGTGCGCAGGTAACGGCTACAGGCCTGTCCAGATAACAGTTTCGTGTGCGTTGCGCTGATGTTGCGGAACCTCCATTGACACGCAGAATGTTAGCGATAACACTCCGGATCCAAGGCGACTGCCCCACGGGTCAGCGGCACGTCGGCTGGACCAGACTGCGGCCACCCACCCCGACGGGTCCGCACCGCCACATCGACCCAGGTCCCTGCGGCCGAACCCACCCGGGGCGTCCTACGCCCCAGACCGGCGCCCCGACGACGCCGCACCCCACATGACGCCACACCCCAGAGGAGACACCATGAGGCTCGGACGGATCGCCGCGGCGGTCTGCACTGTGACCCTCGCCGTCGCGCTCAGCGCGTGCGGCTCGGCGGAGAAGACCGCCGACAAGTCGACCAAGACGGCGACAACGCCGGCGCCCTGATCGGCGTCACCATGCCCACCAAGTCCTCCGAGCGGTGGATCCACGACGGCGACAACGTCAAGCAGGCGCTGGAGAAGCTGGGCTACAAGGTCGACCTGCAGTACGCGGAGAACGACATCCCGACCCAGGTCAACCAGATCGAGAACCAGATCACCAAGGGCGCCAAGCTGCTGATCATCGCCTCGATCGACGGCACCGCGATCACCACGCAGCTGCAGGAGGCGGCCGACAAGCACATCCCGGTCATCGCCTACGACCGGCTGATCCGCAACAGCCCGAACGTCGACTACTACGCCACCTTCGACAACTTCAAGGTCGGCGTGCAGCAGGCCACCTCGCTGCTGACCGGCCTGAAGCTGAAGAACGCGGACGGCTCGGACGGCACCGCGAAGGGCCCGTTCAACGTCGAGCTGTTCGCCGGCTCGCCGGACGACAACAACGCCACGTTCTTCTTCAACGGCGCGATGTCGGTGCTCAAGCCGTACATCGACAAGGGCACGCTGGTCGTCAAGAGCGGGCAGACCGACTTCAAGACGGTCGCGATCCTGCGCTGGGACCCGGCCACCGCGCAGAAGCGCATGGAGGACCTGCTGACCAAGACCTACAGCGTCCGGCGCCAAGGTCGACGGCGTGCTCTCGCCCGTACGACGGCCTGTCGATCGGCATCCTGTCGGCGCTCAAGAGCAACGGCTACGGCACCGCCGGCCAGCCGTACCCGGTCGTCACCGGCCAGGACGCCGAGCTGGCGTCGGTCAAGTCGATCATCGCGGGTGAGCAGTACTCGACCATCTACAAGGACACCCGCGAGCTGGCCAAGACCACCGTGACGATGGCCGACGCGGTGCTCAAGGGCGACAAGCCGGAGGTCAACAACACCACGGACTACGACAACGGCAACAAGGTCGTCCCGTCGATGCCTGCTGCAGCCGGTCATCGTCGACAAGACCAACTACCAGAAGGTGCTCGTCGACGGCGGCTACTACACCCAGGCGCAGCTGGGCGGCTGATCCTTCTCCGGGCACCGGTGCCACCTGCGACAGGTGGCACCGGTGCCGTGGTGGTGGCGTACCGGTGAAAGGGACGGAAAGCATGACCGACGAGATCCTGCGCATGCGAGGGCATCACCAAGACGTTCCCCGGCGTGAAGGCGCTGCAGGACGTGATCGCTGACGGTGCGCCGCGGCGAGATCCACGCGATCTGCGGGGAGAACGGCGCCGGCAAGTCCACCCTGATGAAGGTGCTCTCCGGCGTCTACCCGCACGGCTCCTACGAGGGTCGAGATCCTCTTCGACGGCGAGCAGTGCCGGTTCGGCGGCATCCGCGACAGCGAGCACCGCGGCATCGTCATCATCCACCAGGAGCTGGCGCTGTGCCCGCAGCTGTCGATCGCCGAGAACATCTTCCTCGGCAACGAGCGGGCCAGCCGCGGCCTGATCGACTGGAACCGCACCAACGCCGAGGCGCGCGGCTGCTCGACCGGGTCGGCCTGCGGGAGAACCCGGTCACCCAGGTGGTCGACCTCGGCGTCGGCAAGCAGCAGCTGGTGGAGATCGCCAAGGCGCTGTCCAAGGAGGTGAAGCTGCTGATCCTCGACGAGCCGACCGCCGCGCTCAACGACGAGGACTCCGCGCACCTGCTCGACCTGCTGCGCGGCCTGCGCGAGCAGGGCATCACCTGCGTGATCATCTCGCACAAGCTGAACGAGATCGCGGCGATCGCCGACCCGATCACCATCCTGCGCGACGGCCGGACGATCCAGACTCTCGACCTGGCCGTCGACGAGGTCACCGAGGACCGGATCATCTCCGGCATGGTCGGCCGCGACCTGGAGCACCGGTTCCCGCCGCACGAGCCGAACATCGGCGAGGAGGTGCTGCGGATCGAGGACTGGACCGTGCACAGCCCGACCCAGCACGGCCGGGCGGTGGTCCGGGGCGCCAACCTGACCCTGCGCCGCGGCGAGATCGTCGGCCTGGCCGGGCTGATGGGCGCCGGGCGTACCGAGCTGGCGATGAGCGTCTTCGGCCGCTCCTACGGGGTGAACATCTCCGGCCGGATCTTCAAGGACGGCCAGGAGATCGAGCTGCGCACCGTCCGCGACGCCATCGAGCACGGCATCGCGTACGCCACCGAGGACCGCAAGCGCTACGGGCTCAACCTGATCGAGGACATCAAGCGCAACGTCTCCGCCGCCGGGCTGGACAGGCTGGCCCGGCGCGGCTGGGTCGACGAGAACGAGGAGTACCGGGTCGCCGAGGGCTTCCGCCGCAGCATGAACATCAAGGCGCCCAGCGTCGCAGAGCATCACCGGCAAGCTCGTCCGGCGGCAACCAGCAGAAGGTCGTGCTGTCCAAGTGGATCTTCACTGACCCGGACGTGCTGATCCTCGACGAGCCCACCCGCGGCATCGACGTCGGCGCCAAGTACGAGATCTACACGATCATCAACCGGCTCGCCGACGCGGGGCAAGGCGGTCCTGGTCATCTCCTCGGAGCTGCCCGAGCTGCTCGGCCTGTGCGACCGGATCTACGCGCTGTCGGCCGGCCGGATCACCGGCGAGGTGAGCCGGGCCGAGGCCACCCAGGAGCGCCTCATGCAGTACATGACCAAGGGACAGGAGTAGACCCCGGTGACCAGCATCGCACTCGCCGAGCGCCGAGATCGGCGCACAGGGCCCGGCGCCCGAACCCGAGCCGTCGGGCCGCGGGCTGCCGGCCCTGTTCGGCCGTATCAACATCCGCCAGAGCGGCATCTACATCGCGTTCGCGCTGATCGTCGTGCTGTTCACGGTGCTCACCGACGGCGACCTGCTGCAGCCGCAGAACATCTCCAACATCATCGTGCAGAACTCCTACATCCTGATCCTGGCGATCGGCATGATCCTGGTGATCATCGCCGGGCACATCGACCTGTCGGTCGGCTCGGTGGTCGCGGTGACCGGCGCGCTGTCCGCCGTGCTGATGGTCGAACCTGCACGTGCCGTGGCCGCTGGCGCTGCTGATCACGCTGGTCGCGGGCGCCGCGATCGGCGCCTGGCAGGGCTACTGGGTCGCCTACTTCGGCATTCCGGCGTTCATCGTCACGCTCGCCGGCATGCTGCTGTTCCGCGCGCTCACCCTGACCGTCCTCGGCAACCAGGGCATCGGCCCGTTCCCCGACCCGGTCCGCACCCTGTCCAACGGCTTCACCGACGGCTACCTGGGCAACGTCGGGCTCGGCCCGCTGGGCGGCGCCGACCTGTTCAGCCTGCTGGTCGGGGTGGCCGCGGTGGCGCGGCATGGTGGTCACCCAGTGGCGCACGCGGGCCGCCCGGCTCGGGTACCAGCAGGCCGTCGAGCCGCTGGCCAGCTTTCGCGCTGCAGATGGTCGGCGCGGCGGTGCTGGTACTCGGCATCGTGGTGCAGCTGGCCCGGTTCAAGAACCTGCCCTGGGTGCTGGTGCTGCTGGCGGCTGCTCGTGCTCGGGTACTCGCTGCTGACCAACCGGGCGGTCTTCGGCCGGCAGATCTACGCGGTCGGCGGCAACCTGCAGGCCGCGACGCTGTCCGGCGTCAAGGTCAAGTCGGTGGTGTTCTGGATCTTCGTCAACATGGGCGTGCTCTCCGCGCTGGCCGGCGTCATCTTCGCCGGCCGGCTCAACCAGGCCGGCCCGACCGCTGGCAACTCGTTCGAGCTGGACGCCATCGCGGCGGCGTTCATCGGCGGCGCGGCCGTGCAGGGCGGCGTCGGCAAGGTGGTCGGCGCCATCACCGGCGGCCTGATCATGGGTGTGATCAACAACGGCATGTCCCTGATCGGCGCGCCGAGTCAAGAGGTCATGCTGGTCAAGGGCCTGGTCCTGCTGGCCGCCGTCGCCTTCGACGTGTGGACCAAGCGCCGGGCCGGCCTGGCCCGGTAGCCGGCACCCGTCGGGGCCGGCCGCCGGGGCCGGTTCCGACGGGCTCCGCCCGCCGCTGGCGCGCAGCCGGCAGCCCGAGATCCGGCAGGTGGATCACACCTGCAGCGCGGCCAGTACCCGGGCCGACTCGTCGGCCAGTTCCCGGGCCAGGAAGCCGGTCCGGCCGAACACGGCGGCCAGCCGCTGCCCAGCGCTCGCGTGCAGGTATGCCGCCCAGCAGGCGGCCTGCGCCGGCTCCGCGCCCCGGGCCAGCAGCCCACCGACCAGGCCGGCGAAGACGTCACCGCTGCCGGCGGTCCCCAGCCCGACGTCCCCGGTGCCCTCGTGCCAGTGCCGGCCGCCCGGCTCGGCGAGCTGGCCGCGCAGCGCCACCACGGCCTGGTAACGCTGCGTGATCCGGGCGGCGGCCTCAGCCAGGTCGTCCGGCGCGTCGCCGGCCAGCAGTACCTCCGCCTCGGTGGCGCTGGGGGTGAGCACCGGCCACCGGTCGCGGCGGCGCAGCAGTACGGGGCGGCGGCTGAGCGCGCCCAGCGCGTAGGCGTCCACCACCAGGTCGCCCGCGGCCTCGGTGACCTCGTCCAGCAGCCGGCCGGCGTGCTCCACGTCGTCCAGGCCGGGGCCGACCACCACCACGTCGGCCGCCTCGGCGAGTTCCCCGACCCCGTCGGCCGGCCAGGCCACCACCAGGGCCTCCGGCACGGCCACGGCCAGCGCCGTGGCCACCTGCGGCGCGCACGCCAACTGCACCACTCCGGCACCGGCGCGCAGCGCCGCCACCCCGGTCAGCAGCACGGCGCCCACCGTCGGGGCCGCCCCGCCGATCACCAGGACGGTGCCCCGGCTGTGCTTGTCGCCCTCCGGCTGGGGCAGCGGCCAGTCCCGCAGCAGCGCCGGGGTGATCGCCTCAGACATGGGTCTGCCGGCTGCCGGCGGCGTCCGAGCGGACCGCCGCGTCGGCGTCGAAGCCGGCCAACCGCAGCCGGCCGTCGACGCGCTCCCAGCTGGTCAACCCGGCGTTGGCGAGTGGCCGGGCGGCCAGGCCGTGCAACTGCGCCACGCTCAGCTCCTCGATCACGTACCGCAGTAGGAAGACCACCGCCTCGTGGCCGACCAGCAGCACCCGCTCGCCCGGCGCGTCCCGCCGCAGATCGGCGAGGAAGCTGCGCAGCCGCAGCGCCACGTCCGCCCAGGACTCGCCGCCCGGCGGCCGGTAGTAGAACTTGCCGAGGAAGGTACGGCGGGCGTGCTCCTCCGGCAGCCGGGCGGCCACCCCAGCCCAGGTCAGCCGGTCCAGGATGCCCAGTTCGCGGTCGCGTAGCCGCTCGTCCACCCGGACCGCCGCGCCGGCCGCGACCACCGTGGCGGTGTCCAGCGCGCGCCGGTACGGCGAGCTGACCAGCACCGTGGGGCACTGCTGCGGCGGCCAGCCGGAGATCCACCGGGCGAGCGTCTGCGCCTGGCGGGCACCCAGGTCGCTGAGCGGCGTTTCGGCGTCCGGGGTGTCCAGGTCGATGGTCTCGGCGCCGCCCGCCTCGGCCCGCTCGGCGGCGACGTTGCCCACCGACTGGCCGTGCCGGAGCACTCCGAGCCAGGCAAGCTCGGCCACGTCAGGCCGACCGGACCGAGAGCACGCCGGCCACCACCCGGCTGCGCAGCGCCGGCTGGGCACTCGCCGCCGGGCCCCGGCGTACCGCGCCGTCGCGCAGGGCGAAGGTGCTGCCGTGCCACGGGCACACCACGCACGCCTCGCCGGCCAGCTCCACCAGCTCGCCCTCGCCCAGCGGGCCGCGCTGGTGGGCACAGTGGGCCAGCAGCACGCTCACCTGCTCGCGGTCCCGGTAGACCAGCACCGGGACCGGGCCGGCGCGGCGGGTGACCAGCCTCCGCTGCGGGATGTCGGCGAACGCGCCCAGCTCCGTCCAGTCGGTCGGCACCTGCGGCGCGTCGGCAGCCGCCAGGTTCACCCCGGCAGCCTGCCCGTAGGTCAGGTGCCCGCCGAGGAACGCCCCGGTACCGGCGCACGCCAGTCCGAGCAGCGGCAGTAGCCGGCCGGCGCGGCGCCGGCCGGTCAGCCGGGCGGCCAGGCCGGCGGCGTACAGGCCGACGGCGGTCACGTTGGCGCTCGCGTGCACCACGCCCACCCGCTGCTGCTCGGGCGTCATCGACGTCCAGTCGGTCAGCCCGGCCAGCGCCGCCGGGGCGGCCCCGGCGGTACCCACGGCGATCAGTCCGGTGGCCGCCCGCCGCCCGCCGGGCAGCGCGTCCAGCACGGCGGCGCTCAGCCAGGCGCCGACCGGCACCTGCACCAGCACCGGGTGCAGCGGATGGCCCAGCCACACCCCGCGCAGCGCGTCCCGGACGCGCCCCGCCCCGGCCAGCGGCCTGGTCAGCCGGGCCACCACGGCCACCAGGCGGTCCAGCGCCGGGCTGTGTTGCAGCCGCGCCGGTATCCGCTGGGACGCCGTCGCCAGCGCCGCCGCCGTACCGCGCCGCCCCGTACCGCTGTCCGGGACGGTCGGCGCCGCCCCGGTCGTCACCCGTGTACCCATGGGCTGTGGGCTACCCGGCCGAGCGCCGGTGAAACGTGCGACCGGCCGTCAGGACGCCGAGGTCGACGCGCCCGGCGTCACCAGGCCGGTCTCATAGGCCAGCACCACCGCCTGGACCCGGTCGCGCAGCTCCAGCTTCGCCAGGATCCGCGCCACGTGCGTCTTCACGGTGGCCTCGCCCAGGTGCAGGGCGGCGGCCAGCTCGCTGTTGGACAGGCCACCGGCCAGCAGCACCAGCACCTCCCGTTCCCGGGCGGTCAGTGAGGCGACGGCCGCGTGCGCGGCCGGCGCGGCCCGGCCCGGGCTGGTGAACCGCTCCACCAGCCGGCGGGTGATGCTCGGGGCCAGCAGCGCGTCCCCGGCGCGCACCAGCCGCACGGCGTGCACCAGGTGGTCCGGGGTGACGTCCTTGAGCAGGAACGCACTCGCCCCGGCGGTGAGCGCGGCGTAGACGTACTCGTCCAGGTCGAAGGTGGTCAGGATGATCACCCGTAGCGGCTCGCCGACAGTCGTGGTGGGGACGTCGGCGAGCAGCCGGCGGGTGGCCTCCAGCCCGTCCATGCCGGGCATCCGGATATCCATGAGCACCACGTCGGGGCGCGCCCGGCGGGCGGCGGCCAGCGCCTCCCGGCCGTCGGCTGCCTCGCCGACCACCTCGATCCCGGCGGCGCCGAGGATCATGCCGAAGCCGCTGCGGACCAGCGCCTGGTCGTCGGCGACGACGACGCGCGGGGCAGTCACCCGACCTCCTCGGCCAGGCCGGGGAGTACGACGTCGAAGTCGGAAACCGGCAGTCGGGCGGACAGCCGGTAGCCTCCGCCCAGCCGCCGGCCGGCGTCCAACCGGCCCTCGTGCAGCCGCAACCGCTCGGCCAGCCCGAGCAGGCCGCTGCCGCCGCCCTCCCGGCCGGTCACCTGGGCGCCGGCCGGCTCGTTACGGATCTCCACGAGCAGTTCGGTGCCGTCCCGCTGGATCTCCACGGTGGTCTGCGCTCCGGGGGCGTAGCGCAGCGCGTTGGTCAGCCCCTCCTGCACCACCCGGTAGGCGGTGAGATCGACACCGGGGGACAGCGGCACCGGCTCCCGGTGCAGGGTGACCGGCTGGCCGGCGGCGCGTACCGAGTCGATCAGCCGGTCCAGGTCGGCCAGGCCGGGCTGCGGGTGCAGGCGGTCCTCCGCCGGGGTGACCAGGCCGAGCAGCTGGCGCAGCTCGCGCATCGCCTCCCGGCCGCTGGACTCGATCGCGGCCAGTGCGCCGGCGGCCAGGTCCGGCCGGCTGTCGATCACCTTCCCGGCCGCCCCGGCCTGCACCACCATGACGCTGACGTGGTGGCTGACCACGTCGTGCAGCTCGCGGGCGATGCGCGCCCGCTCCTCGGCGATGGCCGCCCGGGCGGTGGCCGCCTGCTCCTGCTCCAGCGCGGCGGCCCGGCGGGCGGCCGCGTCGGCCCGTGCCCGGGTGGTCCGGATCGTCGCCGCGGCCAGTCCCACCGGGGCCAGGATCACGAACGGCCCCGCCCAGCTCGGGATGGGTGGAATGGCGTCGGAGAAGCGCTGCACGGCGGCCAGCGCGCCGAGCCCGAGCAGGGTGAACGCGATCGACAGCCGGCGGCCGTAGGCGGCCACCGAGTAGGCGCAGATCACCACGGCGAGGAAGCCGGGCCAGGTCAGGCCGGAGCGCAGTACCAGCGCCGAGCCCAGCGACGCGGTGAAGGCCAGGTAGGGCAGCCGCCGCCGGACCAGCAGCGGCAGGGCGGCCAGCACGTTGATCAGGTACGCCGGGCCGTCGCCGTCCAGTTCGACGTTGGTCGCCTCTCCGCCCGGGAACGGGCCGACCAACTTGTCCGGTGGCGGGCCGACAATCCTGTCCGGCAGCGGGGTGACGTACGGCCCGTCGGTGTGGCTGTGCGCCGCCTGCGCGGCCCACACCAGGCCGGCCAGCACGAGACCGAGCGCCAGGACCGCATCCTGCCAGGGCACCCCCAGGCGCTCCAGCAGTCGGCGTGGTCCTCGCAGCATGCGCCCATTGTGCCGGGCGGCGGTGGCGGCCGGCGTCGTCCGGACTGCGGAGCCGGGCTCATCACCGTGGCGGAGTCGGGGCGCCGGTGTCCCACTCGCGGCGGAGCCGATATCGGCACCGCGCCGGACGCGCCGCCGGTACTGGGGTCCCTACGGTTCGGTGCGACACAGCTACGGGGTAGAGGAGTACCAGATGTCCGAACTGATCCGGTTGACCGGCGTGGAGAAGGTGTACGAGGCGGCCGGCCCGCCCGCCCTGGCCGGGGTGGACCTCAGCGTCTCGGCCGGTGAGGCGGTCGCCGTGATGGGCCCGTCCGGCAGCGGCAAGTCCACACTGCTCAACGTCATCGCCGGGCTGGACCGGCCGACCCGGGGCAGCGTCGAGGTGGCCGGCGTACGCCTGGACAAGCTCTCCGAGCATGCGCTGGCCAAGTTCCGCCGGGCGCACGTGGGCATCATCTTCCAGTTCTTCCACCTGCTCGACGAGATGACCGTCCGGGACAACGTGGTGCTCCCGGCCCGACTGGCCGGGATCCGCCCGGCCGTCGCCGGCAGGCGCGCTGACGAGCTGCTCGGACAGCTGGGCCTGGCGGCCAAGGTGGACGCCTACCCGGCGCGGCTGTCCGGTGGGCAGCGCCAGCGGGTGGCCATCGCCCGCGCGCTGATGAACCGCCCCGAGCTGCTGCTGGCGGACGAGCCGACCGGCGCGGTGGATCAGGCCGCCGCCGCCGGGGTCCGCGAGCTGCTGCACGAGCTCAACGCCGACGGGCAGACGCTGCTCCTGGTGACGCACGACCCGGCACTGGCCAGCGCCACCGGGCAGCGGCTGATCACCATGAGTGACGGGGTGGCCAGCGAGGCGGTGCTGGCCGGATGAGCGCCGTCCTCAAGGCGGCCCGGGCCGCGGTGGCCCGACGCCGGCTGCAGACCCTGATCATCGGCGCGGTGGTGCTGCTCTCGGCCGCCACCGGAGTACTGGCGCTGGGGTTGCTGGTCGTCTCGCACTCCCCGTTCGACGCGGCGTTCGCCCGCGCCCACGGCGCCCACGCGGCCGCCGCGTTCGCGCCGCAGACCAGCGTCACCGACCTGGCCACAACCGGCGCCCGCCCGGGCGTCACCGCCGTGGCCGGTCCGTTCCCGACCGTCTCGGCCGGCATCGGCGGCGACCACTGGGCCCGGCCCGGCCAGGTCAACGTGGTCGGTCGGGCCGCGCAGGACGGGCCGGTGGACCGGCTCAGCCTGGACGCCGGCAGCTGGCTCACCGGTCCGGGTCAGATCGTCGTCTCCCGTGAGCTGGGCCTGCCTGTCGACCACATCGTCGGTACCGACGTGACGCTGCACCTGCCCGGATCACCCCGGCTGCGGGTGGTGGGCGTGGCCACCTCGGTGACCGGCACCGCCGACGCCTGGGTCTGGCCGGAGCAGTCCAACGTGCTGCGCGCCGGGGGAGCGCAGCCGGCGTACCAGATGCTCTACCGGTTCACCGCGCACGACAGTGCGGCGCACGTGCGCTCCTCGCTGGCCACCGCCACGGCGCAGCTGCCCGGCACCGCGCTCGCCGGCTCGACCAGCTGGCTCGCGGTACGCCAGCAGGTCAACCGGTCGATCTCCGCCTACGTGCCGTTCGTGGTGGCGTTCGCCGTGCTCGGCCTTGTGCTGGCCGTGCTGATCAGTACCAACGTGGTCAGCGGCGCGGTGGTGGCCGGGTTCCGCACCATCGGCGTGCTCAAGACCCTGGGCTACACCCCCCGCCAGGTGGTCGGCGTCTACGTCGCCCAGGTGCTGGCACCGGCGCTGGTCGGCGCCGTCGCCGGAGTGGCGCTCGGGGTGGGGCTGGCCATTCCGCTGATGGCCGACACCCGGCGCGCCTACGACCTGCCGGCCAGCGTCGCCGGAGTACCCATCTGGGCGATCGTCGCCGTGCTGTTCGGCGCGCCGGCGCTGGTCGCGTTGGCCGCTGTCGGCCCGGCGCTGCGGGCCGGGCGGCTGCCGGCCACGGTGGCCATCGCGGTGGGCCGGGCGCCCCGCGAAGGGCGCGGGTTCCGGCTGCGCCGGGCGTTGACCGCCAGCCGGCTGCCGCGCCCGGTGGCGCTCGGGCTGGCCCTGCCGGTGGCCAGGCCGGCGCGCGCCGTCGGTACCGTGGTGGCGATCCTGCTCGGGGCGGTGACCCTGGTCTTCGCGGTGGGGCTGACCGCCTCGCTGTCCCGCGTCCACACCGCGTTCTCCAGGGTCGAGGCGGTGCCGGTGGCGGTGGAGATGGCCGGCGGGGGGCCGGAGCCGGGCAAGGGGCCGGCGATCACGCCGTCCGATCCGGCCACGGTGCTGCCGAAGGTCACCGCCGCAGCCGGTACCGCGCACGCGGTGGTGCAGGGCGAGGCCCGGCTGCACGCCACCGGGATCGGCCCGGAACTGGTGGTGCTGGGCTACACCGGCGATGCCGGCTGGGTCGGCTACCGGCTCGTGTCCGGCCGCTGGTACGCCGCCGCCGACGAGGTGGTCGCCTCCAGCTACACGCTGCGGCAGACCGGGCACCGGGTCGGCGACCGGCTCACCATGACCGGCCAGGGCGGGCAGCGCAGCGTCCGCATCGTGGGGGAGCTGCTCAACAACAGCGACGACCTGACCGTGGTCGGCGACCACGCGCTGCTGGCGCTGGCCGGGTCGGCCACCGGGCCGACCCGGATCGAGGTCGGACTGACCCCCGGTACCGCGGTGGGCGGCTACGTCACCGCGCTGCAGGCGCAGTTCCCCTTCGACACCGGGGTCTATGTGGACGACCGCACCCGGGACAGCGGTGAGGCCACCTTCGCCGTCCTGTCCGCCCTGATCGGCACCCTGACCCTGCTGCTCTGCGCGGTGGCCGCACTGGGCGTGCTCAACACGGTTGTCCTCACCGTGCGCGAACGCGCCCACGAGATCGGCGTGCTCAAGTCGCTCGGCATGACGCCCCGGCAGACCCGCACCATGGTGGTCACCTCGACGGTGGGGCTGGGCCTGGTGGCCGGCGCGGTGGCGGTCCCGCTCGGGCTGGCGCTGCACCACCGGATCCTGCCGGTGATGGGCGACGCCGCCGGGATCGGCCTGCCCTACTGGGTGATCGACGTGTACCGGCCCGGTGAGCTGGTTCTGCTCGGGCTGGCCGGCGTGCTGCTGGCAGTGCTCGGCGCGCTGCTGCCGGCCAGCTGGGCGGCGCGCGGCCGGATCGCCGGCGCGCTGCGCGCCGAGTAGAACGGCGCCTGGCGGGCTCCGGTCGCACACGGGGACGACCGGACCCCGCCAGGCGCCTCAGCGGCGCCAGGCTCAGCGGCGCCAGGCTCAGCGGCGCCAGGCTCAGCGGCGCCAGGCTCAGCGGCGCCAGGCTCAGCGGCGCCAGGCTCAGCGGCGCCAGGCTCAGCGGCGCCAGGCGCGTCAGGGCGGATGGATTTCAGAAAAGTCCGCTCAGCGGGGGCTCCGCCCCGGTGAGGTGGTACGCGCCGACGGCCGCCGCCTTCCAGGCCCGCGGGTTGTGGTTGGCGACGGTACGCGCGTTGCGCCAGTGCCGGTCCAGGTTGTGCACCCGGGCGGTGGCCGAGCCGCCGCCGGTGTCGAAGACCAGCTCGCCCGCGCGCAGCGCGGCGTCGACGGCGGCGTACTGCGCCTGCGCCACCGCCACCGAGGCCGCGGTGACCAGGTCGGCGGTGAGCACGCCGGCCCAGGCCCGGTCGATGGCGTCGGCGGCGTCGAGGACCACCGCGCGGGCGGTGGCGGCGTGGGCGGCGAGCTGCCCGACGGCGTGCTGCACGTACGGGTCGTCGACGCTGCGGGCGGCGCTGCTGTGCCGGATCGGGCGGGCGGAGTCGCGGGCGTAGGCGACCGCGTCGGCCAGCGCCGCGCGGGCGATGCCGGCCTCCACGGCGGCGAGGTAGAGCTGGAGGAACGGGGTGACGATGGAGCGCTGCCCGGTGGCCGGGCGGTGCCGGACCTCGTCCGGGTGCACGGTCACCTCGCGCAGGTGGGTGGTGCCGCTGGCGGTCAGCCGCTGGCCCACCGCGTCGAAGTCGTCCAGCAGGTCCAGGCCGGCCCGGTCGCGCGGCAGGATCACCGAGACCGGCTGGCCGTCGTCGTCCAGCGCGGTGGTGGCCACCCAGTCGGCGTAGAGGGCGCCGGTGCTGTAGTACTTGCTGCCGGTGACGGTGAAGTGCCCGTCCTGCCGGGTGATCCGGGTGGAGATGGCGCCGTTGGCGCCGCCGATCTCCCAGCCGGCGTTGCCGACCACGTCGCCGCCCAGCAGGCGCGGGTACCAGCGCAGCCGCTCGGCCTCGGAGCCGTTCGCCCGCAAGCCTTCCGCGAAGCTGAACGCCGGGCGCAGCGCCTGGGCGACGTTGGAGTCGGCGGCGGCCAGGTCGACCACGAAACCGAGCACGTCGCGTACCGACGAATCGGGTCCGCCGTGCGCGGCGGGCACCCGGAAGGTGAGCAGCCGGGCCGCGGCCAGCTCGCGGATCTGCCGGAACGGCAGTTCCCGGACACGTTCGCGGTCCGCGGCCCCGGCGGCGATCCCGGGCAGCAGCGCGGCGGCCCGCTCCAGCAGCTGCGCGACGCCGACCGGCGCGGTGTCGACCTCGGCCACCGGGACGCCCGCGGTCACCGGCACAGCGGCACTCGTCGGCAGGACCGGGCTCACCGGGAGACCGTGGCGAACGGGACGGCGGCCGGCTCCACGGCCTGCGCCGGCTGGGTCGGGTGCTGCCACAGGCCGCGCTCGCGCAGGATCGGCAGCACCCCCTCGCCGAACCAGTACGCCTCCTCGACGTGCGGGTGTCCGGAGAGGATGAACTCGGTGATGCCCAGCCGGTGGTACTCCTCGATCCGGTCGGCCACCTCGGTGTGGCTGCCGACCAGCGCCGTACCGGCGCCGCCGCGGACCAGCCCCACGCCGGCCCACAGGTTGGGGGAGACCTCCAGGCCGTCCCGGCTGCCCCCGTGCAGGGCGAGCATCCGCCGCTGCCCCTCCGACTCCGAGCGCGCCAGCCCCGCCTGGACCTGGGCGATGGTGGCCGGGTCGATGCCGTCCAGCAGCCGCTGCGCCTGCGCCCACGCCTGCTCGCTGGTGTCCCGGGTGATGACGTGCAGCCGGATGCCCTGGCGCAGGGTACGGCCGCGCCGCTGGGCCAGGTCGTTGACCCAGGCCAGCTTGGCGGCCACCGCGTCGGGCGGCTCGCCCCAGGTGAGGTAGGTGTCCACGTGCCGGGCGGCGACCGCTCCGGCGGCCGGCGACGAGCCGCCGAAGTAGATGTCCGGTACCGGGTCGGGCACCCGGCCCAGCGCCGCGCCCTGCACCGCCAGGTGGGTACCGGTGAAGTCGACCGTCTCGCCGCGCCACAGCGCCCGCACCACGTGCAGGAACTCGTCGGCGCGGGCGTAGCGGGCGTCCTTGTCCAGGAAGTCGCCGTAGCCGCGCTGTTCGTGGCTCTCTCCGCCGACCACCACGTTGAGCAGCAGCCGGCCCTGCGAGTGGCGCTGGAAGGTGGCGGCCATCTGGGCGCCCAGCGTGGGGGAGAGCAGCCCCGGGCGGAACGCCACCAGGAACTTCAGCCGTTCGGTGACCTCGACCAGCATGGCCGTGGTCAGCCAGGCGTCCTCGCACCAGGCGCCGGTGGGGGTGAGCGCGCCGACGAAGCCGAGCTGTTCGGCGCTGCGGGCGATCTGGCCGAGGTAGGCCAGCGTTGCCGGGCGGGCGCCGCCGGCCCGGCCGGCGGGCAGGCCGTGGCCGCCCCCGACGATGTCCCGGCTGTCGCCGTAGGTGGGCAGGAACCAGTGGAAGGTGAGCGTCATCGGTTCTTTCCTTAGAGCAGGCCGTGTCGGGGTGGCAGCTGGCCGCCCAGGACATAGCGGCCGATGTGCTGGACCTTCCAGCGGGCGGGGTCGTGCAGGGTGTGGGTGCGGGCGTTGCGCCAGTGCCGGTGCAGGTTGAGCCCGTCCAGGCTGGAGCGGGTACCGCCGAGCTCGAAGATGGCGTTGCCGGCCTCGACGGCCACCGGGTCGGCGAACGCCTTGGCGGTGGCGACCGCGATCGAGGCCCGTCCGGCTGACTCGTCGGTCAGCTCGGCGCGCGCCTCGTCGACCGCCCGGCCGGCGGCCACCAGCAGCGCCTCGGCCGCTGCCACCCGGATGGCCAGCTCGCCGACGCGCTGGATGACCAGCGGGTCCTCGGCGGCGGTCGGTGCTCCGCTCTCGAACCAGGGCCGGGCCTTCGTCCGGGTGAAGTGCACCGCCTCGTCCAGCGCGCCGCGGGCGATGCCGACGTCGATGGCGCTGTGCAGCAGCTGGGCCAGGGCGCCGTGCAGCTGCGGGCCGGTGAAGGTGAGGTGGTGCGGGACCACCCGGTCGGCGGGGACGGCCACGTCGTCCAGCGTGACGGTGCCGCTGGCGGTGGTGCGCTGTCCCATGCCGGCCCAGTCGTCCACCACGGTCAGGCCGGGGGCGTCCCGGGGGACGTAGGCCACGTGCAGGGTGTCGTCCTCGCGCCGGGCGAGGACCGGGATCCAGTGCGCGTAGAGGGCGCCGGTGCTGTAGTGCTTGACGCCGGTGAGCCGGAAGCCGTCGCCGTCGGGTACCAGTCGGGTGCGGTAGTCCTGCACGTGTGCCGTACCGGCCTCGGACTGGGCGTTGCCGAACCGCCGACCGGCCAGTACCTCGGCGAAGAAGAAGGCGCGCTGCGCGGGGGTGCCCTGCTGGCGCAGCACGTTGACGTAGACGATGTGGCTCTGCGGGATCTGGGCGATGTTCGGGTCGGCGGTGGCCAGCAGCCGGAACACCTCGGCGACGGTCTGCGCGCTGACGTCGGCGCCGCCGTACCCGGCCGGCACGGTGATGCCGAGCAGCCCGCTGGCGGACAGCTCGGCCAGCTCGGGCTCGGGCAGCCGGCGCTGCGCGTCGCGGTCGGCGGCCCCGACCGCGAACCGGGCGGCCAGGTCGCGGGCGGTGGCGACGGCCTGCGCGTCGGTACGGATCAGCGTCGCGCCCGGGTGCGGCGCGCTCGGTGCCTGCGTCATGGCTGTCCAAAGGGGTCGGTGCCGGGGCGGTGTGCCTGATCGGCCGCTCAGTTGGCCGGTGCTGGTGGAGGGCCGATTCATGCAAACACGGGCGTCGGACCAAATCCATAGTAAGTTGATAGGAAAAATATGTGTTGTAGGTCACATTCGGATGGACACCCGGGCGTTGTGCCACCTAGCGTTGCCGCCGTGACGCACCACCGGGGACGCAACTGTCCACTGACCCGACGGCGGTTCGTCGACCACGCGCTGGTGTGCACCTGCAGCTGTTGAGGTCGACGCTCACGTCGACCACCCTGACGCCGCCCTGCGCTGTGCGGCGTGCCCGCCCACGCTCTGTCCCAGGCCCCGGCGCACCGGAGGCCTGATCCGGACCGGCCACGCCGGCCGGCACCGTTGCCGTTGCCACGCACGCATACCGGCCGGTGCGCCTCCCCGCGTACCTCGCCACCGGCGCGCCCTCACCACCAGCGCGCCCCACCACCCATGCGCCCCGCGCGCCCTCGCCACTACTGCGCTGCCACCCGGCGGCGGACCTTCGTCAAGGAGCAACCCGTGCGTATCCGATATCCCGTCCGCCGCGTCGCCGCCGGTCTCGCGGGCGGCGCCACCGTCCTGGCCCTGCTGGCGGCCTGCGGCGGTACCGGTGGCCCGTCGGCGGCCGCCGCGGGTCCGCCGGCCTCCGGCGGCACCCTGCGACTGTCCATGTCGGCCGACCCGCTCTGCCTCGACCCGCACGCCATCTCCTCCGACGTGGAGCAGATCTTCGGGCGGATCCAGTTCGACAACCTCGTCTACCTCGACGACAAGGGCGACGCCTCGCCCTGGCTGGCCAAGTCCTGGGAGATCAGCGCGGACGGCAAGACCTACACCTTCCACCTGCGCACCGGAGTCACCTTCAGCGACGGCGCGATCCTCGACGCCGACGCGGTGAAGACCAACTTCGAGCACATGCTCAACCCGGCCACCCGGTCCCCGCTGGCCGGCCCGTACATCGCGCCCTACCAGGACAGCAAGATTGTCGACGCGCAGACGCTAGAAGTGCACCTGAGCCAGCCGTACAGCCCGTTCCTCAACGTGCTGGCCCAGGGCTGGCTGGGACTGGAGTCACCGAAGGCGATCAAGGAGAGCACCCCCGCGCAGCTGTGCGAGCACCCGGTCGGCTCGGGGCCGTTCGTGCTCACCGGGTACACCAAGAACCAGAGCGCGAACTTCAAGCGGCGCGACGGCTACGACTGGGCGCCCGACTTCCTGCACCACACCGGACAGGCCTACCTCGACGGCATCGACGTCACCTGGGTCGGCCAGGACGCCGTCCGGTTCAACTCCCTGGCCAGCGGCGAGTACCAGGCCAGCGGCTACGTACCGGCGCAGAACGCGGCGGCGGTCAAGGCCAACCCGAGCCTGGACTTCCACAACGTCAACCGGATCGGCTGGCCGTTCACCATCGACTTCAACACCTCCCGGGCGCCCTTCGACGACCTCGCCGTCCGGCAGGCCTTCGCCGCCTCGCTGAACACCGCGTCGATCGTGCAGACGGTCGGTTTCGGGCAGCGCCAGCAGGCCACCGGCTACCTCGACCGGGTCACCAAGTACTACGACCCGACCGCCAAGTTCCCCGGCTTCGACACCGCCCGGGCCAACTCGCTGCTGGACGCGGCCGGCTGGACCACCCGCACCGCCGACGGGTACCGCAGCAAGGGCGGCAAGGTGCTGGAGGCCCAGTTCCCGGTCACCCAGACCGCCACCATCTCGCCGGTCTACAACCTGATCCAGGCCCAGGCCAAGGCGGTCGGCTTCAAGGTGAACATCAACCTGCTGCCGTCCACCCAGCTGACCACCCTGCGCTACGCCGGTGACTACGACATCCTCTCCGGCGTCTGGCACACCAACACCCCGGACGTGCTGTTCATCAAGTACGCCACGTTCAGCATCCCCAACCCCAAGCGGCTGGGGCAGAACCTGGCCCACCTGTCCGACCCGCAGATCGACCAGTGGCTCGACCAGGCCCGGCAGACCACCGACCAGACCCAGCTGGCCGACCTCTACAGCAAGGTCCAGCACCGCCTCGTCGACCTGGTACCGGGCGTGCCGATCTACGACAACTCGGTGCTCTGGGCGGTCAACCGCTCGGTGCACGGCACCGTCGAGGACACCTCGCACGGCACGCCGGTGTTCACCTACTCCTGGCTGAAGAAGTGAAAGCCCTCCGCCGGGTCGCGCTGCGGCTGCTGGCCGGGGTCGGGGTGCTCTGGGGCGCCGCGACGCTGAGCTTCGTGGCCCTGCACGTGACGGCCGGCGACGCGGCCCTGGCCACCGTCGCCGGCCAGGGCGCCAACCCCACCCAGGAGATCCTGGAACGGGTCCGCCACGACTACGGGCTCGACCTGCCCCTCTGGCAGCAGTACCTGCGCTACCTGGGGCGGCTGCTGCACGGCGACCTCGGGCAGTCCTACCAGCAGCGCATCGGCGTGGGGAAGGCGATCGGCGAGCAGATCGGCCCCACCGTGCAGCTGGCCCTGTCGGCCGCCGTGCTCGCGGTGCTGCTGGCGATCACCGTGGCGCTGCTCACCGCCCGGCGCCGGCAGTGGATCCGGTCGCTGTTCTCCGGCACCGAACTGGTGATCTCCTCCACGCCCACCTTCGTGCTGGGCATGGTGCTGCTCATCATCTTCGCCTTCCGGCTCAAGGTGCTGCCGGTCTCCGGCAACCAGAACACCGCCGCCCTGGTCCTGCCCACCCTCACCCTGGCGCTGCCGATCGCGGCGGTGCTCACCCAGGTGCTGCGGGCCGAGTTGGAGGAGGTGCTGGAGCAGCCGTTCATCCTCACCGCCCGGACCCGGGGCATGCGCGACGCCGCGGTACGGCTGCGACACGCGCTGCGGCACGCCCTGGTCCAGGTGGTCACCATGTCCGGCTTCGTCGTCGGCGGCCTGCTCGGCGGCGCGGTCATCACCGAGACGCTGTTCGTCCGGCAGGGCGTCGGCCAGCTCATGCTGGCCGCGGTGACGAACAAGGACATTCCCATGGTGCTCGGGCTGGTGCTCTTCGCGGCCTTCGTCTACGTGGTGGTGAACCTGTTGGTGGACATCGGTTACACCCTCATCGACCGCCGGTTGGTGACGGCATGACCGCCGTCACCGCCGTTGCCGAGGCGCTGCCCCGGGTCCGGGTGAGCCGCCGCCGTGTCCGTCCCGGACTCATCCTGGCCGGCGTCTTCGCCACCGCCGTCGTGCTGGCCGCGCTGGCACCGCAGTGGCTGGCGCCACAGGATCCGCTGGCGATCAGCCCGGACGGGGCGTTCCTGCACCCCGGTGCGGCACACCTGCTGGGCACCGACGAGTCCGGCCGGGACCAGTTCAGCCGGCTCGTCTACGGCGCCCGGGCCTCGCTGCTCATGGGGCTGGGCGCCACCGCCATCGGCGTCACCGGAGGTACCCTGCTCGGGCTGCTCGCCGGCCTGACCAACCGGTGGGTCGAGGGCGCCGTGATGCGCCTGGTCGACGTGGTGCTCTCCGTCCCCGAGCTGCTGCTCGCCCTGGTGGTGGTCACGCTGCTGGGCAGCGGCGTGACCAACGCGCTGTTCGCGGTGGGCTTCGCCAGCGTCCCCTCCTACGCCCGGCTGGTGCGCGCCCAGACGCACCTGGTGCGCCGCTCCACCTATGTGGAGGCGGCCACCGCACTGGGCGTCGACCGGTTCACCGTGATCCGCCGGCACGTGCTGCCCAACGCCGTCAAGCCGGTACTGGTGCTGGCCACCATCGGCGTCGGTACCGCCATCTCGGCCGGGGCGGCGTTGAGCTTCCTGGGCCTGGGCGCCAAGCCGCCGGCCGCCGAGTGGGGGGACATGCTCTCCATCGGCCTGCAGTACATCTCCAACGACTGGCTGATGGTCGCCTTCCCGGGCGCCACGATCACCCTGACCGTGCTGTCGGTCACCGTGATCGGCCGGGAACTGCGCCGCCGCTCGGAAGGCAGGACGTCATGACCGCACTGGTGGAGGTCGCCGGCCTCACCGTCGCCTTCGGCGGCGTCACCGTGGTGGACGACATCTCGCTCACTTTGGCGCGGGGCGAGTGCCTGGCGCTGGTGGGGGAGTCCGGCTCGGGCAAGAGCGTCACCACCCGCACCCTGGTCGGCCTGGCCGGCCACGGCGCCGCGGTCCGCGCGCAGCGGCTGCACTTCGACGGCGTCGACGTCACCGGCTACGGCGAACGGGACTGGCGCCGGGTGCGCGGCGCCCGGATCGGCTTCGTCCTGCAGGACGCGCTGGCCTCCCTGGACCCGCTGCGCCCGGTGGGCCGGGAGATCGCCGAACCGCTCCAGCTGCACACCAGCCTCAACCGGGAGCAGCGCGCCGCCAAGGTGATCGAGCTGCTGCGCTCGGTCGGGGTACCGGAGCCGGAGATCCGCGCCGCCCAGTACCCGCACCAGCTCTCCGGCGGGCTGCGCCAGCGGGCCCTGATCGCCTCGGCCATCGCCTGCGGCCCGGAACTGCTGCTCGCCGACGAGCCGACCACCGCGCTGGACGCCACCATCGCCGTCCAGGTGCTCGACCTGCTGCGCTCGCTCAAGGACAGCCGGACCGGCCTGCTCATGGTCAGCCACGACCTGTCCGTGGTGGCCCGGCTCGCCGACCGGGTGGCCGTCCTCAAGGACGGGCGGATCGTGGAGACCGGACGCACCGCCGACGTGCTCGGCGACCCGCAGCACGAGTACACCCGATCACTGCTGGCGGCCGTGCCCTCGGCGCACGCCAGAGGCACCCGGCTGGCCGCGCTGGACCGCTACGGCCAGCCGATCCGACCGCTGCCCCGGGTGGCGCCCCGACCCACGCCGCCACCGGACCAGCCGGTCATCGAGGCGGTCGGGCTGCGCAAGCAGTTCCCCGGCCCGGACGGGCAGCCCCGCACCGCCGTGGCCGACGTGTCGCTGCGGCTGCTGCCCGGGCAGACGCTGGGCGTGGTGGGCGAATCCGGCTCCGGCAAGTCCACCACCGCCCGGCTGGTGCTGGGCCTGGAGCAGCCGGACGCCGGGGTGGTCCGGCTGCACGGGCAGGACTGGGCGGCGCTGGACTCCGCTGCCCGGCGCGCCGAACGCCGCCGCATCCAGCTCATCTACCAGGACCCGCTGGCCAGCTTCGATCCCCGGTACACCATCGCCAAGGTGCTCGACGAGGCGCTCAAGGTGGCCGGCAGGGCCAGCCGGCGGGCCCGCCGGGACCGGGCGGCGCAGCTGCTCGAACTGGTCCGGCTGGACGGCAGCTACCTGCGGCGCCGGCCGCTGGAGCTGTCCGGCGGGCAGCGCCAGCGCATCGCCATCGCCCGGGCGCTGGCCACCGAGCCGGACGTCATCGTCTGTGACGAGCCGGTCTCCGCGCTGGACGTCTCGGTCCAGGCCCGCATCCTCGACCTGCTCGCCGACCTGCAGGAGCGGCTGTCGGTGGCGTACCTGTTCATCTCCCACGACCTGGGCGTCATCCACCACGTCAGCGACCACGTCCTGGTGATGAAGGACGGTCAGGTGGTGGAGGCCGGCCCGGTGCGGCAGATCTTCGACGACCCACAGCACCCCTACACCCGGGAACTGCTGGCCGCCATCCCCCGGATCACCCAGCCGCCCGCCGAGACGCGGGCACCAGGAGAGCTGACCCATGCCTGACCGCAAGAAGATCCACGTCAACCTGTTCGAGATGAACTGCGTCGGGCACATCTCGCACGGGCTGTGGGTGCACGAGGACAACAACCGGCACCGGTTCAACGACATCGAGTTCTGGACCGAGCTGGCCAAGCTGCTGGAGTACGGCGGCTTCGACGCGGTGTTCCTGGCCGACGTCATCGGCGCCTACGACGGCTTCCGGGGCGGTCCGCAGACCGCGCTGCGGGAGGCGGTGCAGATCCCCAACAACGACCCGCTGCTGCTCATCCCCGCGATGGCCGCCGTCACCCGCAACCTCGGCTTCGCGGCCACCTTTTCCACCACCTACGAGCCGCCGTTCGCCTTCGCCCGCCGGATGTCCACGCTGGACCACCTGACGAAGGGCCGGGTGGCCTGGAACGTGGTCACCTCCTACCTGCCCAACGCCGCCCGCAACTTCGGCCACGCCGACGAGGTCGAGCACGACCACCGGTACGAGATCGCCGACGAGTACCTGGACGTGCTGTACAAGCTGTGGGAAGGCTCCTGGGACGACGACGCGGTGATCCAGGACCGGGACAACCGGGTCTACACCGACCCGGAGAAGGTCCGGGCCATCAACCACGTCGGGCAGTACTACACGGTGGCCGGCCCGCACCTGTCCCAGCCGTCCCGGCAGCGCACCCCGGTGATCTACCAGGCCGGCAGTTCGGACGCCGGGCGGGAGTTCGCCAGCAAGCACGCCGAGGCGGTGTTCGTGGGCGGCTTCTCGCTGGACGAGGTGCGCGCCAACATCGAGGACACCCGGTCCCGGGCCAAGGTGCACGGCCGCGACCCGGACCACATCAAGTTCCTGGCCGGCGCGGCGGTCATCGTCGGTCGCACCCAGGAGCAGGCCGAGGCGAAGTACGCCGAATTCCAGCGGCTGCGCAGCGTCGACGGCCACCTGGCGCACTCCGGAGCAGGGCTGGACTGGACCCGCTACCCGCGCGAGGAGCGGATCTCCGACATCGTGGCCCGCAAGGATCCCGGCTACCAACGACTGGGCTACCGGTACAAGCCGGAGCAGACGGTGGGCGAGGTGCTCGACCGGGTGGGCGGGTACCGGCGCGGTCCGTTCTTCGTCGTGGGTACCCCCTCGGTGGTCGCCGACGAGCTGGAGAAGTGGGTGGACGAGGGCGGCATCGACGGCATCAACCTGCGCCAGTTCCTGACCCCGGGGACGGCCGAGGACTTCATCGAGCTGGTGGTCCCGGAGCTGCGCCGGCGCGGCCGGTACCGGGAGTCCTACCAGGACGGCGAGACGCTGCGCGAGCGCCTGTTCGGGCCGGGCAACGACCGGCTGTTCCCGGTGCACCCGGGCGCCCGGTACCGCGATCCGGCGGCGCTGTCCGGCTGAGAAGTCCGGGCCCCGCACGGGGGCCGGTGGTGCTCGCTGAGCGCTGCCGGCCCCCGTGGCTCGTCGAGCGGCTGCCGGCCGCCGTTGTCAGGCGGCGGCCGGGTGCTGCGTGGGCAGCAGCTGGCGGAAGGCGCTGCCGTGGAAGACCAGTGGCGCGACGTCCGGGTCGGCGTCCAGGTCGTGCACGCGCAACAGGACGATGTCGTGGTCGCCGGCCGGGATCTCGCGTTCGATGGTGCAGTCCAGCCAGGCGCTGGCGCCGTCCAGCAGGACCGCGCCGTCGCCGACGGCGCGCCAGCTGGTGCCGGCGAACCGGTCGGTGTCCCGGGCACTGAGCTGGCGGCACAGCCGCTCCTGGTGGGCGCCCAGCACGGTGACGCCGAGCCGGACGGCGCGCCGCAGCAGCGGCCAGGTGGCGGAGGTGTGCGCCACGCAGACCGAGACCATCGGCGGCTCCAGCGAGACCGGGGTGAACGAGCTGGCGGCGAGGCCGACCGGTACCCCCTCGACGACGGCGGCGATGGCGGTGACGCCGGTGGGGAAGGCACCGAAGACCCGGCGCAGGTGGGTCGGGTGGGGGACCGGGCGCAGGCTCATGCCGACTGGCCGACGGTCGCGGTGCGGGCCTGACCGTCGACCGCGGCCGGGCCGACCGCCGGGGCGCCGCCGTCGCCCGTCGGCAGGTCGGCCAGTGCGGCTGCCAGTTGTGGCCTGGCGCGCTCCAGCCAGGAGGTCAGTGCGGGCGATGCGCTGCCGGCGTCGGAGTCGAGCAGGAACAGCCCCCGGGTCGGGGTGGCCGCGCCGAGTTCGGCGAGCACCGGCTTGAGGAACACCTCGGGGGCCAGGCTGTGTCGCCAGTCGCCGCCGAGCATGAGCGGTACGGCGGTGACGCCGGCCAGCGCCCCGCCGCCGATCCGGTCCAGGAAGAGCTTGAGCAGCCCGGTGTACGTCGCCTTGTAGGTGGGGCTGGCGAACACGACGAGGCGGCTGCCGGCCACCGTGTCGAGTGCGGCGCCCACCGCCGGGTCCGACCAGTCCAGCAGGGCCGGGCCGAAGCCGGCCAGGTCGATGCTGTGGTCGGGGTCCCGGCCGCTGAGCTGCCGGGCCACCAGGGTGGCTGCCTGGTAGGTCCGCGACTGCGGCTTGGGGTTGCCGACCACGACGGTGACGCTCATCTGCCTGCCTCCTCGCCCCGCTCCCGGTCGGCGGCGAGGCTGCTGCGCTTGTCTGGCAAGGATTGCCGCCGCTGGACGGGCGACGCGCGTTCAGGCTAACCAGTCGTCGGTATTGTGGTCAATCCCCATGGGAGAAGTGGGTTATTCGACGAACTCGGTACGCAGCTCGTGCGCGCCGTCGGCGCGGGTCGCCTCGTAGTAGAGCCGGTACCCGCCGCCGGGCAGCGCCACGACACTGAGGTAGCGCAGCCCACCCGGCGGGTACGGCGAGGTGACCGGCGCGTCCCCGACCGGGGTCAGCGCCCCGAACAGCCCGTCCGGTCCAGCGCTGCCCCGGGCCAGGCCGGTGTACTCCTCCCAGTTCTGCTCGGCGCTGGCCCGGCCGTCGTAGGCGGCACTGAGGTGCCCGTGGCGTACCAGCACCGTGCTCAGCCGTACCCCGCGGGCGTCCCACTGCCCGGGGCGCCCCCGCAGCGCCGTCCCGATCCAGCTCCACCGGACCCCGTCGACGCTGCTGGCGTACCGGGTGGTCATCCGGTCCTCCTGGCCCGGCACATCCAGCGGGTGGCAGGATGCCCACAGGTGCCAGCGCCGGCCGTCGTGGTAGAGCACCGGGTCCTTGACGCCCTCGGTCTCGTCGCCGGGCAGTACCGTGCGCGCCGTTGCCTGCGCCAACTCGGCCGGGTGGTCGGCCTCCAGCAGGTCCACCCGCCAGTGCTTGGAGCCCGGCGTGGCCACGCTGACGTAGAGCCGCCAGCGGCCCTGCTCGGTGCGGACCAGGGCCGGGCGCTCCAGCGAGTCGCCGTTGAAGTCGTCGCGGTCCACCGAGCAGAGCGTCTCGAAGTGCACACCGTCCACTGAGGACGCCACCACGTTGGCGTAGCCGCGCCCCTCGTTGACCGGGCGGCGCAGCCGGTACGCCAGGTAGTAGCGGCCGTCGTGGTGCAGCGCACTGGGTGCGCCGGCCCACGAGCCGGGGCCCGGCTCGGCCGGTTCGTCGACCAGCTCCGATCCGGTCCAGCGCGGCATGGGCAGGTCGGTGATGACGTGTGGCACGGTGAAACGCCCCCTCGATGTGTGCGGCCCGGCGTGGCACGGTGCGGCGCCGGATGTCGGTGTCGCGAATCTAGGCCGCGTCGGTGAGCGGTCGGCGGGGGCGTGCGGTGGTCAGGTGCTCGGCGGAGAGCCAGTCGGCGTAGCTGTCGCCGGTGACCTCCTCCAGCAGCTGGATCTCCTCGACGAAGTGGGGGACGAGCTGGGCCCGCTGGTCGGGGGTGAGGCCGGGGCGGACCGGACCGCCGTCCTTGCGCCAGCCCTGCCGGTCGCGGTGCAGGGCGGCCAGCAGCGGCCCGCTGAACGTGGTCCGCACCGACCGGGGGAAGTGCTGGCCGAACCGGCCACCGGTACGCAGCAGCAGCCGCAGCACCGAGTTGGCGGGCGTGTCGGCGACGTAGGCGCGGACGTTCTCCCGCGGCACCGTGGCGACCCGGCCGGTGGCCACGCCGAGGAACCGGCACACCCGGTCCACCGTCTCGCCCGGCGTCTCGCGCAGGTCCCGGTAGCGAATGATCAGCACCTGCTCCCGGTCGAACCGGCGGTACAGGTCGCGCAGCTGGCTGCCGTAGCTGCCCAGCGCCAGGTAGTGCCACATGTCGGCCCAGCCGGCCGCGCGCCGGGCCGGCTCCCGCCGGCAGGCGGTCAGGAAGTCCGCCTCCTGCTCCAGGCCGGCCGACCACATGTGTGACCAGTTCGAGTACGCCCGGTCCACCGGGTCGCGCAGCACCAGGACGAGCCGGGCGTGCGGCACCAGCCGGGCGATGCGCTCCTGGGCGTCGCGGTCGTAGAGGTAGAACGGGGTGGCCTCGCCGCGCAGCGCGCCGGCCGGCGCAGGGTCGAACAGCGCCTCGTAGTCGCGCCGCCGCCACACGTGCTCCTGGTAGGTCTGCACGTCGCCGGGGCCGCCACGGCGCGGGGGCGGCCCGTCGGTGAGGAAGAACTTGGGCTCCTTGGTCACCGGCAGGTAGAGCTGCGGGTGGCCGACCAGGGCGGCGTAGAGGCTGGTGGTACCGGCCTTCGGTACGCCGGCGATGAAGAAGTCGGGCAGTGGCATCAGGTCCTCCGGAAAGCGGAGAAAGTCTATAGGTTAACTGCTGATTAGCCCATCCGCAGCCCGACGGGACCCGATGGCCGTCCGCCCACCCCGAGCGCCGCAGCCCGCGACGCCGTGGCGGCCGGCCCGTGCGGCCTGGAGCGGACGTCGGGTCCGCCACCGGGCCGCTTGCCTGTATGTCCGGAATATACGGCCAGAGCGTATCCCGGCAGCCCCCGCTGCGCTCGATGATCCGCATCAAGCCGATCACGGCGGGCCAAGCCCGGGCCCGGCGGCCGGGCCAAGCCCGGGCCTGATGCGTCAAGCCGCCGGCGGGTGGAGCGCGCCGGTTCGCCTGGTCGCCGACTGGCCGAGGTGGCGAAGGCCACAGCGGCCGAGCTCTCAGCTTCTACTTACCGGGCGGCAAGTAGGGTCCGCCCTGCTCGTGTTGGCAGCTGAAGGGAGTCCGCGTCGTGTTCGGTACCGTCGGGCGGTTTGTCGTCAGACACCCGGTCTGGGTGATCATCGGCTGGGTGGTGGCCGCAGTGGCCGTCATCGGCTTCGCGCCCCGGCTCACCGCCACTACCGACGAGGCGTCCTTCCTGCCCAGCCACTACGAGTCGATCCAGGCGATCCAGCTGCAACGCAGCGCGTTCCCGCAGGCGGCCACGCCGGCGGCGATCATCGTGCTGGAGCGCGCGGACGGTACCGCCCTCACCGACGCCGACTCGGCCGCCGTCACGGCGCTGGCCGGGCAGCTCACCGACCGGCACATCGCCCACGTCACCGCGGTGCTGGCCACCCCGCCGTCGCAGAACCGGCTGATCCAGATCATCGCGGTACAGCTGACGCCGGTGACCAGCGCCGGCGACACCACCCAGCTGGACGCGGTCAAGCAACTGCGCGACCAGCTGCCGGACAGGCTCGCCGGTACCGCGCTCAAGGGCGGCATCACCGGCACCGCGGCGCAACAGCTGGACTCCCAGGACTCCGGCAACCGGGCCAACGCCATCATCGGCATCGCCACCGTCGTCCTCATCCTGGTGCTGCTGTTGGTGATCTTCCGGAGCCCGATCATCGCGCTGCTGCCGATCATCGTGATCGGCCTGGTCTCGCAGATCGCCACCGGGCTGATCGCCTGGGCCAACCAGGGCTTCGGCCTCAAGGCCGACAGCTCGGTGAGCGCCATGCTGATCGTGGTGCTCTTCGGCGTGGGTACCGACTACATCCTGTTCCTGATGTTCCGCTACCGGGAACGGCTACGTGCCGGTGAGGACCCGAAGACCGCCATGATCGGGGCGGTGACCCGGGTGGGTGAGGCGATCGCCTCGGCCGCCGGTGCCGTCATCATCGCCTTCCTCGCGCTGAGCCTGTCCACCCTGGCGCTGTTCACCTCGCTCGGCCCGGCGCTGGCCATCGCCGTCGGTACCACCCTGGTCGCCGGGCTCACGCTGATCCCGGCGGTGGTGTCACTGCTGGGCACCAAGGTGTTCTGGCCCTCGAAGGCGTGGCAGCGGGAGCCGACCGGCGCCCGCTTCGCGGCCATCGGGCGCTCGCTGGGCCGCCGACCCGGCCTGTACGCGGGGGTGTCGGGGGTGGCGCTGGCCGCGCTCGCCGTCTTCGCCCTCGGCTTCCACCCCAACTTCGACCTCTCCGGCGGCTCCACCGCCAAGGCCGCCGAGTCCACGATGTGGAGCCAGGAACTGCTCAAGGGCCTGCCGGCCGGAGCCACCGAACCGTCCAGCGTGTACCTGAAGGCCGCCGCGCCGCTGGCCGAGCCCGACCTGACCGCCTACCGGGAGAAGCTGGCCGCCGTGCCGGGCGTCGGGCAGGTCGCCCCGGCCACCCTGTCGCCGGACCGGACGGTCGCCGACTTCCAGGTGACGCTGGCCGCCAACCCGCAGTCCCGGGCCGCCCTGGCCACCGTGCGCGGCCCGCTGCGCGCCACGGCACACAGCCAGGCGCCGGCCGGCACGACCGCCTACGTGGGCGGTATCACCGCCGTCTTCGTCGACATCCAGGCGGCCGTCAACCACGACTACGCGGTGGTCTTCCCGGTCGCCGCCGTGCTCATCATGGTCATCCTGGGACTGCTGCTGCGCAGCCTGGTGGCGCCGTGGTACCTGATGATCTCGGTCGGTCTCGGCTTCGCCGCCACCCTGGGCGCCACCGTGCTGATCTTCCAGCAGCTGCGCGGCGAGCCCGGCCTGATTTTCATGCTGCCGGTCATCATGTACCTGTTCGTGGTGGCGCTGGGCACCGACTACAACATCCTCATGGTGGCCCGGCTGCGGGAGGAGGCCCGGGCAGGGCGCAGCCCGCGCGACGCGGCGGCCATGGCGGTCCGGCACGCCGGTCCCACCATCGCGGCCGCCGGTCTCATCCTCGCCGGTACCTTCGCCTCGCTCATGCTGGCCGGCAACAGCACCCTGTCGCAGATGGGCTTCGCCATCTCCGCCGGCATCGCCATCGTGGCGTTCGTCATGTCGATGTTCCTCACCCCGGCGCTGACCGCCCTGATCGGGCACGCCGCCTGGTGGCCCGGGCACGGCGACAGCGCTGCGCACCCGGCGGCGCCGGCCGCGCCGCGGGAGCAGCCTGAGCCGGTGGCCGTCGGGGCGCCATGAGCCGGTGACCGGGCGGCCCGTGTGGGGGCAACGGCCGCCCGGTCACCCACCCGACGCTCGGCCCTGCTCGGCCGTGGCGGCCAGGTAGGCGGCGGCCACCCGCTTCGGAACGGCCAGCTGCCAGGCGTCGATCACCAGCTCCGGCATCCGTGCCGGGTCCAGCCGGTCCAGCCGGCACTCCACCCAGTGGTAGCGCAGGTCCGAGGCGCGGGGCAGGAAGAACGTCTCCGGCTCGGCGGCGACCAGCGCGTCGCGCTCCTCTTTGGGGTAGCCGAAGCCCATCGTGGTCTCGTCGCGGGAGAACGCGACATAGACGATGCGCCCGACCCGGAACTTGACCCGGTCGCGGATGACGTGCTCGCTGCTGCGCGGCAGGGTCAGCGCCAGCGCCCGGACGTCCTCGACGGTCACCATGGCCACGAAGCTACGACCCGGGTCGGACACTTCCGCCCGGCCCGGTCAGCCCCAGATCGCCGAGGCCGCCGCGGCCCCGCAGACGGCGGCGCCGAGCCCCGCGCCGATGCTGGCCACCACGTTGGCCAGCGCCGCCGGCCGGGTACCCGGCCCCAGCAGCCGGACGGTCTCGTAGCCGAACGTGGACCAGGTGGTCAGGGCGCCGCAGAAGCCGGTACCGGCCAGCGCCAGCAGCGCGCTGTCCACGCCGTGCGCGCGGGCGCCGGTGGCCAGCGCGCCGAGCAGGAACGACCCGGCCACGTTGACGGCGAAGGTGCCCCAGGGGAAGACCGAGTCGTGCCGGGCCTGCACCGCCCGGTCGGCCAGGTACCGCAGCGGCGCGCCGACCGCCGCCCCGAGCACCACCAGCAGCGCGGTCACCGCCCCGACTCCCCGTCGCGGGTCAGCGCCGCGGGGCGCCGGGCGGCCAGCACCGCGCGGGCCGCCGCGCCGCCCAGCCACACCGCGGACAGCGCCGCCAGCAGGGTGGCGCCCAGGTACGCCAGCGCCAGCCCGCCCCGGCCGGCGTCCACCAGTCGCTGGGCGTCCACCACGTAGCTGGAGAAGGTGGTGTAACCGCCCAGCACCCCGGTGCCGAGGAACGGCCGGGCCAGCGGGTACCCGGTCCAGACCGCGCCGACCAGCACCATCAGCACGCCGATCAGGGCGCAGCCGGTGACGTTGACCAGCAGCGTGGTCCACGGGAAGGCGGTCGGCGCGGTGGGTAGCGCGACGCCGAGCCCGTAGCGGGCCAGCGCGCCGAGGGCGCCGCCTACGGCGATGACCGGCAGCACCACGCCGTGCCGGCGGTACAGCTCGGCGCGCTGTCCGGCGACGTGCAGGTCGATGTCCGGGTCGGTGGCCTCGACCCGGGGCGCGGTGGGCTCGGCCACGGCGTACCCCCTGGGTGGTGTCTGGCCCGGCGGGCCGCACCGTCGTCGGGTGCGGCGCACCACGGTAACCGATCCGCCCTCAGCGGCCGGCGGCGGTCCGGGCCGCCTGCTCCACCCGATCGTGATGCGCCCGCCACCAGTCGGGGTCCTCGGAGGGCAGGTTGGAGCCGTTCGGGCGCAGCCCGGCTGACCCGTCGATGAGTTCCCGGACCAGGTCGGCGTGGCCGGCGTGGCGCTGCAGGTCGGTGATGAGGTGCACGAGGATGCGGTGCAGCGTGACGGTCCGGCGCTCCGGCGGCCACCAGGGCACCTGGCCGGTGGTCTCCAGGGACAGCTCGTCGACGGTGGCGTCGGCGTGCGCCCACACCGTGCGGTACAGCTCGACCAGGTACTCCCGGGACTCTTCCGGGGTGGCCCAGAAGTCGGCGTTGTCCCCGGTGTCCTCGGTCATCCACGCCGGTGCCTGGGGGAACGGCCGGCCGAACACCGAGCCGAGGTAGCCGGCCTCGACCGCGGCCGCGTGCTTCACCAGGCCCAGCAGGTTGGTGCCGGTGGGCACCAGGGGCCGGCGCACGTCGTATTCACCGAGGCCCTCCATCTTCCACAGCAGCGCGTTGCGCGCGGCCTGCAGGTACACCCGCAGGTCCTCCTTGTCAGCTCCGGTCATACCGGCCATCCTGCCCGGCGCGGGCCTTCGCCGCCTGCCCGGCGGATGCGGCGCGGGTGCGGCCGGGTGGCCACTGGGCGCGGATCCGCTCCGGGCCGGGGTCCGTCCGCCGATCCGCTCAGCCCAGCAGGCCGCGGAGCAGCCGGGCGCGCTGGCCGTCGCGGTCGGCGGTGCCGGGTGACCAGGCGCAGGCCACGCTCACGGCGGCGACCCGGCCGGTGTCCCGGATCCGCCCGACGGCGGCCAGCACGGCGGCGGCGGTCGGGCCGCCGGGGACCGGGAAGCTCAGTTCGGCGATCTCCGCCGGGTCCACCACGTCGACGTCAACGTGCACCAGCAGCGGGCCGGCGGGCAGGTCGTCGGCGGCCAGCGCCGCCACCTCGACCCGCCGGATCGCCGAGCGGGCAAGGTACTGCGCCTCGGGCGGGTCGAGGTCGCGGCCGTCGACCAGGACCACCCGGTCCTCGTCGACCGGCCGCAGGCCGAGCCGGTCGGCGATCAGCTCCGGCCGGTACCCGAGCAGCAGGCGCACCGACATCCCGCCGAGGTACCCGGTGTGGCTGGTCTCCAGGGTCTGCAGGTCGCCGTGCGCGTCGAACCAGACGATGCCGGGCTGCACCCCGGCGCGCTGGAGCGCGGCGACGGTGGCCAGCACGGCGGTGCAGTCGGCCGAGACGACGGCGGGGCGGTCCCCGGCCAGTATCCGGGGGGTGAGCAGGTCGACGGTCGGCGCGTAGAGCGCGGCCAGCCGGGTCCAGGTGTCGCCCTCGGGCAGCTCCTGCACGACGGCGGTCAGCTCGTGCCCGGCGGGCAGTGCGACGTTCAGCTCGGGCAGGTACTCGTCCATGTGGTAGGGCAGGAAGACGATGGACACCCGGCCATCATGCCCCGTCGCGGGCCGGGGCGGCGTACGCCCGGACGAACGTGTCCACTCCGGCGTCGACGGCGCGCCGCAGCACCGCGTCGGTTACCGCCCGGTGGCCCTCCTCGGTGAGCTCGCCGACCTGGGCGCCGACCAGCGCGAGGAACTGGCGGGCGGCCAGTGCGGGGTCGGGGATGCGCAGGTGGCCGGCGTTGCTGAGCATGGCGAGCCGGCCGGCGAGCGCCTCCAGGATGGGGTCGGCCGCGCGTTCCCGCACGGTGCGGTAGACCTGCGGGTCGCGGGCCGTCTCGGCGGCGATCATGCGGCGCAGGTACACGGCGCAGGGGGTGCGCTGGCACTCGACCAGCTTGGCGCCGAGCTGGTGGAGGCTGGCGTGCCAGCGGGCGGTGGTCAGGTCGAGGGTGAGGATGACCTGCAGCGCTTCGGCGTTCTGCTGGGCGGCGGAGTCCGCGACGGACTCCCGGAACAGCTGCTCCTTGCCGCCGAAGTGGCTGTAGATGGTGGGTTTGGAGACGCCGGCCGCGGCCGCGATGGCGTCCACGCTGGCCCGCTCGTACCCCTCGTTGCCGAAGATCGGTGCGGCCGCGTCGAGGATCGCCCGCCGCTTGTCCGGGCGCAGCGCCCGCTCGGTGGTGCGCCTGGTCGCCGTGGTCATGCACTGATCCTACCGTGTCGTTGACTTTACTATACGGTGCAGTTTAGTTTGGCACCCGTGACAGTACAGAATGAGCTGGCGCCCGACCTCGCCTCCCCGGCGCCGCAGGCGCCCGCGCCGTCCCGTTGGGCGCTGCCCGCCCTCGGCCTGGCCGCGCTGCTGGCCGTCATGGACGGCACCGTCGTCGCCGCTGCCCTGCAACCGCTGGCCGACAGCTTCCACACCGGGCTGCCCACCGTCGTCTGGGTCACCGTCGGCTACCTGCTCGCCGCCGCGGCGATGCTGCCGCTGCTCGGCTGGGCGATGGCCCGCTACGGCGGGCGCCGGGTCTTCGTCGCCGGCCTGCTGCTCTTCCTGGTCGGCTCCGCACTCGCCGCGCTGTCCTGGTCGATCGGGTCGCTGATCGCCGCGCGGGTGGTCCAGGGCTTCGGCGGCGGCCTGCTGGAACCCACCTCGCTGGCGCTGGCCGGGGCGCTCGCGCCGCGCGAGCGGGTGGGACGGGTACTCGGCCGGATGTCGGCGATCATCAACGTCGCGCCGCTGCTCGGCCCGCTGGTCGGCGCCGCGCTGCTGCGTACCGGGGAATGGCAGTGGATCTTCCTGGTCAACATCCCGTTCGGGCTGGTCGTGCTGGCCATTGCGCTGCCCGCCCTGCCGGCCGCCGGAACGGCCGCGGTGCAGCCGGCGGCCCGCGCCGACGTGCCCGGGCTGGCCCTACTCACCGGCGGTTTCCTCGCCGTCCTCTACGCCCTCTCGGTGGCCGGCGGCTCCGGCCGGTGGTGGACCGCCGCCGGGTTCGCCGCCGCCGGCACCGCGCTGCTCGCCGGCTACTACCGGTACGCGCTGCGCACCACCCGCCCACCCGCCTTCGACCTGCGGCTGCTGCGCCGTCCCGGATTCGCCCCCAGCCTCGCGGTGATGGCGATGGTCGGGCTGGTCATGTTCAGCCAGATCACCGCGCTGCCGATCATCGCCGGCCAACGGCTGGGTCTGCACGGGCTGGCGCGCGGGCTGCCGGTCGCCGCGCTCGGCCTCGGGCTGCTGATCTCCATGGCCAGCGGTGCCCGGCTGGGCGACCGCACCGGACCCCGGCCGCTGGTCCGGGCCGGGTCACTGGGGACGGCGGTGGGCCTGGGCACCGTCGCGCTGCTGTCCGGGTGGCTGCCGGCACCGCTGGCGCTGGCGCTGTTCGTCGTCGTCGGGCTGGCCTTCGGGCTGACCGCCGCACCCACGTTCTCCGGGGTGTACCGCATCCTGCCGGTCGCCGAGGCAGCCCAGGGCACCACGGCGCTGTTCATGACCGTGCAGCTGAGTGCTTCGCTCGGGGTGACCCTGGTCGGCCTGACCCAGGCCCGGCTCGGCGGGCACTGGGTAGCTGCCCTGTTCGGCCTGCTCACCGCCGCGGCGCTGGCGATGACCCTGCTGAGCCGGTGGCTGCCCGGGCGACCAGGGCGCTGACCCGGCCACCCCGCCGTCACCCGGCGACGCGGCCCTGACCCGACCGTGACCCGCGCCGGGTCATGACCCGGAGGCGACCCGCGCCAGGCCATGACCCGGAGGCGACCCGCGCCGGGTCATGGCCCGGAGGTGACCCGCGCCAGGCCATGGCCCGGAGTGGAGTCGGCCGGGCCAGGGCCTGGGGATCTTGTAACAGCGCAGGTCGGGTCGGGTAACGTGCGGCGCATGCGGAGCGGCACGGAGCAGGTCCTGGTCAACCTGTCGCTCTACGACGGCGTCCGGGACGGCTCGGCGCCCGACCGGGGCATCCACATCGGCGCCGACGGCCGGATCCGGGCGGTCGGTCCGGTGGACGACGTCCTCGCCGCCGCGCCCGGCGCCCCGGTCGTCGACCTGGGCGGCGACCACGTCATGCCGGGCCTGGTCAACATGCACGTGCACCTGTCCCTCGGGCTGCCGGGCCGGCACGCCGACCGGGTCCAGGCAGCCAACCCCGCGCAGCTGGTCCTGCTGATGGCCGATTCGGCGCGGCGCACCCTGCACGCCGGAGTCACCACCGTACGGCTGGTCGGCGAGCGCGGCTACGCCGACTTCGCACTGCGCGAGGGCATCGAGGCCGGCGCTGTGGACGGGCCGCGCATCTTCACCGCCGGCCACGCGCTGTGCTGTACCGGCGGCCACGGCTGGGACGCCGACGCGCTGCAGGCCGACGGCGCCGACGGCTTCCGCGCCGCCACCCGGGCCCAGCTGCGCGCCGGCGCCGACCTGATCAAGGTGTGCATCTCCGGCGGCATCGCCGGGCAGTTCGAGGCCATCGACACCCCGCAGCTCACCGACGACGAGCTGGCCGCCGTGATCGGCGTGGCGCACGACTGGGGCCGCAAAGTCACCGCCCACGCGGGGCCGGCCGACGCGGTCCGCCGCGCCGTGCAGCTCGGCCTGGACTGCGTCGAGCACGGCTACCAGCTCGACGACGCGGTCACCCGGCTGATGGCGCAGCGCGGCGTCTGGTACGTGCCGACCATCGTGGTGAGCCGCTGTGAGCAGTTCTTCATCGACTCCGGCGTCCCCGGCTGGCTGATGGAGCGGGCGCTGTCGGCCGGCCCCCGGCACTGGGAGAGCCTGCGTACCGCCATCGCCAACGGGGTGGTGCTGGCGCTGGGCAGCGACATGCCCCCGCACGCCGACTTCGACGGCACCAGCGCCACCGTCCGGGAGCTGGAGTTCATGGTCGAGGCCGGCCTGCCCGTGGCGGCGGCGCTGAAGGCCGCCACCAGCGGGCCGGCGCAGTGGCTGGGGCGCCCCGAGCAGCTCGGCCGGGTGGCGCCCGGCGCCCACGCCGACCTGCTGGTACTGCACGAGGACCCGACCCGGTCGGTCTCCGCGCTGCGCAGCCTGCACGCCGTGCTGAAAGGAGCCGTGGTGTACCGCGACGACACCCACCGCTGGGCGACCGCCCGATGACCACGATCACCGACGTGGTGGACCGCTACCTCGACCGGCGCGCCGCCCTGGACCCGGAGGCCGAGCAGGCGCTCGGGCGTACCCCGGAACTGCTCTACCCGGACCTGTCCCCGGACGGCTTCGCCGCCCGCGCCCAGCTGTCCCGCGCGGCGGCGGCGCAGGCGGCCGGGGCCGACGCCGGGCGACCGGGCGAGGCGTCGCTGAAGGCGGCGTTCACCGAACGGATGGCCGCCGACGTGGCGCTGGACGAGGCCGGCTTCACCACCCGGCTGCTGGCCCCGCTGGCCACCCCCGTGCACCACACCCGGATGGTCTTCGACATCCTGCCCCGCGACAGCGACGAGGACTGGGCCGTGCTGGCCCGGCACCTGCGGGCGCTACCGACCGCGCTGGCGCAGTACACCGCGACGCTGCGGGCCGGCGCGGCGGCCGGCAACCTGGTGGCCCGCCGCCAGGTCCTCGCCGTCGCCGACCAGTGCGCCGGCTGGACCGGCGACACCGACTTCTACGCAGGCGTCGCGGCCGGCTACCCGGGCGGGCCGCTCGCCGCCGACCTGGCCGCCGGGGCGGCCGGCGCCGCGGCAGCCACCCGTGACTTCGAAACCTTCCTACGCACCGAACTGGCACCGCAGGCATCCACAGTGGACGGTGTGGGCCGGGACACCTATACGGTCACCGCCCGGGCGTTCCTCGGCGCCGACACCGACCTCGACGAACTCTACGACTACGGCTGGGCGGAGCTGACCCGCACGGCGGCCGAGCTGACCGCTGTCGCCACCGAGCTGGGCCACCCGGACACGGCGACCGCGATGGCGGCGCTGGACGCCGACCCGGCCTGGCGGGTGGCCACCGGTGACGCGCTGGAAGCCTGGCTGCGCGAGCGGGTCGACGCGCTCACCGACGCCCTGGACGGCGCGCACTTCGACATCCCGGCCGCCACCCGGCACGTCGACTGCCGGGTCAGCCGTACCGGCTCCGGGGTGCTCTACTACGTCCCCCCGGATCCAGCGCTCACCCGCACCGGCAGCATCTGGTGGTCGGTCCCGCCGGGCAGCGACACCGTCCCGGTGTGGCAGGACACCGGCTCGCTGTGCCACGAGGGCCTGCCCGGCCACCACCTGCAGTACGCCGTCACCCTGGCCACCGCGGGCCTGCACCCCTGGCAACGGGTGCTCTGCCACGTGCACGGCTACGCCGAGGGCTGGGCGCACTACGCCGAACGCCTCGCCGACGAGCTGGGCCTCTACCGCCACCCGGCGGAGCGCCTCGGCATGCTCGCCGGCCAGATGTGGCGGGCCGCCCGCATCGTCATCGACCTGGGCCTGCACCTGGACCTGCCGATCCCGGCCGGGAACGGCTTCACCGACGAGGCGCGCTGGCAGCCGGCGCTGGCGGCGCAGTTCCTCACCCGGGCGGCCGGCATCGACCCGCACACCGCCCGCTTCGAGGTGGACCGCTACCTCGGCTGGCCGGGGCAGGCGCTGGCCTTCAAGGTCGGCTCCCGGCTGTGGTGGGGCATCCGCCGCGACGCCGACCGGGCCGCCGGGGCCGCCTTCGACCGCAAGGGCTTCCACATGGCTGCGCTGCGCCTCGGCCCGATGGGCCTGGACCCGCTGCGCGCGACGCTGGCCGGGGCGCCGCGATGAGCGACGAGCCGGTGACCGAGCTGTACGACCTGCGCGTCGTGGTCGACCGCATCGAGGGCCGGTCGGTGTGCGGGCTGGTCCCCGGCGACTGGATCGAGCTGACCGAGTCCAGCCGGCTGCGCATCCCGCCCGGCCGGCACTTCTGCCTGTACGCGCTGGCCGCCTGCCTGCCACTGCTGCCCGCCAAGCAGCGCCCGCTGCCCGACGGCGACTGGCTGGCCCGGGACAGCGAGGTGGCCTGCCCCGACCCGGAGGAGCGGGTCATCCTGCGCATCGAGCGCACCGCCCGGCGGCGGATGGCCACCGGCGAGCTGACGTGAGCGCGCCCGGCACCCGCCTGGTAGGCCTCGGGCTGCAGTCGGACAAGTCCGCCGACGACTACGCCGAGCTGGCCGAGCTGGCCGAGGGGTACGGCTTCGACGTGCTGTCGGTCTTCGGCGACCTGGCCTTCCAGCCACCCATCTACCCGCTGCTGCTGGCCGCCCGGGCCACCCGCCGGATCCGGCTGGGCGCCGCCTGCCTCAACCCGTACACGCTGCACCCGGTGGAGATCGCCGGGCAGGTGGCGGCCCTGGACGCGGCCAGTGCCGGGCGGGCCTACCTGGGGCTGGCCCGGGGGACCTGGTTGGCGCAGCTGGGGCTGGGCCAGCAGCGCCCGCTGACCCGGCTGGCCGAGACCCTCGACGTGGTACGCCTGCTGCTGGCCGGCGACGACCGGGGCTACGCCGGCCGGGAGTTCACCGTGGCGCCCGGCACGGTGCTGCGCTACCGGCCCCACCGGGCGAGCGTGCCGGTGCTGCTGGGTACCTGGGGGCGGCGGACCGCCCGGCTGGCCGGTGCGGTGGCCGACGAGGTGAAGGTGGGCGGCTCGGCCAACCCGGCGATGGCCGCGCTGATGCGCGGCTGGCTGGACGCCTCGGCCCGGGCGGCCGGCCGCGACCCGTCCCAGGTCGGCCTGGTGCTCGGTGCGGTGACGGTGGTCGACGTGGACGGGGCGGCCGCGCGCCGGCTGGCCCGCGCCGAGGTGGCCATGTACCTGGCCGTCGTCGCCGCGCTCGACCCGACCGTGACGCTCGACCCCGACCTGCTGGCCCGCATCCGGGCGCTGGTGGCCGACGGCGACCACCAGGGCGCCGGTGCGCTGGTCGACGACGACCTGCTGGACCGGTTCGCCTTCGCCGGCACGCCCGAGCAGGTGGCGGCCCAGGCCCGGGCGCTCTACGCGGCGGGCGCGAGCCGGGTCGAGTTCGGTACCCCGCACGGCCTGGACCCGACCACCGGGGTGGAGCTGCTGGGCCGCCGGGTCCTGCCGCTGCTGCGCTGACCCACCCGCTCCGGACTGGCCGTGGGGCCGGTGCTGGCCGGGTCCGGACCCGGCCAGCCGTTGCAGCCGGCGCACGCGGCCGGGCGGCGGCCGTCGGCCGGGGCTGGCGACGGCCGGTTACAGTCGGCAGGACCATGATCAAACGAAGTGTCGCCGCCCGGGCCGTCCTCGTCCCGCTCACCATCGTCGCCTGCGCGCTGGCCGGTTGCGGGGGTGGCGCCCCCAACAGCGGTGTGGTCATCGACAAGCGGATGCACGCCGCCTCCACCAGCTACCGGCGCAGCTGCTCTGGGCACGGCCACTCCCGGCACTGCCGGCAGCGCTCGGTTCACCACGCGGCCAGCTACGAGCTGGACCTACGCGCCGGCAACGGCCGCACCGGCTGGCGTTCGGTGTCCGCCACCACCTACCAGCGCTACGCCATCGGCCAGCAGTACCCGTGAGTCGGCAGCAGAACAGCGCGCCGGCAACGGTCCACACGCGACGTTCGCGCGCCGTCGGAGCTGATCGCGTAGGCTGAGAAAGCCAACCCGGCTCCTTCACTGCCGGCTGGTCTCCGGCACGATCCCGGGGCAGCGGCTGCGTCCGGCACAACGATGTGCGTGGAGGTCCCCATGGCGACGGGTGAGGCACAGGTCCCGGACGTGTTCCTCAGTACCGACCTGGCGTCCCATCTGATCCCGGCGATACAGCACGCCACCGATCTGCTGCGGCAGACCTGGGACACGCCGCCGGCGTTCGGTACCGCCTCGGTCGTCGCGGCCCGCACCCTGGCCGGTCGGGACGCGCAGGCCCGACAGGGCTTCGACGAGCTGGAAGATCAGATCCTGCAGGGGTTGAACCGTCTGGCGGAGACGATGCCGCGGTTCATCGATGACCTGGTGGAGGCGGACGACAGCACGGCCCGCGACATCGCCACCCTCGCCTCCGACGGCAGATTTCCGTGACCGCCGTCCGCCCACCCGCGTCGGAGAACGCCTACCTCCTCGCGCTCGACTTCGCGGAGCTATGGGACCTCGTCTTCGCCGACACGCCTGCGGTCGCGGAGCAGTACCAGCGCAGTTGGGCGCTGCGGATGGAGCAGTACGGCGAGCTGGACCGCAGTATCGGCACGCTGACATCGATCGCCCAGACACGACTGGGTGGGCGGGGCCTCGACGGCTGGCAGGCCGAGTTGGGCCTGCAGCGGGCCCGGGTGCGTCAACTGCTCGACCAGTCCAGCGAGAACGCGGCGGGGTGGGCCGGCGCCGCGGCGGCGCTGCGCGAGGCTCAGCTCGCGATGACGAAGCTGGTGCCCGGGCTCACCCGCCCGCCGGCGGCATCCGTGGAACCGGCCGTGCGGCGCGAGGCGGCGCAGATCGCCTACCGGCTGGCGGAGGAGTACAGCAACCTCGGCCTGCGGATCCTCGGGCCGGCGCCGGTCGGGGCCCGGTCGGCGGACAGCCCCAGGCTGCTGAGCGGGTTGGGCGCTGCGCTGGCCGCCACGGGAGTACCGGTGGCGACGAGACACAGCCCCCGGCTGACCGAGGTGGGACAGCGGCCGGTCGACGATCAGTTCCGCCGCCCGGAGGACCAGACGGTGCGCCTGTCGCGCGACGACGGTCAGCGCACCGTGCCGGCGACACGCCCATCGCCGGCAGTGGCATCGACCGGCTGGCCGGTGCCGGGCGGTGAACCCCCCGGCACCGGGGCCGTACCGGCCGTCGCGGTCGCCGCGCGGCTGGTGGACCGCTCGCGGTTCATCCGCGTCGTGGCGGATCTCATTGTCGAGGCGCTCGCCCCGCGGGATGCCGGCGTCCGCCTCGGGCGGCCGGCGGTCCTCAGCATCCGCGCGACCGACGGACAGGACGCGGCAGCCTTGCTGCGCACCGTCCGGGCACAGGTTTCGGCGCGACTCGCCACGACTGCGCGCGGTGGCGCTGCCGTCACGCTGAACGTGGCCGGTGTCACCCGGCCGGAGCAGGTCTGGCAGGCGGTAGCCGACAGTGTGCTGGCAGCGCTGCCCCGCCGTCAGCCGCTGCTGCGGCGACGGCTGCGCCGCGCGGTGCTGGTCGATGGACCCGCCACCGAGCGGATCACCCGCCTCCGTGCGGCGGTCCGCCGGTTGGCTCCGCCGGGCTGGCAGCCGGTGCTCTTCATCGAGGGACTGGTGGAGGGATCCTTGGCGGCGATGAACCAACTGGCCCGGGTGGTGCTGGCGCTCGCCGCCGACGACGAGGCTGTCGCCACTTTTGTGTTCGCTGTCGACCATCCACTGGGGACCGTCGCCGAGCAGACGGCAAGTGGCGCGGCAGCTCCGACCGCCCTGATACGGATCGCCTCCCAGGGTCTCGACGTCCCGGCGCCCACCCTGGAGGATCTGGACGCGCTGCGCCCCGGTGCCCCGCCCATGGCCGGCTCGTCGGAGATCCCGGTGTGGGCCGAGGCCGTCGGCCTGGAGCACGACCCACTGGTGTGGCACACTGTGCGCGCCGAACTGGCCACCGAAAGGTCACAATCGCAAGCCGCTCACATGCTCTGGCTGTGGCGGCTTTACCTGCGGGCGTTCGAGACCGGGCCACTCACCGCCGACGATGCCGCAGCCCACAGTCGAGCCGTCCTCGCGCTGGCGCGCGTCACCTCCCGCTGGGCGGCCGTCCGGCTGGCGGTCCCGGGGCTCGCCGGACTGCGGCTGCTTGAGGTCGTCGACGTGGCGGGCAGTGCCGCCGCCGGGCCGGCCGGCAACGGCGACGCCCGCGTGACCGAGCTTCGTTCGGTGCTCAGCGCGCAACCACGGTGTCGATCAATGGCCGAACAGATCTACTGATCGCGGCCCGCGCTGTCGCCGGTCCGGGTGGGGCTCACCGCTGTCGGTCCGAGCGGCCAGCGCGCGGGCTGCCGTTGCTCGGGCGCCGCGGCTGTCTGCCGGCCCAGCCTGGACACAAGGACGGCCATGCCGGGATGACGCTGCTGCGGATGCCGGGCCATTGCCCGGGTCAGCTCGTCGACCAACCAGTGCGGAACGTCGACGCGGTTGAGGAGAGGAAGCGCGCCGCTCAGCACACGCTGCCGCAACTGTCCAGCAGGCTGGTCGGGGAGGTCTACCCCGAAGGGTGGCTCCCCGGTGAGCAGTGTCCACAAGGTGGCTCCGAGGCTGTAGACGTCGGTGGCGACCGACTGGTCGCCGGTGAGCCAGATCTCCGGGGCCGCGTAGGCGGGCGTGAACCAGTTGGCCTTGCGTGCCGTGTTCGCCGCGCCGAAGTCGGCGATGAGCGGACCGTACGGCGAGCACAGGATGTTGCCCGGCTTGACATCACCGTGGACGACATCGCAGGAGTGGGCGTACTCCAGCGCCCGTCCAACAACGACACCCACCTCCAGCACGTCAGCCACGGCAAGTGGGCCGGTCCGGCACAGTCGGTCCCAGTAGGAGCCGTCCGGCAGGTACTTCATCACCAGGTAGGGCACTGCGTCGACGGTGGTGCCGGTGTCGAGTACCGACACGATGTTCGGATGGCGCAGGCGACGGTGCAGCCGTATCACCTGGGCGGATTCGGCCGGCGTGGCATGCGGGATCCGTTTGATCACGACGGGTTGGCCGGTGGAGCGGTCGAAAGCGCACAGCATCCGGCCGTCGGTGCTGCCGGGGAGCGGTCCGAGTACGTCGTAGCGCTCGCCGCGCCTGCCCTGGTGACCAGCGGTTGTGCCGGTCGCTGACGGAGGGGCCGGGGCCGGGGTGGCAGCCGCCTCAGTTGAGCTGGTCGCATCGACAGCGCCACCCGTCGCTGAACCGGCCGGCTCGGCCCGGTCCTCGATGGGCGGAGCCACCGGCATCGGGCGCAGCCCGAAGGTTCCTTCGCTCAGCTGCCCGTCCCGCTCCACCACCACCCGAACATCGCGCCGCGTTCCAGGCTTGCCAAGATCGCGGGCCGCGCCGGCAAGCCGCAGTGCCTCGGCCAGGCCGTCCAGGTGCTCCTCGGCGTGGTCGTACTCAACCGGAGACAGATATACGACCACATCGGCCGGGTACAGCGCCGGCAGCCAGTGGTCGAACTTCTCCCAGATGTCGCCGGCGAGCCTGCCGAACAACTCGTGCGGAGATACCGTGACGAGCCTGGTGAGAACCGCTGTGAACTCGGCTCTTCCCCACCTCCCGACGGCTGTCGGCGGGTCCTCACCGGGCGCCTCGTCACTGCGTACCACCGGATCCGCCGTGGGCGGGATCACGGCCAGGTCCGCGGGTGGCGACGTCGCGCCGCCGTTCGGCCCCTGAGCCGGGGCGTCCGCCTCGGCCGCTACTGGTGGGCGGTCACTGCTGGCGGCCTCGTCCTGGCCGGCCCGGACACCGTGGTACTCGTCCCAGGCCGCTTCGTACATCTTCCGGAACTCGCTCATCCGCGCGGGCGCGTACAGCGTGACCAGCGTTTCGATGTCGCACATGTCCTGGGGCAACTTGGCCCGTAGCGACTTGGGAGTGATCGGTAGGTTGCGGAACAGGCTGTTGTGGCTGCGGCACGGGACCTTCAGGCTGGCTGCCCGGCGCACGATGGCCCGGGAGCTGGGACGGTTGTTCTCGATCCAGAGTTCACGAAGCTGATCCCACAGCAGACGCAGGTGCGGGCCGAACTCCCGGGCAGGCGTGGTCATCCGGCGAAGGCCCGGTTCGGTTGGCGGCCCCTCGCGTCGCGTACCGGTGTCTCGCCGTGTCTCACCCGAAGTCCCTGGCAGCGTGGCGCGGCCGGAGCTGCCCGGCCGCGTTGTTCCATGTGTCCCAGCGTCCCACTGGCCGACCCGCGGCCTGTACCGCGTTGTCTCATGGCTGTGTGGCGGAGTGTGCCACCCTATCGCAGGCTGCACCGATGTGTGCCGGCTAATGCTCCACTTCGGACAGTCCTGGCAGGCTTGGCCAGACCGCCACGGTGGCGGTGTCAGCGACGCCCGCGCCCAACTTTGCCCGTCGTGTACGGGCGTCGCCGGATCCACCGAAGGGACCCTTGCCATCATGCCTGACACTGTGTGGATGGTGCCGCCCGTGGCGGCGCTTGCCGTGCTCGGCGGCGTGTACCTCTTCTCCCGCGACTCCGGCCGACGTCACCGGGCGCTGGAACTCATGCGTATGCTGCTCGGTCGCCGGGTCGACGCCGGCCTGGCCCGGCGCACCGCCGGCGAGATGCCTGAGTTGGTCGTCGGGGACGCTGTGAGCGTGCGTGACGCGGCATCGACCGGGCCGGCGGCGCCCGCCACCGGCGGCGTGCCAGAGGAACGCAGCGCGTAGGCGTCGCCGAGCCCGTCCGGACAAGCCCTGGTCCGGTCCGAAAGGATCCGGCACCAGGGCTTGTCCGTCCGTTGGGTGGCCGGCTCACCCGCCGGGGTAGCGGGTGACCGGGGCGCCGGTCTGGGCCACCAGCCGGCCCAGCGTCGCGGCGTCCCGGACGGCCGCGCCACCCGGGTCGTTGTTGAAGTACACGTAGACCTCGTGCCGGTGAAGCGGCGCGTACGCCGCCTCGATCCGGCGCAGCCAGGAGGCCAGCGCGGTGCGGCCGTAGCCGGGCCGGGGCGTGGCGGCGCCCTCGTGCAGGCGCAGGTACCCCCAGTCGGTGGTCCGCCACAGCGGGGTCTGCGGGCGGCCGCGTCGGTCCGCCCAGCACAGCGCCGCGCCCCGGCGCTCCAGCACCGCCCGGACCTGCGCGCACCACCAGGAGGCGTGGCGTGGCTCGACGGCCACCCGGACGCCGGTCGGGAACTGCGCCAGCACGGCGTCCAGCGCGTCGGCGTCGGCGCGCAGGGTCGGCGGCAGCTGCAGCAGCACCGGGCCGAGCCGGTCGCCCAGTCCGGCCGCCCGGTCCAGGAACCGGGCCACCGGCTCGGCCGGCTCGCGCAACCGCCGGATGTGCGTCAGGTAGCGGCTCATCTTCACCGCGAACCGGAAGTCGTCCGGGGTCTGGGCGCGCCAGTTGGCGAAGGTCTGCCGCTCGGGCAGCCGGTAGAAGGCGTTGTTCACCTCCACCGTGGCGAACTGGCCGGCGAAGTGGCCCAGCCAGGCCCGCTGCGGCAGCCCGGCATAGAGGCGCTCGCGCCAGTCGCGGTACTGCCATCCCGAGGTGCCGAGCAGGATCATGTGCTTCCCGTACCCACGGATCCGCCGGCCATGCGTGCCTGGCCGGGTGGGGTGTTTGCGGCGCCCACGGCGGGGCATGATGCCCTGATGGGACAGTCGGAGCTGGGTCACGACCCGTCGGAGTCGGAGTTCCAGCGGCGCAACCGCAACTTCGCCGAGCTGCTCCAGGAGCTGCGGGTGGCGCAGACCGGCGTGCAGATCCTCTTCGCGTTCCTGTTGACCCTGCCGTTCAGCAACCGGTTCAGCGAGGTCAACCACTTCGACCGGATCGTCTACGTGGTGACCATCGTGGCGGCCGCGGCGGCCACCGCGTTCCTCATCGCCCCGGTCAGCTACCACCGCATCGTGTTCCGCGAGGGGCGCAAGTCCGAGGTGCTGGCGATGGCCTCGCAGATGGCCCAGCTGGGCCTGCTGTGCCTGCTGGTCTCGCTGTTGGGGGCGCTGTTCCTGGCGGTGGACGTGGTGCTGCGCGAGCCCGCCGTGGCGGTGGTGACCACCGCGGTGGCCGCCCTGTACGTCCTGCTCTGGTACGTACTGCCGGCGGTCAACCCGCGGCTGCGGCTGCGCCCCGGCAACGGCCCGGAGGCGCAGCTGGCCAGCCAGAGCCCCGCCGACGGCCCGCACCACGGCGGGCCGGCAGACGAAGATCCGGCCGGTGACGATGACATCGCCGCGACACCGTCGGGCGGCACCGCCGGTGAACCCGCGACGGGCCGGCCGGACCACCGTGGCGGCAGGCGATTCCCGCCGGGCTGACCGGCTGTTGCCCGGTATGCAAGGAGAACAGCGCTGACAACGACCCCGGAGGTATGCCATGCCGATCGCGACGGTCAACCCGGCCACCGGGGAGACGGTGAAGACTTTCGACGCGTTGGGACCCGAACAGATCGACGCGGCCCTCACCCGTTCGGTGACCGGCTTCGAACAGCTGCGCGCCGCACCGTACGCCCAGCGCGCCGGGTGGCTGTCCGGCGCGGCGGACATCCTGGAACGGGAGGCCGACGCGGTGGCCGCCACGATGACCACCGAGATGGGCAAGACCCTGGCGTCCGCCCGGGCCGAGGTGCTCAAGTGCGCCGCGGCGTGCCGCTTCTACGCCGCCCGGGGCGAGGAGTTTCTGGCCGACCAGCCGGCCGACGCGGGCGCCGTCGGTGCGCTGCGGGCCTACGCCCGGTACCGGCCGCTCGGCCCGGTGCTGGCCATCATGCCGTGGAACTTCCCGCTGTGGCAGGCGATGCGGTTCGCCGCGCCGGCCCTGATGGCCGGCAACACCGGCCTGCTCAAGCACGCCTCCAACGTCCCGCAGACCGCCCTCTACCTGGGTGAGCTGTTCGCCCGGGCGGGCTTCCCGGACGGCGCGTTCCAGACCCTGCTGATCGGCAGCGAGCAGGTCGAGCGGGTGTTGACCGATCCGCGGGTACGGGCGGCCACGCTCACCGGCAGCGAGGCGGCCGGTCGGGCGGTGGCCGCCGTCGCCGGCCGGGAACTCAAGAAGACCGTCCTGGAGCTGGGCGGCAGTGACCCGTTCCTGGTACTGCCCTCGGCCGACGTGGCCCGGGCCGCCGAGGTGGCCACCACGGCGCGCTGCCAGAACAACGGCCAGTCCTGCATCGCCGCGAAGCGCTTCATCGTGCACACCGACGTCTACGACGAGTTCGTGGACGCCTTCGTGGCCCGGATGTCGGCGCTCACCGTGGGTGACCCGATGGCCGACGGTACCGACGTGGGGCCGCTGGCCGTGGCCCAGGGCCGGGACGACGTGGCGGGCCAGGTCGCCGACGCGGTGGCACACGGCGCCCGGGTGCTCTGCGGTGGGGCCGCGCCGCAGCGCCCGGGCTGGTGGTACCCGCCGAGCGTGGTCGCCGGCATCACGCCGCAGATGGCCATGTTCGCCGAGGAGGTGTTCGGGCCGGTGGCCGGGGTGTACCGGGCGGCCGGCTACGACGAGGCGGTGGCGCTGGCCAACGCCACCGACTTCGGGCTGGGCGCCAACGCCTGGACCGCCGACCCCGACGAGCAGCGGCGGCTGGTGGACGACCTGCAGGCCGGCATGGTCTTCGTCAACGGCATGGTCACCTCCTACCCGCAGCTGCCCTTCGGCGGCGTCAAGAACTCCGGCTACGGCCGCGAGCTGTCCGCCCAGGGCATCCGCGAGTTCTGCAACCTGACCAGCGTGTGGATCGGCGACGGCGGCGGCGCCACGTCGACCGGCGGCCACAGCGAATAGCAACCGGCGGCCACCGCCGACGGGGTCACCGACGCCGGCCTGCGATGCGGGTAGCGGCCCGGACACCGACCGGAGTGTTCCCGGTTGGTAACGGTCGCCGCGTGGCGGGGTTGACTGTCGGTGCCGGCGGGCAAGATCGACCCATGTGGCTTCCCCGATCCGTGCGGCTGCGCCGCGCCGCCCGTCGACACTTCGGCTGGACCTCCCTGCGTGACGGTCAGCTCGCCGCGATGCGCGCGGTGGCCGCCGGCCGTGACGCCCTGGTCATCATGCCCACCGGAGCCGGCAAGTCGGCCATCTACCAGGTGCCCGGCGCCCTCGCCGACGGGCCGACGGTGGTCGTCTCGCCGCTGCTGGCGCTGCAGGAGGACCAGGTGACGGCGCTGGCCGGGCGGGACGACGAGCGGCTGCGGGCGGTCCGGATCAGCTCGGCGGAGACCCCGGCCCAGCGCGAGCGGGCACTGGCCGACCTGCAGGCGGGCCGGGCCCGGTTCCTGTTCATCACCCCGGAGCAGCTGGCGGTGCCGGACCGGCTGGCGGAGGTCCGCGCCCTGCGCCCCGCGCTGGTCGCCATCGACGAGGCGCACTGCATCTCCTCCTGGGGCTTCGACTTCCGCCCCGACTACCTCGCCCTCGGCCAGATGATCGAGCAGCTGGGCCGGCCGCCGATCGTGGCGCTGACCGCCACCGCGTCCCCGCCGGTCCGCGAGGACATCATCGAACGGCTCCGGATGCGCGACCCGCAGCTGGTCCTCACCGGCCTGGACCGGCCCAACCTGCACCTGTCGGTGGTGCACTGTCCGAGCGAGGAGCTGCGCTGGCAGCGGCTGCTGGGCTGCCTGAGCCAGCTGTCCGGCCCGGGCATCGTCTACGCGCCCACCCGTCGGGGCGCCGAGGAGCTGGCCGCCCGGCTGACCGCCGCCGACCACCCGGCCACCTTCTACCACGGCGGCCTGGCCAACGGCGAGCGCAGCCGCCGGCACCAGCAGTTCCTCGGCCCGGACGCCCCGATCATGGTGGCCACCTCGGCCTTCGGCATGGGCATCGACAAGCCGGACATCCGCTGGGTGATGCACGTGGCGCTGCCCGACTCGCCGGACAGCTACCTGCAGGAGATCGGCCGGGCCGGCCGGGACGGCGAACCGGCCCAGGTGATCCTGCTCTGGCGCGCCGAGGACGTCGCCCTGCAGCGCTTCTTCACCGGCGGCGCCCCGGACCGGACCGAGCTGACCGCCCTGGCCGCCGCGCTGCGCCAGGGCCCGCTGAGCCGCCGGAAGCTGGCCGAGGTCACCGGCCTGGGCCCGCGCAAGCTGGGCAGCCTGGTGGCGCTGCTGGAGCAGGTCGGCGCGGCGGCGAGCACCGCCACCGGGCAGCTCACGGTGCCCCGGTATGGTCCCGAGCCGGCCGCCGCGGCGGCCGCGGCGCTCGCCGAGCACGAGCGCTACCAGCGGGTCCAGCGCTCCCGGATCGACATGATGCGCTCGCTCGCGGAGACGACCGGCTGCCGCGGCCAGGCGCTGCTGGCCTACTTCGGCGAACACGCCCCGCACCGGTGCGGCCACTGCGACAATTGCCAACAACGGCCGCTGGCCAGTCCGGACGCGGGGCGGGCGGCGGCAGCCTCGATCGCTTCGGCGGCCGGCTGGGCATCGACCGGGTCACCGGCCGGCGCTGCGGCGGCCGGCGGGGAGGGACCGTGGCCGGTACACAGCCAGGTGCAGCACCCGATGTGGGGCGCCGGGACGGTGCTGCGGTACGAGGCGGAGAAGGTCACCCTGTTGTTCGACGAGGTGGGCTACAAGACACTCTCCGTACCCGTGGTGCGTCAGCAGAACCTGCTCACCGCCGTGGACGGATGACCAGGTCAGTGTGGTGATCGGGAAGATCACCCACAGATGCAAGGCATAGGTTTGGAGAGCTGCGGAGGGGGTAAATACTTGTCATGAGCTTTCTCTTGTGGATCCTCGCGGTCATTCTGGTCGTCGCAGGCATCGTCGCGCTGTTCCGCCGCCAGCTTCTCTGGGGCATCGTGCTCATCATCGTCGGGCTGCTCGTCGGCCCCGGCGGCGTGAGCCTCTTCACCTAAGCAACCCCTGACACCCACCGGCGAGGGCTGCCCATCCGGGGCGGCCCTCGCCGCTCCATGTCCGGGCCCGGTGCACCCGGCCGCGCCCGGCGCGGGCCCGCCCGGGCAGCGGCTGGTAAGAAGAGTTCATGACCGCACCCGTGTCCGACCCCGCCGGCGAGGTCGTCGACCTCTGCCGCGACCTGCTGCGCATCGACACCACCAACACCGGAGACCTGGACACCTGCGCCGGTGAACGCCGCGCCGCCGAGTACGTGGCCGGCAAGCTCGCCGAGGTCGGGCTGGAGCCGCAGCTCCGTGAGTCGGCGCCCGGACGCACCAGCGTGGTGGCCCGGTTCGCCGGTACCGACCCGGGCCGCGGCGCCCTGCTCATCCACGGGCACCTGGACGTGGTCCCGGCGGACGCCGGCGAGTGGAGCGTCGACCCGTTCGGCGGTGAGATCCGCGACGGCTTCCTGTGGGGCCGGGGCGCCATCGACATGAAGGACTTCGACGCGATGGTGCTGGCCACCATCCGGCACTGGCGGCGCACCGGCGTGACGCCGCCGCGCGACCTGGTGCTGTGCTTCACCGCCGACGAGGAGGCCGGTGGCCGCTACGGCGCGCACTTCCTGGTCGACAACCACCCGGACCTGTTCGAGGGGTGTACCGAGGCGATCGGCGAGGTCGGCGGCTTCTCCTACACGGTCAGCAACGACCTGCGGCTCTACCTGATCCAGACGGCCGAGAAGGGCATCCACTGGCTGCGCGCGCACGCCACCGGGCGCCCCGGGCACGGCTCGTTCATCCACGAGGACAACGCGGTCACCGCGCTGTGCGAGGCGGTCGCCCGGGTCGGCCGGCACCGCTTCCCGCTGGTGGCCACCCGGACCGTCCAGGACTTCCTCGGCGAGCTGGGCCAGGCGCTGGGCATCGAGATCGACCCGGCCGACCCGGAACTGGCGGTCAGCAAGCTCGGCCCGATCGCCGCCATGGTCGGCGCCACGCTGCGCAACACCGTCAACCCGACCCGGCTGACCGCCGGGTACAAGGACAACGTCATCCCGTCCCGGGCCGGCGCCACCCTGGACTGCCGGATCCTGCCCGGCCAGGACGAGGCGTTCCTGGCGGAGCTGCGCTCGGTGCTGGGGGAGGAGATCGAACTGGAGACGGTCACCCACCAACCGCCGCTGGAGACCGGCTTCGACGGCGCCCTGGTCGACGCGATGGCGGCGGCGCTGCGCGCCGAGGACGCCGGTGCCCGGCCGGTTCCCTATATGCTCTCCGGCGGCACGGATGCCAAGGCCTTCATGAAGCTGGGCATGCGCTGCTTCGGCTTCGCGCCGTTGAAACTCCCCGCCGACCTGCCGTTCGCGTCGCTGTTCCACGGCATCGACGAGCGCGTTCCGGTGGACGGGCTACAGTTCGGCGTGCGCGTACTCGACCGGTTCCTGCGCAGCGCTTGAGAGGACGACGATGACCGACCAGAGCACCGAGCTGGAAGCCGCCCTGGAGCGGGTGTACGCCGCCGCCCGGACCCACCTGCGCGCCGTGGTGGCCGCCGACGGCCGGGTCGACGACGAGACGGTCTGGCAGGCCTACGTCGAGCTGTCCAACGCCTCCTACGACTACGACGGCCTGCTGCTGGACGCCTACGACGAGGTCACCCCGTGGAACGTGCCGAACCCGGCGGAGGCCGACCGGCAGTTCGGGGTGGCCGCCGCGGTGGCCGCCGAGGAGCACGACGACCCGTACGGGCCGGTGGTGTCGGTGCGCCAGCGCCGCGACTACCGGGTACCCAGCGTGGTGTCCCTGCTCAAGGTGGCCGAGGCGGCCCGCAGCGCCAGCCCCGACCTGGACGAGGAGGACGACGGGCCGATCGGTCCGATCGACTCGGTCAGCGAGGCGGTGCTGGAGCTGCTGCAGGCCGGCGACGGTTCGCTGGGTGCGCTGGACATCCCGGAGCTGGAGCCGCTGGACGGGATCGTGGCGGTGGTGGAGACCCCGCAGCCACTGGACATCGAGGAGTTCGACGAGACCGACGCGGTGGGGCCGTTCCAGCTACGCACCGGCGAGAAGCTGGTCGGCCGGCTGGACGAGCACCCGTACGCGCGGCTGGACTCCCTCGTCGACGGCGACGACGAGGACGAGGAGTAGCACCGGCACACCCCGGCCGGGCGGGCCTGCCTACAGGTGGACGCCCGGCTGGGGGACCGTGCCGACCCGGCGGCGCAGCAGCACTTTGCGGGTGCCGTCGGCGAACACCTGGACCCGCGCCAGTTCCCAGCCGCTGAACTCCGCCTGGATCGCCAGTTGCGCCGCCGCGCCGGCCCGGTCGATGTTCGGCGGTAACCGCAGGGGCGCGTATTCGTAGTCCATACAGGCACCTTGCCACGCAAGTCGGACGCTGGCCAGCGCCCCGGCCGGGTCAGTCCTGCCGCTCCGGATACCCCACCTCGATGGCGCTGACGTCGTCCAGCGCCCGGCTGATCTCGTACGGCAGGGTGATCTCCTCCACCTGCAGCGCCCCGGCCAGCTGCCCCACCGTACGGGCGCCGACGATCGGGGCCACCACGCCGGGCCGGTCCCGGACCCAGGCCAGCGCCACCTCCAGCGGGGAGACGCCGAGCCCCTCGGCGGCGGTGACCACCGACTCCACGATCGCCGACGAGCGCGGATCGAGGTAGCGGGCGACGAACCGTTCGAAGTGCGGGGAGGCGCCGCGCGAGTCGGCCGGGCGGCCGTGCCGGTACTTGCCGGTGAGCACGCCGCGGCCCAGCGGCGACCAGGGCAGCACGCCCAGCCCGAGCGCCTGAGCCGCGGGCAGCAGTTCGCGCTCGATACCGCGCTCCAGCAACGAATACTCCACCTGCGCGCAGACCAGCGGCGCCCGGCCCGGCCAGGCGCGCTGCCAGGTGGCCGCCCGGGCGGTCTGCCAGCCGGCGAAGTTGGACACCCCCACGTAGCGGGCGCGGCCGGAGTTGACCGCCAGGTCCAGCGCGGCCAGGGTCTCCTCCAGCGGCGTCTCCGGGTCGTACCCGTGCACCTGCCAGATGTCCACGTGGTCCACGCCCAGCCGGCGCAGCGAGGCGTCCAGGCTGGACAGCAGGTGGCCGCGGGAGCTGTCGTGGTGGCGTTCCCGGCTCGGGCGCAGCCCCGCCTTGGTGGCGATGAGCAGGTCGTCGCGGGGGACCACGGTGGCCAGCAGCGCACCGACCAGCCCCTCGGCGTCGCCTTCGCCGTAGACGTCGGCGGTGTCCAGCAGCGTGCCACCGGCGTCGGCGAACGTCTTGAGCTGCGCCGCCGCGTCGTCCGGGGCGGTGTCCCGCCCCCAGGTCATCGTGCCCAGGGCGAGCCGGGACACCAGGAGCCCGGTTCGGCCGAGGGGACGCTGCTGCATGAGATGTGAAACTACAGGCACGCCGGCCCGCGGGGCGCGACACACCGGCGTCGACACCCCGGGCGGCCGCCCCCGGCAGGCGAATTCCCTGGGTCGGCTGGCTAGGCTGGGCGGACTGTTGTCGGGAGGAGTGACGCGATGCGACTCGGGTTGAGCCTGGGTTACCAGACGGCGTGGAGCACGCCGGCCGACCATCTGGCGCTGGCCCAGGAGGCCGACCGGCTGGGGCTGTCGGTGGTCTGGGCGGCCGAGGCGTACGGCTCGGACTCGCCGACCATGCTGGCCGCGATTGCCGCCACCACGGAGCGTATCGACATCGGCAGCGCGATCATGCAGATCCCGGCGCGTACCCCGGCGATGACGGCGATGACCGCGGCGTCCCTGGACAACCTCTCCGGCGGCCGGTTCCGGCTGGGCCTGGGCGTCTCCGGACCGCAGGTGTCGGAGGGCTGGCACGGGGTGCGCTTCGCCCGCCCGCTGGCCCGTACCCGGGAATATGTCGACATCGTGAAGATGGCGGTGGCCCGCAGGGACGTCAGCTATGCCGGCGAGTTCTACACCCTGCCGCTGCCCGATGGCCCCGGCAAGGCGCTGCGGTTGGGTTTCCATCCACCCCGCGAACACATCCCGATCTACCTGGCCGCCGTCGGGCCGAAGAACCTCGAGCTGGCCGGCGAGATCGCCGACGGCTGGCTGGCCATCTTCTACTCGCCCGAGTTCGCCCAGGAGCAGCTGGCCAGCGTGGCCGCCGGCCGCAGCCGGGCCGGCAAGGAGCTGGCCGGCTTCGACGTGGTACCCAGCGTGCCGGTGGTGATCGGCGACGACCTGGACTCCTGCGCCGCGCTGGTGCGCTGGTACGCCGCCCTGTACGTGGGCGGGATGGGCAGCCGGGAGCAGAACTTCTACAACCAGCTCGCCGTCCGGATGGGCTACGCCGACGCCGCCCGCGAAGTGCAGGAGCTCTACCTCAGCAAACGGCAACGGGACGCGGCCGCGGCCGTACCCCTGGAGTTCATCGACCGGACCAGCCTGCTCGGTCCGGTGGACCGGGTCGCCGACGGGATGCGCCGCTACGCGGCGGCCGGGGTGACCACCCTGTCGGTCACCCTGTTCGCCGGTGACCGGGAGAGCGCCGTGGCGACGCTGCGCCAGATCGCCGACGCCTACGACAAGTCGGGCGTGGCCGGGTGAACATCGGACAGGCCGTCATCCTCGGCATCGTCGAAGGGCTCACCGAGTTCCTGCCGGTCTCCTCCACCGGCCACCTGACCATCGCGGAGAAGATCCTCGGCCTGCCGGTCGACGACCCGTCGGTCACCGGCTTCACCGCGGTGATCCAGACCGGCGCCATCCTGGCCGCCGTCATCTACTTCTTCAAAGACATCGTCCGGCTGGTCAAAGGCTTCTTCCGGGGACTGTTCCACAAGGAGCAGCGCGGCTTCGACTACCGCTTCGCCTGGTACGTCATCGTCGGCTCGGTGCCCATCGCGGTGGCCGGGGTGCTCGGCAAGGACGCCATCACCGGACCGCTGCGCAACCTGTGGGTGGTGGCTGCCGCGCTGATCCTGTGGAGCGCCGTGATGGTCTACGCGGAGCTGGTCAGTGCCCGGGTGCGCGGTGAACGCGAGGTCAACCTGACCGACTCGGTGGTCATCGGGGTGGCCCAGGCGGCCGCCCTGTTCCCCGGGGTGTCCCGTTCGGGCGCCACCATCTCCTTCGGGCTGCTGCGCGACCTGGACCGGGTCACCGCCACCCGGCTCGCCTTCTTCCTCGGCATCCCGGCGCTGCTCGGCGGCGGACTCTTCGAACTCAAGGACGCGCTGTCCGGTCCGTCGGTGGGGGTACCGGCGCTGGCGGTCGGCACGATCGTGAGCTTCATCGTCGGGTACGCCTCGATCGCCTGGCTGCTGCGCTTTGTCGCCAAGCACTCGATGGTCACCTTCGCGGTGTACCGGGTGCTGCTCGGGGTGGCGCTGATGGTGGCGCTGGCCGGCGGCTGGCTCGCGGCCACATGAGCCGGACGCCGCCGCGCTGTCCGGGTGGGCCGGTAGGTTGACCGGGTGGCCACCGTCATCCTGCTCCGGCACGGCCGGACCACCGCCAACCAGGCCGGCACCCTCGCCGGGCACCAGCCGGTCGAGCTGGACGACGCCGGCCGGGCGCAGGCCGTCGCGGTCGGTGCCCGGCTGCGTGAGGCCGGCCTGCCGCTGGCCACAGTGGTCAGCAGCCCGCTGCTGCGCTGCCGGCAGACAGTGGCCGCGGCGCTGCCCGACGCGCCGGTCTGCGACGAGCCCCGGCTGCAGGAGTGCGACTACGGCGACTGGTCCGGCCAGCCGCTCAAGACACTGGCCAAGCAGCAGCTGTGGGGCGTGGTCCAGGCGCACCCCAGCGCCGTGGTCTTCCCGGGCGGCGAGGCGATGGCCGCGATGGCCACCCGGGCGGTGGCGGCGGTCCGCGACTGGGACGCCCGGGTCACCGCGAGCCACGGCCCGGACGCGCTGTGGCTGGCCTGCAGCCACGGCGACGTGATCAAGGCAATCGTGGCCGACGCGCTGGGTCTGCACCTCGACCTGTTCCAGCGGATCATGGTCGATCCGGCGTCGCTCACGGTGATCCGCTACACCCCGCTGCGCCCCTTCGTGATCCGCCAGAACGACATCGGCGGGGCGCTCGCCGGACTGCGTCCGCCACCCCCGCGACGGCGCCGCCGCAGGGCCGTGCCCAGCTCGGATGCGGTGCCCGGCGGGGGGGCCGGTACCCCCGGCGCGTGATCGACCGACTCCGCTGCACCCGGCGTGCCGGCACCGGATAGTGTGCTGTCATGACCCACCAGGTGTACGCCTTCGAACCGCCTGAGCGGTTCGTCGCGGGTACCGTCGGCGAGCCCGGTGAGCGGGTTTTCTACCTGCAGGCCCGGGGCGGCGGCCGGGTGGTCAGCGTGGGCCTGGAGAAGGTCCAGGTGAGTCTGCTCGCCGAGAAGCTCGACGAGCTGCTCGGCGAGGCGCACCGGCGGTTCGGCCTGGTGTTGCCGGAGACCGACACGATGACCCCCGACAACGAGCCGCTGGACACCCCGGTCGACGAGGAGTTCAAGGTCGGCACCCTGGGCCTGGCCTACGACGTGGAGACGGCCACCGTGGTGATCGAGGCCATCGCCGTCGGCGAGGGCGACGCCGAGGAGCTGGAGGCCGACGAGGAGCTCGACGACGCCGACGTCGAGGCGGACACCGCCGACCTGGACCGGCTGCGGGTGCGGTTGACCCCCGCGGCGACCCGGGACTTCATCGAGCGGGCCAAGCGGGTGGTGGCCGCCGGCCGTCCGCCGTGCCCGCTGTGCGGCCAGCCGCTGGATCCCAAGGGGCACCTCTGTCCCCGGCACAACGGCTACCACCGGTAGCAGGCATGACCGCGCTGCTCGCCGAGGCCGATGCCCTGGAGCTGCTCCAGCACGGCGAGATGGAGCTGGAAGGGCGCCTGGTGGACGCCTCCAACACCACCCTGCGGGCTGTCATCACCCTGGCCGACGTGCAGGCGCACTGTGTCTACAAGCCGATCCGGGGCGAGCGGCCGCTGTGGGACTTCCCGGACGGGACGCTCGCCGGCCGCGAGGTGTCGGCGTACCTGCTGTCGGCGGCCACCGGCTGGGACTGCGTACCACCCACGGTGCTGCGCGAGTCGGGTCCGCTCGGGCCGGGCGCCTGCCAGCTGTGGGTGGACGAGCCGGAGGACGCCGAGATGCTGGTCGGCTTCGTCCCGGCGCGCAAGGTCCCGCACGGCTGGCGCCGGGTCATGTCGGCCCAGGACACCGACGGCAAGCCGTACGTGCTGGCCCACGCCGACGACCCGCGGCTGTGGCGGCTGGCCGTGCTGGACGCGATAGCCAACAACGCCGACCGCAAGGGCGGCCACGTCCTCTACGCCCCCGGCGGCCACGTCTACGGCTGCGACCACGGGGTCTGCTTCAACGTCGAGGAGAAGCTGCGCACGGTGCTGTGGGGTTGGGTGGACGACCCGCTGCCGAGCGAGGCGCTGCAGGTGCTGGAGCGGCTACGCGACCAGCTCGCCGACGGGCTCGGCGAGGCGCTCTGCGAGCACCTGACCAACAGTGAGGTACGCCACGTGGGTCACCGCATCGACCGGCTGCTGCACACCACCACCTTCCCCGGACCCAGTCCCGACTGGCCGGCGGTACCCTGGCCGCCGATCTGAGCGGCTGCGGGTGACCGGCGCCACCCGACACAGGGTGACGGCGCCCCGCGTACTGAGATCGCTAGGGTGGGGTCATGGACTCGTGGATCGCACCGGACCTGCCGAAGCTGCCCGGCGAGCGCACCGTGCTGGCCCTGTTCGACTCGGCCCGCCGGGCCCGGCACGCCAGCCGCCCGGTCGACGGGGTGGCCCGGATGTACGTCTGCGGCATCACCCCGTACGACGCCACCCACCTCGGCCACGCCGCCACGATGATCACCTTTGACCTGGTGAACCGCTTCTGGCGCGACTACGGCCACACCGTCGACTACGTGCAGAACGTCACCGACATCGACGACCCGCTGCTGGAGCGCGCCACCCGGGACGGCGAGGACTGGGTGGTACTGGCGATGCGGGAGACCGCGCTGTTCCGTGAGGACATGGAGTCGCTGCGGATCCTGCCGCCCAGCCACTACGTGGGCGCCGTCGAGTCGATCCCCGGCATCGCCGTCAAGGTCGTCGAACTGCTCGACCGGGGCATCGCCTACCGGCTGGCGGACGGCTCCGGCGACGTCTACTTCGACCTGACCAGCGCCCCCCGGTTCGGCTACGAGTCGAACCTGTCCCGCGAGCAGATGCTCGGGTTCTTCGCCGAGCGGGGCGGCGACCCCACCCGTGCGGGCAAGCGCGACGCGCTCGACCCGCTGCTGTGGCGCGGCGCGCGGGACGGTGAGCCGGCCTGGCCGGGCGGGCCGCTCGGCCCGGGACGCCCCGGCTGGCACATCGAGTGCGCGGTGATCGCCCTGGGCCTGCTCGGTGACCGGATCGACGTCCAGGGTGGCGGCAACGACCTGCTCTTCCCGCACCACGAGATGTCCGCGGCGCACGCCGAGGTGCTCACCGGCGAGGCACCGTTCGCCAGCCACTACGTGCACGCCGGCATGATCGGCCTGAACGGCGAGAAGATGAGCAAGTCCAAGGGCAACCTGGTGTTCGTCTCCCGGCTGCGGGCCGACCACGTGGAGCCGATGGCGGTCCGGCTGGGGCTGCTCGCCGACCACTACCGCACCGACCGCCAGTGGACCGACGACGTGCTCAAGGCCGGTATCCAGCGGCTGTCGCGGTGGCGCGGCGGCGTCGCGGCGCCGTGCGGGCCGTCGGGGGAGCAGCTGTTGGCGCAGGTACGCGAAGCGCTCGCCGACGACCTCGACACCCCCCGGGCGCTGCTGCTGGTGGACGCCTGGGCCGACGCGGCGCTGGCCGGCGAGGGCACCGACGCACAGGCCCCGGCGCTGGTGGCCGACACGGTGGACGCGTTGCTCGGCGTCCGGTTGTAGCAGAGTCGTCCGACGAGACAACGCAGGAAGAACAGGACAACTGCGCTGCGCTGGTGACAATTCCCCGCCCGAGTCCGAGACCGCGCAGTGCGGACCCCTGGTGCCGGACCCGGCCGGGTGCTGCCGGTGGGCAACGGCGCCACCGACAGCACCGTGGCCAGCCCGGCCGTGACCAGCTTCGACTACTACATCCGCGACCCCGGTTACAGCGCCGGTACACCGGCGCTGTAACCGGCCCGGTGGTGTGCCGGACCCGGCGGCCACCGTGTACCGGGTCCCCGGCTGAGCCTCAGCCGAGGGCGAAGTCGGGGTCGGCCGGGTCGGGCGCCGGGCGGGCGGCGGGTACCGGGTACTCCTCGGTGAGGGCGGTGATCGGCCCCGGCCAGGTGGCCAGCGCCACCTCGATCGGCTTGTGCGGGCGTCGAAGCGCCACGTGCAGCAGGTGCAGCACCGGCGTGTCCGGCCGGATGGCCAGCAGTCTCGGCCTCCTCCCGGCTGGGCAGCCGGGCGGTGAGCTGGTCGCTGGCGGTGGCGTAGCGGCGCCCGGTGACCTCCTCGACCTCCTGGTAGAGCGGGCGGCCGAAGGCGGTCGATCCGCTCCAGGTCGGTACCGGCCGCGTCCCGCGGCAGCAGCCACGAGGCCCCCACCTCCACCGGGGCGTCCTGCCGCCCGCGCCGGCGCGCACCGTGACCAGGTGCCGGCGGACCACCAGTTCGACGCCGTCGGCCAGGCCGAAGGCGTCGGCCACCTCCGGCGGCGCGGCGGAGCGGCCGACGTAGAGCAGCTGCTGGCGGTACCGGTTGGCCAGGTCGGCGTGGTAGCCGCGGTGGGCGCCGTACCGGCCACGGGAGAGCCGGTTGAGCCGTCGCCGGGTACCCCGCACGTAGGTGCCCGACCCCGGCCGGGTGATCAGCAGCCCTCGACCCGTAGCTGGTCGATGGTCCGCTGGACGGTCTGCTTGGCCACGCCGAACATCTGCGCGATCGCCGGGATCGACGGCAGCCGCTGCCCCGGCGCCCAGTCGCCGCGCCGGATCTGGGCCCGCAGCTGCTCGGCGATCTGCCGGTGCGGAAACTCCGCCGTCCCCGGATTGATCTCCATCCCCATTTCCATACCCTAGCCTCCTAGGACGCCTTAGCGGAAGTGACGCGCCGCACAGAGCGGACAGGCAAGGCGATTCCGGCTGCGGTACGGCTCGGCCTACCAGCGTACCGGCGGCGGGGCCGGCGGAGCCGCCGCCGGCGGCGCAGGTACTTCTCGAACTCCTGGGCGATCTCGTCGCCGGAGAGCGGCTGCATGCCCTCGTCGCCGACCCGCTCCTCCAGCTCGCGGACGTACTCGGAGAGCTCGGCGTCCTGCTCGGCGGCGGTGGCAGCCGCTGCTCCCACTCGGCGCGCCTGCTCCGCCAGGTCCATCATCGGTACCGGCAGGTCGAGCACGTTCTCCAAGCGGTGCAGCAGGGCCAGCGTCGCCTTCGGGCAGGGCGGGTTGGTGGCGTAGTGCGGCACGTGCACCCAGAAGGACAGCGCCTCCAGGTCGGCGTGGCCGGCCGCCTCGTGCAGCACGCCGACGATGCCGGTCGGCCCCTCGTACCGGTTCGGGGTGAGGCCGAAACGCTCGGCGTCGTCGCGGGTGGCGGCGCTGCCGGTGATCGGCAGCGGCCGGGTATAGGGCACGTCGGCGAGCAGCGCGCCGAGCAGCACGATCCGGTTGACCTCCAGGCTGTGGCACAGCTCCAGCACCTCGCCGCAGAAGCTGCGCCAGCGCATCGACGGCTCGATCCCGCGGATCAGCAGCACGTCGCGGTCGGTGCCGGGCGGGGTGGCCACCGAGAACCGGGTGGTGGGCCACTCGATACGACGCTTGTCACCCTCGCATCGACACCTGGGGCCGGTTGACCTGGAAGTCGTAGAACTCCTCCGGATCCAGGGCGCTGATCGGGCGGGCCGTCCAGACCTGCTCCAGGTGCTCCACGGCAGCGGTCGAGGCGTCGGCGGCGTCGTTCCAACCTTCGAACGCCGCGATCGCCACCGGATTGCGCAGCATGGGCAGACCGTCGAACTCGCTCACGTGCCCAGCCTAGTTGGCGCAGCGCTGCGCGCCAGACAATGCCCGGGGCAACCGGCGCGTCCAGACCGTGAGAGTGCCCGGCGGGTCGCGCCCGCGCCCCCTTTAGCCTGGACGGCGTGGCACATGCGCTGATGGAGACGCTGGCGACGCGGGTACTGGTCGCGGACGGCGCGATGGGCACCATGCTGCAGGCCGCTGACCTGGCCGTGGACACCGATTTCCGCGGCCACGAGGGGTGCAACGAGATCCTCAACGTGACCCGGCCGGACGTGGTGACCGGGGTGCACGAGGCGTATCTGGCGGCCGGCGCGGACTGCGTGGAGACCAACACGTTCGGCGCCAATCTGCCAAATCTCGGTGACTACGGAATTGCCGACCAGATCCGCGAGCTGTCCCGGGCCGGGGCCGCGCTGGCCCGGGCGGCGGCCGACCGGTACGCCACCGCCGACCGGCCCCGCTTCGTGCTCGGCTCGATCGGCCCGGGTTCCCGGCTGCCGACCCTCGGGCACGCGCCCTACCGGGCGCTGCGCGACGCGTACCAGGAGAACGCGGCCGGTCTGCTGGAAGGCGGCGCGGACGCGCTGATCATCGAGACCTGCCAGGATCTGCTGCAGGCCAAGGCCGCCATCGTGGCCGGCCACCGGGCCATGGCCGAGCTGGGCAGCAGCGTCCCGATCATCGCCCACGTCACCGTGGAGACCACCGGCACGATGCTGCTGGGCAGCGAGATCGGTGCGGCGCTGACCGCGCTGGAGCCGCTGGGCATCGACCTGATCGGGCTCAACTGCGCCACCGGGCCGGCCGAGATGACCGAGCACCTGCGCTACCTCTCGCAGCACACCGCACTGCCGCTGTCGGTGATGCCCAATGCCGGCCTGCCGCTGCTCACCCCGGACGGCGCCCGCTACCCGCTCACCCCGGACGAGTTGGCACAGGCGCTGAGCCAGTTCGTCACCGGCTACGGGGCGGCGCTGGTGGGTGGCTGCTGCGGTACCACCCCGGAGCACATCGCCGCCGTCGCGCGGGCGGTCGCCGACGCGCCGCGCGCGGCCCGGACCCCGCGCGCCGAACCGGGTGTGGCCAGCCTCTACCACCACGTGCCGTTCGCCCAGGAGGCGAGCGTGCTGTTGGTGGGGGAGCGGACCAACGCCAACGGCTCCAAGGCATTCCGTGACGCGATGCTCGCCGGTGACCTGCACCGCTGCGTCGAGATCGCCCGTGACCAGGCCCGCGACGGCTCGCACCTGCTCGACCTGTGCGTCGACTACGTCGGCCGGGACGGCGCGGCCGACATGCGGGAGCTGGCCAGCCGGTTCGCCACCGCCTCCACGCTGCCGGTGATGCTGGACTCCACCGAGCCGGCGGTCATCGAGGCCGGCCTGGAGGCGCTGGGCGGGCGGTGCGTGGTCAACTCGGTGAACTTCGAGGACGGTGACGGCCCGCAGTCCCGCTACGCCCGGGTGATGCCGATCGTGCGCGAGCACGGCGCCGCCGTGGTGGCGTTGACGATCGACGAGGAGGGCCAGGCGCGTACCGCCGACTGGAAGGTGCGGGTGGCCGGCCGGCTGATCGACGACCTGACCGGCCGGTGGGGCCTGAAGGTCGCCGACATCCTGGTCGACTGCCTGACCTTCCCGGTCTCCACCGGCCAGGAGGAGACCCGCCGGGACGCCATCGAGACCATCGGGGCGATCCGGGAGATCAGCCGGCGCTACCCCGGCGTCAACTTCACCCTCGGCATCTCCAACGTCTCCTTCGGCCTCAACCCGGCGGCCCGGCAGGTGCTCAACTCGGTCTTCCTGCACGAGTGCCAACAGGCCGGGCTGACCTCGGCCATCGTGCACGCCAGCAAGATCCTGCCGATGGCGAAGATCCCGGACGAGCAGCGCCAGATCGCCCTCGACCTGCTCTACGACCGCCGTCGCGACGGCTACGACCCGCTGCAGCGCTTCATCCAGCTCTTCGAAGGGGTCAACGCCGCCTCCGCCCGGGCCTCCCGCGCCCAGGAGCTGGCCGCGCTGCCGCTGGACGAGCGGCTGCAGCGACGCATCGTGGACGGCGAACGCAACGGCCTGGCCGCCGACCTGGACGAGGCGCTGCGCAGCCGGACCGCGCTGCAGATCATCAACGACACCCTGCTGGCCGGCATGAAGACCGTCGGCGACCTGTTCGGCTCCGGCCAGATGCAGTTGCCGTTCGTGCTCCAGTCCGCCGAGGTGATGAAGCTCGCCGTGGCCCACCTGGAACCGCACCTGGCCAAGGCCGACAGCGCGGGCAAAGGCACCATCGTGCTCGCCACGGTGCGCGGCGACGTGCACGACATCGGCAAGAACCTGGTCGACATCATCTTGTCCAACAACGGGTACACGGTGGTCAACCTCGGCATCAAGCAGCCGATCTCGGCGATCCTGGACGCCGCGGCGCAGCACGACGCCGACGCCATCGGCATGTCCGGCCTGCTGGTCAAGAGCACCGTGATCATGAAGGAGAACCTGGCCGAGATGCTCCAGCGCGGGCTGGCCTCGCGCTGGCCGGTGCTGCTCGGCGGGGCGGCGCTGACCCGCGCGTACGTGGAGGACGACCTGCGCGAGCTGTTCACCGGCGGCGAGGTGCACTACGCCCGGGACGCCTTCGAGGGACTGTCCCTGATGGACTCGGTGATGGCAGCCCGGCGCGGCGCAGCGGTCGTGGTCGACCCTGACCGCCAGGCCGCCCTGGCCGCCCGCAAGGCCCGCCGGGCGCGGCAGCGCGCCACCGTCACCGCCGAGCTGCCCCCGCTCGACGACGCCTCGGTACGCTCCGACGTGGCGCTGGACGTCGACGTGCCCACCCCGCCGTTCCTCGGTACCCGCGTGGTCAAGGGCATCGCCCTGGCCGAGTACGCCGCGCTGCTGGACGAGCGGGCCACCTTCCTCGGCCAGTGGGGGCTGCGCGGCTCCCGGGGCGGTGCCGGCCCCAGCTACGAGGAGCTGGTGGAGACCGACGGCCGGCCCCGGCTGCGCTACTGGCTGGACCGGCTCACCGCCGACCAGGTGCTGGAGGCTGCCGTCGTCTACGGCTACTTCCCCGCCTACTCCGAGGGCAACACCCTGGTGCTGCTGGACGAGAACGGGCACAGCGAGCGGGCCCGGTTCACCTTCCCTCGCCAGCGTCAGGAGCGCCGACTCTGCCTGGCCGACTTCTTCCGCCCCCGGGAGGCCGGCCCGGACGTGGTGGCGCTGCAACTGGTCACCGTCGGCAGCCCGGTGAGCGAGTACGCCGCGAAGCTGTTCGCCGCCAACAACTACCGCGACTACCTGGAGGTGCACGGCCTGTCGGTGCAGCTGACCGAGGCGCTGGCCGAGTACTGGCACCGGCGGGTGCGCGCCGAGCTGGTGCTGCCGTCCGGCCGGACGCTGGCCGACTCCGACCCGGCCGACCTGGACGGCCTGCTGCGCACCGAGTACCGGGGCTGCCGGTACGCCTTCGGCTACCCGGCCTGCCCGGAGCTGGCCGACCGGGCGACCGTGGTGTCGCTGCTGGACGCGGGGCGCATCGGGGTGCAGCTGTCGGAGGAGTTCCAGCTGGTACCGGAGCAGTCCACCGACGCCGTCATCGTGCACCACCCGGAAGCCAACTACTTCAACGCCCGCTGAGCGCCGTCCTCAGGCGGCCGGTACGGTCACCTCGACGGCGAGGATCCGTCCGGTGCGCTCGGCGGCGTTCGCGTCGATCTGGTCGAATCCCCGCCACTGGGTGGTGAGGGCGAACAGCGTGCGACCGGCCGGGCCGCCCAGCGCGTAGGAGAATCCCGGCCGGTCGAACTCGACCCGGTCGGTGATCTCGCCGCCTTCCCGGACCCGGATGGCGGCGCCGCCGGGGGCGTCGGGTCCGGCGCCGAGCATCTGGATGTCGGCCGCGCCGGACCAGACGGCGCCCTCGGCGTCGACGCAGATGCCGTCCGGGGCCACCCCTTCGGCCCAGGCCCGCCGACCGGTGAGCGAGCCGTCCGCGGCGATGTCGAAGGCCGCGATGCGCCCGGCGAACGACTCGGACACCAGCAGCGTCCGGCCGTCGGGGGTGAGCGCCATGCCGTTGGGGAACTGCAGGCCGTCGGTGACGACGCGGGAGCTGCCGTCCGGGTGGACCAGGGCGACGATGCCCGGCTTCGGGGCGCCGCCGCCGGCCAGGTCGAACTCGAAGCCGTTGAGGTAGACGTCGCCGCCGCTGGTGACCACGATTTCGTTCCAGCCGTGCGGGGCCAGGTCGGCGAGGTGTCCGTACGGCTCGTCGCGCCCGTCGGCGTCGGAGACCACCAGCGTCGGGCCGGTGGTGAGGCGGCGGCCGTCGGGCAGCCAGTCGAAGGACCAGCCGTACCCGGGCGGGCCGTCGGCCATCCGCTCGACCCGGCCGTCGAGGTCGACGGCGAGGATCTCGCCGGAGGCCCAGTGCGCCACCCAGAGCCGGCCGTCGTGCCAGCGACCGGATTCCAGCATGGTGAACCCGTCGGCGAGCACGCGCAGGTCGGCTGTCATGGCGATGATCCTATCGCCGAACCAGGTGGTCCTACATAAAATCAGGGAGTGTCGGAGGCTCCCCGCAGGTATGACGACCCGTGCGGCATCGCCCGGGCACTGGACGCCGTCGGTGAACGCTGGAGCCTGCTCATCGTGCGGGAGCTCGTCTTCAGCCCCAAGCGCTTCACCGACCTGCGCCGCGGCCTGGGCGGGATGAGCCCGAACGTGCTCTCCCAGCGGCTGGCCGACCTGGAACGCGACGGCGTCGTCGCGCGGCGGGTCGCCGGTCCGCCGGTCGGGGCCCCGGTCTACGAGCTGACCGGGGCCGGCCACGACCTGCTCCCCGTCCTGGAAGCGCTGGCCCGGTGGGGGAACCGCCGCCCGGTCCGCTCGGACCGGCCATTCAGCCGCGACGCGCTGATGCTCGCCCTGCGTACCACCGTCCGGGCCGGCGTCCGGGTCCCGGCGGGCCTGCGCCTCACCCTCGACGACACCAGCTGGGATCCGGTCATCGAGGACGGCACCCTGGACTGGCGCCCACCCACCCGGGCAACGGTCACCGCGACGCTGGAGACGTCCTCGCCGACCCTGCACCGACTGGTGTTCCACGGACTCGACCTGGCCGAGGCGATGGCTGGCGGAGCGGCGGTGAGCACCGGCGACAGGTCCGTCGTCGTCGCGTTCCTCCACGCGTTCGAGCGCACCGGCATCGCCGCAGAGCTGACGGGCCCATCGCCGGCGGCGAACGGCTGACCCGGGGCGGGACGCGGCTCGGTCACGGCGGCGGCAGCAGTGGCCTACGCTGGCCGCCGTGGCAGACCGAAGGTACGACGCACCGCCCACCACCGAGCGGATCGCGGGCGAGGACCTCTACGGCGAGGACCTGACCGGCCGCACCGGGCACGGCATCGAGTACGTCGACGTCGACCTGACCGAAAGCCGCTCCGAGGGCGGCACGGTCTTCGAGGAGTGCCTGTTCCGCGAGGTGCGCTTCAACGCCGCCGAGTACACCGGCGCGGCGTTTCTCAACTGCCTGTTCGTGCGCTGCTCGCTGTTCGGCGCGGTGCTGACCGAGGGGAAGTTCGTCGGCAGCTCGTTCGAGCGCTGCGGCTTCGACCAGCTGACCGTCGCGCGCGGCGACTGGTCGTTCGCCGGGCTGGCCGGCGCCGACCTGCGCAGCGCCAGCTTCACCGACGTCCGGATGCGCGAGGTGGACCTGACCCAGGCCCGCTGCGACGGCGCGACGCTGGTCGGCCTCGACCTGTCCGGGGCGGCGCTGGCCAAGGCCTCGTTCGTCGGCGCCGACCTGCGCCGCAGCGACCTGTCGGCGTTCGACCCGGCGACCGTGACGCTGCGCGGGGCGATCATCGGCTGGGACCAGGCCGCCGTCATCGCGGCCGCGCTGGGCCTGGACGTACGGGCCGGGTGAGGCCTACTCCTCGCCGGGAGGCAGCGCACCCTCCCGGGGCGTGGCGCTGGCCGGGCCGGCGAGGATGACGCCGCCCGTGCCGTCGGCGGCCGGCACCCGGGAGCGCCGCCCGTGCCACAGGTCCCGCACGATGATCTGCAGGGTGCCGGCCACCGGGATGGCCAGCAGGGCGCCCAGGATGCCGGCCAGCTCGACGCCGAGCAGCACGGCGATCAGCACGGTGAGCGGGTTGAGCCGCACCGTGCGGGCGAACACCAGCGGCTGCAGTAGGTGGTTCTCCAGCTGCTGGTACACCACGAAGAAGACGATCACGATGATGCCGGCGGTGACCGAGTGCAGCAGCGCCGGTATGGTCGCCGCGATCGCCCCGAGCGTGGCGCCGACCAGAGGGATCAGGTCGGCGATGGCCACGAACAGGGCGATCAGCCCGGCGAACGGCACGCCCAGGATGAACAGCACCAGCCAGGTGAGGCCGCCGCAGATGAGGCTGATGAGCAGGTTCCCGGTCAGGTAGCCGGTGATGGTACGGGCGCAGTCGGCGCCCACCCGGCGGATCCGCTCGGCCGTCGCCGGCCGGAACAGGCCGAGGAAGACGTCCAGCGCCCGGGGACCCTCCAGCACCATCAGGTAGGACAGCACGATGATGGAGAGCACGCCGGCCAGCGTGGTGGCCACCCCACGGACGAAGGCGTAGGTGTGCCCGCCCAGCCGGCTGGCGTACCCCTTGATCTGGTCCTCGTGGCTGGAGATCCAGTCCAGCGCGTGGGTGCGCCGGGCCAGGTCGCCCACCGGGCCGCGGCCGGCCCGGACGTCGGAGATGACCTGTGGCGCCTGGTCGACGAAGTGGCCGCCCTCCTTGACCAGCGGCAGCACCAGCGCGGTGACCAGGCCGGCGAGCGCGGCGAAGACGACCAGGTAGACGACCAGGGTGGCGAACCAGCGGCCGAGGAAGGTGACCCGCCGGTCCACCCAGTTGACCACCGGATAGAGCGCGACGGCGAAGAACGCGGCGATGGCGATCCAGACCAGTACCCGACGGGTCTGGTAGACCACGAACAGGGTCAGTGCGGTGGCCAGCACCAGGCCGATGACCACGAGCGTGTTCCGGGCGACCTCGCGCTGGTTCCTGGCTGGGTCAGGCTGGTTCATGGCTCCCTCGGGCTGGTCATGGCTCAATCTAGCGCCGCTGCGGAAAACCGCACGGCAGGCCGCGGTTAGCCGGTGGAGGTCGGGGGTAGGCGTACAGGTGTCCGAACCAGACGGGAGGCAGCCATGAGTGACACCCCGCAGGCCAATCCGCAGGCGGCGGCCAAGGACCCGGACGAGTGGGTCACCGGTGACGAGCCGTGGACCGCGGCGCAGCGCTCCTACCTTTCCACCCTGTCCCGGGAGGCGGGCGAGGCGGCGCCGGAGGAGCTGACCAAGGCGCAGGCGGCCAAGTTGATCGAGCAGTTGCAGGAGCGTACCGGGCGGGGGCCGGCCGGCGGCCGGGTTTGACCGGGGCGCCCGGCGGGTAGCTCGGTGGGGATGGACGAGCGGCTGGCGCAGGACGGCGATCTGCTGGAGACGATGAAGCGGGCGGCCTCGGTACTCAAAGCCGACGGGTTGCCCTTCGCGCTGGCCGGCGGCTTCGCCGTGTACGCCCGCGGCGGGACGACCAGCGAACACGACGTGGACTTCCTGATCCGTGAGCAGGACGCGCCCCGGGCCCTGCAGGTGCTCGGCGAGGCCGGCTTCCGTACCGAGCGCCCGCCGGAGGACTGGCTGGTCAAGGCGTTCGACGGGGACCGCCTGGTGGACCTGATCCACCGTCCGGTGGAGCGCCCGGTGACCGCCGAAACGCTGCGCGAGGCGGACACCCTGTCGGTCTACGCCATCGCCGTGCCGGTGGTGTCGGCCAGCACCCTGCTGGTGCACAAGGCGTTGACCTTCGGTGAGCACTACTGTGACTACGCCACCGCCCTGCCGCTGGCCCGGTCGCTGCGCGAACAGATCGACTGGCCGCGGGTGCGGGCCGAAGTGGCCGGCTCGCCGTACGCCCGGGCGCTGCTGTACCTGCTGACCGAGCTCGGCGTGGCGCCCCCGGGACAGGAGGCATCGAGATGACCCAGACCGATGTGGCGGCGGCCGTGCAGCGGCTGCTGGCCGAGGCGCCCGAGGTGGCCGACCAGGCCGTCGAGGTACGCGCCGAGCCCGGCATGGTGGTGCTCACCGGCGAGGTGGAATCCGAGCAGCGGCGGGCGGCCATCGTCGCGCTGGTCCGCGGCAACTTTCCCGACCTGGTGGTGACCGCCCGCATCTCGGTGGTCTGCTGCGACCCGCCGGCCGACCCCGAGGTGCTGTCGTGATCCGGGTGGCCGCCGTCGGCGACGTGCACATGGACGCCGACGTGCTGGGCCGCTACCGGCCGGCGCTGGACGAGCTGGCCGAGCACGCCGACGTCCTGCTGCTCGCCGGTGACCTGACCCGGCACGGTACCGCCGAGGAGGCGGCCTGCGTGGCGGCCGAGTTCGGCGGCCTGGCGGTGCCGGTGGTGGCGGTGCTGGGCAACCATGACTACCACAGCGACCAGCAGGACGCGGTGGCCGCCACGGTGGCCGGGGCCGGCATCCGGGTGCTGGAAGGCGACGGCGTGGTGCTGGACTGCCCGGGCGGCCGGCTGGGGGTGGCCGGGGTGAAGGGCTTCGGCGGCGGGTTCGGCAGCCACACCGCGAGCAACTTCGGCGAACCGCAGATGAAGTCGTTCGTGCGTACCACCGAGCAGGCCGCCGACCGGCTGGCCGCGGCGCTGGACGGCCTGGAGTGCGACGTGCGGGTGGCGCTGACCCACTACGCGCCGGTGCCGCAGACGCTGGCCGGGGAGCCGGTGGAGATCTACCCGTTCCTCGGCTCCTACCTGCTGGGCTGCGCGATCGACGCGACCGGCACGGCGCTGGCGGTGCACGGCCACGCGCACGCCGGCAGCGAGCAGGGCGCCACCCCGGGCGGCGTCCCGGTGCGCAACGTCGCCCACCCGGTGATCGGCCGGGCCTACCGGGTGTACCAGCTGTCCGCCGCCGCCCCGGTCGGACAGTGACGAGCACCACTGCCGCGCGTGGCCCGCGCGGGCGCTGGGTACCTACCGGTCACCGAGGCATGACAGCACACCCGGGCGGCACCCCGCCCGGACAGCGCAGGGAGGCACCCGGATGAGCACGGCACTGGCACCCGCCACGATCGACATCATCGACCTGTTGTCGGGCCAGCACGAGGAGATCCGGGATGCGGTGGCGGCGCTCGCCGCGGCACCGCCGGCCGGGCGCCCCATGGCGCTGCGGGCCCTGGTCGAGCTGATCGAGGCGCACGAGGACGTGGAGGCGCGGCTGCTGCATCCACTGGCCGAGCAGCGCCTGCCGGACGGCGAGGCGCTCGCCCACGCCCTGGTGGTGGAGGAGAACCGGGCCGACGAACTGCTCGGCCAGCTGCTCACCGCCGGCCCCGAGGACCGGCGATTCAGCGCCCTGTTCACCGAGTTCCGTACCGTCATCCTCGATCACCTGTGGCGCGAGGAGCGCGACGAGTTCGCAGCGTTGCGGGCCCGGATGCCCGGCTCGGAGCTGGTCGAGCTGGCGGTCCGGGCCCAGGAGAACCGGATATGGCTGTAGTCCGCAGGCGTGCCCGGCACCGGTGCTGTGGCGCGCCTGCGGGGGTTCGGTAACGTGGAGCTGTGGCCGCAGTCGCGGGCGGCGACCGGCCGCGCAACGAGCATGACTTCCCGGTGAGCCTGGCCATGTTGGCGCAGCTGCGCGACCAGGTGGCCGAGGAGGCGCGCGGCTTCGGGCTGGCCGCCCAACGGGTCAACGACCTGGTGCTGATCGCCAACGAGCTGACCAGCAACGTCATCCGGCACGCCGGCGGTGGCGGCAATCTGCGGCTGTGGTGCGACGGTCGGGCCGTCTACTGCGAGGTCAGCGACAGCGGCACCGGCCTGGCCGACCCGGACCGGGCTGGCCAGCAGCAGTCCCGGCCGGAGGCAACCGGCGGTCGCGGGCTGTGGATCATCCGGCAGCTCAGCGACGAGGTGCACATCACCACCGGCCCGCAGGGCACCTGCGTACGGGTCGCCGTGCGACTGGCCTGACCTCAGCCCGTCCGCTGCCCGAGCTCCCCGGCCCCGTCCAGCCCCGTCGACTCCGGCCCCGTCGGCCGGTGCCCGTCCAACCCGCTGGGCCGGTGCCCGTCCAGGCTGGCGGGGGTGTCGAGTTCGGTGATGGCCGCCTGGACCGTGTCGGTCACCACGAATGCTTCGACCAGTCCGCTGATCTCCAGCACCCGGCCGACCATGGGGAGCGGGCCGGCGAGCGCGAGCCGCCCGCCCTGACCGCCGATCTGGTTGGCGATGCGGACAAAGGCTGACAGGCCGGATGAATCGCAGAAGGCGAGTCTGCGGACGTCCACGATCACGTCGCGTTCCCCGGTTTCGACCAGGTCGAGCGCCGCGTCGATGAGCAGCGGGGCGGTATCCAGGTCGAGGTCTCCGGTGACGGCGATGACCCGGCGGTCACCGAGCTCTGCGGTGGCAACGTTGAGCGGCATTCCCTCTCCGGCGTTCAGTGCTGGCGCCACGCGGCCCCGGCCCGCGCAGATACAGGGTTTCGGTCACCCTAACCGCCCGCGGGTGGCCCTGCCCAGCGCGGACCGCGATCCGATCGCGGTGCCGCCGCCCGGGGAGGACCCCGACCGGGTGATCCGCCTGCGCCGCCCTGCGTCCGGCGTGCCGAATCCAGGCGGTGCGGTAGTGTCCGGCGCAGAATTGTGATCTCCCTGGCTGGCAGCGCCGACGGCGGCCAGCCCGGTTGAGAAAGGTGGAAACCATGGAGCAGGCCACCGGGCAGCGGCTCGCCGCTGTGCTGGCGGAGCACCGCGACCAGATCATCGACGACTGGGCGCAGACCGTCCGGGACAGCCTGCGCGGCAGGCTCACCCGAGCGGAGCTGGCCCGGCAGTCCGAGGAGCTGTATACGGAGCTGCAGTCGGCCCTGGCCGGCGGCGCCGACTCGGTCGACGCCCCGGCTGCCGCGCCGCTGGTGAGCCTGCTGGTCGAGCTGTCCCGCAACCGGGCGCGGCACGGCTTCACCGCCAGCGAGACGGCGGTCAGCGTGTTCGCCATCAAGACCGCGCTGTTCCACGTCCTGGACAGCGGCGACCCGCAGGCGCTGGCCGACTACGCGGCCTTCGCCCTGCTCGTCGACGACCTCGGGCTGCGCACCGTGGAGACCTACGTCAACTTCCGCGAAGCGGTCATCACCGAACAGACCGAGCAGCTGCTGGAGCTGTCCACCCCGGTGGTGAAGCTGTGGGACGGCATCGTCGCGGTACCGCTGATCGGTACCCTCGACTCGGCCCGCTCCCAGGTGGTCATGGAGCGGCTGCTGCAGGCGCTGGTGGACACCGGGTCGCCGTGGGCGATCCTGGACATCACCGGGGTGCCGGCGGTGGACACCCAGGTCGCCCAGCACATCCTCAAAACCGTGGTGGCCGCCCAGCTGATGGGCGCACAGTGCATCATCTCCGGCATCCGGCCGCAGATCGCGCAGACCATCGTCTCCCTCGGCATCGAGTTCGGTGAGATCGTCACCAAGTCCAGCCTGGCCGACGCGCTGCAATACGCCCTGCGCGCCAGCGGGGTGGAGATGACGCGCCGGTCGGCGAAACAGGTGCTGTGATGGACCGGGTACCCGTCCTCAGCCTCGGTGAGGTGCTGCTCGTCTCCATCCAGGTCGACCTGGAGGACCAGCTGGCCGTCCGGCTGCAGGAGGACCTCGCCGAGCGGATCGTGGCCACCGGCGCGCACGGCGTCATCATCGACATCACCGCGCTGGACATCGTGGACTCCTTCGTCGGCCGGATGCTGGCCACCGTCGCCGCCGTCTCCAAGGTGCTCGACGCCGAGACGGTGGTGGTCGGCATGCGCCCCGCGGTCGCCATCACCCTGGTCGAGCTGGGCCTGCCGCTGCGCGGCATCCGTACCGCGTTGAACCTCGAGTTCGGCCTGCGCATGCTCCGGGACGCGCGGCGTGCGGCCGCCCCGCCGGCTGAGGAGCTGGCGGACGGGGACGTACCGTCGGTCCAGCCGTGATCAAGGCCGAGCCGGTCGGTCCGGCCCAGCTCCAGCAGATCACCGGGGACGACGACGTGGTACGGGTACGGCAGCTGGTCCGGGCAGCCGCGGTGGCCACCCGGCTCAGCCTGGTCGACCAGACCAAACTCGTCACCGCCGCCAGTGAACTGGCCCGCAACACGCTCGTCTACGGCGGCGGCGGGACAGCCGAGGTGCAGCCGGTCAACAACGGCCGGCGCAACGGCATCCGGCTGGTCTTCACCGACCAGGGACCGGGCATCGCCGACCTGGACCTGGCCTTCACCGACGGCTACTCCACCGGTGGCGGCCTGGGGCTGGGGCTCTCCGGCGCCCGCCGGCTGATGGACGAGTTCGACATCTGGACGCAGGTGGGCTCGGGCACCGTGATCACCACCGTGAAGTGGGAGCGCTGAGGTGAACACGCCCCGCGCCCCCGACTCCGAAGCCGCTGCGCTGGTCGTCGAGGACCGGGTCTGGCTGGCGGTGGCCGAGCCGGCCACCGCCCCGGCGGTGCGCCGCGCGGCGGTGACCCTCGGCACCGAACTGGGGCTGCCCGAGCGCAGCTGCGCCGACCTGGCCATCGTCGCCGCGGAGATAGCGACCAACCTGGGCCGGCACGCCGACGACGGGACGGTGCTGCTGCGCGCCCGACGCGGCGGCGGGCAGGCCGGCGTCGAGATCGTGGCGGTCGACCGTGGGCCGGGCATGGCCGACGTGGAGGGCTTCCTGGCGGACGGGCGCTCCACCGCCGGTACCCTCGGCATCGGCCTGGGTGCGGTCGGTCGACTCGCCACCACGCTGGACATCTACTCCCGCCCGGGCGCCGGTACGGTGCTGGCGGCCACGGTGGGGCCGGCCGAGGCGTTCACGCCGGACTGGGTCAGCGGGGTGTCCCGACCGATCGCCGGCGAACAGGTCTGCGGCGACGGCTACGCCGCCCGCAGCGTGGCCGGACGACGGCAGCTGCTGCTCTGCGACGGGCTGGGGCACGGCCCGCAGGCGGCGACCGCGGCCCAGGCGGTGCTCGCCGAGTTCCGTGCCGCCGGGGACCTCGAGCCGGCGCAGCTGCTGCGCCAGCTGCACGAGCGCACCGGGCACACCCGTGGCACGGTGGCCGCCGTGGCCGACCTGGACCCCGCCGGGGTGCTGCGCTTCGCCGGCATCGGCAACATCGCCGCCAGCGTGCTCGACCAGGGGCCCCGGCGCAGCCTGGTCTCCCTGCCCGGCATCCTCGGCCAGCAGTGCCGGGACATCCGGCAGTTCGAGTACCCGCTGCCGGCCGGCGCCCTGGTGGTGCTGCACTCCGACGGGCTGACCGACCGGTGGGAGCTGGCCGCCTTCCCGGGGCTGGTCACCCGTACCCCGGTGGTCATCGCGGCCACCCTGCTGCGCGAGGCGGCCCGCCGTCGGGACGACGCGGCCGTGCTGGTGGCCCGGGCATGAACGGCACCGAGGACGGGGCGATCGTCCTGCTCCGCGCCCCGGTCGCCACCGAGCAGGACGTCTTCGCGCTGCGCCGGCAGGCCCGCCAGCTGGCCGCCGCGCTGGGCCTGGAGGGGCAGGACGAGATCCGGGTGGCCGCCGCGCTGTCCGAGGTGACCCGCAACATCCTGGCCGAGCTGGGGCCGGCCACACTGGAGGTGACCGTTGGTGGTACCACCACAGGCAGCCGACCCGTGCTCGCGTTCCGGGTGGAGGCGGCCGGGGTGGCCGACGGCCGGCTCGCCGACGCCCTCGCGGCCACCCGACGGCTCATGGACTTCTGGGACCTGCAGCGGGTACCCGAGCGGACGGTGGTGGTGATGGGACGGTGGCTGCCCGAACGGGTCCGGTCCCTGGGCGCCGGGGCGCTGCGCGGAATCGGGGCGCAGGCGTCCCGGGCCACCGCCGGTACCCCGCTGGAGGAGCTGGCCGAACACAACCGGCAGCTGCTCGCGGCGCTGGCCGAGGTGCAGGCCCAGCGCGACGAGCTGCTGCGGCTCAACGCCGAACTGGAGGAGACCAACCGCGGCGTGCTGGCCCTCTACACCGAACTGTCCGAGGAGCTGGCCGCCACCAACCGCGGCGTGGTGGCCCTCTACGCCGAGCTGGACCAGCGCACCGAGCAGGCCCGCACGGCCAGCGAGGCGAAGACCCGGTTCCTGGCCAACGTCAGCCACGAACTGCGCTCCCCGGTCACCTCCATCGTCGGCCTGGTACGCCTGCTGCGCGACCCGTCCTCCGACCCGCTCAGCGCCGACCAGCAGGAGCAGCTGTCCCTCGTGGACGCCTCCGCGCACAGCCTGCTGGGCCTGGTCAACCAGCTGCTGGACCTGGCGAAGGCGGAGTCCGGGCGGCTGGAGCCGGCGGTCGAGCCGACCGAACTCAAGCCCATCCTGGACACCCTGCGGGGCACCCTGCGCCCGCTGGTCAAGCCGGACACCGAGCTGGTGGTCGCCGAACCGGCCGGCGTCCCGGTGCTGCACACCGACCCCATCCTGCTCACCCAGGTGCTGCGCAACCTGCTGGTCAACGCGGTCAAGTTCACCCCCGACGGCGAGGTGCGGCTGTCCGCCTCGGTGGCCGCGGACGGGTGGCTGGAGCTGGAGGTGGCCGACACCGGCATCGGTATCCCGGACGCCGAGCAGGAGCGCGTCTTCGAGGAGTTCCACCAGGTCCGCAACCAGCTGCAGAGCGCCATCCGGGGGACCGGGCTGGGGCTGCCCTATGCCCGCCGCCTGGTCCACCTGCTCGGCGGCACCATCGCGCTGCGCAGCGCGCTGGGCCAGGGCACCACCGTGACGGTCCGGCTGCCGCTGACCGTGCCGGTGCCCGGTGGCGGCGGTAGCCCCGGTGCGGTGCTGGTGGTCGACGACGACCCGGCGTTCCGGACCGCCGCCGTCGGCGCGCTGCGCTCGGCCGGGCTGCGCACGGACTCCGCCGAGGACGGCAGCGCCGCGCTGGCCGCGATGGCGAAGGCGCTGCCCGCACTGGTCGTGCTCGACCTGCGGATGGCCGGGATGGACGGGCTGGCGCTGCTGGACGCGCTGGCCGGCGACGAGCGCTGGTACGCCGTCCCGGTGGTGGTGGTCAGCGCCTACCCGGGCGACGTGACCGACCGGCTGGGCATCCGCGGCGTCGCGGCCGTCCTGGACAAGGCCGCCGTGTCGATGGACGGGCTGGTCGCCGCCGTCCGCGCCCGGCTGCCGACCGCCCCGGACGGTGCCGCATGACCGGGGCCGCCGGCAGCACCGTGCTGGTGGTGGACGACACCATCTCCAAGCGGTACGTGCTGGCCAGCTGGCTGCGCCGGGGCGGGTACCAGGTGCTGGAGGCCGGTACCGGCGGTGAGGCGCTGGCCGTCGTCGCACAGGGCGGGGTCGACCTGGTCGTCCTCGACGTTCGCCTGCCGGACCTGAGCGGGTTCGACGTCTGCGAGCAGATCAAGGCGGACCCGGTGCACGGCGCCACCCCGGTCGTGCACGTCTCGGCGGCGGCCATCCATGCGGTGGACCGCACCCACGGCCTGGAACGGGGCGCCGACGCCTACCTGGTCGAGCCGATCGACCCGAACGAACTGCTCGCCACGGTGGCCGCGGTGCTGCGCTACTACCAGGCCCGGATCCGTGCCGAGCAGCTCGCCGGGCGGCTGGCCGAGCTGGCCCGGGTGGCGGTGGCGGTGAGCTCGGCCGCCAGCCAGACGCAACTGCTGGAGCTGGCGGCGGCCGGCGCGGCCGGCATCCTGGACGGGCCGACGGTGGTCATCGCCACCGGCGCCGACGGTTCCCGGCTGGCCGCCGTCGCGGCGGGTCCCGGCGCACCGGTGGCGCTGCGCTCGTGGACCGTGCCGGTGCAGGAGGAGCCGGTCGGGGTCCGGGTCACCGAGCGCTCCGCCGAGGGCTGGCCGCGGGCGTCCTGGCCGGGGCCGCGGATCCGGGTGCTCTCCGCGCGCTCCCGCGCCGACCGGCCCCCGGTGTACGTGCTGGCGCCGGGCGGTGCCCAGGGCGACGGCGACGGAACGCCGGTGCTGGTGCTCTTCGGCCAGGCGCTGCTGACCGCGCTGGACTCGCTGCGCCAGCGGGAGGAGGAGCACGACTTCGCGCTCACCCTGCAGCGCAGCCTGCTGCCCCGTAACCTGCCCTACGTACCCGGGATCGATGTGGCGGTGCGCTACGTCCCCGCCGGTGAGGTGGCCGAGATCGGAGGCGACTTCTACGAGGTGATCCAGTTCGGCGACCGGCTGGTGATCGCCGTGGGCGACGTGGGCGGGCACTCGCTGCACGCCGCCACGGTGATGGCCGAGCTGCGCCACGCCACCCGCGCGTACCTGACCGAGGGGCACGGCCCCGCCGCCGTTCTGGACCGCCTGAACACGCTGATCATGACCTTGCTGCCGGGTGAGATCGCCACCATGTGCCTGCTGTCCCTGGACATCGCCTCCGGCGCGGTGACCCTGGCCAACGCCGGGCACCCGCCGCCGCTGCACTGTGCCGGCGGCCGGACGGAGCTCATCGAGGGGCGCTCGCCGCTGCTCGGCATCCCGGTCCGCAAAGCCGGCGAGCTGGAGCTGCGGCTGGGCGTCGGAGAAACCTTGCTGCTCTACACCGACGGGCTGGTGGAGCGGCGCAGCGAGCCGTTGGACGACGGGCTGGCCCGGCTGTGCCGGGCGGCGCAGTCGGTGGAGGGCGACCTGGAGGCGTTCGCCAGCCGGCTGGTGGCTCAGGTGGGGCCGGCCCAGCCGGCCGACGACATCGCCCTGGTGGCGCTGCGCCGACGGAGTGGCCGTGGCTGACCTTGAGCAGACCTATCCGGTCAGCCGGGCGGTGCTGGCCGAGCTGCGCGAGCGGGTGGCCGGCTTCGGCAGCTCCAGCGGGCTGGACGAGGCGCGGGTCGCCGACCTCATCCTCATCGTCAACGAGTTGACCAGCAACGTGGTCCGGCACGGCGGCGGGGTGGGCGGCCTGCGGCTGTGGCGGGACACCGCCGCGGTCTGGTGCGAAGTGAGCGACACCGGCGGCGGCATCCAGGCGCCGTGGCTGGCCGGGCGGCAGCGCACCGCGGTGGACGCGGTGACCGGGCGCGGCCTGTGGATCATCCGGCAACTGGCCGACCAGGTACGGATCGACTCGGACCCGCGCGGTACCACCGTCACCGTCACCATGTATCTGCCCTGACAGGGCGGAAGCACGCCCGGCCGGGGATGCCCCCGGTGACAATGGATCAGTGCAGGTGCAGGAGGAGGAGCAGCGCGCGCAGCGCGCCTCGGTGGACAGCCGGCGGGAGATCGCGGCGGGCATCTACGGGCTGATCATCAGCGGCTCGGTGATGGCGGCCGGCGTCGGCTACTACACCGCGCCGAAGCTCGCCGTCGCCGTCCTGGTCACCGTGCTGATCTACTGGCTGGCCGAGCGCTATGCCGAGTTGCTGGCCCACACGGTGGCCGGGCACCGGCTCACCGTCGCCCAGTCGGTACGGGTGCTCAAGGAGGGCTGGCCACTGGTCCAGGCGTCCTACGCGCCGCTGGCCACCCTGGTGGTCTGCTACTTCTTCGGGGTCAAGCTGGGTACCTCGGTGCTGATCGCCATGCTGGTCACCACCGGGCTGCTGGTGGCGCTCGGGGCGACGGCGGGGCGCAAGGCCGGCTTCCGGCGCTCGGGGGTGCTGCTGTCGGCAGTCACCGCCGGGGCGCTCGGCCTGCTCCTCATCGGCTTCAAGTACCTGCTGCACTGACCGGCCGCCGCACCGACCGGCCCTCGCGCGCTGAGCGGTGCGCCGCACCGACCGGGCCGCCGGATGCCGGCCCGGTCGCCTGCCGCGCGGCACCGGACGGGCCGCTTACGGGGCGGTCGGCTCCGGGCGGGCGGCAGCGTCGCCGGTCACCCGCTGGGCCGGGACGCCGCCCTGGATCAGCAGCGCGTCGCGGATCTCGGTGAGCAGCTTGACCTCTTCCGACGGGGCGGCCGGTGGCGGCTCCTCGCCGCGCTTGCGCCGTTCGGCGAGCTTGTTCATCGGGAACACCACCAGGAAGTACAGCGCCGCGGCGGTGAGCAGGAAGGTGATGACGGCATTGACGAACGCCCCGTAGTCGAAGTCGACCCCGTGCGGGCTCCAGACCGCGCCCTTGACCTTGTCACTGCCGCCGCCGAGGAGCTGGATCAGCGGCTCCAGGAACGACTTGGTGAACTGGCCCACCAGGGCGGTGAAGGCCGCGCCGATGACGATGCCGACCGCCAGGTCGACGACGTTTCCGCGCATGATGAAGTCTTTGAAGCCCTTGACCACAGACACCGGAGGTACCCTTCTGCCGGCGTTGGGGGCAGCCGGACGCGCCCCAGCTTATTGGCCGGGGCGCGGATCCGCTCGTGAGGACCGTTACGGGCGCTGCACGCTCGACCCGGTGACCCCCCGGTTGGTACGCCCGTGCTCGTGGTGGTCCATCGGGCGGCTGTTGGTGGGCCGGTTGGCGGTCGTCGGTACCAGCTGGGTGAACGGCCGGGCCAGCCGGGACTGCCGGCTGTGCGCGATGGCGTCCAGGTAGACCTCCTCGTAGCGGCGGGCCATCAGGTCCGAGCCGAAGTGCCGGCGGACGTGGTCGACGCAGGCCTGCGGGTCGAGCTCCTTGACCCGGTGCAGCGCCTCGGGCAGCTCCTCCGGATGGTCGCAGATGAACCCGGTCACGCCGTGCTCGACGACCTCGGGGACCGCCCCCTGGCGCAGCGCCACCACCGGTACTCCCTTCGCCATCGCCTCGATCATCACCATCCCGAACGGCTCCGGCCAGCGGATCGGCATGAGCAGGCAGCGGGCCTGCGCGAGCAGGCTGTCCACCACCGGGCGGGTGGCGTTGACCACCAGCTCCACGTCCGGGCCGAGCATCGGGCGTACCTGGTCGCGCAGGCACTCGTGCTCGTTGGCCTCGTTGCACTTGCCGACCAGGGTGATCGGCAGCCCGGCCGCCCGGCACGCCTCGATGGCCAGGTCCGGACCCTTGTCCGGGTTGAACCGGGCCAGCCACAGCACCGGTCCGTCACCGACGGCGGCCGGTGAGGCGGGCCCGATCTGGTCCAGCGGCAGGCTGTTGTAGACGGTGCCGGCCCAGGCCAGGCCGGGGCGCAGCGAGCGCTGGCTGTGCGAGATGGAGACCAGGCGGGCGGCGTTGCCGGCGGCCTCCAGCAGGTCACCGTGCTCGCCGTCGACCGGCAGGTGCACGGTCACCACGGTCGGCGCCGGGCGCGCCGGGCCGGTGATGAGTCCTTCGATGGTGTGGTCGTGGATGACGTCGAAGTCACCGGCGGCGAGCATCTTGTTGACCCGGGCGGTGTGCAGGACCGCCGGGACCAGTTCACCGATGCGCGCGTACTGCAGCTGCGGGGTGGTGCTGACGAACTTGCTGGCCAGTGTCCCGGTGCGCGTCCCGGCGCCGAAGAGGGTCACGTGGTGTCCTCTTCTGACCAGGGCGTTGATGAGGGCTGAGCAGATCAGTTCGAGCCCGCCGTAGCCCACCGGAGGGAGCTCGTACCAGGGTGGAGCGACCATCGCGACGCGTAGGCGCCGACGGTTCGGATGGGGCGGCTCCTGTACCGAGTCGGTCATGACGGCCGGCCTCTTTTCTGTTACTGGCAAGCGCTCACGCGGGGCGCCGCACTGGATACCGTGGTGGTACTGCCCACCACTGCGGATTCTGTCCGCCGCGCTGCAAGATCAAGGGCGAATCGCCGGAAGTCACGGCCCAAATAAGGAAACGAAGGCACAAAGGGGGACGGAGGCGACGTGTCGGCGGACCAGATCAGCATCCTTGAGGGCTCGACCTTCGTCGTCAGCGACGGCAACGGTGACATCCGGGCCGCGGCCGACGCGGCGGTGGGCCTGTTCTACCGGGACACCCGTCACCTGTCCCGGTGGGACCTGCGGCTCAACGGCAACCCGCTGACCGCGCTGGCCGCCGAGGTGATCGAGTACGACGAGGTGTTCTTCTTCCTGATCGAGCCGACCGGCACCATCTACCGCAACCCGTCGCTGTCGGTGGTGCGCCGCCGGCACGTCGGCGAGGGCATGCAGGAGCAGCTGGAGATCACCAACCACGGGCTGGCGCCGCTGCAGGCGGAGTTGACCATGCTGTTCGCCGCCGACTTCGCCGACATCTTCGAGGTGAAGAACAAGCTGATCAAGCGCGGCGAGCTGTCCCGGCGCGGCGCCGAGGGGCGGGCGCTGCTGGCCTACCAGCGGGAGGACTTCCGCCGGGAGACCATCATCCGGGCCCGGGACGCCTTCTTCACCGACGCCACCCTCACCTTCCGGCTCAGCCTCGAACCCCGCCAGACCTGGCGCGCCGACGTCGAGGTGTCGGTGGCCACCGACCACGACCGGCCGGTACCCAAGCGGCAGCGGCACCAGCCCAACATGCCGGACAGCCTGGACGAGTGGCTGGCCGCCGCACCGCACCTGGAGACCGACTCGGACGACCTGCGCCGCATCTACCACCGCAGCCTGGTCGACCTGGCAGCGCTGCGGTTCTACCCGGAGACCACACCGGACGCCTCGCTGCCGGCCGCCGGGCTGCCCTGGTTCATGGCGCTGTTCGGGCGGGACAGCCTGATCACCAGCTACCAGGCGCTGCCGTTCGTCCCGGAGCTGGCCCGCACCACGCTGCAGGCGCTGGCCGCCGCCCAGGCCACCGACTTCGACGACTTCCGCGACGCCGAGCCGGGCAAGATCCTGCACGAGCTGCGCCACGGCGAGCTGACCCACTTCGGCGAACGGCCGCACTCGCCCTACTTCGGCTCCGCCGACTCCACCCCGCTGTTCCTGGTGGTCCTCGACGAGTACGAGCGCTGGACCGGCGACGGGCAGACCATCCGCGAGCTGGAGCCGGCGGCCCGGGCGGCGCTGCACTGGCTGGAGACCTACGCCGACTCCAACGGCGACGGCTACGTGGACTACCACACCCGCAACCCGGTCTCCGGCCTGGCCAACCAGTGCTGGAAGGACTCCTGGAACTCGATCGCCCACCCGGACGGCCGGCTGGCCACCCTGCCGCGCAGCGTGGTGGAGATCCAGGGCTACGCCTACGACGCCCGGGTCCGGATGGCCCGGCTGGCCCGCGAGTGCTACGGCGACGTGGCGCTGGCCGACCGGCTGGAGCGCGACGCCAAGGCGTTCAAGGAGCGCTTCGCGGTCGACTTCTGGCTGCCCGACAAGGGCTTCTACGCCCTCGCCCTGGACGGCGAGCGGCGCCCGGTGCCGACCCTGACCTCCAACATCGGGCACCTGCTGTGGAGCGGGCTGGTCGCCGACGAGCACGTCGAGCCGGTGACCCGGCACCTGATGAGCCCGGAGATGTTCTCCGGCTGGGGTATCCGCACGCTGGCCGAGGGGCAGGCACTGTTCAACCCGATCGAGTACCACAACGGCACTGTCTGGCCGCACGACACCGCGCTGGTCGCCGCCGGCCTGGCCCGCTACGGGCGGCGCGCCGAGGCCGGTGCACTGGCGCTGGCGCTGCTGCAGGCCGCCTCGCACTTCGCCTACCGGCTGCCGGAGGTGTTCGTGGGCTACTCGCGGGCCGCCACGGCCGGTCCGGTGGCCTTCCCGACGGCCTGCTCGCCGCAGGCCTGGGCGTCCACGGCGCCGCTGCTGCTGCTGCGTACCGTGCTGGGGCTGGAGCCGGACGGGGAGCGGCTGCACAGCGACCCGGCGGTACCGGCGGAGATCGGCCGGCTGGCGCTGCACGGCATCCCCGGCCGCTGGGGTCGGGCCGACGTGACCGGCGGTTACTCGCACTGAGCGGGTTTCCGCAAAGACAATCCGGCCAAACAGTACATCAAGCACTATGTACCCATGACTGGCATGCTGGTCGTGACCACCGACGAGGTACCCGGCTACCGCATCCGCAGCGTCCTCGGCGAGGTCGTGGGCGTCACCGCGCGTACCCACAACCCGTTCTCCGAAGGCGTCAAGGGCATGGACGGCCGGTCCAACCCGCAGCTGGGCGTGGCGCTGCTGCGCTGGCGCGAGGACGCCGTCCGCAAGATGGTCGAGGCGGCCGCGGTGATGGGCGCCAACGCCATCGTCGGCATGCGCTTCGACAACCGCTGGATCACCAACCTGTGGAGCGAGATCTGCGCCTACGGCACCGCCGTCCAGGTGGTCCTCGTCCCCGAGGATCCACCGCCGCCACCACTGTCGCCACCGGCGCCACCGCCCGAGCCGGCCACGCCGCCCGGCCCGCCACCCCGCCACGCCCGCCTCGACGGCGACCAGCCGGCCGCCCCGGCTGCCCCGGCAGCCCCGGAGCCGGCGGCCGCCGGTACCCCCGCCGCCGCGGAACCAACGCCCGAGCCGAAACCGCCCGACGGCCCGGTCCCCGGCCAGGCCGCGCAGCGACGGCGACCGTCACCCACGCCGCACTGAGCGGTCCACCGGACCGACCGGCGCGCCGGGCGGCCGCGCGCGGCCGTTAGGGTGGTGGGGTCCGCACGGCCGACGGGGTGGAGGGGCGTGGAGATCCAGCCAGCCGGCACCGCGCTCGCCGCGGTGCTCTTCGACATGGACGGCACGCTCGTCGACAGCGAGAAGGTCTGGGACGTGGGCCTGGCCGAGTTGGCCAACCGCTACGGCGGGACCCTCTCCGCACCGGCCCGCGCCGCCATGGTCGGTACCAGCATGAGCCGCTCCATGACAATCCTGCACACCGACATCGGCCAGCCCTGGCGCAGCGAGGCCGACAGCGTGCGGTGGCTGGAGCAGCGGGTCTTCGAACTCTTCGGCGACGGGCTGAGCTGGCGCCCCGGCGCCCGCGAACTGCTCACCGCCGTCACCGCCGCCGGGATACCGGCCGCCCTGGTCACCGCCACCCGCCGGCACCTGGTCGAGGTGGCGCTGGAGACCATCGGGCGGGCCCACTTCGCCGCCGTGGTCTGCGGCGACGAGGTCGACCAGACCAAACCCCACCCCAAGCCCTACCTCACCGCGGCGGCCCTGCTCGGCGTGCCGATCGAGCGCTGCGTGGCGATCGAGGACTCGCCCACCGGGGTGGCCAGTGCGCTGGCCGCCGGCGCCCGGGTGATCGCCGTGCCGTGCGAAGTGGACCTGTCGCACATCGGCGGCGTCCACCTGGTCGACAGCCTCACCGCCGTGGACGTCGACTACCTCCGCCGGCTCGCCGCCTGAGCCTCCGCCGGCTCGCCGCCTGAGCACCCGCCGGGCGGCCGCCGGGCATTCGCCGCGCGGCCGCCGACGACCGGCCGCGCGCGGCCCCGAACATTTCGCCGCGCGCTGTCCCGAGCACCCGCCGCCCCCGAGCACACGCCCGGGCCGCCGGCGCGCTCGGCGCCGACGGCCCGGATCCCCCGGAGTGTGGCTATTCGTAGGCGATCGCGGAGAGCACGTTGGTCCGCGACGCGCGGACCGCCGGCAGTACCGCGGCCACCACCCCCACCAGGGCGGCCAGCAGCAGGTACACCAGGCCGGTGGTCCAGGGCAGGGCGAAGTTGGTGAAGCCCTGGTCGCGCAGCGCCCTGACCACCGCCGCGCCCAGGCCGGTGCCGACCGCCAGGCCCAGCAGCGCGCCGAAGACCGAGATCACCACCGACTCCACGGTGACCATCCGCAGCACCTGGCCCCGGCGCAGCCCGACCGCCCGGAGCAGACCCAACTCCCGGGTTCGCTCCAGCACCGACAGCGCCAGGGTGTTGATGATGCCCAGCACCGCGATCAGGATGGCCAACCCGAGCAGCACCTGGATCATCGTCAGCAGCGAGTCGAACTGGCTGGTCTGCTGCTTGATGAAGTCGGTGCGGTCGGCCACGGTCACCTCCGGCGAGTCGGTGAGCAGCTTGTCCACCTGGGACAGTACGGCGGCCGTGGAAGCGCCGTCGGCCAGCCGCAGGTACCCGTAGGCCGGCTGCGGTGAGGTCATCCAGCGCGCCTCGTCCGGCGAGACGATCCAGCTCGACAGCACCTGGCTGCGGGCGTAGACGCCGACCACCGTGAGGGTGTGCGGTGCGCCGCCGGCGAACTGCGCGGTGACCGTACTGCCCACGTGCAGCCCCTTGGCCTTCGCCACTTCCTGGTCGACGACCAGCTGCCCCGGGCCGAGCGCGCCGAGGCTGCCGGCGGTCGGCTTGAGCAGGAACATGTCGGCCAGCGCGGGCAGGTCGTCGACCGAGCTGACGAAGTTGCGCTCTCCGTTGATGAGCGCACCGTCCACCGTCTCGCTGGCCGCCTCGCGGACCCCGGAGACCCGCCGGGCGGCGCCCATCGCCGCCGGGTCGAAGGTCGGCGGCGTGTTGCCCGACTGGTCCCCCGAGATGAACAGGTCGACCCGGGTCTGGTCGGTGGCGATGTGGTTCAGGCTCGCCGTGGCCGAGGCGAGGATCACGTTCACCCCGGTGATCAGCGCCAGGCCGATCATCAGCGCGGCGGCCGTGATGGCGGTCCGGCGCGGGTTGCGGCCGGAGTTGATCCGGCCCAGCCGGCCCGGTACCGACCAGGCGAAGACCGCGCCGACCAGGCTGACCACGGGGCGTACCACCAGCGGGGTGAGCAGGGCCACGCCGATGAAGGTGACCAGCACGCCCAGCAGTACCAGGGTGAGCGTGGCCCCGCCCGCCCCGGACAGGCCCCAGCCGAGAACCGCCGCGCCGACCAGCGTGGTGGCCGCCCCGGCGATGCTGACCCGGGTCAGCGGCCGGTCCGGCGTGGCCACCTCGGCCAGCGCCGCCACCGGCGGGATCCGTGCGGCGCGCAGCGCCGGCAGCAGCGCCGCGATCACGGTGATACCGATGCCGACCGTGAACGAGGCGATCACCGCCGAGGCCGGCAACCCGATCCCGGCCACCTGCAGGCCGCTGGAGGCGTGCGCGAGCAGCGCGGCCAGGCCGGCGCCGACGCCCACCCCGGCGGCCAGGCCGGCAACCGAGGCGAATACCCCGATCAGGACGGCCTCCAGCAGGACCGAACCGATGATCTGGCGGCGGGCGCCGCCCAGGGCACGCATCAGCGCCAACTCCCGGGTCCGTTGCGCGACGATGATCGAGAAGGTGTTGAGGATCAGGAAGGTCCCCACGAACAGCGCCACCCCGGCGAAGCCGAGCAGGATCTTGTTGAAGAACGACAGGCCCTTGGTGACGTCCGCGCCGGCCGAGTCGGCCAGCTCCTTCGAGGTCTGTACCCGGTACTGCGGGCCCACCGCGGCGGCCACCCGCTCCTTGAGTTCGGTGTCCGAGACACCGTCGGCGGCCCGCACGTCGATACCGGTGAACACGTCCGGCTGGCCCAGCATCAGCTGCTGGGCGACCGGGGTGGTGAAGGCCACCGACAGCGAGCCGCCGAGGGAGTCCCGGCCGCCGCTGTAGCCGTAGATGCCGACCAGGGTGAAGGTCTGCTTCGGTGCCCGGGTCAGGATCCCCACCCGGTCGCCGACGTGCAGCCCGGCCTCCTGCGCGGTCTTGGCGTTCATCGCCACCTCGTCGGCCGAGCCCGGCGGCCGGCCGGTACGCATCACCTCGGTACCGTCACCGGTCCAGTTCTGCCCGAACCGGGGCGCCCCCAGGGTGGTCACCACCTTGCCGTTGGCCCCGATGACCCGGGCGCCGTCGACCACGACGGAACCGGCCACCGCCCGGGCGCCCTGCACTGCCCGGACCTTGTCGAGCAGCGCCCCCGGTACCGTGGTGGCCTGCTCGTCACCGACCGTCGGGGCGGTGTTGACCTCCACGTCCACCTTCGCGAAGGCGCCGGCGAACATGTCGTCGAAGGAGCGCGACAGGGTGTCGGTGAGCACGAAGGCGCCGGAGACGAACATCACGCCCAGCACCACGGCCAACCCGCTGAGGGTCAGCCGCAGTTTGCGGGAGAGCAGGCTTTTCAGCGTCGCGCGCAGCATCACCGCTCACCGGCCCCGGCGGCGTAGGTGTCCAGCCGCTTCATGGTGTCCAGCACCGCGTCGGCGGTCGGGGTACGCAGCTCGGCGACGATCCGGCCGTCGGCCAGGAAGACCACCCGGTCGGCGTAGGAGGCGGCGTTCGGGTCGTGGGTGACCATCACGATGGTCTGCCCGAACTCGCGCACCGAGCGGCGCAGGAAGCCGAGGATCTCGGCGCCGGAGCGGGAGTCGAGGTTGCCGGTGGGCTCGTCGGCGAAGATTACCTCGGGCCGGGACACCAGTGCCCGGGCACAGGCCACCCGCTGCTGCTGGCCGCCGGAGAGCTGGCTGGGCCGGTGCCGCAGCCGGTCGCCCAGCCCGACGGTCTCGATGACCTGGCGGTACCAGGCCGGGTCCGGCTTGCGCCCGGCGATGTTCAGCGGGAGCAGGATGTTCTCCTCCGCCGACAGCGTCGGCAGCAGGTTGAACTGCTGGAAGACGAAGCCGACCTGGTCGCGGCGCAGCTTGGTCAGGCCGGCGTCGGACAGGCCGGTGAGCGCGGTACCCCCGATGAACACCGCACCGCGCGTCACCGTGTCCAGGCCTGCCAGGCAGTGCATCAGGGTGGACTTGCCGGAGCCGGACGGGCCCATGATCGCGGTGAACTCGCCCCGACGCAGCTCCACACTCACCCCGCGCAGCGCGGCGACCTCCGCCTCGCCGCGGCCGTACACCTTCCACAAGTCGTCCGCGCGGGCCGCGATCGCGGACGTCGTGGCCACCGTGGCAGTCACTGTTGCCTCCTGGGCTTCTCCGTTGGACCGGCCGGGCAGGCACCCGGCCGGCATGTTCATCGTCGCGGCGGGTGCGCGGCGATTCGTCGGTCCCCGGGTGGAGGCGGGGTGGAAATCCGGCTGAGGGTCACCCCCACCCGGGGGTCAGGGGTTAACCCTGACCACAGCCGCGGCGCAGCGCCGTCACCAACCGCGCCGGACGGCTGCGCGCAGCGGGAAGCGGGGAAGCGCAGCCGATCGCGCCACCCCAGAGCCGTCCGGGGGTCCCCCGAGTCGGTGGATACGCGACGGCCCGCCCCGGTACGCACCGGGACGGGCCGTCGCCACCCGTCAGCCGCTCGCTCCCGGCGGCTCACTCGTCAGCGACTCGCCTGCGCGGTCATTCGTAGGCGGTTCGTTCGTAGGCGGTTCGTTCGTAGGCGGCTCACTCGTAGGCGGCTCACTCGTAGGCGATGGCCGCCAGGACGTTGAGCCGGGCTGCCCGCAGCGCCGGCAGGACGGCCGCCACCACGCCGGCGATCACCGCCAGGATCAGCGTGATCAGCAGGTATCCCCACGGCACGCGGAGGATCAGGAAGCCGTTGGAGGGTCCCTTGAGGGCAGCCACGATGGAGATGCCGAGCCCGACGCCCGCCACGATCCCCAGCAGCGCGCCGAACACCGAGATGAGCACCGACTCCACGGTGATCATGCGGCCGGTCTGGCCGCGCCCCATGCCGATGGCCCGGATCAGGCCGATCTCCCGGGTCCGTTCGTAGATGGACAGCAGCAGCGTGTTGATCACGCCCAGCACCGCCACCAGGATGGTCAACCCGAGCAGCACGTTGAGGATGGTCAGGATGGTGTCCAGCAGGTTGGCCGCCGCGTTCACCTGCTCCGCCGTGCTGTTGACGTTGACCTCGGGGTTGTCGGCGAACATCGTGTCCAGTTGCTGGCGTACCTGGGCCACCTGGCCGTCGCTGCCGACCTGCACGTAGCCCTGCTGGGCCAGCGGGCTGCGGAACGCCGTGGCGGCGTCCTGGACGGAGATGATCGGGCCGTTGGAAATCTTGTTCTTGGCGTAGATGCCGACCACCCGCTCCGGCAGCGGGCCGCCCCGGGCGCCCTGCAGGGTGAGGTCCTGCCCGACGGTGATACCCCGGTCCCTGGCGAACGTCTCGTCCACCACCATCTCGCCGCTACCCAGCTCGTGCAGCTGCCCGCTGCTGGCGTGCAGGTCCAGGATGCGGACCGCGTCGGTCATCCCGCTGGCGACCACGCCGGTGCGCCGGCCGTCCAGCTTCACCACGTCCACCTGCAGCGCCAGCGCCGCGGTGACCCCGGGGATCGCCTTGATCCGGGTCACCTCGTCCGGTGCGAAGCCACCCAGCCCGTCGCCGGTCGGGTCGGTGAGCACCGCCAGCTGGGCGTGCAGGTCGTTGCGGAACACGTCGCTGATCCCCGCCTTGGCGGACTGGGCGAACACCCCCGCCCCGGTGGCCAGCGCCACCCCGATGGTCAGCGCGGCCGCCGTGATCGCGGTGCGCCGCGGGTTGCGCCCGGTGTTGCGCACCCCCAGCCGGCCCGGTGCGCTCCGGCTGAAGACCGCGCCGAGGAACGCGGTGACCGGTCGGGCCACCGACGGGCGCGAGCATCGCCACCCCCAGGAAGGCCAGCACCGCTCCGCCGCCGAGCAGCAGCGCCAGTTGGCCATCCACCGCGCCGGTGAGCTTCAGCGCCAGCATCACCGCACCGGCCGTGAAAACCACCGCGCCGGCGAGGGTCAGCCGGAGCAGCGACCTGTCCGGCGTGGCCGCCTCCCGCATCGCCGCGATCGGCGGTACCCGGGCCGCCCGCAGCGCCGGTATCAGCGCCGCCGCGACGGTGAACACCACGCCCACCAGCAGGGTGACGATCACCACGTAGGGGTGCACGATGACCCCGGAGACCGGCAGGGCGGCGTGCGAGACAGGTGCACCAGCGCCGTCTTGAGCAACCAGCCCACGCCAAGCCCGAGCAGCAGCCCGACCAGCGCCGAGACCAGCCCGAGCAGCGCCGCCTCGGCCAGTACCGCCCGGTTGACCTGCCCCCGGCTGGCCCCGAACGCCCGGTACAGGGCCAGCTCCCGGGTGCGCTGCGCGACCAGCATGGAGAACGTGTTGAAGATCAGGAAGGCGCCGGTGAACAGCCCGATCAGCGCGAACACGGTCAGCCCGGTCTTCAGCACCCTGATGAAGCCTCTGCACGCCGCCGGCCTGCTCGTTGGCCACCTCCTTGCCGGTCTTCACGTCGAAGCTGGCGCCGACGGCCGCCGCCACCCGCGTCTTCAACGTGGCCGGCTGACACCCTGCTCGCCGCGGTCACGTCAACGGTAGTGTACATGCCCTCCTGGCGCCGAGCATCACCTGCTGCGCGTGCGGCATCGTGAACGCCACGGTGGTCTCCCCGCCGAGGGTGTCCCGGTCGCCCTGATACCCGAAGATCCCGACCACGGTGTACGTGTGCGCGGCGCGACGGGGTGATCACGTCCACCTGGTCACCCAGCCGTACCCGGAGGTCTGGGCCAGCCCGGCGTTGATGGCGATCTCGTTCGGCCCCGTCGGCGGCCCGCCCGGTGCGCAGCTGCGCCAGGCTGCCCGGCTAGCCGGTCCAGCCGATGCCGAGCCGGGGTGGCCCGCTGGTGGCGACCACCTTGCCGTTCCGGCCGATCACCCGGGCGCCGTCGCTGACCACCTGCGCGGTGTGGTACTGCCACCCCGTCGACCGTCTTCACCCTGTCCGCCATCGCCTGCGGCGACGAAGGTGGTGACCCTGGTCGTTCTCGCTGGTCCGTCGGGCCGCTGGACTTCGCCGTCACCTGCACGTCCAGGTTGGTGTTCACCTGCGTGAAGAGCCGGTCGAAGCCGGTCGCCAGGGTGTCGCCGCCGATGAAGGCGCCGGACATGAACATCGTGCCGAGCACGACGGCCAGCGACGACAGCAGCAGCCGCAGCTTGTGCGCGAGCAGCCCGCGCAGCATCGCCCTAAACACCGCCACCCCCTCCCCGGCGGGCGCATCGGCGTCCGGCGTGTGGTCGGCGAGCGTGTCGGCGCCCGGGTCGAGCCGGCGCATCCGCTCCAGCACCGTGTCGGCGGTCGGCTCCGCCAGCTCGTCCACGATCTGTCCGTCGCCGAGGAACGTGACGTGGTCGGCGTAGGAGGCGGCGTTCGGGTCGTGGGTGACCATCACGATCGTCTGCCCGAACTCGCGCACCGAGCGCTGCAGGAAGCCGAGCACCTCGGCGCCGGAGCGGGAGTCGAGGTTGCCGGTCGGCTCGTCGGCGAAGATCACCTCGGGCCGGGACACCAGCGCCCGGGCGCAGGCGACCCGCTGCTGCTGGCCGCCGGAGAGTTGGCTCGGCCGGTGCGCGAGCCGGTCGCGCAGGCCGACCGTGTCGATGACTGGTCGTACCAGGCCGCGGTCCGGCTTGCGGCCGGCGATGGCCAGCGGCAGCAGGATGTTCTCCTCGGCCGACGAGCGTCGGCAGCAGGTTGAACTGCTGGAAGATGAACGACACCTGGTCGCGGCGCAGCTTCGTCAGCCCGGCGTCGGACAGCCCGGTCAACTGGGTGTCGCCGATGTAGACCGTGCCGCGGTCGATACTGTCCAGCCCGGCCAGACAGTGCATCAGCGTCGACTTGCCGGAGCCGGACGGCCCCATGATGGCGGAGAACCGGCCGGTCGGGAACTCCACGCTGACGCCCCGCAGCGCGACCACCTGGGCCTCGCCGGAGCCGTAGACCTTCCACACCCCCGCGGCTCTGGCCGCTACTTCCGCACCCACTGACTGCTACCCCCGTCACTGTTGATCAACCGATGGTCTCACTGGCCCGTCCGGCCGGTCGGACCAGTCCACTCTCGTACGCCATCACGACCGCCTGAACCCGGTCGCGCAGGCCCAACTTGGTCAGCACGTGGCCGACGTGCGTCTTCACGGTGGTCTCGCTGACCGCCAGCAGCGCGGCGATCTCGGTGTTGGAGACCCGCGCGCCACCTCCACGAGCACCTCGCGCTCCCGGTCGGTCAACCCGGCCAGCTGCCGGGGCGCCGGTACGCCTCCTCGCGCAGCAGCGGCGACAGCGTCGCAGCAGGCGGCGCAGCAGCCCGGACCGACCGCCGCGCCGCCGGCCGCGACGCCCGGATCGCGGCGATCAGCTCGTCGGCGGGGGTGTCCTTGGCCAGGAACCCGGCGGCTCCGGCCCGCAGCGCCGCACTCGGCCCCGTGTCGGCCGCCTCGGCCAGCACCAGCACCCGAACGCCGGCCAGGTCGCCGGGGACCGCCCGGTGCGGCCACGGGTGGCGTCCAGCACCACCACGTCCGGCAGCAGCCGGCGGGTCAGCTCGACCGCCTGGGCGCCGTCCCCGGCCTCGCCGACCACGTGCAGGTCCGGCGCGGCGCCGAGCAGGGCTGCGCAATCCGGTGCGCAGCAGCGGATGCTCGTCGGCCAGCAGTACGCGTACCGCCCGGTTGCCCACCGCCAAACCCCCGCCGTTGTCTGCCCGCTGCAGGCACTGTAGTGGCTGTGCGTGACACAGCGCGGCGCGGCGCTCTCAGGCTCCTGTCAGCTCGCCCTGCGCGCTGAGGACGGCAGGCGCCGGGATCACCTCGGGGAACGGCGGCGGGGTGCCGTCGAACGCCGGGCACAGCGCCTGGTGCGCGCACCAGCCGCACAGCTTGCTCGGCTTGGGCCGGAACTCGCGGGCCGCGGTGGCCGCCTCGATCGCCGACCACAGCGCCACCAGGGTGCGCTCGAACCGCTCCAGCTCCTCGACATCCGGGGCGTAGTCGCACGCCTCGGCGTCCTTCAGGTAGAGCAGCCGGAGCATCCGCGGGCACCACGCCGCGGGTACGCCACAGCACCAGCGCGTAGAACTTGAGCTGGAACAGTGCCCGCGCCTCGAACGCCTCCCGGGGCGCGCCGCCGGTCTTGTAGTCGACCACCCGGATGTCGCCGGCGGGGGAGACGTCGAGCCGGTCGATGTATCCGCGCAGCAGCAGCCGGCGCCCTCGCCCAGCTCGACCTCGGTACTCGACCAGGCACTCCCGCTCGGCCGGTTCCAGCCGGCGCGGATCCTCCACGGCGAAGTAGCCGCCCAGCAGGCCCCGCGCCGAGTCCAGGAAGCGGCGCCGCCGCCGGCCGCCGGCCAGCACGCTGACCAGCTCGGGCTCCTGCTCCACCAGGCGCTGCCACTGCGGCTCGACCAGCTCGGCGGCCCGCTGCGGGGTGCGCTCGCCCGGCGCAGGTCGAACAGCCGCTCCAGCACGGCGTGCACCAGCGTGCCCCGGGCCTGGTCGGCGCTGGGGCGCTCGGGGAGCCGGTCGATGGAGCGGAACCGGTAGAGCAGTGGGCAGGTCTTGAAGTCGGCCGCCCGGGACGGCGACAGCGACGGCGCACCCGGCGCCGCTCCAGCGCCGCCTCCGCCGGCTGGCCGTGGCCTGCGGTGCGCCGGCTGTGCGGGGGGCTGAGCCGTACCGGTGGGGCCGGGCCGAGGAGTGGCGCCGGTGGAGGGTACCGCGCTCAGTCAACCGTCATGCCCACAGGCTAGGTGCACCGGTACGACGAAATCGGCGGCACGCACCGCGCGGGCGCCTGCGCAGTCCGTAGCATCAACGTCGATGGACGGACGCACAGCCGGCGAGCCGCGCCGGACCCCGCCGGCCGGGTCGCCCGGCGGCGGCGGCATCCCGGTGGGCCGGCTGCTCGGCGTCCCGATCCGCTCACCGTCCCCTGGCTGCTGCTGCCGCGGTGATCACCTTCGGGTACGGCGGCCTGGTCAGCCGCCGCTGCCCGACCTGGCCCGGCCCTGGCCGTACCTGCTGGGCCTGGGGCTGGTCGGCTGCCTGCTGGTCTCGGTGCTGCTGCACGAGTTGGGCCACGCGCTGACCGCCCGGCGGTACGGCATCGGCGGTCCGCCGGATCACCCTGGACCTGCTCGGCGGCCACACCGAGATGGACCGCGACCTGCCCCGACCCCGGCGCGAGCTGCGCTGGTGGCGCTGGTCGGGCCGGCCGTCTCGCTGTCTGTCGGGCTGGCCTGCCTGGGCGCCTGGTACCGGCGCTGCCGGCCGGCACGCACTGCGCGAGATGGTCTTCCAACTCGCCGCTGCAACCTGATCGTGGCGGTGTACAACGCGCTGCCCGGGCTGCCGCTGGACGGCGGCCGGGCGCTGCGCGCCGGCGTCTGGGCGGCCACCGGCCGCCGCGACCTGGGTGACCGGGTGGCCGGCTGGGCCGGCCGGCTGGTCGCCGTCGGCCACGGCGCGCTGGGCGTCGTCGGCTACCGCCAGCACGTCGTCGGCTGCCCCGGCTCGGCGTGCTGTCTGGCGCTGGTCGGCGCTCAGCCTGTGGAGCGGCGCCGGGGAGGCGATCCGGTCTCGACCGCAGCGCAGCCGGCTGCCGGCGCTGCTGGCCGGGCTGGCCCGGCCGGTCCGCCGGTACCCGCCGGCACCCCGCTGGCGCAGGCGTGCAGCCGCCGGCAGCCCGGGACGTGAGCTGGGCGTGGTCGACGCGGCCGGGCGCCTGATCGGCCTGGTACTGAGCCCGGTGCTGGCCCGCCAGGTACCGGCGCGGCGGCGCCCGTGGATCAGGCTGGTCACGCGAGGTGGCCAGCCAGGTCCCGGTCGATCGACTGGCTGCCGGCGGAGCTGGCCGGTACCGCCCTGTTGGCCCGGATCAGCCGCCGGACGGTCGGCTGGACCCCGGCGAGTGTTCCCGGTGGCCCTGCCCAGGTGGGGCGGGCATCCTGATCGTCGCGGATGTGCTGCGCGCGCTCGGTGGCGGACCTTCCGGTCGCCGTCCGGCCGCGCCCAGCGCCCCGGCCCGGCACGTACCCCCTGGTCGCAGCGAACCCCCTGGTCGCAGCGGGGGGAGCGGACCGCAGCCGACGAACAGCGCCCCGACCGCCCCCGACCACCGCGAAAGCAGTGACCGTGTCCGCAGCCATCACCACCACCCGCCGCGCCACCCGCCGCAGCGGCCCGTTCCAGCCCGGCGACCGGGTGCAGCTCACCGACCCCAAGGGCCGGCTGCACACGCTGGTGCTGGAGCCCGGCAAGGTGTACCACACGCACCGCGGCGGCCTGCCGCACGACGACCTGATCGGCCGGCCGGACGGCAGCGTGGTCACCTCCGCCGGCGGCACCGCCTACCTGGCGCTGCGCCCGCTGCTCGCCGACTACGTGCTGTCCATGCCGCGCGGCGCCCAGGTCATCTACCCGAAGGACGCCGCGCAGATCGTCGCGATGGGCGACGTCTTCCCGGGCGCCCGGGTGCTGGAGGCCGGCGCCGGCTCGGGCGCGCTGACCTGCTCGCTGCTGCGCGCGGTCGGCCCGGCCGGCCAGGTGGTCTCCTACGAGCTGCGGCCGGACTTCGCCGAGATCGCCCGGCGCAACGTGGAGGCCTTCCTCGGCGGCCCGCAGCCGAACTGGGAGCTGCACGTCGGCGACGTGGCCGGACTGCCCCGAAGCCGGGTTCGACCGGATCATCCTGGACATGCTCGACCCGTGGGAGTGCTCGACCTGGTCGACCGGGCGCTGGTGCCGGGCGGCGTGTTCATCGGGTACGTGGCCACCACGCCGCAGCTGTCCGAGCTGGTGGAGGCGCTGCGTGAGCGCGGCGGCTTCACCGAGCCACGGGCCTGGGAGTCGCTGGTCCGCGACTGGCACGCCGACGGCCTGGCGGTCCGCCCCGACCACCGGATGATCGCGCACACCGCGTTCCTGGTCAGCGCCCGCCGGCTGGCCCCCGGCGTGACCGCCCCGCCGCGGCGGCGCAAACCCAGCAAGGGCGCCGAGGCGTACGCGCTGCAGCGCGCCGCCCGGGCGGCCGCGGCCGCACCGGCGGGTGCCGAGTCGACGGGGACCTGGAGGGGAGCGAGGAATGAGCCACGCCAGCTTCGGCGATCTGCCCGCCGTCTTCCCCGACTGGTCGCCCTACCCGGACCTGGACTCCGCCGCCCGGGCCTACCTGCGCGACCCCGACATGGCCCTGGAGACGCTGGGTACGGCGTGCTGCGCGGCGCCAGCGTGCTCGGCTTCACCCTGGAGCGCTTCGTCAACGAGGTGAACGGGGTGTGGCAGGAGGTGGTGGTGTGCGACGGCACCGGCTGGTGCTCTGGCACGGCGAGGACGTTCCGCCGGCCGACGGCCCGCACGGCTCGATGACCTCGTCGCTGCGGGTCGTCCCGCTCTCCGCGGTCACCGAGGTCGGCTGCCGGCGCCGGCTGACCCGGGACGCCGGCGCCGGTGCCACCGGGTCGACAGCGTCGACGTCTACGTGCTGCTCAGCTCGCTGGACGAGTCGACGGTGACCGATGACTCGCGGAGCGCCGTGATCCGGCACGACGCGCTGCGCTTCGGCAAGACCCTGGACGACGGCGGGGCGGGCCAGATCGCCCGGCTGGAGGAGTTCGCCACGCTGGTGGCATCGCTGGTCGGCCGCCCGATCTGACCGATTCGTGCCGGGCACCGGCCCGGAACGTCCGGTTCAGTCCTCGGCGGCCGGGCCGGCAACTCTCCACGCCGTCGCCGGCGCGCACCACGTGGATGCAGTCGCCCGGGCACTCCCTGGCCGCGTCGATCACGTCCAGCCGCAGGTGGGCGGGGACATCGGCACGCGCCCCGGGGGCCTGCAGCAGCTCGCCGTCGGCGTCCTTGACGTAGGCCAGGCCGTCGATGTCGAACTCGAACACCTCGGGCGCGTACTGCACGCACAGCCCGTCCCCGGTGCACAGCTGCTGATCGACCCAGACCCGCAGGTCATCGCCTGTCTGCGCGGACACTCCGCCACCTCTCCGGACCGTTTGCCGACCCCGGTCCCCGCACCCGACGCTACCGGGCCCGCCGTGCACCGCCGTACGGGGCCCGGCGTACCCCGGACCCGTTGCGAGCCGTCCGGCGGGGGCTGTCGCGGAAAAGGGCGGTGTCGCGGGAATCGGGCGGCGCGGGAAGCCCGGCCGCGTCAAGAATGTTACGGAACAACAAGGTTTCGTGACGGTCGCCCCGGCACGAGCCACAGCAGGCCGACAACAGCTAGTGTTAGAGCCTGGATACAACCCCCGGGGAGGTGGGACGTGGCACGCAGCGACGACGCGGAAACGCGCGCCGCACGGTGGGAGAAGGAAGCCAACGATCTCTCCACCCAGGTCGCGTTTCTCCAAGAGGAACTCGCCTTGGTGCGGCGCAAGTTGACCGAGAGCCCCCGACACGTCCGACAGCTCGAGGAGCGTCTTGCAGCGACGCAGGCCCAACTCGCACGGCTGACGGAGAACAACGAGCGCCTGGTAGCCACCCTCAAGGAGGCGCGGGCACAGATCGTCACCCTCAAGGAGGAGATCGACCGGCTCGCCCAGCCGCCCAGCGGCTACGGCGTGTTCCTCGCCAAGCACGAGGACGGCACGGTCGACGTCTTCACCGGCGGCCGCAAGCTGCGGGTGGCGGTGTCCCCGGCGCTCGAGGTGGACAAGCTGCGCCGTGGGCAGGAGGTCCTGCTCAACGACGCCCTGAACATCGTCGACGCGTTCGGCTTCGAGCGCGCCGGCGAGGTGGTCATGCTCAAGGAGATCCTCGACGGCGGCGACCGCGCCCTGGTCATCTCGCACGCCGACGAGGAGCGGGTGGTGCACCTGGCGGACACGCTCAACGGCGTACCGCTGCGCGCGGGGGACTCGCTGCTGATCGAGCCCCGCTCCGCCTACGCCTACGAGCGGGTCCCGAAGAGCGAGGTCGAGGAGCTGGTGCTGGAGGAGGTGCCGGACGTCGACTACCCCGACATCGGCGGCCTGAGCCGGCAGATCGAGCAGATCCGCGACGCCGTGGAGCTGCCCTTCCTGCACGCCGAGCTGTTCCGGGAGCACCAGCTGCGCCCGCCGAAGGGTGTCCTGCTCTACGGCCCGCCCGGCTGCGGAAAGACCCTGATCGCCAAGGCGGTGGCCAACTCGCTGGCCAAGAAGATCGCCGAGCGGCGCGGTGAGGAGAAGCAGACCAGCTACTTCCTCAACATCAAGGGCCCGGAGCTGCTCAACAAGTACGTCGGCGAGACCGAGCGGCACATCCGGTTGATCTTCCAGCGAGCCCGGGAGAAGGCCTCCGAGGGTACCCCGGTGATCGTGTTCTTCGACGAGATGGACTCGATCTTCCGGACCCGTGGCTCGGGCGTCTCCTCGGACGTGGAGAACACCATCGTCCCGCAGCTGCTGTCGGAGATCGACGGCGTGGAGGGGCTGGAGAACGTCATCGTCATCGGGGCATCCAACCGCGAAGACATGATCGACCCGGCCATCCTGCGCCCCGGCCGGCTGGACGTGAAGATCAAGATCGAGCGTCCGGACGCCGAGGCGGCCCGGGACATCTTCAGCAAGTACATCCTGACCGGGCTGCCGCTCAACAGCGACGACCTGGCCGAGCACGGCGGTGACGCCAACGCCTGCGTCGCCGCCATGATCGAGGCGACCGTGCTGCGGATGTACTCGGAGACCGAGGAGAACAGGTTCCTGGAGGTCACCTACGCCAATGGCGACAAGGAGGTCCTGTACTTCAAGGACTTCAACTCCGGCGCCATGGTGCAGAACATCGTCGACCGGGCGAAGAAGATGGCGATCAAGGACTTCCTCTCCTCCGGCCGCAAGGGCCTGCGCCTGCAGCACCTGCTGGACGCCTGCGTGGACGAGTTCCGGGAGAACGAGGACCTGCCCAACACCACCAACCCGGACGACTGGGCACGTATCTCGGGCAAGAAGGGCGAGCGGATCGTCTACATCCGTACCCTCATCTCCGGCGGCAAGGGCGCCGAGGCCGGCCGCTCCATCGAGACCGCCAGCAACACCGGCCAGTACCTCTAGCCAGCACCGCAACGGTCGCCGGGGCGACGGGTCCACACGGACCCGTCGCCCCGGCGCCTGCCGCCCCGAGCGTTCGGTTCAACCCGGTCCGTGCGCGGTTCACACCGGCCGCGCGTGGGCTTAACCAGGTGCGGACGGAGTGCCGACCGGCAGCAGCGGCGGCTCGGCGGGCTCCTCGGCCGCGCTGCGGTGAGCCGGCGGGGACGCCCCGGCGGCCGGGACGGCAGGCGCCGCCGGGCGCCAGCGCGCCGGTACCCGCACCGGGGTCCACTCCTTCAGGCGCAGCGCGTTGCGCTCGACCAGGTGCCAGGACAGTACCGCCGCGGCCACCGCCACCAGGATCGACAGGCCCAGGAACGGCGCGAAGCCCCAGCGGTTCGCGCCGAAGCTGGCCAGCGTCTGCTGGCCCAGGAAGCCGTAGATGTAGATGCCGTAGGAGTAGTCATGCCGGCGCCCCACCCGGTGCAGCGGCCGGGGCGCCCGGACGGCGATCCAGACCAGCGCGTAGGCGTAGGCCGGTGCGCCGATCACGAAGAAGCCGCCGAAGTACAGCGAACCCGCCACCGCGGCCAGCGCCACCAACCCCAGCGCGTCGCTGACCGGGATGTACTCGCGGTACAGGTCGACCGTCGCCCCGCACAGGAACAGGAAGCCCAGCGGCAGCAGGAAGTCACCGAACAGCGGGCCGAGCAGTGGCAGGTCGTATACCTTGCCGGTGCCGGCCAGCGGACCCGACCAGCCGGGCGCCTGCCGGTAGTAGTGCCAGACCAGGGCGTAGAGCACCAGGGTGAGCAGCAGCACGAAGCGGCGGGAGCGGGCCAGGACCCCGGTCACGGCGAGCACCCCGACGACGACGTAGCAGAGCATCTCGTAGGCCAGTGACCACAGCGCGCCGTCCAGGACACTCGTTCCGCCGCTGGCGCGCCCCCACGGGGTGGTGCGCCCGAACAGGTCGCGGATGCCCCACTGGTGCACCCCGGTCCACCAGTTGGCGCGCAGGTAGGCCAGCGGGCCGCCGGGCGCCCAGGGGTCGGTCCAGAAGCCGGCCAGCGAGCCGTGCTCGTGCAGGGTCCCCAGCGGAGCCACCACCACCGCGCTGACCAGCAGGCACACCCACAGGCCGGGGAGGATGCGCAGGGCCCGGTGCCAGCCGAAGCGGAGGATGCCGGTACGCCGCGCGCTGCGGGTGATCAGCATGCCGGAGAGCACGAAGAACCCGTACACCGCCAGCATGCCGAGCGTCGTCTGGCCGCCGGTGAGCCGGTTGCCGACGTCCGGCTGCCCGAAGCCCAGCGGGCGGGCGTGGGACACCACCACAGCCAGGGCGAGCCCCAGGCGGATCAGCCCGATGCCGTTGCCGCCGCCGCGCAACAGCCTGCCGACCGAGCCCTTCGACCGCAGCAGCCGGACCGGCGCCCAGCGCGCCCCGGCGGAGCTGCCAGCCGGAGGCGGCCCGGTGCAGCCGGGTCGCGGCGCCAGCTCCTGGCCGGCCACCTACCGCAGCCCACTCGGGCCGGGCGTGGGCGCCGACTGCCGCGCTGCCGCACCGGACCGAATCGGAGGTGCCATCGGGTGCTCCTGTCCGCGCTGCCGGTTGTCACCGGGCACAACGGAGCAGGCGGGCGATCCGTTACCTGCCTGTCCCGCCTACGCGGGTGCGCGGCGCCGCAGGCGCGGACGGTGCGACGGTGGAGCCATCCTCCGCCGGCGTCCCCGCGTTCGCGCTCGGTTTCAGCGCAGCAGATACCCGCACCGCAGGTGCACCAGCCAGCCCATCGCCTGCGGTGCGTTGGGCAGGTTCACGGCGGTGGCCCCTGGCGTGGCCCGGCACTGTTGCTGTCCACGGTGTACCTCCGTGGCCCAACTCGGTTCGCGGGGGGCACTGCGGTAGTCGGTTGACAGGTTCGACCCGTAGATCAGCAGGACGAGGACCAGCGCGGCGCCGGTGACAAACCTGCTGCGCCGGTCCGGCCCGGGCACCAGCAGCGCGGCGACGCCGCCGATCAGCAGCATTCCGGACGCCGCGATGTAGCGGGTGACCGCCACCCCGGTGCTGGCGACCGCAGCGCCCCACAGCAGCGCCGAGTACAGCGCCGCAAGACCGGCGATCAGCCAGTTCGGCCGGAACGGGCCCCGCCAGGCCAGCACCACCAGCCCGAGCGCCACCAGCCAGGCCAGGACTGTCCAGGCGAGATTGAGCCGAGCGGACGGGTGCAGGTACAGCCCCTGTTCGCCGACCAGCGTGGCCGGGACGGCCTGCTTGAAGTAGCTGGTGACCGCGCCGGAGATGGTGGGGTGCAGTTCCCGGCTGGTGCTCCCGGTGGCCAGCGCGTAGCCGTGCAGCAGCACACCCAGGGTGACCAGGGCGGCCACCACCCGGCTCAGCCAGTCGCGGACCACCAGCGCCCGGAGAATGGCGAGCGGGATGAAGACGATCGCCAGGATGTTGGTGGCCGGCAGCAGCGCGGCAAGGACCAGGGTGAGGATCCGACCGGAGCGGCTGCCCGGCACCCAGAGCAGCACCCAGAACAGGGCGTACAGGCCGGGCCAGTGCACGTTCGCCAGTGACACCGGGATGCCGTTGATCGCGGTCGGCGAGGCCACGGCGATCGACGCCGCCAGCAGCCGGGCCAGGCGGGAGCGCAGATGGGCACCGCTGGCGACGTACACCACCACCGCGAAGAGCGCCGTGACCAGCGCAGCCTCGACGGAGATTGTGGCCGCCGCCCAACGCGCCGGCACCAGCAGCACCGGCTCGATCAGCAGTCGGGGTACCGCCTGGTAGTACCCGTTGTACGGGGTGACCAGGGCGTGCAGGAACGACTTGTTCACCGCGTCGGCGAGGAAGATCTGGCCGTCCTCGGCCCACATGGTGTCCAGCCGGCCCGAGCCGGGCTGGCGCAACAGGCTCAGCAGCGTCCCGACGACGACCGCCGCCAGCGCCAGCAACCACTGGCGCGCGGTGAGCGGGTTCGCCGGGGTGCTGCGGAAGATCGGCTCCAGCCGACGCAGCAGCCCGCCGCGGACCGGATCCGCGACGGGCTGCTGCGCTACCTCGACGGTAGCCGTCCGACTCACAGTCGGCCCTCGGCGACGGCCTGCTGGATCCACGGGATGACCTCGTCGAGCATGTCTTCGAGGGTGGTGGTGGCTTCGAAGCCGAGGATGTCGCGGGCTTTGTCGGTGGCTGGTACGCGTTTCTGGACGTCGTAGGTGAACGGGTCGTCGTGGGTCAGGCGCAGTGGGGTGTCGGGGCCTTTGAGCTTGCGCCAGATCACTTCGGCGAGTTGGGCTACCGAGGTGCCCTCGGCGGTGGAGAGGTTGAAGTCGTCGTTGTGGGCGGCTGGGTGCTCCACCGCGGTGACGATGCCGCGGGCGAGGTCGCCGCCGTAGGTGTAGTGGCGGACCTGGGTGCCGTCGCCGAGGACGTGGAGTGGGTCCTGGCCTTTGAGGACTTTTTGGACGAGGTCGGGGACGACGTGGGACATGGCGAGTTTGACGTTGCCGGAGAGGATTTCGACTTCGCCGAGGGCGCGGCCTTCGCCGATGCCGACGCAGTTGAAGGGTCGGACGATGGTGTAGGGGAGTTGGTACTGGTCCCAGGCGGCGCGGGCGTAGTACTCGACGGCGAGTTTTTGGAAGCCGTAGGAGGACAGGGGTGGGGGGATGCGGCGTTCGTCGCCTTCGGTGGAGGGCCAGTGTTCGGCTGATTCGTAGACCATGGAGGAGGACATGTAGGTGACTTTTTGCAGGCGGCCGTTGCGGTGGGCGGCGATGGCGGCGTCGCAGGTGGAGGCCATGATGCGTTCGTTGGTGGCGAGGAGGTCGTAGGCGTAGGTGTGGAAGTAGGAGATGCCGCCGATGAGGGCGGCGCCGGCGATGAGGTGGTCGCAGTCGTTGGCGAGTTCGGTCATGAGTTCGACGTTGCGGGCGTCGCCGAGGACGAAGCGGTAGCGTTCGTGGCTGTCGTAGCTGCGGGTGACCGGGCCGTACTTCGAGTAGTTGTCCAGGCCGACGACTTCGTGGCCCCGTTCCAGGAGTTCCTGGACGACGTAGCCGCCGATGAAGCCGGCGGATCCGGTAACTAGAACTCGTGCCACGAGGGATTCTCCTTGAGGGTCATTGGTTTCGATCGGTTCAAGGGTCAGCGGTCGGGGGACAGCGGGGCCACCTGTTCGGGCACGCGCTGCTGCGGGATCGTCGCGACCGGGGTTGCGGGCGCCGAGCTGCTCCGGGCGACGATCTGCTCGACGGTGAGCCGTCCGCCGAAGGCGAACCGGTACCAGCGGAGGTACCCGGGCAGGAACCGGCCCAGGTCGAAGCGGGACTCGCCGAGCTGCCGGTCCAGCCAGATGGTGGGGATTTCGGCGACCGGGCGGCGTAGCCGGGTCGCCTTGGCGGTCAGCTCCAGCCCGATCTCGAAGCCGGTCCGCGACTCGATCCCCACCTCCCGGACGAATGAGGTCAGGTAGGCCTTGAAGCTGTTGGTAGCGTCCCGGGTACCCACCCGCGCGAAGGTGTGCAGGGTCCGCCCGGCCCACCGGGACAGCAGACCCTTCAGTCGCGGACCGCCCACCTGCTGGCCACCCGGCATGTACCGGGACGCCGCGGCCACCACCACACCGCGGTCCACCAGCCGCGCCAGTTCGTCGATCTGGCGCGGGTCGTCACAGCCGTCCGCCATCGTGACCACGGTCACCGGCGCCCGCGCCGAGTCGATGCCGAACCGGATGGCATTCGCCGGACCTCGTCCGTACGTGTTCAGCACCGTGCGTACCCGCTCATCCCGCTGCGCCACGCCCTGCGCGAAGGGCACTGTGGTGTCCTCCGGCATGTCATGCAGGACGAGTATCTCGCAGGGCAAGGTCACGTCACGGAGCACCCGCTCCAGGCACGGCAGGATATTCTCGCCCTCGTTGTACACCGGAATGACAACGGAGACCCGGGGGGTCATACCAGCATTCCCTGCCCGGCGATGCCCCACATGTCGGCGACCGGCTTGTCCGTGCGCAGGTCCCGGTACTGCGGGTGGGGGCTGGCGATGACCAACAGGTCGGCCCGCTCCAGCACCTCGTCGAGCGGGGTGAACCGCTCGTCGACGATGTACGGATCGGTGCACAGCGTCTCGTTGGCCTTGAGCAGCAGGATCTTGCGGAGCTTGTAGGCCAGGCTCTCCCGGGCGTCGTCGCTGCCACCCTTGAACGCCATGCCCAGGATGCCGACGGTCATCTTCGACAGGTCGAAGCGGGCCTCCAGCGAGGAGACCACGTACAGCGGCAGTCCTTCGTTGATGAGCATCGCCGAGTGCCCGAGGACGAAATGGTTGTTGTTGAACGCGGCCAGCTGCATGGTGTCCTTGAACAGGCAGGGTCCGGCGGCGAAACCCGGCCCCGGGAGATCGGCGGCCCGCGGGTACTCGTGCCGGATGGCGTGCCGGATGCGTTCGAAGTCCAGGCCGGCGTCGTTGGCCATCATCCAGAACTGGTTGGCCGCTGCGAACTTGATGTACCGCCAGGTGTTGGTGAACAGCTTGGCCAGCTCCGCCTCCTCCGGAATCAGCGGCACAATCTGCTCGGTCAGTACCCCGAACAGCGCGCTGGCCCGGGCGATCGCCCGCTCGCCCCGCCCCGACACGATCTGCGGCAGCTCGAACAGCTCGGTCATGGCGTGTCCCTCGGCGATCCGCTCGGGGCAGAACGCCACGTCCACGTCCAGGCCGCGGCGCTGCAGCAGCCGCTCGGTGAGCGCCGTCACGCCGGGGTGCACGGTGCTGCGCAGCACCAGCAGCTGGCCGTCGCGCAGGTACTCCGCGCAGGTCTCGATGGCCCGGGGGACAGCGCCGAGGTCCGGGTTCAGGTGCTCGTCCACCGGCGTACCGACGATGATCACGATGTTCTCGGCGGTGCCCACACTGGCCGGATCGGTGGTCGCGCGCAGTCGGCCGCCGGTGACCGCGCTGGTCAACCGTTCGGCGGCGCCGTCCTCGGCGAACGGCAGTCGCGCGGCGTTGACCGTCTCGACCGCGGTGGCGTTGATGTCGTAGAGGGTGACGGTCTTTCCGCGGCTGGCCAGTGCGATGCCCAGAGGCAGGCCGACCCGGCCGCAGCCGCCGACAATGACGACGTCAGCCTCGAAGCGCTGCGTCTGCGTGTCTGACATGGGAACCCTTCGTGTTGGCGCCTGGCCGCCCATATGATGCCGTATCCCGCGAGGCGAAGGGTAGCGGCATCCTGGTCCGACTGAAGACCCCGGTTCGACGGTAGACAGAGGTGACGCTGGGGTGATCAGGGCGCTGGGCAGCCGTCCAGGTGAGTTGAACATCACCATATTCGGGCAACATTGATGTCAATGGTCATCGCTGGCAGGACTGGCCAATTCAGACCTGAAGCCGACAGCTCTGTTCGGTCTGACCGCTCAGACCGGCCAACCGAACAGGGGCCAAGGCTTGGGATAGTCGCAGGCCGGGCCCCCCTCGGTCCGTGTAGTACTCTGGCGCCTTTCGGTGGCGGCCGGTCACCGTAGATCCCTGGCGGCGGACCGGCCGGGCTATCCTGTGCACGGCCGGTACGGTTTGCTCCGGCGGAGTTTTCGGAGGTCGCACGTGGGGCACCAGGTCGTCGGCCGGCAACGACGGCACCTTCCCGATGACCCCACCCCGTTGATCCCTACGCAGAGTAGCGGCATAGAAGCGGCGGGTACGGAACTGCCCGCGACGATGACGCCGAAGGCCAACACCACGACCGCGCGCCGACTGCGGCCGCTGCGAGCCTGGATGCTGGCCCTGCCGATGGACTTCGCCGCCGCCGCGGCCCCGGCCCTGTGGGTCCACAACTTCTGGCGTGGCACCGTGTCGATGGCCGTGGTGACCGTCTTCCTCTTCGGCGTCGGCGGGTTCTACCGGGGCCGACGGCACCTCAGCTTCCTCGACGAGCTGCCGGGCCTGGCCGGTCGACTGCTCACCGCCGCCGCCATCGTGGCGGTGATCGCGGCGCAACGGCACGACTCGCTGGCCTACGCCGGCGGATTCATGCACTATGTCGCTCTTTCCGCGGGACTGGTGCTGGTCGGGCGCCTGGTGTCCCGGAAGGTCGTGCTGGCGGCCCGGACCCGGCGGTGGGCAAGCCATGGCGCGCTCATCGTCGGGCACGGCCCGGTCGCCGCCGAACTCGCCCGGATCCTGCAGGGGTACCCGCAGTACGGGCTGCGGTTCGCCGGTTACGTCGACGACGAGCGTCCCACCGTCAACGACGACGGTGCCTGGGTCGGCCGGCTCTCCGACCTGGAGCGGCTGGTCGAGGAGACCGAGACCGACGTCATCATCATCGCGGACACCGCGGTGGGCGACGAGCGCCTGATGGACGTCGTCCGCCAGCCCGCGAGCATGGCCTGCGACCTGCTCGTCGTACCACGACTGCACGACGCGCACACCCAGGTCGGTACCCCCGACCACATCGGCGCGATCCCGGTCATGCGGATCCGGCGGCCGACGTTCAGCGGTCCCCGATGGGCGGTCAAACGGGCGACGGACATCGTCTTCTCGGCACTGTTCCTGCTACTGCTGAGCCCTCTGTTCGCAGTGTGCGCCCTGGCGGTGTACCTCGAGGGTGGCCCCGGGGTCTTCTTCAAGCAGCCCAGGGTGGGACGATTCGGGCGGCAGTTCAACGTCATCAAGTTCCGTTCCATGCGGCCCTTGGACGAAAGCGACTCAGCCACCACCTGGTCGGTGGCGAACGACCCGAGAGTCGGTCCGGTCGGGCGGCTGTTGCGCCGCACCTCGCTCGACGAACTGCCCCAGCTGTGGAACATCCTGCGCGGTGACATGACCTTCGTCGGCCCCCGGCCGGAGCGACCCTACTTCGTGGAGAAATTTGCCGCGGAGCACCCGAACTACATGCACCGGCACCGGGTACCGGCCGGGCTGACCGGGCTCGCCCAGGTGAGCGGGCTGCGCGGCGACACGTCCATCGCCGACCGCGCCCGGTTCGACAACTACTACATCGAGAACTGGTCGCCCTGGCTGGACTTCAAGGTTCTGGTGCGCACGTTGGCCGAGGTCTTCCGCGGCGGCGGACGCTAGCCCGTCGGCTACGCCCCCGGTACCCGGGTGCCGCACCGCGAGTTCGCCAACGCGTGCCGGCGGGTCGGCCGGGGCAGGCCGAACACGAACTCCGGGAACATGCCGTAGAACGTCCGCGCCGACCGCAACTCGTACCGGTGTGCCCTGCTCAGGCGCAGCGTGTTCGTGGCCCGACCCCAGTGGTGTACCCACCGCACGTCGCCCAGCACCGCGACGGGCTGGCCGTGCTGCCACGCGCGCAGGCAGATCTCGGCATCCTCGTAGTAGATGAAGAAGCGCTCGTTCCACCCGCCGATGGCCAGGAAGTCCTCCCGGCGCGCGCCGACGGCGGCACCCATCACCCACGCCGTCCAGACCGCGGAGCCCGGTTCGGCGAGAATGCGGTACCCCTGATGCAGGCGGGCGAACGGCCACACGTTGCGGTTGCCGAGCTTGGCGGTCATATACGGGAAACCCCGCCCGTTCGGCTGCGGCACACCGGACTCCGACAGCAGCTGCGGCGCGACGAGACCGCCGTACTGGTCGAGATGGGCGCGGAGCCGTTCGAGGCCGTCGGACTCCACCACGAGGTCGGGGTTGGCGAACAGCAGGTAGGGGCTGGTCGACTCGCGTACCGCGATGTTGTTGGCCGCGGAGAAGCCGACGTTGTCGGCCAGCCGTATCACCCGGGCGCCGAGCTCCTCGGCCACCGCCGCCGAGTCGTCGGTGGAGCAGTTGTCCACCACGACCCAGTCGTACGACTTGTCGAACCCCTTCCAGCAGGCACTGAGCACCTCGGCCGAGTTGTAGGTGACCGTCACGACGGTCCAGAGCGGGGCGCCCGGGGCGGTATCCATCATGGTCCCTTCCGACTCCAGTACCTGCGCAGGCTGCCGATCCCGAACCGTGGACCGGTCCAGCCGCGCCGGGCGCGCAGCGCGCCGCGCAGCCCCTGACCGATGCCGGACAGGAACGGCACCAGCGTGCCCTGCCGGATGCGGCGCAGCGCCAGTGCACCGTGCCCGAGCACCATGACGGGTAGGGCGGTCAGCAGCAGCGGGCCGCTGAAGGTACGCGCGGCGACCAGCACGCGGTTGCGGGCCAGCAGGAAGGCGCGGCGCCGGCCCAGGTTCCGGTCGCCCGCCACGCTGTGTCCCCAGGCGTGCGGCAGGCTCAGGTTCAGCGCGCGGGTACGCACGCCCGAGGCGTAGAGCCGGAACGCGAGGTCCGCGTCCTCTCCCCAGGCGAAAAACTCCTCGTAGAAGCCGCCGAACCGGCGCAGCAACTCGACCGGGAAGACCGCGGCGCCGCCGGAGGGGCCGAGCGGACCCCGGGCCGTGTCCGCCGGCCGGTCGATGAACAGGCTGATCGGGTTGAGGTCGATCCCGACGTAGTCGCGCGTCTGCATGGTCAGCCCGATGGCCAGCGGCGCGTCCGGCGCCTGACCGATCGCAGCGAGGATCTGGGTCAGCGAGTCCCCGGACAGCCACACGTCCGCGTTGAGGAGTAGGACGTGTCCGGCCGTGACCGCGTCCAGCGCGCGGTTGCAGCCACCGGCGAAGCCGGGATTGCTCGGATCCGGCAGGTACCGGTGCGGGATCTCGGCGAAGCACTCCGCGACCACCGCCTCGCTGCCGTCGCCAGGCGAGTTGTCCACGAAGACGAACTCGACGGCCAGTCCCCGGGCGCTCGCCGCCCAGGTCGGCGCGGTCTTGGCGAGCATCTCCGCGGAGCGGTAGAGGACGGTTACGACGGCCAGTTCGGGCCGTCCCTCCGGGTAACCGCCGGCCATCACTGTCCCACTGACATCACGAGGCTGAGAAACAAGATCCGATGCTCGTCGTGCCGTGCGCAGAAGTCCGCGAGGCTGAGCGCGCCGTAGCGATATGCGGAAGTGATCGCGAGGTCCGGTTCGTCGGAGCTTGGGATGTGAGTCCGATGGACGGTGAGCATGATGATCAGGAGCGCAGGCGCCGCCGCCGCGAGGATACTGACGTATCGCAGCGCAAAACGCCCACGGAGCACGATCTCAGCACCGGTATCGCTCGCGGCCACCAGCTCAGTGCCCGTCGTCATCGACCCGTCCAACGCAGAGGGGGATCCGCTCGGCGGACCGTCGCCAGCCTCGGCGACCGCGCCAGCCTAGCTCACAACCCCACGGCCACCACCTCGGCATCCTCCGGGGCGGCCCACGTGCCCCCAGCCCGCGGGTCGAATACGGCTAGGATCGCACGGTGCGAGGTTGGATCGACAAGGCAAAGAGCGTGCCGCGCCGCTGGTGGGTCCTCTGCGTGCTGCTCGCAGCGCTGGCCGCCGCGCTGCTGGCGGACGGCCGGTACGGCTGCTTTCTCGCGGTACCCGCCGGTGCGCTGTTCGGCTGGATGATGCTGCGCCCCGAGCGGGTGACCTGGGCGGTGTTCGGGATCGCCTTCTGCGTCCCGGTGACCATCAACCTCGCCTACCCGATCGACCCCTTGCACTGGGTACTGCTGCTGCTGTTCGTCGTCGCCGCCTGGGGCCGCCTGCTGCGCTCCGGCCTGCGCCGACTGTCGCCGGCCGTCGTCCTGGCGGCACTGCTTCCGGTATCGGGCCTGATCGCCGCATTGGTGCACTGGCACGGATTGCGGCCGATCTTCTACGGGGTCCTACCGCTGGCCGCCGCCGCCATGCTCTGCTGGTACGTGTTCGAGGAGGGTCGCGAGGATCCTCAACTGGTCATCCGGGTGGCCCGGGCGTTCGCGTGGAGCAGCGTCCCCATCGCGATCCTGGCGAAGATCCAGACGACCACCGGTACCTGGCCCGGCTTCGACCAGTTGGCCTTCGACGGGCGGTACACCTCGAAGTTCGACCCGACCCGGGCGGCCGGCATCGCGGGCCACCCGCTCATCTTCGGCGCCTTTGCGATGGGTACGGCGCTGGTCGCACTAACCGTCCGCGGCCGGCTCTGGTATGTACCGTTCACCGCCAGCGTCGTGGGACTGGTGCTCTCCGGGACCCGCAGCGCCTGGATCGGCATGCTGCTGGGTGTCCTGGTGTGGCTGGTGTACCAGCGCCGACGGCTCACCTGGCGAGGTCTCGGCGCCGCGCTGGCCATCTTCGCCGTCGCCGCCGCGATGGTGGTGGGGACACCGGACATGTTGCGTGGAAGGGACTCGTCACCCGCATCGTCCGCGCCGGGATCGGCCGGCTCGGCGACGGTCTCCCGCGTGACCGGATCGACGGCCGGGATCAGCGGGGGCGCGCGGATCGCCCGGATCAAGGCCGGCCTGCATGGGATCACCGACAGCCCGGTCACCATCGTGTTCGGCCACGGGCCGAACACCAACTTCCGGTACTTCCACGACCACCCCATCCAGGACGGTCAGGCGCAGGTCTTCGACAACACCTACGTGACGGTCTGGTACGACTTCGGTCTTTTCGGACTCGTCAGCCTGCTGATCGCCACGGTCGGCCTGTACTGGCGGCTGCGATCCGTCGCTGCTCGCGCGATCATCCTCGGTACGGCGGCGCAGATCTTCTTTTTCGACGTCTGGGGATGGCCGACCGCTGTGGGGGTGTTCGCGATGGGGGTCGCGCTCGGCGCCACCGGAACGGTCGAGCTGGCGGCCCGGCCGCTGCGGGAGCTTGTCGGCAATCATCGACGCCACGAGGCGGCGGAGGTTACGCCCCGAGGCACCGCCAATGACCGCCCACCGTCCCTCGCCGGGGTCGCCCCCGTCCGCTACGCAGGCTGACCCGACCAGACCCTGTCCCGAAGCGGGCTACAGACAATTGTTGATCGCGCCCAGGTGGCCGATAGCTTGAGCGGCCGACAGGCCGGCGGGTCGGCCGCTCACATCATCATGCGCGAATAGAGTTCCACCTGCATGCGTCGTTTCCATCGCAGCTGGAGGTTCTCGAGGTCGGACGGGAGGATCTTCGGGTCCCGACTCTTCGACTCGAAGTGGTAGAGCCGCGCCCATGGTGTGAGGACTGCCGCGCGTCCGGTCTGGCGCACCTTCAGGTTGAGGTCGACGTCGTTGTAGTTGCCGGGCAGCGTGAGGGTGAACCCGCCGATCTCGAAATAGAGGTCGCGAGAGATGAGCGCGCACGCGGCAGTGACGCCCGACACCTCGTGGTCGGTGGCGAGCGAGCTGATCGGGTCATCGCGCCCGCCATTCCAGCCGAATGCTGCGTGGCCCGCGACACCGCCGGTGTAGACCTGTCCCGCATGCTGGACCGTACTGTCTTCGAAGAAGAGCAACGCTCCGACGATGCCCACCCCACGCTGCTGGGCAAGGCCGAGCATCGACTCGATCCAGTCCTCGGACACGACCTCGACATCATCATTGAGCAGCAGCAGGTAGTCGCCCCTCGCGGCGGCAGCACCGCGGTTCATCTTCGCGCTGAAATTGAACGGCGCATCCCAGAGCACCAGTCGCAGCCGGTCGCCGCAGAGGTCTTTCAGGGCGTCGACGACCTCGCCGGGCGTCTCTGCGTCGGCGACGACGACGAACTCGAGGTTTCCGTACGTCGATCGCTCCACGATGCCGCGGATCGCCTCGAGCACGAGCACGCGCGACGAACCCGCGATGCTCGCGGGCGTTCCCCGGGTGGGGATAATGATCGACACGAGCGGCTCATCGTGGATTTCATAGCGGACCCGCCTGACGAAGGGCTCGACCTCGTCGATGGTCGCACGCACCCCAGCCCGAGCGAGCGCCTGCTCGACGACCAGTTGTTGGGCGGCGGAGGTGCCGGCGAAGTCCTCTTTGGCAAGGTCTTCTTTGGCGAGCATGTGCGGAATCAGGGCGAGCTGGCCACCCTGCTCGTCGATGCGCAGCGCGAGGTCGAGGACCTGGGCGAGGCCCGCCTCGGCCCGGAACCCACCGATCCCGCGCAGCGACGTGATGCGGGCCACCACCACCGGGCCGAGGTAATCGCTGCTGCGCAGCCGGATCGGTGACGCGGCGGGCCGCAGGAGCGGGGTGCCGTCCTCGGTCATCGAGTCGCCGTACCCCAGGTCCACCTCGGGAAAGCGGTCGAGGAACGCGACAGCCTTCAGTGCGGCATCGGGCAGCAGAAGGCCCCGGCGCACTACGAAGAGGTAGTCTGCCCCGCTCGCGTCGAGCCGCTCGTTCAGCGCGGCGGCATGTGCCGAGAGCACAGCCACGCCGGCCGCCTTCCCTGCCTCCGCAACCCCGGCGAAGTCCTCGCCGACGGAATCGCCGAGGATGACCGCTACGCGGTCCGGGTCGAATCCGGCCTCGAGCGCAGCGCGCAGCGTGCGCTCGACGTCGCGGCCCGAGTGGCCGGCCGGGTCGACCCATAGCTCGAGACGGGATGCCAGCCCCGCATTGATCCTGCTCATCGCAGCACTCGCCGCTTGATGCGTCGCAGCAACGGCATCCGACGCAGCGCTGCCCGACCGATCCGCCGGCCTAGTGACACATGGATGGCGTGTGTTGCCTCGATCGCGGCCGTCTCGCTCGGGCCTGCAAGTGATGCCTTGCGGAGCTCGTTGCGCTGCTGTTCGAGGCCGATCATGCGGTCGGTCTGCGCGAGTCGGTCCTCGGCGAGGTGCTCCTCGCGGCTCAACCGCAACCCGGGAATCGCATCCGACCAGGTCTGCTTCGGGTCAGAAGGCACGGGCAACTTGATCCTTTCGACGGTGAACGTAGACTACCGTAGTGCCCGCTTCGAGACTGCCCGGCGTCGACAGTCAGTTAGCGCCCGCGCTCCACCATCGCGTTGTCGCTGTCGTTCCCGCATATCATCCAGACGACCTGTTCCCGGCCCGACTGAGCACCCTCGCAGCCCAGGTGGATCGGGTCATCGTGGTCGACGACGGCACCGGAACCGACCCGGGCGGCGTATTCGAGCGCGTCGCTGCCTCGGGTGTCACCGTGCGGCGTATAGAGAGCAATTCGGGCATCGCGACCGCGCTCAACATCGGCGTGCGCGAAGCGCTCGCCGATGGCGCCACGTACGTCGTCAACCTCGACCAGGACACGGTTCTCCCGAGCGACTACGTGGCGACGGCGCTCGACGTGTTCGAGCGCGCGAACCCGGTGACCAACATCGGCATCGTCTGCGTCGACTCGGTGAACGGGGTCCCGTCGCTGCCGACGTGGGTGTCGCCCGAAGGATTCGGCCTCGTCCCCGAGGCGATACAGACGGGCTTCGTGATCAGCCGTGCATGTCTTGAGGCGGCCGGCCTGTTCGAGGAGCGGTTGGTCATCGACTGCGTCGACACGGAGTACTGCCTTCGCATACGCGACCGCGGATTCCGGATCGCGGTGGCCAAGGGCACCGACGTACAGCATTCCATCGGACGCCCCGCCGAACTGCGGCCGTTCGGCATCCCGGTGCGCCGTCGTAACGGCAAGATGATCACGTATCAGTACCATTCGCCGTTCCGTCGCTACTACATCGCCCGCAACACCATCGATCTGCTGTTCCGGAATTTCCGCAGGCGTCCAGGTTGGGTGCTCGCCGTCATCCGGCGGGAGACCCGCGGAATGATCATCTCGATCGTGAGCGGGCCGAGGCGCCTCGCCCAGCTCGTCGCCATAGTGGTCGGTACCTTTCACGGCCTCATTCGGCGGCGGGGCATGATTCCTAGCTGGCTCAGGAGTCTCGTGGGGTAACGGGAGGCAGTCGCTGCTTCCCGGCGCCCTACGGCGCTTCCCTGACGGACTGACGCCGACGCTCGTCGCCGGATCGGTCAGAGCGGTGGGATCGGCGGTGATGGTGCGCCGCCGGCGTGGCCGATGCCTTTGCCGCCAATGGTGGCGGTACCGAGGATCGGCTGAAGCTCCATTGTGGACTGCGTTGACGGGCCAGCGAGTGACCCGGCCGTGGGACCTACGGTCGGTGGCCGCCGCCCGCGGCTGGTGTGGATCAAGAGTCGCTGGCGCTGCGATGAGCCGGGGTAGTGGCGTGGCTCGGTCACCGAGTCGGTGCGAGCGGTGCCGCCGCGCAACCGGCTGACCACACCGTTACGCTGCGGCCGCGGCGGGGGATCGTCACGGTTCTGTCCGGGGAGCCGCTGTCGCTCAGCGGCACCTCGTCATCGGTTCGGTCTTCTGCCGCGTCACGCCGTCGAGCAGTGGGCGCAGCGAGGGCCGGCGTTGAGAGCGAGAAGGGCACTGGTCGCCTTCATCGGTCGCCTGTCTGCTGTTCCCATGTGTGCTCGATGAAGGTGACGCCCTCGGCGCCGTTGTCCTGCACGGCCTCGAAATCCAGGACGTGGTCCATCATCTCGTAGGTTGCTGACAGCGTGGAGTCGAACACGCCGACCGTAAGGTCATAGGTCCCGCGCTGCAACGGGAACCTCGGGTACTCGATGTCGACGGTGACGGACTTCTCCGGCTTCAGTTCGACGTCGTCCACATTGGTGTTGGTACCGAAGCAGTAGAGATTGTCGGCGGTGCGATAGATCGCCACCCCCACCGCCAGGGGCAACTCGTCCGGGTTGGCCACCGTCAGCCTTACCCGCAGCGGGTCATGACAGGAAATGGCCCGGATGCTCTCCCCGGCCTTGTTCAGCAGCTCCACGTTCTTGATGTGCGGCCGATTCAGCTGGTGCTCGCGCTCCCCACCGTGGCCGAGTCTCTCCAGCTCATTGGTCACCCGCGCCTGGTTGAGCTTGGAATACTTGGCGATGGCGTCGACGGCGCTGAAGACGCCGTAGGTCTTGCCCTTGTTGAGCAGCAGCACCCGGTCCGAAAACTCCTTGATCGAGGCCAGGTCGTGGCTCACAAAGATGATCGTCTTGCCCTCGGCCTTCAGGCGTCGGAACACGTTGAAGCACTTCTGCTGGAAGTTGGCGTCACCCACGGCCAGCACTTCGTCGATCAGGAGGACATCCGCACGGGCGCGAATGGCCACCGAAAACGCCAACCGCACCAGCATGCCCGACGAAAAATTCTTGATCTTCTGGTCGACGAACTGCTCGAGCTCAGCGAACCGGATGATCTCGTCCAGCTGTTCGGCGATCTCGGCGCGGCTCATGCCCAGAATCGCGCCGTTCAGAAACACGTTCTCACGCGCGGTCAGCTCGTGGTTGAAGCCGACGCCCAACTCGATGAAGGGCGACAGGCGGCCGTCGATGTTCACCTTCCCCCGCGTCGGCACGTAGATTCCCGCCAGGATCTTCAAGAGCGTGCTCTTGCCGCTGCCGTTCTGGCCGATGATGCCGAAGAACTCGCCCCGGTGGACCTCGAAATCCACGCTCTCGATCGCCTCGAACCTGCGGTAGCCGCTGTGCCGCCCCAGCGACAGCACCAGCCTCTTCAGCGACCGGTGGCGCTCCTTGGGGATCTGGAAGACCTTGCCGACATCCTTGACTGAGACAACAACGTCTTCCATCGCTAAATCTCCTCCGCGAAGGCCGCCGCAGTGCGGTTGAAATAGCTGTAGCCGATCCACAGGATGAGCAGCGGCAGCAGGTACGGGACAAGCAACCATGGCATGTGCAGACTGTCCGCCGCGGTCTGCGTCTTGGGTGTGATGAGCAGCCAGCGGGCATCTTGGACGATCTGGGTTATCGGGCTCAACGCCAGCAGCGGAACGACGCTGCGCGGCACCATGTTCAACGGATAGATGATGGGGGAGGCATAGAACAGAATCTGCAGCCCCACCTCCCAGATATGCCGGAAATCCCGGAACTTCACATACAACGCCGAGAGCAACAAGGAGCAGCCCAGCGACATCATGTAAAGTTCGGCCACCACCAGCAGGAAAAGCGGTATGGTCAGGTGCACCGGAATCTGTACCACTGCCATGAAGATGAAGACGACCGCGAGGTTCAGGACCAATGTGATGAGCGAGCTGAGGCTGGCCGCGACCACGATCACGATCCGCGGAAAGTACACCTTGCGGATAAGGTCCCCGCGGTCCACGATGGAGCTCATCGCCGTATTGGTCGAGTCGGTGAAGTAGCTCCACAGCACGATACCGAGCAGCAGGTACAACGAGTAGTGCTCGATGTCGCCGCCGGGGATCTTCACGAACTTCGTGAAGACCACGTACAGTACGGCGAACAGCATCAGTGGCTTCATGAACGACCACACGTACCCGAGGACCGAGCCCTGATACTTGAGCTTGAATTCTGTGGCGGCTAGTTCGCGGACCAGATCTTTATACGCCATTAGTGCTCTTTCTTGCCCGCTTCACAACGTAGTGCCAGGTCTTCAAGGCCCTGTGTGAGCGACATCAGTTGGGGGGTTTACCGATTTCCTTGGAATAGCGGGCCGTGTCGAGCACCACAGGCGGGACGTCGGTGCGGCACGTCGGCACATAATTCACCGGCTGGAGGCGCCGTCATCGGCGCGGACGCCCAAAGGTCAGGAGGCCACCTGCCGGCCGGACCAACAGGGCCGCGGCCTGACCCCCTGGGTTCCGCTGCGCCTCATTGCATTCCTCTCCCAGTCTCGAAAAGATCCGTAAACACACAAAGTCCGAGGGGTGTGGTGTCGGTGACCCCGCGCCTCGGATGGTCCCCGTCTCCGGGGCGAGAGTAATAGTGCCACAATGTGTACACCGGCCACCACGGGCCCGGGGCCTGGGAAATGCCGAGATTGTCCGTTTCACGCCCGGCTCAGGTGAAGCGGTAGCGGCCCGTTCCAGGTGCTGCTCCGCCCGACTTCGCCAACAAAGCGGGCGTTTGGTAATTTGCAAGTACCTGTTGGTTAACCCCCTGTCCGGGTCGGGCCTGGTCCGTCACGGTCTTATGTCGCCGTGGGGTTGCCGGCGGATTCTCGGTGCGGCCCCGGTTTTTCCGGCGAGGGAGAAACACGGATCGCGACGCGGCCGACACGGTGCGCATGCGGCTCGACTGACGTACGGCCCGAGACCGGGCCTGCCCGACCGGATCTCGCTAGTCTCTACTGTCCAACTTCCGGGACCGGCTGGCCGCTGGCGAGCCGGGATTGCGCGGGCGCGGTCGACCGGGCTGCTGCGCGGCGAAGTGAGGTCAGGCCCGCGCGGCCGATCGGGCGGAGGCCCGATACCGGCGCCAGGGCTGCCCGGGGCAACGGGTAGGCAGCGCCCGGCGGGCGCGCGACGAGGCGGCGGTGACTCCCGGAACGGCTGTTGCTGCCTGTCAGTATCGGGGTGTTGTCAGGGTGTCGACTAAGCTGGCCGGTATGAGCGTGCGTCGGGTCATGGGCACTGAGATCGAGTACGGCATCTCGGTGCCGGGGCAGCCGGGTGCCAACCCGATGGTGACGTCCTCCCAGATCGTCAACGCCTACGGCGCTCGGCCCGAATTGTCCCGAAATGGACGGGCCCGGTGGGACTACGAAGAAGAGTCGCCGCTGCGCGACGCACGCGGTTTCACCTATTCCGGCGCCCTCTACGACCCCTCCGAGGCGCTCGCCGACGAGGATCTGGGCCTGGCCAACGTCATCCTCACCAACGGCGCCCGGCTCTACGTCGACCACGCCCACCCGGAGTACTCGACCCCGGAGGTCACCAACCCGCGCGACGCGGTGCTGTGGGACAAGTCGGGGGAGCGGGTGATGGCCGAGGCGGCCCGGCGGGCGGCGACCATCCCCGGCGCCGCGCCGATCCACCTCTACAAGAACAACACCGACAACAAAGGCGCCTCCTACGGCGCCCACGAGAACTACCTGATGAAGCGGCAGACCGCATTCGCCGACATCGTGCAGTTCCTCACCCCGTTCTTCGTCACCCGGCAGATCGTCTGCGGCGCCGGACGGGTGGGGCGCGGCCAGGACGGCCAGACGGCGGGCTTCCAGATCTCCCAGCGCGCCGACTTCTTCGAGGTCGAGGTCGGGCTGGAGACGACTCTCAAGCGCCCGATCATCAACACCCGGGACGAACCGCACGCCGACGCCGACAAGTACCGCCGGCTGCACGTGATCATCGGGGACGCCAACCTTTCGGAGATCTCCACCTATCTCAAGCTCGGTACCACCGCGATCATCCTGGACATGATCGAGGCCAAGGCGCTCAGCACCGACCTGGGCATCGCCGACCCGGTGACCGAGCTGAAGAACATCAGCCACGACCCTGGCCTCTCGCACCGGGTACGGATGCGCGACGGGCGACGCCTGTCAGCCCTGGACATCCAGTGGGCGTTCTACGAGCGGGCGTGCTCGTTTGTGGACAGCCGGGGGGAGAACGACGACCAGACCGCGGACGTGCTGGCCCGCTGGGAGTCGGTACTGGACCGGCTCTCCCGCGACCCGATGCTCTGCGCTGACGAGCTGGACTGGGTCGCCAAGCTACGGCTGCTGGAGGGCTACCGCGAGCGGGAGAGCCTGGCCTGGTCCTCACCCAAGCTTCAACTGGTCGACCTGCAGTACTCCGACGTACGTCCGGAGAAGGGGCTCTATCACCGCCTGGTGGCCCGGGGGTCGATGCGCACACTGTTCACCCCGGAGGAGGTCCGGCACGCGATGACCGAACCGCCGGAGGACACCCGGGCCTATTTCCGGGGCCGGTGCATCGCCCAGTACCCCTCCGAGGTGGTCGCCGCCAGCTGGGATTCCGTCATTTTCGACATCGGCCGCGAGTCGCTGGTCCGGGTACCCATGATGGAGCCGCTGCGGGGTACCCGTGCCCACGTGGGAGCGCTCTTCGACCGCTGCGTGAGCGCCAAGGATCTGCTGGAAGCGATCACCTCCTGAGGAAGATCCGTCCGGCCGGTGATTTGTCGCCGGACTGAGGTAGGTTCGAGCTCACCAACCGACAGGAGGGTGCCATGGCAACCAGGGAACCGGGCGGACAGTCGCAGTCCGGTCGCAGTCGCCGCGAAGACGAGGTCGACGAGGTCACCGCGGAGGCCAGTGCCGAGGTCGCCGAGCGGCACGAGAAGATCTCCGAGGACGTCGACGACCTGCTGGACGAGATCGACTCCGTCCTCGAGGAGAACGCCGAGGAGTTCGTCCGGGGGTACATCCAAAAGGGCGGCCAGTAAGTTCGTCGTCACCAGTTCGCATCGCGCTTCGAAAGGGGTTCCGTGTCCGCGGACTTCGCCTCACCCGGTCGTCTGCCTGCCGCGTTCACCATGGCGGGGGTCTCTTCGTTCAGCGAGTTTCTCGCCGCCGCGGCGCCGGAGTTGCTGCCCGGCCGCCGACCCCTGCCGCCGGGCATGACCGCCGACCTCGCCCCGCACGCGACCACCATCGTCGCGATCTCCTGCTCCGACGGCGTGGTGATGGCCGGCGACCGGCGGGCCACCATGGGCAATCTGATCGCCAGCCGGGACATCGAGAAGGTGCACGCCGCGGACGCGTACTCGCTGGTGGGTATCGCCGGCACGGCGGGCGTCGGGATCGAGCTGATCAAGCTCTTCCAGGTGGAGCTGGAGCACTACGAGAAGATCGAGGGCACCATGCTGTCCCTCGACGGCAAGGCCAACCGGCTGGCCACCATGGTGCGCAACAACCTCGGCGCCGCGCTGCAGGGGCTCGCGGTGATCCCGCTGTTCGCCGGCTTCGACCTGGACGCGCCCAACCCGAGCAAGGTGGCCCGCCTGTTCAGCTTCGACGTCGCCGGTGGCGTCTACGAAGAGACCGGCTACGAGGGCATCGGCTCTGGTTCGCTGTTCGCCAAGGCAGCGCTGAAGAAGCGCTGGCGCCCCGGCATCTCGGTGGCCGAGGCTTCGGTACTCGCGGTGGAGGCGCTCTACGACGCCGCCGACGACGACACCGCGACCGGCGGCCCCGACCTGATCCGTAAGATCTTCCCGGTAGTCATGACGGCCACGGCCGAGGGCACCAGCCGCCTCAGCGACGAGCAGACCGCCGCCATCGCCGAGCAGGTGGTGGCGCGGCGCACCGAAAACCCCGGCGGCTGACCGCCGCGATTGCCGCAGCACCCGCTCAGTTCCCTCGTAGCTAAGGAGACCGTCCGCCGTGGCCATGCAGTTCTACGCCTCGCCTGAGCAGATGATGCGGGACCGCTCGGAGTTCGCCCGCAAGAACATCGCCCGGGGCCGGAACGTCGTCGTGCTCAGCTACGAGGGCGGGGTGCTGTTCGTCGCGGAGAACCTCTCGCCCACTCTGCACAAGGTCAGCGAGATCTACGACAAGATCGGCTTCGCCGCGGTCGGGCGCTACAACGAGTTCGAAAACCTCCGCGCCGCCGGGGTGCGCCTGGCCGACATGCGCGGCTACTCCTACGACCGGCGCGACGTGAGCGGGCGGGTACTCGCCACCGCCTACGCGCAGACCCTGGGCGCCATCTTCACCGAGCAGACCAAGCCCTACGAGGTCGAGATCTGCGTGGCGGAGGTCGGCGGGTCCCCCGACGAGGACGAGCTCTACCGCCTGACCTACGACGGCTCCGCGCAGGAGGAGACCGGCGTCCTGGCGATGGGCGGGCAGGCCGAGTCGATCGCCAACCGCGTCAAGGCCGAGCACACCGCCGAGATGCAGGTCGGCGAGGCGGTGCGCCTGGCGGTGGACGCCCTGGCCAGTATCGGTGGCGAGGGCGGCGCGCCGCGCACGCTCACCGCCAACCAGCTGGAGATCGCCATTCTCGACCGGCGCAAGGCCGGACGCAGCTTCCGGCGCATCACCGGCAACGCGCTGACCGCCCTGCTGACCAAGCCAGCCGGCCCGGATGCCGGCGGCGAGCCGGCCGGCGAGGACGAGCCGGAGGCCGCCGGCGCTTCGACGGACAAGCCGGCAAGCGCCGACAAGCCCGCCGACGCCAAGGGCGCGCAGAGCACACCGGCCGAAGGCGCCGCCGGGCAGAAGACCGCTGAGGCGTCCGAGGACGAGGACAAGCCGGCCACCAGCGGCAGCGCCGACGCGGCGAGCGGCGGTCCGGCCACCTGAGCGGCGCAGCGGACGGCCCGTACGCCCGTCGACAGCGCCCTGGTGCTGGGTCTTGACGGCAGTGAGCGCCTGCGCCCCCCGGGCCGTCGCCAGGGAGCCCCTTCTGGCACATCGGGTTCGACCAGGTGTTCGCCGGTCGGGACAGGCTTGTGGCGGTCGTCAGACGCGGCGGGGCAGCAGGCCGCGTACCAGCGCCCAGTAGCCGCGGCTGAGTACGTTGAACGCCCCGATGCCGGGTGGGCGCTCCACGTTCGCGGCGGAGAACGTCGCGGTGTAGAGCGGTACCAGCGCGTGGTCGCTGGCCGTGCGCTCGCGCTGCAACTGGGCCCGGCGGGCCCGTACCCACCTCCGGTTGCGCCACAGCCAGCCGTACCCGCGGAGCTTGCCGCGGCCCCAGCCGCCCGCCACCGCCGAGGCCAGCATCGCCAGTTCGGCCACCGCCAGCATCGGTGCCAGCAGCACCAGCGAGCGGACCTGGTAGGTCGTCAGCAGCAGGGCGATGCGGTTGCGCTCCAGCAGGTAGGTCTTGGTCTGGTTGCGGGAGAACTCGTAGTGGTGGGTGACCACCGCGTCCGGCACGTACTCGACGCTGCGCCCCCGCTGCCACAGCCGCAGCGAGAGCTCGCTGTCCTCGTGGTAGGCGAAGTACTCCTCCGGGAAGCCGCCCAGCTCCCGCCAGGTCTGCGCGGTCACCACGAAGCAGCAGCCGCTGCCGCAGGTCACGCTGCGCCGCTGCGCGTACCGGGTGGCCGGCTCGTAGCAGCCTCCGGCCCAGGAGATGCCGAAGTAGGTGAGCGGGTTGCCGGCGGTGTTCATGGTCTGCGGGTCGGCGGCCAGCCGGATGGAGCCCATCGCCAGCCCGACTTCCGGTTCGGCCGCCACAGCCACCAGCTTGGCCAGCGTCTGCGGCTCGACGACGGCGTCCGAGTTGACGAAGGCGAGGTAGCCGCCGGTGGCCTGGGCGGCGCCGAGGTTGCAGCCGCCGGTGTAGCCCAGGTTCTCGGCCGGGCGCAGCACCGCCACGCCGGGCAGGCCCTTGACCGCGTCGAGCGCGTCGGTGGTGCAGCCGTTGTCGACCACGACCACGTCGATCTCCACGCCGGTCGAGGCGAGTACCGCCCGGACGGCCGCGTCCAGATAAGGCTCGGCGCCGTAGGCGAGGATGATCGCCGTCACGGTCGGGCTCATCCGCCCCCTCCGGCGGTGACCAGGGCCGCCTCGGCAGCCACCGTCGAAGCGGGCGGGTCCCCGCGCCGCCCGAGGGTCAGGAACAGCAGCAGCAGTCCGGCGACGGCGACGCTGCCCACCGCGTACCCGGCGCCGACGCGCAGCGACAGGTCGCCGGGCAGCAGGGTCACCGCGACCAGTACGGCGGTACCGACCAGCCAGGCCAGGGTCTGCTGCCGGTGCCGGCCCAGCGCCAGCACGCCCTGGCCGAGCACCAGCGCGACCAGGTACCCGGTGGTGCCGAGCATCAGGACGGCGAAGTCCCAGTCACCGAGTACCGGCTCGGCGTTGAAGAACGTCCCGATGGCCCACGGACCGGCGAAGATCGCGGGCAGGCCGATCAGCCCGCAGGGGACGAGCACCAGCGCGCAGGCGCGGATCAGCAGGCGCCGGAACTCGGCCCGCTGGCCGGAGACGACCAGCGTGGACAACCCCGGCAACAGTGCCGCCTGGAGTGAGGCGAAGACGAACACCGGGACCCGGGCCAGGATCAGCGCCGAGAGCATTGCCTTGGCGAGTGGCTTGTCGTCCGGGTCGAGCAGCTTGACGTTGATCACGCCGACGTTGACCACCAGCTGCGCGAGCAGGGTCGACACGGCGAGTGGCGCCACACCGCGTGCCAGCGTCGACCACGCCACGCTGGCGCCGTGGTGCAGCAGCCGGATCACCGCGGGAGCGGTGCACAGCACCGAGATGACCGGCGCGATGGTGAGGATGAGGGCATAGCCCACTGCGGAGTGCACCCCGGCCGCGCCGAAGGCGAGCGCCAGCACGATCCGCAACCCGCCGTCGATGCCCAGTTGGGCGCCGTAGCTGCCGAACCGGCCGGTACCGGCGAGCAGCCCCCGGGTGGGGTGGGCCAGGGCCAGCCCGCCGAACGCGCCCAGCAGTACCCACAGCTGCGCCCGGTCCCCGTCGAAGAGTCGGTGGGCGATGGGGCCCGCGCCGACGACGAGGATCACGGCCGTCGACGCGAGCAGGCCGAGGGCGAGCACAGCGCCGCGCAGGTAGACGGGGGCGGACCCGTCACCGCTGCCCCGGCGGGCCGCCACCAAACGGGTGATCTCCTGCTCGATCGGCATGAACAGGCCGATCCCGACGGAGAACACGATCGCCCAGAGCACCGAGAGGCTGGCGGAGGCCGCTTCGTCCAGCGCGTGCCCCGCGACCGCGAGATGCACGTAGGAGGCGACGCCCAGCACCACCAGGCCGCTGCCGACCGGCACGGTACCGGTCGGCAACAGCCCGAGCAGCCGCCGCACCGGCGCCAGCCAGCCCGACCCTGCGACGGACCGCTGCGCCCGGGAAGCCACCGGAGGGTCACCGGACTCCTGCGCCGTCATGGGCGCGCCAGCGGACTCGTGCGCCGTCATGGGCGCGCCAGCGGACTCGTGCGCCGTCATGGGCGCGCCAGCGGACTCGTGCGCCGTCATCGGCGCGCCAGCGGACTCCGTGCCGTCACCGGCGGACCAGGGACAGCAGGAGTACGAAAAAGGCTCGGCCCAGGTACACCGTCGACTTGATCGGGTTGTGGCTGGGGACGCCGGCCATCCGCGGGCGCATGGTCACCGGGACCTGGCGCACGACAAGCCCGACATGGACCGCGTGTACCAGCACCTCGATCGTGTCGCCCAGGTACTCGACCGGGAAGAACCGTGCGAACAGCGCGGTCGCCCGGCGGTTGGAGGCCCGGTAGCCCGAGGTGGTGTCGGTGAGCCGGGTGCGGGCCAGCCGGGAGAGCACCTTGTTGAGCATCTGCATCGCCCACTTGCGGGGGCCGCTCACGGTGTAGTCGCCCTCGCCGGCGAACCGGGCGCCGATCACCACGTCTGCCTCGTCCAGCGCGTCGATGAGCTTCGGCACGTACCGGGGATCGTGCTGTCCGTCGGCGTCGAGCTGCACCACCACGTCGTAGTCGTGCTCGTGGCCGTACCGGTAGCCGAGCCGGCGGGCGCCGCCGACGCCGAGGTTGAACGGCAGCCGGGTCACGGTGGCCCCGGTCGCGGCCGCGATGCGCGACGTGTCGTCGGCCGAACCGTCGTCGACCACCAGGATGTCCACCTCGGGCAGCTCGCCGCGGATCTCCCGGATGACGCCGGCGATCGAGCCGGACTCGTTCCACGCCGGGATGACGATGAGGACGCGCTGGCCGTTGATCACGAAGCTTCCCTCTGCTGCACCATCGACCCGGTCACCTCGTTGCCGTACGCGGCGGCGCTGGACAGGCCGGTCGCGGCCGGGTTGGGGAGTGCGGGATCGAGCGGGTCGCGCTCGCCGGTGGCCCGGCGCAGGGCGGTGGTGACCTGGGTGCGCAGCAGGGCGACCTCTTCGGCCAGCGCCCGGGTCTCCTCCTCCATGCGGTTGGCCTCCCAGCTCAGGTGCAGGCAGACCAGGAGCAGGAAGACGATGCCGAGGAAGAGCACCAGGCTCACGCCACTGGCGACCCCGACGCTGGTGGCGATCCGGTCGAGCAGACGGGGGAAGAAGCCTAGGAAGGCCACGACGATGCCGACGCAGAGCCAGAGCAGGGCGTACTTCTCCCGGAGCTGGCGCCGGCGCACCAGCTCGAAGATGAACAGCAGCACCAGTACAGCGGTGATGCCGGTGAGGACAGTGAGTTTCACAAAAGGTTCGCTCCGCGGGGGACCGGTGGGGGAGCGGTCGAGCCGGTCGGGGACGACAGCGCCTCAGCTAGCATGCCACGCCAGTGCGGCAACGGGGGGATTGAAGCGCGCTCCCACGCGGTGTGACTGAGCACGCTGTTGGTCGGCCGGCGGGCTGGTCGTACGTACTTCTCGCTGGTGGTGCGGCGTACCCGGGCGGGGTCGTGGCCGGCCTCGGCGAATACCGCCTGCGCCAGGTCGAACCAGCTCGCCCGGCCCTGGGAGGTGCCGTGGTAGATGCCGGCGGGCGCCTGCCCCGTCGTGGCCGCCTGACCGAGCTTCACCAGTTGCCCGGCGAGGGCCCCGGCCCAGGTCGGCTGCCCGTACTGGTCGTCCACCACCTCGACGGTGTCGCGCTCGGCGGCCAGTCTGAGCATGGTGGTGACGAAGTTGCGGGAGTGGGTGGCATAGAGCCAGGCGGTGCGGACCACGTACCCGTGCTCGGGCAGCAACGACAGCACCGCACGCTCGCCGGCCTCCTTGGAGCGGCCGTACGCGTTGATCGGCGCGGTCGGCGCGTCCTCGGGATAGGGATCGGTGCCCGTGCCGGGGAAGACGTAGTCGGTGGAGATCTGCACCAGCCGTGCACCAGTCTGCGCGCACGCGCGGGCCAGTAGGCCGACCGCCGCCCCGTTGAGCCGGGTGGCACCGGCCTCGTCGGCTTCGGCGCCGTCGACGTCGGTCCACGCCGCCGCGTTGATCACCAGGTCATGGCCCGGCACGGCGGCGGTCACCGAGGCCGGGTCGCAGATGTCCACCATGGCGCGGGTGGCCGCGGTGACGTCGGTCTCGCCGGCGGCTGCCAGCGCCGCGGTCAGTTCCCGGCCGAGCATGCCGGCGGCGCCGGTGATCAGCCAGCGCACCTCAGGACGCCGACCCCGCCGGTGGGGCAGCCACCGGGGTACCCAGGGTGGCGCGCGCCTTGAGCGGCTCCCACCAGGAGCGGTTGTCCCGGTACCAGGCGACGGTCGCGGCCAGCCCCTCGGTCAGCTCGATCTCCGGGGCGTAGCCCAGCTCCTGGCTGATCTTCTCGATGGACAGCGAGTACCGGCGGTCGTGCCCCTTGCGGTCGGTCACCGGCGTCACCCGGTCCCAGTCGGCGCCGCACGCGTCGAGCAGGCGCTGCACCAGCTCGCGGTTGGTCAGCTCGGTACCGCCACCGATGTGGTAGACCTCGCCGGAGCGCCCCTTCACCAGCGCCATCGCGATGCCCCGGCAGTGGTCGTGCACGTGCAGCCAGTCCCGGATGTTCCCGCCGTCGCCGTAGAGCGGGATCTGCTGGCCGTCGAGCAGGTTGGTCACGAACAGCGGGATGGCCTTCTCCGGGAACTGGTAGGGCCCGTAGTTGTTGGAGCACCGGGTGAGCACCACGTCCATGCCGTGGGTGCGGTGGTAGGCCAGGGCCAGCAGGTCCGAGCCGGCCTTGCTCGCCGAGTACGGCGAGTTGGGCGACAGCGGCCACTCCTCGGTCCACGAGCCGGTCTCGATCGAGCCGTAGACCTCGTCGGTGGACACGTGCAGGAACCGGCCGACGCCGTGCTTGCGGGCGGCGTCGAGCAGGGTCTGGGTACCCAGCACGTTGGTGATGACGAACGGTGCCGCACCCTCGATCGAGCGGTCGACGTGCGACTCGGCGGCGAAGTGCACGATCGCGTCGTGGCCGGGCACCAGGTCGTCGACGAGCGCGACGTCGCAGATGTCACCCTGCACGAACCTCAGCGCCGGGTCGTCGGCCACCGGGTCGAGGTTGGCCCGGTTGCCCGAATAGGTCAGTTTGTCCAGCACAGTGACCCGGGCCCCGGCGATGTCGGGGTACCCGCCGCCGAGGACAGCACGGACGAACTGTGATCCGATGAACCCGGCGCCGCCGGTGACCAGAAGCTTCACGGGTACAGAACCTAGCTGATGGACAGGCGATGCATGCCCCGGGTCGCCACCCGCGCAGGCCTGTCACAACCCCGACCCCGGGAGTCGGGCCGCTGTTCGACCACCGCGACGCCACCCGCTAGGCTCCGGCAAATGCGTGGAATCCTGCTCGCCGGTGGTACCGGCTCACGCCTGTGGCCGATCACCCAGGCCGTGTCCAAACAGCTGATGCCCGTCTTCGACAAGCCGATGATCTACTACCCGCTGAGCACCCTGATCATGTCGGGAATCCGCGAGGTGCTGGTGGTGACCACGCCCGACGAGCAGCCGCAGTTCCAGCGGCTGCTCGGCGACGGCTCCCGGCTCGGGATGGAGATTTCCTACGCCGCCCAGCCGCGCCCGGAGGGCATCGCCCAGGCGTTCCTCATCGGCGCCGACTTCATCGGCGCCGAGCCGGTCGCGCTGATCCTCGGTGACAACATCTTCCACGGCGTGGGCCTGGGCCAGCAGCTGGCCGCCGACGGCGGGGCGATCGAGGGCGGCCGGATCTTCGCCTACCCGGTGGCCAACCCGGAGGAGTACGGGGTCGTCGAGTTCGACACCGACGGCCGGGTACTCTCGATCGAGGAGAAGCCGGCCAAGCCGCGCTCCCGGTACGTGGTCCCCGGGCTCTACTTCTACGACTCCCAGGTGGTGGAGATCGCCCGCGGGCTGCGCTCCAGCGCCCGGGGCGAGTTGGAGATCACCGCGGTCAACGAGGCCTACCGGGCCGCCGGCAACCTGCGGGTGACCGTGCTCGACCGGGGGACAGCCTGGCTGGACACCGGGACCTTCGGCTCGCTGGTCCAGGCGGCGGAGTTCGTCCGGGTGATCGAGGAGCGGCAGGGCTTCAAGATCGGCTGCGTCGAGGAGGCCGCCTGGCGGGCCGGCTTCATCGACGAGGCAGCCCTGCTGGAGCTGGCCGGCCCGCTGGAGAAGAGCGGCTACGGCAGCTACCTGCGCCAGCTGCTGGAGTACTGAGGAGCGTCATGAAGATCCGTCCCCTGTCCGTTGCGGGCGCCTGGGAGATCACCCCGGTGCAGTACGGCGACCCGCGCGGGATGTTCCTGGAGTGGTACAAGGCCGACGCGCTGGCCGCCGAGGTGGGCCACCCGCTCGACCTGCGGCAGGGCAACCTGTCTGTCTCCGCGCGCGGGGTGCTGCGCGGCGTGCACTTCGCCGACGTCCCGCCCAGCCAGGCCAAGTACGTCATGTGCGTGCGTGGCGGAGGGCTCGACGTGGTGGTCGACATCCGGGTCGGCTCGCCCACCTTCGGCCAGTGGGACGCGGTCCGCCTGGACGACGTGGACCGCCGGGCGGTGTACATCTCCGAGGGTCTGGGGCACGCCTTCTGCGCGCTGACCGACGACGCGACCCTGCTGTATGCCTGTTCCACGGGGTACAACCCGGCTCGCGAGCACGGCATCCACCCGCTGGACCCGCAGCTGGGCATCGACTGGCCGGTGGCCGAGCCGCTGCTGTCGGCCAAGGACGCGGCGGCCCCCACGCTGGCCCAGGCGCGCGCCTCCGGCCTGCTGCCCGACTACGCAGCGTGCCTCGCCTTCACCGAATCGTTGCGGATGGCGCCGAACAACACGGCTGGGCACTGACCAAGACACGATCAACCCGGCTACTGTTTCGTCATGGACCGGCGCATTTTCGGGCTTGAGACCGAGTACGGCGTAACCTGCACCTACCGTGGCCAGCGGCGGTTGAGTCCCGATGAGGTGGCCCGCTACCTGTTCCGCCGGGTGGTGTCCTGGGGCCGCTCCAGCAACGTCTTCCTGCGCAACGGCGCCCGGCTCTACCTGGACGTCGGCTCCCACCCGGAGTACGCCACCCCGGAGTGCGACTCGGTGCTCGACCTGGTCGCCCACGACCGGGCCGGCGAGCGGATCCTGGAGGGTCTGCTGGTCGACGCCGAGAAGCGGCTGCACGACGAGGGCATCGCGGGCGAGATCTACCTGTTCAAGAACAACACCGACTCGGCCGGCAACTCCTACGGCTGCCACGAGAACTATCTGGTGTCCCGGCACGGCGAGTTCGGCCGGCTGGCCGACGTGCTCATCCCGTTCCTGGTGACCCGGCAGTTGATCTGCGGCGCCGGCAAGGTGCTGCAGACCCCGCGCGGCGCGGTGTTCTGCCTCTCCCAGCGGGCCGAGCACATCTGGGAGGGCGTCTCCAGCGCCACCACCCGCAGCCGGCCGATCATCAACACCCGGGACGAGCCGCACGCCGACGCCGAGCGCTACCGCCGGCTGCACGTGATCGTCGGTGACTCCAACATGAACGAGGTCACCACCCTGCTCAAGGTGGGCAGCGCCGACATCGTGCTGCGCATGATCGAGGCCGGCGTGGTGATGCGCGACCTGACCCTGGAGAACCCGATCCGGGCCATCCGCGAGGTGTCCCACGACGTCACCGGCCGCCGCAAGGTCCGGCTGGCTAACGGCAAGGAGGCCTCCGCGCTGGAGATCCAGCAGGAGTACTTCACCAAGGCCAGCGAGTTCGTCGACCGGCGCGGCGGCGACGCGGTGGCCAAGCGGGTGGTCGAGCTGTGGGGCCGGGTGCTGGCCGCGGTCGAGAACAACGACCTGTCCAGCGTCGAGCGCGAGATCGACTGGGTCTCCAAGCTGAACACCATCGAGCGGTACCGCAAGCGCCACGACATCCCGCTGGCCCACCCCCGGGTGGCCCAGATGGACCTGGCCTACCACGACCTGCGCCGCGGCCGGGGCCTCTACCAGATCCTGGAGAAGCGCGGCCAGGTCGACCGGGTCGCCTCCGACATCGAGATCTTCGAGGCCAAGGAGACCCCGCCGCAGACCACCCGGGCCCGGCTGCGCGGCGAGTTCATCAAGCACGCCCAGGAGAAGCGGCGCGACTTCACCGTCGACTGGGTACACCTCAAGCTCAACGACCAGGCCCAGCGCACCGTGCTGTGCAAGGACCCGTTCCGGGCCCACGACGAGCGGGTGGACCGGCTGATCGCCTCGATGTAGCGGCGGTACGCTCGCCCGGATGAGCGAGCCGCAGCCGCCCGGCGACCAGCCGGAGAAGCCGGAGTACACGCCCCAGCAGGCGCGCTACTCGCTGATCGCGCGCCGGCGCCAGAAGATCATCGACGAGGTCGAGCGCAACCGCCGCGGCGAGTACACCGTGCCGACCTGGGTGTTGACCGTGGCCCTGGTGGCCCTGGTCGCCGGCATCGTCGCCCTGGTGGTCTTCGCCTAGCCGGCGCCGGCCAGCGTCGCCGCGTGCCGGCCGGCCGCCGCGGCGGCGAGGAAGTAGTCAGGATCGTCGGCCAGGCCGCGCCCCATGCTGGACAGCCGCACCGGCAGCGCGGTCAGCGCCTCGGTCAACCCCTGCGTGGGTACCCGCACCAGCCGGTGCCGGGCCGGCAGGGTGGCGGCGGCGCGCTGGACCGACTCGGCGATCCCGGGCGTCAGCGGGTCGGGCAGCACCAGGTCGGCCGGGGCCAGCGCCACCCGGCCGTACGCGGTGAGGCTGTGGTGGGAGATGCCCCGGTGCCGGGGGCGCGGGTCGGCGGCGGAGATGCGCAGCGCCCCGATCGGCCGCCCGCCCAGCGCCCCGACGGCGTTGACCGCCTCGCCCACGGCTACCCCGGAGAACCCCCAGCGGGTACCGGTACCCAGGTTGCCCGGGCCCTGCGCCACCACCACCACGTCGCAGCCGAGCACCAGCCGGGCGGCCAGCAGGCCGCTGTGCACCGTGGTCGCCTCCAGGTCCCCGCCGAACGCCTGACCGACCGTCACCACGCCGGCCAGCAGCCCGCGCAGCGCGGCCAGGCTGCGGGAGAACCAGGCCGGCAGGGCGCCGCCGTCGGTGAGGACGTAGCCCACCCGGGCATCGGGGAGCGCGGCGCGTACCCCGGCGAGGATGGCCGGCAGGGCCGAGTGCAGGTCGGCGGTGACCACCGGCAGCCCGTCCAGGGAGTCGGCGTCGGCGAGCAGGGCGTGGTGCGGGGAGGCGTCCTCGTCCACGCCCAGCGCGACGCTCTGCAGCGGGGTGTACCGGTCCTTGACGACGTGGCCGCCGGCCCGGCCGTCGGCCAGCCCAGGTGGGTCGGCCGGCAGCCGGTCGGGGAGCGCCACCACCATGGCATAGCCGCCGGTACCCAGGCCGAGGGCGAGCGCGGTGACGTTGAGCAGCACCCGGTCGCCGACCGAGGGCTCGCCCACCAGCGGCGGATAGGCCAGCGCGGCCACGTCGGTACCGGCCGGGACCGGGCGGTCCGGCGGGCCCTCGGTGACCGTGACGGTCAACTCCACGGCGCCCGGCCAGCTCCGGCCGACTCCGGTCACCACTCCTGCCCGCCACGCGATCACGCACCGAACGCTATCCGGCCGGCCCGGCCGGCCGGCAGCGGACCCGCCGTGCGTCACCCGCGGGCGCGCCGGCCTGCCGACACGCGGGGCAGGCGTCGACACTGCTAGCGTTCCAGGGGTGTCCCGGAACCGTACCGAGCGCCTGGTCAATCTGGTCATCTGCCTGCTGTCCACGCGCCGGTTCCTGACCGCGGCGCAGATCGCCGCCACCGTGCCCGGGTACGAACACGACCCGGAGGATCCGCGCGACCACGAAGCGTTCCAGCGCAAGTTCGAACGCGACAAGGCCGAGCTGCGTGAGCTGGGCGTACCCCTGGAGACCGGGACGGCGAGCGCGTTCGACGCCGAGCCCGGCTACCGCATCGCCCGCCGCGAGTACGCCCTGCCGGACATCCCGCTGGAGCCGGACGAGGCCGCCGCCGTCGGCATCGCGGCCCGGCTGTGGCAGCAGACCGGCCTGGCCGCCGCGGCCTCGTCCGGCCTGGCCAAGCTGCGCGCCGCCGGCATCGACGTGGACCCGCACGCCACCCTCGGGGTGGAGCCCGTGGTCACCGTGGACCCGGCCTTCGAGCCGCTGACCGCCGCCATCCGGGCGCGCCAGGCGGTCACCTTCGACTACCGGGTTCCGGAGCAGGACGCCGCCAACACCCGGCACCTGCAGCCGTGGGGCACGGTGTGCTGGCGGGGCCGGTGGTACGTGGTCGGGCACGACCTGGACCGCCGGGCGGCCCGGTGCTTCCGCCTCTCCCGGGTGGTCGGCGACGTGCGCCGGTACGGACGCGCCGGGGCCTACAGCCCACCCGAGGGGATGGACCTGATCGGCCACGTGGCCCAGTGGTCGCCGCCGGTGGAGCGCACCGGCCGGGCCACGGTTCGCATCGCCCCCGGCCGGGCAGCCGGGGTACGGCGCTGGGCGGAGGAGCTGACGCCGGGACCGTACGGCGACACGGCGGTACTGCGCTACGCCGAACCGGAGGGGCTCGCGCACTGGCTCGTCGGGTACGGGGCGGACGTCGCGGTACTGGACCCGCCCGAGGTACGCGACGCCGCGATCGCCCGGCTGCGCGCGATCGCCGCCGGGTACCCGCCGGCCGGGGTGACCGGGCCGCGGACCGCCCGCGACATCCACGCGCAGGTGGCGTGATGGCCGCCGGACCCGCCGCGGACCGGCTGGGCCGGCTGCTGAACCTGGTGCCCTATCTGCTCGCCCGGCCCGGTATCCGGATCGCTGAGGCGGCCGCCGACCTCGGCGTCACCGAGCGCCAGCTGCGCGAGGACCTGGAGCTGCTGTGGGTCTGCGGGCTGCCCGGCTACGGCCCCGGGGACCTGATCGACATGGCCTTCGACGGCGACGACGGCATCACCATCACCTACGACGCCGGTATCGACCGGCCACTGCGGCTCACCCCGGACGAGGCGCTGGCCCTGGTGGTAGCGCTGCGGATGCTGGCCGAGACGCCCGGGACCGGCGAACGGGACGCGATCGAACGCGCCCTTGCCAAGATCGAGTCGGCAGCCGGCGAGCTGGCCGACCCGCCGGTGGCGGTCCGCTCGCCCGGCGTGCTGCACGGCGGGGGAGCCGGTGAGGCCGACCGGCTGGAGACCATCCGGGCGGCCGTGGCGGCCCGCCGGGCGCTGTCCGTCACCTACTACACCGCCGCCCGGGACGAGACCACCGAGCGGGTGATCGACCCGATGCGGGTGCTCGTGGTGGCCGGCCACGCCTACCTGGAGGCCTGGTGCCGGCGCGCCGAGGCGGTGCGGCTGTTCCGGGTGGACCGCATCGACGGCCTGGTCCAGCTGGACGAGCCGGCCGCGCCGCCGCCGCAGGCCCGCCCCGCCGACCTGAGCGCCGGCGCCTTCCAGCCGACCCCGGACCTGCCGCTGGTCACCCTGCGTATCGGCCGGGGCCAGCGGTGGATCACCGAGTACTACCCGTGTGAGCAGGTGGTGGAGGAGAGCGCCGAACACTGGCGGGTGGCGCTGCGCGTCACCGACCTGGCCTGGGCCCGGCGCCTGGTGCTCGGTCTTGGGCCGGAGGTCACGGTACTCGACCCCGCCGAGCTGGCCGCGTCTGTCCGCGCCGAGGCGCAGGCCGCCCTGACCGGCTACGCCCAGCCGGCCGGCTGACCCGCGCGGACGGAGTCGGTCGGCGATCGGCCGCTGCGCTGGCTGCCTGGCCGGTTGCGCCGGGGTTGGCCGGGTGGCGCCGCTGTCCCGGCTGGCCAACTCGCGGATCGGGTTCGGCCTCGCCGCGGCTGCGGCAGCCGTCCACGCAGTGCTGTGCCGCCGGTACCACGCCGACCTGCAGGCCCGGCGCCGCGGGCAGCGGCCGGCGCGGTCCGGGGCGGACCGGTTGGCGGGCGGCCGGATCTGGGAGCGGTTAGGGTCAGCGCATGATCTGGTTGGCCATCGGCGGGATCGTGGTGCTGGCGTTGCTGATCGGGGCGCTGGCGGTGGCCGCGCTGGTGCGCCGGCTGCCGGCGCTGCAGCGGGCGCAGCGGCGGCTGCAGCGCCGGCAGGCCGACGTGGAGGTGCTGCAGATGGCCGTGGCGCAACTGCAGGAGCGGCTGGCGGCCACCGCCGAGCACGTCGCCGAGGTCCAGCAGCACGCCGCCGACGCGAAGGCGACCGCGCACCGCTGACGGCGCCGGGCCGGCGCGACCGCGCGCCGCGCCGCGGTGCGCCGTCCGGGCTGCGGTGAGCCGTCCGGGCTGCTCAGCTGATCGGCCGGAGGCCCGGCCTGCTGGAACTTGCGGTCCCGACCGGTCCGCGGCTACCGCCGCCCGCCGGGGCGGGGTATCGTTCCCTGCGTCGGTGATCTTCGCGCTGTGCCCGGCTTTCCGCTGGCCAGCGCGGTTCGGCGACAAAACAGTAAAGATTGTTGACCGAATTTGCGCCCTCGCCCAGACTGCACCGGACCAGGGCCGCCGAATTCGCGGCTCCCAGGGGGAGTCGATCCCCGCAGCGGACAGTACGATGGGGTCCGTCGTTCCCGACAGTGATTTTGTGAGGGTTGGTTCAGATGGGTGCTCTCAAGCCGTGGCACATCATTGTTCTGGTGGTTGTGCTGATCCTGCTCTTCGGCGCGAAGCGGCTGCCTGACGCCTCCCGTGCGCTCGGGCGCTCGCTGCGCATCCTGAAGGCGGAGACCCGCGGCCTCGCCGACGATGACGTGCAGGCCAAGGCAGAGGCGCCCAACGCCCGTCAGCAGCTGGACAACCAGCCGGTCGACGCCGTCGCCCACCCCCGTGGTGGACCCGGTCGAGCGCGTCCGCGACAAGTAGCCGCTGGCCCCCCGGTGAGCTTGGTTCGACGCGGGCGGCCGTCCCAGTTCCAGCGCGCGGCGTCCGGTGAGATGACGCTGCTGGACCATCTGCGCGAACTGCGTACCCGGCTGTTCCGGGCGTCCCTGGCGATCACCGCTGGCTTCATCGTCGGCTGGATCTTCGCCAAGCCCGTCCGCGCGCTGCTACAGAAGCCGTACTGCGACTATACGAAGCAGCAGACCCTCGCGAAGCTCGGGCACCTGCCCGACGGTTACACCTGCCCGATGGTCATGCTGGAGCCCAGTGCGGGGCTCATGCTCAACATGAAGATCGCCCTGTACCTGGGCCTGATCATCTCAGCTCCCTTCTGGCTGTACCAGCTCTGGGCGTTCGTCGCCCCGGGCCTGCACCGCAACGAGCGACGCTGGGCGTACTGGTTCGCCGGCTGCGCGGCGCCACTGTTTGCCGTGGGTGCCTTGCTGGCCTACCTGGTGGTCGGGCGGGGTCTGGAGTTCCTGCTCAGTTTCGCCGGTGACGCGACGGTCTCGTTGGAGATCACCCGGTACTTCGGCTTCGTCTCCGGCCTGCTCCTGCTCTTCGGCCTGGCGTTCGAGTTCCCGCTCCTGGTGGTGCTGTTCAACCTCGCCGGCATCGCCAGTTACCAGCGGCTGCTGGGCTGGTGGCGGATAGCCGTGTTCGCCTTTTTCGCGTTCTCCGCCATCGCCATCCCGACCGGTGATCCGTTCAGCATGACGGCGCTGGGCGCCGGGCTGACTTTGATGTATTTCGCCGCCGTTGGCTTCGCCTACGTCAACGACAAGCGACGCGGCCGTCGCAACCGCGAGCAGTACGGCAACATTGGCGACGACGAGGTCTCCCAGATCGACTACGACGTCGAGGAGGTCGAGGCCGGCGAGCCGGTCACCGCTTCCGGGCCGGTCAGCGCTTCCGAGCCGGTGACGCCGTCGCGTACGGTGGTGCGGTCCTACGACGACATGACCTGAGCGCCCGGAGGCCCGAGTGAGCGTCCCCGTCCCTGACGAACCGGGGGCGACCCGGTCGGGCACCTCCCCGGGCGGTCCGGTCGCTGTCCTGGTCAACCCGATCGCCGGGCGTGGCCGGTTCAGCGCTGCGATCCCGGCGGTGCTGGCCGCCCTGCGTGAGACCGGCCGGCCGGTGGTGACCCTGTCGGCCGACAGCGCCGCCGTGGCGCTGGCCGCCGCCCGGGGCGCCGTCGCGGATGGGGCCACCGCACTGGTCGCCGTCGGCGGCGACGGCACCATTCACCTGGGGCTGCAGGCGGTGGCCGGGACCGGAGTGGCGTTCGGCGCCGTGCCGGCCGGCACCGGCAACGACTTCGCGGTCAGCGTCGGGCTGCCGGAGGACCCGGTGGCCGCCGCGCACGCGGTCGCCGACGCGATCAAGGCCGGGCGTACCCGCCCCGTCGACCTGGCCCGGATGACCAACGGTGAGGGCGAGCTGCGCTGGTTCGGCGCGGTGCTGGCGGCCGGCTTCGACGCGATCGTCAACGAGCGGGCCAACCGGATGCGCTTCCCGCGCGGTCCGCGCCGCTACGACGTGGCCATCGTGGCGGAGCTGCTGCGCCTGCGCCCCAAGCCGTACCGGCTGGTGCTCGACGGCGTCCCGCACGAGGTGCGCGGCGTGCTGGTGGCGGTCGGGAACACGCCGAGCTACGGCGGCGGCATGAAGATCTGCCCGGCCGCCGACCCGACCGACGGACTGCTCGACGTGGTGGTCGGCGCCGAGATGGGGCGGCTGACCATGATGCGGATCAAGCCACACCTGTACAACGGCACCCACGTCGACCACCCGCTGGTCACCACCTACCGGGCCCGCACCGTCGAGCTGGACGCGCCCGGCATCACCGGCTACGCCGACGGCGAGCGCGCCTTCACCCTGCCAGTGACCATCACCTGCGAGCCGGGCGCCCTGTCCCTGCTCGCCTGAGCGCCGACTCAGCCCCTGCTCGCCTGAGCGCCGACTCAGCCTCGGGTCTGCCTGGGCGCCGGCTCAGCCCGACGGCCTGAGCATCGGCTCAGCCTGGCTCGGCTGAGCGCCGACTCAGCTGGTCCGTTGCGCGTGCGGCTGGTCAGCCGCGCAGCTGGCCGGTCAGGCGCAGCACGGCGGTCAGGCCGTTGGCGGTCCCGGGCGGCGCTTCCGGCAGGATGTAGGCCCGGCAGCCGGCCCGTACCGCGGCGGCGTCGTTGGGCGTGTCGCCGACCATCAGGGTGCGCTCCGGCGCCACCCCGAGCTGCCGGCAGGCGTGCGTGAAGACGGCCGGGTCGGGCTTGGTCCGGCCGAACTCGTAGGAGAGCACCCAGGCGTCGACGTAGCACTCGAAGCCCAGCGCGAGCGCGATCGGCCGGACGTCGAAGCCGATGTTGCTCACCACGCCGACCAGGATGCCGGCCGACTGCAGGGCGGCCAGGGTGGGCACCGTGTCCTCGTAGGCCCACCAGCCGGACGGGCGCAGGGTCCGCTCGTAGAGGGCGTCGGGCAGCCCGTCGATCCCGGCGTCCACGGTGGCGGCCAGCCCGGTGTACGCCTCGCGGTGGGCGTACTCGTACAGGTCCCGGTTGGCCCACACCTCCATCAGGTGCGGCGGTACCCGGGCCGGCAGCGGGCCACCGGCGCGCCCGGCGGTCAGCAGCCGGTCGGCCAGCGCGGTGGCGCGGGCCGGCTCCAGCGCCACCCCGCACTCGGCGGCCGCCCCGGTGACCCAGTCGACCGGCGTCTCCACCTGGGCCAGGGTGCCGTGGAAATCGAACAGCACGGCGTGCGGCGGGCGCGCCCCCGAGCCGGGGAGCAGGGCACCGGAGCCGGGGGAGCCGGCGGGGCGGTCATCGTCGTTCCCGGCGGACGGACCGGGCAACTCGACGGCATCGGGCACGCTGAGCACCTTACCCATCGCCCGCCGTACCGGTTCCGGCGGTGCCCCGGCCGCCGGGGGCGGCGGTGTCGCCCATCCCGGATAGCCTTGGGGGCATGACGAGCCCCGCCGAGCGGTACGCCCAGTCCCGGCAGCGGGCCGAGCAGGCCGCCCGACATCCGGTGCTGACCGAGTTCGCCGACGGCCTGAACTTCCCTCTCGACGACTTCCAGCGGGCCGCCTGCGAGGCGCTGGAGCGCGGCAGCGGAGTGCTGGTCTGCGCGCCGACCGGGGCCGGCAAGACCGTGGTCGGCGAGTTCGCCGTGCACCGGGCGCTGGCCCAGGGCAGCAAGTGCTTCTACACCACGCCGATCAAGGCGCTGTCCAACCAGAAGTACCACGACCTGGTGGCGGTGCACGGCGAAGCCAAGGTCGGCCTGCTCACCGGTGACAACGCGATCAACGGCGACGCCCCGGTGGTGGTGATGACCACCGAGGTGCTGCGCAACATGCTCTACGCCGCCTCCCCGACGCTGACCGGGCTGTCCCACGTGGTGATGGACGAGGTGCACTACCTGGCCGACCGGTTCCGTGGCGCGGTGTGGGAGGAGGTGATCATCCACCTGCCGGCCGGCGTCAGCCTGGTTTCGTTGTCGGCCACCGTCTCCAACGCCGAGGAGTTCGCCGACTGGCTGGTCACCGTCCGCGGACACACCGAGGTGGTGGTCAGCGAGCACCGCCCGGTCCCGCTCTGGCAGCACATGCTGGTGGGCAAGCGGATGTTCGACCTGTTCCACGACGCCGAGGCGGCGCAGAAGCACGACGTACACCCGGAGCTGCTGCGCTACACCCGGGAAGTGACCCGCCGGCTGGACCTGGACGGCGGGCCGGGCGCGGCGGCCGGGGGCGCCCCCGCCGCTGGCCCGGGCCGGCCCGCTTCGACGTCATCGAGCGCCTCGACCGGGAGGGGCTGCTGCCGGCGATCGTCTTCATCTTCAGCCGGGCCGGCTGCGACGCGGCGGTCCAGCAGTGCCTGGCCGCCGGGCTGCGGCTGACCACGCCGGCCGAGCGGGCCGAGATCCGCGCGGTGGTGGAGTCGCGCACCGGCCAGCTCCCGCCGGAGGACCTGCACGTCCTCGGGTACTGGGAGTGGCTGGACGGGCTGGAGCGCGGCCTGGCCGCCCACCACGCCGGGCTGCTGCCGGCCTTCAAGGAGGTGGTCGAGGAGCTGTTCGTCCGTGGGTTGGTGAAGGCCGTTTTCGCCACCGAGACGCTGGCCCTGGGCATCAACATGCCGGCCCGCTGCGTGGTGCTCGAACGGCTGGTCAAGTTCAACGGCGAGGCCCACGTGGACCTGACGCCGGGGGAGTATACGCAGCTCACCGGGCGGGCCGGCCGGCGCGGCATCGACGTGGAGGGGCACGCCGTGGTGGTGTGGAACCCCGAACTCGACCCGCGGCACGTGGCCGGGCTGGCCTCCACCCGTACCTATCCGCTGCGGTCGAGCTTCCGGCCCTCGTACAACATGGCGGTGAACCTGGTCGGGTCGGTCGGCGGGCAGCAGGCCCGGGAGCTGCTGGAGTCGTCCTTCGCGCAGTTCCAGGCGGACCGCTCGGTGGTCGGGCTGGCCCGCCAGGTGCAGCGCAACAACGAGACCGCGGCGGCCTACGCCCACGAGGCGCAGTGCCACCTGGGCGAGTTCGACTCCTACTTCGCGCTGCGGGTGGCCATCTACGAACGGGAGAAGGACAACGCCCGGCAGAGCGTGGCGCAGCGCCGCGGCGCCGTGGCGACCGCGCTGGAGAAGGTCAAGACCGGGGACATCATCCTGGTACCGTCCGGCCGCCGCACCGGTCTCGCGGTGGTCCTCGACCCGGGCGCGGGCGGGTTCCGCGAGCCCCGGCCGCTGGTGCTCACCGAGGACCGCTGGGCCGGGCGGATCTCGGCGGGGGAGTTCTCCACGCCGCCGGAGGTGCTCGGGAAGTTGCGGGTACCCCGCAACTTCAACCACCGGGCACCGGCCGAGCGCCGGGACCTGGCCGCCGCGCTGCGCGCCGCGCAGGTGCAGCGCCCCGGCCGCCAGTCCGGCCGGCGCAGCGACGGCGCGGACCGGGAACTGGAGCGGCAGCGCCACGAACTGCGCAAGCACCCCTGCCACGCCTGCCCGGAGCGGGAGGAGCACGCCCGCTGGGCGGAGCGGCGCCGCCGGCTGGACCGCGACACCCAGGCGCTGCAGGACAAGGTGGCCGGGCGTACCGGCTCGCTGGCGCGCACCTTCGACCAGGTCACGGCGCTGCTGCGGGAGCGCGGCTACCTGGCCGGCGACGACGTGACCCCCGCCGGCCGGATGCTGGGCCGGATCTGGACCGAGGCGGATCTGTTGGTGGCCGAGTGCCTGCGGCGTGGCCTGTGGGACGGCCTGTCCCCGGCGGAGCTGGCGGCGGCGGTGTCGGTGGTGGTGTACGAGGCGCGCCGGGAGACCGACGAGCGCGCTTCGCTGCCGCGCGGCCCGGTCGCCGACGCGGTGGATGCCACCCTGAAGGTGTGGGCCGAGCTGGAGGCCGACGAGCACGCCCGGGGCCTGGAGCTGACCCGGGAGCCGGATCTGGGCTTCGCCTGGCCGATGTACCGCTGGGCGCGCGGGGAGTCGCTGGCCAAGGTGCTGGGCAGCGTGCACGGGCTGGACGGCGACATGCCGGCCGGGGACTTCGTCCGCTGGGCCCGCCAGGTGGTCGACCTGCTCGGGCAGGTCGCCCAGGCCGAGGGGGCGCCGCCGGAGGTACGCACCAGCGCCCGGCAGGCGATCGGGGCGCTCACCCGGGGGGTGCTGGCCTACGCCACGCTGACCTGATCGCCATCCACGCCGCTGGATAGGCGAGTATTCCTCTGGAATACTCGCTGACCAGGTCGTCGAGGATTCCACTGGAACACTCGATGACCAGCGGAAGGCCCCCCAATGGTTCACCAGTTCGCGTACGGCTGGATCACCCCGGCGTTGGCCTACGCCCTGTCCTTCGTCGGCTCGCTGCTCGGCCTGGTGGCCACCGGCCGCGCCCGGTCGGCCGCCGGCCGGGCCACCCGCTCCCGCTGGCTGCTGCTGGCCGCCTTCGCCATCGGCGGTACCGGCATCTGGACCATGCACTTCCTGGCCATGGTCGGCTTCGCGGTGGACGGCACCGCGGTGCGCTACGACCTCGCCCTCACCGTGGCCAGCTGGTTGACCGCCGTCCTGGTGGTCGGCGTCGGGCTGTTCCTGGTCGGCTTCGGCCGCGCCTCGGCGGTCAAGATCATCCCGGCCGGCATCCTCACCGGCGCCGGCGTGGCCGGCATGCACTACTCCGGGATGGCCGCCATGCGGCTGGCCGGTGACCTGCACTACGACCGGCGCTACGTGCTCGCCTCGGTGGTCATCGCGGTGGTGGCGGCCACCGTGGCGCTGTGGTGCACGGTGTCGGTACGCCGCCCGCTGCCCGTGGTCGGCGCCGCCGCCCTGCTGGCGCTGGCCGTCTGCGGCATGCACTACGTCGGCATGTACGGCATCCGGGTGCACCTGCACACCGCCCCGGACGCGGTCGCCGGCCTGGATCCGCTCACCTTCCTGGTGCCCATCCTGGTACTGGCCCTGGCGATGGTGGTGGCGCTGTTCTACGCCCTGCTGTCCGTTCCCGGACCCAGCGACCGGGAGGTCCAGGAGGAGCTGCGGGCACGTATCGACGGTAGTCACCCGGACACCCGCCCGGCCGGCTACCTTCCGTCCGGTCCGGGCGCAGGCGATCCCGGCTGGGACTCGAACGCCGTGCCGTGGCCGGCTGTTCCCCGCCGCTCGGAGCAGTCCGGGTTCGCCACCGGCGGCTGGCCGCAGGCGGTACCGCGGCGGCGCCCCGACGCCCGGGACTCGACGCCGACCGCGCCGCACCGACTCCGGTCAGCCGGCGAGGGCGTCGACCAGGCGGCGGGCTGAACCGGCCAGGTTCCACTGCTGCGCCAGCTCCAGCAGCCGTTGCGGCTGCGCCGGTGTGCCGGGCAGGGCCAGCTGCACCGCGGGGACCGGGGCGTCCCGGGCCACCGCGACGACCTTGGGTGCGACGGCGAGGTAGTCGCGGGCGGCGACCAGCTTGCCGCGCAGCCCCGGCGCGAAGCCGGCCGCCGGGTCGTCCAGCGCGGCGAGGATGGCGGCCAGCGTGCCGTACCGGTCGACCAGCCGGGCGGCGGTCTTCTCGCCGACGCCTGGCACGCCGGGCAGCCCGTCGCTGGGGTCGCCGCGCAGCGCCGCGAAGTCGGCGTAGCCGGCGGCCGGGACGCCGTACTTGGCGCGCACCCAGGCGTCGTCGCAGACCTCCAGGTTGGCCACGCCCCGGCCGCAGTAGAGCAGGCGTACCGGTCGGTCGTCGTCGATCAGCTGGAACAGGTCGCGGTCGCCGGAGACCACCTCCACCGGGGCCGGTTCCCGGGTGGCCAGGGTGCCGAGCACGTCGTCGGCCTCGTACCCGCTGGCGCCCAGCGCCGGGATGCCGACCGCGGCCAGCACCTCCAGCAGCAGCGGCACCTGTGGGACCAGGCCGGCCGGCACCTCCTCGATGCCGGGGGCGGCCACCCGGTGCGCCTTGTACGACGGGAGCAGGGCGACCCGCCAGGCCGGGCGCCAGTCCTCGTCCAGGGCACAGAGCAGCCGGTCGGGCCGGCGGGTGCGGACCAGGGTGGCGAGCATGTCGAGGAAGCCGCGCACAGCGTTGACCGGGCTGCCGTCCGGGGCCCGGGCAGCCGACTCGGGGATGCCGAAGTAGGCCCGGAAGTACAGGCTGGGAGCGTCCACGAGCAGCAGCGGAGCGTCGGTCACCCGGCCCACTCTAACGACCCTGTGCGCCGTGGCGTCGGACGGCGTGGCGGTATCAGCGGGTGAACAGCTCGCAGGTGCCGGGGTCGCGGAACACCGCGATGTGTGCGATTGCCGAGCTGTCCAGGGTGAGGACGTGTACCGCGTGCGGCTGGTACGTGCCGTGCTGTGCACGCTGGTGGGCCAGGAACGCCGGCTGTCCGTTCGACGCGGTGGCGACCAGGCGGAACTCGTCCGGGGTGGACAGCACGTGGTCGGCGAAGAACCGCGCGACCGCCGCACGCCCGCGCAGCCAGCGGGGCTCCGGGGGCATCTCCACGGCGATGTCGGCGCGGAGCAGGCGGACCAGCGCGGCGACGTCGGCGTCGGTAAAGGCGGCGACGTAGCGGTCCAGCAGCGCGCGCCGGTGCGGATCGGTCGGTTCGACGACATTCTCGACGACGGGTGCGACCTGGGCGATCTGCGCCCGGGCGCGCAGCAGTGCGCTGTTCACGGCCGCCGGTGTGGTGTCCAGGGCTTCGGCCACCTGCGCCGCGGGCCAGGACAGCACGTCGCGCAGGATCAGCGCGGCCCGCCGGATCGGCGGCAGGTGCTGCAGGGCGGCGACGAACGCGAGCCTGATCCCGGTGCGTGCCTGCACCTGTGCGGCCGGATCGGTGCCGGTGCTCAGCAGCGCGTCGGGGATCGGCTGCAACCACTGCTGGTCCGCCGCGCTCAGGTCGGACGGCAGCGCGCGCCGGGCGCGCTGCCGCAGCGCGGTGAGGCACACGTTCGTGGCGATCCGGTACAGGTACGTGCGCACCGAGGCCCGGCCCTCGAACGCGTCCCGTGACCGCCACGCCCGCAGGTAGGTCTCCTGCACCAGGTCTTCCGCCTCGTGGACCGAACCGAGCATGCGGTAGCAGTAGGCCAGCAGTTCGCCTCGGTGGGACTCCAGCTGCGACTGGCTCATCGTGACAGCGTGCACGGGGCAGCCTCCTCTCGCTGTACAGACCTGCCGGCGGCCCGGAATTCGTCAGCTTGACGCGGATGAATTCCGCACCGGGTCCGGGTCTGTAACGGCGTCCCAACCGATAGCGGAGGCAGACATGCGACTCGAGAACAGCAAGGCGATCATCTACGGCGCGGGCGGCGCGATCGGCGGTGCGGTGGCCCACGCCTTCGCCCGCGAAGGGGCGACGGTCCTCCTCGCCGGCCGCACCCTGGACGCGGTGGAAGTGGTCGCGAAGGAGATCCGGGCCGGGGGAGGGGCCGCCGAGGCGGCCCAGGTCGACACCACGCAGGCGGCGGAGGTGCGCGGACACGCTGCGGACGTGGTCGCCCGGCACGGCGGCATCGACATCTCGTTCAACGCGATCGGCCTGCCCCAGCCCGGCGTGCAGGGGATGCCGCTGGTCGAGCTGGAGCTGGACCGGTTCACCGCACCGATCCACACCTATCTGGTGTCACACTTCCTGACCGCGCAGGCGGCGGGACGGCACATGGCGCAGCGGGGTTCGGGGGTGATCATCACGTTGACCGCCGCTCCCGCTCGGCTGGCCGCACCGCTGATCGGCGGGATGGGCCCGTCCTGGGCGGGGATCGAGGCACTGACCCGGGGCTTCGCCGCCGAACTGGGTCCACGCGGGGTCCGCGTGGTGTGCCTGCGCCCCGACGGGATCCCGGAGACGGCCACCATCGACGTCGTCTTCGGCCTGCACGCGCAGGCCCTGGGCGTCGCACCGGCGGAGTTCACCGCGATGATGGCGGACCGGACGCTGCTGCGGCGCCTGCCCACGCTCGCCGAGGTGGCCGGTGCGGCGGTGTTCCTCGCCTCCGCCGACGCCGGTGCGATGACCGGGACCGTGCTGAACCTCAGCGGCGGCTCGCTCGCCGACTGAAGGTCCGCGCACCCTGCGGTTCCCAAACGAGCGTTAAGCTAACCGGGTGTACACCCTCACCGCCGTCGACCGCCTGCTCCCCACCGACGAGGCGGTCGCCCTGCTGGAGCTGACCGCCCAGCTCGCCGACCGGGAACTGGCCCCGCGCGCCGCCGACTACGAGGCGCGCGGGGAGTTCCCCCGCGACGTGCTGCGGACCCTGGGCCGCGCCGGCCTGCTCGGCCTGCCCTACCCGACCGAGTACGGCGGCGGCGGCCAGCCCTACGAGGTGTTCGTCCAGGTCGTCGAGGAGCTTGCCCGGCGCTGGCTGGCGGTGGCCGAAGCGGTGTCCGTGCACACCCTGGCCTGCTACCCGCTGGCCGGACACGGCAGCCCGGCGCAGCGTGAGCGCTGGCTGCCCGACGCGCTCGGCGGCGAGCTGCTCGGCGCCTACTGCCTGTCCGAACCGCAGGGCGGCTCCGATCCGGCGTCGATGACCACCCGGGCGACCGTGGACGGCGACGGGTACCGGGTCAACGGCACCAAGGCGTGGATCACGCACGCCGGCCGGGCCGACTTCTACACGATCTTCTGCCGCACCGGCGGCCCCGGCGCCCGCGGCATCAGCTGCCTCTACGCCCCCGCCGACACCGCCGGCATCGCGCCGCAGCGGCCGGAGCGCACGATGGCGCTGCGCGCCTCCCCGGTGGCCCAGATCGCCTTCGACGACGCCCGGGTGCCGTGCGCGAACCTGGTCGGCGGGGCGGGCGCCGGCTTCGGCATCGCCATGCGCGCGCTGGACGCCGGGCGGCTGGGCATCGCCGCCTGCGCGGTCGGGCTGGCCCAGGCGGCCCTCGACTACGCGGCCGGCTACGCCCGCGAGCGCCACCAGTTCGGCCAGCCGGTGATCGAGTTCCAGGGGCTGGGGTTCCTGCTCGCCGACGCGGCCACCCAGGTCGCCGCCGCCCGTGCGCTGGTCCTGGCCGCCGCCCGGCTCAAGGACGCCGGCCGCCCGTACGGCGTGGAGGCGGCCAAGGCCAAGCTGTTCGCCACCGATATGGCGATGCGGGTGACCACGGATGCCGTCCAGGTGCTCGGCGGGTACGGCTACGTCGCCGACCATCCGGTGGAGCGGTACATGCGTGAGGCCAAGGTGCTGCAGATCGTCGAGGGCACCAACCAGATCCAACGCCTGGTGATCAGCCGCTCGCTGGGCAAGTGACGCGGTAGCCTCACGGCGTGACGTACGACCGGTGGTCGGGTGGCGCCGCCTACGAGTCCTACGTCGGGCGGTGGAGCCGGCTGGTGGCCGGGCAGTTCGTACCCCGGCTCGGGGTGCCGCCCGGCCGGCGCTGGCTGGACGTGGGCTGCGGCACCGGCGCCCTGACCGGCGCGCTGCTCGGCGCCGCCGACCCCCGGCAGGTGCTCGGCGTGGACACGTCGGCGGCGTACCTGGCACAGGCCCGGGAGCGGGTGGGCGCCACCGTGCCCGGTGGGCCGTTGGTCGGCTTCGCCGTGGCCGATGCCCGGCGGCTGCCCGTGCCGGACGCCACCGTGGACGCGGTGGTCAGCGGGCTGGCGGTCAACTTCGTCCCGGAGCCGGCCCGGGCGGTGGCCGAGTTCGTCCGGGTGACCCGACCCGGCGGCCTGGTCGCCGCGTACGTGTGGGACTACGCCGACGGAATGACGATGATGCGGCTGTGCTGGGACGCCCTCGCCGAGCTCGACGCCGCCGCCGTCGACCTGGACGAGGGGCGACGCTTCCCGCTGTGCCGGCCGGAGCCGCTGGCCGACGCCTGGCTGCGGGCCGGGCTGGCCCGGGTGGAGGTGGCCGCCGTCGAGGTCCCCACCGTCTTCGCCGACTTCGCCGACTACTGGCAGCCGTTCCTCGGCGGACAGGGGGCGTTGCCGGGCTACCTCGCCAGCCGGCCCCCGCACCTGCTGGTCGCGCTGCGCGAGACGCTGCGTTCCCGGCTGCCCGTCGCGCCGGACGGCACCATCGCGCTGACCGCCCGGGCCTGGGCGGTACACGGCCGGCGCCCCTGACGCCGCGGTCAGTCGGCCGGCGGTGGCGTGGGCGCTGCGGCGAAGGAGCGGTACTCGCCCACTTCGGACGGTTCGATCAGGCCGTCCTCGATGGCCCTGGCCAGCAGGGCGAACGTGGTCGGGGCGCGGCGGCCGGCGCGGACGTACTTGACCCGGGCGCGGTCGATGTACTGCTTCACGGTGTGCTCCGTGATGCCCATCCGGCGCGCCACCGAGGCTTTCGACATGCCCTGGAACCACAGCCGCAGCGCCTCCTGCTCCTTGGCGGAGAGCTTGGGGCTGGCCGGGCGTTCGTCGGTGACCATCGCGCCGGCCACGCTGGGCGTGACGTAGGGCTGGTCGGCGGCGATCGTCACGATGGTCTCCACGCAGTGTTCGCGGGCCTCCTGCTTGGCCACGTAGGCCAGCGCTCCGGCGTCCAGGGCGGAGAGGATGGTGGCCGGCTCGGTGTCCTGGGAGAAGACGATCACCCGTAGGCCGCAGCGGGCCAGCTCGCCGATCCGGTCGTCCACCCGTACCCCGTGCAGGGTGAGGTCGAGCAGCACCACGTCCGGCCGGTCGCCGGTGAGGAACTGGTCCACGCTGTCGGACATCCCGACCAGCTGTACCCGCCGGTGCGGGTCGGCGTTGATCCAGGACTGGATGCCCTCCAGTACGACAGGGTGGTCGTCGATGACGGCGACGCGTACGGGTGGGGTGGCTCCGCGTTGGCCGGACATGTGTCCATCGTGGACCAGATTGTTGCCCGGGCAAGTACCCGGCGCGCAGGTCCGGCACGTAAGGTCGGCACACCCGGAACAACTGTCGACAATATGCTGTCCGAATCGGCGATTGCCAATCCGTATCCGGTAGGCAACCGTGAGCGACGAATGAAACCCCGGCTGCGCTCGGCGACCCGCCCCCCGGATGGGCACCCGGCCCCGGCGACCTACCTCATGCAGCGACTGGCCGCCGACGTGGCCGCGCTGCTGCGCGTGGTGGTGGCGCTGGTGGGCGGCGCGGCCGCGCTGATCGGCCTGGCCCCGCCGGCCAGCCCGCGCTGGGTCCTGCCCGCCGTGGTCGCCAGCCTGCTCTGGTCGCTGCTGTTCGGCGCCGTCGCACTGCGCCGCCGGCTGAGTACCCCGTTGACCCTGCTCGACCTGCTCGGCACCGTCACCCTCTGTCTCATCCAGGTCCAGGTGACCGCCCGGGACGCGCTGCCACCCGGCGCCGGCTGGGTCGAGGTGACCGGCACGGTCACCATCGTGATCTGCCACTTCACCTGGCGGCTGCCGGCCGGCACCGCCGGTGGCCTCGCCGTGCTCGCCGGCTACCTGGTCGGCGCCCGCCGGGCCGGCCTGGCCGACCACGGGCTGGGCCAGGCCGCCATCTTCGCCATCCAGATCGGCTCGGCCGGCGCGCTGATGTGGCTCATCCGCCGGGCCGCGGCGCAGGCTGACCGGGCGCTGGCCGACCGGGCTGCGGTGCAGGCCCAGGCGGTCGCCGGGCGCGCCCGCCGCCGCGCCGAACGCGAGCACAACCGGCAACTGCACGACACCGTGCTGGCCACCCTGACCATGGTCGGCACCGGCGCCATCACCGGCCGGTCCGGCACGCTGCGCCGGCACGCACTGGCCGACCTGGGCTTCATCGACGGGCTGAACGCGCCACCGCACATCCCCGCACAGCGTCGCCCCCGCTCCGCCGACCCGGTCCCGGACGACCTGGTCGACCTGCCCGAACGGCTGGCCGAGGCGAGCGCCCGGGCCAGCCGGCTGACCGTCGAACTGCACACCGCCGGCTGCCGGGTACCCGGCAGGGTCGCTGACGCCTTCGCCGCCGCCACCGCCCAGGCACTGGTCAACGTCGCCCAGCACGCGGACACCGGACGGGCCCAGGTGTGGCTGCGGGTCACCGGCGGCAGCGTCCGGGTGGCGGTCCGCGACGACGGCCGCGGCTTCGACCCTGCCCGGGTGCCGCCCGCCCGGTACGGCATCCGCGAGGCGATCATCGGCCGGATGCGCGCCGTCGGCGGATCCGCGCAGGTGCGGTCCCGGCCCGGTGCCGGCACCACGGTGCTGTTGGAGTGGGGCGATGGCTGAGCCGGCGCAGGACTCCGGGGCACTGGTACGCACCGAGTACACCCGCCGGGTGGCGCTGGCGCTGGTGCTCATCATCGCCGTCTGGCACCTGACCAACGACGCGGCCGCCACGCTCAGCGGGCGCGACCAGTGGCGGGCGCCGCTGGTACCGGTGCTCGCCTGGCTGCTCTTCGCCGGGCTGGCCGGCTGGCTGTGCCTCGCGCTGGTGCGTGCCGACCGGACCGTCCGGCATCCGTGGCCGGTCGGCGCCGCCCTGCTGGCCATCGCCGGGGCGGTCGACGTCACCAGCTCCGACCAGCAGGTGCTCGGTCAGGCCAACTGGGCCTGGGGGGCGATCGGGTGGCTGGCGATCGTGGTGTTCTGGCGCCGGCCGCTGGCCGGGCTGCTCCCGCTGCTCGGCGCCAACGCGCTGCTCATGCTGGTCCGGCTGGCCAGCGAGGGGGACGCCGGGCGCAGCGAGATCGCCCGGTACCTGATGATCGTGGTGGGTACCGGCTCGCTGCAGGTCGGGCTCGCCGGCACGGTGCACGCGCTGCGCGGCGCGGCCAGCCTGGTCGCCCAGGCGGCGGCCGCCCGGGCTGCGCTCACCGCCGCCCAGGCGGCCGCCGACGAGGCGCACCGGGTGCGGGCCAACCGGTACCGGCTGCTCCGCGAAGGCGTCGCCGACCTGCTCGCCGAGCTGGGCTACGGCACCGCCGACCCGGGCGACCCGCAGGTACGCCGGCGCTGCGCCACCGAGGCGGCCCGGCTGCGCCGGCTGATGGTGGAGACCGACGACGTCCCCGATCCGCTGCTGCACGAGCTGCGCGCCTGCGCCGACATCGCCGAGCGCAACGGCGTCCTGGTCGATCTGGTGACCATGGGGGCCGCCGCCGAGTTGCCGGTGCTGACCCGGCGGGCGCTCACCGAACCACCCATCGCGGTGCTCACCGCCGCGCGTACCCACGCCCGGGTGACGGTCACCGCCGCCCGCGGCGAGGTGGCCGTGAGCGTGGTCGCCGACGCCGACCTGGACCCGGCCGACCTCCCCACGGCGCCGGCCGCCGCCGTGCAGGTCGGCGCCCAGCGCGACGGCGACCTGCTGTGGGTGGAGGCGCGGGTGCCGACCGCCCGCCGACCACAGTGAGGGCCGACCGGCGCTGACCCCCCTTTGTGGATCAGGCGGCGGCGCTTGCCCGGCGGCACAGTGGGACGGTGCGGCACCCGGCCGTACCGGCGGCAGGGCGGGGCGGCGATGGAGCACTCCGGGGAGCGACCCGACGGCGTCGGCCCGGAACGCGGCACCCGGGACCGGGGCGCCGAGCGTCCGCTGGTCCCCCTGGTCGCCCGCGACGACCGGGTTCCGGAGCCGGCAGACCCCTTCGCGCCCACCTTCCTGTGCGGCTCCGAGCGTCCCGTCACCGCGCCGGAGGAGGCCGTGGTGGCCGCCGTACCCGGCTGCTCGGTGGTGCTCTCCTCCCGGGTTCCGGGCACGCTGAGCTGGCTGGACGCCTGGCGGGCGCCGACCCGGTGCACCGCGACGGTCACCGGCGAGCGGGTCGTCTTCGGCTGCCGGCCCTACCGTGACCGGCCCGGGCACCCGCAGGCCGGCAAGGTGCTCGGCGGCCACCTGGGCTTCCGTTCGATCAGCCGGGTGGGCATCTGGGTCGCCTCCGACCAGGGCGACTCCCACCTGCTGTTCTACGGCAGCGACCGGTGGCGGCAGTGGCGGCTGGCGATCGGCAGCCCGGACCTCACCCGGGAGGGGTCCCCGCTGGCCGAGGAGATCGCGGTGGCCGTCGCCCGCCGGCACCTGGCCCTCGGCACCGCCGACGCCGACCAGGTCGGCCAGCTGCTGGCCTGTGCCGACGGGGTACGGCTGCGCCCGGCGCCCGGTCACGGCATCACCGTCACCCTCCCCGGTGAACTGCGCATGCCGATGCCGGGCGGCCCCGCGTCGCCGCACCGACCACCGCAGATCTGACCACCGGACCCGGTGCTGCCCGGGCGACCGCCTGGCGCGGCGTTGCCGGTGTGGGCGCAATGCCCTGTCGACGCGGCGGTCGGGGGCGGTAGGTTCGTGGCGTGGAAGAGATCGACCGCGCGATCGTCGCCGCGCTCTCGGCGGACGGCCGGCTGTCCTACACCGACCTCGCCGAACGGGTGGGGCTGTCGGTGTCCGCCGTGCACCAGCGGGTCCGCCGGCTGGAGCAGCGCGGCGTCATCCAGGGGTACGCCGCCCGGTTGGACCACGAGGCGGTCGGGCTGCCGCTCACCGCGTTCGTGGCGATCCGGCCGATCGACGCCGCGGCCCCGGACGACGCCCCCCAGCGGCTGGCCAAGCTGCCCGAGATCGAATCCTGCTACTCGGTGGCCGGGGACGACTTCTACCTGCTGCTGGTCCGCGTGAAGAGCCCGAGTGACCTGGAACGGCTGTTGCACGAGATCCGGGTGGCGGCCAACGTCACCACCCGGACCACTGTGGTGCTCTCCACCCCGTACGAGGGGCGTCCGCTGGCCCCGGCGGGCTGATCGTCAGGCGGGCGGGGCGTTCCACCGCCGGATGGCCCGTTCGCCGTGCTCGTGGCCGAGCAGGGAGAGCGTGGCGGTGTCCAGCACCAGTCCGGCCCCGTAGCTGGGCGCCAGGCCCAGCCAGCGCACGCCGGCCACCCGCAGGCTGTGCCCGTGCGCCAGCAGCGCCACGTCACCGTCCCGGGCGGCCTGCTCGGCCCGGACCAGTACCCGGTCCAGCCGGGCCGCCACCTGCTCCGGGGACTCCCCGCCGGGGCAGCCGTCCCGCCACAGCAGCCAGTCGGGGCGCTGCCGGCGGATCTCGGCGGTAGTGACGCCCTCGTACTCGCCGTACGCCCATTCGGCCAGGTCCTCGTCGATCGCGGTGACGCCCAGCCCGGCCAGCTCGGCGGTCCGCCGGGCCCGCAGTCGTGGACTGCACAGCACCGCGGCGAACCGGAACTGCTTGAGCGCCGCCGTCAGCTGCCGGGCCTGCTCCTCGCCCTCGGGCGTGAGCGGCAGGTCGGTGACCGAGGTGTGCCTGCCGGCCCGGCTCCACTCGGTCGCGCCGTGCCGGACGAGGACGAGTTCACCGGTCATGTGGCCACCGGGTAGGTGAGGACGAGCTCGTCGGCTGGGACGCCGCGGATGCCCCAGTTGCCGCGCGGCGTCTCGTGGATGGTGATCTCCAGGTCGTCCGCAACCTGGCCGAGCGCCGCCCACCGGCTGTAGAGCGCGCCGATCAGTGCCCGTTTGGTGTCGGTGGTGCGCCCTTCGAACATGGACACCTCGATCACCGTGTACGCCTGCCCGCGCGGGTGCAGGAAGTCGTCGGAGTCCATCGGCAGGAAGCGCTGGAACCGCTTCTCGCCGGGCAGCTGGAGCACCTCGACGAGGCACTCGTGGATCGCCGCGGAGAGCGGCCGGCGGATACCGCGCAGGTGCTCGCGTTCGCCGTAGATCTTCACCTGGGCCATGACCGCACGTTACCCGGCTGACGCCGCGGCGCACCCGGTGAACCGCCCGGCGCCCCGGTACGCAGGCCGCGCTGGACGACCCGTCAGCCGGCTGGCCCGATTGCCCGGCCGTCAGCCGGCCGGCCCGATTGCCCGGCCGTCAGCCGGCTGGCCCGATTGCCCGGCCGTCAGCCGGCGATGGCGCCGGCCAGTAGCGCCTGGGCGGTGGCCCGGACGGTCTCGGTGGCCCGGTCCCGGCTGTAGCCGGCGATGTCGATCAGCCAGATGAGGCTCTCGATCCCGGTGGCGGACCGGATCGCCACCGCCAGGGCCGCCGTGTCGACGTGCGGGTGTCGCTCCCGCACGGGGCGCAGGGCGTCCTCGATCCAGGCGATCGCCCGCCCCTGCCGCAGCGCCGGACGGGGTCCGGCGTCCGGCTCCAGGGACAGTCGCAGCGCGGTCCGCAGCTGTGGTTCCCAGGTCAGGTTGTAGCGGCAGAAGGCTGCCATCAGGGCGTCCAGCCGGGCCGCCGGCTCGGCCGGGGCGTCGGCCGGCAGCAGCGAGTCGGGGGAGATCTCCGGATGGGCGGCCAGCAGCAGGCTGCGCTGGTTGGGGAAGTAGCGGTAGGCGGTGGTTCGGGACACGCCGGCGCGGGCCGCCGCGTCCTCGACCTGGGGTGCGCCCCCGCCGGCCAGGAGCTGCCGGGTGGCCGTCACGAGCGCCTGTCGGGTGCGGGACTTCTGCCGGGTACGCCCGGTCGCCTCATATGGTACGGCCATCCCTTCATGGTACGGTGGTCCCATGGAACTACAGTCCCACGAAGGTGGCGCCACCGACCCTATCGTCACCGACCCCGATCGCTACCACGTGATCTTCGCCAACGACCGCGTTCGGGTGCTGGAGTACCGCGACGAGCCGGGCGCCCGGACCCGTCCGCACCGCCACCCGGACAGCGTCATGGTCACCCTGACCGGCTTCCGGCGCCGGGTCACCGCCGACGGCCGCGCCGTCGAGCTGGAGCTGGCCGCCGGTCAGGTGCGCTGGCTCGGCGCCCAGGAACACACCGGGGAGAACATCGGCGACACCCCCACCCGGACCATCCTGGTGGAGCTCAGGGAGGCGTCCCCGGCACCCGGGCCGGACGCTGCCGCACCGCTCGGCCCGACGACGGGCTGACCACGGCGGCCGTCCCGGCGGGGACCCGCCGGTCACCAGCCGACCAGGGGTTTCGGCGACGCCGACGGTGGGTACTGCAGGGGCGCCTCAGCCCGTGCGGGCCCGGCGGAGGAGGGGCTTCGTGACGATCCCGGACCAGCGTGCGGAACACCCGACCGGCGATGGCACGCCGGAGGGCGACGTAGCGGTACAGGTCCGCGCCCAGCAACTGGCGGCGCAGGACGAGGAGGCGGACACCGGCGAGCCGGCCCGGGATCAGCCGGCCGGACGGGCCGCGCCGGACACCGCGGAAGAGCTGGAGGCACGGGCCCAGGAACTGGTGGCGGCGGCCGAAGCGGAGGCGGAGGAGATCGCCGAGAGCACTCCGGTGCTGGGTACCCCGGGGCCCCCGCTGAGCCGCCGGTCGCCGTTCATGATCGGACTGCTCGGCGCGGGCGGGGTGGCGGTCACCTACGTGATCTGCCACCTGCTGGTGCTGGCCAGCAGCGTACTCGCCCTCATCGGGCTGGCCCTCTTCCTCGCCATCGGCCTGGAGCCGGCCGTCCAGCGGCTGACGAGCTGGCACTTCCCGCGCTGGGCGGCGATCGCGACGGTCGCCGGCAGCATCGTCGGGGTGGTCGGCGGGTTCCTCGCGGCCGCCATCCCGCTGCTGGTCAGCCAGGTCGCCGCGATCACCAAGGACGCTCCGGGCTACCTGCAGCACCTGCTCGACCGCAGCCCCACCCTGGTCCGCCTGGACAACCAGTTCCACCTCAAGGACCGGCTGAACGAGCTGGCCAAGGCCAAGGTGTCGGTACACGGGGCGATCGGCGCCGGCAGCGTGGTGGGCAGCATCGTGGTGGCCACGCTGACCGTCCTGGTGCTCACCATCTACCTGCTCGCCGACCTGCCCCGGATCCGGCGGCTGATCTACCGGCTGGTACCCGCGGCCCGCCGTCCCCGGGCGATCCTGCTCGGTGACGACATGTTCGCCAAGGTCGGCGCGTACGTGCTGGGCAACATCCTGACGTCGCTGATCGCCGGGGCCGGCACGTTCGTCTGGCTGCTCGCCTTCCACGTGCCCTACCCGGTGCTGCTGTCCATCATGGTGGCGCTCTTCGACCTGGTACCCATCGTCGGGTCGACCGCCGCGGGAGCCATCGTGACGCTGGTGGCGCTCACCGTGTCGCTACCCGTGGCGATCGCGACCCTGGTCTTCTACGTGGTGTACCGCCTGGCCGAGGACTACCTCATCGTGCCCCGCATCATGGGGCGCGCGGTGGAGGTGCCGCCGACCGCGACGCTCATCGCCGTGCTCATCGGCGGCGCGGTCCTCGGCCTGATCGGCGCACTGGTGGCCATCCCGGTGGCCGCCGCGATCAACGTCCTGCTCCGCGAGTCGGTCTTCCCACGCCTCGACGAATCCACCTGACGCCGCTGGCGCCGCCACCGGCTCAGCCGGCCGAATTACCTGCGCCGGCTCAGCCGGCCGAATTACCTGCGCCGGCTCAGCCGGCCGAATTACCTGCGCCGGCTCAGCCGGCCGGTACCGCCGTCTCGTCCTCGACCCGGGCGGCGCCCGCGTCGTGCCGGATTGCCTCGATGGTGTCCAGCGCCGCCTGCTTGCGCTGGTAGGTCTCGCTGGTGGCGACGACCTTGCCGTTGTTGGCGACCATGTTGAACCGGTACTCGTTGTTCCCGGACTTCTTCACCACGAAGTGCATCGGGTTCTCCTCTGCGCTGGTCGTGCACCGCCGCGCACGCGGATGGCGTACCCCGCGTCGCGGTAGGCCCTGCCAAGGTCCGAGGCTACCCACTGCGGACACGCGACGGGGCCGGGACCACCAGTTGGGTCCCGGCCCCGGATCTCGTCGCGCTCAGCCCGCGTCCAGCACCGTGGTCGCGCCGACCGTCTTCCTCCCGCTGCTGCGCGGGGCGGCCGTGACGGCCGGGGGAGTGGGGGACGGCGGGGCAACCTCGACGCCGTTGCGTTCGGCCGCGTCCGACAGGGCGTGGCTGACCCGCTCGCGGGCACGGGTCACCGTGGGGTGCTCCGCCCACTGCTGCGCCCGGGTGACCAACTGCTCGTAGCGGGCCCGGCCCGCGCGTGCGCCGAGCACGTAGCCCAGCGCCAGTCCGGTGGCCAATGACACCGTCTTCACCATTGCCTGTACTCCTTCACTCTGGTGGCTGTCGTCTTCGCCGGCGGCCTCAGGCCGGCCACCGCCCGGTGAGTCGCCGTACCCCGCTGGCGCCGCCCCGGTCGATCGCTGCCTTGACGACCGCGAAGATCGCGCCCTGCAGGGCCGCCGCCGCAAGGATCTCGGCCCAGCCGCGCTCCTCGTCGGTCGCGTCCGGGGCGTCGCCGTCGTCGCTGAGGTGTTTCCACACCTGCTTGAACACCAGGCTGGAGATCGCTCCGGCGGCCACTCCCAGCAGCAGCCCCACCGGCTTGTACGCGAGCCGGCTCGCGCGTGCACCCACGGTCGTCCTCCCCTTCGCCCGTCGCCCCCACTCCGGTGTTCCCCGCACCGGCCGGCGCAAACACCCCGACCGGGGGATTGCCGCTACCTGACCCCGGCCGCGCCCAGGGCGGACGGACAGCCGGTCCGGTTCAGGCCCGGGTGGCGTCAGCGGCGGACCGGCGTGCCTTGGCGTCGCTGGGCCGGCGCGGCGCGTCCCGGCGTAGGTCGATCATGCGCTCGCCGATGTCCTGCAGCTGCCGGCGACCGAGCGCGGCCCGGACCTTCGGGAACCACTCGGACTCTTCCTCTTCCATGTGGTGCGTGACGTTCTCCATCAGCACCGTGGTCTTGGCCACGAAGTGCTCTTCGGACGGGTCCATCTGCTCGAGTTCGGCGGTGAGCAGGTCGGCCACGTGGTGCTCCTCGTAGGACTCCAGGATGTCGTCCTCCAGGTCCGGCACCAGCCGGCGCACCTCGGGGTACATGCACTCGTTCTCGATGTAGGTGTGGGCGGTGAGCGCGCCGATGATCTCCTGGACCAGCCGGCCCTTCTCGGCTGTGGCGCGCTCGCCGGCTTGCTGGAACTGCTTGAAGAGACGGCGCATCTGCTGGTGCTCGTCCTTCAGGATGACGATCGCGTCGGTGGACACTGTGACACCTCCCGGTGCTGGCACGGCTGGGCAGCACTCGCCTACCCCGGCCCGACAGGGTCCAAACCGCGGCTCACTCCGCCAGCAGCGCCACCCGCAGCTTCCCGAGCAGCGCCGCGAGCAGCCGGGACACCTGCATCTGGGAGACCCCGAGCCGGCCGGCTATCTCGGCCTGGGTGAGGTTGGCGTAGAAGCGCAGCGTCAGCAGCTGCCGGTCGGTCGGCGACAGGTCGGCGACCACCTGGGTGAGGGCGAACCGGTCGGTGACCGCCTCCAGGTCGGGGTCGCGCCCGCCGAGCAGCTCCACCAGGTCGGCCGCGGAGTCGTCGCTGTCCATCGGCCGGTTCAGCGACAGTGGCTGGAACGCCCCCGCGGCGGCCAGCGCCTGTTCGCAGTCGCGCCGGTCCAGGCCGGCCCGGTCGGCGAGCTCCGCCGCGGTGGGCCGGTGGCCGAACTCCTGGGTCAGCTCGTCGGCGGCCCGCCGCACCTCCAGGTAGAGCTCCTGCAACCGGCGGTCCACCCGCAGGTGCCAGCGGGTGTCGCGGAAGTGGTGGCGCAGCTCGCCGAGGATGGTGGGGCCGGCGAAGCCGGCGAACGAGACGCCGTGGCTGGCATCGAACCGCTCGGCCGCGCGTACCAGCCCGAGGTTGGCGACCTGGACCAGGTCGTCGAGGCACTCGCCGCGACCGGCGAAGCAGCCGGCCAGCCGGCGGGCCATCGGCAGGTTGGCGCAGACCACCTGGTCGCGGACCCGCCTGCGGTGCGGATGGTCGGGGTCCAGGTGGGCGACCGCGGCCAGTGCGCGGGCGTCGGGGTCCTCGCTGGCGCCCGGCCACCGGCCGGTGGCCGGCTTGCCGCTGGATCGCAGTTGGGTGTTCCTGGCTGGCATGGTCTTTCATCTCCTCTGCGCTCACCGGGGCCCCGGCCGGTGGATCATGGTGAACGGCTCAGCGCTGGTCCGCCTCGCCTGGCAGGTAGCCGGTTTCCAGAAGCGTCTCCGCCACGTCGCCGATCTTGCGTCGGCTGGCCCGGGCGGCCTTGCGTAGTTCGTTGAAGGCGTCCGCCTGGGCGAGCTTGTCCCGGGCCATCAGGTACCCGACGCCCCGCTCGATCGGCGCGCGGTGCTCCACGGCGTAGCTCAGCTGGGCCGCGAGTTCCCCGGCGTGCTCGGCGCTCACCGCCGCGGTCAGCATCGCGTCGGCCACGTGTGCGTAGCGGGCGATGGCGTCGCACTCGCCCGGCTGCCAGTCGCGCGGCGCGTCGGCGTAGACGTCCAGGCTGCCCACGGTGATGCCGGCCAGGTGGATGGGCACCCCGAGCACCGCTCGGAAGCGAACGCTACCCAGCCGCCGGGCCAGTCGCTGATAGCGCGGATCGGTGGCCAGGTCGGTGCAGGTCACCACGGTGTCGTGGACGTAGGCGTCCACGCACGGACCCTCGGTGGTACGCAGCTGGGCCGTCTCCAGGTACTGGCTGGCCGGGTCGGTGGCCACCGCGTAGCGCAGGTCGCCCTGCTCGTCGGCGAGCATCAGCCCGCTGCCGGTGACGGTGAACATGTGGATACAGGCATCCACCACCCGGCGCAGGGACTGGGCCAGCAGCGCATGGCTGTCCGGCTGCTGCAGCCGGCGCAGGCTCGCCGCCAGCGCGCGTCGGTCGATGGAGACCGTCACGTTCCCCCTCCGTGGCAACCGTTCCCACCCGCACGATCGCGGCTCGGACACGCGTGACGGTGGGCTGGCACGAAACGGTTCGGGCGGGCAACCACCGGCTGCAACGAACCGACGACTGGGGTACCTGCCGGTGCCGTCGACATCCGTATCCTCCGTCCGGTGTGACGACGGAAACCCACACAGACGGCTCCGTCAGCACCGCGGACACAGGGCGGCACTCGCAAAACGGCTAATTCCTTCGTGCTGACGTTACCCCCGCTGGCAGGGCGCGGCAAACGCCGACACCGTCCGTCGACGGGATTTCCACCAGCCCGAACAAGCCGGGCCGAGGTGGCTGACGGACCTCGCCGCCGCCGGTCAGACGGGCAGCAGGTCAGTGCACGCCGCCCGCCACGACCGCGGTGGCCGGGCCGTCGTCGTGGCCGGCCCGCGCCGCCCGGTCATCGCCGGCCACGGCGGCGAGCACCGCGTCGACCGTCGCCAGAACCTGCTCGGAGCTGATGGCGCCCAACGGATGGGCGGCCTCCGGCAGCCACAGTGGACGGTGCCACGGCAGCTCCGGGGGCGGGCCCCACAGCGCGGGAGAGACCCGGTGGAACAGGGTCACGGACGGTGTGCCGTAGCCGGTGGCCAGGTGGGCGATGCCGGTGTCCCCGCTGACCACCACCCGGGCCGCGGCCACCAGCGCGGCCAGGTCACCGACGTGGGTACGCCCGGCCAGTACCCGGTCGTCGGGTAGTCCGGCGGCGTGCGCCACCCGGCCGGCCAGCGCCGCTTCGGTCGGGCCCCCGGTGACGACCACCCGGTGGCCGGCCCGGTGCAGCGCGCCGGCCACCGCCGCGAACCGCCCCGCCGGCCAGCGCCGCTGCGGATCCTTCGCCCCGGGGTGCACGATCGTCGCCCCGACCACCGGCGCCGGTACCTGCGGCACGCGCAGCCGCAGATCGCTTGCCGCGCAAGGGATGCCGTACCAGTCCAGCAGGCGGCACCAGCGGGCCACCTCGTGCTCGTCAGGCCGCCAGGGCGGGCCCGCCACGCCCGCCTCCTCGTTGCCGAAGGCGAGCAGCTCACCCGGGCGGGTGGCGAGCAGCGCCCGGTGCGACTGCGGGCCGCGGCCGTGCAGGTTCACCGCCACCATCGGCTCCTGCACCGGCAGCCGCCTGCCGGGCCCGGGCAGCCCGTCGACCGGTACCAGCCGGTCGACGGCGCCGCTCAGCGCGGCCAGCGGCGCCAGCCACTGCGGCGCACCCAGCTCCAGCCGCCGGCTGGGGTACACGGCGCGCAGCCCACGCAGCGCCGGGACAGCGGTGGCGAGGTCGCCGATGCCCAGCGCCCGGAGGACGAAGACGCTCACGGGTAGGACGGCTCCACGTCCGGGGTGAGGACCAGTTCCCGCACGGCGCAGCCCGGTGGCTGGCCGAGCGCGTAGAGCACCGCGGCGGCCACGTTGGCCGGGTCGTTGAGGTGCGCGTCCGGGCCGGGGGCGTACTGGGCGGTGCGGCCGTCGAAGAACCGGGTCCGCATGCCGCCCGGCACCAGCAGGGTCACCGCCACCTGCCCGGCCAGTTCGGCGGCCAGCGCCCGGGTGAAGCCGACCACGCCGAACTTGGCGGCGCAGTAGGCGGTGGCGTCGGAGACGGCGCGTACGCCCAGCGTGGAGGCGACGGTGACCACGTGGCCCCGGGACTCCAGCAGGTGCGGCAGGGCCGCCCGGACCACCGCGGCCACCGCGATCAGGTCCACTGCCAGCACCCGCTCCCAGTCGGCGGCCGGTACGTCGGCCAGCCGGCCCGGGGTGTCGATGCCGGCGGCGGTGACCACCGCGTCCAGCCCGCCGGCCAGCTCGGCCGCCTGCGCGGTGGCCCGCTCGGCGGCCCGCGGGTCGGCCAGGTCGACCGCCACGTACGGCACCCCGTCGGCCGGTGGCTGCCGGTCCAGCACGTACGCCTTGCCGCCGGCCGCGCCGACCGCCGCCACCACGGCGGCGCCCAGTCCGCTGGAGCCGCCGGTGACCAGTACCCGTCCTGTACCCATCTGTGCTTCTCCGTTCCTGGTCAGCGACTCGGCCGGGGGGCCAGCTGGCCGCCCTGGGCGAGTCGGATCAGTTCGCTGGTCGAGTGGCCCGGCTGGTACGGCACGACCACCGTCTGCCCGCCCCAGCTGCGCAGCACCGCCGCCTCCGGCAGTGCGCCCGCGCCGTCGGCCAGCGCCGTGTCGTCGATGAAGTAGTCGCCGCCCTTCACCCAGATGTCCGGCCGCAGCTGCTGCAGGATGCCGCTGGGGGTGGTGTCGTTGAACACCACCACGGCGTCCACACAGGACAGTTCGGCCAGCACGGTGGCCCGGTCCCGGGCCGGTGACAGCGGCCGGTCGGGTCCCTTGAGGGCGCGCACGCTGGCGTCGGAGTTGAGGCAGACGATCAGGCAGTCGCCCAGCCGCCGGGCGGCCCGCAGGGTGGCCACGTGCCCCGGGTGCAGCAGGTCGAAGCAGCCGCCGGTGGCCACCACGACCCCGCCCCGGGCGCGTACCCGGGCGGCGAGTTCCCGGGCGGCCGCGATGCCGGTACCGGCGGCGCCGGGTCCGGGGGAGCGCTGCCCGCCGTCGCCGCGCGCCCCGCCGGCCGCCACGAACGCCGCCGCCTTGACCACGCCCGCCTGTACCGCCTCGGAGACCAGCGCACCGGAGGCCAGGGCCAGCGCCGCCGCGGCGGCGAACTGGTCACCGGCGCCGCAGGTGTCGCCGTGCCCGCGCGTCGGCGGGGGGACCACCATGGGGGCGGCGCCGCCCTGGGCGAGCAGCGCGCCGTCGGCGCCCAGGGTGACCGAGACCGCCGTGGCGCCCCAGCGCTGCCGGGCCTGCTCGGCGGCGGAGGCGACCGCGGGCAGCCGGCGGGCGCCGTGCCCCACGCCGCCCTGCGCGGCCAGTTCCGCCTCGTTCGGGGTGACCAGGCGGCTGCCGGTGACCGGGTCGCCGCCCCGGGGATGCGGGTCCCACACCACCGGCCGGCGGGCCGCCACCGCGCCCAGTGCCTGGCGTACCGCCGGCTGCGCGGTGACCCCGCGGCCGTAGTCGCTGACCAGGATGGCGCCGGCGGACCGGAGCAGCCCGCGCAGGTCCACGCCGGCCGGGTCGACCACGCCGGGCCGGGAGCCGCGGTCCATCCGCAGCACCACCTGACCGTCGGCGTAGAGCCGGACCTTTTCCCCGGTCGGACCGTCGTAGCCGAGCTCGACCAGGTCCACCCCGGCCGCGGCGAGCAGGCCGCGCAGCCGGTCGCCGGCCGGGTCCGCACCGATCCCGGTGACCAGGGTCACCGGGCGGCCGTCGGCGCGGGCCGCCAGGGCGGCGGCCAGTCCCGCGCCGCCGGGCCGGTCGTCACCGCCGTCCTCGGCGAAGACCGGCACCGGCGCGTCCGGGGAGATCCGCTCCACCCGCCCGGCGAGGTCCCGGTCGAGCAGCGCGTCGCCGATCACCACCAGTGGGGCGTTCACCCCACCGCCGGCGCCCACGCCGCCTCCCGTCCCGGCGCCACGCCGTCCCGCTGGGCTGCCACGCTGTCCCGCTGCGGTGCCACGCCGAGCGCCTGGTCGACATAGCCGCACAGCAGGTGCACGGCGGTCAGGTGCAGCTCCTGCACCACCTTGCGGTCCCCGGCCGGGACGGCCAGGCAGCGCTGGGCGGCGCCGGCCAGTGGATTGGGCGGCGGCCCGGTCAGCGCCCACACCCGCATCCCCAGCTCCGCGCCGGCCCGGGCGGCGGCCAGCAGGTTCGCCGAGCGTCCGCTGGTGGACAGCAGCACCAGTACGTCGCCGGGGCGCCCGTGGGCGCGCACCTGGCGGGTGAACACCTCGGCGTAGCCGTAGTCGTTGGCGATCGCGGTGACCCCGCAGGTCTCGGCGTTGAGCGCCACCGCCGACAGGGGCGGCCGGTCCACGTCCAGCTTGCCGACCAGTTCGGCGACCAGATGGCTGGCCTGCGCGGCGGAGCCGCCGTTGCCGGCGGCCAGCAGCCGCCCGCCGCTGCCCAGGACGGCAGCCAGTTCGGTTCCCCAGTCGGCCAGCTGCCGGGCCTGCGCGCGGTAGCCGGGCAGCGCCCCGGCCAGCTGGTCGAGGTGCTGGTACAGCAGGTCGGTCACGATGCCTCCTGATCGGCCAGGGCCGGGCTGCCCGGGCGTACCGACGCCGTGACGTCCTGGTACACCGAGGCCAGCCGCTCGGCGGTGCGGGTCCACGTGTAGGCGCTGCGCGCCCGGTCGGCACCGGCCGCGCCGAGCTGGGTCAGCCCCAGCGGGTCGGCCAGCAGCCGGCGCAGCGTGTCGGCCAGTGCGGTGACGTCGCGGGGGCGTACCAGCGCGCCGGTGACGCCGTCCACCACGGTGTCCAGGTAGCCGCCGACGGCGTTGGCCACCACCGGCACGCCGCACGCCATCGCCTCCAGCGCGGTCAGCCCGAACGGCTCGTACCAGCCGGGGCAGACCACCACGTCGGCGGAGCGGTACCAGGCCGGCATCTCCTCCACCGGCACGGCGCCGGGGAAGCGCACCCGGTCGGCGACCCCCAGCCGCTGCGCGGCGGCCAGCAGCCGGGCGGCCTCCGGGTCCTCGCCCACCGGCCGGCCGGCCGGCCCGCCGACGAGCACCAGTTCGGCGCCGGGGATCCGGGGCAGCGCCCGGATCAGGTCACCGAGTCCCTTGCGGGGCACCAGCCGGCCGGCCACCAGCAGGCGAGCCAGGCCGTCTTCGCGCGGCGCGCGCCGGCCCTCCGGGGTGAACCGGGCACTGTCCACACCGGACGGGATGATCGCCATGGCACTGCGCGGTACCCCCATCGCGCACAGCTCCTCCACCTCGTCCCGGCACTGCGCGACGACCCGGTCGACCTGGCGGCCGAGCACCCGCTCGTAGCCGATCCGGCCGGGCGGCGAGGTGTCGGCGTCGCCCTGGAAGCGGCGCTTGACCGTGCCCAGGGCGTGGAAGGTCTGCACCACCGGGATCCCGGCCCGGGCCCGGGCGGTCAGCGCGGCCAGGCCGCTCATCCAGAAGTGCGCGTGCGCCACCTCCGGCCGCCAGCCGCCGCCGGACCACTCGTCGGCCAGCCAGCGGCCGAAGGCGCCCATGAACGGCAGCAGCTCGTCCTTGGGCAGCCGGGTCGCCGGCCCGGCCGGCACGTGCAGCACGGCCACCCCGGGGTGCAGCTGCACCAGGTCCGGGGCGTGCGGGTTGTCCCGCCGGGTGTAGACGCGGACCTCGTGACCGGCCTCGGCGAGGCTGACCGCCAGCGCCGCCACGTGGGTGTTCTGGCCGCCGTGGTCCGGGCCGCCCGGTTGGGCCAGTGGACTGGCGTGTTCGGAGATCAGTGCGACGCGCATCTGCCCACCTCCTGCAGCAGGGTGTCCCAGTCGGCGAGGAACCGTTTGAGCCCGTAACGTTGCTGTGCCCAGTCCCGGCCGATGCGGCCGGCGCGGCGCGCCTGTTCCGGCTCCTCCAGCAGCCGGCGGGCGCCGGCGACCAGGGTGTCCAGCCGGGTCGAGACCACCCCGGCGGCGTCCGGCACCGCCTCGACCGCCTCGGTGGCGGCCAGCACCACCACCGGCAGCCCCAGGCTCATCGCCTCCAGCAGGGACAGCCCGAGCGAGGTCCACCGGAACAGGTGCAGGTAGGCCCGGCGCCGGGCCAGCTGGGTGTGCATGGTCGCCTGCGGCGGGTCGTCGTAGGCGGTCAGCGGTACCCGCAGGTGCGCGCCCAGGTCAGCCACGCCCATGCCGTAGACGTCCAGCGGGGCCAGTTCGGCGAAGCGGGGCAGCAGGTCGGTACCGGTGACCCGGTTGCGCCGGATCGGCTCGTTGACCACCACGGCCAGCCGGGCCAGCTCGCCGGTGTAGCGGTGCCCGGGGTCGGGGATGCCGTGCTCGATGACCACCGTGCGGGTCCGGCCGCAGTCCCAGTAGAGCTGGTTGAAGTGGGTGACGTGGACGATGGTCAGCTCGTCCCGGTCGGCGAACGGGTGCACCGTGTCCGGCACGTCGCCGCGCGGGGTGTTGTGCTCCACGTACACCGCCGGCACGTCCCGGCCGGGGCGGCGGCCCAGCCACTGGGCGGCCAGCTCGTACTCCTCGGGGCGCTGCAGCAGGACCAGGTCGACGTCGGTGTCGCGCAGCTGGTCCGGGGTGACCTCGGTGACCGAGTCCGGCCACGGGTAGGTGCGCGGGCGGCCCCGGCCGTACGGGCCACGGTCGTCGGTGACCGGGACGAGGTAGCTGTGCGCGCCGCTGACAAACGCGGTGGCCCAGGCCGCGTGCACGTGCCAGAGCAGGATCCTCACGACCGGCTACCCCCGCCCGGCCGGGCGCAGCGACGGGTTGGTCAGCGTCCGCACGGCGGCCACCACCTCGGCGGGCGTGACGCTGTCCAGGCACGGATGGGTCTGCGTCGGGCAGCTGGTGGCCCGGGTGCCGGTGCACGGCGCCAGCGGCTGACCCAGCCGCACGTGCCGTACCCCGTGCGGCCCCCACTGTCCATAGGGGACGGTGGGGGCGAAGAGGCTGACCACCGGGGTGCCGGTGGCCACCGCCAGGTGCGCCGGCCCGGTGTTGCCGACCACCGCGACCCCGGCGCCGGCCAGCAGCTCGGCCAGTTCCCGCAGGTCGGTGCGGCCGCCGAGGTCGCGTCCGGCGCTGCCGGCCACGGCGGCGGTCCAGCGGCCGTTCGGCCGGTGCGCCGGTGACCAGTACCTCGAAGCCCTCGTCCGCCAGCGCGGCGACGAAGCCTGCCCAGACCTGCGCCGAGGCGGTGCGGGCCGGCACCGAGGAGCCGGGGTGCAGCACCACCCGGCGCGGGTCGCGCTGGCGCGGCGCCACCCGGACCCGGGGCACCGGGGACTCCTCGGCGGGCAGCGGGTAACCGGCCGCGGCGGCCAGGCTCAGTGCCCGCTCCGCCTCCGGCAGCCCGTCCGGGACCCGGTGCCGCACGTCCAGCAGGCGGCCCGGGAAGTCGTCGCTGATCGCGCAGATCCGGGGTACGCCGGCCTCCCGCAGCACCAGGGCCAGCGGCAGCGGCGACTGGTGGAACGAGGTGAAGATGACCGCCTCGTCGAAGGCCCGACTGGCCAGCTCCGCCACCAGCTGCGGCGACGCCGCCCGGAGCCGGTCCCGGGGCGCTGGAGTCGATCCAGCTCAGCGGCTACTCCAGGATGTCGGCCGGGCCGTCCAGCAGCGCCGCGGCGGCCCGGCCGCGTGCTCCGCAGAGCAGCGTCACCTTCTCCGCCCGGGCGGCCACCGCCCGGATCGCCGGTTCGGTGAGCAGTACGTCGCCGGCCGCATCGGCGCGTACCACCAGCACGTGGGCGCCGGGCGTTGCCGGTACCGCGTCGGGGCGGGCCGGCAGGTCGGCGCGGAGCAGGATCTGGTCGACGGCGTCGGCCAGCGTGTCGGCCACCGCGGGGGCGGCGGCCACCTCGCCGTACCGGGTCAGCGCGGTGGGCACCAGCAGCCCGGCCGCGCCGGCCGCCGCGGCCGCGGCCATGTCGGCGCCGATGTCGCCGACCACCACGCAGTGTGTGGTGGGGACGCCGAGCGCGGCGGCGGCCGCCACGACCAGTCCGGGCTCCGGCTTGCGGCAACGGCAGCCGGCGTACGGGTCGTGCGGGCAGACCTGCCAGGTGTCGAACGGGCCGAGCAGCTGCTCGACCCGTTCGTGGACGGCGTCCACGTCCGCCGAGGTGATCATGCCCCGGCCGACCGCCGACTGGTTGGTCACCACCCCGATGCGCAGGCCGGCGGCGCGCAGCCGGTCCAGCGCCGCGCGGGCGCCCGGCACCGGGCGGACCAGTTCCGGGTCACCGTTGTACGGCACGTCCTCGATCAGCGTGCCGTCCCGGTCGAACAGCACCGCTGTCCAACGGCCGGCAGGCGGCTTCGCGGATGCCCACATGGCGGCCCGGCTACCCGTGGGAACCGCTGATAAACACGCCCGGGATGATCTTTTCTTCGCCGTCGCCGCCGGCCTGTCGCAGCTGGGCGTGTCCGCCGTTGTCGCCGGCCGGCCCCGCCGTTGTCCGCGCGCTGCCGTCGCCCGCCGGCCAGGGCTGGGCGTTGCGTGGGCCAGCCAGCCGCGCAGCCAGTGCCCGACGGCCAGCGGTGGGATCAGCACCGTGGTGACCAGTGTCGGGATCGGACGGTCGCGCTCGGCGGGGGCGTCGGCGATGCCGGCGGGCGGCGAACTCGGCCGTCCCGGCCAGCCAGCCCACCGCGGCCGGCAGCGCGGTGGCCGCGCCGACCCGGCGCAGCAGCCGCCCGGACCTGCGCTCGGCGCCCAGCCGGCCGGCCACGGCCACGGCGGCACCCGCCACGGCGATTGCCCCGGCGCCGACCACCGCCGCGTGCCGGCGCCGACGGCCGCTCGGCGCGGCCAGCAGCTCGTGCCAGTCACGGCCGTACAGGCGGCGCAGCAGCGCGTCGTCGGCGTTGCCGCGCTGGCCGGCAAGGCTCACCCACCCGCCGGCGGGGCGTACCGGGTGGCTGCTGCGGCGCTCGCCGGTGACCAGCCGCCAGCCGGCCGCGCGGACCCGGAAGGCGAACTCGGCGTCCTCCCGGTAGGCGCGCGGGAACCGCTCGTCGAAGCCGCTCAGCGCGGCCAGCGCCGGCCGCCGGTACGCCATGTCGGCGGTGATCCACCGGGCGCTGCCCAGCCGCGCGGTGCTGCGCTCCCAGTCGGTCGGCGGCGGTCGCGGCAGCGGCACCCGCAGCCGCCCCTGCACACCGGCCACCCCGGCCGGTACGGCCAGGTCGCGCCGCAGCGCGGTGAGCCAGCCCGGCGCCGGGACAGACGTCGTCGTCGAGGAACGCCACCCAGGCACCGCCGGCGGCCCGCCAGCCGACGTTGCGGGCCGCCGCCGGCCCGGCCGCCGCGCCCGCGCAGCACCCGCGCCGGTGCCCGGGCGGCCAGCGGCGCCGCCAGCACCGGGGCGGTCGTCGACCAGCAGCAGCTCCACCTCCTGCGGGTCGGCGTACAGCTGTGGTACCAGGGCGTCCAGCAACGCGTCCAGGCTGGGCCGGCCGAGCGTGGGCACCACGACGCTGATCACCACGCCGGCACCGGGCGTCGCGGGCCGCCCGGTCATCCGGCCAGGTCCGGGCGGCGGACCGCGAACGGCCCGAGGGCCAGCAGGTCCACCGGCGCGGAGCCGAACAGTTCCAGCGCGTCGACGGGGGTGTCGACCATCGGGCGGCCGGCCGTGTTGAGCGAGGTGTTCACCAGCACCGGCAGGCCGGTGCGCGCCTCGAACTCGGCGAGCAGCCCGGCGACCAGCGGCTCGTCGGCCTCGTCCACGGTCTGTACCCGGGCGGTGCCGTCCACGTGGGCCACCGCCGGCATGCCGGCGCTCCCACTGCGGGCGGACCCGGTGCACGAACAGCATGTACGGGCTGGGCAGCTGCCCCTCGAACATCTCGGCGGCCCGCTCGGCCGAGCACCATCGGCGCCATCGGGCGGAACTGTTCGCGCCCCTTCACCTCGTTGAGCCGCTCGGTGTTGGCCGCGTCCCCGGGTGGGCCAGCAGCGACCGGTGCCCGAGCGCCCGGGGACCGTACTCGCTGCGCCCCTGGAACCAGGCGACCATGCCGTTGCCGGCGAGCACCGTGGCCGCCTCAGCGGCGATCGACTCCGGCCGGTGGTACGGCAGCCGGGCCCGGCGCAGCACCGCCTCCAACTCGTCGTCGCTCCACCCGCGCCCGAGCGCCGCCGTCGGCATCGGGCCCGGCGTGGCAGCCTCCAACTGGCCGGCCACGTGCAGCGCGGCGCCCAGCGCCGTACCGGCGTCGCCGGCCGCCGGCTGCACCCAGACGTGCCGGTACGGGCCTTCCGCGACGAGGCGGGCGTTGGCCACGCAGTTGAGCGCCACCCCGCCGGCCAACGTGATGGACTCGGGGCCACCGGCGGCGTCGTACAGCCAGCCGGCCAGCTCCAGGATGAGCTCCTCCAGCCGGGTCTGCACGCTGGAGGCCAGGTCGGCGTGGCGCTCGTCGAGCGCGCCGCCGGGCGGCACGGGCGGCGCGTACCGGCCCAGGTCGATTCCGGGTCGATGACGAAGCCGCCGGCCCCGTCGGGGCAGTGCAGTCGCGCAGGTCGGGCAGGTGCCGGGGCTTGCCGTAGGAGGCCAGCGCCATCACCTTGTACTCGTCGGAGGAGCGCAGGAAGCCCAGCCCCTCGGTGAGGTCCTCGTAGAGCAGGCCGAGCGAGTGCGGCAGCGGCTGGGCGGCCAGCGGCTCCAGCTGCCCGTCCCGGTACCGGCCGGCCAGGTGGCTGGCGCGCTCGCCCCGGCCGTCCAGGACCAGCACCGCGCAGTCGCCGTGCCCGGCGTCGGCCGGCGCGGCCAGCGCGGCCGAGGCGGCGTGCGCCACGTGATGGGCGACGAAGCGCACCTTGGCCGGGTCCAGGCCGGGCAGGGCGGTGGCCAGGAACTGCGGCGCCCGGGTGGCGTACTCGACCCGCAGCCAGTCCCACGGGTCGGAGTCGATGCCGCCGGGTAGGCACAGCGCCGGGTCGAACGAGTAGGCCACCGCGTCCAGGTCGGCCGGGGTCAGCCCGGCCTGCGCCAGGCACCAGGCCGCCGACTGTTCGGGCAGCTCCCAGGCGGCGAACGGTACCGGCCGCTTGCCGTGTTTGCGGCGGCTGAACCGCTCCTCCTCGGCGGCGGCCACGATCCGGCCGTCCACCACGAGTGCCGCCGCCGGATCGTGGAAGATCGCGTTGATTCCGAGTACCCGCACGGCCGGGCGCTACCCGGCGGGTGCGCGTTCAAACCGGTGCACCGGCAATCGTCGGGGCACGCGACGGCGCCCCGGCCGTGGGGCCGGGGCGCCGTCGTCACCGGGGAGGGATCAGGCGCCGGGGCGGGGGACGTCCCCGCGCCAGGCACCGGTCTCCGCGCCGCGCTGCTCGATGTACTCCTTGAACCGCTTGGCGTCGGCCTTCACCTGCCGGTCGTCCACGCCCACCGCGCTGCCGACCTTCTCGGCCGCGCCCTCGGGCTGCCACTCCAGCTGGATGGTGACCCGGGTGTGGTCGTTGTCGAGGCGGTGGAAGGTGACAACGCCGGCGTGCCTGGTGTCGCCGCCGGTGCTCTTCCAGGCCACCCGCTCGTCCGGGTGCTGTTCGGTGATGGCGGCGTCGAACTCCCGCCGCACCCCGGCCACCTTGGTGACCCAGTGCGTGTGCGTGTCGTCCACCTGGACGACACGCTCGACACCCTCCATGAACTGCGGGAACGTCTCGAACTGGGTCCACTGGTTGTACGCGGTGCGGACCGGCACGTTGACGTCCACGGACTCGGTGACGGTGCTCATCGGCACTCCTCTCGTCTCGTCGTCCCCCCTGGCCTACCCACCTGCTCCGGACCTATGCGTCCGGCGTGGCGCCGGTCACGCCGGCACCGCACTCATCTGCCGGCGGCTGAACGTGCGGTGCCCGGCCAGCGCGGTCAGCAGTTCGGCGGCCAGGTCCACGCCGTCGTCGTCGACCAGCACGCCGTCGGCCGGGCCGTCCGGGGCGGGCAGGCCGGCCCGGTCCAGCAGGGCGCGGCCGGCGCCGAGCGCCACGATCGGCTTGGCGTGCCGGTACGCCTCGGCGACGAAGTGCACGGCCAGCCCGTCGCCGGCCAGCGCCGTGACGCCCGCCGCGCCGTCGGCGACCACGACGGCGTCGTAGAGGACGGATGCGGTGGTGCTCAGTGCGCGGGTGGCCGGTACCGGGTCGCGGTCCTCGGCCGGCACCGCCCCGCCGGTCGGGCCGATCAGCTCGACCACCGCGCCGGCCCCGGTCAGCGCCTCCTGCAGGGCTGCCACGCTGCCCATCCGGAAGCCGGCCCCGGCGAGCACGGCCACCTTGCGCCCGACCACGCCGGGCTGCAGGGCGTGCGCCACCGCGCTGCCGGGCGCCGGTGGCAGCGCCATGCTCAGCGCCGGTGACGCGGCACCGTCGTTCACCGCCACCTGCTCCGGCGCCGGGATGCCCAGCTTGCCGGCCACCTGTCCGGCCAGCTCACCGTCGATGCGGGCCAGCTGCTCCACCATCCGGGCCCGGATGTAGGGCTGCGCCACCTTGCCGAGTTCGAAGGCGTAGGCCGCGACGATGTGCTCACGCTCCCACCCGGACATGCTGTTCCAGAACAGCCGGGCCTGGCTGTAGTGGTCGTTGAAGGAGGCGCTGCGCTTGCGCTCCTTGATGCCGTCCAGCCGCTCCGGCGGGTGCACATAGCCCAGGTCGGGACGCGGTTCGGGCTGCCCGCCGCCGAGCGAGTTGGGGTGGTAGTTGACCTGCCTGGTGGGTATCCGGTGCTGGTGGAAGCCGTCCTGCTGGTGGTTGTGCACCTCGGCGAGCGGCCGGTTGATCGGGATCTGGGCGAAGTTGGGCCCGCCCAGGCGGGTCAGCTGGGTGTCCAGGTAGGAGAAGTTTCGGGCCTGCAGCAGCGGGTCGTCGGTGAAGGCGATCCCCGGGACCACGTTGTTGGTGCAGAACGCGACCTGTTCGGTCTCGGCGAAGAAGTTGTCCGGGTTACGGTCCAGGACGAGCCGGCCGACCGGGGTCACCGGGACCACCTCCTCCGGGATGATCTTCGTCGGGTCCAGCAGGTCGACGTCGAAGTCGAACTCCCGCTCCGCCGGGATCAGCTGCATGCCCAGCTCCCACTCGGGGTAGCGGCCGGCCTCGATGGACTCCCAGAGGTCGCGCCGGTTGAAGTCCGGGTCCTTGCCGGAGATCTGCTGCGCCTCCTCCCACACCAGCGAGTGCACCCCGGCCACCGGTGACCAGTGGAACTTCACGAAGGTCACCGCGCCGGCCGCGTTGACCAGCTTGAAGGTGTGTACCCCGAAGCCCTGCATGGTGCGGAAGCTGCGCGGCAGCGCCCGGTCGCTCATCAGCCAGATGAGGTGGTGCATGGTCTCCGGCGCCAGGGTGACGAAGTCCCAGAAGCTGTCGTGCGCCGAGGCGGCCTGCGGCATCTCGTGGTGCGGCTCGGGCTTGAGCGCGTGGACCAGGTCGGGGAACTTGATGCCGTCCTGGATGAAGAAGACCGGCATGTTGTTGCCGACCAGGTCGAAGTTGCCCTGTTCGGTGTAGAACTTGGTGGCGAAACCGCGCACGTCGCGGGGCGTGTCGGCGGAGCCGCGCGAGCCCTGCACGGTGGAGAACCGGACGAACACCGGGGTACGCAGGCCCGGGTCGCACAGGAAAGCCGCGCTGGTGTAGCGCTCCAGCGATTCGTAGACCTGGAAGTAGCCGTGTGCGCCGGAGCCCCGGGCGTGCACCACCCGTTCCGGGATGCGTTCGTGGTCGAAGCGCATGATCTTCTCGCGGAGGTGGAAGTCCTCCAGCAGGCTGGGGCCACGGACCCCGGCCAGCAGCGAGTTGTCCGTGTCGGCCAGCGGCGTGCCCTGGTCGGTGGTGAGGACGTGCCCGGCGCTGTCGGTACGCGCGGCGGCCACGTGGCGGTTGCGGCCGGCGCTGTCCCCGGCCCGGTCCGGCTCAGTCATGCGGTGCTCCTTCGCAGGTGAAACGCCCCGGACGGTGCTCGGTCGCGCGGCCGCCGGAGCCGACAGGGTGGGCTACCACCAGGGCAGCCGGCTAAACCGGACCGAACCGACGAACTGGCCACCCCGCCGGCGACCGCACGGCAGCGGGCCGAAAAAGCCCGTCCGGTCCGGTGTGAACGCCGCCCGGCCGGGTAGCCGACACCCGCGAGGAGCGGGTAGCAGACCACCCTCGCGGGAAGGGAGCGTCATGACAGCGCCGGAACAGCTGAACCAGGAACAGCAGAAGTCCGAGCCGACCCAGCGGCCACCCGGGTCGCTGCACGCCATGGGCACCAAGCCGGACCACGGCGAGCACAGCTACCAGGGGCACGGGCGGCTGACCGGCAAGGCCACCGTGATCACCGGCGGGGACAGCGGCATCGGCCGAGCGGTGGCCATCGCCTTCGCCCGGGAGGGCGCCGACGTGCTGATCTCCTACCTGGACGAGCACGACGACGCCCGGGAGACCGCCGACCTGGTCGAGCAGGCCGGCCGGCGCGCCGTACTGGTGCCGGGCGACCTCGCCGACCCGGGCCACTGCCGGGCGGTGATCCAGCGCGCCGTGTCCGAGTTCGGGCGCATCGACGTGCTGGTCAACAACGCCGCGTACCAGATGACCCACGAGAAGATCGAGGAGATCACCGACGAGGAGTGGCAGCACACCTTCGACGTGAACATCACCGCGATGTTCCGGCTGGTGCAGGCGGCGCTGCCGCATCTGGGCGAGGGCGCGTCGATCATCAACACCTCGTCCATCAACTCCGACATGCCCAGGCCCACCCTGCTGCCCTACGCCACCACCAAGGGCGCGATCGCGAACTTCACCGCGGGCCTGGCGCAGCTGCTCGGCGAGCGGGGCATCCGGGTCAACAGCGTGGCGCCCGGCCCCATCTGGACGCCGCTGATCCCCAGCACCATGCCGCCCGAGCAGGTGGCCGAGTTCGGCCGCAACACCCCGCTCGGCCGCCCCGGCCAGCCGGTCGAGGTCGCCCCCGCCTACGTACTGCTCGCCTCCGACGAGGCCAGCTACATCTCCGGCGCGATCCTCCCGGTCACCGGCGGCAAGCCGATCCTCTGAGGAGGTGTAGTGACGGACCCGGTGGCCGACCCGTGGGGGGAGCGCACCCCCTACGGTCCGGGACAGCCCTGGCCGGTACGCGCCGACGTGCACTGGTGACCGGCCGGGGCCGCCGGCGCGAGCGGTTGACGCTCAGGCGTGCGGCGCACAGCTGAGCGTCGCCGGTGTGAACGCCGCGGACGTGGGCAGCTGACCGTGGTTTGCTTCAGGAGAGGGGCCGCGCGTGGCTGAGCAGGAGTGGATCGTCAAGACCGACCCGGCGGACGGCTCGCCGGTGACCCGGCTGCCGGCGGCCACGCCGGACGACGTGGATGCCGCCGTGACGCGCAGCCGGTCGGCGGCGCCCGGCTGGGCGCGCACCGCTCCCGCCGCCCGGGCACAGGCCGTCGCCGCGGCCGCCGACCGGCTGGCCGCGCACGCCGCCGAGCTGGCCGAGCTGACCAGCCGGGAGATGGGGCGTCCGCGGGACGAGGCGCTCGCCGGTGTCCACGCCGGAGTCTCCACCTTGCGCCAGTACGCCGAACTGGGGCCGCTGCACCGGGGCCGGGCGCTGGCCGGCGACCCGGACGCCACCGACCTGATGGTCCACGAGCCGCGCGGCGTCGCCGCCGTCATCACCCCGTGGAACGACCCGGTGGCGGTGGCCTGCGGGCTGATCGGCGCGGCCCTGGTCACCGGCAACACCGTGGTGCACAAGCCGAGCGAGCGTACCCCCGGTACCGGCCGCCGGCTGGCCGAGCTGCTCGCCGGGCAGCTCCCCGCCGACGTGCTCATCGAACTGACCGGCGGCGCCGAGGTCGGGGCCAGGCTGGCCGGCGCCCCGGTCGACCTGGTGGCGCACGTGGGCTCGACCGCCGCCGGCCGGGCCATCGCCGCGGCCGCCGCCCGCACCGGGGCGAAGGCCCTGCTGGAGAACGGCGGGAAGGATCCGCTGCTGGTCGACGCCGACGTGGACCCGGCCTGGGCGGCCGGGCAGGCGGCGCTGGGCGCGTTCGCCAACGCCGGGCAGCTCTGCGTGGCCGTGGAGCGCATCTACGTGCACCGGGACATCGCCGAGGCGTTCCTTGCGGAGCTGGTACCGCTGGCCAAGGAGCGCACCGTGGCACCGCTGGTGGACCGGCGGCTGCGCGAGGCCGTGCACGCCCAGGTGCGCCAGGCGGTCGACGCCGGGGCGACGCTGCTGTCCGGTGGCGAGTACGACGACCGGCCCGGCGCGCACTACCCGGCGACCGTGCTGGCCGGCTGTACCGACGAGATGACGGTGCTGCGGGAGGAGACCTTCGGCCCGGTGGCGCCGGTGGCCGTGGTGGCCGACTTCGACGAGGCGCTGCGCCGCGCCGCGGACAGCGGCTACGGGCTGGCCGCCACGGTGCTCACCGGCTCGATGACGCACGCCCAGCGGGCCTGGCGGGAGCTGCCGGTGGGAACCGTCAAGATCAACCACGTGTTCGGCGGCGCCCCCGGCGGAGCCGCGCACCCCCGCCGGGGCAGCGGCCAGGGCTACGGCTACGGCCCGGAGCTGCTCGACGAGTTCACCGCCACCAAAGTGGTCCACCTGCGACCCGCGCCCGCCCGCTGAGGTTTGGATCTCGCCGGCCCGGGCAGGAGTACCCGGGTAGCCGGCACGGATGGTAGGGAGCTGACCATGCGGATGATGATGTTGGTGGCCGGACTGGCGGTCGGTTATGTCCTGGGCACCCGGGCCGGGCGGCCCGCCTACGACCGGATCGCCGACGGCGCCCGGCGGTTGACCGGCGCGCCCGAGCCGGCGGTGGCCGCGCGCGAGCGGCGGGACGGGAGCGTGGCGCAGTGAGCCGCGACGACGCGCTGCCCACCGCGCCGACCGCCGAGCACGGGCCGGACCGCGTCGGGGACCTGGGCGGCCGTGGCTTCTGGCAGGCGGCCAAGCGGATCCCCAGACAGATCAGCGAGGACAGCCTCACCGTCTGGGCGGCGGCGCTGACCTACTACGCCATCCTGTCGATCTTCCCGGGGCTGCTGGTCCTGGTGACGCTGCTGCGGCTGACCGGGAAGAGCACCACCGACAAGGTGCTGGCCAACGTCGAATCGCTGGCCCCCGGTCCGGCCAAGGAGATCATCACCCAGGCGCTGAAGAACCTCAACGAGGGCCAGCAGTCCACGGCCGGGCTGATCGCACTGATCGGCCTGGTCGGCGCCCTGTGGTCGGCGTCGGGCTACGTCGGCTCGTTCATGCAGGCGGCCAACGCCATCTTCGACGTCCCCGAGGGGAGGCCGATCTGGAAGAAGCTGCCGATCCGGCTCGGCGTCACCGTGCTGGCCGGTGTCATCGTGGCGATCGCGGCGCTCTGCGTCGTCTTCACCGGCAGCCTCGCCCGCCGGGTCGGCGGCCTCATCGGCGTCGGCTCGACCGCGGTACGGATCTGGGACATCGCCAAGTGGCCGGTGCTGGCCGTACTCATCGCGCTGCTGTTCGCGGTGCTCTACTGGGCGGCGCCGAACGCCCGCCAGGGCGGCTTCCGCTGGATCAGCCCCGGCAGCGCGCTGGCCGTCCTGGTGTGGATCATCGCCTCCGCCGGGTTCGCGCTCTACGTCACGCACTTCAGCTCCTACAACAAGACCTACGGCAGCCTGGCGGCGGTGATCATCTTCCTGATCTGGCTGTGGATCAGCAACCTGGCCATCCTGGTGGGCGCCGAGGTGGACGCCGAACTGCAGCGCCAGCGGGCCATCCACGCCGGGCACGACCCGGACGACGAGCCGTACCTGCCACTGCGGGACACCCACGGGGTGCGTACCGGCTCGGGCTCCGGCCAGGACCTGTGAGAGTGGCGGGAGGGCGGCGGCGGTGAACGGCGGGCTGCGCCGCTGGTGGCCGCTGCCGGTCGTGCTGGTGCTGATCTGGGCGGTGCTCGGCTACTTCCTGACCAGGCCGCCCGACTTCCACGACTACCGCAGGGCCGCCGTGCAGGCCGCCGAGTCCGGCTACAACGCGCTGGCCACCGCCCAGCTGACCGTCCAGGAGCAGCTGGCCGGCAAGGCCACCGGCCGGTTCACCGACGGCACCCTGCAGCGCAGCAGCGACACCCTGGCCGGGGCCTGGAAACAGTTCGCGGCGGCCACGCCGGTCGACGACGCCACCGAAGGCATCCGGGACGAGCTGGGGCCGCTGCTGCTGTCCGCCGTCACCGTGCTGGGCAACCTGCGCGTGGCCGAGGACGCCGGTGCCGGTGCGGCCGCCCGGGCGCTGCCCGCCCTCGACCCGGTGGCCGACCAGCTCAGCGACTTCGTGGACCGGCACAAGTGAAGAAGCTGCTGGGTATCACCCTCGGCATCCTCACCGCGATCGGCGGCTTCGTCGACATCGGTGACCTGGTCGCCGGCTCGGCGGCCGGCTCCCGGTTCGGGCTGCGCCACGCCTGGGTGCTGGGGCTCGGGGTGCTGGGCATCTGCGCGTACGCGGAGATGGCCGGCCGGGTGGTGGCGGTCAGCGGGCGCCCGGTCTTCGACCTGGTCCGCGAGCGCCTCGGACCCCGGGTGGCGCTGGCCAACCTGACCGCCTCGTACCTGGTGACGCTGTTGACGATCGGTGCCGAGATCGGCGGCGTGGCGCTGGCCCTGGAGCTGCTCTCCGGTACCACCTATCTGGTCTGGCTGCCGGCGGTGGCGCTGGTGCTGTGGCTGGCGCTGTGGCGGGTCCGGTTCGAGACGCTGGAGCGGATCTTCGGCCTGGCCGGGCTGGCCCTGGTGGTCTTCGCTGTCGCGGCTTTCCAGCTGCACGCCGACTGGCCGGCGCTGGCCGGGCAGGCGCGGCACATCTCCCCGCCGGCGGGGGAGAACTGGCCGAACTACTGGTTCCTGGCGGTCTCCCTGTTCGCCTCGGCGCTGACTCCCTACGAGGTGTTCTTCTTCTCCTCCGGCGGGGTGGAGGAGCGGTGGACCGCCAAGGACCTCGGCCAGTCCCGGATCAACGTCTTCCTCGGCTTCCCGCTCGGCGGGCTGCTGGCGCTGTCCATCCTGGTCACCTCGGCGCTGGTGTTCTACCCCCGGCAGGTCTCGGTGGACAGCCTCAACCAGGTGGCCCTGCCGGCCGTGATCGCCTTCGGCAAGGTCGGCCTGGGCCTGGCCATCCTGGGCTTCTTCGCGGCCACCTTCGGCGCCGCGATGGAGACCAGCCTGTCGGCGGCGTACACCGTCGGGCAGTACTTCGGCTGGCCGTGGGGCAAGTACCTGCGGCCCCGGCAGGCTGCCCGGTTCCACACCGTGCTGCTGGTGAGCATCGCGCTGGCGTTCGCGGCGCTGCTGACCACCATCGACCCGGTGCAGCTCACCGAGTACATGCTGGTGCTCAGCGCGGTCGCGCTGCCGTTGACGTACCTGCCGATCCTGGTGGTCGCCAACGACCGGCGCTACCTCGGCGACAAGGTCAACGGGCGCTTCGCCAACGCCTTCGGCCTGGTCTTCCTGGTGGTGATCGTGGCGGCCGCGGTGGCCGCCGTGCCGCTCATGGTGATGACCGGAATGGGAGGGTACTGACGATGGACACCTTCATCGGCTTCCACCTGCTGGACCGGCAGATCGTGGACCGCACCGGGGCGCTGGTCGGCAAGGTGGACGACGTCGAGCTGACCGTGGACCCCGGCGAAGCGCCCCGGGTCACCGCGCTGCTGGTCGGGCAGGAGCCGCTGGGCGAGCGCCTCGGCGGCGCGCTGGGCACGGCGCTGGCCGGCTCGGCCCGGCGGCTGCGCGGCGACGAGGAGTCCGCGCCGCTGCGCATCCCGTACGAGGTGGTCGCCGAGATCGGCCCGGCCATCACCCTGTCGGTCCCGCGTGACCTGCTCACCGAACCCGCGCTGGAGCAGTGGCTGCGCACCAACCTGATCGGCCGCATCCCCGGAGCCGGCCATGCCGGCGTCTGACCGGGAGCCGGACGTGCCGGCGCGGGACGGGCAGCCGCACGTGCCGGGCGGTGACCACGGCGCCGCAGCCTCCGACAGTGACCGTCGCGGCCCGAACCCGTCCGGCGCGGTGGTGCTGCGCTCGTACCAGCTGATCGGGCGGCCGGCTAGCGACCTTGCCGGCCAGCCGCTCGGCCGGGTGCTGGACCTGGTCATCGACGGCGACCCGAAGGCGCCGGCGCGGGTCAGGGCCGCCCTGGTCAGCAAGGGCCCGTGGGGTCGGCTGCTGGGTTACGAATCCCCGGACGAACGCGGCCCCTGGCTGCTGAGCACCCTGGCCCACTGGATCGTGCGGCGCCACATCCGGGTGGTGGACTGGAACGACCTGCGCATCGACCCGCCGGACTGACAACGGCGGCGGGTCGGCCCCCGGTGGTCCGGAGCCGACCCGCCGTACTGGTCTGCTGTCACGGCCGGAGCAGCACCTTGACGGTGCCGTCCTTCTTGTCCTGGAAGTCCTGGTAGGCGCGCGGCGCCTGGTCGAGCGGGACCCGGTGGCTGGCGAAGCCGTCCACGCCCAGCGGGTCGTCGTCGCCGGTGAGCAGTGGCAGGATCTCGTCGCTCCACCGGCGCACGTTGGCCTGGCCCATGCGCAGCTGGATCTGCTTGTCGAAGAGCACCATCATCGGCAGCGGGTCGCTCATCCCGCCGTAGACGCCGATCAGCGAGATGGTGCCGCCCCGGCGGACCAGGTCGATGGCCAGGTGCAGGGCGGCCAACCGGTCCACCCCGGCCGTGGTCATCAGCTTCTCCGCCAGCCGGTTAGGTAGCAGTCCGGCCATCTGCTGGGCCAGCTTGCCCACCGGCGAACCGTGCGCCTCCATACCGACCGCGTCGATCACCGCGTCCGCGCCGCGCCCGCCGGTCAGCTCGCGGACCGCCGCCGGCACGTCGTCGGTGCTCACATCCAGGGTGTGTACACCCCGCCCGGCCGCCCTGGTCAGCCGCTCGGCGACCAGGTCCACCCCGATCACCGTGCCGGCGCCGCGCAGCATCGCCACCCGGGCGCACATGTCGCCGATCGGTCCCAGCCCGAGCACCACCACCGAGCCGCCCTGCGGCACCGCCGCGTACTCGACCGCCTGCCAGGCGGTGGGCAGCACGTCGGAGAGGTAGACGAAGCGGTCGTCGGGCGGCCCCTGCGGGACCACGATCGGGCCGAACTGGCCCTGCGGGACGCGCAGGTACTCGGCCTGGCCGCCGGGTACCCGGCCGTAGAGCTTGGTGTAGCCGAACAGCGCGGCGCCGGTACCCTCCTCGGTCACCTGGGTGGTCTCGCACTGGCTGTGCAGGCCCCGGCTACACATGAAGCAGTGCCCGCAGGAGATGTTGAACGGGATCACCACCCGGTCACCCGGGCGGACGTTGCGGATCGCCGGGCCGACCTCCTGCACCACGCCCATCGGCTCGTGGCCGAGGATGTCGCCCTCGGTCATGAACGGCGCGAGTACCTCGTAGAGATGCAGGTCAGATCCGCAGATGCCGGATGAGGTGACCTTGATGACGATGTCGTCGGGCTGCTCGATGCGCGGGTCCGGGACGGTGTCGACCCGTACGTCGCGCTTGCCGTGCCACACAACTGCCTTCATGCTCGCTCCCTACCCGCCGGAGCCCCCGCCGGCCCGACTACCCGGGGCGGTGCAGCCCAAACACGGCGTTTGCGTGCGGGAGCCGGGTTGCGTGCGGGAGCCGGGCGGTGTTTGCCGGCGGCCCGACCGGGTAGCCAGGACAGCATGCCCGCACGCGAGGAACTGCCCAGTACGCTCCGGCGCTCACCGGAGAAGGCCCGCCAGACCTGGTCCGCCACCCACGACTCGGCCGTCGAGCAGTACGGCGAGGGCGAGCGCAGCCACCGCACCGCGTTCGCCGCCCTGAAACACTCGTTCGAGAAGGTCGGCGACCACTGGGAGCCGAAGGAGCACAAGGGTCCCAGCGACCGGCAGGCCGCCCGGCGCGGCCCGCGCAACGCCGGCCCGACCGCGGAGGGCGTGGACGCCAACGCCTCCAAGGCCCACCTGCTGGAGGTGGCCAAGCGCCTGGAGATCCGGGGGCGTACCCGGATGTCGAAGGCGGAGCTGGTGGACGCCATCATGGCGGCCAACCGGCGGGCCAGCAGCCGGGCCCGTAGCCGTTAGCCTCGGGTCAGCGCAGCGGCTGGTGGGCGCTCCAGGCGTCCAGGATCCGGCCGTCGCGCACCCGGTAGAGATCGCAGCCGAGGTACCGGCCGGTGGGGTCGGCGTATCGCCCGGTGGTGGCGACCAGGTCACCGCAGCCGAGCACCTGGTCCAGCTGGACCAGCCGGCGGGCGCCGGGCTGGTCCAGGTACCAGCGCAGGCCGGCCGCTCCACCGGGGATGTCCGGATCGTGCTGGGCGAAGTCGGTCGGGTGCAGGTGGCCGGCGGCCAGCTCGGGCCGGCCGGCCAGCAGGCAGCGCCGGACATACGAGCGGACCAGGCGCTTGGCCGCCGCCGTGCGGGCGGGGTCGCCGGCCGCCGTGGGTCCGTCGAGCTGGCTGTAGCCGGAGCGGGACGGGCGCAGCGGCACCGCTGCGCTCCAGTGCTCGGTGAGCTGGTCGGCGTCGTCGGTGTCGAACACGTCGATGACCACCCGCTCCAGCTGGCGGCCGCCGTAGGACTGGTAGCTGTGCAGCACCACCCGGGAGCCGTCCTCGAAGCCCCGCAGCGGGTGCACGCGCCGGTCGCGGTACCGGGTGAGCAGTGGACACAGCGCGGCCGCCAGGCCGTCCCGGCCGCCGGCCAGGCCGGGGGTGTGCTGGCGCAGATCCGTGGTGACGTACTTCTCGAGCGCCGCATCAAGGTGACCGTCCTCGACGCCGTCCTTGTACAGCCGGACGACGTTGTACAGCTTGGGACCCAACCGACCCCCCACCCGAGTCCGCCGCCCGCGACGGTGCGGGCAGCCCTCTGCTACCCAGCGCGGCAAAGTCCAAACAGGACCGACGGAGAGGAGATCTGGTGGACGAATCGTCCTACGCCGCCACCGCCGAGTTCTACGACCTGCTCCAGGCGACCGCGTACCAGCGGCGCGCCCGGCGGCTGCTGGACCGCTGGCTGGACCGGCCCCGGGTCGGCGTGCTGGACGCGGGCGCGGGCACCGGCGTGGCGACCGAACTGCTGGCGGCCCGGTGCGCGGTGCCGGTCCAGGCGGTGGAGCCGTCGGCGGCGATGCGCGCGGTACTGCTGTCCCGGCTGGCCGGGCGTCCCCGCCTGGCGGACCGGGTCACGGTGCACGCCGCCGGGATGGACCGGCTGCGCCTGCCCGCCGTCGCCGACTTCGCGCTCTGCCTCAACGTGCTCGGTACCCTCGACCGGCCGACCCGTCAGGGCGTGCTGGCCGGCCTGGCCGACGCCCTGGTACCGGGCGGCCGGCTGGTGGTGCAGCGCCCGCCCGACGTCGTGCCGCCGGCCCGCTCCGAACTGCCCGGCTGGCAGCTCGGCAGGCACCGGTACAGCGGCTGGGTGGACTGTGCGGCGACCGGCCGGCAGCGGCTGCGCTGGCGGTTCAGCTACCAGGTCAGCGACGGCGACGCGGTGGTGCGTACCGTCACCGACCAGTTCGACGGCTACCTGCAGCCGCCCGGGGAGTTCGCCGACGACCTGCGCGGCGCCGGCCTTCAGCCGGTGCATGACGACGAGCCGGAGATCGTGGTGGCCCACCGCCGCCGGTGACCCGTCAGCGGTGCGGGCCGCCCGGCGGACGGGTGACCAGGTCGCCGTAGAAGCCGTGGATCTGGGTGATGACCTGTTCGAAGGCTTCCAGGTCGATGGGCTTGGTGACGTAGGCGTTGGCGTGCGAGCCGTAGCTGTCCACCACGTCGGCAGGTACGGCGGAGGTGGAGAACACCACCACCGGGATCGTCTTGAGCGCCTCGTCGGCCTTCACCGCCGCCAGTACATCCCGGCCGCTCATCCGCGGCATGTTGAGGTCCAGCAGCACCAGGTCGGGGCGGGGCGCGTCGGCGTACGGGTCGTCCCGGCGCAGGAACGCCAGCGCTTCCACGCCGTCCCGGACGCAGTGCAGCTGCCCGGTCAGCCCGTGCGTGGCGAAGGCATCCTCGACCAGCGCCACGTCCGCCTCGTCGTCCTCGGCGAGCAGAATCTGCATTCGCGTGGCCGGGTGCGGATAGCTGGTCATGGTGAACCTCCTGGTGTCATCGTGACCGGGCAGGTCACCCCTGTGTCATCGTGACCGGGCAGGTCACCCTGTGTCATCGTGACCGGAAGGTCACCTCCGGCGGGTCGGATCCGCCGGATCGGCGGGGGATGCCCGATGAAAGATCATTCCCCATTCGGCGTCCGGCCAAACTGCGCCGCGATGCCACACCGGTTAGCTCTGAGCAAATACTGAGCTTGCCGATGGTTAGCCCGGCCCCGGCGGGGTAGCGGCCGGACTATGGGCGAGATTGTCTCCGACGTACTGATCAGCCGGCTGGCCGAGTGGGGCGTGGACACCGTGTTCGGGCTGCCGGGCGACGGCATCAACGGGATCATGGAGGGGCTGCGACGGCACCGGGACAAGGTCCGGTTCGTGCTGGTCCACCACGAGGAGGCGGCGGCCTTCATGGCCACCGCGTACGCCAAGGCCACCGGCCGGCTGGGCGTGTGCCTGGCCACCTCCGGACCGGGCGGCATCCACCTGGCCAACGGGCTCTACGACGCGAAGCTCGACCACGCGCCGGTGCTGGCCATCACCGGCATGCAGGAGACCAGCGTGCTGGGCACCGCCTACCAGCAGGAGGTGCACCTGGACCGGCTCTTCGCCGACGTGGCCGAGTACAACGAGGTGGTGGTCAACCCGGCGCAGCTGCCCTCGCTGGTCGACATCGCGGTGCGCACCGCCTACTCCCGGCGCGGGGTGGCGCACCTGACCATCCCCAACGACCTGCAGGTCGCCGACGCGGGCGCCAACCCCTGGCCGGCCGTTGCCCCGGCCACCCCGCCGAAGACCGCCCCGATCTACCTCACCCCGCAGATCCGCCCGCACGACTCCGACATCCAGGCCGCCGCCGACCTGCTCAACGCCGGGCAGAAGGCGGCCATCCTGGCCGGGATCGGCGCCCGGGGCGCCGGCGACCTGCTGGAGCGGGTGGCCGACACGCTGGGCGCCCCGATCATCAAGACGCTGTCCGGGAAGATGGTGGTGCCGGACGATTCGCCCTACGTCACCGGCGGTATCGGGCTGCTCGGCACGGCGCCCAGCGCCGACCTGGTCGACGACGTGGACACCCTGCTGATGGTGGGGACGAACTTCCCGTACACCAAGCACCTGCCGGAGCCGGGCAAGGTGAAGGTGGTGCAGATCGAGCTGGACCCGGTCCGGGTCGGCAACCGGCTGCCCACCGACGTGCCGCTGATCGGCGACGCCCGCGGCCACCCTGGAGGCGCTGCTGCCCCGGCTGACCCGCCGCACCGACCGCTCGCACCTGGAGACGCTACCAGCACGCGATGCTCGACTGGCGGGACCGGATGGCCGCCCTGGAGTCCGTCGGACCGGGAACCCGATCGCCCCGCAGTACCTGGCCCGGGCCCTGGACCGGGTGTGCGCCGACGACGCGGTCCTCACCTGCGACTCGGGCACCATCGCCACCTGGGCGGCCCGGCACTGGGACATCCGCGGCGGCCGGGAGTTCTACCTGTCCGGCAACCTGGCCGTCGATGGCGCCCGGGCTGCCCTACGCGATCGCCATCCAGCACGCCTATCCCGGGCCGCGAGGTGGTCGCGTTCGATCGGCGACGGCGGCTTCGCCATGCTGATGGCCGAGTTCCACACCGCCGTCCGGCACCGGCTGCCGATCAGGGTGGTCATCAACAACAACAACTCGCTCGGGCCAGATCCTCTGGGAGCAGATGGTGCTGGGCTACCCGGAGCACGGCGTGCGCTACGGCGAGCCGCACCCGGACTACGCCGCCTGGGCCCGGGCGGCCGGCGGCTACGGGGTCCGGGTGGAGAAGCCCGGCGAGCTGGCCGACGCGCTGCGGGAGGCGTTCGCCTTCGACGGGCCGGCGCTGGTGGACGTGGCGGTCGACCCGAACGAGCCGCCGATGCCCGGCAAGGTCACCTACGAGCAGGCGAAGAAGTTCGGCCTGGCGTTCCTGCGCGGCCAGCCGCACAAGGCGGCCATCGCCACCACCCTGTTCAAGGACCGGATCCAGCAGCTGAAGGACGGCTGATGGGTGGCGGTCGCCGCTGCCCATGCCGGTGGTCCGGCCGGCGTCGCGGGACAACCCCCAGCGCCGGCGGGCTGGCCGCGGCGCTGCGCCGGGCGGTGCGCGGGCGAGGTCCGCTTCGACCTGGGTACCCGGGCCGCCTACTCCACCGACGCCTCCAACTACCGGCAGGTGCCGATCGGCGTGGTGATCCCGCGCGACCTCGACGACGTGGTCGCCGCGGTGGCGGTGTGCCGCGCAGTTCGACGCGCCGGTGTTCTCCCGGGGCGGCGGCACCAGCCTCGGCGGCCAGTGCACCAACGCCGCCGTCATGCTGGACCTGGCGAAGTACTGCAACGCCGTCGAGTCGGTCGACGCCGAGCGGCCGGATGGCGGTGGTGCAGCCCGGCTCGTGCTGGACGAGCTGAACAAGCGCGACCCGAGGCGACGGCGGCCTGGTCTTCGGGCCGAAGCCGGCCACCCACGACCACTGCACCATCGGCGGCATGCTGGGCAACAACTCCTGCGGTTCCACCGCCCAGTGGAGCGGCACCACCGCCGCGAACGTGCGCCGCCTGGAGGTGCTCACCTACGACGGGGTACGGATGTGGGTCGGCCCGCACCGACGACGCCGAGTACCAGCGCCTGGTCGACGCACGACGACCGCGCGCGCCGCCATCTACCGGCGCGCTGCGCGAGCTCCGGGACCGCTACGCCGACGCCGATCCGCCAGCGCTACCCGCGACATCCCGCGCCGGATCTCCGGCTACAACCTGCCGGACCTGTTGCCGGAGAACGGCTTCAACGTCGCCCGCGCGCTGGTCGGCTCCGAGTCGACCTGCGTGACCATCCTGCGCGCCGAACTGGAGCTGCTGCCCGAACCGCAGCACCTGGCCCTGCTGCTGGTCGGCTACGACGACATCGCCAGCCGCCGCTGACCAGGTCCCGGTGGCCAACGAGCACCAGCCCGATCATCCTCGAAGGGCTCGACCACAAGCTGCTGCGCTACGAGCTGGACCGGCGGATGAACACCGACGCTCATCCACGACCTGCCCGAGGTCGGCGCCTGGCTGATGACCAAATTCGGCCGGCGACACCGCCGAGCGAGGCGCAAGCCCGGGCCCACGACCTGGCCGGTGCCCTGGAGAAGGCCGGCACCGGTCCGGCACATCGCGGATCCTCACCGACCCGAACACCAGGCGGAGCTGGATTCCGGTGCGGGAGGCGGCGCTGGGCGCCACCTCGCGAGTCCCGGGCTTGCCCGACGCCTGGCCCGGCTGGGAGGACTCGGCGGTCGCCACCCGAGCAGGTCGGCGACTACCTGCGCCGGCCTCCGGCGAGCTGCTGGACGAGTTCGGCTACGGAGGCCACCTCGCTCTACGGCCACCTCGGCCACGGCTGCGTGCACAACTCGCATCCCGTTCGACCTGTCCACCGCGGAGGGCATCGCCGACTTCCGGCACTTCGTCACCCGGCGCCGCCGCAGCTGGTCACGCACTTCGGCGGGTCGCTCTCCGGCGAGCACGGCGACGGGCAGGCCCGCGGCGAACTGCTGGCACGTCATGTACGGCGACGAGCTGGTCCGCGCGTTCGACGAGTTCAAGGCGATCTTCGACCCGGACGGCCGGATGAACCCCGGCAAGGTGGTCCGCGCCAACCCGCTCGACGGCGAGCTGCGCCTGGGCGCCGGGTACCGGCCGCCGGCCGGCCCCACCGCACTTCAGCTACCCCGCGCGACGGCGGCTTCGCCGGCGTACCCACCCGCTGCTTCGGGGTGGGCGCCTGCCGCCGCCGGCAGACCGACGCCGGCGTGATGTGCCCCAGCTACCTGGTCACCCGCGAGGAGGAGCACTCCACCCGGGGCCGGATGCGGCTGCTGTTCGAGATGGCCCGCGGCGAGACCATCACCGACGGCTGGCGCAGCACCGAGGTGCACGACGCGCTGGACCTGTGCCTGGCCTGCAAGGGCTGCAAGAGCGACTGCCCGGTCAGCGTGGACATGGCCACCTACAAGGCCGAGTTCCTGGCCCACCACTACCGCGGTCGGCTGCGCCCCCGCGTCGCACTACTCGCTGGGCTGGCTGCCGCTGGCCGCCCGGCTGGCCGCCCCGGCCCCCTGGGCGGCCAACGCCCTCACCCACGCCCCCGGCCTCGGCCGGCTGGCCAAGCGCCTGGCCGGCGTCGACCCGCAGCGCGACGTGCCCGCGCTTCGCGCCGCGCCGGTTCACCGACGCCGTACCGGCGTCGCGGACCGCGCGCGGCAGCGGGAGCGCGGCCGGCGTGGTGCTCTGGCCGGACACCTTCACCAACGCCTTCACGCCGCGCGTCGCGCGCGGCGGCGGTCACCGCGCTGGAGGCCGCCGGCTACCGGGTGGTGCATCCCCGACCGGCCGGTGTGCTGCGGGCTGACCTGGATCTCCACCGGCCAGCTCGGCATCGCCCGGCGGGTACTGACGCGCAGCCTGCGGACGCTCGCCCCGCTGCTGCGGGCCGGGTTGCCGGTGGTCGGGCTGGAGCCCAGCTGCACCTCGGTGCTGCGCGCCGACGCCGCCGATCTGCTCGCCGCCGACCCGGTCGACCCGTCCAGCGCCGTGGGTCGACCCGGCGGCGGACCGGCGGTCGACGCCCAGCTGCGCCGCGACGTGCACCGGCTGCGGGAGCAGACGAAGACCTTCGCCGAACTGCTCAACCAGACGCCCGACTTCGCGCCCCGGCTGTCCGGGCCGCCGGTCAAGGCGCTCGTGCAGACCCACTGCCACCAGCACGCCGTCCTCGGCGACGCGGCCGACCGGGAGCTGATGGCCCGGATCGGCCTGGACGCCGAGGTGCTCGACTCCGGCTGCTGCGGGCTGGCCGGCGACTTCGGGATGACCCCGGAGCACCGGGACGTCTCGCTGGCCTGCGCGGAGCGGGTACTGCTGCCCCGGGTGCGCGCCCGGGACGAGGGCACGCTGGTGCTCGCCGACGGGTTCTCCTGCCGTACCCAGCTCGCCGACCAGGAGCCGGCCGCCCGGCCGGTACACCTGGCGGAGCTGGTGGCCCGGGCCGTGGTGCAGAGCCGGTGAGCACAGTGGACGAGATCCGGGCGGCCAGCTACACGGTGCCCACCGAGCGGCCGGCGGCGGACGGCACCCTGGCCTGGTCGTCCACCACCGTGTGCGTCGTGCACGCGCGGGCCGGCGGGCACACCGGCACCGGCTGGACCTACGGGCCGGCGCCGATCGCCGCCATCATCGCCGGCCCGCTCGCCGACGCGGTCCGCGGACAGGACCCCCTGGCCACCGGCGCGTGCGTCACCGCGATGCGCCGGGCGGCCCGCAACGCGGTCGTGCCCGGCCTGGTGACGCTGGCCATCTCGGCGCTGGACGTGGCGCTCTGGGACCTCAAGGCCCAGCTGCTCGGCGCGCCGCTGGCCGACCTGTTCGGCCGCTGCCACACCGAGGTGCCGGTCTACGGCAGCGGCGGCTTCACCACCTTGTCCGACGAGCAGCTGACCGCGCAGCTGTCCGGCTGGGTCCGCGACGCGGGCGTGACCGCCGTCAAAATCAAGATCGGCGAATCCTGGGGGACCCGGGAAGCCCGCGACCTGCACCGCATCGAGGTAGCCCGGGACGCGGTCGGCCCGACGCCACCCTCATGGTCGACGCCAACGGGGGGTACGCCACCAAGCAGGCGCTCCGGGTGGCCGACGCGGCCACCCGGCTGGGCGTGGGCTGGTTCGAGGAGCCGGTCTCCTCCGACGACCTGGCCGGCCTGGCCCTGCTGCGCCAGGCGACCCGCTGCGAGATCGCGGCCGGCGAGTACGGCACCGAGCCGGCCTACTTCCAGCGCCTGTGCGCCGCCGGCGCGGTGGACTGCGTGCAGGTCGACGCCACCCGGGCCGGCGGGTACACCGGCTTCCTGGCCGCCGCCGCGGTGGCCGACGCGCACCGGTTGCCGGTGTCGGCGCACTGCGCCCCGGCCCTGCACGCGCCGGTCTGCGCGGCGGTACCGAACCTGCGGCACGTCGAGTACTTCGCCGACCACGTGCGGGTCGACGGGCTGCTTTTCGACGGGGTACCGGCCGCCGCGCAGGGAGCGCTGCGACCGCAGCGGGAGCGCCCCGGGCACGGCATCACGCTCGCCGACCGGGCGCAGCGCTACCGCGACGATTAGGCCGCCGCATCCGGGGTAGACCGGCAGCGTAGGCAGTGAACGGAGGTGTACCACCATGACCGCAGCAGGTACGACGGTGGCGTTCCTGGTCTCCCAGGAGGGCATCGAGCAGGCTGAGCTGACCGAGCCGTGGCGGGCGGTCCAGCAGGCCGGCGCCACCCCGAAGCTGATCGCTCCACAGCCCGGTGAGGTACAGGCGTTCCGGCACCTGGACAAGGCGCAGAGTTACCCGGTCGACGAGACCGTGGACGACGCCTCCGCCGACAACTACGCGGCGCTGGTGCTCCCCGGCGGCGTGGCCAACGGCGACCAGCTGCGCACGGTGCCCGGCGCCGTGGAGTTCGTCAAGGGCTTCGCCGAGGCCGGTAAGCCGGTGGCTGTGATCTGCCACGGCGGCTGGGTACTCATCGAAGCCGGCGTGCTGACCGGCCGGCGCCTCACCTCGTGGCCCAGCCTGCGCACCGACTACCGCAACGCCGGAGCCGACTGGGTGGACGAAGAGGTGGTCGTGGACCACGGCGGCTACCCGCTGATCAGCAGCCGCAAGCCGGACGACCTGCCGGCCTTCACCCGGGAACTCGTCGCCGCCATCGAAAAGGCCTGACCGGGAGGGACAGCCGGTGCGCATCGGATACTTCCTGTCCTGCGAGGAGTACTCCCCGCAGGACCTCCTCGAACAGGCCCGGCTGGCCGAGCAGGCCGGCTTCACCGGGCTGTGGATCTCCGACCACTACCACCCGTGGAACCACGAGCAGGGCCAGTCGCCGTTCGTCTGGTCGATGATCGGCGCGCTCAGCCAGGTCTGCTCACTGCCGGTGATGACGGCGGTGACCTGCCCCACCGTGCGGACCCATCCGGCCGTGGTGGCGCAGGCCGCGGCGACCAGCGCCGTGCTCACCGGTGGCCGGTTCGTGCTCGGCGTGGGCAGCGGCGAGGCGCTCAACGAACACGTCACCGGGGCGCCCTGGCCGAGCGCGCAGATACGCCTGGAGATGCTCGAAGAAGCCGTCGAGGTGATGCGGGCGCTGTGGCGCGGCGAGGTGGTCGAGCACCACGGCCGGCACTACACAGTCGAGCACGCCCAGCTGTTCACCCTCCCGCAGACCCCGCCGCAGGTGTACGTCTCCGGCTTCGGCGAGCGCTCCATCGAGCTGGCCGCCCGCATCGGGGACGGTTTCGTCAGCGTCCGGCCGGATGCGGACGCGGTGACCCGGTTTCGGGACTCCGGCGGCGCCGGCAAGCCGGTGGTCGGCGGCGCCAAGGGCTGCTGGGGCGCCACCCGGGACGAGGGCCTGGAGATCGCCCACCGGCTGTGGGCCAACGAGGGCCTGCCCGGCGAGCTCGCCCAGGTGCTGCCCACGCCGGAGCACTTCGAACAGGCCAGCTCCCTGGTGCCCAGGGAGCAGATGGCGATGCCGTGCGGGCCGGACCCGCAGCCGTACCGCGAACTGGTGGACAGCTTCCGCACGGCCGGCTACGACAGCCTGCACGTCTCCGCCGTCGGCCCGCACTACCGCGAGCTGATCGACCTGTTCGCCAAGGAGATCCTGCCCGACGCCGACGAGCGCTGAGCAGCCGTGCGGACCCGGCGCAGTGACCCCGCCGAACCCGGCTACCGGCGCCGCCGCGCCGGGCGCGGCTTCCGCTACCTGGATCAGCACGGTGCCCCGCTGCCGGCCGGCGAGGTCGACCGGATCCGGGCACTGGCCATCCCGCCGGCCTGGACCGACGTCTGGATCTGCCCCGACCCGGCCGGGCACATCCAGGCGATCGGCACCGACGCGGCTGGCCGCCGGCAGTACCGTTACCACGACGACCGCCAAGGACTTCCGCACCTGGCACGCCACCGTCTACGCGGCCCAGGCGCTGGCCGACCTGGACCGCCCGGCCAGCCGCACCGCCCAGCGTCGGGTGGTGGCCCAGGTGATGCGCGAGGTCGCCGCGGAGCTGGGCAACACCCCCACCGTGGCCCGGGCCTCCTATGTGGACCCCCGGGTGGTGGAGCGCTACCAGGACGGCGAGACGGTACCCGGCCGCGCACGCAGCGACGAGGGCCGCGAACGGGAGACCCGCGAGCTGCTCTCCTGACCTCCGGTTTCACCTGCGGTGCCGGCCGAGCCGGTTTCACCGGCGGTCGCCAACTGAGACGGTTTCACCGGCGGTGATCCGGGTAGCGGTAGTTCCGGGGGCGGCGACGGAGCCGCCCGCGAGGGGGAACAGATGGACAGCGCCACCGTCACCGCGCCGTCCCGGGTGGCGGCGCCACCCGGCCGCCTGGGACGCCCGTACACCCTGCTCAGTTGCGGGATGTCGCTGGACGGCTTCGTCGACAGCGCGTCCCGGCCCCGGCTGGCGCTGTCCAACGACGCCGACTTCGACCGGGTCGACGCCGTCCGGGCCGGCTGCGACGCCATCCTGGTCGGCGCGGCCACGGTCCGCAACGACAACCCACGCCTGCTGGTACGTTCGGCCGCCCGGCGGGAGCGGCGGGTGGCCGAGGGGCTGCCGCCGTCGCCGCTGAAGGTCACCGTCACCGGCTCGGCCGACCTCGACCCGGGTGCCGACTTCTTCACCACCGGTACCGGCGCGAAGCTGGTCTACTGCGCCACCGGCCAGCTGGGGCAGGCGCGTCGACGGCTCGGGTCAGTGGCCACCGTGCTGGACGGGGGCGATCCGGTGAGCCTGACCCGGGTCAGCGAGGACCTGTTCGACCGGGGCGTCGGGCGGCTCATGGTGGAGGGCGGCGGCACCGTGCACACCCAGTTCCTCACCGCCGACCTGGCCGACGAACTGCAGCTGGTGGTGGCGCCGTTCTTCGTCGGCGACTCGCGTTCGCACCGGTTCGTCTCGGACGGGCAGTTCCCGTGGAACCCCGACCGGCGCGCCCGGCTGGCGCAGGTGCGCCAGATCGGCGACGTGGTACTGCTGCGCTACGCCCTCTCGGAGCGCTTCCGTGCGCACTGAACTCCCACCTGAGGCGGGTATCCGTACCGAGGTCACGATTCCGGTACGCCTCGGCGACGGGTACGCCGCCACGGTCCGCATGCTCAGTTTCAACGGACTCGTCGACGGCCGCGAGCACGTGGCGCTCGGGCTGGGCAGGTTCCGCACCGGCGCGCCGGCCGACGGGCCGCCGCCGCTGGTACGCCCGCACAGCGAGTGCCTGACCGGCGACGTCTTCGGCAGCCTGCGCTGCGACTGCGGACCGCAGCTGCGGGAGGCGTTCGAGCGCATCGGCGCAGTCGGCGGCTACCTGCTCTACCTGCGTCAGGAGGGCCGCGGCATCGGCCTGTACCGCAAGCTGGACGCCTACCGGCTGCAGGAGCGCGGCCTGGACACCTACCAGGCCAACCTGGCCCTGGGCCGGGGCGAGGACGAGCGCGACTACACCGTCGCCGCGCAGATGCTGCACGCGCTCGGCCAGCGCCGGGTGGCGCTGCTGACCAACAACCCGGACAAGGCGGAGCAGTTGGCCCGGCTCGGTATCACGGTGACCGCCGTGCTGCCCACCGGCGTGCACCTGTCCACCGCCAACGCCGGTTACCTGGCCGCGAAGGTACGCCACGGCGGCCACGCTCTGGACGTACCGCACCCGGCCGGCGCCGATCCCACCGCGTTTGACCGCGCCGTCCGAGGGTAGCGCCGGCCCGACGGAGGGACACGGTTGTCCGGCCGCTTCAGTGCAGGACCACCCGGTCGAGTACGGCGTCGCTGTTGTTCTCCGTGCCGGCGACGGTGACGCTGTTCTCGCCGGCGGTCAGCCGGACCATGCCGGCGCACCAGCGCAGCGCGCCACCGGTGCCCGGGCACGTGGTCGTTTCGACGCTACCGGCCGAGGTACGCAGCTCGATACCCACCGCGTCCGGCGCGGCGTAGCCCAGGTCCAGCCGGTACCAGCCGTCCACCGGGATCCGGATGCCGCTGATCGTCAGGCTGCGGTGGGAATTCTTGCCCAGCCCGGTGACGACCTCTCCGCCCGAGGCACCGGGCAGCAGTGCCCGGTCCAGCGCGCTGCCCAGCGCCGCGGACTCCGCCTCGACGGAGACGTTGACGGTGCTGCCAGCGGTGGGGCTGCCAGCGGTGGGGCTGCCGACGGTGGGGTTGCCGGCGCTGGGGCTGCTGTAGCTGGCGCTGGTGCCCGTGAGGACGCCGCTGACCGGCGGCTGCGGGGCGGTCGGCGGCGGTGTCCCGGCCGGCCCGGTCGGGCCGGGCTCCCCGGCGGGCGGCGCCGGGCTCCCCGGCGCGTCGCCCGGACCACCGCTGTCCGGACCGGCGGAGGGTGCGGCGACGCCGTCGCTGGCCGGGACCAGCGGCAGCGGCAGCGGCGGGGTGCCAGCTGTCGGGCCGGCGTAGGGCATCGCGGGCCGGGCGCCGGGTAGCGAGCTCATCGACGAGACCAGCAGCGCCAGCCCGAGCGGGGCGAGAATCCACAGCAGGTAGGGCAGGCCGGCGCGGCCCGGCCGGCGGTGTCGGCCACCGCGGGCGGTGGCCAGGTCCAGGTCCACCGCTTCGTCGCAGACATCGGGCGGCGCCCCGGTGCGGGGCGCGGAGGACCGGTCGGAGTCGTCAGCAATGGGTGACGTCGACATTCCTGAAAGTTAACATCGACGACCGCTGTCGGCAGCGTCGCGGAGGCCCGGAACCGCTTCCGGCGCCTGTTTGTCGGACACGCCGGTGCGTCGATTCCGGCAGTTGCTCCAGGTCATGGGTACGAACAGTCAGCGCACCGGCAAAGCGAACAATAGGGAACATCCACTGCACTGCGGTCGTTTGCCGGGCGTCGAACCGCAGGTCCCGCTCACGTCGCCGAGTGGCGGGGCGGCGCTGCGGCGAGCCGGCGCGCATCCCGCTGGCGGCAAAGGATGTCCGGGCGGGCAGTGGCGGTTAGGCTCCGGTGGTGGCAGCAGAACCCCGGCCGCTGGCACGGGCATCCCGCCCTCCATCGGACCACGACATCGCGGTGATCCAGGAGCTGCTCTCGGCGCTGCCGGCCGGCTGCACCTGGGTGGTGCCGGTCTGCGACGACGACGGCCAGCTCGTCGACTTCCGGATCGGCGCCGCCTCCGAGCAGGGTCGGGACGTCTACGGCCGGTCCGGCGGCGAGCGCATCGACGCCCGGCTCAGCGACCTCTACCCGGGCATGGTCGGCGGCCCCCTGTGGCAGCTCTACACCGAGGCGGTGACCAGCGGGGCCAGCGCCCGGCTGGACGACTTCCGGTACGAGGAGAAGCGCGCCGGGGTGGTCGCCAGTTCGCTGTTCGACGTGAGCGTCTTCCCGGTCCTGGGCGGCGCCCTGGTGTGGTGGCAGCGGGTCGACGAGGACCGCCAGCGGCTGGCCAAGACCGAGCTGCTGGGCAACCTCGGCTCCGCCGAGTACGACCTGGTCACCGGGCGCAGCGTGTGGTCGCCGGGGATGTACCGGGTGTTCGAGCGGGACCCGGCGCAGGGGCCGCTGTCGCAGGCCGAGCAGCGGGCCGCGGTACTGGCCGAGGACAGCGGGGTGCGGGAGACCGCCTGGCAGACCCTGGACAGCGGGGTGATGTCCGACGTCACCGTCCGGTTCCGGATCGGCGACGGCGTCAAGTACCTGCGCATCCTCTCCGACATCGCGCGGGACGCCGCCGGTACCCCCATCAAGATCCACGCAGTGGTCCAGGACGTCACCCAGCGGGAGAACTCCCGCACCGAGCTGGAGCGGCTGGCCGACACCCTGTACCGGCGGGAGATCACCGCGCTGGCCGAGCACCGCCTCGCCGGCCAGCTGCAGGACCTCATCCAGCCGGTACCGGCCCGACCGTTCCCGCTGCCGGGGCTGCAGGCGCTGGTCCGGTACGTGCCGGCGGAGAGCGCCGTGCACGTGGGCGGCGACTGGTTCCACGCCCAGCAGCTGCCGGACGGCCGGGCGGTGCTGGGCATCGGCGACGTGGCCGGCCACGGGCTGCACGCCGCGGCCGGCATGGCGCACCTGCGGTTCGGGTTGATCGCCTGGCTGTCGGCCGGGGTGGACCAGCCGGAGCGGCTGCTGGCGCACATGAACCGGCTCAGTATCGAGCTGGGCATCACCGCCACCGCCGTGGTCGCCATCTACGACCCGGAGACGGCGACGTTGCGCTGGTCACGCGCCGGCCACCTGCCGCCGCTGCTGGCCCGGGACGGCACTGCCGAGGCGCTGGCGCTGCCGCCCGGGTTGCTTCTCGGCGCGGCCGAGGACGCCGGCTACCCGGCGGCGGTCACCGCCCTGCGCCCGGGCGATTTCGTGCTGCTCTATACCGACGGCCTGGTCGAGCGGCGCAGCACCAGCAGTACCACCACCGACGCCATGATCGCCCAGGTGAAGCAGCTGCTGGCCACCGCCTCGGCGGCCGGCGGCCCGGACGGCCTCGCCGTGCTGGGCGAGCGGCTGAGCTACCCGAGCCCCGACGACGACACCTGCGCGGTCGCGGTACGGGTGGTGGGCTGACCGGTCAGTCGCCGCGCCGTGGCCGCAGCAGCTCGCCGACCCCGGTGATGTCCAGCACCGTGGCCACCTCGTGGACGGCATTCACCAGGTAGAGGTGCAGACCCTTGGCGCGGGCGGTCCGGTGGGCGCTGATCAGGGCGTTGATCCCGGACGAGTCGATGAAGTCCAGCCGGGCCGCGTCGACCAGCACGTCGGCATCGGCGGCCAGCGCCTCGGCGAGCACCGCGGCCAGGCGGTCCTGGCTGGTCAGGTCGCATTCGCCGGTCAGCACCACGGTGGGCGGGCCACCGTCCAGGTTGAGCCGCGCCTCGAAGTTGACCATCCGATCCACCCTCCCCGGTGCAGCGGTTCCGGCACATCATGTCACCGCGGCGGCCGCACCGAACACGGCACGCGGGCGGTATCGGTACCCGTCGCTACGTGGCCGGGTGCTCCGCTGGTCGATGTCCCGGGCTTCGGGCGCGTCCGGCCGCCCGCGTCGGCGCCGGCCGCTGCGGATAGGGTTGGTCCGCTGGGTCGGCGACGAGCAGAGGGCTGGCGTGAGATGACGGTAGCGGTCCGCGTGGTGGCCTGCCTGGACGTGCACGACGGTCGGGTGACCAAGGGTGTCAACTTCGCCGGCAACGTCGACGTCGGGGACCCGCTGGAGCTGGCCCGCCGCTATGACGCCGAGGTCATCGACGAGCTGGTCTTCTACGACATCACGGCCAGCTCCGAGTCCCGCGACAGCGTGGTCGACCTGATCGGCGCCACCGCTGACCAGGTGTTCATCCCGTTCACTGTGGGCGGCGGCGTCCGCGCCGTCAGCGACTTCGACCGACTGCTGCGCGCCGGCGCGGACAAGATCTCGGTGAACTCCGGCGCGGTGGCGGACCCGGAGGTGATCCGGGCCGGTGCGCAGCGGTTCGGGTCCCAGTGCGTGGTGCTCTCGGTCGACGCCCGGCGCGCCGCGACCGCTCCGAGCGGGTTCGAGGTGACCAGTCACGGCGGTCGCCGCACCACCGGCCTGGACCTGATCGACTGGGTACAGCGCGGTCAGCAGCTGGGCGCCGGGGAGATCGTGGTCAACTCGATGGACGCCGACGGCACCCGGGCCGGGTTCGACCTGGAGATGCTGCGCGCCGTCCGGGCGGTGTGCAGCGTACCGATGGTGGCCAGCGGTGGCGCCGGCCGCCCGGAGCACTTCGTCGAGGCGATCGCGGCGGGCTCGGACGCGGTGCTGGCCGCCGGCATCTTCCACTCCGGCGCCACCACGGTGGCCGAGGTCAAGCAGGCGATCCGCGCGGCCGGTCACGCGGTGCGCTGACGGCGGTCAGCGCCGGCCCTGGCCACCACCACCCAGCGGGTCCACCCGGGTTGCCCGGACCAACTGGGCGCGGCGCAATCCTTCCCCGGTTCGCGGACCGGACCGGTAGCGTGGGATAAGTCCGTATAGCCCGCTATGCGGAGACGCGCCGGGCTCCCGCGCGCCGACATCACCGGGAGGGCAGGTCGCATGGGCTTGCAGGAGGCGCCGCCGGCCAGACCCGATCCGCCGCGCCGGCCCGACCAGTGGCACAGCGCCACCGTCGTCGAGGTCGCCAACGGCTTCGGCGTGTCCGTCGAGCGCGGCCTCAGCGCCACCGAAGTGGCCGACCGGCTGCGCGACCACGGCCCCAACCGGCTCTCCGGCGGCCGGCGGGAATCGCCGGTGGCGGCCTTCCTGCGCCAGTACCGCGACTTCATGCAGCTGGTCCTGCTGGCCGCCGCCGTGATCAACCTGATCGTCACCGCCGACGTGGCCACCTCCCTGGTACTGGCCGGCCTCACCGTGTTCAACGCGGTCATCGGGCTGCGCCAGGAGGCCAAGGCCGAGGAGAGCGTGCGGGCGCTGGCCCAGATGCTCAAGACCATCGCCCGGGTACGCCGCGACGGACGGGCCGTCGAGGTCGACGCCGAACAGCTGGTACCCGGAGACGTGGTGCTGGTCGAGGCGGGCAACCGGGTACCCGCCGACGGGCGGGTCGCCGTCGCGGCCACCCTGGAGATCGAGGAGGCGGCACTGACCGGCGAGAGCCTGCCGGTGGCCAAGCACGCCGACCCGGTACCCGGCGACGACACGCCGCTGGGTGACCGGACCTGCATGGCGTTCATGAACACTTCGGTCACCCGGGGGCGCGGCGAACTCATCGTCACCGCCACCGGCATGCAGACCGAGGTCGGCCACATCGCCCACCTGCTGGCCGCCACCGAGAACACCAAGACCCCGCTGCAGCAGCAGCTGGACGGCCTGTCGAAGATCATCGCAAGCATCGCCGGAGCGGCGCTGGTGCTGGTCGTGCTGATCGGGCTGGCCCGGGGCGACTCCTTCGACACGCTGTTCATCACCGGCGTGGCGCTGGCCGTGGCCGCCATCCCCACCGGCCTGCCGGCGGTGGTCACCGCGCTGCTGTCCATCGGTACCCGGGAGATCGCCCGGCGGCACGCCATCATCAAGCGCCTGCCGGCGGTCGAGACGCTCGGCTCCACCTCGGTGATCTGCTCGGACAAGACCGGCACCCTGACCCTGAACAAGATGACCGCGCGGGAACTGGTCATTCCCGGCCAGCACCGGTTCACCGTCTCCGGCGAGGGGTACCGCACCGCGGGCGAGATCCGGCACGTCGGCGGCGGCCAGTTCGACCTCGACCCCTACCTGCTGCCGATGGCCCTGTGCGCCGACGCCGTGCTGGACGGGGAGGCGCTGATCGGCGACCCCACCGAGGGCGCCCTGATCGTGCTGGCCGCCAAGGGCGGCCTGGACATCGCCGAGACCCGGGCCAGCTACCCGCGCGTCGCGGAGGTGCCGTTCGACTCCGACTACAAGTTCATGGCCACCTTCCACGAGATGACCGGCACCCACGGCGAGCCGGTCATCCGCTGCTACGTCAAGGGCGCCCCCGACGTACTCATCGCCCGGGCCACCGCCTACCGGCAGCCGGACGGCCGCACCGAGGCCATCACCGACGACAACCGTGGCCTCGCGCTGGCCGCCAACGACCGGATCGCGGCCAACGGCGAACGGGTGCTGGTGGTCGCCCAGCGCGACCTCGACCCGGCCGCCTTCGACCCGGACGGCGACCTGCTCGGCCAGGTCGGCGAGCTGACCCTGCTGGCCATGGTGGGCATCGTCGACCCGCCCCGGCCGGAGGCGAAGGCCGCCATCGCCGAATGCCGGGCAGCCGGCATCCGGGTGCGGATGATCACCGGTGACCACGTCGCCACGGCCGCGGCCATCGCCACCGAACTGGGTATCGAGGGCGACGCGGTGACCGGCACGGCGTTCGCCGCGATGAGCGACGACGAGCTGGTGGCCCGGCTGCCCGGCATCGGCGTGGTGGCCCGGGTGGCGCCCGAGGACAAGCTGCGCCTGGTACGCCTGCTCAAGCGCACCGGCAACGTGGTCGCGATGACCGGCGACGGCGTCAACGACGCCCCGGCTCTGAAAGCCGCCGACATCGGGGTGGCGATGGGGATCACCGGTACGGAGGTCTCCAAGGAGGCCGCCGTCATGATCCTCACCGACGACAACTTCGCCACCATCGTCACCGCCGTCGAGTACGGTCGCGGCCTCTACGACAACCTGCTGAAGTACCTGCGCTTCCAGATGTCCACACTGGTCGCCTACGTGGCCATCTTCCTGGCCGCGGGCGCCTTCGCCATCGCCGGCGGCATTCCGCTGACCCCGCTGCAGATCCTCTGGCTCAACATGGTGGTGGACATCCCGATCGCCGTGGCGCTCGGCTTCGACCAGGCCAGCCCGGGCCTGATGGCGCGGACGCCGCGCCCGGTCGGCGCCCCGGTGCTGTCCCGCGCCGACTGGCTGCGGCTGGGCGGGCAGGGCCTGGTGATGACGGTGGGCACGCTGGTGGCGTACCAGATCGGTAACTCCAACGACGATCCCACCGTGGCGGCGACCACGCTGCTGACCACCCTGTCGCTGTTCCACCTCGTCGCCGGGCTGCTCTCCCGCGACCAGCGGCACACCGTGTTCGACCGGGCCGCCATCCCCGGCACCGCCCAGCTGCGCCGGTACGCCCTGGCGCTGCTGGCCATCCTGGCGGTCACCATGCTCGGCCCGCTGCAGCGCATCGTCGGCACCACCAGCCTGAGCCTGGCCCTGTGGGGCGCCTGCGTGGGCCTGGCGCTGAGCCTGGTGGCGGTGGAGGAGGTCGTCAAGCTGGTACTGCGCCACCGCGGCGGCGTCCCGGCCCGGCCCGGGCTGCGCCCGTCCCCGGCCTGACATGGCCGACAATGGCGTGGTGACCGAGGACCTGCGCGAACTGCTCGGCCTGTCGCCGCACCCGGAGGGCGGCTGGTACGCCCGCACCTGGGCCGCCCCGCAGCGCTTCCAGCCGGACGGCTACCCGGGCCGGCGCAACGCCGCCACCGCCATCTACTACCTGCTGCGCCCGGGGGAGGTGTCCCGGTGGCACCGGGTCCGCTCCGACGAGCTGTGGCTCTGGCACCGCGGCGGCGCCCTGGAGCTGGCCCTCGGCGGCTGCGACGCGACCCCGGCGCAGCCGGCGACCGCGCTGCTGCTGGGCCCGGACCTGGCTGCCGGCGATCGGCCGCAGCTGCTGGTACCCGGCGGTGTCTGGCAGAGCGCCCGCCCCGCCGGCCGTACCGAAGTCCTGGTCAGCTGCGTGGTGTCGCCGGGCTACGCGGACGCCGACTTCGCCCTGGCCTAAGAGCCGGCGCTGGTCAGGACCGCCGGTGTCGCAGGCAGGCGCGGACCGCGACAGCGCTGGTGTCGGCCGGGTCGGGGTAGAGCGCGACGAGTGCGCAATAGTCGGCGCCCGGGTTCAGCCCGTGCGGCGTGTACGTGGTGGTACCGGGCCGCAGCGTGGCCGTGACGACGGTCCGACCGGCGTCGGTGGAGAGCACCACCACCGGAGTGGCCGTACCGCCGGACGGGTCGCTCCAGGTGACGGTCACCGCGTCCGGTGGCGCCGCGTCCTGCACCGCGAGCCGCTGCGGAGTGAACGGGCCGGTCGGCCGCCCGGCCGACGCCGGTGCGGAGGCCGGCGCGGCGCGGGCCCCTCGATGGACCCACCGGACAGCCACCGCACCGCTACCGGCCCCCATCACGGCCAGCACCAGCAGCCCGGCCGAGGTCAGTGCCCGCCACCGGCGCCGCCGCCCGGCCGGCGCCGCTGCCGGCCGTCCGGTGGCGGCCGGTCCCGCGGTGCCGTCGCGCTCGACGGTGTGCCGGCGTCGGGACCGCACACCGACACCCCGCCGGCCGCGGCCGGTTTCATGAGTGCGCGCGACGACCGGGTCTGCGGTGCGCCGCTCGGTGGAGCCGACCGGTGCGGAGCTGCCACCCACGACCGCTGCCGGCCGGCCCGGTTCCGGGCGGTCCGGTGGCAGCCGGTGCGGTGGCGACGGATCCACAGTGGACGCTCCGCCACCCGGGGCGAGTGCCGGCCGGTCCGGTGCCGACTGGCCCGGTGGCGGCCGGTGCGGTGGCGGCCGGTGCGGTGGCACCGGGTCCACAGTGGACGGCAGGAACAGCTCGGTCGCCGCGGCGGGAGGTAGCCGGGTCGTCCGCCAGCCGCGCGGCGGCTGCTCCCACGGCGACCCACCCCGCGGCCGGGGAACCCGGCCGGGCGACACGGGATCCCGGCTGTCCCGCGGTCGGCTGGCGGTCCAACCTGCGTCCACGCCCTCCCGTTCGTGCGGTCGGTCGGGGCTGAGGGGCCTCTCCAATCTGTGCGAACCGTCCGGGCTGTGCGGTAGATCGGGGCTGTGCGGTAGATCGGGGCTGTGCGGTAGATCCCGGCCGGGTGGTGGGTCCAGGCTGTCTGGTGGGTCCAGGCTGTGCGGTCGGGCCTGGTCCTGGGCGCCGTCCAGGGGCTGAGGCCGGCCGGTGTCCTGGGGGCGACCGGCGGCCTCCGGGCCGGCGGGGGAGCCGGCGGGTGGTGGGGCCGGGCGATGGCTGCGCCGGGTGCGTTTCGGCCACCACCGGCGCCAGGCCTCGCGTGGTCGGTCCGGCGCCCGCGCCAGCCGGACGCCGGGCTCCTCCAACTGCCCCGGCATCGGCGGTTCGACCTGCTGCAGCTGCCGGTCCAGTTCGACGGTGAGCGGGTGTACCGGTCCCAGCCGCGCACCGGCGGCGTGATGGGCGCGGGTCAGCAGGCGCCGCGCCGTGCCCGGGTCGCCGGTGGCGGCGTACAGGTCGGCCAGGCGCCCGGCGATGCGCAGCGCGTCGGTGTCCTGGTCGCCGTACCAGTCGCGGAGCCTGGCGTACACGTCGGCGAGTTCGCTGAGCGCTGGCTCCGGCTGGCCGCGTTCGGCGCTGACCAGCGCCAGCCGCGCCCGGGTCAGCAGGACCGCCCGGCGCGCCGGGGTGCGGACCGGGTCGGCCGTCGCGAGGGCGCGCCGGCAGGTCTCCTCGGCCGCGTCGAGGTCGCCGAGCCGGTGGTACGCGGCGGCCAGCAGGCAGGCGCCCCGGATGCTCGCGGGATGGGTGGGTCCCAGCTGCCGGGCGCAGTCGTCGACCAGTGCGCGGGCCAGCTCCCGGGCCTGTGCTCCGTGGCCGAGGTCGAGGTGGATCTCGGCGACCATGCGCCGCGCGGTGAGGACGGTGGCGCCGCCGAGCTCCCGGCCCTCGTCCAGGATGCGGTCCAGGGTGGCCAGCGCCGCGTCGAGGTCACCGCGTCCCTGCTGGGCGCGGGCCAGCACCAGCCGGTCGGCGAGTTGCCTTCGGGTGTGCCCGGGGCGTGCCTGGATCGCGTCGCCGTTCACCGCCAGCCTTTCGTCCGTGACAGACCCCGGCCGACGTAACCGCGCGTGGTGCTACGGCGTCAATGCGTGAGACAAGGAAGCGACAGATACCGCACATCCGGGCAGGTTCGATTGACGACGGCGGCGCCGGTCTTCGCCGGGGCCACCGTCGTCATCGTCAGCGGAAGAACCCGCTAGCGGAAGAACCCGCTAGCGGAAGAACCCGCTCAGCACCGGTACCAGCGCCGCCGGCTTCACCTGGTGCGTCTGTCCCGGGACGAACTCCACCCGGGCGCCCGGGATGACGCCGCCGAGGCACTCGACGCTGTGCCGCATCCAGGCCGGGCTGCGGCCGCCGCCGAGCACCAGCGACGGCACGCCCACCCCGGCGCCCCGCTGGGCCGGTACCGGCACGCCGTCGAAGGCCGACGCACCCATGACGGCGAGATCGTAGGGCAGCGTGTGAGCCAGCTGCTTGAGTCGCCGCCAGGCGGGCAGCAGCGGCAGCAGCGCCAGCACCGGCGCCGGCACCCCGACGCCTTCGCCCATGAACAGCTTGAGCGCGGCGCCCCGCCGTCCGGCGGCGAGGTGCTCGTCCATCCGCTCGTGGAAGCGGGGCCGCACCGGCGCGCGGCTGTCGTCCACGACGAACGGCGCCTCGTAGAGCGCCAGTCCGCGCATGCCCACTCCCGCGTTGGCCGCCCGCAGGGCCAGCGCCGCGCCGGAGGACAGGCCGACGACGTACGGGTCGCCGGCCGCTGCGATGACGGCGGCCAGGTCCTCGACCTCCCGGTCGGGGGAGTAGGGGGCGGCGTCCCCGGAGGCGCCGCGCCCGCGCCGGTCGTAGCTGTGGACGCGGTATCCGGCGGCGGCGAAGGTCTCGGCCAGCGCGGCCGACGGGCCGAACCCGCGGTGGCACAGCGCGCCGTCGACGACCACCAGCGCCGGTCCTCTGCCGGTGGCGGTGTACCCGATGGTGGTGCCGTCGGTGGAGGTGACCGTGGTCATGCCAGTGCTCCGTCGAGCCAGCGGGACCAGTGGGCGGGATCGGCGGGGCGGTCGAAGCACTCGTGGAAGGCGAGCATCGGGCCGTGGAAGCCGCGCAGGAATCGGTACAGGCCATCGGCGGTGCGTACCCCGGTGACGTGGTCGTTGGCGTAGTAGACGGTGCCGTCGGCGGACCGGTCGGGGCCGGTCTGGAGCCGGACGGCGTCGCCGGTGACCGGTCGGCCGGGCAGGCCCAGCGCCCGGCCGACGCCGACCCAGGCGGCGTCCCAGTCCGGCGGCGTGGGGCCGGCTACCACCAGCGGCGTGGCGTAGCGGCCGGCGAAGTGCGTGAGGTACGCGACCAGGGTGTGCCAGTAGAGCTGGCCGCCCTTGCTCATCGCCTCGAACTCCTCGGCCCAGTCGTCACCGGGGAGGAACCCGTGCGCCACCATGCGCAGCACCGTGCTGGCGCGCTCGCGGCCCTCGATGAGGAATTCGAAGGCGATGAACCGGCCGTCCGGCGCCGCTTCGCCCCCGTAGGCCAGGTGGCTGCCGGGCTCCCAGGCCGTCACCGGGCTCACCGGCGTGTACTCGCCCATCACCGTCGCCACCGCGACGCCGGGCTCCACTGTGGACCGCCCTATGTACCACGAGTCGATGCCGGGGCCGGTGGCGATGGCGTCCCAGATCTCGTCCGGGCTGGCCGGGATCCTCGCCTCGTTGCTGACGCTGAACTCCTTGCCCATGCTCATGCACTCTCTTCACTCGGCGACCTGGCCGCGGACCCGCCCGGCGCGGTCGGATGGATGGCCACCACCACCCGGTGCGGGCGGCCGGCGGTGGCGGTTTCGTCGTGGTACTTGGCGACCAGGCCGCTGACGGCGGCGGTCAGCTCCTCGGCGAAGCCGGCCCGGTCGGCGGGGCTGGCGAACCGGACGATCGTGTCGAGGCCGAACGTGGCCAGCGGCTTGCGCGCCTGGGCGGCGCCGGTGATCAGGCCGCCGACCTCGCGCACCAGCCGGGCTGCGAGGGCCAGCAGCCACTGGGCGGAGAGCCGGTCCGGCGCGCGGTCGGGGTCGGGCTGCACGGCGGCGAGGACCTGCGGGGAGATGACGTAGGACGCGGCGGTGGCGCGTACCACGCGTTCGCTCATGTTGCCCTTGCGACGCTCCTCGACCAGCTCGACCAGGCCGTGCTCCTCCAGCGTGCGCAGGTGGTAGTTGACCTTCTGGCGGGCCAGCCCGAGCCGGGCCGCCAGGCTGGTGGCCGAGTGCGGCTGCGACAGCTCGGCCAGCAGCCGGGCGCGCACCGGGTCGAGGGACACCCCGGCCGCGGCGGCGTTGTCGATGACGGCGATGTCCAGCATGGGCGTCAGGCGACCGGGCGGTAGACGACGTGCGTGACGCCGGTGGACAGCGTCCGGCTGGTCGCGGTGGTGAACCGGTGGGTCGGGCTGCCGTCCGGGAACAGCCGCGCGCCGGAGCCGACCACGACCGGGTGGACCAGCAGCGACAGCTCGTCCAGCAGTCCGGCGTCGAGCAGCGAGCGGATCAGCGTGGCGCTGCCGACCACCGAGATGCCCCGGCCGGCGCTCTCCTTGACCGACTTGAGGTCGGCGAGGCTGACCAGTCTGCTGTTGCGCCACTCGGTGCGCTCCAGCGTCTGGCTGACCACGTACTTGGTGGTGCCGTTGATGTAGTCGGCCATTGGGCCTTCGGCGTCGGGCCAGAATCCGGCCCACTCCTGGTAGGTGCGGCGGCCCAGCAGCACGGCGTCGGAGACGTCCATGCCGGCCTGGACGATCTCGCCCATCTCGTCGTTGAACCAGTCGAAGTGCCAGGTGTTCGGGGCCTCGACCACGCCGTCCAGCGAGATGAACAGACTGGCGGTGATGGTGCGCATGTGCTCACTCCTTCAAGTCGGTGACAGCACGAGACTGCCACCGACAATTAAAGTTGTCAAGACAAGCGCAGTTGTCGGTAAGACGGCTGGACACGCCGCTGCCCGTGCCGGGCGGTTGGGTCGCGCGGCACGGGCAGCGGTAGCGGGAGAGCAGCTGGTCGGGTTGTCGCCGGACGGCCCTACCGGCGGCGGCGGGTCAGGGCTGGCCGACGTAGGTGACGGTCACCGTGGCGGCGCGGGCCGTGTTGCTGCCGGGCAGCGGCTGGAAGGTCACCGTGCCGGTGCCGTAGCAGGGCAGCAGCAGGGTGGTCGGAATCTTCCCCGGCACCGCCCAGTAGTGCAGCACAACCGGAGCGACGGCGCTGCTGGTCGGCCCGAAGGAGACCCCGATCGAGGTGGCCGCGCTGCCGGTGTAGCCGGGCCTGGCCGTGACCGGACTGACCACGGGCAGTGCGGTGACGGTCTGGTCGGCGAGCGGGTGCCCGGTCTGGCCCGGGAAGACCGGGCCGAAGCAGGCCATCTTGATGGTGGCGTTGGCGGTCACGCCGTTCACCTCACCGATGAAGGCCTGGTTCGGGCCGATCGGTGCGGGGTCGACGATGCCGTCGGCGTAGGCGGCGGTCGGTGCGACGGCGGCCAGTACGGCCGTGGCGAGGGTGCAGACGGAGAGCAGGCGGAAACGGATGGACACGGGTCACCTCCGGACGAGGGCGGTGGGGCACCCCGAACGGTAGGCAATACATCGCTGTCCGTCAATGGAGGGGTCGGCGTCAGCCGGTGACCTGGCGGCGCCGGCTGTTGTACACCGTCGCGTCGGTGCGTGCGCCGTACGCCCGGAACACCGCCAGGGCCTGCTCGCGCAGCACGTCGCAGCGCACCTCGATACCGCGCCGGTGGAACTGCTCCTTCCAGTCGGGACGCATCGGGCCCTCGTCGAAGCCGGTCAGGTGCTCCACCTCGTCACCTTCACCGGCGATGACCAGCCGTTCGATGCCCGACCAGAGGACGGCGCCGTAGCACATGGCGCACGGTCGCCAGTTCACCGTCAACTCCATCGGCGTGCCGCCCGGGCCGCCCAGATCCCAGGTCTGCAGCCGGGCCTGCGCCAGGCACAGCGCCACCACCTCGGCGTGCATGGTGGACAGGTTGGTGGCCAGCACCAGGTTGACGCCTACGGCGAGGATCTCTCCGGTACCGGTGTCCGAGACGGCCGCCGCGAACGGGCCGCCGGTACCCTCCCGGTGGTTGCGGTCGGCCAGCCGGTGCACCAGCCGCATCCGGTCCTCGACGTCGGGTAGGGCGGCCGGCACGCCGGCCAGCTCGCCGGCCACCCAGTCGGGCAGCCGGGCGCCGAAGCTGACCGTGCGCAGGTCCATGTGGCCTCCCTAGGCGGTGAAGAACTGACTGAGCCCCAGCGCGCGCAGCCCGCGCCGGTACGCCACCGAGCTGCGGTCGGCCGGGATGTTGACCTCGATACGCGGGTCCAGCGGCAGGTTCTCCGGCCGCTGCACCTCGACGATGGCCCGGTCCTCCTCGAAGACCCGCAGGTTGAAGTCGTAGATCTGCTGGGCCGGGGCGTCGGTGTCGAAGTTGCGGGCGATCGGGGCGTACATCCGGGTACGCCGGGCGGAGACCGGGGCGGCGGCGTTCATGATGCACAGCCGCCCGCCGTCCGGGAAGTGCACCACCAGCGTGGCGGTGAACGGCAGGTACGCCTCGAACCGGCGCAGCCAACGGAACCCGGGCGGGGCGGCCGGCCCGTCGTGGGCGTAGTTCGACACGGTGCTCCAGTAGTCCACGGTGAAGCCGTGCTCGGTGCCCACCGGGGTGTAGTCGGGCACCTCGGTGTTCTCCGGGTCGCCGAAGGTGGCAAGGTGCACGAAGCCGAAGTGCGCCACGTCGAGGAAGCCCTCCACCTGGCGCCCGGCGAAGGCCGCCACGTCGAACGGCGGGCAGGTGACCGACTGGAAGCCCGGCTCGCCCCAGCCGGCCAGGCTCGGCAGGGCCGGTTCGCCGTCGCCGGGGCGCAGGCAGGTCCAGACCAGGCCGTACCGCTCGACCGCCGGGTAGGTGTGCAGGTGCAGCCGCTGCGGGATCTTCGCGGTGGGGTGCGCCGGGACGGCCACGCACGCGCCGCCCGCGCCGAAGCGCAGTCCGTGGTACGCACAGGCCACGGTCTGCCCGTCGCCCATCCCACGGGACAGCGGGACGCCCCGGTGCGGGCAGATGTCCCCGGCCACCACCAGCTCGGCGCCCGCCCGGTACACCACCAGCGGCTGGTCGAGCAGGGTGGCGGCCAGCGGCGCGCTGCCCAGCTCGCGGGCCACCGCCACCGGGTACCAGAAGCGGGCCAGGATGGCCCAGTCGTCGGCGTCGAAGGTGCAGTCCCGGGGCGGCCCGGGCGCCGTCACCGGTCCGGCGACCGGCGCGGCCGGCTGGGTGAGGGTCATCGAGTTACCTCCCAACGGACGGTCCGGCCGATGTGGACGCACATCGGCACGATTGGCACAGTCGGCCCGGATAGGCCTGCCGGCAGCGTCGGTGGTCCGGGGCGACCGCCGACACGGCACCGACTGCTGACTCACCTGTCAGGTTCCCGGCGCCCGCCGGGAACCCTGGACGGCTACCCGTGCGCCACCCGACCCCGGGTCCAGGCCCGGAGGTGCAGACAACGGCGCAGGTCAGGCGGGTGTCCGCAGCGTCCAGTTGGCGGCATCACCCACCTCCCCCCGATACCTGCCGGCGGGCGGCGGCCACCGCCGGCTGGGTCGCCGGGACAGTGACGATCGCCACGCCCGGCATCCGGCCACCAGTGTCTGCAAGCGGCGTTTCCACGGCGTTTCCGATGCGTATGGTTCTGTGTCCAGGGCAATCGACCTGCTCGTGGGCCTGTCGGGAAGGGTCCGCGGTCGGGTACCTTCCGGATCTAGAGATCCGTCCGGCCGGGGCGGAGACCGTCCACAATGGAGGATGTCGTGGCGCTGAGTCCTGCGCTGGCGGCCTTCAACGAGTCGCCGGCACACCGCGCGGCAGCCGAACTCGCGGCGTGCTGCGCCGCACCGGAATGGGTACGGGTGATGGCGGCCGGCCGCCCGTACTCCGCTGTCGAGGAGGCCTACGTCGCGGGTGCGACGGCGCTGGCGAAGCTGGACTGGGACCAGATCGCAATGGCGCTGTCCGTGCACCCGCGGATCGGGCAGCGGGCCGCCGGCGCCACCCGGGAGGCCAAGTGGTCGCGGCTGGAGCAGGCCGGGATGGAGCGTGCCGACGTCCGGGTACGCTCCCTGCTGGTCGAGGCCAACCACGCCTACGAGCGCCGCTTCGGTCACGTGTTCCTGATCTACGCGACCGGGCGCACCGACACCGAGATGCTGGCCGCCGCCCGGCAGCGGCTGGACAACGAGCCGGACGCTGAGCGCGCGGTGGTCCGGGCCGAGCTGGCCCGCATCGTCGACCTGCGGCTACGCCGGCTACTGGCATGAGCGTGAGTACGCACGTGCTGGACACCGCCCGGGGCCAGCCGGTCCAGGGGATGCCGGTGCGGCTGCGCTGCCGGGCGCCGGACGACAGCTGGGCGCAGCTGGCGGCCGGGCGTACCGACGCCGACGGCCGGCTGCGCGACTGGCTGCCGCCCGGCCCCCTGCGCCCGGGGCGCTACCAGCTGGTCTTCGACACCGGCGGCGGGTTCTTCCCGACGGTGACGGTGGAGTTCGAGCTCACCGACCCGGGCCGCCACCTGCACATTCCGCTGCTGCTGAGCCCATTCGGCTACACCACCTACCGGGGGAGCTGAGGCGTGGAGATCGTCCTGGGACCGCACGAGTACGGCAAGGCGGAGACCCGCCTGGTCCGCGTCGATCGCGACGGCGACCGGCACGAGCTGCACGACCTGACGGTCAGCGTGGCGCTCCGCGGCGACCTGGCCGCCTCCCACCTGACCGGGGACAACTCCGCGGTCCTGCCCACCGACAGCCAGAAGAACACCGTCTACGCCTTCGCCGGCCGCTACGGGGTGGGCCGGATGGAGCCGTTCGGGCTGCGGCTGGCCCGGCACTTCGTGGACTCCCAGCCGACCATCAGCGCGGCCCGGGTGCACCTGGTCGAGCACCCGTGGACCCGGCTCGGCCCGCACTCGTTCGCCCGCGCCGGGCAGGAGACCCGCACGGCGGTGGTCACCTACGACGGCGTCCGCGCCACCGTGGTCGCCGGCCTCAGCGGGCTGGTGCTGCTCAACTCCACCGACTCCGAGTTCACCGGGTTCATCGAGGACCCCTACACCACGCTGGCGCCGACCACCGACCGCATCCTGGCCACCGCGGTGACCGCCCGCTGGCGGCTGGGCGAGGTACCCGACTGGTCCGACGCCGACTGGGCCGACTCGTCCGAGGGGGTCCGGGCGGCGCTGGTCGACGGCTTCGTGCAGACCTACAGTCTGTCGCTGCAGCAGACCCTCTACGCGATGGGCGAGCGGGTGCTGGCCCAGCACCCTGAGGTGGTGGAGCTGCGGCTGTCCCTGCCCAACCGGCACCACCTGCCGGTGGACCTCACCCCGTTCGGGGAGGACAACCGGGGCGAGGTGTTCGTGGCCACCGACCGGCCGTACGGGCTGATCGAGGGCACGGTGGCCCGCCCGGACGCCGCCGAGCCGGGCCTGGCCTGGTGGTGAGCCAGCCGAACCTGTCGGACCGCGCCGGTAGCGTCGCGCTGGCACGCGAACAGGGGAGGCGACCGCATCATGCCCAGTCCAGAGATCCAGGCCGTCGTCGACGGGTTCCGTCACCGGCGGGACAGCCGCGGTGGCGACGTGCGCAGCCTCGCCGAGATCCGGGCGGGGTTCGCGCCGGGCGGCTGGGTCTTCCCCGTCCCGCCGGACACCACCGTCACCGCGGTCGACGCGGCCGGGGTGCCCGCCCACTGGCTCGTCCCGCCCGGCGCCACGCGAGCGACCACGCTGGTGTACCTGCACGGCGGCGGGTTCACCCTGGGTTCGCTGCACAGCCACGGGGAGCTGGCGGCGCGGCTGGGCCGGGCGGCCGGCGCCCGGGTGCTGTTCCCGGAGTACCGGCTGGTGCCCGAGCATCCGTTCCCGGCCGCCGTGGACGACGTCCGCGCCGTGTGGCAGTGGCTGCGGGCGGGCGGCGCGGCCACCGGCCCGGTGCTGCTGGCCGGTGACTCGGCCGGCGCGGGCCTGGCCATGGCGCTGCTGGTGGCGCTGCGGGACGCCGGTGCACCGCTGCCGGCGGGCGCGGTGCTGTTCTCGCCGCACGTGGACCTGACCTCCGCCGGGGAGTCGATCGAGGCGCGCCAGGGGCGTGACCCGATCTTCACGGCCGACTTCGTCCGCACCACCGCCCGCTCCTACCTGGCCGGCGCCGACCCCGGCCAGCCGCTGGCCTCGCCGCTGTTCGCCCCGCTGCACGGGCTGCCGCCGCTGCTGGTCCAGGTGGGCAGCGAGGAGCTGCTGTTCAGCGACGCCGAACGGCTGGTCGACGCGGCCCGCTCGGCCGGCGTGCACGCCACCCTGGAGGTCGGCGACGGGCTACCGCACGTGTACCAGTCGGTCGCCGACGCCCCGGAGGCGCGCGCCGCCACCGACCGCGCGGGCGCCTTCCTGCGCCGGGCGGCGGCTGCCCGGTGACCGGCGTCACCGCAGCCGGACCCGGTCCGGTGACAGCCGATTGCCGTCCGGTGACAACTGCGTTTCCGGGTCGGCGAAACGGGGACGAGGCGGTCGCGCCCGGCTAGGCAGGCCGGGTCCGGCTGGATACATTGATCTCCCCGCACCGCACCGCAGCGCAACCGCCACCGGAGGAGCCTGATGCGACGCATGTTCCTCAACGGCACGGCGATGTCCGGCCAGCCGCACCACGGTGCGATCACCGGCGCCGTGTTCCTGGGTGCGGCGCGCACCGCCCCGCACTACCGGTTCTTCGCCGTGCGGGACGAGTTCCCCGGACTGTTCCCGGTACCGGACGGCGGGGTGAGCATTCTCGGCGAGCTCTACGAGCTGACCGAGGAGATGCTCTACGGCTCGTTGATGCCCAGCGAGCCGGCCGAGCTGGAGCTGGGCGCCGTCGAGTTGGACACCGGCGAGATCGTCAACGCCATGCACCTGCGCCCGGAGCGGCTGGACCCGGCCGACCGGGTGGTGGACATCGCCGACTTCGGCGGCTTCCGCGCCTACCAGGCGTACCTGCGCGCCAATGCCGAGCTGCCCACCGTGCTGGGGCTGCGGTGACCTCGGCTACCGAGACCGCGGCGCCCCGGGTCGACGGGGAGCGGCTGCTGGCCCGGCTCGACCAGCTGGCGGGGTACACCGACACGCCGGGCGCGGGGGTCACCCGGCTGGCGTACTCGCCGACCGACGTGGCTGGCCGGGACCTGGTGGCCGGTTGGATGGAGCAGGCCGGGCTGCGGCCGCAGGTCGACCCGGCGGGCAACCTGATCGGGCGCCGCCCGGGCAGCGCCGCGCTCGGCGTGCTGGCCTGCGGCAGCCACCTGGACACCGTCGTGCAGGCCGGCCCGCTGGACGGCGCCTACGGCGTGCTGGCCGCCGTCGAGGTGGCCGCCGCGCTGCACGCGGCCGGTGTCCAGCTGCGGCACGACCTGGCGGTGGTGGCGTTCAGCAACGAGGAGGGGGCGCGCGGCACCCCGGGCATGGTCGGCTCGCTCGCCATCGCCGGCGCGCTCACCGCGGCGCAGCTGGCCGAGCCCGACGACGAGGGGGTACCGCTGGCGCAGCGGCTACGCGACGCCGGCGGCGACCCGGGGCGCGTCACCGCCGCCGCCTGGCCGCCCGGGTCGCTGGCCGGCTACCTGGAGCTGCACGTCGAGCAGGGGCCGGTGCTGGACGACGCGGGCGTACCGATCGGCGTCGTCACCGGTGTCACCGGCCGGTCCACTGTGGACCTGGTCGTCACCGGGGTCGCCAACCACGCCGGTACCACGCCGATGGCGGCCCGGCGGGACGCCGCCCACGCGGCGGCGCTGCTGGTCCTGGTCGTCCGGGGACTCACCGGCGACACCGGCGTACGGGTGGCCACCACCGGTGTGCTCACCCTCGAACCCGGCGTGCGCAACGTCGTGGCCGGCCGCGCCCGGATCGGCGTGGACCTGCGTGACCTGGACGACGCCCGGATCGCCGCCGCGCTGCGCCGGCTGCGCGCCGAGGCGGCCCGGGTGGCCGCCGAGACCGGTACCACCGTCGAGGTACACCCCCGTTCCGCGGTCGCGGCCGTGCCGGCCGACCCGAGGCTGTCCGGCGCTGTCGCCGACGCGGCGCGCTCACGCGGCCAGTCCTGCCTGCACCTGCCCAGCGGCGCCGGCCACGATGCCCAGGTGATGGCGGCGCTCGGCCCGATCGGCATGGTCTTCACCCCGAGCACCGCCGGGCTGAGCCACACCCCCGACGAAGCCACCGACCCGGTCCACCTGGTGGCCGGGGCCGACGTTCTGAGCGCCGCGCTGCTGCTCGCCGACGCCCGGTTGGAAAAGGGGAGCCGATGAGCGCCACCGCACCGCGCGCCACCGTCGTGGGCGACCCCGCCGTGGACACCGACGGGGTACTCACCGCCGAGGCGCTGGCCCTGGTCGCCACCCTGCAGCGCGACTACGGGCACGCCCGGGCGGTGCTGCTGCGCCGGCGTCGGGAGCGGGCCGCCGCGTTCCGGGCCGGGGCGCGGCCCGGTCCCGACCCGGCCACCGCCGACGTCCGGGCCGGCGACTGGACGGTACCGGCCGCCCCGGCCGACCTCACCGACCGCCGCTGCGAGATCACCGGACCGGCGCAGCCGAAGATGATGGTCTCCGCGATCAACTCGGGCGCCCGGGTATTCCTCTGCGACCTGGAGGACGCGCTCGCCCCCACCTGGGCCAACATCGTCACCGGGCTGCGCGCGATCGGTGCGCACGCGCACGGCCGGCTCACCTTCACCCGCCCCGACGGTCGGGTCGAGACGGCCGCGCCGGACGGGGCGACCGTGGTGGTACGCCCGCGCGGCCTGCACCTGGACGAGGCGCGGGTACGGGTGGACGGGGCGCCGGTGGCGGCCGGCCTGTTCGACGTGGCGGTGGCCGCCACCCTGGCCGGCCCGGCACGCGAAGCCGCCGGCAGCGCCCTCTACCTCTACCTGCCCAAGCTGGAGAGCCACCACGAGGCGCAGTGGTGGGACGCGCTCCTCGGTGACGTGGAGCGCCGGGTCGGGCTGGCTCCGCGCAGCATCCGGGTGACCGTGCTGATCGAGACCATCACCGCCGCGTACGAGATGGACGAGATCCTCTACGCGCTGCGCGGGCGGGCCACCGGGCTCAACGCCGGTCGCTGGGACTACATCTTCTCGCTGGTGAAGAAGTTCGGCGCGGATCCGGCGTTCCTGTTGCCGGACCGGGGACAGGTGACGATGACCGTGCCGTTCCTGGCCGCCTACGCCCGGCAGCTGGTGGCCGTCTGCCACCGGCGCGGAGCGCACGCGATCGGCGGTATGGCGGCGCTGATCCCGGACCGGCGCGACCCGGCCGCCAACGAGCGGGCGCTGGTCGGTGTGACGGCGGACAAGCAGCGCGAGGCCGACCTCGGCTACGACGGCACCTGGGTGGCCCACCCCGACCTGGTACCGGTGGCCACCGGCGTGTTCGACCGGGTGCTGGACGGCAAGCCGCACCAGCTGCACCGGACGGTGCCCGCACTGTCCACTCTGGACCCGCTGCTGCAGGTCGCCATCCCCGGCGGGGCGGTGACCCGGGCCGGACTGGTCGGCAACGTCAGCGTGGCGCTGCGCTACGTGCACGCCTGGCTGGGCGGGCAGGGCGCGGTCGGCCTGGACGGCCTGATGGAGGACCTGGCCACCGCCGAGATCAGCCGCAGCCAGCTGTGGCAGTGGATCCGGCACGGCGTGCGCCTGCCGGACGGGGTACCGGTCACCGCCGAGCTGGTCGCCGACCTGCTGGACGAGCAGTGCCGGCAGCTGGTCGACGCCGGCGTGGCACCGGCCGCCGTAGCCGCGGCCGCCGGTGTGGTCCGGGCCGCCGCGCTCGGCACCGAGCTACCCGACTTCATCCCCCAGGTGACCGGCCCGCTGCCGTAGCCACCCGGAGCGCGGCGCCGGATCCCCTGCGGGGCGACCGGCCCGCTGCCGTAGCCGGATGCCGCCTGCGGGCGGCCGGCCGTGGCGGAGGCAACGGCCAATTAAGACGCGGGAAACGTCCGTGAAATCGCCCTCGGTGAGGCTGACCTTGCCCGTTGGGCAGCACCCTCGCCACCTCTCCGGGGTGTCCGCATCCCGGTTCCAGCAGCCGTCTTCACGGCACCGGCCGCGGTCGCGGCGGGGCCGCCGTGACCGGCGCGCACGCCGGTCCCCTTTACCGAGCGGCTGTCCGGCATCCCGGGCAGCCGCCAATTCCGCATTTCGTGCCCAGCGCGCGGGCAGCGCCCGCGCCTGAGAGGAGCCTTCGTGAACGACGCGGCGCACCGCCCCGCCGACCCCACCGCCCTCAGCCGCCGCCTGCTGCTGCGCCGCGGCCTGCGCTTCGGCGGCCTGGCCCTGCTGGCCGGACCGCTGCTGGCCGCCTGCGGCGACGACAAGCCGTCGACCGCGGCCAGCGGCGGCGCCAAGGACTTCGGCGCGCTGAGCCTGCGGCTGTCCTGGATCAAGAACGTCGAGTTCGCCGGCAGCTACCTGGCCGACAGCAAAGGCTATTACACCGCTGCCGGCTTCAGCTCGGTCAACCTGATCTCCGGCGGCCCGTCGGCCACCCCGCAGGAGACCGACGTGGTGACCAAGAAGGCGATCGTCGGCATCAGCTCGCCGGACATCACCGGCGCCGCGATCGTCAAGGGCGCGCCACTCAAGATCATTGGTGCGCAGTACCAGAAGAACCCGTTCTGCGTGATGTCCATGGCCGGCAAGCCGATCAAAACTCCGCAGGACATGTACGGCAGGAAGATCGGCGTGCAGGCGACGAACGAGTCGGTGTGGGCGGCGTTCGTCAAGGCCGCCGGCCTGGACGCCTCGAAGATCACCAAGGTACCGGTGCAGTTCGACCCGCTGCCGCTGACCCAGGGTACCGTCGACGGCTGGTTCTCCTTCGTCACCAACGAACCCAACGACCTGCGCAGCAAGGGTTTCGAGGTGACCTCGTTCCTGCTCGCCGACCACGGCTACCCGCTGGTGAGCGAGACCTACATGGTCCGCCAGGACACCATCGACGCCCACCGGGACCTGCTCAAGGCGTTCCTCAGCGCCGAGGCGAAGGGCTGGACCGACAACCTCAAGGACCCGAAGGCGGGCGCCGAGCTGGCCGCCAACACCTACGGCAAGGGGCTGGGGCTGACCGCCGCCGAGCAGACCCTGGAGTCGCAGACCGAGAACACCCTCATCCTCAACGCCGACACCAAAGCCAACGGCCTGTTCACCGTCACGGAGCAGCTGGTCGAGGAGAACATCAAGACGCTCAGCGACGGCGGCCTGGCGCTGACCGCCGCAAAGCTGTTCGACCTGTCCCTGCTCAAAGAGGTCTACCAGGCGTCGCCCGAGCTCGTCAGCGGCCTGCCCCAACCGGCGCCGGCCGCCTCGGCATGAGTACCCGGGCCAGCACCGGCGTGCCCGACCCGGGGGCAGCGCCCGCCGGGTCGGGCGCGCCGGCCCTCGCCCACAGCAGCCCGGCCGACCGCGGCGCTGCGACGCCCGCACAGGCCGGCCTGGCGGACCCGGGCGCTGCGCTGCCATCCCAAGCCGGTCCAGCGGGTAGGGCGTCGGCCCCGGCCGACGCTGGCCCGCCGACGCCCGCGGCGCCGGCGGAGCGCGGGACCGGGCTGCACCTGCGTGGGCTGCGCAAGGAGTTCCGGCTCGGCCGGCGCCGGGTGGTGGCCCTGGACGGGGTGGACCTGGACAGCCAGGAGGGCCAGTTCCTCGCCCTGCTCGGACCGTCCGGCTGCGGCAAGTCCACCGTGCTGCGCATCCTGGCGGCCCTCGACGCGCCCACCGCCGGCACCGCCCTGGTGCACGGCGAGCCGCCGCAGCTCGTCCAGCGCCGTCACCATCTGGGCATCGCCTTCCAGGACAGTGCGCTGTTGCCGTGGCGTTCGGTGGCCGCCAACATCCGGCTGCCGCTGGAGATCGCCGGCATCCGGGTCGGCCCCACCGTGGTACCCGACCTGATCCGCCTGGTCGGCCTGGAGGGCTTCGAGAAGGCCCGGCCGGCGCAGCTGTCCGGCGGCATGCGCCAGCGGGTGGCGATCGCCCGCGCGCTCGTGGTGGAGCCGGCGGTGCTGCTGCTGGACGAGCCGTTCGGCGCCCTGGACGACATGACCCGCCAGCGGCTCAACCTGGAGCTGCAGCGCGTCTGGCAGGCCCGGGCCACCACCACGCTGCTGGTGACCCACTCGATCGGCGAGGCGGTGCTGCTCTCCGACGTGGTGGCGGTGATGTCGCCGCGGCCGGGCCGGGTGCTCACCGTGCTGCCGATCGACCTGCCCCGGCCGCGTACGCCGGAAATGATGCGCACCCCGCAGTTCCACGCGGTACGCCGACCACCTCTCCGAACTGCTGTTCGGCCGGGCGGGGTCGGCGTGACCGGGCGGCGGCTGGGCGGCCTGGTCGGCACCCTGGCGCTGCTGGCCCTGTGGCAGCTGCTGGCCAGCACCGTGCTCAGCACGGCCCAGGGGGTACCCACCCCGTGGGCGGTGCTGCGCCAGGCGCAGCACGACGGCTGGGGCTTCTACGCGCCCGCACATCCGCCAGACCGGCGGTGAGGCGCTGGTCGGCTACCTGGCCGGCAACGGCGCGGCCATCGCGGCCGCCCTGCTGGTGCTGCTGGTACCGGCCCTGGAGCGGCTGGTCACCCAGCTCGCGATCGTCTCCTACTGCCTGCCCATCGTGGCGATCGGGCCGATCCTGTCGCTGGTCTTCACCGGCGCCCGGCCGATGCAGGTGCTGGCCGGCCTGGCCTGCTTCTTCACCACGCTGATCGGGGCGCTGCTCGGGCTGCGCTCGGCGGAGGCGGCAGCGCTGGACCTGGTCCGCGCCTACGGCGGCGGGCGCTGGCAGCAGCTGCGCCGGGTCCGCCTGGTGGCCGCGCTGCCCAGCACCCTGGCCGCCCTGAAGATCGCCGCCCCGGCGGCGCTGCTCGGCGCCATCATCGGCGAGTACCTGGGCCGGGTCGACGCCGGCCTCGGGGTGGCCATGACCATCAGCGAGCAGCAGCTGGACGTGGCCCGTACCTGGGGCATCGCGCTCTGCGCGGGCCTGCTGGCGATCGCCGGCTTCGGGCTGGTCGGGCTGGTCAGCCGGCTGGCCCTGCCGTGGGCCGCACCGGCCACTGTGGACGGTGATGCGCTGTGACCCGCCGGCTGCTGCGCCCGCTCGCCGGCGCCGCCCTGTCCCTGGCCGTCGTGCTCGGCATCTGGCTGGGGTTCCTCACCGCGTTCACGGTCGACCCGCTGGTCGCCAAGTCGCCCGCCGACGTCTGGCGTTACCTGTTCGGCCCGACCGACGCCGCGGCCCACCGGCACCTGGTGTTCAGCGCGTTGAGCCGTACCCTGCTCGACGCCGGTCTCGGCCTGGCCGCGGGCCTGGCCGCGGCGGTGCTGGTGGCCCTGGTCTTCGTGCTGGTACGCCCGGTGGAGCAGGCGATGATGCCGCTGGCGGTGGTGCTGCGCTCGATCCCGGTGGTGGCCTTGACGCCGCTGCTGACCCTGGTCTTCGGCCGTGGCCTGGTGGCCACCACGGTGATCGCCGGCCTGGTGGTGTACTTCCCGGCACTGGTCACCGTCACCTTCGGGCTGCGCTCGGCGTCCCGGCAGGCGGTCGACCTGTGCCGGGCGTACGGCGGCGGCGCCCTGCCGGTGGCGCTCAAGGTGCAGTTGCCCACCGCCGTGCCGGCCATCTTCGCCAGTGCCCGGGTGGGCCTGGCCAGCTCGCTGATCGGCGCCATGCTGGCCGAGTGGCTGGCCACCGGCAAGGGCCTGGGTGCGGTGATGGTGGCCGCCCCCAACGCTTTCGACTACGACAGCCTGTGGGCCTCGGTGGCCGTGATGACCGGCGTCTCGATCCTCGCCTACAACGCCGTCGCCGCGCTGGAGGCGCTGGTCGCCCCCCGCTTCACCAGCGCCGCCCACTGACCCGCTCGCCCCGCGCTGTCGCGCACGTGCCGGGCGGCTCAGGCCGGCGGTGGCCCGGTGCTGGCCCGCAGGACGAGCGGGGTGGCCAGCTCCACCCGGGTGGTGTCCAGCTCCTCGCCGTCGATGAGGGACAGCAGCATCCGGGTGGCCATGCCGGCCATCTCGGTGAGCGGCTGGCGCACCGTGGTCAGCGGCGGGATGGCCCAGCGGGCCGCGTCCAGGTCGTCGAAGCCCACCACGCTGACGTCGTCGGGGACCCGCAGGCCCTGTTCGTAGCAGGCCTCGTAGGCGCCGCGGGCCATCGAGTCGGCGCAGGCGAAGATGGCGGTCGGCGGCTCCGCCAGCGCCAGCAGCTCCTGGGTCTGCTGGTAGCCGGTGCGGCTGGTGAAGTCGCCGGGGCGCACGTAGTCGGGGCGTACCGGCAGCCCGGCCGCGCGCATGGCGGCCCGGTAGCCGTCCACCCGGGCCCGGGAGCAGACCACGTCGCCCGGTCCGCCGATCACGGCGATCCGCCGGTGGCCGAGGCCCAGCAGGTGCTCGGTGGCGGACAGGCCGCCGGCCCAGTTGGTGGCGCCCACCGACGGCACGTCCGGCCCGGGTTGCCCGGCCGGGTCGACGATGACGACGGGGATGCCGAGGTCGTCCAGGTGGGCCTGCTGGCCGGGGGAGAGCTGGGAGAGCACCAGCAGCACGCCGTCCGAGCGGCGGGCGGCCAGGTTCTCCAGCCAGCGCCGGGTGGGGCGGGTGCGGATCCGGCCGTGCACGGCGGAGACCACCACCCCGGTACCGGCCCGGTGCGCGATCTCCTCCACGCCGGCCAGGATCTCCATGGCCCACAGGCTGCCCAGGTCGACGAAGACGAGGTCGATGAGGCCGACCCGGGCGCTGGGCTTGGCCCGCCGGGGCCGGTAGCTGTGCCGGCGCAGCAGCTCCTCGACCCGTTCCCGGGTGGCCGGGGAGACGTCGCTGCGCCCGTTGACCACCTTGGACACGGTGGGTACCGAGACGCCGGCCGCGGCGGCGATCTCCGACATGGTGGCCCGGCTGGGCGCCCCGGGGCGCGACGCGGCGCTCACCGTCGCCCCTGCCCGACAGGTACGGCCGGCCGCAGCACCTCGGCCAGCCAGTGCAGCTGGCGCTGGACGTGCACGGCGTCGCCGCCCTCGTGGTTGTTGAACGGATACACCTCGATCGTCTGCGGCACCGGCTCGACCCGGTTGCGCCGCGCCGTACTGGTTGTAGGCGGCGAAAATGGTGCTCGGTGGGCAGACGGCGTCGCGCAGGCCGACGCCGAAGTGCGCCGGGGCGCAGGCGCGCCGGGCGAAGCTGACACCGTCCACATAGGACAGCGTGTGCCGGACCAGCTCCTCGGCCTCCCGGTGCACGGACAGGTAGGTGACGATCTCGCCGTACGGCGGCGCGTCGGTGATCTCCAGTGCCCGTTGGATGTGGCACAGCAGCGGCGCCGAGCACAGCAGCGCGGCCAGGTCGCCGACCAGGCCCGCGACGGCCAGTGCCAGTCCGCCGCCCTGGCTGTTGCCGACGGCCGCCACCCGGGCCGGGTCGACGCCGGGTAGCGCCCGGACGCGCGTGTACGGCGCGCACCGCGTCGGTGATCAGGCGCCGGTAGTAGTAGTCGTGCGGGGCACAGGATGCCCTGGGTGATGGGCCAGCGGCCGCCCGCCGCACCGGCCTGCGGGTCGGCGGTGTCGCCGCCGTTGCCGTACTGGTCGCCCTGGCCGCGGGCGTCCATGAGCAGGTGGGCGTAGCCGGCGACGGGCCAGGTGAGGCGCTCGTGTGGCAGCCCGCGGCCGCGGCCGTAGCCGACGTACTCGACCACCGCCGGCAGCGGCGTGTCCACCCCGGCGGGCCGGGTGTACCACGCGCGCACCGGGTCCCCGGCGAAGCCGGCGAAGCTGACGTCCCAGGTGTCGACCAGGCGCAGCCCGGTGTCCACCGGGCGGACCGCCAGCAGCGGCGGGGTACCGGCGGCGTCGGTGAGGGTGGCTTCCCAGAACGCGTCGAAGTCGGCGGGCGCGCGTACCTCGGGGCGGTACTGGCGGAGCTGGTCGAGCGGGAGGTCGAACAGGGCCACGGGTCCTCGCAGGGGTCGGGGCTGGCGGGTGCCGCCACGGGGTCGGGCAGTCGGAACCTTGCGGAAACACTCTCCCGTACCGGGGCCGGGATTGTCGAAAACCTGTCGGTGGTAATGCGCAAATTTCGGGAACACTAGCACCTGGCGGACCGAAATCCGAGCTCTACAGCCATCTTTCCCGGGCTTGCCACACGACTCTTGACAGGCAGAAGTCAGGAATCTAAATTACCCGATGCCAACCTTACGTTTCCGAAACTTTCGAGAAACCTTGGCTCGGCAACCATGGTCCCGACCGGAACGGCACGCCGGACGGGGCGCGCAGTGGGGCCGTCCACGGCACGCCGCGCACCGCAGTGGCCTCGCGTCCCCGGGGTCCCGCACCGCAGCCGCACACCGCTCGTACCGGGGAGGCCGACTGTGAGTACCACCAGCACGCTGGACCGCCCGTCCGGCGCGCGCCAGCCGGGGGCATCCGCACCGGTGCCACGCCGTCGCCGCAGCCTCGCCCAGTCGCTGCGCCGTGACTGGCAGCTCTACTCGCTGGCCGTGGTACCGCTGCTGTTCTTCGCGATCTTCCGCTACCTGCCGATGGCCGGCAACGTCATCGCCTTCCGGCGCTACTCGCCGGGCGGGCACATCTTCGGCGACGAGTGGCGCGGCACGCACTACTTCAAGATGTTCCTCAGCGACGCGACGTTCTGGCACGTCTTCGCCAACACGCTCATCCTCGGCGGGCTGACCCTGCTGGTCTGCTTCCCCGCCCCGATCGTGCTGGCGCTGCTGCTCAACGAGGTGCGTACCCGCTTCTTCAAGCGCTTCGTGCAGACCGTCTCCTACCTGCCGCACTTCCTGTCCATCGTGGTGGTGGCCGGGCTGGTCTTCCAGACCCTCTCCGTCGACGGCGTGGTCAACCAGGCGCTGCGCGGGCTCGGTCACCAGCCGATCGTGTTCCTCCAGCAGGCCGGCTGGTTCCGCACCGTCTACGTCTCCTCCGAGCTGTGGCAGACGGTCGGCTGGGGCACCATCCTCTACCTGGCCGCGCTGACCACCGTCGACCAGGACCTCTACGAAGCGGCCCGGATCGACGGCGCCAACCGCTGGCAGCAGACCTGGCACATCACCCTGCCGGGCATCCGGCCCACCATGGTCACCCTGCTGATCCTCAACATCGGCCAGTTCCTCGCGGTGGGCTTCGAGAAGGTGCTGCTGCTGTACAACCCGCTCACCTACCCGACCGCCGACGTGATCCCCACCTACCTCTACCGGGTCGGGGTGGTCACCGGAAGCTTCAGCTACGCCGCCGCGATCGGCCTGTTCGAGTCGGTGATCGGCCTGACGCTGGTGCTGTCGGCCAACTTCGTGTCCCGGCGCGCGGTGGGAGCGAGCCTGTGGTGAGCGTGGAGCGGGGCGTCGAGCAGGTCGTCGCGCCCCCGGCGGTACGGCGCGGCCACGGCCGGGTGCTGACCAGCCGCGGCCAGCGGGTCTTCCAGGTGGTCAACGGGGTCATCCTGACCGGCGTCGTGGTGCTGACCCTCTACCCGTTCGTCAACATCCTGGCCCGGTCGTTCAGCGCCGAACACCCGATCCGGGCGGGCGAGGTGAACCTGCTCCCGCGCGGGTTCAACGTGACCACGTACCACCGGGTCATGTCCGACCCGGTGTTCTGGACCAACTACCGCAACACCGTGGTCTACACCGTGGTGGCGACCGCCATCTCCATGCTGCTCACCACCTGCTACGCCTACGTGCTGTCCAAGCGCCAGCTGCGCGGCCGCTCGGCGCTGGTCGGCATCGCGGTGTTCACCATGTTCTTCAACGGCGGACTGATCCCCAACTACGTCCTGATCAGCGGTCTGGGCCTGCGCAACACCCTGTGGGCGATCGTGCTGCCCAACGCCATCAACGTGTTCAACCTGCTGGTGATGAAGACGTTCTTCGAGAGCCTGCCGGTGGAGCTGGAGGAGGCGGCCGCCGTCGACGGGCTGAACACCTACCAGACCCTGGGCCGCATCGTGCTGCCGCTGTCCAAGGCGGTGCTGGCCACCATGGTGCTGTTCTACGCGGTGGCCTTCTGGAACTCCTGGTTCCCGGCCTTCCTCTACCTGGACCGGCAGGACCTCTTCCCGGTCACCATCTACCTGCGCAACATCATCACCAACGCCACCGGCGGCGCCAGCGAGGCCGACTCCAGTGACGTCCAACTCCAGGTCGGCGCGAACATCCAGGCGGTGACCATCGTGCTCACCGTCGCCCCGATCATCTTCATCTACCCCTTCATCCAGCGGTACTTCGTCCGCGGCGTGATGCTCGGCGCGGTCAAGGGCTAGCCCCGCTCACACACCCCTACCGAGGAAAGAGGACGTTTCATGGCTCAGCTCTCCCGGCGCCAGGTGCTCGCCGGCGCCGTCGGCTCCCTGGCGGCCGCCGCCCTGGCCGCCTGCGACAGCGGCGACTCCGACAAGAAGGACGACTTCACCGGCAACCGTGCCGCGGCGATGGAGAAGTACAGCGCCGGTGACCAGTTCAAGGCCACCGAGCCGGTGACCTTCCCGATCATGGTGCTGAGCAACACGGCCTACCCGTACAAGGCCGACTGGTTGTTCCTGCAGGAGTTGACCAAGCGGACCAACGTCAGCTTCCAGCCGACCGTGATCCCGGGCAGCGACTACAACCAGAAGCGCAGCGTGATGATCAGCGGTGGTTCGGCGCCGCTCATCATCCCGAAGACGTACCACCCGGACGAGGAGGCCTACATCGCCAGCGGCGCGATCCTGCCGGTGAGCGACTACGTCGACCTGATGCCCAACTACAAGGACAAGGTCGCCAAGTGGAACCTCAAGGGCGACCTCGACCAGTTCCGCCAGTCGGACGGCAAGTACTACCTGCTGCCGGGCCTGCACGAGGACGTCTGGCTGGACTACTCGTTCGCGGTGCGCACCGACATCCTGACCCAGCTGGGCCTGTCCGAGCCGAAGACCCTGGACGACCTGACCACCACGCTGCGGGCGATGAAGACCGCCTACCCCAACCAGTACCCGATGTCGGACCGGTGGAGCAACCCCACCCCCGGCGGCAACCTGATCCGCACCGTCGGCGCCGGCTACGGCGCCCTGGCCGGCTGGGACTACCAGGGCACCACCTGGGACGCCAAGGCCGGCAAGTTCGTCCTGACCGGCACCATGGACGCCTACAAGCAGACCATCCAGTACCTGGCCACCCTGGTCAGTGAGAAGCTGCTGGACCCGGAGAGCTTCACCCAGCAGGACGACAACGCCCGGCAGAAGTTCTCCTCCGGCAAGTCGTTCGTGATCAGCTGCAACGCCCAGACGCTGGTGAACGAGTGCCGCAAGGACATCGCGAAGATCCCGGGCGCCACGGTCACCAAGATCCCGATCCCCACCGGCCCGCTCGGTGATGTCAAGTCCGGCAACCGGCTGGAGAACGGCATCATGATCTCCAAGAAGGCCCGGGACAGCAAGAACTTCGTGGCCATGATGCAGTTCATCGACTGGCTGTGGTACTCCGAAGCCGGCGAGCTGTTCGCCCGCTGGGGCCTGCCGGGCGTCACCTACAGCGGCAACATCGACGACGGCACCTTCAAGCTGTCGCCCGACGTGCGCTGGGCCGGCGTCAACCCGAACGCCCCGAAGAACCTGCAGGTCGACTACGGCTTCTACAACGGCGTGTTCGCCTACGGCGGCAGCACCAAGATGCTCAGCACCCAGTTCACCGACGAGGAGCTGAAGTTCCAGCAGGTACTCAACGGCCGCAAGACGCAGCCGCTGCCGCCCCCGCACCCGCTCACCGCCGACGAGCGCGAGCAGGTCACCCTCTGGGAGTCCGGCATCAAGGACTACGTCTTCCAGCAGACGCTGAAGTTCATCCTGGGCCAGCGCCCGCTCAGCGACTGGGACGCCTACGTCAGCGAGCTGAAGGCCAAGAATTCGGCGCAGTACGTCGACGTGATCAACAAGGCCTACGACCGGTTCAAGAAGAGCAACGGCTGATCGCTTCGCCCCGGCCGGGCCCGTCGCGGGCCCGGCCGGGGTACTCCACGGGAAAGGTGCCTGCACCGTGACGATCGTCGTCCCCGACCGGGCCACCGGCCGGCTGGGCGGTGCCTGGCGGCACTGCGTCGGCACCGGCCGTTTCGACCTCGCCCTGCGCCGGGACTACCAGGACTCGCTCGCGCTGCTCCAGCGCGACATCGGCTTCCGCTACATCCGGGGGCACGGGCTGCTCAGCGACGGCGTCGGCATCCACCAGCCGTACCGCCACCGGGGCGCCGACGAGGTCCGCTACGGCTTCGGCTACCTCGACCAGGTCGTCGACGCCTATCTGGAGCTGGGCATCCGGCCCTTCGTGGAGCTGGGCTTCATGCCCTCGGCGCTGGCCAGCGGCGAGCAGACGGTGTTCTGGTGGGGCGGCAACATCACCCCGCCCCGGTCGCTGGCCGACTGGGCCGCGCTGGTCCGCGCGGTGCTCACCCACCTGATCGACCGGTACGGCCTGGACGAGGTGCGCGGCTGGCCCATCGAGGTGTGGAACGAGCCCAACCTCAAGGAGTTCTGGCTGGACGCCGACCAGGAGGCCTACCACCGCCTCTACGAGGTGAGCGCGCACGCCGTCAAGGACGTGGACGCCGGCCTGCAGGTCGGCGGGCCGGCGCTGTCGCCCGGCGCGGAGGGCTGGCTGGCCCGGTTCGCCGACTTCGTGGCCGCCCGGGCGGTCCCGGTGGACTTCGTCAGCCGGCACGCCTACACCTCCGGCCCGGCCCAGCAGGTGCCCTTCGGCGTGCACCAGACGCTGCAACCGGCCGCCCGGCTGCTGGAGCAGTTCGCCCAGCCGCGCCAGGAGCTGGCCGGTACCGCCCTGGCCGGGCTGCCGGTGCACATCACCGAGTTCAACTCCTCCTACCGGCCGGACAACCCGGTCCACGACACCGCCTGGCACGCCGCCTACCTGGCCCCGGTACTGGTCGCCGGGGGAGAGCTGGTCGACTCGTTCTCCTACTGGACGTTCAGCGACGTCTTCGAGGAGGCGGGCGTCCCCACCGCGCTGTTCCACGGCGGCTTCGGCCTGCTCACCCACCGGCAGGTCAAGAAGCCCACCTACCACCTGTACGCGTTCCTCGCCCGGCTGGGCGACGAGGTGCTGGCGCGCGGCGCCGACCACGCCGTCACCCGGCACCCCGACGGCCGGGTCACCGTCCTGGCCTGGGCACCGGTCGACCCCACGGAGCCCTATCCCGGCAGCGCGGGCCGGCACCAGCTGCGCCTGTCGGTGCCGGTGGCGGCGCGTTCCGGCCCCGCCTTCGTGGTCCGCTCCTCGGTGCACGAGGAGGCCGGCAACGCCTGGGCCGCCTGGACCGAGCTGGGCCGGCCGCGCTCGCCGCGCCCGGCGCAGCTGGACACCCTGCGGGAGCTGGCCGAGCCGGCGCGCAGCCACCGCAGCGCGCCGATCGTCGACGGCCGGGTCACCCTGGACCTCACCCTGGAGCGGCACGAGGTGACCCTGCTGGAGATCACCCCGGTGCTGGACGAGACGCCGCCGTGGTGGGACGAGACCCGCCTGCTCGGCCACGCAGCGGCGGGGGAGGAGCAGTGACCGGGACCTCTCGGGAGTTCGGCGAGGGCCCGCTGGCCCGGGTCGCCGCGCTGGTGCACACCCTGCTCGTGGTGGGCGTGGCGCTGCTGCTGGCCACCGCCCCGGGCCTGCTCGGCCTGGTCGCGCTGGACCGGGATCCGAGCAACGCCCCGCTGGCCGCTGCCTGCCTGCTGCCGGTCGGCCCCGCCGTGTCGGCCGCCCTCTACGCGCTGCGCCACCGGGGCCGCAGCCTCACCGAGCTGACGCCGGCAGCGGCCTTCCTGCGCGGCTACCGGGCGAACCTGCTGCCCGTGCTCGCCGTCTGGGTGCCCTACCTGGCCTGGCTGGGCATCGTGGCGGTGGTCCTGGCGCACCGCGGTGACGCCGGTATCCCGACCTGGTGGTCGCTGCTGCTGGTGGTCCTCGCCGTACTGGCCACCCTGTGGGTCGCCAACGCGCTGCTGATCTGCTCGCTGTTCACCTTCCGTACCCGCGACCTGGCCCGGCTGGCCGGCTACTTCCTGCTGCGTACCCCGTCGGTTCCGGTGGGCGTGGCCGGCCTGCTGGCGCTGGCCGGCGCGCTGGCGTACTGGTCACCGGGGCTGCCGCTGCTGTTCGCCCCGTTGCTGGTCGCCGGCCTGCTGCGGGTCGGTGCGCCGATGCTCGGCCAGGTCCGCGAGCAGTTCACCGCCCCGGCCTGAGCCGGTCGACGTACCCACCGGCCGAGGCAGGAGCTGCGGGATGACCGATCGGATGGCCGCCCTGCGGCAGCGGCTGGGCGGCTTCGCCTTCGGCGGCGACTACAACCCGGAGCAGTGGGACCGGGCGGTCTGGGCCGAGGACGTCGACCTGATGCGTCGGGCCGGGGTCAACCTCGTCACCGTCGGCGTGTTCGCCTGGGCCAGCCTGGAGCCCGAGCCCGGCCGGTACACCTTCGACTGGCTCGACGAGGTGCTGGACCTGCTGCACGCCGGCGGGATCAGCGTCGACCTGGCCACCCCGACGGCCGCCCCACCGGTCTGGCTGTCCGAGCTGCACCCCGAGGTGCTGCCGGTGACCGAGGACGGGCAGCCGTTCGGCTTCGGCAACCGGCTGCACTTCGACCCGACCTCGGTGCACTACCGGGAGCACGCCGCCGGCATCACCCGGGCGCTGGCGCAGCGCTACTCCACCCATCCGGCGCTGGCCATGTGGCACATCGGCAACGAGTACGGCCCGGTGGCCTACACCACCTCGGCGGCCGCGGCCTTCCGGGACTGGCTGCGCCGCCGGTACGGCGACGACCTGGACCGGCTCAACGACGCCTGGTACACCCGCTTCTGGGGGCAGCGCTACACCTCCTGGGCACAGGTGCACCCGCCGGAGCTGCCGCGCTCCTGGTCCAACCCGGCCCGGCGGCTGGACTTCCAGCGGTTCTGCTCGGACGCCCTGCTGGAGTGCTTCGTCGCGGAGCGGGACATCGTCCGCGCCCACCGCGACGACCTTCCGGTGGTCACCAACTTCATGCGCTTCTACCGCCGCGCCGACTACTGGCGCTTCGCCGCCCAGGCCGACGCCGCCGCCCTGGACATCTACCCCGACCCCGGGCAGAGCGACTCGTACGTGGCCGCCGCCCTGAACTTCGACCTGATGCGCAGCCTGCGCCGCCGACCCTGGCTGCTGATGGAGCAGGCGGCCAGCGCGGTCTCCCAGTGGCGGGTGAACAACGTCAAGCTGCCCGGGCAGCTGCGGCTCGGGTCGTACCAGGCGATCGCGCACGGCGCCGACAGCGTGCTGTTCTTCCAGTGGCGGGCCGGGCGCGGCGGGCACGAGCGGTTCCACTCGGCGATGCTGCCGCACTCCGGTACCGGGGCGCGCAGTTGGAAGGAGGTCAAGGCGCTCGGCACCGAGTTGCCGAAGATCGCCGCCGTGGCCGGCTCCATCTCCCGCGCCGACATCGCCGTCCTGTTCGACTGGGACGCCTGGTGGGCCCTGGAGCTGACGCACGGCCTGCCCCGCAACGACTTCGACTACCCGGCCCTGGTCACCGACCACTACCGCCCCCTGCTGGCGGCCCAGTACGCCGTGGACCTGGTCAACTTCGACGCCGACCTGTCCGGCTACCAGGTACTGGTGGTACCCAACGCCTACCTCGTCCCCGACCGCTTCGTGGCCGCCGTGGAGCGCTTCCTGACCGACGGCGGCACGCTGGTCTGCTCCTTCTTCTCCGGTGTCGTGGACGAGACCAACCAGGTGCGCCAGCCGGCCTACCCCGGGGCGCTGCGCCGACTGCTCGGCATCTGGATCGACGAGTACTGGCCGGCGCGCGACGGGGAGTCCTTCGCCGTGCGCTTCGCCGACGGCAGCCACGGTGACGCCGACTGGTGGCAGGACAGCATCCACCTGGAGACCGCCCGCGCACTGGCCTGGTACGCCTCCGGCCCGCTGGACGGCCGCCCGGCCCTGGTGGAGCACAGCGTGGGCGCCGGCCGGGCCGTCTACCTCGGCACCCGCCTGGCCGGGCCGGCGCTGCGCGACGTGCTCCTCGGCGCCGTCCGCGCGGCCGGCGTGGCCCCTGTGGTCACCGGTGCACCGTCCTTTGTGGAGGCCACCCGCCGCGACGGCGACGGCGTGCGGTACCTGTTCCTGCTCAACCACTCGGAGACCGAGACGGCCACGGTGCCGATCGCGGCGCCCGGTGTCGACCTGCTCAGCGGCGCGGCGGTGGTCGACTGCGTCGAACTCGCCCCGCTGGCCGTGGCGGTGATCGCGTCCTGAGTCGTGACTCAGCCGAGCGCGAGCGCCTCCAGGATGCCCTGCAGGTAACCGATCGCGTGCGCCCGGCCCCGGCTGCAGTACGCCTCCGGCGAGGTGTCCAGCCAGATGGTGTCGCCGACCATCGCCGGGACGTGGTCGTCGATGACGAACCCCGTGTAGCCCACCTCGTGCAGCCGGCGCAGCACGTGTGCCGGCCGGTAGTTGCCCTCGCCGAGGAAGCACTCCTTGAAGTGCGGGACGGTGCCCTGCACGTCGCGGAAGTGCACGGAGAAGATCGCACCGGCCGCGCCCAGGGTGTCGATGACCTCGTCCACGGCGGCCGCGCCGCCCATTTCGGAGACCGTGCCGAGGCAGAAGTTCAGCCCCCAGGCCGGGCTGTCACCGGCCTGCCGGCGGGCCTCGCGCAGCGACGCCGGCGTGGTGAAGATGCGCGCCGCACCGCCCAGCGGCGCGTCCACCGGCGGGTCGTCCGGGTGCAGCGCCAGCCGCACCCCGACCTCTTCGGCCACCGGCAGCACGGCGTCGAGGAAGTAGCGGTGGTTGGCCCACATCGTCGCGGCGTCCAGCGGCTCCGTCAGCGGATCGGCGGCCACCAGCCGGTGGCTGGCCAGCGCGTTGCCGGCGGAGGCGGCGGCCAGGTCGAACTCGGTGACCAGCGCGCCGCCCCGACCGGCGGCGGACATCGAAGTACGCCACACGAAGGTCGGCAGCCAGTTGTACCCGAGCAGGTCGATGCCGACGGCGGCGATGTTGCGCAGGGTGCGCTGGTAGTTCTCGATCTGCTCGTCGCGACCCGGTACGCCGCGCTGGATCTTCCAGAAGTTGGCCACCGGGATGTTCTCCAGCCCGTCGATGGCCAGCCCGTCGGCGTCACAGCGCTGCCGCAGTGCGCGCAGCTCGGCCAGGCTGTAGTAGCCCTCGGCCCCGCTCAGCGCGGTCGGCGTGTGGAACTGCACGCTGTGCAGGCCGAGCTGGTGGGCGAAGGCGGCCACCCGGGCGTCGTACTCGTCGACGTGGCCGAGGGACAGGCGCATAAGGTACTCCCGGCGTGTGGTCAGTCGGTGAACAGGTCCGGGTGGCGTACCCGTAGCGACGGAGCGTACCGGGACACCCGTCGGGCGTGCCGGTGCAGGTGGGTCCGGCCGGTCCGGCTGTCACCGGCCTCCAGCGCGTCCACGATCGCCGTGTGCTCCTCGATCAGCGTGGCGGAGTTTCCCCGGTCGGGCAGGCTGAGCCGGCGTACCCGGTCCAGTTGGAACTTCATCGGCTGGATCAGCCGCCAGGCGCCCGGGTACCCGCCGATCCGGAAGATCTCCTCGTGCAGCGCCTCGTCGGCGGCGAAGAACGCGTCCAGGTCACCGGCGGCGTGCGCGCGCCGCTGCTCGGTGAGCAGGTCGCGCAGCCGGTGCACGTCCCGGTACGGCCGGGCGCAGGCGGCGGCGAAGGCGCCGATCTCCAGTGTCTCCCGGACGAACCGCGCCTCCTCCACATCGGCCAGCCGGATGCGCTGCACCCGGGTGCCGACCTGCGGCACCACCGCCACCAGGCCGACGGCGGTCAGCCGGCTGATCGCCTCCCGGACCGGCGTGCGGCTGACCCGCAGCTGGGCGGCCAGGTCGGTCTCGGACAGCGTGGCGCCGGGCGGGATGCGCAGCTCGCGGATGGCGGTGACCAGCTCGTCATACACCCGGTCGGAGATGCGCGGGGCGCGCCCCCGGTCCACCGCCGACAGCGGCCCGACTCCGGTCATCGCCCGATCCTCGCACCCTGGTCTACTTGTATGCAAGTATCCGAGACGATGATCGAGAGGGACCGATGGCCGACGATGGGCTGACCGACTGGCACCCCGCCTGGTTGCCGCCGCACGCCTGGGAAACGCTGGGCTCCCAACGCATCCGCGTGCTGGGCGACGGCGCACTGGTGGACACCGTCCGCGCCGAACTGGCGCACGCCTGCGCCCGGTTCGGCGGGCAACTCCTGGCCCGCGACTCCTCAGCCGCCGACGGCCGGGCCGACCTGCTGCTGGCGCTCACCGCCGCAACACCGGCCGACTCCGGACCGCTCGGCACGCACGACGACGCTCGGGGCGCCACGTCGGTCATCGACCGCGGTGCCCCGAGCACCGCGCTCGGCACGGACGCCGACGGCCCGGGCGCCACGCTCGGCACAGACGGCGAGGCCCCGGCAGCCGCCGCGCTCGGGGCCGAGGGCTACCGGCTGGCCCGCCGGGACGGGACCACGCTGCTGCTCGCCGACGCCCCGGCCGGGCTGCTCTACGGCCTGTTCCACCTGGTACGGCTCGGCCCGCTCGCGGTCACCGACGAGCTGCCCGCCGCCGCGCACCGCCCGGCGCTCGCCCGCCGGATGCTCGACCACTGGGACAACGTCGACGTCCATCCGGTGATGGGCCAGGTGGAGCGCGGGTACGCCGGCGGCTCGCTGTTCTGGCGCGCCGGGCAACTGCGCGACCTGCGCCGGGTCCACGACTACGCCCGCCTGCTGGCCAGCATCGGCATCAACGCGGTGGCGGTGAACAACGTCAACGTGCACGCCACCGAGGCGCGCCTGCTCACCGACCGGCTGGGCGAGGTGGCCGCCATCGCGTCCGTGCTGCGCCCCTACGGCATCCGTACCCACCTGTCGGTCACCTTCGCCGCGCCCATGGTGCTCGGCGGCCTGCCCACCGCCGACCCGCTGGACGCCGCCGTGCGGGACTGGTGGGCGACGGCCGCCGCCGCCGTCTACGCCGCCATCCCCGACTTCGGCGGCTTCCTGGTGAAGGCCGACTCGGAGGGGCAGCCCGGCCCGTTCACCTACCGGCGCAGCCACGCCGACGGCGCCAACGCGCTGGCCGACGCGCTCGCCCCGTACGGCGGCGTGGTGCACTGGCGCGCCTTCGTCTACAACCATCACCAGGACTGGCGGGACCGCAGCACCGACCGGGCGCGCGCCGCCCACGACCACTTCGCCCCGCTGGACGGCCAGTTCCGGGACAACGTGGTGCTACAGGTGAAGTACGGCCCGGTCGACTTCCAGGTCCGCGAGCCGGTCTCCCCGCTCCTGGCCGCCATGCCGGGCACCGGGCTGGCGGTGGAGCTCCAGCTGACCCAGGAGTACACCGGTCAGCAGTGGCACGCCTGCCATCTGGCTCCACTGTGGACGGAGGTACTCGGCTTCCGCCCCTGGGGTGACCACGGCCGAACCGTCGCCGAGCTGGTGACCGGCGGGATCGTCGGCGTGGCCAACGTCGGTGACGACCCGTTCTGGACCGGGCACCCGCTGGCCCAGGCCAACCTCTACGCCTTCGGCCGGCTGGCCTGGCAGCCCGACGTCGACTCCGGCACCGTCCTGGACGAGTGGACCGCCCTGACCTTCGGACCGGCGGCCGACGCCGTCCGGGACACCGTGCACGCCGTGCTGGACGACTCCTGGCGCACCTACGAGCGCTACACCGCGCCGCTGGGCGTAGGTTTCATGGTCCGCCCGGGTCGGCACTACGGTCCGGACGTCGACGGGTACGAGTACACCCAGTGGGGCACGTATCACTTCGCCGACCGGGACGGCGTAGGCGTGGACCGCACCCGGGCCACCGGCACCGGCTTCACCGGCCAGTACCCGCAGCCCTGGGCGGACGTCTACGAGTCGGTCGACACCTGCCCCGACGAGCTGCTGCTCTTCTTCCACCACGTGCCGTACGGGCACCGCCTGCACAGCGGCGTCACGGTGATCCAGCACATCTACGACAGCCACTTCGCCGGCGTGGCGCAGGTCGAGCAGGCCAGGCGGGCCTGGCTGGCGCTGCCCGACGGCGTGCTCGATCCGGCCCTGGACACCCGCGTCCGGGAGCGCCTGGACGAGCAGCTGCGCAGCGCCAACGAATGGTGCGACCAGATCAACGCCTACTTCTTCCGCAAGTCCGGTGTCCCGGACGCGCACGGCCGCCGCATCTACTGAGCGGGCACCGGACAAACGTTAGCGATCACATCCAGGAAACTTACATATAGCAGCGAAAACACCGCCACTGGACAGCCGCGTGCGAGGCGCTAACATCGACTGACACGCATCCAGCTCCGCCCGGCTGGTGCGTGGAAAGCGCTATCCTCACCCGTCCTGTGCGGCACCCCACGCGCGCGAGGTGGCGACCCCACCCCTTGCGGCCGAACCCTGCCCGGCTCCGCCGGGCCGGGACACCGGCCTCCCAGCCTCCGGGAGTAACCCCATGCATCCGACAGCAACTCCACCCGGCCGGCGCCGGTGGCGGCTGACCGCCATCGTGGGCGCCGTCGCCGCGCTGACCGCGGGACTCGTCGCCTACGGCATCAGCTCCGCCAGCGCCGCCACCGTGGACACCAGCGCCTGGTACGTCATCGTCAACCACAACAGCGGCAAGGCGATCGACGTCTGGCAGAAGTCCACCGCCGACGGTGGCGAGCTGCGCCAGTACACCCGCAACGACGGCACCAACCAGCAGTTCCAGTTCATCGACGTCGGCAGCGGCTACTACAAGCTGCGCAATCGCAACAGCGGCCTGGTGGTGGCGGTACCCAACGCCAACGACGGCGTGCAGGTGATCCAGACCGCGCAGAGCACCGACACCAGGCAGGACTTCACGCTGAAGGACTCCTCCGGCGGCTACGTGCGCTTCCTCAGCCGGCACTCGAACAAGGTGCTGGACATGTGGGACCGGTCCACCGCCGACGGCGGCATGGTCTCCCAGTACGCCGACGGCGACGGCACCAACCAGCAGTGGCAGCTGGTCAAGGTCGGCTCGGGCAGCACTCCGACGCCCACCCCGACCTCCGGCGGCGGCACCGGTACCGGCCTGGTCGGCTGGGCCACCCAGAACGGCGGCACCACCGGCGGCGCGGGCGGGACCACGGTCACCGTGTCCACCCTGGCCGACCTGACCACGCAGGCCGCCTCCGGCACCACCGAGACGATCCGGGTGAACGGCAACTTCTCCTGCTCCGCCGACGTCCGGCTGGCCTCCAACAAGACCATCCTCGGCGTCGGCTCGGGCTCCGGCCTGACCGGCTGCGGATTCAACCTCAAGAGCGTGCGCAACGTCATCCTGCGCAACCTCAGGATTTCCAAGGTACTGGCCGCCAACGGCAACGGTGACGCCATCCACATCGAGAAGTCGACGAACCTGTGGATCGACCACAACGACCTGTCCAGCGACACCAGCCACGGCACCGACTACTACGACGGCCTGCTCGACATCACCCACGCCGCCGACTACATCACGGTCAGCTGGAACATCCTGCACGACCACGTCAAGTGCTCCCTGGTCGGCCACTCCGACAGCAACGCCGCGGAGGACACCGGCCACCTGCGCGTCACCTACCACCACAACGAGTTCCGCAACTGCGCGCAGCGCAACCCCCGGGTGCGCTTCGCCAACCCGGTGCACGTGTTCAACAACTACTACGTCAACACCCAGACCTTCGACTACAGCTACGGCATCGCCAGCACCGACGGCGCCGGGATCCTGGTGGAAGGCAACTACTTCGAGAACGTCAGCGCCCCCACGCACCTGGGCGAGGGTGACTCGAGCGCGGGCAGCATCGTCGCCCGCAACAACTACCTGACCGGGTCGGGTGCCATCCTCACCGGCGGCAGCGTCGCCGGCATCCCGTACGCGTACACGCTGGACTCCGCGTCCTCGGTGAAGTCGATCGTCACCGGCGGCGCCGGCACCGGCAAGATCACTACCTGAGCCCGCGTCCCGTCCCGCCGGGCGTCGCCCCGGCGGGACGGGACGTCAGCGGCACGCCCGCCTGCCGTCGTCGGTGGGCGCCCAGTCGGCCGAATCCCGACTGTCGACCAGCAGGCCGAGCGCTGCGGCGCCGCCGATGAGGGCGACGAAGACCGCGAGAAAGATCAGACCGGACATGGCGTGGACTCCCGTGTTCTGGTGAGGGTCTGCGCCGGTGGCCACCGGTGGTGTCGATTCCATGCTGATCCGGAGCGCGCAGCCCGGAAAGTGGCAGGATTGCCATTGTCCATCGAGATCCTGCCAGCTAGCCTGGAGCCGTGATCCGGCGCGTGGCCGTCCTGGCCTTCCCCGACGTGGCGATGTTCGAGCTCGGCGTGCTCTGCGAGGTCTTCGGCACCGACCGCTCCGACGACGGCCTGCCCAGCTACCACTTCACCCTGGCCAGCCCGGACGGCCGGCCGATCGCCAACCGCTCCGGCTTCACCGTCACCCCCAACGGCGACCTGTCCGCGCTGGCCGACGCCGACCTCGTCGCCGTGCCCGCCTACGCCGGCAACGTCTGCGACGCCACCCAGGCCGAGGCGCTGGCCGCGCTGCGCGCCGCGCACCAGCGGGGCGCCGCCGTGCTCTCGGTCTGCTCCGGCGCGTTCGCCCTCGGCGAGGCCGGCCTGCTGGACGGGCGCAGCTGCACCACCCACTGGCGCTACGCCGACGAGCTGGCGCAGCGCTTCCCGCTCGCCCAGGTCCGCCCCGACGTCCTCTACGTCGAGGACGACAACGTGTTCACCAGCGCCGGCACCGCCGCCGGCATCGACCTGTGCCTGCACATCGTGCGCCGGGAACACGGCAGCGCGGCGGCCACCAGGCTGGCCCGCCGGATGGTGGTCCCGCCACACCGCGACGGCGGCCAGTCCCAGTACGTGGAGGCGCCGGTGCCGGTGACCGACCACGCGCCCACCCTGCAGCCCCTGCTGCGCTGGCTGGTCGGGCACCTGGACGAGCAGGTGAGCGTGGAGAGCCTGGCCGAGCGGGTGCACATGGCCCCGCGTACCTTCGCCCGGCGGTTCCGCGCCGAGACCGGCGCCACCCCGCACGACTGGCTCACCGGGCAGCGGGTGCTGCTGGCCCGCCGGCTGCTGGAGGAGAGCGACGCGCCGGTCGAGACCGTGGCGATCCGCTGCGGCTTCGGGGACGCCGCCGGGCTGCGCCACCACTTCCAGCGCCGGGTCGGCTGCCCGCCGCACCTCTACCGGCGCGCCTTCCGCGACCGCGCCGTCGCCGCCTGACCTGCCCTCACTCCACCATCGGCACCGTTGACGCCGCCAGCGCCTGCCCGGCCCCGGCCACCGGCGTGTCCGGTTCGCCACCCGGCAGCCGGCGGGCGATGCTCCACCAGCTCACCGCGCACACCGCGCCGAGCAGCAGCAGGTACGGCGGCAGGGTGCCCAGCCCGAAGTGCTGGGCCAGCGTGCCGGCCACCCAGGGCCACACCGAGCCGCCGACCACGCTCAGCCCGACCAGCAGGCCGATCGCCGTGGGTACCAGGGACGACGGGGTCAGCTGCGGCATCACCGCGATGGTGGTGGGGAAGATCGGGCCGAGGAAGATGCCCAGCAGCACCAGGGCGGTGGCCACCAGCGGGCCGTCCGGCGCCACCCAGAGCAGCGCGGAGCAGCCGCACACGCCAGCCACCATGGCGTACATCATCGCCGCGGTGGACGCGCCGATCCTGCGGGCGGCCGCGTTCACCACGAACCGGCCCAGCGTGATGCCCAGCCAGTACCCGCTGACCACCCAGCCGGCCAGCAGCTCGCCGGTGCCGCGCAGCTGGGTCAGGTAGCTGAACCCCCAGTTGCCGACGGTCACCTCCAGCCCCACGTACACGCAGAGGAAAGCCGTCGCCAGCAGCACCTCCGGCCGGCGCAGCGCCCCGGCCACCGAGGCGTGCGGCTGCCCGTCGACCGGCGCGGCCGCTGCCGGGCCGGGCAGCAGGAACACCGCCCCGGCGGCCAGGATCAGGCCGAACGGGGCGAGGACGGCGTAGAACGCCTGCCAGCTGTGCCCCCCCTCGATCAGGAACGCCGCCACCAGCGGGCCGATCAGCGCGCCGAGGCCGTAGCAGGCGTGCAGCACGTTCAGTGGCCCGGTCGGCTCGGGCATGTGCGCGACGTAGGCGTTGTACCCGGCGTCCAGCGCTCCCGCGCCGAAGGCGAGCACCACCGCCAGGGCCGCCAGCACCGCGAACGGTGGGGCCAGCGCCGAGCCGACCGAGCCGGCGGCCAGCACCAACCCGCCGAGAGCCAGCTGGCCGCGCGCCCCGAGCAGCCGGATGAGCAGCCCGTTGACGATGCCGGAGAGCAGGTAGCCGGCGGAGAAGGCGAAGAACAGCAGCCCGATGGTCGACTTGTCGACGTGGTAGTGGGCCTGCTGGGAGGGGATGAGCACGCCGGCCGCGCCGCCGTTGAGGCCGATCACGACCAGGGCGGCGAACGACAGGGTGAGGGCGGGACGGTTACGCGCCGGCATCGGGCCACCGTACCCGCGCCCGGTATCCGCCCTGATCAGCAGGGCGCTCGCGGAAGTCGGCCGGCTGGGTGGGGAAGTCGCGATGGTGACCACGGCGCCGGCTGGCTACTGTCGAGTAGGGAAGGGAGCCGTCATGGAGCAGGTGCGCATCGCCGGAGTCGGGATGATCCCGTTCAGCAAGCCGGGCCGCAGCGACCCGTACGACCTGATGGGCGCCGCCGCCGCCCGGGCCGCCCTGGCCGACGCCGGCATCGACTACCAGCAGGTCGAGCAGGCCTACGTCGGGTACGTCTACGGCGACTCCACCTCCGGCCAGAAGGCCCTCTACCACCTGGGCCAGACCGGCATCCCGGTGGTCAACGTCAACAACAACTGCGCCACCGGCTCCTCGGCGCTCTGGCTGGCCCGCCAGGCGGTGGCCGCCGGCAGCGCCGACTGCGTCCTGGCGGTGGGCTTCGAGCAGATGCCCCGGGGCGCGATCGCGATGATGTTCACCGACCGGCCCGGCGCGCTGGAGCGCTTCGACGAGGCCCGCGACGCCATCCAGGGCGCGGCGCCGGAGGGCACCCCGATGGCGGCCGCCTTCTTCGGCGGCGGCGGCCAGGCCTACGTCGACGAGTACGGCCTCGACCCGGCCGTCTTCGCCGAGATCTCGGTGAAGTCCCGCCGGCACGCCGCGCACAACCCGTACGCGGTGTTCCGGGAGCCGGTCACGGTCGAGGAAGTCCTCGCCTCGCCGCGCATCTACGGGCCGCTGACCCGGCTGCAGTGCTGCCCACCCACCTGCGGGGCGGCCGCCGCCGTGGTGTGCAGCGCCGGCTTCGCCGCCCGGCACGGCCTGCGGGCCGACGTGGCGATCCGGGCGCAGAGCCTGGTCACCGACACCCCGGCCAGCTTCACCTCCGGCGACCTGCGCACCGTGGTCGGCTACGACATGACCGCGCTGGCCGCCGCCCGGGTCTATGCGCAGGCCGGCGTGGACCCGGCCGACATACCGGTGGTCGAGCTGCACGACTGCTTCACCACCAACGAGCTGCTCAGCTACGAAGCGCTCGGGCTGACCCCGCCGGGGACGGCGGAGAAGTTCATCCGGGACGGCGACAACACCTACGGCGGCCGGGTGGTCACCAACCCGTCCGGCGGCCTGCTCTCCAAGGGGCACCCGCTCGGCGCCACCGGCCTGGCCCAGTGCGCCGAACTGGTCTGGCAGCTGCGCGGCGATGCCGGCCCGCGCCAGGTGGACGGCGCCCGGCTGGCCCTGCAGCACAACCTGGGCCTGGGCGGCGCCTGCGTGGTCACCCTCTACGGGACGGTGGACCGCTGAGCGGCGTCCTGGCCGGCGTACGGGTGCTGGAGCTCGGCGGCATCGGCGCCGCCCCGTTCGCCGCGATGCTGCTGGCCGACCAGGGCGCCGAGGTGATCCGCCTGGACCGGCCGGGCGCCACCCTCGACCTGGCCGCCACCCTGCACCGGGGCCGCCGCTCGGTCGCCCTGGACCTGCGCCACCCGGACGGTGCCGCGGTCGCCCGGCGCATCGCGGCCAGCTGCGAGGTGGTGATCGAGGGCTTCCGCCCCGGCGTCGCCGAACGGCTCGGCGTCGGCCCCGACGAGCTGACCGCCGACAATCCCCGCCTCGTGTACGGCCGGATGACCGGCTGGGGCCAGCACGGCCCGTGGGCCGCCGTGGCCGGCCACGACATCAACTACCTGGCGCTGACCGGCGCGCTGCACGCCATCGGCCCGGCCGACGGCGACCCGGTGCCCCCGCTGAACCTGGTCGGCGACTTCGGCGGCGGCGGCGCCCTGCTCGCCTACGGCCTGGTCTGCGCCGTGCTGCACGCCCGGACGACCGGCCGGGGCCAGGTGGTCGACGCCGCCATGACCGACGGCACCGCACTGCTGTTGACCATGGCGTACGGGATGCTCGCGGCGGGCGCCTGGCGGGACGAGCGCGGGGTGAACCTGCTCGACGGCGGTGCGCCGTTCTACCGGACCTACCGCTGCGCCGACGGTCGGCACGTGGCGGTCGGCTGCATCGAGGCCGCCTTCTACGACACCCTGCTGGACCGGCTCGGCCTGGCCGGCGAGGCGCTGTTCGCCGACCGGTACGACCCGGCCGGCTGGCCGGCGCAGCACCGGCGGCTGGCGGAGGTGTTCGCGGGGCGTACCCGGGACGCCTGGGCGGCGCACTTCGACGGCGTGGACGCCTGCGTGACGCCGGTGCTGTCGCTGCTGGAGGCGGCCGGGCACCCGCAGCACCGGGCGCGCGGGACGTTCCGCGAGCGCCCCGACGGCCTGCCCGAGCCGGCGCCGGCACCCCGGTTCAGCGCCACCCCGGCGCCGGCGCCGGCCCAGATCCCGGCCGTCGGCGCGCACACCCGGCAGGTACTGGCCGACGTCGGCTACGGCACCGAGGAGATCGATGCGCTGCACGCCGCCGGCACTGTCGGCTGGCCCAGCTGACCGCTCCGTCCCCGGCCTACCGCATCCCGAATTGGAACTGATTTGCCCCGGCAAAGGCTGGCGACCGTCGTTTCAAAATGTTCGTCGGACCGAATCCCCTTAGGCGTTTTCCTGCCTCGCCGTCCATTTCACCGGCCTCATGCCCGGCAATTCAATTCCTGTCCGATCGGGCGACATGACGGACAGGCTCTGCTGACTCCGTGTACGCAGGAGCGGTTGCCTGATCGGGGACATAGGCCGTCCGCAAGGCGATAGCAGCCACTGCGATCTGGGTGAATACGAGAACCTTTCGGTGGAGGCAGTCCGCTCTGACCTGCGGGTACGTTCCGTGGAGCATTCCCCATGACGCCCGGGAACCGGGCCAGTTCCGAGTTTGAAGGGCACACTTATATGCGTCAGCGTATTCGCGCACTGCGCGCCAGTGACAACGGTTTCACCCTGACCGAACTCCTCATTGTCATCGTCATCCTCGGCGTCCTCACCGGCATCGTCGTGTTCGCGGTCGGCGCCTTCACCGACCGCGGTGAGCAGGGCGCGTGCAAGTCCGACCGCAAGAGTGTCGAGGTCGCCACCGAGGCGTACCGGGCCAACACGGCGCGTATCCGGCCTCGGCGCTGACCGACCCGGTCGCCGCCAGCAATGCGCGGATCGCCCTGCTGAAGACCGGCAGTTACTTGCGTGACGTGCCGACCTCCACCAAGTACACGATCACGCTCGCCGCCGACGGTTCCGTGTCCGGCGTGATCATTGGCAGCACCGCACCACCTGCTGACCCATGGGTCGGGCGGCCGGCGGGACCCCGGCCGCCCGACCCATGTCCTTGCTTGACACCACTCACTGGAGCGACACCCCATGGACCCTCGCGGCATCGGCCCCCGGGCGGACGCCCTCCTCGACATCCTGTGGCGAGCGGACGGTACCGACCTGCTGCTCACCGTCGGCCAGCCGCCGCAGATGCGCATCTTCGGCGACCTGCACCCGGTGCCCGGAGAGCCGCCGCTGACCGACGAGGACACCGATCTGCTGCTGGCCGAGCTGATCACCGCCAAGCAGGCGGCCAGCTGGAACGTCGCCCAGGAGCACGACTTCGCGTTCACCTGGCGGGACCGCGCCCGGGTCCGGGGCAACGCCTTCAGCCAGCGCGGCTGCACCGCCATCGCCCTGCGGGTGATCCCCAGCCGCATCCCGACGGTCGACCAGCTCGGCCTGCCCCCGGCGGTCAGCGCCCTGGCCCGCCAGCACCAGGGCCTGGTGCTGGTGACCGGGCCGACCGGCTCGGGCAAGTCCACCACCCTGGCCGCGATCATCGACCAGATCAACTCCGAGCGGTCCTGCCACATCCTCACCATCGAGGACCCGATCGAGTACCTGCACCCGCACCGGCGGGCCACCGTCAACCAGCGCGAGGTCGGTACCGACACCGCCGTCGTTCGCCTCGGCGCTGCGCGCCGCGCTGCGCGAGGACCCGGACGTGCTGCTGGTCGGCGAGATGCGCGACGCCGAGTCGATCCGCTTCGCGCTCACCCTGGCGGAGACCGGTCACCTGGTCTTCGCCACCCTGCACACCAACGACACGGCCCAGTCGCTGGGCCGCATCATCGACGTGTTCCCGGCCGAGCAGCAGGCCCAGGTGCGTACCCAGCTGGCCGCCGCGCTCACCGGCGTGGTGTACCAGCGGCTGCTGCCGCGCACCGACCACGGCCTGGTCGCCGCGTACGAGGTGCTGGTGGCCACCCCGGCGATCCGTAACCTGATCAAGGAAGGCAAGACCCACCAGCTGCGCAACTGGCTGCTCACCGGGCAGCGCGACGGCATGGTCACCTTCGAGCAGTCGCTGTCCGAGCTGGTCCGCCGTGGCGCGATCAGTTACGAGACGGCCGTCGCCCGCAGTCTCTACCCGGCCGACATCGAACGCGCGCCGGCCCTGGTCGCGCCCGGCGTCGTGCACTACGGCGGCCGCCCGTGAGGCTGCGCAACAAGGACAGCCGCTCGCCGGCGCCGGTCGAGGCGCCGGCGCAGCCGCGTGTGGCGCCGGTCGCCCAGGCGCCAGCCGACCTCACCGTGGTGCCCGGCGGCGAGCGGCTGGGCGAGCGCCTGGTGGAGGCCGGCCTGGTCACCCGTGGCCAGGTGGTCGCGGCGCTACAGGCGCCCGGTAGCCAGCCGGGCGCGCGGCTCGGGCAGCGCCTGGTGGCCTCCGGCGCGGTGACCGAGCGGGACATCGCCTGGACGGTGGCCCAGCAGCGTGGCCTGGAGACCGTCGACCTGTCCATGGTCACCCCCGCGCCGGAGGCCACCGCACTGCTGGACGAGCACACCGCGCGTACCTTCAACGCAATCCCGTTGGCGGTCTACTCCGAGGACGGGCGGGGCGAGGTGGTCGCGCTGGCCCTGGCCGATCCGGACGCCGCCGCGATGGCCGCCTGGGCGCCGCCATCGACCGCCCGCTGCGCATCATGGTGGCCACCCCGTCCGACATCCAGCGCGCCATCGGCAACAGCTACCGGGCGCTGACCGGCGTCTCCATGCAGGTACGGGCGTTCGAGGCGGCGCACGTGCCGCGCCGGGACGCCACCCGGGCGGCGGAGGCGGTCGGCGACGACGCGCCCGTGGTCCAGGTCGTTTCGATGATCATCACCGCAGGCACTCCGGGACCGCGCCTCCGACGTGCACATCGAGCCCCACGACGACCGCATCCGGGTGCGCTACCGCATCGACGGCGCCCTGCACGACGTGCTGGACCTGCCGGCCGCGATGGGCCCGGTGGTCGTGCAGCCGCATCAAGATCCTCGGCGGGATGAACATCGTCGAGCGCCGCCGCCCCCAGGACGGCCAGATCTCCATGGAGATCGAGGGGCGCGAGCTGGACATCCGGGTCTCCACCACCGCCGTGGTGGACGGCGAGAAGGTCGTCCTGCGGCTGCTGGACAAGAGCCGCGAGCTGCTGCGCCTGGAGCACCTGGGCATGCCGGAGGAGATGGTCGGCCAGTACCGCCAGGCTGCTGCGCTCGCCGTACGGCATGGTGGTGTGCGCCGGGCCGACCGGCAGCGGCAAGACCACCACCCTGTACGGGTCGCTCGGCGAGATCAACACGCCGGAGCGCAACGTGATGACGATCGAGGACCCGGTCGAGTACCGGGTGCCGTCGATCAACCAGATCCAGATCAACGAGCAGGCCGGCATCACCTTCGCCGGTGGGCTGCGCTCGATCCTGCGGCAGGACCCCGACGTGATCCTGGTCGGCGAGGTCCGCGACGTGGAGACCGCGCGGATCGCCGTGCAGTCGGCGCTGACCGGGCACTTCGTGCTCTCCTCGGTGCACGCCACGGACGCCCCGGCGGCCCTGCACCGGCTGCTGGACATGGGGATCGAGAGCTTCCTGGTGGCCTCCTCGCTGACCGCGGTGCTGGCCCAGCGCCTGGTGCGCCGGGTGTGCCCGCACTGCACGCGAGACGTACCGGCCGGCGCCGGAGGAGTTGGCGCTGCTGCGGGCGATCGGCGGCGGTACCCCCGAGATGGGTTTCGTCCGGGGTCGGGGCTGCAACTTCTGTGCCCGGACCGGCTACCTGGAGCGGATCGGCGTTTACGAAATGATGATCATCACTGAGTCGGTGCGGGAGATGGTGCTGGCCCGCGCCTCGCACGACGAGATCCGCAAGGTGGCCCGCTCCGAGGGCATGCGCACCCTGCCGGAGCAGGCCGGCGCACTGGTGCGCAGCGGCGTCACCAACCTGCCCGAGGTGCTGCGCTCGATCTACGTGATGGGGGCCTGAGATGGGCAGATTCGCCTACGCGGCGACCGCGCCGGACGGACAGCGGGTGAGCGGCGTGCAGCAGGCCGCCAACCTGGAGCAGGCGCAGCTGGCTCTGCTCGGGGCGCACATGCGCGACGTCGAGGTGACCGAGAAGCGCAGCGTCTGGCAGCTGGAGATCACCGCCACCCGGGTCAAGCGGGAGGAGGTCATGCACCTGTCCCGCCAGCTGGCCGCCTTCGTGCGCGCCGGCCTGCCGCTCATCGAAGCGGTCCGGGCGCTCGGCGAGGAAGCCAGGAATCCGTCGGTACGCCGGATGATGACCGAGGTGGAGACCGGCCTGCGCCGGGGCGAGCGGCTCTCCGACTGCCTGGACCGGCACCCGAAGATCTTCCCAGAGTACTATCGGGGCATCGTGCGCGCCGCCGAGCTGACCGGCGAGCTGGACACCGTCCTCGACCAGCTGGCCCGCTACCTGGAGCGGGACCTGGACGCCCGGCGCAAGATCAAGGCGGCCACCATCTACCCGGCGGTGATCGCCGTGATGGCGCTGGCCACCGTGGTGGTCCTCTCGGTCTTCACGCTGCCCCGGTTCCGCACCTTCTTCGCCAGCCTGAACGCCAAGCTGCCGATCAGCACCCGGATCCTGCTGGCCGTCACCGACTTCATGACCTCCTGGTGGTGGGCGGTACTGGCCGGGATCGTGGTAATTGCTCTGTCGATCTTCGTGGCGCTGCGTACCAGCGCGGGCCGGCACGCCTTCGACCGCTTGTCGCTACGGCTGCCGGTGCTCGGCGACGCCGTGCGCTTCACCCTGATCGAGCGCTTCTGCCGGATTCTCGCCTCGATGGCGAGCGCCGGGGTACCGCTGCCCGAGGCGCTGCGGGTGGCCACCGAGTCGCTGCGCAACACCGTGTTCACCCGGGCGCTGGCGCAGGTGTCGGCGGCCATGCTGGAGGGCGAGGGGCTGGCCCGGCCGCTGTCCCGGACCGGCATCTTCCCGTCCACCGCGGCCCGGATGATCCGGGTGGGTGAGGAGACCGGCACGCTGGACGCCCAACTGGAGGTCACCGCCCGCTACTACGAGAGCGAACTCGACTACAAGATCAAGAAGGTCACCGCGCTGTTCGAGCCGGCGATCATCATCCTGATGGGCGGCATCGTCGGGTTCGTCGCGGTGGCCCTGGTCTCCGCCATGTACGGCATCTTCAGCCAGGTGCAGGTCTAGTGCCCAGCGGGCGCCCGCGCGGGGACCGGGGGGAGAGCCTCATCGAGGTCACCATGTCGGTGCTCATCCTCGGCATCGCCGTGGTGGCCCTGCTGGGCGGCCTGGTCACCGCCATCATCATGTCCGACGTCCACCGCAAGCAGGCCCAGGCCGGCACCGTCGTCCGGGCCTACGCCGAAGCCGTGCAACTGTCGATCGCCTCCGGCGGCTACAAGCCCTGCGGCGCGCCGAGCGACTACCCCAACCTCGCCGCCACTACCGGATTCACCGGCGTGGTCACGCGCGTCTGGTACTGGAACGGAACCGCCTTCGTCGCGTCCCCGTGCGGCACGGACCCCGGCGTGCAGCAGTTGACCCTTCAGGTGAACAGCACCGTCGACAGCCGGGTCTCCGAAACCCTGCAGGTGGTCATCCGTAAGCCGTGCCGCCCCGCCCCACTGGACACGCCATGCGCCTGACCCCACGACTGCGCGACAGCCGCGGCTTCACCCTGGTGGAGCTGCTGGTCACCATCACCATCATGGGCGTCATCATCGGCCCGCTGGCCGGCGCCCTGGTGGTGTACCTGCGCAACACCCAGAGCATCGGCCAGCGCCTCGGCGAGTCCCACGACGCCCAGATCGTCAACGCCTACTTCGGCCAGGACGTACAGAGCATCGGGGTCCGCGACTGGGTGACCTCCCCGTTCGCCCTCAAGCAGTCGGTGGAGCTGGACGCTCCGGCGGCCGGCGGCCTCTATCCGTGCGGCGCGGCCGGCACCCCCAACGCCGTCGTCCGGCTGGCCTGGGACGACCCGAACTCTGCCACCGGCCACCAGTTGGTGGTGGTCTCCTACGTCGTGCAGACCGTCGGCGCCGAGCGGCAGCTGCGCCGGATCACCTGCGTCGGCGCGACCGCTCCGGTGATCCTGGTGCTCGCCCACGATCTCGATCCGACCCCCGCCGGTCCTGCTTCTCCGCCGCAGCCGGTCACCGTCGCGTGCCCGACCAGCTGCACAGCGGCCCCCGTGCTGCCCGCGACGATCACCATGACTCTGCAGATCCAGGACCCGGCCGACGCCACCGGCGGCTTCACCGTCACGCTCACCGGACAACGGAGAACCACATGAGGCGCAGGCCCGCCCTCCGCGATGACAGTGGCGCCACCCTGATCATGGCGCTGATCTTCATCACCGTCGTGGCGCTGGTGGTCACCGCCGTCCTGGCGCTGGCCGACGCCAGCATGCGCAACACCGTGGCCGTCCGCGACCAGGCGGCCGACTCGGCCACCGCCGACGGCGCCGCCAAGGTGGCCATCAACACCCTGCGCTCCGGCACCTACAACACCGCCACCGGCGGCAACTGCTTCACCGGCGGCACGTCGCTGACGGTCCCCAACGTCTCGACGGCCACCGGCAAGGCCGCCGACTCGGCCATCGTCACCTGTGCTGCGGACACCGCGACCAGCTCCGTGACGGCCGGCGTGGCGATCAACTCGCAGAACAAGCCGGGCAACGCCATCCTGGCGCTGACCACCAGCCCCGCCGAGCACGGCGTGGATATCAAGGTGAGCGGCAACCGCATCCTCAAGGTCAAGGGCCGGGTCGCCGTCAAGCAGGACATCAACGTCCAGCAGGGCACCCTGCAGGTCGACGGCGGAGTGGTGACGCACTCCTGCGTCGGCACGATCGCCAGCACCCCGGCGGCGATCTGCAACGTCGCTTCCTCCGACAGTCGCTTCGACGACCCGAACTACCCGGTGCCCACCGCCCCGGCCACGCCGCGGACCGTGCCGGCGTGCCCCGGTAACGGCAAGGTGGTCACCTTCAGCCCGGGCCTGTACGACTCCGGGGACATCGACGATCTGAACAACCTCACCAAGAACAACGGCTGCAAGAACGCGATCTTCTACTTCACCCACGGCACCTACTACTTCGACTTCCCACAGAACAAGCCCTGGGTGATCAACACGGGTTACCTGGTCGGCGGAACCGCGACCCTGCACGACGGTGACACGCCCTCCATCCCGGGCGCCTGCGCCTCCCCGATTCCTCCGGACCTGCACCCGGAGACCTGGGTAAAACCCGGCCCGGACGCCGGTGTGCAGTTCGTGTTCGGCGGTGCCAGCCAGATCCAGGTGCAGAAGGCCCAGTTCGAGATCTGCGGCACCTACTCCGCCACCAGCCCGCCGATCGCGGTCTACGGGCTCAAGCAGGCGGTCGGCGTCGTCCCGGCGCAGAGCGGCTGTGTCGTCACCCCCGCCGGCTGCCCGACGATCCTCACCGACAACTCCCCGGACAGCAGGCTGTTCATCCAGGGCACCACCTACCTGCCGTTGGGCTCGGTCAACCTGTCGCTGAACAACGACACCGGCCAGGTGTTCCGGTTCGGCATCATCGCGCGGGCGATCGCCGTCAACCCGACCGGCAGCGCCGTGCTGGACGACCCGGTCATCGAGGTGCCGGACGACTCGCCCGCCGGGATCATCCGCACCGTGGTCCAGCTCGTCGTCTACGTCTGCCCGCGCAGCGCCACCTGCACCACCGGGACCGGTGCGGTCCGGCTCCGGGTCCGGGTGGGCCTGGCCGACCCGACCGGTACCACCATGGCCGGTGCCCGGGAGGTCACCGTGTACAGCTGGAGTGTGCTGCGCTGAGTCAGCCGCCGAGGATCAGCCCGGAGTACCAGGCGGCCACCGGCCCGGCGACGAACAGGGCGAGCAGCGCCCCGGCGATCATGAACGGCCCGAAGGGTACCGCCGTCCGGCGCCCGCCCCGCCCGGTCACCATCAGCGCCACCCCGTACCCGGCGCCCAGCGCGAACCCGGCGAAGGCCCCCAGCAGCAGCGCTGACCAGGAGAAGTAGGCGAGCACCCCGCCGATCACCCCGGCCAGCTTGACGTCCCCGAACCCCATGCCGGCCGGGTGGGCGAAGGCCAGCACGTAGTAGAAGGCGAACAGCGCCGCCGCGCCGATGCCCGCCCGCGCCAGCGACCACCAGTCGTGCTGCCAGGCCGCCGAGCCGGCCAGCGCGGCCCCGATCACCGGGTAGGCGGGCAGCACGATAGCGTCGGGCAGCCGCCGGTGCGCCACGTCGATGAGGGCCAGCGCCAGCCCGGCGGCCCCGAACACCAGCACCGCCGGCCCGGCGCTGAGCAGGTCCAGCTGCGCCAGGCGCAGGGTCAGCGCCGCGAACAGCGCCCCGGTGGCCAGCTCCACCAGCGGGTACCGGCGGCTGATCGGCGCCCCGCAGTCGGCGCAGCGCCCGCGCAGCAGCAGCCATCCGAGTACCGGCACGTTGTGCCGCGCCCGGATCCGCGCCCCGCACACCGGGCAGGCCGACGGCGGCGCCACCACCGACTCGCCCCGGGGTACCCGGTGGATCACCACGTTGAGGAACGACCCCACGGCCAGCCCCAGCAGCGCGGCCAGCACCGTGACAGCGACCAGCGCGGCGGCGTTCATGGCGGCCATCATGCCTGATCAGAGCTGTGATCCGCACAGCGCGGGCCGCTGCCTAGCGCCCGGGCGGTCGGGTGCGGTTGTCCGCTTCACCGTTGATCGCGGACTGCCGCGAGGTGGGCGCGCGTCCCGGCCAGTCGGGCTGTAAACGCTGGATCATCGGCGCGGCCGTCGGCCGTGTCCAACATCAGCGCCGCCTCGGGGCCGGTCAGCCAGGCGTCGATGGCCTGCCCCCATCCGGTGCTGTCGACGGTGGACACGCGCCAGTCACCGATGTGGTCGACGAGGTGCCGGACGGCTGGCCGGGGCGGCGCCGCCGCCCAGTCGGCCAGGAATGCGTCGGCCGGCGCCTCGGTGCAGCGGATGGCGTCGAGCACGTCCCATGTCGGGCGCGGACTGGGATACCGGGCGAGCGTCATCCGCCACCAGGCGCGCAGGTAGCCGGCCAGGGCCGCCTGCTGCTGCGGGGACCAGCGGACCCGGAGCGCGGCGAGCTTGTTGAGCAGCACCCACTCGGGGTAGTCGTCCGGGGCATCCGGCATGGTCTCCAGGATGCGTGGCAGGAAATGGAGCAGGTCCTGCTCCGTACCCCAGGTGTACGGCGCCTTGAGGGCGAAGCGGCTCAGCTGTCCACTGGTGAGTTGCCGCAGTGGTGTGACCAGCAGGGGCTCGACCTCGTCGGTGCTGACGCAGTGTGCGCAGTAGTCGATGTCGGCAGGTGCGCCGGAGCCGGCGAATGCGGCGTACAACTGGTCGACGGCGGCGTCGAGGTCGACCTGGGCACCGGCGGCGTCGCTGTTCACCAGGCGAGTATGAGCAGTGGTCGATCAGGCGCGGCAGAGGATTTCGCCGTGCAGCACGACGAACCAGCCGTCCGGGTCGGCCGCCCAGGCGCGCCAGGCGGCGGAGATGGCCTCCAGGTCGGCCCGGCTGGCGGCGCCCGAGGCGACCAGCTGCCCGGCGATGGCCGAGGAGACGATCCGCTCGGCCCACATGCCGCCCCAGTAGGCCCGGTCCTCCGGCGAGGCGAAGCACCAGGTGCTCGCCCCGGCGGTGACGTCGGTGAAGCCGGCGGCGTGCGCCCAGGACAGCAGCCGGCGGCCGGCGTCGGGTTCGCCGCCGTTGGCCCGGGCGGCGCCCCGGTAGAGCGCCAGCCAGCTGTCCAGCTCGGGCAGGCGCGGGTACCAGGTGAAGGCGGCGTAGTCGCTGTCCCGGGCGGCGACCAGGCCGCCGGGGCGGCACACCCGGCGCATCTCGCGCAGCGCGCGGACCGGGTCGGTGAGGTGCTGCAGCACCTGGTGGGCGTGGACCACGTCGAAGCGGTCGTCCGGCAGGTCCAGGGCGTGCACGTCGGCGACCGCGAAGTCGACGTTGGTCAGGCCGCGCCGCCCGGTCTCGGCCCGGGCCAGCTCCAGCGCGTCTGCGGTCAACTCGACGGCGGTGACCCGGCCGGGCGCGACGAGGGCGGCCAGGTCGGCGGTGATGGTGCCCGGCCCGCACCCGACGTCCAGCACCTCGGCACCGGGGGACAGGTGGGGCAGCAGGTAGCCGGCCGAGTTGGCGGCGGTGCGCCAGCGGTGGGAACGCAGCACGCTCTCGTGGTGGCCGTGGGTATAGACGTTGCTCACCGGTGGGACGCTACCGGTTGTCCTGCTATCTAGGACACGATTCCTGGTTACTGGGACGTTGTCTCAGAACGAGTACGGCCCGAACCGGCCCCAGGCCACCACGGCGGCGAGCACCAGCAGGACGACGTTGAAGGGCAGCCGGTTGAACTCGCGGCGCCTGGCGTGTACCACGATCGCGCCGATCATGACGATGATCACGCCCACGGCGGCCAGCGGCGTCAGCACCGGCGCGATGTCCAGGGCGGCCGGCGCGATCAGGCCGACCGCGGCGAGCAGCTCCACGGCGCCGAGCAGCCGCAACTGGCCGGCGCTGACGTCCTCCACCCAGGTCATGCCCATGGCGACCAGCTTCTGCCTGGTCTGGCTGAGCTTGAGCACTCCGGCGGCGAGGACGGCGACGGCCAGCACGATCGCCATGATCCACAGAACGACGTTCACAGGGTCTCCAACGGCCGGATGTCGACGGGGGAGTGGACCGTACGGCCGCACGAGGTCGCCGCGCAAGCGCCCGAGCCGGCCCGGCCCCGGCGAGCTGCACGGGGCCTCCGACGTGGACGGTTCGCCCGGGATTCCGACAGCGGGTAGCAGGGCGCCACGGCGGCCGGTGTTCCGGCGCCTTTCGTCACACTCGGTGCCGTCTCGGCCGGCGGATCGGTTCGGCTGCAGTGATCGAGTTCGCTGGTCGGAGCCGTCGGCGCCGGCTGTCCGCGCGTCCCCGAGCGTCGGGAACGGACAGTGCTGGCAGGAATTGACTGCGCTGAGTAAGATTATTACTACTGTCCGTCAAACCGGTAGGCGGCACCTATGCCGGACGCTCGGTACCAGGGCGCGTATGCCGAACACTATGTCCGGACCCTTGCGCTCGCCTCCAACGTGAACGTGGCCACCTGGGCGATCGACGACCACGGCGTCGACCTCACCCTCCGGGCGCCCGGCAAGGGCCAGCGCGGCAAGGTGGACGTCCAGGTCAAGTCCTGGTCGACGCCGCACGGCTCGGCAGACTTCTGGCACTTCGACCGCCTCAACGAGGTGCAGTACAACCACCTGGTCGCCGAGGACGACCAGCCGGTACGGGTGCTCGTGCTGCTCGTCGTGCCCGCCGCCGGGCTCGACCGTACGGTGCTGGTGGACGACGGGCTGCTGCTGCGACACTGTGCCTACTACACCACCGTCCCGGGTCCACGCATCGAGCAGCCGGACCCGGCCCGGCGCCGGCGGGTCCTGGTACCCAGGAAAAACCTGCTGACGCCCGCCGCCCTGCGGCGGCTGGTGTACCCGCAGCTGCTCCCGCAACGGAGTCGACCGTGACGGACCTGCTTCTCGTGGCGGACATGGCCAGCTACCTGGCCGCCGCGGGCTGGCGCCGGACGCCGCAGCCCTGGCGCGGCGCCTCGGTCTGGGAGAACCCGGACGGCTACGAGGCCCTCGTCCCGGCCCGCGACGGCCTGGACGACGCCCCGCGCCGGGCCGCCGAGCTGCTGGAGGTCCTGGAACGGGTGGAGGGCCGCCCGGCCGGCCAGATCGCCGAGGAGATCGCCGAACCGGGCGTCGACCGCCCCTGGCTGCGCACCGCGCCGCCGCCCGGGCCGGCCGGCTACCAGGCGCTGCCCGCCGCCCTGCGCACCCTGGCCGCCCTGCGCGAGGTGCTCGCCGTGGCGGCCCGCACCGAACGCGACGGCGCCCGGCCGGTGTACGAGGTGGACACCCCGGCGCCGCCGGATCCGCCGGTGGCGGTCCGCCTGGACGCCGCCGAGCCGGGCCTGCTCCGGCTGCGCGTGCCGGCCGACGCGGCGGCCCCCGACGCCGGCCCGTCGCCGCGGGCCACGCTGCTGCGGCTGTTCCACGCGGTACGCGCGGCAGCCGGCGCCAGCCAGCGGGGACCGGCGGCGTTCGAGCGCACCGTCCCGGCCGGCGTCTCGGCGAACCTCTGCGAGGCGCTGGCCGAACTCGGTGGCGACGACCCCGGGGCGCCGTTCAGCTTCGGCTTCCGCTGGGCCCGCGCCCGCCCGGCCGGCGTACCGGCGGCCACCGCCACCTTCCCCGCCGGCACCGCCGTCGCGCTGCGCCTGGGCGCGGCCCGGCTGCGTGAACTGGACGCCTCCGGCGAGGCCGTGGTGACCGGCCTGGTGGACCGGCTGCACGACGACGCCCAGCACGGCGACCGCTGGCGGGTGCGGGTGCGTGGCGAGGTGGCGGCCGGCGCCGACCGGGCGCCGAGCCTGGTCTGGCTGCGGGTGACCCCCGAGGACTACCAGCGCGCCATCCGGGCCCACCTGGGCCGGCGTACCGTCCGGGCGCAGGGGCACAAGGTGCGCTCGGGCCGGCGTACCGAAATCGTCCCCGGCTCCGGCGGCCTCGAAGTCCTCCCCTGACGGCGATCCGTCACCGCTTCGGGCCGCCGCCCCGGTTGAGCGCGCGCAGCACCAGGGTCGCCACCGGGACGACGATGAGGGTACCGATGAGCGCGCTGAGTACGCCGCCCCAGTCGAAGATGTCGGTGTCCCCGATGCCGAAGCCGAGGGTGAAGATGGCGTACCCGAGCAGCGCGCCGATCAGCCCGAGGGCGATGGAGACCAGCCACGACTTCGGGCCGCTCAGGTTCCGGAAGGCGTCCCGGGGGATGAGCATGCGCGCCACCGCGCCGCAGAACAGCCCGAGGAGAAGGGCTCCACACATGTGACCTCTCCCTGCCGGTCGTCGTCCCCAGAGCGCGAGCATGCCTGCCGCCCGGCCGGCCCGGTGGCCGTTGCCCGGATAGTCACCACATCGGGGTGCTCCGCACCGGCCGGGTGACCTGGCACGTGGCGTGCCGTACCCGGGTCCGGAAGTCGACCGAGCGCGTCCGCCACCGGTCACCCCGGCCTCCAATGGTCGTGACGATGCAACCACGCAACGTCACGAGTGGACGGAGCAACCCGTGGACCCCGAGTACCTGACCAAGGGCACCAGGCCGGTATCGCCGGAGGCGCAACTGGCCTCGCTGCGCGAGCAGCTGAACATGGTCGCCGAGCGGCACGGCCCCTACGCGCAGCTCTGGGCGGCGTACCAGCAGGCCGGCCCGGGTGAGCTGGCCACCGCCATGGGAGCGGTCGAGGGCCTGATCAACGAGGTGTTCGCGCTGTCGTCGCCGGGCGCCCAGAACTCCACCGACTACGCCGAACGGGTCGCGGCTGCCGTCCTGGCGGCCCACGAAAAACTGCCGGACTGGCTGCGCATGGCCGAGGCCAAGCTGCGCGGCGGCGCCGCGCCGGCGGCCGGCCCGGGCGCCGGGCACGCACTGGCCGTCCTGGACGCCCTTCCCGCCCCCTACCCGGCGGCCACCTGGATGCAGGCGCAGCGGCAGGTCCGCACCGCGGTCCAGAAGCGCTGGGTGGTCGGCCCGCAAGCGGAGCTTGACCAGATCAGCGTCCTGGTCAAGAAGTACGTCAACGAGTGGACCCAGATGGGCACCGACGGGCTCAAGGGCGCCTCCTACGAGGCGATGGCGCGCCTGGAGGCCCTGCGCATGCAGATCGTGCTGGTGATCAGCAACTCGGCGAGCATCCAACTGAAGGCCTGCTGCTGCCCGGGCACCAGCTTCTACCAGTACATCGCCAGCCTGGCGGCGCAGTCCTGCTCGTCGCAGGACGTGCAGAACTTCGCCGGCTGGTGGGCCGCCAACGCCAAGTACGAAGGCTGACCGGCGGCTGCGCCGCCGGGGTGGGCTCAGAACGCGCGCCGGCGGCGCAGCCGGGGCGGGCGGCCGTCCGGGTCGCAGATCAGGTGGTAGATCGGCCGCGCCAGGCGGCGCTGCACCGGACCCAGCTCGGGCGGCTGGTAACCGCGCAGCCGCCCGACCGGTCGGGTGGCCCCGGCCGGGTTGGCGTGCCAGCTGTCCAGCGCCTCGGCGGCCTTGCGGAACGCGGTGAACACGCCCTCCGGTTCGCACAGGTCGGCGTCGTCGCCGGGCGCCCGGTCCAGGTGCTCGCGGGCCAGCCGCAGCCGCAGCTCCCGGCCGAAGCCGGTACCACCGTCCGCGTCCAGCACCGCACAGGCCGCCTCCGAGTCGTGTGTCCAGGAGCGCAGGTTCAGGTTGTCCGAGCCGACGCAGCTCCACACGTCGTCCACGATGCACACCTTGGCGTGCACGTAGACCGGGGTGCCGCGGTGGTTCTCGACGGCGTAGACAGCCACCCGGTCGCCGCCGGCCTCGTGCAGCAGGCGCATGGCGTACTCCCGGCCGATGGCCTGGGCGTGGCCGATCAGGCCGTCGGTGTCCGGGTACATCGGCACCACCGCGATCAGCCGCAGCTGCGGCTCGCGGCGCAGCGCCGCGGCGAAGATCTGGGCGATCTCCATCGACCACAGGTACTGGTCCTCCAGGTAGATCAGCCGGCTGGCGCGGCCCAGCGCCTTGGCGTAGGCCCGGGCGATGCTGCGCTCACCCTGCCGGGCGAACGGATAGCTGCGCCACCGGTACGGGTAGGTGCGCAGTACCTGTACCACCCGGTCACCGGCGGGCGGCGGGTCGGGCAGCGCGGGCGCCGGGTCGCCGGCCACCCGTTCCCGCCAGAGCAGCCCGCGCAGCAGCCGGAACGGGTTGTGGGTGACCACGCTCGGGTCGCCCCAGCGCTCCAGGAACGTGGTCTGCAGGTCACTGACGGCCGGCCCGCGCACCGCGATCTGCACGTCGTGCCAGGGCGGCGTGGGGCCGTAGGCGTCGGCCAGCTCGTCACTCTGCTCGTCGCCCTCGTGGTCGCGGTCGTCCCGCCGGCTGTGGCACAGGTCGATGCCGCCGACGTAGCCGATGTCCCGCTCGGGCGCGTCCGGATGCCGGATCACCACCAGCTTCTGGTGGTGCGACCCGCCCGGGCGCACCCGCATGTCGAGCAGGCACTGGCCGCCGGCCGCCTCGATGTCGGCGCCCAGCCGGCGGTTCTGTTCGCTGCTGAAGTGCAGGACGTCGAAGTGGGACCGCCAGATCAGCCCCTGCACGGTGACGCCCCGCCGGGCCGCCCGGCAGAGCACCTCGGAGACGGCCGTGCCGCTGTCGTCCAGCGCCTGGTCCGGGTCGCCGCGCCAGTCGGTGAACTGGATGACGTCGCCCGGGCCGGTCTGCTCGATCTCGGCCAGCAGGTGCTCGAAGTAGGTGGCACCGTGCGGCAGCGGGACAACCTCGTTGCCGCCGGTCCACGCCGCCCCGTGCGGGTGCCGGGCGTCGATGCGGGTGTCCGGGTTGCCGCGCTCGGCGGCGCTGAGCAGCCAGTCCTTCGTGGTCACAGTCGTCCGCCTGTCGGTTGGCCGGGTGCTCCGTGCGTTCCCGATCCGGCGGCCCGCCAAACTGTGCCCGGCTCACGTCACACCGCGCCCGGCGCGTCCCGGGACCGACCGGCCCCGGGACGGACTGCTCAGGTCGTCGGGGCCACCCGCTGCCAGGAGAACGGGCCGAAGGACTCCGCCCCGCCCGCCGGGCGGTGACCCGGCGGCTGGATGGTCAGCTTCAGCCACTCCAGCGGGAACGTGCTGCCGTGCACCACGATCCGGTGGAAGTTGGGCACGTCGTACCCCGGGTGGACGCCCGCCTCCGACGCGCAGTCGGTCAGCCCGGCGCCGGACTCGGTGCGGCAGCCGGCGGCCGGAGAGAGCGGGTTGTCGCTGCGGTAGACGTGCGAGTCGCCATTGAGTAGCAACACCGGCCGGCCGAACGCGCCGGTGTGCGCGGCGATGCTGGCCACGAACGGGTCGTACCCGCGCACGTGTGCGGCCGGCTTGCCGTCTAGGTCCCACATGTCGGCCTGGGCGATGATCACCACAGCCTGGTCATGGTCGGCCCACGCGGTGGCGAAGGCCCGGTCCAGCCAGCGCAGGTCGGCGGCGGTCCGCTCGGCTGCCTCGGTGACCTGCGCCGCACTGGCGGCCGGGGCGCCGTACCAGGGGTCGGCGTCGTTGTTCGAGCCGCCCGGGAGGTCCACCGTGACGAACAGCGTGTCCTTGCGCTCGAACAGCACGTTCTCGACGTAGTCGCGGTCGGTCGGGAAGCGCCGGTCGTAGGCCTGTGCCTGGGAGAGCACCCGCAGTCCGGGGCCGCCGAGGGTGGCGCCCGGCTGGGCGAAGTACAGCGACCGGATCAGCGCCAGGTTGGCCACCGGGTCGCCGCCCGCGTAGTCCACCGGCTGCCCGGTGGCCGGGTCGGTGACGTGGTCGACCTGCCCGGTGGCGGCGTTGTAGCTGCCGCCGCCCTGGGCGAGCTTGTGGCAGTCGGTCCACTCGTTGTCCCCGGGCGTGTAGACCAGCGGGTCGCGGTAGGCGCCCCACAGCGCCAGCACGGACCGGTCGTACTGCTCGGTGCAGTACTGCTTGCCGGAGTGGATGTCGCCGACGTGGGTGACCAGGCTGACGTCGGGGTCGGCGTTGACCGCGTCGACGAAGGCCGGCGTGGCCAGGAACTGCGCGGTGTCGGTCGGGTTGGTGCCGTAGGGCGCGTCGCCGTAGACGGCCAGGGTCAGGGCACCGCGCGGCTGCGCGGCTTGGTCCAGTGCGCCGCGCGGCTGCGCGGCTTGGTCCAGTGCGCCGCGCGGCTGCGCGGCTTGGTCCAGTGCGCCGCGCGGCTGCGCGGCCGAGGCGGACGCCGGGACGAGTGCCACCGCGGCGACCAGCGCCGCGGCGAAGATGCTTCCGGTGGTACGCACTGCGTACTCCCTCACAGCTTGTAGGTTTGCCGGCACGGTAGGCCCGCCGGTGCGCGCCGGCATGAACGGCGCCTGTCGACCGGATGTACGCCGGGCCGCAGCTTCGATGCGCACCCCGCTTGCGACTCACTATCCGGATTCTGCGGCTCTCGCGCAGCTTCTTGCGAAATCGACACGCGTCACGCTACGGTGACCGGGTCATCGACCGCTCCGATGCCGACCTGCCCGTCCCCGCGTCGGAGCCGAGGCGCCCGTCCCTACCGGCTGGCCACCCCTTTCCGGGTGGCGTAACCACCCGGTCCCGGAGGTCCTGATGACAGATCGTCCGAACGTCGCGCGTCGCCGGCTGCTCGGCGGTGCGCTCGGCGTGGCTGTGCTGACCGCCGCGCTCCTGCTGGCCGTGGTCGCCGCGCCGTCCGCCCCGGCCGCCACTGCCGGGGTCGGCGCCGTCACCCCGTTCACCAGTTACGAGGGCGAGTCCGGCGCGCTCACCGGCGGCGCCACCGCGGTGGCCCTGACCGCCGCGCCGACCAGCCAGTACTCCAGCGCCACCCTGGAGGCCAGCGGCCACGCCTACGCCCACCTGGCCGGTACCGGCCAACGGGTGCAGTGGACCAACACCACCGGGGCGCCGGTCAGCGCGCTGACCATCCGGCTGAGCATCCCGGACTCCGCCTCCGGCGGCGGCATCACCAGCACCCTGGACCTCTACGTGGACGGCGCGCTGCGCCAGGCGGTGCCGGTCAACTCCCGGCAGAGCTGGGTCTACGAGGGCAACAACCACTACAACGACAGCAGCGACCAGAATCCGGCCGACGGCAACCCGCGGGTCTTCTTCGACGAGGCGCGTACCTTCGTCACCGGCGCCCCGATCGCCCCGGGCGCCACCTTCGCCCTGCAGAAGGACTCCGCCAACGGCGCCGCCTTCTACGACGTCGACGTGGTCGACGCGGAGAACCCGCCGGCCGCGATCAGCCAGCCGGCCGGCTCCATCTCCATCACCAGCTGCGGCGCGGTGCCCGACAACGCGCCCACCAACGGGGCCGGCGACAGCCAGGCGCAGGACAGCACGGCGGCCATCCAGAACTGCATCAACCAGGCCCAGGCACAGGGGAAGGTCCTCTGGATCCCGGCCGGCACCTTCTACCTCACGGGCACGTCGGGCCTGCACGCGCAGGGCATCACCATCGCCGGCGCCGGGGTCTGGTACAGCACCATCTACCGGGCCGTACCGTTGCCCAACGCCAACCCGCTGGGCGCCCTGTTCGACCTGACCTCCTGCACGGTGCGGGACTTCCACCTGGACTCCAACGCCACCAGCCGGGCCACCGTCGACGGGGCCGGCGGCGCGATGGACACCACCGGCACCAACTGGGTCGCCGACGACATCTGGACCCAGCACACGCTGTCCGGCTTCTGGGCCTCCGGTACCGGCGGCACGGTCCGCAACAGCCGGCTGACCAGCATCTGGGCCGACGGCGTCAACCTCAACAACGTCTCGCTGAACAGCGTCGTCGGCAACAACCTGACGGCTACCGACAACTTCGTCCGCGGTACCGGCGACGACGGTATGGCGATCAACTCGGTCAACTACAACACCGACGGCTCGGGCAACCGCACCTACTACACCCCGATGTCGACCATCACCATCACCCGCAACACCGTGATCGCCCCGTGGGGCGGCAAGGGCATCGGCATCTACGGCGGCACCGGCCAGGACGTGGAGAACAACTCCATCGCCGACACCGCCCGCTACATCGGCCTGGGCGCCGGCCGCTTCGGCGTGAACGGCAGCGACCTGCAGGGCGCCACGGTCAGCGGCAACCTGGTGGCGCGCTCCGGTGGCAACGGCTACAACCAGGGCCAGCCGGCGCTGCACGTCGGCAACGGCGGCGACGGCCAGAACGTCGGCGTGGTGGACCACGTGACGGTCACCGGCAACACCGTGACCGCGCCACTCTACGACGGCATCGGCTTCTCCACCTCCACCAACACCCTGCTGCAGAACAACACGGTGGCCGCGCCCGGGCGCAACGGCATCGTGGTGGCCCCGCCGTTCTACCCGGCGCCGACCGGTTCGGCCACGGTCACCGGCAACACGGTGACCGGGCTGCGCGCGGGCGTTTCGGCCTTCGTCAGCAACTCGTCGGGCTTCACCGCCTCGCTGAGCGGCAACAGCTGGCAGGGCGGCGGCACCCCGCAGGCCCCCTACGGCGGTGTCCCGGCGGCGGTCCCGGGCACCCTGCAGGCGGAGAACTACGACACTGGCGGCCAGGGCGTCGGGTACAGCGTCCCGTCGGTCAACGGCACCGGCAACTCCTACCGCGCCGACGGCGTGGACCTGGAGGGCACGGCGGATACCGGCGGCGGGTACAACCTGGGCTGGACGTCGGGCGGGCAGTGGTTCCGGTACACGGTGAACGTGGCCACCGCCGGCAGGTACACGCTCAGCGCCCGGGTCGCGGCGCCGGCCGCCGTCAGCGCTGCCTGGCACCTGGCCGACGCGGCCGGGGCGAACCTGACCGGGCCGGTCTCCGTCCCGGCCACCGGCGCCTGGCAGAGCTGGACGGCGGTGACCGCCTCGCTGACCCTGCCGGCCGGGCAGCAGGTGCTGACCCTGGTCGAGGACGCCGCCGGTTGGAACCTCAACAGCGCCCAGTTCACCGCCGCGGGCGGCCCGACGCCCACACCCACGTCGACCTCGCCGACGAACCTGGCCGCCGGCCGACCGACGGCGGAGTCCGGCCACACCCAGACCTACGCCTCGGGCGCGGTCACCGACGGCGACCAGGCCAGCTACTGGGAGAGTGTGAACAACGCATTCCCCCAGTGGGTGCAGGTGGATCTCGGCTCGGCCCAGCCGGCCGCCCGGGTGGTGCTGCAGCTGCCGGCCGGCTGGGGCGCCCGCAGCCAGACACTGGCCCTGCAGGGCTCCACGAACGGGTCGACCTTCGCCACCGTGGTCGCCGTCGCGGCGTACAGCTTCGCCCCGTCGTCCAACAACACCGTCACGCTCACCTTCCCCGCCGCCAGCCAGCGCTACTGGCGGCTGAGCATCACCGCGAACACCGGCTGGCCCGCCGGCCAGGTGGCCGAATTCCAGGTCTGGAACCGATAGTCGTAAGTCCGCCACCCGACCGGGCGCGTGCCTGTGCCCGGCAGCCGCCCGAGCCGGCACACCCCGGCCGGCGCGGACCTTCACCGCAGCGCGTCGGGGTTCACCGCGGATGCGGCGTGAACGCGCGCGGCCGCCCGCCGGCAGCGGCACGTACCTTCGCGTCGGCCAGCAGCGGGCGGTCGCTCGCCGTGCACAGCGCGGCCAGCCCGGCGACCAGCTCGTCCGGCTGCCCGGCCGGATCGAGCAGCCGGACCCGGTCCGGATGCAGCGGGGGTACCGGCACGTGGGAGACCAGCGGGTGGCGTGGGCGGACGTCGGCCTCCCCGGCGCCGAAGAGCTCCTCGTGCAGCTTTTCGCCCGGGCGCAGCCCGGTGTAGACGATCTCGACCGGGTCGTCGCCCTGACCGGCGACCCGGCGCGCCACGTCGTTGATCCGCACCGGCTTGCCCATGTCGAGCACCAGCGCCTCGCCGTCCCGGCCGATCGCGGCGGCCAGGATCACCAGCTGTACCGCCTCCTGCACGGTCATGAAGTACCGGGTGACCTCCGGGTGGGTCACCGTGATCGGCCCGCCGGCAGCGGCCTGCGCGGTGAAGGCGACCAGCACCGAGCCGCGGCTACCGAGCACGTTGCCGAAGCGCACGTTGAGGAACACCCCGGGGTACGCGCGGGCCGCGTACGCGGTGAGCCGCTCGGTGATCCGCTTGGAGTAGCCGAGCACGCTGCACGGGTTGGCGGCCTTGTCGGTGGAGATGTTGACGAACCGCTCCACCCCCCGGGCCGCCTCCAGCAGCTCCTGGGTGGCCCAGACGTTGCCGAGCACCGCCTCGCCCGGGAAGCGCTGCAGCAGCGGGAGGTGCTTGAGGGCGGCGGTGTGGAAGACCACCTCGGGCCGGCGGTCGGCGAAGACCCGCCGGACGGTCGCGCTGTCGCGCAGGTCGGCCAGGATCAGCGCGGCGCTGTCCAGCAGTGCCCGCCCGTCCAGGGACAGCTGGACGGCGTGCAGTGCCGACTCGTCCCGGTCGAGCATGATCAGCTCGGCCGGGGCGAAGTGCTGGAGTTGCCGGCACAGCTCGGAGCCGATGGACCCGCCCGCCCCGGTGACCAGTACCCGCTTGCCGCTGAGGTACCCGGCCACGGCGGGCAGGTCGGTCTCCAGCTGCCGGCGGCCGAGCAGGTCGGTGACCCGCATCTCGCGGACCTCGGCCAGCCGGGCGCGACCGTCCAGGATCTCCCGGACCGAGGGCAGCACCTTGAACGCCACTCCGGCGGCGGTGGCCCGCTCCTCCAGCTGCCGCAGCAGTTCGGCGTCGGCGCTGCCGACGGCGCAGATGACGGTCCCGGCACCGGTGGCCGCCACCGCCGTGGCCAGGTCGGCTCGGCCGCCGAGCACCGGGACGCCGTGTACCCACAGGTGCCGGCGGCCGGGGTCGTCGTCCAGGAACCCCACCGGCCGGTACCCGCAGGTGGCGTCGCGCAGCAGCGCGCGGGCCAGGTCGGCGCCGGTCGCGCCGGCCCCGAACAGCAGCGCCGGTACGCCGCGCCGGCGCCCGTCGCGCAGCCACACTTCGGTGTGCAGCCGGTGGGCAGAGCGCGCCGCGAGCATCACCATCCCGGCCAGTACCCCGCCGACCAGGGGACTGCTGGCCGGCGCGGGGCGTACCGGCAGCAGCAGGTCGACCAGCAGGACGGCCGCGGCGGTGCCGGCCACCACCGCGCACACGGCGCGTACCTCGTCGAACGTGCCCGACGGGTGCCGGCCGCGGTAGAGGAACCGGCGGTGGCCGAGCAGCAGCTGGCCGGCGACCGCGCAGCCGGCGAGCAGCAGTGCGCCGCGCAGGGCGGCGGGCGGTGGATCGAAGTCGTACCGGATGCCCATCGCGGTCGGGATGCCGACCAGCCAGGCGACCGCGTCGACCAGCGGCGCCAGCGTGGGCGCCACTGCGCGGCGACCGATCCGTCGACCCATCGCTCCCGCCCATCGTCCGAGCTTGCCCCGCCTGGGGACGTTAGGCGGTTATAGGGATTTTCCGGCGTTATTGCCTATTAATCACCTGTAGGGTGTTCGTGACTGTTGAGGACGGAGGTGACAGTGCAGCTGCGCGACGTACTCCGGGCCGCCCGGCGGCGCTGGTGGCTGGTGGCGGTGGCGTTGATCGCCGCGCTGGCCGCTGCCGCCGTGGTGAACAGCGCCAGCCGTCCCCGCTACGCCACCTCGGTCACCTTCTTCGTCACCACGCCGAGCGAGGCGACCAGCGAGTCGTACCAGGGCGGCCTCTTCTCCGAACAGCGGGTCAAGTCCTACGTCAGCCTGATCACCAGCGAACGGCTCGCCGCCATGGTGGCCGGCCAGCCCGGCATCGACCTGCCGGCCGGGCAGATCCAGTCCCGCATCTCCGCCCACTCGCTGCCGGACACCGTGCTGCTGCGGGCCACCGTCACCGACACCGACCGGGTCCGGGTCAGGCACCTGGCCGCCGCCGTCGCCCAGCAGTTCATCGCCCTGGTCACCACGGTGGAGACCCCGGCCGGGGGAGAGGCGCCGAGGATCCGGGTACAGATCATCTCCGGCCCCGCCGAGCCCACCCCGGTCTCCCCACGCAGCAGCCGCAACCTGGCCCTCGCCGTCCTGCTCGGGCTGCTCCTCGGCGTCGGCGCGGCGGTCGTCGCGGACGCCCTGGACACCACCGTGAAGACCCCCGAGGCGCTGGCCGAGGTGGCCGGCGCGCCGGTGCTGGCCGTGGTGCCCTACGACGGCTCCGCCCGGCTGACCCCGTTCCCCGCGAACGGCTCGCCCCGCCACGCACCAGACGGCCGCGGCGCCGCCGCCCGCGCCGAGGCGCTCCGCCAGCTGCGCACCAACCTGCAGTTCGTCGACGTGGACGCGCCGCCCCGGGTGATCGGCATCACCAGCGCCCTGCCCGCCGAGGGCAAGTCGACCACCGCCGTCAACCTGGCCGCCGCGTTCGCCGAGGCCGGCGCCCGGGTGCTGCTCGTCGAGGCCGACCTGCGCCACCCCAAGGTCGCCACCTACCTGGGCCTGGAAGGCGCCGTCGGGCTGTCCAACGTGCTCGCCGGCCAGGTCGACCTGGACGAGGTGGTGCAGCCCTGGGGCAGCTCCGACCTGCACGTCCTGGCCAGCGGGTTCATCCCTGCCAACCCCAGCGAGCTGCTCGGCTCGCAGCAGATGGTCGACCTGCTCAGCCGGGTCCGCCACCGCTACGACATGGTCATCGTGGACACCCCGCCGCTGCTGCCGGTCACCGACGCCGCCGTGGTGGCCGCCGTGGTCGACGGCGTGGTCCTGGTGGCCCGCTCCGGGCGTACCCACCGGGCCCGGGTCGGCATCGCGGTCGCCGCGCTGCGGCGGGTCGACGCCCGGCTGCTCGGCTGCGTACTCAACGGCCACCCGGTGCACGGTCGCTCCGACTACGGCGGCTACTACGCCGGCTACGGCCTGGCGCCCGACCCGCTGCCCGCGCCGGCCGGCCCGACCGTACCCCCGGTCAGGACGCCGTGAGCAGGGCCAGCACCGGCCGCAACGCGGCGGAGATGTCAGCCCGGCAGGCGCGCAGCGCGGCCAGCGTCCCGGCCGCCGGGTCGGCCAGGTCGTCCTCGCCGGGCTCGAGCCGGCCGCGCAGCCGGCCGACGTCGGCCAGCAGCGCGGCCAGCCGGCGCTGCGGCGGACCGGCCGGCAGCCGGTCGGCGGCCGCCGCCAGCCGGCCGAACTGCCGCAGCGTGAACGTGCGCCCCAGCACCGCCGGGTCCAGCCGGACACACTCGGCGCGCTGCGCCCGCTCCGCGGTGAGGATCAACCCGGCCCCGGCCAGCAGCCGCGCGTCCACCGGCCGGCTGGTGAAGCCGCGCTCGTCGGCACCGGCCTCGCGTAGCGCGTACGCCGCCGCCGGGTGCATCGGCGCGCCGGCCACCGCGTGCGTGCCGGCGCTGCCGACCCGCACCGCCCCGGCCAGGCCGGCACCGCGCAGCGCAGCGCCGGCCAGCCGCTCGGCCATCGGCGAGCGGCACAGGTTGGCCCGGCACACGAACAGCAGCTCCATCTGTGCCGCCGATGCTAGCGGGGTGCGGTGATGTCCCGGATCCAGCTGTCCGCACCGGACGTCGGCGAGTTGGAGGAGCGCTACCTGCTGGCCGCGCTGCGCTCCGGCTGGGTCGCGCCGGTCGGCCCCGACCTGGACGCCTTCGAGCAGGAGCTGGCCGCCCGGGTCGGCGTGCCGCACGCGGTGGCCCTGTCCAGCGGCACCGCCGGGCTGCACCTGGCGCTGGCGGCCTGCGGCGTGCGCCCGGGCGACGCCGTCCTGGTACCCACCCTCACCTTCGTGGCCACCGCCAACGCCGCCCGCTACCTGGGCGCCGAGCCGGTCTTCGTGGACTGCGACCCGGACACCGGCACCGTGGACGTCGAGCTGCTGGCCCAGCTGCTGGCCCGGCCGCACGGCCGGCGCATCGCCGCGGTGGTCCCGGTGGACCTCTTCGGTACCTGCGCCGACTACGCCGAACTGCTCCCGCTCTGCGCCGACCACGGCGTCCCGGTGGTCGAGGACGCCGCCGAGGCGCTCGGCGCGCACCTGCGCGGGCAGCCGGCCGGCTCGTTCGGCCGGGCCGCCGTGTTCTCCTTCAACGGCAACAAGATCGCCACCAGCTCCGGCGGCGGCGCCCTGGTCAGCGCCGACCCGCAGCTGGTGGCCCGGTGCCGCTACCTGGCCAGCCAGGCCCGCCAGCCGGTGCCGCACTACGAGCACACCGAGCTCGGCTGGAACTATCGGCTGAGCAACCTGCTGGCCGCCCTCGGCCGGGCCCAGCTGGCCCGCCTGGACGAGTTGCTCGCCCGCCGCCGGGCGCTGCGCGAGCGGTACCGCAAGCTGTTCGCCCCGGCGCCCGGGGTGCGCATCGTCGGCGATCGGGACGGCGGCAACTGCTGGCTCACCGTACTGGCCGTGCAGCCCACCCAGGCCGGCTGGTCGGCCGGCGAGCTGGCCGGCTGGCTCGCCGCCCGGGACATCGAGACCCGCCCGGTGTTCAAGCCCCTGCACCTGCAGCCGCTCTACGCCGGGGCGCCGGCCGTCCTCACCGGCGCCGCGCAGCGCCTCTACGCCACCGGACTGGCCCTGCCCAGCGGCTCGTCCCTGGACGACGCCCAGGTGGACCGGGTGCTGACCGCCGTGGACGAGTTCCTCACCGCCCGCCTCGGCCCCGGCTGGTCGTCATGAGGCGCCGGTACGACCCGGTGAAGCGGGCCATCGACGTGGCCGCGGCGGCCACCGCGCTACTCCTCCTGCTGCCCCTGCTGGCCGCCGTGGCAGCGGCGGTCCGGCTGCGGCTGGGGCGCCCGGTCCTGTTCCGACAGTCCCGGCCGGGCCGCGGTGGCGTGCTGTTCACCCTGGTGAAGTTCCGCACCATGACCCGTGCCGACGACACGGTCCCGGACGAGCAGCGCCTCACCCGCCTGGGCCGCTGGCTGCGGGCCACCAGCCTGGACGAGCTGCCCACTCTGTGGAACGTGCTGCGCGGCGAGATGAGCCTGGTCGGCCCGCGCCCGCTGCTGCCCCGCTACCTCGACCGGTACACGCCCCGGCAGGCCCGCCGGCAGGAGGTGCGCCCCGGCATCACCGGCCTGGCCCAGGTCGGCGGGCGCAACCGGCTGAGCTGGCCGGAGCGCTTCGACCGCGACGTGTCCTACGTGGACGCCCGCAGCCTGCGACTGGACCTGCGCATCCTGCTGCTGACCGCCCGGGTGGTGGCCCGCCGCGACGGCACCGACCCGGCCCCCGAGTACCACGGCCCCGACCGGCAACCGACCGACCGGTGGCCGGCCGACCGGCAGCAGCCTGACCAGCAGGTGATCGACCGGCAGCCCGCTGACCGGGAGCCGACCACGCGGCACGGGGCGGCGGTCCGCCGTGGCTGACGCACTGGTCGTGGTCGGCTGCGGCGGCTTCGGCCGGGAGGCCGTGCTGGTGGCCCGGGCGATCGGCGGCTGGCACATCCGGGGCGTGCTGGATGACCGGCCGTCGGCCACCAACCTCGACCGGCTGTCCCGGCTGGGCGTCAGCTACCTGGGCAAGCTCGACCAGCTGGGCGCGCAGCCGGTCTCCACCCAGGTGGTGCTGGGCATCGGCGACCCCCGGCTGCGCCGGGAACTGGACGCCCGGCTGGCCGGCTACGGGTTCGCCGCGGCCAGCCTGGTGCACCCGCAGACCACCGTGGGCGCCGACCTGGTGGCCGGCGCCGGGCTGCTGATCTGCCCCGGGGTACGGCTGACCACGAACGTGCGCCTGGGCCGGCACGTGCACCTCAACCAGAACGTCTCGATCGGGCACGACTGCGTGTTCGACGACTACGTCACGGTCAACCCGCTGGCCGCCGTCTCCGGCGAGGTCACCCTGGAGTCCGGGGTGCTCATCGGCACCACCGCCGCTGTCCTGCAAGGGCTGCGCGTGGGTCGGGACGCCACGGTGGGGGCCGGCGCCTGCGTGGTCCGCGACGTGCCGGCCGGCTTGGTGGTCAAGGGAGTGCCGGCCCGATGATCGTCCCGCGCCCGCGTCGCCGGCTGCACGTCGCCCTCGTGCTCAAGACCGCCGAGGGCGGCCTGTGGACCCTGCCGCACATCGAGGAGCTGCACCGCCGCGGGCACCGGGTCAGCGTGCTGCTGCCCGCCGGGGAGGGCCAGCTGCGTACCGCGCTGGCCCGCCGCCGGGTTCCGGTGCTGGACGCCGCGTTCGGTTTCCGGTTCCGGCCCGACTGGGCCACCCTGCGGGGCCTGTGGCGGCTGCGCCGACAGCTGTCGGCGCTGCGCCCCGACGTGGTGCACTACCACCTGTACGCCTCGGTGCTGGCCGCCCGGCTGTCCACCGTGGCGCTGCCGGTGTCCCGGGTGCACATGGTGGCCGGCCCGCTCTACCTCGACTCGGCGCCGATCCGGCTGGCCGAGCGGCTGCTGCACCGGCTCGACCACGTGCTGATCGCCGGCAGCGAGCACACCGCCGGCCGGTACCGGGCGCTGGGCAGGCCGGCCGCGCGGACCCCGGCCATCCCCTACGGCGTGGACACCGCCGCGTTCACCCCGCCCACACCGGCGCAGCGGCACGCCGCGCGGACCGCGCTCGGCCTGCCGGCGGAGTCCTTCGTCGCCGTCATGGTCGCCTACGTCTACGCCCCCAAGCGCGCCGTCTACCGGGGCGTCGGCATCAAGGGCCACGACACCCTGCTGGCCGCCTGGCGACAGTTCCGCAGGGGCGCGCCCGGTGCCCGGCTGCTGCTGGTCGGTGCCGGCTTCGACGCGGCCGGCGAGGAGTACCGCCAGCGGCTGCTGCGCGGCCCCGCGGTGGCCGCCGACCCCGGCGTGTGCTGGCTGCCCACGGTGCCGGACGTGCGGCTGTACTACGCGGCGGCGGACGTGAGCGTGAGCCCGTCGCTGTCGGACAACCACGGCGCCGCCGTGCAGGCCGCCGCCCTCGGCGTGCCGTGCATCGTCAGCGACGCCGGCGCGCTGCCCGAGACAGTGTGCCCGGAGTCCGGCTGGGTGGTCCCGCGGGGCGATCCGGCGGCGCTGGCCGCGGCGCTGGCCGCCGCCTACGCCGAGCACGCGCAGGGCCGGCTGGCGCGGCGCGGGGCGGTCGGGCGGGACCGGACGGTGCGCGCCTTCGACAGCCGGCTCGCCGCCGCCCGGGTGGCCGAGACGATCGAGCACGCGGCAGGGGAGAGGGCACGCCGATGCGGCTGGTGGTGAGCACCGAGGCGCGGTTCCTGCGGACCCCCGACGGTCGGGTGTGGAGCTGCACCACCCCGACGCGGCGGGACTACGCGCCGCTGCGCGCCGACTTCGACACCGTCCGGGTGGTGGCCCGGGTGCTGGACACCCCGACGGTCCCCGACGGGGCGCTGCGGGTGGATGGCGACGGCGTGCAGGTGTGGCCGGTGCCGTACTACATCGGCCCGGCGGGCTACCTGGCGCGCCGGCGCGCGGTGCGCCGGGCCGTCCGGGACGCCGCGCAGCCCGCCGACGCGGTCCTGGTGATGCTGCCGTCGATACTCGGCGGCCTGCTGGCCGACGACCGGATCCGCCGCCACCTGCCCTACGCCGTCCGCGTCGTGGGCGACCCGTACGACGTGTTCGCCCGGGGCGGCGTGCGCCACCTGCTGCGCCCGCTGCTGCGCCGTCACCTGACCCGGCTGCAACGGCGGCTGTGCGCCCGGGCCAGCGCGGTCGGCTACGTCACCGAGCGCACCCTGCAGGACCGCTACCCGGCCGGGCCGGCGGCGGTCAGCGCCGGCTTCTCCGACGTCACCCTGGACGCCGACGCCTTCGCCTCCACACCCCGCCCGCCCGGCCGGCCGGGCCGGAGTACGCCCTGGTCTGCGTCGGCTCGCTGGACCCGCGGTACAAGGGTCTCGACACGCTGCTTGCCGCGCTGGCCACGCTGAAGCGCACCGGCAGCCCGGTACGGCTGACCCACGTGGGCGACGGCCGGCACCGCGCCGACCTGGAACGGCTGGCCGCCCGGCTGGGCGTGGCCGACCGGGTGAACTTCACCGGCGCCCTGCCGCCCGGCGGTCCGGTCCGTGCCGAGCTCGCTACGGCCGACCTGTTCGTCCTACCGTCGCGGGCCGAGGGGCTGCCCCGGGCCCTGATCGAGGCCATGGCCGCCGGCCTGCCGGCGCTGGCCACCCCGGTGGGCGGCATCCCCGAGCTGCTGCCCGAGCGCCACCTGGTGCCCCGGGACGCCCCGGACCGGCTGGCCGCGGCGATCCGCCGCCTGCTCGGTGACCCGCAGGCGCTGGCCGCCGCGTCGGCGGAGAACCTGACCCGGGCGCGTACCTTCGCCACCGAGGTGGTGGCTCGGCGGCGGTCGGCGTTCCACCGCGCGGTCGCCGCGACCGGCGTCGCGCCGCCGCCGCTGCCGGAACAGCCGGCCGTCGCGGCCGGCCGGCACCGCCGGAGCGCCCGGTGACGCCGGTCCGGGTGGTCCGCGTCCTCGGCGCCCTGGACATCGGCGGTACCGAGCTGCGCCTGCTGGAGCTGCTGCCCGGGCTGCGCGAGGCCGGCGTGGCGGTGCACGTGGTGACCCTGTCCGGCCGGCCCGGGGTGCTCGCCGCCCGGGCCGAGGCGCTCGGTGCCCGGATCCATCCGCTGGCCCTCTCGCCGCTGTTCCCGCTGCGCCTGGTCGCCCTGCTGCGCCGGCTGCGGCCCCGCGCTGTGCACTCCGACGTGGCCACCTTCTCCGGTGCCGTGCTGGCGCTGGCGGCGCTGGCCGGCGTGCCGGTGCGCATCGCGCACTTCCACAGCGACGGTGACGACCACGGCCGCGCGCCACGCCGCGCCGCGCAGCGCTGGCTGCTGCGCCGGCTGATCGACCGGTACGCCACGGACGTGCTCGCGGTCAGCCCCGGGGCGCTGCGCTGCGGCTACCGGCCGGACGCCGGTGCCGACCCGCGCTGCCGGGTGGTACCCAACGGCGTGGACGTTGCCGCCCTGGCCGCCGACTCGGGCCGCGACCTGCGCGCCCAGCTGGGCCTGGCGCCGCACGCGCCGGTCTGCCTGCACGTCGGCCGGCCGGCGCTGGCCAAGCGGCGCTGGCTGATCCCGGCGATGCTGGCCGCCTGCGAGCACACCGACCTGCACCTGGTGCTGGTCGGGCCGCGCGACCCGGTGGACGAGGCGCGGGTACGCCAGGCGGCGCTGGCGGCCGGGGTCACTGCCCGGGTGCACCTGCTGGGTCCGGCGCCCGACGTGGGTACCCTGCTGCGCCAGGCGGACGTGCTGGTGCTGCCGTCCGACCGGGAGGGGCTGCCCGGCGCGGCACTGGAGGCGGTCGCTGTCGGTACCCCGGTGGTCGCCAGTGACCTGCCGGGAGTGCGCTACATCGCGGCCGAACTGGCCGGCGTGCGGATCGTCGCGCCGGCCGCCCCGCCCGGGGCCTGGGCTGCGCAGCTGGACGCCGCGCTGTGCCACCCGCCGGGCGAGCGGGAGCGGGCCCGGGCCCGGGCCGACTTCGCCGGCAGCCGGTTCTCGCTGTCCGCCGCCGTCGCCGAGATGCTCGCCAGCTACCGGGTGACCGGACAGCGGGGCGTCGAGCGGGTCGGCCGGTGAGGCGCCGGCCCCTCCTGCTGGCGCTGCCGCTGCTCGTCGCGCTGCTGGCCGTCCAGGGCCGGCTGGCGTCCTCCACCCGGCTGGCCGGCTGGACGGTGCTGGCCCTGGTCGTCGTCGGCCTGTACGCCCTGCTGCGCGCCGTGCCCGGGCGCCCGCTCAGCCTGGGCGCCGTCTACTTCTTCGCCTTCGGCCTGTTCCACGCCTCGCTGCTGCCCTACCTGCTGGCCGGTACGGGGCCGCAGATCAACCCGTACGTCGAGGGCCTGCTCCTGCACAGTCCGCTGCTGGCCGCCGCGATCACCAGCGTCGCGGTGGCGCTGGCGGCCTACCTGACCGGGTACGCCGTGGCGCTGCGAGGCGCCGCGCCGGTCGACGCGCCGCTGCCCACCGATTCCGCGCCGCCGGCCGGCGGCGCGGAACTGGTCGGGCTGGCGTTCGCGGCGGGCGGCGTGGCGCTCTGGTACCTGGTGGTGCTGAGCACCTCACCGGCCCTGTTCACCGGCTCGTACGGGCAGTTCCTGGCGGCCACCGCAGCGCGCCCGCTGCCGCTGGCCTACCTGGCCATCGGGCTGGGCCTGGGCCTGCTCGGCGGGGCCCGGTCGCCCCGCGTGCGCACCGCCGGGGTGCTGGTGTTCGGGGTGTTCGCGCTGCCGGCGTTCGTCATCGGCCTGCGTGGCGAGGTCATCCTGCCGGCGCTGGCGGCGGTGGTGACGCTGGCCCGCCGCCGCCGGCTGCGGCTGCGCCCGTGGATGGCCGCGGCGCTGGTGGCCACGCTGAGCGCCGGTTCCCTGGTCCGCCAGGTGCGCAGCGTGGGCCTGGGCGGCGCGGGTGACCGGCCGGTGAGCCTGAATCCGCTGGGCGGCCTGGCCGAACTGGGCTACTCGATGCGTCCGCTGGTGGTGGTGCACGAGTGGCACGACGCCTGGCACGAGTCGTTCATCGGCTGGGGCGTCTACTGGGCGCCGGTGCAGCGGCTGCTGGTCGGCCGGCTGCTCGGGCTGCCGGTGCCGGACCCGGGGACGGATCCGCGGGTCTTCTCCGCCTCGGTGGCCGCCCGGGTGGGGCAGATCGGCGGCTCGCCGGCCGCGGAGGCCTACCACGCGGCCGGTACCGCCGGTGTGGTGCTGGTGATGCTGGCCATCGGTGCCGCGGTCGGCCTGCTGGACCGGGCACCGGCCGGCGCCCGGGTCGAGCCCCTGGTCGGCGCGCTCGGCTTCGCCCTGCTCCTGTGGGTGCGCAACGACGTCACCCCGATGGCGGCCACCGCGCTGATCGGGCTGGCCCTGCTGGTCGTCATCCGGGTGGTGGACGCGCTGCTGGCCCGACGGCGGTCGCCCGGTCAGCCGCCGGGTGCCGCGGTGGCCAGCGCTGCCCCGGCCGGTACGCCCCGCCCCGCCCGGCGCAGCGCCGGGTTGACCACGCGGACCTGGAGCACCAGATAGTGCAGCGCCTTCACGCCGGCCGCGAGCAGCTCGGCCAGCGCGGCGCCGACCAGCCCGAGCGCCGGTACCAGCAGCAGCGCCGCGCCGACCACCACCGCGAGCGCCAGCAGCTGCACGGGCAGCTGGACCCGGAACGCCCGAACCGCGTCCAGCGCGGTGCCGACGGCCAGGCTGGACCAGTTCAGCACGGCGGCCAGCAGCAGCAGCACCAGCACGTCGGCGTAGCCGGGGCCGTAGACCAGGCCCAGCAGCGGGCGCCCGAGCAGCACGGCCAGCAGCGCGCCGCCGCCGCCCAGCCCGGCGCCGACCGCGGCCATCCGGGCCAGCAGGGTACGGAACGGGCGCTCCTGCCCGGCCGCGTGGTAGCGGGCCAGTCGGGGCGCTGCCGTGGTGGCCAGCGCTCCGACCAGCGCACCGCCCCCGGTGAGCAGGTACGCCAGCGCCGCGTACACCCCCACCTGCGCGGCGTCGCCCAGCACGTACCGCGGCGCGTTGACCAGCAGCGAGGAGGCGGACAGGGCCAGGCCCAGCGGAACAGCGACCCGGGCCAGCCGGCCCAGCACCCGCCACTGGAACCGGGGCCGGATGCTGAACCCGAGCCGGCGTACCCGGCGCAGGTCGACGGCGCACCGGGCGCCGGTGACTGCCGCCAGCGCGAACGCGGCGTACTCCACCCGCCCGGTGGCCAGGACGGCGGCGGCGAAGGCGGCCAGCCCGGCGCAGCCGCGTACCAGCTGCGAGCGGGCGACCTGGTGCAGCTGCTCGCGCTGGGTCATCGCCCCGTAGCAGGTGTCCAGCACGCCTTCGGCGGCCTTGGTGAGGATCACCGCGAGCAGCACCGCGAGCCCGGCCCGGCTGCCGAGCACGGCCGCGGCGCCGGTCAGCCCGGCGGCGGCCAGCGTGACGGCCAGCAGCCGCAGCGCCAGGTAGTGCCCGAAGGTGAACTGGTCGCGCACGTCGGTGCTCTGCATCTGGCGCAGCTTGAGCGCGGTGAGGCCGAACACCGGGGCGCAGACGGCCAGCGCCAGGACGTACCGGCCGACCTGGTCGACGGAGGTGGCCCGGGCCAGGACGGAGACCATGCCCAGCTGGGCGGCGCCGTAGCCGACGTTGCCGACGACGCACGCGGCCAGGTTGGCCCTCAGGTTCCGGGGCGCCGGCCCCTCGGACCGGGATGCCGGTGCCTGTTCACCCACAAACGCACCATAGCGGGTTATACGCTCAGGGCATGCTAAAGGCTTTCAAAGCCGTCTTAACCATACGCGTCCGGGGAGCGGGACCGTGCGCCTGCTGATCACCGGGATCGCCGGCTTCATCGGCGCCAACCTGGCCCGGCGCGCCGCGGCCGACCCGGCCGTGAGCCACCTGCGCGGCATCGACGACCTGTCCACCGGCACCCTGGACAGCCTCACCGGCCTCGACGTCGACCTGATCCAGGGCTCGATCCTCGACCCGGCCGCGCTTGACGCCGCGCTGGCCGACCGGGACGCGGTGGTGCACCTGGCCGCACTGGCCAGCGTGCCGCGCTCGCTGCGCGACCCACTCGCCAGCCACGCCGCCAACGTCACCGGCACGCTGGTGCTCCTGGAGGCCGCCCGCCGGCACGACGTCCGGCACGTCGTGCTGGCCTCCTCCTCGTCGGTCTACGGCGCGAACCCGCAGCTGCCCGCGCCGGAGCAGACCTGGACCCGGCCGCTGAGCCCGTACGCGGCCGGCAAGCTGGCCGCCGAGGCGTACGCCCTGGCCTACCAGGCCAGCTTCGGCCTGCCCACGCTGGCGCTGCGGTTCTTCAACGTGTACGGCCCCGGCCAGCGCCACGACCACCCCTACGCCGCCGTGATCCCCCGCTTCGTGCACGCCGCCCTGGCCGGCGAGCCCGCCCTGGTGCACGGCGACGGCCGCCAGTCCCGGGACTTCACGCACGTGGAGGCGGTCTGCGCAGTGCTCCTCGACGCCGTCCGGCGCCGGGTGTGCCATCCGGATCCGGTGAACCTGGCCTTCGGCGTCCGTACCGAGCTGCGCGCCGTGCTCGCCGAGCTGGAGGGGCTGCTGGGCCGCCCGATCGAGCGCCGGTCGCCCAGCCCAGGCCGGGCGACGTGCGCCACTCGGCCGCCGACCCCGGCACCTTGCACCAACTTTTCCCCGAGCTGGCCCCGGTGCCGCTGGCGGACCGGCCTGGCCGACACCGTGGCCTGGCTTCCAGCAGCGGGAACACGCCCTGGCACCGGCATGAAGTGCCCGCCGGCGGCGGATCCTGGTCGCCCTGCTCACCGTGGCCACCCTGCTCGCCGGTGAGCTGGCCTGGGCCGGCCTGCAGGCCCGCTCCGCGCGCTCGCACCTGCTGCGCGCCGGGGCGCTGGTCCAGCGCTGGCAGCGCACAGATCCGCTCCGGTGACCCGGCCGCAGCGGGCGATACGCTGACCGCCCTCGCCGGGCGAGACCGCCGCCGCCCGGCGGGCCACGACCGGACCCGACTGGTGGCTGGCCGCCCGGCTGCCCCGCGTCGGCGACGACATCGCCGCGGTACGCACCGGCGCCAGACGTCCTGGACCTGCTGGCCCGGCGGGCGCTGCCCGAGCTGACCCGGCTCGCCGGACAGCTGCCGCTGGCCGCACTGGTACCCCGTGCCGGCGTTGTCGACCTGGCGCCGCTCCGCGCCGCGGCGCCCACCCTCACCACCCTCGACCAGCTCGTCACAGCCGCCCGCCAACGGGTGGACGCCATCCGGACCGATCGCCTGGCGGCCACCCTGCGCCCGCCGTGGCGCAGCTGGTGGCCGGCGTGGACCGGCTCGCCCGCCTGGTCGCCACCCTGGCCCGGGCGGCCACCCTGCTCCCCGCCATGCTGGGCGCCGACGGTCCGCGCAGCTACCTGCTGCTGGCGCAGAACCTGGCCGAGGCGCGGGCCACCGGGGGCATCGCCGGGGCGTACGTGGTGATCACCGCCGATCACGGCCGGGTGGGCATCACCGACCAGGGGTCGGCCGGCGCCGACCTGGGCACCTTTCCGAGCCCGGTGCTGCCGCTCGCCCCCGACCTGCTCGGGCTCTACACCGACCGGCTCGGCACCTTCCCGGCCGACGTGAACCTCACCCCGCGACTTCCCGACCGCCGCCGCCCTGGCCCGGGAGATGTACCGCCGCCGCGGGGGCATCGCCGTCGACGGCGTCCTGGCCGTCGACCCGGTGGCCCTGGCGTACGTGCTGGCCGCCACCGGCCCGGTGGCCGTCCCCGACGCCCCGCCGCTGCCGTCCGGTACGGCCGTCCGGGCGCTGCTCGCCGACAGCTACACCCACGGCAGCGCCGCCAGCCAGGACAGCTACTTCGCGGCGGCGGCCCGGCTCGGTGTTCGAGGCGCTGGCGGCCGGCGCGGCCCGGCCGGCGCCGCTGCTCGACGCGCTGGCCCGGGCGGCCGGTGAGCGCCGGCTGCTGGCCTGGAGCGCCCACCCCGCCGAGCAGGCGCTGCTGGCGCCCACGGTCCTCGGTGGCGTTCTCCCCGAGAACGACGCCGCCCGACCGGTCCTGGGCGTCTTCCTCAACGACGGCACCGGCGCCAAGCTCGACTACTACCTGCGCGGCGCCGTCGCGGTGACCCCGGCGGGCTGCCGCCCGGACGGCCGGCTGGCGCTGCGCGCTGCAGGCTGACCCTGCGCTCGACCGCGCCAGCCAGCGGCCTGTCCGCCGACGTCACCGGCCTGCACCTGGCGGGGGACCGGTACACCGCGCGGACCAACGTGTCGATCTTCAGTCCGGCCGGCGGCGCGCTGGTCCACGCCCAGCTCGACGGCGTCGGCGTGGCCTACGGCGCCGGCCAGGAACGCAACCGGTCGGTCGGCGTGTTCACCGTCGACGTGGCCGCCGGCGCCACGCACACCGTGGACGCCCTGCTGCTGACCGCGCCGGCCGCCTGGACCCGGCCGACGACGCCGACCCTCTGGGTCACTCCTGGGGTGGAACCCTGGGCCAAAGCCGTCAGTTCTCTCCCGATATGCACTAAGCACGTCTAGCGTCACATTCGTACCCATACGGTCGTCCCCGCGTTGCCGCTGTCCCCGGCGGGAAAGGACAGACACCCATGCGGACCATCCGCGCTCTCAGCACGCTGGCCCTGGCCGCCGCGCTCACTGTCATCGCGGCCCAGCCGGCCCACGCCCAGGAGTACCCGCCCGCCGCGGCGAGCCTCACCGTCGACAAGTCGGCGGTGACGCCGACCGAGGTGTTCACCATCAGCGGTACCGGGTTCGGCGCCGGGGACAGCCTCGCGGTCACCGGGACCTTCCAGCCCACGAGCGGCGCCGCCGCACCGCCGGTCACCCGGACCGCGACCGCGGACGCCAACGGCGACTTCGTCCTGACCCTGCGGGCCAGCGACTTCGCCACGATGGCGCAGCTACAGCTCGGCGGCTCGCTCAGCCTCACCGCCGTGGCCAGCCCGTCCGGGCGCACCGGTGCGGCCACCGTCCGGGTCACCGCGGCACCCGCCGGCCTGCCCGCCACCGGGCAGGACGCCTCCTTCAGCTTCTGGGCGCTGGCCGGCGCGGCGGCGCTGGCGCTCGGTGTGGCGCTGCTGCTGCTGCGCCGTACCGTTCGCTACCGCCGCAGCATCTGAGCACAGCACGCGACGGTCGCCGGCCCCTGCCTGGAGCCGGCCACCGCCGCGCTGCTCACAGCCGTTCGACGGCCGGGCCGCGTAGCCGGTGCCGGGTGTCGAACACGGCGCTTGCCGCGTCCAGCAGGTCGTAGTCGACCTCGTCATGGTCGGTCAGCAGCACGACGAGGTCCGCGGCGGCCACCTCGGCGCGGGCCAGCGGCACCAGGGTCACTCCGGCCGGGGCGGCGTCCGGCGGGACGTGCGCGTCGACCGCGCGTACCCGGGCGCCCATCGCGGCCAGTAGCTGCGCCACCCGCACCGCCGGTGATTCCCGACAGTCGCCGGTGTTCGGCTTGTACGCCAGGCCCAGCAGCAGGATGCGCGCGCCGTTCACGCTGCGGCGCCGGGCGTTGAGCGCCAGCAGCAGCCGCTGCACCACATAGTCGGGCATGTACCCGTTGACGTCGTTGGCCAGCTCGATGAACCGGAAACCCCGCCCGAGCGCCCGCTTGACCTCCCAGGACAGGTACGACGGGTCGATCGGCAGGCAGTGCCCGCCGACCCCGGGCCCCGGGCTGAACGGTAGGAAGCCGAACGGCTTGCTGCCGGCGGCCTCGATCGCCTCGGCCAGGTCGATGCCCAGCTGGTGGGCGAAGATGGCCAGCTCGTTGACGAGCGCGATGTTCACGTGCCGGAAGGTGTTCTCCAGCAGCTTGGCCAGCTCCGCCTCGCGGGTACCGCGGACCGGCACCGTCTTGTCCACCAGCCGGTCGTAGAAGTCCTGGACCCGTCGCAGTGACGCGGCGTCCACGCCGGAGACCACCTTGGGTGTGTTCACCAGCGTCCAGACCTGGTTGCCCGGGTCGATGCGCTCCGGGCTGTACCCGAGGTGGAAGTCCACCCCGGCGCGCAGCCCGCTCTCCTGCTCCAGCAGCGGTCCGACCAGGTTCTGCGTGGTGCCCGGGTAGCTGGTGGACTCCAGTACCACCGTGGCACCGGCGGTGAGCCGGGCGCCCAGCGCCCGTACCGCGCCGGTGACGTGACTCAGGTCCGGGGAGCCCTCCCGCAGCGGCGTGGGGACGGTGACCACGGCGTACCGGAAGCCGGCCGTGGCGGCGTAGTCGCCGCTCGGCGTGTACCGCCCGCAGTCCAGCGCGGCCCGCACAACGGCGGCCGGCACGTCCTCCACGTAGGAGTCGCCGGCGCGCAGCCGCGCCACCCGGTGCGGGTCGGTGTCCACCCCCACCACGTCGAAGCCCACCTCGACGGCCCGCATGGCCAGGGGCAGCCCCACATACCCCTGGCCCACCACGGCCACCCGCTCCATACTGCCGAATATGTCACGGAACAACCCATTGGTACGGCAACGCGCAGGTGCTCTGTTCCGGTCAGGCCGCGCCGCGCCAGATCACGCTGAACGCGGCGGCCTCACCGGCCAGCCACGCCTCCACCTCCTCCGGTCGGGTCCGCGCATCGGGCCGGTGCACGCCGCCCCGGCGGACGTCCACCAGCACCGGCGTGGCCCCGGGCAGCAGCGTGTCCATCTGCCGGGCCAGCAGCCGCAGCGTCGCGGCGACCAGGTCCTGCGTCGGCGGCTGCGCGTCGAAGTGCAGTCGGACGGCCTCCGCGCGGCCGTCCGCGTAGCGCAGCCCGAAGTGCGGGTTCACCTTCACGGTGAGCCCGCCGACCACGTCCAGCGCGGGGCGTACCGCGGCCGGCCGGACGCCGTCCGGCTCGCCGAGCGCCTCCAGGTAGCGCGCGCCACCGGTGCACAGCTCCTGGTAGAGCGGGCGCCAGCGGGGCTGCACCTGGTCCACCGCGGCGACGATGGCCGCCTGCTCGCCGCGGGTACCCGACTCGATGTCGGACTTGAGCGCCTTGACGAACCGGGCGTGCGGGTTGAAGCCGGCCCGGCTGCTGCGCGCCCGGCGCAGCGAACCGACGAAGGTGGCCTTCCCGGGGCCGGTCCGGCCGACGTAACGGGTGAAGGTCAACAGGGTTGCGTAGGGGACTGCCCCGGTGCTCGGCTGCATGCAAACTCCCTGGTGGACGCCGCTCTTTCGTACACACATTCTAATCGATGCGGACCACTTCGACCAGCTCGGCGCAGCCGCCCGTGCGGCGTCCCGCCGCGATGGTGGAACCTGGAGAACCCATGACGCGGCGGAGGGAAAGCGATCATGACGCGGGCGTTCCTGCGGCCGGACGACGTCCGGGACCTGGTAGCCGACCAACTGGGCGCGGACCGCCGCCTCACCGCCCTGGACCGGCTGACCGGCGGCAGCAAGAAGGGTGTCTACCGGCTCCACCTGGACGACGGGACCACCGTGATCCTCTACGTCTGGGCAGCCGGCGAGAACTACTGGCCACCGTCGCCGACCGTCCCGGACGACCCGTTCACCGACGCATCGGGCGCGCACCTGTTCGCCGCCAGCCACGCCGCCCTCACCGCCGCCGACGTGCGCACCCCGCGGCTGCTGCTGCTCGATCGCGACGCCCGCTACCTGCCCGCCGACATCGCCCTGGTCGAGGACGTCGGCACGGTCACGCTCGAGGCACTACTCGACCGCGACCCGGCGGCCGCCGCCACACCGCTGGCCCTGCTCGGCGACGCCCTGCGCCGCATGCACACCACCGTCGGTCCGCACTACGGCAAGCTCGCCGCCGTCGCCCGCGCCGAGGCGCCGCGGGCCCGCCCCGCCGAGGACGTCATCCTCGACCGGGCGCTGCGCCACCTCGACGCGGCGGCCACGCGCGACACCCGGCTCGCCGCCGCCCGCCACCGCATCGCCGAGCACCTGCGCCACCTGCGCGGCGCGGTCCCGGCGCGACAGGCGTACGGACTGGTCCACGGCGAACTCGGGCCGGATCACGTCCTCGTCACACCGGCCGGCGAACCCGCCGTCATCGACATCGAGGGCCTGGCGTACTTCGACGTCGAGTGGGAGCACGCCTGGCTGCAGCTGCGCTTCGGCGACGCCTACCGGGCGCTGCGCCCGGTCGACCTCGATCCGCGCCGGCTCGAGCTGTACCGGTATGCGCAGGTGCTGTCCCTGATCGAGGGGCCGCTGCGGATCGCCGGCACCGACTTCCCGGACCGGCAGTGGATGCTGGACCTGGCCGAGCTGAACATCACCAAGGCGCTCGCCGCGGTCGCGGACCGCAGCGCCGTCCTCAGGGCTGGATGTTCTGGTTGAGGTGGAACAGGTTGCCCGGGTCGTAGGCCCGCTTGACCTCGACCAGGCGCGGGTAGTTCGGCGCCGTAGTTGGCCTTCGACCCGCTCCTGGTCGTCGCCGGCCATGAAGTTGACGTACCCGCCCGCCTCGGACAGCGGCGCCGTCGCGGCGTAGTAGTCGCGTACCCAGGCGGTGTTGGCCTCGTTGTCGGCCGGGTCGGGCCACATCCCGGCGATCACCGTGGCGAAGTTGGCCCCCCGCCAGGCGAACGCGGTGGCCTCCGGGTCGACCCGGTGGCAGGCGCCGTTGATCGGGTAGATGTGCACGGTGGAGTTGACCACCGGCACCTTGGGACCGTGCTGGACGTGTGCCTCGATCATCTCGTCGGTCAGCTCGGTGACGAAGTTGGCCTTCCAGTAGTGCTGCAGCCCGGGCGGCACCAGCGCGTCGAAGGCGCTGTTGAGCGCGGCGTAGGGCATCGGCCCGACCATCTCGGCCACCGGCGGGGCGACCGCCCGGATCCGGTCGATGAGCCGCTCGCCCGCGCCGTGCTCACCGGTCCAGCAGCTGACCATGGCGATCAGCGTGTCGCCGTGCCGGTGCTCCGGGATGAACGGCAGCGGCGGGGCGATCTGGAACGCCGGGAACCCGCCGTACTGCTCCGGTGCCTCGGCGATGAACTCGCGGTAGAACGCCAGCACGTCCCGGGTGTGCTCGATGTCGAAGAAGATCGGGCCGCCGTAGATGTCGCCGACCGGTGCCAGCTTGAACTCGAACGCGGTCACCACGCCGAAGTTGCCGCCACCGCCGCGCAGCGCCCAGAACAGGTCCTCGTGCTGGGTGGCGTCGGCCGTGATCAGCTGGCCGTCGGCGGTGACCACCTCGGCGGAGATCAGGTTGTCGCAGGACAGCCCGAGCGCCCGGGCCAGGTAGCCGATGCCGCCGCCCAGGGTCAGCCCGCCGACGCCGGTGGTGGAGATGATCCCGCCGGTGGTGGCCAGGCCGTGCGCCCCGGTCGCCTCGTTGAAGTCGGCCCAGGTCGCGCCGCCCTGCGCCCGCGCCGTGGCGGTACGCGGGTCGACCGTGACCGTGCGCATGCCGGACAGGTCGACGACCACGCCGCCGTCCACCGTGCCGAACCCGGGCACGCTGTGCCCGCCGCCGCGGACCGCCAGGTCGAGCCGGTTCTCCCGGGCATAGTCGACGGCCGAGCGGACATCCTCCACGCCGGTGCAGCGCACCACGGCGCCCGGATGCCGGTCGATCATCGCGTTGTACACCGCCCGCGCCTGCTCGTACCCCGCGTCGTCGGGCGTCACCACCGCCCCCGCCACGTGCTCCCGCAGCTGTGTCATCGTCGCTGTCGCCATCGCTGCCCCCCGTTTCGACGCCGCCCGCAGGTGGCGTTCGTTGCTTGCCTGCTCCCGGCCTGCCGGCCGGGCACCGGACACTTCGGCCAACGCTACGGCCGCCACCTGCCGGCACCGGCGGGATCGCCGGAACCCGCCGCCGTGCCCCCGCCAGGCGGGGGCACGGCGGCCCCCCTGGCCCCAGCATCCACGCTGGCGCCGGCTGTGCCGGTCAGGTCCGGCGGTGGCGCAGCCACCAGTAGGTGAAGCCGATCAGCAGCGCCGCGGCGGCCAGGTAGATGCCGGCCTCGGCGAACTGCAGTGCCCAGAACCGGCTGCCCGGCAGGTAGCTGCGGTGCTGCTGGAGGTGCTGGTCGGCGACCCACTGCAGGCAGCTGCGCGCCTTGCCGTCGCAGCCGGTCGCGCCGTTGAACGGCCGGCCGGCGGCGTCGGTCGTGCGGGTCTCCAGCACCCAGGCGCCGGACAGGTCGCCGTCGGAGTGGAGAAACATCCTGCTGCCGTCCCCGGTGATGCCGTAGGCCAGGACGTTGCCGGCGGTGACCGGCGTGACGTCGGTCCTCGGCGTCAGCAGGTGGGCTCGCACGCCGTTGGTCATCGTGAACAGCACCGCGGCGTAGCCGGCGAGCGTGACGGCGACCGCCGGCAGGGTGCGGCGGAACACCGCGCCGGCCGCCACGCCGAGCGCGAAGGCGAAGGCGGTGTAGGCCACCGGAGCGACCCCCTGACCGGTGAACAGCACCGGCTGGATGCGGTCGCGCGCCAACTCGCCGTGGTGCTGGCCGGCCCAGGTGAGCAGTGCCGCGCACGCCCCGGTCACGGCCAGCGCGGCGGTGCCGAGGGTGAGCAGCTTGACGGTGAGCCAGCGCAGCGGCGGGACCGACTGGTTCCAGACCAGCCGGTGGGTGCCGGCCTCGAACTCCCGGGCCACCAGCGGCGCTCCCCACACCGCTCCGATCAACGGGGGGAGCAGGTAGGTCAGCACGAGGCCGAGCCCGGTCCAGCCGCCGGGCGGCCAGGCCTGCCCGGCGTGCACGATGAGGACGGTGCGCCCGCCGCACTGGTCGGTGGGTACGCAGACTGCCTCGGTACCAATGGTCAGCCCGGCCAGGCGCTGACGTTCGAGTACCGCCGCCACGGCCGCCGCCACCAGCACGGCCGCGGTGACCCACGCCTGGGCACGGAACTGTCGCCAGGTCAACCAGATCATCGGGTGTCCTCCTCGTGCTTCAACGGGTCCCGGAGGCGGTCCGCGCGCCGGCCATGTAGGCCAGCACGAGGTCCTCCAGGTCGAGCTTTTCCGCGCTCCACCGACCGTCCTCGACCGGCGTGGTGGTGCGCACGATCACCGTGCTCTGCCGCCCGGTGTGGCTGGCCCGGACGATCTCGGCGCCGTCGGGCAGCTGCTGCCCGTCCCAGGCGCCGACCAGCCGGGGGTGGCTGGTCAGCAGGTCGTCAACGTCGCCGGCGACCAGGACCCGGGCAGCGGCCAGCACGATCAGGTAGTCGCAGACCCGTTCCACGTCGGCGACCAGGTGCGAGGAGAGGAGGACGCTGGTCCCCTCCTCGGCCGCGTACTCCATCAGGGTGGCCAGGAATTCCCGGCGGGCCAACGGATCCAGGCCGGCCACCGGTTCGTCGAGGATGAGCAGTTCGGGCCGCTTGGCGATGGCCAGGGTGAGGGCCAGCTGGGCGCGCTGCCCGCCGGAGAGCCGCCCGGCGCGCTGCCCCGGATCCAGGCCCACCTGCTCGACCCGCCGGTACGCCAGCGCCGCATCCCAGCCCGGGTTCAACCGCGCGCCCAGGCCCAGGTGCTCGGCCACGGTGAGGCCGGCGTAGACGGGGGTGTCCTGCGCCACGAAACCGACCCGGGCCAGCTGCTCCGGCCCGGCTCCCGGGCGGGCGCCCAGCACGCTGATCGTGCCGGTCGTCGGGGCCAGCGCGCCGACCGCCAGGTGCAACAGGGTGGTCTTGCCGGCTCCGTTGGGACCGACCAGGCCGGCCACCCGGCCGGCCGGGATCCGCAGCGTGCAGTCCGACAGCGCGGTGTGGCGGCCGTACCGCCGGCCCAGGCCCTCGGCTTCCAGTGCGGCGCTCATGCACTCTCCTCGGCGTAGCTGTGGAAGGTGGTGGTGAACAGCGCTTCGATGCTCTCGTCGTCGAGGCCGGCGGTCCGCGCGTCGGCCAGCCAGTGGCGCAGCCGCTCGCGCAGCGGCCCGTGCGCGGCAGTGTCGTCGACGAGCGTGCGGGTGACGAAGGTGCCCAGCCCGGGCCGGGGTGACACCAGCCCTTCGTGCTCCAGCTCGCGGTAGGCCTTGAGCACCGTGTTCGGGTTGATCGCCACGGTGGCGACCACCTCTTTGACGGTCGGTAGCCGGTCGCCCTCGCGCAGCAGCCCGAGCCGCAACGCCCGCCGCACCTGCTGGACGAGTTGGAGGTACGGCGCCACACCGGAGCGCATGTCCAGTCGGAACTCGATCACTTCGACCGCCTCCACCATTTAACTAGTCTCCTAGCACTATAGCGATGAAGGCGATGTCGGCGTCAAGTCACAATGGCTGGGTGCGCCTGGTCGTCATCGCCGACACCCACGTCCCCGTCCGTGCCCGGCAGCTGCCGGCGCCGCTGTGGGCCGCCGTCGACGCCGCCGACGTCGTCATCCACGCAGGGGACTGGGTGGACGCCCACCTGCTGGACGAACTGCTCGCCCGCAGCCGGCGGCTGATCGGCGTGTACGGCAACAACGACGGCGCTGACCTGCGTCGACGCCTGCCCGAGGTGGCCTACGCGCAGCTCGACGGGTTGCGCCTGGCCGTCGTACACGAGACCGGCCCGGCCAGCGGCCGGGAGCGCCGCTGCGCGGCCCGCTATCCCGACGTCGACCTGCTGGTCTTCGGGCACTCGCACATCCCCTGGGACAGCACCGCCCCGGGCGGCCTGCGGCTGCTCAACCCCGGCTCGCCGACCGACCGCCGGCGCCAGCCGTTCGCGACCTTCCTGACCGCCACCGTCCGGGCCGGCGCCCTGGAAGCCGTCGAACTGCACCGCCTGGCACCCCGCTGACGAGGCTCAACCTAGCATCCTAGGACGCCTTACGGGGTGTGCGCTGCACCAGGGTTTGACCTCGGCAACAGCGGGTAGACCTGTTCCTGTCAACGTCGGCGGCACATGGCGCCGACACGGGACAAGGAGGTACCTGATGTCGAACGCAGACAAGGCCCGCAACGAGGCCGAGCAGTACAAGGGCAAGGCCAAGGAGTGGATCGGCGACAAGACCGACAACGAGTCGCTCGAAGCTGAAGGCATTCGTGACCAGAGTGAGGCCGGCATGAAGCAGGCCGGCGAGCACGTCAAGGACGCCGGGCGCGACATCCGCGACTCGGTCACCGGACGCTGAGGCGGCTGGTACCACCTGACTCGGCGGCCCCGGGATCCGCGGATCCCGGGGCCGCCGTCTGTCTCCCAACCGTCAGGCCAGCTCGCCGGTCTCCTTGCGCCACCACTTGCGACCGGAGGACGGCAGCGTGTCAATCGGGTCGTAGTAGGCGTACCGGCGGGTCAGCGCCTCCGGGTCGGCGCGCTCCAGCGAGGTGCGGTAGTTCTTGGTCCAGTAGGAGATGCCGCGCTCGCGGTCGTACTCGGTGACCATGTGGACCCAGCGCTTGCCGACGAACGGCACGTCGCAGACGATCCGCGGGGTGGCGTAGCCGGGCAGGTAGCCCATGATGTCGTGCTGCAGCTGCTGGGCCCGGGCGACCGAGACCCGCCAGTGCTCGGCGCCGGGGATCATGTCGCACAGGTAGAAGTAGTAGGGCAGGATGCCGGCCTCGCCCTGCAGCGCGAAGCACAGGTCGAGCAGGTCGGCCCCGGTGGCGTTCACCCCACGCATCAGTACGCCCTGGTTGCGTACGTCGCGTACACCCACCTCCAGCGCCGTCTGCGCGGCCCGGGCAACCAGCGGGGTGAGCGAGTTGGCGTGGTTGACGTGGGTGTGGATGGCCAGGTTGACCCCGCGCCGGGCGGCGGTGCGGGCCACCCGTTCCAGCCCCTCCACCACCTCGCCCTGCAGCCAGTGCTGGGGCAGCCCGATGAGCGCCTTGGTGGCCAGCCGGACGTCCCGGATGGTGGGGATCTCCAGCAGCCGCATCAGGAACGACTCCAGATGCCGCCACGGCACATTGGCCACGTCGCCGCCGGAGACCACCACATCCCGTACGCCCGGGTGGGCCCGCAGGTAGCCGATGATGCCGTCGTAGCGGTCGGCCGGCTTGAGCGTCAGGCGCAGCTTGTCCACCGCCGGCGTGGAGGTGCCGACGAGGTCCATCCGGGTGCAGTGCCCGCAGTACTGCGGGCAGGTGGACAGCAGTTCGGCGAGCACCTTGGTGGGGTAGCGGTGGGTGAGTCCCTCGGCCACCCACATGTCGTGCTCGTGCAGCGAGTCGCGGCTGGCGTAGGGGTGGCTGGGCCAGTCGGGGTGGCGGTCGGAGGCGACCGGGATCATGTACCGGCGGACCGGGTCGGCGTAGAAGCTCCGCGTGTCGGGGACGGCGGCGGGCACCATGGTGTTGAGCATCTGCGGCGGGACGAGCATCGACATGGTGGCGGTGGCCCGTTGGTCGGCCTGCAGGTCGGCGTAGAAGCCGTCGTCGACCAGGTCGCCGAGGACGGCGCGCAGCTGGGCCGGGTTCTTGACGCAGTGGGCGCGCTGCCACTGGGCCGACTCCCAGTCCTGGCGGGTGACGTCACGCCAGCCGGGGAGCCGGGTCCAGTCCGGTTCGACGAGTTCGCGGCGCCGGTACTCGTACGGCTGGCCGTCGGTCACGGACGCCTCCTCGGTAGTGTCTACTGCATACCTGGTGCAAGACTGGAAATTATCCTGGCTGCAAACTAGTCTGCCGGAAAGTTTACTGCAATGGGAGGGTTCATGACGTCCTCGCCCGTCGGCCTGCACCGGGTGCTGGAGCCACCCGGGGTGCTCCCGCAGGCGGCCTGGCGGCTGGACCCGGACAGCCCGCTGCGCGCCGACGAGGTCCGCCTGGCCGTCGAGCGGCTCAACCTGGACGCCGCCAGCTTCCGCCAGCTGACCACCAAGCACGGCGGAGACGGGGCGGCGGTACGCGCCGAGGTGCTGGAGATCATCACCAGCCGGGGGAAGATGCACAACCCGGTCACCGGCTCGGGCGGCATGCTCATCGGTACCGTCACGGCCGCCGGCCCCGACTCCCCGCTGGGCCTGCGCCCCGGCGACCGGGTGGCCACCCTGGTTTCGCTCACCCTCACCCCGCTGGCGGTCACCGACGCCCTGGCCCGCTGGGACGGCCGCGGCGAGCAGGTACCCGCCGCCGGCCACGCGATCCTCTTCGCCCGTTCGATCGCCGCGAAACTCCCCGACGACGTGGACCCGGAACTGGCCCTGGCGGTCCTCGACGTGTGCGGCGCCCCCGCCCTGACCCGCCGTGTGGTCGCCGCCCACACCGCACGCCCGGCGGCGCCGGCCGCCCGCCCCGACCTGGTGCCGCGGGCGACGCCCGTCACCGGTCCCGGCCCGGTGCTGCCGGCGGCGACGCCCGTCACCAGCTCTGGCCCGGTGCTGCCGGCCGCGCCCGTCACCGGTCCCGACCCGGTGTTGGTCACGGTGATCGGCGGCGCGGGCAAGAGCGGCTGCCTGTCGCTGGCCGCTGCCCGGGATGCCGGTGCCGCCCGCTGCCTCGGCGTCGTGCCGACCGCGCAGGAGGCTGACCGGCTGCGGGCCAGTGGCCTGGCCGACGTCGTGGCCGTCGCCGACGCCCGCGACCCGGTGGCGCTCGCCGCCGCCGTCGAGGACGCCCTGGGCCGCCCGGCCGACGTCACGGTCGTCTGCGTCGACGTGCCCGGCTGCGAGCACGGGGCGATCCTGGCCACCGCGGACGGGGGTACCGTCGTGTTCTTCTCGATGGCCACCTCGTTCCCGGCGGCGGCGCTGGGCGCGGAGGGCCTGGCCGCCGACGTGACCATGCTCGTCGGCAACGGCTACGTTCCCGGCCACGCGGGCTACGCCCTGGACCTGCTGCGCACCCGACCGGGTGTGCGCGCGCTGTTCGCTGCCCGGTTGGCGGCAAACTAGCTGCCATGACCCCCATGACGCTGTACCGCAACGGGCGGGTGCACTCGCCGGCCGATCCGGCCGCCACGGCGCTGGCCGTCCGGGACGGCCGGATCGCCTGGCTGGGCGCCGACGTGGACGCCCCGACCGGCGCGGACACCGTGTACGACCTGGCCGGCGGGCTGCTCGCACCGGCCTTCGTGGACGCCCACGTGCACACCACGGACACCGGCATCGTGCTGCTCGGCCTGAACCTGGCCGGCACCCGGTCGGCGGCCGAGGTGCTGGACCGGGTGGCCCGGCACGCCGCGCGGCTACCTGCCGACGCGGTGGTGCTCGGGCACGGCTGGGACGAGTCGTGCTGGGCGGACGAGACCCCGCCGGACGCTGCTGCCCTGGACCGGGCGGCCGCCGGCCGGCGGGTGTACCTGGCCCAGGCGAGCGTGCACTCGGCGCTGGTCTCCTCCGCCCTGCTGGCCGACTGCCCGCCGGACACGCCGGGCTTCGCCCCCACCGGCCTGCTCCGCCGCCAGGCCCACCACGTGGTGCGCGAGCTGGCGATGGGCGCCCTGACACCGGGGCAGCGGCGGATCGCCCAGCGGGGTGCCCTGGCACACGCGGCGTCGCTGGGTATCGCCGCGGTGCACGAGTGCGGCGGCCCGGGTACCTCCTCGGAGGCCGACTTCCAGGCGGTCCTGGAGCTGGGCCGCGGCGGCGACCTGCCGGAGGTGTACGGCTACTGGGGCGAGCTGGAGGCCGCGGCGAAGGCCCGCGAGCTGGGTGCGGTGGGCAACGGCGGGGACCTGTACGCCGACGGTGCGCTCGGTTCGCGCACCGCCCACCTGCGCCAGCCGTACCTGGACTCCGGCGACTGCGGCGCCGGCTACCTGTCGGCCGCCCAGGTGGCCGCCCACCTGGTGCAGTGTGAGCAGGTGGGGATGCAGGGCGGCTTCCACGCGATCGGCGACAAGGCGATCGCCACCGTGCTGGCCGGTTTCGCCCTGGCCGCCGCGCAGCTGGGCGTGGAGACCGTGCGGGACGGCCGGCACCGGGTGGAGCACCTGGAGATCCTGGACCGGCAGCTGATCGCCGGCCTGGTGAACTTCGGCGTGACGGCGAGCGTGCAGCCCGCCTTCGACCGGCTGTGGGGCGGCGACGACGCGATGTACGCCCACCGCCTGGGGGTGGCCCGGTCGCTGGCGTCGAACCCGTTCGGCGCGCTGGCCGGCGTGGGGGTGCCGATGGCGTTCGGTTCGGATTCCCCGGTGACGCCGCTGGACCCGTGGGGCACCATCCGGGCGGCGCTGCGCCACCACAATCCGGTGCACCGGATCGGCGTACGGGTGGGATTTGCCGCGCACACCCGGGGCGGCTGGCGGGCGGCCCGCCGCGACGACGAGGGCGTACTGGTGCCGGGCGCCCCTGCGACGTTCGCCGTGTGGCAGCCGGCGGAGCTGGTCAGCGGGTTGCCGCGGCTGCTGCCGGCGGAGCCGGACGAGCCGCTGCCGGCGCTGCCGGTGTGCCGGCGCACGGTGCTGCGCGGCGCTGTGATCTACGCCGGGGCGTGAGCCCGGCGCTGCCGGGAGAGGGAGGTGGACCGTGGCGGGCAAGCTGGATCTGGACCCGGCTCAGGTGCGGCTGGCGCGGCGACTGGCCGAGCGGGTCGGCGCGCCGGTGGTGGAGCTGGCCCGCAGCCACACCACCGTGTCGGTGGAGCGGGCGGTGCTGCGCCTGGCCGGGGTGACCGGCGCCGACCACGACGGCATCCCCTGGGTGAACCGCCTGGTCGACGCCGTCGTGGCGGACGTGGGCCTGGGCCACGGGGTGGCCCTGCCGGTGTTCCACGCCCTGGCCACCTCCGGTGCGGCGGATCTGACGCTGCTGGCGCAGAAGGCGGCGGCCGGTTCGGTGCGCTTCGAGCTGCCGGTGAAGGCGGCCGCCACGGCGGCCCGGCGCCGGGCCCGTAGCGCGGTGGGTGCGGGTATCCGCCGGATCGACCGGCGCCGCGTCGAGCGGGAGCGCCTGGTGGCCCGCTACGGCGACCCGCAGCAGCGGCCGTGGATCTACCTGATCGTGGCGACCGGCGACATCTACGAGGACATCCCGCAGGCGCAGGCGGCGGCCCGGGCGGGTGCCGACGTGATCGCGGTGATCCGCTCCACCGGCCAGTCACTGCTGGACTACGTGCCGGAGGGCCCGACCCGGGAGGGTTTCGCCGGTACCTACGCCACCCAGGACAACTTCCGGCTGATGCGCGCCGCCCTGGACGACTCGTCGAAGCAGCTGGGCCGCTACATCCGGCTGACCAACTACGCCTCCGGCCTGTGCATGCCGGAGATCGCCACGCTGGCCGGCCTGGAGCGGCTGGACATGATGCTCAACGACTCCATGTACGGCATCCTGTTCCGCGACATCAACCCGGTGCGTACCTTCGTCGACCAGCGCTTCTCCCGGCAGGTGCACGCCCGGGCGGGGATCATCATCAACACTGGTGAGGACAACTACCTGACCACCGCGGATGCGGTCGAGGCGGCCCACACGGTGACGGTGTCCCAGCTGCTCAACGAGTACTTCGCGCACGAGGCCGGGCTGGCCGACCGACAGCTGGGGCTGGGGCACGCGTTCGAGATCAATCCGGAGCTGCCGGAGTCGTTCCGGCTGGAGCTGGCGCACGCGCTGCTGGCCCGGGAGCTGTTCCCGGCGGCGCCGTTGAAGTGGATGCCGCCGACCCGGCACATGAGCGGTGACGTGTTCCGGGGCAACCTGCTGGACGGCTTCTTCAACCTGGCCGGTGTGCTGACCGGGCAGGGCATCCTGCTGGTCGGCATGATGACCGAGGCGGTGGTCACCCCGTGGCTGTCCGACCGGGACATCGCCCTGCAGAACGTGCGCTACGTGCTGGGCGCCGCCGGTAACCTGCACGAGGATTTCGTTCCGGCGCCGGGTGGTTTCATCCAGCGCCGCGCGGCGCAGGTGCTGGCCGAGTCGGTGGCGCTGCTGCGGCGTATCGCCGAGGACGCCCCGGCGCGTCCGGGCGATCCGGCCGGCCTGCTGGCGGCGATCGCGGACGGCACCTTCGGCATCATGAAACGCCCCCCGGACCGGGGCAAGGGCCGCGACGGGGTGGCCCGGCACGAGCCGGGCTACTACAACCCGGCCACCGAGCTGCTGGAGGCCGGTCGATGAACACCGTGGTGCGGCCGTACGGGGACACCACCGGCGACGGCATGGTGCAGGTGAGCTTCACCCTGCCGGTGTCGGCGGACAAGCGGGCCGAGGGGGCGGCGCTGCAGCTGGCCGCCAAGATGGGCCTGGACCCGGCGATGGTGGTCCACACCCGGGCGCTGGGTGACCAGTTCACCTTCTTCGTCGTCTACGGCCGGGTCAACCACCTGGTCGACCTGGCCACCGTGCGGGTGGTGGAGCGGGACTTCGAGCTGCTGTCGGCCCGGGAGGTGAACGCGCTGATCCGGCGCCGGCTGCGCCGCAAGCTGGTGGTGGTCGGCGCCTGTATCGGCACCGACGCGCACACGGTGGGTATCGACGCGATCCTCAACGTGAAGGGCATCGCCGGGGAGAAGGGCCTGGAGTACTACCGGGAGCTGCGGGTGGTGAACCTGGGTGCCCAGGTGCCGGTGCCGGACCTGGTCGAGGCGGCGCGCGCCGAGCGGGCCGACGCGGTGCTGGTCTCCCAGGTGGTCACCCAGCGCGACGCCCACCTGCACAACGTGCGGGAGATGGCGGCGGCGTTCCGGGAGGCGCTGCCCGCGCCGCGCCGCCCGCTGCTGGTGGTCGGCGGCCCCCGCTTCGACGAGCTGGCCGCCGCCGCGCTGGGCGTGGACCGGGTCTTCGGCCGCTCCACAACGCCCCGCGAGGTGGCCAGCTACCTGGTCGACGCGCTGGTCGTCAACCGGGCGGGGAGGGCGGCGGCGTGACCGACCGGCTGGGCGTGTCGGTGACCCACCGGCGTTACGTCTCCTACTCCCACGCCCACTACGCGGGCAACCTGGTGGACGGGGCGTACGCGCTGGCGCTGTTCGGCGACGTGGCCACCGAGCTGTGCATCCGTACCGACGGTGACGAGGGGCTGTTCCGGGCGTACTCGGCGGTGGAGTTCCTGGCGCCGGTACGGGCCGGGGACGTGCTGGAGGTGACCGGCGTGGTGAGCGCGGTGGGGCGGCGTAGCCGCACGGTGGAGTTCACCTGCACGGTGCTCTGCCGCGGCCGCCCGGACCGGGGCGCCTCGGCTGCCGAGGTGCTCGACCCGCCGCTGCTGGCGGTTCGCGCCACCGGCACTGTCGTGGTGCCCGCCCCGCCGGCGGCCTGAGGTGCGGGTGGCCTGCGCCGACGTGGGTTCGACGTTCACCAAGGTGGCCGTGGTCGACGTGCACAGCGGCGAGCTGGTCGGCTCGGCCGGGCACCCCAGCACGATCGGCTCCGACGTTCTGCACGGCCTGGACGCCGCGCTGCGCGCCGCCGGTGGCGTCGGCTGCCCGCTGCGGGTCTGCTCCAGCGCGGGCGGTGGCCTGCGGCTGGCCGTGGTCGGCTACGAGGCGCTGGTCAGCGCGGCGGCCGGGCACCGGGTGGCGTTGACCGCCGGTGCCCGGGTGGTGCACGTGGCCGCCGGCCCGCTGGACGCGGCGGCCCTGCGCGCCCTGCGTGCCGCCCGGCCGGACGTGCTGCTGCTGGTCGGCGGTACCGACGGTGGGGACGCTGACGTGCTGGCGCACAACGGTGCCCGGCTGGCCGCCGCCCGCTGGCGGGTGCCGGTCGTGGTGGCCGGCAACGCGGACGCCTCCCCGGCCGTCGCGGCGGCGCTGGCCGGCGCCGGGGTGCCGACCCGGCTGGCCGGCAACGTGCTACCGCGCCTGGGGGTACTGCAGCCGGAGCCGGCCCGCACCGCGATCCGGCAGCTGTTCCTGTCGCACGTAATCGGCGGCAAGCGGCTGTCCCGGGGGCGTCGGTTCGCCGCCCTGGTCCGCGGCGCCACCCCCGACCTGGTGCTCACCGGCGTCGGCCTGCTCGCCGACCGGCTCGCCGGGGACCTGCTGGTGGTCGACGTGGGCGGGGCGACGACGGACGTGTACTCGGCGCTGGCGCCCGGCTGCGGGGAGCCGGTCCGCGCGGTCACCGGGGCGCTGTGGCGGGCCCGTACCGTCGAAGGGGACCTGGGCATGCGCTCCGGCGCACCCGGCGTGCTGGCCGCGGCCGCCGCCGAACGGCTGCTGCCCCCGGCGGCGGAGCTGGCCGCGGCCGTGACGGCCCGGGCGGACGATCCGGCCCTGCTGGTCACCGACGCCGCCGGCTGGGCGGTCGAGGAGCGGCTGGCCACCGTCGCGGTCACGGTGGCGCTGCGCCGGCACGCCCGGGCCGGAACGGACCTGTCCGGGGTACGCCTGGTGGTCGGCTCGGGCGGGGTGCTGCGGCACGCACCGCCCCAGCTGGCCGCCCGGGTGCTGTCGGCGGCGTTGGCCGACCATCCGGGTGGCTGGGCGCTGCCCCGGGCCCCGCTGCTCGCCGTGGATGTCGACTACGTCCTCGCGGCGGCCGGTCTGCTGGCCGACGAGTACCCGGCGGCGGCGGCCGAACTGCTCCGAAAACGGCTACCCACCGTAGGAGTGGCATCGCCATAGTGTTTCGCGACAAGACACGCCAGGTCGACACGCCGGTTACTTCGGTGTAGTTTCCGGGAACCCGTTGAACGGGGTGACCCGTCGCGCGTACGGTCAACAGGTCCTTACTGAGGCAGGCGGCACGCGAAGCGACACGTTTCACCAACCCAGCTAGCCGAACACCGCGAACGGCGGGGTGCTGCGCCAGGTCTAGCTGGTTCGGGGGTGGCGGGGGTGGCGACATCTCCCGTGGGAGGCGTGACGTGAGCGGCTCGTCTCCGGTGAGACGGCAGACAGCGAGGCGGGGCCAGTAGACAACGGCACGGCACGGGCAGCCAGCCCGCGCCCTGTCGGTCCGAAGGACCTTGCCGGACTGCCTGCCACACCGGTCGGGGAGGGCCTGGGAGCTCGGGGCGCGGCGCAGGCCGCGCCCCGATTCCGTACTCCGGCCCTCCTCGATCTGCGGCCTCGGCGGATTCTCAGCCGCCGTCGGTAGGATCGAGGCTCCCGTAGCAGCCGATGAGGAGCCGATGACCGTCGCCGCGCCCGAAGCGCCGAGCGCACCCCGGGCCACCCCCGCCCGGCTGCGCCGCCCCGCCGCGGGCACCCTGGCCCGGCTGGCCGCCGCAGCCGCCTGCGGTGTCGCGCTCTACCTGTCCTTCCCGCCCTACGGCTGGTGGCCGCTGGCTCCGCTGGCGGTCGCCGGCCTGGCCCTGGCCTGCCTGGGGGTCCGGGTCCGGGCCGGTGCCGGGCTCGGCCTGCTCGCCGGGTTGACCTTCTTCGTCCCGCTGCTGGCCTGGACCGGCCTGAACGTCGGCGCGTTCCCCTGGCTGCTGCTCAGCGTCGTGCAGGCGGCCTACCTGGCCGCCCTGGGCGCGGCCAGCGCCGGCTGTTCCCGGCTGGTCGCCGCGCGCCGCTGGCTGCTGGCCCCGCTGACCGGGCTGCTGTGGGTGGCGCAGGAGGCGCTGCGCGACCGGGCGCCGTTCGGCGGTTTCCCCTGGGGTCGGCTGGCGTTCAGCCAGGCCGACGCGCCGACCCTGCGGCTGGCCGCGCTGGGCGGCGCCCCGCTGGTCACCTTCGCCGTGGCCACCTGCGGCGGCCTGCTCGCCCTGGCCGCCCTGCACTGGTTCCCGGCCCACTTCACCCCGCGCCTGCGGTCACCCGGCCCGCTGTCCCCGCCGGCCGGCGACACGCTGTCCCCGCGGGCCGGTGATCCGGTTTCCCCGCCCGCAGCCGCAAGCCCGGCGCAGCCGCCCGCCGGCCACGCCGCAGCCGGGCGGCCCGGCCGGGCGCTGGTCGCTGCCGCCCTGGCGCTGGGTGCCGTGGCGCTGGCCGGCGCCGGGGCGCTGGTACCGCTGCACCGGCCGGCCGGCCGGGCCGTCACCGTCGCCATCGTGCAGGGCAACGTGCCCCGGCTCGGGCTGGACTTCAACGCCCAGCGCCGGGCCGTCCTGGACAACCACGTGCAGGCCACCATCCGGCTGGCCGCGCAGGTCGCGGCCGGTAGCGCGGCCCAGCCCGACCTGGTGATCTGGCCGGAGAACTCCAGTGACATCGACCCGCTGGCCGACGACGACGCCGACGCCCGGTCCCTGATCGACCGGGCCGCCAACGTCATCGGCGCCCCGATCCTGGTGGGTGCCGTACTGGACGGGCCGGGCCCGGACCACGCCCGCAACGCCGGCATCCTCTGGCTGCCCGGCACCGGCCCGGACCAGCTCTACGTCAAGCGGCATCCGGTGCCGTTCGCCGAGTACATGCCGATGCGCTCCATCGCCCGCCGGGTCTCCGACAAGGTCGACCTGGTCCGCGCCGACTTCGTCGCCGGTGACCGGCCGGGCGTGGTGCGTACCGACGCCGCCGTCCTGGGTGACGTGATCTGCTTCGAAGTGGCCTACGACGGCATCGTCCGGGACACCGTCACCGGCGGGGCGCAGCTGCTCACCGTGCAGACCAACAACGCCACCTTCAACCGGGACGAGGCGCTGCAGCAGCTGGCGATGGTCCGGCTGCGCGCCGTCGAGCACGGCCGTCCGGCGCTGATGGCCTCCACCGTGGGCGTCTCCGGGTTCGTCGCGGCCGACGGCGGCGTCTCGCAGGCCACCGGCTTCAACACCGCCGACGTGGTCGTCGCCCGGCTGCGCCTGGGCAACGCCATGACCCTGGCCACCCGGCTGGGCGCCTGGCCCGAGTACGCGCTGACCGCCCTGGCCGTGGCGGCCCTGCTGTGGGCGGCGGCCGGCCGCCGCCGGGGCCTGCGGTGACCGGCGCGTACCCGGGCGTCGGCCGGGTCCTGGTGGTGATGCCGACCTACAACGAGGCGGACAACCTGGCCCCGATCGTGCAACGGCTGCGCAGCGCCGTCCCCGCGGTCGACGTGCTGATCGCCGACGACAACAGCCCGGACGGCACCGGCCGGCTGGCCGACCGGCTGACCGCCGACGACCGACAGGTCCACGCCCTGCACCGCCCCGGCAAGCAGGGCCTGGGCGCGGCGTACCTGGCCGGTTTCGACTGGGCCGCCCGGCACGGCTACGACGCCGTGGTGGAGATGGACGCCGACGGCTCCCACGCCCCCGAGCAGCTGCCGCTGCTGCTGGACGCCCTGGGCGATGCCGACGTGGTGTTCGGCTCCCGCTACGTACCGGGCGGCACCGTGGTCAACTGGCCGGCCCGCCGCCTGCTGCTGTCCCGCGGCGGCAACCTCTACACCCAGCTGGCGCTGCGCATGCCGGTCCGGGACGCCACCGGCGGGTTCCGCGCCTACCGCCTGTCCGCGCTGGCCGCCCTAAACCTGGCGGCGGTCTCCTCGCAGGGCTACTGCTTCCAGGTGGACCTCGCCTGGCGGGCGTTCCGGCACGGCTTCCGGCTGGCCGAAGTGCCGATCACCTTCACCGAACGCCAGCGCGGGGCGAGCAAGATGAGCCGGTCCATCGTCCGGGAGGCACTCTGGCGGGTCACCGTCTGGGGAACGCGGGCCCGCCTGGACACGTTACGCACAGTGTTCGGCCCGCGGTGAAGCCGGCACAGCTGAGGCTGGGAGGAATGGCGATGCGGCAACGGCTCGGCCTGGTGAGTGTCGGCGCGCTGCTCCTGGTGGTCGCCGAGATCGTGCTGTTCGTCCTGGTGGCGCAGGCCATCGGGTTCGGCTGGACGCTGCTGGCTGTGGTGGTCACCTCGGCGCTGGGTGGCTGGCTGCTGCGTCGGGAAGGCATCCGCGCCTGGCGGGGCCTGCGGGCGGCGGCCCGCTCCGGGCAGCCGGTGGGCGCCGACGCCACCAGCGGCGTGGTGGGGCTGCTGGGGGCGGTGCTGCTGCTGATCCCCGGGTTCCTCACCGACCTGGCCGGGTTGGCGCTGCTGGTACCGCCGGTGCGAGCGCTGGCCGGTGGCCGGGTGCGCGGCTTCGCCGAGCGGCGGCTGTCCTCGGCTACCGCCGGTGACCTGTTCGGCCCGCGCCGGGTCCGGGTCCGCCGGGGCGCCCCGACGACGCAGCCCGGCCCGGCTGACGAGGTCATCGAGGGCGAGATCGTCGACCCGCAGTAGCGCCCGGTACACGACAACCGCCCCCGGCGTGACGCCGGGGGCGGGGTGCTGTGATGGACGGTGCGTGCGTCAGATCCGGCCGCGCCGGGCCCGGACCTCTTCCAGCCGCTCGTTGAGGATGTCCTCCAGTTCGGCGATGGAGCGCCGTTCCAGCAGCATGTCCCAGTGGGTACGGGGCGGCTTGGCCTTCTTCTGCTCCGGCTCGACCGCGTCGACCAGGCGGGCGACCGTGCCGTCGAACTTGCACTCCCAGGTGACGGGGACTTCGGCGTCCACGGCGAAGGGCACTTCGAACTGGTGACCGCGGGCGCACAGGTACTCACGCGTCTGGCGGGGAGCCAGTTCGGTGTTGCGGTCGGACTCGTAGCTGACGGCTCCGAGACGGCTTCCGCGCAGCATGCGCTCGCCCATGTCGGCTTTCCTCCGGATTGTTATCGGTCGCATGGTGTAACGACCTCATCGGTCGGTTGATTCCCCGCGGGCGGGTCTTCCACCGGCTGTGCGTGCAAGGGTAGCGCTCCCTGGCGGTATCGGCGCGATGCCGGCCGGCCAGTTACCGGCGCGGCCGGCGCGCCGGCCGTCAGCGGCGCAGCAGCAGCAGGTCGTAGGCCCGTTCAGCGGCCTCGCCGACGTCCTCGCGGCGGAGCCGGGACGCCGTCCACAGCGCGGCCACCGTGGCGCCGTGCCGGTCGCCGCGGGCGGCGTCGACGTGCGCCTGCTCCACCAGCAGCGCGGCGGTCAGCACGCTGGCCAGCCGCAGCGCCAGGTCCCGGGCGCCGGCCGGCTGGCCCGGCGCGGCCAGCCGGCCGGCCAGCTGCTGCCGGGCGGCGAGCAGGCTGTCCACCAGGTCGGCCTGCCCGGGCAGGCCGGCGGCCAGTTCGATGGCCGAGTCGACCCGGTCGAGTACCTGTTTCACCCCTTCATCCCGGGCCACCGCCCGCTGCACGTCCACGGCCAGCACGTTGGTGGTGCCCTCCCAGATGGGCAGCACCTGCGCGTCGCGGAGCAGCCGGGGGATGCCGGTGTCCTCGACGAACCCGGCGCCGCCGAAGCACTCCAGGTATTCGCTGGCCGAGGCGACCGCCCAGCGCCCGGTGGCCAGCTTCGCCAGCGGGGCGACCAGGCGCAGCTGCGCCGCGGCCGCGTCGTCCCCGTCGACCTCGACCCGGCCCAGCAGGTCGAAGGCGTGCAGGGCGAGGGCCAGCGCCGCCTGCGCGTCGACGGCCAGCTGGGCGAGCGTGGCCCGGTGCAGCGGGTTGCCGGCCAGCGGTCCACCGGCGACGCTGCGCGCCTGCGCGTAGCTGACCGCCCGGTCCAGGCCGCGGCGCATGCCGCCGGCCGCGGCGACGGCGTTGTGCAGCCGGGTCACCACCACCAGCGTCATCATCCGCGCCAGGCCGGGGGTGTCCGGGTCGCCGAGGGGGTACGCCGCGGCGTCGGTGAGCCCGATCTCGGCGGTGGGTACCGCCCGGGTGCCGAGCTTGTCCTTGAGCCGGTGCAGCGCCAGCCCGGGCGCCGGGGACACCCCGTCGTCGGCGTAACGTGGCACCAGGAACGGGGCGAGGGTACGGCTGCCCGGGGCGGCCCCCTGCGGGCGGGCCAGGGCGACGGCCATCGCCGCGTCGGCCGCCGAGCAGAACCACTTCTCCCCGGTCAGCCGCCACTGCCCCGTACTGTCCCGGCGGGCTGTGGTGTCCGAGCGGGCAATGTCCGAGCCGCCCTGCGCCTCGGTCATCCACTGGCCGCTGGTGACCGCCTCGTCCGGGTCGGTGGCCAGCAACTTCGGCAGCCAGGCGGCCCGTACGGCCGGGTCGATCCCGGGGCGGGACAGCAGCGCGGCGGCGCCGTCGCTCATCGCCACCGGGCAGGAGAAGGTGGCCGACTCGGGGCCGTAGAGGTAGAGCAGGGCGGCCTGGACGACGCGGGCCCGGGCGCCGAACGTGGCCCGGCCCGTGTACGGCAGGGCCACCAGGGCGTGCTCGGCGGCGGCCCGGCGCTGCGTGTCCCAGCCGGGGGAGGCGTCGATCCGGTCGACCCGCCGGCCCCAGCCGTCGTAGCGGGTCAGCGTCGGCGGGTGCGCCTCGGCGTCGTGGTGGGCGTCCCGTAGCCGGTCCGCCACGTCGGCGCCGAGCGCGGCGAGCCGTGGCCTGGCCGCCGCGGCGGCGTCGCCGAGCAGCCGGTCGAGCGTGGCCTGCAGCACGTGGTCGCCGGTCCACGGGTCGGCGGGCGCGGGTACCGGCTGGACGAAGCGCATGCGGCCACGGTACGCGCGGGACGGGGCAGTATGGTGATCCACTCGGTACGGCACCATGGTGGCCATGCCCCCGTCCCGGCAGCGTCCCACCGACTGGTTGATCCCCGGTGCGCTGGCCTTCCTCGTCGCCGCGGTGCTCTTCGCCGTGCTGATCGTCGTGGTCAGCGGCGGCTCCAGTACCCGCGCCGACGTCCTCGGCCAGCTCCGGGCGGCGGGCAGCGGCGCCCCCCAGGCGGCGTCCGCTCAGCCCCCCGCTCCGGCCGCCACGTCGGCGGCCCCACCGCCGAGCACCGCCCCGCCCCCGCCGGCCGGCACCGTGCGCTCCAGCACCGGCCTGTGTCTGGATGCCGCCCCACCGGACGGCGGTGAGGGTAGCCAGATCGTGCAGGCCGCCTGTGACGGCTCGCCGCGCCAGCGGTGGCAGCGGCGGCCGGCCGGCCAGGGTGTGCTGACGCTGGTCAACCAGGCCAGCGGCAAGTGCCTGGACGTCAACAAGTCCAGCACCGACGACCGGGCCAAGGTGCAGCTGTGGAACTGCAGCGGCAACGCCAACCAGCAGTGGCGTACCCAGGACGCGGGGAACGGGGCGGTGGCGCTGATCGCCGTGCACAGCGGCAAGTGCCTCGACGTCGTCGGCGGCGCGAACCCCAACCCCGGCGTGCCGGTGCAGCAGTACGGCTGCAACGGCACCGACGCGCAGCACTGGGCGCTGGGCTGAGGCCGGTCGTCAGCTGCCGACCGGTTCGCCCGCCGGCCGCCCCGCCAGGGCCGCGGTGAGCTGGGCCAGTTGGCTGCCCAGCTGGTCGATGCGCCCCCGCGCCTCGGCCAGTGCCTGTTCGGTGGCGTCCAGCCGGGCGGCGCGTACCGCGGATTCCTGGGCGGCCCGGACGGCTTCGGCGCGCGCCTGGGCCGCCTGCTCGGTGGCCTGGTCGGCCTGCTGCTGGGCCCGGTCGGCGGCGACCCGGGCGGCCTCGCGTTCCCAGGCGGCTTCGCGGGCGTCCCGGCCGGCCTGCTCCGCTGCCTGCTCGGCGGCGCGCCGGGCGGCCTGCGCGTCGGCCAGTTCAGCGCGCAGCGTGGCGGTACCGGCCTGCTCCTCGGTCAGCGCGGCCGTGGCCCGGTCGGCGGCCTGGCGCGCGCTGTCCCGCTCGGCCGTCAGCGCCGCGCTGCGCCGGGCGTCGTCAGCGGCCTGCCGCCGGGCCTCGGCCAGCTCCCCCTGCGCGCGTTCGCGCAGCGCGGTCAGCTCCGCCTGGGCCGACGCGCGGACTCCAGCCAGCTCGGCCTGGGCCTTTTCGCGCAGCTCGGCCAGTTCGGCCTGGGCCCGTTCGCGCAGGTCGGCGAGGTCAGCCTGGGCTTGGGCGCGCAGCGCCGCCTCGGCGGAGCGCTGCCCGCGGGCCTCGTCGCGGTCGGCCACGGCGGCCTGCGCCGCGGACGCGGCCCGGGTCGCCTCGGTACGGGCGGCGTCCAGCTGGGCGGCCACCTCGGCCAGGGCTTCGCCGTGCGCGGCGAGCTGGTCGCGCAGGGCGGCGCTGTGCGCCCGGGCCGCCTCGGCCTCGCGGCGGGCCTCGTCGCGTTCGGTGTGCGCGGCGGCCACGTGTCCGGCCGCCTCGGCGCGCACCTGGGCGGTCTGCCGGTCCACGCCGGCCGGGCTCAGCTCGGCGTCCAGCGCCTCGGCGAGCGTGGCGACCGTGGTCTCCAGCCGCTCCACCAGTTCCCAGCTGCGGGCCACCTGGCCGGCCAGGCCGGGGGAGTTGCGTTCGCGGAGCCGGCCGTTGCGGGCCTGCCGCTGGCAGTCGCCGTCGTTGTCGCGGCAGTAGCGGAACGGGCGGCCGGCGGCGCCGCGCTGCGGGACGGGCCGGCCACAGTAGACGCACGGCCGGCTGGGGGCTTCCTGCTCGGACATGCCGGCCAGGATAGACCGGCGGGCGGACAGTGCCGGCCGGCCGCGCCCTCACCCCGGGATCGTCAGCGGGGGTACACCTCGAACTCGTCCAGCGAGTAGCCGAACGAGGTGCCCCGGCTGACGCCCTGCATGCGCACGTACCGGGCGCTGGTGGCGGGGAAGGCGACGACGTCGGTGCCGCCGTCGCCGCCGGTGACCGTGGCCACCGTGCTCCACGTGCTGCCGTTGGCGGAGACCTGGATGCGGTACCCGGAGCCGTAGGCGGACTCCCAGTGCAGGATCACCCGCCCGACCGTGGTGGCGGTGCCCAGGTCGACGGTGATCTGCTGGTTGTCCGACCAGTTGCTGGCCCAGCGGGTGCCGTCGTCGCCGTCGACCGCCTTGCCCGGCGTGTACGAGCTGAGCAGCTGGGTGCTGGAGGCGCTGGCCGGGCGGGCGTAGGCCAGGTTGGCGATCGGGTCGCCGCGGTGCGCCGGGAACTGGACGACCTGCTGGTAGGTGGGGCGGTTCTGCCAGGAGATCGGGTCGTCGCTGATCCCGCCGAGCGGCGACTGGATGATCGCGTCGGCGCACCACTGGTCGCCGGCCGCGCAGTCGTCGTCGCCCGGGTACACCTGGGCGGCCGGTTCGGCGGCGGCCTGGGTGAGCGTGGCGAGCAGCACCGACCGGCAGGCTCCGGCCGACCCGCCGCCGCAGTAGCTGCCGGCCAGCGGTGCCGCCACCGGCTGCCCGAGCACGCCGCGCAGGTCCTTGCTGACATACCCCCACCAGCCGTACTGGAACGAGGACCCCTTGTGGGACTGGGATTCGCCCAGCGAGCCGGACGATCCGGCCGGGTCCTGCTGGCCGCCCGACGGGGACTCGTTGACCTGCATGGCGCCCACCAGCGCGGCGTACAGGCTGTCCCCGAGCGCCGGTTTGAACTGGGCCGACACCAGCAGCGGCCACCAGGCGTCGAAGACGCGGACCGCGTCGGCGTCGGCGTAGCTGTGGCTACCCGGTGTGGTCTCCACCCGCCGTCCGCCGGCCGACAGCCAGGCCTGTAGCCCGGTGACGGCGGCCTGCTGCGCCGGGTCGGTGACCGGCTGGGCGGCGATCACCTGCAGCAGCAGCGGCAGCACTTCGCGGGCGCGCAGGTCGGTGACGGCGGCGCCGGCCATCACCTTGACCACCGCGGCCCGGTCGAGTTTCGCCCCGCCGGCCAGGGCCGCGCGGACCCCTTCGTCGAGCAGCTGGGCCCGCTGGACGGGGCCGAAGGAGAAGTTGCCGTCGGCGGCGCTGTAGTCGCCGGCCTGCTTGTTGTTCCAGGACACGTAGAAGTCCTGGTCGACCGAGTGCGGCCGGGCGTCGGCCGGCAGGTAGGCGGCGGTGTTGTCGGTCGGATTGAAGCCGACCCATTCGTGCGCGGCGTCGGCGGCCATCGGCAGGTTCGGATCGGCGCCGGCCGGGCGCTGCGGGTTGAGGCCGGAGTTGACGTAGGCGACCTGGCTGGAGTTGACGTAGAACCAGTTGAACGCGTACCCCACGGCCGATGCGGACGCGGTGAACCCGGCGGCGTCACCCATCTGGATGGGGTCGTTGAACATCTGGAAGCCGATCGCCGAGTCGGCTTCGTGCCGGTAGGTGGAGCGCAGCGTGGTGAACGCCGTCGGTACCCCGGCGACCAGGCCCCGCCAGGACACCAGCCCGTACCTGGTGCGCCAGGTGATCAGCTGGTAGGAGCCGGCCGCGGTGCCGTCGGCCACCGTCGGGGACCAGGCGTTGTCCTGCTCCAACCGGTCCATCGGGGTGCACTGACCGTGCCACAGGTAGCTGGTGGCGTTGATCCCGCCGCCGCCACACAGGGTGACGGCGTAGGTGTCGGTGATGTCCTGCCCTGCCGAGGTGGCGCTCCACGCGTAGTCCTGGCCGCGGCCGAGCTGCACGTAGAGGTTCACCCCGGCGAAGGCGGCGCCGCGGGCGGAGATGCCGGGCCCCTGCAGCTCCTCCAGCATCAGCAGCTGCGGCGAGAAGTACCCGGTCTGCGGCCCGAACACGGCGATCGGGTTGCCGGTGGCCGTGTGCGCGCCGGAGACGACGACCGCGTTGGACATGCCCCGTCCGGCCGCCACGTTGGCCGCCGCCGTGCCGGCCCCGGTGCCGGTCGGTGCGTAGACCACCGGTACCGGGGCGGCGCTGCCCCGGTCGGGGAGCACCACGCCGGTCGGCGTGGCCGGCGCCTGGCCGTACGGGAAGCTCTGCCCGTCGTGCAGGGTGAGTACGGTCTCCGGGTCGTTCTGCTCGCGGAAGGCCCGCCACACCTGGTCGCCGACGGCGACGCCGTACTTCGCCTCGGCTTCGACGCGCACCAGTGCGGAGGCCATCTCCCCGCCGCCCCCGCCGCCGAACAGCCCGCCGACGACGCCGGAGATGGCGATGACGTCGGTCGCCGTGAACGGCTGCGGGCCGCCCGCGTTGGTGACGGCGTTCAGGTGGCCGGTGAGGACGTACTCGCCCGGGCAGTTGACCGGCCGGGCGCCCATGCAGGCGGCGATGTAGGCGTTGATGCCGGCGATGTAGCTCTGCACGTCGGCGTAGAGCTGCGCGCCCCGGGCGCCCTTGCCGGCCAGGGCGTCCACCTGGGCCTGCAGGTCGGCCTCGGTGTACGGGGAGCTGCGCCAGACGCTCTGCTCCAGCGCCTGGTTGCCGGGTGACCCACCGGCGAAGGAGGTCAGCGTGCCCCGGCCGACGTGGCGCAGCAGGTCCATCAGGAACAGCCGGTCCTGCGCACCGGCGTAGCCGGCGCCGAACATGGTGCCGGACCGGGTGGTCCCGGTGACGTGCGGTACCCCGGTCGCCTTGTCCCGCACGATGGTCACGTCCGAGCGCGGCGACTGGACGCTGTCGACCTGGCCGGCGGGTACGCCGAAGCCGGAGTCGTTGAAGAACTGGCCGACCTTGTCGCTGGTCAGTCCGGTGTAGGCGGTGACCAGGGCGGCGTAGCGGGCCAGCTGGTCGGTGCTGTGCGCCGGGTGGATGCCCAACGTCTGCGCGGCGAGAATGTCGGCCAGGGTGGCGTTGCCGTTCTCGCCTGGCGGCAGGATGTCGGCGCACTGGCCCAGGCAGTAGTCGCTGCCGGTCAGGTAGGCGCTGGCCGCGGCGGCCGGGGCGGCGGCCGGGACGGAGAGGGCGGTACCGAGCAGGACGGCCACGGCGACCAGCCGGCTGGTGCGCAGGATTGTGGACACGGTGCGTGCTCCTTCGGACGGCCCGGGCTGCATCCGCACAGTAACCGCAGTCACACTCACTCACCAGATAGATACAGTGACATCTATCGGTTTCCGTGGTCGGCCAACGGGCCGCACCGGCGCCACCCTAGGATCGGTGCCGTGCGAGCAGAGGCAACCTTCACCGTCAGCGACTTCACCCCGGCCGAGCTGATCCCGGCCGCCCCGGTGGCGACCGGCACCCCGGCCGGCGCGGCCACCATGGCCAAACGCTTCACCGGCGACCTGGCCGGCCGCTCGGCCACCCTGTTCACCTTCGCGTACAACCAGGACACCGGAGTCGGCACCTACCTGGCCATGGAGTCCTTCGACGGCTCGCTGCACGGCCGTACCGGCGCCTTCAACTTCGCCCACTCGGCCAGCACCACCGGCACCGACCGGCGCGACGAGTTCTTCGTCATCGTCCCGTCCAGCGGCACCGGCGACCTGGCCGGCATCGCCGGCACCGGCGGCCTGGCCATCGACCCCGACGGCACCCACCGCCTCTGGCTGGAGTACGAGCTGGCCTGAGCCCCAGGCCGCCGGCTTGCCTGCGTCAGGCCACCGCCGCCGGCCGGCGCGACACCGGGGAGCTGCCCGACAACGCCGCCCAGGTCGGCCCCTCCGGCAGGCCGGCCAGCTCGGGCGCCGACAGGTGCAGCAGCTCGTACCGCTCGACGGCCGCCTCGTCCGGGCCGAGCACCAGGCGCAGCAGCCGCCAGTGGTGCGGATCGAGCGCCAGCGCCACCGTGTGCACGCCAGGCTGCCCGGCCAGCTGCCGCGCCTGCTCGATCTCCTCGGCGACGAACCGCTGCAGCCCGCCGCCGCTACCGTCCGGGTCGGCCGGCAGTGGCGTGATCCGCCGGCCGGCCAGCGTCGGCGTCCCGGCGCCCCGATCAGCCCCGGCGAAGCAGGCCAACCCCGCCCACTGGGTGACGACCGGGCGGCCGAAGTCGCGCACGATACCGGCGAAGCCGCCGCCGCCGGCCAGGAACTGCGCCGCCGCCCCGACCTCGCGCCACAGGTAGATCGGGGCGTACTGGTTGACCGGCGAGCCGTCGACGCCGCGGTGGCGGATCAGCCAGGCCTTGCAGCCCAGCCCGGCGCGCTCGTCGAGCAGCGGCCCGCCGGCGGCCACCCGGTCCCGGATGATCCCCATGTCGTACGTGGCGGGCAGGGTGATCTCGTACTGCGTGGCGTACACCCGGCTCAGCTCCTCACCTGGGCGCCGAGCAGGGCGAGCAGCCCCGCCACGGCGCGCTCGAACGGTTCACTGGACTGCTCTGCCCGGGCCAGCACATACCCGCCCTGCAGGGTGGCGACCACGGTCGCCGCGACGGCCTGCGGATCCAGCGCCGGATCCAGTTCGCCGCCGGCCATCCCCTCGGCGAGGACCTGCGCGATCCGTCCCTGCAGCCAGGCGAAGGTCTCCTCGACCGGGGTACGCAGCGCGGCTGAGGCCAGTACCTCCGGATCCTGGGTGAGTCGCCCGATCGGGCAGCCGCGCAGCACGTCGCGTTCGCGGCGCAGGTAGCCGCCGATGCGCGCCAGCGCCGTACCCGGCCCGGCCAGCTGCTGCTCGGCGAGCTCGCGCAGTTCGTCGGCGGTGCGTGCGATGGCGGCCCGGGCGAGATCCGGCTTGCCCCGGAAGTGGTGGTACATGCTGCCCTGCCCGGCGCCGGCCCGCTCCTGGATGGCCCGCGGGCTGGTCCCCACGTAGCCGCGCTCCCAGAGCAGTTGCCGGGTGCTCTCGATCAGATCGTCCGCGGTAGTCACCGCTCGACTGTACATACCAGTAGGTACAGAAGCCAGTGCTCGGGCGGCTCCCTCCACGTCTCTACAGCCGTGCCGCGATTGTCCGGGCACACGTGATCGACTCGGTGTGGGTGGTGTCAACTTCGACGTCGTACACCACGCCGCGGTGCACCACGTCGGCCTGTGCGGCGGCCATCCCCCGGACCCGGTCGCCGCGGGCGATTTCCCGTCCGGCGACCGTCACGTCGCAGCGGACGCCGGCCCACAGCACGTCCAGCCCGGCGAGCACGGCCCGCCACCGCTGCTGGGACGCAGCGCCGCCGAGGAAGACGTCGTCGATGATGACCCGGGCGCCGGCCCGGGCAGTCGCGGCGACGCCGGCCATCCAGGCATCCTGCAGCCGGTCGAACTCCGGCCCGATGAGGACCGTCCCGTCTGCTGCGAAGTCGATACTCTCCGGCGAACGCAGGGTTGCGGGCATGGTCTCGATGAGCCGGTCAACCCCGGTGGCGAGCCACGGATCCGGCAGTATCGCCTGCAGGCATCGAACGATTCCCGACTTTCCTGCGCTCGACCCGCCGTTGAGCACGATCACCTGCGTTGGCATGTGGTCACGGTACGGGTGGTCGGCCCGGGTCGTTACGCGGTGCTCAGGACAGCTGGACGGGAGGCAACGTCGGCGCCGCGTAGCGGATCCGCAGGCGATCGGGTCCCGCCGGATCCCGGTCGACGACCTGGACCGGTGGCCAGGTCCACTGCCAGACGCTGACGCCCGGCGTGCGGGAAAACCAGATCTGGCCGCGGGTACCTTCGACCGCGACACTCGACCAGCACTCGACGCCGCGGGGCCGTTCACCGCCGTTCGAGCGCAGTACCTCGGCCAGCACGGCGACCGTGTCGTAGCCCTCGAAGGCGACAAAGGAGGGCGCCGCTGCCAGCCGTTCGCGCAGGGCTGTGCCGACCCGTGCGCCGAGCGGGCCGAGACGTTTGGGCAGGTAGCGCAGGAACGGGATGGCGGCGCCGTCGTCGCCCAGGAGTTTGGCCCACTCGGGGAACTCCGGTTGCCCGGCCGGCGCACCGATCATGAGTCCGGTGAGGCGCCGGTCGCGGCGGACGGACCGGACGATCGACACGGCCGGCTCCGGATGGCCGACCAGAAGAAGAAGGGCCGTCGCCCCACCACGGACGAGTTGCTCGCACAGCTCTGCGGGAGTGAGCGCGCGCGCGTCAAGGTCGGTGACGCTGCCGCGGGGAGCTAGCTGGTCCCGCAGGATCCGGGCCCCCGACGCCCAGTAGACACTCGATTCGGCTACCAGGGCGACGCGTCTGTGGCCCGCGCTGAGCAGGAAGTCGGCGTAGATGCGCCAGCCGTGGGACTGTGCGGGGGCCAGGCGCGCGACCCATTCCGTCGGCTGCTCGGTGAGCTCGTCGATGACCGCTGACGAGCAGAGGAACGGCACGCCCAGGGCGTCGGCCCGGGCGGCGGCGGCGCGCGCGACAACGCTGTGGTACTCCCCGGCCAGCGCGGCCACGCCGAGGCGAGCCAGGTCGTCCACGGCCGCCGCGGCCCGCTGCGGATCAGCCGCGGTGTCCCGGATCGCGAGTTCGAGTGGTCTTCCGGCGATTCCGCCCGCGCCGTTGACGTCGCTGACGGCCAGCTCCAGTCCGGCGAGCAGGTGCCGGCCCGCCTCGACCCAGCCGGGCCGGGTCAGCGGAGCGAGAGCGCCGATCAGGACCGATCGCCGGGTCCGCCGCGCAGCCGGTCGGGATGGCGGCGTATTCACCGTGCTGGGTCGGCGAGCACGCCGGCCCAGCCCCGTCGGTGGCCCATCCTGTCGGCTCGGATCGTGTTGGGTCGGGCTGTCACGCGGGAGGTCCGAGCAGGTCCCACCGGTTGCCGGCGATGTCGAGAAAGATGGCCACCCGGCCGTAGGGCTCGCTGCGTGGTGGACTCACGAAGGTGACACCGGCCCTGGTCATCCGCTCGTACGCGGCGTCACAGTCGTCGACGCGCAGGAAGAAGCCGACCCGGCCGGCCACCTGGTCGCCGACAGCGGCGCGTTGATGTTCCCCGTCAGCGCGGGCGAGCAGAATCCCCGTCTGCGCGCCCGGCGGTCGCACCACCACCCACCGCTTGGGTAGGCCATCGTTGGTCAGCGACGGAGAGTCCTCCACCAGCTCGAAGCCGAGCACGTCGGTGAAGAACCTGATCGCCGGGGCGTACTCCTCGACGATCAGCGCTACCAGGTGGATCTGCACCACAGCAGCGTAGGCCGCATTGTCCGTGGCTGTCCGACCGGCACTCACGCACCCGGTAGAGCAGGCAGTCGTCGCCGTTACCGCAGCGGATCCCGCAGGTTGACCCGCTGGCCGACGGGACACCGATAAACAGATTAGCAATATCAGTAATCCATTAATCAGTCGGAGGTGGTTGGCGAGGAATTCCGCTCTCCATCGTCCCCGCACATAATCACAGTTATGTGCGGGGACGGGCTGCGGTGCTGTTGATGGCGCTTTGATCGACGCTGCCGCTGTCGTCTGCCAGTTGATGCAAGGCACTGCCAGCGTGTCTGAGGCATCGCAGAGTCCTGCCAATTAACTTGAGGCACCGTTGATGGATGGGTGCCTTGGCGAGGGCAGGTGGCGCTGGTGGAGACTGCGAGGGCGGTGTCCTCAGCGAGGCCCGGAGATGGCTTCGAGGTTGCCTACGTCGATTCCGACGCCGTCCGGCAGCGCGGGCTGTTGACGCTGTGCTGGATTTACCCGTTCGAGCGTGCTGGTGCGGTACGTCGGTTCACGTCGTATCGGGGGCGCGCAGCGCCTCCGCGGGCAGGCTGACGGACCTGTTCGGGGTCACCACGTCCCGGGTGATGACGGCGGCGCCCAGGCCCAGCCGGCGGTAGAAGTCGTCCACCGCCGTGAGCACGGCATTGACCGCCGAGACCGCCCGCTTCTGCTCGTCGCGCAGCCAGCGCTGGTACTCGGTCACCGCGCCGTTGCGGGCACCCGGATCGCGCAGAGCTGCCGCAGCGTTGCCGCGCCCGTTCAACCAGCCCAGATAGCCAGTCACCCGCGACTGGTAGACCCGGCGGGTACTGGGGGCGAGCGGCGGCTCGGCAGCGTCCAGTGCCTGGACGTACCCGTCGAGCGCGTCACGCAGGCGCGGCAAGAACGCGGCCACGATCAGATCCTCGGCTTCCGGTACCGGCGACGGCGCGATCGTACCCCTCCGGTTCTGTGCTGCCCTGACATCAGCACCCGTCCGTCGGCCGGGACACCGAGGCGCCGCCGGCCACCGGAGGGCCAGTACCCGCCCGGCGCCGACCTGGCCGCGCTGGCCGACTTCCTCAACAGCCACACCCGGGACGGGGAGCTGCTGCGCCGACTGCACCCCGCGTTGGCCAGCCCGCCCGCTTCGCCGGGCCAGGCAACAGAGCCGGCGACCGCCGGCCGGGCGGCCGGGCCATCGAGCAGCACCTCGCTGGCCGGCTACTGCGTGCCGGCCAGCGAGTCCCCGTGTCGGTGGCTGTCGCGCCCCCCATCCCCAGCCCGGGACCTGCCACGCCAGCCCCGCAGCCGCCACGGGAAGGGTTCCACGACCCGGCGTCCCGACGGCTCTGGCTGCACCTGACCCGGATCGCCGCCACGGGCGTGACACCAGCGTCGACCCGCCCGTCAGGCGCGCGTCCCGACGGCTCCGTCACCCTGCCACGGCCTAGCCAAGGGGTGTCCGGTCCCTCCGCGTCGCCGTTGGTGTCTTCCTTCCGCATGTTCTTGGCCCTTCCTGCCCCGATGGGCCCGGGGCAGCGGCGCAGCCGGCGGCTTCGGGCACCCCTGCGTTCCTCACTCCCAACGCCGCGCGGCCTGCCTAGCTCCTCGCCGTCGCCGCCCAGCACGAAATGTCGTACCCGTCGGTCACCATCGATGGCTATGACGGCAACGGCCCGACCTGGCGGGCATCCCCCGGAGCACCTGTGGCTTGCCGACGACGAAGACAAATTCGTCGTATCCGTGCTGGCGCCCGAGATCGCCGGCCGCTCCCGGCATGACACCACCGGCCCAGTCACCATCGTGAGCCCGGACCCAGTGACCCGGCCCGGTGGGATGTACTCCACCCGGCCGGCCGAAGTCGGCCTGCACACCCCTCGTACCGGCGGGGCCCGGATCGGCTGGGCCGGCGAAGCCGGCACCGCCGTCGCAGCCGCCGGGGTCGCCTGGGAGACCGGGCCATGGGCCGGGTTGGCCGTCGCGGTGGCCGGCACCGGGGTGACCATCTGGCAGGCGCTGCGCCGCTACACCCGCACCGCCCACCTGTGGGCCGAGGGCCACCAGGTGTTGACCCACTACGACGACCGCGACGTCGTCAAACGTACCGCGTGGAGTGTGCGGGCCACCGCAGCGGCGTGGCCGCAGCTGTGCGCTCAGGTGGCGCTCGAGGACCCGTCACCGGTGCTGGTGACCCAGCTGTGGGAGCTGACCCTGCTCGTCGGCCAAAGGTCCACCGCCAGGAAACTGCGGGAAGACCTGGCCGGCTCCGGCATCGGCGTCCCAGCCGGCACAGCGACCGCGCACACCTTGGCCGACCGGATCGCCGCCGTTGAGCAGGACATCAGCCAGCTCGACACCGAGATCGGGCACCGGCAGGCGCACCTGCAAGAGCTGTCGCGCCAGGTCCGGGCCTTCGTCGACGAGCAGAAGACCCTGGCCCACGCCCAGTCCGCCATCCGCCACGCCGACCAGCAGCGCGGCGTTGCAACAATCAGTCCGGACACGAACACCGCTGGTGAGCTGTCTGAGCACACCGCCGCCGTGCTCGCCGCCTACCGCGAACTCACCCAAGCAGCCTCATCCGACCCGACCGAGCCGGGCCAGTGACAGGTTGGCCGCGCTGGTCAGTCACCGACCGGCCCCGCGCCTACCGGGTGCGGTCGGCCAGGTCGCCGTCGTACCAGCGGCCGACCACGGTGCGGCGTACACCGGCGTCGAGCATGGCCCTGGCGCGGTGGCGGCCGTTGACGTAGTAGCGGCGGCCGTCGTCGTCGCGTTCGACCTGGATCGGGTCCCTCAGCAGGGTTTGCGCGGCGTCGCGGGTCCAAGGGGCCAGCTGGGCGGCGTCGAGCAGGTCCAGCGCCGGATCCGTGCGGGGATCGCTCTCCTCGACATCCGCGCCGGCGGCAGGGTACGCATCGGGCGCGGGTCCGGCGGCGGCCAGCGCCTGGGCCGCGGCCGCGGACGCCGCGTGCCAGTCACCCCCGTGGTACCAGCAGCAGTTCCAGGAGTCATGCTGGGGGCTGAGCCGATTGCCGAAGCGTCGCCACCAGTTCAGCACCCCGGGCATGCACGCCGTCGTGCCCTCCAGGTCGGGGCTGGGCAGCAACGCGGTGGCCGTCTCGGCGAGCACCATCCGGCCCTCGTAGACCGGCGCCGACGGGATGTACCCGTAGCCCCGGTCCGGGTCGACCGTCGCACCCAGCAGCCGGTCGAGGAGGTCGGTGGTCAGCGTCGGTCCCCAGCGCGGTGGGCTGGCCACCGTGTACCGGCCGGTGGCGGTGAAGCCGAACCACTGGAACCCGCAGTCGCGGTCGTCGCTGAGGAACTGGTGCGCGATGACCAGGGGCGGTTCTGTCTCAGCGGGACAGTAACGCTGCCACACCGCCTCAACAAACCGTTCAGCCCCGTTGGTGAGGCTCTGGCCTTCCGCGATGGTCTGCGTCAGCACCGCGACCGGCCGCACTTGGGCGCCGGTGAACAGCTGCAGCCGGAACGTCGAGCGTTCGACGGTGCACATGTGCTCATCGACCGTCCGGGTTCGCGGCCCGGCGTACTCCTCGATCAGCCGGGCTCCACGGTCCCGCCCCATCCCACGGTCATTCACGGTGGCCACTGTAAGGTGCGCCAACCGGTCGTCGGACGCGCCACACGCCAGCCCGCCTGCCGTACGGCCGGCGCGGGCCGAGCAAAGCTACTGGTCGTCGGCCCGAGGCGCCCGCACCCTGGTCCTGTTCGGCACGGACCTATACCGGCTCTACGCCGGCGACCCCTTGCTGCCGCTGGTCACCTATCCGGAAGCAGTCGGCTTGACCAGCCTGCTGGCCAGCCGCTACTGGCATCAGGTCGCCGCCGAGGCCAACCGGTACTTCGACCGCGCGGCGTTCGACCGGTTCTGCCACGAGGTATCCGGACGCACCGGGATCCACGGATATGAACTCCAGGGCCCAAGAGATCCGCTTCTACAGTGGTGTCGCTCGACTCGCCAATCGTCGTCGCTCCACTACTGGACCGATGACGACGTCGGCAAGGAGACCGCATGAACAGCCGTGACCACGTCGAGTCCAACAAGGACGCGCCGACAATGACCGACTTCGAGGACTTCTACCACGACCTCATCCACACCGACCCGGCCTCCCGCAAAGCCTGGCTGCTCGTGCACTTCCCCGCTGACGTGTCCCCGGCCCACCAGTGGCTGGCGCTGATCGACGCCGCGGTCTCCGACGTGCGCAACGAGCAGCGGGCCCGGGCCGCCACGCCGCCCCGGGCCGACGGTGAACTCGCCGCATCACTGATCGACTGGGCACTGGAGCACGGCTACCCCCTCAGCCGGGCCATCGCACACCTCGTCGAGCTCAGGACCACGATACTGGCGGCGGGCCAGCCCCCAGAGCACCTTCCGGCGAACTTGCAACCGAACAACGTGGTCCGGCGCGCACTCGACGGGTTCGCCATGACCCGACCTCAGGCACTCGCCCGCGCAGCGCACCTACGCGACCAACCCCTCACCGATGCGGACTACGTGCGCCCAGGCGAGAACGTCGCGGAGGTGCTACAGACGCTTCGCGGCACCGACGACTACCAGGACTACGACCGCCTGCTCGACATCCAGCGCATGCTCAACGACATCGAACCCCTCGCCAAACTGGTCACCGACGCCGATCTCGCGGCCGAACTCGCCGAATGGCTTCGCATCACTGCGGAACTGGACCCAGTCTCCTCGGTGGTAATCACACGAAATGGAGCGTTCCTGGTCGTCGAGCGTGACCGGTTCACCGCACGGTTCCCCGCTGACCGCTGCAAGGACCTCGAACAACTCCAGGACCAGGACATCTACGTGACCGTCGCCGGTGGCCCTACCTACTACGTGACGCTCATGACCCTCGGCGCGATCGACGCGGTGCTCCGCCGATGGGCACAGACCGGCGAAGCCGCAGGAGGCCGGTACTTCTACACGACGGACCTGATCATCACACCCAGGCCCGGCATCACCGCGATGATCGAAGCAATCGACGGACTCGTTCGCGATGGAGAGATCAGCAATGCCTGCCAGATCATCCCCAAACCAACGGAGATCCAAGATGCCTCGGATTGACTGGCGGAAGACGCCTGCTGAACCTGCCTACCAATCTGAGGCACCGCAGTTCACGGGCAATCCGGTGCCTCAAAAGAACTGGCAGATGACAGCCGCCGCGATGTGTTGGGACGCAGCACCGGTGCTTTACTGACGTGTGCCGACTCAGCTCCCGGTCCTGTCGTTCCCGTCCAAGGCTGCGTTCGAGACGTGGCTGGCCGATAACCACCAGGCCGCGCCTGGCCTGTGGCTGAAGATCGCCAGGAAGGAATCCGGCCATGCCACCGTGGACTACGCCCAGGCGCTCGAGGTGGCGCTGTGCTACGGCTGGATCGACGGGCAGAAGGACAAGTTCGACGAGGCGTACTGGCTGCAGCGGTTCACCCCGCGCGGGCCGCGCAGCAAGTGGTCGAAGATCAACCGGGACAAGGCCGAGGCGCTGGTGGCCAGCGGCGCGATGCGGCCAGCCGGCCAGGCGCAGCTCGACGCGGCGCGCGCGGACGGCCGGTGGGACGCGGCGTACGCGGGGGCGAAGTCAGCCACGGTACCCGAGGACCTGGCTGCCGCCCTGGCTGCGAACCCGGCCGCGCACGCCTTCTTCGCTACCCTGGACAGCCGCAACCGGTACGCCATCCTGTACCGGGTGCAGGACGCCAAGAAGCCGGAGACCCGGGCCCGCCGGGTGGCGCAGTACGTAGAGATGCTGGCCGAGGGCAGGAGGATCCACCCCTGAGCGTCGATCAGGGCCAGCAGGCGCTCGGCGCGGCGACAGCTGCCGGGCCGGGCAGCATGCGCCGATGCGCCCCCGCGACATGGTGTTCACAGACGGAAGCCCGGGCGGATGGTTTCCAACGCCGACGCGGACTGGCTGGACCTGGCGCGGTGCCGCTGTCACCCAGACGCTGAGCCCGACGGCGCGCGGCAGGCCGTCGAACCTCCAGCGTGCGCCTCGTGCGACCGCCATCAGGCCTGTACCTGGCGCCTCCGGCGATCCTGGATAGCGACAAACAGCGCGAGCAGCCAAAATCGGTCCTCCACCGCGCGGCGCCCGCAAATACTAGGCACTCGGGGCATCGGCCGGGCAGGCTGTGTGTTGTGACCGGCACCTCCGACCCGCGCCTGCGCGAACTTGTCCTGCTGCGTCGCGTCCGCGACCGGATCGACCGTGACTACGCCCAGCCGCTCGACGTCGAGGCGCTGGCCCGCGGCGTACACCTGTCGGCGGGGCACCTGAGCCGGGTGTTCCGGGCCGTCTACGGCGAGTCGCCGTACAGCTACCTGATGACCCGCCGGATCGAGCGGGCCATGACCCTGCTGCGCCGGGGCGACCTGTCGTCACCGAGGTCTGTTTCGCCGTCGGCTGCTCGTCGCTGGGCACCTTCAGCACCCGCTTCTCCGAGCTGGTCGGCATGTCGCCGAGCGCCTACCGGCGGCTGTCGGCCGATGAGGCCGCCGGCATTCCCGGCTGTGTGGCCAAGCAGGTCATGCGGCCGGTCAGGAATCGAGAAGCAGCCGGCGGCCGGCCGCACCTAGCATGATCGGCATGAGCCTCACCATCCACCAGACGTTCCTGCCGGCCGACGACCCGGAGCGTCGCTGGCCTTCTACCGCGACGCGCTGGGTTTCGAGGTACGCAACGACGTCGCGCTACGGCGGCATGCGCTGGATCACCATCGGGCCGCCCGACCAGCCGTAGACGTCGATCGTCCTGGAGCCGCCGGCCGATCGACCCGGGGCTCACCGACGACGAGCGCCGCACGATCGTCGAGCTGATGGCCAAGGGCAGCTATGCCACGGATCGTGCTGGGCACTTCGGACCTGACGGCACGTTCGAGCGGGTCCAGGCCAGCGGCGCCGACGTCGTGCAGGAGCCGACCGACCAGCCGTACGGCATCCGTGACTGCGCGTTCCGCGACCCGGCCGGCAACCTGGTCCGGATCAACGAGCTGGCGGTCAGCCGTCCAGCGTGACGGCCAGCTCGTGGGTCGGCTGGTAGATGCCCAGGCCGGCCCCGCTGGGCAGGGTGATCGTGGTGAGCCGGCCGAACCGGGCGTCGCGCACCGGGCCGGCCGGGACGCCCTTGGCCGCCAGGTCGGCCAGGGTCGCGTCCAGGTCGTCGCACATGAGGTAGAGGTCGGCGCCGGTGGGCGCGTCGGCCGGGTGGACGCCCAGTTCGGTGACCGGCGTCTTGAAGATCAGCCAGCCGGGTCCGGAGCCGGCGTCCTCGACGTAGGGCCAGCCCAGCACGTCACGCAGGAACGCCCGGTCGGCCGCCGGATCGGTGCTGAAGGCCAGGATGTGCAGTCCGATAATCATGGGTTCACGGTAGGTCCGGGCTGGTGCCGGTGTCCGGGCGGCTGGCCGGGAGCAGCACGCCGAAGCCGCGCCGGGCCAGGCGCAGCAGGACCGGCCCGGGGGCGGCCAGGTCGGCCAGCCGCGCCGCGCACAGCAGCTCCAGCTCGGCGAGGAGCCGCTGGGGTACCGGTCGGGTCCGGCCAGCCGGGCGGCGTCGAGCGCAGGGTGTTGCGCCACACCTTTTCCCGCGCCTCGGTCAGGAACCGCCGGGTGGCCGCCCGGTTCGCCGGGCGCAGCAGCCGGTCGACCAGCGCTTATCCGGGACACGGCGGTCAACTCGTCGTCCTCGTCGGCGACCCGGCCTGGACAGCACGCTGTCCAGCTGCCGGTGGTCGGCTGCGCGGCCGGCCAGCACTGCCGGGTCGGCGAAGTCGGCCGCGCTGATCACGGCCAGCAGCGACTGTGGCAGGTCGTAGTTGATGTGGGCGTTGATGCCCAATAGCACGTGGCGCAGCGGCGGCGCGTCGGGCCGCTCGCGGGCGGTGTCGAAGGCCACCCGCCAGGGCTGTGGTACCGGCGCGCCCGCCAGGTCGGCGGCGAGCGCGTCCAGGTACAGGTCGGCGAAGGCCAGGTCCCAGGCGGTCAGCCAGGCGCCGTCGGCGAAGCCGCCCGCGGTCGATCTCCGCGCCGACCGCCACCGTGGTACGCAGGTAGGTGGCGTGGAAGAAGCGCCGGGCGTCGCGTCGCGCGGTGAGCTGCTCCAGGTCGGCGCTCATGCGTTCGACCAGGTCGGCGAGGCTCCCGGTCACTGGGTGGGACCGTCCGCCGGGGCGGCCGGGCGGTCCAGCAGCAGGGCGCTGCCGGCCAGCGCGGCTGCCGTGGCGGCGCCGAAGCCGACAACGAACACCCACGTCAGCACCCGGCCGCCGGCGAACTGCGGGTGTGCGCGGATCCCGGCGGCCACCAGCAGCACCAGCATCAGCGCGGCCACCTGTAGCGGGATCCGGGCCGCGCTGCGCCGCCGCTCCCACAGTGCGCCCAGCCCGGCGCTGCCCAGGCACAGCACGGCGCCGGTGACCCGGCCGGTCAGTGGGGTGAGCGGCCAGGGCCACCAGCCGGCGACGGTGGCCGGGAACAGGGTCAGCGCCGCCCCGGTGAGCAGGGCGGCCACGCCGGTCACGGCGAGCCCCACGGTGGCGGCCGCGGGGATCAGCGGGTCGCCGGGCGCCGGTGGCCGCTGGTAGCGGCGGTTGCGCCACCAGGCCACGGCGACCAGGACCGGGGTGGTGAAGTACAGCCCGGCCCAGAGCCAGAACGCGACGTGCCGGTGGCTGAACCGGTCCCAGTGCACGACGGTGGCCACACCGAGCAGGGTGGCGAACAGGGCCACCGGTGGCAGGCCGGCCTTGACCGTGTGCCAGCGGCGGGCGAAGGCGACCCGGGTGAAGTAGTACGCGCCGCCCAGGTAGGCCGCGCCCAGGGTCATCGCCGTCATGCCGGGCCGGATCGGCCAGGCGAACAGCCGGGTCGCCGCGTCGGGCCGGGGGTACAGCACGCCGAAGGCCACCAGCAGGAACGGGACGATGGCGGCGGCCAGGCCGCGGGTGAAGGCGAGCACGCGGTCGTCGGTGTCGCTCATCGCGGGCCTCCCGGCGTCGGGTACGTCCGCGCATCGTCCCGCGCCGGCCGGGCGTCGCGGAAGTGGCGACGCCCGGCGCGTTGAGTCGGGCCGGCGACAGGCAGCTCAGCCGCGGACCACTTCCAGCTGCAGCTCGTGCACCCAGTTGGCCGGCTCGTCGGGGTCGAACTGCAGGCAGACCTCGCGGGCGTAGCCGACCGGTCGGTAGCCGTTGTCGTCGATCCAGCGGGCCACGATCTGCATGCTGCCCACCGCTTCGGCCAGGTCACCGCGGTGCACGATGGTGGCGGCCTGGATGCCGGGCAGGTCCCGCACGTCGACGTCGTAGTCGGTGGAGCTGTGCGCGGCGACTTCGACGGCGGCGTGCGCCAGCACCGCCTGCCCGTCCGGGGTGGCCTGCGGCCGCGCCTCGTAGTAGGCGATCGGTGGCCCGGTCATCGCCGGTCCGCCGGCCTCGATACGGCGCATCAGCTCGACGTAGAGCGGCTTCATGACGGGGCCGATGTCGGCGCCTTCGTAGCTGGCGCACAGGGCGGTCAGTTCGGCCACCCGGGTGGGTGGGATCTGCTTGAGGATGACGTCGTCGCTGTCCATTCTGCCCTCCTGTTCGATCATGCGCAGCCGCGCTTCGACGCCGGTGAGCCGCTGGGCGTCGGCGCTGAGCTGGGCTTCCAGTTGTGCCCGGCGCAGTCGGAGCATGCCGCGCAGCTCGTCGACCCCGACCTTGTCGTCGAGGATGCGGGCCACCTGGTCGAGGGTGAAGCCGAGATCCTTGATGGCGATGACCCGGTTGAGGCGGCGCAGCTGCTCGGCCCGGTAGCTGCGGTAGCCGGTGGCCGGGTCCACGGTGGCGGGGGTGAGCAGGCCGATCGCGTCGTAGTGGCGCAGCATGCGCACTGACACGCGGCCCAGCGCGGCGAATTCTCCGATGCTGAACACGGCTTCAGCCTGCCGCCTGCCACCGTGTCAGGGTCAAGACCCGTCCGCGTCGTCGCCGCGCAGCGGCCGCTCGCCCCGGGGCCGGTCGTAGACCGGGAAACCGGCCGGTGGGGGCTCGGCCCGGGGCCGTTCGCCGCGGCGCCGGTCGTAGACCGGGAAGCTGGTCGGCTGGGTGGGCGGTGGTTCCTCGGCCCGGGCCGGGCGCGGTGCGGGCCCTTCCGGCGGCGGCACCGTCAGGCTGAGGGTCACCTTGTGTACCTGCTGGCGTTCGTAGGAGGCCTGGCCGCCGACGGTGACGACGTTGAGCACGGTGGCGCCGCCGTTGGCGGTGGCGGTCCAGGTGGCCACCACGTTGACCTCCAGGGTCAGCCCGGTGACCGCGAACAGCGACGGCCGCCCCGCCGCGATCCGGGCCGCCTCGGCGGCCATCAGTTCGCCCTGCACCTGCGCGATGACTTCGTCCAGGTGCAGTTCGGGGCGCGCCTGGGACGCGGGTGCCACTGCCGCGTCCGCGCGTCGCCGCCAGAATCCCATCGCCCGCCCCCTCGCCCCCGCTGCGGCGGCGTCGGTCACCTCGATGGTACGGGCGCCGCCACGTCCCCGGGGCCACGCCCCACCGTCTGGTCGGCCATGGCCAGCACCACCGCGCCGGGGTCGCCGAGCCGGGCGTACAGGCGCCGCTGCCGGGCTGCGCCGCTGCCCCGGGAGCCGAGCAGGTCGGTGAGGCGGCGTACCTCGGCGGTGTCCCCGTGCCGGTCCAGCGCCGGCCGCACGTGGTCGATGAGGGCGTGCAGCAGTTCCCAGGCGGGGCGGGGCCGGCCGGTGACCACGTCGACGGCGCCGCCCTCCAGCCCGTCCCGGCCGGCGCGCCAGTGCGCGGCGTCGACCAGCCAGTCCCGCACCGCCCGCGGCGGGCGGCCCTGGGCCACCTCGTCGACCACGGTGCTGACCAGGGCGCGTACCAGGGAGGTGACCAGCGTGGTGTCCTCCACCGTGGGGCACACGTCGCCGACCCGGACCTCCACCGTGGGCACGTGCGCGGACAGCCGGGCGTACCAGTAGAGCATCCCCTCGTCCAGCATGGCGCCGGAGCCGACCAGTTCGGCGACGACCGCGTCGTAGTGGGTGGCCGAGTCCAGGTGTGGCGGGGCGCCCACGGTGGGCCAGCGGGCCCACAGCACCGAGCGCCAGGAGGCGTACCCGGTGTCGCGCCCGTCGGCGAACGGGGAGTTGGCGGTGACCGCCTGCAGCACCGGCAGCCAGGCGCGCAGGTGGTTGAGTACCTGGACGCCCAGCTCCCGGTCGGGTACGCCGACGTGCACGTGGCAGCCGCACAGTCCGGGCGTGGGCCACAGGGCGCCGTAGTCGCGCATCATGGCCCGGTAGCGGGGGTTGTCCACCACGGTGGGCGGCCCGTCCAGGGGCAGCGCCCCGTTGCCGATGGCCACCAGTCGCACCCCGGCGGCTTCAGCGGCCGTGGCCAGCACGCCGCGCAGTTCGGTCAGGTGTCCCCGCAGCGTGGCCAGGTCGCTGGTGGGCGGTGTGGCGATCTCGATCTGGGTGGCCAGGAACTCGTGCTGCACCAGTTCGCCGTAGCGGTCCGGCACGTGCGCCATGACGTCCTCGACGGCCGGCACGACCTGCCCGCTGTCCGGGTGCACGAGGAGGAACTCCTCCTCGGCGCCCATGGTGAAGATGTCGTCGAGTTCGCCGGCCGCCCGTTCGGCGGCTTGCTGGGCCAGGTGGTCCACGGGTGTCGCCTCTCCGGCGTCGGCTGGGTGCGGTGCCTGCATCCCATGCCCTGGTGCTGTCGCGGGCAAACCCGCCCGCGTCAGCGCGCGCCGCTGGCCCGCCAGTTGAGCTGGATGAGCAGGTGCCGGGCCTGGTCGGCGTAGTCGGCGTCGACGACCACGGCGTACTGGCCGGCCTGCAGGGTGCTGCGGGAGGAGAAGTCGCGCCTGCCGCCGGTCAGCGCGTGCGCGATGGCGCCGAATCCGGCACCCCAGGCCGCCCCGATGAGCACCGCGGCGAGTACCACGCCGACCCAGTTGGCACTGGTGAAGATGCCGAACAGCAGGCCCAGGAAGAGGCCGAACCAGGCGCCGCTGCCGGCCCCGGCCAGCGCCGCACGGCCCACCGTGAGGCGCCCCAGTACGTTCTCCACCAGCCGCAGGTCGGTACCCACGATGGCGCTGTGCTCGACGGGGAACTTGTTGTCGCTGAGGTGGTCGACGGCCTGTTGGGCGGAGGCGTAGTCGCCGTAGGTGCCGACGGTGACGGTGGGTCGGCTGGCGGCGCCCGGGTCGGCGCCGGGCGGCCCGACGGGGCCGGCGGGGCCCGGCGGCAGGGCGCTGCCGGGAGCGGGCCCGCCGGCGGGTCCGGCGCCCGGTCCGGGCGCGGGCGGGGGTACGGCGTCTCCCGGGCCGGCCGGGGCTGGCGTGGTACTCATCGGCTGCTCCTGTCTGGTGTTCACCCCCGATGGTCCCCGACATCGGCCGGCGCCGCAGCGCAGACGCCGGTCCGCCCGGGAGGCCGGGCGCGCTGCGCCGCCCCGGCCGCTACCGTGGGCAGCCATGGATGTCCCCTGGGACCGGGTGTGTGCCCGCCGGCTGCTGCGCCAGCACCTGGCCACGCCGACCGGCGCCGACCCGGCCGCCGTCGCGGCCGCCATCCTCGGCGCCCACGCCCAGGTGATGTCGGCCGCCCAACTCTGCATCGGCCTACGCAGCCGGCACAGTGCGGCGGACGTGCGTGCGGCGCTGTGGCAGCACCGCACGCTGGTGAAGACGTTCGGTCCGCGCGGCACCGTGCACCTGCTTCCGGTCGCGGACCTGCCCACCTGGACCGGCGCCCTGTCGGCCCTGCCGCCCCGGGAGAACCTGCCGGCGGGCGTCCAGCTGGACCCGGCACAGACCGGGGCGGTCCTTGCCGCCCTGGACGACGCGCTGCGCGACGCGGAACTCACCGTCGACGAACTCACCGCCGCCCTGGTGGAACGGGTCGGGGCCGTGGCGGGGGAGCGGACCATGCCGGCGTTCGGGGACCGTTGGCCGCGCTGGCGACAGCTGACCGCCCTGGCCGCCGCTCGTGGCCTGCTGTGCTTCGGCCCGGACCGGGGACGCCAGGTCACCTACACCAGCCCGCGCCGCTGGCTGCCCCGGTTCGCCCCGCTGCCGGCCGGGCCGGCCCTGGCCGCCCTGGCCCGCGCCTGGCTGCGAGCGTACGGGCCGGCGACGGCCGCGCATTTCGGGCAGTGGCTGGGCGCACCGCGCGACGTCGCCGTCAGCGTGTTCGACGCGCTCGGCGCCGAGTTGCAGCCGGTCAGCCTGGCCGGTGCGACAGCCTGGGTGCTGGCCGGTGACTGCGACTTCCCGGCGCCGGCGGCACCGGCACTGCGGCTGCTGGGCCACTTCGACCCGTACGCCATCGGCTGCCACCCGCGGGACCGGGTCTTCCCGGGCTACGCGGGCCAGCGGGCGCTGTCCCGGGGCGCCGCCGGTACCCTGCCGGTGGTGCTGGTCGGTGGCGTGGTCGCCGGGGTGTGGCAGCACCGTCGCGCCGGCCGGCGGCTGGCTGTGACGGTGGAGCTGTTCGACCGGCCCAGCGCCGCGCAGCGCCTGCAGCTGGACGAGCAGGTCCAGCGGGTCGGCCAGGTGGTCGACGCCGAGCCGGCGCTGACCCTCGGCCCGGTCACCGTCGGCCATCACGCCTGAGTCCGTCAGCCCAGGCATCGCGGTCAGCGACGTATCGTGGTCGCCTGTCCACGGTGTCCGCGCCACGTTTCCCCGCCCGCTCCCCGAGCCGGAAGGCCCGACCGCCTGATGATCCTGCAGCGCATCCAGTCCCACCTGCGCGCCTCCCTGCCCGACGACGCCCCGCGGGTGGGCCCGTTCCGGATCAACTTCCACCCGGACACCGACAACCTGTTCCGCAACTACGCCGTACCGGACGACGCGGCCGACCCGGGCGCCGACGACGTGGCCGCCCTGCTCGCCTGGTTCCACGAGCACCGGCGCAGTCCGCGCCTGGAGTACGTGTCGCCGGCACCGGCCGTGGACGCGGCGCTGGCGGCGGCCGGCTTCACCGTCGAGCGCCAGCTGCCGCTACTGGTCCTTTACACCCTCACCGAACCGCCCACGCCCGACGGCGCCCAGCTGCTGCTCGCCACGACCGACGCGGACCTGCACGACTGTGCCCGGGTGCAGAACGCCGCCTACGGCGAGGGCGAGCCGACCGCCGCCGACCTGGCCCGGCTGGCCGGCACCAACGCCCGCGGCGGAGCCGTCGCGCTGGCCCGGCTGGCCGGCGAACCGGCCAGCTCTGCTGTGTTCAGCGCCCCGAAGGACGGCCTGGCCGAGGTGGCCGCCGTGGGGACCGTCGCGCACCTGCGCGGTCGCGGCCTGGCCAGCGCCGTGGTGGCGCTGCTGAGTGCGACGGCGCTGCGGCGCGGTGCGACGCCGTACCTGCAGGCCGAGTCGCCCCGGGAGGCGGCCATCTACGCCCGGCTCGGCTACCGCCACGTCGGCGAGCTGGCCCTGGTCAACGGCCTCCGCGCCGAGTAGCCGGGGATGTCCACTGTGGGCGAGCGGCCGTAGGCTGGGCCGGTGACCGACCTCGCCGTGCGGGACGCCAGCCTCGCCACGCACACCGCCGCCTGGCTGTGGAGCTTCCGCGAGTCGCAGCACACCCGGGCGGCGTACCAGCGGGACGTGCAGGACTTCGCCGCCTGGTGCGCCGCCGTGGAGGTGGACCTGCTGGCGGTACGCCGCCCCCAGCTGGACGCCTACGCGGCGATGCTGGCCAACACGCCGAACCGGCGCACCGGCCGCCCGCTGGCCCCGGCCACGGTGGCCCGGCGCCTGGCGGCGCTGTCCTCCTGGTACGGCTACCTCGTCGACGCCGGGGCGGCGGAGCACAATCCGCTGCTGCGGGTACGCCGGCCCCGGCTGGACCGGGACCACACGGCCACCGTCGGGCTGAGCGCGGCGCAGGCCGCCGCGGTGCTGCGGGCTGCCCGCTCGGATGCCACCCTGGGCCCGCTGTGCGCCCCGGCGCTGGCCGGGTTCCTGCTGGAGATCGGTGCCCGGGTCTCCGAGGCGTGCGCGGCCGACGTGGCCGACCTGGGCCACGACAGCGGGCACCGCACCGTGCGGCTGCGGATGAAGGGCGGCAAGACCCGGACCCGGGCGGTGCCGCCCGCCCTGGCCGCCGCCCTGGACGCCCTGGTGGCCGGGCGTGGCGGCGGGCCGCTGTTCGTGCTGCCCGACGGGCGGCGGCTGGACCGCTACACGGTGTTCCGGTTCGTGCGCCGGGCGGCGCGGGCGGCCGGGCTGCCGGCCGCCGACCGGATCACCCCGCACAGTTTCCGGCACGCCTGGGCGACGGTGGCCCGGGAGCGGGGCGCCTCCCTGGAGGAGCGCCAGTACGCCCTGGGCCACGCCGACCCGCGTACCACCCAGCGCTACGACCGGGCCCGGGCCAGCCTGGACCGTGACCCGTCGTACCTGGTGGCCGGCGCGGTGGCGGACAGCCTGCACTGAACCGGCCCCTATCCTCGGGGGCATGACGATTCAGCGCATGGACAACGTCGGCATCGTCGTCGACGACCTCGACGCCGCCGTGGCCTTCTTCACCGAGCTCGGCATGGAGCTGGAAGGCCGGATGCCCATCGAAGGAACCTGGGCGGGCGACGTCGTAGGGCTCGCCGGCCTGCGGACCGAGATCGCCATGATGCGGATCCCGGGCGCCCCGGGCCGGCTCGAACTGGCGACGTACCACAGCCCGGCGGCGATCACCCCCGAGCCGGCGGTCACCCCGCCGAACACGCTGGGCCTGCACCGCGTCATGTTCGCCGTCGACGACCTGGAGGACACCCTGGCCCGGCTGCGCCCGCACGGCGCCGAACTCGTCGGCGAAGTCACCCGCTACGAGGACAGCTATCTGCTCTGCTACCTGCGCGGGCCGAACGGGATCATCCTGGCCCTGGCCGAGCAGCTCAGCTGAGCGGGTCCGCTCACCCGTCGCCGGGTCCCAGGTCGCCGGCCCGGTGGTGGCGCCGGCACAGCACCTGGTAGCGCACGTCGGCGTGGTCGATGTCGGTGTCGCCGATGACCACCTGGGCGCCCTCCCGGACCACCGCGCCGTTGACCACCCGGGCGTTGAGCCGCCCCACCCGGCCACACCAGCACAGCACCTCGACCTGTAGCCGGGACACCTCGTCGGCCAGTTCGACCAGGCGCCGGGTGGCCGGGAACAGCTCGGAGCGGAAGTCGGTGGCCAGGCCGAAGGCGTACACGTCGACGTCACAGCGGTCGACCAGGTCGGCCAGCTGCTCCACCTGGGCCACCGTGTAGAACTGGACCTCGTCGCAGATGAGGTAGTCCACCGCCGCGCCGCGCGCCCACTGGGCCCGTACCAGCTCGATCAGGTCGGTGGCGTCGGTGACCTCGATGGCGTCGCGTTGCAGGCCGATCCGGGTGGTGATGTGTCCGCGACCGGCCCGGTCGTCGCGGGTCAGCACCAGCCCGCGCCGGCCCTGCCGGGCGTGGTTGTAGTTCATCTGCAGGGCCAGCGTGGACTTGCCGCAGTCCATCGGCCCCCAGAAGAACTTCAGCGCCGCCCCGTCCCGCAGCCGGCCGTCGCCGGCCACCCGGCAGTCCAGGTTGTCGCCCGCCCGGTTGTCGCGTTCCCCGCTGTCAGCCACGGCAAGGCAGCCTAGCCGGCACGGAGTCGGACGGCGCGTCGGCACGGCCGAGGCTCAGCGATCCCAGAACAGGCCCTGGTCGTTGTTGTCGAGTTGGCCGATGCCTGCCGTAGCCAGGTCCAATCCGCCGAACGGAAGCAGCGGCGTCAGCAGGTCCGAGTGACTGTCCGCCCAACTGGTGAGGGTTGTCACCTGCCGGAGCAGGTCTCGCTGTTCGGCCGTCACGTCCGCGACGATCACCTGCATCTGGTCGTGCATCAAGCCGAGGACCTCCGGGACGGTACCGCCGCCGAGCACCTGTTTCTTCGTGTACGGGCCGCCGGTCGACAGGGCGGAGCCGAGTCCACCCGCCGCGGCGATCAGCGGAGCGGCGACGCCGTCGCTGAGTACGGTCGCGGCGAGCGCGCCGACAACGGTGAAGGTCATCGCCGCGCCGCCCTTGGTAGGGCAGATGCCCTCCAACGAGCGCAGCCGTTTGACCGTTTTTTCGCCGAGGGTCCAGACATCGGTCAGCATCCGGCGTTTGATCTCCAGCTGTGACTCCAGCGTGATGGCCAGAAATGCCGCGTACGTGCACTGGTAGGTCGCGACGGTGGAGAAGTGCCGCAGGTAATCGATGAACTTCTCGGCTGCTGGGCCATGCCAGGACTTCATCCGGATATCGATGAGGTTGTCGACGAACTCGGAGATGAGCAGGTTGTGGCCGCTGCCGCCGAAGACGCCCACGGCGTCGGCGGTGGTCCCCTGCGCCTCCACCATCTTCGGTACCAGCGTGTTGGCGACCCGCCGCCAGGTGTCGGCGACCGGCTCGTCGTCGTCAGGATCGGGTATCGCGAAGGCGGTGAAGTATGACGGGATGTCGGCGTACTTCGCGGTGGCGAACCGGCGCACGTTGTCGAAGTCGTCCAGGCTGCCCTGGGTGGGGGTGGTGTAAGGGCCGGGCAGGTGTGGTTGCGTGCCGGTCTGTTGCTGGACCTGGTAGTTGATCACCTCCTGCTGTGCCCGTCCGTAGTCGTCGGTGGTGTGCAGAGTCGCGTGTACGGCCGCCTCGAACACCTGCTGACCCATGCCCTGCAGGTCGGCCTCACTGCGGTAGGTGTAGGGCACCTTGATGCCGTCGGTGTCTGCCACGAGGGTCCGCCTCTTCCTGGTCGCGTTCAGTCTGTGGTGTAGACGACGGGGGGGTACTGGCCCTGGAAGCGGAAGTTCCTGGTGCAGCGCATCCTGTTGAGGCGGACCGTCTGCCCACACGCCGGCGATCGCGTCCCGTGCGGCGTTGTCGGTCGCCTCGTAGAGGGCCGCCACATGCAGGATCATTTGGGCGGTCGCGCCCAGGGTGTCGGCGGTCTGGGCGAAGACGTTCTGCAGGTACCCGGCCGCCGAGGTCCACTCGCCGCCGGCCTGGTCGGAGCCGACGGCGGGGACCGGCGTGAAGGCACTGCCCGGGGGGCCGCCGGCCAGCGTGTTGTTCAGCGTCGCGTAGGTGTACTGCAGGAGCGGCAGGTCAACCCGACCGAGCAGGAGCAGCTGGTTCAGGTCGGCCGCGAGATCGGTGCCGTGCAGGGACAACGGGTGCCTCCTCGCCGGGGTGGCGGTCAGGGTGCAGGTCGGCGCGGGGCTCAGCCGCAGGCGTATGAGTGGGCGATGCCAAGCGCCATCGCGTGTTCCCCGACGCCGAAGGGGAAACCGGGGCCGCCCTGGACGATGAACAGTTGCAGCCGTCCGAGGTCGGTGCCGGTCGGTATGGTGAATTTGATGGAGATGCGGTGGCCGGTGACCGGTGTTTCCTCGCCGGCGACAATCCTGCCTTCGTGATCGCGCAGGATGAGCTCGGCGTTCGGCATGCACAGCGAGGCGTCTGCGGGATCCGTAGCGATGGTCGCGGTGATGCTGGCATCCCGCGGTCCGATGTTCTCGATCGCGATGTCCTGCGTGGTCACCGACCGCGGCCAGGCCGCGAAGACGCTCGCCGGCAGCAGCCGGTTGCTGGTGACCGAGGCGTGCATCGTGGCTATGTCGGGTGCTGGTCCGGTCCCTTTCAGCTCCGCGCTCCGGGCCACCCCGCTGCGCTGCCCGGGCAGCAGGACGGATAGCGTAGCTCCGAGTCCGGTGTGCTCGTCATCCACCCGGTTGCCGGTTTTGTCCAGGAATTCGACGCTGATGTGGTTGCCCACCGAGGCGAACGGGCAGCTGTTCTCCACCACCAAGCCGTACTCGATACCGTGGCCCTCGGTTGTGTAGCCGGTCTCCACGACCGTCGGTGAGCAGGTGGGGGGCTGCAACACCATCTCCACCTCGGTGGTCGGCGATGCCGACGGCGTAGGTGCGGCGGACCTGCCGTGGCACCCGGCAGTGCCGGACGCGGCCAGCACGACGGTCAGGGCCAGCAGCAGCCGGGCGCGGCCGGGTGTTCCTCTCACCGGCGTACGCCCCAGTCGTGCGAGGGCACACCGAGGTCGAAGTACTCGGCGGTGAGCAGTGTGACCTGGGCCCGGTAGCTGGCAATCGCGGCGTCAACGGCCGCGTGCAGGGCGCGCAGGAACTCCTCCTCGTCCCAGTCGTCCAGTGCACCGCTGGCGAACTGGACGTTCCATCGGACCAGACTGCGGGTCTGCACCAGCACCTCCCGGTGCGGCGACGAGCCGGTGCAGGTCAACTGCTCCAGGCGCTGCCAGTACTCCCGTTCCCGGCTGCCGGATTCACCGTCATCTGCCAGGCCGCCGAGGTAGGCGTCGAGTTCGTCCAGGTCCGACTCGTAGCGCCGCCGCCATCACGCGGGCGTAGTGCCCGGCTCATTGTGCAGCCGGTCCCCGGGACAGCCTGCTGCATTGGCCGGAGGCGAAATGGTCCAGTGCCCGCAGCACTTCGGTACGCATGGTGGCGCTGCCGGTGTGGCCGGAGTCCTCGACGATCACCAGGTGGGCGTCCGGCCAGGCGCGGGCCAGCTCCCAGGCGGTGCCGACGGGGCTGCCGAGGTCGTGCCGCCCGTGGATGAGCACGCCCGGGATGCCGGCGAGCCGGCCGGCGTCGCGCAGCAGCGCACCCTCGTCCAGCCAGGCCGCGTGGGCGAAGTAGTGGGCGCAGATGCGCACGAACGCCAGCAGGTCGGACCCGGCCGGGCGCTGTACTGCCCCGGGTTGCCGTTGTGCTCCAGCGAGATGACGGCGTCCTCCCAGGCGCACCAGTCCGCCGCAGCGCGCTCCCGGACCGCCGGGTCCGGGTGCTCCAGCAGCCGGGCGTAGGCGGCCACGATGTCGTCGGGCCGGCCGGCGGCGGCGTGGAAGGCGTCCCACTGCTCGGGGAAGAACCGGCCGACTCCCCGGTACAGCCAGTCGATCTCGCTGCGCCGGGTCATGGTGACGCCGTTGATGACGATCTCCGCTGACCCGTTCCGGGTGGCCGCTGCGGCGTAGGCGAGGATGAGCGTCGAGCCCCACGAGCCGCCCTGCAGCAGCCAGCGCCCGATCGCCCAGATGCCCGCGCAGCCGCTCCATGTCGGCGATCAGGTGCGCGGTGGTGTTCGCCGCCAGGTCGGTGGCCGGGTCGCTGGCGTGCGGCCGGCTGCGTCCGCAGCCGCGCTGGTCGAACAGGACGATCCGGTAGCGGGCCGGGTCGAAGACGCGGCGGGCGCCGCCGCGGCAGCCCGAGCCGGGGCCGCCGTGGACCACGAGTGCCGGCTTGCCGTCCGGGTTGCCGCAGGTCTCCCAGTAGACGTGGTTGCCGTCGCCGACGTCGAGCATGCCGTGGCTGTCGGGTTCGATCGGCGGGTACGGCTGGCTCATGCGCTGCTGCGTCCAATCCGTTCGGGGCCGGTAAATCCGCTGTCCGGGTGTCCGGCGCGGACGGTACAACTGACCGGTGCTGCGCAAGTATCCCCGTACCCCGCACCTGGCCGGTTCGCGTCTGCAGCCCGGCGACGACGACCTGGACCAGGTGCCCTTCGCCGACCTCGCCGGCCGGTACCTGGTGGTGGAGGAGAAGCTCGACGGGGCCAACAGCGCGGTCAGCTTCGACGCCGACGGTGCGCTGCTGCTGCAGTCGCGCGGCCACTACCTCACCGGCGGCCCCCGGGAGCGGCACTTCGCCCCGTTCAAGGCCTGGGCGGCCAGCGTCGCGCCCTGGCTCTGGCCGGTGCTCGGCGACCGCTACATCGTGTACGGCGAATGGCTCTACGCCAAGCACACCGTCTTCTACGATGCGCTGCCGCACTACTTCTGCGAGTTCGACGTCCTGCGACCGGCACACCGGGCAGTTCCTGGACACCGACCGGCGCCGGGACCTGCTGCGCGGACACGCCCCTCGTCGCGTCCCGGTGCTGCGGCCGCGGCGTCTGGCACCGGCTGGACCAGCTGACCGCCCTGGTCGGCGACTCCACCGCGAAGACGCCACACTGGCGGGAGGCGCTGGCCCGGGCCGCCGCCGCGGCCGGCGTCGACCCGGCCCTGGCGGCGGCGCGAGACCGACCCCGCCGACGAGATGGAGGGCCTCTACCTGAAGCGGGAGGAGGACGGCGTGGTGACCGGCCGGTACAAGTGGGTACGCCCGAGCTTCAGCAGCGCCGTCCTGGACTCCGGCAGCCACTGGCTGGACCGGCCGGTCGTGGCCAACCAGCTGGCCGACCCGGGGGTGCTGTATGCCGTCGGTTGAGCCGTTCGCCACGCTCTGCCCGGCGCCGCCGCACTGGACGCTGGACTGGGCCGCCGCCCGCGCCGCGCTGCCCTTCCTGCGCCCCCTGGACGGCGTGGAGCAGGACCCGGTGCACCACGGCGAGGGCGACGTCGCCACGCACACCCGGCTGGCGGCGCAGGCGCTGGCCGCCGCGCCCGCCTGGCGGGCCCGCCCGGTCGACGAGCGGGTACGCCTGTTCGCCGCCGTCCTGCTGCACGACGCGGCGAAGGCCTGGACCACCCGCCGGGAGGACGGAAGGGTCACCGCGCACGGCCATTCCCGGGCCGGTGACCTGCATGCCCGCCGGCTGCTGTGGCAGCTGCGCGCGCCGGTCGACTGGCGGGAGCACGTGGCCGCGCTGGTACGCCACCATCAGGTGCCGTTCTGGGCGTTGGAGCGGCCCGACCTGGACGCCATCGTCTTCCGGGTCAGCCTGGTGGCCCGCAACGACGACCTGGCGCTGCTGGCCACCGCCGACATCACCGGCCGGGTCTGCGCCGACGCCGACCGGGTGCTGGAGAGCATCGCCCTGTTCGAGGAGTACTGCGCCGAGCGGGGCTGCCTGGATTCGCCCCGGGCGTTCGTCTCCGACCACGCCCGGTTCAGCTGGTTCCGGCACCCGTACCGGGATCCCGACTACGCCGCCTACGACGACACCCGGGCCACCGTCACGGTGATGTCCGGGCTGCCCGGCGCCGGCAAGGACACCTGGGTGCAGTCGTTGCGCGCCGACCGTCCGGTGGTCAGCCTGGACGCCCTGCGCGCCGGGCAGCGCGCCGGCCCCAGCGGCGACCAGGGCGCCGTCCTGGCCGCCGCCCGCGAGCAGGCGCGGGCACACCTGCGCGCCGGCCGGGACTTCGTCTGGAACGCCACCAACGTCTCCCGACAGCTGCGCGGCCAGGTGATCGCCCTGGCCGCCGACTACCACGCCCGCGTCGAGATCGTCTCGGTGGAGGCGTCCCCGCAGGCCCTGGCGGAGCGCAACGCGGCCCGCGACGCGCCGGTACCGGGGCCGGTGGTGGACCGGCTGGTCGCCCGCTGGGAGACTCCGGACGTGACTGAGGCGCACCGGGTCAGTTGGGTGGTGACGGGATGAGCGCACCGTTGATCTCGGTGATGCTCGCCGTCGCCGACGCGCAGGCGGCCGCCGCCTGGTACGAGCGGGCACTGGGCGCCACCCGGCTGTGGGACCTGGGCAGCGTCGTCGGGCTCGATATCGCTGGTGCCGCGTTCTTCCTGGGCGAGCCGGCCGGCAACGGCTGGGACACCCCGGATGCCGCGGGCACCCGTACCGTCCGGGTGGAGGTGTTCACCGACGACCCGGATGCTTTCGTGGCCGCCGCGGTCGCGGCCGGCGCCGAGCACCGTAGCCCGGTCCGCGACCACCAGATGCCCTGGGGCCCGCACCGGCAGGGCGGCTTCACCGACCCGTTCGGGCACCTGTGGCTGGTTGGTGACCGCTCGCCGCTACGCGCGCACCCGGCCGGCTAGATGATCCGGGGCGGGGTGTTGCCGGCCGCCTCGATGGCCCGGCGCATCGGTACCGCCAGCAGCATCGCGAAGCCGACGACGAAGAACACCAGCAGCGAGATGATCGCCACCCGGTAGCTGTGGGTGGCCTGGTAGGACAGGCCGAACAGCAGCGGCCCGAGCCAGCTGGTGGCGTCCGAGGAGATCTCGTAGAGGCCGAAGTACTCCGCCTCCGACCCCTTCGGGATGAGCTGGCTGAACAGTGACCGGCTCAGCGCCTGGCTGCCGCCCAGCACGATGCCGATCAGCGCGCCGAGCAGCATGAACTGCAGCGGCCGCCCGGCCGGCAGGAAGTAGGCCAGGCCCAGCACCACGATCCACAGCAGCAGGCTGGCCAGCACGGTGCGCCAGGCGCCCACCCGGCGGGCGACCCGCCCCAGCGCGACCGCCCCGAAGAACGCCAGGAACTGCACCATCAGGATGGTCTCCACCTGGACCGACTGGGGCAGGCCGAGCTGCTTGTCGGCGAACACGGCCGCCTGGGAGATGACCGTCTGGATGCCGTCGTTGTAGATCAGGTAGGCGACCAGGAAGAACAGTGTCAGCGGGAACGACTTCAGGTGCCGCAGCGTCCGGGCCAGCTGCCGGAACCCGTCGGTGAGCACCGAACCGTGGGCCTGCCCGGCCACCGGTGGCCGGTTGCGCAGCCGCAGCAGCGGGATCGTCGTCCAGGCCGCCCACCACAGGCCGGCGGAGACGATGCTGTACCGGGCGATCTGCGCCTTGTGTTCGTCCCCGCCGAGCAGCACGGCGACCACGTTGACGGCCAGCAGCAGGCCGCCGCCGATGTACCCGATGGCCCAGCCGGTGCTGGACACCCGGTCCCGCTCGTCCGGCCCGGCGATCTGCGGCAGGAACGAGTTGTACACCACGTTGGTGGCCCCGTAGGCGATGTTGGCCACCAGGAACAGCAGCGCGCCGAACAGGTACCGGGTGCCGGTGAGGAAGAACAGTCCCGACGGTGGCGGCGGCGCCCAGGTAGGTGAACAGGGCCAGCAGCTGCTTCTTGTGCGCCGACCGGTCGGCGATGGCGCCCACCACGGGCAGCACGAAGACGGTCAGCAGCACCGACAGCGACACCGCGTAGGGGAACAGTGACCCGGCCGCCACGGTGATGCCGAACGGGTGCACGTTGCCGTCGGGCGTCGGCCGCCCGCTCGGCGACGTCACCGAGGTACGGGCCGAGGAACACGGTGACCACCGTGGTCGGGAACGCCGAGTTGGCCCAGTCGTAGAAGTACCAGCCGACCCGCTCGCTGCGGGTGGTACGCGGCTCGTCCAGCGGCGTGGGCGGCGCTACGGTCATCGGAGCCGCTTCCCCGGGGTCAGCCCGGCCAGAGGCCGCGGCGGGCGTAGACGTCGCGGAGCACGTCGAGGTGATCGGTCATGATGCCATCCACGCCCAGATCCAGTAAGTACTCCATCGCCGCCGGCTCGTCGATCGTCCAGACGTGCACGTGCAGGCCGAGCGCGTGGGCGTACCCGACGAACCGGCGGTCGACCAGCCGCAGCCGCCCGGCGTTGGGCGGTACCTGCGCGGCCGCGGCGCCGCGGGTCACCCGGGCGGCGCCCCGGCCGATCCGGGAGCCGGCCCACAGCGCCGCCACCGCGCGGCTACCCAGCGACGTGGCCAGTCCCGGGCCGAGCAGCTGGCGCAGCCGGCGGACCCGGCGGTCGGCGAAGGAGGCCAGCAGCACCCGGTCGAGCGCGCCGACGGCGCGGACCACCGCGGCGGTCGGGTCGACCGCGGTGTCGGCCTTCACGTCGATGTTGAGCCGCACCTGCGGCCAGGCGTCCAGCAGATCGGCCAGTTTCGGTACCACCGCCTCGCCGCCGACCCGGACGCTGGCCAGGTCGGCCCAGCGCAGCTGCGCCACCCGACCGGCCCGGCCCAGCACCCGGTCCAGGGTCGCGTCGTGGAACACCACCGCTACGCCGTCGGCGGTGGCGTGCACGTCGGTCTCCAGGTAGCGGTAGCCCAGCGCGACGGCCCGACCGAACGCGGCCAGCGTGTTCTCGTCCCCGTGGGCCGCGCCGCCCCGGTGGGCGAAGGCCAGCGGCCGGCCGCTACCCGGCGGCTGGTGGTCCAGGTAGGCGTAGCGCACCGCGCGAGTATGCACGACGCGACCGGCCGGTGGGTGAACTGTCGGCCGTGCGGATGTGCCCGGAAAGGTCGCTGACCGTTAGGGTGGCCGACATGCGCGTGCTCGGTATCGACTTCGGCACCTCCAACACCGCCGCGATGCTGCGGATGCCGGACGGCCGGATGCGGCCGCTGCTGTTCGACGGCGCGCCGCTGATGCCGACCGCCGTCTACCTCAACCCGGACGGCACCTTCCTGGTGGGCCGGGACGCCGAGCGGGCGGCCCGGGTGGACCCGACCCGCTTCGAGCCGAACCCGAAGCGCCGCGTCGACGACGTGACGATGCTGCTGGGCGACGCCGAGCTGCCGGTCGCCAAGGTCTTCTCGGCGGTGCTCAGCCAGGTCGCCCAGGAGGCCCGCCGCCAGCTGGGTGGCCAGCCGACGGAGGTCCGGCTGACCCACCCGGCCCGCTGGGGTGAGCAGCGCCGCCGGCTGCTGATGGAGGCGGCCCGGATGGCGCAGCTGCCGGCGCCGCAGCTGATCGTGGAGCCGGTGGCTGCCGCGTCGTACTTCACCGCGGTGCTGCGTACCGCCGTCCCGGTGGGTCGCTGCCTGGCCATCTACGACCTGGGCGGCGGCACCTTCGACGCCACCGTGGTGCGTCGCACCGCCGGGGGTTTCCAGGTGCTCGCCGAGGAGGGCCTGCCCGACGTGGGCGGCCTGGACTTCGACCACGCCATCGTGGAGCACCTGGGCAAGGTGTACGGGGAGAGCAGTCCGCAGCAGTGGCGGGTGTTGACCGCGCCGGGCGACGCCAACGAGCGGCGGCTGCGCCGGCTGCTCTACGACGACGTCAAGGCCGCCAAGGAGATGCTGTCCCGGACCACCAGCGCCGACATCCACCTGCCGTCGCTGGAGCTGGACGCGCACCTGACCCGGGAGGAGTTCGACACGCTGGCCCGCCCGCAGCTGGAGCGCACCGTGGTGTGCCTGGCCCGGTGCATCAAGGAGACCGGGATCGGCGCGGCCGACCTGGCCGGCATCTTCCTGGTCGGCGGCTCCAGCCGGATCCCGCTGGCGGCGCATCTGATCCACACCGAGCTGGGCCTGCCGCCGACCATCCTGGAGCAGCCGGAGACCGTGGTGGTCGAGGGTGCGCTGTGCATCGGCGCCCCGGCCCCGGCGCCCGGGACGGCCGGCCCGTCGACGCACTCCGGCGTGCCGCAGGTGTTCACCCCGGCGCTGCGCCCGGCTGCGGCGCAGCCGCGGCCGCAGAACTGGGCGCCGCCGCAGCCGGCGATGCCACGTCCCGCCCCGCAGCCGCCTCGGATCGCCCAGCCGGCGGGGCAGCCGCGTCCGGTGTCACCGCCGGTGGCCCGCCCGGTGAACCAGCAGCCGATGCCGGTCGCTCAGCCGATGCCCCAACAGCAGCCCATGCCCCAGCAGCAGCCGATGCCGCAGCAGCAGGCTCCGGTGGCCCGGCCGGTGACGCCGGCGCCGGCGATCGTGCGTCCGGCGCCGGCGCCCCGCCCGGTGCCCGCCCCGGCGGCCAGCGGCGGCCGGTCCGGCCTGCTCATCGCGCTCATCCTGGTCGCGGCGGTACTGCTGGTGGTGTTGTTGATCGCCGCGGTGATCTGAGCCGGTTCAGCCGGCGCTGCTCCACCAGCGGGCCAGCGCGGACGTGGCCGGGTCGTCCGAGGCGAGCAGCTGCTCCCACGGGTTGACGTCGTCCTGCGCGGTGAGGCCGGCGTAGTCGAGCAGGTCGTCGGCGTCGGCCGGCCCAACGTCGCCGACGGCGTCCGGCAACTGCCCGACGTCCGCCGGGCCGAGGGTGTCCGGGTCGCTCCACGGGAAGCCGTCGACCGGCTCCGGCGGGGTCAGCTCCAGCTGCGGTGGGAACTCGTCGTCGTGCCAGCCCGGGTGGTGCTCGGCGCTGTCCACGCCGGCGCCGAAGCTCTCCGCGTCGGCCGCGCCGTGCTCGTCGCCACCGTCGTCCGGCGGGGTGGCCTGCTCGTGCGGACTGTCCTCAGCCGGCTGCTCGGGCGCCGTCCCGTCGTCCTCCCCGGCAGCGGCATGGTCCCCGGCAGCCGCGTGGTCACCGTCGGCCTCGGGGTCGGCGGTGGTTTCGTGGTCGGCGGTGGTTTCGTGGTCGTCCGCCGGGTCCTGCCGGTCCGGGTGCTGCTGCGCCGCGCCGCTGTGGTCGTCCGGCGGTTCCTGGTCGGCGGGCGCGTCACCGGTCGGCGGATACGCGTGGTCGTCCGGTCCGGTGGTGTCGCTGGGGGACTGGTCGTCGGGGGCGTTGCTGAGGTCGTCGCTGCCGAGGTCGTCGTCGGTCGGGTGCCGGGGGTCGTCGCCGCCACCGCCGGCCACGTCGTCCGGCTGCGGGTCGTCCGGCTGCACGTCGTCCGGGTAGGCGTCGTGGTATCCGGTGTCGTCGGGGTAGCCGGCGTCGTCGCCCGGGGGCGGGCTCGGGTCGTCGGTCGGCTCCGGGGCGTGGTCGGGCCAGTCGTCATGGTCCACGCCTCACCCCCGCGCGTCCGCCGGGCTGGCCGGGGCGATCTGCCCTACCTTGGCGACCACCTCGTCGATCGACTTGAGCCGGGCCAGCAGCGCCTCCCGGGCGGCCTGCAGCGCGGCCTTCTTCTTGGCGCGGGACTGCTTGTCCTCGGCCATCGCCTTGTCGATCTCGGCGATGTGCGCGTCGAGTTGCTGCAGCCGGCGTTCGATGGCGTCGTCCAGCGCCAGGGTGAGCGCGTACTGCAGATCGGTGAAGCGGTTGGCCACCTCGTCGGAGAGCGCCGCCCGGGCTTCGCTGAGCACCTCCCGCAGCCAGGTACGCTGCTGCACCTTGTCGGTCATGCTCTTGCGCTTCCACACCATGAACGCCCCGGCGGCCAGGCCCAGCCCGATGCCGACGACCGGCAGCACCAGCCCGGCCCCGGCTATGCCGGCCAGGCCCAGCGCCCCGGCGCCGGTGGCCGCGTACCGGCCGGCCGCCACCGCCATGCTCGCCGAACTCATCACCACGATGGCGTTGTCCCCGCCGCCCTTTTCCCGCTGCGGCTTGGTGCTCAGCGCGTGGCGCAGCCGGGCGTTGAGCCGGCGCAGCACGTGCTGCAGCTCCTGCGGGCTGAACACCTGCGCCAGTACCCGCTCGCCGACCTGGCGGAAGCGCCACTCCAGGTCCTGCGAGAGCCGCACCGACAGCGCCTGCAGCGCCCGGTCCACCTCCTCCGGCAGGCCCTTCAGGTCGCCGGAGCTGCCTTTCTCGATCCGGGTGAGCAGCTGGTCCTGCAGTTCGGTGATGTACGTACGCAGCCGCGCCGTGGCCTCCACCCGGGCCCGTTGCGTCTCGGTGGACAGCGCCAGCTGCCACTGACGCGACTCGGTGCGCTTACGGGCGGCCAGCTTGCTGCGGTCCTCCCGGGCCCGGTCGGCGGCGCCGGGGTCCGGGTCGGTGGCGGCCATCCGGGTGTTGGTCTCCTCGGTCATCCGGACGAACTCGCTGCGCAGGGCCCGCAGCACGTTGGCCTCGATGAGCAGGTGACCCTTGCCGGCCAGGGTGATCAGGGCGTGCTGTAGTTCCCCGATCCGGGACTCCCTGACCAGTTCGTCCCGGGCGGCCGGCACGGTGATGGCCATTTCGGCCAGCCGCGCCGACACCGGGAACCAGGGCGCCTTGGCGAACCGGCGGGCGTGCGCCTCCAGCTGCCCGACGTTGTCGGCCAGGATGGTGCGCCAGCCCGGGTAGGCGTCCACCTTCGTCAGGGCGAACACCACGAAGTTGACCCGCTTGCTGGCTTCGATGAGGAAGTTCAGCTCCGGCTTGGAGAACGGCGAGGAGGCGTCCACCACGAACAGCAGCGCGGTGCAGCGGCTGACGGCGTCCATGGCGATCTCGGCGTGCATGGAGTCCAGCCCGCCGACGCCGGGGGTGTCCACCAGGCTCAGGTACTTCAGTACCGGCGCCGGGTGGTTGACCTCGATGCGCCGGGGCGGGCGTACCCCTTCGGGCAGCCGGCCCAGCACGGTGCCCCAGTCGCGCAGCTGCGCCGGGTCCAGCGGCACCGGGTCTTCCCGGCCGGGCAGGTAGGCCCGGGCGGACGGCTGGTCACCGTAGCTGAACTCCAGGAACGACGAAGTGGCCACGGCGGCGTCCACGGGGGACAGGTTGGGCACCCCGATCAGCGCGTTGACCAGGGACGACTTGCCCCGTTTGGTCTCCCCGACGATGGCGAAACCGGGCCGGCGCAGTTCGCGACGGCGCAGCTGGTCCAGGTCGGCAGCGGCGTCCGGGTCCGACTTGCGCAGCACCGCCAGGTTGGCGTCGATGGCCTGCTTGAGCAGCTTCGCGGTGGCCGCGTCGCGGGCCGCCTCGCTGCTGCCGCCGGCCGGCCGCTGCTCGGGGGCGGTCATGTCGGCTGCCCGGGCTGGTACACGGTGACCGCGGGCGGGCGCAGCAGTACCCCACGGTCGGCCCAGCCGGGCGCCTCCACCGTGGCGATGACGCCGGCCAGCTGCGGGTCCCCGGTGGGTACGGCGCCTTCGGCGGTGTGCCGGGACGGGTCGAAGCGTTCGCCGACCGGTGCCACCGGCAGGACGCCCACGGCGGCCAGCTCCCGGTCCAGCCGGTCGGTCAGCGCCACACTGGTGAGCCGGTCGCGCAGGTACAGGCTCGCGGCCACCAGCGCGGCCCGCTCCCGGACGGCGACCGCCTCGCCCGGTCCGGCCGCTCCCGCAGCGGCGACCGGTACCGCACCGGTGACGGCCGTGGCGGGACCGGTCGATGCGGCTGCGGCGGGTACCGGCGTGATGGCCAGGCTGACCGCGCCGGCCAGCAGGGTGGCCAGCACGGTGATCGCCGCGGCGATCCACGACCGGGTCTGCAGCCCGATGGCCACGGCGCTGACCAGGCCGACGACGACGGCCGCGGCCAGGGCGATACGGCGGCGGATGTGCTCCGGCATGACGAGGCGTTCCTTCGCTGTGCGCAGGGGTGGGCTGGCGGGCGCGGCGCTCACCGCAGCGCGCCCTGCCCGCGTACGTGCTGGGAGAGCAGGAAGAACCCGCGGTGGGCGACCAGCGCCACCCGGGACTGGGCGGGGCTGGCGCCGGCGACCGCGTAGGCCCGCCACCGGTTGGCCGCCTCCAGGGCAGCCTTGTTCAGCTCGTCCACGCCGGCGCCCGGCAGGCTGAGGATGAACTTGGCGTCGTTGGACAGGGCCAGCCGGGTCAGCTCGCCCTCCATCGACTCGGGCAGGTCCACCGCACCGGTGCTGACCAGCTGGGCGACTTCCAGCAGCCGCAGCCGGTGCGCGTCGGGCTGCTGCAGCACCCGCTCGATGCCGTCGCGCAGCACTTCCCGGTCGGCCGGGCGCTGCGCGTGGCTGGCGATCTTCTCCAGGCTGGACAGCGCCCAGCCGGCTTTGATCGCGTCGCTGCGCCAGCGGAACACGTTGTCCAGGGCGTAGCGCAGCCGGGGGAAGCCGGACACCGAGTGCAGCATCCGGATCAGTTCCCCGGTGGCCAGTTGCGGGTTGGCGCCGAGCTGGGCGATGGCGTAGCCGATGCCGTACAGGTCGAGCAGGCGCAGCAGCCGCTCCCGGGCCTCCCGGGGCACCCCGCACTCGCGTGAGGTGAACAGGTCGACGCTGGCCATCAGTACGGTCCGGTCGGCCAGCGGCAGCAGCGCCAGGGAGCGCAGCGCCTCGCAGTCGGCGGCGGTGAGCCGGCCGGCCTCGGTGGTCTCGGCGAGCAGCCCGACGACGGGTACCACGTCGGAGACCACCCGGCGCATCACGGCCGCCTGGTCACCGGCGAGCGGGCCGGCGATGGGCCACGGGTCGGCGGCCCCGCCGACCAGCTTGTCCACCTTGTTGAACAGGCCGAGGGAGTTGATCGGGTTGCTGGACAGCCGCGCCGAGATGGCCCGGAACGCTTCCAGCGCGGCCACGTCGTCGGCGCGTACCGACTGGGTGAACACGTAGACGATGGCCTCGGCGCCGGACAGCGCCCCCACCGACTCCTCGTCGATGTCGTCGTCGATGGGCGCCTCGTTGAACAGGAACCGCCGGGCACCCGCGCTCACCGACGTGTTGGCGCTGGCCAGCCCCGGCGTGTCCACGACCATCAGGTCGCGCAGGTGGTTGCTGGTCAGCGCCACGTCGACGTAGGAGATGTCGCCGCGGGGCACGCCGAGGCGCTGCGGGATCATGCCGGACTCGTCCAGCGGCAGGCTGAGCCGGCTGCCGTCCTTGCGGACGACGTCGACCCGGTCGGCCGGTCCGTACCGGAACTGGGTGACGATGCGCGTGCACTCGCCCACCTCGGTCGGTGCCACCCGTCGGCCGATGAGCGCGTTGACCAGCGTCGACTTGCCAGCCTTGAGCCGTCCGGCGATCGCGATCCGCAGCGGCTCGCCCAGCCGCCGCCGCACGTCGTTGACCTGTGTCTGGGTGGCACCACCGAGCCGGGGGCCGACCTCCTGGCAGAGGGCGGCCACCCGCGAGCTCAGTGGTCCCGGAGCCATCCGTTCAGCTCGTCGCGTACGGGCTGGGGGCGCTGGCGTCGTCGGTGGTCAGCCCGGCCAGCGGGTTGGTCGACGGGTCCTCGTAGTGCACGGTGTCGAAGGTACCGTCGTTGTTGCTGTCCACGGCGGTCAGGTCCGGGTCACCGTCGTAGTCGGTGTCGACCTGAGCGTAGTCGGCGCGCCCGTCGTAGTTGGTGTCGGCGGCCACCGCGTCGACCAGCCCGTCGTGGTTGCGGTCCTGCTCGACGAGGTCGACCCGGCCGTCGTGGTTCTGGTCGGCCTCGACCAGGTCGATGTGCCCGTCGCCGTCGGTGTCCACGGACAGGGTGTCCAGTTCGTGGCCGCCGCCGAAGCTGTGGGTGTAGACCGCGTCGGCGTCGCCGTCGCCGTCGGTGTCGACGAGCACCTCGTCGGCGTAGCCGTCGCCGTCGGTGTCGACCAGCTCCTCGGCGCTGCCGTGGAACTCGGCCACCACGCTGCTGTCGTCGTAGCTGGTGTCGGTGTCGACGCTGCTGTCGTCGCTGAGCGACGAGTCGGCGCTCGGGTCGTACTCGCTCATAATGTCCCTCCGGGGTGGCTGCTCAAGTTCATCGCGATCGCGGAGCTTCCGCGGTTGCGATCCACATTACGAATATCCTGCCGGCGCAGGATCCCATGTTCGTGCCAGGCCCCATAGTGGGGACCGGCTGGCAGGTGGGTGGGGTCGGCTGGCAGGTGGGGGGCCTGATCGGTTGCGGTCCGGCCGGCACAGGGTACCGGCAGACAGGGGGAGATGGGCGTGTCCGACGCGGTGCTGCGGGACGCGGCGCAGCGGCTGTCCACGGCCGGCCTGGTGATCCTCACCGGGCCGCCGGGGATCGGCCGCAGCACGCTGTTGGCGCAGGTCGGGGCCGCGTTCCACGGTCCGGTGTTCGCCGGTGGCGCGCTGGCCATGCTGCGCGGTACGCCCGGCTTCGCGCTGTCCCGGGCCTTGCGGGTACGCCTGCCCACGCACGACGGCGCGCTGCTGGCCGAGGCGGTACGTTCCCGGGTGCGTCACGGGCTGCTGCTGCTCGATGACCTCCAGTGGGCCGACGAGGCGACCCTGGCGGCGCTGCCGGCGATCGCCGGACACTGTCGGATAGCCGCCACCGTCCGTACCCCGCACCGGCTGGACCCGGCTGCGCTCGGCGCCGACGCGCTCTGGCTGACCGTCCCCGCACTGTCCGCCGGGGCGGCCACCGCGCTGGTCGGTCAGCTGGCCCCGGGGCTGCCGTCGGCGGCCGTGGCCGGCCTGCTGCGCCGGGCCGGTGGCAATCCGTTGGCGCTGCGGGCGCTCGCCGCGCACGCCAGGAAAGATCCAAAACTTTCCGGCCCGGCGTCGGACAATCCGTCCGACGGGCCCCCCGAGCCGGTGCGCGAGGCTGACCCGGTGACCGATGTGTTGGCCGATGCGGTGGCGACGGCGCTGGCCGACCTGACCCGCCCGGCGCGTACCGCGATGGCCGCGCTCGGCCTGCTGCGCCGCCCCGCCACGGCGGCGCTGCTCGGCGCCGGCCTGCCCGAACTCGTCGACGCCGGCCTGGTGACGACCTCCGACGGGGCGGCCGCGCCGGTGTCGCCCTACGTCGCCGAGGTGGCCGCCGGCCTGCTCGCCCCCGCCGAACGGGCCGCCCTGCACCGGGCGCTGGCCGAGGCCGTGCCGGCGCGGGAGGCGGCCCGGCACCTGGCCGCCGCGGGCGAGGGGCCGGCCGCGTACGCCCGCGCGGTGGCCGCCGCCGGTCGCGCCGGTACCGCCGGCGAGCGCGCCGAACTCTACGCGCTGGCCTGCGAGCTGCCCGGGGTCGAGCCGGAGCCGAGGGTACGGCTGCGTGCGGCGGCGGCCAGCCTGGCCGTCGGCTGGCCGCAGACCTGCCTGCGGGTGCTGGGCCGGCTGGCCGACGCCCCGGCCGCCGTGCTGCGCGGCGAGGCACTGCTGCAGCTGGGCGACCCGGCCGGCGCCGCCCGTGCGGTGGCCGGCGTGGGGCCGCACGCGCCTGCCGCGCTGCGCGCGGTCCGGGACCGGCTGGTCCTGCTGGACCTGCTGGCCCGGGACCGCCCGGCGGCGCTGGCCGCGGCCCGCCAGGTCACCGATCCCGGCACCCCGGGCCTGGCCGCCGCGGTGGCCGCCGTGTACGCCGCGGCCCGCGAGCCGGCCTGGGAGCGTGCCCTGGCCACGGCCGCCGAGACCGCCGCCGCGGCCGGCGACCTGCTGACCGCCCGCTGGTGTGCCTGGCTGCTGGTGGAGACCCTGGCCGGGGACGGTCGGCTGGGCGAGGCGGCGGCGGCCGCGCAGGCGGCGGCGGCGGCCTGCGCGCCGGACCTGGCCTACTCCTGGCAGACCCGGTTCGTGGCTGCCCGGCTGTGGTGCCTGGCGCTGCGCGGTGCGGCCGGCGACGAGGTGCTCTCCCGCGCCGGGGACCTGACCGACCGTACGCTGCCGGCCCTGGCCCGCGGCTACGCCGTCGCGGCGGCCGGCCTGGTCGAGGCCGACGGTGGCCTGCTCGCCGCCGCGCAGTCGCGCCTGTCGGCGACCGGCGCCCTGCCCGCCCCGGTGGCGCAGCTGCTGGACTGGGTACGCCGGGAAGCCGCCTGGCTGGACGGGCAGCCGGAGCGGGCGGCGGCCCCCGGCGCCACCGGTGGTACTCCGCTGGTGGCCGGGCTGCGCCAGATCACCAGCCGCTGGGCGGCCTTCGACGCCGGTACGCAGCCCCCGCCGGCCGCCGCCGAGCAGCCCGCCGATGCCGCGGCCGCTGGGCCGGGCGAGCATCCGGCTCCGGTGCTGCGGACCCTGCGCGCCTGGGCCGCGGTGCCGTCGGCGGACGCGGCGGCCGAGTTCGACCGGGCCGCCGCGGACTGGCACGACCTGGCCCGCCGGGAAGAGGTGCGCTGCCTGCTCGCGCACGGCCTGCACGAGCCCGGCGCAGCGGCCGCGGTGCCGCCGCTGCTGCGTGCCGAGCAGCTGGCCGAGGAGGCCGGACTGGTGGTCCTGCTCGGCCGGATCCGCCGCGCGCTGCGCCGGCACGCGGTGCGCCGGGACGTGCGCGGACCACGCGCCGGGGACGAACTCACTGAACGTGAGCGTGAGGTACTCACGCAGGTGGCCCGGGGGGAACCGACGCGCCGGATCGCTGGACAGCTAGGTATCTCACGCGAGACAGTCGAGACGCACATCCGCTCCGGCATGCGCAAATTGGGGGCGCACACCCGGACGGAGGCGGCGGCTCTCGCTCTGGAGGTGCTCGCATGACCGCTACACCGCGTTACGTGGTGTCGACAACAAGCGAGGCCAGTTCGGCGCTGCGCCGCCTGGTCCGGGCGGGCTGGCGGACCAGGGAGGGCTTTGCTCTGCCGGATCCGGCCTGGGACGTCAGCGATGCCCGGGTGGTCCTCTACGGTCGGGTGGTCGATGTGGACACTGCGCAGCTGGCGGTGCATGCGGCGGCTCGGGGCGCCGGCGTGGTGGCGATCGCCGACGAGTCCAGCGACGTGGGCCGGGCGCTGCTGGGTGACCTGCGCCGGCTCGGCCCGGTGACGCGCGACCCGGAGCAGGAGCCGGTCACCTCCTCGGTGGTGGAGTCGTCGGCGGCCGGTCCGGCGCTGCTGCCGGAGCAGCGGGCGCTGCTGGACCGGCTGGCCAACGGGGAGACGATCGCGGCCGCCGCGGCGGCCGAGTACCTGTCGCTGCGCACCGCGAACCGGCGTATCGCCCAGGCCCGCGACATGCTCGGCGTGCGTACCACCCGCGAAGCGGTGCTCAGCTACCTGCGCCAGCGCCGCCCCACCGCCTGACACTGCGCCGCCGGGACCAGGGTCGTTCGCCCCTGATCCGCGGCGTTCCCCTGGTGCTCTACTCCTCCCCGGGAGGGGCTGGTCGTCGACCGCCCCGAGCCGTCCTGTATACGTGGACACACAACACGTAGCGCGGCGACATATGAGGGGGAGCGCGGCATGAACGCCCTGGACGTGGCCCGCTGGCAGTTCGGCGCCACCACCGTGTACCACTTCCTGTTCGTCCCGTTGACCATCGGCCTGGCCGGCATCGTCGCCGGCCTGCAGACCGCCTGGGTACGCACCGGCGACGAGCGCTGGCTCAAGCTCACCAAGTTCTACGGCAAGCTGTTCCTGGTCAACATCGCGATGGGCGTGGTCACCGGCATCGTGCAGGAGTTCCAGTTCGGCATGAACTGGAGCAGCTACTCCCGCTTCGTGGGCGACATCTTCGGCGCCCCGCTGGCCATCGAGGCGCTGCTGGCGTTCTTCCTGGAGTCCACCTTCATCGGCCTGTGGATCTTCGGCTGGGACCGGCTGCCCCGCCGCGTCCACCTGGCCTGCATCTGGCTGGTCGCGGTCGGCACGCTGCTGAGCGCCTACTTCATCCTGGCCGCCAACTCCTGGATGCAGCACCCGGTCGGCTTCCGCATCGACCAGGCGCGCGGGCGGGCGGAACTGACCGACTTCCCGGCCGTGCTGACCAACAAGGTCGCGCTGATCACCTTCCCGCACACCGTCGCCGGGGCGTTCCTGTCCGCCGGGGCACTGGTGCTGGCCGTGGCGCTGTGGCACACGATCCGCCGGCCCGACCCGGCCACCCGGGCGGCGTTCCGCTCGGCCATGAAAGTGGGCGCCTGGACCACCCTGGTCGCCGCGACCGCCCTCGCCGTCACCGGCGACATCCAGGGCAAGATCATGACCGAGGTACAGCCGATGAAGATGGCCGCCGCCGAAGCCCTCTACACCACCGCCCAGCCCGCGCCGTTCTCCGTGTTCACCGTCGGCACCCTGGACGGCAGCCGCCCGCTCTACTCCCTGGACGCCCCCGACCTGCTGTCCTTCCTGGCCACCGGCCACTTCGACGGCCGCGTCGAGGGCATCAACGACCTGCAGGCCCGCTACGAGCAGACCTACGGCCCGGGCAACTACAAGCCGATCATCCCGGTCACCTACTGGACCTTCCGGCTCATGATCGGCGTCGGCATGGCCGCCGCAGTCGCCGCCCTCTGGGCGCTCTGGGCGCTGCGCGGTGGCCGTACCCCCGGCTTCGCCGACCCGGACACCCCACGGGCCCCGCGCGGCGCCCGCTGGCTGCTGCGCGCCGCCGTGGCGCTGCCCCTGCTGCCGCTGGCCGCCAACTCGTTCGGCTGGATCTTCACCGAGATGGGCCGGCAACCCTGGATCGTCTTCAGCCAGCTGCAGACCTCGGCCGGCGTCTCACCGACCGTCTCCACCGCCGAAGTGGTCACCTCGCTGACCGTCTTCACCCTGCTCTACGGCGCGCTGGCCGTCGTCGAGGTGGGCCTGCTGCTGCGCAGCATCCGCGCCGGCCTGCCCGACGTCACCCCGCCGCAACCGGTGCCGGACACCGACGAGCAGCCACTGGCCTTCGCCTACTGACCCGGGAGGGGTTGACATGCACCTGCACGACGTCTGGTTCATCCTCATCGCGGTGCTGTGGACCGGCTACTTCGTCCTGGAAGGCTTCGACTTCGGCGTCGGGATGCTGCTGCCGGTCCTCGGCCGGGACGAACCGCACCGCCGGGTCCTGATCAACACCATCGGCCCGGTCTGGGACGGCAACGAGGTGTGGGTGCTCACCGCCGGTGGCGCCACCTTCGCCGCCTTCCCCGAGTGGTACGCCAGCCTGTTCTCCGGCTTCTACCTGGCGCTGCTGCTCATCCTGGTGGCGCTGATCCTGCGCGGGGTGGCCTTCGAGTACCGCGGCAAGCGCCCCGACCCGGCCTGGCGGCGCCGCTTCGACGCCTGCATCGTGGTCGGCTCGGCGGTACCGGCCCTGCTGTGGGGGGTGGCGTTCGGCAACATCGTGCGCGGGGTCCCACTGGACGCCCGGCACGAGTACGTCGGCGGCCTCCTCGACCTGCTGCACCCCTACGCCCTGCTCGCCGGGCTGGTGACGCTGACCGTGTTCGCCACCCACGGGGCGGTGTTCCTGGCGCTGAAGACCGTCGGCGACGTCCGGGTCCGGGCCCGTAGGCTGGCGCTGCGGCTGGGCGTGCTGGCCGCGCCGCTGACGGTGGCGTTCCTGGCCTGGACGGCCACCATCCGGCACAGCACCGGCTCCCTGCTGCTGTCCGTTGCCGCCGCCCTGTGCCTGGTCGCCGGCCTGGCCGCGGTCCGCGCCGGCCGGGAAGGCTGGTCGTTCGCCGGTACCGCGGCGGCCATCGCGCTGACCGTGGCGGCGCTGTTCGCCGCGCTCTACCCGACGGTGCTGCCGTCCACCCTCACCGCCGCCGGCACGCTGACCGTCGACAACGCCTCGTCCAGCCCGTACACGCTGAAGATCATGACGGTGGTGGCCCTGGTGTTCACCCCGATCGTGCTGCTCTACCAGGGCTGGACCTACTGGGTCTTCCGTCGCCGCATCGGCGTCGCGCACATCCCCGGCTGACCGGCCGGCGCCGGGGCCCGCCACGTCACCGGGCGGCCCCGGCGCGACGAGCCGGCCGGCCCGCTCAGGCGCCCAGCTCGGCGAGCTTGGCCTCCACCTCGGCCAGTTCGGCGCGCAGCCGCTCGGCCTGGCCGCGGGCGGTGTCCCGTTCGGCGGCGATGATCTGCTCCACCGCCTCGTGCACGCCGGGGACGTCGAGCAGGCCGACGAACTTCAACGCCTCGGCCGGCTTGATCACGTACGGCTTGGCCAGCGCCCGGCTGCCCTGCGTCGCGCCGACCGTCCACTCGCCCTCGGCGTAGGCGAGGGTCACCGTCAGCGCGGCTGGCGCCTTCGGCTTGGCCTGCCGCGGGGTACGGCGGGGCGCGCCGGTCGGGGTCTCCTGACTGTCCACGCTCTGATTCTCCTGTCGACGGGTACCGCCGGCGGCCGGCCGGTCGGGCTGGGGGAGCGGTGCGGTGCCCTGCTGCGGGGCGTCGCCGCTGCCGGCCGGTGACGCCCCGGCGGGCATCGTCGCATCCGGGTCCGGGGTCGCCACGTCCGGTCGGCGCTGCGTCGGAGCCGCGCCGCGACGCGCCGGTACGCCCCGGCTGCCCCGGTCAGTGGCCACCGTGGCGCCCCCGGCCGGCTGCGCGGACCGGTCACCGGCCGGCCCAGCGGCGGCCACCGGCTTCGCAGCCGGGCCATCCGCAGAAGCGGCCTGCTTCCCGGACCGACGATCGGCCGCCCCGGCAGCGGCCTGCCGCCCGGGCGGGCTACCCGAGATGGCGCCGGTCTGTTTCCCCGGTGGCTCACCCGCCGAAGCGGCGGCGATCTGTTTGCCGGATGACTCACCTGCCGAAATGGCGGCAGCCTGTCTGCCGGGCGGCTCACCGGCCGAAGCGGCGGCGGATGGGTCGCCCGCCGCCCCGGACTGCTTGCCGCGCCCGGCATCCCGTGCCCGGCGGCCGGCCGTGCCCCTGGGCACCACGCTCACCTCGGCAGGAGAGAAGGGCAGTTCGTCGCGGCCGAAGCGGACCACCACGAAGTCTTCCCCGGCCGCCGGATCGGTCAACTGCACGACCTGACCCTGCTGGCCGGCGATCTGCCCGGCGGCCGGGGTGAACACCACCCGGGGCCGGCGCCCGGCGGCCAGCGCCTCCCGTACCATCTGCACATCCCGCGTGGACAGTCCCGCCGCCACAGCCACTCCCACTCTGCCCCCGCCGCCGCTCGGGCCGCCGGGATCACCGGCGTCGACGCGGCTGCGCATCCGAACACATGTTTGACTCCCTGCTTTCTACCAGGCGCCACCGACATCGCCACACAGCCGCCCCGCGTGTCGAAAGATGCGGTATCGCCCGGTCCGGGCTTCATGGCCGATAGGCGCTGACCGATCGGCTGTTGCCTTTACGGTCCGCACTAGCCACGGTGACACAGGGGTGAAGGGGAGGATTCCAGTGGCACAGACGCGTCGGGCCTGGTTGCGGGCCACCGTGCTGTTCGTCTGCGCGTCGGTGGTCGCCGGGTCCTTCGGCGTGGTCCTCACCAGCACCTGGCAGGCCCGCGCCCAGGCCCACGACCGCACCGACCGCGAGCAGCGTGGCGTGGCCTACCTGCACCCGATGACCGGGCTCATCGGCCAACTCGTGCAGGCCCAGACCGCCGCCGTGCGCGGCGCCAAGGTCGACCCTGACAAGCTGCGCAAATCCTTCAGCAGCGTGGCCGTCGCCGACCAGGCCAACGGCGCCCTGCTGGGCACCACCCAGCGCTTCCTGGACCTGCGTACCAAGGCCGAGAGCGCGCTGGCCGACACCGGCACCCCACGCGAGCGGTACCAGACCTGGAGTGACGTGGTGGCGCTGGCCATCAACCTGGGCCGGACCGCGGGCGACAACGCCGGCCTCACCCACGACTCCGACGACGACCTCTACTACGCCGCCCAGTCCGCCCTGGTCGCGCTGCCCGACGTGATGGTCCAGGCCGGTCGGGCCGCCGACCTGGCCAGCCTCGCCGGTACCGCGATGCTCACCGGGGACGACGCCGAACGCGCCGCCATCGCCCGCTACGCCGTGGCCAGCGACGGTGAGACCGTCACCAACGACCTCAACAAGGCCATCTCGGCCACCCAGAACCACACCCTCGGCTCCACCATCGCCCTGCCGCTGGACGCCTTCCGTACCGCCGTGGCCGCCTTCACCCCGCCGACCGCCGTCACCCAGACCGCCCCGGCCACCGCCGACCAGCTGGTCACCGGCTCCAAGGCGATCTTCGACACCGCACTGCCGCTCACCCACTCGCTGCTCACCCAGGTCGGCAACCTGCTCATCACCCGCGCCGGTCAGCTCGACCAGCTGCGCCAGCGCCACCAGCTGGCCGGCGGCGGCGCCATCCTGGCCTACCTGCTCGCCGTCGTCGCCCTGCTGACCCGCCGCCGGCCCCGGCCGGTCGTCGACCCGCCCGCCCCCGCGCCGCAGAACACCACCCGGCCCCGGCGCAGCGCCGAAGCCGCCCGTGAGCCGGAACCCGTACTGGCCGGTCGCCCCGCGACCAACCACCGGGGGGCCCACTGATGCTCGTCCGGCTCGGCATCGGGCAGAAGCTGGTCGCGCTCGCTGCCCTGCCCATGGTCGCCGTCCTGCTGACCATGACCCCGTTCCTGCTCGAACGGGCCGGTGACGCCCGACTGGCCCGGGCCACCGCCGGGGCCACCGCCACCGCCCGCGACGTCGGCGTGTTCATCCAGGACCTGCAGCGCGAACGGCTGCTGGCGCTGGCCTACCTGACCTCCACCCAGCTGGACCGCACCGCCCTGGTCGCCCAGTCCGCCACCGCCAGCGCCGACCTGGCCGGGCTGCGCACCCGGCCGGAGACCGCCACCGTGGTCCGCCGCGCCGACCGGTCGCTGTCCAACCTCGCCGCCGTGCGTTCGCTGTTCCTCACCCGCTCCATCACCGCCGAAACCGCCTACCAGGCGTACCGGCGGGCCATCGCGGACCTGATCGACCAGCTGCGGCTGACCAACCCGCAGGACGCCGACGTCGACGGGGTACGCGAGCTGCACTCCCTGGACGCCCTGACCCGGGCCAACGAGGAGGCGGCCAGCCTCGGCGCCACCCTGGTGGCCGCCGCCGGTGACCTGCACTTCCCGGTCGGCCTGGTGAACGCCGCCGCCACCGCCGAGGACCAGTTCACCGACGAACTGGTCGAACTGGCCCAGCCGGAGCAGGGGCAGCTGCTCGCCCAGATCACCTCCGGTCAGGCCGCCGACCGCATCACCCAACTGGTCGCCACGGTCAACCGCACCGACCGCAGCGCCGACGACCTGACCGTGGCCGACGCCCTGTCCGCCGCCGTCTCCTACACCACCCTGCGCCAGGTCGCCCAGGACCGCATCACCCGCGACGTGGCCACCTCGGCCAACCAGCGCTCCACCGCCGCGCTGCGCCTCGCCGTCGCCGTCGGCGTCGCCGGCGTGGTGCTGCTGCTGGCCGTCTTCTGGCTGGCCCGGACCATCTCCAACTCGATCGCCCGGCCGCTGCGCCAGCTCACCCGGGCCGCCACCGAGGTGGCCACGCTGGCCCAACGGCAACTGGTCCGCATCACCGACACCGACGCCGACGAGGCGCCCCCGCTGCGCCTGTCCGACGTGGACATCACCAGCCCCGACGAGATCGGCGAGCTGGCCGCCGCCTTCAACCAGGTACAGTCCACCGCCACGGCGCTGGTCGAGCAGCAGGTCAACTCCCGGCGCAACGTCGCCGTCATGTTCGCCAACATCGCCCGGCGTACCCAGAACCTGGTCGGCCGGCAGCGCAGCCAGGTCCTGGCGCTGCGCGGCCTGGTCAGCGACCCGCGCGCCGTCGAGCAGCTGGCCCGCCTCGACCAGCAGCGCACCCAGCTGCGCCGCAGCGCCGACAGCCTGCTGGTCGTCTCCGGCATCGTCGACCAGGGCGCCGGCGGCTCCCCGGCGCTGCTCGCCGACGTGGTTACCGCCGTCTGCGCCGACCTCGGCCCCGAGGCGCAGGTCCAGGTGCCGATGGTGGCGCCGGTGACGGTCACCGCCGGCTTCGTCGACGACCTGCGGCTGATCCTGGGCGAACTGCTCGCCAACGCGGTCAACTTCTCCCCGCCCGGTTCGCCGGTGGCCGTCTCCGCCGAACTGCGCGACGAGCTCACCATCCGGGTCAGCGACCACGGGCTGGGCCTGACCGAGGACCGCATCGCCGAGGAGAACCGGCGCCTGGTCGACCGGGAACGCCTCGACGTCGCCCCGACCACCGTGCTCGGCCTGTTCGTGGTGGGTCGGCTGGCCCGCCGGCACGGCCTGAACGTGCGCCTGGAGCCCACCCCGGGCGGCGGGGTCACCGCGATCGTGCGGGTACCGGCGTCGCTGTTCCGCCCGGCCGCGGCGGTCGACCTGGTCCGCCGCCCGAGCGACCCGCAGCCGGCGGCGCTGTCCGCCGGCCGGCAACAGTTCGACTGGTTCGGCCCCGCCGCCGGCACCCTCGAACTGCCCGCCCTGCCCAGCTGGCCGCCGCTGCCCGCGCTCGAGGCCGGGCAGCCGCCCGCGCTGACCGCCGCGCCCGCCCGGGTTGCCGCCTGGCCCGCGCCGCCGCTACCCGCCCCGGGCCCGCTGCGGCCGGCCGCCGTCACCGAACTGCGGGCACCGGCCCCCGCCCGCCCGGCCGGCAACGGCAACGGCGCGGCCGCCGAGCAGCGCGGCGGCCTGACCCGCCGCCGCCCCGGCCAGCACCTGGCCCCCGGCCTGATGGCCGCCGACACGCCGGCAGCCGCCGCGGCGCCCCGCCCCGCCCGGCGCGACCCCGAGTCCGAACGTCTCCAGCTCAACGCGCTGTTCGCCGGCTTCGAGCGGGGCGAGACCGCGCAGCAGCCCCCGGTACCGTCCCCACCGTCTGAAAGGCCGTCATGACCGTGCACGCCACGCCCGTCTCCAACGGCGCACAGCAGTTCAACTGGCTGCTGCGCCAATTCGCCGTGAACACCCCCGAGGTGATCGACGCCATCGCCGTCTCCTCGGACGGGCTGCTCATCGCGCGTTCGGAAGCGGTCGGGAGAGCCGAGGCCGACCGGCTCGCGGCGATCACGTCGGCGGTGATCAGCCTCGCCCAGGGCGCCAGCGCGGTGTACGACTTCGGCGCACCCAACAAGGTCATCATCGACCTGGACGGGGGATACCTGCTGGTCAGTGCCATCAGTGCAGGCGCCATCATGGGCGTGGTCGCGTCCCGCGAGGCGAACCTGGGCAACCTGGCCTACGAGATGGCCGTCTTCGCCAACCGGGCCGGCGCCGTGCTCACCCCGCAGCTGATCGAGGAGCTCAAGCGGACGGTGGGGTACTGAGGTGGGTACCCCTCGCGCATTGAAAATCGTCGTCGCGGGTGGGTTCGGAGTCGGCAAGACCACCGCGGTGGGGCACATCTCCGAAATCCCGGTACTGCGCACCGAGGCGGCCATCACCGAGGTCGCCGCGCGCATCGACCGCACCGGCGAGGTACCGGAGAAGACCACCACCACGGTCGCCCTCGACTTCGGCCGGATCACCCTGGACTCCGAGATCGTGCTGTACCTCTTCGGCACCCCCGGGCAGGACCGGTTCGGCTTCATGTGGCGGGAGCTGACCGACGGCGCGATCGGCGCCCTGGTCATCGTGGACACCCGCCGCCTGGACGACTGCTATCCCGCGGTGGACTACTTCGAGCAGACCGGCCTGCCGTTCGTGGTGGCGGTCAACAGCTTCCACGGCCAGGTCCCGCACGACCTCGACGACGTGCGCTGGGCGCTGGCCGTCCCGGACGACGTGCCGGTCATCGTCTTCGACGCCCGGGACCGCCGCTCCGTCCGGGACGCGCTGATCACCGTGCTGGAGCGGGCCCTGCTGCTGGCCGGCGCCCGGTGACCAGCCGGATCGGCGAGATCGTCGTCGACTGTGCCGACCCGCAGCTGCTGGCCGCCTTCTGGGCCGGGGCGCTGGGCTACCGCGAGTTCGCCCAGGACGACACCGGCGTGGCCATCACCGGCGCCGGCAACGCCCCGACGATCCTGTTCCTGCGGGTACCCGAAGCCAAGACCGGCAAGCTGCGGATGCACTTCGACCTGTGCCCGGCCGACGTCGACCAGGCGGCCGAACTGGACCGGCTGCTCGGCCTCGGGGCGCGCCGCAGCGAACGCGTCGTGGCCGGCGGCTCCTGGGTCGTCCTGGAAGACCCCGAAGGCAACGAGTTCTGCCTGACCCGCACCCGCATCCGGCCCGAGCCGGCGGACTTCCACACCGGCGGGCGCACCCTGCCACCCGACTGAGCCGGACCGCACGCTACCCGGTCGGGCAGACGCCGCCGCTGTAGGGCACCTCGCCCAGGTCGTTGAAGCCGCCCACGTCGGCCAGGCTGTCCTGGCCGTCGCGCAGGTAGTGGACGCTGAACAGCACGGGCAGCGGTGCCGGGCAGTCGACCAGCACGTCGAAGGCGATGCTCAGCCAGGTACTCGTCCCGGCGGCCAGCGCCGGGGCCGGTGCCGCGCTGTCCCCGGGGTACTCCGCGCACGGCAGCCAACTGGTCTCCCGGGCGCGCAGTCCCGCCATCGGCAGCCCGGCACCGGCCCGTACCAGCTGCACCGTTGCGCTGGACCGGTTGACCACCTGCGTCCCGAGCACCAGCTGCGAGCCGACCTGGCGGGCGCAGGTGGCGCCGGTACCCGCCAGGGCCGGTCCGGCTGGTGCCGCTGTGCTCGGCGCCGGCGCCGGCCGCCCGCCCTGATGGGTGCGGGCATACCCGGCGGCGACGGCGAGGCCCACCAGCGCCGCGACGATCAGCAGCAGCGGGCGCCGGGGCGCCCGGTCAGCGCCGTGGACGAGGACGTCCGCAGCCGGCTCTGCGCTGCCCGGTGCGACGGGGCGTGGTTCGGGCATGCGCCGGATGGTAGCCGGTCCGCTCCAGGTCATCCCGCCGGAGTTGCCCGGAGAACCTCGAGATAGTGCCGGTTGTACATCACCCCGAGGAGGTTGCCGAACGGGTCGACCACGGAGGCGGTGACGAAGCCGGGGCCCCGCTCGACGACCTTCTCGTGCACCGTGGCGCCCAGCGACACCAGCCGCGCCAGGCTGCCCGCGACGTCGTCCACGTGCCAGTACACGAGCGCGCCGCCGGCCCGGTCGGACCGGTCGGGGCCGGCGAAGCGGCTGTCGACGATGCCCAACTCATGCTGGTAGTCGCCGATGCGGAACTCCACGTACACCGGCCGGTCCGCGACGTGGCGCACAAAATAGGGCTCGACGGAGAGCAGCCCGCTGTACCAGTCCCGGGCAGCGGCGACGTCGTCGGCGAAGAAGCTGACGGTGGTGAGTCCTCGCAGCATCGCAGGTGGTCCCTTCGTCGGTGGGGTGACAGCCACCATCCTCGGCCCTAAAGTGCTCACCAACTGAGCACTTTAGGGCGGAAGGGTGGGGAACCGTGCGCGCTGACCGGCTGGTCGCCGCTCTGCTGGTCCTGCAGGCCCGGGGCCGGGTGACCGCCGCCGAGCTGGCGGCCGAGCTGGAGGTGTCGCTCGCCACCGCCCGCCGTGACCTGCAGGCGCTGTCCGTCGCCGGCGTTCCGGTGTACCCCCAGCCGGGTCGCGGTGGTGGCTGGTCGCTCGTCGGCGGCGCCCGTACCGACCTCAGCGGCCTGTCCGCCACCGAGGCGAAAGCCCTGTTTCTGCTCGCCGGCCCGGCGGCGGCCGGTTCCGCGGACGCCAGGGCGGCGCTGCGCAAGCTCGTGCAGGCGCTGCCGTCGACCTTCCGCGCCGATGCGCAGGCGGCGGCCACCGCCACGATGATCGACCCGACCGGCTGGGGGCAGCCCGACCGGCGTCGACCCGAGCTGGTGAACGTCCTGCAAACCGCCGTGGTCGGGCGTCGCAAGATCCGCCTGACCTACGCCGACCGCGCCGCCGAGCGCACCCAACGGCTGGTCGACCCGTGGGGTCTGGTCGACAAGGACGACGTCTGGTATCTCGTCGCCGGCACTGACCGTGGTCAGCGCAGTTTCCGGGTGGACCGGATCATCGCGGCCGAGCCGACCGAGCAGACCGCACCGCGACCGGACGACTTCAGCCTGGACGCGGCCTGGCAGCAGGTCGTCGGACAGGTCGAGGGGCGACGTTCCCGCACCTGGGCAACCGTGCTCGTCGAAGCCCGTTTCCTGCCGGTCCTGCGCGGCCAGTTCGGGCGGCACTGCCGCAGCGACGGCGATCAGGACGGTCGTGCCCGCGTCCAGCTGGGTGCGCCGACACCGGTGGACATCGCCCGGCACCTCGCCGGCTGGGGTCGCCTGGTCGACGTGCTCGGACCACGCTCGGTCCAGCTGGAACTCGCCCGGATCGCCGGCGAACTCGCCGGCCGCTACGACGACCCGCAGTGACGACGTCCCAGCGTCACGGCTGTGCTTCGACCCGGTACAGCCACTCCGACAGCAGCGCCTCGCACAGCGCCGGCTGTTCGATCTGGGCGTTGTGCCCGGCCGCGTCGAGCACCGCGAAACCGGCGCAGCGTTTCGGCATCCTGCACGACAGCGATGTCGGTGTACCCGCGGGCGGTCCGCTCATCCAGGGCGGCGATCAGCCGCGCATCCGGACGTAGCACGACGTGCTCCGGCCGGCTGCGCCGCTGCCGACCGGGGCGGCTGGCGATCGGGCAGATCAGCGCGAGTCCGAGCACCTGGCCGGGTCGGGTCCGGGTGAGCCCCCGGGCCAGGTACCCGCCGTAGGACTGACCGACCAGCAGGAACGGTTCGTCGCCCAGCACGTCGTCCACGAGTTCGCCGATCGCGGCGAGCATGTCGTCGTTGGCGGCCAGCTGCGCCGGTGCCGGTGACGCGCCCATGCCGGGCAGGTCCGGGTAGAGCCGGCTCCAGGCAGCCCAGCATGAGCCGGTGGTCGGCGCACCAGCCGTGCAGCGCGAGGACGGGTGTACCGCGGCCGTGTTCGACGAGGTTCAGCCGCATCGGCCCATCCTTGCCGACACGTGGGGGCACCCACACCGGCGGCCTGCATTCGATAATTGACATTATGTCAGGTAACGCGGCTGGGCCACCGCCCACAGGTCCGCGCGTACCTGTCCGCTGAACCGCTACCGTGCAGCTGGTGAAGGTTTGCGCACCGCCCGCGCACGTGCTCGCCGCGTTCGGCGCCACTGGTGTCCCGGTAGTCGAACCCGGCGGTCAGGGACGCACCTGGCGCGTCGGCGACCGGATCGTCAAACCCTGCGACGATGCCGCGGCGGCGGCGTGGACCGCCGCTGCCCTGTCCACGCTGGCAGCGTCAGCGCGGTTCCGGATGCCCCTACCGGTGGCCAGCCGGGCCGGCAACTGGGTCGAGTCCGGCTGGCAGGCCTGGCAGGCGGTCAGCGGCCAGCCCGACGCCACCCGCTGGGACGAGGTGCTGGACCTGTCCGACGCCGTCCACCGGGCGCTCGCCGCGCTACCCCGTCCGGCATTCCTTGACACCCGCGACGACCCGTGGTCCTACGGCGACCGGGTCGCCTGGCAGGAGCTACCGGTCAACCCGCACGCAGTCATGGCCGACCTGCTGCTACGGCTGGGCCGGGCCCGACGCCCGATCGACCTGCCGGCCCAACTGGTCCACGGTGACCTGCTCGGCAACGTGCTGTTCGCGCCCGGCCAACCGCCCGCCGTCATCGACTGGTCGTTCTACTTCCGCCCCGCGCTCTGGGCCCAGGCAGTCGCCGTGGTCGACGCCCTCACCTGGTACGGCGCACCGGCCGAACTGGCCGGCCGGCACGCCGCCCGCGCCGGCTGGGGCCAGCTGCTCATCCGTGCGCTGATGTACCGCATCGCCAGCAACGAGGGCGGCGCCCGGCAGGGCCGCCCCGGGCCCGAACGACCGCAGGACTACCAGCCCGTCGTCGACCTGGTCCTGCGCCAGCTGTCCTGAGGCTGCCTCCCCCGGCACAGGCAGCGTGCTAACGCGGCTCGTAGGCCAGGTTGGGGCGCAGCCAGCGCTCCGCTGTGGCCACGCCCACCCCGCACCGGGCGGCGTAGTCGCTCACCTGGTCGACGCCGATCCGTCCGACGGTGAAGTACCGGGCGTCCGGGTGGGCGAAGATCAGCCCGCTCACCGCGGCCGCCGGAGTCATCGCGTACGAGCTGGTCAGCCCGATCCCCTGGGCGCCGGCGTCGAGCAGGTCGAACAGTCGCGGCTTGAGGCTGTGGTCCGGGCAGGCCGGGTAGCCCAGCGCCGGACGGATGCCGCGGAACCGTTCGGCGTGCAGGTCCGCCACGGCCGGTTCGGCGTCCGGTTCGAACCAGGCGCGCCGGGCGGTGAGGTGGATGTACTCGGCGAACGCCTCGGCGAGCCGGTCGGCCAGCGCCTTGACCATGATGGCCCGGTAGTCGTCGTGCTCGGCCTCGTACCTGGCGGCCAGGGTGTCGGCGCCGTGCACGCCGACGGCGAAGCCGCCCAGGTGGTCGCCGCGCGGGGCGAGGTAGTCGGCCAGGCAGCGGTTGGGCCGCCCGTCCGGCTTGACGGTCTGCTGGCGCAGCATCGGCAGCCGGACACCGCTGTCCAGGACCAGGTCGTCGCCGTCGGCGTGGGCCGGCCACAAGCCGTAGCAGCCGCGGGCGGTCAGCGACTGCTCCTTGATGATGAGGTCCAGCAGGTCATTCGCGTCGTCGAAGAGTTCCCGGGCCACCGGTTCGGCAAGGATCGCCGGGTACTTGCCCTTCAGCTGCCAGGCCAGGAACAGGAACTGCCAGTCGATGTACTCGCGCAGCGTGGCCAGCTCCGGCTGCACCGTTTGTACACCGGCAGAGGCCGGCCTGGGCAGGGCGGTGAAGTCGACCCGCTGCGGGTTGGCCCGCGCCTGGGCCAGGCTGAGCAGGCTGGTGGCGCTGCGGTTGGCGTGGGCTTCGCGCAGCCGCTGCTGCTCGACGGCGTTGGCGGCGGTGAAGACGGCGGCGCGCTGCGGGTGCAGCAGGTCGGAGACCACGCCGACCACCCGGGAGGCGTCCAGCACGTGCACGGTGGCCTGGTCGTAGGCGGGCGCGATGCGCACCGCCGTGTGCTGGCGGGACGTGGTGGCGCCGCCGATGAGCAGCGGCAGGGTCATCCCCCGGCGCTGCATCTCGGCGGCGACCGTGACCATTTCGTCCAGCGACGGGGTGATCAGGCCGGACAGGCCGACCGCGTCGGCGTCCTCGGCGACGGCGGTGTCCAGGATGGTGGCCGCCGGCACCATCACGCCCAGGTCGACGACCTCGTAGTTGTTGCAGCCCAGCACCACGCCGACGATGTTCTTGCCGATGTCGTGCACGTCGCCCTTGACGGTGGCCAGCACGATCTTGCCCTGGCCCCGCTGGCGTACCCCGGCGGCGGCCGCGGCCGCCTTCTCGGCGGCCATGTAGGGCTCCAGGTAGGCCACCGACCGTTTCATCGCCCGGGCACTCTTGACCACCTGCGGCAGGAACATCTTCCCGGCGCCGAACAGGTCGCCGACGACCTTCATGCCGTCCATCAGCGGACCTTCGATGACGTCCAGCGGCCGCTCCGCGGCCTGCCGGGCCTCCTCGGTGTCGGCCTCGATGTAGTCGGTGATGCCGTGGATCAGCGCGTGCGCCAGGCGCTGCGCGACCGGGGCGTCCCGCCAGGCCAGGTCGACGACGCGGCGGGTGCCGCTGCCGCGTACCCGTTCGGCGTAGGTGACCAGCCGGTCGGTGGCCTCCGGGTGCCGGTCGAAGAGCACGTCCTCGACCAGTTCCAGCAGGTCGGCGGGGATGTCCTGGTAGACGACGAGCTGCCCGGCGTTGACGATGCCCATGTCCAGCCCGGCCCGGACCGCGTGGTAGAGGAACGCCGAGTGCATGGCTTCCCGGACGGTGTCGTTGCCGCGGAAGGCGAACGACAGGTTGGAGATGCCGCCGCTGGTGCGCGCCCCCGGGCAGCGCGCCTTCAGCTGTGGCAGCGCGTCGATGAACGCCTTGGCGTACCCGTTGTGTTCGGCGATGCCGGTGGCCACGGCGAGCACGTTCGGGTCGAAGATGATGTCCTCGGCGGCGAACCCGGCCTGCTGGGTGAGCAGGTCGTAGGCCCGGCCGCAGATGTCCACCTTGCGCTGGGCGGTGTCCGCCTGGCCCTGCTCGTCGAAGGCCATCACCACCACCCCGGCGCCGTAGCCGCGGATGCGCCGGGCGTGCTCCAGGAAGACCTCTTCGCCCTCCTTGAGGCTGATCGAGTTGACCACGCCCTTGCCCTGCAGGCAGCGCAGCCCGGCCTCCAGCACGCTCCAGCGGGAGCTGTCCACCATGACGGGGATGCGGGCGATCTCCGGTTCGGTGGCGATGAGGTTGAGGAAGGTGGTCATCGCCTGCTCGCTGTCGAGCAGGTCGGCGTCCATGTTGACGTCGAGCAGGTTGGCTCCCCCACGTACCTGTTCGACCGCGACGGCCACGGCACCGGCCTGGTCGCCGCCTTCGATGAGGCGGCGGAAGCGGGCCGAGCCGGTGACGTTGGTCCGCTCCCCGATCATCACGAACCCGGTGTCCGGCCCGATCTCGAAGGGCTCCAGGCCGCTGAAGCGGGTCCGTGGCGGGGGCGGCGCGGCGGCCCGGCCGGGCGCGTCGGCCACCGCGGCGGCGACGGCCGCGATGTGCTCCGGGGTGGTGCCGCAGCAGCCGCCGACGATGTTGACCAGGCCGGCGTCGACGAAGCCGCGCAGCAGCGCCGCGGTCTCCTGCGGGCTCTGGTCGTAGCCGCCGAAGGCGTTGGGCAGTCCGGCGTTGGGGTGGCTGGCGGTGTAGGTGCCGGCCAGCCGGGACAGTTCGGCCACGTGCGGGCGCATCTCGGCGGCGCCCAGCGAGCAGTTCACTCCGACGACGAGCGGCCGGGCGTGTTCGATGGCGCGCCAGAACGCCTCCACCGTCTGCCCGGACAGGGTGCGTCCGGACTTGTCGACGATGGTCACCGAGATCCACAGCGGCAGGTCGGGGGCGACGTCGGCGGCCGCGGCGATGGCCGCCTTGGCGTTGAGGGTGTCGAAGATGGTTTCGATGAGCAGCAGGTCGACGCCGCCTTCGGCGAGTGCGGCGATCTGCTGCGCGTAGGCGGCGTGCACGTCGGCGTAGCTGACCGCCCGGTAGGCCGGGTCGTCCACCTTCGGCGACAGGGACAGGGTGACGTTGAGCGGGCCGATGGAGCCGGCGACGAAGCGTCCGCCGGCCTCGTCTGCCGCCTGCCGGGCCAGCCGCGCCCCGGCCAGGTTCATCTGCGGTACGAGGTGCTCCAGCCCGTAGTCGGCCTGGCCGATGCTGGTCGCCGTGAACGTGTTGGTGGTGGTGATGTCCGCCCCCGCGGCCAGGTACCGCCGGTGGACGTCCAGGACCAGGTCGGGCCGGGTGAGGTTGAGCAGGTCCGGGTCGCCGGTGAGGTCGCGCGGGTGCCCGCGCAGGGAGTCGTCCAGGTAGTCCTCGCCGGTGAGGCCGGCGGCCTGCAGCATGGTGCCCCAGGCACCGTCGAGGACGGCAGCAAGACCAACCGGAACGAAGTAGGTTCGGCGATGGCGCGGCTCGCAGGCGAGCGCGACGCGCTGATAATGCGCGCCGCAACAGCCGTGAAAATGTGCCGCGTTGGCCGTGTCGAAGCGAGGCTGGGTGGAATTGCGCGATCAGCACCGCCAGCTTGCTCCCAGTCCGGCTAACCTCCTCGTGGAAACGGGCCAGGGTTCGCCTACATCGCCCAACCGCCGCTCATGCGTGATTTCCTTTGGCAGCTTGGCGGAGAAGCGGAAATGTCCGGGGCGTGACCGCGGCCCAGCGCTCCTAGGTGGCCCGGCGATGCGGGCGGTGAAAGGATGAATTGATCTCGACCGCGTTCAGGCGCGTCGCATAGCGTTCAGCATCGACGCACCCGCATCGAACGCGTCGGCGTGCTGCTTGGCGATGCTCCACCCGGCGGTGCCTACGAACAACGTCATGCGGCGTGAACGCACGTGCGTGGGCGGCGGCTTATCCGAGCCGTGTGTAAAAGAAAACCGCCGCCCGGACAGACCGGGACGGCGGCTTATTGATTGTCGCGATACGACGGGGAGTGGGTTGAACCCTCGGTTGCCTCGTCGCCATCGGCCGTCGTTCAGATACTCGCCGGCATCGGCGTCGGTGCCGTGGCCGCGGGGGTCGACCGCGGCCAGCGCATCGTCGCCGGTGTCGTCGCGCGCACGTCGCGCAGCTTCTCGGCCGCACGCTCTTCCGCGGCCGAGTTCGGCGCGATCAGCGCTTCCTGCAGCGCACGCTGCTGGACGCGGAGCGCGGCGTCGCGGCTGGAGGCCGCCACGCGCAGGCGGTTCATGCCCGCACCGGTGCCGGCCGGGATGAGACGGCCGACGATGACGTTCTCCTTGAGGCCGATCAGCGTGTCCTGCTTGCCCTGGACCGCCGCCTCGGTGAGGACGCGGGTGGTCTCCTGGAACGACGCCGCCGAGATGAAGCTGCGGGTCTGCAGCGACGCCTTGGTGATGCCGAGCAGGACGGGCTTGCCCTCCGCCGGCGTCTGCTTCTTGTCGAGCTTCGTCGTTGATCTCGTCCATCTCGTCGCGATCGACCTGCTCGCCCGGCGAGCAGCGTGGTGTCGCCGCCGTCGGTGATCTCGACCTTCTGCAGCATCTGGCGAACGATCACCTCGATGTGCTTGTCGTTGATCTTCACGCCCTGGAGTCGATAGACTTCCTGGATTTCCGACACGAGATATTCCGCGAGCGGCTCGATGCCGAGCACCTCGAGAATGTCGTGCGGATCGGGCGAGCCGCCGATCAGATTGTCGCCACGCTTGACGTAGTCGCCTTCCTGAACGTCGATCACCTTCGACTTCGGGATCAGATACTCGACGACCTCGCCGCCATCCTCGGGCTGGATGCCGATCTTGCGCTTCGCCTTGTAGTCCTTGCCGAACACGACGCGGCCCGAGACCTTCGCGATGATCGCATTTTCCTTGGGCTTGCGCGCCTCGAACAGCTCGGCGACGCGCGGCAGACCGCCGGTGATGTCGCGGGTCTTGGCGGACTCGCGGCGACACGGGCGAGCGACGTCGCCGGCCTGGACCGTGGCATTGTCCTCGACCGACAGCACCGCGCCCGGCGCCAGCATGTAGCGCGCGGCTTCGCTCGAATCCGACGCCGGTCAGGGTCAGGCGCGGACGCAGATCCTCCTTCGACTTGGCGCCGCGGTGCGGTATTCGGTGACGACGCGCTGGGCGATGCCGGTGGCTTCGTCGGTCTGCTTCGGTCAGCGTCTTGCCCTCGATCAGGTCGACGATACTTCACCGTGCCGCCGGTTCTCGGTGATCACCGGCATGGTGAACGGATCCCACTCGGCCATGCGGTCGCCCTTGGTCACGATGTGACCGTCGTCGAACATCACGTACGCGCCGTAGGGGATGCGGTGCGACCGACGAGCTCGCGGCCGTCCATGTCGATGATCGCGATCTCGCCCGAGCGGCTGAGCACCACGCGGCGGCCGCGCTGATCGACGATCAGGCGCAGGTCGCGGAACTCGACCGTGCCGTCGGCATGCGCCTCCAGGTTCGACTGTCTCGTTGAGCTGCGCCGCGCCGCCGATGTGGAACGTCCGCATCGTCAGCTGCGTGCCCGGCTCGCCGATCGACTGCGCCGCGATGACGCCGACCGCTTCGCCGATGTTGACCGGCGTACCGCGGGCGAGGTCGCGCCCGTAGCACTTGCCGCAGACGCCGATCTTGGCTTCGCAGACCAGCGGCGAGCGGATCTTCATCCCCTGGATGCCGATCGCCTCGATCTGCGTGATCATCGCCTCGTCGAGCAGCGTGCCCGACGGGATGACGACCTTGCCGGTCTTGGCATCGACCACGTCCTCGGCCGTGGTGCGGCCCAGGATGCGCTCGCCGAGCGAGGCGATGGTCGAGCCGCCCTGCACGATCGCGCGCATTTCGAGCGCGCGCTCGGTGCCGCAATCCTCCTCGATGACGACGCAATCCTGCGACACGTCGACCAGGCGGCGGGTGAGGTAGCCCGAGTTGGCGGTCTTCAACGCCGTGTCCGCGAGGCCCTTGCGGGCGCCGTGGGTCGAGTTGAAGTATTCGAGGACGGTCAGGCCTTCCTTGAAGTTCGAGATGATCGGCGTCTCGATGATCTCGCCCGACGGCTTGGCCATCAGGCCGCGCATGCCGGCGAGCTGCTTGATCTGCGCCTGCGAACCGCGGGCACCCGAGTGCGCCATCATGTAGATCGAGTTGATCGGCTTCTCGCGGCCCTTGTCGGGACCGTCCTCGTACTTCTTCACCGCCTTGATCTCGTTCATCATCGCGTTCGCGACCTGGTCGCCGCAACGGCTCCAGGCGTCGATCACCTTGTTGTACTTCTCCTGCTGCGTGATCAGGCCGTCCTGATACTGCTGCTCGAAGTCCTTCACCAGCGTCGCGCGTCTCGTCGACCAGCTCGACCTTGTCGTCGGCGGGATGATCATGTCGTCCTTGCCGAACGAGATGCCCGCCTTGAACGCGTGGCGGAAGCCGAGCGCCATGATCGCGTCGGCGAACAGCACGGTCTCCTTCTGGCCGGTGTGGCGATAGACCTCGTCGATCACGTCGCCGACGTCCTTCTTGGTGAGGAGGCGGTTGACGGTCTCGAACGGCACCTTGTGCGACTTGCGGCAGCGTCTCGCCGAGCAGCATGCGGCCCGGCGTCGTCTCGTAGCGCTTCATGTACTGCTTGCCGTCCTCGTCGGTCTGCGGCACGCGGCTGATGATCTTGGTGTGCAGCGTCACCGCACCGGCGTTGAGCGCCTGATGCACTTCCGACATGTCGGAGATCAGCATGCCCTCGCCGGGCTCGCCTTCCTTCATCATCGACAGATAATAGAGACCCAGCACCATGTCCTGCGACGGCACGATGATCGGCTTGCCGTTGGCGGGCGACAGGATGTTGTTGGTCGACATCATCAGGACGCGCGCTTCCAGCTGCGCCTCGAGGCTCAGCGGGACGTGCACGGCCATCTGGTCGCCGTCGAAGTCGGCGTTGAACGCCGAGCAGACCAGCGGGTGAAGCTGGATCGCCTTGCCCTCGATCAGCACCGGCTCGAACGCCTGGATGCCCAGACGGTGGAGCGTCGGCGCGCGGTTCAGCAGAACCGGATGCTCGCGGATCACCTCGTCCAGGATGTCCCAGACTTCCTTGCGCTCCTTCTCGACCCACTTCTTCGCCTGCTTGAGGGTCATCGACAGACCCTTGGCGTCGAGGCGCGCGTAGATGAACGGCTTGAACAGCTCGAGCGCCATCTTCTTCGGCAGGCCGCACTGGTGCAGCTTGAGCTCCGGACCGGTCACGATGACCGAACGGCCCGAATAGTCGACGCGCTTGCCGAGCAGGTTCTGGCGGAAGCGGCCCTGCTTGCCCTTGAGCATGTCGGACAGCGACTTCAGCGGACGCTTGTTGGCGCCCGTGATCGTGCGGCCGCGGCGGCCGTTGTCGAACAGCGCGTCGACGGCTTCCTGCAGCATGCGCTTTTCGTTGCGGACGATGATGTCCGGCGCGCGCAGCTCCATCAGCCGCTTCAGGCGGTTGTTGCGGTTGATCACGCGGCGATACAGATCGTTCAGATCCGACGTCGCGAAGCGGCCGCCGTCCAGCGGCACCAGCGGGCGCAGTTCGGGCGGGATGACCGGCACGACCTCGAGGATCATCCACTCGGGGCGGTTGCCCGAATCGATGAAGCTCTCGACGACCTTCAGGCGCTTGATGATCTTCTTGGGCTTCAGCTCGGACTTGGTGTCCGCCAGCTCTTCGAGCAGCTGCTTGCGCTCGCCCTCGAGGTCGAGGTCCTCGAGCATGATGCGCACGGCTTCGGCGCCGATGCCGGCGGTGAAGGCGTCCTCGCCATATTCGTCCTGCGCGTCGAGGAGCTCGTCCTCGGTCAGCAGCTGGATACTTCTCGAGCGGGGTCAGGCCCGGCTCGATCACGATATAGGCTTCGAAGTACAGCACGCGCTCGAGCTGCTTGAGCTGCATGTCGAGCAGCAGGCCGATGCGCGACGGCAGCGACTTCAGGAACCAGATGTGCGCGACCGGGGCGGCGAGCTCGATATGGCCCATCCGCTCGCGGCGGACCTTCGAGACGGTGACCTCGACGCCGCACTTCTCGCAGACGATGCCCTTGTACTTCATGCGCTTGTACTTGCCGCACAGGCACTCGTAATCCTTGATCGGACCGAAGATGCGCGCGCAGAACAGGCCGTCACGCTCGGGCTTGAACGTGCGGTAGTTGATGGTCTCGGGCTTCTTGATCTCGCCGAACGACCACGAGCGGATACGGTCCGGGGACGCGATGCCGATCTGGATCTGGTCGAAGGTCTCCGGCTTGGCGACCGGGTTCGCGAAGTTGGTCAGTTCGTTCATTTTTCAATTTCCTCTAGGGGAAAAATCTCTGGGCGGGCAGGGAAGGGGAGCGCTGCCTTCGGCAGGCAGCGCTCCGAACCCGTCATTCCGCCGCGATCGCGACGCCGTCCGAATCCACGCCGGGCTCGTCGTTCTTGAGCTCGACGTTGAGGCCCAGCGAGCGCATTTCCTTGACGAGCACGTTGAAGCTCTCCGGAATGCCGGCCTCGAACGTGTCGTCGCCCTTGACGATCGCCTCGTAGACCTTGGTGCGGCCGACCACGTCGTCGGACTTCACCGTCAGCATTTCCTGCAAGCGTGTAGGCGGCGCCGTAGGCCTGGAGCGCCCAGACCTCCATTTCGCCGAAGCGCTGGCCGCCGAACTGCGCCTTACCGCCCAGCGGCTGCTGGGTGACGAGGCTGTACGGCCCGATCGAACGCGCGTGGATCTTGTCGTCCACCAGGTGGTGGAGCTTGAGCATGTAGATGATGCCCACGGTCACCTTGCGGTCGAACTGATCGCCGGTGCGGCCGTCGAACAGGTCCGACTGGCCCGACGTGTCGAGCCCCGCCAGCGTCAGCATCGCCGACACGTCCGCCTCGTGCGCGCCGTCGAACACCGGCGTGCCCATCGGCACGCCGGGCTTCAGGTTCTGCGCCAGCTCGACGATCTCCTCGCCCGATGCGGGCGTCGATCTCGGCGGCGTAATGATCGCCGTAGATCTCCTTCAGCCGATCCTTGACCGCGGTCGGGCATCGCGCCGGCCTTGGCGTTCGGGATTGGCCTCGCGCCATTCCTCGAGCGCCTCGCCGATCTGCTGGCCGAGCCGACGCGCGGCCCAGCCGAGATGGGTTTCGAAGATCTGCCCGACGTTCATGCGCGACGGCACGCCCAGCGGGTTGAGCACGAGGTCGACCGGCGTCCCGTCGGCGAGGAACGGCATGTCCTCCGACCGGCAGGATGCGGCTGATGACGCCCTTGTTGCCGTGACGGCCGGCCATCTTGTCGCCCGGCTGCAGCTTGCGCTTCACCGCGACGAACACCTTGACCATCTTGAGCACGCCCGGCGGCAGCTCGTCGCCGCGCTCCAGCTTCTCGCGACGGTCGTCGAACTTGTCGGTGATGACCTTGGCGGCGTCGTCATACTGCACCTTGACCGCTTCGAGGTCGCGCTGGACCTTGTCGTCGGCGACGGCGAACTTCCACCATTCGTGGCGATCGACGCTGTCGAGCAGGTCCTGATCGATCGCCGCGCCCTTCTTGAGGCCCTTCGGCGTCGCGGTGGCGGTCTGGCCGATCAGCATCTCGCGCAGGCGCGACCAGGTCGCGCGGTTGAGGATGGTGCGCTCGTCGTCCGAGTCCTTCTTCAGGCGCTCGATCTCCTCGCGCTCGATCGCCATCGCGCGCTCGTCCTTGTCGATGCCGTGGCGGTTGAACACGCGGACCTCGACGACCGTGCCGGCGACGCCCGGCGGCAGCCGCAGCGAGGTGTCGCGCACGTCCGACGCCTTCTCGCCGAAGATCGCGCGGAGCAGCTTTTCCTCCGGCGTCATCGGGCTTTCGCCCTTCGGCGTGATCTTGCCGGCGAGGATGTCGCCCGGCTCGACCTCGGCGCCGATATAGACGATGCCCGCCTCGTCGAGGTTGCGCAGCGCTTCCTCGCCGACGTTCGGGATGTCGCGGGTGATGTCCTCCGGCCCGAGCTTGGTGTCGCGCGCCATGACTTCGAATTCCTCGATATGGATCGAGGTGAAGACGTCGTCCTTCACGATACGCTCGGAGATGAGGATCGAATCCTCATAGTTGTAGCCGTTCCACGGCATGAACGCGACGAGCGCGTTGCGGCCCAGCGCCAGCTCGCCGAACTCGGTCGACGGGCCGTCGGCGATGACGTCGCCGACGTTGACCACGTCGCCCACCTTCACCAGCGGACGCTGGTTGATGCAGGTGTTCTGGTTCGAGCGCTGGAACTTCATCAGCGTGTAGATGTCGACGCCCGACTTGCCGGCCTCGACCTCGCCCGTCGCGCGGATGACGATGCGGGTCGCGTCGACCTGATCGACGATGCCCGAACGCTTGGCGGCGATCGCGGCGCCCGAATCGCGCGCCACGGTCTCTTCCATGCCGGTGCCGACGAACGGCGCCTCGGCCTGGACCAGCGGCACCGCCTGGCGCTGCATGTTCGAGCCCATCAGCGCGCGGTTGGCGTCGTCGTTTTCCAGGAACGGAATCAGCGACGCGGCGACCGACACGAGCTGCTTGGGGCTGACGTCCATCAGCGTGATGTTGTCGGGCAGCGCCATCAGGAATTCGCCCGCCTGACGCGACGAGACCAGCTCCTCGGTGAAGCTTGCCGTCCTTGTCGAGCTCGGCGTTGGCCTGCGCGATCGTGTGCTTGGCCTCTTCCATCGCCGACAGATAGACGACCTCGTCGGTCACCTTGTGGTCGACGACCTTGCGGTACGGCGTCTCGATGAAGCCGTACTTGTTGACGCGGCTGAAGCGACGCGAGCGATGTTGATCAGGCCGATGTTCGGGCCTTCCGGCGTCTCGATCGGGCAGATGCGGCCATAATGCGTCGGGTGAACGTCGCGGACTTCGAAGCCCGCGCGCTCGCGCGTGAGACCGCCCGGCCCGAGCGCCGAGACGCGACGCTTGTGCGTCACTTCGGAGAGCGGGTTGGTCTGGTCCATGAACTGCGACAGCTGCGACGAGCCGAAGAACTCGCGCACCGCGGCGACCGCGGGCTTGGCGTTGATCAGGTCGTTCGGCATGACGGTCGACACGTCGACCGACGACATGCGCTCCTTCACGGCGCGCTCCATGCGGAGCAGGCCGACGCGATACTGGTTCTCGAGCAGCTCGCCGACCGAGCGCACGCGGCGGTTGCCGAGATTGTCGATGTCGTCGATCTCGCCCTTGCCGTCCTTCAGGTCGACCAGCGTCTTGACCACCGCGAGGATATCCTCGGTGCGCAGCGTCGTGACGGTGTCCTCGGCGTCGAGGTCGAGGCGCATGTTGAGCTTGACGCGGCCGACGGCCGACAGGTCGTAGCGCTCGGGATCGAAGAACAGGCCGGCGAACAGCGACTCCGCGGTCTCGAGCGTCGGCGGCTCGCCGGGGCGCATGACGCGATAGATGTCGGACAGCGCCTGCTCGCGCTCCTCGGCCTTGTCGGCCTTGAGCGTGTTGCGGATCCACGGACCCGGTCGAGACATGGTCGATGTCGAGCAGTTCGATGCGGTCGATCCCGGCCTTGTCGAGCTTTTCGAGGTTCTCGGCCGACACTTCGTCGCCCGCCTCGATATAGATCTCGCCGGTCTTCTCGTTGATCAGGTCGTAGGCGCGAATAGCGGCCGAAGATTTCCTCGGTCGGGATCAGCAGCGTCGGTCGAGGCCGTCCTTCTGCGCCTTGTTGGCGGCGCGCGGGCTGATCTTCTGGCCGGCGGGGAAGACGACTTCGCCCGACTTGGCGTCGACGATGTCGAACATCGGCTTCTGCGCCGCGCCAATTCTCGGCGGCGAACGGAATCTTCCAGCCGCCCTGGCCGCGGACATAGGTCACGCGGTTGTAGAACTGGTTGAGGATGTCCTCCGACGTCAGGCCGAGCGCATAGAGCAGCGCCGTGACCGGCAGCTTGCGCTTGCGGTCGATGCGGACGTTGACGATGTCCTTGGCGTCGAACTCGAAATCGAGCCACGAGCCGCGATACGGGATCACGCGCGCGGCGAAGAGATACTTGCCCGAGGCGTGGGTCTTGCCGCGGTCATGGTCGAACAGCACGCCCGGCGAACGGTGCATCTGCGATGACGATGACGCGCTCGGTGCCGTTGATGATGAAGGTGCCGTTCTGCGTCATGAGCGGCATGTCGCCCATGTAGACGTCCTGCTCCTTGATATCGAGCACCGAGCGGGCTTCGGTATCGGGATCCACCTCGAACACGATCAGGCGCAGCGTGACGCGCATCGGCGCGGCATAGGTGATGCCGCGCTGGCGGCATTCGTCGGTGTCGAACTTGGGCGGCTCGAGCTCGTAATTGACGAAGTCGAGCTCGGCGGTGCCGGCGAAATCGCGGATCGGGAACACGCTGCGCAGCGTCTTCTCGAGGCCCGAGACGTAGCCGATCGACGGATCGGAGCGCAGGAACTGCTCGTAGGATTCGCGCTGAACCTCGATCAGGTTCGGCATCTGCACCACTTCGTGGATGTTGCCGAACACCTTGCGGATGCGCCGCTTCGCGGTGCCGCCTTCGATCGCCTTGGTCGCCATGTGGGATTTCGCCTCTTCAGCCGTCAATTCATGCCCGGATTCCACCGGGCGGGCACGCGAAACGACGCAAAAAGGCCGCTCATCCAAACTCTCGTTTCGCGAAATTGGACGTGCAGCTTCTTGGCGTCGTGTGAACCGGCAGCCTCCAATTCGTGCCGACACGGTGCGCGACGCCGCGTCATTTCCCGAAAGCTGTGGTGGAGGCGGCGATATAGGGAGCGTGTTGGAAAGTGTCAAACCCGCGAGCGAAGAATCTGCAAAAAAGTCAACGAAAATTTGACGCGATTTTTCCGTTATAAATCAACGCGATTGTGATTTTTCGTCAACGAATACGGTCAAATCCGCGGCGACCGAAAGCGGAACAAGACTCGGGTTCCCTTCATTATGGACGCGTCATGAAAACAGCAATTCGCCCCCCGCTTCGCCCGCGCCGTCGCGCCGCTTCTGTGCGCCACCGCGTTCATCGCAACCCCTGCTTTCGCGCAGGAAACGCCGACCGCCCCGCCGGTCGTCGTGACCCCGCCGCAATCGGCCACCGTGCCGCCGCCGGTCGTGGTCCGCACCGTGCC
>CAWCFK010000004.1:717500-1269150 GCA_963794685.1 uncultured Actinomycetota bacterium | reverse complement strand
ACCCGCGCCACACCAGCGCTGACCGGGAAAAAGACACTGGTGTAGTTCCGTGCTCGGGGTGAGGTTACCGCAGCGGAGGGCGCGATCCGAGCAATGCGGCACCGATGCGCACATGTGTCGCGCCGTGGGCCACCGCGGCCTCCAGATCGGCGCTCATTCCCGCCGAGATGACCTTGGCTGTCGGATATCTGTCAGCCGACGCAGCCGGCGATCACCTGAAGTCGGGCGAATGCCGCGTCGGGCGCCCAGTCGAGCGGAGCGACCGCCATCACGCCACCGAGTCGCAGTGCACTGTGCGCGGCGATAGCCGCGGCCACCTGGTCGAGGTCGTGGTCGGCGTCGGCGGCACCCCGCACGGCGCCGCCCCGGGTCACGCCGCCGTCGATGCTCACCTGGACGAGCACGTCCAGCGGCCGGCCCCGGTGGCCGTCGCGGCCCGGCCGAGCGCGTCAGCCAGCGGGACGCTGTCCACCGAGTGCACCACGTCGGCGTAGCCGACCACCGAGCGGCACTTGTTGCGCTGGAGCTGGCCGATGAAGTGCCAGCGCAGGTCGACGCCGGCGGCGCGTACCTCGGCCGCCTTCGGGCGCGGCCTCCTGGTCGCGGTTCTCCCCCACGTCGGTGATGCCGAGCGCGGCCAGGTGCAGCGACGTCGGCGGCCGGGAAGGTCTTGCTGACGGCGACCAGGGTCACCTCCGGCGGATCGCGACCGGCCGCCGCGGCATGCGGCCGCCAGTCGGGCGTGTACCTCGTCGAGGTTGGCCGCGATCTCCGCGCCGGCGGCGCCTCGCCAGCGACGCCGGTACGCGTCACGCGCCGTTCTTCAGGAAGTCGGGCACGTCGACGTCGTCGAAGAGCACCCGGCCCGTGCGGCCCGCGGCTGGCGGGCGGCCGCCGGCGGCGGGTTGGCGCTGCGCCGCCCGCCGGGCTCCACGGTCGGGTCGGCGGGGGCGGGCCTTGCGCGCCATCTCGGACGGGCTTGTAGGCGGGCGAGCCGCCGTCGAAGCCGGCCGCGATCACGGTGACCCGCACCTCGTCGCCGAGCGCGTCGTCGATGACCGCGCCGAAGATGATGTTCGCGTCCGGGTGCGCCGCGTCGGTGACCAGCTGGGCCGCGTCGTTGATCTCGAACAGGCCGAGATCGGAGCCGCCGGCGATGGACAGCAGCACGCCGCGCGCGCCGTCCATGCTCTGCTCCAGCAGCGGGCTGGAGATCGCCTCCTCGGCCGCCTCGACCGCGCGGTTGTCGCCGCGCGGCGCTGCCGATGCCCATCAGCGCGCTGCCGGCGCCGCTCATCACGCTCTTGACGTCGGCGAAGTCGAGGTTGATCAGGCCGGGTGTGGTGATCAGATCGGTGATGCCCTGGACGCCGGAGAGCAGCACCTGGTCGGCCTGGCGGAACGCGTCCATCATGCTGATGCCGCGGTCGCCGAGGGCGAGCAGCCGGTCGTTCGGGATGACGATGAGCGTGTCGCACTGGTTGCGCAGCTCCTCGATGCCCGACCTCGGCCTGCACCTGGCGGCGCTTGCCCTCGAAGGAGAACGGCCGGGTGACCACGCCGATGGTGAGCGCGCCGAGCTTGCGGGAGATGTTGCCGACCACGGGCGCGCCGCCGGTGCCGGTGCCGCCGCCCTCGCCGCAGGTCACGAACACCATGTCGGCGCCCTTGAGCACCTCTTCGATCTCGTCGCGGTGGTCCTCGGCGGCATTCTTGCCGACGTCGGGTTGGCGCCCGGCGCCGAGGCCCCGGGTCAGCTCGCGGCCGACGTCGAGCTTGACGTCGGCGTCGCTCATCAGCAGCGCCTGCGCGTCCGTGTTGATCGCGATGAACTCGACGCCCTTGAGGCCGACCTCGATCATGCGGTTGACCGCGTTGACGCCGCCGCCACCGATGCCGACGACCTTGATGACCGCCAGGTAGTTGTGCGGAGGTGTCATCAGCCTTCCCTCTCGACTCGTCACGTGGCAGGTCACTACTGCTCAGAGCGAGGGGAAACCCTCACCCTGTACTAGAGGCTTAGAGTTATGTCAACTATCGGCCTCTTCGGCAACGTTATGCGACGCAGCGTCATGTCCAAGGACACTCGTCCGGCGTGTCGCCGATCGATCAGGAGGATCGCCACAAGCCCGGTCTGGTAGCCGATCGGCACAGTCGTGCACCACGTCCGGGCGCACTGACATCGATCACTGTGCCCGGCCGAGTCGAGCAGCGTCAGTGGCGACCCGCGCCTTCGTCGCGTTCTCGGTCGCGTCGCCCCAGATGATCGCTGCGGTCGCCGCTCAGCTTCAGCGTGATCCGGGCGGGCGCCGGCGCCTCGATGCCGCACCACGCGGTCGCGCAGCTCGGCGGGCAGCGACGCGAGCACCGGCCAGCGCGGCAACGGTCCTCGGGTCGCCGGGCCCGGGGTTGGCCAGCCGACCAACGGCAGCCCGGCCGGCTGGGCTGCGCGACGCGTGCGGAACACGACCCCGGTCGCGTCGAGCAGCAGCCAGCGCTCGTCGCCGCCGAGCACGGTCGCCACCGCCGGCCCGCCGGTCACCTGATCGCCAGCGTGGCCGGCCAGTCCCGGCTGCCACCGCGGCCACCGGCGGCGAGCAGCCCGGCTCCACCCGCCGGCCGACGGCGTCGAGGTCCAGCCCGGCCAGCGGGGTGCCGGCGCGCGATCGCCGCCGCCGCCCGCACCTCGCGGCGCTGACCAGGGCGCTGCCGGCGACCCGCACGCGTCGCGACGCCGAGCAGCGACGTGCCGAAGACGATCCAGCGCGCCACGCCGGCGAGCAGCGCCAGCACCGCGCCGCGACCAGCCACGGGCGGGCCGAGTGGAGCCGCCGGGCCCGGGCGCGCGCGTTGAACCGGCGCACCGACGCGGGGATCGCCGCGTCGCGCGCACGAGCCGCCGCACCAGGCGCGGCCACGCGTCGCGGCGCGCGCGGTCATCCGGCCACGGTGCTCCACGGTCGGCCGGCGGTCGTCGGGGCCGTCGGCGATCGCGTGTCGTCGGCCGGGCTCGGCATGCCGGCCGCCGACCGTCCGGGCCGCCCGCGCGGCCAGCGCGTCGAGCAACTGGTCGCCCATCAGCGAGATCGGCGGCGCGCCCATGGTCACCACCACGTCGCCACGCCGGGCCCGCGCGGCCACCTCGCCGGGCACGTCGTCCCAGTCGGCACGAACACCTTGTGCCGCGCGGGAGGTCGACCGCGGCGGTCAGCGCCACGCCGCCCTCGCCCGGCCCGCGCAGCTCGCCCGGGCCGAAGACCTCCAGGATCACGCGCCTGGTCGGCGATGGCCAGCGCGGCCGCGATCTCGGCCTGGAACTCGCGGGTGCGGTACACCCGGTAGGGCTGGAACACCACGATCAGCCGGCCCTCGCCGGCCACCTCGCGCAGCGTCTCGCAGCGCCGCGGTCATCGAGGTCGGGTGGTAGGCGTACTCGTCGTAGACCCGTACGCCGTCGGCGGCGCCCTTGAGCTCGAAGCGGCGGCGTACGCCCGGGAAGGCGGCGAGCGCCTCGACCACCGTCTCGATCGGCACGCCCAGCCGCAGCGCGGTCAGCACCGCCGCGGCCGAGTTCAGCGCCAGGTGCCGGCCCGGCACCGGCAGCGTGACCTCGCCGAGCGGCGCGCCGTCCAGGGTGGCGAGGTAGCGCACCCCGCCGGGCCGACGAGGCCAGCTCGGTCAGCCGCAGGTCGGCGTCGTCCGCCTCGCCGTAGGTGTAGACGGTCCGCCCGGCCGCCCGGGCCTGCGCCGCCAGCTCGCGGGTGCCGGCGTTGTCGGCGCAGGTGACGACGAAGCCGCCGGGCTCGGTGAGCTGGCGAACTCCACGAACGCGGCGGCCAGGCCGGCCATGTCGCCGTACGTGTTGAGGTGGTCGGCGTCGATGTTCGTGACGATCGCGACGTACGGGCCGGTAGCGCAGGAACGAGCGGTCGCTCTCGTCCGCCTCGACCACGAAGTGCTCGCCGGTGCCGTGGTGGCCGTTCGAGCCGGCCTCGGAGATCTCGCCGCCGATCACGAACGACGGGTCGAGCCCGGCGTGCTGGAGCACCGAGGTGATCATCGACGTGGTGGTGGTCTTGCCGTGGGTGCCGGCGACCGCGATCGGCGCGCCGGCCGGCCATGGTGGCCGCCAGCGCCTCCGAGCGGTGCAGCACCCGCAGGCCCGCGCGCGCGCGCCTCGACCAGCTCCAGGTGGTCGGCCGGGATCGCGGTCGAGTAGACGACGGTGTCGACGCCGTCGAGGTTGGACGGCTCGTGGCGACATGTGGATGGTGCCGCCGAGCGCGCGCAGCCCGGCCAGCGTGCGGCCACTCGCGCAGCTCGCTGCCGGTGACCGGGATGCCCCGGGTGAGCAGCAGCCGGGCCAGGCCGCACATGCCGACCCCGCCGATGCCGATCAGGTGGACCGTGCCCAGATCCTCCGCGCGTCAAGCGCCGATCGTCATGCCGCCAACCACCTCATACAAGTACGACCGCAGCGCCTCGTCACCGTCGCGTCGACCGTAGCCGGCGGCGGCGGTGCGCATCGCGGCGACCCGGGCCGGGTCGCGCAGCAGCGGGACCACGGTCTGCTCGATCCACTCGGGGTCAGGTCGGCGTCGTCGACCAGGAGGCCGCCGCCCGCCTCGACCACCGGCAGCGCGTTGCGGCGCTGCTCGCCGTTGCCGTACGGCAGCGGCACGTAGATCGCCGGCATGCCGACCGCGGCCGTCTCCGCGCAGGTCATCGCGCCGCCCCGGCACAGCGCCAGGTCGGCGGCGGCGTAGCCGAGCTCCATCTCGGCGAGGAACTTGGTGGTCACGTACGGCGCCGGCAGGTCCGGCCGGGATCTCCACCGGCTCGTTGCGGGCGCCGATGATGTGCAGCACCTGGATGCCGGCCGCGGTGAGCGCCTTGGCCGCGCCGGCCATCGCCAGGTTGATCGAGCGGGCGCCCTGGGACGCGCCGAACACGAACAGCGTCGGCAGGTCGCGGGTCCAGCCCGAAGTGGGCGCGCGCCTCCTGCTGCCGGGCCGCCGGTCCAGCGTGGAGATCGACGTCCGCAGCGGCACGCCGGTCACCCGGGCGTCGCGCAGCGCTGGACCTGCTCGGTCTGGTACGGGAAGCCGACCGCCACGTTCTTGGTGAACCGCATGCCCATCTTGTTGGCCACGCCCGGCGGCACGTTGACCTCGTGGATCACGATCGGCGTGTGCCGGCGCCAGGCGGCCAGGTAGGCCGGGACGCGACACGTAGCCGCCGAAGCCGACCACGGCGTCCGCCTCGACGTCGTCGAGCACCGCGCGGGCGGCCCGCGCCGAGCGCCACATCCGGTCGGGGGTACGCACCAGGTTCATGTTCACCGAGCGGGGCAGCTGGAACGCCGGGACCAGCCGCAGGTCGTACCCCCGGGGCGGAATGATCTCGGTTCTCCAGGCCCCTTGGCGGTGCCGAGGCAGGTGATCCGCACGTCCGGGTCGTGCCGGCGCAGGCAGTCGGCGAACGCCAGCAGCGGGTAGATGTGCCCGCCGGTACCGCCGCCTGCCAGTACCACCGAGCGCAGCCCACCCATCACCGTCTCCTCTCGCCGCCGTCCGCCGGTTGCCGGTCCAGCGTCCGGCGTCCGGGCCGCGCACCGCGCTGCGGGCGCCGCTGCCGGACGGCATCGACCAGCTCGCGGCGGTAGCGGCGGGCGCGGTGACGCCGCGTCGCGCCGGACCCGCTGGCGGCGCGCCGTCGCGGCCGGCGCTCCCGGCTCCGCAGGTCAGCGGTCGGTCCCGGCGCGGGCGCGGCGTCGCGCGGCAGCGGAGGCAGCGGCGCCCAGAGTAGTCGCACCCACTTGTCCGGCGGACGGGCGTGCAGGGCGCGGGCCGCGTCCGGCTCGGCGCGGGCGAACGAGGCCAGCACACCGACCGCGCCAGCGTCGACCACCAGCGCGCTGCCGCCGTCGGAGATGAACGGCAGCGGCAGGCCGGTGATCGGCAGCAGGCCGATCACCCCGCCGATGTTGATCGATGGCCTGGCCGACCAGCCAGATGGTGATGCCGGCCGCCGACCATCCGGCGGAACGGGTCCTCGACCCGGCGGGCGATCCGCAGCCCGGTGTACGCGAGGACGGCGAGCAGCGCCGAGCACCACGAAGCAGCCGACCACGCCCAACTCCTCGGCGATCACCGCGAAGATGAAGTCGTTGTGCCCGTTGGGCAGCCGGCCCCACTTGAGCCGGCCCTGGCCCAGCCCGACGCCGAACCAGCCGCCGTTCGGCGATCGCGTACATGCCGTGCACGGCCTGGTAGCAGTCGTCCTTGTTGCAGCATGCGACGGCTCGAAGAACGAGGTGATCCGGGTCATGCCGGTACGGGCGCGAGCAGCACCAGCGCGGCGCACCGCCGACCGCCGCAGCGCCGAGCAGCCGCGAAGTGCGCGCAGCCGCACGCCGGCCGCCCAGAGCACGCCCGGTGAACAGGATCAGCAGGCAGACCATGGTGCCGAAGTCGTTGTACCCGACCAGCAGCAGCACCAGGCCGGCGACCGGGAACAGCGGCACCGCCAGTTCGCGCCACTGCGCGATCCGGGCTGCCCTTGGTGGCCAGCACCCCGGCCCCCCACAGCGCGATGGCCAGCTTGGCGAGCTCGGAGGGCTGCAACTGGAGCGGTCCGACGTAGAGCCAGAGGTTGTTGACTTCTCGGCGTGGATCGGGCCGAGGCTCGGGGCAGCCCGTCTGCGTCCCGCGCGCCAGCGACGCCGAGCAGGCCCAGCAGGTCGAGCAGCACCACCGAGCGCGACCAGCAGCGGCAGGCCGAGCGCCCGGTAGGTCCTGGCCGGCAGCCGCTGGAACACCCAGAAGGCGACCAGCCCGATCAGGCAGAAGATGCCTGCTTGCTGACCGAGGCGAAGGCGTTGCCGCTGGTCGGCATAGCGGCTGCACGCTGGTGGCCGAGAAGACCATCACCAGCCCGATCACCAGCAGCAGGCCGGAGCTGGACAGCAGCAGGTAGTACGAGGCCAGCGGGCGGTCCAGCACGCCGCGCAGGCGGCCAGCGGCCCGTGCCGGAAGCCGGTGAACAGTGGCAACCCGGTGGCCGGGTACTCCGCCCGGCCGGCGCGTCCACCTGCTCGCGCCGAGCGACCGCCGTCAACGACGGTCAGCCGCACGTCGGTGGATCCGCCTCCCCAGCCATGGCCCCATCCTCCCGGCGCGCCGGACGTCCCCGGCCGCACCACGCCGGGCGTGTCGCACACCAACCGGCCCGGATCGAGCGCGCCGCGTGGTCGTCAGCTGGCGCGGTGGCGGCGATCGCCTCGCGGTACGCGGCGGAGCGATGCTCGAAGTTGGCGAACCGGCCGTAGCTCGGGGCGGCGGGCGACAACAGCACCACTCCCCCGGCCGGAGTGACTTCCCGGGCGAGGCGGACCGCGTCGGCCAGGTCACTGCCAGCCACCAGCTCGATCCCGGCCACCCCGGCGAGCGCGGCGAGGATGCGCGGCCCGCTGTCCGGCATCCCGATCACCACCAGCGGCGGCTGCACCACGGTCCCCGGGGTGGCCGTGCGGGCGGCGAAGAAGTCGCGGAGCGGGGCGTAGTCCATGCCCCGGTCGTTGCCGCCGACCAGCACGGTCAACGGCCGGCCCTCGAACGCCTCGATGGCCGCGATGGTGGCCTGCGGCGTGGTGGCCAACGGGTCGTCCACGAACAGCACCCCCGCTGGATCCTCGATCGGGGCGAGCCGGTACGGCAACGGCTCGAAGCCGGCGACCGCCTCGGCCAGCGTCTCGCGCTGCGCCAGCACGTCCACACCGAGCGCGGCCAGCACACCGAGCGCCACGTTGACGTTGCCGGCGTTGTGCCGGCCGAGCAGCCGCAGCCGGGCGCGCGGGAACAGCGGCTCGCCCCCGAGGTGGTACCACTGGTGCCGTCCGGGCCGGCCGCCAGGTGGTACGAGTCGGGCCGGCCGACCCAGGTGACCGGGGTGGACAGGCCCATCGCAGCGACCCGGCCGACGAGTTCATCGGAGAGCCCGTTGAGCACCGCGTGCGCCGGCTGCTGGGCGAGGATGTTGAGCTTGTCGGCGTAGTAGCGCTCGACGCTGCCGTGCCAGTCCAGGTGATCCGGGAAGAGCGCGGTGACCGCTGCCACCCGTAGCGGGCTACGCAGGTCGGAGCACTGGTAGCTGGACAGCTCCAGCACGTACCGGTCGGCGCTCGGCAGGGTCAGCATCGGGATACCGATGTTGCCGCCGTACACGGCCGGCAGCCCGACCGTCGCGAGCAGCCGGTGCACCAGGCTGGACGTGGTGGACTTGCCCTTGCTGCCGGTGACCCCCACGGAGACCGACGCGTGCTCGGCCATCCACAGCGCGGTACCGCTGGTGACAGTGATTCCGGCCGCTTCCAGGTCGGCGACCAGCGGGTGGTACCGGCTGATCCCCGGTGAGCGCAGCACCACGTCCACGCCGGAGAGCGCCGCGGCCGCGCCGTCGCCGGCCACCAGCGGCACCGGTCCGACGGCCGCCTGCCACTCGGCCACCGACCGGCCGGGCTTGTCGTCCACTCCGACGACCCGGACGCCGGGCAGGTCGCGCAGGGCCAGCGCGGCGGCCACCCCTTCGCGCCCGGTCCCCCACAGCGCCACCCGTCGACCGGCCAGGTCGGACAGCCGCGGCTCAGCCGACCGAGCCGGCCCAACGGGCTCAGCCGGCCCCACAGCCTCAGCCGGCGAGGGCATCGAGGACCCCGTGCCAGCCGACCGGGACCAGGCCCCTGCCCTGCGGGTGGAACATCTCCGCGCGCTGGGCGTCGGTGGGCCAGCCGCCCTCGGGCACCGCGGCGGCCAAGCCTGCCAGTACCGGGTCGGTGGCGCCCTGCTCGCGTAGCAACTGCACGGCGATCAGGGACTCCTCCACCTCGCCAACGCACTCGAACGGCTTGTGCGCGTCGATCCCGGCCAACTCCAGGTAGCCGGGGAGCTGTCGGGGGTCGGCGAGCAGGTCCACGCCGAAGATGGCGACGAGGCGGTCGCGGGCCACAAACGGGGCCAGCGCGAGGAAGACGAACCGGCACTTGGGGCAGTCCCCGCACCACCTGGCCGTACCGCCGCGCAGCAGGAAGGCCCGGTTGCACGAGGTGACCACGGCATCGTATTGGCCGGTGGCGGCCCGGCCGATCGACGCGAACATCCGGGCGATGTGCAGCTCGGAGAAGGGCCGCAGCAGCGAGAAGTAGCCCCCGGGCAGGCCGGCGTGAGCGGCCAGCGCCACCGCGAGCCCGGCCTCGGCCGCCAGCGACTTGGACCACTGGTGGTTGATCTCGACGCCGTGCCAGACGGTGTTCGGTGACGACGCCGACCGCTCGTTGGTCATCAGTACCGGGCCGAGCCCGTGCAGCACCGCGGTGGCCACCGAAATCAGCGAGTTGATCGCGGTCACCGGGATGTGCCCGTTGAGCGCCGCGCCCGCGTCGTTGAGCGCGAACAGCAGCGGGTCGAGCCGGCGGCGGGCGGACAGCGCCGGCAGGTCGGCAGCGGCGAACACGCCGTCGATGACCCGGTTCGGGTTGACCGCGAACAGCACCGGGTCCATTCCGGCCGCGCGGGCCGCCTCGATCGAAACGATGGAGTCCTTGCCGCCGCCCACGTTCACCAGTGGCCGCCGGGCCAGCCCGGGGCTCGCCGGCCCGGGGCTCGCCGGGGCCGGCAGGTCGGTGCCGGCGGCCAGGTCGGGGCGCAGGGTGAGCACGTGCGGCAGGGTGTTGCGGTAGGCGAACTCGCCCAGGCCCAGGGTGTAGAGGTCGTGGAAGAACGGCACGGCCGCCGGGTGTACCCGCACGTCGGAGACCAGCTCCGCCGGTGCGGCCACCTTGTAGTAGCTGGTACCGGCGGCCAACAGCAGCAGGTCGAGCACCCGGTCGAGGACCTCGCCCGGATAGTCGCCGGGCGGTGCGGGCAGGCTGATCGTCTCGGCGAAGTCGATCGACGCGCCGCTGCCCTCCAGCCGGTACCGCAGGGTGACCACCAGCGCGCCGGTCTGCGGTTCGGGGGCGCGCTCGTGGCCGACGAAGCGGAACAGTTCGACGTCGGGCAGCGCGGCCAGGGCGGCCGCCAGCCGGTCGTCGCCGTGCGCTGTGCTCGGTGCCGGGTTCACCACCGCATGATCGGCCATCAGCCGCCGATCCGCAGGAAGTCGCCGTAGAACAGGCCGAGTCCCACCGCCACCCCGATACCCGCGATGATCCAGAACCGGATCACGATGTTGACCTCGCTCCAGCCGGCCATCTCGAAGTGGTGGTGCACCGGCGCAATCCGGAACACCCGTTTGCCGGTGGTCCGGAACGAGATGATCTGGATGATCAGCGACATCGTCTCGATCAGGTAGAGCAGCCCGATGATGGGCAGCAGCAGGATCGTCCGGGTGGACATGGCCTGCGCCGCGACCAGTCCACCGATCGCCATCGAGCCGGTGTCGCCCATGAAGATCCGGGCCGGCGCGGCGTTCCACCACAGGAAGCCGAGCAGTGCCCCGGCGGCGGCTCCGGCGACCAGCGCGTTCTCCAACGGGTCGCGCACCTGGTAGCAGGTGGCCGCGTTGAAGGTCAGCGCGGTGTCGTCCCCGCACCAGTGCCGGTACTGCCAGAAGGAGATCAGCATGTACGCGGCCAGTACGGCCACTGAGGCGCCGGTGGCCAGCCCGTCCAGGCCGTCGGTGAGGTTGACCCCGTTCGTGGAGGACATCACCACGAAGACGAAGAAGACCACCGCGCCGATCTTGCCGAGGCTGAACCAGTCGATGTCGCGGACGAACGAGACGTGGGTACTGCCCACCGTCTGCCCGCTGGTGGCCGGGAAGTACAGCGCGATCACGCCGAAGACCGCGCCCACCGCGATCTGCAGCAGCAGCTTGCCCCGCTTGTTGAGGCCGAGGCTGTTGCGGAAGCGCACCTTGAGGAAGTCGTCCAGGAAGCCGATACCGCCGCAGAAGACCATCAGGCCGAGCAGCACCAGTGCCGTGAAGGTCGGGCCGGGCGGGGCGATCTGCCGCTCCGGCAGCGTCTTGAGCACCACATGGCCGGCGAGGTAGGCGATCACGGTGCCGACGATGAAGACAATCCCGCCCATCGTCGGGGTGCCCCGCTTGCTGGAATGCGAGACGTTGATGTCCCGGATCGGCTGGGCCGCCTTGAGCCGGGTGAACACCTTGATCGCCAAGGGGGTGCCGAACAGCGAGACCACGAAGGCCACGCAGGCGGCGACGATCACTGCTCTCATGCCGGATGCTCTCCATTCACGCGCAGCGCGTCGACCACCGTCCAGGTGCGGTAGCGCGACCCCTTGACCAGCACAGTGTCTCCGGCGGCCAGTTCGTCGCGCAGCAACGCGACGGCCTGGTCCTGCTCGCTGACCCGTACCGAACTGCCTGTCCAGCCGGCGACCGCCACCGCTCCGTCGTGGATCGGCGCGGCCGGATCTCCGACCACCACCAACAGCTCCACGCCGAGCTCGGCGGCGAGTCGACCGACTTCTTCGTGCCCGGCCCGCTCGTACCCGCCGAGTTCGGCCATGTAGCCGAGTACCGCGACGCGCCGGCCGGGGGTCCGCATGGCGGCCAGCGCGCGCAGCGCGACCGCCATCGACCCCGGATTGGCGTTGTACGAGTCGTCGATCACGGTGACACCGTCGTCACGTCGGAAGACATCCATCCTCCGGGTGGAAACCAGCGCCAGTTCGCCGAGCGCGGTCGCCACGTCGGCAACCGTCGCGCCGAGTTCCAGCGCCACGGCTGCCGCCGCGAGGGTGTTGCCGACCTGGTGCCGGCCGGTGACGGCGAGCGTGACGGGGGCCGAGCCACCCGGCGTGACCAGCTCGTACGATGCCCGGCCGGCGTCGTCCAGACGAACGTCGCGGGCCCGGATAGTGGCGTCGTCGGATTCGCCGACGAGCACCACGGCGGCCCGGGTACGGTCGGCCATCGCCCGTACCGCCGGGTCGTCGGCGTTGAGCACCGCCACCCCGTCGGCCGGCAGCGCCTCGACCAGCTCGCCCTTGGCCACCGCGATCTGCTCCACCGAGCCGAATTCGCCCAGGTGCGCGACGCCCACGTTGAGCACCACCCCGAGTTTGGGTGGGGCGACGTCGCACAGCGCCCGGATGTGCCCGACGCCGCGCGCCCCCATCTCCAGCACCAGGAACCGGGTCTCCGCAGTCGCCCGGAGCACCGTGTACGGGTGGCCGAGCTCGTTGTTGAAGGAGCCGGGCGGGGCGACCGTGGGGCCGAGCCGGGCGAGCAGCTGGGCGATCAGGTCCTTGGTTGTGGTCTTGCCGGACGAGCCGGTGAGCCCGACGACGGTCAGCCGCGGCAGCCGGTCAACCACCGCGCGGGCCAGCCGGGCCAGCGCCGCGAGCGCGTCGTCGACCAGCACCATCGGCACCCCGGGCAGCTCCCGGGTACCGAGCACGCCGACCGCGCCGCCGGCCAGCGCGGTGCCCGCGTAGTCGTGGCCGTCGACCTTCTCGCCGGGGAAGGCGACGAACAGGCTGCCCGGCCCGCAGGCGCGCGAGTCGTACTCGACGGCGCCGGTGACCCTCACGTCGCCCGCTCCGGGGCTGGTCTTGCCGCCGACCACGTGCGCGATCTCGGCGAGGGTCATGGAGATCATCGGGTACCCCCTGTCGTGCCGGGGCCGAATCGCGCGCCGAGCGCGTCGGCCAGCTCGATCCGGTCGTCGAAGGGGTAGACCACGCCGGCCACCTCCTGGCCGGTCTCGTGGCCCTTGCCGAGCACCGCGATCACGTCGCCCGGCTGAGCCAGCCCGACCGCCGTGTCGATCGCGGCCCGCCGGCCGTCCACCTCGCGCACGTCCGCGCCGGCCACCGTGGTGGCCCCGGCGAGCACCTGGGCGCGGATCGCGGCCGGCGACTCGGTACGCGGGTTGTCGTCGGTGACCAGCAGGATGTCGCAGTCGGCCGCGGCCACCCGGCCCATCACCGGGCGCTTGCCGGTGTCCCGGTCACCGCCGGCGCCGAGCACACAGATCAGCCGGCCGGCCCCGGCGAGGCGCAGCGACTCACGCAGCGCGGCGAGCACCGCGACGATCGCGTCCGACTTGTGGGCGTAGTCGACGATCCCGGTCACCGGCCCCGGCGCGGTCACCTTCTCCAGTCGCCCGGGTACCCCCGTGCAGCCGGCCACCCCGTCCGCCGCGACCTTCGGCGCGACGCCGACGGCGACCAGGCTGGCGAGGGCGAGCAGGGCGTTGGCGATGTTGTGCCGGCCGGGCAGGGCGACGCCGCAGTCCACCGCGGTGCCGTCCGGCCCGAGCGCGGTGAAGCGCTGCCCGTAGCCGTCGGCCACCACGTCCGCTGCGCGCCAGTCGGCGTCGGGCGCACCGGCCACCGAGTAGGTCAGCGTGGCCGGCTTGCGAAGCACGGCCAGGGCCGGATCGTCGTGGTTGAGGATCTCGTGCGCGCAACGACCGTCGAAGAGCCGGGCCTTGGCCGCGAAGTACTCCGCCGAGTCGGCGTGGAAATCCAGGTGGTCGGAGCCGAAGTTGGTGTACCCGCCGACGGCGAACCGGGTGCCGTCCACCCGGCCCAGGGCCAGCGCGTGACTGGACACCTCCATCGCCACCGCGCGTACCCCGCGCTCCAGCCCGGCGGCGAAGAGCGCCTGCAGGTCACTGGCCTCCGGGGTGGTGCGCTCGCTGGGCACGCTCAGGTCGGCCAGCCGGGTCTGCACGGTGCCGATCAGGCCCGATTCGATGCCGGCCGCGCGCAGCCCCGCGTCGATCAGGTAGATGGTGGAGGTCTTGCCGGCGGTTCCGGTGATCCCGATGACGGTCAGCTTGCGGGTCGGGTCGCCGTAGACCCGGGCGGCGGCCGGCCCGAGCGCGGCCCGGGGGTCGTCGACCACCAGCGCGGGCAGCCCGGCGGCGGCTGCTGCCGGGGCGCCGGCCGGATCGGTGAGCACCGCGATCGCGCCGGCCGTGGCCGCGCCCGCGACGAACCGGGCGCCGTGCGTCTTCGCCCCGGGCAGGGCGGCGAACAGGTCGCCGGGGCGCACCTGGTCGCTGGCGTGGGTGAGGCCGGTGACGGTCAGCGCGCCGGCCGGCTGACCCGCGGGCGCGGCCGGTTGCGCCCCGAGCAACTCGGCGAGAGAGCCGAGCGGACACGCGGGAACGGTCCGGGGACGCGGATAGCCGGGCACGGGCTCAGACCCTACCGGGCACGGCGCCGACCGCCGAGCAGGACCACGGGTATCCGTGCCCGCTTCACCGGGTCGTCACAAATGTCGGGGCTTTTGTCCCGGTTGGCGGGATGTGGTAGTGCCCCAACGTGTACGACATCAGATCCTGGAACGCGGGCGCCGCCGCCTTGCCGCCCTCGTCCCCGCCGGGCGTGTAGACGAACACCGCCACCACGTAGCGCGGCGCGTCAGCCGGCGCCATCCCGATGAACGAGGCGACGGTACCGGTCGCATAATTCTTCCCGTCCGGGCCGACGATCGCGCCGGTCCCGGTCTTGCCGGCGATCCGGTACCCGGTGATCGCCGCGTTGTGCCCGGTCGCGCCCGGCACCGTCACCACCGCCTCCAGATCGGTACGCAGGATGGTGGCGTTCGCCGGGCTGAGCACCGGATGGGTGGCGGCCGGCGGGCACGCCGTCACCGTGCCGTCCGGGGCGATCGTCGAGGCGATCAGTCGCGGCGTGACGTAGGTGCCGTTGTTGGCGATCACCGTGTACGCGGCCGCCATCTGCAGCGGGGTCGCCGAGACGCCCAGCCCGATCGGCACCGAACCGTACGCCGAGCCGCTCCAAGTCCCGGGCTTCTGCAACAGCCCGGCCGACTCCTGTGGCATCCCGCCGTTGGTGGACTGCCCCAACCCGAACAGCCGCTGGTAGTCGTAGATGGTCTGCGACTCGGCCTGCCCCATCTTCGCCCCGACGCCGATGGTGCCGACGTTGGACGAGTACGCCAGGATGCCCGGCAGGGTGATGTTGGTGCCACAGTTGAACGGATGCGTGTCGGAGAACGTGGTGTCCCCCTTGGTGACGTGCGAGCAGATGGAGACCGTCGAGTCGGCGGTGATCACGCCGGTCTGCAGCCCCGCGCCGAGGGTGATGACCTTGTGGATGGAGCCCGGGTCGACCACCGTCTGGGTGCAGTGGTCGGCCCGCTGGGTCTCGGTGGAGCCGGCCGGATTCGCCGCGTTGTACGTCGGGTAGCTGGCCTGGGCGCGGATGTCGCCGGTCTGCACGTCGATCACCAGCGCGCAGCCGAACAGCGCGTTCACCTTGCTGGCCTGCTGGTAGAGCGTCTGCTGGGCGGTGTACTGCACGTCCCGGTCGATGGTCAGCTGCACCGAGCTACCCGGATGCGCGGCGGTGACCTCCTCGTACCCGCCGGGGATCTGCGCGTCCAACGCCCCGTTGCCGACCTCGTAGATGCGCTTGCCGTCCACCCCGCGTAGCAGGTCGTTGCGGCTGGACTCCAGTCCGTAGAGGCCCACGCCGTCGTCGTTGATGTACCCGATCATGTTCGCCGCCAGGTCGTTGCCGGGCTGGACCCGGATCTCGTCGCGGCTCACCCCGATGCCGGGCAGGTTGAGCGCGGTCACCTTCTCGGCGTCGGCGATGCTCATGCCCCGCCGCAGGTACACGAACTCGTTCCTGGCGCCGTCGTCCTGCAGTTTCTTGGTGAGCAACGGGATCAACTCGGAGACCGGGACGCCGAGCAGGTCGCGCAGCGCCTCGGCGGTCTTGCGGACCCGGTCGGGTTCGTTCTTCGGGTTGACCAGCGACGGGTCGGCGAAGACGAACCGCGCCTCGATGCTCTGCGCGAGCACGTTGTGCCCCTGGTCGTAGATGGCTCCCCGGGGAGCGAACAGCGTCTCTTGACGGAGCCGGTCGTGCAGTCCGTCCCGCGCGATCGCCCGCGCGTCGGTCATCTGCAGGGTCACCAGGCGCAGCGCGAGCAGCAGGAACAGCACCATGACCAGGACCGCGCCGAGCCGCAGTCGACGGATCGGCTCGGCCAGCGCGGTGGGTCGACGCCGTACCACCTTGCGCAGCCGGGGCCGGCCCTGCGGCGTCCGCCGCCCACCGCCGCCCCGCCCGTCAGCACCCCGCCCGTCAGCACCCCGCCCGGCAGCACCCCGCCCGGCTTTCCCGACCGACCCCCGCTGTCCCCCGCCGAGCCGCCACCACCGGCCGTACCCCAGCGGGTCGCGGTGTCGGCGCCGCCGGTGACCCGGGTGCCCGCACCCGTGCGAGTGCCGGTAGCGCGGGTGCGGGTGCGACGAACCGGTACGAGAGCCGGTGCGGGCCGAGGAGCCGGTGCGGGCCGACGAGCCGGTGCGGGCGGACGAGCCGGTGCGGGCGGACGAGCCGGTCTGCGCGGCGTCGTCGGCCGGGTCGTCGGCCCAGTCGTCAGCGGCAACGGCCTGGTCGCGGCGGGGCTGGGCGCCGGCCCGGCCCGGCCGGGTACCCGGGTCGCGGACCAGCTCCAGCGCCGGCCGGAAGGTGTCCCGGCTGCCGGCCGAGGACTCCCGCACGGTCCGCCCCCGCGGGGTGTACCCGCGCGCGTCCGAGATGCGGCTGCGGCCCTCGCGACGCGGGACTCCCCCGTCGACGCGCCCACCCTCGCGGCGTTGCCCGGGTGGGGTGGGCGCGTCGACGTCCCGCCCGGCGGAGCCCCGCCGGGCGGGATCACGGTTCGGGTCGCGGCGCGGCGGCTCGCTCGGCATCGGTACCCCCTCCCAGGCGGCTGTGTCGTGACTCAGTGACCGGTGCTGCCGACGCCGGCCGAGCCACCGGCGCCCGGCTCGGTGGCCGTGCCGGTCTGCCCGGAGGCGCTGGGCACGCCGGTGGCCGGCTGCGGCAGGCCGACCGAACGCCCGTCCGGCAGGGTGATGAACGCCGGCGTCCCGGACGGCACCAGCCCCAGCTTGCGGGCGGCGGCGGCCAGGTTGTTCGGCGAGGAGAAGTCGGCGATCTGCCGGCTCAGCTCCTGCTCCTGCCGGTCCAGCTCAGCCTGCTGGTTACGCAGCCGGTTGAGGGTGAACGCGTTCTCGTTGATCTTGGTGTTGAGCACCAGGATGCCGAGCACCCCGGCCACCACCACCGCCAGCACCAGCGCCACGAACGGCGCCCGTGGCCCGGAGACCGCCGGTGGCGGCGCCACCCGCAGCCGGGGCGGCTGCGCGGGCGTACGCCGGCGCGGCTCGGTCTCCGGCTGCGGCGCCAGCGCCGTGGCGCCGGCAGTTCCAAAGTCCAGTTCGTCGGCGTACCCGTGCCCGGGTGTGTCGGGTTGGTTCGTGCGCCGGCCCCCACCGGCACGCGTACCCCGGCCAACCGGTGGCGTCCCGGCCCGGGTGGCACGCGGCGGCGTGTCCCGGTCCGGCATCCGGGCGCGACGTCCCGTCGCGGTCGAGTCCGTCATCATCCCTCCCCCTCGTCCGTGTCCTTGCCGGCCCCGGTCCCCCCGGAGGCCGCGGGGTCCGTGCGCGGTGCGCGGACCCGATCCCGGCGGCGGGTACCCCCACCCGCCCCGGGCTGGTGCAGTGCCGGCCCGGTGGCCGGCGTCAGCCGCTCCACCGCGCGCAGCTTCACCGAGGCGGCGCGCGGATTCGCCACCACCTCGGCCTCGCTCGGCGGCTCGGCGCCCCGGTTGAGCAACCGCAGCGTCGGGCCGGTGCCGGGCAGTTCGACCGGCAGATCCACCGGCGCCGTGCTGCGGGCCCGGCCGGCGAACGCCTGCTTGGTGATCCGGTCCTCCAACGAGTGGTAGGACAGCACCACCAGCCGGCCGCCCGGGACCAGCCGGTCCAGGACCGCCGGCAGCGCCGCCTCCAGCGCCGCCAGCTCGCCGTTCACCTCGATGCGCAGCGCCTGGAAGGTGCGCTTGGCCGGGTGCCCGCCGGTCCGCCGGGCCGCGGCCGGGATGGCGTCCCGGACCAGCTCGGCGAGCCGGGCGCTGGAGGTGATCGGCGCGCGGGCCCGCTCCCGCAGGATCGCCGAGGCGACCCGCGGGGCGAACTTCTCCTCGCCGTACACCCGCAGGACCCGGGCCAGGTCGCCGTGCGGGTAGGTGTTGACCACCTCGCCCGCGGTGACGCCCCGGCTCTGGTCCATCCGCATGTCCAGCGGCGCGTCCCGGGCGTAGGCGAAGCCGCGCTCCGCCTCATCCAGTTGCAGCGAGGACACCCCGAGGTCGAACAGCGCCCCGTCGAGACCCGGCAGGCCGAGGTCGTCGAGCACCTCGCCGAGCTCGTCGTAGACGGCGTGCACCAGGTGGATCCGGTCGACGTACGGCGCGAGCCGCTCGCCGGCCAGCGCCAGCGCCTGCGGGTCGCGGTCCAGGCCGACCAGGATCAGCCGGGGGTACGCCCGCAGCACCGCTTCGGCGTGCCCGCCGAGACCGAGCGTGGCGTCCAGGTACACCGCGTCCCGACCGTCCTGGCCGGGGGCGGACAGCGCGGGGTCGAGCAGCTCGAGACAGCGCTCGAGCAGCACGGGTACGTGCCGTGCAGGCATCGTCCGACCCCCCTTGCCGTGGGTCGGCGGTGCTTCGCGGTCACCGCCGGCCTGTGCAGATCACCTGTGCCCGGAGACAACTTCGCCGTCCGTACCGTCAGATCCCCATCCGCTTCGCCCCCCTGACACCGGGGAAGGTGTGTCAGGACTGCGAGCGGGTGGAGATCTCGCGGTACGGACGGCGGCTCCGTCCTCGCTGCGTGCAGCGTCCTACTCGCCGCCAGACAGGGCCCCCTCCGTGATGTCGGCGAACTCGCCTTCGTTGGCGGAGAGGTAGCTGTCCCAGGACTGCTTGTCCCAGATTTCGACTCTGGTGCTCGCCCCGATCACGACCAGGTCGCGATCGAGGGCGGCGTAGGCCCGCAGCGGCGGCGGTATGGTCACCCGCCCCTGCTTGTCGGGCACTTCGTCGTGTGCCCCCGAGAAGAAGACCCGGCTGTATGCCCGCGCGGCCCGATTCGCCATCGGCTGCGCGTTGAGTTCGTCGGCCTGGCGCTGGAACTCGGCCATCGGGAACACGTAGAGGCAGTGTTCCTGTCCCTTGGTGATCACGACACCTCCCGCCAGCTCGTCCCGGAACTTCGCGGGAAGGATCAACCGGCCCTTGTCGTCGAGGCGCGGGAAATGGGTGCCAAGGAACAATCGACCCACCCCCCTTGCATCCCGACCCCCCGGGACCGGCCGAGCCGAACCAGCTCCGCCATTGCGCCCCACTGTACTCCACTTCCCTCCACCGTCAACGAAATTCGCCTCGGATCGGAGCGTCGCCCCACCCAAATTCGCAGCTCACCGGCGTGGGCCCGGTGGTGGGGGGCGGTTGCGTCGCCGACCGCCGCAACGCCATCAAATACCCGACATTGCACGCGTGACGCCGGCTACTTCCGCGGTATTCGGCGCTCGGGGCCGATCCGTGGGGAGAAGTGGAGCGCACCGACGACCGGCAGCCGACCGTCACCGATCGGGCGCGTACGGTGACCCGGGTGGGTGGGCCGCCGACCCGGGCGGGTACCCGCCGCCCGCACGCCCCTGGTGCGGCCGGACCAATCCGTTAACCTGTGCTGCGTGACGACGAGCAAGCCACTCCGGGCCAAACTCGCCACATCGGTCTCCAAGGGCGCGGCCGCACTCTCCCGGGCGACCGGGCGCGGCGACGGCGCAGTGATCGGCGGTCGGCTGGGCCTCCTGATCGACCCCGACCTGTTGGCGCACCTCGCGGCCGGCCGGCAGATCGCGCTGATCTCCGGCACCAACGGCAAGACCACCACCACCCGGCTGACCGCCGCCGCGATGGGCGTGCTCGGCACGGTGGCCACCAACTCCCTCGGCGCGAACATGCCGACCGGGCACACCTCCGCGCTGGCCAAGGCCGGCGACACGCCGTACGCGGTGCTGGAGACCGACGAGCACTACCTGCCCCAGGTGCTCGACGCCACCGGACCCCAGGTGGTCGCGCTGCTCAACCTCAGCCGCGACCAGCTCGACCGGGCCAAGGAAGTCGCGATGATGGCCCAGCTGTGGCGGGACACCCTGCGCGGCCGGGACGTGCACCTGGTCGCCAACGCCGACGACCCGATGGTCACCTGGGCCGCCCGGGACAGCTCCAAGGTCACCTGGGTCGCCGCCGGGCAGCGCTGGCACGACGACTCCTGGGTGTGCCCCGAGTGCGGCGGGGCCGATCGCGCGCGGCGGGTCCGGCGCGCCGGCCGAGGGCGATCCCGGCCTGCCCGAGGTGGCCTCCGGCGGCGGCGAGCCCGACCTCGACTGGCGCTGCACCCGCTGTGACCTGCGCCGGCCGATCCCGCAGTGGCGGGTGGACGAGCACGCGGTGATCGGACCGGACGGCCGGGCGTACCCGGTGCCGCTGCAACTGCCCGGCCGGGTGAACCGCGCGAACGCGGCGACCGCGCTGGCCGTCGCGGCGGTCTTCGGCGCGGACCCGGCGGCGGCCGCCCCCCGGCTCGCCGAGGTGGCCTCGATCGCCGGCCGGTACGCCCAGGTCGACCGGGACGGCCGCAACATCCGGCTGCTGCTGGCGAAGAACCCGGCCGGCTGGCTGGAGGCGTTCGACATGGCGCAGGACGCGCCCACGCTGCTGTCGATCAACGCCCGCGACCCCGACGGCCTGGACACCTCCTGGCTCTTCGACGTCGACTTCTCCGCGCTCGCCGGCCGCCAGGTGCTGATCACCGGCGACCGGGCGTTCGACCTGGCCGTCCGGCTGGAGGTCAACGAGGTGCCGTTCCGGCACGTCCGCACGTTCGGCGAGGCGCTGGCGGCGGTGCCGCCCGGCCGGCTGGAAGTGATCGCCAACTACACCGCCTTCCAGGACATCCGAGCGGAGCTCGACCGTGTCAACTGAGCCAACCGCGTCGACCGGGCCCGCCTGGTCGACGGAGCCGACCCTGACCACCGAGCCCGTCGACCCGACACCCGTCGTGCCGGAGCCGCTCGGGTCGGAGACCTTCTTGTCGACGGAGCCGGTGGCCGCCGGAGTGCCCGCGGCGCCGCCCGTCGTTGCGGCGAGCGCCGGGCCGGAGTCGGTGCCCGCGCCGCGCCGGGGCGCCTCCCGGGGGCCGTCCGCGCTGCGCATCGTGTGGGTCTACCCGGACCTGCTGAGCACCTACGGCGACCGGGGCAACCTGCTGATCCTGGCGCGTCGGGCGGCCCTGCGCGGGCTGCCGGTGGAGGCCGTCGAGGTGCGCTCGGACCAGCCGGTACCGCAGACCGGCGACATCTACCTGCTGGGCGGCGGGGAGGACGGGCCGCAGGCGCTGGCCGCCGAGCGGCTGATCGCCGACGGCGGGCTGACCCGGGCGGTCGACCGGCGCGCCGTGGTGTTCGCCGTCTGCGCCGGGTACCAGCTGCTCGGCTCGGCGTTCTTCGCCAAGGGCCAGCGCTACCCGGGGCTGGAGCTGCTGGACATCAGCTCCGACCGGGGCCCGAGCCGGGCGGTCGGCGAGCTCGCCGGCGAGATCGACCCGACCCTCGGGCTACCCACCCTCACCGGATTCGAGAACCACGGCGGGCGTACCCACGTCGGTCCGGGCGCGCAGCCGCTGGCCCGGGTCACCGTGGGGATCGGCAACGACGGGGCCACCGAGGGCGCGTGGTCGGGCAGCGTGCTGGGCACCTACTCGCACGGGCCGGCGCTGTCGCGCAACCCGGCCATCGCCGACCTGCTGCTGCGCTGGGCGACCGGGCAGGACATGCTGGCCGCCGTCGACGACTCCTGGCCGGACCGGCTGCGCGGCGAGCGCCTGACCGCGGCCCGGTCGGCATGAGCGGGCGCCCGCGTCGCGTCGGCGCCTCGGGCCGGGTCCGCGCGCGCGGCGGCGCGACGAGCATCGTCACCGGTGCGCTGCGCCGGACCACGGCGGCGCGGGCCGCCCTGCTGCCGCTACTGATCATCGGACTGGCCGTCGCCGGCTGGCAGCTGCCGATCCGCGAGATCGTCTCCCAGGCCAGCCGGATCGGTCCGGCGCTGGCCATCGCGGGCGGCGCGGTGCTGATGATGGCGCTGGTACCCCGCACGGTGGTCTCACTGGCCTGCGGCGCGCTGTTCGGCACCGCGCTCGGGGCCGGCTGCGCGCTGGTGGCCGCCGTGGCCGGCGCCGGGTTGGCGTTCGCGATCGGCCGGGCGCTCGGCCGCGACTTCGTGGCCCAGCGCGCCCGGGGCCGGCTGGCCCGCGCGGACCGCTGGCTACGCAAGCGTGGCCTGCTGTCCGTGCTGGTCGTCCGGATGCTGCCGATCGCCCCCTACGGCCTGGTCAGCTACGCGTACGGAGCGAGCGGCACGCGCACCCACCACTATCTCGGCGGCACGGTGCTGGGCGCGCTGCCCTCGACGGTCACCTATGCGGCGATCGGCGCGGCAGCCACCGCCGCGAGCGGCTTCAACCCGTTGACGCTGATTCCGGCCGGGCTGAGCCTGTCCGTGTCGCTCGCCGCCGGCCTGTGGTGGCGGCGCAGCGGCAGTCCGCCCCAGCCGGCCGCCGGTGCCGCCCAGCCGGCCCCGGCCCAACCGGCGCTCAGCGCCACGGAGTAGCCGCGGAGTAGCCGCGCCACGGAGTAGCCGCCGAGCTGCGGCGGAGTTTGATTCGGAGCTGGATACGGCGGTGGCGTCCGCGACCGGCACCCCACCAGTCGCGAACGCCACCGTACCTGTCCGGAACCTGTTGCCACGGTCGGGACCAGCAGGGCCAACGCTGCGACCGTGGTGTTCAGACTCGGACCCGGGTCTGCGACGGCCGTCCTCCGCGCAGACCCAGGGATGAGGTCGTCCCCACCAATCATCCCTGTGTAGAAAGCTTTGCCTCTCTAGAGTGGCCGCCATTGGGCGAGGGATCAACCAGGGTGCGCGAGATTTAACGGACTCGACCCACAGTTGGTACCCGGCGCCCCCGGCCGACCGGTGCGCGTGAACGCGCTGTAAACGCAGCGGGTACCCCGTGAACGTTGGGCGGCTTCGCAACCGGTGTACCTGTCCGTCGCTACGGTGAGCGGGTCCGACCAGGGGGGACGTGGCCGATGCGGGCACCACAGTGGCTGTTCGCCAACACCAACCAGGGCTGCCGACCACGGCGGCGGCCGCGGTGATCGGCGCGGCAGTGGCGGTGGCCGTCACCTTGGCCGTGGTGCACGACGACCGGCCGGCCGGTCCGCGGGCGCAGAGCGCCGGGCAGCCCGCACCGGTCGACGCGACCAGCCCGACCGGCTCTGCCACGCCGAGCCCGACAGGTTCGAGCCCCACCGCCAGCCCGAGTGGCAGCCGGTCACCCGCAGCGAGCCGGCCGCCCGCCGCTGGTGGTGGAGCGGCCGGGACCCCGGCGGCGGTACTGAACCTGACGAACTGGAAGCTGACCCTGCCGGTCGGCGACGGTGGCTCGGACGAGGCCCGGGAGGTCCGCCAGCCGCAGCTCGGCTCGTTCGCGCTCACCCCGTACTTCGCCGTGAACCCGGCCGGCAACGGGGTGGTGTTCCAGGCGGACGCGGGCGGCGCGACCACCTCCGGCTCCAGCTATCCGCGCTCCGAGCTGCGGGAGATGACCGGCGGCGGGTCGGCCAACGCGAGCTGGTCGTCCACAAGTGGTACGCACACGCTGGTGATCAGCGAGGCGATCACCGCGCTGCCGTCGGTCAAGCCGCACGTGGTGGCCGGGCAGATCCACGACGCCGACGACGACGTGGCCGTGTTCCGGCTGGAGGGCAGCAGCCTCTACCTCACCCACGGCGACGACAGCCACTACAAGCTCATCACCGGGGCGTACCGGCTGGGTACCCGGTTCGAGGCGAAGTTCGTGGTCAGCGGCGGGAAGATCGACGCCTACTACAACGGGGCCCTGGTGGCGAGCATCGCGGACGCCTTCACCGGCGGGTACTTCAAGGCCGGCTGCTACACCCAGTCCAACACCGACAAGGGTGACAGTGCCGGGGCGTACGGGCAGGTCATCGTCTTCGGGTTGGCAGTAAGCCACAGCTGAGCGAGCCACCGGTGAGCCGCCTCAGCACGGCGGTACGCAGCTGGTCGCCAGGGTGAAGCCGGCGAACTCGGCGTACTGGTCGCGCGGGGTGGCCCAGGTTGCGTCCCCGCCGCCGAAGAACGTGGAGAAGAACAGCCCCGTCGATCCGCAGCTCGGCGACGGTGCGGAAGATCAGGCCGGTCTCGGTCGAGGACGTGTACGCCGTTGAGCCGCACCTCGACACCCCGTCCGACTGCCCCGGCGTGTTCAGCCGGACGTGCTGCTGCACCTCCACCCAGACGCCGGTCGGCCAGACCCAGTCGCCCGCGCCCCAGTGACGTGCCGTGCTCCACCGAGGTCGGCAGGTACGCGTACACCTCGGCCGCCCCGTTCGCGCGCCACATGTACCGGGTGGAGAATCCGTTCGTGCCGTCCGGGATCTTCCGGCCACTGGTCGTCCGCCCGCCGTACAGGCCGGGCAGCTTGCCGCCCTTGACGAAGTCGAAGCCGGCCGGGAACCGCACGAAGTAGCGCAGGTACGCCTCGTCGGTGGGCCCACCGTGACCAGCTCAGGTAGTCCTGCGCGCCGCCGTGCGGGGTGTCCGCGGTGGCCGCCGCGAGCTGGCTCGCCGAATCGGCCGGGTAGCTGACCCGCAACGCCGCACCGAACCGGGGGTCGCCGGCGGCCACGATCCGCTCCTGGTCCAGGCCGAACGCGCCGTAGTCGGCACGGCGCAGGTCCGGCCCGAAGAACTCGTCGACGGTGGCCGGGAACTCGACCAGCCGGCCGGCGCGGCGGCCGACCCGCCACCGGAGGAACACGCCGCCACGGTGGCCAGCAGCACCACCACGGCCACCGTCACCGCCGCCCAGCTCCGGCTGACCGCCCAGCCCCGGCTCCTCGGCCAGTTCCGGCCCCTCGGCCAGTTCCGGCCCCGGACCCGGCCCCGGCCCCGGCCCGGCCCCGGACCCGGCCCCGGACCCGGAGCGGGCCGGCTGCCCACAACAGCCGGCCCGCCACGGGCCCCCGGCCGGCTGCGCACAGCAGCCGGCCGGAGTCGCCCCCGAGTACCCGCACGGTCAGCACACCGCGAGCGTGTAGGTGTAGCTGGCGGTACCCGGTGGCGCGTCGGTGAAGGTGAGCAGGCCCGCCGCCGGAGCTGGTGGCGGTGCCGACCACGGTGCCGTCGCGGGACACCGTGTACCCGGTGTCGGCCGCCAGGCCGCCGATGCTGAAGGCGACCGCCACGCCGGCGGTACCACCGGTCAGGGCCACCTGGGTACCCAGGCCACTGCCGGTCGCGTTCGCCGGCGCGGTGCCGCCGGCCGGCTTCACGGTGACGTTCTTCGGGGTGAGGGTGACCCCGCTGGTACGCCGAGCAGCGTCGACGTCAGGTGCAGGGTGCTGCCGGTCGGGCCGACGGTGGCCTTCAGCGACCTGACGACCAGAGCTGGCCGGTCGGGCTGGTGACGTCGGCCGACCGAGTTGCTGTCCACGCTGATCGACACCGGGGCCGGCGGGCCGGTGAGTACCAGCGAGCCCGGCTCGGCGGTGCTGCCGGTGACGCTGATCTTCTGCGCTGCCCGGCAGCGTCAGGTTGTTGATCACGTTGCCGGCCGAGAGGTTGAACAGGAGCGAACCGCCCAGGTTGGAGTAGGTCGAGTTGCTGAACGACGTTCTGGTCGGCCTCGGTCAGCTTCACCGCGTTGCGAGCTGGTGCCGCTGATGGTGTTGGCGTCGAACATGTTCGCGGTCGGGTGCCCGTTCATCGTCGTGTACGACGGCAGGTCCGAGCCCTTGTACATGAAGATCGCGTACTGGCTGCTGTTCGTCGATCGTGTTGTTGGTGATCGAGTTGTCCGCCGAGCCGACCGACAGCCGGATGCCGTACTCCGTCACCGATCGATCGTGTTGTTGGTGATCGTGTTGCCGGCGCTGTCGAAGACCGCGATGCCGGCGCCGTTGGGCTGGTCGTGCACGTAGTTGCCGGAGATCACGGTGTTGGTGACGCCACGGTGGATCATGATGCCGTGTACCTGGCCGGCGGTGTCGGAGTCGCCGGTCGGGCCCGGTGAACGGCGACCATGCCGTTGTGGTCGCTCTCGTTGTTGGTGATCGTCAGGTGGTCGCAGCGCTGCGAGCAGATCACCCCGTGGTCGCCGTTGTACGTCGAAGTGGTTGTGGTCGATCGGTCAGGTAGGTCGACACGTCGTGCGGGTCGAGCCCGTACATGACGTTGTGGTCGTACTCGTTGTCGGTGAACGTGATGTCGTTGGCGCCCCAGGTGTAGGTGCCCATGAAGTTGTCGTGGAAGTGGCTGTCGGTCTCGCGAGCCGTGACCTTGACCTTCTGGCAGACCGGTAGGTCGGTGTGGTCGCAGCCGCGCGTCTTGTACGCCACGCCGTACGCCTCCGCGCCGTAGTAGCCGAGGTGGTCCAGCTCGCTGTTGTTGATGTCCATGCGCGACTCGCGCGGCGTCACGCCGTCCGTGTCGAGGTAGGACAGTGCCCGGATGAACGCCCGGCCCGGTCGGTGGCGCCGGCGCCCGCCGGCAGCGTCGGGTCGTCGTCGGGCGCGCCGGTGGCGTCGTCCCACGACGTGACGTGCGATCGAGTCGATGCCGATGGTGCCGTACTGGGCGGTGATCTGCTGACGTCGGTCAGCGCGTTGTCGGCGCAGGCTGCGGATGCGCAGCGTGTCCACGTCGCCGGCCGGCCGCCGCCGTGCAGGTCCAGCGTGCTGCCGTTCTGCAGGACCAGGTCGGCGGCGAGCTCCCAGGTCTTGCTTGACGGGGTCGACCAGCGTGAGCGGCGCGCGCGGGCAGGCCGCCTTGATGGACGTGAGCGTGAAGCTCTGCGTGGTCACCAGGTAGATCGTGTTGGTGGAGGCCGCGTAGCGCACCGGTGAGTGCACGCGATCGCCTCGCCGGCCGCACGCTGGCCAGCACGAGGCGCGCCGCTACCAGTGCGGCGGCGACCGGAGGACGCGGCGAGTGATGCTCAGTCGTTCGTCTCATCGGGATTCTCCTGGCGTTGGGATGTGGTACGCGCCGGGTCAGGCGTAGTTCGTGAACGTGCGCGGGTGCGGTGACGCGATCGGTCGTGCCCGCGTTCGCGAAGCCGGCGCAGTCGTCTCCAGGCAGGCCGCGAACGCCAGCGCGACCAGCGCGAAGACCCCGAGCCAGCGCAGTGGCAGGGCCGGGAAGCTGGTGCCGCCGCGAGGTGCACCGTGCCCCGGGCGCCCAGCGGCGCGCTGGACCGTGCGAGTCGGTGAGGATCACCGTCGCGACGTCGGCGATGCGCAGCCCGAGCACGTGGCGTGAGTCCACGCCGGTCACCGGATCTGGCCGTCCGCACCGACCCGGACGGCTTCGGCGGCCCCGGTGACCGTGCCGCCGGCGATCGTGGCGCGTGCCCGCCAGGTCGAGGCCGACCTTGGCGCCGGAGATGTCGGCGTCGACCACGTGACGTCGGCCGCGCCGGAGCGGAGGCCGGTGCCGCCGTGCTGGCGGACGGTGAACCCGGTCACGCGTGACGGGGCCGGTGCTGCGCGTCGATCGCGAGCCGGTGCCTGCGCCGTCGGACGTCGCGCGACCTGATCGCACGCGTGGTGCCGCGCGGCGCACCGACGCCGTAGCGCCGACGTCGGCGGCGGTCACCGTGATGCCGATGATCCGACGCGCCCGGCGCCGTCGACCGAGACGCCCGGTCGCGCCGCCGGTGACGGTACCGCCGGTCACCTGCGCGTCCGTCGGCGGCTGGTCCATCTGGATGCCGGTAGCCGGCGCGACCGTGGATGCCCACGCCGTCGACGCTCGCGTGCGCGCGCGCGACCTCGACGCCGGCCGGGTCGGCCCGCACGTGCTGTCCTGCACGCGTGCGCCGACCGAGGACGGCGTCACGTCGTACGCCGATCGAGTCGCCGGTGCCGGTCGAGTCCCGCAGCGACGCAGCCGGGGCAGCCGGGCAGCGCGACGCCGGCGACGCGTGTTGCGGCGCGGTCGGACGAGCGGCGCCGAGCGGGTCACGGTGCCCAGCGCCGGCAGCGTCCACCCCGACCGCCGTTGTGGGCGAGCACGAAACGCCGTCCGCCGCGACTGCCCCGAACGGACCACGCAGCCGCAGCCCGGTCCGTGTTGCCGCCCGCGGTGACGCGGTCGAGCACGACCGTACCGCCGGCTCACGCCGACGCCGGCGCGGTGTTGCCGGGCGGTGACCCGGCGCGGGTGACGCGTCGCCCGGCCGCGTTCAGCCCGCATGCCGCTGCCGGTGAACGTCGCCCCGGTGGCGGTCAGCGTGGCTTGCCGCCGAGGGACACGCCGCACCGCTGCGCGGCACGTCGGCGACCCAGATCGTCGAACGTGCTGTCGACCGCGGTCACGGTCTCGAGACGTACCGCACGTAGGGCCGGTGTCGGCGGCTCGGGGCCGGCGCGTCCGCCGGACAGCCGCGCTGACGCACCGTCACGCCGGCGAACGTCGACCGTCGCGCGCCGAGCCGGACAGGTACGCCGGCGGGTGGCCGAGTCGACCAGGCGCACGGTCCGCACCGGGTCCCGACCAGCAGGCGTCGTCCGCGGGCGCTGCAGCAGGCCGGCCTTCAGCGTCGCGGCGCCGCCGGTGACGGCCGGCCCACCGGGTGTCGCCGATGGCCCGGATCACGGTGTCCAGCCTGACCGGGCCGCCCGGCAGCGGCACCGACCCGCACCACCCGGCGGTTGCGGACCAGGTCCGCCCGGCGCGGCCGGAGCACGATCACCTGGCCGGCGCCGATGCCCGGCCGGCACGTGCCGGATCGCGGGCACCGCCGGGCTGGCGAGGGCCGCGGCGGCCGGTGCGAGCAACAGCGCGGCCACCGCGCCCAGCGGCACGCCCGACAGGGCGCGCCGGGGGCTCACACCGACTCCAGGGTCGGGCTGCGGCTGCGCCGTCGCCGGTGCGCACGACTGCGCCGTTGACGACCGCCACCTGCCGGGTCAGCCAGCGCTGCTTGCGGACCGTGGCACAGTGCGGTGATCTTCACGCCGGCCATCGCGAACGACAGCAGCACGAACGGCGGGATGAGGAAGAACGACAGTGGCCGCCGCCGCAGGTGCGGCAGCATCTTGACCGCCCGGCGACAGCCACCACCAGCCGGCCAGCAGCAGCACGAACACCCAGTCCTGGCGGACGATCGCGAGCGTCATGAAGACCGGCGCGGCGAGCAGCGTGAAGCTGCCGACCGCCTTGTCCATCATCGTGTACGCGAGGAAGGGGTACTTCCACGCCCACCGCTCGATGACGACAGGCCCGCAGGTCCGAGCGCCACGTGTTGCGGGCCCAGCGCAGCCGCTGCTTGAAGAAGATCTTCGTCTTGCCGGGGAAGGTGGACCAGACCCGGGCCGTGCGCTGCAGCACCGCCTTGTGGCCGCGCATCAGGATCAGCGAGGTGAGCCGCTTGTCGTCGCCGGACATGCACGGCACGCCGAGGAACGTCTCGGCCATGAACTCGTCGCCGATCTCCAGCAGCAGCTCGCGCCGGTACACCGCGGTGCGGCCGGAGATGCAGGAGACCGCCCGGCCGAACGCGGTCTGCGCCGCGTTCTCGTCGAAGTACCGGTAGTCGAGGTACATGTCGTTGACCCGCTGCAGGAAGCCGCGCGGGTTGTAGACGTTCTGCCGGGTGCTGACCCCGCCGACCGTCGGGTCGGCGAACGGCATGGCGACCTCGTCGGCGACGTCGTCGGCCCAGATCGTGTCCGAGTCGACCAGCGCCACGAGCGGCGTGCGTCGCCGCCTCCCAGCCCCGCTTGCAGCGCGTCCCGCTTGCCCGGGTACGTCGGTCATGATCACGCGTACCGGGTGACCGGCGTCGACGAACGTCTGGCCGATCGCCTGGCACACGCGGTCACTCGAGTCGATCACGAGGATCACCTCGGTGACCCGGTTGGCCAGCCACGACTCGATGGCCTGCCGGAACATGCTCGGGTCCTCCTGGTACACCGGGACGACGACGCGTGATCTCCTCGACGTGGTCGTTGCGCCACGGCCGGTACAGCGGCGGCGGGACCCGCCGGATCAGCCAGCTGACCCAGCGGACCATGCCGAGCATGCCCGAGCGGTACGTAGTAGAACCAGTCCGTGAAGACGTGAACGTCAGGCGCGCACGGGACTCGTCACCTCTACCGTGTCGGACAGTCGAATGGCGTCAGGCGGCCGCGGGTTGACGACTGCTCGGTCGACGTGGCCTGCGCGGGTTGACCGCCTGCTGCCGCGCGTGGACGGCGCGTTGCGCGGGCTGCGCTGCTGCGCGACGTGCTCCCAGTCGGCCAGCTCGGCCGCGACCCGGGTCGGCCATCTGCGTCGTTGACCCGGACCACCGCGTCCAGCAGCGGCATCTCGACGCCGCGGCGGGCGCGCGAAGCCGAGGAAGCCGTTGGTGTCCTTGGGCAGGCAGACGCCGCCGTAGGGCGCGCCGCCGCGGATGCCGTACATCGGGTTGAACGAGCCCTCGGCCGAGCGGGCGACCGTGCCGGCGACGTCGTCGTGCTCGATGCCGAGCTCCTGGCAGACCAGCCACATCTCGTTCCAGAAGCTGATCTTCGTGGCGTTGTAGATGTTGTGCGCGCACTTGATCATCTCGGCGGTGGCCGGGTCGTCGAAGACCCGCAGCTCGCCGCCGAACGGCGCGAGCAGCGCGGTCAGCCGCTCCTGGACCCGCTTGCTGCGGGCGCCGATGACCGTCATCCACGGCCAGCGGAAGTCGTCCGCGGCGGACGCGGCCCGCAGGAACTCCGGGTTGCTGGCCAGCGCGAACCCGACGCCCTCCTTCTTGCCGGAGACCTCCTCGAGGATCGGCTTCACCAGGTCCTCGGTGGTGCTCGGCGGCACCGTCGAGCGCACCACCACGGTGTGCATCGCGCCCGTGGCCGCCAGCGCCGCGCCGACGTCGCGCACGCCCTGCTCGAACGCGCTCAGGTCGTAGCTGCGGCCGACGTGCGGCGTCGGCAGGGTGAGGAAGATGTAGCTCCCGGCTCCTCGCGCAGGTCGATGCCGATCCGGGCGTCGAGGCCCTCGGCCCGCAGCGCCTCGACCCGCTCGGGAAGACGTCGATGAGGGTCACGGCATGACCCATGTGCGCGAATCCCTGGCCGGTCGCCTTGCCGACGACACCGGACCCGATGATGAAAATGCGCTCCATAGCCATCCCCAATTCGAAACCACGAATTCGATGTACCGGGCCACGCATGCAATTAACCGTCGACACACCCCACACCGGATGCGGCGAACCAGCAGACAGAAATTGCACGCCAGATGAATCTGGCGAGCCGGTCAAGAAGTGTCAAGTCGAGCAATTATGGCGCGCTTATGAATTGCGACGGGACGGGGAACTCCCGGTTAAACGAACGATTCCAACTCCGCCAACACGCCGACATCGGCTGTGACACGCTGCACCGACACGGTTGCGGACGCGTTAAGCACAGCCTGCCAGGCACAGCTCAACAGCGCTATTTCGCCGCCCGTTCACAAATGAATGGGCCATCCACCGTTCGGCTGGAGCAACTCCGCCACAACGATGGATGGCCCACCAGCACCATCCGCTACAAACAACCGCCCGCCAACCCGAGGGCGCTGGCGCGTAAACGACGATGCTGACCATCCGGCCGGGTACCACGATGACCTTGCGCGGCTCCCGACCGTCCAACGCCTCGGCCACCTCGGCCACCGCCGCCGACCGGACCGTCGCCTCGTCGGCGTCCGCCGGCACCTCGATCCGGCCGCGGACCTTCCCGTTGACCTGCACCGGGTAGGTCACCGAGTCGGCGACCAGCAGCGCCGGGTCGGCCTGCGGGAAGTCCACGTAGGCCAGCGAGCCGGCGTGCCCCAGCCGCCGCCACAGCTCCTCGGCCAGGTGCGGGGCGAACGGCGAGACCATCAGCACCAGCGGCTCGACCACCTCGCGCGGGCTGCCTGCCGCGCCGACCGCGGTGACCCGGTTGGTCAGCTCGATCAGCTTGGCGATCGCGGTGTTGAACCGCATCCCCTCGGTGTCCGCGCGGACCCCGTCGATGGTGCGGTGCAGCAGCCGGCGGGTCTCGTCGTCCAGGCCGGTCGTCGACCACCCGGGTCGTCGCCGGTCTGCTCGTCCACCACCACCCGCCAGACCCGCTGCAGGAAGCGCTGCGCGCCGATGACCGCCCGGGTGTCCCAGGGCCGGGAGACGTCCAGCGGCCCCATCGACATCTCGTACACCCGGAACGTGTCGGCGCCGTAGCGGTCGCACATCTCGTCCGGGGTCACCACGTTGCGCAGCGACTTGCCCATCTTGCCGTACTCGCGGTTGACCGGCTGGCCGTTCCAGTAGTAGCGGCCGTCGACCTCGACGACCTCCTCGGCGTTGACGTACTGCCGCGCGCGTCGGTGTACGCGTACGCCTGGATGTAGCCCTGGTTGAACAGCTTGCGGAACGGCTCGAAGCTGCTCACGTGGCCCAGGTCGTACAGCACCTTGTGCCAGAAGCGGGCGTACAGCAGGTGCAGCACGGCGTGCTCGACCCCGCCCACGTACAGGTCGACGCCGCCGCAGTCGCCGTCGCGCTGCGGCCCCATCCAGTACGCCTCGTTGCCGGGTCGACGAACTCCTCGGAGTTGGCCGGGTCCAGGTAGCGCAGCTCGTACCAGCAGGAGCCGGCCCACTGCGGCATCACGTTGGTCTCCCGGGTGTACCGCTTCGGCCCGTCGCCCAGGTCCAGCTCGACCTAGACCCAGTCGCTGGTTGCGCGACAGCGGCGTCTCCGGCGTGGAGTCGGCGTCCAGCGGGTCGAACGTCTTCGGCGAGAAGTCGGCGACCTCGGGCAGCGCCACCGGCAGCATCGACGTCGGGCAGCGCGATCGGCAGCCCGGTCTCGTCGTAGACGATCGGGAACGGCTCGCCCCAGTAGCGCTGCCGGCTGAACAGCCAGTCGCGCAGCCGGTAGGTGGTCGCGCCCTGGCCGACGCCGCGCTGCTCCAGCCAGTCGATGATGGCGGCCTTCGCGGCCGGCGATGTCCAGCCCGTCCAGGCTGATCCCGGCGGCCGGGTTGGCGCTGTTGATGGCCGGACCGGTGCCGGTGTACGCCTTCCCGTCGAAGCCCGTCGGTCGGCTGCACGGTACGGATGATCGGCAGCTCGAAGACCTCGGCGAAGTCCCAGTCCCGCTCGTCCTGGCCGGGTACCGCCATGATCGCGCCGGTGCCGTAGCCGGCCAGCACGTAGTCGGCGATGAAGATCGGGATCTCCTGCGCCGTTGACCGGGTTGGTGGCGTACGCGCCGATGAAGACGCCGGTCTTCTCCTTCGCGTCGGCCTGCCGCTCCACATCCGACTTGGCCGCCGCGAACGTCCGGTAGTGCGCGACCGCGTCGCCCGGGGTGGCGTGCCCGCCGGTCCAGGCGTCCTTGGTACCGGCCGGCCAGACCGCCGGGATCAGCTCGTCGACCAGCTCGTGCTCGGGCGCGGCGACCATGTAGGTGGCGCCGAAGATGGTGTCCGGCCGGGTCGTGAAGACCCGCAGCGCGCCGGCGCCGGTCGGGAAGTCGATGTGCGCGCCGGTGGAGCGGCCGATCCAGTTGCGCTGCATCAGCTTGATCGACTCGGGCCAGTCCAGCGTGTCCAGGTCGGCCAGCAGCCGGTCACCGTAGGCGGTGATCCGCATCATCCACTGCTTCAGGTTGCGCTTGAAGACCGGGAAGTTGCCGCGCTCGGAGCGGCCGTCCGGGGTGATCTCCTCGTTCGCCACCACCGTGCCCAGCCCGGGACACCAGTTCACCGGGGCCTCGGAGACGTACGCCAGCCGGTGGAGTCGATGATCCGGCGCTGCTCCACGTCGGTCAGCCGGCCCCACGGACGGCCGTCCGGGGTGGGCCGGCGCCCCGCTGGCGTAGCTGTCGATCAGGGTCTGGATCGGCCGGGCCTTCGCCACCGCCGGGTCGTACCAGGAGTTGAAGATCTGCAGGAAGATCCACTGGGTCCACCGGTAGTACTCCACGTCGGTGGTGGCCAGCGAGCGCCGGTTGTCGTAGGCCAGCCCCAGCCGGCGCAGCTGGCCGCGGTAGCGCTCGACGTTCTCCTCGGTGGTCTTGCGCGGGTGGGTACCGGTCTGCACCGCGTACTGCTCGGCCGGCAGGCCGAAGGCGTCGAAGCCCATCGGGTGCAGCACGTTGTACCCGATCATCCGGGCATACCGGGTGTAACAGTCGGTCCCGATGTACCCCAGCGGGTGCCCGACGTGCAGCCCCGCCCCGGACGGGTACGGGAACATGTCCTGCACGTGCAGCTTGGGCGCGCCGGCCCGGGGGTGCGACGGGTCGGCCAGTGGACCGACCGGGTTGGGCGCGTGGAAGGTGCCCTGCTCCTCCCAGCGGTCCTGCCACGCCAGCTCGATCTCGCCGGCCAGTTCAGCGGTGTAGCGGAACGGCGGGGTATCCGCCGGTACGGGTTGCGTCATCGTCTCCACCTCGGGTCTCGGGCCACCTTCTCGCGGGCACAAAAAAGCCCCTCACGCAGGAGGGGTCGCCGTGCTGGGGAGCGATTCGTCCGCTCGGCTCAGCACGGCCCACTAAGAAGCCGGAAGGCCCGGGTCATGGGGGCAGTGTACCCCCATCGGCAGCTGTCTTCGCGCCGGCATTCCCGCACCCGGCCGACCAGGCCCGCGACGGCCCGCTCGTCCGGGGCGGCGGCCGGACGGCGGTGGACAGAACATGCCATCGCAGTAGCGACCCACGAACGGGTCGGCGCGTTGCCTGTTCGGCAGGGATTTGCCGGAACGGCGGAGCGATTCCACCTGTCCCGCGCGGAAGGCGTCCCAAAGGTCCAACTCGGCGGGCAACGATCTGCCGACTAGCCTGAGAAGATACCGATGTCCGACGGTCGATGGGACCGGCGGATACGTATACCCCGGCCGGGTGACACCCCACCCGATCCGGACCCGGCCGCGCGTGGACCGACCGCGCGGGGAGGACGAGGAGGATGCCCGTGACCGTCCCACGTACGGCGGGCGATCTGGGCGCGCCGATGCCGGCAGCTGAGTTCGCCGCCGCCACAGACGCGATCGTCAACAACATCGAGCAGGTCATCGAGGGCAAGAACGCCACCGTGCGGCTGGCCCTCGCGGTCCTGCTCGCCGAGGGTCACCTGCTCATCGAGGACGTCCCCGGGGTTGGCAAGACCAAGCTGGCCAAGGCGTTGGCCCGTTCGATCGACTGCACGGTGCGCCGGATCCAGTTCACTCCGGACCTGCTGCCCAGCGACGTCACCGGGGTCAGCGTCTACAACCAGGAGACGCGCGACTTCGAGTTCAAGCCGGGCGCGGTGTTCGCGAACATCGTGGTCGGCGACGAGATCAACCGGGCGTCGCCGAAGACCCAGGCCGCGCTGCTGGAGTCGATGGAGGAGCGGCAGGTCACCGTCGACGGGGTGACCTACCTGCTGCAGACCCCGTTCATGGTGGTCGCCACCCAGAACCCGATCGAGATGGAAGGCACCTACCCGCTCCCCGAGGCGCAGCGCGACCGGTTCACCGCCCGCATCGCCATGGGGTACCCGGACGCCGGTGCCGAGCTGGCCATGCTCGACGTGCACGGCGGCGAGGACCCGCTGTCCGGCCTCGGCGCGGTCTGCACCGCCGTGATCGGTCCGCCGGCTCATCGCCACCTGCCGCGACGTGCACGTCGCCGACGCGGTGAAGCAGTACGCGGTGAACCTGGTCAACGCCACCCGGGAGTCTCCCGACCTGCGGTTGGGCGCCTCCCCGCGGGCCACCCTGCAGCTGATCCGCACCGCCCGCGCGGTCGCCGCCCTGGAGGGCCGCGACTACGTGCTCCCCGACGACCTGCAGTCGCTGGCGGTCCCGGTACTCGCGCACCGGATCATCCCGACCGCGGAGGCGCAGCTGGCCCGGCGGACCACCGACGCGATCATCGCGGAGCTGGTACACCGGCTGCCGCTGCCGGGCGAGCGGCAACAGCGCTCCCCCTACGACAGCCGTACCCGCCCGGAATCGGCGGTGCGTAACCCGCAGCCGCCCTACGACCGGAGGCACTAGCCATGCGCGAGGGGCTGCGCGGCCTCACCACCCGGGGCAAGTCATTCCTCGCGGCAGCCCTGGCGGTGGCCATCGTGGCGGTCGTCCTCGGCGAGAAGGACCTGCTCCGGCTGGGCATCCTGCTGGCCGGGCTGCCGCTGCTGGCCGCCTGGTACGTCGGCCGCTCCCGGTACCGGCTGGCCTGCGTACGCACCCTGGATCCGCACCGCACCCCGGTCGGCGCGACCGCCCGGGTGGTGCTGCGGCTGCAGAACCTGTCCGGCCTGCCGACCGGCACCCTGCTCCTGGAGGACCGGCTGCCCTACGCCCTGGGCAGCCGACCCCGGCTGGTACTCGAACGGCTCGGCCGCAACCAGGCCAGCTCGGTGGCGTACTCGGTGCGCGCCGACGTGCGCGGCCGGTACGAGGTCGGGCCGCTGGTGGTCCGGCTGACCGACCCGTTCGGGCTGTGCGAGATGATCCGCTCGTTCCCGACCGTCGACCGGCTCGACCGTCACGCCGGTGGTGCAGGCGCTGCCGGCGGTCCGGCTGACCGGCGAGTACGCCGGCTCGGGCGAGTCGCGGGCCCGGTCGGTGGCCGTGCACGGCGACGACGACGCGGCCACCCGCGAGTACCGGCACGGCGACGACCTGCGCCGGGTGCACTGGCGCTCGACCGCGCGGACCGGCGAGCTGATGGTGCGCCGCGAGGAGCAGCCCTGGGAGAGCCGGGCCACCCTGGTACTGGACACCCGCAGCGCCGGGCACCGGGGCGAGGGGCCGACGGCCAGCTTCGAGTGGGCCGTCTCGGCGGTCGCCAGCATCGCCGTGCACCTGCGCCAGCAGGGCTACAAGCTGCGCATGGTCACCGGCAGCGGGATCGACGTGGACGCCGGCGAGGTGGACGGCGACGGGCTGCTGCTGGACTACCTGGCCGAGGTCCAGCCGGACCCCCGCGCCGACATCGCCAGCCTGGTCGACCGGGTCCGGCACCGTACCGACGGCGGCCTGATCATCGGCGTGTTCGGCATGCTCAGCGCCGCCGAGGCCGAGCTGCTCGGCGCCCTGCGCGCCAACAACGCCACCTGCGTCGGCCTGCTCGTCGACTCCAGTTCCTGGCTGCACCTGCCGGAGCCGGCCCGCGAGGAGGCCGACAAGCAGCACGCCGGCACCGCGCTGGCGATGCTGCGGGGCGGCTGGCGGGTGACCAGCGCCCGGCACGGCGACCGGCTGGCCGCGATCTGGCCGCAGGCCGGCCGCGGCCGGCAGGGCTTCAGCCTGGCGGGCGGCGCATGGCCGAGACGGTCACGCCTGGGCGGTGGGCGATGACCCCCCGGCACCGGATGAGCCTGGTCGCGGGCGCCGCGACGCTGCTGGCCACCGCGCCGCTGGCGACCGTCTTCGACAAGTGGACCTGGGCCGTCGACGTGATCTTCGCGGTGGCCGCCGTGGTCGGCGCCGCGATGCTCGCCCGGCAGTTGCGGGCCCCGTTCTGGGCGCAGGTACTGGCCATGTTCGGCGCGCTCACGGTCATCGTCACCTGGTTCTTCGGCGGCGGCACCGCGCTGCTCGGCTCCATCCCCACCCCGGCGACGTTCCGGCACTGGGGCGAGTTGGCCAGCTCGGCCGGCGACGACATCCGCAACGAGGCGATCCCGGTACCCGACCGGCAGGGCCTGCTCTTCCTGTGCACCGCCGGGGTCGGCGCGGTGGCCATCGTGGTGGACATGTGCGCGGTCGGCCTACGCCGGCCGGCCCTGGCCGGGATGGCGATGCTGCCGCTCTACTCGATCCCGGTGATGGTGCACACCGACAGCGTCATGTTCCTGACCTTCGTGGTCGCCGCGAGCGGGTACCTGTGGCTGCTGGCCACCGACAGCGTGGACCGGGTACGCCGGTTCGGGCGGCGGTTCACCGGCGACGGCCGCGACGTTGACCTGTGGGAGCCGTCCCCGCTCGGGGCGGCCGGCCGGCGGCTGGCCGTGGTCGGAGTGCTGGCCGCGGTGCTGCTGCCGATCGCGGTGCCGGGGATGACCTCCGGCCTGCTGGACCGGTTCGGCGCCGGCGCGGGCGGCGGCGGCGGTAACGGCACCGGCCCCGGCGGCGGCACGGTCAGCCTGATGTCCACCCTCTCCGGGCAGCTCAAGCAGGACAAGACGTTCCCCATGGCACGGGTCACCACCACCGATCCGGACCCGTACTACCTGCGCTTCGCGGTGGCCGACGTGGTCAGCTCGCAGGGCTTCAGCGGGCACGTGTCCAGCGCCGGCACCCCGGTCACCGGCACGCTGCCGGATCCGACGAACACCCGGCCCGGCGTCACCCAGACCAAGTACCACGCATCCGTCGACATCGTCGGCCTGAACATGAATCTGCTGCCCGTCTACCCGGACGCTGATCGGCACGCAGAAGCTGGACAACAAGTGGTCCTACGACACCGGGGCGCAGATCGTCTTCTCCAACCGGGCGCCTCGTCGAAGAACAAGAAGTACAACTTCGACTACGTGCGCTCCGGCTACAGCCCGGAGGCGCTGCGGAAGGCGCCGTCGGCCCAGGTCGACAGCCAGTACCGGCGCGTACACCCAGCTGCCGTCGCCGGCGTTGGACTACATCACCGACCTGGTCGGCACGCTGACCGCCGGCAACACCAACGACTACGACCGGGTACGCGCGCTGTTCGACTACTTCTCCGCGGCGAACGGCTTCAGCTACAACCTCTCCACCAAGGAGGGCACCAGCGGCAGCGACATCGTCGACTTCCTGCAGAAGAAGGTCGGCTACTGCGAGCAGTACGCGTCGGCGCTGGCCTGGCTGGTCCGGGCGGCCGGCATCCCGGCCCGGGTGGCGCTGGGCTTCACCCGGGGCAGCAACCGGCAGGGGCAGACGTACACGCTGAACAACACCAACCTGCACGCCTGGACCGAGGTCTACTTCGCCGGGTACGGCTGGGTGCCGTTCGACGCCACCCCGGCCAGTCGGATCGGTGGTTCGGTGTCGCCGGAGTGGGCGCCGGACCCGGACCGGCCGACCCAGGCGCCGACCGTGCGACCCGAGCGCCTCGGGCGCCGACCCCGGCGGCACCGGCGGCCCCGACTCAACCAGCAACCCGAACCGGCCGGGCTTCGGCGACGAGGGTACCGACAGCGGCGGCGGCCTGGTCGGCGGTCAGTCGTCGAACTGGCCGTGGTGGCTGCTGGGCTCGGTGGCGGTGCTGTTGGCGCTGCTCGCGACGCCGACGCTGCGCCGTGCCTCGATGCGCCGACGCCGACTGGCCGGGCACCCGTCCCGAGCTCCGGTGGCGGCACTCGACACCGACGCGCGGATCGTCGGCAACGATGATCCGCTCGCCACCCGGCAGCGACGAACAGCGCACGCGGCCTGGGACGAACTCCTCGACACGCTGGTCGACTTCCGGGTACCGGTGGACGACGCGGAGACTCCCCGGGCCACCGCCGCCCGGGTGGTGCACCGGCTCCGGCTGGCCGCAGCGGTCGAGTCCTCGACCCAGTTGCTGGCTCAGGCCGAGGAGCGGGCCCGCTACGCCCGTACCCCGCTGGCCGAGGCTGACCTTTCCGCGCCGGTGCTGGCGGTGCGCAAGGCGCTCAAGGACCAGGTCTCCTGGCGTACCCGACTGGGCGCCGCACTGTTCCCGCGCTCGGTGCTGGCCCGCTGGCGGGCCACGCTGAACGCCCGGTCACTGCGCCTCTCGGTGGTCAGCGGCCGGGTGGGCGAGGCCGTGGGCAGCGTGCTCAATCCGCGCCGGCTGTTCCCCGGCCGGTCCCGCTGACCGCTGCAGTGTCCGCGGGCTGACCGCGGGCACCGCAGCGGCGCTGAGCACCGGGGGTGCCACGGTGCGGGTGGCACCCCCGGACCCTCGCCGTCCGCAGGCCGCCCGGCGGAGCGCGCCAGTCGGCGCGGCCAGCCGCCTACGAACCAGAAGACGACGACGGCTCCCGGTCGGAGGACCGGGAGCCGTTCGGGTCTTGGCGCTGTTCGGGTCTTGGCGTTCGGAGTTGGGAGGCCGCGGATCAGCGGTCGTTCTCGGGGCGCTGACGCCAGCGCTCTTCCAACCGGTCGATGATCGAGCCACGAGAAGCTCGGCGGGCGGTGGACCGGGTGACGGTGCCGTCGACGGCTCGCAGCTCGGTGCTGGTGCGACTGCGGACGATGGCGGAGAGGCCGTAACCGGCGGCGGCGAGCATCACCACGAAACCGGCGACACCCACGAGTGGCTGGGTGCTGACGCCGAAGACCACCAGGGCGAGCCCGGCGACCACCAGGACCGCGGCGATCACGAGTCGGCGTCGGGCATGCAGACGCGGATCACTGGCGCGCACGGCCGAGGCGAATTTAGGGTCCTCGGCCAGCGACCGTTCGATCTGCTCGAACAGCCGCTGCTCGTGCTCCGAGAGCGGCACGGCACTCCTCCCCGGTCGTCGAGCCGACCCGGACAGGATCGGCAGACCGCAGCAGTCACGCGACTGCGTACCCGCAAGTCTACGAGTGGGTACGCATGTCGGAAAGGCGGACGACGATCAGGTGTCGGGATTTTCGCGCGCCGCGGGCTGCCACGGGCCGATTCCGCCCGACCACTCGCCGTCGTTGACCCGATCGTCGCGGAGCAGACTGGCCGGACGGACGGCCGCCGCACCGAACCTGGCCACTGCCGCGTCGGCTGCCCGTTCCGCCTCCCGCCAGCCATGTTCCCGGGCGTCGAGGCTGGGCTGGCGGGGTGCCAGGGCACCATCGAGCAGCCCCTCGATCACGTACTCCCACCAGGCGGATCCGGTCACCGGCGGGCAGCGCGGCGAACAACGCCCAGGCAGTGTCGAAGATCTCTTTCGTCACATCGGTGGGAGTGGTGAGGGTACGGGAGCGACTGATGGTACGAAAGTCGGCAAACCGTACCTTGAGCGCGACGGTACGCCCGGCCATCCCGGCCCCGCGCAGTCGCCCGGCCGCCTTCCCGGCCAGCGCCAACAGCGCCAGCCGGATCTCCGTCGGATCTGCGACATCGGTGTCGAAGGTGGTCTCCGCGCCGATCGACTTCTCCACCTGGGCCGGTTCCACCGCCCGGGGATCACGCCCGGCAGCCAGCGTGTGCAGGTGCTCGGCGGCAGCCGCGCCCAGGTTGGAGCGCAGCATCGCGATCGGCGCCCTGGCCAGGTCGCCGACGGTGCGCAGGCCGAGTCGGGCGAGCACCTCGGCGCTGCGCTCGCCGACTCCCCACAGGGCAGCCACCGGCAGCGGGTGCAGGAAGTCGAGGACCCGGTCGGCGGGGACCACGGCCAGCCCGTCCGGCTTGGCCCGGGTTGAGGCCAGCTTCGCCATGAACTTCGTCGGGGCCACCCCCACCGAGCAGGTGAGCTGCTGTTCGGCGGCGACCCGGCGGCGGATCAGCGCCGCGATCTGCGCGGACGGGCCGAGCAGCCGACGTGCGCCGGCCACGTCGAGGAACGCCTCGTCCATGGAGAGCGGCTCGACCAGCGGAGTGACGTCCCGGAAGATCCGCATGACGGCCCGCGATGCGGCCGTGTACTCGGTGAAGTCCGGTGGCAGGAAGACCGCCTGCGGGCACAGCCGGCGGGCCCGGGTACTCGGCATCGCACTGCGTACCCCGAAGGCACGCGCCTCGTAGCTGGCCGAACTGACCACGCCGCGCGGGCCGATGCCACCCACGATCACCGGCTTGCCGCGCAGCTCAGGGCGGCGGCGCACCTCCACGGAGCAGTAGAAGGCGTCCATGTCGACGTGCAGGATCGGGCAGCCGGAGTCGTCGGCGTCCGACCCGAACCCGGCCACTCCGCCGCGCGGCACCTGCTGAGAACGCCCCACGCCGCGAGGCTATCGCGTGGCTGTGACACTCTGCCCGGCCGCGTTCCGGCGCGCGTCGCCGCCACCCGCAGCCGCAGCGCCGCCACGACCCGGGTGCGGGCCGGTCAGGGGCGGCGCAGCACCAGCAGCGGGATGGTCATCTCGGCGGCGGTCCAGGAGCCGTGGAAGGCGATCAGCTTGCCGACCGTGTCCGGCTCGTGCGCGCTGGCCAGTACCGCGTAGTCGGCGTTGCAGACGGCCACCACGTCACCGATGCGCTGCAGGTGGGCCTCGGGTACCGGGCCGAACCAGCCGCCGGCCACCGCCTCCTCGCGGGGCACCACCCAGGCGGCCGGGCCGAGCACCGACCGCCAGGCGGCCAGCACGTCGTCGCTGGCACCGGGCTCGGTGTGCAGGTAGCGGACCCGGGGCTCGCCGGCCACCACCCGTACCCCGGCCGACAGTCGGGGGTCGGTGTCCAGGTCGAAGCGCCGGTCGGCGGGGATGTCGAGTTGGCCGTGGTCGGCGGTGACCAGCAGCGCGGCATCCGCAGGCAGCCCGTCGATCAGCCGGCTGAGCAGGGCGTCCACTTCGGCGACGGCGGCGTGCCACTGCGGCGTGCCGAGCCCGTAGACGTGTCCGTCGCTGTCCACCTGGCCGTGGTAGCCGTAGACCAGGTTGGGCGGCGGGCCGGCGAGTTCCCGGAGCATCCCGGCGGCCACCTCGTCCACGCCGCTGCCGACCACGAACCGGGCGCCCCGGTACGCCGCGTCGGTCAGCCCACTGCCGAGGAAGGCGCTGGCCAGTACCGCGCTGCCGTGGACGCCGGCCGCGCTGGCCCGGGTGTAGGCCGTGGGTACCGGCTGCCAGGTCGCCGGGTCCGGCGCGCCCCGCCACAGGATGTGGGTGAGGACTTCGCTGGTACCCGGGACGTTCAGGGTGAAGCCGAGGACGCCGTGTGCGCCGGGCACCGCGCCGGTACCCAGGGACACCAGGCTGGTCGGCGTGGTCGACGGAAAGCCGCAGGTCAACGGGGTCAAGTGGCCGAGCCGGCCGGCGAGGGCGTCGGCCAGTACCGGGCTGGACGCGGCGGCGGCCGGGAGGAGCTGGTAGCCGAGGCCGTCGAGGAGCAGCACCCCGATCCGGCGTACCCCGTCGAGTTCGGCAGCCAGGCCGAGCACGTCGGGCGCGCCGGGGACGCCGAGGACGGACAGGGCGCTGGGCAGGATGTCGGCGATGCTGGCCTCGCCGTAGCGCGGGGTGACCCGCCCGTCGGTCATCTCGCGGTCGGTCATCCGGCCGGTCGGCGACAGTAGAGGTGCAGTTGGGTGGCGATGTCCCGGTACGGCGGCTCGTCGGCGAGCGCCAGCTCCAGGGCGAGCAGGGCGGCCGGGTCGGCGTCCGCGACCGCACCGGGCACGAGATCGGCGAGCACCCGTACCCCGTGGATCTTCTCGATTGTCAGGCCCGCGGCGGTGAGCAGCGCGATGGCACTGTCCACGGTGAAGCGTCGGCGCAGTTTGTCGCCGCCGCCCGCACTGCCCGCCGGGTCGGCCACCAGCGCGGCGGCCGCGGCCAGGTGGCCGTTCAGGGCCCGGGTGAGCACCGCGGCGGCCCGGTTGGCGACCACCACGCTGGCCGCACCGCCCGGTCGCAGGGTGATCGCGATGGCCTCGGCTGCCCTGACCGGGTCGTCCACCACTTCCAGGACGCTGTGGCAGAGCACCAGGTCGGCGTTGCCCGCGCCGATCAGGTCGACGAGCTGATCGGCGTCGCCCTGCACGGCGCTGATCCGCTCGGCCACCCCGGCCTCGGCGGCGCGGCGGGTCAACGCCGCCAGCGCGTCGGGGCTGGTGTCGACCACGGTGACCCGGTGCCCGGCCTCGGCAAGCGGCACCGCGAACCCGCCGGTACCGCCGCCGACGTCGACCACTTCGAGGCTGTCCCGACCGGCGAGATCGGCGCGCAGGGTGGCCCAGATGGCGGCCGTGCGCGGGCTGCCGGGGGTGCGGGTCTGCGTTCGCTCCACGCCGCGAGCCTAGGCCACCCGGCTGTACCACCGCTCGCCACGCGAGCACCGGCCGGCCGACCCGGAGGGGGGATCACCGCACCGGCTGGGACAATGATGCTCCATGGGGCGGCTGGTTCATATGGTTGGTGCATGGTTAGACGGTAATTGTCGTTCTCATCGCCTCCCGTTGGCTGCGCCTGGCCCTGATCCTGGTCAGCGGGCTGGTCGGGGTGGGTCCGACGGTCATCGTCGCCGCCCCCGCGGCAGCGCAGGGGCCGCCGTTCGCGGCGGTCCAGGTCGGTACCAACGGGTGCATCGAGGTCGGCGTCCGCCCGGATCCGCCCTTCAACCAGCCCAGGCCCTACGCAGTACCGGAGGATTTCGACGTCACCGGCGGGTACCCGGCGTACGGGTACGACCCGAGCGGCTTCACCCAGATCGCCGGGACGAACTCCTGCCGGTACACCTTCAAGGACAACGCCGGCGCGACCATCGGATCCGGCGTACTGCGTGCAGTGGGCCGCCGGTCAACGCTCCGGCACCGGGTACGACCCGCAGCCGTGGAACGGGCTCACCCGCAACGCCGGGTACGTGGCCGGATCCTGACCAACTACTGGCCCGCCACCAACGCGCCGGCCGTACCCTCCACGAACACGACGATCATCAACCGGCTGCGCTCCGGCACCGTGTCCATGGCGATCCACTACTTCACCGACGGCATCCTGATGCCGCCCAACTACCAGGACCAGGCGATCTACAACGTGGTCCGGCAGATCGTCACCGAGGTGCTGGCCGCCGGGCCGCTACCCGAACCGGCCAACCCGACACCGACCATCGACGGACCCTCCACCGGCCAGGTCAACGCGCTGATCGGGCCGTTCACCATCGGCGCGAACGCGCTCGGCGACCTGACCGTGCAGATCAGCGGCGCCGACGCGTTCACCGACGCGGCCGGCACCGTGCCGTTCCCCAGCGGCGGACTGCTGCCGGCCGGTGGCCAGCTCTGGATCCGGGCCGCGGCGACCGGCACGGCCAGGCAACGATCGAGGCGCGCGGCCCGGTCGACCGCCGCTATCGGCACGCTGATGGTCGGCGACCCCGCCTTCCAGGTACAGCGGATGATGCTGGCCCAGCCGTTGACCCTGGACGCCCGCGCGAGCCACCCGGTGACCGTGCGGGAGCCCGTCCCGGACCCCCGGGTGTCCAGCGTGATCTCGTCCGCGCTGCTGGAGTCCGGTGACGAGTCCTTCGATCGGATCGCCGTGGACGACCTGCCGCCCGGCGCCACCGGCACGCTGAGCCCGATCCTCTACGGGCCGGTACCCCCCGATCCGGACGGTGGCTGCGCCGTCGACTGGACCGGGGCGCCGGTACGCGAGGTGGTGACCCCGACTGTGCTGGACGGCGACGGCGTGGTCGAGACGATCGGGGTACCACTGCGCGAACCGGGCTGCTACTCCTACGGCGCCACCCTGGTCACCAGTACCGCCGTGACCGTCACCCTGCCGCCGGGCGATCCGTCGGAGACCGTCCTGGTCGGTGCCCCGGTTCATCCCGCCGATCCTGCGGCTGGACTCCCAGGCCTCCACCAATGCGGTCCAGCCCGGGAACGCCGTTGTCGACACGATTGTGATCACCGGACTGGTCCCGGGCCGCACCGCGACCGTCACCGCCACCCTGTTCGGCCCGATCCCGACCGGGCCGAGCGGCGGCTGCGCGGACGCCGCCTGGCAGAACACCGGCCTACCGGTCGCCGTCGAGTTCCCGCCGGTGCTGGTGGACCACGACTCCGTACTGCGCACGCCGACCTTCCGGCCGACCGCTCCGGGCTGCTACTCGTTCGCCGCTGTCGCCACCAATGACCAGCTCACCGGCGGCCTGGTCCCGATCGAGCACGGTCTCGGCAATCCGACCGAACTCGTCCTGGTCGCCGCGCCACCGCCACCGCCACCGCCCCGCCCGGGCCACCGGCGCCGTCCGGGCCACCTGGCGCGTCGGGACTGCTGCCGGCCACCGGCGGGTCGGTCGGCACCACCGTCGCGCTCGGGGTACTCGCCCTGCTGATGGGCACCGCGTTGGTCGTCGCCGGGCTTCGACCGGCACGCCGCTCCCCGCGCTGACGGCGACGCGTCAGCGGAAGTCGCGGGAGGCGGGGCGGACCGGCAGGCGCAGGGTGGTGAGCCGGTCGGCGTTGAGGTTGACCACGCCGTCCTGCTTCTCCACCATGCCCCGGACCAGCAGCGCCGACGAGGTTCTTGCCACCTTGCGGTAGCGGTGCCACAGGCCCGGCGAGCAGACGATGTTGAGCATGCCGGTCTCGTCCTCCAGGTTGATGAAGGTGATCCCGCCGGCCGTGGCCGGTCGTTGCCGGTGCGTGACCACCCCGCCGACCAGCACCCGGGTCCGGTCGTCGGCCCGGCCCACCTCCTCGACGGAGAGCGCGCCCAGCCGGCGCAGATGTTCGCGGGCGAACTCGGCCGGGTGCCGATCCGGGGCCAGGCCGGTGGCCCAGACGTCGGCGATCAACGTCTCCACCTCGTCCATGCCGGGCAGCGTCGGGGCGTCCACGCCGGTCACCGTGCCGGGCAGCCGGCCGGCCCGCTGCTGCGCCGCCGCGCCCGCCGCCCACAGCGCCTCCCGCCGGCTCAGCCCGAAACCGTCGAACGCCCCAGCGGTGGCCAGCGCCTCCAACTGCGCGGCGGTCAGGCCGATCCGTTGGGCGAGCTCCACCATCGACCGGTACGACCCGTGCGCGTCCCGTTCCCGCTCGATGCGCAGCGCCAGATCGTCGCCGAGGGTACGGACCGAGGACAGCCCGAGCCGGACCATCGGGCCGCCCCGACCCCAGTGCGGCGGCGACTCCCCCGCTGCGCCGGCACTGTTGCGGGTCTGGCTGCTCCGATCCAGGCTCGCCTTCGCGGCGCTGGCGTTGATGTCCGGCCGCAGCACCGTGACGCCGTGCCGGCGGGCGTCGTCGACCAGCGTCTGCGGCGAGTAGAAGCCCATCGGCTGGGCGGCCGAGCAGCGCGGCGCAGAACGCGGCCGGGTGGTAGCGCTTCAGCCAGGCGCTGGCGAAGACGAGGTACGCGAAGCTCATCGCGTGGCTCTCCGGGAAGCCGTAGTTGGCGAAGGCGGAGAGCTTGAGGAAGAAGTCGTCGGCGAGCGCGCCGGTGATGCCGTTGCGGGCCATCCCCTCGTACAGCCGGTGGCGGATGCGGGCCATCCGCTCCATCGAGCGCTTCGAACCCATCGCCCGGCGCAGCTCGTCGGCTTCGGCGGCACTGAACCCGGCCACGTCGATGGCCAGCTGCATCAACTGCTCCTGGAACAGCGGCACCCCCTTGGTCCGCTTCAACGTCTTCTCCGCCAACGGATGCGGGTAGGTGATCTCCTCCAGGCCGCGGGTCCGGCGGATGTAGGGGTGCACCGAGCCGCCCTGGATAGGGCCGGGGCGGATCAGCGCCACCTCCACCACCAGGTCGTAGAACTTGTCCGGGCGCAGCCGGGGCAGGGTGGCCATCTGCGCCCGGGACTCCACCTGGAACACGCCCACCGAGTCGGCCCGGCACAGCATCTCGTACACCTGCGCGTCGTCCAGCGGCATGGTGGCCAGCTCGTACCCGCTGTCGATGAAGTCGAAGGCGTAGTGCAGGGCGGACAGCATGCCCAGCCCGAGCAGGTCGAACTTGACCAGGCCGGCCGAGGCGCAGTCGTCCTTGTCCCACTGCAGCACCGTGCGGCCGGGCATCCGGGCCCACTCCACCGGACACACCTCGATCACCGGCCGGTCGCAGATCACCATGCCGCCGGAGTGGATACCCAGGTGCCTCGGGAAGGTCTGCAGCTCGTTGGCGTACCGCACCACCTGCTCGGGGATCTCCTCCACGTCCAGCGCCGCGATCGAACCCCACCGGTCGATCTGCTTGGACCAGGCGTCCTGCTGGCCGGGTGAGAAGCCGAACGCGCGGGCGATGTCGCGGACCGCCGAGCGCGGCCGGTAGGAGATGACGTTGGCGACCTGGGCCGCGTTGAGCCGGCCGTACTTTTCGTAGACGTGCTGGATGACCTCCTCGCGCCGGTCGGACTCGATGTCGATGTCGATGTCCGGTGGGCCGTCCCGCTCCGGGGCCAGGAACCGCTCGAAGAGCAGCTCCCAGGCGACCGCGTCGACGTTGGTGATGCCCAGCGCGTAGCAGACCGCCGAGTTGGCCGCCGAACCGCGCCCCTGGCAGTAGATGTTCTGTCGCCGGCAGAAGTCGACGATCTCGTGGACGATCAGGAAGTAGCCGGGGAACTTCAGTGCCTCGATCATCGCCAGTTCGTGTTCGAGCTGCCGGTACGCCTTCGGGTTGGCGTCCCGACTGCCGTACCGGCGGGCCGCCCCGGCCTCGGTGAGCTGGCGCAGGTAGGCCATCTCGGTGATGCCGGCGTGCGGCGGGGCACAGTTGGGCAGCTTCGGCGCGACCAGGCTGAGGTCGAAGGCGAGTTCCCGACCGTACGCGGCAGCCCTGGCCACCGCGCCCGGGAAGGCGGCGAACCGGGCCGCCATCTCCTCGCCACTGCGCAGGTGCGCGACTCCGGCGGCGGGCAGCCACCCGTCGATCTCGTCCAGGCTGCGCCGGGCCCGTACCGCCGCCACCGCCGTGGCCAGCCGGCGCCGCCCCGGAGTCGCGTAGTGCACGTTGCCGGTGGCCACCGTCGGCAGCCCGGCCCGCTCGGCCAGCTCGGCGAGCGCGTCGTTGCGCTCGTCGTCCTCCGGGTGCCCGTGGTGGGTCAACTCCACCGCCACGCTCTCCGCCCCGAACAGCGCGACCAGTCTGGCCAGCTCCGCCCCGGCGTCGCCGCCGCCGGTCAGCGCGGCCGGCACGTACCCCTTGCGGCAGCCGGTGAGCACCAGCACCTGCCCGTCCAGATCGGCGGCGACCTGGGCGAGGTCGTAGACGGGGCGGCCCTTCTCGCCGCCGGCCAGTTGCGCGTGGCCGATCACGCTGGACAGCCGGGCGTACCCGGCCGGCCCCCGGGCCAGTACCAGCAGGTGCCGGCCGGCCGGGTCGGGCTCGCCCTGTTGCGGTCCGGGCAGCCCGATGGACAGCTCCGCGCCGAAGATGGTGGGCAGCTCCAGCGCGCGGGCCGCCTCACTGAACCGCACCGCGCCGTACATGCCGTCGTGGTCGGTGACGGACAGCCCGGTCAGCCCCAGCCGGGTCGCCTCCTCGGCCAGCTCCTCCGGCTGGCTGGCCCCGTCGAGGAAGCTGAAGTTGGTGTGGCAGTGCAGTTCCGCGTAGTCCACTGTGGAGGTTCGGCGGACCAGCTCGGGCGCGGTGTAGTGGTCCCGCTTGCGGGTCCAGGCCGGCGCGTCGCCGCCGTCGCCGTGGTCGATGGTGAGCGGGTCGTGCACGACGCCCCGCCCCGACAGCACCCGCTCCAGCTCGGCCCAGCTGATATCCGGATTGTTGAACCCCATCAGCCACCGGCCCGGTCAGTCATAGCTGGCCACCACCGACCAGACCCCACCACTCAGCGCGAGCAGCAACGCCCGCCCGTCGGCCAGGCACACCTGGAACCGGGCCCGCCGGCTCGCCTCCCCAGCCGCCCACCAGCGCTCGTCCACCGGCCACGGCCCGGCCCACGTCACGATGTCCAGCAGCTCACCCTGCTGCCCGGCGGCGCTGCCTGGCGGGAGTGGGTCGAGCAGGAGGGTGGCGGGTGGGGCGGAGAGCGCCAGCCGGGCGGTCACCGTGACCGGTCGGCCGGCGACGTCGAGGACCACGGCCGGGGAGGGCTCGGGCAGCACCACGGCCGGTGCGGGCGACGGCAGCCGGCCCGGCCACGGCGGTGCGGTCGGGCGGGCGGGTACCCGCTCGTCACCCCACGGCACCAGGGTCACCCGGTCGCCGGGGTCACGACCACCAGCGGGTACCGGGGTGAGCACCGCCTCCGGGCCGAGTAGTCCCTGGACCCGGTGCAGCGCCCGGTGCGCCCGGTCGCGCTCGTCTCCGACGTCCCCCCACAGCCCCGGTTGCAGCCCGCCCTGCCCGAGCACGCCCTCGGGTACCAGCGTCAACGCAACGATCCCGCCACTGGGCCGGGCGGCCCACATGCCACCGGGTCGGGCGGCCCGCAGGTTGGTACCGGACAGCCAGCCGTCGAGTTGCCAGCGCAGCCGGTCGGCGATGGCGACGGCGGTGAGCAGCCCGTCGTGCCGCCAGGTGCGGTGCAGTTGCACGCCGTCCCCGGTGAGGGCGGTGATCCCCAGCCGGGTACAGGCCAGGCCGGCCCCGGCCAGTCGGGCGTGCAGCCGGCCGGCCAGTTCCCGGGCGGCGAACGCGGCCACGTCGACCCGCTCCAACGGCTCCTCGAAGCGCTGCTCGACGGTCAGGTCGGCGGGCGGCTGGCGGACGGCGAGCGGCCGGGCGTCCTGACCGGCGGCGAGCCGGTGGGCCAGCGCGCCGGCCAGCCCGAACCGGGCCAGCACGTCAGTGGCGGGCAGGGCCGCGAAGTCGCCGAGGGTACCCACCCCCAGCCGGCCCAGCAGGTCGGCCAGGGCGGGCTGGCCGATCAGCGCGATGTCCTGTTCCGCGAGGAAGGCGGCGGTCTGCCCGGCGGGTACCAGCGCTCCCCGGCGCGCCGCCAGGGTGGCCGCGAAGCTGCCGTCGGCCGCACCCACCTGTGCCTCCACCGCACAGCTCTGGGCGATGTGCTCGACGATGCGCTCGGCAGCCGCCTCCTCGCCGCCGTAGTAGCCGGCCGGTCCCCGGGCCGCGAACGCGCACGCCCCCGGCCGGAGTACCTCGACGCCCGGGGTCAGCTCCTCGACCGCCACCAGTACCGGCTCGAAAGCCCGGGTGTCCCGGCCCGCGTCGTACTCGACGACGTGCACTTCGGGGCACCGGCCCTGGGCCTCCCGGCGGCGCAGCCCGCGCCGGATGCCCTCCCGACGGGCCGCCTCCGAGCAGGCCACCACCCGGTTGGCGTGCAGTACCACCACCGGCTCGTGGGCCGGCGTACCGTCAACCAGCTCGGCGGCGATCACCGGCCAGTCCGGGCACCAGACGACCATCAGCCGCACGCGCCCACCGCCTCGGCCAGCTCGAACCCGTCCAGCGCCTCCCACTCCCGCCCGCTGGGCGCCGGCAACTCGACCACCGCGGCCAGCCCGCTCCCCCGCCCACCCCCGACCACAGCACGCTCAACCGCAGCGTGTTCGAGCGGAGCACGTTCGACCGCAGCGTGTTCGACCGGAGCGGACGTGACCGGAGCGGAGGTGACCGGAGCGGCCGGGACCAGGTCGGCCAGCGGTAGGTGCAGGTGGGCGTAGCGGGGGCGGGTGGCCGCGCCCCGGCCGTGCGCGACAACGGTCAACTCCCGGCGGCGCAGTCGGCCCCGGCCCTGGCCGAGCCCCTCCCAGGCGCTCGCGGTCGGGGCGAGTACCAACTCCGCCCCGGCCCACCCGCCGACCGCGAGCAGGACGCTGCCCCGCTGGCGGGCCCGGGCCGACAACCGCCCGGCCACGTCGGCGCCCACCCGGCCGGGCGGCGCGGTGACCACCAGGTCAAACCCGTCGAGCAGGGCTGCGACCACCGCCGGCCAGTCCGGTCCCGGGTAGGGCACCAGGGCCAGCCGGTCCAGGTTGATGCCGGCTTCGCCGGCCGCCACCGCCCCCAGCGCGGGCAGCCCGACCACGACACACCAGGAGCCGCCAGCGGATGCGGCACTGATCAACGCGAGCAGGATCGAAGTCGCCCCGGCCGCAGCAGAGCGCACTCCCACGTCCATAGCGGGGACCGCTGTCAGCGGGGTGCGGTCCGAGCGGGCCGTGCCCCGGGTCGACGGCTGGCGGCGAGACACCCGCGACTGCCCGGCCCGACCCGGACCGGTGGCGCGGTCCGGGTCGGGGTCAGGGTGACCCGCGTTCGCGTCAACCGCGACGGTGCTCCCGCGCCGCAGTCCTCCCCAGGGCAGTAGCGGGCGCAGGGCGGGTACCACCGGAAGGATCTCGTTGGTGGTGCTGGGTGCGTCGACCGGCTGGCTGGCCGGGCGCACCAGGCCGGCGAGGCCGGTACCCCGGATGACGGCGGCCACCTCGGCGAGCCGGTCAGCCCGGTCGGGATGGTCGGGTGGGTTGGTCCGCCCCCGCAGCGGTACAACATCGGCCATCGTGCCGCCGGCCCTCTCGTCTGTCCGCCCGGCGGGTCGGGGGTCCCGCCGTCTCTCCCGGCGGTCGCCGGTCGGGCGAGCCGCTCCTCCCGGGCCGCCACCCCGGCGACCCGCCAATACGGGGGCGCCGCCGGTCAGGCGGCCAGGTCCTCCACCAGGAAAGGGGGCGCGAGCTGCAGAGCTTCCTCCACCGTCACGATGAACGACTCGGCCGCACGGACCAGGTCGTCGGCCTCCCGGGTGGTGACCACCCGGGGGATGCCGGCCTCGGCGGCGGCCCGCTTCACGGCGCTGGTGGCGAAGTAGCCGGCCCACTCGCCCATCTCGGGCGCCACCATGGCCAGCAGTACCCAGACGCTGGTGAGCTTGCCCCGCCGGCCGGGGACCGGACGGGCCCGCGCGGCGAGCACCGCGGCGGCTGCGCGCAGCGCGGCGAGGTGGGCGGTGGCGTAGCGCTGGCCGTCGGGACCGGGCAGGGCCGCCTCGACCAGTCCGCGCCGGGCCAGCAGCAGCAGTTCGGTGGGGCTGCGGTGGGGCATGGAGTGCGCCGGCACGGTGGGACCGGTGGCGCGGATGGGGGCGGCGGCTCGGGCGGCCGGTACCGCCGGAAGGGCCGGGGCGACGATGGGTCGCATGCTGATTCCTCCGAGTCGACGTGCGGGCACGAAACTGTCGAATCTCTGCTGCGGAGGAAGTCACAGCAGCGGTGTGCTCCTTCGGAGGCTGTGGACCCGGGGCGAACCCGCGTCCACAGCCCCCGACGGCCGGGCGTGGAGCTTCCCCACGCCACGCCCGAAGGCGGTGGATCTCGCCCACCACCCGGGGGTCGGGGGGTGGTGGGCGAGCACCACCAACGAAGCCTGGCCCCGCGATGAGCCTGGCTTCCGACAGTGCCGACCCGCCGGTCGGGACCGTCTGCCGGAGAGTGCGCCGCGAATCGCCTTCTCCGACTCGTTCGAACAGTAGTTCGAACACCTCTAGAGTAAACCCTGCGTACGACAAGACCGCAACGTCGACACCGGACACCTCCGGCAGAGATTTCCGACCCGCCCCACCAGCACGAATCCTGCCGGCACGGACCAGGGCACCACAGAGATCAGGCGGCACCGACCCGGGCAACCGGGATCACGGTGCGGACCTGGTACGACTCAGGCGTGCAGGCCGGGGAGTACCTGCTCGGCTACCGCGAACAGAACGTCCTCGGAGCCGGCGTACCAGCCCTCGGCCCGGGGCCAGTGCGTGACGATGTCGGTGAAACCCAGCTCGGCGGCTCGGCCGGCGGCGTCCACGAACGCCTCGACGCTGCTCAGCGAGTACTGCGGGGCGGCGTCCAGGGACAGGTAGCGGGCCACCTCGGCGCGGTCCCGGCCGGCGGAGTCCAGCGTGTCGTCGAAGCGGCGGCACAGTTCCGCGACGCCGCGCCACCAGGAGTCGGGGTCGTCGCCGCCGGTACCGGTGGTCACCCAGCCCTGGCCGTAGCGGGCGGCCAGCCGCAGGGTACGCGGGCCGTTGGCGGCCAGCACGAACGGCAGTCGGGGCTGCTGCACACAGCCGGGGGTACTGCGCGCGTCCACGGCCGTGTACCACTGCCCCTGCCAGCTCACCCGGTCCTCGCGCAGCAGCAGGTCGAGCAGTTCCACGAACTCGGTGAAGCGGTCCGCCCGCTCGCGCGGCGACAGTGGCTGCCGGCCCAGCACCGCGCCGTCGAAGCCGACTCCACCGGCCCCGATCCCGAGCAGCACCCGCCCGTCGCTGACGTCGTCCAGCCCGGTCAACTCCCGGGCGAAGTGCACCGGATGCCGGAAGTTCGGGGAGGCGACCAGGGTGCCCAGCCGGATCCGCGAGGTCACCGTGGCGGCGGCGGTGAGCGTGCCGACCGCGTCGAACCACGGCCCGTCCACCAGATCCCGCCAGCCCAGATGGTCGTAGGTCCAGGCGTGGTCGAACCCCAGCTCCTCGGCCAGCCGCCACCGCCGCGCAGCCACCGCCCAGCGCTGATCCGGCAAGATCACGATCCCCACCCGCATGCGCCCAACCTACCGGCCGGCGTCAGAGGGCTCCCGGACTTCCCGTAGGCATGACGGAGCCCGCTCACCAGATCCTCACCACCCACCGCGCCATGCACCCGCACGACGGCATGAATGACCGGGGGCCGGATGAGTTGGGCTTGTGCGGCCTAACGGAAAGCCTGTCGGCTGAGGGCCGACGCATCCGCGAGGCGCTCGTCGAGCAGCAGGGCGGCGACGGCCGCCGGGGCTTCGTGCATTGCGTCGTGGCCGGTCGGGAGGTCGTGGACCTGCCACTCGGGGTCGACTCGGAGTCGGGTGCGCAGTTCAGCGAACGGCGTCCGGTCTTCCCATCCCGTGCAGTAGATGAACTCCCGACGAGGGACCCGGTCGAGCGTGCCGGTGAGCCGGATCGATTGCAGGAACGAGGCCAGGGGATGGGGACGGCGGCGGGGATCGCCGTCACCCGGCGGTCGGACACCGTAGCCGGTGGCCGCGGCGCCGGCAGCCGCCAACTCCCGGAAGTGGTCGTTCACCAACGACCACCATGACTCGCCGTCACGCGGTACGAGGGCGTCGAGATGCACCAGCCGCGAGATCCGGCCGCCGGCGCGGTCGGCTGCGGCGGCGATCACCATTCCGCCGTAGCTGTGGCCGACCAGGGTCACGTTGGTGAGGTGGGCGCGATCGAGGTGCCTCAGTACGTCGTCGGCGTGCGTGTCGAGGTTGGCGGTCGCGACCGTCGCGTTGTCGTCGTCCGGCCGCAGACCGGTCAGGGTCAGGGCGTGGACGGCATGACCGGCACGCTCCAGCAGCGGAATCACCGCCTCATAGGCCCAGGAGCCCTTCCAACCGCCGGGTACGAGGACGAATGTCGCCATGCGTTTCTCCTTCTCCTCAGCCGCGGATCGAAGCACGTTGCCTCGATGACAGGTGGTTGCGGTCAGGCGCTCTGCGCGACCGGAGACCATCGCATGGACGCAATGTCACCAGATCCCAGGTATGGCTCACTACCGATAGAATGCCAACCGATGCCCGCTCGCCGCCAACCTCGCCGGACCGCTGTGACGTCAGAGATGTGGCCGTCCGGCGGGCGCCACCTCTGGCCAGCCGGCCAGACAATCGCCGCGCAATCGCACGCCCGGGGACACCTGGCGTACGCGGCCAGCGGCATCCTGGCGGTGCACACCGAGCGCGGCACGTCGATCGTTCCCGCCAACCGGGTCGCCTGGACCCCGGCCGGGTTCACGCACCACCACCGCGTCCACGGCGACACCGATATCCGGATCGCCTTTCTCACGGCATCCCTGGCCCGGCTCATGCCGGGCCATCCCGCCGTGTTCCTGGCCTCCGACCTCGCCCGCGAAGTCCTGCTCGCCCTGACCGGCCCCCGCAACTACGACGACGCAGCGCCCGGCTACAGCCGCTCCGCGCGCTCCCGCCTCCTCCGGGTCCTCGCCGATGAACTCACCGACTCACCCGAACAGCCACTACACCTGCCGCAGCCACGCGACGACCGACTGCAAGCCATTGCCCGGATGCTGGACGAGACGCCGGCAGCCAACGCCACGCTGGCCGAACTCGGGAAGACGATCGGAGCCAGCACCCGTACCCTCAGCCGACTGTTCCGCGACGAACTCGGCATGACCTTCTACGAGTGGCGCACACAGCTACGGATCTACCACGCGCTCGTGCTCCTCGCCGACGGCCACGACACCACCCGGACCGCGTACGCCTGCGGGTGGGCCAACCCCAGCAGCTTCATCGCGGCGTTCACCAACTCATCGGAACGACCCCGGGCCGCTACCGAACCGGTCGCCGGACCACCGCCCACGCGGCTCAACTCCCGCCGGTGGCCGGCGCTACGGCGGGTGCAGGATGATGTCGTACTCCGCTTGGGGGGCAAGGAAAGCGCAGAGTTCGGCGGCCTCGGCGAGCAGGGCGGCCCGGTCGGCGCGGGGCAGGGTGGTGAACGGCTGGATGCGCAGGGTCCGGTCGCGGACCTGCCAGGTGCCCTGCCAGACGCCGTCGACCAGGACGGTGCCGCCGCTCGCGCCGTTGCCCGGTGGGAGTGGCACCGGGCGGCTGTCCCGGATCACCCTGCTGCGGTCGCGGTAGGACAGCAGCAGGTTGTCGTACTCGGGCAGGAAACGCGGCGGGGCCGGGGTGTCCTCGGCGGGCCGGGGCGCGTCGGGGAGGTCGTACAACGGCTGTCCGGTCTCGGCGCGGAGGGTGCGGACCGGCAGCCGTGCCACCACCTCGCCGAGCCGGGTCAGCCCGGACCACTGCTGGATGTCCGCGACGCTCGCCGGGCCGAACGCGCCGAGGTAGCGCAGCACCAACTCGTCCACCGGGACCGGGCGCAGCGGCGCGCCCAGCCACTGCTCCACCACCGCCCAGGCCACCTCGCCGCCCCGGCCCCAGACGCCCCGCGGCGGTACCTGACACAGCGCCAGCTGCTGCGTCACCGCGAAGGCCAGCGCCTGCCCATCAGCGTCCGGCCAGTGCTGCGCGAGGAGTCTGCCCAGCTCGGCACGGGTACGCGGGCGCTCGTCCAGCAGCGCCTGCGCCTGCCGGACCAACTCCGCCCGGTCCACCGACCCGACACCGTGCCGTAGGTGCACGCCGGCACGGGCGGTGTGCAGGGCGGTGAACAGCCCGCGCCAGGCCAGGCAGTCGCGCGCGCTGGCCAGGTGCACGGTGCTGCGCATCAGGTGCAGGCGGACCACTTCGCGCTGCTCGGTCAGCGTCGACAGCTCGTCCGCAGTGAAGTCGCGCAGCCGGGTCCACAGGCCCACGTACGGGGCGAGCGGGGCCTGGGACTGCATGCCGGCCAGGTGCTCGATCGCGTCGATCGCGCGGACCGGCGCCCGCTCCAGCAGGTACTGCCGAGCCAGCGTGGCCCGGTTGAGGGCACGCCGGCTCAACAACGCCTCGGTCACGCCAGTGGCCCGAAGAAGGCGCGCAGGTCGGCGGCGAGTTCGGTGGGGGCCTCCATCGCCGGGAAGTGCAGGCCGCGCGGGAACTCGGTCCAGTGCGCGTCGGGCGGGGCGGGGACGAGCCTGCGTACCGTCTCGTCGGCCCCGAACACCGCGAACCCCTGCGGCACGGTCGGTGGTGCTCCCCAGTCGGCGGAGTGGGCCTGCTCGTAGAGGGTGTGCGCGGCGCTTGCTCCGCTGCCGGTGAACCAGTACAGGCTGACGGTGGTGAGCAACTGGTCGCGGTCGATCGGCAGGTCGGTCCAGGCCTCGAACTTCTCGGCGATCCAGGCGAGCTGCAGGATCGGCGAGTCGACCAGGCCGTACCCGATGGTCTGCGGCCGGCTGTTGGAGATGGCGAGGTAGCCGGAGCCGTCGCTGCGGAAGGTCGCCATCCGCTCCAGGATCACCTTGTCCACCGGGTCGTCCGGGTCGAGCCGGTCGGCCAGGCCGGGCATGAAGGTGGCCACGTTGGCGGCGGTCAGCGGGTCGGTCACCACGTGCATGCCGGTCACGTGCTCGCCGTCGAGGGCGGCGACCAGACCGGCGACGCCACCGCCGATGTCGCCGCCGTGCACGCCGTAGCGCTGGTAACCGAGCCGGCGCATCAGCTCGACCCAGGCGCGGGCGGTGCGCCCCATCGTCCAGCCGGTCGAGCTCAACGGGGTGGAGAAGGCGTAGCCGGGCAGGGACGGCGCGATGACGTGGAACGCCGGCCCGTCGGGCGGGTTCACCAGCGGTTCGATGAGGTGCAGGAACTCGGCCACCGAGCTGGGGAAGCCGTGCGTGATGAGCAGCGGCTTCGCGTCGGCCCGGTCGGAGCGGACGTGCAGGAAGTGGATGCGCTGGCCGTCGATCTCGGTGGTGAACTGCGGGCAGGCGTTGAGCCGGGCCTCCTGGGCGCGCCAGTCGTACCCGGTGCGCCAGTAGTCGGCGAGGTCGGTCAGGTAGCCCAGTGGGACTCCCCGGGTCCAACCGACGCCGGGTAGCTCACCGGGCCAGCGGGCGTGGGCGAGCCGGTCGTGCAGCGCGTCGATGTCGGTCTGCCCGATCTCCACGCGGAACGGCTGGATCATCGCGTTTCTCCTTGTCAACGGCCGGTGAAGGGGTACCAGGAGAAGACTAGGAACAATAGCGGAAAGGTTTGTTCCTAGATGACGCGGAGGATCGAAGAATGTTGGGTACTTCCGCGCGACTGCTGCGCCTGCTGTCGCTGTTGCAGGCGCGCCGGGACTGGACCAGCGCCGAGCTGGCCGCCCGCCTCGACGTCACCACCCGCACCGTCCGCAACGACGTGGACCGGCTGCGCGGGCTCGGCTACCCGGTCGACGCCCGACCGGGGGTGGCCGGCGGGTACCGGCTCGGCTCGCACGGCGCGCTGCCGCCGCTGCTGCTCGACGACGACGAGGCGGTGGCCGTGGCGATCGGCCTGCGTACCGCCGCAGGCGGCTCGGTCGCCGGGATCGAGGAGACCTCGGTACGCGCGCTGGTGAAGTTGCAGCAACTGCTCCCCGCCCGGCTACGGCACCGGATCAGCGCGCTGGAGTCGGCCACCGTGGCGATGCCGGCGCACGGCCCGCAGGTGGACCCGGACGTGTTGACGGCGCTCGCCGGCGCGTGCCGGGACCACCAGCGGCTGCGCTTCGACTACCGCACGCACGCAGGGACAGTCAGCCGGCGCAGCGTGGAGCCCTACCGCCTGGTGCACGACCGGCGGCGCTGGTACCTGGTCGCCTGGGATCTGGACCGGGACGACTGGCGGCTGTTCCGGGCCGACCGGGTCACGCCGGTCACCCCGACCGGACCCCGCTTCACGCCCCGGGAGCTGCCGCCCGACGAGGAGTTGACCGCCCGGGTGGCCCGTGGCGTCGCCGAGGCGACCTGGCGCTACCGGGCGCGGGTGATCGTGCACGCGCCCGCGGAGTACGTGCGCGGCCGGCTGCCGTTCCCGGCGCAGGTGGAGTCCCTGGCCGCCGACCGGTGCGCGTTCGAGCCTGGCTCCGACCATCCCGAGCAGCTCGCGCTCTACCTGGGCATGCTCGGCGCGGACTTCACCATCGTCGACTCCCCCGACCTGGTGGCCGCGCTGCGTACCGTGGCCGACCGGTACCGGCGGGCGATCGAGGCCAGCGAACAGAGCCGCGGGTAGTCCCGAGGACAGGGATGGCCGACGCCCGACAGGTAAGGAGTCAGATAGCCTCTGCCAGTGACACAGACGCTGCCGGCCGTGCGCCCCCGCTCGCTGCCCAGCCCCGCCGTCGGGGTGGCCATGGTGGTGGGCGGCGGAGCGCTGTTCGCCGTCAACGGCACGGCTTCGAAGCTGATCCTGCAGGCCGGCGTGGACGCCCCGCACCTGACCGTGCTGCGGGCCAGCGGGGCCAGCCTGGGGCTGCTGCTGATCATCGCGCTGCGCCGCGGCGGGTCGCAGCCGGGACTGCGGGCGATGCGGGTACCGGCGAAGGAACTGCCGCTGCTGATCGGGTACGGGCTGCTCGGCTTCCTGACCGTACCCATGCTGTATTTCATCGCCATCGACCGGCTGCCGGTCGGCATCGCGCTGCTGTTCGAGTACACCGCGCCGCTGCTGGTGGCGCTGTGGGCCCGGTTCGGCCAGCGGCAGCAGGTCCGCCCCCGGCTGTGGGTCGGGTTGACGCTGAGCCTGGCCGGCCTGGCCGGGGTGGCGAAGGTCTGGCACACCGGGGCCGGTGGGCTCGACCCGGTCGGGGTGGCGGCCGGGTTCGCCGCGGCCGTCCTGCTGGCCGTCTACTACCTGCTCGGTCCCCGGCTGGTCACCCGGTACGAGGCGACCTCGGTCACCTGCTGGGCGTTCGGGGTGGCGGCGCTGGTCGGCATGGCGGTGTGGCCGTGGTGGGGTTTCCCGTTCGAGGTGCTGGGCCGCAGCAGCCACGGAGTGCCGGTCTGGCTGCTCGCGATCTACATGGTGGTGGGCGGCTCGATCATCGCGTACTCGTTGAATATCGCGGCGCTGCGCCACCTGCCGCCGACTTCGGTCGGCATCATCGGGATGATCGAGCCGGTACTGGCCAGCGCGGTCGCCTGGGTGGTGCTGGGCGAACGGCTGGACGCGCCGCAACTGCTCGGCGGCGCGCTCATCCTGGCCGGCGTGGCACTCGCCGAGACGGCACGTACGGTGGGACCGGGCGAGCTGCCGCCCACCTGAGGCCGCCCACCTGAACAAGGACCGAACGAGCGAGGAGAGCCCCCGATGCACCCGAACGTGACCGCCGTCCAGGACGCGCTGGACGCCGCCGACTCCCGCAACGGCTCCGGTGCCCGCAGCACCGTCCGGATGCTCGCCGACGCGGCCAGCACGGCGGCGCTAGCGGCGGCGGCGCTCGGCGTCGAGGTGGGCCAGATCGCCAACTCGCTGATCTTCGACGCCGACGGCGAGCCGCTGCTGATCCTCACCTCCGGCGCGCACCGGGTGGACGTCGCGAAGGTGACCGCCGACCTGGGGCTCGGCCAAGTTCAAGCGGGCCACCCCGGAGTTCGTCCGCGAGCACACCGGGCAGACCATCGGCGGGGTCGCGCCGCTCGGGCACCCGAAGCCGCTGCGCACCCTGGTGGACGTGGCGCTGGCCGGGTACCCGGAGATCTGGGCGGCCGGCGGCATCGCGCACGCGGTGTACCCGACGACCTACGCCGAACTGGTCCGGGTCACCGCCGGCACCCCCGTCGAGGTGGCGTGACCGAGCGCCTGCGCGAGGTGGCGGCGTGACCCATACCTGCCTGCACGTCTGGCGGCTGCCGGCGCGGGCGCTCCCCCGGCTGCCGTGGCGGCTGGCGGTGGACGCCCGCCGGCTGCGCCGCGAGCCGGGCACCCGGTTCGTGAAGCTGCTCGGCACCGGCCGGGACGGCCGGTTCGGGGCCGGCAGCGTGGACCTGACCAGGTGGGCCGCGATCACCGTGACCGACGAGCCGGTGACCTTCCCGCAGTGGACCCGGCTGGCGCTGGCCGGCTGCCGGGTCGACCTGCGCCCGCTGGCCGCCCGGGGCCGCTGGGCCGGGGTGCAGCCGTTCGCCGTGCCGGCCGACCAGCCGCGCTGGGCCGGTCCGGTGCTGGCGCTGACCCGGGCCCGGCTGCGGCCGAGCCGGGCATGGACGTTCTGGCGGGCGATCGGCGCGGCGGCCGCTCCGTTGGCGGACGCGCCGGGCCGGTGGGCAAGTTTCGGCGTGGGCGAGGCCCCGCTGGGCTGGCAGGGCACGGTCAGCGTGTGGCGGGACGGGGCGGAGCTGGTCGATTTCGCGTACCGTCAGGCCGGGCACCGTCGCGCGATCGAACGCACGCCTACCGTGGGGTGGTATGCCGAGGAGCTGTTCGCACGCTTCGCGGTGCTCAGGGTGACCGGCGATGCCGGCGTGCTCGGCCCGGCCGGGGACGCTCCGCCGGGCGCCTGGACCGGTGGGGATTCCGGCTGAGCGGACGGACAGGGATGGGTATGCGGTTGGTGTCGTGGACGCCGGGCGATCTCGTGCACCGGCTGGACGACGTCATCGAGGTGTACGGGCAGGCGATGGGGTACCCGCCGGAGCTGACCCGGGCGCGGGCCGGGTACGTGGCCGGGCATGTGCGCCGGCCCGGCTTCCGCGCGGTGGCCACCCTGGACGCGCAGGACCGGCTGCTCGGCTTCGGTTACGGGTACGCCTCCGCGAAGGGCCAGTGGTGGCACGACCGGGTACGCGAAGGGCTGCGCCGCGACGCCCGCAAGTTCTGGTTGACCGACTGCTTCGAGGTCGTCGAGCTGCACGTCCGCCCGACCGCGCAGGGGCACGGGCTGGGCGCCGACCAGTTGCGCGCGTTGCTGACCGCCGGGTCAGGAACGACCACCCTGCTGTCCACGCCCGAGGCGGACGAGCAGCAGTCCCGCGCCTGGCGGCTCTACCGCCGGTTCGGGTTCGTGGATGTGTTGCGGGACTTCAGTTTCCCCGGCGACGAGCGGCCGTTCGCCATCCTCGGCCGGCAGTTGCCGCTGCCCCCGGAGCTGGCGAACCCGGCGGCCCCGGCGGAGCACGGCCAACCGGCCTGATGCGCTGGCTGCCACTGGCCCTGCTGGTCGCGCTGCAGATCGGCTACCCGCTCACCGCCGGTGGGACAAGGGCCGCCCTCGTCGTGGTCACCGTGGGAGTCGGCTGCGGCTACAGCGTCGGTCACGCTCTTTTGACCCGGGGGGTACGGGCGGCAGCCACCCTGTTCGGCGTGGTCGCCCCCGTCGGCTGGATCGTCGAGGCACTGGGCGTGCACACCGGCTTCCCGTTCGGCGACTACGCCTACTCGGGCGCGCTCGGCCCGCGCCCGCTCGGGGTGCCCCTGGTGATCCCGCTGGCCTGGGTGTGGATGGCGTGGCCGGCGTGGCTGGCCGCCGCCCGGCTGACCCGCCGTGCGCCGCTGCGGGTACTGGTGGCCGGCTGGGCCCTGGCGTCCTGGGACCTGTTCCTCGACCCACAGATGGTCGACCAGGGCTACTGGCACTGGGACGATCCGCACCCCGGGTTCGCCGGCGTCCCACTCACCAACTACGCGGGCTGGCTGGCCGTGGCGCTGGCGATGATGGCGCTGCTCGCCGTGCTCCTGCCGGCCGGTGCCCGCGGTAGCGGCCGGGACGCCCCGATGCTCGCCCTCTACCTGTGGACCTACTACTCCAGCGTGCTCGCCCACGCGGTCTTCCTCGGCCTGCCCACCTCCGCGGTGGCCGGCGCCCTCGGCATGGGCCTGGTCGCCCTCCCGCTCACCTGGTCGATCGCCCGACCGGGACGATCCGGGGGTGGTGGCGGGTGATCGCGGGGCTGCTGTGGGTGCCGACGGTGGTGGCGGCGGTGCTGACCGGGCACACCGTGGTCAACGCGGTGCTGCTGCGCCGGCTGCGGCCGGGTCTGTCCACTGTGGACGAGCCGGTCGCGCTGCTGCTGCCGCTGCGGGACGAGGCGGACCGGGTGGCGGCGTGCCTGGCGGCGGCGCTGCGCCAGCGCGGGGTGCCGGACCTGCGGATCTTCGTGCTCGACGACAACTCCACGGACGGTACCGCCGAGCTGGTGCGGGAACTGGGCGGCGATCGGGTGCGGGTGCTGTCCGGGGCGGCGCTGCCGGCCGGCTGGCTCGGCAAGCCGTGGGCCTGTCGGCAACTGGCCGACGCCGTGCCGGCTGACGTACGGGTGCTCGCCTTCCTCGACGCCGACGTGGTGCTGCACCAGGACGCCGTGGCCGCCGCTGTGGCGCTGCTGCGGGCCGGACGCTTCGACCTGCTCAGCGGGTACCCCCGGCTGGTCGCCCGGACGGTCGGCGAGCGCCTGGTGCAGCCGCTGCTGCCGTGGTCGTGGCTGACCTTCCTGCCGCTACGGGCGATGGAGCGCTCCGCCCGCCCCTCCCTCACCGCGGCTGGCGGCCAGTTCCTGCTGGTGGACCGGGACGCCTACCGGCGCTCGGGCGGCCACCCGGCGGTCCGCGACCGGGTGCTGGAGGACATCGAGCTGGCCCGGGCGGTGAAGCGGGTCGGCGGCCGGATCGGGCTGGCCGACGCGCACCGGCTCGCCGACTGCCGGATGTACGAGTCCTGGGCGCAGGTACGCGACGGCTACGGCAAGTCGCTGTGGGCGTCGTTCGGCTCGGCGGCCGGGGCGGCCGGAGTACTGGCGCTGCTCGGGTTGGCGTATGTCGCTCCGCTGGGGGTGGCGGCGTGGTCACCGGTGGCGGGCGGTTGCGGGTACCTCCTCGGGGTGTTGGGCCGGGTGGTGGCGGGGCGGGTGACCGGGGCGCGGACCGTGCCGGACGCGCTGGCCCACCCGGTTTCGGTTCTGGTCTTCGGGTTTCTGGTGGTGCGGTCGTTCCGGCTGCGCCGGCGCGGCGGGTTGACCTGGAAGGGACGGGCGCTGTGAGCCGGATCGTGGTGGTCGGGGCGGGCGTCGGCGGGTTGGCGGCAGCCGCCCGGCTGGCCGCCGCCGGCCACCGGGTGAGTGTGTTCGAGCAGGCCGACGTGGTCGGCGGCAAGCTGGGCACGCACCGGGAGGCCACCCCGGACGGGGTGTTCCGGTTCGACACCGGGCCGAGTCTGCTGACCCTGCCGCAGGTGTTCGAGGAGTTCTTCGCGGCCACCGGCAGCAGCCTCGCCGACGAACTGGACCTGACCCCGCTCGATCCGCTGGTCCGGCACGTTTTTCCGGACGGCAGCGTGCTCGACTCGGGCGGCGGGCCGGAGGTGTTCGCGGAACGGATCGCGGCGGCCTTCGGGGCGCGGCCCGGGGACGACTGGCGGGCGCTGTCCGCGCGGGCGGCCCGGATCTGGACGGCGAGCTGGCGGGACGTGCTGACCCGGCCGGTGGACGCGGCGGCGCTGCGCCGGCTCGCCTGGCACCTGGGCGACCTGCGCGCGATCGCCCCCGGCCGGAGCCTGCGCAGCCTGGGCCTGCGTTACCTGGGCGATGCCCGGCTGCGGGTACTGCTGGACCGCTACGCCACCTACGCGGGCGCGGATCCGCGCCGGGCCCCGGCCGCGCTCGCCGCGATCGTGCACGCCGAGCACGCTTTCGGCGGCTGGTACCTGCCCGGCGGGCTCGGCACCCTGGCCGACGCGCTGCTCCGCCGCTGCACCGCGCTGGGCGTGACCGTGCGCACCGGTACGGCCGTGCGGGCCATCGACACGGCGGCCGGCGCGGTGACCGGGGTACGGCTCGCCGACGGCGCGGTCGTCCCCGCCGACGTGGTGGTCGCGAACGCCGATGCCCAGGCCGTCTACACCGACCTGTTGCCCGTCCCGGCGCAAGCCGCCCCGCTGCGCGAACGCAGCCTCGCCGGCTTCGTGCTGCTGCTCGGACTGCGCGGCCACACCCCCGACCTGGCGCACCACACGGTGTTCTTCCCGCCGGTCTACGACGAGGAGTTCAACGCGATCTTCCGGTGCGGCGAGCCGGCCGCCGACCCTGCGGTGTTCGTCACCAGCGCCGACGACCCACTGGTCCGACCGGACGGCCACGAGGCCCTGTTCGTGCTGGTCAACGCGCCGCCACAGAACCGCTTCGACTGGCGTGCCCCGGGCGTGGCGGACGACTACGCCGACCGGGTGCTCGCCACCCTCGCCGCCCGCGGCCCCGACGTGCGCGACCGGGTGCTCTTCCGCGAGATCCGTACCCCCGCCGACCTGGAGTCCGCCACCGCGACTCCCGGCGGCGCGATCTACGGAACCCCGACCCACCGGCTGCTCCGCCCGGCCAATCGCGCCCCGGTACGTGGCCTGTTCCTGGTCGGCGGCTCGGTGCACCCCGGCGGCGGCCTGCCGATGGTCACCCTCTCCGCGAAGATCGTCACCGACCTGATCGGCCCGGCCTGATCAGGCGCGTTCGGTGGGGGCGGCCCACTGCTCGTCGGCGGGCTCGTCCGGGGCTCCGGCCGGGACGGCCAGGGCGATCGCGCCGCCCGCGCCGCGGCCCGACTTCTTCGGCAGCGAGTGCAGGTCCTCGACGCGGTAGGTGGGGGCTGGTCGGTGACTCAGCCGCACATGCACGGCGGTCAGCAGTTGCAGCAGTCCGATCAGGGCGAACAGGGTCCAGATGGCGGTCACCCCGGTGGCCGTGCCGACGGACAACTCCGGCGCGATGTAGCCGGCCGCGCCGGCCAGGCCGAAGCCGAGCACCGCGAACACCACCCGGGTCGGCCGCTCGGCCGCGGTGATCAAGCCGATCTCCGACATCCCCGCGGCGGCGGCCCGCGCGCGCAGGTACTCGTGCAGCCAGGCGACCGCGCCGCAGACCACCACCAGCCAGCCGGGTACCCCGATGACCTTGAGTCCGGCCAGCCAGGCGAGTTCGCTGAGCCGGTCAGCCAGCGAGTCGTAGACGAAGCCGAGCTTGCTGGCCCGGCCGGTGATGACGGCCACCGCGCCGTCCACCGAGTCGGCGAGCGCGGAGAGCAGCACCAGCGCCGCGCCGGCGAGCACCCAGACCCGACCCTGGTCGACCACGGGCGGCACAGCCAAGCTGAGCAGCAGCCCCGCGGTGGTCACCGCGGCCGGCCCGATGTGCAGCCGGGCGCACAGCCGCCCGAACGAGTACGCGCCGCGCAGCCACGCGAGCATGGAGCTACTGCCGCGCCTGGGGTCCACTCCGCCGTGCAACCCGGCCCATTGGATCGCGTACTCGTCCCAGGTCAGCAGGGTGCGCTCACGCCGCCTTCAGCTCTGCGACCGCCAGGTTCTGCCAGATCTCCCGGGTCGCCTTCGAGCGGTTGAAGGTAATGAAGTGGATGCCGGGCACCCCTTCGGCGAGCAGCCGCTCGCAGAGCAGGCTGGCCTGTTCGATACCGAGCTTGCGGACCGCCTTCGGGTCGTCGGCCAGCGCGGCGAACCGGGCCGCCAACTCCGGCGGGAACGCTGCCCCGGACAGCACCGGGGCCCGTTCCACGGTGGCGTAGCTGAGTACCGGCATGACCTCCGGAACGATCGGGGTGTCGCAGCCGGCCGCCGCCACCCGGTCCCGCAGCCGCAGGTACTCGTCGGCGTCGAAGAACATCTGGGTGATCGCGAAGTCGGCCCCGGCCCGGCACTTGTCGATCAGGTACCGGGTGTCGGTGTCGATGTCGACCGAGCGCGGGTGCTTGTGCGGGAACGCCGCCACTCCGACGCAGAAGTCGCCGGACTCCTTGATCAACGACACCAGCTCGGCCGCGTAGGTGATCCCGCGCGGATGCCGTACCCACTCCCCCTGCGGGTCGCCGGGCGGGTCGCCACGGACCGCGAGCACGTTGTGGATGCCGGCCGACGCGTACCGCCCGATCAGGTTGCGCAGTTCGGCAACGGAGTGGTTGACGGCGGTCAGGTGGGCCATCGGGAGCAGAGTGGTCTGGGTGGCGATCCGCTCGGTGGCCGACACGGTGTTGTCCCGGGTCGAGCCGCCCGCCCCGTAGGTGATCGAGACGAACGACGGCCGCAGCGGCTCCAGCTCCCGGATCGCCTTCCAGAGCTGCTGCTCCTGCTCGGCGTCGCGGGGCGGGAAGAACTCGAACGAGAAGGTGGGCTGGGGCTCACGGATCAGGTCGCCGATCGACGCATGCCCGCCCGGCATCACTGAGGGAAGTCCAAGTGCCACGCTACGACTCTAGCGGCCCACCCTGGATCCCGAGCCCAGCCGCGCTCGCGTCCCACTCGCCGGTACCCCAGCCGCGTCCGCTGAGGCACCACGTAGGGCCTCGCGGGAGAGGTGGTCAGCCATTCGGGTGGCTTCCGGGATGCGGTAGCGGGACATCGAGAGCGTCAGGTCGGTCGCCTGGTCGATGTCGATCCGGTGGCCGACGGACACGAACACCGGCTTGACCCCTGTCTGCGTCCGGACCGCCCGCCCCACGGTGTCCGCCCCGTCCGTCAGGGGCGACCACTCGCCCCTGGCCGATCCGGGTGCGGCGAACCTCGCCAGGAAGGCCGTCTTGGCGACTCCGAACGCCGGCAGACCGGTCCGCACGCCCAGGTGGCAGGCCAGCCCGAACCGCCTCGGGTGGGCGATGCCGTACCCGTCGCAGACCAGCACGTCCGGACTGCCCGCCAGCTTCTCCAGCGCCGCCAGCAGGAACGGAACCTCCCGGAAGGCGAGCAGGCCCGGCACGTAGGGGAAGGTCACCTCCCCGAAGATCACAGCTGACTCGATGATCTCCAGGGTCACCGCATCCAGGAGTACCGCCGCAGCCGCCACCCGCTGCGTGCCGACTTCGTACGACACGTCCAGGCCGGCAATGGTCTTCGGCGGATGCGGCAGCCCGGTGGCAAGGTCGACCTGTCGTCGCAGGGTCTCCTGCAGCCGCTCCGCTTCTTCGACAGTCGACGGATCGAGTTGCCCGCACATGTCCCGCATCAGTCCCAGATCCCCCGTCTCCGGCGACCCCAGCATCCCATGATCGGCCCCGAGGGATCAGCCGAGATAGGGCGTCGACCGGCGCTCGGCGTAGTGGCCCAGGCGGAACCGGACGGTGTCGTGGATCGGGATGCGATCGAACTCGGTCGGATCGACGAAGCGGACCTCGGTGGATTCCCGGCTCACGGCGATGGCTCCACCGAGGCGGGAAGCAGGAGCTACGCGCTGAACTCCGCCGCAGAGAACCACCGAGCCAAGAAGCAGCAGAGGCCCCGAGCGGGATGGACGGCCCCATTATGAACTCGTGATGACGGGCGGGTCGGCACCGACCAACCGTCACCTCGGTATCAACAGATAGTTGACAACAGAGTGTTGATGGTCGAGCGTGGCGGACATGGCTGAGGGGAATCTGGACGGGAGTCAGACGGCGCGCGAGACGGCCGCGCGCAGACAGTTGCTGGACTCGGGCGCCGCCGCGCTCCCCCGGGCACCGTGGCTGCACAAGAACCAGCCGCCGTCGGCGGTCGAGCTGATCCGGTTCGCGCTGTGGCGCTCCGCCGGTACCCCCGAACTCGGTGAGGCCGACCTGGTGGCGGCGCTGACGCTGCTGCCCGCCGCCCGGGCCGAGGTGGACCAGGCGGAGGCGGCACTGCTGTTCACCGCGCGGGCCCAGGGGTTGTCCTGGCCCCAGATCTCCCGAGCCCTGGGCCTGGGGTCGGCGCAGGCCGCGCAGCAGCGGTACGACCGGGTCAACGGTCGGGTCGAGCAGCGGGACGGTGCCTGACCGTGGCCCACCAGTCCAATTCCGGGGACCTGGCGCTGCACGGGGCACGGGTGCTCGGGTTCCCGACGACAGCGCGCATCGCCGGCCGGTACCGGCTCGATGTCGACGTGGTCCACGAGACGCTGCTGGATTTCGAGGCCCGGGGGTGGGTGCGGCAGCTGAGTTTCGGGGGCAGCTCCGGGTGGTCGTTGACCGACGCCGGCCGGGTGATGAACTCCGAACGGCTCGCCGCCGAACTCGACCGGGCCGCCGCACGGGAGATCGTCACCCGGGCGCATGCGACGTTCGTACCCCTGAATCGGCGGTTCGGCACGGCCTGCACCGACTGGCAGATCCGCCCGTCCCGGCTCGACCCGATGGAGTTCAACGACCACACCGACTGGCGCTGGGACGACCGGGTGCTGGCGGCGCTGACCTCGCTCGGCCGGTCCTTCACTCGGCTGTGCGACCAGCTCGCCGACTCCCTCGCCCGCTTCGACGGCTACGCCGCGCTGTACTCCTCGGCACTACGCAAAGTCGATGCGGGACAACGGACCTGGGTCGACGCCCACGACCGCGACTCGTTGCACCTGGTCTGGATCCAGTTCCACGAAGATCTACTTGCCACCCTCGGCATCCCCCGCGGCTCGGACGCCTGACCCCGACCCGCGCAAGCCCGGCTCATGCGTCCCGCCACCGTTGTGTCGCGCAGCCCACCTCGAAGTACCACCAACCTTCGTCCGCACCGGTACGCAGCAACTCCTTGACCGCCGCGAAATCGGCGTCAGCGGGCACGTTGAGCGCGACGAACGGCAGCGCTTCACTGAACACCTCGCCGCCGAGGTCGAACTCCGAGAACTTCGCGTGTACCGCCTCGGCGCTGGGGCCCAGTGGTCCGGTCGGCACCGGGAGAATCCGGATCGTGCAGTTGTCCGACGCCTCGACGCGCTCGCGTGACCAGTGCCGGCCGTCAGCGTCGGTCTCGAACCGAACGATGTCGTCCTCGGCGACTCCATCCTGCAGAAACGGCACGCTTCTGATCCGCGCGAGATCGGGTCCGACCGATACGGCCCACAGGCCCTCCGTGTCGTACGGCAGCCACCCCTCCCGGGGTGTGAACCGGAACCAGACCTTCATCTCGTCGCCCGCACGCTGAGCGTGCGGGTCCGCAGCCTCGACAGCCATCCCAACATCATCACCCGGCAGCGACGACGCGGGCGAGTTTCGTCGTACCCGGTTGGTACACATGTTCTGGCGAGCGGCCGCCGATGGGGGTCTTGACGATCACAACGTCGAGACGGAGATCGCTATGGACGAGTCGCTGGGCGCACTGCTCACCCGGGTGCGACTGGCAACGGGCCGGTCCCAACTGCGGATCGCGGACCAGCTGTGCGGGGCCTCGGGGGTCGCCACGCTCAGCCGGCACGAGATCAGCAGGTGGGAGCGGGAGGTACGCATTCCCAACGCCTTCTGGCTGCGTTGGCTCGCCGTCGTGCTCGACGTGGAGCTGACCCAGTTGGAGCGGGCGGCGATGGTTACCCGACGGTCCCGGCCGGGCTGCGAGCCGGCCGAGACCGTCGACCCGGCGGGGTTGGCCCGTCGTTCGGACGTTCGGCAGGGGGTGCGTGAGCAGGCATGATGACCGGCCACTAGCGTTGCGGCTGTGACCAAGGAGACTGTCGCGACCCATCCGCTGACCGACCATGCGGGGGTACGCGGTCGGATCGACGACGTACTCCGTGCGTTCCTCGCCCGGCAGCGGGACACCCTGCTCGGTATCGAGCCCGAGCTCGCGCTGCTGTGTGACACGGTGGACGCCTTCGTGCTGCGCGGCGGCAAGCGGCTGCGCCCGCTGTTCGGGTACTGGGCCTACCGCGGGGCCGGTGGCGTGGACTCCGACGAGGTGGTGGCCGCCCTGGCCGCACTCGAAATGGTGCAGGCCAGCGCCTTGATGCACGACGATGTGATGGACGACTCGGATACCCGACGCGGCGAACCGGCCACCCACCGGCAGTTCGCCACCATCCACGGCACGAGCGGCTGGGGCGGCGATCCGGACTCGTTCGGCGAGGCCGCCGCCATTCTGCTCGGGGACCTGTGCCTGGCCTGGTCCGACGAGTTGCTGCACAACAGCGGGCTGGACGCCGCCACCGTGTCCCGGGCCCGGAAGGTCTTCGACGCCATGCGTACCGAAGTGATCGTCGGTCAGTTCCTGGACGTGCTCACCCAGGCCACCGGGGAGACCTCCACCGATCGGGCCACCCAGGTCGCCCAGCTCAAGTCGGCCAAGTACACGGTGGAGCGGCCGATGCTGCTCGGCGCCGAGTTGGCCGGCGCAGACGAGACCGTGCGGCGCGCGTACTCCCGGTTCGGGCTGCCGGTCGGGGAGGCGTTCCAGCTGCGTGACGACGTGCTCGGGGTGTTCGGTGACCCGGCAGTCACCGGCAAGCCGGCCGGCGACGACCTGCGGGAGGGCAAGCGCACCTGGCTGGTGGCCGCCGCGTTCGCCGCCGCCACCCCAGCCGACCGGGCAGTGCTCGCCGCCGGCCTCGGCGAGCCGGCGCTCGACCCGACCGGCGTCGCCCGGCTGCGCGAGATCATCGAGCGCACCGGCGCCCGTCAGCGCACCGAGGACCGGATCGCCGATCTCACCACCCGCGCCCTCGACGCCCTCGACGGAGTCGACCTCGCCCCCCTCGGCCGCACCGCCCTCATCGAACTCGCCGCCGCCGCCACCCAGCGCACCACCTGAATCGAACTGGCCACCGCCCAGCGCACCATCTGAATCGAACTGGCCGCCGCCACCCAGCGCCCCACCTGACCGGACGCCTTCCAGCAAAGAGCCTGCTCAGGGCGTCGCGGTGCGGCGGGTCGCGATCATGCCGATCTCCTGCACCACCCGATCCGGCCGGCTGGTGAGGTCGTGCCAGGTGAAGCGCAGCACTGTCCAGCCTGCGGCGACCAGTTGGTTCTGCCGGTCCCGATCGCGCTGGAACTGCGCCGGGGTCACGTGATGGGCGCGACCGGGCCCCCGACGCCGCGTGCCTGACCAGGGCCACCAGGGTTGGCGCGTCCCGTCGACCGGCGTGCGCCCGTACCCGGGCAGTCAGCTCCCCGAGGGTGAGCCAGCGTCGCTGCAGGGCGGTGTCCAGCAGCTCCCGGGATGCTGCCGGCGACGCGGTACGAAGCAGGTCGAAGACGGTCCTCGGCCGGTTCGCCACCAGCACACCGTCGAGCAGAGTGATGTCCTGGTCGGCGATCGGATCCCCAAGTGACCACCCGCCACCAGTACCTGGCTCACCACCCGCTGCCACTCGCCCAATCCAACCCGTCGCCGGATCATCTTGTCCGAGTAGCCACACCCCCGAGCCTGAGCAGCAGTGAACAACCCAACCTGCCCCCGGGCGATCCCCTGAAGCGCACCCCGATCCACGACCAGTAACCATGCCCAACCCCACCCACCCCGGTAACCCCCTGTGGATAACTCCGGGGCAAGATCGCGATTAGATCCGCAAACCTGCCCTCACAGGGCACATCCGCGCAACGGATCGTGATCTTGCTTCACGGCCCAGCCAACAGGACGTACAAGGGGGGCAGGTGGTGGGCGGAGCGCCGGCTGGCGGCTACCCCGAAGACCTCCAGGGCGGCGGAGTGGGCGCCGGGGGCGGCGCCGGCCAGGATCTCGGCGTGCCGCCAGAGGAGCAGGTAGCCGGGGGCGGGCAGCCAGGACAGGTCGGCCAGGCAGTCGGCGAGGGCGTCGAAGTTGTGGCCGTACCAGGACGGGAACTGCCAGGCTGCCGCGCACGCCGCGAGCAGCTCGCCGGCCTCGGTGATGGCTCGACCGTCCAGCACCGCCACCTGCCAGCCGGCCGCCAGCACTTCATCCAGGGCCAGGTCGGCGGGTGCCGGGTAGACCCCTGGAGGCCGGCCACCGGTGAGCAGGTCGGCGGCGGTCACGGCCGGACCTCAGCGCAGCACCTGGCGGAACGTGCCGTAGTGGTCATCGGTGTAGTACACGTCGCCGCCCTCGCCCACCACCAGCCGGCGCGCCCCACGGTCGGACGAACCCGGAGTTGGCACGGTGTACTCGTGGTAGTAGCCGGCCGGGTGGGCCGGCAGCCGCCCCTCGAAGTTGCCGAACACGGTGCCGTCCTGTGGGTACCGGAAGGTGCCGTGCGCGTCGATGGTGGCCAGCACCACCCGCGCCTGTGGCGGCAGGTCCGCGACCGCAACCGTGGGCAGCCCGGACACCGGAGTCGCGGCCACCGCACCGGCCGAGGTCGGCGCACCAGCGGCGTCGCGTCCACCGTCGTGCGCCGTCCACGCCCCGGCCAGCGTTCCGCCGCCCAGTGCGAGCACCGCCACCAGCGCAATCAGCGCCCAGACCCGCCGGGACAGCCCCAGCCACCTCGCCCCGGACACCCCGCGCCCAACCGAACCCGGCCCGGCCGGAGCGGAGCCTGCCGGGACGGCCCGGCCGGAGCGGGCCTGCGGGGCGGGCTCGGCGGGCTCGGCGGGGGTGGGCCGGCTGAGCGGGTTGTCAGGTTCGGTCGAGGCCACGGCGTCCCCAGTAGACCCAGAGTGACAGAGTGCAGAGCACCAGGGCGAAGCCGAAGGCAAGATCCTCGACCGGCGCGTACGCCAGCCGGACGCCGACGATCGCGTCCGGGGCGTACCGGACGATGTGCCGGCCGGTCAGCACGCCGTTGCTGACCAGCTGGCCGACCAGGATGATCGGATAGGTGGCCCAGAACATCCGACGGGCCAGCAGCCGGGTACGCAGCACCAGCAGGTCCAGCAGGACCGCGCCGAGCACGCCGAGGCCGGCTGCCACCGTGTAGGTCACGACGACTCCTCCGGCTCGTCCCCGGCCCGCCAGCCGGCGCGCCGTCGGGCCACCCGGACGGCCTCGAAGCCGAGGATCGCGCAGACCGGTACCACGGCGAAGAACAGCAGCTCGTCGAGTGGCAGCGCGCCGGGGAGCCGTACCCCGGTGGTCTGCGCCGGGTCGAAGCTCCAGTGACCGGCCCGGATGGCCGCGATGTCCCAGAGCGAGAAGACGACCGCGACCGGAAGCAGTGTGGCCAGCAGCCGCCGCCAGCGGCGCAGCACTCCGACCCGCAGCACCGGTTCCAGCCAGAGTGCGCCGGCCAGCGCCCCGGCGAGCACGAACAGATAGCTCAGGTGCCGCACCGGCAGCTCAGAAGCCCAGTGCCTGGGCGCGCCGCTTGACCTCGATGGCCCGCTCGCCGGCGAGCGCGGCGGCCGGCGTGCCCGGCAGCGTCGGGTCGGGGGTGAACAGCCACCGCAGCGCTTCTTCGTCGTTGTACCCAGCGTCGTGCAGCAGATTGAGCACACCCGGGAGGTGCTTGCGAACCGTGGGCGTCGCCATGAACTCTGCGGGTACCCGCAGCACCCCGTCCCGGCGCACGGCGAGCATGGTGCGTTCCCGGATGAGCTGGTGCACCCGGTTGACCGGCAGGTCGAGCAGTTCAGCGATGTCCGGCAGGGTGAGCCAGCCGGTGGGCTCGGCGAGTCCGGCCGCGGCCGGGTCCGGCTCCAGGTGGTCGATATCGGTCACCTGTGCAGCGTGCCATGCCGCCGCGGTCGCGCACAGCCGGACCCGACCGGCGCGACAGCCGGCACCGGCACCAGCCCGGACACCGGCCCAACCGTCAGCACGGATACCGGCACGAAGAGCGGCACGGACACCGGCGCGCCCGCCGGCCCGAAAACATGAGGCAAGGAGGCCGCAATGAGCCGGTGGCGCAGTGCGCGGCGGTTCCGGCGGGGGTACCGGATGCTACGTCGGGAGATGTTCGGGATGGCCCGGACGGTGCGCTACGACCTGAGTCGGTTGGAGCGGCCGGGGCACGCCCGCCGTGCAACGCCGGGGGGGTGGGACGGCACCGACTGGAAATACCGGCGGCTGGTCACCCCGGTCGCTTTCACCATGCTGTTCCTCGGCGCGGTCACCGGCAGTTACTACGCGGCCGCGGGCGGGCTGTTCGCCGGCTCCCGTACGCCCCACGGCAGCGCCTTCGGTGCGCCGCAGGAGCAGCCGAGCGTGGCCCCGACGCCGCAGGCGTCCACCGCCACTCCCCCGCCGGTGACCGTGCTGCCGGCGACTGCGATGCCGGCCACCTCGCCGAGCACCGCGCCGTCGCCGGGCGGGTCCCGGACCGCGGGCGGCGCCGAGCGGCCGGCCGCCACGGCGCTCATCCCGTCCGGATCGGGCCCGGCGACGGACCCGGCGACGGACCCGGCGGCCAGCGCGACCGGTAGCCCGAGCCCGGCCCCGAGCGGCACGCCCAGCCTGACGGCCAGCCCGACCGCCCTGCCGAGCGCGGCCGGGCTGCCCAGCAGCGCACCGCCCGGTGCCCAGCCAGTCGTGGACCCGTCTTCACCGGCCGCGCCTGCCGCGCCGCAGCTGCCACCGGCGGACACTGGTGGGCAGCCCGCCCAGCCGCTGCCACCGGCACCGCCCGACCCGTGGCCGGGCGTCACCGGGTGGCCGCTCGGGTGGTGGGAGCACCACACCAGCGGGACCGCCGTGCACTGCCCGGCGGACGACGCGGTGACGGACGACACCGTGTACTCCGTCAGGGCCCGGCCGGTGACCGCCCGGCGGAGCCTCGATTCGGCGTCCACCGGTAACGGATCGCCGACGAAGTCGTCACGCAGCGAAGTTCCTTCTTCGTGAACCGCGACAATTCCGTACCGTCGGACGACGTGGCCGACCGGCAACCGGCAACCCTCGCTTAGACTGCACGCCGATGGATACCAGGGTCACCGATTCGTTGATCGGAGCGCTCGTCGACGGGCGCTACCGGGTGCGTGCCCGGGTTGCCCGGGGCGGAATGGCGACGGTCTATACGGCCACCGACGAACGCCTCGAACGCACCGTGGCGTTGAAGATCATTCACCCGACACAGTCGCGTGACCCACACTTCATGGCCCGCTTCACCGACGAGGCCAAGACCATCGCCCGGCTCACCCATCCGAACGTGGTCGCCGTCTACGACCAGGGCAGCTTCGAGGGCCTGCCGTACCTGGTGATGGAGTACGTGCGTGGGCACACGCTGCGCGAGCTGCTGGCCGAACGGCGGCGGCTGAGCACCCTGGAGGCGCTCGCCGTCCTGGAGCAGATCCTCGCCGCGGTGGCCGCCGCGCACCGGGCCGGCATGGTGCACCGCGACATCAAGCCGGAGAACGTGCTGGTCGCGGAGGCGCCGGGGAGCGGCAACCTGATCGACTCGGTGGTCAAGGTGGCCGACTTCGGGCTGGCCCGGGCGGTCGAGGAGGCCAGCGCCGAAACCGACGGCCACCTGCTGGCCACCGTCGCCTACGTCGCCCCGGAACTGGTCACCGAGGGGCACGCGGACACCCGTACCGACGTGTACTCGGCCGGCATCGTGCTGTTCGAGATGCTCACCGGCCGGGTGCCCTTCGACGGCGAACGGCCGGTCGAGGTCGCCTGGCAGCACGTCGACCAGCGGGTACCGGCCCCGTCCAAGTTCGTGCCCGGGCTCTCGCACGGGGTGGACGAACTGGTGGCGGCCGCCACCGAACGCGACCCGGTGGGCCGGCCCAGCGACGCGGGCGCGTTCCTCACCCGGGTGCAGGCGGTCCGCGAGGAGTTGGGGGTACGCGCCGCAGGTGCCCGGGTGGCCGCCCAGCCGACCGTGTCGGTGGCCAGTATCGACCCGCCGACCACTGTCTACGCCCAGCAGCCGCAGCGGCCTTCCTGGTCACGGCTGCCGGGACCGGCCGTGGAGCGGGAGACCCCGCCCCGGCGTCGGGCTGCCCGGTCAGCCCCGGCCTCGGGGCTTGCTGCCTGGTACGCCCGGATCACCGGTACCGCCCGGGGTCGGCAGGCGGTGGCCGCCGTGATCGTGGTGGCCGGCCTGCTGGTGGCGCTCGGCGGGTACTGGTTCGGGGTCGGCCGCTACACCGAGGCCCCCGGCTTGATCTCGCTGAGCAAGCAGCAGGCGGTCGCCCTGGCCGGCACCGACGGCTTCCACATCAAGTGGACCTCCGGGCAGTTCAAGGAGGGCATCGCCAAGGACACCGTGATCATCCAGAAGCCGGGTACCGGCCAGCGCATCGTCAAGGGCGGCACGATCACGCTGACCCTGTCGCTGGGCCCGGAGCGCTACGCCGTACCCGACGAGAACGGCCAGACCTTCGACCTCGCCTACGCCGACCTGTTCTCGCTGAAGTTGACGGTGACCCGCAAGGACATCTACAGCGACACCATGGCGAAGGATCACGTGATCTCCACGGATCCGGCGGCTGGTGCCGAGGTCGGCCCCGGCCAGACGATCACCGTGAACGTCAGCAAGGGCCCCTCACCGAACAAGATGCCGGACTTCGCCGGCAAGACCGGGGACGTGGCCAAGGCGGCGTTGGACAAGCTGAAGTTGGGCCTGACCATTGGCTTCGACTACAAGGAAAGTGACAAGCCGGCGAACACCGTGATCGCCCAGGACCCGGCCCCCGGCCAGAGCCTGGACAAGGGCATGAAGGTGATCCTGACGCTGAGCAAGGGCCCGGCGTTCGTGACCGTGCCGCAGGTGGCCAACGCCAACCTCAACTGCCAGCAGGCGATGGCGATGCTCCAGCAGTTCGGGCTGGCCCCGCAGGTGGTCGGTGACCAGAACGCCGGCCACGTGATCAACCAGAACCCGAACGCCGGCGCGCAGGTCGCCCCCGGCTCGGGCGTCCAGATCTTCTGCTTCGGTTGATGCGGGCCACCTCCACCGGCCGTCGCCCGGACCCGGGGAAGCCGGGCGCCACCGCGGGGAAGCCGAGCGCTGCCGCGGGGAAGCCGAGCGCCACCGCGGGGAAGCCCAGCGCCACCGCGGGGAAGCCCAGCGCCACCGCGCGAAAGCCCAGCGCCACCGCGGGGAAGCCGAGCGCTGCCGCGGCGAAGCCCAGCGCTGCCGCGCGAAAGCCCAGCCCTGCCTCGGGAACGACCGGCCGGGTAGGGCAGGGGCCGGGCGGGATCGGGGCGCATGTGCCGACGGCCGGCGGACTGGCCAAGGCGGCGCTGCCCTACCTGGACACGGTGACCGCCGGGGCGGCCCAGGTGTACGTCAGCAACCCGCGTGGCTGGGCGCGTGGTCCCGGTGACCCGGCGCAGGACGAGGCGTTCCGGGCCGGTACCGGCGCGCTGCCGGTGTTCGTGCACGCGGCGCTGCTGGTGAACCTTGGCTCGCCGACCCCGGCCACGGTGGCGAACTCGGTGGACACCCTGCGGCACGCGCTCGCCCGGGGCGCCGAGCTCGGGGCTGCCGGGGTGGTCTTCCACGCCGGCTCGTCGGTGGACGAGGGCCATGTGGCGGCGGCCTTCCGGCAGCTGCGCAAGGCGCTGATCCCGCTGCTGGACGAGGTGGCGGCGGCCGGTGGCCCGCGACTGCTGGTGGAGCCGAGCGCCGGCGGTGGTCGCAGCCTGGCGGCCCGGGTGGAGCAGTTGGCCGACTACTTCGCGGCCGTGGACGGGCACCCGTACCTGGGCGTGTGCCTGGACACCTGCCATGCCTGGGCAGCCGGGCACGACCTGGCCAGCCCCGGCGGCCCGAGCGCCACCCTGGACGCGCTGGTGGGTACGGTCGGCGCGGGCCGGCTGTGGCTGATCCACGCCAACGACTCGAAGGACCCGGTGGGCTCGACCCGGGACCGGCACGAGAACATCGGGGCCGGGGCGATCGGGGCGGCCGCGTTCGCCGAGCTGCTGGCCCATCCGGCGACGGCCGGGGTTCCGGTGATCGTGGAGACGCCCAGCGAGGGAGCAACCGGACACGCCGCCGACATCGCGCTGCTCCGTTCGTTCGGATCGCTCGCCTGAGTGGTGGACCGCCGGCCGCCTAGGTCGTAAAACCGCAGGTGAAGGGGTCACAGAAGCCTTGCGGGCGGCGCGGAATTAGGGCAGCCTTACCTCGTGTTCGTCTGCATCTGTGAGCGGGTCCGGGAGTGCGAGGTGCGCGCCGTCATCCTGCGCGGGGCCCGTACCGAGGACGAGGTCGGGGACGCGTGCGGAGCGGGCACCAACTGTGGGTCCTGTCTTGACCGCATCTGCGACATGCTCGACGAACACCACGAGGTCGACACGATGCAGGCATTGGCCGCTTAACCGGACTTAGTACCCTATTGTGGCGCTATGCAGGGTGACGCACGAGTACTTGAGTTCCTCAACGAGCAGCTGACCGCCGAACTGACCGCGATCAACCAGTACTTCCTGCACGCCAAGATGCAGGACCACCTGGGCTTCACGGCGCTCGCGAAGTACACCCGCGCCGAGTCGATGGACGAGATGCGGCACGCGGAGATCCTCACCGAACGCATCCTCTTCCTCGACGGCCTGCCCAACTACCAGCGGCTGTTCTCGCTGCGCATCGGGGAGACCGTCAAGGAGATGTTCGACTGCGACCTGGCGGTCGAGGTGGAGGCGGTGGACCGGCTGCGGCTCGGCATCGAGTACATGCGCTCGATGGGCGACGTCACCTCGGCCCGGCTGTTCGAGGACATCCTCGGCGACGAGGAGCACCACGTCGACTATCTGGAGACCCAGCTCGACCTGATCGAGAAACTCGGCGAACAGCTCTACCTGCAGAACATCACCGAGCACCCCGACGCGTCCTGAGCGTCGCCGGCCGATCCGCCGTCTGCGGCCGTTAGCCTGGACGGGTGTCGATGGCCGAGCCCGAATGGGAGCCCGAGGATCAGCCGCCACCACGCCGGCTCGGCCTGGGCTGCCTGCTCGCGATGATCGTCAGCTCGATCGGCGTCGTGGTGGCCGCCGTCCTGGTCGTCCGGGCCATCGCCGCGGCGGTCTGAACCCCGGCCCAGCGGCACCCGGCCCAGCGGCACCCGGCGCGGCGATCAGCCGGAGAGCAGGCCGGTCAGCACCCCGATCGCCCGGTCCACGCCGGCATCGTCGAGGTCCAGGTGGGTGATGAGCCGCCCGGCGTACGGGCCGAGCACCGACACCAGCACCCCCTGCTCGCGGGCTGCCGCGCCGAACTCGTGCGCGCCCAGCGCGGTCTTGCGCAGGTCCAGCGCGACGATGTTGGTCCGCACCCGGTCGGCGTCGACCACCCCGAACGGCGCCAGCGCCTCGGCGATCCGACGCGCCCGCAGGTGGTCGGTCGCCAGCCGCTCGATGTTGTGGTCCAGCGCGTAGAGCCCGGCGGCGGCCAGCACGCCGACCTGGCGCATGCCGCCACCCATCCGCTTGCGGATCACCCTGGCCCGCTCGATGTTCTCGGCGCTGGACACCACCAGCGAACCGACCGGCGCGCCCAGCCCCTTGGACAGGCACACCGACAGGGTGTCGAAGAGCGCTCCGTAGGTGGCCAGCCGGACCGCGTCGGCGACGTGCGCGTGCCAGATCCGGGCGCCGTCACAGTGCAGCGCCACTCCGGTCGCCTCGGTCAGCGCGCGCAGCGAACGCAGCGTGTCCAGCGCGATCACCCCCCCGCCGCCCCGGTTGTGGGTCTGCTCCACAGCCACCGCCGCGGTCGCCACCGCGTGGTACCCGGCCGGCCGGATCATCGCGGTCACCGTGTCGACGTCGATGTCCGCGCCCACCGGACCCCAGGTCCGCGACGAGATCCCGCCGAGCGCCGCCGCCGCGCCGATCTCGTACGTCACCACGTGCGCGTCGGCGTCACAGAGCAGTTCGCTGCCGGGCGGGCAGTTCAGTTGCAGGCAGATCTGGTTGGCCATCGAGCCGGTCGGCGTGAACAGCGCCGCCTCGTGCCCGAACAGCTCGGCGACCCGCTGCTGCAGCGCGTTGACGGTGGGGTCCTCCCCGTACACGTCGTCACCGACGTCGGCGGCGGCCATCGCGGCCCGCATCCCGTCGGAGGGGCGGGTCACCGTGTCACTACGCAGGTCAACGATTGTCTCGGTCACGCGAATGATCCTAACGACCGCGCCCCGCGCGGGCGGAGCCCGCGGCGATTCGGTCCGGCGCGGGCCCGGGTCAACCGGACGGGGCCGGGCTCAGCCGCGCAGGCTCTCCGCCACCAGGAAGGCCAGTTCCAGCGACTGCTGCGTATTCAGACGCGGGTCGCATGCGGTCTCGTACCGGCCGGGCAGGTCTGCGTCCACGATCGCCTGTGCGCCGCCCAGGCACTCGGTGACGTCCTCGCCGGTCAGCTCGATGTGGATGCCGCCCGGGTGGGTCTGCAGCCCGCGGTGCACCTCGAAGTAGCCGAGCACCTCGTCGACGATCCGGTCGAAGTGCCGGGTCTTGTAGCCGTTGGAGGATTCATGGGTGTTGCCGTGCATCGGGTCGCACTGCCACACCACCTTGGCCCCGCTGGCGTGCACCTTCTCCACCACCGACGGCAGCGCGTCGCGGACCTTCTGGTTGCCCATCCGGCTGACCAGGGTGAGCCGGCCGGGGATGTTGTCCGGGTTCAGCCGCTCGCACAGCTCCAGCGCGGTCTCCGGGGTGGTCCCCGGGCCGATCTTCACGCCGACCGGGTTGCTGATCCGGGAGATGTAGTCGATGTGCGCGCCGTCGAGCTGGCGGGTGCGCTCGCCGACCCAGAGGAAGTGCCCGGACAGCCCGTAGGCACGGCCGTTGGCGACCCGGGTGAGGGACCGGTCGTACTCCAGCGCCAGCGCCTCGTGCGAGCAGTACAGGGTGACCGTGCGCAGCGCCTCGTCGTCGGTGAGGCCGCAGGCCCGGATGAAGCCCAGCGCCCGCTCGATCTCCCGGGCGATCGCCTCGTAGCGCTCACCGAACGCGGAGGTGCGCACGAAGTCGCGGTTCCAGTCGTGCACGGCGTGCAGGTCGGCCATGCCGCCGCCGAGGTAGGCACGCATCATGTTCATCGCGGCGGCGGCGTTGGCGTAGGCCCGGATCATCCGCTGCGGGTCGGCCACCCGGGCGGCCGCCGTGGGCTCCAGCGAGTTGATCATGTCGCCCCGGTACGCCGGCAGGCCGAGCGCGTCCAGCGGCGCGGAGCGCGGCTTGGTGTACTGACCGGCCATCCGGGAGATCTTCACGACCGGCAGGCTCGCGCCGTAGGTGAGCACCACCGCCATCTGCAGCAGGGTGCGCGCGTTGGCCAGCAGGTGCGGCTCGGTGTTGTCGGCGAAGGTCTCCGCGCAGTCGCCGCCCTGGAGCACGAAGGCGCGCCCCTCGCACACCTCGGCCAGCCGCTCGCGCAGCGTGTCCACCTCGTACGGGGCGACGATGGACGGCACCGTGTCGAGTACCCGGCAGACCGAGGCGACCTCGTCCCAGTCCTGCCACGGCGGGGTCTGCGCCCGCGGCAGGGTACGCCAGTGGTCCAGTCCGAAAGCCTCGGCTTCGGCCGGGCTGCCGGCGGGGCGGCCGATCTCCAACCCGGGATAACGAAGGTCATGCCACTCCTGGCGCATGCCCGTCAGCCTACGACGCAGGCCCCGTGCGTCGCGAACCGCGCAGCCGCCTCTCACCATCCGGACAGCGGCTCAGAAGTCGAACACCAGGAACTCGTACTCGCCCTTGTCGATGGTGTTGTTCTTGTTCTTGTCGATGAAGACGGCCAGGTAGACGTCGGTGGTCCAGCCCAGCGGCGAGTCCTCGCCGACCTTGGTGATCGACGTGAAGGAGACCTGGCTGAAGCCGTCCTCGACGGCCACCAACCGGTCCCCCACCAGGTTGTTGTGCCCGTCCTTGGCCAGCAGCAGCTCACTCGCGCCGACGCCCGGGGTGGGCAGCACGGAGCCGGCCTTCAGGCAGCCCACCTGGTCCATCGACTGGCCGGCGGCGAAGGTGAGGATCGACTTGTCGGTCCAGGCGCAGATGCGCGGCCCGTTGTCGATCGGCACCACCGGGAAGCGCAGCGCGAACGGCCCGGGGCGCAGCTTCACCGTGCTGCGCCCGCCGGAGGTGCTCACCTTGTCGGCCTTGCGCACCTGCCACACCTGCACGCCGAGCACCGGGGTGTGCGGCGGCAGCCCGTCCGAGGAGCCGCGCAGCAGGAACACCGCGGCGACGCCGGCGCCGGCGAGCACCACCACCGCGATGATCGACGCGAGCAGCTTGTGCCCGGCCAGCCAGCCGCCCGGCCCGGCCGGCCGCGGCCCGCCCGCGCGGGCCAACTTGTTATCGAGCGTCACGGAACGGGACAACGTGGAGCCTCCACTGCGGGCGACGGGGGAATGGGAGCCAACCGGAAAACTAGGCCATCATGGTGCTCACAGGGGATCGGCGGAAGACTCCGGACGTACCGATTCGGCACGCCACCCGGGCGGCCGGGGGTCAGCTCTGCTGCTGGGCGATCTCCCGGGCCCGGTCCCGGGCCGCCTCCAGGGCGCCCAGCAGAGCCGCGCGTACCCCGTGGTTCTCCAGCTCGCGGATCGCGCTGATGGTGGTGCCGGCCGGCGAGGTGACCGCTTCCCGGAGTTTCACCGGATGTTCACCGGAGTCGCGCAGCATGATCGCCGAGCCGATCGCGGTCTGCACGATCAGGTCGTGCGCCACCTGGCGCGGCAAGCCGAGCAGGATGCCGGCGTCGGTCATCGCCTCGACCAGGTAGAAGAAGTACGCGGGTCCGGAGCCGGACAGCGCGGTCACCGCGTCCTGCTGCGACTCGGGTACCCGCAGCACCTTGCCCAGCGGGGTGAACATCTCCTCGGCCAGGGCCAGGTGCGCGCTGTTCGCGTGCGCCCCCGCCGAGATCGCCGTCATCGCCTCGTCCACCAGCGCGGGGGTGTTCGTCATCACCCGCACCACCGGCGTCCCGGCCGGCAGCCACTTGACGAAGAACGAGGTCGGCAGGCCGGCGCAGAGCGAGACCACCAACTTGTCCGGCGGGATCTTCGGCCCCAGCTCGGCCAGCAGCGCCCCGGCGTCCTGCGGCTTGACCGCGATCGCCAGCACGTCGGCCTCGGCCAGGGCCACCTCGTTGGCGACCACCCGGATGCCGTACCGCTGCGTCAGCTCGGCGGCCCGCTCCGGCCGTCGGGTGGTGGCCAGCAGCCGGTCCACCGGCCAGCCCGAGCGCAGCAGCCCGGAGAGCATGACCTCGCCGATCTTTCCGGCCCCGAGCACGGCGACCGTCTTCATGGCGGACCTCCCTGGAAGATGACCCCGGGCCGCCGCGGTGTGCGGACGGCCCGGGGATGCCCGGCTCAGGAGCCGAAGAACACCTCGACCTCGGCGTACCGCTCGACCGGAACGGTCTTCAGCTCACGGGTGCCGTCGATCAGCGGGACCCGGACGATGTCGGTACCACGCAGCGCCATCATCTTGCCGAAGTCACCCTCGTGCACGGCGTCGATGGCCTGCAGGCCGAAGCGGGTGGCGAGCACCCGGTCGTACGCGGTCGGGGTGCCACCGCGCTGGATGTGCCCGAGCACCACGGTGCGGGCCTCCTTGCCGGTCTTCGCCTCCAGCTGGTCGGCGAGCCACTGGCCGATGCCGCCGAGCCGGACGTGCCCGAAGGAGTCGAGCTCCTGGTTGGCGAGGACCATCTGGCCCTCCAGCGGCTGCGCCCCCTCGGCCACCACCACGATCGGCGAGTACTGGTGGGTGAAGCGCTTCTCCACGTACGCGGCCACCTGGTCGACGTCGAAGTTGCGCTCGGGCAGCAGGATCACGTTCGCGCCACCGGCGATACCGGCGTGCAGGGCGATCCAGCCGGCGTGCCGGCCCATCACCTCGACGACCAGGGTGCGGTGGTGTGACTCGGCGGTGGTGTGCAGCCGGTCGATGGCCTCCATCGCGATGTTGACCGCGGTGTCGAAGCCGAAGGTGTAGTCGGTGGCGCCCAGATCGTTGTCGATGGTCTTCGGCACGCCGACGACCTTCACGCCCAGCTCGTCGAGCTTGGTGGCGACGCCCAGGGTGTCCTCGCCGCCGATCGCGATCAGCGCGTCCACGCCCAGGTCAGCCAGGTTGGCCTTGATCCGCTCGACGCCACCGTCGATCTTGAACGGGTTGGTCCGCGAGGAGCCGAGGATGGTGCCGCCACGCGGCAGGATGCCGCGCACCTGCGGGATACCGAGCGGTCGGGTGATCCCCTCGAGCGGGCCCTTCCAGCCGTCGCGGAAACCGACGAACTCGTGGCCGTAGGCGTCCACGCCCTTACGCACCACACCGCGGATCACCGCGTTCAGCCCGGGGCAGTCGCCGCCGCCGGTCAGCACACCGATACGCATCTCGTGCCAGTCCCTTCCGATTAACAACGATCGCGCCCGCACCAGGCCGTCATTGAGTCGCACCAGGCCCTCATTGAACAGCGCCGCGAGGACGGCTCGCGGTCACGGGCGGCGGCGGGTCACCCACCCGGGTCATCGAAAAAGACCCTCGGCGTCATTGCCGACCGGGGCGGGCCGCACAAGCGCACTGTAGCCGCCCGGACCTCAGCCGGGCACGCCGGCCTGGTCAGCTCCGAGCACCGCCCAGCGGGCCAGGTTGTGCCGGGCGTCGACCAGGGCGTCGTGCCGGCCGGCCATCTCCGGCAGCGGCGGCCGCCCCCGGTCGTCCCAGCGTTGTCGCAGGTCCTTGGTGAATCGGGGGAGGATCCGGGGCAGCGCCGGCATCGGTCCCCACAACTGGGCGAGGACGACGTGGTCGTAGGCGGCGTACCAGGCCCACAGCTCGATCTCCTCGCCGGGCCGGCCGCGTACCGGCTCGGCCAGGAAGGCCAGCAGGTCGTCGCGGATGCGCTCGCGGGAGCGCCACGCCGGGTCGGCGGGCGAGGGCAGCTTGTCCAGGACGTTGCGGCGTACCCAGGGGCCGGCGCGGGTGTCGTCGAACTCGGTGGAGACGGCATAGAACTCTCGGCCGTGCTCGTCGACCACGCCGATCGAGACCAGTTCGACGAGGCGGCCGTCCTCGATGAACTCGCAGTCGTAGAAGTAGCGGTAGACCATCACCGGTCATCCTGCCAGTACCGGCCGGCGGCCCTGCCCTAGCCACCCCCCGCGCCGACCCCGACTTGTAACCTTCCAATCACCGAACGTGGAGATCACCGCGGCCGGACCAGGTGGCCGGGTCAGGCGGCCGGATCAAGCGGCCGGATCAGGTGGCCGGGGAGGTGGTCAGCGCGTGCTGAGCCTGGGCCAGATCGGTCAGGTCCGCGGTCGGATCCGGACTGGTACCGGCGTGCAGCCGGCGGGCCAGCGCGTCCGCCCGGCGCGCCCAGCACGCGCGCAGCACGGTCGGCAGGCCGGCCTCCAACTCGCCGGGGTGCAGCGGCCCGGCCGCCAGGTACCCCTCCAGGAACTCGCCGGCCGCGTCGATGCCGCCGATGTACCCGACCGCCACCGCCACGTCCATCAGCAGCAGCCCGCTGCTGGCCCGACCCCAGCCGACCAGGGCCAGCCGGCCGGTCTCCCGGTCCAGCCGGAATGCCGACGGGTCCGGGTCCCCGTGCAGCACGCCGTAGCTGAGCTGGTCGGCGAGGGTGAGCCGGCGCAGCGCGGTGGCCGCCGCCGCGATCGCCGGCCGCAGCCACGGCTGCAGCGCCAGGTGCTCGGCGGTCGGGTCGAGCGGGCCGGGGCGGGTCAACCGGGGTTGGTGGTAGCCGACCAGCGCCTGGTGCACCCGGCCCAGCATGTCCCCCCAGAACTGCTGGTCCACCGGGTCGGCGGCGACCAGCGGCCGGCCGGGTTCGCAGCGCAGCAGGGCGAGCGCTCCACTGTGGACCGGCACGGTGGTGCAGCCGTCCACGGCGAGCACCGGCGCGCCGACGTCCAGCCCGACGTCGTCGAGGTGCTCGGCGACGGCCAGTCCACCGGTGAGCCGCTCCCGGCGGCGCTCGGGCACCCACTTGGCGACCAGGTCGGCCGGCTCGTCGAGGATGTCCTCCGGCACGGTGCGCAACTTCCAGAGCAGACCGTCGACGAGCGGGTCACACTCGTCCACGGTGCGGTGCCACATCGCCCGGAGGGTGGAACACAGCTGCGCTTCAGTCACCACGACGCTGATAATGCGGTACGTAGCGTGTTCAGGCGAGTCCTCAGAGCGACCAATTGCATGCCGTTATCGCGCCGTTACCAAACAATTGGCCCACCCGACGCTCAACCGGATAACCTGCGCGGGTCGTCCTCAACCGCCGTCGGTTGACCAGCCCGCAAGGGGTATACAAGCGGGCCACACAGCGACATGATCTGACTACCGCGGCAGCAAAACCGCTGCCCCGACCAGCGCGCACGTGGGAGGTGCCGGCCCGTGGACGCTAGGCAACCCGACTTCGGCGACGCTCTCACCGGGGTGGATATGTTCGCATCGCTGGAACCCGAGGTACGCCAGCGGGTGATCGCGGCCGCCGTGCCGCGCACGTACCGCAAGGGGCAGTTGCTCTTCGTCGAGAACGACCCGGGCGAGTCGCTGATCGTGCTGCGCCGCGGCGCGGTCGCGGTCTTCCGCACCTCGGCCACCGGCGAGCGCGCCGTGCTCAACGTGGTCCGCCCGCCGGACGTGCTGGGCGAAGTGTCCCTGCTGGACGGCGCCGCCCGGTCCGCCTCCGCCGAGGCCATCGAGGACTGCTCGGCGCTGGCCCTGTCCCGGGCCGCCTTCATCGAGCTGGTGCATGCCAACCCGCGCATCCTGGACGCCGTGATGCGCTCGCTCGGCCAGCTGATCCGCCGGCTCACCGAGCAGAACGCCGACCACGTCTTCCTCGACCTGCCCGGCCGGGTGGCCAAGACCCTGGTCCGGTTGGCCGGCGACAGCTCCGCGCCGATGGTCACCATCGAGCTCAACCAGTCCCAGCTCGCGGAGATGGCCGGCGGCTCCCGGCAGAGCGTCAACCAGGCCATCGGGTCGTTCGCGGCGCGCGGCTGGCTGCGCACCGAGGGCCGGCGGATCGTCGTGATCGACCTGTCCTCGCTGCGTCGGCGTGCCGGCATGGCCGATCGCTGAGCTTCCCCATGGACCGGCAGCACGGCGGGAACCGCCAGCCGGACACCGCCGGGCGGCGGCCGATCAGAGGTGTTCCCCGCCGGCACGACGTGCCAGGATTAGCTACGCCGCTCCCCGCGCCTGAAGAGAACGCCACACCGTGACCTGCCCGAACTGCGCCCGCTCCGCGGAACCCGACGACAGGTTCTGCGCGGGCTGCGGTGCCATTCTGCGGATCAGCTGCGTCGCCTGTGGACGCACCGCGCCGGCCGGCAGCGCCTTCTGCGCCGAGTGCGGGCAGCCGATGGACGAGGGCGCCGGGGTGCCCCAGGAGGACCGTCGCCGGGTCAGCGTGCTCTTCGTGGACATGGTGGAGTTCACCGGCTTCGGCGAGCGCAGCGACCCGGAGCAGGTACGCGCCGTGCAGAGCGACTACTTCGGCACCGTGCGCCGGGTGGTGCGCCGCTACGGCGGAGTGGTGGAGAAGTACATCGGGGACGCGGTGATGGCGCTCTTCGGCGCGCCGGTGGCCACCGAAAACGACCCGCTGCGCTGCGTACGGGCCGGCCTGGAGCTGCAGAACGCGCTGGCCCGTGGCCCCGGCGAGACCGACGGGCTGCGCTTCCGGGTCGGCGTGGCGACCGGCGAGGCGCTCGTCGACGTGGCCGCCGCCCGGGACGGCGGGCAGGCCATCGTGGCCGGCGACGTGGTCAACACGGCCGCCCGCCTGCAGGCCCTGGCGCCCCCCGGCGGAGTGCTCGTCTGCGCCACCAGCTACGCCGCCACCAGCGCCGACATCGAGTACCAGGAACGGCCGCCGGTCACCCTGCGCGGCCGCACCGCGCCCAGCACGGTGTGGCTGGCGGCCGGGGCCCGGGACACCCGGGCGCCGGCCACCGACACCGAGAGCACCCCGATGGTGGACCGCCAGCACGAGCGGGCGCTGCTCATCAACGCGCTGCACCGCACCGTCCGCACCAGCGCGCCGCAGTTGGTCACCGTGTTCGGGGAGGCCGGCATCGGCAAGTCCCGGCTGCTGCGCGAGCTGTCCCGGCACGCCGCCCGGCAGACCGAGGCCCCGGTGCACTGGCTGGTCGGGCACTGCCCACCGTTCGGCGAGGACGTCACCTACGCGGCCTTCGCCGACATCGTGAAGAGCCACGTCGGCATCCTCGCCTCCGACGACCTGACCACCGCCACCGCCCGGCTGGCCGAGACCCTGCAGTGCCTGGTACCCGCCGAGGAGGCCGGTCACCTCGCCGAAGCGCTCGGCCCGCTGCTCGGCCTGGGTGGCTCCCGGCTCGGCCCGACCGACACGGAGCAGGCGTGGCGGCGGTTCGTGCTGGCGCTGGCCGGGTACCGGGCCACCGTGCTGGTCTTCGAGGACCTGCACTGGGCCGACGAACGGCTGCTGCACTTCATCGAGTTGCTGGCGACCTCGGCGCGCGGGCTGCCGCTGCTGATCGTGTGCACCGGCCGGCCCCAGCTACGCGACCGGCACCCGCGCTGGGCGACCACCATCGGCGGCACCCTCTCCATCTCGCTGAGCCCGTTGCGGGACAGCGACATCAGCACCATGTACGCGCTGATGTTCGGCTCCGCCTTCGCCGCCACCACCCCGTACCCGCTGGTGGAGCTGGCCGACGGCAACCCGCTGTACGCCCAGGAGTACGTCCGGATGCTGATGGAGCGCGGGCAGCTCATCCGCGAGGTGGCCCAGTGGGGCACCGGCGGCGACGACCCGCCGCCGATGCCGGACAACGTGCAGGCGGTCATCGCCAACCGGCTGGACCTGCTCGACCCCGGCGACCGGGCGGTGCTGCAGGCCGCCGCCGTGGTCGGCCGCAACTTCTGGCCGGGCGCGGTGGCGGTGGCGCTGGGCCGGCCGGTGGACGGGGTGGAGCGGGCGCTGCGCCGGCTGGAGCAGCGCGACCTGATCCGGGAGCAGCCCACGGCGGCGCTGGCCGGGCACATCGAGTACCGGTTCCGGCACGTGCTGGTCCGCGACGTCTGCTACCACCGGCTGCCCCGGGTCGAGCGGATGGCCCGGCACCAGCGCGCCGCCGACTGGCTGGACGCCCAGTGGCCGGGCGCGCTCGCCGACGCGCCGCCCGGCGACGTGGCCGAGGTACTGGCCCAGCACCGGTACACCGCGCACCGGCTCGCCCGCGAGGTACGCACCGACGCCACCCCGTACGCCCGCGCCGCCGCGACCGCCATGTACCGGGCCGCCCGCCGCTCGTACGCCCTGCACGCCCCGGACACCGCCGGCCGCTGGCTGGCCCGGATCCGGGAGCTCGGCCTGCCGCTGGAGCCCACCGTCGAGTTGCTGGAGTTGGAGCTGGGCTTCACCGGCGACCGGGACGCCTTCCTGGCCGACGACGGGCTGGCCCGGCTGGACAAGCTGGCGCAGACCACCGGCGTGCCGAACCGGGAGGTGGCCGCGCAGGCGCACCTGCTGCTGGCGGCGGCCACCACCGACCGGCAGGAGGCGCTGCGCCAACTGGACCGCGCGGTTGAGCTGTACGACAGCCTGCCGGAGAGCGCCGAGCAGGCCGCCGCCCTGGTCGAACTGGCCCGCACGCACCTGGCCGGGGATGAGTTCGCGCCGGCTGAGATGGCCGCGGAGGCCGCCGTCGACCTCGCCGACCGGCTCGGCCTGCCGGAGCTGGCCATGCACGGGCGGATCGCGCTCGCGCACGCCCGGGCCGGCGAAGGCGCGGCGGCGGCCGTCGCCGAGTTGGCCGAGTTGGCCGAGCAGTGCCGGGGCCGGGCCGCCGCCCGGCGGGCGCTGCACAGCCTTGCCTGGGCGCGGCTGCGCGCCGACGACCCGGCCGGCGCCCGCGCGGCGCTCGCCGAGCACCAGCTCACCGCGGCCGACGACCCGGAGCTGGACCTGGCCGTGGCGGCGCTGCACGCCCAACTGGAGGACCCGGTGGGCGAGATGGCCTGCCTGGCGTCGGCGGTGCGTGGCTTGCGCGCGGCCGGTCGGCACGGGCAGGCCGCACCGCTGGCCGAACAGGTTCGCGGCTTCGCGGAGCGGTACGGCGAGGCGCGCCTGCTGGAGGCTCTGGGCTGAGCCCACGGCTGCGCAGCGGCTGCCGGGGAGCCCGGCGGCGGGTCAGGCGGCCACGGCGGCCGGTGGCTCGTTCTCCGGGGTCCTGGGGGTGGGCTTCACGTCCGCGGACTTGACCTTCGCGGCGTACACGTCGACGTACTCGCGGCCGGACAGCTCCATCAGCTCGTACATGATCTCGTCGGTGACGGCCCGCTCGACGAACCGGTCGCCCGCCAGCCCGGCGTAGCGCTCGAAGGTGATCGGGTCACCGAACCGGATGTGCGGGCGCATCAGCCTCGGGAGCTTCTTCCCCGGCGGTTGGAGCTGGTCAGCGTTGAGCATCACCACCGGGATCACCGGCGCGCCGCTCTCCAGCGCCAGTCGGGCCACCCCGGTCTTACCGCGGTAGAGCCGGCCGTCGGGCGAGCGGGTGCCCTCCGGGTAGATGCCGAACAGCCGCCCCTCGCGCAGCACTCGCAGCCCGGTGTCCATCGCCGCCTGGGCGGCCCGGCCACCGGAGCGGTCCACCGGGATGGTGCCGGTACCCACGAAGAATGTCCGGACCAGCAGGCCCTTGAGCCCCTTTCCGGTGAAGTACTCCGCCTTGGCCACGAAGGTCACCTTGCGCTTGACCATCAGCGGCATGAAGATCGAGTCGGAAAACGACAGGTGGTTACTGGCGATGATCGCCGGGCCGTGGCTGGGCACGTTGTCCCGCCCCTCGACCTTCGGCCAGAAAATCAGTCTCAACCAGGGGCCCAGCAGGAAGTACTTGAGCAACCAGTAGAGCACGCCTGTCCCTTCTCGATGCTCCCGCTGCCAGTATCCCCGCCTCCTCGCGTGCTGGCAGCACAGCGACGCCCGGGTACCTGCCCGCCGCGCCGCGAGTTGAGCCTACGGACCCGGGACCACACCCCACAACGCACTCCCCGTTCACGGCTTCGCCGTGTCAGGATTCAACGGGGCGCTGTCGTCCGGCGACGCCCCGGACAGTCAGCGTTCCCCCGCCGCTGCGGCGAGACGAGGGGACGCCGGCCAGGGCGGTTGTGACAGCCGCGGAGGGGAGGCAGCGTGGCTTCCGGTGGCGCCCGTCGCGGTCGACGGGACAACGGCCTCGACGCCGCCGAGTACGCAGCGGCCGGTGACGTCGACCCCCGGGTCGGCGAGCACCTGCTGGACGTGCTCGGACTGCGGGGCATCGCCGCCTACCTGCAGCCCGCTGCCGACGTGAACCCGATCACCCGCAGCACCACCCTGCCCGCCCGCCCCACCGACCGGCTCTACGTGGACCGTGTCCACCTGGACACCGCCCGCTCCTACCTGCGCCAGTTGACGGTCACCGAGGCTGGCGTGGTGGGCGAGGTCGGCGCGGACCCGACCGCGGAGCCGGGTGAGCCGGGCACCGCCGTGGCGCTGGGCACCCCGGCGGCCAGCCGGGACGTCACCACCCCGGGCGCCCGCCGGGCAGTCCGAGCGAGTCCGGGCACCGGCGCGACCACCGCGGGCGGCAGCATCGACGACCTGTTCGCCGCGATCGTCGCCGGGTATGACCGGGACGTCGCCGTGGGCGCCTGGCCGGACTCGGAGAACCTGCCGGCCACCGACCCGTCGACCCCGGACGGCACCGCCGACCCGCGCCCGGCCGGCCCGACCGACAGCGCCCCGACGCTGAGCCGCTGGCGGGACAGCACCGTCGCACCGGACGGCTGGCGTGCCCCCACCGACGACACCCCGCTGCTGGACGGCCTCGACAGCATGGACGGCCAGTTCGGCCCGGACGGCTTCGAAGGCGAGGACGAGGAGGGGTACACCCCGCCGCCGCCACCGCCGCTGCCCCGGTTCGCGCCGGTCACCATCGTCGCGGTGCTCGCGATCATCGCGGGCGTGGTGGTCTTCTTCAACCCGAGCCTGCTGCCGGTGGACGAGACGGCGGCGATGGTGCTCGGCTTCGCCGGCATCCTCGGCGGCTTCGTGGCGCTGATCTGGCGGCTGCGTCCGGGCGGGGACGACGACGACGAGCCCTGGGACCCCAACGACGGCGCGGTCGTCTGACCCCGCCCCCGACCACCCCGCCCGACCACCCCGCCCGACTGCCTCGGCCGCCGGGATCGGTCCCAGGCGGCCGCGATCAGACCTGCCCGGTGGATCAGACCTGCGGCTGGGAGTCCTTGTCCAGCCAGTCGAGGATGGCGTCGATCGGCTCACGCCACCGGGCGTCCAGCATCAGCGCGTGTCCCATGCCGGGGAACAGCAGCGGGGCCGCGCGGTAGCCGGCGGCGGCCCGGGTCAGCGCGGCGGTCGACACGATCTTGTCGTCGGGTGAGCCGACGACCAGCACCGCCGGGTCGCCGACCGGAGTGTCCGGGCTGGCCGGCAGCAGCATCCGCCACTGCGCGCGGGCCGAGGCCCGACCCCAGCGGGCGTGGTAGCCCCGGGCCACCGAGGTCGGCAGCTCCCGGCTGAACAGCCGCCCCCGGCCGGCCCGCAGGCCACCGCCGAAGAGCGCGGGCACCACCCCGAACGGGTTCGCCAGCGCCGCCGAGGCAGCCGCGCCCGGCCCGCCGAGCACCGGGGCGAGCAGCACAGCCGCGCGGGCCGGGTACCGGGACAGCGCGTGCGCCACCACCAGCGCTGCCGCGCCGTGTCCGACGAGTACCGCCTGCCGGGGCAGGCTCGCGGCCACCTGGACCACGTCGTGCACGTAGTGCCGCAGCGCGGTCTTCGGGGCGCTGCCGCTGTTTCCGTGCCCGCGCAGGCTCATCGCGTACGCCGGGAAGCCACGCTGGGCGGTGTGCTCCAGCCAGTGCTCGGCGAAGACCCAGGCGCCCGCGCCGAAGCCCGGGACGAACAGCACCGGCGGCCGACCCTCGTCCGCCTCCGGGCCGGCGAGCAGCACCTCGCGCTTCACCGGCCGGGCCGGGCGGGCCCACTCGCCGTACCGGATGATCTTCGTGCTCATCGGGCCGCCTCCAATCCGGTGATCAGGTCCTGCAGCGCACGCAGGTAGACCAGGTGGCTCACCTCGAACCAGTGCCGGCTGGAGTCCTTCACCCGGCCGGCGGTCAACGGCTTGTCGCCGGTGGTGGCAGCCGCCCAGAAGGCGCGCGCCCGGGCCGGGTCGACCTCGCGCAGCCGCAGCCACCGGGCCATCACCACGGTCTGCCAGTGCACCAGGGTGAACAGCCCGCTGTCCGGTTGCAGCAGGCCGGCCACGAACAGCGTCGGGTACTGCCGGGAGAAGGCGTGCAGGCTGAGCTTCGGCCGGCCCTGCCCGTCGGCGCCGAGCAGCTCCGGGGCGAGGAAGTCGAACTTCGGCAGGTACCCGGTGGCGAGCACGACCAGGTCCGGCTCGATCTCGGTACCGTCGGTGAGCAGTACCGAGTTGCGGTCGAAGCGCTGCACGTCCGGCACGGCGGTCAGGTCGCCGTGGCCGAGGTGGTAGACGAGTTGGCTGTTGACGATCGGATGCGTCTGCAGGATCTTGTGGTCCGGCTTCGGCAGGCCGAACCGGGTCAGGTCGCCGACGCTGCGGCGCAGCGTGCGCTCCAGCAGCCACTGCCGGATGCGCAGCGGTAGCCGCAGCGCCAGCAGCAGGTCGTTGATCTGGTCGGACGGCCGGCCGTAGGTGAACTTCGGGCTGTACCAGTAGCCCCGGCGTGACGAGTGCCAGGTCTTCGCGGCCTGCTGGGCGGCTTCCACGGCGATGTCGCAGCCGGTGTTGCCGGCGCCCACCACGAGCACCTTCTTGCCGCGCAGTTGGGCGGCGTCGGAGTAGGCGCTGGCGTGGATGACCTGGCCCCGGTAGTCGGCGAGGCCGTCGTAGCCGGGCATCTTCGGGGCCCAGTTGTGGCCGTTGGCGACCACCACGGCGGCGTACCGGGCGGTGCGTTCGGAGCCACCGCGCGCGCCCCGGGTGGTGACGTCCCAGTACCCCTCCTCGGCCGGCTCGACCCGGGTGACCTCGGTGCCGAACCAGATCCGCGGGCGCAGGCCGAAGTGGTCGGCGTAGTGCTCGAGGTAGCGCAGGATCAGGCTGTGGTGCGGGTAGTCGGCCCAGTCGTCGGGCATCGGGAAGTCCGGGTACTGGGTGAGTGGCTTGGACGAGACCAGGTGGGTGCTCGCGTAGACCGGGCTGCGGTCGTGCCGCCAGTTCCAGGCGCCGGCGACGCCCGTCTCCCGCTCGAAGCAGTCGACGTCGAAGCCCTGCTCGACCAGGTTCTTGATGGCGGCCAGGCCACTCGCGCCGGCCCCGATCACGCAGACGGTCGCGCCCCGGTCGTAGACCGGCTGGCTACCCCGCCAGATGGTCGCAGTCGCTCCACTGGTGTCCCAGCCGGCGGGCTCGACGCTCACCCATGCTCCCCAGATCCCGGGCATCCACCCGGGATCGGTGCACGGGGCCGGTGCCTTGTCGGGCGGGGTACCGGCGCGCCCGCCCGGGGGGTGCGGTGCGGTGGCGGCCGAGCGGGGGTGCCCAGCCGGTACAACGCCGGGTTGGCATGAAATCGGCCGATGCCGGCTGCGCCATCCTTGCGGCTCGGCGGGGGGTTTGTCCAGCGACGGCAGAGATCGCGATCCGCTCCCCGCAGCTGAAGTCCGGCTGCACAGCCGGGGCGCGGATCGCGATCCGGACAGCTACCTACCGGTGCTTGCGGCCGGCGTTGCCGGCTTTGGTGCTCATGTCGGTGTCGGCGGAGACGGTGGACGAGGTCGGGGTCACGGTGGCCGTCGCCGCCGACCGACTGGACTTGGCCGTGGGCGATTTGTGGTTACGTTTACTCTTCGCCTTGTGGATGTCCCTCTTGTCGGGCATTTCGTACTCCTTCCGTTGTCGCGACGCTACCACCGCGCCACGACCCGGCGACCCCGGTTCGAGCCCTCAGGCCGCCACCTGGAAGGTGGGCGTGATGATCGCCCGCGCCAGGGTGTGGAAGGCCAGGTTGAAGCAGACCACCGCGGGCGCGACGGCCGGCCCGACGTCCAGCCGGTCGACGTCCATCGCGTGCACCACGAAGTAGTAGCGGTGCACCATGTCGCCGGGCGGCGGGGCCGGGCCGTCGAAGCCCTGCCCACCGAAGTCGTTGCGGACCCCGAACGCGCCCTCGGGGTTGGCCGCTCCGCTGGCCAGCGAGGTCACCTCGACCGGCACATTCACCAACAGCCAGTGCCAGAATCCGCACGGCGTCGGGGCGTCCGGGTCGAAGCAGGTGACGGTGAAGCCCTTGGTTCCCGCCGGGAAGCCGGACCAGCTCAACTGCGGCGAGACGTTGTCACCGCCGGCCGAGGTGTGCGCGTGCCGCAGCGGCGCCGGCGCGCCGCCGACCAGGTCGGTGCTGGTCACTTCGAACGACCCGACAGCGGGCAGCAGCGCATAGGGGTCAGGGGCGACGGGACGGTCCAAGCTCATCGGCGAGCTCCTTCACAGCGACGCGACAGGATCAGGCAGCACCAGATCGGCCACGACCGGCAGATGGTCACTGGCCCGCCGGGCCGCCTCGGTACCGACCACCCGACAGCCTGCCACGGCCATCCGGGGGTCGCTGAGGATCGCGTCGATACGCCGGGTGGGCGCACCGGCCGGGAAGGTCGCCTCGCCCGCCGCCGCGCCCACGTCGACCAGGCCGTCGGCGAGCATCCGCCAGGCCCCGCCGCCGTCCGTCTCGTTCAGGTCGGCCGCAAGCACCACCGGCGCATCCAACTCCACCAGCGCCTTCTTCAACAACTGGGCCTGGGCCGGCCGCTCGGTGGCGTCGATGGACAGGTGCGTGCCGACCACGATGATCGGCGTACGCCCCACCAGGCAGTGCGCGAACACCGCGCCGCGCAGGTGCCGGCCGGGGGTCAGCGGGTACTGGACGGCCCACTGCCGCAGCACCCGTACCCGCAGGCTCGTGAAGATCACATTGCCCAGGCTGGGCAGGCCGCCGGCCGCGTGCACCAGCCCCCACGAGTTCGCGAGCTGCGCATTGCGGGTACGCCAGCGCAGCCGGCGCGGCGCCTCCTGCAGCACCACGACGTCCGGCGACAGGTCAGCGACCGTGCTCGCGAGCGCGGCCGGATCGTCCTTCAGGCCGTGCACGTTGTAGGAGACGACCCGCAGCGGCACGCCCATCGACACCCCTCTCGGCGACGGGCTCCAACCTACAGGCGCCGGGCAAGATCCGCAGCGCCGATCACGCCTGCGGTGTTCCCCATCAGCGCCGGCCGTACCTCGGCCACCGGCAGCCGACCGCGCTGCGCCAGGGCCGCCGTGAAGGCCGCCCGGGTCGGCTGCATCAGCAGGTCACCGGCGTCGATCACGCCGCCGCCGACGACCAGCACCTGCGGGTCGAGGATCTGCACCATGTCCGCGAGCCCCTGCCCGAGCCAGTGCCCGACCTGGGCGAAGGCGTCGGTGGCGGCGGCATCGCCGAGCCGGGCCGCCTGGGTCACCAGCGGACCGTTGATCCCGGCGACGTTCTGGTGCGCCAGGTCCAACAGCACCTTGGCCTGCTCCGGCTGGGCGGAGGCGCTGGCCCGGGCGAACCGGACCAGGGCGCTGCCGCTGGCGTACTGCTCGATGCAGCCGCGCCGGCCGCAGCCGCACAGGTGCCCGTCCGGTACCAGCAGGGTGTGGCCCAACTCGGCGGCGATGCCGTGCGCGCCACGCACCAGGTTGCCACCCAGGATGATCCCGCCGCCGATGCCGGTGCCCACCGTGTAGAGCACCATCGACTCGTCCGCGTCCGCCGCCGCGCCGAACTGGAACTCGGCCCAGGCCGCCACGTTGGCGTCGTTCTCCACCACCACCGGCACCGCGACCTGCCGGGCGATCTCGTCGCGCAGCGGCTCGTTGCGCCAGGCCAGGTTGGGGGCGAACAGCACGGTCGAGCGCTTGGCGTCGATCCAACCGGCCGCGCCGATGCCGACCGCGTCCACCTCGTGCGTCGCGGACAGCTCGTTGATCACGTCGACGATCCGGTCGAGGGTCTGCGCGACATCCTCGGCGGGGGTGTCCCGGCGTGCCTGGGCAACCATGGCGCCACTGGCGTCGACGACACCGCCGAGCACCTTGGTACCACCAATATCCACACCGATGGTCAGACCCACCGCACACTCCCTCCACCAACTCGGTCGGCTGTCACCGCCTCCGGTCGACACCGTCCACCACAACGCTATGCCGCGGCCCGATCAGCTTGCCGCATCGCCATTATCAACGCTCGCCGGGGCGATCGGATCCGCCGCCGGTACCACCTGATGGACCGGCGTCCGCATGGTCTTCCCGCCGCGCCCGGCGGACTGCGGCGGAATGTCGGTCTGCTCCCCCTGCGGGTCGGTGGCCTCCTGGTCCGCAGGATCCTGGTCCGTCGCCGCCCGGCCGGTCGCGCCCGCGTCGGTCCCGGCCTGTTCCGCCTCGGCCGGGTCGGTTGGGGCGGTCTGGGCCGGGTCGGTCCCGGTCGGAGCCGGGTCCGTCGAAGCCGGGTGGCCGATGGCGTCGCCGAGGGCGCGCAGTAGTGCGGTCACCCCGGTCGCCACCTCGGCGGCCGCGGTGGCGAGCCGCTCCACCAGTTCGGGGCTCGGGTCGGCGGCCACCGTCAGCGCCCGGCAGAGCGGGCAGGCGCAGCACTCGTCGGCGCCGGTGGCGACCCGGTGACCGTCGGCCCGACCGGCCAGCCAGCCCCGGGTGGCCAGCGAGACGGCGGCCAGCGCGCTGACCACCAGGCGCTCGGCCTCCTCGGCGGGCGAGCCGGGTGGCGGCTCACCCACGGTCGGCGTCCAACGCCTCGACCCGCTTGCGCAGCTCGCTCAGCGCGGTGTCCAGCACCGTCTTCTCCGCCTTGCGGCGCAGGAAGCCGGGCAGTGAAATAGCCAGGTCAACCGAGAGGGTGTACGTCACCCGGGTACCCGTGCCGTCCGGCTCCAGGTCGTACGAGCCGTGCTGGGCGCGCTGCACCTTCGACGGGGCGACCAGGCTCCACTCGATCCGCGACAGGTCCTCGGCATACTCATAGGCCAGCGTGTACTCGTCGCGCAGCACGGCGGCGTCGACCACGAACCGGACCTGGCTGGCGTACCCGTCCTCGTACTCCTCGACGACCTCGATCGACTTCACGGCGGCCACCCAGTCCGGGTACGCGGGGAAGTCACAGATCACCTCGGCCACCGCGGCCGGCGGCGCGGCAATGGTGATCGACTGGGTCGACGAGTCAGCCATGCCGGGCAGGGTACCCCGGTCAGCGGCGATCACCCCGGCACGCCCCGCCAGCGGAGTACCGGTAGGTTCCGGTGAGGAACGCCCCGCGCCGCCGCGGTCGGTAGCCCGATCCGAGCGAGCGACAATGGGTGGGTCCGGCCGAGTGAAGGGCGAAGCATGCAGGAGTTCTCGGTTCCGCCGGTGGCCGTCATCGGTGCGGCCGCCAACCTGACCGACATGGTCTGGGACAACGCAGACGCCGCGCCCGACACGGTGCTGTTCGGTCGGCGGGACACCCCCGGCGGGCAGTGGCACGACGTGACCTGCGCGCAGTTCCGCGACGAGGTGACCGCGCTGGCGGCCGGACTGGTGGCGGCCGGAGTGAACCCGGGCGACCGGGTGGGGCTGATGAGCAAGACCCGCTATGAGTGGACGCTCACCGACTTCGCCATCTGGGCAGCCGGCGGGGTGACCGTGCCGATCTACGAGACCTCCAGCGAGGCGCAGGTCGAGTGGATCCTGGCCGACTCCGGGGCGGTCGCCGTGGTCGTCGAGACCAGCGCGCACCGGGACGTCGTGGACTCGGTGCACGCCCGTACCGCCTTGCGGGACATCTGGCAGATCGACGGCGGCGGGCTGGAAAAGCTGGTCAGCGCGGGCGCGTCGGTGCCGGCGCAGGCGCTGGCGCAGCGCCGGTTGAGCCGGGGCGCGGACGACCTCGCCACCATCATCTACACCTCCGGCACCACCGGTCAGCCCAAGGGCTGCGAGCTGACCCACCGCAATCTCTACGCCGACGTCGCCAACGCGGTCCCGGGGCTGCCCTCGCTGTTCACCGAGGGCGCGTCCACCGTGCTGTTCCTGCCGCTCGCGCACTCGTTCGCCCGGCTGGTGCAGAACGGCGCGATCTTCGCCCGGTGCAAGCTGTCGCACGTCGCGGACGTGAAGAATCTGGTGGCCGACCTGCAGTCGGCGCAGCCGACGTTCGTGCTGTCGGTACCCCGGGTGTTCGAGAAGGTCTACAACACCGCCCGGCAGCGGGCCTACGCCGACGGCAAGGGCAAGATCTTCGACCTGGCCGACCGCACCGCGGTGGCGTACAGCCGGGCGCTGGACGACGGCGGCCCGGGGTTGGCGCTGCGGCTGCGGCACGGCCTGTTCGACCGGCTGGTCTACACCAAGCTGCGGGCCGCGATGGGCGGCCGGTGCGCCCGGGCGATCTCCGGTGGCGCGCCGCTGGGCGAGCGGCTCGCGCATTTCTTCCGCGGCATCGGGCTGACCATCTTCGAGGGGTACGGCCTGACCGAGACCTCGCCGGCGATCGCGGTGAACCTGGAGGAGGCGATCCGGATCGGCACCGTGGGTCGGCCGCTGCCCGGGGTGAGCGTGCGGATCGCCGACGACGGCGAGATCCTGGTCCACGGTGACGTGGTCTTCCAGGGCTACTGGCGCAATCCGACGGCGACCGCCGAGGTCCTCGACTCGCAGCGCTGGTTCGCCACCGGCGACCTGGGCGAACTCGACGGCGACGGATACCTGAAGATCACCGGCCGGAAGAAGGAGATCATCGTGACGGCCGGTGGCAAGAACGTCGCCCCGGCTGTGCTTGAGGACCGGCTGCGGGCACACGCCCTGGTCAGCCAGTGCCTGGTGGTCGGCGACCGGCAACCGTTCATCGCGGTGCTCCTCACTCTCGACGAGGACGCGCTACCGGCCTGGCTGACCGCGCACAGCAAGCCGGCCGACGCCACCGCGGCCACCCTGCGCGACGACGCCGACCTGCGGGCCGAGATCCAGGCAGCGGTCGACGACGCCAACCGGGCGGTGTCGCGGGCCGAGGCGATCCGCGAGTTCCGCATCCTCGATCACGACTGGTCCGAGGCGACCGGCGAAATCACCCCATCGCTCAAGGTCAAGCGCAGCGTGGTGCTCAAGCAGCACGCCGCCGAGATCGCGAGCATCTATGGCGGCTGACCGGCGCACCGCGCCCTCCCCAGCCGCCGGCACCCCCATCGACGACCTCTCCTTCAGCCCGATCTGGCGGCCACTGCACCCCTTCACGGTGACCATCCGGCTCACCCTGCTGACGCTGATCGCGGTGCTCGGCGTCGCCGCGACAGGTGAAGCGGCGACCCTGGTCTGGCCCGGCCTGCTGGCGCTGATCGCCATTCCGGCGGTCGGCGCGCCCCGGCACCCGGTGGTCGGGCCGCTGACCCGCTGCGCCGAGGTGCTGATCACCTGCCTGGCCACCGACTCGGTGGTCGGACATACCGGTGGCGTCGCGGTGCTGCACGGCGCCGGGGCGGCCACCGCGTTCCTGCCGTACCTGCTGGTCCCGGTGCTGTCCGCGGTGCTGTACCGCAAGCTGCGCGAAGCGCTGGCGTTGATCGGCCTGGCGGTACTGGTCCTGGTCACCCTGGCGCTGGTCGACGACCGGCTCGCCGACACCAGTTACCTGGTGGTGGTCGGCCAGTGGCTGGTGCTGCTCACGTTGACCACGGCGGTCGCGGCCACCCTGCGCCGCAACCTGACCACCAGGCGGGAGCCACCGCCGCCGCAGCCGTACGCCGAGGCGACCCGGCTGCTCACCCAGCTGCGTACGGTGGCCCGCCAGCTGCCCGGGGCCACCCTGGACCCGGTGGGCCTGGCCCAGCACCTGCTGGACGAGGTTCGCCAGGTGGCCCGTGCCGACCGGGGCAGCGTGCTGGCCGCGGGTGGCGGCTCGCGGTTGGTGGTGCTGGCCCAGCTCGGGGTGGAGCGGGTGGACTGGGAGACCGACCTGGACTCGGACTCGGTTATCGCCGACGCCTGGGCCAGTCAGCAGGCCCAGGTCGGCAACCGCTCGCAGGCCCGCTCACATCCGGGCGGCGACGTCAGCTCGTTGGTCATCCCGTTGATGGCGGGGGTACGCACGGTGGGCGTGCTGTCCATCGAGGCGGACACCCCCGGGGCGTACTCCGGTCCGGTGGTGTCCCGGGTGATGAGCGCGTGCGCGCCGGCCGCGCTGCGGCTGGAGGCGGCACTGCTCTTCGACGACGTCCGGTCGCTGGCCACCAATGAAGAGCGGCAGCGGCTGGCCCGGGAGATCCACGATGGGGTGGCCCAGGAGCTGGTGATGGTCGGGTACGGCATCGACAACGCGATGGCGGTGCTGCCCTCCGACGCTGAGGACGCCCAGTCGGAGCTGCGAGTGCTGCGCAACGAGGTGACCCGGGTGATCACCGAATTGCGGATGTCGCTCTTCGAGTTGCGTACCGAGGTGGACCGACACGGCGGCCTGTCCGCGGCGATCGCCGAGTATGCCCGCACCATGGGCACCACTGGTGGCATGCGGGTACACCTCTCGCTGGACGACGCGGGGGCCCGGCTGCCCGCGGCGACCGAGGCTGAGCTGTTGCGCATCGCGCAGGAGGCCATCACCAATGCCCGCAAACACTCGGGCGCGGCCAATCTGTGGGTAAGCTGCGTCGTCGACCCGCCGTTCGCGATGGTGGAAATCTCCGACGACGGGCAGGGCATGGTACCGACTCAGCGCGAAGGACACTACGGCCTGAGCATTATGAAGGAGCGCACCGAGCGCATCCGGGGCCGGCTGGAGATCAGCCAACGCGATCCGCACGGGACAACCGTCGCGGTGGTCTTGGGTACCTCGCATCGACGGGGTAATTTGTGAACCAGTATGACGAAAGGACACCTCCGCCGATGACCACCGCCACCCCGCCGCCGGCAACGCGCACCAAAGTCCTGCTGGTTGACGACCATGATCTGATCCGCAAGGGACTGCGCCACGCTTTCGAGCGCGACCGGCAGTTCGAGGTGGTCGGCGAGGCTGCGACCTGCGCCGAGGCCGTCCGTCAGGCCGGCGCGCTGCAGCCGGACGTCGTCATCATGGACCTGCGGCTGCCCGACGGCAGCGGCCTGGAGGCCACCCGGGCGCTGCGCAAGGGCAACAGCGCACTGGGCATCGTGGTGCTCACCATGTATGCCGGTGACGACCAGTTGTTCGGCGCTCTGGAGGCCGGGGCCAGCGCCTTTGTCCCGAAGACCGCGCCGGCCGACGAGGTGGTGGCCGCCGCCCGGCATGCCGCCAGCGCCCCGAGCGCATTCACCGCGGCCGATCTGGCCGAGGCGATGAAGCGCCGGCTCGCCCCCACCGGCCCGCAGCTGTCCCCGCGTGAGGGCCAGGTGCTCCGGCTGCTGGCCGACGGGATGAGCGTGGCCGGCATCGCCAAGCAGCTGTTCGTCAGTGAGTCGACGGCCAAGACGCACATCTCGAAGCTCTACGAGAAGCTGGGTGCCGCAAACCGGGCGCAGGCGCTGATGACGGCGCTGCGACTGGGTCTGTTGGAGGCTCCGGACGCCCCGAGCTTCTGACCCCTGTTCGGCCGACACCGGACCAACTGGCCCAGTCGGTCGACCTGACCCCCGATCAGCTGTCACCAACGGCGACCACCGAATTACCGGTGGTCGCCGTTGGTGAGTGCCGTCCTCAGCCCTGGGCGTCGGCGGCCGGGGTGGGTACCCGGGCCGGCACGGGGCGCTTGGTGAACCGCCGGAACGCCAGGTACATCTCGCAGCCCAGGCAGAGTCCGAAAGCGGCGTTGAGGAACGCGGCCAGCAGCGCGAAGGCGGCGGCCACCAGGCCGAGCACCGGTACCCCGGCGAGGTAGCCGACGGTCGACACCACGGCGAAGACCAGTCCGACGAGTTGCGCGAAGCGGACCGGCGCGGCCGGCTCCAACTCGGTCGGCCGGCCCAGCCGGGGGGCGACCAGGGTGCGGTAGAGCAGGCCGTACGGTCCCCACTTGGGCGCGGCGGCGGAGATCGCGAAGACGACCGCCTGGGCCGCCATCAGCCAGCCGGAGCCGGTGACCAGGACGACGACGAGAACGAGAGTGGTCAGTCCGGCAGCGAACCGGGGGCCACGCGGGTCGAGCAGCATGGGTCACATCCTCACAGGACGGCTCAGACGGAGGCGAGCAGGGCGGTGGCGGCCGCCCGCAGGTCGGCCTGGGCCGGCACGCCGGAGGCCCGGTGCGCGATCCGGCCGGCCGAGTCGACCACGAGAATCGTGGGGGTACGCCAGATGCCCAGCTCCCGGGCGACGTCCAGGTGCTCCTCGGCGTCGATCTCCCGGTGCGCCACCCCGGCGACCTCGGCGGCCACGGCTGCGCAGATACGCCGGGCCACCCGGCACGGGGCACACACCGCGGACGAGAACTGCAGCAGGGTGACCGGCGCGTCGAGGCTGACGCCGAGCGAGGCGGGCACGGTGGCGGCCGGTTCACCTGACGGCGGCGGGGCGATCTGGCGCAGTTGACCGTCGCGGCGACGCCACAGCACGCCGCCGAGTGTCGCCAGCCCGAGCACCACGACCGCCACGACGAGACCGGTCAATGGGTTCGCTGGCATCGACCAAGCGTGCCACAGCCCACCCAGGGTGCCCAACGGATCTCAGGGCGTGGTGAGTAACATTCGCATCCGCTCGGCCTGGGCCTCCCAGCGCCACCGCTGCTCCACCCAGGCCCGACCGGCCGCGCCCAGCCGGGCCGCCAGCTCCCGGTCGGTGAGCAGCCGAACCAGCCGGTCGGTCAGGGCCGTGAGGTCCCGGCCGCCCACCACGTACCCGGTCTCCCCCTCGATCACCGCGTCCGGGGCGCCACCCGAGTCGCCGGCCACCACCGGCAGCCCCGTCGCCGACGCCTCCAGGTACACGATGCCCAGCCCTTCGACGTCCAGGCCGGCGGCCCGGGTCCGGCACGGCATGGCGAACACGTCGCCGGCCGCGTAGTGCGCCGGCAGCTCCGCCCACGGCACCGAGCCGGTGAACACCACGTCCGCGGCCAGCCCCAGCCGGTCGGCCAGCTTCGTCAGCCGCCCCCGGTCCGGGCCGCCGGAGACCAGCAGCAGCGCCGCGTCCGGGACCCGCTCGCGCACCGCCGGCAACGCCCGGATCAGGGCATCCTGCCCCTTGCGGGGTACCAGCCGGGACACGCACACGATCACCGGCCGGTCACCCAGCCCGTACCTGGCCCGTACTTCCGAGCCGTCCACTCCGGGGTGGTAGGCGTCCACGTCCACCCCAGGAGCCAACTGCTCCAGCCGGGTCCGGTCCCCGATCACCCGCCCCAGCCGCTCCCGCTGGTACCCGGTCAGGTAGGTCACCACGTCGTTCCCGTCGGCGATCCGCCGCAGCAGCCCCCGGGCGCCGGGCAGCTTCGCCCAGCCGATCTCGTGCCCGTGGGTGACCGCCACCGCCCTGCCTACCCCGGCCCGCCGCCGCAGCCCGTCCGCGAGCAGCCCGAGCGGCGCCGCCGCCCCGAACCACACCGTGTCGCACCCCTCAGCACGGGCGATCTCGGCCGCCCGCCGGCCCACCGCCCGGGTCGGCAACAGCACCGAGGTCGCCTCGCGCACCACCGGGAACGGCTGCTCCGCGTCGAACTTCGCGCTCCCCTTCCAGGTACTCGCATAGACCACCAGCGACCCCCCCGGCTGCCGCACCGCCAGGTTGTGCAGAAACTGCTGAATCCCCCCCGGCCGGGGCGGAAAGTCATTGGTAACCATGAGCGTCTTCACAGTCCGCTCCTACTGGGCGGACCGGGCGAAGGCGCGGGCGGCGGCCATCCGCTCGACGGTGGACGGGTGGGTGGCGAAGAGCCAGTACTCCAGCCGGTTCGGGTCGGGGTCGGAGAGGTTCACGGTGGACAGTCGGGCCTGCATCGCCTCGAAGGTGGCCGGGTCGTCGGTCAGCCCGAGCGCGTGCGCGTCGGCGCGCGCCTCGATCCGCCTGGAGACCAGCGCCTGCGCCGGCCCGGCAAGCACCCCGGCGACGGCCGCGCAGGCGAGCAGCAGGGCGATCGCCCGGGGCTCGCCGATGGTGTCGACGCCGGCCCGGCGCAGCAGCCCGGCCCAGCTCCCCAGCAGGTACACGGCGATCACCGCACCGGCTGCGCCGATCGCCCCGAGCGCCGTGCCGATCAGCACGTCGTCGCTCTTCGCGTGGCCGAGTTCGTGCGCTACCACGCTCTGCACCTCAGCCGGGGTGGCCTGCTCCAGCAGCGTGTCGTAGACGACGATGCGCCGGGTCGCGCCGAAGCCGGAGACGTAGGCGTTCACCGCGCGGGTACGCCGGGACGCGTCGGCGACCAGCACATCGCGCACCGGTACCCCGTCCCGGGCGGCCATCGCCATCAGCTCGGTGCGCAGTGGGCTGTCCGGCATCGGGGTGAACTTGTTGAACACCGGCTCGACCAGCACCGGGAAGATGAAGCTGAGCAGCACCACCAGCAGCGCCGCACCGGCCGCGCCGTAGGCCCACCACCAGCGCGGCGCATACCGGGTGATGGTGTAGAAGCCGAGCAGCGCCACCGCACCGAGCACGGCACTGACTGCCGCGCCTTTGAGCAGGTCCACCGTCCAGCCGCCCCAGCCCTGGGTGGACAGCCCGTACCGGCGCAGCGTCACCTGCCGCCAGGCGCTGAACGGGAGGGTGACCAGCGAGGCCAGGAACACCACGACCAGCCCGCCGAGCAGCGCGCGGGCGATCCAGTGGTCGCCGAACGGCCTGCCGCACAGCGTGACGATCTTCGCGCCCAGTGGAGTGAGGCCGAGAATCAGCGCGGCGATCAGGGCCACCGCCATCGACAGGTAGCTGGCCGGCCGCAGGTCGGCGTGGAACTGCCGGCCTCTGGCCACCGCGTCCGGCGGCAGGCTGCGCAGCGCCGCCACCTGGTCGGCGCGCGGGGCCGGCGCACTGTGCCACGGAATGAGCAGCGCGGCGGTCAACACCCCCGCGACGACGAGCACGGCCAGCACGATCATCGCGGACACCCTCGCCGTCATCGCCACATCCTAGGTCGGCACCCGCGGCTCCGCCGGCCGCACCACCCATGATCAGGAAGGATCCGTGTGGCTATGACAGCACCATTCCTACGTGATCATGAAGGGTCGCCCGATCACCTGGAGGGGCGGTCAGGCGGCGGAGCGGCGGGAGCGGGAGCGGCGGGCCGGGGCGGGGGCGGCGGCCGGGCTCGCGAGTGGGAGGTCCACCGGGAGGTAGCCGCAGGAGAGGTCGTCATCGTCGGGCTTGCGGGTGACGATCGCCGGTGCGCCGGGCGGCACCAGGTGCAGTTGCGGGACCAGGCCGGCCTGGGCCATCACCTGTAAGGCGCGGCGCTCGTCGTCGTCGAGGTCGAGGCCCCGGGCGGGCGGCGGCCCGAGCAGCACGCTCACCACGCAGCCCGAGCAGGCGGCCCCACGGACCGCGCAGGTGTCACAGTCAACAAGCATGTACGCACCGTAAAGCGGGGGTACGACAGTTCCGGTCAGACCCGTCCCAGCCGGCGTAACAGGGTGTTCGCGCTGAGCGGGTACGCCCCGTGGTGCCGGACCCCGTCGGCGACCTCCTTGTCCGAGGAGATCACCACCACCGGGCGGCCCGGCGGCTCGGTGCGCACCAACCGGCGGATCAGCTCGTCGGCGGTCTGCCCCTTGGGCGAGAAGAGCACCCGGACCCCGCGCGGCGCGGGCGGCAGGCCGACCACCCGCTCGGCGCCGTCGAAGACCACGGTCACCTCGGCGCCGGTCTGCGCGGCCAATCCACCGATCCCGGTGATCAGCCGGCTGCGCTGGTGCTCCAGGGAAATCTCCGGGTACCCGGTCTTGGTGACGTTGTACCCGTCCACCACCAGGTGCGCCTTCGGCAGCGCGAGCAACTGGTCCAGCCGCTGCGGGTCGTCGGCGTCCAGCGCGCGGGCCGGCCGGGTGGCCGCGCCGGGGCGCTGCGCCAGCTCGGCGGCCACCGTGTCGGCCGGCAGCATGTCGACCGGTTCCAGCGCCAGTTCGCGGCGCAGCCCGACGGCGGCCTGGCCGATCGTCTCCAGCAGCAGCCACAGCCGGGCGTCGTCGACCTGACGCGCCTCCTTGGCCGTCTGCCGGGTGGCCCCGGCGTCGGACTCCAGGTCGGCGACCCGGCCACGCAGCCGGCGTACCTCCGCCTCGTGGTCGGCGTTGGTGCGGTTCAGCCGGCCGCGTTCGGTGGCCAGCAGCTCGGTGGCCCGCTTCTCCTTGTGCTGGCTCTCCCGCAGGCTCCGGCCCAGCGTGCGGTTCTCCTCGCGGAGCGCGGCCGCCTCCTCGCGCAGCCGGGCCAGCTCGTCGCGCAGCTTGTCGGCCTCGGTCCGGGCCACCGCCCGGTCGTGCTCGGCGCGGGCGACCTGGTGCTCAGCGGCGCGCAGCTGCCCGGCGATGGCCGCGTCGTCGGCCTCGGCGCGCAACGCGCTGCCGGCCTGGCCGATCAGTTCCAGCCAGCCGGCCGGGCGCAGCAGGTAGGCGAGCGCGGCGACCTCGGCCGGGTCGGCCGCGCCGGGGTGCCGGCCGTCCCGGACGGCAGCGCCGAGCTCGCCGGTCGCCTCCAGCACCCGGGTGCCGATCCGCTGCCGGAACAGCGGGTCGGCGGTGAGGGCGGCGGCCAGTTGCGCGCCGCCGAGCCGGGCCCGCCGGTTGGGCGCGAACCGGGCCACCCGGCGCAGCACCATCGGCATCTCGTCGAGCGGCAGACCGGTGAGTGCCGCGGAGGCCAGCGCGATCACCCGCTGCCGGACCGCCTCGACCAGCACCGGCTCCTCCTCGGGCAACTCGCCCGTTGCGGTGCCGCCGTCGGAGTCCGCGCGCTCATCGGAATCCGCGCGCTCATCGGAATCCGCGCGGTCATCGAAATCAGTCCCGTCGTCAGAATCCGCACCGCCGTCCAAGTCGGCGCGGTCCAAGTCAGCGCCGTCCAAGTCAGCGCGGTCCAAGTCGGCGCGGTCCGCCGGGTCGGCCGCGGGCGCGGCGGGGTGATCGGCCAGCTCGGCGTCGATCTCCGGGGTCGGTGCGGTGAGCAGGTCGTCGGTGCGGTGCGCTGCTGGCAGGCGGGTGGGGCCGCTGAGGCCGGCCGCTTCCTCGGGTACCCGCGCTGACATGCGCCAAGTGTCCCACCCCGGGGCGGCCAGCGCCGCAGGGAGAAGTCTTGTCGTACCTCGCCCGTACGGTCACGGGCGTGTCGTCCCACCCGCACCAGGAGTTGCCCCGGATTCCACCGGCCCCACCGGTCGCCGCCTACATCCAGGAGAGCTTCGACGCGCTGCTCACCGACGGCGCCTCCGCGCCGCTGCGGACCACCACCTTCGTGGTGCTCGACCTGGAGACCACCGGCGGCACTCCGGAGGGGTGCGGGATCACCGAGATCGGGGCGGTGAAGACCCGCGGCGGCGAGCCGCTGGGCGAGTTCGGCACGCTGGTCAACCCGGGTGAGGCGATCCCGCCGTTCATCACCGTGCTGACCGGCATCACGCAGGCCATGCTGATCCCCGCGCCGCCGCTGGCGGAGGCGTTGCCGGCGTTCCTGGAGTTCGCCAAGGGCGCCGTGTGGGTGGCGCACAACGCCCCGTACGACATCGGTTTTCTCAAGGCGGCCTGCGTGAAGTTCGGCTACCCGTGGCCGAAGCCGGTGGTGTTGGACACCGCGGCGCTGGCCCGCCGGGCGCTGACCACCGACGAGGTGGCCAACCGCAAGCTGGGCACGCTGGCGGTGTTCTTCGGCGCGCGCACCCCGACGCACCGCGCCCTGGACGACGCCCGAGCCACCGTGGATGTGCTGCACGGACTGTTCGCCCGGCTCGGCGACCACAAGGTGTTCACCCTCGGCGACGCGGTCGAGTTCCAACGCGCCGTCACCCCCACCCAGCGCCGCAAGAAGCACCTGGCCGAGAACCTGCCGGACACCCCGGGGGTCTACGTGTTCCGGGCCGCCGACGACCGGCCGCTCTATGTCGGCAAGAGCGGCACGATCGCCACCCGGGTGAAGTCCTACTTCACGGCCGCCGAGAAGCGGGCGCGGATCTCCGAGATGCTCGCGGCGGCGCAGCGGGTGGAGGCGATCGAGTGCGCGCACGGGCTGGAGGCGGAGGTCCGCGAGCTGCGACTGATCGCGGCACACAAGCCGCCGTACAACCGGCGGTCGAAGTTCCCGGAGCGGGTGCACTGGCTCAAGCTGACCCGGGAGGCCTATCCGCGGCTGTCCGTGGTCCGGGTGCTCGGCGCCGACGACCTCAGCTACCTCGGCCCGTTCACCTCTGCGAAGGCCGCCGAGCACGCGGCGAACGCGGTCTACGAGGCGCTGCCGCTGCGCCAGTGCAGCGCGAAGCTGTCCGCGCGTACCCCGTCGCCAGCCTGCGCGCTGGCCGAGTTGGGTCGCTGCCCGGCCCCGTGCGAGCACCGGATCACCCCGCTCGACTACGACGCGCTGGCCGCGCAGCCGTTCCACCGGGCCGCCCACGACGACCTGAGTCCGCTGGTCGGAGTGCTGATGGCGCGGATCGGGGTGCTGTCGCAGGCGCAGCGCTACGAGGAGGCGGCGGCTGCCCGCGGCCGGCTGGCGGTGCTGCTGCGTACCGCCATCCGGCTGCAGCGGCTGCGTTCGCTGACCAGCATCGCCGAACTGGTGGCGGCCCGGCCGGCGGCCGGTGGTGGCTGGGATCTCGCGGTGGTCCGGCACGGCCGGCTGGTGGCCGCCGGCCGCTCGCCGCGCGGCGTGCATCCACGCGCGACGATCGAGGTGCTGCTGGCCACAGCCGAGTCGGTCCGGCCGGCGCCCGGCCCGACGCCGTGCGCGAGCGCCGAGGAGACCGAGCGGATTCTCGCCTGGCTGGAGCGCGACGACTCCCGGCTGGTGCAGACCAGCGACGGCTGGGCGCTGCCGGCAGCGGGGGCGGCCCGTCACCGTGCGTTGCTGGCCCTGGCCGAACGCGCCACAACCTACCCGATCGGACAATAGGCTCTGACCGTTTGTCTCATCGATCGTTGACTACCCTGAGAGGCACGTCGACTGGGGTCGCCGACGTATCGCCCGGCCACGCTGTGCCTTGGCAGCCGCGGCGGAACGGAGATTCGACCCTCGGCACGACCAACGCCTGGCGCACGACTGGTGACTGTCGGTTAGGGGGTAGCTGTGGACCTCGCTGCCGGCGCGGGTGCGCTTTCCGGCGGTTCCGTCCCTCTCCCTCCTGCCAAACTCGCTGCGGTCTCGCCCCGGGGCGACAACTCGGACAGCGGCTTCACCACCCGCCTGCGCTCGATGCTGACCTGGCCGGGCGGCTCCACCGACCCGGTGACCACCCTGGTGCGCGCGCACCGGCAGATCCATCCCAAGGCGAACGTCAACGTGCTGCGCCGGGGATATGAGGTCGCCGAGGAACTGCACCGGGGGCAGACCCGCAAGAGCGGCGACCCGTACATCACCCACCCGGTCGCGGTGGCACAGATCCTCGCCGAGCTCGGGATGGACACCACCACCCTGGTCGCGGCGCTGCTGCACGACACCGTCGAGGACACCACGTACACGCTGCCCGACGTGCTCGAGGAGTTCGGCCCCGAGGTGGAGCTGATCGTCGACGGGGTGACCAAGTTCGACAAGTCGGTCTTCGGCGCCAGCGCCGAGGCCGAGACCATCCGCAAGATGCTGCTGCGGGCCGGCAAGGACGTCCGGGTACTGGTCATCAAGCTGGCTGACCGGCTGCACAACATGCGGACCCTGGACGCCCGCTCGGGCCCGTCGCGGACCCGGATCGCCCGGGCCACCCAGGAGGTGCTCGTCCCGCTCGCCGACCGGCTCGGCATCCAGGCGCTCAAGCGCGAGCTGGAGGACACCGTGCTGTGGGCGCTGGAGCCGGACTGGTACGAGCGCATCAACGAGCACGTGCACTCGGCCGACCAGTGGGCTTCGGTGCTGGAGGCGGTGACCGGGAAGCTGAACACGGTGCTCGGCCGCGCCAAGATCACCGCCAAGATCGAGCCCCGGCCGGCGCACTACTACTCGCTGTGGAAGGACGCCCTGGCCGACGGGCAGGACAAGATCCGGGACATCCCCCGGCTGGTGATCGTGGTGGACGGCCCGGACTTCGACTGTTACGCGGCGCTGGGCAGCGTGCACACCACCTACAAGCCGGTACCCGGCAGGTTCAAGGACTTCATCGCGGCCCCGAAGAACAACCTGTACCGCTCGCTGCACACCACCGTGCTCGACGCCGACCGGCAGCCGATCGAGGTGTTCATCCGCACCGCCGCGATGCACCGCAGCGCCGAGTACGGCATCGTCGCGAACTACCGCTACCCCGAGTACACCGACCAGCTCTCCGTCGAGTCCCGCCGGCGGCAGCTGATCTGGCTGCACCGGATGATCGACTGGCAGGAGACCGCCGACGACGCCGGCCGGTTCCTCGACGCGCTGCGCTGTGACCTGACCGAGGCACAGATCCACGTCTTCACCCCGGACGGTCAGCGGCTGCAACTGCCGGCAGCCAGCACGCCGGTCGACGTCGCGTACGCCATCTCCGTCGAACTCGGGCACAGCTGCATCGCCGCCCGGCGCGGCAACCGCCTGGTCCCGTTGTCGATGGAGTTGACCGACGGCGACGTGGTGGAGATCGTCGGCAATCCGCAGGAAGCCGGCCGCCGCCCGTCCCGGGACTGGCTGGCCTTCGTCAAGAGCCCGGTGGCCAGGGTGCACATCAGCCAGTTCTTCGAGACGCACACCGCCGAGGCGGAGGCCGCGCAGGAGTCCGGCCCGGACTCGATGCTGCACCGGGTGGCGCTGGGTCGGGGCGCGATCCAGCGCTCGCTGCGCCGGCACAAGCGCAGCATGCTCGACGACTCGCCGCTGCGGACGCTGGCCAAGCGGCTCGGCCTGCCGGACGCCGAGTCGCTGGCCGCCGAGGTCGCCGACGGCAAGCGCCGGGCGGACGAGGTGGCCGACGCGCTGGTGGGCGTGGTCGACCGGGTACCGACGCTGGAGGAGACCACGGCCTGGCTGATGCGCAACGGCCCGGTCCCGGACTGATCGGCCCGCACGGCGGTGTCCGGTTGCGGTGGGCGCCTTCCTGCCGGGTGGCACGAATGAGCGGGGTCACAGCCGGGTAGGGTGCCGGCATGACCGAGTGCGTGCGCGGGATCCGGTGGGCATGACCGCCACTCCGCGGGTACGCCTGCGTGGATACGCCTATCAGGTGTTCTACCGGCTGCCACCCCGCTGGAAGCGGCGCCTGGTCCGGATGGGCAGCGCCAAGTTCGTGGTCGGCGCGGTGGTGCTGGTCCGCGATCCGGCCGACCGCATCGTGCTGCTGCGCCAGCCACCCGGACACGGCTGGGGCCTGCCCGCCGGGCTGCTCAAGCGCAGCGAGAACGAGCGGGTCGGCGCGGCCCGGGAACTGTTCGAGGAGACCGGCCTGCGGGTACCCGCCGAGCAACTCGAACCGTTGCGCCCCAACGCTCTGGTCCACGCCTCGGGCCGGTGGATCGATCTGGTCTTCACGACCCGGGTACCGGCGGATTCCACCCTCACGGTGGACGGCGGCGAGGTGTACGAGGCGGCCTGGTACCGCCTGGACGCGCTGCCCCCGCTGACCGCCCCCACCGCCCGCCTGCTCGGCCGCTACGGCATCGGCCCACACGCCACCGCCGGCGATCCGGACCCCGGCTCCCCCGACGCCGAGACCGGCGACCAGCAGCGGTGACGGCCGTGGAGGTCGCGGCCGTAGTGCTGGCCGCCGGCGAGGGGAAGCGGCTGCGGCCACTCACCGCCGACCTCCCCAAGGCGCTGTGCCCGGTGGGCAACGTGCCACTGCTGGAACTGGCGCTGCGCCGGCTCGGCGCACTCGGCTTCACCGGCCGTCGCCGGGTCGCGGTCAACGCCAGCTACCTGGGCGACCAGGTGGTGGCGGCGGTCGGCGACCGGGCCCGGCTGTCGGTCGAGGAGCAGCCGCTGGGTACTTCCGGCGCGCTCGGCCGGCTGCGCGACTGGCTGGACGGCCGGCCGGTACTGGTCTGCAACGTCGACGCCTACCTCGACACCGGCGACCTCACCCCACTGCTGGCCGACTGGGACGGCCACGGTACCCGCATCCTCGGCGTCCCGGCCCCGGCCGGGCGGACCGGCGAGTTCACCGGCCGCTGCTTCGCGGGACTGTCGCTGCTGCCCTGGCACCGGGTCCGCGACCTGACCGACGAGCCCGCTGAACTGGTGCACACGGTGTGGCGACCGGCCGAGGCGGCCGGCGAGCTCACCGTGGTCGACTTCCCCGGCGCCTACCTGGACACCGGTACCCCCGCCGACTACCTGGCCGCGAACCTGCACGCCACCCGCGGTGGCACGCTGCTGCACCCCGACGCCGTGGTCACCGGCAACGTCCGGCACGCGGTGGTCGGCGCCGGCGCGGTGGTGCGCGGCCGGGTCGAACGTTCCGTGATCTGGCCGGGCGCGCAGGTCGCCGCCGACGAAGTGCTCACCGACGCGATCCGGTACCGCGGCGGCACGGTGCACGCCCCGCCCGCGGGCTGACCGGCGCACCCGCCGCACCGGCGCATAGCATGGGGTGTCCGCCGCCGTCGCTGTCACCGAGGAGCGCCCCGCCGTGATCACCGCGATCGTACTCATCGACTGTGCCACCGACTCGATCCCGGAAGTGGCCCAGGAGCTGGCCAACGTCGACGGCGTCAGCGAGGTCTACTCGGTCGCCGGCAACGCCGACCTGATCGCCATCGTCCGGGTCCGCGAGTTCGACCAGGTCGCCGAGGTCATCGCCGGCCGCATCTCAAAAACCCCCGGCGTCACCAACACCGACACCCACCTGGCCTTCCGCGCCTACTCCCGCCACGACCTGGAAGAAGTCTTCGCCATCGGCTACCAACAATCCGACTGACGAACCCACCCACCCGGAACGCCCCGCGCCGCCACAGCCAGGCCACGCAAAAGACAAGGGCGCACCGACGAGGACGGCGCAGAGCGGGACCACCGCTACGCAGCCCAGCGCCCGCCGTCCACCACGGCACCCCCGAAGCCCCCACCCACCCCGCGCCACGGCCCACAATCCGCAACCACGCAGGGCGGGGCGGGGGTGACCACGTCGGGATCAAGCCTGACCGCCCAGAGTGGTCACCCCCGCCCCGCCCTGCCCAAGGCCGGCCCCCGACCCACGAGACGAAGCGCAGAGCTACACGTACCGACCAAACCAATCGAGAATCGCCGAGAACCGAGCAACCCGATGCGACGGCAGCCCAGACCGGGACATCTCGTGCCTCTCCCCCGGGAAGAGCAGCAGCTCGCACGGCACCCCGCGCCGCCGCAGCGTCACGAACAGCCGCTGCGCCTGCTCCACCGGGCAGCGCCAGTCCTGCTCCGAGTGGATGATCAGCACCGGCAGATCGATCTTGTCCGGCGTACGTCAACGGGCTCTGCGCACGCTGCTGGTCGAGGTCGGGGCCGTACAGGTCGTCGGCGAAGAACCAGCCGATGTCCGAGGAGCCGGTGAAGCTGTCGATGGCGTTCACCGCCCGCTCGGAGACGGCGGCCTTGAACCGGTCGCCCTCGTGGGCGGCGAGCCAGGTGGTCATGAAGCCACCGTGCGAGCCGCCGAGCACGCCCACCCGGGCCGCGTCCAGGGTCGGGTCGGTCAGGGCCGCGTCCAGCAGCGCCATCAGGTCCACCGTGGACACTTCGCCGACGTTGCCGCGGACGGCCTGGCCGTGTGCCTGGCCGTAGCCGGAGGAGCCGCGCGGGTTGCCCATCACCACGGCGTACCCGGCTCCGGCGTAGACCTGGGCCTCGTCGAAGAGCCGCCAGCCGTACTGGGTGAACGGACCACCGTGGATCATCAGAAGCACCGGGTGCGGGCCTTCGCCGGCCGGGCGCACGAGCCAGCCGTGCACCGGGTACCCGTCCGCGGTGGTCGCCGTCAGCTCCTCCTGGGCCAGTACCGGCACCGCGCTGGCGTACCCGGCGCCGAAGGTGGTCAGCACCCGCTCGACGCCGTTGCGGACCACCAGCAGCTCGCCCCAGCTCGTCGGGGTGGTGACCGAGGCGACCAGCGTGTCCCCCACCCGGTCGTAGCCGAGCACCTGGCGGGGCCCGGTCAGCAGCGGCGTGGGCTCGCCGCCGTCGGCCGGGACGAGCAGCAACTCGACCGCGCCCCGGTTCTCGTTGGCGTAGACGATCCCGTCGGCCATCGGCCGGATCTCGTCGCCGGTGGTGTACCGCTCCTCGTCGGTGAGGCGACGGGCAGCCCCGCCGGCCACCGGGACGGCCCACAGCGAGTCGTTGCGCTGCACCGCGTTGATCCGGGACGGCCCGGTCTCGGTACCGACGAAGTACACCGTCTGGCCGTCGGCGCTGAACCGCGGCCCGAGCCACGCCCAGCGAACCGTCGGTGAGCTGGCGCAGCGCGGAGCCGTCCGGCGCGCCGACGAACACGTCGTTGCGCAGGTCGTTGCCGGCCTCGGCGTGGCTGGCCGCGACCACCGTGAACAGGCTGCCGTCCGGGCTCCAGGCGAACTCGGTGTGGTCGTGCTCGCCGGTGGTGAGCTGGGTCGGGGCGCCGTCCTCGCCGGGCTTGACCGGCTTGGCGTCGACGGTGGTCAGCCAGGCATGGGCGGGGCGGGCGTCGAGGAAGCCGAGGCCGTTGAGCTGGTACCGCAGCGTGGTGATCCGGCGCGGCGGCTCCTTCTCCGGGCCGACGCCCTCGGCGCTGCCGTACCGGCCGTCGGCGGGTACCCGGGCGGAGTAGGCGAGCCGGGTGGAGTCCGGGTGCCAGACCGGCCGGCCGGCGCCGAGCGGATGGTCGGTGAGGCGGCGGGCGTCGCCACCGGCCGTGGGCAGCACCCACACCTGGGGCTTGCCGGTCTTCTTGTCCTCGCCGCGCTCGCTACGGACGAAGGCGATCCAGCGTCCGTCCGGGGAGTAGCGCGGGTCGGCGTCCGCCCAGCCGTGGGTGAGCTGGCGCGGGGCAGCCGCCCCGTCGGTGGCCACCAGCCACAGTTGGCTGGTGTAGTCGTCGGCGTCCAGGTCGATTCCGGTCACGGCGATGACCGCGGTCCGCCCGTCCGGGCTCAGGGTGGGAGCGCCGGGGGTAAGGATCAGTCCAAGGTCGAGAGGTTTCACGTCCGGCAGGCTATCCGAACAGCGACGGGCGCACCTACCGGTATAGCGCGTTGTTAGGCTGAACCGTGACCGCGACCGATGGGTACGAGCAAGGTCATCTCGACCTCGGCACCGACCGGCTGGGCCTGCACTTCTACTCCCCACCACCGCCCGTGCCCGAGCGGCCCGAACCGCCGTTGGTGACGATCTGGCCGGCGATGGGCGTCCCGGCCCGCTACTACCGGCCACTGGCGCAGGCCCTGCGCGGGCACGGAACGCAGGTGGTGGTCGCCGACCTGCGGGGCACCGGCAGTAGCACCCCGGCCCCGTCCCGGCACTCCCGCTACCGCCTCGGCGACCTGGTCGACGACGTCGGCGCGGTGCAGGAGGCGGTCCGCGAGCGCTACGGCCGCCGCCGCGAGCTGCTCCTCGGGCACTCGCTGGGCGGCCAGGCGATCCTGCTGCACGAGGCGCTCAGCGAGCAGCCGACGGTGGACGCGATCGCCCTGGTGGCGGTTGGGCTGCCGTACTTCCGCCGGTACCCGCTGCGGACCGCGGTCGGGCTGCTGCCGTACTCGCAGGGCATCGCGGCGGTGAGCACGCTGCTCGGGGTGTGGCCCGGCTGGGGCTTCGGCGGCCGGCAGGCGCGCGGGCGTGATCCGGGACTGGGCGTACACGGCACGGCACGGCCGGTACCCGCTGATCGACGGCGTGAACGGCGAGGCCGCGCTGGCCACGGTGACCACCCCGGTGCTGGCGATCAGCGTCGGCGACGACCTGCACACCCCGCCGGCCACCGTCGACCACCTCGTCGGCAAGCTCACCAAGGCGCCGGTGACTCGCGAGCACTACGGCAGCGAAGAGGCCGGGGACCGCCTCGACCACTTCCGCTGGGTACGGGCAGCCACCCCGCTCGCGGCCCGCATCGCCGAGTTCGCCGGCTGACCCAGCCCGCTGCCCCCGACCCCCGGTACGCCGCAGGGGGCGCGCCGGTCGGCGCGCCCCCTGCGGGCAGTGCGGTTTGCGGCCTACCTGTGGCCGCTGGTGATCTCCTCGCGGTGGACCGGGCCGCCCACGGCCGGGGAGACCGGCGCTTCGATCGGCGGGGCCGCCTTCTCCACCGGGAAGAAGAACCCGCGCACGGTCGGTACCAGCGCGCCGATTCGGTTCATCTTCTTGGGCACCGGCGCGTTCGCGTACTCCAGCAGGCTGTGGCCGTGCTCGTCCACGGGGCCGAGCGGCTGGTGCACCTCGGAGAACCGGCCGTCGATGTCGCGGCGGATGATGCCGGTCTCCACGCCGTGCGCCAGCACTTCCCGGTCGTGCTGCTGCAGACCGAGGGCGAGCCGGTAGGCGACGTAGTAGGCGAGCGGCGGGATGAACAGCAGCCCGATCCGGCCGGCCCAGGTCATCGCGTTCAGGCTGATGTTGAACTTCTCGGCGATCACGTCGTTTCCGCCGGAGAGCAGCAGCACCACGTAGAAGGAGAAGGCCATCGCACCCACGGCGGTCCGGCTGGGCGCGTCGCGGGGGCGCTGCAGCAGGTGGTGGATCGACTTGTCCTTGGTGAACCGGGTCTCGATGAACGGCCACAGCGCGGCCAGCGTGAACAGGATGCCGGGCAGCACCACGGTCGGCCAGAACAGCGGCGGCAGCGTGTACCCGTGCCCGGCGATGTGGAAGCGCAGCTCCCAGGGCGGCATCAGCCGGGTGGAGCCGTCCAGGAACATCACGTACCAGTCGGGCTGGCTGGCCGAGGACACCACGGCCGCCTTGTACGGGCCGAACAGCCAGATCGGGTTGATCTGGAAGAGCCCGGCGAGCAGCGCGATGACCCCGAAGACCACCATGTTGAAGCCGCCGGCCTTGGCCGCGAAGCCGGGGAACATCCGCACGCCGACCACGTTGTGGTTGGTCCGGCCGGGGCCGGGCCACTGGGTGTGCTTCTGCTTGACCAGCAGCGCCATGTGCACGGTGATCAGACCGAGGATGAGCAGCGGGATCAGGAAGACGTGCGCGATGTAGAGCCGGTCGAGGATCACGTGCCCGGGGAACTCGCCGCCGAACAGCGAGGTGGCCACCCAGGTGCCGACGATCGGGATGGACAGCATGATCGCGTCGGCGATCCGCAGGCCGGTGCCGGACAGCGCGTCGTCGGGCAGCGAGTAGCCGGCGAAGCCCTCCAGGAAGCCGAAGAGGAACAGCCCGATGCCGATGATCCAGTTGGCCTCACGCGGCTTGCGGAACGCGCCGGTGAAGAACACCCGGAGCATGTGCACGATGATCGCGGCCATGAACAGCAGCGCCGACCAGTGGTGCATCTGCCGCAGGAACAGCCCGCCGCGCACGTCGAAGGAGATGTTCAGCGACGACTCGTACGCCTGCGACATCTCGATCCCGCGCAGCGGCGTGTAGCTGCCGTTGTAGCGGACCTCGCGCATCGAGGGGTCGAAGAACAGCGCCAGGAAGGTGCCGGTGAGCAGCAGCATGATGAACGAGTAGAGGGCGATCTCGCCCAGCATGAACGACCAGTGGTCGGGGAAGACCTTGTTGAGCAGTCGCCGTAGCGGGGTGGACGCCTGGAACCGGTCGTCCAGTTGCGCGCCGGCAGCGCCCGGCAGTGCCTTCAGGTCAATCTTGCGACGCTTCATGGCCTCTCCCAGAATCCGGGGCCGATCGGGGACTTGTAGTCGCTGGTGGCGATGAAGTACCCGTTCTCCACGGTAATGGGGAGCATCGGCAGTCGGCGAGTGGCCGGACCAAAAATCGGTCGGGCATTGTCGATGATGTTGAACTGCGACTGGTGGCACGGGCAGAGCAGCCGGTTGGTCTGCTGCTCGTAGAGGCTCGCCGGGCAGCCGGCGTGTGTGCAGATCTTCGAGTACGCCACGAAGTCACCCCACATGGAGCCCTCGTTGGCCGGCACGTGGGCCAGGTTGGCGCGCAGCTCGGCGGCGTCGTCCGGGCGCAGGTGGATGAGCAGGGTGGGCGAGTCGGCGTACTCGTTGGTGGCCCCGCGGGGGATGCCCGGGAAGACCGTCATCTGGCCGCCCGCGCTGACGTCCTCCGGCCGGATCGGCGTCATGTCCTCGCGGACCAGCGCCACCGGCTTGCCACCGTTGTTGTCCGGGTTGAAACCGGTGGTGAAGAAAATGTCCGGGTGGTGCGGGTCCTTGATCAGGCCGCCGATGATCGGGGCGGCCGCCACGATGCCGATCGGCGCCAGCCCGAGCGGGATGGCGAACTTGAGCAGCGGCCGGCGGGCCATGCCCAGCTCGGCGCCCATGTTGGTGATCGCCGCGCCGGTCAGCTTCCGCTCGGTCAGGTCCACGTCCTGGTCGTGCCGGGACTGGACGGCGATCTCCTCGGGCAGCAGCTTCTTCGCGAAGGCGATCACCGCGAGGCCGATCAGCAGCAGCGCGATGCCCAGGCTCAGGCCGAGCAGCGGGGTGAACCACTTGGCCTGGTTGTGGCCGGGCTTGTACCCCCACGGCCAGGCGATGTAGATCACCACGAAGGCCAGGCTGGCAAGGCCCGAGAGCAGGAAGAACAGCGCGATCGCGCGCTCGGTGCGGCGCTCCCGCTTGCTGCCGGGGGTCGGGAACCGGGCGGCGTAGTGGACGATCTCCACTCCGTCCCGCCGGGCGCCCTCCCGGACCAGGTCGAACCGGCTCAGCTCCGCGTCGTCCGGGTCGAACGGTGGCTGACCCGACCGCTCCTCCGTTGCGTGTGTGCTCATGACTTACCCGCAATCCACAGCGCCGTGAACACCAGGAACGTGATGCCGACGAGGAAGATCACCAGGCCCTCGGTGACCGGCCCGATCCGGCCGATCCCCCAGCCACCCTGGCTCTGGTCGTCCTTCATGGTCTGGACGTAGGCGATGATGTCGCGCTTCTGGGTGTCGGTGAGCTGGTTGTCCCCGAACACCGGCATGTTCTGCGGCCCGGTGAGCATGGCCGCGTAGATCTGCCGGTCGGTGGAGTCCTTCATGCTCGGAGCGAACTTGCCCGAGGAGAGCGCGCCGCCGGTGGCCGAGAAGGCGTGGCAGGACGAACAGTTCACCCGGAAGAGCTCGCCGCCGGCCGAGACGTCGCCGCCCTTGCTCAGGTTGTTGCCGTCCGGCATGGTCGGGCCGCCGCCCAGTGCCTGGATGTACGCGCCCAGCTGGATGGCCTGGTCGTGGGTGAGCAGCGGCTGCTTGCGCTCGTCCTGGGCCTCCTGGCGACCGGCCGGCATCCGGCCGGTGTCCACCTGGAACTCGACCGCGGCCGAGCCGACGCCCAGCAGGCTGGGGCCCCGGTCCTCGACACCTTCGGCGTTGCGGCCGTGGCAGGTGATGCAGTTCTGGTTGAAGATCGCCTGGCCCGACTTGGCCGCGCCGGACAGCGGGGTGTCCTCCGCGGCCGCGCCCGGGGCCAGTCCGGCGTAGACGCCGCCGACCAGGAACAGCGCGATCAGCATGCGGGCCGCCGTGTCAACGGCGCGACGCCCCCGACTACGCGGGCCGCGCGGTGCGGCGAGTCGGATCAGCACCCCTCTACGAGGGCGCCTGTGTGGGGTACCAGCGGTCATTGCCTCACCTTGTCGAGAAAAGCCGGGCCGTCGCAGCTGCGCGGGCGCGTCCTACTTGATCAGGTAGATCATCGCGAACAGCGCGATCCATACGATGTCGACGAAGTGCCAGTAGTACGAGACCACGATCGCGGCGGTGGCCTGCGCCGGGGTGAACCGGCCCATGGTGGTCCGGGCCATGTAGAGCAGGAACGCGATCAACCCGCCGGTCACGTGCAGCCCGTGGAAGCCGGTGGTCAGGAAGAACATCGAGCCGTACCCGTCGGTGTTGATCTTCAGACCTTCGCTGTACAGGTTGTGGTACTCGTTGGCCTGCCCGAGGACGAAGATCAGTCCCATCACGAAGGTCAGCGCGAACCACCGGCGCAGCGAGAAGACGTCGCCCTTCTCCGCGCGGAACACGCCGATCTGGCAGGTCACCGAGGAGGCGACCAGGATCAGCGTGAACGGCAGCGCGTACCAGACGTTCAGCTTCTCGGTGTGCTCCGCCCAGAACGCAGGCCCGGTGGTGGCCCGGATGGAGAAGTACATCGCGAACAGCGCCGCGAAGAACATGAGTTCGCTGGATAGCCAGACGATGGTTCCGACGCTGACCATGTTGGGCCTGGTCAGGGAATGGATCCGACTCGTGTTGATGGCTGATGCCGCAGTCACGCGCTCATTATTGCCCTAGATCGCAGGCCACTTTCCCCGGGGTGCCCGCTCCGCGTGTCACAACCCCCGTGACCAGGGCTGACCGCTCCAGGCGTAGCCTGCCTACGTGTCGCCCGCCGCCCTGTCCGACCTGCCCGCCGGTCCCGTTCCGGGTCCCGGCGGCACCCCGCTGGCCAGCGCGTTGCCGCCGTTCGACAGCCGGGCGATCTTCAGCCATCTGGACCTGCAGTCCTGGCTCAGCGTGGGCCTGGTGCTCGCCGCCGGTCTCTACCTCTACGGCGTCTACCGGCTGCACGCGCGCGGCGACCGCTGGCCGATCAGCCGCACGCTGCTCTTCCTGCTCCCCGGCCTCGGCTCGATCGCCCTGGTCAGCGTCACCGGGATCGAGGTGTACGACACCACCCTGCTGTCCGTGCACATGATCCAGCACATGTTCCTGGCGATGATCGCGCCGATCTTCCTGGCCCTGGGCGCGCCGGTCACGCTGGCCCTGCGCACCCTGCCGGTACGCCCCCGCCGGGCCCTGGTGACGGTCCTGCACAGCCGGCCCGCGAAGGTGCTCACGTACCCGCTGCTGGCCTACGCGCTGTTCGTGGCCAACCCGTTCGCCCTCTACTTCACCGGCCTCTACCGGCAGACCCTGCAACACGAGTGGCTGCACGAGCTGGTGCACGCGCACTTCCTGTTCACCGGCTGCCTGTTCTTCTGGCCGCTGCTCGGGCTGGACCCGCTGCCGGGCCGCTGGCCGTACCCCGGCCGGGCGCTGTTGATGCTGCTCTCCACCCCGTTCCACGCGGTGCTCGGGCTGACCATCATGCAGAGCAGTTCGCTGATCGGCGGCGACTGGTACCCGAGCCTGGGCCTGTCCTGGACCGATCCCAAACAGGACCAGGTGCTGGCCGGCGGCATCCTCTGGGCCGGTGGCGAAATCGTCAGTGTGACGATGCTCGCGGTGCTGGTGGTGCAGTGGATGCGCGACGCCGACCGGGAGGCCCGCCGGGTGGACCGGCAACTGGCCCGAAATCGCGCCGCCGCGGCCCCACCCCGCCGCCCGACCACCGGCGCCGTAGCCGACACCGGCCGCGAGACCGGCAGCACAGTGGAAGACGGCGACGAGATCTGGGAAAAGCCCTGGTGGGAGCAGTCCACCCCGGGCTGAGACCAGCACGGACCCCGGTTCGGTACGATCAGCAGGCACGCGACGAGGGAGCCCCACCGATGACGTACACCGTCCTGCTCTACAGCGACGATCCGAAGGTCCGCGAGCAGATGAAGCTGGCCATCGGCACCCGGCCGGCTATCGACCTCGAGGTCGAGTTCACCGACTCCTCGGACTACGCGGCCTGCCTGCGCACCATCGAGACGTACGACATCGACGCGGTGGTCCTCGACGGCGAGGCGCAGCCCGCCGGTGGCCTGGGCATCGCCCGGCAGTTGCGCGACGAAATTGCCGACTGTCCGCCGATCGTGCTGGTCATCGCCCGCGCCGCGGACCGCTGGCTGGCCGCCTACGCCAAGGCCGACGCGACCCTGGTGCACCCGCTCGACCCGGTCACCACCGGACGCACCGTCGCCGCGCTGCTGCGCGAGCGCGCCGTCGCCTGACCCCACTCCCCCGACAATGATCCGGCGTCGGCGCCGAACCGGGCGCCTGCGACCGGATCAAAGTCGCCCCACACCCCGCCCGGAGGGCAGCCGACATGGCTGAGTCGAATCGTTCCTGGTCGAACCTGCTCGCCGCACTGCTGCGCGGGGAGGATCTGGCCACCGCCGACACCGACTGGGCGATGGGCGAGATCATGGCGGGCGCGGCCACGCCGGTGCAGACCACCGGCTTCGTCATCGCGCTGCGGGCCAAGGGCGAGTCGCCGGCCGAGATCGCCGGGTTCGCGGCCGCCATGCTCGCCAACGCCACCCGACTGGAGCTGCCGGAGTCGGTGCGGGCCGAGGCGGTGGACATCGTGGGTACCGGTGGCGACCGGGCGCACACGGTGAACATCTCCACGATGGGCTCGCTGGTGCTGGCCGGCGCCGGGCTACGGGTCATCAAGCACGGCAACCGGGCCGCCTCGTCCGCCTGCGGCTCCGCCGACCTGCTCGAATACCTCGGCGTGCCGCTGGATCTGGCGCCGGCTGCGGTGGCCCGGTGCATCACCGAGGTCGGCATCGGGTTCTGCTTCTCGGCCGCCTTCCACCCGGGCATGCGGCACGCCGCCGTGGCCCGGCGCGAGCTGGGTGTGCCCACCGCCTTCAACTTCCTCGGCCCGCTGACCAACCCGGTGCAGCCCCGGGCCGGCGCGGTGGGCTGCGCGGACGAGCGGATGGCCGGGGTGCTCGCCGACGTGTTCGCCACCCGCGGCGCGAGCGTGCTGGTGATGCGCGGCGAGGACGGCCTGGACGAGTTCACTGTCTGCGCACCCACCCGGCTCTGGGTGGTCAGCGGCGGCACCGTCACGCCCACCGTGCTGGACGCCGCGGACCTGGGAATCGACCGGGCCAAGCCGGCGGACCTGCGCGGCGCGGACGCCGCCTTCAACGCCGACGTGGCACGCCGGGTGTTCGCCGGGGAACCCGGCCCGGTCCGGGACGCGGTGCTGCTCAACGCCGCCGCCGCGATCGCCGCCCACGACGCGGTCGGCACCGGGACCCTCGCCGACGACCTGCCGGCCAAGCTGCGCGCCGGCATCGACCGGGCCGCCGCCGCGATCGACTCGGGCGCGGCAGCCGACGCCCTGGACCGCTGGGTGACGCTGGCCGGCAGCCTGCGCCCCGCCTGACTCTTTCGTTCGCAAGCAGAACGCCCGCCGCTCCCGATTCGGGGACGGCGGGCGTTTCAGCGCGCGACGGCTACGGCCGCCCGGCGAAGGCTATTCGGCAACCGCTATTCGGCAACTCGGCGGGAGCCGGTGTAGTACTCGAAGAGGAAGCCGGCGCCCATGAACAGCACGGCGATGATGCCCAGCCCGATCAGCCACGGCTCCCAGTAGACCAGGCCGATGCCGGCCACCAGCGAAGCCAGCGCGGCGCCGAACGGCCAGTAGCTGCCCGGACTGAAGAAGCCGACCTCGCCGGCACCGTCGGTCATCTCGGCTTCGGGGCGGTCCTCCGGGCGCGGGTCGATGCGCCGGGACACGATCCACAGGCTCAACGTCACCATGCCGCAGAGCAGCCCGGAAAGAATCAGGGCGGTGGTGCCGATCCACTCCGCGCCGGCCGGGTTGTTCGGGGTACCGGCCGAGCCCTTGGTCCAGAACCAGTACACCGCGGCCATCACGAACAGGAACGCCGACAGCAGCCCGAAAAGTCGATACTCACTCTTCATGATCTGACCTCGATCCTCGGCGTCACTTGGTGGAGCGGTCGGTGCGGTCGGTGTCGAACGGGATCGTGGTGGTGGCGAACGGCGACTCACCGATCGCCTGCAGCGCCTCCGGCGTCGACTTGCCGGCCTGCTTGGCCGCCAGGAACTGCTGGTACTTCTCCGGCGTCACGGCGCGCACCTCGAAGTTCATCATCGAGTGGTAGGCGCCGCACAGCTCGGCACAGCGGCCGACGTACGCACCCTCCTTGATGATGGTCACCTGGAACTCGTTGTGCACGTTGCCCGGGAACACATCCCGCTTGAACAGCAGCTCCGGTACCCAGAACGAGTGGATGACGTCGGCCGAGTGCTCCTTGAACAGGATCGACCGTCCGGTGGGGACCACGAGCACCGGCACGTAGTCGCTGGACCCGATGGTGGTGACCGGGTCGCCCGCGGCGTCCTTGGCCTGCGGATAGCTGAACTGCCAGTTCCACTTGAAGGCGTCCACCTGGACGGTCACGTCCGGGTTCGCGGACACCTGGTTGACCTCGGTCTCGGTGACCGCCGTGTAGTAGAACAGCACCGCGATGACCAGGAACGGCAGCACCGTGTAGAGCAGTTCCATCGGCAGGTTGTACCGGGTCTGCGCGGGCAGCTCCTCGCCGCGCTTGCGGTAGCGCACCACGCACCAGAAGATCAGGCCCCAGACCAGCACGCCGACGACCAGCGCGGCGATGGTCGAGCCGACCCACAGGTCGAACATCTTCTGCGACTGGTCGGTGATGCCGCCCTTCGGCCAGCCGAAGTAGAACGCATCGTCCACACTGCAGCCGCTCAGGGCGATCAGTGTGCCCACGGCAAGCGCGGACAGTCCGGCGTACCGGCCCAGCCGACCCCGCCCGGACCGCTCAACCGGGCGCCTGCTTTCACTGCCCCGTGCGACCACCCTGCTCCTGCCTTCCTAGCAGCGCTGTACCCGCGGGCGCGGAACGTGCCTGTCGGGTGCGCCACCGGATCAAACGGCGACACACCGTCTGTCACGGTTCGGCGGCACCAACGAGCGCGACATTACTCGACCTGGGTGCCCACCTTCGGGGTGGGGTCGACCTTGGGCGCGCCTCCGGCCGCCGGCTGCGCAGCCCCCGCCCCGCCCGCTGCGCGGCCACGTCGCGCCGGTGGCGGCCCCGCGGTGGCGGCCCGTGCCGGGACCGGCGGGCCGCCGACTAGCGTTGCCGGCGTGGAGGGCTATGTCTACCTGGACGCCGCGGCCGGCGCGCCGCCGCATCCGGTGGTGGCCCAGGCCCTGGTCGCGGCGGGTGCGGACGGTTGGGTCGGCCCGGCGAAGCTCTATGCGCCCGGCCGTCGCGCCCGCCAGCTCCTGGACGCGGCGCGGGCGTCGGTCGCCGAGTCCCTGGGGGTGCGCGCGGACGAGGTCGGCTTCACCACCAGCGGTACCGCCGCAGCTCAGGCCGCCGTCGCCGGCCTGGCCGCCGGCCGGTCCCGAGTCGGCGGCACGGTGGCGCACTCGGCCATCGAGCACTCCGCGGTCCTGCACGCGGTGGCCGCGCACCAGGCGGCCGGGGGGAGCGCCGTGGCGGTGCCGGTGGACCGGACCGGCCGACTCGACCTGGCCGCCTTCGCGACCGCGGTGGCCGCCCCCGGGGTGGCGCTGGCCAGCGTGCTCAGCGCCAGCCACGAGGCCGGCACCAGCCAACCGCTCCCGGAGGTCTACGCCGCCGCCGCGGCCGCCGAGGTCCCGGTCTTCGTGGACGCAGCGGCCTCGGTGACCTGGCAGCCGGTACCCGCCGGGTGGAGCGTGCTCGCCGCGAGCGCGCACAAGTGGGGCGGCCCGCCCGGCGTCGGGGTACTGGTGGTCCGCAAGGGCGCCCGCTTCGTCCCGCCGTGGCCGGGGGTCGACGCCGGCTCGCTGGACCAGCCCGGCGCGCCGAACCTGCCTGCCGTGGTGGCCGCCGCCGCGTCGCTGCGCGCCGTGCTGGCCGACGGGGACGCCGAGCCGGCCCGACTACGTGCCCTGGTGGACCACATCCGGGACCGGGTGGCCACCGAGATCCCGGACGTGGAGGTGGTCGGCGACCCGGTGCGCCGGCTGCCGCACCTGGTCACCTTCTCCTGCCTGTACGTCGACGGCGAGGCCCTGCTGCACGCCCTGGACCGGGCTGGCTTCGCCGTCTCGTCCGGCTCGTCGTGCACCTCCAGCACGCTGCGCCCCAGTCACGTGCTGGAGGCGATGGGCGTGCTCTCGCACGGCAACGTCCGGGTGTCGCTGCCCCGGGGTACCCGGGCGGAGGACGTCGAGCGGTTCCTGGACACGCTGCCGGGCCTGGTGGCTGGGGTACGCGCCGAGGCGGGGGTGGCAGACCTGTGAGTGACGAGCCCGTCGAGATCCTGGACTGCCTCGGTCAGCGCTGCCCGCAGCCGGTGATCGCGTTGGCCCGCCGGCTGCCGCTGATCGAGGTCGGCGCGGTGGTGCGGATCCTCGCCGACGACCCGGCGGCCGCCAACGACATCCCCGCCTGGTGCCGCATCCGCCGCCAGGACTACCTCGGCAGCCCCGCCCCCGACAGCTACGACGTGCGGCGTACCGCAGCGCCGTAACCCGCGCTGGTCAACCGCCGTGACCGGCGATCAGAGCGCCCTGACCTGCGGTCAGAGGATGCTCGGCAGGAACGGGGTGACTTCGGCGGCGGCGTCCTCGCCGTAGGACTCGGCCAGCCGCTTGCTGAACTCGTCCGAGCGCACCTGGTACTCCTGGGTGCCTACGGTCTCCAGGACCAGGGCCGCGAGCAGCGCGCCGACCTGGGCACAGCGCTCCAGCGACAGGCCCCAGGAGCGGGCCGTGAAGAAGCCGGCACGGAAGCCGTCCCCGACGCCGGTCGGGTCGTACGCCTGGACGATCTTGGCGGCCGGTACGTGGATCGGGTCGAGGTCACGACCGGTGATCTGGACCCCGTCCTTGCCCAGCGTGGTGACCCGGATGCCGACCCGGTCCAGCACGTCGGTGTCGGACAGCCCGGTCTTCGCCTCCAGCAGCTCCTTCTCGTAGGTGTTGCTGAGCAGGAAGGCCGCGCCGTCGATCAACTCCCGGGCGTCGTCGCCGGACATCCGGGCGAGCTGCTGGGACGGGTCGGCCACGAACGCGTACCCGCGCTGGCGGCTCTCCTGGGTGTGCCGCAACATCGCGGCCGGGTCGTTCGCGCTGACCAGGACCAGGTCCAGGCCCTCCATCCGGTCGGCGATCGGGAGCAGTTCGATCTGCCGGGCCTCGGACATCGCGCCGGCGTAGAACGACGCGATCTGGCACATGTCCTCGTCGGTGGTGCAGACGAACCGGGCGGTGTGCGCGACCGCGCTGACGTGCACCGAGTCGCAGTCCACGCCGTTGCGCTCCAGCCAGGAGCGGTAGTCGGCGAAGTCCGCGCCGACCGCGCCGACCAGCACCGGGCGCAGGCCGAGCTGGCCCATCCCGAAGGCGATGTTCGCGGCGATCCCACCGCGCCGGACCACCAGGTCGTCCACCAGGAACGACAGCGACACGTTGTGCAGCTGGTCAGCGAGCAGCTGCTCGGCGAACCGGCCGGGAAAGTGCATCAGGTGGTCGGTAGCGATGGACCCGGTAACCGCGATCTTCATGCCTGTCCCAACGGTGTACGGCCGCGCATCGGTGCGCCCTCGGACCCGTCAGAGTACCCGCCGTCCTCGCGCGCTGATCAGGTTCCGCTCGGGTGAGGGCCGACGGGCTGCGCAGACAGCGACGGGCACACCCCCGGTAGGGAGGTGTGCCCGTCGCTGATGATGCTGGCCCCGGCTCGCCGGGGACCGACTCAGTGGAAGGAGTCGCCGCAGGCGCAGGAGCCGCCGGCGTTCGGGTTGTCGATGGTGAAGCCCTGGGCGTCGATCCGGTCCGCGAAGTCGATCGTCGCGCCGGCCAGGTACGGGGAGCTCATCCGGTCGACGACCACCTCGACGGCGCCTTCGCCGGTCGGGAACTCGGTCACCACGTCACCCTCGAGCGAACGCTCGTCGAAGAACAACTGGTAACGCAGGCCGGAGCAGCCACCGGGCTGCACGGCGACCCGCAGCCGCAGGTCGTCACGGCCTTCCTGGTCGAGCAGTGCCTTGACCTTCTCGGCGGCGACCTCGCTGAGGACGATGCTGGTGGCGGCCTGGGTCTGCTGCTCGCTCTGGCTTACGGTCACGATGCACTCCCGTGGTGCTTGGAGTCCGGCAGCACCGGGGTGCGCCGAAGCGGTGGTCTCTACGTCCTGCCACACAACGCTAGCCCGCGCGCACGACATTCCCATCGTTGCACGCGTTATTTCCCAGTCAACCCCGGTGGCGTCGATCACTCACGACCCCGGGACCACCTTGCCGGCCGGCTCGCGGTCTCAGCGGGCCCACTGCTTCGCGAGCCGTCCACCGATGGCGGTGAGGCCCTCGGCGGGACGGGACATCGCGGCCTCCACCGAGCCGAAGTGCGCCACCAGGGGGTAGGTCTCGGTGACCCCGGCCGCCATCGACTCCCGGCGCCCGGCGGTCGACCTCCCACACACCACCAGGCACGGCAGCCCCAGGTCACGGGCTGCGCCGGCCACTCCGCCGACCACCTTGCCGCGCAGCGACTGCTCGTCGAAGCTGCCCTCCCCGGTGATCACCAGGTCGGCGGCGTCCAGCGCGGCGTCCAGCCCGGTCAGTTCGCGGACCAGGCCGATGCCGGAGACCACGGTGCCGCCCAGCGCCAGCAGCGCGGCGCCCAACCCACCGGCCGCGCCCGCGCCGGGCTGCGCAGCCAGCTCGGGGGGGCAGTCCGGCAGCGTCTGCAGCACCTGCGCGAAGCCGGTCAGGGCGGCGTCCAGCAGGTGTACGTCCTCGCGGCTGGCGCCCTTCTGCGGCCCGAACACGGCGCTCGCACCGTAGATACCGGTCAGCGGCGAGGTCACATCGGTGGCGGCGACCAGGCTGACACCCCGCAGCCGGGGCACCCCGCCGAGCGCGGTGCAGGCGAGCAGGGCCGCGCCGCCGTAGGGCAGGGCGTATCCGGCCGCGTCCAGCGGCGCGGCGTCCAGGGCGGCGAGCAGGCCGGCGCCCGCGTCGTTGGTACCCGAGCCGCCCAGCCCCACCACGATCTGCCGTACCCCGGACTCGACCGCCGCGGCGACCAGCACGCCCAGCCCGTACGACGTGGTGATCTTCGGGTCTCGTTCGTCCTGTGCCAGCAGGTGCAGCCCGCACGCCTGGGCACACTCCAGGTAGGCGGTCGCACCGACCCGGAGAATCTCCCCGGTGACCGGCCGGCCCAGCGGGTCCACGGTGGCGATCGGCAGGCGGTCGCCGCCCACCGCGGCCTGCACCACGTCCAGGAAGCCGGGCCCACCGTCGGCCAGCGGCCGGCAGACCAGCTCGTCAGCCGGGCTGGCGGCGATCCAGCCGTCGGCCACCGCGCGGGCCACCTCGACGGCGCTCAACGTGCCGGCGAACTTGTCCGGACAGATCAACACTCGCACGTCCGCGAGTCTCGCACGTCACGTCCGCTGGCCACGGGGGGCCGCCGGACGCTGTGCGACGATGGCGAGGTGACGACTGGTTTCGCCGAACCCTCTCCCACCGCCACCGCGCTGCTGCTGCTCGGCCGGGGCACCGACGCGGCGTCCGAGCGGGGCGTGGATTGCCCGGGCGACCTGCCCGCGCCGAGCGACCCGGACCTGGTGGCCCGCGCCCGTGCGGCGCGTGCGGCGCTGGGCGACCGGGCCTTCATCCTCGGCCACCACTACCAGCGCGACGAAGTGATCCAGTTCGCGGACGTGACCGGGGACTCGTTCAAGCTGGCCAAGGACGCGGCGGCCCGGCCGGAGGCCGAGTTCATCGTCTTCTGCGGCGTGCACTTCATGGCCGAGAGCGCGGACATCCTGACCAGCGAGCGGCAGGCGGTGGTGCTGCCGGACCTGGGGGCCGGCTGCTCGATGGCCGACATGGCGGTGCTCTCCCAGGTCGAGGCGGCCTGGGACCGGCTGACCGAACTGGGGCTGGCCGACGTCACCGTGCCGGTGACGTACATGAACTCCTCCGCCGACATCAAGGGCTTCGTCGGCGAGCGCGGTGGCGTGGTGTGTACCTCGTCGAACGCGAAGCGGGCGCTGGACTGGGCGTTCGCGCCGGGCGACGGCGACCCGGCGCAGGGCGGGGCCGGCGGCGAGAAGGTGCTTTTCCTGCCCGACCAGCACCTCGGTCGGAACACGGCGGTGCTGGAGCTGGGGCTGACGCTTGCCGACTGTGTGCTGTGGGATCCGCACAAGCCGGGTGGCGGGCTGACGGAGGAGCAGTTGCGGGCGGCGAAGATGATCCTGTGGCGCGGCCACTGCTCGGTGCACGGCCGGTTCACCCTCGCCAACGTCGAGGACATCCGGGCCCGGGTACCGGGGGTGAACGTGTTGGTGCACCCGGAGTGCCGGCACGAGGTGGTGACTGCGGCCGACTACGTGGGCTCGACGGAGTACATCATCCGGCTGATCGAGGCGGCCCCGGCCGGCTCGAAGTGGGCCGTCGGCACCGAGCTGAATCTGGTCCGCCGGCTGGCCAATGCCCACCCGGACAAGCAGATCAGCTTCCTGGAGAAGACCGTCTGCTACTGCTCCACGATGAACCGCATCGACCTGCCGCACCTGGTGTGGGCGCTGGAGGAGCTGGTGGCCGGTCGGGTACCCAACCGGATCACGGTGGACGAGCGCACCGCAGGCTTCGCCCGCGCCGCCCTGGACCGGATGCTGGCCCTGCCCTAACCCGCCCGCAGCGGTAGGGATTCCGCTACCGTACGTAGTTTCAGACACTCCCGCATCCTGTGGGCTACATCACCCAGGGTTTGCCGCTATGCTGCCCTGGCGATTATCAGCGATAAGTTCGAGCCCCTGCTTGCCCCCACCAACCAGGGCCATGTCGCTACCCACAGTGACCGCACCTCAGTTTCCCCGCCCCACTCCAGTGCCGGAGGTTTGCGTGACCAAGGACGTTCTGCGCGTACACGGCGGTGCGCCGCTCCACGGCGAGATCCGGGTACGGGGCGCCAAGAACCTCGTCTCCAAGGCGATGGTCGCCAGCGTCCTCGGCGAAACCCCCAGCACGCTGCACGGCGTCCCGACGATCCGGGATGTCGAAGTGGTCCGCGGGCTGCTTGAACTGCACGGCGTCGCGGTCAGCGAGCGGGACGGCAGCTACACCTTCGACCCGGTGAACGTCGAGCGGGCAGGCGTCGACGAGATCAACGTGCACGCCGGCTCCAGCCGCATCCCGATCCTGCTCTGCGGCCCGCTGCTGCACCGGCTCGGCCACGCCTTCATTCCCGACCTGGGCGGCTGCCACATCGGCGACCGGCCGATCGACTTCCACCTGGCCGCGCTGCGCCAGTTCGGCGCGGTGGTCGACAAGGCCCCGGAGGGGCTGCACCTGACCGCCCCGAACGGCCTGCACGGCACCAAGTTCGAGCTGCCCTACCCGAGCGTCGGCGCCACCGAGCAGGTACTGCTCACCGCCGTCCGCGCCGAGGGCGTCACCGAGCTGCGCAACGCCGCCGTGGAGCCGGAGATCATCGACCTGATCTGCATCCTGCAGAAGATGGGCGCGATCATCAAGGTGCACACCGACCGGGTGATCGAGATCGAGGGCGTGCCGAAGCTGCGCGGCTACGACCACCGGCCGATCCCGGACCGGTTGGAGGCGGCGAGCTGGGCCTGTGCCGCGCTGGCCACCAAGGGCGACATCATGGTGCGCGGCGCCCGCCAGGTCGACATGATGACCTTCCTGAACGTGTTCACCGCCGTGGGCGGCGCGTTCTCGGTGGACGACTCGCCCACCGGCGGCATCCGGTTCTGGCACCCCGGCGACGAGCTGCGCCCGGTGGCCATCGAGACCGACGTGCACCCCGGCTTCATGACCGACTGGCAGCAGCCGCTGGTGATCGCGCTCACCCAGGCGCGCGGGCTGTCCATCGTGCACGAGACCGTGTACGAGCGCCGGTTCGGCTACACCGACGCGCTGAACACCATGGGCGCGACCATCCAGGTCTACCGCGACTGCCTCGGCGGTACCCCGTGCCGGTTCGGCCGGCGCGACTTCAAGCACTCCGCGGTGATCGCCGGCCCGTCCAAGCTGCACGCGGCCGATCTGGTCATCCCGGACCTGCGTGGTGGCTTCAGTCACCTGATCGCGGCGCTGGCCGCCGAGGGCACCTCGAACGTCTACGGGGTGAACCTGATCAATCGCGGGTACGAGGACTTCGACGCCAAACTGGCCGCCCTCGGCGCGCACGCCGAACGGCCGTAGTCGCTGGTCACCCCGGGTCTGCCGGGGTGGCCGGCAGCGCCTCGCCGGGCCTGCCGACAAGGCCCGGCGATCGGCTACCCTTCACAGGTGGCTTCCCTCTTTCGTCGTCAGTCCTCCGCCCCCGTCGACACTGTCGTCGAGGAGGAGTCCGCTGAGTCCGTGCTGACCCGGGCTCCGCGTGCGGTCACCGCCAAGAAGGGCGAGGCGACCCCCAAGCGCCCGTCGGCCAACCGTCGCGCGGTCGAGCCGGTGCCGGCCAACCGCAAGGAGGCCGCCACCCGCTCCCGCGAGCGCACCCGGGCGATCCGCGAGGAGAGCCGCAAGGGGATGATGGCCGGCGACGAGCGCTACCTGCTCCCCAAGGACAAGGGCCCGGTCCGTCGGCTGGCCCGCAACGTGGTGGACAGCCGCTTCAACGTGGCGACCATCCTGTTCTTCGGCCTCTTCGTCATCCTGATCTTCTCGATGGGCGCGTTCCCGGTCGCGGTGCGCTCCCTCGCCAACGGCGCGCTGCTGTTCCTGATGCTGGCCACCCTGGTGGACAACTTCGTGATCGTCCGCAAGGTGAAGAAGCTGGCCGCCGAGCGGCTGCCGAAGGAGACCCAGGGTCTGCGCGGGCTCTACTTCTACACGCTGATGCGCGGCATCTCGATCCGCCGGCTGCGCATCCCGAAGCCGCAGGTCAAGGTCGGCGACAAGATCTGAGCGACGCCAGCCGGACAACGCCGGCTGAGCACAGTCGAAGTCCGGGTCAGCGCGCTGCCGACCCGGACTTTCTGCTTTCCCGGTTCGCGCTTCCGGCTCGATACGGGAGCCTTCGCTGGTCAGGCGACGCCGCAGAGGCGGAGCAGGGCGGCCGTGCCGGCGGCGATCACCACGACGGCCACGAACGGCAGCCGGCACAGCGCCGCGATCAATCCGGCGAGCACCCCGGCGGGCCGGGCCCAGCCGGCGAAGCCGCCGCTCTCGGTGACCGCCGCGGTCACCGCCAGCGCGCCGAGCAGCGCCACCGCGGCCAGCGGCAGTACCCGGGCCACCGACTCCGGCAGTTTCAGCCGATCGTGCAGCAGCACCCCGCCCAGTCGGAACCCGTAGGTACCCACCGCCAGCAGCCCGATCACCACGATCAACACGTCGCCACCTCCTGATCCTCAGCTGCCTGCCGATCTCCGCCGGTCGTGGCGGGCCGTTCTCCCCCGGTCGCGACCGGCTGTTCTCCCCTGGTCGCCGGCTGTGCTGCGGTGGTCGCGGTCGGGGCGGTGGCCGCGGCGCGGCGGCGGCGGAGGGCGGTGAGCAGGCCGGTCAGGGACAGCAGGACCGGCAGCCCGGCGGGCAGCAGCGGGGTGGTGAGCACCGCGACGCCGGCACCGAGCACCGCGACCCGACGCGGCTCGCGGGCCCGCAGGCTGGGCAGCAGCAGGGCGAGCAGGCCGGCCGGGAAGGCCGCGTCCAGGCCGAAGGTGGCCGGGTCGCCGACCGCGTGCCCGATCCAGCCGCCGACCAGGCTGCCGGTGTTCCACAGCACGAACAGGCTGATCCCGGTCAGCCAGTACGCCGCGCGGCGGCGCGCCGGGTCGCGCTGGGCCAGCGCGAACGCGGTCGACTCGTCGATCAGCAGGTGGCTGCCGACCAGCCGGGCCGGCCAACTCCGGCCGATCACGTCGGCCACGCTCATGCCGAACGGCAGGTGCCGGGCGTTGAGCAGCAGGCCGGCGAAGATCGCGGCCACCGGGTTGCCGGCGCTCACCAGGCCGACCGCGATGAACTGCGAGCCACCGGCAAACACGAAGATCGACATCGCGGGTACGACCCAGAACGGCAGGCCGCTGCCGACCGTGATGGCGCCGAAGGAGAGCCCGACGAACCCGGCGGCCACGGCCAGCGCCAGCACGTCCCGGGCCAGCCGGCGGTCAACCGACTGCCACAATGGCAGGCTCGATACCGTTCGCCAGGGCGTACGAATGTTCTCTATGATGAACACAACTCCATCCTGCGACCGGATGCAGCGTTCGTCAAACCGATTACTCGTACCGCTGGAGCGAACAGTGCCGGAGTCCTCGCCACTGGCCACCATCGCCGCCTCGCTGCGTCGCGAGCGCGAACGGGCCGGGCTGTCCCTGAGCGAGCTGGCCAAGCGCGCCGGGCTGGCCAAGTCCACCCTCTCCCAGCTCGAAGCCGGCGTCGGCAACCCGAGCGTGGAGACGCTCTGGGCGCTCGGCGTGGCCCTCGACATCCCGTTCAGCCGGCTGGTCGAGCCGGCCGCGACGGCGGTCCGGGTGGTGCGCGCGGGTTCGGGTACCCGCATCCCGTCCGAGCTGGCCAGCTTCGCCGGTACCCTGCTCAGCGCGGGGGCCGGGCACTCGCGACGGGACATCTACGTGATCGAGTTGGAGCCGGGCAGCACCCGGCTGGCGGACCCGCACCTGCCCGGTACCGTCGAGCATCTGATCGTCGGCGGCGGCCGGATCCGCACCGGCCCCACCGACGCCCCGATCGACGTCCAGCCGGGCGACTACGTCAGTTTCCCCGGCGACGCCCCGCACAGCTACGAGGCGCTCGCCCCCGGCAGTTGGGCGGTCCTCGTCATGGAGCACCGCTGACCAGCGCAGCCGGCGTCGGCGGGTCGGCTGGCGCCGCCGGGGCGGAGGGAACCGGCGGGGCCGCTGCGGCGTAGAGGCGGGCCACCACGTCCTCGATCTCCGGCTCGGCGATCCGCACGTCACGCAAGCCGCCGCACTGCGCCAACCGGGCCACCAACTCGCCCGCGCCGCCGTCGTCCAGCAGATACGTCAACCGCCGGCCGTCCGCTTCACTGCGCTCCAGGCTCGCCCCGGCCACTGTGACCGGCTCGGCAAGCGGCTCGTCCAACTCGATCAGCACCCGCCGCCGCGAGCCGTACCGGCTGTGCAGTTCGCTCGATGCCGCCGTCGTGCACCACCCGGCCGTGGTCGATCACCACCAGTCGCCGGCACAGCCGCTCGATGTCGGCCAGGTCGTGCGTGGTCAGCACCACCGTGGTGTCGCCCCGCCCACCGAGTTCGGCGAGGAACGCGCGCACCGCCTGCTTGCTGACCACGTCCAGGCCGATGGTCGGCTCGTCCAGGAACAGCACCCGGGGACCGTGCAGCAGCGCGGCCGTCAACTCGCCGCGCATCCGTTGGCCCAGTGACAGCTGCCGCACCGGGGTGTCAGCGAACTCGTCCAGCCCGAGCATCGCGCGTGTACCGGCGCAGCCGGGCCGCGTGCTCGGCGGCCGGTACCCGGAAGACGTGCCGCAGCAGCTCGAACGAGTCCTTCAGCGGCAGGTCCCACCACAGCTGCGAACGCTGGCCGAAGACCACGCCGATCTGCCCGGCCAGCCGCAACCGCTGCGGCACCGGAGTCAGCCCGCACACCCGGACCTGCCCGCCGCTCGGCGCGAGCACGCCGGTGAGCATCTTCAGAGTGGTCGACTTGCCTGCCCCGTTCGGCCCGATGTACCCGAGCAGCTCCCCCCGCTGCACCGTGAGGTCCACCCCGTCGACCGCCGCCACCGTGCGCCGGGTCCGCCGCAGCCGACCGGCCTTGACCCGCACCGTGTACTCCCGGCGCAGTCCGCGCGTCTCGATCACCGTCATCTGCCGCTCCCCTCGCCTGCTCTGCCCACGCCGCCTGCCCCGGCTGTCGTGTCTGGCACGGCTGCCCTGAGTGGCACGGTGGTCGCGCCGGTCACGAGCCGGCGCCCCGGTAGCGCCGCAGCCCGAACCGCCACAGCGCTGCGGCGACCAGGCAGGCCAGGCCCGCCACCAGCGGGCCACACCAGCCCAGCCAGGCCGGTCCACCCAGCGGGTCCGGCCGGGCCAGGATCCACAGCGCCGGGTAGTAGGCGACGAAGGCGAAGCCCAGCCCGAACGCGAACAGGCCGCGCAACGTCCGGCCGTAGATGTTCACCGGGTACGCGGTGAACTGCCGCCCGCCGTACGTGAAGCCGTTGGCGAACTCGCCCGACTCCACCCAGAAGAACGCCACCGTCGACCCGGCCACGAAGAACGCCACGAAGAAGACCGCCGCCCACAGCGGGGTCAGCACCAGCAGCACGGTCCGGGCCGGATCCCAGCGCACCGGCGCGATCGTCGCCGCGCCGACCAGCGCGATCAGAGCGGCGGCGACCTGTCCGAAGCGGCGCAGCGACAGGTCGGCGAAGACCAACTGCGGCAATACCCGGCGGGGTCGGCAGAGCAGCGCGTCCAGGGTGCCCCGGCGCACATACTCGCGCAGCCGGTCGAGGTTGCCGGCGGCCAGTTCGGCCAGCGCGAAGCCGGTCATCGCCAGCGACGTGATGAGCAGCGTCTCGCCCACCCCGAAGCCGGCCAGGCTCGGGGTCACCCGGAACAGCACCAGCACCGAGACGATCTCCATGGCCGAGGAGAGCGTCGACCCGAGCGCTTCGACCACGAACGACGCCCGGTAGGACGCCTGCGCCCGGAACTGTCCTCGGCCCAGCTCCCGGTAGGTGCGCAGGGTGTCAGCCACCGTGGATCACCAGGTGTCGCTCGGCCAGCCGCTGCACCAGGACACAGCCGCCGAGCAGCACGACGGCCCAGGCCGCCTGGATCGCGACCAGGCCCACCGCGACCCCGGTCGAGCCGCGCTCCACCACCACGTCGCACGGCGCCTGCAGCAGCGACGGGAACGGAGTGGCCAGCCACAGCGCGGTCACCACCCGACCGGGCAGGAAGTGCAGGGGGAAGTACAGCCCGCCGAGCACGCCCGAGGCCACCACCCAGAGCATCCACGGGCCACGGGCGTCGAGCAGCCAGTACGCGCAGGTTCCGACCAGGTACCGGCAGCCGAAGCTGACGAGCACGGCGAGCACCAGGGAGAGCACGGCCAGCGGCCAGGTGGCCGCGCGTTGCGGGACATGCAGGTCGAAAAAGAGCGCACCGACCAGTACCGGACCGGCGAACCGGACGAGCACCGCGTACCCGGCCCGACCGACATCAGTGGCCAGGTAGCTGAGGACGGGGTGGACCGGACGGAGCAGATCGGCGGCGATCTCTCCCGACCTGATCCGTTCGGACAGTTCGGTGCCGTCCCATATCGCCACCGTGCCGATGATCGCCTGACCCAGCCAGACGTAGCTGAGCAACTGGCCCCGGTCGTACCCGGCGACCTGACCGGCGGTCGACGCGGCCACCGCGAGCAGCACCGCACTGCGCAGGAAGCCGAACACCACGTTGGCCGAGAGGCTGGCCAAGGTTGCCTGGCGGTAGGTGGACCATCGACGGAACCCGGCACTAACCAGCGCGCCGAAAGTCCGATATGGTACCGAGGGCTGGGGCGGCGCGAAGCTGGAAGTGTTGGCGGCGACGTCCCCCACGCCGTAGCCTCCTTTCCCACCGGGCCGAGTGACTGTACCCGCCCCGGAGCACAGCTGTCGGCTCCTTTTCCGGGGGCCGCCGTCCCAAGGCGAGGTGATCCGCGTGCGCGCTGCCACCCCCGCTGCGTCAGCCGCGGTGGGCACCCCCGGGCGGATCCGGTGAGCGAGCGCGACGAGCGCCCCGAGGAGCGGCGAAGGTCGCACAACCCCGCCTGGGCGACCGTGCCGACGATGGCCTGGCGGCGGGTGATCGAGGAGGGTTCCGAAGAGGACGTCGCGGTGCCGCCCCGACGCCGCCCGGAACCGGACGAGCAGCCGACCGGCGACGCCGACGAGCCCGGCGTCCGTCCGGCCCAGTCGCGCGCCACTGGCCGGGGACAGGCGCGGGTACCCGCACCGGGATCCGCCCGCAGCTACCCCGAGTCGGGGCACCCGGATGGCCGGGAACCCGGTGGCCGGGAGCCGGGCGGGCGCGGACCGGGCCGGGACGAGCGACGCCGTGACGACCAGGAGCACCCCGGGCGGCCGATCGCCCGCAGTGACCGGGCGCTCATCGAAGAAGACGCCATCGAGTACGACGAGCCCTGGGGCCCGGACAGCCGGGACCCGGCGGAGCGTCCGCCGGCCGGCCGGACCGGCCGACCCGACCGGCCCGGCGGCTACCCCCGTGATGACCGGCCCGCCCGCGATGACCGGCCGCGCGACGAGCGCCAGGCCAGGGACGAGCGCCAGCCCAGGGACGAGCGCCAGCCCAGGGACGAGCGCGCCAGCCCAGGGACGACCTCTCCGGACGGGACGACCGCCCGGGGCGGGATGAACGCGGCGGCCGACCCGGCCGCGGCGAGCAGTACGGCCGCCCCGAGCACGGTGGCCGACCGGAACGTCGCGACCGGCCCTACCCCGCGGACGGCACCGACCGGCTCCCGCCCGACGGACCCGACCGCCCGCGTGGGGCCGAGCGTGCCCGGCCCGCCGAGTTCGGTCCGGGCGGCGGCGAGTTCCGTCCCCGGGTGCTCGGCAACGAGCAGCGCGGCCCGCGCCGTGGGCCGATCCGGCTGACTCCGCCGGGCGTCACCCCCGGTCTCTACGCCGGCGACGGGCACCGGGTCATCTCCCCGGACGCTCTCACCGGCCCCACCCCACCGGGCGGCGTGCCGTTCGTCGACACCGCCACCATGCCCGCAGACGGGCTGGCCGAAGAGGACGCGATCGTCGCGGCCCCGGTGGCCGACGCCGAGCCGGTCGAGGAGGCCGGCGAGCCCGGCATCGACGAAGCCGTCGACCCGGAGCAGACGCTCGCCGCGTGGGAGTGGACCTTCGACCCGGAGACTCTGCGCGAGATCCCGGACGACCCGGACCGGCTGCGCGAAGTCCGCGATCTGCTCACCACCAAGCTCAACGCCTTCTCCGACAACCCGCGCCGGGCCCGGTTGCTCAGCCTGCGGGCGGTGGTCTCACGCATCCTCGGCGACCTGCCCAAGGCGCTGGCCGACGGCAAGCTGGCGCTGGCCCACGCGGAGGCCACCGGCGAGTTGCGGCGCATCGCCATCGCCCAGGCCCGGCTCGCCCACGTCCTGCAGTGGCGCGGCGAGTTCGAGGAGGCCGACCGGCTGTTCGCGCTGGCCAACTCCAGCGAGCTGCCGGACCGGCTGCGCGCCACCATGCACCAGCACGCCGGCAAGTGCTCCTACGACCAGGGCCGCTACATCGAGGCGTGCAACCACTTCGAGCGCGCCCTGGAGCTGCGCAAGGAGGAGGACCCGCAGCTGATCCGGCAGACCGAGATGGCGCTGGACGCGGTGTTCACCAAGGTCGCGCAGAACGGCTGGGGCCCGTACCCGCGTGGTCGCGACGAGATCCTGCAACTGGGCAAGCCGCCCACGCCCGCGCTGGACGAGAACACCGGGCTGTGGGGGTTCATCAACGGCGAGGGCGACACAGTGGTGTCCGCCGAGTACGACGACGTGCAGCCGTTCCGGGACGGCGTGGCCTGGGTCCAGCGGCCCGGAGTGCCGACCTGGGAGCTGATCGACGAGGCCGGTCAGACGCTGATCCCGGCACAATCGGGCTACCTCGGGGTGAGCAGCTTCTCCGACGGGCTGGCCTGGGTGTCCCGGGACGGCAACGCCCGCTGGATCGGCGTCGACAAAGACAACAACGTCACCATCTCCACCGGCTTCGACGACGTCCGCCCGTTCCGGCGCGGGATGGCGGCGGTCCGCCGGGGCCGCCGCTGGGGCGCCGTGGACGGGGTCGGCCGGGTCATCGTGCCGTTCGCCTACGACGGCTTCGCCACCGCGATGTCCGACGGCCGCTACATCGACGGCTTCTCCGACGAGGGACTGGCCGTGGTGGAGCTGGGTGGCCGCAAGGGCGTGGTGGACCGGGCCGGCCGGGTACTCGTCGAGCCCGTGCATCCGGCCGTGGTGATCCACCCGGTGGCGTTCCTGATCACCGACAACAGCCATCGCTGGGGTGCGCTGGACCGGCGCGGCCGGCCGCTGATCCCGCCGACGCACCCGAGCCGGATGGGCGTCAGCGACGAGATCGACCGGCTGCTCTCCGACTCCCGCCCGGTCCTCTGAACCTGCGCGCTCCACGCCTCCCCCACCAAGCCCCGGTCCGGCTGCGCCGATAGGGTCGGAGGATGGAATACCGTCACCTTGGCCGTAGTGGGATGCTCGTCACCGAGATCTCGTACGGCAACTGGATCACCCACGGCTCCCAGGTCGAGGAGGAGCAGGCGACGCAGTGCGTGCACGCCGCCCTCGACCTCGGCATCACCACGTTCGACACGGCCGACGTCTACGCCGGTACCCGCGCCGAGTCGGTGCTCGGTCGGGCGCTGGCCGGGCAGCGCCGGGACGGGCTGGAGATCTTCACGAAGGTCTTCTGGCCGACCGGTCCCGGTCGCAACGATCGTGGCCTGTCCCGCAAGCACATCCTGGCGTCGATCGACGGCTCGCTGGAGCGGCTGCAGACCGGGTACGTCGACCTCTACCAGGCCCACCGCTACGACTACGCGACGCCGCTGGAGGAGACGATGCAGGCGTTCGCCGACGTCGTACACGCCGGCAAAGCGCACTACATCGGTGTCTCCGAGTGGAAGGCGTCGGAGATCCGGGCGGCGCACGAGCTGGCCAAGCAGCTCAACATCCAGCTCGTCGCCAGCCAGCCGCAGTACAACATGCTGTGGCGGGTGATCGAGGCCGAGGTGGTACCCACCTGCGAGGAGCTGGGTGTCGGCCAGGTGGTCTGGTCGCCGATCGCGCAGGGTGTGCTGACCGGCAAGTACCAGCCGGGGCAGGCGCCGCCGGAGGGCTCCCGGGCCACCGACGACAAGTCCGGGGCGAACTTCATCGCCCGGTGGTTGGACGACGAGGTGCTGACCCGGGTGCAGCGGCTGCGCCCGCTGGCCGACCAGGCCGGGCTGACGATGGCCCAGCTCGCGGTCGCCTGGGTGCTGCAGAACCCGAACGTCTCCTCGGCGATCGTCGGCGCGACCCGCCCCGAGCAGCTCAAGGACAACGTCAAGGCGTCCGGCGTGAAGCTCGACGCCGATCTGCTCAAGGCGATCGACGAGATCCTCGACCCGATCGTCGAGCGCGACCCGGCGAAGACGGAATCCCCCGCCAGCCGCCCGTAACACCCGGTGGCCCCGGACCGGGCAGCTCTCCCGCCGTCCGGTCCGGGGCTTCTTGCGCTAGTCGGTGGGGGCGAACGGCCACTCTTCGAAGTGGTGGCAGCGGCCGTCCGGGGCGAGCCGGACGATCCACAGGTCGCGGTACTCCTGGCTGACCGGGTCGCCGTAGCGGACCTCGACGCGGACCACGCCGGTGTCGCCCTGGACGGCGACGATCCCACTGGACATCGTGAACACCTCGGTCGGGCCGTCGCGCTCGGCCGCCCACATGGCCGCGATCGCGGGCAGGCCGAGGACGGGCTCCCGGTACGGGCCCTGCGAGTAGCTGGCGTCCGAGGTGAACAGGGCGGCCAGGGCGTCGGTGCCGGGTGCGCGCCAGGCGGCCTCGTAGCCGGCGACCCAGGTGACGAAGGCGGTGGTGTCCATGCCGTCCAGCATGGCCCGCCGAGCCGGACTCAGCACGGCGGTCGGACGAGGACGCGTTCCAGCGGGTCGCCGAGGCTTCCGGGGCGTCCTCGGCGGTAATCAGGGCGTCGTGTGTTTCGATCCTCCAAAGACCGGACGATCGAAGGGTCTGCGATGGATCTGTTCTCCGCGATCGACGGCGACGACACCGACGCCGTCCGGGCGATCCTGACGACCGATCCGGACGCCGGGCACCGCCCACACGACTCCGGCGCCACTCCCCTGCTCTACGCGCTCTACCAGGGCAGAGCCGGGCTCGCCCGGACCATCGCCGGGCTGGTTACGCCCGACCTCGCCGAGGCCGCCGCGCTGGACCTGACCGCCGGGGTGGCCGGGGCACTGGACGGCGGCGCGGACCCGGACCGGCGTACCCCGGACGGGTTCACCCCGCTGCAACTCGCCGCCTTCTTCGGCGCACCGGCCACCGCGGCGCTGCTCATCGAACGCGGCGCGGACGTGGACGCGGTGGCCGACAACCCGATGCGCATCCAGCCGCTGCACGCGGCCACTGCCGGCGGGCACCGGGAGATCGCGCTGTTGCTGATCTCGGCCGGCGCGCGACTCGACGGGCGGCAGCGGCACGGCTGGACACCGCTGCTGGCCGCCGCCGACCACGGCGACGCCGAACTGGTCGAAGCGCTGCTCGCGGCCGGCGCCGACGCTACCGCCAGCAACGACGACGGCCTCGCCCCCGCCGAAGCCGCCCGAGCCAAGGGCCACCTCAAGGTGGCCGACCGGCTCGCCGCCGCTGCCGCATCCTGGCCCGGAGCCGAGTAGGACCACCCGGCCCCGGAAGGAGGGTCGGCCGAGCTACCTGTCGGTCCAGAAGCGGAACAGGTGCCAGCCCAGCGCGTACCGGTCGGCCGGCAGCCCGACAGCGTCGGCCAGTGAGTCCACCACGTTGAAGAAGAGCCGGTTCAGGGTCGGGTTGAAGAGCAGGGCGATGAAGGCGAACAGACCCCACGGGGCGATGTAGTCGAAGCCGCGCCGCCAGTCGGCCGGCAGCCACGGGCGCAGCGCGTTGCCGCCGTCCACGCCCGGGATCGGCATCAGGTTCAACACGCTGGCGGTCAACTGGAGGAAGCCCAGGAACGCCACGCCCGCCCAGAACTCCTCGTGGGTGTCGCCCGGCACGCCGAACACGAACGGCGCGGCCAGAGCCACCGTGAACACCACGTTGACGCCCGGACCGGCCAGGCTGATCAGCGAGTCCTTCCACCGCCCCCGGATGTGTTGGTGGTCGATCCAGACCGCCCCGCCCGGCAGCCCGATGCCGCCGATCACCAGGTAGAACACCGGCAGCAGCAGGGACAGCACGGGATGGGTGTACTTCAACGGGTTGAGCGTCAGGTACCCGCGCGCCGCCGTGCTGACATCACCGGACAGGTACCCGGTCAGCGCGTGCGAGTACTCGTGCAGGCACAGCGAGACCAGCCAGCCCGAGATCACGAAGAGGAACAGGTCGAAGCGCACACTGCCCCAACCGGTCCAGGCCATCCAGCCGCTCGCCACGAAGACGGCCACGATGCCCAGGAACACCGGGCTGGGCCGGAACGCCGCCCGCGACACCCCGACCGCCACACCGCCCGGGTGACCGTAGGCCATCAGGAACCGGCCGGCTGCAGGCTCATCCGGTACTCCACCCGGTCGTCGTCGACCAGGACCACGTTGGCGACGCCGGCCGCGGTCAACTCCCGCCAGGTCTGGCCGACCCACGACTCCGCGTCGGCCTGGCTGGTGAAGGTTTCACCGGGGCCCTCGACCTGCTCGCCGTCGCCGTTTTCGTACCGCCAGGACCACGCCATCGCCGTTCATCCCTCCTCACCAGCGGCGGGCCGACCGGCCCACCACACAGGCCCGGACCGTAGGACCGGGTGCGCTCACCAGCCTAGTGCGCGGGCCGTAGGGTACGGGCATGTCGCATGACGGGTACCACACCGTTCTGATCCTCGGCGGGATGCGCTCGGGCAAGTCGGAGTTCGCCGAGGCCCTGGTCGCGGACGCGCCGCACGTCCGGTACGTCGCCACCGCCGCCGCGCCGGAGAGCACCGGCGCCGCGCTGACCGCCGGCACCGGGCCGGACGAGGAGTGGGCCGACCGCATCGCGGCGCACCGGGCCCGCCGACCGGAGCACTGGACGACCGAGGAGACCGGGGCCGCCCCCGAGCGGCTGGCCGCCCTGATCTCCGCCGCCGGCCCCGGTGACACGCTGCTCGTCGACGACCTCGGCGGCTGGCTGACGGCGGTGCTCGGAGCGGCCGCCGGCCCGTTCGAGGCCGGCTGGTCGGAGCAGGCCGCGGTCGAGCCGCTGGTGGAGTTGTCGGCGGCGGTTGCCGCCAGTACCGCCCGGCTGGTCATCGTCAGCTCCGAGGTGGGCCTGACGCTGGTCCCGACCACGGTGCCGGGCCGGGCCTTCACCGATGCCCTGGGCAGCGCCAACCAGGCGCTCGCCGGCATCGTCGACACGGTGGTCCTGGTGATCGCCGGCCAGCCGACCTGGCTCAAGGGCGGCCTCGCGACCGCCGCGGGTCCGGCCCGCCCGGCGGCAGCGACCGGCGTGGCCGGCTCAGCGGGCGCCACGACGGCGGCCGGCGCGGCAGCGGCGGCGGGCTCGACAGTCACAGGCGTGGCAGCGGCGGGTAGCGGCGGTGCCCTCGACACGGGCGCGGGCGGTGGCGCGGGCGGAGCGCAGGGCACGGGGGCCGGCGAACGGCCGGTCGCGGCTGCGGTGATCGATGTCGGTGTGCTGCGGGCGCAGGCCGCCACGGCGCTCGCGGCCACCCACGCGGCCAGCGCGCAGGCTGTCGACGCCGCCGAGGTTCCCCGGCCGGACAGCGAGACGGTCACGTTGGGCAGCGGTGTGGAACTCGCCGGCTCCGCCGACGAGCCGGAGATCAATTCCCGGATGATGCTGCCGCTGCCGGACGACACCGCTGCCGCGACCGCGATGGACCGGCTCTACACCCTGAACATCCCCGGTACCGGGCTGGGCAACCTGACCAAGCTGGTCGCGTTCTTCGCCGGCACCCAGGGCACCGCGACCCCGTCCCCGTTCCGCGCGCCGCGGCTGATGCTGATTCACGGCACGCACGCCGGTGGGCTGGCGGCCGGGGACAGCGTCGAGGGCTGGCAGCACGAGGTGGACCGGGCGCTCGAGGGCGACGGCGCGCTCGGCCTGCTGGCCGGCACGGCCGGGGTACCCATCCAGGTGGTCGACCTGACCGCCGAGCCGGCCGCCCCGATCGAGGACGGTGACGCCGCCGGCCGGGAGCAGGTGGAGATCGCGCTGCGCCAGGGGTTCCGGCTCGCTGAGGCGGCGGTGGACAGCGGTACCGACCTGATCATCCTGGGCGCGGCCGGGGCCGGGCAGATCGGGGCCGCGGCTGCCGTGGTGGCCACCGCGGTGACCGTGGACCCGGCCGCCACCCTGCCCCGGGTGGCCCGGCCCGGTGGCCGGATCGACGACAACTCCTGGATGCTGCGCTGCGCGGCGCTCCGTGACGGGCTCGGTCGGGTCCGCGGGCAACTGCTCGGCTCGGTGGACACCCTGGTGGCGCTCGGCGGGTACGACCTCGCGGTGGCGACCGGCATCATCCTGGGCGCCACCTACCGGCGTACCCCCGTGATGATCGACGGGCCGGTCGGCGCGGCGGCCGGAATGCTCGCCCGTGACCTGGCCGCGCAGTCGCGGCTGTGGCTGCTGCTGGCAGACACCGGCGGGCATCCCACGGTCACTCCGGTCGCCAAGGTGCTCGGCACCACCGCGTTCGCGGACCTGCGCCTGGACCTCGGCGAGGGCGCGGCGGCGCTGGCCGTGCTGCCGCTGATCCGCAACGCGCTGCTGCTGGCCACCCTGCCGGTGCTCAGCGCGGCGGAGCTGGCCGAGGACGAGACCGACCACCCGACCGACGAGGCCGGCGACAGCGCCGACTCCACCGGCGGCACCGGCGATTCGGGCAGCACCGGCGATTCGGCGGAGGATCTGGCCTCGGCCGAGACCGCCTCCGCCTGATGCCGGCCGGGCTACGCCTGGCGCTGACCACCTTCACCGTGCTGCCGCTACGCGGCGGGCGGGTGGACCGGGCGGCGGCCGGTACGGCCATGGCGCTGGCCCCGCTGGTGGGCGCCGGGCTCGGCGCGGTACTGGCCGGACTGGGGCTGGGGCTGACGGCGCTGGGTACCCCGGTGCTGGTGGTCGCGGTCCTCGTGGTGCTGGCCGAGTGGCTGCTGACCCGGGGGCTGCACGTTGACGGGCTGGCCGACACGGTGGACGGCCTCGGCTCCTACCGCGACCGGGACCGGGCGCTGGCCATCATGCGCAGCCCCGAGATCGGCCCGTTCGCAGTGGCCGCGATCGGCGTGGACCTGCTGCTCCGGGTCGCCTGCCTGGCCGCACTGCTGGCCGGCGTGGCCGGCGACGACCCGTTCGACCGGCCCACCTTCGACGGCATCGTGGTGGTGACCGGGGCACCCGGCGCGGACAGTTCGGCCACCGGCTGGACAGTGCTCGTGGCGCTGGTGTGCGTGGCAGCCACCGGCCGGCTGGCGGTCACCTTCGCCTGCCGGCCCGGCGTGCCCAGCGCCCGGCCCGGGGGGCTGGGGGCGTTGGTGGCCGGGGCGGCTCCACTGTGGACGGCGCTGGCCGGTCTGGTGGCGGTGGCCGCGCTCGCTGTCCTCGCCGTGCCGGACCGACCCTGGCAGGGGCCGCTCGCGGTCCTGGTGGCGCTGGGGTTGGCCGAGTTGCTGCGCTGGCACGCCGCCCGGCGGCTCGGCGGGATCACCGGCGACGTGCTCGGCGCACTGGTAGAGGTCGCCACCCTCGGCGCGCTGATGGTCCAGGTGATGGGGACATGATCAGCATCTGATCCCCGGATGTGGAGCGAGACTGCACTTTCAGGGATCGGATCGAGATCTTGCCCCGGCACCGGCCCGGCCACCGTCATCTGGAAGTAGCCCGTCCGTGGGCCGGCCCGCACGAGGGCCGGCCCACGGTCGTACCCAAGTGGCAGGATCCCGGGCATGGCGATGACGCTGGACGAGGTGGCCGCGGTGGCGTTGGCGTTGCCGGCGACCACCGAGGTGGTGACCTGGGAGGTCGAGCGCACCTTCCGGACCCGCAACAAGATCTTCGTGATGGGTACCCCGGAGTCGCCGTCGATCTCCGTGAAGACCTCGATGGAGGAGCAGCGCGAACTGGTCGCCACCGATCCGGAGACGTTCTCGGTGTCGCCGTACACCGGCCGGTTCGGCTGGACCCGGATCGTGCTGGCCCGGGTGGACCCGACCGAACTCGCCGAGCTGATCATCGAAGCCTGGCGGCGCACCGCCACCCGCAAGGCCGTCGCCGGCTACGACGCCAGCCACTGATCCACCCGGAGTCGCGCCCGACCCGCCCGGCTACCAGTGCACGGTGGGTGTCGGCAGGTACGGCTCGAAGTGCTCGGCGACGATCCGGGCCACCGCCTCGGCGTTCAGCCGGCCGTCCACCACGAGCACCCGGATATCCAGCCGGCGGGCGGTGCGTACCGCGTCGTGGGTGACCAGCTCGTCCCGGGCCAGCCGGTTGCGCTGGGCCCGCTCCGGGTCGCTGAGCTGGGTGGCGAGCGCCCCGGCCCGCGGCAGCGTACGCAGCTGGTGGGCCCGGAACTCGGCCGACGGCGCCAGCACGATCATCCGGCGCGTCGAGTCGACGATCTCCGCGACCAGTTCGGGGCGCAGCCCCCAGCCCTCGGCGATGATCGGCCGCCCGCTGAACAGCGCCCGCAGGTCGTCCAACACCCACTCGAACCGCTCGGGGAAGCTGGCCAGGGTGTCCGCGGCCATCTGCTGCGGGGTGGCCTGCACCCAGGCCGACTCGGGATCGGGCCCCTTCGGCGACTCACCGCGCAGCAGCCGCCGCACGATCCGCCGGTCGTTGTGCCCCCGCGCGTCGTGGTAGTCGTAGTGGTAGGAGGTCAGTTCGTAGCGCTGGGCGAGCAGCCGGGCCACTGTGGACTTGCCGACCCACTGACCGCCACCGATCCAGAGCACCTGCTCCAGCGTCCCGTACGGATCCCACACCACGCACCCAGTGTCGCGCGGAACCGGCCGGTCAGGACGCCGTATCCATCGACAGACGCCAACTTGACTGAGTCGCCGCGCCCAGCCTGACAGAGGCGGGCGGGTTACCGGACAGTCGGCAGCACGAACGGCGGCTTGACCACCGTGACCGCGCTGCGCCGCCCGCGCACGTCCAGTTCGAGCAGGTCGCCGGCTTTGACGTCGGCGGCCAGCAGGGCCAGCCCGATGCCCAGCTTGCGGGTCGGCGAGAAGGTGCCGCTGGTGACCTCGCCGACCGGCTCGTCGCCGCGCAGCACCCGCATGTGCGCCCGGGGAATGCCGCGGTCCTGCGCTTCCAGGCCCCAGGACAGCCGGGCCGGCCCGCGCTCCTTCTCGGCCAGCAGCACCTCCCGACCCCAGAACGCCGGCTTACGCCAGCCCACCGCCCAGCCCGTCCGGGCCTGCACCGGGGTGATCTCCATGGACAGGTCCTGCCCGTGCAGCGGGTACCCCATCTCGGTGCGCAGCGTGTCCCGGGCCGCCAGCCCGCAGGCCTGCACCCCGAACGGCTCCCCGGCCGTGAACAGCGCGTCCCACACCGGCCCGGCGTCCTGGGCCGGCACCACCAGCTCGTACCCGTGCTCCCCGGTGTAGCCGGTCCGGCAGACGGTGAGGTCCACGCCGTCCAGGGTGGCCCGCGCGAAACTCATGTACGGGTGCCCGGTCGGCAACTTCAGCGCGGCCAGCAGGGGTGCTGCGCGCGGACCCTGCACCGCCAGTACCGCGAAGTCGTCGTGCCGGTTGGTGACGGCGATCCCGGCCGGCGCCGCGGCGGTGAGCCGGCGGACCACCTCGGCGGTGTTCGCCGCGTTCGGGATCAGGAACACGTTGTCGTCGGCGAACCGGTAGGCGATCAGGTCGTCCACCACACCGCCGGTCGCGTCGTCGCAGCACAGCGTGTACTGCGCCGAGCCGGCTTCGATCTTGTCCAGGTCGGCGGTCAGGCACGCGTTCAGGAAGGCCACCGCACCCGGCCCGCGCACGTCCGCCTTGCCCAGGTGGGAGACGTCGAACACGCCGACCGCGGTACGCACGGCGGTGTGCTCGCGCAGCACCCCACCGCCCGCGTACTCCAATGGCATGTCCCAGCCACCGAAAGCGGCGAACTTCGCGCCGCGTGCGATATGCCTGTCATGCAGCGGTGATCGCCGCGGTGTCGCGGCCAGACTCGTCATGGGTGGCAACCTATCGCGCCCCTGACCCCACGGCCGGAAAGGCCAGGCCGCTAGCATCGGGTCCAACCGGCGAGCCGCGAGGCGACGCGCCGGCGAACAGCCCGGAGATGTCCTGTCCCCGGGCGACCGACAGCCCGTGGGCGCGTCCCCGGTGCTGTGCAGCAGACCGGGGACGGCGTCCCCGCGAGACGAGGGGGACCTTCCGCGTGTCCAGCATCCCCAGCCTGACACTTGTCGACACCGACCCGGCCGAACTGGCCGTGGACGCCATCGTGATCGGTGTCTACAGCCAGGAGCCGCAGGCCCCGATCCCGCTGCTGCTGGCAGCCGGTGCGGAGAGCATCGCGGCGGCCTTCGACGGCCGGCTGGTGGAGACGCTCACCCTGCTCGGCGCGAACGGAGCGGTCGGTGAGGTGATCAAGCTGGCCAGCCTGGGCACGGTGAGCGCGTCGCTGGTGGTGGCGGTCGGGCTGGGCGCCGAGCCGAGCGGGGCGATGCCGGCCGCCGAGACGCTGCGCCGGGCGGCCGGTTCGGCGATCCGCGCGCTGGCCGGAGCAGGCACCGTGGCACTGGCGCTGCCGGTGGCCGAGGCGGCCGACGGGGAGGCCGCCGCCGTGCGGGCGATCGCCGAAGGGGCGCTGCTGGGCGGGTACCGGTTCGCCGGGTACAAGTCGACGCCGGTCCGGCGGGCGCCGGTGGCCGCGATCCAGGTACACGTCCCGGACGCTGCCGCGCCGGCGCTGGCCGCCGAGGTGGCCCGGGTACCGGTGGTGGCCGCGGCCGTGGCGCAGACCCGGGACTGGGTGAACACCGCCCCCAACGAGCTGCGCCCGCCGGGCTTCGCCGACGCCGTCGCCCAGGCGGCCGCCAAGGCCGGGCTGGACGTCGAGGTCTACGACGAGCAGCGGCTGCGGGACGAGGGCTTCGGCGGGATCACCGCGGTCGGCCAGGGTTCGTCGGCCCCGCCCCGGCTGGTCCGGCTCGGGTACACCCCCGACGGCGGCGGCTCGCGCAGCGTGGCCCTGGTCGGCAAGGGCATCACGTTCGACACCGGCGGCCTGTCCATCAAGCCGGCCCAGGGCATGTGGGAGATGAAGTCGGACATGGCCGGGGCCGCCGCGGTGGCCGCGACCATGCTGGCGATCGCCGCGCTGCGGCCCGCCGTGGCGGTGACCGCGTGGGTACCGATGGCCGAGAACATGCCCTCGGGTACCGCGTACCGCCCCGGTGACGTGGTGACCATGCGCAACGGCAAGCGGGTCGAGGTGCTCAACACCGACGCCGAAGGCCGCATGATCCTCGGTGACGCGATGGCCCGCGCCTGCGAGGAGTCCCCGGACTACCTGTTCGAGACCTCCACCCTGACCGGCGGCCAGGTGATCGCCCTGGGCAAGCGGGTGGCCGGCGTGATGGGCGACCCGGACGCCTGTGAGCTGGTCAAGCAGGCCGGCGAGTCGGTCGGCGAGCCGGCCTGGCCGATGCCGCTGCCGGACGACGTGCGCAAGGGCATGGACTCCGAGGTGGCAGACATCTCCCAGGTCAACGCGGGGATGGACCGGGCCGGGCACATGCTGCAGGGCGGCGTGTTCCTCTCCGAGTTCGTCACCGACGGAGTCGCCTGGGCCCACATCGACGTCGCCGGCCCGGCGTACCACTCCGGCGAGGCCACCGGTTACTGGACCAAGGGCGGCACCGGCGTCCCGGTCCGCACCCTGCTGGCCCTGGTCGAGACCATCGCCGCCAGCTGAGGCGGCCGAGGCGTCGAGGTACCCCGGCCCGGCCATCCACCGGGCGGCGGGCCGGGTCGGGTGTCAGGATGGTGGCATGGCGACCACCTGGCACCTGCCGGCGGGACTGCCGTCCGGGCGGTACGTGGCTCCGTTGCGCGACAACGGGCACGGCGAAGCTGTGCTCTGGGTCAGCGACGAGCCGGTACCCGGGGCCGGCGGCCACTGGGGCGACCTGCACGCCCGGTGCACCCGCAACGGCCTGTGGCCGCTGGTGCTGCTGCCGCTGGAGGGCGAGGAGTGGGCGCCGTGGCACGACGGTGAGTTGTCGCCGGTCCCCCGCGCGACACTGGCCGAGCTGGACCCGGCCACCGTGCTCGCCGAGCTCTGGCACGCGCTCGCCCAGGCCCCGGTACCCGATCCGGAGCTGGACGACACCCCGGGCGCGTGGCACGACGCGACCGTCGAACTGGGGCTACCGGACAAGTGGCCGGGGCTGGCCCAGCCGGGGTCGCCGGCCCAGGTCGACCCGGACGCGCACGCCGCCCGGGTCAGCGCCGAGGTCTTCGACGCCGGCCTGCTCGGCCTGGTACCCGCGGCCTGCGGCAGTGACGCGGTCGCAGCCCTCGGTTGGGCCGGTGCGGAGGGGCACACCGGAGCGGCCGAACTGGCCGTGGTGGTGCACTCCTGGGAGCAGCGCTTCGGCGCGCGGGTGCTCGGCCTCGGCTACGACACGTTGGAACTGTCGGTGGCTGCCCCGCCGACGACGATGGCGGCCGCCCGGCAGGTGGCCGCCGAGCACTTCGCGTTCTGCCCGGACAACATCGCCCAGGGCGCGGAGGATTTCGACCTCTATGCCCGGCACCTGATCGGTGCGGGCACCTGGTCGTTCTGGTGGGACTGAGGGTCTGGTGGGACTGGGAGCTACGACTGCGCTTTGCGGCGGGCGTTGTAGTCGCGCATCCGCTGCGGGTAGCCGACCAGCCGGACGTCGTAGCACGGGGTGCCGAGGCGGTGGAAGAACTGCCGGGCCGAGGCCGGGTCGGCGATCCGCCGTCGGGTCCACTCGCCGTCCGCGGCGATAAGGATCACCGTGTTCTCGGTCACCGTGGTCTTCGGCTCGAGGAAGGCTTCGACACCTGCCCGGGATCGTACGAACTGCTCCAGATATTCCAGTTCAGCCCGCAGATCGCGGCCCCGTGCCGGGGTCGCTGAGCGGCCACGCCGTCCGAACAACGCCACTACACCTACCTTCGTCCGAAGTGAAGGGCATTCAACCATGCGCCGGTCCCCCTCGGATGCCCGCAAGGACAGCCCGCCGGGCCCGGATGTTACCGACCTCGCATCGCCGGCCGATTCGGACAGTGACAAGATGGCTGGCGGCGGCATCGCACTCCGTCTGGTGGGCGGTGCCTGGAACCTCCATAGGCGCACCCGGGAGATCAAGTGAGCGACCGAAGCGAGCGAACGAACGACTCGAACACCTACGACGTCGTCATCCTGGGTGGGGGCAGTGGCGGCTACGCGACCGCGTTCCGCGCCACCGAGCTGGGCCTGTCCGTTGCTCTGATCGAGAAGGACAAGTTCGGCGGTACCTGCCTGCATCGCGGCTGCATCCCCACGAAGGCTCTGCTGCACGCCGCTGAGGTCGCCGACCTGGCCCGCGAGGGCGAACAGTTCGGTGTGCAGACCACCTTCCAGGGCATCGACATGAAGGGCGTCAACGCCTACAAGGACGGCATCGTCGCCAAGCTCTACAAGGGCGTGCAGGGCCTGGCCAAGCAGAACAAGGTTGTCGTGATCGAGGGCGAGGGCAAGCTGGTCGCCCCGGACACCCTCGAGGTGAACGGCGAGCGGATCACCGGCCGCAACGTCGTGCTGGCCACCGGCTCGTACTCGCGCAGCCTGCCCGGCCTGGAGCTGGACGGCGAGCGGGTGATCGCGTCCGAGCACGCGCTCACCCTCGACCACGTGCCGTCCTCCGTGGTGGTCCTCGGCGGCGGCGTGATCGGCTGCGAGTTCGCCAGCGTCTGGAAGTCCTTCGGTGCCGACGTGACGATCATCGAAGCGCTGCCCCGGCTGCTGCCCCCCGAGGACGAGCAGTCCTCCAAGGCGCTGGAACGGGCTTTCCGCAAGCGCGGCATCAACTTCAAGACCGGCAAGCCGTTTGAGAAGGTGGAGCGCACCGAGACCGGCGTCAAGGTCACCATCGCCGGTGGCGAGACGTTCGAGGCCGAACTGCTGCTGGTGGCCGTCGGTCGGGGCGCGGCCACGGCCGGCATCGGGTACGAGGAGCTGGGCGTCCGGATGGAGCGCGGGTTCGTGCTCACCGACGAGCGGCTGCGTACCAATCTCCCCAACGTCTACGCCGTCGGCGACATCGTGCCCGGCCTGCAGCTCGCGCACCGCGGCTTCCAGCAGGGCATCTTCGTGGCCGAGGAGATCGCCGGGCTGAACCCGCCGGTGATCGACGAGAACGGCATCCCCCGGGTCACCTACTGCTCCCCCGAGGTCGCCTCGATGGGGCTGACCGAGGCCAAGGCCCGCGAGCAGTACGGCGACAAGGTCAAGACCTTCAGCTACGACCTCACCGGCAACGGCAAGAGCCAGATCCTCAAGACCGCCGGCTTCGTGAAGCTGGTCAGCGTCGCGGACGGCCCCGTGGTCGGCGTGCACATGGTCGGCGACCGGGTCAGTGAACTGATCGGCGAGGCGCAACTGATCTACAACTGGGAGGCCTACCCTGCCGAGGTGGCCCAGTTCGTCCACGCCCACCCGACCCAGACCGAGGCACTCGGCGAGGCGCACCTGGCGCTGGCCGGCAAGCCCCTGCACGTCCACGGCTGATCCAGCGTCCCTGTCCGCGCGCGTTCGCGCTCTGTTTTGAAGGAGTCACACCCGATGCCGGTATCGGTCACCATGCCCAGGTTGGGCGAGAGCGTCACCGAGGGCACTGTCACCCGCTGGCTCAAGCAGGAGGGTGAGCGGGTCGAAGCCGACGAGCCGCTGCTGGAGGTGTCGACCGACAAGGTGGACACCGAGATCCCGTCCCCGGCCAGCGGGGTGCTGAGCCGCATCGTGGTGGGCGCCGACGAGACCGCCGAGGTCGGCAGCGAACTCGCCATCATCGACGGCGACGGCGAGTCGTCCGGCGAGGCTGCCGCCGGGTCCGAGGCTGAGCCGGAGACCGTCCCGGACACCGCAGCGGCCCCGGTGGACACCCCGTCCACCGAGAAGGAGCCGGAGACCGAGGCCCCCGCCGAGCCCGCTTCCGGTGGCGACGACGCGCCGTCCGCCGGTGCGGGCGACGCCCAGGGCACGGTGGTCACCATGCCCGCGCTCGGCGAGAGTGTCACCGAGGGCACGGTGACCCGCTGGCTGAAGAACGTCGGCGACACCGTCGAGGCCGACGAGCCGCTGCTGGAGGTGTCGACCGACAAGGTGGACACCGAGATCCCGTCCCCGGCCGGCGGAACCCTGCTCGAGATCAAGGTCAACCAGGACGAGACGGTGGCCGTCGGCGCTGCGCTCGCGGTGATCGGTGCAGCCGGTGGCGCTTCCGCTGCCGCCGCGCCCGCTCCCGCCAAGCCCGAGGCCGCAAAGCCCGAGGCCGCCAAGCCCGAGGCCGCCAAGCCCGAGGCCGCCAAGCCCGAGGCTGCAAAGCCCGCACCTGCTCCCGCACCCGCCAAGCCGGCGCAGCCGGCCGCGCCCGCGCAGGTCGCCGCCGCGCAGCCGCCGGCCGACCGGCAGGTTTCCGCTCCCGCGCCCACTGCGGCACCGGCCGCCCCGGCCACCGGGGAGGACGCCGGGTACGTGACTCCGTTGGTGCGCAAGCTGGCCAACGACAACGGGGTCAGCCTTGCCGGACTGACCGGCACCGGGGTCGGCGGGCGGATCCGCCGGCAGGACGTGCTCGACGCGGCCGAGCGGCAGAAGGCTGCCGCCGCGGCGGCAGCCGCGCAACCGGCCGCCGCACCGAGCGCCCCGCCTGCGGCGAAGCCGCAGCCCAGTCCGCTGCGCGGGCAGACGGTGAAGCTGTCCCGGATGCGGTCCGTGATCGCCCGCCGGATGGTCGAGTCGTTGCAGGTCTCGGCGCAGTTGACCACGGTGGTCGAGGTGGACGTCACCAAGATCGCCAAGCTACGGGACCGGGCCAAGGCGGAGTTCCAGCGGCGCGAGGGCGTAAAACTGTCCTTCCTGCCCTTCTTCGCACTGGCGGCGGTCGAGGCGCTGCGGGTGTACCCGCAGGTGAACGCGTCCATCGACCTGGACGCCGGCACCGTCACCTACCACGACGCCGAGCACCTGGGGATGGCCGTGGACACCGAGCGGGGCCTGGTGGTCCCGGTCATCCGCAACGCCGGTGACCTCAACCTGTCCGGTCTGGCCCGGCGGATCGCCGACGTGGCCGAACGTACCCGCGGCAACAAGATCAGCCCGGACGACCTGTCCGGCGGCACCTTCACGCTGACCAACACCGGCAGCCGGGGCGCGCTGTTCGACACGCCGATCATCAACCAACCCCAGGTCGGCATCCTGGGTACCGGCGCAGTGGTGAAGCGGGCCGTGGTGGTGGCCGACCCGGCGCTCGGCGAGGTCATCGTGCCGCGCTCGATGGTCTACCTGGCGCTCTCCTACGACCACCGGCTGGTTGACGGGGCGGACGCCGCACGCTTCCTGACCTTGATCAAGGAGCGGCTGGAGGGCGGCGCGTTCGAGGCCGAGGTCGGCCTGTAACAGCGCACTCAGCAACCGGGGCGCCCCGGTCCGTCGGCGGTCACCGCCCCGGACCGGGGCGCCCGGTCGTTCCGGCGGGCACTGCACAGCACGGGCGACGCCGCCACTCAGTCGACCGGGTGGCGGTAGCTGCGCTGCCTGTAACGCAACCCCTGGGACGCGGCCGGACAGGCTCCTATGCCGGGTCCGGGCGGCGCAGCGTCAGCGACTGGAATCTGTAGCCGCGGCCGGTGTCAATGGCGTGGAAGTCCACGACATCGAACCGCGCGTTGGTGGCGAAGCCGACCAACTGCTCGTCGGTGCGCCACGAGAAGAAGCGCGGTGGCACGTGCTCGTCGTCGTCGATGGGGCCTTCGGCACTCTCGTTCCCGCCGTACACACCGACAAAGAACAGCCCGCCGGGACGCAGGACCGCCCGAACCGCCGCCAGGACCGCAGGCAGGTCGTGGTTGGGCACGTGCAGCAGACAGTTCATCGCGAACACCGCGTCGAACGAGCCGACCGGGAAGTTCAGGTGCAAGAAGTCCATGACGTGGGCCTCGATGCCCTTGGCCCGGCAGTGCTCGACCATCACCGCCGAAAGATCGGCCGCGACGACGGCGAAGCCCTCCTCCTGGAAGTAGGCGCTGTCCTGCCCGGTGCCGGCGCCGATCTCCAGCAGCCGCGAGCCCAGCGCCAGCCGCTGCCTCAACGCCTGCCGCTCCGCCAGCTTCCACGGCTCCTTGCTCAGCCCGTCACGCCATGCCGCGCGCGCGTCGTACGCCTCCCGCAACGGGCCGAGCACCTCGTCGTATCGGACGGTCATACCGACCATCATCGACGGGCGTAGGCGAACGCGGTATCCCGCGGCGTTGTCCCAACGCGTGTGCACCGGGCTCGCCTCGACACGAAGCACGGCCTAGCGGGCCTGGCCTCGCTACCGGTACCGCTGCCCGGTCTTGATATAGGCGGTGACGCCCTCCGGCAGCACTCCGGACAGCGGAGTGGCGCAGGCGGCACGGCGGGATACGGCAGGATGGGCGGTATGCGGATCGTGCTGGCAGGGGCGTCGGGGTATCTGGGTCAGCCGCTGCTGCGCCGGCTGCGGGAGCAGGGACACCAGGTCGTCCAGTTGGTACGCCGGCCGCCCGCCACCGCCGACCAGGTGCAGTGGGATCCCGACCGGGGACAACTCGACCCGACCGTGCTGGACGGCGCCGACGCGGTGATCAACCTGGCCGGCGCCGGAGCCGGGGACAAGCGCTGGACCACGGCGTACCGGCAGCTGCTGGTCCAGAGCAGGACCCGACCCACCGGCACGCTGGCCCGGGCGCTCGCGGCGGCCGGTGACCCGCCGTCGGTACTGCTGAACGCCTCCGCGGTCGGCTTCTACGGCGACCGTGGCGAGGAGGAGCTGACCGAGTCCTCGTCGGCGGGTACCGGCTTCTTCCCCGATCTCGCCCGGGCCTGGGAGGCGGCCACCGAACCGGCGCAGGCCGCCGGGGTACGGGTGGCGCACCTGCGCACCGGACTGGTCCTCGGGCCGGGCGGCGGGCTGCTCGGCCCGATGCTGCCGCTGTTCCGGCTGGGCCTGGGCGGCAAGCTCGGCAACGGCCGGCAGTGGCAGCCGTGGATCTCGCTGGCCGACGAGCTCGGCGCGATCGAGTACCTGCTGACCAATCCGCTCTCCGGGGCGGTGAACCTGACCGGACCGACCCCGGTCCGCAACAGCGAACTCGCGACCACCCTGGCCGCGCTGCTGCACCGGCCGGCGCTGATCCCGGCGCCCCGGTTCGGGCTGCGGCTGGCGCTCGGCGGGTTCGCCGACGAGGTACTCGCCAGCCTGCGGGTCCGGCCCACGGTGCTGGCCGCCGCCGGCTACCCGTACCGCCATCCCGACCTGACCTCGGCACTGCGCTGGGCCACCGGCCGCTGACGACCCGCCGCCCACCGCTGGCGAGGCGTGATGACCGGCGGCACAGCGCGTGGGTTGGCCGCTGGACCCGCTGATTGGGTACCGTCCGGTGGTGCCCATCGCCGCCGTTTCGCACTCCCCTGACGTCCCTGTGGTCGACGAGCCGGCACAGCCCGTCAGCGGCCGCGGTGGACGCCGGCAGGACCTGCTGATGGTCGCGATCAGCCTGGCCGGCGCGGTCTACCTGACAGCTGTCGCTGTGGATCGATCCGAACGGCCGGGTGGTTCTCCACAACCGGGGCGACCAGGTGCTGTTCGAGTGGCTGCTGGGCTTCCAGGCGCACTCGGTGACGCACCTGACCAACCCGTGGTGGACCACCCTGCTGAACTACCCGATCGGCGCCAACCTCGCGGTGAACACCTCGATGGTGCTGGTGGGGACCGTGATGACGCCGGTCACCCTGCTCCTCGGCCCGTCCGTGGCGTTCCTGGTGGTCCTCACCCTGAATCTGGCCCTGAGCCCGCTCGCCTGGTACTGGGTGCTGTCCCGGCACGTCACCCGGTCCCGGCTGGCCGCCGGAGTGGGCGCGATGTTCTGCGGCTTCGCGCCGGGCATCGTCTCGCACGCCAACTCGCACCTCAACTTCACCGGCCAGTTCCTGATCCCGTTCATCGTCTGGCGGACCATCGCGCTGGCCCGCTCGCGCCGGCCGTGGCGGGACGGGATGCTGCTCGGGCTGCTGGTGGTGGCCGAGTTCGCCATCGGCGCGGAGTTGACGTTCTTCATCGCGATGGCCTGCGCGATCTTCGCGCTCGGCTGGGCGGTGCAGCACCGGGCTCAGGCGCGGGAGTTGGCCCCGACGTTCCTGCGCGGCGTCACGGCTGCCGGCATGGTCAGCGTGGTGCTGCTGGCGTACCCGCTGTATTTGATGTTTCTCGGCCCGCAGCGCTATCACGGCATCGGCTTCGATCAGCGCGTGCACTCCGAGGATCTGCTCGCCTACGGCGCGTTCCCGTGGGGGTCGCTGGCCGGCCGGGCCGGCCTCTGGACCAAGCTGGCGCCGAACTTCACCGAGGAGACCAGCTTCTTCGGCCCGGTGTTGGTGCTGCTGATCCTGGCCATCGGGTGGGTGCTGCGCCGGCAGTCGTGGGTACGCGCGCTCGTCGCCACCGGGGTGCTCTTCGGTCTGCTCTCGCTCGGCCCGTACCTGCGCTGGCACGGCCACTCCACCGGGGTCGCGATGCCGTTCTGGCTGCTGTGGAAGCTGCCGGTGTTCGACACTGCGCTGCCGGCCCGGTTCGCGTTGATCGTGATCCCGGTCGTCGGCACCCTGCTGGCGCTGGGCCTGGACCGGGCGCTGACCGAACCGCTGCTCCCCCGGGTGCGCCGGGCGTGGGTGGCGGTGCTGGTGGTGGCCCTGCTGCCGCTGGTCCCGACGCCGGTGCTGGCCGGCGACCGCGCGCCGGTACCGGTGTTCTTCAGCTCCGGCGACTACCGCGACTACGTGAGCCGGGGCGGCACCCTGGTGGCCATCCCGCCGACCCTGGACACCCTGCCGGACGGGCAGCGCTGGCAGGCCGCCGCGCACTTCGACTTCGCCATCCCGCAGGGCTTCTTCCTCGGCCCCGGCCCGGACGGGCGCAGCCAGGTCGGCCCGGACCTGCGGCCGACCGCGAAGATCCTCAACGACGCCGCGCTACTCGGCCGCGACCAGGCGATCACCGACGCCGACCGGGCGCAGGCCAGAGTCGATCTGGCGTACTGGCACGCGCAGGTGATCGTGCTCGGCGACGGCGGGGCGGCGGCCCGCTGGACCCCCCGGCACGACCTGCTGCTGCAACTGGCGACCCAGCTTTTCGGCCAGCCGCAACGGGTTGACGACGTCTGGCTGTGGCGGGTCGACGCCGGCTAGCGTTGTGGAAAGCACGCTGTAATCGGGTTGCCGGCACCGGTGCGGCCGACGAAGGATCGAGCCATGCTCACCGATGACATCCTGACCTACTACCGGCAACTCGGCGAGATCACCCGGCTGACGAGCGGCGCCGGGCTGCTGGAGTACCTGCGGACCTGGGACGTGCTGACCCGTACCCTGCCGCCGGCGCCGGCCGACATTCTCGACGTGGGCGGCGCGACCGGCTGCTACGCCGGCCCGCTGGCCCGTGCCGGCTACCGGGTGCACGTGGTCGACCCGGTCCCTGAGCACGTCGCCGAGGCGGCCACGCTGCCCGGCGTGACCGCCAGCGTGGGTGACGCCCGGGCGCTGACCCAGCCGGACGCCTCAGCCGACGCGGTGCTGCTCTTCGGCCCGCTCTACCACCTGCTCGACCTTGATGACCGGCAACTGGCCTGGCGTGAGGCCGGCCGGGTGGCCCGTCCCGGCGCGCCGGTGATCGCCGCCGTGATCAGCCGGTTCGCCGCCCTGCTGGACGGCTACGGCAAGGGCCTCTCGGCTGAACCGGAGTACCGGGCCCTGGTCAGTCACGGCCTGGACACCGGCGAGCACCGCAACCCCACCCCGAATCGCTGGTTCACCACCGCCTACCTGCACCATCCGGCCGAGATCAAGGCGGAGGTGTTGGGCGCGGGCCTGGTTCCGGACGCGATCGTCGCGGTGGAAGGGGCGGTCTGGCTGGTGGGTAACGACCGGCTGGACACCATCCTCGCCGACCCGGAACAGCGCGCCGAACTGCTGGACAAGTTGCGCGCGGTGGAGGACGAACGCAGCCTGCTCGGCGCGAGCAGCCACCTGCTGATCACCGCCCGCCGCAAGAGCTGAGCTGACGCGGGCTGAGCTGACGCGGGCGGAGCAAGGCGCGAGCGGAGCAGGCGCGAGCGGAGAAGGCGCGGGCTGAGCCTTGCGGCGGGCGCGCCGGATCGGGGGCAAACCCGACCCGGCGCGTGCCGTCGGCTGCGTCAGCTGGCCGTACAGGTGGCGATGGGTATCGCGTTGGTGGTGTTGTTCCAGGACGCGAGGAAGCCGAAGGTGGTGGTGGCGCCGGCCGCCAGCGCGCCGTTCCAGGCCGCTGGCGTCGCGGTCGCCGTGGTGCCGCTCTGGGATACGGTCGCGCTCCAACTCTGGTTCACCACCTGGCCGTTGGCGAACGCCCAGGTCACCTTCCAACTGGTGATCGGTGCCGTACCGGAGTTCTTGACGGTCACCCCGCCCTGGAAGTTCCCGGCCCAGAAGCTGGAGATGCTGTAGGTCGCCGTGCACGCCTTGCCGGCGGCGGCCGAGGACGACGCCGACGCCGAGGCGCTGGCCGAGGCGGATGACGCCGAGGGTGACGCGCTGCTGCGCGACGGTGACACCGAGGGGCTGGCCGATGCCGAACTGGCCGACGCGGTCGGGCTGGCCGTCGAGCCACCGCTGGTGGTGTAGGAGACCCCGGTGTACGCCGCGGAGCAGTTGCTGCCGCAGCTCGCCGGCAGGCTGAAGCTGTACGCCCGGCCGCCGTTGATCAACTGGTCGTTGGCGTCGCGGACCCGGATCTGGAAGTCGCTACCGCCGGCCACCAGGCCACCGACGATGAACGACTGCCCCATGTCCCCGTTCATCTGGGCGGTCACCCAGGCTCCACCGGTGGAGTACTCGACCGAGTGGATGCCGTTGGCCAGGTGGGACACGCTGATCGCCGGCCACCAGCGCTGCGCGCCCTGGATGAAGCCGATGTTGATGTCCCCCGAGTAGTTGGGCGCGGGCACGAACGTCCAGCTGACATGCCGGTTGTTCCAGTGGTTCGGGGACAGGTCGGTGAGCGTTGTGCCGTTCTTGACGAACGAGTTCAGCGACCCCTTCGCCAGGTCCAGGTGGTACGGGTCGTCGCGGCACCAGGCGTTGGAGTCGCCACAGCTGTCGGCGACCACCATGGTCAGCGTCCCGCCGTTGTAGGCGTCGGCGACGTACGCCCCGCCCCGGCAGAAGGCCTGGCTCGGCGCCCCGTCATTGGTGCCGGTGCAGTAGTCGCTGATCGTCACCTGGACGAACCGGCCGCAGTTGTGGCCGTTGTCCCACATCCCCATCTTGCTGAGGTTGTCGCCGGTGAGCGGGCGCGGATAGAACGAGTAGTCGCCAGGGGTGTTGTAGACGTTGAGCGCGACGAAGTTCTGCGAGTCCAGGTTGGCCTGGGGTAGGCCGCAGCCGCCGTAGGGCGAGCCGAGGGCGTCGAACCAGGTGGCGTTGCCGGTCACCGGGGTGGGCGTGGCGGAGGTGGAGAGCGCATTGGCGACCAGGGTGGGAATGAGGGCGAGGAGCAGCGCGGTAGCGGCGCCGAGCACGGCGATCCGCGCGCGACGCCTACGACGTGGCGACATATGGTGTGACCCTTCGGGCTGACAGCGAAACGGCCTGTTCGTGCGCCCGGTATTCCCGCGGGTCTATACGTTACAGCTTTCCCGGCTACGCGCTATCCCCCCGTCTCCGCCGCAGTTGTGTCGGGGGTGGGTGGCTGGGATTGGTGACTGCCGTCTCTTTGTAGCTTTCGCGCTCGGGGCGTGGGCCGGGGATAGGCTGGCTGGCGTGACGGCTACGGTTGGCGCCTTTGAGGTGATCCGGGCGGGACTGGTGGACTACCAGGTGGCCTGGGATGAGCAGCGGCGGATCCATGCGGAAGTGGTGGCCGGCGAGCGCGCCGACACGGTGCTGCTGTTGGAGCACCCGAGCGTGTTGACCGCGGGCAAGCGCACCGAGGTCTGGGACCGGCCCACGGACGGCACGCCGGTGATCGACGTGGACCGCGGCGGCAAGATCACCTGGCACGGGCCGGGGCAGCTCGTGGGGTACCCGATCGTGCGCCTGCCGGACCCGATCGACGTGGTCGCGTACGTGCGCCGGGTCGAGCAGTTGATGATCGACGTGTGCGCCGGGTACGGCGTGGTCGCGGGACGGGTCGAGGGGCGTAGCGGCGCGTGGCTGGCGGCTGACGCGCGGGGCCCGGAGCGCAAGATCGGCGCAGTCGGCATCCGGGTGGCCAGCGGCGTCACCCAGCACGGGTTCTCCCTCAACTGCGACCCGGACCTGAGCCAATACGACCGATTCACTCCGTGCGGTATCTCCGATGCGGGCATCACCTCACTCGCCGCCGAGCTCGGCCGCGACGTGACCGTGGCCGAGGTGCTCCCGGTGGTCGAGCGCCACCTGCCCACGCTGTTCTGACCTCCCCCCGTTGCCCGGGTGCATGCCCCCGGACGCAGGATGTGCGGGTCAGCCGCGCTTGGTGCGGTGTTGGACGCCCATCAGCGCGGTGTTGACCGCCTCGACGGTGCGCTCCAGGGTGACCCCCAACTCGATGAGCGCGACGGTGGCCGGGTCCTCGGGGACCCGGAGCACACCGAGCAGCATGTGCTCGGTACCCACGTAGTTGTGCCCGAGGTCGAGCGCCGCCGCGACGGTCTCCTTGAACACCTGCTTGCCGGCGTCGCTGAACGGCACGTGCGAGACAAGGGTTTCGTCGGTACGCGGCAGGGTGGCCTCCACCGCGTCCCGGGCCGTGTCGAGCGAGCCGAGCAGCAGCCCGACCACCTTGGCGCCCAGCCCGTCGGCCTCGGAGAGCACGCCGAGCAGCAGGTGCCCGGGTTCGATGGTGCGTGACCCGTGTTCCCTCGCCGATTCCTGCGCGGCCAGCACCGCCTGCCGGGCCCGGACGGTGTACCGCTCGAACCCGGCCGACCCCCGTCGCTGCTGGGCGGCCTGTTTGGAGACGCCCATCGCGTCGCCGATCTGGGCCCACGACGCTCCGTCGCCGCGGGCCCCCATCACGTAGTGGTCGACGAGCTGGTCACCCAGCTCGGCGAGGCCACGGGCGCGCTGCCGCGCCTCGCTCACCTTGGTGAGCGCGTCCGCCTCGGTGAACTCCTCATCGAGGCTGTTGATCAGTGACTCCAAGGTCACGTCCAGTGGTGGCATACGTCAACTATGGCTTGACCTGTTCGTCGTGTCAAGCAGGAGTTGACGGCGGCCGGGTCGAGTCCCGGGACCGGATCCGCCGCGCCCCCAACCACATCACCCCGAGGAACAGCACCGGTGCGAGAACCAGCTCGACCAGTCGGTCGGTGACGAGCGACTGGTCGACCTCGAAGACGTTCCGGGCGATGTCGATGGTGGCGTCCAGTAGGAAGTACGCGGCAAGCAGCAGCCACGCTCGGTGACAGCCGGCCGTACGGAACCCGAAGATCAGCGCAGCCATCAGGACCAGCGCGGACCACTTGAGCACCAGGTCGGTCACCGGCCCGGCCGAGAACAGCTCCCGCGAGCCATCGAGCCACACCGCCGCAACCACCAGGTAGCCGACGCTCACTGCGACTAGGGCAATCGCCCGCAACCGGCCCAGCAACCGCCACAGCTGCCGCCGGGGCGCGGCCACCGCCAGCAGGACGACGATCAGCAGGCTCTCCGCGATGAACCGATTGACGAATTCGAACTCAAGAAACCGCAGCTCAGCCCTGTACGGCACGAGGAGCTGGGCGACCACGGGAGCCGCTGCCACCAACACCGCCGCCGCGATCCGGATACGCCGGCCGCCAGCCACCAGCGCAGCCAGTGCCAGCACCCAGGCCACCAGGGGAAATACCACGGTCTCCCAGTCGCCGAGGCTCAGCACACTGCCGGGCTCCAGCGACTCCCAGAACACCACCTGGGCCAGGCCGTCGAACTGACCGAACCCGACGAGCGCGCAGCCGGTCAGCAGCAGGGCCATCAGCGCTGCGGCATCCCGCCAGGCCGCACCGTTGTAGACCCGGCCGGCCCGGATCAGCCGGCAGCGCAGGGCACCGCGGAGCAGGTCGACGGTGGCCCGGACGGTGGGGCGGTCGCTGCCCGGTTCGGCGCAGTCGAGCAGTACCCCGACCAGCTCCTCTTCGTGCTCGACCCGGTAGTCGGCCGGGTAGAGGCGCAACAGGCGTCGGTAGCGCTGCTCCAGCGGTTGGTTCACGCGGCACCCCCGTGCGCGATCGGGTTGATGGCGATGCCGAGGCGGTTGAGCCGGCTCTCGGCTGCGGTGGCGTTCTGGCGCAGGCGGCGGGTCTCGTCGGCGAGCAACTGGGTACCGGTGGTGGAGAGGCGGTAGTAGCGCCGCAGGCGGGAGGCCACCACCTCCTCCCGGTCCACTTCGACCAGTCCGTCGCCGCGCAGCCGGTCGAGGACGCTGTAGAGCGTGCCGGGCTGGAGTGCCACCCGGCCCCGGGAGATCTCCCGTACCTCCTGGATCACCGCGTAGCCATGCTGCGGACCGGCCGCGAGCGCGGTGAGGATCAGATAGGTCGGCTCCCGGAGTGGAGTTTCCATCATGCTGCCACTCTATACCGGTAGCCGATATATACAAGAGTCATGACACTGACTCCTACCGGCACCGCATCCGCCCGCACGGATAGGCTCACATCCATGATCCGAAGTGTCATCATGGTGTCCGCCAAGCCCGGCACCACCGCGGAGCAGCTCGACGCCCTGGCCGACGCGCTCGCGGCGATACCGTTCGAACGGCGCCGGGCCTTCGTCGCCGGGCGCGATCTCGGCCTGGTCCCGGAGACCGTGGACCTGGTGATGATCTCCGACTTCGACGACGCCGCGGCCTACGCCGACTGGGTCGCCGACCCGGCGCACCGGCAGGTCAGCGCCGAGTACCTGCGCCCGATCGCGGACCGGGTCACCCGCGGCCAGATCGAGGTCTGACCGGCAGATCCAACCCGGTCCGCGAGGGCTCCGTCGGGTCCGGTCGGGGACAGGCGCCCCCCGACCGGACCGCCGAATGGTGCGGCTGATCGCAGACTCAGCCACGACCGGCTACGGCGTCAGCCTGCCCCGGTCGCGCGGGAAGGCGGTGGCCAGCCGCACGTTGGACAGGCCGAGCAGGCGCGCGACAAAGCGCTCCAGCCCCAGCCCGAAGCCACCGTGCGGGGGCATGCCGTGCGCAAACGCGGCGAGATAGCCGGCATAGCGTTCCGGTGACTCACCGCGGGCCGCGAGCGCCGCGAGGTAGTCGGCGTGCCGGTGCAGGCGCTGCCCGCCGGTGACCACCTCCAGCCCTCGGAACAACAGGTCGAAGCTGTTCGACACGCCGGGCCGCCCGGGCGCCGGGTGGGTGTAGAACGGGCGCTTCGCCAGCGGGTACCCGGTGACGAAGAGGAACTCGCTGCCGTGTTCCCGCGCCGCCCACTCCCCCAGCCAGCGCTCGTGCGCCGGGGCCAGGTCCGGCTCGCCGGTCAGGTCCTCGCCCAGCGCAGCGCCGACCAACTCCAGCGCCGCCGTGAAGTCGACCGACGGGATCTCCTGCGGCACAACAACTCCGGGCACGCCAGCGGCGGCCACCATGCCGGCGACGGCGGCCCGGACGACCGCCATCACGTCCCCGAGTCCGTCGATGAACCCCAGCTCGGCGTCGAGCGAGGTGTACTGGGCCAGGTGCCGGCCGGTGTCGTGCGGCTCGGCCCGGAACACCGGCCCCACCTCGAACACCCGCTCCAGCGAACCGACCAGCAGCTGCTTGTAGAACTGCGGGCTCTGGGCGAGGTAGGCGCGCTGGCCGAAGTAGTCGACGGCGAACACGTCGGCTCCGGACTCGGTGGCCGACCCGACCAGCTTCGGCGTACAGATCTCGGTGAAGCCGAGTGCGGTCAGCGACTCACGGAAGCCGCGCAGCGCCCCGGCGGCGACCCGCAGCGCGCTGCGCCGGGACTCGTGCCGCACCGCAACGGCGGCGTGGTCGAGCTGGACCGAAAGGCCGGCCGGCAGGTCGGGGCGGTGCAGTTCGATCGGGGACGGCTCGGCGGGGTCGGTGAGCGCCTCGATGACCGGGTCGGTCAACTCGTAGCCACCGGGGGCGGCCGGGTTCGCGCACACCCGGCCGGTGACCGCGACCACGGTGCCCTCGGGCAGGGTTTCGAGCTGCGCCCGTACCCCCGATTCACGGACCACGGCCTGCACCAGCCCGGTGCGCTCGCGCAGGATCAGGAAGGCCACCGCCCCGAGCAGCCGGCGGCGGTGGACCCAGCCGGCCACCCGGACGGTCTCGTCGACGTGGCTGGACAGGTGCTGGGCAAGGATGCGTTGCATGGCGGCTCCTCCTTCGGTTCGCAACGCGTCCCCTCGGAGGTGTGGGCGAGAAGGGTGCCTCGCGGTGCCACCACACCTTCACCGCCGCGCCGTCACCGGCCCGGCGGCCTCTTGTGTCGCCCGATCACGGGGGCCAACCGGCGGGGTTCTACTGGGCGCGCCTGCGCGGCCGTTCCTCCCCGCAGCTCAGGAGGGTCTTCACACGCCGGGGCCAGGCCGCCTTCCCAGCTACCGGCGACTCTCTGTCTGACTGGCTGATCCGGACCGCTACTCGGCTCCGTCACCGCTGTTGGGCAGAGACGTTAGCCGCCGGCCGGCGGCCGGCACCCGGATTTCAGCCGGAGTAGGGCACGTCGGTGTGGCTCAGCTCGGTGAGGGTCGCCCCGGAGAGCTTGAACACGCTGGTACGGCGCAGGTTCACCACGGCGGACGGAGCATCGGGGGTACGGGTCAGCCAGACCACGGTCGCCTGCTGCCCGCTGATCGCCACCGACACCACGGGGGTACGGTCGCCCAGGTCGTAGAGCGCCTGGCAGACCGGCTCGGCACCGACGTTCTTCCAGACCACGAGGGTGAAGAAGGTACCCGAGCCGCCGCCGTTGAGGCTCACCACGCCGAGCAGGTCGGCGGCCCCGTCGCCGGTCAGGTCACCGGCCGCGCACTGCGGCCTGAGGTCGACCTCGGCCCCGTCCTCGCCGGAGAAGTGCCCGTCGCCCAGCGGGATCGAGTCGTGGTAGCCGTTGTAGCTCAGCGTCGGGCTGCCCAACTGGGCGCCCTTGAGCTGGCTGCACTTCAGGCCGGCGACCGCCGCCCTGGTGGGGCTCGGCTTCGCGCTGGCTGCCGGGCTCGTGCTGGTCACCGGGCTCGCCGACGCGCTCGGTGACGCGGTCTTCGGCGGGATGCCGTCCGGGCCGCCGGCGGTCGCCTGGGGGGTGTCCCTGCACCCGGCCAGCCCCACCGCCACCAACAGTGCGACCGACAACACAGTCCCCAGCCGCCTCATGCCGACCCCGGTCCTCTCCCACCCGACAGTGCCCGCAAGTCCGCGGCGAACGGCACGCTACCAACGGGTACCCACTGATTCTGAAGATCGTCGTGATCCCGACTCGGCGGCGCGGCGGCCGGCCGGGACGTGAGCCTCGTCGCGTCCGAGGCGTGGAAACATGATCGACACGGCTTCCGGCGTACGCTCGACGACGTGACTGCGGTGATGCCAGAGGGGCGCCGGATGCTGCGCATCGAGGCGCGCAATGCGGAGACCCCGATCGAACGCAAGCCACCGTGGATCAAGGTGAAAGCCACCATGGGGCCCGAGTTCACCCAGCTGCGCGGACTCGTGCAGCGGGAGGGTCTGCACACCGTGTGCCAGGCGGCCGGCTGCCCCAACATCTACGAGTGCTGGGAAGACCGCGAGGCCACCTTCCTGATCGGCGGCGACCAGTGCACCCGGCGCTGCGACTTCTGCCAGATCGACACCGGCAAGCCGGCCGAGTTCGACGCCGACGAGCCCCGCCGGGTGGCCGAGTCGGTCGTCGCGATGGGGCTGCGCTACGCCACCATCACCGGCGTCGCCCGTGACGACCTGCCCGACGGCGGCTCCTGGCTCTACGCCGAGACCGTCCGGCAGATCCACCACCTGCTCCCCGGCTGCGGCGTGGAGCTGCTCATCCCCGACTTCAACGGCGAGCCCGAACTGCTCGCCGAGGTGTTCGAGGCGGCCCCCGAGGTGCTCGCGCACAACCTGGAGACGGTCCCCCGGATCTTCAAGCGGATCCGCCCCGCCTTCCGCTACGAGCGCTCGCTGGACGTGCTCACCCAGGCCCGGACCGCCGGCCTGGTCACCAAGAGCAACCTGATCCTCGGCATGGGCGAGACCCGCGAGGAGATCTCCCAGGCGCTGCGCGACCTGCACGAGGCCGGCTGCGAGCTGATCACGATCACCCAGTACCTGCGGCCGACCCCGCGCCACCACCCGGTCGAGCGCTGGGTGAAGCCCGAGGAGTTCGTCGAGCTGAGTGCCGAGGCGACCGAGATCGGCTTCGTCGGGGTGATGTCCGGGCCGCTGGTGCGCTCCTCGTACCGGGCCGGCCGGCTCTACCAACAGGCGATCGCGGCGCGCGCCGGAAGCTGACTTACACTCGGCGCATGGCAAAGGCAGCGGACCCCGAGAGCGTCGGGTTTTTTGGGCGGATCAAGCAAATCTGGATGGTTTGCGTCTTTACCGCCAAACGTGACAAGGTCTTCCTCCCGCTGGTGATCGCCGGCTTCCTGGTGCCCCTGGCCGCGGTCACGCTGCTGATGATCTTTGCCGGCTTCAGCCCGCTGTTCTACGTCGCCGGCGTGCTGCTCGGCTTGCTCGCCGCCCTGATCGTGCTGAACCTGCGGTCGAACAAGGCGATGATGAAGGAGGCCGAGGGCCAGCCCGGAGCCGCCGCCCAGGTCGCCCAGACCATGCGCGGCGACTGGCGGGTCACCCCGGCCGTCGCCTCGACCACCCAGTTCGACATGGTGCACCTGGTGATCGGCCGCCCCGGCGTGATCCTGCTCGCCGAGGGCAACCCGAGCCGGGTACGCGGCCTGCTCGGCCAGGAGAAGCGCCGGCTCGCCAAGGTGATCGGCTCGATCGACATGCACGACTTCATCGTCGGCAACGGCGAGGGCGAGATCCCGATCGGCAAGCTGCGGATCACGCTGATGAAGCTGCCGCGTACCGCCAGCCCGAAGGACGTCAACGCGCTGGAGACCCGGCTCAAGGCCCTCAACGCCCGCCCGCAGATGCCCAAGGGCGCCGTCCCCAAGAACATGCGACCGCAGAAGGGTCAGTTCCGCGCCATGCGCGGAAGGTGAGTCACAGCTTCTGATCGGGGCGGTTCGGGTGCGTGGTCTGCGCGCCCGGCCGCCCCGATTGGCGTGCGGGGTTTACTTCGCGGCCGGGATGCGGAGCATCTGTGAGCCGGCGGCCTTGTCGTGCAGGCCGCGCTGGTCGTGGTCCATCAGCAGGGCCGGGATGGCCAGGGCGAGCAGCAGGGCGCGCAGGGCGGCCCGGGGAATCCCGATCGGCTGGCCGGCGCGGCCGGGCAGCACCGAGACGCAGCGGACGTGGGCCAGCCACATGCCCGGGGTCTGGGTGAAGAAGCCCACAAAGAAGGTGTACTCCAGGATCAGGATCAGCGGCGGGCCCTCGGGTGCGGTCCGGCTGCTGCCGAAGATCGCGCCGGCGATCAACACGCAGGCGATCCAGTCGATAAACAGGGCGAGCAGCCGCCGTCCGAGGCTGGCACGGGCGGGTTCTGCCGTGTTCGCGTCGTCACCGGAGGTAGTGTGCACCGACGGATCTGTGGCCATTGGCAGAGCGTAACCGGCCTTGGTCGGGTACTCTGCCGAGCCCCTGGCACCCTGTAACACGACAGAAACATATGAGACACGGCCGGGCAACGGCACCCACATAGCGTCGCGGCCAGTCGCCAGCATGAGGCACCGCGGCACATGGCTGTGTCACCGCCCAGAGCTGACTGCCCAATGCTTTCCAAGCGTGGACTACCTGGAGGACGTGTTGTTCGCCAATTCCGAGGAGCTGCTTCGGTACCTCAAAGACGAGGGCGTGAAGTTCGTCGACGTTCGCTTCTGCGATCTGCCCGGTGTCATGCAGCACTTCAACGTGCCGACGGAGTCCTTCGACGAGTCGGTGTTCTCCGACGGGCTCGCCTTCGACGGCTCGTCCATCCGTGGCTTCCAGGCGATCCACGAGTCGGACATGATGCTGCTGCCCGACCCCGCCAGCGCCTTCATCGACCCGTTCCGGGTGGAGAAGACCCTGGCGATCAACTTCTTCATTCACGACCCGTTCACCCGCGAGGCCTACTCGCGTGACCCGCGCAACGTGGCGAAGAAGGCCGAGACCTACCTGGCCGCCAGCGGCATCGCCGACACGGCGTACTTCGGTGCCGAGGCCGAGTTCTACATCTTCGACTCGATCCGCCACTCGACCGGCCCGAACGAGGCCTACTACCACATCGACTCGGTCGAGGGCTGGTGGAACTCCGGCAAGGACGAGCCGGGCGGCAACCAGGGCTACAAGACCTCCTACAAGGGCGGCTACTTCCCGGTACCGCCGGTGGACCACTTCGCCGACCTGCGTGACTCGATCGTGCAGCGGCTGCTCGGCGCCGGCTACACCGTCGAGCGCTCGCACCACGAGGTCGGCACCGCCGGCCAGGGCGAGATCAACTACAAGTTCTCGACGCTGCTGCACGCGGGCGACCAGATGCAGCTCTTCAAGTACATCGTCAAGAACGAGGCGTGGGCCGCCGGCAAGTCGGCGACCTTCATGCCCAAGCCGCTCTTCGGCGACAACGGCTCCGGCATGCACACCCACCAGAGCCTCTGGCTCGGCGGCGAGCCGCTGTTCTACGACGAGACCGGCTACGGCGGCCTCTCCGACATCGCCCGCTGGTACATCGGCGGCCTGCTGCGGCACGCGCCGTCGCTGCTCGCCTTCACCAACCCGACGGTGAACTCCTACCGTCGCCTGGTGCCCGGCTACGAGGCCCCGGTCAACCTGGTCTACTCGCAGCGCAACCGCTCCGCCTGTACCCGTATCCCGGTGACCGGCAACAACCCGAAGGCCAAGCGCATCGAGTTCCGGGTGCCCGACCCGTCCGCCAACGTCTACCTCGCCTTCTCGGCGATGATGATGGCCGGCCTCGACGGCATCAAGAACAAGACCGAGCCGCCGGCCCCGATCGACAAGGACCTCTACGACCTCCCGCCGGAGGAGGTCGCCAACGTGACCCAGGTGCCGGGCTCGCTGCCCGCCGTCCTGGAGGCGCTGGAAGAGGACAACGCCTACCTGCAGGAGGGCGGCGTCTTCACCGAGGACCTCATCTCCACCTGGATCGCCTACAAGAACGCGAACGAGATCGACCCGGTCCGGCTCCGCCCGACCCCGCACGAATTCGCGATGTACTACGACGTGTAGCCCTGATCAAGGCGCTGACCAGCACCACTCGCCGGTCTAGCGATCTTGGGAACATCGCGGGTACAACCCGCAGGACGGCGGTCACGCCCGGCCCACAGCCGGTGTGGCCGCCGTTCCGCCTTTCCGAGTGCCCGTCCACCCGGCGACGCGGGCGCGTCAGCTCCTCTACCGGCGCTGTTGGCCGGTTTGCTCACCGAGGAGGCGCTCGATGATGCGCCGCTCTCCCGGCCACGCGGCAAGCAGCACATCCCGCGGCACCTGGCGGCCGGCGTACCGCAGCGCCAGGGCGACGACCAGGATGTCATCGAGCGGTCCGATGACGGGGATGAATTCCGGGATCAGGTCGATCGGGCTGGCGACCCAGATACCGGCGATCACTATCGCGACCTTGGCACGCCGCGGAACTCGCGGATCCCGCCGCAGACGGCGGACGGTGGTGACGCAGTCGGGGATGAACGCCGCCAGATCCCGTAGCAGGCCCGGCGGGAGTCTACGAGCCAGCACGATGAGCAACAGCCAGGTTGCCGCGACACAGCCGGCCCCGATCACCGCTCCGATCAGCCAGTCCCGCACCGGACCAGTGTGCCGCACCGACGCCGGGAGCCGATGACAGGTTTGCCCTGCCGAGCGTGGAGACCGGGGACGGACGGCGCGGTCCCGCGCCGCTCGGAATCGAAGCCCAGATCGCGGTCATGCATGACGACCCGATGAGTTGGATCGCACCTGAGGTGACACCGGTGGACGAGCCGTTCGTCGGGGACGAGCGGGCGATGCTCGCCGGGCTGCTCGACTACAACCGGGCCACGCTGCTGTCCCGGTGTGCCGGGCTGGGCGGGGTCGACCTGGCCCGGCGCAGTATCCCGCCGTCGACGCTGTCCCTGCTCGGGCTGGTCCGGCACCTCACCGACGTGGAGCGCACCTGGTTCCGGCAGCGGTTCGCCGGACTGGACCTGCCGAACGCGTACCGGACCGACGAGCAGCCCGAGGCGGCCTTCGACGACACCGATCCGGGGCAGGCAGAGGCCGACTACCAGCGGCTGCTCGCCGAGCAGCAGGCCGCCCGGGACGCGGTGGCCGACCTGCCGCTGGAGCACACCTACGACCACCCCCGGTACGGCGTGATGTCGCTGCGCTGGGCGTACCTGCACATGATCGAGGAGTACGCCGGGCACATGGCCCACGCGGCCCTGCTGGGCGAGTGCATCGACGGTCGTCGGGCCGACTGACGGCCACCCGTCGATGTCTGACCGGTCACGGCCGGCCGGCGACATTTGGCCATGCCTCGCGCGGGTGGCCTATGTTCGAGTTGGTTCAGTAGAAGCAGGGGGAGGCGCCATGCCCGCCACGGACGGCACCGCTGGCGTCCGGGCGCGCGCGAAGGCACCGGTCCTGCTCCGCGAAGACCGGCCGGCTGGGATACCGAACCGGCCCGGCAGGCGGTCGGATGACCACTACTCCGGCCCGAGCTCCAACTGACCCATGACGCCCTGATCTACGGCAGTGACGAGGAGTTCGTCGCCGCGATGACGCCGTTCCTGCGGGACGGCATCGAGCGCGGGGAGGCGACCGTCGCCGCGGTCTGCCGGGCCAACCTGGAACTGCTGCGCGACAGCCTCGGTGACGACGCCCACGAGGTCATCCTGATCGACCAGGACGAGTGGTATCAGCGGCCGGCGGCGACCATCGCCGGTTGGCAGGCGCTGCTGGCCGCCGCGCAGGAACGGGACCAGCACTACATCCGGATCATCGGTGAGGTCGCGTACGGCAGCGGCGAGCGCTACGACACCTGGACCCGGTACGAGTCGGCGCTCAATGACGTCTTCGCCACCACGCCCGCCTGGATCGTCTGCCCGTACGACACCCGCATCCTGCCGCAGAGCGTGCTCACCGGCGCGCGGCGGACCCATCCGGTACTGTCCGCAAGCGGGCGTCAGCCCAGCCGCCTCTACGAGTCGCCGAACCAGTTGCTCAGCTCGCTGGGCGAACCGCTGCCGCCGGTGGTCGGCGCACCGCTGGCCACCCTGGCGTTGGGCGAGCACGCCGTCAGCGTGCACGCGCGGGCGGTGCTCGTGGCAGTGGCGACGCCCTACGGCTGGCGTGACGAGCGGCTGGACAGCGCGCTACTGGTACTCACCGAGGTGGTCACCAACAGCCTGCGCCACGGCGCCGGCAACCGGCTGCTCTCCGTCTGGGTCACCGACACCGCGCTGACCTGCGAAATTACCGACCAGGGCGCCGGCCTGCCTGATCCGCTGCTCGGCTACCGGCCGCCTCGCCAGGACGCGGTCGGCGGCCGTGGCCTGTGGATCGCCTACCAGCTCAGTGACTGGCTGGCCGTCGAGCACATCGCCGGCACCACCCGGGTCCGGTTCTCCTTCACCCGCTGATCACCGGATCCCGCCACCCAGGTCTCCGGAGCGCGCCGTGCCCGGCCCTGTTGGCGCTGCTCAGCTAACGGATTGCAATGATCAGGATGAGAAGTGTTCGGATTCTCCCGCTAGTATCCTGACCCGTGACTCAGGGTTCCGCTCCCCCGCCCGCCGACCAGCCCGAACTCCCCGCCGCTGACGGCCCAACCCAGCCCGCCGACCGAGCCGGCGCGGGCCGAGGCGGCCCAAGCCGAGCTTGCCCAGGCCGAGGCCGTGCAGGCCGAGGCGGCCGCGAGGCACAGGAGCCGGCGCCGGTGGCACGGCGTCGGCGGCGGTGGGGGTGGCGGGTACTGCGCTGGACGCTCGGCGCGGTGCTGGTGCTCGTGCTGCTGGTCGGCGTCGGCGGGGTGTGGGCGGTACGGCACGCGGCGCCCGAGTACGACGACGCGGTCAAGCTGCCCGGACTGACCGGCAAGGTCACCGTGTACCGGGACGACCACGGCATCCCGCAGTTGTACGCCGACAACGCCGACGACCTGTTCCGGGCCCAGGGGTACGTGCACGCCCAGGAACGGTTCTGGGAGATGGACTTCCGCCGGCACGTCACCAGCGGCCGGCTGTCCGAGCTGTTCGGGGCCGGGCAGGTGGACACCGACAAGTTCCTGCGCACGATGGGCTGGCGGCACGTTGCCGAGCAGGAGTGGTCGCTGATCTCCGAGGAGTCCCGGCGCTACCTGACCGACTACGCCGCCGGGGTGAACGCCTACCTGGCCGGGCACGGCGAGTCCGCGATCAGCCTGGAGTACTCGGTGCTGAAGCTGACGAATGCCGGGTACCCGATCGAGAAGTGGGATCCGGTCGACAGCCTGGCCTGGCTCAAGGCGATGGCCTACGACCTGTGGGGCAACGTCTCCGACGAGATCGACCGGGCCACCCTGCTCGCCGACGGGTTGACCCAGACGCAGGTCGAGCAGCTCTACCCGGCGTACCCCTTCGACGACCAACCACCCGATCGTGCCGGCCGGCTCCGTGACCGACGGGGTTTTCACCGCCGGCACCCAGGCGGCGGCCCCGGCCCGGGTGACCCCCGGCGTGGGCACGGCCGAACTGCACGGGGTCGCCGACGCGCTGCGGAAGTTCGCCGAGGTGACGGCCAGCCTGCCCGGGTTGAGCGGCGCGGACCTGCCCGACATCGGCTCCAACTCGTTCGTCATCGCCGGCAAGCTCACCGCGACCGGCAAGCCGCTGCTCGCCAACGACCCGCACCTGTCGCCGTCGATGCCGGGCATCTGGTACCAGATGGGGCTGCACTGCGCCTGTGACTTCAACGTCGAGGGCTTCACCTTCTCCGGCATACCCGGCGTGGTCATCGGCCACAACGCCCGGGTCGCCTGGGGCTTCACCAACCTCGACCCGGACGTCTCCGACCTGTACCTGGAGAAGGTGACCGGCGATTCCTACCAGGTCGACGGTTCCATGCGGCCGCTGACCAGCCGTCAGGAGACGATCAAGGTGGCCGGCGGGAAGCCGGTCACCATCACCGTGCGCGCCACCAACAACGGGCCGATCTTCTCGGACGTGTGGGACGAGGTCGGCGACATCGGGCAGCGCCGACGCGGTGTCGCTGCGGTGGACGGCGCTCGACCCGGGCCGGACCATGGACGCGCTGTTCGCGCTCAACCGGGCCGGCAACTTCGAGCAGTTCCGGGCGGCGGCGAAGCTGTTCGAGGTACCCGCGCAGAACCTGATCTACGCGGACATCGACGGCAACATCGGCTACCAGTCGCCGGGCCGGATTCCGGTGCGCGGCAAGGGCGACGGCCGGTACCCGGCACCGGGCTGGGACTCCTCCTACGACTGGACGTCGTTCATTCCGTTCGAGGCGCTGCCGACCGAGTACAACCCGGCTCGCGGGTACATCGTCACCGCCAACCAGGCTGTCGTGGACACCCGCAGCTACCCGTACCGGCTCACCGACGACTGGTCCTACGGCTACCGCAGCCAGCGCATCGAGGACCAGATCACGGCGGCCGCGACAGCCGGCCCGATCACCGCCGAGAAGGTGGCGGCCATCCAGTTCGACTCGGCCAACACCTTCGCCGGGCAGATCGTGCCCACGCTCCTGGCTGCGCCGGTGAGCGGGACGACGGCCACCGCCGTGAACCTGTTGCGCGGCTGGGACCTGCAGGAGCCGGCCGACGGCAAGGCCGGCACCGAGCAGGCGCACAGCTCGGCGGCTGCCGCCTACTTCAACGCCACCTACAAACAGTTGCTCGCGAAGACCTTCGACGAACTCCCCGGGGACCTGCGCGGTGGCGCCGGCGACCGCTGGTACCTGGTGCTGCGGGCGCTCCTCGACCAGCCGGATTCGCCGTGGTGGGACGTGCGGGACACCCCGCAGGTGGAGCACCGCGACGACATCCTCACCGCCGCGCTGACCGCCGCGACCGCCGACCTCACCGACCGGCTGGGCGACAAGCCGGCAGACTGGCGATGGGGGAAGATCCACACCCTGACGCTCACCAACGCCACCTTCGGCGACAGTGGCATCGCGCCGATCGAGTGGCTGTTCAACCGGGGTCCGGGCGAGATCACCGGCGGCTCGAACATCGTCAACGCCACCGGCTGGGACCCGCTCGCCGACGACTACACGGTCACCGCCGTCCCGTCCATGCGCATGATCGTCGACCTGGACATCCTGGACAACTCCCGCTGGATCCAGCTCACCGGCGAGTCCGGCCACGCCTTCACGGCCCACTACTGGGACCAGTTCGAACTCTGGCGTACCGGCAGGAACCTGCCGATGCCGTGGGAGGAAACCACCATCCGCCGCTCCGCCACCCACACCCAGACCCTCCACCCCTGACCCCTCCCAGGGGCCGGCTCTTCAGGTCGTCGGCTGGGGCCGGCGGGCGCGCCGCACGGCTCGGACCAGGAGACAGGCGGTGAGGAGGGTCATGGCTACGGCGCCCTGGGCCCGGGTGCTCAGCGCCAGGCTGGTGCCGTCGGGGAGGTCGAGGAAGCAGGCGACCAGGCACGGGACGGCGAACCAGCGGGTCCGGTGGGCGGTCGCGGCCAGCACAAACAGCGGCCAGGTCGCGTACCACGGGTGGAAGACCGGAGCGAGCACCACCGTGGCGGCCAGGGCCACGCCGGTGGCGTAGCAGGCGTCGCCGCGCACCCGCCCGGCAACGGGCAGACCGGCGTCCGTCGGTCGGGCCCGCCACCACAGCACCACCAGCACGACCGCGAGCGCAGCCAGGCCGAGAGCGCGGGTCACCGGGACGGCGTCGAAGCCGAGCGGCAGTAGGTTCAGCGTCATCCCGAGCGCCGTCGACGGCGCGGTCCACTGCACCGACGCGCCGCTGTCGGAGAGCCCGCCCAACCAGCCGAACCCCAACCCGGAGACGGCGGTGACGCCGAGCAGCGCGGCCACCGCGCCGCCGATCACCCACCCGCCGCGTCGCAGCAGACCCATCCAGGTGTACGGCCTGGGCACGGCCAACAGCGCTGCGAACGGCACCGCAACCCCCGCCGTCGCCTTCACCGCCACCGCCAGGCCCAGCAGCGCTCCCCCCACCACCAGCCACCCCCACCGGGCCACCTCCACGCGCCCGCCGACCCCGGCCCGGCCGTCGCCCCGAGCGGAGCTACCGCCACCCGCGACCGTGTGGCTGGCGATCACGGCCAGGCCGGCGAGCAGCAGGCCGATCATCAGGGCGTCGTTGTGTGCGCCGCTGACCAGGTGGATCGCGACCAGCGGGCAGGCCAGCGCCAGCCAGGTCGCCCGCGCCGGATCGAGGCCGGCGCGCCGGGCCAGTACCGGCAGGCTCACCGCGGCCAGCCCGACGCCGAGCAGCGCCACCGCCCGCAGTGCCAGGACCGTGCCGACGAGCGAGCCGCCGACCGCCACCGCCGCGCCCGCGATCATCAGGAACAGCTGGCCGTACGGGGCCGGGGTGTCCCGCCAGATCGGCGAGACACTCTCCAGCCAGGGGCAGGGCAGCGCGGCGACGCCCTCGGCGTACGGGTTGTGGCCGGCCCGGTAGACCGCGCCCTGGCAGGCGTAGGCGTAGACGTCCCGGCTGCCCAGCGGCGGGGAGACGAGCAGCGGCAGCAGCCACAGGCCGACCGTGACGAGCGCCCAGCGCAGTCCCGGGGTACCCCGCCGGCCGACCGACCAGGCAAGGACCAGCACGGCCGTGCCCGCCAGCCAGCACAGCAGGATCGCCGGTCCGTGCGGGCCGCGCCAGATCGACGCCGGGGTCGGATGGAACGGCACCGTGCGGCGCGCGCCGCCCAGCCAGGCCGCCACGGCCAGCAGCCCGGCCCCGACCAGCCCACCCCAGCGCACCAGCCGCCACCAGGTCACCGGCGAGCGCTCCCGCAGCTCGGACAACAGCCGCCCACCGGGCAACACTTGCGCCACCCGCATCGCTCGGCCCCCGGTCACCGGCCGAATCTACCGCCGACCGCCATCCCCGGCCGGCAGGCATGGTGATGTTGGTGGTTGCCCGGCCGCCGACGGATCAGCCAGCATGCCGGGCTCCGGGTCGGCTTCCCTGGCCGCATTGCGGATGGCGGGAACGGACCGACTCCACGGCGCGGCGCGGGGGCCGGGCGACGGTACGGGTGGCTGCCGGGCGGGGCGTACAGCCGGGCGGCGGTAGCGTGGGCGGCCTATGAGCAGATTCGGGGCGGGGTCGGCGGGGCGGGTGGTGGTTCCGGCCACCGGGCTGGCGGTGCTGCTCGCGGTCGGGTACCTGCTCGCGCCGAGGATGGGTACCGACCTGTCGGCCCAGGTCGCGCACGCCGACTTCTTCCGTGGATTCGGGCTGACGCCGGTGGACCTGCGCTGGTACGGCGGTAGCCAGCAGTTCGGCTACAGCCTGCTCTCGCCGGCCGTGATGGCGCTGCTCACCGTACGCGGCACGGGGGCACTGGCGCTGGTCGGCGCCACGGCGGCGTTCGCCCTGCTGCTGGCCCGGTCACGGGTGTCCCGGCCGCTGGTCGGCGCGCTGGTCGCCGCGCCGTGCATCGCCGGGAACCTGGTGTCCGGGCGGGTCACCTGGGCGCTCGGAGCGGCCTTCGGGGTCACCGCGCTGGCGCTGCTCACCTTCCCCGGGCACCGGTGGGCGTGGCGGGGGGCGGCCCTGGCGGCGGTGCTGGCGTCGGCGACGAGCCCGGTGGCCGGCCTGTTCGTCGGGTTGGCCGGAGTGGCGCTGCTGGTCACCGAGCGCAGCAGCGCCCGGGTCCGGGACGGCATGCTGCTCGCGCTTGCAGCGGGAGTGCCGCTGCTGGTGACCAGTGTGCTGTTCGGCGACGGCGGTTGGATGAACACCGGCCGGACCGACACCGTGCACGCGATCGTGACCAGTCTGCTGGTGGCGGCGCTGGTACCGCACCGGGCGATCCGGGTGGGCGCCCTGCTCAGCGCCGCCGGGGTACTGGTCGCCGCGCTGGTACACACCCCGGTCGGGTTGAACGCCACCCGCCTGGTGGTGATGTTCGCGCTGCCCACCCTGGCCGCCGCCGCGCGACTGCCGGAGGTGCTCACCGCCCGACTGCCGGCGCGGGCCGCCACCCGACCGGTGCCGGTACTCGCGCTGGTCGCGCTGCTGGCGTTCGTCGCCTGGTGGCAGCCGCCGGTACTCCGCGCCGACCTGCGCGACCGGGGCAACCCGAGCAGCGAGCGGAGCTACTTCGCGCCGCTGCTGGCGCAACTCGACGCCTTGCCGCTGACCGGCCGGGTGGAGATCCCGCCCACCCGGGACTACTGGGAGGCCGCGTACCTCGGCCGGTACCCGCTGGCCCGGGGCTGGCTGCGGCAGGTGGACATCGAACGCAACCCGCTGTTCTTCACCGACATCCCCGGCGACGGCGGTACCGGCGTGCCGCTCACCGCGCAGAGCTACCGGGACTGGCTGGACCGCACGGCGGTGCAGTTCGTGGCGGTACCCGATGTGCCGCTGTCCTGGGTCGGCCGGCCGGAGGCGGCACTGGTCGACGCCGGCCTGCCGTACTTGACGCTGCTGTGGACGGGCGCGCACTGGCGGCTGTACACAGTGGACGATCCGACCCCGATCGTGGCCGCACCGGCCGCCCTGACCGGCACCGACGCGGCGCACCTGACCTTCACCGCACCGGCGGCCGGCGACGTGACGGTACGGGTGCGCTGGTCGAGGTGGCTCACCGTGACCGGCGGCGGCGTGCTGTACCGCGACGGCGACAGCGTACGAGTCAGCGTGCCCGGCCCCGGCTCGTACACCCTGAGCAGTTCGCCTTAACGGGGAGCGGTGCTGTCACCCGCCACCGAGCTGCGGCAACGACGGCGGGGTCAGCGCCTTCGGGGTGAAGGCCCGCAGCACGTTGAGCGGTTCGACATTCGCCAGTGAGGTGGCCACCTGGATGGCGACTGCGGGATTGTCGGCAAGAAGTTCGCGAATGGCATCCGCGACAGCCGGGCCCGACAGCGGCTCGCGCCCCTCCTGGATGCTCTTGGGGATGGTCTTGATCGTACTGAGTACGATCTTGGCCCCCAGTGCGCACTTCATCCGGAAGTCGTCGTAGTCCTGCCCGAACCGGATCGTGTCAGTACTGACGGTGATCCGGTCATGATCCTTGTGAGTGTGCCCGCAGGCGTCCTGAACGGTCAGGTCGACCAGCAGATCGAAGTTGTACGCATCCTTGGAAAGACTCAGTTCCAGGCTGTCGAACCCGTCGTCGCCCGGGGTGAGGGCGTAGCCGATGTCAACGTGGTGATTGGGCAGCGGAACGCCGCCGAAGGGTGGGACCGCCGTGTGGGCCGGGACGACGCGGCTGATGGTGCCGGCAGGCTGGTCGATCACCTGGCCCATGATCGTCCACGTGGTGCTGACCGGCCCCAGCACGTCGATGGCCTGCCCGCAGGTCAGCGACAGGAGTACACCGCCACGGAACTCGGCGTACTCGAAGTCCTGAGGGTGGCATACCAGGTTGCCGGGGAAATGATAGCTACCGGAGCCGACAAACAATTCATCGACGGCGCTGAAGCTGCTGGCTATCGAAACCAGCGGGACCTGGTCCGTATAGCCGGGCACAGTTTCGCTTGCTCCGCTGAGTACGATGCCCTCCGTGTGTACGTTCAGGTTGCCCCAGGAAACGTGATCGAATTTCGGCACACCGAAGGTTCTCGGCGGGCTGTTCTGACTCGGGACGTCGAAGAAATCTTTCACCATTGACATCAGCACAGAAACGACGACGATGCCGGTGATGAGCGCGAAGTTGCTGGCGAAGAATACGAAGCCCAGCTTGCTGAGAACATCGACTCGGACGTCGATGACCGGCTGCGGCGGATTCGGCGCAAAGGTGGCGGTTATCTTGGATCCGGCCAGGCTCAAGGTGATGGTCTCGTCGACCCTGCCCTCCACGGTGGCATCGGGGACCCTGCCGAATATGGTCGCGGCCATCGCGATGCTGCCTTCGTGCAGCGTGAAGTCGAGGTAGTTGATGTAGATGTCGTAGCCGTCGGCCGGCAGCTTCAAGCCGCCGGTGCCGAAGGGCGGCGGCAGAAGCGGTTTGATGCCGTTCAGGAAGTCGGGGGTCGGATTGTCAATCTTGTCTTTGGCCTGCTCGACGGAGAGCGACAGGTACGACGCGACGTCCTGCGGCTTGAGCTGCACCGCCTCGGTCGGGTACAACAGGTTGGTCTTGACCCACGCGGCGGACAGTCCCAGCGCGAAATCGTACGTGCCTCGGAACTCCGTCACACCGGCCGTACTGCCCGAGCCCAGGACCGCGACGACGGTGTTGGCGTTGAGGCAGAGGATCTGGCCGTTGAGCAGGAAACCGAGGGACAGCAGCTTTCCCTCGGCCGAGGTGTTCGGAAACAACGACCACGAGGTGGACGTATCGAGCCCGGCGGCGAGGACACTTGCGACGCCGTCGAAGAATGCCTTGGCGTCAGGAATGTTCGAGGTCTGACTGCTACTGAAGGCGGCCGACTGCAGCGTGGCGTTGAACGGCGTACCCGGCACGATTCTCAGTTCGATGCGCAGTTCCCCTTCGGAGAAGGAGCGCTGCGACTGCCCATCCAGCGTCGCGGTCGCGCTGTAGAGCTGGTAGACCAGCGTGGCCCGATCGGTGCCAGGTTCGAGGGAGAACTCAAGCGAGTCGAGGACAAAAGCGGCCGAACCCGCAGGCCCGCTGAACTTGAGTACCGTCCTCGGCGCTATCGGTTGTTTGTTGATGCGCACCGCGGCCAGGATGTAGTTCAAGAGCGCCTGCCTGGACAACTGAGCGACGACGCTGTAGGTGTCAAGCATGGTGGTACCCCGGAAGAATGCCGTTGATGGTAATGGTCATCGAGGGGTCTGGTTGGTCGCGCTTGAAACTGTCGTAGAGGTGCCGTAAGGGACTCTCGGCTACCAGGTCCTGGCCGATCGCATCCCCGAACGCTCGCGCAGCCTCCGGCGTCAGCGCGACGCCAACGTCCTGGAGGCAGCGCAGCGGGTCGGATAGTAGGAGTCGGCCGCCGTTGGGGTAGGCGTTGATACGACCGACGATGGTGCTCTGGAGGCTGACAAATTCGGCCAGACTGGTGATGCTGAGTACTTCACCCTCGGTGGAGTCAGGCATAAACACCCCTCACAGGTGACAAACGCGGTAATCGCCGGAGATCCAGTGCAGCAGACACTGGCGCCGGGCGGCACCGCGGACAACCCTCGCAGCACTGGCGGGTTCCTTACAGAACACAAGAACTGTCCGGGGCCGCGGCCACGGACTACAGGTTGTGCCGTGGGTTGACCGGGGCCCGCCAGCCGAGGATCGCCTCGGTGGTGCGGCTGGCGGCCACCGCGGCCGGCACGTCGTGCACCCGGATGATCCGCGCGCCCTGCAGGATGCAGACCACCGCCGCCGCGAGGGTGCCGGCCAGCCGCTCGTGCTGAGGCGCGTCCAGCGACTCCCCGATGAAGTCCTTGTTGGAGACGGCCGCGAGCGTCGGGTACCCGAGCGCGGTGATCTCGTGGAACCGCCGGGTCAGCTCCAGCGAGTGGAAGGTGTTCTTGTTCAGGTCGTGCCCGGGGTCGATGATCAACTGCTCGTCGCGGACCCCCTGGCTACGGGCCGTCGCGACCCGGTCGGCGAGGAAGCCGGCGACCTCGGTGACCACGTCACCGTAGGTCGGCCGGTGCACGGGGGTACGCGGCGGCTTGGCCAGGCTGTGCGTGATGACCAGGGTCGCGCCGGTCTGCGCGACCAGGCCGGCCAGGCCCGGATCGTGCAGCCCGGAGGTGTCGTTGACGACGTCCGCGCCGGCCGCGAGCGCTTCCCGGGCCACGCCGGTGCGGTAGGTGTCCACCGAGATCACCACGTCGGAGGCGGCCCGGGCGGCCTGCACCACCGGGATCACCCGGTCCAGCTCCTCGGCCTCGGTGACCTCCCGCCCGTTGGTGCCGAACGGCACCCCGCCGATGTCGACCCAGTCCGCGCCGGCGTCGGCTGCCGCGCGCACCGCGTCGACCGCCCGGTCCAGGGCGTAGGTGCTGCCCCGGTCATGGAAGGAGTCGGGGGTCCGGTTGACGATCGCCATGATCGCCACCTGCCGGGCGAAGTCGAAGTCACGGGCCCCGATCCGCCGCCGCGGCGCGATCAGTTGCGGCGTGACGATCGCACCCGTATCCACCCGGTACTCCCCTGCGGTTGCGGGCGGCCGGTCGCGCGCCCCGACGGCGGAGACTACCAGCGGTCGGCGGCCCCGCCGTCAGCCGTTGATGAGGCGCTCGGCGATCTGCCGGGCCCGCCGCGCGGTGCGCAGGTAGTCGTCCACGAACTCGCCGGGGTCGGCGGCGGACCGGCCGGACAGGATCCGCACCACCCCGGCCAACTCCGGCCCGTGCCTCGGCAACTGATCCGAGGCCCGCCCCTTGACCAGCATCAACGCATTGCGTACCCGGCCCGCGACGATCCACGCGGTGGCCAGCGCCTGGGCGTCCACGGCGTCCACCATCCGGGCGTCCCGGGCGACGGCGAGCGCCGCCAGCGTGCCCGTCGTGCGCAGCGCCGGTACTTCGAACGTGTGCCGCAGTTGCAGCAGTTGGACAGCCCACTCCACGTCGGCCAACCCGCCCCGACCCAACTTGGCGTGCAGGGCGGGGTCGGCGCCCCGGGGCAGCCGTTCGGTGTCGACCCGCGCCTTGATCCGGCGGATCTCCACCAGTTGCTCGCGCTCCAACCCGCCCTCCGGGTACCGCACGGTGTCGGCGAGGGCCAGGAAGCGTTCGCCCAGCTCCACGTCGCCGGCCACGTACCGGGCCCGCAGCAGCGCCTGCGCCTCCCACACCCGCGACCACTTCGCGTAGTACGCCCGGTACGCGGCGAGGCTGCGTACCAGCGGCCCCTGCCGGCCCTCCGGGCGCAGGTCGGCGTCGACTCCCAGCGGCGGCTCGGGCGCCGGCAGGGCGAGCAGCCGTCGCAACTCCCCGGCGATCTCGTGGGCCACGCTGGAGGCGGCGTCCTCGGCCTGGCCGGCGTCGGGTTCGTAGACGAACAGCACGTCGGCGTCGGAGGAGTAGCTGGTCTCGCCGCTGCCGAGCCGGCCCATCCCGATGATGGTGAAGCGCAGCCCGGCCCGGTTGGTGACGGCCAGCGTGGCGGCGAGCGTCGCGTCGGTGACGTCGGACAGCGCGGCCCCTACCCGCAGCACGTTGGTGCGGCTGCTCGCCGTCCCGGTCGGCTCGCCGAGCGGCAGGCCGAGCAGGTCGGCGGCGGCGATCCGGAACAGTTCCCGGCGGCGCGAGGCGCGGATGCTGTTCACCGCGACCACCGGATCGGCGTGCCGGGCGGCGGCCGCCGTGAAGCTCTCCACCAGGCTGGCGCGGGGACGGGGCGTCAACTCGGCGTCGTCGGTGAGTAGCCGCAGCGCCTCCGGGTCACGCAGCAGCAGGTCGGTGGCGTACCGGCTGAGCCCCAGCAGGAAGGCCAGCCGCAGCGCCACCGGCCCCTCGTCGCGCAGCAGCCGCAGGTACCACGGGGAGGTGCCGAGCCGCTCGGAGACCTGCCGGTAGGCGAGCAGCCCCCGGTCCGGTTCGGGCGCGTCGGCGAAGACCGACAGCATCGCCGGCAGCAGCTGCTTCTGGATCGCGGCGCTGCGGGACAGCCCGCCGGTCAGCGACTGGATGTGCCGCAGCGCGGCCGGCGGGTCGGCGAAGCCGAGTACCTCCAGCCGGCGGCTGGCCGCGTCCGGGGTGAGCCGCAGCTCGTCCCCGGGTACCTTCGCGACGGCGGTGAGCAGCGGCCGGTACAGCAGTTTGGCGTGCAGTCGGCGCACTTCGGTGGCGTGTGCCACCCAGTCGGCGCGGAACGCCGCCACCGCATCGCGGTGCTCGGGCCGGCCGCCGTTTCGGGGCTTGGCCGGCCGGCTGGCCCCGGCGTACCCGAGTGCCCCGGCGAGCCAGCGCAGCCCCGCGTCATCGGCCGGCACGGTGTGCGTACGCCGCAGCTTCTGCAGTTGCAGCCGGTGCTCCACGGCCCGCAGGAACTGGTACGCCCGGTCCAGCGCCTCACCGTCGGCCCGCCCCACGTACCCACCGGCGGTGAGCGCCCGCAGCGCCTCCAGCGTGGACGCCGACCGCAGTGACTCGTCGGCCCGACCGTGCACCAACTCCAGCAACTGCACGGCGAACTCGATGTCGCGCAGCCCACCCGGCCCCCGCTTGATCTCCCGGCCCAGTTCCCGGCGGGGCACCGCCTCGATGATCCGGCGCCGGGTGTGCCGGATGTCCTCGACCGCCTCGGGTCGCTCGGCGGCCGTCCAGATCAGCGGCTGCAGCGCCGCCAGCCAGCGCCCGCCCAGCTCCAGGTCGCCGGCGGCCGGCCGGGCCTTGAGTAACGCCTGGAACTCCCAGGTCCGGGCCCACCGCTGGTAGTACGCCAGGTGGCTGGCGAGGGTGCGGACCAGCGGCCCCTGACTGCCCTCCGGCCGCAGCGCGGCATCCACCGGCCAGGCAACCTGGCCACAGATCTCCATCAGCCGGGCGGCTAGCGCGGTGGCCGGGGCCAGGTCGGCGTCGCCCTCGGCCACGAAGATCACGTCGACGTCGGAGACGTAGTTGAGTTCCCCGCCGCCGCACTTGCCCATCGCGATCACCGCGAGGCCCGGGGCCACCCGCTTCTCGGCGGCGGCCAGCCGGTACGCCGCCTGCAACGTGGCGTCGGCGAGGGCGGACAGGGCGGTCATGGTCTGCTCGACATCCAGCGCGGCGGTCAGGTCACCGGCCGCGATCCGCAGCAGACTGCGCCGGTACGCCATCCGCAGGCGGGCCACCGTCGCCCCTTCGAACCGCAGGCTGTACCCGTTGGGCGCGGACAGCGTGCGCCACTCCCCCGACTGGGCGACCAGGTGGTCCCCGAGCGTCTCGGACGCCCCGAGCACCGCCAGCAGCCGCTCCCGCAGGCTCGGATTGGTCCGCAGGCTGACCAGCAGCTCGTTACGGGCAGCCACCGCCCCGCCCGGCCGCTGTTCGCTGCTGACCAGCCGGTGCAGTTGGCGCAGTGCCAGGTCGGGTGCGGCGACCCGGCCGAAAGCCTGCAGCACGGCGAGCGCCGGCTCGTCGGCGGGGCGCTGCTCGGTGGCGTCCCACAGCCCCAACTCGGCCAGGATCGCGGCGTCCCGGACGGCGTCGTCGAAGCCGAACCGGGCCAACTGGCCGGTCGTGGTGACGGTCCGCTCGAACCGCCCCGCGCCCGACCCCGCCGACCCCAGCCCCAGCGCGACCGCCCCCAATCCGGCCGCTCCCAGACCGGCCGCCTTCAGCTCGGCCGCCTCCAGCTCGGCCGCCTCCAGCTCAGTGGGGCCCGGCCGGTGGCTCACTGGGGCCCGGCTCACTGGGGCCCGGCTCACTGGGGCCCGGCTCGGGCGGGCCGGGCACGGTCACTGGCCCAGCAGCGGCAGCTGGCGTGGGCCGCCTGAGCTGGCCAGCCCCGCAGTGGACAGCTCCCCGCGCGCGACGGCGGCGAACCGGTGCGCGAACGGCCGCCACGCCTCCTCGACGTCGACCATGGCCGCGTCGCAAGCCTCCACCACCAGGTCCGGGTCGTACCCGAGCTCGTCGAGCACCCCGCCGTCGTCGGCCACCCAGTCGGCGATCATCGCGGTGTCGCACTCAATGTGGAACTGCACGCCCCAGGCCCGTTCACCGATCCGGAACGCCTGGTTCGGGTACCGGGTGGAGGCGGCCAGCAGCACCGCGCCGATCGGCAGTTCGGTGATCTCGTCACGGTGCCACTGGAGCACGTCGGGCAGCAACGGCACCTCAAGCCACAGCGGGTCGCGTTCGGCGATGTCCCGCTTGGCGACCAGGGCCGGCCCCACCTCCGGCCCGGCGGTGGAGCGCTCCACCAGACCGCCGTGCGCCTGGGCCAGCAGTTGGCCGCCGAGGCAGACGCCCAGGGTGGCGACGCCGGTGCGGACCGCCTTACGCAGCAGCCCTTCCAGCGCGGGGAACCAGGCCGCTGCGGGAGTGCCGTCGGTGGCCGGGTAGGCGTCCTGTTCGCCGCCGAGGACCACGAACGCGGCGTACCCGGAAAGGTCCTCGGGCAGCGGATCGCCCGCGTGCGGCCGGCAGACGACCAGGTCGAGACCTGCTTCGGTGAGCCAGTCACCGAGCCGACGCAGGTCGTCGGTCGGGTCGTTCTCGACCACCAGCGTGCGGTTGCGCGACGGCGGCGGCGAATCCGGTTCCGGATGTGTGGCGCTCACCTGTCGAGGCTATCCGGTCGGCGGCCCGGACGGCGGCGGCCGGTACCCCCCGTGTCGGGACCGGCCCGACCGGGGGCGCAATCACCGACGGTGGCCGATCCGTAACGGCCGGATGACCCGCGGCACTGCGGCCCGGTGTAACGGTGATCACCCGGGGTGGTACCCATCCAATGTGTCGTCCCCGCCGAATACCCTGGTCAGGTCAGCACTGTTGATCCAGGGGAGAGGGGTCGCATGCCGTTCGACATCGCCGGATACACCAACAATGCCCACCGAGTCCAGGACGCCGACGTCGACTACGACGCGTTCCGGGAAAACCCGTTGTCGGCACGGGCTCTGCGGGCGTTGCGCTATATGTCCGATGTGGAGAGTCATACCATCTGCTACCTCCGCGACCTGCTGGTCACCCCGTCCCACAAGGATCCCGAGGTGACCGCATTCCTCACCATGTGGGCATACGAGGAGTTCTGGCATGGCGAGGCGCTCGACAAGGTCCTGCGCGCCCACGAGAAGCCGGCAACCTACGGGCACATCCGCAAGGTCCGGCTCGCTCAGGGCCTCGCCGACCGGCTCGCCCCGATCCACCAGGCCATCGCCGGCAACCTGCTCGGTGAGGACTTCATCGCCGTCCACATGTCCTGGGGCGCGATCAACGAGTGGTCGGCGCACTCGGCGTACGAGCGGATGATGCAGCGGGAAGACCACCCGGAGCTGACCAAACTGCTCAAACGCATCCAGCTCCAGGAGACCCGGCACCTTGCCTTCTACAACTCGCAGGCGCGCGACCGGCTGGCCGCCTCGTCGCGGGCCCGCAAGATGACCCGGTTCGCGCTCAACGCGTTCTGGACGCCGGTCGGCTCCGGCATCCAGCCCAGGGAGGAGACCAGCTTCATCCTCGACTACCTGATGGGTGGCGAGGAGGGCGAGAAGCACATCAGCCGACTGGACAAGAAGGTCGACACCCTGCCCGGCCAGGCGGGCCTGTTCCTACTCGCCCGGCAGACCGGCAAGTTCGGCGTCGGCCCGCTGGCCCGTAGCAGGGGCCGGATGCCCAAGCGACCCAGCGCCTTCCGCACAGTCGCCGGCACCCTGTCCCCAGCCCGCCGCCTCACCAAGGGCTTCTAGCGTCACCGCAGCGGCGGCTGGCTGTCCACCCGGACAGCCAGCCGCCGCTGTTCTGTCCCCTCGGGCGCAGGACCTTCATGGCAGGCACCCGCGAATTCACCCGACGATCATCGGCACATGGTCATATCTGGATGCCTGGGCCTTAGGGTCGGTACTCCGGCGTCACATCCGGCGTCGGGATCGTTGACCCGGACACCCACGGGAGACCAGATGCGACTGAACCGCCCTATCCGCCTACTACTCGCCGCCGCGACCACGACCGGAATCCTCGTCTTCGGCACCACCACCGCCGCCTTCGCGGCCTCCGGCACGGTGAACACCGCCGGCACCGCGCTGACCGTCCGGGCCGCGCCGGGCACCAACTTCGACGCGTTCGGCTCGGTCGCCGACGGCGCGGGGGTGACCATCCTCTGCCAGACCACCGGGACCAGCGTCACCGGCACCTACGGCACGTCGACGGTCTGGGACATGATCGGCAGCGGCGGATTCGTCTCGGACGCCTACGTCTACACCGGCTCGGACGGCCGGGTCGCGCCGGCCTGCTCCTACGTCGGTCTGCCGCCCCGGGCCAACCCGCGCGGCCGGGACGCGGCCATCTCCTACGAGTTCGCCCGACTCGGCTCCTCTGCCGAGGAGGGTTGGTGCCTGCGCTTCCAGGCCCAGGCGTACGGCTGGTCGGCATCCGGCTGGGCGACCGCCGAGATCGGTGGCGACTGGGAGACCTCGCACGGCTACATGCACACCACCGGGGTACCGCCGCGCGGCGCACTGGTCTGGTACCACAACTCGGCCGGCACCGGGCACATCGTGATCAGCCTGGGCGAAGGAAAGATCATCGGTAGCTCGGTGAACGGCAAGATCGGCGTCGCCGGCTACCAGTACCGCACCGGCTACCGGGGCTGGAGCATGCCCTACTTCGCCGCCGCCGCCTGACCGGACAGCGAAGCTCCGGGCCGCCGATCAGGTCGGCCCGGAGCTTCGCGCTTGTCCTCAGGGATGAGACTCAGGCGACGCCGAGGTAGCGGCGGCGCTCGTAGGGGGTGACCTCGCGGCGGTACTCCTCCCACTCCGTGCGCTTGTTGCGCAGGAAGAAGTCGAAGACGTGCTCGCCGAGGATCTCGGCCACCAGTTCGGAGTTGGCCATCACGTCGACCGCCTCGGACAGGTTCTCCGGCAGCGTGGAGTACCCCATCGCCTTGCGTTCGGCGTTGTTCAGCGCCCACACGTCGTCCTCGGCGCCGGGGGGCAGCTCGTACCCCTCCTCGATGCCCTTGAGGCCGGCGCCGAGCAGCACCGCGTAGGCCAGGTACGGGTTGACGGCCGAGTCGAGCGAGCGCACCTCGACCCGGGCCGAGTTGGGCTTGCCGTAGGCGGGGACGCGGACCAGCGCCGAGCGGTTCAGGTGGCCCCAGCACACGTACGCCGGGGATTCGGTGATCCGGTCGGAGAGGGCCTGCGGGAAGAGCCGCTTGTAGGAGTTGACCCACTGGTTGGTGACGGCGGTGAACTCGCGGGCGTGGGTGAGGATGCCGGCGATGAACGCCTTGGCGACCTTGGACAGCTTCATCGGGTCGCTCGGGTCGTGGAAGGCGTTGCGGTCACCCTCGAACAGCGACAGGTGGGTGTGCATGCCGCTGCCCGGCTGGTCGGTGAACGGCTTGGGCATGAAGCTGGCCTGTACCCCCTGGGAGAGCGCCACCTCCTTGACCACGTGCCGGAAGGTCATGATGTTGTCGGCGGTGGTCAGCGCGTCGGCGTAGCGCAGGTCGATCTCCTGCTGGCCGGGGGCGACCTCGTGGTGGCTGAACTCGACCGAGATGCCGATCCGCTCCAGGGCGAGGACGGCCTGGCGGCGGAAGTCACGGGCGACGGCGTGGGTGGTGTGGTCGAAGTAGCCGCCGCTGTCCACCGGCTTGGGCAGCGAGCCGTCCGCGGGGATGTTCTCCAGCAGGAAGAACTCGATTTCCGGGTGGGTGTAGAAGGTGAAGCCCTTGTCGGCGGCCTTGCGCAGGGCCCGGCGCAACACGTGCCGGGGGTCGGCCCAGGACTCGGAGCCGTCCGGGAGTTGGATGTCGCAGAACATCCGGGCGCTCTCGCCGCTGCCGCCGCCCTCGAACGGGAAGACCTGGAAGGTCGTGGGGTCCGGCATGGCCACCATGTCGGACTCGTGGACCCGGGCGAAGCCCTCGATGGCCGAGCCGTCGAAGCCGATGCCCTCCTCGAACGCGGCCTCCAACTCGGCCGGCGCGACGCTGACCGACTTGAGCGTGCCGAGCACGTCGGTGAACCACAACCGGACAAAACGGATGTCGCGCTCTTCCAGCGTGCGGAGCACAAACTCCTGCTGACGGTCCACTCTGCTACTCCTGTGCGAGTCGTCCACGGTCTGACCTGGGCGGTTTGCCAAGTCTCTCCCGATGTCGTTACGCCGACGTTACGCCACCACGGACACCGACGCGGATCCGGATCACACCGCTACCTTCGGGACGGCGGGCAACGGTTGGGCAAGAATAGGAGGATGCCGACGCTGCGCATCGCACTCGCCCAGGTCGATCCCACCGTCGGGGCGATCGCCGACAACAGTGCCCTGATCCGGGCCCGGACCGCGCAAGCCGCCGCGGCCGGGGCCCAGCTGGTCGCCTTCCCCGAGCAGGCGATCACCGGGTACCCGGTCGAGGATCTGGTCTTCCGCGAGTCCTTCGTGGCCGCCTCCCGGGCCGCCGTGCACACCCTCGCCACCGACCTGGCGGCCGACGGGTTCGGTGAAATTCCCACCATCGTCGGCTACCTGGACGCCGACGGCCCGGCCCGGCTCAGCTCCGAAGCGCACCCCGGCAAGGGTCCGCGCAACGCGCTCGCGGTGCTGCACGGCGGCACCGTCGCGGCCACCTACTTCAAGCACCACCTGCCCAACTACGGCGTCTTCGACGAGGACCGCTACTTCGTCCCCGGCGACACCCTCACCGTCATCCGGGTCGGCGGGGTGGACGTGGCGCTGACCATCTGCGAGGACATCTGGCAGGCCGGTGGCCCGTTCGCGGTGGCCCGGCAGGCCGGCGTCGGGCTGGTCGTGAACATCAACGCCTCCCCGTACGAGCTGAACAAGGACGACGTGCGGCTGCCGCTGGTGGCCCGCCGGGCCCGCGAGGCCGGCGCGACGGTGGCCTACGTGAACACCGTGGGCGGCCAGGACGAGCTGGTCTTCGACGGCGACTCGATGATCGTCTCGGCCACCGGCGAACTGCTCGCCCGCGCCCCGCAGTTCGCCGACCACCTGCTCATCCACGACCTGGACCTGCCGGCCGCCAGCCGTCGGTGACGGCCAGCAGCGATCAGCCATCGGTGACGAGGCACGGGCGCTCGCCGCCGGCACCGCCTTCGCCGTCGCCGAGCGGGACGCCGCCGTCACCACCGCCGCCGCGGGCGCCGCCCCGGACCGCTTCGACGACGAGGTGGACAGCGACGCCCCCGGGATCGACCGCCGGTCCCGGCACGCCGGTGCGGAGATGGGCATCGACCGGATCGCCGTCACCGGACCGCTGCCGGCCCCGGCCGGCGCCCGGGTGGACGGTGGCATCGCCGAGCGGATCACCGACGAGGCCGAGGTGTGGCAGGCCCTCGTCCGGGGCCTGCGCGACTACGTCGGCAAGAACGGCTTCCCGTCGGTGATCGTGGCCGTCTCCGGCGGCATCGACTCCGCGGTGGTCGCGGCCATCGCCTGCGACGCGGTCGGCCCCGACAAGGTGGTCGGTGTCTCGATGCCCAGCCAGTACTCCTCGCAGCACTCCCGCGACGATGCCGCCGACCTGGCCGCCCGGACCGGCCTGGACTACCGGGTACAGCCGATCCAGCCGATGGTCGACGCCTACCTGGCCAACCTCACGCTCTCCGGGCTGGCGGTCGAGAACCTGCAGGCGCGGGTACGCGGGATAGTGCTGATGGCGCTGTCCAACCAGGAGGGACACCTGGTCCTCACCACCGGCAACAAGAGCGAGCTGGCGGTCGGCTACTCCACCCTCTACGGCGACTCGGTGGGCGGCTTCAACCCGCTCAAGGACGTGCCGAAGACGCTGGTCTGGCGGCTGGCGAAGTGGCGGGACGCGGAAGCCGTCCAGCGCGGCGAGCGACCGCCGATCCCGGAGAACTCGATCACCAAGCCGCCCAGCGCCGAACTGCGCCCCGGCCAACTCGACACCGACTCACTGCCCGACTACGAGGTGCTCGACGCCCTGCTGGCCGGGTACGTGGACGGTGACCTCGGCCGGGACGAACTGGTCGCCGCCGGGCACGACGCGGCGCTGGTGGACCGGATCCTGCGCCTGGTCGACCTGGCCGAGTACAAGCGGCGGCAGTCGGCGCCGGGCACCAAGATCTCCATCAAGGCGTTCGGCCGGGACCGCCGGCTGCCGATCACCAACCGGTTCCGCGAGCGCACCCGGCCCGAGCCCGAGACTGTGCCGCCCGCCGCCGAACACGAGGTCGCCCCGGCGACCTGACCGTCACGGATACCCAACCGGTTAGGTTGCCACCGGGAGTCACGGGTGTGAAATCGTCCACGCCGGGGTTACCTGGGCCCGCTGCGGTGCGACGATTTGGGGAGCCCGGGGACCGCGTACGGCGGCCTCGAGGATCTGAGGAGGACACCGATGTCCCAGGACGTGAAGTCGCTGTACGGCGGCCCAGCCAATCGACGGGTACGCACCCGTGACCTGCTTGCCGCCAAGGAACGCGGCGAGAAGTGGGCGATGCTCACCAGCTACGACCAGTACACGGCCGGCCTGTTCGACGCGGCCGGTATTCCGGTGCTGCTGGTCGGTGACTCGGCCGCGAACAACGTGTTCGGCTACGAGACCACCATCCCGATCACCGCGGAGGAGCTGCTGCCGCTCGTTCGCGCCGTGGTCCGGGCGACCCGGCGCACGCTGGTCGTCGGTGACCTGCCGTTCGGCTCGTACGAGGAGGGCCCGACCCAGGCCCTGCGCACCGGGGTGCGGTTCCTCAAGGAGGGCGGCTGCCACGCCGTCAAGCTGGAGGGTGGCCGGCAGGTGGCCCCGCAGATCAAGGCGCTCGCTGACGCCGGAGTGCCGGTGATGGCGCACATCGGCTTCACCCCGCAGCGCGAGCACGCCCTGGGCGGCTACCGGGTACAGGGCCGGGGCGACGCCGCCGAGGAGGTGCTCGCCGACGCGCGGGCGGTCGCCGAGGCCGGCGCGTTCGCGGTGGTCCTGGAGATGGTGCCCGGCGAGGTGGCCAAGCGGGTGACACACGAACTGGACATCCCCACCGTCGGCATCGGCGCCGGCCCGGAGACCGACGCCCAGGTGCTCGTCTGGCAGGACATGGCCGGCCTGCGCTCGGGTGCGCCGCTCCCCCGGTTCGTCAAGCGCTACGCCGACCTGGCCGGCATCCTCACCGAGGCCACCCAGCGCTACGCCGAAGAGGTCCGCGACGGAGCCTTCCCCGCTCCGGAGCACACTTTCTGACCCCGGTCATCCGATCCAGCCGACCCGGCCCGCAGCGATCCAGCGGGCCGGGTCAGTGCGTCCAGGGACGGGTGCGTCCGGGCTGGCGCAGCCGGGTCAAGTGCGTCCGGCTCCGTCCGGCCGGATCAGTGCGGCCGGGGCGGCTGCACGAGTCGGTCGATCAGGTCGTCGAGCTGGTCGTCCAGGTCCGGCCAGGGGAAGTTGCGGCGGGCCAGCCGCAGCGTGATCGTGCCATGCAGCGCGGTCCACAGGTGCACGGCAGTCAGGTCGGCGGCCGGTCCCGCTTCCCCGATCGCGACCGCCATGTCGTCGCGGACCCGTTCAAAGACCGCCCGGCCGATGTACTCGACGCCCGGCGGCAGCCCGCTGACCGTCTGGGACGAGAACATCACCCGGTACCGCCCGGGGTTGCGCAGCCCGTACTCGTAGTACGCCTGGGCGCGGGCGCGTACCCGGGCCTGCGGGTCGGGGCCGGCGGCGTCGGCGGCGGTGTCCAGCGCCGCGCCGAAGTCGGCCAGGAAGCCCTCCTTGGCCGCCAGGATGAGCTGGTCGAGGTCGCGGAAGTGGCGGTAGATCGAGGTGGCCGCGACTCCGACGGCACGGGCCACCGAGCGCAGCGACAGCTCACCGATCTCGCCGGTCTCGTCGAGGATCTGGCTGGCCGCATCAACGATCTCAGTGCGCAGCCGGTCCCCCTCACCACGCCGCGCCCGGGGCCGTCGCGCGGCCGCAGTCGCCGCCCCGGTAAGCGCGGGACCGTCCACCGCAACGCCCGCTGGCACAGGACCCGCCAGCGCAGCGCTCGCCGGCACAGCACCGTCAGCCGGGGTGGCGTCGCCGGGTGCCCGTTCCGGCCCGGAGCGCTGCGCCGTGGTGGTGACCTGCATGCCCGGATTCTGCCCCATCCCACGTCCACCGCCCCGGTCAGTGCTGCCGACGACTCTAGGTTGACAAGTGTAGCGCTACAGGCGTACACCTAGAGGACTTGAAGCTACACCTGTTGCCTTACTGGGGGAGCCATGCGTACGCCCAACCGACGCCCAACCAGCCCCGGCTGGACCCTGGCGATCGTCTGCGTCGCCACTTTCATGCTGCTGCTCGACGTCACGATCGTGACCGTGGCGCTCAGCGACATCCAACGGGACTTCTCCGCCGATCTGGGCGAACTGCAGTGGGTGATCGACGCGTACACCCTCGCCCTGGCGGGTCTACTCCTCACCGCCGCGACGCTCGGCGACCGGATCGGCCGACGCCGGATCTTCCTGGCCGGCATGGCGATCTTCACCCTCGGCTCGCTGGGCTGCGCGGTGGCCTGGTCGCCGCTCTCCCTCGACCTGATCCGGGCCGTGCAGGGCGTCGGCGGCGCGCTGCTGTTCGGCGTCGGCCTGCCACTGATCGGGGCGGCCTTCCCGCAGCCGAAGGCGCGGGCCGGCGCGGTCGGCATCTTCGGCGCCACCCTGGCCGCCGCCACCGCCGTCGGCCCGCTCGCCGGTGGGCTCCTGGTCGACGGGCCGGGCTGGCGGTGGATCTTCCTGGTCAACCTGCCGATCGGGGTGTTCGCGCTGATCGCCGGCGCGCTGCGGCTTTCCGAGTCGCGTCCGCCGGTCGCCCGCTCCGCCGACTGGCCGGGCACCGCACTGCTCACCACCGGCCTGCTCGCCCTGCTGCTCGGCCTGATCCGGGGCAACGACGACGGCTGGGGCTCGGCCCGCATCATCGGACTGCTCGCCACCGCAGTGGCACTGCTGGTCGGCTTCGTGGTCCGGCAGTCGGTGGCGAAGCAGCCGATGCTCGACCTGTCGCTGTTCCGCCGCCGGTCCTTCGTCGGCGTCGCCTTCGCCGCGTTCGCGGTCTCCGCCTCACTCATCGCCAGCACCACTTACCTGGCCCTCTACGTCATCAACACGCTCGGGTACAGCCCGCTCCAGGGCGGCCTGCGGTTCCTGCCGCTGACCGTGGCGGCGTTCGTGGCCGCGCCGGTCGCGGCCCGGTTCGCCGACCGGGTACCGGCCCGGTTCATGCTGGGCGGCAGCCTGGCCCTGGTGGCGATCGGGATGGCACTGGTCGGCCGGCTCGATGGCAACTCGCACTGGACGGCGCTGCTCGCCGGGTTCGTCATCGCCGGCGTCGGCCTGGGCGCTTCCCAGGCGGCCACCTCACAGGCCGCGCTGGCCAGCGTCGAGGCGTCCCGGGCCGGGATGGCCACCGGTGCCGTCAACACGCTGCGCCAGGTCGGCGTGGCCGGCGGGGTGGCAGTACTCGGCGCGGTCTTCACCCACCACGTCAGCGGCCGGATGACCGACGAACTGGCCGGCGTACCGGCGACACCGCAGCAGGTACACGCGCTCAGCGAGGCGGTCGGCGACGGAGCCGGCATCCGGGTACTGGCCGCCGTTCCGCAGCCACTGCACGCCACCGTCGCGGCGGCCGCCCGCACCGCCACCGCGGCCGGTCTGGACTCCATCATGCTGGGCGGCGCGGTCGTCGCCGCCATCGCCGCCGTGGTCGCCCTGATCCTGATCCGCCGCGACGCCCGCCCGACCGCGATTGACACCGCGCCGCCGCTCGAAGCGGCTGGCACGGCCGCTGCTGCGGACGCGGGCCACGGGGCCGGGAACGGCCACAGCGACGAGAACGGTCACAGGGCCGGGAACGCGGCCCGGAACGAAGCCGAAGCCGAAGCCGAAGCCGAAGCCGGGAGGATGCCCCGGTCGGCCGGATGGAGCCGGCAATCGGGCGTTGACCGGGTGTCCCGCTCTCGGATCGGACTGCGCCGATCCGAGAGCGGGACACGGTCAGACGTCGGTGACGCGGACTCCGGCGTGGGCCTTGTAGCGCTTGTTGATGGCGATCAGGTTGGCGGTGAACGCCTCCACCTGACCGGCGTTGCGCAGCCGGCCGGCGTAGACACCGCGGACCCCCTCGATCCGGCCGGCGAGCGCCTGTACCTGGGCGGCGGCGTCCCGGTCCTCGGCCAGTACCAGCACGTCCAGGTCGATGCGGTCGACGGACGGGTCGGCGAGCAGGGTGGCGCTGACGTGGTGGAAGGCGGCCGTCACGGTGCTGTCGGGGAGCAGGGCGGCGGCCTGCTCGGCGGCGCTGCCCTCGGCGACCGGCAGCCGGTACGGGCCCTGCTTGTCGAAGCCCAGCGGGTTCACGCAGTCCACCACGATCTTGCCGGCGAGCGCCTCGCGCAGGGAAGTGACCAGGTCGCCGTGGCCGTCCCACGGGACCGCGACGATGACCAGGTCGGTGGCGCAGGCGTAGGCGTTGTCGCCGCCGGTGAGCACCCCGTCGGCCACACCGGGCAGGTCGGCCAGCTCGGCGGCGACAGCCGCGCCCCGCTCGGCGCTGCGCGAGCCGATCCGTACCCGCTGACCCGCGCGGGCGAACCGGTAAGCCAGGCCGCGCCCCTGCGGGCCGGTGCCGCCCAGGATTCCGACGGTGAGCCCGGAGACATCCGGCAGGGTACTGAGGTCGAGTGCCATGCCCGCCATCCTGGCAGATCAGCCGGGCCGCCGACCGCGACCCCGGTCACCCCGGGCACCCTGGTGACCGGGCGGACGGCGGCCCGCACGACACACCGCCCACCCGGGGCTACCGCAGCCCTGTCAGGCCGCTGCCCGGGGCCGGCCGTCGCCGCCCCGGGCCCACAGTCGGCCGGGTCAGGACGCCCAGACCTGGAAGTCCGAGAGCTGCCCGGCCGGCCAGCCGGTGTTGCCGGTGAAAGTCAGTCGCAGGTAGCGGCGGGCGGTCGCCGCGAACGTCACGGTCACCGTGTTCCCGCTGGCCGGATTGAAGGTGTACCCGGTCGCGCCCACGAGTGTCGCGAAGCTCGACCCGTCCGCGCTGCCGGACACCGCGACCGTCTGGGTACGGGTGGCCCAGGAGGCAGCCGGCGGCAGCTTGAGGACCACCCGGCTGACGCTGACACTCGACCCCAGGTCCACCTGGAGCCACTGCGGGAAGGCGCTGTTCACGCTCTCCCAGTACGAGTTGGCGTCACCGTCGACCGCGTTGCCGCACGCGTAGTTCTGCACGTGGCTGCTTTCGCTGGTCGGTCGCCCGGCAGCGAGGTTGCCGGCCGGCGGCGGGGTCGTGGGGGCTGCCGTCCCGTACACCTCGAATTCACTGAGCTGAGCGGCCGGCCAGCCGGTGTTGGCCGCGACGGTGACCCGCACGTAGCGGGCGCTGCTGTTCGGCACGGTCACGGTGACCGTGTTGCTGCCCTGGTTGAACTGGTAGCCGGCGGAACCGACCAGGGTGGTGAAGGTCGAGCCGTTGGTGCTGCCGCTCACCGCGAGGGTCTGCGACCGCGAGCCCCAGCCGGGCGGCAGCTTGAGGACCACCCGGGCCACCGTCGCGGCCGCCCCGAGATCGACCTGGAGCCACTGTGGGAACGCGTTGTTCACGCTCTCCCAGTAGGTGTCCGGGTTGCCGTCGACGGCGTTGGCGGGCACGAAGTTCTGGTTGGTGCTGCTGGCGGTGACCGGGCGGCTGCGGGCCAGGTTGGTGCCGGCCGGTGGTGTGGTTGTCGGCGTCGCCGTCGCAGTGGTGGTCGGCGGTGGGGTGGTCGGGCCGCCGGCGATCGGTGGGGTGGGGCGGGTGGCAGTGAGCGCGATCTGTCCTTTGAGCATTCGGCCGCCGTCGCCGGTGAGGCGGAGGTAGTAGTCGGAGGAGCAGGGGGTGCCGTCTTCGTCGAGGCCGAGGAGTCCGGAGTTGGTGGGGATCCAGGCTTGTGATTCGGCGGTTTTGCAGATCTGGTTGCCTTCGTTGAATTCGTCGTACATGGAGATGTAGATGCCCTGTGCGCCGGCGCGGACCATGTTGTAGAACTGTCGCCACATGAAGTCGCCGTGCGCGCGTTGCCGGCCGGTCACGTCGCCGGGGAGCACGCAGGGTTGGTAGTCGATGCCGTGGGCGTTGCAGTCGGCCTGGTCGGGGACGTTGAGGTTGGTGTAGAACCAGTCGGTGTCGGCGACGTTGCCGATCCGGCCGACCATCCACGGGGAGAGCATGTTGAACGCGTGGTACACGTCGGAGAAGCCGGTGCGGGAGTCGTTGATGCCTTGGCGCCAGTAGGTGGGGACGCCGCCGATCACGTAGCAGCCTTGGGATTTGAACCAGTTCACCACGTCGAGGCAGGCGGCCGGGGCGAACGGGCGGGCGTCGTCGCTGAAGCCGAAGCCCCAGATGCAGACCACCGGTTTGCCGTTCTGCCGGGCGTAGGCGCCGGATGCGGTGTAGGCGTTCATCTTGTTGGTCCAGTCGGTTTTGATCTCCGACTGCATGTTCGTCCAGTTGGTGACGTCGTACATGATGTAGAACTTGCGGGCGTATTTTTCGGCGGCGGCGCGGACCCGGACGGTGACCGCGTCCCGGATCGCTCCTTCGCCGCCGGTGGGGTTGAAGCGTTGCAGGGCCGCGGTGTCGATGTTGTTCTCCTGCATCCAGCGGAACTGGGTGTCCACGGTCTGCTGGTCGTAGTCGGAGTAGAGGGTGGCGGGTTGGCCGTTGCCGAAGTTGGCGTAGGCGCTGGGGTACTTCGCGGTGTACTCGCGCATGTCCGGCCAGGCTCGTAGTGAGCCGTTGTTGGACGGCGACGGCGGCTGGGACCAGTTGGAGCTCCAGTGCCACCAGGCGTTGATCGGGGAGCCGTCGCCGGTGGCGGCGAACCAGCCCTGGTAGCCGACGGAGATCTTGCCGACCACATCGCCGGGGGCGCTGGCGGCCAGCGCGGGGAAGGTTCGCGCGACGACGGCCAGCGCGGCGGCGCCGGCACCGACCGCGGCGCTGGTGATGAGGGTACGACGGGTGACACGCATGGGGCACTCCTCGTTGGGGCGGAGACGGCTCGGGCCCGTGGGGACGCGGGCAGGGACGGCGCGGCCCGTCTGCGGTCACCGTTCGCGCGCCGGGACGACGATGCGCGAACGGTCGACGTGCGTCGATGGATTGAGCCCGGACTCCGACACGGGGGCAGGGCGTGCTCCAGCGAAGCCGCCCTGGGAGAGAAAGTGGTGCGGGTCGCGAGCGGAGCGACGATTGTCGAACCCCTGCCCGTCGGCGGACCGTGGCATCATCCTGCCAGCGATCGACAGGACAGCGCAATATTTACATCCATGTACTGCAAGAAACTGCCTGCCGCGGTGACGCGCCGGCAATGTCGGACCACCCGACTACGGTCGGACCGACCAGCCCGAGTGCCCCCAGGGAGAAGAAATGAGCCAGGAACGCGATGACCTGCTGGAGTCGCTGCGCAAGCACCGTGGCTTCCTGATCTACACCACCCGCGACCTCACCGACGCCCAGGCGGCCCTGCGCCCCACCGCCAGCGAACTCTGCCTCGGCGGGCTGGTCAAACACGTCACCCTGGTCGAACGGCGCTGGGCGGACTTCATCATCGGCGGCGCCGAGCAGATGAACGCCACCCCGGTCGACTGGATGGACGCCTTCCAGATGACCGGCGGGGACACCCTGGCGAGCCTGCTGAGCGCCTACGCGGCGCGGGCCGCCGAGACCGACAACCTGGTCGAGTCGGTCGACCTCGACCAGGTCCACCCGCTGCCCGCCGCCCCCTGGTACGAGCCGGGCGCGGCCTGGTCGGTCCGCCGGGTACTGCTGCACATCGTCGCCGAGACCGCCCAGCACGCCGGCCACGCCGACATCCTCCGCGAGTCCATCGACGGCTCGAAGACGATGGGCTGACCGTCAGCTCTTCAGGTCCGGGAAGTCCTCCTCGCGGTACTCCCCCGCGGCGCGGGCACCGGCGCGCTCCTGCTCCTGCCCGCGCAACTCCACCCGGCGGATCTTGCCGGAGATGGTCTTCGGCAGCTCGGCGAATTCGATCCGGCGTACCCGCTGATACGGCGCGAGCCGCAGCCGGCAGTGCCGCAGGATCGACTCCGCCGTCCCGGCATCCGCCGGGTACCCGGCCGCAAGCAGCACGTACGCCTTGGGAATAGCGTTCCGGATCGGGTCGGGGGCCGGGACCACCGCCGCCTCGGCCACCGCCGGATGCTCGATCAGCACGCTCTCCAACTCGAACGGCGAGATCCGGTAGTCCGACGCCTTGAACACGTCGTCGGTACGCCCGACGTAGGTCAGGTAGCCGTCCGCGTCCCGGGACACCACGTCACCGGTGTGGTAGACCCCCTCGCGCATCACGATGGCGGTGTGCTCGTCGTCGTCGCGGTACCCGACCATCAGCCCGACCGGGCGGGCCTGCGTCAGGTCCAGGCACAGCTCCCCCTCGTCGGCCTGCAGGTCGGTGACCGGGTCGACCAGCACCACCTGGTAGCCGGGCAGCGGCCGGCCCATCGAGCCTTCCTTGACCGGCTGGCCGGGCGGGTTGCCGACCTGCGCGGTGGTCTCGGTCTGCCCGTACCCGTCCCGCACGGTGATCCCCCAGGCGTCCCGGATCCGCTCGATGACCTCCGGGTTGAGCGGCTCGCCGGCGGCGACGCACTCGCGGAACGGCGACTGCCAGGCGCTCAGGTCGGCCTGGATCAGCATCCGCCACACCGTCGGCGGGGCGCAGAACGTGGTCGCCCCGCAGCGCACCGCCGCGTCCAGCAGTGGCCCGGCCGCGAACCGGTCCTGGTTGACCACCAGCACCGTGGCGGCCGCGTTCCACGGCGCGAACAGGTTGCTCCACGCGTGCTTGGCCCAGCCGGGCGAGGAGATGTTCAGGTGCACGTCGCCGGGGCGCAGCCCGATCCAGTACATCGTCGACAGCGCGCCGATCGGGTACGAGGCGTGGGTGTGCTCGACCAGCTTCGCGCGCGCGGTGGTACCGGAGGTGAAGTAGAGCAGCAGCGGGTCGTCCGCGCCGGTCGGGGAGTCCTCGCTGGAGTCGAAGGTGGACGTCGCGGCGTCGGCGAAGCGCAGCCACCCGGCGACCGGCGCGCCCACTGCGATCCGGGTGTACCCGCCCTTCACGTCGGCGAACTTCGGCGCGTCGACGTCCCGGGCGATCACGTGCGCGACGTCGCCCCGGTCCACCCGGTCGGCGAGGTCGGCCGGGCCGAGCAGAGTGGACGCCGGGATGACGACCGCGCCCAGCTTCATCGCGGCGAGCGCCGCCTGCCACAGCTCCAGCTGGTTGCCGAGCATCAGCAGCACCCGTTCGCCGCGCCCGACGCCCTCGGCGCGTAGCCAGCCGGCGAGCTGGCTGGACAGCTCGGACAGCTCGGCGAAGGTGACCTTCTCCTCGCTGCCGTCCGGCTCGACGAGCCACAGTGCGGTGGCGTCCGGGTACTCGACGGCGAGCACACCGTCGAACCAGTCCCGGGCCCAGTTGAACTCGCGCACGGTGGGCCAGTCGAAGTCCCGGTACGCGGTCGGGTAGTCGGTGCGCAGCGCGAGCAACTGGTCCCGGGCGGCCCGGAACGCGGCGACATCCTCGTCGATCACGCTCACAGCCTCACCCCTGGCCAGCCCCGGCACAAGGCGAATGCCGGAATACCGGTCAGGCCCGGCGGAAACGCACCTGCCGGGTGGTCGGGTCGGCGACGGAGAGCACCACCGCAATCCGGGTACCCTCCTCGAAGCTGTCCCCGTCGCACTTGGCCCGTACCGCCGGGTCGTCGACGGCGACCACGGCGCGCGGCGGCTTCCCGTTGCGGCCGGGCTCGATGTCCAGCACCGCGGCCTCGAACCGCTCCCCCACCCGGTCGCGCAGCAGCACCGCCTCGGTCAGGTCGATCGCGCCCCGGTTGGCGGCCCCGGCCTTCTGGTCGGTGCCGGCCATCACCGCCGGCAGCTTGGGCAGCGCCGAGCGCGCCCAGTCGGGGATCGGGGCGCCCGCGAACAGCGCCAGGCACACCTCGCTGGTGAACCGGTCGGCCAGCCGGCGCAGCGGCGCGGTCACGTGCGCGTACGGAGCGGCCACCGCCGCCTGCTCGACCAGCTCCGGCAGCTCCCCGTCGAAGGCCGTGTACCCGGCCCCGCGCAGCAACTCGGCGGCCTGGTCGAGGAAGGCGGCCCCGCGTGCGTCGGCCGGGTCCACGGCGGCGATCACCCGACCGGGCGACGCCCCGTCCGGCCAGTCGATGCCCAGCGACGCGGCAGCCTTGCGCAGCTTGTCGAACGCTCCGGCCGGCGGCGGAGGCATCGTACGCAGCAGCCCCACCTTGCCGGTCAGCATCAGCTGCGCGGCGGCCTGCCCGGTGAGCAGCGAGATCTGCGCGTTGAAGTTCTCGATCGGAGTCGGCCCGACCAGCACCAGCCGCCAGCCACCCGAGCCGTCCGGCTCCACCTCCTGCGCCGGGATGGGCAGGTTGATCGCGCCCCGGGCCAGGCTGCGCTCGATCAGCAGGGCGCCGAGCTCGGGCAGCAGCGCGATCGGCTCGGCCAGCTTCCCGGCGGCCAGATCGGCCTGCACGCCCGGGTAGTTCAGTTTGGCGCGGCTGCGCACAGTCGCCCGCTCCACCCGGACCGCCACCGTCGCGCCGTCGCCGTCCAGGTCGATGGTCCACAGCACGGCCGGCCGGGTCTGGTCGGGCAGCAGGCTGGCGGCGCCCTCGGAGAGCACCTGGGGGTGCAGCGGGATCCGGCCGTCCGGCAGGTACACGGTCTGGCCGCGCTGCCAGGTCTCGGCCCACAGCGCGCCGCCCGGTCGGACGAACACGGACACGTCGGCGATCGCGTAGTGCACCCGGTAACCGCCGCCGTCCCGGCGCTCCAGGTACATAGCCTGGTCCAGGTCGAGGGAGGTGGGCGGGTCGATGGTGACGAACGGCAGCGCCGTGCGGTCGACCCGCTCGCCGGTCAGCGGCGCGGTCGCGGCTGCCTCGGCCTCAGCCTGGGCCTGCGGGCCGAAGCTGTCGGGCAGGTCCAGTTCCTTGCGCAGCGCGCTGAAATCGATCTCGCTGGCGACGACACGTCTGATGGGCACGCCTCAGTCTTACCAGCGTCGCCGCACCGGGCGTACCCCCCGAACGCCCTGCCCCATCCCCCGGGCGGCCCGGCACACTCCGAGCCGGGCCGCGCGGGGGTCAGATCAACGCCGGGCCGCGGTGGTCCGGGCGGTGACCATTCGTCGGGTACCCGACCGGGCTGCCGCCGTGCTCTTGCGGGCCGTCGCCTTCTTGGCGGTGGTCTTCCGCGCCGCGGTGGCCTTCTTTGTGGCGGTCGCCTTCTTCGCGGTCGGCCGGGTGGTGGTCGCCTTCCGGGCCGGGGCCGTCTTCCGTGCCGCGGTCGTCTTCTTGGCGGCCGTGGCCTTCTTGGCGGTGGTCTTCTTCACCGCCGTCTTCTTGGCCGGACTGACCTTCTTGGCCGCCGTCGTCTTCTTGGCCGCCGTCGTCTTCTTCGCCGCCGTCGTCTTCTTGGCCGCCGTCGTCTTCTTGGCCGCCGTCGTCTTCTTCGCGGCTGTCGTCTTCTTCGCCGCCGTCGTCTTCTTCGCGGCTGTCGTCTTCTTCGCCGCGGTCGACCTGGCGGCCGTGGTCTTCTTCGCCGCCGTGGACTTGGCGGCCGCCGTGGACTTGGCGGCCGTCGGTCCTTCTTGGCGGTCGTCTTCTTCGCGGCGGCCTTCTTGGCCGTGGTGGCCTTGGCCGTGGTCTTCCTGGCCGTGGTCGCCCTGGTCGCCGGGGCGGTCTTCTTGGCGGCCGTGGTCTTCTTGACGGTGGCCTTCTTCGCCGTGGTCTTCTTGGCGGCCGTCTTCTTGGCTGGAGTGACCTTGGCGGTGGTCTTCTTCACCGCGGACGTCCCGGCAGCCGCGCTGACCCGCTTGGCGGTCGTCTTCCTGGCGGTCGTCTTCCTGGCGGCCGTCTTCTTTGCCGTCGAGGGCCGGCTCGCGGTCGCCTTCTTCGCGGGCGCGGTGGTCATGCCGGCCGCCTTGGTGGCCGGCGAGGCCTTGCGGACCGGGCTCGCCTTCGCGGCGCTGGTCCTGCTGGCGGTACTCGTGGCCGGACTGGCTTTCTTGACCGTGGTCACCTTCCGGGCGGTGGTGGCGGCGCTGGTGCGCTTGGCCGTTGTGCTGCTCGCCTTCTTGACCGGGCTGGTCCTCGCAGGCGTGCTACCGCCGGTCGCGCGTTTCGCGGCCGGCCTGGTCGTGGCCTTCTTCGCTACGGCCATGCTTTCCCTCCTCATGGGAACCGGAGAAAGGGCCGCGCGCCGGGCGCCATGCCCGGTCGCTCACGGCGCCTCACCGTTCCAGCGGGCGTCCTCCGCGTCCCACGCCTCGTTACGATCGGCCACCTTCTGCAGCGCGTGTTCTGCTTCTGCTGCGGTCGGGTAGGGGCCGAGTCGGTACTTGTCGGCGCAGGCGTTCGCGTCGGTCTCCACGCGGTTGTGTCGCAGGCACCAGTAGTACCTGCCACTCTGCCCGCTGGTGCTCATGCCATCACTGTGCACCGCAAACCTCCCAGTTGTTGCCGAAACGCACGAAAAGCCGGTAGGGCTTCCACAGTAGACGTAACCGTGCCGGGCCGGCATCCCCGGCGCATCCTGTTGTTTCCCAACGGATCGCGGTCGCAAACCGGGACACTGCGGTAGCCTGCGGCCGATCTGAAAAAAGTCCCGGTGGAAACGGTGTGTCGACCGCCGAATACCCTGGCACTGCGATGAAAACCGAGACCGAGACCGCATTTGTACTGGCCCACACGGTGCCCGCAACGCCCGCGTACCTCCCCGAACTGCGGCTGCAACTGGCCGACGACGCGATCGCGTTGTGGGAGAGCACCGAGCGGCAGGCCGGTGGCGCCGCACTGCCGCCACCGTTCTGGGCGTTCGCGTGGGCCGGCGGGCAGGCCGTCGCACGGCACATCCTGGACCACCCGCAACTGGTTGCCGGACGGCGGGTACTCGACCTGGCGTGCGGCGGCGGAGTGGTGGCGTTGGCCGCCGCCCGGTGCGGCGCCGCGTCGGTGCTGGCGGTCGACATCGACGGGTACGCGATCGCGGCAACGCGGTGCAACGCGGCGCTCAACGGGTTGGCGCTGACCGCGCAGGTCGCCGATCTGGTGGACGGCGATCCCCCGGACGTGGACGTGGTGCTCGCCGGGGACGTCTGCTACTCACGCGAGATGACCGGCCGGGTACTGCGCTTCCTCGACCGGGGCCGGGCGCACGGCATGGACGTGCTGCTGGGCGACCCCGGCCGGGCGTACCTGCCGCGCGAACGGCTGGAGTTGGTGAGCACCCACCGCATTCCGGTGCCCCGCGCCCTGGAGGATGCCGACGTGAAGACGGCGACGGTATGGCGGCTGCGTGACTAGTTCAGCCGCACAGCGGGTTCAGCTGCGCGGCTAGTTCACGAGTGGGCTGCGCCGCTCCACCAGGACCACGTCCCGCCACTCGCCGGCCAGCCGACCCACCCGCTCGCGTACCCCGATCTCCCGGAACCCGCACCGCCGGTGCAACGCCAGGCTCGCGGTGTTCTGCGGGAAGACACCCGACTGCACGGTCCAGATGCCGGCCCGCTCGGTGGAGCCGAGCAGCGCGAGCAGCAGCGCCCGCCCGACACCCCGCCCCTGGCCGTCCGGGTGCACGTAGACCGAGTGCTCCACCACCCCCGCGTACGCCGCCCGGGTCGACGTGGGGCTGCACGCCACCCAGCCGAGAATGCCGTCGCCGTTCCTGTCGCCGTCGCCGTTTCCGTCAGCGTTCTCGTCGGCGAGGGCGACGTAGCGGTGCGCGGGTAGCCGGGCGGCGCTGAAGGTGGCCCAGTCCGGGGCCGCCGTTTCGAAGGTGGCCAGGCCGGTGTCGATGCCGGCCTGGTAGATGGCGAGCACCGCGGCGGCGTGCGCGTCGGTCATCGGTTCGATCCGCATCTGTCCTCCCCGCGCCGGCCCGCCCCCGTGGCACGCTGGCACGCCCCAGCGTACGAAGGCGCGACGGGCAACGGTCACCCGGACCGCGACCTCGGCCGTGGTCAGCCCGTCGACTCGGCCGCTGTGCGGAAGTGGCTGAGCACCCGTGCCCACCCCGCTGAGTGCGCGAACTTCGTCCGTTCGGTCTCCTGCTCGGGACGCCAGCCCCGGTGCTCCAGGCGGACCTGCGCGCCGACGCCCGGCGCCCCGCTGAAGCGCACCCGGACCTCGGTGGGCTGGGTCGGATCGAGCCCGAGCAGCCAGGAGAAGGTCACCGCTGTCCCGGGTCGCCACTCGCGTACGGTGCCCCAGTCGTGGGTCCGCCCGTCGGTGTCACGTTCGTAGAGCCGGCCGCCGGGGCCGGGTTCCAGGATCACTTCGGCCAGCCGTTCGCCGCTGGCGGTGAAGTCGGCCGGCCACCAGTTGCCGATTCCGCCGGTGAACACCTCGAACGCGGTCGGTACCGGGCAACTCAGGGCCAGGTCGACCACGACCGGGGCGAGCTGCGTACGCCCATCGGACATGCGGCCTCCCTCGACACCCGCAGCGTACCCACTGGGCGCGTACATCGAAGTCCCCCGCTGACCGATTGCCGACTGCGGACCGATGCAGGACATCGCGCGGGTACCCGCCGCTCCTACCCTGACGACGTGGGGGACGCCGGGGAACCGCCGACGACCGCGGCCGAGGAGGCCGACGGTCAGCAGCCGGCAGGCCCGCACGCCCGGACCGGTCCCGGGCAGCCGCCCAACCGGCCGCGGCGCGAGTGGCTGCGCCGGATCGGCTTCGCCGGCGTCGGCGCCGCGCTGGGGGTGGCCGGCTTCGGGGAACTCGCCAACGTGCGGGACCGCAGGCTCCCGCTACTGCCCGACGCGGAGTCCGGCACGGTGTCCAACCGGGCCGACGACCACAGCCGGGGCCAGCTGCGGATCAACTGGCACGGCGGCGACGAAGCGAAGCTGATCGCGCTGACCTTCGACGACGGGCCCCGGCCGCAGTGGACCGACCGGGTGCTGGACCTCCTCGACCGGTGCGCCATCCCGGCCACCTTCTTCATGGTGGGTCGGCGGGTCCGCAAGTACGCGGGCGTCCTCGACGGTCGGCTGGACCGGCACGAGGTCGGCAACCACACCTGGAACCACCACGACCTCGCCCGCCGCGACCAGGCCCAGGCGTACCGCGACCTGCACACCGCGCACGAGGCGATCGCCGACGTCACCGGCCGGACGCCCACCCTGTTCCGGCCGCCGTACGGGCACTTCGGCGGCAGTGCGGTGCTCGCCGCCGACCGGCTCGGCTACGACATGGTGCTGTGGTCGCTGCAGACGCAGGAGGGCGCGTTCCCGGGCGACCCGGCCGGCCATGCCCGGCACATCGCCACCCAGGTCCGGCCGGGCACCATCCTGCTCGCGCACGACATCGACGCCGACGGGCGGGACCGCCGCGTCGCCATCGACGGGCTGCCGCTGCTGGTCGACCTGCTGCACGAACAGGGGTACCGGTTCGTCACGGTCTCCGAGCTGCTCGCCGACTGCCCGACCGCCACTGGTCGGGTAGCGCTCCGTTCCGTCAGGTCAGGGCGGCGGCGCGGGCCTGGAAGATGTCGCGTTCGCGGTCGTTGCCGGTGAGCGCGGCGGCCCGCTCGAACTCGGCGCGCGCCTCGTCGGGGCGGTCCAACTTGACCAGCAGGTCGGCGCGGACCGCCGGCAGCAGCGGGTAGCCGTCCAGTGCGCCGGCCGTCACCAGCGCGTCGACGATGGCCAGCGCTCGGGCGGGTGAGTCCGCGAAGCCGACGGCGACCGCCCGGTTCAACTCCACCACGGGCGACGGCGAGACGTGCCCGAGCACTTCGTAGAGGGCGGCGATGCGGGACCAGTCGGTGTCGTCGGCGTGCAGCGCCCGCGCGTGGCACGCGGCGATCGCGGCCTGGAGCGCGTAGGGGCCGTACCGGCCGTCCAACTCGGCGACCCGGTCCAGGGCGGCCAGGCCGCGCCGGATCAGCAGCCGGTCCCAGCGCCGCCGGTCCTGGTCGGGGAGCAGGATCGGGGCGCCGTCAGGGTCGGTGCGGGCCGGCAGCCGGGACGCCTGCAACTCCATCAACGCCACCAGCGCGTGCACCTCGGGCTCCTGCCCGGCCAGCCCGACGAGCACCCGGCCGAGTCGCATCGCCTCCTGACACAGCGCCGGCCTGGTCCAGTCGCTGCCCGCGCTGGCCGCGTACCCCTCGTTGAAAATCAGGTAGATGACCTCCAGCACCGAGGCGAGCCGCTGCGCCGACTCGGCGGGGCTGGGCAGTTCCAGCGGTACCCCGGTGAGTGCCCGCTTGGCCCGCACGATGCGCTGGGCGACGGTGGCCGTGGGTACCAGCAGCGCGCGGGCGATTTCCTCGGTGCGCATGCCGGCCAGTACCCGCAAAGTCAGGGCGACCCGCGACGGCGTCGGCAGCAACGGGTGGCAGGCGGTGAGGATGAGCCGCAGCAGGTCGTCCCCGATGTAGTCGTCGATGGTGTCGTCGGCGTCGTCCTCGACGGCCTCCGGCGTCTGCCGACCGACCTCGTCGAGCTTGCGTTGGTAGTTGACCCGGCGGCGGATCAGGTCGACGGCCCGGTGCTTGGCGGTGGCCAGCAGCCACGCCCCAGGATTTTCCGGTACCCCCGTCGCCGGCCACTGTTCCAACGCCACCACCAGCGCATCCTGCGCCAACTCCTCGGCGGTGCCCACGTCGCCGACCATCCTGGCGAGCCGGGCGATGATCCGCCCCGACTCCATCCGCCACACCGCCTCGGCAGCCCGCCCGGCATCACCCGTCACGCTACGAATCCAACCACCCCGATGCCGGCCGGCCGGCATCGGCAGGATCACGCAATGCCGCCCGGATGTGCGGTGTCGCTGCACATCCGGGCGGCTGATCGCGATCTCGGTCCGGTCAGGCGGGCGGGCCGAAGTCCTCGGGGCCGAAGACCTTCAGGACGTCGGCTTCCCCTTCCCAGCCGGGCCAGAGGTCACGGTGCAGGCCCATGAACCGGTTCGTCCACTCGACGGCTTCCTCTTTCGAGCGCACGTCGTAGATGGCGTAGCTGATGACCTCCTTGGCCTCCGCGAACGGCCCGTCGGTGACGCTCAACGCGCCGCCCGACAGCACCACCCGGCTACCGGCCGCGCTGGGCGCGAGCCCCGCGGTGTCCAGCAGCGCACCGGCGGCCACCGCCTCCTCGCCGAGCTTCATGATGGCCTCCAGCAGCCCCGGCGGCGGCGGTACCGGCGGCTGGGCCGACTTCAACAGGATGACGTAGCGCATGACTCTGCTCCTCACTTGTCGGATCTGCTCCCGGGCCGGTCACCGACCCGGGTCGGGGTCAGTGGTTGGCGACGGTCCGGTACAGGTGCACGCTCACGGCGCTCAGCCAGGTCCAGATGGCCACGACGCCAGCGACGAAGCCCAGGGTGATGCCCGGTGCGGAGTTGCCGGAGGCGATCCCCACGAACGCGGCCAGGAACACGATGCCAGAGATCCGGCTGTACCAGGCCCAGGCACGGTGTCCCGCGCGCGGCGAACCAGTGGGCCACCACGAACGTCGCCACGATCACGCACAGGAAACCGACCGCGCCCGCGAGCAGGTGCCCGACACCGTGCCAGCTCACCGTCCCGGGCCCGTCCGGAGTACCCACCGGGAAGCCCAGTGCCGGGTCAGCTCGCAGCAGCCCGGCCCCGATCAGCGCGACCCCGTATGCGCCGACCAGTCGCCCTGCCCAGGTGGCCGCCCGACCCGGCCGCAGCGCCCGCCCCAGCCCGACGGCCGCCGCCAGTGTCATGAGTCCACTCAGGATGAAGTTGGCGATCTGGATCCAGCCGTGGCTGCCGTTGGCGAGCAGGCTCCACGAGTGTCGGGTCGGGTCGAAGCCGTCCCGGGTGAAGACCTGTGCCAGCGAGACCGTCAGGTAGAACGGCCCGGCGAGGACGCCGTACCCGAGCAGCGACCGGGTGACCCGGACGGCCAGCGGGTACGCGCACGCCGACGATGCGTCGGGACGGGTGGCGGTGGACGTGGTGGACATGGCGTGCCCCTCTCGGTTCGGTACCGGCTCCAACCGAGCCGTCACCCCTGCCTCGATCGGCCCACCCCCGTTTCGACACGACCCCCAAAGAATTTTCTGAGCCGCACTGAGCGCGCGACTGTGCTGTGCCCGTTGCTATAGTGTGTGGCACACAGTAAAGTGTGAGGCGTGGATGACGAACTGCTCTCGACTCACCTCCAGGAGCTGCGGCGAGGGACGGTCGTGCTGGCCTGCCTGCTCATCCTGAGCCAGCCCAATTACGGATACGCGTTGCTCGAAGTGTTGGAGCGCAACGGATTCGCGGTCGAGGCCAACACGCTCTACCCGCTGCTGCGCCGCCTGGAGAAGCAGGGGCTGCTGACCAGCGACTGGAACACCGAGGAGTCGCGGCCGCGGAAGTTCTACCGCACCAGCCGGGAAGGAGCCGCCCTCGCCGAGGCCCTGCGTGCGGACTGGGACTCCCTGCACACCGCTCTGCACTCCCTGAAAGGCGACCAGCCATGACCACCCTCACCGATCGCTACGTCGAAGCCACCCTCCTGCGCCTGCCCGGCCGCCAGCGGCACGACATCGAACGTGAACTGCGCGCCTCCATCGCCGACGCCGTCGACGACCGGATCGAGGCCGGAGACGAGCCGGCCGCGGCCGAGAACACGGTCCTCACCGAACTGGGCGAACCGGCCCGGTTGGCCGCCAGGTACGCCGACCGGCCGCGCCACCTCATCGGGCCGGAGCTGTACGGCGACTACGTCACGGTGCTGACCGCCCTGCTGGCCACGGTCATCCCGATCGTGGTGACGGTGCTGGTGGTGGCTCACACCTACGCCGGCGACTCCGATCGGCACCATCATCGGGACGACGATCGGGACCTGCATCACCATCGCTGTGCAGATCGCGTTCTGGGTCACGCTGTTCTTCGCCGTCGTCGAGCGCACCGGCACCCGCTGGTCTCCGCGGACGAAGCCGTGGACCCCGGCCGACCTGCCGGTGCGCCTGAGTCGGCGGGCCAAGCTCGGCGCGCTCATCGCGCAGAGCCCTGACCACCGTGGCGTTCTGTGCCTTCATCCTGATCTCGCCGATCCTGCGCTTCCAGACCGACGCCAACGGCGACGCCATCCCGATCCTCGACCCACGGCTTTGGGACAACGGCATGGTGTACGTCTTCGTCGCCCTCGTGGTGGCCGGCTCCGGCCTGGCGCTCGTCCAGTCGTACGCGAAGTGGAGCCTGCCGACCGAGCTCACCGCGACGCTGGTCCAACTGGTCCCCTCGGCCCTGCTGATCTGGGCGGCAAGCAACGACCGCATCCTGAACCCGGCCTTCATCGCCTCGGCCGGGTGGGAGACCGCCGCCCACGGGATCCGCCTCGGCCTCATCATCGCCGGCGTGGTCGGCATCCTGTCCACGATCTCCGACGCGATCCGCCGCGCCCGCCAACGCTGACCTCCAACCACCCGAGCCGGGCCGCTGCCACCCAGCGGCCCGGCTTCGTCACTGTCCATCTCGATAGCCGTCTATGTACCTTGACGGTTACGTAACCATCTTGGTACGTTCGCCGCGTGGAAGCTGTCCTGCGGGCACTGGCGGACGAGAGCCGGCGGACGATGCTGGAAACCCTGACCGCCGGCCCGGCAACCGCGGGTGAGCTGGCGGCGCTGCTGCCGATCGCCCGCCCGGGGGTATCCCGGCACCTGCGGGTACTGCGCGAGGCAGGGCTTGTCGAGGTCCGCCAGGAAGCACAGCAGCGGGTCTACAGCCTCCGCCCCGAGCCGCTCGCCGAGGTCGACGACTGGCTGGCCCGGTACCGGGCCCTGTGGCAGCAGCGCCTCGACGCCCTGCACACCGAGATCGCCCGGGGCAAGCGCGAACGAAGGAGCACCAGATGACCAGCGACGCACGTCCGGATACCCGCGTCCTGGGCAGCCTGCGATCAGCAGACGGCAAAGGCGTTGTACGCGTCGAGGACAGCTTCGACACCGACATCGACGACCTGTGGTCGGCACTGACCGATCCCGACCCGGCTGGCCCGCTGGATGGCCGAGGTCGAGGGCGACCTGCGCCCCGGCGGTGAGTTCCGCGCCCGCTTCTTCGCCAGCGGCTGGGAAGGCACCGGGCGCGTGGAAGTCTGCGAGCCCCCACGGCGGCTGCTGCTGTCGACCAGCGCCTCCGGCGAGTCGGACGAGCACGCCATCGAGGTCACGCTGACCGCCGACGGCGACCGGACCATCCTGGTCTGGGAGGAGCGCGGCATGCCCCTGGACCAGCTCGCCGCCTACGGAGCCGGCATCCAGGTCCACGCCGAAGATCTCGCCGCCCACCTCGCCGGGCACGAACGCTGCGACGCCACCGCCCGCTGGAACGAACTACTGCCCGCCTACCGAGGCCTGGCCCCCACGTCGGCCGGCTGACCTACAGACAGCGTCCCGAGTGCGGATGGGACGGACGAGTCGGTCTGTACGCCGGGTCCTGTGCCCGCTTGCGCGGGCGGCGGCCATCCATCTCGGCCTGCCGTTGCCGACAGGCTCTAGCGGCCTACCCGCAGGCTCGGGCGGGCAGCCCTCAAACGCCTGCGCAGGTCACCGTCTTGCGGCGGTGACCCTTTTGGCCTTGCTCCGGGTGGGGTTTACCGAGCCGCCCCGGTCACCCGGGGCGCTGGTGGGCTCTTACCCCACCGTTTCACCCTTACCCGCTCTCCGAGGAGGGCGGGCGGTCTGTTCTCTGTGGCACTTTCCCGCGGGTCACCCCGGGTTGCCGTTAGCAACCACCCTGCCCTGTGGAGCCCGGACGTTCCTCGGCGGTACCGGAGGCGCCGACGCGACCGCCCGACCGACTCGTCCGTCGCCGTGCCATGGTACCGGCCGGCGAAGCCCGGAGCTTCGCCCCGCGTGCGCGGCGGGCCAGGTCGGCGTCCAGGAACAAACCGGGCGGGGGCAGTGGACCCGGGTGGGCAAGCTGCGACGCAGGCTCTACTGTCGGCGGGGCTATGACGATCTCCCACGTCCTCCTGCTGCTGCTCGCCGGCCTCGGCGCCGGCACGGTCAACGCGATCGCCGGCGGCGGGTCGCTGATCACGTTCCCGGCGCTGCTGGCGATCGGGCTGCCGGCGAAGGCGGCGAACGTGACCAACTCGATCGCGGTCTTCCCGGGGTACGCGGCGAGTGTCTACGGGTCGCGCACGGATCTGCGGGAGTTGGCGGAGCGTCGCGGGACGGCGGGCGCTGTGGTCGCTCGCGCCGACGACGGTGGTGGGTACGGCGATCGGGTGTGCGCTGCTGCTGGCCACGCCGCAGGGAGCTTTTGACCGGATCGTACCGTTCCTGGTGATCGGGGCGGCTGTCGTGCTGGCGTTCCAGACGCGGCTCAAGGCGCTGGTGGGGCACCCGGCGCAGCTGTCGGCGCGCAGGCGCACGCTGAGCCTGCACGCGATGGTCGGGCTGGGCGCGGTGTACGGCGGGTACTTCGGCGCGGCGCTCGGCGTGATGCTGGTGGCCGCGCTGGGACTGGTCCTGGACGAGACGCTGGCCCGGGTCAGCGCACTGAAGAACGTGGTGTCGGCGCTCGTCGGGTTCTGCACGGTGCTGGCGTTCGCGCTGTTCGGGCCGGTCAACTGGGCCGGCGTGCTGGTGCTCGCGCCGGCCACGGTGGTCGGCGGCTACGTCGGCGCCCGGGTGGCCAGGAGGCTGCCGGGGCCGGTGCTGCGGGCGATCATCGTGACCTTCGGCCTGATCGTCGGCAGCATCCTCCTTTACCGCGCCTTCTTCTAGACCCGACCGCCGACACGGCCGGCCGCGAGCGCCGCGGCCGCACGGCGGGGACCGGCGTCGAAACGGGCGGGCGGAGCTCGTACCAGGGAAAATTTCGCGGGCTGGCCTGGCGGAACGCTGGCGGGACCGGGGTGGGGTTGACCGGCGACGGCCGTGACCCTAGCTTGCGGCTATCGGCAATTGTCGATTCACGGCGGCGCGACCGCCCGCTGTGACTTTCCCTGGCACGCTGCGACCGGGCGGCGGACACGCCATGGGGCCTTGACGCCTCACCGTGCCCGAGGAGAACCCGTGAAAAGACGCACGTCCCTGCTACTCGGCCTGGCCGCCACCGCGACATTGGCGGCCGGCGCGCTCACCCTGACCGCCGGTCCAGCCTCGGCCGCCAGCCTCACCGAAGTGACCGGCTTCGGATCAAACCCCACAAACCTGCGGATGTACGAGTACGTGCCGAACAACGTCACCACCCACCCGGCGATCCTGGTCGCCGTGCACTACTGCACCGGCTCCGGGCCGGCGTTCTACTCGGGCACCGAGTTCGCCTCGCTCGCCGACCGGTACGGCTTCATCGTCATCTACCCGTCCGCCACCCGCAGCGGCAGCTGCTTCGACGTCTCCACCCAGGGCGCGTTGACGCACAACGGCAACAGCGACCCGGTCGGCATCGTGTCGATGGTCAACTGGGAGCTGTCGCACCGCAACGGCGACTCCGGCCGGGTCTTCGTGACCGGCGCGTCCTCCGGCGGGATGATGACCAACGTCCTGCTCGGCGACTACCCGGACGTGTTCAAGGCGGGCGCGGCCTACATGGGCGTGCCGTTCGGCTGCTTCGCCACCACCGACGGCTCGATGTGGAACAGCACCTGCTCCGGCGGCAACTCGATCAAGACCGCGCAGCAGTGGGGTGACCTGGTACGCGGCGCGTACCCCGGCTACTCCGGCGCCGCGCCCGCGGATGCAGCTGTGGCACGGCACCACCGACACCACCCTCGCGTACCCGAACTTCGGCGAGGAGATCAAGCAGTGGACCAACGTGCTCGGCGTCAGCCAGACGCCGGTCTCCACGGACCACCCCGCAGTCCTCGTGGACGCACACGAAGTACGGGTCGACCAGCCAGCCGGCGGTGGACGCGTACAGCATCTCCGGGGTCGGGCCACAGCCTGCCGATGTCCGGGATGGCGGCGCTGACGATCGCCTTCTTCGGCCTTGACGGCAGCACCCCGACGTCGCCGTCCGCGAGCCCGACCCGCAGCGCGACCGCCAGCCCTTCGGTCAGCCCGTCGCGCACGACCAGCCCGACCACCAGCCCGACGACCAGCCCGACGACGAGCCCGACGAGCAGCCCGCCGCCGAACGGCTCCGGGGCCTGCCGGGTCTCCGACGTGGTCAGCGCCTGGAACACCGGGCTGACCGCGAACATCACCATCACCAACACCGGGACGGCTGCGATCAGCAGCTGGTCGCTGGTGTTCACGCTGCCGTCCGGGCAGACGATCGTCTCCGGCTGGAACGCCACCTACTCGCCGACCAGCGGGCAGGTGACGGCCCGCAACATGAGCTACAACGGCGCGCTCGCGCCGGGCGCCTCGACCACCATCGGCTTCCAGGCCAACCACACCGGCAACACCGCCATGCCGTCCTCGTTCACCCTCAACGGCGCGGCCTGCACCGTCGTCTGACAGCCGTGGGGCCCAGCCGGTTGCGGCTGGGCCCCACAGCGCCGTTGTCAGACGGTGGGAACCGGTTCGGGCAGTTCGTCGCCGGCGATCTGGCGGGGCGGGCGCGGGATTTCGGCCGCGCTGTCGTCATCGAGGTAGTCCGTGGGTGCGGTGGCATCCACGCCGTCGGGCGCCTTGAGCGCCCGGCAGAGCAGGGTGACCAGGACCGCGACCACGATGTTGGCGAGCACCGCGACGAAGCCGACGTAGACCAGGGTGGTCTTGTCCAGCCCGATCGCGGTCGGATCGAACCACTTGTTCAGCGGGAACGCCGAGCTGCCGAAGTGCTTGTGGCCGTTGGCGTTGTTCGGGATGGTGTAGAGCATCCACATGCCCAGGCCCATGCCGGCGATCCAGCCGGCGACCAGGCCCCAGCGGTGCAGCCAATTCGTGTAGAGCGCGATGGCCACCGCCGGCAGGGTCTGCAGGATGATGACGCCGCCGATGAGCTGCAGGTCGATGGAGAACTGCGGGCTGATCAGCAGGATCACCAGTACCGCGCCGACCTTCACGACCAGCGAGGCGATCTTGCTGACGGCCGCCTCCTGGGCCGGGGTGGCGTCGCGCTTGAGGTACTCCTTGTAGATGTTGCGGGTGAACAGGTTGGCCGCCGCGATCGCCATGATGGCCGCGGGCACCAGCGCGCCGATGGCCACCGCGGCGAACGCGACGCCGGCGAACCAGTGCGGGAACAGCTGGTCGAAGAGCACCGGGACGACCGTGTTGCCGTCCGGCTTGCCGTCCGTCTTGATCGGTGTCACCTTCGCCGCGATCGCCATGTAGCCGAGCAGCGCGATCAGTCCCAGCAGGAAGCTGTAGACGGGCAGCGCCGCCATGTTGCGCTTGATGACGCTGCGGTCCTTGGAGGCGAGCACGCCGGTGATGCTGTGCGGGTAGAGGAACAGCGCCAGCGCCGAGCCGAGCGCCAGGGTGACGTACTGCCACTGGTTGCCCGGTCCGAGGATGGTGCCGTTGGTCTTGACGAACTTGGCGTCCGCGGCGTCGAAGATGGCGCCCCAGCCGCCGAGCTTGTGCGGGATGTAGATGACCGCGACGATGATCACCAGGTAGATCAGCCCGTCCTTGACGAACGCGATCAGCGCCGGTGCGCGCAGCCCCGACTGGTAGGTGTAGGCGGCCAGGATGGCGAACGCGACGATCAGCGCCCAGGTGGCGTTGACGTTCATCGTCTTGAGCACCGCCTCGATGCCGATCAGTTGCAGCGCGATGTACGGCATGGTGGCGACGATGCCGGTGATCGCCACCAGCAGCGCCATCGTGGACGACCCGGAACGGGCCCGGACGAAGTCGGCCGGGGTGACGAAGCCGTGCTTGTGCGACACCCCCCACAGCCGCACCAGCGGAATGAACACCAACGGATACACCACGACCGTGTACGGGACGGCGTAGAAGCCCAGCGCCCCGGAGGCGAACAGCAGCGCGGGCACGGCCACGAAGGTGTACGCGGTGTAGATGTCGCCGCCGATCAGGAACCAGCTGATCCACGAGCCGAAGTTGCGCCCGCCCAGGCCCCACTCGTCGAGGTGGGCCATGTTGTCGGCGCGCCGCCACCGGGCGGCGAAGAAGCCCATGCCGCTGACGATGAGGAACAGCGCGGAGGCGATGATGATCTCGGTGAGATGGTCCCTCATCGCCGGTTCACCCCCGCTTCTTCGTCAACTGGTAGACGAGCGTGGTGGTGCCCACGCCGAGCACGATGAAGGCGAGTTGCAGCCAGTAGAAACGCGGGAACCCGAAAAGTCGGGGCTCCTTGGCGTTGTAGAGGAAGACCAGCAACGGGACGACCACGGGGACCACCAGCAGCCAGGCCCATGGCGGGCGACGGCGGGCGGCGGGGACGGTGGTCGGCGGGCTCTCCGGTCGAGCCATGTCACCACTCCTTGCGCTGTGGGTGTGAGAGTGATCACTACTTAGCGCCGATCAAACTCCTGACGTCCATCACTGTCCGGTCAGCGGTGGCCGGGTTGCGCCGAGCGGTCCTTACGCTGCGCCGATCGGCTCCGGCCGATGCCGTCGGCCGGCTCGGTCGACAGTCGGGTGGGCCGCGCTGCGTGGGTCGGTGGCGGGCCGTAGCGTGCGTGCGTGTCCACCCTGGTCTCCCTCGTGCTGCTCGCCGTGGTGCTCGCTTTCGCGATCATCCGGCCACGCGGGCTGCCGGAGGCGGTGGCGGCCGTGCCCGCCGCTGGACTGGTGGTACTGCTGGGGCTGGTGAGCTGGCCGGCGGCCCGGCACGAGTTGGCGGTGCTCGGCCCGACGGTGGGTTTCCTGGCAGCCATCCTGGTGCTCGCCCAACTCGCCGACGAACAGGGCGTCTTCGACTACGCCGGCCGGCTCGCCGCCCGCGCCGGCCGGGCCTCCCCCACCCGGCTGCTCACCGTCGTGTTCGCGGTGGCCGCCACGGTCACCGCCGCGCTCAGCTTGGACGCGACCGTCGTCCTGCTCACCCCGGTCGTCTTCACCACGGCCGCGAATCTGGGGGTACGACCCCGCCCGCACGTGTACGCGTGTACCCACCTGGCGAACTCGGCGTCGCTGCTGCTGCCCGTCTCCAACCTGACCAACCTGCTCGCCTTCGCCGCCTGCGGACTGAGCTTCGCCCGGTTCGCCGGCCTGATGGCGCTGCCCTGGCTGGTCGTGATCGGCGTCGAGTACGCCGTGTTCCGCCGCTTCTTCGCCGCCGACCTGGCCCAGCAGCCCCGCTTCGAGCCCCGCGAGCCCGGCCGCCCACCGTGGTACCCGCTGGCGGTGCTCGCGGCCACCCTGGTCGGCTTCGGGATCCTGGAGCCGTTGGGCATCGCCCCGGGCTGGGTGGCGCTGGCCGGCGCCGTGCTGCTGGCGATCCCGCAGCTGTGGAAACGACGAGGCTCGCGCCGACGGGAGGCCCGCGAACTCGGCCGGCTGGCCCGCGCCGCGAACGTCCCGTTCTGCCTGTTCGTCTTCGCGCTCGGCATCGTGGTGCTCGCGGTGCGCTCCACCGGCCTCGGCGACCTGGTGACCCGGCTGGTACCCGGGCACGCCACCCTGGCGGGGCTGCTCGGCGCGGCGGTGCTCGCCGCGATCCTCGCCAACGTGCTGAACAACCTGCCGGCCACGCTGGTCCTGGTGCCGGTGGTGGCCCACTCCCCCGGCCTGGTGCTGGCCGTGCTGCTCGGGGTGAACATCGGGCCGAACCTGACCTACGTGGGGTCGCTGGCGACCCTGCTGTGGCGGCAGATCCTGCACGCTCGGGGGGCTGCTCCGCAGACCCGGGTATTCCTCGGTCTCGGGGCTCTGACCGTGCCACTTGGGTTGGTGGGGGCGGTCTTTGCTTTGTGGGTTGGGCTCTCGGTTAGTGGGACTGTCTAGGTGGGGTTGAGCGGTCAGTCCAGGTCTAGCTGGAGGTCGGGGCGGGCTACTGCGATCGGGCCGGAGTAGCTGCGGCCGGCAGCGGCGCTCGCCTCCTCGGGGTCGGTGCCGGGGAACAGGTGCGTCAGCACCAGTTGGCCTACGCCGGCTCTTGCCGCCTGTTGGCCGGCGGTTACTGCGTCGGTGAGGGTTGACTCGGTGCCTGGGGGGACTCCGTCGACCTGGCTGGCTTCGGCCAGTAGCAGGTCTACTCCGCGGGCCAGGTCCACTACTGCCTCGTCGGGGCCGCTGTCGCCGGTGTAGGCGAGTGCTCGGCCAGCTGTGGTTAGGCGTAGTCCTGCATTTGGTAGTGAGTGTGGGAGCAGTGCGGTGCTGAGTTGGAAGGGGCCGATCTCGAAGGAGTCGCCGGCGGTGAACTCGTGTCGGGCGAACGCGGCGTCCAGCATTCCCGGGCGGTCCAGGGCGAGTACCGCGTTCAGGGCTCCTGGCAGGGAGTGGACCGGCAGTGCCGGCAACGCTCCGGTGGGACCCAGCGCTCGGGCCCGGAGTAACGGGTTGAGGTCGGCGCAGTGGTCGGGGTGGCCGTGGCTGACGAAGACCGCGTCCACCTGGTCCACCGTGCAGTGCGCCAGCAGACGGGGCACCACCGCGTAGCCGGGGTCCACCAGTAGCCGGAAGCCGTCGTGCTCCACCAGGTAGCCACTGCACGCCTGTCCGGCAGCCGGGTACGCCCCGCTCCCGCCGAGCACCGTCAGTCGCATCGCCCGACCCTATCGCCGGCTCCCGGAAGCCCGCGGCCCCGAACTCGGCCGGGGTCGGCGGTGGTCAGCTGAGGTGGGCGGTTTCGTTGACGGTGCGGACGGCCACGTTGCCGTCGGGGTAGAGGTCCAGAGTGGAGATGCCGGCGGGGTCGAGGTAGAGGCGGTGCAGGAACTCGTCGGCGGCGGCCAACGCATCCCGCAGCAGCAGCTTGATGGGGGTCACGTGGGAGACGACGACCACGGTGCGGCCGGGCTCGGTGGCGCGGATGCGGGCGACGAAACGGCGTACCCGGGCGGCTACGGCGCGGAAGGACTCGCCGCCGGGCGGGGCCACCGCCGGGGAGGACAGCCACTTCTCCAGCTCGGCCGGCCAGCGCTCGCGGACTTCGGCGAAAGTGCGCCCCTCCCACTGGCCGAAGTCGCACTCGATCAGGTCCTCGTCGGTGGTCACCGGGAAGCCCAGCGGCGCGGCGGTACCCGTGCAGCGGCGCAGCGGCGAGGAGAGCACGGGGGCGATGTCGACGCCGAGCGCGCCGATCCGGGCAGCGACCGCCTCGGCCTGGCGCTGCCCTCGCTCGGAGAGCGGCGGGTCGCCCCGCCCGGAGTAGCGCTTCTGCGCGGTCAGCTCGGTCTCGCCGTGCCGTACCAGGATCAACCGGGTCGCCACGCTGGTCGGCGGCTCCCAGGATCGGGGCGCGCCGGCCCGGCCGGTAAACGCCGTCCCCGCCTCGGCTGCCGACAGCGCCGCGCCGGTAGCGGCGGGCGGCAGCGGGGAGTCGTGTTCGATGCCGGCGGCGGCGTCCATGGCCTGGTTGGCGAGGGCGTCGGCGGCCTTGTTGCGCTCGCGGGGAACCCAGCGCCAGCGCACCGTGTCGAAGCCGGCGGCCTCGGCGGCGGCCTGCGCGGCCAGGGTACGCAGGCCTGCGTGCCGGATCTGCCAGCGGCCGGTCATCTGCTCGATGACCAGCTTGGAATCCATCCGGACCTCGACCTGGCGGGCGCCGAGTTCGGCGGCGGCGGCGAGCCCGGCGACCAGGCCCGAGTACTCGGCGACGTTGTTGGTGGCCACGCCCAGGAAGCCGTGCCGCTCGGCGAGCACCTCACCGGAGTCGGCGTCGCGGACCAGCGCGCCGTACCCGGCCGGCCCCGGGTTGCCCCGGGAGCCGCCGTCGGCCTCCACCACCACCCGCTGGGGCACTGCGGGTCACAGCCCGGATTCGCTGGTGCGCACCAGGATTCGGCCGCACTCCTCGCACCGCACGACGTCGTCGGGAGCAGCCGCGCGGACGGCGGCCCGATCCGCGCCGGACAGATCCAACCGGCAGCCACCGCAGCGGCCGGCGCGCAGCAGGGCAGCCCCGATCCCGCCGGAGGACTCCCGGATCCGGTCGTAGAGGGCGATCAGGTCGCCGGGCAGATCCGCGACGAGCGGCTTGCGGCCGGCCGCGCGGAACTCCTCCTCCTTGGCGATCTCCAGCAGCAGCGCGTCGCGCTGTGCCTCCACGGTGTCCCGCTCGGCCCGGATCCGGGTCTCCCGGGTGGTCGCCTCGTCGAGTCCGGCCTGCATGGACTCCCGCTGCTCCATCAGCTCCAGCTCGGTGTCCTCCAGTTCGGACTGGCGGCGGGCCAGCGAGGTGATCTCGTGCTGCAACGCCTCGATCTCGCGGGCCGGCGCGTGCCCGTTGACCAGTCGGTCGGAGTCCTTGGTGGCGCGCTGGCGGACCTGGTCGATGTCCTTGTCCAGCCGGGCGATGTCGCGGTCCAGGTCGTCGACGCTGACCTGGGCGCTGACCCGGGCCTCCTGCGCCGCGACGATGTCCCGGGCCAGCTGCGCGAGTTCGGCCTGCTGCGGCAGGTTCTTCCGCCGGTGCGCCAACTGGCTCAGGGCGGTGTCCAGTGCCTGCAGATCAAGCAGGCGACGTTGGGCATCCGGGTCGGCCTTCACGGGCGCGGCTCCTTTACTTCCTGGTCGGGGTCGAAGTCGGAATCGACGGCCACGGTGGGCGTCGGACGGTACGCGGAGATCGGGGCCCGACCGGACGGGGCGTGCACGGTCCACGGGTCGGTGACCCGGTCGCTGACCAGGACCCGGACCCCCAGTTCAGAACGCAGCAGGGTGGCCAGATCATCCAGCCAGGGGCGTTCGGTGGCCCAGTGGGCGGCGTCGAGCAGCGCCGGCCCGCCGGCGGCCAGGTGCTCGCTGGCCGGGTGGTGGCGCAGGTCGGCGGTGAGGTAGGCGTCCACGCCCGCGGCCACGGCGTCGGCGAGGTAGCTGTCACCCGCGCCACCGCACACCGCGACCGTGGCGATCACGCGATCGGGTGCGCCGGCCGCTCGTACCCCCCAGTGGGTCGCCGGCAGCGCGGCCGCGGCCAGGGCGGTCAGCTCGGCCAGGGTGATCGGCCGGGGTAGTTGGCCCACCCGGCCGCTGCCGACCGCGGGGCCGGCGCCCGGCAGTTCCCGCTGCGCCGGGCGCAGCGGGCGCAGGTCGGTCAGGCCGAGCCGGGCGGCCAGCGCGTCGCTGACGCCGGGCGCGGCCACGTCTGCGTTGGTGTGCGCGGTGAACAGGGCCAGGCCGGCGCGGATCATGCGGTGCACGATCTGACCCTTGTACGTCGTCGGCGCGACGCTGGACACCCCGCGCAGCAGCAGCGGATGGTGCACCACCAGCAGCCCGGCGCCGGCCTGGACGGCCTCGTCGACCACCTCGGGGACGCAGTCGACGGCGCACAGCACGGTGTCCGCCGGGGCGTCCGGCTCACCGAGGACCAGTCCCACCCGGTCCCAGTCGTCGGCCCACCCGGGCGGGTACCGCTGCGCGAGCAGCGCCACGACATCTGCCACGGTGGTCACGGCCGCGAGGTTACCAGCGTGGGCTGGTCGGGGGGTCGGCGAACCTTTTTCGACCTCCGCCTTTCGACCTCCCCGCCGGGCCGGCCGAATCCACGAGAGTCGACCCGGACTCACCGTTGGGGCCGAAAGGGGGTTCAGTGTCCGGGCTGGTCGGCCGGGGCTGCTGGTCGGCACCGGTCGGGGTGGCCCTGCCGGCGCAGGTCGGCGAGCGCGGCCAGGGTCAGCCGCCACGGGAAGGAATCCAGCCGGTCGTCGGCGTCGCCCTTGCCCGGGTCGTGCAGGGTGACCACGTCCGGGCCGAAGAGCACCCGGATGCCCCAGGAGCGCAGCCGGTCGATGTTCTCCCGGAACACCGGCCAGGCCGCCATCGGCTCGTTGGTGTAGGGCAGCAGCACGATCGGCAGGCCCTTGCCGTACCCCTCGATGAGCAGGCCGAGGGCGAGCGTGTCGGCGATCCCGGCGGCCAGCTTGTTGACCGTGTTGACGGTGGCCGGCGCGACGATCATCGCGTCCGCGTCGGGCAACACGTCCGGATCACCGGGATTCTTGTACGCGCTGCGCACCGGGTGCCCGGTCTGCCGGGCCAGCGCACCCGTGTCCACGAACTTGCGCCCGTCCGGGGTACACACCACGCACACGTCCCAGCCGTCCGCCTGGGCGGCCTTGACCAGGGCCCCGACCCGATGGGCGAGCGGGGAGCCACAGACGATGACGTAGAGCACCCCGTCGCCGGTCACAGCCCCAGGCCCGTGTTCTGCGCCAGCTCCACCAGCGGCAGCGGCGCGGTGCCCCGGGTGCGGCGCAGCACGTTGGCGAGCACCTCCTGGGCGGCCGGCCGGCAGCGCACCTCGGCCGGGGCCAGCCGGTCCCCCTCCAGCAGCATCTCGCCGGCCCGGTCGACGTCACCCAACTGGGCCAGGCCGCGCGCCAGGTCGATGAAGTGCTGGGCACGCCGCTCCGGCATCAGTGCCGAGAAGTGCCCCGGGTCGATGGTCTCGTGGATCTCCACGGCGTACTGCCCCTCGCCCAGTTCCACGGCGGCGGCGGCCCGGTGCAGTTTGACGTTGGTCGGCCCGAAGCAGGTCCAGTAGTGGTTCTTGTCCTCGCCGACCCGCAAAGCTGCCTCTTCTGCGCCGAAGAGCAGGTCACGCACGGTGGCCGCGTCGCCGATCCGGGCTGCCGCCATCGCCCCCTGTAAAAGGAGCATGCCGTAGACGGACAGCCGCGACTCGTCGCTGCTCTCCGCGTCGCCGGTCGGGGCGAGCCGGTTGGCGACGTTGACGTTGATCTCCAGCGACGGTCGGGGGCGGCCCAGGGCGAGCAGCGCGTTGCCGACCCGGAAGCTGCCGGTACCGGCGAGCAGCGGGTTGTCGGCGCGCTGGGACACCGAGATGGACCGGTCGGCGGCCAGCCAGGCCAACTCGTGCTCGCCGAGTTTGCGCAGCGCCGAGGAGGAGATCTGGTACAGCTCGCCGAGCATGTGCGCAGCCCGTACCCCCCTGTCCGTGCCGTTGTAGGCGGAGTCCGCGGCCTGCGCCTCGCGCAGCAGCCGGGGCAGGGTCCGGGCGAGCACCCCGTACTTGGCGTGCTGGAAGGTGAGCCAGGCGTGGTCCACCGCCTTGCGCAGGTCGTCCACGCCGACCGGATCAGTGGCCTGGGTGACCAGCGACCCGATCGCGTCGTAGCGCTCCAATGCCGACCGGATCTCGGCGACCTCGACCTGGTCGATGCAGTTCACCGCGCCCGGCCGGCGCTCCGGCTCCTTGCCGAGCAGCAACTGCGCGTCCAGTTGCAGCACGTCGGCGATCTCGTAGACGACGGAGAACTTGTCCAGCCGGCGTACCCCGCGTTCGACCTTGTCCACCCAACTCTTCGACTTGCCCAGACGGTCAGCGAACACCTGTTGGGACAGGTGTCGTCGGCCGCGCCAATAGGCGACGCGGCGACCGATCGGCAGCTCATCCATATGAGGCCTTTCCCCAGGTCGTGCCCAACTGTCCCGACGCTCTGTCACTCCTGTGACCGGATCCTGTCGCACATCAGGTACGTCCGGTCACGATGGGAGCGCTCTACGTTGACTCGGCAGCGGGCACTCGTGTCTGCGCGGTCAAACGACCGCAGGTGGGCACGGTTACGCGGGGAGGACGGAGCTTTGATAACGATGCGGACACGACTTGGAAGCGGGTGGCGGCAGGTCCGGTTACGCCGCAGCGCCGTGCAGTTCGCGGCGCACGACTGGCCGGTGATTCCCGGCGGATGTCTGGTCGGGGACCGGTTCTCCTGCGGGCCGGCCTGCCCGACCGTGGGACTGCACCCGAACCTGATCCATGCGGCCGGGGTACGCGCCGACCTGCGCCAACTCGCGGTGACCGAGCCCGAACTCGTCCGCGACACCTGGCGCGGCACGCCGCACTCGATCCTGCTCGCCACCGGGCTCGCCTTCGACGTGCTGGAGGTCCCGGCCTGGCTGGCCGCCACCGTCACCCACCGGCCACAACTCGGCCCGGTGGCACTCACCCCGACCGGCCGCTGGATGTACCTGGTACGTCCGGGCGGCTACCTGCACGCCGAGCTGGCCACCCTGCCGGACGTGCTGCTGCACGGCGAGGGTTCGTGGATTCCGGCCCCGCCGACAGCCACCCCGCAGGGTCGGGTGCGCTGGGTGGTCGCGCCCGAAGAGGTGGAGTGGCAGCCGGCTCCGACGCAGTTGCTGCAGGAGTGGCTGGTGGGCGGCCTGCCCGTGGTGCGCAGTCGGGCGGGCAGCAGAGGGGCGGGAAGCCGACTGATCGCAGTCGCCTGACGCAGCCGGCCTTCGCGTCCAGCGGGCCGACGGCTCGTTAGGCACGGCAAGGAGGTTTGCCCGATGTCGACTGTGCGGGGAATGCGCGGCTGCGGCGATGAGCACCCGTCCGGTGCCGCCCGCTGGGCCGGTACCCATCCCTCCGGTACCCGGCCGCCGCGCCCCCGCCCCTCGGGTACCCACCGGCCGGCCGGCACCCACCGACCCACCCGGGACTGAATCACTGACAAGCACCCGACGTTTGCTCGTCACAAGGTCCACAGGTCTCTACGGTGAGGACTCCCTCGTACCCCCGGAGACCTCCCATGTCGACCCTCCTGAGTGGACCCACGGCCGGTGTACGCCGCCCGCGCGCGGTCCTTTCCTTCCTCATCCTGCTGACTCTCGCGACAGCCACCGCCGGCTGTAAAGCGGACCAGACCACCGACAGCGCCAAACCGGACGCGAGCCAGGGTCTGTCGAATGTGGATCCGACCGCTTCGCAGACCGGCTCGGGCAACGGCGCCGCGACCGGCAGCCCCACCAGCCCCACCACCAAGCCCTCCTCCGCCAAGCCCGGCACCACCAAGAGCGCGGCGACCGGCCCGCACATCGACGTGTTCGTCACCGTCGGCAACCCCGGCTGCGGCTCCCCCGGCGGTCCCGGCTTCAACGCCGTGCCCGGCAGCGTCACGCTCTCCTGGAAGGTCTCGGGCGGCGTCACCATGGTCGGCTTGTCCATCGACGACACCGGCACCTTCGCCAGCACCGGGCACGGCAGCTGGCACGACTACCCAGCAGTCGGCTCGGACACCCTGTCGTTCAGCTGTAGCGGCGCCAAGGGCAACAAGACGCACAAGTACACCATCGACACCATCGACGGCGGGGCACACGTCAGCAAGACGCTCACCCTCACCGCGTACTGGCAGGGCGCGTAACACGACACCCGAACACGACGAAGGGGCGCCGGCCGCTGTCCGCGGTCGACGCCCCTTCATGCTGTCGGCGTCAGGCGTTGACGCTGGCCTTGACGTTGGCGCCGGCGTCGGCGTGCTCGCGGAGCGGGGCGGCGACGTCGTACAGGTACCGCAAGCCGATCTGGTACGAGCGCAGCAGGGTGGTCGACTCATAACTGATCCCGTTGGCGGCGCAGTACGCCTCCACGATCGGCTGTGCCTTGCGCAGGTGCGGGCGGGGCAGGCTGGGGAACAGGTGGTGCTCGATCTGGTAGTTGAGGCCGCCGAGCAGCCGGTCGTTGAACCAGCTGCCGTGCACGTTACGGGCGGTGAGCACCTGCTTGCGCAGGAAGTCGAGGTCATCGTCGGGGCCGAGCATCGGCATGCCCTTGTGGTTCGGCGCGAACGAGGCGCCCATGTAGAAGCCCCACAGGCCCTGGTGCACGGCGATGAAGGCGATCGCCTTGCCCGGCGAGAGCACCAGGAACACCGCCGACAGGTAGGCGACGACGTGCACGACCAGGAACAGGCACTCGGCCCAGCGGCGACGGATCGGAGTTTCCTTGCCGAACGCCGCCCGGATGCCGTTGACGTGCAGGCTGAGCCCCTCCAGCAGGATCAGCGGGAAGAACAGGTACGCCTGCGACCGGGCGAACCAGGCGGCGATGCCCTTGCGGGTGGATGCCTGCTCCTCGCTCCACACCAGTACCCCGGCTTCGACGTCCGGGTCATGGTCGGTGTGGTTGGGGTTGGCGTGGTGGCGGGTGTGCTTGTCGATCCACCAACCGGTGCTCATCCCGATGCCGAGGTTGCCCAGCAGCATGCCGGCGGTCTCACTGGCCTTGCGGGTCCGGAAGATCTGTCGGTGCCCGACGTCGTGGCCGAGGAAGGCGACCTGGGTGGTGGCGACGGCCAGCACCGCGGCGACCAGCAGCGTCCACCAGGAGTCGCCGACCAGCGCGAACGCCACCCAGCAGGCGGCGAAGGCGCCCACGATGACGGTGATCGTCCGCGCGTAGTAGAAGTGCCGCCGCTTGAAGAGCCCGGCAGCGGCGATCTGCTGGGACAACCGGGCGAAGTCGCTGCCTCGGGCTGTACCCGCCGGGTCGGGTCCCGCGTCGAGCGCCTGGGACGGGATCGGTGTCGGCACAGTGAGTGTCATGCCGCCAGTGTGTCCAACATTACCCTCTGCGAAAAGCCCGCTAGCGGGCTAATCGATGGTAGGGCTGGCCCCCCTAATTATCACCCCAAACCGGACACGGGCCGGCTACCCCCGTAGCACAGCGTAACCACCAGGTGGCAGCAGCAGGGGTTCGTCGACCTGCTCGCCGGCCGGCACGTCCCGGCCGGACACCTCGACGGTGGCCGGTTCGTCGGTGTGGTTGAGGACGAACGTCCAGCCGCCGCGCCGGGTCACCTCCACACCGGGCGGCGCGGGCACCGGCCGGTCGGCCACCCCGGCCGCGGCGAGCACCCGGGCCAGCAGCGCGCTGAGCGCGTCCGGGTCCAGCCGGGTGGAGACGTACCAGGCGGCGCCGTTGCGGGTGACGGCCGGGCTGCCGTCCGGGTACTTGTCGATCACCGTCGCGCCCCGCGGGACGACCGTCTCCCGCCAGTGGTCGACGACCGCCCCGGAGGACAGCAGCTGCCGGGTGTCGGCCGGCAACGGGCCGAACTGCTCCAGCCGGATGCCGAGCCGGCCGGCGAACGCGCCCGGGTGGCCGCCGGCGCGTACCCGCAGCCGCTCGTCCACCAGGGCGCTCAGGTACCAGACCACCAGGGCGCCGGCGAACCCGGCGAGGTTGGCCACCTCGGCGTCGCTGACGCAGTACAGGTGCGGCACCAGCACCACCTGGTAGCCGGACAGGTCGGCGTGCGGCGGCACCACGTCGACCGGCACGGCGAGCCGGCCGAGCGCGGCGTGTACCCGCAGCACCCCGTCGTAGTAGTCCAGGTCGTCGGCGGGCAGGCCGGGCGAGGACAGTCCCCACCAGGCCTGCGGATCCCAGACCAGCGCCACCCGGGCGGGGACGGGCTCGTCCAGGTCGGCGAGCCGGGTAAGCGTCTCGCCGAGCGCGCAGACCTCGCGGAAGCCCGGCGTCTGCGCTCCCGCGTGCGGCAGCATCGCCGCGTGCCACAGCTCCGCGCCCCCGGGCGCGCCGCGCCACTGGAAGTGCAGGATGCCGGTGGCGCCCCGGGCCAGGTGGGCGAGGCTGTGCCGGGTCAGCTCGCCGGCCGGCCGGGGCAGCATCCGACCCCGGCTGTAGACCAGGTCGGCGGCCTGCTCCATGACCAGCCAGGAACGGCCGGTGGTGCGGTCACCGATGCCGCGCGCCAGGTCGGCCGCGAACGCCACCTGCTGCGCGCCGACCACCCCGGTCGCCGTCGGGTAGCAGTCGATGGCGGCCAGGTCCAGGTCACCGGCCCAATCCCAGACATCCACCGGTACCCAGTTGCCGAACGCGAAGTTCGTCGTCACCGGGGTACCCGGACTGGCTGCGCGGAACACGTCGCGCTGCGCGGTGTAGTGCGCCTTGAGGGCGGCGGACAGGAAGCGCCGGAAGTCCAGTCCCTGGGTCGGGTTGGGCAGGTAGCGGGTGGCCCGCGGGGTGGTGATGTCGTCCCAGTCCGCGTACCCCTGGCTCCAGAAACTGGTGGTCCACGCCTCGTTGAGCGCGTCGAGGGCGCCGTACCGGGCACGCAGCCAGTCGCGGAAGGCGGCATCGGCGTAGTCGCAGTGGCAGTCGGTGCCGTACTCGTTGTGCACGTGCCACATGACCACGGCCGGGTGGGTGGCGTAGCGCTGCGCGAGCGCTCCGACGATCTCGGCGCTGGCCTGCTGGTATGCCGGCGCGTGCACGCAGTAGGTGTCCCGGCTGCCGTGCCAGAGCCGGGCCCCGTCGGCGGTGACCGGCAGCGCGTCCGGGTGGGCGCGGCTGAACCAGGGCGGCGGGGACGCGGTCGGGGTGGCCAGGATGACCCGGATGCCCTCGGCGTGCAGCCGGTCCAGGGCCCGGTCGAGCCAGCCCCACTCGTACCGATGCGGGGTCGGTTGCAGGCTCGACCAGCTGAAGACGCCGACGGTCACCAGGTTGACCCCGGCCTCGCGCATCAGCCGGAGGTCTTCGTCCCAGATCTCCGCCGGCCACTGCTCCGGGTTGTAGTCGCCGCCGTACCCGATCATTGCGCCTCCGTTGCCATTTGTTTGGACGATAGCCAAACTGGCCCGGTGAGATCCAGTACCGCGACCGACGACTGGGAAGAAGCGCTCGTCACCGGCAACGGCCGGCAGGGCGCGCTCTGCTACGGCCAGCCCGGCACGCTGCGCGTCACCCTCGCCCACGAGCGGCTGTTCCTGCCGGTCGACGCGCCGCTGCCGGCCCCGCACACCGCCCCCGTCCTGCCGCAGTTGCGCGCCGCCCTGCTCGCCGGGGACGGTCGGGCCGCCGCCCGCCGGGTGGTCGAGGTGGCCGCCGCCGGGCACCCCGGCTTCGACCGGCTGCGCAAGATCGACCCGTTCATCGGCGCCGGCACCCTCACCGTCACCGGCCTGCCGGTCGGCAGCTACGCGCGCGGCACCGACCAGGCCACCGGCGTGGTCTGGCAGTCCAGCGCCGGCCTGCGCACCGAGTGCTTCGCCTCCCGCGCCCACGACGTGGTGGTACTACGCATCCGCGCCACCCACACCCCCATCCGCCTGCGCCTCACCGGCCTACCCGGCACGCCCCCGGCCCCACTGCGCCTGTCGCGCCGCAGCCGACCGGGCCGCCTGCGGCTCACCGCCCGCTCCGGCCCCCATTGGGGGTACGCCGTAGGCGCACTCCTCCGCGCCGACTCGAACCTCGCCGGCCTCACCACCTGGCCCACCGTCACCGCCGACCAGGACCTCCTCGTCCTCCTCCGCACCGCCCTCCTCCCCCTCATCCCGCCCGCCGGGTCGGGTGGCAGCCCGCGTGATCTTGGGGTTGTCGGGGTCACGGACAGCGAAATGAGCCCGATAACCCCAAGATCGCCGAGTGCCACCACGGCGGATGAGCGCGTGGACGCGCTCGCGGAGTTGGTGCTCGCGGAGTTGGCGGAGTTGCCCGGGGACTGGGACACCCTGCTCGCTGCGCATGAGCGGCTGCACCGGCCGCTGATCGACGCGTGCACGCTGCGCCTCGATGACCCGGTCACGACGGAGCGCGACCTCGACAACCCGCGGCTCGGGGTCGACCACCCGGTCGGTGCGGGACTTGAGGTCACGCACCGAGGAGTTGTTGGCTCGGCCGGGGAGTGCGGCGGCGGTCGCGGCGCAGTTCGCGGCCGGGCGGTACGCGATCGTCTCGGCCAGCGGCGACCGCCCGCCGACGCTGCAGGGCGTGTGGAGCGGCACCTACCGGCCGGCCTGGGAGAGCGGGTACACCCTCGACGGCAACCTGTTCGCCGCGCTGTCAGGACTCGCCCCGACCGGCACGCCGGAGCTGCTGCTACCGCTCTTCGACCTGCTGGAGCAGTACCGGGACGACTTCGCGGAGAACGCCCGGCGACTCTACGGGGCGGGCGGGGTGCTGCTGCCGCCGCATGTTTCCAGCCACGGCCGGCACAACCACTTCGACGCCACCTGGTGCCTGACGTTCTGGACGGCCGGGGCGGCGTGGGCGGCCCGGCTGTTCGCGGAGTACTACGAGCACACCGGGGACGAGGAGTTCCGGCGGGAGCGGGCGCTGCCGTTCCTGCGCCTGGCCCGCGACTTCGAGCGGGACTTCGCCCCGGACGGCCGGTTCGTTCCGTCGTACTCGCCGGAGAACACCCCGGCCGGGACAGGCTCGCAGGCAGCCGTGAACGCGACGATGGACGTGGCCGCCGCCCGAGCACTGCACGCAGACCTGGGCGAGGACGACGCCGGGCTGCCCGGGTACACGGTCGCGGCGGACGGCACGCTGGACGAGTGGCTGTGGCCGGGACTGGCGCCGGAGCACGCGCACCGGCACGCCTCGCAGCTCTTCGGCCTGTGGTACCCGGACCCGGCGCTGCTGGCCGACCGGCAACTGGTGGCCGCGGCCCGGAAAACGGTGCGCGCCCGGCTCGCGTGGTGGCGGGACAACGGTGACGAGATGGCGTTCGGGCTCACCGGGCTCGGACTGGCCGCCGCCGAGTTGGGGATGGCCGACGAGTGCGCGGAGATCCTGACGCTGCTGTCCGGGTACTGGCGGCCCAGCCTGGTCGCCACCCACAACCGGGGTGAAATCTTCAACGTGGACAGCTGTGGCGGCCTGCCGGCGATGGTCGTCCGGATGCTGCTGCGCCCCGGTCCCGCGCCCCGGCTCACGCCACCCCCGGAAGGGCCGGTCGAGTTGACCCTGGCCCTGCTGCCTGCGCTGCCGACCGGGTGGCCCTCGGGTGAGCTGCGCGGGGCCAGTGCCGGGCGGGTGCGGGTACCCCGGTTGGCGTGGTCACCGGGGCGGCTGGAGGTGTCGCTGTGCGCCCGGGTGGACACCCGGTTGCGGATTGGAGCGCCCGCCGGATTCGTCCCGCCGGACCCGGTTGAACTGCGGGCGCAGGAAGTGGTTGACGTTTGTTTGGTTAGTCGGAAAACTAACTCCCATGCCCTACCGCCCTCCGCTGGTACCCCATGAAGTCTTCGTCGCCGATCCTGCCGAGCTGCCGGTGCGGCGTCGGGGCGAAGATGGGTTGGCCGCGATCGCCCGCGCCGAGCTCGTCGGCACCGAGCCGGACACCGCCAGCCTGAAGGCGGTGACCGCGGACGGCCAGGTGTTCACCGCCGAGCTGTCCATCGCCGGCCCCGGCGTGGTACGGGTCCGGCTCTCGTCCGATGCCGGCGCGCGACCGCGCAGCGAGGCGATCACCACCATGGTCCACTCCGGGTCCGACCCGAACGGTCGGCTCGAAGTCGCCGACGGCAAGCTGCGGCTGCGCACCGGCCCGCTGGTCGCCGAGCTGAGCCTGGACCCGTGGCGGCTGCGCTTCCTCGGCGCGGACGGGAAAGAGCTGGTCGCCAGCAACCCGGGCGAGAAGGACATCTCCGGCCGGCAGCGCACCCTGCCGTTCGGCAGTTCCAGCGTCGACGGGCGCACCGTGGCCTACCACGAGTGCTTCAGCGCCGCCGCCGACGAACACTTCGTCGGGTTCGGCGAGAAGTTCACCACGCTCGACAAGCGCGGTCAGCGCGCGCAGATGTGGAACTACGACGCGTTCGGCGCGGAGTCCGACCGGGCGTACAAGAACGTTCCGTTCTACCTCTCCAGCCGGGGCTACGGCGTACTGGTCAACAGCGGCGCGGCCACCGAGTTCGACGTGTGCGCCTCCACCCACAGCTGCGTCCAGTTCCTCGTCCCCGACGAGGTGCTCGAGTATTTCGTCATCGCCGGCCCCACCCCCGCCGAGGTGCTGCACCGCTTCGACGCGCTCACCTGCATGCCGACGCTGCCGCCGAAGTGGGCGTTCGGCTCCTGGATCTCGTCGGGCTTCTTCGTCGACACCCGCGAGGCGGTCCTGGAACGGGCCCGGCGGATCCGTGCCGACGGCATCCCCTGCGACGTAATGCACCTGGACACCTACTGGCAGACCGACGGGCACTGGTCGGATCTGCGCTGGGATCCCGAGCGCTTCGCCGACCCGGAGGGCATGCTGGCCACCCTGGCCGAACAGGGCTTCCGGGTCTGCCTCTGGATCAACCCGTACATCTCGCAGTTCAGCCCGGACTTCGCGGACCTGGCCGAGCAGGGCTTCTTCCTGACCCACGCCGACGGCAGCGCCTACGTCGCCGACGTGTGGCACGGCACCTACCCGGCGTCGGGCATCCTCGACTTCACCCGGCCCGAGGTGGTCACCTGGATCCAGGAGCGGCTGCGCGGCCTGCTGCGGCAGGGCGTGGCGCTGTTCAAGACCGACTTCGCCGAGGGCGTACCGGTCGACTCGTTCGCCGCCAACGGGATGACCGGCAGCGAACTGCACAACGTCTACAGCCTGCTGTTCAACGACGCGGTCGCGGACGTGACGTAGGCGGAGACCGGGCACGCCGTGGTCTGGGGCCGGTCCACCTTCCTCGGCGGGCAGCGGCACTCCGCGCAGTGGAGCGGCGACTCCAACTGCAGCTACCCGTCGATGGGCAGCACCATCCGCGGCGGCCTGAGCCACGGCCTGTCCGGCATCCCGTTCTGGAGCCACGACGCGGGCGGCTTCACCGGCGTACCCACCGACGACCTGTACGTGCGCTGGTGCCAGTTCGGCGCGTTCTCCCCGCTCGTGCGGCTGCACGGCACCACCAGCCGGCTGCCCTGGGAGTTCGGTGACTCGGCCGCCCACCTGGCGACCGAGGCGCTGCGGCTGCGGTACCGGCTGATGCCCTACATCTACTCGGCCGCCGTGACCGCCGCGCGGACCGGCGAACCGATGATGCGCGCGCTGCTGCTGGACTCCCCCGACGAGCCCGGCGCGTGGCTCGCCGACCTGGAGTACCGCCTCGGCGCCGACCTGCTGGTCGCCCCGATGACCGACCCCACCGGCCACCGCCAGGTCTACCTGCCGGCCGGCCGCTGGGTGGACTACTGGTCCGGCGAGGTGCTCACCGGCGGCGGGTACCGCCCGGTGCACCAGCCGCTGGAACGCATCCCGCTGTTCGTCCGCCTCGACGCGCTGATCGCGACCACCGAGGTCACCGACGCCGTCGGCGACGCGCCGTTCGCGGAGATCACGGTGCAGAGCTGGGCCGGCGGCTCGGCGCAGACCACCCTCTGCCGACGTCGACGGCGACACTTCGATTCGCGCCGTCCGGACAGGCGCTGAGCTGGCCGTCCAGCTCGACGGCCCGGCGAAGGTGACCCGGATCGAGTTCGCCGCCGTGGACGGCGCGGACCTGCCGACCACTGTGACCGTCAACGGCACCACTGCCGTCCTGGGTACCCGGGACGGCCTGCTGACCGCGACCGGCTGGTAGCCGGTCGCCGCAATACCCTGGGCCGGCATATCGGCCCAGGTGCACCACGGCGGTGGCGGCCGCCAGGAGATGTCCGGGCCGCCAGGGACGGGGCGCCCCGGACAAGGGCGCCGCGTGGGGTGTAGGACACGCCACCCCACGCGGCGCCCGCCCACATTCCCGATGTACGGAAATGGCGAGAACATGAGTTGCGGCCGGCTCGACCGAACGGTCGGATATCGGGTTGCCGTTCAACTTCGCCCCCGAGCGGGAAGCGGTGATCCTGGTTGCCGCAGACAAGGCCGGCAGGCTAGGGCGGTACGCCGTCCGGGTCGGGCACCAGGACGACGAGGGTGGGCAGGGTCGCGAGCGCGAGGGCCGCTGACCCGACGGTGACCGCGCAGGCCACCGCTGCAACGGTCGTGATGCCCACCGCCTGCGCCATCGACGGGCCGGCCACCGCACCGATCAGCGTTGCCGCCGCCTCGGCGGTGAGGAACACGGCCGTCACCCGACCGAGAAGCTGGTTCGGGAGTAGCCGTTGCAGGGTGGTCTGCTGGGTCACCAGAGTCATCGAGCCGAACACTCCGACCAGCACCGCGGCCGGCAGCGCGGCCACCACCGAACGCACGCTGAACAGCCACAGGAAGCCGGTTCCTGTGCACAGCAGGCTGCCGGCCAGCAGGTGACGCGGCTGGACCCGGTCGAGCAGGTACCGGATCAGCGGCGCGCCGAGGAGAAAGCCGACACCGAGCGCCGAGATGACGAAGCCGGTCTGGCGGGCCCCACCGAGCTCGGTGACCCCGAACGGGATGAGCACGGCACTGAGCGAGGCATTCGCGGCGAGGAAGACGGTGCTGACGACCAACAGCCAGCGGGCCATCGGATGCCCGGCCAACGCGGCCAGGCCGGCCCGCAGGTCCCGACCCAGCTGCGCGACCGTGGCGCGCTCCGACCGGGGCGCGGTCGGGCGGCGGGTGGTTGCCGCGATCGCCAGCGCCGAGACCAGGTAGCTGGCCACGTCGATCCCGATGAGTACCGGGAAGTTGAACGCCAGCAGCAGCACCGCGCCCAGTGGGGCGCCGATCAGCCGGACCGTGCCGGCGGTGAGCGCCGTCAGTGAGTTGGCCGCGCCCAGCAGCGGGCCGGTGCCGACGACGGCCGGCACGAGGGCCTGCGCCGCTGGACGGAACAGGATCGAGCCGGTGCTCTCGGCGGCCAGCGCGAGGTAGATGACCCATGCGGTGCCGGGTGAGTGGACGAACAGCATCGAGGTGACCGCCGCCGCCCGGAACACGTCGGTACCGAGCATCACCCGGCGGCGGTCCCACCGGTCCGCCAACACTCCGGCGAGCGGGCCGAAAAGCAGTAGCGGCAGGTACTCGGCGGCGAGCGTGAGGCCGGTCGCCAGCAGGGAACCGGTCAACTCCAGCACGTACGCCGGCACCGCGACGGTGAGCAGCCAGCTGCCGAGCTGGCTGACGAAACCGCCGGCCCACAACAGCCGGAAATCGCGGATCCGCAGCGCGGCAAGCATCGACGGCCCCCCCTCCGCTCGGCCACCGCACGGTATCGCAGCCGACGACTACGGCGTGGCCCCGGAAGTCCTCCGGGGCCACGCCGCGAGGTGGCCGGGGTCAGCCCTTGATGGCGCCGAGCAGGACGCCCTTGGTGAAGTGGCGCTGGACGAAGGGGTACGCCAGCAGTACCGGGATCAGGGTCAGGGTGACCACGGCCATCTGCAACGACAGTGGCGCGATGGCCTGGTGACCGGCGTACTGGCCGGTGGCCGTGACACCGCTGCCGGGCAGGTTGTTGCCCTGCAGGGTGTAGGTGTAGATGACCATCTGCAGCGGCCACTTGGCGTTGTCCGGGAGGTAGAGCAGCGCGTTGAAGAAGGTGTTCCAGTAGCCGACCGCGTAGAAGAGGGTGATCACCGCGAGTACCGCCCGGGAGGTGGGCAGCACCACCGACCACAGGGTCCGCCAGTCGCCGGCGCCGTCGATGCGGGCCGCGTCGATCATCTCCTGGGAGGTGGCGCTGAAGAACGCCCGCAGCACCAGGATGTTGAAGACGCTGACCGCGCCCGGCAGGATCAGCGACCAGTACGCGCCGTAGCCGCCGAGCCCGGAGACGACCAGGAAGCTGGGGATCAGACCACCGCTGAAGAACATGGTGACCACCAGCAGCAGCAGGATCCACCGGTGGCCGAAGGTACGGTGCCGGGACAGGCCGTACGCGCAGAGCACGCTGACCACCATCGACAGCGCGGTGCCGACCACCGTGATGCCCAGGCTCACGAAGAGCGAGTGCACGATCAGCTGGTTGTGGAAGATCTGGTCGTAGGCCCGCCAGGTGAGGCCGTGCGGCACCAGCACCATGCCACCCGCGATGTTGATCGACTCCTGGGTGGAGAAGCTGGTCAGCACGATCGAGTAGAGCGGCACCAGCACCACGGCGAGCACCACCACCAGGACGGCGCCCTTGCCGGTCTGGCCGACCGCGGTCGGCTTGTCCTCCCAGGACGGCCGGCGGTTCTGCGCGCGGCGCTCGGCGCGCCGGACTCCACGCGGTGTGACTGCGGTTTCGATCATTTGCGGTACAACCCATCTTCGCCGAACAGGTGGGCCAGTTTGTTGGCCGCGAGGATCAACACGAGGGACAGGACGCCTTTGAACAGGCCGGCTGCCGCGCCGTAGCTGAAGTTGTTGTTCACCACGCCGTAGTAGTAGGCGAAGGTGTCCAGCACTTCGGAGGCGTCCCGGCCGACCGCCTGCCGCTGCACCAGCATCTGCTCGAAGCCGACGGTGAGCGCGTTACCCAGCCGCAGTACCAGCATCAGCACGATGACGCCGCGCATCCCCGGCAGGGTGATGTGCCACAGCCGCCGCCACCGGCCGGCCCCGTCCGCCGCCGCCGCCTCGTAGAGGTTCTGGTCGATGGCGGCCAGCGCGGCGATGAAGACGATGATGCCCCAGCCGGCCTCCTTCCACACGGCCTGGGCGGCGACCAGGTACTTGAAGGTGCCCGGGTCGGTCATGATGTCCCAGGTGTGCCAGCCGTGTTGGCGCAGCTGCGAGTTGAGCACGCCGGCACCGCCCAGCATCTGCTGGAAGATGGTGACCACCAGCACCCAGGAGAAGAAGTGCGGCAGGTACACCACGGCCTGCACGACGCCCCGGATCCGGGCGCTCATCACCGAGTTGAGCAGCAGTGCCAACACGATCGGGATGGGGAAAAACAGCACCAACTGCACCGCGCTGATCACCAACGTGTTGGTGAGGGCGTGCCAGAAGATGGTGTCGGACAGCAGCCGCTGGAAGTTGGCCAGGCCCGCGGGCGCGCTGTGCCAGAAGCCCCGGTACACGCGGTAGTGCTGGAAGGCCATGACGTTGCCGAACATCGGCGCATAGCTGAAGACCAGCAGCAGCACCACGGCGGGTACCACCATGATCAGCAGGCTCTTGTCCCGGACGAACCGCTGTCGCCAGGTGAGACGGTTCAACGGCAGCGCGTCAGCGGCGGCCCGGCGGGCGGCCTTCTGGGCCGGAATGGACAACTGGGCGGCGCGGGTGCTCTCCGCTGTGCCTGGAGCGAGCCCCGGCGACGCCTCGGAACTGGGCGCCGCCGGGGTCGTGGCCCGGGCAACTGGCCGCGACCCCGGTGGCGTGCTCACTGGCCGGTACCGTACTTGTCCTTGATGCCCTGGTAGAAGTCGCGCAGGGCGTTGCCGCCCTGGTCCTGCCAGGTCTTCACGGCGGCCTTGTAGTCGTCGATCGACTTGCGGCCGACCTTGACGTCGTTGATGGTGTCGGTGACAGCCTGGCCGATCGAGCTGTACTGCGACGGCTCGGTGATGTTCATGCCGTAGAACATCGGCTTGGTGGCGACCTTGACCATCTCGCCCTGCCAGGCGCAGTAGTCCTTGGTGACCTGGACGTAGCCGCTGGTCGGGGTGTTCGGCGACGGCGGGCCGGCGAGGAACTGGAAGGTGGTGGCCACCTCCTTGCCGCCCTGCTCGGTCAGCACCGGGTTGCCGCCGGTCATGTTGTACTGCTTGCCGGCGGCGCCGAAGTTCACCAGCAGCCACTCGACCGAGCCGTACGGGGCGGCCAGGAAGTTGGCGATGCCGAGCAGCTCCTTGATCTGGTCGGCGGAGAGCTTCTTGTTCAGGTAGCTGAACATCGACGCGCCGTTGCCCAGCTCGATCGACGGCTTCACCGAGGCGTCGGAGGTGAGCAGGCTGAAGGCCACCCTGCGGTACGACGGGTTGGCGGCCACGCCGGCCTTGGCGTCGTCACCGTTCCACGCGCCGGTCCCGTCGACGCAGATCAGCGACTTGCCGCTGTAGAAACGCTGCTTGCTGTTCTGGTTGTTGTTGGCCACCGCGTCCGGGTTGACGTAGCCCTTCTTCACCAGGTCGGCGTGCCAGGCCAGCGCCTCCAGCATGCCCGGGTGCTCGTACTTGTGGATCAGCTTGCCGTTGCCGTCCAGGCCCCACTTGTTGGGGAAGTGGAAGAACTGGCCGGAGTAGGCCGCGTCGGTGCCGAACATGTCGTCGAACGCCCACACGCCGTTGTTGGCGCTGGTCAGCTGAGCACCGAGGGCGGTCAGGTCGGCGGTGGTCTTGATGTCGGCGGCCTTGATGCCCTGCTTGTCGAAGACGTCGGCCCGGTAGAAGACCGCACCGTTGACGACCGCACCGGACGGGTAGACCGGGAAGCCGTAGAGCTTGCCGTTCCACACGCCGCAGTTCCACGCGCCGGTGGACACGTTCGCCAGGTTCGGGTAGTCCTTGGCCTTGTCGCCGGCCAGGTACGGGCTCAGGTCGGCGAACTTGGCGTCAACGGCCTGGCCGAAGTCGAGCTTGGTGGTGTTCCAGCCGGGGATCTGGATCCAGTCGGGCAGCTTGTCCGAGGCGAACAGGGCGGGCAGCAGGTCGCCGTAGTTGTTGCCGTCGGCCGGCTGCAGCTTCAGCGTCGCGCCGAGGGCTGCGTTGACCGCGTCGTAGTAGCCGTTGCCGCTGGACGGCGGGATCGCCCCCCACAGCGGGGTCATGGTGGTGTAGTTGCCGCCCTTGCCGGGCGGGCTGGCGACGGTCTTCACCGGGCTGGTCGGGTAGGCGAGGAAGCCGGGGTCGGAGACCGCGCCGTTCGGCCCCGTCACGCTCGGGATGTCCGGGGTGACCGCGCTGCTCGCGAGGTAGGCGGGAACGATCTTGGAGAGCTGGTCCTTGTCGGTGGTGCCCGGACCGTCGCTGCTATCGGAGTCACAGCCGACCAGCAGGGGTGCGGCCGCGGCGACGGCTGCGGCGGCACCGGCCGAGCGGAGCAGCCCGCGCCGGCTGAATGCCGAACGGGGGGAATCGGGTGATGTTTCGCGTGACATTGGCGAACCACCTTTTCAGGGGTGTGTGCGGAATGGTTGACGCCGCCGTGGCGAGGGCGAAGTAACTGCTTGGGCCGCGGCGTCCGGTGCCCTAGGATTTAGTTGGTCTGGTCGCTAAACAAACGCACTAGACAAGCTAGACGATGACGAGATGGCCCACAAGGGATCGCTCATCCGGCCCGGTCGCCGCAGCCCGGCGGCCGTGCGGCGGGTGCCGGCGGGTCAGTTGATGCGGCATGATGCAGGCGACCGAACGGAAGCGGGACTCGACAGTGATCACCACGCACCAGGACCGGCAGCCGGCCGACTTCGCCGACGTGCGCGCCACCAATCTCGCGGTGGTCATGGCCCACGTCCGGGCGGCGGCCCCGTGCTCGCGGGCGGACATCGCTGCCGCCACCGGCCTCAACAAGGCCACCGTGTCCAGCCTGGTCAGCGAACTGATCGGGCGTCGCCTGCTGCGTGAGACCGGGCTCACCGAGCGGCGCATCGGCCGGCCGGCGACGATGATCGTGCTGGACGGCGCGCCGTACGCGGCGATCGGGCTGTCCATCACCGCTGAACACCTCAGCCTGGTCGCCCTCGACCTGGCCGGCGAGCAGCTGCTGAGCTGGCACCGGGCCGGGGTCAGCGGACCGGCCGGCCGCACCCTGAGCGCCGCCACCACGCTGGTCCGCAAGGCGTTGAGCCGGTTGCAGGCCGAGGGCCGCCAGGTGCTCGGGCTGACGGTCGGCGTGAGCGGCCTGGTCGACGCGGCCGGCACCGTGCGGGTCGCCGGCAGCCTCGGCTGGAGCGACGTGCCGGTCCGCGACACGCTGCTGCGCTCGCTGGGCGACCCCGATTTCCCGGTGGGAGTGGACAACGACGCCAACCTGGCGGCCATCGCCGAGCACCGGTACGGCGCCTACGCCGGTACCCGCAACCTGGCGCTGCTGGCCGGCGGCACCGGCATCGGCGCAGGCCTGGTGATCGGCGGCGAGCTGGTCCGCGGCGGGCTCGGCTTTGCCGGCGAGATCGGGCACCTGCCGGTGGACCCGACCGGTCCGGTGTGCCGCTGTGGCCGGGTCGGCTGCCTCGCGGCGGTGGCCAGCGTTGCGGCTCTGGTCGAGGCGGTCGGCGGTGGCGGCGGTGCGGATCTCGACCTGGCGGCCGAGGTCGAGGAGGTGGTCCGCCGGGCCCGCGCCCAGGAGCGGCCGGTCCTCGCCGCACTGCGGGAGCAGGGACGGCACCTCGGCTACGGCATAGGTCTGCTGGCCAACCTGCTCAACCCTGATGTGGTGCTGCTCGGCGGCTACTACCAGCCGCTCGCGCCGTGGCTGCTGCCGGCGGCAACGGAGCAGCTCCGGTCGCGGGTGGTGGCACCGGACGCGGGCGGTGTGCGGCTCGCCGCCGGCACGCTCGGCCAGGACGCCGCGGCGACCGGCGCCGCGGTACGGGTGATCGACTCCGTGGACACCGGCCAACTCTCCACCTCCGCAGCCTGACCTTCTCGGCCCTGCGCCTTTATCACCGCACGATCGACAACCTCGTGCCCGGCCGGGTGCGGGGCTGTCAGGCTATCGCGCATTCGTGGGCGCGCTCCCAAAGCTGTGAGCTGCTGGAATGTGAGCGATGCCGACCCGTGACCAATCGGCGTTCGCGAGCCTATTGACTGTGCGCGGCATCGAGGTGCAACCTGTTCGAAATCTCAGTCGAAACGCTTCGAAACTTTCACGTCCCTGGTTCGAAGCGCTTCGACGGCGCCGCCCTCACACCCCAAGGTGGTCGTGTCCATGAGCTTCCGTGATGCCCGGCTCCCCCTGGCCGACCGGATCACCGACCTGCTCAGCCAGCTCACCCTCGCCGAGAAGGTGGCCCTGCTGCACCAGCACCAGGCCGCCGTCCCCCGGCTGCGTCTCGCCGCCTTCCGGACCGGCACCGAAGCGCTGCACGGACTCGCCTGGCTCGGCCCGGCCACCGTCTTCCCGCAAGCCGTCGGCCTGGCCAGCACCTGGAACCCGCAGCTGATGCGCGAGGTGGGCAGCGCCGTGGGCGACGAGACCCGCGGCTTCCACCACAAGGACCCGACCCGGGGCGGCCTGAACGTCTGGGCGCCGGTGGTGAACCTGCTGCGCGACCCGCGCTGGGGCCGTAACGAGGAGGGGTACGCCGAGGACCCGCTGCTGACCGGCGTGCTCGCCACCGCGTACGCGCAGGGGCTGCGGGGCGATCACGAGCGGTTCCTGAAGACCGCGCCGACGCTCAAGCACTTTCTGGCCTACAACAACGAGACCCGCCGGGACACCAGCAACTCCAGCATGCCGGCCCGGGTCCTGCACGAGTACGAGCTGCCGGCGTTCCGGGCGCCGATCGAGGCCGGTGCGGCGATGGCCGTGATGGCCTCGTACAACCTGGTCAACGGGCGGCCCGCACACCTCTCGCCGCTGATCAACGACGAGCTGCGGTCCTGGACCACCGATGACATCCTGCTCGTCAGCGACGCCCAGGCGCCGTCCAATGTGGTGCATCCGCAGCGCTACCACCACGACCACGCGCTCAGCCACGCGGCGCTGGTCAAGGCCGGCGTGGACAGCTTCACCGACAACGGCGAGGACGCGCAGACCACCGCGACCCGGATCACCGAGGCGTTGGAGCGTGGCCTGCTCACCGAGTCCGATGTGGACACCGCGATCGGGCACGCGCTGGCCATCCGGTTCCGGCTCGGCGAGTTCGACGACCCGGCCGACAACCCCTACGCCGACCTGACCGAAGAGGTCATCAACTGCCCGGCGCACCAGGCGCTGGCCGCCGAGGCGGCCCGGCAGTCGGTGGTACTGCTGAAGAACGACGGGATCCTGCCACTGCCCGCCGACCCCGGTGTGGTGGCCGTGGTCGGGCCGCTCGCCGACACCCTCTACGAGGACTGGTACTCAGGCACCCTGCCGTACGGGTACACGGTGCGCACCGGGCTCACCGAGCGGCTCGGCAGCGACAGGGTTCGCTACGCCGAGGGCACCGACCGGGTGGCGCTGCGGGTTGTCGGCGGCGGGTACCTGGCGATGTCGCCGACCGGCGGCCCGATCCCGTGCAGCGCCGCCAGTGTGGGCGAGCCGGCCCTGGTGGACGTCGAGGAGTGGGGTCAGGGCGTGCTCGCGCTGCGCGCGGTGGTCAACGGCCGGTACCTCACCGTCGGCGCGGACGGCGCGCTGGCCAACGAGGCGCTGCGCCCCGGCGGCTGGGAGGTGCGGGAGACCTTCACCAGCAGCCCCCGCCCCGGCGGTGTGGCGCTCAAGCACCTCGCCACCGGCCGGTACCTGACGCTCAGCGCGGACGGGCTGCTGCGTGCCGAGGCCGGCGAGCCGGTGGTCTTCGACTTCGAGCCGGTCCGCGACGGGGTGGCCGAGGCGGTCGCCGCCGCCCAGGGCGCGGACGTGGTGATCGTGGTGGTCGGCAACCACCCGATGATCAACGGTCGGGAAACCGAGGACCGCGCCGACCTGGCCCTGCCGCCCACCCAGGACCGGCTGATCCGCGCGGTCGCCGCCGTCAACCCGCGCACCGTGCTCGTGGTGACCAGCAGCTACCCGTACGCGGTGGACTGGGCGCAGGCCAACCTGCCGGCGCTGCTGTGGTCGGCGCACGGCGGGCAGGAGTCGGGCCGGGCGCTGGCCGAGGTGCTCCTCGGGCTGGCCGCGCCCGCCGGTCGGCTCACCCAGACCTGGTACGGCAGCGATACCGACCTGCCCGACCTGCTCGACTACGACATCATCGCCAGCGACGCCACCTACCTCTACTACCGGGGCACCCCGCTCTACCCGTTCGGCCACGGCCTCACCTACTCCCCTGTGCGCTACCACGACCTGCGGCTGTCGGCCGCCGAGGTGGCCGCCGACGGCGAGGTCACGGTGAGCGTGACGGTCACCAACGACGGGGAGCGGGCAACCGACGAGGTGGTCCAGCTCTACACCCGGCAGCGGCGATCCCGGGTCAAGCAGCCGCTGCGCGCGCTGCGCGGCTTCCAGCGGGTGTCGCTCGCGCCGGGGGCCAGCGCCGAGGTCAGCTTCCGGCTGGCCGCCGCCGACCTGGCGACCTGGGACGTCACCCGGTCCCGGTTCGTGGTGGAGGAAACCGAGCAGCTGGTACGGGTCGGCGCGTCCAGTGCCGACCTGCGGCTGGCTGCGCCGCTTTCGGTACGCGGGGAGACCGTGCCGCCCCGGGACCTGTCCGCCGGGATCAGCGCCGCCGACTTCGACGACTACGGTGCGGTAGTGCTGGTGGACGCCGACCCGGTACGCGGCGACGCGGCGCGGGCCACCGGAGCGGGCGCCTGGGTGTGTTACCGGGATGTGGACTTCGGGGTCGGCAGCGTGCTGGCGGTCTCGGTCTCCAGCCAGGTCGCCGGGCCGGTCGGGGTGGTTGCCAGACTGGACGATCCGCTCGACGGCGAGGCGGTCGGCGGGATTGAGGTGGAGTGCGACGGCAACGGCTACCACTTCGTCGAGGGTTCGGTGCCGGTCGCGGCGACGGGGGTTCGCGACCTGTACCTGATCCTGCCGGCCGCCGGGGTGAGCCTGCGCGACCTGCGCCTGGCGGCTGCCGGTGCGAGCGGTAGCGACGGGCGGGACGGGCGATGACCGAGCGCCGGGCGCCGGTCACCATCCTCGACGTCGCCAAGCACGCCGGGGTGGCCCCGAGCACGGTCTCCTACGTGCTCAGCGGCAAGCGGGTGATCTCGGCGAGTACCCGGGAACGGGTACTGGCCAGCATCCGGGCTCTGGACTACCACCCGCACGCCGGAGCCCGCGCGCTGGCCAGCAACCGGTCCAACGTGATCGCGCTGGTGCTCCCGCTGCGGGCCGGCATGCACGTCCCGGTGTTGATGCAGTTCGCGGTGTCGGTGGTGACCACGGCCCGCCGGTTCGACCACGACGTGCTGCTGGTGACCGCCGACGAGGGGCCGGCCGGGCTACGCCGGATCAACGCCAGCGCCCTGGTGGACGGGCTGATCCTGATGGACGTCGAGCTGCACGACGACCGCATCCCGCTGCTGCGTGAGCTGGAGCGGCCCAGCGTGCTGATCGGCTTCCCGTCCGACCCGGCCGGGCTGACCTGCGTCGACCTCGACTTCACCCAGGCCGGCGAGGCGTGTGTGACGCACCTGGCTTCGTTGGGGCACAAGCACATCGCGCTGCTCGGCGCCCCGGAGGCGGTGTACGAGCGGGGTACCGGGTTCGCCCGCCGGACGATGGCCGGGTTCCTCGACGCGGCCCGCCGGTTCGGCCTGACGGCGCGCTGGACGCCGTGCGAGGAGAGCGCCACCGAGGTCGCGCACCGGGTGGCCAAGCTGCTCGCCGACGACCCGGAGCTGACCGGCCTGGTGGTGCACAACGAGGCGGCCGTGGAGCCGGTGCTGGCCGCGCTGCGGGCCGAGGGCCGGCGCTGTCCCGATGATGTGTCGGTGCTTGCGATCTGCCCGGACGAGCTGGCGGTGCGGGCGAACCCGGCGCTGACTTCGGTGCTGGTACCGGCGGAGGACGTGGGTACGCACGCGGTCAGCCTGTTGATGCGCAAGCTGGACGGCGAGACGGTGCCCGATTCGACGCTGCTCGCGCCCCGGCTGACGGTCCGCACGAGCACCGCTCCGGCACACTGAGCTATGTGTCGCTATCACCCTAAAGCGGGCATCTCGCTCTAAACAGAAAAATCATAGTTATACGGTGTTACCGTCGCCGCACATGGCGCTGCGACGGCACCCGGTCGACCCGGCGTCCCGATGTCGCGTCGACCCAGGTGGAGCCGCCCGGTGACCAGCCCGCACGCCAGCACCAGCGCCAGCGCATTCCGGGCGATCCCCGACCAGGGCTCACCGCCACCCGACGCCGCGATCGTCGACCCCGCGATCGTCGACCCCGCAGCCACGCAGCCGGGCACCCCCTCGGAGACCGGGACCGCCCTGTTCCCCGGGGCGCCCCAGCCCGACGCGCAGAGCCGCGGCGCCCAGAACCCTGGCGTGGCCCAGTGGGTCGGAGTGACCGGGACGCGCCTGAATGATGTCGTCGGCGAGTACCGGGACGCGGTGGCCCGACTGCGCAGGGAAGTCCAGGACGCCGCGCACCGGGCCGGCGTCGACGCCGTCGGCCGGGTGCTCACCCGCCGGCTGGTGCAGCCCGAACTGGCCCAACTACTCGCCGCGACGCCGGCCGGAGTCAGCGGCTCGGTCGGCGACCTGCTCGCCCAACTGCCCGCGGTGGCAGCCGCGCCCGACCAGCTCACCCGGCGGGTGCAGGGCTGGCTGCTGACCCGGATCGACGTGGCCTGGTGGGGTGGGGCGCGGGCCTACATCACCGACGCCGAACTGCTGGACGCCGACGAACTGGTGGACGTGGAGGCGCTGCGGCGGCGCGGACTGATCTCCTTCCGGTACCGGCGACCGGTCAGCGGGGCACTGAGCCGGCTGGTCCGGGCCGCCCGGGGACACACCGCCACCCCGCCGGTCGGCCCGACCGGAGTCCAGGTCAGCCGGGCCCGACCGGAGTTGGTGGTGCTACTGAACCAACTCGCCACCGACCTGGCCGAGCAGACCCGGGGCGGGCCGGCCGCGCTCTGGGTCGCCAGCCTCTCCCGCAGCGTCACCCACCAACTGCGGCTGCGCGCGCACGGCCGGCCGGCGAACGTGCCCAGCGCGCACTGCGTCGGGTACGCGGCGGACGTGGAGATGGGCTGGCTCAAGCGGTTCGGCGCGGACGGGGCGCTGCGCGCGCTGCTGCACGAGCGGCAGGCCGCCGGCCAGCTCAACGTGGTCGACCAGGGACAGCTCTGGCACCTGTGCCTGAGCCCGACGGCCGCGCCGGACCTGCGCAGCGACTTTGCGGCCGGCGTACTAACGGAGTGAGGCACAGATGTCGGGAATCGCGCTGATGATCGGAGCTGAGGGCGACCGGTTCGTCTTCGGCCGGATGATGTACACCGTCGCCCACCGCGGCGACTCGGCGGAGACGCTGCTGCGCGACGGGCTGCTGGCCGGCGTCAGCGGCGCGGTGGTGGCCGACGGCGAGCCGGTCGTCCAGCCGTGGTGCTCGCCGGACGGGCAGTGGCTGCTCTGCTACGACGGCACCGTGGTCAACCACCGCGAGCTACGCGCCGAACTGCGGGCGCTGGGCCGGGAGTTCCACGGTGACAGCGACGCCGAGGTGGTGTTGGAAGCCTTCCGGCACTGGGGTGAGCAGGCCGTCACCCGGCTGCGCGGCGAGTACGCCTTCGTCATCGTGCAGCGCCCCACCGGCCGGACCTACCTGGCCCGCGACCCGCTCGGAGTCAAGCCGCTCTACTGGGCCACCCGCGCCGGCCGGCTGCACGTCGGCTCCGAGATCAAGGCGCTCGTCCCGGTACAGGCCCGCATCCGCGAAGTGCCCGCCGGCGCACACGGCTGGGCCGAACGCGGCCGGGCGCCACAGCTCTCCTCCTTCTTCGAACTGTCCACAGTAGACACGGACGGGTCCGGGCCGACCGAGGCGGAGCTGGCCGACGCGGCCGGGCAGGTACGGGCGGCAATCGCGGCCAGCGTCGCGCAGCGGGTACCCGCGAGCGGACCGGTCGGTGTGCTGCTCTCCGGTGGCCTGAGCAGCGCCGTGATGCTGGCCGAGGTCCGCGAGCTGCGCCCCGACTGCGTGGCGTTCACCGTCGGCGCGCCGGGCAGTCCGGATCTGGACTACGCCGGGCGGCTGGCCGCCTGGTGGGGCGTCGCGCACGAGGTGGTCGAGGTACGCCCGCGCGAGATCGGGTACGACGAGATCCGCGAGGCGATCCGGGTCGGCGAGCTGACCGAGTACGGCGACATCATCGACGCCGTGATCACCGTGCCGCTGCTGCGCCGGGCCCGGGAGCGCGGGGTACGGGTGGTGCTGGCCGGCGACGGTGGGCAGGAGCTGTTCGGGGTGGATCCGGTCGCCGACGCGCTGGGCACCCGGCGGGCCCGCGAGTTGAGCCGGCACCGGCTGGCGAACCTGACCCGGACCGAGTTGCAGCGGGTGGACCGCACGGCGATGGCCTTCGGGGTGAGCGCCCGGGTACCGCTGCTCGATCCGGCAGTGCTCGCCGTGGCACTGCGCCAGCCGTTGAGCAGCCGGACCCGGTACGGGCTGGACCGGGCGCTGCTGCGCGCCGCGTACCGGGAAGTGTTGCCGGAATTCAGTCTCGACCGGCCGCACGCGCCGATGGCCGTCGCCACCGGCCTGGCCGAGCGGGCCCGGCTGTTCAAGCCGATCTTCGCCCGGCTGCACCGCACCTTCGGCTACGACCTGCTGGAGCCGATCCGCCGGGACTTCGACGCGGTCCTCACCGCCTGCGACAACGACCTGTCCCGGGCCCTGGTCGAGCAGGCCAACCGGCAGGACCACACCTTCGCCGAGCACGCCCGCGATCTGGTCGGCGCGGTCCGCATCAACGCGAAACCGTTGTGGCGCAGGATTTCCGGCCCGACCACCCGGCCCACCCGGGCGGTCGAGGAAAACAAGGTTCAGTAGACGTCGCGCAGGTAGCGACGGTCGGCGGCGAGCTGCTTCACATAGGCGGCAGCCGCCGCCGCGGTGAGGTTGCCGTGCCCGGCGACGATCTCGTGCAGCGCCAGGTCGACGTCGCGGGCCATCCTGGTGGCGTCGCCGCAGACATAGAGGTGCGCGCCCTCGCGCAGCCAGGCCCACAGCGCCGCGCCGTGCTCGCGCATCCGGTCCTGCACGTAGATCTTGCTCCGCTGGTCGCGGGAGAAGGCCAGGTCGAGCCGGGTGAGGGTGCCCTGCCCGCGCAGGGTGGTCAGCTCATCGGCGTAGTAGAAGTCGGTGGAGCGGCGCTGTTCCCCGAAGAACAGCCAGTTGCGGCCCCGGTCGCCGCGCACCTGCCGCTCCCGCAGGAAGGCCAGGAACGGGGCGACGCCGGTACCCGGACCGATCATGATGATCGGCGTCGTGCCGTCCTCCGGCGGCCGGAAGTGGTTGGTGCGCTGGACGAAGACCGGCACCTGGGCGTCCGGCGCGGCGTCGGCCAGGTAGCTGGAGCAGACCCCCTTGCGTCGCCGGCCGTGCAGGTTCTCGAAGCGCACCACCGAAACCGTGAGGCTGACCCGGTCCGGCTCGGCCAGCGGGGTCGAGGAGATCGAGTACAGCCGGGGCTGCAGCCGCTTGAGAACCGCCAACCAGTCCCGCGCGGCGGCCTGCACCGGCCACCTCGCCACCACGTCCACCGCCTGCCGCCCCCACGACCACTTCGCCAGCTCGCCGGTGTTGTCCGGCCGCAGCAACGTCTTCAACTGCGGGTCGCCGGTGCGTTCGGCGAGGAACCGCAGCAGGTCCGGGCTGATCCGGGCGATCTCCAGGCGGTGCTGCAGCGCCTGCGCGAGCGGCAGCGGGCCGACGCCGGCCACCTCGACCGACTCGTCCGGGTGCAGGCCGGTGACCGCCAGCCACTCGGCCACCAGATCCGGACAGTTGGTCGGCCACACGCCGAGCGCATCCCCGGTCCGGTAGCTCAGCGCGCGGCCAGCCGCGTCCGCGCTGGAGGTGGCTGCGCCGGCCGTAGCCGCGCCGGAGGTGTCGAAGGTGAACTGCCGCACCTCCTTGGCCGAGCCGGTCAGGCTGAGCAGCCGGTTGCCCACCAGCCGCGCGGTCAACGGCGCGGCCCGCGTCGGTTCGGCTTGCTCTGTGGGTACGGGCTGGCTCGTGCCGCGGTCCCGTACGGTGGCCGTGGCCGCGGCCCGCGGGCGCTCCTCGGCCAGGGCGGCGAGCACCCGGTCGAGCCAGGCGTGCGCGGTGTCGGTGTAGTCGGGTTCGCAGTCCACCCTGGGCACCAGCCGGACGCCGCCCAACTCGGCCAGCCGCTCGTCGAGGCGGCGGCCGTGGCCGCAGAAGTTGTGGTAGCTGGAGTCGCCGAAGGCAAGCACCGCGTAGCGCCTGCCCTCCAGCCGGACGCCGCCCGGCTCGCCGAGCGCCTCCCAGAACGCCGCGCCGTTGTCGGGGGCTTCGCCGTCGCCGAAGGTGCTCGTCACCACGAGTAGGTCGGCCGGCTCGGTGAGCACGTCGGTCAGTGGCTCGGCCATGCTGCGTACCCGGGGCTGCCAACCGGCATCGGCCAGCCGCTGGCCGGCGGTAGCCGCGAACTCCTCGGCGTTGCCGGTCTGCGACGCCCACAACACATGCACCGGCCGGCCGGCACTCGCCCCGACTTGTCCCTCCCCCGCGGCAGCCAGCACGGCGGGCAACCGGGAGTAGGTGCCGGCCAGCAGACCGTTGACCCACAGCACCCGGTCCGGGTGCACCGGGGCGGACGCCGGCAGCACCGGCACGCCCGGCAGGCTGGTGGTGCCCGCCAGTGCGGTCAGGAACCCGGCCAGGTAGCGCCGTTCTTCCTCGGTGAACTGCGGCGGCGGGATCTGCGGCACCAGCAGCCCGCGCAGCCCGGCCACCGACTGCGGCTCCTCCTGAGCCGGTGGCTCCAGCGGGGGCGGGGTTGGCGGGCGGGCGACCCGGGTCAGCGCCACCGCGCAGTACTTGAGTTCCGGCTGGAAGGAGATCGGGTCGACGGCGTCGTTGGTGACCGCGTTGACGCTCAGGTACTCGCCGAACAGGTCGTTCCAGTGGATCGGGGCGAAGCAGGAGCCGGCCCGTACCCGGTCGGTGACCACGGCCGGCAGGACTGCCCGGCCACGCCGGGACGCCACCTCCACCAGGTCGCCGTCGCTGACCCCGAGCCCGGCCGCGTCGTCGGGGTGCAGTTCCACGAACGGGGACGGGTTGAGCTTGGCCAGCTTGGCGACCTTGCCGGTCTTGGTCATGGTGTGCCACTGGTGCGGCAACCGGCCGGTGTTGAGCACCATCGGGTAGTCGTCGTCGGGCAGCTCGGCCGGCGGCAGGTACGGCCGGGGGTGGAACACCGCGCGTCCACTGGCGGTCGGGAACACCAGCCGGGGTCGGGTACCGTCGGCGTGCTCCAGCACCGGCTGGCTCACCCCGTCGTTGCGGTACCGGATCGGGTTGCGCCCGTCGCCGCCGAAGTCGGCCGCCGGCCACTGCACCGGCCCGTCGGCGAGCCGGTCGTAACTGACGCCGCGCAGGTCGTACCCCGTCTGGGGGTTGGTGAAGCGCTGGATTTCCGTGAAGATCTCGGCAGCGTCGGCGTAGTCGAAGTCCGCGCCGTACCCCATTTCCGTTGCCACCCGGGCGATCAGCTGCCAGTCCGGCAGCGCCTGGCCCGGCGGATCGACGGCCTGGTGCACCAGGGTCAGATTGCGCTCCGAATTGATCATGATGCCGTCGGTCTCCGACCACATCGCGGCCGGCAACGCCACATCGGCGTAGGCGTTGGTCTCGGTCTCCGCGAAGGCGTCCTGGGTGATCACGAACTCGGCCGCCTCCAGGCCCTCGATCACCGTGCCCCGGTTGCCGACCGACGCGACCGGATTGGTGCACATGATCCAGCACGCTCTGATTTCGCCGGCCGCCATCCGGGCGAACAGCTCCACGGTGCCCTTGCCGACGTCGGTCCGCAGCGTCCCCGCCGGCCGGCCCCAGACCCCCTCGACATACTCCCGGTCGCCGGCCACCAGCACCGACCGCTGCCCCGGCAGCCCCGGCCCCAGGTAGCCCATTTCCCGGCCGCCCATCGCGTTGGGCTGCCCGGTGAGCGAGAACGGCCCGCTGCCGGGCCGGCAGATCGCGCCGGTGGCCAGGTGCAGGTTGCACAGTGCGTTGGTGTGCCAGGTGCCGTGGGTGCTCTGGTTGAGCCCCATCGTCCACAGGCTCATCCACTCGCCGGCCGCGCCGATCCACTGCGCCGCCAGCCGCAGCTCCGCCTCGGCCAGTCCGGTCAACTCCGCGACCGTCGCCGGCGGGTAGTCGGCCAGGAACTCCGGCATCCCGGCCCAGCCCTCGGTGTGCTCGGCGATGAACGCCGCGTCGATCGCGCCGTCGGCGACGAGCAGGTGCAGCAAACCGTTCAGCAGCGCCAGGTCGGTGCCGGGGCGGACCTGAAGGAACAGGTCGGCCTTGTCGGCGGTGGCGGTCCGGCGCGGGTCCACCACGATCAGCTTCGCGCCCTCGCGGACCCGGTCGAGCAGCCGCAGGAACAGGATCGGGTGGCAGTCGGCCATGTTCGCGCCGATCACCAGGAACACGTCGGCCGATTCGAAGTCCTGGTACGAGCCGGGCGGCCCGTCCGCACCCAACGACAGCTTGTACCCGCTGCCGGCGCTCGCCATGCACAGCCGGGAATTCGACTCGATCTGATTCGTCCCGACGAACCCCTTCGCCAACTTGTTCGCCAGGTACTGCGCCTCCAGCGTCATTTGCCCGGAGACGTAGAACGCGATCGCGTCCGGCCCGTGCTCGTCGACGATCTTCCGCAGCCGCCGCCCGGTGTACGCGATCGCCTCGTCGGTGTCGGTGTCCTCGGGCGCTGCCCCGCGCTCCGGCCGGACCCGTGCGCTGGCCAGCCGGCCCGGCGCGGCCAGCATGTCGGCGCTGGTGGCGCCCTTGGTACACAGCCGCCCGAAGTTGGCCGGGTGCTCCTTGTCGCCGACCACCTTGAGCACCCGCCGCCGGCCCTCGGGGTCCCGCGCGATGTCCAGCACCATGCCGCAGCCCACGCCGCAGTACGAGCAGACCGTACGGACCTGCGTGCGGCCGTCGGGCATCGGCACGCACACCTCCCCGGTCGGCCGGCCGGGCGGGTACCCCGGCGCTCCCCGGTGACGCTAGGACCAGCGGCGTTTCGCGGGCGTCACAGCCCGCCCGCTCCCCCCGTTACGGCCCCCCAACAACGCCGACCGGATCGTTGTGAGGCCATCCGATCCGGGCAGCGCGGCTGAGCCCCCGGTCAGGGCTTACATTCGTGCTCCGTCATTTCGGCCTGGATGGTGGCGATCTCCGAGAGCAGCGCCTGCAACTGGGCCTGGGTCCGGGCGATCTCGTCGAGCTGGTCACTGAGCCCTGCCTCAGAGACGCCGAGCATCTCCTCGGCCTTGTCGTACGCCAGCTTGGCCTGGATCGCCGCGTTGTTGGTCACCATCACCTCGTAGCCCCACGGGTTTGCCAAGGCTCCCTTCGCCATCCCGTCATCGAAGACGACAGTCGGTTGGAGCCCGACGGGCCCGTACGGGTGCATCGGGTCGCTGGGTCCGTAGGGGCCGCCGGTCGCGCTGCCGCTGCCGCTGCCGCTGCCGCTGCTGGTTGCGAACGGGGAGCTGCCGTTGGCCTGGAGGTACCTCGTGACGGTGTACCAGGCGATGGCCGAGGCGTTGACCTTGGCCTGCCACAGTGCCGACAGTCCCTCCTGGAACTCCTTGTTCTCGCCCACCAGCCGGTCGTACTCGGCCTGCGCGGCCGCGTACTCGCCGCTGTAGGAGTCGATGAGTCCCTCTGCCTGCTTGAGCTGCGTGGTGAGCGTCTTGCAGTCGTCCTTCGGCGGGATCTCCGGCACCGAACCGCCACCGCCGCCGCCTCCACCACCGCCGTGCTCCTTGCCACCGTCACCGCTACCCGCGTCTCCGACGTAGAGCGTGGTGTAGGCGGCGCAGTAGCCCACGACCGTCGTCGCGTACCCCTCGTCGGTCTTCCTGGTGATCTGGTATGTCCCCTCCTGCGAACAGAAGATGACAGTTTGCATGGCGAAAGCCGGCGTCGGCACCGCCACCAACGCCGTAGCCGCAACCCCGGCGGCCACCATCAGCGCCGCAGTCCTGCGAAGAATATTCATGCACGGCAGGCTATGCGGCAGCCGCAAGCAGGCGGGGTCAAGCCGCTATTACCAGGCTGTCCGAATTTCGACTCTGCCGCACCGTCGATCGTGGCGCCAGGCACCCGGCCGCGGTCCACGGTTCTGAACGATCAAGCACGGTGGCGCGGTTCATTCCTGACGGCTCCCGACCAGGCTTCCACGCCAGGTGATCCCGCATTCGTCAGCGCGGATTGTCGATTGCCGGGTCGGCCCGACCGTCGTAGGGGTAGGTGAGTCGGTTGGCGGCTCGGTGCGATGGGATGGACCACATGGCGAAGTACCTGATCCTCATCTACGGCGACGAGCAGCGCTGGGCGCCGATGACCGCGCCGGAGCGCGAGCAGCTGGACGCGGCGCACCGGGCGTTCCGCCGCCAAGGCCGGCGTCGCGGTCCTCGGCGGCAACGAGCTGGAGCCGGCCCCGACGGCCACCACGCTGCGCACCGGACGCCGCCGGCGCGCTGACCGTCACGGACGGCCCGTTCCTGGAGACCAAGGAGGCGGCTCGGCGGCTACTACCTGCTGGAGGCCGCCGACCTCGACGAGGTGATCGACCTGGCCTGCCAGCTGCCCGAGGTCACCGCCGGGCACAGCGGCGTGGAGATCCGCCCGGTGGTCGACCACGGATGACCGACGAGGTCGGTCGCGGCGGTGGCGCAGGCGCACCGCCGCGACTGGGCCCGGGTGCTGGCCGCGACCGCCCGGCTGACCCGGGACCTCGACCTGGCCGAGGAGTGCACCCAGGACGCGTACGCGCAGGCGTTGCAGACCTGGCCGCGGACCGGCATCCCGGACCGGCCCGGCGCCTGGCTGACCACCGTCGCCCGCAACCGGGCGCTGGACGTGCTGCGCCGCGAGTCGGTGCTGCGGCGGGCGCTGCCGCTGCTGGTGGCCGACCGACGACGGTGCCCGGCCCGGAGGACGCCCTCGACGACGACCGGCTGCGGCTGGTCTTCACCTGCTGCCACCCGGCGCTGTCCCGGGACGCCCAGGTCGCGCTGACGCTGCGGCTGGTCTGCGGGCTGTCCACAGCCGAGGTGGCCCGCGCGTTCCTGGTCCCGGAGGCCGACCATGGCGGCCCGGATCACCCGGGCCAAGAAGAAGATCGCGGCGGCCCGCATCCCCTACCGGGTGCCGTCGCCCCGAGCAACTGGCCGAGCGGGTCGGCGCCGGTGCTCGAGGTGGTGCACCTGATCTTCACCACCGGGCACACCGCGCCGGTCGGCGCGGACCTGATCCGGGCCGACCTGGTCGACAGCGCCATCAACCTGGCCCGGCTGCTGCACCTGCTGATCGCCGGGCGACCCGGAGATCGGCGGCCTGCTCGCGCTGCTGCTGCTCATCGACGCCCGCCGGGACACCCGGCTCTCCGCCGACGGCCGGCTGCTGCTGCTGGCCGAGCAGGACCGCAGCCGCTGGGACGCGGCGCAGATCCGCGAAGGCGTCGCCCTGCTCACCGACGCGCTGCGCCGCCAGCCACCGACCCGGTACGCCGTCCAGGCCGCCATCGCCGCCGTGCACGCGCGAGGCGCCGAGCTGGGCGGACACCGACTGGGCGGAGATCGTCGGCCTGTACGACGTGCTCCGCCAACTCTGGCCCTCGCCGGTCGTGGACCTGAACCGGGCCGTCGCGCTCGGCCTGCGCGACGGCCCGCAGGCCGGCCTCGACGCGCTGGCTCCGCTACTCGCCGAGCCGGCCCTGGCCACCTACGGCTACCTCAGCGCCGCCCGCGCCGACTTCCTGCGCCGGCTGGAACGCTGGGAACCGGCCGCCGACGCGTACTCAGGAAGCCCTGGCCCTGACCGACAACGACGTCGAACGCGCCTTCCTGACCGCCCGCCGCACCGAAGTCCAACAGCACCTGTCCCGCTGAGGATGGCCGCTACGCCATCCAGCAGTACAGGAAGTGGCTGCGCGACGCGGCTTCCCGGGCCAGTTCGGCGACCTCGGCGAGCAACTCGCCCGCCACCTCGACGTCGACCTCGCGGCCATCCTCCGCGGTCGCCTCCGACCAACGCTGCGCTACGACGGCCAGCCGGCTCGGTTCAGCGGAGCTCAGCGCCTGCTGGAGCGCCGGCTGAGCGACGAACACAACAGGTTCGTCGTCGGACTCGACCACGAACCTGGGCGCGTCGCTCGCATCGAGGTCGTCGTAGTCGCGGCCGGTGAAGACACTCAACCATTCGATCATTGCGTCGTACGCGTCGAAGTTGCCGAACTCCGCGTGCGGCAAGCCCTTGTCGGGGCCACCTTCCACTGCCAACGCGGCGATTTCGTCATCGGGTGCGACAAAGTAGGTCACGATGATGCTCACCGCCGCATGGTACGTGTGACTCGGGCGCCCCGATCCAGCGACACCTGGGCGAACAATGATGGCTCCAGTTATCATAGTTGGAGTTATCATTGCGGAGGTCAGGTGCTGGAGAAGCCGGAACGGCTGTACGACCGCGAGCAGGAGTGGGCCGAGCTCGTCGACTTCGCCACGTCCAGGTCCCCGGGGGCCACGCTCGGGCTCGTCTACGGCCGGCGACGGCAGGGCAAGACACTCATGCTGGAACTGCTCGCCCGACAGACCGGCGGGTTCTTCTTCGGCGCCACCATCCAGTCGGAGACCCAGAACCTCGCCGACCTCGGACGGGCGCTCGGCAGTCATCTCGGCACGGCGCCGCTGGCGCTGGACAGCTGGCGGACGGCACTGGACGCGGTGTTCCGGCTCGGCGAGAAGCAGCCCACCACCGCGATCCTCGACGAGTTCCCGTACCTCACCGCGGCCACCCCGGCGCTCCCGTCCTACCTCCAGCAGGCCCTCAACCCACTCGGGTACGCCAAGGAGCACACCCGTACCCGCCTGATCCTCTGCGGCAGCGCGGTGACCACGATGAGTCAGCTGCTCGGGGGCGGCGCGCCACTGCGCGGGCGGGCGGTGCTCGAACTCGTGGTGCGCCCGTTCGGGTACCGCCAGGCGGCGCAGTTCTGGGGGCTGACCGATCCGGCGCTGGCGTTCCGGGTACACGCGCTGGTCGGTGGAACTCCCGCGTACCTGGAGATGTCCGGCGACGCCCCGCCCCGTACCCGCAAAGGTCTTGACGCCTGGGTGGTACGACGCCTGTTGAACCCGGCCTCGGCGATGTTCCGCGAAGGCAGTCTGCTGTTGCGCGAGGAGCCCTCGATCGTCGATCCCAGCTCGTACTCGGCGGTGCTCGCCGCGCTCAGCGTCGGTCACCTGCGGCGCTCGGAGATCGCCGCCGATCTGGGCCGTCCGGTCGGCGCGCTGAGTCACCTGCTCGGTGGACTGGAGAGCATCGGCCTGGTGGAACGCCTGGACGATGCTCTGCGCGGGAAGCGGAACACCTACCGGATCGCCGAGCCGCTGATCCGCTTCCACCAGCTGCTGATCCAGCGGCACGAAGGTGAGATCGTCGCGGGACGAGCCGCCGACGTGTGGTCCCGCAACGCCCACACGGTCGAATCGAAGATCTACGGCCCGCACTTCGAGGATCTGGCCCGCCAATGGTGCCTGCGGCACGCCGACCCGGCCACCCTCGGTGGCGCGCCGTCCCACGCGCTGCCCACCGAGATCGGCTGCCGGGAGCACCGGCAGGGCCACGAACTCGACCTGGTTGTCTGGCATGCCCGACCAGGCCGAACGGACACCATCACCGCGATCGGCGAGGCAAAGGCCACCACCGCCCCGGTCGGCATCGCCGAGGTTCATCGCCTCGAACACATCCGCGACCTACTCCCTGCCGATGCGCTCGACGCACCTCCCCAACTGCTGCTCTTCGGCCTCTCCGGCTTCACGGCCGAGGTCACCCGCGCCGCAGCCGCCCGCGCCGACCTCGAACTGGTGGATCTCCCCCGGCTGTACTCCGGATCCTGACGACAAGCGTCCCCCTGATCTCCGCCGTGCTCAGACCCGGAGAATGATTCGGCGTACCCCGGCGGCGCGGCTTTCCCGGAGCGCGTCCACCACCTTGCACCCGAACGCTTCCGCGACTGAAGGAGTCCTGCGTGCTGACCATCCCCTCGAGTCACCGCGACCTGTTGGCGACCCCGCACACGGTGGCGTTGGCGACCGTCGGAGCGAACGGGCAGCCCCAGGTCACCGCCGTCTGGGCGATGCTCGACGGCGACGACGTGCGCACGTCGCTGTTCAAGGGCCGGCAGAAGTACCGCAACCTGATGGCCAATCCGCGGGTGACGCTGTTCGTGATCGACCCGTCGAACCCGTACCGGACGTTGGAGGTCCGGGCCGTCGCCGAGATCAGCGAGGACCCCGGTCTGGAGTTCCTCCAGCGGCTGCTGGCCCACTACGGCAGCAGCCTGGAAACCTTCTCCGGCCCCACCGACGACCGGGTCGTCGTCACTTTGCACCCGACCCGGATCGTCGCGAAGGGGTAGTCCCGCCGGATATCAGAGGTTGGTCATCCGCTCCATGTGCTCGGGGTACCGGGCCCCCTGCACGCTGACCTTCTCCGCGAGAGCCCCGAGTTCGCGGAGGTCGGCGGCGGTCAGCTCGACGTCGGCGGAGCCGTTGTTCTCGTCCAGTCGCTCCAGCCGCCGGGTGCCCGGGATCGGCACGATCCACGGCTGCTGGGCGAGCAGCCAGGCGAGCGCGATCTGGGCGGGCGTCGCCTGCTTGCGGGCGGCGATCTCGCCGACCAGATCGATCAGCGCCTGGTTCGCCTCCCGGGCCTCGACCGCGAAGCGCGGGATCGAGGTGCGGATGTCGGCGGCGGTGAACGCCGTGTCCTTGTCGATCTTCCCGGTGAGGAAACCCTTGCCGAGCGGGCTGAAGGGGACGAAGCCGATGCCGAGTTCGGCGAGGGTCGGCAGTACCTCTTCCTCCGGTCGCCGCCACCACAGCGAGTACTCGCTCTGCACCGCCGTCACCGGCTGCACGGCGTGGGCCCGACGGATCGTCGCGGCAGCCGCCTCGGACATGCCGAAGTGCTTCACCTTGCCGTCCTGGATCAGCTCCTTGACCGCGCCGGCCACGTCCTCGATCGGCAGGTCCGGGTTGACCCGGTGCTGGTACAGCAGGTCGATGGTGTCGGTCTTGAGTCGCCGCAGCGATCCCTCGGCCGCCAGCCTGATCTGCTCGGGCCGGTCGACCAGCCCGGTCTGCTTGCCGTCGGCGTCGAAGCGGAAGCCGAACTTGGTGGCGATCACCACCTGGTCCCGGATGGGAGCCAGCGCCTCGCCCACCAGCTCCTCGTTCACGAACGGGCCGTAGACCTCGGCGGTGTCGAAGAACGTGACGCCGCGCTCCACCGCCGCGCGGACGAACGAAATCATGTCGTCCCTGTTGCCGGGCGCCGGCCCGTAGCTCTGGCTCATTCCCATGCAGCCGAGCCCGACCGCCGAAACCTCAAGACCGCTGCTGCCCAGCGTGCGCTTCCGCATGCGGCTTCGCCTCTCCGTGAAGTGGTGGTGCCCGTCGTAGCCGACGCTAGTCGGCCGCCGGGCCCGTCAGCGCGGGGCGAGTTTCAGCGCGGAACGAGTTTGAGCGTCGCCGCGCGGGCGGGCGGGGCCACCATCGGATCGACGAATTGCGCGTCATAGCGCTGGTACTTGGTGCGGTACGCGGTGTCGATCTTTTCGTTGGTGCCGGCGTCGGTCTCCACGACGAAGCTGACATCCTTGTCGACGCCACCCGCCCGGATGTGCCCCTCGTGGCGCGCCTGCGTGGTGCGGTACCACCAGCCCTCGGGGCCCTTGAACGCCCGTACGAAGACATCGTCGCCGTTGCGGACGACCCAGATGGTCACCGGGTCGCGCTGCGTTCCGTCCCGCCGCAGCGGCGCGATCTGCAACTCGTCCGCCGTTTCGATCTTGGCTAGTTCGTCAACGGTCCAGTCACTCATTGACACGATCTCCCTTCCAGCTGTGGTCTGGCCTGTCCCGTCCCAGCCTGCCCCGTCACCGGGTGTTCCGCAGCGGATAGCCCCACGCCGCCGGCCACCCGGCGGTTGTCGGTGGGCCGTGCTCTGCTGGACGACGACTGGACAGCCCGGCCTGGGGAGGCTCGATGACCTCGAAGTGGACTCTGACGATCGACTGCGCGCAGCCGGCGGTGGTGGCCGCGTTCTGGAAGGTGGCCCTGGGCTACGTCGACGCTCCCCCACCGGAAGGCTTCGCCAGTTGGCAGGAGTGGATGACGCACCACGGCGTGCCCGAGGACGAGTGGGACGACGGCGCCTACCTCACCGACCCCGAGGGGGCGCTGCCCAGTCTGTCGTTCCTCAAGGTGCCCGAGTTCAAGGTCGTCAAGAACCGGCTCCACCTGGACGTTCCGGTCGGCGGTGGTCGCGAGCAACCGTGGGAGGTCCGTTGGCCCCGGGTGACGGCGGAGGCCGCCCGACTCACCGCGGCGGGCGCCACCGTGATCTGTCAGGTGCCGGCCGACGGCACCCCCGACCACCTGATGATGGCCGACCCGGAAGGCAACGAGTTCTGCCTGCTGTGATGCGTCGACGCCGGGTCAGCCGACCGCCCCGGCCACGGACGCCCAGTAGCCGCCGCCTGACCGCCGCCGAGGTCCCTCAGGGGATCTTGGGGTTATGGCTGTCTCGACGTCCATGATCACAGCCATAACCCCAAGATCACACAACGGCCTCAGCCGCGACCCGTTCGAAGTCGCGTTCGACCCGGGTGGCGAAGAGGCATGATCGCGAAGGTGCCGGTCTCCGACATGGACTTCGCATCGATGGCCGCGTAGATCACCTCAGCGTGGGTGAGGTTGTACAGGATGGCGGCGGCTTGGAACAGCATGCCGAGCACCATCACGGTCCAGGCGAACGGGAGCGCGCGCCAGTGCCAGGAGCGGGGCGGGTCCTCGGAGAACGGAACGAGCATTGAAGCCTTGCTGATTTGGGGTGGGCGCGGCAGGTTTCGAACCTGCGACCCCTCGCTTGTAAGGCGAGTGCTCTTCCGCTGAGCTACGCGCCCCGGACAACGGCGGCAAGTCTACAGTGCCGCCGTTTCCGGGTCGATCCGGCGCCGCATCGCCACCCCAGAAAGAGAGCGGGTCAGCCGGTCAGGGCCTTGCGCCAGGCGTCCTGGTCGCGGGCCTGGCCAGGGCCGTTCTCCTCGGCGAAGGTGACCGTGCCCGACTCGTCGATGACGAAGGTGCCCCGGTTGGCGAAGCCCTTCTCGGAGTTGAACACCCCGTACGCCTGGGCGACCGCGCCGTGCGGCCAGAAGTCGGACAGCAGCGGGAAGTCGTAGCCCTGCTGGTCGGCCCAGATCTTGTGCGAGTACGGGGAGTCGACGGAGACGGTCAGCACCTGGACGGTGTCGTTGGCGAAGTCGCCGACGTTGTCCCGGACCGTGCACAGCTCACCCTGGCAGGTGCCGGTGAAGGCGAGCGGGTAGAACACCAGCAGGACCTTCTTGACGCCACGGAAGTCGGCCAGCCGTACTTCCTGGTTGTTCTGGTCCTTGAGGACGAAATCCGGGGCCTGCGCCCCCACCTCGATGGGCATGCCACGCTCCTGCGCTGACGACGATCACAACGCTTCGAGCATGCCACGCCGACCCGGCGACAGCTCGCCGGGTCGGGAGTCACCGGGCCGCCGGAGGCAAACCGGGGCCGCAAAGGCGGGAAAGGGAGAGAGTCAGCGCTTGCGGGCGGACCTCGGGGAGACCAGGCGGGCGCCGCTCCAGTCCTTGCCGGCGCTGATGATCGTGGTCTGGGCGAGGCCGGCGGTCGGGGCCGACTCGGTGATCTCGCTGGGCTCGACGTGGCCGTCCCGGCCGGCCTTGGGGGTCAGCAGCCAGACCACTCCGTTGTCGGCCAGCGGGCCGAGGGCGTCGACCAGGGTGTCGACCAGGTCGCCGTCGCCGTCGCGCCACCACAGCAGCACCACGTCGACGACCTCGTCGGTGTCTTCGTCGACCAGTTCCCCGCAACGGTCGATCAGGGCGTTCCGGAGATCTTCGTCCACGTCATCGTCGTAGCCCATCTCCATAACGACCATGCCCGGTTCGATGTTGAACCGGTCCGCCAGGCTGCGTACGCCATCAGCGGCCTGACCTGCGGTCGCGCTCACTGTCCCCTGCCTCCTCATGCAAACGTTGACGTCGTGGATCGACGCCTTAGCCGGTAGTCCACACAGTCACAGCGCTGTGCGCAAGTGGCGCACCGGATACACCCGCAAAGATACGGCTTACGAGGCCAGCAGGGCGCGCGCCCCCGCAATGATCGACTCTTCGCTGACCAGTACGTGCCCGGCTGCCGCACCCAACGGGACGAAGGAATCGAGCGCGGCGGCCCGCCGTACGGACCCGACGAAGCCGGCGTCCACGAGGGCGGAGAGCACACCCTCGCCGACGCCGCCGGAGCGGCGGGTCTCGTCGACGATGAGCACCCGGCCGGTCACCCCGGCCTCGCGGACGATGTCGGCCACCGGCAGCGGGGAGAGCCAGCGCAGGTCCACCACCCGGGTGCCGATGCCGGCCTCGGCCATCCGGGCGGCCACCCGCAGCGACATCCGCACCCCGTTACCGAAGGTGAGGATGGTCAACTCGGCGCCGGAGCCGACCACGTCGACCCGGGCCCGGCCGATCGGCACGTGCGCCTCACCCCAGGCCAGCGGGGACGGGTAGGGGGCGGTCCAGCCGCTGTCGCCGGCGGCGTGCAGGTCGCGGACGCCGTAGAGGGCGATGGGTTCCAGGTAGGCGCAGACCGAGCCGTCGACCACGGCCGCGGCGGCGCAGGTGCGCAGCATCGCGGCGGCGTCGTCGGGGCGGGCCGGGCAGGCGAGCACCAGGCCGGGGATGTCGCGCAGCACGGCGACCGAGTTGTCGTTGTGGAAGTGCCCGCCGAAGCCCTCCTGGTAGGCCAGGCCGGCGATGCGGACCACCATCGGGTTGCGGAACGCGCCGCTGGAGAAGAACGCCTGCGAGGCGGCCTCCCCACGGAGCTGGTCCTCGGCGTTGTGCAGGTACGCCAGGTACTGGATCTCCGGGATCGGCAGCAGTCCGGCCAGGCCGGCGCCGAGCGCCAGGCCGAGGATGGAGGTCTCGTCCAGCAGCGTGTCGAACACCCGACTGGCCCCGAACCGGCTGCGCAGCCCCTTGGTCACCCCGTAGACGCCGCCCTTGACGGCCACGTCCTCGCCGAAGACCAGCGCCTGCGGGTAGCAGAGCAGCACGTCGGTGAGGGCCGCGTTGATCGACTGGCCGAGGGTGAGGTTGCCGGAGCGTTCCGGCAGCCGGCTGCCGAAGATCCGCAGGCGGTCGGCCGCGGTGGGTCCGTCGGGTCGGTCGATGTCGCCGTTGGCGGCGGTTGCGGCAATGGCGAGGGTACGACCCAGCCCGGCCCCGGACTCGGCGACCGCCCGGGCCACCCGGATCGGGCGGCGCGGGGCGAGCGGCGCGACGACCTCGGTCGGGGTGGCCAGCTTCGCCTCCCCGAGCACTTCCTCGGCCGTCTTGCGGACCAGCCAGCCGATCTCGTCGTACCGGGTGAGCACTTCGGCCCTGGTCGCCGCCCCGCTCTCGATCAGCAGCCGCGCGGTACCCAGCAACGGGTCCAGGTCGAGGTCGGCGTTGATCTCGCCGGGCGTGCGGTACGCGATCTCGGCGTCCGCGCCCGCGTGCCCGAGCAGCCGCACGGTACGCAGGTGCAGGACTGCCGGCCGGCGCTGCCGGCGGACCCAGCCGACGGCGGCGACCGCGGTGTCGTAGGTCTGCGCGAGGTCCAGCCCGTCGGCGTAGAAGTAGCGCAGTCCGGGGCGGCTGGACAGGCTGGCCTCGACCCAGCCCTGCGGCGAGCGGACGCTGATGCCCAGGCCGTTGTCCTCGCAGACGAACAGCACCGGCAGCCGCAGCCCGGAGTGGTCGCACCAGCCGGCGGTGTTGAACGCGGCGGTGGCGCTCGCGTGGTTGATCGAGGCGTCGCCGAACGAGCAGACCACCACGGAATCGGCCGGCCAGCTCGGTACCGGTGGCGGTACCCGCCGGCTGCGCTCGATGGCGAAGCCGAGTCCGACGGCGCGCGGCAGGTGCGAGGCGATCGTCGAGGTGGTCGGGATGATTTCCAGGTCGGGGTGGCCGAAGACCTTGTGCCGGCCGCCCGCGATGGGTTCCTGGGCGGACGCGACGATGCCCTGCAACACGTCCCGGATGGCCGCGCCGAGCCCGCCGTGCTTGCCGCCCTCGAGGCGGGACAGCACCGCGCGGGCGCAGTAGAAGCCGCCGGAGCGGTAGTGCAGCAGCGCCGGGTCGGTGACCCGCAGCGCGGCGGCGACGGCGGCGTTCCCCTCGTGCCCGGACGAGCCGATGGTGTAGTACCCCTCGCGGAAGTCGCGTAGCCAGCGGGCGGCCAGATCGAGGTGGCGGCTGGCGAGCTGGGCGTCGAACAGTTCCTTGGCCAGCGCGCCGGTCAGCTCCGAATCGGGCCGTAGCGGCTGTTCCGGGTCGCCAGCGGGCTCGGTGCCGGCCGGCTCGGTGCCGCCCAGCTCACCGATGATCGTGCGGAACCGCTCGTCGAGGTCCTGCGGGGTACTCACAGCGAACAGCATGACCGAGGAACGCGCGCCTGTGCCACTCGGCAGGCTGTTGACTACGGTCGGTCATCTGCGCGCCAACCGGAACGGCGTCCCACCGGGCCCCTGCACGGCTCGGCTCCGGGCCCGGTGGGACACCCGCGGTCGGCTTCAGGCGGACAGCCCCTCCGCCCCGTCGTCGATCCCGCGTTGCCTACGGGTGACCCGGGAGAGTTGGCCGAGCATCACCAACCAGATGGCGACGTCGGTCTGGTCACCACCGCACGCGAGGATCGCCGCCCGGACGCAGGTCGGTGATGGTTGGTGTCGGCCCAGGAGCAGCCCGGCCAGCGGCTCACTGGTCAGCGTCCGCAACCCGGCCTCGCCGATGCGGCCCAGCCGATAGGCGCGGCCCACCACCAGCCGGAGCACTTCGACAAACTCGGTGACGCCGCGAACCTGGTAGAGCCGGTCCGGAGTGTTCTCGTCGCCTTCGTCCGGGTCCTCGACGGGCTGGAGCATGCTGGCGCTGCCGGCGGTGACCCGCGGGTCGTACACGTCCATCACCAGCGTGCGACCGAGTTCCGCGGAGCCGGGCGGCTGCTCGGGCTCCGCGGTGGACTCCGGCTCGTCGGCGGGATCCGCAGCGGGGATGGTTGGCACCTCCAGGCCGGCGACGCGCCGGCAGTGCTCCCACAGCGCCAGCGCCACCTCGGTAGCGGTCTCCTGGGACCAGCCGATGTCGATCCGGTTGGCGGCGGCCGCCCGGTAGATCGCATCGACCCAGGCCTCCACGGTTGCCGACCGCGCCGGCAGGCGCCCGTGGGCGTTCTGCGAGAGCGTTGTGTAGCTGGTGTGCGACAACCGCGCGATGGCGCGGTAGGTCAGACCGACGCGCGCCTTGAGGCGGCGCTGGAATCGGTTCAGCGCGGCGCCGGGCGCTTCGTCCGGAGCAGACTTGCACGGGCGTCCCACGGTGGCCGGCACGCTACGCCACCCCGCCACGGGCCCGAACCGGCGACAACCGGCGACCGGCGGTGGCCAGTCCCCAGGCGATGGCGGCCAACGGCGGCACGGCAGCCGGCACGACGGCGACGACGACCTCGGCGGGCACGCCGAGGACGAGCAGCGCCGGGGCGTAGCCGAGGACGATGATGCCGAGAACGATGATCAGGATCAATGGCAATTGGTTACGTCTCGTGACAATTCCGTTGTTCTGTGTGCACGATGAATCCTTTTTCGCACGCATGATGAGCCCCGGACTCCAGTGGGGTTGGGTGCCATCCCCAGGGATTCGGGGGGTTGGCACAGGACGCCGGCGGAAATGCCGCGTAGCGCTCAGTAGTACTGATCAGTAAGGTTCACTCCCTTACCGGACTTACCGCGCGTTACTCCAAGTGACCATAGACCCGGCGACGGCAGTTAGGCGTGCGACTCCGCCGCGGATTTGTTCACGTATGGAAAGCCCCTGGTAGAGGCCCCTATTGCCGAGCTGGCGGGAACCCGACGCCACGGCAATTCGTAGCGGATCAACTACCTATCGTCACCGTCTGTATAGGTATCGACGACGCTTGACTAAACAGATTTCAGTCGAGAGAGTTTGGGAGCGCTTCCATCGATGGTTTCCCGGTCCACAACTTGGAGATCATCATCATGAGACAACGCACCGCCCTGTTGGCCGCGGGCGCTGCCGGTCTGCTTGCCGCATCCGGTATCGCCATCGTGACCACCACCGCGTCAGCCGCGACCACCGGCTGCTCGGTCAGCTACACCGTGCAGAGTTCGTGGCCGGGCGGGTTCACCGGCTCGGTCGCCATCACCAACCTGGGCAGTGCCGTCACCAGTTGGACGCTCGCCTTCACCTTCCCGAACAGCGCTCAGAAGGTCATCCAGGGCTGGAGCGCCACCTGGACGCAGAGCGGCCAGAACGTCACCGCTGCCAGCCTGAGCTGGAACGGCAGCCTGGCCACCAACGGCTCGACGTCGCTCGGCTTCAACGGCGCGTGGAGCGGCAGCAACCCGGTCCCGACCGCGTTCACCCTCAACGGCGTCGCCTGCAACGGCTCCGCCACCTCGGCCAGCCCGACCACCAGGGCGACCACTCCGAACACCAGCCCATCGGTGTCCCCGTCCGCGTCGCGCTCCTCGGCGTCGCCGTCCGCCAGTGCCAGCCAGAGCCAGCCGCCCAACACCGGTGCTGCGCCGGCCCTGCACGTCTCCGGCAACAAGCTGCTCACCGCCTCCGGTGCCACCTACCGGCTGCTCGGCGTCAACCGCTCCGGCGGCGAGTTCGCCTGCATCCAGGGCAACGGCATGTGGAACGGTCCGATGGATCAGGCCTCGGTCACTGCCATGCGGGCCTGGAAGATCCGCACGGTGCGGGTACCGCTGAACGAGGAGTGCTGGCTGGGCACCTCAGACGTGCCGGCCGGCGGCTACTCGGGAGCGCAGTACCAGACCGAGGTGAAGAACTACGTCGCGCTGCTGATCGCCAACGGCATCACCCCGATCGTGGAAATGCACTGGAACTACGGCCTGTACACCGGCCCGTCCGCCGGGTGCTCGGACGTCAAGGCAACCTGCCAGAAGCCGATGCCGGACGCCCAGTACGCGCCATCGTTCTGGACCGGCGTGGCGAACGCCTTCAAGGGCAACAACGCGGTCGTCTTCGACCTCTTCAACGAGCCGTACCCGGAGCGCGGCAGCGGTAGCAGCGAGACCGCCGGCTGGCTCTGCTGGCGCGACGGCGGCAGCTGCCCCGGCATCACCTACCAGGTGGCCGGATTCCAGTCGCTGCTCAACTCGGTCCGGGCCACCGGAGCCACCAACGTCGTCATGATCGGCGGCCTGGCGTACTCCAACGATCTGACCCAGTGGCTGCAGTACAAGCCGACCGACTCCACCGGCAACCTGATGGCGTTCGCGCACATCTACAACTTCAACACCTGCTCGAACACCTCGTGCTACGACAGCCAGCTGGCCCCGGTTGCGGCCAGCGTGCCGCTGACGCTCTCCGAGATCGGCGAGAACGACTGCGCGCACGGATTCGTCGACACCCTGATGAACTGGGCGGACGCCCACGGTGTCGGGTACCTGGGATGGACCTGGAACAACTGGGACTGCAGCACCGGACCGTCGCTCATCTCCGACTGGAACGGCACTGCCACCAACTACGGCCAGGGCCTCAAGAGCCACCTGGCCAGCGTCAGCAACTGATCCCGGCGCCGGCCGTACCACCCTGACGGCCGGAGCCACCGCACCACCGCACCACCGCACCGCGGGCGGGGGCCGTCACTACGACGGCCCCCGCGCCGTACCTCAGAAACGATCTTCAATCGAGTAAACGTCCTGGTCAGACACGGGTACTGAGCAGGTACGCTGGGTCGGCCACATCGGGATCGGTGCGGCGACCCGCTCCGGACGGTCGGCGCCTGCGACCTCGGGCGGTCCCCCGCTCCCGCGTGACGGCGCCCCCGCCGGAAGGACCACCGTGACCAGCGCCACCCCGACCATCCGGCTGCCGATTGCCGATCCCGCCCCGCGCCGGACCCCGGCGCCACACCGGGACCGGACCCGTCCGCCCCGAGCAACCGTGCTGCTGATCGCTCTCCTGCCCACCCTGCTGGCCGGGGTGCTGTGCTGGTACCAGGCGGCGCAGCGGGAGATGTGGGCCGACGAGTTCGCCACCTGGCGTGGAGCCACCGTGAGCTGGCCGCAGCTGTGGCACCTGCTGACCCACATCGACCTGGTACACGGCCTGTACTACGCGCTCATGCATGGCTGGGTGCAGCTCTTCGGCGATTCACAGCTGGCCCTGCGGGTACCCTCCATCCTCGCCGGCGCGCTCAGCGCGGGCCTGGTCACGCTGCTCGGCCGCCGGCTGTTCAGCACCCCGGTCGGCCTGCTCGCCGGCCTGCTCTACGCCCTGCTGCCGGCGATCGCCCGGTTCGGCCAGGAGGCCCGCTCGTACGAGCTGGTGACGCTGTTCGCGGTCGGCGCTACCCTGCTGCTGCTGCGCGCCCTGGAGTACCCGAGCGTGCCGCGCTGGACCGGGTACACGGTGGTGGTGGCGCTCACCGGCTGGCTGCACTTCGTGGCGCTGCTGGTACTCGTCGCGCACGCGCTGTACCTGCTGCTGGAGACCCGGCGCGGTGACGACCGGCGCTGGCAGTGGGTGGGCGCCTGCGGTACCGCCGCCGTGCTGGTGATCCCGCTGCTGAGCCAGGCTGGCCACCAGTCCGGTGCGATCGACTGGATCCACGCCGACGCGGCCACCCTGCGCCGGCTGCCCGACCAGCTGTTCGGGGCGCTGCCGGTGGCTGCCGTACTGGTGGCCGTCGGTGTGCTGGGCGCTGTCCTGCTGGCGCGCAGCCGACCGGCGGCGGTGGTCACCCTGCTGCTCTGGGCACTGGTGCCGCCGGTGCTCACCTACCTGACCTTCCCGGTGCTGCACCTGTTCCTGTTCCGGTACTTCCTGTTCACCCTGCCGGCCTGGGCGTTGCTGGCGGCGGCCGCCGTGGACGCGCTGGCCGGCCGTACCGGCCGGGCAAGGCGGCCGGTGGCGGCGCTCGCGGGGGTGGCTGTCCTCGCCGCCGTGGTCTGGTACGGCCTGCCGGCGCAGCGCAGCCTGCGGGACAGCCCGGTCGCCGGGCAGCCCGACTACCGGGCCGCGATGGCGGTGATCGGTGCCGACGCCCGACCGGGCGACGGCATCGCCTATGCCGACGTGGTGGGCGGCAACACCGACCTGGCCCGCAAGGCCGCCGACTACTACCTGCGCGGTACCGCGCACCCGCGCGATGTGTTCCTGCTCAGCACCGGCGCGGAACGTGGCTACTTCACGGCCACCGAGTGCGCCGAGGCGGCACCGTGCCTGGGCGACACGGCCCGGCTGTGGCTGGTGGCCACCCCGGCGCTGGCCCCCGACCCGTACGCGGTGCTGCCCGCCGACCGGGCCGCGCTGCTCCGCACCGGCTTCCAGCAGGAGCGCGAGTACCGGTTCAGCCAGGTGCACCTGATCCTGCTCACCCGCAAGCCGGCCTGACCGGCACGGCTCGGCCTGACGGGCACAGGGACGGAATGCGGGGGCACAGCGTGATCGGGAGCCGGTGCGGGCGGGACCGGGCTCAGCGGACCGGGAAGCCCCAGATGTCGTCGGCTGCCTTGGCGCGGTAGGCGGCCACGGCGGCGGCGTCGTTGTCGATCTTCCACTTGCCGGAGCCGTTCTTGTCGAACCAGACGAAGCCCACGAAGTCGTCGGCCGCGCGTACCCCGGCGAACAGGTTGTTGATCTGGCTGGCCCGGCCCGCGCCGGCTTCGACGGCCGTCTCGACGATCAGCACCGGCTTGTCGGTGAAGGCGCGGACCTGGACGAGCGTCGGGTGGAACAGGGCGGTGAAGTTCTGCTGGCCGCGCGGCGTGTAGTAGCCGTCGATGCCGACCCAGTCGACGTAGTCGTCGCCGGGCCACAGGGGGGCAAGTTTGATCTTGGGCAACGGATTGACGACGTTGGGCGTCCACACCCAGATGACGTTGGTCGCGTCGGCGGCGACGAAGATGTCGTGGACGTGCCGCCAGGCGGCGACGAAGTCGGCCGCGTGGGTCTTCTTCGGACCCCACGGGTACCAGTTGCCGTTCATCTCGTGGCCGATGGTGATCGCCACCGGCAGGTTCAGCGCCCGAACGGCCTGCGCGAAGGTTTTCAGGTACCCGTCGTGTCCGCCGGCCGCGATGGTGGCCATCGTCGGCGCGAACGGCTCCCAACTGATCAGGGTCAGCGCGCCGGCCTGGTAGGTGGAGCGGACCTGGGCAGCGGCGAAGCCGTCGGTGAAGCTCTCGTACATCTCCACGATGTTCGGCGCCTTGCCGACCTTGGCGGCGAAGGCCGGGATCAGCGCCGGGTCGGCGGGGGCCCCGTCGATCGCCACGCCGATGTACTTGTGGTCAGGGCGGAGCAGGTGCGTCACGTCGTACGCCGGAGGTGGGGCGGACGGGGTGGCGGACGCGGTCACCCGGGGCGCACCACCGGCGGAGGCGGCGGCCGACCCGTCCAGGTGCAGCCGTGGCAGCACGGCGACCTCGACAAGCCCGGCGGCGACCAGCGCCATGCACACGATCAGGTGACGGGTCTTCACACCAGTACCTCGCTCTTGTCCTTCAGCGGGTTGACCAGCAGCGCCTGCGCGACGACGGTGAGCAGGAACATGCCCCCCAGGAACATCGGCAGGAAGCGCAGGTCGCCGGTATCGGCCAGCCGGTACAGCGCGCCGGCCACCCAGATCAGCGCGCTGCCCAGGGTCCACCAGCGCAGTCCGAACCACAGCCGGCGGGTCTTGCTCTTACGGGCGGTGCCGCCGGTGGACTGCCAACCCATCCGCCGGCCGCGCAGGATGTCCACGATCGCGAACGCGTGCGCCCAGCCGTAGATCAGCTTGACCGTCCACGCCTCCAGCCGGTAGGCGCTGCGGTGCCAGGCCGGGAAGATGATCATGTTGTAGATCACGCTGGGCACGATGAGCAGGTAGTTCGCGAGCCCGATCCGGTCCGGCAGGGCGTAGATCATCACCAGTGGGACCACCGGCCCGACGAACGTGAACAGCGCCGTGTGCAGGTAGTAGAGGAACCCCGAGCAGTAGCTCAGCCGGGCCCGCAGCGACATCCGGGTGGACCAGAACTTGCGCGAGCCGAGCAGGCTCATCGAGCCGGCGCACCAGCGGTACTGCTGGGTGAAGAAGGAGTCCACCTCGGCCGGGCACAACCCGGCCGCCAGCGCCACCGGCACGTAACGCAACCGCCAGCCCTTGCGGCGCAGGTCAAATCCGGTGTGCACGTCCTCGGAGTGCTCGATCAGCGTGGTCCCACCGATGTCGTCCAGCGCGGCCCGCCGGTACACCGCACAGCTGCCCACGCAGATCGCCGCCCCGTGCGCCTGCCGGGACACCTGAACCGAGCGGTAGAACAGCTCCTGAACCGCCCCGGCCCCGCGCTCCAGCCACCCCTGACCACGGTTGACCCGGAAGAACTGCGGCGACTGCACGATGCCCACGTCGGGATCGGCGTCGAAGTAGGGCAGCAGCTCGTCCAGCAGATCGCGGCGGGGAGCGAAGTCGGCGTCCAGCACCAGGATGAAGTCGCCGCCGGTGCGCTCGTAGGCGTGCCGCATGTTGCCGGCCTTCTTGAACCAGCCACGGTTGGGGCGACGCAGGTAGTTGAAGCCGAAGGCGAGCGCCATCCGGGAGAGCGTCTCGTCGGGCGAGTCGTCGAGCACGTGGATGCGCACCGGCCCGGGGTAGTGCTCGGCCATCTCCCGCACGTTCTGCCAGGTGTTCTGCAGCACGTGTGCGGGTTCGCCGCAGATCGGCAGGAAGACGTCCACCGAGGGACGCCGCGCGGGGGCCCACCCCCGCACCAGGCGGCGGTGGGCGGCGAGGTCGAAGCCGCGGGTGAAGGCGTTCACAGCCAGCGAGATCAGGTAGTACGCGACGGTGAAGACGGTCAGCGGCGCCAGCACCAGCAGCCACGGGGCGGTACGCAGGAACAGCACCTGGCTGGTCACCAGGCAGCCGAAGCTGATCAGGGAGGCGAGCAGCAGCGGGGCGAGCCGGCGGGTCCGGTAGCGCTCCTTCTCCGCGTCCGTGGGCGGCAGCGGGACCGGCGCGTAGGCGTACCTGGGTCGCCCGTCGACTCCGGGCCGGCGCTCGTGCGGCCGGGGTACCCGCCACAGCTGCGGAAGCCGGAGCTCGGCGGTCTCGTCCACCTCGGCGAGCATGTGCGGTGTCCTCCCGTCGACGCCCTGGGACGTGATCGACGGTGAACCGCACCAGCGAGGGCGGGGCAAGAGTGCCAGCAAAGAATGCCCCGAGCAACCACCCATCTGGGCCTTGACCAGTCAAAAGGCACAGACAATCAGGGATCTCCGGGACAGTCGCGACCATCGGACACCCCTGGTCGGCTGAACGTCCGATCAGAGTGACCTGCGGGCTGACCCGGGACGGGCTGGGCGGCGGCCGTGCCACCCGGCGGCCCGGATCAGCCCGGCAGATCAGCCCGGCAGATCAGCCCGGCAGGTCAGCCCGGCAGGTCAGCCCGGCAGGTCAGCCCGGCAGGAAGGAGAAGCGGACCTGCCGGGTCGTGTTGTCGCCGTTGGGGTCCACCAGGCAGATGGACTGCCAGGTCCCCAGCATCACCTGCCCGCCGAGCACCGGGACGGTGGCGTAGGGCGCGATGAAGGCGGGCATGACGTGGTCCCGGCCGTGCCCGGGTGAGCCGTGCCGGTGTCGCCACCGGCCGTCGGTGGGCAGCAGGTCGTCGAGCGCGCGCAGCAGGTCGTCGTCGGAGCCGGCGCCGACCTCGAGGATGGCCACGCCCGCGGTGGCGTGCGGGACGAAGATGTTGAGCAGGCCGTCGCCCAGCTCTCGAACGAAACTGGACACTTCGCCGGTAAGGTCGTGAACGGTCGGCTTAACGCCCGTTCGGACTGTGATCACACTGGTCAGCACGGCGAAAGGCTACCGGCTGGTACGTGTCCGACGTGACAGTTGCCGCAGGGTCGCTGTCACTGGCACGCAGCGGCGCGGCAGGATAGTCAAGAGAGACATCGGTCATAACCCTAAGGACAAGCCTGTGGCCACCGAACGCAAGCGACCGGTCATCAGCGACGGCCTACCAAGCCAGCTGCCGGACATCGACCCGGAGGAGACCACCGAGTGGGTCGAGTCGCTGGACGGCGTGATCGACGAGCGGGGCGCCAAACGCGCCCGCTACATCATGCTGCGGCTGCTGGAGCGCGCGCGCGAGCGCAGTGTGGGCGTCCCTCCGCTGACCACCACCGACTACATCAACACCATCCCGCCCGAGCGTGAACCGTGGTTCCCCGGTGACGAGGCGCTGGAGCGCCGGATCCGGGCGTACATCCGGTGGAACGCGGCGATGCTGGTGCACCGCGCGCAGCGGCCGGGCATCGGCGTCGGCGGGCACATCTCCACCTACGCCAGCTCCGCCAGCCTCTACGAGGTGGGCTTCAACCACTTCTTCCGGGGCAAGAACCACCCGGGCGGCGGCGACCACATCTTCTTCCAGGGGCACGCCAGCCCCGGCATGTACGCCCGCGCCTTCCTGGAGGGGCGGCTGACCGAGAACCAGCTCGACGGGTTCCGCCAGGAGCTCTCGCACGCCCCGGACGGGCTGCCCTCCTACCCGCACCCGCGGCTGATGCCGGAGTTCTGGGAGTTCCCGACGGTTTCCATGGGGCTCGGCGGGATCAACGCCATCTACCAGGCCCGGTTCAACCGGTACCTGCACAACCGGGGTATCAAGGACACCTCCCAGCAGCACGTCTGGGCGTTCCTCGGCGACGGTGAGATGGACGAGCCGGAGTCGATCAGCGCGCTCGGCCTGGCCGCCCGCGAGGAGCTCGACAACCTCACCTTCGTGGTGAACTGCAACCTGCAGCGCCTGGACGGCCCGGTCCGCGGCAACGGCAAGATCATCCAGCAGCTGGAGGCGTTCTTCCGGGGCGCCGGCTGGAACGTCATCAAGGTGGTCTGGGGCCGCGAGTGGGACCCGCTGCTGGCCGCCGACACCGACGGCGCGCTGGTCAACCTGATGAACGCCACCCCCGACGGTGACTACCAGACCTACAAGGCCGAGTCCGGCGCGTACGTGCGCGAGCACTTCTTCGGCCGCGACCCGCGTACCCGCAAGATGGTGGAGACCTTCTCCGACGACGAGATCTGGAACCTCAAGCGCGGCGGGCACGACTACCGCAAGCTGTACGCGGCGTACAAGGCGGCCACCGAGCACACCGGCCAGCCCACGGTGATCCTGGCCAAGACGGTCAAGGGCTGGACACTCGGCTCGCACTTCGAGGGCCGCAACGCCACCCACCAGATGAAGAAGCTGACCCTGGACGACCTCAAGGGCTTCCGGGACCGGCTCTACCTGGACATCCCGGATTCGAAGCTGGACGACAACTACTACCTCCCGCCGTACTACAAGCCGGCCGAGAACAGCGACGAGATGGAGTACCTGCGCGAGCGGCGCAACACTCTCGGCGGCTTCCTGCCCAGCCGGCGCACCACCACCATCCCGCTCGGCCTGCCCGGCGACGCGGCGTACGCGGACACCTTGAAGGGCTCCGGCAAGCAGAAGATCGCCACCACCATGGCGTTCGTCCGGCTGCTCAAGGACCTGATGCGGGACAAGGAGTTCGGCAAGCGCTGGGTGCCGATCATCCCGGACGAGGCGCGCACCTTCGGGATGGACTCGCTGTTCCCGACCGCGAAGATCTACTCGCCGCACGGGCAGAACTACACCCCGGTGGACCGGGAGCTGTTCCTGTCCTACCGGGAGGCGGTCAACGGGCAGATCCTGCACGAGGGCATCAACGAGGCCGGCTCGGTCGCGTCCTTCACCGCCGCCGGCACCAGCTACGCCACCCACGGCGAGCCGATGATCCCGCTGTACATCTTCTACTCGATGTTCGGCTTCCAGCGCACCGCCGACGCACTGTGGGCGGCCAGCGACCAGATGGCCCGCGGCTTCCTGCTCGGCGCGACCGCCGGCCGGACCACCCTCAACGGTGAAGGCCTGCAGCACGAGGACGGCCACTCGATCCTGATCGCCGCCACCAACCCGGCCGTGATCACCTACGACCCGGCGTACGCCTTCGAGATCGCGTACATCGTGCAGGACGGGCTGCGCCGGATGTTCGGCGAGAACCCGGAGAACATCTACTACTACCTGACCGTCTACAACGAGCCGATCCTGCAACCGGCGGAGCCCGAGAACCTCGACGTCGAGGGGCTGCTGCGCGGGCTCTACCGGTACTCGGCCGCGCCACAGCTCGCCGACGGCGCGCCGAGGGCGCAGATCCTCACCTCGGGCACCGGCATGGGCTGGTCGCTGAAGGCCCAGGAACTGCTCGCCCAGGACTGGGGGGTGGCGGCCGACGTATGGTCCGCGACCTCCTGGACGGAGCTGCGCCGCGACGCGGTGGCCTGCGAGGAGTGGAACCTGCTCAACCCGAGCTCGCCCGAGAAGGTGCCCTACGTGACGGCCAAGCTGGCCGAATCACCCGGGCCGGTGGTCGCGGTCAGCGACTACATGCGGGCCGTGCCCGACCTGATTTCCCGCTGGGTACCCGGTGACTACACCTCGCTGGGCACCGACGGGTTCGGCATGTCGGACACCCGGCACGCGCTGCGCCGGCACTTCCACGTCGACGCGGAGAACATCGTGGTGGCCGCGCTGCGCCAGCTCGCGCGGCGCGGCGAGGTCGCGGCCAACGTGCCGGCCGACGCCGCCGCCAAGTACGCCATCGACGACGTCTCGGCGGCTCCGGTCGGCGAGACCGGCGGCGACTCCTGACCGACGCCGCTGCTGGCGAGCACCGACCCGGCCCGCCGCACCCGCTGCCTTACGCAGTCGGGGGCGGCGGGCCCCCTCGTGTCGGGTTCCGGCCAACCGGCGGGGTGCCCGCGGGGCCGTCCCGGTGGCACGATGTGCCGGTGTCGGAACCGGACGCGCGCCCGGACGCGGTGGACGAGGCGGAGTGGATCACCTTCCGCCGCTCCGACGCGGGCGCGGTGATCGAGGCGGTCCGGGCCATCGCCGACGCGGCCGACCCCGGACTGCACGGGTACGGCGTGGAAGTGGTCATCGAGCCGCCCCGACCCGGTTGGCTGGCCGGCCTGTTCGGCGGCCGGGACGCCGGTGACCAGGCCCGGATCGTGGTGACCAAGGCGGGTGGCGAGGTCAGCTACCCGTTCCACGTCCAGCTCGTCAGCGAGCACGGAGCGGGCGCGGCGCACCGGGTGCCGCGGTTGCCGGGCTGGGCCGCCAGCCGCTGCGCGGGCCTGGCGTTTGTGATGCTCAAGGGCATCCCCGAGGTGAGCGCCGGCGTGGTGCGGTACGCCCCGATCCGCCGCTACGACTGGGCCGGCCTGGTGGGCGGCGCGATGGCGGCACTCGTGGCGCTGCGCGACGGCGTGCCCGCGGACGGCGAGTGGCGCGCCCGGGTCGACCGCGCCATCCGCCGCAGCTGACTGCCCGCGACTGCGCCGGACCCGCTGCGCCAGCTACGCCGGATCTGGCGCGCCGGACCTGCACCGCCAGCTACGCCGGACCGGCGCCGCCGGGGATGCTCAGCTGGTGCCCCACTTGTCCCACGGCACTTCCCAGTCGCCGATCGACTCGCCGGGCAGGATCTTGCGCACCGTGCCCCTGATGTCAACCACGTCGCCGAGGTTGAAGTTGTCGTAGAACCACTTGCCGTTGGCGTCGGAGACGTTGACGCAGCCGTGCGAGACGTTGCGCTTGCCCTGGTTGGGCTCGCTCCACGGGGCGGAGTGCACGAACTCGCCGCTGTAGGTGATCCGGCAGCAGTTCTGGACGTCCTCGGCGTAGTAGTTGGGGTTGCCCGGGCCGACGCCGTAGCTGGTCGAGCTCATGTGGTGGGTGAGTTCCCGGCTCATCACCACGTGCACACCGGAGCGGGTGAAGTAGTTGATGTACTCGCCGGTGTCGGAGTGGGTACCGCCGCCCATGCCCATGCTGATCGGGAAGTCCTTCACCTCGACACCGTCGAAGTAGATCTTCATGTGGTGGGTCTTGTCGTCGGCGATGGCGACCTTGGACTTGCCGATGGTGATCCGCACCGAGACGTTCGCGGCCCCGAAGACACCCTTGCCGTACGCGGTGCCGAGCAGGTTGGCGGCCACCGTGATCTTGGTGCCACTGGCCCAGTACTTCTCCGGCCGGTACTGCAGCGTCCTGGAGTCCGTCCAGTGCCAGCGGCCCTCGACGGCCGGCTCGGCGACCACCTTGAGCGCCTTGACGATGGCGGCCTTGTCGCTGGGCGTCTTGGCGAGCCGCAGCATGATCGACTGGCCGACCCCGTAGGTGCCGCCGTCCTTGAGCGCGGCCAGCAGGTTCGCCTGGAAGGTGGCGTTGGCCGTGCTGCTCGGCTTGAGGGTGGTGAAGGTGAGCGTCTGCGTCAGCGGCGCGCCGTCCTCGCCCACTCCACTGGCCGTCACCGTGTACTTCTGGTTGAACGCCAACGGCGCGGTGCTGCGCCAGACCGAGCCGGTGTCGTCCACCGCGCCGGCGATCTGCTTGGTCCCGGCGGTCACCGTCACACTGTTGACCTTGCCGTGCGCGACGGTGACCACCACGCCCGCGCCGGGCGAGACGTTCGCCGCGTTCGCGGCCGGCGCGATGGTGATGGCGCCCGCCTGCCCGGCCGGGCTGGGCGAGCCGGTCGCGCTCGGCGCCGGGGTGCCGGCGCCGGTGCCGGTGCCGGCGGACGCGTCCGAGTCGGCCTTGCACGCGGACAACAGCGGCACGGCAGCGACAGCCGCGCCAGCGAGAACGGTACGACGCTTCATCTTTCCCCCGGGGTCGAAAGGGTGCCGGGTACCTCCGACCGGGCCGGGGTCGGGGGTACGCGGCACTGGCTCAGGTGTTGCTGCCCCACTGGTCCCACGGCACGTCCCAGCCGCCGATCGCCTCCCACAGCGCCAGCTTCCTGGGCGTGCCCTTGATTTCCACCACGTCACCGAGGCCGAAGTTGTCGTAGAACCACTGGGCGTTGGGCTTGGAGATGTTGATGCAGCCGTGCGAGACGTTGCGCTTGCCCTGGTCGCTCTCGCTCCACGGGGCGGCGTGCACGAACTCGCCGGTGTAGGAGATCCGGCAGCACAGCTCGACCAGCTCGTCGTAGCTGTTCGGGTTGTCCGGGCCGACGCCGTAGCTGGCCGAGGTCATCCGGTGGCTCAGCTCGCTGGTCATCACCACGTGCACGCCGGAGCGGGTGAAGAAGTCGATGGTCTTGCCGTCGGTGGCCGTGGTGGTGCCGCCCTGACCCATGCTGATCGGGATGTCCTTGACCTGCTGGCCGTCGAAGTAGATCTTCATGTGGTGGGTGGTGTCGTCGGCGATGGCCACCTTCGACTGACCGACGGTGAAATTGACGGACGGTGTTCGCCGCGCCGTAGACGCCCTTGCCGTAGGTCGACACCGAGCAGGTTCGCGGTCACCGTGATCTTGGTGCCGGTGGCCCAGTACTTCTCCGGCCGGTACTGCAGGTTCTGGTTGTCCATCCAGTGCCAGCGGCCCTCGACGGCCGGCTCGGTCACCACGGACAGCGCCTTGACCACGGCCGCCTTGTCGCTCGGCGCCTTGGAAGGTGCAGGATGACCGGCTGCCCGACGCCGTAGGTGCTGCCGTTCTTCATCGCGGTCAGCGAGTTGGCCTGGAAGGTCGCGTTGACCGTGCTGGTCGGCTTCACGGTGGTGAAGGTGGCGGACTGCTCGATGGTCTTGCCGTCGGCGTCCAGCGCGGTGGCGGTCACCGTGTAGGTCTGGTTGAAGGCCAGCGCGCCGGTGGTCTTCCATACCGCCTGGGTGTCGTCGAGCGCCCCGGCGACCTGCTTGCCACCGGCACTCACGGTCACCGTCTGCACCTTGGCGTTGGTGGCGGTGACCACCACGCCCGCGGCGGGCGACACGTCCGCGGCGTTGGCAGCCGGGGCGATGGTCAGCGAGGCCGGGCCGGCGGCCGGACCAGGGGAGGCGGCGCTTCCGTTCCAGGAGGGTTTGGCGCGAGTTTCCGCTCTTACAGGCGGCCAGCAGCGATCCCGACGCGACCGTGGCGGCCCCGGCGATCACCGTACGACGGTTCATGAATCCCTCCCGGCCGGAAGGCTACTGAACAACCCTGACATCACAAAACCCCGATCAGGCCGACCTTGATGGCCGGTCGTCGATCTGATACCCGGCCGTCGGCTCACGGTAACGGTGCGTGGCAAATCCGACCCGCCGAGCGACCGGCAGGCAAACCTGGTGGCGGGCGCACCGGTGGCCACCTTTAGAGTTGGTCCGTGACGGTACGAGTGAGATTTGCCCCCTCCCCCACCGGTATGTTCCATGTCGGCGGGGCCCGGTCGGCCCTGCAGAACTGGATCTATGCCAAGCAGCACGGCGGGGTGTTCGTCCTGCGCATCGAGGACACCGACGCGGCGCGCAACCGCCCCGAGTGGACCGAGGGCATCCTCACCGCGCTCGACTGGCTGGGCATCTCCCGGGGCAGCTACGAGGGGCCGCTGCTGCAGTCCTCCTACGCCGAGGACCACCGCGCCGCCGCCCTGCGGCTCTCCGAGTCGGGCCAGGCCTACTACTGCGACTGCACCCGGGAGGACGTGCTGACCCGGGTCGCCGCACACAGCCCCGGTGGCCGGCCGACCGGCTACGACGGGCACTGCCGCGACCGGGGCCTGACCGCCGGCCCGGGTCGGGCGCTGCGCTTCCGTACCCCCGACGAGGGCGAGACCGTGGTGGTCGACCTGATCCGGGGCACGCCCACCTTCGACAACAAGCTGATCGAGGACTTCGTCATCGCCCGCAGCGACGGCTCGGCAGTCTTCCTGCTGGCCAACGTCGTGGACGACCTGACGATGGGGATCACCCACGTGATCCGGGCCGAGGAGCACCTGCCCAACACCCCCAAGCAGCAGCTGCTCTGGCAGGCGCTGGGCAGCCCGCCGCCGGTCTGGGCACACGTCCCGGTGGTGGTCAACGAGAAGCGGCAGAAGCTCTCCAAGCGGCGCGACAAGGTGGCCCTGGAGGACTACCGCGCCGAGGGCTACCTGGCCGAGGCCATGAAGAACTACCTGATGCTGCTCGGCTGGGCGCCCAGCGGCGACCGGGAGATCGTGCCGTGGTCGGTGATCGAGGAGGAGTTCCGGCTGGAGCAGGTGAACTCCTCGCCCGCCTTCTTCGACATCAAGAAGCTGCGCGCCTTCAACGGCGAGTACATCCGGGCGCTGCCGGTGGAGGAGTTCATCGCCGCCTGCCAGCCGTGGATCACCGGGGACGCCGCCGCCGTGGGCGCCCGCGGACTTCGACGACAAGGTGTTCGCGGTGCTCGCCCCGTTGGCGCAGACCCGGGTCGCGGTGCTGTCGGAGATCGTGGCGAACGTCGACTTCGCCTTCCTGCCGCAGCCCGCGATCGACGAGGCGGCCTGGGCGAAGACCATGACCGAGGGCGCGGCCGACCTGCTCAGCGCGGTGATCGAGGAGTTCGGGCGGGTACCCACCTGGGACGCCGAGACGCTCAAGGCCACCGTGGAGGTCGCCGGCGCGGCCCGGGACTCAAGCTCGGCAAGGCGCAGGCCCCGGTACGGGTCGCGGTGACCGGCCGGACCGTTGGGCTGCCGCTGTTCGAGTCGCTGGCGGTGCTCGGTCGGGAGCGCACCGTAGACCGGCTCCGGACAGCACTGTCCCGACTGGACTGACGGGGTCGGCGGCCGACCGCGGTTCGCGGGCATCATCTCTATATAGACGCGATGGCGGCCGGCTGCGTTGCCTGAGATTCCCAGGTTTTGCGGAGTCTGAAGGGGGCAGCGAAACCGGCCACGATGGGCGATAGTTGATCCCGAACCCCCTCGTCGGCCGCCCACGCGGTCAGCCGCGCCGTACACCGACGCAGGGGACCGCCCTCCACGAGGTGTCCGAATGACGCGTGCCACCCCTCGCCCGGTACCCACCCGACACTGGCGGCGCTCCCGCCGGCTCGGTGCGGCGGCACTGGCGCTCGGTGCGGTACTGGTGGCCCTGCTGATCGGGGCGCAGCCGGCCGCCGCAGCCAGTAGTCCGACCCTCATCACCATCGCCGGCGACTCGCTGGCGAAACCCATCAACGTGTCCGCCGACGCCCGGCCGGACGTGTTCGCCGCCCTGCTCAAGCAGTTGGGCTGGATGCAGGGCGCGACCGGCACGCCGATGAAGATCGACCAGCAGAAGCTGGGCCCCAAGTTCACCGTCACCGTCGCCGGAGCGGGCGGCGCCGAACAGCTCTACGACGTGTACCCGGTGGCGGCCGGTGGCCCGCGCGCCTTCCGGCCGGCCGCACAGCCGCTCGGCAAGAGCAGTGACGCCTGGTTCTTCGTGGCGGTCGGGCTGCCCGACCTGCTCACCGCCGCCGGCGTGGACCTCGGCGAGGCGCTCGTCGCCGACCCGGGCATGGAGCCGCTCACCGCTGACGAGTCCACCGGGCACGGAGTCGACGTCAAGGCGCTCGGCGCGCAGTTGCAGCTGGCCCTGGCGACCAGCGTGCTGACCTCGGTCGGTGCGCTGGTGGTGCTGTTCGGGGCGGCCCGGTTCAGCCGGCGCCGGTACCGGCGACGCACCTCGACCTGATCCCGCGCCGGCCCGCGGCGCCGGGCGGCCCTCACCTGCTGTGTCAGGCTGTACCCATGTCCGACGGCACGGGTAACGGCGACCTCACCGCCACCCTGCGCCGGATCGAGCGCTCGGCCGGGGCGCTGGCCACCGCGAGCGTCTCCCGGATGGATGACGACCTGCCCTGGTTCCGGGAGGTGCCCGCTGACCAGCGCGCCTGGGTGATGCTGGTGGCCCAGGCGGGCGTCCGGTCGCTGGTCGAGTGGCTGCGCAAGCGCGGCAGCGACCAGGAGCTGTCCGACGAGATCTTCGACGCCGCCCCGCGCGCCCTGGCCCGGACTCTCAACCTGCTGCAGACCGTGCAGCTCATCAAGGTGACCATCGACGTGGTCGAGGAGCAGGTGCCGCACCTGGCCGCGCCCGGCGAGGAGGCAGCCCTGCGGGAGGCGGTGCTCACCTACTCCCGCGAGGTCGCCTTCTCGGCCGCCCGGGTCTACGCGCGGGCCGCCGAGACCCGGGGCGCCTGGGACGCGCGGCTGCAGGCGCTGCTGGTGGACGCCCTGCTGCGCGGCGACTCCTCGGACGTGCTGGCCAGCCGGGCGGCGGCGCTGGGCTGGACGGACTGCCCCGCCGGTCGCGGTGGCGGTCGGCCGGTCCCCCGGTGGCGAGGCCGCCGCCGTGCGTGCACATCGTCTACCGGGCCGCCCGCCGGGTCGGCGTGGACGTGCTCGGCGGGGTGCACGGCGACCGGCTGGTGGTGGTGCTCGGCGGCGCGCCGGACCCGCTTGCCGCGACCGAGAAGTTGCTCAGCGCGTTCGGTGACGGGCCGGTGGTGGTCGGGCCGGCGGTGCCCCGGCTGGATGAGGCGACCGAGTCGGCGCGGGCGGCGATGGCCGGCTTCCGGGCGGCGCACGCCTGGCCGAGCGCGCCACGCCCGGTGGCCGCCCGGGACCTGCTGCCGGAGCGCGCGCTGGCCGGCGACCCGGACGCCCGCCGGCTGCTGCGCCAGGACATCTACGGCTCGCTGCTGCGCGCCGGCGGCGAGCTGCTGGAGACGCTGGACGCCTTCTTCGCCGCCGGGGAGGTGCTGGAGAGCGCCGCCCGGGAGCTGTTCGTGCACCCGAACACGGTGCGGTACCGGCTGCGCAAGGTCGCGGACGTGACCGGACTCACCCCGTTCAACCCGCGCGCGGCGTACGCCCTGCGGGTCGCGCTGACGGTGGGTCGGCTGGACCCGACAACGCCGACCTGAGAGATCGGCACATCGGCACTGAGCTGCTGTGACAGTCGTCGCAGGGATTCGGGGTCAACTGTCACAGCCGGTAGCTGGCGGGGTCAGCAGCCAGGCGTCCATTAGAGGATCCCTACAAAACTGGTCGTCGGGTTTGGTGGGCGGCGACAGCCCGCGCAGGGGTGGTTATCCAGCAGAGTCGAGTACGTGCTCGCTGTACTCGCCCCAGGCCAAGGCTCCCAGAAGCCCGGCTTCCTCGCGCCCTGGCTCGAACTGCCCGGCGCGGCGGCCCGGCTGCGCTGGTGGTCTGCGCTCACCGGAGTCGACCTGATCCACCTCGGCGCCGAGGCTGACGCCGAGGAGATCAAGGACACCGCCAAGACGCAGCCGCTGCTGGTCGCCGCCGCCCTGCTCGCCGCCGAACACCTGCCGATGTACGACGCGGGCGCGATCGCCGGCCACAGCGTCGGGGAACTCGGCGCGGCCGCCCTGGGCGGGGTGCTCAGCTCGGAGACCGCGGTGACGCTGGCCGGCATCCGAGGCCGGGAGATGGCCGCCGCCTGCGCGCTGGAGGCCACCGGGATGGCCGCCGTGCTCGGCGGCGACGAAGCCGAAGTGCTCGCGGCCATCGAGGCCGCCGGCCTCTACCCGGCCAACCGCAACGGCGCCAACCAGATCGTCGCGGCCGGCGCCGAGGAGGCGCTGGACAAGTTCATCGCCCAACCGCCGGCCAACGCCCGGGTGATCAAGCTGAAGGTGGCCGGCGCATTCCACACCCCGTACATGGCCCCGGCCGAACAGGCGCTGGCCGCGGTGGCCGCCGGGATCACCCCGGTGGACACGCACAAGATCCTGCTGTCGAACCTGGACGGCACCGCCGTCAACACCGGCAAGGGCATGCTCAGCCGGCTGGTCCGCCAGGTCACCGCGCCGGTGCGCTGGGACCTGTGCATGCAGACGCTGGCCCACGCCGGGGTGACCGCGATCGTCGAACTCCCCCCGGCCGGTACCCTCGCCGGGCTGGTCAAGCGCACCCTCAAGGGGGTCGAGATCGTCACCGTGAACACCCCGGACGACCTGGCCGCCGCCCGTGACCTGTTCGCCCGGCACGGCGTCGCCCCGACCGGCGAGCCGGAGCTGCAGTTCCGGGTGGTGGTGGCCGGCAGCGCCGGCAACTTCATCCCAACGCAGGGCCTCGACGAGGGCGCCGATCTGAGCACCGGCCAGGTCATCGGGCACATCACCACCCGCCAGGGCCCGGTCGAAGTGACCGCCCACGGCGCCGGCATGCTCACCGAGTGGCTGGCTCACCACGACGACCCGGTCGCCCCGGGCCAACCGCTCGCGCGTATCGGAGGACACGTCTGACATGGCCGCCCTCGGCTCCAGGATCATCACCCCCGGCTCCAAGATCGTTGCTGTCGGCCACTACCAGCCGGCCCGCGTACTCACCAACGAAGACCTCGCCCAGATCGTCGACACCAGCGACGAGTGGATCCGCGACCGGGTCGGCATCGTCACCCGACGGGTCGCCGACACCGAGACGGTCGCCGACATGGCCACCGCCGCCGCCGGCAAGGCGCTGGCCGCCTCCGGGCTGGCCGCCGCCGACATCGACCTGGTGGCCGTGGCGACCTGCTCCTCGGTGGACCGCTGCCCCAACGTCGCCACCCGGGTCGCCGCGAAGCTGGGCATCACCGCCCCCGCCGCGTACGACCTGAACACCGCCTGCTCCGGCTACGAGTACGCGCTGGCCACCGTGGACCACGCGATCCGGGCCGGCGCGGCACGCAACGCCATCGTGATCGGCGCCGAGAAGCTCACCGACTTCACCGACTGGTCGGACCGCACCTCCTGCATCCTCTTCGGCGACGGCGCCGGCGCGGCCGTGGTGTCCCCGGTAGCCGACGGCGAGGAGCCCGGCATCGGCCCGGTGGTCTGGGGCTCCGCCCCGGAGCGCGGCGACGTGCTGACCATCGAGGGCTGGCGGCCCTACATCGTGCAGGCCGGTCAGGCGGTCTTCCGCTGGGCCACCTTCGCCCTGCCCGACCTGGCCCTGCGCGCCTGCCAGGCAGCCGGCGTCGCCCCCGACGAACTGGCCGCGTTCATCCCGCACCAGGCCAACCTGCGCATCATCGAGCCGCTGGCCCGCAAGCTGAAGCTCGGCGAGGACACGGTGGTCGCCAAGGACATCATCGAATCCGGCAACACCTCCGCGGCCAGCGTGCCGCTGGCCATGTCGAAGCTGGTGGAGCAGGGGGCGATCCCGTCCGGGGCGCCGGTCCTGCTGTTCGGCTTCGGCGGCGGCCTCACCTACGCCGGGCAGGTAGTCCGCTGCCCTTAACGGACAGCGCCTGCCCGACCGCTCCATCCCAACTCTGGAAGGACACCAGCCACATGACGACCCGCGACGAGATCACCGCCGGCCTTGCCGAGATCCTGGAAGAGGTTGCCGGGGTGAACCCGGGCGACGTCGCCGAGGAGAAGTCGTTCACCGATGACCTGGACGTCGACTCACTGTCGATGGTCGAGGTCGTGGTGGCCGCCGAGGAGAAGTTCGGCGTCAAGATCCCGGACGACGAGGTACAGAACCTCAAGACGGTCGGCGACGCAGTCTCCTACATCCAGAAGGCCGCCGCCTGAGATGAGTCGACCCGACGTCGTCGTCACCGGACTCGGCGTCACCTCCCCGCTCGGCGGGGACGTGGCGTCGACCTGGGACGCAATGGTCGCCGGCCGATCCGGAGTGGGCGCGCTCACCCAGGATTGGGCGGCGCAGCTACCCGTGCGCATCGCCGCCCAACTGGCCGTCGACCCGTCGGAGGTCATCGACCGGGTCAAGATGCGCCGCCTGGACCGTTCCGAGGCGGTCGCGCTGATCGCCGCGGGCCAGGCCTGGGCCGATTCCGGACTGGCCGGCACCGGCCTGGACCCGGAGCGGCTCGCGGTCGCCATCGGCTCCGGCATCGGCGGCGCGCAGACCCTGCTCGCCCAGGACGACATCCTGGAGGCCTCCGGGCCGCGCCGGGTCAGCCCGCACACGGTGCCCATGCTCATGCCGAACGGGCCGGCCGCCTGGGTCGGCCTGGAGTTGGGCGCACAGGCGGGCGTGCACTCGCCGGCCAGCGCCTGCGCGACCGGTGCGGAGGCGATCGCGCTCGGGCTGGACATCATCCGATCCGGCCGGGCCGACGTGGTGCTCGCCGGCGGCACCGAGGCGGTCGTCCACCCACTGCCGATCGCCGGGTTCGCCGCGATGCGGGCGATGTCCGTCCGCAACGACGACCCGGAGCATGCCTCCCGCCCGTTCGACAAGGGCCGGGACGGCTTCGTGCTGGGCGAGGGGTCCGGCGTGATCGTGCTGGAACGTGCCGACCATGCGGCCGCCCGCGGCGCGCGGGTCTACGCCCGGCTGGCCGGCTCCGGGATCACCTCGGACGGCTTCGACATCGTCCAGCCGGACCCGGAGGGGCGCGGGCAGATCCGGGCCATCCGGGCCGCGCTCCGCGACGCCGGCCTCTCGCCGGAGGACATCGTGCACGTCAACGCCCATGCCACCTCGACCCCGGTCGGCGACATGGCGGAGATCGTGACCCTGCGCAAGGCGATCGGTAGCCACCCGGTGGTGACCTCCACCAAGTCGATGACCGGGCACCTGCTCGGCGCGGCCGGAGCGGTCGAGTCCATCGCCACCATACTGGCGATCTACCACGGCATAGTGCCTCCCACTATCAACCTGGACGACCCTGATGACGGGCTCGACCTGGATGTGGCCGCCAACAAGGCGCGCTACATGGAGGTCCCGGCGGCGCTGAACAACTCGTTCGGTTTCGGCGGCCACAACGCGGTTCTCGCGTTCACCCGCGCCTGACCCGCCCTGTCATTACCGCATCACGGAGGTAGTCGATGACCACAGCGCCGGTGACCGAGGATCCGTCCGCGGTCGATCACCGCGACCCCGAAGTACGGTTGCGCGCCCTGTTCGACCAGGGCAGCCTGCGGTTGTCGATCCCCCGGGACGACTCCGGCGTGCTCTACGGGCGCGGCGAGATCGACGGCACGCCGGCGATCGCGTACGTCACCGACGCCACCAGGATGGGTGGCGCAATGGGCATCGAGGGCTGCCAGCACATCGTGGACGCGATCGACGCGGCGGTCCGCGAGCGGATCCCGGTGCTCGGGATGTGGCACTCCGGCGGCGCCCGGCTGCCCGAAGGCGTGGTCGCCCTCGACGGGGTGGGCCAGGTCTTCGCGGCGATGGTGCGCGCCTCCGGTCGGGTACCGCAGATCTCCGTGGTGCTCGGCCCGGCGGCCGGCGGCGGCGCGTACGGCCCGGCGCTCACCGACATCGTCATCATGAGCAACGCCGGCCGGATCTTCGTGACCGGGCCCGAAGTGGTCCGCAGCGTCACCGGCGAGCAGGTGGACATGGAGCGCCTCGGCGGCCCCGAGCCGCACGGCCGGCGCTCCGGCGTGGTGCACGTGACCACCAGGGACGAGGCGAGCGCGCTGGCCGAGGCCCGCAAGCTCGCCGCGCTGCTGGGCCGCCAGGGCCGGCTCTCACCGGCCGACGTCGCCGACGGCGTGGACCTCGCGTCGCTGATGCCGCCCGAGGCGAGCCGTGCCTACGACGTGAAGCCGGTGGTCAAGGCGCTGCTCGATGCCCCGGGTGTGGAACTGCACGCCAAGTGGGCGCCGAACGTGGTCACCATGCTCGGCCGGTTCGCCGGTCGGACGGTCGGCGTCATCGCCAACAACCCGCTGCGCCTGGGCGGTTGCCTGGACGCCGCGTCGGCGGAGAAGGCGGCCCGCTTCGTGCGGATGTGCGACTCGCTCGGCGTCCCGCTGGTCGTGCTGGTGGACGTGCCGGGCTACCTGCCCGGCGTCGGCCAGGAGTGGGAGGGCGTGGTACGCCGCGGCGCGAAACTGCTGCACGCCTTCGCCGAGGCCGTGGTGCCCCGGGTCACCCTGGTCACCCGGAAGGCCTACGGCGGCGCGTACATCGCGATGAACTCCCGCTCGCTGGGCGCGACCGCCGTGTTCGCCTGGCCGAACGCGGAGATCGCGGTGATGGGCGCGTCCGCGGCGGTGAATGTGTTGCACCGCAAGAAGTTGGCCGCCGCGCAGCCGGAGGAGCGGGAGGCGTTGCGGCTGCAGCTCGTCGAGGACCAGACCCGGGTGGCCGGTGGGGTGCAGCGGGCGCTGGAGATCGGCGTCGTTGACGAGGTCATCAAGACTGCGGACACGCGGCGGCGGATCGCCGAGGCGCTGGCGGGTGCTCCGGCGGCTCGTGGGGCACACGGCAACATCCCCCTGTAGTTCTGGTCTTTCATGATCGGCCCCGGCCTGTTGGTCGGGGCCGGTTCTGTATGTCGGCTGCGGGCCGTGGGCCGGGGCGGGTGGGTGCCCACTCCGGGCGGTCAGGCTTGATCCCTGCGTGGGCACCCACCCGCCCCGGCTTCGTTGCGCGCTTTTGACCGCAGGTCGCGCATTGTCGGTGGGTTCTACGTGCAGGTGGTCTTGGGTAGGCCCTGGACGTCTACCGGGGAGCGGCCGGTGGGCTTGGCTTTGCCGGCTAGTACTGCAGCCAGGGCCTGCATCGAGGGCTGGGAGGAGGAGTAGGTGGCCAGGCGGATGGCGGAGGTTGCTTTGGTCAGGATGTAGGGGGTGTCCATGGCTACGGTGACCCGGGCTGTGGTGGCGAGGTCGGATTGGGTGTCGCCGTAGCCGACCAGATGTATTTCCGTGCCGCCTGTTTGTTTGACCGTCACTCCGTTGTTCTTCAGTGCTTCGGTGAGCCATTGGACTGCCTGCTCGCGGCCACCGGAGGCGGTGACGCGCACTGAGCCGGTGACCAGGGGGCTTGATGTGCACTTGCCGCGGAGGATGGTGACTGCGGCGGCTGCTGCGGCTTGGGCTGCCTGTTGGGCGGTTGGGTTGCCTACCGTGGTGACGTCGGCGGGCTTCGGGCCCTTTGCCAGGGTGAGTTTCAGGGTCAGGACCCGGGTTACCGCTTCGATCAGGCGGGGGCGGGGGAGGTCGCCGGACTTCAGGGCGTCCAGTAGGCCCTTTTGTGCGGCTGCCAGGTCGGGGGGCATGAGTAGCAGGTCGTTGCCGGCTACCAGGGCGCGCCAGGCCGCCTCGCCGGCTGGGTAGCGCTCGGCAGGGGCCATGTTGAGGGCGTCGGTGACCACTACGCCGGTGAAGTTGAGTTGCTTGCGGAGCACGTCGATGAGGACCTTTGAGGAGAACGACGCGGGTACGCCCGGATCGATGGCCTGTACGTCGAGGTGGCCCGACATCACCAGCTGCGCGCCGGCGCCGATGCCGGCCGTGAACGGCGGGAGGTCGCCGCTGCGCAGCTCTTCGAGGCTCTGGGTGAGCAGGGGCAGCGCGCTGTGGCTGTCGGTCTGGGTGTGCCCGTGGCCCGGGAAGTGCTTGAGAGTGGCCGCCACGCCGGCACTACGCAGGCCGATGACCGACGCTGCTACCTGAGCCGCGACGTCGGCGGGGCGCTGGCCGAAGGAGCGTGAGCCGATCGCGCCGGTACCGCCGGGGGCGAGCACGTCGGCGTCCGGCGCGAAGTCGACGTTGATGCCGACGGCGGCCAGGTCGGCGCCGGCCGCCGCCCAGGCCGCCCGGGTCAGCTCGGGGTTGCCGCCGGCGCCGAGCGCGAGCGCCGACGGCAGCTGCACGACGCCCGACTTGAGCCGGGTCACCACGCCGTACTCCTGGTCGGTGCCGACCAGCAGCGGTACCCCGGCAGCCAGCTTCCCGGCCGCCGCCTGCAGCCCACCGGTGAGCGCCCGGACCTGGGCCGGGTTCTCCATGTTCGTGGTCGGGTTGGTGTCGCCGGTCGGGTCGTCGGCGGAGAAGGCGACCAGGATCAGGCCGCCCAACTGGTACTTGGCGATCAGTTGGGCCGGCGTGTCCACCCCGCCGAGCTGCTGGTTGCCGGCCTTCGAGCCGGCCGAGACGTTGGTGGCGTCGTTGCCGTAGGCGTAGGGCATCAGGACCTGCCCGACCAGCTGCGCGTCGGTGAGCTTGGCGGCGATCTGGGCGGCCCGCGTCGCCGGGTCGCCGCCGGTCGCTGCGGAGCCCGACGGGTGCGCGTCCGGTGCGGCCTCGCAGCCGGCGAGCGCCAGCGCGGCGACCGCGGCAACGGCGGTGAACAGGGCGACGGGGGTACGCGCGCGCAGGCGTCGGGCGGGAGGCACGTCCCTGATCAGACCCTGTCTGGCGGTACCGGGTCAACCGCGCCGCGGCACGGCGGGGAGTCCGGGTCAGCCGGCCTGGGTGAGCCAGGTGACCGGGGCGCCGTCGCCGGCGTAGCGGTAGGGCTCCAACTCGGCGTCCCAGGCCGAGCCGAGGGCCCGATCCAGCGTGTGTGACAGCGCTTCCGGACCGCGGGCGGCGGCCATCGCGGCACGGAGTTGGTGTTCGCTGATCAGGATGTCACCGTTCGCGCTCATGCCGGCGGTGTGCAGACCACGGCCGGGAACGAACATGAACCGCTGGCCGTCGACCCCGGGGCTGGGCTCCTCGGTGACCTCGAACCGGATCATCGGCCACTGCCGCAGTTCAGCGGCGATCTCGGCGCCGGTACCGGGCCGGCCCGACCAGGTGCACTCCGCGCGTCGGGCGCCGGCGTCGATCGGCTGCACCGTCCAGTGCAGGCTGACCGGCGCGGCGAGGACGCGCGCGATCGCCCACTCGACGTGTGTGGACACGGCGAGCGGCGTTGAGTGGACGTACACGACGCCACGCGTTGGCACGAACGACCTCCCCCGGAGCTCCAGGTGCGTCTTCCCCTACGACCTGGTGCGACATGGTGGGCGTTGGTGCCGATGGCTTGCCGGACGGACGACGCTGTTTGGTCACGGCAAGGGTTCTGGGTCGGCTGTGCTGGGTCGGCTGGTGGTGAGTCTGGCGGTTGGTACGCTGCGCGGCGGCTGAGCCGAGGTTCAGACGCTGCTGGTTCATGATGCCCGCGTGATTCACGTGGCGCCAGAGAAACGCCGAAGTGGCACACGGGCGTTCACCGGTCCCACCCAAACGGAGGGGACCCGGCCGGTTACCGGACCGGCGCCGCGGGCAGCTAGACTTGCTTGCCGAGCCAGCTAGTGAAGGAGTCCCCGGGTGGCGAGTAACACCTCCAAGACCGCGCGCGCGTCAGTACGCGCAGGCCAAGCAGGCCAGGGCGGTGCGCTGAGCGTGCTCGGCGAGTTCAAGTACGTGATCCCGTTGGCGGGCGGAAAGTTCGCCTACGTCCGCAACCTGACCAACGGCAAGACCGTCCACCTCAAGACCGACTCCGACGCTTTCGTCGAAGAGGTCCGGGTGCTGGCCGGTGCCGGACACGGTGCCAAGATCCGCGCCGAGCTGGTCGGGTTGGCCGCCGCGTTCCCGACCCACGGCTGGGACAACGCGGAGAAGCGCCTGGTTGACGCCGGCGTTTTCGAGGCCGCCTGAAATAACGCCCGACGGGCCCTCCGACGCAGGTCGGGGGGCTCTTTGGCGTACCCGGACGGGCTGCGGATCACAGTCTGCGGGCCTCGCCGGGGGTGTCGCCGCCCAGCGTGGCGACGTAGCGTGGATAGCCGTCAGGGGGCGTGACGAGTGGAGGTACGACGGTGGACATGGTCCAGCACTGGCTGGCGGTCGTACCACCCGCACTGGCCTACCTGATCGTCGGCGGAGTGATCGCCGTGGAGAGCATGGGCGTCCCGCTGCCCGGCGAGATCTGCCTGGTCGGCGCGTCCCTGCTGGCCGCAACCGGCACGATCGACGTGTGGTGGGTGGCGATCGCCGCGAGCGCCGGAGCGATCATCGGCGACTCGGTCGGGTACGCCATCGGCCGACGCGGTGGCCGCCCGCTGCTGGAGCGGCTGGGTCGGCGGTTCCCCACCCACCTCGGCCCCGAGCAACTGGCCCGGGCGGAGCGGCTGTTCGACAAGTACGGCGTGTGGGCGATCTTCTTCGGCCGGTTCGTGGCGCTGCTGCGGGTCCTCGCCGGGCCGCTCGCTGGCGCGCTGCGCGTGCCGTACCCCCGTTTCCTGGCCGCCAACGCGGCTGGCGGCATCGTCTGGGCCGGTGGCACCAGCCTGGTGATCTACAAGGTCGGCCAGGCCGCCGAGCACTGGCTTTCCCGGTTCTCCTGGATCGCGCTGGTCGTGGCGGTGCTCTTCGGCGTCGGTAGCACCCTGTTCCTGCGCTCGCGGGCCCGCCGCCGCTCCGACGCCGCGCTGCCCACCGGCGCCGCCGGCGCGAGCCCGGGCACCGCGATGATGGCCGGGGCGGCAACCGCAGTGGCCGTCGAGTTCGCCGCCGAGCAGGCCGAGCGGTTCAGCGCCGAGCGGGCCGAAACCGCCTGACCGCGCGGTCAGCCCGGCGGGACGGCTCGGCTGGTCCGTGCCGCCAGCGCCGGGCAACGACAGGTGAGGCCGCCGAACTGCCGCCTCGCCGGCCGCGGGGCATGCGCGGTGCGGGGCCGGTGCGCGGTTACCAGTACGCTGGATGACCTACCTTGGTCGAAGGAGTCTGTTGAGCACGTCCGCCGCTGAGCACGAGATCGCCACCGAACAACAGCACGTCGACCTGGTGTACGCCCGCCTCGAAGTGATCAAGAAAGAGGCGATCGCGGCCGAGGCCGCCGGGTACGGCATCGCCAGGGTCGGCAACTTCGGCGCCCTCGTCGAGCGCGACGCGATGGTCTACCACGCCGCCCGCCGCCGCCGCCTGCTCGACTCCGAGCACGAGGGGCTGGTCTTCGGCCGGCTCGACCTGCGCCCCGCCGAGGCCGGCCCGGATGACGGCGGCCCGGACCCCGCCAACACCGACCCCGGCAACACCGACCCCGGCAACACTGCACACCGGCGACACCAGCACCGGGAGCACCGGGACCGGCGGCCCGGCCACCGGCAGCAGCGAGGATCCGGACGGCGGCAAAGCTGGCGAGGATAGCGAGCCGACCACGGGAGAGGTCCGTTATGTCGGCCGGCTCGGGCTGCGCGACGAGCAGGCCCGCTCGCTGGTGATCGACTGGCGGGCGCCGGCCGCCGCCGCCTTCTACCGGGCCACCGCCGTGGACCCGATGGGCGTGATCCGCCGCCGGGTCATCCAGTCCTCCGGGGAACGGGTCATCGGCGTCGAGGACGACCTGCTCGACCCGGACGACGCCGGGCCGGACCTGCAGGTGATCGGGGACGGCGCGCTGGTGGCCACCCTGGCCCGGACCACCGGCACCGGCATGCGCGACATCGTCTCGACCATCCAGAAGGAGCAGGACGAGGCGATCCGCTCCCCCGCGCTCGGGGTCACCATCGTGCGCGGCGGGCCGGGTACCGGCAAGACGGCGGTCGCCCTGCACCGGGCCGCGTACCTGCTCTACTCCGACCGGCAGCGCTTCGCCGGGGGCGGGGTGCTGGTGGTCGGGCCGTCCCCGACCTTCGTCAGCTACATCTCCCGGGTACTGCCGTCGCTGGGCGAGGACGAGGTGACGCTGCGCTCGCTGGGTGCCCTCGGGACCGGCCTGGAGCCGCAGTGGACCTCGGCGACCCGGCGCGACAGCGACGACGCGGCCACCGTGAAGGGCTCGCTGCGGATGGCGCGGGTACTTGTCCCGGGCCGCCCGGGACGGGGTACCGGGGACGCCGACCCAGCTGCGCATGCTCTACCGCAGCACGCTGCTCACCCTCTCCGCCGGTGAACTCGACCGGCTACGGGACTCGCTGCTCGGCAGCGGCGCGAAGCGCAACGCGGTCCGGCCGAAGGCGGCCGGGCTGGTGCTGGACGCGCTGTGGCGGCAGGCGGCGGCGGTTGCTCGGGGCGGACCGGGTGACCGACCCGCGAGGAGTTCGCCACCGACGTGGCCGAGCGGCGCGAGTTCGTGGCCTTCATGGGCGCCTGGTGGCCCCGGCTGCGCCCGACGCGGGTACTGGCCTCGCTGGCCGATCCGGCGGTGGCCGCCCGGTACGCGCACGGCCTGCTCTCCCGGGTCGAGGTGGGCACGCTGGCGGCCAGCCTGACCCGGCTGGAGTCCGACGGCCCGACCGTCGAGGACGTCGCCCTGCTGGACGAGCTGGACGACCTGCTGGGCAGCCCGCCGGCCCCGCCGACCCGGCGCGGCGACCCGTTCCTGGTCTCCGGGGTACGCGAGGTCACCACGTACGCCGACCGGCAGGCCGCCGCCCGCGCGCAGGCCGTCGTCCGGCCCGCGGACTACCGGGAGTACGCGCACATCGTGGTCGACGAGGCGCAGGACGTGTCGCCGATGCAGTGGCGGATGATCGGCCGGCGCGCCGAGTACGCGAGCTGGACCGTGGTCGGCGACCCGGCGCAGGCCGCCTGGCGCGGCGACCCGGGCGAGGCGCGCCGGGCGATGGACGCGGCGCTGGGCTCGCGGCGGCGCAGCGAGTACACGCTGAGCACGAACTACCGCAACTCGGTGGAGATCTTCGCGGTGGCGGCGGCGGTGATCCGCCGCTCGGTGCCGGACGCGGACCTGCCGACCGCGGTGCGGACCACCGGCGTGGCGCCCGCGCCGGCTGACCGTGCGACGACTGGCCGCCGGCGGTGCGTGCCGCCGCCGCCGAACTGCTGGCCGAGGTGGACGGCACGGTGGGCGTGGTCGCCACCCAGGCCGAGCGGGACGCGGTGGCCGCCATGCTGGCCGGGCTCACCGACCCCCGGCTGCAGGTGGTGACCAGCCTGGAGGCCAAGGGCATGGAGTACGACGGGGTGCTGGTGGTGGAGCCGGGGCACATCCTGCGCGAGTCGCCGGCCGGCGCCCGCACGCTCTACGTCGCGCTGTCCCGGGCCACCCTGCGGCTGACCACCGTCGCCACCGACGACGACTGGCTACCGATCACCTGACGCCGGCACACGGCGGCCGGCTCGGCCGTGACGCGGGCCCGCCGCTGAGGCGGGGGTGCGCGGCTACGGCCGCCTGGGCGGGCGGCGCTCGGCCCGTCCGGGCGGCGTCGCCGGCGGCCGGGCACCGGGCTGCGGTGGCTGGTGGCCACCGCCGGCGAGCCGAACAGGCCGAGCAGTCCCGAGATGTAGAGGATCCGGTGCACGTAGCGTGGTCGGGTTGACCACGGTCAGCGTGACGCCACTGGCGGCCGCCGTGTGGAAGCAGCCGACCAGGGCGCCGATGCCGACCGAGTCGATGAAGTCGACGGCACTCAGGTCGATCTTGATGCCGGCCGGCGTGGGCTGCACCGGCCAGCCGGGCGGTCACCAGTTCACGCACCTCGGGCGCATTCTCCGAGTCGATCTCCCCGTGGGGGTGAACCACAACCGTGCCGGACGCTTCCACGTGCACATCGATCGTCAGGACTGACATCACACCTCCAGGCGGGGATCCGTGCGGATCATCCCGCGGATCGTGCGGCCACGCTCGCCGAAAACGCGCGCGCCGCTCGACGGGTGGTACTTCCAGAGCCCGTACTTTCTACCACATCCGGACAACTGCCGCGCCGCCGATCATGATGGCGGGGCCTGGAGTGATTGACCCCACAAACCGGGCGTCTTGTTAACTAACCCGACATGGCCCGGCGACAGCCTCGTCACCGGCACCGGATAACGTTCTCATCACGCGGCCGGTACAGGGGTGTGGCCGGTCGAATAGTCGCGTAAGCGATGGTGCGCGTTTCGGGAGGGCGGCCAGTGCTGGCCGCCCTCCCGAACGACGTTCCGGCCGGCGGGTACCACCTGTCGAGGCCCTTCACTACGGACAGTGACCGGCAGCGGCCCGGCGCGACACATGGGTGACCGGGGCACCCATGTCCGCGACTCGCAGTCGAGACTGTTTCCGCAGGTCGAGGTGGACGCACCGGGTCGTGTCCGCGACCGAAGGTGAGATTGGCGCGCGGATGGCCGGCGCGCTCCGTACTGGTTTCGGGTAGGCTCCTGCCGGACCACCTACCCTCCGGGAAGGACCCCCCTACGTGAGGCTGAGCCGACGGGCCGGTCGAGCGCCTGATGCGCCGACCACTGCCCGGCACCGGATTCGCCTGGCACGTACCCTCATCGCCTCACTCGTCGCGATCGTGCTGATACTCGCCGCACCGGCCACCGCCGGCTGGGCCGATCCGGACCCCGACGGGAACAGCAACGGCACCCTGGAAGACGCGGTCGGCGACATCTCCGCGCAGCTCCAGGACGCCCAGGCCAAGGTCAACGCCTCGGTCGCCCGGCAGGCGCAGTTGCAGGAGACGCTCACCCGGACCAACCTCACCCTCGCCCGGCTGAACGCGTCGGCGGGCGAAGTAGCCTCCGCCATGTACAAGGGCGCCGGCGGGGTCAGCCAGGCCAACGTGATCCTCGGCGCGGCCACTCCGGAGGACCTGCTCGACCGGCTCGCCGCGGTGCACATGTTCGCCGAGGAGCAGAACCTGGTGCTGCGCGATCTCCAGCGCATCCAGGAAGAGGGCAAGAAGGAGCAGGAGGCCCTCAACAACGAGGTGGCCGCCCAGCGCAATGCCGAGGCACAGCTCGCGGCGCAGAAGAGCAAGTTGGACAAGCTGCTCGGCACGGCCGTCGGCGGCCCGTCCGGGGTGATGGACTTGGTCCCGGCCCCCACCGCCGAGCAGGCGCCGCGCAACTCCGACGGCTCGTGGCCGGCCGAGACCAAGTCCATCACCGACCCGACCGGGACCGGTGGCAAGCTCACCGCACGCACCATCCGCGCCTACAACGCGGTGAAGAAGGCCACCGTTCCGGGCTTTCCGGGCGGCTTCAACCACTTCGTGAAGTGCTGGCGGACGCAGAGCTGGGGCGAGCATCCGAAGGGTCGGGCCTGCGACTGGGCCGCCAACGCCACCGGCTTCGCCGGCAAGGCGGCCGGTAGCGACTACAACTACGGCTGTCGGTTGGCCGGGTGGTTGATCGGCAACTCCGATCGGCTCGGGGTGCTCTACGTCATCTGGTACAAGATGATCTGGATTCCCGGTCGGGGCTGGCACAAATACACCACCGAGGGCGGCGATCCCTCCGGTGACCACACCAACCACGTTCATATGTCGATGCGCTGAACTAAGCCCCCTGGGTTTTCCCTGGCCAGTTGGTTAGGGTTGCTAATTATGGGGAACCGGGGCTGGCTGGCGCGACTACTCGGGTACTGCTGGCGGTACCGTCGGCACGTCCTGCTCGCCTTCGGCGGCGCGCTGCTCGGCATGACGGTCACCGCGCTCACGCCGCTCATCCAGCGCGCCATCGTCGACCACGCGATCATCGCCCGGGACACCCCGCTCGCCCCGCTGGCCGTCGCCCTGATCGGCGCGGCACTGGTCAGCTACGGCACCACCTTCGTCCGCCGGTACTACGGCGGCCGGCTCTCCATCGACGTGCAGCACCAACTGCGTACCGAGATGTTCGGCGCGCTCGCCGGCTTCGACGGCGCCCAGCAGGACGAGCTGCGCACCGGCCAGATCGTCAGCCGCACCATCTCCGACATCACCATGGTCCAGGGCCTGCTCGCGATGGTCCCGATCATGACCGGCAACCTGCTGCTCTTCGTCATCTCGCTGATCGCCATGCTGTGGCTCTCCCCGGTGCTCACGCTGATCGCGCTCGCCGTCGGACCGGGCCTGTGGCTGCTCGCCAAGCTCTCCGCGCGCACCCTCTTCCCGGCCACCTGGGCCGCGCAGCAGGAGGCCGGCGTGGTCGCCGGCGTGGTCGACGACGCGGTCACCGGGGTCCGCGTGGTCAAGGGCTTCGGCCAGGAGGAGCAGGAGCTCGACAAGCTCTCGACGGCCGCCCGCCGGCTGTACGCGCTGCGGATGCGGGCCGTCCGGCTGACCGCGAAGTACAACCCGGTGATGCAGGCCATCCCGGCCCTCGGGCCAGGTCGGGGTACTCGCGCTCGGCGGCTGGCTGGCTGTGCGCGGGCAGCATCAGCCTCGGTACCTTCCTCGCCTTCTCCACCTACCTCGCGCAGCTCGTCGGGCCGGTACGGATGCTTTCCAACCTGCTCACCGTCGGCCAGCAGGCACGGGCCAGCGTGGTCCGGGTGTTCGAGGTGATCGACTCCAAGCCGGTGATCCGGGACGCGTCGGATGCCGTGGCGCTGCCCGCCGACGCCGCCCCGGCCGTCGAGTTCGCCGACGTCACCTTCGGGTACCTGGCCGCCGAGCCGGTGCTGCACGGGCTCACCCTCGCCGTCCAGCCCGGCGAGACGCTGGCCGTGATCGGCACTGCCGGCTCCGGCAAGTCCACCCTTTCCCTGCTGTTGCAACGCTTCTACGACCCGCAGGGCGGCAGCGTCCGGGTCGGCGGCCGGGACGTCCGTGACGCTCACCGTGGACTCGCTGCGCGCCGGCATCGGGCTGGTGCTGGAAGAGAGCTTCCTGTTCTCCGAGACGATCCGGGCCAACATCGCCTACGGCCGGCCGGACGCCACCGACGACCAGGTCCGCGCGGCGGCCAAGGCGGCCGAGGCGGACGGGTTCATCAGCGCGCTGCCGGCCGGGTACGACACGCTGGTCGGCGAGAAGGGACTCACCCTCTCCGGCGGCCAGCGCCAGCGCATCGCGCTGGCCCGCGCGCTGATCACCGACCCGCTGCTGCTGGTTCTCGACGACGCCACCTCGGCCGTGGACGCCCGGGTGGAGGCGGAGATCCACGCCACCCTGCACGAGGTGATGCAGGGCCGGACCACGCTGGTGATCGCGCACCGCAGGTCCACCCTGGCGCTCGCCGACCGGATCGCGGTGCTGGACGACGGCCGGCTGGTCGACGTGGGCACCGCCGTCGAGTTGGCGGAGCGCTGCCCGCTGTACCGGCTGCTGCTCTCCGGACCCGGCGACGACGCGGAAGGCGCCGACGCCGACGTGGTGCGCGCCGACCTGCCGGGCGCGCAGGGCGTACCCACCCGAGCTGTTGCCGGGGTCACCCCGGCGCTGTGGAGCATTACTGCCGCCGGGGCCCCGTTGGCGCGCACCGCCCAGGCTCCGGCCGGGCTGGGCACGCCAGGGCCAGGCGGGCTGGGAGCCGGTCTGGGTGGCGGTGGCGGCCGCCCCCGGGCCGGCTCCGGTGGCTTCGGCGGCGGGCCGATGGCCGGCGCGCTGGCCAGTATGGCCCCCACCCCGGAACTGCTCGCCCAGGTTGACGCGCTGCGGCCGGCGACCGACACGCCGCGGGTGGACGAGGCCGCGGTCCGGGCGCCGGCTCCGAACTTCACCCTCGGTACCCTGCTGCGCCCGGTGCTGCGCCCGCTGCTGGCCGCGCTGGCGCTGGTCGCCCTCGACGCGGCGGCCACCCTGGTGCTGCCGGTGCTCACCCGGGACGGCGTGGACCACGGCGTCGCCGGGCACGCGCCGCACGTGATCGCCGTGGTGTCGCTGATCGGGCTGCTGGTGGTGCTCGCCGACGTCGCCGTCAACGTGGCGCAGACCTGGCTGGCCGGCCGGACCGGCGAGCGGCTGCTCTACGGCCTGCGCGTACGCAGCTTCGCCCACCTGCAACGACTCGGCCTGGACTTCTACGAGCGGGAGATGTCCGGTCGGATCATGACCCGGATGACCACCGACATCGACGCCTTCTCCAGCTTCCTGTCCACCGGCCTGACCACCGCCGTGGTCAGCGTCTTCAGCTGCCTGGGCATCCTGGTCGCGCTGCTGGTGATCAACACCGAACTCGGCCTGGTGGTGCTCACCACGCTGCCCGTGATGATCGCCGCCACGCTGGTCTTCCGGTCGCTGTCCGGCCGCGCCTACCTGCAGGCCCGGGAGAAGGTCAGCATCGTCAACGCCGACCTGCAGGAGAACGTCGCCGGCATGCGGGTCACCCAGGCGTACCGGCGGGAGGCGCACAATGGCCGACGGTTCGCCCAGCGCAGCGACGACTACCGGGTCTCCCGCACCCGGGCACAGCTCTACATCGCCAGCTACTTCCCGTTCGTGCAACTGCTCTCCACGGTGGCCGGAGCACTCGCGCTCGTGGTCGGGGCGCGGCTGGTGCACGCCGGCTCGCTGACCACCGGGTCACTCATCGCATACCTGCTCTACATCGACATGTTCTTCGCCCCGATCCAGCAGCTCTCCCAGGTCTTCGACGGTTACCAGCAGGCCGTGGTGGGGCTGCGCCGAATCGGCGACCTGCTGCGTACGCCCAGCTCCACGCCGCTGCCGGCGCAGCCGGTGGGAGTGCCGGGCCGGCTGCGCGGCGAGATCACCTTCGCGGACGTGGACTTCGGCTACACGCCGGCCGCCGCACCGGCGCTGTCCGGGGCGTCCTTCACGGTGCCGGCCGGAAGCACCGTGGCGCTGGTCGGCGAGACCGGGGCCGGCAAGTCCACGGTGGTGAAGCTGGTCTCCCGGCTCTACGACGTGACCGCCGGCACGGTGCAGGTCGACGGGGTGGATGTGCGCGACTACGACCTGGCCGGGCTGCGGCACCGGATGGGCGTGGTGCCGCAGGAGGCGTACCTGTTCCCGGGCACGGTGCGGGACACCATCGCCTACGGCCGGCCGGACGCCGGCGACGCCGAGGTGGAGGCGGCGGCCCGGGCGGTCGGCGCGCACGACATGATCGCCCGGCTCCCCGGCGGGTACCTGCACCAGGTCGCCGAGCGGGGCCGGAACCTGTCCAGCGGGCAGCGGCAACTGCTCGCGCTGGCCCGGGCGCAGTTGGTGGACCCGGACATCCTGTTGATGGACGAGGCGACCGCCGCCCTGGACCTGGCCACCGAGGCGGCTGTCACCCGGGCCGCCGACCAGCTCGCCCGGCGACGGACCACGCTCGTCGTCGCGCACCGGCTGACCACAGCGGCCCGCGCCGACGAAATCATCGTGCTCGACCACGGACGGGTGGTTGAGCAGGGCACGCATGGAGAGTTGCTGAGCAAAGACGGGGTGTACGCGGCGCAGTGGCGTACCTTCGCGGGGGTACCCGTTGACTCTCTGAGGTGAACAGTGCACAGCGTGCGATGCCGCCGTCCGTCCACCACCCCCACCCCGGCCACCCCCACCGTGACCATTCCTGCCCTGGCCAACACGGCGCTGGCCGCCGCTGCCGTGGTCGTCGGACTGGTCGGCGGTGCGGCGCTGCTGCCGGCCGTGCCGGCGACCGCCGCACCCAAGGCGACGACCCTGGTCGTCTCCCTCGCCGTCCAGCCGCGCCCGCCGCTGCCCGGCAAGTCCGTCAGCTACACGGTGACCGTCCACAATGCCGGCACGGTGTCCGCCGCCGGGGTGCAGTTGGAGCTGAGCACCAGCCTCGGCCTGAACAAAGTCGGATACCAGGTCAGCTCCGGTAAGTGCTACCGCAGCGCGACCAAGACGGTCTGCCGGCTCGGTACCGTGGCCGCCAACGCCGACGCCAGCGCGAAGATCACCGGCACCCTGCCGGCCAGCGCCCCGCTGTACACCACGGTCGACGTGCACGCCACCGTCACCAGCTCCACCCCGCTGACCGCCGAGGCATCCAGCGACCTGGTGTACCCGTTGGGCGGCCAGTCGCCGGTACCTACGCCGTCCCTGCCGGCCACCGTCGCGCCGGTCGGCGCCGCCACCGCCCCGCAGACCGGCACGGTGAGCTGGCTGGAGCCCAGCGCCAGGACCCGGACGCTGTCGATCAGCTTCGCCGTCCTGGTGCTCGCACTGATCTTCGCAGGGCGCTGGTGGGAGCGGCGGCGTACGCACCGCCGCAGCACCGGGGCGACGCCGACCGTGCCCGGCCCGGCCAACGACCCCGACCCGGCCCGCAACGACACCGACTCCGCCAGCAACGACCGCATCGGCGTCTGAGCCGGTAGTCAGGCTCCGACGTAGGTCGCGAGGTGTTCGCCGGTGAGCGTGTTCCGGGCGGCGACGAGGTCGGCGGGGGTGCCCTCGAAGACGATCCGGCCGCCGTCGTGGCCCGCTCCGGGGCCGAGGTCGATGATCCAGTCGGCGTGCGCCATCACCGCCTGGTGGTGCGCGATGACGATGACCGACTTGCCGGCGTCCACCAGCCGGTCGAGCAGGCCGAGCAGCTGCTCGACATCGGCGAGGTGCAGGCCGGTGGTCGGCTCGTCGAGCAGGTAGACGTCGCACTTGTCGGCCATGTTGGTGGCCAGCTTGAGCCGCTGCCGCTCGCCACCGGACAGGGTGGGCAGTGGCTGGCCGATGCGCAGGTAGCCGAGCCCGACGTCGGCGAGCCGGGCGAGGATGGCGTGCGCGGCCGGCGTGTGCGCTTCACCGTCGCCGAAGAACTCGGCGGCCTCGGTCACCGACATCGCGAGCACCTCGCTGATGTCCCGGCCGCCGAGATGGTGGTCGAGCACCGCGGCCTGGAAGCGCTTCCCCTCGCACTCCTCGCAGGTGGTGGCGACGCCGGCCATCATCGCCAGGTCGGTATAGATCACGCCGGCGCCGTTGCAGCCGGGGCAGGCGCCTTCGGAGTTGGCGCTGAACAGCGCCGGCTTCACCCCGTTGGCCTTCGCGAACGCCTTGCGGATCGGGTCGAGCAGGCCGGTGTACGTCGCCGGGTTGCTGCGTCGCGAGCCCCGGATCGGGCTCTGGTCGATCGACACCACCCGCTCGTCATGTGCCGATCTTCCGTCGCTCAGCGAGCCGTGGACCAGGGAGCTCTTGCCGGAGCCGGCGACGCCGGTGATGACGCACAGCACGCCGAGCGGGATGTCGACGTCCACGTCGCGCAGGTTGTGGGTGCTCGCGCCGCGGATCTCCAGCGCGCCGGTGGGCTTGCGTACCGTCTCCTTGACGGCGGCCCGGTAGTCGAGGTGCCGGCCGGTGAGGGTACGGCTGGCCCGCAGCCCGTCCACGGTGCCCTCGAAGCAGACGGTGCCGCCGGCCGTGCCCGCTCCCGGGCCGAGGTCGACGACGTGGTCGGCGATCGCGATCGTCTCCGGCTTGTGCTCCACCACGAGCACCGTGTTGCCCTTGTCCCGCAGCCGGTGCAGGAGTTCGTTCATCCGCTGGATGTCGTGCGGGTGCAGGCCGGTGGTGGGCTCGTCGAAGACGTAGGTGACGTCGGTGAGCGCCGAGCTGAGCTGGCGGATCATCTTGGTGCGCTGCGCCTCGCCGCCGGAGAGCGTTCCGGTCGGCCGGTCGAGGGAGAGGTAGCCCAGCCCGATCTCCACGAACGAGTCGAGGGCCTGCTGCAACGCTTCGAGCAGCGGGGCGACCGACGGCTCATCGAGCTCCCGGACCCAGTCGGCGAGGTCGCTGATCTGCATGGCGCAGGCCTCGGCGATATTGCGGCCGTTGATCTTCGAGGAGCGGGCGCCCGCGCTCAGCCGGGTACCGGCGCACTCGGGGCAGGTGGTGAAGGTGACCGCGCGCTCCACGAACGCGCGGACGTGCGGCTGCAGGGAGTCCACGTCCTTGGCGAGCATCGACTTCTGAATCTTCGGGATGAGGCCCTCGTACGTCAGATTGATGCCGTCGACCTTGATCTTGGTTGGTTCCTTGTACAGCAGGTCGTTCAGTTCCCGCTTGGTGAACTTGCGGATCGGCTTGTCCGGGTCGAAGTAGCCGCAGCCGGTGAAGATTCGGCCGTACCAGCCGTCCATGCTGTAGCCGGGGATGGTGAACGCACCCTCGGCCAGCGACTTCGAGTCGTCGTAGAGCTGGGTGAGGTCGATGTCGGTCACGTTGCCCATGCCCTCGCAGCGCGCACACATGCCGCCGACGATGCTGAAGCTGCGCCGCTCCTTCGTCGTCCGGCCGGCGCGTTCCAGGGTGACCGCGCCGGCCCCGCTGACAGACGGGACGTTGAAGGAGAACGCCTGTGGCGAGCCGATGTGCGGCTTGCCGAGCCGGCTGAACAGGATCCGCAGCATGGCGTTGGCATCGGTGACGGTGCCGACCGTGGAGCGGGGATTGGCTCCGATCCGCTCCTGGTCGACGATGATCGCCGTGGTCAGCCCCTCGAGTACGTCGACCTCCGGCCGGGCCAGCGTCGGCATGAAGCCCTGCACGAAGGCGCTGTACGTCTCGTTGATCAGCCGCTGCGACTCGGCAGCGATCGTGCCGAACGCCAGCGAGCTCTTGCCGGAGCCGGAGACCCCGGTGAACACCGTCAGCCGGCGCTTGGGCAGCTCGACGTGGACGTCGCGGAGGTTGTTCACCCGCGCCCCCCGTACCCGGATCAGGTCGTGACGGTCGGCGACGTCCGGCGCCGGCGAACCCTTCCGGGTGGCCCTGGTCATCATGCCTCCAGCTGCTACGGGGGGTGCGGGTCGACGCTCAGTCCTGGATCAGGCCCAGCACGTTACCGTCCGGGTCGGTGACGGTGGCCACCAGGCGACCGCCGCCCACGTCGCGTACCGCGTCCTTCACGGTGGCGCCCGCGGCCGTCACCTCGGCCAGCTTCGCCTCGATGTCCGACACGTGCCAGTGCGGCACCGGCGTGGTCATCCCCTGCGGTCCGCCGCCGGGCACCAGCCCGATCTGCTGGCCTTCAGCGTCGTAGCCGACGTAGTAGGACCCGTCAGCCTGCGGCTCCAAGCCGAGCAGGGCGGTGTACACCGCCTTGGACGCGGCGAGGTCGGAGACGGGGTAGAGGACTGTTTTGATTCCCTGGGTGCTGGAGCCGGTCATGGTCACTCCTGTGGTTGTCGTGTTGGAACCCGTGACAACCACGCTATTGCGGCCCGGTGACCTGTGCTTCTCGATTCCTGACCAGTCCACGTCCGGTGTGCGGTGCGCCCGCGGCGGCCCGGCGCGGCGGGTCGGTCAGTGCGGCTGGCGGCGGCGCGGGCGGCGGATGCCGCCGGGGCCGTTGTTCTGCAGCCGGCTCAGCCGACGGGTGGCGTGCCGGTACGGCGCGAGTGAACGCGGCCCGGTGGCGGTGCGCCGGTCCCGGGCGGGCGCGGCGCTCGGCCGGTCGGCGCCCAGCCGGGTGGCCTCGCGGACCACGGCCGGCACGGGCAGCCGCAGGCCGAGCCAGGTGGTCAGCCCGATCGGGATGATCAGCCAGCAGGACAGCAGCCGGTAGCCGAGCACCACGGCGGCGGCGGTGGCCTGACCTGCGCCGGCGGAGACCAGGCCGGCGAGCAGGCTGGTTTCGATCAGGCCGATGCCGCCCGGGGTGAGCGGGATCTGCCGGACGATCTGCACGGCGAGGTAGGCGGCGGCCAGGTGCGGGTAGCCGATGTCGAGGTGACAGGCGCGGGCCACCGCGATCAGGCAGACCAGGTCGAGCAGCCAGTTGGCGACCGCGAAGCCGATGGTGGCGACCCAGTGCCGGGCGGGTACCGCGCGGGCCTCGCGAACCGCCGCGCCGACCGGGGAGAGCAGCCTGCGCAGCCGCGCCCCTACTCCACCCGATGCGGCCTCCACCGCCTCGGCGGTGACTTCGACGGCGGGCGCGGTCGGCCGGTCGCGGTGGCGACGATGGATCGCCAGCACCACCGGCACCGCCGCCACCAGCAGTGCGGCGAGCACCGCTTCGAGTACCCGGTGGCCGCGCAGCCAGCGGGCCCCCACGGTGGTCAACCCGCCCAGGAACAGCAGGCAGAGGCCGACGGTGGAGGCGAGTGCGGAGAGAATAGTGACTGTGGTGGCAACCGGACGGCTCGCGCCACGGGCCCGGTACTGCTGGAAGGCGAACCCGGCGGAGACCGCCGACCCGGCCGGCAGCGCCACCGCGATGGCGGAGCGGCTCAGCGTCACCACCAGCGCCCGCAGCGGCGACATCCGTACCCGGAAGGCGCTGAGCAGCTGCCGCTGCTGGGCGGCGAACATGGCAATGGAGACCGCCTCGGCCGCCACCGCGAGGGTGACCCAGCCGGGGTCGGCGGAGCGGACGGTGCCGGCGATCGAGTTGAACGAGGGCAGCCGGTGCCGGACTGCGAAGTAGGCGATGACCAGTGCGGCGAGGACCACAGCCACCCGGATCAGGGTCTTTACGCCGGAGGCCGGGGCAGCCGGCTCCGGCGCGACTGTGCCGGGCGGTTCGTCGGCGGGCGCAGCGACCGGCGCCGACGCGGTCGTCGACTCCTCTGCGGTCCCGCTCACTTTCGCCTCCGTTTGGCCAGCACAGAAACTTTGCCTGCTACGAATTATTAGCATGAAGGAACGCACTGCCAAAGTAATTCTGACGCAAGTGACCTGAGGAACACCTGGGAAAGTGGTATGGAGCAGTCAGCGGCAGGTCAGCGGGGCCACGATGGCGCGTCGACGGCGGCCCGGGACGCCCCGGTCGGCCAGGTCGGGTGGAATTGACAGCCGCCGGCCGGGACCTGGTGGCCCGGCTGGCGACGCCGGTGTCGAGCACCTGCGCGGGCTGCTCAACCGGCTCGACGACGAGACCCTGACCGACCTGGAGCGGGTACTCGCCCGACTCGCCGAAGCAGCCCAGGCCGCCGCGGCCGAACGACCGCCGGCCGCCGGGTCGCCCTGCCGGTCGACCATCCACAGTGGACAGTGATGTTGGTATATGCCCGCTGGTCCGACGTGAATCGCGTGAGTGAGCGGCAACGACTGTGCATCGGAGCCTTCCGGGGGTACCCGCTGCGGTGTTTGGATTGGCATGCCGGACTTGCCGGACGGTACCGTTTACCGACAACCGGTCGGCCGGCGAACGCGGGGTCGGTCGGCTGAGCGCTTCATGGAGGGTTGGGACCGTGGCGAGCGTCGCCGAGTTGAAGGCCGCGATCAGCGCCGCCATCCAACAGGTCAGCGACGCGCAGGTCGCCGTCAAGGGAGCCAACGAGAAGCTGACCGAGGCGCAGCACAGCCTCGCCGCCGCGTTGGAGGGCAGCGGTCACGAGGCGGTGAGCGCCGCCCAGGCCGCGCTCACCCAGGCGGCCGACGAACTCGAGGAGTGCCTCACCGCCACCCTGACCGCGGTGGACCAGGCGCAGTCCTACGCCGCGACGTTGTGAGCTCGGCCATGTCACTCGTCGAGGAGGTCGGGGCGCAGGTCCGGGCCGCGGTAGAGGAGTTGCCGGTCGCCGGTGTCACGGCCGCGATGGCCCGGCTGCGGGCCGGGATGGACCTGCTCCGCTGGGCCCGCCAGGAATCCCTGCACGAGATCGGGGTGGACCGCGCGGCCATCGCCGCCGAGCACCTGGAGAACGCCGCCCGCGCCCTGCTGGTGGCCCAGGAACAACTCGCCGTGTACCTGACCGCGATCGGACTGACCCGGGAAGGCACTCCCACCGCGCCCACCAGCAGCGCCGGCGACCGGCCGGCCGGGCCACCGCCGAAGCAGCGCAAGCGCGACGACGGCCGGCCCGACCCGGTCGAGTTGACCGACTGGTGGGGGACCCGGGTCGCGGTGCTCACCGGCGCGGAGAAGGTACCCGATGCCAAGGGCGCCACCGACCCGGACGAGTTGCTGCTGCGGGTCGCCGGCCGGGTACATGCCGGGGACAGGGCCGGCCTGGCCGGCGAACTCGGCTCGGTCAAGGCGCACGTCGGGCTGGCGCTCGCGGCACTCGCCCCGGCCCAGGCGTACGAGTTGACGGCGCAGTGGCTCGGCCGCCCGCCGGGCCCGGCCGACCTGCCCCGGCTCACCAGCACGGTCCGGGCCAGGGTCGGCGCGCTGCTGCCGGGCATGCCCGGCGACGTGATCGACGCCCAGCTCGCCCGGGTCTGCCGGGCTCCCAGCCAACCCTCCCCGGCGCCGATCCACCCGGCCGACTCCTCGGTGGCCGGCGCAGTGCTCGTCGCCGTGCTGCGCCAGGAGGCCGGACTCGGCGCCGGCGAGCGCCTGCGTGTCGAACGCAGTAGTCCCGAACGCAGCAGTCCCGAACGCGGCAGTCCCGAACGCGGTAGTCCCGAACGCAGCAGTTCCGAACGCAGCAGTTCCGAGCGCGGTGGCCCCGGACGCGCTGGCAATTCCCGCCGCCCGAGCGACCCACAGGAGCCCCGTGTCCAACCGTGACCGCCTGGTGGCCGAGGTCCGTACGGACATCGGTGCCGCCCGGACGCTGGCCCGTGCCCTGCTCGCGGCGGCCGAGCGGGAACTGGCCGCCAGCCGGGCCCGACTGGCCCAGGTGCGGACCAGCGCCGGACTGGTACCCGCACGCGCCCTGGCCGGCCGGGACCGTCGGCTGGCCGGCTCCGACGGGCAACACGGCCGGCTGGTCCGCGCCGTCGCCGAGCGCGCCGCCCGGGCCGCGCAGGCGTACGCGGTGGGCGCGGCCGGCGCGCCGTGGGACCACTGGCGGCCGAGCTTCCTCTGGCCACCGCGCGCAATCGCCGCCGCCCCGCGCGGTCCCGAGACCACCCCGCCGCCCGCGAACACGGCCGGGTCACCGACCGCCCAGGACACGTCGGCCGCACCTGCCACCGAATCGGCCGGGGCGGCGCAGGCTGCCGGGGTCGGGACTGCGGGTACCACGGGACCGGACGCGGCGGCGGGACCGAACACGGCGGCGCGGGTCGCGGGAGCGGCTGGCGCCGAGACGGTCACACCCGCTGCGGGACCGGACGGGACGGCCCGGGTCGGCGACGGGACGGCCGTACCCGTCGCGGGACGGTACGGGGCAGCCCAGGACCGGGCAGCCCAGGACGGGGCAGCCCAGGACGGGGCAGCCCAGGACGCGGCAGTGGCTCGGGGTGGAACGGCCGCATCCGCTGCAGAAGCTGACGGGGCGGCGCAGGTTGATGACGGCGCGGCTGGTGGTGGCTCGGCGGGCGGCGTGCGGGCGGCCCGGTCGTGGGCACCCGGCTCGCCGTGGGGTTCCTCGCCGGCCACCCGGTCGGCAGCCACGTCGCCCAGCCGCGCATCTGCTACCGCAGCGGCGACGAACGCAGCGGCTGCCGGGCCGACGACCGCACCGGCTGCCGGGCCGACGACCGGGGCAGCGGCCGGGACGCGCGTCCCGGCGCCGCGCAGTGGAGTAGACCCGCAGCCGGCACCGGGCGCAACAGCCCGGCCCATCGGGCAGTCGGTACCGGCCGGCGACGGGGGCGGGGCGGGGGCACGGGCGGGCGGCCCGGGCGCGGGGTGGTCGGTCGGATCGGAGCCGTTGAGTCGGACCCGGGCGGCGCAGCCACTGCGGGTCGGGGCGATCCGGATGGCGGACGCCACGCCGGTACCGGCGTTCCTGCCGTTCCTCGACCACGCGCACATCCGGCTGCACGGCGACGGGGGGACCGGGGCGCACGCCGACTCGGTGATCGCCGCGCTGCTGTTGCGCGCGCTCGGGGACAGCCTGCCCGGCCAGGTACGGGTGTTCGGGTACGACCCGGAGCGGCTCGGCGGGGCGCTGGCCGGGTTCGCGCCGCTGGCCCCGGCGGGGGTGCTGCGGCTGGTCGGGCCGGGCGGACTCGGCGCGCTGCTGGACGAACTCGTCGACCACATCCGCCGGATCAACGAGACGGTACTGGCCGGCGAGCATCGCACGCTGCGGGAACTCGCGGCGACCGGGCGGCGGCCGGAGCCGTGGCGGGTGGCGGTACTGCTGCGCGAGCCGACTGCGGCCGAACTGACCCGGCACGAGCAGGCCCAACTCGACCGGGTGCTGCGCACCGGGGTGGCCTGCGGGGTACACCTGATCCTGCACGGGATCGGCGGGCCGGCGCTGCCCGGCGTGCAGGACGTGACCCTCGCCGACGGGCTGGCCGGCCTGCCGGCGTACCCGGGACTGCCGGTGCACCCGGAGCCGCCGCCGGCCGAACTCGTCACCGCGACCTGCCGCACGGTGGCGCGGGAGGTATTGGCCGGGCCGGCCCCGATCGACGCCACCAGCCTGCTGCCCACCCGGTTCTGGACCGAGTCGTCGGCGAACGGGCTGAGCACGCCGCTCGGCGAGGGCGCGGACGGCCTGCCGGCCCGGGTGACGCTCGGCGACTTCCCACCGCACGCGCTGCTGGGCGGCCCGTCCGGTACCGGGAAGACGAACTTGATCTTCGCCTGGTTGGCCGGGCTGACGGCCCGCTACTCCCCCGCCGAGCTGGAGCTCTACCTGCTCGACTTCAAGGAGGGGGTGTCTTTCGCCCGGTTCGCGCCGGGTACCCGCGATCCGAGCTGGCTGCCGCACGTCAAGTTGGTCGGCATCAACGTCAACAGCGACCGGGAGTTCGGCCTGGCGCTGCTGCGGCACCTGTCCACGCTGCTGCGGGCCCGCGCCGACGCGGCGAAGCGGGCCGAGGTGACCACGCTGGCCGAGTTGCGGGCCGAGGAGCCCCGCGGGCACTGGCCCCGGATCGTGGCCGTGGTCGACGAGTTCCAGGTGCTGCTCGCCGGCCGGGACTCGCTCGCTTCCGAGGCGGTCACCCTGCTGGAGGACCTGGCCCGGCGCGGCCGGTCGCAGGGCATCCACCTGATCCTGGCCAGCCAGGACCTGTCCGGCATCGAGGCGCTCTGGGGCCGCAGCGGGCTGGTCGCCCAGTTCACCCTGCGAATCGCGCTGCCCAAGGCGCGCCGGGTGCTGGCCGAGACGAACACCGCCGCGGAGACCGTGCCGCGCTTCCACGCGGTGGTCAACGCCGACTCCGGGGCACCCGAGGCGAACCAGATCGTGCGGGTGCCGGCCGCCTCGGACCGGCAGTTGTGGACCGCGTTGCAGGGCCGGCTGTGGCAGGCCCGGCCGGCCGGATCGGCCGCTCCCCGGCTCTTCGACGGCGACGCGGTGCCCCGACTGCGCGACGCCGACGACTACCCGATGCATCTGCCGACCAGCGCGCCGGCCGAGCCGGTGGCGCTGGTCGGGGCGTCGATCGACGTGCGGGCCCGGTCGGCCCGGCTGCGGCTGCCGCGGGCCCCCGGCCGCAACCTGGCGGTACTCGGTACCCAGGTGGAGGAGGCGTGCGCGGTGCTGCACTCGGCGGCCGTGTCGCTGTCCCGCGCGTACCCGCCGGGGACGGCCCGGTTCTCGCTGGCCTGCCTGGATTCCGCTGCCGTCGAGGCGGCTGCGCTGCTGCAGGCCGAACTGCCCCCGGACACCGCCGTGTACGACGGCGACACGCTGCCCGACCTGCTCGCCGCCACCGCCGCGACACTGCGCCCCGGCCCGTTCGTGGTCCCGCACTTCCTGGTGCTCTACGCCGTCGACGCGGCTGCCAGCGTGCTCGCCGCCGACCGGCCCGGTGGCGGTGGCCACGCCAACCTGCGCCACCTGCTCAACCGTGGCCCCGAGGTGCACACCCACGTGCTGGGCTGGTGGCGTTCGGTCGGCCGGCTCCGTGACGACCTCGGTGGCCCCGGCGCCCGGCCGGACGCGATCGGCGCGTGGGTGGCCCTGGACGTGCACGGCGCGGAACTCGCGGCCCTGTACCCGCACCCCGGCGGCCCGGACTGGCACCCCCGCCCGTGGCGCGGGCTCTACTTCGACCGCAGCGTGCACCGGACGGCGGAAGTGGTGATCCCGTATGGCTGAGGCGTATCCGGAGTTGATCCGGGAGCTGGCCGGCGCCCGGCAGGAGCTGGTCCGCCAGCAGGAGTCGGCGCACCGCTGGTACGCCGAGCAGTTGGCGGCGGCCCGCACGGCCGTCCGGCAGGCGCAGGAGGGGGCGGACGCGGCGGCTACCCGGGTGGGTACCGCGCAGGCGGTGATCGAGCGGGTGGACGTCGAATCGTTCCAGCTCTGGCGGGCGCTGGGCGCGCGCCTGGGTCGCCGCGACGCCCGCCGGCTGGGCGCCCCGCCCGAGCCCGACCCGACGATCAGCTACGACGACGCGGATCCGCTGGTGCTGATGCGTCAGGTACGCGCGAAACTGGACGCGGTCCCGGCGCGGCGGGCCCGGCCGCTGTGGCTACCCGCCGCACTGGCGCTGCTCGTCGTCGTCCTCGTCGGCATAGCGATCTTCCTCATCGGCGTCCGCCTGAGCTGAGCGGGCCGGCGTCGGCATGAGCGGACCCGGCCTCGACGCGGCCGAGTCGACCGGCGTCGCTACGCGGACTTGTCTTCGATCTCCCAGGCGTGGTCCAGGGCGTGCCAGGCGATCCGGTGGGCGGCGTACCGGGCGGTCCACTTTCGGCCCTCCGCGACCGGTTCGCCGTCGGGCCGGGCAGCCAGCGCCGCCAGGATGGCCTCGTGCAGCTCGTCCCAGTCGGCGGGCGCGTCGGGTGCGGGCAGCTTCACGCCCAGTTGCCGGGCGTACCCGGACTCCGCGTCCAGCACGTGCCGCAGCACCTGCGGGGTGTCCCGGCCGCCGCCCCGGGGACCCTTGCGCAATTCGTCCGGCGCCTTGGCGACCACCTGGGCGAAGTACTCCCAGGCGCCGCTGAGCAGGGCGAGCCGGGACTTGGCCGCGGCCGGCGTGAGCGGGGTGCGGTCCGGGTCGGTGACCTTCCCGGGTACCCCGAAGGAGGTGCTGCCGTCGCCGGCCAACCGCTGCACCACGCTGAACTCGGGGTGCGCGGGGAACCGCTGGTGGGCAAGCGCGGCGACCTTGGCGTAGCGGGGGGCGTACTCGGCCAGGGCGTCGAGCGCGGCCTCTTCGTTCCGGCCGGAGCGGGACCAGCCGGGCCAGTCGACGGCGGTGGCGAAGGACTTCTTCTCTGCGGCCTCGATAGTGACTGCCGTCACACTCTTGTGACCTGCCATGCTGCGATCGTCGCACGCCGGACGGGTACATGCCGGGGGAAGGGGCACCGGCGGCGGCCGGCGGACGAGGCGAGAGGATCGACGGCGATGACCACGGTAGATCACGGGGCCGACGGAACCGGCCGGCACTCCGCGCCGGACGCGACTCCACCGGCGGGGACACCTGCTGAGCAGCTGCCCCGGGAGCAGCCCGCAGACCAGCTGGCCGCCCAGCCCGGCACGGACGGGCCGGTACCCCCGCCGCGCGGAGCCGACACCGGCCCGGACCGGCCCGGTGGCCCGAACGACCGCCGGCTACTGATCTTCGGGGCCGTCCTGATCGGCTGCGTGCTGCTGCTCGCCCTGTTCATCGTGGGGATCCGGGCACTGGACCGGTCGGTGGGCCACCACGACGGCGACGGTTCCGGTGACCGGCACCGGGTGACCGGCACCCTCGGCGACCGGGACGAGGCGACGCTGGCCCTGGTCAGCGGGGTCACCACCGTCACCGTGCGCAGCGGCGACCTGCACGGCGACGACTACCGGGTGTCCACCCCGGACGACGGGGCGATGCTGCCGGCCGTGGTCCGCCAGGACGACCGGGTCGAGGTGCAGCTCACCGACAGCGGCGAGCACGGCGCGTCGACCGTCCTGATCGAGTTGAGCGACGACGTGGCCTGGCACATCCGGCTCGGCGGCGGCTCCAGCGAGGCCCACCTCGACCTGACCGAGGGCGGTCTGGCCAGCCTGGACTTCGTCAACGGGATCAGCTCCATCGAGGCGAGCCTGCCCAAGCCGCACGGCACCGTGCCGGTCCGGCTCTCCGGCGGCGCGTCCAACTGGACGCTGCACCTGCCGAACGGGGTACCGGCAAGGTTGGCGGTCACCGGCGGGGCCGGCTCGGCCACCGTCGACGGCGTCGCGCACGGCGGCATCTCCCAGCAGACCTTCACCACCGACTCCTACGACAGCGCCGGCGACCGCTACGACCTGCAGGCGCTCAGCGGCGTCTCGACGATCCTGGTGGACCACCGGTGACCCATAATGGTCCGGTGATCAAGCCAGTGATCGTCGTTGTGATGGGCGTCTCCGGTAGCGGGAAGACCACCATCGGTACCCTGCTGGCGCAGCGGCTGGGCTGCGTATACGCCGAAGCTGACCAGTTCCACCCGACCGCCAACATCGCCAAGATGCGGGCCGGCCAACCGCTGGACGACGCCGACCGGGAGCCCTGGCTGCACGCCATCGCGGAGTGGATCGACACCTGCGAGGAGGCCGGCGAGGACGCGGTGGTGACCTGCTCGGCGCTGAAGCGCTCCTACCGCGACGTGCTGCGCTCCGGGCACAAGCACGTCCGGCTGGTCTACCTGGACGGCAGCGCCGATCTGCTGGCCGAGCGGGTGCTGCACCGGGCCGGCCACTTCTTCCCGGCCGACCTGCTGGACAGCCAGCTCACCACGCTGGAGCCACCCGACCCGGACGAGCACGCCATCGAGGTGGACAACACCGCGTCGCCGAGCGCGGTGGTCGACGAGATCCTCAGCCGGCTGGGCGCCTGAGTCTCCCCGGTCGAAACGGGCGGCGGCCCGGACCCCCTGCAGAGGTCCGGGCCGCCGCTGGCCACAGGCTGGGGGTGTCAGCCGATGGCGCAGGAGGCGCCGTTCAGGGTGAACGACGTGGGTACCGCATTGGCACTCGTCCAGTTCGCCAGGAAGCCGACGTCCTGGCTGCCGCCGTTCGCCGCCAACTGGGCCGTGTAACTGGCGTTGACCACGGTGACGGCGGCCCCGGACTGGGTCGGCGTGCCGCCCCAGATCTGGGTGATCACCTGCCCGTTGGCGAACGACCACTTCAACGTCCAGCCGTTGATCGCCGTGGAGCCGGTGTTGGTGATGTGCACGGCGGCCTGGAAGCCACCGGCCCACTGTCCGACGATCGAGTAGCCGATCCGGCATCCGCCCGTGGCCGGTGACGTCGACGGACTCACGCTCGCCGAGGCGGACCGCGACGGCGACGCACTGGACGAGGCGCTCCGCGACGGCGACGCGCTCGATGAGGCGGACCGCGACGGCGACGCACTGGACGACGCCGACCGTGACGCTGACGCGCTTGCCGAGGCGGTCCGCGACGGCGACGTGGTCGGGCTCGACGACACCGACGGGGTCGTGGTGCTCACCCGGTCGCCGTAGATGATGCCGCGGCCGTTCGTGCCGATGTAGACCCGCCCGAAGATCGCGCGGGTCACCGGTGATCGCCTCGCCGATGTTGCCGTACTGGTGCTGGTCGTCGTTGATCCGGACCCAGCTCGCCCCGGAGTTGTCCGAACGGAACACGCCGTTCACTCCGTCGATCTTGGCGACCGTGTAGAGCGCCTGGTACGACTGGCCGGGAGCCGGCGCGCCGAAGCCGATGTTGGTCGCCTCGGTGACGCTTGCGACCTTGGTGAAGCTGGTCCCGCTGTTGGTCGAGTGCGAACCATGCCCGTCGGTCACCGCCGGCCAGCCAGATGTCGCCCTCGTGCCCGGGTACCGCCTTGAACTTCACGCCCGTGGTGGGCAGCCCGCTGGCGGCGGTCCGTGAAGCTGGCCCCACCGTTGGTGCTCACGTAGAACGTGCCGTTGGCGAAGGCGTAGAACTTCTGCGGGTTCACCCGGTCGGACTCGATGACCGCGTTGGCCGGCACGCCGGTCGACGTGGACCACGAGTTGCCGAAGCCGACCGAGTAGACGACCTGGATACCGGCGTCGCCCGGGGCCCAGACGAACCGGCTGCCGTCGGCCGCCGCGGCCACCGTGCCGCCGCTGTTGACGCCGCCCGGCTCGCTGCCCTGGAACCAGTTCGCCCCGTCGTCGGTGGAGAACGCGACGTGGCTGTCGTTCGGGCGGTCGGAGTCGGTGAAGCTGCCGGCCCGGACCATGTATGTTCGGGTTGCGTCTCCGCGTAGTCCAGGCTGGTGGTCGCTGGTGAAGTTGCGGCGCGGTGAACATCATCGCCGGCACCGGGTCAGGCTGGTGTGCCGGAAGCCGCCGATGTCACCGAGCCCGCTGATCAGCGGCGCCCCGGTCGGCGGGCTGATCAGGTCCAGTACCGCGGTCTCCTCCAGGCCCTTGACCATCGGCTTGATGGTGAACTGCGTGCCGGCGTCCCAGTTGGTGAGGTTGGTGGTGCCGTAGAGGGTGGCGCCGGTGCCGTACATCATCCGGTTGGAGTTGAACGGGTCGATCTCCACCGACTCGTTCATCCAGCCCAGCTTCGGGGTCACCTCCGGCGGCGGACGGGTTGGCGCCGAAGGTCAGCCACGGCGCCGAGGAGATGTCCATGCGTGTACCGGAAGCTGCGGCTCGGGTAGCTGCGTCAAGTCCCAGACCCGGGTCCAGGTCGCGCCGGAGTCGGTGCTCCGCCACATGATCATGTCGGGCCACCAGGAGATCTGGCTGGCCACCATGATGGTGCCCGGGTGCTGCCGGTCGATGGTCAGGCCGCGGTAGCCGAAGTAGTCGTCCGAGCTGCTCGCGACGGGATCGGGCTGATCTGGGTCCACGCGCCGGTGGTGGTGTTCAGCCGCCACACGTCACCCTTGGCGCCGTCGTACGGGCCGCCGGTGTCGCTGGTGGCGATGTAGAGGTAGTGGTTGACGGTGTCCAGCACGCCCTTGTGCGCGATGTAGCCGGTCGGCGTGCCGGCGACGGCCGACCAGGTGGTGCCGCCGTCGGTGGAGCGGTACACGGTGTTGTTCTTGTCGGCCACGCCCACGTAGATGGTCTGCGTGGTGCTGCCGGCGGTGCCGCTGGACTTGTCGAACGTCACCCACACGACGCCCTGGTTGTCGCCGTGGTAGGCGTCGCCCGGGCTCTGCGATGTAGTTGCCCGGGTTCGGGAACGCGGTCACCTTGGCCCAGGTGACCCCGGAGTCGGTGCTGCGCCACAGGCCGTTGCCGCTGGGCGCGCCGAAGTACAGGATGCTGTTCTTGTTGGGGTCGATCGCCAGCCGCTCACCCATGCCCCGGCCGGGCATGTTGCCGCCCAGCTTGAACGGCAGCGTCGTGGTCTGCCAGGTGGCGCCCTGGTCCGACGAGCGCAGGATGGCGCCGTTGTTCGGGTCCCAGCTGTTGGTGTACATGCCGGCGGCCGCGTACACCTTGTTGGTGTCGACCGGGTCGGTGGCGAGGCTGACCACGCCGTTGTAGCCCCAGTTGGTGCAGCCCACCCAGTCCAGCAGCGGGATCCAGCTGCTGGTTGGCCTCGTCCCACCGGTACGCGCCGCCGATGTCGGTACGCGCGTAGATCAGGTTCTGTTTGGTCTGGTTGAAGATGATGCCGGGGACGAAGCCGCCGCCGGCGATCTGCACGTTCTTGAACGTGTACGGGTCGGCCGCGGCAGCGCCGGCCGTCATGGGTGCGGCGGCCAGCTGGACGGTCACGACCGCGGTGGCAGCGCTCACCACGGCCGCGAGGCCGATGGCGAATCTCTTGCGCATCAAGGGCTCCCTGCGATGGGGGATGACGGGTTGAGGTGGGGCCGCCGATCCGCGCGACATCGCGGGTTCCGGGGCACCACCTGAGCACGGGAGCTGCCCTGCTCTCCCGGCGCCGGTCGCCTCAGACAGATTCACACAACGGAATGGGGCCGTCAATAGTTTGCCGTTCCAACAAACTGCCTCGCGTTCCGGGCCGGATCGGGTGGGGTGTCCGACAGCCCGCCCGCGACCTGCATCGCTGGACAGCTGTTCTAACCAGCGGTCATCATGTGCGGTGCCCTGTCGCACTGTCCTCCGGAGAGGTGCCCGTGTCGGACCCGAACCCCGCCCCCGAGCCCGGCCAACCGACGAGCCCACCGGCAAGCTCCGGCGAGTACGCCCCCACCGGCCCGGCCGCACCGCCCGCCAGCGGCGCGCTGCGCTCCTCCGGCGCGGCCCCGGAAGGCGAAGCCGCCGCACCGCCGGCCGCCTCCCCGGCACCCGCCGCCGCTGAGCCACCCGCTGCCCCCGCCCCGCCTGCCACCACACCTCCTGCTGCCGGGCCACCGCCTGCCGCCGCGCCACCGCCTGCCGCCGCGCCACCGCCTGCCGCCGCGCCACCGCCTGCCGCCGGCCACCGCCTGCCGCCGCGCCACCGCCTGCCGCCGGGCCACCGCCGGCTGCCCATCGCACGGCCGAGGAGGAGAAGCGCAAGCGGCCCCGATGGGTCTGGCTGCTGCTCCTGCTCCTACTGCTCCTGCTGTGCTGCGGCGGAGCCAGCGCGCTGGCGCTGATCATCCGCAAGCCGGCCGACAAACCCCAGACCTCGCCGGGCGGCACGCCCACGGCAACGACTGCGGCGACCGCCACCGGCCCGGCCGGCACGCCGACACCGGGTGCGTCCGCCAGCTCCGGCGCCGGCCAGTCGGGGAGCGCGTCGGCGACGGCTGCACCCGGCGCGCCCGGCGACGGCAGCGCCTCCCCGAGCGCCACCTGGACGATCAGCCCCACCTCGCCCGCCAGCCCGGTCCCGTCCGGCACCGGCGGTCCGGCCCTGGTCACCGTGCCCAACGTGGTGGGGATGCCGGTGGGCGACGCGCTCAACAAGTTGCAGGCGGCCGGCCTCACCGGCCAGGTGAAGCTGGTGGACCGCAAGGGTGCGCCGGTGACCCTGGAGTCGGGCGGGGTGGTTACGGCACAGTCGATCCGCCCCGGTACCCGGGTGCCGGCCGATACCCAGATCACGCTGACCATCGCCCCTGACGGACTGGGCTGAGCACGAGGCAACCGGGCCACCGCAGCTGCGGTCACGGCGCGCTGAGTCACCACTCAGCGCACCACACCCGTACGACGGCGCGGGTGTGGGGAGCGAGGGTGGGCGACGCCAGCCGTACGCCCACCCTCGGTAAGGAGTCGAACACGCAGGATCGCCCGGACGGCATCGGCCGGCCGGTGCCCCGACCCGCCGAACGGATCAGATCGGTCAGCCGGTCGACCGACGAAGGCGGCACCCTTCGACTGTCCGATCAGGACTGCCGAATAAGATCGGCCCTGGATGCCGACAGGTCGCTGGACTTCTCGTCACCCGGGCAGCAAGCTGCCTACGAACCGATGCGCCGGACCGACCGCGCGACGGCGGGACACTGAGCCGGGGGGACCCGCGTCCGCCGTCAGCGCAGCACCGGCGCAGTCCTGCCCCCCGACTTCCGGAGTGCCCCGTTGGCCCCTCAACATTCCCGCGGTCGCCTGCTCGCGACCCTCGGCCTGTCCGTTGCGCTGGCCGCAACCGGCGCAGTCGCCGCCGACCCGGCGTCCGCCGCGCCCGGACACACCACCCTCGTCGGCACGACTCCGGCGACCAAGACGCCGAACATTCTCGACGGCGAGGTCGACGCGATCCTCGACACCGGCACCAACGTGCTGGTCGGCGGCACCTTCACGTCCGCGCAGAACCACGGCGACACGGCCACCACCTACGCCCGCACCTACCTGCTGTCCTTCAACAAGAGCACCGGCCTGATCAGCACCACCTTCGCGCCGGTGCTGAACAACCCCGTCTACAGCATCCTGGCCGGCCCGACCGCCGGGACCGTCTACATCGGCGGCCAGTTCAACACCGTAAACGGCACCAACCGGCGCAAGCTCGCGCTGATCAACATCGCCGACGGCTCGCTGGTCACCACCTTCGCCAACCAGGCCATCGACGCCACCGTCTTCGACCTGAAGCTGGCCCAGGGCCACCTGGTCGCCACCGGCATCTTCACCACCGCGCAACCCGGCCAGGCACGCGGCGGTATCGCCTCGTTCAACCCGACCACCGGCGCGGTGGACTCCTGGATCACCACGGCGCTGACCGGCCACCACAACTACAACGGCACCTCCGGCGCGAACGCCGGCGTCGGCGGGGCGCGGATCGCCGTCACCCCGGACGGCTCGGCCATGTGGGTGATCGGCAACTTCAAGAACGCCGGCGGCCTGCTGCACGACCAGATCGCCAAGTTCGACCTGACCTCGACCGGGGCGACGCTGTCGACGTGGAACACCGCGTCGTTCCAGACCCAGTGCAACATCGGCGGCTTCGACTCCTGGGTACGCGACATCGCGATGTCGCCGGACGGCAGCTACTTCGTGGTGGTGGGCACCGGCGGCCCGTTCGGCAGCACGGTGCTGTGTGACACCGCGAGCCGCTGGGAGACCGGCAGCACCGGCAGCACGGTCACCCCGACCTGGGCGGACTGGGCCGGTGGCGACACCCTGCTCTCCACCGTCATCTCCGAGCAGGCGGTCTACGTCGGCGGGCACTTCCGCTGGCTGAACAACTCCCTCGGCGCGGACAGCCCGCAGCCCGGCGCGGTCGGCCGGGCCAGCATCGCGGCGCTCGACCCGCTGTCAGGTACCCCGCTGTCCTGGAACCCGGGCCGCAACCCGCGCGGCTTCGGCGTCACCACCATGGCGATCACCGTCGGACCGGCTCTGGCTCGGGTACGACACCGACTACCTGGGCAACTTCCAGTACCTGCACCAGCGGCTCGGGGCGTACAACCTGGCCGGCGGGGTGGCCCCGGCCGTCCACCGTGACGGCTGGCCTGCCCGGCAACGTGTACTTCGCCGGACCGCGCAGCACCAACGTGCTCTACCGGGTGAACGCCGGTGGCCCGCTGATCGCCGCCACCGACGGCGGACCGGACTGGGCGGCGGACGCCACCGACCCCAGCCCGTACCGCAACAACGGCTCCAATGCGGCCGGCGCCTCGGCCGTGCCGAGCGTGAACTCCTCGGTCCCGGCCGGCACCCCGGCGGCGCTCTTCACCGACGAGCGCTGGGACGCCAGCGGCGCACCCGAGATGCAGTGGACCTTCCCGGTGCCCACCGGTACCCACGTCGCGGTCCGGCTCTACCTGGCCAACCGGTGCGGCTGCACGGCCTCGGTCGGGCAGCGGGTGTTCAGCGTGGCCATCGACGGCGCCACGGTGCTCAGCAACTACGACATCGTCGCCGACGTGGGCAACGACGTCGGGGCGATGAAGGAGTACACCGTCACCTCGGACGGCACGGTGAACATCGACTTCACCCACGTCGTGGAGAACCCGCTGATCGACGCCGTCGAGATCGTCAACCTGGACGCGGCCGCCGCGGTGTCGCCGGACTCGGTCGGCAAGGTCAGCTACGACGGCACCACCACGGTCGGGGCGCTCACCGCTGTGGCCGACCCGACCGGTACCACCTGGAGTGGCGCGCGCAACGCCTTCTGGGTCGGCGGCCAGCTCTTCTACGGCTGGTCGGACGGCAAGCTGTACAAGCGCACCTTCGACGGCACCACCTGGGGCACCCCGGCGCTGGTCGACCCGTACCACGACGCGTACTGGGACAACGTCCAGACCGGCAGCGGCCAGACCTTCGCCGGCGTCACGTCGAACTTCTACAGCCAGATCACCACCAACACCGGCATGTCCTACCAGGCCGGCAGGCTGTACTACACCCGCTCCGGCCAGAACGGCCTGTACTACCGCTGGTTCAACCCGGACAGCGGAGTCGTCAGCCCGGTCGAGTTCAGCGTCGCCGGCTCCACCGGCTTCAGTGACTCGGGCGGCCTGCTGATCGTCGGCGACTCGCTCTACCTGGTCAGCCGCAGCACCGGCAACCTGACGGTACGCAGCTTCACCGGCGGCGTACCCGGCGCCACCGTCACCACCGTCTCCGGCCCGACCATCGACGGCGTCGACTGGCGCGCCAAGGCCGTCTTCGTCGGCCCGTAACCCCCCAGGTCGGCCCGCCCTCCGACGGGCCGATCCCCACCACCGCAGGCCGGCGCCTCCCCACAGGGCGCCGGCCTGCGGCGCATCCCGCTCAGGTCAGGCGGCGCGGGGTGGGGATGCCGGTGGCCGGCTCGGCACCGAGCACCCAGCAGGGGTTGCCCACCCCGACCACCGAGCCGTCGGCGGCGCGGACCTGGGCTCGGATGTAGTTGCCGGGCTTGATGTCGCAGGTCAGGCCGGCGGCCGGGACGTCGCGGGCCTTCACCAGTTCGATGGTGGTGTGCGGGGCGGCGGCCCGGTGGTCCACGACGCCGGTGACGATCTCCAGCAGGCCCCGCTCCGGCAGGTCGGCGGCGTGCACGGTCACCGCGACCGGGGCGGCGCCGACCAGCACGCCGCCCATCGCCGGCCGGCCGTTGGCGGACAGGTCCAGCTCGCCGCCCCACTGGTCGGGCCGGTAGAACCAGGCGCTGCCGGCGGCCAGTGCGGCGGTCAGCTGCGGCAGCTCGACCGAGGGCGCCCACACCTTCGTCACCCAGTTCGCCGGTCGGCCCAGCCAGTCGGTGCCGTCGTGGTCGTCGCTCACCCCGTTGGCGGTGACGAAGACGCCGTTGCGGGCCAGCGCGTCGAAGACGTACAGCAGCGGGTCGAGTTGTGCGGGGCCACCCGAGCCGATCTCGATGAGGTCCGCGCCGAAGACCCGGGAGCCGACCAGTTCGGTGGCGACCGCCTCGCGGCTGCCGTACAGCGGATGGTTGTAGCAGGCCAGCCCCGAGTGCTGCTGGATGTAACGGACCATGTCGCTGACCACGGCCGGCGCGTCGTCCTTGACCGGCGCCCTCGTCCCGTAGTCGGGCATGGTCAGGGAGCCGCCGAACCAGTTCAGGTGCCGGGTCAGCGACACCTCCAGCGCCGGGTACTGGCGGAGTTGCGGGAAGCGCGGCCGCGTAGGCGTCGATCAGCCGCTGGTGCAGCGCCAGCGAGGACTGGCCGGCGCGCTCGGCCCGGTCCAGGGTGACCGCGTGCCAGCGGCGCGCCGGCCGGCTCGCCGTTGCGGCTGCGCACGCCGACCCGGAGCTGGTAGAGCGAGTGGTCCTCGGCGACCAGGTCGGGCCACAGCGTGTGGATGTCGTGGGCCGGGCGCAGCGTGACGGTGGTCCGGGTGTCGCCGGCCACCGGGGTGGTCACTGTGCCGGTCAGGCCGTCGGCGGTCAGGGTCGGTCGGGGGTACCCGCCGAGCGGGTACACCAGCCGGTACTGGCCGGCCGGTCGGCCAGCGGTCGCCGGGTGGTACGAGAGCAGCAACTCCACCAGCAGCTCGGCGTCGGCGCCCACCGGCCCCGGAGTGACGTCCACGCCGATCGTGGTGTCCCCGATGGACGTGCGGTAGGTGGTGTTCCAGGCGTCGGCGAGCAGCCAGACGGTACCGGCGTCGGCACCGGCCGAGCGGGCGCTGACGGTGGCGTAGCCGGACCCGTGGACGACCGAGCCGCCGCTCAGCTTCCCCTCGTCCTGCCGTACCCAACTCGACGGCACGCCGAACTCGGTGGCGGTGGCGGCCGCGAAGCCGAGCCGGGTGCGGTACCCCTGCGCGGACACCCGGAAGTCGTGGTCGGTCCAGAACAGCACGTCCACGCCGACCCGGCGGGCCTGCTCCAGGTGCGCGGCCATGCTCGCCCGGCCCTCGCTGAACGAGCCGTGCAGGTGCATGGCGAGGCTGACCGGGCGGCGGCTCGCCCGGCGACGGAGTACTGCCGGGGGTGGCGGCCACCGGGTGCGGGCTGTCCCGGCAGGCGGCGAGGGCGGGTACCCCGAGGCCGGCGACGCCGGTACCGGCCGCGGCCCGGATCACCGATCGTCGGGTGACGCCCACCCTGGCTCCCTTTGGTGCGGTGGGCCGCCGGTCGCGGCACCCGGCTGCGGGTGATGCGCGGACCGCGCGGCGCGTCCGGCGGCCCGGAGCCGGCTCAGCCTACGGCTGCCGGGGCGCGAACCGCATCCCTCGACCGACCGGCTCCGACGAGCCGACCAGGGGCTCAGGTGGGGCGGCGGCGGAAGATCAGGTCGGCGATCGGGCGGCCGGCGGTCAGGCCGCGCTGTTCGAACCGGGTGACCGGGCGCTGCGCCGGGCGGGGCGCGTAACCGTCCACAGTGTTCACCAGCAGCGGTTCGGCTCGCAGGGCGGCCAGCATGGCCTGCGCGTACTCGGGCCAGTCGGTGGCGCAGTGCAGCAGGCCGCCGGGGACGCAGCCGGCTGGCGAGCAGGGCGGTGTGCGCCGGGGCGATGATCCGCCGCTTGTGGTGGCGGGCCTTGGGCCAGGGGTCCGGGAAGTACACGTGGATGGCGGTCAGGCTGGCCGGGGCCGAGCCGGTGGCGCAGCAGCTCCAGCGCGTCGCCGCGGACCACCCGGACGTTGTCCAGGCCGGCGGCGTCCACCTGGGACAGCAGGCTGGCGATCCCGGGGGTGTGCACCTCCACGGCCAGCCAGTCCCGGTCCGGGTCGGCGGTGGCCTGGGCCACCGTGCTCTCCCCCATCCCGGAGCCGATCTCGAGCACCACCGGCGCGGACCGGCCGAAGAGCCGGGCCAGGTCCAGGGCCGGGCCGGGTCCGTCCGGCACGGTGGTGACCAGGGTGGGCCCGAGCCGGCTGAGCACGTCGTGCTGGCGTGGCCCCATCCGGCCGCGCCGGGGGTGGAAGGTGCGTACCGGGATGTGCTGCATGCTGCTGGTTCTCCTTCTGCCGACCGCCGCCATCATCCCGCGCGGAAGTCCTGCCACCGGAACCGGCGTCTGGACATTTATCAACATCACGAAACGAGGCGATCACGCTACGCGATGTAGGCGCTCTCACCACAGAAACGGCGACGGTCATCCGTTCCGCGTAAGTGCTGTCCGTTCGAAGGACGGATCGACTTGGTTTACTCCGTTAATGTCCGCCTCAGGTCCGTTGACGGGACCGCCGGTCCGCGGTGTCCGCCGCAGCCGGCCGGGCCCTGGACTCAACGCCGGTCACAGCGGGGCCACCTGCCCCGCCCGCACGGGATGGAGCGGAACGATTCTCCTCAGCAGAACCCGGATCCGCGGGAAGATCGCCATTCTCGTGACGATCCCGCTACTTGCCCTGCTCGGTCTCGCCGTGCCGGTGGTCTACGACCGGGTCCAGTTGGCCAACCGGGCCAACGACCTCGATCGCAAGACCCGGGCCGCCGCGACGATCGCCGCGCTGATCCAGGAGATCCAACTGGAGCGGGTGTACGCGGTCGGCTACAAGATCGGGCAGGTCAGCCGACCCACCGTGGAGCAGCAGATCGACTCGGTGAACAGTCAGGTCGAACACCTGCTCGCGGGCTCCGTCCAGAACCTGAACCCGCAGCTACGGGTGGACCTCTCGAAAATCAACGAGCTGGCCGACATCCGTGGCCAGATCCTCACCGGCAAGCCCGACTGGGCCCAGGTCGTCACCACCTACGACGACCGGATCCGCGCGCTCATCAACGACCTGGCCCTGGAAGACGACATCGACCTGCACACCTCGGCCGGTCGCCAGATCGTCGGACTGGACGCGGTGCTGCGCTCCGACGAGCAGATCAGCCTCGGCGCCTCGCTGCTGATCCTGGTCGCCAGCGACACCGAGGACGAGCTGCTGTTCGTCCAGTACCAGACCGTCCTGGTGCAGCTCAACCAGCAGGGCAACCGGCTCACCCTGTACGCCACGCCCGAGCAGCTCGCGCTCTACACCGAACTGCAGGAGAACCTGACCAAGCAACTGGGCGGCGCGGTGGCGCTGGCGCCCGGCTCCGACCCGCGGGGTGCGCTGCAGAAGGACGCCCTCAACCTGCTGTACCCGCGACTGAGAGACTTCCTGAAGGCCGCGCTGGCGATCGAACGCAAGATCGTCAACGACGTGCTGGCCAGCGTCACGCAGCAACGCAACTCCGCACTGACCTCGGCGTACTCCGTGGGTACCGCGGCCCTGCTGATCCTGATCCTGGTGGCGCTGCTCTCCGCCGCGGTGGCCCGCGCCGTGGTCCGCCCGCTGACCCGACTCACCGCCTCCGCCAACCGGGTCTCCCGGGTCGCCCAGAGCGAGCTGGTCCGCATCGCCGACGACCAGGCCGAGAGCACCGGCGTGGTGCACCTCGATCCGGTGGACGTGCGGGCCCGCGACGAGGTCGGCGACCTGGCCCGCGCCTTCGAGGAGGTGCAGGGCACCGCAGTCGCGCTGGTCCAGCGGCAGGTCGCCAGCCGGCGCAACGTGGCGCAGATGTTCGGCCACATCGGCCGGCGTACCCAGAATCTGGTGGCCCGGCAGATCGCCCTGATCGACTGGCTGGAGCGGGAGGAGAGCGACCCCGCCCGGTTGCAGCAGCTCTACCGGCTCGACCACGTGTCCAGCCGGCTGCGCCGCAACGCGCAGAGCCTGGTGGTGCTCTCCGGCGGCGACGGCGCCAACCCGCACCTCAGCCCGCTGCCGCTCGGTGACGTGGTACGGCTGGCGCTCGGCGAGATCGAGGACTACAACCGGGTCGACGTGGACGTCGCCAGCGAATTGGTGGTCGGCCCGGCCGCCATCAGCGACCTGGTACTGATCCTGGCCGAGTTGATGGAGAACGCCACCGCCTTCTCGCCCCCGCAAACCCGGGTCACCGTCACCGGCCAGGCGCTGCCGCACGGCGCCGCCCGGATCGTGATCGTCGACCACGGCCTCGGCCTCTCACCGGAGCGGATGGCCGAGGAAAACACCCGGCTGACCCGCCCGGAACGGCTGGACCTCACCCCGACCGAGGTGCTCGGCCTCTTCGTGGTCGGTCGACTGGCCCGTCGGCAGGGCGTCGAGGTGACCCTGCTGGCCACCCAGGGCGGTGGCGTCACCGCCGCGGTCGGACTGCCGACCGAGGCGCTGATCCCGGCGCTGCTGGCCGCCAGTTCGATGGCGACCACCTCGTTCGCCGCGCCGGCCGCGCCGCGTCGGTCGCGTCCAGGCCGATCGCGGCCCGTGCGGTGGCCCGCGCAGCGGTCCTCACCAGCGGCGAGGCGAACCCGTCCGAAGTGGTGTCCCGGGCGATCGAGTCGGTACGCAGCTCCAGTCCGTGGGACGCCTTCGTTCCCCGGCACCGCAGCGGCGAGGTGATCGAGGGCTCGGCCACCGTCCTGCCCGCCACCGAACCGGCTCCGGCCAGCTCGCCGCCGGCCTGGCCACCCGCGCCGGCAATGCCTGCGACGGTACCGGCGGCCGCCGCGTTCCCGGCGTCACGGCCACGCCCGACCCGACCCGTCGCCCCGGCCAACGGGCCGGCCGCCGGCATCCGGCCGCGTACCCGTCCCCGGCCACATATCCGCCCCCGGGCACGTATCCGTCCCCGGCCACAGCTCCGGCCCCGGCTGCCGTCACGGCGGCCGCTGCGGAGGCCGGCACCGCGCCGCTGACCCTGCCGGGGTACCCGGGCGAACCGCCGGCCGCGCGGACAACGGCCTGCCGCACCGACGGGTACCCGGCGCGCAGTTGCCCGATCTCGGCCACCGGCCCAGCGCGTCCACCCGCACCGAACAGCCGCCCACCGCACCGGCCCCGCCGGCACCCGTACCCTCGTGGCCGCCGGCCGGCCAGTACCCCGTCCCCGCGCCGCCGACGACGCCGACGCCGTCCACCCCAGCCCCACCGTCCGGCGCCAGCACCGCTGTCGACACCACCGCTGTCGGCACCGGCCCGTTTCGACGTCCACCCAGCGGCACCGTCGATGCCGGCACCACTGCATCGGCGCGTCCCGGGCGTCGCCCTCGATCAGGCGCGCGGCGACAGCTCCGATGCCAGCCCCGACCTTCTCCGGCCGGCCAGCCGACCCGGAGGAGGTGCGTGACCTCGTCGACCAGTTCGAAGCGGGCATTGTCCGCGCGCTCCGCGAGGTGCGTCATGACCAGCCAGAAGAAGGATCCCGATGACCACTCCGTACCCGCCGCACAGCGCGGAACGCTTCGGCCCACCTGACGGAGTCAGGCTGAGCCCAGAGGCGCAGAGTTTCAACTGGCTGCTCGACTCGTTCACGGCGGGTACTGCGGGCGTGGTCGAGGCGATCGCCGTCTCCTCGGACGGCCTGCCGATGGCGATGTCCCGGATCCGGGACCGGGCCAACGGCGAGCGGCTGGCGGCCGTGGTCTCCGGGATCACCAGCCTGTCCGGCGGCGCCGCTTCCTGGTACCGGCTGGGCACCCTGAACCGGGTGATCGTGGACATGGCCGAGGGGTACCTGCTGATCACCGCGATCAGCTCCGGCTCGGTACTCGGGGTGATTGCCGACCGGTCGGCAAACCTGGGCGCGGTGGCATACGAAATGACCCTCTTCGCCAACAAGGCCGGTGCGGCACTGACGCCGCGCCTGATCGTCGAGCTCAAGAACGCTGTGCAGCAATGAGTTGGCGGCCGCACGAGGAGCCGACGCCGGCACCGAACGCACGGATCCGGCCGTACCTGTCCGGCGGCAGCTCCTCGGACGACGGTGCCGCCGAGTCGACCGGCTCGTCGCTGCGGCCGTTCATCCTCACCTCCGGCCGGGTACCCGGACAGGGGCACGACTTCGAGGTGGAAACCCAGGTGACCACCCGGACCGACCACCCGTCCGGTTCCGGCCGGCTACCCCGGGAGCTCGGCGCGATAGTGTCGCTGTGCGCCGAACCGATGTCGGTCGCGGAGATCTCCGCGACCCTGCACCTGCACCTGGGGGTGACCAAGGTGCTCGTCGGTGACCTGGTCGCCGCCGGTTACGTCGACGTCTACTCCCTCGACGTCGCACACTCCGTGGACTCCGATCTGATTCTGAGAGTGATGCGTGGACTACGTGCGATCGCTTAACGGACCGCCCCCGTCGGCCGCCTCCGTGACGAAACGGAGTGAACCGCGCAAGCCGCCGGTACCGGTGAAGATTGTCATCGCCGGCGGCTTCGGCGTCGGCAAGACCACCACTGTCGGGGCGATCTCCGAGATTTCCCCGCTGACCACCGAAGCCGAGATGACCTCGGCCGGCATCGGCGTGGACGACCCCGGCGGCAACGAGTCCAAGACCAGCACCACGGTCGCCATGGACTTCGGCTGCGTCACCATCGACAAGAGCCTCAAGCTCTACCTCTTCGGCACCCCCGGCCAGGCCCGGTTCACCTTCATGTGGGACGACCTGGCGCGCGGGGCGCTCGGCGCGCTGGTGGTGGTGGACAGCAACCGGCTGGACGACTGCCATCCGGCCATCGACTTCTTCGAGCGCGCCGGGCTGCCGTTCGCGGTCGGGGTGAACGCGTTCGACGGGCGGCTGTCGCACTCGCTGGACGACGTGCGCTGGGCGCTCGCCGTCGATCAGGCAACCCCGGTGATCTCCTACGACGCCCGCGACCGGCTCTCCGTCCGGGACGCGCTGCTGGTCGTCCTCGACCGGGCGCTGGCGAAGGCGACCGGGGCGCGGGCCGGCTCGACGCGCTGACCGGCACTGCGCGACTCGGGACGACGGCGACCAGGAGGAGACACATGCGAGGGGAACTCGACGACGCGCTCGCCCGACTGGAGCGCTGGGACGAGGTACGTCGGCTGCTCACCCAGGAAGCCGACGGCGAGGGCGAGGACCTGCTGGACGAGGTGGTGCGGGCCGTCACCGCGGTGCTGGTCCGCCGGGGCGCCGGCACCGTCGCCATTGTGGTACCCGGTGCGAACGGTCCGGACAGCGCCGAGCTCACCGTCCGGGGTGGCGCGGTGCACACCACCATCCCCGCTGAATCCCCGACGGTCGGCCCGGCCGTCGGCGCCGCCCGGACCAGCCGCAGCGCCGCCAAGCTCGCCGAGTTGATCCGGCAGAACCCCGCGCTGCTGGACGGCCTGAGCCCCGGCACCGACCCGACCCAGCCCTGACCCGTCCAGCCCCTGGCTGGTGGCTGGAGGCGCGGTCAGGGGGCGGCGGCGAAGGCGCGGCCGACGTCGGTGGCGGTGGGGCCGCTGTGGTAGAGACCGGTGCTGTCCTTGGCGTCGTCGGCCGGCAGCGCGAACCAGGCGTAACGCTGCAGCCAGGACAGGCTGTTCAGCATGGTGATGGAGGCGGCGCAGAACGCCGCCTGCTGCGCCTGGGTGGGAAACCGGGTGCCGTTCGAGAAGTCGATCAGCGCGTACTCGGTGAGCCAGATCGGCTTGTGGTAACGGTTGTAGACCTTCTGCAGGTAGGACTTCAGTTGGCTGACCGCGTTGGCCGTGACGAAGTCGCCGCCGTACCAGTGCAGCGTGATGAAGTCGACCCGGAGCCCCTTCGCCGCCGCGCCGGTCATGAACCGGTCCAGCCAGCCGCCCGGAGTGTCGCCGCCGTACGCCACTGACGGGCTGCCCAGGGTGAGCCCGGTCGCCTGCAACTGCGGCCACAGCGCGAGCGCGCTGTCCACGCTCATATTGGCCTGCCCGGACATGTCCGGTTCGTTGAAGCCGAGCAGGTACCGGCTGCCCGCCGCCTTCGCCTGGTTCAGCGCGCTGGTGGTGACGCTGCTGCCGCCCCAGATCATCGGGACGAAGTCCACCCCCTTCGGCGTGGTGATCCCGTCGTGGCCGGTGGCCCAGGTGTAGTACCAGCGGGCGCCGGAGTCGACCAGCGCCTGGTTCACGCCGGTGAACTTCCACGCGCTCACCCCCTTGCGGGTGGAGGCCGCCGGGGTGGCCGGGGCAGCCGCCGGCCGGCTCGACGACCGGCTCGGCGTCGGCGACGCCAGGCTGGCCGAGGGCGACGGCGTGGCCGATGGGCTGCCGGATGCGTTCGCGCTGCTCGTGGGTACCGGCCCGCCGGCACTGGCCGGTTCCGGCTTCGCCGCGTTGAAGCTGACCACCACCACAACGGCCGTGATCACGGCGGCAACCACGCCGGCCGCGCCGACCGCACCGGTCCACCCGCTGAACATCCCGCCGGCGACCGCCTTGCCGGCGACCGCCTTCCCACCCAGCGCCTTCGCCCCGACCGCCTTACCGCCGACCGCTTTCCCGCCTGCCGAGTGCGCTCCGCCGGTACCCCCGTGTCCGCCTGCTCCGCCGCCGCCCGCACCGCCGTGACCACCGGCACCACCGCCGCTGCCGGGGCCGCCCGCACTGCCGTGACCGCCTCCCGCACCGCCGTGGCCCGCCCGCGGTGGAGCCCGGCCCGGTGCCCGCCGAGCCACCGACCGCGCCGCCGACCGCGCCGGCGACCTGGTTGGCCAGCGACGCGGGGACCGGGACCAGGGCCGCGCCGGCGAGCAGCCGCTCCATCGGCAGCAGCCCGAAGCTGCGCCGGTCGCACAGCGCGCAGCCGCGGACGTGCCGGGCCAGCCGCTTGCGCCACAGCGGCGCCGGCACGCCGTCCCAGGAGCGCACGGTGGCCGCCAGATCGGGGCAGCGGGGCTGCGCGCGCAGCGAGCGCACCACCGCTCGCGCGACGCTCACCTGCTCCTTCATCCGGTTCACCTTCACGGCCGCGTGCTGGGTACTCAACTCCAGCGCATGCGCCAGGTCGGCCCGGCCGAGCGCGCCGGCCTCCTCCAGCCACCACAGCGCGAGCAGTTCCCGATCGTCGGGTCCAGCCAGCGGGTCGCCTCGGCGACCTCCCGGCGCTGGTCGGTCAGGCCCAACCGGACGATGGTCAGCTCGGCGAAGTCCATCGTGGAGTCCGGGTACCTCGCCCATGTCGGCCAGGTCGGTGTCGCGGCGCGACGCCACCGAACGCCGGGACTGCTGGTCGCGGACCTGCCGCACGGTGATCGCCACCAACCAGGACCGGAAGGCGTACGGGTCGCGCAGTTCGGCCAGGTGGTCGACCATCCGCAGCAGGGTCTCCTGCACCACGTCGTCGACGTCGGCGTGCCCGTTCAGTGCCCGCCCGACGATGTTGTAGACCAGCGGCAGGGAGTCGGCGACCAGCGCGTCGAGCGCCCGCCGGTCACCCTCGCGGGCGGCGAGCACCAGAGCACTGTCCGGTCCACCACGGCCGCTTGCGTCCATCAGGCGTTCCTCCCCTTCGGGCCCGAAGGTTACCGGCGTACCGCGCCCGGTAACCAGCACTGCTCAGGAGACCGGCGTCGGGCCACCCGATTACGGAAAGGGCCGGTACCGTCTGATCCGGTACCGGCGCGGGTGCGGCGGTCGGGGCGGCGGAGGAGAGACCAGTGCAGTTGCGGACGGTCGGCTGGGTACGCTCGCCGCTCACCGAACGCGCGCAGGCACCCCGGCAGGGCGACGAGGGCGGCCCGCAGGCAATGGTGGAGTTCGCGGCCGAGTACCTCGACGCGCTGGCCGAGCTGACTGTCGGCGCGGACATCCTGCTGCTGACCTGGTTGGACCGGGCCGACCGGGACACTCTGAAAGTCCGGCCCCGGGGAGCGGCGGACCGGCCATTGACCGGGGTGTTCTCGACCCGCTCACCGGACCGGCCGAACCCGATCGGGCTGCACCGGGTCCGGATTCTCGCGATCGACGGCGGCACGCTGCAGGTCAGCGACCTGGAGGCGCTGGACGGCACCCCGGTACTGGACGTCAAGCCGGTGCTCGGCGACATCAACGAGCGCTGACCGGGCCTACCGACCCGGTCAGCTCCGCATGGCTGTGCGGTCGGCCGGATCAGCCCTGGCGGCCGTTCCAGCGCGGGTTGCGGTGGTTGATCACGTACACCCGGCCGTTGCGGCGCACCACGACCGAACCCGGTCGACGGGCGAGCGAGCGGACCGAACTACGGACCTTCATCTGATCCCCCTCAGGTACCCACCGGGGGTATCCCGGCATGCTGCTCAACACGAGCGGCGCAACCGGCATTCCCGGCGACACCACTGTTCGTACAAGTGTGCGAAGATACGGCCGTGACCAGCACGGCCTCGATCCTGCACGCGGACCTCGACGCCTTCTACGCGGCCGTCGAGCAGCGCGACTTCCCGTGGCTGCGCGGCCGGCCGGTGATCGTCGGCGGCGGGGTGGTGCTGGCCTGCAGCTACGAGGCGAAGCGGCGCGGCGTACGCACCGCAATGGGCGGCCGGCTCGCCCGCGCACTGTGCCCGGACGTAGTGGTGATGCCACCCCGGATGTCGGCGTACTCGGCCGCCAGCAAGGCCGTCTTCGAGGTCTTCCGGGACACCACCCCGCTGGTCGAGGCGATCTCCATCGACGAGGCCTTCCTCGACGTCGGCGGGCTGCGAACGGATCAGCGGCAGCCCCGCCGACATCGCCGCCCGGCTGCGCGCCGAAGTGCTCAGCCGGGTCGGCCTGCCGATCACCGTCGGCGTGGCCCGCACGAAGTTCCTCGCGAAAGTCGCCAGCCGGGTCGCCAAACCGGACGGCCTGCTCGTCGTGCCCCCCGAGCGGGAGCTGGAGTTCCTGCATCCGCTGCCGGTCCAACTGCTCTGGGGAGTCGGCCCGGTCACCGCCGAGAAGCTGCACGACCGTGGCATCCGTACCGTCGGGGAGGTGGCCCGGCTGGGCGAGTCGGCCCTGGTCGCGATGCTCGGCCCCGGCTCCGGCCGGCACCTGCACGCGCTCGCCCTGGGCCGCGACCCCCGGGTGGTCCGCCCCGGCCAGCGGCGCGGCTCGATCGGCTCCCAGCGCGCCATCGGCCGGGGTCCGCACTCCCCCGACGAGATCGACGCCACCCTGATGGGCCTCGTCGACCGGGTCACCCGGCGGATGCGGGCCGCCAACCGACCGGGCCGCACGGTGGTACTGCGGCTGCGTTTCGCCGACTTCAGCCGGGTCACCCGCTCGCATACCCTGCTCCGCCCGACCGTGCAGACGCAGACCATCCTGGACACCGCCCGGGGCCTGCTGGCCGCCGCCGGCCCGCTGATCGAGGACCAGGGCCTGACCCTGGTCGGCATCTCCGTCGGCAACCTCGGCGACCGCCGCTTCACCCAACCCGAGCTGCCCTTCGACCGCGCCGGCACCGGCGAACTGGACGCCGCCATGGACGCCGTCCGCGACCGCTACGGCTCCACCTCCCTCACCCGCGGCACCCTCCTCGGCCGCGACCCCGGCCTCACCGTCCCCCACCTCCCCGACTGACCCGCCGCCCGCCCGCCCGCCGCCCGCCGGCCGCCCGCTCGCCCTTGGGCGCGTCGCGGACACCGCAGTTATGGCTGTTATCGGCGGGGAATAACAGCCATAAGTGCGGTGAGCGTTCCAGGCCCCTCGCCCCGACAGCCTCGGCGCGGAGTTGCCGCCTGAGGTGACGCTGAGGGAGCGGCGTGGTTGGTGAGGGCCCGGGGTGTCATAGTCCGAGGAGCAGGCTGACGACAGGAGTGGGTGACGGTGGCGGTCAGTGAGGCGGTACCGGCGGCGCCGGCGCGGCGGGCGTCCCGGGCGCTGCGGTTCGGGGCGGTCATCACCACCGCCCTGCTGCTGCTCTTCGGGGTGCCGTGGTGGACGCTGGTGGCCGCGGTGGGCGCGTCGACCGGGCTGACGGTCGCCGGCACCCTGCTGTTCGTCGGCGTCGCGCTCGCCTTCCCGGTGCTGATGTTCACCGGCCACGGGCGCGCGCCTGGACTGGGCTGCCCGGACCGGCGACACCATCCTGGGCGTGATCTGGGTGCTGTTCACCTGGTCGCTGCTGGCCAACCTGCTGCGGATACCGCTGGTGCTCGGCGGGGTCGACGACCCGACCCGGTCACGCATCGTGGCCGGGGTCGCCGTGGCGATCTCCGCCGTCCTGGTCGCCTGGGGCTACGTCGAGGCGATGCGGGTACCCCGGGTGCGCCGGGTGGACGTGCGGCTGGACCGGCTCGGCGCGGGCCTGGACGGCACCAGGGTGGTGCTGCTCACCGACACCCACTACGGGCCGATCGACCGGGCGCAGTGGTCCCGCCGGGTCATCGACGTGGTCAACGGGCTCGACGCCGGACATCGTCTGCCACACCGGCGACATCGCCGACGGCACGGTGGCCCAGCGCCGCGAACAGGCCGCGCCGTTGGGCGACGTACGCGCCAGCCTCGCCCGCACCTATGTGACCGGCAACCACGAGTACTTCGGCGAGGCCGACGGCTGGCTCGGGCACCTGCGGGAGCTGGGCTGGCAGCCGCTGCACAACGAGCACCTGGTGGTCGAGCGGGACGGGGCCCAGTTGGTGATCGCCGGCGTCGACGACCGCACCGCCGCGTCGTCCGGCCGCCCCGGCCACCGCCAGGACCATGTGGCCGCGCTGCTCGGCGCGGACCGGGACCTGCCGGTGCTGCTGCTGGCGCACCAGCCGCAGCAGGTGAGCGCCGCGGTGGCACACGACATCGACCTGCAGCTGTCCGGGCACACCCACGGCGGGCAGATCTGGCCGTTCCACTACCTGGTCCGCACCGACCAGCCGACGGTGCAGGGACTCACCCGGCACGGCACCCGTACCCAGCTCTACACCAGCCGGGGCACCGGCTTCTGGGGCCCGCCGCTGCGGATCTTCGCGCCCAGCGAGATCACCCTGATCACCCTGCGGGCCGGTACCGCAACCTGACGGCCACCCGCCGGCACTAGCATCCGGCACGTGCCGACCGGACCCGAGCCACAGCCGCGACCCGGCGACCCGCTGGTGCCGCTGCGCACCATCGCCGCGCAGTGGCTGCGGATCGGGGTCACCGGATTCGGCGGCCCGCCGGCGCACATCAGCCTGCTCCGCCAGCTCTGCGTGACCCGGGAGGCGTGGCTGGATGAGCAGGAGTTCGAGGACGGCATCGCCGCCACCAACCTGCTCCCCGGACCGGCCTCCACCCAGTTGGCGATCTTCTGCGGCTGGCGGCTGCGCGGCTGGCGCGGCGGCCTGCTCGGCGGCGTCTGCTTCATCCTCCCCGGGCTGGTGGTGATCCTGGCGCTGTCGGCGCTGCTGCTCGCCGGGCAGCCGGCCCTGCCGGTACTCGGCGCGGCGGCCGGGGCCGGTGCCGCGGTGGCCGCCGTCGCCGTCCAGGCCGGCGCCAGTCTGGTCCCGCCGAGTTGGCGGCGTACCGGCGCCACCCGGGCCGGCCGGCGGCGCTGGATCGGGTACGCCGTCGCCGGTGCGCTGGCTGCCCTGCTCCTCGGCCCCTGGCTGGTACTGGTCCTGCTGGCCTGCGGCGTGGTCGAGGTCGCGGCCCGCGGGCGACGCCCGGCCCGACCCGCCACCGCGCGCGCTGCCGGCGGCGCTCTGGCCGGTCGGCGCAGTCGGCGTACTGGGCGCGCTGTCCTGGACGGCGTTGAAGGTCGGCGCGCTCTCCTACGGCGGCGGGTTCGTCATCATCCCGTTGATGCGGGCGGACGCCGTGCAGCGCCACCACTGGCTCACCGCCGACCAGTTCCTCTACGCGGTGGCGCTCGGGCAGATCACCCCCGGCCCGGTGGTGCACACCGTCGCCGTGGTCGGCTACGCCGCGGCCGGCCTCGGCTGGCGGGGTGCTCGCCGCGGTCGTCGCGTTCGCCCCGTCGTTCGTCTTCGTCCTGGCCGGCGCGCGGCACTTCGACCGGCTGCGCGGCAACGCCACCGTGCAGGGTTTCCTGGCCGGCGCCGGCCCGGCCGCGATCGGCGCCATCTTCGGCTCCGCGCTGCTCCTTGGCCTGTCGCTGAGCCACCTGTGGCAGCTCCCGGTCCTCGCCCTGGCCGCGGTCTGGCTGCTGGTCCTCCGCCGCGGCGTGGTCAGCGCCCTGCTCGGCGCAGCAGCCCTGGGCATCCTCGCCGCCCTCACCGGCCTCCCGGTCGGCTGAGGGCCACGCCGACCGCCAGCCCGCACCGGCCTCCCGGTCGGCTGAGCCGGCCGACCGGCTTCCCGCAGCTGGCAGCTCCCGCGCCGGGCTCCCGGCTGGCTGAGAGCACTCGACCGGCCGGCCGATCGTCGGGCGACGCCAAGGCGGGGCCGGCCGGGAATGGCCGGTCCCCGCCGAGCACAGGGTCAGCGCAGGGCGCAGGGCACGCCGTTGACGGTGAAGCCGGTGGGTGCCGCGTCGTTGCTGGTCCAGGTGGCCTGGAAGCCGAACGAGGCACTGGCGCCGGCCGCTATCACCGCGTTGTAGCTGACGTTGGTGGCGGTGACAGCGGTACCGCTCTGCACGATGGTCGCGTTCCAGGAGTTGGTCACCTTGGTGTCACCGGGGAACGTCCACCGGACCACCCAGCCGTTGATGGCGGTGCTGCCGGTGTTCGTGACGGTCACCGCCGTGGTGAGCCCGCCCGGCCACTCGTACTTCACGTAGGTGACCGCGCAGCTGAAGGCGCTCGGCGCGGGCGAACCCGGTGAAGGCGAACTGCTCCGACTGGCACTAGCCGAAGCCGACGCCGACGCGGAGGCCGAAGCCGACGCCGAGAAACCGAAGCGCGAAGCCGACGCCGAAGCCGAAGCGCGGGAGCCGACGCCGAGGCCGACGCTGACCGGGAGGCCGAAGCTGAGGCCGAAGCAGACCGGGACGCGGAGGCCGAAGCTGAGACCAGGCCGCCGCCGGTCACCACATACATCGCCGCGCCGTGCGCGGGCACGCTGGCGCTCACCGTGCCGGTGCTGGCGGCCGTGCTGTGTGCCCACAGGTCGCGTACCTGGTAGGACGACGCCGACACCAACCCGACCGCCGAGGTGGTGGTGCTGACGGTGGCCGTGGCGGCGCCCCGGTTGAGCAGGATCACCGCGACCGAGCCGTTCGCCATCGGCTTGGCCCAGACCTCCTGGTCGCCGTCGTCGCGGACCTTGTAGCCGGCCCGGCCGCCCCAGTTCTGGTTGACCGCGATGACCTCGGAGTTGGTCAGGATGGCCAGGGTGGCCGCCGACATCGAGCGGATGTCGTTGCCGGCGATGAGTGGCGCGTTGAGCAGCGCCCACAGGCTGAAGTGCGCCCGCGACTCGGTGTCGGACAGGCCGGAGTTGCCGACCTCCAGCATGTCCGGGTCGTTCCAGCCGCCGGGACCGGCGTACCGGTCGAGCCCGACCTGCTGGTCCAGGATGTTGGTGACGGAACCCCAGCTGGCCTGGATGTCGCTGGTGGTGCGCCAGGCGTTGCCGACGCCGGCGCCCCAGGTCCAGACCGCGTCCTGACCCCACTCGCACAGGCTGTAGAAGATCGGCCGGCCGGTGGCGGCGAGCGCGTCCCGCATCGTGGTGTAGCGCTGCTGGTTGGTCAGGCCGCCGTGGTCGCCGCAGTTGTCGTACTTCAGCAGGTCGATGCCCCAGCTGGCGAACAGGTTCGCGTCCTGGGTCTCGTGGCCCAGGCTGCCGGGGAAGCCGGCGCAGGTGGTGGCGCCGGCTTCGCCGTAGATGCCGAGCTTGAGACCCTTGCCGTGGACGTAGTCGGCGAGCGCCTTCATGCCGTTGGGGAACTTGGCCGGGTCGGGCACCAGGTTGCCGCTGGAGTCCCGGGCCATCGTGGACCAGCAGTCGTCGATGTTGACGTAGGTGTACCCGGCGGCGGCCATGCCATTGGTGACCATGGCGTCGGCGACGCCCCGGACCACCGTGTCGCTGACGGAGCAGCCGAAGGTGTTCCAGTCGTTCCAGCCCATCGGCGGAGTGACGCCGAGGCCGTTGTTCAGGGCCGCGGCCGGGCCGATGAAGGCGACCACGGCAAGCGGTACGGCGAGCAGGGCGCTGGCTGCGGCCAGCACCGGGCGGAGATGTCTGCGCATCTGGGGTTCTCCGAGTTGATCGGGGTACGCGGGAGTGGACGTACACGCAGTCGGACGATGCGTCGCGTCACGCCACCGCCGTCGAATCGATCATCAACGGTGCCCTCGGTGACCCTGGCACCCGCGCCGCTGCGGCGGCGTCCGGGCACGGCCCCTGGCTCGCGACGATAGAGTGTCACGCTCGTCGATGCAATGTGCGGGGTGCCATTGGGCCGCACGGATGTTCCGACCACCACTGCCGGTCGGATATTATCTGTTTCCCCGATTCCTGTGCGCCTGGGAAATGAGTGCCCCGTGTCGGATCTGCTCATTGGTCGAAACCAGTTCGACCGGCTCCTGGAAGCGCTGCTGCGGGTATCCGCCCTGCACGACTCGGATGTGCGCGACCTGCTGACCGACGAGGTGGCGGCGATCCTGCGCCGTCCGCTGGACGCCACCCGGTTCGTCGACGCCCGACACGATCTTTCGTCCCTGGTCAATGCGTGCGTTGCCTGCTCCGGCGGCCTGCGCACCTTCGCCGGCACAATCTCCCGGCGCCATCCCGGCGAGTCCAGCGCCCAGGCGCTCGCGTTGGCCACCGACATCGTCGGCCCGGCGGTGTTGTCCCGGCCCGACCGGGAAGCGCTGCGGGTGCTGCTCGCCGAGATCCCGGTGGGCCAGATCGCCGACGCGGTCGGTGAACTGGTCAACGCCGACGACCTGCGCACGCTGCAGAGTTGGCGGGACATCCCGGCGGCGATCCGGGCCCTGGAGCGGCTGCCGCTGCCCGACGACGAGGTTCCCCAGCTGCTCACCTTCGTCGACCGGCTGGCCCACGTGGTGACCGACAGCCGTTCCGCCGGTCTGCGGCAGTGGACCGACACGGTGGCCGGTGGGCTCGGCGTCGACGCGGAGCGGCTGGGCCGGTTGCGGGCGGCCAGCGAGCGCGGCGTGGCCGTCGGCCGGTTGGTCACCGCCACGTCCCGGCCCGGGCCCGTCGGAGCGGAGCCGGTGACCGCTCGGCGGGCCGAGGACGCCGCGCTCATCTGGGGTGGCGTGCCCATCCGGAACCGGAACTTCACCGGCCGGGTGGTGCTGCTGGACCGGCTCGCCGACGTGCTGCGAACCAGTTCCAAGGCCTCGGTACTGCCGCAGGCGCTGCACGGCATGGGTGGTGTCGGCAAGACCCAACTGGTCACCGAGTACGTCTACCGGCACCTCGACGAGTACGACCTGGTCTGGTGGATCCCGGCCGAGCAGACGGCGAGCGTGCTCACCGCGCTCACCCAGCTCGCCGATCGGCTCGGCCTGCCCACCACCGAGGACCGCCAGCAGACCGCCCGCAACGTGCTCGACGCCCTCGCCGGGGCCAACCTGTCCTGGCTGCTGGTCTACGACAACGCCGACGCGCCCAGCGCGCTGGACCAGTACGTCCCGACCACCGGCGGGCACGTCATCCTGACCACCCGCAACCACGAGTGGGCCGGGCTCGGCCGGGCCATCGAGGTCGACGTCTTCGAGCGCGGCGAGAGCATCGAGCTGCTGCAGCGGCGCAGCCTCGACGACCGCAGCGGGCTGCGGATCTCCACGGCCGAGGCCGACGAGCTGGCCGACAAGCTCGGTGACCTGCCGCTGGCCCTGGAGCAGGCGGCGGCCTGGTACCTGGCCACCGCGATGCCGGTCCGGGAGTACCTGGCCCTGCTCGACAGCCACATCCGCGACCTGCTCTCCGAGGGCAAGCCGGCAAACTACCCGGCCACCGTCGCGGCGCTGGTCACCGTGGCGCTGGAACAGTTGCGCGCCAACGCCCCGGCCACCGCGCAGCTGTTCGAGCTCTTCGCCTACCTGGGCGGCGAGCCGGTGGCGATCTCGTTGCTGCGCAGCGGCAAGGAAGCCGACATCAGCGAGCCGCTGCGGGCCACGCTGGGCGCGTCGATCCCGCTCAGCCGGATCGTGCGTGACCTCAGCCGGTACGGGCTGGCCAAAGTGGACGCCGCGCAGCGTATCCAGGTGCACCGGCTGGTCCAGCGGGTACTGCGGGAGAGCCTGACCGAGGAGATGGCCGGGCAGACTCTGCGCAACGCCCGTAACCTGCTCGCCGCCGCCAACCCCGGCGACCCCGACGAGCACGGCGAGCTGGACCGGCAGCGGGAGATGGGGCCGCACCTGGAGCCGGCCGACATGATCCACGCCGACGACCCGAACGGTCGGCAGGCCGTCCTCGACCACGCCCGCTACCTCTACGTCGTCGGCGACTACGAGAACAGCCGGCAGTTGGCGGCCCGCGCCGAGGTGGCCTGGGTTGCGGCGGTGGGCATCCCGCGGCTCGGGCCCGACGGCGAGCAGACCCTCCTCGCCCGCGGCCAGGTCGCCAACGCGTACCGCACTCTCGGCGAGAGTTCGCTGGCCGCGCCGCTGGTCCGGGACGCCTACGACCGGATGCGGCGCAACCCCGACATCGGCCCCCGCCACGAGTTCACCCTGATCACCGGTACCCAGATCGGCGCCGACCTGCGCATCGCCGGCCGGTACTCGGAGGCGTTGGAGTTCGACCGGGAGTCGTTGGGCCGGCACCGGGAGGTCTTCGGTCCCGGCGACACGTACACCCTGCGGGCGCAGACCAACCTCGCGGTGGACCTGCGCATGATCGGCGCCTTCACCGAGGCGCTGCGGTTGGACCGGGAGGTGGCCGAGCACTGGGAGGACGTCGGCCGCAACGACCCGCGCGCGCTGTCGGCATACCTGAACATGGCCCGCAGCTACTACGGCATGGGCGCCTACGCCGCCGGCCTGGCTTTGGTCGAACGCTGGCTGCCGGAACTGCAGAACCTGCTGGTACCGGGGCACAGCCGGGTGCTGCTGGGCGGCCGGATCCACGCGATCCTGCTGCGCAAGACCGGCCGGCTCGCGGAGGCCGCCGAGGTGCTGCGGGAGAACCACGAGCGGGTGGAGAAGCGGTTCGGTTCGCCGCACGAGTTCTCGGTGGCGGCCACCGTCAGCTACGCCAACGTGCTGCGCGAACTCGACGACCTTGAGGAGGCCGACCGGTACCTGGCCGACGCGCTCAGCCGCTACAAGACCAACTTCGGGCCGAGCCACCCGCTCACCCTGGTCGCGGAGGTCAACTCGGCGATCCTGAACCGGGCCCGGGGCGAACCGGCGGCGGCCCGCGCGATCGACGAGCGCTGCTACGCCGAACTGACCCAGGTACTCGGCGCGGAGCACCCGTACACGGTGTGCGCGGGTGCTTCGCTGGCCACCGACCACGCTCTCGCCGGGGAGTACGAGCAGGCTGTCGCGCTCTCCACCGGGCTGCTCTCGATCAGCCGCGCGCTGGACGTGGCGGGCCGGGAGGAGCGGGACGGCGCGGATCACCCGTACGTGCTGCTGCGGGCCGTCAACCTGTCCCATGACCTGCGCGCCCTCGGCGAGGTGGAGCAGGCCGCCGCGCTGTTCGACGAGTCGCTGGCGGGGTTGCGGCTGGCCCTGGGCAGCCGGCACCCCGAGGTCGTCGCGGTGGAGCAGGGTCGGCGCACCGAGGGCGACATCGAGTCCCCGCCAACCTGATCAGCCGGCGCTGCCACCAGCGTCGTTGCGGGTCTGCCACTGTCGCGAGGTCTGCGCCAACTCCTGTTCCGCCGCGCGGACAGTGGCCGCCGGCACCGGCTCGGCGAGCATCGCGTCCGTGGTGCGGCGCAACTGCGCGGCGAGCGCGTCGCCCGTCGGCGTCAGCGCCCCGGACTGCTCGACCGCGGTCAGTCCCCGGTCCACCTGGAGTCGGGCGGCCGCGAACCGGGCCTGCGCCTGCGCTGCCGCCGGGCCGGGGGCGGCCCGCAGCGCCCGCCAGGTGTCGGCCACCCCGACGAAGGCGTACACGCCCTGGATCAGGCCGGCGAGCGGGCGCGGGTCGGTACGCCACGGCGCGAAGTACCGGCGTTGGTCGGCCGGGTCACTCAACGGCGCCAGGTCGAGCAGCGCGCTGAGCTTGGAGTGCTGGAACTCGTGCACCAGGGTGACCGCGAACTCGGCGGCGTCCGGCGGCCGGGTCAGCCCGAAGACCCCGAAGGCGTGCCGGATGGTGGCGCTCTTCGCCGCCCGGGAGTCGTTCTGCGCCAACGGAATCAGGGTACGCAGGCCGGCTCGCAGCTCGCCGGCCCGGTCCGGCAGCAACTCCGCCAGCAACTGCCAGGCGTCGCCGAACCCGCTCTGCCAGCGGCCCAACTCGGCGGGCTCCAGCCGGCCGGCCGGTGGCGCGTGGTGGCCGTGCCGGTACGGGTGCAGGTCGTCCAGCGCGATCCGCACGTCGAGCACCCCGACCGGCCCGGTCAGTGCGCGTACCGGCTGCCACCAGGCGTTCTCCTGCGCCCGGTCGAGCGGCACAGCCCGGCTGGCGGCGCCGACCCGCAGGCACAGCCGGCCACTGTCGCTGTGCAGCCGGGCCCGGTCCACCGCCGGTGCACCGTCGGGTACGGCGAGCGCGCCGAGACCGGGAAGCACCACCCAGCCGTCCCGGACCGGAACCGTGGCCTCGGCGTCCACACCCGCCGCCGCGCAGGCCAGTACCGCCAGGCCGGCCAGGTGGCCGAAGTTGGCCCAGTCGGTGCTGCCCTGCCGGTGCGCCCGAGCCGCGATCGCCGCCCAGCCGCCGACCAGCGGCGCGCTCAGCACGTCGGCGCAGGCATCGGGGTCGGCGGCGCGGGCCCGGTCCAGGGTGGCCGCCACCGCGTCGCGTTCGTCGGCCGGCCCGGGCCAGGCCGCCAGCAGGTACGAGATGAGCAGCAGGTGCTTGCTGAGCTGGGCGCGGCGCAGCAGGTCGATCGCGGCGGCTCCCCCGCCCCCGCCGGCCAGCCCGGCGAAGTGCGCCGCCGGCAGCCGGTGGTACCCGGTCACGACAGCCCGCCGATTACCGCGTCGGCCGGACGCCCCACCGGGTCGGCGTCAGTCGGGGCCGACCCGGTCGAGGAGGCGTCCGGAGAAGCGGCGCGGGCGGCGGCTCGTTCACGCAGGTCTGCGGTGAGCCGGTCGGTGGCGTGGTCGATCAGGCGGCGCAGGTCGGCGCAGTAGACCGAGGGGTGCCGGAAGCCGGTGCCCGGCCGGTAGCGGTGCGCGTAGTGGCCGGCCCCGCAGACCCGGTGCACCGGGCAGGCCAGGCACTCGTCGGACAGGGCTGCGACGCCGAGTTGGCGGGCCGCCATCCCCGGGTCCTCCAGCACCGCGTCGAGTTCGTCGCGCCGCACGTCCAGGCCGGTCGCGCAGGCGCCGGGGTAGGCGGACTTGAGCGCGTCGACCTGTTCGACCGCGCCGTCCGACTCGATCACCACGGTGCCGGACGGACTCAGCCCGACCTGCTCGGATTCGCTGTGTCCGCCGAGCAGCAGGGCGAGCACGTCGGTGAAGAGCCGTACCCGGGGCGCGGCGGGCTGGCCGTACCAGCGGTCGAAGACAGCGCACAGCCAGTCGCCGTGGGCGGTCGGGCGGTCGGCCGGCCGCTGCGGTGGCCGCTGCCAGTTGGCGTGCGGCAGCAGCAGGTCGATCGCGGGTGGGTGGTAGCTGACGAGCGCGTCGTAGCAGGCCACCGGGTCACTGTCCGGGGCCACGGTGGCCAGGATGCCGGCGTACGAGCCGCGGTTTTCGGGCTGGCACAGCAACTCCAGCGCCGCCTGCACGCCCGCGGAGCTGCCCCGGCCGCGCCGGTCGACGCGGTGGCGGTCATGCCACTGGGGTGGCCCGTCCAGGCTGACCCCGATCGCCACCCGGTGCGGCCGGAGCCGGTCCAGGGTGGCCTGGGTCAGCAGCAGCCCGTTGGTCTGCAGGCCGATCCGGGCGACGCAGCCGGCCGGCAGCTCGGCGCGCACCTGTTCCACCAGTCGGGCCAGCCGGTCGGCGCCGAACAGCAGCGGCTCGCCGCCGTGCAGCACGATGCGCACCTCGGTGAGCCGGTGCCGCCCGGCGTACCGGCCGATCGCCGCCACCGCGGCCCCCCACACCGGCTGCGGCATGGCCGCCGGCCGGTCCCGCCAGCTCTGGTCCGGCTGGGTGTAGACGTAGCAGTAGTCGCAGGCCAGGTTGCAGCGCTGGTGGACCTTGAGGACGAATTCGCGCAGCGGGGTCGGCCGCCAGCCCGTCGCCCGCACGGCATTGAGATCGAGTTCCCGGTACGGCCAGCCCGCCGCCGTCTGTTGCGCTGCCCGTACGGTGCCCACCGGGTCCGGATCGCGCGAGCCCACGCCCGGCGGTAGCGGATCGCGCCGGGCCACGCCGGGCGGTGGCGCGGATCGCGCCGGGCCACGCCGGGCGGTGGCGGCTCCGCCGGGGTGTCGTCGCGTCGTCCGGGGTGGGCGACGGCGACTGCGGTCACGGCGTGCCGGCCGGCGGGGGGTTGTCCGGCTGGTCCGGCTCGGCCGGGGCGAAGGAGTCGAAGGCGGACAGCACGCCGTTCGGGTCGTCGAGGCCGCGCAGCACCTGTCGGACGGAGCGGGCCAGCGCCGAGTCGCCGCCGGCGAGCTCGGCCATGGTCCAGCCGGACACGTCGACCAGCGGTGCCCAGTCCGGCGCCGCTGCCGCGGGTACGGGTTCCATCCGTGTCCTTCGCTCTGTGGTGGGTACGGCACTGGCGGTGGGGCGCTCGGGGGTTTGGGGTCGCCGGCCGTGGGCACGCACTCGCTCGCACCCACGGACGGCAGGGTTCCGACCCTGGCGCGCAAGAGACCGCCGCCGGTGCGGAACGAAGTGAGCGTAGCCGCGCTGCCGGACGCGGCAAGTCAGGTTGACAAGTTCTGACATGACCAGCCACGCACTGGCTCGAAGTTGTCGTTGAGCCCGGCGGGGCGGCGCTGTCAGCTTGACGGAACCTCGATGTCGCACTCGATCCGCTGCCCGGCGGCGACCTGCCCGAGCAGCGGATGCGCCGGCGCCAGCGCCCGGCCGAGGTCGGCGATCAACTGCTCGCGCAACACCCGGCCGGCGTCGCCGTCCCCGGCCGCGGTCAGGTCGGCGGCCAAGTTCACGCCGGCCGCCAGGGTGTGCGGGTGCAGTGGGCCGTGCACCGCCCGGCAGGTCTGGTACGCCGGCTCGGACAGCTCCCGCGCGCCCTCGCAGTCGCCGGCCAGTGCCCGGTCGGTGGCCAGGTTCACGGCTGCGACCAGCGCGTACGGGTGCCGGTCGCCGAGGACTTCGCGGAGCGCGGCGCCGGCGGCCTGGTCGGCTGTCCGCGCGCTGCGCTTCTCTCCCTGGGCGCGCAGGATGACCGCCAGGTTCACCCCGGCCGCCAGGGTGAACGGGTTACGCGGCCCGAACGCCCGACGGTAGGTGGCGACCGCTTCGGTGGCCAGGTCGTGCGCCTCGCCCAGCCGGCCGCCCTCGCGCAGCGCGTTGGCGTAGCTCATGGTGGCCGCCAGGGTGCGCTCGTGGTCCGCCCCGTACGAGGCGATGCACTGTTCGTGGTGGGCGTGCAGGGCGATCGTGGCGGCGCTCAACTGGCCGAGCCCGCGCTGCGCCCGGGCCACGGTGCGTTGGGCGAGCAGAGTGCCCCGGTGCACCGGGCCGAGTACCCGCCCGATGATCTCCAGGTAGCCGGCCTGCAGTTGCAGCACCTCCTCGTACCGGCCGAGCCCGTAGAGGTCCTCGCCGAGCGCGTTGGCGGCGGCCAGCGTCTGCTCGTGCGCCTTGCCGTTGCGCTCCTGGTACTGCACGAGCTGGCCGCGGTCGATCTCCTCGGCCGCCGCGTAGTCGCCCAGGTGCCGGTGGCTGACCGCGAGGTTGTGCCGGGCGCGCAGGATCCGGCCGGTGTCGCCGCGCTCGACGTGCCGCCGGCAGGTCTCCTCGTCCAGCCGCAGCGCCTGCTGGTACTCCCCGGCGATGCGCAGGTCGGCGGCGAAGCTGGTGGCCGCCGCCAGGGTGTCGGGGTGGTCCTCGCCGAACTCGGCGCTGGTCCGCATCCGGTGCAGCGCGTCCGCCGTCAGCTCCCGGGCCTGCTGGTACCGGCCGAGCACGCGCAGCGCGTTGGCCCACTCCCGGGTGGCCAGCAGCACCACCGGGCCGCCCGGACCGAGCCGTGCGTCGGCCCGCCACGCGGTGACCGCCGCCTCACCGAGCTGGTCGGCGTCGGCGTGGTCGCCGGTCAGGTTGCGGTAGCGGATCTGGTGGTAGACGGCCATCCTGGCGCTCGGCTGGCTGGCCTCGATCAGCCCGGCGGGCAGCACGTGCGGAGCCACTTCGCGGTGCATCTCCAGGGAGATCACGTCGTCCGGCCAGCCGGGGTCGGCGGCGGCGAGGATCTCGTGCACGTTGTGCCGGGCCCGCGCAAGCGCCTCGGCGCTCAGCCGGTCCCGCAGCGCCAGCCGGACCAGCGGCCCCACCTCGACCCGCGGCTCGTTGCGGTGCAGCCGGGCCACGCCGTACTGGATGATGTCGGTGATCGCCCGTCCCAGCTCGATCCGGTTGGCCAGCACCCGCGACAGCGGCTGGCTGACCGCCCCGGTCCGGCCGGCGCTGAGCAGCGCCACCGGTACCGGCTCGCTGCCCAACCAGGCGAACAGCTCGAAGACCGAGGCGGCCAGTGGATGGTTGACGGTGAGCTGGTCGAGCACCAGCCCGACGAAGTTCGCCAGGGTGTGCGGGTAGTGGCTGGGTTGGCCGGTGGCCAGCAGCGCGGTGTCGGCGGCGCTCACCCGGGCCACCAGTTCGGTCCACGGCTGCCCGGTGGCCAGGTGCAGGGTGGCCATCTGCTCCAGCACCAGCGGCAGCCGGCCGAGCTTGTCGGCGATCCACTCCGCCTCGGTCGCGGACACCTCGCTGCCCCGCCGGTGCAGGAAGGCGATCACCTCGGCGGCGTCGAAGTCGGGCACCTCCACGCCGACGCTGGCCGGGTCCTGCGCCCAGGACTGCCGCCGGGTGGTCACGATGACGTGCCCGCCGATCGTCGGCATCAGGCCACGGACGGCCTCCTGGTCCTCCGCCCCGTCGAAGATCAGCAGGTACTGGAACTGCTGCGACTCCAGCCGGCTGAGCACCCCGGTGACGGTCTGCTCGGCGCTGCGGTACGCCTGCACGCCCAGCCGCTCGGCGAGCGCCACCAGCGAACGCCGGGCCGACTCCGGCCGGTCCGCCGGTACCCACCAGACCACCGGGTACGCCTCCCCGTGCCGCTCCGCGTACTCCCGGGCGAGCTGGGTCTTGCCGGCTCCGCCCGGCCCGTAGAGCACCAGCGGCGCCTGCGGGTAGGCCACCAGCTTGCCGCGCATGTCGGCGAGCAGCAGTTGCCGGCCGACGAAGTGCGGATTGCGGTCCGGCAGGCTGCCGACCACCCGACCGTCCAGTGGCGGCGGTGGCGGCGGGCGCAGCACGGGCGGCGGCCGTACCGGCCCGGGTGGCCGGTCCCGCCCCGGCCATGTCGTCCCCGAGGCCGAACCTGTTTCGTCGCTCGGACTCGTCGACAGCATCTGACGGGTCGACAGCATCTGACGGGTCGGCGGCCGACGGGTCGACAGTGTCCGCCGGGTCGGCAGTGGCCGCCGGCGCCGCTGGTGGCTGGCCTCGTTCTTGGCGGCGAGCCACAGCAGCCGGAACTCCTCGACCAGGGTGTCCCGCTCGGTGTCCCGGCGGGCTTCCCGGACCAGCTCCAGGATGATCGACCGGACCTTGCCCCAGACCGGGATGGAGGTGCCGCGCAGCACGCCGGCCACGGTCTCGTGGGAGACCGACTCTGGCCGGTCCGGATCGCGCCAGATGCTCTTGCTGATTCCCCGGGCACTGGGCCGGCCGGCGGTGTCGTAGAGCCGGTGCAGTGCCGCGACGAACTCACGCAGGGCCGGGGACAGCGCATCCCCGTCAGGCGGTGGGATTGTCACGTAGCACGCTCCGAACACCGTGCCAACATTCGTCAAGTAATGTCAGGCTCCCAGGATCGCACGAGCCGTCATCACCCAACAACCGGCGAACGGCTGTAGCGAAGCCCGCCAATCATCGGCGCGCCTGAGGATATCGACTCCGGCCGTCACCCGCCTAACCGGGCCGGCAGCAAGTCAACGGGCAGCAGGTCAAACGGTGAGCAGGTCAGCGGCGGCCAGGACGCGGGGGAGTCCGCAGCGGCGTCAATCCGGTCGGCTACGACGGTCCGGCCGAAATGACGCCACTGCGGACTCCCGGTGGCTACCGGGGCGGCGGATCTCACGACTCGCTGCCCGAGTTGGACAGCATCCGCAGCAGTCGACGCGCCTCGGCCCGCCGGGCCGGCTTGCGCGACCACAGGCTGATCGCGGCGGCGGTCAGGAACACCGCCGACCGGGTGACCGGCCAGACCAACAGGATGACGAATGGAATGACGGTCGGGTCCAGGTAGTCCGACACCGAATTCTCCTTCCGGTACACACTCCTTTCTGGAGCGCTGAATCCAGGATCACCCGGATTTGACTGTCGTAAATCCGCGCTGACAGCGCCCGGACGGTCCTTGACAAGAACTGCCTGGAAACAATTCCCGGAAATGCGTTCCGCGCATTTCGACCCCCTCCCACCAGCGGAAGAGCCGGCCCGGCGACCGGCCGGAAGGCACCGGGGCGACGGGGCATGCTGGCGGGTCGACCTGCGTCCGGACCTGCTCGCCGGCCTCGCTGTCTGGGCGGTGCTGGTACCCGAGTCACTGGCGTACGCGCCGAACTCGGCTAGCCTGGCGGCGTGACGGACAGCTATGACCATGCCGACGAGGTGTACTCGGGCGAGGACTGGTACGCCCGCGAGTTCGCCGGCGAGCGGTTCGTGCGCTGTACCTTCGTCGACATCGACCTGACCGAGTCGTCCAGCAACGGCGCGCTGTTCGAGGAGTGCACCTTCGCCAACGTGCGGCTCAACGCCTCGGTGCACGCCGACTCGGCGTTCCTGCGCTGCGCGTTCGAGCGCAGCAACCTGTTCGAGGCCCAGTTCGTCGGCTGCAAGCTGGTGGGCAGCAGCTTCGTCGAGTGTGACCTGCGGCCGTTGACGGTGACCGACGGCGACTGGTCGTTTATCGCGCTGCGGATGGCCGACCTGCGCGGCGTGCGGTTCACCGGGGTACGGATGCGCGAGGTCGACCTCACCGAGGCGCGCTGCGACGGGGCGGTGTTCGCGAACGTGGAGCTGTCCGCGGCCCGGGTCCAGCACACCTCACTGCGCGAGTGCGACCTGCGCGGCAGCGACCTGGCCGGGCTGGATCCGGCGCAGGTCGACCTGACCGGCGCGATTCTCGGCGCCGCCCAGGCCGTCCAGCTCGCCGAGTCCCTCGGCGCAGTGGTCCGCTGACGGAGCGGACCCGCCCGAGGAGATTGACCGGCTCAGTCGACGGGCGGCGGGCGGAGACCGGCGATGACGACGGCGAGCATGGTGTCGGCCTTCTCGGGCGCGTTCTCGCTGGCCACGCCAACGGCGTGGACGAGGCGTAGCACGGTGGGCGCGTCCACATCGGTGCGTACCTCACCGGCGTCCTGTGCCCGGGTGAGCAGGCCACCGGCGGCGGCGCGCATCGTGGTCATGCACCACTGGAGGGTCTCCTCCTCGGTGCCGAGGAGCTTCTTGACAGCGGCGCCGAGGCCGTATCGGTGCGAGATGTAGGCGAGCTGTTCGCCGAGCCACGCGGTGAGCGCGGGCCAGGGTGGCAGTTGTGCGGCGAGCGCTTCCGCCCGGCCGGCGATGATCTCCACATCCCGCCGGTACACGGCGAGGAGCAGGGCTTCCCGGTTGGCGAAGTGCCGGTAGAGGGTGCCCGGGCCGACGTTGGCGCGCCGGGCGATGTCGTCCAGCGGGGCTTCCACGCCCTGCTCGTCGAATGCCTCCCGGGCCACGGTGATCAGGCGCTCCCGGTTGCGCCGGGCGTCCGCGCGCAGTGTGCGGTCCCCGGTCGCCAGGGCTGGCGCGGGATCGGGTGCGGGCGGCTGCGGGACTGGCACGGCGTTCACGGGCTTTCCGAGAAAAGCGGACGGATTCTCCGGTTAGACTTGACGCAACCGGACGGTAGCTCCATATGATAGCTGGACGAGAAACGGAGACTGTCTCCGTTTCGTCCGCTACCGATACGGAGCGACGATGACCGAGACTCTGCGCCGGCCCCGGCTCACGCCAGCGGGTACCCGGGAAGATCGCCCCTGGCTGGCCCTGATGATCACCGTGAGCTGCACGCTGATGCTGATCCTCGACGTCACCGTGATGACCGTGGCCCTCCCCCGCATCCAGCGCGACCTGCACTTCTCGCTGCCCGCCCTGTCCTGGGTGACCACCGCCTACACGCTCGCCTTCGGTGGGCTGCTGCTGCTCGGCGGCCGGGCCGGCGACATCCTCGGCCGGCGGCGGGTCTTCGTCGCCGGCATCGCCCTGTTCACCGCCGCCTCGCTGGCCGGCGGCCTGGCGCAGAGCGCGGCCTGGTTGATCGCTGCCCGGATCGTGCAGGGCATCGGCGCGGCCGCTGCCGGCCCGAACACCATCAGCCTGGTCATCAGCACCTTCCCCGAGGCCCGCGAACGCATCCGCGCGCTCGCCCTGATGTCCGCCACGGCCAGCGGCGGCTTCGCGGTCGGCCTGATCGTCGGCGGCCTGCTCACCCAACTCGGCTCGTGGCGCTGGGCGTTGTTCATCAACGTGCCGATCGGCCTGACCGCGATCGTGCTCGCGCCGCGCTTCATCCGGGAGCCGCAACGGCACCGCTCCCGCCTCGACCTCGCAGGCGCGCCGGTGGCCACCATCGGCGTCGCGGCGGTCGTCTACGGCCTGCTGCACGCCGCCACGCACGGCTGGGCCCCCCCGGCGACCTGGCTGCCGCTGGCCGTCGGCGGCCTCAGCGTGGTGGCGTTCATCCTCATCGAGGCCCGGGCGGCCGCCCCGCTGCTGCCGCTGCGGCTGTTCGCCGACCGCAACCGGGCGGCCGGGTACCTCAACTTCCTGGTCGGGCCGGCCGCGATGATGCCCAGTTTCTTCTTCCTCACCCAGTACCTGCAGAACGTGCGCGGGTACTCCCCGCTCAGCACCGGGCTGGCGTTCCTGCCGCTCGCGGTGGGCATGTTCGCCGTCACCCGGGTGGTGCCCGTGCTGCTGCCCAGACTCGGACCGAAACCGCTGGTGGTGACCGGGTCGCTGGTGATGGTCTGCGCCCTGCTCTGGCTCACCCGACTGCACACCGACACCGGGTACCTGACCGGGCTGCTCGCCCCGCTGGCGCTGCTCGGCCTGGGTGGCGGACTCGCCTTCACCCCGGTCACGCCGGTCATCATGGCCAGCGTGCCGCCCGCCGACACCGGCGCGGCCGGCGGCACGCTGCAGACCATGCAGCAGGTCGGATCCACCCTCGGCATCGCGGTGCTGACCACGGTGTACGGCTCGGTAGTGCGCGGCGGCGACGGCTCGCCGGCCGCGAGCGTGCACGCGATGACGGTGACCTTCGCCGTCGCCGCCGCGCTCGCCGGAGTCGCCCTGCTGGTCGGGCTCACCTTCCGCGCCGTCCGCGCCGCCGCCCCCGCTCCCACCGCCACTCCCGCTCCCACCGCAGCCGCCCCGGTCGCCGCTTCCCGGGCGGGTGCGGCATAGCGGGGATACCGCGACGGCGGGCGTCCGCTCCGGTCTCCCGGTGCGGACGCCCGCCGTGTCCGGCTGCGCTGACGGTGGTGGGTCAGCTTGAGGTGATCGAGAAACTGTTGCAGGTGAAGGCGGAGGAGCCGTTGGTACCGCTGATCTCGAAGCCGAACTGGAGGTCACCGATGGTCACGTCGGCCCACCAGCCCTGGGTACGCAGCCAGGTCGAGATCGCTTTGACGTCCACCGAGCCCGAGTTGGTGTTGCCGACCCGCAGGAACGAGAAGACCGCGTTGCTGCCGTTGGAGCCCCGGTAGACGTTCCAGGTCTGCCCGCCGACGCTCACGTTGCGGAAGTTCGGGACCGCGCCGTTGGCGTCGTACGACTCGGCGATCGGGCCGACCGCGCCGTTCCAGTTCATCCACAGCATGACCTCGTAGGCGTTGTTGTTGGCCCAGATGTCGTACGCCGTCGAGTAGTTGCCGCTGCCCGGCACGCTCACGTTGAAGGAGCTGGTCAACGTGCCCAGTGAGCTGACCGTCTTATTGATCATCTTGCCGGTGTGCGGGTAGGACTTCACGCCGGAGGTCATCGGGTGGTTGGCGATGACACCCCAGTTGGTCCCGGTACGCGCCCAGATCGTCTGCGGGCCGGTGCCCGAGCCCCACACGTCATTGATGATCGTGTAGCCGTTGTTGGTCCAGGTGTCCCACGCTCCGGTGCCACTCCACGCCGCGTCCGACGGGACGCCGGGCGCCTGGGTGCCGGTCGGGGTCGGGCTGGCCGAGGTCCGGCTCGGGGTCGGGCTGGCCGAGGTCCGGCTCGGCGTCGGACCCGCCGTGGTACGGGTCGGCGTCGGGCTGGTCGAGCCGGAGACGCCGCCGGTGCAGCTGACGCCGTTGAGAGTGAAGCTGGTGGGGACCGGGTTGCTGGAGGTCCACGAGCCGTTGAAGCCGAACGACGTGCTCGCGTTGGTGGCCAGCGTGCCGTTGTAGCCGGCGTTCCTGGCGGTGACCTGCGAGCCGCTCTGGGTGACAGTGGCGTTCCACGCCTGGGTGACCTGCTGGCCGGCCGAGTAGGACCAGCCGACGGTCCACGCGGTGACCGGGTCACCGAGGTTCTTGACGGTGACGTTGGCCCCGAAGCCGCCAGGCCACTGGCTGGCGATCGAGTAGCTGACGCTGCAACCGGTGGCTGCCGACGCGGGCAGCGCCGTGACCACGGTGGCCGCGCCCGCGGCGACCAGGGCCGCGACGCCCGCTATCACGACAGGAGTACGCCTTCGCATGACTGTGTGACCTTCCAGGAGTTGGTAACCACGGGGTGTCGTCGAACTGCCGGGGGCGGCGTGGGTGCGCCGCCCCACGCCGGCTCGACGTGGTCCCGCAACGACCTGAAGGGACGGGGTCCAGGAAGCTGCGATCGAAGTTTATCGTATCGACAAACTTAAGACTCGCAGCTCGCTTCGGTCAACCGGAAGGATTTCAGTCCGCACCTCGGCAGAATCTCCACCTCCTCACCCTGCTATCGAGTGCGGATCTGTGAACGTTTCACCCCGGCCACGGTCCGAGCCGGCGCACGTCGGCTCGGACCCGCGGTTCCGGCTGAAGGCTCAGTAGCCGGGGAAGATCCGGCGGAGCAGGTCGAGGTCGACGGGGCCGGTGGTGGCGACGCCGGCCGGGGTGTGCTGCGGCGACAGCCGGCCGGCCGCGAGCCGCAGCCAGGCCTCGGCGGGCAGGGTGAGCGTGCCGTCCGGCTGCTCGGGCACGTCGAAGGTCATCCTGACCCCGTCGGTCAGGTGCAGGGTGAACACCGAGTCGGGGTGGCTCGTGGTGACCGCCAGGACGGCGTGCGCGCCGTTCAGCGGCTCCGTCTTGCCGAGCCAGCCGAGCAGGTCGGGGCTGCCCTGCAGCAGCGACCCGACGGCCTCGGGGGCGATCGTGGCAGCCGGGTCGACGGCGACCCGCACGTCCCAGGAGTGCAGGGCGAACTCGCTCAACCGCATCCGGGCGGCGGTGGCCACGTCGACCGGGGCCGGCAGGAAGCCCAGGTCGACCCGCAGGCTCTCGCGGGTACCGGCGTCCAGCGACTCGAACAGCCCGATGAGGGACTCGTTCGCGCGCTGGAACCCGTCCGCCCGTTCCCGACCCGACATCGCGTTCCACCGGTCCCAGACGCCGTGGTTGAAGTCACTACCGGGATTGGGGTTGCCGTCCAGCGCCGCCTGGAGAGTGGCCTGCCCGATCTCGGCGCCACTGCCGAGGTGGCTGAGCACCTGCGAGACGTCCCACTCGGCCGCGCCCGAGGGCCCGGCCAGGTCGTCGTCGCCCAGCTTGGTCACCAGCTCGGCGAGCGTGTCGTACCCACTGCGCAGCGCGGCGATATTCGTGTCGGCGTTGGTCATCGACTCTCCAGAGAACGGGACGGGACTGAATTGCAGGCTACCGGCGCGCGGCGACGGTCGCCGGCAACCGGCTACCGGAAAACGTCCGGAATGGGGTCTACCTTCTCGCCATGACCGACAACGACCAACCCTGGGAACCACCGTTCGCCGGCACCGAGGTCGGACACCTCCTCGGTGCGCTCGAACGGCTGCGCACCACCTTCCGCTGGAAGGCCGACGATCTCGACACGGCCGGGCTGCAGCTGCGGATCGGCGCCTCCTCGCTCACCATCGGCGCCCTGCTCAAGCACCTCGCCGTCACCGAGGACTTCACCTTCACCAACAAGCTGGCCGGCGCGTCGATCGGCGAGCCGTGGGAGTCGATCTACCGGCGGGATATCGAGGAGTGGCAGTTCGTCTCGGCCGCCGAAGACTCCCCGGAGCAGCTCTACGCGTTCTGGGACGACGCCGTCGAACGGTCCCGGGCCCGGCTGGCCACGGCCCTTGCCGACGGCGGACTCGACCGGCAGGTCGACGCCAGCGGACCCGACGGTGAACACGCCAACCTGCGCCGGCTCGTCTGCGACCTGATCGAGGAGTACGGCCGGCACACCGGCCACGCCGACCTGCTCCGCGAGGCAGTCGACGGTCGGGTCGGCGAGGACCCGCCAGCCGGTTGGCGGCCGAAGTCGGGGCGGTACGCCCTCCCCGGCAGCAGCCCTCAGCCGCCAGCCGGCGGTGAGTGAATCGGGGCTCAGGTTTGCAGGCCGTCCCAGGACCACCGGGGAAACCGCAGGCCGGCCGGGACTTCGTCGGCGGAGTCGTGGTAGCGGGCCATGGTGGTCGTGGTGGCCCAGGCGAAGTAGTCGTGCAGCACCTGCCACAGTGGCTCGTCGGCGGCTATTGCGACGTCCGTGAGTGCCTCGTCGAAGCAGGCGATCGCCCGCCGGTCCATCTCCTCGTGCACGCCGTTGCCGCTGTGCATCCGGACCACCGACGTCTCGTCGCCGTAGCTGTCGGTGTAGGTGGTGGGGCCGCCGAGGGCTTCCGCCCAGTACGCGGCGAGCCGCTCGCTGTGCTCGGGGTGGAATCCATGGCTGAACGCGTGGCTGACCACCTCGTCGGCCATCACCCGGTGGTGCCAGGCGTGCGCCAGTCGGAGCAGACCCGCACTGCCGCCGGCAGCCTCGTACACAGTCTCCATGTCCCCAGCATGCCAAACCCGCAGCCGCAGCGGGGGTCACGCGCTGTCCGGCGAGGGCGGCGGCGAAACGCGCCGCGACCGTGGCGACCGCGGCGCGCAGTTCCGGCCCGCCCTCGACGCGGAACGCGAACGGCACGCTCGCCAGCCACTCCTGCGCGTACATCGCCGGATTGCTGGTGCTGCCGACGAGCACGCAGCCGTCGCCCGACGGTTCGAGCCGCCCCATCGGCGGCCGGATCCACCGGGCCACCTCGGCCAGCGGCGCGTCGAACACGACGCGGGTCGGGAACTCCCAGCCGGCGCCGAGGTTCTCCTCCAGCGCGGCCACCGGGTCGAGGCCGTCGGGCGGCTCGAACTCGTGCGCGGTCGGCTCGGACGGCGCGGACCCGGTCGATCCGGTAGGTGCGGATCGCGTCCGCGCGGTGCGAGTGGCACAGCAGGTACCAGCGCCCGTAGCGGACGACGACCGCCCACGGGTCCACTTCGGCCTCCCACTCGCCGGCCGGACTCGCTGCGGTACGTCGACCAGCACGCCGCGGCGGGCCGCGACGGCGGCGACGAGCGCGCTGGTGGTGGCGGGATCCGGGCGGGCCGGGTACCGGTCCGGCGCGGCCGACGCGTGCTCCCGCAGCGCCGCCGCCTGCCGGCCGACGCTCTCCGGCAGCGCCTGGATCACCTTGCCGAGCGCGGCGCCGACGAGGTCGTCGGCGTCGACGGCTGCCGGCTGGCCGTCGAGCACCGCCATCACCAGGCCCAGCGCCTCGGCCTCGGTGAAGACGACCGGGGGCAGCCGGGTGCCGCGCCCGAGCCGGTACCCGCCGTGCGGGCCGCGGGCCGACTCGACCGGGATGCCGGCCTCGCGGAGGATCTCCGACGTAGCGGCGGGCGGCCCGCTCGGTGACGCCCAGCCGCGCGGCGAGTTCGTCGGCCGTCGCTGCCGGGCCGGTTCTGCAGGATTTCGAGGGCGCGCAGCGCCCGCGCGGTGGGGCTGAGGTCGGTCGGCACCCGAGCAGACTAGGCGGTCGCGATCGAACCGGAAGTAGATCGTCCGGAACTGGTTCTAGCGTGACGCCACGCAGTGCGTACGCCGAACGTGACCTGACCGCACGGAGAAGGAAGACTGAACTGATCATGGACATCCTGCTCATCGCCGGCCTGTGGCTCGACGGATCCGCCTGGGACGACGTCGCGCCCGCGCTCGAGGCGCTCGGCCACCGCCCCGTGCCGGTCACCCTCCCGGCCAGGGCGACGGAGCCGCCGCCGCCACGCTCGACGACCAGGTGGCCGCGGTGCTCGCCGCCGTGGACTGCGGCGGCCGGAAGCCCCTGGTGGTGGGGCACTCCGCCGCCTGCACGCTGGCCTGGCTGGCCGCCGACGCCCGGCCGGAGAAGGTCGCCAAGGTCGCCCTCATCGGCGGCTTCCCGTCCGCCGACGGCGCAGCTCTACGCCGACTTCTTCGAGGTCACGGACGGCGCCATGCCCTTCCCCGGCTGGGGCCCGTTCGAGGGACCGGACTCCGCCGACCTCGACGAGGAGGCCCGGCGACGGTTCGCGGCCGCGGCCATCCCGGTCCCCGAAGGGGTCGCCCGGGGCGTGGTGCGGCTGACCGACGAGCGGCGGTTCGACGTGCCGGTCGTGCTGGTGTGCCCCGAGTTCACCCCCGCCCAGGCGCAGGAGTGGATCGCCGCCGGCGACGTGCCCGAGCTGGCCAGGGCCAAGCACCTCGAGTACGTCGACATCGACTCGGGCCACTGGCCGATGATCACCAAGCCGGTCGAACTCGCCCAGCTCCTGGCGGCAGCCGCCGCCGGGGCCTGACCTGGCGCGCGCCGCCGGACCCGGCACGGGGCGGGTCCGGCGGGCGTGGGCACGAAATCGTCGGGCCGACCCGCCTCAGGTGCGGCGTAGGACCAGGGTCGCGAAGCCCAACACGTTGCGGTACCCGCGCAGCCACTGGTCGCGGTGCTCGCGGGCGAGGTTGAGCGCATCGGCGGCATCAGGGTGGCCGGGGTTGTCGAGCGCCCACTCGGTCAACGAGCCGATCCACGACCATTCGTAATTGTCCCACTCGGCCGCGTCGCTGACGTGGGCGTACACCGGGGTCCAGCCGACCTCCTCGGCCACCTCCACCAGACCGGCCAGATCGGTGAACTCCTCCGGTTTGGCGTCGAGCGCGGCCAGTGCCTGCGGGGTCGGCGGAACCTGCCAGAAGCCTTCGCCGACGAGCAGGATGCCGTCGGTGTTCACGTGTCGACCGGCCAGTCGCAGGGTTCCGGCGAAGCCGTCGAACGCGTGCGTCGCCCCGACGCACAGCACCAGGTCGTAGTCGCCGTCCGGCACGTAGGAGCGGGCATCCCGCTCGTGCAGAGTGAGCCGGTCCGCGAGGCCCCGCTCAGCCGCCGCCGCCGTAGCGCGAACGAGTGCGTACCGGCTGGTGTCCACGCCGTCCGCGTGCCCGTCCGGGTAGTGCGCGAGCGCCTGCATCGCCCAGGCCGCCTCCCCACAGCCGAGGTCGAGGACGCGGGCTGCCGGTCGCCGGTCGGCCCGGCGCAGCAGCCGGTTGACGTTGACGCCGGAGATCGGCGCCGCGATCGGATGGTGCGAGTGCGCGATGCTGCTCAATCGTTGGCGATCCACGATTCACAGTAGACACGCCTCGCTCGGCCGGGGCGGCCGGTACCGGCAGCTGCCTCGCCAATCCGGTGCTGCTGGAGCCCAGCTGTCCAGGGCGGCGGCCTTGCGGAGCAGCACCGAGCGTTCGCGGTCGTTGCGGCACAGCCGGGCGGCGAGCTCCAGCTCGGCCCGCGCCTCGGGGGTCCGACCGAGCCGGCGCAGCAGCTCGCCGCGCACCGTGGGGAGCAGGTACGAGCCGGCCAGCCGGTCGGTGACGACCAGCTCGTCCACAATGGACAGCGCGTCCTGCGGCCCGGTTGCCATCGCGACCGCGACGGCCCGGTTCAGCTCCACGACGGGTGACGGGGCCACCTGGTTCAGCGCCTCGTAGAGCAGCACGATCCGGTCCCAGTCGGTCTGCGCCACCGAGGGCGCCGACGCGTGACAGGCGGCGATGGCGGCCTGCAGCCCGTACGGGCCGAGGCCGCGACCGATCGCCGTGGCCCTGCCGATCGCGGCCACCCCGCGCCGGATCGCCGAGGTGTCCCACAGCCGCCGGTCCTGGTCCTCCAGCAGCACCGCCTCGCCGTCCGGCCCGGTACGGGCCGCAAAGCGCGCGGCGGTCAGCTCGAACAGGCCGAGCAGCCCGAACACCTCAGGCTCGTCCGGCTGCAGGGCGGCGAGCATCCGGGCCAGCCGGATCGCCTCGTACCCGAGATCGGGGCGCAGCAACTCCTCGCCGGTCGTCGCCGTCGACCCCTCCGTGAAGATCACGTAGAGCACGCTCAGTACCCCGCCGAGGCGCTCGCGCCGCTCCGCCGCCGGCGGCAACTGGAACGGCACGCCCGCTGCGGCGATGGTCTTCTTTGCCCGGGTGATCCGGGCCTGGATCGTCGGCACCGGGACGAGGAACGCCCGGGCGATCTCCTCACTCGCCAGGCCCGCGACCGTGCGCAGCGTCAGCGCCACCCGGGCCTCCGGCGAGAGCACCGGGTGGCAGGCCACGAACATCAGCGCGAGGACGTCGTCGTCGACCCGGTCCGGATCCCACGGCAGATCATCCGGACTCTCCCGGGGAGCCGGCGCACCGGAATGTGACCTCGCCCTCGGCGAGTTGGCCGGCGAGCAGGGAGTACCGCTGGTCGAGCGCCGACGCGGCGGCGGAAGCTGTCGATGGCCCGCCGCCGCGCCGTCGACAGCAGCCAGCCCACCGGATTCTCCGGTGTACCGTCGCGGGCCCAGCCGACCAGCGCCTCCGCCAACGCCTCCTGCGCGACGTCCTCGGCGAGTTCGAAGTCGCCGGTGTAGCGGGCCAGCGCGCCGATGATCCGGGGCGAGGAGATCCGCCAGACGGCCTCGACGGCCCGCCGTGCCGCCCCGGGGCTCGGCGGACCGTCGCTGGCAGTGGGCATCAGAGCTGGCCGTTCCGCTCGCGCCAGGCCCGCTCCTTGATGACCCACTCGTTGTCCTGCGGAAACTCGTCGATTCCCGGTACCCGGCGGATCTCGCACTTGCTGCCGGGGACCGCCGGGAGGCGCCTGGCCCACTCGACGGCCTCCTCCTTCGAGGCCACATCGAGCACGTAGAAGCCGCCGAACAGCTCCTTCGTCTCCCCGTACGGTCCGTCGGTGACCACCGGCGTCTCGCCGCTGTAGTCGACGACCACGCCCTGACCCGGATCGTCCAGGCCCTCGGCCGCGACCAGCACGCCGGCCCGGATCAGCTCGTCGTTGAAGCGCCCTACGGTTTCGAGCATCTCCTCGAACGGCGTCTCCATCATCTTCGCCATGGACTCGTCGGAACCCCGCAGGATCAGCATGTACTTCGCCATCGTCGTCCTCCTCGCAATCAGGCCGCCTCTCGACCCTCTCACTCCCAAGGTCGAACGGGAGCGCCACGGATCAACACGCGGCCGGACAAGATTTTTCCGCCCGCCTCATCATGACGCCGGAGGCGGCGCCGGGCTGCCGGTCGCCGGTGCCTACGATGCGGGGATGATCGACAGTCGGGTGCGGATCTGGGCCTGGACTGCCTTCACCGCGCAGCTGACGGCCGTGGTGAGCTGGCTGGTCGCCGCCGCCTGGCAGGGCGAGGGGTACCGCGTCCTGGCGCACACCATCAGCGACATGTACGCGGTCAGCGCGCCCGGTGGACTCTTCCTGGTTGTCGTGTTCACCCTCTCCGGCCTGGCCACCGTGCTGTTCGCGGTGCTGTCCGTGCGGCCGGCGCTGCGCCCCGGCGGCCGTGCCGCGACCGTCGGGGCGGTCCTGCTCGCACTGTCCATCTACGGTGTCGGAGACCTGCTCAGCCCGTTCGAGCGCGAGGCCTGCCGGCTGGCGGATCCGGGCTGTGCCGAAGCTGACCAGGTGTCCAACCTCGGCGGCGCGCTCGACACGACGATCAGCACCGTCGGCTTCCTGCTGTTCGTGGCCGCCGCGTTCGTGCTGGCGGCGGCGATGAAGCGGGCACCCGGATGGCAGCGCTACGCCTGGCCGGCCCGCTGCGTGGGCGTCGGGTTCGCCGTGCTGCTGGTGGTCGTTCGTCGCGGTCCAGCCCGCCGACCTGGGTGGCCTGCTGGAGCGACTGCTCACGGGCCTCGGCTCGGCCGCCATCGCCGCACTCGCCCTGCGCATCGCCGCATTCAGACCGGCGGGTCGTCGGCTACGTAGGTGCCCCGGCCCTGGTGACCCCGGACCCATCCTTCGGACTTCAGGATCAGCATGGCGTTGTCGACGGTGATGGACGAAACGCCGTACTGCTCGCACAGCAGCCGCCGCACGGGCAGCTTCGTGCCGGGTGGCAGCCGACCGTCACGAATGCCGGCTCGAATGTCCTCCGCCACACGCCGGTAGTCAGGTACGAACTCGGCCACGCTGCCATGATCCGGCGAGCTCACGGCGGTCTGCTGCGTCAAGGCATGCGGCTGGGTCGGGCCCACGTCGCAGGCCGGCACGCACCGGGACATCACCCGACACCCGGTTCGTGCCGGCTCCTGGCGAGCGCCCGAAAGCTTCTGAGCGCTCCAGGGACGGAGAGCTCCCTGGTGCGACGGTGACACCGTCAGGCCGGGCGGCCTGCAGCCGGGCACGGGCACGGGTCGACCCGGTCGGCGGTATGGCGCAGCCCGGCCGCCGCGCTCAGGCGCGCGGTCTGTATGAGTCCCCCTGCGCGCAGCGAAAGCCGCGCCCAGACGCGACGGGCCCGGGTCGGGGACCACCGGCGAGTCCGGCTGTGCCGACCACGCCTCGCGCAGCTTCGAGTCCATGATGAACTGGACCAACGGTTCCATCAGATCCTCCCGGAGGACACGGGCCCGGTGGAGTTCCGGACCACCAGTTGGGTGGGGAGCAGCACCTGCCGGGTCTTGGGGTCGGCAGGCGGGTTGAGCAGAAGTTCGCCGGCGATGCGGCCCTTTTCCAGGGCCGGTTGCCGGACGGTGGTGAGGTTCGCGGCCGTGGCCTCCGGGACATCGTCGAAGCCGACCACCGAGATGTCCCGACCGGCGACCAGGCCGCGGGCCGCGAGCGTGTCCAGCACGCCGAGCGCGATCACGTCGGTGGTCGTCACGATCGCTGTCGGCTGCGGCGAGGAGTCCAACAGCAGCTCGGCCGCGGCAGCGCCCTCGGCACGGCAGTTGACGGCCGCATTGACCACGGTGATGTCGGCCGGATCGAGGCCGGCTTCACGGAACGCGCGCTGGTAGCCACCCAGTCGCTCCCGGGTGACATGGGACGCCACCGCGTCGAGGTCGCTCACCGCGACCCGGTGGGTCCGCTGTTCCGCGACGACCCAGTCGCCGACGAAACCCAGTCGCCGGTGCCCGAGGCTGAGCAGATGGGCGCCGGCTGAGTGGGCCGCCGGCTCCTCGTCGATGGCCACGTACATCGTCTCCGGACCGGCGTCGAGGCGTCGCTCGGTCTCCACCAGCGGCAGGCCGCGGGACCTGATCGCCGCCAGGCACGGGTGCCAGTCCGGTACACAGTAGACACAGAAGCCGTCCACCATCGCGTCCAGCACCGACCGGGTGGCCCGCTCGGGATCGTCGGTGCCGACCGGAACGAGCATCAGCCCCCGGTGCTCGCCCTGCACGGCCTCGGCCACGCCGCGCAGGAAACGCACGGCGTACGGGTCGGTGAACGCGTTGGACAGGTCGGCAGTGAACAGCACGCCGATGGCGCCGGCCCGGCCGCGTCGCAGCGATCGTGCCGTCGGGTCGGGGCCGGGGTAACCGAGTTGGCGGGCCGCCTCGAGAATCCTGGCTCGTAGGTCGGACGACAGTTGGTCGGGTCGACTGTAGGCATTCGACACCGTGCTACGGGAGACGCCGACTGCCTCCGCCACCGTGTGCAATGTCGCTCGCACCATTACCAGGCCCTACTGTATCGATCCAGAACGCTTCTGAATCGATACAGTACACCTCGTCTGTCCGGTTGCGGTGCGGCCAATCCGGTTCGTCCCGGAGACGCTCGTCACGCGACGGAACCGCCACGGCGTACGAAATTCTGGAAGAAAGCTGAGCCGTGCGTGTCGGATCGCGGCGGCGGCGTTCGTAGCAGGGTGAGAGGCGGCCCGACGGGGCGGCCGCACGACGACAGGAGATGATCCCGATGGCGCAGTACCTGATTTCCGTGCTCGACGACACGACCGAACCGGCCACCGCGGAGGAGATGGCCGCGATCGACGTCTTCAACGAGCAGCTCCAGGCCGACGGCCACTGGGTCTTCGCCGGCGGCCTCGCGGCGCCCGGCACGGCCACCGTCGTCGACGGCCGGGACGGCGAGGCGGTGTTCACCGACGGGCCGTACCTGGAGTCGAAGGAGTACGTCGCCGGCTTCTGGATCATCGAGGCCCCGCACCTCGACGTCGCGCTCCGGCTCGCCGCGCTGGGGTCGAAGAGCTGCAACCGGCGGGTCGAGCTCCGGCCGATCCTGGGCGAATGACCGACGTCGACGAGGTGATCACCCGGGCCCACCGCGAGGAGTGGGCCCGGGTGGTCGCGACCCTGGCCAGGCGCTTCGGGGACCTCGACATCGCCGAGGAGATGGCCGCCGAGGCGTTCGCGACCGCCGTCGAGCGCTGGCCGGTCGACGGCGTCCCGCCGAACCCCGGCGCGTGGCTCACCACCACCGCCCACCGCAAGGCCATCGACCGGCTCCGGCGCGAGGCCAGGCGCGAGGAGAAGCACAGGGAGGCGCTGATGCTGTCCGACACTCCCGAGCCGCTCGGCGCCATCGACGACGACCGGCTCCGCCTCGTCTTCACCTGCTGCCACCCCGCTCTCGCCATGGAGGCGCGGGTCGCGCTGACCCTGCGGATGGTCGGCGGGCTCACCGTGCCCGAGATCGCCCGCGCGTTCCTGGTCCAGGAGGCCGCCATGGGCCGGCGGATCACCCGCGCGAAGGAGAAGATCAAGGCGGCGAGGATCCCCTATCGGCGTGCCGTCCCGGGAGGACCTCCCGGCCCGGGTCACCGGGGTGCTCGCCGTCCTCTACCTGATCTTCAACGAGGGCTACCTGGCCTCGGACCCCGGCAAGGAGGCGGTCCGCAGCGACCTGACCGCCGAGGCGATCCGGCTGACCCGGCTGGTCCGTGACCTGATGCCGGCGGACGGCGAGGTCGCCGGACTCCTGGCGCTGATGCTCCTGACGGAGGCCCGCCGGACCGCGCGGGTGTCGGCGAGCGGTGAGCTCGTCGCCCTCGACGAGCAGGACCGCGGCGCCTGGGACCGCGAGCTGATCGCCGAGGGCCACGCCCTGGTCCGCGCGCGCCTCGCCTCCGGCCAGCCGCCGGGGCGCTACCAGATCCTCGCCGCGATCAACGCCGTCCACACCGACGCCCGCGACGTCCGCGACACCGACTGGTCGCAGGTCGTCGCGCTCTACGACCAGCTGGTCCGCCTCGACCCCTCGCCGATCGTGCGGCTCAACCGGGCGATCGCGGTCGCCGAGCTCGACGGCCCGCAGGTCGCGCTGGCGGAGGTCGACGGTCTGCCGCTGGAGGGCTACCACGCCTTCCACGCCACCCGCGCCGACCTGCTGCGCCGGCTGGGCCGCGAGCGAGGAGTCGCGGGCGGCGTACGACCGGGCCATCGGGCTGGCCGGCAACACCGCCGAGACGGCGTACCTCATCCGTCGCCGCGACCAGCTGGCCGGCCAGGCGAACTGAGGACCCGCGGTCAGTCGCCGATCGCCCCGTTTGGGTTTGCGTTCGCGCGCGCTCGAAGCCATAGCGTCTGCCGCCATGACGACACAGACCTGGATCATCACCGGCGCGTCCCGCGGTTTCGGGCGAGCGCTGGCGGAGTCGGCGCTCGCCGCGGGCGACCGTGTGGTGGCGGCGGTACGCCGGCCGGACAGCGTGGCCGACCTGGCGGCCAAATACCCCGACGACTTTCTGATCGCGAACTTCGACGCCCGGGACACCGCGGCGGCGGCGTCGCTCGTGCGGGCCACCCTCGACCGCTTCGGCCAGCTCGACGTTCTCGTCAACAACGCGGGCCGGGCCGTGGTCGGAGCGGTCGAGGAGGTCAGCGACGCGCAGCTGCGCGAGCTGATGGAGCTGCACCTGTTCGGCCCGGCCGCGCTCGTGCGGGCGGCGCTGCCCGCGATGCGTACCCGGGGCGCCGGGACGATCGTGCAGATGAGCAGCCAGGGCGGGCGGATGTCGTTTCCCGGCGTATCGGCCTACTCCGCGTCGAAGTTCGCCCTGGAGGGCTGGTCCGAGGCGCTGGCCGGGGAGGTCGCACCGTTCGGGATCCGCGTGATGATCGTCGAACCGAGCCGGTTCCGGACCGACTTCAACGCCGCCGAAGTGCTCGAATTCACTGAGCCGTCCGAAACCTACCGTGACCTGCTGGCCGCTGTCCGCGCGAACATGGCCGGGACCGACGGCCACCAGGAAGGTGACCCGACGCGGGCGGCCGAGATCATCGTGTCCCTCGCACACAGCGATGAGGTGCCGCTTCGCCTGCCGCTCGGGCGCGAGGCGGTCGAGCGCATCTCGGGCGTGTACCGGCGTGGTCTGGACGAGGTCGAGCGGTGGGCCGAGACTGCCCGCAGCGCCGACTTCGACGGCGTCCCGGCGTCGGTCCGGCCGTTCTAGGGTGAGGTCATGGCCACCGACGATCTGATGACCAGGGCGCTGGAGATGGTCGGGGATGACGGCCCGCTGTCGGCCGAGGTGATCCACCGCCTCACCGACCTGGCCGACGTCTCCGAGCCGATGGCGATCACCGAGGTCGCCGACCTCCTCGACATCACGCCGCACACGCTGCGCTACTACGAGCGGGCCGGGCTGGTCGAGGTGGCCCGCGACCGCCACGGTCATCGCGTCTACGACGCCGAAGCGGTGCGGCGCCTGGTGTTCCTCACCAGGATGCGGCTGTCCGGGATGCCGATGCGCGACCTACAGCACTACATTTCGCTCGTGGACGCCGGGCAGGACACGGTGCCCGAGCGGCTCGACATGCTGCTTGAACATCGCGACATCATCCGTCGCCGGATTCGTGAGCTGACCCTCTCCCTGGCGGCGACCGAGTACAAGATCGCCACGTACGGCGGCTCGACCGGACCGGACGTCGCGGCCCTCGACACCGCCACCGAACTGTAGGGCCCGGCCCGCGCGGACTTCGCCGCCTCGACCCGCGGCTGAGCGACCACGTCGCTACGCTCCCTCAGCTGCACCATCACTCGGACTTGGACCGCCAGCCCGCAAAAAGCACCAATGCGGCAGCTACGATGCCCAAACTGGCGAGCACCGTGAGGACGGTGTCGATGTGTCGGTAGTTGGCGATGATCGGCATGGTGGCGATGCCCGCGAAGACGACCCCGATGAGTGCGACGCCGAGGTAGCCGAGCCAGGGGCGGGCCGCACTCCTCGCGACGCTCTGCAGCTGGGGGACCACAACGAACTTCACGACAACCAGTACCAACACAACGGTCGAAGCAATCTTCAGGAGCACGACTGCCTTCCTGATCTCCGAGCTGTCGACTCAGTGGCTGTCGCTGGTGACAACCAAGTTGGGATCCTCCGACAGAAGATAGCGGAAGCGGAAGGTTGAGCGTTGGCCCTCGGCCACGGAGGCCGGGGTCGCCGTGGGGGGCGAAAGCCGTCCGGTCACCGGGTCGCAGTGCCTCGGGCAGAACGGATCGAACGTCGGGACAGATCGCCAACGAACCGTGTACCGACCCGTGCCGACCCGACTTCGGGCCTCGATCCCTGCCAATCTCGTGGCTGCGGTGACAGTCAGCTGCCTATGGCTGCCAGCAGCGCGACCGCGGTTTTGCGGTCTCCTTCGGTCTGGATGCCGTTGTTCCGCAGGTTGTTTGCGGTGGCTGCGAGGCCGTGCAGGAACGGTCGCAGGTGGCCTGGGCTGGCGATGATCCGGGCGTCGGGGTGGCCGCTTGTCGCTGCGGTGACCTGCAGCCGGTCGTCCTGCGGGAAGGCGTGGAAGACCTCACCGTCGAGCTCGAGTTCGACCAGACCGGTCAGGTTCTTGACCCTGGCGGGATTGGCGAAACCCTTGAGCGCGAGCGCCATGCTCGCGGGGGTGACCGGCGCCTGGCAGTCGAACTGCGGAGATTGGATCCCCCACTGGCCTAGCGCCATGATGATCGGCTCCAGCTTGTAGCCCCAGTCGGTCAGCTCGTACACCCACGAGCCCGCCGGTGGGGGCAGCTTTCGGCGAGCGAGGACTCCGGCTCCGGCGAGCTCCAGCAGTCGCTGGGACAGCACGCTCGTGCTGACGCCGACGAGCCGGCCGTCCAGATCCGTGAATCGCTTAGGCCCGAACAACAGCTCGCGGACCACCAGCAAGGCCCAGCGCTCACCAACCAGGTCGAGGGCGTGCGCCGCGGCGCAGCCCTCGTCGTAAGCCCGTCGCGCACCCATACCCCACAGTCTAGCCTGCGATTGTCGAATTCATTGCTTGTAAATTCGAAGTAGTGACTGCTAGTTTCGCAGCATGACTGGTCAACCTCGGAAGCTCGTCGTCTCAGCGCTCACCACCGTGGACGGCGCGCACCACAACCCCATGTCCTTTGCCGGGCCGTACTTCGACGACGAGGCAGCGGCCCGGTCCCTCGCCGACCTCGAAGCGTGCGACGCGATGCTGATGGGCCGCAACACCTACGAGTACTTCGCGCACGGGTGGTCGAACGCCACCGACCCCTACCCGCAGCGGATCAACGACATCGTCAAGTACGTGTTCTCATCGACGCTGACCGTCGCCGCGTGGAACAACACCAAGGTACTGACGGGCGATGTCGCCACCGCGGTCGCCGAACTGAAGCAGCAGGGCGGCGGCGACCTGATGATCTACGGATACAGCCGGCTCTCCCAGACCTTGCTCGAACACGGCCTCGTGGATGAGCTGAAGATCGCAGTCTTGCCAGTCATCGCCGGCGCAGCAGCGCCGCTGCCGCGACCAGGACCGACCGCACCCCTACGGTTGGCGTCCACGAACACCTGGACCAACGGGACCGTGCAGCTGACCTACACCCCAGAAGGAGGAACACCACGATGACGCTACTGATCGCCGGTGCGGCCGGGCGCCACGGCGCGACCGGCAACTACGCCACGCGGCAGCTGCTCGCGCGAGGACTGCCCGTTCGCGCGTTCGTCCGTCACGACGACGACCGGGCTGCCGAACTCAAGGCGCTGGGCGCCGACATCGTCGTCGGCGACCTTCGCGACTTCGACGCTGTACGCTCCGCCCTCGACGGAGTGACCGGCGCGTACTTCACGTATCCGCTCGCGGAGAGCCTCTTGGAGGCGACGACGACCTTCGCAGCCGCCGGAAAACAAGCTGGCCTGTCGTCGATCGTGAACATGTCGCAGATCACCGCCCGCCCGGATCATTCGAGCCCGGCCGCCCGCCGACACTGGCTCGCCGAACGCGTGCTCGACTGGTCAGGGATCGCCGTCACACACCTGCGCCCGCCCTACTTCCTGGAAAATCTGATCACGATCGCCAGCGCGGCAACGATCCGAGCCGAGGCCAGGATCTATCTGCCCTACGGCAACGGGCGGCACGCCCCCATCGCCGGCCACGATGTCGCGCGCGTGGTCGCCGGGGTGCTCGCCGATCCGGCCCCGCACCAGGGCAAAACGTACGTGCCGACGGGGCCTGCATCGCTGTCCATGGCCGAACAGGCTGACGTGTTCAGCCACGAGCTTGGCCGTCCCGTGGAGTACGTGGACATCCCAGTCGAGCGGTGGCGGCAGCTGCTTTCCCAGGTGGACGGCGTGTCCGCGTACCTGATCGAACACCTCTCGCGGGTGGCCGAAGCACACCAGCGGGGTGAGCAGGACATGGTGACCGATGTCGTCGAGACGATCGGCGGCGCGCCACCCGAGTCGCTGGCGACGTTCATCCACGAGAACCTGGCCGTGTTCGAGCCGTAAGCCACGAGCCGGCGAGGCGACGTACCCGATCGGCTCAGCCAAGACGCCGACCCCGGCGGGTACGTCGCCCAACCCGGCCGGTCACGATTCGTCGGCTGGTACGACTGCGCTCATCACGCAGTTGCCCTTGCCCTTGGAGCGCTGGTAGCTGAAGCCGAGCCGCTCGTACATGGTCCGAGTGGCGTTGTAGAGGAACGATGCCGAGGTCTTCTTGCCCTCCGGCAGGTCGTGCGGGTACGCCTCGACAAGACCGCCTCCCGCTGCGGCGATCAGCGCCAGCGCACCCCGCACGGCGACTGCGGCCATTCCCGCGCGCCGGTATCCGCGGTCGACGAACAGGCACGTGATCCGGTAGTCCGGCATCCGGGCGACGCCCTGCTCCCACTCCTTGCGGTGGTGGATGTTCGGCAGCTCGGGCACCGTCCCGAACTGGGCCCAGGCGACCGCGACGGCACCGTCGAATACCAGGGCGGCGTGCGCGCGGCCGGCCTCGACCAGACGCCGCTTGAACTCGCGATGGCCCAGCTCCCTGCGCTCCTGGGTGGGATCCGGGTAGAGGTGGAAGTACGTACACCAGCAACCGCCCCAGACACCGTTGTGCCGCTCGGCCAGATCCGCGAACGCGTCCCACGTCTGCATGGTCAGTGGTTCGATCCGGTAGCCGTTCACCGTCAGGGTGCCCATGCGGAGATGGTATCGGCGGTTCCGGACGAACAACGTCCGCAGCCGCCGGCTGTCCCCGCCTACTCCCGGGGTCGACGGGCGAGTTGAGCGTCCGATGTCACTCGCCGAACGCGCCGACGGTGGCTCGGTGGCCGATCTGGTCGGCGAGCGCCTGAGCCTTGGCGATCTTGCGGCTCATGACCTCGATGGTGTGGCCGGGCTTCGCCGCCCGGGTGCCGATGGCGGTGGCCATGTTGCCCGAGCTGATGTTGCTGATGGTGGCCATTGCCGCCGTCCTCGTCGGCAACGCCATCCGCACGGCAGCGGCACCGGCCCGCGCCAACCCGAAGTAGATTCGGACATAGTTGTTCAATTCCTGCTGGGTGGGGCGGGCGGGGCTCGAACCCGCGACCGAGGGATTATGAGTCCCCTGCTCTAACCGGCTGAGCTACCGCCCCGGCTGGGCAAGCTTACCGAGCGGGCCGGGAGCACCCGCACCCGCTTATCGCCGTGTCGCGGAAACCGAACCGGCGATGCCCGGCTCGGCCACTCGACCACGGGTCCGGCACGTGCGACACCCAGATGGGGCCACAGCGCTGAGCGCAGCGGATACCCAGATAACGCGAAGGGGCGGTGACACCCGGTTGGGTGTCACCGCCCCGATTTCAGCGGATCAGCTGCTCCAGACCTGGAATTCGGAGATCTGGGCGGCCGGCCAGCCGGTGTTCGCGGTGATGTTCAGCCGGAAGTAGCGCTGGGTGGTGGCCGTGAAGGTGATCGTCACGGTGTTGTTGGCGCCCGGGGCGAAGGTGTACGTCCCGGCGGCCAGCGTGCTCCAGCTGCTGCCGTTGGTGCTGCCGAGCACCGACAGCGTCTCGTTGCGCGAGCCCCAGCCGGCGGGCAGTTGCAGGACCACCCGGCTGGCGCTCTGCGCCGAACCCAGGTCGATCTGGACCCACTGCGGGAAGGCGTTGTTGATGCTCTCCCAGTAGCTGCCCTGGTTGCCGTCGGTGACGTTGCCCGAGGGGTACACGTCGTTGTGGCTGGATTCGCTGGTGGGCTTGCCGGCCGACAGGTTCGTGGCGACCGTGCCCGCGCCGGTACCGGTCAGCGCGACGGTGCTGGGGCTGTTCGTCGCGTTGCTGGTGATGGTGAGGGTGCCGGTACGGGTACCCGAGGCGGTCGGCCGGAAGGCCACGCTCACCGAGCAGGATGCGCCGGCCGAAAGCGACGAGCCGCAGGTGTTGGTCTGGGTGAAGTTACCGGAGACCGACACCCCGGAGATCGCCGCCGCGGCGGTGCCGGTGTTGGACACCGTCACCGACTGGCTGGCACTGGTGGTGTTCAGCGCCTGGGTGGCGAAGGTCAGCGCGGACGGCACCGTGCTCAGGGTGGCCGAGTTCGGCGGGGTGCCGCCGCTCGGGTACACCTCGAACTCGGAGACCTGCCCGGCCGGCCAGCCGGAGTTGGCGGTGATGTTGACCCGCACGTACCGGGCGTTGGTGGCCGGGACGTTGATGTTCACCACGTTGGTGGGCGAGGTGAACGTGTAGGTCGCCGAGCCGACCGCGGTGGCGAAGTTGCTGCCGTCCGTGCTGGTCTGCACCGACAGCGTCTGGGTACGGGTACCCCAGGCTGCCAGCGGCGGCAGCTTCAGGGTCACCTTGCCGACGCTGTAGTTCGCGCCCAGGTCGACCTGCAGCCACTGCGGGAAGGCGTTGTTGTTGCTCTCCCAGTAGGTGCCGGCGTCGCCGTCGGTGGCCGTGGTCGCGGCCTGCGTGCCGTTCACCGAGGTGCTCGCGGTGGTCGGGTGCAGCAGCGCCAGGTTGGTGTTGGTGCCGATCCCGGAGCCGGTGAGGGCGACCGTGGTCGGGCTGTTGTTGGCGTTGCTGGTGATGGTGACCGTGCCGGTACGGGTACCGCCGGTGGTCGGGGTGAACTTGACGGTGACCGTGCAGGACGCGCCGACCGCCAACGTGGCGCAGTTGTTGGTCTGGCTGTAGTCACCGCTCGCGCTGACCGCCGAGACGGTGGCCGAGGTGGTGCCCGAGTTGGTGACGGAGACCGTCTGGGTGGCCGGCGAGTTGCCCACGATGGTGCCGGCGAAGCTCAGGCTGGTCGGGTTGGTGTTCAGGACCGGGCCGGGGGCCACGCCGGTGCCGGACAGCGGCACCGAGTTGGTGATCCCGGACGCGGTGATGGTCAGCGTGCCGGTACGCGCCCCGGCCGCGGTGGGCCGGAACGTCACGCTGACGGCGCAGGATGCGCCAGCGGCAAGGGACGTGCCGCAGTTGTTGGTCTGGGTGAAGTCGCCGGTGACGGCGATCCCGGTAGACCGGGGCGGCGGACGAACCCGAGTTGGTGACGGTGACCGCCTGGGCCGCACTGGCCCCGCCCGTCGCCACCGAGCCGAAGCCGACCGCGGTCGGGCTGATCGAGATCAGCGAACCGTTGTCCGGCAGGTACGGCGGGAAGGTCGGCGTGTAGCTGGCGTTGCAGCCGGTGGAGGTGAAGATCCCGGAGTTGCTGCCGCCGTCGGTGAGGGTGAACCCGACACCGCAGTTGTAGATGGAGAACGGACCCTGGGTCCCGGTGGCGGTGCTGTTGGAGATCGTCGCCGAGCCGCCGACCTGCTCCTGGACGACGAAGCTGCCGGTGTTCTGGATCGTCGCGTTATTGATCTTCACGTTGGTGATGTTCGAGCCGGACACGAACTGGATCGCCTCGTACGGGCTCTGCTGGATCAGGATGTTGTCCACATTGGTCAGTCCGGTCATCCCGCCGTCGCGGGCGTCGAACCACAGCGCGCCGACGCCGAACTGCCAGTTCGGGTCGAGGCCGCCGGACCGGATGATGGTGTTGCGCAACACATCCGTGCGGCCCAGCGTGGTGGACGCGAAGCGCTGCGCGACGTGGATGCCGCCGCCCTGGGACAGGCCGGAGTCGATCACCCGGTTGTCGGTCACGAAGTTGTCGTGCCCGCCGTAGATGGCGATGCCGTTGGCCAGGATCGGGTACTGCACGGTGTTGTGGTCGAACGAGTCGTTCGCGTCGGCGACCTGCTCCGACCAGGTGGCCAGGCCGTCGTCACCGAGGTTGCGCAGGTCGCTGTTGGTGACCTTGGAGTTGGTGACGCCCTTGTGGAAGTTGACGCCGTCGGCCGTGACGTTGCGGATCCGCATGCCGGCGAACACCAGGTTGTCCATCGGCCCGTCCATCCACGCGCCGACCTTCAGGTGCTCGATCCAGACCCGGTCCACGGTGGAGTTGCTCAGCGCGCCGCCGATGCCGTTGACCTGGTCGCCGTCGTTGCGCTCCTGGACATTGCCGAAGATCGCGAAGTCGGAGAGGTGCACGCCGGAGGTGCCGCTGGGGGCCCAACCGCCGTAGAAGCCGGGGGCCTCACCGATGACCGTCGAGCGCCACATGCCGGCGCCCTTGATGGTGACGTTGTTCAGCACCAGGTGGGAGCAGGAGCCGCTACAGCCGGGGCCGCTGCCCGGGATCTTGAAGGTGCCTTCCGGGATCCACACGGTGCCACCGGCGCCCGCGGCGGCGATCGCCGCGTTGAACGCCGCCGTCGAGTCGGCGGCCCCGGTCGGGTCGGCGCCCTTGCTGGTCACCGAGACCGAGCCGGACGGTTGCGCGATCGCGCCGGCCACCGACTCGAAGTCGGCGAAGTCGATCGTGTACGAGGCCGCGTTGTCCTCGGCGTCGACCTGGATGCGGAACTTGGTGCCGGCCGGGTAGCTGCTGCTGAACAGGCGGTGCACCTCGTCGTAGAAGTGGTGCGGGTTGCTGCCCGGCGAGTTGGTGAACGGGTAGCCGCCGTAGTACCAGCTGTAGGCGTTGGTCAGGGTGAAGTTGGACTGCTTGCTGCCGTTGATGTAGAGCGACAGCGGGGCGTTGTAGACCGAGCCGTTGCCGGTGTCCGGGATGCTGTAACGGAAGACGATCGAGTTGGTGGCCACCGGGGTGGTGAACTCGACGTACTTGCCGGAGCCCTGCAGGGTGACGGCCTTGCGGTAGGAAGCCTCGGCGGGCAGCGTGCCGTAATTCGCGCTGGGGCCGATGACGGTGCCGTTGGTGGCCGAGTTCTCGGCCTGGACCTCGACGTAGGGCAGGGTCGCGCCGACGCCGCCGGTCGCCGCGGCCAGGGCCGGGCTGACCGTCAGGCCGATGATGCCGGCTGCGGCGACCAGCGCCGCGCCGCTGACCAGGGCGATGACCCGGCCGCGACGTCTGGTGCCGGGAGTTGATCGAGACATCGTGCAGCTCACTTTCCACGAGACCGAAAGGGCGTTCGACCGTCGGTCGTCCCGGCTGCGGGTCCGGGCCGGGCGCGGCCGGTGTTGCGTGGGTACCGGCGGGCACGGCGGAGCGGACACGAAGCTGAGGACACAGTTCTTCACCACGGGGTACCCCTGGGGACGCGGGGTTTTCGTGGCTCCGATGAGCGGCTGCTGGACTACTACGGGGCGGGGACGGTTACCAGGGACCGTAACTGGCCCGACACGCCATCGCAATATCTAGACGCATCTTTGTTGGATTCTTGCTGCGATCTCGCAAGGTCGGCACGTACTCCACTACAGACAGTGGGGCCGCCCGCTTCTGCGGACGGCCCCTGTCGATGTTGCCGGTCACTCAGCGCAGCAGTGAGATCGACTGGCTGACCACATCCTGGTTCGGATCGGTGACGCCGGGACGCCCCCGGAAATCCGTCCAGCACGGGTGCAGGCGCAGGTCCGAACCGAGCGCCACGGCGCTGTAGTCGCCGATGAAGACGCCCTGCACCTCCTCGCCCTCGTCATTGAGGGCGACGAACTGGATCCGCGGGTCCGCCGTCTGGGTGGTGATCCGGCGAACCGGGCCGGCCGCCACCTGCTGACCGCGACCGGACTGGAAGGCGTAGTCGAGGCCGATCCCGTGCCGGTCGTACGCGCGGGTGTAGTAGGTGACCGCCACCTGATCCGCGAAGGCCGCCACCGCCGGGAACACCTCGTCGGCAGCGGTGCCCAGGGTGCGTACCGGCGACCAGTCCCGCCCGTTGGTCGAGCCGCTGAGCAGCGCGTCCCCGTTGGTGGTCACCGACTCGCCGTCGGAGTCGTACCGGCCGTGCCGGTCATCCGCCCAGGTCACCCAGAGCCGGTCGGTGAGCCGGTCCACCGTCAACTGCGGGAAGCTGTTGATCCGGAAGTTCTCCCCGGTCAGCGTCGAGGTGCCGAGTTCCTCGTTGACCGGGAAGTCGTAGTTGACGGCGACCTCGGTGTGCCGGAAGGTCCGGCCGCCGTCCCGGGAGGTGGCGACCACCGTGGCATCGTGATCGCCGGCCTGGTCACAGGCTGCGCTCACGCACACCGACGTCTCGTAGGCCAGTTGCAGGGTGCCGTCGTGTTGCACGACCGGGTTGGAGCCCGACGCGAACGGGGTGATCCCGCCGGGCAGCTGGTCGACGGTCGGGGACACCCGGTTGGGCTGCGACCAGTGCCGGCCGCCGTCCGTCGACCGGGACAGGGTGATCGGCGACTCCAGGTAGTTGCCCTCGTCGTCGTAGGTGAACCGGGTCCAGGTCACGTACGCGGTGCCCCGGATCGGGTCGACGCCGATCCACTCCTTGTCGTTGAAGACGAAGGTCGGCGTCGGGGTGCCGGCCGCGCTCACCCCGTCGAGCTGCACGATCGCCGGGTTGCCCCAGGTCAGACCACCGTCGCGGGACACCGAGACGGCAATGCCGCTGGCCTGCTGCTGACCCTCCGGCGGGGCCGCCCGGCTGAACACCAGGTTCGCGTAGTAGACGGTGTTGAACGGCCCGAACGCGATCGCCGGGTCACCGGCCGAATCCATGTACGACAACGGAGCCGGTGCGCCGGTCTGGTAGACCAGCTTCGGCAGTTGGACGTTCTTCCAGGTCCGCCCGCCGTCGAAGGTGGTGTACGCCCACCCCGAGCCGTCGTTGCGCTGCTCCCGGTCGTTGAACACCCGGTAGTCGTTGGAGCCGGCCACCAGATTGTTCGGGTTGTACGGGTTCACCGCGATGGTGGTCTCGTTCTGCGCCGCCCGGCAGCCGGTCTGCGAACCGACCTGCACGATGGTGTCCCCGACGATCGTGTCGACGTTCGGCGCGAGCGGCCGGTACGGGTTCGGCTTGCCGATGAAGTCCTGGCACAGCGCCGAAAGGGCCGGCGACTCGCCCTGCTGATCCTCGTCCTCCCCCTCCGCGAACACCTCCTTGAGCAGCGGATTGGGTACCGTGTGGGTCCGCTCCTGCGCCGCGAACGGCGATCCGGCGCGGGTTGCCGGTGCCGGGTCCACGGGTACCGGCTTCCCCGGTCGTCCGCCGGAGCCCGTTGGCGCTGCCATCGCCGGATGGGCAGCCCAGCCGAGGATTGCGACCGCCATGGCTACGACGACCGTTGTGCGACTGAGCGTCCTTGCTCGTGTCACGCTGGCCTCCCTAGAAAGTTTGTCGAGCGTGTGGCCAGCTCAACACAGACCGCAGTCAATATCCAGGAAGAGCGATGTCAAACCTCCACTATGCTGCGATGCGGGCGAAGGGGGAGCGATGCGGCTGGGACGGGTCAACATGCCGGTAGTCGTCACCGCGCTGGGAATCGGCGTGCTGCTCGCCGGCACCGCGCTGGTGATCACCCACCTCGGCCGGGGCACACCTTCGTCGACGCCCACGCCCCGCCACACGCCCAGCCGCTCCGAGTACATCGAGATCTGGCCCGCCCACGCCGACGGGACGTCGCCCTCCGCCACGGCCAGCGCCACCGCCTCGGCCACCCCGTCGAAGACCGCCGCCGCCCCGACGAAACGTCCCGGTGGTCGGCCCGGACCATCCAACACGGGGGTACCGGCCGGCACGGCACTCACCCGGCACGACGGCGACCTCGTCGTCACCAGGGACGGCACGGTCGTCGACTCCCTCGACGTCTACGGCTTCATCAACGTGCGGGCCAGCAACGTCACCATCCGCCGCACCCGCGTCCACGGCCGCGACCCGGGCACCACCGGCTCGTCCCTGATCGCCGCCTACGGCGACCACCGCAACCTGGTGATCGAGGACTCCACCCTGCACGGCGACGTCCGCTCGCTCTACCTGGACGGCCTGAAGGGACGCAACTTCACCGCCCGCCGGCTCGACATCTCCGGGGTGGTCGACACCATCCAGACCTTCGGCGACAACGTGACCATCGTCGACTCGTGGCTGCACGACAACAACCACTTCACCGAGGACCCGACGCACGCCGACAACCAGAGCCACGACGACAACATCCAGGTACAGGGCGGGACCAACGTCCTGATCCAGAACAACACCATGGACGGCGCGCACAACGCGGCCATCATGGTCACCCAGGACTACAGCCTGACCTCGAACCTGCGGGTGATCGGCAACTCCATCGCCGGCGGCGCCTGCTCGATGAACGTTGCCGAATCGAACAAGGGCGGAATCTCGTCAATCCTGGTACGGGACAACGTGTTCGGCTCGTCCCGACTGTCCCGGTGCGCGGTGATCGCGCCGACCACCTCGACGCCGACCATGCAGAACAACACCTACACCGACGGCACGGCGGTCACCGTGCGCAAGGGCTGACCGTTGAGTTGAGTCGTCGGTCAGCGGAAGTTGGCGACGTACCGGCGCTGCCACGGGGTTTCGACCGCTCGCGGCGACCAGTGCGCCCGGACGTAGTCGACGGCCTCCCCCGCCGGTACCCCGTCGAGCACGGCGAGGCAGGCCAGCGCGGTGCCGGTACGCCCGCGGCCGCCCCCGCACGCCACCTCCACCCGGTCGGTGGTGGTGCGCTGCCACGCCTCGCGCAGCGCCACGCCGGCCGCGGCCCGGTCGGTCGGCAGCCGGAAGTCCGGCCAGCGCAGCCACTGGTGCTCCCAGGCGACCGGCTGTGGCGCCCGGCCCAGCAGGTACAGCCCGAAGGTGGGTAGCGGCCCGGGTGGCAGCGGCCGGCGCAGCGCCCGTCCGCGTACCCGCCGGCCCGAGGGAAGCTCGAGCACCCCGGCGTCGGCCGCTGACCACAGTTCTGTCATGCACGGTGAGGCTAGCCGAACCCGACCCCGGCCGATGGTTACTCCCCGCCGTTCGGGATGAGCGGGTGGGGGTGGGGTGATGTCTGGCTCGGGGTTGGGTGGTCAGCTCAGGTTGGGCCAGTTCTGCGCCACGGGGAGGTAGCGGTTGAGTCCGTCCCAGCGGGCAGCGTCGTCTGCGGTTCCGTCGTGCGGTCGGCTGAACCGTTGCAGGTAGCGCCAGATCTCCAGGAGGGCCCATTCGGCGCGGAATAGTTCCAGTGCGTACGGGCGGGGCTGGACCGGTCCGGCGGTGCGCTGGTACGCGGCGATGGCCGAGCGGTTGTCCAGGCCCAGCGGTTGTTCGTGGCGGCCGTGTAGCAGGATGCGTAAGCCCATCTCGCGGGGCGCGACGAAGGTTGCGTCCCAGTCGATGAAGTGCAGGACCCCGGCGGTGTCGAGGATGGCGTTGCCGGCGTGTGGCTCGTCGTGGGTGATGACGTACGAGTCATCCGAGCCCACGACCTGGTCGGCAAGGACCTGGTAGTGCGCGATCAACTGCCCGACACCGGCCGCTGAGCGGCGCAGGAGGGCGCGGGCGGGTTCACCGAAAGGACCATGGCCCCACGCTGCGCCAACGCCGTCCAGGAACGGGCCCAGCCGCTCGGGCCAGTCCAACGGCTCCCAGCGGTGCGCCATCTCCGGCACCGGCGTGAAGGCGTGCAGCCGTCCGAGCAGCTCCATCGCCCGGTCGCGCTCGCCGGTGGTGTAGTCCGGGTTCCGTCCATCGACGTAGGGGTAAACGGCGAGCGCCCAGGTCGGCGCGATGTCGGGCCGTAGCTCCCCGTGCCGGTCCGGGGTCGGCGGGAGGACGAACTCCAGCCCATGTTCCCGCAGCATCGCCGCCGCCCGATACGAAGCCAGGATCCAGTCGTACTCCTGACCCACCCGCGGATCCGCGGTCACGAACCACCGCGCGCCACCTGGCTCATCCACCGTCCAGTGGTAGCCGCCGTAGCCGACCGGCGCGTACTCCAGCCGCGCGGCCTCGATCCCCCAACGCGCCTGCAGCGAGGCGACAACCTGCTCCTCGGTCAGGTTCACCGGCCTATCCAGCATCCGGCCACCGTAGTTCGTCCGCATCGGTCCCGTCGAGGTGAAGTGGCGTCGTCGAACTCACCCGCTGACCTACCTGTCCAGCCGGTACCCAGCTCCTCCACCCGCCCTCCACCAGCCGGACACAGTTGCGGTGCGGGGGCAACCAACGACGGCGATCCGCACTTAGAGTGTGCGCACTGCCGCGACCAAGGAGTGTGCCGTGTCCGAACCGACCGAGCAGGCCGATTCCCCGCCGAGCACCGAAGCCCCCGCACCCGGTCCGCAGCCGGCTGCCGTCGAGCCGACCGGGGTGGCCGGCGACCCGACCCCGCAACTGCTCGTCGCTCCACCCGGAATGGGACTGCCCACTGTCGAGTGGCCGGGTCCGGCCGGCGAACCCGGCTGGGCGATTCCGGTCACGATGCCGGCCGGTACCCGTGGCTACGCCATCTTCCTGCCGCTGGTCGCCCAGTCGGCCACCGCAACCGCCCCGCTCTCAGCGAGCGTTCCCACTTCGGCGGACGCACCGACCACTGCGGACGCACCGACCACTGCGGATGCCCCAGCCTCGGCGGATGCCCCAGCCGCTGCGCCGCGCCAGCCGGCCGCCAGCCCGACGTCTCCACTCTCCCCCGCCGGCGGCGGGGTCGGGCCGCGACTGACTCCTGGAACGTCGGCCGGGCCGCACGCGGTCGGCGGCACACCGGACCCGGCCGACACCGGACCCGACCCGGTCGGCGCAGCACCAACCCCGGCCAGTGCGGTTCCTGGCACCACTTCGGCCCTCACCGACGACGCACCGGCCCAGTCCGACGACGCACCGGCCCGGCCCGGTACGCCGGGCGGGGCAGCGGCGGACCCGCCCGCCACCGCGCCGGACGCGACGGATCCGGCGCAACAACCGCGGATCGGCTCGCTGGCCGAGTCCCCGGGCGCCACTCGCTGGCCGCCGAACCCGCCGCCGTCGTGGGTGACACCGGGCGTCCAGGCCGGTGCCCCATTGGTACCCCTGGTGTACGCAGGTGGGCCGGGACCGGGGCCTGCGGCGTACCAACAACCGTCGCCCGGGGCGTACCAAGGGATTGTTTCCGGGCCGATCATGCCACCGCCGCCGAGCTTCCTGGCGACCCGCTGGCCGGGGCCGGACCAGGGGCGCGGCTGGGCCGTGCCGGGCGCGGTGTTGGCCGGGGCGCTGGGGATGGCGATCTTCCTGCCGCTCGGCCGGGTCGGCATCGGCTGGCTGCTGAGCGGGCTGGCCGTGGTGATCGGCGTGGTGGCGGCGGTCTGGCGGGCCGCCGCCGCGCAGCCCCGTGCCGAGCGACGGATGCGGGTGGTCTGGGCGGTCTCCGCGCTGGCCCTGCTTTCCGTGCTGGGCTTCCGCAACGCCTGGTGGCTGGTCACCTTCTCGGTGTTGGGCGCGATCGGGTGTGCGGCGCTGGCCATCGTCGGCGGCACACGGCTGCGTTCGATCCTGTTCAGCCTGGTCGCCGCCCCGTTCGCGGCGCTGCGAGGGATCGGCTGGGTGAACCGGCACCTGGCCGGCCGATCCCGGCTGAAGGCCGGCACAAGCGCGCGGATCGGCTGGTCGGTGACGCTCACCGTGATCGTGCTGATCGTCTTCGGCGCGCTGCTCTCCTCGGCGGACGCGGCATTCTCGGCGGTCCTCGGCGACCTGGTACCCCCGATCAGCGTCGGTTCGATCTTCGCGTGGATCTTCCTGCTCGCGGTCGGCGCGCTGCTGACCATCTCGGCCGTCTACACCATCTCCGCGCCACCCGAGCTGTCCACACTGGACAGGCCGGCCGCCCGGATGGTGGGGCCGATGGAGTGGGGGCTGCCGATCGGGGCGCTCGTCGTGCTTTTCGGTGGCTTCGTCGCGGTGCAGTTCACGGTGCTCTTCGGTGGACAGCGGCATGTGCTGAGCAACGCCGGCCTGGATTACGCCGAGTACGCCCGCAGTGGTTTCTGGCAGTTGCTCTTCGTCACCCTGCTCACCCTCGTCGTCCTCGGCGGCGTCGGCCGGTGGGCGCGTCGGGAGACCCGGCGCGAGCGGCTGCTGCTGCGGCTGCTGCCGGGCCTGTTGTGCGCGCTGAGCATCGTCATCGTCATCTCCGCGCTTTCCCGGATGTACACCTACCAGGAGGCGTACAGCTTCACCGGGGAACGGGTCTTCATCATGGGCTTCGAGATCCTGCTCGGACTGGTCTTCGTGCTGGTGCTCATCGCCGGCATCCAACTGCGCGGCGGCTGGGTCCCCCGGGCCACCATCGGACTCACGGTGGCGCTGCTGCTCAGCCTGGCCGTGCTGAACCCGGAGGCGTACGTGGCGAAGCGCAACATCGGCCGCTACAACGACACCGGCAAGATCGACGCCTGGTACCTGCGGGCGCTCTCCGCCGACGCCACGCCCGAGTTGGCCAACCTGCCCGATCCGGTACGCCGCTGCGTGCTCAGCTGGATCGTCAAGGACCTCGACGACGGCGACCCCTGGTACGGCTGGAACCTGGGCCGCCAGCAGGCCCGCGACGCGCTCAAGAAGCTGGGACCGCAGGCGATCGGTGGCCAGAAAGACTGCCGAGCCGCCGACCAGTTCGACTACACCAAGACCCGCTGATGGCCCGATCGGCACGCTCACCACGGATCATCGCGGTCTCCTGGGGCCACCTGGAAGTCGAAGGGCTCGGTGTCGGCAAGGACGTCAAGCTGTACCCGGGCGGCGGCCGGCCCTGGGACTGGTCGGAAACCGGTACCCGCCACCAACCGGGCATCCAGCCCGCCGACGTGGCGGAGTTGCTGGACCACGGCGCCACCACCGTGGTCCTCACCCGGGGCATGGACCTGCAACTGCACGTCGACCCGGCCACCGTGGACCTGCTCAAGGCACGCGGCGTGGTGGCGCACATCGCGGAGACCCGGGCGGCGGTCCAGCTCTACAACGAGCTGGCCGCCGCCGACACCCCGGTCGGCGGCCTGTTCCACTCCACCTGCTGAGTGGTGTACGGCGGGCTGCCTGGTCGCAGACCCCGGTGTCGATCCGGGCGGTTCGCCGTTATGAGCGGCGACTGGGCAGCCAACGCCCTCCTGCGGTATGTCCACAGTGGATGGCGTGGAGACGGAAGCCGGAATCGAACCGGCGTGTCTGGTTTTGCGGACCAGTGCCTGACCACTCGGCCATACCGTCATGTGCCCTCGACTGGATTCGAACCAGCGGCCCCCAGGTTCGGAACCTGGTGCTCTCTCCGCTGAGCTACGAGGGCGTGGTGGGGGTGGCGGGATTCGAACCCGCTACGCGCAATGCACCCGGGTTACAGCCGGGCCCGACTCTCCCACGTCGGCGCACCCCTGTGGGGATCCCGGAGGGAGTCGAACCCTCACCTCTGGCGCCACAAGCCAGCGCGCTGCCGTTGCGCAACGGGAAACGTACCCGGGCGAGGAGTCGAACCTCGATGAGCGGTGTGTAGGACCGCGGCTCTACCGTTGAGCTATCCGGGCATGATCGCGGCGTGCACCGCGTGGGGATCGAACCCACCGCACTCCTGCTTATAAGGCAGGCCCCACCAACCAGGTGGGCTGCGGTGCTCGGCTCCGGTAGCAGGGCTCGAACCTGCCTTGTACGGATTAACAGTCCGTTGCCATACCAGCTAGGCGATACCGGAATGGTCGCGCGTGCGGGACTCGAACCCGCTCCTCTGCTGTGAAAGAGCAGGGGCCTACCCATAACCGAACGCGCGGCGGGTGAGTTGACCGGCTTGGTGGCGGGTGTGGGAGTCGAACCCACCTGACTCGGGTTATGAGCCCGTTGAGCACAACCGGTGCTCCTACCCGCAAGTGGGGCGCCGGGGACTCGAACCCCGCTCCGCGGATTAAGAGTCCGCAGCATAACCATCCATGCTCGCGCCCCGTGCGCGCCTGACGTACCCCTGGCGAGATTCGAACTCGCATGCCACGGCTTCGTAAACCGCTGCTCATCCGTTGAGCTACAGGGGCCTGGTCCCGTCGGGAGGAGTTGAACCTCCTGTCTCCTCGTTATCAGCGAGGCGCCTCAACCACTTCGGCCGCGACGGGTTGGCGGAAGCGGAGGGATTCGAACCCTCGAACCCTGGAAGGTCCCCGCCTTAGCAGGACGGTGCCATCGGCCTCTCGGCCACGCTTCCACTGCGCCGACGAGGGGAATCGAACCCCCGACCCTCCGGCTGACAACCGGATGCTCTTGCCACTGAGCTACGACGGCATCGTGTTGCTGCGTACCCGGCGAGGGACTCGAACCCCCACTGACTGGTTCCTAAGACCAGTGCCTCTACCGTTGGGCTACCCGGGCATGTACTGCGTGGAGAAGCGGGGAGTCGAACCCCGATGTCCGGTTTGCAGGACCGGCGCTCTACCGTTGAGCCACTACCCCTGGAGCCACCGGACAGCCTCGAACTGCCTCCGGCCGCTTACCTGGCTCCCCCGCGAGGATTCGAACCTGAACGATTTCCCGGTTCAGAGCCGGGCGGCCTGCCGTTAGCCGACGGGGGAAAGTCTGAAATACCGTTGCCGCATGCCCGAACTGATCCTGCCGACCAGCCGCCTGCACGCCGCCTTCCTGGAGTGCCGCGATGACTGGGGCCCCGGCCTGCATGAGGACGGCTTCGGCATATCGCCCGGCGACGACGTGGACTCACCCGTTGGCTTCGCCGCGTGGGTGCACCAGCGAACCCGACTCGTCCACCCGCCCGGAATGCCCTGCCCGACTGAGAAGCACGGCTCGCCCCGGTGGATCGTCGAGGACAACCAGGTACTCGGAGGGATCGCCCTGCGGCACATCTTCGATGACGAAGTCGGCCACATCGGCTACGGCATACGTCCATCCGCGCGCCGCCGCGGCCTGGCAACCTGGGCACTGGGCGAGATCCTGAAGGAGGCACGCGCCCTGGGCCTGGACCGTGTCCTCGTCCCGTGCCTCGCGGACAACGTCGCTTCCGCCCACACGATCGAACGCAACGGCGGCGTCCTCGAAGGCATCCGCGACACCGGGCACGGCCCGGTGAGGCGCTACTGGATCGCCTTGGATCGATAGCCGTCCTCCGCTACCAAGATGACGCTCCGCCTGGTGAGCTTCAGGAGTCGCGGTGCCGCGCGAGGGATTCGAACCCCCAGCTTCCCGAGCTTGAATCGGGCGCCTCTACCGTTGGGCTACCGCGGCATGGCTCCGGGTGCGGGAGTCGAACCCACGGGTTCCGCGTTCAAAGCGCGGCTACGGACGCCGACGCCGTACCCCGGAATGTTGAGCGGTCCGCGGGCACCGACCCCGCTGCTCCACTTTGGAAGAGTGGCGTGTCCGCCGAGTTCACCAGGACCGCAATCGAACCGGCCTGAGCCGGCTGCGTAGACCGTGCCGGATTCGAACCGGCGTTTTCCTCGCTGAGAACGAGGCGAGATGACCACTACTCCAACGGTCCGGGAGTGCCCCGCGCCCGGATCGAACGGGCAACCTCCGGTTCTTCACACCGGCGCTCTACCTTCTGAGCTTGCAGGGCACGGTGGACGAGCCGGGACTCGAACCCGGGACCTCTGCTCTGCCAGAGCAGCGCGCTACCAACTGCGCCACAAGCCCATGCGTCGGGAACCGGAGAGTCGAACTCCGCACGTCCTGGTCCCAAACCAGGCCCGGTCACCGAGCCGGTCGTTCCCGAAGCGGCCGGCGGCCCCGCGCCGCGTGCTGGCGCGCGGGGGCCGGCCGAATTGCTTCATGCCATCCACTGTGGAGTTCTCAACGCACGGTGCCGCCGGCCGTAGCCGAAGCCTTGCCATACAACGAAAAACCGCCCGACCCTGGTTGGGTGGGCGGCTGCGGCGATGCCGTTTCTACGGCTGGCCGTGCCACCTACCCGTGGGCTGGAAGTGCTCGTCGGCGAACAGAATGTCGCTGGTCGCCGGTCGCCCGTCTGCTGTGCACAGGCACGCCAAGCCACGCGGCGACAGCCGCTGTGAACGCTTGGTGGTCTGATACATCACGGTGATCGGGCTCCTCGGTTGTTGGTGTGCTCAAAGGTAGGCGGTGCGCTCCAGGTCGTGCAACGGCTTTACGGCCACCGTTTGTTCCGACCCGGCCCGGACGATCCCGGGCCGGGCCGGAACCTGCCGGTCAGTCCGACAGGCGGGTGAACATGCCGGGCTCGTAGCTCCCGCCGTGCATGCCTGCGATCACGCTCAGCCGGTTGGTCGCGTTGATCAGCGCGATCAGGGCCACCAGCGCGACGGCCTGGTCCTCGTCGTAGTGCTTGGCCACCTCGGCCCAGGTCTCGTCCGTGACGCCGGTGTTGGCGTCGGCGAGCCGGGTACCCTCCTCGGTCAGCGCCAGCGCGGCCTGCTCGGCCTCGCTGAACACGGTGGAGTGCCGCCAGACGGCGACCAGGTTGAGCCGCAGCGCGGATTCACCCGCGGCCGCCGCCTCCTTGGTGTGGATGTCGACGCACCAGCCGCAGCCGTTGATCTGGCTGGCGCGCAGCATCACCAGCTCCTGGGTCGCCTTGGGCAGCGGCGACTGCTCGATCGCCAGGTTCACGTTGTAGATCCGCTTGGCAATCTTGCCGCCGAGCTCGTTGGTGGTCAGGTCGATACGCGGTTGCATTTGCTTCGTCCTCACTCGTGTGGTGCGTGCCGCGCGGATCGTCCGCGCAGCACCGTGACGGACATGAAGATGCCGACGGACCGCTGCCCGTGACAGCGCGGCCCGGTGACACGAACCACGGATCTCGGGTGTCACAGAACGGTGGCGACGGACGTCTTGTGGGTGCACGGTCGAGGGCGGAACAGGAGTCAGGCAATGAGCGAGCAGACAGACCCGGTCGAACCGGTCGCCGTGGGCGGCGGTCTGGACCGTGCCACCGAGGCGTTCGTCGCCCACCGCAACCTGCTCTACACGGTGGCCTACGAGATGCTCGGCTCGGCCGCCGATGCCGAGGACGTCCTGCAGGAGACCTGGCTGCGGTGGGCGGGCGTCGATCTCGACCTGGTGCAGGATCAGCGCGCGTACCTGGTCCGGATCACCGCCCGGCAGGCGCTGAGCCGGCTGCGTACGCTGCGCCGACGCAGGGAGTACTACGTCGGCCCGTGGTTGCCTGAGCCGCTGCTGACCGCGCCCGACATTGCCGAGGATGTCGAGCTCGCCGACAGCGTCTCGATGGCGGTGATGCTGGTGTTGGAGACGCTCGCGCCGACGGAGCGGGCGGTCTTCGTGCTGCGCGAGGTCTTCGACCTGGACTACGACGAGATCGCGAAGGCCGTCGACAAGACTCCGGCGGCGGTCCGCCAGATCGCCCACCGCGCCCGGACGCACGTCGCGGCGCGCCGACCGCGCGAGATCGTCTCCACCGCGCAGACCCGCAGCGCCATCGAGGCGTTCCGACGGGCGATCGAGACGGGCGACCTGCAACGCCTGCTCGACATTCTCGCGCCGGACGTCGTCCTGCTCACCGACGGCGGCGGCGTGGTGCCGGCCGCGCTGGCGCCCGTCGTCGGCGCCGCCAGCGTGACCGACGTGCTGAGCAGGGTCGCCGGCACAGCGGTCCTGCAGCTTGCCAGCGTCAACGGCTACCCGGCGTTGATTCTGAAGATCAACGGCAAGATCGACACAGTGACGGCGGTACGGGTGGACAACGGCCTGATCACCGGCCTCTACGCCGTCCGCAACCCCGAGAAGCTGTCGCACCTGCAGCGGGAGACCGCCCTGCGCCGCTGAGCCGGCGCGCCCTGTCGCGGTCGCCGGCCCCGGCTCACGGTCGGCGGCTGACCAGGCCGGTCTGGTAGGCGATGACGACCAGTTGCGCGCGGGTCCGCGCACCCAGTTTCGCCATCGCGTGGCCGACGTGCGTGCGAACGGTGGCCGGGCTGAGGAACAGCCCGGCGCCGATTTCCTCGTTGCTCAGCCCCTGCCCCACCAGGGCCAGCACTTCGCGTTCGCGTTGGGTCAGCACCGCAAGCCGCTCCTCAGCCACCTGGCTGGCGAGGTGGACAGCGGTGAACTGGGCGATCAGGCGTCGGGTGATCCGCGGCGCGAGCAGCGCATCGCCGGCGGCGACGACCCGGATGGCGTGCAGCAGCTCGGCCGGTCCGGCGTCCTTGAGGAGGAAGCCGCTCGCGCCGGCCCGGAGCGCCTCGAAGACGTACGCGTCGGTGTCGTAGGTGGTGAGGATCAGGATCCGGACCTGTTCGAGGCCGCGCATGCCGACGATCTGTTCGGTGGCCTTGATGCCGTCCAGCTGCGGCATGCGGATATCCATGAGTACCACGTCGGGTCTGGTGGCCCGGGCCTGCGCCACGGCCTCGGCCCCGTTGGCGGCCTCCCCCACCGCCGTGATGTCGTCCTCGGCGTCGAGCAGCGCCTTGAACCCCGACCGCACCAGCACCTGATCGTCGGCGAGCAGCACCTTGATCGTGGGGCGGTCCGCCGCCGCCGCCGTGCTCACCCGGGCACCGTTGCGGCCGGAGCCAGCGGCAGCCGTGCGCTGACTTCGAACCCGCCGCCGGTCCGTGGCCCGGCGGTCAGCTCTCCGCCGAGCAGGCCACAGCGCTCGCGCATTCCGACGATGCCCCGGCCCGGCTCGGCCGAACCGCCGTGCAGGGGCGCGGCCGCGCGGGTATCTCGGCGGCATCCCGGCCGCCCTCGTCGCTCACCCGAACCTCCAGCACATCGGCGCCGTAGTCGAGCGCGATCGTCACCCGGGTCGGGCCGACGTGCCGGATCACGTTGGTGATCGACTCCTGCAGGATCCGGTACGCGGTGTGGTCCACCGCGCTCGGCAGCGCCGCCGCGGACGAGGTGACTTCGAGTTTGACGTCGAGGCCGGCCTCGCGCGCCATCGCGGTGAGCGCGTTGACCTGGGCCAGTCCGGGGTGCGCCACCCGCCCGTTGTCGGAGTCACGGAGCACCCCGAGGACCGCGCGCATCTCGTGCAGCGCCTGGGCGCTGGTCTGCTCGATCGTCACCAGCGCCTCGCGGGCGCCCTCCGGCCGCTTGTCGAGCAGGTACGCGGTGACGCCGGACTGCACGTTGATGATCGCGATGGCGTGGGCGACGGTGTCGTGGACCTCGCGGGCGATCCGCAGCCGCTCGGCGTCGACCCGCGAACGGGCCTCCTCCTCCCGGCTGCGTTCCGCCTGCCGGGCACGCTCCAGCGCGTCGACCGCGATCGACCCGCCGGGACCGGACCGACTCGCCCAGGGCGGCGGCCATCACCGATGCCGCGATCCGGAAGAACACCCAGCCGATCGTGGCCTTCAGCTCAACCTCGGCCACGGCGGCGGCGACCAGCCAGACCGTTGCCAGCACGGGGATGCCCACGCCGGCGATCACCAGCGACCGGCGGCCGTCGCCGTACGCGGTCAGCGTGTAGAGGGCAACGAAGAGCGCGATCCAGCCGGGCCCGTCCGGCAACCCGAACGCGTAGTACACCAGGCTGACCAGGGCGACGGTGAGGAACACCGGGACCGGCCACCGGCGGCGCACCGCCAGCACCAGGCCGCTCACCACGAGCAGCAGATATGCCAGGTACCCGAAAGCGCTGAGCGGCCGCGCCCCGACGTCCGGCGGGTCTCGCGATGGTGCCCTGCACCTGCATCACGGCGACGACGAGCCCGAGCAGGACGTCCTGTGCCAGGACCGGCAGGCGGAATGGAGCCGCTCGGCGTCTCATGTGCCGATGGTAGTGGCCACGCCCGGGCGACCGGCTACGCCAACGAGCGCGATCAGGCAGGCCCGGCTACGCAGATCAGCGTAGGTGCTGCCGTCCGCTGCCCGAGGACACCTCCCGGCCGGCGGGCCGACGATCGGTTGCATGACCCGATCAGAGACCACCGCACTGTCCACTGACGACAGTCATCGACGCGCACCGGACACCCCGCGGCCGGGGCCGCTGGGCCGACTCGCGGGCCTGGCCTACCGGCGGCGGGGCCGGGTGCTCCTCGCCTGGGCCGTGGCGCTCGCCGTCGCCTTCGGGCTGTCGGCGGCCTTCGGCGGCCAGTTCACCACCAGCGCCTCCGCGCCAGGCTCAGACTCCGAGCAGGCGCAGCGCCTGCTCTCCGAACGGTTCCCCACCCAGTCCGGCGACACGGTGAAGGTGGTGGTACGGGCCGACGACGTCACCGCCACCGAGGTGCGGGGCGCGGTGGGCGCGCTCCTCAGCGAGCTGGGGCGCATGCCGCACGTCACGTCCGTCGACGATCCGTACTCCGCCAAGGGTTCCATCTCGCCGGATGGCCGGACCCTGATCGCCCGGGTCTATCTCGACGTCACCAACCCCAACGACATGCCGGTGAAAGACATCAAACGGCTGCTGGCCGCCGCGGACGCCGCCGAGCGCGACGGGCTGAATGTCCAGCTCGGCGGGCACGCGGTGCAGCTCGCCGAGGCGAAACAGTCCCCGGCAGAGCTGATCGGCCTGATCGCGGCCGCGGTGATCCTGCTCGTCATGTTCGGCTCGGTGGTGGCTGCCGGGCTGCCGCTGGCGATGGCGATCGGCGCGCTGGCGGTCAGTTCCAGCCTGGTCGGCCTCGCCACACTGGTGGTGGACATCCCCGACTTCGCACCCACGATCGGTGTGGTGCTGGGCATCGCGCTGGGCATCGACTACGCGCTGCTGATGGTGACCCGGTTCCGGGAATGGCGAGCGGTGGGCCTGGACCCGGAAGCGGCGACGGTGGCGACGCTGGACACCGCCGGTCGTTCGGTCCTGGTGGCCGGTGGCACGGTGCTGGTGAGCATGCTGGGGCTGTTCACGGTGGGGCTGTCGATCATGAACGGCACGGCAGTCGTCGCCATGCTGGCGACCGGAGTCGTCATGGCCGCCGCCCTCACCCTGTTCCCCGCGCTGCTGGGCTACCTGGGGCAGCGCATCGACCGGCTCCGGATTCCGCTGCGACGGCGTCGCGCCACCCAACTCTCCGCCGACGGCCACCTGGTCCCGGCAGCCGGCTGGCTGCGGTGGAGCGGGCTGGTCCGGCGGCACAGCGCGCTCGCGACCGTGGCGAGCGTCGCCCTGCTGCTCGTGCTCGCCGTACCCTTCCTCAGCGTGCACTTCGGCCTGCCCGACGAGGGCAACGACCCCGGGCGGCATGTCGAGCCGGCAGGCGTACGACCTGCTGGCCGACGGGTTCGGCCCCGGCGCCAACGGTCCGCTGCTGGTGGTGGCGGACCTGCAACCCGGCGACAGCACGGCGCTGCCACGGCTGCAGGCTGCGCTCGCCGACACGGCGGGCGTGGTGGCGGTGTCCCCGCCGCGCCTCAATCCGGCCGGTGACGCGGCGCTGTTCACCGTCGTACCCGACACCGGACCGCAGGAGAGGGCCACCGAGGATCTCGTCCAGACCCTGCGCGACGACGTGATCCCGGCCGCGACCGGGGGCACCGGCCTGGCCGTCCACGTCGGCGGTGCGACTGCGGCGGCCATCGACATCAACGCCGCGATCGCCGACCGACTCGCGCTGCTCATCGCCGGCGTCGTCGTCGTGTCGATGCTCCTGCTGCTGGTGGCGTTCCGCAGCATCGTCATCGTGGTCACGGCGGCAGTGATGAACCTGCTGTCGGTGGCGGCGGCCTACGGGGTGGTCGCCTACTTCCTCGAAGGCGGCTGGGCCGGCCGGCTGATCGGCATCGACACGGCCACCCCGATGGCGGCGTTCGGCCCGGTCATCATGTTCTCGCTGCTGTTCGGCCTCTCCATGGACTACGAAGTCTTCCTGATCAGCCGGATGCGGGAGACCTGGGTACGTACCCGGGACAACAATCAGGCCATCACCGCCGGACTGGCCGGCACCGGACGGGTGATCACCGCGGCCGCGACCATCATGATCGTGGTTTTCGCGGCGATCATCCCGAGCGACCAGGTCTTCATCAAGGTCTTCGGAGTCGGCATGGTCGCGGCCATCCTCGTCGACGCGACCATCATCCGGATGCTGCTCGTACCGGCGGTCATGCACCTGCTCGGCCGCCGCAACTGGTGGCTGCCCCGCGGCATCGACCGCCGCCTGCCTCAACTGCACATCGAAGGCCCGGCGGCGGGTCCGGGCGGGGCGGTGCCGGCCTGACCGGCGGAAGTTGATCCCAGCCGCTCGCCGTCAGCGGCTGGGTTTCCCCGCCCTGATGGGCCGGCGTTTCATGAATATTCGCGTCACCTGGTCTAGTTCTCGGCCGACTGCTGCTTCGCTCGCCACTGCGCCCCCGCGCGCTGGATGCGGTCCCACAGAGCAGCGCGGTCGGCGTCGTCGATGGCCGACAGGTCCAGATGGAACACGTCCGTTGCGAGCTTGAACAGCTCCTCGGCGGACTCGAGGATGCGTGTCGTGCGCCGTCCGGCCCCCTCATCACGCGTGAACTCGTCATCCAGCACGAACTCGGCGCAGCCCGCGTCGCGGCGGAAGAGCTCGAACCACCTGACGAAGGGAGACTGCGGCGACGTCGACAACTCGGTGTGGTAGCTCCTGAAGTCCTCCCAGGTGGCCGGCGCCAACGTGAAGTCCATGCTGTGGAAGGTCGTCTGCGCCGGATCGGTGCAGAACCGCCAGGCGTCCGGGCCGATCTCCGGCAGCGGCCGCAGCTCGAAGCGGAAGGGACCCTGGACGTGGACGCCCTCCCGAAGCGGGATGGGCTCGTGGTGCGAGTTGGCCAGGCCGACGTCGACCGACCAGCGTTCGCCGTCGATCACGACGGTGAGGGCCATGTGCGTGGCGTATTCGTCGGCGGTCGCTTTGGCGGTCGCGGCGGAGCCGTTTATCTGGCCGCGGTGCACGGTGACGTCGTACCCGAGGACGGTCAGCAGCTCGCTGAAGGCGGTGTTCAGGTTGAAGCAGTAGCCGCCCCGGCCGGCCAGGATGCGGGCGATGGACTCGGCCGGGTCGATGCCCTGCGGGCGTCCGAGCTGGATGTCGAAGTTCTCGAAGGCGATGAGCTCGACGTGTGCGCGGTGAAGCCTGCGCAGGGTGTCGAGCGACGGAGCGCCGAGGGACCCCGGGTCGCCGACGCCGAGCTTGGCCAGGTAAGGAGCGGCCCAGGCAGGATGATCGTTCGTCTTCGAGGTCACGGCTCCGGACACTAGTGCAGGGTCGCGAGAATCCGCTCAGGGATTAACGTGCGCTGCACTAGCCTTGGAGGGCAGGTGTGTCTACCTGAAGGGGCGGGGGGATCATGGCCGGCGGTCAGGACACCATAGAAGTTGAACCGATGGAGGGCGGGAGCAGAGTCTCCATCCCCGTCACCTCCATCGCGCAGTCAAAGCTGGTGCACCTTTCAACAGGTTCTTACCGGCTGATTGTCGAGACCACCGCGGGGGTCAAGTACACCAGTGCCGAAACCTGGCCTTCCGAGACGGAAGCGGAACAGCAAAAGGCATGGATAGAACGCATGACAGCTGAATAGATTTTGTACGACACGAGCCGGGGCCAATGATGGTCCCGGCTCTATTTCTTGACGTAGACGCCGACACCCTCAAGCGTCTCGACCCGTCCCGTGGCCCGCAGCAGCATCATGGACTTACCGATCACGTTGTCGGACACGTTGAACTCCGTACCCAGCTGTGCACGGCTGGGGAGCTTGGAGCCGGGAGGGTACGTACCGTCCGCGATCCTCGCCCGCAACGTCTCAAAGATTTCCTCGTACCGCTGCTGTGGCATACCTGCCTGGTCTTCCGCGCTGTTCCGGTTGGCGGTCCGATTCGATCACGACCAGCCTTCATTCACAACATCCCCTGCTCGGGTCGTCTTGATTCACTGAGGATCTTCTATGAGTAGGCGCACTACTCGTTGACCTCCATGCACCACCGCATGTAGGTTCCAAATCGGACACACGCCGCGCTCCGGTTGGCGCCTGGTGTGGAGGTGTGTCGCCAGGGGTCGAGAGGGGAGGTGACGTTGGGGGCTCCGACCTTCTCGACCCCGAGCCCGATGTTCGACGCGCAACTGGCCGTGTCTGGCTCATCCCGGACGCGGAAAGAGCAACACGGCGATGTTGTCCACCCCCGCCAGGAAGTCCCTGCTGCTACGCCGTCAATGAGGACCGTGGTGGCAGGTGACAAGAGGGACCGTCTGTGGCTGGACGGCGCGGACGGTCCCTCCCTGCACCACAAGGAGGTCGACCTTGGTTCACTATCCGGTTCGGAAGATCATCAAGCCAAAGTGCAGGTGCGGGGGAAAGTGGCCCTGCCCCGACTACGTGCGGACCAACGACGTCATCATGGTGGACAACCAGTGGCTCGAGGAGCCCACCCAGGTCCTGAACCTGACGTCCCTCTACTTCACCCGCGGGCAGGCACACCGCGCGAAGCGAAGGTACCCGTGAATACCCCCGGCACCTGGTCGGACTATCCCGAACACCTTGCCCGCCGGCCAACCTGGGTTTGTCGAGCGTGCGGGAATGAATGGCCCTGCGAACAGCGGCGGGCCGAACTTCTCTTCCACTGCGGGAACGACAAGCCCTGGCTCACCATGTACATGGGCATCTACCTGGTGGATGCGGTCGTGGACCTGGACCCGCCGCGCGAGCAACTGAACCCGCTGGTCAGGAGATTCCTGGGCTGGCTTCTCAGTCCGGCGTTGACCTTCACCAGGATAAGCAGGTCCGCGCCATGTTGATCCGCCTGGGCATAGACCCGAAAGACGCTCTACTCCCGCCCGAGAACCTCTGAATGCTGCTCTGCCATACTCCCGCTTGTGCTGCACATGGTGACGATCAGCGGCCTGGAGGAAAGTACCCTCGGCTGGCGGGCGGTGCCGCCGGTGCGATTGGCCGGTCTCAACTACCCCGCGGGCTGCCGGGTCACGATGGCCGGCGACGCGCTCGAAGTACGCCGTCCCGACGGCTCGATTCTCGCCGGAACCGTGGCAATGTGCGGTGTCGATGCGTGGAAAGACGAGGAAGGGAACTTCTTCATCACCTGCGACCCCAGCGATCCCGAGGTCTCCGTCACGATCACCGGCATCGACGAGGCGGACCTCGTACCAGGCAGCGAAGTATGGATCGAGACGTATCCCCTGGCCGCCGCGAGTTGACCTGCCGCGCCGACCTGCTGAACTGTGGCTCCCCCAATTGGACTCGAACCAATAACCTGCCGATTAACAGTCGGCTGCTCTGCCAATTGAGCTATGGGGGAATGTGTCGGTACCCGTGCCGGTGAGTACCGGCCGGTGCGCCGCCGACGAGCCTACAGGATGTCCGCCCGGGTTGCGCCACCGGGTTTGCGATGGGCCGAAGGTGGGTACCACTTCCTTGTCAGACGTGCCTGGATGACCGGATCAGCCGCTCGACAGGGGCCCTGCGGGGCACCATGGGAGGCAGACCCCGGCCAGCCGGAGCAATTACGACGGAAGGAGCCGCAATGCGCGGGAAGGTGATGTTCCTCAGCGGGCTCGCCGCAGGATTCGTCCTGGGCAGCCGCGCCGGACGTCAGGCGTACGACCGCCTTGTGATCAACACCAAGAAGGTGACCGAGCAGCCGACGGTCCGCGAAGCTGCGGGCGTGGCGAAGGCTCAGGCCACCCGGCTGTACGAGCAGGGCAAGGATCTGGCCACCGAGAAGCTGGGCAACACCAAGTTCGGCGAGCGCATCATGTCCACCAACGGGCACGACGCGCTGGCCGAGCCGACGGACCCCAAGCTCACGGCGAACAGTTTCTGACCCCGGTCACGCCGAACAGCAGCATGAAGGCGGGCCATCCCGGGTAACCGGGGTGGCCCGCCTTCATGTGCGTTGGCGCGGCGTCACTTGAGTAGCAGGCGACCCATCCGGCGGCCGGCGATGGTCAGGCCGACGACCGCGAGCACCGCCAGGTAGCCGATGTGCACGAGCAGGGACCAGCTCAGCGAGCCGGTGGTGAGGCCCCGGATCAGCTCGACCGCGTGGTAGAGCGGGGTCAACTCGACCACCACCCGCATCGCCGGCGGGTACGAGTCGACCGGGGCGAACGTGCCGGAGAACAGGAACAGCGCGAACTGGACCGTGCCGACGATGTCGAAGTCCTGCCAGCCGCGCATGAACGTGGACAGCGCCATGCCGATGCCGCCGAACGCGAAGCCGACCAGCAGCGACGGCCGGGAAGGCGGCCAGCGCCCAGCCCCAGGTGGTCAGGTCGAGGAACACCATGATCACCAGGAACGCGGCGGAGTAGAGCGCGCCGCGGGCCATCGCCCACAGCAGCTCCCCGAACGCGATCTCCATCGGCCGTACGGGAGTGGCGAGCACCCCGTCGTACAGCTTCATCCACTTCATCTTGCCGAAGAAGTTGAAGGTCGTCTCGGACAGCGCGCCGGACATCGCCGAGGCGGCGAGCATCGCCGGGGCGACGAACGCCGCGTAGTCGACCATGCGCCCGTCGGGCAGCGGGAGCTGGCCCGACCAGGCCGCCGACGCCGACACCGATCGACAGCAGGTAGAGCAGCGGCTCGAAGAAGCCGGAGACGACCACCAGCCAGTACCCGGAGGGCAGCGCGGCGACGTTGCGGCGGGTGACCGCGCCGGAGCGCTTCACCGAGGCGTCGAGACGCCCGTAGACCGCTGGCGCGAAGGATGCGACGACCATGCCAACCCCCTACGTCGACCAGCTTGCGCCGGTAGAAGTGCAGCGCTAGCACGAAGCCCGACGGCCAGCCCAGGCGGCCAGGTAGGCCAGGTGCCCGACGAGCGGCCAGGCCGGCAGGTGGAAGGCGGGCAGGGTGGCCGCCCGGCAGACCTCCACCCCGTGCCACAGCGGCGACACGTAGGCCAGCCAGCGCACCACCGCCGGGAGCTGGCTGATCGGGAAGAACACCCCGGCGAACAGCGTCATCGGGATGACCAGGAAGCGCTGGAGGAGGGCGAAGTAGCCGTCGTTGTCGACGCTGCGCGGCGTACGCCATGATCGGCACCGCGAAGCTGAGCCCGATCAGCACGCAGGCGAACGGGACCGCCACCGCCCACCAGGAGTGCACGCCGCCGAAATCAGCGGTGATCACCAGGAACACCGTGGTCGTGCTGAACAGCCGGAACGCCAGGAACATCAGGTCGCCGCAGCAGCATGTCCCGGATCCGCAGCGGGGTGGCGACCATCGCGTGGTAGGTGCGGATCCACTGGAACCGGCTCAACAGCTGGTAGGTGCACTCGCCGAAGCCCAGCTGCAGCGCGTTGGAGGCGAGCATCCCGGGCACGATGAAGTCGAGGTAGCTGACCTGCCGAGCTTGCCGCCGGCGTCGACGAAGTGCCCGACGCTGACGCCGAAGCCGAGGACGAACAGCACCGGCAGCACGAACGAGGAGAGCACCGAGCCGCGCCAGGTGCGCTTGTAGCCGACCAGGTCGAACTCCAGCACCGACAGCGCAGGAGCGAGGCCCCGGGGCGGTCGGGTGATCGTGGCGGCGGTCATCAGTCCACCAACGTCCGGCCGGTGAGGTGCAGGAACACGTCCTCCAGGGTGCTGCGTCGGACCAGCACGCTGGACGGGGCGCAGCCCGCTGTCGTGGATGGCCTCGGACGCGGCGTCGCCGTCGACGGCGTAGAGCAGGATGCGGTCGGGCAGCACCTCGACCCGTTCCCCGAAGGCGGCCACCTTGTCGGCGTAGTCGGCCAGCACGTCGGTGCCGAAGCGCAGCTCGACCACCTCGCGGGTGGAGTACTTGTCGATCAGGGCGCGCGGCGAGCCCTCCGCGACGATCTTGCCGCCGTCCATCACCACCAGCCGGTCGCAGAGCTGCTCGGCCTCGTCCATGTAGTGGGTGGTGAGCACCAGCGTCACGCCCTGCTGCTTGAGCCGGAACAGCCGCTCCCAGACCAGGTGCCGGGCCTGCGGGTCGAGCCCGGTGGTGGGCTCGTCGAGGAGCACGATCTCCGGCTCGTTGACCAGGGCGCGGGCGATGGTGAGCCGGCGCTTCATGCCACCGGACAGCGGCTCGACCTTGCTGCCGGCCCGGTCGGTGAGCTGCACGAACTCCAACAGCTCGTCGGCCCGCGCCTTGGCCACCCGGCGCGGGATGCCGAAGTAGCGGGCGTAGGTGACCAGGTTCTCCTTGACCGTCAGCTCCGGGTCGAGGGAGTCCTGCTGCGGGCAGACGCCCAGCCGGGCCCGGATGGCCGACGCCGTCACGGCGCGGGTCCAGGCCGAGGATGCGCAGCGTGCCGTCGGTGGGCTGGGAGACGCAGCCGATCATCCGCATGGTCGAGGACTTGCCGGCGCCGTTGGGGCCGAGGAAGCCGAACGCCTCCCCCGCGGGGACGTCGACGTCGATGCCGGCCACCGCGGTGAAGTCACCGAAGCGTTTGACCAGACCACGGGCGTGGATCAGCGACCCGGGATGGCCGGAGTCGGAGGGTGGGCCACCGGCGGCGTCGCCGGTCCGGCCGGAGGGGAGTGTTTCGGAAGACACCGGTGCGACCCTAGTCCGCCGGTACGACAGCGGCGCACCCGTTTACCTGTTGACCTCCGCGATCGCCGCCTCCACCAGTCCCTTGGTCACCTCGCGTACCACCGGGTCGTCGATGTCCGCGCCGCCCTCCAGCCGTACCGTCCAGTGCAGTCCGTCCATCCCCGGCCGGCGGCGGGCGACCACCCGGGCCGCGCCCTGGCCGGGCAGCGCGTGCTGAGAGGTGTACGCCACCGACTTGGTGACCCGCACCCGCACCTGCACCGGCACGTCCCCGGGCTCGGGCAGGTTGTACGAGGCCGCCGGCAGATCGGTGGTGACCAGGTACCCGTCCATCGTGGCGACCGCCGAGCCGGGCACGATCACCAGTTCCCGGCCGGTCCAGGACGCCTTGTGGATCTGGTCCCAGGCCAGCCGGGTGAGCGGCTCGCCGGGCCCGGTGGGCAGCCACAGTCCCCTGTTGGTGGCGACCACGGTCTGCTCCCGGGCGGTCGCCGCCCAGGCCAGGATGCGCTCGTCGCGCTCCAGTGGCGGTCGCTGCCCGGCCGGCAGCTTGGGCTTACGCCAGAACAGGATGCCCACTGCGAATCCACCTTCTCACCAGGAGCCGCCGTCACCAGGAGCCGCCCTCACCAGCCGCCCTCGCCGGGAGCCCACCCTCACCAGGAGCCCGCCGCCTTCTCGCGCAGCCCCCGGGCATGCGCCTCCAGCGACACCAACTCCCCGAACAACCGCAGGTGCTCGTCGACGTGCTGCACCGGGTTGAGCCGCTGCAGCCGGGACTTGAGTTCCCGGATCCGGCCATTGATCCGGGGCAGTTGCAGCCGGGCCAGCGTCACCTCGACGTAACGCGGGTCCGGGTCGCCGGCCAGGTGCAGCGGGTCCACGGCCAGCTCGCCGACGAGCGCCCGGGCGGCCAGGTCGGTGCAGGACTCGCGGACCTTCTCGATCCACACCGCGCCGGACGTCGCCGAGGACACCCCGCCGGCCTCCTCGATCGCCTCGCGGACCACGGCGTGCACCGGGTTGAGGTAGGCCTGTGCGGAGACCGAGTCGAAGAGCGGGCCGGCCAGTACCGGCGCCTGCAGGGCGAGCTTGAGCGCTTCCCGTTCCACCTGGTCGCCTGGGCTGCCCGCGGTCGACTCGGCGGCCGGTGCGGACGGCTGGGTCGGCGCCCCGGCACGGGCCGCGGCGCTGGCCACCGCCCGGTTCACCGGCTCCAGGTCCATCCCGAGCTGCCCGGCGAGGCGCTGCGCGTACGCCGGACGCAGTGCCCTGTCCTTGATCTTGGCTACCAGTGGGGCGCTGGCCCGCAGCGCGGCCACCTGGCCTTCGATGGTGTCCAGGTCGTGCCGGGCCAGCACCGAGCGCAACGCGAAGGCGATCAGCGGCTCGCGCCGGGCCACCAGGTCGCGGACCGCGGCATCGCCCTGGGCCAGCCGCAGCTCGCACGGGTCCATGCCGTCCGGGCCGACCGCGATGAAGGTCTGCGCGACGAACCGCTGGTCGTCCTCGAAGGCGCGCAGCGCGGCCTTCTGCCCGGCCGCGTCACCGTCGAAAGTGAAGATGATCTCGCCGGCCAGCGTGTCGGCGTCCATCAGCAGCCGGCGCAGCACCCCGATGTGGTCCATCCCGAAGGCGGTGCCACAGGTCGCGATCGCCGTGGGTACCCCGGCCAGATGGCACGCCATCACGTCGGTGTACCCCTCCACCACCACCGCCCGGCCCTGCTTGGCGATCTCCCGCTTGGCGTGCTCGATGCCGTAGAGCACGTGCGACTTCTTGTAGAGCGGGGTCTCCGGGGTGTTCAGGTACTTCGGCCCGTCATCGTCGTCGAAGAGCTTGCGGGCGCCGAAGCCGATCACGTCGCCGGTGATGTCCCGGATCGGCCAGAGCAGCCGGCGCCGGAACCGGTCGATCAGCGAACCGGAGCGCGCCTCCCGGCACAGCCCCGCAGTGATCAACTCCTCGGCCGTGTACCCCTTCTGCCGCAGGTGCTTGGCCAGGTGGTCCCAGGCGTCCGGGGCGAAGCCGCAGCCGTAGGTCTGCGCGGCGGCCCGGTCGAAACCGCGCTGGGCCAGGAACTCCCGCGCCACCCGGGCCCCCGGCGAGGCGAGCTGCCCGGCGTAGAACTCGGCGGCGTCCCGATGCGCGGCGAGCATCCGCTGCTTCAGTCCGGGCTGCTGACGAGGCTGGCTCGGGCCGGCATCCTCGTAGCGCAGGGTGATGTTGGCCTTTTCGGCCAGCCGCTCCACCGACTCGATGAACGTCAGGTGGTCGGTCTCCATGATGAACCGGATCGCGTCCCCACCACTACCACAACCGTGGCAGTAGTAGACATTGCGGTCGGCGGCGACGGTGAACGACGGCGTCTTCTCGTCGTGGAACGGGCACAACCCCTTGAGGGTACGACCACCCGCGTTACGCAGCGTCACCCGCTCGGATACCACGTCGACGATCGAGGTGCGTTCGCGGACCAGCGCGATGTCCTCGTCGCGGACCCGTCCCGCCATGCGCCGTCACCTCCCGCGACCATCCTGCCCGCCACGCACCGCCCGGGTCGCGGCGGTCCCACGATACGTCAGCCCGCGCCCCGCGCCGCCGGACCACCCCGCTCGGCGCGGCCACCGCGCCGTGGTGATGAGGGGAGCAATTGATGTGCAGCGTTCCGGGTCGGCAGGGCGTGTCACCGTAGACGCGATCCCCAGGGAGCCCGAATGCCGAGCCGACCACCCTCCGGCGCACCACCCGCCGGTCCGCCACCCACGATCAGGCCGGCGGAGTCCGCGCCGGAGGACTTCGCGGAGTTCTACCGGAGCCAGTTCAGCCGGCTCGCGGTGCAGCTCTACGCCTACCTCGGTGACCACGCCGAAGCCCAGGACCTCACCCAGGAGGCGTTCTGCCGGGCGTTGAGCCGGTGGGAGCGGCTACGCGGGTACGACGACCCGGTCGCCTGGGTACGCCGGGTCGCCTGGAACCTCGCCACCAGCCGGCTGCGCCGGGTCCAGGTGGCGCTGCGGCACCTGGCCCGCCAACGCCCCGAAGTGGTACCCGGACCGGAACCCGACCGGGTCGCGTTGCTCGCCGCGCTGGCCACCCTCTCCCCCGCACTGCGCCGCACCGTCGTCCTGCACCACCTGTGCCACCTGACCACCGCCGACATCGCCGCCCAGGACGGCGTCGCCGAGAGCACCGTGCGGTCCCGGCTGACCCGGGGACGCGCGGCACTGGCCGCCTACTTCACCGAACCCGTCCCCGGCCGCCCTACCCCCGGCAGCCCGGCCGCCGTGCTGGCGGAACCGAACATCCAGGAGGTGCACGGTGGCTGAGCAGCAGTGGGATGAGATGTTCGCCCGATTCGAGGCGGACGCGGCGGCCACCTTCGCACCGGTACCCCTGCCGGAACTGGCCCGCCGCGCGCGGCGACGCAACCTGGTCCACCGGTCGGTGCTCGCGGCCGTACTGGTGGCGCTGCTGGCCGGCCCGACCGGCGCGTACGCACTCGCCACCGACCACGGTCCGAATCGCCCGCCGGTGCTACCGAACCCCACCGCGAGCGTCGCCCCGAGCGTGAGCCCGAGTGTGAGCCCGACGGAGGTCCGCAGGATCGCGGTTGCGGGCGTCGACCTGCCGTTGCGCGGGGTCTGGTTCGTGCAGGACAGCCGGCATGCGTTCGCCATGTTCGAGTCGTGCAGCGCCAGCAACCCGTGCCGGTACGCGCTGGGCGCCACGGCCGACGGCGGCCGCACCTGGCACCGGCTCGGCTTTCCGGACCTCAGCCGGTACCCGCAGGCAGCGGTGAACTTCTACCCGCTGTCGCCGCAGGTGCTCACCGTGCACGTGGTCGGCATCGGGTTCTGGCTGTCCACCGACGGCGGCGCGCACTACTCCCGCTACGCCGCCGACAAGCCACCGACGCAGGCGCTGCTCGCCGCCACCGCCCGGATCCCCGGCGATGCGTACACGCTGCTGTGCCCCGGCGCGAAGGGCTTCGAGGACGGCGCGTCCGGAATCGAGTGCGACCGTGAACAACTGGTCAGGATCGGTTCCGGTCCGGTATCACCGCAGCCGACCCTGCCCGGCAAGTTGCTCGAGGTGACCACCGGCGGCGACGGCCGGATCTGGTTGGTCGCCGACGACAACGGCCGGTACCGGGTGGCGTACTCCACCGACCACGCGAAGACGTGGCACGAGTTGGCCACGCCCGCCGACCACGGCCCGAGCATCACCGTCTCCCCCGACGGCTCCGAGGTCTGGCTGGTCGACGACTTCCCCGCGCGGCTGTGGCGGCTGACCGGCGACACCTTCGTCGCCCAGTCGGGCCTGCCGGCGGACGCGGTGGGGTTCGGCGTACAGGCGCTGGGTGGTGGGGTGTTGATGTTCGGCGCGAACCATGGCTCGGCGGGGCTGTGGCAGTCCGGGACGGTGACGCTGCTGGACAAGGTCCAGGGCGTTCAGGGCCTGCCGGACGGCACCGCGGTCTTCGTCGACGCGACCTCGGAGTCCCAGGACAACACCGGCTACCTGGTCCTCACCCCGCCGTACACCACCTCGTTCCGGCTGGTCCCGTGATCAGGAAGGATCGGTGTTGCCAGGGCAGCACCGATCCTTCCTGCCGATCAAGGGGGCTACTGCCAGCCGTAGGAGCGGCGCAGGAGATCGGCAACCCGGACGAAGCGCTTTTTGTCCAGCACCGCGCCCTCGCGGCGGATGCTGTCCTCGGGCATCCGCAGCACCCGGTCCAGCCGCAGCCAGCTCGGCCGCTCGTCGCGGTCCCAGTCGCCGGGGCCGAGCGCCAGCCAGTTGCGCTGGCCGTCCCGCTCGCTCTGGCTGGAGAGCATCAGCCCGAGCGCGACGCGCCCCTCCCGCCCGACGATGAGTACCGGCCGGTCCTTGCCCTGGCTCGGATCATCCTCGTAGGGCACCCAGGTCCAGACGATTTCGCCCGGGTCGGCCGTGCCGTCGGTCTGCGGCGCATAGGACAGGTGCCGCCCGCCGGGCGCTTCCGCGTGCACGGACGTGTTCCGCTTCGGCGGCGGGCCCGGCTTGGGCCGCGCCGCCGGCTTCGGGGCCGCCCGCTTGGGGGCGGACCGGGCGGCCGGTGGGGCGGTGGCGGGTGACGGGGCAGACCGGGCCTTTTCGGGGGTACGCCGCGAGCGCCCGGTAAGAAGGTTCCACAACGACTTCACGCGACGACCCTAGCCACCAGACGCGCCCCGCGCAGTCGTCGTCCGGTCACCCCGACCCACCACTGTTCTAGAGTCGGCGGATGCGGACCACCCCCCGACGTGCCTCGCTGGCGATCGCCCTGGTCGTGGCGTTGGGCGCGACCGGCTGCGGGGGCAGCCCCGCACACCCGACCCCGACCGGTACCGGCGCGGCGCTCGCCGCCCAACCCGCGCCCAGCGCACCGGCCGCCACCTCGGCCGCCGCCGCCCCGGCACCACTGGCGTTCCAGCCGGGCAACCCGGCCGGGCACGCGGCAGTACCCACGTCAGCGCAGCCCGCCGACGTCAGCCACCCGGCCCGGGTGATCGGCACCGGTACGCCGGAAAGTTGCACCTCCGCCGCTGTCGTCGCGGCCGTGGGGGCAGGCGGGGTCGTCACCTTCAACTGCGGCCCGGCCCCGGTGACGATCACCATGACCGCCACCGCGAAGGTCCGCAACGCCCACCCCGACCTGGTGCTCGACGGCGGCGGCCTGGTCACCCTCGACGGTGGCGGCAAGCGCCGCATCCTCTACCAGAACACCTGTGACCAGGCCCAGGGCTGGACCACGTCGCACTGCCAGGACCAGGAGACGCCCCGGCTGGTGGTGCAGAACCTGACGTTCACGGGCGGCAACTCCACCGGCGACACCACCGAGGGCGGAGGCGGCGGGGCGATCTTCGTCCGCGGCGGCCGGGTCCGGGTGGTCAACTCGGTGTTCACCGGCAACCGCTGCGACGCCACCGGCCCGGACCTCGGCGGCGCGGCGCTGCGGGTACTGAGCCAATCGAAGGGGCTGCCGGTCGCCGTGGTGCACAGCACCTTCACCGGCGGGGTCTGCTCCAACGGAGCGGCGCTGTCCAGCATCGGGGTGTCCTGGGCGGTCTACAACAGCGTGTTCCGGGGCAACCAGGCCATCGGGCACGGCGCGAACCCGGCCCGTGGCGGTACCCCGGGCGGTGGCAGCGGCGGCGCGATCTACTGCGACGGCAACCTGTTCACGGTGCAGCTCGCCGGCACCCTGATCGAGGACAACCACGCCAACGAGGGCGGCGGCGCGGTCTTCTTCGTCAGCAACGACCGCACCGGCACGATGACCATCGACTCCTCGACCCTGCGCCGCAACCGCAGCGACGGCTTCGAAACGAAGGGGTACCCCGGAATCTTCTTCCTCGGCGCCCACAACCCCACCGTCACGGGCTCCACCCTCACCCGCTGAGTAATTCCCTGGTCCGCACTGCCCACGTTGGGCAGGCTGGACCGGTGGTGGACGTTGCGATCGCCGATCCGGAATCGCTGGCCGGACCACTCGTACGCGCGGGCGGACATACTGGCCGGACTCCGGGGCGCCGCGCCACAGCTCGCCCAGGAGCTCCTGGATGAAGGGCTTGACGACTGCGAACCGGCCGTCCGACGGATGGCCTGCCAGTCCGTCGAGCTGACTGCCACCACCACCTCCCGGATCCGAGCGCTACGCGCCGATCCCCTGGAGAAGAACGAAGTCCGGGCCGCCGCGCGGGCGCGGAACCCGTAGAGATCACGATCTGATCCCCGGATGTGTGGTCCCGCTTCACATCCGGGGATCGGATCGCGATCTTGCGCGTGCGCGAGTCAGTCGGCGAGCGCCGAGTAGGTGGCGGTCCAGAAGTCGAGGCACAGGGGTGGGGCCTTCGGGGAGGTCCAGGCCTGCGGGCACATCAGGATCGTGGTGAGGTCCTCGGTGGGATCGTTGTGCCAGGCCGTGCCCAGGCCACCGTCCCAGCCGTAGCAGCCGACGGTGGCGTGGAAATCGCGGCGGGTCACCACGCTGACGCCGAAGCCCCAGCCGGAGTTCTCGAAGTCGCCGGGCATCATCCCGGAAATGCGCTTCTGCTCGGGCGTGAGGTGGTCGGTGGTCATCAGCTCGACGCTCGGCCGGGACAGCAGCCGGCCCCCGTCGTATGCGCCGCCGGCCAGCAGCATCCGGCCGAAGGCGTGGAAGTCGTCCACTGTGGACACCAGGCCGTCACCACCACCGGGGAACGCCGGCGGGCTGGCCCACTGGCCGTCCACCGGGTCGTAGAGGTCCGTCGCCCCGGTCTCCAGGTTGCTGACATAGCTCGGGACGAACCGGTCCAGTTTGCCGGCGGGCACGTGGAAGTCGGTGTCCACCATGCCCAGCGGCGCGAAGAGCCGCTCCCGCAGGAAGTCCCCGAACGGCATTCCGGCCGCTCGGGCGATCAGCACGCCGAGCACATCCGCGCCGGTGTGGTAGAGCCAGCGCTCGCCGGGCTGGTACATCAGTGGCAGCTCGCCCAGCCGCTTCATGAACTCGTCCGGCCCGGGTGTCCCGGCCGGGCTGGGCACGCGGACCCCGACGCCGGCCGCCTGCGCCGCGTCCGCGATCGGGTAGACGCCGGGCGGGGCGAACACGCCACCGAAGCCCAGCCGGAAGGTGAGCAGATCCCGCACCGTGATCGGCCGGTGCGCGGGCACCGTGTCGTCCAGCGGGCTCTCCAGGGTGCGCACCACCCGGCGGTCGGCCAGCTCCGGCAGCCACTGCTCGACCGGGTCGTCCAGTCGCAGCACGCAGTCCTCGATGAGGATCATGGTGGCCACCGCGGTCACCGGCTTGGACATCGACGAGATCCGGAAGATCGCGTCCCGCTCCAGCGACCGGCCAGCACCGTCGTACTCCGTCGTCCCCACCGCGCCGGCGTGCGTCTCGCCACGCCGGCTGACCAGCCACGCCACCCCAGGCCCCGAGCCGCGCTCGACATGCCCGGCCAGAATCGCGCGCAGCCGGTCCAGCCCCGCCCCGGTGAACTCGCCGCCACCCATGTCTGCCACCCCTTCACCTGCATCGCGCGGGCCTGACACAGCTGCCGACGCATACGTGCCCGTCCCACCTGCCGACGGGGTAGACCACGGTCGCTCACGGGACTCATCGCACCCCGGTTTCTCCAGCGAACCTACCTCCGCCGTCGGTCGGGATCCGGCCAACTCGGGCGGCGGGTCAGCAGTCCTTCCGGGCGGCCTTGTGGAACTCCTTGACGGAGATCACCTTCTCCTGGAACCAGACCTGGCCGTCCGGCAGCGTGCGCAGATTCGCGAGGGTGAAGATGACCCCGCCGGCGTGCCGGGTCGTTTCGGGATGCACGGTGTAGGTCCTGTCCTCGCGGATGCTGGTGATCGGCTGAGTGTCGGGCAGCCACCCCCGAGCGTCCGCCCAGCCCGACGGGCGGTCCAGCAGCACGACCGAGTCCGCCGTCACGCCATCCATGGTTCGGGTGATCCGCCACTCGCCGACGGTCTCCCAGTCGACCGGCGTTCCGTCGCCCGGGGAGTGTCCCTCGTAGGCCGCGGTGACCCGGACCTCCTCCAGGTAGACGCCGGAGACGGTCATGTGCTTGCAGGGGTAGAAGACCACCGCCGGCCGGCCGTGGTCGAGGATGGCGGCGGTGATGGCCGGGCTGACTGGGGAACACGCGCTGAGGGTGAGGGTGCCGAGCGTCAGCAGGATGACGGTCACGACCCCCGTGAGCAACCGTTTCATCCGTCCAGCGTGGGCGGGTGGCGTCACGCGCCGGCCTCAACCCGCCAACGGGACGGCAGCGGCTGCGCGTCGATGCGATCACGCCGCACGCCAGTGCCTACGCTGCGGCATCGGGCCGGCCTCAGGACATCGCTGACGCGGCTGTGATCAAGGAGCAGCTCGACAACGCCTGACCGCCTCGCTGCTGCGTCCCGCACCGGCGCGGCAGCGAGGCGGGTGGTCGCCGCCAGCGATCAGTCCACCCGGTCAGGCGGCGACCGGCTCCAGGAGGGAACGGAGGTAGGCGAGGTTGTCGGCGCAGCGCTGTTCCAGCGGGAGCGCTGTGGAGAAGTCCTCGGAGGTGACCCAGCCGTCGTAGCCGTGGGCACGCAGCGCCGCCAGGTACCCGGCGATGTCGGCCTGGCCGGTACGCATGGTGGCCCAGTCCTCCTTCCAGCGCACCACTCCCCCGTCCGCCGGCCCGACCGGGGCCCACGCCACGTTCTTCACGTGCGCGTGCGCCAGGTACGGCCCGAGCATGTCGAAGGCTGCGGCGTAGTCCTCCTGCCCCTCGATTACCAGGTTGCCCACGTCGTGGATGACGCCCACGTGCGCCGGGTCGAGGCCGTCGAGCAGCCGGATCGCCGCCGACGCGGACGCCACGATGGTGCGGTGGTGCAACTCCACCAGCGCCTTCACGCCCAGTGCGGCGGCCCGCTCGGCGGCCCAGACGAGATCCGCCCGGGTCTGCGCGAACAGTTCCCGGTAGGAGCCCTGGTCGAGGGTCGGCATGGTGACCCGGACCTGGCCGGCGCCGAGTTCAGCGGTGGCGGCGAGCAGCCGGGCCACGTCGTCGCGCTGGTAGCTGCGGGCGTACCCGCCGAGGCCGGAGAACTCCAGGCCGGCGTCGCGGGTGACGGCGGCGATCTCGGCGAGGGAGTCCTCCAGGCCGGTCAGCGGCCAGGTGGCCCGGTTGCCGGCCCAGAAGCCGGGAACGGGTGCGTCCTGCTGGTCGGTGATCCGCCACTCGATGCCCTCCCAGCCTTGGGCGGCAAGGATTTTGGCCGCCTGCGCGGGGGTCCAGTCGGGGGTGGAGGCGGTGAAGATGGAGAGTTTCACAGTTCTGCCTTTTCTTCCGCGTCGGCCCGGCGCACGATCCGGACCGGCTCCTTGTCGTACTCGCCGGCCAGCACGTCGGCCATCTCGATCGGGCGGCCCAGGGTGGCCGAGACGTAGACCGCCCGGACCAGGGCCAGGGCCAGCAGCGCGTCGTCAACGGTGACGCCGGGCGGCCGGCCGGTGTCGATGGCGGACACCAGGTCGTCGTACTGGCGCAGGTGCCCGACCACGAACGGATCGGCCCCCTTCGGGTTGCCGCGCAGGTCCTCGGCGTCGACCACGGCTGCCGCGTCGGCCGGGCCGGAGCGGGTGTGGAAGTACTCCAACTGGTCGTCGTGCAGCACCGCCGAGCCGGTCGAGCCGTGCACGGCGAGCCGCACGGCGACCCCCGGGTAGGCGGCGGTGGTGGCGTGCAGGACGGCGAGCGCGCCGGAGGCGAACGAGACGGTGGCGACCACCACGTCCTCCACCTCGATGTCCCGGTGCGCCAGCATCGCGGTCTGCGCGTACACCGAAACGGGGGTACCGAGCAGCCAGAGCAGCAGGTCGGCGGTGTGCACGCCCTGGTTGGCCAGCGCCCCGCCACCGTCGAGCGTCCAGGTGCCCCGCCAGCCGGCCGAGTCGTAGTACTCCTGCCCCCGCCACCAGGCGACCGAGGCGACGGCCGAGGAGACGACGCCGAAGTCGCCGGCCGCCACCGCACGGGCGACCGCCACGCTGGCCGGGTCGAAGCGGTGCTGGCTGACCACCGCGGTCACCTGACCCCGCTGCGCGGCCAGGGCTGCCGCGGCCGCGAGTGACCGGGCCGGTGGCAGGGTGACGTCCACCGGCTTCTCCACCAGGACGTGCCGGCCGGCGGCCAGCGCCGCCTCGGCGTCGGCCGCGTGCAGCCCGCTGGGCGTGCAGATCGCGACCACGTCGACGGCCGGGTCGGCGAGCGCGTCGGCCAGGGTGGCGTAGCCGGTCGCGCCGGACGCGGCGGTCACCAGCGCATCCCGGGCGACGGCGTCCGGGTCGACCACGGCCGCCACCCGCAGCCGGGGCTGCCGGGCGATCGCGGCGGCGTGGTTGCGGCCGATGATGCCGGCGCCCACGATGGCGACGCCGAGGGGTGCGCTCATTCGAGTCCCACTCCGATTTCCTTGGTGAGGCCGGCGAAGGCGCGGGCGGCGCGGCCGAACTCGGCCGGCCCGGAGAACCCGCCGAGGGCGTGCTGGTCGGCCAGGTGCGGTTCGAGCGAGGCGAATCCGGTGTACCCGTCATCGCGCAGCGCGGTCACCGTCTCCCGCAACTCGCCGTCGCCCTCACCCGCCGGCACCACCACGCCGGTGGCCGCCAGCGCGTCCTTCACCTGGAGATATTCCAGGTACGGCCGGAGCATCGCGTACCCCTGCGTGAACGGCTGTACCCCGCACTGCACGAAGTTCGCGTTGTCCCAGGCGACCCGCAGGGCCGGCGAGCCGACCGATTCGATCAGATCCAGGCAGCGTTCCGGGATGTCGCCGTAGATCTCCTTCTCGTTCTCGTGCACCAGCACCAGCCCCTCGCGCTGCGCCAGGTCGGCGAAGGCGCTCAGTTGCCGCAGCACCGGGTCGCGGATCTCCTCGACGGCCACGCCGTCCGGCCGGTAGAACGAGAAGATCCGGATGTAGGAGGCGTCCAGCCGGTGCGCGGCAGCCACCGCCCGCTCCAGCCGGGCGTACTCGGCGGCCGGGTCGGCGTAGACGTCCACCTTGCCGATCGGGGAGGCTATCGCGGAGACCCGCATCGCCCGCCGCGCCAACTCCTCCGCGAGTGCGTCGAGTTGCTCGGCGCTCAGGTCGACGATGTTCACGCCCCAGGCGCTGCGTACCTCGATGTGCCGGGCACCCAGCGCGGCCAGCACGGCCAACTGGACCGCCGGGTCCGCGTCGATCTCGTCGCCGAAACCGGTGAGCTGCCAGCTCGGTCCACCCATCTACTTCACCCCGCCCGTGGTAAGTCCGCCGATCAGGAACCGTTGGAAAACAAGGTAGAGAAGCACCACCGGTGCGGCGCAGACCAGCGCGGCGGCCATCAGCTGCCCGTACACCGGAATTGCGCCGCCCTCCTGGGCCGAGCCGAAGACCTGCAGGGCGACCGCCGCGGTCCGGCTGTCGCTGTTGGTCATCACCGAGGCGTAGAGCACGTCGTTCCAGCCGAGCAGGAAGGCGAAGATGCCGGCGACCACCAGCCCCGGCCAGCTCAGCGGCAACACGATGCGGACCAGCGTCTGCAGCGGGCTGGCGCCGTCGATGCGGGCCGCCTCGTCCAACTCCCGGGGCAGGCTGCGCAGGTAGGTCACCATCACCCAGGTGGAGAACGGCAGCGCGAAGGTGAGGTAGGTGATGAACAGCGCCCAGCGGGTACCGATCACCTGGAGCTGGAACACCGTGGCCGCGCTGGCGAACAGCACGAACACCGGCAGCAGCAGCAGGGTCCCGGGGATGGACTGCAATGCCAGCAGCGCCCGCAGGATGGCGACGCGCCCGAAGAAGTCGAAGCGCACCAGCACGTACGCGGTGGCGGTGGCCACCAGCGCGCACACCAGCGCCATCGAGCCGGACACGATGATGCTGTTCTTCAGGCCGTTCGCGAGGTCGACGGTGGTCCAGATCCGGCTGTAGTTGCCGAAATCCAGCTCCGTCGGCAGGTACCTACCGGCGGCCACCGACAGGTCTGAGGAGACCGAGGCGAACAGGATGTAGGAGACCGGCCCGAGGATCGACAGCACCAGGACGGCGATCACGGTGAACTGGAGCGGCCCGGGCAGCAGCCGGTGCACCGCACGGGCGCTGGGGGTGGTGGTCATCGGCGGCGTCCCTCCGTCGCGGTGTCCAGCCGGACGGCCCGCAGGTAGACCGCGAGCGGCACCGCGATCAGCAGCAGCGAGAAGACCGCCATCGCGGCGCTGAGGCCGAACGAGAAGTTCTGGAAGCTGGTCACGTACGTCAACACCGGCAGCACCGCCACGTCGTGCGGGGCGGGCACGCCGAACAGCACGAACGGCAGGGTGAAGTTGTTGACGTTGTGCAGGAACGAGATGAGCAGGCCCAGCGAGATCGGGCCACCCAGGTGCGGCAGGATCACGTAGCGCAGCTTCGCCCACCAGCCGGCCCCGTCGAGCGCGGCGGCCTCGTGCACGGTCGGGTCGATGGCCTGCAGGCCGGCCAGCACCAGCAGGTAGATCAGCGGCCAGCTCGCCCAGGTCTGCACGATCACCAGCGACCAGTAGCTCTTCGGGCCGTTGAGCCACAGCCCGCCGTGGATGCCCAGGTGCGCGAGGATTCCGTTGGCGACGCCGCTGGGTTGCAGGATGGTGCGCCAGATCTCGCCGAGCACGAAGGCCGGCAGCACATACGGCACCAGGAACACCGAACGCACCGCGCCCCGACCGGGGAACGGGGTGTGCACGGCGAGCGCGGCGGCCACCCCGACCGGCAGCGCGGCCACCGTGACGATCGCCGCGTAGCTGACGCTGATCCAGACACTGTGCCCGAACTCGTTGCCGCGCAAGGCGTCGGCGTAGTTGTCGAGCCCGACGAACGGGGCGTGGATCCACTCCCGGAACGAGTACTGGTCCAGGTCGAGCAGGGAGATGTAGAGCGCGACGACGAGCGGGACGACGATGACGACGATCATCAACAAGCCACCGGGGGCGAGCATCCACAGTGGACGTTGGCGCTCGGAGGCCGGGCGGCGTCGCCGGGGCCGGCGCCCGGCCGTGGGGGGAAGTCCCACGGCCGGGTCACCGGTCGACGCCTGCGCCCGTTGGGCGGGCAGCGACCTGGTCACGATCAGATCACTTGCTCTTGTCAAGAGCCGCCTGGGCGGTGGCCTGGGCGTCCTTGACCAGCTTGGCGAGCTTCGCGTCGTCGACCTTGCCGGCGGACAGATCCGGGATGGACTGCACCACCACGTTCACCAGGGCCAACTGCACCTGACCCCAGGCCCCGTTGAACGGGGTGCCGTGCGCCTTGCCGGCCGAGTCGATGATCGGCGCGAGCGCCGGGTCGGACTGCAGCGCCTTGGCGGCGTCGACGTTGGTCGGCAGGTCGCCGAAGGTCTTGTAGTAGGCGGTCTGGCTGTCGGCGGTGGTCAGCATGTTGATCAGCGCCAGGGCCAGGTCCTTGTTCTTGGTGTACTTGGCGACCACGATGTTGTCGCCGGACAGGATGCTGGTCGCCGGGGTACCGGACGTCGAGGTGGCCCCCGGTGGGATGGTCGGCATCAGCGCGTAGGCGTACTTGCCGGCCACCGAGGACTTGTCCAGGGTGACCTTGGAGCTGGCCGACACCATCGGCAGGAACGCCGCCTTGCCCGCCCCGAAGGCCGCGATGGCCTGGGCGTTCTTCCAACCCACGGCGGCCGGGTCGACCACCTTGTCGGTGGCCAGCCAGCCCAGGTACGCCTTGTACGCGGCCAGCGTGGTCGGGTCGTCGATCTTCGCCTTGGTGCCGTCCACGGTCGGGTTGCCGGCCTGGATGTTCATCGCCCAGATGAACTTCCAGGGGTCGAAGCCGTCCGCGTAGGCGACCGCCAGGCCGTGCACGTCACCGGTGGTGAGCTGCTTGGCCTGGCCGAGCAGCCCGTCCCAGCTGTCCGACGGCTTGGCGATGCCGGCGGCAGCGAGCAGATCCTTGTTGTAGGCCATCACGAACGGCCGGCTGGCGAACGGGATGCCCACCTGGTGCGCCTCGTCGGGACCGGAGATGCCCAGGGTGGCCGGCAGGAACCGGTCCTTGCCGCCGATCTTCTTCCACTCGGCGTCGCCGAGGGTGAGGAACGCTCCGGTGGCGTACGCGGTGGGAGTGAAGGTGGTGCCCAGGGCGTAGATGTCGGGGCCCTGGCCGGACAGTACCGAAGTCTGGATCTTGGTGAGTTCGTCGTTGGCCGAAGCGAACGTCTCGAACTTCACCTCCGCCCCGGTCTGCGCCTTGAACTTGGCGGAAACGTCGGCGAACCAGGCGCGCTGCTGCTCCGGGTAGATGGTGTTGGCGCCCATGAAGACGTCGAGAGTCTTCCCGGTGCCATCGATCTTGCCGTTATCGTCGCCGGTCTTCTTGTCGTCAGAGCCGCAGGCGGCCAGGCCCAGGGTCAGCACGACCGCGCCACACAGCGCGATCAGCCGTCTCGATTTCATGGGTGTGCTCCTCAGCGTGCGAAATGGGGGTGTGGAGGAGGCGGGTACTGCTGGATTCCCGGGACGTTAACCGCACGGCAACAACGATGGCAAGCGTTTGCCAACCGTTGCCATTCGTGCTTCCCTGGCACCATGCCTGCCGAGCCACCCCCGGCACCGTCCCCCGATCCCGGCGCCCCGGCCGTCCCCCCGGTGCCGGAACCGCGAGCGGGGCGGCCGGTCACCATCACCGACATCGCCAAGCTCACCGGGGTCGCGCCGTCCACCGTGTCGCGCGCGCTCACCAAGCCGGGCCGGGTCAACGAGGCCACCCGGCTGCGCATCGAAGCCGCCGCCCGGCAACTGAACTACGTCCCCAACCCGCAGGCCCGCGCGCTCACCTCCGGCCGTACCGGCAACATCGCCCTGGTCGTCTCCGACGTCACCAACCCGTTCTACTTCGGCATCATCCGGGGCACCCAGCAGGAGATGAAAGCGGCCGGCTACGCCCAGCTGCTGATCGACACCGAGAACTCGGCCGAGCTGGAAGTGGAGATGCTGCACAAGATGCGGCAGTCCCTGGACGGCGCGATCCTGGCCGCCTCCCGGCTCGCCGACCGGTCGCTGGCCGCGCTCGCCGCCGAGATCCCGCTGGTCATCATCAACCGCAACGTGGCCGGCCTGCAGAGCGTCGTGATCGACACCCCGGCCGGCATGCGGCACGCCACCGAGCACCTGGTCTCGTTGGGGCACAAGGACATCGTCTACGTGTCCGGCCCGGAGAACTCGTGGCCGAACGCCGCCCGCTGGCAGGCGGTGCGCAGCGCGCTGGCCGGCTTCGGGCTGACCGCCCGCCGGATCGGCCCGTACCCCCGGGGCCTGACCTCCGGCGGGGCGGCCGCCGACGCCGTCCTGCACAGCGGGGCGACCGCCTGCATCGCCTTCAACGACCAGCTCGCCATCGGCATGCTGGGCCGGCTGCGCGAGCGCGGCGTACGCATCCCCGGCGACCTGAGCATCGTCGGCTGCGACGACATCTTCGGCGCGGACTTCTGCCACCCGCCGCTGACCACGCTCACCGCGCCGATCGAGCGGGCCGGCCGGGTGGCCGTGTCGATGCTGCTGTCCCGGCTGCGGCACGGCACGCCGGCCCAGGTGCCGCTACGCCAGTCGGTGCTGCTGCCGACGCACCTGACCATCCGGGACTCCACCGGGCCACGACGCGCCGACTGACCCCGGCCGGGTCACCGAGCCCTGCCAGCGAGCCTGGTCAGCGGGCCCGATCAGCGGGCCAGGCCGACCAGCAGGTTGATGGTGGCCGCGATGATGACCGTGCCGAACAGGTAGGACAGCAGGGCGTGCCGGAACACGGTGGCCCGGATCGTCTTGTCGCCGATCTCGGTGTCGGAGACCTGGAAGGTCATCCCGACCGTGAACGCCAGGTACATGAAGTCCAGATAGGACGGTGGCAGCGGATCGTGGAAGTCGATCCCGCCGACCTCGTCGTGGTAGTACAGCCGGGCGTAACGCTCGGCGAACACCGTGTGCACCAGCGACCAGCCGGCCACCACGGTACCCACCGCAAGCAGCGCGCTGAGGTTGCGTTCCCGGCTGCTGATACCCGCCGACATGATCACCAGACCCACGCCGAACAGGCTGGCCACGCCCGAAGCCAACAGCAACAGGTCGAAGACGGCCCGCCCGGGATCTTCGGCGACGGCCCGGCGCAGGGTGGCATCCGGGTCGAGTCGGGCGGTACCCAGCAGCGCCCAGATCACGTAGCCGAGGGCGGCGCCGTCCCAGCCGAGCAGCAGCGCCGGCCCAACGCCTACCCAGAAGAATCCCGCCAGCACTCCGACCAGCACGCCCAACACCGCGCACCCGGTCAGCCGTAGCCGGGCCGGGGCGAGGTCGTAGGAGCGCCAGGTCATCGCCGGACAGCCTATGCCCCGGTGGGCGTTTCGGGCCGGTCATGACGGGGAAAGAGCGCAGGGTGTTGGTGACGACCATTGATCACGTACCCGGGCACCGGGTGACCCACACCGTAGGTGAGGTCATCGGGATCACGCTGCGGATGGACAACAAGTACGCCGAGGGCATCAAGGGTCTCGACGGCACCACGATGGAGACCCGGATCAGCCAACTCATCGCCACCCGGCAGGCCGCCGTGGAGCAGATGATCGCCTACGCCAGCCGGCTGGGCGCGAACGCCGTCGTCGGGATGCGCTTCGACCACCGGGGCATCGCCGGCGACTACAACGAGATCGTCGCGTACGGCACCGGCGTGGTGATCGTGCCGATCGAGGAGACGGTGGGCGCGGCCCGCGTCTGAGCGCATCGCCGTTGGCTCAATCGCCGTTGACTTATTCGGTTGGTGTGGCCGGCGCCCTGGCCTAGCGTTTTCGCTGGGCGCAGGCCACGTGCCCGGTCCGCCGTTCGGGCGGGCGGATCGGAGTGCTGAGCGCGATGACTGGTCAGCTTCTGGCAATTCGCTTCGACGCGAACGACCCAGCCGGTCTGGCGCGCTTCTGGGGCGACCTGCTCGGCTGGGAGACGGCCGACGACACCCAGGACTGCGTCGGGCTGCTGCCGAGCGACGACACCGCGTTCCGGTTCCGGTTTCGTCCGACCCGGGCGGAGCAGTCCAGCCCGTACGAGCGGCACCTCCATCTGACAAGCACGTCCCTCGGGGACCAGCAGCAGACGGTGGAGAGGGCGCTCGCACTCGGCGCCCGGCACCTCGACGTCGGCCAACGCCCGGAAGACGGTCATGTCGTGCTCGCCGACCCCGAAGGCAACGAGTTCTGCGTCATCGAGCCGGCCAACAACTGGCTTGCCGGCTGCGGATTCCTGGCAGAGCTCACGTGCGTCGGTTCACCGCAGGTCGGGTACTTCTGGAGCAAAGCGCTGGGCTGGCCGCTGGTCTGGGAACAGGATCTGCAGACCGCGATCCGCTCGCCGCGGGGCGGCCCGAAGATCTCCTGGGACGGTGCGTGGTCGGGGCCGCGGACCGGGAACATCCGACTGCATTTCGACCTCGCCCCACCCGTCGACGGTGATCAGCAAGAGGAGATCGACCGGCTCGTCTCCTTCGGGGCGACCCGCATCGAGGGCGGCGAGGGCGAGCTCAGCTGGGTGCTGATGGCTGATCCCGATGGCCGTGAGTTTCGGGTGCTGACCCCGCGATAGCCGCCCGGACCGTCGGCCAACCCCTTCGAGACACGGCAGGACCGGCTCGGCACGGCGTCCCACTGCCACGCCGGCCGCGACGGCTCTAGGCTCGGTGGCTATGGCCAGGTACTTCGACGTGCATCCGGACAACCCGCAGGCGCGCAGCATCACCCAGCTCGTGCAGATCGTCCGCGACGGCGGGCTGATCGCCTACCCGACCGACTCCTGCTACGCCTTCGGCTGCCAACTGGGCAACCGGGAGGCGGTGGAGCGCATCCGGGCGGCCCGGGGCCTGGACGAGCGCCACCACTTCACCCTGGTGTGCCGCGACTTCGCCCAGCTCGGCCAGTTCGTACTGGTCAGCAACTCCGCGTACCGGCAGGTCCGGGCGGCCACCCCGGGCAGCTACACGTTCATCCTGCCGGCCACCCGGGAGGTGCCCCGCCGGCTGATGCACCCGAAGAAGCGCACCGTGGGCGTACGCATTCCGGCGCACCCGGTGGCCCAGGCGATCCTCGCCGAACTGGGCGAACCGCTGGTCTCCAGCACTCTGCTGCTGCCCGGCGAGGACGAGCCGCTGACCCAGGGCTGGGAGATCAAGGAGCGCCTCGACCCGATCCTCGACGCGGTGGTCGACTCCGGCGAGTGCGGTACCGAGCCGACCACGGTCGTCGACCTCTCCGGTGACGAGCCGGAGATCCTCCGGGTCGGCGCGGGCGACCCGAGCCGGTTCGAGTGATCGCTGACGGCAGGCCCGCGCCGGGTGTGTGAGCGCCGTGGGTGATGATGTTCCGATGATGGACGTGCCGATCGACAGCGACATGATCCGGCTCGGCGCGCTGCTGAAGCTGGCCGACGCGGTGGACTCCGGTGGCGAGTCGAAGGCGCGCATCGCGGCCGGCGACGTCTGGGTCAACGGCGAGATCGAACTCCGCCGGGGCCGCCAACTCCACCCCGGCGACGTGGTCACCGTCGACGGCCGCCAGTTCCGGGTTAGCTGACCTGCCGGGTTAGCTGACCAGCCGGGTTAGCTGAGCTGACGGGTTAGCTGAGCTGACGGGAGCTTGGTTTCGGGCGGCCGGGTGAGCTGACCGGTGGCGCCGGTCAGGCCTCGGCGAGCAGGTCGAGGATCTGCTGGCCGTACTTGGCGAGCTTGTTCTCGCCGACGCCGCTGACGGTGCCGAGCGCGGCCAGGGTGGTGGGGTGCAGGGCGGCGATCTGGCGCAGGGTCGCATCGTGGAACACCACGTACGCGGGTACCCCCTGCTCCTTGGCGGTCGCCGCGCGCCAGGTCCGTAGCCGCTCGAACAGCGGGGTGGCCTGTGCCGGCAGCTCGACGGCGACGGCCAGCCGGGACTTCGCGGACGCCCGACTCGGGGCGACCCGTTCCGGCTCGCGGCGCATCATCACCTGGCGCTGGCGGCCCAGGACAGCCGCGCTGGCGTCGGTGAGCACCAGCGTGCCGTACTCCCCCTCGACCGCGAGCAGGCCCTGGGCGAGTAGCTGCCGGGCCACCGCGCGCCACTCGGCCTCGCGCAGGTCGGTGCCGATGCCGAAGACGGTCAGCTCGTCGTGGCGGAACTGGCGCACCTTGTCGGTCGACTTGCCGAGCAGGATGTCGATGCACTGGCCGGCGCCGAACTTCTGGTTGCGCTCGCGCTGCAGCCGCAGCACGGTGGAGAGCAGCTTCTGCGCCGGGATGGTGCCGTCCCAGGACTCCGGCGGGCTCTGGCAGGTGTCGCAGTTGTCGCACGGCGGCGCCGGTTCGGCGAAGTGGTCGAGCAGCTGGGCGCGGCGGCACCGGACGGTCTCGCACAGGGCGAGCATGGCGTCCAGGTGCCGGCCCAGTAGCCGGCGGTGCGCGGCGCTGCCGTCCGAGGTCTCGATGAGTTTGCGCTGCTGCACCACATCTTGCAGGCCGTAGGCGAGCCAGGCGGTGGACGGCAGGCCGTCCCGGCCGGCGCGGCCGGTCTCCTGGTAGTAGCCCTCAACCGACTTGGGCAGGTCGAGGTGGGCGACGAAGCGGACGTCCGGCTTGTCGATGCCCATCCCGAAGGCGATGGTGGCGACCATCACCAGCCCGTCCTCGCGCAGGAAGCGCTGCTGGTTGGTCTGCCGGGTGCGCGGGTCCAGACCGGCATGGTAGGGCAGTGCCGAGATTCCTTGCTGGACAAGGAATTCGGCGGTCTTCTCGACGGAGGCGCGGGACAGGCAGTAGACGATGCCGGCGTCGCCGGGGTGCTCGGTGCGCAGCAGGTCGAGCAGTTGCCGGCGCGGCTCGTTCTTCGGCACGATCCGGTAGGTGATGTTGGGCCGGTCGAAGCTGGCCACGAACTGCCGGGCGGTCTGCAGACCCAGCCGGGTGACGATCTCCTCGCGGACCGCCGGGGTGGCGGTGGCGGTCAGAGCGATCCGGGGTACCTGCGGCCAGCGCTCGTGCAGCATGGACAACTCGAGGTAGTCGGGGCGGAAGTCGTGCCCCCACTGCGACACGCAGTGCGCCTCGTCGATGGCGAACAGCGCGATCTTTCCGCGCTCCAGCAGCCGCAGGGTGCTCGGGACGGCGAGCCCCTCGGGCGCGAGGTAGAGCAGGTCGAGCTCGCCGGCCAGATACGCCGCCTCGACCTGGCGGCGGGCGTTCAGGTCCTGGCTGGAGTTGAGGAAGCCGGCCCGCACACCGAGCGCGGTGAGCGCGTCCACCTGGTCCTGCATCAGCGCGATCAGTGGCGAGATGACCACGCCGACACCGTCGCGGACCAGCGCCGGGATCTGGTAGCACAGCGACTTGCCACCACCCGTGGGCATCAGCACCAGGGCGTCGCCGCCGCCGACCACCTGGTCGATGATCTCCTGCTGCGGTCCGCGGAACGCGTCGTAGCCGAACACCCGCCGCAGTACGCGCAGCGCCTCGCCGGTCTCGGCGGCGGTCTCAGTCGCAGGCACCCGGCGATTCTACGGAGCAACCCCGACACCGTGCCGCACCCGCCGTCGGCTCCGCCGCCAAGTGGGCACATATCGGGGTCCGGGAGGGTGGCGGGAGCCCGATAAGTGCCCACTTGCTTCCACCCCAACCACGACGTACTGTACCGTGGAGTTAATTAACCAGAAGGTAAATCACAATGCCACCACCAGACACGCTCAGCGTCACTTTTGCAGCGCTCGCCGACCCCACCCGGCGAGCGATCCTGGCGCGACTGGCGCAGGGCGAGGCGACCGTCAACCAGCTCGCATCACCGTTCGCGATGACCCTGCCGGCAGTCTCCAAGCACCTCAAGGTGCTGGAGCGGGCCGGCCTGATCAGCCGGGGGCGCAACGCCCAGTGGCGGCCCTGCCGCCTGAACGCCGAGCCGTTGCAGGCGGCGTCCACCTGGGTGGAGGCCTACCGCACCTTCTGGGAAGCCAGCTACCAGCGCCTCGACGAGCACCTGCGGGTGATGTTGAAAGGAAACACAGCGTGACCGACCCCGAGGCGCTGACCTTCCGGGAGGCGACCCTGGTGCGGATCTTCGACGCGCCACGTGAAGTTGTCTGGCGGGCCTTCACCGAACCGGAGCACCTGTCCGCCTGGTGGGGCCCGCAGGGCATGGACACACCGCTGGCAAGCATCGAGATGGACGTCCGACCGGGCGGGGTGTTCCGGCTGACGATGGTGGGCGCGAACGGCGCGCAGTTCCACTCCGACATGCGCTACCGCGAGGTGGAGCCGCCGCAGCGGCTGGTCTTCGGTTGGGATGCACAGCACGGAATCGGCGCCGGCACGGTGACCATCACCCTGGTCGATCTCGACGGACGCACAGAGTTGACCAACCACTTCGCCGGGTACAGCAACGACCGCATCATGGGCGGCGCCCTGGCCGGGACCAAGCAGCAGTACGACAAGCTCGCCCGGCACCTGTCGGCCGGGTCGAGCGCCGAAAACACCGAAACGACGAAGGAGTTCTGAGATGGGCACAGTAGTAGCGGTGGAGTACCTGACCATCGACGGGATCATGGGCGAGCCGGCGTGGAGCGCGCCCTACTTCAACAAAGAGGTCATGCAGTTCCAGCAGGACAACCTCTTCGGAAGCGACGCGCTGCTGCTCGGCCGGGACACCTACGAGGGCTTCAAGGCGGCCTGGCCGGCGATGACCGACAAGGCCGGCTTCGCCGACAAGATGAACGGCATGCCCAAGTACGTCGTCACCTCGACGCTGGACGCGGGTGAGTGGAACGCCACCCTGCTCAAGGGTGACGCGGACTCCGCGGTGGCACAGCTCAAGAAGGAGTTCGACGGCACCCTGCTGATCAACGGCAGCGCCACCCTGTTCCAGGCGCTGCACGCGGCCGGACTGATCGACGAGTACCGGTTCATGATCTACCCGGTACTGGAAGGCAAGGGCAAGCGACTCTTCCCGGAGGGCACCCCGGTCGGCACCCTGAACCTGGTGAAGACGCTGGTCACCGCCAGTGGCGTGATCATCGCCTGGTACCAGCCGGTCGCCCGGACCGAGACCGCCGGCTGACCACCGGCTCCAGACCGTCCCGATACCCGGGAGCGCACCTGGTTGCCGGCTGCGATCACAGTTGATCGATTAGTTCGGCGAGCATGCGGACCCGCGGGTCGGGGGCGGTCAGGCCGTTTCGGAGGACTCGGGTGAGCCGCTGGGTTTCGTTGAGGAGGCCGAGCAGGTCGGTGTAGACCCGGAACCGTTCAACGGCGTTGCGGTGGTCGTCGAAAATCGCCTCGTCGAGGGCGTTCAATAGCGCTACCCGACGGGGTGGGAGCAGTGCCGTCAGGAGCAGCGCGAGATCGACTGCGGGCAGTTCGGAGTACCACTGCAGTCGGCGGCTGAGGGCACGACCCAGCGCCACGAGGCCCGGACCGGAGCGGGTCCAGCGTGCAATGGCGGCCGGTTCGCCGCTACCTGTTAGTTGCCACCAGGCGCGCTCCTGCTCCCGGACAGCGGTGATGTACCGGGACCACAGATCCGCGGCCGGTCCGGTGGGTGGCAACGCCGGCGGAAGGTCGGTGGGCGGCGGGAGTACCGGCTGCCGGCTGGTGATGAACGGCGCGTACATGGCAGCCGCGGCGCGCGCCGCCGGGTAGCCCGCGTCCGCGGCAGCGCAGACCACCGCAGCGAGGAGGTCGTAGCGCTGGGCGGCGACCAGTAGCTCCATGACCGCCGGCAGTTCGTACTCCTCAGCACCGTCCAGGATCCGGGAAACGAACACTGGCAGGTGCGCGTCCAGCACCGCACGATCCAAGCCACACACCAGATCTCGCAGTTCGGTGTCCTCAGATTCGTCGTCGACCAGTAGCAATGGCAGCAGTACGTCGAGGTTCGTGTCGAGGAACCCTGCCGGACGGATCCGGATGATCAGGTCGACTGCCGCTGGCTGGTGGAGCTGCAGTGCATGGCGCAGCACCGGCGTGTAGTCGGTGGCCAGGAGTGCCGCCAGGGACAACTGTTCGGCCCGGTCCGCCGCAATGTAGGCAGATCTGACCCGTTGCCACTCGGCTGCCGGCAGGGCGGTTGGCTCGGCGGCGGGGCCGGGCCGCGCTGTCCGGCTCGTACGGCGCGATCGCAGCCCACGCACGACGGTGGCGAGGCCAACCCCGACCACGATGGCCACATATCCGGACGCTGTCACCCGGGTCACGGTAGCGACTGGTACCCGATGCCACGACCGTGATACGCACGCCCGACGTTTCAGCGTCAGGTCGCCACCCGACCCCGCCGGCGCGAACGCCGCCCCGGCAGGGTCTCGGCAGGACCGCCCCAACGGCGACGGAGCCCATCACTCACCGTGATGCACCATGGACGGCATAGGCAGGTGTACCGCTACTCGGCGGCGAGACTGCCGAGTGCGGGCCACGGCGGACCTTGGCGGAGCAGAGCAAGGATGTTTCGGCCGTGTCGGTGCCCATCGGGGAACTCATCGACGATGTCCCAACGCCAGGCCGCGACCATCGCAAGCACCAGCCGTCGACACTCCGCCAGCAGAACCTGATCGACGTCCGGGTAGCGCGCGCTGACCACCTCCGGCACGTGGGCAAGGTCAAACTCGACGGGTCCGCGGCAGCACGTCTCGAAATCGATGAACAGCAGGCCGGCACGGGTGTTGAGGAGGTTGCCGGGATGCGGTTCTCCGTGCAGCAGCTGCTCGACGGCGCCGCGGCGGCGGATCCGTTCACGGGCGTTGCGCAGCGTGCTGAGGAGAAGCTGCCGGTCGACCTCGGCGAGCGCGGGGGTTTCGGCTCGTCGGGTGACCAGCCGTTCAGCCTCGACGACCCGGTCCAGGAAGTGCGGCGTTGGGATCTCGACGCCCCGCATGCTCGTGTGCAGGCGTCGGAGCACGTCTGCGTATGCGCCTGGCCAGTCCAGGTCGGGAGCCACGACCTCGTAGTAGGTCCACAGGGTCACGGCGAAGCCGTCGCGTTGGTAGACCCGGGGCTCGACGTTGGGCGCCAGGGCTGCGGCCGGGCTCGCGGTTGCTGCCAGTCGCAGAGCGAGGCCAACCTCAAGCGCGGCTACCTCTTGTCCTGTCAGGGCTACTCGGGCGAAGACGTCACACGGCAACAGACGTAGCGCGAGCTTGTTCGAGTTCTGAATCACGACTGTGCGGTCGACCGGCAGCTGCAGATTCGCGGCCAATGCCGTCGCCGCGGCCACCGCACGCGCAACGAGCTCCGCCTTCACAAGGTGGATCCTCGCAGCTGCCCGCTCGTCGGCCACGACCGGGCACAGAGCGCGCATCGGGTCCGATGTTGTTAGTGGGTGAGGTGTACGTCGCTGATCGCGGGAAGCGGTTCGAGCCACGCCAGGTGACCGTCCGCGACCGCGATGGTTCGGCTGCCGGCCGCGTCGGTCGCGGTCAACCCGACGCCGGGGCGTCCCGAGGGCGCGATGAGCTGATCGTCTTCCAGTGCGAGGTGCAGCAGCGGACCGCCTTCGGCGAACGCGGCGACAGCGGCGTCGAAGGCCGGACGTGCTTCCACCGGTACGTGAATGCGGGTGGCGGTGTGCACGACCAGTCGGGGCAGCGCGGAGGGCAGCGCAGCTGCGACCGCGGGCCCGACCTCGACGACGTCACCGCGTAGTACCCGTGGCGGGTCGGCGGCCACGACACCCATCGCAGCCTCCAACTGAATCGCGTGGTGCGTGTTCTCCGGCCAGACAAGCGCCCGCAGCCATGCCCGGTCGTCGTCGTTGGTGACGTCGGGGGGGTTGAGGTCAATGCCGACCAGGTCGGCGATCGTCGGCAGTTCGTCCAGGTCCGGCAGGAGTTCGGGAGCCGGGATATCGACCCGGATACGGACCGGTGAGGTGCGGTCGCCGAAGTTCACGCCGCCCACGGCGAAGGAGTAACGATCCGCGCGCAGGTTCAGACCGGCGCTGCAGCCGACTTCGACGACGCACACGGGCGCCGACGACGCACGGCGTACGAGCGCAAGGCCGAGCCGCATGACCAGGGCACGCTGCACGTGGTTGGTCTGCACCAGGCGGGTGCGCAGTATCGGTGCGATCGCGTCGTGGTGCCCGGCGCAAAACCGTGCGAAGGCAGGGCCGGCACCCGCGTCGACTGCACGTGCGGACGCGCCCGCTATCGACACGTAGTAGTCGGCGAGTGGATCGTGTGCACCCTGCAACAACAGGTAGTGCACGGCACCGAAGAGCGCGAACGTCGGCTGCTGCCCGTGCCGCGCCAGCGCCGCCAGTTCCAGCAACCCCTGGTCGTTTGCCACGACGGTGAGCAGGTGGCTGTAGAGCGGAGAACTGTCGAATCCCTGTGCCGTCCCGAACGCCTCGGCTACGTCCTCGATGCTGCGCACAGCGCGACGATAGCCGCAGGAGCAAGACCCAAGCGTTACCCGGGGGGTACCCGTGTCGTCCTGCGGAGCTGGTCGATCCTCAGCGGATGAACCGGATCTGCGGGTAGCGGGACGAGGCAGCCCGGAGTAGGTGGTTGTCGTGGTGGCATAGCTGAAGGTCGAAGAACGCTCGTACGTAGCCGCGTTGGGCGTGGATGGCGCGGGATGGGTCGAGGGCGCCGATTGCCTGGGTGACTTGGCCGGGTGTGATCCCGAGGGCAGGCGCGGCCTGGGGCAGGAGCGTTTCGAGGTCGGTGAACGAGGTGTGGGTGGCGCCGATGAGGGCCAGTTCGCGTTTCCAACCGTGTTGGCTGGCCCAGAATTGCTCCCAGCTGGGATCTTCGGGGCCCGGGCCGGGGTCGCTGCCGAAGAGTAGGAAGGGCCGGTCGGTGCCTGCGGTGGCGGGTGACAGGAGACTGCCGTCCAGGTTGACGCCGGCCCGCAGGCGCCGGTCGGTGCGCATGGCGGCGGCCGCGGTGGCGCCACCCAGGGAGTGGCCGAGCATGCCGGTGCGGGGCAGGTCGAACGCGCCGGTGAGGGTCGGTGGAAGGCGTCGCCGTCCGGCGTCGGGGTTGTGTCCGGCGTTCAGCGCGGTGAGCTGGTCCAGCACGAACCGGGTGTCGGCAGTGCGCACCGCCAGGGCCTTGCCGATGAGGGCGTCGTCGAGGTCGCCGGTGATGGCGAAGGTCTCAACGCGCCCGCCGGGGAATTCGACCTGGTCGGCGTCGTGGGTGTGGTCGATGGCCACGACGAGGTAGCCGTGGCTGGCCAACTCCTCAACCAGGACGGTGCCGAGGCTGCGGTCGCTGCGCAGGCCGGGCGAGTACAGGACGACAGGCCGCCCGCGCCGGCCGCGGTCCACCGGTGCGGCCACCTGGGCGTGGGTGGTCGGCAGGAGCAGTGTGCCGGTCGGGATGCCTTGTGTCTGCTCGAAGAAGGGGACGGCGGCGGGCAGCATCCACGGCGCGAACGGGTGGCCCTGGGTGCCGCGCGTGGGGTACCAGAGCTGGACCATGAGTTCACGGGCCGGGCGGGAATCCTGCCACGGATCGATGCGTGCCCGGTCGACCAGGTGCAACCAGACCGTGCCGATGGGGTGCGGGCCGGTCGGTGCGGGCAGGGTCAGTCGCAGTGGAGTCGGCGTGCCTGTTCGGGCTGCCGGACCGGGCGAGGCCGCGGCACGTCGAGGCTGGGCGGTGGCTGCGGAGGCCGCGGTGGCAAACGGGAGGGGGGCGATGGCTGACGCCACGACGGCGCCGAGCAGCGAGCGTCGGGTCAGGGACGGGGGTCGTGCTCTTGTTCAACATGGCCGAAATGTAAGGTTCACCTTCCATATAGTCAAGGACGCTTGACTATATGGAATGGCTGCCTTACCTTCGTTCCATGATGGAACAGGCACAGCAGGACCAGGTGACACGCGCAGCCCGCCGCGCGGTCCTCATCGACGGGTTGCCCGTGGCCACGCTGGGCGCGGTGGCGCTGGCACTGGGCAGTAGCCCCGACCAGAGCACCACCCAGAAGGCCTGGTGGATCGCCACTACCGCCGTGTTCACCCTCGCCGTGGCCTGGGTCCTGCTGCGGGCGTTCCGGCGCGCGGACGAGTATCTACGCAAGATCCAGTTGGAGAGCATGGCCATCGCATTCGCGGCAGTCCTCGTGGCCCTGCAGGTGGCCACCCTGCTCGATTCCGCAGGCGTCGTCCAACTCCATCAGCTCGCGCAGCCGATCCTCATCGGCGGAGTGGCGATCTGGCTGGGGATCGCCGACCTGCGTACCCGCTTGCACCGGTGAACGCGCCGCACCCATGAAGAACCGACTACGCGAACTGCGGGCAGCCCGCCGGTGGAGCCAGGCCGACCTGGCCGACCGGTGCCAGGTATCCAGACAGGCCATCAACGCCATCGAGACCGAGCGGTACGACCCCAGCCTGCCCCTGGCATTCACCATCGCGAACGTCTTCGACCTGACCATCGAGGAGATCTTCCTGCCCGACCAGGCGGACAAGACCAACGACCCGGCCCGACCCTGAACGCCTCACCCCCGTACTCAGGCACGCCCGCGGTACGTGAGGTGTTTCGGCTTAGCTCAGACCGGGTGCCCGGCCGCGTGGTAGGAACACAGGGAGGTCAGGCGAGCGTCAGGGGGTGACGTGGGCGCGCCACCACTGGGCAGCCCGGCCGGACCGGTCCACAGCGCGCCCGTCCCGGCCACCACCAGCGAGCCGGACCGGGCCCCCGTGCGCCCGGCCTGGCACCAGCGGGCGCGACGGCGCATGCACAGCGCCACCACGCGGGTACCCACCATCATCTGGTGGATCGCCGCGCTGCACCTGGGCGTCCTGCTCTGCCAGACGGTGGTCTTCCCCAACCACCGGGCGCCCGACGAGCGCAAGCAGGTCGACCTGATCGCGATGGTGGCCACCGGCAAGGCCCTGCCCTGGCCCGCGCACGGCACCCTGGACCTGTCCAACGGCAGCCGGGCCGGCTCGTTCGTGAAATCCGACCGCATTCCGGGGCCGTTGCACCTGGCCGACCACGACATCCCGGCGCGCGGCGAGCGGCCCAGCTTCACCGACGCCGGCGGCACCGAAAGCACCGACCAGCAGGTCAACCAGCTCGTCCAGCATCCACCGCTGTACTACCTGGCCGGCGCCGCGATCCTGCGCGCCGTCCCGTTCTGGCGCGACCTGCCCTTCGACCGGATCGTGCTGCTGCTGCGCTGGTTGAACGCGCTGCTGATGGCGGCGCTGCCGATCCTGCTCTGGGCCTGCGCCCGGGAGTTGCGGTTGCCCGATCCGCTACCGGTCGCCGCCGCGATCGCCCCGCTCGCCATCCCCGAACTCACCCACCTGGAGTCCTCGGTCAACAACGACAACCTGCTGATCCTGCTGGCAACCGGGCTGACCCTGCTGGTGATCCGGGTACTGGCCGGGGACGCCTCCCGGCGCACCGCGCTGGGGATCGGCGCGCTCACCACCCTGGCCCTGCTCACCAAGGGCTTCGCGCTGTTGTTCCCGGCCTGGATCGCGGCGGTGTACCTGGTTGCCGGCGTACGCCACGGCAAACTCCGGCCAGCCGGGACCGGGCTGCTGCTGGCCTGGGCCGCGAGCCTGCCCGGACTGGCCTGGTGGGCGCACAACAAGATCGTCTACGGCACAGTGCAGCCGCACGGCGGATCCCGCGAGATGCCCGACCTCACCGCCGTGCAAGGTTGGTCCAACGGCGGCCGGGGCTGGCTGCAGATGCTGCTGGAACGGCTCAACACCACCGCGTTCGTCAACGACCAGACCGGAAAACGACTGCACACGCCGGCCTGGACGGTCGCCGCCGTGGCCGGCGTGGTGGTCCTCACCGCCATCCTGGTCACCCTGTGCACCGCGCCGATCCGGCGGCTCGACTCGGCGCTGCTGCTGGCGCCCACGGCGACCGTGGCGATGCTGGTGGCCAAGGGGTCGTGGGAGGAGTTCGCCGCCCGGGGCGCCTTCACCGCCATGCAGGGCCGGTACCTCTACACCGGGCTGGCCGGAGTGACGGTGGTCGTGGTCGCCGCCGCCGCCCGGTTGCCGGACCGGCCGCGCCGGTGGGTGCCGCTGGCGCTGCTCGGCTGTGCCGTCCTCATCCAGACGGTGAACCTCGGGTACACGCTGTTCCTGTTCTGGGCGCCGGCCGGGGCCTCGCCGCTGGGCACGCTGGGCAGCGCCGTGCCGACGATGCTGCGCTGGTACCCACTGCCCCCGGTGGTGCCGGTCGCCCTGCTGGCGGGCGTCGTGATCGCCGGCGTGGGTACCGTGCGGGCGCTGCTGCGCGCGTCGACTCAGAGCAGGTCGGACAGTGCCACCGCAGGGTCGGCGAGCCGGTCGAGGTCCACCGGGGTACCGGCGTAGCCGGCCCGTACCAGGGCCTGGATGTCGTCCTGCACGTCCCAGACGTTGACGTTCATGCCGGCCAGCACCCGGCCTTCGGTCACCCAGAAGGCGACGAACTCGTACCCCGCCTGCGGGTCGCCCCGGAACACCACCCGGTCGTAGCCGCCCGGCTCCACATAGCCGGCGTACTCCATGCCGAGGTCGTACTGGTCGGTGAAGAAGTAGGGGACCTTGTCCCAGGCCACCGGCTCGCCCAGCATCGAGCGGGCCGCGGCCGGCCCGCCGTCCAGCGCGTTGGACCAGTGCTCGACCCGGATGTTCTTCCCCACCAACGAGTTCGCCACGTTCGCCACGTCACCGGCGGCGTAGATGTCCGGGTCGGCGGTGCGCAGCGCGGCGTCCACCACGATGCCGTTCTCCACCCGCAGGCCGGCGGCCTGGGCCAACTCCACGGCCGGGGTGATGCCCACGCCCACCACGGCGAGATCGGCCGGCAGCTCGGTGCCGTCGGCGAGCACCACCGAGGTCAGCACGCCGCCGCTGCCCCGGAACTCGCGGACCCCCGCACCGAAGTGGAAGGTCACCTCCTGGTCGGTGTGCAGCCGGGCGAAGACGGCGGCGACCTCGTCGCCGAGCACCCGGCGCAGCGGCAGCGTGTCCAACTCCACGACGTGCACCGTGGCGCCCCGGCTGCGGGCGGCGGCGGCCGTCTCCAGCCCGATCCAGCCGGCCCCGACGACCACCACGGAGCCGGCGTGCTCCATGTCCGCACGCAGCGCCTCGGACTCCGGCATGGTGCGCAGGTAGCGCACGCCGCGCAGGTCGGTGCCGGGCACGTCGAGCCGGCGTACCCGGGAGCCGGTGGTCAGCAGTAGCTTGTCGTAGCGCAGCGGCTCGTAGCCGTCCAGGGTCAGCGTGTGCGTCATCGGGTCCAGGTCGGTGGCGCGTACTCCGAGCAGCAGCTTGATGTCCTGCTCGGCGTACCACTCCTCGTCGTGCACGAACGCCTTGTCCCGCTCCTCGGTGCCGAGCAGGTACCCCTTGGACAACGGCGGCCGCTCGTACGGGCGGATGGTCTCCTCGCCGACGAGGGTGATCGCACCCGGTGTAACCGGACGTGCGCAGCTGCTCGGCGGCTTTGGCTCCGGCCAGGGACGCGCCGACGATGACGAAGGACGATTCGGCCATGCCGTCAACCTACCGCCCGCACCACCCCGACGCCCGGCAGCAGTTGAACACCCCGGCGGACAATTCCCCGGCCGGGGTCCGGGCGGGGGCGGAGCCGGGGGCGCTCAGCCGACCAGGCGCTGGTGCCAGGCGATCGCCGACGGGTCGGTGAGGCTGGCCACCTGGTCGATCACCACCCGCAGCCGGGCCGCGTCGTCGGCGGCCGCCCGCCACAGCGGCGCGAACACCGGGTCGAGGACGCCCGGCGCGCGCACGGTCAGCACGTGGACGAGCTCGGTGAGGATCTCCCGCTGCCGGGTGTACCAGGACTCGGCACCCCGCCGGCGCATCACGTAGCGCAGCGCGATGCCCTTGAGCAGCGCGCACTCGGCCCTGGTCCGGCGCGGCACCACCAGCTCGGCGGCGTAGCGGCGCAGCGGGCCGGCACCGTACTCGCGCCGGGTGGCGTTCACCGCGGCGGCCACCAGCCGGCCGGTCAGCACGCTGGTGGCGTGCTTGAGGTTGACCTGGCCACGGTGGCTGCCGTCGTAGTGGTGCAGCGGCTCGAAGACCGGGTCGTCGAGCAGCTCGTCGAGGACGGCGGCCAGGTCACCGGCGGACTCGGTGGAGTAGGTGGCGGCCACGTCGGCACAGAGCGCGGCCCGCTCCTGGGCGTCGCCGCGCAGCTGCGGCAGTGACAGGTACCCGCCGTGGAAGCCGTCCTCCACGTCGTGCACCGAGTACGCCACGTCGTCGGCCCAGTCCATCACCTGCGCCTCCAGGCAGCGCCGCTCGCCCAGCCCGCCTTCGGCCTGCCGCACCCAGGCGAACACGGCGGCGTCGTCGGCGTACACGCCGAACTTGCGCCGGCCGTCGACCCGCGGCCACGGGTACTTGCAGCATGCGTCGAGCGAGGCACGGGTCAGGTTGAGGCCGGCCGAGGAGCCGTCCGGGGCGAGCACCTTGGCTTCGAGGCGGGCCAGTACCCGCAGTGTCTGGGCGTTGCCCTCGAATCCGCCGCAGCCCCGGGCCACCTCGTGCAGGGCGTCCTCGCCGTTGTGCCCGAACGGCGGGTGGCCGAGGTCGTGGGCGAGCCCGGCGACGTCCACGACGTCCGGGTCGCAGCCGAGCCGGGCGCCCATCTCCCGGGCGATCTGGGCGACTTCGAGGGAGTGGGTGAGCCGGGTACGCAGGAAGTCACTGCCGGGCGCGGCGGCAGCAGCGCCCTGGTTGCCCACGGTGTGCACCTGGGTCTTGGCGGCCAGCCGCCGGAACGCGGCCGAGTGCAGCACCCGGGCGCGGTCGCGCTGGTACGGCGTGCGCTCGGACTCGAGCGGCAGGGTACGGGGGTCCTTGGGGGACTCCTCCACGTACCGCTGCGCGTCGGCGTCGTCATCGGTGTTGACCATCGATGCCGAGCCTAGTCCGGCAGAGATCCATCCTCACGCCGACCTGTCCCGGCGCGCACGCGGGGCTGGTGGTTCAGTTGTCGCTGGCGGTGAGGACGCAGAACTCGTTGCCCTCCGGGTCGGCAAGCACCGTCCAGGTCGGCTCGCTCTGGCCCACGTCGATGTGCCGGGCGCCCATGTCGAGCAGCCGCTCGACCTCGGCGTCCTGGTCGTCCGGGTTGAGGTCGATGTGCAGCCGGTTCTTCGCCGACTTGGGCTCGGGGACCGGCACGAAGGTCAGGCCGGGCGGGCCGTCGCCGGCGATCACCACCTGGTCGACCGATTCGAAGATCACCTTGTACCCGAGCACCTCGGCCCACCAGCGACCGAGCCGGGCCGGGTCCTGACTGTCGACCACGATGCTGTGCCACCGAATGGTCATGGCCCCGCCCTCCTGCCGACACTGCTGCGTCGATCAGCGTACGCGCCGATCTGGTAGGCCGCCCGCTCACCGGTGGCGGGCGGCCTGCCGTCAGCGGGTGTCCGAATCGGTCGCTTCGAGGGCCGCGCGGCCCGCCTCCAACCGGGCCACCGGTACCCGGAACGGCGAGCAGGACACGTAGTCCAGGCCGACCTCGTGGAAGAAGTGCACCGAGTCCGGGTCACCGCCGTGCTCGCCGCAGACGCCGATCTTCAGGCCGGGCCGGGCCGCGCGGCCCTCCCGGACGGCCAGTCGCACCAGCCGCCCGACGCCGTCGCGGTCGATCGACTCGAACGGCGAGACCCCGAAGATGCCCAGGTCGAGGTATTGCGAGAAGAACGAGCCCTCCACGTCGTCGCGGGAGAAGCCCCAGGCCATCTGGGTGAGGTCGTTGGTGCCGAAGGAGAAGAACTGGGCGGCTCCGGCGATCTGGCCGGCGGTCAGCGCTGCCCGGGGTACCTCGATCATGGTGCCGACCAGGGTCTCCACCTCGACGCCGGTCTCCGTGCGGACCTGTTCCAGCACCTCGGCGATCTCGTGCCGTACCGCCTCCAACTCCTGCACCGCGCCGACCAGTGGCACCATGATCTCCGGTCGCGGGTCGCCGCCGTCGGCAGCGACCGCCGCGGCGGCCTGCGCGATGGCCCGTACCTGCATCGCGAACAGGCCCGGGATGACCAGTCCGAGGCGGACCCCGCGCAGCCCCAGCATCGGGTTCTGTTCGTGCATCCGGCGGACCGCCGCGAGCAGCCAGGCGTCGTGCCCGGGGTCCTCGCCGCGCGCCTCGGCCACCGCCACCTTGACGGCGAGGTCCTCCAACTCCGGCAGGAACTCGTGCAGCGGCGGGTCGATCAGCCGGATCGTCACCGGCAGCCCGGACATGGCCGTGAAGATCCCGTGGAAGTCGTTGCGCTGCAAGGGAAGAAGCGCGTCCAGGGCGGCCTGCCGGTCGGCGTCGGTGGCGGCCAGGATGAGCCGCTCGACGAGCTCGCGGCGGTCGCCGAGGAACATGTGCTCGGTGCGGCACAGGCCGATGCCCTGCGCGCCGAACCGCCGGGCGCGGGCCGCGTCGGCCGGGGTGTCGGCGTTGGTACGCACGGCGAGCGCCCGGCGGGTGTCGGCGTGCCGCAGCAGCCGGTCGACGGCCGCGACGAGTTGGCCGGTCACCTCGCCGGTCTCGAAGTAGCGCACCACCGGGGAATCCTGCACCGGTACCGCACCGACGTAGACCTTGCCGGACGTGCCGTCGATGGAGAGCACGTCGCCTTCGGCGATCCGGGCGCCGTCGACGGAGAACTGTCCCTTGTGGACATCCACGTCGAGGGCGTCCGCGCCGCAGACACAGGTCTTGCCCATCCCCCGGGCCACCACGGCGGCGTGCGAGGTCTTGCCGCCCCGGCTGGTCAGAATGCCCTGGGCGGCGATCATGCCGGGCAGGTCGTCGGGGTTGGTCTCCCGGCGTACCAGGATGACCTTCTCGCCCCTGCCGGCGAGTTCGACGGCGCGGGCGGCGGAGAAGACCACCTTGCCGCTGGCCGCGCCGGGCGAGGCGGCCACCCCCCGGGCGAGCTGGGTCGGGTTGTCCGACAGATCAAACGCGGGGAACATGAGTTGGGCGAGTTGCGCGCCGGTGACCCGGTGCACCGCCTCATCCATGTCGATCATGCCTTCGTCGACCAGTTGGGCGGCGATCACGAAGGCGGCGGCCGCGGTGCGCTTGCCCACCCGGGTCTGCAGCATCCACAGCTTGCCGCGCTCGATGGTGAACTCGATGTCGCAGAGGTCGCGGTAGTGCTCCTCCAAAGTGGACATCACCCGCATCAGCTCGTCGAAGCTGTTCGGGTCGAGGCGCTGGAGATCCTGCAGCGGCACGGTGTTGCGGATGCCGGCGACCACGTCCTCACCCTGCGCGTTGGGCAGGTAGTCACCGTAGACGCCGCGCTCGCCGGTGGCCGGGTCGCGGGTGAAGGCGACGCCGGTGCCGGAGTCCGGGCCGAGATTGCCGAAGACCATCGCCACCACGTTGACGGCGGTGCCCAGGTCGGCGGGGATGCGCTCCTGGCGGCGGTAGAGCACCGCGCGGTCGGCGTTCCACGAGTCGAAGACCGCCCGGACCGCGAGGTCGAGCTGTTCGCGGGGGTGCTGCGGGAAGTCCTGCCCGACGTGCTCACGGAAGATCTGCTGGTACGCGGCGACCAGCTCGCGCAGCGCGGCGGCGTCCAGTTCCACATCGGTGTGTACGCCGCGGGCGTGCCGGGCGGCGTCCAGCGCATCCTCGAACGCGTCGCCGGGCACCCCGCAGACGGTCTTGCCGAACATCTGGATCAGCCGCCGGTAGGAGTCCCAGGCGAACCGTTCGTCACCACCGGACTGGGCAGCCAACCCGGCCACCGAGGCGTCGGTGAGGCCCACGTTGAGGACGGTCTCCATCATCCCCGGCATCGAGAACTTGGCGCCCGAGCGCACCGAGACGAGCAGCGGATCCGCCGGGTCCCCGAGTCGACGCCCCATCTGGAGCTCCAACTTCAGCAGGTGCTCTTCGACCTCGGCGGCCAACTCGGCTGGCGGCTCCCCGGTGTCCAGGTAGACCCGACAGGCCTTGGCGGTGATGGTGAAGCCGGGCGGCACCGGCAGACCCAGATTGGTCATCTCGGCGAGGTTCGCGCCCTTGCCGCCGAGCAGATCCTTCAGCTCCCTGTTGCCCTCGGCGAAGTCGTAGACGAACTTCGTGGTCCCCACGGCTGCCTCCTGCGCTTGTGGATACGAACCCCGTACCCATGTTGCGCGGGACACTAAGCGAGTGCGCGCCACATCTGCTCACTTCGTGACCTGTGGCACAGGATTTGCTGGTGAGACGCTTATGCGGTTCCGTGGGAGCGCTCTACTGCGCAGATTCGCGCATCATTTCTGAGCGGTTACCGGGGGAGCCGCCCGCCCGTCACTCCACATTGGCCACTGCCGCACCAGCCGCCGCGGGCCCGCCGCCGGTCGGCGTCTCGGGCGCGGCCCGGGACCGGCGTGGCTTGCGGTCCACCACCGCGTACTCATGCCCGTTGCCGTGGTAGCCCCGGGCGACCCGACGCGGCACGGTGGCCCGCTGAACCGGGATCTCCGGCCGCCCCGCCACCATCCGCGCCGCGTCGGCGCCCCGCGCGGGTGGCCCGGCCGGCTCCCCCGCGCTCACCAGCGCCGGCCCCGCCGGTGCTGTCATTGCCGCCACCGCCGCCGCCGCCACCGCCACCGGCACCGGCACCGGTGCCAGCGGCACCGCCGCCACCAGCGGCAGCACCGGCAACACCGGCGTCGTCGGCTGGGCCGCCGAAGCAGCCAGTCGAACCCGGTGCACGGTCACCGGCGTCGGCGGCAGCGTCTCCAACCAGACCGCGAAGAGCCCGGTGTCGCCGTCGAACAGATCCGGGGCCAACTCACCGAGGAGCACCTCGGGGCCGTCCTGCGGTTCGGCCCGCCGCCAGCCCTCGACATCCGTGGCCGGCATCGCGGGCCCGGTGCTCGCCGGCACGCCGCCAGCGCCGGCCGCGCCGGCCGCGCCGGCCGCGCCGGCCGCCGGGAACGTGGTGCTGACCGGGATGGCCGCGCCGTTGCCGGTCAGGTTCTGCACCATCAGCCGGTAGAGCTGCCGGTGCGCCAGGCCGCCGCCGTACACCGCGAGCCGGCCGGACAGCGGTCGCGGCCGGCCGTCCGGATCCACCGGCAGGCCGCTGTCACAACGGGAGGCGTCCGGCCGGGTCAGCCCGGTTCCCGGGTCGATCATCGGCACCGGCACCCCACCCAACCGGGTCAGCGCCGGGCCGGGCCGGGCCCGGCCCGGCATCACCCGGACCCGGGCCTCGCGGGCATCCCCCCAGTACGGCATGGCGTACGCGTCGGTGACTGACGGTGGGGTACCCCAGGAGAGCACCGCCCGAACCCGGCCCACGCCCGAAGAGTCGGGCCGGCGTACCGCTCCCAGATCCACCGGGAGGGCCACGCTGGCAGACAGCCCGTCCACCGGCGCCTCGTCCGGCAACTCCCCGCAGTCGTGCACCGGCAGCGGCACTGTGCCCAGGTAGGTCAGTACCCCGACGTCCGCCCAGTCCGCCCAGAACGCCACGTACTCGGTACCGCCCGCGCTTCCCGGCGGCCCGCCGTATCCGTGCCCCTCGGCCAGGGTCACCGTCGCCACCAGGGCGTCGGAGTTGCCGTCCAGGCCGAGGCCGACCAGCGCCTCGAACCGGGTGTCGCCGTTGGCGTTGAAGAGTTCGTTGACCGTCCCCGGCCAGTCCAGGCCGGCGGCGGCGAACTGCGCGGCGGCGGCCCGCAGCGCGCTGTCCTGACCGGAGTGCAGCGCGGCCAGCACGTGCGGCAGCGCGTAACGGTGCGGCGGGATGTCCGACGGGGCGTACCGGCGGATCACCTCGGCCAGCCCGAGCGGCGCGGCCGGCAGCGCGGCCAACTCGCTGTCCGCGAGCTGGGCGTGCCAGGCCGGCAGCGGTACCCCGTGCTCGGCCAGGTGCGCCAGGTAGTCACTGAACCGGGGCGGCCGGGCGGGTACCCGGGTGACCCGGTCGATCCGGTCGCCACCGGACGCGGCGAACTCCGGCTGCCCCGGCGGCGGCACAGCCTGCCAGCACAGCACCGCCCGCACGCGCAGCAGCCGGCCGGGGCCACCGAGCGCGCCGACCGCGCACCGGTCCGCCGGCCGGTACGGCACACCGACCACATAGGACAGTGGCCACGCCGGTGCCCCCAGGTCACCGGCGTGGCCAGGCCGTTCGTCCACCCGCGCGGCGGCGAGCCCGGCATCCTGCCAGCCGGAACCTGGGTCGACGAAGAACCGCACGTACCCCCGTACGCCCGGTCCCACGCCGGCACACGGGTACCCGCGCACGACGACGGTCGCCTCCAACCGCCCCCTCGCCGCGCTGTACCCGACTGCCACCAACTGGCCCGTGCCGACGCCCGGCCGCACCGGCCCTGCCGGTCCCCCCGGTACTGCCCCCACCGTGCCCACCGCGCCGCCCCCTCGGGTCCGACGAACTTCCTGTCGAACAGTGCCCGAAGCGGTTCGCCAGATACGCGCTAGGCCCGATTTGGCATATCTACCTCAGGTACTGCCGGTCATCCTGCCGCGATACCCGACACCCACCGGTCGCCGACCCGCCGTACACGCCCGCATGTGTCCCGATTTCGGCCTACTCGGCGGCCAGCCCCGGAAAACGGATGATGCCCGCGCCGCCCCGCGTCCCCGCGCCAGCCCTGCGCTGGTCCGCCAGCGGGTGCCAGCGGGTGCCAGCCGGCTCAGCGGCTCAGCGGCTCAGCGGCTCAGCGGCTCAGCGGCTCAGCCGGCGCCGAATGCCACGAACGTGGCCAGCGGCTCCTTCTCGCTCGCCAGCGCGAGCGCGCGGGCCGGGCTCGCGCCCTCGGCCAGCGCCCGGTGCAGCGCCACCATCACCGTCGCCGACGTCTCGTGGCTGACCCGACACACCGACGACACCACACACCGGGCCCCGGCGTAGAGCAGCGCCGCCGTGAAGCCCAACTGCTCGTCCCCCGGGCGTACCACTGCCCGCCCCACATCGCAGGCGGAGAGGGTGACCAGCCGGGGTACCGACGCCAACCGCTGGATGTCGTAGGCGAGCAGCGGCCCGTCGGCCAGGTCGAGCCGGCTGAAGAGCACGTTCTCCGGCTCGTGGTGACCGTGCGCGGCCAGGTGCGCCAGCTGCGCGCCGTCCAACGCGGCCAGCGTCGCGGCCACTCCGGCCCGCTCGGCCCGCAGATCCACCGGGTCCGGGTGCAGTCCCGCGATCTCGTCAAACTCGTGATCCACATGCTCCAACGCCGGCCCGGCCGCCAACAGCACCCGCCCACCCGCCACGAACCCGGCCGGGGCGGTGGCGGCTGAGTGCCAGGCGGCGGCCGAGGGCGCCACGCTGACCGGGCGGCCGCGCAGCGCCGGCAGCAGACCCCAGGGCACCGCGGCCAGCTCGCTGGCGGGTACCAGGACCAGCTCCCGGTCGCCGAGCAGCTCGCGCAGCGGGCCGAACAGCCGGTCGGAGAGCGCCTGCGCCTGCCGCTGCGCCGAGGTGTGCACGACCGCGGCGAGCCGCTCCGGCAACGCCCGGCCGGCCAACGCGTCGAGGTCGGTCAGCAGCCGGCGCACCGTCTCGGTCAACCCGTCCCCGCTGCCCAGCCGGACCAGCCGGGTACGCCCGGCCACCAGCAGCACGGCGGCCAGCTCGCCGTCGACGTGCAGGAAGGTGACCAGTGCCCGGTCGCCGAGTGCGGCGACCAGCTCAGCCGGGCGGACCGGTCCGGCGGTGACCCCGGCGCCGGCGGTACGCCACTGCCGTTCCCGCAGTACCCGCTCCAACTCGACGCACCGGGCCAGTACCGTGGCATCCGGGCGACCCGTGGCGCCGGCCAGCTGCGCGGTACGCAGTTGGTGGCGTAGTTGGCGTAGTTCGGCCAGGGCGTCGGCGGCGTCCGGATCCTCCGGCGCGCGTACCGGCTGCACCGCGAACGCCTGCGCGCGGGAGCGCTCCGACCACTCCAGCACCTGCGCCGGCCGGCCACCGTGCAGCGCTGTCCGCAGCCCCAGCGCGCCCAACTCCCGACCCAGCGCGGCGGTGCCCACCCGCAGGTCCAGACTGCCCAGCCGGCCCCGGCGATCGTGCAGCCGGGCCAGTCCACGCCGGGCGTGTGCCAGTGCCCGGCCCGGGTCGCCGTCGGCCAGCGCCGCCTCGGCCGCGGTGAGGTGCCGCAGCAGCACCGCCTCCAGGTACCCGAACTCCCAGCGTCCCGCCCGCGACCGGCCGTCCGGGCGCGCCGGCGTCGACCCGCTCGCCCCGGGCCACCGCGCAGCGGCCGGCCACCAGCGTGGCGATCTCGGCATCGCTGGCCAGCCCGAGCGCGCGCAGCCGGTCCGCCAGCTCCGGCGCGTGCCGCCGCACGTACCCGCTGCGTGGATCCTGCAACGCCCGCCCACGGATACCCACCAACTGGGCGATCGCCCGCCACCGCTGGTTGCCCCGTTGGCCGAAGGTGCGCGCCGCCTGCGCCGCCCAACCGATCGCGCCGGCCGCATCCCCGGTGACCAGCGCGCACTGGGCGCGCAGCACCTCAGCCTCGCCTCGGTCCTGGGTGAGCCGCTGCCGCCGGAACGCCCCGATCGCCTCGGTGAGGTTGGCCGCGGCCGGCTCGACGAGTCCGGCACTGAGCAGCGCGCGGGCCCGGGCGGCCTGGGCCACCGGGGCGACCAGTCGGGGCGACCCGCAGGTAGCGGGATGCTGCGCTCCGGCCAACAGGTCGAGCGCGCTGGGAATGTCCCCCAGGATGCAGGTCGGCCAGGCCCAGGTTGTGCACCACCTTGGCGGATACCAGTTCGAGGCCGGCGGCCTCGGCGACGGACGCACTGGCGATGAGGTCCTGCCGGCCTTGTCGGATCCGCCCGGCACTGAGCTGCACGGTGGCCCGGTTCATCAAGGTGCGGGCCAGCACCGCGGCGTGCACCTGCGGGTCGAGCAGGTTCACTGCCGTGTCCAGACAGGCCAGACCGCCGATGTTGTCGCCGGAACGGAACAGCATCAGCCCGCGCTGCTGGACGGCCACCCCCCGGTCCTGCTCTGCGACGAGTTCCGTGGCCTGGTCGAGCAGGGCGAAGCCGAGTTCACCGCGCCCCTGCTCGCTCTCCGCCCAGGCCAGACTCAGCAGCAGCCGGCCGGCCAGTTCGGGCAGCGCCCGGGGCGGCACGTCGGGCGCAGACCAGCCCAGCAACGCGAGTCCCCGACGCAGGGATGCGGCACCGACCGCTGGCCGACCGCTGTTGGTGGCGTTGACACCGCGCTGGTGCAGTTCGCGTACCCGCGTCTCCAGGTCCGCTACGGCCACGCCACCCACCTCCGTCCGGTCTCACAACACTATGGACGGAGTGACCACCAATCGGCTACGGCCGGCCTCCATGACCCGCACCACGAGCTGACACAGTCCGCACGGCACCTCGTCGGCGACGAACCGGCCGTCGCCGTCGGCCCGGATCACCAGTGAACCGCCGGTGGTCCGCACCTCGATCTCGTGCGCGGCCGGCGGGGCCAGCCAGCCGTCGATCCGGACGGTCTGCCCGCCGTCCGGATCGGCCAACATGATCATTATGGTCAGGCTGCTGCTGTCGAAGGTGATGGTGCGGCTGATCTCCTCCGAGCGCGCCCCTACCGTCTCGGCCAGTTCGGCCCGCAGATGCAGTACCTCCAGGTCGATGTTCTCCAGCGCGATGGCGAACCGGACCCGGTCGGCCAGCCCCTCCGGGACCGGATCGAACTCGGTGTAGGCGGCCCGGATGTCGCCCAGCAGAGCGATGTCGATGCCGTCCATCGGCTCATCGGCCCCGTGCTGTTCGGACGAGCTGTTCACGACCACCTCCAGTCTGGCCGGGCGGCCAGCGCTTCCCGCAGCTTGCCGAGGCAGCGACCCCGGGTGGGGCCGATGCTGCCGCGCGGCATGCCCAGCGCCGCGGCCACCGCGTCGTAGTCCGGCCGGTCCACGAACGCGACCACCCGCAGCAGTTCCCGGCACCGGTCCGAAAGCTGCTCCACGGCTGCCCACACCGCCGTCCGGCGGGACGCCCAGGACATCCGTTCCTCGGTGACCGTCGCCGGATCGGGGCCGCCGGACTGCTCCGGTGGCACCGACACCGGCGCCTCCCGCCAGACCGACTCACGGACCCGACCGGCTTCCCGTCGGGCGATCGTCACCAGCCACCCGGTCAGCGCCTCCGGGGTGTGGATGCTGTGCAGATCACGCAGCAGCCACAGCCAGGTGGTCTGCACGACGTCCTCGCTCGCGGCGGCATCCAGCCCCCGGCCCCGAGCCACCTGCCACAGCAGTGGCGTGAGTTCCTGGACGATCTGGTCGAGCGCCTGCCGCTGCCCGTCCCGGGCCCGGTCCAGCAGCAGCCCGAGGCGGGCCCGACGATCGTCGGACGCCTCCGCCGGCACGTCGTCGTGCCGCGACATCGGGGTCGGTGGCACCATTACGCACCCAACCCCGCCACGGCGGCCTGCGCACGCTTGATCGCATCGGCCGCGGACGTCCCGTCCAGGGACAGGCTCGCGTCCGCAGCCGCGTTGCGCTCCAGCCCGGCGGCGAGCAGGCCGGCCACCGCCGGGGCGGCGAACGAGGTGCCGCTCCAGACCGCGAAGCCCTCGGTGAAGTCGTCGCCGTCCAGCGCCTGCCGCCGACCATTGTCCATGCTGTACTCGGGCTGCAGGCCACCCACCGAGGTGGTGGGGAAGGTGCTGACCATGGCTGCTCCGGTGGCGAAGCAGTTGACCCAGGAACCCTCGTCGCTGAACAGCGCCACGCTGCCGTTCGGGTTGAGGGCTCCCACGCTGAGCAGCGGCGCGCCCGACGCGTCGGCGTAGCGCGGGGCCAACGCGGCCGGGTAGAACGGCCGGCTGGTGGCGAAGTTGCCCGCTGCGGCCACCACGGTCACCCCCAGTCCGCTGAGCCGGTCGAGCAGGCTGACCAGTTCGCTGGTGAGGGTGTCGCCGTCCTCGTGGAAGTAGCCCAGGGAGAGGGAAAGCACGTCGACGGCGAGCGCGTCGGGGTCGCCGTTGCGGGCGGCCTCGACCTGCTCGACGAGTTCGTACAGGGCGGCGAGCAGGTCGCTTTCGTAGGCGACGCCGTCGCTGTGCATTACCCGTGCGGTCCGCACCTGGGCTGCCGGGGCGAGCTGGCGCAGCACGCCGGCGATGAAGGTGCCGTGCCCGAAGTGTGTCGCCAACGACCCGACCAGCGGTTCGGTGATCGGCCGGCCCGTCGTCCGAGCTGTCGATCACCGGCTGTCCGGGCGTCGCGGTGGCAGCCGAGTTCGCGATTACCGCGTTCTGGATCGGGTCGGCGACGGCCAGGTAGCCATCGGTGAACCAGGGGTGCGCGCCGATGCCGGTATCCAACGTGACCACGGTGGCCCGGCGCGCTCCGAAGGCCTTCGGGGCGACCGGCGCCGGCAGCGACAGGGCCACCGGCACCGGCCCGTCGTAGCGGGCCAGACTTGGCGGAGCCATCGACGAGGGGCCCTCGCCACTGCCCTCGACGGCATAGTTGACACCGAAGAGCTGGCTGCCCGCGCCGGCCACCGCCGAGCCGACCATCAGATGGTCCAGGCCGATCTGGCCGATCTGGTCGGGCACGGCGCGCTGGTCGCCCCGGGCTACGGCGGCCCGCAGCGTCTGCAGCACCATCCAGGCATCCACCCGGCTCGGGCGCGGCACCGCGCAGCTGTCGCAGCGGTACCGGCCACACCCGGGGCGACTCCGCGCGGAAATCCTTGCTGATCTCGGAATCGTCGAGGTAGATGCCGGACTCGGTGAGCAGCTTGTTGATGTTCTGCAAGGCGCCGTCGCGGCGGGTCGCCTCCGGCATCAACAGCACCCCGGAGCGGTACGCGGTGGGCAGCGGTGTCCGCTGGCCGGCGAGGAGCACGGCGTTGGCCGGGTCGAGACGGCGCGCGTTGTGACGGTCGAGCACCTGCTGCGGGAACGGCGGCACAGTGGGCGGCATGCCGGGCAGCCCGTCAGTCCCCCGAGTTGGCTGGTCCGAACTGGCCTTGCCTGGCCTGCGGACATACACCCTCATGCGAATCCCCCACTGTGTCGCCATTCATCCGGCACGATCGACCGGCCCATCATCGCCCGATCGGTCACTGCTTAGTGCGCGCCGACCCCGCCCCAGATACCGCACACGGTAACGAATTGATAACGGTCCGCACGCCCGGCCATCGACAGACTCGATTCCCGGGCGGTCGCAGCCCGGGCGTCAGCTGCCGTCGAGTAGTTACGGACATGATTGCCTTCCCCGTCTATTGATCATGCAGTGACCACCGTACCGAGATGATCACGAGCGGGCAGTCAGCGATCGGACTCCGGAGCGGATCGATCCGCCACGCCGCCCACCGCCGTCGCCGCCGCGTCGGCGAGTCGGCCTCGGGTCCCCGGGGTGGACATCCGGCAGGCCTCGGACATCGTCGGCGCGTAGCGCTCACTCCCCGTCATGCGCCAGCGGTCCGGCCCGTCGTCGGGCGGACAGTCGGGGCTGGCAGCCTGCGTCGAGTGACCATGGCGTCGCCCCGCGATCCGCAACTGGCTCGGACCCTCGGCTTCGCCGGTTCGCTGCTGCTCACCGCCGGAGGACTGGCCAGCGGCGCGCTGCCCACCGCGCCGCTGCTGCTACGCCCGCCCGCGACGATCGGGCTGATCAGCGCCTACCTCGGGCTGGCCCTGCTGATCGGCGGCTGGTGGCGGCTGGGCCGGGCGCTGCCGTTGCCACCGGCGTACCTGCTCGGCACGCTCGCCTGGTGGTCCGGGCCACTCGCGCTCGGCGCCCCGCTGTTCAGCCGGGACGTGTACTCCTACCTCGCCCAGGGCGCGATGGTGCACGCCGGCCTCGACGTGTACCGGCAGGGACCGGCCGACCTCGGCGGACCACTCGCCGCCGGGGTACCCGCGCTGTGGCAGCACACCCCCACCCCGTACGGGCCGGTGTTCCTGCTCTTCGTGGCCGGCGTGGCGGGGCTTGCCGGTACCCACGTGCTGGCCGGCGTCCTGGCCCTGCGGCTGGTGGCGCTGGCCGGGGTGGCCGGGCTGGCCTGGTTGACCCCGCGGATCGCCGCCCACTGCGGGGTACCCGCCGACCGCGCGCTCTGGCTGGGCGTGCTCAACCCGTTGGTGCTGCTGCACCTGGTGGCCGGCGCGCACAACGATGCGGTGATGCTCGCCGGCCTCGGCGCCGGCCTGTACGCCGCGCTGACCGGGCGGATGGTCGTCGGCACGGCGCTGATCACCGCCGCGGCGCTGGTGAAAGCCCCGGCCGCGCTCGGCCTGCTGGTGGTCGCCGTGCTGTGGGCGCAACGCCACCGCGCCGCGCTCTGGGCGCAACGCCACCGCGCCGCGCTCAGGGCGCAGCCGCAGCAACTATGGACGCACCGGCGCCGCGCCAGGCGCGAGCGGGCCGCGACCGTCCCGGCACCACCGGCTGGACGGCAGCGCGGGCAACTGCTCGCGGCGGCCCGCGCGGTATTCGCCACCGGGATCGTGGCGATCGCCGCGACGGTGCTGCTGACCTGGGTGGTCGGGACCGGGTACGGCTGGATCGGCGCGCTGCGCACGCCGGTGTCCGCGACCAACTGGTCGGTCACCGGCGTGCTCGGCCGGATCACCCACACCGCGCTGGCCGAGATGGACGGCCGGCGCGCGTACCGGCTCGCCCAACTCGCCGTTCCGGCGTGGCGCTGGCTGGGGCTGTCCGCCGTCGCCGCCATCCCGGTGCTGGCCTGGTGGGTCGCCCGTCGGCAGACCGCGCCGGGTCGGTCGGGACAGGCCAACCCCCGACCGGGCGGCCGGACCGGCGGAGTGCTGGAGCATCCGGGGCCGGTGTGGGCGCTCGGGCTCGGCCTGGCCGCGCTCGCCCTGCTCGGGCCGGCGACCCGGCCTTGGTACCTGCTGTGGGGGGTGATTCCGCTCGCGGTCAGCGCGCCACCGGGGCTGGTCCGCCGGCTGACCGCGGTGGCCAGCGCGCTGCTCGCCGTGGTGGTGCTGCCCAGCGGGTACCCGCCGGGGCGGGAGGACCTGGCGCTGGCCGGGCTCGGGCTGCTGCTGGGGGTACTGGTGCTGCGCTTCGTGCGGCCGGCCGAACAGGTCGGCGTGCCGGCGTGGGTGGGTCGCGGATGAGTGAGCGGTTGCGCGAACGGTCGGCGCTCGTCGATGGGTTACGGCGCTGGGGGTACCCGGTCGCGGTCGGTCTGGTCGCCGTCGCCGCGCTGGTCATCGCGCTGCTCGCCCCCGGCCGGCGGGGCTGGTTCGACGTCGGCGTGTACTGGGGCGCCGCGCACTGGTGGCGGGGCGGCGGGGGCGTCTACGACTACCTCACTCCGGGTACCCGGTACGGCTTCACATACCCGCCGTTCGCGCTGCTCTGCCTGCTGCCACTGGCGCTGGTCGGCCGGTCGACGGCGGTCGTCGGCGCGCTCGTGGTCAACCTCGGCTGCCTGGCGCTGCTGCTGCACTGGCTGGTCCGACCGCTGATCCGGGAACGCGGCTGGCATCCGTGGTACCCGCTGGTGGTCGCCGCCAGCCTCGCGGCGGTGTTCGGCCCGATCCGCGACACCATCAGCTTCGGCCAGGTCAACCTGGTGCTGCTGGTCCTGGTCCTCGCCGACCTGCGCACCCTGAACGGCCCGACCCGCAACGGCCCGACCCGCAACAGCGCGACCCGCAACAGCGCGACCCGCAACGGCCCGACCGACGGCACAGCCGCCGGGGACAGTTCCCGACGCTGGCCGGTTCCGGCGCACTGGGCGGGGATCGGCATCGGGCTGGCCGGCGCGGTGAAGCTGACCCCGCTGCTGTTCATCGGGTACGCGCTGGTGGTCCGCGAATGGCGGCTGGCCCGGGTGGCGACCGGCGTCTTCCTGGCGGCCACGTTGGGCGCCTGGGTCATCGCCCCGCACGACTCCGCGGTGTTCTGGACGCACGCGCTGCGCCGGACCGACCGGGTCGGCGACCTCGGGTACGTCTCGAACCAGTCGTTGCTGGGGGCGCTGTACCGGCTCGGCACCGGCGACGGTGAACACCTGCGCTGGCTGCTGGCGGTGCTCGCGGTACTGGCCTGGTGGGCGGTGCGGGTACGCCGACCGGATACCGACGACACCGCCGAGCACACCGCCGGATTCGCGCTCACCGGTGTGGCGGCCTGCCTGGTCAGCCCGGTGAGCTGGGTACACCACCTGGTCTGGCTGCTACCCGCGCTGCTGCTGGCGCTGCGCGCTGGGCTCGGCCCGGCGGCGGCCGGGCAACCGGCCGACCGCTCGTCGGTGGGGCGGCGCTGGCCGTTGCTGGGCATCGTGGCGGGCGGGTATCTGGCGCTGTCCATCGGGCTGGTCTGGATCGCCGCCCCGGCTACCGGACTGGCCCGGCTGCTCGGTGCGAACGCCGGCGTCTGGGTAAGCCTGCTGCTGCTGGCCTGCGTACCGGTACCCGGTCCGGTCGGCCGCGTCGACGCCCGGGACCGGGCCGGTGGCCCGCGCCGCCGGTAGGCTTCCAGGTCATGAAGGTCGTGCTCTACGGCGCCACCGGAATGATCGGCCAGGCGGTGCTCCGCGAATGCCTGCTCGACCCCGAGGTGCACGCGGTGCTGTCGGTCGGCCGGACGACCACCGGCCGCAGCCACCCGAAGCTGCGCGAGCTGGTGACCCCGGAGGTGGCCGACACCGGCCCGGTCGCCGCCGAGTTCGCCGACGCCGACGCCTGCTACTTCTGCCTGGGCGTCTCTTCAGCCGGACTGCCACCCGCGACGTACGAGCGGATCACCCACGGCCTGACCCTCGCGGTGGCCGGGGCAGCCGCCCGCGCCCGGCCGGACCTGGTCTTCGTCTACGTCTCCGGGGCCGGCACGGACAGCACCGAGCGGGGTCGCTCACGCTGGGCCCGGGTGAAGGGCCGAACCGAGAACGACCTGCTCAAGCTGCCGCTACGGGCATACCTGTTCCGCCCCGGCTTCATCCAGCCGGTACACGGCGAGACCTCCCGTACCCGGCTCTACCGGATCGCCTACGCCGTCCTCGGCCCGCTCTTCCCGGTGCTGCGCCGACTCGCCCCGAACTCGATGATGTCCTCCGAGGAGATCGCCCGGGCCATGCTGCGGGTCACCCGGGACCGCCCCGGGCAGCGGGTGCTGGAGAGCCGCGACATCGTCGCCCTGGGCCGACCCACACCGGCCCAGCCCTGACCGGCCCGGCCCTGACCGGCCCGGCCCTGACCGGCCCAAACGACAACCGAAGCGCTGGAAGGCGATCCGATGACAGCTGAACGGCAGGCGGCCCAGCCGCCGGTGATCTCGGTGATGGTGGCGGTGCCGGACGCGGCGGCGGCGACTGACTGGTATCTCCGCGCGCTGGGCGCCACGACACTGTGGAACCTCGGCAGCGTGGTCGGGCTGTCCGTGGCGGGTGCCCCGTTCTTCCTGGCGGAGCCGGCGAACAACGGCTGGGACACGCCGGCCGCGCTGGGCTCGCGGACCGTCCGGATCGAGGTGTTCACCGACGATCCGGACGGCTTCATCGCCCGCGCCGTGGCGGCCGGCGCGGACGGCAGCGTCGACGAGATCCGCGACCACCAGATGCCCTGGGGAGTGCACCGCCAGGGCGGCTTCCTGGACCCGTTCGGCCACAAGTGGCTGGTCGGCAACCGCTCGCCGCTGCACGTCCACCGGGCGACTGAGTAGTCGCGGCCTCGGGTCGGTCAGCTCACCGGATTGAGACGCAGGGTAACGCTGCCGCCGACCGGGTGCGCGGTGTGGCCGAGGGTGGCGCCCGTCCCCGGCCGGGTGAAGATGCCGACGGTGGCGAAGGTGGCGGTGCCGGCACGCAGGTCGGCGGGGACGTTGAAGCCGCCGCTCCAGCGCGCCACCAGGTCCGTGCCGCCGGCCGGGTCGGGTGCGGCGACCAGGGTGGTGCCGCCGGGGATGGCCAGTGGCCCGTCGGTCCGCAGGGTGAGGCTCTTCGCCAGGTCCAGCTTGAGGCCGACCTCGCGCTGCACCGCAAGGGTGACGTCGACCGCCAGCCAGGCCCGACCGGCCGGCGCCCAACCCTTGCCGGGCAGGTACGGGCGCAGGGTCACGACCAGCCCCAACCGGACCCGGATGGAGCGGTCGATGCCGTCGATCCGGTCCAGGTCACTCAGTTGCGCGGTGGCTGTCCACTGTGGGTGGAACAGCGGGTTCACGTCCGGGCCGGGCCGGCCGGTACGCAGGTCGATGGATTGGCCGCGACCGGCGTCGGTGACCCGCAAAGCGCCGCCGCCACCGGTCGGCACACTCACCACCAGCACGGAGTTCGCTGCGGGCACCCCGGTGGACAGCTGCCGGGTCGAGGCGCCGACCAGCACGGCCGCGGTGGGCGAGCCGTCCCCGGCGTCGGGCAGTCCGCCGGCCGGGGTCCGGTCGGCCGCGTGTACGAGCAGGAACTCGGTGCCCGGGGCGGGCAGCAGAGCGCCGCTCCGGCCGCTGTCGGGCAGTCCGAGCGCGGCGCGCTGAGCCTGGCTGAGCCGGTCGGCCACGGCGATGCTGTCCAGGCCTACCGCGTAGTGCGGGCCGACCAGTGCCGAGTCGGACGGCAGCGTGGTGGAGGTCAGACCGAGCGCCACCAACGGTGAGCTGGCCGGTGCGCTCGGTGGCGCGGTGCCGACGGCGAGGTAGTCGGCGGTGGCGGTCACGGTCGCCGGGGCCGGGTCGGCCGTGGGGTGTCCGGGGGTACAGGCGGAAACGACGAAGATCAATGAGAACAGCCCGATGATCCGACCGACCCGATCGAGGAACATCACACTATCTTCTCCCGTCGGCGGGCATCGCCACAGTTCAGTGGGTATGCGGGAGCTGACGGCCGAACAGCGATCGTGACATCCCGAGCACCACGGGAGGCGGTACCGCACGCGCGTCGCACCATGATGCCCGAGGCAACAGCAACGCGCAGCAGGTCATCTCCGGCTCGATCCGGACGGGCTGGCAACAGCCCCGGTCGGTACCGGCCCTGGTACTGCGCTGAACCTGCGCCCACCTGCCGGGCCCGCAGCGTGCCGGCAGTGGGCGCCGGCGGCAGGCGTCAGCCGCCAGAGTCGTCGTGTTCGGCGTCGTGTGGGACGGCCGCGCTCTCGCGGTCGTCCAGCCAGCCCTGCGGCAGCACCACCCGGGCCGGCGAGTTGGTCCGGCCGCGCGGCTGGCCGAGCACCTCGACCGGGTACGGGGTGTCGTGCTCCAGCTTGCCGAGCAGGTCGTCCAGCTCCATCAGGGACGAGGACAGCGCCATCGCCCGGCGCAGCTCGGAGCCGACCGGGAAACCCTTGAGGTACCAGGCGACGTGCTTGCGGAAGTCGGTGACCGCCTCCCGCTCCGCGCCCCACCAGTCGGTCAGCAACTCGGCGTGCCGGCGCATCACGGCCGCCACCTCGCCCAGGTTCGGCAGCACCCGCTCCGGCCGGCCGGCGAAGGCGGCGGCCAGGTCCGCGAAGAGCCACGGCCGGCCCAGGCAGCCACGCCCGACGACCACCCCGTCACAGCCGGTCTCCCGGACCATCCGCAGCGCGTCGTCGGCTTCCCAGATGTCCCCGTTGCCGAGCACCGGGATGTCCAGGGCCTGCTTGAGGGTGGCGATGGCAGCCCAGTCGGCGGTCCCCGAGTAGCGCTGCGCGGCGGTACGCGCGTGCAGCGCCACCCAGCGCACGCCCGCGTCCTGGGCGATCAGCCCGGCCTCGACGTAGGTGAGGTGGTCGTCGTCGATGCCTTTGCGCATCTTCACGGTGACCGGGATGCCGGCCGGCGCGGCGGTGTCCACGGCCGCCTTCACGATCGCCCCGAACAGCCGCCGCTTCCACGGGATCGCCGAGCCGCCGCCCTTGCTGGTGATCTTCTTGACGCTGCAACCGAAGTTGAGGTCGATGTGGTCGGCCAGGTTCTCGTCGACGATCCGGCGGACCGCCTTCGCGGTGATCTCCGGGTCCACGCCGTAGAGCTGCATGCTGCGCGGCGACTCGTCCGGCCCGAACTCGATCAGCCGCTCGGTCTTCGGGTTGCGCACCGCGAGCGCCACCGTGGTGATCATCTCGCAGACGTAGATGCCGGCGCCCTGCTCCCGACACAGCCGGCGAAACGCGACATTGGTGATCCCCGCCATCGGCGCGAGCACCACCGGCGGATCGACAACGTACGTCCCGAGCTGCAAAGTCACGCCTCCGAGAATGACACACGTCCAGCCATCACAACCGCTCCCTCGTCGGCAGCGCCGTCACCACAGAACCCGACAGGTCGCTCGGCGAATCGGGAAGCAACCGGCCGGCAAACCAGGAGTCAGGTGCCGGCAAATCGGGAGGCAACCCGTCGGCAGATCGGGAGCCGCGCTCACGGGTGGAGCGCATGACAGCTCCGTCGCAACCTCAGATCGTGGACATCGGGCGACGACCGGGGGCCGGGCGGAGCGGGCGGTGACCCGGTAGGCGAGGATGGCGGGGTGCGATGGACGCGAGCGGTGGGGCACCTGGACGGGCTCGCCCAGGCGTGCGCGGCGATGGCCGGCAAGCCGGCGTCGATCTTTCCGCTGCGGGTGACCCAGCTCTGGGCGGTCGGCGACATCCTCGGCCCGGTCGCCGAGCTGGAGATCATCGAGGTGGCGCTCGCCGTCGACCTGCCCGCCGCCGACGTGGCCTGGCTCACCGAGCCGCGCGGAGCCCAGCACTGGGGCAACGCCAACCGGCTACCCCAGAACCCGATCCGGCCGTACTGGCGCAGCGCGCACGCGCCCGTCTGGAACCACCGCATCGTCCGGCCCACGCTGATCTGGGACAACACAGGCGGGGTACGCCAGGAGGTGCTCGAGGCGGTGCTCGACGGCGCGGGCGACGGGTTGCGCGAACCTGCCCCGAGCCCTGACGAACTACGTGAGCGGCTCGCCGATGAGCTGGTGATCAGCCGCGCCGAACTGGCCTACCGCACCGACGAGTACGAGCAGCGCCGCTGGAAACCCGGCAAGTTCGAGCCGGTCGCCGACGCCCTGTGGCGAGCCAGCAACGGCTACCTCGACATACTCGCCGCCGTGCCGGCCGCCGACCAGCCGTCGTAGTCTGCGCCGGCGGCGGACAGGGCGGTCAGCGGGCGAGCCGGGACGGTGCTGCGAGTCCGGCGCGGTCGGCGGGTACCGGGTCGCCGGCCAGGGCCACGGCGCGGAGCAGGGCGCGGGCCTTCACCCGGGTCTCGTCGATCTCGGCGGTGGGATCGGAGAGCGCCGTGATCGCGCCGCCCACTCCGATGCTCACCTCGCTGTCGGTCACCACCAGCGCGCGGATGACGATGCTCAGGTCCACCGCGCCACTGAGCGAGAAGTAGCCGAGCGCGCCGGAGTAGACCCCGCGCGGGCCGCCCTCCCAGGCGTCCAGCAACTCCATCGTGCGCAGCTTCGGCGCGCCGGTCATCGAGCCGCCCGGAAACGCGGCGCGGACACAGTCCACCGGGTGCACACCCGGCCCGAGCCGCGCGGTCACGGTGCTGACCAACTGGTGCACCGTCTGGTAGCTCTCCACCCCGAACAGCACCGGCACCCGCACCGAGCCCAACTCCGCGACCCGACCGAGGTCGTTGCGGACCAGGTCGACGATCATCAGGTTCTCGGCCCGCTCCTTGACGTCGGTACGCAGGTCGGTGGCGAGTCGGGCGTCCTGCACCGGGGTCGCGCCGCGCGGCCGGGTGCCCTTGATCGGCTTGGACTCGACCTGCCCGGCGGCGTCGACACGCAGGAACCGCTCCGGCGACGAGCTGAGCACGCTGAAGTCGGGGAAGCGCAGGTACGCGGCGTACGGGGCGGGGTTCACCCGGCGCAGCACCCGGTACAGCCGCCACGGGTCGCGCCGCACCGGCACCGTCAGCGCGTTGGTCAGCGTCAACTCGTACGACTCGCCGGCCGCGATGGCCTGCTGGCAGCGGGCGATCAGCGTGGCGTACCGCCCGGGACTGTGCCGGGACAGCACCGGCAGTCCTTCCCCCTCGTCCAGCACCGGGTGGTCCTCCAGCGGCGGCAGGTCCCGCTCATCCAAAGGGTGCAAGGTGGCCAGGGCATGGAGGGTGGCCGCGAACCAGGCGTCGGCCGGGTGCTCGGGCGTGGTCAGGGCGAGCAGCCAGGCGGCCCCGTCGCGGTGGTCGATCACCAGCGCGCGGTCCGCGAAGATCAGGTTCGCGTCCGGCTGGGCGGCGCGCGGGCCGGCCTGCGCGCCACAGTCGGCCTTCAACTCGTATCCGAGGGCGCCGACGTAGCCCAGGTCGAAGCCGCACGGCAGGCCGCTTTCCGGGACCGCGCGGGCAATCAACTCGCCACGCAGGTAGGCGAACAGGTCACCGGATACCCGACGCACCCCCGACCGGCCGGCCACCGTCACCGTCCGGCTGTGCACGTCGTAGCTGAGGACCTCGGCGAACGGGCCGGCCGCGTCGCCGAGCACCGAGAACCGGCCGCGCCCCGGCGTCACCAGCGAACTGTCCAGCCAGAACGCGGTCGACTCGGCACCGAACAGGGCGGCGAAGGCGGCAGCCGGATCGGCCACCCCACCGGGGACCGCCCGCACGGACAGCGACCACTGCGCCGGACCGGAAGCGGCGGGCAACCCCGGATCGGAGCGAACGACCGGCGGAGCCGGCGCGGCGGTGCGGCGGGGGGCGCCGACCAGGTCGCGGAAGTTGGCGAGCAGCCGTTCGCCGTGCCGGGTGGCGACCGACTCGGGGTGGAACTGCACCCCCCACCGGCGCTGCCGGGCGTGCCGGGCGGCCATCAGCACGCCGTCGGCGGTGTGCGCGGTGGGCAGCACGTCGGCGGGCAGGTCGGTGACGGCCAGCGAGTGGTAGCGCACCGCCCGGAACGGCGACGGGATGCCGTCGAAGAGCGGGTCGCCGTCGTGGAACACCTCGCTGACCCGGCCGTGCACCGGCTGCGGGGCCCGGCCGACGCGGGCCCCGTCCGCGAGCCACATCCCCTGGTGCCCGAGGCACACCCCGAGCACCGGCAACCCGGTCTGGGTCACCGCCCACCGGCTCAACCCGAAGTCCCGTTCCCGGGCCGGCGTGCCCGGCCCCGGCGACACCACGATCGCGTCGAAGTCGGCCGGGTCGAGTGCGGAAAGGCCCAGCCGGTCGTCGTTGCGCAGCACCGTGGGCGGCTCACCGCCGACCCGGCCGAGCAGGTGGAACAGGTTGTAGGTGAACGAGTCGTAGTTGTCGATCAGGAGGGTACGCATGGCGCGTGCCGGCGCGGGTTCAGCAACCCGGCAGGCGCTCGATCAGGTACCGCTCCACCTGGTCCAGCGAGATCCGCTCCTGCGTCATGGTGTCCCGGTCACGCACCGTCACCGCGTTGTCGGTGAGGGTGTCGAAGTCGACGGTCACGCAGTACGGGGTGCCGATCTCGTCCTGGCGGCGGTAGCGGCGGCCGATCGCCTGCGAGTCGTCGAAGTCCACGTTCCACCGCAGCCGCAGGGCGGTCGCCAGGTCGCGGGCCTTCGGCGACAGGTCCGCGTTGCGGGACAGCGGCAGGACCGCCACCTTCACCGGGGCCAGCCGCTTGTCGAAGCGCATCACGGTGCGCTTGTCCACGCCGCCCTTGGTGTTCGGCGCCTCGTCCTCGTCGTACGCCTCCAGCAGGAAGGCGAGCACCGCGCGGGTCAGGCCGGCGGCCGGCTCGATCACATACGGGATCCAGCGCTCGCTCTTCTCCGGGTCGAAGTAGGACAGGTCGACGCCGGAGTGCTTGCCGTGCGTGGTGAGGTCGAAGTCGGTGCGGTTGGCGATGCCCTCCAACTCGGCGAACTCGGTGCCGCCGAACTGGAACCGGTACTCGATGTCGACGGTGCGCTTGGAGTAGTGCGAGAGCTTCTCTTTGGGGTGCTCGTAGAAGCGCAGGTTGTCAGCGGTCAGACCGAGGTCGAGGTACCAGTCCCAGCGCTGCTGCAGCCAGTACTCGTGCCAGGTCTCGTCGGTGCCCGGCTCGACGAAGAACTCCATCTCCATCTGCTCGAACTCGCGGGTACGGAAGATGAAGTTGCCCGGGGTGATCTCGTTGCGGAAGCTCTTGCCGACCTGCGCGATGCCGAACGGCGGCTTGCGGCGCGCCGTGGTGGCCACGTTGTTGTAGTTGATGAAGATGCCCTGGGCGGTCTCCGGGCGCAGGTAGTGCATGCCCTCTTCGCTCTCCACCGGGCCCAGGTAGGTCTTCATCAGGCCGTTGAACATCTTCGGCTCGGTGAAGGTGCCCTTGTTGCCGCAGTTGGGGCAGTTCAGGTCGGAGAGCGACGACGGCGGCCGGCCGTGCTTCTCCGCGTACGCCTCCTCCAGGTGGTCGGCCCGGTAGCGCTTGTGGCAGAACTGGCACTCGGTGAGCGGGTCGACGAACTCGGCGACGTGGCCGGAGGCCACCCACACCTGGCGGGACTGGATGATCGCCGAGTCCAGGCCGACGATGTCGTCGCGCTGCTGGACCATGGTGCGCCACCACTGGCGGCGGACGTTCTCCTTGAGCTCCACACCCAGCGGGCCGTAGTCCCATGCGGAGCGGGTACCGCCGTAGATCTCGCTGGCCGGGAAGACGAAACCGCGGCGCTTGGCGAGGCTGGTGACAGCGTCTACGCGATCGATGGGCATGGGTACCTCCTGGGTGCTGCGCCGGCTGGCTGTCGGCGAGGTCCGCGCGGTGCGGACAGAACGGGCGGGTCGGGCGTCGCCCACTGCGAGCCTAGGCGGCGGCGCGGGCACGCCGCACCACATTACGCCGCGCCCCGGTCACCGGCCCCGACCCGGTCCCCGCTGCGGGGCCGGCCCGGGGGCGGGCTCAGCGGATCGAACAGACCCGCAGGTCGTCGGGGCCTTCCAGGCGCACCCCGAAGGTCAGCTCGCGCAGTTGCCCGGAGACGAACCGGACGGTGGCCGGCACGCTGAAGTCGCTGTTGCGGGTGGTCACCTCGCCCACCTCGAACGAGGAGATGTCCGGCTGGCTGCTCTGCGCCCGGCGGAACGCCGACTCCGACTGCTTCTCCTGCTGGTCGGTGCAGAGCAGTTCGTAGGCCCGGTCGTAGTCGTGGTCCTGGACGGCGGTGAGGTAGTTGGTCACCGTCCGGGCCGCGTCCTCGGTGGTCGCCTTGGTGCTGGCCACGATCACCGCCAGGCCGATGATGCAGCCGATGACGCAGAGCACGGCGAGGCCGCCACCGACGCCGAGGGAGATCCACAGTCGCTTGCGGTCCCGGTCGGTGGGCGGGGCCGCGAACGGCACCACCACGCCCGGCCCCGGCGCCACGCCCACCTCGGCGACGCCGGCCGGCTGCGGTGGCGGGTACCCCTGCGGTGGCGGGTACCCGGGGGCCGGGACAGTCATGTCCGGGATCGTAGTGCCCCGGGTCCGTCGCTGCCGAGGGCGGCGTCGGCCGAAAGATCACTCTGTCCGAGCACGGCGTCCCCGCCGGGGGTGGCGCTGCCCAACTCCTCGTACGCGCTGGGCTCGTCGATCGACTGGGCGAGCAGCGGGGTCGCAGTGACCTTGACGTCGAAGTTGCCCAGTGCCCGCCGGTACGCCCCGACCGACTCCCACTCGGTGACCAGGGTCCAGAGCGCCGGCTCGTCGTAGGCCCGGTTCAGGCTGCCGCGCAGGTACCCCGGCCGGGCGGCGAGCACGGTCAGCGCCGCCTGCGCCCGGTCGGTGAACTCGGCCACCGGCCCGGTCACCTGGAACCTGTTGACCACCAGCACCCCGACCACCCCTGCCGCAACTGTGCCTCCTGCTTGAATAGAGGCCACCGCCAGCGTAGAGGAGCACCCGTGAACGTCCCGTCGAGGCGTACCCCCGACCCGTGGCGTCGGCTGGCCCGCATCCCCCGGGGTACCGCCTTCCTGGCGGCCTTCGTCCTGGTGCTGGTCGGGCTGTTCGTCCCCGGTGTCGTGGGCGGGGTGATCCTGCTGGCCCTGGCGGTGGTGCTGGCCCTGGTGCTGCGGCACACCTGGCCGGTCACCCCGCCCCGACTGCGCCCGGTCCGGCTGCTGGTGCTCGCCCTGCTGATCGTCATCGCGCTGGCCAAGCTCCTCGTCGGCGCCTGGTGACGGCGTCGCGATGACCGATGGTGACGACGTCGCGATGACCGACCCCCAGGGGCCCGAGGCGCGCGGCTACGAGGCGGCCGGCGAGTTGCTGCGGGCACTCGCCTCGCCACTGCGCATCGCGCTCGTCACCGAACTGGGCGCGGGCGAGCGGTGCGTGCACGAACTGGTCGACGCGCTCGGCGTCAGCCAGCCACTGGTCTCCCAGCACCTGCGGGTGCTGCGGGCGGCCGGCGTGGTGCGCGGCGAGCGCAGCGGCCGGGAGATCCGCTACCGGCTGGCCGACGAGCACGTCGCGCACATCGTCGCCGACGCCGTCTCGCACGCCCGCGAACCCCGCCCGACCGGCCCCGAACAGGCGCTGCACGACCCGGCCCAGCACGGCTGACCGCCGGGGCCCGGGGTCAGCCGACAACGCCGTCGGCCGGCGAGCGCGGCCACCCGGCGAGCGCGGCCACCCGGCGAGCGCCGCCTGCCGGTCGCCGAATGGTCCGGTTGGGCGGGGAGCGGAGCCGGTCGAGGTACGGCAGGCTGTCCGCATGAAGCTCTATGCGGAGTCCCCCGCCCGCCGGGCGCGTCAGTTCCTCACCGATCTCGCCGTGGCCGCCTGGATCGTGCTGTGGGTCTGGCTCGCGGTCAAGTTGTACGACCTGGTCGAGAAGCTGGCCGTACCCGGCCAGAAGATGCAGGACGCCGGGGACGGCATGTCCGGCAACCTGTCGGACGCGGGCGGGAAGGTCGACAACATCCCGGGCATTGGCGGCAAGCTGGCCGAGCCGTTCAACAAGGCGGCCGACGCCGCGAAGTCGCTCGCCGACGCCGGCCGCGAGCAGCAGACCATCGTGCACGAGATGGCCTGGGTACTCGCTCTGCTGCTACTCATGGTGCCGCTGGCGCTGGTGCTGTTCATCTGGCTGCCGATACGGCTGCGCTTCGTCAGCCGGGCCAGCGCGGCGGCCCGGCTGCGGGGCGGCGAGGGCGGTGCCGACCTGCTCGCCCTGCGGGCGCTGGCGAACCAGCCACTGCGCAAGTTGACCAAGCTGGACACCGACCCGGTGGCCGCCTGGCGCCGCGGCGACCAGCAGGTCGTCGCCGATCTGGCCGGCCTGGAACTGCGCCGGCTGGGCCTGCGCACCCGGCAACTGCGTGGCCGCCCGGATCCCGACACCACCCGGTGAGGACCGGACAGGACGGCGGGCGACTCTACCCCGCCGCCACCCCCAGACGGTGACCTTCCAAGCCCAGTTACTCACCACGGCCGCCGATCGGACGATCCTCAACCTGGCAGTGCTGCGCGGCGTCTGGGACGCGGCGGCGTGCTGTTGCAGCACAGCAGCACCCGAGGCCAACGCGCCAACTCAGCCGGGCGGCCGGGAAATCACGACGGCAGGCGGCGCCGGACATCCTCCTCAGTGGACGGACCGGGTTCCCAGGAGGACACCCAGGCGCCGGCCTCCGGCAGCGGCAGGACGCCCTCTTCCAGGGCGGTGTAGCGGCCGTCGACGATCCGGCGGGCGGCCTCGCGATCGAGGTCGTCGGTGTTGTCCCAGAGCGCGTCGAAGAGCCGGGTGACCCGGATGCGGGCCTGCCGGCAGTAGAGGTCGGCGAGTTCCCGGCCGGCCGGGTCACCGTCGTTGGTGGCCCGCACACAGCAGGCGGTCATCGCGAACAGCTCCGCGCCGATGTCCACGATCCGGCCGAGGAAACCCTGCTTGCGCTCCATCTTCCCGCGCCAGCGGGCCATCGCGTAGAACGTCTCGCGGGCCTGCCGGCGCGAGGACCGCTCGACAAAGCGCAGGTGGGATGCAAGGGAACCATAGTGCGGGTACCCACCGGGGAGTTGACCGCGACCGACCGCCAGGGTGGGCAGCCAACGGCCGTAGAACCCGGTGGCCTTCGCGCCCGCTCTGGCTTTGGTCCCCATCCCGGCCGCCGGGTCGATGATGTCGCCGGCCACCGACAGGTGGGCATCCACCGCCTCGCGGGCGATGAGCAGGTGCATGATCTCGGTCGAGCCCTCGAAGACCCGGTTGATCCGCAGGTCGCGCAGGAGTTGTTCGGCCGGCAGCGCCTTCTCGCCGCGGGCGGCCAGCGAGTCGGCGGTCTCGTAGCCGCGCCCGCCGCGGATCTGCACCATCTCGTCGGCGACCAGCCAGGCCATCTCTGAGCCGAACAGCTTGACCAGCGCGGCTTCGATCCGGATGTCGTTACGGTCGTCGTCGGCGAGCAGGCAGCACAGGTCGAGCATCGACTCCATGGCGTAGGTGGTGGCCGCGATGAAGGCCAGCTTGCTGGCGATCGCCTCGTGTTTGGCGACCGGCAGCCCCCACTGCACCCGGTTGGCCGCCCACTGTCGGGCGATCGCCAGGCTGTACTTGCCCGCGCCCACGCACATCGCCGGCAGCGACAACCGGCCGGTGTTCAGCGTGGTTAGTGCGATCTTGAGACCCTGACCGACCCGGCCGATCACGTTCTCGGCGGGCACGAACACGTCGTGGAAGCGGGTGACGCTGTTTTCCAGGCCGCGCAGGCCCATGAAGGAGTTGCGCCGCTCGACGGTGATGCCCGGCGAGTCGGCCTCGACCACGAACGCGGTGATCTTCGACTTGCCGCCGTCGGCCCCGGGCACGGCCGCCATCACCACCAGCAGGCTGGAAACGGTGCCGTTGGTGGCCCACAGCTTCACCCCGTTGAGCCGGTACCCGCCGTCGACAGGTTGCGCCACTGTGGACAGTCGGGCCGGGTCCGAACCGACGTCCGGCTCGGTCAGCAGGAACGCGCTGATTTCGCCACCGGCCAGCCGGGGCAGGTACTTCTCCTTCTGCTCCGGGCTGCCGAAGAGTTTGAGCGGCTGCGGCACGCCGATCGACTGGTGCGCCGACAACAGCGCGCCGAGCGCCGGGTTGGCCGAGCCGATCAGGGTGAGCGCCTTGCAGTAGTGCAGGTTGGAAAGGCCCAGCCCGCCGTACTTCTGGTCGATCTTCATCCCGAACGCGCCGAGCGCGGCGAGCCCGCTCAGTACCTCGTCGGGGATGTGCGCGTCCCGCTCGATCTGCGCCCCGTCGACCTCGGTGACGAGGAAGGTACGCAGCTTGCCGAGGAACTCCTCGGCCCGCGCGGTGGCTTCGGCGTCGGGCTGCGGGAACGGGTCGATCAGGTCCAGCCGCAGCCGGCCGAGGAAGAGCTCCTTGCCGAAGCTGGGTTTGCGCCACTCGGATTCACGGGCCGCCTCGGCGACCTGTCGGGCCTGCTGCTCATCCACCGTCGTCATGGCCACCCCCACCGTTGGGTATGTGCGCTCCAGGTTACCTGCGCGTAATACCCTTGGGTAGCTACTTCAACCGCCGTCCGCCGGTACTGATCCGCTCCTGACGGGCGGTGGTTGATGGTGTCCGGCCGGTGGCGTCACGCGCCGATGCGCTCAAGGATCGCGCTGGCCAGCGCGTCCGGCGCCAGGTCGGCGACCCAGTGGCCGACGCCGGGCAGCGGGTGGAAGCGGTAGTCGCCGCTGACCTGCTCGACGCAGCGGGCCGCGGACGTCGCGCCGACCGCCGGGTCGCGGTCACCCCAGACGAACGTCGTGGGTACGCCCACCTTGCCCAGCCCCTCCTGGTCGGTCGGGGACATCGCCCGGTACCAGTTCAGCGCCCCCGTCAGCGCCCCGTCCGCCAGCAGCGGGTCGAGGTAGCGCTGCACCCGCTCGTCCGGCAGGCGCTCGAAGAGCGCGCGTAGCCGGCGGGCGCCGTCCTGCGTGAGCACCTCCTCGGCCTTGCCCGGCAGCCGGAACAGCTCGAAGTAGCGGGACCGCTCGCGCTGGTCCGGGTCGTTGCTTCACGGCGTCGAAGAAGGTCACCGGGTGCGGGCAGGAGACGGCGGTGAGCGTGCGTACCCGCTCCGGGTGCCGGCCGGCGACCTGCCAGGCCACCATCGCCCCCCAGTCGTGGCCGACCAGGTAGGTGCTCTCCAGCTCCAGCGCGTCCAGCAGCGCCAGTACGTCGGCGACCGACTCCGCCTGGGTGTATGCGGCCACCTCGGCCGGCCGCGCCCCCGGCGAGTACCCGCGCAGGTCGAGTGCGACGGTGCGCAGCCCGGCCGCGTGCAGTACCGGCGTGACCAGGTCCCACACCCCCGAGTGCTGCGGGAACCCGTGCAGCAGCAGTACCGGCCGGCCGGCGTCCGGCCCGGCCTGGTGCACGTCGAAGGTCAGTCCACGCAGCGCGAGCCTCATGCCCGCACACGGTACCGGCGCACTCCCCCCGATCACACCGCCGCACGGCCGGCGGTCGCCGGCACCACCGGGCCGAGTGCGGCCGGCGGTGCGGGGGTCACGTCGGCGGCCGGCGCCTCACCTGCACGATCTCAGACCAATAGTGCTATTCGGGTATAATCCGATATTTACCCCATCTGCCACAGCAAGTCTCGGGAATTTCCGGCTCTCAGCGTCCACAGAGTCACTGGCCGCTGGACGTTCACCGCGGCCCACGCGTTCTGTCACCCGCTGTTCGCCGGCCGGGTCGAGATTGACCTTGACCGTCCCCGGTCCGGCTCGCACCGACCGGGAGCAAGCCCGGGTGGCGTCGCCGCCCGGTGGGACAAGGAGCGACCATGGGCCACGGCCACCAGCACGACCACGAACACCCGCACGACCACGAACACCCGCACATCCACCCGCACGACCACTCTCACGAGACCGGCGGCGACCTGCCGGAAGCCCTCGACCTGAGCATCCCGGACAGCGAGTTGAAGCCGGGCGACGTGAGCCGGCGCAGCTTCCTGCGCCGGGCCGGCGTCCTCGGCGCCGGGGTGGCCGCGGCCGCCAGCGGGGCGCTCGGTGGCGCACTCGTCGCACCCGAACTCGCCAGCGCGCACGGCGGCGGCCGGGGTCGCCGCAACGGCTACCTGTGGCTGGCCGGTGACCACCACATCCACACCAAGTTCAGCAGCGACGGCCAGTACCGGGTGATCGACCACGTCCGGCACGCCAACGCGTACGGGCTGGACTGGATGGTCATCACCGACCACGGCACCGTGCAGCACGCCAAGATCGGCGTTGAGAAGGTCAATCCGGCGATCGTCGCCGCCCGTAAGGAGATCGACGACACCCTGGTCTTCCAGGGGCTGGAGTGGAACATCCCGGCCGCCGAGCACGGCACCGTCTTCGTCCACCCCGGCAGCTCCGAGGTGGCGGTGCTCAAGGAGTTCGAGAACAGCTACGACGGCGTGGTCACCGGGACCACCGCCTCCACCGCCGCCAACGAGGCGGTCGCCCTGGCCGGCGTGCACTTCCTCGCCGACGCGGTCAGCCACAAGCGGGTCCGCGACGCGCTGTTCCTGGCCAACCACCCGGCCCGCAAGGGCATCGACTCGCCGCACGAGATCCGGGCCTGGCGCGACGCCGCCCCGAACATCGCCGTCGGCTTCGAGGGCGCACCCGGCCACCAGGCCGGCGGCATCCCGGCGCCGAAGGGCGCGGGCGGTGGACGCGGCGCGTACGACTTCGCGCCGACCGCCGACTCGTTCCCCGGGTACCCGCTGGAGAGCTACCGGACCTGGGGCGGCTTCGACTGGATGACCGCCACCGTCGGCGGCCTCTGGGACAGCCTGCTGGCCGAAGGCAAGTCGTGGTGGATCACCGCCAACTCCGACTCGCACACCATCTACCTGGACACCAGCGTGCGCGGCGGCGGCGACTTCGCCACCCAGGGCTTCTACAACGACCCGGTCTACGGCGGCACCCCGGCCACCGGCAACGTCGACTTCTGGCCCGGCTACTACAGCCGTACCCACGTCGGCGCGACCGACTTCAGCTACGCGGCGGTGATGTCCGGGCTGCGCGCCGGTCGGGTCTTCGTCGACCACGGCGGCCTGATCAGCGGCCTCGACGTGCGGGTCAGCGCCGGTGGCGACTGGGTGACCCTGGGCGGCACACTGCTGGCCAAGGCCGGCCGGTCGGTGCAGTTGAGCATCACCGTCGACCTGGCCAACGGCCCGAACTGGGCGCAGTTCGTGCCCACTCTCGCCCGGATCGACCTGATCCGCGGCGCGATCACCGGCCCGGCCGCCAACCGGGACACCTTCACCGCGCCGCAGACCAAGGTGGCCAAGTCGTTCACCGTCAACTCCTCCACCGGCCAGGCGACCTTCACCTACGACCTGGGCAAGGCCGACCCGCACGCGCCGTTCTACCTGCGGCTGCGCGGCACCGACGGGAACCGCTCCGCCCCGGGCTACCTGGGTGCGGCAGTCGACCCGGCCGGTCCGGCGATGGACGTGGTGGGCGACGCCGACCCGTGGGCCGACCTGTGGTTCTACACCAACCCGATCTGGGTACTCCCGAAGAAGTAGGACGGTAACTGCACCATGACCGTGCTGGTCCTGGACCTGGGGCACGCGACCGTCACCGACGCCGAGCACTGGCTGGCTGACCTGCCGCCGGTGCCCGGCCTGGTCGCCTGCACCCACCTCGTGCACGGGGAGAACGCCCGGGTGGTGGTCACCCTGACCGCCCCCGGGCGACTCGACCCGGCCACCCTGCCCGCCGCCGACCGCCCGCGCCCGGCCCCACCCGACGGCGCCGCGCTCGCGGCAGCCCAGGCACACGCCACCGGCACCGCCGGCCGGGCCGTCCTGTTCCCCGGCGCAGACCGGCTGGTCGGCGAGGTGACGGTGGCGCACCTGTTGGCGCACACCGCCATCGACCGCGTGAAGGTACTCGGCGGCGTGGCCCAACCCGACCCCGACACCCTGGTGACCACCCGGGACTTCGTCCGTCCACAGTGGCTGGACGGCCACCTGACCCTGGTCGCCACGCAAGCCCCGGGCGGCCGGATCGCCCCCTTCGAGGTCCCCAACCCCACCCCCTGCTGCGGCGGCGACCACTGAACCCGCCGGCCACCCGGATCAGGCAGGAAGATCACGATCTGGTGCGCGGATCTGCCCTGTGGGGGCCGGTTTGCGGAGCTAATCGCGATCTTGCCGCTACCCACCCACCCCGGCAAGGTCCGGGTTCACCGGGTTGGGGATCGCGCCGCCGTAGCGGCGGTCGCGCTGGGCGTAGAGCTCGCAGGCGTACCAGAGGTGGCGGCGGTCGAAGTCGGGCCAGAGCGTGTCCAGGGTGACGAACTCGGCGTACGCCGCCTGCCAGATCAGGTAGTTGGACCAGCGCATCTCGCCGGACGAGCGGAGCAGCAGGTCCACGTCGGGCACGTCCGGGCAGTAGAGATAGCGCTCCACCGTCTTCTCGGTGATCTTGTCGGGCCTGAGCCGGCCGGCCTGCACGTCGGCGGCCATCGCGGCGAACGCGTCGGCGAGCTCCGCCCGCCCCCCGTAGTTCACGCAGAACTGCAGGGTGATGAGGTCGTTGTGCTTGCTCATCTCCTGCGCGATCTCCAGCTCGTTGATCACCGAGCGCCACAGTTTCGGCCGCCGCCCGGCCCACTGCACCCGTACCCCCATCTCGACGAACTGGTCGCGGCGGCGGTGGATGACGTCCCGGTTGAACCCCATCAGCCAGCGCACCTCCTCCGGCGAGCGCTTCCAGTTCTCGGTGGAGAAGGCGTACGCGGACAGGTTCTTGATGCCCAGCTCGATGGCGCCCTCGATGACGTCGAACAGGGCCGCCTCACCGCGCTTGTGCCCCTCGGTACGCGGCAGCCCGCGCTGCTTGGCCCAGCGCCCGTTGCCGTCCATGATGATCGCCACGTGCTTCGGCACCGCGCCGGCCGGCAGCTCCGGCGGGCGTGCCCCGGACGGGTGCGGCGACGGCGGCGTGAACTGACGACTCACAGACTCTCCCTACTCGCTTTGTTCGGCAGCCGGGCTTGTGCGGCGGCCGGGGCGATCGCCGCCTCAGCGGGCCGGGCCGTTGCCGGGCCGGAGCGGTCGACCAGCGGCAGCGAGCGTAGCCCGCGCTCCAGGTGCCACTGCAGGTGCGCGGCGACCAGCCCGGACGCCTCCCGGCGCGGCCCCGGCTCGGCCAGGTTTGCACCGGCCCAGTCGCCCACCGCAAGAGCCGCCAGCAGCGCCAGGGTGGCCGGCGCGGGATGGGCGGCGCCGGGCGGTCGACAGTCCGGACAGACACACCCACCCGCGGGTACCGAGAAGGCCCGGTGCTCCCCCGCCGTGCCACACACGGCGCACGCCCGCAGCGCCGGCGCCCAGCCGGCGAGTCCCATCGCCCGCAGCAGGTACGAGTCGAGGACCAGGCTGCTCGCGTGCTCGCCCTGCGCCAGCGCGCGCAGCGCGCCCAGGGTGAGCAGGAACAGCCGCAGCGACGGCTCCTCCTCCTCGGGGGTGAGCCGCTCGGCGGTCTCGGCGATGGCGCTCGCCGTGGTGTAGCGCGGATAGTCCCGCACCAGCGCGCCGCCGAACAGGTCGATGCCCTCCACCTGGGTGATCGAGTGCAGCGTGCGCCCCTCGATGAACTGCACGTCGACATGCCCGAACGGCTCCAGCCGGCCGCCGTACTTGGACGTGGTGCGGCGTACCCCCCGGGCGACCGCGCGGACCCGACCGCGTCGCCGGGTGAGCATGGTGATGATCCGGTCGGCCTCGCCCAGCTTCTGCACGCGCAGCACCACCGCGTCGTCGCGGAACAGCTTGGCCCGGAACCCGGTATTCACCCGGTCATTCTCCCCCGCCGGTCCGACAGCGCGGAACCGGCCGGCACCGGGCGCACACAAGCCGGACTGGTCAGAAGCCCAGGCGGCGCAGTTGACGGGGGTCGCGCTGCCAGTCCTTGGCGACCCGGACGTGCAGGTCGAGGTAGATCCGCTCGCCGAGCAGCTCCTCGATCTCCTTGCGGGCGCGGGTACCGACGTCCTTGAGCCGGGCCCCCCGGTTGCCGATCACGATGGCCTTCTGTGACTGCCGCTCGACGTAGATGTCGGTGAAGACCTTGAGGATCGAGCCCTCCTCCTCCCGGAGCATCTCCGAGACGAGTACGGCGATCGAGTGCGGCAGCTCGTCCCGGACGCCCTCCAGCGCCGCCTCCCGGACCAGTTCGGCGATCAGCACGTGCTCCGGCTCGTCGGTGATCATGCCGTCCGGGTAGAGCTGCGGGGATTGCGGCAGGTGCCCGCTGAGCACGTCGATGAGGTCGTCGACCTGGTCGCCGGTGACCGCGCTGCACGGCACGATGTCGGCGAAGCTGGCGAGCTGGGAGACGGCCAGCAACTGCTCGGCGAGCGCTGCCTTCGGTACCAGATCGGTCTTGGTCACCACTGCGACCACTGCGGCCCGCAGGCCGGCGATCTCCCCGGCGATGAACCTGTCCCCCTTGCCGATCTCCTCGTTCGCGGGGATGCACAGGCCGACCACGTCGGTCTCGCTCCACACCTCGCGAACCAGGTCGTTGAGGCGCTCGCCGAGCAGCGTGCGGGGGCGGTGCAGGCCCGGGGTGTCCACCAGGACAAGCTGGGAGTCGGGCCGGTGCAGGACGGCCCGGATGACGTGCCGGGTGGTCTGTGGCCGGTTGGAGGTAATCGCGATCTTCTTACCGATGATCGCATTGGTCAGGGTGGACTTCCCGGCGTTGGGCCGGCCGACAAAACACGCGAACCCGGCCCGATAGCTACTCACGCCTGCGCAGCCTACCGGCCGCGGCCGGACGCCTCCGGGCGGGCGGTTACCAAACCGTTGCGCGGCGTGCCGCAACCCGGGTGACCATCGGCCCGTGTCCATGAGAGCAGGACTTGGGGACGGGAGACCAACGTGGCCGGCGACAGCGACGCGTCAAGGCAGGATGCACCAAGCCAGGATGCGTCAAGGCGGAATGAGTCAAGGCGGAATGAGTCAAGACGGGATGCGTCAAGGCGGGAGGTTTCACAGCAGGATGCGTCGAAACAGTTCGACGAGTTCTACCGGGCGACCGCCCGGCGCACCCTGCGCTACGCCTACGCGCTCACCGGCGACCTGGCCAGCGCCCAGGATCTCGCGAGTGAGTCCTACGTGCGGGCCTGGCAGCGCTGGCGCACGGTGGCCCGGTACGACAGCCCGGAGAGCTGGCTGCGGGTGGTGGTGACCCGGCTGGCCAACGACCGCTGGCGGCACCTGGCGGTGCGCCGCCGGTTCCACGACACCGCCCGGCCGGCCACCCCGATCGAGCCGCCGGGCGAGGACACCGTCCTGCTCACCCGGGCGCTGCGCGACCTGCCGCTGGTCCAGCGCCGGGCGCTGGCCCTGCACTACCTGCTCGACCTGCCGATCAGCGCGATCGCGGCGGAGACCGGCGCCGCCGAGGGCACCGTCAAATCCTGGCTGGCCCGGGGCCGCGCGGCACTGGCCGCGAGGCTCGCGACGCAACCCACCGAGGAGCACAACCATGCCTGAGTACGACGACGAACTCACCCGGCTCTTCGCCGGCCTGCGTGGCTACGCCAACCTCGCCGACGTCAGCCAGCCGGCCGCCCTGCGCGGCGAGGGCGAGCGCCGCACCCGGCGTACCCGCACCAGCCTCGGCGTCGCCCTGGTCGCCCTGGTGGTCACCGCCGGCCTCGGCGCGGGAGTGGCACTGCGCCCGAACGCCGAGCACCCGACCCCTGGCGGGACCGGCTCGCCGTCCGCGTCGGCCGGCTCGGCGCCCGCCCCGTCCAGCGCTCCGTCCAGCGCGCCGACCACCTCGTCCACCGCGCCGACGACCACCGGCGCGCAACCGCCGTCCGGCCCGTGCACCGCCGCCGAACTCAGCGACGACCACGTCAGCAGCGAAGGCGCGATGGGTACCGCGTACTACGACCTGACCGTCACCAACACCGGTACCCGATCCTGCCTGCTGAAGCTGCCGACGCTGTGGGGCAAGGTCTCGGGCCGGGCCGTCAAGCTGCCGCAGCACGTGGATCCGTCGGCGCCCGGGTCGGTGACCTTTCCGGCCGGTCGGCGAGCCGTCCTGACCGTCGCCATCGCCAACGGCTACGGCGGGTACGACCCGACCTCGCCGGCGTGCGCCCATCCCGCCGACTACCGGATGGTCGAGCTGGACCTGGGCAACGGCCCGCGCTTCGTCAGCCACCTCGACATGGACCTCCGCTGCGGGGACGTCCGCGTCTCCGGCTGGGACCTGCTCAGCCGGGCCTGTACGGTGGCCGACTTCGGCGGCGCCGCCACCCTGACCACCGGCCCCGGGTCGGCGGCATACACCGTCACTCTCACCAACCACAGCGGCACCACCTGCGCGACGAATCAGGCGCCGCACCTGACGGACACGGCGTCCGGCAACGGGTTGAGGGAGTTCTCGGACCAGAGTTCGGTGGCGGAGCTGGCACCCGGGCACCAGGCCCACTTCGAGATCTACCCGGCCACCGGGAGCTGCGAACCCGGCGGCACCTACAGCCACCTGGTCGTCGTCCTCGACACCGGGCAGCTACCGGTGACCGGATCCATCACGCTGGCCTGCGCCCACCCGGGGCTGAGCAACTGGCTGAGCAACTAACCGGGGCGACCGATCGCGCAGCCGCCGCTGCCCGGTCGGCGTCACAGCGGGCCCGCGTTGACGGCCCGCGGACCAAGCGGTCAACGGGTCGACGGGTAAACGGGTCAGCGGTTGACGGTGAGGACGGTGCCGTCGGGGCCGGCGAGGAACACCGGGGCGGCGGAGGTGACGTCGCGGACGGCGGCCAGCCCGCCGTCGTCGAGCACGCTGGCCTCGCTCACCACGGCGGCGGCCTCCAGCACGGAAGCGCCGGCGGCCACGGCGGCGGCGACCGCGTACTGCAACGCGGTCAGGGTCAGTGACGGCAGGGTGATCGAGCCGCCCGCGTAGGTGCGGCCGTCGCCGTCGCGGACCGCCGCGCCCTCCACCGCACCGATCCGGGACCGGGCGGCGCGGGCCAGCGTGACCAGCTTGGCGTCCTCGGGGTCGAGCGGCTGCTCAGGCATCGGCGTGCTCCCTGTCGTCACGGTCGGCGGTCGCCGCCTCGTCGTCGGCGTCCTCGGCGCGGCGAACCAGCACGGTGTCGATGCGGTTGCGGCGGCCGGTGGTGCCCTCGGCGATCAGGTGCAGCCCGCCGACCTCGGCCTCCGAGCCGGGGATGGGTACCCGGCCGAGTGCCTGGCCGAGCAGGCCGGCCACCGTCTCCACCTCGTCCACCGGCAACTCGACGTCGAACAGCTCACCGAGGTCCTCGATCGGCAGCCGGGCGCTGACCCGGACACTGCCGTCGCCCAGCCGCTCGACCGGCGGGCGCTCCACGTCGTACTCGTCGGTGATCTCCCCGACGATCTCTTCCAGGATGTCCTCGATGGTGACCAGCCCGGCGGTGCCGCCGTACTCGTCGATCACCACGGCGATGTGGGTACGCGCCGCCTGCATCTCCCGCAGCAGGTCGTCCACCGGCTTGGACTCGGGGACGAACACCGCCTCGCGCATCAACTCGGCCGCGCTGACGGCGGCCGGGTCGCCGGTCTGCTCGCGGCGCACCAGGTCCTTGAGGTAGACGATGCCGACCACGTCGTCGAGGCTCTCGCCGACCACCGGCATCCGGGAGAAGCCGGAGCGCAGGAACAGCGCCATCGCCTGCCGGCCGGTCTTGTGCTGTTCGATCCACACCATCTCGGTACGGGGCACCATCACCTCGCGGGCGATGGTGTCCCCGAGCGAGAACACCGAGTGGATCATCTGACGCTCGTCGTGCTCCACCACGCCGCGCTGCTCCGCGAGGTCGACGAGTTCCCGCAGCTCCACGGTGGTGGCGAACGGACCCTCCCGGAACCCCTTCCCCGGCGTGACCGCGTTACCGACCAGGATCAGCAAACTGGCCAGCGGCCCGAGCGCCCGGCCCAGCCAACGCACGGTCGGCGCTGCGTACCGGCCCACCGTGTACGCGTGCTGGCGGCCGATCGTACGCGGGGCGACCCCTACCGCCACGAAGCTGACCAGCAGCATCGACGCGGCGGCCACCGTACCGGCCAGCCAGCCCGGGTCCCAGGTGTCGCTGGTGACCAGGGTGACCAGCACGGTGGCGGACAGCTCGCAGGCCAACCGGAGCAGCAGCAGCAGGTTGAGGTAGCGGACCACGTCGGAGGCGACGCCCTGCAGCGCCCGCGCGCCGCGTACCCCCTCCCGGGCCATCTCCCCCGCGCGTGCCGGGGAAATCCGGGACAGGGCCGAATCGGTCATCGCGAACAGCCCGGCCAGCACCACCAGGCCGGCGGCGACCAGTAGCAACTGGAAGTCAGGCATTGCGGCTACCGGCTGGCTTGGTACCCGGCGAGCAACCGGGCCTGCAACTCGAACATCTCCCGCTCCTCGTCCGGCTCCGCGTGGTCGTAGCCGAGGATGTGCAGCACCCCGTGCACGGTGAGCAGGTGCAGCTCGTTGCCGGCCGAGTGGCCGGCGGTGGCCGCCTGTTTCGCCGCCACGTCCGGGCAGAGCACGATGTCGCCGAGCAGCGCCGGCTCACCGCCGTTGCCGTCCTGCGGTCCGTGGTCGATGCTGCCCTCGTCCATCGGGAAGGCGAGCACGTCGGTCGGCCCGTCGCCACCCATCCAGCGGTGGTTCAACTCGGTCATGTACTCCACGTCCACCAGCAGGATGGACAGCTCGGCGAGTGGGTTGACGCCCATCTGCTCCAGCGCGTACCGGGCGGCGCCCATCACCGAGTCGGTGTCCACGGTGGTACCCGATTCGTTGGCGATCTCGATCGACATGGTTCCCCCGTTTTCAGCGGCGCCGGGCCGCGCGGCCGTGCTGCGCGGTGCGGTTGCCGGCCAGCCCGACCGGTCCCCCGGGCTGCTGTGCCTCGTCCCACTTGGCGTACGCGTCCACGATCTCCCCGACCAGCCGGTGCCGCACCACGTCGGCGCTGGTGAGCCGGGCGAAGTGGATGTCCGGGAGCCCTTCCAGGATCTCCTGCACCACGCGCAGCCCGCTCGTCGCCCCGCCGGGCAGGTCGACCTGGGTGACGTCGCCGGTGACCACGATCCTGGACCCGAAGCCGAGCCGGGTGAGGAACATCTTCATCTGCTCGGCGGTGGTGTTCTGCGCCTCGTCCAGAATGATGAACGCGTCATTCAGGGTCCGACCACGCATGTAGGCCAGGGGTGCGACCTCGATGGTGCCGGCGGCCATCAGGCGCGGGATCGAGTCGGGGTCGAGCATGTCGTGCAGCGCGTCGTAGAGCGGGCGCAGGTAGGGGTCGATCTTCTCGTAGAGCGTGCCGGGCAGGAAGCCGAGCCGCTCGCCGGCCTCGACCGCCGGCCGGGTCAGGATGATCCGGTTGACCTGCTTGGCCTGCAGCGCGGCAACAGCCTTCGCCATCGCCAGGTAGGTCTTGCCGGTACCGGCGGGGCCGATGCCGAAGACGATGGTGTGCTGGTCGATCGAGTCGACGTACTTCTTCTGGCCCAGCGTCTTGGGGCGGATGGTGCGCCCGCGCCGGGAGATGATGTTGAGGGTGAGGATGTCGGCGGGGCGCTCGGCAGTGCCGTCCACGAGCATTCCCACGATCCGTCGGACGGAGTCGCCGGTGAGGGTGCCGCCCTTGCCGATCAGGTCGGTCAACTCGGCGAACACCCGCTCGGCCATGGCCACGTCGGCCGGGGTACCGGAGAGGGTGACCTCGTTGCCGCGGACGTGCACGTCGGCGGCGAGCGCTTCTTCGATCCGCCGGAGCACTTCATCGCGTGCCCCGAGCAGGCTGACCATGTGCTGCGGGTCAACCGTGATCTTCGTCTGAACCGTGGCCTCGGCCGGATGGGCCGGGTTGGGGGAAGGGCTGGTCGTCATGGGTCGGCCTCGCGGGCCTGCTGCCACCTCTCCGCTCGGTACTGTCCAGCGACCGCCCGTGGCGGCCGTCTGCTCACCGCCGGCACCGACCGGGCGCCGACAACTCCACCATGGTATCGGGCTGTCCCGACATTCGGCTTCCGTGTTCCCCCGGCCCGGTCAACCGGGTCGCAACCGGACGCCCGGGACAGCAGGCCCAGTCCGACCGGACGGGAGCGCAGCGACGCCCAACCGACAGCGCAACGTCAGGGGCGGCTGGCGGTGATGCCGTCGAAGGTCTGCTGGTCGCGGGTGAAGCGGTAGGTGGCCCAGTGCATCCGGACCACCGCGCCGCTCGCCGGGTCACGGGTCAGCCGCAGCAACTCGCCGGCCTCCCGACCGGAGACGGTACGCAGCACGTCGGGGTCGCCGGTGGGGCCGAACACGGCCGGCGGTCGGCTGGCCGGATCGTCCGCGCCGCGCGCCTGCAACCGACCGTCGTACCAGCCGAAGACGTACTCGAAGCCCTCCCCCCACCAGCGCCCGAGCACCGACTGGAACTGCGGTGGGGCCGGCTCGCCGGGCTGCCACGGCTGGATGTCGGCCGGGTCGTCGGCCACGGCGGCGGCGAGCAGGTCGTGCGGCAGCTCCCCGATCTTCGCGGCGGTACCCGAGGCGCTCAGCACCGCAGCGCCCAACCCGGCGGGCGTACCCGCCCCGCGCCGGCCGTACGCGGCGGCCAGGAAGCCGGGCATCGCGCCGTCGTGGCCGACGTGACTGCGGCGCTCGCCCTGCGGCAGCAGGATCAGCCCGAGCCCGAAACCGGCAGCCCAGAGCGCTTCGTCGGTGGTGGTGACCGGCCAGCGCATCTCCTCCAGGGTGGCTGCGGCGAGCACCGAACAGGTCGGGTCGAGGCTGTCCGGGTCGGCCAGGAACGCCGCCCACCGGGCCAGGTCCGCGGCGGTGCCCCAGAGCTGGGCGGCCGGCCCGATGGCCGCGAGGTCCAGGTCGGGCTCCGGCCGGGCGTGGTCGGAGTAGGCGTCCACCAGGTACCCGGTCGCGCTGCGGTCGGCGGCCGGGTACGGAGTCACCGAGTCCAGCCCGAGTGGGCCCAGGATCCGGTCGACCAGCACCTCCGCCCAGGTACCGCCGCGCAGCCGGGCGACGGCCTGACCGAGCAGGGCGTACCCGAGGTTGGAGTAGTGGTAGCGGCGGCCGGGTGGCAGTACCGCCTCGACCCGGGCCAGTTCGGCGAGCAGCGTGTCGACGTCGGGGGCGCGCAGGGTGTCCCAGACGTCGCCGTACGGCTCGCGTTGCAGGCCGGAGGTGTGCGAGAGCAGCCGGCGCACGGTGAGGTCGCCGTGCGCGTGGACGCCGAGCAGCGCTGCGATCGGGTCGTCGAGGCCGAGCAGCCCCTCGTCGCGGCACTGCATGGTGAGCACGGCGGTGAACGTCTTGGTGATCGAACCGATCCGGAACACGGTGTCCGGCTCCGCGCCGATCTGGCAGGTCCACAGTGGACGGTCTGCCCGGTGCAGCGCTACCGCGAGCGCGGGGATCCGCAACTGCGCCTGGGCGGAGCGCGTGCGCCGCTCGTACCCCCGCAGGACGGTGGGGTCGGCGGTCCGCACCGGCCCGGTCACCGGGCCAACATCGGGCCGAGCGGCCGACCACCCAGCACGTGGGCATGCACGTGGAAGACGTCCTGGCCGCTGTGCGGCCCGGAGTTGAACAGCACCCGGTAGCCGCTGTCCGCGATGCCCTCGATCCGGGCCACCTCGGCGCAGAGCGCCAGCAGCCGCCCGGCGAGCGCCGGGTCGGCGTCGGCCACCGCGGCCACGTCGGCGTAGTGCCCGGTCGGGATCACCAGGACGTGCGTCGGGGCTTGCGGTCTGATATCCCGGAAGGCCAGCGCGTCGGTGGTCCGGGCGACCACGGTGGCGGGGATCTCACCGGCGACGATCCGGCAGAACAGGCAATCGGTCACCCCGGCATCCTATGAGCGTCCGGCTGGTCGGCCGGTCCTGACCCGCTAGCAGATCCGGAGAAAGATCATGAGCCGAGCGGTACTGGTGACCGGAGCGTCCCGGGGAATCGGCCGGGCCGTCGCACAGGCGTTCGCCGCGCTGGGCGACCGGGTGGCGCTGCACTACCGCGAGCAGGGCGAACTTGCCGAGCAGGTGCTCGACGGGCTGCCCGGCGAGGGGCACCTGCTGGCCCGCGCCGACCTGGCCAACGCCGACCAGGTCCGGGCGATGGTCGACCGGGCCGCCGCCGGCCTGGGCGGCCTCGACGTGGTGGTCAACAATGCGGCCATCTTCGTCGACCACCCGATCGGGGACACCTCGTACGAGGACTGGCAGGCGGCCTGGCGCAGCACCCTGGACACCAACCTGATCGGCCCGGCGAACGTGTGCTGGTGCGCGGCGCAGCACCTGGGCGAGGGCGGCGTGATCGTGAACGTCTCCTCACGCGGCGCGTTCCGGGGCGAGTCCCGGGCCGCCGCCTACGCCGCCAGCAAGGCCGGCCTGAACGCGCTCGGCCAGTCGCTGGCCAAGGTGCTGGGCAGCCGGGGCATCGCGGTGTCCACGGTCGCCCCCGGCTTCGTCGCCACCGACATGGCCAACGAGAAGCTGAAGTCGCCGCGCGGGCCGGAGATCCGCGCGGAGAGCCCGTTCAACCGGGTCGCCGAGCCGGCGGAGGTGGCCGCCGCCATCGTCTGGCTGGCCGACCCGAACGCCCAGTGGGCCAGCGGCGCCATCCTCGACTTCAACGGCGCCTCCTACCTGCGCACCTGATTCACGCCGCAGCTGAGCGCCTGGCCAGAGTCTTGTCCGTGACTGTTGGGTGGCCATGGTGAGGTCCAGGGCGCGGCGGTGGTGAGGTTCCGGGCGTTGGTGCGGTTGCGGAAGAACGCATGGGCTTGCCCGATCCGGTCGGCCATCGTGGCCGGGACTGGCGCGGGTGCCCTAGGATCGGCGCCGATGTGCGTCCGCGGGGGACCCGGGAGTCGGCGTGGCCTCATTGTCGACGGGCGCGATTGACACAGGGAGGAGTGCCATGTATCGCAAGGGTTGGCGCACCGCAACATCGGCAGCCATCGTGGTGGCAGGTTCGTTGGCGCTCGCGGGATGCAGCGGCTCGAGTCCGGACAAGACGAGCACGCCACAGGCCGCCGTCAGTTCGGCGGTCGCGACCACCGGCGCCGCCTCGCCGTCGGCGCCATCGGACGAGGCCGCCGACGCGGCGGCTCAGGGGACGGTACAGAACTACCTGGACGCGATGAAGGCCAAGGACGTGGCCAAGGGCCGGGCGCAGATGTGCCCGGCGGGGCAGGCCGACTTCGACAAGGCGGCCACCACACCGAACGGCGACTTCGCCGACACCTTCACGGTGAACACGGTGAAGGTCGACAAGGTGGAGCGGTCCGGCGATGACCGCAAGGTGACCGCCACCCTGACCGCGACGACCAAGTCCACCAAGCAGAAGAAGAGCGTCTCGGTGAAGTTCACCCTGCAGAGCGCGGGCAGTGCCTGGTGCATCTCCGGGGAGGAGTTGGCCTGAGCAGGTTGCCGGAAGCTGCTTCCGCAACTCGGCCGAGTTGATGTTGATGTCAACGTTTGGTGTCAACGTGAAGCCCCGATGGCCGCCGAACTCGGCCTGCCCAGCGACGCCGCGAACTGTCGGCGGCAGTTGCTGGTAGGTCGCGCACACACGGTCGGCTGAAATCCGCGCCTATTCGCGTTGTGGTCAACTCGTGACGCTACGCTTCGTCAGCTCCGACATCGTCCACATGGACAAGGGCACCTTCATGTGGATCCAGCTGACGCACTTCGCTATCGACACCGCGCAGGATGATCGTCGGCTACTTGCGTCGCTCATTGCCAGCCCCGGGTACGCGCACGGCCCTCGTGACAGTGAGTTGCGCGGTCCGCGGCCGTGAGCGTGACGGGTCGTCATCGTGTGCAGGTCCGGTCCCAGCGCCCTGACCAGGCAGGAGTGCTTGTGCCGCTACGATGTGGCAACTATGGCACGCATTCTGGTCACCGGATCGACGGACGGCATCGGGTTGGAGACGGCCCGCAGCCTGCAGCGGCTAGGGCACGACGTGGTGTTCCACGCGCGCAGCCGGGAGCGTGCGGAGACGCTCGAGGACCGGCCGGAGGTGCTCGTGGCCGACCTCGCCGACCTGGAGCAGACCCGGGCAATGGGCCGCACGGCCGGCGCGTTTGACGTGGTCATCCACAACGCCGGCATCGGCGGGCAGGAGCAGCGGCGCGAGACCGGCGACGGGATCGAGCGCATTTTCCAGGTCAACGTGCTCGCCCCGTACGTGCTCACCGCCCTCATGCCGCGCCCGAGACGGCTGGTGTACCTGACCTCCGGCCTCGAATCCGCCGGCGTGGCCGACCTCGCCGATCTGCAGTACCGCGGCAAGCCCTGGAACGGCATGCAGGCCTACAGCGACTCCAAGCTGCACGATGTGGCACTCGCGTTCGCGGTGGCCCGGCTGTGGCCGGCGGTGTACAGCAACGCCGTGGACCCCGGCTGGATCCGCACGAAGCTCGGCGGCCGCAACGCGACCGACGACCTGCCCGAGGGGGCCCAGACCCAGGTCTGGCTGGCCACCGGCGACGGCGACGCGCTGGTCACCGGCAGGTATTTCAAGCGCCAGACGGAGCTCACCCCCAATCCGGCCGCCACCGACGTCGGTTTCCAGGACGCGCTGCTGCAGGCCTGCGCGGAACTGTCCGGCGTGACCCTGTGAGGGACAACCCCAGGTCCCACTGTCAGCGGCGATTGCGGATGACTCAGAGACGGTCAGCCACCTCATGCGCCCCGGTGTCCGACGTCGCGATCGCTGACTGACGGGTCAGCGCATCTTGGGGCAGATCCTGGAGATCTCTGATCTCATCGTCCGCCATGACGTGACAACCGGGGCAAGGCTGCCGGTGCGTCGTGATGAAGTGATCGCGGCGTTTCGCGCGATTGGTGATCGGCGCGGGGCGCGAATTGTGGCGACACTACCCCATCATGATGGACTGCTCGATGCGTCCGGCATCGAACGGGTACTGGTGCGCACGCACACTGAGCTTCAGCGGCTGAACGAAGAACTGCGCATCGCCGAACAGCTGGCCGAATTGCTGGGTCCACTGCTCAGGTCGGTGGTCGCCCACGGTGAACGGCCACGGGTCGTCGATATCGGCTGCGGCATCGGCTACACCATCCGATGGCTCGCCGCCTCCGGCGTGCTCGGCGAGGTGGACCTCTGCGGCGTCGACTTCAACGCTGCCCTGATCGCCGAGGCGACCAGGCTCGCTGAGGCAGAAGGGTTGCCCTGTCAGTTTGTGCTCGGCGATGCGTTCGCACTGCCCGGCGCGGCCACGGTGTATATCTCCGCCGGCGTGCTGCACCACATGCGCGGCGCCGACCTCGACGCTTTCTTCCGGGCCCAGGCCGATGCCGGCGCGCAGGCGTACTGCCATTTCGACATCGCCGCCACCCGGCTGGCGCCGCTGGGAGCCTGGATGTTCCACCGAGCTCGGATGCGCGAGCCGCTGGGTCGCCACGACGGTGTCGCGTCGGCTCGCCGCGCCCACCCCGACCACGACCTGTTGACCGCAGCCGGGTCGGCACCCGACCTGGTGCCGATGCTCTACCGGCCGACCCACCACAGCAACCCGTTCTGCGCATCGGTGCGGCCCACCCTGGGAGTACGCCCGCAATATGTACCGGCGCTGCGAGCCGCGCTCGGGCCGCACGCGCGCCACCTGGTCAGCGAGGTCCGACCGATGCGCCGGCCATGGTGAGCACTTCTGTCGCGGTACCGGTGCTGCTGGCTTCGATCGCCGTCATCGACGGTCTGCTGGCCGGATTCCGCGCAGCGACCGGACGCAACGGGCGTATCCACAAACGCGGCTACTACCGCACCGCGATGCGTCGCGGACTCGCCGGCAGCGCGGCCGTGCTCGGCTGCCTGGCCCTCGTCCTCGGCGCCATCTTGGTCACCGCGCCCGATCCTGCCACCCGCTACCCGGACCTCACCCACGCCGGCACCACCATGCTGTGGCTCATCGGCCCCTTCGCGGCCATCGTGCTGGCCACCCTCATCGGCTACGCGGTGCTACCCCGACGTCCAGCGACGTTCCTCATCCTTCTCGGCCTCGGCCCGTTGACACTCATCCGTCCATGGGTCGCGGTCACGGCCGGGTTTGCCGCCGCCTGGACAGCCCCCGATCCGCCCATCGCGGGCTGCGCGGTCCTGGCCGCAATCAGCGTGCTTGCTGTCGAACCGTGGGTGCACCACTGCTGGTACGCCGATCCCGCATGACATCGAAGGGGAATAGTCGGTCAGGAGGTGGCCGCGGCTTTGATCGCAGCGCCCGCGATGACCACCTCCAGGCAGTCGCGGAACAGGTCGTCCACGGTGCGGCCGGGGCGGAAGTAGTCGGCGATCGCGGCCACGACGGTCGGGTGCTGCTCGGTGAATGCGGCCATGTCGAAGTCTTTCAGCGCCTCCGCGTCCGGGCGGGAGGCCTGTTCTTCGAGGACGTGGCCGACCGTGAAGCGCTCGACGGTCAGGACGATCACGCGGGCCTGTCGCAGCGGGATGCCGCGCGCCACCAGGGTGCTCATGGCCAATTCGGAGATCGCCGCCATGGTGACGGAGAGCTGAGCGGCGGAGATGACCCGCGCGCCGTCCGGGTGGGCGAGCAGCGCTCGGCGCAGCCGCTCGGCCAGACCGCTCAACCAGTCCGGCCAGTGCTGATCTGGCTCGGGCGGTGCCAGGTCAGCGAACTGCTGGTCGAGGATCGCGTCGGCGATCGCGGTGACCAGGGCCGCTTTGTTGGGCAGGTGCCAGTAGAGGGTCGGCGATTGCACCCCCAGCCGGGCGGCGAGTTTGCGGGTGGTCACGCCGTCGAGACCTTCGGCGTCCAGCAGTGCGACGGCCTCGGCGACGATCCGCTGTCGATCTAGCGCCAATTCGGTACCTCCGCTCGGCACTCTATCAGTGCTAGAGTCTCTCTATCACTGATAGATGAGGGAGCTGAAGATGGCGGAAGAGCACTCGTTTCGCGGCCTGCTGCACCGGGCGACACATCGCATTCCCGCAGTTCCCGCGCACGCCGAGCGGCCGGCCGGACACCACGGCACAGCGGTCCACAGCCACGCGCAACGGCGCGGCGTCGCCCCTCGCCCGTCGCTGAACGACAGGTCGAACCACTCACCCGCCCACCCTCCCCGGTTCATGCCGGCCTGGCAGCGCCGGATCGCGGCGTTCTTCGGCCGGCAGCTGTGATGAAAGCGGCGGTGTTGCACGAGATCGGTGGCATTCCCCGCTACGAGGACTTCCCGGATCCCGTGGCCGGCGACGACGAGGTGGTCATTGACGTGAAGGCGGTCGCCGTCGAGAACGTCGACAAGCGCATCGCGGCCGGCACGCACTACGCGAGCCGGCAGTACACCGCGCAGTTGCCGGCAATTCCCGCCTTCGACGGTATCGGCGCGCTGCCGGACGGCACCCTCGTCGGCTTCGGCAACCCACGCCGGCCCTACGGCGCGCTCGCCGAGAAGACTGTGGTGTCCAAGGGCGCGTACATGCCGATCGCGGAGGGCATCGATCCGGCGATCGCAACCGTGCTGGGCACGGCGATCACCGGAATGTCCATCAAGACCGCCGCCGGCTTCGTGTCGGGCGAGACCGTGCTCGTGCAGGGCGCGACCGGGGTCGCGGGACGGCTCGCGGTCAAGGTTGCCCGGCTGCTCGGCGCCGGACGGATCGTCGCGACCGGCCGCGACGACGACCAACTGCGCGAGGTACAAACCCTCGGCGCCGATACGGTGATCAACACCGCCGTACCGGACGAAGCGCTGGCGCAGGCGTACCTCGATGCCAAGGGCGACGGCTACGACGTCGTGCTGGACTACCTCTGGGGCCGACCCACCGAGATCCTGCTGCGGTCGCTGGTCCCGCAGACATTCGCGTTCCCGAAGCCGACCCGGCTGATCCAGATCGGCGAGTCCGCCGGCCCCGGGCTCGCTCTCGCCGCGGAGAGCCTGCGCACCTCCGGGGTCGAGATCTACGGTGCGGCCAAAGGACTCGGCCCGCAGACCATGCATGAGCTGTACAGCCAGGTCGTGGCCTGGGCGCAGTCCGGCGAGCTGACCTTCGATGTGGTGAAGGTGCCACTGAGCGATATCGAGACGGCCTGGCAACGCACCGATCTACGGGGCAGCCGGCTCGTCGTGGTGCCCTGACAGGCAGGCGGATCGCGGCACGCGGATGCATCCGTCAGGTAGTCGTGGTGGTCGACGTTGTGGCTTGCTCACGGAAGCGTATGGCCGCGCTGCGCTCAACTGGTGGGCACGCCGAACATCGAGGTGTCGACGATGATGTCGGCGCGGTTGCGGGTGTCATCGGCGGCGAAGAACGCGTCTTCCTCACGCATCCACCGCTGCCACAGTTCTTCCTTGTCGGGGAACACCGTGTCTCTTGCCATTCCGCGTGCCAGTCGAAGCTCTGCAGGGGCCTCGACCCAGACGGCATAGGCGAGGCGGCCCGTCGTTTCGCCGCGGGTGCAGGTGACGCCTTCCAGGATGATCGTGGGAGACCAGGGCTGGGTCTTCCACGCACCCAGTGAGGAGCCGTGCCAGTCGTTCCAGTCCCTGGCTTGGTAAACGGCGTCTCGACCGGCCAGTAGGGGGATGAGCACCTGCGCGTCGAAGCGTGGCCACCAGCCTGCGAAGCAGTCCCACGATACAAAGTCATCGATCTCGATGATGGGAGCGGCGAGCAGTTTCGAAACCTGAGCGGCAAGGAAGCTCTTACCGGAACCGCTGGGGCCGTCGACGCCGACGATCCGAATGCCGTTCACCGGGTCCCGCCGCGCAACCTCGGCGGCGATCGTCCGGGCCACATCGAAGGACATGTGTGCGCCTTTCGTCTGTCGATCGACGCGTCACCCTAGTCCACCTGATCAACGCCCCTGCCGACCGGCTCACTCTTCTCGACATGAAGCCGCGCAAAGAACCACCGTGTGTTCACCCTCAGCGTTGGCCGCTGTCGCGGATGTCCAGGTCGGGGCGGGGCGGCTGAGCCGTCAGAGTTGGCTGGGGAGGGGTTCGCGTTCGCGGAGCAGGGCGCGGATCATGCGGTCCTGCTCGCGCGCCTTGCCGATCTCGGCCCGGTGCTCCGGGTGCTCCAGGTAGTAGGCGATGACCTCGGCCAGATATTCGGGGTGCACGGCGGCCACGCCCGGGTGGAAGGCCACCCAGCCGGTCGGGCGGGTACCCAGGTAGACCTGGGTGTCCAGGGCGACCCGACCGGGGACCAGTTGGTCCCAGGCGAACGAGCGGTGCCCGACGAGCAGCCGCGGCACGCGCAGGTCGGTGGGGCGCAGCACCACCCGCCAGCGGGTCGTCAGCAGCGGGTACGCGCAGGCCGTCACCGGGATGCTGACCGCCAGGGCGGCGAGCACGAACAGCACCCGCGGCGCGGTCTGGCCGGTGGCCAGGATCAGCCACAGCGCGTTGCCCCAGACCACGCCGATCCCGATGATCACACAGTTGGCGGCGAGCGGCCCGGCTGACCAGGGTGCCGGCGGCACGGCAAACGCCGGGCGGCCGGCCACCTCGGTGACCTGGAGCCGGGCCGGCGCCCGCTTGGCCGCCGCGCGCAGCCGCAGCCAGAACGGCAACGGCGCGAGCACCAGCAGGACCGGGAGCACTGCGACGAACCAGGAGTGCGGGTGTTCGGCGGCGTACCAGGTGGTGCCGACGGAGATCACCGCCGGGACAACTCCCCCGAATACGAACAGCACACGACTGAGTAGCCGCAACCGTACGTAGTCGTAACTTTGACCGAGGGAAGTCATGCAGCGAGGGTACTTGCACCGGGGGTGATCTCGGCAGGGGTGAGTTCGGAGATCTCCCGAACCCGCCCGAGCGGCGAGAGCTGGAACGCCAGCGGGATCGGAATGAGCAGCGCCATCATCACCAGCAGCGCCCAGCGCGGCGCGAACGCATCCGCGAGCGCCCCGCCGAGCAGCGCGCCGAGCGGCAGCGTGCCCCGACTGAACACCCGCATCGAGGCGGACACCCGGCCAAGCAGGTGACCCGGAACGTGCGTCTGCATGGCACTGAGCACGCACACGTTGAAGACCCCGATGCACGCGGTGGCCAGTACCGATCCGGCCACGAACCAGGCCAGTCCGAGGCCGGCGGTGGTGAGCGGCACCAGCAGCCCGGCCGGGACGATGCCGTAGGCCATCAACACGGGGGTACGCGCGCTGCCGAAGCGCCTGGACACCCGGGCGGCGACCAGCGACCCGATCAGGCCACCCACCGACATCGTCGCGAGCAGCAGGCCGACCGTCCCGGCCGTCAGGTGCAGCTGCCGGACCAGGAACACCACCACCACGGTGTCGAAGCCGCCGAGGGCGAAGTTGCACAGGCCGGCGCCGAGCGCGATGGTGCGCGGCAGCGGCGACACCGCGAGGTAGCGCAGCCCGTCGCGGATCTCCGCGAGCAGTCGACGCTCGCCGCCGGCCGGCGCGACGCGCAGCGGCTCCACGGTGCGCATCGCGGCGACGGTACCCGCCGAGACCAGGAAGCTGACCGCGTCCACCAGCAGCGTCACCGGCCCGCCGATCACCTGGATGAGCAGCCCGCCGAGGCCCGGACCGGCGATCGCGGTGGCCGACATGCTGGCCTGCAGCGCGCCGTTGCCCTCGTGCAGCCGATCCGCCGGCAGCACGACCGGCATGAACGCGGTGTTCGCGATCGAGAAGAACACCGTGCCGACGCCGGTCAGCAGTGACACCACGGCGAGCTGTGCCACCGTCAGCCGGCCCAGCCACCAGGCCACCGGGATGCTGGCCATGACCACCGCGCGGGCCAGGTCGCTGACGATCATCACGGGTCGGCGCGGCCAACGATCCACCCACACTCCGGCCGGCAGCGCCACCACCAGCCAGGGCACCGAACCGGCGGCGGCAATCAAACCCACCTGGAACGCCGAGGCGTGCAGCACCAGGACCGCGATCAGCGGCAGCACCACGAAGGTGACCGCGTTGCCCAGTTCGCTGACCGTCAGCCCGCTCCACAACAGGGCGAAGTTCCGCTGGCGCAGCACACTGGACATCACGGCAGGCTAGCTGGACCCACCGACACCAGGTAGCCCGCCGAACCCGCGCATCGGCCCGCGCGATCATCGGCGGGATCCCCCCGACAACGCCACCGACAACGCCACGGCTACCAGCGACCCGTGACTACCAGCGACCGAGCCGGGTGGCGAGCACGGCTACCAGCGACGGAGCCGGGTGGCGAGCACGGCGAGCGCGGCGACGCCGGCTGTGGAGGTACGCAACACGCTGTCGCCCAACCGCACTGCCACCGCCCCGGCCTTCTCGAAGACCGCCAGTTCCTCGGGCGCGATACCGCCCTCCGGCCCCACCGCCAGCACGATCTCGCCGCCGGCCGGCAGGTCCACAGTGGACAGCGCCACGGTGGCCTCCTCGTGCAGTACCAGGTGCAGCCGCTGGGCGAGTTCGGCGGTCGAAGCCGGCGCGGAGACCACCGGGTGCCAGTCGCGGCGGGCCTGCTTGGCCGCCTCCCGGGCGGTCGCCGCCCAGCGCTGCGCCGAGCGTTCGCCGCGCTCACCCTGCCAGCGCACCACACTGCGGGTCGCCGACCAGGGCACGATCTCGTCCACCCCGACCTCGGTCATCACCTGGACGGCCAACTCACCCCGGTCGCCCTTGGCCAGGCCCTGCGCCACCACCAGGCGGGGGCTCGGCGCGGCGACCCGGGACACCTGGAACACATCCAACTCCAGCCGACCCTTGGCCACCCCGGTCACCGTGGCCGTCGCGGTACCGCCGACGCCGTCGCCGAGCAGCAGCGATTCCCCGACGCGCAGGCGTTGCACGTCGGCGGCGTGGTGCCCCTCGGCGCCGGCCAGGGTGTACGCCCCGCCGGTGGGCAGGGCGTCGACCAGGAACAGCGGCAGACTCACGGCTGGCGGCTCACGGAGGTGGGGTCCGGGCCGCTCAGGCGTGGCCGTTGAAGGCGTCCCGGATGAACGAGAAGAAGCCGCCCTGCTTGGTCAGCTCGGACATCTCCTCGCCCCGCGACTTGGCGAACTCGCGCAGCAGCCGCTCCTGCTCCGGCTCCAGCTTGGTGGGAGTCCGCACATCCAGGTGGATGAACAGGTCACCACGGCCGGCGCCGCGCATGTGCGGTACCCCCTTGGCCCGGATCCGCAGCGTCGAACCCGGCTGGGTGCCGGCCTTGACGTCCACTGTCTCCTCGCCGTCCAGCGTCTTGATGGTCAGCCTGGTCCCCAGCGCGGCGGCCGTCATCGGCACGGTGACCCGGCAGTGCAGGTCCTGGCCCTTGCGGGCGAACACGTCGTGCGGGCGCTCGCGGACCTCGACGTAGAGGTCGCCGGGCGGGCCGCCACCGGGGCCGACCTCGCCCTTGCCGGCCAGCCGGATCCGCATCTGGTCCTCGACACCGGCCGGGATCTTCACGGTCAGCGTGCGCCGGGTGCGGACCCGACCGTCGCCGCCACAGGTCGAGCAGGGGTTCGGGATCACCGTGCCGTGCCCGGCGCAGGCCGTGCACGGGCGGGCGGAGACCACCTGGCCGAGGAAGGTGCGCTGCACCGACTGCACCTCGCCACGCCCGTGGCAGACATCACACTGGGCCAGGTGGGTACCGGGGGCAGCGCCGCCGCCGTGACAGGTCGGGCAGACCACCGCGGTGTCCACAGTGATCGGCGCCTCCACGCCGAACGCGGTCTCGTGCAACTCCAGCGGGAGCGGCAGGATCGCGTCGGCGCCGGGCCGGGTACGCGGTCGTGGACCCCGGGCCGCGCCGCCACCGGCCGCGCCGAAGAAGGCGTCCATGATGTCCTGGAATCCGACGAACGGACCGCCGGCTCCGGGCGCGCCACCGCCACCACCACCGCCGGGCGAGAGCGGATCACCGCCGAGGTCGACGATCTGCCGCTTCTTGTCGTCGGAGAGCACCTCGTACGCGGCGTTGATCTCCTTGAACTTCTCCTGCGCCGCCGGGTCCGGGTTGACATCCGGGTGGAACTGGCGGGCCAGCTTGCGGTACGCCCGCTTGATCTCGTCGGCGTCGGCGGTTTTCGCCACCCCGAGAATCCCGTAGTAATCCCTGGCCACTGTCGCTCCGTGCCCTCGTCCCTGGTGTCATTCTCAATGTCGTTCTCAGCGTCGTGCCTCAACGTCGTGCTGAGTGTCGTTCTAGCGCAGATGTGTCAATGCTGTGCCAGCAGGTCGCCGACGTAGCGGGCCACGGCGCTGACCGTGGCGATGGTCGCCGGATAGTCCATCCGGGTCGGCCCGAGCACGCCGAGCCCGCCCACGATGGTGACACCCGGGCCGTACCCGGCGCTGACCACCGAGGTGGCCCGCAGGTGTTCGATCTCATTCTCGTCGCCGATCAGCACCCGGGTGACGGTCGCCTCGGCGCTGGCACAGCCGATCAACTTGAGCAGGATGACCTCCTCTTCCAGCGCCTCCAGCACCGGGCCCAGCGCGCCCTGGAAGTCGAGCAGGCCGCCGCGGGTGAGGTTGGCGGTGCCGGCCAGCGCGATCCGCTCCTCGCTGCGCTCCACCAGCGTCTCCAGCAGCACGGAGGCCAGCGATGCCATGGCCGTGCGCAGCCCCGGCTCGGTCGAGTCGACCAGGTTCTGCACGACCGGCGGAGTGTCGGCCAGCTTCTTGCCGACCAGGTGGTCGTTGATGGTGGCCCGCATCCGGGTGATGTCGGCCTCGGCCACCGGGCCGGGCAGCTCCACGAGCCGCTGCTCCACCCGACCAGTGTCGGTGATCACCACGAGCATGCTGCGGGTGGTGGAGATCGGCACCAGCTCCAGGTGCCGCACGCTGGACCGGGACAGGCTCGGGTACTGCACCACGGCGACCTGGCGGGTGAGCTGGGCGAGCAGCCGGACGGTGCGGTGCACGGTGTCGTCCAGGTCAACCGCGCCGAGCAGGAAGCGCTCGATGGCGCGGCGTTCGGCCGGGGAGAGCGGCTTGATCCGGGAGAGCTTGTCGACGAAGAGCCGGTAACCCCGGTCGGTGGGCACCCGGCCGGCGCTGGTGTGCGGCTGGCGGATGTACCCCTCCTCCTCCAGGACGGCCATGTCGTTACGCACGGTAGCCGGGGAGACGCGCAGGTTGTGCCGCTCGACGAGTGCCTTGCTGCCGACCGGCTCCTGAGTGGCGACATAGTCCTCGACGATGGCGCGGAGCACCTCAAGCTTGCGGTCCTCGGGCGTCATCGCGCTCGCCACGCTCCCGTCATCCGATCCACTCAAACTCCCGCCGCGGGTACGCGCGCGGACCTTGGCACTCCGTAGGAGTGAGTGCCAGTCTACGACGTCCGCGCCGCCCCCGGCGATCGCAGATTTTGTCCCTTTATGCCGGAAAGACGAGGTTATTCAGCCTGTTTACCGACAGTATTCTGAATCGGATCTCGTCACTGCTGGCGCGTGTTGATCGGTACCCCTACCGTTTCGCACATGACCCAACCACCACCCACGGGTGCCCCCGACCCGAGCCAGGAACCTGGCTATGTCCCCCCGGCCCAGCCGGGTTACCTTCCCCCCTCCGGCTACGTGGCGCCCCCGGCCGCACCGCCGGCCGGCTTCGCCTCCTCGGAGGAGAAGACCTGGGCGCTGGTAGCCACCTTCGGTGCCGCGATCGGAACCTTCATCTCCTGCGGCGTGCTCGCCGCCCTCGGCCCGCTGATCGCCTACCTGGCGAAGGGCAAGGAGCCCGGAGTGCGCCGGTTCGCGCTGCCCGCGCTGAACTTCTTCCTTCCGATCACCGGTATCGCGCTGATCACCGTGGTCCTGCGCGCATTCGCCGGGGCGGCCTTTGACGGCGCGTTCGGCACGCTGCTCTACCTGCTCTTCTCGCTTGTCCTGCTGGCCGTCTGGATCGCCGGCATCGTGTTCGGCATCCTCGCGGGCGTCAAGGCCAACCAGGGCGTCGACTACAAGTACCCGTTCTCACTCAACCTGATCAAGTAGCGGCTCCCCCGGGCCTGACCACGGCCCGGGGCGATCCGCCCGCGCCCGCGCCGCCCCGGCGGAGCGGTCAGCTACCGACACGGGTGGCCGCCGGGACCGGCGCGGGCCGGGCAGCTTCTCTCCTCCAGCAGGCGTGCTCAGGGCCCAACAAGACGTGCCTCAGGCCCAACAAAGCGTGCGCAGAGGGCCCAGCAGGCGTGCTGCGCAGAGGGCCCAGCAGGCGTGCTCAGGGCAGCAGGTCGCGGACGACCGCGTCGGCGAGCAGCCGGCCGCGCTGGGTGAGCACCGCCCGGCCGGTCGCGAAGTCGTCGGCCGCGAGCAACCCGTCCGCCAGCGCCTGCGCCGCCGCCCGCCGCCCGCCGTCGTCGAGGCTGGTCAGCGGCAGGCCGTCGACCAGCCGCAGCCGCAGCATCACGTCCTCCTCGTGCCGCTCAACCGGACCGAGCACCTCGCGGGCCGCGCCGGGCGAGTCACCGCCCGCCAGCCGGGCCGCATACGAGTTCGGGTGCTTGACGTTCCACCAGCGCACCCCCCCGACGTGGCTGTGCGCGCCGGGGCCCAGCCCCCACCAGTCACCGCCGGTCCAGTACAGCAGGTTGTGCCGGCAGCGGGCCTGGGCGTCGGTGGCCCAGTTGGAGACCTCGTACCAGCGCAAGCCGGCGGCGGTCAGGGTCGCGTCGGCGGCCAGGTAGCGGTCGGCGGCCACGTCGTCATCCGGGTACGGCAGCTCGCCCCGGCGCATCCGGGTGGCCAGCCGGGTGCCGTCCTCCACGATCAGGGCGTACGCGCTGACGTGGTCAACACCCGCGGCCAGCACGGCAGCCAGCGACCCGGCGAAGTCGTCCGCGCTCTCCCCCGGCGAGCCGTAGATCAGGTCCAGGTTGACGTGCTCGAAACCGGCCTCCCGCGCTTCCAGGGCGGCGGCAACGGCCCGACCGGGCGTGTGCCGGCGGTCCAGCAGGGCGAGCACTCCCGGCGCGGTGGACTGCATGCCCAGCGAGATCCGGGTGAAGCCGGCGGTACGCAGCGCCCGCAGCGAGGTCGGGTCCACCGACTCGGGGTTCGCCTCGGTGGTCACCTCGGCGTCGACCGCCAGTCCCCAGGTGTCGTGGATGCCGTCCAGGATCCGGGCCAGCTCGCCGGGTGGCAGCAGGGTCGGCGTGCCGCCGCCGAAGAACACCGTGTCGACCTGGGCCGGCGCGGGCAGTACCCGGGCAGCCAGGGCCAACTCGGCCAGCACCGTGTCGGCGTACCCGTCGGCGCTCACCCCCTCCCCGGGGGCGTACGTGTTGAAGTCGCAGTACCCGCACCGGGAGGCACAGAACGGCACATGCACGTACACCCCGAAGCCGTGCCGGCCCACCGCGGACAGCGCGCTGGCCGGCAGCTCACCGGAGCGCGGGACTGGATCTCCATCTGGCAGTGGTCCTGGCACGCCCTCTAGTCTGCCGTCATGACCTTGCCCACCGACGTGCTGGTCCGCTACGAGGTCGACCGCGCGGTCGCCACCCTCACCCTGGACAGCCCGGCCAACCGCAATGCGCTGTCCGGCGCGCTGATCGACCAGCTGCTCGCCGGCCTGGCCACCGCCGAGGCAGACGCCGAGGTGCGGGCCGTGGTCCTCGACCACACCGGCCCGGTGTTCTGCTCCGGAGCGGACCTGAAGGAGACCGCCGCTCTGCTGGTCCCGGGAGCGGGTGCATCCTCGGGAACCATGCCGGTGGCCCGGCTCGGCGACGTGCTCACCGCGATCTGGGAGTCGGCCAAGCCGGTGCTGGCCCGGGTGGCCGGCCCGGCGCGGGCCGGCGGGCTGGGGCTGATCGCGGCGGCCGACATCGCGGTCTGCGCAGCGGAAGCCACCTTCGCCTTCTCCGAGGTACGCATCGGGGTGGTCCCGGCGGTCATCTCGGCCACCGTGCTGCCCCGGCTGCACCCCCGGGCCGCGGCCGAACTGCTGCTCACCGGGGAGACCTTCGACGGGGTACGCGCCGAGCGGGTCGGCCTGGTCAGCGCGGCGGTACCCGGGCCGGAGCTGGACGCCACCGTCCAGCGGTACCTGACGGCACTGCGGCTGGCCGCCCCCGGCGCGCTCGCCGGCACCAAGGCGCTGCTGCGCGCCGGCGCCGGCCGGCCACCCCGGGAGGTGCTGCCGGAGCTGTCCGCGCGTTCGGTGGAGTACTTCCGATCCGCCGAAGGCATCGAGGGCATGCTCGCGTTCCGCGACAAGCGCCCACCCTCCTGGGCGGTCTGAGCACCCGGCCGGCAGCCTGGCCGGCCCGCGCTCAGACCGGCGTGCCGACCCGGCCGCACAGCCGGGAAGTCTGCGCTCGTCAGGCCCTGAGCGTGGCGACGGCGGCGTACCCTTGCTGCCACAATGGCGATCCGCCCCCGGGCCGGGGTCGCCCACCCCCACCATCCGAACCGTCTCTGCGCTGGGAGAGCACGTGCGAGCGCGCACCGTCCTGTCGATACTCGTGGTACTGGCGGTCGTCCTGGCCGGCGCCGGCTACCTGGGTTTCCGCGCGCTCACCGGCAAGCTCCCCCAACACCTGCCGATCACCCTGCTCACCCAGGTGTGCGAGGTGACCGGCGATGTCGACGGCGAACCGCGCCAGGTGGACCTGAGCACCGAACAGATGGCGAACGCGGCCACCATCGCGGCGGTCGGGATCTCCCGCAAGGTGCCGACCCGGGCGATCGTGGTGGCGCTGGCCGCCGCCCAGCAGGAGAGCAAGCTCTACAACCTGGAAGGCGGCGACCGGGACTCGGTCGGGCTGTTCCAGCAGCGGCCCAGCCAGGGCTGGGGCACCGCGCAGCAGATCGCCGATCCGCGCTACGCGGCCGGCAAGTTCTACACCGCGCTGTTGAAGGTGAAGAACTGGCAGACCCTGCGGGTCGCCGACGCCGCGCAGAAGGTGCAGCGCAGCTTCAACGGTGAGCTGTACCAGCAGTGGGCGACCAGCGCGCAGTTGATGGCCGACGCCTTCGCGGGTACCAGCGCGGGCGCGCTGGCCTGCACGATCACCGACGAGCCGAGTGCCCGGGGGCCGAACGCGACGGCCGCCCTGGCGCAGAGCCTGAAACTGGACTGGCCGAAGGTGGAGACCACCAGCGACAGCCGGGTCGCCGGGATCGCGGTGGACGTGGCCGCGACCGAGACCGGCTGGCAGTACGCGCACTGGCTGGTCGCGCACGCGGCCGACAGCAGTGTCAAGAGCGTTACTTTCGGTAATCGGATCTGGACGGCAAAGCGCGGTGACTGGTCCGTCCAGTCCGTCGACCCGGCCACCGCCGGTGCTGCAACCCGTGTGGTCGCCGAGGTCTACCCGGGCTGAATGAGCCTTGTGGGGGCTGGTGCCCGAACGAAACTCGTCCCTGTCGCGGGCAACGCCGGGGGCGCTGGACCGTTCGCAGGACTCCGCCGTATGGTCACCGGGAGCTACGATCGCCGGGTCTACGCCGCACCCCGGTCCGGGTACCCGCGCCACAGCACGCCACCACGGCGGGGCGCCCGACTCGCCCGGCGTCGGCTTTTGGCAGAGGCACTGTTCATACGCGCATTAAGGGGAGGACATGGCTGCTCACTTCGACTATGGCGGCCTGACCGGCTACGAACCGATCAGCGAGGTCGACCGCAAGGAGTTCCACGAGCAGGGCTTCCTGCTGCTGCGCAAGGTGCTGACCGAGGACCACCGGGCGGCGCTGGAAGAGGCGGTGGACCGGGTCTACGCCGAGGAGCAGGCGAAGGGCAACACCACCAAGGACGGCACCCTGCACCTGCTGGGCTTCCTGGAGCGCGACGAACTCTTCGGCGAGCTGCTGACCCACCCGGTCGCCTTCCCGTACATGTGGGGCCTGGCCGGCTGGAACATCTACACCCACCACAACCACCTGGACGTCACCCCGCCGGCGCTCGAGCCGGAGAAGCCGTACTGGGGCTGGCACCAGGACGGGTACCGGCAGAACTCCGACCCGGAGACGATGGACCCGAACCTGCCCCGGCCGATGTTCTCGCTGAAGGTGGCCTACGTGCTCTCCGACCTGTCGGAGAAGGGGCGCGGCGCGACCAAGGTGATCCCGGGCAGCCACCTGTGGAACTCGCTGCCGCGGCCGGCCGACCTGAGCGTGCAGAACCCGGACCCGGAAGGGCACCGTGGAGATCACCGCGAACCCGGGCGACGCGTTCATCTTCGACCGTCGCCAGTGGCACTCGCGCTCCACGAACCTCTCCACCATCACCCGGAAGATGCTCTTCGTCGGCTACACCTACCGGTGGATCCGCCCGCTCGACGAGCTGCACCCCGACCTGGACGGCGAGTGGTACCGCAACCGCACTCCGGTGCAGCGCCAGCTGATCGGCGAGGGTACCCACACCGCCAACTACTGGGGCATCAACTGGGACGGCTACGTCGACGACGAGATCCCGCTGCGCAAGGAACTCAAGGAGCGCGGCCAGCTCAACCGGCAGATTCCCTGGTTGCGCTAGCCCCGCAAGATCGCGATCCGGTGCGCCGGACGGCCCCTGTGGGGCACATTCGCGCACCGGATCGCGATCATCCCTGCAACGTCGAGAGCCGCCCAGCTTGCGCTGGGCGGCTCTCGAGGATTGAGCCGGAGTTACCGGACTGCGTTACCGGACTGCGCGACGACGACCGTAGAGGCCGGCGACCAGGGCGACGCCCACGGCGGCCACGATGACCTGGAACAGGAGCTCGGTCCAGTCGAAGCCGGGGGTGCTGTCCACGCCGAAGGCGCGGGCAATCGCGGTGCCCAGGAAGGCAGCGATGATGCCGACCACGATGGTCAGCCAGATCGGCAGGTCCTGGCGGCCGGGGACGACCAAGCGGCCCAGGGCACCAATGATCAGACCGACGATCAGGGCGGTGATGATACCAGTGACAGTCATTTGAGATCCTCCTCGAACCGGGTTGACAGAAGGATTCCCCGGTCGCCAGAGGGTTAAACATCCACTGCGGACATAAATCTCCGACCCTGTCAAGACCAGCCCTGACCTGCGCCGATCGCGCTCCCATCGGAAATTGAGCGGTCGGCGGCGACGCGTACGGCGCGGTCCATCGTCTCGAAGGCCAGCGGCGGCGGGTCGGCCAGTGGCAGCCAGGCCGCCGCGCTCGCCTCCGCCGGGTCCGGGCGCAGCTCCCCGCCGATGACGGTGGCCAGCCAGAAGCAGTCCAGCACCGGCAGCAGCTCGCCCTGGAAGTGGTAGCCGCCGACGAACATGCCGAGGAAGTCGCCGAGTTGCACGGTCAGCCCCGACTCCTCGCGGGCCTCCCGGACCGCCGCCTGCGCAGGGTGCTCCCAGCCGTCACAGAACCCGCTGGGCAGATCCCACCGCCCGGCGCTCGGCTCGCGTACCCGCAGCAGAGCCAGGAAGCGGCCGTCGGCGACGATCACCACGCCGCCGGTCGGTCGGGCGTTGAGAAACATTTGGTACCCGCACCCATCGCACCGGATCGGCGGCTGAGCACTCAGGCCGGTGCCGCAGCGCGGGCAGTACCCGGCCGTCACTTCTTGGGTGCGGCTTTGCCGTCGCCGCCCGGCGACTCCGAGGTGGACAGCGCGGCGATGAAGGCCTCCTGCGGCACCTCCACCCGGCCCACCATCTTCATCCGCTTCTTGCCTTCCTTCTGCTTCTCCAGCAGCTTGCGCTTGCGGGTGATGTCACCGCCGTAGCACTTGGCCAGCACGTCCTTGCGGATCGCCCGGATGGTCTCGCGGGCGATGATGCGGTTGCCGATGGCTGCCTGGATCGGCACCTCGAACTGCTGGCGCGGGATCAGCGCCCGCAGCTTCGCCGCGATCGAGGTGCCGTAGGTGTACGCCTTGTCCTTGTGCACGATCGCCGAGAACGCGTCCACCGGCTCACCGTGCAGCAGGATGTCCACCTTGACCAGCTCGGACTCCTGCTCGCCGCTGGTCTCGTAGTCCAGGCTCGCGTACCCCTTGGTGCGCGACTTCAGCTGGTCGAAGAAGTCGTAGATGATCTCCGCGAGGGGCAGGGTGTAGCGCAACTCGACCCGGTCGGCGGAGAGGTAGTCCATCCCCATCAGCGAGCCGCGCCGGCCCTGGCACAACTCCATCACCGCGCCGACGTAGTCGTTCGGGGTCAGCACGGTGGCCCGGACGACCGGCTCGAAGATGTCGCCGACCTTGCCGTCCGGGAACTCGCTGGGGTTGGTGACCACGTGCTCGGAGCGGTCCTCCATGATCACCCGGTACACCACGTTCGGCGCGGTGGAGATCAGGTCGAGGTTGTACTCGCGCTCCAGCCGCTCCCGGATGATCTCCAGGTGCAGCAGGCCGAGGAAGCCGCAGCGGAAGCCGAAGCCGAGCGCCGCACTGGTCTCCGGCTCGTAGTCGAGCGCGGCGTCGTTGAGCTTGAGTTTGTCGAGCGCGTCGCGCAGGTTGGGATATTCGGAACCGTCGATCGGGTACAGGCCGGAGTAGACCATCGGCTTGGGATCCTTGTACCCGCCGAGCGCCTTGCTCGCCGGCCGGGTGTTGATGGTGACGGTGTCGCCGACCCGGGACTGGCGGACATCCTTCACGCCGGTCATCAGGTAGCCGACCTCGCCGACGCCGAGCCCCTTGGACTTCACCGGCTCCGGCGAGATCACCCCGATCTCCAGCAGCTCGTGCACGGCCCCGGTGGACATCATCTTGATCCGGTCCCGGGCCGAGATCTGCCCGTCGATCACCCGGACGTAGGTGATCACGCCCCGGTACACGTCGTAGACCGAGTCGAAGATCATCGCGCGGGCCGGAGCGGCGGCGTCCCCGACCGGCGGACGCATCTGCCGGACGATCTCGTCGAGCAGGAACTGCACGCCCTCGCCGGTCTTGCCGGACACCCGCAGACAGTCCTCCGGTTGGCAGCCGATCAGGTGCGCCAGCTCCTCGGCGTACTTCTCCGGCTGCGCCGCCGGCAGGTCGATCTTGTTGAGGACCGGGATGACGTGCAGGTCGTTCTCCATCGCGAGATAGAGGTTGGCCAGCGTCTGCGCCTCGATCCCCTGCGCCGCGTCGACCAGCAGCACCGCGCCCTCGCACGCCGCCAGGCTGCGGCTCACCTCGTAGGTGAAGTCCACGTGCCCCGGGGTGTCGATCATGTTGAGGATGAACTGCTCGCCGGCCAGGCCGCCGTCGCGCACCGTCCACGGCAGCCGGACGGCCTGGCTCTTGATGGTGATGCCGCGCTCGCGCTCGATATCCATCCGGTCGAGGTACTGGGCGCGCATCTGGCGCCCGTCAACTACGCCCGTGAGCTGCAGCATCCGATCGGCCAGGGTGGACTTGCCGTGGTCGATGTGGGCGATGATGCAGAAGTTGCGGATCAGCTCCGGGCTGGTCGCGGCAGGCTCGAGCGTGGGTGGCACGTGCGTCCGTTCCTCGTTTCCGGTGAGACGCTCTATCGTCCCATGCCCGGCGGTACCCGCTGTGCGCCCGTCGCCTACTCCCCGGCCGCCGGACCGTCGCTGCTCCGGCGGCCGTCCCGGGGCTGCGTCGGTCCGCCCGTTTTGGCTGGGCCTGCGGGTTGCTGGTAGTCTGACCCTTCGCGTGTGGCTGGTGCCATGCGCGCCAAGCTGTCAAAACCAAGCTGTCAAACCCAGCTGTCAAAACCCAAGCTCCTGAGGATGAAGGCTGTCGCGTGGCGAACATCAAGTCCCAGATCAAGCGCAACCGGCAGAACGAGAAGGCCCGGCTGCGCAACAAGTCGGTCAAGTCTGCCCTGAAGACCGCCGTCCGCAAGTACCACGCTGCCGTCGCCTCCGGTGACACCGCGCAGGCCGAGGTACTGGTGAAGCAGGCGACCCGGGCCCTGGACGTGGCCGCCAGCAAGGGCGTCATCCACAAGAACCAGGCCGCCAACCGCAAGTCGGCGCTGGCCAGCAACTACGCCTCACTGAGCGCCTGAGGCCCGACGCGCGTCGGGTGAACCGGCGCGCAGGGTCCGGCGCAGGCCGATGACCCGCACCTGAGTCCAGCCACTGCGACTGGGCTCACCCACGCGTCGCGCCGTCCGGGACTTCCCGGGCGGCGCTTTCGCGTATCCGCCACCCGTCTCCCCCGCCTCCGCCCTGCCTCCGCCGCCCGCCCGCCGCGATCTCCCCCGTGGGCGGCAATGGGCCCGGACCTGGCTATACACATCGTGTATACATGTTGTGTATAGTCCCCTGCATGTCAATCGGACAGACCTTTCTCGGGCTGCTGGAGGCCGCGCCGCGCTACGGCTACGACCTCAAGCGCAGCTACGACGAGCGCTTCGGCCGCAGCCGGCCACTGGCCTACGGGCAGGTGTACGCCACCCTCGCCCGGCTGCTGAAGAGCGGCCTCGTGGTGATCGACGGGGTGGAGCCGGGTGAGGGGCCGGAGCGCAAGCGGTACGCCATCACCGAAGCCGGTGTCACCGACGTCACCCGCTGGCTCGCCACCGCCGAGAAGCCCGACCCGTACCTGCAGTCGACGCTCTACACCAAGGTCGTCCTGGCGCTGCTCACCGGACGCGGCGCCACCGAGGTGCTGGACCGGCAGCGCACCGAGCACCTGTCGCTGATGCGCGAGCTGACCCGGCGCAAGCGCGACGGTGACCTGGCCGACCAGCTCATCTGCGACCACGCGCTGTTCCACCTGGAGGCAGACCTGCGCTGGCTGGAACTCACCGCCGCCCGCCTCGACGAGCTGGCCCGCACGGTGCGCCGATGACCGGGGAACGCGGAGCGCCGCTGAGTGCGGAACGCGGAGCGCCCATGAGCCCGGGACGCGGAGCGCCAATGACCGGAGAAGTAGCCGGGAGCGGGCCGTTGTTGGTCGCACACGACCTGGTCAAGGCGTACGGCCCGACTCCGGCGCTGGCCGGCGCAAGCCTGGAGATCTCGGCCGGTGAGCTGGTCGCGGTGATGGGGCCGTCCGGCTCCGGCAAGTCCACCCTGCTGCACTGCCTGGCCGGCATCGTGGTCCCGGACAGCGGCCGGATCAGCTACGACGGGCGGGAGCTCAGCGCGATGGGCGACCGGGCCCGCAGCGCGCTGCGCCGGCAGGAGTTCGGCTTCGTCTTCCAGTTCGGCCAGTTGGTACCCGAGTTGACCTGTCTGGAGAACGTGGCGCTGCCACTGCGCCTGGACGGCCAACGCCGTCGCACCGCTGAACGGACGGCCGCCGAGTGGCTGGCGAAGTTGGAGGTCACCGACGTGGCCGACAAGCGCCCCGGCGAGGTCTCCGGTGGCCAGGGGCAGCGGGTCGCGGTGGCCAGGGCGCTGGTCACCGGGCCCCGGGTGGTCTTCGCGGACGAGCCCACCGGGGCGCTCGACTCGCTCACCGGGGAGAAGGTGATGCGCCTGCTCACCGCCGCGGCGCAGGAATCGGGGGCGGCTGTGGTGCTGGTGACCCACGAACCCCGGGTGGCGGCGTACGCCGACCGGGAGGTGGTGGTGCGCGACGGGCGTACCCATGACATGACGCTGGTGTCCCGGTGAGCCGGCGGCGGATCGCCCGCAGCCTGGCGCTCGGCGCGCGGTTCGCGGTGGCCGGCGGGCGCGGCGGCTGGACCCGCGCCGCGATGACCGCGATCGGTGTCGGTCTCGGGGTGGCGCTGCTGCTGGCCGCCGCGGCCATCCCCACCATGCTCGGCGCCCGGCACGACCGGGGCACCGGCCGGGCCATCGCGCTCTCCGCGGACGTTGCCGCCAGCGACCATTCGCTGCTGATCGCCAACGTCAGCACCGAGTACCGCAGCGATCTGGTCACCGGCTTCCTGGTGCAGCCGGACGGACCGGCCGCACCGATTCCGCCGGGGCTGCACGCCCTGCCCGGACCGGGCGAGATGGTGGTCTCCCCCGCCCTGGCCGACCTGCTCGCGTCCGGGTCGGGCGCGCTGCTGCGACCCCGGCTGCCGTACCGGGTGGTCGGCACCATCGGCGACGCCGGCCTGCTCGGCCCCACCGAGCTGATGTACTACGCCGGCGGCACCGACCTGGCCAGCCGGCCCGAAGCCCAGCGCATCGACCACTTCGGCGACACGCCTGACCGCGACCCGTTCAATCCGCTGCTGGTGCTGCTCGCGGTGATCGGGTTCGTGGTGCTGCTGGTGCCGGTGGCGGTTTTCGTGGCGGCAGCGGTCCGCTTCGGTGGCGCCGGCCGGGACCGCCGGCTGGCCGCGCTGCGCCTGGTCGGGGCGGACCGGGCGATGGCCAGTTGGATGTCTGCCGGCGAGGCGCTGGTCGGCGCGGCAGCGGGGGTACTGGTGGGGGTGGCGCTGCTGTTCGGGCTGCGGCAGCTCACCCGGTACGTCGAGGTGTGGGGGCTGAGTGTGTTCCCGACCGACGTGGCGCCGCAGCCGGTGTTGGCGGTTGCCGTCGTGTTGGCCGTGCCGGTCCTCGCGGTAGGAGTCACACTGCTCGCCCTGCGCCGGGTGAGCATCGAACCGCTCGGCGTGGTCCGCCGGGGCCGGCCGGTACGCCGCCGGTTGTGGTGGCGGCTGGCGTTCCCGGCGCTCGGGCTGCTGGTGCTGCTGCCGGCCGTCCGCGAGATGCGTGCCAGCCGGAGCGACCCGGCCGTCTACCCCGTCGCGTTCGGGGTGACGCTGCTGCTCGTCGGGGTGACCGCGCTGCTGCCGTGGCTGGTCGAAGCGGTGGTAAGGCGGCTGCGCGGCGGTACCGTGCCGTGGCAGTTGGCCACCCGCCGGCTGCAGCTCGACAGCGGGACCGCGGCCCGGCTGGTCAGCGGCATCGCGGTCGCGGTGGCTGGCGGGATCGGGCTGCAGATGCTGTTCACCGGGGTGGAGGGCAGCTTCGTCGAACAGACCGGGCAGGATCCGCGCCGGGCCCAGGTGCTGGTCACCGTCAGCGGGACCCCGCTGGCCACCGACGCGTTCGCGCAGACACCCGGGGTACTGGCCGTGTGGGCCTACACCCAGAGCTGGCTGACCGTCCCCGCGCCGGCCGGCACCGATCCGGCGGCCGGCGGTATCGAGGGGGTACCGCTGACCATCGGCGACTGCGCGGCGCTGGCCCAGCTGGCCACCCTGGGCGAGTGCCGGGACGGCGACGTGTTCCTGGTCTCCGACCCGAATGACGGCGCCACCCCGCTCCCTGCGGCAGGCGCCGTGGTGCGCCTGCACCGCGCCCCGGACACCGTGGCCGCCCCGGACCAGGGTGCGACCGGCGCCGACCCCGACGCTCAGGACGCGGACGGCACGCCGTGGACCATCCCGGCTACCGCCCGAGCCACGACCACCATCCGCAGCGCCGCCGGCAACATCGCCCGTGGGGTGTTCGCGACGCCGGGAGCGCTGGGCGCCGTCGACGTCGGCCCCGCGACCAGCAGCGCGTACCTCAAGGTCGACGGCGATCCGGACACCCTCGAACGGATCCGCAACACCGCCGCCGCGCAGAGCCCGTACACCCAGATGCTGGCCCTGTCGGCCAGCCGGCTGAACCGCCAGTTCGCGAACGTCCGGCGCGGCCTGTTCCTCGGGGTACTGGCAGTGCTGCTGCTGATCGGGGCCAGCCTGCTGGTGAGCATGTTGGAGCAGCTCGCCGAGCGACAACGGCTGCTGGCCATGCTGGTCGCCGTCGGTACCCGCCGCGCCACGCTGGGCTGGTCGGTGCTCTGGCAGGCGAGCATCCCGATGCTGCTCGGCCTGGTCCTGGCCGCCGGGACCGGCGTCGGCCTGGGCGCGATCCTGCTGGTCATGGTGCACGCCCGGATCACCGTGGACTGGGCCAACCTGGCCACCATCCTGGGTACCGCCGCCGGCGTGGTCCTCCTGGTCACCACCGCCACCCTGCCCGTCCTGTACCGCCTCATGCGAGTCAGCGGCCTCCGCACCGAGTAACCCGAACCGGAACACACCCCTGGCGGTGCCCGGCGGCCGGTGCGTGAGACCGCGACGATCACCGCCCGGGTAGTGGCAACCGCTAGCCGATGGCGCGTTGGCGTCGCTGCCGCAGCGTCACCAGGAACAGGAGGACACCGGCCAGTATCAGTGCCGCGCCGATGATGAAGCCGGCCGGCGCGCCGTCGTCCCCGGTGGGCGGCAGGCTGCCCGCCGGCGCGGTGGGGGTCGGGGTGGGCGAGCCGCCCGGCGATGGCTGCACGGTGACCGAGGCGGTGGCGGTGTTGTTGCCCGGTTCCGGGTCAGGCGGCCCGGTCGAGGCGATGGTCGCGGTGTTGACCTTCTCCCCGGGTGTCGCGCCGATGAGCCGCAGTTGCAGCGTCTCGGTCTGGCCCGGCTTCAGGATCCCGATGGTCCACACGCCGGCGGCGAAGGTGCCGACACTCGGTGTCGCCGAAACGAGTGTCAGTCCGGCCGGGATCGTGTCGTTCACGGTCACCCCGGTCGCGGTGTCCGGCCCCCGGTTCGTGGCCTGGATCGTGAAGACCACCTCGCCACCGATGGGCACGGTGGCGGTGTTCGACGTCTTGGTCACGGCCAGATCCGCGCCGGGAACGGTGAGCACGGCCTGGTCGCTGTTGTTGGTCAGGTCAGGGTCGGGCAGGCTCGACTGGATGATGGTGGCGGTGTTCACGAACGTGCCGGACACCGGTCCGACCACGGCCTCAATGGTCAGCGTGGCGCTTTCGCCGGGCGCGAGCGTGCCGATGACCCATTCCCGGCTCGAGGTTCTGAAGGTGCCGCGACTGGGCACGACCGTCAGGAAGTCTTCGACGCTGCGGGTCGGTTCGACGGCCCGGATGTCGTGGGCGGTGTTCGGCCCGTTGTTGGTGACCGTGATGGTGTAGGTCACCGTGTCGCCGGGCGCGGCCACGGTCGGGGTGACCGTCTTGGTGATCGCGAGGTCGGCACTCTCGGATACCCGGAACGGCGCCTGGGCCGAGTTGTCGGACGGATCGGTGTCCTGCTGGTCGACGCGCGCCAACGCGGCGGCGTTCACCCAGTCACCGGCCCGGGCACCGACTGCACTGAGGGTCAGCGTCGCCGACTCCCCGGAAGCCAGGTTGCCGATCGTCCAGATGCCGGTCGGGGAGTCGTAGCTCCCCACGCTCGACGCGGCGGAGACGAAGTTCACCCCGGCCGGAAGCGGGTCGCCGATGGTCAGGCCGGTGGCCGCGTTCGGTCCGTCGTTGGTGGCCGTGACGGTGAACGTTATCGGGGCGCCGACCAGTATGCCGGTCGCGTCGGCCGTCTTGGCGATCCCGATGTTCAGTGGCGGCAGGTTGGACGACATTGGCGCCGAGGCGGTGTTGTTGGACGGGTCGGGGTCGGTGATCGTCGGATCGGAGATCACGACGCTGTTCACCTTCGTCCCCGGCGTGTCCACCCGTACGTTCATGGTGAGCACCGCCGGCTCGACGCCCGGGTTGAGCAGACCGACGTCCCAACGGACGTTGGTCGTGTCGATGGTGCCCTGGCTGGCCGTGGCCGAGATGATCGTGAGCCCGGAGGGCAGGACGCCGAAGTCGTCCACGGTCACCGACGGGGCCGGGTCCGGCCCGATGTTGAACGCGGTGACCGTATAGGTGACGACGTCGCCGACGGTGACCGGATCCGACGCGACGGTCTTGGTGACCACGAGGTCGGCCTGCGGCGGCGTTATCTGCAGGGCGGCGGTGTCCTGGTCGTTGAGCTGGTTGATGTCGGTCTGGTCGACCGCGGCCAGGGCGGCCGTGTTGTTCGCGAGACCGGTGGCGATGCCCCGGACCACGATCGTCAGGTCGGCCGACCCGCCGACGGCCAGCGAGCCGACGTTCCACAGCGTGGTCGCGGGGTCGTAGCTTCCCTGTGTCGCGGTCGACGAGACGAACGCCAGCAACTGGGCGGGCAGCGGATCGCGGACCACCACGCCGGTCGCCGGGAGCGGGCCGTTGTTGGTCGCGGTGACCGTGTAGGACGCCTGCTGACCGACGCGGATGCCGGGCTGCGACACGCGCTTCACGATCGCGATGTCGACGGTCGGCGCCACCGGGTTGAGCTGCTGTGAGGCGGAGTTGTTCGACATGACCGGGTCGGGCTGCGCCGCGGAACGGACCGTCGCGCCGTTGGTGATCGGGGCGGCGGTGTCCACCGTCGTGGTCAGCCGCAGCGTCTGCGAACCGCCGACCGGCAGGTCCGGCAGCGTCCAGTTCCCGCTGCCCGGGTCGTAGGTGCCGGCCGACGGGGTCGCCGCGGTCAGCGTCAGGCCGGGCGGGACCTGGTCGCCGACGATGACGCCGGAGCCGATGCCCGGCCCGTTGTTGGTGACCGTGACGGTGAAGGTCACCGATTCCCCGACCGTCGGCGTCGCGTCGGTGACCGTCTTGGTCACGGCGATGTCGGCGGCGACCGCGATCGTCGCGGAGTCCGGGCCGGAGTTCACGGACTGCCCGATCGGGGATACGCCGCTCGCGGTGGCGGTGTTGGTGAGCAGGCCATTGGTGAGAGAGGCGGCGGTGATGGTGAACGGACCGGTACAGGTGGTGGTGGCGCCGGGATCGAGTGCCCCGACGTCGCAGATGACTCCGCCTGCGGCGATGCGGCTGTCGCTCACTGCGATCTCGGTGAGCCGGGTGCCGCCCGTGTTGCGCACCTGGTAGGAGTACGTGATCGTCTGCCCGACCGAGTACGGCGGCGGCGTCTGAACCGACTTGGTGATCTCCAGTGCGGACGTCAGCGGGACGGTGACGCTCGACGGCGGGGAACTGACCGACCCGGTCGAGCCGGTCGCCGTCGCGGTCGCGGTGTTGACCACCTGGCCCGCGGCCGCGTCCGCCGTCGTCACCACGTACGAGCCTCGGCAGATCGTCGTGGCCGCCGGGTTGGGCGCCGGCGGCAGAGTGGTCGAGTCGCAGGTGATGCCGGTGACCTTGTCGTCGGCGACGGTGAGCCCGGTCAGCGGCCCCACCCCGGCGTTGGTCACCACGTACTGGTACGGGATCCGGGTGCCGGGAGTGATCACCGGGGGCAGCGGCGCTGTACGGTCAACCTGCTTCTGTAGTTGCAGCGCGTTGAGCGGGTTGATGGTCTGCACGACGACGTTGCGGATCAGGTGTACGTCGGTGTTTCCCCCGGTCGAGCCGAGGAAGCCGAACTTGTAGGTGGTCGGGGTACCGGCCGGCGCCGGCTCGTCCAGAACCGGGATGAAGCTGGTCCCGGTACCGGTGAAGTCGATCTGCACGATGATCCGCGGTGACGGTACCGGGGTCACCTGGACGTTGACCAGCCGCTTTGCCAGTTGCGGGTCGGTGGTGCCGGCCGGGCCGCGCAGCGATCCGGGCAGTGTGCTGGTCTGGCCCTGGCCGCCGTTGTCGGTGGTGGCGGCGAGCCAGCAGTAGCCGTTGAGCCCGTTGCCCGGCCCGCGCAGCGTGACCACGTTGGGCGCGATCCGGCCGACGGCGGCGCCGGCGGGCGACCGCTGGCCGACCGGGCAGTTGAGGCCGCGGCCCTCGCCGTCGTCGTAGAAGTTGCCGAACACGTCGAGCCCGACGCCGACGTACCCGCCCGGCACGCCGGGCGCACCGGCCTTCGGTGCGTACCCGAGACTGCCGCCGCTGCCACCCACCGGGACCGAGGTGCTGGCGCCGTCGGCGAGGAAGAACCCGATGCCGTCGGCCTCATTGCCGCCGTACTGGTACTGCTCGAACACGACGGACAGGCCCGCGGTGGCCAGGATCGGCCGGTTGTAGACGATGTCGCCGGCCTGGTGTGCGGCTGTGTCGGTGAACTGGAGGTATCCGGGCGTGATGCCGGCCGGCGGGACGGGGCCGCTGCGGTGGCTGTCGCACGTCGGGATCTGCGCGGCGCCGGCGGGCGGTGCGGTGCTCGCCCCGGTCAGGCAGGTGGACCCGTCGATGCGCCAGGCCGGGTCAGCGACGGAACTCCCGGTGAAGGTCTCGTTGTCGATCACGGTGCCGCCGGTCGGGGGCGGTGCCGCGTTCGTCGCGGTCGGCGACAGCAGTATCACCACAGATACCAGCAGCATCATGGACAACGAGACGGCCAATCGGGCCCACCGGCCGTACGGAGTCATGATACGGACTATATATTACGAATAGAACATTCCGTTTGTAAGCCTTAGATCCTGCCTAAACCACCCTTCGTCATACTCTCGGCCGCGGCCATGGTGCTGTGGCGAGAAGCCATCCATCGGGTCCGAGCGGTGCGCGTCGATCGCATCGGGAAAGGCACGGCGTCGTTCAGTGCATGCGCGACCTCGAACGCCCGCAGTTCACGGCGAGTCTTCCGCGGCTGCACGACCACCGGGGGCGCCGGGTGCGAGTGGCGCACCGGCACCGGCCTGTGGAGATCGACTACCGGCTACTGGCCGGGGGTTGATCGGGCCTGCGGTGTTGAGCGGGATGGCCGCGGTGGCTCGGAAGATCGGCGGGTGGCGCTGCGTGGCGACTGCACCGCCTCGGGCACCGGTGACCACGTCGTTCAGCTTCACCAGCAGCGCGACGGTGGCGGGCAGCAGTAGGACGCTCCACCAGCTGGCGAACTCAGCGAGCGCGGCGAGGCCACCGACGGCCGCCGCGCCTTCCACGAACAGCAGTCGACTCAAGCCACCCGGGTCGGTGTGGCGCAGCCCGAGCGCGCGGGCGTAGCGCGAGCGTGGCCCGGTCGTCACCGGGAGCCTGCGGCGCGGGCGGCGGCCATCTCGAAGATCGCCTTTTCCAGGGCGTACCCCCGGTCATCGGAACCGCCCTTCACGGCGGCGTTGCAGGCGGCGGCGGCTTGGGCGGCGGTGGCCAGGCCGTCGGGGCTCCAGCCGCGGGCCTGCCGCTGGGCCCGCTCGATCTTCCAGGCCGGCATGCCCAGGGTGGAGGCAAGTTGGTACGCGTTCCCGCGCCCGGCGGCGGCCACCCGGGCGACGGTACGCACCCCGGCAGCGAGCGCGTCCGCGATCGGCACCGGGTCGACGCCGACCTGCAACGCCCAGCGCAGCGCCTCCAACGCCGCCGGAACGTCCCCGACCATCGCCGCGTCGGCCACCGTGAAGCCACTGACCTCGGCCTTGCCCCGGTAGTACCGGGCGATGGTCGCGGCGCTGACCTTGCCGCCCGCGTCGGCCACCAGTTGCGCGCAGGCAGCCGCGAGTTCACGCAGGTCATTGCCGACGGCGTCGAGCAGGGTGGCGGCCGCGTCCTCCGCGCAGGTACCGCCGAGCCGGCGTACCTCCTGGCGGATGAAGTCGGTCCGCTCAGCCATCCTGGTCAGCTTGGCAGCGCTGATGACCTGGGCGCCGGCTGCCCGCAGTCCGTCGGCGAGCGCCTTGCCCTTGGCTCCGCCCGCATGCGTGACCAGCAGGCAGCTCTCCGGTTCCGGGCTGCGGGCGTAGCTGAGCAGCGCGGCGACCAGATCCTTGCGGGCGTCCTGGCCGTCCCGCACTACCAGGACCCGTCCGCCACCGAACAGGGACGGACTGAGCAACTCGGCAAGCTCGCCGGGGACCAGATCCGTGGCCGGGTACTCGCGGATGTCGATCTCCGGGTCGGCGGACCTGGCGGCCTGGGTCACGGCGCTGATCGCCCGGGATACGAGCAGTTCCTCGTCACCGCTGACGAGGCACAGGGTGGGGGTCACCCGCTCATCGTGTCACGCCGGACTGACGTGTTCGCAGGTTTCTGCCAGCTCCCCACGCCAGCCACAACGCGAGCCGGCGGGCCGGTCAACGGCACCGGTTCAACGCGCCGGTCAACCGGGTGGGGCGCGGCCGTGCCGGACGAGCGCGAGGGCCCCGTGGTCGAGTACCACGGCGCAGTCGCCGTCGAGGTCGGTGCGGGCCACCCGGACACCGGACCGGCTCAGCCTGGCCAGTACGCCGGCGTTGGGCAGGCCGTACCCGTTGTCGGCGGCGACCGAGACCAGCGCGACAGCGGGGCGTACCGCGTCGAGGAAGCCGTTGTCCTGCTTGGCTGATCCGTGGTGGGCGAGCTTCAGCACGTCCGCGCGGAGCCCGTCGGGTCCCACGGCGGCCAGGATCTCCGCCTGTTCGGGGGTTTCGGCGTCGCCGGCCAGCAGCAGCCGGTGACCGGCGATGTCGGCGCGCAGCACCAGGGAGTTGTTGTTCGGGTCGGAGTCGGTACCGCGCATGGTGGTGACCGGACCGAGCACGGTCAGCGACAGTGGACCGTCGACCCAGTGCCAGCCGGCCCCGGCTGTAATCACCGGCACCCCATGAGCGCGCGCCTCCCCTTCGGCCAGCGCCACCCCGGCTGGCGGCTCCCGCAGCCCCGGTACCAGCACCGCGCGCACCCGCCGACCGGCGAACACGCCGGCCACCCCGCCGATGTGGTCAGCGTGGAAGTGGGTGAGGACCAGCAGGTCCACTGTGGACACGCCGAGGTCGGCCAGGCAGTGGGCGGTGGACCGGGGCTCGGGGCCGGTGTCGATGAGCACCGCGTGGCCGGACGCCACCGGCAGCACGATCGCGTCACCCTGGCCGACATCGCACGCGACAATCAACGGCCGGTCCGGCGGCCAGCCGCTCGCCAGCACGGCAACCGGCAGCGCCCCGACGACGACAGCCGCGGCGCAGACGAGGGCGGCGAGCCGCAGGACCGGGCGGCGGCGGATCAGCAGCGCGGCCACCAGCAGCACCGCCATCAACAGCGCCCCGGCTACCCCGGCCGGCCAGGGCAGCACGGCGCCGGGGGCGGCCGCGCCGTAGTGCGCCACGGTGACCAGCCACCACGCCGGCCAGGACGCCAGCCAGGCAAGGAACCCGGCCGCGGCCGGCCACACCGGGGCGACCACGGCCACCCCGACGCCGAGGACGGTCGCCGGGGCGACGGCGGGCTCGGCGAGCAGATTCGCGGGTACGGCGGCGAGGCTCACGGTGGCGGAGATCCCGGCGATCACGGGCGAGCAGGCGAGTTGGGCGGCGGCCGGCACGGCGAGCGCCTCGGCCAAGCCGGCGGGTACCCGGTGACGACGTAGCCAGTCACGGATGCCCGGGGCGAGCAGCAGGAGTCCACCGGTGGCGCAGACGGACAGCGCGAAACCGGCGTCCGGAGCCAACGCCGGATCGATCAGCAGGAGTGCCGCGGTCGCGGCGGCCAGCGCGGGTACCGCGGTGCGTTGCCGGCCGAGTGCCAACGCGGCCAGGGTGACGGCGGCCATCGCGGCGGCCCGCAGCACGCTGGGTGACGGGCGGGCCAGGACCACGAATCCGGCCAGCGACAGCGCACACAGCAGCACGGCCAACCGGGGCCCGGCCCGGCACCAGCGGACCAGCCCGAGTACCAGGCCGCCGATGATCGCCAGGTTGGCGCCGGAAACCGCCACCAGGTGCGTCATCCCGGTCGCGGTGAAGTCGCCGGCGACGCTGTCCGGCAGCCGGCTGGTGTCGCCGACCACCAGTCCGGGCAGCAGTCCGCCGGGGCGCGGATCGAGGGGTACGCAGGCGCGTACCAGGCCGGTCCGCAGCGCGCCCGCCGCGCGCTGGCTGCGGGGGGCCGGTCCGAGGACACCGGGCGCCGAGGTGACGTTGAGCACCGCCGCGGTCAGGTCGCCGCCCCGGCTCGGCGCGAGCCGCCCGGACACCTCGACGGCGGTCCCCGGCAGCAGCCCGGCCCAGCCCCGGTCGGTACCCAGCACGAGCAGGCGTACCCGCACCGTCAGCCGGCCGTGCTCGCCGTCCAGCCACGCCGTCCTGGTCCGGACCAGGTAGCTGGCAGAGCGACCGGCGGAGCCGGCGAGCAGGCGTGGATCGTCGGTGAGCGTGAGCCGTGCGGTCATCACCGCCCGGTCTGCGGCGAGTTCACGCAGCTGGGGAGTATCCCGAACGGCCACCCGGGCGGCGGTGACGGCCGCCCCGCAGATCACGCCGGCCAACACGCTCACCACGACCGCGCCCCAGGCCGCCCCCGCTCCGCCCGGCCGGTCGCGGACGGGCGCCGCAGTGGGCGACCGAAGTCGGGGAGCCAGCAGCGCGCCCGCTACCGCGACGGTGGACAGCGCTGCCACGGCGAAACCCGCGCGGGCTGACAGCCACAGGCAGCCGAGCGCGGCGGCCCAGGTACCCGCGACGAAGCCGACCAGGCGCAGGTCCGGTCTCACACCGTCACCCGGTCCTTGAGCTCGGCGTACTTGGCGTCCCCGATCCCCTCGACCTTGCGGAGTTCGTCGACGGAACGGAAGCCGCCGTGCGCCGTGCGGTACTCGATGATCCGTTGGGCCAGCGCGGGCCCGATGCCCGGCAGTGTGTCGAGCTGGCTGAGCCCGGCGGAGTTGATGTTGACCTTGCCAGCGGGCGCGCCGGCTGCGGAGCCCGCGTCGCCCGGCGCCGGCGTGACCCCGATGACCAGCAGCTCGCCGTCGGTCACCCGGCGGGCCAGGTTGACCATGGTCAGGTCGGTACCCGGCAGCACGCCACCGGCCGCGTCGATGGCGTCCTGGACCCGGGCGCCCGCGGGCAACCGGATCAGCCCCGGTCGCAGCACCCGGCCGCTGATCGCCACCACCAGGTACCCGCTCGGCTCGCCCGCGCTGGCAGCGGCTGCCCCAGCGGTCGGCGGCGCGGTGGTGGTCAGCGGCTCGACCCGGGGCTGACCCCGCCAGAACAGGTACCCGGCGATCACCACCACGACCGCCGCGACCACCAGCAACGCCCGCAACCCGCGCCGCCCGGGATCGAACGCCCCGAGACTCGCCCGCCCACCGGCAAGCTCCCCCACCTCGCCCGGCGGGACCGCTTCGCCCACCTCCCCCGGCCGGGCTGCTTCTCCCACCTCGCGCGGCCGGGCTGCGTCGACGTTCTCCGCCACCCCGCCAAACCCCACCGCGGCGACACCAACAGCAGGTACGGGCCATCGGGGTGGGGGTGGGGTCACAGTGCGCAGGCGCTGGCGTACCACGTCCTCGGTCTGGGCATCGGCCCGTCGGGTCCACACGCGAGCGACGCTAGGGCGACCGGCGACCCGCCGGCGAGCGTGCCGCCGCCCGGCTGTGGACAGCGAGGGTGGCTGTGGATATCAGGCGGTCGGCCGGTTCTGCACGATGACGCAGACCAGGCCCGGTCCGACGTGCGCGCCGACGGCTGCGCCCACCTCGCTGCTGTAGTACACCCCGATCCGGTCGGCCAGCCGCTCCCGCAGTTGGGCCAACAGATCGGCGGCGCGCTCCGGCGCGGCGAGGTGGTGGACGGCCAGGTCGACCACGGGGCTGGTGGCCGCCGCGGCGGCGAGACCGACCAGCTTGGCGAGCGCCCGCGAGGTGGTCCGGACCCGGTCGCGGACCACGATCTCGCCGTCCGCGAAGTGCAGGATCGGCTTGACCGCCAGGGCGGTACCGACCAGCGCGGACGCCGCGTTGATCCGGCCACCCCGGCGCAGGTGTTCCAGCGTGTCCACATAGAACAGCACGCTGCTGTGCGCGGCTGCGGTCTGCGCCGCGTGCCGGGCGGCGGCCAGGTCGGCGTGCCCGACCGCGGCGAGCGCTGCGAAGCCGAGCCCCATGCCGGTGGATCGGGAGTCGACCACCTCGACCAGGCCGGGGAACTCGGCGGCGGCCAGCACGGCGGAGTCGTAGGTGCCGGACAGCCGGCTGGACAGGTGCACCGAGACGATGCCGGGCGCGCCCGCGTCGACCAGGCGGGCGTACGCCTGGACGAACTGCGCCGGCGCGGGCCGGGAGGTGGTCACCTGGATCCGGCGGGCGCTCAACGCCCTGGCCACCTGGTCGGGGGTGACCTCGCTGCCCTCCAGCCCGGACCGGCCGCCGATCACCACGGTCAGCGGCACCACGGTGAGCCCGCTCCCGCTCGCCAGCGACTCGGGCAGGTAGGCGGTCGAGTCGGTGACGACCGCGACCGGGGTGCCGGGACGCTTGGCCATGACCGGCAGGTTAGCCGATCACCGAGCGAGCCACTCCGGATCGTCCCGCTCCCGACCCTCCCGCGCGGGCCACCGGACCGCCCCGGCCCAGCCCAAAGCGCAGGGACGCCGGTCAGGCCGGGACTGCGGAGGTGACCTCCAGCGGAATGCCCTGCATGCAGTAGGACATCACGTCGGTACGGACGAAGCCGGTGACGGTGATCCGGGCGTCGGCGTGCACCACGGCGGGGTCGCCGCCGAGAAGCTGGTAGCTGGCGGTGTCGGTACGCAGGATCAGGCACTTCGCCTCGACCCCGTCCATGACCGTGCCGGTGACGGTGATCTTCTGACCGGCGCTCGGCTTGGCGCCGGGCTTGGCCGATTCGGTGGGTAGCAGCGGCACGCTGGCCGCGGGGGTCGGGCTGGCCGGCGCGTCGGAGCTCGTGCCGGTGCCGGACTGGCCGTCTGGCGCGGCGCAGCCGACGAGCGCGAGGGTGACGCAGGCGGCGAGGCCGAGCAGGAGGTGACGGATACGCATACCGGTTGGACGAGCGCCGGGCCGCTGCGGTTCCCGGCCGCGAGTGTCAACTACTGGGCGTTGTACGACCACAGTTGCCAGCCACGGTGGGGGGTGTCGCGCAGCTCGATCCAGTGACAGTTCTCCAGCGCACCCAGGCTGCGTACCTGGTGCTCAGGCCAGCCGAGCAGGGCAGTCACGCCGTACTTGGCCGTGCCTCCGTGCGCGGTGAGCACGGTGGTGCCGCCGGGCAGCGCGGCGGCCGCGTCGAGGCACGCGGCGATGGCCCGCTTCTCCAGGTCGGCCAGGCTTTCCATGCCCAGCCCGTCGATGTCCCGGTGGCCGGCGCGCCAGGCGGCGTGCTGCTCCGGGTACTGCGCTGCCATCTCCGCGCCGGTCAGGCCCTGCCAGGCGCCGAAATGGCGCTCGCGCAGCCGCTCGTCGTAGCGCACCGGCAGGCCGGTGGCCTCGGCGAGGTAGTGGGCGGTCTGGGCGGCACGGCGCAGGTCGCTGGAGACGATCGCGTCGGGCTGGCGCTGGGCGAGCCGCGCGGCGGCCGCCGCTGCCTGGGCGTGCCCCCGCTCGTCGAGTTCGACGTCGGTCTGCCCCTGGGCGCGGTGTTCGGCGTTCCACGCGGTGCGGCCGTGCCGCCAGATGAACAGCCGGGTCACGCTGCCCCCAGCCGGTCACGCTGCCCCCAGCCCGGTCACTCTGCCCCCAGCCCGGTCACGCTGCCCCGCCCGCGGACCCTTCGGCCGGCACGAGGTCACGGTCAACGAACGGAATCGTCGGGCAGTCGCGCCACAGCCGGTCGAGGGCGTAGAACTCGCGCTCTTCGTCGTGCTGGACGTGCACCACGATGTCGACGTAGTCGAGCAGTACCCAGCGGCCGGCGCGCTCACCCTCGCGGCGGACCGGCTTGGCCTTCTCCGGCAGCCCGGCCAGTTGCTCCTCGATGGCGTCCACGATGGCGGCGACCTGCCGCTCGTTGGGTGCCGAGGCGACCAGGAAGGCGTCGGTGATGACCAGTTGCTCGGCGACGTCGATGATGACGATGTTCTCCGCCTTCTTGTCGGCGGCGGCCTGGGCGGCAGCCAACGCAAGCTCGACGGCGCGCTCGGATGCGGGCACGGTTCTCCTCTCCCTGCCGGTCACTTCATGACTGGGCTGGATAACTGGGATCTGCCCATAACGGAACCGGTACATCCCAGCCTCTCACACCCGGCCGACGCTTTCCTCCGCGATCTTGCCTGGTTGGCAGTCGTATCAGCCCGGGAAGGCGATTCGCCCGAATCCGTACCGGGCCGGCGGTTGGCGGCCGTCAGCGGTACAGGCGCCGTTTGGCGATGTACTGCACCACGCCGTCCGGGACGAGATACCAGACCGGGTGGCCGGCAGCGGTCCGCCGGCGGCAGTCGGTTGACGAGATCGACATCGCCGGTACCTGCACCAGGCTCACCGTGTCGGCGGGCAGGTGGTCGCCGGAGAGCCGGAAGCCGGGCCGGGTGACGCCGATGAAGTGCGCCAGTTTCAGGCACACGTCGGCGTCCTTCCAGCCGAGGATCTCGGAGAGGGCGTCCGCGCCGGTGATGAAGTACAGCTCGGTGTCCTGCCCGTACACCTCCTTCAGATCCCGCAGGGTATCCACCGTGTAGGTGGGGCCCGGCCGGTCGATGTCCACCCGGCTGACGGTGAAGCGGGGGTTGGAGGCAGTGGCGATCACGGTCATCAGGTAGCGGTCCTCGGCCGTGCTGACCGGCTCGCCGGCCTTCTGCCAGGGCTGCCCGGTGGGCACGAAGACCACCTCGTCCAGCCGGAACCGGGTGGCCACCTCGTGGGCGGCGACCAGGTGGCCGTGGTGGATCGGGTCGAAGGTGCCACCCATGATGCCGATCCGGCGCGGAGCGTGGGTCACCCGACGATCATTCCACGCGCGGTCCGACCTGCGGACCAGCCGTCCAGGTGACGGTATGGCGGTATGGCGGAATGGCGGTATGACGCTGGCCGGTACCCGGGAATCTGGTCTACACTGCGCCGCATGCGGATGTCGCCGAACCTCGGCTGGTGGCTGCCCTGACGGGCGGCCCACCCACACACGCATCCATTCCGCGGCCGCCCTCACCGGGCGGCCGTTTCCATGCCCGGTGGCGGGCGGTCACTTCCCTGACAGGAGTGACCCATGAGCACCGAGACCGCACCCGAGATCCGCACCACCCGCCGGATCACCGGCCTGAAGCCCACCGGCGAACTGCACCTGGGCAACTACGTGGGCGCGATCCGCCCGCTGGTGTCCGCGCAGTACGAGGTCGACTCGACGATCTTCGTGGCCGACCTGCACGCGATGACCCTGGAGCACGACGCCGCCAGCCTCGGGGCGCGCACGCTGGAGGTGGCGATGCTGCTGCTGGCGGCCGGCATCGACCCGGCGCGGACCACCCTCTACGCCCAGTCGCACGTCCCGGAACACACCGAACTGCACTACCTGCTGGAGTGCGCGACGTACGACGGCGAGGCGCGCCGGATGATCCAGTTCAAGGAGAAGTCGGCCGGCCCCGACCCGGTCCGGCTGTCGCTGCTCACCTACCCGGTGCTGATGGCCGCCGACATCCTGATCTATGACATCGACGAGGTACCGGTCGGCGAGGACCAGCGCCAGCACGTCGAGTTGGCCCGGGACGTGGCGCACCGGTTCAACACCAGGTACGGCCCGACTTTCGTGGTACCCCGGGCGGTGAACCCGCCGGTCGCGGCACGGTTGATGGATCTGTCGGACCCCGGGTCCAAGATGGGTAAGTCCAGTGCCAGCGCTGCCGGTGTGCTGCGCCTGCTCGACCCGCCGGATGTGCTCCGCCGCAAGATCTCGCGGGCGGTCACCGACAACCTCGGGGAGGTGCGCTATGACCCGGCCGGCCAGCCCGGCGTCGCCACCCTGCTGGAGATCCTGGCGGCCTGCTCCGGCGACTCCCCCGCAGTGCTCGCCCCGCTGTTCGACAGCTACCGCGAACTCAAGGCTGCCGTGGGGGACACCGTGGAGGCCACCCTGCGCCCGATCCGGGAGCGCTACGCAGACCTGTCCGCCGACCCGACGATCGTGCGGGACGCGCTGGCCACCGGGGCCGCGAAGGCCCGCGACCGGGCAGCGGCCACCGTCGGCCGCGCCCGTCTCGCCCTCGGCCTGCTGCCACATTGACCGCCCGGCACGCCCGTGGCCGGCCCCGACACTTGCCGGCCGTCCCGGCGCGCGTTCCCCGGGCGGGGCGAGGATGATCACGCATATACTCGCCCCCGACCCTGGACCGGTCGCGTCTGAGCATGACGGCCGGGGGACGCCCACGCCGGAGCCGGCCGCGAACCCGGCTGACTATGCGGGACGGGCGACGACATCCGACAGTGACGTCCGACGCTGGCGTCACCATCGCAAGGAGCCACCGGCATGACTGCACCGACTCCCGCCCTGAAGTTGAAGTACAGCCCCTGGCTCGTGCTGATGGTGCTGTGCCTGGGCTTCTTCATGATCCTGTTGGACACCACGATCGTGAACGTGGCGATCCCGGCGCTCTCCGACGGGCTGAACGCCCACCTCAGCGACATCCTGTGGATCCTCAACGCGTACGTCCTCACCTACGCGGTACTGCTGATCACAGCTGGCCGGCTGGGTGACCTGTACGGGCCGAAGCTGCTGTTCCTGGTGGGGCTCGCGGTCTTCACCGTGGCGTCGGCGGCGTGCGGCTTCGCCCAGAACCCGACCCAGTTGATCGTCTTCCGGATCATCCAGGGTGTCGGTGGCGCGCTGCTCACCCCGCAGACCCTGTCGGTCATCACGATGATCTTCCCGGCGGAGAAGCGCGGCGCGGCGTTCGGGCTCTGGGGGGCGGTCGCCGGCGTGGCCACCCTCGCCGGCCCGGTACTCGGCGGCTGGCTGGTCACCGACTACGGCTGGCGGTGGATCTTCTTCGTCAACCTGCCGATCGGCATCATCGCCATGGTGCTGGCCGCCATCCTGATGCCGAACCTGAAGCTCAACCGGCGGCACAAGCTGGACCTGCCGGGGGTGGCGCTCTCCACCGCCGGGCTGTTCCTGATCTGCTTCGGGCTGATCGAGGGCCCGTCGCACGACTGGGGCAAGGTCTGGGGACCGATCACCATCGTGGCCATCCTGGTCGCCGGCACCGTGCTGTTCGTGCTGTTCATGTGGCTGCAGTGGCGGCAGCGGGCCGGCGAGCCGCTGGTGCCGTTCTCCATCTTCAGCGACCGCAACTTCTCGATCATGAACTTCGTGGTGGCCGCGATCAGCTTCGGGATGCTCGGCCTGTTCCTGCCGCTGACCATCTTCCTGCAGTCGGTGCTCGGTCTGTCCGCGCTGCAGGCCGGTCTCACCACCGCACCGATGTCGCTGATCTCCATGTTCATCGCCCCGCTCGCCGGACGCGCCTCCGACCGGGTCGGCGGCAAGTGGGTGGTCTTCGCCGGCGTCAGCCTGTTCGCCATCGGCATGGGCATCGTGGTCGCCTCGGTGCATCTGGGTATGGGCCGGTGGCACTTCCTGCCCGGCCTGATCGTGGCCGGCTTCGGCCTGGGCATGACCTTCGCGCCGCTGCAGACCGTGGCCATGCGCAACATCCAGCCCCGGATGGCCGGCGCCGCCTCCGGCTTCATCAACACCACCCGGCAGCTCGGCGGCGTGATCGGCTCGGCCGCCGTGGGCGCGCTGCTGCAGGCCCGACTGGGTACCGAACTGCCCGCCGCCGCCCAGCGCAACGTCGCCACCCTGCCCCCGGACGTCCCGCAACAGGTCAAGGACGGCGTGATCAGCGGCTTCGAGCAGGCCTCGGGCGGCCTCGAAGTCGGCACCGGCCAGGCCGGCATCTCGCTGAGTCAGGTCCCCGCGCAGTTCCAGCAGGTGGTGTCCGCGCTGGCCAAGAAGATCTTCGACGAGGGCTTCACCAACGCGATGCGGGACACGCTGTGGCTGCCGATCGCCGTGATGGGCCTGGCGGCGCTGAGCATCCTGCTGGTCAAGGGCGGTCGCCCACAGCCCCCGGCGGCCGGCCCGACCACCGGCACGAGCGCCGACGCCACCAGCGGCGCGGGCGCCGACCCGGCCGAGTCGGCAGAACAACCGGCCGCGGACGCCCGGAACTGACACGGGGCGGCGGCCCGGTACCCGCCGACGGGGGCACGGCACCGCCACAGACAGTCGGGACCGCCTGAGCCCGGTCAGGAGACGGGGCGCCGGCGGTCCGGCGGGGCTCAGGCCGTCAGGAACGGGGCCGGATCGGGTGCGGCGACGAGTACCTTCCCGAAGCGGATGGTCGCCGCGCCCGGGACAGTCGGGAATGCGGCGTACCCGGCCCCGGCGTAGAGCGCGACGGCGGCGGCTGAGTTGCCGGCTGATCTCCAGTCGCAGCGTGTGGTACCCGCACTGGACGGCGTACTCCTCGATGGCGGCGAGGATCAGCCGGGACCGGCCCTGCCGCCGGTACGCGGGCCGCACGTACAGCCGCTTGACCTCACCCACCCCGGGAGCGACCGGCTCGACCCCACCGCACCCCACCGGCCGGCCGTCGACGTAGGCGGCCATGTACTCGATCCCGTCGCGCGTCCCGGTGACCCCCGGCTGCCCGGCCAACTCGGCCTGCTGCTCGCCGACGAGGCAGAGGAGTCCTCGGTCTGTCGCGGAAACGGGACAAATGATCACAGCCGACGACGTTACTCTCGTCCGGTTTCGTCCCGGTGAACCCCGATCGCCGCGGGCGCGAGCAGTGGCCGACACCCCCGCGATCCGGCACAGATCGCCCGGCGGGTGCGCTCGGCCCGGATCAGTCGGTGGGCTCGGCTACCGAGCTGTCGGCTGCCGAGCTGCCAGCTGCCGAGCTGCCGGACAGCCGGTGGGCTGTCAGGGCTGCCGGGGCTGTCGGAGTCGGCCGGGCTGTCGGTCGCCGGGCTGTCGGTCGCCGGGCTGTCGGTCGCGGGGAGCTCGGCGGCGGGCTTCGGGGCGGGGGCGGCGGCCGGCGGGGTGAGGGCTGACCAGGTGTCCTCGTCGGCTGGGCGCTCGCGGCGGGCCTTGCGGGCGGCCAGTCGGGCGGCTGCGGTGGGACGGTTGGACTGCTCCTCGAGCCGCCAGTCGGTGCCGCGCTCGCTGGGGACGTAGTCGAGGTCGGAGTAGAGCGTCGGCTGGTACTCGAACTCGTGGGTGGCGATGCGTACCGGCGCGCCCTGTTCGGCGCCGGCCTTGGCCAGCGCGGCCTCCACGCCGATCCGGGCCAGCCGGTCGGACAGGTAGCCGACGGCCTCGTCGTTGTCGAAGTTGGTCTGCTTGACCCAGCGCTCCACCCGGTCGCCGCGGACCAGGTACACGCCGTCCTCGCCCAGCTCCACGGTGAAGCCGGCGTCGTCCACGGCCCGCGGACGCAGCACCAGGCGGGTCGGCTCGGCGATCGGGGTTGCCTCCCGGTTCGTCCGGACCACCTCGGCGAGCGCGTAGGTCAGCTCCTTGAGCCCCTCGCCGGTGGCCGCGCTGACCGCGAGTACCCGCAGGCCACGAGCCTCGATGTCGGGCCGGACGATGTCCGCGAGGTCACGCCCGTCCGGTACGTCGATCTTGTTGAGGACCACCAGCCGGGGCTTGTCTGCCAGCCCGCCGTACGCGGAAAGCTCGCGCTCCAGCGCGTCGATGTCACCCAGCGGGTCCCGCTCGGTCTCCAGCGCGGCGGTGTCCACCACATGTACCAGCACCGCGCACCGCTCGATGTGCCGCAGGAACTGCATGCCCAGGCCCTTGCCGGTGGCCGCGCCGGGGATCAAGCCCGGGCACGTCCGCGATGGTGAACGTGTCGTCGCCGGCCTGCACAACGCCGAGGTTGGGCACCAGGGTGGTGAACGGATAGTCCGCGATCTTGGGTCGGGCTGCGGAGAGCACCGAGATCAGCGAGGACTTGCCGGCGCTGGGGAAGCCGACCAGACCGACGTCGGCGACGCTCTTGAGTTCCAGCACCACATCCAGCCGGTCACCGGGCTCGCCCAGTTCGGCGAAGCCGGGAGCCCGACGGCGGGTGTTGGCCAGCGAGGCGTTGCCCCGCCCGCCGCGCCCGCCCTGGGCCACGACGAAGGTGGTACCCACGCCCATCAGGTCGGCCAGCACCTCGCCGTCGGCGGTGTGCACGACGGTGCCGTCCGGCACTTTGAGGGTCAGGTCGGTACCGTTGGCGCCCTGCCGGTGCCCGCCCATCCCGCCGGTGCCGTTGGTGGCCTTCACATGCGGGTGGAAGTGGAAGTCCAGCAGGGTGTGCACCTCGGGGTCGACGACCAGGATGACGTCGCCGCCGCGCCCGCCGTTACCACCGTCCGGGCCGCCCAGTGGCTTGAACTTTTCGCGCAGGATGGAGACGCAACCGTGCCCGCCATCCCCGGCCTGCACATGCAGGACCACGCGGTCCACGAAACTGGTCACGTCGTCAACTCTCCTCAGTCACGCCCGGCACCGCGCGCGGACAACCGCACCGGGCCGGACAAAAACAGCGACGGGCCGGCGGGACAAGCGTCCCGGCCGGCCCGTCACAACGCGTAGTGGTTCAGTTCTCCGCTGGGACGATGCTGATGGTCTTGCGACCGCGCTTCGCGCCGAAGAGGACGTTGCCGGCGGCGAGCGCGAACAGTGTGTCGTCGCTGCCCCGACCGACCAGGTCACCGGGGTGGAACTTGGTGCCCCGCTGCCGGATCAGGATCTCACCGGCGTTGACGAGCTGGCCGCCGAACCGCTTCACGCCCAGCCGCTGGGCCTGGGAGTCCCGGCCGTTACGCGAGCTGGACGCACCCTTTTTGTGTGCCATCTCTGGATGCCTACTTCCCGCTGGAGATGCCGGTGACCTTGATCTTGGTCAGCGGCTGACGGTGACCCTGGCGCTTGTGGTAGCCAGTCTTGTTCTTGAACTTGTGAATCCGGATCTTCGGACCCTTGGTGTGCGCGACGACCGAACCGGTCACCGCGACCTGGGCAAGCTTCGCCGCGTCGGTCACCAGGTCTTCGCCGTCCACGAGCAGAACCGCCGTCAGCGACACATCGTCGCCGGGGGCACCCGCGAGCTTCTCGACCTCGATCACGTCGCCCTCGGCGACCTTGTACTGCTTGCCGCCGGTCTTGACGATCGCGTACATCGGAGACGTACTCCCTAGTCGTAGCTACAGGCGGATGAACTCGTGGCGCGCGCCGCAGGGGCACGCGAACACTGGCGCACGATAGTGGGCCGTAGGTCAGGATACGTCATGGCCCGGCCGGCCCCAAAATTGCCGGCCCGGATCGCCGGTCACCCGTAGACGTCGGCCGGGTCACATGCAGGCGTTGACCATGGGATCGGTGGCCAGCGTCACCCGGCTGATCACCGGTGGCACGTCGGCGGCCGCGTGCACGTTCGCCAGCAGGGCCGGGTCGGCGGCGAGCGCCTCCAGATTGTCGGCGGTGGCAGTGGCCGCCGCGCCGACTTCGCGGTTCGCTCGCCTGCTGCCCGACGGTACGGATCTTGCCGGCCAGGCCGGTCAGCCGGCCGAGCGCGGCGGACTTCGCCTTGCCGGCTCCGGTGGTGTTCTTCTCGGCCAGGTGCCCGGCGAAGGTACCCACGTCGGTGCCGAACGCGGTCAGGTCACCGGCGACGGCCGCGTTGATCTGCTGGCACACGGCGCTGGTGTTGCCCGACGGGCTGGGCGTCGCGCGCACCGTGGACCCGGTCGGCGCTGGTGCGGCGACCGGCGCGGCCGGAGCGTTGGTGCAGCCTGCCACCGTTGCGAAGCCGGTCAGGCCGAGCACAACGGCCGCCGCCCGCCGGGCCACGGCAGTCGGCAGCAGACCCCGCCGCGCCACAACGGGCGATGGCAGCTCGCGCCGGACCACCAAGTCTGACGATGCAGCCCGCCGGGCCGCGGCGCCCGCTGGCGCAGGCCGCCGGGCCGCGACGCCTGCTGGGGCAGAGCGCCGGGCCACGGCGGATGCGGTGGGTAACGGGACGGTCGTCAGGGCGCGGGAAGGCGCGCCGTGCCGGCGTCGTCGCATGGGGGGAACTCCTCGGGTCGCCCGGTGATTACCGGGACCGCCGCCGGCTGCTCCACAGGGTGCGGCGCTTGGCCGGGGCGGATGCGGGAGCCGGCTCGCCGGCGCCGTCATGGCCGCCCGGGTGGTCCGACTGCTCGGTCTGCTCCTGCCCGCCATCCTGCCCGCCGTGCGCCCCGACTGCCACTTGACCATCATCTGTGCTGGTCGCATGGGTGTCGTCGGGTGGCCTGAGTGGTCTGATCCCCGCTTGCGGCCGCCGTTGGTGGCCGCCGAGGCGACCTCGGCGGTGGCCTTGGCGGCCGGCTTGCGCTCGGGTACCGGCTCGGCGTGGATGATCACGCCACGGCCCTTGCAGTGCTCGCAGGTCTCGCTGAACGACTCCAGCAGGCCCAGGCCGATCCGCTTACGGGTCATCTGCACCAGGCCCAGCGAGGTGATCTCGGTGACCTGGTGCTTGGTCCGGTCCCGGCCCAGGCACTCGGTGAGCCGGCGCAGGACCAGGTCCCGGTTGCTCTCCAGCACCATGTCGATGAAGTCGATCACCACGATGCCGCCGAGGTCGCGCAGCCGCAGCTGGCGCACGATCTCCTCGGCCGCCTCCAGGTTGTTGCGGGTGACCGTCTCCTCCAGGTTGCCACCGGTACCGGTGTACTTGCCGGTGTTGACGTCGATGACGGTCATCGCCTCGGTCCGGTCGATCACCAGCGAACCACCCGAGGGCAGGTAGACCTTGCGGTCCAGGCCCTTGAGGATCTGCTCGTCGACGCGGCGGGCGGCGAACAGGTCGGCGTTGCCGGTGTGCCGGTGCAGCCGGTCGACCAGGTCCGGCGAGACGTGGTTGAGGTACCCCTCGACCATCTCGTACGCGGTGTTGCCCTGGATGACCAGTTCCCGGAAGTCCTCGTTGAACAGGTCCCGGACCACCCGGATGACCAGGTCGGGCTCCTCGTAGAGCTGGACCGGCGCGCCACCCTGGGTGGACTTGCGCTCGATCTCCTCCCACTGCGCCTGCAGCCGGGTGACGTCGCGCTCCAGCTCGTCCTCGGCCGCGCCCTCGGCGGCGGTCCGCACGATCACGCCCGCCGACTCGGGGACGAGGTGCTTGAGTACGTCGCGCAGCCGCTTGCGCTCGGTGTCGGCGAGCTTGCGGCTGATCCCGGAGGTGTTGCCGCCGGGTACGTAGACCAGGTGCCGGCCGGAGAGCGCCAGGTGGCTGGTGAGCCGGGCCCCCTTGTGGCCGATCGGGTCCTTGGTGACCTGGACGAGCACCGAGTCGCCCGACTTGAGCGCCTGTTCGATGGAGCGGGCCCGACCCTCCAGGCCGGCCGCGTCCCAGTTGACCTCGCCGGCGTAGAGCACGCCGTTGCGGCCCCGGCCGATGTCGATGAAGGCGGCCTCCATGCTGGGCAGCACGTTCTGCACCTTGCCCAGGTACACGTTGCCGACCATGGTGCCGGACGACGCCCGGGTGACGTAGTGCTCGACGAGCACCCCGTCCTCCAGTACGGCGATCTGGGTCCGGTCGCCCTTCTCCCGGATGACCATGACCCGGTCGACCGCCTCGCGGCGGGCCAGGAACTCCGACTCGGACAGGATCGGCGGCCGGGTACGCCGCTGGTCGCGCCCGTCCCGACGGCGTTGGCGCTTGGCTTCCAGCCGGGTCGAGCCGGATACCCCCTGCACCTCGTCGCGGGCAGCCCGCGGCGGGCGTACCCGCACCACGGTGAGTACCCCGTCCTCGGTGCTCTCCGACCCGTCGCCGGAGGAACCGCCACGGCGGCGACGGCGGCGACGCCGGGTCACCGACTCGCCGGCCTCGGCCTCTTCCTCCTCGCCCGCCTCGTCCGCGGCGGCCGGCTCGTCGGCCTCGGCCTCCTCGTCGTCCTCGAAACCCGGGCCCTTGCCCCGACCCCGACCGCGACGGCCGCGACGGCGACGCCGCCGGCCGGCGGCGCTGTCGTCATCGTCGTCGTCATCCTCGTCGTTCTCGTCGGCCTCGGCCGAGGTGTTCGCCTCGTCGGCGGACGCCTCGTCGGCGAGCGACTCGGCGGTCTCCGATCCGGCGGTGCGCCGGCCCCGGCGACTGCGCCGGCTGGATCGGCTACCGCCGCCGGCCTCCTCGCCCTCGCCGGTGTCCGCGTCGGATCGGACGGTCTGACCCCGACCCTCGTCGGTGTCCTCGTCCGCCGACTCGCCCCGCGCCGACTGGCCCCGCGCGGACTCCGCACGGCCCGACTCGCGGCCGGTCTCGGCACGGCCAGGCTCGGCACGGCCGGATTCGGCGCGGGCCGCCGCACGCGCCTCACGGGCTTCGCGGGCCTGCTCGGCACGGGTGACCTCGGGGGCCATGAACAGCACCGGGACAGTGGGCGGGGTCCGCCGCCGGGACGAGGTCCGCGGCGTCTTCCGCATCCTGCTGGCCGGGCGCACCCGGCGCGATACCGGACAGACCTGGCGCGCCAGGCGCGATACCCGACGGACCAGAAGCACCCGGGGCAATGCCGGACGGACCAGCTGCAGCCGGACCGGCGGTCGCTGAAGCAGTGCCGGCCGGAGCAGTCGGGGCCGGCTCGGGGCCGACATCGGTCGGTTCCGGGGCGGCGGCCCGGCGACGGGAGCGGCGCGCGGGGGCCGGGGCCTCATCGTCCGCACCCTCGGCCGGCTGGTCGGTGGCGCTCGGAGCGCCCTCGGCCTCGGTGTCTTCGGGGGTATCGGCGCGGCGGCGACGACGGCGGGTCGGCGCGGCCTCCTCGACGTCCGGCGACGCGGCCTGCCCCGCCGCCGACTGGTCGGCCGCCGGTGGGGCCGCCGTCGGTCGGTGGCCGTGCTGTCGTCCGCGTCCGCCTTGGTGGCGCGGGACCTGGTGGTCCGCGCCCGCGTGCGGCGCGGGGTCTCGTTGTCGGCGGTCTCGTTGGTCGGCGTGTTGCCGGCCTCCGGCCCGCCCGTTGGCTCGTTGTCGAGCATTTCGGACGATCTCCAGTTCTGCACATCACCCGGGCGCGATAACGCGGCCACGCAGGGATGTCACGGGTCACCGCCACCGCGTGCGAGTGCACCCAGTGACGAAGTCTGCCAGCGCCGCCTAGTCGGACGGCACTCCGATGATTACCGGTTCACCGAACCGCTGCCTCGCCGCTTTCCGCCAGGAACGGGTCGCCTATCTCCGTCTGCGCAGTCAGCGGCCCCTGGGATAGCCGGGTCACCCGAGCTGGGGCCGCCGGCTCCAGGCCGGCCACAAGGCGCAGACCAGAAAGGACGTCATCGGGTCGTACGGTCGGCGTTAGCTGCCGGACGACGGATTCGAGTATCGCACACGTACTCCCCGCCAGCTCAGAAGGCGGCGTCGACGGCGGCACAACCACCAGAGTGAGTACCGCGATCCGGGCGTCGAAAGTGCGCCGGCCCTGCTTGGTCATCCGCTCCACGGGTACCTCGGGGCGGGCCAGGAACTCGGCCACCGCGTGTCGCGCCGCCTCGTCGGCTCACCCCGGGCAACTCCATCCGCCACAGCGAGGCGACCATCTGGTCGGCCAGGCTGGCGCCGCTCGCCTCGATCGCGGCCAGCACGTCCAGACCGGGCGAGAGCGCCGCGTCCAGGGCGAGTCGGACCTGATCCGGGTCGGCCCACGCCTGTAGCCCGATCTCCAGGTACTCGGCCTCGCTGGCCACCCCGGTCGGCGCGGCGGAGGCGTAGGAGATCTTCGGGTGCGGCGAGAAGCCCTGCGAGTACGCGATCGGTACCCGGGCCCGCTGCACGGCGCGCTCGAACGCCCGGGCGAAGTCCCGGTGCGAGGTGAACCGCAGCGGCCCGCGCTTGGCGTAGCGGATGCGGATGCGCTGGACGACCGGGGCCTGGTTGGACTCCGGTTGATTCCTGGCGATGGGGGTACCTCCTGTGATCTTTCCGACACCTCGACGGCCGGGCGTGGCGAACCGCGCTCAGCCGCTCGGTCTCGACCGCCGGGCACTCCCGCCGATACCGGGTGATCGTGGCCATGTCCCTCGTGACTGTGCCCCTGGCTGTGCCCCGTGACTGTGTCCGGGTTGGGCCGCGCCGGCCGCGGCCGGCACCTTGAGGCCGGTGTTGACGGGGGTGAGCGGGAGCAGCTTGTGACCGGTGGGGCCGATCTGGATCTCGGTGTCCATGCTCGGGCAGACGCCGCAGTCGAAGCACGGCGTCCACCGGCAGTCGTCCTGCTCGTACTCCGACAGCGAGTCCTGCCAGTCCTGCCAGAGCCAGTCCTTGTCCAGCCCGGAGTCCAGGTGGTCCCAGGGCAGTACCTCGGACTGCTCGCGCTCGCGGGTGGTGAACCAGGCCAGGTCCACGCCGAGCGTCCGGCAGCACCTCGGCGGCCGACTCCACCCAGCGGGTGTAGGAGAAGTGCTCGGACCAGCCGTCGAAGCGCTGTCCGTGCTCCCAGGCCCGCTGGATGACCGCGCCGACCCGGCGGTCGCCGCGGGACAGCAGGCCCTCGATCAGCGACGGCTCGCCGTCGTGGTAGCGGTAGCCGATCGCCCGGCCCAGCGACCGGTCCGAGTTGATCGCCTGCTTGAGCAGCCGGAGCCGGTGGTCGATGGTCTCCGGCGGGCAGATCGCCGCCCACTGGAACGGGGTGTGCGGCTTGGGCACGAAACCGCCGATGGAGACGGTGCAGCGGATGTCGCGGGAGCCGGTGGCCTTGCGGCCGGCCTTGATCACCTCCTGCGCCATCCGGGCGATCTGCAGGACGTCCTCGTCGGTCTCGGTGGGCAGACCGCACATGAAGTACAGCTTCACCTGCCGCCAGCCGTTGGTGTAGGCGGTGACGACGGTGCGGATGAGGTCCTCCTCGGTCACCATCTTGTTGATGACCTTGCGGATGCGCTCGGAGCCGCCCTCCGGGGCGAAGGTGAGCCCGGTCCGTCGACCGTTGCGGGAGAGCTCCTGGGCCAGGTCGATGTTGAAGGCATCCACCCGGGTACTGGGCAGTGACAGCGAGACGTTGGTGCCCGCGTACTGCTCGGCCAGGCCGGAGCACATGTCGCCGATCTCGGAGTGGTCGGCGCTGGAGAGGCTGAGCAGGCCGACCTCGGTGAAGCCGGAGAACTCCAGCCCGTCGCGGACCATCTGGCCGACGGTGGTGATCGAGCGCTCGCGGACCGGCCGGGTGATCATGCCGGCCTGGCAGAACCGGCAGCCCCGGGTACAGCCCTCGGAAGATCTCCACGGCGTACCGCTCGTGCACCGTCTCGGCGAGCGGCACCAGTGGCTTCTTCGGGTACGGCCAGGCGTCCAGGTCCATGGTGGTGCGCTTGTGCACCCGGAACGGCACGTCCGCGCGGTTGGGCACCACCCGCTGGATGCGCCCGTCGCGCAGGTAGTCGACGTCGTAGAAGCGCGGCACGTAGACGCTCTCGGTGCGGGCCAGCCGCAGCAGCAGCTCGTCACGGCCACCGGGGCTGCCCTCGGCCTTCCACTGGCGGACGATCGCGGTGATCTCCAGTACCGCCTCCTCGCCGTCGCCGAGTACGGCGGCGTCGATGAAGTCGGCGATCGGCTCCGGGTTGAAGGCGGCGTGCCCGCCGGCCACCACCACCGGGTGCGAGTCGTCGCGGTCGCGGGCGTGCAGCGGGATGCCGGCCAGGTCCAGCGCGGTGAGCATGTTGGTGTAGCCGAGCTCGGTGGAGAACGAGATGCCGAACAGGTCGAACGCGCCGACCGGATGGTGCGCGTCGACGGTGAACTGGGGCACGCCCTCGGCGCGCATCAGCGCCTCCAGGTCGGGCCAGACCGCGTAGGTGCGCTCGGCCAGCACGTCGGGCTGCTCGTTGAGTACCTCGTAGAGGATCTGTACGCCCTGGTTGGGCAGGCCGACCTCGTAGGCGTCCGGGTACATCAGCACCCAGTGCACGGCTGCCGAGTCCCAGTCCTTGACGACCGCGCCGAGCTCGCCGCCCACGTACTGGATCGGCTTGCTGATCCGGGGCAGCAACTGCTCAACCTGGGGCCACACGCTGGGGACACTCATAACGAACCAGGGTACGCGGGCGGCCCCGCCCGGCTGGCCGCCGCTACCCCCGGCCGGACCGCCGACACCCCGTCCCCGACTTCTACGCTGCCATTTCGACAAAAGCACCATGGCCGCACCAGACGCATTGTTGGGATGCGGCGGATTACCTGTGTCAAAGCATTCCTCAGACTGCTTTGATCAACCAATAAGGCACCGGTACGAGCAGGGCCCTGCAATTACTGACAGTGCCCGCGCTATGTGTTTGAATCCGGCCACATCGCCGCCGGACTGACTGGGGAGTCAGGAGATCACCCCGGCGAAGTCGGGATTGGGCAGCGCATCTGCGCCGGCAGCCGCCGAACATCGTCGCCCGGTGGCATTCGGCGACTGCCGTTCAGCCGGACGGCTGATAAATCCGACCATCCGCAGCGGGTCAGGTTGTCGTTCATAGGAATGATTGAGTCGGCCGTAAGGCGTAGTGAGTAAGTCTCCGGAAATCGGTAGCGTTCCGCACGCCGCGCCAACCAGCAGCGGAAATGCCCATCGCATCGGCCAACTCGGGCCGCGGCGGAGGGCTGCCCACGGACCGTCCACACCCCCCGGATGGACGGTCGGTGGCGGCGGTACAACCTCCGCCCGGTACCCCTCGGTGCCCGGGCTCCACCTGTGGCGGCCACCCCGGCCCCCGTCCCCTTGGGAGATCTCGTGCTCCAGCGCCTCCAGCGCCTTCGCGCAGCCCGTCAGAACGAGGGCGGCTTCACCCTCATCGAACTGCTCATCGTCATCGTGATCCTGGGCGTGCTCGCCGGCGTCGTCGTCTTCTCGGTCCGCTTCGTCAACGACCGCGGCGAGAAGGCCGCCTGCCAGACCGACGTCAAGACGGTCCAGGTCGCCGTCGAGGGCTACTACGCCAACAACAGCGCCTACCCGTCCCTCGACGACGTGGTCACCGACGGCGTCGACAACAACATCAAGGCGCTGGTCGACGACGGCGAGCTGCAGTCCGCACCGAACAGCACCCACTACACGATCACCTACGGCAAGGGCGCGGACGCCAAGGCCGCCCCGACCATCGGCCGGCACAGTCTGCTGACGCAGTAGCTAGATCTCGCCAGGCGGTGGGCGGGCCGGCATCGCCGGCTCGCCCACCGGCCACGGGCCCTGTCACCCACTCGCGAGCATCGCCACTGTCCGACGTCCGGTTCGGCGGACCGTCGGCGACGACATACCCACCGCGCGCCGCGGTCCCCACGAGGAGTACAGGAATGTCCGAGAGTCCTTCGCTGTCGAGCCGGATCGGCGCGCTGCTCGACGTGCTGCGCAACAGCGGCGGGACAGACCTGCACATCTCCGTGGGCATGGCGCCGCAGGTGCGTATCGACGGCACGCTACGGCCGGTCGAGGACCATCCGTGATCGCCAGCTACGACGCCGACCTGATGCTGGCCGAGCTGCTCACCCCGGGGCAGGAGCCGAGCGGGGCGAGTCGGCGAGTACGACTTCGCGTTCGACTGGCGGATGGACGCCCGGGTCCGGGCCAGCGCGTTCAGCCAGCGCGGGCACACGTCGATCGCGCTGCGGATGGTGCCGCGCCGGGTGCCGAGCCTGGCCGAGCTGGGAATGCCGGCGATCATCACCGAGCTGACCCGGATGCACCAGGGACTGATCCTGATCACCGGGCCGACCGGCTCGGGCAAGACCACCACGCTGGCCGCCATGATCAATCAGATCAACAACGAGCGGGCCTGCCACATCATCACCATCGAAGACCCGATCGAGTACGTGCACGACCACAACCTGTCGATCGTGAACCAGCGCGAGGTCGGCCGCGACACCGACACCTTCGGTGGCGCGCTGCGGGCCGCGCTGCGCTCCGACCCGGACGTGGTACTCGTCGGCGAGATGCGCGACCTGGAGTCGATCGCAGCCGCGCTGACCATCGCCGAGACCGGCCACCTGGTCCTCGCCACGCTGCACACCAACGACGCCGCGCAGACGCCTGGCCCGGATCATCGACGTCTTCCCCAACGACCAGCAGGCGCAGATCCGCGCCCAGTTCGCCGGGGCGCTTACCGCGATCATCTACCAGCGACTGATCCCCCGGATCGGGCGCGGCATGGTGGCGGCGCACGAAGATCCTCATCGCCACCACGGCGGTCCGCAACATCATCAAGGACTCCAAGACCCACCAACTACGCAACTCCATGCTTACCGGCAGCAAGGACGGCATGTCCACTCTGGAGCAGTCGCTGAACACCCTGGTCAAGGCGGGTGTGGTGAGCTACGACGAGGCCATCGTCCGCAGCCTGCACCCCGAAGGAGATCGAAGTGGGCGAGCGGGCATGAGGCTCGGGCGCAGCAAGGCCCCCGAGCCTGAGGCGAAGCCCCAGCCGAAGCCGGCGGGCGACCCGAACGGCGGCCGGCCCTCGGTGATCGCGCCGGTCCGCCCCGCCGACGTGATCATCGTGCCCGGCGGGCGGCGGATCGGTGAGGTGCTGGTCGAGTCGAACCTGGTGCCGCACGCCGTGGTGCAGGCGGCGCTGGCCGAGGCGCAGAGCGGGCCGGCGAAGCTGCTCGGCCAGCGGCTGATCGAGTCCGGCGTGCTGGACGAGCGCAACCTGGCCCGGGTGGTGGCGTACCAGCACTCGCTGGAGGTCGTCGACCTGCGCCGGACCACCCCCGATCCGGAGGCCACCAAGCTGCTCGACGAGGAGGTGGCCCGCCGGCTGGTCGCCATCCCGCTCGCCGTGCAGAACGACACCGTGGTGGTCGCCGACCGCCTTCCCCAGCGAGGCCGCGATCGCCGAACTGCGCGCCGCGCTGGGCAGGCCGATCCTGGTCAAGGCGGCTGCCCAGGGCGACGTGACCCGGGCACTCGGCAACAGCTACCGGGCGCTTGACCGGGGTCACCGGGCAGGTCCGGGTCTTCGAGGCGCAGCACTCCACCCGGCGCGCGCCGGTCAAGTTGGAGGTCTCCGGCACCGACGACGCGCCGGTTGTCCAGGTGGTCCAGATGATCATCAAGCAGGCGCTCCGGGACCGGGCCTCCGACGTGCACATCGAGCCGCACACCGAGAAGATCGGCGTCCGGTACCGGATCGACGGCGCGCTGCACGACGTGCTGGAGTTGCCGGTGGCGATGGGTCCGGCGGTGGTCAGCCGGGTCAAAATCCTGGCCGGGCTGAACATCGTCGAGCGCCGCCGCCCGCAGGACGGCCAGATCAGCATGGACATCGAGGGGCACGGCGTCGACATCCGGGTCGCCACCACGCCGGTCGTCGAGGGCGAGAAGGTGGTGCTGCGGCTGCTCGACAAGAGCCGGTCGCTGCTCAGCCTCAGCCAGCTCGGGATGCCCGACGACATGGTGGCCACCTACACGGCGCTGCTGCGCTCGCCGTACGGCATGGTGATCTGCGCGGGGCCGACCGGCAGCGGCAAGACCACCACGCTCTACGGCTCGCTGGCCGAGGTGAACAGCCCCGAGAAGAACGTGATGACCATCGAGGACCCGGTGGAGTACCGGATCCCGTCGGTCAACCAGATCCAGATCAGCGAGCAGACCGGGCTGACCTTCGCCGACGGTCTGCGCTCGATCCTGCGGCAGGACCCCGACGTCATCCTGGTCGGCGAGATCCGGGACGTGGAGACCGCCCGGATCGCCGTGCAGTCGGCGCTCACCGGCCACTTCGTACTCTCCTCGCTGCACGCCATCGACGCGCCGGCCGCCCTGCACCGGCTGCTGGACATGGGCATCGAGAGCTTCCTGGTCGCCTCCTCGGTCACCGCGGTGCTGTCCCAGCGGCTGGTCCGGCGCAGCTGCGACCACTGCCGCGCGCCCTACCAGCCCTCGCCGCAGGAGCTGGCGCTGCTGCAGGCGATCGGCGGCACCGCGCCGGCCGGCGGCTTCGTGCGCGGGTACGGCTGCAACTTCTGCGCCCAGACCGGATTCCTGGAGCGCATCGGCGTCTACGAGATGATGCCGGTCACCGAGGGCATCCGGGCGCTGATGCTGGCCCGCGCGCCGCACGACGAGATCCGCCGGGTGGCCCGCGCCGAGGGCATGCGCACCCTCCAGGAGGAGGCCGCCCGCCTGGTCGAGACGAACGTGACCACGCTGGCCGAGGTACTTCGCTCTATCTATGTGGTTGGGGGCTGATGTGAGTAAGTTCGCCTATGTCGCGACCGACCCGGACGGGCGGAGCGTCAAGGGGTACCAGGACGCGGAGTCGCGGCAGGCTGCCGAGCTCGCGCTGAGCCGGGGGCACCTGACCAACATCCGGGTCACCCAGAAGACCAGCGTGCTGCAGTTCGAGCTGTTCGGCTCGAACGTCAAGCGCGAAGAGATCATGCACCTGTCCCGGCAACTCGGCGCGTTCATCCGGGCCGGCCTGCCGCTGGTGGAGGCGGTACACATCCTCGGCGAGGAGGCGGCCAACCCGGCGCTCAAGCGGATGATGGTCGAGGTCGAGGACGGGCTACGCCGGGGCGAGACGCTTACCGACTGCCTGGACCGGCACCCGAAGACGTTCCCGGCCTTCTATCGGGGCATCCTGCGGTCCGCCGAGCTCACCGGCCAGCTGGACGCAGTCCTCGACCAGCTCGCGAAGTACCTGGAGCGGGATCTGGAGGCGCGGCGCAAGGTCAAGGCCGCCCTGATCTACCCAGCCATTGTGGCGCTGATGTCGGTGGGCACCGTGGTCATCCTGGCCGCCTTCGTACTGCCCCGGTTCAAGGTCTTCTTCGCCAGCCTGAACACCAAGCTGCCGCTGCCCACCCGGATCCTGTTGGCGATCACCGACTTCGTCGCCAGCTGGTGGTGGGCGATGCTCGGCGGGGTGGTCGTGCTCGGCGTGGCCTACGCGCTGATGATCCGCACCGAGGGCGGTCGGCACATCCGGGACCGGGTGCTGCTGCGCCTGCCGGTGATCGGCGCTGCCGTGCGGTACGCGCTGGTGGAGCGGTTCTGTCGGGTACTGGCCTCGATGGCCGGCGCGGGGGTGGCGCTGCCCGAGGCGATGCGGGTGGCCAGCGAGTCGGTCCGCAATCTGGTCTTCACCAAGTCGCTGGCCTCGGTGAGCGAGGCGATGCTGCACGGCGAAGGGCTGGCCCAGCCGCTGTCGCGGACCAAGCTGTTCCCCGGCACGGCTTCCCGGATGATCCGGGTGGGCGAGGAGACCGGCACGCTGGACATGCAGCTCGAGGTGATCGCCCGGTACTACGAGAGCGAGCTGGACTACAAGCTCAAGAAGATCACCTCGCTGTTCGAGCCGGTGGTCATCGTGGTGATGGGCGTGGTTGTCGGCTTCGTGGCCATCGCCCTGGTCTCCGCCATGTACGGCATCTTCAGCTCCACCAGCGTCTGATGCGCGGCCGTCCCCCCGGCCCCGCGACGACGGCGAGCGCGGCGAGACGCTGGTCGAGATGGTCGTCACCGTCGCGATCATGGGAATCGCCGTGGTCACCATCCTCGGGGCCATCGCCAACGTCATGATGCTCACCAGTACCCACCGCAAGCAGGCGGTCGCCGGTGCGGCGGTGCGCGCGTACGCGGAGGCCGTCGAGACCGAGGTCGCGGCGACCACGACCAAGTACACCGCCTGTGCCGGCACCGGGGTCTACGGCACCGCCTACACCCCGCCGGCCGGCTACACCCGCACCGTCACCCAGGTGGCCTACCTGAACAGCACCAACGCTTTCGTCACGACCGGCTGCACGGCCGCCAACGACCTGGGCGTCCAGCGGGTCACCCTGAAGATCGCCAGCAGCGACGGCAAGGTCTCCGAGACGCTGGCCATCGTCATCCGCAAGCCCTGCCGGAACATCACCGACTTCCCTTCGGACACCGCATGCGCCTGACCGAACTGACCCCGACCCGCCGGCACCGGCCGGCCCGTCAACCGGGCGGCGCGTGGCGCTCCTGCCGACGGCCGGCTGACGAGCGCGGCTTCACCCTGGTCGAGCTGATGGTCACCATCGCGATCATGGCCGTCATCGCCGTCCCGCTCGGCAATGCGTTGATTGCCTACTTCAAGAACACCACCACGACCACCAACCGGCTGGGCGTCTCGCACGACGCGCAGATCGCCGCTGCCTACTTCGCCCAGGACGTGCAGAGCCTCGGCCGGCACGACTGGACCGTCGTCCCGACCGGGACGGGCACGCCGTACCCGTTGGCACAGTCGATCTACATCAGCCCGGCGGTGAGCGATACGACGTTCCCGTGTGCGACGGCCGGCACGATCCTGCTCCGGCTGTTCTGGGACGACCCGGCCGCCACCCAGACACCCGCCGTGGTACGGGTCGACTACGTGGTCCGGACCGTCGGCACCGAACAGCAGTTGCACCGGGTCAAGTGCGTCGGCGCAAACCCGCCCGTCGACATCGTGCTGGCACACAACCTGAGCTCGTCGGACCCGGTGTCCTGCTCGTCCACCTGCACCGCCGCAGACGTGCCGCAGACCGTCTCACTGACCCTGCACCTGCGGGTCAAGAACACCGCCGACCCCATTCTCGACGTCAAACTGATCGGCCAGCGGAGGCAGACATGACCCGGACGGCCAAGGCCCCCACCCGGCCGCGCCGGTGGGCGATGGCACATCGACTCGCCCACTCCGACGACAGCGGCGCGACGCTGCTGATGGCGCTCATCTTCATCACCGTGGTGGCCGTGGTGATCGGCACGTTGCTCGCCTTCGTGGACGCCAGCATGCGCGGCACCATCGCGGTCCGCGCCCAGGCCGCCCAGGCCGCCGCCGCCGACGGCGCAGCCCAGGTGGCAGTCAACGCCCTGCGCAAGAGCGCCTACACCGGGGCCACCGGGTCGACCTGCCTACAGGCGGGCAACAAGCTGTCGCTGGCGAACTTCTCGCCGGCCAGCAGCACCAACAAGGCCTACTCGGCGGCGGTGACCTGCGACTTGGACACCACCGACAGCGTGACGGGCACCGGGGTGGCGATCACCAGCAGCAACCGTCCGTCGAACTCGATCCTCAGCCTGAGCACCGACGCCGCCGAGGACGGCGTCAACATCCACACCTACTTCAGCTCCGACGTGCTCCAGGTCCACGGCGACATCTTCTCCAACTCCAACGTCGACGTGGACAAGATCGTCAGTGACTCGACGGTGACCGCCCGCAAGGCGTGCAGCGGCACCATCGTGGCCGCCACCAAGGCGTGCAACATCGGCGGCTCGTCAGCCACCGACGGCAAGGGCGTCGACCCCAACTACATGCCGACCGTCCTCACCGGCGCCGACGCCAAGGTGAAGTCGGCCCCGACCTGTGCCTTGTTGGGCAGCCCAACGAAGGTGTACACCTTCTCCCCCGGCATCTACACCAACCTCGGCGGCCTGAACACCCTGACCAACAACGGCCTGTTCTGCACCGGCGGCCAGTACTACTTCCCGCCCGGCACCTACTACTTCGACTTCGACGGCGAGTGGACGATCTCCAGGGGTTGGCTCATCGGCGGCACCGCCTCACTGAGCGACACCAGCGCGCCCAGCGTGCCGGGGGCGTGCAAGTCGACCATCCCGCCGGACCCCATCCCTGCCGGCGGCTGGACCCCGCCCGGAGCCGGCAAGGGTGTGGAGTTCGTCTTCGGCAGCTCGGCCCGGATCAACGTGGAGGGCAGCATTTTGGGCGGCGGGAAGATGGAGCTGTGCGGCAGCTACTCCGCCAACCGCCCGCCCATCGCCATCTACGGACTGAAGGCCAACATCACCGTCGGAACCACCCTGGTACACGCGCAGAACGGGTGTATCACCAACCCGGCAAGCTCCGGCGGGTCGCACTGCCCGGTGCTCACCTCGACCTGGTCGTGGAACAACGAGGTGTACGTCCAGGGCGTCACGTACACGCCGCTGGCCACCATCAACATGCAGTTGCAGCACAGCGACGGGCCCACTTTCCGGGCCGGGGTGGTGGCCCGGGCGTTCGCCTACTGGTCAATGCTGTTCAACACTCTGGCCAACCCGATCTCGCGAAACCCGGACCTGAATCCGGGCTACAGCAACACCGTGGTTCTGCTGAAGGTGTTCGTCTGCCCGGGGACGGCCGCCTGCGCGACCACCGGAAACCCGAGTTTGAAGGCCAAGGTCGGCCTCGTCGACCCCACCGGGCACGGCGGCGCGCGGGGCGCGACAGGTGACCGTCTACAGCTGGAGTATCCAGCGCTGACCCGATCGGGGGCGTCCGGACGGCACCGGGCGCCCCCGACTACGGATAGCTGTAGAGGCCCGAGAGCGGGGCGGCGACGAACAGCGCCAGCAGCGCGCCGGCGATCATGAAGGGGCCGAAGGGTACCTGGGTCTTGCGGCCCGCCCGACCGACCGCGATCAGCGCCACCCCGAGCACGGCCCCGAGCAGGAACCCGAAGAACGCCCCGAACACCAGCGTCCACCAGGACAGGTACCCGAGCACCGCGCCCACCAGCCCGGCCAGCTTCACGTCCCCGAACCCCATCGCGGCCGGCTTGAGTACCCGCAGCGTGCCGTAGAAGGCGAACAGCAGCGCGCCGCCGATCGCCGCCCGGCCCAGCGACCACCAGTCGTGCTGGTAGGCAGCGGATCCGGCGAGCAGCACCGCGAGCACCGGGTAGGACGGCAGCACGATGGCGTTGGGTAGCCGGTGGGTGTCCAGGTCGATCAGCGCGAGCGCGATACCGGCGGCGGTGAACCACAGCCACGCCGGTGCGGCGCTGCCCAACCCGAGCTGGTGCAGCCGGGCTGCCACGAGCACGAAGGCGACGCCGGTACCGAGTTCGACGAGCGGGTACCGGGGGCTGATCCGGGCGCCGCAGTCGGCGCACCGGCCGCGCAGGATCAGCCAGCCGAGCACCGGGACGTTGTGCCGTTCCCGGATCGGGTGCTCGCAGGACGGGCAGTGCGAGCCGGGGTGCAGCAGTGATTCGCCCCGGGGTACCCGGTAGACGACCACGTTCAGGAACGAGCCCACGGCCAGGCCGACGAGTCCGACGAAGGCGAGCACCAGCGCTGTCACGCCGACCATGCTGTCACGGGCGCCGGTCAGCCCTGCTTGCCCACCGGGGCCAGGGTCAGCGTGGCGGCGGAGTTCTTGTTGGCGTACCGCACGTAGGCCGCCGGCTGGCCGTCGGTGGTGGTCACGGTGGCATGGGTGGAGAGGCTGACGGTGAGGCTGGTGGTGCCGGCCGGCACGTCCACCGCCACGGTCACGCTGTCGCTGCCGAGGTAGGTGCCCTTGAGGTCGAGGGTCCCGGACACCGGCACGGCCTTCCCGCCGGCCCGGATCGTCAGGCTGCGACCGAGGTCGAGTTTCACGTGGCAGCCGATCAGCAGGGTGGCCTGCACGACGAGTTCCAGCCAGCCCCGGCCGGCCGGTGCCCAGCCCTTCGCCTCGGTCCACGGCAGCAGCGTCGCGTTCACGTCCACGCTGAAATAGGGCAGCCCGTCGTCGGCCTTGGCCGCCGTGATCCGCGGGTCGAAGATGTCGCCGAGGCTGTCGACCTTGCCCCCACGCTCCGGGTACTCCAGCGGCACCCGGTCGGCGGCCACCCCGGTACGCAGGTCCACGCTCTGCACCCGCTGCTTGTCGTCGACCGCGAGGGTGACCGGGCTGCCGGCCGGCACGCTGGCGACCAGTACCGCACCGCCGGACAGGTACTGTTCCCGCACCGCCCGAGGCTGACCGGCCACCACCAGCGTGTAGCTCGGATTCACCCCGTGGAAGTGTGGGAAGCCGGCGTCGGTCAGCCTGATCAGCAGGAACTCCTGGCCGGTTGCGGCGCGCAGCGGCTGCCCGGTCGGCAGCGGGGAGCCGTCGGCCAGGGTGACCCGGTACAGTCCGGAGGCGGTGAGCAGCTCGGGGGTCAGCTCCCCGACGGTGGCGCTGCCGGCCACCCGCAGCGCGAAGTGCGGGCCGCGCAGGTAGGCGGCGGCCGGGTCGAACCGGGTCCAGGTGAGCGCGTCCAGGGCGGCGTGGTCCTCGGCCGGACCCCCGGACGCGACCAGGAACTGGGCGTCCGCGACGGTTACGGACGCCGAGGCAGGCCCACCGGTGGGGTGGCTGCCGGCGGCGGTGCAGCCGCCGGCCACCAGGCCCAGCGCGGCGAGGACGCCGGTCAGTGCGGTCAGCCGGGGTACGCGCGCAGAGGTCACCGTTACTTCAACTCCACTGTGCCGCTGGAACGGTAGCTGGCCAGCCGGGTGTAGGCACCGGCCGAGCCACTGGTGGTCCGCACGGTCGCGCTGGACCGCAGGGTGAGGGTGAGCTTCGTGGTGTCCGCCGGCACGGCCACCACCAGGCTGACGAGGGCCATCCCCTTGTCCGGTGACTTGAGATCCAGCGTGCCGGCGACCGGAACAGCCTGCCCGGCGCCGGTACGGATGGTCAGGCTCTTGCCGAGGTCTACGACGATGTGGCCCTGCACTCCGAGCGTCGACTCGATGTCCAGCTCCAGCCAGCCCTGGCCGTCCGGCGCCCAACCCTTGCCCGGACTCCACGGCAGCAGCCGGGCGTGCACCGAGAGGCCGTAGTACGCGTCGGCGGTGGAGACATTGGCCGCCTTGGTACCCGGGAGGAAGAGGTCCTGCATGCCGTCGCTGATGCCGTCGCGCTCCGGGTACTCCAATGGCACGGTCTGCGCGCGGACGCCGGTACGCAGGTCGAGGGTCTGGGTCCGGCCGGCGTCGGTGACCGCCAGCAGCGCCGGCGCCCCGACCGGCACGCTGGCCAGCACCGCCCGGCCCACTACCGCCGGCCCGGCCGTGATCGGGTGGCTGACGCCGTCCGCGAGCACCGCGTAGCTGACCTGGGCGTCGTCGTCGTACGCGGTTCTGCCGTCGGTGATCAGCGGAGCCAGCAGCAGTTCGTATCCCTTGGCGGGGCGCAGCGCCTGGGTGGTCGACAGTTCACCACTGCCGGGCAGGTCCGGCACTCTCATCTCGCTGTTGCGCAGCAGTTCCCCGGTGACCTCGGTCAGCACGGCCGAGCCGGCGACCCGCACGGTGAAGTGCGGACCGCGCAGCGAGGCATCGGCGGGAAAGGCTTTCCAGGTGTCCGCGGCGACCTTGTCACCGCCGCCGCTGACCGCGATTGCCAGCTCGGCGGGCGCGGGCACCGAGATCAGCCCGGACGACCTGCCCGTCGACCCGCCGGTCGGGTGCAGCGCGGACCGGGAAACGCAGCCGGCCGCCACCGGGACGACAACGAGCAGGGCAAGCAGGCGCGGAACGCGCATAGTGGTCACCGGGAACTCCTGAGGGCAAAGCGGCTCTGCGAGCATAGGGCGCAGTCAGCCCGCCCGCTGTCCCGCTTCAGCCCTTGTCGCCCTTGCCCCGGGCGGCGTACCGCTCCACGTAACCGGCTTCCGGTCCGGACCGTCAACCCTGCTGCTGCACCGGGGCCAGGGTGAGGGTGGCCGTCGAGTGCTTGTTGGCGTAGCGCCGGTAGTCGCCGGGCTTCCCCCCGGTGGTGAGCACGGCGCCGTGGGTGAAGAGGGTGACGGTGAGGCCGGTGGTGTCGGCGGGCACGTCCACCGCCTCGGTCAGGCTGGGCCCTTCCTTGATCATCTCGCCCGCGGTCTTGATGTCCAGCGTGCCGGTGAGCGGCACGGTGTGCCCGCCCGTGGTCCGCAGCGTCAGGCTCCTACCGAGATCCAGCTTGACCTCGCCACGCACCGTCAGGACGGAGCTGACCGCGACCTCCAGCCAGCCGTGCCCGGCCGGCGCCCAGCCCTTCTCCGGCGTCCACGGCAGCAGGGTGACCGTGACGTCCAGGGTGTAGCCGGCCATCGCCTGATCGGCCTGGGCGGCCGACACCTCGGGGAGGAAGAGGTCGCCGAGGCTGGACACGCCGGCGCCCCGCTCCGGGTACTCCAGGGGTACCCGGCCGCCGGCCGTGCCGGTACGCAGATCGATGGTCTGGGTGCGCTGCGCGTCCGCGACCGCGAGCTGCACCTTGCTGCCGATCGGCACGCTGGCCAGCACGATCTGGTCGGCGCCGAGGCTGGTCGCGGCCAGCGGACGGGACGCGCCGTCGACCACCACCGCAAACCCGGCCGGGGTGTTGTCGCTGAAGTGCGAGAAGCCGGCGTTGACCGCCCGGGTGAGCAGGAACTCAGCTCCGGGGGCGGCGCGCAGACCCTGCCCGGCCGGCAGCTTGGTGCCGTCGGGGAGTTGCACGGCGGTGATTCCGCAGGCGTCCAGCAGTTCCGGCGACAGCTCCGGCACGGTCGCGACGCCGGCCAGCCGGAGCGCGAAGTGCGGGCCACGCAGGTAGGCGGCGGCCGGGTCGAAACTGCTCCAGTGCAGCGAATCCAGGGCGGCGCGGGCGGTGCGGGCGTGGCCGGTGGCGACGAACCGGGCGTCCGCGACGGCACCGGCCGACGCCGTGGGGGACGCGTCGCCGGCCGCCGGATCGGTGGCCGCTGCCGGGCCGCACGCCGCCAGGGCAGCAGCCGCCGTCAGGGCCACGAGCAGCACGGACAGTGGACGGGGTACGCGCGCAGAGGTCACCGGGTGCTCCTGATCGGGCGGGAAGGCCACCGAGCAGCCTAGAAGTCCCGCTCGTCCCCTGCTGCCCCGTACAGCCGGGTCAGCGCCGGCCGGGTCAGGTGGCGGCGCCCTTGTCCCGGGAGGCGTACCGGTCCACGTACTCCTGGCTGGAGAGTCGCTGGATGTGCCGCATGATGTCGTCGGTGATCTCGCGCAGCATCTTCGGGTTACGCGGCCCCACGGTGTACGCCGAGTAGTCCAGTGGCTCGCCGACCCGCACGCCGATGGCGTGGCCGAGCTTGGGCATTCTGGAGCCGATCGGCTGGACCTTGTCGGTGCCCATCATCGCCACCGGGATCACCGGCACCTTGGCTTCCAGCACGATACGGGCGATGCCGGTGTGGCCCCGGTGCAGTTTGCCGTCGGGCGAGCGGGTGCCCTCGGGGTAGATGCCGAACAGCCCGCCGGCCGCCAGCACGTCCAGGGCGACCTCCATGGCGGCCATCGCGGCGTGCCCGTTGCCCCGGTCCACCGGAATCTGCCCGATGCCCTTGAATACCGCGGCGGTGAACTTGCCTTTGACACCCCGGCCCGCGAAGTACTCCTGCTTGGCCCAGAAGTTGATGGTGCGCGGGACGATGCAGGGCAGGAAGATCGAGTCCGCGACGGACAGGTGGTTGCTGGCGAGGATCGCCGGCCCCTCCTCGGGGATGTGCTCCAGCCCTTCAGTCCACGGTCGGAACAGCCCCCGGATAGTGGGCGCCAGCGTGAAGCGGCCAAGCGTGTAGAGCGCGGACAAGCGGTCCTCCGAAAGTGCCAGGTCTCCGCGTCCACGGTATCTGACCTGCCCAGCCGGGCTGCGCGCCGCCCCGGTACGCGGCGCACCGGACCCGAGCGGGTGACCGCCCGTGATCCGGTGCGCCGAGCGCGTACCCCCGGTCAGATTCTGGCGACCGCGACCCGCACCGGCTCGCCCTCGCCTGCCTCCCCGACGAACGGGTTGACCGCGGCCGTGACCGAGCCGAGTTCGACCCGCTCGGCCAGGGTTTCCCCGGCGATGAACCCGTTGTGCGCGGTGACCGCGTCGGCCACCGCCGGGCCGGCCTCGACCAGCACGGTGATCCGGTCGGCGACGTCCAGGCCGGCTTCCCGGCGGGCCTGCTGCACGGCCCGGACCACGTCCCGGGCCAGTCCCTCGGCGACCAGTTCCGGGGTGAGGGTGGTGTCCAGCACGACCACGCCCTCGCCGCCGGGCAGCGGCGCGGACTGGCCGGGGTCGGCGGCCACCAACTTCAACTCGTACTCGCCGGGCAGCAACTCCACCCCGCCGGCCACCGGCGCGCCGTCGTGCAGCGACCAGTCACCGGCCTTCACCGCCTTGATCACGGCCTGCACCGCGCCGCCGAGGCGGGGGCCGAGCGCCCGCGGCACCACGGTGAGCACCTGCTCGCAGTAGCCGGACAGGTCGGCGGCGAAGTGCACCGCCTTCACGTTGACCTCGTCGGCCACCAGTGCCGCATACGGCTCCAGGTCGGCGGCGGCCGGGCTGGCCACGGTCAACGAGGCCAGTGGCAGCCGGACCCGCAGCCCCTTCGCCTTGCGCAGGGACAGCGCCGCCGAGCAGACGTCCCGGACGGCGTCCATCTGGGCGACCAGGGCGTCGTCGGCGGGCAGCGCGTCGACGGTCGGCCAGTCGGCCAGGTGCACCGAGCGCTCGCCGGTCAGCCCGCGCCACACCTCCTCGGCGGTGAGCGGGGCCAGCGGGGCGACCACCCGGCATACCGTCTCCAGCACGGTGGCCAGGGTGTCGAAGGCATCCCGGTCACCGGCCCAGAACCGGTCCCGCGACCGGCGCACGTACCAGTTGGTGAGCGCGTCGAGGAACGAGCGCACGGCCGCGCACGCGCCGGACAGGTCGTAGGCGTCCATCCGGGCGGTCACGTCCGCGACCAGCGAGTGGGTCTTGGCCAGCACGTACCGGTCGAGCAGGTGGGTCGAGTCGGTACGCGGCCGGGCCTGGTAGTTCTCCGCGTTGGCGTAGAGCGAGAAGAAGTACCAGACGTTCCACAGTGGCAGCAGCACCTGGCGGACGGCGTCGCGGATCGCCGTCTCGGTGACCGCCATGTCCCCGCCGCGCAGCACCGGGCTGCTCATCAGCATCCAGCGCATCGCGTCCGCGCCGTAGGAGTCGAACATCGCGTACACGTCGGGATAGTTGCGCAGGCTCTTGGACATCTTGCGGTTGTCCTCGCCGAGCAGGATGCCGTGCACCACGCAGTTGCGGAACGCCGGCCGGTCGAACAGCGCGGTAGCCAGCACGTGCATGGTGTAGAACCAGCCCCGGGTCTGCCCGGTGTACTCCACGATGAAGTCACCGGGGTAGTGCGACTCGAACCACGCGGTGTTCTCGAACGGGTAGTGCACCTGGGCGAACGGCATCGAGCCGGACTCGAACCAGCAGTCCAGCACCTCCGGGACGCGGCGCATCACCGAACGCCCGGTCGGGTCGTCCGGGTTGGGCCGGGTCAGCTCGTCCACGTACGGCCGGTGCAGGTCGGTGACCTTCACCCCGAAGTCGGCTTCGAGCTGGGCGAGCGAGCCGTAGACGTCGACGCGCGGGTAGTTCGGGTCGTCGGACTTCCACACCGGGATCGGCGAGCCCCAGAACCGGTTGCGGGAGATCGACCAGTCCCGGGCGCCGGCCAGCCACTTGCCGAACTGGCCGTCCTTCACGTGCTCGGGCACCCAGTTGATCTGCTGGTTCAGCTCGCCCATCCGGTCGCGGAAGGTGGAGACGGCCACGAACCAGCTCGACACCGCCTTGTAGACCAGCGGCGTGGCGCAGCGCCAGCAGTGCGGGTAGGAGTGCGTGTAGGAGTCGTGCCGGACAACCGTGCCGCGCTCCTTGAGGTCGCGCAGGATCGGCTTGTTCGCCTCGAACACCTGCAGGCCCTCGTAGTCTCCGACGAGCGCGGTGAACTTGGTGTGGTCGTCCACGGTGACGATGGTCGGCACGCCGTTGGCGTTGCACAGGTTCTGGTCGTCCTCACCGAAGGCGGGCGCGCAGTGCACCAGCCCGGTGCCGTCCTCGGTGGTCACCCAGTCGGCCGGGTAGACGTGGAATGCCTTCTCCCCGGCCTGGTCGACGAGGAAGTCGAACATCGGGGTGTACGAGTGCCCGGCGAGCTGTGCCCCGGTCACCGACCCGACGGGAGTGTGGTCGGCGAGCTCCTTCGCGTACGCGCCGAGCCGCGAGCTACCGACGACGACCCGGGCACCGGCCTTCTCCAGCACCGTGTACTCGACCTCGGGCCCGACGGCGACCGCCAGGTTGGACGGCAGCGTCCACGGCGTCGTCGTCCACACCCACAGGTCGGTAGGGGTGTCCGGGGCGTCCGGCAGTCCTTCGGTGAGCCGGAAGGCGACCGTGACGGCCGGGTCGGTCCGGTCGGAGTAGACGTCGTCCATCCGGGTCTCGGTGTTGGACAGCGGCGTCTCGCAGCGCCAGCAGTAGGCCAGCACCCGGAAGCCCTCGTAGACCAGCCCCTTGTCGTACAGGGTCTTGAAGGCCCACATCACCGACTCCATGTAGTCGGTGTCGAGGGTCTTGTAGTCGTTGGCGAAGTCGACCCAGCGGGCCTGCCGGGTGACGTAGCGCTCCCAGTCCCTGGTGTAGCGCAACACCGAGGTCCGGCAGGCGTCGTTGAACTTCGCCACGCCCAGGTCGAGGATCTCGGCCTTGCTGGTGATGCCGAGCTGCTTCTCCGCCTCCACTTCGGCGGGCAGGCCGTGGCAGTCCCAGCCGAAGCGGCGCTCGACCCGGCGACCGAGCATCGTCTGGTAGCGCGGCACCACGTCCTTGACGTACCCGGTGAGCAGGTGGCCGTAGTGCGGCAGGCCGTTGGCGAAGGGCGGGCCGTCGTAGAAGACGAATTCGTTCCCGTCGCTGTCGGGCGCCAGCCGGCGCGCTTCGACGCTGGCGGGGAAGGTCTTGTCGGCGGTCCAGTACTCCAGCACCGCCGACTCCACCCGGGGCAGGTCGGGGCTGGCGGGTACCGCCGCGTCGGGCGTGTGCCTGGGGTACATCTCGGTTCTCTCCTCGCGTTGCCACAATGTGCTCTGCAACGCGAGGACGAACGCTCTGGTGACTGCGCCCGCGGTACCACCTCGCTTGGCGGCCGATGGTGCCGGTCGCCCGCTCGTTGGACGGCTGTGACGGGCCGATCCCGTCCGGTTCTACTGGGGGCCACCCGGCCGGGCGGTCCTGTTCTTCCGGAGGCTCGCCGGTGATAGCCGGGTCGATGCCTGTGCTGCCCAGCCTAGCGCGCCACCCCGGGCGCGCTCAGCCGAGTTACCGGGCCGGGTGCTGCCGCGGCCCGGGCGCGCGGCTATTCGGCCAGCTCAGGGAACCACAGAGCGATCTCGCGCTTGGCGCTGTCGGCCGAGTCGGAGGCGTGTGCCAGGTTCTCCCGGTTGGAGAGGGACAGGTCGCCGCGGACGGTGCCGGCGGCTGCCTTGCGTCCGTCGGTGACCCCGATCAGGGTGCGGACCACGTCGATCGCCTCGTCCCCGACCAGGATGGCGGCGATCAGCGGGCCGCTGGTCATGAAGGCCTTGAGCGGCGGGTAGAAGCCCTTGTCGACGTGCTCGGCGTAGTGCGCGTCGGCCAGCTCGGCCGACATGGTGCGCAGCACCAGGGCCTCCAGTTGCAGGCCCTTGCGCTCGAACCGGCCGAGGATCTCGCCGACCAGGCCCCGGGCCACCGCGTCGGGTTTGATGAGTACCAGCGTCCGCTCGGTCACGACTGCTCCCCTGATTCGTTGTCACCGCAGAGCCTAACCAGCGCTCATCCCCCCAGTGCAGGTGGCCGCCGTTGCGGGCTTCCGTACCGCCGGCAATCCGCCTAGCCTGGCGGATGTACCTCGGGGGAGGTCGATGCGGGTGGGGCCGGACAAACCGGTGCCCACCCTCACAGGAGGTCACGGGTGGCGACTACCGGAGTGCCGGTCGGCAAGGTCTCGGTCGGCCGGAAGGTCGCCGCTGGCGTCCTCGGCGTGCTGGGGGCATATCTGCTGGCCTGGAGCCTGGGTTCGGGCAGTTGGATTCCCACGGCGCTCGGGGTGGCGCTGCTCGGTGGCGGCGTCGCGCTGTACGCCGTCTCCAAGATCAACGCTGGTAATCCACCCGGCCGGGCCGCCACCACCGCCGTGCTGGACGACGAGGACGAGGAGTCCGCGGACGAGGTCGAGTCGGTGATGCTCGACCGGAACGGCCACCGCTACATCAACGGCGAGGCGGTCGAGAACCTCTACGGCGTCTACGACCCCGAAGCCGGATCGGGCACCCCCAGCGGCACCAACCCGGCCCCCGGCGCAGCCGCCACGGCCGGCGCGGAAGTGCCCGAGAGTGAATACCCCGCCAGTGAATACCCTGCCGGAACCGTGCCCTACGACGCCGAGGTCGTCGACGCCGAAGTCGTTGACTCCGAGGTCTTCGACGCTGAGGTCGTTGACGCCGATCCGGTGGATGTGGCGGCGGCCGGCGATCGCTGGCCCCGCGAGCAGCGGGATCCGGCGGACCCGGACACCGGCACCACCGGCGGCGAGGTCTTTTTCGACTTGTACGACCCCCGCGTCCGGCCGGCCGAGTCCCCCGCGGACGCCCGGGCCGACGCGGACGCCGGACACGACTCGACGATGGGCTCGGCCGGTCTGGTGGAGGCCCGGCCCGACGACTTCAGCAGCGCGGCCCGGCCCGGTGGCCCGGCACGCGCCAACCGACTCACCGACCCGGCTGACCGGCCCGCCGACGCGGCGACCCCCGCCGCCACCGGCACCGACTTCACCGGCACCGACTTCACTGGCACCGGTACCACCGATACTGGCGCCACTGGGATCGACACCACCGGGGCCGATCGGGTCGGCGGCCGGGGCGGCAATCCGGTGGGCGGCCAGCGCCGGTCGCCGGAGGACTACACGTTCCCCGAGCGCCCCCGCGACGACGACCTGCTCGACGCCTTCCGGACCGGCTCGACCGACAACCCGTTCGCAGAGCGGATCGACCGGATCGACTTCGGCGCCCCCGAGGATCCCGGCGCCGACGCGCGCCGCTCCGACCCACCCGCCGCCGCCCCGGCGAGCTCGGCACCCCCCGCAAGCCCGGCAGGCCCCGCAGGCCCGACGGACCCCGCAGGCCCGACGGACCCGGCGGACCCGGCGGACCCGGCGGACCCGGCCGCCAGCGTGCCGTTCCCCACCGAGCCGGCTGACGAACGTCCGGCCCGACACCGGGCGTCCCCGCAGCCGGGCTCGGCACCCGCGGACCGGTCGGGCCCGAGCCCGCACGCCGTCGACCCGGCCAACGCCCGCACGGAGGGGACCGCGACGCCCGCGAAGCGGCGGCCCCGGCCCTACCGCGATTCCGCGAACGGTGCCTCGGCGGGCGCCGATCCGGGTGCGACGCCAGGTTCCTTACCCCGCGCGATCCGCTCGGTGCCCGACCCGACGAGCGGACGCGGCGCAGTGGACGAGTCGGGGCCGGTGGTCCCGAACCAGCGCCAGTACTCCGAGACGGACGCCTACCCCGACACGGACGCCGGGGTGCTCGGCGGCGCCGAGGTGGTACCCCGGCCACGGCCGGCCGGGGACGGCGCAGACGAACTGGCCACCCCGGTACCCGCGGCCGGCACAAGCTACCGCCCGCCCCGCATCAGTCGACTGCTGCCGGTGCAGCCGCCGATCGCCGAGCCCGGTGGCACCGAGGACCTCGCCGCCGCCTACCAGCGGATCAACCCGCCGCCCGGCAAGAGCGTTGAGGAGCCGGCGGCCGATGTCCGGCTGACCGTGCAGAACCTGGGCCGGGCGGTCGCCTTCTACCGCGACGTGCTCGGCCTGACCCTGGTCGACCAGCAGATCGGCCAGGCGGTACTGAGCTGCGGATCAGCGCATCTGACCCTGATCGTGGACCGGGGCCGCCCCGTGGGCCGCGGCGAACTGCTGTTCCTCATCCTGACTGTGGCGGACGTCAACGACGCGTACACGACGCTGCGCGGGCACGGTGTCCCGTTCGTCCACGGGCCGCTCCTGGTGAACTGGTCGGAGGGTCTGGAGATGTGGTCGGCCGCGTGTCACGACCCGGACGGCCACGGCATCGCGCTGACCAAGTGGATCCCGGCCCCGTGACCCCGCCGGTCGCCGCAGCGGCCGTCCCGCCCGCGGCGACGCCGACAGGCTAGGACGACGCGTCGAAGTCGGGGATGGTGATCGCGCCGTCGGGTCCGAGCGGGAAGCCCGGGTTGTGGGCGATCTCCCAGACGTGGCCGTCCGGGTCGCGGAAGCAGCCGGCGTAGCCGCCGTAGAACGTCTCGGCCGCCACCCGGGTGATCACGGCTCCGGCGTTCGCGGCCGTGGCCAGTACCTCGTCGACCTCGCCCCGGGAACGGACGTTGTGTGCCAGCGACATGCCACCGAAGCCGTCCGTGTGCTGGTCGTCCACACCGGAGTCGGCGGCCAGCTTGGCGCGTCCCCACAACACCAGCGCTACCCCGCCGGCCTGGAAGAACACGGTCTCGTCGACCTCCTGGCCGCGCCAGCCGAGCTGCTCGTAGAAGGTCCTGGCGCGGGGAACGCTGGCGACTCCGAGAGTGATGAGGCTGATCCGTTGATCCACGTCAACGAACGTATCAGGCCGAGCCGGCGAGCCCCGCCCGACCGGTGGCCCCGTCAGCGGTCGGCGGGTCCGGCGGGGGGCTGGCCGCCGAGCACGCTACGACGGACGGAGAGCACGTACGCCCAGATGGCGCCGAAGACGATGCCGAAGGCGAGCAGCATCAGGTGGAAGAAGCCGCACAGACAGATGAGCATCTGGACGGCTACCCCCGCGTACCACGCCCAGCGGTAGCGCAGCAGCCCGGCAAGCAGCACACAGAGCACGCACAGCGCGACCACCGAGGCGACCGCCCAGCTGGTCGCCCGGGTGTCCAGCTTGGTCAGCGGCACAATCGCGAGCAGCAGTACCAGCGCCTCGATCACCAGCGCGCCGGCGCCCACCCCGCGTACCGCTGCGCTCGGGTTGCTCAGCCCGGAGCGCGGCCAGTTCGGCGGGGCGTCGGCGGCGGCCGGTGACGTGTCCCCGGACGACTGCGGCGGCTCGGTGGCCGGCGGCCGGGCGTCCTCAGGCTGGGGTGGCTGCGCGTTCGTGCTCATCGACGGAACAGCTTACGGGCGTCGGCCACGGTCACCACCGAACCTGTCACCAGTACCCCGACGCCGCCCATCTCCCCGTCGGTGTCGGCCTCCGCGAGCCCGATGGCGGCCGCGATGGCGTCCGGCAGCTGCGGTTCGACCACCACCCGGTCCCCGCCGAAGAACTCGACCGCCTGTTCGGCGAGCGCATTGGCCGACATCGTGCGGGGTGAGGAGTTGCGGGTGACGACCACGTAGTCAGCGACCGGTTCGAGTAGTTCGAGGACGCCGTCGACGTCCTTGTCTGCGAACATGGCGAGCACCACCACCAGCCGGCGGAAGGCGAACTCCTGTTCCAGGGCGGCCACCGTGGCGGCCATCCCGTGCGGGTTGTGCGCGGCATCGAGCAACACCGTGGGTGCGGTGCGGACCCGCTCCAGCCGGCCGGGCGAGGTGGTGCCGGCGAAGCCCTGGCGGACCGCCTCCGGGTCGAGAGCGCGCTCCGTGCCGACGCCGAGGAAGGTCTCCACGGCGGCGAGTGCCAGGGCCGCGTTCTGCGCCTGGTGCTCACCGTGCAGCGGGATGAAGATCTCCTCGTACCGGCCGCCGAGGCCCTGGATGCTGAGTACCTGCCCGCCGACGGCGAGCACCCGTTCGACCACGCCGAACTCGGCGCCCTCGCGGGCCATTGTCGCGCCGACCTCGGCGCAGCGGCGCAGGATCGGCTCGATCGCCTCGGGGTCCTGGGCCGCGCAGATCAGCGTCGCGCCACTGTGCACGATGCCGGCCTTGGCGTCGGCGATGTCGGTGAGCGTGTCGCCCAGCCACTCGGTGTGGTCCAGCCCGATCGGGGTGATCACGCAGGTCTGCGCGTGCAGCACGTTGGTGGCGTCCTCCGCGCCGCCCATTCCGACCTCGACCACGGCCACGTCGACGGGCGCGTCGGCGAACGCGGCGAACGCCATCGCGGTGGTCAGGTCGAAGTAGGTCAGCGGCTCCGGGTACTTCGCGTCGACCAGCGCGGCCACCGGGGCGATCTCCTGGTAGGTGGCCACGAACCGGCGCTCGCTGATCGGCTCACCGTCCAGCGCGATACGTTCCCGGACGGTCTCCAGGTGCGGGCTGGTGTAGCGGCCGGTGCGCAGGCCGTGGGCGCGTAGCAGCGACTCGATCATCCTGGCCGTCGACGTCTTGCCGTTCGTGCCGGTCAGATGGATCGAGGGGTACGAGCGCTGCGGGGCGCCCAGGGCGTCCATCAGGTCCTCGATCTTGGACAGGTCGAAGACCATCCGGGTGAAGCCGCGCCCGTCGAGTTCGGCGTTGACCTGCTCGTACTCGCTGGTCATCGGAGGCCTCCGGCCCGCACCGACCCGGCGGGGCCGGGGTAGCGCGTCATCCGAGCGACTCCAGCGCCGCGCCGATGCGGACCAGCTCAGCCTGCGCGGCGGCCAACCGGGTCTTGATCTTGGCGACCACCGGCTCGGGCGCCTTGCTGAGGAACTCGGCGTTGTCGAGCTTGGCCTGCGCCGCCGCCCGTTCCTTCTCGGCCACCGCGAGGTCCTTGGTGAGCCGGGCCCGTTCGGCGTCGAGGTCGATGGTGCCGCGGGTGTCCAGCGCCACGGTGACCCCGCCGGTGACGGTGAGGGTGGCGGTCGGGGTGAACTCGTCGCCGGCCGGGTCGAGCCGGGCCAGCGAGCGGATCAGCGCCTCCTGGGCGGCAAGCCCGGCGCCGGCCAGCCCGTCCAGTCGGGTGTGCACCCGTTGGCCCGGGCGCAGCCCCTGGTCGGAGCGGAACCGGCGGACCTCGGTGACCACCTTCTGCAGCCGGCCGATCTCGGCTTCGGCGGCGGAGTCGGTGAGCGCGCGCCGGGCCGTCGGCCACTGCGCGAGCACCACCGTCTCGGCGCCGGTCAGCGCCGTCCACAGCTCCTCGGTGACGAACGGGATCACCGGGTGCAGCAGCTTGAGCAGCTGGTCGAGGACGTGGCCGAGCACCCGGCGGGTGTCCGGCGAGTCGCCGATCACCGGCTTGGCCAGTTCCAGGTACCAGTCGCAGACCTCGTCCCAGGCGAAGTGGTAGAGCACGTCGCAGATCTTGGCGAACTCGAACGCCTCGAAGAGGCCGTCCACCTCGGTGATGACGTGCTGCAGCCGGGACAGAATCCAGCGGTCCACACTGGACAGTCCGGCCGGCTCAGGCAGCGGCCCCTCGGTGGTCGCGCCGTTGAGCAGCGCGAACCGGGTGGCGTTCCAGAGCTTGTTGCAGAAGTTGCGGGAGCCCTGCACCCACTCCTCGGAGACCGGCACGTCGGCACCCGGGTTGGCGCCCCGGGCGAGGGTGAACCGGGTGGCGTCGGCGCCGAACCTGTCGATCCAGTCCAGCGGGTCCACCTGGGTACCGGAGGACTTCGACATCTTCTTGCCGAACTGGTCGCGCACCAGGCCGTGCAGCACCACGGTGTCGAACGGCTGCCTACCGTCCATCGCGTACAGCCCGAACATCATCATCCGGGCCACCCAGAAGAAGAGGATGTCGTACCCGGTCACCAGCACGCTGGTCGGGTAGTGGCGGGCCAGGTCGGCGGTCTGTTCGGGCCAGCCCAGCGTGGAGAATGGCCAGAGCGCGCTGGAGAACCAGGTGTCCAGCACGTCCTCGTCCTGCCGCCAGCCGGCCGCGGTGGCCGCCTCGGGCGAACCGCCGGGCGGCTGTTCGTCCGGGCCCACGCAGAGCACTTCGCCGGCCGGGCCGTACCAGACCGGGATCCGGTGCCCCCACCACAGCTGCCGGGAGATGCACCAGTCGTGCATGTTGTCGACCCAGGCGAAGTAGCGCTTCTCCAGCTCCACCGGCTCGATCCGCACCCGGCCCTCGCGCACGGCGTCGCCGGCCGCCTTCGCCAGCGGCCCGGTACTCACGAACCACTGCAACGACAGCCGCGGCTCCACCACCGTGCCGCACCGCTCACAGTGCCCCACCGCGTGCAGGTACGGCCGCTTCTCGGCGACGATCAGCCCCTGCGCGCGCAGCGCGGCGACCACGGCCGGCCGGGCCTCGAACCGGTCCAGCCCGAGGAACGGGCCGTGCGCGGTGATGATGCCGCGCTCGTCCATCACGGTCAGGTTGGGCAGGTTGTGCCGCTGGCCGATCTCGAAGTCATTGGGGTCGTGCGCCGGGGTCACCTTCACCGCGCCGGTACCGAAGCTGGGGTCGACGTAGGCGTCCGCCACGATCGGGATACGTCGCCCGGTCAACGGCAGCTCCACCGTGGTACCCACCAGGTGCCGGTACCGCTCGTCGTCCGGGTGCACGGCCACCGCCGTGTCCCCGAGCATCGTCTCGGCCCGGGTGGTCGCCACCACGATCTCGTCGCTGTACCGGATGGAGACCAGTTCGCCCTCGTCGTCGGCGTGCTCCACTTCGATGTCGGACAGCGCTGTCATGCAGCGCGGACACCAGTTGATGATCCGCTCGGCACGGTAGATCAGGCCGTCGTCGTAGAGCCGCTTGAAGATGGTCTGCACGGCCTGGGACAGCCCGGGGTCCATGGTGAACCGCTCCCGGGACCAGTCCACCGAGTCACCGAGCCGGCGCATCTGCCCGAGGATCGACCCGCCGGACTCAGCCTTCCACTCCCACACCTTCGCCACGAAGGCGTCCCGGCCCAGGTCGTGCCGGGACAGGCCGTCCTGCTTGGCGAGCATCCGCTCCACCACGTTCTGGGTGGCGATGCCGGCGTGGTCCATCCCGGGCAGCCAGAGCGCCTCGTACTGCTGCATCCGTCGGCGGCGGATCAGCGCGTCCTGGATGGTGTGGTCGAGGGCGTGGCCGACGTGCAGCGACCCGGTCACGTTCGGCGGCGGGATGACGATGGTGTAGGCCGGCAGGTCCGGGTTGGGCCGCGGCTTGAAGTACCCCTCCGCTACCCAGCGCTCGTACCGCGGCTGCTCGACCTGCGCGGGCGCGTACTGCGCTGCGAGGTTCACCGGCGATGCGGGGCTGGTCTGCGGTGTATTCGTCACGCTGGAAATTCTACGTGGGCGCGGTCGGCCCTCGCGCGCGCGTTTAGGGTCCGGCCGGGCGGCCGGTCATGCCACCGCCGGGCGGCCGGTCATACCACCGCCGGGCGGCCGGCGGGTCAGTGGGTTTCGACCACGTCCCGGATGGCCAGCAACTGCTCGGCGGCGGCTGCCGCCTCCTTGGAGTTGATAAAGCAGGCCATGCCCACGCTGCCGTAGTCGGCCCAGCCACAGAGCACCAGGTCGATCTCGGTCTTGTCGTCGGCCTGCAAAGTGCCCATCGCGCACTTGGCGACGCCGCCCTGTGGGCCGGCGCTGACCGCCATCGGCTCGCCGAAACCGAAGCCGTCGGTGTTCATCTGGCGCATGCCGGTGGCCAGCACCTGTTCCGGGCGGAGCAGGAAGCCGTCGCCCGCGAAGATCATGATGGGGTGCTGGTCGTCGCCTTCCTTGGCGAAGACGCCGGCGACCGCGTGCTTGATCCCGGTGCCGGACCGCAGTGCGGCCACCACTTCGTCGGCGCCGGCCTGCAGGTCCTTGTCCTCGATCCGGGCCAGTCCGGCGAGCTCGTCGGGCAGCGTCACGGTGGCCGGGTAGCTCTTGCCGATCTTGTCTGCGCCGATGTAGAGCGCACCGGCGCAGAACACCAGGCAGAAACCCAGGAAGATCATGAATATCTTGCCACCGGAGCGCTTGCGCGGTGGGACGAACGGGCGGCGACCGCTGGTGGATCGGCCCCAGCCGGTCGCCGGCGGAGCGGAGCGCTGCCTCGGAATGCCGCCGGTGTGCGGACCATCGGTGGTACGGGCGGGAGTCCGGGCCCACTCGCCGGACCGGGCCGGCCCGGTGGTGCGCGCCCACTCCCCGGATCGTGCCGACCCGGCGCTGCCCGCCCACTCGCCGGTCCGCGATCCGGTGCGCGGCTGCTCGCCGCTGGGCCGTGACCATTCGCCGCTGGGTCGGGCCCACTCGCCGCTGGGTCGGGCCCATTCGCCGGTACGGGTGCCGTCCGGCCGGCGCTGCGGAGCCCGGCTGGTCCGCGACGGCCAGACAGCCTCTTCGGCCTCGTCGTACCCGGGCGCGGACGCCTCGCGGTCCCGGTGACCGGACCGCTCGTCGCGCGGGTGCGGTGGGTAGGCCATCATCGATCCTCTGTGCCTCGGTGCCGGCCGGAACGTCGACGCACCGCGTCCGTCCGTACCGGCAGCGTAGCGACGTTTGGAGGGCATGACAGCCCCCGATTCAGGTAGCAGACGGCAACTGTGCGTATGGATCTGTCCGCCGACTGCTAGGCTCGCCCGAGCCCGGCGGAGGAGGCCAGATGACCGAGCTCGACGCGCAGTCAACCGGGGAGCCCGGCGACCGGGAGCCGGCCGGCGCGGCCCAACCCGCCCGCCCGGCGTCGACGACCTCGACAGACTCCGGGTACGACGACAGCGGGCCGCTCTTCGCAGGCCTGGACCTCGACGTCGATGACAGTGACGACAACCTGTTCGGCTACCCGACCGGCCCGCGTGCCGATACCGGCGCCGGGACGGCTGCGCCGCGGCGTCGGCGGCACATCGGCCGGTACGTCGCTGGTGGGCTGGCCGTCGGAGTGCTCGCCGTCGGGGTGTTCACCGGTCCCACCCTCAGCCACGTCTTCAGCGCCCGCAACACCAGCGTCACCTGGCCCGACCAGGTCGCCGGCTTGTCCCGGGACACCTCGGCCGACAGCACCGACACCGCGAACTACCTGCGCGACGCGGTGAACAGCGGCAGCTCACTGGCGCACCCGACCGCGGCGGTCTACAACATCGGCGGCGACAAGTCCCACAGCGTGCTGCTCTTCGGCGGAACCGGAGCGATCTACCGGCCGGCCAACGAGCTGTCCAAGGTCCTCGGCCTGCTCGACGACTCGCAGGACTCGGTGACCGGCCTGCACGAGGTGTCGCCCGGCCCGCTGGGCGGCGAGATGAAGTGCGGGACGAGCGTGGGTAGCGGCGACGCCACCGATCCGGACATGCCGATCTGCGCCTGGGCCGATCACGGCAGCGCAATGGGCGCGCTGTTCCCGGGTCGTACCGTCGACGAGGCGGCCGAGCTGTTCCGCCAGTTCCGTGCCGCCATCGAGAAGCGCTGAAGCACTTCCCCGAGCACCGAGCCCCGTCCCGCATTTGCGGAGCGGCCTTCGGGTCAATGCGGAAATGCCTTCAGGGGGCACCTGGTGTGGGTGCCCCCTGAAGGGAATGTTTTGTCCGGCGGCGTCCTACTCTCCCACACTCTCTCGGGTGCAGTACCATCGGCGCTGGAGGGCTTAGCTTCCGGGTTCGGAATGTGGCCGGGCGTTTCCCCACCGCTATGGCCGCCGTAACTCTATCGAACTGTCAACCACACACCACACCCACACAAATGCGTTTGGCTTGTGTGGGGGTTTGGTTGTTGTTCGGGAATCGTACAGTGGACGCGAAGCATGTTTGTTGGTCAAGTCCTCGGCCTATTAGTACCAGTCAGCTGAACCTGTTACCAGGCTTACACATCTGGCCTATCAACCCAATCGTCTAGTTGGGGGCCTTAACCCTTTCGGGTGGGATACCTCATCTTGAAGCAGGCTTCCCGCTTAGATGCTTTCAGCGGTTATCCCTTCCGAACGTGGCTAACCAGCCGTGCCCCTGGCGGGACAACTGGCACACCAGAGGTTCGTCCGTCCCGGTCCTCTCGTACTAGGGACAGCCCTTCTCAAGTATCCTACGCGCACGGCGGATAGGGACCGAACTGTCTCACGACGTTCTAAACCCAGCTCGCGTACCGCTTTAATGGGCGAACAGCCCAACCCTTGGGACCTACTCCAGCCCCAGGATGCGACGAGCCGACATCGAGGTGCCAAACCATCCCGTCGATATGGACTCTTGGGGAAGATCAGCCTGTTATCCCCGGGGTACCTTTTATCCGTTGAGCGACACCGCTTCCACCTGCCAGTGCCGGATCACTAGTCCCGACTTTCGTCCCTGCTCGACCCGTCAGTCTCACAGTCAAGCTCCCTTGTGCACTTGCACTCAACACCTGATTGCCAACCAGGCTGAGGGAACCTTTGGGCGCCTCCGTTACTCTTTAGGAGGCAACCGCCCCAGTTAAACTACCCACCAGACACTGTCCCTGAACCGGCTCACGGTCCAAGGTTAGATACCCAAATCAACCAGAGTGGTATTTCAACGTTGCCTCCACCCATACTGGCGTATGGACTTCACCGGCTCCCACCTATCCTACACAAGCTAATTCGGATACCAATGTCAAGCTATAGTAAAGGTCCCGGGGTCTTTCCGTCCTGCCGCGCGTAACGAGCATCTTTACTCGTAATGCAATTTCGCCGGGCCTGTGGTTGAGACAGTAGGGAAGTCGTTACGCCATTCGTGCAGGTCGGAACTTACCCGACAAGGAATTTCGCTACCTTAGGATGGTTATAGTTACCACCGCCGTTTACTGGCGCTTAAGTTCTCAGCCTCGCCTTGCGGCTAACCGGTCCCCTTAACGTTCCAGCACCGGGCAGGCGTCAGTCCATATACGTCGTCTTACGACTTGGCATGGACCTGTGTTTTTAGTAAACAGTCGCTTCCCCCTGGTCTCTGCGGCCACCTTACGCTGCTCCAGCGTGTGGTCTCACGTACTGTGGCCCCCCTTCTCCCGAAGTTACGGGGGTAATTTGCCGAGTTCCTTAACCACAGTTCGCCCGATCGCCTCGGTATTCTCTACCTGACCACCTGTGTCGGTTTGGGGTACGGGCCACTCGGAACTCGCTAGAGGCTTTTCTCGACAGCATAGGATCACTGACTTCACCTGATACGGCTCGGCATCACGTCTCACCCTTCATGCACCACGGATTTGCCTATGGTGCGGGCTACACGCTTACCCCGGCACAACCACCGGCCGGGATCAGCTACCTTCCTGCGTCACCCCATCGCTCAACTACTACCCACCAAGGCCCCAACCAACCCAGTCTCAACCCGAAGGTCTCCACCAGGACGGGAGGTTAGTACAGTGAGGTTCATCGTGGGCGTTCCTTCGCGGGTACGGGAATATCAACCCGTTGTCCATCGACTACGCCTTACGGCCTCGCCTTAGGTCCCGACTCACCCAGGGCGGATTAGCCTGGCCCTGGAACCCTTGGTCATCCGGCGGAAGGGTTTCTCACCCTTCTTTCGCTACTCATGCCTGCATTCTCACTCGTGTGGCGTCCACGGCTGGATCACTCCGCCGCTTCACTCGCCACACGACGCTCCCCTACCCATCCACACACCTGCACCGATCCTCACAGACCAGCGGGGTTAATATGTGAATGCCACAGCTTCGGCGGTGTGCTTGAGCCCCGCTACATTGTCGGCGCGGAACCACTTGACCAGTGAGCTATTACGCACTCTTTCAAGGGTGGCTGCTTCTAAGCCAACCTCCTGGTTGTCTAAGCGACCCCACATCCTTTTCCACTTAGCACACGCTTAGGGGCCTTAGCTGGTGATCTGGGCTGTTTCCCTCTCGACTACGAAGCTTATCCCCCGCAGTCTCACTGCCACGCTCTCACTTACCGGCATTCGGAGTTTGGCTGACTTCAGTAACCTTGTAGGGCCCCTAGGCCATCCAGTGCTCTACCTCCGGCAAGAAACACGTGACGCTGCACCTAAATGCATTTCGGGGAGAACCAGCTATCACGGAGTTTGATTGGCCTTTCACCCCTAACCACAGGTCATCCCCCACCTTTTCAACGGTGGTGGGTTCGGCCCTCCACGCGGTCTTACCCGCGCTTCAGCCTGCCCATGGCTAGATCACTCCGCTTCGGGTCTAGGACACGCGACTGAATCGCCCTATTCAGACTCGCTTTCGCTACGGCTCCCCCACACGGGTTAACCTCGCCACATGCCACTAACTCGCAGGCTCATTCTTCAAAAGGCACGCCATCACCCCAACACCCCACAAAGGAGATGCAAGGCTCTGACGGATTGTAGGCAGATGGTTTCAGGTACTATTTCACTCCCCTCCCGGGGTACTTTTCACCTTTCCCTCACGGTACTCGTCCGCTATCGGTCACCAGGAAGTATTCAGCCTTACCAGGTGGTCCTGGCAGATTCACAGCAGATTACAGGAGTCCGCTGCTACTCGGGAACACCCACAACAGATCTGGAACTTTCACCTACCGGACTATCACCGTCTACGGTGCCGCTTTCCAACGACTTCGACTAGCCCCAGATTTTGTAACTGTTCGGTCGCGTGTCAGCACAACCAGCAGGGTCCCACAACCCCGCGCACGCAACCCCTGACAGGTATCACACGCACACGGTTTAGGCTAAATCCGCTTTCGCTCGCCACTACTCACGGAATCACTATTGTTTTCTCTTCCTACCGGTACTGAGATGTTTCACTTCCCGGCGTTCCCCCCTACACCCTATGAATTCAGATGCAGGTGACACCACATGACTGGTGCCAGGTTCCCCCATTCGGACACCCTGGGATCACAGCTCGGTTGACAGCTCCCCCAGGCCTATCGCGGCCTCCCACGTCCTTCATCGGCTCCTGGTGCCAAGGCATCCACCATCCGCCCTTGACAACTTGACCACAAAGATGCTCGCGTCCACTGTACAATTCTCAAACAACAAACAAACCCACAACCCCACAACCACCACCAGCCACACCAAACTTCCAGTCACCCGGAAAATCTGCGTGCGCGGTATGGATGGTCAGGCGTGGCCTGCCCAAAAAAACAAACCATCCCCCAACACTCAAGGGCATGCTTTGTTCTTTCAGGACCCAACAGGATGTCGATGATTTAAACCCACGCAGCCGCACCCCCCACCCCGATCCACACCCCAACCACACTCCGAAGAGCACGCTTTAGGGCTGTACTAGGGATGCCTTGGGGCCGTTGCCGACCAGGGCCTGTCTGCCAGCGTCTCCGCCATCTGAGCTAACCCCACCACCACACTCGGGCAGTCGAGGCTCTGGACCCCGTTACAGGGCCAAGACGCTCCTTAGAAAGGAGGTGATCCAGCCGCACCT
>CAWCFK010000004.1:0-715000 GCA_963794685.1 uncultured Actinomycetota bacterium | reverse complement strand
GCCGGTGATCCAGCTCCGGAGCCGACCCGCTGGCTGCGGGTGCTGGCCGGCGGCGAAGTGGTCGGCGCCGGCCTGTTCGGTGGAGTCAAATCAATGGGCGTCCTGGCGGCCATGCCGGTCCCGGTGGCGCGGGAGCTGGCAGTGCACGTCGCGCGCAACGGGCCGGTGCTCACCGGCGTCTCCGGCACGCACGCCAAAGAGCCGGACGACATCCATGGCCAGCAGCCGGCCCACACCCGCGCCTCGGACCCGGACCACACCCGCGCCGACGCGAGCCGGACCGTCCGCGTGCTCAGGGACAGGACCGCACGAACTCGACGGGACCAGACCGGGCAGACGCGGGAGAAGGAGACGGGGCGACGACGGCGGCTGAAGCGTTCGCCAGCGCGTACTCCCGGATGACCGGGACCGGGACGCGGCTGGGGATGGCCATGCGGCTGTTCCGGCTCGATGCCGTGGACCACCCCAGCGGCGTGCCGGGCCGGACCCGGCCGGCGGTCGACGCGGATTTCGCCCTGATCCACCGCTGGCTGACCGCGTTCAATGCGGAAGCGCTGCCGCAGGAGCCGCAGACCGATCCGGCCGACGTGATCCGGCGGCGGCTCGCCGAGGGCGGCGGCATGTGGTTCTGGGAGGTCGACGGCGAGCCGGTGTCGTTCGTGCTGCGGTCGGTGCTGCGCCCCGATGAGCTGCCGGGCCTGCCACTGGCCGGTGTCTCCGGTGTCTACACCCCACCGGAGCAGCGCGGACACGGGTACGCGAGCGCCAACGTCGCGGCGCTGAGCCAACTCAGCCTGGACGAGGGGTGCGCGGCCGTGACGCTGATGACCGACCTGGCCAACCCGACCAGTAACAAGATCTACCAGGCGCTCGGCTACCGACCGGTCGGCGACGCGCAGATCTGGCTTTTCGACCGCAGCTAGGCTCGTCGACCCGGCTGGGCGCAGCGGAGGGCGGTCAGGACAGGCGGCGGTTGGCGAGGCTCGGCAGTTCGGCGCGGATGGTCGCCAGCCGGTCCAGGTCGAGGTCAGCAAAAGTGACCCCGACGGTGTCCGGGGCCTGGGCGATCACGGTGCCCCACGGGTCGATCACCATGCTGCGGCCGTAGCAGGTGCGGCCGGGGTCGTGGTCACCGATCTGGGCGGCGGCCAGCACGAAGCACTGGTTCTCGATGGCGCGGGCGCGCAGCAGCACCTCCCAGTGGTCGCGCCCGGTGTGCATCATGAAGGCCGCCGGCACCACCAGGACACGAGCCTCGCCGGCCACCGCGAGCCGCCGGTACAGCTCCGGGAAGCGCAGGTCGTAGCAGACGGACAGCCCCACGGCGACGCCGTCGACGTCCACCACGACCGGCTCGGTGCCGGGCTCGATGGTGGCCGACTCGCGGAAGGAGACCCGGCCGGGAATCTCCACGTCATACAGGTGGATCTTCCGGTAGCTGGCCGCGACCACGCCGTCGCGGTTGAAAACCACAGACGTGTTGTACGAGCGCCCGCCGGGCCCCTCCTCGTGGAACGACCCGAGGTGCACCCACATCCCCAGCTCCCGAGCCGCGTCAGCGAACGCGGTCGGGTAGTCGCCGTCGACCGGCTCGGCCGGCGGCGCTCCCTGCGCGGGGCCGAGGTAGTCGGTGTACTCCGGCAGTACCGCCAGGTCGGCGCCGCCCGCGGCCGCCTGGTCGAGCAGCGTCCGGGCCACCTCCACGTTGATTTCCCGGTCGTCGCGGGAGTTGAGCTGGCACACGGCTACTCGCACGCGATCAGTCTAGGGGCGGCACAGCCGACCCACGGCCCCCTCCCGCAACGACCACCTCGCAGACCCGCGATCCCCGGGCGGCGCGGTCCCGGCAGGCCCGGACCTGCCGGCGCTGGCCCGGCCGGCCCGCTGCCTTCAGGTGGCGACCAGGACCAGGGCGGTTGCGGCGAGGCCGAGGCCGGCGAGCTGCGCGGGGCGCATCCGCTCCCGGTCGACCAGCATCGCGAGCAGCACGGTGCTCACCGGGTAGAGCGCGGCGACCGGCGCGACCACGGCGAGTTTCCCGAGATAGCCGGCGGCCAGGTAGAGCGCGTTGGCGCCGACGTCGAGCGGGCCGGCGATCACCGCCCATCTGTACGAGGGCCGGGCCAGCCGTAGCCCGGTACGGGTCACCAGCACCGCCACCAGGCCGGCCCCGATGGATGCGGTCCGCCCCCAGACCAGTGGCCACATCCCCGCGTCGTCACCGGCCCGGACGAGCAGGACGAAGAACACTCCGAAGCAGAAGCCGGAGGCCAGCGCCTGCCCGACCAGCGCGGCGGAGACCCGGGTCGGGCCCCCCGTCAGGCTGACCAGGCCGACCGCCAGCACCGCGCAGCCTGCCCCGATGATCGCCGGTAGCCCCGGCAGTTCCTGGGTGAGCAGCCCGAAGAGCAGCGGCACCAGTGCCCCGGTCACCGCCGTCACCGGGGCGAACACCGCCATCGCCCCCTGCGACAGGCCCCGGTAGAGCAACAGGATGCCGGCGACCCCGGCGAGCCCCGATCCGCCACCCCATAGCACCCCTGACCAGGTCGGCCGGCCACCAAATATCGCGACACACCCGAGCAGTACCGGAACTGCGGCAAGTTGGGACAGTACCGTCACAGCCAGAGCCTTGGACCGCTGGGCGGCTTTGCCGCCACAGAAGTCGCCGGTACCCCAGACCAAAGCACTGGCAGCAGCGAGGAGAACGGGAAGCACCAGCATCGGGAGTTTCTAGCACATGGTTGACACGTACCCGCGCCAGCGGGGTGACCGTGGCACCGAAGCGGTCACCGCCGTCGCACAACACGTCCGGGCGCTACGGCAGTCCCGGGGATGGTCGTTGGACGAGCTCTCCGGGCGTTCCGGCGTCAGTAAAGGCATGGTCGTACAGATCGAGGGGGCGCGGACCAACCCGAGCGTGGGTACCCTCTCCCGGCTGGCCGACGCCTTCGGTATCGCGGTCGGTCGCCTCTTGGAACCGGCCGGTACCCGCACCGTCAAGCTCATCCCGGCGACAGCTCCGCCGCTGCTGTGGCGCAGCGGGTACGGGGGGTTCGCCCGGCTGCTGGCCGGCGCGACCGACCCGTCCCTGGTGGAGCTGTGGGAGCTGCAGTTGCAGCCGCAGGACAACTACCCGGCGGCAGCCAATCCACCGGGGGCCCGGGCGCTGCTGCACCTGCTGGTCGGTGGCCTGGTGGTGCGGGTCGGGGAGGACGACCACCCGGTCGGCACCGGCGAGACCCTGGACTTCATCGCAGACCGCGAGTACTCCTACCGCAACGACGGCGACGCAGTCGCGCTCGCGGTCGGAGTGGTGGTGCTCCCGGCGACGCCGGGCTGACCCGCGCGTCTTGCCTGACGCTTGCGGGCTGGTCTGACGCCTTTCGGGCTGGCACGACGCCTCTGACGCGATTTTCGGGCCGGCCTGACGCCTTGGCCTGAGGTCTTCGCCGGATCGCGGGAAGCAGGTCGGCTCAGGCCGACTTCTCCTCGCGGTCGCGGGCGCGTCGGCGGCCGACGAACTCGCGCGGCACGATCGTCGGGTAGACGTTCTCCAGGACCGCTTCGCGGGTGATCAAAACCCGGGCGGCATTGGGGTTGCTGGGCACCTCGTACATCACGGAGAGCAGCACTTCCTCCAGGATGGCGCGCAGGCCGCGGGCTCCGGTGCCGCGGAGGTTCGCCTGGTCGGCGATGGCCTCCAGGGCGTCGGCGTCAAACTCCAACTCCACGCCGTCCAGCTCGAACAGCCGCTGGTACTGCTTGACCAGGGCGTTGCGCGGCTCGCTGAGGATCTTGACGAGCGCTTCACGGTCGAGGCTGCGCACGTTGGTGATCACCGGGAGGCGGCCGATGAACTCCGGGATCAGCCCGAACTTGAGCATGTCCTCGGGCATCACCTGGGCGAAGATGTCGTCGGTCGAGCGCTCGGAGATCGACCTGATCTCCGCGCCGAAGCCGAGGCCACCCTTGCCGACCCGGGACTCGATGATCCGGTCCAGGCCGGCGAACGCGCCACCGCAGATGAACAGCACGTTGGTGGTGTCGATCTGGATGAACTCCTGGTGCGGGTGCTTGCGACCGCCCTGGGGAGGGACATTCGCGACGGTACCCTCAAGGATCTTGAGGAGGGCCTGTTGGACGCCTTCGCCGGAGACGTCCCGGGTGATCGACGGGTTCTCCGACTTGCGGGCGATCTTGTCGACCTCGTCGATGTAGATGATCCCGGTCTCGGCCCGCTTGACGTCGTAGTCGGCCGCCTGGATCAGTTTGAGCAGGATGTTCTCGACATCCTCACCGACGTAGCCGGCCTCGGTCAGGGCGGTGGCGTCGGCGATCGCGAACGGCACGTTGAGCATCCTGGCCAGCGTCTGCGCCAGGTGGGTCTTGCCACACCCGGTCGGGCCGATCAGCAGGATGTTCGATTTCGCCAGCTCGACGCCCTCGGCGCCGTTGTTGCCGCCGGACTCGGCCTGGATCCGCTTGTAGTGGTTGTAGACGGCGACCGCGAGGGCCTTCTTCGCCTGCTCCTGCCCCACCACGTACTGGTCGAGGAACTCACAGATGTCGATCGGCTTGGGGAGCTCTTCCCACTTGACGTCCTGGGTTTCGGCGAGCTCTTCCTCGATGATCTCGTTACACAGGTCGATGCACTCGTCGCAGATGTAGACCCCCGGCCCTGCGATGAGCTTTTTCACCTGCTTCTGCGACTTACCACAGAACGAACACTTGAGTAGGTCGCCGCCGTCGCCGATCCGTGCCACCTACGTTCTCCCTGCATCCGACGGGCTGGGCGCCGGGGCCGGAGCCACCGCGCGTGCTTGCAGTCGACGTTACCTGGTCTGCAGCCGGATGTGTCGACTCAGTTTCTGGTGTGTCTATCAATCCGGCAACGACCCGGAGGCGGTTGCCCCCGGGTCGGTGCCGCATCCGTTACTTGGACCCCACCAGGGTCTTCTTGCGACTGGCCAGAACCTGGTCGACGATGCCGTACTCCTTGGCCTCCGCGGCCGTGAGGAACTTGTCACGCTCGATGTCCCGACGGACCACCTCCACCGCCTGGGTGGTGTGCCGCGCGAGCATCTCCTCCAGCTGGGTACGCATCCGCAGGATCTCCCGCGCCTGGATCTCGATGTCCGAGCCCTGCGCGTAGCCGCCCTCGGTGGCCGGCTGGTGGATCAGGATGCGGGAGTTGGTGAGCGCCAGCCGCTTGCCGGGCGTGCCGGCGGCCAGCAGCACGGCCGCCGCGCTCGCCGCCTGACCCAGGCACACGGTCTGGATGTCGGGGCGGACGAACTGCATCGTGTCGTAGATCGCCGTCATCGCGGTGAAAGAACCACCCGGCGAGTTGATGTACATGGTGATGTCCCGGTCGGGATCGGTGGACTCCAGCGTCAGCAGCTGGGCCATCACGTCATTGGCCGAGGCGTCGTCGATCTGCACGCCGAGGAAGATGATCCGCTCCTCGAAGAGCTTGTTGTACGGGTTCGACTCCTTGATCCCGTAAGCCGTGCGCTCGACGAACGACGGGAGGACGTAGCGGTTGAAAACTTCCATTAGGTGCTGTCCTCCTAAGACTGGAGCGTGCCGACGCCGGCCGGAGCCTGGTTGGCAGAGGTGATCACGCGGTCGATGAACCCGTAGTCGCGCGCCTCCTCGGCCGTGAACCAGCGGTCCCGATCTGAGTCGGCTTCGATCTGGGACTGCTCCTGGCCGGTGTGGAAGGCCACCCGCTCCTGGAACATCCGCTTCGTGTAGAGCATCTGCTCGGCCTGGATGGCGATGTCGGAGGCGGTGCCGCCGATGCCACCGGACGGCTGGTGCATCATGATCCGCGCGTGCGGCAGGGCGTAACGCTTGCCCTTGGCTCCGGCGCAGAGCAGCAGCTGCCCCATCGAGGCGGCCATCCCCATGGCCACCGTGGCCACATCGTTGGTGACCAGCTGCATGGTGTCGTAGATCGCCATGCCGCTGTAGACCGAGCCGCCGGGCGAGTTGACGTAGAGCCAGATGTCGCGTTCGGCGTCCTCGGCCGCGAGCAGCAGCAGCTGCGCGCAGATCCGGTTGGCCACCTCGTCGGTCACCTCGCTGCCCAAGAAGACGATCCGCTCCTTGAGCAGGCGGGCGTAGACGTTGTCGTCCAGCGTTCCGCCACCTGGGTCGCCCCGGCGGGCGTTCGGGAGAATGAGATCGGTCATGGCAGCCCTTCGCATGTCGTGCCGTGTTGCTCCGGTACCGCCGACACTAGCCGTTGGCACCGACCAGAACGCCCGTCCACGACGGCATTTCGCTCAAAGCGCACGCGGGCCGGACCGGCTGTCGTCGGCCGCCCGACGCTCCACGATCAGTGGTTGTGACCGGCGTGCTCGTCTTCGTTCTCGTCGGCCGGACCGCGCAGGTCGGCCAGGTTCAGCTCGGTACCGGCGCTGTCGGCGATCTTGACCTGCTCCAGCACCCAGGCGAGCGCCTTGCCGCGCCGTACGTCGCCGTAGACCACGCCGGCCAGCCCGTTGCGGACCAGCTGGTCGTAGTACTGCTGCGGGGCGACCCCGGCCCGCTGGGCCCGGTGCACGATCTCGTGGGTGAACTCGTCGTCGGAGATCTCGATGTTCTCGCGCTCGGAGATGGTGTCGAGGATCAACTGCACCTTGACGCCCTGGGTGGCGGCTTCGGTGAGCTCCGAGTCGATCTCCTCCTCGGTCTTGCCCTCCGACTCCAGGTACTCCTGGAGAGACGCCCCGACCTGCTCCAGCTGCTGGCCCATCTGCTCCTTGCGGCCCTCGACCTCTTCCTTGACCACGCCCTCCGGCGCGGGCACCTCGGTCGCCTCGACCAGGGCTTCGAGCAGCTTGTCCCGGGCGGCGTAGAGCTGCTCGACCCGCTTCACCCGGCGCAGCCGCTCGGTCAGGTCCGCGCGCAGCTCGTCCAGCGTGTCGAACTCGCTGGCCAGCTGGGCGAAGTCGTCGTCGAGGGCGGGCAGCTCCTTCTCTTTGACCGTGCGTACGGTCACCGCCACGTCCGCGTCCCTACCGGCGTGCTCGCCGCCCACCAGCTGGGTCTGGAAGGTCACGGCCTGGCCGGCCGACGCCCCCTGGACCGCTTCGTCCAGCCCGGGGAGCAGCTTCTGGCTGCCGACCTCGTGCGAGATGTTGGTGGCGCTGCCACCCTCGACCTCCGCGCCGTCCACCGTCGCGGCCAGGTCGATCTGCACGTAGTCACCGACCATGGCGGCCCGCTCGACCGTCTTGAGGGTGCCGAAGCGCTCGCGCAGCCCTTCCAGCTGGGTGTCCACCTCGCTGTCGTCCAGCTGCAGCTCGTCCACGGTCACCGTGAGGCTGGCCAGGTCGGGCAGCGCGATCTCGGGACGGACGTCCAGCTCGGCGGTGAACTTCAGCGGCTGTCCGTCGGCGAAGTCGGTGATCTCCACGGCCGGCCGGCCCAGGGTCTTGACCTCGTGCTCCTGGATCGCCGCGACGATCTGCGCCGGGATCGCGTCCTGGACTGCCTCGTTGAGCACCGCGCCACGCCCGACCCGCTGGTCGATCACGGCCGGCGGCACCTTGCCGGCCCGGAAGCCGGGGATGGTGACCTGCGAGCCGATCTCCTTGTACGCCTTACGCAGGCTCGGTTCGAGCTCGGCGAACGGCACCTCGATGGCCAACTTCACCCGGGTCGGGCTCAGAGTCTCGACGGTGCTCTTCACGGGCGTACTCCTTGATGACGGAAATGATCTTTTGATGTCGTGTGGGCGCGCAATGCGCCCGGTCGAGTGTAGGCGGGCACACGCGCGCCTCCGCGCCCAGGGCGGGCAAACCGCCCCCGGACCCGGCTGCGCTGGTCGGGGTGGCGGGATTTGAACCCACGGCCCCTCGCTCCCAAAGCGAGTGCGCTACCAAGCTGCGCCACACCCCGTGGCGAGTGAAGTGTATGCGCTCGGCGTCCGATTCCGCGCACCGGCCGTGGCGGCCCAGCTGTGGCGATCGAGGCGGCCCGCTCCCGGCCGGGCCGCGGTGGTCGGCGGCGCGACTCGGGGGCGGCGGTCGGCACGCCGGCAATGCCGCTCGCCGCCGACCGGGGCCGGCTAGTACGCTAGTGGCCGCTGCGGGCCTCGGTCGGCGGCGACGCGGGCGTAGCTCAATGGCAGAGTCTCAGTCTTCCAAACTGATTGTGCGGGTTCGATTCCCGTCGCCCGCTCCAACAGTTCAGGCAGGTCATCCGGCGTTTCCGCCGATCTTCTCTATCGACTTCGATCAGTCAACACGGCCAATTGTCGGGTTCGTTGGGGGTCTTGGTTTCGTCTTCTCAGGCGGCGTTGGCGTCGGGCAACGGCCCCTCGGCGTCGTCGGCCCCCGTTGGCCGGAGCGCTTTCGCCTTCTTGTTCTTCTTGTCCTTATTCGCCTTCGCGCCTGACGCGTCGGCGCCGGCGGCCTGCCGGGGAACGAGACTCGCCGACGCCTCGGCCGCGCGCTTGCCTACGGTGCCGATGAGGTGGCCGTAAGTGGATCGGATGAGGGACGGCGAGGTGTGTCCGACGCGCATGGCGATGACTGTCTCTGATACGCCGGCTTCGAGCTGGAGGGAGATGTTCATGTGCCGGAGGCCGTGGAGCTTCATGTAGGCCAGGCCGGACTTCTCAACCAGCTTGACGAATGTCGCCCAGATCGACGACGGGCAGAGCGGGGCGCCGTTCTCGCGGGTGAACACCAGGTTGCACGGCGCGGCATCGCCCTCGTGGAGTTATGACGAGGTCGGATCGCCGTAGCAGAGCAACGCGGGGTTCCTGCGCCGCTGTCGAACGCTAGCCCGGCGCTAGCCCCACAGATTCAGGTTCGCGTAGCCCGGATGCCACTGGTCGCGGTAGGCCTGCTGGACCGGTGGGGGTGCCAGGCCGAGCACCGACGCGGTGACTTCCGGTGCCGCGCCGTCGAGCATCCATGGCATGAACCGCGCGACGTCGCCGGAGATCAGCTTGGCGCCCCCGGCGCTGAACGCCTGCCACTGTTCTGCGGTGATTGTCATGTCGATGAGGGGCAGGCCGTCTTTCTCCTCGTGGTCGAGGTGCGCGCGTAACGCGATATCAAGAGCGTCGGCCAGTTCTCCCAGCCGCCCTGGGCCGGACTCGCGGTTGGCCAGTGCAGCATCGATGGCGGTGAGGAGGGGGTCGATCATGGCGTGCTCGGCCTCCATGGCGTCGAGCAACGCTGTGGCGTGCGAATCTTTCGGAAGGGACTTGCGTAGTGGCGGCCAGAGCAGCTCGTCCTCGGTGGTGTGGTGAACGTGCAGGTAGGACTTGAACATCTCCCACCCGGCTGCGGTGCGCAGGACGTGCTTCGGGTTGTCGTCGGTTCGTGCCGTGACGCGTGCGATGCGGTCCAGGTCGCGTCGGAGCGCGTCATGGAACACGTACATCATGGTCATGTCGTTCTTGAAGGCCATCATTCGTCTCCTTGGCTGAGGTCGTCGGTCGGTGTGGCGCCGCCTAGCGGAACTGGCCGGGCTGGTAGTCGCCGGCGGGCTGGCGGGTGATGACGTTCACCTGGTTGAAGGCATTGATGACGGCGATCAGAGAGACCAGCGCGCCGAGCTGTTCCTCGTCGTAGTGCTCGGTGGCCTTCGCCCAAACCTCATCGGTTGCGCCGCCGGCCGCGTCGGCGATCCGGGTGCCCTGCTCGGTGAGTTCGAGGGCGGCGCGTTCGGCTTCGGTGAAGCCGGTAGAGGTTGAGGCGGGCGTCCATGATGGTGCTGTCCTTTCGGGATCTTGGTCGGTGACGTGTAGGTCGGGATACGCCCGAAGCAGGGTCGTCCACACCTGCTTCAGCGCTTGCGCGCCGGTCGCGTCGATCGGCAGCGGGGTGCCGATGTGCACGTCCGGGTCGAAGACTTCGTCGATCGTGGTGGAGATGAGCTCTTCATCGCCGCGGTTGAGGGCGTTGTGAAGGCGGCTGAGTGTCGCCTTGTTGCGGCCTAGCTGTGCTGCGGACACGGGATTGCTCCTCGGGTGGAGGTGACCCTTCGTGTGGTCAGCGCCGGATGGCACGGATCTCCAAGCTGATCGGGATGTCGTCGCTGACCACCAGGCCGCCACCCGTCCATCGATCGATGCCGAACTCGCCGCGATTGACTTGCGCGGTCGCGGAGAAACCGGCCTGTCGACCACCGTTCGGCCCAGGGCCGAACCCGGTCACCGCGACATCGATCGGCACACTCCGGGTGATGCCGTGCAACGTCAGGTCACCGTCGATGACCCAGCCCTGGCCGACCCGGCGAATGCCGGTGGAGCGGTAGCTGGCTGTCGGGTGCTTGGCGACATCGAGGAAGGTGGCGGACCGGATGTGCTCGTCACGCTTCTCGTTGCCTGTGTCAAGGGACGCGAGCTCGATGGTCGCGTCAACCGACGAGTCGAGCGGGTCCTCGCCGGTAACGATGGTGACGTCGTAGCGGGTGAATCGGCCGCTGACGGTGGTGATCAGAAGTTGGCGGACGGAGAAGGCGATGTCGGAGTGTGCCGGGTCGACCTTCCACGTGCCGGACGTGTAGCCCGAGGTCGCGGCGACAGCGTCACCGGAGTTGTTGTTCATATCCAGACGACGAAGGAGCACCGGCTCAGGGGACAGTGGGGTCAGAACTTTTCGAGGCGTCGGCTGAGGAATCGGCGTTCCGGTGTGGAGGTGGCAAGTACCTGGGCGATCGCGACCGCGCGGTTGAGTTCCACCACTGGCGAGCCGGTCAGGTCGACGAGCCGCCGGTACAGCTCGGCGATCTGTGGCCAGTCGATGCGCTCCCGGGTTTGCAGTGACGCGATCATGGCCTGGATGACGTAGGCACCACGGCGATGACCGCTGGGTTCACCGCCGTGCCGCCGGCGGGTGACGCAGCGTCGAGGAAGCCCTTACCGGCCACGGCCACGACGCCGCCCTACACCGCAGTCACCACGAATCGATCCCCCACCACGTCAGAACGAGGACATGTTTCCCGCATTCAGCCGGCTGAGCCACACAGGTGTCGTGCCGAAATCAACTCGGGGCTGCCTGTCCCCAAACGCCCGACCGGTTCGTCGTACCAATGCATCGACGCCGAACCCGGAAGGTCGCACCCGTGACCGCAACCTCAACAACCTCCTTCCTTGCCACCGGGCGGGGCAAGCTCACCCTCGCACTGCTGACCGCGATCGGATTCCTCGATTTCGCCGACTCCTCGATCGTCAACATCGCGCTGCCCGATATCAGCAATGACCTGCACTTCTCGATGCAAAACCTGCAGTGGGTGCTCAGCGGCTACCTGCTGACCTACGGCGGGTTCATGCTGCTCGGTGGGCGGATGGCAGACCTGCTTGGTAGACGCCGGGTTCTGATTGCGGGCACGACGTTGTTCGCGATCTCCTCACTGACCGGCGGGTTCGCCGGCAACTCCGCCGCACTCGTCGGCTCCCGGATCGCCCAGGGCTTCGGCGCCGCGATGATGATGCCGGCGGCGCTGTCGCTGCTGACCACGCTGTTCAGTTCCGGGACGGACCGCCCGAAGGCCGTCGGTGCCTGGGCCGGCGCCGCGGCCCTGTCTTCCGCCGCCGGCGTGTTCCTTGGAGGCGTGCTCACCGAGGGTCCCGGCTGGCGGTGGGTGCTGTTCGTAAACCCGCCCATCGCCGCGCTGCTACTCATCGGCGTGCTCACGCTGCTGCCCAACGAGCGACCGTCATTGACCTCGCTGGCGAAATTCGACGTGCTCGGCAGTGCACTGGTGACCGGCGGGATGCTGCTGCTGGTCTACGCCCTGGTGAACGCGCCCGACCATGGCTGGGGTTCGACCACCACGATCTGGGAACTGGCCGGCGCTGTCGCGCTGCTCGCCGCCTTTGTGATCACCGAATCGGTCGTCAAGAATCCACTCATCCCGCTCGGGGTTTTCCGTATCCCCGGCTTGGGCGCGGCCGATGTGACAAGCCTGCTCGCGATCGCCGGCTTCGGAACGATGTTCTTCTTCCTGACGCTGTACATGCAGACCGTCCTTGGGTTCTCCCCGATTCAGGCCGGGTCGGCGTACCTGCCACTCACCCTCGTGGGCGCACTGTCCGCGGGGATCGCTACCCGGCTGATCACAAGGATCGGCACTCGTCCCGTTCTGGTCGTAGGGCTGATCATTACTGGCAGCGGCCTGGTCTACCTTTCCCGCATCCCGGTCTCAGGTAGCTATCTACGGGATGTACTGCCCGGTCTACTGGTCGTTGGGGCGGGTGTCGTCGGAGCGTTCGCCGCAATCACCACCGCCGGCAATGCCGGCGTGCCGGCGGACAAGGCGGGCCTGGCGGCGGCGTTACTCAACGCAGCCCAGCAGCTCGGCGGAGCGCTCGGCCTGGCCGTGCTATCGGCGATCGCGACCGCCCGCACCAACCACCTGCTCGACCGGCACGACATGCCTGCCCACGCCATAACGTCAGGATTCCAGCGGGCGCTGCTCGCCGGCGGGCTGCTCATCATCGCCGCGACGGCGTTCGGGCTCCGTACGCGCAACAGCCGGGGCGAGCACGACGCCGAACCGATCGTGATCAAGCCCGAGATCGCCACTGACACAGCCCTGGTTATCGCCACTGACACTGCCTTGGTTAAGGAGGAACGATGAACAACATCACCAACACGCAACGTCCGCCGCTGGGCATCCGGCTCTTGCACGCGGTGGGAAAGGAGCCGAACTGGTCGGCGATGACGGACGAGAAGCTGGCCGCCTTCAGCGAGGCGGAGAACCGTAAGCGGGCCTCCCGACTGGCGCGCCTGGTCACCGGGTTTCGGGACCGCGGGGCAGCGATCCAATGGCAGGAGGTGACACTGCCGGGCCGTCGGCTCCGTGTCCGGGTGCACCGGCCGTCACCGACGCGCAGCGGCGCGGCCGGCAACCGTGTAGCCCTGCCATTGGTACTCCACGTCCACGGCGGCGGGTTCGTGGGCACCGCCGTACAGAGCGACTGGGTGAACAGCCACCTCGCCGCCCACCTGCCAGCGGTGGTCGTCTCGGTCGAGCACCGCCTACTCGCGCCCGGGGTTCCGCTGTCGGCGGCGGCCGACGACGGCTGGGACGTGCTCGAGTACGTCATTCAGCACGCCACGCAGTGGGGCGTCGACGCCACCCGGGCTGCTGTCTTCGGTGAGAGCACCGGCGCAGCGATCAGTGCACTGGCCGCGATCCGGGCCAGGCAGGCCGGCCTGGCACTGCGGGCGCAGGTGCTGGTCAATCCCTGCGTGGACCTGACGTCAACGATGTACGACCACGATTCGATCACTCAGTACGCCGACAGTCCGACCCTGACGACGGCGCAGATGCAGCTGTTCGCCCGTCTCGCAGTTCCGCCGGGAGCCGATCCTCGGCCGGTGTCGCCCCTGCAGGCCATGGACTTGACCGGGCTGGCCCCAGCACTGGTCGTGGTACCAACGTTCGATCCGCTGGCCGACCACGGCCGCAGGTACGCCGAGCGCTTGCGGCAGGCCGGGACACCCGCCCGCATGACCGAATTTTCCGGAGCAACGCACGCGTTCCTCAGCATGCCGGGCGTGGTGCCGCAAGCGAAGCCTGCCCGGGCCGCGATCGTCGAGTTCCTCCGAGGCCGGCTCTCAGCAGTGCAACAGTTGTGAAGGCGGCCGGTCTCCCGTGCACTGTTTCTGGTTCGTCATGTCGATGAGATTCCATTGCCCAGGAGGTGGCCATGCAATTCGCCTTGGTGATCTACGCCGAGCCCGGTTACGACAAAGTGCTGTCCGAGTCCGAACGTGAAGCAGCGGCCGCCGAGTACCTGGCACTACTGGACGACCCCAGGTGCATCCAAGCTGCGCAACTGGAGCCGGTCGAGACCGCAACCTCCGTGCGCGTGGTCGACGGCCGGACGTTGATGATCGACGGCCCGTTCGCCGACACGAAGGAGGTACTCGGCGGCCTATGCCTGATCGAGGCGGCCAACCTGGACGACGCGATCGACCTGGCGGCGCGCATCCCGGCGGCCCGGCTCGGCGGCACCGTCGAGGTCCGGCCGGTGGTGCGACGCTGACCACGCTCGAAGACGTCTTCCGGGACGAGTGGGGCCGGGTGCTGGCCTCCCTCGTCGGCTACCTCGGTGACTTTGACAGGGCCGAGGAAGCGGCGCAGGAGGCGTTCACGACCGCGGCGGAACGCTGGGCCACGTCGGGCGTGCCGACCAATCCGGGTGCTTGGCTGGTTACGACTGCCCGCAACCGGGCGATCGACCGGATCCGCCGGGAACGCACCCTGGCCGCGAAGATCCACCTGCTGCCGGAGCCGGAGGCCACCATGGACGAGTTCGACGACGCCGTGATCAAGGACGAACGGCTCGAGCTGATCTTCACCTGCTGCCATCCCGCGCTGCCGCTGGACGGGCAGGTGGCGCTCACCCTACGGGCCCTCGGTGGCCTCGAGACGGCCGAGATCGCCCGGGCGTTCCTCGTCTCGGAAGAGACCATGAAGCGCCGCCTGACCCGTGCCAAAACCAAGATCAAGGCCACCGGGATTCCGTTCGCGGTCCCCGACGCACACCGGCTCCCCGACCGCATCGACGCCGTCCTGGCGGTGATCTACCTGATCTACAACGAGGGCTACAGCGGCCGGATCGACCTCGACGTCGAAGCCATCCGCCTCGGGCAGGTGCTCACCGCTCTGATGCCCGACGAACCGGAGGCACACGGTCTGCTCGCGCTCATGCTGACCCACCATGCCCGTCGGCGAGCTCGATTCTCCGGCGACGACCTCGTGCTGCTCGACGAACAGGACCGCACCCTCTGGGACCGCGCGCAACTCGCGCGAGGACGGGCGGTGCTCGACCGGGCGATCGCGCTGGGCGGCCGTGGTGCCTACGTCATCCAGGCCATGATCGCGTCACTGCAAACCCGGGAGCGCATCGACTGGCCACAGATCGCCGAGCTGTACCGGCGGCTCGTCGACCTGACCGGCTCGCCAGTGGTGGAACTCAACCGCGCGGTCGCGATCGCCCAGGCTGGCGATCCCATGGCGGCCCTGGCCGTGGTCGACCGTCTCGACCTCGACGGCTACCTGTACTTCCACTCCACCCGCGGCCAGCTACTGCGCCGTCTCGGCCGCGACGACGAGGCCCGCACGGCCTACCGCCGGGCGCTCAAACTTGCCACCTCCACACCGGAACGCCGATTCCTCAGCCGACGCCTCGAAAAGTTCTGACCCCACTGTCCCCTGAGCCGGTGCTCCTTCGTCGTCTGGATATGACCGCCAGCTGCGGCAAGTCGTCGGCAGGTTCGAAGGTCTCACCGGCGGGCAGAAGGCCGGCGCATAGGGCGAGGTGATCGGCGTTCCACCGGGCATCGGAGACGCAACAATCGCCGCTGCGGCGACAGCCTCGGCGGCTACCTCATAGTCCAGGTACCCATTGTTGTCTGCCGCTGTCCTCAAGGCCGCCCGCACCATCCCGGCCCGCTCGGACGGGTCGGCGTCGTGAAGGTCGCCGCACCAGTCAGCTGCACTGTCGTTGCCGAACGGCCCATCGTCCCAAGTACCCACCCGCTCGGCCCTGCCACTCTCGACGGATCATGGCGTTGCCAGTGAACCCGTCGCAACGTCTGTGCGCATCGAGCGTGCCCGTTCGCGCGACGTCTAACCTGCTCCTGGCCCGCCAGCGCACGGCGAGCATCGGGCGGTCCCGTGGGGTCCGGGACGCCGTGGCTCGGGCAACGAGCCCGTCCCCAGGACAACTGCCACAGCCGGGCTGCTGAAAGTCTCACGGCGACCCCGCGACCCCTTGACGCATAACACTTTCCGGTCGAGATCTGGCCGGGTGGTTGTTGGAGTTCGGTGCTTGACACGCCAGAAACCTCGTCACTACAGTGCCGAAAAGGATTTCGGTCGCGTTTATCGATGCAGAACGCGGTCATACAGCGCGCGCCACTGCTCTGCCGAAAAGTTTTCGGTCGCGTCACAACAGTTTCGGTCGCCGCGAACCCGGCCGGCCCCTGCCCACACCCTGATCCGCGCAGGGAATGGCCCCGGAAGTGGTTGATCCGAATGCCTGGATCAGCGCTGGATGGCAGCTCGGCAAGACGCGCGACCACGGTGCCCCGACCGTCCGGGGACACCAACGGAATCCAGTCAGAGCGCGCACCCGTACCAACCGAAGAAGGGACGAGCAGCATGACCCCAGTTACTCCAATCCCGCAACGCCGCCGAACGGCACGCATCGCGACCGTGGCCTCGATCGCAGTCGTGACGTTGGGCCTGATCCTCACCGGACTCGTGCTCAACCCGGCGTCCGCGGCGAGCGCCTCCACAACGCTTGTCGTGAATGCCAATCAGGTGCTGCGGCCGGTCACGCACGTCGCGACCGGCAGCCTCTACGGCCTCGCGAACGCCACCCAGCCCACGGTGTCGCTCGCGCAGGCGATCAAACCCAACACCTTCGTACAGATGCCTGCCGGCGGAAAGCAGCAACCGACCGGTGACATCGCCGTGGTGGCGCCGACCGCGGTCAGCGTGGGCGCGAAGCTGGTCAACCGACTCTCCGACTACTACGCCGGGTGGCCGTACCAGTTCAGCTGGAGCACCTGGACGCCGTTCGTCAACTCGCAGATCGCCCAGATGAAGTCGTCCTCGTACTACAACAGCATCTCCGCATACGAGCTGTGGAACGAGTCGGACAACACCTGGAAGTCGGCCAACGGCACCTACGAGGCGTTCTGGACGACGACCTTCCGTCAGGTCCGGTCGATCGATGCGAACAAGCCCATCCAGGGTCCCAGCTTCTCGGACAACATCAGCGACATGCGGAACTTTCTGCAGAACGCCGTCAACACCAACACGGTTCCCGACATCCTCGCCTGGCACGAGCTGTCCAGCTCGTCGAAGATCGCGGGAGACGTCGCCACCGTGCAGAGCATCGAGGACCAGCTCGGCATCAGCCGGCGACCGATCGCGATCGAGGAGTACGCGTCCCCCAGTGAGGTCGGCCTGCCCGGTCCGCTCGTCGGGTACATCTCGAAGTTCGAGCGCCTCGGCATCCGCGACGCGGAGCTCGCCTTCTGGAACCAGTCCGGTGCGCTCGGCGACCTGCTGACCGGCCGCGGCGGCAGCCCGAATGCCGCGTACTGGCTCTACACCTGGTACGCCGCCATGAGCGGCAACATGGTCGTGACCACTCCACCCGCGCAGACCGGCATCGACGGCTTCGCCGCCGTTCCGTCCGGCAACAACCAGGTCAGCATCATCGTCGGCAACTGCAACGGATCCTGCGCCGTCACCGTCAACGGACTCAACTCGCTGAGCCTCGGCTCAACGGTGAGCGTGAAGGTGGAGCAGACCGTGTCGCTCGGCCGCACCGTGGCGTCCGCCGGACCTAGCACGGTCTCGACCCAGACGTACACGCCGTCGAACGGCTCCATCTCCGTCCCGATCACCATGGCCACGAACAACGCCTACCGCATCACGATCACGGCGGGCTCCGGGAGTACCGGAGGTACTGGAGGGACGGGCGGCACGACGCTGTCCGGCAACTACCGGATCACCAACGTCAACAGCGGTCTGCGGCTCGGCCCGCTGAACGCCGGTACGGGCTGGGGCACGTCGGTCGTCCAGCAGACGGCTGGCACCGGCACCTCGCAGGTCTGGGCCCTCGTCTCCACGGGCAACGGCCAGTACAAGATCGTCAACCAGTCGAGCGGCCTGGTGCTCGGTATCCAGAACGCCTCGACAAGCCAGGGTGCGCCGGCGCTCATCTGGGGTGACACCGGAACCGTCGACCACCTGTGGAGATTCACCGCCGATGGCGCCGGTCACTACAAGATCCAAAGTGTCAACAGCGGCCTGTTGCTCGGGGTCACCAACATGAGCACCTCGTCGGGTGCCCAGATCCTCCAGTGGAGCGACAACGGGACGGCCGACCATCTGTGGACACTCGCAGCGGCCTGAGTCACGCCGCGCGGTCGTGAACAGATCCGCGCACAGTTGAGGGGGCACGTTGCGGCGCCGGTACCGGCGCCGCAACGTGCCCCCTCCGCATCCAGGTCATTCTCGAGCATGAGCATCACGTGCGTCGATGGGATTGCTTGACAGTTTTGCCGCTCGGGGAAACGATAAGTGCAAATCCGTCCCTGCTCGGTGTCTCCGGGCCCGAGGGGTGACCCGGCCAACCGCAGCCGCCAACCGCAGGCGCCGGGAGGGCTGACCACCGGGCCGGCGAGCGACGCACCCCTCACTGGAGGAGCGAGATGAAGTACTCCCGATTTCGATCCCGGCACGTCATCGCCACTGTGTCCGTCCTCGCGGCGGCGACCGGGACCGCAATCCTCACCACGACCGCCTCCGAGGCGGCCACCGGCTGCCGGGTCAACTACCTGGTGTCGAGTTCCTGGCCGGGCGGCTTCGGCGCGAACGTCACCATCACCAACCTGGGTGACCCCGTGACGAACTGGAAGCTCACCTGGTCGTTCGGCGCCGGACAGACGATCACCCAACTGTGGAACGGCTCGGTCAGCCAGTCCGGCGCGCAGGTCACCGTCAACAACGCCCCCTACAACGGCACCGTCCCGGCCGGCGGAAACGTCGCTTTCGGCTTCAACGGCGGATGGAACGGCGCCAACCCCGTCCCGACCGACTTCGCCTTCAACGGCATCTCCTGCACCGGCGCGGTCAGTAGTTCCTCGCCCTCGACCGGTGACTCGAGCTCGCCCAGCAGCAGCCCCACCCCCAGCGCCAGTCCGAGCGTGAGCCCGAGCGTGAGCCCGAGTGTGAGTCGGTCGCCCAGCGGCGGCACGCCGCCGTACCCGGCTGGCTATGAGACCTCGAACAGCCTGCCCAGCCACACCATCTACCGGCCGGACACGCTCCCTTCCGAGCAGCTTCCCATCATGGTGTGGGGCGAAGGTGGCTGCTCCAACAACGGCACGATGTCCATCAACTTCCTGCGTTACATCGCCTCGTACGGGTTCCTGGTGATCGCCAACGGCAACCCGAACGGCTCGGGCACCGAGACGTCCGCGATGCTGACCCAGGCGATCGACTGGGCGGTCTCCGAGAACAGCCGGCAGGGCAGCAAGTACTACGGCCGGATCGACACCACCAAGGTCGCGGTGGCCGGGTGGTCCTGCGGCGGCCTGGAGGCCTACGAGGTCTCCAACGACCCGCGCGTGAGCACGACGTTGATCTTCAGCAGCGGGCTGCTCAACGACGCCAACGACTACCAGCTCAAGCGCCTGACGAAGCCGATCGCCTACTTCATCGGCGGCTCCGGCGACATCGCCTACCCCAACGCCATCGACGACTGGGGCAAGCTTCCGTCCGGGCTGCCCGCGTTCATGGGCAACCTGCCGGTCGGGCACGGCGGCACGTACGGCGAGACCAACGGCGGCGAGTTCGGCCGGGTGGCCGTGCTCTACCTCAGGTGGCGGCTGAAGGGTGACCGGACCGCCGGTACCAATTTCGTCGGGTCGAACTGCGGCCTGTGTGGCACGCAGTGGCAGGTACAGCAGAAGAACCTCACGCTCTGACGTCCGCCTGCACCACCGTCCACACTGACGCGGAATCCGCGTATCCCGCCGTGTCGCCGGCCCCTCAGCGGGCCGGCGGCACGGCTGCGGCATATCGGCGAACGACGCTTGACAGTTATCGGGACGGCAGCAAAGCTAAGTGACGGACATCTCGTGATCGAAAGCTTTCGGTACTGGTATCCCAGGTCAGACAGCCCCGTGACGCACCGCCAAGGCAAGGACAGCCTGCACGCGGCTGCCGGAGCCACGGCAGTCACAGCGGGGTGAATCGGGCGGTCGTCCGAGAAACTTTCGAGAGTTGTCGTAAATATCCACAGTGCACAGACCGGCGATCGCGCGTGTCCCCGACGACCGCCATCCCCACGAGAAGGAGCAACACATGGACGACGTCCCCGTCCGCCGTCGCCGCCGACGCGGCCTCAGAATGCTGCTGGGTGGCGTCTGCGCCGCCCTGCTGGCCATCACCGGAACGGTGCTGGCCACCGCGGCCCACGCCGACACGACCGTCAGCTCCAACCAGACGGGTACCAACAACGGGTACTTCTTCTCGTTCTGGAAAGACAGCGGCAACGTGTCCATGACCATGGGCAACGGCGGGCAGTACAGCACCCAGTGGAACAACGTCAACAACTTCGTCGCCGGTAAGGGCTGGAAGCCCGGCTCCGACCACACCGTGAACTACTCGGGCAGCTTCAACGTCAACGGCAACGGCTACCTGTCGCTGTACGGCTGGACCACCAGCCCGCTCGTCGAGTACTACATCGTCGAGACGTTCGGCAGCTACAACCCGAGCAACGGAGCCCAGCGACTGGGCTCCGTCACCACCGACGGCAGCACCTACGACATCTACCGCACCCAGCGGGTCAACCAGCCGTCGATCATCGGCACCGCCACGTTCTACCAGTACTGGAGCGTGCGCCAGCAGCACCGCACCAGCGGCACCATCACCGTCGCCAACCACTTCAACGCGTGGCGCAGCCTGGGTCTGAACCTCGGCAGCCACGACTACCAGATCCTCGCCACCGAGGGTTACCAGAGCAGTGGTAGCTCCAACATCACCGTCAGCGAAGGCTCCGGCAACGGTGGCAGCACCCCGACGCCCACGGCCACCGCTGGTGGGGGCAACCCGACGCCCACGCCGACCTCCGGTGGTGGCGGCCAGGCCGGCACCACGCTGAAGGCGGCTGCCGAACGCAGCGGCCGGTACTACGGCACCGCGATCGCGCAGAGCCGACTCAATGACGGCACGTACACCGGGATCGCCAGCCGTGAGTTCGACATGGTGACGGCCGAGAACGAGATGAAACCGGACGCCACCGAGCCGAACCAGAACCAGTTCAACTTCTCCGCCGGCGACGCGATCTACAACTGGGCCAACCAGCGCGGCATGAAGGTCCGCGGCCATACCCTCGCGTGGCACGGCCAGCAGCCGGGCTGGATGCAGAACATGAACGGCAGCGCGCTGCGCAGCGCGATGATCAACCACATCAACGGGGTGGTGGGCCACTACAAGGGCAAGCTGGCCGCCTGGGATGTGGTGAACGAGGCCTTCAATGAGGACGGCAGCCGTCGCCAGTCGAACCTGCAGGGCACCGGAAACGACTGGATCGAGGTCGCGTTCAGGACGGCCCGGGCGGCCGACCCGGGCGTCAAGCTCTGCTACAACGACTACAACATCGAGAACTGGTCGTACGCCAAGACGCAGGGCGTCTACAACATGATCAAGGACTTCAAGTCCCGCGGAGTCCCGATCGACTGTGTGGGCCTGCAGACCCACTTCACCGGCGGTAGCTCGCTGCCCGGCAACTTCCAGACCACCCTGGAGAGCTTCGCCGCGCTCGGTGTCGACGTCGCCATCACCGAGGCCGATGTCACCAACGCCTCCACCAGCCAGTACGCCGGTATGACGCAGGCCTGTGTCAACGTCTCGCGCTGCATCGGCATCACCGTCTGGGGCGTACGGGACAGCGACTCGTGGCGTTCCAGCGAGAGCCCGCTGCTCTTCGACGGCAGCGGCAACAAGAAGGCCGCGTACACCTCGGTCCTCAACGTGCTGAACTCCGCCGGCGGGGGCTCGAACCCGCAGCCCTCGGACTCGTCGACCGGGGGTAACCCGACCCCGACCCCGACCCCGACCAGTGGCGGTGGTGGTGGCAGCTGCACCGCAACGCTGTCGGCCGGCACGGTCGGCAACAACTGGTACAACCTCAACGTCTCGGTCGCCGGCTCCAGCAACTGGACCGTGACGGTCAACATGGTGTCCCCCGCAGTGGTCTACAACACCTGGAATACCAGCGCCAGTTGGCCAAGCCAGTACGTGATGACGGCGAAACCCAACGGCAGCGGCAACAACTGGGGCTTCACAGTCTCGACAAACGGGCAATGGACCTGGCCCACCGTCAGCTGCAGCGCAAGCTGACCAGCGGCCGGCGCCGGCCGATGAGCACGGCCGGCCGGTAACCGGCGACGCACAGAACGGGGCACCGCTGTCCGAGTCAGGACAGCGGTGCCCCTACTTCCGCCCCGGTTGATGGGCCGAGGTCGGGTCAGCACTATCTTTTGCGTGACCAGTGCGGTCGGTCGCGTCCCGGACAGTGTCGGAGTGGTGCCGTGGTAAGCCCGTTCGAGATTGAGACGATCTTTCCCGACGTCTCCAGCGAGTCCGTGCGGCTTCCCCGACGCCAGACCGGCAGCGCACCGCAGGACCTGGCGATGACGCTGATGGCCGACTACACGGTCGGCACCCGCGCCTGGCTGCCGTCCGCGGCGATCGTGGCCCTGCTGGGCGAAGCCGGCGTCAGCACCGCCGGAGCCCGCACCGCCATCAGCCGGCTGGCCCGCCGCGGAGTACTGGAGAGCAGCAGGGACGGTCGGCACAGTTCGTACCGCCTGACCCTGGCCGCAGCCAGTGACCTGTCCGCGGGCGGCGCCTGGATCGCCGGCTTCGCTCCCCGACGCGACCAGTGGGACGGGCACTGGACGCTGGTCGCCTTCTCCCTTCCACAGGAGGAGGGCACCCAGCGACGGGGGTTGCGGGGTCAGCTGCGCTGGCTGGGCTTCGCACCGCTCTACGACGGGCTGTGGGTGTCGCCGGACGCGCTGAACCCGGTCGTCCGGCAACGGCTCCAGGCGGCCACCGGCGGCGCCATGACCGTGTTCCGGGCCGAGCATGTCGACCTCGCCACCGGGACCGGCCGCAGCCCGATCGAGGCGTGGGACGTGGCCGCCATCGCCGAGCAGTACGAAGCCTTCATCGGTCGGTGGAAGCCGCTGATGTCCGGCGTACGCAACGCGCGGATCACCGGTGCCGCCGCAGTCCGGACCCGTACCGAGATCATGGAGACCTACCGCCGCTTCCCGGTCCTGGACCCTCAGCTACCCGCACAGCTGATGCCCCGCGACTGGCCGCGCTCGCGGGCACGGGAGGTGTTCGTGACGGTCTACGACGGGCTCGCCGAGCACGCGCAGGCACACGTGCAAGCCGTGGTCGCCCGGTTCGCCGACGCCCCGGATCCCGGCATCCGGGCGCACACCACCGCGCAGCTAGTCGACGCCACCCCGGCCCCCGGCGTACGGATCGTCGACCCTGATCTCCAGGCCACCGGATCCCCTGGGAAATAGGTGTTCTGGACCGAGCGGACCCGTCTGGCCGGTGGCCGGAGGAAACGCGGGAGCCCATAACGGCCGCGGTCAGCTGGACGCGCCGGGCCCGGCACTGAACGATCCGGTATCGCCCGGGGCCGGCGCGTCGCGCCGGCCCCGGGAGTTCTGTCACCGCAGCGCCGTCGAGCACGGCGCTGTCTGGAGACGGGTCAGCGTGCAGGCCACGCCGTTGAGGGCGAAGCCGGTCGGAGCGCCGGAGTTGCCGGTGTGGTTGGCCTGGTAGCCGATGGTGGTCGAGCCGCCCGCGCCGATGGTGCTGTTGTACCCGGCGTTCGTCGCGGTCACGCTGCCGCTGTTCGGGCTGTAGGTGGCGTTCCAGCCGGAGATGATGCTCTGACCGTTGGGCAACGTGAAGGTCAGCTTCCAGTTGGTGACCGCCGAGCTGCCGGTGTTGGTGATGGTGATGTTGTTGGTCAGCCCGGTGTTCCAGGCGCTGACCGAGTTGCCGACCCGGCATCCCGAGCCGCCCGGCGGGGTGCCGGTGGTGGGTACCGCGGTCGGCGTGGTCGGCCGGACGGTGGGCGAGCCGGCAGTGGGCGAGCCGGGGGTGGGCGAGCCGGGGGTGGTGGGGGTGGTGCCGTCCGGGGCGACCGCCCGGCCGGTCGCCGGGGAGATCATGCCGGCGCACAGGCCCCGGCTGGCCAGCCCGGAGGCGATCCGCGGGATGGCCGCGACGGTGTTGGCCGGCCAGTCGTGCATCAGGATGACCTGGCCGTTGGTGAGCCGGCCGTTGGCCGACACGATCGCGTCGACGCTGGCGCCGTTCCAGTCCTGCGAGTCGACATCCCAGATGATCTCGGTGAGCCCGTACTGCGCCTCCACCGACTTCAGCGTCGAGTTCGTCTCGCCGTACGGCGGCCGGAACAGTTTCGGCGCGCTGCCGGTGATCTGCTGGATGGCCTGCTGGGTACGGCTGATCTCGGACTGGATCTGGGCAGTGGACTGCTGGATCAGGTGCGGGTGGCTCCAGCTGTGGTTGCCGATCCACATGCCGGCGGCCGCGGTGGCCTGCACCAGCGACGGATTCGGCTGGGCGTTCTGGCCCTCGTCGAAGAAGGTGGCCCGCAGCCCGGCCGAGCGCAGCGCGTTCAGCAGGTTCTGGGTGTTGCCCGGGGTCGGGCCGTCATCGAAGGTCAGGCCGACGTAACCGTTGCAGGTGGCGGCCTGCGACGAGGGGGCGGCGACGCTCACCGCGACGGCGGTGCCGACCGCCGCGGTGGCCACGGTCAGCGCGGCGATCAGGGCGCGCCGGCTGAAGGGACGGATAGAAGGCATGGCCTCTCCTTGACTGCGGCTGATCGCGCCGGTTCGCCACCGGCGGTGTCGGCGGACCAGTCGGCGGTACGGGGACGGTTGCCGCGCCCGGGGCCTTCCGGTGGTACCCGATCGGGTGCGGTGGACGATTGACTGGCGAAGTTCATTGAAACATTTGAACTCTTCTTGCGACAGATTTCGAAAACGGATTCCCCAGGTGTACTGCCAAACCAGCGGGATGTGGCGGCTGCTGGCAGCACGGCGACCGGCACTGGGCAGGGATGCCCGGCAGCAATACTTTCGATACGCTCTCGAAAGTTACTCCGGCACCGCGGGGCGGCCCGTGCGTACTGGGCAGGCGCCGGCGGCGTACCGCCTATCATCGTGCCAGCGAGCACCGTCAATGTCGGAGACGGTGTGTCCACGAATCGGAGGTCTCGGCGGATGGACGGCGGCAGTGGATCAGATTCCCCGGTGGCGCCGACCGATCTCCGAGCGCAGGCGAGACTCGCGGGCGAGCAGTTGGGGCGCATCGAGCGGGCGCTCGCCGACGCGACGGCCCGTAGCTACGTGGCGACCTCGCCCGGCGGCGAGGTGACCGTGACGGCCGACGGCCGGCCGCGGATCAGTGCGGTGCAGATCGATCCGCGGGCCATGCGGCTGGACCGCGCCATCCTCGGTCACCTGCTGGCCCGGACCCTGGACGAGGCGCTGCGCGCCGCCCGGGCCGGGTTCCTGTCCAATCTGGACCCGCAGGTTCGCGCCCTGTTGCCGGTCACCGACGCCGCGCCCGTCGGACAGCCACGGGGCGGCGACCTGGTGACCGACCCACGTCCGGCGGAGGTGTCGCTGGCCCGACTCCGGGTCGAGGTGGCCGAGTTTCCCAGCCGCCTCGCCGAGGCCACCGAACGGGCCGATCAACTCGTCAACCAGTTGGTCGTGGGGCGGGCCGGCGACGGCGCGGTGACCGTGATGGCCACCGGCGCGGGCCTGATCCGCGAGGTACGCCTGCCGGCTGCCGGGTCGAGCGACAGCCTCGCCGGCCACGTCCGCGACGCGGCCAACGCAGCGCTTGAGGCCGCCGAAGCGCTGCGGTCGACACCGGGTCCGGCGGAGTCCGGCGTCGACCAGGCGTTGGATGCGCTCGACGCCCGACTCGACTCGGTGCTGGCGCTGCTGGACGATCTCGCCGAACGGCTGGACGACCTGGCCGAAAGCTAGCCGTCCTCGGCCGCGGCGACCGCCTTGTCGGAGTCCTGCCACGCCTGGTAGCCGTCCTTGCCGGCGTCCCATGCGGATCCGGCCGCGCCGGGGATGGTCACCACGCCGCCGGTGGCGAGGGACAGACCCTTGCCGGTCACCGTCTTGGCGGCGGCATGCTTTGCCGCCCACTGGGCGTACGTGCCCCACTGGCCGGCGCCCCGGTAGAAGGTCTTGGCGGACTTGAGCAGGTCCAGCAGTAGCCGCAGCGCTTTGAGCTCGCGTTCAACCGTGCGGAAGGCGGTGGACAGCTTGCGCAGCACCGAGGCGATCTTTTCGAGCACCTGGGCGACCTTCTCCACCACCCGCATGATCCGGGCGAGGTAGCTGAGCATGGTGGCGGTCGCCTCCGCCGCCTCGGCGGCAAGCGACGCGCCGAACGTGATCACCGAGAGCGCCAGGTTCAGCGCCGCCTCGGCGAGCAGGATGGCCAGCGCCGTCACGATCAGATCGATGATCATATTGGCGGCGTCGACCGCCGTCTGCGCAGCGGCCCGGAGCACCTGGTCGGTGCGGGTGGTCGCCTCGGCGAGCTTGCCGAGGATCGCCTCGACGCCCGCCATCTTGTCCTGGAACGCCTGGTAGGCCTGGCCGTCCCAGTGCCCGGTCAGCTGCGCCCGGTCGGTCGCCTGCTGATCGGCCAGCGCCTGGATGCGTTGCCCCAGCTGCAGGTAGAGCCCGCCGGCGGCGACCAGGGTGTCCGGGTCGCCGGCCACCCACTCCAGGCCCTCGTTCATGGCGTTGAAGACCGGCCGCAGCGGCGCCTGCAGCCAGCTCGGCAGCGAGCCGAACGCCTGCTCCAGTTCGTTGGCGTACGCGGTGCTCACGAGCCACCGTCCCGGTTGCCGGCGAACGAAACGCTGACGTCGTCGAACTGGCGGTGGAACTCGGTGAGGTCGTCCGCGGTCCCGCCGTCGGTCGCCCGGTAGTTGTCGGCGACTGCGCGTACGGCTGTTGCGATGCCGCGCATCCCGGCCTCGGCCGACCGTACGCCGTCCAGGCAGCGCTGGATGTGCTCCCGGTACGCGTCGTGTACCCGGCTGCTGATCACCGGTATCCGACCGAACGCGCCGTCCGGCACTTCGGCGCTGAGCAGCCCGTCCGCGATGTGCCCGAGTTCCGTGCCGCGATGGTCCGAGGTGACCGCGAACCGGTCGAGTTCGTCCGGCTCAACCCGAAACGACATGCTGTTCCTCTCCCGTGTGCGCCGCGGTTGCGGCGTTTGCCCCGTGCGTGTCGCTACCTCGCAGTCATCGCCCGGGTGTTGTCGTCGCGAGCGCTGCCACCAGGGTCTTCGCCCGGCCGGCAGCGAGAAACCAGCCGGCCAGCAGGGCGAGGCGGGAATCGTCCGCGAAGGTGAGCACGACCCGGCTCAGTTGCAGCGTGAGTGGTTTTGGCTCGCGTCGGGCGGAGACCACCAGGTCACGCGAAATCTCGAAGACCAACGTCGTGGTCTGCAGATCCGGCGTCGCCACCAGCAGCAGGCGTCGGTCGGTCACCACGTAGAAGACGCCCTGTGAGGTCATCCGGGCCACCAGCATCCGGGCGGCGATGGACGACGCGGCACCGGCCGCAGACTCGCCACCGATCCGGCGGTCCACCCGACGCTGGTTTACTTCCACGCCGTCGAGCGGATCGAAGCTGAGCAGCCGGTCGGACGGTGGGCCGGGGACATCAGGCTTGCGACGCTGTACCCAGCGTTCCAGGTGCCCCTGCAACTGCTCCGGTCGCTCGAAGTCACCCTCGTCGCCGGCCAGCGGCGGCTGGAACGGGGCCATGTCCAGCGCCTGTTCGCCGGTGCGCAGCAGCGGAGCGAGGTCATCGCGGTAGGTCTTCAGGTAGTTGAACAGCGGCATGGTCGCCCTTCCATCGCTGCGCCGATGGAGCGGCCGCCCGCTGACCGCTGCCACGCGTCCCGCCGCATCCGCCACAATGACCGGGCGCTCGGGCGTGACGATCGTAACTGGTCAGTCCGCTCGCCCGTGTTCCCGACCGACGCGACCGGCGAACTTCGTCGATGGGCTGATCCTGCGCTACTTCAACGACGTCATCCACTTCGAAAGCCGTCACCCGAGCGTGTCGGTGTGGCCGCGCTGGAGGTAGACGGTGGACCAGGTGACAGGCCCGGTGGCGTTGCCGCCGCCGCTGGCGAGGATGTCGCCGGTCTGCGGGTCGACAAGCAGGTACTCCCGGCCCTGGTCGCCGGGGCTCGGACGCGGCCCACGGCCCCGGTCGGCGTACACCAGCACACCCGTGCGTCCGGCCGGGTCGGTCCGGTCGCCGAGGCAGGTCACCCCGTCGAGTCCGGCGAGGAACAGCAACTCCGCGGCCCGGTGCGCAGTATCGAGCACCCGGGTGCGGTTGAGATCCGCGACACCGACGAGGGCCTGCGCCGGTCCGTTCTCCCGAGGCTGGTACAGCGCCTGCTCCATCGCCGCCGGATCGGCTGCCGGCATCGCAGTGAGCGCGAACTCTCCCGGTCGGACCTCGTTCGTCTCAGGGACGCCCGCCGTCGGCAGCATGTCGGGGTGCGCGGCGTAGAAGTTGCGCGACCGGTCGTCCGGGAAGCTCGACGCGCCGGGGGTGGCCCGCGTCCGGCCGGATCCGTCGGCTGCGAGCCACAGCGACCTGTCCACCTGGTACAGCGCTGTCGCGAAGATGCCGTGCGTGCCGGGGATCTCCGTCGAGTCGCCAAGGTTCTCCGTCAGGTGCACGTACTCGTACCGGCCGGTCTGCCCGTCGTAGGACGCGGGCCGCAGGCCGGCCACGAGCTGGGTCAGACAATGGGCAGGGCTGGCTTCGGTACCGGGAATCACCGACGGCGCCGGCAAACCCGGCGACTGCGCGGCGGGTCGCAGCGCCACGACCGACACCACCACGACAACCATCGCGACGCAGGCCACGACGGCAGCGACCGGCCATGACGACCGGCGGTACCGGGGCGTCACGTCGTCGTAGTCGGTGATGTCGCTGCCGCCGAGCCGTATCAGCGACTCGACATCGCCCGCGCCGACCGGGCGCCCCCGAGCCGGGTCGGCGTCCGCCATTAGGTCACGCACCTGCCTGCTCATCGTGCTCCTCCCACGCCGTCAGCGACTGCGGGCGCCGGTACCCGCTGCTCTGCGAGCAGTTCCGCCAGCCGACGCCGCGCCCGGTGCAACCGCACCTTGGCCGTGGCCAGACCACAGCCCAGCACCAACGCGGCCTCCGCCAGCGACAACTGTTCCCAGCCGACCAGCCGCAGGATTTCCTGATCGTCCTCGGAGAGCTGGAACAGCGCCGACCGCACGTCGACCAGTCGAACGACTCCGTCGTGTCGGTCCAGCGCGGCCGTCTCGGTCAACTCCACGAACGCCGGCGCCGCCCGCCGTGCCCGCCAGTGATTGGCCAACAGGCGCCGCGCCACCCCGTACAGCCAGGGCAGCGTCCGCGACGGCAACTCCACCCGCCGCCGCCAGGCGACCAGGAACACCTCCTGGGCCAGCTCCTCAGCCGCCGTCAGGTCATCGAGGCGGCGTAGGCCGTAGCGCACGACGTCGGGATAGTGCCGTGCGTAAACCTCGCGGAACCGCCCGACCGCGTTCTCGTTCACGTCCCTCACACCCATGCTTGTGTCTCCCGGGGGATGCGAGTTACAGATTCCGGCGGAAATTCCCGACGGTCAATTCGGCCCCCGGGGCCCTGGCAACTCCGGTGCGACGTGGCACCATCGGGTGGGTGAGCAGCAGACCGGCCGAAGACCAGCACCTGAGCGACCTGGTGCGGTTGCGCCGTGTCCGCGACCGGATCGACCGGGAGTACGCGCAGCCGCTGGACGTGGAGGCGCTCGCCCGTGGGGTGAGCATGTCGGCCGGGCACCTGAGCCGCCAGTTCAAGATCGCCTACGGCGAGGCGCCGTACAGCTACCTGATGACCCGGCGGATCGAGCGGGCGATGGCCTTGCTGCGCCGTGGCGACCTGAGCGTCACCGAGGTCTGTTTCGCGGTCGGTTGTTCGTCACTGGGCACTTTCAGCACCCGGTTCACCGAGCTGGTCGGGGTGCCGCCGAGCACCTACCGGCGGGAGTCGGCCCGCGCGGCCGAAGGGGTGCCCTCGTGCCTGGCGAAACAGGTGACCAGGCCGGTCAGGAATCGAGAAGCACCGGCCGGCCAGCCGCAGCTAGCGTGATCGCATGGAAATCACCATTCACTACACCTTCCTGCCGCACAACGACCCGGACGCCTCGCTGGCCTTCTACCGCGACGCCCTCGACTTCGAGGTCCGCAACGACGTCGGGTACGGCGGGATGCGCTGGATCACGGTCGGACCCGCCGGCCAGCCGGGCACCTCGATCGTCCTGCACCCGCCGGCCGCCGACCCCGGCGTCACCGACGACGAGCGGCGCACCATCGCCGAGATGATGGCGAAGGGCACCTACGCCGCACTCACCCTGGCCACCCCCGACCTGGACGGCACCTTCGACCGGCTCCAGGCCAGCGGCGCCGAGGTCGTCCAGGAACCGGCCGAGCAGCCGTACGGGGTGCGTGACTGCGCCTTCCGCGATCCGGCCGGCAGCCTGATCCGCATCAACGAGGTCCGCTGACCCCTGCGGCGCACGCGAAAGATGCGCGGGTTCGCTACGGTCGGACGGGTCAGCCTGGGGGCGCAGTAGGAGGAACGGGATGGGGCAGGCTCAGCAGCCGCCGTACGACCGGAAAGATCAGTTCGACCAGATCGTCAGTGGGTTGTTGCCCGGCGAGAACGTGCTGGCCGTGTACGACGCGATCGGGGCCGGTACCGGCTTCCTCGGGCTCACCGACCGGCGCGTGATCATCCAGGACAAGTCGTTCGTGGGGAAGAAGATCGCGATCACCAGCATCCCGTACTCGCGGATCAGCTCGGTGAGCGTGGTGTCGAACAAGTCCTTTGCCGGCTCGTTCTTCTCCTCCGGGTCGATCGCCGTGCACGTCGGCACGCACACCTACGAGGTGGACTTCCGCGGCGACGAGAAGTGCCGGCACGTCCACAACGTGATCCTGCACTTCATCGCCGGAAAGTAGTACCAGCGGACAGTAGGGTCGCCGGACAGTAGGGTCGCCGGACGGTAGGGTCGCCGGACAGTAGCGAGGTCACGGGGCCGGTGCGGCGACCGGCTCCGCGGGCTGCGCCACCGTCGGCGTCGCAACGGCCGGCGGGCCGGCGGGCGCGTCGGGTGTGCCGCGCGTCGGCCGGGCGACCACATCGGAGCTGGCCAGGAATTCGCCCACAGTGCGCTCGCGGCCGTGCGTACGGCGCAGCCACAGGTAGGTCAGGAAGGCCACCGGGCCGAACCAGGTCTGGGCCGGGACCAGCGTGTCGGTACGGGCGTTCACATAGTTGATCAGCAGCGGAACCAGCGCCGGTACGGCCGCACCGAAGGTGACGACCACGGTGAAGGCGAGCCAGCCGGCGCGCCTGCCGTATGCCTTGACGGCGGCGACCACGAAGGTGGCGTAGACCAGCAGGTCGCCCAGGCCGATCGCGGCATTGTCGAAGCCCCAGCGCATGCCGACCGACGGGTCGAGCGGGTAGCCGAGGAACTCCTGAACCAGCTGGTCGGTCACCGGGAACACGGCCGTGAAGAAGGCGTCGTAGCCAGCCAGGATCAGCGCCAGCCAGGAGATGTGCTTGAGCTTCATGCCGCCCTGCACGTACAGGTTGGCCACCGAGATCGCGCCGAGGATGACCAGGATGCTGTTGAAGGTCCAGTAGAGCTGCCAGCCGGCGACCGTGCCGAGCATGGTCCGGCCGATCCAGATGTCGCCGCCGATCAGCAGCCCGATGCCCAGCCACACCGCGGCCCGGCCGACCACCGGACCGAAGCCGATGGAGACCGAGGCGCAGAACGTGATCGCCAGCAGGGTGGTCAGCAGCGCCCGGGGCAGGGTCAGGTAGAACACCGGCAGGGTACCCAGCGCGACGAACAGCACGGCGATGTCGCGGCTGTTGAAGGTGCCGATGGCCGGCCGGTCCAGGCGTACCCGGCGCAGGTAGTACCAGGCGCCCAGGCTCACCGAGATCGAGCCGATCAGCGCCACCCAGAGCTGGAAGTACGCGAGATGCGCCGCGCTACTGGTCATGTCAGGCTCCGATGAGTGCCGGGCGGGCAGCGAAGGTCGTTTCCCGCAGGTCGCTTCGGGTGGGTCGGAGGGAGCGGGCCAGCTCGTCGGAGACCACGGTCAGGTCCACGTCGAGGCCACGTTCGGCGAGGTGGGCGAGGGTGGCGGCGTGCCCGAAGTCGGCGACCGTCGACGCCGGCAGCTCCAGCGCCAGCCGGCCGTCGGCGACCCGGGCCCGGTAGCGGGCCGGCCAGGGTCGGGTGGGCAGCGCCTCGATCGCCTCGATCAGCTCGCGGGCGGCGATCACCCGACCGGCCGGCCGGAGCAGGTGCTCGGCCTTGCCCAGCACCTGGGAGGTCGCCGGCATCGCGGCCAGCTCGCAGGTGAGCGGCTCGTCCGGGAGCACCCGCACCACGTCGCGGGTGTCGTAGCGGAACACCGGCATGCACTCCCGGTACGGGAAGAACGGGGTGATCACCACGGTGGCCAGCGCGCCGGGCACGGCGAGTTCGCCGGTGTCCAGGTCGAGACACTCGATCAGGCCGGTGTTGATGTCGTGGTGCAGGTGGCGATGACTACAGGTGCGTCCGGTGACCGGGAGCACCTCGGTCATCCCGAAGATGTCGTTCACCACCGATACCCCGAAAGTCTCCCGGGCCGCCGCGGCCAGGCTCGGCGAGAGCACCTCGCCGCCGACATCGACGCGGCGCAGGCTCGGGAAGTCCGCCGGCCCCATCCCCCGCCGCCGGGCCGCGGTCTCCAACTCCCCGAGATAGCTGGGGTACGCCGAGAGCAGAGTCACCTGGCCGTCGGCGAGGCTGTCCAACGCCTCGTCGGGTGGGACCAGCCCGAGGATGCGGGTACCCGCGTGCAGCAGGCTCAGCGTGGCCACGTCCAGTTGCACCGAGGCGGTGGCCCGGGAGCTGACGTTGACCTGCATCAGGTCGCTCGGGCGCAGGTCGTTGCGCAGCAGCGCGGCGAGCGCGCCGACCCCGGACCACAGCTCGATCTCGTACCGGGACAGCCAGATTTCGGCCGGCCGCCCGGTGGTGCCGGTGGTCCTGGTGGCCAGGTGGCGACTGGCGTCGGCGCACTGGAATTCGGCTGGCGCGCGGATGAGGTCGGCCTTCACCGTCACCGGAATGCGCCGCAGCGTCTGCGCGTCCAGCTTGTCCGGCTGCACCTGGGCGGCGGCGAACCGGCGCGCGTAGAACGTCGACTGGGCGGCCAACCGACGGGCCGTCCGACGGGTGGCGGTCAGCGCCATCCGTTGCCGCTGCTCCACCTCGACCTGGGGACCGTCGATGAACTCCCGGGCATCCGTCCCGGGCTCACCGAACTCGGCGATGGTGGCGAGGGCATCGTTGACCAGCCGGCCGATGTTCGCCGTGTCCAGTCGCCGGCCCCAGACCATCCCCATCGCCATCCGGAACTGCCGGACACCGGTATCGAACATGGCCGCTCCCGTGCTGCCGTATCTGCGGGTGTGGGACCGACCGGGCGGCGCCGCTGTGGGCTTGGCGCCGCCCGGCCGGTCAGGTGGTCGCGCGAAGCGACTCCGGATGCCCGCGAGCGCGGGCGTCGGATCAGAAGCCGCCGCCCGCGGCGGCGGCGAACAGCACGGCGGTCAGCGAACCCATGATGTAGCGAGCGTGCTTGACGCTGCTCATGAGAGACGACATTGGTATCCTCCCCTCCACAATTCGTGGTGTATCTACTCCGCATCACCAGATCCGAGGCGCGACCTCGGACCTGCTGCCTCCCGGGTCAACAGCAGCAGTCGGTGACGACGACTTTGACGGTCATCTTGGGATGGACCGAACAGGTGAGGTAGTAGGTGCCGGGGGTGGACCAGGCGCCGGTGGTGTACACGTCGCCGGTCTCGGTGAGTTCCCGCCGGGGTACCGGGATCTGCGCGCTCGCCGGTTCCAGCAGACCCTTCTGGCCGGGGCCGATGATGTGCGCCCAGCGCGAGTTGTTCTGCATCGTGAGGGTGTCTCCGCAGCGCACGGTCACCGTGTCGGCGGAGAACTTCTCGTGCCGCATGCCCAGCACGCCGGCCGGTGGCCGGGGCGGGTCGGAGTTCGCGGCCGGCACGAAGATGCCGGCGGCAACCAGTGGCACAGCCAACAGGATGCGCGGAAATGCCATATCGCCAACTCCCCACTGTGGCGTCACCGCCCGACCCGACCCGCCCTGGCGAGCTGACGGAACGCCTCCGCGCCCGCCAACTCCTGAGCCGGTCCCACCTCCAGTCAGCACCTCGAACTTAATGATCGTTAATTGCTGTTTCCGACGTTTCCCACCACCGTCCGCCAGGCCGCGAACGTTCGTCGGTCACTGCAGTTTGATCACGGCCAATGATGACATGAACGAACGGTCGGGTCGAGACGCCAGCAACCCTTGCAACCGCGCTAGGGGAACAGATAGGGGAATGCAAGGGAGGTAGTTAGGGTAGGCCAAACAATGATCCTTCCTACTCACAGTTAAGTCGACAAGAAGGCTTCCGGTTTCGCGACGCCCATTGCTGATCTCCAAATCTTTCGCATATGCCCAGGTCAGAGCGTCTGTCTGGAATGCGGGTCGGCCTCCGGGTGAAGATCGGCGAACTGCTGTCCAATCGGACGTGCCAGCACCAACCGTTACCGGCGTCGATCAATACACAGAGCCCGAGGTCCACTTGCCGGGAATCCGCGAGGCACCCTTACCGACAATTGACCGAATTGGCCGGCAATCATCCGATGCATTCGTCATCAATCAGATAAACGAGCTGGGCGGACCGTGTGAATTGACTGGTGTGGGCCAATATCAGGCGATGGGGAAACAGTCCCGAATCACGTATGGTCGATCAATGCGTTGGCTCAGGTCGCGGCGTACCCGGCGGGTGGGCGCGGCGCTGGGCGCCGGGCTGCTGGTCGTCGTGGCCGGCTGGGCCTGGGCCGGCAGTCTGCTGCCGGCCAGCTACTCGGTGATGGGCATGGGCTACCCCGACTACGGCGGCGGCCCGGCCGACCCGGCCACGGCCGCCGGCATGGCCGACATGGCGCACACCGCCGGCGCCGTCAGCGTCGCCGATCTCACCGGGCCGGCTGCCGGAGCCCCCGACGTCGCGGTGGAACTGGTGGCACGCAAGGAGACCGTGACGCTGGCGAGCGGCGAACGGGTGTCCGGGTACACCCTCAACCACAGCTCCCCCGGCCCCACCATCCGGGTCACCCAGGGCGACCTGCTCCAGGTCACGCTGGTCAACGCGGGCGTGCCCGACGGGGTCACGCTGCACTGGCACGGCGTCGACGTACCCAACGCGGAGGACGGCGTCGCCGGGGTCACCCAGGACGCGGTGCCGGTGGGCGGCCGGTTCGTCTACCGGTTCCGGGTACCGGACGCCGGCACCTACTGGTACCACTCGCACCAGCACTCCCGCGAACAGATCCCCGGCGGCCTGTTCGGCACCCTGATCGTCACCCCGCGCCCCGCCTCCGCCTCTGCGACCCCGACCCCAGCGCCGACCCCGGCGCCAGCGGCGAGCGGGCCGGACATCGTGGCTGCCCTGCACACCTACGGCAAGCTCCGGACCATCAACGGGGCCAGCGGGTTGAGTCGGGCGGACGTGCCGGCCGGAGCGCAGGTGCGGGTACGGGTGATCGACACCGACAGCGTGGTGCTCGGGCTCACGGTCAGCGGCGCGCCGTTCACCGTGGTCGCGGTCGACGGTTCCGAGGTAAACCAGCCCACCGAACTGACCGGGACCTCGGTGGTGGTGCCGGCCGGGGGCCGGGTCGACATCGTCTTCCGGGTACCCACCGACGGCACCGCCGTCCGCGTCGACCTCGGCAGCACAGTAGCGCTCGCCGTCGGCCCACCGGGTACCGCACCGGCTGCCGCCATCGCCCTCACCGGCACGCTGAACCTGTTGCGCTACGGCAAACCCGCGCCACTCGGCTTCGACCCGGCGCAGGCAGACCGGCACTTCAGCTACCACATCGGCCGCCGCTTCGGCATCGTCGACGGCGTCCCCGGCCGGTACTGGACGGTCAACGGGCACCTCTTCCCGGACGTGCCGATGTTCGAGGTCAGCGAGGGCGACACGGTGGTCATGACGATCGTCAACGACTCCGGCATGGTGCACCCGATGCACCTGCACGGCCACCACGCGGTGGTGCTCTCCCGCGACGGCGTACCGGCCAACGGCAGCCCGTGGTGGGTCGACTCGCTCGACGTGGAGAACCACTCCACGTACGTGATCGCGTTCGTCGCGGACAACCCCGGCATCTGGATGGACCACTGCCACAACCTGGCGCACGCGGGTACCGGCCTGATCTCCCACCTCGCCTACACCGGCGTCAGCGACCCCTTCATGATCGGCGGCACCGCCCACAACCACCCGTCCTGAGAGCCGGACCGGCCGACGGCGCTAGCGGGTGGCGGCGCGGGCGCGGCGGGTGGGGTCACGGTGGGGCTCGGCGTCGGGGCGGGGCTTGGCGTCCGGACGGGGTACCTCGCGGACGAGCCGGTCGGGCCAGAAGAACTCCAGGGTGCCGCCCGGAGCCACCGTCTGCCACTGCCGGCCCAGGTCGTCGAGGACGGCGGCGGCGGCGCGGACCCGGCCGTCCGGGTACGGCGGGAGATCGGGAACCACCGACCAGGCCTGCCGGACCCGGGCGGCCGCGTCGCCGGTGCGGCCGTGTTCGACAACATCCTGCAGCACCCCACTGACCAGTTCGGACACGCCGATCTCCGGGCCGTTCGCGCGGAGTACCCGGTCGCTGCGGCGGGCCGCGTCGGGGCGGGGCCGGCCGGCGATCACCCGGGCGTTGGCGAACAGGCCGCCGGCCGCGAGGGTGCCGAAGATCCCGCCCGCGATGCCGAGTTCCCGCTCGACCACGGCGTGTGCCAGGTCATGCGGAACCCGGTGCTTGCGGGAGTACGAGGGCAGTTGCACGACGACACCGTCGCGCCGGTAGATGGTGGCGACGCACTCGCCCCCGGCGATTCTGGTGAAGACCATGCGCATCGGTCGATTCAATGCCCGACCGGGCGATCGCCACAACGCAATTCCCAGGTAGCCGGGTTCCGAGGCTTCCCGCCCGGTTCGCCGGCCGCGACCCGGCCCGCCCGGCACAATGAGGCATGACCTTGGGCGAGCATCGGCTGGTACGCCCGATGCGGCCGCGAACCCGGCACGGCCACCGCCCGGCGACCCCGCTGGAACTCCTCTTCGACCTGTGCTTCGTGGTCGCCGTGGCACAGGGCTCGGATCGGCTGCACCACGCCCTGCTGGCCGGCGAGGTCGGGCACGGGCTGGTCGGGTACCTGATGGTGTTCTTCGCGATCTGGTGGGCGTGGATGAACTTCACCTGGTTCGCCTCCGCCTACGACACCGACGACGTGCCGTACCGGCTCACGGTGTTCGTGCAGATCGCCGGGGTGCTGGTACTCGCGGCCGGGGTGCCCCGGGCGTTCGACGGTGACATCACGGTGGTCTGGCTCGGGTACGTGATCATGCGGTTCGGGTTGGTCGCGCTGTGGCTGCGGGCGGCCCGGCAGGACCCGGGCAGCCGGCGGGTCGGGCTGCGCTACGCGGCGGGCATCATCGTCTGCCAGGTCGGCTGGACCGCGCGTGGTGTTCGTGCCGGGGTCGGTGCGACCGCTCGCGTTCCTGGCGATGGCGTTGGCCGAGATGACCGTCCCGATCTGGGCCGAGTGGCACGCGCAGACCCCGTGGCACCCGCACCACATCGCCGAACGGTACGGCCTGCTGCTGCTCATCGTGCTCGGCGAGACCGTGCTGTCGGCGACCACCGCGGTCGAGGCGGCGCTGCGCGGCGGCGCGCACACGCTGGTCCTGGTGAAGGTGGGCGCTACTCAGTCTGGTGATCGTCTTCGCGCTGTGGTGGATCTACTTCGACACCCCGGCCGGCCGCCTGCTGCACGGCAACCGGCAGGCGTTCCCCTGGGGGTACGGCCACTTTTTCATCTTCGCCTCGGCGGCGGCGGTGGGCGCGGGCCTGGGCGCGACCGTCGACCACGACACCGGGCACGGCGAGTTGAGCCGGGCCGGCACGGGGGCGGCGGTGGCGTCCCGGTGGCCGTCTTCCTGCTCGCAGTCGGCGTGCTGCACCTGCGGCCCGGCATCCGGGGCCGGCTGGTCGGCTGGACCGCCGGCCTCGGCGCGGCCGGCGTGCTCGCGGGTATCGCGGTACCCGAAACGCAGACGCTGACCGCGTTGATCCTGGTGGCCGTGGTGGTGGTGCTGGTGCTCAACCCGTGGCTCGACGGTGTCGGTGCTACGTCCGGTTCACCAGATTGAGCACCCACGGGGTCTCCCGCAGGTAGGCCACCCCGATCGCGACCAGGTAGGCGGCCACCAGCAGGTGGGACAGCCGCGCAGTGCGCCGGGGGCGGCTCATCCAGCGCTCGATCACGTACCGGCCGACGACCCGGGCCAGCGCGAACAGACCGGCGGCGATGGCCAGCACCAGACCGAAGGTGATCATCGGGACGGTCAGGTCGTGCCCCCGGTTGGCGAACGCCCAGATGCACCAGCAGCAGAACACGAACAGCCCGCCGAACCAGGACCAGCCGCCGCCGCGCTTGAGGACCTGCATCTGCGCGCCGACCGGTACCCGCGGGCGGGCCGCCGGCCGGGCCGGCGCGGCGTCGGTGTACCCGGTCGGGTCGGGCGCCGGCTTCGGACGGACCGGCGCCCGGCCCACCTGCATCACCGGCCCCGCGCCGGATCCACCCGGGGCGGGCGCGCCGGAGCTGGGCGCACCGGACGTCGGGCCGCTCGCCGGCGGGCGACCGCCCGGGGCGCCCCTGGTCCCGCCCGGCCCCGCCGACGACTCGACCCGGGTCGGCTGGGCCTGACCGGGGCGCGGGCCACCGGCCGGCGGCGGGTACGGCCTGGTCGGGGTCATCACCTTCAGCGCCGGCTCGGCGGTCCCCACCGACTTGGCGCCGGGCTGCCCCGACTCCGCGCCGCCCGGTGCCCGGTTCGCCGGGTGCGCGGCGTAGTCGGCGGTGGCCAGCAGCGGGCCGGCGGCCGGCGACTGCGGCCGGCTCTGCGCGGCGGCCAGTGCCCGGCGCAGCTGCACCAGCTCCCGCTCCAGCTTCTCGATCCGCTTGAACGCGTTCGTCTCGGTGCCCGGACACCACGGCCGCCCGGCCGACCGCGCGGACCGGGGTGGCCGGCGCGTCCGCCCAGTCGACGGCGGCCTCGGTGATCCCGGCGCTGCGCACCAGCTCGGCCAGGTGCTCGGCCCAGCCGGCCAGCTCCAGCGTGCTCGGCCGGTCGCCGGGGCGCTCGGCCAGCGGCGCGAGCAGGTGGTCACGCAGCGCCGGCCGCCCGGAGATCAACGGATGGGTACCCGGCGGCGGCACCTCCCGGCCCCGCGGCAGTGCCCCGGTGACCAGGAAGAACGCCACCGCGCCGAAGCCGTGCACGTCGTAGGCCGGCCCGACGCTGCCGACCAGCGCCTCCGGCCCGCCGGTCTCCGGGGTGTACGCGATCTGGGTGATCTCCTCGGGCCGGTGGTACCGGGCCCCGGTGAAGTCGATCAGGCGGACCTCGCCGGTGGCCAGCACCATCACGTTGGACGGCTTCACGTCCATGTGCAGCACCGGGGTCGCGCCGTCCTCGGCCGGGTGGTGCAGCAGCCGCAGTACCCCGGCGAGGGTACGCAGCGCGGCCACCGCGTTGAGTGCGGCCGCCGACCGGTCGGCCCGATACCCGGCCTGCCGCCGGTACTCCCGCAGGTTCACCCCGTGCAGGTAGTCGTAGACCTGGTAGGGCACCGCGTTGCCCGGCTCCGGGGGCTCGCCCGGCTGGTGCGGCGGCGGCCCGTAGAAGCCGTCCGCGCGCCGGCAGATGCTGGGTACCCCCCGGTTGTTCAGGTCCATCAGCGCGGCGTCGCCCTTGTCCCAGGAGCGCAGCTCCTCGGCGAGCGGCCGGGTCGGGTCCACCCGGAACACCTTGACGGTCAGCGGCGCGGAGACCACCCCGCCGGCCAGCCGGACCGCCCGGAACACCTCGGCCTGCCCGCCCGAGCCCAGGTGCGCGACCAGCCGGTAGCGCTGGTACGTCTCCACCAGCGGACTCGCCGGTCCGCAGACCAGATCGAGCAGCGCCGACGCGTCGACAGTTCCGGAACCCCAGGAGACCCCCACCCTGTCGAGAGTAACGACCACGCAAATCGCTCGCGCCGCCCGGCGGACATGAGTTAGACACAAATGTGTGACAGACGACAGGTACACGCTGCGCACCGGCACGGCTGACGACTTCGCCGAGACCAACCTCCTGCTCCAGGAGGTCTTCCACGAGACCTGGGACGACGAGGCCGCGGAGACCGAGCGGATCATCTTCGAGCCCGACCGGACCACCTTCGCGATCGCCCCGGACGGCAGCATCGCCGGCCAGGTCGGCGCGTACACCCGGGACATGACGGTGCCCGGCGGCAGCGTGCCCTGCGGACACGTCACGCTCGTCGGGGTACGCCCGACGCACCGGCGGCGCGGGCTGCTCCGACGCATGATCAGCGAGCAGCTCGCCGAGTTCCGCGGCCGTGGCGAGCCGATCGCCGCGCTGTGGGCCAGCGAGGGCCGCATCTACCAGCGCTTCGGGTACGGGCTGGCCGCCGGCCGGCTGTCTCTGGAGATCGACCACGAGGTACAGCTCAACCAGCCCGCACCGGCCGGCGAGAGTCAACTGCGGGCGGTAGCCGTCGACCAGGCCGCCGACCTGGTCGCCAAGGCGTACGAGCAGATCCGGCTGGGCCGGCCGGGGACCTCCAGCCGCAACGAGGCGTGGTGGCGCAAGACCTTCCGGGACGTGCCGAGTACCCGGGACGGGGCCACCCCGCTGAAGGTGACGGTGCACGAGGGCGCCGACGGGCGTCGACGGGTACGTGATCTGGCGGGTCAAGGGCGACTGGGACCACAGCCCGAAGGGGCAGGTGCTGCTGCGGGAGTTGACCGCGGGCAACCCGCTCGCGTACCACGCGCTGATCCGGTTCATCCTCGACATCGACCTGACCCGCAGCGTCCGGTACGGCCTGGCCGCCACCGACGAGCCGCTGCTGCACATGGTCAACGAGCCGCGCCGGCTGAACGCCAAGCTCTTCGACGGGCTGTGGGTCCGGGTCACCGACGTGCCGGCCGCGCTGGCCGCCCGCCGCTACCTGACCCCGGTGGACGTGACGCTCGGCGTCACCGACCCGATCCTGGCCGACAACGCCGGCGCCTGGCACCTGGTCGGCGACCCCGACTCGGCCCGCTGTACCCGCTCCGACGCCGAGCCCGACCTGCTGCTCGACGTCTCCGCCCTGGGCGCGGTGTACCTCGGTGGGGCGAGCCTGGCGCAGTTGGCCGGGGCCGGCCGGGTCCGCGAGACGGACCCCGGGCGCGCTGGCCCGCGCCAGCGCCGCCTTCGGCTGGTACTGCCAGCCCGCGGTAGCCGAGACCTTCTGATCCGACCCGCTTCCCGGGCGACGCTCCCTCGCTTCCCCGGGAAGGCGGGCGGATCGCTCCCGGGACGGCGGGCGGCGTGTTGTTCCCGGGACGGCGGGCGTGTCGGGGGTGGGGTGCGGCGGGTTACCGTGGGCGGGTGGTTGAACCGATTCCGCGCCGCCGTCGGCGTACCCGCCGTGAACCGGATGCCGAACCCCGCCCGGCCGCACCGGGCGAGTTCGCGGCCACGACCGCCGGCCCGCCCCCCGACCTGGAGGACGACCTGGCCGGCGAGCGCGGCCTACGTGGCCTGATCGGCGGCGGATCTTCCCAGGTCAGCGTGGGCGCCGCGCTCCGCGCCCGGGACGCCACCCGGCCGACTCCCCAGGAACTCGAAGCTGCCGAAGCCAACCTGGTGATCATCCGCCGAGGCTGGACTCCACCACCGGAGCGCTGACCCGGCGCTGACCCGGGGGTCTGACCGGTCAGACCGCCGGGGTGGTCCGGGTGAGTTCGTACTCGGCGACCTGGGCGATCCGGCGGGCGTGCCGGGGGTTGCCGGAGAAGGTGGCCGCCAGGAAGGCCTGCACCAGGGCGGTGGCCTCGTCCAGGGTGTGCTGGCGGGCGCCGATCGCGACCACGTTGGCGTCGTTGTGCTCGCGGGCCAGTTGCGCGGTCTCGATGTTCCAGGCCAGCGCGGCCCGTACGCCGGGCACCTTGTTCGCGGCGATCTGCTCGCCGTTGCCGGAGCCGCCGATCACCACGCCGAGGCTGCCCGGGTCGGCCACCACCTGGGCACCGGTGGCGAAGCAGTACGCGGGGTAGTCGTCCTCCGGGTCGTAGCTGTGCGGCCCGATGTCGACCAGCTCGTAGCCGTGTCCGGCGAGCTGGCTGAGCAGGTGGGTCTTCAGCTCGTAGCCGGCGTGGTCAGATCCGAGGTAGACGCGCATACGGCGCAGTCTCTCACCTGGTCTCGGCGGCCAGCTGGGCGACCACCAGTCCGGCCCGTGCCTTCGGGGTGAACCAGGTGCTCTTGCGGGGCAGCTTCTGCCGGGCCAGGTTCACCCCGACGAAGTCGGTGACGGTCACCGGCGCGATCAGCACCGCCAGCTCGGCGCGGCCCGCGTCGACCTCGCCGACCAGCCAGGACGCCGGGTAGTCGCCGCCGACGTAGGTGATCCGCTTGTCGCCGGGCTCCAGCCCCAGCACCTGCCCGAGCAGCGCCCGCTCGACCAGCGCGTGGTCGAGGTTCTCCACCTCCGGCAGCGCCGGGTCCACCGGCAGGGTCACCGCGTACGCCCGGCCGCGCCTGGTAGCAGACCACGGTGCCACGCCCGGTCGGCGCAGCGGCTGCGGCGAGGTCGTGGACCTGGCGCGCCGGTCGCCGGGCAGCCCGGCCGCCACATCCACCCCACCGACCTCGCTGATCAGCCGGTTGTAGGGCTGGATGGCGACCGAGCCGGGCGTGGTGATGACGGCCAGGAACCGGGGCAGGCCGGCGGTCTGTGCGGCCAGGCTGCGGTGGTTGCCGTCGGCCACCACGAGTTCGCCGCCGCCGGCGAGTTCGAGGATGGCGTCCCGGGTCGCGCCGGCGGACAGCGGCCACACCTCGTGCACCCGGCCGGCCGGGTCGGTGTCCGCGACGGCGGGCGCACCGGCCGCGTCGGCGGCCTGCGGCGAGCGCGGCCTGCAGCGCGTCGCCGTGCGCGGTCTGCATCAGCAGCACCGGCGAGAGCAGGTGCCCGGTCGCCTGGGCCAGTGCCACCCGCTCGCGGACCTTCTCCAGGAAGACGTCCTCGTTGCGGATCACCAGGCCCGGCTCGTCGGCGCTGGTGGAGATCTGGTCGGTGTCGACCATCGCCCAGACGCCGTAGCCGGTGGTCGCCGTCCGGGGCGGTGATCCGGTAGAGCACCGCGACGTCGTCGTGGGCGGCGTAGTGCCCGTCGGTCTTGGCCTGCTCCAGCCGGGCCACGGCGGCCGGCAGGCAGTCGAGGAACGGGCGGCCGAGGCTCTCCGGCGCGCGGTGCGGCATCTCGATCGCCAGCGCGCTGGCCGGATTCGCGGCGATGATCTCGGTGATCTCCGCGTCGTCGGCGAACTCGTCGTAGTTCTGGGCACCGGTACCGCCGGTGGAGAGCCAGGCGCGGGCGATGGGATGCGCGATCGTCATGCCGCCGACGCTACGACCCGGCCGTCGCGCTCCGGCTGCTACCCCCGCACCGTCCCAAAGTGCAGGCCCAAAGCGCAGGCCCAAAGCGCAGGCCCAAAGAGAAGGCCCAAAGAGAAGGCCCAGCAGGGGAAAGCGCGGTCAGCGGCGGCGGTGCCGGCCGGGGGTCGGGCGCGGGCCGGACGGGAAGGCCGCCGCCGCGCTCACCAGGACCGGGGGCGCCAGCAGGTCGATCATGTCGGTCGGCAGGTCGGGCCGCAGTGCCGCCCAGCGCGCTTCGGCGACCGAGAACCGGGTGGTACCCACGTTGCGAGCCACCTCGTCGGCGGATACCGCGCCGCCCCAGCGCGGCAGGTCGCCGTCGGAGTCCAGTTCGGCTGAGTTGTCCGATGCCTGCACCGCTCGCTCCTCCCCGGTAGTGCTGATCTCATAGTGAATTCAGCACTACCGGGAGCAACGAATCAGTCGAAAATTGGACCCTGGTCCCGGGTCCGCTTGAGTTCGTAGAAGCCGGGGGTACCGGCGACCAGCAGCACGCCGTCCCAGAGCCGGCCGGCCGCCTCGCCCTTCGGCGCGGGGGTCACCACCGGGCCGAAGAAGGCCACCTGGCCGCCGTCCGGGCCGGGCGCATGGATCACCGGGGTACCCACGTCCATCCCGACCGCGTCCATGCCCGCGTGGTGGCTTGCCCGGACTGCCTCGTCGTACGCCGTCTCGGTGGCCGCCTGCGCCAGCGTCTCGTCCAATTCGGCCTCGGCCAGCGCGGCCCGGTACAGGTCCGGCCCGAGCGGCTGCCGCTCCAGGTGGATGCGGGTACCGAAGGCGGTGTAGAGGTTGCGCAGCACCGCGTTGCCGTACTTCTGCTCGGCGGCGATGGCGATCCGGACCGGCTCCCAGCCCTGCACCATCCCGGCCCGGTACTGCTCCGGCAGGTCGTCACGCCCCTCGTTGAGGACGGACAGGCTCATCACGTGGAACCGCACTTCCACATCGCGGACCTGCTCCACCTGAAGCAGCCAGCGTGAGGTCATCCACGCCCACGGACACCGCGGATCGAACCACATATCGACGTCGGCCATTTGCCCAACTCCCAAGACTGTGATGGTGGAAGACTCGTGCGGTAAGGGACTTTGCCGTCTTCGATCCTTTCTCAGGGGGGTCCCACCCGCGAGTGCACCCTATGGTGACCTGGGGCACACCTGAGGTCCCAGGGTGTCATGAAAGACTGCGCCGAAGACCGCTTACCACCCGGTACGCGGCGGATGGGCAGCGAGAAAGACAACGGGAGTCCGCGTGGCCGGAGTACGCAACCTGACCCAGGTCGAGGCGATGGAGCGGGCCGCCCTGCTCGACGTCGAGTCCTACGACATCAGTCTGGATCTCACCGACGGCACCGGCGGACCGGGCGAGCGGCTGTTCCGCTCCCGGACCACGGTGCGCTTCGGCGCCCGGCAGCCGGGCGCGAGCACCTTCATCGAGGTGGCCGCTGACGAGCTGCGCTCGGCGGTGCTCAACGGCGTCGAGCTGGACACCTCGGCCTGGTCCGCGACCGCGGGCCTGGTGCTGCCCGAACTGGCCGCCGCCAACGTGCTGGAGATCGACGCCGACTTCGCCTACTCCACCAGCGGTCAGGGCCTGCACCGCAGCGTCGACCCGGTGGACAAGGAGGTCTACCTCTACAGCCAGTTCGAGACGCAGGACGCGCAGAAGGTGTACGCCTGCTTCGACCAGCCCGACCTCAAGGCGGTCTTCACCTTCCACGTCACCGCCCCCGGGCACTGGAAGGTCATCTCCAATGCGGTTGTCGAGCGCTCCGAGCCGGCGGACGCCGGCGCGAAGACCATCCACTTCGGAGCGTCCGTGCGGATGAGCACCTACATCACCGCGGTCTGTGCCGGCCCGTACCACGAGGTACGCGAGGAGCACGACGGAATCGACCTGGGCGTGTTCGTCCGCGCGTCGATGAAGCAGTACCTCGACGCCGACGACATCCTGCTGGTCACCCGGCAGGGCTTCGACTTCTTCCATGACAAGTTCGCGATGCGCTACCCGCTGCCCAAGTACGACCAGGTGTACGTGCCGGAGTTCAACGCCGGCGCGATGGAGAACTTCGGCTGCATCGTGCACGGCGAGCAGTACTACATCTTCCGCTCGCAGGTCACCGACTACGAGTACGAGAACCGGGCGAACACCATCCTGCACGAGATGGCGCACATGTGGTTCGGCGACCTGGTGACCATGCGCTGGTGGGACGACCTGTGGCTGAACGAGTCGTTCGCGGAGTGGGCCAGCCACTGGGCGAACACCGAGGCCACCCGGTTCCGGGACGCGTGGACCACCTTCCAGGTCGGCCGCAAGACCCGGGGGTACCGCCAGGACCAGCTCTCCTCCACCCATCCGGTGTACTGCGAGATGCCGGACGTGGAGGCCGTCGAGGTCAACTTCGACATGATCACGTACGCCAAGGGCGCCAGTGTGATCAAGCAGCTGATCGCCTACGTCGGCATCGACCCGTTCGTCACCGGGCTGCGCGCCTACTTCCAGCGGCACGCCTGGGGCAACGCCACCTTCGCCGACCTGCTCTGGGCGCTGGAGGAGTCCTCCGGCCGCAAGCTGTCCACCTTCGCCACCGAGTGGCTGGAGACCGCCCAGGTCAACACGCTGCGCCCGGTGCTGACGGTCGGTTCGGACGGCGCGTACCAGCAGGTGGTGGTGGAGCAGGAGGCCCCGGCCGGGTACCCGACCCTGCGTACCCACCGCATCGCCATCGGCCTCTACGACCTGTCCGGCGACCAGTTGGTCCGCCGGCACCGGGTCGAGGTGGACGTGGCCGGCCCGAGCACCACGATCGAGGCGCTGGCCGGGGTGCCCGCCGCCGACGTGCTGCTGCTCAACGACGACGACCTGACGTACGCGAAGCTGCGGCTGGACGAGCGGTCACTGTCCACTGTGGTCGAGCACATCGCCGGTTTCGACAACTCGCTGGCCCGGGCGCTGTGCTGGAGCGCCGCCTGGGACATGGTGCGCGACGCCGAGCTGCCGGCCCGCCGGTTCGTCGCCCTGGTCTGCGCCGGGTTGACCGGCGAGGACGACGTGAACCTGGTGGTCAACGTGCTGAGCCAGGCACAGGGGGCGCTCACCTTCTATGCCGAGGCGAGCTGGGCGCCGACCGGCTGGGCGGACCTGCACGCGGCGTCCCGGGCCGCGGTGGCCGCCGCCGAGCCGGGCAGTGGCCTGCAACTGGCCTGGGCGCGGGCCTGCACCAGCTCGGCCCGCACGGACGCCGAGCTGGCCACCCTGCGTGCCTGGCTGGACGGCGTGGACGTGCCGGCCGGCCTGACCATCGGTACCGAGCTGCGCTGGTCGCTGCTGCAGGCGCTGACCGCCGGTGGGGTGACCGGGTCCACCGACATCCAGTCGGAGCTGGACAACGACCGCACGGCCGGCGGCGAGCGGCAGGCCACGGTGGCGACCGCGCTGATCGCCACCGAGGAGGCGAAGGCCGAGGTGTGGCGTCGGGTCACCGGCCCGGTGGCGTTGGCCAACTGGGAGCAGCGGGCACTGCTGGCCGGCTTCCAGCACTCGGCGCAGACCGAGCTGACCGCGCCGTACGTGGCCCGCTACTTCGCCGTGGTGGACGAGATCTGGGCGAACCGGGACAGCGAGCTGGCGCAGGAGTTCGCCGAGGCGGCGTACCCGGCGTTGCAGGTGTCGCAGGCGACGCTGGACGCCACCGACGCCTGGCTGGCCCTGCCGGACCGGCCCGCGCCGCTGCGCCGGCTGGTGGCCGAGGGCCGTGACGGGGTGGCTCGGGCGCTGGCCGCGCGGGAGCGCGACGCCGCGGCCTGACCGCAGCTACAACCGTGGGGCGGCTGGAATTCCAGCCGCCCCACGGTTTTGTGCATTCTCAGCCGGTCAGGGCTTGCGCTTCTCCTTGCCGGCCTGCTCGGCCAGCTGGGCGAGGCCGGCGACCACGCCGCCGGCCAGGTCGCCACCGCTGAAGGCGGCCGACATGGACAGCGCGGCCAGTTTCGCGGCCCGGTCCGGGACGCGCCGGCGGGCGGAGTAGCCGGTGACGATCTCCAGCGCCCGCTGGTTCGGCGAGATCGCCAGCAGCACTCCGGTGTCCGGGTCGGCGAGCTGGGTGTGCAGCTTCTCGGCGTGCTCGCGGATCGGTTCGTCGAGTTCGCCGACGTACACGCTGAAGGTCAGGCCGGTGGACTGGTCGGCCAGCCGCAGCGCGTCGTCGATGCGCAGCAGCTGGGTGGTGTTGAACGGGCCGTCCAGCACGGCGAGGTCGCCGTGGTCGCCCTGCTCACCAGGTGTCACTTGCGCCTCCCACTTCGCGGTGGCCGGGGGTTGCCGGCTGCTCGGAGCCGGGCGGCAGCGCCAGCAGCGGACCCGCGCCGGTGAGCTGCCGCGCGCCGTCCGGCGAGCTGCCCGCCAGCGGGCCGGGCGCGGCCAGGAACCAGACGGGGGCGAATTCGAACGGCCGGCCGGGCCGGTACCGCTTGTCGGCACGGCGGGCGGTGGTGCTGTAGACGGCGGCGTAGACGGCCGCGATAACGACCGCCGGTATCCCCGCGAAGATCAGCACCGCTTCAGTGATGGACAAGCTCAACGCCCCCATACGTCGTCAGGGACCATGCGACGGATCAACCGTAGCGGAGACCCGGGTCGGCCACGGCGTGGGGGCGGCGTCCCTGGCCGCCGTCCGGAGAAAAGCCGCATAAGCGCATCAAATGATGGGATGATCCCTCGTAGGTGTGCCATCTGGCCACCGGAATGGGAGGGAACACCCCTATGTGGCCACTCCTGCGCAGCACGCCACGTCGGGCACTCGCCGCGCTGGTCGGGACAACGGCACTCCTCGCCGCCGGATTGGCTCTGGCCACTCCGGCCCAGGCCGCCTCCGGCGTCTGGGTGAGCGTCAACCCGAGCACCATCACCGCCGGGTTCCAGGTCGGCATCACCGGCAGCTGCGGCGAGAACGTCAACACCGCCTCGGTCTCTTCCGGCGCGTTCACCAGCCCGGTCACCCTCACCCCGGTCAACGGGGTGCTCAGCGCCACGGCGGTGGTACCGACCACCACCAAGGCACAGGGGTACAACGTGACGCTCAGTTGTGCCAGCGGCAACATGGCCACCACCACAGTGTGGGTGGTCAACAACGCCACCCCGACCAAGGGCCCGGCGACCGGTGGCGGTGGCGCAACCCATCGGAGGCGGCACCCTGCTGGCCGGCGGGCTGGCCGCGCTGGCCGGCGCCGTGGCACTGGGCTTTGCCGGCCGACGGCGACGGCGTGAACCGGTCCGGCTCTGACCGGTGACCGTCCGCGAGCATGACGGGCGCTCCACCACAGACCGGCCCCGGCGCGGGCCCGCGCCACCACCGATGCTGCGGTCAGCGGGCCACGGTGGGTTGCGGGGCCGGCGGCTGCTGATCGGGCTGCTGCTGGTGGTCGGGTTGTTCGCCACCGGGTTGGGCCTCGGCCAGTTCGGCGCGGGCCCGGCGGTGCCGCACCTGTTCGGTGATCCGCACGGCGGCGGGCCGCGCTCGCCGGCGCTGCCCCGGTCGCTGCCGACCCGGGTGTCGATCCCGCGCATCCAGGTGTCGGCCACGGTGGTGACGGTCGGGCTGGCCGCCGACGGCACCATCGACACCCCGGCCCTGACCAAGAAGAACACCATCGGCTGGTACGACCAGGGCCCGACGCCGGGTCAGGACGGTCCGGCGGTACTGGTCGGGCACGTCGACACCCGCACCGGCCCGGCCGTCTTCTACAAGCTGGGCAAACTCAAGCCCCGCGACAAGATCCTGGTCAGCCGCAAGGACCACAAGATCGCCACGTTCCGGGTTGATGCGGTCCGGGTCTACCCGAAGGACAACGTCCCGGCCAGCGAGGTGTACGGCGACTTCAGCCGGCCCGGACTGCGCCTGATCACCTGCGGCGGCCAGTGGGTCGGCGGCGAGCAGGGGTACGCCGACAACGTCGTGGTCTTCGCCTCGTTGGTGACGACCTGAGACGCTGCGCCCGGCCGCCGCCCGCTCCGGCTACGCCACGGCGGCTACGCCGCTGCGGAAGCGGTGCGGCTACGCCGCTTCGGATAGCGGCAGGTTGAGCCAGTCGGCCCAGCGGGGATCGGGGGTGCGGTGGCCGAGCACCCGCCACGCCGTCCCCTTCGGGGCGGTGGGCAGCGCATGGAGACGCCAGCCGAGTTCGGCTGGCGTCTTGTCACCCTTGGTGTGGTTGCACCGTGCGCACGCGGCGACCACGTTGTCCCAGGCGTGGTGGCCACCCCGGCTACGTGGCATCACGTGGTCGATGGTCTCCGCGGGCCCACGGCAGTAGGCGCAGCGTCCGCCGTCGCGGGCGAAGATGCCGCGCCGGGAGAGCCCGACATGGGTGCGGTACGGCACCCGGACGTAGCGGGTGAGCCGGATGACCAGCGGGACGGGCATGGCCTCGCGGGCGCTGTGCAGCACCCCGTCGCCATCGGCGATGCAGACGGCTTTCGCGGAAATCACAAGAATGGTGGCCCGACGGATGGACACGACACACAGTGGCTCGTAGGTCTGGTTCAGCACCAGCGCGGCGGAGCTTGTCGTGCGTCGTATGTCAGGCATCGCAGCTCACCTCTCGGACGCGGCGCGCCACGCGGTAGGTCTGCTGGCTTGCAAACCTGTCCGGCCGTCCAGCTGGTAAACCGGTTGGCCGTGGCCTCGCCACCCTGGCACCAATAGTCCCCGATTGATCGCGAGAATGCACGCACTATTCAGCGCGGACGGGTAAAGGCTCGGTGACGGTCCGCCGACGAACCGTGTGACACCGGGCATGTCCGGGGGGCGATATGCGCCGCCCACCCCGGTGCGGTAATAAGGTTCCGTGATGCACTCGCTGGCCGCCTGGCTGAGCCTGCCGGCCGCGCCGGTGACGCCCAGCCCCACCGCACCACTCCCACCCAGTCCGTCGTGCGCGAAGGCCAGCGACCTCTGCCAGTGGATCTTCGACCAGACCGGTAGCCCCTGGTTCGCCTCGGTCGGCTACTACCTGCTGGCCAAGCCGGTCACCATCCTGCTCATCGCGGTGATCGCGGTGATCGTCCGGCACCTGATCAACCGCACCATCGGCCGGCTGGTCCGCAGCACCTCCGAGGGGTCGGTGCCGGGCATCCTCAAGCCGCTGCGGGCACGGGCCGCGAACGCGGTGGCGCAGAGCAGCGCGGCGGTGCCGGAGCGGCGGCGGCAGCGGTCCGAGGCGATCGGCTCGGTGTTGCGCAGTTTCACCACGGCCACGGTGTTCTCCATCGCGATGCTGATGATCCTCACCGAGCTGGGCATCAACGTGGCGCCGCTGATCGCCAGTGCCGGGATCGTCGGCGTGGCGCTGGGCTTCGGGGCGCAGAGCCTGGTGAAGGACCTCCTCGCCGGGCTGTTCATGTTGCTGGAGGACCAGTACGGGGTCGGCGACGTGGTGGACGTCGGGGAGGCCAGCGGCACCGTGGAGGCCGTCGGGCTGCGCATCACCACCATCCGGGACGGGCGTGGGGTGCTCTGGTACATCCGCAACGGCGAGATCGTCCGGGTCGGCAACAAGAGCCAGGGCTGGGCGATGGTGGTGGTGGACCTGCCGATCGGGTTCGCCAACGTGGAGCAGGCCACCGAGGTGCTGCGCACCGCGGCCGCCGGGCTGGCTCAGGACGAGGAGTACGCCGACGACCTGATCGAGGCGCCGTCGGTGCTCGGCATCGAGCAGATCACCGTGGATGGCACAGTCCTGCGCACCACCGTGAAGACCGCCTCGGACGCGCAGTGGAAGGTGGGCCGCGAACTACGTCGACGGCTCAGCGAGGCGCTCGTTGCGGCCGGCCTCAGCGGGCAGTTGGGCGCCGGTCGGGTCTATGTGCGGCCGCCGGTTCAGCCGCCGGGCGAGGGTACAGACGCGGGTAGCGTCGGGCCGTAACGACGGCTTCAGGACGGTACCCTGCCACTTCACCGGTTGCCCGCTGCACTACGGCGCGTAGCGACTTCCTGGTGTCATGGATCGGCCGCACGTCCAGCAATTGCCAGCTGATCGGCCTAGCGCGCACTCCCCCGATCGGGCAGAATCAGCGCTGACAACTAACGCCAGACGTCGATGTCGTCAGTGGAAGGCTCCCCGGTGTCTGACCGCACAAGCACCACCGACCGTAGAACCAGCTACGGCTCGGTGCTGGCAGACCGGGAGTTCCGCGTCATCCTCGCGGCCGGCGGCCTGTCCGCAGTCGGTGACTACCTCGCTCGCGCGGCCGTCACTCTACTGGTCTATTCGCGTACCGAATCGGTTTCGGCGTCCGCGGTCACCTTCGCCATCTCCTACCTTCCCTGGATCCTGGGCGGCCCGATCCTGGCGACGCTCGCCGAGCGGTACCCGCCACGCACCGTCATGGTCCTCACCGACGTGCTGCGGGCCGGGCTCATCGCCACTGTGGTCATCAGCGGTCTGCCACTCTGGTCGATCTGGCTGCTGCTGTTCCTGGCCGCCCTGCTCAACTCGCCGTTCGAGGCCTCCCGGTCGTCGGTGAACAGCCGCATCTTCACCGACGACCGGTACGTGCTCTCCGCCACCATGCAGAGCACGCTCCAGCAGGTCGCCATCCTGATCGGCTACGGACCCGGCCCGGCGGTCGCCGCCTACCACCCCCGGGCGGCGCTGCTCGCCGACGCGGTGACCTTTCTGCTCTCCGCCGCCGCGATCCGTGCGGGAGTACGACCGTGGGCCGCGGTACGCGCCGTGCAACAGCGCCGCAGGCTGTTGGTGGAGACGGCGGAGGGCTTCGGCTTCATCCTGCGCAACCATGTGCTGCGCGCGGTCGCGGTGGTGGTGCTGCTGCTGGTCACGCTGACGATCGTGCCCGAGGGGCTGGCAGCCGCCTGGGCCGGCTCAATGGACCATCCGCTCGGCGGCCGGGCCATCTCCCAGGCGCTCATCATGGGTACCACCGCGGCCGGCCAGATCTTCGGCGGTTTCCTGGTCAACCGCATGATTCCCCCGAAACGACGGCAACGCCTCCTGCCCTACCTGGCGATCCTCGGCCCGGCCACGCTGATCCCGGCGGTCTTCCACCCGAACTCGCTGGTCATCGCGGTGCTGTGCGTGCTGTCCGGGATGGCCTGCGCGGGCGTGCTGCCCAACGCCATCGGCATCTTCGCCCGGGTGGTGCCGCTGGAGTTCCGTACCCGCACGTTCGGCGTCATGCAGACCTCCATCCAGATCTGCCAGGCAATCGGCGTGCTGGTGGCCGGCGCGCTCGCCGACGAGTTCAACGTGCCCACCGTGGTCGGCGTATGGAGCATCATCGGCACCCTGGTGATCGCAGCGGTCTGCGCGCTGATCTGGCCGACACCGGGCACCGTGGACGCGGCGGCCGTCCGTCCGCCGGCCAGCCCGGACCCGGCCGCACCCGGTGTCCCGACCCAGGCCACCGCACCGGAGCCGACGACCGCCCAGAGCCCGGCCACCGCGCAAGGCCCGGCCACCGCCCCTACCGCTGCCCCGGCCACCGCTCCGGGCCCGGCCACCGCTCCGGGCCCGGCCGATGCCGCGGACCCCGCCACCGCTGACACAGACTCCGCCACCGCCGCGGACCGTGCCACCACCGCGGACCCTGCCACCACCGCGGACCCTGCCACCGCCACGAACCCTGCCACCGCCACGAACCTTGGCACCGCCACGAACCCCGCCCCGGCCCAGGCTGCGGCTGTCGCAAGTGTCGCAGCCAGCTACGGCGTGGCCGCGACACCGGCGCAGGCCGGGGCGAACGGGGCCGGCAGGCCGGGCGGCCGGTCGGAGGCGGAGGACGCCGCGGCGACGGCGGCCGAGGTACTCAGCGACGCCCCCCGCATTCCCAGCCAGGACCAGGGCGCCCGAACCTCCTCGGCACCCGTCGAGCGCGGCTGACGCCAGCCCGGAGACCAGCTCCCCGGACCGACCGCGGTGACCGCACGGGCAGCCGGGAACGGCCCCGACACTAGGATTGCCGGGTGAACACTGCGGAGAGCTTCTACGCGGCAGTCGGCGGCGAACCCACCTTCCGCAAGCTGGTGGACGTCTTCTACGCCGGTGTCGCGGACGACCCGCTGCTGCGGCCGCTCTACCCCGAGTCCGACCTCGGGCCGGCGGCTGACCGGCTACGGATGTTCCTGGTGCAGTACTGGGGCGGCCCGACCGAGTACTCGGACCAGCGTGGCCACCCGCGGCTGCGGCTACGGCACGCGCCGTTCGTGATCGGCGAGCGGGAGCGGGACGCCTGGCTCACCCACATGCGGACGGCCGTCGAGTCCCTGGACCTGCCTGCGGACCTGCACGACCAGCTCTGGCAGTACCTGGAGCGGGCCGCCTACTTCATGGTCAACTCGATGGAGTCGGTCGGGCCGGAGTGAGGCCTCAGAGCAGGGCGCCCTCGTCGTGCAGCCAGTCGACGAACGCGACCGCGACGGCGGCGGCACAGTCGAGCAGCTCGACCAGCAGCGCGTCGTGCGCGCCGGCCATCAACGGGACCTGCATCTCGGCGTAGATGGGCAGGTGGCCACGCTCGGTCGGGTCGCCCAGGTAGGCCTTGCAGAACCGGCGCGAGTGGTTCCACTCGTTGACCACGCGGTACGCGCGGTCAACCCAGTCGCACGGCACGGTGCCGTGTGGACGGGCGCGCATCACCATGATCTGGTCGTCCGGCCCCTCCAGGGCGAACAGCACCGCGTGCCGCTCCCACATGGCGAGCAGGTTGCCGTCGCCGTCGGTCAGGTAACGGATCTCCAACCGGTCCAGGGCGGCCCGCATCCGGGCCATGTTGACCGGGCCGACAATGCTGTCACCAGCAGCCGGACGGCGCTGGGTCGGCACCTCGGGGCGTACCCCCGTACCGGTGCCGCCCGGGGACGATGGCGCGCTGTCGATCTCGGATTCCCGCTTGGACCACCACGGCATGGCCTGCACTCCCCTGCGTCACAGAGTGTCCACACGCCAACCGTGCGTATGGATCCGGCGGTCGACGGTACCCGGGAGGCTCCGAAGCCGGCGACACCGAATCGTACGCATCAAACCGATAAGAGGAAACCCCATCATCCGTTCGGTTGGCTCGGCGCGCGAATCGGTTGTAACTTGCCTACTGCATCGGCGGAATCCGTGGTACATACGGCCTCGGGACACCCCCGGTCGGCCCAGCCACTATCGCACGGGCGTCAGGGTCAGACCACTCGATCGGCGCCACCACGCCGTGCCGTAGTCGGCCACCAGGCCGATCCAGCCGGCTGCAACACGTACGGTGACCTGCTCGTGTACTGAGGGTGATGCTGTGACAAAGCCCATCCGGGTCACCGCCTGGACCAGCCGCTGCGGCACCCCCACCCGGCGTCCCGCCGCCTCCACCGTCACCGCGATGTGGTCGAGCAGAGCGTCGCGGACCGCGCGCTGACCGACCGCCCGACCGGCCAGCCCGCCGGCCGCGACCTCACGAAGGGTGCGCTCGGCGGCCGCGCCGACCCGCCGTAGGTCGGCTGCCGCAATCCGCTCGATGTTCTCGCCGGCTGACGGCGGCAGGCCCCACTGCCACCCCTGGGCGACGGTGTCCGCACCCGCGGTGACGGCGAGCGCGTCAGGGTCGCGTTCCAGGGCGGCCAGCAGGCCGTTGGCGGGACGCAGGGCCGCCGGGGAGGTCAGCTCCACCACCCGGGTCACCAGGACGCCCCACGGCAACGGAGCCCACAACGCGGTGCGCTCCCCGGCTGCCGGCACCAGCCGCACCGGGGCCGTCTGGTCGAGCCGGGCCAGCCGGCTCAGGAAGGCCACCGCGTCGGCGACCCCGGTCGCGCTCATCGTGCTCATCCGGCCTGCCCGGCCGGCGACACCGGGTCGGCCAGCCAGGGGGTCAGGAACTCCCGCTCGGCGTCGGCGAGCCGGCGCGGACGGGAGCTGGCCAGGTCGAACGGGACGCACACCGAGCGCGCCCGGCTGGCCAGCTCGTCACGGGCGAACATTTCGTACTCCACCACGAACCGGCTGGGTCGGATCTCGGCGATCCACAGCTCGATCCGGACCGCGTCCTGGTAGTCCACCGGGCGCAGGTAGTCCACCTCGTGCCGGGAGATCACCACGCCGCCGTCCTCCAGCGAGCTGACGCCCTGCTCGCGGGCGCCGGAAAACATCAACGCCACCCGGGCCTCCTCGTAGAGGGTGAGGAAGCGAGCGTTGTTGACGTGGCCGAAGGAGTCCATGTCGGACCAGCGCACCGGGCAGTCGTAGCGGAACCTCACGGGAGGTACCCGGCCCAGAAGGCGCGCTCGTCGTCATCCAGCGGCCGGGAGCCGGCGACCGCGTAGTCATAGCCGACCAGCACGCACTCGGCCTGGGTGGCCGGGGCCGGCGAGTCCGGCAGCAGCAACTCCTGGCGCAGCGTCACCGAACTCGTGCCGAGCTTGCGCACCGTGCTGGTCACGGTCACCGACAGGCCGCTGCTGACCAGCACCGGGCGCCGGTAGTCCACCGCGATCCGGGCGGCGATGTAGCCCTTCCCGGCGGAGCCGCCCGGGACCCCGATGGGCGACTGCGCCACCAGGGCCATCCGGGCGTCCTCGAAGTAGCTGAGGTACCGGGCATGGTTGACGTGGCCCAACGCGTCCGCGTCGGACCAGCGCAACTGCACCTGGAAGCGCTCCTCAGTCACGGGTCAGCTTGCGGTAGGTCACCCGGTGCGGTCGGGCCGCGTCCGCGCCGAGCCGGTCGATCTTGTTCTTCTCGTACGCCTCGAAGTTGCCCTCGAACCAGAACCAGCGCGACGGGTCGGCGTCGTCGCCCTCCCAGGCCAGGATGTGGGTGGCGACCCGGTCCAGGAACATCCGGTCGTGCGAGATGACCACCGCGCAGCCGGGGAAGTCCAGCAGCGCGTTCTCCAGGCTGGACAGGGTCTCCACGTCCAGGTCGTTGGTCGGCTCGTCGAGCAGGATGACGTTGCCGCCGATCTTGAGGGTCATCGCCAGGTTGAGCCGGTTGCGCTCGCCACCGGAGAGCACCTTCACCGGCTTCTGCTGGTCGGGACCCTTGAAGCCGAAGGCGGCCACGTAGGCCCGGGACGGCATCTCCACCTTGCCGACCATCAGGTGGTCGAGGCCGTCGGAGACCACCTCCCAGACGGTCTTGGTGCCGTCCAGGCCGGAGCGGGCCTGGTCGACGTAGGACAGCTTGACCGTCTCGCCGATCTTGACACCGCCGCTGTCCGGCTGCTCCAGCCCGACGATGGTCTTGAACAGGGTGGTCTTGCCGACGCCGTTGGGGCCGATGATGCCGACGATTCCGTTGCGCGGCAGGGAGAACGACAGGTCCTTGATGAGTACCCGGCCGTCGAAGCCCTTGTCCAGATGGGACGCCTCGATCACGGTGTTGCCCAGCCGCGGGCCCGGCGGGATCTGGATCTCCTCGAAGTCGAGCTTGCGGGTCTTCTCCGCCTCGGCGGCCATCTCCTCGTAGCGGCCCAGCCGGGCCCGGGACTTGGTCTGCCGGGCCTTGGCGTTGGAGCGCACCCACTCCAGCTCGTCGGTCAGCCGCTTCTGCATCTTGATGTCCTTGCGCCCGGCCACCGCCAGCCGCTCGGCCTTCTTCTGCAGGTAGGTCGAGTAGTTGCCCTCGTACGGGTACGCGTGGCCGCGGTCCAGTTCGAGAATCCACTGCGCCACATTGTCGAGGAAGTACCGGTCGTGGGTGATCGCGATGACGGTGCCGGCGTACTTGGCCAGGAACTGCTCCAGCCACTGCACGCTCTCCGCGTCCAGGTGGTTGGTGGGCTCGTCGAGCAGCAGCAGGTCGGGGGCTTCCAGCAGCAGCTTGCACAGCGCCACCCGGCGGCGTTCGCCACCGGAGAGCTGGGTCACGTCGGCGTCCGGTGGCGGGCAGCGCAGCGCGTCCATCGCCAACTCCAGCTTGGAGTCGATGTCCCAGGCGTCGGCGTGGTCCAACTGCTCCTGGAGCTGCCCCATCTCGTCCATCAGCGCGTCGGTGTAGTCGGTGCCCAGCAGCTCGGCGACCTCGTTGAAGCGGGCCAGCTTCGCCTTGGTGTCGGTGACGGCCTCCTCGATGTTGCCGAGCACCGTCTTCGACTCGTTCAGCGGCGGCTCCTGGGCGAGCATGCCGACGGTGTAGCCGGGCATCAGCCGGGCGTCGCCGTTGCTCGGGCGGTCCAGCCCAGCCATGATCTTGAGCAGGCTGGACTTGCCGGCGCCGTTCGGACCCACCACGCCGATCTTGGCGCCGGGCAGGAAGCTCAACGTCACGTTGTCCAGGACGACCTTGTCGCCATGTGCCCTGCGGGCCTTTTCCAGGGTGTAGATGAACTGGGCCACGGTGGGCGCCTACCTCCGTTGTCGTGAACGTCCGCTGTCGTGAACACCGGCTGTCGTGAACATCTGCGTGCGAGCGTCCAGCCAATCTTTCCAGGCCGGCCCGCCGCCCGCGCGCCGCCCTGCACGGTCCGCCCGGACACCTGACGAAAACGGACACATTGCCCGAACTCCTGAGGTCCGGGACAACTAACCCGTCCGACACCCCATAGAGTGGCATGGACTTCACCAAAGGCAGCCAATCGCCCGTCGTTCAGGCAGATCAAATAGTGTCGGTACCCGGGGCTGGGGTATGTAGCCGGGGGCTGGGTAATCCGGGGGCTGGGTAATCCGGGGCAATCGGGCTAGGCGGAGGGGTGTTCGTGACAGAGCGCAGCGCGTTCGTGGTGGTGGCCAACCGACTGCCGGTCGACCGGGTCACCACCGCCGAAGGCACGGACTGGCGGCGCAGTCCGGGCGGACTGGTCACCGCACTGCACCCGGTGCTCAGCGTGCAACGCGGTACCTGGGTCGGCTGGGACGGCGGTATCAGCGAGCCGGACGAGCCCGAGGTGGAGCAGTTCGAGTTGGACGGCATGATCCTCAAGCCGGTCGCGCTCGCCGCCGACGAGATGGAGAAGTATTACGAGGGCTTCTCCAACTCCAGCCTGTGGCCGCTCTACCACGACGCCGTCGAGACACCGATCTACAAGCGCAGCTGGTGGGAGGTCTACCGGCGGGTCAACCAGCGGTTCGCCGAGGCCACCGCCGAGTGCGCGGCGCCCGGCGCGACCGTCTGGGTGCAGGACTACCAGTTGCAACTCGTCCCGGCCATGCTCCGGGCGCTGCGCCCGGACCTGCGCATCGGCTTCTTCCTGCACATCCCGTTCCCGCCGGTCGAGCTGTTCATGCAACTGCCCCGGCGGGCCGACATCCTGCGCGGGCTGCTCGGCGCGGACCTGGTCGGCTTCCAGCGCCCGCTGGCCGCGCAGAACTTCCTCCGACTCACCCGGCATCTGCTCGGCCTGCGCCCGCGCGGCGCGGGCGTGGAGGTGGACGGGCGCACCGTGCACGCGGCGGCCTTCCCGATCTCCATCGACGTCGGCGAGATCGAGGCGGTGGCGGCCAGCGCCGAGACCCACCACCGGGCCGAGGAGATCCGCAAGGAGCTGGGCTCGCCGCACACGATCATCCTGGGCGTGGACCGGCTCGACTACACCAAGGGCATCGAGCAGCGGCTCAAGGCGTTCCGTGAGCTGCTCTCCGAGGAGCAGCTGTCGGTGCCGGACGCGGTGATGGTGCAGGTGGCCACGCCCAGCCGGGAGCGGGTCGAGCACTACCAGGCGCTGCGGGTGAAGGTCGAGCGCGAGGTGGGCCGGATCAACGGCGAGTACGGCCGGGTCGGGGTACCCGCCGTGCACTACCTGCACCAGTCCTACAGCCGGGCCGAGTTGGCGGCGCTCTACTGCGCGGCCGACGTGATGATGGTGACACCGCTGCGGGACGGGATGAACCTGGTCGCCAAGGAGTACGTGGCGGCCCGGGTCGATCTCGGCGGCGCACTGGTGCTGTCGGAGTTCGCGGGGGCCGCCGGTGAGTTGCGCCAGGCGTTCCTGTGCAACCCGCACGACCTGTCCGGGGTCAAGGAGGCGCTGCTGCGCGCGGTCCGGGTGGACAGCGCCGACGCCGCCCGGCGGATGCGCACCATGCGCCGGCACCTGCGCGCGCACGACGTCAAACACTGGGCCTCGGCGTTCCTGTCGGCTTTGGGCGCACCGCTGGCCGCGGTGACCGAGCCGGCACAGGTGAGTACCGTCAGTGGCAGCACGCTTGCGGGCAGCCCGCCCGGAGGCGTCGCACCATCCGCAGTACTGGCCCACAATGGATTCGACGTGGGGTTCGGCGTGGGGTTCGGCGTGGATGGGACGGGCCGCAACGGAGCGGCCGGAGTGGGCGGTGGTGGCCACCAGGCCGGTGGTCCGACCGCGCGGTTGATCACATCTTCGGAGGCATGAGCCGTGACCGACGGCATCGACCCGGCGCTGCGTTCGGCGCTGGGGGTACTTTCCCGGATTCCGCAGCTGCTGGTTGCCTGTGACTACGACGGCACGCTGGCCCCGATCGTGCTCGACCCGGCCGACGCCACCCCACTGCCCGAGGCGGTGAGCGCAGTCCGTGGCCTGGCCACCCTGCCACAGACCACGGTCGCGGTGGTCTCCGGTCGGTCGCTGCGCGACCTGGCCACCCTTTCCCGGCTGCCGAGCGAGGTGCACCTGGTCGGCAGCCACGGCTCCGAGTTCGATGTCGGCTTCGTGCAGCGGCTCGCCCCGGAACTCGTCGAGTTGCGGACCCGGATCCAGCACGCGGTCGAGCAGATCGCCGACGGTCAGCCGGGCATCCGGATCGAGCGCAAGCCGGCCAGCGTCGCCGTCCACACCCGAGGGGCCTCCGCGCAGCTCACCGCACAGGTGATCAGCGAGGTCCGGCAGGGCCCGGGGACCTGGTCCGGGGTGAACCTCACCCAGGGCAAGCAGGTCATCGAGCTGTCCGTGATGACCACCCACAAGGGCACCGCGGTGGACTCGCTGCGCATCCAGCACTCGGCCGGCGCGGTGCTGTTCATCGGCGACGACGTCACCGACGAGAACGCCTTCGGGCACCTGCACGGCGCGGACGTCGGCATCAAGATCGGACAGGGCGAGACGAAGGCGCAGTACCGGGTCGAGGAGCCGATCGACTCCGCCCGGGTGCTTGCGCTGCTGCTGGAGCAGCGGCGCAAGTGGCTCTTCGGCGAGCACGCCGTGCCCATCGAACGGCACTCGATGCTGGCCAACGGGCGCACCATCGCGCTGGTCGCGCCGGACGCCACGGTGGGCTGGCTGTGCCACCCCAACCCGGACTCCTCGGCCACCTTCGCGCACCTGCTCGGCGGCAACCCGGCCGGCCGGTTCAGCGTCCGCCCGGCCGACCGGGACGGCATCCCGCTCGGGCAGCGCTACCGGCCCGGCACGATGACCGTGGAGACCCGCTGGTCCGGGCTGACCGTGACGGACTGGCTGGACCGCGGCCCGGCCCCCGGCGACAACGAGGACTCGGAGGCCACCCTGCTGGTCCGGGAGCTCACCGGCAACGTCCGGGCGCAGGTGGTCTTCGCGCCGCGGCCCGAGTTCGGGCAGGTCAACACCCAGCTCCAGCCGCTCGGCGACGGGCTGCTGGTACTCGGCTCGAACGAGCCGATCGCGCTGCACTCCCCCGGCGTGGAGTGGCAGATCTACGACGACGGCGGGTACGACTCGGCCCGCGCCGAGATCGACCTGGAGGTCTTCGGCGGCCGGTGCGTGCTGGAGCTGCGCGGCGGCACGCACAGCCTGCGGCCGTGGACCCAGCCGGTACAGACCCGGCAGGCGGCCGTTGAGCAGCCGTGGCGGGACTGGGCGGCGTCACTGAAGTTGCCCACTGTCGCCCGTGATCTCGTACTGCGCAGCGCGTTGACGCTGCGCGGGCTGTGCCACGCCCCGTCCGGCTCGATCCTGGCGGCGGCCACCACCTCGCTGCCCGAGGAGATGGGCGGCATCCGAAACTGGGACTATCGCTACTGCTGGCTGCGCGACGGCGCGATGTCCGCCCGCGCCCTGGTCGACCTGGGCTCGCTGGCCGAGGCGGAAGCGTTCCTCGGCTGGGTGGACGCGGTGATCGAGCGCACCGGCGGGCACCCGGAACGGCTGCACCCGCTCTACACCGTGGACGGCCTCGACCTCGGCCCGGAGGCGGTCATCGACACGCTGCCCGGGTACGCGGGGTCGCGCCCGGTACGCATCGGCAACGCCGCGAACAGGCAACTGCAACTGGACGTCTTCGGCCCGGTCGCGGACCTGATCCACGCGGTGGCCACCGCGCGCGGCCGGGTGCACGAGCGCGAGTGGCGGATCGTCGAGGCGATGGTGGAGGCGGTGGAGCGGCGCTGGCACGAGCCCGACCACGGGCTCTGGGAAGCCCGCCTGGCGCCCCGGCACCACGTCTATTCGAAGGTGATGTGCTGGCTGACGGTGGACCGGGCGATGCGGCTGCACGCCGACTTCGGCTCCCCGGAGCGCTCCGACTGGGCGCAGTTGCGGGCGCGCATCGCGGAGAACGTCATCGACCACGGGTGGTATCCGGAGGTGCGGGCGTACTCGGTGGCGTACGGGTTCCCGGAGATGGACGCGGCGTCGCTGTGGATCGGACTCTCCGGACTGCTCGCCGACGACGACCCGAAGTTCCTCTCCACGGTGCTGGCCATCGAGGCGGAGCTGCGCAGCGGGCCGACTGTCTACCGGTACAAGTGGGACGACGGGCTGCCCGGTCGCGAGGGTGGCTTCCACCTGTGCGCGGCCTGGATGGTGGAGGCGTACCTGCGTACCGGGCGGCGGGCGGATGCCGAGGAGCTGTTCGACCAGATGGTCGACTGCGCCGGCCCCACCGACCTGTTCCCCGAGCAGTACGACCCGATGACCGAGCGCGGCCTGGGCAACCACCCGCAGGCGTACAGCCACCTCGGCCTGATCCGCTGCGCCCTGCTCCTGGACGGCTCCCTGAAGATCTGACCGCACCGCCGGGCCACCCCGCGGGGTGGTCCGGCGGGGTCAGCGGCCGATGAGTTGGGCGACCAGGACCAGGCTGGCGGCCCAGCCGGGAATCCTGTTGGGGTCGGTGATCTGGCCGGGGAACGCGGTGAGCAGCTCGTCGCCGACGATGGTCCAGTCCGGCACCTGGCCGGCGATGTGCGCCTGGATCAGCGCGGGACCGACGGTGTACGGCAACACCCCCGGATCCTTCGTGCTGATCTTGAAGTTCTCGTCGAAGGCGGCGATGCCGGTGACCACCCGGCCGTCGCCGAAGACCGAGCGCCACAGCTTGGACAGCCCACCGCGCGCCGACACCGCGAGCGGCGGGTACTGCCGGGGCAGCCGCAGCGCCACCACCACGTAGTGATGGGTGGTCGAGGTGGTCTGCCCGTTCGCGCCGGTACTGCTGCTGGTCGTGTACTGGTACTCGCCCACCGACACGGTCCAGCCGTTGACCAGGCCGGTCATCGCCACCGTGACCCCGCGCCTGTTGTGGCCGGGCAGCCGGGTCGGCCAGTCGGAGACCGGCTTGACCAGGTGCGTCCACTCGTTGGCCAGCGCCCACTGCACCAGCGCGCCGCGGCGCTGCCGCTCCCGTTTGGCGGTGTAGACGGCGAGCACGATGAACGCGGCGATGAAGGCCACGAACAGCACGACGCAGAGCACCCCGAAGCCGCCCGCCAGCACACTGTCCACGGCGTCACCCTAAGAGGTCGCGGCAAGGTCCGCTCGGCTCAGCCTTGCCCCTCGACGGCCTGGCGCACCACGGATGCGCTGCGTGACCGGGACGTCGACTTCTTCCGGGCGGCGGCGCCGGCGTTCGGGCGGGTGGCTCCCAAACTCGGGGGAGGGGCCGCTCTCCCCTCCCCCGAGCGTGGAGCCCGGCAGTCAGCTGCGTCGCAGCCACACTGCCGTGTCGGTGGGGAGCCGGCCGTCGGTCAGCGGACCGCTGGCGAGGCGCACCTCGTGCTGTGCGGGTAGTTCGGCCGGCGCGTCGGCCAGGTTGACCAGGCAGGCGAAGCCCGGTCCGCGCTCGAAGGCGAGCACGCCGGCGGGCGAGTCGAGCCAGGTCATCGGGCCGTCGCCGAGTCCGTCGACGGCGCGCCGGCAGGCCAGCGCGCGCCGGTACAGCGACAGCATCGAATCCGGGTCGGCCGCTTCGGCCTCGACGGTGTACCCGCTCCAGTCGGCCGGCTGCGGCAGCCACGGCGCGGCAGCCGCTCCGGCCGGGCTGAACCCGAACGGGGCAGCCGTTCCCGACCAGGGCAGTGGCACCCGGCAGCCGTCGCGACCCGGGTTGGTGCCACCGGAGCGGAAGAACATCGGGTCCTGGCGCAGCTCGCCCGGGATGTCCTCGACCTCGGTCAGCCCCAGCTCCTCGCCCTGGTACAGGTAGACCGAGCCGGGCAGCGCCATGCTCAGCAGCACGGCCGCGCGGGCCCGACGGGTACCCAGGGCCAGGTCCACGGGGAGCAGGTGGCGGGCGCCGCGCTGGTCCATGTCGTACGCGGTGTCTTCCCGGCCGTAGCGGGTGACGTGTCGGGTGACGTCGTGGTTGGACAGCACCCAGGTGGCCGGCGCGTGCACCGGGGCATGCGCGGCCAGCGTGCTGTCGATGCTCGTCCGCAGCTGCGCGGCGTCCCAGGGCCGGCCGAGGAAGTCGAAGTTGAACGCGGTGTGCAGCTCGTCCGGGCGCAGGTACTGGATGAACCGCTCGGTGTCGGGCAGCCAGATCTCGCCGATCAGCGCCCGCTTGTCGGGGTACGAGTCGGCGACCGCGCGCCAGCCCCGGTAGATCTCGTGCAGTTCGTCGCGGTCCTCGTAGGGGTGCGGGGTCGGCGGGGCGGCGTGGTCGAAGTCGGCCAGCAGCGGGTCCTTCATCACCACGGCCACCGAGTCGATCCGGATGCCGTCGACGCCCCGGTTGAACCAGAACCGCAGGATGTCCTCGAACTCCTCGCGGACCTTCGGGTTCTCCCAGTTGAAGTCGGGCTGCTCGGGCGCAAACAGGTGCAGGTACCACTGGCCGTCGGGAACCCGGGTCCAGGCCGGCCCACCGAAGATCGACTGCCAGTTGTTGGGCGGCTGGTCCCCGTCGTCGCCCCGGCCGTCGCGGAACCAGAACAGCTCGCGGGCGGCGGAGCCACGGCCGGCCGCCACCGCCTCCTTGAACCACAGGTGCTCGTTCGAGCAGTGGTTGGGGACGATGTCGACGATGGCCCGGATGCCGAGCTGGTGGCCTTCGGCGATGAGCGCCTCGGCCTCGGCGAGGGTGCCGAAGGCAGGGTCGATGTCCCGGTAGTCGGCCACGTCGTAGCCCGCGTCGGCCATCGGCGACGGGAACCACGGGCTGAACCAGATCGCGTCGACGCCGAGCTCGCTCAGGTAGCCCAGGTTGGCGCGGATGCCAGCCAGATCCCCGATGCCGTCGCCGTCGCCGTCGGCGAAGCTGCGCGGATACACCTGGTAGATGGCGGCGCTGCGCCACCATTCGCGAGTGTCTACCTCTGACACGAAGACCTGCCTTCTCGTGTGTCTTTCGTCGTACCGGGCGCCGCGCCGCCGGGCCGGTGACCCGGACTGCGCGGCGCGGCTCCCGATGCGACCCTCGTGCTCGATCAGGGACGGCGGCTCCCTTGCCGCTCCCCGTGGTACGCCCAGCCGTTCAGGCATTCAGCGCGCTCGGGAGGCTGGACAGGATGTCGCGGTGCAAGTTCAAGAATCTGGCGGCGTAGGCACGAGACTAAGACCAGTCACCGCAAGAAGTCTATGTAGTTCTGCAAATATCTAATATTCACCGTGCTGATGGTGCTCGCTACAGCGCAAACTCCACGAATTCGCAAGGCCGATCAGTATTTCGACTGACCGCCATCAATACCTGGACAGTGTTGAGCTGCTACTCCGTCCATACCGATCAGCACCAGGAGGCGCGACCAAGAGGACCGGGCGACCCTGACGCAATCATTTGCACCGCCCGCCACGGCTCACTCCCGGCATGACCCGCACCCACCCGTACCCGGGCTGGGTCAGCCCTTGACCGCTCCTCCCAGCCCGGCGCTCGACAGGAACAGGCGCTGGAAGATGAGGAAGAAGACGACCGGGATAAGCGTCGAGATCGCCAGTGACGCGAGGAACACGCCCAGGTCGGTCTGCGACGCGATGGCCGGCAGGCGCACCGACAGCGGCTGCTTGTCGGGGTTCTTGAGCACCAGCATCGGCCACAGGAAGTCCTTCCAGCTCGCGATGATCGCGAACACCGAGACCACGCCGAGGATCGGCTTGGACATCGGCAGAACCACCGACCAGAACAACCGGAACGACCCGGCGCCGTCGACCTTGGCCGCCTCGAACACCTCACGCGGCAGGCTGTCGAAGAAGCGCGTCATGATCACGACGTTGAACGCGCTCGCCCCGGACGGCAACCACACCGCGAAGAAGCTGTTGATCATCGAGGTGCCGACCACCGGCGGATTGAGGATCGTCAGGTACAGCGGCACCAGCAGCACCACGCTCGGCACGAACAGCGTCGCGATCACCAGACCGTTGACCGCCTTGGCCCAGCGCGGACGCAGCACGGACAGCACGTAGCCGCCGGTGGTCGCCACCAGCAACTGCACGAACCACGACCCGGCCGCGAGCCAGATGGTGTTCAGGAAGTACCGGCTGATGTGGACGTCGTTCCACGCCTCGGAGACGTTCTGCCAGCGCATCCCGTGCGGGAAGATCGCCAGCGGCGAACGGATGATGTCCTGGGTGGGGGTGACCGCGAACTTCGCGAGCAGCAGCGCCGGCCCGACGCCGACCACCACCAGCAGCACGAGCAGGATCGCGTGCACCGTCTTCATGGTTGCGCTGACGCCGGGGCGACGCCAGTCCTGCGCGGAGACGTAACCGCGGGCCCCATCGAACGGTGTTGCCCGGCGCTTACGGGCCCGGCGAGCCACCACGGGGGTAGGCGGCTGTTCCCCGACCCCGGGCGTCCAGGAGGTCTGCTGCTCTCGGTGCTGCGGGCCGGTCATGACTTGCTCCAGGCTGAGGTGAGCTTGAAGTAGATGAGTGAGAGGATCGCCAGGAACGCGGCGAGCATCAGCGACAGGGCCGTGGCCGCGCCGTAGTTGCCGCCGAGCGACCTGCCGAAGGCGTAGTTGTAGATCATCAGTAGCACCGTCAGGGTGGCGTTCGCCGGGCCGCCGTTGGTGAACAGGTACGGCTCCACGAAGACCTGGACGGTGCCGATGATCTGCAGGATGAAGGTGATGAACAGGACCCCGCGCAGTTGCGGCATGGTCACGTGCCACACCTTCTGCCAGATGCCGGCGCCGTCGACCTCGGCGGCGTCGTACAGCTCATCGGGGACGCCGAGCAGCGCGGCCAGGTAGATGATCACGGTACCGCCGGCGGCGGCCCAGGTCGCCTCGACGACCAGCGACGGCATCGCCAGCGACGGGCTCGACAACCAGGTGTACGGGCCGAGGCCGACGTAGCTCAGGATGGTGTTGAACACCCCGTCGGCGGAACCGTCGTAGAAGAACTTCCACAGCAGCACGGCGACGACCGGCGGGACGACCACCGGAAGGTAGGCCAGCACCGAGTACACGCCCTTGAGGCGGCGTACCGAGCTGATGAGCACCGCCGTCACCAGCGGGACCGGGTACCCGATCACCAGGGCGAGCAGTGCGAACCACAGCGTGTTGCGGATCGCCGTGGGTAGGTCGGGATCGGTGAGCACGTACTGGAAGTTGTGCCAACCGACCCACTTCGCCGGGCCGACCAGGTTGGTCTTCTGGAAGCTCATGACCACCGACCGCAGGATCGGCCACCACGAGAAGACTCCGAAGATGAGCAGCATCGGCAGGGCGAACACCACCGTGCTCAGTCCGCCGCTCCTGATCCAGCTCGCCGGATTGCGCCGGGCGCGCCGACTCACCGGGGGTTGGCCCGTCCCGGGCCCACGGTTGCCCGCGGCGGCGACGGCATCGCCGGCCGGCCGCAGGGTACTCGCCGCGCTCACGTCACATCACTCCTCATCCAGGGCTCCGGGTGGAGGGACCGCCGGCTCGACCGGCGGTCCCTCCCCATCACTGGTGTACTTACTGGCGCCGGAGCGTCAGGCGGCGTCGATTGCCCGCTGCGCCTTGGTGTTGGCCTCGGTGAGGAGCTTGTCGATGTCGGCGTCCTTGTTCGTCAGCACGGCCTGCACCACCGGGTCGAGCGCCGCGTAGAGGTCCTGGGTGGCCTTGGTCGGCTCGTTGACCAGCTTGGCGCTGAACACGTTGCTGGTGAAGGTGCTCATCTGGTCCAGCGGCACGTTGACGAACGACTTGATCCAGGTCTGGTACTGGTCGTACTGCTGCTGGCTGAAGATCGGCAGCTCCGGGGTACCGACCGGCTGCTTGCTGGCCACCTGGGTCTGCGCGTTCTTGGTCGCGGCGTCCTGGTTGGTGTACTTACGCAGGTAGTGGAAGTCGATCCACTTGATCGCCGCGGCCTTCTCAGCACTCGACGCCTTGGCGGACACGGCCGCCATGGTGCCGCCGCCGAGCACGCCGGAGTCGGCGCCGGAAAGCGGGATCATCGTGAGGCCGTACGACTTCGGGTCGATGTTGTTGGTCTGCACCAGGCTGGTGTAGACGTCCTGGCCCGAGGTGTACATGCCGATCTTGCCGGCGGCGAACGCCTGGTTGATGCCGCTCCAGTCGTAGCTGAAGTTGGCGCCCATCGAGTTGTCACTCCAGCGCAGGTCCTTCAGGAACTGCAGGGCCGCCTTGGTGGCGTCGTTGTTGAGGGTTGCGGTCTTGCCGTCCGCGGACTCGACCCGGCCACCACGGGCGTAGGTGTCGACCGTCAGCTGCCAGCCGCCGGTGTTGCTGTTGGACATCTGGGCGAAGCCGGCGTTGCCGGTCTTCGACGCGATGGCCTTGGCGTCCGCGCGGACCTCGTCCCAGGTCGTCGGCGGCTTGTTGGGGTCCAGACCGGCTGCCGTGAACAGCGCCCGGTTGTAGTGCAGGCCGACCGCGTAGATGCTCTTCGCGGGGATGGCGTACACGTGGCCGTTGTCGCCCTGGCCGTACTGCAGCAGGTTCTTGTTGAAGTTCGCGGCGTACGACAGCGAGTCCAGGGACGACTGCATGTCACTGATCTGGCCGTTCGCGATCAGCGTCTTCGCGTCGGTGAAGGGGATCTCGAACACCGTCGGCAGCGTGCCGCCCGCGAGGTCGGCCGCGAAGGTGGTGGCCTTCCACTCGTAGTCGTGGGTCTTCACGGTGATGTTCGGGTACAGCGCCTGGAAGTCCTTGACCTCGGCCTGCAGCGCCGTCTGCGCCTCGGGCTTGGCGCCCGGGAGCAGACCGACGACGTTGAGCGTGACCGGTGCGGTCGAGCTGGCGCTCGGCGTCTTGTCGTCGGAGGAGCACGCCGCGAGCGTGCCGACCGCGAGCGTCCCCGCGAGGGTGACCGCAAGCGCGATGCGTGTAGATCTCATCCTTGCTCCTTGTCAGATGCAGGACCCGGTCCTGCACGGTATTGATCGACGGGGACTTCCGTCGGGACGGTGAATCAGTCAACGGGTGGATCAAGAGCGAATCGTCGGGACGTTCGGGTGGCCGTCCCGGCCGGAGTCGGACGGCGTCACCGGTTGGCAGTGGGCCGTTGGGACGAGACCCCGTTGGTCAACATCGCCGCTGAAGGCGATGGGGGGACCGTATCTATTTGACACTGAGAGCGCAAGAACCAAACATTGCTGTTACCTAAACGCGATTCGAGACCGGAATCTCCGTGCCGGCCGACTGCCCGGAAGCCGCCCCCGGTCACCTCCGGCGGCAGGCTCCTGACCAGCGCAGCACCGAATCCGCGCTCCGCAGACGCGCTGAACGGGCCGGGGAGGGCAGCCCCGGCGGACCGACGGACGGTGCCGGAGCAGGTGGTTCAGCCCTGGAAGTGTGGCCGCCACCACGCAAGACACTTGCGCGAATTGCACGATCTACCCGGCAGGCCGCCTGGACCTTGGTAGTTGCACCCGCCACTGCCCCGACGCCGGAGCTGCCGGCGACGTCCGGGCGGCTGCCCGCGCCCCGCCCCTCCGGGGGGTCCGCACCGGAGGGCGTCACCGTGAGTGCTCGACACGGCTGGCCACAATCGCCCGTGCGGCGGACCGGCGACAGCCGCTGCCGCAAGAGATCTCTCGGGTGCCGCAGGAATCGAACTTCCGATAGCGACATACCTAATGGATAATTGCAAAAATGCGGCACACAACGCCCGCGTGGGATCGCTCCCACAGATTTTGGGCAAAACGACAAGATCGCGACCCGTCGGGTACGCGCACCGCAGTGCACGCAGCTTGCGACGGGCCGCGATCGACAGCCGAAGCGACTCAGGCCCCAGACTCAGGCCCCAGACTCAGGCCAGGCTGGCGACGCCCATCGGGTTCGCCGTGGCGAGCCGGGCGGCGCCGGTCGAGCCCCGCATCACCAGTTCCGGCTCGAAGAACATCTCCTCGGTGGGGACGGTGTTACCCGCGATCTGGGTGACCAGCAGCGCCACGGCGGCATGCCCCATCGACTCGATCGGCTGGCGCACAGTGGTCAGCGGCGGGTCGGTGGTGTTCATGAACGACGAGTCGTCGAAGCCCACCACCGACACGTCCGTCGGCACGTTCATCCCCTGCCTACGGACCGCGCGGATGGCGCCGAGGGCGAGGATGTCGCTGGCACAGATGATCGCGGTGGCCCCGATGCGCAGCAGCCGGGTGGCGGCCGCGTGCCCGCCCTCCATCGAGAACATCGTCCGCGCGACGTACTTGCGCAGGTCGGAGGAGTTGCCGCGGGCGCGGTGGTTGGCCTCGAAAGCCGCCAGCTTGCGGCCCGACGGGACGTGGTCGGACGGGCCCAGGACCAGCCCGATGTGCTCGTGCCCCAGCGAGGTCAGGTGCGCGAACGCCTGGTCGACGGCGTGCGCGTCGTCCACACAGACCCGGGGGAACCCGAGGTCCTCGAACGCGGCGTTGACCAGCACCACGGGCAGGTTGCGCTCCAGCAGCGTGTGGTAATGATCGTGGTCGGCGGCAGCCTGGGCGTATGCGCCACCGGCGAAGATGATGCCGCTGACGTGCTGGTCGAGCAGCATCTCCACGTACTCGGCCTCCGAGACGCCCTCGGCGGTGCGGGTACACAGCACCGGGATGAAGCCGCGCTTGGCCAGCGCTCCGGCGACCACCTCGGCGAAGGCCGGAAAGATCGGGTTCTGCAGCTCGGGCAGCACCAGGCCGACCAGCCTCGCCCGCTCACCGCGCAGCTTGGTGGGGCGTTCGTAGCCGAGTACGTCGAGGGCGGTCAGCACGGCGGCGCGGGTTGCGTCGGAGATGCCGGGCTTGTTGTTGAGCACCCGGCTGACCGTCGCCTCGCTGACGCCGACGTACTTGGCCACCTCGGCGAGTCGTCGTGTCATGGCGCAAGCGTACGCGATGACCGTGCAAACTTTTGCATAGCCCCGGCGGCTGATCTGTGCTCGCGGTTTTGCGCCGCGTCACCCACTCGTTACAGCGTCACTGCCGGCTGGTTGCTTCGGGGCTTGCGCCAGCGTGTCCACCACCGCGCCGATCACCACCACGGCCGGCGGGCGCAGCCCGACCGCCGCCGTCACCAGCTGGACCAGCGGAGCGCGGACCACCCGCTGCCGGCCGGTCGTGCCGTCGCAGACCACCGCGGCCGGGGTGTCCGGGTGCCGGCCGCCGGCCAGCAGCGCGGTAACGATCGCGGCCAGGTGGGTCAGCCCCATCAGCACGCACACGGTGCCGCGCAGCCGGGCCAGCGCCGACCAGTCGACCAGGCTCTCCGGGCTGTCCGGCGCGACGTGCCCGGAGACCACCACGAACTCGTGCGCCACCCCACGGTGGGTGACCGGGATGCCGGCCGCGGCGGGTACCGCTATGGCGCTGGTCACGCCGGGCACCACGGTCACCGGCAGGCCGGCCGCCGCGCAGGCGAGCAACTCCTCGCCGCCGCGGCCGAAGACGTACGGGTCGCCGCCCTTGAGCCGGACGACGAACTTGCCGGCCGACGCCCGGTCCACCAGTACGTGGTTGATCTCCTCCTGGGTGCGCTGCGGCCCGTACGGGATCTTGGAGGCGTCCACCACCTCCACGTCCGGGCGCAGCTCGTCCAGCAGCAGGCCGGGGGCCAGCCGGTCGACGACCACCACATCCGCCTCGGCGAGCAGTCGCCGGCCCTTCACGGTGATCAGCTCCGGGTCACCCGGCCCGGCCCCGACCAGTGCCACCCCGGCCCGGTGCGCCGCCGCCCGGGCCGCCTCGGCCGCGTCGTCGGCCCGGTCACCCGCCGCCTCATCGGCGAAGGCGCGCTCGGCGAGCCAGTCGCGGATGCCGTCCCGCACCGCCATCGCCCGCCGCGACCGCCCGCCCAACACCGCCACGGTGACCGGTCCGTGCCGGGTGACCGCGGGCGTCCAGGCGGTGGCCTGGGTGCGGTCGTCGGCACGGACGCAGAAGATCCGCCGCCGCAGCGCCTCGGCGGAGACCTGCGCGGCGGCCTGCGGGTCGTCCACGGCAACGTGCACCAACCAGGCATCATCAAGATCATCTGGTACGAACCGGCGCGCCTCCCAGCGCAGCTGACCGGCCCCGGCCAGCCCGTGCAGCGCCGCGGTGACCTCCGGGGCCACCAGCAGCACATCGGCGCCGGCGTTGAGCAGGGCCGGAGTACGCCGGGTGGCGACCGCGCCGCCGCCCACCATGACCACCTTCCGGCCGGCCAGCAGCAGACCCAGCGGGTATGCGTCGGTCACTTGCGGGCCACTCCCGCCGAGTCGAAGGTGGCCACCTCGGAGAGCACCCGGGCAGCCGCACCGACCAGCCCGACCGCCAGCAACGCCCCGGTGCCCTCGCCCAGTCGCAGGCCCAGGTCGAGCAGCGGCACCAGGCCCAGCCGGGCCAACGCCACCGACGCGCCCGGCTCGGCCGAGCGGTGCCCGGCCACCAGCGCGCCCACCGCGTGCGGGTGCAGTGCCACCGCCGCCAGCGCGGCCGACGCGGCGATCACCCCGTCCACCACCACGGGGGTACGGTTCGCGGCGGCGGCGAGCAGGTACCCGGCCAGCGCCGCGTGCTCCAACCCACCGACGGCGGCGAGCACTCCGATCGGGTCGGCCGGGTCGGGGGCGTACCGGGCCAGCGCGTCGGCCACCACCGCCACCTTGCGGGCCAGCACCTCGTCGTCCACGCCGGTACCGCGGCCGGTCACGTCCTGCGCGGACGCGCCCGTGAACGCCGCGATCAGCGCCGCCGCCGGGGTGGTGTTGGCGATCCCCATGTCCCCGCCGACCAGCAGATCCGCGCCGGCGGCCAACTGCCGCTGCGCGGTGCGGATCCCCACCTCCAGGGCGGCGACGACCTCGTCCAGGGTCAGCGCCGGCTCCCGACTGAAGTCACGGGTGCCGGCCCGGACCCGGGCGGGGACGAACTCGGTGCCCGGCGCGTTGACGGTGCCGCCGCTGCCGGTCCACGCGGGGTACCCCGGGTCGGTGTCGGGCTCGGTGCCGGGGATGGCGGTCGCGACGCCCACGTCGACCACCGTGACCCGGGCGGCGTGCTGGCGGGCGAAGGCGTTCACCACCGCGCCGCCGCCGAGGAAGTTCGCGACCATCTGCGCGGTCACCTCCTGCGGCCACGGGGTGACGCCGGCCGCGTGCACGCCGTGGTCGCCGGCGAAGACGGCCACCGCGACGGCGGTCGGCACCGGGGGCGGGCACCGGCCGGCGAGCCCCGCGAGGCGTACCCCCAGGTTCTCCAGCTCCCCCAGCGAACCCGGCGGCTTGGTCAGCGACGCCTGCCGGGCCCGCGCCCGGTCCATCGCCGCCTCGTCCACCGGCCCGATCCGGGCCAGCGTCTGCGCCAACAGTTCAGCCATGCCATCCCCTCATTCCGCCTCCCCGCTCGCGCGGCTCGCGGGGAGCCGGCCTGAGTTGCCTGCCTGCCGTTCGCGCAAGCGGTCACTCATGCCGGCGTCCGCAGGATCCCGGCCAGGGCCCGCACGAACGCGTCCGTGGTAGCAGTGTCCCGCACCGCGATCCGCAGGAAGTCAGCGCCCAGACCGGGGAAGGTGTCGCCGCGCCGCACGGCGTACCCGCGCTCCCGCAGCGCCAGCCGGACCCGCTGCGCACCGGCCACCTCGATGAGCACGAATGAGCTGCTCGGCGCGGCTGCCAGCCGTACCCCGGGCAGATCTGACAGCGACCTGACCAGATGCGCGCGCAGCCCGGTCAGGGTGTGCGCGACGGCCTGCTCGGCGGCCACCGCCCGGGGTGTGGCGCACGCCACGGCCGCGGCCAACGCCGGGCTGCTCACCGGCCACAGCGGCTGCACCGCGGCCAGCCGGGCGATCAGGTCGGGGGCGGCCAGCAGGTAGCCGATCCGCAGGCCGGCCAGGCCCCAGGTCTTGGTGAGGCTGCGCAGCACCACCAGGCCCGGCAGGTCGGTGCGGCCGGCCAGCGACTGCGGCTCGCCCGGCAGGGTGTCCGCGAAAGCCTCGTCCACCACCAGGATCCGGCCCGGCCGGGCCAGCGCGGCCAGCGTCGCCGCCGGGTGCGCCACCGACGTCGGGTTGGTCGGATTGCCCACCATCACCAGGTCGGCGTCGGCCGGAACAAGATCAGGATCGAGGGTGTACGGGGCTGGCAGCAGCACCCGGGTCACCCGGTGCCCGGCTGCGCGCAGGGCCGCCTCCGGCTCGGTGAACTGCGGGTGCACCACCACCGGCCGGCGAATTCCGCGCAGCGCCTGGGCCAGCAGCGTGAACGCCTGCGCCGCACCGGCGGTGACCAGCACCTCGACCGGGTCGCGGCGGTGCCGGGCAGCGAGCGCCGCGCGGGCCGGGCCGGGGTCGGGGTAGCGGGCCAGGTCGGCAAGCGACGCCTCGATCGGCTCGCGCAGCCAGCCCGGCATCGGCTCGGAGCGGACATTCACTGCCAGGTCGACCAGGCCCGGCTCGACCTCCGCATCGCCGTGGAAGGTGAGCCCTGCGGCGGCGGCGTCCCCTGCGGCGGCGGCGTTTCCTGCGGCGGCCGGGTCGTCGGCCGCTGCGACGTGCTCCCCGGACGGGGGAGGCTGCTGCGGCGAGTGTGAATGTTTATGGTTTTCGTGATTGTTCAGCACTTATTGTCCTAGCTTCGGTCGGGTGAACGAACAGCGACTCATCTCCGCCGCACGGGCCGCCCGGCTGGCCCGGATCGGCGTGCTGGCCGGCATGGCCGTGGCCCTGATCGCCTTCCCCAGCGCCGCGCTGTTCGGGATGGCCGCCAAGGTGGGCGCGGACGCCCTCAGTACCGTCTCCGTCGATCTCGGTCACACCCCGCCGCCGCAGACCAGCTACCTCTACGCCGCCGACGGGCGCACCCTGATCACCGAGTTCTACACCGAGGACCGCCGACAGGTGCCGCTGTCGGCCACCTCGGGCTGGATCCAGCAGGCGGTGATCGCCGCCGAGGACAGCCGGTTCTTCGAGCACCACGGCGTCGACACCAAGGGCGCGATCCGGGCGTTCGTCGCCAACCAGCGGGCCGGCACGGTGGCCCAGGGCGCGTCCACGCTGACCATGCAGTACGTCCGCAACGCGCTGCGGGACGAGGCGAGCAGTCCGCAGGAGGCGGTCGACGCCACCGAGCAGAGCGCCGGGCGCAAGATCCACGAGGCGAAGCTGGCCACCGAGTTGGAACGGACCTGGAGTAAGCAGAAGATCCTCGCCGGGTACCTCAACGTCGCGTACTTCGGCCACCGAGCCTACGGCATCTGGGCCGCCAGCAAGATCTACTTCTCGAAGTCACCGGCCGACCTGACCCTGCCCGAAGCGGCGCTGCTGGCCGGCGTCGTCCAGGCCCCGTCCGCGTACGACCCGACCCAGGACCCGACCGCCGCGGTCACCCGGCGCAACCACGTCCTCGACCGGATGGCCGACGTCGGCTACCTCTCCGCCGACCTCGCCCGCACGACCAAGGCGAGCCCGCTGGCCCTGCGCGTCTCCAGCGCCCCCAACGACTGCGTCGCCATCCCGGACACCCTCAACGACTGGGGCTACTTCTGCGACGTGTTCAAGCAGTGGTGGCTCCGCCAGCCGCAGTTCGGACGCAACGCCAGCGAACGCCTCGACCGGCTGCGCTCCGGCGGGTACACCATCGTCGGCTCACTCGACCCGCGCATCCAGGCCGCTGCGCACCGCACGGTGCTGGCCAAGGAGCCGCTCGGCAGCCGGTTCGCGCTCGGCGAGGCGGTGGTGCAGCCGGGCACCGGACTGGTCAAGGCGCTCGCGGTGAACCGCCGGTACGCCATCGACCAGTCCGGCAACGGGCCCAGCAGCAGTCCGCAACAGCGCGCCGCCGGAGTCCGGGGCAGCTACCCGAACACGGTGAGCATGCTGCTCGGCGGCGGGGACGAGACCGGGTACCAGGCCGGCTCCACCTTCAAGATGTTCACCATGCTCGCCGCCCTGGCGAAGGGGTACCCGCTGAACACGGCGATCTACTCGCCGAACAAGGTGACCACCGGCTACGGCGACCGCTCGCCGACCGCCTGCGGCGGCCACTGGTGCCCGAGCAACGCCAGCGCCTCGATGACCGGCAACCACACCATGTTCTCGGCCTTCGGCCGGTCGGTGAACACCTACTGGGTCCAGCTCGAACAGCGCATCGGCGCGGCCAGCGTGGTCGCCATGGCGGAACGGCTCGGACTGACCTGGCACACCGCCATCGACCGGGAGCTGGCAACGCCCGCGCAGCGCGACACCTGGGGCGCCTTCACTCTCGGCGTGGCCAGCACCACCCCGCTGGAGATGGCCACCGCGTACGCCGCCGTCGCCGCTGACGGCCGGTACTGCCAGTCGATGCCGGTGCAGTCGATCACCGGGCCGGACGGGAAGCCGGCCAGCTCGCTCGGGGTGGCGGTGGCCGCACCCCGGTGCGCGCAGGTGGTCGCGCCACAGGTCGCGCGGGCGGCTGCCGACGCGGCCCGCTGCCCCACCGGGTACGGGGCGGCGAAGGGCTCCTGTGGCGGCACCGGCACCTTCCCCTCCGGCGCTAGGTCGGTCGGGCGGCCGTTCGCCGGCAAGACCGGCACCACGAACTCCGCCGAGGCCGAGTGGTTCGTCGGGTTCACCCCGGACCTGGCCGCCGCGTCGTTCATCGCCGATCCGGACAATCCGAGCAATGCGGTCGGCTCGGCCAACGCCTTCAAGCCGAACGAGACGGTCGCCGGGACGGTCAGGGCCGCGCTTGCCGGCTCCCCGGTGCGGTACTTCGCGTACCCGCCGGGCAGCATCGTGGGCACCCCGCCGGCGCACACCTCCAGCAAGAAGCCGGCCGCCCGGCACTGAGCCGCGTCCGGCTCTGACCCGGTCCTGACACTGGCCCGCGAGCCGCACCGGCCTGGCCCGGCACTGAGCCGCGGGTCCGGCACGGCTTGCGGGGCGGGATGGCGGGGGCCACTGTGCGGGCGGGGTGACGGTGGGTGCGGTCGGGCCGGCGGTAGCGTGGGCGGCGTGTACCGGTTCCTCCGCTCCCCCCGCTGGCTGGGGTACGCCGCGCTGACCGTGGTGGTCGCCGCCGTCATGGTGTTCCTCGGGCTGTGGCAGCTGGACCGCTACCACCAGCGGGCCGACTACAACCACCGGGTCGCCACGGCCGCCGCCGGTCAACCCCGGCCGCTCGCCGAGGTGAGCGTCGCCGGTCGCGTGCCCGCCGCCGACACCGCCTGGGACAAGGTCACCGTCACCGGCCGGTACGCGCCGCAGGCACAGATCCTGGCCCGCGAGCGCACCGTCAACGACACCGTCGGATATGAGGTGCTCACCCCGCTGGTACTGGCCGACGGCAGCGCCATCCTGGTGGACCGGGGCTGGCTGCCACCCGCCCGGCCGGGCTCCGCCGTGCTGCCGGACATCCCGCCCGTGCCGACCGGCCAGGTGACCGTGGTCGGCCGGCTGCACCTGCCGGAGAGCCGGGCCGGCGCGGTGCAACAGGTGGACGGGACCCAACAGATCCGCCGGATCAACCCGGCGAAGTTGGCCGCCACCGTCGGGTACCCGCTGCACGGTGGCTACCTGATCCTCGACCAGCAGCAGCCGGCCGCCGACCCGGCCTTCGTCAGCATCGCCTCGGACCACCAGAACTCCTGGATGAACGCCGGGTACGTGGTGCAGTGGTGGGCCTTCGCGCTGCTCACGCTGATCGGCTTCGGCATCCTCGCCCGCCGCGAGGCGCACGGCCCGGAGCCCAAGATCGACTGGCGGGCCGCCCTGGACGAGCCCACCGACCGCCCCACCTCCCCCGCCGTCCCCGGCTGATCGCTGCTCCCCGGCCCGCACCCCCCGGTGTCCGCCGCCGAGCAGGCCGGCGCTGCGCGAGCCGGCAATGCGGTGGCCGGCGGGTCAGTCGGGGGTCGGGCCGGTGTGCAGGCGGCGGACGTCGTCGATGGTGTCGGCTTCGGCGGCTGACTTGTCCTCCCGGTAGCGCAGCACCCGGGCGAAGCGCAGCGCCACTCCGCCGGGGTAGCGCGGCGAGGTCTGGACGCCGTCGAAAGCGATCTCCACCACCAGCTCCGGGCGGACGGTGACCACCCAGTCGCCGCGCTCCACGGCCAGGCCCAGCAGCCGTTCGGTCTGCCAGCGCAGCAGCTCGTCGGTCAGCCCCTTGAAGGTCTTGCCGAGCATCACGAAGCCGCCGGTCGCCGGGTCACGGGCGCCCAGGTGGAGGTTGGACAGCCAGCCCTGACGCCGGCCGTGGCCCCACTCGACGGCCAGGACGACCAGGTCGAGAGTGTGCCTGGGCTTGACCTTGACCCAGGCGCCGCCACGCCGGCCGACGTCGTAGGGCGCGCTCGCGGCTTTCACCACCACCCCCTCGTGGCCCTGGGCCAGTGCCTGCCGGTAGGCGTCGCCGGCCTCCTCCGCCGAGGTCACCAGGGCCCGGGGAACGATCATCGTGCCGGGTAGCGCGTCGGCCAGTGCGCTCCACCGGGCGGTGCCGGGCTGGTCGAGCAGGTCGGCGCCGTCCAGCCGGAGCAGGTCGAAGAAGTACGGGGTGAGCGCCGTCGTCGCGGCCCGGGACCGGGTGGCCGCCCGGGAGCTGGTCTCCTGGAACGGGCGGGGCCGGCCGGCGGTGTCCACCGAGATCGCCTCACCGTCGAGCACCAACTCGTCGTAGGGCAGCGCGGCGACCGCGGCCACCACCTCGGGCGCCCGTGCGGTGATGTCGTCCAGGCTGCGGCTGAACACGGCGATGTCGGAACCGGAGCGGTGCACCTGGATGCGGATGCCGTCGAGTTTGGCGTCCACCATCGCCGGCGTGCCGGTGGTGGCCAGCGCCTCCGCCAGGCTGGGTGCGGCCTGCGCCAGCATCGGCGCGAGCGGCCGGCCGACGTGCAGGCTGAACTCCGCGAGCGCGGCAGCCCCGCCGGTGAGCGCCGCTGCCGCCACCGTCTTCAGGTCGCCGGTGAGCAGCAGAGCCCGGCGTACCGCGGCGCCGTCGAGGTCGGCCGCCGCGCGCGATCGCGTCGACCAGCAGCCCTGCCTGGGCGCCCTGGCGCAGCTCCCCGGAGATCAACCCGACCAGCATCCGCTGCTCGTCGACGGTGGCCCGGCCCATCAGGTCGGCGAGCAGCGCCTTGCGCCGCCCCTGGGAGCCGGTGCCCGACTGTTCGCCGATCTCGGCGAGCCGGGCGTCCACCTCGGCGACTTCGAGCGTCGGTTCGTCGGCGGGCGCGGGCAGCTCACGCAGCGCCGCCCAGCCCACCCCGATCTGCCGCTGCCGCAACTCCCCGGCCAGGTAGGCGGCCCCCGCAGCAATCTCGTCAGCCGCCAGCCCGCGCAGCGCCGCCGCCAACAGGTCGATCTTGGTGAGCCGCCGCGAGGTCGCGCCCACCGCCGCCGAAGTACCCGCCACCTCCACAAACCGCATAAGGCATCCTGACACCCCCCTCCGACACCTGGCCGGAGGGTTCAGCTGGGCCGGTCGGCGGTGGCGACGTTGGCGAGGAGGAGGGTTTCGGCCAGGCAGGCACGGGTGAACTCGCCCAGGTGCAGGCTCTCGTTCGGCCCGTGGGCACGGGAGTCGGGGTCCTCGACGCCGGTGACCAGGATCGCCGCCTGCGGGAACAGTTCCTGGAAGGTGGCGATGAACGGGATCGACCCGCCAATCCCGATATCGACCGGGTCCACGCCGTCCCAGGCGGAGCGGAAGGCGGCCCGCGCGGCGTCGTACATCGGGCCCTCGGCGGCGATGACGCACGGTGCGCCGGCCTCTTCCAGCGTCACGGTCACCTCGGCGCCCCAGGGGGTGTACGCCTCCAGGTGCGCCTTGACCGCGTCGTACGCCTTCGTCGGGTCGTCACCCGGGGCCAGCCGTACGGAGATCTTGGCGCGGGCCGCGGGTACCAGCGCGTTGGGCGCGCCCTGCGACGGCGGGGCGTCGATACCGAGGATGGAGACGGACGGCTTGGCCCAGGTGCGCTCGACCAGCCGGCCGGTACCGATCAGCCGGGTACCCGGCAGCAGCCCGCCCTCGGCCCGGAACCGCTCCTGCGGGTAGTCCGGCGCGCTGGTGGTGGCGTGCACCAACCCGGCGACTGCGACATCACCGGCATCGTCGTGCAGGGAGGCGATCAGCCGGCTCAGGGTGATCAGCGCGTCGGGCACCGCCCCGCCGAACATGCCGCTGTGCACGGCGTGGTCGAGGGTACGCACGTCGACGAAGAGGTTCACGATGCCGCGTAGCGAAGTGGTCAGCGCCGGTACCCCGATGTCCCAGTTTCCGGAGTCCGCGATCACCACGACGTCGGCGGCCAACTCAGCCCGGTACTGCCGGATCAGGTTCTCCAGGCTGCCGGAGCCGAACTCCTCCTCGCCCTCGATGAACAGCACCAGCCCGACCGGCAGGTCGTCGCCGTAGGCCCGCAGCGCCGCGATGTGCGCCATCACCCCGGCCTTGTCGTCGGCCACGCCCCGGCCGTAGAGGCGACCGTTGCGCTCGGTCGCCTCGAACGGATCGGTCAGCCACTGCTTCGCGTCGCCGATCGGCTGCACGTCGTGGTGGGCGTAGAGCAGCACGGTCGGCGCGCCGGGCGGGGCCGGTCGCCGCCCGATCACGGCGGGTTGCCCGCCGGCCCGGACGATCTGCACGTCCGGCATGCCCGCCTCGCGCAGCAGCGTGGCGACGGCCTGCGCCGACCGTTCGACCTGGCTGTGGTCGAAACCGTCGAAGGCGATGCCGGGGATGCGTACCAACTCGACAAGGTCCGCGATGACGCCGGGCATGTTCCGCTCGACGGCAGCACGCAGTTCTGCTTCGGTCATGCCCGCCATGCTAGGCAGTTCCCCGCCGTCACCACACGCCCAGGTCCAGGTCGCCGATCCGGCCCTTTTCCGGCCCTTTTCCGGCCCTTTTCCGGCCCGGTCCAGGCCCTGATCCCGGTCCACGCCGCCGTCCCCGATCCCGGTCAGCGGCCCCGGTCCCGGTCACTGGTGCTGGTCGTGGGCGGGCTGTCCCGGCCAGCCGGCGGGAACGGTGTAGCGCCAGCCGTCCTGCCATTCGAAGGGCGCGCTGACGAGTTGTTCCAGCGCTCTGCCGTGCAGCAGGTGCTCGAGCGCCCACAGGTTGGCGGTGTGGGCGACGAGCAGGATCGTCCGCCCAGACCAGTCGCGGGCCACCTCGGTCAGGAAATGCCTGGTCCGGGCTACGACGTCGAGGTAGCTCTCGCCACCCGGGTACGGCTGCTCGACGTGGTGTGTCCGGATCCCGGCGAATTGGCCGACCGGTGCGCCGTTGAGCCGGCCGTAGTCACACTCGCGCAGCCGAGGGTCCTGGCGGATCGGGATACCGGTGGCGGCGAAGGCCAGTTCCGCGGTCTGCACGGCACGGGTGAGGTCGGAGGAGAACACCACCGCGACGCCGTCATCCATGCGGCGTTGTCCCAGCTCACGGGCTTGGTGACGACCCAGGTCGGAGAGAATTCCGGGCAGCCAGCCGGTGGCGGTGCCGGCCTCGTTGTCGGTGGTGGTCGAGTGCGTCTCGTAGATGATCTCAACGGTCGCGGCGCGGGCCCGCCGTCCCACAGCCGCAGTCCCCGGCCCTTGCCGGTCAGCGGCGGGGTTTGGCCGGGCCGTCGGAGGCGGCGCCCCACGGGTCGTCGCCGTCCCGGCCGGAGCCCGCGCCCTGGTCCCCGCTGCCCGCGTCGGTGTCCGTTCCGGTGGGGTCGCTGTCGGCGGGGCGGCCGCCCTTGCCGCGGACCCAGCCCATCCCGGTGCCGAGCCAGTCACCCACTCCGCCCGCGCTGTCGCCGACCTTGCGCAGCAGGCTGACCAGCGGGTCCTGGGAACGGCGGAACGCCTCCCGGTAGTCCTCGGCGGCGGCCTTCGCGTCGTTGCTCATCGAGGCGGTGCGGTCGTCCTCCCGGCGCGGGTAGTCGCCACCGAGAATCCGTTGGTACGCACCGGAATCCGTCCAGTGCCGCAGGTGCGCGGCGCGGGCGACCGGTAGCGGATGGGTGGTGCCGACCAGCATCCGCAGCTTGATCAGGCTGTCCCGCAGGTCCCCGGCACGGTCGTAGTCGGCGGCCTGCTGGAGGAACTCGGTGGTGTCGATCTCGGTGAGGTCGCCACCGCCGGCCAGCTTCATGTGCGCGCGCAGCGCGGCGGCCGGGTCCTGACCGGCGAGCAGCCCGGCCCGGTCGGCGGAGAGTTCAGCCTTGCGCCACCACTCGTAGAGGGCTGCGACCACGCCGCGCAGCGCGATCGAGCCCACCGGCAGCCAGGCCAGGTTGCCCGCCAGCCTGGTCAGAATGATCATCATGGTGCGGTAGACGGCGTGGCCGCTGACCAGGTGACCGAGTTCGTGGCCGAGGACGTGGCGCAGCTCCTCGTCGTCGAACAGCTCCACCATCCGGCTGTTGACCACGATGAACGGGTTGGACATCCCGACGCAGCCGGCGTTGAGGGTCGGCGAGAACTGCACGTACAACTCGGGCAGGTCGGCGATGTCCAGGGTGGCGGCGGCTTCGGCGAACAGCCGGTGTACCCGGGGGTGCTGGCGGTGGTTGACCCGGATGGCGCTGCCCAGGTACTCCAGCCGCCAGGCGCGCTCGTTCCACAGCGCCGACAGCGACTTGAGCGCCTCGTCGAATCCGCGCAGCTCACGCAGGGCGGTCAGGGCGCCCCGGTCGGCGGGGTGTTCCCACGCTCGCGAGCTGATCCCGGTGAGCGTGACCCGGCGACGTACCGGCGCTGCCTCATCCATGGTTGACCTCCCCGTACTGGTGCACTCCTCTCGGATCGTCCTCCATCAACGCAACCGGCGTCCACCATCCGGCCCCGCCGATCCGGGCGGCCCACCCCCGGCGGCGTGCTTCGGCGGCGTGCTTCGGCGGCGTGGCGGCGGATCAGGCCGGGTCGACTGTCGGTGGTGCACCGGGCGGCAGTACCGGCAGGTCGGCGGGGGGTCCGTGGGTGATCAGGTCGCGCAGGACGGCGGTGTCGAGGTGCTCGGTGACCAGGTCGGCGAGCAGGTCGAGGAGCTGCTCGCGACGGGCGGCGAAGTCGGTGTCCGGGGCCGGTTCGAAGTCGCGCCCGGCGGTGGCGGCGATCCGGCGCAGGTACGCCCGGCGGAAGCCGTCACTCTCCAGCGCGCCGTGCCAGTGGGTACCGGCGACGGTACCCAGCACCGCGCCCTCGCCACCAGCCGCGGTCTGGATCAGCGGTTCGGGGGTGCCGGCGCTGACGTACCCGTGGTGGATCTCGTACCCGTGCACCGGCTCGCCCAGCGCCGTGCCGTGCGACAGCGCGAGGTGCTTGTCCGCCGCGAAGGTCACCTCGACGGGCAGCAGCCCCAAGCCGGCAACGCTGCCCCGGCCACTCTCCACCTCGTCGTGGATGCGCCGGCCGAGCATCTGGTACCCGCCGCAGAGGCCCAGCACCGCACCGCCCCGCTTCGCGTGCACGACGATCGCGTCGGCCAGTCCGGTACGCCGCAGCCAGTCCAGGTCGTCCACGGTGGACTTGGAGCCGGGTAGCACGATCAGGTCGACGTCACTCAACTCGGCCGGCGAGGTGGTCAGCCGGACAGCCACGCCCGGTTCGGCGGCCAGCGCCTCCAGGTCGGTGCTGTTGGAGATGCGCGGCAACCGGATCGCCGCGATCCGCAGCCACTGGGTACCGGCCACCGGCGGCTCAGGCCGGCCGAGCAGCCGCCCGTCCACCGCCGACACGGAGTCCTCGGTGTCCAGCCACAACTGTGGATGCCACGGCAGTACCCCGAGCACCGGGCGGCCGGTCAGCGCGTGGATCCGGTCCAGCCCGGGTCGCAGCAGGTCGACGCTGCCCCGGAACTTGTTCACCACGAAGCCGGCGAGCAGCGCCTGGTCGGCGGGTTCGAGGAGGGCGACGGTGCCGAAGAAGGCGGCGAAGACGCCACCCCGGTCGATGTCGCCGACCACGATGGTGGGCAGGTCGGCGTGCCGGGCCAGCCCCATGTTGACGTAGTCGCCGGCCCGCAGGTTGATCTCGGCGGGGCTGCCGGCGCCCTCGCACACCACCACCTCGTACTCGGCCCGCAGGCTGTCGAGTTCGGCGTACGCGGCCTGCGCGAGCGCCGGCCGGACGGCGGCGAAGTTGTCGGCGTCGAGCCGGCCGGCGACCCGGCCCCCGATCACCACCTGGCTGCTGTGGTCGCTACCGGGCTTGAGCAGCACCGGGTTGAACCGCACGCTCGGGGCGAGGCCGCATGCCCGGGCCTGGAGCGCCTGCGCCCGACCGATCTCCCCGCCGTCCGGGGTCACCACCGAGTTGTTCGACATGTTCTGCGCCTTGAACGGCGCGACCCGGACCCCCTCGCGGCGCAGCCACCGGCAGATGCCGGCGGTCACCATGCTCTTGCCGGCGTCCGAGCCGGTCCCGGCGATCAGCAGCCCACCACTCATCCGCGCTCAACCACCCATCCGACGGCCGACCCGCGCCCACTGGCACGCCGGGGTGACAGCCGGCGCCCAACCGCCCGCCGGGATACCGAACCGCACTCAGTAACCTGCCGGACTACCACTCGCGTCGACCCGCCTGCCGGCCACCACTCGCGTCGACCGCCTGCCGGGCCATCACTCGCGTCGACCGCCTGCCAAGCGGTCGACCGGCGCGCCGCCGAGCGGCGACGGGCGGCCGATCCGCGTCGCGCGAGGGCGGCGATTGCGGCGCGTCGCCACGGGCGGGCGAGTACGTGACCGACCGCCAGCGCGACGGCGATCCGGCCGACGGCCGCGGAGAGCCGCTCGGCGCGGGCGATGTCGTCGACGCCGGGTGGCGGGCCGTCACCGAGTGCGGGACGTTCTTCCACCCGGCCGTGGTAGACGTTGCGCCCGCCCAGCCGTACCCCGAGCGCCCCGGCGGCGGCCGCCTCGCACTGCCCCGAGTTGGGGCTGGGGTGCCGCGAGCCGTCCCGGAGCCAGGTGCGCAGGGTGCGCCACCGGCTGCCGCCGACCGTGCCGGCGGCCAGCACGGTGAATACGGCGGTGCCCCGGGCCGGCAGCAGGTTCGCCAGGTCGTCGAGGCGGGCGGCGGCGGTACCGAAGCGGGCGTAGCGGGGCGAGCGGTGGCCGACCATCGCGTCCAGAGTATTGACCGCCCGGTACCCGAGCAGCCCCGGCAGTCCCGCGAGCGCGCCCCAGAACAACGGGGCGACCTCGGCGTCGGAGCTGTTCTCGGCGACCGACTCGACGGTGGCCCGGGCCAACTCCGGCGCGCCCAGCCCGGACGGGTCGCGGCCGCACAGGTTGGGCAGCCGGCCCCGGGCGGCGTCGAGGTCGTCGCCGGCCAGTGCCACCGACATCGCCCGCGCCTCCCGGCGCAGCGAGGTACCGCCGAGCACCGCCCAGGTGGTACCGGCCACCAGCCCGGCACGCAGCCACGGCCGCCGCCGGGTGGCCACCGCGGCGAGCACGCCGACAGCTACCGGAACACCGACGGAGGTGGCCGCGAAGAGCGCACCGGCCCGCCGGCTCGGCGCGTACTGCCGCTGTTCCAGCGCACCGGCGAGCCGACCGAAGCCGGCCACCGGGTGCAGCCGACGCGGGTCCCCGAACACCCGGTCGAGGATCGCCCCGGCGAGCAGTCCACCGGCGTCGGCCGCTGCCCTCGCCGCCGCTTCGCGCGTCACTGCCCTGTCCACCGCTGCCTGCCCTCCCGGCCCACCTGCACATCCCCGCGGTGCAGCGCCGGGACATTCAACCCGGTGATCTCCGCCCAGGCGAGCCTACGGCCGCCCCCGAGAACGGCCGCGCCCGGCGCAGCGCGCCAACCGGGCCTCCCTCAACCTGTCCACCCGGATCACCTCGTACCCGGGCCCAAACGTGCTGGCAAACACCGGGACACCCGACACCCCGGGCAAACGTGCCGACAAACACCGGAGCCCGACATCCCCCGTGCGCAAACGTGCTGGCGTACAACGGATTGTCGGGGCTGCTGCCGATGGGCCTGTCAGCCGGGGGCGGTCGCGGTGAGCAGCCAGATTCCGGTCGGCAGCCGGTAGCCGGCACCGGGGGTGTGGAAGCGCCGCAGCAGGTCCGTGGCGCCGGCCCGCGCTGCGGCCTGATCGTCCGGGGAAGCGGCGCGGTAGGCGGCACCGGCCGGGCCGATTTCGATGAGCCAGCCGGCAACGCCGTCCGGGTCCTCGGCGCCGCCGGTCCCGTCGGGCACCTCCAGGGCCGTGTCCACCCGCGCCGAGCTGGACGTCGACGAACCCGGCCGCGGACAGCACCGCACGGGCACGGGCCGGATCGGCGAACGCGAAGGGGCCCGGTTCGCCGTCCAACGGCAGCGCGGGCAGCGGCCCGAGTGCCGGCGCGGCGCCGAGCACCACCGAAGTGAGCCAAGGATTATCCTGCGGCGCAGCGAAAACCGTCGCGGCCAGCCGGCCACCCGGACGTAACGAGCGGCGGATCGCGGCGCATCCGGCGACCGGGTCGGCCAGCAGCATGAGACACATCCGGGAGTACGCCCCGTCGAACGGCCCGCCCTCGACGGTGTCGACCCCTTCCACGTCGCAGACCTCGAAGCTGGCCGCCGAGCCGGGCGGGTACCTGCGGCGCGCCGCCGCGACCATGGCCGGCGACAGGTCCACACCGTGCGCCGCGCCGGTGATCGCGGCGAGAACCGCTGTCGTGCCACCGCAGCCGCAGCCCACGTCGACGATCCGCTGGCCGGGTCGCGGAGCCAGTGCCGCCAGTGCCGCGGCGCCCAGCGGCGCACCGAACTCGTCCTGCCGCGCGGCATGCCGGATCCAACCGGGTGCCGCGCCGGCCCAGAAGTCTGCGTTGCGCGCCCGCAACGCCTGCACGCCGGCCATCAGAACGGCAGTTCGTCACCGGCGACCGTGACGGACCGGAAGTGCGCCGCCTTACCCGGGTCGAAGTGCTCCTCGCGAGCGGCCAGCCCGGCGGCGCGCACCAGCCGCTCGGAGCGGAAACGCTGGAAATCCTCCTCGGTCGCCCACACGTTGATCACCCGCCAGCCGCCGTCGACCGGGCCGGACACGTGCGCGAGCAGGCCGGCCGGGCGGTCCGGCCCGAGGTGCTTTTCCACGCTGCGGTAGTCAGCCTCGGTGACCCCGGGCATCTCCTGCAGGACTCCGAACGTCATAGCTTCCGCCTTAGCAGTCAAGTATTCGATAAATGCCAACTCTATCTAATAGCACTGTACGCTCGCGGACATGGCTGTCAAGCGCCGCTACGACTCCACGCTGCGCAAAGAGCAGGCGCGGGCGACCCGGCGGGCGATCCTGGACGCGGCCGGCCGGCTCTTCGTCCGCGAGGGGTACGCGGCTACCACGCTCGCCGCCGTCGCCAAGGAGGCCGGGGTCGCGGTGCAGACCGTCTACGCCACCTTTGCCGGCAAGCGGCAACTGCTCTCCACGCTCGTGGACGTCACCGTCGCGGGCGATGACGAGCCGGTCCCGATGGCACAACGCGCGTTCGTCGCCGAGATCGGCGCGCTCGCGGACCCCCGGGACAAGTTGGCCCGGTTCGCCCGGCACCTGGCCGAGGTACACGCCCGCGAGGCGGCTGTGATGATCGCGCTCGCCGGCGCCGCCACCGCGGACCGGGACGCGGCGGCCGTCTGGCAGAAGAACCGGGACGAGCGCCGGCAGGGCATGGCGATGTTCGCCGCCGACCTGGTGGCCACCGGCGGGGTACGCACCGATCAGGACGTCGACGCGGTGGCCGACGTGCTGTGGCTCGCGATGGACGTACTCGCCTACGACTGGCTGGTACGCCAACGGGGCTGGTCGGTCGAGCGCTACCAGCGTTGGTACGTCGACACTGTGGCGGGCGCGGTGCTGACTGTGTCCGCAGTGGACGGTTAGCCAACGCGGACGGCGGGTACCGTGCCGGAATGAATTCCGTGGATGCCATCCGGGAAGCCATTCGCGACCGTCGCCGGCTCGCCTTCTCCTACCGTGGCAGATACCGCATCGTGAACCCCGAGCGACTCGGCCTGTCCGGAAAGGGAACCTGGCAACTGCGCGCGATCCAGGTCGGCGGCGACTCGGCCAGCGGCCGGTACGGCAGCAGCGCCCCGAAACTGTTCGAGGTCGAGCACATGCACGCCGTCGCCGTGCTGGACGCGCAGTTCCGGGTACCCCGGCAGTATCGCGCCGGGGACGATGCGTTCGTCCGCATCGACACCGAACTGGTCCCGTGACCGGCCCCGGACGGTGCCGCCTCGCCAACGATCGCGCTGGACAGCAGCGGGACCACCCGTCCTCGGCCGCTGGCGTACGCGACCTCGGACGGGTGTCCGCCCCGCTGGAGTCCGCTCCCGGAGTTCCGTCTCAGTACCCTCCGGGTGAAGTGGCCCTCGCGGTTGGCCCCTACCTGCCCCTGCCCCGGCCGGTGCGGGCGCCGGCCGCGGCCACCAGCCCGTCGCCGGCGTCCGCCTCGCCCGCCGCGGACTCCTGCCCCGCCGCTGCGAGCGGCCGATCCGGCGTCGTCGGGTCGGGCATCGACGGATCCATGGTGCCCGGATCCACCGGCAAGTCGGTGGACGGATCAGCACTGCTGCTGTCGGAGACCTCGTAGAGCAGCGGGTCGAAGGGCTCGAACAGGTCGTTGTCGGCGGGCAGGTCGGCCGGGCGGCCAGGGTCCTCGATCTCCTCGGTGAGTTCGCCGCCGACCCGGGCGTCACTGGCCGGCCCCTCGATCATCTCGGTGCCGCCGGTCACCTTGCGGCGGGCGAACTTGCCGACGCCCCGGGCCAGGTCGAAACCGACGGCGACAGCCTCCAGCTCGTAGGACGAGCGCCGGGTGCCGGAGTCGTCGACCCAGTCGCGGGTGTAGAGCCGGCCGTGCACGACGACCGGATCACCGAGCTGGACGGAGACCGAGACGTTCTCGGCCAGCCGCCGCCAGCAGGTGACCCGCACGCGCAGCGAGTCGCCGTCGACCCAACCGTTCTGCTCCTTGACGAAGCGACGGGAGGTCGCCGCGACCCGGAAGGTGACCATGAACGTGTTGGTCTGGGTGGTGCGTCGCCACTGTGGCGCGGTGAGCACGTTCCCCACCATGGTGATGGGCGTATCGAACATCGCCTCTCCTCGTACCCTCGTGTGTGCAGATCGAGTCGACTCGGGCCTGAGCCTGGCGCGGCGGGCGACCACCGCGCCAGGCCGGGCCTGCTGATCTGTGGACAGCGAGGGTGGCTGTGGATAACTGATCGAGCTCTGTCCGAGCGTGCTACGCGCCGGTAGCCTCAGCGGTGTGGAGACAGAGACCGACATCCTCGGCGAGCCGTACCAGCGCCGCACCATCGATCTGGGCAACGATGCCGAAGGCCCGGTGGTGGCCACCCTGGTCAGCCGCCGCGCCGCTGAGCCGACCCGGCGTGCCGTGCTCTACGTCCACGGCTACAACGACTACTTCTTCCAGACCCACCTGGCTGACTTCTGGGTCGAGCGCGGCTACGACTTCTACGCCCTCGACCTGCGCAAGTACGGGCGCAGCCTGCTCGGCCACCAGACGCCCAACTACATCACCCGGATCAGCGACTACTTCCAGGAGCTGGACGTCGCCGCGCAGCTCATCCGGGCCGACGAGGGGCACGACCGGCTGCTGGTGGCCGCGCACTCGACCGGCGGCCTGATCACCAGCCTGTGGGCGCACGCCCGGCGCGAGAAGGCCATCGTCGACGGGCTCTTCCTGAACAGCCCGTTCTTCGAGTTCAACCTGCCGACGCTGACCCGGACCACGGCCGGGCCGACGCTGTCGGCGCTGAGCCGGGTCCGCCCGATGGCCAAGATCGTCATGGGCGGCGGCACCTACGGCCGCACCATCCACAGCGATCACGAGGGCGAGTGGACCTTCGACACGGCGTGGAAGCCGATCCTGGGCTTCCCTGCCCGGCTCGGCTGGATCGCTGCGATCCGGCACGCCCAGGCCCGGTTGCAGGCCGGCCTGGCGATCACCGTGCCGATCCTGGTGGGCGCCTCACTGCGCAGCTACAAGCACGGCAAGTGGAGCGAGGAGGCGCGCAGCGCGGACGCGGTGCTCGATGTCGAACACATCGCCCGGTACTCCGCGGTGCTCGGCACCCACGTGACCATCGTCCGGTTCGAGGGCGGCCTGCACGATCTGACGCTCTCCGCCCCGCCGGTCCGCAAGCAGGTCTTCGACGAACTGGACCGCTGGCTACGGGCCTACTTCCCGGCCTGACCCGGCGCTCTCCCGGCCGGTGCCGGGAGTCGGCACGGTCAGGCGAAGGGTTCCCAGCCGCCTTCGCCCCAGACCAGCAGGTCGGGCAGGAGCAGGTTCGGGCCTCTGGCGAAGAAGACCCGGTCGACGGCGCGGCGGGCCTTCTCCAACCCGGCCCGCGAGCGCGTGCCGGTGATGATCACAACATCCCGGGCGGGTACCCCGATGACCAGGTCGCCGGGGACCGACTCGGCAAGTTCGTCCCAGAAGTGTTCGGCCAGCAGCAGGCTGGACTCCAGCCCGTCGAAGGAGAGCATCAGGGCCGGCGGCTTGCCGTGTACCCGCACGTCGTCCAGCAGCCGGTCGAGCGCGGTGGCCGCCCCGCGCCGCAGATCGCGGCGGGACATCTCCAAGCGGTCGAGATCGTCCCAGGTCAGCAGGCGCTCGCCAAACGGCGGCCCCGGGGTGTAGCCGACGACCAGATCCCCGAAGTAGCCGTCCAGCACGTTGTTGTCCTGGTAGCCCGGATCATTCACCGACACGAGGACGGGAAGGATGGTGGCGCTCGTCACCCGCACGAGGAGAAACTTACTGGCTAGTCAGGAAGATGAGAAGTCCTCTCGTCCGGTTGGCGTAGAAGAAGATCATTTGCCCGGAACCACCTGTGTAATGATCTCCAGCCGGACCCGACCGGGACGGTACCCTCAGCACGACGCGCCCGTAGCTCAGTGGATAGAGCGGCGGACTTCTAATCCGCGGGTCGCAGGTTCGAATCCTGCCGGGCGCACCCAATCCAGGTGGCACACGGATCACGCACCGCATCCCATGTCCCTCAGACAGAACCGGGCCCCGTAGCGATCTACGGGACTCGGTCGAGTCCGGCGCCGGGCGTCCTGGCCGAGCTTTTCGGCTCGGTAGGCATGGGCCTAGTAGTGCTTTGTCATGATTCCTAACCTGCGCGGGGTTGCTGTTGCGGGAAGCGCCACGTCCATGCGGTCAGGCAGCCGTACTGTCCACAATGGCCTGTCGGCACCGGGTCTCCGACCGTCCCGGGCCGCCCAACCGTGTGGAGGGTGCCCATGTATGCGGTTGATAGGTTGTCGTCCATGGGCTACAGCTTCTCGTGCGACCCCCCGAGCGACCACGCCCGGCACGGGTGCGCTTTCAACGACTGGCAGATGACGTACGTCCGGCTGGTCATGGTCGAGGCAGGCGCCATCAACGGCGACGGGTTGGAGGCGCCGAACTTGCCCGGTTTCGAGGTGGAGGAATGCACGCTGCCCGCGAAGTTGTTCCTCTCCAACGACGGATGGCGGGTCTCTGGCGAGGAGGCCGGCTTCATCGCCGCCCGGCTCCGGGCAGCGGTGCCGGCAGGCGTCATCGGCCAGTTGCTCAGCTTCTTCGACGACGCCCCGCCCACCGCCGACGTGCGGGAGTGGGTCGAGGAGTTCGCGACGTTCAACGAGTCGGCAGTGGCTCGGGACGGGTATTACGTGACATGACCCACCACTCGTGGCCCACCCAGGCACACGCGGCCACGCGGCACACCGCCGAGTACCGCAGTGACGGGTCGCCAGCGGCTCGGCGGAGCACCTGCGCCGGGGTCATCAGCGGAGCCGCGGAAATCGTGGGCAACGCCCGCCCGTACTCCCCGAGCTCCAAGTCAACGGCCATCTGCCAGAGGGCAAGGTTGGTCGGGCCGAACGAGCACAGGTTGAACCAGCTCCATCGACGGGATCACCGAGCGAAGGTCGCAGCCCCTCCCCGGAAAGTGGCTACTTCTGCGGGACGGACTACGCCGTTTCGCGGGCTGCCCGCCTGCTTCCGCCTACGCTTTGAGTAGAGGCTCCAATTCTGGTGACGGGCAGGCGGGGGCGGCCGGTGAGCACAGTGAGCACAGTGAGCACAGTGAGCACATCCATCGATGGCATCGTCGATATCGCGGATCTGACCGGGATCTACCGGGATCTGCACTCTCATCCTGAGCTGTCGCTCCAGGAGACCCGCACTGCCGGGATCGTCGCGAAACAACTTGCCGCCCTGGGGTACGACGTCACCGCGGGCGTCGGCGGCACCGGCGTGGTGGGCGTGCTGCGTCGCGGAAAGGGCCCGACCGTGCTGCTGCGCGCCGACATGGACGCGCTGCCGGTCGCCGAACAGACCGGCCTGGAGTATGCCAGCACCGTCCGGGCAACCGATCAGAACGGCCAGGAAGTGCCGGTGATGCACGCCTGCGGCCACGATATGCACGTCACCTGCATGCTCGGCGCCGCGCGGGCGCTGGCCGGTGACGCCGAAAGCTGGCGTGGCACCCTGCTGCTGGTCTTCCAGCCCGCTGAGGAACTCGGCACGGGCGCCCAGGCCATGGTCGATGACGGCCTGTACGAGCGGGTCGGGACCCCCGACGTGGTACTGGGGCAACATGTCTCACCGCTTCCGGCCGGGATGATCGGACTGGGCGCCGGCACGTCATTCGCGGCCTCGGACGGGCTGCGGGTCGTCATGCACGGACGCGGCGCCCACGGATCACGCCCCGAGGCCTCGATTGACCCGGTGGTGATGGCCGCGGCCACGGTGATGCGGCTGCAGACCGTGGTGTCCCGCGAGATCGCCGGCACGGATACCGCCGTGCTGACCGTCGGTGCGCTGCACGCCGGGACCAAGGAGAACATCATCGCCGACCAGGCTGAGCTGCTGATGAACCTGCGCACCCTCGATCCCGCGGTGCGCGACAAGGTGATGGCGGCCATCAACCGGATCGTCTCCGGCGAGGCCGTCACCGCCGGGGCGCCGAAGCCACCGGAGATTTCCCAGACCGAGTCGTTCCCTCCGGTCATCAACGACAGCGGCGCGGTAGAGCGCCTGCGGGCGGGATTCGAGGCCGAGCTGGGCGCCGGTCATCTCCTTGATCCCGGCTCGGGCACCGGCAGCGAGGACGTCGGTCGGCTGGCTACCGCGGCCGGGGCGCCGTGCGCCTACTGGCTTCTCGGTGGCGCCGACCCGGCGCTCTTCGACGGCGCCACCGAGATGAGCGCCATGCAAAAGGCCCTGCAGAGCGTGCCGTCCAACCATTCCCCGCTCTACGCCCCGGTCATCCAGCCCACCATGCGGGTCGGGGTGGCGGCTCTGGTACGGGCCGCACGGACCTTCGCCCCGGCCTGACCCGGGTCGGCGGCTCGTCCGGCGCGACGGCGTCAGCGCAGGCTGGCGAAGAAGGCGCGTAGGTCGTCGACGACCAGGTCGGGGTCGGTGGTGTAGGCGAAGTGGCCGCCCCGGTCGAATTCGGTGTACCGGACGATGTTGTTGGCCCGCCCGGCGAACGCCCGGATCGTCCGGAAGTCCTGCGGGAACACCGCGACCGCCGTCGGCACCGGGTTCGGCTCGTCGCGGTAGCCGGCGCCGCTGTGCGCGTCCTCGTAGTAGTGCCGGGCGCTGGAGACGCCGGTGCGGGTGAACCAGTAGATGCTCACGTGGGTCAGGTAGGTGTCCACGTCGAGGTGGTCGGCGTAGTCGCCCCAGCCGGTCCACAGCTCGGCGTTCCAGGCGAGTTGGGCGGCGGGCGAGTCGGTCAGCCCGTACCCCAGCGTCTGTGGCCGGGTCTGCTGGATTTTCTGGTACCCGGCCTTGCTCTGGAAGTCGGCGGTCGACCCGGACAGGCTCGCCGTGTCGGCCTCGGAGGCGGCGGCCATTTCTGCCGGGTCACCGGACGGGAACGCGAAGATCTGCAACAGGTGTACGCCGATCAGCCCGTCCGGCGCGAGGATGCCGAGTTCCCGACCGACCAGAGCGCCCGCGTCGCCGCCCACGGCACCCCACCGCTGATACCCCAGCCCCGCCATCAGCGTGGCGAACGCCTTCGCCATCCGGGCACTGTCCCAGCCGGTTCCAACCGTGGGTCCGGAGAACCCGTACCCGGGCAGCGACGGCGCCACGACGTGGAACGCCTGCGCGCCACCGGCGCCGTGCGCCTTCGGATCGGTCAGCGGCCCGATCATCGCGAGGAACTCGACCACCGAGCCCGGCCAACCGTGCAGGAGCAGCAGCGGTACCGCGTCCTCGTCGGCCGAGCGGACGTGCAGGAAGTGGATGTTCTGCCCGTCGATGGTCGTCGTGTACTGCGGAATCTCGTTGAGCCGCGCCTCGTGCCCGCGCCAGTCGTACCCGGTGCGCCAGTGCTCGGCGAGCCGCCGCACCACGTCCACCGGCATGCCGTAGTCGGTGCCGGCGTCGGCGACCTCGTTCGGCCACCGGGTCGCGGCCAGCCGGGCAGCCAGGTCGTCCAGGTCCGCCTGCGGGATGTCGATCCGGAACGGCGTGATCTCCAGTTGATTCGTCATACCCGGAACGCTTCCAGGGCTTCCGGACAACTTCTGTCCGGAAGCCCTGGAAGACTTGTGCCATGTGGGAAACCTCCGCGCGGCTGTTGAAGTTGCTGTCCCTGCTGCAGGCCCGCCGGGACTGGTCCGGCACCGACCTGGCCGCCCGGCTGGAAGTCAGCGAGCGCACCGTGCGCCGCGACGTCGAGCGGCTGCGCGACCTCGGGTACCCGGTGCACGCCACCCGGGGCACCGACGGCGGCTACCGACTGGGCGCCGGCGCGGCCATGCCGCCGCTGCTGCTGGACGACGACGAGGCGGTGGCCGTCACGGTCGGCCTGCGCACGGCGGCCCGCTCCCCGATCACCGGCATCGAGGAGACCTCGCTACGCGCGCTGGCGAAGCTGGAGCAGGTGCTCCCGCCCCGGCTGCGGCACCGGGTGTCCGCGCTCGCCGACTACACCGTGCCGATCCCGCCCGACTCCCCCGCGCCGGCCGTCGATCCGACGGTGCTCACCACGCTGGCCGCCGCCTGCCGCGACCACGAGCGGCTGCGCTTCGACTACCGCGCACACGACGGCACGAGCACCGTGCGCAGCACCGAGCCGCACCGCCTGGTCACCTGGGGCCGCAAGTGGTACCTGGTCGCCTGGGACACCGACCGCGCCGACTGGCGCACCTTCCGGGTGGACCGGATCGAGCCGCGCACCCCGACCGGCCCCCGGTTCACTCCCCGCGACCTGCCCGAGGGCGGGGACGTCGCCACCTTCGTGGCGCGCGGCGCGTCGGCCGCCGGCTTCCGGTTCCAGGCCCGGGTCACCGTGCACGCCCCGGCCGACGTGGTCACCGCCCGTATCCATCCCGCGGTCGGCGTGGTCGAGGCCGTCGACGACCACACCTGTGTACTGGCAACGGGTGCGGACAGCGTGGACACCGTCGCCGTCTACCTCGGCCTGCTCGACCTCGACTTCACGGTCACCGGCCCTGCGGAACTCCTCGCCCGGCTACGCCTGACCGCAGACCGCTACCTCCGCGCCACCGGCGGGAGCCGGTCGGGGCCGCCAGTCGGTAGGACGGCTTTGTCTCCCAGCCCACCATGAATGCGGTCGAGGAAGCCATCCGGGACTTCCTGGAGTTGCCGTAACACCGTTCCGCAACCGAAACTGCCGGCCCCCGGACTTTTCCGGGCCGGACCGGTACGGTTTCGGATCGTGGTGGCGGCGCTGGAGCTTTACCTGGACCCGATTGCGGACCGTCGGCTGGTGCGGCTGTGGGAGGCGATGGAGGAGGCGGGGGTACCCAGCCTGCGCGGCCTCACGCACGGGCGGCACCGGCCACACCTGTCCCTGGTGGCCGCCCCGCAACTGGACGGCGCCGCGGTGGCCGCCGCGCTCGCCGGCTTCGAGGTCGCCCCGCCACTACGGCTGGACCTGGACTTCGTGGGCCTGTTCCGGGGCCGGGTGCTGTGGCTCGGCCCGGTACCGACAGCCGACCTGATCGCCCTGCACGCCGCCGTCTACGACCGGCTGGCCGCCGCCGGAGTGGAGGTCTTCGCCGAGTACCGGCCCGGCGCGTGGGTACCACACTGCACGGTGTCGATGCGGGTACCGCACGCCAAACTCCCGCAGGGGCTGCGATTGTGCCTGGACACCCTGCCGATCCCGGCCACCGTGGCCGGCGCGGCACTCGCCGATCACAACCGCGACCTGTACGTTCCACTCTCAGGCAGCACACGGGAGGCCCGGAATGTCGACAACGGATAGTGCAGCGTCCACCCAGGACGGTCATGGGTTCACCGTCGTGCTGCGCGGCTACGACCGCGACCACGTCGACGGGCTGATCCAGCGGGCCGCCGACGCACTGGCCGCCGACAGTGCCGCCGACCGGAGCGCGGCGGCGGCCCTCCTTGCCGCCCCGACGATCCCGACGGTCTGGCGTGGCTACGAGCGCGGCCAGGTGGACGCCCAACTGCGCCGCCTCACTGACCTGTTGACCACGCCCCCGGCCGGGGGAAATCCGGCCTGAACTGGGCGCAGCCAGTGCCGGGGGGCGGGCGAAGCTGGCCAAAGACCGGTTGGTGGGAGCCCGGGGCGGGTAGAACCGGGGAATGAGTCAGGTGATGAGCAGGTGCCCGGTATGCCAGCACCGGGTCTTCGTCAACGCCGGGAACCCGACCCCGGAGCACAACGGGGACGGGACCGACACCCGTTGCCCGGGATCCGGCCAGCCGTCCCAGTAGCGACCCGGATACGGGCGGGTAGCGCTCCACCCCCGCCCGTATCCGGTCCCCCGCTGTGAGCCGAAGACTCAGGAGCCGAAGACTCAGGTGCCGTAAACCTGGAACTCCCAGAGGGAGTACCCGTATGCGGTGGCTCGGGCGGTGCCGTTCATCCGCACGTACCGGCCGGTGCCGGAGACGGTGAGGCTCTGGGTGCCGCCGGTGCCGGTGGTGGTCGAGTAGATCGTCGTCCAGTTGACGTTGTCGGTGGACGTCTGGAGCTGGAAGGCCCGTGCGTAGGCAGGCTCCCAGTTCAGCACCACCCGGCTGACCGGGTGGCTGGCGCCCAGATCCACGGTGATCCACTGCGGGTCACTGAAGGCGCTGGACCAGCGGGTACCGGTGTTGCCGTCGACCGCGTTGGCCGCCGGGAAGCTGGCGTTCTCGGTGGAGGAGGCGGTGGCCGGGTGCCCCTGCGAGAGCAGCGTGCCCCCGCCGGTGCCGCCGCCCGGGGTGCCCTGCACGGCGAACTCGAACAGCGAGTACCCGTACGCGGTGGCCCGTTGGGTGCCGTAGACCCGGATGTATCGGCCGGTGCCGGTGACCGCGAGGTCGTCGGTGCCGCCGTCACCGGTGGTGGTCGAGTAGATGGTGGTCCAACTGGTGCCGTTGGCCGACGTCTGGATCTGGTACGCCCTCCCGTACGCGGCCTCCCAGTTCAGCGTGGCGCGGGTGATGTTGTACGACTGGCCCAGGTCGACCTGCAGCCACTGCGGGTCGCTGAACGCGCTGGCCCAGCGGGTACCCGTGTTGCCGTCGGTGGCGTTGCCCGCGCCGAGGGTGGCGTTCTCGACCGACGAGGCCGTGGTCGGCTTGCCCTGGGCGATGTTGCTGCCGGCCGGCGGCGGGCTGCTGGGCGGGGTGCTGCTGCCCGGACCCTTGTTGTAGACGGCCACCCAGTCGATGTTCATCTGTGCCCCGGAGATGGTGGCGGAGTTGGGGCCACCGCCGAACGCGTCCGGGAAGCCGCCGCCCATGGCCAGGTCGTAGATGATGAAGAACGGGTGGTCGACGGCGTTCGCCCAGGTGGTGGCGTCCACCCGGGTGGCCGGCAGGGTGAAGTAGTTCGCCCCGTCGAGGTACCAGCGGATCTCCTCGGGCGACTTCGACCGGTCGATCTCGACGGCATACGTGTGGTACCCGGTCTGGCAGCCGCCGCAGGCGCGCTCGCCGCTACCGAGTCCGGTGGACTCGTTGCACGGCCCGCCCGGGTTCGTTCCACAGTGGAGGGTGCCGAAGGTGGAGCTGCGGCCGTTGATGTCCTCCAGGATGTCGACCTCGCCGGAGGTCGGCCAGGTGACCCCGCTGCGCAGGGGTGCGCCGAGCATCCAGAACGCCGGCCAGTACCCGGCGCCGTTGGCGGTGGTGACGTTGGGCTGCTGGATGGAGGACTCCATCCGGACCACGCCGCCGGCCGGCGCGCCGAAGGTGGCGGCCTGGGTCTCGATCCGGCCGGAGGTCCAGCCGCTGCGCGGGTCGGAGCCGGAGTGCAGGGCGCGCAGCACCAGGTGACCGTTGCCGTCCTGGAAGACGTTGGCGGTGCTGTTGGTCATCGTTTCGATCTCGCCGGTCCCGAAGCTGGAGCCGGGGCCGGTGTCGTACTTCCAGGTGCCGGTGTTGACGCCGGTGCCGGCCGCGCCGGTGAAGTCGTCGCTCCAGGTCAGCGTGAAGCCGGCAGGTGGCGCGCCGACGGCGGCCTGGGCGGACGGGGTGGCGGCGATGAAGCCGGCGACGGCGGTCGCCGCGGCCACCACGACGGTGGCGGCCAGGGCGGCCCGCAAACGCAGACCGCGCCGGCGGGTGCGGGTACCCGGAGATGGCGGTCGCTCACGGGTGCTGGACATGGTTCTCCCTCGGTGAGTACCGATCGGGACCGTCAGCGGGGCGCGGGACCAGGCCGGATGGTTGGGACGACCATCCGGCGCCGGTCGTGCGGGACAGCGCCGGGCCTGGGGTGCGCCGGTCGGGATGGGATCGCTGGGGCCGTACGTGAGAGCGCTCTCAGGTGCACTATTACCCATCGATGGAGGTTAGTCAACAGCGTGAAAAAAGTCGGCAGCCCGGACAGTCGGGCAGCCTCGGCGCCAACCTCAGTCGAGCAGCGGGGCGACCTCGGTTCCGGCGAACCGGATGAAGCCCTCCGGGTCGGGGTCGTCCGGAGTCGGTTGCAGCACAACGACATCAGCGCCCGCGTCGGCCCACCGGCGGACCCGCTCGGCGACCTGCTCCGCGTCGCCGGTGACCAGCACGTCCGCGTCGGCCGGGTACCCCCAGGTGACCCGCTCCTGCTCCAACCGGGCCGCCGCGTCCGCCCCGATGGCCGCGTGCAGGTAGACCACCAGCTGGTACGCGTCGGTGCGGCCGGCCGTCGCCCGGCCCTCGTCGATCAGCCCGCGCGCCCGGACCACCTGCTCGACCGTGGTCCCCGCGGTGAGGATGACGCCGTCCGCCAACTCGCCGGCCAGCCGCATCGTGCGGTCCCCGGTGGCCCCGCAGATCAGCGGCACCGGCCCGGCCGGCGGCCAGTCCAGGGCCACCTCCTCCAGGTGCACGTAGCGTCCGTCGACGGTGACCCGCTCGCCGCGCAGCAGTGCCCGCAGCGCCGAGAGGTGCTCGCGCAGCAGCGTCATCGGCGACTCGACCCGCGCGCCCACCTGCGCCATCCAGTCCTGCACCCCGTGCCCGACGGCCATGCTGACCCGGCCGGGGAACATCGCGTGCAGGGCGGCCAGCTCCATCGCGGTGATCGCCACGTTGCGCAGCGGCACCGGCAGCAGCCCGACTCCGACGTGCAGCCGCTGCGTCCAGGCCAGCGCGGCGGCCGCGCTGGCGATGCCGCTCTCCTTGAAGCAGTCCTCCCACAGCCAGAGCTGTTCGAGACCGACCTCGTCGGCGAGCCGGGCCAGCGGCTGCAGCCGCTGCGGCGGTAGTTGCGGCAGGAACACCGATCCGAGCACCGTCACCCGGCCATCCTCACACAGCGATGGGCCTCAGCCGAGCAGTTCGGCCACGAGTTCCCGGATCCGACCCCCGCACACCTCGCGCCGCCAGCGCTCGTCGTCGGGGCCCAGCGCCCGGCTCGGCACCTCGACCACCATCACCAGATAGAGGTAGATCTGCGCGAAGGCATACCGACGCAGGACGTCACCGTCCACAGTGAACGGTCGGACGGAGCGGTAGCCGCGCACGAACGGGTGCTCGGCGTCCCCCGCGAAGATGTCCCGGAAGATCCACGGCGAGGCAAAGTCGATCATCGGGTCGCCGAACAGGTAACGCTCCCCGTCGACCAGGCCGCCCAGCTGCGCCTCGCCGTCAGCCACGGTGGCCAGCACGTTGCCGTCCCACAGATCGAAGTGCAAGAGGACCGGGGTGGTCACCGAGGCGAGCAGGTCGCGGTGCGCGGCGATGGCGGCCCGCAGATCCGTCGCGGGTACCGGCAGCGGCACGCCCCAGTCGGCGGCGTCGCTGATCAGATCCTCGACCATTGCGGCGTACGCGTCGGGCCAGTTGTCGGCGCGCGGGCGGGTACCCGGGTAGCCGAAGTACTCCCCGACCACCCCGTGCAGGGCGGCGATCGCGGCGCCGGACTGCTCGCGTACCCGGTCGGTGTCCACCTCGGGAGGCAGGTCCGGCATCGGGATCCCGGGTACCCAGGTCATGAAAAGCCAGTCGGCGTGCTCGTGCAGCAGCCGGGGGCCGGGCACGGCGGGCGCGCCGGCGCCGACCAGCCGCAGGTACCCGGCCTCGGCTTCGAGCATGCCAGCCTCGTAGCGCAACAGCTTGGCGGCCGGGTCCGGCCCGACCTTGAGCACCACCGGCTCGCGGCCGGCAAGGTCCACCCGCCAGACCGTCCCGAACGAGCCGCCCGTCAACGGCGCGGCCCGGACGATCGTGGCGTCCGGGAACGCCGTACGGACCGCGTCGGCCACGTCGGCTTCGGTGAAGGCGCGCTGCGTGGGGCTCTGCATGCCAGCACTATGACCGACGCCCCGGCCCGCAGGCGACCCCCGAAGATCAACCTGCGCCACCCTGCCCCGCAACGCCCGATTCCTTTCTGCCCGCCCCTTCCCCGGGGCTGCCCCTACCCCGGGCCCGGACGGGCGGGCAGCGCGACACGGTGCGGCGCCTACGGCGCGGTCAGTTGGAGATGCCGCGGGTCTGACCGACGGTGTCCGGGCGGTCGAGCGCGGCGGGCATCGCGGCGGGCATCAGGTGGGCGACGTCGGCCCGGGAGACCCGCGCGCCAGGCCCAGGCCCGAGAGGACCGCGTCGGCGCCGCGTACCGCCGATTCCAGTGCCGCCGGATCCGGCTGGCGCAGGTCGGCGGTGACCACCCGGACCTGCGGAGGCAGGTCGCGCGGGCGGCGGGCGACCGCCGTCACCTGGTGCCCGGCGGCGAGCGCCTGCGTCACCAGTTCCCGGCCGACCCCGCCGGTGGCCGCGATGATCGTTACCTTCATGACCCGTCCTCCAGATATATGAGAACCAAATCATCTGATTTCCCTAGCTCCGGCTGAGATCCACGCCACGCCACCGGCGCCCCGGTCCGGGGGCACGCGGACACAACCGCCTCGGCGCGTCCCGTCCGCGCACGCCAGCCGCCTCACGGCGTCGATTGTCGTCAATGGACGACCAATCGCACCGGCCTTGGGCTGGTGTAACTTTCGACTGTGGGGCACCGCTTCTTCGCCGTTGCGGGCTCGTCCGCATACCGTGTCCGGCGTGACCCTTGCCGCCTCACCGACCCGGGTACTCCTCGTCGATGACAACGCAGTCGTCCGCGCGGTGCTCCGCGACATGCTCGACGACGGACCGGCCATCACCGTGATCGGCGAAGCGGCCGACGGTCCGGCCGCGCTGGCGCTCGCCGCCGCGCAGCGCCCCGAGGTCACCGTGCTCGACCACCGGGCGCCACTGCTCCACGCGCTGGCCGTCATCGCCGCACTGTCCCGGCACAGCCGGGTACTCCTGCTCACCGGCAGCGACTCCGCCGAAGTGGTGCACGCGGCACTGCGGGCGGGGGCCTGCGGGTACCTCATCCACGGCCGGTTCTCCCCCGCCGACCTGCACTCGGCCGTGCACTCCGTCGCGGTCGGCCCGGACGGCGCGGCCGGCGAGCAGAGCCGTCAACCGGTGCGGGCCGCACGGCCGGCCGGCGGTCGGCGGGCGAACGCCACCACGACTGCGGACCGGTTCGGGCTGACCCGGCGGGAACGCGAAATCATGGAGCTGATCGGGCAGGGCTGGACCAACAGGGCCATCGCCACGCACCTGTTCCTCGCCCCGAAGACCGTGCAGAACCACATCAACCGGCTCTTCGCCAAACTCGGCGCGACCAACCGGGCCGCCGCCATCCGCACCTGGCGCGACTCAGCGCCACCCGCGACGGTGCGCGACTGAGCGCCACCCGCTGGCGCTGTGCAACTCGCGGCGTCGCCACGGTCAGCGGTCGTGGTGGTGTCCCCCGCCGCCGTCCCATGGCCTTCAAGTCTCGACCTCCAGGTAGTCGAGGTTCGGTCCGCCGGTGCTGCTCACCCCGGTGACCCGGACCGTGCTGGTACCGGCCGGCAGGACGACCGTGAAGGCTACGGGTCTGCCAGAAGTCCCAGGAGTTCGTCGAGGAGTACGAGTCACGGGACACCCTCGAGCCGTTCACCGCCAGGTCACAGCTCCGGCTGTCCCGGCTGCCGTTGGCATAGCGCACCCGCAGGATCACCGGACCGGCGGCGGCCACCGACACCCGCCACTCGACGTAGCCGCCGACCTCGTTGTCCGGGTCGACGAAGCCGCTGCCGGAGTAGTTGGCATGGTCGTTCGCCACCCGCTCCCGGTCGAGATCGTCGCCGACTCTGCCTCGTACCGCACCAGCCTCGGCGGCGGAGCTGGACGGTGAGCGGGCGGGCGCCGAACCCGAGCCGGCGGGGCCTGCGGCGCGGCCGACTGGCGCGGCCGTGGCGACCGGGTTCGGCTGGGACTCGGGCTACCGCTCGCCGTGCCGATCGTGGTGCCGGGATCGGTGGTGCCGGCGCCCTGGACGCTGCGTCCGGTTGGTGGACAACGGGGCAGCCTCCGGCAACGGCGGGTCCGCCGAGCTGCCCGCCCACCAGCCGAGCCCGGCCAGCAACCCGGCGAGCAGCGCCGCGGCGACCGCGAGCGGCACGGTGCCCAGGCCACGTACCCAGCCGAGCACGCCGACCGCCTGCCGTCGCCGCCCCCGGTACGTCCGCCCGCTGCCCGGCCCACAGCGGCTTCGTCGTCGAACACGTTGTCGGCAGCCTCGTCGTCGGCAGCCTCGTCGCCGTCCGCTGCGCGAGGTCCGAAGTGAGTCCAGCGGGTCGTCGGCCGGTTCGTCATCGGACCGCTCGCCGAACAGCGCTGAGACAGCCGGGTCCAGCCGATCGGTGTCGTCCTCGCCGACCGGGACACCAGCCGAGCCAGCATCCGCACCCGCCGCATCGGCTCCGCCCCCGGGCCGGTGTTCGAATCCCCAGCACCCGCTGCCGGCCCCGGTGTCCGGAGCCGGGGCGCAAGCCGAAGCGGGCAGCGGCGGGAGCGGGAGCCGGGGCCGAAGCCGAAGGCGGGGCCGGCGGCCCGGGACCGAAGGCGGGGCCGGGGCCGGGCCGAAGCCGGAGCCGGCGGCCGGCGGGCCGCTGCCGGAGCCGAAGCCGGAGCCGCGGCCGGGGCCGAAGCCGGGGCCGAAGCCCGGAGCCGGAGCCGGGGCCGGGGTCGAAGGCGGCGGGCGGAAGCCGGAGCCGGGGCCGGCGGGTGGCGGCCGGGGCCGGGCGCGCCGGGTCGTTGTCGGGCGCAGTCTCGTCCACGATCTGTGCCACCCTCCACACCCCACCGTGCCGTCGGCCCGGCGACCCCGGGCAGACGATAGGGGGTGGCCCCGCCGGCCACAGCCGACTAACAGCCAATGTTCAACGCAAATCGGAGGATGCCGGAGTAACGGCTGGTGACCGGTTCGACACCGGTCGCCGGCTCAGCCGAGCGCGGCCAGTACCCGGGCGGTGGCGGTGGTCCACGGCCGCATCGCCACCACCGGTACCCCGGCGTCGGCTGCCTGTCGGGCCAGCCAACGTCCGTACGCGGCGCTCACCTCGGCCCGCTTGTGCTGTGGCCCCGCCGCCGGTTCGCGGGCCAGCAGGTTCGCGACGATCTGGTCGGCGTCCGGCTCGTGCAGCAGCACCGCGCGTACCCCCGCAACGTCGACGGGCAGCAGGTAATCGCCCTCGATGACCACCGGGGTGTCGGTGGCCAGGTGGTTGTCGACCACCGCCCGCACCGCCGGGGCTAAGCCCGCGCCACCGCGATCTGGTGTTTCAGGATGGTGTCCACCGGCAGCTCGCCGGCGTCCGGATGGGTGTTCCACCAGTGCAGTTCGGGAAGCTGGTCGGGGGTGGTGATGGCCTGCACGGCTTCGACGATGTCGTCGACCTCGAGCAGCGGCCAGCCGAGCTTGGTGGCGAGCGGGTAACTCACCGACGACTTGCCGACGCCGGAGGCGCCGAGCAACAGGACGACCCGGGGGCGGGGGGTAGCTGACACGTAGTCGAATCTATCCCTGGCATGCTTGGGCGGTGACCGAGGCGGCGCTGACCCAGGCAACCGGCGAGCTCACCAGCCTCAGTCTGGTCGAGTTGGCGGTCGCGCGGCTGAAGTACGAGATCCTGTCCGGCGCCACCGACCCCGGTGAGCGACTGGTCGAGGAGCAGCTCACCCGGCGATTGGGGATCAGCCGGGCGCCCCTGCGCGAAGCCCTGCGGCTACTGGCCGAGCAGGGCCTGGTCGAGCACCGGCCGCGGCGCGGCTCCCGGGTCGCCACCCTCTCCGAACGCGACGTGCACGAGCTGTACGCGGTCCGCGACGTGCTGGAACGTCACGTGGTCAGCACCGCCCTGCCGCTGACCGGCCCCGAACAACTCGTCGGGATGCGGGCGGCCCTGGACTCGATGCGCTCCGCCGCGCGTGGCGCCGACCGGTTGGCGATCGCGGACGCGCACCGGGGCTTCCACGTCGCGCTCGCGGCACTCAGCGGTAACCGCCAGCTTTCCCTGGTCTACGACCAGATCCTCACCAAGATCCAGCTCTACATGGCGATCAACCTGCGTCGGGAGGCGGAGACCACGGCCGACCCGATGGACGGGGTACGTCGGCACGGCCGGCTGCTCGCGGCTGTGGAGAGTGGCGACGCTGCCAGCGTGCTGGCCTCACTCGCCAATCACGGTGCCCGGTCCTACCTCGGCTGACCGCGCCGTCCCGGCTCGCCGCTCGACCCGCCACCGCCTCACCAAGCTGCCGCCTGACCAAGCCCGCCTGACCCCCCCCTGACGCCGCCGGCCTGACCAAGCCCGCCTGACGGGCGGGGGCCGAAGCCGATGGCGTCCGTGAGCACTCCGACATCACTGCGTTACGTCGGTGCGCAAAGGCGGAAACTCTATTGTCGACAATCGAGCGTATGCAGAAAGCTCCCCATCGGCAGGCACCGATCGCGACGACGTTGGAGATCAGCGCGCTGCGGGCCGCGTACCGGGCCGGGCGGTGCACACCCGTCCAGGTCGCCGAGGAGATCCTCAACCGGATCGCGGCGCGTGGCGACGACCACGTGTGGATCAGCCGGGTACCCGACGAGGAGCTGCTGCACGCTGCCGCCAACGCCGACCCGGACGCCCCGCTCGGCGGCATCCCGTTCGCGGTCAAGGACAACATCGACGTCGCAGGGCTGCCGACCACGGCCGGCTGTCCCGACTTCGGGTACCTGCCCCGGGTCAGCGCGCCGGTGGTGCGCCGGCTGCTCGACGCGGGCGCGCTGCTGATCGGCAAGACGAACCTGGACCAGTTCGCCACCGGCCTCAACGGCACCCGCTCCCCCTACGGCGCGGTGCGCAGCGTCTACGGCAACGACCTGATCGCCGGCGGGTCCAGCTCCGGTTCGGCCGTCGCGGTCGCTGCGGGGCTGTGCAGCTTCGCCCTGGGTACGGACACCGCCGGCTCCGGCCGGGTACCCGCCGCGCTCAACGGAATCGTCGGACTCAAGCCGACCCGGGGGGTGCTCAGCACTGTCGGCGTGGTACCCGCCTGCCGTTCGCTGGACTGCGTCTCGGTCTTCGCCGGCACGGTGGCCGACGCGACCCTGGTGGCCGAGCTCGCCACCGGCGCCCCGGTCGGCCCGTGGGACCGGGCCGCGCCGCAGCCCGGACCGGCCCCGGTGGCCGCAGCCGAGCTGCGGCTGGGCGTACCCGACCCGGCGGAACTGGACTTCTCCGGTGACGAGGGGATGCGGGCCGCCTTCGCCGCTGCCGTGGACCGGGCCGGCGCGGTGGTCGGCTCCCTGGTACCCGTGAAGATCGCCCCGTTCCTGGAGGCCGGCGACCTGCTCTACCGCGATGCCCTGGTCGCCGAACGCCTCGCCGACCTCGGCGACTTCCTGCAGCGCCGGCCCGAATCGGTGCTCCCGGTGACCCGCGAAGTGATCTCCTCGGGCGCCCGGTACGACGCCGCCCAACTGTTCCGCGCCCAGCACCGGCTGCGTGAGCTGGCGGCCTGGGCGGCCGGTGTGTTCACCGGGATCGACGCGCTGCTGCTGCCGACCATCCCGACCACGTTCACCGTCGAGGAGCTGCTCCGCGAGCCGATCGCGCACAACCTGACGCTGGGCCGGTACACCCAGTTCGTCAACCTGCTCGACCTGGCGGCGGTGGCCTTCCCGGCCGGCTCCACAGTGGACGGACGACCGGCCGGGGTGACCGTGATCGGCCCGGCCTTCACCGACCCCACCCTCGCCGCCCTCGCCGCCCGGCTGACCTTCCCGGTCGGGCCGCCCGCAGGCGGGGCGGTGCCGGACCCCTCCACCGGCGCCGCCCTCACTCCCCCTGACCCGATCGGGCCGGGCAACCCGGCCGCGCGCGGCCCCGCACACGACGGCCCTGCTCACGGCCGCTCGGCAGAGGGGGGCGCGGTCGAAGCCGAGGCCGACGGGCTGGTGCTCGCGGTCGTCGGCAAGCACCTGCGTGGCGAGTCGCGCCACCACGAACTCGCCAGCCGGGGCGCGCGCTTCCGGGGCGCGGCCCGCACCGCCCCGCTGTACCGCCTCTACCACCTGCGGTCCGGGGTCCCCGGACTGGTCCGGGTGGCCGACGCGGGCGAGGGCATCGACATCGAGTTGTGGTGGCTGCCGCTGGCCACCGTCGGCGGCTTCCTCGCCGGGGTGGCCGCGCCACTGTCCATCGGCCGGGTCTGCCTGGCCGACGGCAGCGAGCACGCCGGCTTCCTCTGCGAGGCGTACGCCACCAGCGGAGCACTCGACATCACCGGCCACGGCGGCTGGCGGACCTACCTGGCCGCCACCGCAGCCCACTCCGGCACGGAGTTTGCAGCAACCACGAAGGAGGACGGATGGTGACCCGTACCGCCGCCGACCCGGACACCGGCATCGCGCCGGTCGGCGGCTCCCCGCGCATCGGCCCGGTCCGGGCCGCCCCGTACACCTGGCCCTACGACGGTTCGGTGGACGTCCGCCGGGTCGCGCTGGTCTGCATCGACTGGCAGACCGACTTCTGCGGGCCCGGCGGCTACGTCGACTCGATGGGCTACGACATCGCGTTGACCCGGGCCGGCCTGCCCACCACCGCGAAACTGTTGGAGCACGCCCGATCGCTGGGCATGACGGTGATCCACACCCGGGAGGGGCACGACCGCGACCTGTCCGACCTGCCGGCCAACAAGCGTTGGCGCTCGGCGCAGATCGGCGCCGAGATCGGCTCGGCCGGGCCGTGCGGACGCATCCTCATCAAGGGCGAGCCGGGTTGGGAGATCGTGCCCGAGGTCGCCCCGGTCCGCGGCGAGGTGGTCATCGACAAGCCCGGCAAGGGCGCGTTCTACGCCACCAACCTGGATCTGGTGCTGCGTACCAAGGGCATCACCCACCTGATCCTCACCGGCATCACCACCGACGTGTGCGTACACACGACGATGCGGGAGGCGAACGACCGCGGGTACGAGTGCGTGATTCTCTCCGACTGCACCGGCGCCACCGACCCGGACAACCACACCGCCGCCCTGCACATGGTCACCATGCAGGGCGGCGTCTTCGGCTGCGTCTCCACCTCGGCCGACATCATCGCCGGCACCTCGGTGCCGACCGGTGCCCCGGTTACAGCTGCAACCACCGAGGGAGGCCCGCAATGAGCGCGAACGTCGACGCCCGCCCGTACCCCTTCACCTTCGACCCGGCGACCACCGCGCTGGTCGTCATCGACATGCAGCGCGACTTCCTGGAACCGGGCGGCTTCGGCGAAACGCTCGGCAACGACGTCAGCCAACTGCGCCGCACCATCGAACCCACCGCCGCGCTGCTGGCCGGCTGCCGGGAGTTGGGCATCTTCATCGTGCACACCCGCGAGGGGCACCAGCCGGACCTGTCCGACTGCCCGCCGGCCAAGCTGGCCCGGGGCGCGCCCAGCATGCGGATCGGTGACCCCGGCCCGCGCGGACGCATCCTGATCATCGGCGAGGAGGGCCACGACATCGTCGACGAACTGGCCCCCGCGCCCGGCGAGCCGGTCGTCGACAAGCCCGGCAAGGGCGCCTTCTACGCCACGGAATTCGGCGACCTGCTCGCCGAACGGGGGATCAAGAGCCTGGTGGTCACCGGAGTCACCACCGAGGTGTGCGTGCACACCACGGTCCGGGAAGCCAACGACCGGGGGTACGAGTGCCTGGTCCTCCAGGACTGCGTGGGCTCGTACTTCCCGGAGTTCCAACGCATCGGAATCGAAATGATCGCGGCCCAGGGCGGCATCTTCGGCTGGGTCTCCACCTCCCCGGTATTCCTCTCGGCGCTGCGGGCAGCCGTCGCGCCTTCGGCTTCCCAAGGAGCCTGACATGGTCAAACTTCCCACCCGCAGCGAGAGCACGCTGAAACTGCCGTACTGGGTCCGGGGCGACACCAACGCCTTCTCCGGCCTGGGCATCAACGTCCTGGTCAACGTACTCACGCTGACCGCCCTGTGCCTCTACGTGGTGCACCTGTCGAAGGACGCCGTCTACGGCTCGGTACTCCCGGCCCTGGGCATCGCCCTGGTCGTCGGCAACGTGTACTACTCCTACCTGGCGCGCCGGCTGGCCCGTAAGGAGAACCGCACCGACGTCACCGCGATGCCGTACGGCCCGAGCGTGCCGCACATGTTCATCGTGGTTTTCCTCATCATGCTGCCGATCTACATCAAGACCAACGACGCCAAGGCGGCCTGGGAGGCCGGCGTCGCGTGGGCGTTCATCATCGGCGTGATCGTCATGATCGGCGCGTTCGTCGGGCCGTTCATCCGCAAGTGGGCCCCCCGGGCGGCGATGCTGGGCACCCTTGCCGGTATCTCGATCACCTTCATCTCGATGTTGCCGGCCGCCCGGATGTGGGCGCTGGCCTGGGTGGCGCTGCCGGTCTTCGCGCTGCTGTTGATCGGCCTGCTGACCGACATCAAGCTGCCGTTCAACTTCCCGATCGGCTTGGCGGCGCTGCTCATCGGTAGCGCGATCGCCTGGATCGGTGGGGAGATGTCCGCGCCGGACGTGAGCGCGGCGGCCCACGACATCTCCATCGGTATCCCCACCCTGCACCTGGGCATGCTCTTCTCCGGGCTGTCGCACATCGGCCCGCTGCTGGCCACCGCCATTCCGCTGGGCGTCTACAACTTCACCGAAGGCATGTCCAATGTGGAGAGTGCTGCGGCAGCCGGCGACTCGTACAACCTGCGCAGCGTGCTGCTGGCCGACGGGATCGGCGCGGTGGTCGGTTCGGCGCTCGGGTCGCCGTTCCCGCCGGCCGTCTACATCGGACACCCGGGTTGGAAAAAGGCCGGCGGTCGGGCCGGGTACTCGATGGCCACCGGCGTGGTCATCGCGCTGCTCTGTTTCCTCGGCCTGTTCGGCCTGCTCGGGGCGATCTTCCCACTACCCGCGATCGTGCCTATCCTGCTCTACATCGGTCTGCTGATCGGTGCGCAGGCGTTCCAGTTCACGCCACGGGCGCACGCGGCGGCGGTGATCGCGGCACTGATACCGAACATCGCCTCGTGGGCCTCCGGCCTCGTCGACAACGCACTCGGCGCGGCGGGTACCAACGCCGCCACCGTGGGCGAGGCCCAACTGGAGAACGCCGGGGTGGTCTACAACGGCCTGAACACGCTCGGCCAGGGCGCGATCCTGGCCGGCCTGTTCCTCGGGGCGATCGTCGCGTTCATCATCGACAAGAAGCTGATCCACGCGGCCGCGTTCGCCGGGGTGGCGGCAGTCCTGTCGTTCGTCGGGCTGATCCACGCGCCGAAGGTGGGCTGGAACGCCGACGGCCCGGTGGCCCTGGGCTACCTGGGCATGGCGGTGGTCCTGCTGCTGTTCGCGCTCACCAAGCCCACTCCCCGGGTACCCGACGCCGACGAGCTGGCCCTGGAAGCCGAGCACGGCGGCACCGCAGCCCCCGACCAGGCTCCCGCGCCCGACTCCGCCGAGCCGGAGCTGGCTGCCGCCACCGGGAGCAGCAAGCCGGCCGAGCCGGCAGCGGTCTGATCCAGCGGACGTGTGCCGGTCGGCGGTGGCCGGCCGGCACACCCGTTCGTCCCTGCTTGTTGGAAGGTGCCCGATGCAGATCAACTCGCCCGCCGTTGTGGCGGAGGTGACCGAGGCGTTCCAGCGGTACGAGAAGGCGCTCGTCGACGGGGACAACGAATCCCTGGTCGACTGGTTCTGGGCGGACGAGGCACTGGTCCGCTTCGGGCTCGCCGACGAGCAGCGCGGGTACGCCGAACTGCGCGACTGGCGGCTCAACCAGCCGCCGGTGCCACCCGGCCGCCGCCTCTACAGCACCGTGGTCACCACCTTCGGCACCGCTGCGGCCGTGGTGACCACCGGCTTCGACTACCCCGACGGCCAACCGCCGGGCCGCCAGTCACAGACCTGGATGCGTACCCCGACCGGCTGGCGCATCGTCAGCGCCCACGTCTCCTGGCCCGGCCAGCCCGACTGACCAACTCTGCCGCCGACATCGCCCGGCTCCCGCAACGTCAATGACAGGTCAGCCGGTGACGGTGACGGTCCACCGGCACTCAGAGTTGATCTCCAGGTAGTGCTCGCCCGGATCGTCGTGCTGGGGCGTCGTATCCGCGCCCTTCTTGTCGAGTTCGTTCACCAGCACATCGTTCATCGTTCCGTCCGTGTACTCCCACACCTGGAAGTTGCCGGCCATTCCGAACGAGGCGCAGTCGTAGGTGTAGGCCAGCGTCCACTCGTCGGAGGTGAGGAACTTCGCGGTCTTCTTGATGCCGGTGCCCTTGAGGGTCAGCAGGGTCCGCGGACCGGCCGGTGCCGCAGGGGCCGCCGGGCTGGTGGACGCCGATGGCGCCGGCACGGCGGAGGACGTCGGCGTCGGCGAGGCCGAGGATGTCGGGGCGGTTGAGCTCAGATCTGCCGGTTTCGCGGGCGGGGCGGCCGGGCTGGAGCCGGCCGACGGCGATTTGTCGTGGTTGCTCGCCAGCGCGCCGATGACGCCCACTCCGCAGCACACGACGACCAACCCGGCCACCACAGCGAGCACGATCCACAGCGTGGTGTGCTTCTTCTTGGCCGGCGGGCCGGGTGGCGGCGGCATCACAGCCGGGTAGCCGAACGGTGGCGGCTGCGCCGGCGGCGGACGGTAGCCAGCCGGAGCCACCTGTCCGCCCGGCTGGATGGGCATCGGCACGTGTGGTGGACGACCCGGCGGGGGCATCTGCACGGCCGGCTGGCCGGGCGGCGGTACTTGCCCGAACGGCCCGCTCGGCGACGTCACCGGCGCGGACGGCTGCGCGGTCTGCGGTGTCGGGCCGGATGGCGTGGCCTGGGGTGGGATCGGCTGCGGACCTGTTTCGGCCGGGTTGCTCTCGAAGCTCACGGGGGCCCTTCGGGACGTGGACGTCCGCCCAGGGTGCCTGCGGTGTCCGCGATGCGCCACCGTCCGCGCGGGCCCGGCAGGGTCACGAACAGCCGGGCTCTACGCCCGATCATCGGGTCGTCACTGTCCGCCCGGAGTACGGGCTGGGTCACCCGGACACGGTTGGCCGCCGGTTGACCAAATCCGCCCCGCAGATCAGGCTGGGGTGCCGAGTTGGGCGGCGACGTCGAGGTGGTTGAGGTACACCAGGATGCTCGGGCCGGCCGGCTCCTGGCGTACCAGCAAACTTGCCGACAGCCGCAGCGGATCGCGGCCCGGCCGGTCAGCGACCCAGTCCGCGCGGATGAGCACGTGCCGGTCGTCCAGGCGGAGCTGACTGGCCTGCGCGCGGCGGATCTCGCCGACTCCGGCGGCGTCGAACATGCCCCGCCGGGCGGGAAGCGCCGCAGCCAGCATGGCCGCAGTGATGGACACCGCGCGGGCCGGATCGACGGCCAGGAACTGCGGCGCGAACAGGGCGGCGGGGTCTCCCCCAGCGCCGAGCCGGTCATAGGCGTCGAGGAAGGCTTCGTTATCGGGGTCGAGTGGCGTCCACTGCGGTGTGCTCATAGCGCGTCGGCAACCTTCTCCAGGAGTGGGATGGCAGCGGCCAGCCGGGTCCGCTCGGCCGCACTGAGACCGCGCAGCGCGACCTCGACCTGCGCGACACTGGCCGTGTCGCGGTGCCGCAGCTGGTGCCGACCGGCCGCGCTGATCTCCACCGTCACCCGCCGCCGGTCCTCCAGCGCCGGGGTGCGGGTCAGCAGGCCGCGCGACTCCAGTCGGGTCAGCGCCGCGGCGACCGCCGCCGAGGTGACCCCCTCGTCGCCGGCCAACTCCCCCGGCGAGGAGGTGCCGGTGCGGGCCAGCCGCTCCAGGACGGCCAGCTCCAGGAAGCTGACCCCCTCCTCGACGTCGACGTAGACCCGCCGCAGCCGCCGCGCGACCCGCCCCACGGCAAGCCGCAACGCCCGCGCCAGCTCGTCAGGAGCATCATCCGTCGGCACGGTACCTACCTTAGCTTAACTAATACAGCTTAGACACCTGTACCCGCCGTCGACTCCTCAGAGGCGACCCTGCCGCGCGCCACGGTGACGCGTGACTGGTCGCGGGGCAGTCCGATGGTGCGCTTGCCGTGGCCGATGAAGCGGTACCGGGCCTCCCACAACTTCTCGCGGACGTGCTGGATATCGACGTCGCCCGGTGGTGGACTCGCGGTGAGTTGCTGTTCGTAGGCGTGGTTGGCAGCGTGTAGCTCAAACGCCGCGTCGACCATCGCGCGGCCTGCCATCATCCGCAGCTTGGTCAGGCCTGCGTCCTGGTCGGCGTGAGCCTGTTCGATTACCCGTTGCAGTTCAGCGTCGGACTCGGCGGCTCGCCGTTCGTACCTCTGAAGCGCAGCCCGGGACCAGGCGAAACTGGCATCCAGGTAGCTGATCAGCAGGTCGACCGATGTCTCTCGAACCCACCGCTGGCGCTCGCGGCGGCCCGAGTAGTACAGGTTGGCCGCGGCCAGAAACGCGGCAAGCCCGGCAGCGACGGCGGAAATCAGCGACGCCATGTCCACTACGGTTCCTGGGCGCCGACGACGGCGTAGGCGCGGACCGGGAAGGTGCCCATGCCGGCCACCAGGGGCGGTGCGGCGTGGAACCGGAAATCGTCGGGGGGCAGGGCTGCCAGGTTGGTCAGGTGCTCGACGATCGGGATGCCGGCGGCGAGCAGCGCGGTGTGTGCCGGCCGCGCCCCGTCTGCGGTGTCGTCGATGTTCAGCGAGTCGATGCCCACCAGTGCCGCGCCCTGCTCGACCAGCCACTCGGCGGCCGCGCCGGTCAGGTGCGGATGTCCGCCCGCGCCGTAGGCTGCGGTACCCCAGTGCCGGTCCCAGTCGGTGTGGATCAGTACCGCCCGGCCGGCTACCGCGTACGGCGCGAGCAGGGCCGGGCCGACGGTGCGGGTATCGGCGGGCAACCGGACCGCGACACCGTCGAGGTCGGCCAACCGCTCCAGCGGTACGCCCGACAGGTCGGCGTTGCCGGCGAACCGGTGTGCCGGTGAGTCGAGGTACGTGCCGGTGTTGGACACCATGGTGATCAGCCCGATCTGGAACTCGGTGCCGTCGGCGTAGACGCCGTGCGAGGCCTGGTAACTGAGGTGATCGCTGATGACCGGGCCCGGTAGCCCCGGGTAGGTGACCATGCCGTGCCGGATGACGTGACTCAACTCGATCAGGTGTCGCGCTGTCATGAGCCGACTATGCCAGCCGGTTCACCCGCTGCGCCGTCCCCGCACGGGCAACAAACCGGCCGACAGGGCAGGGCAGCGGCGGTAGCATCGTGACCGTGGCGGCGATGAGTGGACTGGCTGCGGCGTACGCCCAGTGGATCACGCCTGACCTGCCGCTCTACGGCAACGACCACGAACGCGGCGACTCCGCTCCCTGACAGCCCGCCCGCAACGGGCGCAGTCTGTCCACTCTCCTTCGCCACCAATGGGAGCACCTCGCCATGTCCAGCTTCACGTTGTCCCCGGCGCAGCAGCGCCCACTTCCGGCCGGCCCGGCGTGACGCGCTCGCCGCTCGCCGCCGTCCTTCGTGCCCGGCAGGTCGGCTGGGTACTCACCGCCAGCCTGGTCGGTCGGCTTCCGCTCGGTGCCACGCCGCTGGCGATCCTGTTGTACGCCAACGGTCACCTGCCGACCTCCGCAGCCGCGATCCTGGTCGGCGGCTACACCGCCGGTACCGCGTTCGGCCAGCCGGTACTCGCCCGGCTCACCGACCGCTGGCGGCAACCGCCGGTCATCTGTGCCGCCGTCGCCCTCTCCACGCTGGGGTTCCTACTGCTCGCCGCCCGTCCCGGCTTCGGGTGGCAGTTCGCGGGCGCGCTGGCAGCCGGTGTCGGGGTCCCTCCGGAGGCGTGCCTGCGGGTGCTGTGGAAAGACCTGGTTCCGGTGGAGTACCTGCACAGTGCCTACACCGTCGATATCGCCAGCCAGGAACTCATCTTCATCGTCGGGCCGCTGGTGAGCGTCGCGGCAGCGCACGTCGCGGGGACGGCCGGCGCACTGCTGGTGATCGCGGCAGCCCAACTCTGCGGAGCGCTGGCGTTCGCGGCTGCCCCGGCGGTACGGGCGTGGCGCGGAGTGGTGGCCGCCCGGCACTGGGCCGGTCCGCTGCGCGCACCCGGCGTGGTCATCCTCGCGGCGACCACCGCTCTGGTCGGCGCGGCGGTGGGGGCCGCCACCATCGCGGTCGCCGGGTACGCCCGCGCGGCCGGTACCCCCGGGGTGGCCGGCTGGCTGCTCGCCGCACAGGCCACCGGCGCGCTCGTCGGCGGTCTGCTGATCGCGCGCCGGCCGCGACTCGGTGCGCCGCAACGACTTGTCCTCATCCTGGTGGCGCTCGCGGTCGGGTACGCGCCGCCACTGCTGGTGCCGCCGTTCCCGGTGATGGTGGTACTGATGGGAATCAGCGGTCTCGCGCTGCCGCCCGCGCTGGCCGCGATCTTCGCGGGCGTCGACCGTACCGCCCCGACCGGGACAGCCACCGAAGCCTTCGCCTGGATCGGTACCGCGTTCGCGGTCGGCAGCGCACTCGGCAGCGCCGGCAACGGCACAGTGGCGAGCGTCCGGCTCGCCTTCGTGGCCGCGCCGGTACTGATCGCGGCGGCGGCGCTGCTGTCCCGGGCCGGCCGGTCGACCACGGCCCGGGACAGCGACGACCCTCAGCTCAGCTCGTCATCACCCGCTGGTGCAGGGCGTTGACGGTGGCACGGGCCGACACGAACGCCCCGTGTTGCCAGGCGACCGAGTGGCTGAGCCAGTCACCGGCGAAGTAGACCCGGCCGGCCGGCTGGAGCAGCAACTGGTAGCCGGGGCTGGAGTAGGGCGGCGAGGTCCAGCCGCCTTCCAGGTACGGCGTGCGGTGCCAGGCGATGGAGAAGGAGTGGTCGAGTTCGGTGCGGTACTTGTCGCCGTGGATCTTCACGCCCTGGGCGACCGCACGCGCCTCCCGGTCGGCGGGCGAGAGTGCGCTGTAGACGTTGGCGGCGCTGCCGGTGTTGTAGTAGCCGATGATCAGGCCCCGCTTGCCGAGGTGGCCGTAGGACGGGTACCAGATGTGTTGCAGGTCCATGTCTGTCTCGGTGATCCCGCCGAAGATCCGGTGGTCGGTCTCCCACCAGCGGCTGCGGTACTCCAGGCCGATTTTGCCGACGTTGGTCACCCGGAAGGCGGCCAGCGCGGCGGTGACGTCGTCGCCCAGGTTGTGCGGGATCTTCGCGGTCAGGTGCGGCGGCATGGCCGCCACGCAGAAGTCGGCGGTGACCTGCCGGGCCTTGCCGTTGCGGGTGTACGTGACGGTGACGCCGTTGTCGGAGTTGGCGATCTGGGTGACGACCGCGCCGAGTTCGACCTTGTGCGCGCCGATGGCGCGGGTGAGCGCCTGCGGGATCTGGTCCATCCCGCCGACCGGCTGGAACATCAGCATCGCCTGGTCGTAGCCGAATTCGAAGGAGAAGTACCGGCCGAGGTTGCTGGCGAAGACCTGGGACAGCGCCGGCGGCGGGCCGAGAATCTCGCCGTCGTCGTTGCCGGCGCCCGGGTCGGTGACGAAGCCGCGGTGCTCGGTGCCGGTGTAGGCGTACCCACTGGTCTTGCCGCCGATCGCGCCGAAGCTCTGCAGGAAGGACAGCAGTCGGGCCTTGTCGTCGGCGGTGACCAGCGCGTCCAGCGCGCCCTGGTCGGCGGCCTTGGCGAGCAGTTCGGAGACGTAGCCGTAGTAGTCGGCTTTGGCGGTGCGGTAGCGCGTCGGGTTGCCGGGGGTCGAGCCGGAGTTTTCGTTGTACAGGTAGGCGCTGGCGTTGTCGTTGGTGAAGACCTCGATGGGTACGCCGAGTTCCCGGCAGTAGTCCAGGGTGACCATCCACTGCGCGATGCGGGCCGGGCCCGCGTTCATGTAGCTGTCCTTGGAGAACTTGGCTTTCTGGGTGTACCCGTCGAGGTCGGTCTGCTCGGTGCCGCCGCGCACGGTGAAGTTACGTCCGCCGGTGCGGTCGCGGGCCTCCAGGATGGTGCAGTCGTAACCGGCCTTGCCGAGTTCGTACGCCGTGGTGAGGCCGGCGATGCCGCCACCGAGGATGACGACCTTCTTCGCCGACCGGCCGGTGAGGTGGAAGTCCCCCGGCGTCGGCGCCTGGAACGGTGGCGCTGCCTGGGCTTGCGTGGGGGCGAGCCCGAGCGCGCCCATGGTCGCGAACAGCGCGCCTGCGCCGCCGCTGATTCCTACTGAGCGCAGCAGACTGCGCCTGCTGAGGTGTGACGCTGGAGATCCCAAATTGCCCTCCTGGCCGACGGGGAACGTCCGTCGATCTTGGAAGGTTTTCATTTCCGTCGATGTTCAAAGCTGTTACGAGATAGTTGCCTAGGCTCACTAAATTCCTGACCTGGATCAGCCCGGTCCGCGCCGTCGCAGACCTGACCTCCGAGGCCGGACTCAGACCTGCTTGCAGATGCCGGTCGCGGTCGCTATCACGACGTCGATCGTCGCCCCGGCCGCAACCACGGTGCCCCCGGTCGGCGACTGCTCGATGGCGTAGCACTTGTCGGGCGTTGCCCGGTACGTGACGTGCGTGACGAGACCGAGCCGATCCATCTCGGCTCGTACCTCGGACTCCCGCCAGCCGTACATGGCCGGCACGGTGCGGGTCGTGGCTGCCGCACTCGTCGGACCGGCCGCGCCGGCCGCCGTCGGCGGCGCTGCCCCGGTCGGTGCGGTCGCGCCCCTGGTGGCAGCACCTGATGCGGGGCGGTCGGTCGATGTGGTGGCCGGACTAGAGGTGGCGGCCGGCGAGTGGGAGATGGGCGTCGGGGTCACGGCGACGACCGGCGACTGCTTGGTACCGGAGTCCGGTGACGGGCGGCCCGCGTTCCCCTCCGGCCGGAGCAGGTAGCCGACGATGGCCGCGACCGCCAGTGCCGCCACGATGCCGACGACCAGCCGACGCCGACCCCGACCCGGCGCCGGACCGCCAACCGGTCGCGCTCCGGTCGCGGCAGCGGGCGACGACGGATGCGGCTGAGCCGGCTCGCGAATCGCCGCCGGGGCGCCGTGCGCTACCGAGGCGGCCTGCGCTGCCAGAGCGGCCTGCGCCAGTGCGGCGGCGCTGGGCCAGCGGTCGGCGGGGTGCTTGGCCAGTGCGCGTGCGACGAGTGCCCGGACCGGCTCGGGCACGGTGTCCGGCAACGCGGGCGGCTCGTCGTGGACGTGCCTGAGCGCCACCGCGAGCGGGCTCTCGCCCTCGAACGGCTTGCGGCCGGTCAACATCTCGTAGGCGACCACGCCGAGGGCGTACACGTCGGTGGGTGGACCGACCGGACCGCCGGTCACCTGCTCCGGGGCCAGGTAGGAGGCGGTGCCGAAGACCTCCCCGGGAGAGGTGAGCCGGTCGGCGGCGACGATCCTGGCGATGCCGAAGTCGGTGAGGGCGAGCCGCCCGTCCGGGCGTAGCAGCAGGTTGCCGGGCTTGACGTCGCGGTGCACGATGCCCTGCGTGTGCGCGGCATGGATGGCGTCCGCCGCCTGGCTCAGCAGCAGCATCGCGCGGCCGGGTTCCAGCCGGCCGGCCGCGCGGATGACCGCGCCGAGCGATTCGCTGTCGACGAGCTGCATCACCAGGTAGGCGATGCCGTCGACCTGGCCGTAGTCGTAGATCTCGACGATGCCCGGGTGGCTGAGCGAGGCCATCGCCCGCGCCTCGGTCCGGAACCGGGCGGCGAAGCCGGGATCACCGGCGAGTACTGGCAGCAGCGCCTTGACCGCGACCCGCCGGCCGAGAACCGTGTCCTCGGCCCGCCAGACTTCGCCCATCCCACCGCGGGCGATGAGTTCGGCGAGGACGTAGCGGCCACCGAGTGCCACTCCCCGCTCAAGCATGGCAGCCAGCCTTGGACATCGACGGCTCGCCGTCAAGCTGGCTGCTCGCCGTCAAGCTGACTGGAAGCTTCGATGGATGCGGGCCCAGCGGGCCGGCCGATCGCCGCGTGGGTAGATTCGGCGGGTACCTGTTCCGGCAGCGAGGGAAACGATCATGAGCAGTGTTGCCGTTCCGACCGTCCGCCTGCTGCACGGCGCGGACATGCCGCAGCTCGGGCTCGGCACCTCACCCATGAACGACGCCCAGTGCGAGCGGGTCGTCGCCGACGCGATCACGGCCGGGTACCGGCTGATCGACACCGCCGAGGCCTACGGCAACGAGGTCGGCGTCGGGCGCGGGGTGCGGGCATCCGGGGTGGACCGCGCAGAGCTGTTCCTGACCACGAAGTTCAACAAGCAGTGGCACGGGCGGGAGTTGGCCGCGCAGGCCTACCAGGCCAGTCTCGACCGGCTCGGGGTCGACTACGTCGACCTGCTGCTCATCCACTGGCCCAACCCCGGGCACGACCAGTTCGTCGCGGCATTCCAGGGCCTCGCCGATCTGCTGGCGGCCGGCCGGGTCCGGGCGATCGGCACGTCGAACTTCAAGCCCGCCCACCTGGAGCGGATCATCACCGAGACCGGCGTCGTCCCGGACGTGAACCAGATCCAACTCAGCCCGGCTGTCACCCGCGACGCCGCCCGCGAGTACCACCGCGCCCACGGCATCGTCACCGAGTCCTGGTCACCGCTGGGCGGGCAGGGCGTCGACGTCCTCGGCCAGCCGGTCATCACCGACATCGCCAAGGAGCTCGACCGCACCCCGGCCCAGGTCATCCTGCGCTGGAACATGGAACTGGGCCTGGTCACCGTGCCGAAGTCGGCCAACCCGGACCGGCTGCGCAGCAACATCGACATCTTCGACTTCCAGCTCACGGCGCAGCAGGTCGCCGCCATCTCCGCCCTCGACCACGGCGAGTCGGCCGCCGTCGACTCGGACTCCTTCGGCCACTGATCCACGCGCGCAAGCCCCACTCGCGCGCCCCACTGACGCGGCCCCACTGACGCGGCCTCCGCGGATGCGGTCGTCAGGCAGCGGCGTCGCCGTCTTCCTGCGCCCCCACCTGCTCCTCCAACCAGCGCAGGTGCGCCTCCCAGGCGGACTGCTTGGTGGTGCCCAGCGCTGCGCCGATCTGTGTCCACGACGCACCGGCGGTGCGGGCGGTGCGGACCACCAACTGCCGGCCGTAGGCGGCCTTGCGGGCGATCAACTCGCCGAGTGCCAGCAGTTCCAGTGCCTCCTCGCGATCGAGGGCGAGTGCGTCGCCCCAGACATCGCCCACCTCATCGGGCGGCGCGAGAGTGTCGCGCAGGGCCAGCTCGGTGTGTCGGGCGATGGCCGTCTGCAGGGTGTGCTGGCGGGCGAGCTCGTCAGGCGTACTCATGCCTCGATCCTCTCCGTCAGGCTGCCCTGACGTCAAGCTGGCCTGACGCCGGTTCGCGCTCAGCGAACTGCCCGGGTCCGACCGTGCCCGCAATCCCGCCGGCACCGACGCGGCTGACCCCTCGTCGAGATTGCGTCAAGAACGCCGTGGGCGGTGTTGTTTTCCCGTCAACGGCCCTACCTGCCGGAACCCGGTACGGCTTGACTTCGACTCGCGGTCATCCGAGATCGCTGAGCTCCCACCCGGCCGGCGCTGGCTGGAGCGAGTTCACGGAGAAAGCAGCTCAGCGCCCGATCCTTACCCGTATTGTCCGATTTATGACAGAAATGACTATTAGTCCGCTACAACTAACGCGGACAGGGAGGAAGAGCCTCGATGCGTGACGTGATCTTCGTGGCGCTGACGGTGGTGCTGTTCGGCGCGCTGGCACTGCTGGTCAGAGGAGTGGAACGGCTGTGAATGCGACAAACCTGATCGGTCTGATCCTGGCGGTCGGCCTGACGGGATTCCTGGTGGCCGCCCTGTTGTTCCCGGAGCGCTTCTGATGAGCCCCACGTTGGCCGGCATCATTTTCATCGCCTCACTGGTCCTCGCGCTGGCGGTTGTCTACCGACCGCTGGGCGACTACATGTACCGGGCGATCACCCCGACCCGGCACTCCCGGGTGGAGCGGGTCGTCTACCGGGGAATCGGCGTCAACCCGGCCGGGGAGCAGTCCTGGCCGGTGTACGCCCGCAGCGTGCTCGCCTTCAGCGCGGTGTCGGTACTGTTCCTCTACCTGTTCCAGCGGGTACAGGGGCATCTGTTGCTGTCACTGGGGTTCAGCGACGTGCCGCCGGCGCTGTCGTGGAACACCGCGGTCAGTTTCGTGACCAACACCAACTGGCAGGCCTACTCCGGTGAGTCGACGATGGGTCACCTGGTGCAGATGGCCGGTCTCGCGGTGCAGAACTTCGCCTCCGCCGCGGTCGGTATCTCGGTCGCCGTCGCCCTGGTGCGTGGCTTCACCCGCAAGTCCACCGACCAGCTCGGCAACTTCTGGGTGGACCTGGTCCGGATCGTGATCCGGATCCTGCTGCCGATCGCCGCGATCAGCGCGATCGTGTTGATCGCCGGTGGCGCGATCCAGAACTTCTCGGCGGGTCACGACGTGACCACCCTGACCGGCGCGACGCAGCACATCACCGGCGGTCCGGTGGCCAGCCAGGAGGCCATCAAGGAACTCGGCACCAACGGTGGCGGCTTCTACAACGCCAACAGCGCCCACCCGTTCGAGAACCCGGCCACCTGGACCAACTGGCTGGAGATCTTCCTGCTGCTGGTGATCTCGTTCAGCCTGCCCCGCACGTTCGGTCGGCTGGTGGGCAACAACAAGCAGGGCTACGCGATCGTGTCGGCGATGGCCATCATGGCGATCGGCAGCGTGATCGTCATCAACGTGTTGCAGGGGCTGCACGGCGGGACGGTGCCGCAGGCGGTCGGTGCCGCGACGGAGGGGACGGAGACCCGGTTCGGGGTGTTGCAGTCGGCGACGTTCGCCTCGGCGACGACGTTGACGTCGACCGGGGCGGTGGACTCGTTCCACGACTCGTACACGCCGCTGGGCGGTGCGGTCGCGATGGCGAACATGATGCTCGGTGAGGTGGCGCCCGGGGGTACCGGGTCGGGCCTCTACGGGATCCTGATCCTGGCGGTGATCACGGTGTTCGTGGCCGGGTTGATGGTCGGCCGGACACCGGAGTTCCTGGGCAAGAAGATCGGGGCGCGGGAGGTCAAGTTCGCCTCGCTCTACATCCTGACCACCCCGGCGCTGGTGCTGATCGGGACGGCGGCGGCGATGGCGCTGCCCAAACAACGTGCCTCGATGCTCAACTCCGGTCCGCACGGGCTGTCGGAAGTGTTGTACGCGTTCACCTCGGCGGCCAACAACAACGGGTCCGCGTTCGCCGGCCTCTCGGTGAACACCACCTGGTACAACACCGCGCTGGGGTTGGCCATGCTGCTCGGCCGGTTCCTGCCGATCGTCTGGGTGCTGGGCCTGGCCGGCTCGCTGGCCAGGCAGAAGCCGGTGCCGGAATCGTCGGGCACGCTGCGCACGTACCAACCGTTGTTCGTCGGCATGCTCGTCGCCGTGACCCTGGTCGTGGTGCTGCTGACCTACCTGCCCGCGCTGGCTCTCGGCCCGCTGGCCGAAGGCATCCACTGACCGCCGGCTGCCGAACTCTGCTGCCCGAAAGCTGTTGCCAGAAAAGGATTAAGGAACACTCATGTCGGTAACAACCGTGGATCGGACCCCGGCGGCCCAGCCGCCGGCCGCGAAGGGACCGCGCCGAGTCGGTGGCGGCCTGCTGGACCCCCAACAACTACTCAAGTCGACCCCGGACGCGCTGCGCAAACTCAACCCGGCAACGCTTTGGCGTAACCCGGTGATGTTCATCGTGGAGATCGGTTCGGTCTTCACCACGGTACTGGCGATCGCCGACCCCACGGTGTTCGCGTGGCTGATCACCGTCTGGCTGTGGTTGACGGTGCTGTTCGCCAACCTCGCCGAGGCGGTCGCCGAAGGACGCGGCAAGGCCCAGGCTGACGCGCTGCGTCGAGCCAAGACCGACACGATGGCCCGACGGCTCATCGACTGGCAGCCCGGCGCAACCAACCCGAAGGAGGAGGCGGTACCGGCGCCCCAGTTGCAGCAGGGCGCCTACGTCGTCGTCGAAGCGGGGCAGACCATCCCCGGTGACGGTGACGTGGTGGAAGGCATCGCCAGCGTCGACGAGTCGGCCATCACCGGCGAGTCGGCCCCGGTGATCCGGGAGTCCGGCGGCGACCGCAGCGCCGTCACCGGCGGCACCCGGGTGCTCTCCGACCGGATCGTCGTGCGGATCACCCAGAAGCCCGGGGAGAGCTTCATCGACCGGATGATCGGCCTGGTCGAGGGCGCCAACCGGCAGAAGACACCCAACGAGATCGCGTTGAACATCCTGCTCGCCGCGCTGACCGTGGTGTTCCTGCTGGCGGTGGCGACCCTGCAACCGCTGGCGATCTACGCCAAGGCGGTGCAGGGGTTCGCCCCGGACAGCCAGGCACTGAACTCCCACGGAGTGACCGGCATCGTCCTGGTGTCGCTGCTGGTCTGCCTGATCCCCACCACGATCGGGGCGCTGCTGTCCGCGATCGGCATCGCCGGCATGGACCGGCTGGTGCAACGCAACGTGCTGTCCATGTCCGGCCGGGCCGTGGAGGCCGCCGGTGACGTGAACACGTTGCTGCTGGACAAGACCGGCACCATCACCCTGGGCAACCGGCAGGCCAGCGAGTTCGTCCCGGTCGGTGACGCCAGCGCGGCCGAACTCGCGGACGCCGCGCAGTTGTCCAGCCTGGCCGACGAGACGCCGGAGGGACGGTCGGTGGTCGTCTTCGCCAAGACGCAGTACGGGCTGCGCGAACGCGGGCCCGGCGAGCTACGCCAGGCCACCTGGGTGCCGTTCACCGCGCAGACCCGGATGTCCGGAGTGGACAGCGAGGGCCGGCAGGTGCGCAAGGGCGCGGCGACCGCCGTGATGAAGTGGGTACGCGACAACGGCGGCCACCCGTCCGAGGATGTCGGACCGGTCGTCGACGGCATCTCCGCCTCCGGTGGCACACCACTGGTGGTCGCCGAACGCATCGACGGGCAACCGGCCCGAGCGCTGGGCGTCATCCACCTCAAGGACGTGGTGAAGGCCGGCATGCGGGAACGCTTCGACGAGATGCGCCGGATGGGCATCCGCACCGTGATGATCACCGGCGACAACCCGTTGACCGCCCGCGCCATCGCGCAGGAGGCCGGCGTGGACGACTTCCTCGCCGAGGCCACTCCGGAAGACAAGATGGCCCTGATCCGCAAGGAGCAGGAGGGCGGTCGGCTGGTCGCGATGACCGGTGACGGCACCAACGACGCCCCGGCACTGGCCCAGGCCGACGTCGGCGTGGCGATGAACACCGGCACGTCGGCGGCGAAAGAGGCCGGCAACATGGTCGACCTCGACTCCGACCCGACCAAACTCATCGAGATCGTGGAGATCGGCAAGCAATTGCTGATCACCCGTGGGGCGCTGACGACGTTCTCCATCGCCAACGACATCGCCAAGTACTTCGCGATCATCCCGGCCATGTTCGCGGCGGTGTATCCGGGGCTGGACAAGCTGAACATCATGCGGCTGCACAGCCCCACCTCGGCGATCCTGTCCGCGATCATCTTCAACGCGATCATCATCGTGATCCTGATCCCGCTCGCCCTGCGCGGAGTCCGCTACTCGCCCGCGAGCGCCGCCGCGATGCTGCGCCGCAACCTGCTGATCTACGGCGTCGGCGGCGTCGTCGCCCCGTTCGTCGGAATCAAGATCATCGACCTCATCATCCAGTTCGTCCCGGGGATCTCATGATGCGACTACCGTCCTGGCTCGCCCAACACCTCGCCGCGCTGCGGGCGCTGCTCATCCTCACCGTGCTCACCGGCCTCATCTACCCGCTGGCGATCACCGCGATCGCCCAACTACCCGGCCTCAGGCACAACGCCGACGGCTCGATGGTCAAGGTCGGTGACGCGACGGTGGGTAGCTCGCTGATCGGTCAGGCGTACCTGGACCGCGACGGGAAGCCGCTGGCCCGGTACTTCCAGTCCCGCCCGTCGGCGGCCGGTGAGGGCTACGACCCCACCGCCACCAGCGCCAGCAACCTCGGACCGGAATCGATCGTGGACACCCTGCCCGACCCGTCGGTCGCCGACGACACCGGCACGCCGAGCCTGCTCACCAACGTCTGCTCGCGCAGCCTGGCGGTCGGCGAACTGGAGGGAGTCGACGGCTCCCGGCCGTACTGCACCGACAACGGCGTCGGGGCGGTCCTGGGCGTCTTCCACCGCGACGGTGGCGTCGGACCGGTCACCCGGGTGGTCAGCCTCAACGAGGCCTGCCCGGCGACCCCATTCCTCGCCACCTACCAGGGTGTCACCGTCGAGTGCGCGAAATTCGGCGACGACTACAGCGCCGCCGTCGTCGTGCCGATCCGCGGTGACGCGCCGGCCACCCCGGCTGTCCCGGCCGACGCCGTCACCGCCAGCGGATCCGGGCTGGACCCGGCAATCAGCACCGACTACGCCGACCTGCAGGCGCCCAGGGTCGCCAAAGCCCGGGGCACAGGCGTGGCCAACGTGCAGAAGCTGATCGACAGGTACACCTCCACCCGCGCACTGGGATTCATGGGCGAACCGTCGGTCAACGTCCTGCAACTGAACCTGGCGCTGGACAAGCAGTACCCCTACCACCCCTGACCGGCGACGAGTCCCCGGGGCGCGCAGGAGCGCCCCGGGGACTCAGGTCCGACTGCGGCTGGTACGGGCGGCGTCCAGGGCTGCGCCGGTCTGGTCGGCGAGGGTGACGGCGACCAGCCGCGCCTGGAGGGTGTCCACCGAGTCGGGGCCCGATCGGAGCATGAACCGCCCGTAGAAGCGCCCGCCCGCGGACACCCGTAGTTCGATCTCCTCGTCCGGCAGGCCATGCTGCTCGGTGCTCCACCCTGTCCGCCCCTTGGTGATGCTCCCGTCGTGCTCCAGTCGCGGCGGGTGGCCCAGCAGGGTGCCGTACTCGAACCGGCACCCCACCAGCCCCAGCACCTCCACCAGTTGCGTGCGCACCTGGGCCACCACCTCGTTGCCGCCGACACCGGACTGGGCCGCCTGCGCGGCCCGGTGGATGTGCTCCAGGTAGCCCGCGTCGGTGATCGCCACCACCTGCAGGCGGCGGGCCCGGGCCGCCAACTGGGAGACCGCCAGACCGACGGCGAGCAGCAGCACCGTCGTGGTGATGTCGGCCGCCTTGCCGATGGCGAACTGCTGGTAGGGCCGGGTCAGCAGGAAGTCGAACCAGGCCGCGCCGGACAGCGCGGCCAGCGCACCTGCCAGCCGGTTCCCGTTTGCGGCGACGGCGACCACGACGACCACCAGAATGAGGGCCGCGTTGGTGCCGGATACGTGATTTCGGAACGGCACCAGCGCCGCCGCGACGGCCAGCGGCGCGAGAATCGCGGCCGCGAACGCGATCTGGTCCCTACGAATGAAGCGGGCCACAGTCGGCCTCCTGCCGTGTCCCCGACGACCGGCGCGGGACGCGTCCCCGCACCCCGATCTGGCCCGGCGTGCAACGCCGTGATACCTGAAGCCAACACCATCCGGCCGGGAAATCGGACCCCTCTTGACAAAATCCTGACGTGCTCGGCACAGATCGGTCGCCCGGCCGAGGGCCCGGCCGAGGACGGGGTACGCGCCGACCGGTGCCGGGCCGGCGCGTACCCCCGGTGGGGACAGGGCGTCAGCCGCAGGCCGAACCGTTGAGCTTGAACAACTCGGGGTCCGGGTTGGCGGCTGAGGTGGTACCGGTGAAGCCGAACGTCACCGACTGGCCGGGCTCGATCGTGGCGTTCCAGCTCAGGTTGGCCACCGAGACGCCGGCGCCGGACTGGCTGGCGTCACCGCTCCAGAGCTGGTTGATCTGCTGGCCGCCGGTGAACGTGAAGGACAGGTCCCAGCCGTCGACCGCCGTGGTGCCGGTGTTCTTCACGGTGACCTGTGAGATGAAGCCGGCCCCCCACTCGCTGTGCTTCGTGTAGGTCACCTGGCAATTCGCCGGCGCCGGGAGCTGGCCGTCGCCGAGGTCGGCGAGGAAGCCACCGACCCAGGCCAACGCCGAGTTCCAGTTGATGGCGATCTCGTTGGTGGCGTACGACTGGATGTCGTCGACGTAGCAGAACTGGGCGGCGCAGCCCTTGAGCAGCTTGCCCGCCAACGGATCCTGCAGGTCGCTGTTCGGGCCGCCGGCCAGCGAGCCGGTCGGCGGGTGCGGCAGGTCGGCGTTCAGCTCGTGGGCGTAGATGCGGGTGTGCTGGTTCTGCGATGACACCTCGCCGTAGTTGGTGACGTAGGAGTGGTTGAGGGCGTTGCGGCCGAACAGGTAGTCGGCGCCCTGCACCGCGCCGTCGCGGTACTTCGCTGCGCTGGTCAGGTCGAACGCGGTGGCGATCACCACGATGTTGTTGAGCACGTTGCTGTTCGAGCCCCACACGTATTTCCCGCCGGACGGGGCGTAGGGCAGGCCGTACGCCTGGCCGTTCTGGGTGGCCAGCAGCGCGTCGGCGGCGCTCACCACGGACGCCTTGACGGCGGCCCGGTCGGCGGCGGGCAGCAGGTTCGGCACGGTGGCCAGGTCGAGGCGGCCGAGCGCGCCGACCGACTGCCAGCCGAAGCTGTCGCCGGAGAACACCTCGCCGGTCGCCAGCGGCGAGGACGTGACGTCGGCCAGGTAGGCCGGGTCGCCGGTGGTGATGAACAGCTCGGCCGCCGCCCAGTAGAACTCGTCGGTGACCTTGTCGTCGCCGTACGCGCCGCCGCCGGTACCGTCACTGTCCAGCGCGTACAGCGCCGGGTGCGCCTTGGCGGCCGCGTAGGCGGTCTTCGCGGCGGCCAGTGCGGCGGCCGCGAAAGCCGGGTCGTAGTTGGCGTAGAGCCGGCCCGCCTGGGCTGCCACGGCGGCCAGGTTGAGGGTGGCGGCCGTGGAGACCGGGTGCAGCTCGCGTGGCTGCGGGTCGGCCGCCGGGTCGAGTGGCAGGCCGGTCCAGTTCTGGTCGTGGATCTTGTGGTGCGCCATGCCGGCCAACGGCTGCCCGGCCGGGACCTGCATGCGCAGCAGGAAGTCCAGCTCCCAGCGCGCCTCGTCGAGGATGTCCGGCACTCCGTTGCCGCGCTCGGGTACCCGCAGCGTGCTGTCGGCCAGACCGCCTGCGCGCACGTCGGTGGCCGTCTTGGTCCGCTCGAACTCGCTGAGCAGCTGGTAGGTGGCGATCCCACCGTTCACCACGTACTTGCCGTGGTCACCGGCGTCGTACCAGCCACCGCGCACGTCCAGCCGGTAATCGCAGACGCCCGGCTGGCACGGCACGCTGGTGTCGCCCTGGTTGGGCGCCACGCCGAGGTGCCCTGCTGCCCGCGCATACTGCGCGCCGACCAGCGCGCCGTCGATGGCGATGCCGCTGCGCTGGAGGTAGAAGAACTGCAACGAATCCGAGCGCAGGTTGGCGTAGATGTTGCCGGCGATGTCGAACGGGAAGCTGGTCTGCCCGTCGGCCACCAGCGTGTACCCGGTGCCGGTCCCCTGGTACCCCGAGAAGTCGATGGTCTGGACGTTCTGCCCCGACGACGGGTCCACGCCCGCCGGGGTGGACTGTCCGGCGGCGACCACCGTGCCGGCCGCGTTCTTCAACTGCCATCCCAGCGCGGTCGTCGCGTCGGTGACCACGGTGGCCCGCTTGGGGCCGGCCGGCAGGTAGCCGACCTGGTTGACCCGGACCCGGGGGCCGGTGTCGGGCACGTAGACCTCGGGCGCCGCACCGCCGGTGAGCGAGACGTTGTCCAGGCAGAACGTCCAGCCGCCGGCGGTGCCGCCGATCTGGAACGCCACCTGCGAGGCGGTCGAGTCGCTGTCGGCGGTGAACGTGTAGCTGAAGTCGGCCGCTGCCGTCCCCACCTGGGTGGCCCGCGACAACTGCTGGGTGTAGGGCGCGTCAGCGAGCTGCACGTTCGCCAGTACCGTGACGTTCTTGCTTGCCTTCGCGGTGAACGACAGCTTGTACGTGGTGCCCGCGCTCAGGTGGACGTCGTTCTGCCCGATGATCGCGTCCCACGGGTTGGTGGTCGCATCGGCGATGGTGGCGCACAGCTGCCCGTCGACGACGGCCGACGGCGCGGAGGCGGTCCACCACCACGGCGCGGTTCCGTCGGCGAAGGTGCCGTTGGTCAGCAGCTCGGCGCCCCCGGTGGACGGTGGCGGGCCGAGCAGCGAGACGTCGTCCAGGCAGACGGTGTACGCCGCGGCGTTGCCACCGAGCTGGAAGGCCACCTGCGCCTTGTCGGTGGTACTGGTGGAAGTGAACGTGTACGTGTAGGTCTGGCTGCCCCCGACCGCCACGGTCTGGCTCAACTCTGCCGTGTAGGGGTCGACGCCCAGCTGCACGTTGGCCTTGATCGAGGCGGCTGCGCTGGCCGAGGCGGTGAACTTCAGCGTGTAGGTGGCGCCGGTGACCAGCGTCAGGTCGTTCTCGCCGATCCCGGCGTCCCAGGGGTTGGCCAACCCACCGGCGACGTCGGCGCAGTACCGGCCGTCGACGACGGCGGCTGGGTTGGCGGTGCCGTAGGAGTACCAGGGGGCGGAGCCGGAGTCGAAGGCGCCGTTGACGATCAGCTCGACCGGATCGGCGGCGAAGGCTGGCGCTGCCAGCCCGGAAAGGAGCAGGACGGCGGCCAGGGACGTGGCCGTGGCGGCGCGCAGTGCGCGTCGGCGGTGGTGGGATGTCACCCGGCGATGTTCGCCGTGGCCATTCACGCATGTCAACGCGGTCGGTCGCAGAACGTATCGAACCCCTAGACAGAGAGTGGAATTTACATTCTCGGGTGCTGCCGCGAGGCCGGGTGATCGCGCAACTGGGCCGGGGTGGTGCCCCACTCGCGGAGGAACGCGCGGTGGAAGCTCGCCACGCTGGCGAATCCGGCGTCGCTGGCGATGTCGATGACCCGCAGGTGCCGGCGGGCCGGGTCGCCGAGGTCGCGGGCGGCGCGCTCCAGCCGCCGCCACCGTACGGTCGCGGCGTAGGAGTGCTCTTCGCCGGCGAAGAGGGCGTGCAGCCAACGAACGGAGATGCCCAACCGGCGGGCGGTGGCGGCCGGCGACAGGTCGTCGTCGGCCAGGTGCTCGTCGATGTCGGCCAGCGCGGCGGCGTACGAGCGGGGCGCGCGTACCGGGCCGGCTGCCGCGCCGGTGGTGGCGTCCAGGGCAACCGCGAGCAGGCCCGTCGTATGGGTCGCCAGCCGGGCCGCCGCGGCAGGCGCCATCGTGCCGGCTGTGAGCGCCTGCAGCGCGTGCCGGACTGCCGCGCCGACGCCGGTGGCCGTGTCGATCCGGGTGGCGGTCGGGATGGTGCCGGACGCCTGCTCCTCCAGCAGAGACGCGGGCACGAACAGCGACAGTTGCCGGAAGTCGGTGCGGAAGTCGAAGGCGAAGGGCGCCCGGGTGTCGACCACCGCCAGATCTCCGGGACGCAGCGTGGTGGTACGCCCCTGCTGGGCCATCCGGCTGTCCCCGCGCAGTTGCAGGTTGGCGTAGTAACCCTCGCGCGGGCTGCGCTCGATGTCCTTGGCCGTACGCCGCACCTGCTGTCGCTGCGAGTCGATCCGGGCCAGGTTCAGGCTGCCAAGCGGCCACTGGGTGACCGTGCCGGTGAAGCTGGCACGCAGGTCGGACTCGGCGGTCAGCGCCAGGAACGCGGCACAGATCAACTCACGCCAGTGCTCGAACTGCCCGGGGCGCGGGCTGCCCAGCGTCGACCACTGTTCCGCCATCACCGCTCCCCCGTCCTGCCCACTCCCAGTGCCCTCCGTCACTGCCCCGTGCACCCAATGCAACCTCGCGCTGCACGCCGGGCGACACCCCTGCGGCCGAGATCCGACACCGTGGATGGATGAGACTGACCACACGCTTCACCGAAGCCTTCGACCTGAGCACGCCCATCGCCCAGGCGGGGATGGCGTTCGTCGGCATGACACCGGACCTCGCGGTCGCGGTGAGCCGGGCGGGGGCGCTGGGATCACTCGGCGTCGGGCTGATGCCGGCCCCCGCGCTCGCCCAGACCATCGACGCGATCCGGGCCGGTACCGCGAACCCGTTCAACGTCAACTTCATCACCATCTTCACCGAGCAGGCGCAGCTCGATGTGGTGTGCGCCGCCGCCGTCGCGGTCGCCTCGTTCCACTGGGGGCACCCGCCGCGCGCCTGGATCGACCAGTTGCATGCGGCCGGTGTCCGGGTCTTCGAGCAGGTCGGCTCGGTGGACGCGGCCAAGCGGGCGGTGGACGACGGGGTGGATGTGGTGGTGGCGCAGGGATTGGAGGCTGGCGGCCACAACTTCGCCACGCTGCCGACTTTCGCCTTGGTGCCCCTGGTGGTCGACGCGGTTGCGCCGGCGCTGGTGCTGGCCGCCGGCGGGATCGCGGACGGGCGCGGGCTGGCCGCCGCGTTGATGCTCGGCGCGGACGGCGCCTGGGTGGGTACCCGGCTGGTCGCGACCGACGAGTCACTGGCCCACGACGGCTACAAGGCGGCGCTGGTGTCCGCGAAGGGCACCGGCACGCTGCGTACCCCCATGTTCGGGCCGGACATGCCGCAGTTCAACCCGATGCGGGTACTGCGCAACAAGGTGGTCCGGGAGTGGCACGACCGGCTGGCGGAGATCCCGGCGGACACCTCCGGCCTGCCGGTGATCGGCCACACCGACCTCGGCGGCCAGCACCTCGACATGCACAAGTTCTCCAACATCGTCCCGATGCGTGGCCTCACCACCGGTGACCTGACGGAGATGGCGCTACTGGCCGGCGAGGGCGTCGGGTCTGGTCGATTCGGTACAGCCGGCCGGCGAGGTGATCGCGGCAATGACCGCTCAGGCCTGCGAGGCCCTGAACCGCTACCGCCCGGCCTGACCGGACCGGGCTGCCGGCCGCCCAACTGACCGCCCGCCCGCCAACCGCCCGCCCCGCTGACCCGGGCGGTCAGCGGGGCGGGTTGGCCGGGACTCAGCTGTAGAGGTTCACCTCGGCGATGGACCACCAGCTCGTCGAGGCGCCGGTCTGCACCACCCTGACGTAGCGCGCCGTTGTCGTCGGGAAGGTCGCCGTGACCAGGGCGGTCGTCGGCGTGCCGGTGGCGATCGCGGTGCCGAAGTTGGTGCCGTCGGTGGACACGAAGACCTGGTATCCGTGGGCGTAGTCGCGCCGCGCTGCCGGCCGAATCCATGGTGAGCTTCGAGAAGGTCCGCGCCGCGCCCAGGTCGAGAGTGAACGACTGACCGTTCACCATCGGCGTGCCGGTGCTCCAGCGGGTGCCGGTGTTGCCGTCGAGCGCGTTCGCCGGCACGTCACCGCCACCGGTGGCCGACGCGGTCGCGGTCCAGCCGGTCCGGGGCAGCACGGTGCCCGTGCCGCCGGTCACCGGTGCTGCCGTCGGTGTAGACGTTCAGCTCGGCGATCGACCACCAGCTGGTCGAGGTCCCGGTCTGCACGACCCTGACGTAGCGGGCGGTCGTCGCCGGGAACGTCGCCGTCACCTTGGCGGCGGTGCCGGTGCCGGTGGCGACCGCGGTGCCGAAGTTGGTCGCCGTCGGTCGAGGCGAAGACCTGGTAGCCGCGGGCGTAGTCGTTCGCGCTGCCGGCCGAGTCCATCACGATCTGGTCGATGCTCTGCGCCGAGCCCAGGTCCAGGGTGAAGCGACTGCCCGTTCGCCATCGGCGTGCCGGTGCTCCAGCGGGTGCCGGTGTTGCCGTCGAGCATGTTCGCCGGCACGTCACCGCCGCCGGTCGACGACGCCGTCACCGTCCAGCCGGTGCGCGGCAGCGCCGTCTGCGTGCCGCCGCCGCCGCCGCCGCCGCCGCCGCCGATGGTGGTGGTGCCGGTGAGCCGGATGTCGCGCGAGGACGAGCCGACGTAGACGGTGTTGGTGCCGGCCGCGTTGGTCCAGCCGTTGTTCCAGTACTGGAAGCTGCGCGCGTCCAGGGTCAGCGCCACGTGCTGGGTCTGCCCCGGGTTGAGGCTGATCCGGGTGAAGCCGCGCAGGTTCTTCGGCGGCTCACCGACCGCGCTCGGCTGCCCGACGTACACCTGGGGCACCTCGGCGCCGGCCCGGCGTGCCGCTGTTGGTGACGTCGAAGCCGACCGCGACGTTGCCGTTCGCGTCGGGTTGGCCGACGGTCAGGTTGGCGTAGCCGAAGGTGGTGTAGGACAGGCCGAAGCCGAACGGGAACAGCGGCGTGAGGTTCTGGCTGTCGTACCAGCGGTAGCCGACCTTGAGGCCCTCGGAGTACTGCACGGTGCCGTTCTGGCCCGGGCCACTGGGCGGTGGTGTTGGTCGGCCCCTGGGACAGCGCGGTCGGGAAGGTGACCGGCAGCTTGCCGCTGAAGTTCGACGTCGCCGTACAGCAGCGAGGCGATCGCGTTGCCGTCCTCCTGGCCCGGGTACCACGCCTCGACCACGCCCTTGACCGCGTTGACCCACGGCATGGTGACCGCGGAGCCGCTGTTGACCACGACGACCGTGTTGGGGTTGGCCGCGGCGACGTCGGTGACGAGCGTGTTCTGCGCGGCCGACAGGTTGATGCCGCTCAGGTCGCCGCCCTCGGACTCGAAGTTCGAGACGAACACCACGGCGAGGTTGGCCGCCCGGGCGGCGGCGACCGCCTGGTCGTGCACGGACTGGCCGGGGATGCTCCAGCCGAGCGTCGCGTTGCTGGCGCCGCCGGCGTTGTAGTAGTCGACCTCGATGCTCGCCGCCTGCCCGGCGGTCAGCGTGACGGTGCCGGTACGGGTGGTGCTGCCCTGGTTGAACCAGTTGTTGATGACCTGCTGCCCGTTGATGAAGACCCGGGAGCCGTCGTCGCTGGTCAGCGAGAGCTGGTAGGTGCCGGTGGTCGGCGGGTGCAGGGTGCCGGTCCACTTCGCCGACCAGTTGGTGGCGTTGACCCCGGCGGCCGGCGACGCGCCGCCCCACACGTTGTCCACGTGGACTCGTTGCGGGTCAGCACCGGCGTGCCGGTGAGCCCGGTGTTGTTGTAGTACGACGCGGTGAGGCCGGCGCCGGTGCCCGAGCTCGGCGTCAGGTACGTGCTGGCCACCGGCGGCAGCGCGCCGCTCGGCGGAGGCGATGCCCTGCGAGTACGTGACGTTGACGCCGGTGCCGGCGCGGGTCTTGATGCCCTGGTACGGGCGTGACCAGGTACGGCGCGTTGACGCCCGCGCTGCCGCCGCCCTGGGACATCGCGTTGGTGCCGGCGCCGTCGCCGATGACCGCGATCGAGGTGGTGCCGGTGCCGATCGGCAGGACCGGGCCGGTGTTCTTCAGCAGCACCGAACCCTCCTGCGCGACCTGCTTGGCGATGGCGTTGTGGGCGGCGCTGGTCACCACGGCCGCCGGTGTTGCCGGTCTGCGCACGGTCGAACAGCCCCGCCGGAACATCGAGGTCAGGATCCGGCGGACGTGGTCGTCGATGGTCGCCTGCGACACCTGCCCGTTGTTGACCGCGTTGGTCAGCGCCGTGCCGAAGTAGTCGCTGCCCGGCATCTCCATGTCGAGGCCGTTGTTGGCCGACGCGACGGTGGAGTGGGTGGCGCCCCAGTCGGAGGTGATGAACCCGGTGAAGCCCATGTCGCCCTTGAGGATGGCGTTCTGCAGCGGCCCGTTCTCGCAGGCGAAGGCGCCGTTGATGGCGGAGTAGGAGCACATCGCCGAGTCGGCGCCGCCCTGCTTCACCGACGTCTCGAACGCCGGCAGGTAGATCTCCCGCTCGGTGCGGTCGGCGACGATCGCGTTGTCGGTGATGCTGTTGCGGTTGGTCTCCTGGTTGTAGACGGCGTAGTGCTTGACCTGCGCCATCGGCCCCTGGCTCTGGATGCCCTGGATGTCGGCGGCGCCGATCTGCCCGGCGAGGTACGGGTCCTCGCCGAACGACTCGAACGCCCGGCCCCACTGCGGGTCGCGCACGATGTTGATGGTCGGGGCGAGCACCACGTTGGTGCCCTTGCCCCACTGCTCGGAGCCGAGCACCTGACCGTACGGCGTTCATCAGCGCGGTGTCCCAGCTCGCCGCGCCGGCGACCGGGGCGGGCAGCTGGGTGACGCCGGTGAACCCGTCGCCGGCGCCGACCGGCCCGTCCTGCAGGTGCAGCGCCGGGATGCCCGAGCCGGGTGTTGGCGTCGACGCAGCCGACGTAGCCGCAGCCGGCGCCGCCGTGCATCATCGCCAGCTTCTCGGCCAGCGTCATCGCGGCCAGCAGCTCGTTGGCTCGCTGCGAGGGGCGTCTGGGCGGTGTTCATCCACGGCTGGTCGGCGGCGTTGGCCTGCTGCGTGCCGACGACCACGCCGCTGGCCAGCACCAGCGCCAGGACGGCGCCCAGCGCCAGGCGACGGCGGCCGGGCCGGCGTGGCCGGGACGGCTTCCGGGCAGGGGGCGATTCGTTCATGGACGGGTGCTCCGTTCCTGGCGACACGGCGTGCTGACACCGACGCCGTGTCGCCGAACAGCCCGGCCAGGTCGCGGGAGCGGCCGCCCCTGGCGGGCTCGGGGTGGGGTGTGGGGTGATCGACTGCGTTGTCCGGACGATTGGAGAGCGCTATCCCATCGATGACATTCCATCCGGCGAGCTGCCCTTGTCAAGTACTTCGGCCACCTTCTTTTATGCCTTAGTACAAGGTTGGTCAAGTCGCGCGCGGGGTCAACCCGGTGTTCCCGATGCCAGGGTCGGCTTCTATCGTGCTGCTATGGCTGGCTTCGGAGTTGAACAGCTGCGGATTGTCCTGGTCACCGAGGACTTCGACGCGGCAGTGCACTACTACCGCGACGTTCTCGGACTGGCCGAGTCGCTGGCGGTCGCCGGGCCGGACGGCGCGCGGGTGGTGATCCTCGATGCCGGCCGGGCCACGCTCGAACTGGCCAACCCGGCGCACGGGCGGTTCATCGCGGCGGTGGAGACCGGCGGCGCGGCCGGACCGCCGATCCGGTTGGCCTTGCAGGTCGGCGACGTGGCCGCGGCGGTCGCGGCCTCAACAGGTGCGGGGGTACCGGTGGTGGCCGCGCCGGTGGACACCCCGTGGCACTCCCGCAACGCCCGCCTGGACGGCCCGGCGAGCCTGCCGGTCACCCTCTTCCAGGAGCTGAGCCCGGGCACCGGCACGCCGGGCTCGGCCGGCGCGACTGCGTCAGCGGGCACGCTGGAACTGATCGGGGCGGCGGTTGACGACCTCGGCGGCGAGGCCGGGCTGCTCGCGCACGCGGTACGGCTCGCGACGGACCGGGCGGCCCTGGGCGAGGCTCCGTTCGCGGCCGTCGTGGTGCGCGAGGGCGTGGTGCTCGGCGTCGGAGTGAACACGGTGCTGGCCGATCATGACCCGGCCGCGCACGCCGAGGTGACGGCGATCCGGGACGCGGCCCGGCGAGCCGGCTCAGCCGACCTGCGCGGAGCAACCGTGTACTCCAGCTGCGAGCCGTGCGCCCTGTGCCGGACGGTCGCCGCGGCCGCGGGGGTACGCGAGCTCGTCTACGCGGCCGGGCGGGCGGCTGTCCCCCCGGCCATCGACCCGGACCCGGCGCCCGGCGGGCGGCTGATGGACGCCCTCGCACTGCTGCAACCGGGACTGGTCCGGCACGGCGACACCGGGCTGTCCCCGGCCGCGATCGAGGAGCCGTTCCGGGTCTACCTGCGGGCTGCGGCGCGGTGATCCCGCTCGGCGTCAACGTCCCAAACTTCGGGCCCGAGGCATCGCCCGCCGTCCTGCTGGACTGGGCCAGGTTCGCCGAGGACAGCGGGTTCAACACCCTCGTCGTCTCCGACCACGTGGCGCCCACGCCCGAGGTGAGCGCGCTCTACCCGGACCCGTTCTACGACCCGTTCACCCTGCTGACCTGGCTGGCCCCGCAGACCACCCGGATCCGCCTCGGTACCTCCGTCCTGGTGCTGCCCTACCGCCACCCGCTGCTCACCGCCCGACTGGCCGCGACGCTGCACCTGTTGAGCGGCAACCGTTTCGTACTCGGCGTCGGCAGCGGCTGGGCGACCACCGAGTTCGCCGTGCTCGGCCTCGACGCCGCGCAGCGGGGCCGGCTGACCGACGAAGCCCTCGACGTGGTGACCCGCGCCTGGCAGGGACCGACGGTCTCCGGTGACGGCTTCGCCGACGTCGCCACCGGCCCGCTCTCCCCGGCCGGTCCGCCGCCGGTCTGGGTGGGCGGTGCCAGCCCGGCTGCGATCCGGCGCGCCGCCCGCTACGCCGACGCCTGGCACCCGATCAATCCCCGGCTGGAGTGGTTGCGGGACACCGGAATTCCGAGCCTGCACGACGCCGCACGACGGATCGGCCGCCCCGTCCCGGCACTGGTACCCCGGATCAAAGCCCGACTCTCACAGCGCCCGGCCCCCGCCGACCGACCACTCGGGGTGGGTACGGTCGGGCAGGTGGCGGGTGATGTCACCGCGCTGGCCGCACTGGACGCGGTGGAGGTCATCCTGGATACCAACCCCGACTCGCCCCGCCCCCGGGACTTCGCGGTGGAACGGCGCCAGCTACTGGAGATCCGCGACGCGCTGCGCTGACCGCCGCTTCAGCCGGCCGGGAGGAGACGGTCGATCGACTGCGCGCTGTAGGCGAGTGTCCGGTCGAAGCCGGCCCGGAACACCGGGTCCACCTGGGCGTTGCCGGCGTACCAGAGGCCGAAGGCGACCTCCCGTAGCGCGATGAAGTCGTCGATGTCGTCGGCGTCGAGCGGCCGTACCGAGCGGTAGCCGGCCAGGAAGGCTGCCCGGTACGCGTCGTAGTCGGGGCGGTAGCGCAGTTCCCACAGCGCCACGGCGACGTCGTACCGGAGCGGGGCGTACCCGCAGTCGTCGAAGTCGATCGGCCGGGCCCGGCCGGCGTGGAAGAGCACGTTGCCCGGGTGCAGGTCGGCGTGCACGAGCGCGAGGTCACTGAAGCGGCCCACCATCCGCTCGGCCACCCGCTCGAAGGCGCGCCGGGTGTCGGCCGGGAGCAGCTCCCAGACCCCTTTCGCGGGTACGCCGCCGTAGACCATCACGTCGCCGAAGAACGTCTCGAAGTCCCAGCGGATCCGGGTGAACCCGGCCGGTGGCGTCCAGGACTGCGTGTGCGCGTGCAGCGTCGCCATCGCGGTACCGAGCCGGCCGAGGTGTACCGGCCGGACCGTGTTCTCGTGGATCCGCCCGTCCATCCAACGCAGCACCGACACCGCCCGCCCACCCGACTCCACGACCCGCCGGCCGTCCCGGGCGGCGACCGGCACCGGCACCTCGACGTCGGTGTCCGCGCGGATCGCGGCAAGCCAGTCCAGCTCGGAGCGGATCGCCGCCGACGGGTCGACGTCACGCCCGTGCCGCTGCGGCCGGTGCACCCGCACGAGGTAGCTGCCGTCCAGCCGGAACGTGGTGTTCTCCCCGTGCGACACGAACGTCAGGTGCCCGGCCGGCATCGGGTACTCGCGCAGGGCCGTGAGTGCCAGCGGCCGGATGCGCGCGACCTGCGCCCGTCGGGAGTCCACGCCGGCACTGTCGCAGGCCGCAGGCACCGGTGGCAACGAGATATGGCGAACGGCCCGCTCCCCGGTGGGCGGGAGCGGGCCGTCGCGGATCGACGGGGTCAGTACCTGATCGTGACCGTTGCCGTGCCGAGCACCAGCGGGAGCTTCGACACGTCGATCTTGAGGATCTCGCCGTCGTCCACCACGCCGCTGGCGTCCAGTGTCTTGGAGTGGAAGAGGTACCGGCCGGTCGTGGTCGACTTCACCGGAGCGCAGGCCGTCGTGTCGGAGAGTCCGGACGCCTCGCACGCTGCCTCATCCTGGCCGAGCAGGTGGTCCATGCCGAAGTCGCTGTCGTTGGCGACGTACAGCGTCCTTCCGCCGTCCGCGACCGCGACGCCTTCGAGCTTGTCGTGGCTGAAGAACGCACCCGACGGGTCGAGCTGGTTGAGCACCGTGCCGAGTTCGAGATACGGCGTCTTGCTCACCGGCGTGATACCCGCCTGCGCCAGCAGCAGCCCGGCCTTGGCCGTGGTCGCGTCGCCGACGTACGCCTCGATGGACTTCGGGCCGGCGGCCGTGGTGACGAGGCGGCCCAACGGGTTCACCCCGTCACCCTTGATGTCGGTCGCGCCGGTCAGGTCGATCGCGTAGAGGTTCTTGACCGCCGCCTGGCCGGACTCGCCCTGGTTGCCGTCCCGCTCGTCGACCAGGAACCTGGTGCTGGAGCAGCGCGGTGATCTCGCTGACGGCCCCGGCGGTGGTGGCCGGGTTGGTCAGCAGGTACAGGTACTCGTGGATCGCCTTGGTCTTGAGGTCGACGGTGACGATCCGCACCGGGGCGACGTTGGCCGGCTTGATGGTCTTGCCCTTGGCGTCGACGCCGTAGTCGGGCACGGTGAGCGCCGACTGCATGATGCCGACGAGCGTGCGACCGTCCGGCGTGACGGTGAGGCCCTCCATGCCCTTGTTCTTGGTGCGCAGCGTCAACTCGATCGGCAGCGGGTGACTGGTGTCGACCTTGTGGCCCTGGCCCAGCCCGAACCCGGTGTCGGCGCCCCACGGCGAGAGCCGCTCGATCTCCTTACCGGAGGAGTCAAAGTGCGTGACGAACGGCCCGTACTCGTCGGAGATCCAGAACGTGCCGTCCGCCAACGCGACCAGACCCTCGCAGTCGTAGCCGTTGTCCGGGTTCAGCGTCACGGCCGGCGAACTGCCCGGCACGGGGTAGGGCACAGTCGGGTCGATGGAGTTGCCGTAGAGGTCCTCGGTCTTCTCCGCGCTCGCCGCGGTCTTCGTCACCGGGTTCGGCAGGCCGTTGTACGCCGTGCCGTCGGGCGCCTTGAGCAGGATCGTCCTCTGCAGCACCGCCTTGCCGCCGACGAGTTGGAACAGGCCGATCTGCGGGTTGAAGGTCGGGTTGGCGAAGACCTTGTCGCCCGCCGGGCCGTCGTTGTCGGCGTTCGGGCCGCGGTCGGTGACGCCGTAGAACCAGCCCGGCTTACCCGGTACCGGCGCGAACGACGAGCCGAAGCCGCCACCGGAGATCAGCACGGACGAACCGTTCGGGCCTTCCAGCGCGCCCAGCGACGGGATCTTGTCCGCCCCGGGTACCGCGTCCCGGTAGAGCGTGACGGCGTCGGTCGCGGTGTAGCTGAAGTGCACCGTGCCGTGGCTGCCCGCAACGGCCGGCGTGAAGCTGTAGGAGCCGTCGGCGTGCACCGTGAGGCTGCCCGCGGCCGGGTTGTCGAGGCCGGTGCTGCGGACGACCGCGGTCGCGCCGTGGTCATTGGCCAGCAGATTGCCGACCACAGTGCCGCCGCTGTGCGGGTTGGCCACGCCGTAGTCGGCGTTCACCGCGAACGGGTGCGACTGGCTTGCCCACCACCCCAACGGATCGGCCCAGGCGGTGCCGACAGAGGCCAGAAGGACGACGGCTGTGGTGCCGCCGATGACTGCGGCCCGTTTGCGGGCACGGAGGTTCAGGTGCATGACCGCAACCAACCCGCCACAGATGAACGACGGATGGCCGCAGAGCGTCCAGTTCCGGTCGGCAGCCGTAAACGAGAATCATGTTCCGGCAGACCGGGGCAGCCCGACGGTCACTGCGAGAGGTCACCTGCTTCGGCCCAGACGTGGTTCACGCCGGCGCGCAGCCGATCGCAGTGAAGAACGTGAATGCCGCCAGGAATGGACCATCGGCCAGGTCGGCCAGCCAGTCCCGTGCCGCCCGCTCCTCGACAGCGCCGGCCCGCCAGGCCCGCTCGGCCACCGCCGGCATCCGCAGGATCGCCTCGGCGCTGGCGTAGTCGCGGAACAGGACGACAGTGGCATCGACGGACTCCACGACGAACCCGGCGTCGTGCAGCAGCCGACCCAGGTGCCGGCCGATCGCGGCGTTGCGGACCACGTCGCCGCAGACATAGCGGGTGTAGGCGCGGCTGGTCGCGAGGTCGGCGGCATCGATGGCAAGGGTGTCCCAGTCGGGTTCGGCCAACGCGACCAGGCCACCTGGGCGCAGTACGCGGCGCATTTCAGCCACCGCCTCGGCCGGATCAGCCAGATGCTGGAGTACCCGGTCAGCCCGCGCCCGGTCGACGCTGGCGTTATCGACCGGCAGCCCGTGCGCGTCACCCGTGCGCACCTGGACCTGCGGCAGTGCGGCCGTCCGCTGCCTGGCCCGCTCGACCATCACCGGGTCCCGGTCGACGCCGACCACCGTCCCGCCCTCCCCGACCGCGACGGCCAGCGCGGGAAGGTCGGTTCCAGGGCCGCAACCGACATCGAGCGCCGCCAGACCCGGCTCCACCCGCAGCGCGGCGAGCAGGTCGCGCTTGTACCGGCGGCCGACGTCGCTGTCTGCGGCATTGTCGAGATAGGCGATCCGGTGCGCCGCCGGCGTTGCCGTGCTGGACTGCGTCATCACTGGAGCAAACCACAGTCGCCGCAGCAGATTGCGCCGATGTCGCGGAGGTTCGGTGGAGGTCCGATGCTTCTTCTGCAGCCTGCCGGCTGCCGGCTGCCGCTGCCGGGATGAGTCGCGCCTGCGCGGCACGGGTGCGAGGGCCGGTTCGGCCCTCCGTCCGCTGTGGTCGGTGGTGCCGGTCAGTGGCCGCGGGCGAGCCACTCGTCGAGGTGGGGGGCTTCGGCGGCGATGGTGGTGCTGTCGCCGTGACCGGTGTGCACGATCGTCCCGGGCGGCAGGTCCAGCAGCCGGGTACGGATCGACGTGATGATGGTCGGGAAGTCGCTGTACGAGCGGCCGGTGGCGCCCGGACCGCCCGCGAAAAGCGTGTCGCCGGTGAAGACCACACCGAGGTCGGGCGCGTAGAGGCAGCAGGCGCCGGGGCTGTGGCCGGGCGTGTGGAGCACCTGCATGCGGGTACCCCCGATGTCGATGAACTCACCGTCGGCCAACTCGCCACCGGGGGCCACGTCGGGGTGGACCTGGTCCCAGAGCACCCGGTCGGCGGGGTGCAGCAGGACCGGCGCGCCGGTCGCGTCGGCCAGCGCGGGGGCCATCCGGACGTGGTCGTCGTGGGCGTGGGTGGCCACGATCGCGACCACCCGGCGGTCGCCGACCAGGCGTTGGATGGCCGCCACGTCGTGCGGGGCGTCGATCACCAGACACTCGGCGTCGTCGCCGAGCACCCACACGTTGTTGTCGACGTCGAAGACCTCGCCGTCGAGGGAGAACGTGCCGGAGGTGACCGTGTGGTCGATCCGGGCCGGCATCAGAAGACCACCACGGAACGCAGCACGTCACCGTGGTGCATCTTGGTGAAGGCGTCCTCGACCTGGTCGAGGCTGATCTCCTCGGAGACGAACGCGTCCAGGTCGAGGCGGCCCTGCCGGTAGAGCTCGGTCAGCAGCGGGAAGTCGCGGCTGGGCAGGCAGTCGCCGTACCAGCTGGACTTCAGCGCGCCGCCGCGGCCGAAGACGTCCAGCAGCGGCAGCTCGACGGTCATCTGCGGGGTGGGCACGCCGACGAGCACGACGGTGCCGGCCAGGTCGCGGGCGTAGAAAGCCTGCTTCCAGGTCTCCGGGCGGCCGACCGCGTCGATCACCACGTCCGCGCCGAAGCCTCCGGTCAGCTCACGGATCGCCTCCACCGGGTCGGCCTGGCTCGCGTCAACGGTGTGGGTGGCACCGAAACCCTTGGCCCACTCCAGTTTCCGCGGATCGGTGTCCACCGCGATGATCGTGGTGGCGCCCGCGAGGACCGCGCCGGCGATCGCGCCGTCACCGACTCCACCGCAGCCGATGACGGCCACCGAGTCGCCCCGGCTGACGTTGCCGGTGTTCATCGCGGCGCCCAGGCCGGCCATCACCCCGCAGCCGAGCAGCCCGACCGCGGCCGGCCGGGCCGCCGCGTCGACCGGCGAGCACTGCCCGGCGTGTACCAGCGTCTTCTCCGCGAACGCGCCGATGCCAAGGGCGGGCGACAGCTCGGTGCCGTCGGTGAGGGTCATCTTCTGGGTGGCGTTGTGGGTGGCGAAGCAGTACCAGGGGCGGCCACGGCGGCAGGCCCGGCAGGTGCCGCAGACGGCCCGCCAGTTGAGGACGACGAAGTCGCCCGGGGCGATGTCGGTGACGCCGTCGCCGACCTGCTCGACGATGCCGGCGGCCTCGTGCCCGAGCAGGAACGGGTAGTCGTCGTTGATGCCGCCCTCGCGGTAGTGCAGGTCGGTGTGGCAGACGCCGCACGCCTGTACCCGGACAACCGCCTCGCCCGGCCCCGGGTCCGGCACCACGATGGTGGTGACCTCCACCGGAGCCCCCTTGGCCCGGGAAATGAGTCCTCGAACCTGCTGACCCATCGCAAACCCCCACCTCGTCGTGGTGGCGCCGTACCGCGCCGCGCCGCCCCAATGTAGCCGCGGCAGCCCGTATCCGCGCCGTCCGCCACGAGCAGGCCGCATGCGCGGCGGACGCAGACCAGAGATGGCGCCGGTACCGGCGCAGGCCGGTCAGATCGGGACTAACGTGGAGTGTTCGGGTACTCCCCCCGGATGTGGGAACTGGGGAGGTCACTGTGCACCGAGCAGCCATGTGCGCCCTGACGATCACGGGTACCGCCATCGTGGCGACCGCCACGGCCTGCGACCGGCCAACCGTCACCACCGCACCAGCGAGCCCAACGACAGCCTCCGCACCGGCAGCTGCCACGCCTCAGCCATCGGCACCATCCACCGCTCCAACCTCACCACGTTCGGGTAGCGCCGCCCCACCACCAGCAAAAGCGGGCGTTGGCGACACCGTCAACCTCACCGGCCAGGAGGCCGACGAACGGATGGCGGTCACCCTGGTGAACGTCGCCGACCCAACCCAACCCGTCGACGACCTCGAGACGCCCCAGGCGGGCAGCCGACTGGTCGGCGTCCAACTACGGCTGACCAACACCGGCAGCGCCATCTACCAGGACGCGCCGGACAACTCGGCCACGCTCGTGGACCAGTTCGGTCAGAGCTTCCCGACGACGTTCGTCTCGCAGATCACCGCCGGCCCGGTCTTCCCAGCCGGAGTCACGGTGGCTGCCGGGGACAGCGGTTTGGGCTACGTCGTCTTCGCCGTGCCGGCCGGATCCACACCGGCCCGTCTCCAGTTCACCCTGGACAGCGGATTCGCCGGCCAGACCGGGCAATGGCAGCTGCCAGCCACCAGCGCCACCCCGAGCAACAGCCCACCGCAGACAGCCACCCCCGCAAGCCCGCCCTCCCCGGCACCGGCCCCGACCACCGATCCGGCCAGTGTGGTTCGCGGGTACTTCGCAGCCATCAACGCGGGGGACTACCAGACCGCATGGTCACTGGGCGGCAGGAACCTGGACTCCTCCTACGACCACTTCGTCGCGGGCTTCGCCGACACCAGCTCGGACACGGTCACCATCGTCTCCAGCCAGGACGACACCGTCGAGATCGAACTCGATGCAGCGCAGACCGACGGATCACACCGCTACTACGCGGGCACCTACACCGTCCAGGACGGAGCGATCACGGCAGCCGACATCAGCGAACGCTGACGCTGGCTCGGTCCCGGTGCGCTGCGCTATGGAGTCACGCCACTCCGCTCCGTCACTGCAACAAGGCTGCAAACGGTATCCATTGACTGTCCCGAATGCCGGTGCGAGATTGCTTAGGTAAGCGCTTTCCCAGTGCGGCGTACCGGCCAGTAGAGCTGGACGCCGCCTGGGAACAGGTTGCCCTGGTCACCCGTCGGGGCCACCCGTCGTCGTCCGCCTGAGAAGAGGATCCATGCCCCACACACCCCGTAGGTCCCGCCGGTGGTGGGTCGCCGGACTCGCCGGTGGCCTGTCCGCACTGACCGCCGCCGCCATCATCGGCCTGGGCGCGACCGCCAACGCGGCCACCCTGTTCAGTGACAACTTCGAGTCCGGGTCGGCCAGTAGCTGGTCGAAGTCCGGCGGTACCTGGGCGGTCGTCACCGACGGCAGCAAGGTACTGCAGGAGTCCAGCTCATCCAGCGACATCGCCCGCGAGTTCAACGGCTCCAACAGCTGGACCGACTACTCACTTCAAGCGCAGGTCAAGCCGCTGGCCTTCGGCTCGTCCGACGGCCTGGTCGGCATCTCCGCCCGCACCTCAAGCTCGTCGAAGTTCTACCGGCTGGCGCTGAACAGCAGCGGCCAGGCGGTGCTCCAGGCGTACGCCGGCAGCTCCAGCATCACCACGCTGGGCAGCAAGGCCGTCGGCACCGCCACGGGCACCTGGTACACGCTGCGCATCGACGTCACCGGCAGCACCATCGCCGGGTACGTCAACGGGGCGCTGGTCGCCTCGGCCACCAACACGATGGCCAGCAGTGGCCGGATCTCGGTGCAGACGTTCCACGCCAGCGGCGAGTTCGACAACGTGACGGTCAGCAACTCCTCCACCAGCACACCGACCCCCACCACCGCCTCCCCCACCGCCGCGTCGCCCACCCCGAGCCGGACGTCGACCAGCCCGACCGCGTCGGCTAGCCCCACCCCGACCGGGACCGGCGGAACCGGCGGCACCAGCTCCACGCTGTACGTCGCGCCCACCGGCACCGACAGCGCGGCCGGCACCCTGGCCGCGCCGACCACGCTCGCCGCAGCGATCACCCGGATCGCCGCGGGCGGCACGATCTGCCTGCGCGGTGGCACCTACAACTACTCGACCACGGTCACCATCGCGACCGGCAACAACGGCACCTCCAGCGCCCGCAAGAACCTCTCCGCCTACCCGGCCGAGAAGCCGGTGCTGAACTTCTCGGCGATGGCCGAGGACCCGGCCAACCGGGGTCTCGCCGTCAACGGCAACTACTGGCACATCTACGGCATCCAGGTCCAGCACGCCGGTGACAACGGCATCTTCGTCGGCGGCAGCAACAACATCATCGAGCGGGTCGTGACCGCCTTCAACCACGACAGCGGGCTGCAGATCTCCCGGACCGCCTCGGACACCCCGCAGTCGGCAGTGGCCGGCGAACAACCTGATCCTCAGCTCGGAGTCGCACGACAACGCCGACTCCGACGGTGAGGACGCCGACGGCTTCGCCTCCAAGCTCACCAGCGGCCCCGGCAACGTCTTCCGCTACGACGTGTCGCACAACAACATCGACGACGGTTGGGACCTCTACACCAAGACCGACACCGGCCCGATCGGTGTGGTGACCATCGAGTACTCGCTGTCCTACAACAACGGCACGCTGACCAACGGCACGGTCAACAACGCCGGCGACCGCAACGGCTTCAAGCTCGGCGGCGAGGACATCGCGGTCAACCACGTCATCCAGCACAACATCGCCTACCACAACGGGCACCACGGCTTCACCTACAACAGCAACCCGGGCTCGATGACGATCTCCAACAACGTCGGGATCGACAACGCCGAGCGCAACTTCTCGTTCGACGCGGGTACCTCGACGTTCCGCAACGACACCTCCTGCCGGTTCGCCGTCAGCGGGTCGAACGACAAGACGGTCGGCAACGTCGACAGCTCCGACCAGTTCTGGACCGGCACCAACGGGTCGCGCTGCTCCTCCTACAGCGGCTCGCTGGGTTGGTCTTTCGCCGCTGACGGCCACCTCGTGGTGACCTTCGGCGGCGCGGTGGTCAACCCGTAACCAATCGATGATCCCGGGGGTGGGCGCATGTGGCGTCCACCCCCGGTGTCTGTCTACGGCAGACCCGGTGGCTACGCGGCGAGCAGGGCGTAGCGGCCCTGGTCGGCGAGCAGGCTGGTGTGGGTACCGGTCTCCAGGATCCGGCCGTGGTCGAGCACCACGATCTGGTCGGCGTGCCGCACGGTGGACAGCCGGTGGGCGATGGTGACCACGGTACGGCCGCGCGCGAGCGTGTCGAAGGCCTGCTGGACGGCGCGTTCGGTCTCGGTGTCCAGCGCGCTGGTGGCCTCGTCGAGGACCAGGATGCGCGGGTCGCGCAGGAGGGTACGGGCGATCGCCAGGCGCTGTTGTTCACCGCCGGAGAAGCGGTACCCGCGTGAGCCGACCACGGTGTCGTACCCGTCCGGCAGGCTTGCGATCAGGTCGTGGATCTGGGCCGCGCGGGCGGCGTCCTCCAGTTCGGCGTCGGTGGCCTGCGGCTTGGCGTAGCGCAGGTTCTCCCGCACGGTGGTGTGCAGCAGGTACGTCTCCTGGCTCACCACGCCGACGATCGAGGCGAGGTCGGCCAGCCGCAGGTCCCGCAGGTCCATGCCGTCGATGGTGATCGTGCCGCGCGTCGGGTCGTAGAGCCGGGCGATCAACGCGGCCAGCGTGCTCTTGCCCGAGCCGGTCTCGCCGACGATGGCCAGCGTCGTCCCGGCCGGCACGACGAGGCTCACCCCGTCGACGGCGGCCGTCTCACTCCCGGGGTAGGCGAAGGCGACGTCGGTGAGCCGCAGCTCACCGGCGACCTGGTTCGGTTGTACTGCGACGGGTTTCGCCGGGTCGGCAACCTCGACGGGCAGATCCAGGTACTCGAAGATGCGGGCGAACAGCGCCAGCGAACTGGTCAGCGACACCCCGACGCCGAGCAGCCCCATCAGCGGCCGGAACAGTCCGCCCTGCAGCGCCGTGAACGCCACCAGCGTGCCGATGCTCAGCGAGCCGGCGGTGAACGGCAGCCCGGCGGACAGGTAGATGACGGCGGGGATGGCCGCGAAGATGATGCCCATCGACGCCATCCGCCACCGGCCGGCGAGTTCGGAGCGCAGTTCCAGGTCGATCAGGCGGGCCGAGGAGGCGGTGAACCGCTCGATCAGGGCCGCGCCGGTACCCATCGTTTTGGCCAGCCGGATGCCGCTGATGGACAGGCCCTCCTCGATGGTGACGTTGAGGTCGGCCAGTTCCCGCTGGCGGGCGGCGGTGATCTCCCGACGCATCCGGGCCACCTTGCGGGTGAGGTAGATCGACGGCGGCAGGACGACCAGCGATACCAGGGACAGCCGCCAGGACAGCGCGAGCATCGCCGCGGCGGTGGCCACGGCGGTGGTCAGGTTGGCGGCGATCGACGTGGCCGTCGAGGTGACCACGGACTCCATGCCGCCGATGTCGTTGGTGATCCGGGACTGCACCTCACCGGCGCGGGTGCGGGTGAAGAAGGCGATCGACTGCCGTTGCAGGTGGCTGAACACCTCGGTCCGCAGCCGGTGCATGACCTGCTGGCCGACCCGGGTGGAGAGCCAGGTCTGCACGACGCCGAGGGCGGCGGTGACGGCCGCGACGGCGACCATGCCGATCACCAGCCAGACCAGCAGCCTCAGGTTGGCGTCGGGCAGCGCTATGTCGATGGTGGCGCGCAGCAGGAACGGCGAGGCCATCGCGACGACGGAGGCGACGACGATGATCGCGGTGACGACGGCGAGTTGGCCGCGGTAGGGGGTGAAGAGGCGGGCGATGCGGCCCAGCGAGACCTCGCGGGCCTGCGTCTTCTCGGCCGGCGTGTTGGTCCGGGCGCGGCCTGAGCGCCCGTTGCGTGGGGGTTCGGGTGCCAAGAGGGGGTACCACCTTCCGTTGGTTAATGCTGAGGTTACCTCAACATGAGGCGACAACGGTATCCGGGGTACTGTTATTCCGTGGTTGACCACGAGCCCGAGGAGACACTGGCCGAGGCGTTCCGCGCAGTAGGCGGACACCTGCGCCACCTGACCATCCAGGCGCTGCTGCCGTGGGGCATCACCCCCGGCCAGGCCCGCGCCCTCGGCACCCTGCGCCACCACGGTCCGATGCGGCTGAGCGACCTCGCCGAGCACCTGCGCATCGCCCCCCGCTCGGCCACCGAGGTGGTCGACGACCTGGAGAGCCTCAGCCTGGTACGCCGGCAGCCCGACCCCGGCGACCGGCGGGCCACCCTGGTGGAGTTGACCGAGCAGGGCAACGCCACGTCCGCCGCCGTCCGGCGGGCCCGCGCCGTGGAGGCGGACCGCTACTTCGACGCGCTGAGCCGTACCGACCGCGAGCACCTGGCCCGCATCCTGCGCCGGCTGCGCTCCGCCGAGCCCGGGTCGTAACCCGGGCCGGGGGCGGACGCTTGTGGCGCCCGCCCCCGGTGTCTGTTAGGCGGTGTCGTTACGGCAGGGCGGTCAGGTGCGGCTTCACTGCGTTGGCGAAGGCGTAGCCGTTGCTGGCGTCCCAGTTGATCGACCAGGTCATCACGCCGCGGATCGCCGGCCAGGTGGTCGCCGGCTTGAAGGACCCGCAGTTGGTACCGCGGGCCAGGCAGTCCAGCGCCGCGTTGATCACTGATGGGCTGGTGTACCCGCCGCCGGCCGCCGCGGAGCTGGCCGGCAGGCCGAGCGCCACCTGGTCCGGGCGCAGCGCGCTCTGCAACTGGATACAGGCCAGCGCGGTGAGGAAGTTCTCGCTGCCCTGGCTGTAGGCGAACATCTGGTCGCAGCCGAGCATCGAGCCGGAGTTGTAGTACTGGGTGTGCACCACCGTCAGGATGTCCTTGATGGACAGTGCGAGCTGGAAGTACGCGGTCCCGGTGGACTGCATGTCGATAGTCTGCGGCGCCATCGTGATGATCAGCTTGCTGCCGACCTTGCCGGAGAGCTGACGCAGCGCCGAGGCCATCGAGCCGGCGTTGACGCCGTTCTCCAGGTCGATGTCGATGCCGTCGAAGCCGAACGAGGTCATGATGGCGTACACGCTGTTGGCGAAGTTCGCGGCGGCGGTGGCGTCACCGACCGCCACGTTGCCCTTCTCCCCGCCGACCGACAGCACCACGCGCTGGCCCCGGCTGTGCAGGGTGTTGACGTCGGCCCGCAGGTCGGCGTCGCTGTACCCGCCGAGCGCGCCCGACAGCCCGGAGTCCACGCTGAAGGTGACCCCGCCGGCCTTGCCCGGGTCGGCGTTGGCGAACGCGATGGCGATCAGGTCGTAGCTGGTGGGCACGTCGCGCAGGCGCAGCGGGGTGGCCCCGTTGGTGAAGTCCTGCCAGTACCCGGTCAGTTCGTGCTTGGGCAGCCCACCGGTCGGCGGGGTGCTGCTCTGGGACGGTGACGGGCTGGCCGACGCCGACCGCGACGGGCTGGCGGACGGCGACTTGGACGGCGACGCTGACGCGCTGGGCGACCGGCTCGGTGACGCGCTCGTCACCGTCGGGCTGGGGTTGCCGCCGGGGCCGAGCATGCTGAAGTCGTCGGCGTAGTAGGTGCCCTGGCCGTACCAGCCGTGCACGAAGACGGTGACGCTGCTCGCCGAGCCGGAGTTGAAGGTCACCGAGAGCTGCGTGTACCCGCTGCTGGACGTCCAGGTCGAGGCGCTGGCCCCGCCGGAGACACCGAGAAACACGTACGAGCCGGTGACCCACGCGGTCAGCGTGTAGCTGGTGTTGGCCGCGACCGCGACCGTCTGGGTGCACTGGGCGGTGTCCCCGCCGGCCGCGCCGCTGAGCTGGTAGCTGCCCGAGTGGGCGTGCCCGGTACCCGCGCTGGCGCTGGCGTCGCAGCTCCACGAGGACAGGTTGCCGGTCTCGAAGCCGGGGTTGGCAATGGTGTTGGTAGCTGCCGAAGCGGCCGTCATGGTGAAGGCGAGGGCGCCGGCCGCGACGAGCGCGGCGGCGGCGATGGCGGACAGGCGGGCACGTTGGCGCATCGATGACTCCCTTGGTGCCGGTGGGAATCGATGAAAGTGCACGCCCGAGCTAATGTCAAGGTTTCTTAACTATTTAGTCGTCAGGATTCCGTGAGGTACCGCTGGATGGTCGGCCCGAGCCAGCGGACCACTTCGTCATGCGACAGCGCGGCCCGTAATAGCGCATCACCGTGGCCGGGTCGATGCTGGCGTCCGGGCGGTGGCGGGAATGGTGGCCCGGTCGTAGCCGTCGGCCGCGAACCGTTCCCGGGCAGCCGTGAGCCGGTTCGTGCTCACCACTGCGCCGGACGGACCGCAGGTCGACGCAGTCCGTACGGTCGTCGTACCCGGCCCGACCCGGCTCGTCCGCCCCGACGGGTACGTCGCCCGGGCCGCCGAGAACCCCACCCCGACCGAAGTCGCGCAGGCGGTGACGAACTGGGTCGGAGCCTGACCGGCACCGGACCCGCCATCCTCCGTCGCTCTCAGCTGAGGTCGGTGCGCCAGGACGCCTCGACCAGGGCCCAGCTGGCGGCCCGCTCGTAGACGGCAACCGACAGCCAGGCCTGCGCGAAGCCGGCCGACGCGTCGGTCAGCGGCCGGCCGAACTCGTCCCGGGGAGTGGCCCTGGCCGCCGTGGTCAGCGCCCGGAGCAGCGCCGCTCCAGTCTCCAGCCGGGCGGCGGACACCCGTCGCTCGTCCGCCACGGCCAGCGCCTGAGCCGCCCGGCCGCCCGCCACCACCCGTTCGGTGTGCCGGCGCACCAGCCGCAGCGCCAGGTCGCCACCCAGCTCGGCCGCCCCGCTCCCCCACTCCCGCCGCGGGCCCGAATCCCCGCTCCCCGGCGACAGTTCCGCGCCGTCGTCACAAGTCGTCGGCGCGGGAACCGTGGCACCGCCCGGGTCAGGGCGGGTGTCCTGCGTTGTGGCGTCAGGGCCGGCCGGACCGGAGTCGGGCGGCGGGTCGGCGACCAGGTAGCCGGGCCGGAGCCGGTCGTAGCCGAGATCGAGGTGGCCGCCCCGGTCGGCGGGCAGGTTCAGACCGGCGCCGGCCAGCGCCAGCGGGTGTACGGTGCGGGGTCGCGCCGGATCGGGGCGGCCCACGATCACCAGGTCGAGGCCGGCAGCCCCGGCCAGTACCGCCAGGTTCTCCCGGTAGGGCAGGGCGGCGTGGTCGGAGGCGGCGGCGAGGGTCAGCGCCAGCCCGTCAGCGGTGACCACGGCCACCCCACCGGGCACCGGACCGACCACCTGGGCCGCGAGAAACAGCAGGTCGCCCCCTGCCTGCCGGTCGGTAACCGGCTCGGCCAGCGCCGCGAACGCCCGGGTTACCTGGGTGTCGAGCGGGGTCGCCCAGAGCTGGGCGAGCGGTTCCGCAGTCCAGTCGCAACCGGCGGCGGCGACCGCCCGGACTGCCTTGCCGGCGCCCAGCGCACCGGTGTCGGAGGCGGTCGCCCCGGACACCACCAGCCCACCCCGGGCCAGCCCGCTGTGGGTCAACGCCGCCTCGCCCAGGGCCACCGTAGCCTGTGCGGACGCCGCGGCACGCTGCTCGCCACCGGGCATCAGGTCGGTGACCATCCACAGTCGAGCGTCGCGGTCCACCACGTAGGTGACCACGCCGCCGTACCCGGACTCGGCCACCACCGGGACGCTGCACAGTCCGAACAGGCGCAGGCTGCCGTGTACGTCGTACCGGCGCCGGGCGGTACCCAGCAGCACGCCGAGCTGTGCCGCCGGCACCTGCGGGTCGGCCAGTTGGCGGATGACCTGGAGCAGATCGCGCACGGTATCGGTGAGGGCAGCGAGCGTGAACTGCGGCTCGTGTTCCCGGGCGGCGTGCAGCTGTGCGGCGACCTCCCGGCCCAGCGTTGCTGCCCGGTGCAGCCCGTGCACCCGCGCCTGGTGCGTGGCCTGGAGCAGCCCGGTGCGCAGTACCACGCCCGCTCCGCTGACCCCGGCGGACAGTACCGCGACACCGGCCTGCCACAACTGCTCAGCCGCGGCCCGCTGTTCGCCGGTCAACGACGCCGTCCCGCCGGGCGCCGCCCCGGTCAGCTCGGGCGACGGGCCTGCGGACGCCACTCCGGCCGCCTCGGCGGGCGATGCCGCGCCGGGCGAGGGCGCAGCGCCATCGGTCGCCTGCGCCGCCGGGCCGGCCGCAGTAACAGGGCCGGACAGCCCGACGGGGCCGGACGACGCACCCGGGTCCGGGTCGGGGTCCGCGACCGGGGCGCGGGCGAGTACCGCCGCACGGTGCAGGCAGTTCGGGGCGAGCAGGCAGGAGCAGGTCACCTGGGCCGGCTCGGTCACCGGCTGCGCCGGCAACGGCAGGGTCACCGTGGTGGCCTCGTCCACCCGTACCACCGTCCGGTCATCCACAGTGGACACCGGCCAACCGGCGGCGGTGGTGACCGCGTCGTCGAGCTTGCGGCGCAGCCGGCCGGGTAGCGCGTCGACGGCCGCGGCCAGCACCGGCGCCGTGACGGCGGGCAGGGTCGCGGTCACGGGGACACCTGCTCGCCGACCCAGCGGGCCAGCTCCAGCGGGCTCAGCGCGGCGACCGGCATCCCGGCCGCGACCAGCTGGCCGGCGACCGGGACGCTGTAGCGCGGCCGGCCCGCGTCGTCGAGGCTGGCGCAGCCCAGCAGCGTGCAGCCCGACTCCTTGAGCGCGCGTACCTCGCCCAGCAGACCGGCCAACGGGTAGCCCTCCTCGAAGTCGCTGACCAGCACCACCAGGGTGCGGGCCGGCACGGTCACCAGCTCACGGGCGTAGCGCAGCCCGGCCGCGATGTGGGTACCGCCGCCGACCTGCACCTCCAGCAGCAGGCTCAACGGGTCGGCGACCCGGTCCGACAGGTCGACCACCTCGGTCGAGAAGGCCACGAAGTGGGTGGTGAGTGCGGGTACCCCGGCGAGTACCGCGGAGGTCAGCGCCGACCAGATGACCGACGCCTCCATCGAGCCGGAGACGTCCACCACCAGCACCAGCCGCCAGTCGACGCCGCGCCGGGCCCGGGTGCGGAACACCGGCTTCTCCGGCACCAGCACCAGCCGGCCGGTGGTGGCGTCGCGGTGACTCTTCGCCAGGTTGGCGCGCAGCGTACGGGCCAGGTCGAGCGGGCCGCCGGGCCGGTGGGTGGGGCGGGGGGTGGTGATGCCGGCCAGCGCCGGGCGCAGCCGGCTGGCCAGCTGGCGGGTCAGCTCCTCGACGATCCGGGCGACCAGCGGCCGCAGCTTCGCCACCGTCGCCTCGGGCAGCCCGCCGGCCAGCGACAGCACGCTCTGCAGCAGCTCGATCGAGGGGCGTACCGAGTCCGGGTCGAGCAGCAGGGCGGCGTCGGTCCGCCCGGACTCGACGGCGGCGGCCAGTACCTCCTCGCGTACCCCGGTGCCGAAGAGTTCGGCCAGCTCCGCCGCCCACTCCCGGACGTTGGGGTACGACCGCTCCCGACCGGCCCCCGGGATCGCCGTCGGCCCGGGAGCCCTCCCCCCGTCCGGCCCCGTACAGCTCGTCGAGCGCGGTCGCGTACCGCCGCGCCGGCCCGGCGAGCTGCTGCCGCTCGCGTCCCAGAATGAGCCGCCACCGGTCGGCGAGCGACAGGTCACCCGCCGGCGGTGCGGCCGTCTCGTCCACTGTGGACGGACCGGCGGTGACCGGCTCGGGGACGGCGAGCCGGTGCGCGACCAGGGCCGCCCGGCCGGCCCGGTCGGCTAGCAGCCGGGCGAGCAGCAGCTGCGGATCGTCGAGGGTACCGATGTCCAGGCCGCCGCCCAGCCGCTCGCCGACGACCTCCAGCAGCCGGTCCCGGGCGGCCGGGCTCAGCACCGCGAACCCACCGCGCAGCGCGGGCAGCCGGCTCAGGAAGTCGGCGTCGGTGAGGCTGCCGACCCGGTCGAGCAGGCTGACCAGGGCCGGCCCGCCGGCATGCAGCAACGGTTGCGCGACGGTCAGTAGCCCGGTGAGTCGGCTGCGCAGGTCGCGGCGGGCCGGTGGCGAGCCGGCCGTGTCGATCCAGGACGCGATGCGCCGGCCGAGCACGTCCGGGGTGGCCAGGCCGAGCAGCACCTGGACCGCGCCGGCCGCCGCGCCCATCAGCGGGGTACCGGCGGCGGCCAACCGGTCCAGCGCGTCGGCGAGGCGCAGCCCGATGGCCGCCGACTCGGCCCGCTGGGCGAGCGCGGCCAGGGCCTGCGCGTCGGCCACCCGGTCCGAGCCGGCGAGCCCGTCGACCTGCCGGAAAGCGGCGGCCTCCAGCGCCTCCGCCACGTCTGCCAGGCCGGGGAGCGCGTCCGCGACGCCGGGGATGTGCCCCAGCCGCAGCCGGTCGAGCAGCTCCAACCCGACCACCGTGTCGACCAGGCTGCCACTGGCCGGCACCACCAGGCCCACCTCAGCAAGTCGCCGGGCGGCCAGCGCGGTCAGCCCACACCGGGCCGCCACCTGGAGCCCGTCGATCACCTGGGTCGCGGTGGGTCCCCCGTCGGCCTCTTCGCGCCGCCGCTGTTCACCGAGCGCACCCTCGGCCGCCTGGGCGAGGACCACGCCCCGCAGCCCGGCAACGTCGAGCATCGCGTCGGTCTGCGGGGTCCAGCGCAGTCGCCAGCGCGCGGTGATCGCGTCCAGTCCACCGACGCCCACCGAGTCGACGGCTTCGCCGTAGGGGATGTCGCAGGCGGCGAGGCGTTGCAGGGCCACCTCGCGGCGCCGGTCCAGCTCCGAGCGCAGCGGATCGAGCCGGACCTCCCGGGACGCCTCGCCGGGGCCGGGCAGCTTCAGCGCGGCGAGCAGGTCGCGCGACCGCGGGTCCGAGACCGGACCTGGGCGTGCCGGGGGCCAGCCGGCCGCGCCGATCGCCCACCATCACCCGCTCCATCGCGGCCGCCACCACCCGGCCACGCCCGAGCACCTCGCCGTGTGCGAGCACGCTCTGCAGCGCCTCGACCAGCTCGCCCCGGCCGGGTGCGGGCAGGCCGCGCAGCCGGGCCAGGTCGACCGCGAGCCGGACCGCCTCCCGGGCCTCGGCCGGCCCGGCCGGGTGTCCGGCGGCGCGGACCTGTCCGCAGATCCGGACCACCACGTCGATCGCCGCCGCCTCGCACCGCCGCCGGTTCGCCGGCCGCCTGGAACACCGCCTGCTGCCACTGCGGGTCGCGGATCCCGGCCGGGTAGCCGGACCGGGCGTCGAGCAGCCCGAAGGTGTACGGGACCAGTGAGGTCGACCAGGTCGGCCGCGGTCGCCGGGGCCCGCTCGTCGGGCTCGCCGGTCGACCAGGGCGGCGGCGTGGAACGAGCCGACCAGCGCGACGGTCCGCTGCCCGGTGACCTCGGCCAGGCAGCGCCGCATCCACGCCTCGCGGCGCAGGTCCAGCTCGTCGACGCCGGGGCCGGATTCGGCGTCGGTACGCATGCGCCCAGCCGACCGTGAGTGCCGCCCGGCGGACCGCCTCCGGGTCGGCACCGGGCGCGTGTGCCTCCACCATCCGGTCCCACATGTCCTCGTCGGCACGGCCGGTGACCGCCGCGGCCAGGGCAGCCGTCAACGACACCGCCCCCGGCGCGCCACCCGGCCGGTCCGGGGCGCGCCACGCCGGGTCGGCCAGCGGCAGGTCGCACGGCACGCACCGGTACCCCCGCCCGGGCCGCCCAGCGGATCGCCACCAGCTCCGGGGAGAAGTCGGCGAACGGGTAGAACGCCGGACCGCCCCGGGTCCGGCGACCCCGGCCAACGCGACCGGCGCACTGGTACCGGGGTCGGCCAGACACGGCAGCCAGCGGTGAACTCGGGCGGCAGCTCGACCAGCAGCACCTCGGGCTGGTGCGTCCAGCAGCGCGGGCAGCACCACCGACAGTGCCGGCGAGTGGTGCCGGACCCCGATCAGGTACGGCTTGGTGCAGCTGTGCAGCCCGTCGAGGGTGCGGTCCAGCTCGGCGCGGTCAGTCCGTGAGGACATCGCGCAGCTCCCAGAGCTGGCGCCACAGCCGGGCACCGTCCTGGGCCCGCCGGCGCACCGCACCGTCCCAGTAGCCCGAGCAGCTTCGCTCCGTCGGCCGGATCGTCCTTGCGCACCACGCCGAGCAGGTGCCCGGGTAGCAGCGACAGCACATCCCGGTCGCCGGGGAAGTACGCGGCGGCCAGCCCGAGCGAGCTGACCACGGCGACCGCCTCGGCGGTACTCATCACCGTGGACGGGCGCTCCACCTCCCAGCCCTCCGTCGACCGCCCGGAGCGCAGGTCCCGGAACGCGGTCACCAGCGCCTCGACCACCGCCTCGTCCACCGCGAACGGCGTCTTCACCCGGGCCAGTACCGCCTTCGCCTGCCGGGTCACCAGTGCGGTCTCGGCGGCCAGGTCCGCGATCGGGCCGACCGTCTCGAAGTTGAACCGGCGCTTGAGCGCGGCGGACATCTCCGAGACGCCCCGGTCGCGCAGGTTGGCGGTGGCGATCACGGTGAACCCGGGCGCGGCCGGCGCGGTCGCGTGCGGGGTACCGGCCAGCTCCGGTACCGCGATCCGCCGGTCGGACAGGATCGACACCAGCGCGTCCTGCACCTCGGGCAGGCAGCGGGTGATCTCCTCGATCCGGGCCACCGCGCCGGAGCGCATCGCGGTCAGCACCGGCGAGGGCACCAGCGCCTCCGGGCTCGGCCCGTGCGCGAGCAGCAGCGCGTAGTTCCAGCCGTAGCGCAGCTGGTCCTCGGTGGTGCCGGCGGTGCCCTGCACGACCAGCTCACTGCGTCCCGCAGACGGCCGCGGCGAGCAGCTCGGAGAGCATCGACTTGGCCGTGCCCGGCTCGCCGACCAGCAGCAGGCCGCGCTCTCCGGCGAGGGTGACCACGCAGCGCTCGACCAGCGCCCGGTCGCCGACGAACTTGGCCTCGATGGCGAGCTTCGCCGGCAGTCCGGCCCGCTTCGCGGTCTTCGGCAGCTCCAGTACGCCGTTGCTGCCCGCGATGAAGGTGACCACCGAGCGCGGGGTGAGCCGCCAGCCGGGCGGGCGGGGGCCGTCGTCGTAGGCGGCGAGGAACGCCAGCTGCTCGGCGAACTCGTGCTCGGCCGGGTCCACCTGACGGACCCGCTCCAGGGTGTCGGTGCTCATCGACGCCTCTCCGTGCTGGTTGTCAACTCATCGAATCGGGGGGTGTCGCCGTCGAGGATCCGCTGCCAGGCCAGCTCGAAGATCCGGGGTGGCGGGGCCAGCGGTACCACGATGGACAGCGCCGGGTCGCCGTCCTCGTCGAGGGTCAGCATCGGGATCTTCCAGCGCTCCACCGGCAGGTGCGGTGCCCGCAGCGCGAGCCAGCCACCCGGGAGGAACAGTGACCGGCCGGCCCGGGTCCGCTTCGCCGACACCACCAGGTCGGTACCTGCCAACTCGGCGCGGGCGGCGGCCAGCCGGGCCGGCTTCCACCCGGTCCACCGGGCGATGTTGCGGTCGGTCGGATCGGGCAGCGCGAGCAGTTGCAGGTACACGGTGGCCGCGTCGGCGCCCAGCCCGTAACGTTCGGCCGCCGCAGTGACCAGCTCGGCGGCCGAGCGGGACGGATCGTGGGCGTACCCGGTGTCGACCGTCGACTGTCCATTCGCGACAGTCCGAGCGAGGCTGTCGCCGAGCAGTGCCCGCAGTGTCGCGAACACCCCGGCGTCCCAGTCCTCCAAGTGCCCACGCAGGACGGCGAGGGCCGGGTCGTCCGGGCCGGCGAGCAGCACCGGGCGCAACCAGACGGTGCGCCACTCGTCCTGCGCCTCGATCTCCACCGGACCGACCTGGATCGACTCCGGGCCGGTGACCGGCTCGCCGCCCAGCGCCGCGATCAGTCGCGGCACCTTGCGCTGGTCGAGCGCGCCGATCTCGACGCGGCAGGCCGGTTCGACCAGCCGGGCCCGGGCCGCCCGGGCCACCGCCGGCAGGTTCTCCCGCAGCGGATGGTCCCCGGGCAGGTGGTAGGCGAGCCACGGCAGTGCCCGGGCGAGCTGCACCGCCACGCTCGCCGGCTCGATCCCCGCCGCACCGGGGGTGAGCCACCGGCAGGTGGCGGCGTTGGTGATGCCGTGCAGCAGTTCGGCGGCGGGCAGCTCCTCGGCGATCCCGGCCCGCTGCACCGTTTCGATCAGCTCGTCGGTGGCCGGGGTACGCGGCCCGTGCCGCTCCCGCTGCCAGGCGACCAGCCGGTCGAGCCGGGGACCCTCGCTCCACAGCGTGGCCGGATCGTCGGGGAGCAGCAGGGCCACCAGCTCACCCGGGCGGCCGGCGGCCGACCAGGACTGCCGGGCGGCCTGCCGCAGCGCCACACTCAGCCCGAGATCGGCGCAGTCCGCGTCGGCGGGGAGTCCCGCGAGCAGCAGCAGCGCCTCGGCCCGGCTGACCCCGGCCGCCGCGGCAAGCTCCGGTGCCAGCTCCGGCCGCCACGGCGGCGTACCCCGCTCGCGGAGCAGTTCCACCAGCCGGCCGGGGTCGGCTGGTAGCTGGCACGCGGACTCCTCGGTGATCGCGTAGCCGGGTACCGGGCCGAACTGGCCGTCCGGGGCGTAGTCGTAGACGTGCACTGTCGATCCGTGCCCGCCGGTGACCAGCAGCCGGCGGGAGCCGACCAGGATCACCTCGCCGACGTCGGGCACCTTCTTGCGGTCGGCGGTCAGTCGCAGCGTGCGCAGCCGTCCGCCGGGCGCGGCCAGCCCCGAGCGGGCGTACGCGTCCAGCAGCGCCAGCAGCGCCGCCCGGTGCTCGGCCGGGGTGAACGGCGCGACGGCCCGGTGCACGGCGTCCGGGAGCACGCTGAGCAGCTGGTACCAGTCGACGTCGACGTCCTTGACCTTCACCGCGGCAGTGGGTCGGCTGCGGGCCGGCGAGCGCGACGGCCGCCGCCTCGAACAGCCGGATCGCGCTGTGGCCGCGCTCGTAGCAGTACGGCAGCACGCTGCCCAGCGCGGCGTACAGCGCCTTGTCGCTGGCCGGCACGAGCGCCGGGGAGAGCTCCGCCGCCGCACCACCGGCCGGCTCCGCCCCGCGCTTGCCGGACTTCTCCTTGGGCGGCCGGGGAAGAGCGCCTGTCCGCTCAGGACCGTGGCGAATTCGCGGAGCCTGGCGGCCCGCTTGGCGGCCAGCCGCACCACCCCGGCCACCCCGGCGACCAGCGCGGGATCGGTGATCTCGGGGAGCTCCCGGGCGACGAGCTCCCGGATCGCCGCCTTGCCCAGGCCGGCGGCTGCGGACAGCAGGCTGCCGGCCCGCTCGTCGGTCAGCACCCGCAGCGCCGCCGAGCCGGCCGGGTCCCGGGGCCGCAGATGGCTCCAGAACGGCAGCGGCGGTACCAACGCGGTGCCCCGGGCGAAGTGCTGCTTGGGAACGCCGCCATCGGCGTCGGCGAGCAGCTCGTACCGGCCGATGGTGAAGCCGTCCGGCGCGCACAACGTGACCGTCTGGCTGCGCCACTGGGTCCGGTGCAGTACCCCGTAGGTCTCGGTCGGAGCCGGGGAAGCGGACCGCGCCGGCAAGATCACCGCGCAGCCCCTGGAGCCCGTTGCGTACGTCGCCGGCGAGGGTGAAGGAGCGCCCGTCGATGCCTTCGCCGCTGAGCGTGTCGTCGGCGTGCCGCCGGACCCGCCAGCCGAGCAGCCCGTCGTGCTGGCCGAGCGGGCCGCCCGCCGGAGCGCCCGTCGCCGGGTACAGCCAGCAGTCGTCCAGCTCGCAGTCTGGTCCCGTCGACTGCGCCGGCCTCGAAGAAGCCCGGCAGGGACAGCCGGCCGACGACGCCGGTCGCCGGATCGAACTCGCGCCAGCGCAACTTCTTCTCCACCCGGGTCAGCACCCAGAACGCGGTGCCGTCACTGACCACCGGGCCGGCGTGCTGCTCGCTGCGGTCCCCGACGCGCAGTGGCGGCCCGCCGAACGTACGACCCCCGCCCGGCAGCGGCAGCGAACCCTGGTTGCCGCTGACGAACGCGTCGTCCGGGACCACGAACACGTCGTCCGGCTCGGTGGTCCAGTAGCCGGCCCGGTCCGGGCCCTTGTCCCAGCAGACCAGCAGCGCGCCGTCGACGAACCGGAGCACCTGCCGCCACAACCAGCTGCGCTGCCCCTTCGGGATCTGGGCCAGGTGGTCGAGCTCGATCCGCTCCGGGCCTACCGCCGCCAGCTGATTTCCCTTGCGCAGCAGGAGAACCGGCCACTGGTGGGTGAGCGCCACCTTGCCGTCCTTGTCGTCCGCGCCGTCCTGCTCGTCGACCTTCGGCGCGGTGAGCCGGCTGCTCGCCTCGTCCCAGGCCGGCCAGCCGAACTCGTCGAACACGCCGGCCCGCAGGGTCCGCCCGAGTACCGGACCGAGGTCGTACCCGGTGGCCAGCGCGACCGCGGCCGGGTTGACCTCGAACCCGGCCGGGCTGGCGGCCAGGGTCAGCCGGTCGAGTTCGGCGCCGAGGGTCGGCAGGCCCTGCCGGGGCAGCGCGGTCGCCACGTCGTGCAGCCAGTTGCCGAGTGCCACCCGTAGCCCCGGCACCTCAAGCAGCCGGGCGACCAGTTCCGGCTGGTGCCCGGTGCCCAGGCTGCTCTCCACGGCGGTACCCAACAGCTGCCGGCAAGCGCGCGTCCGCGGCGAGCGCGGCCAGGTCGCGGCGGCCCGCAGTCTCATCGGTGAACCAGTGCCCGACCGGCAGCCGGGCCTGGGGGTGCGGGTCCGCGACCGGCACACCGTGGGCCAGGCAGGCGTCCAGCAGGTCGAGGTCGACATCGTCACCGGAGCCGCACAGGGTAACCGGCTCGCCGTCGGCGATCAGCCTCGGCGCCATCCGCCCGACCAGCTCCAGCAGGGCCGGCAATCGCCGGGTCTCCCGCCAGGAACGGGCTTCCCGGTGCGCCGCGAACCGGGTCAGCCAGCCGGCCGGCCCGTCCACCGGGCCCGGCTCGCCGGCGCCGGTCAGCGCCGCGACGGCACCGGAGTCAGTCAGGATGGTCAGCCACGCCTCGTCGGCGCAGTTCGCCGGGAACATCGCGAACAGCCGGCTGAGCAGCGCCGGATCGGCCGCCGCCAGCGTGCTCAGCGACGACTGGTACGCCGTCCAGAAGGCCGCCGGGGCGCGCAGAATGACCGGCGCGTCGATCAACTCGGCCAGCACCCGCCGGTCGGCCTCCAGCGGGTCGAGGCCGCTGGCCTTCGCCAGCCGGCGCAGGTCGGTGTGCAGCGCCGCGTACGGCGGCAGGCCACCCCGGGTGCGTTCGATGCACAGCCGGCGGAACCGTTCGTACGCCACCTCGGGCGTACACCGGCCGGCCAGGTCGCGGGCGTGCGCGGAGAGCGCCTTCGCGGTCAACGCACCGGCCAGCGCGAACTCCAGGAACACCGCGTGGGTGCGCTCCTCGTCAACGGTGAGGCCGAAACCGCGCTCGGCGTCGCGGGCCCGACCGAACATCATGGCCGCGTACGAGGCGCTGTCCGCGGCCAGGAACGCCCGGCCGGCCTCCTCGTAGAAGGTCGGCAGGAAGTGCGGTACGGCGCGGGCCAGCCGCTCGCCGAGCGCCACGAAGCCGTCATTCGCCGGCCCGACCCGTGACTTGGCGATCCGGGCCAGCCGCTCGATGTCCTTCACCAGGGCCAGCGCGTGGTGCCCGTTGGCGGGGTCGTGCACCAGCGCCCAGGCCGGGAAGCCCAGTGCCCGCTGGCGGACCAGCCCCACCTCGTCGACCCGCTCGGGCGCGCCGAACGCCAGGAACTCCAGGCTGAGATCCTCGGCCGGGCCGAGCTGGGCCGAGATCAGCCGTACCACCACCCGACCGTCCAGCGCCGGGTGCCGGTACGCGCGGGCGGTCAGCGTGTCGACAGTGTCGTCCTTGGTGACCGCCGTGTCAGCGGGCAGTACCGCACCCGCGTCGAGTAGCGCCTCCGCGCTCATACCGCCTCCTCCGCCTGCTCGACGACGCGACCGGCGTAGAGCGCGGCCGCCATCCGGATCCCTTCGGACCACGTGACCGGCCCCACTTCGCTGAGCAGCAGGCCGGTACCGGCGCGGTCGGTGAAGACCAGGTCACCGGTGGTGGTCTCCCAGGACGGGTCGTCGGAGCCCAGCCAGTAACGCGCCTCCACGGTGCGGCCCGCCTCGAAGACCCGGCACACCGCGTACCCACCGCGCACCGGGTAGCCGAGTGACGCGGCTCTGCCGAGTACCTGTCGCAGCTCGGCGTAGTTGCCACCGGAGTAGTCCTCGACGTCGCGACGGCCTGGGTCCAGGTTCACCGGGCGGCTCCAGGTGGCCCGGAAGAGCTGGTCCACCGACTGTCGTACACCCAGGTCGGCGGCGAACTCGCGCAGGTCGGTCAGCTCGGGCAGCAGTACCGGGTGCGGGATCAGCAGCCGGTCGGCCGAAATCCGCAGCGTCTCTCCGTCCAGGTTGACCACTCCGACGCCGTGGCTGTCGACGTCGCGCAGGAAGCCGACCTCGTCCGGGTCGAACCCGCCGTCCTCGTCGGGTACCGCGACCACCAGGTCGGTAAGCGCAGTGCGCCACGACTCGTCCGGCCACACCGAGCGCAGCAGCGCCGCGGGTACCGGCAGCGACCGGACCATCCACGCCTCGACCTCGGCGCGGCACTTCCCGTCGTGACGCCCCAGCCACTCGGTGAGCTGCCGCAGCCCGACCACCACCGGGTCCTCGCGGAGCGCCGGGGGCAGCGATTTGAGCCGTCTCCCGGCCGCGTTGCGGCAGGCGAGTTCTCCGGACTCCAGCGTCACCTGGTAGCCGCCAGCGGTGTCGAGCCACGCCACGTAGCCATCTCCTTCGTCGGATGCGGACGCCGCAGGCTAGCGTCCGGCACCGACAAGTTGCCAGCGACCCAGGTGGGGCCGGGTGGCCGTCCGGATCACCGCACTCCGCGATGCCGCCGCCTGCCGAAATGCTTGCGCTGCGGCAACTTCCCGCTTCCCGGCCGGTCGGCGCCCGCCCGTTGCGGGGTGGCGGTCAACTGTGTAGGCGCAGGGTCGCGTGGCCGGTCTGGTTGCCGGACGGGTCGACGATGATCGTGTAGGTGCCGGCGGCGGGCAGCGTGAAGGCGTCGATGCTGCCGGTGCCGTTGATGATGCAGCCGGTCGCCAACTGCTGGCCGGCCGAGTCCGCCAGGATCAGCACCCCGCAGCCGCTGGGCAGGTCGGCGGAGGGCACGTCCAGGACGACCCGCTGCCCGGCTGATCCGGTGAAGGTGAAGCGCGCCAACGCGCCCGGCTGCCCGACGGTGGCGGCAACCGTCGGCCCGCCCAGAATGATGGTCCCCGTCTGGTCGGTCGCCCCGAACAGCCGCACGGTTACCTGGCCGGTGTCCGCATCGGCCGGGTCGACGGTGACCGTGTAGGTGCCCGACCCGGTCAGCACGGTGCGGTCGATACTGCCGACCCCGTTGACGAGGCAGCCGGTGTTCAGCCGGTTCCCGGTCGGGTCGATCAGCGCCAGTACGCCACACTGGCCCTTCAGGGTGCTGTTCGACGCGTCCAGGTAGATCACCTGGCCGGCCGAGCCGGTGAAGGTGAAGCGCGCCAACGCACCTGGCTGACTGATCTTCGCCGCGACGGCGGGGCCGTCCACGCCGATCGTGCCGCGCTGGTCGATCGCCTGGGTGACCTTCAGGTGTACCTCACCGGTACCGGTGCCGCTCGGATCCACCACGATCGTGTACCGGCCGGTGCCGGTCAGCTCGGTGCGGCCGATACTGCCGGTGCCGTTGACGAGGCAGCCGGTTTCGAGCACCTTGTCCGCCGGATCGTGCAACGAGAGCACCCCGCACTCGCTGGGCAGGGTGGACGACAGCACGTCGACATAGACGACGGTGCCGCCGTTGGCGGTGAAGGTGACCTTGCCGACGCCGCCCGCGGTGGTCACCGAAACGGTCTGCTCGACGCCGTCCACGGCCAGGGTGCTCTGCTGGTCGGTGGCCGAGATCAGGCGCAGGGTGATGGTGCCGGTGGCGTTGTCCGGCGGGTCGACCAACACCGTGTAGGTGCCGTCCACGGGCAGGGTGACGGTGTCGATGCCGCCCTTTCCGTTGATGAGGCAGCCGGTCGCGAGCGTCTTCCCGGCCGGGTCGCGCAGGCTCAGAATGCCGCAGCCGCTCGGCAGGGTGGTCTCGGGCACGTCGACGTAGAGCTTCTGGCCGGCCGTACCGGCGAAGGTGACGCTGACCGTGCCGCCAGGCGTGCCGACGGCGAGCGACGTACCGGCGCCACCGACCCGCAACCCCACCGAGGTGCTCTGCGCCACCACCGCCGAACCGACGAACTCCGCTGACCCGGTACTGGCCACGTCGAGCAGGCATTCGGCCAGTGACACCGGGTCGGTGATGCCGTACTGCTGGCAGACGGCCTTCGCCCAGCCGGCGCTCGGCAGCGGGTCGGGCGCCTTGTCGGGGAAGGAGCGGTCGGTGTACGTGGCGGTGCTGGCACCCGCGTCGTAGCTGAACAGCGAGCCGGACTGGTTGATACGCAGGCTGTCGGCGTACTTCGGGTACAGCGAATCGTGGTTTGCCTCAGTGATCGGCGCACCGGCGCCGACCCGCAGATCGTCGGCGGGGTCGTCGTTGTCGTTCCCGAGTAGCCCGGTGAGCTTGCCGGCGTGCCCGGGGGCGGCCGACACCAGCAGCGTCAACGACGTCGTGCCGAACGTGGTGACGAGCAGGTACGAGCCGTCCGGCCAGTCCACCGCCAGCAGGTCGGCGTGCTTGTACGTACCGAGCACCAGCTTGCCGCCCTTCGGCAGCGACGCCGACCCCAGTGCCGTGGCCGCCCCGTTGACCAGCAGGTTGAGGTGGCCGTTGAGCAGCCGCACCTCGACCCGGTCAGCGGCGACGTTCGCGGCGACCGCGGTGTTGGTGGCCACCGTGCGACTGTTGGGCCAGGGCGTTTCCCGCACCTGGATCTGGAAGTCACCGTCGTGCGCCGCGACGAACTCGCCGGCGCCCTGGAAGTCGAAGCGCCGCCCGTCGAAGGTGGTCAGATGCGGGTCGCTGTGGGTACTGGCCGGCGGCTTCGCAGGCGGTTTGGGGCAGCCGTACGTCGGGTGGCACAGCGGGGTGTCCTTGTCCGGCGGCAGGCAGTCGCCGGTGGGCAGCTTGTTGTCGCCGTAGTAGCCACGCTGTTGCCGACCCTGCGCCGCCCGGCGGGCGTTCTCGGCCTGAGTGGCGTGGACCTCCTTGATGGAGATTCCACTGTGGACACCGCCGGCTGTGATGCACTCGTGTGAGTCGACGCCCTGGGGCATGGTGTCCTCAAAGGCGTGGTACAGCTCGTGGTAGAGCTCGTCGCACGGCTTGCGGGCCACCCCGTCGTGGAACGGCCGGGTGTCGTCGGGCGACCAGTAGACGAAGATGTTGCGCGGGTCGAACCGGTTCTCCCCGTTGGCGCCGCCGGTGTCCAGATTGACAGTGACGTGCACGTTCGGATCCTGCAGCGTGGGCAGGATGTTGCGCGGATCGCCACCGGGCGCGGAGAACGACGTCATGCAGCCGGCGAGCGCGGCGGCCACCCCGGCATCGCCCGAGATCGTGGCGCTGGCCGGCCTGGCCCCCCAGCCGGCGCTCAGCAGCCCGGCGATCAACGCCAGGGCCAGCGCGGCACCGGCCGCGGCCCGCCGATGACGACGCCGGCTCAGGATCACCAGCACGATCACCCCGACCGCGACCAGCCCGGCCAGCCCCACCGCGAGGACCACCCAGATCACCCAGCCGGGGCGCCCGGAATCGGCAGCCGAACCGCTGGCGCCCGCTATGCACAGCGGCGCGCCCTCGGTCACGGCAATCGGCGACTGGTAGCTCGCCACCAGCGACAACGCCCGGGTGGGGTCGATCGGATACTGGGCGCCGATGGTGGCCAGCGCCGACCAGGACACGGTCTGCAGCGCGTGGCCGGTGGCGCCGGTCGGGACCACGGTCAGCGCAAGCGTGACGGACTGCCCGGGAGCCAGGGTCTTCAGCTGCTTGGCGAGCAGGTAACCCAGGTCGTCGGTGTAGGAGGGGAAGATCGCCGTCGGCTCGATCCGCTTGCCACCCTGCTCGACATCGGCGAGCGCGATGGTACCCACGGCCGTCGCCACCACCTGGCACGGTGCGCTGCCCTTGTTCGTGAGTACCACCGTCGGCGCGCTCGCCGGCGAAGTGTCCACAGTGACCTGCAGCCCGACGGGCGTCGCGGCACCGGCCGGGCTGGTCAGCGTCAGCGCGCCGAGGCACCCCACGGTCACCGCCACCATGGTGAGAAGAGTGCCGCGGAGCCGCATTCGTCAAGCCTTTCGCCGGGGAGCCTGCGACGTCGGGTGTAGTCCCCGCAGCGTCCCCGCGTCCAGCGACTGTCACCTTCCCGCCCGAGACGACCGGGGCACCGCAAACGGTCGGCCGCGGTCTACGGCCGCTTCGTCGTGCCCCGGTCGGGTGCGGGGTGGGCGGTGGTCCAGCTGGCGAGGAAGTCGAGTTGTTCCTGGGCCGGGCTTGCCGCCGGCGCCGTGTAGGTGATCATGACGAGTCCGTCGGCCGGCAGGTCGAGGGCGTCCCCGGTGAGTTCGATGTCGCCGACGATGGGGTGGTGCAGGCGCTTGACAGCGGTGTGGTGGAGGCGGACGTGGTGGCGGGCCCAGCGGGTACGGAACTCTTCGCTGCGGGTGGCCAGCTCGCCGACCAGGTCGGAGAGTCTGCGATCGAGAGGGCTGCGGCCGGATTCGGTGCGCAGGGCGGCGGCGAGGTCGTCGGCGACGGTCGGCCAGTCCAGAAAGAAGCTGGTGGCCCGGCCGTCGAGGAAGACGAACCGGGCCAGGTTCAGCGGGAGGGCCTGCGGGGTGAGGATGCCGGTGTACAGCGCCATGCACAGCGAATTCGCGGCGACGATGTCCATCCGGGAGTTGCGGACGTAGCTCGGCGCACCGGTCATCGCGTCGAGAATGCGGGCGATACTGGGCCGGAGGGTGGCTTTCGGGGTGCGCCGGGCCGCGGCCCGGGTGGGGCCGCTGGCTGTCCGGGCGAGGTCGAAAAGGTACCCGCGCTCGGCTTCGTCCAGCTGCAGCGCGCGGGCCAGCGCGTCGAGGACCGCTTCGGAGACCCCGGCGAGGTTGCCGCGTTCCATCCGGGTGTAGTACTCGACGCTGACTCCGGCCAGGGTGGCGACCTCGGTGCGGCGCAGTCCGGCGACCCGCCGGCTGCCACCGTTGGCGGGCAGGCCGGCCTGTGCGGGCGTGAGCCCGGCGCGGCGGCCGGCCAGGAAGTCACGGACCTCGGCGCGGTTGTCCATGTCCTCGACGGTAATCCGGGCCGGATCGGTCTGGGAGGCACTGCGGTTACCCCTAACAACGCGAACTCCCACCCCGGGCTCAAGCTGCGGTGTGCTGGACATCGGCCACTAGCGCAAAGGAAGCCACACCCGGATGTCCACCACACACTTCACCCTGAACAACGGCGTCGAGCTTCCCGCTCTCGGTTTCGGCGTCTTCCAGACCCCGCCCGACGAAACCCGGGAAGCCGTCCGGGCCGCGCTCACGACCGGCTACCGGCACATCGACACCGCCGCCGCGTACGGCAACGAACGCCAGGTCGGCGAGGCGGTCCGCCAGTCCGGCGTCGACCGTTCCGACATCTTCCTGGAGACCAAGATCTGGATCAACGACTACGGCTACGAGCAGACCCTGCACGCCTTCGACAAGAGTGCCCGCAAACTCGGCGTCGACCAGATCGACCTGCTCATCCTCCACCAGGCCCTACCGTCGGACTTCGGCAAGACCCTGGCGGCGTACCGCGCACTGGAGACCCTGCTGGGCGACGGGAAGGTCCGGGCCATCGGGGTCAGCAACTTCATGGTCGACCACCTCACCGCGCTGCTCGAACAGGCCGGCGTTGTCCCAGCGGTCAACCAGATCGAGGTACATCCGTACTTCGCCCAACGCGAGGTGCAGACCTTCGGCGCCGAGCACGCGATCCACACCCAGGCATGGTCGCCCATCGGTGGGATCACCTTCTACCGTGACAGCGGCCACAGCAGCACCTTGGAAGACCCGGTGATCGGACAGATCGCGGCGGCGCACGGCAAGACGCCCGCGCAGGTGATGCTGCGCTGGCACCTCCAGCAGGGCCGTTCGGCGATCCCGAAGTCGACCCGACCGCAGCGCATCGCGGAGAACATCGACATCTTCGACTTCGCGCTCGGCGACGAAGAACTGACCGCGATCGACGGCCTCGACACCGGCAAGCGCGGTGGCCCGGAGCCCAGCGGCATCACCCTGGCGACCTTCAACCGGCCGATCCCCGAAGACTGACCCGACCCGCTGCTCGTCCTGAACAGACTCGTCGCTGTTAACGGGCCCGGGTCAGAGCAGGCCGGGTAGCAGGGCGCGGCGCTCGGGCGGATAGTCCGGGAACTGGCTCCGGTACCAGCGGTGGTTGTCGATCGCCCGGGGGGCCAGGTTGGCCACTGTGTAGAGCGCGAACGCCAGACCGGGCAGCGACCAGGTGGCCAGCGCCCAACCGAACCACTCGACCATCTCGCCGAGGTAGTTGGGCGACGACACCCAGCGGTACGCGCCGCCGTAGGGGATCCGGTACCCGCTCTCCCCCGGCTTGCGCAGCCGGCGCAGGATCCGGTCGGAGTTCAGGTTCACCGCGAGCCCGCCCAGGAAGAGCAGCACCCCGGCGAGCATCCGCGGGTCGTAGAGCCAACTCACCGGGTACCTGCCCAGGTCCGCCACCCAACGCGCGTTGATGGAGGCGTTGAGCAGATTGAACGCGATCGCCATGGCCACGATGGACAGCGGCATCCGTGCCCCGGCCCGGATCAGGAACGGGTACACGAATGCCCGCTGCACGTAGTGCAGCTGCCACAGGCCGAGGAACACCAGCGGCACGACATCGGCGCGATGCGAGCCGGTCAGGTACACGCCGAGGAACACCAGGGGGGACACGCTCTCCATGACCAGCCAGCCGACCCGCGACCGGACCGTCGGCCCCCAGCCCGAGCGGCCGTGCCGACCGTAGGGCGCGGTGATGAACCGCAGCCCGACCACCGTGGCTAGGGCCAGCCCGATCTCCAGCAGGGTCAGGTAGAGCTCAGGTCCGGGGGCGGGCACCGGCCGAGTTTAGCGATCATCGCCGGTCAACCTCCAGACCCGTCACGAGGAGCCTCACCATGCGTCGAGGTCAAGGCCTGGCGGCACACCGTCGGACGGTACCCGCGGCCCGCACTGCCCGGCACTCCACCGAAGCTGTCGGGGGCCGTCGCTACGGTGCCCGATATGATCCTCGGTCACCCCTGTGGTCCGCGTCCGCCCCGCAGAGGACGCCGGCGACGCGCACCCTGACCGGCCTGTTCGACTCCTGCGGGCGACGGTGCGCACAAGGTCGCCGGGCTCACTCAGGAGCAGGCGATCAGCCGGCCCGTGCCGGCATCCGCGCTCACCCCCGCCGGAGTGGTCAAGCACCCGACGGGGGTCGACGGTTCCGGTTCAGCATCGACTTCGCCGGGCACGACCTGCCCTGGCCGTGGAGCGGTGACCACCCTGATTCGTTCGCACTCGCCCCCGACGACACGCTGGCCGGTCTCGTCGCCGCATACCAGGCCGGTGCGCCCGTTCCGCCGCTGCGATCGAGGGCGCCGCGCTCGACGACCGCGCCCGAGCCGAAGGCAACTCCTTCACGCTTCGGTCGCGCTCGGGCACACGAGCCAGGAGACCGCAAGGCACTGCGCCACCTCGACCACCTCCGTGAAAGCTTCGACGGTCAGGCGGGCGAGCAGCCCCTGCGCCTCGTACACCGCAGGGTCAGCGGCGACAGCGGCGTGCTTTCGTGCTCAGGTCAAGGTCAAGGACGCGGGCACTCCGTCGGACGGTAGCCCGCAACCCCGTCGCCCAGCACCCAGCACCCGATCGTGGCGGACGGTGTGCCGGCGGGTTCGGCACCGCGCCACATGTCGGTGGCCGCCGCTACGGTGACCCGATGATGGATGCCTCGGCTACCCCCGTGGTCCGCGTCCGCCCCGCGCAGGACGCGGGCGAGCGCGACACCCTGACCGGCCTGCTCGACTACCTGCGCGCGACGGTGCTGCACAAGGTCGCCGGGCTCACCCACGAGCAGGCGTTCAGCCGGCCCGTGCCGGCATCCGCGCTCACCCCCGCCGGGCTGGTCAAGCACCTGACCGGGGTCGAGCGGTTCTGGTTCAGCATCGACTTCGCCGGTCACGACCTGCCCTGGCCGTGGACCGGCGACCACCCTGACTCGTTCGCCCTGGCCCCCGCCGACACGCTGGCCGGTCTCGTCGCCGCATACCGGGCCGAGTGCGCCCGGTCCGCCGCGGCTATCGAGGGTGCGGCCCTCGACGACCGCGCCCGGGCCGAAGGCAACTCCTTCACCCTGCGGTACGCGCTCGGGCACCTGATCCAGGAGACCGCGCGGCACTGCGGCCACCTCGACCTGCTCCGCGAGAGCATCGACGGCCAGACCGGCGAGTAGCGGGGACTTGTCCGCGTGACGCGCCCTAACTCGCCAACGCGCTGCTGATCGCCCGGACCTGGTCGGGTGCGGCGTACGCCCAGAACCGGTGGTCGTGGCAGCCGGTCGCGAGCTGCACGACACCGGGGTCCGACAGCCGGTCCCGCAGCGCGCGCACGGCCGGCGCGAACGAGTCGGCCGCGCCGATCGCGATCCGCACCGGAAGTCCCGCGAACTCGTCGGCCCGGGCCGTCACGTCGTAGCGGGCCCACTCCTGCGGCGAGTCGTACGCGCCCGGGTTTACGTGGTGGGCGTCGTCGTAGGAGTGGAAGATGGCCGGCGAGGAGGCCACGGCCAGGCGGAACCTGTCGCGGTAGGTGAGCGCGCAGAGCAGTGCTCCGTAGCCGCCCATCGACCAGCCCACCACGGCCACCCGGTCGGTACGCAGGCCGCGGGAGGCCAGCACCGGGAGGAACTCGTCGACGAGCATGCCGAGCGGGTCGTCATCGGCGTGTGGGTGCCAGTAGCCGTTGCCGCCGTCGGGCGCGGCGAGCGCGAACGGTGCCGCACCGTCACGTACCGCACCGGCGATGAACTGGGGGTAGTCCCCGGCGCCGATCGTCGCGTGCCCGTTCGAGCCGTAGCCGTGCAGGGCCAGGCAGACGGGAAGGTCCGCGCCGTCGGCGTACCCCGGCGGGTAGGAGATCGGCGAACCCGACCTCCCGGCGGCGAGCCGCGGACCGGAAGCTACCGACGACCGGCGGTTGCGCGGTCCCCCGCATCGCGGCTGGCGGACGCCCGGCGTCGCAGTGACCGAGCGCCTCGTCCAGTCTCGACTTGCCGGGCAGCACTCCCGCATCGACGAGCGCGACACCGCCGGCCGCGAGACCGATGAGGCCGGCCACACCGCCCAGTGACATCAATGCCGCCCGTCGACTCATCAGCATCACGCCACAGTAGGTCCCGGTGGGCGATCGCGCGGCCCGTCGCCGCCGGCCTGAAGTCTCCCGGTGGTGGGGCAGACACCGTTACGGGCCGGGAACGGGCCTGGTTCGCCGCCCGACCGGGCCGACGGCAAGGCCCACCAGGAGCAGGACGACGAACACCGCGGCCGTGACCCCGACCGGTCGGCCCGTCGTCACAGCCCGTCCGAGCAACATCGTCGTTGCCGATGCGGCGAGCGCCGTCGCGACCGATTCGATGAGCACGGTAAAGGTCGCGGCCTCGGACTCGATGACGCCGTCCGCCTCAGCGGGGACGTCCACGATGCGGTTGATCGTGTCCAGGTAGGCCAGTCCCATGCCGGCTCCGGCGAGACTCCAGCCGGCCAGGACCAACACGACTCCCGCCGTGGCGGGGAGTGTCACGGCCCAGGCGCAGACAGCCAGGCCCAACCCCATCACGACGGACGCGGTACCCACCCGCCGCAGGTACCGGGCATCGGTTGCCGGCCGGCGGGCCACATACAGTCCGAGAACGGCCCAGGCCAGGCTCCCGGCTCCGAGGATCGCGGCCGCGATCGCGATGGTGGAGCCGAGGACGTCGTGCACGACGATCGTGACGCAGTTCGAGGCGCCGAAGTAGGCAGCGGTCAGCAGCCCCATGGTCGCGACGGCAGCCGGGCGGCCACGGCGCAGGCGCAGCGTCCCGACGGGCAGCAGGGTCCGCACCGCGCCGACGACGACGGCGGCGCCCGCCACCGCGATCGCCCCGGTCCACGCCGCCGACCCACCCACGGTGCCAGCGCAGGAGACCAGCGCGATGCCGCCGGCAAGTGCCAGCGCTGATCCGATCGGAGCCGACCCGCTCGTGCCGGCGATCGACTCGCCGGTCAACTGCCGGGCGATCACGAACCTCGCGACAACCAGCAGTGGCAGGTAGAGGACCAGAGCCCAACGCCAACTGAGCGCCGAGGCGACCCAGCCGGCGTACACCGGCCCGACGATCGAGATCAGCACCCACACCACGTTGTAGCCGGCCAGTACCCACCGGCGCAGCCTCGCGGGCAGCACAGCAACGACCGTCGACAGGGACAGCGACGCCAACGCGCCACTGCTCAACCCGGCCAGCGCGCGACCGGCGACAAACGTCACGAGGTTCGTCGCGGTCGCGGCGATGATCCCGGCGACAACGGCGAGGACCGTGAACCACAACAGCAGACGGTTCACCGGAGCCCGTGCCAGTAGCCACGGACCCAGGGGCATCGTGATGAACATCGCGACCAGCGGCGCCGCGGTGAGCACCCCGTAGAACTGGCGTGCGTGCAGGTCCTGACCGACCAGCGGCAGGATCGTCCCGGACAGCAGCGCCTGGATCCCCGCGACCAACTCGATCACCAGGAGGCAGCCGGCGAGAATCCGGTGGACGACCCGGTCCCTACCCGCCCCGGATCGCTGGTCAGCGCGCGGTCTCCCACCCGCGCGACTGTATCGAGCGGTACCGGCGCGCGCCACGCGGCCGCGGGCCCAACCCGTCCGTCGCCGTCACCGCACCGGGAACACCGGGCCGCGTGGCGTGAACGGCAGCCGGGCGCCGGCCGGGGTGAGGAAGGCGTGCTCGCGCCGGACCCGCAGCACGTCGCAGTACCCGTCGGTGATGACCAGGATCGGCGCCGTCGGCGGGGAAGTCGTCGGCCCGCTCCAGCAGGTCGATGCCGGGCTGCAGGACGGTGCCGCCGCGGCCGCGCACCCGTACCCGCCCGGCGATCTCGTCGACCGGCAGGTACCCGGCGTCGTAGGCGGCGGCGTCGCAGAACACCACCCGCGCGGCGGGTACGTCGCGGGCCGTGGCGTACGAGGCGATCGCGCCGAGCGCCTTGCCGAGCAGTTCGTGGTTCATCGAGCCGGAGGTGTCCAGCACCACCCCGAACGTGCACCGGCTGGCCAGCTCCTCCGGCCACCGCCAGCCGGGGCGGGGGATGTCCGGCGTGCTCGCCTGGCGGCGGGACGGGCGGGCGTAGGTGCGCTCGCCGCTCCGGTGCCGGCACGTGCTCGTCGAACCAGCGGGCCAGCTGGGCGTCCCAGGGCAGCGGCGGCTGGTCGAGCACCCGGATCTCCGCCACCAGCCCGGCCGGCAGCAGCCCGCGCCCGTCCCGCTGGTGGTAGGCGTACCCGGTCGAGCAGCGCCCGCCGGTAGTAGTCGTCGAGGTCGACGCCGCCGCCGGGCGACCCGCCCACGGCAGCGGCTCGCCGAGCACGTCGCCCAGGCCGGTGCCCCGCAGCGTGGCCGAGCTTGCGCAGCCGGCGCAGGTCCCGGGCGATCCGGTCGTACACCTGCTCGGCCGACAGGCCGGCCAGCTCCGGGTCGTACAGCAGCCCGTCCGGCATCTCGCCGACGCCCATCTCGACCAGCCAGCCGTTGATGACGTAGTCGCACGGCCACGTTCCACAGGTACGGGTCGCGCGGGCCGACCCGGTCGCCGTGCCGCAGCGCGGCGTGCAGCATCTCGTGCGCCAGCACGAACCGCCACTGCTCGGAGGCATGGTGCGCAGCGGGTTGACGTAGATCTCGCCGGCCGCGGCGGAGACCGCCGCGACGCGATGTCCCAGCCGCGCGCCAGCTCCGCGTCGGCCACGACGGTGAACCGGGCCGCCAGCGCGCCGAGCAGCGGGTACGAGCGACAGGAACCAGCTCAGCGCCCGCTCCCACGGCCGCCGCGGCCTTCGGGTCGGTGAGCGAGGCCCGGGCGCCGCCGGCCACCTCGACCGCGGCGGTCGCCGCCGCGGCCAGCCCGACCGCGAACCGTGCCGGCCAGTCCCGGGACGGCGGCGGTCCGGGCCGGACCGGGCTCGGCACCAGGTCGGGCGCGTTGCCGCCCGCACCCACAGCGAATCCGCTGGTACGCCCGCGTCCCGCCACTGCCGCGGCAGCACGGCCTCGTCCGCGCTGGGCAGGTCGGCGGGCACGGGATCGGCTCGGCCCGAGCTTCACCGCCCGCTGGAACCGGTGACACCGTAGCAGGCGACGCTCGCAGCACGCGGATCGTCGAGTCGGCCGCCCGGCGCGAGGTGGCCGAAGCCGAGGTGCAGCAGGCAGTGCGCGAGCACCCAGGTCCACTCCTCCTCGTTCAGCCGGCCGCCTTGGTGGCCCGGATCCGCCCGTCGGCGGTCGACCCGCGCGATCGCCTGCGTGCCCAGCTCGCCGTCCTCCACCAGCGCGGCCGCCGCCGGCCGCCGCCAGCCGCCGAGCTGGACGTACGCCCATCGGCGCGAACATCGGATGCGGCGACAGCGCCGCCAGGCGGCCTGGAACGCGACCATGTTCGGGTCGCGGGACGTTCTTCTTGCGCCTGCCGCGCCTCAGGCCCGCGCCGCGACCAGCCGCGGCAGGTCCCGGCTCACCTCGACCAGGAACCACGCCGGCAGCACGGGCGCGCCGTCGGTCGTCGGCCGGCGATCACCAGCTGGGCCGCACTCCAGGGAGATCTCGGCCAGCTCGACCAGCAGCGCCTTGGCCCGGTGCGCGAACTGCCGCACGCCGCCGGCGCGTGCTCCTTGCTCGGCCGGCAGGTCCTTGACCAGCCGGGCCCGGAACGTCTCGGCCAGGAAGTAGAGCAGGTCACGGTCGGCGGGCGCGGCCGGCCAGCCGGCGTCGCCGCGCACGACCGCGTCCAGCCCGTACCGGTGCCGGACGATCTTGACGTACCCGCAGAACGCGGCGCGTGCGTGCGGGCTGAGCGTGCCCGCGGCCAGCAGCCGCAGCGTCTCCTCGCCGACCCCGTCGCCGTACGAGCGCAGCGCGTCGGAGAGCATGTGCCAGCTGCGCGGCGTGGAGAAGACCTCCTCGATCTTGGGCGGCGCCGACCCACAGGTGGTCGGGACGCTCGGTCAGGTAGCCGATGATCCACGGGTGGATGCCGGCGCCGGGGGCCCAGCGCAGCCAGTCGTCGACGCTCGCCCGCAGGTGGACGTGGACGAGCCGGTTGACCAGCGCCGACGCCATCGGCCGGGCGAGCGCGTTGTCGCTGGACCGGTTGCCCGCGCCGATCACGATCGAGCCGGCCGGCAGCTCGTACGCGCCGATCCGGCGGTCCAGGATCAGCGAGTAGAACGCCTTCTGCACCTCGGCGCTGGACGCGTTCAGCTCGTCCAGGAACAGGCAGTACGGCTCGTCGCGGGCGATCGACTCGGGCGGCGCGAACCGGCTGCGCCCGTCGCGCAGCTCGGGCACGCCGATCAGGTCCTCGGCCGCGAGCTGGGTCCCGACCAGCGTGACGCACTCCAGCCCGAGCGACGCCGCGAACTCGCGGACCAGCGAGCTCTTGCCGATGCCCGGCGCACCCCACACGAAGACCGGCCGCACCACCGCCACGTGCAGCAGCAGGTCGGGCAGCTGGGCGGGGGTGACCGTGATCGCGGACTGCACCCGGCCATCCTGCCGCCCAACGCCGACGACCCGCACCCCCATATCGCCCGGCCAGGGGGCACGGAGCCCGGCCAGGTGATCATGCGCCCCGATCAGTTCGATCCTTGACAGTTAGAGCTCTAACAGTTAGAGTTCTGACCATGAACGCACCGAGAGCTCACCAGCACCCTCGAACTGGTCCGCTGGATCGGCTGGGCGCAGCGCAAGGCCGGCGAGGACTGGATCCGGGAGCGCGAGCTCAGCCCTCGCGCAGGCCTTCGTGCTCGGCTACCTGGTCGCAGAACCCCGGTGCGATCCAGCGCGACATCGCCCAGATGACCCGCACCAGCGCGGCGAGCGTCTCGAGCCTGCTGCAGGGGCTCGAGCGGCGCGGCCTGGTCGAGCGCCGCACCGAGGGCGGCGACGAGCGCAGCAAACGCGTCTACGCGACCCCGGCGGGCATCGAGCTCATCGCCGGGTTCGACGCCGCGATGGCCGCCGCCGACGAGACGATCCTCGCCCCGCTCGACCAGGCCGAGCGGGCCACCCTGCACGCCCTGCTCACGCAAGATCACCGCGGAGCTGCCGCAACCCACCCGGCTACGCGACCGCAGCCGCCGCGACCAACATCCACCCCCGTCGCCGCGCCGACGTCCGGTCGGCGCGCGCTCGACCTGCCCGGAAAGGAGCCAGCCATGAACACCACGAACCTCGAACCCCCGGCGAAGGCCGACGCCGTCGGCACCAACCGCTGGTACCTCTCCGCCGCCCCGATCGTCCGCGCCCTCGTGCACCTCTGCGTGCCGATGGCCGCCGCGATGATCGTCGGCGCCGTCTACAACGTCATCAACGCCGGCTTCATCGGCTCGCTGCACGACACCGCCCTGCTCGCCGCGGTCACCTTCGGCTCGCCGCTCCTCGGCCTCGTCATGGCCGTCGGCGGCGTGTTCGGCGTCGGCGGCGGCGCGCTCGATCTCGCGGCTGCTCGGCGCCGCGGAGCACGACCCCGCGAAGGCCGGCGAGATCAAGCACGTCTCCTCGTTCGCCGTCTGGGGCTCGGTCATCGCCGGCGCCGTGCTCGGCGGCCTCGGGCTGCTCCTGCTGCACCCGCTCGTGTCCCTGCTCGGCGCGGACGCCGCCGCCGTGCCCGCGACCCGCGCCTTCGTCGCCGTCATGCTCGCCTTCGTCCCCGTGCTCGCCGCGGCGTTCTGCCTCGAGCAGCTCGTCCGGGCCGAGGGCGCCGCGCGCCAGGTGATGATCGGGCTCATCGCGTCGACGGTCGCGAACCTCGTCTTCGACGTCCTGTTCATCCTCGTGCTGCACTGGGGCGTCGCCGGCGCCGCGCTGGCGATGGGCCTGGCGAACCTCGGCGTCGTCGTCTACTTCGCCGTCTGGCTGCAGCGGCACAGCGAGCACGTGAGCCTCGCGCCGCGCTGGTTCACGCTCTCGCCCGCCGTGCTGAAGCCGGTCTTCGGCGTCGGCGTCGGCGAGCTGCTGCAGTCGGGCTTCCTGATCGTCACCTCGCTGGTGCTCAACAACCTCGCGGCCGCGTACGGCGACGGCCCGCTCGCGGCCATGGGCGTCGCGGTCCGCATCGCCCAGGTGCCGGAGTTCCTGGTCATGGGCGTCACGCTCGGCGTCCTGCCGCTGCTCGCCTACTCCTACGGCAAGGGCGACCGGAGCCGGCTGACCGTCGGCGCTGCGCGCCTCCGCGATCGCCGTCGGGCGGCATCGCCCTGGTCTTCGCGACGACGGTGTTCGTCTTCCGCGACCAGGTGTTCTCCGCGTTCGTCGCCGACCGCTCGGTCCTCGCGATCGGCGTCACGATCCTCACCGCCCAGCTCGTGGCGATGATCGCGAACGGCTTCACCGGCCTGCTCACCTCGCTGTTCCAGGCCACCGGGCGGGCGCTGGCGGCGACCGTGATGTCGGTGACGCAGGGCGTCCTGTTCATCCCGATCGTGCTGCTCGGCAACCTCTGGTTCGGGCTGGCCGGCATCATCTGGGCGCTGACCGTCACCGAGGGCATCGTGTTCGTCGTCGGCGTGGTGCTGTGGCTCGCGTCCCGCCGCGCGATCGACCGCGGCCTCGCCGAGGGCAGCCCGGAGCGCGCCGAGGAGGTGCTCGAGCAGGCCGAGGCCTGAGCCCGCGCCGGCCGGCCTCCGGGTCCGCCCGTCGGCGGCGACGCGGGCAGCGCTGGCGGCAACCCGACAGCGGCTGGAGCGGGCGGAGCGGGCATGCCACCATGCGGCGTGATCTCGCGTAGGAACGCTCTCCTGGGTACCCTCGCGGTCGCCGCGATGCTGTCGGTGGGATTGGCCGGATGCGAGCCGGCGGCCAGTTCAACCAGTGGCGGTACGCCGTCCACCACGCCGGCCGGCACGGCAACGGTCACCGCCTCCGGCACTGCCGCGCCGAGCACCCCCACGTCGACACCGCCGGCCAGCCCGGTACTCGCCGACGGGCGCTCCCCCGTCTTATCTTGACCACTGTGGACACCGCGCATCGCAGGATCACCTTCGACCTCATCGAGTTCCTCACCGGCGACGCGGCCAAGCAGGCGTGGAAGAAGGCGAACCCGGGCAGCGACCAGGACGGCCCCGACGACGACTACTACATCGTCAACGACAACGCGAAGCTGCGTACCCTGCCGGTCGCCGGCACCGTGACGGTGAGCGTGCTGAAGAACGACGGCGGCAGCCCGGACCCGATGTCGATCACCTTCGCGGCTCTCCCTGCCTACCTCGCCAAGGCCAAGCCGGACACGAGTGACCACCAGCTCTCCTACAACCCCTTCTGGCTCACCGTCCAGAATGGACAGATCGTCAAGATCGAGGAGCAGTTCGTCCCCTGACTCCGGATGGCGGGAGCGCCGGTCCGGTTGGCTACGACCGGTCCGGCGCTGTCAACAGCCCCCGGTTGTACGCCTCGGCGACCGCGGCCGCGCGATCGTTGACGTCCAGCTTCACGTAGATGTTGAGCAGGTGCGTCTTCACCGTCGCCTCGGTGATGAACAGCCGCGCGGCCGCCTCCCGGTTGGTGTTCCGGCAGCGACCAGCCGCAGCACCTCCAGCTCGCGCTGGCTCAACGGACCGGCGGGCGGGGTACGCAGCCGGCTCATCAACCGGGCGGCCACCGACGGCGACAGCGCCACCTCGCCGCGGGCGGCCGCCCGGACCGCGCGCAGCAGTTCGTCGCGGGGCGCGTCCTTGAGCAGGTATCCGGTGGCGCCCGCCTCGATCGCGGGCAGCACGTGGCTGTCCGTGTCGTAGGTGGTCAGCACCAGTACCCGGGCCGCGCTGCCGCGCCGGGAGAGTTCGGTGATCGCGGTGACCCCGTCCATCCCGGCCATCCGCAGATCCATCAGGATGACGTCCGGGGCGAGCGTCTCGGCCATCCGGACGGCTTCGGCGCCGTCGGCCGCCTCGCCGATCACCTCGAACTCCGGGTCTCGGGCGAACATGCTGCTCAGCCCGTCCCGGACAACCGGGTGGTCGTCGGCGATCAGGAGCTTGATGGGGCGGCTCACGCGTACACCTCCGACTCCTCGACCGGCAGGCAGGCGGAGATTCCGGTACCGCCGCCGGGCTCCGATTCGATCTGCAGTGTCCCGGACAGCCCTTCGATCCGCTGCCGCATGGCAACCAGCCCGAATCCGCCGTTCGCAGGCCGCGGAGCCGATCGGCGGGATCGAAGCCGCGCCCGTCGTCGCGGACATCCAGGGCCAACTGGTGATCCATGTAGGAGAGGGTGAGGCCGACCCGGCCGGCATCGGCGTGCCTGGCCACGTTGGCCAGCGCCTCCTGAGCGGTCCGGAGCAGCACCACCTCGGCCTCGGCCCGCAGCGTCCGGGTGTCGCCGGTGACCGTGACCTGTGCGGGGATGCCGTGCCGGGCCGACCACTTGGCGGCCACCTCGGAGATGGCGTCGGCCAGCCGGCCGGTCTCCAGTGGCTCCGGCCGTAGCGCGTTCACCGACCGCCGGGTCTCGGTCAGGCTCTCCCGGGCCAGCGCGATCGCCGACGCGTGATGCCGCCGCCAGAGCGCCGGATCGTCGGCCGCGTGCTCGGCCGCCTGCAGTTGGGTGACGATCCCGGTGAGCCCCTGGGCCAGCGTGTCGTGGATCTCCCGGGCCATCCGCTGCCCGCTCGCCCAGGACGCCGGCCGACCGGGCCTGCTCGACGAGCTGCTGCTGCAGCGCCGCGTTCTCGGCCAGCGCCCCGGCCAGCCGCCGATTCGCCTCCCGGGTCTCCTCCAGAGCGGCCTCCCGGGTCGCGTAGTAGCGCTCGCCGATCGTGCCGAACCAGGACAGCCCGCACAGCGGCACGACGTTGGCGGCCAGGATGGCCAGGTACACCAGCCAGCCGACCGGCGAGCCGTAGTCCACGCCGCCCGCCTGCGCGGTACCGGCCACCACGCCGCAGCCGGCGATGAAGTACAGCTCGCGCGGCCAGCCGATGATCCGGAACGCGTAGAAGTAGAGTGCCGGCGCGAAGAAGCCGAACCACGAATCGCGGAGCACCAGCACAAAGGCGACCAGGATCAGGCCGGCCAGGAACACCCCCGCCGCGCGCCCCGGCCGAGCGTGAACATCACCAGGATCCACGCCGCGGCCGCCGCACACAGCACCAGGTCGACGGCGAGCGAGCCGGGCTCGTCGTGCTTGATGACGGCGGTGACCGCGGCCAGGACGGCCAGCATCACGTACGGCACCACGGTGGTCAGCGGCTCGGTCTTCCGCTGCCACTCGGCCGGCCAGGCCGTCGTCAAGGTCTGCATCGCGTCCACTCCCAACGGAAAAATCTAACCGCCGCCACGCGCGGCCGGCAGGGATCCCGAAGCACTCCGGCCGTGCCGAGGTTATGACCGGCGCACCGGCTGCCGGTAGACCATCATGACCACGGCCAGCAGGAGCAGCCCACAAACGCCCTGCTCGACCTTCAGCCAGACCGGAAACGTCCCGGGCAACGCGATGATCACCACGATCGCGACCAGCATGACCGTCGTGACGATCCGCAGCCGCCGCAGCATCTGCGGGTTCCCGGCCGCCGCTCCCACCGCGAAGCGCAGGGTGAGCAGCGAACTGGCGGCAACCAGCGAGCAGCGGATCCAGACCGCGCTGTTCACCATCGAGGCGTCGCCCCGCATGACGATCACCGCCGCCAGCGTGAGCAGGCTGATCGCCACGTACCCGCCGACCAGCGTCACTACGTTTCGCATCTCGAATTGCCTTCCTCCGTCGTTGGCTGACATCACTCAGCATCGCGACGGAGAACCCCGGCCGGATCGCCTGATCTGCCGGGCAGGCGGTGGAAAGCGCGGCTCAGCCGCGCGGTGGGGGCACTCCACCGATCGGTGGAGTGCCCCCAGGGAACATGGCGTAGTCAGCCGCCGGTCAGGTCGTCGGCTTCCAGGGGCCGCCCGGCGTACCCGGCTGGTCGTTGCGGGTCCACCACTGGGCCACGTACTTCTCGCCCTGGTAGGTGACCACCGCACCGGCGGTGTAGATGCCGGACGGCGTCCACAACGCGGAACCGTCGGGCGCGGTCGCGACCTCGGTCCACGGCCCGGACGCCGCGCCCGGCTGGTCGTTACGGGTCCACCACCGGGCCACGTACGTCCGGCCCTGGTACGTGACGACGTCGCCGTTGTTGAACACCCGCGACGGCGTCCAGATCGCCGTGCCGTCGTCGGCTGGTGGAGATCTGCTGCCAGGAACCGGATGCGTCACCCGGCGCCTGACTGGTCCACCACTGCGCCTTCCAGAACGAGCCCTGGTAGGTCACCCAGTCGCCGGCGTTGTACGCCTTGCCGGCGCTCCAGCCGGCCACAGCCGGGCCGACCAGCTCACCCACGCCCCAACGGGCGGTGGTCTGGTACCCGCTGCCGGTCGGCTCGGCCCACGAGTGCACCGAGGTACGGCTGCCTCCGGTGCCGTCGTTGACCTGGAAGTCCAGGCCCTGGAAGGTACCCGGGCCGCCGCTGCCGAGCAGCGTCACCGCCACCTCCACGACGTACCCGGTGGCGGTGCGACTGGTCGCGCTGTGCAGCCGGCTCTCCTGCGCCACCGGGTCACCGGTGCCGAAGGAGTGGACGTTGTCGGCGCTGATCCGCAGCTGCGCGTCCTGGTCGGTGTAGGAGCCGTTCTTCGCGTTGCCCGGATCGACGAACAGCTCCAACGAGTCCTGCTGGTACGCGTCCGAGGAGGACACGTCGATGGTCGGGTCGGTCACCACCGCCAGCACGTACAGCGTGTCGTTCTGCCAGAGGGTACGCACGTCCGCGGTTGCGCCGGCAGCGTCGCCGGACTGCAGCGTGCCGGTGTGCACGACGTTGGCGTCGGACCAGGAGGCGTCGACGGCGCCGTCGATGGCCGGCGCCTGCCGGGCCTGGACCACCTGGAGGTACGACAGCGGCTCGATGAAGGAGAGCGTGCCGAGCGTGCCCGCGGAGTTCCATGCGCCCAGCACGTTGCTGCCGGCGAGTACCCGCACGTCGAGGGTTCCGGTGCTGCCCTGGGTGACGCCGGTGTGCGGCAGGTGGACGATAGCCCGCCACCCCGGCCCGTCGTCGTTCACGACCACGGGCACGTCGCCGGCGCCGTTGCGGTGGACCGTCAGCACCTGCCCGCCGTAGGAGAACCCGATCGCGTCGGCGGTGTCGCTGGCCACCGTGACCAGCGCCGTGAGGTGGTCGGCGGTCCAGCGCAGGCCGAACGAGCCGGCGCCGGCACCGATCGGCAGCCCCGGCAACTGCTTCCACTCGACCGCGTTGAAGGCGGCCGCGGTCACCGGCACGTCGCCGTTGAAGACGTTCGCGGTACGCAGGTGCGCGGGCAGGTCCGCCGGGTCGGCGATGCCGTAGTAGGCCGGTTTGGCCTGCAACTGCTCGTCGAAGACCGTCGGCTTCTGCGACGCGCGCCAGGACCGGGCATCGTTGATACCCCAGATCGTCACCGAGAACATGGTGTGCGCCCGGAACACGTTGAACAGGTCGCGGTAGAAGTACCCCTGTTCGATGAGTTGCGCCTGGGTCACCGGGGTGCTGAGGGTGACGTCGAGTTCGGTCACCGCCTGCACCACCGCGAGGCTCTTGAACCGGTCCAGAGCGGCGGCCATCGTGGAAATCGGCGTCGTCTGACTGACGTGGAACTGGTGCCCCACTCCGTCGATCGGCACGCCCCGAGACAGCAGGCCGGTGACGAGCGCGTAGTAGCGGTCCTGCTTCGGCAGCTGCTCGGAGTTGTAGTCGTTGATGAACAGCTTCACCGGGCGTACCGTGCCGGCGGCCGCGTTGTCGACGTTGAACGCCTGGGACGCGTCCCGGAACGCGAGGTCGATGTAGCCCGGTCCGAGGATCCGGTACCACTCGCTGGTACGCAGGCCGTCGGCGTTGTCACCGCTGTCCGCGATCACCTCGTTGACCACGTCGAAAGCGACGATCGGGTTGCCGGCGCCGAACTTGCCGTAGTTGGTGGCGAGCCAGTTGGCCACGTTGAAGATGTGGTCGTGCAGGCGCTGGGTCAGGATCGCCTGACCGGAGGCGTTGGCCGGCAACGGATTGCCCTGGTCGTCGGTGAAGAACCAGGCGGGAGTCTGCTGGTACCAGACCAGCGTGTGCCCGTACACCCGCAAATGCTTGTCCCGCGCGAAGTTCATCACCGCGATCGCGTCGGAGCTCGGCCGGAAGTTGCGGTCCGCGTCGTACCACGCCTCGGGTTTGAAGTGGTTCTCCGGCGTGACCTGGTCGAAGTGCCTGAGCAGCAGGGTCGCCGGGTCGCCCGCGGTCTCCCGGCTGTCGATCGCCACGCCGATCGGGAAGTCCACGGTGTCCTTGAGCCCGGTGAGGTCCTGCACCACCGGCGGCGTGGTGGCCTGGGTGGTGATCAGGATGTCGTCGACGAGGTAGCTGTAGGCGACGTCCGGGTCGAGGTTCGAGGTGCCGATGTAGAGCTGCAGCGTCGCCGGGTCGGTTCCGGCCGGGGCGGTGCCGGGGGCGGTCCACTCGCCGCTGACGGTGGCCCAGCCGTCGGCGGTCATCGTCGTGTTGCCGATCCACTCGTACTGCGGCTTCATCACGAACCGAACCCCGGCAGATCCGGGGGTACCGGCGGCGAGGCGCACCTTCATCGACAGCGTGTACTTCGTGCCCGCCTGGAACAGCCCGGTGGGGCTCTGCAGGCCGACGTAGTCGGCGTTGCGGTTGTTGACGCTGAGCACCTTTCCGCCGTCGGAGCCGGCGACCACCGTGAGGGTGCCGGTGCCGCCGCCGCTCTGCGACCAGGCGCCGGTCGTGCCGTCCTCGAAGTCGACCTTGCTCACCGTGGTCACCTGCGGCGCAGTGGGCGGTCCGGTGACTACGAGGTCGTCGACCAGGAACGGGGTGGTGGCCCCCTCCGCCTCGATGTACAGCGTCGCGTCGCTCTGGCCGGCCGGGAAGGTGTAGCTCCCGCCGATCTGGACCCAGCTGCCGGCGCCGGTGCTGATGCTGCCGCCGATCCAGTCGTACGCGGCGGAGCTGCCGTCGGCCGGCGTGCGCTGGACGGCGAAGTGGATGCCGGTCGAGCCGTCGGTACCGGCCGGCAGCTTCACCCAGGCCGTCGCCGAGTACGTGACGCCGGCCTTGAACAGGTCGGTCGCGCTGGTCGCGGGGCCGTTCCAGTTGGCGGTGCGGCCGGTCACGGACAGGCTGTGGGCGCCTCCGTGCCCCTCGTCCGCCAGGGCCAGGGTCACCGGACCGCGGGCGCCCCACGGTGTGTACCCGGCCTCGAAGTCGTTGGCGAGCAGCACGGTGTCGGCTGCGGCGGCAACGCCGGGGACGAAACCGGCGAAGGCGATCGCAGTGGCGGCAATCACTGCGAGCCGTGGCATCAACCGCCTCGGAGAACGATTGAGATAACGATTTCTAAAACGCACGAAGCTCTCCTCGAACGGAAGGGGTGTGGGAGGGAGGCGTTGACAGCGCAGAGGTCATCGAGCCGGCAGGTCCGGACGCGGGCATGCTATCCACATCTGCGGATGGCGTCGAGAGTTTCGAGTGCACCACTCGGCGATCCCCACCACATGCGGATCACCGATCGAGGAAAACACCAGGTCAGAGCCGCTACCAACAAGCCGATCAATGTCCGAAAGTTTGCGGACACGAGGAGTCCGACCCGAGACGCCGCCCGTGCGCCGTCACCCAGCCAGGCGGTCCCGGAGAAACCCGGCGATCTCCGCCCGTGCCGCCTTCGCCTGTGGCACCAGACCGGGCATGCTCAGGAACGCGTGCGTCGCTCCGGGATGTTCGGTGAGCAGCGCGGGCGTCCCCGCTTCCCACAGCCGTTCGGCGTAGGTACGTCCGTGATCGGCGACCGGGTCGAGCGTCGGCACCACCACCAGCGCCGGGGCCAGCCCGCTCAGGTCGTCGGCGTACAACGGTGACACAGCACGAGGATCGGCTCCTTCCGGAACGGCGAGCCGGCGGAACAGCCGCATCTGCGTCACGGTGAGGGTCGGACTGTCGGCGTGCTCGCTCATCGAGGGGTAGTCGAACGCGGTCGAGGTCAGGTCGACGCAGGGATTGACGAGTACCTGCGCCAGTAGCGGCAGATCGCAGTCCCGGGCCCGGATCGCGGCCAGGGCAGTGACCATCGAACCGGCGCTCTCGCCGAAGACGGCGACCCGGGCCGGGTCGACTCCCCACTGCGCGGCGTCCCGTACGACGTGGCGCAGCACGTCCCAGCCGTCGTCAACAGCCGCCGCCAGCCCGGTTCCCGCAGCGACAAGGCGGTGCTCGACCGACACGACCACCGCGGGCAGCCGGACTGCGAGGTGGCTGTTGACCCAGTCGCTCTGCACCGCGGTGCCGACGAACCCGCCGCCGTGCACGTGGAGCACGAGCGGCAGGCTCACATCCGAGGTGCGCCGCGCCGCGGCGACGGCCGGTACACCCGGACCGGGAGCACCCGGTCGGGCAGCGCCAGTTGCTGCCAGCCGATGCTGGCGCCGCGGTCCGGAAACCCGCTGACCACGCGCGTCAGCGCAGCGGAGCGCCGGCGGTTTTCCTTCTCGCGAAAGGCATCCAGCGCCTGCGCCGACATCGTCGTCCAGTCCGGCTCCTTGCGCAGGCCATGCAGTAGCCGGATTCCCAGTGGCGGCTGTCGCATGTCGGTGGTGTCGCTCATGGCCCCTCCTCGGCACAGGATTACGCTACTTCAAGTATCGATACTGAAGGTAGCATAACTGTTATCGTGTGACCATGACCCGAGCAACCACGCCCACCAGGCCACCCGGCCGTCCCCGCTCCGGCGTCGACGCCACGGTCTTCGCGGCGACGCTGCGCACGGTCCACGAACTCGGCTACGCGCACGCCACCGTCGAGCGAATCGCCGCCGCGGCAGGCATCGCGAAGACCACGGTCTACCGGCGCTGGCCGTCCAAGGGCGCGCTGGTCACCGCCTGCCTCGTCGACGCGTTCGGACCGGCGCCGCTGACCGGCGGCAGCCGGGAGGAGATCATGTCGACAGCCATCCGCTGGATCGCGGCGAAGATCGGCGAACCCGGGATCGGCGCGGCATTCGCCGGCGTGTTCACCGACGCCGTCAACGACCCGGCCCTGCGCCAGATCCTCTCCACCCAGTTGCAGGACCCCTACCTGCTCGCACTGCGGGAGGCGCTGGGCGAGCCGGCGAACCGGGTCCTCTTCTACATCGACGTCGTGGTCGGAACGCTGCTCCACCGGATGGGCATGACCGGCGAGCCGATGGTCAGGGCCGACGTCGACGCCCTGGTCGAGATGGTCCTGCGGGTACTTCGCTAGCCATCTCCGGGCAACTTGAGCTGCGGGTCAGCTTGAGATGCGGGCTTCGATGCCGTCGAGGAGGAAGTCGAGGCCGGTCCGGAAGATCTGGTCGGCGTCCAGGTGGGCGCCGTCGCGGACGACCGCGGCCAGCGCCGGGAATCGGCCGGTGGCGAAGGTCCGCACCAGATACGGCCCGAAGGCGGCCTGCCACTGCCGCTTGTCCATTCCGGTGGCCCGCTCGGCGCGCCGCTCGGTGATTTCCCGGCGTACCGCGCCGATCACGTACGCATTGACCGCGTCGACCACCGGCATGACGGTGTCCACGTCGATGCCGCCGAGCCCGGCCACCACAGCCTCTCCCCTGGCCAGCGCGTGCGGCCCGAGCTGTGGCCGGCCACCGAGCAGGTCGGCGAACCATTCGTGCCGGTGGGCGGCGTGCCGGGTGGTCTCGGCGACAGAGCGCAGCACGTCGCGCCAGTTGTCGCCGGTCGGCCGGATCTCGGCGTGGACCGCATCGACCATCAGGTCGAACAGCTCGTCCTTGCCGGCGAGGTAGCCGTACAGCCGCATCGGCCCGACGTCCAGCGCCGCGGCGACCTTGCGTAGCGAGACGGCTTCCAGGCCGTCGGCGTCGGCCAGCCGGATCGCCGCTTGCACGATCCGCTCCCGGCTCAGCGCAGCCGGCGCCGGTCGATCCGGCGGCTCCGGCCTTTCCCACACCAACATGCCGCTGACAATATATCGGCTGCCGCGATACGGTGTATCGATTGATACGGTGAATCGGAGGCAGTCATGAAAATCGCCATCGCCGGCGGGGGCCTCGGCGGCCTGGCTCTGGCCCGCGTCCTGCACATCAACGGCATCGAAGCCACCGTGTACGAACGCGAAGCCTCGCGTGCCGCGCGCGGCCAGGGCGGCATGCTCGACGTGCACTCCGGTCAGCGGGCGCTGCGCGCGGCCGGCCTGATCGACCAGTTCCACGCGATTGCCCGTCCGGAAGGCCAGGACCTGCGACTCCTCGAGCCGGACGGCACCCTGCTGCTGCAGGAGGACACCCCCGACGATGCCCCATCCCATCGACCTGAGGTCGACCGTGCCGACCTGCGTAACCTGCTGCTGGACTCGCTCCCCGAACACGCGGTGCGCTGGGGGCACCCGGTCGAATCCGCCGGCAACGGCGTGCTGCGCTTCGTGGACGGCAGCACCGCGCCCTACGACCTGCTGGTCGGCGCCGACGGCGCGGACTCCCGGATCCGCCCGCTGCTCACCGACGCCCGCCCGACGCACACCGGCCAGAGCGTCGTCGAGCTCGGCATCGCCGACATCGACCGCACGCACCCCGACCTCGCGGCGATGGTGGGGCGCGGCAACTACTGGGTGCTCGGCAATGGCCAATCCCTGTCCGCACAACGCAACGGCGACGGCCGGGTACGCGTCTACCTCAGCTTCTACAACACCGCCGAGGACTGGCTCACGACCAGCGGGATCCCGTTCGCCGACCCGGCTGCCGCCCGGCGTCGGCTGATCGAGCTGTTGACCGGCTGGCACCCGCGGTTCACCGCGCTGATCGCGGCCTGCGACGACACGATCGTGCCGCGGTCGATCAGCACTCTCCCGGTCGGCCTGACCTGGCCCTCGACGCCGGGCATCACGCTGATCGGCGACGCCGCGCACCTGATGCCGCCGGTGGGGCAGGGCGCCAACATGGCGCTGCTCGACGGCGCGCTGCTCGGTCTCGCCCTGGCAGCGCACCCGGACGACTATCCCGCCGCCGTCAACGGAGTACGAACGCGAGATGTTCGAACGCACCAGCGCTGCCGGCCGGAAGTCCGCACGATATCCAGGAAATCCTGACCTCGCCGGACGCCAGTCGGAAGATGCTCGCATTCTTCCAACCCCGCTGAAGGTTCGATCGGACCGACTCTCCGCGAGCTGACCTCGAGGACCGTCCAGTCCGCCGGGTCGTAACGGTCAAGGAGTCAGAGCGCGGCGGCGCCGAGTACCCACGGGGTGGTCTGGGCGATGAAGTCGGCCGGAAAGCCGAGCGGCGCCGCGGTCGCCGAGTCCAGCCGTTCGAGCAGTTGCGGCGGCAGGACCACGGCGGTGCAGCCGAGGTTGTCCCGCAGCTGTTCGAGACTCCGGGCCCCGATGATCGGCAGCACCCGGGCGCGCTGGCGGGTCCAGGCGAGGGCCACCTGGGCGGAGGTGACGCCGAGTTCGGCGGCCACCTCCTGCACCACCCGGGCCGCGGCGAGGTCGCGGTCGCTGATCGTGTCCCGGCTCAGCCGGGCCGCACCGTCGGGCGGGCCGGCGTTGTACTTGCCGGACAGCACGCCGCCGCCGAGCGGGCTCCAGGCCGTCACGGTCATGCCGTCCGCCTCGGCCATCGGCAGCAGCTCACGTTCGGCGTCGCGGTTGACCAGGCTGTAGGGCACCTGAAGGCCGGCGAACGGGGTCCAGCCGCGCCACTGCGCCAACGTGTTCGCGCGGGACACCACCCAGGCCGGGGTGTCGGACACACCGACGTAGAGCACCTTGCCGGCGCTGACGGCGTCGTCGAGCGCGCGCATGGTCTCCTCGATCGGGGTGTGCCGATCCCAGATGTGCACCCAGTAGATGTCGACGTGGTCGGTGCGCAGCCGGCGCAGGCTGGTTTCCAGTGACAGCCGCAGGTTCTTGCGATGGTTGCCGCCGCCGTTGGGATCGGCCGGGTCACGGGTCACCGTGTACTTCGTGGCCACCACGAACCGGTCGCGCCGCCCGGCGAGCAGCTCGCCGACGATCTCCTCGCTCGCGCCGCCGCGGTAGTTGATGGCGGTGTCGACGACATTGCCGCCGGCTTCGGCGTAGGCGTCGAGGATGCGGCGACACTCCCCGATCGGCGCGCCGACGCCGCCCTGCTCCCCGAAGGTCATAGCGCCGAGGACCAGTTCCGAAACGCGCAGCCCGGTGCGCCCGAACGTCGTGTATCTCATCCGAAGACCGCCGCCACGTGCGCGGCCAGCTCGTCGGCGGGAACGTCACGGAGGTGCTGGTCGATCGCCCAGCGGTGCCCGGACGGATCGAGGAACTGCGCGGTCCGGTCGCCCCAGAACGCATCGTGTGGCGCTTCGAACGCGGTGGCTCCCGCCGCGATCGCGCGGTCCCAGGCAGCGTCGACATCGGGAACCGGCAGGTGGAACGCGGCCGGGGTGCCACCCAGTGCTGCTGGGGTACGCATCCCCCGGTCGGGCCATTCGGCAGCCACGGCGAGCACGGTGTCGCCCACCCGCAGCTCGACCGTGAGCGGGCGGCCGTCGGGCAACGGAACCCGGCTGGTTTCCGCTGCCCCGAGCACTTCGGTGTACCAGGTGGCCGCGGCGTCCGGATCGTTGACGACGAGATGAACGGCAAGCTGTTCCATGAGTCGACCATACAGACTGTCTGATCATCATGTCCAGACGGGTCGTACGGGTATTGTGTGACCGTGATGGCCCGACGCGACGAATCCCAGCAGGCCGGTGCCGAGCTGCGCGAACGCATCCTCGAAGCGCTCCACTCACTGCTGCACGAGCGCACCTTCGACACGCTCAGCGTGGCGGAGATCATCGCCGCGGCTCAGGTGTCCCGGGCGAGCTTCTACTTCTACTTCCCGAGCAAGCAGGCGGCACTGGCCGAGCTGGTGCGCCGTGCGGTCGGCGCCGGCCACGAAGCGGCGCAGCCGTGGGTACAAGCTCAGGCCAGCCCGGTGGAGACACTCCGCGCGGGAATCGACGTGGGCGCCGGACTGTGGCTGGACAACGCGGCCGTGCTCCGGGCGATCGTGGAGAGTTGGGCGTCGGACCCGCAGTTGCGGGAACTGTGGCTGGCCCAGATGTCGACGTTCACCGAGGCCACTGTCGCCCGGATCGAAGCCGACCGGCAGTCCGCTACCGCCACGACCCGGCTCGACGGCGTCGACGTGCCCGCGCTCGCCGCAACGCTGACCTGGACCGGCGAACGGCTGTACTACCTTGCCGCGTGCGGGATCCCGCCCTTCAACGACCGCGCGGTACTGGTCGACACCCTGACCCACCTGTGGGTGTCGGCACTCTACGACTAACCGTCGCTCAACCGCGGCACCCGTCTGACGAACACCGTTCGTCGACCGCCGACTACCGGACTGGATCTTTCGGCAGCTGGGTTTGTCCAGCAGGATGTCTCGCTGTGGCCGGTACTGAAGCACCCAGAGCAGGCGAGGGATGTCCCGGCTGCGGAGCATCGCTGGTCAGTGAGCGACAAGCCGCCGCGTGGTGCTCCGCGTGCGAGTGGAACCTGCCGGTCTACGAGCCGAACCGCCGACGCCCGGAGATCGGCTGGCGGTGGCTGGACCGCAGCACGCACCGGGCCGCCTACCGGTTGACCCGCCGGCAGTTCGTGGCGTTGAACGGGAAGGAGATCGCCCGGACCGGCCCCGGGGCAGCCTCCATCACGATGGTCGCGGTCGGCGTTGCCTTCGTCGTCGCGATTCTCGCCGCGCTGCTCGGAGGCGGATATCTGGCGGTGACGCAGTGGCCGCACCCCATCGCCTTCGGTGGCCTGCTGCTGGTACTGGTCGCGGTCGCCGCGCGCCCACGGCTCGGCAAACTCGACAAGCGCGCCGAGCGGTTGCAGCGGGTCCAGGCACCGACCCTGTTTGCCGTGATCGACCGGGTAGCCGCCGAGCTGGGAGCGCCGCGACCGGATGTGATCCTGGTGGACGCGGAGTTCAACGCCTCGTGTTCCACGGTGGGTCTGCGTCGGCGCCGGGTGCTGTGCCTGGGGCTGCCACTGTGGACTGCGCTGCCGCCGCAGCAGCGGCTGGCGCTGATCGCGCACGAGCTCGGTCACCTGGTCAACGGCGACCCCCGACGCGGCGTCGTGAGCGGCATTCCGGTCAATACCTTGAATGTACTGACGGACCTCACCCGGCCGGACTCGGACAGCTACGGCGCGATCGCGGCGATCGCCAGTCTGCTGATGGGGATCCTCCACGGGTCCCTGACGTGCGTGCGGCTTGCGCTGCTGTGGATCTGGCTGCGCACCTGTCACCGGGCGGAGTATCTCGCCGACGAGATGGCGGCCCGGGTGGCCGGCAGCGCAGCCACGGTAGGCCTGCTGGACAGACTGCTTTCCAGCGCCGGCATGCCGGTAGCCGTCACCGTGGCGGCAGCCCGCAGCGGGGAAGCCGGACAAGCGCGGGCAGTCGCTGAGCTGAGCCGGCAGGACCCACCCGGGCGGGTCGCCGCGCTGCGCCAACTGTCCGTACGGGACGAGGCGTCCATGTTCGCCACCCATCCGCCCCTGGGCCTGCGGGCCCGACTGATCGAGGCGCGCCGGCAGGTCGGCGCGACCCTCACCCTGACCGAGCCCGAATCCGAACGACTCGACCAGGAACTGGCCAGCTGGTACGACCGGGCCAGCCGCGGCCTGATCTGAGCACGCCCGACTCCCCCGGTTGGCGCCGGTGACTCGTCGCCCACGGCCGAGGAGTTCCACTTCGCGGCAGCGGGGCGAACGCCCGCAAGTCGTACCCTCACCGGGTGGATCTCCTTGTGGTAGGCGGCAGCGGCTTTCTCGGACTGGAGATCACCCGTCAGGCGCTACGCGCCGGTCACCGCGTCGTGGCGACCTTCCACAGCCACCCGCCTACCATCGCCGCGGCCGAGTGGAGGAGCCTTGACGTCCGTCACCGCGACGACGTCTGCGCCCTGGTCCTGGCAACGCGCCCGGCCGTAATCGTCAATGCCGCCTATAGCAAGTCCGACTGGGCAACCACCGCTGACGGCGGAACGCACGTTGCCCTCGCCGCGGCAACGATCGGCGCACGCCTGGTGCACGTGTCGAGCGACGCCGTCTTCGCCGGCGCGGCGATCCCCTACCGCGAGACGCACGCGCCGAGCCCGACGACGTCGTACGGTGCCGCCAAAGCCGCCGCCGAGACGGCGATCAAAGGCATCACACCGAATGCCGTCATTGCCCGGACCTCGCTGATCATCGGCAACGGCGGCTCCCCGCACGAGCAGCACGTGCACGCGCTCGCAGCCGGCACCGCCACCGGCGTCCTGTTCACCGACGTTGTGCGATGCCCGGTGCATGTCACCGATCTCGCCGCTGCCCTGCTGGAACTGGCCGCTTCGCCCTACTCCGGGATCCACCACGTCGCTGGCGGCGACGCGGTCAGCCGCTATGAGCTCGGGGTCCTCGTCGCGCGCCGGGACGGCCTCGACCCGACCTCCCTTCCCTCGGGGCGACGCGCCGATACCGGACCATCCGGCCCGCTGGACGTTCGGTTGGACAGCACCAACACGCAAGCCCGGTTGGCCACCCGTTTTCGGGGCGCACGCGAGTTCCTCGCACCTCGGTAAACCTCACGGAACCCTTGGAACAGGTAGCGTTCCCATCGATGCCATCGGCCGACAACTCATCAGGGCAGCCGGCACCTTCTACGAAGGCGCGATGCTCTCGGGCTATCCGACCGACGCCACGGAGAACGCCGTGCTGGCCAGCATCGTCGCCGCCGGTCACAGGTAGACGGCCACCGGGCGACCGAAAATCAAACTGGCCGGGCCGCCTTCGGACACACACGGGCGCGGCCAGGCCCACTCCCCCGCATCCCATAGAACGGTTTACCTGTATCGATTAACACGGTAGGTTGGCACCCGTCGGATGCTGCGCGAGCACCCGGCAGTTCGCACAACTGAAGAAACGGGGGATTCACATGCATGTCCGAAGAGTGGCGACAGTGCTGCCACTGTCGCTGATGCTGGCGCTCGGGTGCGCCGGTACCGCGTTCGCCGCGGCGCCGGTCGCCGCCGCGAGTAGCGCAGCGGTCGCGGCCACCGTCACACTGCCACCAAACTCGGTCGATCCGGGGGTTACCGGCCCCTATGCGACGACCACCGGGGAGTACCAACTCTCCGACGTGACGTTGCCCGGCTTTGCGCAGCCGGTCGAGATGAAGGCCATCGTCGTGGCGCCCCAGGGCCTGGCGACCTCGCGTCCGCTGGTGCTGTTCCTGCACGGTCGCTACGAGCCGTGCTACAACTCGTCCGGGATCAGCTGGACCTGGCCATGCCCGGCCGGATACTCGCAAATGCCGAGCTACCAGGGCTTCCAGCAGTCGCAGCAGTTGCTGGCCTCGCAGGGGTTCGTCACCGTTTCGATCTCCGCGGACGGCATCAATGCTCAGGACGGGCAGGGGCTGCCACCCTCCGACGGCGGCGCGCAGGCACGCTCGTCCCTGATCCGGCTGCACCTGGCGCACTGGGCGGACTGGGCGGGCGCCGGGCGGTCCGGCGCACCGGCCATCGTCGCGTCAGCGCCGGTCGCGGACATGTCCAAGGTCCTGCTGGTGGGCCACTCACGCGGCGGTGACGGGGTCGGACGCGCCGCCATGGACAGCCTGACGCCGCCGCCGGCTGCCCAGGACGGCTACCACGGCACGGTCAGCTGGCAGATCAAGGGGCTGGCACTGATCGGCACGACGAGCTTCGGGGAGAACCCGGCGCCGGACGTGCCGTCGCTGAGCATCCTGCCGGCCTGCGACGGTGACCAGACCGACCTGCCCGGCATCCAGTTCCTGGACGCCACCCGTGGAGTCAGCCGCGGGTACGCCCTGCACAGTGCGGTCTGGGTGGCCGGGGCCAACCACGACTACTTCAACACCCAGTGGACGCCCGGCCAGTCGGTGTCGCCGGTGGCGTCCGACGACTACATCGGGCACGACCCGTACTGCTCGGCCGGCTCGGCCACCCGACTGACCTACCAGCAGCAGCAGACCGCGGGCGCCACCTACGTCGCGGCCGCGGCGCGGCTGTTTGTGAACGGCGAGGACGCGGTGCGGCCGCTCATCGACGGCTCCGGCTACCGGGCGCCGTCAGCTGATCCGGCGCAGGTACTCAGCCAGGCCGTGGGCGGCAACCGCACGGGATTTGTGGTACCGAGCAGCACGCTCACGGTGACCGGCACCGGCGCGCGGCTGTGTGACCAGGTCCCCACCAACCCCGCCACGGCCTGCCTGACCGGGTGGAACTTCGACTCGCCGCACCTGTACCAACTCGGCTTCATCCGTCCGGAAGCCGGCCGGTACGCCGTCGACATGAGCTGGACAACCGCGGGCACCCGGGTCACGATGCGCCCCGCGGCGAATGTGTCCCTCAGCGGCCAGACCTCGGTCGCGTTGCGGGTCATCGTGCCGGCCAACAGCGTCGGCACCCAGCTTCAGGTCGCCATCTCCGACCGCAACGGGCGGCGCGCCACGCTCGGCACGGTGACCCTCGACGGGCTGCCCGCGCCGACGTTCACGGCCTCCAACCTGGCCCAGGAGGTGCGGATGCCACTCGCGCCGGCCACTTCGGCCGGACTGTCGATGACCCAGATCGCCACACTCGAGCTGACACCGCTCACCGCCAACGGTAAAGCCGCCGTCGTGGACGCCTGGGGCTGGCGCGCCGGCACCCCGGCTCCGCAGCCGGTGGCGCTGCCGCGGATCGACCTGGGTGAGCTGACCGTCGCGGAGGGCAACTCCGGGACGGTGACCTACCAGGTGCCGGCCATCGTGACCGGCAGCGGCACCGGCCAGGTGCGGGTGTTCGTGGTCAACCCGGCCACAAATCTGGCCACCTCGACCGTGGTGAACGTGAGCCCCGGTCAGACCACGATCAGCATCCCGATCGCGGTCACCGGCAACACCGTCGACGAGCCGGACCGGACCTACCTCGTCGGCGCGAAAGCGATCAAGGGTGTCTTTGTGGGTGACGTGTTCGGCGCGCTCACCGTCCACGACGACGACTGATCAGCGCCGCACCGCGCGGTCACGGTGACCGTTGGGCCAGCACGCGCCGCCCCGGCATTTCAGCCGGGGCGGCGCCGGTCGGCGGCAGAATCGCAGGTCAGCACAGGTATCAATGACCGTGGACACCACCGTGGCCGCCGCCACCGCGCGGGGCACGCTCACCTGGACGGCGACCGCGACCGGCGGCGAAGCGGAGCCGGTGAGCGCCACCGCTTCGGTCCGGGTGCTGGTCGGCCCGACACCGACAGCAACACCGACCCCGACCACCACCCGCCCGCCCACGCCGGGGCGTCGGTTACCCCGACCGGGACACCGACGGCTGGGCCGACGATCGTGCCGACCGGCCAGGGCGGTGGCGGCCTGGCCACCACGGGGCTGTGCTGGAGGCACCGTCGTTGATCACGATGACCGCGCTCATCGCGTTCGCGGTGCTGATCGCCGGCCTGCTGCTGCGCCGTTCGGCACAGCGCCGTGGATAGGCCGCCCCTGCTGTGTGCCCGTGCCACGGGAGTTGGCCCGGGCACGGGTCAGGCCTTCGGCCCAGCGATCATCAGGAATCGTCGTCGACCGCGAGATCTAGACTCGCCGCACGGTGAACAGCACGTACCCGTAGCTCAGGCCGACCGCGTCGGGGTGTGCGGCGAGCCACCCGTCGGCGACGTGCGCCGGGAACTCAAGGCGCAGCACGGCTTCGAGGTCGGCTCGCGTCTGGAACAGCCACTCGCTCATGACTTCGACCCGTTCCGCGCCGCGCTGGGACCACCAGTCGTCGGTGGGCCGGCCGCCGCCTTGCGCCGCCGCCCACGGTGAGGCGTTGAGCAGTTCGGCGAACTGGCCGGCACGCAGATCGTTGTCCACCACGACGAGCGCGCCACCGGGCTTGAGCACGCGCATCACCTCGACAAGGCCCGGCTCGCAGTCCGGCGGAAAGAAGTACGCGAAACGCGCGTGCACCACGTCCACCGAGGCGTCCGCCAGCGGGATGTGCTCGGCGGATCCGGGTAGCACCTCCACCCGCGCGTCCCGGGCGACGGCCATGGGCACCAGCCGCTCGTCCGGCTCGACGCCGATGACCCGCCCGGCCTCGTCGGCGTACCCGGTCAGCCAGAAGCCGCTGCCACACCCGAGGTCGACCAGGGTCTTGCCGGCCCACGGCGCGCAACTGCGCATCGCGGCGAGGACCAGGCCGTCCGGGTCCATGGCACGGTTCTCCACCTCGTAGAGCGCCGGGTCGGTTCCCTGATTCGGCGCGGGCGCGAAGTCGGTGAAGTCCACGCGCCCATGATCGGCGTCGGGGTGGCTGCCGTGCAATGGGATTAGGGCGCCATCCGTGCGGTGTCGTCGGTCAGCCGTGACGGTGCCGCGGCAGCAGCAAGCTGATCACCGCGATGGCCAGGCCGAGCCCGGCCGCCGCGAGGAAGACCAGGTCGTAGCCGGCAGCGAGCGCTGTGGTCGGGGAACGCCCGTCGGCCTTCGTCGCCGCGCTGGCAGCCGTCGCGAGCACCGCCAGGCCTACCGACCCGCCCACCTGAAAGGCGGTGCTGGCCAGGCCGCCGACGATCCCCGCGTCGCCGCTCGGGGACGTCGGCGGTCGCGGCGGCCATGAGGGTGGGGAAGGTCAGCCCGATGCCGACCGCGATGAGCAGCGTCGGCCCGAGCACGCTGGTGAGGTAGCCGCTGTCGGCGTGGGCCTGGGCGAGCCAGCCGAAGCCGGCCAGGAAGCAGGCGCAGCCGGCCAGCACCAGGGTGCGCACCCCGGTTCGCGGCAGCAGGGCGGCGGCCAGTCGCGCGATCACCATGAACGTCACCGCCGCGGGTGTCTGCCCGAGCCCGGCCTCGAAGCGCGCTGTAGCCGAGGACGTTCTGCAGGAACAGCGACGTGAAGTACCACATCGCGATGGCGATCCCGCCGAACAGCAGCAGCATGCCGTTGCCGACGGCCACCCTCCGGATCCTGAACAGCCGCAGCGGCATCATCGGCTGGGCGGCGAAACGCGCCTCCACCACGGCGAAGACGACGAGCAGCAGCAGGCCCGCCGCGGCCGGCCCGACGACCTGCACGGACGTCCAGCCGTGGTCGGCGCTCCGCATGACCCCGTAGACCAGCGCGGCCAGCCCTGCCGTCCCGGTGACCGCGCCGGCGAGGTCGAGCGGCTCCCGCCGGCCGGTTCGCGTGCCGGCCAGCGACATCATGGCCACCACGATCAGCACCGCGCCGATCGGCACGTTGATCAGGAAGACCCACCGCCACGACAGGCCGGTGGTGATGGCGCCGCCCGCGACCGCGCCGGCCATCCCGCCCACACCGCCCGAGGCGGACCACGCGCCGAACGCCCGTGCCCGCGCGTGCCCCTCGGTGAAGCCTGGTGTTGATCACGGCCAGCGTCGCCGGGGCCAGCATGGCGGCTCCGATGCCCTGCACGACGCGGGCCGCCACCAGGACCTCCGGAGCGGTCGCCAGACCGCCGGCCAGACTCGCGGCGGAGAACAGCGACAGCCCGGCGACCAGCATCCGGCGATGGCCGAACAGGTCAGCGGCGCGGCCACCCAGCAGCATGAACCCGGCGAAGGTCAGCAGGTAGCCGTTCACCACCCAGGCCAGGCCGGTCGGCGTGAAGCCGAGGTCCCGGCTGGATCGAGGGCAGCGCGACGTTCACGATGGACGCGTCCAGGATCACCATGAACTGGCAGGCGCACGCCAGCGCCAGGACCATCCGGGCGGCACCGGATTGCGGCCCGGCCAGCCGAGTTGCCGGGTCCGTCATGGCTTCCTCGTGGCTCATCCGCCGGCTCACAGCGCCTGCACAGCGCCGGCCGCGCGGTAGTAGCTGACGGCGACTTTCACGGTCATGACCGGCTCCCCTGACGTCGTCTAGAATTAGTTACGCGCATAATAGTTATGCACATAACTAATCTGTCAAGGAGCGCCTCGTGGACTTCGACCAAGCCGACGCCCTCAACCAGGCCATCCGCCTGCTGAGCCTGCGTCACCGGGCCAGGGCCGCGGCACTGCTGACCCCACTCGGCCTGTACCCCGGCCAGGAGGCCCTGCTGCTCGAACTCGCCCGGACCGGCCCGATGATCCAGGCCCAGCTCAGCGAGGCGCTCGGCTGCGAGCCGCCCAGCGTCACCCTCATGACCCGCAAGCTCGAAGCCTCCGGCCACATCCGCCGCAACCCCGCCCCGGCCGACAAGCGCGCGAGCATCGTCGAACTCACCGACAGCGGCAGGGCGCTGGCCGGCCGGGTCAAGCAGGTATGGCGCGCCCTGGCGGAGGAGACCGTGACCGGCCTGCCTGCCCAGGCCGTGGCGGAACTGCCCGCCATCCTCAAGACCATGACCGACAACGTCGACAACAGACGCCCCCGGCGCCAGGACGGTTAGCAGCAACGGCGCCGCCCAGCTCTTGACTGGCCCTCGCCTGAGCGCACTCGTGTCGGATTGGCGCCAGCGGCAGCGCAAATTGGGTACCGCCGTCACCCGAGCGCGGCTATAACCCACCAATGAGCGAAGAGACGCTGGGCGGCGGCAACACCGTTGGCGCCGTGCGGATCGGCGATGTCGTCCACAAGCAGGCCTCGCCGTGGACGCCGACAGTGCACGCGTTGCTGCGGCATCTGGAGGATGCCGGCTTCGACGGCGCCCCCAGAGCGCTCGGCTTCGACGACCGGGGCCGCGAGATGCTCAGCTACCTGCCCGGCGAAACGGCCGGCGGCCGATTCCCCTGGCCGGCGTGGGCGTTCACCGACGTGACGCTCACCCAGGTCGGCCAATGGCTGCGACGCCTGCACGACGCGACTGCCGACTTCGTGCCACCGGCGGATGAGCGTTGGTTCGCCGGTACAGAGCGGAAGATGCAACCCGGTCTGATCATAGGCCATCAGGACGCGGCCCCGTACAACGCGGCTGTCCTGAACGGTGACCGGCTGGTCGGCTTCTTCGACTGGGATTCAGCGGGTCCGTCGACGCGGGAGTTCGATCTGGCGTTCGCGGCGTTGTGGTGGGTACCGCTGTGTTCGCCGAGCGTGGCGGAGGGGCTGGGCTTCCACGACAGCGCTGACCGGTCCCGTCGCCTGCATCTCATGCTCGACGCATACGGCTACGACGGCGACCGACACGCGTTCGGCGTCGAGGTCGTACAGCGCGCCCGACGGCAGGCCACCGGCATGCGGGAGATGGCCGAAGCCGGTGACCGGGCTGCGATCGCGCTGCTGCCGGTCGCGGGCTACATCGAACAGTCCGCCTCGGACGTCGAGGCACTGCCGGCCGACTTCTGGGCGCGTTGACGCCACCACCAGCGCCTGGGTTGGCGCCAGGCGTTCACCAAGCTGCCGCCACACTGACGAATGCCCAGACTGTCGCAACTGATCATCGAGAGGTAGAGGCATGGCCAAGCTGATTTACCTGACGAACGTCTCCCTTGACGGCTACATCGAGGACGACCGCGGCGGCTTCGACTGGTTCCCACCCGACGACGAGGTGTTCGCGTTCACCACCGAGCTCCTGCGGTCCGTGGGCACGTTGCTCTACGGACGGCGCCTGTACGAAACGATGGCCGTCTGGGAAACCGATGCCGCGCTGGCCGCGCAGTCCGACCTGATGGCCGACTTCGCGAGCGCCTGGCAGGCGGCGAACAAAGTCGTCTACTCCACGACCCTCGCCTCCGTGTCGACCGCCGACACCCGACTCGAACGCCACTTCGACCCCGCCGCGGTACGCCAACTGAAAGCCACCGCTGGCAACGATCTCACCGTGGGGGGTGCCAACCTCGCGACGCAGGCGTTCAAGGCCGGGCTGGTCGACGAGTACCAGCTGCTCGTCTGGCCCACGTTCGTCGGCGGAGGCAAACCGGGACTACCGACCGGCATACGCGCCAACCTCGAACTCGTCGATGAGCGCCGATTCGCAAACGGCGTCCTGTACCTGCGCTACCGCCCGCTCGGACAGTGACCGACGGCGCTGTCCGGCCACCGCGGGCCTGACCCGACGAGGATCGTCCTGGAGAATGGCCCGGTTGGTTTCCGTACGCGAGGAGTTTCCCGTGGCCGTGCTGGACGTGCACTTCCTGGCTCTCCGCGATGCCGCTCGGACTGCCGGCCCTGGGCGCAAGCCTGCTCGCACACGGGCCGACCACCGAGCACACGGTCCACTACGTCGACGCGCCACCGGCTCGGGCGGGCGCGGCCGACCGGCAGCGTCAACTCGATGAGCTGACCGGGGCGGTGCGTGCCTACGTCGCACGGGCACCGTTCTGGCCCGGCGGTGACCTGGTCGAACCACCCCGCCAGCCGGCCACCCTGCCCTACCGGCCCTACGCCAACTGAAACGCGCCAAGTGGCGGGTGCGCTGACTCGCTATCCTCGCCCGGCCTGAAGATGGGCCTGCCGGGCATCGACCCGAACAAGTGGATGTACATCGACGGCTCCAAGACCCCACTGAGCAAGCTGGGCCTGGGCAACCCGGACGACCCGGCGCCGCGCAGGTGCAGCCCGCGCCCGAAGCGCTGCTGGCCCAGCTCTCCTGACTGTCGGGGGACCGCTCCCGCCCCATCGCGGCAACGGACTGCGCCACGGTGCCCGGCACGTTCGTTGACTGAACGTGCCGGGCACCCGCCGCGACCGACAGGCGCAGCCCTTGCCCGACTAGTCGAGGATGCGGGCCTCGTAACACCGGACCACCAGCTCGGTGCGGTGCCGGGATCCGGACTTGGCCAGCAGGGAACGCAGGTGGCTCTTCACGGTCTCCACCGACACCACCAGCGACTCGGCAATCTCGGCGTTGGTCTGGCCGCGGGCCACGTGGGCGAGGACGTCGCGCTCCCGGGCGGTGAGCCGACGCGCCCAGGCCGGTTTGACGGTTGCGCGACGGGTGGTCGCGATCCGTCGGATCGTCTCGGGAAAGACCAACGAATCGGTACGGGCGACGGTACGCACCGCAGCCAGCAGCTCCTCGGGACGCGCCCGCTTCAGCACGAAGCCACGCGCCCCGGCCAACAACGCGTCGTGCACTGCGTCGTCGCTCTCGAAGGTGGTGATCACCACGACCGCCGGACCGTCGGGTGCCGCAGTGAGCCGGGCAGTGGCGGCTATCCCGTCGACGCGCGGCATCCGCACGTCCATCAACACCACGTCGGGCCTGCTCCCCGCAACCAGCGCCGGCACGTCGACGCCGTCGGCGCCCTGTCCCACCACCACGATGTCGGGTTCGAGGTCGAGGATCGCGGCGAGACCGGAGCGCACCAGCTCGTCGTCGTCGACCACGACGATCCGGATCACCTCGTCGGCGCCGGCCGGCTGATCGGCAGTCTGGCGGTCAACAGCCACGAGGCACCCCCTTCCGGCCCGGCCGTGATCTGCCCGTGGGCGAGGAGCACGCGCTCGTGCAGGCCGGCCAGCCCGGCTCGCTGCGGTGTGGTCGGGCTTACCTGGCGGATCGGATTGCGGATATCGATGTACACGTGCTGTTCGTTCGAGTGCAGCCGCAGGATGGCTGATCCGGTGCCGTGGCGGGTGGCGTTCGTCAGCGCTTCGCGGATCACTGCCCGTGCGGTCTGCGCGCAGCCGTGGTCGACGAATAAACCTTCCGGCACAAGGAACTCGACGTCCAGCGTCGACTCCCGGACGAGCGCCCGGGCAATGTCCGCCAAGTCCGCCGCTGCGGGTGCGCCGGAGACCGCGGCGCCGTCTGCCGCACCGTCGCGCAGTGTGCGCACCACACCGTCGACGTCGGCCTGAGCCCGCCGGCCCAGTTCCTCAATCGCGGCCAGGGCACGCTCGGTGGCCCGGGGGTCGGTCGGCAGCAGCCGGCGCGCGGCGGTGGCCTGGACGGTCATCGCGGTCAGGGTGTGTCCGAGCCGGTCGTGCAGGTCGCGGGCCACGGCATTGGCACGGGCCAGCGCCCGCTCCCGGTCGGCGGCGACGACAACCCGTTCGGTGAGCGTGGGGCCGAGCACCCGGGGCGCCAGGGTGACGAGCAGTCGGGCCGCTGCGCCCAGGACCGACAGGCACGCGACGATCGCCACGAGACCGGGACCGATCAGCCAGGCGGCGCGCCAGCCGCTGCCAGTGTGCGTGGCCTTCCCGATTCCCGGCCAGGTCACCGTGGCGTGACCGGAGAACGGGAAGGAGAGCAGGCCGATCCCGAACGGCACCAGAAACAGGATCGCCGCAACGACAATGAGCCCGACCCCGACGAGCAGCGCCAGCCACGCCGCGCCGCGCCGGCGGGAGGCCCAGGCGCGCGGCGCCCGTACGTCGGGCAGGGCCCGCTCGTCGTACTCGAACAGCGCCCGCGCCGTCGACACCTCCACCTGCCGCACCGGCGGCAGCAGCGAGGCCCACACCACCACTGCCACGAAGACGATCGCCAGCAGAGTCAGCAGCCACAGGTTCAGCGTGCCCGGGTCCTCGGCCATCGACGCGCCGATCGCGGCGGCCGTGGCGACCAGCGGAAGGCAGACCGCGACCGCGAGGAACACGTGCGCGACGCCACCCCACACCGATGCCCCCGAGCCCTTCACCAGCCCAGCCTCGCACGCGGCGCATACCGCGAACACCCTCGACCGAGGGAGGCTGTTCACTCCGGAGAGGGATGGCGGCCGGTTGAGTTGTGGCGACCGTGGACCCATGACGATCTCGGCCACGATGTCAGCCCACGACACCTCGCCCCCGGCGGGAACCGCGGACAACCGACCTCGGCACACCAGCTACGCTGCGTACACGGCACTGGGATGGGTGGTGCTGTTCTTCGCCTTCCACGTCTACTGGTATCTCGGCGGCTCCCTCGCGAGCCCCGGCGAGCTGCCACCCCTCATTCCGCACTCAACCGCGGCCGACTCAGCAGCGCAGGCACGAGTGCTGCTGGTTGCCTGGATCGTCGAAATTCCGGTCGACTCCGCCTGGCCGATCGGTGCGCTGGTGTGTCTCGCGATCGCTCGCGGATGGGCACGAGGGCGACTCGCACGGGCCGCCCAAACCCTGCTCTGGGTAGGTTGCGTGGTGCTCCTCCTGCGCGGCGGCGCGGGGATCCTCGACGACGTGACCCGCGCCTCCGGTCTCCTTCCGAACGGAATCACCGGACTCTCGCTCCAGGACACCACGGACCACGCCCACCTCCGCTGGGCCGACTGGACGATCGACGCGTACTTCCTGGCCGGCGGAATCATCTTCTGGCTCCTCGCCACTCTCCACCGCAAGCAGCCAACCCGACCCCTAAGCCGCGTCGAGTCAAGCCCGCCGGAGGACCGGCTGACCGGGAACGAGCTCGTCGCAGTCGTCGAGTCGGCACGTACCGAGGTCGTGTCCGAGGACACTCCGGTCTTCGAACCCTTGGCGCAGCGGCCGGTACCGCGCTGGGCCAAGCGGCTGGCGCACATCATTTCGTTGCTGGTTCTGCCCTCCGGCCTGTGGCGCCTGGCCGTCGCCTTCGGTTTCCCCATGGGCAGCTTGAACAGCTCGGGGGATCTTGCGGTCATGCGGGGCTGGCCAGCGGTCTACATCGCCGTCATCAGCCTCCTGACCGAGGCTGTCGCGCTGACCGCGTTCGGGCTGGTCCGCCCGTTGGGGGAGGAGGTTCCGCGGTGGTTGCCATTCTTCGGCGGCCGCGCGGTTCGTCCGAAGGCCGTGATCGTTGCCGGCACAGTCGGTTCTGTGGCGCTGATGTTGATCTGGACGGTGGGGTTCTGGGACATCTGGACAGGTGGTCAGCCCGGCCCCATGAGCAGCCCGTTCTGGGCGGCCGTCTTCACCGGCTGTTATGCGCCGTTGAATCTCTGGGGGCCGGCCCTGCTGGTGTTGACCTGGGCCTACCGTCGCCGCAGTCAGGATCCGGCCAGGACCTGAACCCTGAACCCGCGATTCTCGACAAGGACGGGGTCACGGCAACCCCTTCGAGAGTCGGGGCCCGGATCGGTGCGGCTCCGCCAGCGCCGGAGGTGCTCTTGCAGATCGGATCTCGTGGTGACAGCCAGGTTCGGACGTCGAACAAATCCATACCCGCCCAGAACATCGAGGGCTGTGGTTCCGGTTCCTTGCCTGGCCGGTGCCGAACCAGCGCAACGGTGAGCCGGTACTGGTTGTTCGAGGTCCACTCTGCGGCGCTACAAATCGCGGCAGGCGCGAGGTTGGGACCGTGCGTGCCGGAAGGGCTGAGGCCGGGCTACTCGACCGGGCCGGTCGAGTAGCCCGGTCGAGCTTTCAGCCCGGTCGAGCTTTCAGACGTCCTGCGGAGCCCGCGGGCGGTCACGGTCACATGGCATCTCCCGCCATCCTGGACTTCCGCCCCGCCAGGCGCCCGCCAGGATTTCCGCCGACGTATTGCCGGGACACTGCTGCACCTTCGACCGTCCGGTACCGCCGCCGGCCTGTGCCTCGACTTCCCACCGCTGGCCGTCAGTGCGTATATAGACGTCACGACGCCCAACCGCGGTCCGGTCACCGTTCCACCAATGGCGTTCGACTCTCACCTGTCCACCGTATGGCCATTCCCGCCCGGCCGGCAACTGTTGGCCCTCGACCCCTGCCAGAACCCCCGACCGGCCGATCGCGCCATCACCACCCCGCTCGCGGGGCCGGCAGACGCGTAGGTGGCCGACCGGAGGCGTGATCGCACAGTGTTCGCCGCCAGAATCGGGTCCCTGCTCGCGGCCGCCAGGCAGCCGCCACGCCGACATCCTGGGCCACCCCGCCGGGCCCGTCCCCGGACTGTCCCGGCACCGGCGGGAACACCCGAGGGGGTGCCAGCGTTCAGCGTGACCACAGCACCAAGGAGGACGATGTAGCAATGGCCATCACCGATTACGACGCACCTCGACGCCCAGCCGTCGAGCTTGACGACGACAGCGTGGAGGAACTCAAGGCCCGCCGGGCCGCGACCCAGTCACCGACGGTCGACCTCGACGAGCCGGACGTGGACTTCCAGCTACCCGGGGCGGAGCTGACCGATGAGGAACTGACGGTGTCGGTGGTGCCGATGCAGGCCGACGAGTTCCGCTGCGACAGCTGTTTCCTGGTCCACCACCGAAGCCAACTCGTCGTTCACGGCTCGGGCCGACGACTCTGCCAGGACTGCGTCTGACCCGACCACATTCACCCCGCGTCGAGGTGTTTCCGCAGTCCTTGAGGGCAGCATGCAAGTCCATCGTGATGTCCAATGACCAGCCTACGGAAGGCGGCGCAGACAACTGCCGTCGCGACATCAAGTGATCACCACGGGTTCGCTGTGGGCGCAGTGGGACACTGTCGAAATCGTGCGATACAACGGGGATGACGCGGTCGCTTTATTTCCCACGCTAGAACAACGGCACAAACTGGCTCATACGGTGTCAGTTTCCAAGGCGCGGAGAACAGAAACTGGTCGGATACGCGGCCCCGGCAAATCGCATGCCGCGCAATTCAATCTGATTGGCGTAGACGCGCCAGCGCTGGCGGCAGCAGGGCCGAAGACCGACCGTCACCCCTTTGTCGTCGTCGAGCACCAACACCGCGATCCGTCGCAGGTCAGATCGTTCGAACTGCCGTGCCGACAGCCCGTCTGATCACTGCGGACAGCGGCCCCGGAGGGTGAGCGACGCGGCCGATGAACGCACGGCCGGAGATCAGGCGATGCGGGTTTCCGCCATCGTCCAGTTGGTCTCCCAGGTCTTGCCGTCGTCGGTGGAGAACGCCTGCTCCCACGTCGCGGATTCCGGGCCCGTCACGGTCCAGCGGTACCGGCAAATGATCGGGATCCCGTCGTGGGTGTCCTCGCAGAAGAATTCGCCGATGCCGCTGTCGAATTTCCCGCGTACGGGCGTCCTGTCCATCTGCAGCGTCCGGCCGTCCAGCCAATGCAGCACCCACTCGCGGGCCTCGACGTCGTACACGCGGAAGGTCATGCCACGGTACGCCGACGGATTCGGGAATTTGCCCTCGTCGATGCTGATACCGCCATTGAAATGTGTGCGGGCCTCGAAAGTGTTCTCGAACTCGTCCCAATCGGCGCACCCGGTCAGCCGCGACCGCAGCTTGCGGTTCTGTACCCGCCAGGTCCCGGTGAGGAAATCGAAGTCGCTGGTGACCTTCGGGACGTGGCCGGACGGCACCTCGACCGGTTCGAGGCTGGTGCGGCTGAAGTCCATGATCCAGTTGGTCTCCCAGGTCTGCTCCCCGTCTGAGGAGTACGCCTGCTGCCAGCGGGCACTGTCCGCGGTGATGTCCGACCACTGGTAGGTCGCCCGCACCGGCGTGCCGTCGGTATGTACGTCGTCGCCGATCAACCTGCAGGTACCGCCCTCCCAGGACCCTTGCACGGGTGGCCCGACCCGGCCGTCACGGCTGCTGACCCAGTAGATGGACCACTGGCCGGTTGCCTTCGAGAACAGCCGCAGCGACATCCCCGAGGCGCCGGCTTTCGGGAAGGTGATTTCGTCGACGCTGACGGCGCCGTCGAGGTAGGTCCGGGCGGTTGCCTGGCTGTCGGCGGATGTCAGCCACTCGTCGCTGCCGGCCAGCAGATCCTTCAGCCGCTGGTGCTTGACGTCCCAGGAGCCGACGAGGAAGTCGAAGTTGGTGGGCAGTTCTGTGTTCGTACCTGTGTTCGTCGCCATGGCACCCAGTCTGGCCGGGATACCTGTCAGGATCTGGCAGTGATTCCTGTCCGGGCGGGTTCTAATGTCGGGCATGCGATCCAGCCGTCTCGTCTCGATCCTGATGCTGCTGCAGGCGCGGAACCGGATGACCGCGCGCGATCTCGCAGGCGAGCTGGGGGTCTCGCTGCGCACTGTCTACCGCGACGTCGACGCGCTCGCTGCCGCAGGAATCCCGGTCTATGCCGACCAGGGCCGCTCGGGCGGTTACCGGCTCGTCGAGGGATACCGGACCCGGCTCACCGGCCTGACCGAGTCCGAAGCCCAGTCGCTGTTCATGGTCGGCCTGCCCGGGCCGGCCACGGCGCTCGGGCTCGGCGCCGAGGCCGCCTCTGCGGAACGCAAGCTGCTGGCAGCGCTCACTCCGCAGCAGCGGCTGCACGCTGGCCGGCTGCGCGACCGCTTCCACCTGGACGTGCCGGCCTGGTACCACGACGCCGAGAACACGCCCCAGCTCGCCGCGATCGCCGAAGCGGTGCTCAACGACCGGGTCGTGGACGTGACTTACCGGCGGTGGAAGGCGCCACGGGAGGTCGAGCGCAGGCTCTCGCCGTACGGCCTGGTGCTCAAGAGCGGAGTCTGGTACGTCGCCGCCCAAACTGGTACCGGCGTCGGCGCCTACCGCGTCTCAAACATCCTGCAGCTCACCCCGACCGCAGAGCACTTCGACCGCCCGGACAGGTTCGACCTCGCGGACTTCTGGCAACAGCACCTGGACGACTTCGACCGCCGCCGAATCACCGCGACGGCGGTGCTGCGGCTGTCGCCCGCGCTGATCGGGCAGCTGCCCGACCTGTCCGACGCAGCGCTGCACAAGGCCGCCGCCAACGCGCTCCCCGACCCCGACGGATGGACCACCATCGAGCTTCCGATCGAGCACGACGCGCTCGCCGCCCAGCAACTACTCCGGTACGGCGCCGGCCTGAAAGTGCTGTCGCCGGCGTCCCTGCGCACCACGCTGCTGACCCAGGCCCGCGCCGTGCTGGAGATGTACCAGGAAGCCGTATGAACCACAGCCACAGCTACCGGTGCGCCCCTGACAAAGACGGCCGTCTGGACCGGCGCAGTCACCGCCGACACCACCGCAGACGCTGGCGTGGCTGCGACGGCCGCCTACTACGGCTGCACCGGCTGCACCGGCTGGACGGAGCCGACTCCGGCGTGCGGCCCGGCGCCGCCCGGCGGGTGCAGGTCGGGCGGCGCACAGGTCCGGGCCACCCCTCGGCGACCGGCTGGCCGGCGCCCGCGCTCCCGGCCGGCCCACCCGAACACGACGAGCGCGATGGCGAGGACGACGCCCCAGCGGTGGTGCGCGGCCGCCCAGTGCGGGTCGGCCGGCTTGACCACCAACTCCACCGGGGCCGGCAGCAACCAGGCGACCACCGCCACCAGCAGGACGGCCGGCGCCGCGACGATGCTCGTGGTTGCGGTGACCGTGCGCCGCTGTGCCACGGCGGACACGGCGAGCGAGGCGGCCAGCAGGGTCGCCGCCTCCAGGGTCAGGCCGGCGATCGGCAGGTGCGCGGCGGCCGCGTGGTGGCCGGTCGTCTTCGCCAGGCCGAGCATGAGCGCCCAGCACAGCGCCACGGCGGGCCCGGCCAGGGCGACCCGGACCAGGTTGCGGGCCAGCCGCGGGGTGGGCACCGTGACCGTGCTACGGCTGGCCGGATCGTCGAGGAGGAACGCCGCGCCGAGCGCGAAGCAGATCGCCGCGATACGGGCCAGCGTGGTCAGGTGGCTACCGGTCAGCCGGGCGGTCAGCGTCAGATCCCCACGCAGTTGCCGGCGGGCGCGCATCGCCCGGGTCTTGACCGTGCCCACCGGGATCCCCAGCAGGGTCGCCGCCTCGTGCGTGCTCAGCCCGTCCAGCACGGTGGCCTGCATGACGGCGCGCAGCTCCGGGGACAGCCGGGCCAGCGCCCCGGCCAGGTCACCGTGCTCCACGCCCAGCAGCAGCTCATCCTCGGCCGACGGCGCGGCGCGCCACCGGTGACCGGTGAGCAGTCGCAGCAGCCGTTCCCGGGCACGCTGCCCGCGGATCGCGTCGACCAGCCGCCGGAAGCCGATCTGCCACAGCCAACCGGCGACGTCACCGCCCGGCCGGTACCGGGCCGAGCCACGCCACACCGCCAGGAACGTCTCCTGTACCGCGTCGTCGACCAGGGCCGCGTCCGGGCACCGGTACCGCAGCCGGGTCGCCAGCCACGGCCCGTACCGCCGGTACAGCGTCTCGAAAGCGGCGCGGTCGCCGGTCGCGGTCGCGGTCGCGGCCAGCAACTGCGCGTCGCTCTGCTCAGGTACGGCGGTCACACCCCATCATCGGATCGAGCCCGCACGACGGTTCACGCTGCGGCACGCAGAATGTCAGCCCGCCGGTCGCCGGGCCCGTGCCGGGCCGGCCTGCCGACGGTCTTCGCCGGTCGCCGTGCCGGCAGCCTGGGCGTCATCTGTGCCTGGCTGACCGGAAGGCGGGGAACACTGCCGGCGGCGGGGTAGTCGCGTCCTGCCAGCGGGCGGACATCGTGTCGGCCAGCCGGACGAACCAGTCCGCCATCGTCGGCAGCGTCGCGGCTCGTTCGGCGAGCCGGGCGAACACCCGGATCTGCTGTACGAGCTGCGCTCGACGGCGCCAGCGGGTGTGCGAGGGCTGGCCGGTGGCGGCCAACAGCGGCAGCCGCTGTACCCGAACGGCAAGGGCCGCCGCAGCACCGACCGCGAGCGCCTCGTCAAGGCGTCCGAGGACTTCACCGGGCATGGCCCGGGCCAGTTCACCGCGGTAGGCACGGTCGGCCGCGGTCACCACGCTGTCGGGCAGCGTGGCCCAGTGGGCGCTGTAGCTGGGGAACGGGAAGTGCAGGAACGACGCGTCGAAGCCGAGATGCCCGAAGACCGCGCCTTCGAAGTCCACGAGCCGCACGGCATCCGGCGTCACCAGCGCGTTGGTGGGATTGAGGTCGGTGTGCGTCAGTGCCGCGAATGGACCGGCGTCGGCGATCCGATCCTGGACGCACGCGGCGTCGTCAGCCGCGACACGCGCGTCCGGCAGACCCAACTCGGCGCACGCGACCTCTACATCCCGCCACCTGTCCACACCGGGCCAGGGAAGTCCGGGGCCGGCATCCGCCTCCGACCCGCCGAGACCAGCCAGCACCTGCCGGTACCCCTCACCCACACCGCGAGTGCCGGCGTGCAGCCGCCCGACGGCCACGCCGAACTCCACCGTCGCCCGGGTGGCGGCGTCGGCATCGGCGCCGAGCAGGACGCTCTCCAACGTCGGCCAGTCCCCCAGATCGGTGGTGACCACAACGCCCGCGGCCTGATCGGCGGCGACCAACCGCGCGGTGACCCCGGTGGACGCGGCCATCCGCAACACGGCCTCCTCACGTCGCAGATGGATAGGGCCGCCGTGACCGGCCCCGTCCACCCGGCGTGTCTTGACCACCACAGTCCGGCCGACGCCGGGTAGATCTCGGTCAAACATCAACCGCGTAACGGGAGCCCAGTCGTGCCCGAGCGGCACCTCCGCCACCAGCGATACGGACCCACCATGCAGGGGGCGCAACAACGCGAGGACCGTGTCCCGTCGGTGCGCGGTCAACGAGTAGGGCACGAACATATTCTTGCCGGTGACCAGCACCGCTAGCGCTACGCTCCCATTCTGCGCACCCTGCCACGACCCGCGCGGCCATCCGACTCTGCCGCCGTGGGCACCCAACCCATGACCCACTCAAGATCAAGCATCCATGACTGTCAGTCATAGGCCCTGCTCCAAGGTGGTGCGCCGCCGGGAATTTGACCCCGAACCCGCGGATTAAGAGCCGCTGTTTGATATCCGCCAATGTGTAATTGTTCTGGGAAATACCACTTCCTGCTGGCCGGCGGGGTTCTTGGCATAGTCGGCATACCAATCACTGCCGTCGGATGACAACTCGTACCAGGACCGTAGATCACACCTGGATCACACGTCGGCCGCGCGGACGACCTGTGTCGGCGTAACCGCCCGTGGTTTCGTCGCTCTCAGATATGGAACTCAAGTACCACCGCGAGATGCACGGCCGGGCCGCTGGTCAACCCATTCCCCGCCGCGGGCATCCGGCGGCGTTGATCAGCCTTTGACCAGTACGGATAACTTGCCGCACCCGCGTTCGTCGGGACGGCGGGTGGCGCTTTTCGACTGCGTGGCGGGCGGCCGGATAACCGAAAATGGCGGCCCTTTGCGTTCCGTGCGGCGCTTGAATCTTCCGAAATGTTCTGGCAGTCTCGGCGACATAGATGTCGAGCGTTGCCGCCGCCCGCTCACCCTCCGCTGAAATCGACACCCCTTGATATGCGCAGGATTTGTGAACGCTAACAATGGCGGCCGTGAGACGTGCCGACCCGCCACGGCGAAGGAGCATCCCGTGCACGCCGACCCTGCCAGCAATGACACCCCTGTGTGCGCAAGAGCCGACACCAGACGTGACCCGAAGGCAGGTGCTGAAGGCCGGCGCCGTCGGGGCCGGTGCGGCGCTGCTGCCCCTCGCGTGGTCGGCGTCGCCGGCCTCGGCGGCCGCACCGCCGGAGGTGGGCGCGGCCGACGGGCTGGCGTTGTGGTACACGCAGTCCGCCGGCACGGACTGGCTGCGCGCGTTGCCGATCGGCAACGGGCGCCTCGGCGCCATGGTGTTCGGCAACGTCGACGTGGAGCGGTTGCAGCTCAACGAGGACACCATCTGGGCCGGCGGCCCGTACGACCAGAGCAACCCCCGGGGCGCCGGCGCGCTGGCGCAGATCCGGCAGCTGGTCTTCGCCGGGCAGTGGGGCCAGGCGCAGACCCTCATCGACCAGAACATGCTCGGCATCCCGGCGGCGCAGCTGGCGTACCAGATCATGGGCAACCTGCGGCTGACGTTCGCCGCCGGCAGCGGTGGAGTCTCGGACTACTCGCGGTTCCTGGACCTGAGCACGGCCGTGACCGCGGTGAGCTACCTGCAGAACGGGGTCCGGTTCCGGCGGGAGGTGATCGCCAGCGCCCCGGACCAGGTGATCGCGGTGCGGCTGACCGCCGACCGGGCCGGGCAGCTCACCTTCTCCGCGAAGTTCGACAGCCCGCAGCGCGTCACGGTGTCCAGCCCGGACGCCGCGACCGTCGCGATCGACGGGATCTCCGGCGATCAGCGAGGGCTGGCCGGCAAGGTCAAGTTCTACGGCCTGGCCCGGGTGGTCGCCGACGGCGGCACCGTCAGCAGCTCCGGCGGCACGCTGCAGGTCCGGTCGGCCAACAGCGTGACGCTGCTCGTCTCGATCGGCACGAGCTACGTCAACTACCGCGACACCAGCGGCGACTACCAGGGCAAAGCCCGCGCGTCCCTCACCGCGGCGGCCGCCCGGACCTGGGACGACCTGCGCGGCCGGCACGTCGCGGACTACCAGCGGCTGTTCGGGCGCACGACGCTCGATCTCGGCCGCACCGCCGCCGCCGACCAGCCCACCGACGTGCGGATCGCGCAGCACGCCAGCACCAGCGACCCGCAGTTCTCGGCGCTGCTGTTCCAGTACGGCCGGTACCTGCTGATCTCGTCGTCGCGGCCCGGCACCCAACCGGCGAACCTGCAGGGCATCTGGAACGACTCGCTGAGCCCGTCGTGGGACTCGAAGTACACGCTCAACGCGAACCTGCCGATGAACTACTGGCCCGCGGACACCACGAACCTGGCCGAGTGCTACGAGCCGGTGTTCGGCATGATCCGCGAGCTCGCGGTCACCGGTGCCCGCACGGCCCAGGTGCAGTACGGCGCCGGCGGCTGGGTCACCCACCACAACACCGACGCATGGCGGGGCTCGTCCGTCGTGGACTTCGCCGCCGGCCGGCATGTGGCAGACCGGCGGCGCCTGGCTGGCGACCATGATCTGGGACCACTACCGGTTCACCGGCGACACTCGACTTTCCTGCAGGCCAACTACCCGGCCATGAAGGGCGCCGCCCAGTTCTTCCTCGACGCCCTGGTGCAGGAACCCGTCGCTGGGGTACCTGGTCACCAACCCGTCGAACTCGCCGGAGCTCAACCACCACTCCGGCGTCAGCGTGTGCGCCGGGCCGACGATGGACAACCAGATCCTGCGCGACCTGTTCAACGGCGTCGCGCAGGCCGCCCAGGTGCTCGGCGTCGACGCCGACTTCCGGACCAGGGTCCTGGCCACCCGCGACCGGCTCCCGCCGATGAAGGTCGGCTCGCGCGGCAACATCCAGGAGTGGCTGTACGACTGGGTCGAGACCGAAGCAACCACCGGCACGTCTCCCACCTGTACGGGCTGCACCCCAGCAACCAGATCACCAAGCGCGGCACGCCCACCCTCTACACCGCCGCCCGCCGCACCCTCGAACTGCGCGGCGACGACGGCACCGGCTGGTCGCTCGCCTGGAAGATCAACTACTGGGCGCGGCTGGAGGAGGGCACCCGGGCGCACGACCTCCTCCGCCTGCTGGTCACGACCGCCCGGCTCGCGCCGAACATGTTCGACCTGCACCCGCCGTTCCAGATCGACGGCAACTTCGGCGCCACCTCCGGCATCGCCGAGATGCTGCTGCAGAGCCACAACGGCGAGCTGCACGTCCTGCCGGCCCTGCCGTCGGCCTGGCCGAGCGGGCAGGTGCAGGGCCTGCGCGGGCGTGGCGGCTACACCGTGGGCGCGAAGTGGGGCGGCGGTCAGCCCGACGAGGCCACGGTCCGGTTCGACCGCGACGGCACCGTCAAGGTACGCGGCCGGTTCCTCACCGGGACGTTCACGGTCACCGACACCACCAGCGGCAGCGCCGTCACCGTCACCAAACCCGAGAGCGACGCCATCGCGCTGCCGGGGCTGGCCGGGCGCACCTACCGCATCGTCGGACAGGCGCAGCAGCAGCCGCCGCCGTCGGGGTACGTGCGGATCGGCAACGTCACCACCGGCCTGGTGCTCGACAGCGGCGGCACCGTCGCCTCCGGCGCCAACCTGAAGCAGTGGAACTGGGACGGCAGCAACAACCTGCAGTGGCAGCTGGTGGACCTCGGCAGCGGCTGGTACCGCATCGTCAACCGCACCAACGGCATGGTCCTGGACAGTTGGGGCGCGACCGCCAACGGCGCCGTCTGCCGGCAGTCGGCGTGGAACGGCGGCACGAACCAGCAGTGGCGGCTCAACGACAACGGCAGCGGCCGGTTCCAGATCATCAACCGCGGCACCGGTACCGCCCTCGACGGCATGGGCAACGCCACCGCGGGCTCCACCGTCGGCATGTGGACGCCCAACACCAGCACCAACAACCTCTGGACCGTCACCACGCTCTGAACGCGACACGACGGCCCGGCTCGTCCCGCCATGTATCGGGACGAGCCGGGCCGCTGTCGGTTTCAGGCGGCCGTGCTGGCGGCGGTCACCTGTTGCGGCAGGCCGTCCCCGGCTGGGCACGCCGCGGCGGGGGTCAGCCAGTCGGGGGCCCGGTCCACCCGGCCGGCCATCGCCCGACGATCGGCCGTAACTGAACGGTTACCCTGCGCAGGTACCTGCGGCCGAATGATCGGACCGCACACCTGAACCATCATCGATGCCCTCATCGCTACAACTGAGGTGCCAGCACAGGGCGCCGAAGGGGGACAGCGATGACGAGCCGACCGGAGGGGAAGAGTCTTCTCCAGGTGGTCAACATCTTCGCGACCGGATACCGCTACAAGGGGCCCACCGCGCGCGGTTTGCCGAGCCGGCTGCGCGTCGCGCTCGGCAACCTGGGCGCCGAGTACGAGACCTATCGCGACCAGCTACCCAGGTGGGTGAAGACCGGCGAGATCGATCCCGGCGCGGTGACCTACGCCGGCGCCGATCCGCCGGACATGCGCCCCTCCGATGTGGAGTTCTGGCTCTTCGTCCTCCCGTCCGACCAGGTGGTCCTGGCGCTCCTGCTGGGTTTCAAGGGACGGCTGCTGACCGGAACCCGCGCAGCGCAGCCGATCTCGGATGTGATGGAGCGGTGCATCGCCGGCAAGCTGCTCATCAACGGACAGGCACTGGACAGGTATCTCGACACGCTGGCCCGGAGCCTGAACATGCGGCTGAACGACGAAGCGCCGGTCACGGCCAAACGGCGCTGGACGCAGCCACCGACACCCGGGCCTGACCCGCACCCCGCGCCGCCGCACCAGCCCATCGAACCCGAGCGGCACCAGCTGGTGCTGGTCCCCCGGCATTACGTGCGGATGTGGAGAATCCCCCGCAAGGACGTCGTCGACAAGATCGTGTTCCGCTCGGACCCGCCCTACCGCAAGGAGTTCGGCAGCCGGTACAAGCCTGACCAGCTGAACCTGCAGGCGGAGGACGGACCGAGCCTGGGCGTGGTCACCCCCTACGCCAGCCTGATCTTCGGACACAAGAGCTTCGTCGAGGCGAGCGCGCTGCTGTCCACTGTGCACGCGGTGGGTACGGCGTCGCGGTTCCGGCAGATCTGGCACGAGGCGTACCGTCAGGTGCGGATCTTCCGTGCCGAGAACCAGCGGCAGGACGTCGGCCAGCAGCGCCGGGACGATCTGGAAAAGCTGGCCGACAACCTGGGCAACTTGGAATTCGACCTGACCTTCAGTGTGGAGTTCCCGCTGATGCGCATCGAGACCTTCCACTCGGCGCTCTACAAGGCGATGGAGTTGCAGCAGCAGACGGTGACGCTCAGTCAGATGTTCACCCAGCTCGGTGGCAGCGTCCGGTCCGAGATCACTGCGATCGAGATCCGGGAGCGGCGGGTGGACGAGGCCCGCGGACGCTGGGACCGGATGGCCGCCGGCGTGCTGAGCTTCATCGGCGTCTCGATCGGCTTCATCGTGGCCTTCCTGGGCGTCAACGCCAAGCAGGTCGACGGGGACTGGTCCATGTTCAGCTCGCACTACGCGCTGCTGTACTTCGTGGCCGGACTGTTCGCCGTCACGCCGCTGGCCCTCATCATGTTCCCGCGGGTACGGGACTGGTCCCACCAGCGGGCCGACCTCCGCGACATCGTGTACGGCATCATTCTCGTCGCGTTCGGCGTGCTGCTGTTCCTGGTCGCCACGCACGACGACCAGTTGTTCGACGGTCGGCGGCTCCCGCATACGGTCACCGAGCTGTTCACCAACTGGAAGGTTCCGGATGCGATATTGCGGGCGCTGGCCATCCTGGTCGGCATGCTGGGCCTCATCCTGATCGTCCTACGCGTCCTGCGGGCGATTGGGAACCGCCTGCGCCACTGGCGCGACAGGCGGAAACCAGCGGCCGCGACGGATGTGACGGCGGCTGGGTCGCAGGACGAGGATGACGACCCGGAGAATTGAGCGATCGGGCCGCCCATCCGCGATCATGAGCAATCGAACGGTCACACTTCGCGGGTACCGGCGGCCAGGTGATCCGACCCCGCCCTGGCGCAGCGCGGTTGGTCAGCCAGTGAAGTGCTCCCAATCGAAGCCCGGCTCGCGCAGCAGGTGCAGTGCGGCGCGGAGTCGACTGCCGGCGCAGATCTCGAACTCAGCAGCTCGTTCGCACGGACGCGGCGCCCGGCTCCGACGTCATGCTTACTGGCGGTTCGGCAGAAGGTACTGCTGACCGATGACGAGCCGGCCCAGCGGGCGTTCTATGAGGCTCTCGGCTACCCAGAATTCGCAACTACGGCCAGGGGGCACTTCGGGCCGTCGTCCGCTTCGACGGCTGACCGGAAAGCCCGCCGTTCCCGGCCAGCTGCAGAACCGTGCCCAGCCCGTGCACCGTGCCTTCTGTGCGAGGCAGGATCAACGTTCGGATTTGTAGAGAAACTCCGCCGACGTCGTCCCTCGGGCTGTCGCCGACCATCAAGGCGTGGCTGCCCGGAACCTCGAGCAGTTCCAACGCGCGGGCATAGATCGCCGGGTCGGGCTTCACCAGACCCACCTCGAAGGACAGCACGACACCGTCGAGCAGAGCACCCACACCCATCCGATCGAGGAGGGGACGAATGTCCAGCCCGATGTTGGACAGCACCACCATCCTGACGCCACGCGACTTCAGCTCTCGAAGGACAGGAAGGGTGTCGTCGAAAGGCACCCACTGATCCGGCATCACCTCGTACAGTGCCGCGATCAGATCGGAGGTGACCCCGGGATACAGCGCGACCGTCCTGCTGAAGACGTCCCGATGCCGGTCCTGGCTCAGATCGCGCTCGCTTCGGGGATCGATCGTGTGGGCATGCTGCCAGATCTGGTCAAGGTGATTACGCAGACCCGCGATCCAGCCGGTGTCCTGGTCCGGCTCCGCTGCTGCGTCCTCGGCCAAGCGGCGAAGCGCGGCGTCGATCCAATGACCGGCGTCGCCGCCTCCGACCAGCGTGGCGTGGAAGTCAAAGATGACACCCCTGATCGGTTCGGGAGCCGTGTCGATGAGCATGCCGCAGCCTATCCGTCGCCCTTCTCGGCCTCTCACCAGAACGAGACGGCAGGTTCATCGTCGAGGTAGCTGGCCATCCGGTCCTCGGCACGACATGCACCTCCGAACTCGCCATCGCCCACCCTGCCTGAGGCACGATGCGCTGCGCACCGTCGGCCGCAAATGAGTACGCCGATTGTTCGTGCGTAACGGATCAACGAGATGGGCTGGGCCCTGTGGGTCAGTCAGGCGCGGCCGAACCGTGCGGCGAATCGTGCAGTAAACAGGTCGGCGCCCTTGCGCTGGTTGACCGTTTCCGGCGTGGCCGCGGCCACGCCGTGAGGTGTTGGGAGCTGGCCAACCCCTGCGTGCGTTCCCAGCGGAAGCAGGATCCTCCGCTCAGGCATCGGGGTGTGGACTGCGGCCGGCCGGTCGCCGGCAAGCTGTGCCTTGATGTTGTTCGCCACGACGTCTGCATGCGTCATCGCATAGGACGCCATCTTGGGGTCGGCGAGGGCGGCGATGTCGCCGATCGCATACACGTGTCCGTAGCCCTGGACGTTCAGGCGCTCGGTGACCGGAACCGTTGCCTGCGCGGTCAGCGGTGAGAGGTGTCCGTCGGCCAGGTAGTCGGTGTTGATCCGGACCCCGAATGCGCGGAACCAGATGTCGGCCACGATCTGCTCGCCCTTGTCGGTGGTGACCGTGAAGCGCCCTGCCAAGCCGGGGGCGGCCGGCGGCTCCGCGGTCAGGCCGGTACCCAGCCGTACTTCGATATGGAGCTCGTCGAGCTGGCGGCGCAGTTCGTCCCGCACCTCGGGAAGAAATCCGGGGAGCACCTGGTCGGCCCTGTCGACGATAACCACGTACTTGTCCGGCCAGACCTCTTTGATCTCCCCGGCCAGCTCCAGGCCGACCGGGCCTGCACCGAGGATCAGCACACGGTCGGCGCCGGCCAGCTCCTTGTGGGTCTGGCGAAGATCGTCGAGCTGCTTGGCGATGCTGGTCGACGCGGGGTTCGGCTTGGCCGGATACGGGTAGCTGGAACCCGTGGCCAGGATGAGGTAGTCGGCCTCGACCCGGTCACCCGAATCGAGCATCACGCCCCTCGGGTCTACCGAGACCGCCCGGCCGCGAATTACCCGGCCCCGTTCGAGCAGGGTCTCGAACGGGAAGAAGGCGTTGGGTGCCCAGTCCGGCTGAGTCAGCGCCCGCAGCGACGCAGCCGCATTGACGAACCCCTCGCGAGGGTCGATGAGAGTGACGTCCGCCTCGGCGTCCAGCTCCTTGGCGACCAGAGTTCCGCCGTACCCTCCGCCGACGACCACGACCGTGCGATTCATTTGAACCCTCCCGGGCAGAAGTTGACGCGACAACTCTATGTCGTCATAAGTTGTCGCGTCAACTCCGGTCGCCGTATGCTTCCGCCATGGCGACGCCGCGCACACTGAAGCCCGAGGAATGGGAGCGCTGGAACACCTGGATGCAGGCGCAGCGGCTACTCGCCCGCGAGCTGGACCGCGATCTGCAGCGCGACTACGGCATCTCCAAGGCCGAGTTCAGCGTGCTCGTGACGCTGCACCGTGCGCCCGGCGGCCGGATGCGCGTCGGCGAGCTCGCCGAATCGCTCGACTGGCACAAGAGCCGCGTCGCACACCAACTGACCCGGATGGAAAACCGCCAACTCGTGGACCGGACCGACAACGAGTCCAACGGCCGCCGGATCGGGATCGGACTGACGGCCAACGGCCGCAACACCGCGCAGAACGCCATCCTCGGACACGCGGACAACATCCGCCGATACTTTTTCGAAGCGCTCACGCCCGAACAGGCCGCGGCCATCGACGCCTGGAGCCGGCAGATGGTCGACCGCGCCGAAGCGCGCTTCGGCGCAACCGCCGATGACGTCAATTCACAATGAACCGCCCCGGGTTGGTCCTTCGCCGCGGCGCGGAAGCATGCCGGTTCCCGAGCGCGGCGACCGGTCGGGTCAGCGCGTGTCAGGCGACCCGCCTGCTGGCCGGGTCGGGGTCGCCAATTCCGTCAGGGTGCTCGTGGTGACGACATTTCAATCTGGATGAGTACGGCGCTACGCGCTACGCGCCAGGGCGAGTGGTTTCCGGCGGTAGAACCGGCGACGCCCACTGGCGTCCTGGCGGCGTACACCCATCACCACGGATGTGGCGTGGCCCGTCTGCGCAACGTTGAACTCCGGGTTTACAGATTGTTAGGAAACGCTTACGGGGTAGCCGAAGGGGCCGGTGTCCGCGTTAGGCTTCTGGGCAGCGCGGGCCAGCGTTTACTCACTTCGAACGATGCGGCCCTCGGAGCCACCAGACACGCGTGACGCGTTGCGTCACGGGACACAGAAGGCGTTCCCGAGGAGGACCATCATGACCCTCATTGCTGGTACCGACCGGCTGACCCGGAAGTTCCTGGACGTCCGCGCGACAACCGACGAGCTGGCCTCCCGGCTGTCGCCGGAGGACCAGACTCCGCAGTCGATGCCCGACGCCAGCCCGACGAAATGGCACCGGGCCCACACCACGTGGTTCTTCGAGGAGTTCCTGCTCCGGCCCAACCCGTCGTACACCGAGTACGACCCGACGTACCGGTACCTGTTCAACTCGTACTACGAGGCGGTCGGCCCGCGGCATCCGCGTCCACAGCGGGGTCTGGTGACCCGCCCCGGCATCGCCGACATCGCCCGGTACCGGGAGTACGTCCAGGATCGTCTGATCGAGGCGCTCGACGCCGGCGAGCTGGACGACAAGGCACTGGACCTTGTCGAACTCGGCTGCAACCACGAGCAACAGCACCAGGAACTCCTGCTCATGGACATCAAGCACCTGTTCTCCACGCAGCCGTTCGGGCCGGTCTACGTCGAGCGCCCGCCCGACGACCAGACACCGCCGATGCAGCAGGCATGGCGGACTGTACCCGGCGGGATCGTCGAAATAGGGCACGACGGGGATGGATTCGCCTTCGACAACGAAGGACCGCGGCACCGGGTCCTGCTCGACGACTTCCTGATCGCCGAGCGTGCGGTGACCGTGGCCGACTGGCTGGAGTTCATGGCCGACGGCGGCTACCAGCGGGCCGATCTCTGGTTGTCCGACGGTTGGGCGCGCCTGCATGCGCAGGGCTGGGAAGCGCCGGCCTACTGGGACCGACGCGACGGCGCGTGGACGACGTTTACGCTGTCCGGCCGGCGCCCGGTCGTGCCGGCCGAGCCGGTCTGTCACGTCTCGTTCTACGAGGCAGACGCGTTCGCCCGCTGGGCCGGCGCCCGGCTGCCGACCGAGGCCGAGTGGGAGACCGCCGCCCGGCACCGGCCCGAACTACGCGGGCAGCTGCTCGATCCCCGGCGAGTTCACCCGGGCCCGGCCGGTTTGGCCATGATCGGCGACGTATGGGAGTGGACTGCGTCGGCGTACCTCCCGTACCCGGGCTTCATGGCGACGCCCGGCGCGGTCGGCGAGTACAACGGCAAGTTCATGTGCGATCAGCATGTGTTGCGGGGCGCCTGCGCGGCCACGCCCGCGGGCCACGAACGGCTCACCTATCGCAACTTCTTCCCGGCCCATGCCCGTTGGGCTTTCAGCGGTCTGCGCCTGGCCCGGAACGCCGCCTGATGACGACCACGACCGAACGCGGAATTGTGGCCGACGTCGAGGCTGGGCTGTGGCAGACGCCACCGACGCTGCCGGCCCGATGGTTCTACAACGAGCGCGGCAGCCGGCTCTTCGATGAGATCACCCGACTACCGGAGTACTACCCGACGCGGCGCGAGACCGAGATCCTGCTGGCCCACAGCGAGGAGATCGCCAGGCTGACCGGCGCGACAACCCTCCTGGAGCTGGGCGCGGGCACATCGGCCAAGACCCGCCTGCTGCTGCGCGCACTGACCTGCCACGGGTCGCTCATCCGGTTCGTGCCGATCGATGTGGACGCGACAGTCATGGCCGAGTCGGGCGAAGGACTGGCACGGGACTTTCCATCCGTGGCTGTGGAGCCGCTGGTCGCGGACTTCACCGAGCCTTATGTCGAGTTGCCCGGCCGACCGGGTGAGCGGTTAGTGATCTTCCTCGGCGGTACGATCGGGAACCTCGACACCGAAGAGCGGGGCGCTTTCCTGGACCGAATTCGGTCCGATCTCGCACCCGGCGACCACTTTCTCCTCGGTGCCGACCTGGTCAAGACGCCATCGCGCCTGATCGCGGCCTACGACGACAGCGCCGGAATCACCGCCGAGTTCAACCGTAACCTCATCGAGGTGCTGCGAACCGAGCTTGATGCCGAAGGTCTCTACGTTGACGACTTCCAGCACATCGTCCGTTGGAACCCGGTCGAGCACCGTATCGAGATGTGGCTACGCGCCCGTCGCGACGTCGCCGCGCACTTCCGGGTACTCGGTCGCGACTGGCACCTGGCCGCTGGTAGCGAAATGCTCACCGAGATCAGCGTCAAGTTCCGCCTGCCGGATCTGCTGGGCGAGTTGCGTGCCCACCGGCTTGAGCCGGTACAGACGTGGACCGACCACCACGGCGACTTCTCGCTGACGCTCACGAGGGCGGGGTAGCCCTGCGGAGGTCCGTCCGACCGCGTTGACCGACGGGGCGGACGTCGGTACCGTGCCGGAACTATGCGGATCCGACGCGGCTGCGTGTACGGCCTGATGGTCGTGCTGCTCGGCGGCTGCTCGGCCGGACACGCCACCATCCCGGCCGCCGCCGGCTCCCCCGCCGCCGCAGGGAGCGCCACCTCCCCCACCGCCAGCCCGACGGCCGCCGTAGGCCCCACGGCGTCCTCCGCCGCTGTCAGCCGCCCGGCCTCGCCCCGCCCACCGGCCACACCGACCCGCTTCGCCACCCTGCCGCCCGGTGCCGCCCTGCCCAGCGACGCGCAGTGCGCCGCCTGGGTACGGGCCAAGCCGGCCAAGGAGAACAAGGCCATCAACGCCGGCCCCAACGCCGCCACCGGCCACAAGGTCGACGGCTCACTGTTTTCCGGCGACACGGCCGCCGCCGCGAAGAACGTCGCGCCGCGCATCTCCGGCGCGTTCACCGGCTCCACCCAGGACATCCTGCGCTGGACCGCCTGCAAGTGGGGCATCGACGAAGACATCGTCTACGCCCAAGCGGCAGTGGAGAGCTGGTGGCGCCAGGACACCCTGGGCGACTGGGGTAGCGACGCGAGTGCCTGCCCTCCCGGACACGGGCTGGGCGCCGACGGCAAAGCCGGCCAGTGCCCCCAGAGCTACGGCATCCTGCAGGACCGCTGGCCGTACATGAAACAGGCATGGCCCGGGTTCGGCCGGTCCACCGCGATGGACGCCGACGTCGCGTACGCCATCTGGCGCGCCTGCTTCGAGGGTTACGAGACCTGGCTGTCCACTGTGGAGCACGGCCGGCCGTACCAGGCCGGCGACGCCTGGGGCTGCGTCGGCCGCTGGTTCGCCGGCCGCTGGCACACCTCAGCCGCCGACGGCTACATCACGAAAGTCCAGCAATACCAGTCCCAGGCGATCTGGCGTACCGCCAACTTCCAGCAACCCTGATCCTCACCGCCCGCGCCGACGCCGCACCCGCTCGTGTCCCGGTGTCACGAAACCGAACGGGCACCAGACCTCAGACCAGTGCGCTCGTGCTTGCGGGCCGAGGGCGCCCACTCCCACCGTCCGGGCAGTGCGTCAGCCGCCGGCCGGCCCGCACGGCAACCGGCCGGACACGAGGACCAAGTCGACCAGGATCCGCCGGACCAAGGTCGCCACCAGGTCCATGACCACGCCTGGAGTGCAAGTGGAGAGGCAACCGTCGTAGCACCGCGTACGGCATCAGTACCGCTCTACTGGCGCGAGGCGTCGCGAATCTGCTCCAGATCGTGGATGCGGGCGGGCGGCTGTCCCCGACCGGTACCGTGCCGCCGTCCGGCTAGGTGCCGCACCAGGTCAACAATCACCGGGCCGGAGGCAGCGCCATCAGCACAGCGTGATCGCCAACCACCTGGTCGTGGCTGGCGATCACGCTGTGGCCGGAGCTGAGGCTCAGGGGACGGTCACCGGTCGGTTGCGGTTGACGGTGTCGTAGAGAGCGAGCTGGCCCCACCAGTTGTTGCCCCAGCACTGCACGATGCCGGTCGCGCGGATCCCGCAGGTGTGTGCGCCGCCGGTGGCGATCTGGGCCCAGGGGGCCTCGTTGAGGAGGCGGATCGGTGCGTGGCGGTCGGTGTTGTCAGTCAGGCCGAGCTGTCCGAAGTCGTTTGTGCCCCAGCAGAAGCGGGTGCCGTTGGTGTAGAGCCCACAGGTGTATTCGCCGAAGTCGAGGTCCCCGGACCCGCCAACGTCCACCGTGCTCCACGCGCTGGTGGAGCCGACCCGGATCGGCGTCACGGCGTTGTTGGGGTAGCTGGTGCCGAGTTCGCCCCGGCTGTTGTCGCCCCAGCAGTAGAGGCGGTGGCCGGTGGTGACCGCGCAGGTGTGGTCGTAGCCGGTGGAGATGTTGCTCCAGGCGCCGCCGCCGGCGACCTCGACAGGCAGCCAGGTCTCGCGGATCCCGTCGAGGCCCAATTCGCCGTTGTAGCCGCCGCCCCAGCACATCGCCGCGGCGTTGGTGGTGATGCCGCAGGTATGGCCGGCGCCGGCGGACACGCTGGACCAGCCGGAGCCGACCAGGCGCGGGGTGTTCCAGTTGACGTTGGTGCCGATCCCGAGGTCGCCGAAGAGACCGTCGCCCCAGCAGTAGAGCTGCCAGCCGGTGCTGATCGCGCAGGCGTGCCAGCTGCCGGCGGAGATGGACGCGAACGTACGGCTGGTGGACATCCTGTGCGGCCAGGTCCAATTGATGTTGTCGCCGGTGCCGAGTTGGCCGTAGGTGTTGTCGCCCCAGCAGTAGGCGTGGGAGGCCGCGTCCAGGGCGCACACGAAGTGGTCGCCGACGCTCACAGACTTCCAGGCGATGTCGCCGCCGACGTCGATGAGGCCGTGTCCGTTGCCCAGCCCGTCGGTGATGCCCAGATCGGAGTCGCCACACCACAGCGAGGCGTCGGCCTTGATGAGACAGGTGATCTGGTCGCCCACACTGACCTGCAGCGTGTCGACGTCGGCATGCGCAGGGGCGGCGGCGCCGACCGCCGCGACTGTGGCAGCCAGTGCGGTGAGGACCGCTCCGGCCAGGAGACGGGTGAATCGGGTCATCGGGCAACCTTCGGGACGTGGGGGCGGAATGTACGGGCGCCGATATATGCAGCCTTCACGGTGGTGCGGCGTTGCCGCGGGCCGGGCCAAACGATAGTAGTCAATATGTCCCGCTCCACAGATGACAACTGTCCTGGTGGTGTCCCGTCCTGTTCGGGTTACCCGACCCGGTTGCCTCCGACTGGCCGGCCGGCGTACTCAGCCGCGGACGATGGTGGCCAGCCAACTCTGCGCAGTGCGCGCCGGCCCGGTGATGTCGATCTCGGCCGGCTCGATGGATACCACCTGCCAGTCGCCGGTGAAGACGGCCCGGATCTCCTCCTGGCGTACCCGCCGCGGCCCCCAGTCGCCGGGTTCGCGGTCGCTGAAGCAGAGCATGAAGTAGTGACCACCGGGCTCCACCATGGCGCCCAGGCTCGCCGCGAACCGGGGCCGTTCGTCGTCGTCGAAGACGTGGAACAGCCCGCAGTCCAGCACCGTGTCGAACCGCTCGCCGAGCGGTTCGAGGTCGAGCGCGTCGGCCACCAGGAAGCGCGCCGGCAGGTCACGCTCCCGGGCCTTGCGCTGGGCGAGGGCCACCGCCCGGGGGGCGGCGTCCACCCCGGTGGCGTCCAGGCCGAGACCGGCGGCCAGCAGCGCATGTTCGCCGGTACCACAGCCGATGTCGAGGACCCGGCCGCGGATCAGGCCGGCCCGGGCCACGCCGACCAGGGCCGGCTGCGGCCGGCCGATATCCCACGGCGGCGTACCGGTGTACGTGGCGTCGAAGTCGTCGATGCGGTGCGATCTGCGGGGCGGTGGCGTGGGTACCGTCATGCCCCTTTCTAGCACCTGACGATATCGCCGGCCCTGATCCCGGGCGGGCGGGCGAGCGGCGGGCTGCCCGGGGATGGCGTCGACGTCGCACTCGACACCCACTGACGGTCGGCGGACGACGCCGGCCGCCCAGGTGTCATACCCTGGGCGGCCGGCACGGTTTCGGCATGACTGCCGGTCAGTTGCCCCGGGTCAGCTGCGCCGGCTCCACAGCTGGTTGGAGCCGCCGTAGCAGCCGTAGAGCTGAACCTTCGTCCCGTTGGCGGTACTCGCGTTCACCGCGTCGAGGCACAGCCCCGACTGCACTCCACTGATGGAGCCGTTGGAGTTGAGATTCCACTGCTGGTTGGGCTGGCCGTTGCAGTCATAGATGATGACCGCGGTGCCGTTCGTGGTACCCCGACCGGAGGCGTCCAGGCACTTGTTGCCGTACACCATCAGCTGCTTGCTGGAGGTGTAGGTGAAGCGCTGGTTGGCACCGCCCCAGCAGTCGTAGAGCTGCACCTGGGTACTGTTGCTGGTGCTGGAGTTCGGCACGTCGATGCAGCGCCCGGACGCGTTGCCGACGATCATCTGGCCGCCGCCCGTGCTGCCGGTGGTCCCGCCGCCGGTGGTGGGCGTGATGGCGCCTTCGCTGACGGTGATGTTGGAGCTACCGCTGCTCTGGTACCCCTCGGTCGCCATGATCTGGTAGTCCATGCTGCCGAGCGTCAGGCCCAGGCTCCGCCACGCGTTGAAGTGGTTGGCGACGGTGATGGTGCCGCTGCTGCGGTGCTGCTGGCGGACGCTCCAGTACTGGTAGAACGTCGCGGTGCCGATGATTGACGGCTGGTTGACGCGCTGGGTGCGGTAGATGTCGTAGGTGCTGCCGTCGGTGTTGACCGAGCCGAGTCGCTGGGCTCCGGAACTCGGGTTGTACGAGCCGAAGTTTTCCACGATGTAGTACTCGATGAGTGGGTTGGTGGTCCAGCCGTACAGCGACAGGTATCCGTTGCCGTTGGGGCTGAACGAGCCCGAGTAGTTCACGACCCGGGTTGCGGAGCCGGGCTTCCAGCCCTTGCCGACCACCATGTTGTTCATGTTGCTCCACTGGACGCTGTAGTTGCCCGCAGCGCCCAGCGTCATGGTGACGTTGCCGTTGTCTTTCCAGTACGAGTAGAAGAAGCCGTTGTGGGTACCCGTGATGTTCGACGTGATCGTCTGGTTGGCGTCGGCGTTGGCGATGCCGGGCACGATCATGGCAGCGGCGCCGGTGAGCAGCGCCGCCGCGATGGCGCCGCCGAGCAGCCATTTACGGCCACGTCTGCGGCTCTTCGGGTGGACGGTGGCGTCGTTCATGTGCCTGCTTCCTCCTTGTGGAAGGCTGGCACGGCGCAGGCCGCCGGGTGCGGTCGAGGTAGACAGTCAACCCGGATCGGCGCCGTACCGCGCCGGGGTGGACCGGTTGCCGGAGGAACCGGCGAACCGGGAACGGGACGGACGGATCAGCTCGGGGGCCGGCACAGCCGGCCCCCGAGCCTGGGTCAGTTGCGCCGACTCCACTGCTGGTTTGACCCGCCCCAGCAGCTGTACAGCTGGATCTTCGTGCCGTTGGCGGTACTCGCGTTCGCGGCGTCGAGGCACAGCCCCGACTGCACTCCGCTGATGGAGCCGTTGGAGTTGAGATTCCACTGCTGGTTGGGCTGGCCGTTGCAGTCCCAGATGATGACCGCGGTGCCGTTGGTGGTACCCCGGCCCGAGGCGTCCAGGCACTTGTTTCCATAGACTTGGAGTTGCTTGCCCGAGGTGTAGGTGAAGCGCTGGTTGCTGCCACCGTTGCAGTCCCACAGCTGGGCCTGGGTGCCGTTGGCCGAGCTGCCCATGTCGAGACAGCGGCCCGAGGCGGCACCCACAATCAGCTGACCACCGCTGCTCGACGGCGGGCTGCTCGCGGTGCCGCCGATGCTGTAGGAGAAGTTGTTCACGGCCAGGCCGGTGCCGTTCACCCAGGGCTCGAAGCCGGCCTGGACGCTGGTCACGTACCAGGAGTTCTGGGCGTACCCGCGGTTGACCATGTCGCTGTAGAACGACGCGACGCTGAAGTTGATCGACGAGACCGCGCCCTGCCGGACGTAAGAGACGACGTTCCAGCCGTAGTTGCCGTACCAGACCTCCCAGGTGGCACCGGCGATGGACACCGTACCGACCTGCGAGCCGGCGGCGTGCACCGAGCCGGTGTGGTTGAGCCAGACCATCAGCTCGGCGCCGGTGTTCTGGCCGTCGGTGCGGGCGGTCGGATCGAACCAGATGTCGTACGAGGCGTCGTACACGCTGCCGTTGTTCGGGTAGGACATGCTGACGCTGGTGGAAATCGTGCCGAACCGACTGTCGCTGACCCGCAGCGGGAGCCCGCTGCCGGAGGTGCAGTTGGCGTAGTGGCATCCCGCGTACACCGACGGGTAGGCAGCCGGGGCGCCGTTCTGGGGCAGGTTGTGGACGGCCGAGGTGACGGTGAAACCGGTGTTGGTCACGTTGATGCACTGCGTGGTGGAGTCGCCCCACACGTTGTTCTGGACGACGTACTTTCCACCTTGGATGGTGGTTGAGCCGTACTGGCTGCAGATCTGTGTATCCGCATGCGCGGACGGCACGGCGACGCCGATGGCCGTCAACGCGGCTATGACGGCGGCGGTCAGCAGCGCCGTTCGGAACTTTCGGACCGACATGGGCGGACCTTTCGGGACGGAGAGGTACCGGTGTTACCGTTAACAGGGGAAATGGCTCAGCTTTACCCTTCAAGCGATCGTTGTCAATCGGGTGGATCGAGCCACGTCTCGGGTGACCGGCGCCGGCTTGAACGTGTTGCGGCCCGGCGGTGAAGCCGTAGGAATCGTCGTCGTCATGACGACGGGTGTCCAGACCCCGGGAGGCCGGTCCTGTCCACGGAAGTTCCACGTGTCCCCTCCACCCCGACCACTCCCCGTAACCGCCGGGAATCACCCGCGCCCCGCAGTGAGCGGGTGCCTCGGAGTTGCCGACACTTTTCGCAGCTACCTGTCGCCGGGCAGCGGCGCGTCGCCGCCTGCCCCAGCCGAACCGCTCGGCGGGTACCGCAGCATTTGCCTGGGCATTTCCGAACCACGACCGCCGGACCCGGTCGTCCGGCGGCGGTGGGAATGCCCGGACGGGTCGAAACTTTCAGAACCGACTCGGGCGCAACCGGGGGGCCGATTGACAACTGTCGACGTCGACGTAGGCTGGCGGCCGCTGTTAGCGGTAACACCATGAGAGGCGGGCCCGGTCCCCGTCTGGCCCCAGCAGTTGGCCCCTGACGAGGTCGTCAGCTAATCGCGGCGCGAGCGGGACCTGATCTAAGGGCTTGGCCTATACCGCGCGGGTGGATGAGCTGCCGCTCGTCGGACCCGAGCAGCGTGTGCGGACTGGCGAGAGTCGCTGTCTGGTGGTGCGCGTGCCGGCCCGGTGGTGCGATGAGCTCTGGCGGGTGTGGTCGGGCTACCAGTCCATCCACCCGTCCAACGGTGGCTTGCGCATGTACGGCGGCTCGTAGTAGTCGATTGCGGTCAACCATTGCGTCCCGGGCATCACCCGGTGACCGAGCCTGGTCAACTCCCGCACGACGGTCGGCATGTGCAGCGCCCCGAACACGACGGCCACCTCGATGTCCTCGGCGGCGAACTCGCCGTCGATCTCGCGCACCACGCCGAGCAGGAGTTCGTCCCGTTCGATGTCAGCGGGGGTGCGCCGGACCTCGGTGTGGTCGTGAATCTCGAGCGAGGCGTTGCCCAACCAGTCGCCGTCGCCGGTCAACGCCATGTGCAGCGCGAGGATCGGCGTCATCACGGTCGCGGTGAGCCGCTCTGCACGCGACATCTGGCGATCCGGGTCAGCGTGCGGGGCCAGGTGCTCGTCGGGGAAGATGACAGGTACACCGAGCGCGCCGTAGTCGATGTCCTGAGCTACCAGGTCACGGCTGGCCCGCTGGCGAGCCAGCCGCATCGCGTTGGCGTAGGTCATCCCGGTCGAGCTGGGCCCGTCCCAGATCTCGGCGACGACCGCCTGGCAGGACCGCAGTCGTTGCCAGATCGCCCAGTAGTAGTCGGCGTGCCCCATGTGGATCGTCGGGATGATCACCCAGCGCAGCCCACCGACTGGCCGGCGGAACAGCGTGACGGACGTCCGGAATCCCGTGGTGCTCATCTCGGTCAACTGCATGCCGCCAGCGTAGGAAGGCGCGGCTATCCGCGACCGTTCCGGGCTTGGTAGTACGGCGAGGCAGGGGCAACGAACCGGCTCCCGGCGGCATCGACGGCTAGAGATGCCGGACGACGCCGCAGCGGCGCGAGGACCCGGATGTACAACAACAGCGGAACCGCCGCGCTCATCGCGAGTGCGGCCAACCCGACAGAAAGTTCCGGACCTGGGATCCAATCGCGCGGCTCATCGGGGAATAGCGCATCCCCGTGGCAAGGTGTCCCTTGACGAGGGTACTCAATTCGGGAGTTGCGCGAGCCGCACGGTCGAGCGGCCGTGACGCTCCGTGGAGAGCTGATCGCGGCAGATCAGTGTGTCGGGGTAGATGCCTGACTGGCAGAATGGCGCCGTGATCAGCCGAGTCTTGGCGGCCGACGTTCGACTCTTCGAGCGGGCTGTGTGCACGTTCAGAGGGACGGCCGGCGGTGGCCAGGCGTACCTCCGGCGTCCTGATGCTCTTGCCTTTGTCGCGTCCGACCGTGACGACATTTTCGGATGGTGCTGGGGTTATCACTTGATCCGTCCGGACTGCTCGTCGATGGTCTACCTCCACCAACTGGAAGTGGCGGAGGATCACCGTCGGCGGGGAATCGGCCGGGCGCTTCTGCGTGCTTTCATGGAAGCTGGCGCGCAGGTCGGCGCCACCAGGATGTTCTTGACGACGGGCGAGACCAACGCCCCCGCCCGGGCACTGTACGACTCGATGGGCGGCGGCCTGGCCGCGCAAGGGCCGACGGTCAACTACTGGTTCCTGCTGGATCCATAAGGGAGCAGCATTGGTCCGCCGAGGCCGTGAGCCGGAAAAAGCAGGTGCGTCTGTGCATCGAGCGTTACTACTTACCGGGGTCGCCGGGGTCGGAAAATCCGACTCGGTAGGGACGCGAGTCTGGCCACGGTAGAGGCCAAGAAGGCGGACACCGCGGCATGCAAGACGAGCTGGTTGGCCGGTACGACACCGGAGGAAGGACGTGCGAGGGCGGGCCCGGGTCAGGTGGTGACGGTGATGTGGACGGTCCAGGGCAGCTGCGGTGACGGGCACGGCGTTGCCTGGTGCAGGCAGGTCGCGTCGCTGATCGTGGAGATGTCGAGCTGGCCCAGCGCGACGGCGGTGTAGCGGGCCAGCAGTTGCTGGCCGGTCGGGTAGCCGCCGGTCACGTTGAGCAGGCGGAGAACGCCGCTGGTACCCAGTGTGGGCGGCCAATACATGGCAGCCAGGTTCACCCTGAGGATGTCGCCGACGTGCAGGCCGATACTGGCCCGGTTGTTGGCTTCCGTGACGGTGACCGTCTTGGGGGTCGCGCTGGGCGACGAGGTCCCGAGCACGGTGACCTGCACGGTCCAGAGCGCGACGGGTCGCGCGCACGGCGGGGACGTGTGGAAGCACGGGTCGTCGGTCACGGTGCTGACGGTGACGGTACCGGGGGTCACCGCGCGGAACTGCGCCACGAGCGGCTGGCCGGTGGGGTACCCGCCGCTGGTCGACAGCTGGGTCAGCGCCGCGCCGCTGACGGTCAGCGGCTTGTACGCGGAGGTCAGGGTCACGCCGAGGGTCTCCCCGATCCGCAGGGTCACCGACGACTGGCTGTCGGCCACGCCGAGGTTCACGTCCGACCCGCCCGGCGCCGGCGAGCTGCTGGCCGGCCCCGGTGCGTCGTTGGTGCAGAGCGGGGTGGGTACCGGTCCGGTGCCGGCGAGCTGCAGGCCGAACGTGGTGGACGCGCCCGCTGCCAGGGTGCCGTTGTACGGGGCGTTTACCGCGGTGGCGGTGGTACCCGACACGGTGACGGCGGCGTTCCACGCCGAGCTGACCGACTGGCCGGAGCCGAGCGTCCAGGTCACCGTCCAGCGGGTGGCGGCGCCGGCCGAGGTGTTGGCCACCGTGAAGCTGACGATCTCACCGCCGGACGGTCCGCTGCCCCACTGTGAGTCGATGTGCGCCGTGGCGGTACACCCGACTTGGGCGGCCGCGGCCGGCGAGCTGCCGGCTATCGCCGGAGCCATTGCAGATGCCGCCGCCAGGCCGGCCGTCACCGCCACGCCGGCGGTCAACCACCGTGATATCCCCATCTGCACGCACCTTCTTCCCCGTCCGGGCAGGCCCCTGGGTACGGCAGCTATCGATGTCGGCCGATGAGCCCGTCAACCCCGAACGTTAGGCGTCACCGCGCCGCACTGCCACCCGGAAAGTCGCCAACGTGGGCAGCCCGCTGGTCACCAGCCGGCCGGCGGGTCAGGTCAGGGCAGCGGCGGTGAAACATTCATGCCAGTCGGCACCTTATGGTGTCCTGATTGCCCCAGGCTGCGGTGTTGATGGGGAGGCCGAGGTTGATCAGGCGACGTAGGTTGACGCGGCGATGCGGTCTGTATCCACCCGTCGTTGGCGGCCACGCCGTGGTAACGCGGTCTTGCGGCTACGCAATGCGGCTGCCACCCGACCAGGATCCGGGATATGGGGCCAACCAGCCGATCCTGGGAAACGACTCGACCCCTCAACCCAGGTGCACGATAGCCCTCGGAACAGTCCCGAACGCCCCACCGATGCCACGCACCTGAGGGCTGCTGGCCCCTCGGCAGTCGCCGCACCCAATCCCTTTGTGTCTCGGCACGAGCGCGCAACCGTGCGGCCGAACCCTGCGTCCCGCACGCCGCGCGGCAGATGGGATACCTGACCCGGGCGAGCAGCGCGTCTGGGCATCGACGAAAGCCTCGGTGCGCTCAGTCACGAAGTACCGTCCGCGGCGGCAGACGGAGCGGCCCGATCGCTTGACCGGACGCGGGGAGCCCCCTTCAGAATCGTCCGCTGGGTACGCTCTTGCAATGCGGCGTGCCGGGATATTGATCGTTATCCTGCTGGCCCTCGTCGCCGGCTGCGGCGACCCGATCCAGCAGTCCGGCGCGACACCGTGGAAGATCCCGAACGGCCCGGTTGCGGGCGAACGGTGGTCGGGAAAGCTCACGATCGACCGGGCGACCGGCAAGATTTCGGCGCCGGGTTTCAACGATCTGGTCGACCGGTCGTCCCCGAGCTGGGCGGGAGCACCGGACACAGCCGCGGCGGAACTGCTGGGCTTCAACGGCCCGTTCGACGGCCGACCCGAGATCTACATGCTTCAGAGAACCGAGCACGACAAGACCGTCGTCACCGCTACCATCACCAATCTTGGAGACGACTCGGTCGCTGCCATGCGGTACCGCGTCGTGTTCACCGGCGGCCGAGACGGCCCGTACCGGTTCTCCTCGGGCGAGCGGACCTTCAAATGTCAGTCCGGCCGTGGGCATCAGGACTTCGACGTCAGCACCTGCTCCTAAGTTGGGAAAGTCCTGCCGCGAGTGCAACATTCGGCTGGAACGTCCGCTCATCGGCCAAATCAGTGCGGACTTGGTGGCCCCGCAGCTCACCAGCGACGACACGCCGCGCCGTCCTGCTTCAGCCGCTGGCGAGCTTGTCGGCGGCGGTCTGTCCGGCGGTGATGGTGCGGCGCAGGAATCCGGCGAGCAACGAGAGCTCGGCCTCGCCGTAGTCGGCGCAGACCTGGTCCATCGATTTGTTCATTCCCGAGTAGAGGCCGAACAGCTCCGCGTTGCGGTCGCGCAGGGCGTTGACATTGACCGCCCGGCGGTCGGCGGCGTCGCGCTCGCGGGCGATCCAACCGCCGCGTTCCAGTCTGTCGAGGATGCCGGTCATGGTGGCGGGGTGCAGGCCGGCGCGGCGGGCGAGGGCGGTTGGACTGAGCGGACCGTGCCGGTTGATCAGATCGAGGCAGTCGAGGTCGACACCTTTGAGATCGGCCCGGGCGCCGACCTGGTGGTTGAGCAGGGACAGCTGGATGCTGAGCTCGCGCAGCGACTCCTTGATCTCGGTGGCCAACTGCCGCTGGCGGCGTTTGTTGCCTACACCTTCAGATGTTACGGGAGCCATATAATTTCTCCGCTCGAAGCCGCATATTGCCGTTCTCATACTTTACAGCAAGCGGAAGACATGATACCCGGCATCACGCTCGGATAGATTCGAGACTTGCCATGTGCTCAGGATGGTCAGGTGACCTGGCGGCACGGCAGTCGCAAGACGGCAGCAACCCGACCGTGCCGATGCGCTCGGACTTTCCTGCGGCTGCGCAGCCGGCCGGCTGACCGGGAGATCCCCCAGGCGGCGACGGCAGCTTGCCGGAGTGCCGGTTGACGGCCGCCCGGCGCCGGCGAACCGGTCAAGTACCGACTGTCCAACATGGACGCCCGCACCCCGCTGCAATGCACCGCTTGGCTGCGCGCGCCTCCATTGTCCCCATGACCGCAGCGGTCGACCGTCGTGTGAAGCCCGTGCCCCCCAGATGTTACGCATAGCATATTGCATGTAGATCAAAATTAATCTAGTGTGACTCACAAATTATATGGGATACGAAGGAAATCCCATGGCTTGATTGCTGAGCGACCGGCATCATCGGCCGCTCGCTGGTCGGCCCGCTCGCCGGTGAGGGTGGAGCGCCTGAACACAGGCGTACGGGGTATCTGGAGAGGCTGAAAACGCATGCGTCGTTTGCGGGCATTCATCACGACGGTCGCGGTCGTCGCGATCTGCGTCGTCGGACAGGCGGTGATCGCCCCGGCGCCCGCGTCGGCGGCGCCGAACGACCCGTGCGAGATCAACAGCAGCTACGTCGGCACTTCGCCGAGCAACGAGTGCATCAACGGGTACGAGATGAACACCCGGGGCCGCATCACGGCGGGACCCGGCTGCCTCAACGGCCGGCCGAGCGCGGCCACCTACATCTACCGGCCCGCCGAGTGCGGCTCAGGCTCCAATGAGTACATCGGACAGGCGCGGGCCATCGCGTACCTGGACGAGAAGATGAACTCGGGTGTCGGCGTCGACCCGAACGTCCAGTGGGAGCCGAGGATCCAGTCCGAAGCCAACCGCGCCGACATCCTCTTCTACGACCGCACGCAGCCAGTACGCACGACGCCGCTGCAGATCATCGAGGCCAAGGGGAACTGGAACGAAACGTACGCCGACGCGCCGGCCCAGCTGCAGCGCTACATCACCGCCGCGCGGGCCATGGGCTACACCGACGTACGCATCGGCACCGTCCTCGACGGCTACCTCGACGAGTTCAACATGTACAACGGCTGGTGCAAGACGGGCGCACCGCGGATCAAGGCGTTCCTCGCCTACATGGACCCGACGCCGGGCTTCGCGGGCATCCTGAAGGTCGAAGACACCGGCAAGACAACCTGCCAGGACGGCAGCCCGGACCCGGAGAACCCGCACCCGAAGCCCTACCCGATCCCGTTGCCCGACCCGCTGCCGCTGCCGCAGCCGAATCCCGATCCCGACCCTGTACCGGTGAGCCCGGCGCCGACCCCCGACTGGGCCTGCGACTTCTTCTGCGAGGTCAGCGATGGGTGGTCCCAATTTCTCGACCAGCTCGCCGACGCGCTCGCGTACGGTGATCCGCACCTGGTGACGGTCGACGGCCTGCACTACGACCTCTGGGCGGCGGGCGAGTTCAACTTCGCGCAGTCCCCGCAGTACGGCCTGAACGTGCAGGCGCGCTTCGTGCCGGTAAACGGCAGGTGGTCGGCGGTCGGCGGGGTCGCCATGTCCAACAACGGTTATCGGGTCGAGATTCGTAACGACGGCACCGTCTTGATCGACGGCGAGGTGACCGACCTGCCGACGAACAACATGATCCAGCTCGGCGATAACGCGGCCGTCCTGCGCAACGGCAATGAGTACTACGTCGTGTGGCCGGGCGAGCAGACGCGGCCGGTGCTCGTCTACGCCCTGCGCGACAAGCTCTCGATGATCAGCATGTACTACCCGTCCGACCGGCCGTCCGACCTCACCGGGCTGGTGGGCAACGCCAACGGCGTGACCGACGACGACTTCAAACTGCGCGACGGCACCCAGCTGTCGTCGCACACCTCGCCCGCCACCCTCCACGGCACCTACGCCGACTCGTGGCGGATCACCGACGCCACGTCGCTGTTCACCTACGGCGCGGGCCAGTCGACGGCGACCTTCACCGACAAGGCGTTCCCGCCGGCCATCATCAACATCAACAGCCTGACGCCGTCCGAGCGCGACCTCGGCGCCTCCGTGTGCCTGGCAAACGGCGTACCGGCCGGGCCGCAGTTCGACGACTGCGTCCTCGACATCGCCCTCACGCAGAACACCGACCTGGCGTTGATGGCGGGCGAGCGCAAGACCGTGGCGATCGACCCCAACGGGGCCGCCCTCAACGGGTCCGACCTCACGGTGGACTACGAAGCCAACCCGCTGCCGCTCAACTTCTCGCCGGCCACGCTGACCGGTGACTCGGCCGCGACGACCTTCGCCGGCCCGTTCACCGGCCGCAGCACCTACCGGTTCTACGTGCAGAACATCCCGGCGCACCTCACCGCGGACCTGAAGTTCGACCTGCTGGCGATCGGCGACTGGACGGCGGACTCCTCCGCCGAGACGCTCACCGTGCAGGCCGACCGCACGACGGTATGGTCCCAGCAGATCTCGCCCTCGACCATGACACCGAAGCGCACCGGGACGCTCGACGACGGCCAGCCCTTCACCGTGTACGCCGTCGACGTGCCCCTCACCCGAGAGGACGACCAGCTGGAGGTCATCCTCTCCGCGGTCGGCGTCGACGGCCTGGCGAACGAGGCGTTCGGCGTCGACAACGTGGCCCTGCACGTGGACGTCGTGGCGCCTCAGGTGTTCGACGTCAGCCTGCCGTTCGCCGTGTCGAACGGGGTACCGGCGGCGGGGGCGGGCAACCTGGAGACCAAGGTGTCCGAGGACCAGTACCGCTTCACGATGGCCGCGGCCGGCGACGTCTACGTGGACGTGGCCGGGTCGTGCACGCCGTCTATTTCGTGGAAAGTCGTCAACGCCACGGGCGTGACCGCCGCAACGGGTACCTGCGTCGACAAACGGGTCACCCTGGGCAATGCGGGTGTGTACCGGCTGATCGTCACGACCTCCCTGGGGCAAACGGGCACCTACCAGATCTCGGCGTTCGCCGTACCGGCCCCGCAGGTGTTCCCCGTGACGCTGCCGGTGTCCGTTGCCAACGGGGTGCCGGGTGCGGGAGCGGGCAACCTGGAGACCAAGGCGTCGCAGGACGAGTACAACTTCACCCTGGCCGTCGCCGGTCCTGTGTACGCGGACATCCTGTCCTGCCCGAACTACATGCGCTGGCGCATCGTCGACACGATCGGCAACGACGTGGCGACCGGCACCTGCAGCGCGGTGCTGACCCCGGTGCTGCCGGCCGGCGCCTACCGCTTCGTCGTGACGAACAAGCTGGAGTACACCGGCGCGTACTCGCTGAAGCTGACCGCCGTGGCACCGGAGGCGACCTCCGCGGCCGCTGTGGACGGACCGGCGGTCACGGTCACGACCACGACGCCGGGTCAGACCGGCCGGATCACCTTCACGGGGACGGTCGGGCAGCGGGTCTACACGAAGATCTCCGGCCTCACCGCGCGGGCCGTCCTCACGGTGGAGAACGCGGCGGGTGACGAGCTGGGCTACGTCTCCTGCTCCTCCGCCACCTGCGCGGTAGACACCGTCGAGCTGCCGGCCACCGGTGCGTATGCGGTGGTCTTCAACCCCACCGGCAATGCCAGCGGGCCGGCGAAGATCCAGCTTTCCACGGTGATGGATGACGTCCAGGTGGCCGGGGCGGCCGACGGGTCGCCGATCGCGATCACCACGACGGCGCCCGGCCAGAACGCGGCGATCACCTTCGCCGGTACACAGAACTCCCTACTCACCGTCGACGTGACCAACGCGCTGTCCGAGGGGATGCTGCTGCGCGCGCCGGACGGCAGCGTGCTGCGGTCGACGTCGTTCTGGACGTCCAGCCTCAAGTGGCCGCGCCTCGCGCTGCCGCAGACGGGCACCTACCGCCTGGAGCTCGACCCTACGGCGGAGGCCGTCGGCACGCAGACGGTGAAGCTGACCCCGGTACCAGCTGACGCGACCGCGACGGCCGTGCCGGGCGGCGCGGCGGTCACCATGAACGTCACCACCTCCGGCCAGTACGCCGTCGCCTCGTTCGCCGGGGCTGCCGGCGAAAAAGTGTCACTGACCTTCCCGGGCAGCACGGTCTCTTCGGAGCTGGTCTGGACGTCCCCGGGCGGCACGGTGCTGGTCGACACCTACGTCTACGGCGGTAGCTTCGTGGCACCGGTGACACTGCCGGCAGCGGGCACCTACAAGGTGACCTTCGAGCCGCTGTCGGCGGCGGTCGGCACCATCGGCCTGCGGGTCCACGACGTGCCCGCCGACGCCACCGCGACGGCGACCGTCGGCGGCGCGGCCGCCTCGGTGACGACGACAGTCCCCGGCCAGGGCGGCCGGATCACGTTCTCCGGCACCGCGGGGCAGCGGGTGGCGATCGCCTACCCGGGCACCACCAACTCCTCGGACCTGACGCTCACCTCGCCGGTCGGGGCAGTCGTGCAGGACATCAGAATCTCGTCGGCCACCTTCACGGATCCGTTCGTGCTGCCTGATACCGGCACCTACACCATCGTCTTCACGCAGCACGACGGCGGCGTGGGCACCTACGGCGTTCGCCTGTACGCCGTAGGTGCCGACGCGACCGCGACGGCAAAACCGGGCGGCGCCGCGGTCTCGGTCGCCCTCGGTACGCCGGGCCAGAACGGCGCGGTCGCCTTCGTGGCGACGGCCGGTCAGCGGCTGTCGGTGACCTTCCCGGGCACGACGACCACGGCGAAGGTGTCGGTCCGCAAGCCCGACGGCACGCTGCTGGTCAACCCGCAGTCCGTCACGAGCACGAGCGGGTTCGTCGACACGATGACGATGCCGGTCGCCGGCACCTACACGCTGGTAGTCGACGGAGAGGACGCCAACGTCGGTACGGTCGGCGTACAGATCTTCATCGTCCCGGCCGACGTGACCGCAGTGGCGACGCCGGGCGGCTCAGCGGTCACCGAGAACCTGAGCACCCCCGGCGCCAACGGCACGGTGACTTTCACCGGGACGGCCGGTCACCGGGTCTCACTGACCACGCCGGGCACGACGATGTCTGTCACCCTGACGGTGAAGAACCCGGACGGCACGGTGCTGCGACCGGCGGAGAACGTGACGAGCGCGTCAGCCTTCTTCGAACCGGTCACCCTCCCGGCGACGGGGACGTACACGATCGTCGTGGACGGCTACCAGGCCCGTACCGGCATCGCGGGGATCCGGCTCTACGACGTGCCCGCAGACCCGGTCGTGGCCGCGACCGTGTCGGGTCCCGCCGTGACGGCCACGACGACGGTGCCGGGGCAGAACGCCAAGGTCACCTTCTCGACGACCGCCGGCAAGCGCATCGGCCTGTCGGTCACCGCGAACTCGTTCTCCTCGCCGACATTCACGCTGCGGGCGCCGGACGGTACGCAGCTCTACTCCAGACTCGACAGCAGTACCTGGTCGATGGACCCGATCGTCATGCCAGCGGCCGGGGCGTACACGCTGACGATCGACCCGACCGGGACGAGCACGGGCGCGGCGACGGTCGCGGTCACCGAGGTCGCCGGCGACGTCACCACGGCACTGCCACTCACGGGCACAGCGGTCACCGCGACCACCACCCTGGCCGGGCAGAACGCGGCCTTCACGTTCACCGGCACAGCCGGGCGCCGGGTGAGCTTCCGCTCGTCGGCCAACACCCTGGGCTTCAGCCCCGTGAAGCTCATCGCGCCCGACGGCAGCACCGTCATGTCGGACAGCGCCAGCTCGTCGGGCGACTTCTTCAACCCGGTAACCCTGCCGGCGACCGGACCGTACAGTTTCGTGGTGGACCCCTCGGGCACGACGGTCGGTTCGATCACGATGCAGGCTTGGGACGTGTCGGCGAACGTGACTACGGCCGCGCCACTCACCGGCGCGCAGACGACGCTGACAACTACGGTGCCGGGGCAGTCCGCGGTGTTCACTGTCGTCGGGACGGCCGGGCACCGGATGTCGGCCGTCCTGAGCACCGTCTCCGGGTACGCCGACGTCATCATCAGCAAGCCCGACGGGACCACGCTGAAGACCGCGTCGGCGTCGGCCTCGGGGACCTTCGTGGACCCGTTGGCACTCACGGTCACCGGTACGTACACGATCACCTTCACCCCGCGGTCGGGGGCGACGGGGGCGGTCAGCGTCAAGGCGTACGACGTGCCGGCCGACCTGACGGGGACGCTGGGGCTCACCGGGACGGCTCTGACGAAGTCCGTCACGGTGCCGGGGCAGGCGGTGGTCGCGACCTTCGCGGGGACGACCGGGCATCGGGTGTCGATGGCGTTCGCCGGGACGACCGTGGGCTCCGCCAATGTGAGCATCAAGAGCCCCTCGGGCGCGGTTCTGAAGTCCATGACAGTCTCGTCCACGGGGTTCATCGACCCGCTGACGCTGACGGCGACGGGCACCTACACGGTGACGCTCACCCCCTCCTCCGGCGCCACCGGCACGGTCAGCGCGCAGGCGTACGACGTGCCGGCCGACCTGACCGGGGCGGTCGCGCTCACCGGGGTGGCCTTCACCCAGTCGGTGACAGTCCCCGGGCAGGCGGCGGTGGCGAGCTTCGTCGCAACCTCCGGCCAGCGCGTCTCGATGACGTTCACCGGCACGACGGTTTCCTCGACCTCGGTCACCCTCACGAGCCCGTCGGGCGTGGTGCTCAAGTCCGGTACGTACTCCAGCACGTCCTATATAGATCCGATCGTGCTCACCGAGGCGGGGACCTACACCGTGAAGCTCGACCCGTACGGCGCGTACACAGGCACGGAGGTACTGAAGGCGTACGCCGTCCCCGCGGATCAGACCGTCGCGACGACGATCGGCGGCGCGGCGAAGACCGTCACCATCAGCGCGCCGGGGCAGAACGCGGTGGTCACCTTCACCGCGACCGCCGGGCAGACGGTGAGCTTCACGGCGAACTCCGTCACGACCGGCTACACGACCTACACCCTGCGCAAGCCGGACGGGACAACGCTGGCGAGCACCTCGACGAGCTCCGCGACAGCGACGATCCCGGCGACGACCCTGCCCGTGGCCGGTACCTACACGATCCTTGTCGACCCGTCTGGGGCGGGCATCGGGAACATGAGCGTGAAGGTCTCATGACGGTCACCGTCGCGGCCGAGGTCTGGAGCGCCTGGCCGGACCTCGGCGGCTCGGCCGACCTGCTCCTGCGCTCGCCCGCCGACCAGGCGTCCGTCCTACGTACGCTAAAGGCGGCGGAGGAGCGGGCGACCGGCGGCGAGGAGCTGCCGCGCATCGTCGCGTACGCACCGACGCCGGCCGGGATCTGTCTGTCCGTCGAGGACGGCGGCGACCTGCGGGCGTTGCTGGAGCCGCTGACCGAGGCGCTCGGCGCGGCGGGGGTCCAGGGCCGGATCGAGCTGCACGACGCCCCGCCGGCCACGTTGCCGGGCCTTGCGACGATTGACGCCGGGCTGTGGGAGTGCCGCGCGGCCCTGGCACCGCAGCCCGACCGACCCGACAGCGAGCCGTTCTGGGTCATCGCCCCGGAGGCGGTCCGCCGCGTCGTCACCGCCGCTGTCGCCTGGGCGATGGCCGGAAACGACGTCGCGCACGCGTACACCGGATCCTGGTGGCGGTCGTCCGACCGGCGTGCGACGGCCGACGCCTTGGCGCTGGCCGCCACGGCCGACCCCTACGGCGGCGGGACGCTGACGGTCACGCGCGGGGACCGCTTCCGGCACGTGGTGTGCCGGCCGTGGATGGGCTTCGTCTCACTGTCATCCGGGCCGATGACGTCCGTCGCCGTCGTCGCCGACGCCGAGTCGCTGTTGCGGATCCTGGCCACCATCGAGCCCGACGTCACCTACGGCTTCCTGCGCAAGATGGTCCACCCCTCGCTGCTCGGGGCGACCTGGGAGCAGAACCTGCGGTGGCCCGACACCGACCCGGGCGCCCCGGTCCGCGTCGCCGGCCAGCGGCGGGTGGAGGACGCCTTTCCCCTGCGCGAACACCCGGCGCAGCTGGTCCGCGGCCCGGCCGCGCCGCCCGCCGGTGGTCCGGGCTGGACCGTCCGCGCCGTCGGGACGGCCTGGCTCGTGGTCGCCGACGACCTCACAGCATGGGCGACACGGGAGCCCACCTAGCTACTTCGTCCGGAGTGCGTCACGAACGCGGAGGGAGTCCGAGAGCGGTCCGTTGCGTTGAGCGTTCCCACGTCAGGCAGCCTTGCACGGTGAAGTACTCGAGCCGTCGGCATCCGTCCCTGTCACCACGGTCGGCGTTCGCCCGATTCCGGCTTCCGCCGGAGGTCATCGTCGTCGCCGTGCGCTGGTATCTGCGCTTCGATCTCTCCTATCGAGACGTCGAGGAGCTGCTGGTTGCGGGCCAGCCGTACCACTTGCCACTCACAAACGGGTGCCTGCCGAAGAAAGAGGACTTGAGCCATCGCAATGCCCAACCATCCTTCGTTGGCAGGGCACCCGTTCGTCTACCCCGCGAGGTGCTCTTCCTTTGCCTGCGGATCCAGGTCAGACGAAGCGGTACGACCCAACCACCGTCAACGGCTCGGCGGTTGGTGGCTCGGCCATCCACTTCTTGAGGTTCTCCTGGAACTCCTTGAACTCCGGCAACGCGGGCAGCGGGTTGTCCACCCCTTCGTCAAGGGCCAACAGCGCCACGTACGTCACACCGTCCGGCAGCCGGCATGACATGTAGCGGATGCCCTCGGGCTGTGCCTGGTGAATCGCCGCGAACAGGCCCTCGACCGCCGTGTCGACGTCGCCGACGGCCTCCGTGCGGATCTTGGAACGAACCATGAGTACGGCCATGGATGAATCCCCTTTCGCTTGTGTCTTTGGTCTTTGTTGGTTGGATGGCGTTGCCCTCAGCCCCAGGTCTGCGGGGCCAGCTGGCGGGTCGTGGCGTTGAGCCGGTTGAAGAAATTGGTCGTGGCGATCTCGAGCACCAGCGCGGCGAGTTCCTTTTCGTTGAAGTGCTTGGCCGCATCGGCCCAGATCTCGTCGGGCACGGCGTCCGCCCGGTCGGCCAGCCGGGTGGCCGCTTCGGCCAGGGCCAGCGCGGCGCGCTCGGCGTCGGTGAAGTAGGGCGTCTCCCGCCAGGCCACCAGCGCGAACAGGCGCTCGTCGGTCTCGCCGTTCTTCTTGGCGCTGCGCGCGCCCGAGTCCACGCATGCGCTGCATCCGTTGATCTGGCTGGCCCGCAGGTGGACAAGCTCCAGCGTCGCGGGCGCAACGCCGGCGGAGTGCGTCGCCTTGTAGAGGGCGTTGACGGCTGTCATGGTGTCGGGCAAGACCATCGCCGGGTTGTTCATCCGTGCCTGCATGACCATCTCCTTGAAATTTGAACGGTGGCCGGTGTTCCTGTCACATCGGCGCGTTTTCGTTCGTCACTGCTATGTCGGATCCCGCCGGCCGGATGTGACAAATGTGGCATCAGTCACAAAGCGATGGAACATTGGAACGAGGGACACGACCGTGAACGGAAACGACCTGCTGGCCGAACGGTTCGAGGAGAACCGGCCGCGCCTACGGGCGGTGGCCTACCGGATGCTCGGCTCCCTCGCCGAGGCCGACGACGCCGTCCAAGATGCCTGGCTGCGGCTGAGCCGAGCCGACGCCAGCGGCGTCGACAACCTCAGCTCCTGGCTGACCACCGTCGTCGGCCGGGTATGCCTGGACATGCTGCGCTCACGCGCATCCCGCCGCGAACAGCCCTTCGACGCCCACAACATCGAGTCACTCGCCAGCGGCGCCGGTGGGATCGACCCCGAGCAGGAGGCGCTGCTGGCCGACACGGTCGGCCTCGCGCTGCTCGTCGTCCTCGAGACCCTCACGCCCGTCGAGCGGCTCGCGTTCGTGCTGCACGACATGTTCGCCGCCTCCTTCGACGAGATCGCGCCCATCGTCGGGCGCAGCCCCGCCGCGACGCGGCAGCTCGCCAGCCGCGCGCGCCGCCGGGTACAGGCCGACGCCGCGACACCGGATGTCGACGTGTCGCGCCAGCGCGAGATCGTCGACGCCTTCCTCGCCGCCGCACGCAACGGCGAGTTCACCGCACTGCTCACCCTGCTCGACCCGGACGTCGTCATGCGCGCCGACGCGGCGGCCGCCGAATTGGGCGCATCCACCGAGGCCCGCGGGTCGGCGGTGGTGGCCGACTTCTTCTCCGGCCGCGCCCACGGCATCCTGCCCGCGATCATCGACGGAGCCGTCGGCGCCGTGGTGGCCCCGGGCGGGCACCCGCACATTGCCATCAGCTTCGCCATCGCCGGCGGCCGAATCATCGGCATCGATGCGGTCGCCGGAACCAAACAGCTCGCCGAGCTGGACATCGAGATCCTCAACGGCTGACAGTTCACCGAACGGGACCGCTCCGGCAACGACTGCGGACCGGTCCGGTGGCCCGCGTGGCGCCGCTTCGAGGGTTGCCCGCAGCAGCGGGATGTCGATGAGCGCGGCCGGAACGGCGCCTGCGGCGCTGAGGAAGCTACTTGACCAGTGGAAGGTCGAAGTTCTCCGCCGGGATGACCATGCCGGTGTTGGTGGTGGCCGCCCCGCGCCTATAGCGGAAGGTGAGGGACTGCTCCCCACGGGCTCCACCTTGAAGGCAGCCCAGCCGGTGACCGTCTTGCCGGTCCCCGCTCAGTTGTTTGACAGCTGCGGCTTTGTCGCCCGCGTCGTCAATCTCCTTGTTGACGGGGGGCGTGTAGCGGTTAAGTCCAATGCCGGGTACTTGAGCGTTGCTGCAGGTCATTGGGTCGGTGAGGACGGTGATGCGGTATTCGACTGAGGTCGATGTCTGTTGGGTGGCGTTTGGCGGGGTATGAGGCTTGGGAGCGTTTGACGGCTCAGGGGCTGCTGCGGGTTCGGCGTTGGTGCTGGTCCTGACCGATTTCGGTGAGAGCGGCCGCGACCGCGACCGCCAGCACGCGGGTCGACGCGGTGGACGCGGTGCTGATCCATCGGCGCACGGCGCGTAGGTATCGGCGACCGTTAACTACTTTGATCACAAGGCCCGCCCACCCGAACCGTCTTATCACCCAGATCGGGCCGGCGCGCCGGCTGGGATGTCCGCGGCGCGGTGAACGTGGCCCACAGACGCCGAACCTCGTTGACCGTGAACGGGAACAGCTCGACGCCATCCGCACACCGTTGCGCTGAAACACCCAACCGGCGGGTGATCTCTCCGCCCGTAGCACCCGCTGGGCGAACCGATCCACAGCTCCGACGGTCTGCTGATCCAACCTCCACTGCCATGATCACCCTGACCTTTATCCGGTAGCGGAGGGGATGCCTGACCTGTCCGGCCTGCCGCCGCCGTGCCGCTTGCGCTCGGTTGCTCCCCCTCAAACGCACATGATATGCTATCCGTAATATATCTTAGACGAATTTCCGCATCGGGGAAGGCGCGCAGCGGAAGGAAGCAGCGACGAGTCCGACCGCCAGACCTTCCCGTACGCGAAGGAGCAGCAAATGACCACAACGTTGAACGTCGTCCTCTGGAGCGCCCAAGGCTTCCTTGCCCTCTTCTTCTTCGCAGGCGGCGCCCCGAAGGTCCTCGGCCGCGGCCTCGACAACTGGACCGGGTTCTCCGAATTGCCCCGCGCCGAGGTAATCCTCATCGGCGTCGCAGAGGTCCTCGCCGCCGTGGCTCTGGTGCTGCCGGAGGCGACCGGGATCCTGCCGGAACTGACCCCACTGGCGGCTATCGGGCTCGCCGTCATCAGCTTGATGGCCGCCGGGTTCCACGTGCGCGCCAACGAACACCTCAACGTACTCGAGACATCACTCCTGGCTTGCATCGGCGCGGCGATCGCGATCGGCCGTTGTGACCTCATCACCTCAAGCCCCGACTTCTCGCCGTGGACACTCGTCGTGGCCCTCTGCCTGCTGGTCCCTGCGGCCATCATCAACGTCATCGTCCTCTACTCGGGCACCGGCAAGCATGCTGTGCAGCCGCAGAGTGGCTGACCGCGCCTACGACCACCACACGTACGGCAGGTCGTACGCCGCAAGGGCATCCGTCCACTTGCCGCTGACCTTGACAGCTGGGTCGGCCGCACGGCGAGGTGCCTGCTGTGCAGGTCCCTTTCCGTGCGGCCTCCCGCCGAACCCGCCTGGCTCGTTGCTCGTCTATTTCGATATCCGCGAAGCTCGGCCTCTGTCGAGTCTCGGATCATGCCGAGTTCGTGGTCGCAGTGAGGTGTTGCTCCTGGCCGGGACCCGTGCATGATCGACTGATCGGCCTGATCGTGGTGGTTGGGTGGGGCTTCCTCTACGGAGCGTCGCGCTTCGGGTGGAGGAGGCAATCATGCACAAGCCAGCCTGCCGGAGCAGGCCGGCCTCATCGCCCGTGCCCCCTCCCCCCGAAGACGAGCGCGCCACCCTGGTCACCATCACCGACAACGGCCTGGCCCGCTTCCACCGCGTCCTGCCCGGCCACATCCAGGTCGTCCGCCGTCTGCCGTTCGCCCCCTGTCCGGCGACGATCTGCACCACCGCGACGACATCATGACCCGCGTACGCGACGACATGCGCGCCCAGCCACCCCGTTCTGCCGCCCCCGCAAACGATCGACTTCAGAGTGTTTTGCTACAGGTGGCAACCTGCGCTACGCCGCCCGCGTCACGGACCACCTGCGCGGCAGCCTGATCGGTGACGGCGACGACCATTCGGCCGCTGCCGGTGATGAAGACGCCGCCGGTGCGGTTGCTGCCCAGCGACTCGGCCAACGCCCTGGCGCTCCTGCCGCTGATGCCGGCGGTGACGGGACGTCCGGCCTTCGACGCGCCCATGAGGAGTCGGAGCCGTAGGAGCCGGAGCCTGCGCGGCCGACGGCAGGAACAGCGTGTCGCCCAATAGGGGGCGTGCCGTGATCGCAATCACGGCACGCCGCCGACGCAACAAAGCGCTACTACTACTTGCCGATGGGAATCCGGTCGGCTCCGACGCCGGTAGGACGCCAGGCCGTGCGGATGATTGTGGCTGCGGTCAGCGAACAGAACGCCAGCACTGCAGAGACGGCGCGGATCGCATGTGCGAGTTGCCAGCGGTCACGAACGCTCGCCCAGTCCGACGGCGGAGCCTGCACGGACCAGTCGGCCTGGTCGCCGTTGATCGGCACGTTGATCGCCAGCGACGTGACGAACACCAGCGTCAGCATCCCGAGCGCCGCCAGCACCAGCCACCGATCGTTGCCTCTGGCCCTGATCGTGAGGACGCCAAGGATCGCCGTGCAGATCAGCGCCGGGATCAACGTGACGGAGGCCAGTGTGTCCAGCGAGTCCAGCTCGACCTGCCGCACCTGCGTGTAGACCGCGGCATCGTAGCCCCGCAACGACATCTCGAGAACGAGCACCCCGAGCAGGAACCCCGAGAAGAGTCCGGTGAACAGCAGGCTGGCCCCGCGCAGGAGCTTGAGGACGGTGCTCTCGGACATGACGGTCACGGAGCCCCCTCGGTGGCGGACGTGGAACGGATAAAATCGCCGATCACGGTGGCGAGCCATGGCCCGCGGTCCTCCTGGAGGTAGTGGCCGGCGTCGTCGATCACGATCTCCTGTGCGCCCGGGACGCCGTCGCGCAGTGTTGTCCTCCCCTCGCCGACTCCCCAGTCACTGTCGGCGTGTGCGTACAGGAAGGGGATGGACAGGGTCCGTAGGACCGACCAGGCCTCGCGATTCGGCACGGTTGCGTCGTCGTACGGGGTGAGGGGAATGAGCAGCGGGAACTGTCGGGCGCCTTGCAGGTAGCGCTCGTCGGGGAACGGCGCGTTGTACGCCGCCCGGACCGCGGGGTCGAGCTGGGTGACGGTGCCGCGGTCCACGACCGCGCCCGCCTCGAACGGGTTGGCCCGCTGGCTGAGCTGCAGCCAGATCGAGAGTGGACCGCTGGGTTCCCGGTCTCCGGTGGGGAGCGAGGTGCTCGTCGCCACGACGCGCCGGAACCGATCCGGGTGTTCGGCCAGCAGGCGCAAGCCCAGCAGGCCGCCCCAGTCGTGACCTACCATCGTGACATCACGCAGGTCGAGGCGATCGAAGACCGTCTCGCGGAGCCAGTCGACGTGAGCCTGGTAGGTGTAGGCGAACCTGTCGGTGGGCTTGTCGGATTTGCCGAAGCCGACCAGATCGGGGGCGACACAGCGATGTCCGGCCGCGACCAGCGGCGGGATGATGTGGCGGTAGAGGTAGCTCCAGGTTGGCTCACCGTGCAACAGCAGCACAGTCTCGCCGGAGGCATCGGCCGGACCGGGCCGCTCGTCGATGTAGTGCACCCGTAGCTGGGTCCCGGCGTCGTCGCCGGCGTCTATCGCGACGTAGCGGGGTTCGAACGGGTAGTCGGGCAGTCCGTCGAAGCGGGCGTCCGGAGTGCGGAGGCTGTCGATGGTCATGAGGCCACCGCCCGGAAGGCGTCTGCGTGGTCGGTGACCCATTCGGCGAAGGTGCGGGCCGGACGGCCGAGGATCTGCTCCACCTCGTCGGTGACGAGGGCGGGCTGTCCGGCGCCTCGGGCGTACCTGGACATCAGCGCAGCGGCGAAACCCTCTGAGACGCCGTTCGCGACCAGACCGCGTGCGGCCGCCTCGGGCGGGACCTCCTCGAAGCGGAGCGACCGGCCGATCACCTCGCCGATGACGGCGACCAGTTCTTCGTGCGTCAGCGACTGCGGACCGGTCACCGGGACCCGGCGGCCATCCAGATCGTCGTCGAGCAGCGCGTGGGCGATCACGGCGGCCAGGTCCGACTCGTGGATCAGCGCCTCGGCGAAGTTCGCGTACGGGCCTCGGACGACGTCGCCAGCACGGACCTGGGCGCCGAACATGCCGATGGTGTTGACGGCGAACGTGTTGGCCCGCACTGCCACCCACGGCAGTCCACTGTCGGCGACCGCGTCCTCGACCTCCTTGTTGCGGTCGCCATTCGACCGCGACGGCTGGTACGCCGGGTCGTCGTCGACGTTGGTCGCCGACAGCGCGACGACACGCCGTACACCCTGCTCGGCGGCGAGTGCCAGCAGCTTGCCGGCGTTCTCCCCGACGGCGCGGGGATGCACGAACAGGGCGCTGGCCCCCTCCAGTGCTGACGCGAGGCCCTCCGGCCGGGTCAGGTCGGCGGTGACGAGCTCGACGCCGACCGGCAGCCTCCCTGCTTCGGCGGACCGGGTGACGGCTCGGACGGTGACACCTTGGTCCTTGAGTAGCGCGACGAGCGGACGGCCAACTGTGCCGGTCGCTCCGGTGACCACGATCATGACAACTCCATTCCTCTGAGTTTCATAAATTACGGAGAGTTTGCGTACATCCCTGATGGCTCGTCGACTACTCGGCACAGGAAGGACAGCTCGGCCTCGACGGTCTGCTCATGCGCATCTGTGAATGGTTGCCCGGCTCCCCGACGAGCGGACCAGTACGGGACGGCGGCCGACGAGACTGCCGAGGGCGTCAAGGCCGCCCCTGCCTATGAGAAGCAGCATGGCGAGTGGCTTCCGATGGCGGACCGCGTCGCGTGAGGCAGCCGGACCATCGACGTGGGCCCCGTCGATTGCCGCGCGTCTTGTAGTGCGACTCGGTTGAGTTCCACGGCGGTTCCTCCACGTCAGTGGCACGGATACTGGAAACATAGCATACGGATTCCGTATCATCTGTGATGGCGAGCACTTGACAGTACCGAGCGCTGATGGCGGCTTGGGCGGCCCTACGTCGACCTGGCCGAGGTTCGATCCGCCCGATTAGGGGCTGAGGGACGCCCTAGATGACATCCACGAGGGCTGAGGAAGGGGACGCCAAAACGAAGCCGGCGGCGGTCCAGCACGGCGTCGGTGCGCACGTGGCGCGTGGAGCCGGGCGTGGCGCGTGCGGGCCCGCGGCTGCGCGCACCAGGGTTGCGCGCGATCGCTCACCCGACCGCGTAGGCCCCACCACGTCCAGCATGGATACCTCAGGCGTGGAAGGTGCGCCGGTAGCTTGTCGGCGAGACGCCGATGGTGGTACGTAGGTGTTGTCGAAGCGAGTTGGCGCTGCCGAGTCCGGCCCGATGTGCGATGTGGTCGATCGGCAAGTCAGTGGTCTCCAGGAGTTGCCGGGCCGGCGCCGCCTGCGAATTCGGCCTCCCATGCGGCCCAGCTTCCCTCAAGCAGGGGAGCAGGAGGAACCGGGCTGTGTCCGCCTGACCAGCACGGATGAGATTTTCGGCAAGGACAGGGTTGCGTCTGGTCGGAGTCAGCCAAGCCGCAGATTGTGCTGTTCGAGGGCGGCCTCGATGATGCCCAGTGCCTTCGGTCCCATGCCGTGCAGTGCGGCAAGGTCTGCGCGCGGTACTCCGGCGAGCTGGCGTAGCGCGGTGTAGCCGGCGGCGTTCAGCGCCCGCGTCGCTGGTGCTCCGATTTTCGGCAAAGTGTCCGGGGACGGTTCCACTGCCTGATACTAGACCGCCGATCCCACGAGCACGTGTTCATCGATCATGGTGTTCATCGAGCGCTGTCCCGGTGCCGGGCACGGTCCCCGGCCGGCCCGGGCTGCGACACCGTCGCAGTGGTGGACCGGTCACGGTCGGCGGCGAGACGCTGGTACAGCTTTTCGGTGTCGGCGACCAGGCGCTGCCTGCCGTACCGTTCGCTGGTCCAGGCCGCCGCCGCCCGCCCCAACCGCCCGCGCAGCGCGTCATCCCGCAGGAGGGTGAGCAGGGCGGAGCTCAGGAGTTCGGGGTCGGGTGCGGTGAGCCACCCGGTGACCCCGTGCCGGACCACCTCCGCGACGCCGCCCACATTGGTGGCCACCACCGGACGTCCAGCCAGCCCCGCCTCGATCAGGCTGACCGGCGTGCCCTCGTTGTCGGAGGTCAGCAGCACCACGTCGGCGGCGGCGTAGACCGTCTCCACATCGGCGCGCCAACGCAGGAACTTCAGGTCGAGCCCGTCGGCCGCGGCCCGCGCGATGGTGGCTTCGAGGCGGTCGCCGTCGCCGCACACGACGAACTGGACAGTGGGTAGCTGCTGGCGCACGGCACGCGCCACCTCGAGCATCCGGTCGGGGCGCTTGACCCCGGTGACCCGACCGACGAACGCGACCACCGGGCCCGCTGGCGTCAGCTCCAATGCCCGGCGGGCGTCGTCGCGGGACGGCGGTGGGGTGAGCGCGACGCCCGGCGGGATGATCGAGTACTGGTCGGCCCGGCCGATGCCGGCGGCCAACAGATCGTCGCGTACCCGCGTGCTGACGGCCACCAACTGGTGGGTGGTACGGGCCAGCCCCCGCTCGGCCCGCACGAGCAGCGCGGTACGGGCTGGCGAGAAGTAGCTGTGCAACAGGTGGCCGTGGAATGTGTGGACGCGGATCGGCACCCGCGTCGCGGCCGCCGCGATTCGGCCGAGTGCGCCCGCCTTGGCGGTGTGGGTGTGCACCAGGTCGGGACGGAAGTCCCGGATCGCGGCGCTCAGGGACGCGAGCGCGCGGATGTCGTCGGCCGGCCGCACCGAGCGCCCCAGCCCCGGGACCAGATAGACCGGCAGGTCGGCGGCGCGAAGCTCGCGGTAGTCGCCCTCGCGGGGGTCGGGGGCCCCGACGTACAGGCGTTGCTCGAACCGGGTCGGATCAAGATCCTGCAGCAGGGTGCTGACCTGCAGCGCGGGTCCGCCGACGTTCATTCGAGCGATGATGCGCATCACCCGCATCGGCCTCATCCTGCCCGCCTTCCCCAATCACCCAGACACGGTCGATTAGAGCATAAACAATATTAATTAGTACAATCATTCCCCTATGCTGTGAATATGGAGGAACCAAGCGACGACGTCACCGCCGTGCGCTCCGCCCGCGCCTGTCGGCGGGTATGTCTGGTCATCGGCCAACTCGGCCTGGGGGGCACCGAGAAGCAGGTCGTGCTCCTCGCCGACGGATTGCGGCGCAACGGGCTCGACGTGACAGTCGTGGTGCTTGCCGGGCCGGGCCCCCGCGACGCTGAACTGCGCACCGCGGGGGTCCCGGTGGTTCACCTCACCCAGTCGGGGATCCGGGGCCGGTTCGCGGTCCCCCGGTCGGCGATGGTTCTGCTCCGCCTGGTCCGGGTGTTACGCCGGCACCGGCCGGACGTCGTGCACGCGTTCCTCTTCCACAGCTACGTACTCACCGCGCCGGCCGCCCGGCTGGCCCGGGTGCCCGTCGTGATCGCCGGGCGCCGCAGCCTCGACGACTTCATTCGTGGCCGCCGGGTGATGCTCGCCGCCGAACGCGTGGCCACCGCGCTGACCGACCTGCTCATCGCCAACGCCGACGCGGTGGCACGGTGCGTACGGGCGGGCGAGAAGGTCTGCGCCGAGAAGGTCGCGGTCGTGTACAACGGACTGCCCCCATCGGCGTACAGCAGTGCCCCGCCGGTGTCGGTGGACACCTCGCTGCCGCTGCTGGTGTGCGTGGCCAACCTGTTGCGGTACAAGGGGCACCGACACCTGCTCGATGCCGCAGCGCTGCTGCGCGACCGGGGGCTGCCGTGCACGCTGGCCCTGGTCGGCGAGGGGCCCGAGCGGGTGGCCATCCGGGAGCGGGCCGCCGCGCTCGGCATCGACGTGCGCCTGCTGGGTTCGCGCACCGACGTCGCCGGGCTGCTCGCCGCGGCGGACGTGGTCGTCCTCCCGTCATTCACCGAGGGCCTGAGCAATGCGGTGATGGAGGCGATGGCGGCGGGCCGGCCGATCGTCGCCACCGCAGTCGGGGGTACCCCCGAACTGCTGGCCGACGGTCGCGGGCTGCTCGTCGCGCCGGCCGACCCGACCGGCCTCGCGACGGCGATCGCGGCACTGCTGCGCGACCCGGCACGGGCGGCGCTGATGGGCGCGCGGGCCAGGCAGTGGAGCCGGCTGCACCTGGACGTCGACACCATGGTGCAGCGGCATCTGGCGATCTACGAGGACCAACTGGCGGCACGATGTGCGGCATAGCCGGCACCGTCTCCACCGGGCGGCCCGACCCGGACCGGATGCGCCGGATGTGTGAGCTGCTCGTGCACCGGGGCCCGGACGGCCACGGCGAGCATGTCGATGACCACGCGGCGCTGGGCATGCGTCGGTTGGCCATCATCGACCTGACCGGCGGAGGGCAACCGGTCTACAACGAGGACCGCAGTGTCGTCGCGGTGTTCAACGGCGAGTTGTACAACTTCGCCGACCTGCGGGCCGAGCTGACCGGCAAGGGCCACCGGGTGACGTCCACCGGCGACTCCGAGTGCCTGGTGCACCTCTACGAGGAGTACGGCGACGAGTTGGTACACCGGCTGCGCGGCATGTTCGCCTTCGCCATCTGGGACGCCCGCCGTGGCCGGCTGCTGCTCGCCCGCGACCGGGTCGGCAAGAAGCCGGTCTACTGGCGCGAACACGGTGGTGAGCTCACGTTCGCCTCGGAGGCGGCGGCACTGCTCGCCGATCCCACGGTGCCGCGCCGGCTCGATCCCCTGGCGCTGCACCACTACCTCACGTTCCAGTACGTTCCGGCACCCTGGTCGATCTACCAGGGTGTCCACAAGCTGCCGCCGGGACACCTGCTGACCTGGCAGGACGGGTCGTTTACGGTGCGCCGCTACTGGGCCGTGGACAGCACACCGGCGCCGGTGACCGATGAGCGGGCGGCCGCCGCACAACTGCGTGATCTGCTGCTCGACGCGGTCCGGGTGCGGATGGTCAGTGAGCGCCCGTTGGGCGCGTTCCTCTCCGGGGGCGTCGATTCCAGCGCCGTCGTGGCCGCGATGGCGCAGCAGTCGCCGGTCCCGGTGCGCACCTTCAGCATCGGCTTCGACGACGACCGATTCGACGAGCGCCGGTACGCCCGGCTGGTCGCGCAGCGCTACGCGACCGACCACCACGAGCTGGTAGTGACCGGCTCGGTGGTGGAACTGCTGCCCACCCTCGCGCAGCACTTCGGTGAGCCGTTCGCCGACTCGTCGGCGATTCCCAGCTTCTTTGTGGCACAACTGAGCCGCGCCGAGGTGACCGTCGCGCTCAACGGCGACGGCGGCGACGAGTGTTTCGGCGGCTACGAACGGTACCTGGCGATGCGTGCCCTGGCCCGGGTGCCGGCACTACGACCGCGGCGGCTGTTCGAGAGCGTGGGCGGCGCGCTGGCCGGGCACGCTGCGCCCCGGTCCACCCGGCGACGGCTCGGCAGGGCCGTACAACTGCTCGGGCAGGACCCGTGCGCCCGGTACGCCACGCTCATGTCGGTGTTCAGCCCGGCGCTCAAACGTGAGCTGTACACGCCCGAGTTGGCCGCCGAACTGTCCGATGTAGACAGTTGGGCGATCGCCGACGAGGCGTACGCGCGGTCCACCGCCACGGATCTCCTCGGCCGGATCATCGACACCGACATCGCCACCTATCTGCCCGGCGACCTGCTGGCGAAGGTCGACATCACCACGATGGCGAACTCGCTGGAGGCCCGTTCGCCGTTCCTCGACCACCACCTGATGGCCTGGGCCGCCCGCCTTCCGCCGGCCCTCAAGGTACGCGGTACCACCACCAAATACCTGCTGAAGGAGGCGGTCCGGCCGTGGCTGCCGGCGTCGGTGATCGATCGGCCGAAGATGGGCTTCGGGGTGCCGTTGGCCGGCTGGCTGCGGGGCGAACTCCGGGACCTGGCGTGGTCGGTGTTGACCGATGACACCGCCCGGGGTCGGGGACTGTTCCGGCCGGAGACAGTGACCGCAATGCTGCGCCGCCATGAAGCCGGCGTGGACGAGAGCCACCGACTGTGGGCGCTGATCCAGTTCGAGTTGTGGCACCGACGGTTCCTCGATCCGCCGCTGCCCGACGTACCCCCGGTCTCGGCTGCCCTCGTCGCCGACCGGAGATGATCGGCGCGTCGATCTCGCGGCGGCCGATGCGCCAGACCGCGGTCAGCATGTCGGTGCGGCTCGCCCAGGCCGCGCTCGTCGGCGGCGGTGGGGTGGTCGTGGCCCGCGTCCTGCACCCCGAGGGGCGCGGCACCTACGCCGTGGCCACGACGCTCGCGACCATCGCACTGGCGGTCGGGCACCTCTCCGTGGAGCAGTCGAATGTCGCGCTGTGGCCGGGCCGGGCGGCAGCGGTCACCGCGAACAGCGCGCTGCTCGGTCCCGTGCTCGGCGGCGTGGCGGCCATCGGGGCGTGGTGTTTCGCGCGCGGCGGGCTGGCCGGGTCGGCGGCCGCACACCATCCCGGCCTGATGCTCGTCGCGCTGGTGGCCGTCCCGTTCACGATGACCGTCCTGTACCTGAACACCACGCTGGCGCTGGCCGGCCTGGTCGGCGCGGTCGACCTGGCGACCATCCTCGGCGGCGTCGTGCAGGCTGGTGCGCTGGTGGGACTCGCGCTCGCCGATCGGCTGACCGTCGGATCCGCGGTGGCGATCTGGGTGCTCGGCTCGGCGGTCCCGCTGGTTGTCCTGCTCAGCGTCGCCCGGCCCAGACTGGGGCAGGCCGATGCCACGCTGGCCCGGCAGGCCGTCGCGACGGGCATCCGCTACCACGCCGGCTCGGTAGCCCTGTACCTCGTGTTCCGGCTGGACACCCTGCTCCTCGCCGTGTTGTCCAGCAGCGCGGCGGTCGGCCTCTACACGGTCGCGGTGACCACCGCCGAGATCACCCGGCTGCCGACCGACGCGCTGGCCCGGACCTCACTCGCCCGCCAGGCGACCGCGGATCTGCCGAGCGCGGCGAGCCAGACCGCCCAGGCGACCCGCACCTCGGTCCTGCTCGCGGTGGCCGCCGTCGGCGGGTTCTGCCTGGTCGCGCCGGTGGCCGTACCCCTGCTCTACGGCGCCGACTTCACCGGGGCCGTGCCGGCGGTGCTGGCCCTGGCCCCCGGCCTGCTGGCGCTGGGTGCCGGTCGCCAGGTCAGCGCCTTCCTGCTGCGGCTGCACCGGCCGCTGACCATGTCCCTGCCCTCGATCATCGCGGCGGGCCTGACCGTGGTCGCCAACCTGGCGTTGATCCCGAGGTGGGGGCCGGTCGGCTGCGCGCTCGCCTCGTCGCTCGCGTACGTCGTGATCACCGCTGTCCAGGTCACCCGGTTCTGTCGCGCGTCGGGTACCCCGGTGACCCAACTGCTTCCCGGTCCGGGCGAACTACGCGCGCTCGCCGGGTGGTACCGACACATCGTCGCCGGCTACCGCGCCGACGCCGCGACGCAGCACGTACTCGTTGCAGCCGAGCCCGGCACCACAGGTGATGAGGTGTTCCAAGTTGAAGCCCCGGCCATGGAGCACGCCGAACACCTGCTCCGGGCGGGCGACCTCGAACGGGAAGCCGCCGATCCAGTCGAGCAGGTCGTGCCGGCGGGACATGCCACGGGCGCGCGGCGTCGGCGCGGGGGCGACGGTGGGGCGCACCGCGCGCAGGCCGGCGGCGATCGCCCGACGGGCACCGAAGTAGGCGCGAGCGCCTTCGAGGATCAGTAGCCGGCCGACCCGGCCGGACTCGTTGTACCGCCGCTTCACGGCGTGCCACCCCCGACTCGCCATCCCCTGGTCGTTGTAGACGGCCACGAACAGCCGCCCGCCCGGTGCGACAAGGTCGGCGGTACCGTCGAGGGCCGCCCACAACCGGCCGGTGTGGTGCAGGACGCCCCAGGCGTACACGACGTCGAAGCAGCCGAGCCCGGCCCGGAACGCGGGATCCAGGATCGAGGCGCACTCGATGCGCCAGTCGCTGGCCGGCGCGAACCTTTCGCGCAGTCGTGTGCTCGCCGCGACCGCGACCGGGTCGAAGTCGAACGCTCGCACCCGGGCACCGAGTCGGTGCGCCGCCAGCGAGAACAGCCCACTGCCGCAGCCGATGTCGAGGAACGTCCGCCCGGCCAGATCGGTGACGCGAAGCGCGCCGGTCAACGACCGTACGGCGGCATCGATGCGGACCTCGTCAACCAGACCGACGAAGGAACTCCAGTTTCGCCCGAAGGCGAAGCGCTGCCCTGCCTCGATCTCGGTGCCGGTGCCGGTGTGGGACATGGCTGCTTTCCTTCGGTAGAGCCGTCGGTCCCCCGACGGGCGTTGACGCGGTGGGCCAGCAGGCAACCCAGGCAGATCCAGAAGCCACCGCTGACCACGAGGTTGGCCAGGCAGTTGGCGAACAACAGATTGACCGCGCCGGCCGTGGCCGCGGCGCGCAACGGTGCGGTGACCGGGTCGACGCGGGCCGTCAACGCCGCGACCAAAAGAACGAGGAACAGGGCGAGCGCGGCGGTACCTGATTCGGCGGCCAGTCGCAGGTAGTCGTTGTGGGTGTTGATGACGATGCCCAGTCGCGGATCGGCCATGGCGAAGTCGGGGAAGCGGCCGTAACCGATACCCAGCAACGGGTGGTGCACCGCCGCGGCCGCTGCGACGCGGGCGGCCGTGGCCCTGATCTCGTTGTTGTCGGCCAGTTCCAGGGAGGTACGCCCGCCCAGTGCCGCGTCCCGCAGCGCGCCCGGCACCACCACCGCGAGCCCGCCGACCACGGCCGCTGCCGCCGCCCAGTACGCCTGTTGCCGCAACGGCCGCCCGGCGACCAGCGCAACGGCGCCGCCGATGACCGTGGCGATCAGCGCGCCCCGCGACTCGGTGCGCAGGAGCGCCACCAGGCACGGCAGGCATGGCAGCAGCCACACCGGCCGGCCGAACCGGGCGAGTCCGATGCCCGCGGCGATCGGCGCCGCGAACACCGCGCCGAGGTAGTTGGGGTTGAGGGTCAGACCGACCAGCCGGCCGGCGTCGTCGGCACCGGCGTGCAGAACGATCGCGGCTGCCAGGGCGCCGGTCAGCACGAGGACCCGGGCGAGGGCGGCCGGTTGCGGGGGTGTCACGGCGAGCGCGGCGGCGACCAGCAGACCGAGCAGCAGGCCGGCCAGGTCAACGCTGAGGCGCGTTGCGCCGCGACCGGCGACAGCGCTTGCCAGCAGCACCGCGGCGAGGGTACCCGCGGTGACCGGCACCCAGGGGCGCACCGGCGGATGGGCGGTTGCCCGGCCAACCCACCGGGCCGACACGCAACCCACGGCGAGCAGGACGGCAGCGGCGGTGAGCGCGACGCCGCCGTGCGGGTGCAGTGCACTCAGGACGCTCGCCGGGACCAGGCCGAGCGCGGTCAGGTCGGGTCGGGTGAACGCCGCCGGCAGTGCGATCAGCAACGGCAGCACGATGACGGCCACCGACGTGCGGCACAGCATCAGGTAGACGAGTGCCGGTACGCCGACCAGGCCGACGAGCCAGGCCACTGCGCCGGCGGAGCACCGCACGGGCAGCCGCCGGCCCCGGGAGGGCGCGCTGCCGTGGGCCATCAACTTCTCCGGTTTCGTCCATGCTTTGATCCGTATATCAAGTAAGGTGCAGTCTATACCGATATATTGGTATGAAATCATGACTAAGGTCGAAGAGGAGCGATGAGAGTAGATTCAGCCGTTCCGAACACCCCGACACAGCCCCGCAGGCCGGGCTCGACGCTGATCACCGGCGGCGCCGGGTTCATCGGCTCGCACCTGGCCGACGCTCTACTGGCACGGGGAGACCAGGTGATCGCGCTGGACAACCTGTCGACCGGGCGGCTGGCCAACCTCGCCGCCGCGGCGGAAAACCCCCGCTTCCAGTTCGTGCACGGCTCGATCCTGGACGAGCTCCTCGTCGACGAACTCACCCACCGGTGCGAAACCGTCGTCCACCTCGCGGCCGTCGTCGGCGTCAGGTTGATCGTCGACCAACCGCTCAAGGCGCTGACCACCAACATCCGTGGCTCGGAGATCGTCATCGAGGCCGCGCACCGGTACCGCAGCAAGATCATGATCGCCAGCACGTCCGAGGTGTACGGCAAAAACTCGACAGGCCCGCTGAGCGAGGACGCCGACCGCATCCTCGGCAGCCCGGCCGTGGTGCGCTGGGCGTACGGCACCGCCAAGGCGGTCGATGAGATGCTGGCCAACGCCTATCACCGGGAGCGTTCCCTGCCGACCGTCGTGGTGCGCCTGTTCAACGTTGTCGGTCCGCGACAGAGCTCCGCCTACGGCATGGTCGTCCCCCGGATGGTCGAGCAGGCCCTGCGCGGGGAGGCGATGACCGTCTACGGGGACGGATCGCAGACCCGCTGCTTCGCGCACGTCGCCGACGTCGTGCGCGCGTTGCTCGGGCTGCTGGACAGCGAGGCCGCTGTCGGCGCCACGCTCAACGTCGGCGCGCCCGAGGAGATCAGCATGCTCGATCTCGCACACCGGATCAGACACCTGACCCGGGGCACGTCGCCGCTGCGGATGGTCCCCTTCGACGAGGCCTACGGGCCGGGCTTCGAAGACATGCTCCGGCGGGTACCCGACACCCGGCGCATCCGCGCGCTGACCGGCTGGCGGCCGCACTACTCCCTTGACGACACCCTTCGCGACACCATCGTCAACGCCCGCAGGGAGATGGCGCAACTGGGTGGCACCGAGCTTGCTGGAGTGCCGACACCATGACTCTCGCGTCGTTGCCCGCACCTCTGTGGGAGGCGGCGGCCGCCGCGACACTCACAGTCCTGCTCGTTCCGCCGCTGCGACGGTTGGCCCGCCGGCACCGCCTCACCGACGAACCGGCCGCACACAAGCCACACGCCAGCGCCACGCCCTACCTCGGGGGCGTCGGCATCGCCCTGGGCGTGCTCATCCCGGTCGGCCTGTTCGCCCGATCCGCCGAGCACCGCTGGCAGGCGATCATCGTCGGCGCCGTCGCCGTCTGCGCGCTCGGCCTGGTTGACGACCTCGGCAACGGCCTGAGCGCCCGACTGCGACTGGCCGTGGAGACGGCGCTCGCCACCGGCGTCGTGGTGGCCGGCGCCCGCCCGCACCTGACCGGCCAGGCGTGGTTGGACGGCGCGCTCACCGTCGGCTGGATCGTCGTGGTGACAAACGCCTACAACCTCCTGGACAACTGCGACGGGGCGCTCGCCATAACCGCCTGCGCGACAGCGACTCCACTGGCCGCGCTGCTGTTCGCCGGCGGCGCGCCGGCGATCGGCACACTGCTGGCCTGCCTGGCCGCGGCCAGTGCCGGTTTCCTGTTGTACAACGCGCCACCGGCCCGGATCTTCATGGGAGACGCCGGCTCGCTGTTCATCGGATTCCTCATCGCCTCCGGCGCCGCCGCGATCCCCACGGTCAGCTCGCCGTGGGGCACGGCCACCGTCCTCCTGCTGGTCGGGTATCCCGCCGCGGTGGACACCACCCTGGTCACAGTCTCCCGGCTGCGCGCGCGACGGCCGATCTGGCAGGGCGGTACCGATCATGCCGCCCATCGGCTGCGCCGAGCCGGGCTCGGCCCCCGCTCAGTGCTGGTCGTGCTGTTGACCGCCACCGCCCTGTCGACGCTCACGGCAGTCCTGGTGTACGTGGGCAGCCTACCTTCGCGTCCCACGCTGGTGGTCGCACTGCTCGCGGTCGCACTGCCCGTCATGGCGCTCCTGCATATCCCGGCGGACGACGCGCCGCATCCGCACCCGGTGGACCCGCCGAAGCGGCCGGTCGGGCGGCCACCCGCCAGGCTCGGGAGCTGAATATGGATCTGCGTAGCGCAATTCGGCTCGTCCGCGACTATTGGCGGTCGATGCTGGCGCTGACTTTGCTGGGGGCGGTAGCGGCGGGTTTCATCGTCAGCCGGCAGACTCCGCTGTACTCATCGAGCACCACGCTCTACGTCGCCGCGCACGGAGACCTGACCAATCCCGTCTCCGCCTACCAGGGCAGCCTGCTGACCCAGACTCAGGCCAGCACGTACGCCCGCCTTGTTGTCAGCACGTGGGTGCTCACCAGGGCGAGCGGACTACTCGGCCAACCGGGCCATGCGGACGCGCTGGCGCGGCGAGTGAGCGCATCCGTGGTCCCTGGGACCTCGCTGCTGACCGTCACGGCCGTCGACGTGACCGCCCGTGGCGCTGAGGACACGGCCGACGCCGTTGCCCAGAGCTTCGTCGCGGCGGTGCCGTCGCTGGAGGGTACCGAGGATGGCGCCACCCCGCCGATCATCGTGAGCATCGTCAGCGTTGCCACGCGCCCCACCACCGCCGTCTCGCCCCGCCCGGTGCGAAGCGTCGGTCTGGGGGCACTCGTCGGGCTGGTGGTCTCGATCGCCCTGGCCGCCGCACGACACTCCCTTGACCGCCGGGTCAAATCGAGCGAACAGGCACACCTGTTCACCGGGGCACCGGTGCTCGGGAGCGTCCCAGCCGACCCGACCGCCGCGCGCAACCCGGTCGCCTTCCACGATCAACGGCACCGCGCCCGGACCGAGGCATTCCGGAAGATCGCCGTGGGCCTGCGCTTCGCCGACATCGAACACCGGCACAGCGTGCTGCTGGTCACCAGCGCAAGCCCGCAGGAGGGTAAGAGCACGACCACCTGCAATCTGGCACTCACGCTCGCCAGAACCGGACGTCGCGTCATCGTCCTGGACTGCGACCTGCGTCGGCCCAAGATCGCCAACTACCTCGGCCTGCCGGCCGGCGCCGGGCTCACCAACGTGCTCGTCGGCACCGTCACTGCCACCGAGGCGATCCAGCCATGGGGTGACCGCGTGTTCGACGTGCTCACCAGCGGCCCCACTCCACCGAACCCGACCGAAATGCTCGGTTCAACAGCTATGCGGGCGCTACTCGCCCAGTTGCGGGCCGAGTACGACGACGTGCTCCTCGATACCGCCCCTATTCTTCCCGTCGCCGACGCGTCCGTCGTCGCGACCTCCTGCGACGGTGTCATCCTGGTGGTGCGTTACGCCGGGACGCGCCACGAACATCTGCGCGAGGCCGCCTCGGCGATGCGAGCCACCCAGACACCGGTCCTCGGCGTGATCCTCAACCGGGTCCCCGTCCGCGGCGATGGGCAGCAGTACTACTACCAGTCCACCGACCCCGGGACGGCCATGTCCAACTCGGCGGCCTGGCAGGCCGCCGCACCGGAAGCGGCGACACGATGAGCAGGCGGGCGGCAGACCCGACGCGGCAGACCACCCCGGAGCCGCCGGACACCTGGGCCCACCGGATCAGCCGCCTGGTCATGCTGATGGTCGCCCTCGTGGTGGTGGCCAGCGCCACGACGGTGGGTGCGGTGCTGCTGGTGCAGCAACGGTTGAATACCAACGTCCACCGGATCGGCGGGGCCTTCGACGGCCTCGACGCGGCCGCCCGTCCGTCGGCGGTGCCGCACAGTCCGGGCCAGACCGTGCTGGCTGTGGGGCTCGACCTACGTTCCCCCGGTCAGACCACGGGTGATTCCGCCACCGACCCGCAGGACGCCGCGGCCGGTGACCGCAGCGACACGATCATGCTGATCCGCTTCGATCCGCAGGGCGAATCGGCCACCGTGGTCTCGATCCCCCGCGACGCCTGGGTGCCGATTCCCGGTAAAGGAACGATGAAAATCAATGCCGCCTACTCCCTCGGCGGAGCACCTCTCCTGATCGCCACCGTCGAACGGCTGACCGGCATCCGGATCGACCACTTCATGGTCATCGACTTTGCCGGGTTCCGATCACTGGTGGATGCTCTGGGCGGCGTCGACGTGGACGTCGCCACCGCGACAACGGACCTGGGCGGCGTGCACTTCACCGCCGGCGTCAACCACTTGGACGGGGTACGGGCGCTGGCCTACGTGCGCCAGCGCTACGGTCTGCCCGATGGCGACCTGGACCGGGTACGCCGCCAACAGAACCTGCTCCGCGCGGTGCTCAGCAAATCGGCGCAAGTCAACGCCACCAACGACCCGCTCGCCACCTACCGGCTGCTGGACGCCGTCACCAGGGCGGTCACCGTCGACTCCGGATACACCGCCGCCGACCTGCGGACCCTTGCGCTGCAGGCGGTCCAGGTACCCGGCGACAGGGTCGTGTTCCTCACCGCACCCATCATCGGCACCGGCTGGGAAGGCGACCAATCCGTAGTGCATCTCGACCCGGCGCGGGACGCGCAACTGTGGCACGCCTTCGCCGCCGGAACCATGGCCGGGTACGCCGAGGCGCACCGGGCCGACCTGCTCCCCCAGGTCACCCGATGAACCCGCTGAGCCGATGGCTGCGGCGGCTCACGCCGGTGCTGTCCCCGGGTATCGCGGCTACTGAGGACATCGCGGGGACTATCGCGATCGAACACTTCAGCATCTTGTACGTGTGCTCGGCCAATCTGTGCCGCTCGATGATGGCCGAGCGGGTCACCCGCCGCCGGCTGGTCGGCGCGATCCTGCACGGACAAGTGGTGCGGGCCTCCAGCGCCGGCCTGCGGGCGATCGACGGACAACATGCCATCTCCCATGCCGTGGACGCGCTCGCCCGCACCGGAACCGACGCCGCGGGATTCTCCGCCCGCCGGTTGAGCAGAGCGTTGCTGGCCGAGAGCGACCTGGTACTCACGGCGGAGACGGCGCACCGCGACCGGGCCGCCGCGATGCTCCCGTCGGCCGCCCGCCGCGTCTTCACGCTCCGCGAGTTCGCCCGCCTGGGCGCCCGCGTCCCACCACGACCGCGCGGCGTGCCGCAGGTGCTGCCGGCAGCGCTGGGCGCGCACGACGTCGTCGCGCAGGCTCGCACGGCGGTGTTGGCCGCCGCTGCCATGCGTGGCCAGGTCGATCTCGTCGACCCGGCACGGTTGGACATCCGCGACCCGCGCGGCGGACCCGCCGCATTCCGCGCGTGCCTGCGTGAGGTTTCCACCGCGGTGGACGGTTGCCTCCGCGTCCTGTTACCGAACCTGCGATCCTGACTGACCTGCGGCGCGCGGCGGGTGGCGGGCTGCGGTCAGCCGAGCGCGGCGGCTCGTTCGTCCACGGCGAGCAGGACGGTGAGCGCCGCCCGGAGGGGAGGCCAACCCTTCCGATCAGGAGCTTTGGTACTGCACGGGCAATGGGACGGAATACGGCTCATCGCTGCCGAGTTGCGCGGTGGGTGACGACCATCGGATTCATCGGCAGCGGAAACATCGGCAGCACCCTCGCACAGCTTGCGGTCGAAGCGGGTTATGACGTGGTATTGAGCAACAGTCGTGGGCCGGAGACCCTCGCCGCCCTCGTGGACAAGCTGGGTCCGCTGGCCACTGCGGCCACTGCGACTGATGCGGCGGCTGCCGGTGACATCGTGGTGGTTTCTATCCCGCTCAAGGCCTACCGCGACGTGCCAGTGGAGCCGCTGCGCGGGAAGGTCGTGATCGACACCGACAACTACTACCCGGAGCGCGACGGGCACATCGCTGAACTCGATGACGAATCGACCACCACCAGCGAGCTGCTGCAAGCGCATCTTCCGCAATCCCGCGTGGTCAAGGTGTTCAACAACATCTACGTCAGCCACCTCGGCACGTTGCAGCGCCCAGTAAGTCATCCCGAGCGCTCGGTGCTGCCTGTCGCGGGCGATGACGAGGCAGCCAAACAGACGGTGACCGCGTTCCTCGACGCGATCGGCTACGACGCCTACGACGTCGGACCCCTCTCGGAAGGGTGGCGCTACCAGCGCGACACTGCGGCATACGTGCCGATCTACGCAGTTCCTGGTTCGGAGTACCCGGCGTGGCCCGGGCGTCAGGTCACCTCGGAGATGATCAGAGAGAAGCTGGACGCAGCTGTGCGCTACCGCGACATGTAGTCCACGGTGCTCAACCTTCAGGATCACGCACCCACACCGAATCGGCGAGGACCTGATCGGCTGCGTTGGTCTTGACGCCGGGGGATTTCGCGCCAGGCACCGCCGGGCTGGCGCTCGCGGACACAGCGGGCCGACTCCGGATCATGACCGTTGTGGCCCCACGGAACGGAGACTCTCGCCCTGCACGACGCCGTCGTCGATCCGGCTCCCGATCGGGCGTCCATCGCCTTGGCGACAGCGGAAGGTCGCATTCGAGCCCGCCGACCGGCCGTTGCTGGCCGCGCTGTTGCGCCCGCTGCCGACCAACCTGCTGCGCAGGATGCGCGCGCTGGCACCGGTGTCGCGCGCCTCCTTCGTCCGCGCAACAGGAACACGCCGTAGTCCGTGGAGAGACCGAAGACGAGCGCGAACAGCAGGACCGGCTGAGTGGCGTCCAGCGCGTTCTGCGCCGTGTGCCCGAAGAGCCAGCCGAGGTGCCCGCGCTGGAAGATCCCTACGAGAATCCCGAAAGTCGCCGAGAGTGTCAGCAGGTTCATCGGCACCGCCATCAGCGGCAGCTGCCACGTACGTGCGGGCCGCGATCGTCGAGCGCAAGGCGTTCACCTGCGCCATCGCCGACTTCGCGCCGACGCCACGACCTGCGAATGGGCGCCGACAGTTGGGCGGGCGACCGAGCGGGCCCTGCTCAGGCAGTCCCGGCAACTCACGCGCGTGCGACCTCGGGCGCTCACGGGTCCGCGACCGGCGGATTCGTCGGCTCCGCCGAAAACCGGGTTGCGGTGATGCTGGCGTACCGGTAGAAAGGCGCTGGTTCACCACCACACCACCCGACAGGTACCCCCTGTCTGTGAAAGGGCTGAGGCCTCCCCACCCTGGCGTGCCCCACCGCCGCCGCGCACCGCCGATCCGGCATGCCCGGCTGGCCGCATCCGTCAGTCCTCAGCTCTTTTGCGTAAAGGTGCGTATGTCTTCTCCTGACTTCGCCGACCTCTCCGCCCGCGTCGCGGCGTTCATCGCCGCCGACCACCGTGGCGGCGAACGGGTCGGCCCGTTCACCATCCACTTCGACCGGCAGACCGCCAATATCTGGCGTAACTATGCTGTACCGGACATCGGTGCGCTGCCCACCTCGGCCGACGTCGAGGCGCTGCTCGCGGCCTTCGACCGGGCGGACCGTACGCCCCGTTTGGAGTACGTACCGGCGTCCGCACCGGCCGTCGAGCCGGCCCTACTGGCGGCCGGCTTCACCGTCGAGGACCGCTCCCCGGTCCTCGGCTGCCGCGCCGGTGAAGCGATCGACCTGCCGATACCCGACGGCATCTCGTTCGCTCTCGTGGCAGACGAAGCGGACCTGCTCGACGTGGCGCGGCTGCAGCACGCCGGGTACCAGGATCCGGAGCCGGCCGGCGCGGTTGACGTGGCCCGGTTGACCGCGCTGATCGGGCGAGGCGGCATCGTCGCGCTGGCCCGGGACACGGCCACCGGTGAGCCGATCGGTACCGGCCTGAGCACCGACGTACACGACGGCGCCAGCGAACTGGCGGCAGTCGCGACGGCTGCCAGCCACCGCCGGCGCGGGATCGGCTCCGGACTCATCGCGCTGTTGGCCCGCACCATGCATGAGCGCGGTGCCGACCTGGTGTGGCTGGAGCAGGAGCCGGTACTCCCGGAGATCCTCTACAGCCGGGCCGGCTTCCGGCGCGGCGCGGAGAAGCTGTGGATCTCCCGCCCGGCCGGGGTACTGGTGGCCGGCGCGGCCCGGCTGCATCCGGTACCCACCACCCGCGCGCAGGCGATCCTGGACGGCGACCTCAGCAACCTGGGCGGCGCCCGGCCCGGCGACGGTTGGCCGCACGCGGACACCTCGGGCGGCATGTGGATGGTGGCCAACAAGGGCGTCGAGGGCTTCCTCATCACGCTCGACGGGGTCGTCATCGGCGACGCCGGTGCGATGACCAACGGTACCGAGGCGATGTACGCGATCACGCTGGTCGACGCGTACCAGCGCAGTGACCTGGCGATCGGGGTGGCCGGCGCACTGCACGCGCTGCTCGCGGCCCGGACCGGAGTGGTCAGCGTGGCGAACGGTAGCCGGGGGGCGGCCGATCGTCGTCCCCCGACGCTCGCGGCCAGCGAACGGGACACCCTGCTGGCATTCCTCGGATACCTGCGGGAGTGCCTGATCGGCAAGCTCGATGACCTGTCCGAGGAGGCGGCCCGGCGGAATCTGGTCGACTCGGGTACCACCCTGCTCGGGCTGGTCAAGCACGTCGCGGCGACCGAGTACTCCTGGCTGGCGGTGACCTTCGCGGGCGGGAGTACCGACGACGAGCCGGACGAGCACCTGTCCGCGACGGACACGGTCGAGTCGGTGGCCACGCTGGCGCGGGCGGTCGGGGTACGCAGCGAGGAGATCGTGTGCGGATGTGAGGATCCCGGCACGCTGGCGGCTTCGCCCGCACCGGCCTCTGCCACGCGGTACACCCTGCGCTGGATCCTGGTCCATCTGGTCGAGGAGGTTGGCCGGCACGCCGGCCACGCGGACATCCTGCGCGAACTGATCGACGGGCGGGTCGGCCGCTGATTGTCGTCCCCGGCGCGGCGTGCCCGCGCCGGGGAACGGCCGGCCGCGCGGCCGAACGGTGGTTACGCCGGCTGGTAGCGGCCGAGGATTTCGCAGGCCCGTTCGGTCATCGCCGCGCCCTGTCCTTGCCGAGAATCTCATCCGCCCTGGTCACACCGCTGCGCCCGGTCGACAGAACCCGGTTCGGCTCACCTACCGTGTGGGGTGGTCGGTGGTCGCGGCAGGCTGGTCGGTGGTCGCGGTGGGGTCACGCTTCGCCGAGGACGCGGGCCTTCGCGCGCTGGTACTCCTCGGCGGTGAGGGCGCCGCTGGCGAGCATCGCCTGCAGCTTCTCCAACTGCGCCACCGGATCGGCGGGCGACGGTGCGGCGGTGTGCGGTGCGGCGCCCGTGGTCGTGTACAGCTGCGCCCCGTTGGCAAGCAGCGCTTCGATGAGCGCCGCCTGCCCGCCGTTCGCCGGCATCTCCTGCACGAACGTGGTCACCGGCGCGCCCCCCATGGAGCTCGTGCCACCGAACGTGGTGCCGCCGAACGTGGTGCCTGTGGCCACAGCGGCGTTGCCGGACCGGGACCCACGCCCGCTGCGGCTGATCAGCCACCAGCCGACGAGCCCGACGAGTACGGCGACCGGCAGGGCGAACATCCACGCCGTCGAGTCGGGCGCGCACTGCTTGGTGGAGACGTACGCGCCGCCCGAGGCACAGGTACCGCCCCGGGCCACGTGGTAGATGCCGTAGACGAAGAACGCCACGCCAGCAACGGCGAGTACCCAGCCGAGCACTGTTCGACCGATGAGTTTCACCGGCTGACGCTAACAGTCAGGGGTACCCGGGCATGATCGTCAGCCGGGTCCGATACCTGTCACATCTGCGGCCGCTGTCGTCATCCGCCGGATCGTGCGCCGCCTCCGATTCCACGGAATCGGTCCGCTCGCTCGAAGGGAGCCTGGACTCGATGACCACCCCACTGCAGGATGCACCAGCCGAGCCGGCCGGGCTCAGCGCCGCGATCTCCTATGTGGAGGCGGTGGCCGCCGCCCACCACCACCACGGCACGGACGAAGCCTTTGCTGACGAGTTGGCAGCGGCGGACTATGGTGACGCGATCCTCGTCGCCGTGGCGGCGGCCCGGCAGGGCTCGGCGGAGGCAGCCCAGGCGTGGCGGGTCGTCGGTACGCGGCTCTCGGGCGCGCTGACTGTCGCGGAGGCGTAGGTGGTGGTACCGGACGGTGGCAGCAGGGCTCACCTGACGTCGGACTCAGCCCCGGCCGCACCAACCAACCACCCGTGCTTCCTCGCCGCGATGAAGTCGGCCGAGCTGGAGTCCGCCGAATCCTGCCACGTACGTCGTCGCCGCTGCGGCGCTTTCGGGGTGGCTGCCACTGCGTATCGGTTGGGATCAAACGGATGTAGTCGTCGCTCATGGCTGTCAGCATGGTCGTCCACGTCGTGACTGATCAAGTTGCTAGCGACAAACGGACGGACATCGGCGGAGTCGAGTGTCGGTTGAGCAGCGGAGCTTTCAGCAGGATGGGGAATGAGTCAGTAGAGCCATCTGTCCAGTAGTGCGGGCCACAGATGCGTCTCGTGGTTGCCGTCCCCGAACGCCGTCGGGTCGAGGGCACTGATCTGCGCCAGCAACTCGGCGAACTGCCCGAGGGCTTCATCTTCGGCGTCGGGACCCTCATCCCAGGTGTCGACCACGGCGGAGCTGGCCAACCAGCCACCGAACCATCCTGCGCTGGCACCGCGACCTGATCGCCCGACGACACGCGGCCAGATCCCGCCCCAAACGCGCCGGACGGCCCCGCACCCTTCACTCGATCCGCCTGCTGGTTCTGCGCTCACGGCGTCCAACCATCCACGGACGCAACAGAGCCCGGCCAGATCCCCGGCTTCGTCCATGACCGGGTTCGCACCGGTGTACCCGCGCTGCTGGTCGGCGTGGCGGATGGCTGCCCGGGCGCGGGCCAGTGCCTGTTGCTCGTCGACGAAGTCCCGGACCTGGGTGGCCAGTCGCCGTAGGTGTGTCTCCCGCTGGGACAGTGCCGGCGCTCCTGCCTCACCGGAGCGCCGGCACATCCCGGCTGCGGCGAACCTGATCGGTCCGCCCGTGCGATCAGCTCAGCCGACGGTCAGCAGACCCGGCGGTCGGCGGGGACGCCGCCGGATGGCTCGGTGGGCAGCACCCAGCAGGGGTTGCTGATGCCGACCACCATGCCGTCGGCGGCGCGGACCTGGGCGCGCACGTAGCTGCCCGGCTCGAGGTCCTGGGTCACGCCGTCACCCGGGATGTCCCGCGCCTGCACCACCCGGCTGGTGGTGTTCGGGCTGGGGTCCAGCCGGTCCACCGGCCCGGTGACGATCTCGACGAGGCCGTCCGCCGGGACGTCGGTAGCGTGCACGGTGACCGGCACCGCAGCGGCGCCGACCAGCACGCCACCCATGGCCGGCCGCCCGGCCGCCTGGATATCCAGCTCGCCACCCCACTGGTCGGGTCGGTGGAACCACGCCCGACCGGCGCTCAACGCCCCGGTCAGATCGGTCAGCTCGACCGAGTGCGCCCATACCTTGGTCACCCAGTTCGCCGGACGGCCCCGCCAGTCGACGCCGTCGTGGTCGTCGGTCACCCCGTTGGCGGTGACGAAGACGCCGTTACGGGCCAGCGCGTCGTAGACGTAGAGCAGCGAGTCCGCGTCCGCCGGGGGGCCGGCGCCGATCTCGATGATGTCCGCGCCGAACACCCGGGACGCGACCAGTTCCTGGGCGACCGCCTCCTTGGTGCCGTACAGCGGGTGGTTGTAGCAGGCCAGCCCGGAGTGCTCCTGGATGAACCGGACCATCTGGCTGACATAGGCGGGCGCGTCGTTCTTCTTCGGGGCGATCCCGGTGTAGTCCGGCATGGTGAGGTTGCCGCCAAACCAGTTGAGGTGCCGGGTCAGCGAGACCTCAAGCGCCGCGTACTGGCGACGGTCCGGGTAGCGCCGGGCGTACTCGTCGATCAACCGCTGGTACAGCGCCAGCGACGCCTGGCCGGCGCGCTCGGCCCGGTCCAGGGTGACCGCGTGCCAGCGGGCGCTGGCCGACGCGCCGTTGCGGCTGGTTACCCCGACCCGGAGCTGGAACAGCGAGTGATCACCGCTGACCTGGTCGCGCCAGAGCGCGTGGACGTCGCGCGCCGGTCGCAGCGTCACGGTGCCCCGGGTGTCGGCGGTGACCGGGACGGTCACGGTTCCGGTCAGGCCGTCCGCGCTCAGACCCAGCTGGGGGTACGCCCCGAGCCGGTACACCAGCCTGTACTGGCCGGCCGGGCGGGAGCGCTCCGCCGGGTGGTACGACAGCAGCAACTCCACCACCAGCTCGGCATCGGCGCTGACCGGGCCCGGCGTGACGTCCACGGCGATCGTGGTGTCCGCAATGGACGTGCGGTACGTGGTGTTCCAGGCATCCTGGAACAGCCAGACGGTACCGAAGTCGGCGCCCGCAGCGCGGGAGCTGACCTGGGCGTACCCGTCGATGTACTCGACCGTGTCCCGGTCGGGCGCGCCCTCGACCTGGTGTACCCAGCTCGAGGTCACGCCGAACTCGGTGGCCGAGGCGGCCTGGAAATCCATCCGGGTGCGGTACCCCTGGGCGGAAACCCGGAAGTCGTGCTCGGTCCAGAACAGCACATCCACGCCGAGCTGCCGGGCCTGGTCAAGGTGCGCGGCCATACTGGCTTTGCCCTCACTGAACGGGCCATGCAGATGCATGGCCATGCTGACCGGGCGCAGGCCGGCCCGGCCGTGGTGGCCGGCGGGCACCAGCCGTGGACTGTCCCGTGGGCCGGTCAGCTCGGGCATCCCGAGACCGGCGACGCCGGTGCCGGCGGCTGCTTTGAGCACAGCGCGTCTACTGATTCCCATCTATTCCTCCCCCGTGTTGTGCCCGGCAGCCTACGACACCGGGGGCGGTTCCTTCTGCCCCGCGCGCTGCCCGACGGCTCCGATCGGGGCGGCCAGGCGTCGATGGATGACCCGGACACCGACAGCGGCAGACCCCGCGGTGTCAGCTCGGGATGCGGCGGACCGAGCAGTCCGCGTTGAAAGTGTTGTACATGGCCATCTGCAGCCTCGACCCCACCGGCCGTGGCCGGGCCCGCTGGTCCAACAGGTGGAAGCCGCGATGAACGCCTTCGACATCACCTTCGACGGCCGCATCACCGCCGGCCGCCGCTAACTCAACAGCCATCGATCTAACGGAGACCCGTTACACCGTTAAGGCGATACTCCTCCGAGGTGGTCAGGAGGTGCGGTCCTGGCGTGGCAGCTGCCACGCCAGGACCGGCCGATCAGCACGCACGGCCTGATCGGCGCTGCATCGGGTCGTCAGGCCCAGGCGGGTGCGACGGCCCAGCTGACGTCGTCGGTCCAGGCGGTCGCCGAGTCCCACGTGTTCGAGCCGCCGTTGCTGGCGATGTAGACGGTGTTGTTGTAGTGGCGGATGTACCGGTCCGGGAAGTTGGACGACGCGAAGGAGTTGCCCTGTCCGTTGCGGCCGGGCTGCGGGCAGAACGTCGCGTCGGAGGCGAACAGTGCGGTGCCGTTGTTGGCGTTCAGATACAGCTGGTAGTTCTGGTGGCGCAGGTAGCTGCCGGGGGTGTTGCGCGACTCGAAGGAGACGCAGGAGCCGTTGGCCAGGCCGGCCCGCACGGTGAACGACGCGTTGGCCTTGTCGGTGGTGGAACTCGAATCGGTGACGACCTGCGTGGAGACGGTCGCGCCGGCGTGGCTGATGTAGCGGGTCGTGCAGCAGGCGGTGGTGGCGCGCAGGGAGATGTTCGAGCCGACCGTGGGGCCGCTGCTGGTGCCGGTGGTGCTGTAGGCGGCGGCGACGATGTTGGCCTGCACGGAGTTCTCGGTGGCGTCGGTGGGGTACCCGGACGTCATGACGCCTTCGTAGAACGTGCCGGCACCGCTGATGCTGTTGTCGCCGCCGATGCCGAGGATGATGGCGCCCTCCTTCTTCATCGGGTTGTAGCCGGCGACGTTGGGCCGGGCACCGTTGTAGAAGGTGGACAGGTTGCCGGTCTGGGCGTTTCCGCCGCGGATGGCCCAGTGGTTCGGCTCTCCCTTGACGACGGCGGTCAGGAATCGGTGGCTGATGCTTGGGTCTGCGGCGTTGTTGCGTGGGTTGGCTCCGGAGAACAGGCCGTTTTCGAGGTCGGCCATGATCCACGGGCCGTTGCCGGCGCCGGAGCCCCAGATCTTGTTGCTGCCGAAGTAGATGGCCTCCATGGTGCCGTTGCCGTTGTCGCGACTGTTCGTTTCGGCGTTGCCGTAGTCGAAGCAGCAGCCGTTGTTGGAGTGGCTGCCGTCGAAGATGGCGTACATGCCTTCGGGTTGGTCGCCGCGGGCGATGCCGTTGGTGGCGTTGTTGCGGTACCCGGTGCCCGGGGATACGAAGACGCCGTACGCCTTGTGGCCGTTGACGGTGATCGGTGCTGCGGTGGCGTTGGCGAGGTTGTCGTAGCCGCCGGCGGCCGTGCCTCTGAAGCCGCCGGGGGGTGCCTGGGTGAGGTGGTTGCCGCGGCCGGACTGGTCGTAGATGATCGTGATCAGGCACGACGTGCCGGTGCAGAAGGAGTCCTGCGCGGCGGCGTTGGCGTAGCTGCCGGCACTGACCGGCGCGATGTCCCGGGTGGTGTTGTCCGAGGCGCGGCGGACCTGGTAGAGCGGGCCGCTGTAGGTGCCGTAGAGCGCCCGGGTGGTGCTGTGCGCGGCGACGCAGGGCGTGCCGCCTACGGCGTAGATGTCACACGGCTGTGACGTCGCCGCCTGCGAGGTGCCGACGCCGGCGGCCAGCAGGCCGGCGACGAGAGCGCCGGCGAACGCGGCCGCGAGCGTGACTCGGCGCAGACTTCGGTGTTGTCGGAGTGCCACGGTTGACGTACCTCTTTCGGTGCGGGGATGCGCCGGGTTCTGCTGATGGCGCAGCCGGCGGCGGGCAGCCGCCGGACGGGTGGTGGTTAGACGGGTCGGCGGGTGAAGCGCTGGTTGGGGTTGCCGGAGTAGGCGTACTGGGAGATGCGGGCGCCGTCGGCGGTGGAGTGCTGCCACACGTCCCAGGCCAGGCCGGACTGGCGGTTGATGAGGCTGACCGTGCCGCCCTGGTCGGTGATCTGCCACTGCTGGCCGGCGGCGTTGGTGTCGGGCTGCTGGGTGATGTCCGCGCCGCTGGCGTTGCTCGCGACCTGCAGGACCAGGCCGCTGTGCCGGGCCTTGACCCGGACGTAACCGCCGCCGGCGTCGATGAACGCGAACTGCTGATGCTGCCCGCCGTTGCTGGTCCACTGCGCGAGACCGGCCCCGGCCACGGTCGAGGCACCGGTGATCTCAGCGACCTTGCCGCTGTGCTGCGCCACCAGGTTGACATACGTCGAGGCCGGCGGCGGCTCGGTCGAATCCGGCACGAACTCCCACCGGCTGGACGACGACGTGGCGTCGGCGGTGAGGCGGTCGCGGGCGGCGAGGTCGCCGTACAGGCCCCACCGCATCCAGTCGACCATGGTCCGCATGGCCACGGTGCTGGTGTTGCCCCAACCGGTGCCGCCGTGGTCGGCGCCGATGAAGGTGAGGAAGCCCTTGGGGGCGGGCATCTCCGAATACGACTGATGGGCGGAGGAGTACGCGCAGACCTGATCCCGGTCGCCGTGGATGAACAGGACCTTGGCACGGACCGTGCTGCTCGGGCCGCCCATTCTGACGCAGGAGATGGGCACCGCCACGGTGATGCGAGGGTCGGGGTAGGTGGTGAGCAACGCGTTGGTCGTCATGCCGCCCATGGAGTAGCCGGACACGCCGATGCCGGCCGCTGTGTCGATGTGGCCGGCCAGCGGGTCACTGCCGGTGTTCAGGGCCAGGGTGCGGGTGAGGACCTCCGAGACGTCCTTGGGCAGGTTGCCGTTGGACGCATCGCCGACGCTGGCACTGTGGAAGTTGGGAGCCGGGACGATGAAGCCGGCCGCGACCAGCGGGCGGATCTGCCCGAAGCCACCCTGCGGGCTGGCGCCGGCGCCGTGCGTGTACTCGCAGACGGGGAACACGCCCGGGGCTACGGGCGCGTTGGTTACGGCGTTGCCGCCGGCCGCGCCGGTGGCGGGGTAGTACACAGAGGCGATGATCTGGCGGGTACCGCGCATCCAGGTGTACTGGCGCACACCCACCGCGAACGGGGTGGTCGGCGCCGCCCGCAGCGCGGCGGCGGTGCCGGCGTTGGCCTGCCAGGTACCGAGCCAGGCCGCCGCGCCGACACTCACCGCACCGGCAGCGCCCAGCCTCAGGAAATTCCGTCGTTGCATGAACATCACTCCTTGTGTTGATTCGAAGGACGGGTGTCCCATCCGCCCGCGGTCGACGGGGAAGTCAGGCGGTGCAGTACAGGCGGGTTGGCCGACACTTCCCGGTGGACGTTCGCGGGCGTCCACCGGGAAGTTCGTGTCAGTAGACGTAGGGCCAGGCGGCGGCGTCGTAGCCGATCCGGTTGATGCCGAGCCACGACGCGCCGTTGTCGGCGTAGTAGTGGTAGAAGAGCTGGTCGCCGTCGGTGTCGGCGAGGACTGCCTCGTGACCTGGGCCGTGGATGCTGCCGTGCGAGGCGAGAATCTGGGTCCCGCCGCCGGAGAGCATGTCCCGTCCGGTCCGGTCGATGTACGGTCCGGTCGGGTTCGCCGACCGGCCGACCATCACGCGGTAGGTGCTGGCGGCGCCCTGGCAGCACCGGTCGAACGAGACGTACAGGTAGTACCAGGAGCCGCGTTTGACGATGAACGGCGCTTCGATGCCGGGGCCGTAGCTGGCGAGGCTGTTCATCGCGGTGCCGGATCGGCGGCCGGTGGCCGGGTCCAGCGCGATCAGCTTGATCCCGGACCAGAACGAGCCGAAGGTCAGCCACCAGCGACCCTGGTCGTCGACGAGCAGGTTCGGGTCGATGGCGTTGAAGTTGTCCGAGGTCCGGGATTCCACGACAAGGCCCTGGTTGGTCCAGCTACCGGACGCGCCGGTGGTGCTGGTGGCCAGGAAGATCGCGGACCGGTTGGAGCCGAACGTCGAGGCCGAGTAGTACAGGTAGTAGCGGCCGTTGTGGTAGGACAGGTCAGGCGCCCACAGGTTCCGTGCCCCACCGGTGTAGGTCGTGGTCCAGGACGCCCCGCCGGGGAACACGGTGCCGGCGTTGCGGAAGGTGACCCGGTCGGTGGAGGTCTTCAGGGCGATGTTGTCGCCGGTGTGTGCGACCAGGTAGCCGCCGTCGGGCCGCTTGACCACGCTGGGGTCGTGCACGCCGGTGTCGCCGGCGACCCGGTTCGGCTGCGGGTACGACGCGGGTGGCGTGCCAGGTGTCGGCGAGGTGCTGCCACCGGGGGTGGTGGGGGTGGTGCCGCCGAGGCGGATCAGCTGCCACTGCTGGTTGACGCCGTCCGAGTCCGGGTAGGCGGCCAGCCGGCCACCGTCAGCGGTGGACCGCTCCCACACGTCGATGACCTTGCCCGACTGCCGGTTGACGAAACGGACGTACCCGCCGGCGGAGTCCTGCAACCGGAACTGCTGCGTCGTCGCACCACGGTCGGTCGTCTGCACCAACTGGGTGCCGTCAGCGCCGTTCGGCAGCTCCAGCACCTTGCCGGAGTGCCGCGACCGGACCCGGTAGAACCCGCCGCCGGAGTCCACGAACTGCCACTGCTGCACCGCCAGATCGTTGCGCGTCCACTGGTTCACCGGCGCGTTCTCCGCCGTCGACCAGTTGTACAGGTCCATCGCCTTGCCACTGTTGCGGTTCACGAACACATACGAGCCCGCGGTGTCCACAGTGGCCGCCGACGCCGACGGCAACCCGGTCACCGCACCAGCCCCGGCCAACACCACCACGGCCAGACCCGTGACCGACCACAAGCGCCGCCGGCCACGCCACCGCGAGCGCGGTCTTTCGCCAGGCAGTTTCATAACGTCCTCCATCCGATTGGAGCCCGGCCCGGGACATTCGTATTTTCGCCGAGCCGGTCGGGCGATTGTTACGCCCGTGTTGCTGGTCGATGTTTGCGTTCACATCGGCGCGTGTCAAGGCATAATTTATTGGCGGTGATCAATCGCTTTCGACGGCCTTCCCGCTGCATTCGCGCATGCGAAACTGGCTATCCGGGAGTCACGCGAGAATGGTCGCGCAATGGACAGCCTGGTTGTTCCTGGCACACGCTGAGCGACGCTGATGCCACTCTCTTTGGGTCAGGCGGTGGGGGGACGACAGCGGTGCACGACACAGACTCCGGTGGGCCGGGTGCCGCTGCGACGGCACCCGGCCCGTTGTTGCCCACCAGTTATTGGCGAGTCCACTTCTGGTTACTGCCGCCGGCGCAGTTCCAGATCTCCACCGCGGTGTTGTTGGCGGTGCCCGCGCCGGTGACGTCGAGGCACAGCCCGGATTCGCGGCCGACGACCGTCCCGTCACCGTTGAGGGTCCATTGCTGGTTGGCGCCGCCGTTGCAGTCCCAGATCTGCACCCTGGTGCCCGCGGCCGTGGCGTGACCGGGGACATCGAGGCACTTGTTGCCGTACACCTGCAGGGCGCCGTTGGACAGCGCGGCCCAACGCTGGTTCGTTCCGCCGTTGCAGTCCCAGATCGTCAACAGCGTGCCGTTTGCGGTAGCGGCCCCGGGTACGTCGAGGCACCGGTTGGAGCCGACCCCCCGCAGCACACCAGTGGAGCCGGTCGACGTGGACGAAGGCGGTGGGGACTGGGAGCCGTCGAGTCCCCAGCCGTGCCGGAGCCGGTCGAGTCCGGACTGGTTGGTGATGGTCAGCGACAGGTTGGTGCCGCTGCCGGTCAGTGACGTGATCGCGCAGGAGGCGTTGAAGCACGGGCCGGGTCCCTGCGTCTGGTTGGCTTCCTTCACGCCGGTCCACAACAGCGAGCCCATGCCCAGCTCTCGTACCGTGTCGGTGAGCGCGTAGTAGTACGACACGTTGTTGTTGCCGTCGCGGGGGCCGTTGTAGTTCACGCCGGTGTTCATCGGCACCCCGAACTCGGTGAGGACGGCCCGGTCGGCGTGTCCGCACAGGCGGGCCTTGAAGCTGTTGACCCAGTCCGCCTCGGTCGGGTGGGTTTCGCCGCCCAGCGTGTACATGTGGATCGACAGCAGGGTTCCGTTCAGCCGGGAATCGCTGCCCACGGCGCACAGGTCGATATCCGAATAGAGTCCCGGTACCACGATCCGGCCGCGCGGGATGCTCGAGTAGCGCTGCAGGAACGCGGCCGCGAGGTTGGTCAGCTCAGTCGCGCTGTATCCCCACGGTTCGTTGACGATGTCGAAGTAGAACCGGCTGTTGCTTCCGTACTTGGCGATGACCGTGTCCCACATCGTGTAGAACGCGTTCATGTCGCTGATCCGGCCACCGGTTGGTGGCCAGGGCGCGATCATCACGTTCATGCCCATCGCGCTGGCCGCGTCGTACGCCGCGGTCAGGCTGCCCCACCAGGCCGACGACGTGGTCTGCGGGTTGATCCCGAACCGGATGGTGTTGGAGCCGAAGTTCTGGAATCCCCTGAGGATCGCGGTGGATTTCGTGTACGTCGTCGCGTAGCTGTCTGATTTCGACAGCCCGATCGGGACGTTCTCGTCATAGAGGAAGTTGTCCCGGGTGTCCGCCCAGTTGACCCCCCGGAACTGGCTGGTCGCGGCCTGCGCCGGTGCGCCGGTCGCCACATACACGGCCAGCGACCCCAACAGCACGGCGGCGGTCGCGCCAACCACGGCAAGGCGCCGCAGGCGCCCACGTACAGTCATTTGTCCTCCATCTCTGATGCCGACTTCATCTCAGGTTCGACACCTCATCGCCGATCACGACGGAGGCCCGGTCGCCGTCCTGAGGAAGATCCTGTCCAGCCGGTCACCCGGCCGGTGTTCCGTTGCTGGTACCGGCACCCGACGGTGCCGGTACCACGTTGACCGCGCCGCTCACCGTCACCGCGCGGTGGTACCGCCGGTCGGTCAGGCCTTGGCCCACTTCTGGTTGCTGCCGCCGTTGCAGTCCCAGATCTCGACCTTGGTGCCGTTGGCGGTGCCGGCGCCGGTGACGTCCAGGCACTTGTTCGCGCCGACGGCGGTGATGGTGCCGTCGGTGTTGAGCCGGAACTGCTGGTTGGTCTGGCCGTTGCAGTCCCAGATCTCGACCGCGGCGCCGTTGGTCGTGCTCTGGTTGTATACGTCCAGGCACTTGGTTCCGTTGTAGGTGCGCAGCTCCCCGGCCGCGGTCAGGCTGAACGACTGGTTGGCGCCAGTGCTGCAGTCCCAGATCTCGGCGAGGGTGCCGTTGGCCTGAGATGCGCCGGTGATGTCCAGGCAACGGCCCGAGCCCTGTCCGCGCAGCCGGAATGTCATGCCGGGGCTCGTGGTGGGAATTCCGCCACCGCTCACGATGTACATGGCGGCGCCGTGTCCGGGCACCGATGCGCTGATGGATCCGCCGGTGGTGCTGCTGGTGTGCGCCCACAGGTCACGCACGGTGTAGCTGGACGCCGAGCCCAATCCGATCTGGGCCGCGGTTGTGCTGATCGTGGACGTGCCGGTGTTGCGGTTGAGCAGGACGACCGCCATCGACCCGTTCGACATGGGCTTGGTCCACACTTCGGTGTTGCCGTTGTCGACGACCCGGTTGCCCTGCCGGCCACCCCAGTCCTGGTTCACCGCAATGACATCCGTGTTGGTCAGGATCGTCCGGGTGGTGGCGCTCATGGTGCGGATGTCGTTGCCGGCGATCAGCGGGGCGTTGAGCAGCGCCCACAAGCTGAAGTGCGCCCGCGACTCGGTGTCGGACAGGCCGTTGCCGACTTCCAGCATGTCTGGGTCGTTCCAGGCGCCGGGTTTGGCCGCGCCGGCCCAGCCGGGTTGGGCGTCGACGATACTCATCACCGAGTTCCAGTTGGCCTGGATGTCACCGGTTGTCCGCCAGGAGTTGCCGGTGGCCGGTCCCCAGGCCAGGACGTTGTCGTTGCCCCAGTTGCAGATCGCGAACAGGATCGGCCGGCCGGTGGCGGCGAGCGCGTCACGCATCGCGGTGTACCGGGTCTGGCCGCTCTTGCCCTGGGTGTCGCCGCAGTTGTCGTACTTGAGGTAGTCGATCCCCCACGAGGCCCACAGGTTGGCGTCGCGTTGCTCGTTGCCGAGGCTGGCGGGGTATCCGGCGCAGGTGGTCAGCCCGGCGGAAGAGTAGATGCCGAGTTTGAGGCCCTTGCCGTGAACGTAGTCGGCGACTGCCTTCATCCCGTTGGGAAACTTGTTCGGGTCGGCGACCAGGTTGCCGCTGCTGTTGCGGGATTTGGAGGACCAGCAGTCGTCGATGTTGACGTACTTGTAGCCGGCTGCCGCCATTCCGCTGGATACCATGGCGTCTGCGGTCTGGCGGATGAGACTGTCGCTGACGTTGCAACCGAAGCTGTTCCAGTCGTTCCAGCCCATCTGCGGAGTGCGGGCCAGACTGTTCTCCAGCGCCTGTGCCGACGGCTGGGCCGCCAACAGTGCGAGTGGCAGCGTCGCCGCGGCCACGAGGGCCGACAGTGCGAGGCGGAGAGGTTTGCGCACGGGATCTCCTAACGGTACGGGGGTGCGTGAATCGGATCGGGCGCCAGCTGCGGGTGCACCGCTGATGGATCCGCCGTTGCAGGTCCAGATCGCGCAGCGCTGCCGTTGCTGATGCCGGCATCGGTGGCCCGCTGAAGCGATGGAGCGCTTCGGCAGCTCGGCCGGGGGACGTCGCGCAAGTCAACGGGGCTGAGGTTCTAACGCGGCCTACGCCCCGAATGGACGACGGGAGTGACTCAACCGCGCTATGTGGTCAACCACGGCGAGGGCATGCGCCGGTGGTGGTGTTGCGGAGCGGCGTGCTATCGGGGACGGCGCTGCGGGTGCGGAGTGATTCCAGCCTGATCGCGGTGGCGGGGGCTGGCCTTCGCGGATGGATCCGAGACTCTAGGCGCAATCAGCGCATCTCTCGGGTCGACCGTCCGTTTAGCTGGCGAACCACGCACCGGCTCGCTGCATCGGATGGCCCCGTGCGTTCAGTTGCGTTGATCAGTGTTCGATCGTGTTGGTATGAGACACCATCGAAGCGGTGCAGTCAAGACCGACCGCGGGGACCGGGCACCCGCCTCCATGCAGTCCTGATCGATGGAGCGGCGTGAGCCGGGGCGCCGGGGCGCTCGCTCGCCCAGCGCGCCCGGCAGCGATCATCGGGTAGCACACAGGCGATTCACACCTTCGACGACAGCCTCCTCGGCCGCCCCGCCAGGCCAGATCCGGCCGGTATCGATCATGGCGGCCGGGCAAAAGGCGACCAACGGTTTGACGCCCCGCGCTCCTCACTGGACGGTTCGCATCGGCAGTTGTATTGTAACGTTGCAAGTTCGATCGTGTTGAAAATTTCGTCATAAGTCACCAGGGAGATCGGAGCGCAGACCACTGCGCGACCGATCGGCGAAGGTACCGCGCAGTCACGCCGCACCGGGTTCGGCGACCGCACCGCCGCCGGCTCCGCCCGGGTCGTAAGGAACTGCCGAGCACGTACGACTCCGCATGGCTCGGTTGCGCGTATCAACCTGCCACCGGCCATCGGATGATCCTCCGGGTCAGCTGGCGCCATACCTCGGGTACCTGTACAGACAAACGCTCCTGATGGATCAGCGTGGATGCTGAGGATCAACTCGACCAGCTCCTCACTCCGCGCCGCCCGCACTGAGGTAGCTGTCGGAATGGGGCTGCCATGGGGCGCAACACGTCACACCTCCTTTGAAGTCACCCGGAACCACTCCGGTAGGGTCGCGTGACAGCTGAGCGCCCGATCGCTCGATCATCTGTATCCTGTTCCGCCTAGTCTCGCGATGGGCTGTGTCGGCATTTTTACTGCCAAGCCGTGACTCGGCCTAGAGGTTGAGATCCATCGATTGACACTCCGCCGTCCGTTCGGGACACTATCAAGAGATCCTACGGCCGTGAATACTCCCGTTGAGCCTTTTGCGGACGAAGGGGAAGTGGGTCACCCCGGCCGACATCGTGACTTGCTGCCACACCTGTGGGGCACCTCGACGCCGACCTGCACCAGCCCACAGCGGAGTGGAGGATCCCGGAGACATTTGCTGTCCTGCTCCTGGGCGACCGGACCTGACCGCGTGGTGCCCCGCGAGCACATATGTCCATCAAAGACAGGCCAGGTCAGCTACCAACTTGCCTGGAAGACCTTGAGGAGATCAGGAAATCCTCCCGGGATCGACAGCTGTGGCCGGCCCCGTGGTCACGGTGGCGACCGCCGCCGGCGGGGCGGCCGGAATGTCGATCATGTTGGGCTGCGTGTGCGAGCACGACAACACGAACCTGCGGTCATTGCAACGATGCCTTACCAGACAACGACATTGAGTTACAGCGACTCACGAAGACGACCAGAGGTTCTTTGGAGCGCTATCCCGAAGTCGTTGAGTGGCAACCGAACGGAAGGTGCTAGGCAGATGAAGGCAGACTCTCAACCCAGCCGCGGGGACAGCGTCTGGGACCCTGCGCCGGCGTCGGGTGACGCCCCGGGGTCCCGGAAGCCACGCGGTGCCGGGCATGTTCGACGGATGCGTGTATCTCCCACGTGGCGAGGCGGACGCATCGCGGCGGTATTTGCCGCGGTCGTGCTGGGCGTAGCCACGGCCACAGCCACCGTGCTGACGGGCCCGGCCTCGGCGGCCTCAACCCAGCGGGGGCCGGATCCGACGGTGGCGAGCGTGGCGGCCGACCGCGGCACGTTCGCTACCGCCGAGATCACCGTGCCGTCCGGCTTCGGCTTCAACGGCGCGAAGATCTACTACCCGACCGATACGAGCCAGGGAACCTGGGGCGCAATCGCGGCCGTGCCCGGCTACACCGCAACCTGGGCCAGGGAAGGAGCCTGGATGGGCCCCTGGCTGGCGTCCTTCGGGTTCGTCGTGATCGGTATCGACACCAACAGCCCGACCGACGGAGACACCGCCCGGGGCACCCAGTTGCTGGCTGCGCTGGACTACCTCACCGGGCAGAGCGCGGTGCGCGACCGGGTTGACCCGAACCGGCTCGCCGTTCTGGGGCACTCCATGGGCGGTGGCGGCGCGATCAGTGCGGCCATGCGGCGGCCCTCACTCAAGGCGGCCGTGCCGCTGGCGCCGGCCTCGTTCTCACAGAACCTGTCCAATGTGCGAGTACCAATGTTGATCATGGGCGCGCGGGACGACGGCACCATCACGCCGTCGTCCATCGACAGCCTGTGGGCCAGCAAGCCGGCCACGACGAAGGGCGCCCGGGCGGAGCTGACCAGCGGCGGCCATGCCTTCCCGACCTGGGGTAACTCCCTGGTAACCCGCCGGGAGATCCCGTGGCTGAAGATCTTCCTGGACAACGACGGCCGCTACGCGCAGTTCCTGTGTCCGTCGCTGGCTGATTCCACCGGCGTCTCGCGGTACGTGAGCGAATGCCCGTACGGCTCATCGAACCCACCGTCATCCCAGCCGCCATCGTCCCAACCGCCGGGCACGGCGGGTCCGGTGCATGCGGTAGGTGCGGGCAAATGCCTGGACGTGCCGAACGCTTCCCAGGCCAACAACACCCAGCTGGCTATCTGGGACTGCAACAGCGGCAGTAACCAGCGTTGGACCTACACCGGCGGCAAACAACTGAGGGTGTACGCCAACAAGTGCCTGGACGCCTCCGGCCACGGCCGCAGCAACGGCACAGCGGTCATCATCTGGGACTGTGGCAGTGGCACCAACCAACAATGGAACGTCAACGCCAACGGCACCATTACTGGCGTCGAGTCCGGGCTGTGCCTCGACGTCGCCGGCTCATCCACCACCAACGGCGCACTGATTCAGCTCTGGTCCTGCAACGGCGGCAACAACCAGCAATGGCGGCTCGGCTAACGATCCCTGGCCGCCACGTCCGTGCCCACGGCCGGACGTGGCGGCCGTGGCCGTCGGGTACCTCACCTGGACCTCGAACAAACTGGAATGGCTCGTCAGGCCCGTCGCTGATCATCGACTACAGCGGCACCCCACCAACTTCGGCCCGGCTTCCGGGCGAACCTGCCACCCAGTCGCCACAAGCATGAATTTACCTTGGTCGATTCCTGGTGAGGGCCGGCGGCTACGGCTATGCCTTCGTCATGCCGGCAATGGTGTGGGCCCGAATGTCCGTTGGTGACTCCTCGGAGTACCGAGCCACGACGGACCGCACATACTCCTGGGCGGGCTGCGCCAGTCCGTCGTAGACCGCCACGCAGGTTTCCCGCGCCCGGGCGCGGGGCCAGCCGGGCGGCAGCAGGTCTATGGGTAGCAGTGGGTCGAGAACCGGGAATCGACGGTAGGTGTCCATCACCTCCGTACGGGCGCGCACGGCGGCCGCGCCTGTCACTGTGCCCGCGCTGATCCGCGGCAACAGCCTGCTCCACCGCCGGATGAACGTCTCGTACTGGAGGGAAATGGCGGGCAGGTCCCACGCATAGATCGGGTTGAAGTCGGCCTGCGTCTCCAGCTGAACATGCTGCGCCTGGAACACAGTCATCGCCCCGAACGCCAACTGGGCCAGATCGGCCCGCCTCCAACCCACCAACGGATGCGGCGAGACCCAGACCGCGTCGTACAGCGGCGCGAAGCCGCGCCAACGCAGCTCGGTGCGCAGCCCGCGCCGCCGCGTGCTCTGCGCTTCCGGAATGGAGAAAGTGATCACCGTCCACGAGCCGTCCCAGGAGTCCGGATGCATGGTGAACGCGACGACCGTGCCCCCGCCGTTCCACAGGTCGGTCGTGGCGTCCTTCGTCAAGCGGTATGAGCTGTACCGCCCTTGCCGGCTGCCCTCGAGCACCCCTCGACGCGCCAGCCGGCTGATAGTGGCGCGAGCCGCGCCGGTCGGCACCTCGAATTCGCCCAGCAGGTCCACAATGGCGGCAGAGGGCAACCAGGCGCGTGCCCGCAGCGTGTAGTCGGCGATCAACGTCACCGCCAGCCCCTGCGACGACCCGGCGGCCTGTCGACGGGGCAAGCTCCCCGAGCTGTCCCTGTCATCGGGGAAAACGTCGTCAAGGTCGAAAGCTCTTACCACCCAGCTCCTCCGGCCCGGTCGAGTACGGCCGTACTAATGTACGCGCCGACGAAACCGGCCGGGTACCAGCAAGGTAGCGGTCCCAGGCGCACCCTCACGACCGGATGCGATCGTGACCAGCAGCGACTCTGTCGTCGCCGTCGCCGTCGCCGTCGTCGTTGCCACGTCCTCGGCCTCAGGGTCGGCCGGGACATCGCCGTCACCGGATTCGACGGCGGCGCCCTGGGACTGCTGGGACACGTGCTACCCGGGGCCTCCGACGCTAAACACGCCGTCACGCCGTCACGGCGTTCATCCAATCGGGTTGTCGGCTGAAGTAGACCTGCGCGACGAGATCAACGTTATCGACGTGAACGCCACCTCGACCGTGTACCCCGCCAAGCGCGTACTGCCCGGCATGGTGGTCTGAGACTCGGGCGGGGCCTGTTCTGGTCCCACGCGCTTCAACGGGTCGCGGCAGGCCCGCGCGGGTTTGCCGCCGCTGTCCGCGGGTAGCGGATCCGTATGCCCGTGCCAGCCGGCCGTGCCAGCGCCGGTGAACTGATCGAAGTCGGAGCGGTGAGCGTGTACGACGACCCGGTCCACCTCTTGGCCGACCTCCACCGACCGTGCTCGCGGACCTGTCCGGCTGATAGGTCCACCGGTGCCGGGCAAGCCGCCGACGAAGAGACAGTCGCGTCGCGACTACGTCATCAGCGCCCGGTCGGCGCTCGACACGAGGAGGCGACGATGAGGAGATCGTTAACGGGCGTGATCGTTGGGCTGGGTGCTGTGACTACCGCAGCTCTTTATCGGCACCGGCCGCGGAATCTGCGGTCCCAGGTTGCGGTGGTTACCGGCGGCTCCCGGGGGCTCGGTCTGGCGATCGCCCACGAACTCGTCGCCGCCGGCTGCCCCGTCGTGATCTGCGCCCGTGACGGAGGCGAACTCGACCGTGCCGCCGACCAACTGCGCGCGGCCGGTGGTGATGTCCTGCCGCTCGTCTGCGATGTGTCCGACGAGCACCAGGCCAGGGAACTGGTCCGCCGCACGGTTGACCACTACGGCCGCGTCGACCTGTTGGTGAACAACGCCGGTGTCATCCAGGTCGGGCCGCTCGACTCGTTGACCGCGCAGAACTTCCGCGACGCGATGGATCCGATGTTCTGGGGCATGCTCAACATGAGCCTCGCCGTCATGCCCTACATGCGCGAACGCCGCAGCGGCCACATCTGCAACATCACGTCGATCGGGGGCAAGATCAGCGTCCCGCACCTGCTGCCCTACAGCACTGCCAAGTTCGCCGCCGTCGCCTTCTCCGAGGGGCTGCACGCCGAATTGGCCAGACATCGCATCAACGTCACCACGGTGGTACCCGGACTCATGCGTACCGGCTCGGACGTCCAAGCCGATTTCGCCGGTCGGGCCGGCCGGGAGTACACCTGGTTCGCCCTCGGCGCGGCCACACCGGGCCTCTCCATTGACGGCAGGCACGCCGCCCGACGCATCGTCCGGGCAATCGCCCGACACCGCACCGAAATCGTCCTCACCGGGCCCGCCAAGGCGGCGGTCCTCGCCCACGGCGTCGCCCCGTCGGCCGTGCAGAGCGTCCTGGCCCTCGTGAACCGGGTCCTCCCCGCGGCGTCCGCCACGCAGGATGGCCGGACCGAGCCGGGCACGACCGCAAGTCAGCAAGCCCCCGGTGCCCTTGGCGCGGCCACCGTACTGAACCGGCGAGCCGGCGACGCGCTCAACCAGCCCCGACCCGGGACCGCCGGTTAGCCGAAAGGGGTCGTCCTGTGCAGGATCGCACCGACAGCGCCCACGCGGTGACCGAGCTGAAGGATACGAAGCGAACTGTCCTGTCGGGGGTGTTGTGCGGGATCGGGCTGGCCGCTTTCATCGACGAGACGGTCTTTCACCAGGTGCTGCACTGGCACCACTTCTACGACAGGTCCACCTCGACGGTCGGCCTGGTTTCTGACGGCCTCTTCCACGCCGGCGGGTTCACCTGCGTCGTTGCCGGCTTGTTCGTCATGGCTGACACGCTGCGCCGTCACGGCTTTGTGCCCAAGCGGTGGTGGGGCGCGCTGCTCATCGGAGCCGGCGGCTTCCAACTCTATGACGGTCTCGTGCAGCACAAGATCTTCGGCCTTCACCAGATCCGCTACCACGTCACCATCTGGCCGTACGACCTAACCTGGAATGTGGTGGCCGTTGTCATGATCATCGTTGGCGTATGGCTGCTGACCGGACGCGCGGACCTGGCTCGACGGGCGATCTTCAGCACCCGGCCCGGCCCCGCCGAGCGGCCGGGGCCTGACCAGACGGGCTAGAGATGCTCGAACTCGTGCCCGTCGTGCTGACCGTTGTCGGGTTGTTCGGCTACGGAACAGGCCTGTACCGGCTGCACCGTCGTCAGGTCCGGTGGCCGGTCGCCCGCACCATCTGCCTGGCGGCTGGGTCGCTCTGCGTCGTAGCGGCGGTGTCCCCGCCGTTGGCCACACATGACGAGCTCTTTCCGGTGCACGTCGCTCAGCACCTGCTGCTGGCAATGATCGCGCCGGTGCTGCTGGCGTTGTCCGCGCCGATCACGCTTGCGCTGCGGGTCCTGCCGCTTCCGTCCCGCCGCCTGCTGAGCCGGGTGCTGCGTAGCCGCCCCCTGCGGCTGCTGACCGCTGGCTTCACCGCGCTCGTCCTGAACATCGGCGGGCTGTGTCTGCTGTACCTGACCGGGCTGTACGCACGGGCCGAGACGAACGACCTGATCCACGCGGCGGTGCACCTGCACATGTTCCTGGCCGGCTGCCTGCTCAGCTGGGCCGTCATCGGCATCGACCCCACCCCGCACCGCCCCGCGCTCACCACCCGGCTGGGCATCCTGATCGTTGCCGGAGCCGCCCACGACACCCTCAGCAAACTCATCTACGCCCATGACCTACCCGCCGGCAGCACAGTCATCGCCGACCGGCACACCGGCGCCGAACTCATGTACTACGGCGGCACGGTCATCGACCTCGCCGTCGCCACAATCTTGATGGCGCAGTGGTGGCGGATCAGCGGGAGAGCGCTGGACCGCCAACACCGATCTGCGCTGCTGTCGCACTGAGATCCCGCCCGTCATCGCCTTCCCGCTGCGCCCCATGTCGCCCGGCGGCCCCGGCGCTCAGGAAATGATCGGCGACCAGCGCCAGGACCGCGCCGTAGACCAGGTGCGCGCTGAAGGTGAGCAGTTGCCGGTGCCGATCGTCATCCCGCGGCGCCGGCATGAGCCGCAAGGCGGGCGCCCAACCCAGGTAGGAACTCGCCCAGATGCCCAGCGCGTACGGCACCCCTGTCCCGAGGGAAGGCCGCTTCACCAGCGCGGTGTAACCGACGCCGCCCACCGCACCGAAACCCAGATGAGCCACGGCGGTGACCGGCACCAGCCGCCGGTCACCCCGGCGTACCGGAACGCCCAGTCGCTGCGCGGCCCGGCGCACAATGCGTTGCGGTGGCTGCTCCAGCTGCCGCCCTCGCGGTGCGGTGGCCAGCATCCAGCCGGTCATCACCGCCGTCGCCGCGGCCCCGCTGGCCGCACCTACCGCCAGCCGCCACGACAGCGGCCACCTGTCCCGGACCGGCCGCCGGGGCGGCATGTCTGGTGTCGTCGAGATGCGCATTTCGATCGCCTCCGTCGCGGATGTGCCGGGCGTCATGCCGCGAGTAGGTGCTACCCGGTGTCCGAACATTCAGATTTGCAGGCTGGCCAGGATCCGGGGCGCCTCGGCGACGAGTTCACGGGCGAGAAATCCGGTCCGCCCCAGGCCTGCGGCGAGGCGCTGACCGGCGGTGGCATGGACGTGGGACGCCCAGCACACAGCCTGCTCCACCTCGGCTCCCCGGGCGAGCAGGCCGGCGACGAGTCCGGCGAACACGTCGCCACTGCCGGCGGTGCCGAGGCCGACGTCTCCGCCCTCCTCGCGCCAGTGCCGGCCGTCCGGGTCGCTGACGTGCCCGCGCAACGCCACGATCGCCCGGTAACTTCGGGCGATCGTCGCAGCGGCACCGCCAAGGTCGGCGACTTCCTGCTCGTGCAGCAGTACCGCCGCCTCCGTCGAGCTGGGCGTCAGTACCGCCGGCCGCTGCCGGTCGTGGAGCAGGCCGGGCTCGCGGCTGAGCGCGCCGAGCGCATAGGCGTCCAGTACCAGCCCGGTATCGGTGCTGTGCGGCAGAATCTGCCGCAGGATCTCGAGGGTCTGGTCGATGTCGTCGAATCCAGGGCCGACGAGCACGGTGTCCGCCGCAGCCACCAGTTCCTTGATGTCGTCCCGGTCGTCGGGTTGCGGCCACGGCAGAACACGCGCCTCCGGCACCGCGACCGCCAGGGCGGTCACCACGTCCGGGTGGCAGACCAGCTGCACGATGCCCGCTCCCATCCGCAGCGCGGCGAGCGCGGACAGCAGCAGCGCACCAGGGGTCGCTCGAGCGCCACCGACCGCCAGGACCGTGCCGCGCGCGTGTTTGTCCCCGTCGGGCTGGGGCAGCGGCCAACCGCGCAGCAGCTCCGGCGTGATGACGCGGGTTCCGTCAGACATGAGGCTGCCTGGTCGGATCGGCATGCCGCGTCACGAGCGTTTCGTCGTCGAAGCCGACCAACGCCAGCCGTTCGCCGTCGCGGTGCCAGCTGGTCAGTGCCGCATTGGCCAAGGGGCGACCGGCGATGTCCAGCAGCCGGGCGACCTCCAACTCCTCCACCAGGTACCGCAACAGCACCACGACGGCCTGGTGGGCAAAGAGCAGAATCCGCCCCTGCGGATGCTCGCGCCGCAGCTCCGCCAGCAGGCTGCGCAGCCGCAGAGCGACGTCGGCCCACGACTCGCCACCGGGCGGGCGGTAGTAGAACTTCCCGAGGAACTGCCGCCGCTGGTGCTCCTGTGGCAGGCGGGCAGCCACCCCCACGCTCGTCAGCCTGTCCAGGATGCCCAGCTCGCGGTCCCGCAGCCGCTCGTCGATGCCCAGTCGTAGCGGCTGGCCCAGCTGCGCCAGCGCCAGCTCGGCGGTCTGCCGGGCCCGCCGGTACGGCGAGGAGAGCACAACCGTGGGCAGCTCCTGGTCGGGCAGCTGGGCGAGCCAGTGGCCCACTGCGACCGCCTGCTGCTCACCGAGCGCGGTCAGCGGCACCTCGGAGTCGGGCTGGTCGACCTCGACGAAATGACCCGCTGTGGCCTCAGCCCGATCGGCGGCGAGATTGCCGACCGACTGCCCGTGCCGTACCACACCGAGCCAGGCGAATTCCTCCACGCCGAACTGGTACCCGCCGCCTCATCCCCTAAACCGGCAGCGCACCCATCCCCAGGCCGACTCGCGCCGATCCGGGACATCACAAGGTTTGCCCGCGACAGCCGGAGTCGAGACCGACGATCCGGTTCGATGACGCTGTCTCGGGTAGAGGCGCAGCATGGACAGCATGGACAGGATCGAAGCGCTGCTGGACGAGGTGTACGTCGGGCAGGAACGGGTCAGTCGAGACGAAATCTACCGCCGGGCAGTTGCAGCCGAGCTACCCGCAAATCTGATCAGCATCCTGGACACCCTCCCCGAGGGGGAGTATGCCCAGGACGAGGTCACCGAGGCCTTTTACGGGGTCGCCGTCGATGAGGGGGCGGTCGACCAGGAGGGCGTCGGCGTTGATGGCGCTGAGCTCGATGATGCGGATCTGCTCCGTGAGTTGAAGGAGCTCTACCGGACCCGGCTGGACACCCTGCGGCACGGCTCAGAGCAGGCCCTGGCACGGCACACAGAGCGGATGGGCGAACTGGAGACGGAGTATCTGCGGCGCACGCCCGAACGCGAAATCGATCCGCAGCGACTGCGCGCAGGTGCCCGCCAGCGGACCCAGCCGAGCATACGGCCGGTCGAAGACTCCACCGCCGCGGCTCTGGCCGCTGACGACGAGGCGCCGCTGCCGGCATTGGCAGAACCCGGCGGGACGGTCCAGCGCGGTACCGAATTCATCGAACCCACAAGTTGACCGACTTCCCGCAGATCCGTGACGCCAAGCTGGCGCCGGGCATGAAGACGGCAGACCGTCACGGCTTGATCGCAAGCGTTCGGCCAGGCCCGCAGGGCATGATTCAGCGTCTACTACGAATGAATGCTGGTTCGTGAGTATTGCGGGCAGACCGGGGTAGGGGTGGGCATGCACACAGCGCTGGCCATTCCTGACCCGGGCAAGTTTGCGGTCCATCATGGCTTTCTGACCCGGACGCCGTGCGGTAGGTAGGCAGCGGTGCCGGAACTGCCCGAGGTCGAGGCCACCCGCTCGCGGATCCAACGGGACGCGCTGCGGCGCCGGATCGTGGCCGTGGACGACTCAGACCGCTACGTCTGCCGGCCGCACCCCGCCGGGGAGATCCACGACGCGCTGCTGGGGCGCCGGTTGACCGCCGCGCACCGCCAGGGCAAGGCCATCTGGTGCGACACCTCGGGCACCGGCCGATCCCGCACACCAGGCCCGATCCTGGGCGTCCACCTCGGCATCTCCGGCGGCCTGATCATCGCCCCCCGGGGCGTCGTGGCGGATGCCGAGGCCGGTCTGAGCCGGTACGAGCGGGCCGCCCGGGACGGACACCTGGTCCGGTTCGCGCTGACCTTCGACGACGGCACGACGTTGCGGCTGGTGGATCCGCGGCGGCTGGCCCGGGTCCGCCTCGACCCGCCGATCCACACCGTGGGGCCGGACGCGCTGACCATCACCCCGGCCCAGTTCGCCTCGGCGATCCGCCGGGGTAGCGCGCCGATCAAGGCCCGCCTGCTGGACCAGTCCGCCCTCTCCGGCGTAGGCAACATCCTCGCCGACCAGACGCTGTGGCAGGCCCGGGTCTGCCCGCTGACCTCGGTCCGCGACCTGTCCGACGCCAACATCCGTCGGCTGGCCCGCGCGTTGCGGGCAGCAATCCGCGCTGCGCTAGCCGGCGGCGGCGTTGCCGACTTGGCCATCGTCGCCCACCGGCAACCGGACGGGCACTGCCCACGTTGCGGCGCGCCGATGCGGTACGCCCACATCGCCGGACGCTCCACCTGGTGGTGCTCGCAGGAGCAAACCTGACTATCCGGTCCAGGGCCTACTCCGGCTGGTTCCGGCCGATCGGGTCGGTGCCTCGGAGTCTGTTCTGCTGATGTCAGGACCGTGCGCGCAGCGCGGGCAGTAGCTCGTGCTGCGCGAAGTCCAGGAAGCCGGTCTGCGTGTCGGCACCGATCTGGATGACCGCGATGTGGGTGAACCCGGCGTCGAGGTATGCCGCCACGGCCGCCACGTGGGCATCCAGGTTCGGGCCGCAGGACACCGCCGCGGCGACCGCGTCCTCGGTGACACCGGCGGTGGCGGCGGCGAACGCGTGCGGGTCCGGCAGTTGGGAGTTGACCGGCCAGCCCAGCCCGGACCAGCGGAACTGCTGGTGGGCGAGCTTGCGGCAGGCCGCCTCGTCCGGGCCGTAGCAGATCGGCACCTGACCGTAGCGCGGCCGGTCACCGCCCGCACCGGCGCGGTAGCCCTCGATCAGGTCCGATTTCGGCTCGGTGGCAACCATCGCGTCGGCGTAGCGGACCGCCAGGTCGATCGAGTCGGCGCCGGAAACTGCGACAGCCATCGGTACCGGCTGGTCCGGCCGGTCCCACAGTTGGGCTGCGGGCACGCAGGCGCCACCGGGCAACTGCGGGTCCTTCAGGACGACGCGGCGCGGATCATCGCCGAAAACGCCGTGGTCAGCCCAGCCAAATGCGCATCGACCGGCTCATCCAGACCCAGCCCGGCCAGGATGTCGCGGCGCACCCCCGTCCAGGCAGGACCGTCGAGCAGCTGCGCCCGCGGGTCCGCCCACCGCAGCGACGGCGACGCATACACGTCGCGGCGGCGCAACGCTCGGTGCAGCGCCACCAGCACACACAGCACGTAGGCATCCCGATCCACCACGCCCGTCGGCAGCGCACGGTTGTGCAGGATCGCCCGCCGCCACGCCGACGACACCAACCCCTCATCAATCTCCCCGGCCGTCAGTGGCCGCTGCTTGACCCGACGCCGGGCCAGCTCCGGCAGCCGCCGTACCTCCCGCAGCACAGGCACCCCGGCCGGGACCGCACGCAGCGGCAACACCTCCGCCAAAGCGTCGATAAACTGCCGCACCACCATGTACTTCCCGGCCAGCTTCTCCCGCATCGCCGCCTCACCCGCGCCGTCGTCCGGCACCAACTCGGCCACCTCAGCGACCGCCGCCAGCACCTGCGCACGCGGCGCCACCTGCTCCACCGCCGCCCACGCCGCCGCCACGTCCAACCGGCCCGCCTGCTCCGCCGCCGCCAAGGCCGCGAACACCGCTGCCGCAGCACCGGCCACCACCCCGGAAGCGCGTTCCAGCCGGGGCATCACCGTCAGCCGCTCCGCGTCCGACGCCCGACGCGCCGCCGAGATCAACCGAGTCGCCATCAAGAGATCGAACAAACCCAGCGCATCATCGACCGCGGCCGCCTCCAGCCGGCGGGCCGCGGCCAGCAGCGTCGCGGTACGGCGAGGCTCGGCCAGCTCCCGGATAGCCGGCGCCTTCGCCGTCAACCCGTACCGGGCCAGCATCGCCAACCGGTTCGCCGGAACCCCCTGCACCTGCGCCCGCCGGGCCCCCACCGCCAACACGTCCGCGGCCCGTGCCAGCGATGCCGCCATCGCCCGTCCCGAACTACGCGTCGGCGCCCGCCGCAGCCGCTCCAACTCCGAGAACCGCTGCCCGTCCGGCACCACCAGCAGCCCGACCAAACGGTCCGGCAGACCTGCGCCGGCCGACGCCGCAGCCTCGCCCAGGGTGCGATGCATCCGTGCTTCCGCGGTCTCCCGGGTGGCGGCCACCGCCCGGACCAGGACGGACACCCCGGGCAGCAGCACCCGCTGACGGCGCAGCCACGCCCACCGCCTGCTCGAACAACCGCAACGGCCCCTCGGCGTGCGTCCACGCCCGCCCGTCGAGGAACTCCCGCAGCTGCCCCGAGGCGCGCACGTCGGAGAACTCCCCGAAACCCGTACACGTCGCGGATCTCCCGCGCGTGCTCATGCTGCGTCGGTAACCGTTCCGCGTAACGCTTCACCAGCGACGCGTCCGCCACCCCGAGCTGCACCGCCAGGTACTTCACCACCGGCCACGGCACATCCAACGGATCAGACAAGAACGTGCCCAGCATCCGCACCGTGCCCAACTGCACAGCGAAACCCAACCGGTTGTGCTCACCTCGCCGCTTCTCCACCAGCACACGGTCAGCGTCATCCAGGAAGAAGTACCGCTCTAGATCCACCTGCGACGGCTCACCACCGAACCCGCCCGTACGCCGCAGCCTGACCATCCGAAAGGAACTCAACCGACACGGGGCAACAACCTACGCGGCCATAGACAAACCCCGCTGCCAGGACCCTCCGCGCTTAGCGTTCAATCCGGCGTCAATCCTCCTCGACCCCGACCAAGCGATCATCGCGGCGGCCGTGGTACTCATCGGCTGCGACCCGGCTGAAGCCGCGACGCCCATGATCGCCACCACGATCGGTCACTAAGGTAACTGCCCCCATGATCCAAGATCATGGTGTCCCTGACCGTAGATCACACGTAGATCACACAGTTCCTCCACTGTGGACACGAGAAAGGCCCTGACCCGGAACATAGCACCAGGTCAGAGCCTTGATCAATTGTGCGCCGCCAGGGACTTGAACCCCGAACCCGCGGATTAAGAGTCCGCTGCTCTGCCAATTGAGCTAGCGGCGCGCTAGCAACGGGGGAAACGATAGCACGGATCTCCAGGGGGTCCCCAACGGGTTCCAGCCACCCGTTTGGGCGGTACGAACCAGAACAACATTCGCTATCGGGACACTCAGCGCAGCATGGTATCGACCGCACGGGGACTGGAGGATGCCATGCGTCGACGCTGGAGTGTCGTACTGGCTGTTGTGTTCGCGATGGTGCTCGTGCTCACCAGTTGCAGCACGGGTCACGAGCCCACCGCCAAGCCGGCGCCGTCGCCCGGGAAGCCTGCTGTGCCGCTGAGCCTGACCGTCGCGCCGGCGGTCGGGGCCGGTGGCGTGCCGGTCAGTTCCGAGATCACCACTACTGTCGCGGGCGGCTTCGTGGCCAAGGTGACGGTGGTCGACGGGGCGGGTGCGGTGGTTGCCGGCGTCGAGCGGCCGGACGGCAGTTCGTGGGTACCGGCCGAGCCGCTGGAGTACAGCTCGGGGTACCGGGCGACGGTGACGGCGGTCGGGCCGGACAACCAGCAGACCAGGGCGGACACGCACTTCACCACGATGGCCAACCCGGGCGGCGACCGGATCGGCACCGGGCTGTACCTGCAGAACGATGCGGTCTACGGGGTCGGCATGCCGGTGGTGGTCGAGTTCGACGAGGCGATCCCGGACGCGGCGAAGGCGGCGATCGAGCACCGGCTGTTTGTGCAGTCCAGCCCCAGGCAGATCGGGGTGTGGCACTGGTTCGGCGACCGCCAGGTGCTCTACCGGCCGCGCACCTACTGGCAGCCGGGAACGGTGCTCACGGTGCGGGCGGCCTTGGGTGGGATGCCGGTCGGCAAGCGGTTCGTGGACGTGGACCGCAGCGCGCGGGCGACGATCGGCCCGGCGCAGACGCTGCTGATCAAGAACGACACCAAGACCCTTTACGTGTACGACAACGGTCAGCTCGTACGGTCGCTCCCGGTCAGCCTCGGCAAGTCGGACACTCCGACCTCGTCCGGCAACTTCGTGCTGATGTCGCATGAGCCGTCCACTCTTTTCCAGACCCCGGAGTACCGGCTCACCGCTTACTGGACTGAGCGGTTCACCTGGGGCGGGCAGTTCCTGCACTCGGCGCCGTGGTCGGTGGGGCAGCAGGGGACGGAGAACGTGTCGCACGGCTGCGTGAACCTTTCGGACGGCAACGCTCAGTGGATCTACAACCACAACCGGATCGGTGACCCGTTGACCATCGAGGGCACCGGAGTCCACCTGTCCCCCGGCGACGGCTGGACAGTCTGGGACACCTCGTGGGAGGAGTACCTGACGGGCAGCGCGCTCCCGCACCCGGACCTGGCCGCCAGCGCCGCCTCCCCGAGCCCGGCGGCATCCTCGACGCCGCGCTGACGAGCCGCCCCGGCGGGAGAGTCGCTCCGCCGAAGGCCCGCCCACGCAGCGGCCGGGCGGGCCGCATGGGGCGACGGCCGGGCAGCGGAGGCGGCCGGGCAGGGGAGGCAAAGGGTCGCGGAGCAGGTGGCGAGGCTCACCTAACCTGGTAATCATCATTAAATCGGGCAAACTTGGGCCATCCCCCCGACCCGAAAGCGATGTTGATACCCATGCGACGAGGCGCCCCCCACGCCCGCCTTGCCGGGCTTGCCGCCGCCGTAGCCGCCGGCACCCTCCTGCTCGCCGGCTGCGCGCACGGCTCCGGTCACGGCACCACCAAGCCGGCCGCGAGCGCGAGCACCGACGCCGCCACGGTGGCGTTCACCAATCCGACCGACGGCACGACCGGCGTCTCCACGGCAGTCGAACTCACCGTCCGCACCACCGCAAGCGGCAGTGCCACCGGCGGCGGTATCCCGGAGGTCACCGTCACGGATGCCACCGGCGCCGCTGTGCCCGGCGGGCTGCGGGTGGACGGCTCGTCGTGGGTACCCGATCACCAGCTCAGGTACGACACCGCCTACACCGCCACCGTCCGGGCGCCGGGACAGGACGGTCGCACGGTGACCTCCGTGTCGCACTTCACCACGGCGGGCGCGCCGGCCTCGACGATGAACGCGCGTACCCCGCTCGGCGAGAACGAGGTCGTCGGGGTCGCCGCACCACTGGTGGTCACCTTCCCCACGGCCATCCCGGCGGACCGGCGCGCGGCCGTGGAACAGCGGCTGTTCGTGACCGCCAACCCGACCCAGGCCGGTAGCTGGTACTGGTTCTCCGGCAAAGAGGTGCACTACCGCCCGCAGTCCTACTGGCAGGCCGGCACGAAGATCAGTATCCGGGCGGCGCTCGGCGGGCTGGACCTCGGCAACGGCGTCACCGGCAAGGCCGACCTGACCCAGACGGTCACGGTCACCGAGCACCCGCTGACCATCTCGGTGGACGACGCCACCAAGACGATGACCGTCACCCGGGACGGCGCGGTGGTCAGGACCATGCCGGTCAGCCTGGGCAAGGACAGCACCCCGTCGTCCAGCGGGCACATGGTGGTGATGACCCGGCAGACCGAGGCGATCTTCGACTCGTCCACCTTCGGCGTGCCGGTCGACTCCGCGGACGGCTACCGGGAAACCGTCTACTTCCCGCTGCGCCTCACCTGGGGCGGCCAGTTCATCCACGCGGCCCCGTGGTCCGAGCAGGACCAGGGTGTGAACAACGTCAGCCACGGCTGCACCAACATCTCCACCGAGAACGCGCAGTGGCTCTACCAGCAGACGCACGTCGGTGACCCGGTCACCGTCGAGCACACCGGCCGCGGCCTGACCTGGGGCGACGGCTGGAGCGACTGGGATCGCGGCTGGCCCGCCTACCTGCACGGCAGCGCCCTGAACGGCACCGGCGGCCACGACTACAGCGCCCCCGCCACCGTCTGACCCACCAGCCCCACTCCACCGCAGCCCTTCCGGACACCGCCGTCCGGGAGGGCTGCGGCATACCCGGGGCCGGAAACCGGGTGCGCGGCACGGACCCCGCAGCTACGGTCGCGGCCATGCTGATCAGGGAAGAGAAACCCGAAGACCAGGCCGGTGTACGCGCGGTGCACGAGCTCGCGTTCGGGGACGAAGGTAGCCACGTGGCGGACATGACCGACGCGCTGCGCGCCGCGTACCTGCCCGAGCGGGGGCTGTCGCTGGTGGCACAGGACGACGACGGCACCCTGGTCGGCCACGTGCTGTTCCACCCGGGGCTGCTGGACGCACCGCAGCGGCTGGTCGAGGTGCAGGTGCTCACCCCGCTGGGGGTGCTGCCGGACCGACAGAAGCAGGGGGTGGGTCGCGCGTTGGTCGGGGCGGGGCTGGAATCGCTGGCCAGCCAGGGGGTACCCCTGGTGTTCCTGGAAGGCATTCCCACCTACTACCCGCGCCTCGGCTTCGTGCCGGGCGGCCAACTCGGCTTTCGAAAGCCTTCGCTGCGGATCCCGGACGCGGCCTTCCAGGCCTACCGACTGCCCGGCTACGCAGACTGGATGACCGGCACGCTGGTCTACTCGCACATCCTCTGGAACCTGGACGCGGTCGGGCTGCGCGACTGAGTTCCCCACCTGGCCCCCAAATGCCGTGAGCCCCGGTCCTCAGACCGGGGCTCACCTGCATAAACGCTGGGGTGACTGAGGGGACTTGAACCCCCGACACCCGGGACCACAACCCGGTGCTCTACCAGCTGAGCTACAGCCACCATGCGACGGCCCGCCAATCGGCGGGTCAGCGACGTCCCATGATAGCCATACCGGCGGCGGGCGCGTCGAGTGGGATACCGCGCCGGGGCGTCAGCCGATCGGCCGGGCGGCGGCGACTTCGGCGGCGATCGCCTTCGCGGTCTCCACGTCCGGGCCGGGGGCGGCCACGAAGACAGTACGGCGGTAGTACTCCAGCTCGCGGATGCTCTCCTTGATGTCGGCGAGCGCCCGGTGCGCCAGGCCCTTGGCCGGCTGGCCGTAGTAGACCCGGGGGTACCAGCGGCGGCACAGCTCCTTCACCGAGGAGACGTCGATCATCCGGTAGTGCAGGTGGCTGTCCAGCCGGGGCATGTCCCGGGCCAGGAAGCCCCGGTCGGTGGCGATCGAGTTGCCGCACAGCGGCGCGGTGCGCGGGTCGGGGACGAACTGGGTGAGGTACGTCATGATCATGTCTTCGGCCTCGGGCACGGTCAGCGTGGCGACCCGGACCTCCTCGGTCAGCCCCGACTTGTCGTGCATGTCGCGGACCACGTCGAACATCCCGGCCAGCGCCTCGTCGTCGGCGTGGATCACCACGTCGACACCGTCCCCGAGCACGTTGAGGTCGGGATCGGTGACCAGCGCAGCGACCTCGATCAATTTGTCCTTGCCGAGGTCGAGGCCGGTCATTTCACAGTCGATCCACACCAGGAGATCCCCCACGCCGACAGCCTATGTGGTGAATGTTCCGGCGCGCACACCGCAGTTAAGGTAGCCAGGTGTTCAACCCCGCGCCGAGGGCGTCCGCCCGCCCGCTGACCAGGGTGGTCACCGTCCTGGCGGTGATCGCCGTGGTGATCGCCGGGCACGAGTGGTACGGCAACCGGCACGACTGGTTCGACCTGCACATCTACTACGGCGCGGTGCGTTCCTGGGCACACGGCGGCTCGCTCTACGACTACGCGTTCATGGACAAGTACGCCGGGGCGCTCGGCTTCACCTACCCGCCGTTCGCCGCCGTGGTGATGTACCCGATGAGCTGGCTCGGCTTCCCCGTCACCAACGCGATTGTCTGGATCGCCAGTGTGCTCGCGCTGGCGCTGACGGTGAGCTGGCTGGTCATCCCGGTGGCCGACCGGCACGGCTGGCCCCGCTGGTACGCGCTGGGCCTCGCGATCCCGCTGAGCACCTGGCTGGAGCCGGTCCGCGAGACGATCACCTTCGGGCAGATCAACCTGCTGCTGGCCGCGCTGATCATCGGCGACCTGCTGTTCCTCGCCCGGCGCGGCTCGCGGTGGGCCGGCATCGGCATCGGCATCGCCGCCGCGATCAAGCTCACCCCGGCCATCTTCATCGTGTACGCGCTGGTCACCCGGCGCTACCGACTCGCCGCCACCGCCACCGTGACCGCGGCGGCGGCCACCCTGCTGGCCGCCGCGCTCAGCTTCGGCGACTCGTGGACCTACTGGACCAGCGCGCTCTGGGACACTGACCGGGTCGGCGACGTCCGCAAGACCCCGAACCAGTCGATCAAGGGGGCGCTGGCCCGGCTACTCGACCCGACGACGGTGCCCGGCTGGCTCTGGGCGCTGCTCGCGCTCGCAGTGGCGGTCTACGGGCTGCGCCGGGCCGCCCGCGCGTACTCGCGCGGTGACGAGGTGGCCGGCCTGGCGCTGACCGGCATCGTGGGTACCCTGATCAGCCCGGTGAGCTGGCAGCACCACCTGGTCTGGTTCATCCCCGCGCTGGTGGTGCTGATCGACGTCGGGTTGTGGCGGGGCTGGACGCGCCGGGGCTGGTACCTGGGGCTGGGCATCGGCATCTGGGCAACCGTCTCGTACAGCGTGATCGCCTGGTACGACTGGGGCCTGGTACCCCGGCACATGATCCATACCCCGTGGGGCAACGTGATCGGCTCCTGGGATGTCCTGCTGATGCTGGCGCTGCTGGTGGTGCTGCCGATCCGCCCGGTACCCGACGACCACCCGCCGGCCCTGTACTTCGACCGCCTCCCCCGGCGCAGCCCCCGGCCCGCCACCCCGGACCCGGCGGCACCGGCTGACACCGGCGCTGAGAGTGCTCCGGCTGGGGTTCCGGGTGGAAGTCGATGATCGCGATCTGATCCGCAAACCCGCCCTCCCAGGGCAGTTCGGTGCAGCAAATCGCGATCTTGCCTCAACCTGTCGGAGCCGACTGGTTGGGGAGGCGGGCCCGGCGATGGCCACGAGCCGCGGCGCTGTGCCGGGGGGTGGGCAGCCCGTCCGGCTCGGCCGCACCCGCCTCCGGCACTGCCGAATCGGGGCTGGTCGGCTCCGGATCGGTCGGGTCGGGGCCGACCGGGTCCGGTCCGGCAGGATCGGGTCCCACCGGATCGGGGCCGCTCGGATCCGGCGCGGTCAGGTCAGGCCCGCTTGAATCCGAGCCTCTGGAATCCGAGCCCCTGGAATCGGGGCCGCTTGAATCCAAGCCCCTTGAATCGGGGCGGCTTGAATCGGGGCCGGCTGAATCGGGGGCGGCTGAATCGGGGCTGGCCTGAATCGGGGGCGGCTGAAGCAGGGGCGGCTGAAGCAGGACCTGTTGAGTTGGGGGATTGAGTTGCCGGGGCGGCCGTTGGTGCTGGTGGCTCGGGTGGCCAGGCGAGGGTGAGCGCGGCCGGGGGCTTGCGGACGCTGAACGGAGGCGGTGGGTCGTACCGCCACGTCGGCGGGGGCAGCAGCGCAGCCCGGGTGCCGGCCCGGCCCGGGTGCCCGCCCTCCTCCACCGGCTCGGCTGACGCCGACAACTCGGCGGGGCCGTCCACCGACCCGGCTGTCCGTGCGGAGGCCGGCCCGGGGCGGAGGTGCTCGGCATCGCCGGGCCAGCCGGCCAGCGTCGGCGCCCGGAGCAGGCTGCCGAGCGTCTCGGTACGCACGCTCGCGCTGGCCCAGACCCTGCCCGGCCCGGCGGGACGGCCGGACGGCGGGAGGGCTGGCTGATCCGACTGCGCAAAGGCTGCCCGGCCGGGCGTCGGGAGAGCTGCCCTGTGGTCCGGCGTCGGGAAGGCTGCCTCCCGGTCGGGCGTCGGGAAGGCTACCGCCCGGTCGGGCGTCGGGAAGGCTACCGCCCGGTCGGGCGGCCAGAAGGCTGCCTCCTGGTCGGGCGGCCAGAAGGCGGGCGGGAGTCGTCGGTCGGGCTGCGCCCGGGCCGAATCCGGCCGGGAACGAGAGCGTGTGCAACGGTGCGGGACTGGTGGGCGCGGGCCGGTCGGTCACCGCGAGGTCCCCGGCTGCGGAGTCAGCTGCGGAGTCCTCGGCCCCGAGGTCCTCGGTTGCGGGGTCGCGACGGCGGGCCGCGGCGAGCAGGATGGCCACGCTGACCACGACACCGACCGCGCCGAGGCCGATCATGGCCCACGAGGTGGGGCTGAGCCAGCCGGGGCGGAACGCCGCCTGCGCGCCCAGGGTCAGCCCGGCGCTGGCGTCCACGCTCATCAGCACCAGCGAGAACTGCTGGCCGCGGATCGCCGCGGCGGCCCAGTTCAGGCTGCCGGTCTCGCTGGTGGCGAGCCAGAAGCTCTGCCGGGACGGCAGTGACGGGGGCGGCTGGTCACCGGCCACGGTCGCCAGCGTGACCGGCATCGCGGCGGTGGAAATGCCGGCCGCCAGGATCTCGGTGTGCGGCACCCCGGCGAGGTACCTGGCGACCTGGGCGCGCGGGGCGAGGCCGAGGAACGCCGGCCGGTCACTGTCCACAACGGACACCCGCACGGTGGTCTCGCCGGCCCGGGTGAACGGCAGGTCGGACCGTAGCAACGCATCCAGGTCCGGGACGACCACGGCGTACCCGTCGGAGTGCAGCTCCGCGACCCGGGCGCCGAAGGTGCCGTCGTCGGTCCGGTGCGCTCCAGCGGCCACCAGCGCGATCCCGGCGCACAGCAGCGGCGCGGCGCACAACAACAGCAGCGCACCGAGAAACACCCGCAGCACTCGCATCAGCGGCCTCCAACCATGACCGCTGACTATACGACCCAAACGCGTAATTTCAGGGTTTTCCAGGGCCAATCTGACTTACTGTCGGAAACGGTAGTGTTTCTCGGATCGAGCGCCCGGTCAGCAGCATCACCAGCCGGTCCACGCCGAGGCCGAGCCCGCCGGTCGGCGGCATCGCGTACTCCAGCGCCGACAGGAACGCCTCGTCCACCTCCATCGCCTCGGCATCCCCGCCGGCCGCCCGCTGGGACTGCGCGGTCAGCCGCCGACGCTGCTCCACCGGGTCGACCAGCTCGGAGTACGCCGTGCCCAACTCCATCCCGAAGGCGACCAGGTCCCAGCGCTCGGCCAGCCGGGGATCGACGCGGTGTGCCCGGGTCAGCGGCGACACCGAGGTCGGGAAGTCCAGATAGAAGGTGGGCGCGACGGTACGCGCCTCGACCAGGCGCTCGTAGCACTCCAGCACGATCTGGCCGTGGTCGAGCCCGGGACTCAGCGGCACCCCGGCGGCAGCGGCGAGCCGGTGCAGGGTCGCCGAGTCGGTACCCGGATCCACCGGCTCGCCGAGCGCGGCGCCCACCGCCTCGTACACCCCGACCACCGGCCACGGCGCGGACAGGTCCACGGCCACCGGAGCACCGTCCGGCCCGGTCCGGTGCAGCACCGGGGAACCGTGCGCCGCCACCGCCGCCGCGCACACCAACTGCCGGGCCAGCTCCCGCATGTCGGTGTAGTCGGCGTAGGCCTGGTACGCCTCGAGGATGGTGAACTCCGGATTGTGGCTGGTGTCCACGCCCTCGTTACGGAACGCCCGGCCCAACTCGTAGACCCGGCCGACACCGCCGACGGCGAGCCGCTTGAGGTAGAGCTCGGGCGCGATGCGCAGGTACATCGTCATGTCGTAGGCGTTGTGGTGGGTACTGAACGGGCGGGCGTTGGCCCCACCGTGCACCGGCTGCAGGATCGGCGTCTCCACCTCCAGGTAGCCGGCCGCCCCCAGAGTGCCGCGCAACGAGCCGAGCACCGCGCCACGTACCCGGAGCAGGTCCCGGGCTGCCGGGCTGACGATCAGGTCGAGGTGCCGCAGCCGGACCCGGCTCTCCGCGTCGACCAGGCCACGGTGCTTGTCCGGCAACGGATGCAGACACTTGGCGGCGAGGAGCCAGGATCCGCCGGCCACCGTCAGCTCGCCGGACCGGGTGGTGATCACCTCGCCGGTGACGCTGACGTGGTCGCCGAGGTCCGCGTCGGCGCGCCAGCGGGCCAGCTCGGCCGGGTCGGTCAGCATCACCTGGAGGTCGCCGGTCCAGTCGCGCAGCGTCGCGAAGACCCGGGCGCCGTGGTCGCGGACGAGCACGATCCGGCCGGCCACCGAGACCTGCTGCCCGGTGTGCGTGTCCGGTGGCAGATCCGGGTGGGCGGCCCGGATCGCGGCCAGGTCGGCGCTGCGCGGCACCATCGGCGGGTACGCGTCGATGCCCTGTTCCCGCAGCCGGTCCAGGGTGGCCAGCCGCTGCCGGGTCTGCTCGCCGACCCGCAGGCCGGCAGCCCCGGTGGCGTCGGCGGCGGGCGCCGGCGGCAGCGCGTCGTCGGGCAGCCGCAGTCGGGTGCCCTGACCCCGGCGCAGCAGCGTCCGCACGCTCGGTACCGACAGGAAGCCCTCGGCGACCACCGTGGCCAGCCCCACGTTGGCCAGGTCGGTGGCGTCGGCGAAGCAGAGGAAGCGGGGTACCCACTCCGGCCGGTACTTCACGTTCGACCGGTACAGCGACTCCATCTGCAGCCAGCGGGATCACGAACAGCAGCAGCCCGCGCCAGGCCCGCAGCACCGGGCCGGCGCCGATCCGGCCACCCTCCTCGAACACCGCGCGGAAGGCGGCGAAGTTCATCGACACCCGCCGCACCCCGAGCGCGGGCGCCGCCGCCACCAGCTCGGCGACCATGAACTCGACCAGCCCGTTCTCGGCTGCCCGGTCCCGGCGCATCAGGTCCAGCGACAGCCCGTCGGTGCCCCACGGGGTGAAGGACAGCAGGGCAGCCTCGTTGCCGTCGCCGTCGCGCGCCTCGACCAGGACGCACTGCCCGTCGGCCGGGTCACCGAGCCGGCCCAGCGCCATCGAGAAGCCGCGCTCGGTCTCGGTGTCCCGCCAGCTCGCGGCCAGCTCGATGATCCGGGTCATCTTCTCCGGCGGGATGTCCGCGTGCCGGCGCACCTTCACCGTGTACCCGGCCCGCCGGACCCGGTTCACCGCCTGCCGTACCGGCCGCATGTCCCGCCCGTCCAGGCCGAACCTGTCGACGTGGATGATCGCCTCGTCACCGATCTCCAGGGCGTGCAGGCCGAACCGGGCGAAGGCCAGCGCGCCCTCCTCGCTCGCCCCCATCACGGCCGGCGCCCACGCGTACTCGGCGGCCTGGTCGAGCCAGGCGCGGATGGCCGGCCCCCACGCCTCCGGGTCGCCGATCGGGTCCCCGCTGGCCATGCTCACCTTGCCGACCACCCGGTAGGTGATCGCCGCCTTCCCGGTGGCCGAGAAGATCACCTCCTTGTCCCGGCGGGTGGCGAAGTAGCCGAGCGAGTCCCGCCCGCCGTGCTGGGCGAGCAGTTGCCGCAGCCGGATCTCCTCCTCCGGGGTGAGCGAGGCGATCACCCGCTGGGAGCGGAACAGCACCAGCAACGCGACCAGCACGGCCACCCCGCCGAGTACCCCGAGCACCAGGTTGACCAGCCCGGGGGCCCGGCCGACCCGGGTGAAGTCGAAGCGCACCGCACCGAACAGCACCCGCTCGGCGGTGTAGGACAGGGTGTCCCGCCAGCCGCGCAGGCTGCCCGGGGCCAGCCCCACCAGCCCCCAGCCGAGCAGGATGAACGCGGCCGTCAGACCGAGGAAGACGGCCGCCGCCTTGGCCGGGCTGGCCCGCTGCACCCGGGCGAAGAACTCGTCCCGGGCCAGCCACAGCACCACCAGGATCGCGCCATCGACACGCCGATGCCGGCCAGCGTCAGCCAGTGCAGCCAGGGGTGCGGCCGGTGCAGGAGCGCGCTCGCGCGGCAGCACGCTGACGATGGTGAACACGCCCGCGTCGACCAGCACCTGGACGCCGAAGTAGGCGAACAGCAGCCGCCAGGCCAGCCGCTTGCGGGCCGCCACCGCGGCGGCGAGCACGGCGACCAGGGCGGCGTAGCCGAGGTTGGCCGGGGCGGCGACGAGCACCTCGTTGATGACCGCGCGGGCCGGCTGGAAGTGGTAGCTGAACACCTCGCTGACCGCCGCCACCGCGCAGACCACGGCCAGCACGGTGAGCGCCACGGCGGCGACGCCGGGGACCCGCGACCGCCAGCCGGTGCCGCGCCGGGGCCGGGGCGGCTCCGGCGGCCGGGACTGAGCGCGCTGCTCGGGACGGGCGTCGTGGGACGGGGCAACGGTCGCAGAACTCATCGATGCTCCAGGGCGGGATGGACGCGGCCGGGCGCAGAACGCGCCCGGCCACGAGAGGACGCGACGGTCACCCTAGACGGGCGGGTGCGCTCCTGTCCGCAACCGCGGGGGTACGCCGGGTCCGCGCGAACGCCAACCCGCCGAGTACCAGCCCGCCGAGGCCGAGTACCGCCCCGATCACGCCGAGCGTCACCGGCAGCGCGCTGTCGCTGTCATCGCCGCCCGCGACGGCTTCGATCCCGCCGTAGTTACCGCCGTCCTTGGGGGTCAGGCTGAGCACCGGGGCCGGGTGCTCGGCGCCCGGCTCCTGGATCCAGGACACCTCGGAGTTGTCCGAGTAGGTCTGCACCGCCTTGAACACCAGCTTGTCGGTGTCCGTGGGCAGCGGGCCGAGGGAGACCGGGAACTCCTGGAACTCGCCCGGCTTGATCTGCGCGGCAGCCGAGTCGGCGGTCCACACGATCTCGGTGACCCCCTCGGTGAGGGTGTTGCCGTCGTGGTCGGTGATCGGCTTGGCCAGCTTGCCGCGTGACCACCTTCGCCGTCCAGCCCGGTACCGGCATGGTGGCCACCGAGGAGACCGGGTGCTGCGGGTCCAACTGCACGTCGAGCTTGACGGTCGAGAGCGTGTCGCTCTCGGTCGGTACCCGGAACGCCAACCGGGCGTACCCGCCCTGGACGGCGCTGGTCGGGTTGACGGTGACGTGGGCGGCGGCCGGGGCGGCCAGACTCAGCGCCCCCGCCACGGCCGCGACCAGCACGACGGCGGCGGTACGGACGATGCGTTGCACAGTGCTCCTTCAGGAGAACGGGCTTGTCAGCGGACCGTGACGGTGGTGCTGGTGGTGGCGTCGTCGAACTTGGTCACCTGCAACGTCACGGTGAACTCCCACTTGCCGGGCATCGGCAGGCTGACCTGCCCGGTGGCGTGCGAGTCGGTGAGCGGCAGCAGCAGCACGTCCATCGGCTCGACCCCCGATCCGGGCAGCGTCGCCTTGACGCTCCACTTGAGTACCTTCAGCGGTGCGCCCTGCGGCGTGTAGGCGTACAGGTGGACGGTGTTGTCGCCGGTCTGCGCCGGGTCGATGTCCACCTGCACCTGGTACAGGTCGGTGGTCAGGGTCACCGAGAACGGCCCGCCCGCGCCCTGGTCGGCGGCGGCGTTGGCGGCCGCCGTCCGGGCCGGCGTGGTCTGCACCAGCACCGAGGCCAGGCCGAGGATGAGCACTATCCCGACGATCTCGGCGAGCACCGCCCGTCGGAGCCGCCCCAGCTCGCGCCTGCTGCCACCGTCGCCGGCCGCGGCGCTGTCGATGGCCTCGCCGTCGCCGTCGCCGTCGTAGTCGTCGTCGTAGTCGCCGTCGTCGTCGCCGCCCTCAGCCGCCCTTCGTCGGTCGCCGCCTTCGTCGTGGTCGCCGCCTTCGTCGTAGTCGCCGCAGTCGCCGTCACCGCCGTCGGAGCCGGAGTCGGAGCCGGAGCCGGAGCCGGAGCCGGAGCCGGGCGAACTCCTCGGCAGTGGGCTCGGCAGTGGGCTCGGCGGGCTCGGCGGCAGGTCCGGCGGCGGCGACTGCGGCGGCGGGCTCGGCTGGGCCGTTGGCGATCCGGCGGGACAGCGCGGCCACCGCCAGCACCACGATCAGCACCGCGGCCTTGGCGATGACGAGCCGGCCGTAGCTGGTGTCCACCAGGGCATCGACCGAGCCGACCTCGATCAGCGCCTGGGCCACCCCGGAGAGCACCACGACGCTGACCGCGATGGTGGCCCAGGTCGACCAGACCGGCAGGATCGCCCGCAACTCCGCCGGCCGACCCAGCCGCAGCAGGTACCCGACCAGAACGACCAGGCCACCGACCCAGACGGCCATCCCGGTCAGGTGCGCGGCGTCGGCCACGATGGTCAGCGCCGGCGCCGCCGAACTACCCGAGTGCCCGGAGAACGGCCAGGTGAAGACGGCGACCACGGCCAGCGCCCCGAGCAGTACCCGCTCGGCCCGACCGCTGACGCCGGCCAGCAACGGGCGGAGCAGGAAGGCGGCGGCCACCGCGATGGCCAGCCGGGCCAGGTGCGCGTGGCCGAAGGTGGAGTCGAAGACCCCGCGCAGGTCCCCGACCGAGAAGCCGAACAGGCCGGTACCGGCGGAGTACGGCGCCTCCAGCACGAACTCGGCAACCGTGCCGAGGATGATCAGGCCGAGTCCGACGAAGGCCAGCCGGGTCGGCCCGGTCCGGGGCAGCCGCCGGGGCCACAGCGCGAGCAGTACCAGGGCCGGCCCGGCGAGCAGGATCAGCCCGGCGTACCCGAGGAACTTGGCGATCGCGAAGGCGGTCCGCACGCCCGGATCGATGTGCCCCGCCTCCTCTGCCGGCAGCGGTGAAACCGCGCTGGGCGCGCCGTAGGAGTAGGTGAAGGACGCGCCGACCGGGTGGCTGTCCGCCGAGACCACCCGGTAGCTGACCAGGTAGGTACCCCGGGCGACGTTGGTCTTCACCGGGATGTGCAGTTGGTCGCCCTCGACGGAGGGGGTACCCGAGTTGATCCGCTTGCCGTCCGGCGCGATCACCTCGATCTTGTTGGTGACCGGGGTGACGTGCTCGGAGAAGGTGATCACCACCTCGGCCGGCGGGGCGGCGACCACGCTGCCCTGCGCAGGACTGGTGCGTACCAGCGCGGCGTGCGCGCTCGCCGGGGCGGCCGGCAGCAACAGCACGGTCAACAGGCCGAGCAGCAGCCCGGCGGCGAGTCGCCTCACGCGGTCACCGCACCCGGGCCGGCGTTCCCGGCGACCCGGGTGCCCGCTGTGCCGACCAGGGCGCCCGGATCGGCGGGTGGCGCGGGGCTCGCCTGGCTGCGGGTGAGCGCCCACAGCAGCCCGGCCTGGGCGAGCGCGACGAGGTGCCCGATCTCGTGGTTCAGCGAGGTCGCGCCGCGGGCCAGGTCGATTCCGGAGGTGGCCGCCAGGCAGCCGGCCAGCACCACGGCCACCGGCAGGAACACCCGAGCCCTGGCCGGCCGGGCGGCGGCCAGCAGGAAGCCGACCGCCACTGCCACGTCGAAGGAGGCCATCTCCCGGCTGGCGTGCAGGCCGGCCGCGTCGGAACCGCCGACCAGCGCGCTGATCAGCGCGGGGATGGCGAGTGCGAGCTGGACGACGGCGGCGGCAGCCACCGCGAGCCGGAGGATCTGGGCCCGCGCGTGCGCTTCGACACCGTCCCGGCCCGCGCCGCAGCCGCCGCCCGGCGTCTCCGGCCCACGCCGCCCGGGTCCGCCCCCGCCCGGTCAGCGCGCCCGGTACCGGGGTCCCGCGCCGGTCAGCGCCGCCCAGGCGCTGCCGACCCGGCCGGTGCGCGTCGGCTCGGCGCCGGCCGGCGCAGTGGTCGCGGCGTCGCGGGCGACCGCGGCCATGATCTGCTCGGTGAGGTCGGGCGCGCCCGTCGAGCGCAGCCGCAGCACCTCCGCGAGCGCGCCGGAGCCGGCCAGCTCCTGCGCGTCGGCCCGCCACTGCCGGCAGTCCGGACAGTCGGCCAGGTGGGCCGCCACGGGCGCCGGGTCGGACCCGGCCGCTTCACCGTCGAGCTGGGCGGAGAGCACCAGCCGTACCTCGTCGCACATCACGTCGGGGTAGTCGTCGCCGGCTCGCCGAAAGTTCCCGGCTGCCGGCGACCGGACGACCGGCACGTCGGGCGGGTCGGCGCCGGGCGCGTTGAGTTCCCGGCCTCGGGGACCGGCCGGTCGGCGGGTACGCTCGGCTCTCGTGATCCCTGGTCAGCGACTGCGTCCCGGGTCGGCCCAGCCGGCCGGGCCGGCGTCCGACGCATCGGTGCTGGTCAGATGCGGCAGGCGACCCGGCCGCGGTCGGCGCGGCGGTCGACGCGGCGCTCGACCCGGCCACCGAGGCGGCCCTGCGCGCGGCGGGCGGCGACGAGTCGGCACAGCGCGGATTCGTGCGACTTACCCAGCCGGAGGTCTGGCGGTTCGTCGCCGGGCTGGTCGACCCGGCCAGCGCCGACGACCTGACCCAGGAGACGTACCTGCGGGCGTTCCGGGCGCTGCCCGAGCTTCGAGGGGCGCTCCACGGTACGGACCTGGCTGCTGGGCATCGCCCGCCGGGCATGCGCCGACCACATCCGTACCGCTGCAGCGCCGGCGCCGGTTCGAGGCACGGCTGCCGCAGGCCGAACCGAGCCCCGACCACGCCGGCTGGCACGGCGCGCACGACCTGCTCCGGGCGCTGCCCGAGGACCGCCGGGTGGCCTTCCTGCTGACCCAGCTCGCCGGGCTCTCCTACGCCGAGGTGGCCGAGTTGGAGGGGGTACCGGTGGGGACGGTCCGCTCCCGGGTGGCCCGGGCACGGGCCCAGTTGATCGAGGCGGTCCGGCTCTCCCGGGCAGGTTGACCTGGATTACTGTTCTCAGCAGGTTGACTGTTTTCTCAGCAGATTGACTGCGGCCGGGAACCAGCGGCCGGGAACGGAAGCGACTAAGGGAGCGTGACAACGGTGCACCCATCCCGGTGGCGAGGACTGCTGCCCTGGCTCGGTACCGCCGCCCGGTTGGTCCTCGGCGTGGTCTTCGTGGTCGCCGGGGCCACCAAGGTGGGCGACCTGGCGGCCTCCGGGCGCGCCGTCAACGCGTACCAACTGATGCCTTTCGGGGTGGCCAAGGCGGTCGGGGCGGCACTGCCGTTCGTGGAGATCGTGGTCGGCCTGCTCCTGATCGTCGGGCTGGCCACCCGGGTCGTAGCGGTGCTCACCGCGGCGCTGCTGGTGGTCTACATCGTGGGGATCTCCTCGGCGTGGGCGCGCGGCCTGACCATCGACTGCGGCTGCTTCAGCAAGGGCGGCGAGCTGGGCGCGGGCCAGCACCCGGCATACACCGTGGGATCTTTTCCGCGACGTCGCGCTGCTGGCGGCAGCGGCCCTGTTGATCGTGTGGCCGAGCACCCGTTTTGCGGTAGACGGATGGCTTCTTGGGGACAATGAGCCGGTCGAGGCGGATGACGACGTGGCTGTGACGGAGGACGACGAGTGAGCTCACGCAAGCAGCAGAAGCAGTCCAACCGGGTGATCCGGGAGCAGTTGGCCCGGGAGAAGCGGCGCCGTCGCAACATCATCATCGGCATCGTCGCGGTGGTCGCCGTGGTGGCGGCGGGCCTGATCGGCGTGGTCGCCTGGCAGCTGCAGAAGCCGGGCAACAGCAACACCCCGGCCACCGCGATTGACGGCGGCCACGGCATCCCGGTCTCCGACGGCAAGGTCCAGGTCGATCTCTACGTGGACCTGCTCTGCCCGATCTGCAAGGCCTACGAGACCTCCGCGGGCCCGACCCTGACCCAGCTGACAAAGGACGGCAAGATCAAGCTGGTGTACCACCCGATCGCCATCCTGGACGGCAACACCAACCCGTCCGGCTACTCCACCCGGGCCGGCTCGGCTGCCGGCTGCGCCGCCGACTTCGGCAAGTTCAACGAGTTCGTCCAGGCGATGTTCGCCAAACAGCCGGCCGAGGGCAGCGCCGGGCTCACCGACGACGAGATCGTGCAGGTCGGCGCGAGCGTCGGACTGATCGACCCGGCCTTCGCCCAGTGCGTGCGCTCGCACAAGTACACCGACTGGATGGCCGGCAACACCGACGCGGCAGCGGAGAAGAACATCAACGGCACGCCGACCGTGATGGTCGACGGCAAGAAGATCGACTCGACGGCGGACGCGCTCACCGCCGCCGTCAACGCCGCCTCCTGAGCACCGTGGGCGCGCACTTCCGGCACCTGGGTCGGCTGGTGGTGCTGCTCGGCGTCGGGGTAGCGGTGCTGACCACGGCCGCCGCCCCGGCGTACGCGCACGGTGCGGACGCGCCCACCGCCACCGACTACCGGGTCACCGTGACCGGGATCAGCCCGGCCCTGCCGGGACTGCGCATCCGTACCGTCGAGGCGGGCGCCCGGCTGGAACTGGTCAACCACTCCGGCGTCGACGTCGAGGTGCTCGGCTACTCCGGCGAGCCGTACCTGCTGATCCGCGCCGACGGGGTGTGGCAGAACGCCAACTCGCCGGCCACCTACCTCAACGAGAGCCTGACCGGTGGCGTGGCGCCGCCGGCCAGCGCCGGGCCGGCCCAGCCACCGGCCTGGCAGCAGCTGTCGTCGACGCCCGCCGTGCTCTGGCACGACCAGCGCACCCACTGGACCTCCTCGACCGCCCCGGCCGACGTGCTGGCCGCCCCGGACACCGCACACCACCTGCGCAACTGGTCGATCCCGCTGCGCTCGGGTACCCGCGACTTCGCGGTCACCGGCTCGCTGGACTGGCTGCCCGCGCCGGCCGCGAGCGCCTGGTGGGCCGGGTGCCTGCTGGTCGCCGGGGCGCTGGCGCTGCTCGGGCTGCTCGCCGGGGCATGGGTACCCCGGGCGCTCGGGGCAGTTGCGGTCGGCAGTGGACTGGCGGCTCTCGGGTACGCGACCGGGGTGGCCCTGGACTCCGGCGTGCTCGGCGCGGCCGGGGTGCTCCGGGCGGCGCTGACCGGGCAGACCTGGCCGGTGGTCTGCGGACTCGCGGCGCTCGCGGCGGGCGGGTACGCGCTGGCCCGCCGACCCGCCGCCGACCTGGCGCTCGGGTTGGCCGGGGCCTGCGTGGCGCTCTTCGCCGGCGTCGGCAACGCGGCCGTCTTCGCCCACCGGGTACTGCCCAGCCGGTGGCCGGACGGCGTCGCCCGGCTGCTGGTGCTCGGCGCGGCGGCCGGCGGTACCGGCCTGGTGCTGGCCGTGGTGCTGCGGCTGCGCCGGCACGCCGGCCGCGGGTCTGCCCAGCCCCGGGTCGCCGCCCTCGATAGGGTGGCCGGATGAGCGAGCGCCTGTCCCCCGGTGACCCAGCCCCCGACTTCACGCTGCCGACCGACGACGGCGGGCAACTGCACCTGGCCGACCTGCGCGGTCGCAGGGTGGTGCTGTACGCGTACCCGGCCGCGATGACGCCCGGCTGCACCACCCAGGCGTGCGACTTCCGCGACTCGCTGGCTTCGCTGACCGCGCACGGGTACCAGGTGATCGGCATCTCCCCGGACTCCCCGGCCAAGCTGGCCAAGTTCCGCGAGCGCGACCTGCTCACCTTCCCGCTGGTCTCCGACGCCGACAAGGCCGTGCTCACCGCGTACGGCGCGTACGGCGAGAAGCAGCTCTACGGCAAGACGGTGACCGGCGTGATCCGCTCCACCTTCGTCATCGACGAGCAGGGCAACATCGAGCGGGCGCTCTACAACGTCAAGGCCACCGGCCACGTCGCGAAGCTGCGCCGCGACCTCGGCATCGACTGACGCTTCTGCACGCCCGGCTGCTTTCCACGCAGGACCCTATGTAGACATGCGACAGAGGGTCCGCTACGGTGACCGGATGGCGACCGAAATCCGCCTCACGGTGCCGGTGATCCGGGTGCTCGCGGCCTTCCTGGCCGACCCGACCGTGCCCCGCTACGGCCTCGACCTGATGCAGGGCACCGAGCTGGCCAGCGGCAGCCTCTACCCGATCCTGACCCGGCTGCGCACGGCCGGCTGGCTGGACGCGCACTGGGAGGACGTCGACCCGGCCGCCGCCGGTCGACCGGCCCGCCGGTACTACCTGCTCACGGCGGACGGGGTCGAGCGCGCACGGGGGGCGCTCGCCCACGTCCACGCCCAGACCAGGACCACCGGGCGGGGCGTCAACCGACCGGCGACGGCCCAGTTCACGGTGCCGGCAGCCGGATGGTCGGCGTGCTGACCGGCCACCGGGTACTGCGGATTGCGGCCGGCCGCTGGCCGGCGGTGCTGCGCGACGAAGCTGCCCGGGAGTGGGCGGCTGAAGTGGCCGAGATCCGGGCCGATCCAACGCACAGCCCGGCGCGCCGCGAGCTGCGGGCGCTGCGCTTCGCGGGCAGCCTCGCGGTCGCCCGGCCACCGGACGGCGGGCGGGTCGGCCTGCCCGCCTGGGTACGCGCGGGAACCTGGCGGTCCCTGCTGGCCTTCCCGGCCGTCCCGTTGTTCTGCCTGATGCTGATCGTCGTCTGCGCCACGATCGTCAGTGACCGCCACGAGGCGCGCCCCGGCGATCCTGATGCGCAGCCCCTGGGGGGCGTATGCCTACCCCATGCTGCGGTCCTCCGAAGAGCTGTCCCTGCTGCTCGGGGCAGTGGTCACCACGGTCATCGGAGTCCTGCTCGGCCGACGGCGGACCCGCCGGCCGACGGCGCCGGCTCACTGCGCTGGCCGTGGTCTACGCCCTCGGGCTCGGCCTCGGGCTGGTCCTGCTGGTGGCAACCGTCCGAGCAGCAGTTCCAGGGACCAGTCGGGCGTCCTGCTGCCGTGGGTGGTGCTGGTGATCCCGGCGCTGTGGGCCGCGCTGCGCGGCGCCCGGACCCGCTGCCTCGTACTGCTCGGCGTGCCGCCTGCTATCTGGCGTTCACCCTCGGCGCGTGGCAGGCGATGGGTCCGGCCAGACGCACCGCGTGGGTACGCCGCGCTGTGGTTCCCCGCATCGGTGCTGCCGCAGGGCTGGATCCCGCTGGGCTGGGCGTCGGACGGCATGGCGGCCAACTTCAACATCGGCGACGCTTTCCCGATGATTCCGCAGTTGCTCCTGGCGGTCACCGGCTTCGCGCTCGGCTACCTGGGCGCCCGCACCGGGCCGGCCACCGCAAGGGTGTCGTCCTCACATGCGTAATGCGCTGGAAATGCCTGCCGCGTAAGGTCTCCGCATGGCGGACATCTTCGACTCCTACGCGATGGCGCTGGCCTGGGACGAGATGTTCGCGGCTCCGGGCCAGTGCCGACCGGCCTACTCCTCGCTGTTCGCGACCCTGCAACCGTGGTCCGGCAGTGACCTGCGCTTCCGCGCCGACCAACTGGCCCGGGTCTTCACCGACCGGGGCGTCACCTTCGCCTACGCGGGCGAGGAGCGGCCCTTCCCGCTCGACCTGATCCCCCGGATCATCGACGCGGTCGAGTGGGACCACGTCACCCGCGGAGTCCGCCAGCGCATCCGCACCCTGGAGATGTTCCTGGCCGACATCTACGGCCCCGGCAACGTCCTCGACGACGGGGTGGTGCCGCGCCGGCTGGTCACCACCAGCGCGCACTTCCAGCGCGAGGCGTACGGCATCGAGCCGGCCAACGGGGTGCGCGTGCACATCTCCGGGGTGGACCTGATCCGCGACGAGGTCGGCGACTTCCGGGTGCTCGAGGACAACCTGCGCATCCCGTCCGGGGTGTCGTACGTGATCGAGAACCGGCGGGCGATGACCCAGACGCTGCCGACGATCTTCGCCGAGGCCCGGGTCCGGCCGGTCGACTCGTACCCGGTCCGGCTGCTCTCCGCGTTGCGCGCGGCGGCCCCGCAGGGCATCACCGACCCGACCGTGGTGGTGCTCACCCCCGGCGTCTACAACGCCGCCTACTTCGAGCACGCGCTGCTGGCCCGGTTGATGGGCGTCGAGTTGGTGGAGGGGCGCGACCTGGTCTGCGCCGGCAACCGGGTCCGGATGCGCACCACCCAGGGCGAACGGCCGGTGCACGTGGTCTACCGCCGGGTCGACGACGAGTACCTCGACCCGCTGCACTTCCGCCCCGACTCGGTGATCGGCTGCCCGGGCATCGTCAACGCCGCCCGGGCCGGCAACGTGACGCTGGCCAACGCGATCGGCAACGGGGTCGCCGACGACAAGCTGCTCTACACCTACGTGCCCGACCTGATCCGCTACTACCTGCACGAGGAGCCGGTGATCGGCAACGTCGAGACGCACCGGCTGGAAGACCCCGAGGTGCTGCAGGACGTGCTGGGCCGGCTCGACCAACTGGTCCTCAAGCCGGTCGACGGGGCCGGCGGCAAGGGCATCGTGATCGGCCCGCACGCCGACGAGCAGACGCTGACGTCGCTGCGGGCGGCGGTGGCGGCCGACCCGCGCGGCTGGATCGCGCAGCGCCCGGTGGCCCTGTCCACCTCGCCCACCCTGGTCGACAACCAGGTCGCGCCGCGCCACATCGACCTGCGGCCGTTCGCCATCAACGACGGCAACGACATCTGGCTGCTGCCCGGCGGGCTGACCCGGGTGGCATTACCCGAGGGCGCGCTGGTGGTGAACTCCAGCCAGGGCGGCGGTTCCAAGGACACCTGGGTACTGGCGGTCGAGCCGCCGACCCCGCCGCCCGCCCCGCCCAGCGAGCCGACGGTTATCGAGATCATCCCGCACGACGTGGCCCGGGCCGAGACCAGCAACTCGTCCGAGCAGCAACAGCAACAGCAACAGCAATGACGGGGTACCCCGGAGGGAGAGCACCGTGCTGAGCCGGATCGCCGAGTCGCTGTTCTGGATCGGCCGCTACGTGGAGCGGGCCGACGACACCGCCCGCATCCTGGACGCCTTCCTGGCCCGGCTGCTGGAGGACCCGTGGGCCGACGAGGACGCCTCCTGCCGGTCGCTGATGGCCATCCTGGGCGCCGTGCCGCCGGAGGGCACCCGGCTGACCAGCGGGGACGCGCTGGAGCGGCTGGCCTTCGACACCACCGACCCGAACTCCATCGCCGGGGCGGTGGCCGCCGCCCGGGAAAATGCCCGGGGCGCGCGGGAGACCATCTCCAGCGAGATGTGGGAGTCGATCAACGTCACCTGGCACACCATGCCGTCCCGCCGGCTGGCCGCCGAACGCCTGGGCCCCACGCTGTTCCTCAACTTCGTCCGGGAACGCGCGGCCATGCTCAACGGGCTGGCCGAGTCCACCATGAGCCGGGACGAGGGCTGGCGGTTCCTGGTGCTCGGCCGCAGCCTGGAGCGGGTGGACATGACCGCCCGGCTGCTCTCGGTGCAGTTGGTGACCCGGGTGGACGCCGACGGCGAGGGTGACTGGCGCACCGTGCTACGCGCCTGCGGCGCCGACGAATCCTTCCTGCGTACCCACGGCGGCACCGTCGCCGGCCAGCAGGTCGCCGAGTTCCTGCTGCTCGACCGGCTGTTCCCGCGCTCCACCCTGCACGCGCTCACCACCGCCGAACAGTGCCTGCGCGAACTCGCGCCGAGCACCGAACGCGCCGGGGTCACCGATCCGGCCCGCCGCCCGATCGGCCAGGTACGCACCCGGCTGGAGTACACCGACGTGGGTACCCTGCTCGGCGACCTGCCCACCCACCTGCGCGCGCTGCAGCACGCCACGGCGGCGGCGAGCGCGGCGGTCACGAGTCGCTACTTCGAGCACGCCGCCCCGGTCAGCTGGGCACATGAGGGGACCTGAAATGGCCTGGCGACTGCGGATCAGCCACCTGAGCGGCTTCACCTACGACGGCACGGCGCACACGTCGTACAACGAGGCCCGGATGACCCCGATGACGCTGCCGCACCAGATCACCCTGTTCAGCCAGGTGGAGGTGGCGCCCACGGCGGCCGCCTCGACCTGGCGTTACATCGACTACTGGGGCAGCCAGGTCACCGTCTTCGACCTGCAGCGCCCGCACCAGCAGCTCAAGGTGACCGCGTCCAGCCTGGTGGAGACCACCGAACCGCGCCCGATCGCGGACCCGGCCGACTGGGAGCGGCTGCGCTCGCGGTCCACTGTGGACAGCTGGGCCGAGCTGCTCGCCCCGACCGAACGTACCGACGTCGACGAGGAGCTGGCCCAGCTGGCCCGCGACATCGCCGGCGACGCCCCGCCCAGGGAGGCGGCGCTGGCCATCTCCAACTTCGTCCGTGACGAGGTCGCCTACGTGCCCGGCTCGACCGGCGTGCAGACCGGCGCGCAGGAGGCCTGGCAGTTGCGCAAGGGCGTCTGCCAGGACATCGCCCACCTGACCGCCGGGTTGCTGCGCTCGCTCGGGATGCCGGCCCGGTACGTCTCCGGGTACCTGCACCCGAAGCCGGACGCCACTGTCGGCGAGACGGTGGAGGGGCAGAGCCACGCCTGGGTGGAGTGGTGGTGCGGCGGCTGGGAGGGGTACGACCCGACCAACGGGGTACCCACCGGCCCTCGGCATGTGGTGGTCGCCCGCGGCCGCGACTACGCCGACGTCACCCCGCTCAAGGGCGTCTACCATGGCGCGCCCGCCACCTACCTGGCCGTCACCGTCGAGGTCACCCGGCTCGGTTAGCCGCTGTCTGTTGGTTGCCCCGTCGCCGGTGCCCGGTCAGCCCGCTGCCGGGGCGTGCCGGCGTTGCCGGGCTGCCTCGTAGAGCACCACGGTCGCGGCGCTGGCCGCGTTCAGGGAACTCGCGCCGCCGGTGATCGGGATCCGCAGCATCCGGTCGCACGCCTGCCGCCAGCCGACACTGAGCCCCCGCGTCTCGTTGCCGACCACGACGACGGTCGGGCCGACCAGGTCGGCGGCGTCGACGTCCACCTCGCCGTGCTCGTCGGTGCCGACGACGGCCACCGGCAGCGACCGGGCGCGCAGGTCGGCCACCCAGCCGAGCACCTCGCGGTGCGAGTCGACCCGCACCACCGGGAGCGCGAACAGCGAGCCGGTGCTGGCCCGCACCGCCTTCGGGTCGTACGGGTCGGCCGCGTGCCCGGTGACCACCACCGCCCCGGCCCCGAACGCGTCCGCGGAGCGGATGAGGGTACCCACGTTGCCGGGTGTCGTCGGCCGGTCGAAGACCACCACCAGCAGGTCCGGTCGCACCGGTACCCGGTCCAGCCGGTCCGGCGGCACGCCCACCACCGCAAGCAGTTCGGGGATCTCGTCGCTCTTGCCGCCGAGTTCCCCGATCAGCTCGGGCGCCATCGCGTACCGCGGCGCGTCAACCCGGTCCAGGACCTGCCCGGCCCACTCGGACAACGGCTGCCCCGCCGGGTGCACCAGCGCGCTGATCCGCCAGCCGTACTCGACCGCCAGGCTGATCGGGCGCACGCCCTGCACCACGAACTCGCCGGCCCGCTGCCGCTTGGTCCGGTTGGTGAGCAACGCCTGCCACTGCTGAAAAGTGGCGTTCCGGGTGCTGATCCGCAGTGCTGGTGGCATGAGGCCGGACGATACCCGGCGTACCGCCCAACGTCGGGCACGCCGCAGTGGCCGGCACTGCCGTGCCCGCCACGCGGTGGCGACTCGGGTAGGCTCGCTCGCGAAGCGTCGGCCCCGGGTTCCCAGCCCCGTGACCGGCGCTCCCGGGGCCGTAGCCCAATGGCAGAGGCACGCGGTTTAGGTCCGCGCCAGTGTGAGTTCGACTCTCACCGGCCCCACCCCAACTCCCCATTTCTGGTTCTTTCCTGTGAACTCCCTGTGGGTGTAGTCTGCCGACGATCTTTCGGCGCTGGGAGCGGGCGAATGTTTTATCTCGACGGTGGGCTGATCCTGCTCGTCCTGTGGCTGGTCTGTCTGATCGACGTGATCGTGGTGGACGAGTCCCGGGTGAAACACCTGCCCAAGGTGCTCTGGGTACTGATCGTCCTGCTGTTGCCGGACATCGGCTCGCTCGCCTGGCTGATCATCGGCCGGGTCTGGGACACCACCCACCGACCCGTCGCGGCCACCCGGGTCGGCCGTGAGTTCCCCGAGTACGACCGGCCGGGCCGGCATGTGGCCGTCAATCCCGAGGACGACGAGGAGTTCCTGCGCCAACTGCGGGCCCGTGCCGAGGAGCAGCGCGAGCGCGCCCGCGAGCAGCGCCGGGCCCGCGAGCGCCAGGAACGCGACCAGCAGGACATCGACTGATAGCCGGTCCAGACTGCTCAAATTGCGGAAGAAACCCACCTGCGTTTACGGAAGAAACACCCCTGCAATTGCGGAAAATCGGGTGGCCGATCCGGGGCGGGTTCAGGCGGTGGGGTTGTCGAGGGTGGCCAGCCAGTGGGCCACCTCGCGGGGCGAGCGCAGCAGTACCACGGTGTGGCCGTCGGGGCTGGCCGCCCACTGCCGCATCCGGTCCCGCTTGCGCCGGAACGAGCGGAAGTGCCACACCACAATGGAGTCCCGGGAAAACACCACCCGCGGCGACTCCCGGTTGCCGTTGCAGACCTGCTCGCGGGTGACCATCCGAACCGTTGTGCGGCGCAGCAGTCGACCCAGCGACCGCCAGCGCGGGAGGTCCAGGCAGACGAGCAGGTCGGCGCGGCTCAGCGGAATGTCGATCCAGGAGCCGTAGGCGAAGTCGATCACCCAGGCCGGCTGTGCGCAGATCGCCGCGATCCGTTCCCGCTGCATGTCCTTGGGCACTTTGACCCAGCCGGGTTCCCAGGTCAGGTCGTCCACCGGGTACCAGGTCAGGTCCAGCTGCGCGGCGATCCGCCCGGCCAGGGTGCTCTTGCCGGAGCCGGTCGCCCCGTAGACCATGATCCGCTGCGGCCGGCCGCGCCGTCGTACGGTCGGCAACTCCTGGGTGGGCGGCATCGGCTGAACCAGCGGCCACTCCCGGGTGGCCTTCGGCGCTTCGGTGGGCGGCTGGGTGGGCGGCATGAGCGGCTCAGGCATCGAGGGCCGCCGTGACATCCAGCTCCACCAGCTGCCCGATGAAGCCGAGTTTGGCGACGCCGAGCAGGGTACTGGCGGAAGTGAAGGCCGGCGCGAGCGGCGAGGCGAGTAACCGCCGCCATACCGAGCCGAGCACCGTCGTCTCGTCCGAGACCACGTAGATCACTGTGCGGACCACCTGCTCCGGTCCGGCGTCGACGGCGGCCAGCGCGGCGAGCGTGTTGCGGACCACCTGGTCGGTCTGGCGCAGCATGTCGCCGGGGGCGACCACGACACCTTCCGCGTCCAGCGGGCACTGCCCGGCGAGGAACGCCAACCGGCCGGCCGGGACGACGGTGACGTGGTGGTAGCCGGGCGTCTGGTGCAGCCCCTCAGGGTTGATCCGCTCGATCGCCATGGCCGATGTCTACCAGAACGGCCAACTCCCCCGCCGACCAATGTGCGCGTACGTGCACCCTCCGGGAATGTGCACGTACGCGCACAGGTTTCTCCTGCGCACGTACGTGCACATGCGCTAGCGTGAGAACGTACGCGCGCAAATGGAGTGGAGATGCGACTGACCACGGTACGAACCCTCGGACTCTACGTCCGGGACCGGCGTCGAAACCTCAGCCTCACCCAGACTGAGCTGGCGACCGCTGCCCAAGTGAGCCGGCGGTGGCTGTCCGACCTGGAGGGCGGCAAGGCCACCGCCGAGGTCGGCCTGGTGCTGCGGGTACTCGGCACCCTCAACCTGGTCCTGGACGTCAAACCGGACGTCAGCCCGGACGCGACCGATCCGCACGCACGAACCCTGGACCACGTCATCCGCCGCCACACCGGGCCGACCGGGCAGGCCAACAGCGATGCCTGACAACAACCGCGAACTGGTGGTCCTGCTGTACGGCCGACTGGCCGGCACCGTGACCGTGGGCAACGCCGGCCGACTCACGCTCAGCTACGACGAAGCATGGCTGGACGATCCGGCGGCCACCCCGGTGTCGTTGTCCATGCCGCTGGCTCAGCACACACACCCCGATGCCCCGGTCCGCGCCTTCCTCTCCGGACTGCTCCCCGACAACGAGCGGGTGATCGAGCGCTGGGCCCGCACGTACAACGTCTCGGCAGGCAACCCGTTCGCGCTGCTGCGCCACGTCGGCGAGGACTGCGCCGGAGCGGTCCAGTTCGTCCACCCTGACCGGGTATCCGGCCTGTTGGCCGGCGACGGCGGCGTGCGCTGGCTCAGCACGGACCAGGTGGCCGAGCGGCTGCGAACCCTGCGCCGTGACCCGGCCGCCTGGCATGTCCATGACACCGGCCAGTTCAGCCTGGCCGGAGCACAGGCGAAGACCGCCCTCTACCGGGACGCTGACGGACGCTGGGGCGAACCGTGGGGCGCGGTACCCACCACGCACATCCTCAAACCGGCGGTCGCCGGACTGGCCGACCACGACCTGAACGAGCACCTGTGTCTGAGTGCCGCGCGTCGCCTCGGCCTGGCAGCCGCGACTTCGACGATCGCAGCCTTCGGTGACGAGCGGGTCGTCGTTGTCGAGCGCTACGACCGGGACTTCGGCGCCGGGGGACGGATCACCCGGGTACACCAGGAGGACACCTGCCAGGCGCTCGGCGTCCCGCCCACCCGCAAATACCAGAGTGACGGCGGCCCGTCGGCCGAGCTGGTCGTGGACCTGTTGCGCACCAACGCACCGCATCCGGCATACGCCGCAGCGGAGATCGCCCGTTTCATCGACGCGTTGGCGTTCAACTGGATAGTCGGAGGTACCGATGCGCACGCCAAGAACTACTCGGTGCTCCTGGCCGGCACACAGGTGCGCCTCGCCCCGCTGTACGACGTCGCGAGCGCACTGGTCTACGACGAGATGCACCTGCCCAAGTTGCGGATGGCTATGAAGATCGGCGGCGAGTACCGCATCGCTGCCGTCCACGGCCGGCATTGGCGGCGACTGGCCACAGCGGTCGGCCTCGACCCGGATGCCGTGATCGCCCGCGTCGACGCACTCGCCGCAGCCGCCGCCGACAGCTTCGCGGACACGGTGCGTGAACCCAACCTCAACGAACTCGCTCACGGTCTGGCCGACCGTTTCGTGAGCCGGATTTCGCGCAGCGCAGCCGAATGCCGGGCGCGGCTGGCGGGTTAGCGGTCAGTCGAGGATTTCGGCGGGGTCGCCGACGTGCAGGGTGCCGGTGTTGTCGGGGATGAGGTTCATGCCGAAGAGCAGTTTCTGGTCGATGTTGCGGGTCCGGCCGAGGGTACGCAACGGCTCCGGGCCGCGCTCGCCGGTCTCCTGGTCGTTGGTGGTCATCACGCACCGGTCGCACGGCTTGGGCATCCGGAACACCACTTCGCCGATGCGGATCCGCCGGCCGGCCCAGCCGTCCTCGGCCCATGCGGGTGCGCCCTCGACGACCACGTTCGGTCGGAACCGGGTCATCGGGACCGGCTGCTGCGCCGGGTCGCGCTCGACGATCCAGTCGTTGAGCTGGGCCAGGGAAGCCGGGTTGGTGAGCAGCAGCGGGTACCCGTCGGCGGCACTGACCACGTCGCCCGGCAGGCCGTAATCCGGGTTGACCGGCCGGCGGGTCGGGTCGTCCATCCACACCAGCCGCAGCGGCTGGCCGGTCAGGGCGGAGAGCCATTCGTCGGCGGCGGGACCGGCCCGGCTGACCTTGAACCGGGTTTTCCAGAGCTGGACCTCCGCATAGTCTCCGGCGACCTCGGCGACCACCAGGTCGGGCCGGTCGGGCGCGGTCAGCCGGATCGCGCCGGCCAGCAGGGTCGGCTGGACCTGGGTGAGCACCGGCAACTCGCGCTGGCTGACCATGACGCCATCGACGTCCACCGGGAACCAGCGGCGGTCGCCGGCCAGCCCCCAGGGCAGTACGTCAGCCTCGGTGACGTCGACCCGGTGGCAGCCCTTGACCGGGTACAGGTGCAGGGAAGACAGCCGCATGCGCTCAGGCTAGTCAGCGGGTGTCCAGCTCCGCTATCCGGTAGGAAACGGCCCGCTGGAGGCGGGGTACCCGGCCGACGGTACGCAGCAGGGTGTTCCGGGCGAACCGACCGGCCGCGCTGTGCAGGGTGGCCGCCCGGGTGGTCACGTCGGTGAACCGGACGACGCCTTCGGCGACCGGGCGACGGCTGCGCTCGTACCCGTCGATGGTGTTGCCGGTGATCGCCGCCGCCAACGCGACGGCGTCCTGGATTCCGGTGTTCATGCCCTGGCCGCCGGCCGGGCTGTGGACATGCGCGGCGTCCCCGGCGAGCAGGATGTTGCCGGCCCGGTAGTGCTCGGCGAGGCGGTGGTGGACCCGGAACCGGGAACCCCAGGCGACCTCCTGCACCCGCACCGGGCCGGCCGGGCCGCGCGCGTCGAGGAGCGCCTGCACCTGGGCGGCGGTCGGCTGTTCGGGGGCATCGTCCAGCGGTGGCGACGATGCGGAAATGGCCGCCGGGCAGTGGCGCGACGACCATCACCCCGGCCGGGTCGAAGAACAGTTCGACCTCGTCTGCGGGCAGCGGCCACTCCACCGTCACGTCGGCGAGCAGGAAGGACTGCCCGTAGGCGGCTCCGACGAAGCCGATGCCGGCCTGCTCGCGCACGATGCTGTGCATGCCGTCGGCGCCGACCACGTAGCGGGCGGTGATCCGCTCGCCGCCCTCCAGGGTGACGCCACCCTGGTCGACGGCGGTGACCGCGCACGGCCGGCGGACGTCGCCGCCGAGTTCGCGCAGCCGGGCCGCGAGGATCGCCTCGGTCGCGCTCTGCGGGATCATCAGCGCGTACGGATACTTCGTCGGCAGGCTGGCGAAGTCCAGGCGCAGCAGGGCTTTGTGGCCCTCCCGGATGGCGAAGCGTCGGGCGATCAGGCCCGCGTCGACCATCCGCCGGCTCACGTCGAGGTCTTCCAGCACCTCCAGGGTGCGGGCGTGCACGACGGCGGCGCGCGAGGTGTTGGCCCCTTCCGCCTGCCGGTCCAGCAGCACCGCGTCGACGCCCCGGGCGCGCAGCGCGACAGCCAGGGTGAGCCCGGTCGGCCCGGCTCCCACGATCACCACATCGGTGTCCATGACTCCTCCAGAATTCATCAGGCGTTGAGTTTGATGCTAGACCCTGTGCGTCGATGGATGGCGACGGATGTGACGCTTGCCTCCTGAATGGATTCGTACATAGTCTGGGCAGGTGCATGAACAGTTACAGGCACTGTTCGACGGGGTACGGCTCACGCCGACCCAGCGCCGCATCGCGCAGTGCGTGCTGGAGCAGGGCGCGGGCGCGGCGTACCTGTCCAGCGGGGAGCTCGCCGACCTGGCCCGGGTCAGCCAGCCCTCGGTCACCCGGTTCGCCACCGCCCTGGGCTACGACGGGTACCCGGCGCTACGGCACGCCGTGCGCGGCGCCGTCGGCAGCCCCGCCACCCCGACCCCACCCGACGCGCGCAACGAACTCCAGGCCGCCATCGCCGGGGAGATCACCGGGCTCACCCGGCTGGCCGAGCGGCTGGCTGACGGTGGCGCCGACCGGGCCGCGCTGACCCGGGCGGCCGGCCTGCTCGCCGCCAGCCGGCCGCTGCCGGTGCTCGGACTACGCGCCGCCGCCCCGCTCGCCGGCTACTTCGGGTACTTCGCCAGCAAGGTGCACCCCGACGTGCGGCTGCTCACCGAGGGCGGCAGCCTGCTCGGAGATCGGCTGGATCAGGCCCGCGCGGCCGGCGCGACCGCGATGCTGGGAGTTGTGCTGCCCAGGTACCCACGGGAAGCGGTGGACGCGCTGCACGCCGCGCGCGCCGCCGGGCTGGCCGTGGTGGTGCTCACCGACTCGCCGGTCAGCCCGGCCGCCCGACCCGCCGACGTGACGCTGACCGCCCCGGTCGGCGCGAAGCTCGTCTTCGACCTGCAGACCGCCCCGATGGCGCTGGCCATGGCGCTGGTCCAGGCGCTCTGCGACGCGCTCCCGGAAACCGCCCAGACCCGGCTGGAGGAGTTCGAAACCTCCGCAGCCCGCCGCGACATCTTCCTACCCTGACCCCGCCGGCCCCGGCCGGAGACACCCGCCGGCCACGCCGGCCCGAATGGCACGGAGGAGCATGTGATCCGCGCACCGCGAGGCACTGGCCTGACCGCGCGCAGTTGGCCGCAGGAGGCGGCGCTGCGGATGCTGCACAACAACCTGGACCCGGAGGTCGCCGAGCGACCCGAGGACCTGGTGGTCTACGGCGGCACCGGCAAGGCGGCCCGGGACTGGCCGTCCTTCCACGCCCTGGTGCGTACCCTCACCACGCTCGCCGACGACGAGACGATGCTGGTCGCCTCCGGTCGCCCGGTGGGCGTGTTCCGTACCCACGAGTGGGCCCCCCGGGTGCTGATCGCCAACTCCAACCTGGTCCCCGACTGGGCGACCTGGCCGGAGTTCCGCCGGCTGGAGAAGCTCGGGCTGACCATGTACGGGCAGATGACCGCCGGCTCCTGGATCTACATCGGCACCCAGGGCATCCTGCAGGGCACCTACGAGACCTTCGCGGCGGTCGCCGCCAAACTGGCCGCCGCGCGTGGCGGCGACGGCAGCCTCGCCGGCACCCTGACGCTGACCGCCGGCTGTGGCGGGATGGGCGGCGCGCAGCCGCTCGCCGTCACCATGAACGGCGGCGTCTGCCTGATCGTCGACGTGGCCCGGGACCGGCTGGAGCGCCGGCTGGCCACCCGCTACCTGGACACCGTCGCGTCCACAGTGGACGAGGGCGTGGCGCAGGCGTTGGCGGCCAAGGCGGCCCGCCGACCGCTGTCGGTGGGCGTGGTCGGCAACGCGGCGACGATACTCTCCGAGTTGCTCGCCCAGGGCATCGCCGTGGACATCGTCACCGACCAGACGTCGGCGCACGACCCGCTGTCGTACGTGCCGGTGGGGGTCGACCCGGAGGAGGCGGCGGCGTACGCGGCCGAGAAACCGGAGGAGTACACGGACAGGTCGCGGGCGAGTATGGCCGCGCACGTCGAGGCGATGGTGGGCTTCCTGGACGCCGGGGCCGAGGTCTTCGACTACGGCAACTCGATCCGGGGCGAGGCGCAGTTGGCCGGGTACCCCCGGGCGTTCGCGTTCCCCGGCTTCGTCCCCGCCTACATCCGGCCGCTGTTCTGCGAGGGCAAGGGGCCGTTCCGGTGGGCGGCGCTCTCCGGTGACCCGGCCGACATCGCGACGACCGACCGGGCGGTGCTGGAGCTGTTCCCGGAGCACGAGTCGCTGGCCAGGTGGATCCGGCTGGCCGGCGAGAAAGTGGCCTTCCAGGGGCTGCCGGCCCGGATCTGCTGGCTCGGCTACGGCGAACGGGACCGGGCCGGACTGCGCTTCAACGAGCTGGTGGAAAGCGGCGCGGTGGCTGCCCCGATCGTGATCGGCCGGGACCACCTGGACTGCGGGTCGGTCGCCTCGCCGTACCGGGAGACCGAGGCGATGGCCGACGGCTCCGACGCGATCGCCGACTGGCCACTGCTCAACGCGCTGCTGAACACGGCATCCGGAGCGTCCTGGGTCTCCATCCACCACGGCGGCGGGGTGGGCATCGGGCGCTCCATCCACGCCGGGCAGGTGTGCGTGGCCGACGGCACCGAACTCGCCGCGCAGAAGCTGGAACGGGTGCTGCGCAACGATCCCGGCACCGGCATCATCCGGCACGTGGACGCCGGGTACCCGACCGCCGACGCGGTGGCCGGCGCGACCGGCGTGCGGATCCCCATGCGGGAGAACGAAACCGCGCCCGCGTTCGGGGAGGCGACGTGAGTTTCCGGGCACTGTGGGACACCCTCGCCCCGATCGGCCGGCAGGACGACGGCAGCTACCTGCGGTACTCCTGGTCGCCCGCCGAACTCGCCTGCCGGGCCTGGTTCCACGAGCAGGCCGAGAAGCGTGGCCTGTTGGTGGAGACCGACAACAACGGCAACCTGTGGGCCTGGCTCGGTGACCCGGCAGCCGGTGACGCGGTGGTGACCGGCTCAGCACTTCGACTCCGTCCCGCACGGCGGCGGCTACGACGGCCCGCTCGGCATCGCCTCCGCTTTCCTCGCGCTGGATGCCTTACGGGACACGGGATGCCAACTCCGCCGGCCGATCGCCGTGGTGGCCTTCACCGAGGAGGAGGGCGGCCGGTTCGGGGTGGCCTGCCTGGGTTCCCGGCTGCTCACCGGCACCATCGACCCGGCCCGCGCCGGCGGGCTGCGCGACCGCGACGGGGTCAGCGTGCTCACCGCCATGCGCGCCGCCGGCCAGCTCGACGGCACGCTGGGGGCCGCGCCGAACCTGGTCTCCCGGATCGGCTGCTTCGTGGAGCTGCACATCGAGCAGGGTCGGGCGCTGACCGTCCCGGTCGGGGTGGCGACCGCGATCTGGCCGCACGGCCGGTGGCGGCTGGACTTCACCGGCGAGGGCAACCACGCGGGCACCACCCGGATGGCCGACCGGCGCGACCCGATGCTCACCTACGCCTACACCGTGCTGGCCGCGAACAAGGCGGCCCGCACCGACGGCGCGGTCGCCACGGTAGGCAGGGTGCAGGCGCATCCCAATGCCACCAACGCGGTACCGGCCAGGGTGACCGGCTGGCTGGACGCCCGCGCGCCGGACGAGGCGGCGCTGACCGCGCTGGTCGACGCGATCGTCGCGCGGGCGCAGGAGCGCGCGACCCGCGACGGCACCACGGTCACGGTGACCGAGGAGTCCCGTTCGCCGCAGACCCGCTTCGACGAGACCCTGCGCGACCGGATCGTCGCCACCCTGGGCGACGCGCCACTGCTGCCGACCGGCGCCGGCCACGACGCGGGGGTACTGGCGGCAGCGCTGCCGACCGCGATGCTGTTCGTCCGCAACCCGTCCGGCGTCTCGCACGCCCCCGCCGAAGCGGCCACCGACGCCGACTGCGAGGCCGGCGTCGCCGCCCTGGCCGCAGTGCTGGAGGAGCTGGCATGCCGACCGTGACCTACCACGCCGAGTACGCCTGGCTCGGCGCTCCTCTCGGCCCGAACGGGAGCGCGGGCGGAGCGGTCGACGCCGACGGGCTGGCCGGGCAGGTGGCGATCACAGTGTCCTCGGGGCGGATCGTCGCCGTGCGACCGGATGCTCCCGCCGACCCGACCGCGGTCGCGCTGCCCGGACTCACCCTGCCCGGCTTCGCGGACGCGCACTCGCACGCCTTCCACCGGGCCCTGCGCGGGCGTACCCAGGCCGGCCGGGGCAATTTCTTCTCCTGGCGCGAGCAGATGTACGCCCTTGCCGCCCGCCTGCACCCGGACAGCTACCACCGCCTCGCCCGCGCGGTCTTCGCCGAGCTGGCACTGGCCGGAGTGAGCTGCGTCGGCGAGTTCCACTACCTGCACCACGGCCCGGACGGCACCCCGTATGACGAGCCGAACGCGATGGGCACCGCCCTGCTCGCCGCCGCGCACGAGGCCGGCATCCGGATCACGTTGCTGGACACCGTCTATCTGACGTCCACAGTGGACGGATCCGCCCCGGAAGGGGTGCAGCGCCGGTTCTCCGACGGCACGGTGGCCGCGTGGGCCCAGCGGGCGTTCAACGCGCCGGACACCGCCACCGCCCGGATCGGGATGGCCGCGCACTCCGTCCGCGCGGTACCCGCCGCCGCCCTGGCCGGACTCGCCGAACTGGCCGGCGACCGGCCGCTGCACGTCCACGTCAGCGAGCAGCCGGCCGAGAACGAGGAGTGCCACGCCCGGTACGGCTGCTCCCCGGTCGAGTTGCTGCACAGCGCCGGCCTGCTCGGACCGGGCACCACGGCGGTCCACGCCACCCATCTGTCCGATGTGGACCGGGCGCTGCTGGGCGACACCGGTACCGGCGTGTGCTTCTGTCCCACCACCGAACGCGACCTCGCCGACGGCATCGGGCCGGCCCGCGAACTCGTGGACGCCGGCAGCCCACTGTGCCTGGGTAGCGACTCGCACGCGGTGGTGGACCTCTTCGAGGAGGCCCGCGCCGTGGAGTTGAACGAGCGGCTGCGCACCGGGCATCGCGGCCACTTCACCCCGGCCGAACTACTCACCGCCGCCACGATCACCGGGCACCGGGCGCTCGGCTGGCCCGATGCCGGCCGGATCGCCCCCGGCCAGCGCGCCGACCTGGTGACGGTACGCCTCGACGGGGTCCGCACCGCCGGCGTACAACCGCCTGGCGGCAGCCGTGTACGCGGCCAGCCCGGCCGATATCGACCAGGTGATCGTGGACGGCCGCCCGGTGGTCCGCGACGGCCGGCACGTGAGTATCGACGTGGCCGCCGAACTGGGTACCGCGATCGGGGCGCTGTGGCGGTGACACTGTGCTGCTGGACGGCATCGGCGAGCTGACCACCCACGGCCCGCAGGGCACCCTGCACGACGCCGCGCTGGTGGTCGAGGACGGCCACGTCGCCTGGATCGGGCCGCGTCGGCACGCGCCCGCCGCCGACACGCGACTCGACGTGGCCGGCGCGGCAGTGATCCCGGGTTTCGTGGACAGTCACGCGCACCTGGTCTTCGCGGGAGACCGGGCTGCCGAGTTCGCCGCCCGGATGGCCGGCGACCCGTACACCGGCGGCGGCATCCGGACCACCGTGGCGGCCACCCGGGCCGCCGACGACGCCACCCTGCGGGCGAACGTGGCCCGGCTGGTGGCCGAGGCGACCCGGCAGGGCACCACCACCATCGAGATCAAGAGCGGCTACGGGCTGTCCGTCGCGGACGAGCAGCGCAGCCTGCGGATCGCCGCCGAGTTCAGCGTCGAGACGACTTTCCTCGGCGCGCATGTGGTCCCCCCGGACAGCGACGCGGATTCGTACACGGAACTGGTCTGTGGCGAGATGCTGGCCGCCGCGCGGCCGTACGCCCGCTGGGTGGATGTGTTCTGCGAGCGTGGCGCGTTCGACGTGGAGCAGTCCCGGGCGGTGCTCACCGCCGGCATCCGCGCGGGCCTGCTGCCCCGCATCCACGCCAACCAGCTCAGCGCCGGCGGCGGGGTGCAGCTCGCGGTGGAGCTGGGTTGCGCCAGCGCCGACCACTGCACGCACCTGTCCACTGTGGACATCGACGCGCTGGCCGGCTCGCAGACGGTGGCGACCCTGTTGCCGGGCGCGGAGTTCAGCACCCGCTCGCCGTACCCGCACGCGCGCCGGCTGCTCGACGCGGGTGCCACGGTGGCGCTGGCGACCGACTGCAACCCCGGATCGTCGTACACCTCCTCGATGCCGTTCTGCATCGCCCTCGCCGTCCGGGAGATGGGCATGACGCCTGCCGAAGCGCTCTGGGCGGCCACCGCCGGCGGCGCGCAGGCGCTTGCGCCGCAACGACATCGGCGTGTTGACCGTGGGTGCCCGCGCCGACCTGGTGATCCTCGACGCCCCCAGTCACCTGCACCTGGCCTACCGGCCCGGCGTGCCGCTGGTCGGCACCGTCCTGCGCGGCGGCGCTGTCCTACGGCGCGTCCCGGGTTCGGGCACCGTTCTGGATGAGGGAGTACCGCAATGACCGTGACTGTGCAGCCGACCGGGATCAGCCCCGCCGACGTGATCGCCGTCGCGCGCCATGACGAGAGCGTCGAGCTGGCCGAGGAAGCCGTGGTCGCGATGGCCCGCAGCCGGGTGATCGTCGACGACATCGAGCGTTCCGGCCGCCCCGTCTACGGCGTCACCACCGGCTTCGGCGCGCTCGCCAACACCTCCATCGCACCGGAGCGCCGGGCCGAGCTGCAGCACGCGCTGATCCGCTCGCACGCAGCCGGAGTGGGCGCGCCGATGCCCCGCGAAGTGGTCCGGGCCATGATCCTGCTGCGGGTCCGCTCGCTGGCCTTCGGCCATTCCGGGGTACGCCCACTCGTCGCCCGGGGCCTGGTGGACCTGCTCAACCACGACATCACCCCGTGGGTACCCGAGCACGGCTCGCTCGGCGCATCCGGCGACCTGGCCCCGCTCGCGCACTGCGCGCTGGTACTGCTCGGCGAGGGCTGGGTGCTCGGCAAGGACGGCGCCCGCATCAACGGCGGCGAAGCCCTGCACTCGGCCGGCCTGGCCCCGGTCGAGCTGGCCAGCAAGGAGGGCCTGGCGCTGATCAACGGTACCGACGGGATGCTCGGCATGCTGCTGCTCGCCGCCGACGACGCCGCCCACCTGTTCACCATGGCCGACCTGACCGCCGCGCTGTCCACCGAGGCGATGCTCGGCTCCGACCGGCCGTTCCTGGCGGAGCTGCACGCCATCCGGCCGCACCCCGGCCAGGTCACCTCGGCCGCGAACATCTACCGGCTGCTGCAGCGCTCCGAGGTGATGGACAGCCACCGTGACGACCTCGCGCACGCCATCCAGGACGCGTACTCGATCCGCTGCGCCCCGCAGGTGGCCGGCGCGGCCCGAGACACGCTGGACTTCGTCACCCAGGTCGCCGGCCGGGAACTGCTCTCCGTGGTGGACAACCCGGTGGTCCTCCCCGACGGCCGGGTGCTGTCCACCGGCAACTTCCACGGCGCGCCCCTGGGCTTCGCCGCCGACTTCCTGGCCATCGCCGCCGCCGAGGTGGGCGCGATCGCCGAGCGTCGGGTGGACCGGCTGCTCGACGTGTGCCGCTCCCGCGACCTGCCGGCGTTCCTCACCCCTGACCCGGGCGTGAACTCGGGGCTGATGATCGCCCAGTACACGGCGGCCGGGATCGTCGCGGAGAACCGTCGACTGGCCGGCCCGGCGAGCGTCGACTCGGTACCCACCAGCGGGATGCAGGAGGATCACGTGAGCATGGGCTGGTCGGCCGCCCGCAAGCTGCGTACGGTCCTGGACAACCTGACCAGCCTGCTCGCGGTCGAGTTGCTCGCCGCCGTACGCGGCCTGCAACTGCGCGCCCCGCTGACGCCCTCCCCCGCGGGCCGGGCCGCGATCGCCGCGCTCACCCCGTTCGCGGGCGCCCCCGGCCCCGACATCTTCCTCGCCCCGGTCCTGGAGGCGTGCCGCGACGTGGTCCGCGGGCCGGCGCTGCGCGCCGAGGTCGAGGCGGAGGTGGGCCCGCTCGCGTAGCGCCGCGCCCGCGGGCGCCGCGATGGACGCACTCGCGGGGGGTGGGGTGGCGACACCGCACTTAGTGCTGTTATCCGAGCGGAATAACAGCACTAAGTGCGGTCTGGCGCTGGCCACGAAGCGCCGCCCGGGGAGCGCGCGCTCCCTGGGGAGCGGGCGCTACTACGCGAGCGGGAGGTCGCGGATGACGCGGGCGAGGGCGCGGAAGGCGATGCCGCGGTGCGAGATGGCGTCCTTCTCGGCGGGGGTGAGTTCGGCGTTGGTGACGTGCTGGCCGTCGGCCTGGAAGATCGGGTCGTAACCGAAGCCACCGGTGCCCCGGGGGGCGCGCAGCAGGGTGCCGCGCATCTTGCCGTCGGCGACGAACTCCCGACCGTCCGGGAGGACCAACGCGGCGGCGCAGACGAATGCCGCGCCCCGGTGCTCGTCGGGCACGTCCCCGACCTGAGCGAGTACGAGCTCCAGGTTGGCGAGGTCGTCGCCGTGCTTTCCGGACCAACGGGCGCTGAAGACGCCGGGCATCCCGCCCAGCGCGTCCACGGTCAGCCCGGAGTCGTCGGCGATGGTGGCCAGGCCGGTGTGCGCCACGCCCTCGCGGGCCTTGAGCAGCGCGTTACCCGCGAAGGTCAGCTCCGTCTCGGGCGCTTCCGGGTACTGCGGCACGTCACCGAGGCCGAGCACCCCGATACCCGCGCCGTCCAGGATGCGGTTCAGTTCGGCGAGCTTCTTGGCGTTGCGGGTGGCCAGCAGCAGCGAACCGGTCACGACGCCAGGGCCGCCCGCTGTGCGAGCGCCAACTCGGCGCAGCCGGCCACCCCGAGGTCGAGCAGCGCGTCGAGTTCCTTGCGGTGGAAGACGCCCGCCTCGCCGGTACCCTGCACCTCGACGAAGTCGCCGGTACCGGTGCAGACGATGTTCATGTCCACCTCGGCCACCGAGTCCTCCTCGTAGCACAGGTCCAGGCGGGGCTGCCCGCCGATGATGCCGACACTGACGGCCGCGACCGAGCGGTGCAGCGCGTCCGCCGGCTTGCCGGCAAGCGCCTTGCGCTGGTGCAGCCACCCGACCGCGTCGGCCAGGGCGACGTAGGCCCCGGTGATCGCGGCGGTGCGGGTACCCCCGTCGGCCTGCAGCACGTCACAGTCGAGGACGATCGAGTTCTCGCCGAGCGCCGCGAGGTCCAGGCAGGCGCGCAGGCTCCGACCGATCAGCCGGGAGATCTCGTGGGTGCGCCCACCGATGCGGCCCTTCACGCTCTCCCGGTCGGAGCGGGTGTTCGTGGCCCGGGGCAGCATCGCGTACTCGGCGGTCACCCAGCCCAGGCCGGAGCCCTTGCGCCAGCGCGGCACACCCTCGGTGACGCTGGCTGTGCAGAGCACCCGGGTGTTGCCGAACTCGACAAGGACGGAGCCCTCCGGGTGGATGCTCCACTGCCGGGCGAGCGTCACGGGACGGAGCTGGTCGGCGCTGCGACCGTCGGGTCGGGACATGCCCCGAGCCTAGTTGCCGACCGGTGGCCGCGCCGCGGCGGTGCCCGCCGCCAGCCGTCCGGGAGTGTCGGGGCCAACCCCGGTCGGTGGCGGCGGCAGGGTCAGTTCGGTCGGGCGGCCCAGCGCCTCCCGGGCGGCCAGCAGGAACAGGCCCGGCAGCAGGTCCGTGGAGCGGTCCACCAACCAGCGGGTACCCTCCGTCGCCAGCCACCGTAGCTGGGCGGCCGTGGTCGGCGCCGGACTGGTCGGCTGCGGGTCCGGCGCCGGCCCGACCGGGTAGCCCCGGGCCGCCAGCAGCGCGTGGAACTGCCCGGCGATGAACCGGTGCCCGCGCTCGCTCGGGTGCAGCCGGTCGACGCTCCACATGCGACGGTCGAAGGTTGCCGGGTGCGCGGCGGCGTCGAAGTGCACCGTGTCGAACTCGCCGGCCAACTCGACCACCGCGTCGTTGACCACCGCCATCCGCCGGGCCAGCGGGTTCGCCAACGCCCGGGGCAGGCCGAACATCCTGCCCGCATCCGGCAGCCGCATGGTGAGCACCAGCGCCCCGGCGGCGCAGAGCGCACCGATGGTGTGCGCGAGCGCCCCGGTGGCCCGGGCCGGGCGGAAGTCGTAGCGCAGCGTGTCGTTCACCCCGACGATCACCGCCGCCAGCGCCGGCCGCAGCTCCAGCGCCCGGGGCAGTTGACCGCGCTCCACGTCGCCGCTCAGCGCCCCGCTGACCGCCAGATTGTGCAGCCGTACCCCCGGCAGGCTGTCCGCCAGCAACCGGGCCCACCCCCGCCATTCGCCGTCCCCCGTCGAACTGTCGTCGACCGGGTCGCCGATACCCAGGGTGATCGAGTCACCGAGCGCCACGAACGTCGCCACCACTCACCTCCCGACCGGCTCGACCGTCTGGGCCACTGTCGCGCCGAGCGTGAGGACTCCGACAGGTGCGGCCACTGGGGCGGGAACACCGTGCGCGGCAAGGAAACCGGCCACCGCGGCCGGCCAGCCGAACTCCTCGGCCCGCCGCCTGGCAGCCGCCCGCCGGATCGGCTCGGGGACTTCGAGCGCCGCGCACACCCCGGCCGCGAAGTCCTCGTCCGCGACCGCCACCCCGGCCTCCCCGACCACTTCAGGCAGGGCGCTGGCGGCATCAACGACCACCGGGGTACCACAGGCCAACGCCTCCAGGGCGGCCAGCCCGAAGGTTTCCACCGGCCCGGGGGCGAGCACCACGTCGGCGCTGGCGAGCAGGGCGGCGAGGGCCACCTGGTCCCGGATGAAGCCGGTGAACCGGACCGGCAGCCCCTGCGCCTGCCGGCGCAGCCGGGCGGCGAGCGGGCCGTGCCCGGCGACCACCAGCCTGGCCGGCACTCCGGCCGCCCGCAGCGCCGCCAGCGCCCGGATCGAGCGGTGCGGCTTCTTCTCCGGGGACAGCCGTCCACAGTGGACGAGCAGCAGCTCGTGCGGGGCGGCGTGCCTGTCCCGCAGGGCGGCGCTGTGCCGTTCGGGGCTGAAGAGCTCCAGGTCCACGCCGAGTGGTACCCGGTCCAGGTTCGCCACGCCGAGCCGCTCGAACTCGGCGGCGGCCCACTGCGTGGTGCAGACCACCCGGGTGTAGTGCCCGGCGGTGCGCCGGTTCAGGGTGTCCGCGAGCGCGCCGGTCGGACCGGACAGCACCCGGCCGGCCAGCCCCAGGATGCCGGCGATGCTCTCGTGCGAGACCATCACCGACGGCACGCCGCGCTCCCGTGCCCAGGCGCCGGTCCAACGCAGCGTGCTGCGGTCGGAGACCTCCAACCGGTCCGGCTCCAGCTTCTCCAGCAGCGCCCGCAGCCGCAGCCGGTTGACCAGCACCCGGTACCCGCCCCAGCCCGGCAGGGTCGGGCCGGGCACGGTGACCACCCGCCCCTGCCCGGTCCACTCGTCCGACGCGGCGCCGCCCGGGATCACCAGGACCGGCTCGTGGCCGGCGGCGAGGTAGCCGGCGCCCAGTTCGCGCAGGGCGGTACGCAGCCCACCCGAGTCGGGCGCGACGAAGTTGGCCAGCCGGACGATCCTCACGCGGCGTTCTCCAGCGGCGGCTGCACTCCGGCACCGGCGGGCGGGGCGATGGCGATCGGCTCCGGGTTGGTGGGGACGTCGTGCAGCGCGGCGGCCAGCCGGGCGCCGCCGAGTACCGCGGCGTAGTGGCCGATCAGCTCGTCGCCGAGCGCGGTCCAGCTGCGGCCGAGCAGGCGGGCGCGGCTCGCCCGGCCCATCCGCTCGCGCAGGGCCGGGTCGTAGGCGAGCCGGGCCACCGCGTCGACCAGTGGACCGGAGCTGTCCGGGGGCACCAGGAAGCCGGTCTCGCCGTCCGCGACGATGTCCAGCGGGCCGCCCTGGGCCGGCGCCACCACCGGCAGTCCGCTCGCCCCCGCCTCCTGCAGCGTCTGGCCGAACGTCTCGTACGGGCCGGCGTGCGCGAACACGTCGAGGCTGGCGTAGATCCGGGCGAGCTGGTCGCCGGAGCGGGTACCCAGGAACACCGCCCCCGGCAGCGCCCGGCGCAGCATCGCCTCCTGCGGCCCGCCACCGACGATCACCAGCCGGACCCCGGGCAGCGCGGCGATCGGGGCGAGCAGGTCGACCCGCTTCTCGTGGGCGAGTCGACCGACGTAGCCGACCAGCACCTCACCGCCGGGGGCCAGCGCGCGCCGCAGCCCGGTGCTGCGCCGGTCGGGGTGGAACCGGGCCACGTCCACCCCACGGCCCCACAGCCAGACCCGTTCGATGCCGTGGGTGAGCAGGGCGGTGGCGCTGGCGGTGGACGGGGCGAGGGTACGGCCGGCGCCGTTGTGGACGGTGCGCAGCCAGCGCCAGGCCGCCCCCTCGGTGAGGTTGGACAGCTTGTACGCACGCGCGTACGCGGGCACGTCGGTCTGGAACACGGCCACCGACGGGATGCCCAGCCGGCGACCCAGTTGGGCGGCCCGGGCTCCGAGCAGCACCGGGGCGGCCAGGTGCAGCACGTCGGTACGGTGCCGGATCAGCGCTTCGGCGATCCGGGGGCTGGGCAGCCCGAGCCGCAGACTCGGGTACCCGGGCAGCGGCAGGGAAGGCACCCGGACGACCGGGTAGGGGAAGTGACCGGCGACCCGCGGCAGCCCGGACGGCGGCTGCGGGGCGATCACCAGGGGCTGGTGGCCACGGGCCAGCAGCTGTTCGGCCACCCGCACGACGGAGTGCGCGACGCCGTTGACATCGGGTGGGAACGACTCGGTGACGATCGCGATGCGCATGACCACAACATCGGGGAGGTTGCGGTGCACCGGAGGACCGCAGGTTGTCCGGGGGACAAACTGGCGATGATATCTCGGTCGTCGCCCGCGCCCGCTGCCCGATGGCTTCCGCGCCGGGTCCGCTCAGACGGTGTACGTGTCGCCGGAGTGGACCACGGTGACCGGGCCGGCGAAGTTGGCGCTGGCCGCTTCCAGGGTCTCGGCCGGGTCGCCCCAGGCGTGCACCAGGTGGGTGAGCAGCAGCCGGCCGACGCTGGCCTTGGTGGCGATCGAGCCGGCTTCACCGCCGGTGAGGTGCAGGTCCGGCGGGTTGGGGCGGCCGTCGAGGTAGCTGGCCTCGCAGAGGAAGACGTCGGCCTTGTCGGCCAGCCGCAGCAGCGTCTCGCACATCGCGGTGTCCGCCGAGTAGGTGAGCACCCGGCCCGCGTGCTCGACCCGCACCCCGTAGGTCTCGACGGGATGGTTTACCCGGTCAACCGTCACCGCGAAAGGGCCGATGTCCCGGGTGCCGGCGACCAGCTCGTGACAGTCGTACACGTCGTCGATCGGGCCCTCGTCGGGGGCGCCGTAGGCGGCGGTCAGCCGCTCGTGCACGCCGGTCGGGCCGTAGAGCGGCAGTCGTGGGGAGGGGCCGTCCGGCGCGTACCGACGGACCACTATGTAGGAGCAGGCGTCCAACATGTGGTCGCAGTGGAGATGGGAGAGGAGGATCGCATCGACGCTCGACAACGCCCCGAGACGCTGCAGAGCAGCCAGTGAACCGGTGCCAAAGTCAATGAGCAGACGGAATCCGTCCGCTTCGAGCAGGTATGCGGAGCAGGCGGAATCCGGCCCTGGGAAACTGCCGGCGCAGCCGAGCACGGTCAGCTTCATCGCCGCCCCCCTTCGCGCAATACCGCTTCGATGCGCAGCCTACGCGCCCGGCCGCCCCCACCCGCAGGCGTCTGGCGCCTGATGTCGCTAACGTGACAGGGTAGGAGCAAGGGTGTCCAAACCGCGCCCGATCGCTCCGGCAACAGCCGGCCGCCGTACTGCGATGGTGCCACGGTGGGCCGGCCAACCGCCCGGTGAGTTCCCCCACCGCCGGTCCGCCCCACGGGACCGGCCGCCCCCAGAACGGTGGTGTCAACGATGTCCCTGGACAGCGAGGCCCGGACCGGATACATCCCCGGCCCGCGTACCCCCGACGGGGTGCCGGCCGTCCTGCTCGCCCCCACCGGGGAGCACATCGGCCTGACCCCGGTCGCCCAGGCGCTGCGTCAGGCGCAGACCGGCCGGCGCAACTCGGCCCCACCGGCCCGTCGGCTGTTCGGGCTGTGCGTGGCCGCCACCGCGCTCGCCCTCGGCGGCATCCTGGTCGGCCTGCGCGGCTGGCTCGCGCTGGTCACGCACAAGAACGAGGACTGGTTCCTGCCGGCCATCCTCGCGGTCGGCGTCTTCGGCGTGCTCACCGCCGCCGCCGGCTTCCTCACCGTGCACCGTCGCTACACCCCGTGGGTGTGCCTCGGCCTCAGCGCCGCCACCCTGATCACGGCGATCATCGTCACCGGCAAGGGCGTGTCCTGACCCGCTGACCCCGCTCCCTGACCCGCTGGCTCAGCCTTACCCGCGCGGCCTGGGCGACCCGCCGGGGTCAGGCCCAGAGCTGGCCGTCGAGGGCGTCCTCGGCGTCGGCGAGGGTACCGCCGTAGGCGCCGGTGGAGAGGTACTTCCAGCCGCCGTCGGCGACCAGGAACGCCACGTCCGCGCTGCGCCCGGCCTTGAGCGCCTCGTGCGCGACGGCCAGCGCCGCGTGGCACACCGCCCCGGTGGAGAACCCGACGAACAGCCCCTCCACCTCGACCAGCTGGCGGGTACGCAACACCGCGTCGCGGGTGCCGACGGAGAAGCGGCGGGTCAGCACGCTGGCGTCGTAGAGCTCGGGGACGTACCCCTCGTCGATGTTGCGCAGCCCGTAGACCACTTCGCCGTAGCGTGGCTCGGCGGCGATGATCTGGATGTCCGGGACCTTCTCCCGCAGGTACCGGCCGGTGCCCATCAGCGTGCCGGTGGTGCCCAGGCCGGCCACGAAGTGCGTGATGTCGGGCAGGTCGCGCAGCAGCTCCGGGCCGGTGGTCTCGTAGTGCGCCCGCGCGTTGGCCTCGTTGCCGTACTGGAAGAGCATCACCCAGTCGGGGTGCTCGGCGGCGATCAGCTTGGCCTGCGCGACGGCCTGGTTCGAGCCACCCGCCGCGGGCGAGAAGATGATCTCCGCTCCGTACATCCGGAGGATCTGGATCCGCTCCGCCGAGACGTTCTCCGGCATCACGCAGACCAGCCGGTACCCCCGCAGCTTCGCCACCATGGCCAGCGCGATCCCGGTGTTGCCCGAGGTCGGCTCCAGGATGGTGTCGCCGGGCCGCAGCCGGCCGGCCTCCTCGGCGGCGCGCACCATGAACAGCGCCGCCCGGTCCTTCACCGACCCGGTCGGGTTACGGTCCTCCAGCTTCGCCCACAGCCGGACCTCCGGCGACGGCGACAGCCGGGGCAACCCCACCAGCGGCGTGTTCCCGCAGAAATCCAACAGACTCTCGAACCGCGCCACCGTGACTCCTCATCCGTGCTCGGCCGCGGATCTCGGCGGTACCGAGTGGCCGGCCGCCGGGGTCCCCGAGAGCCCGAAGACCACCGAAATCACCCCGCTCCGGTCAGGGCGACGCGGACGGCTAGCCGACGAGCGCGCCGCCCGCGACGGCGGGGAGGATGGTGACGGAGTCGCCGTCACTGAGCTTCGCGTCGAGGGCGCCGAGGAAGCGGACGTCCTCGTCGTTGACGTAGACGTTGACGAAGCGGTGCAGGCCGCCGGCGTCGGTGATCAGCCGGCCACGCAGGCCCGGGTAGCTGGCGTCCAGGTTGGTCAGCAGGTCGGCGATGGTGGCGCCCTCGCCGGAAACGCTCTTCGCGCCGCTGGTGTACTGGCGCAGGATGGTGGGGATACGGACCTCGACGGCCATGACGGTGACTCCTCAGGTAACGACGCAACAGGACAGGAAAGGACAACGCGGGGACGAGCTACTGACGAGCGTCGGAACACTCGTAGTCGACCGCTGCCGGCGTCTGCCCGAACATGTAGGTGGTTACCGCCACGGGATCCACTGTGCCATCCAGCACGCGTACCGGCTCCTCGGTCACCGCGCCGTCCACGATGCGGTACGACCGGATCTCGGTGCTGTCGGCCTCGCGGGTCGACACCAGCAGGTAGTGCGCGCCCGGCTCGCCGGCGAAGGCGATGTCGGTACGGGACGGGTACGCCTGCGTGGCGGTGTGCGAGTGGTAGACCACCACCGGCTCCTCGTCCCGGTCGTCCATCTCCCGCCACACCCGCAACTGCTCCATCGAGTCGAACTCGTAGAACGTCATCGAGCGGGCCGCGTTGTCCATCGGGATCAGCCGGGTCGGCGTGTCCTGCCCGATGGGTCCGGCCACCACGCCGCACGCCTCGTCCGGATGGTCCCGGCGGGCGTGCACGACGATGGCGTCGAGGATCTCCCGCCCGATGGTCAGCACGGCCGATGAGTTTACCCGCTCCACCCGCCCGCTTCGACCGTCGGTGGCCGCGATCACCTCGACGACCACCATGCCGGTGGGTCAGCCGGTCGCGCAGACCGCGCCGTTGAGGGTGAACGTCGTCGGCGAGGTGTCGTTGCCGACCCAGCTCCCGACGAAGCCGAAGGAGGTGGACGCACCGGGCGCGATCTCCCGGTTGTAGCTCAGGCTGCCGGCGGAGAGGGCCGGTCCGGACTGGTTCACCGTGGCGTTCCAGACGTTGGTGGTCCGCTGGTCGCCGGGGAAGGTGAAGCCGACCGACCAGCCGCTGACCGGGGCGGTACCGGTGTTGGTGATGGTGACCGTGGCCACGAACCCGCCCGGCCACTCGCTCTGCCGCTGGTAGCTGATCCGGCAGGGGGCGGTCGCCTTCGCGATGGTCAGATCGGCGCTCTGCGACGCCAGGGGCGTACCGTCGGCCGCCCCGATCCGCGCGGTCACCCGCACCGTAGTGGCCTGGCACTGGCTGAAGACCGTGTAGCCCTGGCCGGTGTCGAGCTGGCCGTTGGCCGGGATGGTCGCCGGCCGCAGCAGCGGGTCGATGACCGCGCACCCCGGCGGGATGCCGCCGGCCGGCCAGATCAGCTGCGCGGTCCAGGTGACCGAGACGGCCAGCGCCTGATCCGTGCAGTTCCGCGCGGTCAGCTGGGCAACGGACGACTGCCCGGCCGGCACGCTCGGCGGACTGAAGGCCAGCGACACGATCTGCACCGTGCCGGTACACGCCGCCGGGGTGGCAGCGGCCGGGACGGTGGCGACAGCCACCGCGGGGCCGGCGGCGGAGGCCGGTGCGACCGGCCCGACCAGGGCGGCGACCCCCACGGCCAGCACGAGCGGGACAAGTAGCCGGACAACTCTGCGCACGGGGGGCTCCCTCGGGTGACAGCCGGGTGGTCGAAAGCGCGGGCCACGGGGCGCCCATCGGGTACCAGGCTGGGGCGGGCACCGGGCGGTACACAAGCGCCGCCGGCGGGCCGGCGGCGGCCTGCGGATACCGACCGGGCCCGGCGGTAACTTTCGGCGACCGCCCCGGCCGGCTACCCGGCGGGCCGTCTCCTGCGGTGATCGCCTCCAGCAGCGACTCCTGGAGCATGCTGAGGAAGCCGTACATGGTCAATTGCCGGACCCGGAACGATGCCGGGGCGTGCATCTCGGCGTCGTCCAGTTCGTCGAGCAGGTCACTGTCGTCGGTGATGCCGATCCGGATGCCCAGCGCAAGCCGGGCGTCGTTGAGGGCGCGTAGCCACGCCTGGGCCGCCTCCTCGTCCAGTTGGACGACCGCGCCGCCGGTACGGGGCAGTACAGCGAGGATCGCCCCGGCCTGATCGATCTTGCCGGTCTTCAGCTCGCCCTCGGTCAGCTCACGCAACTCCAGGGCGGCCGCCGGATCGTCGCGGTACAGGTCGGGGAAGAGCCGTTCGACCACCGGGTCGGTGTGGTCGAAGCCGTCCGTGAGCAGCCCGATGATCTCGGCCGACACCTGCCGCAGGACAGCCACCTCGTCGGCCGGGAAGCTGGCGACGCAGTGCTCGCCGTGCCGCTGGAACAGGCTCATCGCGACGCCCCGCCGAGGGGGAGCCGACCCGGGTGGACAGCCGTCGGCCCACTCATGAGCGATCGACCGTGGCCCACAATCCGTAGCCGTGGAGCAGGGACGCGTCGTGCTCCATCCGCTCCCGCGCGCCGGAGGTGACGATGGCCCTGCCCTTCTGGTGCACGTCGAGCATCAGCCGCTCGGCCTTGACCTGGCTGAAGCCGAACAGCTTCTGGAAGACCCACGTTACGTAGGACATCAGGTTGATCGGGTCGTTCCACACCACGGTCACCCAGGGCCGGTCTGGCTCGGCCTGCTCGGCGACGTCGGGGTGCTCCTCGACCTCCGGCTCCGCTACCGGGGCCGCCTGGGGCGCCGTCATGCCCCCATCGTGCCACGGACCACAGTCCCGCCGGGCGGCCGGCCCACCCTCAGCCGGGCGGGCCGCGCACCGCATCGCCTACGCTGATGATCGTGACCACCGCCTTGCTGACCGACCAGTACGAACTGACGATGCTCAATGCCGCGCTGCGCGACGGCACGGCGCAGCGACAGTGCGTCTTCGAGGTCTTCGCGCGCCGGCTGCCCACCGGGCGACGCTACGGCGTTGTCGCCGGTACCGGGCGGATCGTGGACGCGCTGGCCGACTTCCGGTTCGACGGCGGGGCGGTGGAGTTCCTGCGCCGGCAGCGGGTGGTGGACTCGGACACCGCCGACTGGCTGGAGACCTTCCGCTTCACCGGCGACATCAGCGGGTACGCCGAGGGTGAGGTGTTCTTTCCCGGTTCGCCGATCCTCACCGTCTCCGGCACCTTCGCCGAGTGCGTGGTGCTGGAGACGCTGATGCTGTCCATTCTCAACCACGACAGCGCGGTGGCCGCCGCAGCCGCCCGGATGGTGACCGCCGCCCGGGGCCGGCCGGTGATCGAGATGGGTGGCCGGCGTACCCACGAGGACGCGGCCGTGGCGGCGGCCCGCGCAGCCTACCTGGCCGGCTTCTCGCACACCTCGAACCTGGCCGCCGGCCGCCGCTACGGAATCCCCACCACCGGGACCGCCGCACACGCCTTCACGCTGCTGCACGACGACGAGAAGGCGGCGTTCGCCTCCCAGGTCGCCGCGCTGGGCAAGCAGACCACGCTGCTGGTGGACACGTACGACATCGCCCAGGGCATCCGCAATGCCATCGAGGTGGCCGGCCCCGACCTGCGGGCCATCCGGATCGACTCGGGCGACCTGTCGGTGCTGGCCGTGCAGTCCCGGCAGCTGCTGGACTCGCTGGGAGCCACCGAGACGAAGATCGTCGTCTCCGGTGACCTGGACGAGTACGCCATCGCGGCGCTCGCCGCCGAGCCGGTGGACAGCTACGGCGCGGGCACCGCGGTGGTCACCGGCAGCGGCGCGCCGACCGCCGGGCTGGTCTACAAGCTGGTCGAGGTCGAGGGCCGGCCGGTGGTCAAGCGCAGCGAGAACAAGGCGACGGTGGGTGGCCGCAAGACGGCGGTACGCCGGCACAAGCCGACCGGGACGGCCACCGAGGAGATCGTGGTGTCCCAGGGGGTACCCGACTGGCAGCCCGGCGACCGGCTGCTCTCCCGCGACTTCGTGCTCGGCGGCGAGCCGGTGGACGACCTGCCCACCCTGGCGGCCGGCCGGGAACGGCTGCGCGACGCGCTGATCTCGGTACCGTGGGAGGGGCTCAAGCTCTCCGCCGGCGACCCGGTCATCCCGGTCACCGTCGTCCCGGCCAGCTGATCGTCGCTGCCAAATCAGGGGGTACCGCGTGGCTCGCGCGCTGATCATCGTGGACGTGCAGAACGACTTCTGTGAGGGCGGTTCGCTGCCGGTGACCGGCGGCGCGGCGGTGGCCGGGGCGATCTCGGCGGCACTGCGCGAGCCTGGCTCGCTGGGACCACATCGTGGCGACCAAGGACTACCACGTCGATCCGGGCGCGCACTTCGGCGACCCACCGGATTTTGTGGACTCCTGGCCCGTGCACTGCGTGGTGGGTACCGCCGGCACCGACTTCCACCCCGACCTGGCCACCGACCGGATCGAGGCGGTGTTCACCAAGGGCGAGCACGCGGCGGCGTACTCCGGCTTCCAGGGTCACGCGGGCGGCGTCGGGCTGGCCGGCTGGCTGGCCGGGCACGGGGTGACCGAGGTGGACGTGGTGGGCATCGCCACCGACCACTGCGTCCGGGCCACGGCGCTGGACGCGGCGGCGGCCGGCCTGGCCACCACTGTGCTGCTCGATCTCACGGCCGGGGTGGCCCGGTCCACCACCGACGCCGCGCTGACCCAACTGGCGGCCGCCGGCATCACCCTCACCGGCGAGCCACACGTCGGCTAGGCCGCCCCCGCCGCCTCGGCAGCCGGCGTCCCCGTCGGATCCCCGGCCGCGTCGGCGGTCGCTGTCGCGTCGGCCGTGGAGGTCGCCGTCGGGTCGTCGACGGTTTCGGCGCGGACGGCGGCGGGCAGGATGGCCAGCGCCCAGATGCCGCCGGCGACCACCAGTAGGCCGCCGACGCCGTAGATGGTGTCGTAGGTGCGCAGGTGCAGGCCGAGCAGGTGGACGTCCAGGTCGCGCAGGACGGTACTGACCAGTGCGCCGGTGACCCCGATGGCCACCATCGCGGCCACCTGGAGCACCGCGTTGAGTACCGAGCAGACTCGACCCGTCCTCCCGTGGAGTCACCCGGAGCATGATCGGGCCGACCACCGAGTTGACCGCCGCCATCGGCACGCCGGCCAGGAACACGACCACCAGGGCCGGCCAGACAGCCGTACAGCGGGAGTACCCGATCATGGCGACGCCGAACAGCAGCAGGCCGAGTGCGTAGGTGCGGGCCAGGTTCGCCCGGCCGCCGATCACGCCGGTGAGCAGCGCCCCGACGATGCTGCCCAGGCCGAGCGCGGTGGACAGGGTACCCAGCCAGGTGGCGCCTACGCCGAGGTTGGCGACGATGAAGAACACGTCGAGGGCGTTGAGCGCCGCCGCTCCCACGGTCACCAGGCCGGCGGTGAGCAGCACCGCCATCAGTACCCGGTGGGTCACGTAGAACCGCACGCCGTCGCGGAACTGCGGCCAAAACCCGGCCTGCGCGGCCGGCGGACGGGTTACCTGCGGGGCCTGAACGGCTCGCACCGCGAGGAACGACGCCACGAACGAGAGCGCGTTGAACAGCAGCGCCCACTGCACGCCGAGGGTGATCAGCAGCGGCGCGGCGAGCGGCGGCCCGATCACGGCGGCGGCGCTCTGGGTGGCCTGGCCGATACTGCTGGCCCGGGGCCGCTGCTCAGCGGTGACCAGGTCGCCGATGAAGGCAAACCGGGCCCGGTTGAACAGCTGCGAGCAGACGCTGGTCGCCGCGACCACCAGGTAGACCAGGGCGAGCTGGACGCCGACGCCCACGGTGCCGGCCGGCAGCAGGGCCACCCCGAGCAGTACCGCGACCAGCGCACCACGCAGTACGTCGGTGGCGAGCATGGTGCGCTGCAGGTTCCACCGGTCCACGAAGACCCCGGCCATCGGGCCGAACACGACGCCGGGCAGGGCCACCGCGATGAGTACGCCGGCGGCTGCCAGGGGTGCCCAGGTGTGGCCGTGGGCGATGCGGGTACCGACCCAGAGCAGCAGGTGGTGTCGAAGATCGCGTCGCCGAGCAGCGAGATCAGCGAGCCCAGCCACAGCTTCGCGTACTCGCGGTTGATCAACAGCCGGGTGACCATTGCCGGAGTCTCCCAGTGTGGATCCGATCCAACAAGCCGATAGCCTACTTTACACGTGGGAGTTAGAGGTTAGACTCGACGCATGCCGACGCTCGCTGACATCGCTCTGGGATACGCCGCCGACCCGACCGCCTGGCCGGTACGGCCGTGCTTCGACCCGCAGCAGCGCTGGTACCACCGCATCGTGCGGGCCCACGACCACGAGGCGTGGCTGCTCACCTGGCTCCCCGGGCAGGGCACCGACCTGCACGACCACGGCGGCTCAGCCGGCGCGTTCGTGGTGGTCCAGGGCGAGCTGACGGAGGAGACGGTGGGCGGCGGGGCACTGCGCGCCCGGCTGGTTGAGGAGCGGCTGCCGGCCGGCCGGCACCGCGCCTTCGGCCCCCGGCACGTGCACCGGGTCCGCAACGCCGGCCAGCAGCCCGCGATCAGCCTGCACGTCTACTCCCCCGCGCTGAGCCAGATGCGCCGCTTCGAAATCGAGCGTGGCGTGCTCCGCCTCGCCCAGCTCGAACTCGCCGGCCGGGACTGGTGAGCCGGATGACCCTCGCCTCCCTCCCACCGCTCGCCTCCCCCGCCATTCGGCCGACCGACCAGCGCGGTCGGCCCGCCGGGGCACGCAGCATCGACGAGTTGCTGGCCGCCGCGCGGGCCCGGCTGACCCGGCTGTCACCGCAGGTGGCCCTCGCCGCGCAGCAGGCCGGCGCGGTGCTGGTGGATATCCGGCCGGTCGCCCAACGCCGGCTCACCGGGATCATCCCGGGTGCTCTGGTGATCGAACGCAACGTGCTGGAGTGGCGCTTCGACCCCGCCAGCGACGCCCGGCTCCCGCTCGCCGGCAGCTACCACCTGCCGGTCGTCGTCTACTGCCAGGAGGGGTACACCTCCTCGCTGGCCGCCGCCGCGCTCCAGGACCTCGGCCTGCACCGGGCGACCGACCTCGCCGGCGGGATCGCCGCCTGGCAGGACGCGGGACTACCCACCCAGCCTTCGCCCGACCTGTCAGGGATTCCAGCGGGCTGAAGCCCTGGTCATCCGGGGTTGAGCGAGGGCCAGCGGTCCACCGCCCACTCCGGCCAGCCGGACCAGCCCGGTGGCGGGCCGGAGACCGTGCCGTCGCACAGTTCGGCGGCATCGGGGACCTGGAACTGCCGCCGCCACGTGGTGAGCTCGGCTTCGGTCATCGGGAACGTGGTGTGCGGCGCGGTCGCCTGGCGTTGCGCGATTCGGGCGCGCTGGACGTCCCGGTCAACGGGCAGGTAGATCACCTGGCAGCGGGCCCCGGCCGAGGTTGCCAGCCAGCGCAGTGCCGACCGTTCGTCACGGCCCCAGAGCCCGAAGTCGAGCACGACGTCGGTCCCCAGCCGCAGCGTCCGCAGCGCCGTCGTGATGAGCAGCCCTTCCAGCAGGTCACGCTTGCGACCGGCGGTCGACTCGCCGAACAGCGGGATCATCCACTCGTCCGGGGTCAGCCGCAGCGCCCGGTACGCCGCGGCAAGCTCGCCGGCCCGGGTGGTCTTCCCGGCCCCGGGGAGCCCGACCATGAGGAGCAGGGTGGCGGGGCCGGGCAGGGCCTTGGGCGGAGGCGGGACGAGGTCTTCATGCTGAGGATGGAATGGCTGCGACATGGAACGCTGCTCCCGTGATCCGGCAGAGACGAGCCGGCAGCACAGGGGGGTACGCGAGTGGCTGCCGGCAGGACACTGAACCGGCGGTACGCCTGGCACTGACCCCGGAGGGCAGGCAATGAGGCTGCGGTTACGACAACCGCGATACCGCCGGCTAAGCGGCGGGGCGGATGTTCATGGCAGCGGAGCAACCCATGGCGTCACGATAGCCGACAGCGCCGGCACAGTCTCCCGCGCTCTTCTCCGGCGGGGCGATGGCGCGCCCGCGCCGCGCGGCCCCCGAGGGGACGCGCGGCGTCAAGCGGGCGGGCCTCAGTGGTCCTGGAAGGAGGAGCCGCCGTTGGCCTCTTGGGTGAGCGGCTTCGCGCCGCCGGGCGGCGGGGCGAGCGCCGAGCCACCCGGGGCAAGGTGCGGGAACTTGGCGTCGAAGGCCGGCCGCTCGGAGCGGATCCGCGGCATCCGGTCGAAGTTGCGCAGCGGCGGCGGGCAGGAGGTCGCCCACTCCAGTGACATGCCGTGCCCCCACGGGTCGTCCACGAACACCGTGCGGCCGGCTTTGTAGGACTTCCAAACGTTGTAGAGGAACGGCAGGGTGGACAGGCCGGTGATGAACGCGCCCACGGTGGAGATCGAGTTCAGGATCGTGAAGCCGTCCTTGGGCTGGTAGTCGGCGTAACGGCGGGGCATGCCCATCGCGCCGAGCCAGTGCTGCACCAGGAAGGTGGTGTTGAAGCCGATGGTGGTGAGCCAGAAGTGCACCTTGCCGAGGCGTTCGTCGAGCATTCGGCCGGTCATCTTCGGGAACCAGAAGTACACGCCCGCGTAGACGGCGTAGACGATGGTGCCGAAGAGCACGTAGTGGAAGTGGGCCACCACGAAGTACGTGTCCGAGACGTGGAAGTCGATCGGCGGGCTGGCCAGCAGCACCCCCGACAGGCCACCGAACAGGAAGGTGGCCAGGAAGCCGATGGCGAACAGCATTGGCGTCTCGAAGGTGATCGAGCCCCGCCACATGGTGCCGATCCAGTTGAAGAACTTGATGCCGGTGGGCACCGCGATCAGGAACGACAGGAACGAGAAGAACGGCAGCAGCACCTGGCCGGTGGCGAACATGTGGTGCGCCCACACGCTCATCGACAGCGCGGCGATGCCGATGGTGGCGGCCACCAGGCCCTTGTACCCGAAGATCGGCTTGCGGCTGAACACCGGGATGATCTCGGTGATGATCCCGAAGAACGGCAACGCGACGATATAGACCTCTGGATGGCCGAAGAACCAGAACAGGTGTTGCCAGAGCATCGCCCCGCCGGTGCTCGCGTCATAGACGTGTGCCCCGAGCACCCGGTCGGCGAGCGCGGCGAGCAGGGCCGCGGCCAGGATCGGGAAGACCATCAGCACCAGCAGCGAGGTGACCAGGATGTTCCAGGTGAAGATCGGCATCCGGAACATCGTCATACCGGGGGCGCGCAGGGTCAGGATCGTGGTGATCATGTTGACGCCGCCGAGGATGGTGCCCAGGCCGGAGATCACCAGACCGACGATCCACATGTTCGCGCCGACGCCCGGCGAGTTCTGCTCGTTGGCCAGCGGCTGGTAGGCGAACCAGCCGAAGTCGGCGGCCCCGCCCGGGGTGATGAAGCCGGCCACCGCCAGCGTGCCGCCGAAGAGGTAGAGCCAGTAGGCGAAGGCGTTCAGCCGGGGGAACGACACGTCCGGCGCGCCGATCTGCAGCGGCACGATGTAGTTCGCGAAGGCGAACACGATCGGGGTCGCGAAGAACAACAGCATGATCGTGCCGTGCATGGTGAACAGCTGGTTGTACTGCTCCGGGGAGAGGAACTGCATCCCCGGCTGGGCCAGCTCGGCCCGCATCAGCAGGGCCAGGAAGCCACCGACGATGAAGAAGACGAAGGACGTGATGAGGTACATCAGCCCGATCTGCTTCGCGTCCGTGGTCCGCAGAATCCGCGCGAACGCCGACCCCTTCGGTGGCTGGTGCACCGGCCAGGGCCGAGTCACGATCGGCTTCGGAGCGACGGTGGTCACTGATGGCCTCCTGCGGGCTGGACACGTCGGCCCCGCCAAGATGATCACCGCGGGCGCGACGCCCGGATGAAGATCGTGGCAGTACCTCGATCGCAGAATATCGCCACCGGATTGCCGCGCTGCGCAGGGGTGGCGGCCGGGGACTGGCGGGGCGTCAGGTCTCGATCCAGTATCAACGGCAACCGCAGGCGCCGGACACAGGTCCCTGCGGACAGCGGCGCACATCCGGTGGGCGCGTGGGCGAGGGGCGGGGCATGTTCGGGGTACTGCGTATGGCGCCCTGGTGGCGCGGGCCGCTGCTGTTGGCGCGCCGGGGCGGGGTGGTCCTGGCACTGGCGGCATCCGCCCTGGTGGCGACGCTACCGGCGGCGGCCGCGGTGCCGTTCCTCGACTCGGCCCGCAGCGCCACCCTGCACCACCAGACGGTCGCCGACTGCGCCACCTCCGCCGGCCTGAATACCGCCACTGACCTGCGGTTCTGGCCCATCTTCATGGCCGACGGCGACCAGTACACGATGAGCACCGACCTCGACCCCGGCGGAACGGCCGCGCACGCCCGGCAGGCACAGCGGGTGGCCCAGCTGGCCGGCCGGATCGACGGGCTGGGCGCGCCGATCGACACGGTGACCGGGCTGCTGCGGGCCACCGGCGGCCAGCGCCAGGATCCGTTCCTGATCCAGGCGATGACCCGGACGGGGTACCAGCAGCAGGTCACCCTGCTGGCCCCGCCGCAGGGCAGCGGAGCCTGGGTGTCCAGCAGCTACGCCGAGGAGTTCGGGCTGCACCCCGGCGACGACCTGACCCTGACCGGGGTGGCCCGGCCCCGGGTCGGCAGTTTCCCGGTCAGCCCGCCGCCGGCCCACATCAAGGTGGCGGCGATCTTCCAGGACCTCCGCACCGAGCCGGGGCGCAGCTGGTGGTGCGGGGTACGGGGGGTGTTCGACCCGCTGGTCGAGCCCGAGGGCGGCATCCCGCCGCTGGTGCTCTTCGACCAGGCCGACCTCATGAAGATCAACGAGGCGGTCTGGGCCACCACCACCCACTACGTGCAGTACCCGCTCGTCGACCCGCAGCAGCGGATCGCGCAGGCGCACCGGCTCGCCGACCAGCTCCGCCCGATCACCGCCAGCCTGCCCACCGACCCCGACTTCAGCGTCCTGCAGTACAACGTCGGCGGCCGAGCCACCGCCAGCAGCGACCTGGTCTCCTTCACCCAGCGGGCCGAGTTGGCCCGGCGCGGGATGCAGCCGACGGTGCTGCCGATCACCGGCATCGGGGTGCTGGTGGGGCTGCTGGTGGCGGCCGCCGCCGCGGTGTTCTGGCTGCAGCGGCGACGCCGCGAGCTGACGGTGCTCTCCGCGCACGGCGTCGGAGCCCGGGCGCTGGGCCTCAAGGCGGTCTTCGAGTCACTGCCCGCCCTGCTGCTGGGGGCCGTCGCCGGCTGGGCGCTGGCCTGGGTACTGGTCGGGCAGGCCGGACCCGACCCGATCCTGGCCGACGACTCGCGCTCCCGCTCGCTGCTCTTCGCCGCCGCCGCGCTGGCCGCCAGCACGCTCGTGGTGGGCGTGGTCGCGGCGCTGGCCAGCCGGTCGCTGACCGACACCGTCCGGGCGCACCACCGCACCCGGCTCGCCGCGCTGCCCTGGGAGTTGGCGCTGCTGATCGGCGCGTACCCGCTGTGGAACGCCCTGGGCGGGGCGACCACCACCACCGACAGCAGCCTCGGCAGCGGCGAGGTGGCACACGTACCCGGGCGGCTGTTGATCGTCCCGATGCTGGTGGTGGCCGGGCTGACGGCGTTGATCGCCCGGCTGGCCGCGTTCTGGCTGCGCCGCTCGGCCCGGCGGCGCACCCCGGCCGGGGTGGGCGCGTTCCTGGGCTGGCGGCGGCTGGGCCGGCAGGCGGTGATGAGCGTGCTGCTGGCCTCCGCCGTGGCGGTGCCGATCGCGCTGGCCGCCTACGGCGCGGCGGTGACCGGCTCGGTGCGGGCCACCATCGAGGGCGAGGCGAAGCTGCGGCTGGGCAGCGACGTGGTGATCACATTGAGTGAGCCGGCCCCGCTGCCGGCGGCCTTCGCCGGCCACGGCACGGTGCTGCTGCGGCTGGACGGCGTGCAGGTCGGCGGAGTCTCCACCAATCTGCTCGCGGTCGACCCGGACACCTTCGCGCAGGGTGCGTTCTGGTCCCGTTCGGTCACCGGCGACACCATGCCCGACCTGATCAACCGGCTGCGTACCGGCGGCGTCGGGCTGCTCTCAGCCGCCCCGGTACCCGCCGGCGAGCAGCCGACCAGCTACGGCGGGGACCCGATCTTCGGCGGGTCTACCGAGGTCGACCAGCTCACCGCGCTGCCGGTGACCGGCGCGTACCCGAGCACCCTGGTGCTGCGCGGTGACCTCGACGAGAAGGCGGCCCGTTCGGGTACCACCCAGATCTGGGTGCGCGGCAACGCCGAGGAGATCCACCGGGAGGCGGTGGCCGCGCACCTGCCGATCGTCAACATCCGCAACGCCACCGACCTGTACGCCAACACGCTGTGGGAACCGCTCACCTACACGTTCGCGTACCTGACGGCGTTGTCCCTGCTCACCGGCGTGGTCACGGTGGTCGGGCTGCTGCTGTACCTGGAGGCGCAGGCCCCCGGGCACCGCCGCGCGTACGTGCTGCTGCGCCGGATGGGGATGCGGGTACGCAGCCACCGCCGGGCGCTGCTCGGCGAGATCGGGTACCCGCTGATCGCCGGCCTGCTGGTCGGGGTGGCCCTGGCCGGCGCGCTGACCTGGCTACTGAGCCCGGAGATAGAGATGAATCCGAAGGTACCGCCGGCCACCATCGTCGCCTGGCCGACCGGCCCGGTCGCCCTGATCGCGCTGGCCGTGCTGGCCGCCGCGCTCGGCGCGACCGGCTACGCCCAGTACCGGATCGGCCGTGCCCACCCCTCGGAGGTGCTCCGTGACACCGTCGGCTGACCGCCACCGCCCCGATCCGCGCCCGGTGGATACCCGCCACCTCACGGATCGCCGGCTCTACAGCGACCCGCGCCCGATCCCGGCCCCGTTCGCCGGGCCGGTCGCCCGGATCGGGGCGGCGCCCGCGGACGCGGTGGTGAGCTGCCGGGACGTGCAGCGCACCTACCGGCTGGACGGCTCCCAGGTGCCAGCGCTGCGCGGCGTCGACCTGGACCTGCGGCGGGGTACCTTCACCGCGCTGGTCGGGCCGTCCGGCTCCGGCAAGTCCACCCTGCTGCGCCTGCTGGCCTGCGTGGACCGGCCGGACGAGGGGGAGATCACGGTGGCCGGCCGGCGGGTGGACCGGCTGTCGAGGTCCGGCCGGGTCCGGCTGCGCCGCCGCCACCTGGGCTTCGTCTTCCAGAGTCCGGGCGACAACCTGCTCGACTACCTGACCGTCCGGGCGCACCTGCGCCTCGCCGGCCAGCTGCGCGGCCGGCTGGGCGGCGAGTTGCCGGACGGCGCGCTGGCGCCCGACGCGCTGCTGGAACGGCTCGGTCTGACCGGCCGCGCCGACCACCTGCCCCGCGAGCTGTCCGGCGGCGAGCAGCAGCGGGCCGCGATCGCCTTCGCGGCGGTCGGTCCACCAACCCTGCTGGTCGCGGACGAGCCGACCGGCCAGCTCGACCACTCCACAGTGGACGACGTGCTGGACGCGCTGGCCGCGCTGGCCGCCTCGGGCGTCGCCGTGGTCGCCGCAACCCACGACCCGGCAGTGGCCGCCCGCGCCGACCGGGTCATCGAAATGCGCGACGGCCGAATCGAGGAGTACGCATGAGTGGGCGCCTGCGCGAAGTTGAGGTGGGCTGCGGCACAGGTCAGGCGACGCGCTCGCTGGCGGCCCGCCAGACGGGCAACTCAGGCCGGCTCCCCGCGAGCCGAGAGCGGGGAGACGGCATGAGCCGGCGGCTGACGGGAAACTCGGTCCGGGCCCGCACCAGCGACGCGAGCGGGGAGACGGCATGAGCATCACGGTGCGTGGGTTGACCCGGCGGCACCGGCGGGGGACCGAGTCGATCACCGCGCTGGACGCGGTCGACCTGGAGCTCTTCCCCGGCGAGCTGGCCGTGGCGGCCGGGCCCAGCGGCTCCGGCAAGACCACGCTGATGTCCATCCTGGCCGGGTTCGACAGCCCGGACGCCGGCACCATCCTGCTGCGCGAGCCGCTCCCCACGGATACCCCGATCGGCAAGCTGACCTGGCATGACCTGGCCTGCGTGCCACAGACCGCCGCGCTGCTCGACGAGCTGACGGTGGCCGAGAACATCGACCTGCCGGCCCGGCTGGCGGCGGCCCGCACGCCCCGTGGCGGTACCGCACCCGACGGCCCGCCAGCCGCTGAGTTGCTGGCCGACCTGGAGATCGGGCACCTTGCCGACCGGTACCCGTCGCAGATCTCCGGTGGCGAGCAGCAGCGCGCCTCGATCGGTCGGGCGCTGCGACTGCGTCCGCACGTGCTGCTCGCCGACGAGCCGACCGGGCACCAGGACCGGGCCCGGGTCACGCTGGTGCTGGACATCCTGCGCCGGCACGCCTACGCGGGGCACACGGTGCTGATCACCAGCCACGACCAGGAGGTGATCCGGGCCGCCGACCGGGTGCTCACGCTCGCCGACGGCCGCCTGGTGGACGACTCGTACCAGCGGGTCGGCACCGGCTGACCGCCGGAGAAGAAGTCAGTGGGCGTTGGCGTTGGCGCTGGCGCCCACTTCGAAGTGAATCGCGCCGGCCGCGATGGAGGCGAGCAGCAGCAGCAGGATGCCCCAGGCGATGAGCCGGTCCGGGCCGCCCAGGCGCAGCAGCGAGCTCGCGCCACGGTCGGCGAGCGAGCCGCGGGTGGCGGTCTGCGGCGCGACCGCCGGGGCTGAGGTGGCCGGGATCGGGCTGGCCGGATCCGGGAAGCCGGCGTCGGCGGTGAAGCTGGCCGGCTCGGTGCTGGCCGGCGCGTCCGGCGTCACGGGCTGCGGCCGCAACCCGCCGCTGGCCCAGGTGCGCAGGATGATGATGGCGGCTCCGCTGAGTACCAGCAGCGTGCCGAGGACCGTCATGGCGCCCGCGATCCAGTCCTGCATGGCTGTCTCCCCTCGCCCGCCCGCGGGGGTGCGGGCGTCGCCGGCCCAGGCTATCGCGCATCGGCCAATCCGGGGCACTCCGCCCGCCGCACTCCGGCCGTCGGCCGTCGGCTCGTCGGTCGTCGGTCGTTGGCGACAGAGCGTCACCTGTCCACTATGGACGATCTGCCGGGCCGCTTGCGTTCCGCCCAGTCGTCGGCCCGACACCGGCGCCAGTGCCGGCGCCTTCGTCGGAGACGGTGTTGCCGTCCGGGTTCGTGCCGGAATCAGAGTTGGCGCCGGAACCGGCGGCGGTGTCGGGGAGGGTCTCGGCGTCGACTTCGGCGCCGATGAGGACGGCGAAAGCGGAGACGTAGAGCCAGAGCAGCAGGACGATGACGGCGGCGAGGCTGCCGTAGGTCTTCTCGTAGCTGCCGAAGAAGCTGACGTAGAGGGTGAAGCCGGCCGAGCCGAGCAGCCACACCACCATCGCCACCAGGACGCCGGGGCTGAACCAGCGGTGCCGCTTGCCGGGGGCGTTCGGGCCGATCCGGTAGAGGATGGACAGGCCGAGAGCCACGCCGAGGGCGAGTACCAGCCAGCGGCCGATCTGGATGCCGACCTTGGCCGCGCCGCCGATGCCCAGGTGCCCGGAGACGGCGGGGAGCACGGCGAGCAGGCCGATCGCCACGATGCCGGCGAACAGCGCGCCCACGGTGAACAGCAGGGACAGCCCGCGCTGCTTGACGAAGGGGCGCGGGCCGGGCGCGCCGTAAACGTCGTCGAGCGCGGAGAGCAGCGCGTTGATGCCGCCCGAGGCGGCCCAGAGGGTACCCAGCAGGCCGGCGATCAGGCCGACGGTGAGGCCGCTGTGCTTGGCCGACACGGCGCTGGTCAACTGGGTGCTGACCAGGTTGGCCACGTCGGTGGGGAGCGACTTCAGGGTCGGGCCGAGTTGACTCTGCACCTGCGCCGGGTCGGAGACCAGGGCGTAGATGGTGACCACGCTCAGGATCGCCGGGAAGATCGCCAGCATCGCGTAGAAGGCCACCCCGGCCGATACCAGGGAAAGGTTGTGCTTCTTGATCCGCGCGCGCACGCCCCGGAAGACCGTCATGACCGCCATCCCCCGGATATACCCGAAACGGCCCGGCTCACGCAGCCAACCGCCGGACTCTGCGACCCTCCCCCGGCCCTTCCCCGCAGCGGCGTGGCGGGTTACCCCGGTGGGCGGGTGGGGCCGTTGGGGCGGCGGCGCAGGATCAGGTTGAGCACCAGCGCGGTCCAGCCGGTCTGGTGCGCCGCGCCCAGGCCCTGCCCGGTGTCGCCGTGGAAGTACTCGTAGAACGGGATCAGGTCGTGCCAGTTCGGGTCGTTCTGGAACAGCGGGACGTCACCGAAGACCGGGCGGCGGCCGTTGGAGTCCTCAGTGAAGATCGAGACCAGCCGGGCGGAGATGTCGTCGGCGATCTCCAGCAGCGTGTGCCGCTGCCCCGAACCGGTCGGGTACTCCACCAGCAGGTCGTCGCCGAAGAACCGGTAGAAGCGCCGGAGCGCCTCGATGAGCAGGAAGTTCACCGGGAACCAGACCGGGCCGCGCCAGTTGGAGTTGCCGCCGAAGACCGCCGTGCGGGACTCGGCCGGCTGGTAGTCGACGGTGAACTCGGTGCCGCCGAGCACCACCGTGAACGGCTGCGTCAGGTGCGCCTTGGAAAGCGCGCGCAACCCGTGCGGGGAGAGGAACTCGGCCTCGTCCAGCATCCGGGCGAGGATCTTCAGGAGCTGGTCCGGGCCGACCATGGCGAGCAGCCGCTGCTGCTGACCGTGCTGGATCCGGCGGGAGCCGATCACCTCGGCGTACTCCGGGCGGTTGGCGAGGAACCAGCGCAGCCGGGCGGTCAACTCGGGCAGCCGGGCCATCGCCAGCGAGGAGAGCGTGGTGGTGGCCGCCAGCGGCAGCAGGCCGACCACCGAACGCACCTTGAGCGGCACGGTGCCGCCGTCCGCCTCGCGCAGCACGTCGTAGAAGAACGCGTCGTCGGCGTTCCACAGGCCGGCGTCGTACGCGGCGGCGGCGATGTAGGCGAAGTGCTCGAAGAACTTCGGGGCCAGGTCGCCGTAGCTGCCGTCACGGTGCGCGAGGACGAGCGTGATCTCCAGCAGGTTCAGCGCGTACATCGCCATCCAGGCGGTGCCGTCGCTCTGCTCCAACTGGCCGGCGATCGGCAGCGCCGCGCCCCGGTCGAACGGACCGATGTTGTCCAGCCCGAGGAAGCCGCCCTCGAAGACGTTGTTGCCGGTGGCGTCCTTGCGGTTCACCCACCAGGTGAAGTTCAGCAGCAGCTTGTGCAGCACGCGGGAGAGGAAGTCGAAGTCGCCGGAGCCGTCGATCTCGAAGACCTTCAGCGCCGCCCAGGCGTGTACCGGCGGGTTGACGTCGTCGAACGCCCACTCGTACGCCGGCAACTGCCCGTTGGGGTGCATGTACCACTCCTTCAACAGCAGGAGCAGTTGCTGCTTGGCGAAGCCCGGGTCGACATGCGCGATCGCGACACAGTGGAAGGCCAGGTCCCAGGCCGCGTACCAGGGGTACTCCCAGGTGTCCGGCATGGTGATGATGTCGCAGTTGGTCATGTGCCACCAGTGCGCGTTGCGGCCGTGCTGATGGCTGGCCGGTGGCGCCTGGCCGGACGGGTCGCCGAGCAGCCAGCGCTGCACGTCGTAGTTGTAGAACTGCTTGGTCCACATCAGCCCGGCGACCGCCTGGCGCAGCACCATCGCCTCGTCCTTGCCGACGGCGGGCGGGGTGAGCGCCGCGAAGAACTCGTCGGCCTCGGCGAGCCGGGTGCTCATCACCCGGTCGAAGCCCTCGCCCAGGTCGGCGGGGGCCGGGCTGGGCGCGGTGTCGGTGGTGAGGGTGAGCCGCACCTTCACCTGCACGCTGCCGCCGGCCGGCACGGTGAGCACGTAGTGCAATGAGGCCTTGGTGCCGGTGCCGGCCGGGTTGACGGTGGGCAGCCCGTTGATGAGGTGCTCGCCGATGCCGTCCTTGGGGTACTCCGACCGGTTCGGCAGCCCCCACAGCCGCTCCGCGTTGGACTCGTTGTCGCACGCCAGCGGAGTGGGCTCGACGCCGTCCACGGGCGCGCCGGTCATCAGCAGCCGGCCGAGTTTCTGGTGCTCGCCGATCAGCCGGGCGCCGTCGCAGGTGAGCACCGGGATCTGGTCGCGGCCGGGCAGCCCCCACGCCCAGGTGTTGCGGAACCACAGCGTGGGCAACAGGTGCAGGGTGGCCTCCTCGGGGCCACGGTTTTCCACGGTGATCACGATGCACAGGTCCTCGGCGTCGGCCTTGGCGTAGTCGGCGGTCACCGACCAGTACCGGGACTCGTCGAAGATGCCGGTGTCGACGAGTTCGTACTCGGGTTCGTCGCGGCTGCGGCCACGGTTGGTGGTGGCCAGGTCGGTGTAGGGGAACTCGGCCTGCGGGTAGTGGTAGCGCCAGCGCATCCAGGAGTGGGTGGGGGTGGAGTCGAGGAACCACCAGTATTCCTTCGCGTCCTCGGCGTGGTTGCCCTCCGGGCCGCCCAGGCCGTAGATGCGCTCCTTGAGGATGTTGTCGACGCCGTTCCACATCGCCAGCGCGAAGCAGAACCGCTGCTGGTCGTCGCTGATGCCGGCGAGGCCGTCCTCGTTCCACCGGTAGGTGCGCGAGCGGGCGTGGTCGTGCGGGAAGTAGTCCCAGGCGGTACCCCACTCGGAGTAGTCCTCGCGGACCGTGCCCCAGGCCCGCTCGGCCAGGTAGGGCCCCCAGCCGCGCCACTGCCGCTCGCCCGAGTCGGCCTCGGCCAGCCGCAGCTTCTCGGCTCCCGGCCCCGCCCCGGCCGCGCCTGCCTCCTGGTTCAGCGGCTGCCCGCCCGGTGCCCCGTCCCGAAATTCCGACTGCGCACTCACGAGGTGCATTCTCCCCGATGGTTGTTTCGATCCGACGCGGTCGTGCACTGGGCGGCTGCGACTGGAACAATCCCGCTCATGCCAACCCCCCTGCCGGTTACCTTCGGACCGCAAGTCTGCGGCGATCTGGCCGTCGCTGCCAACCGCGAGTGGCTGGTCCCCGACGGCTGTGGTGGCTACGCCACGGGTACCGTGGCCGGCCTGCGTACCCGCCGCTACCACGGGCTGCTGGTGGTATCGGGCACCCGGGTCAGTGACCGGCATGTCGGACTAGCCGCTCTTGATCCGGTTCTCGAACTCCCTTCCGGTGCCACCGTACGGCTCGGCTGCCACGAGTGGGCATCCGGCGCGGTGGAACCGGCCGGGCACCGCTTCCTGGAGCGCTTCGATCTGGTCGACGGGCTGCCCCGGTGGCGCTGGCGGATCGGCGACGTGGTGCTGGAACGGCAGCTCGCGATGGAGCACGGCTCGCCGAGCCTGGGAGTGGTGCACCGGCTGCTGGCCGGCGGCCCGGTGAAGCTGCGGCTGGAGGCGCTGTGCACCTGGCGGGACGGGCACGGCGAACGGTTCGCCGGGCCGATCTCGGCCGAGCCGGTCGCCGACGGGGTGGTGATCGAGGGCGCGTACCGGCTCGCCGGTCCCGACTTCGTGCCGGCCGGCCAGTGGTACTCCGGCGCCCGGCTGCGCGCCGAGGACGAGCGCGGCCTGGCCGCTGTCGAGGACCTCTGGTACGCCGGCTCGTTCGGCGCGGAGCTGTCGCTCGGGCAACGGTTGGAGGTCAATGTCTGGGCCGGGGACCTGGCCACGCTGCCGCGGCCGGCCGCCAAGATCGTGAAGGCGGCGCGTAAGCGGGCCCGGTCGGTGGTGGCGACCGCCGGGGCGGCCGACGAACTCGGCGCCACCCTGGCGCTGGCCGCCGACGCCTTCGTGGTCCGCGCGGCGGGGTCGAGCGCCCCGGACGTGGTGGCCGGGTACCCGTGGTTCGGGGCCTGGTCGCGGGACACGATGATCTCGTACGAGGGGCTGTTCCTGGCTACCGGCCGGGCCGCCGAGGGGCGGGACCTGCTGCGCGGGTACGCGGCCACGGTCAGCGAGGGGATGCTGGCGAACACCGCCGACACCGGGTCGGTGGAGTACAACACGGCGGACGGCACGCTCTGGTTCGTGCACGCGGTGGGCCGGCAGGTGGCCGTGACCGGGGACAGCGACCTGGCCGCCGAGCTGGCGCCGACGCTGAACGAGATCATGCAGGCACACCTCGACGGCACCCGGTACGGCATCGGCGTCGACCCGGACAGCTACCTGCTCAACCAGGGGCAGCCGGGGTACGCGCTGACCTGGATGGACGCGGTGATCGACGGGCGGGCGGTGACGCCGCGGATCGGCAAGGCCGTGGAGATCAACGCGCTGTGGATCAACGCGCTGTCCACGATCGCCACGCTCCGCGAGGGCCTCGGTCAGGACATCGGTGCGTTGCCGGCACATATCCGGCAGGCGACAGCCGGATTCCGGGACCGTTTCCGGGCTCCAGAGGGCTGGCTCTACGACGTGCTCGACGGGACCCCGGACAACCCCGGCGACCCCGCGCTGCGCCCCAACCAGCTGCTCGCCTACGGGCTGCCGTACGCCCCGCTGCGCGGCGAGCTGCCGCACCCGGCGGTGGGGCAGGCCCTGCTCACCCCGATCGGGCTACGCAGCCTGGGCCCCGAGGAGCCCGGGTACACCGCGGCGCACCGGGGCACCCCGCAGCAGCGGGACGAGGCGTACCACCAGGGCACCGTGTGGCCGTGGCTGCTCGGCCCGTACGCCGACGCGCTGGCCGCCGCCGGGCAGCCGACCGGAGGCCTGCTCGCCGGAGTCGCCGCGCACCTGGGCGAGGGCGGGCTCGGCTCGATCTCGGAGACCGCCGACGGGGCCGCCCCGCACGCGCTCACCGGCTGCCCGTTCCAGGCATGGTCGGTGGCGGAAGTGAACCGGATACACGTCTCTGGCCGCTGAGACGCAGATCGCAACCGCCTTTACACACCGGAAATATCCTCGTCGTGCGCGATACACCCGCCTGGGCGATACTGGGTCGGCTCCCCGAACACACACCGTGACGCCGTTGCCGGCGTCTACTGGCGTGCGCTCGGGCGGGGGCGTCGGGGTGGGACGCGAGGGCGAAGGAGCGGCCAATGCCGCAGGGCGACGGCGACCGGGGAAAGATCACTAAAGCGCCACTGAAGGCGCTGCGCATCCTGATGCTCTCCTGGGAGTACCCGCCGGTGGTGGTCGGCGGGCTCGGCCGACACGTGCACGCGCTGGCCACCTCGCTGGCCCGGGAGGGTCACCAGGTCACCGTGGTCACCCGGCACGCCCCGGGCGCGCCGCTGGAGGAGACCCGCGACGGGGTGCGGGTGGTCCGCGCACCGGAGGACCCGCCGCTCCTCCCGCTCACCACGCCCACCCTGCTGGCCTGGACGATGGCGTTCAACCACGCGCTGACCCGGGCCGCCCTGCACGCTGCCGCCACCGACCGCTACGACGTCGTGCACGCCCACGACTGGCTGGTCACGCACACGGCAGTGACGATGAAGGACCACCTGGGCGTACCGCTGGTGACCACCATCCACGCCACCGAGGCCGGCCGGCACCAGGGCTGGCTGCCCGGCGAGCTGAACAAGTCGATCCACTCGGTCGAGTGGTGGCTGGCCCGGGAGACCGACCGGGTGCTGGTCTGCTCCGACTACATGCGCCGGGAAGTCAGCAAACTGCTGGAGCTGGACCGGGCGCAGGTCACGGTGATCCCCAACGGGGTGGATGTGCCCGACTGGCACGCCAGCCCGGACGCGGTGGACGCCGCGCGGGCCCGGTACGCCGGGGCCGGGCCGCTGGTCGGGTTCGCCGGGCGACTCGTGTACGAGAAGGGGGTACACCATCTGATTTCGGCCTTGCCGGAACTGCGCTGGCGGCACCCCGGGCTGCGGATGGTGATCGCCGGTGACGGCCCGCACCGGGCCGAGTTGCAGACTGCCGTGATCGACATGAAGCTGGACCGGGCGGTCAGCTTCACCGGCGTGGTGAGCGACGCCGACCTGCCGTCCACGATGGCCGCCACCGACGCGTTCGTGGTGCCCAGCCTCTACGAGCCGTTCGGCATGGTGGCGCTGGAGGCGGCCGCCGCCGGGGCCCCACTGGCGGTGGCCCGCACCGGTGGCCTCAACGAGATCGTCAAACCCGGTGTCACCGGGGTCACCTTCGCCGCCAAGGACACCGCAGCGCTCGCCGAGGCCGTCTCCGGGCTGCTCGCCGACGAACCGGCCGCCCAGCAGATGGCCGCGCGGGCCAAGCAGATGCTGCACCGCCGGTACGCCTGGCCGGCGATCGCAGCCACCACCGCCGCCGCCTACCGGGCCGCCATCGCCGCCAGTCCGGGGCAGCGCGGCGCGGCGCGGACCAGGCTGGCCGGCGACCGACCCGAGCTCACCGTGCCCGACGGCAACCTGCTCGACGACTTGCTCCGCTGAGGCCCGGGCCGACATCCTCGGCTGAGATCGGCGGCCGACCGTGTGAGATCGCCTCGGATGCGGTGAGATAGGTGCCATGACGCTGTCAGATCTCGACCTGTACCTGTTCTCCCAGGGCCGGCACGAACGGCTGTGGGAAGTGCTGGGAGCGCACCCGGTGGAGGGCGGCACCGACTTCGCGGTCTGGGCGCCACACGCGCAGGCGGTCTTCCTCGACGGCGAGTTCACCGACTGGGACCTGCACGGCGGCATCGAACTCAAGCCGCAGGGGCCGAGCGGGGTGTGGACCGGGTACGTGCCCGGACGCCCGCAAGTGGCAGCGCTACAAGTACCGCATCCTCGGGCGCGGACGGGCAGTGGCAGCAGCACGCCGACCCGATGGCCCGGCACACCGAGGTGCCGCCGGCCAGCGCGTCGGTGATCTTCGACAGTGGGTACTCGTGGGAAGACGGCGACTGGATGGGCGCCCGGCGCGGCGACCACCACGTCCGCCCGATGTCCGTCTACGAAGTGCACCTGGGCTCCTGGCGACCCGGACTGTCCTATGTGGAACTCGCGGACCAGCTCGTCACGCACGTGCGCAACCTGGGCTTCACGCACGTCGAGTTCATGCCGGTGATGGAGCACCCGTTCGGCGGCTCCTGGGGCTACCAGGTCACCGGCTTCTACGCGCCGACCGCCCGGTTCGGCAACCCCGACGACCTGCGGTACCTGATCGACACCTTGCACCGCAACGGAATCGGCGTGCTGCTCGACTGGGTACCGGCGCACTTCCCCAAGGACGCCTGGGCGCTCGCCCGGTTCGACGGCACCCCGCTCTACGAGCACCCCGACCCGCGCCGCGGCGAGCACCCCGACTGGGGCAGTCTGATCTTCGACTACGGCCGCCCCGAGGTCCGCAACTTCCTCCTCGCCAACGCCCTGTACTGGCTGGACGAGTTCCACGCCGACGGGCTACGGGTCGACGCCGTCTCCTCGATGCTCTACCTCGACTACTCGCGCGGCCCCGGCCAGTGGGAGCCCAACGTCCACGGCGGTAACGAGAACCTGGAGGCGATCGCCTTCTTCCGCGACCTCAACGAGCTGGTCTACCGCACCCACCCGGGCGTGGTGATGCTCGCCGAGGAGTCGGCGGCGTGGCCCGGCGTGTCCCGGCCGACCGACTGGGGCGGCCTCGGCTTCGGCTTCAAATGGAACATGGGCTGGATGCACGACACTTTGAACTACTTCAAGGAAGACCCGGTCAACCGGCACTGGCACCACAACACCCTCACCCTGCCCACCACGTACGCCTTCACCGAGAACTTCCTGCTGCCGCTCTCCCATGACGAAGTGGTGCACGGCAAGCGCTCGCTGGTCGGCAAGCTGCCCGGTGACCGCTGGCAGCGGGTGGCCGGACTGCGCGGGCTGCTCGCCTACCAGTGGGCCTTCCCCGGCAAGCAGCTGCTGTTCATGGGCGCGGAGTTGGCCCAGGAGACCGAGTGGAGCGAGGAGCGCGGCCTGGACTGGGGCGCCGCCTTCTCCTACGGCGCCACCGGCGTCGCCCAGCTCCTCGGTGACATGAACCGGGTCTACCGGGACTCCCCGGCGCTGTTCAGCCAGGACACCACCCCCGCCGGGTTCGGCTGGCTGCACTCCGACCCCGGCGGCAACGTGCTGGCCTTCCTGCGCTGGAGCGGCGGCGGCGAGGTCGTCGCCTGCGTGTGCAACTTCGGTGGCGTCCCGCGCGAGGACTACCGCATCGGCCTGCCCGCCCCGGGCGACTGGGTCGAACTGCTGAACACCGACGCCAGCGAGTATGGCGGCGCCGGGGTCGGCAACATGGGCCTGCTGCGCGCCGAACCCGAGCCGATGCACGGCCAACCCGCCTCCGCCCGCCTCACCCTCGGCGCCTACGCAGTCGCCTGGTTCACCCCGGCCTGACCGAGGTTCTGACCTGGGGCGGTGCCGGCCTGACAGCCGCGCTGGCGGCGGTCAGTCGGTGCTGACCGGGGTCCAGGCGGGACGGTCGGGGTGTGGGGTGAAGTCGTAGCGCACGCCGGCCGGCCCCAGCGCGACCAGGCTCGCCGAGCCGGACCCGTAGCGCCGGCCGCCGAATTCGTGCGCCACGATCAGTGCCCGGGGATCGGCGGGGGGCAGACCGTCGCCGCGCAACAGGTCCACCCACCCGCCCCAGGCGGTCGCGGTATCCCCCGGCGGGGTGCTGGTCGTTGCCAGCGGCGGGTCGGGGGTGGCGGCGAGGAGCGGGGCGAAGTGCGGGATCAGCGGGTCGGCCGGGGCGTCCGCGCCCAGGTTCACCACGATGTGGTCACCCACCCCGAGACGTTGGTACTGAAGGTGAGCGCCGTCCCACGACCACAACTCGACCCGGGTCGGCGCGGCGCGCAGCAGGTGGAAGGTGTCGTACTGCTCGACGTCCGGCGGGATCGGGTCGGCGTCGGCGAGGGCGGCCAGTGGCAACCCGCCCCGACTCGGGCGTGGCTGCGGCGGCAGCGGCGCGCCGTTGAGGATGGCGGCCACCGTACGGGTGGCCGGATCCAGGGCCAGCCAGGTTCCGTCGGAGATCCGGTCCCGGCCGCCGAGCACGCCCGGATGAGCCGGCCAGTGCGCGGCGGGCGGATCCCAGGGGCGCTCCAGGAACTCGTCGCGGACCGCTGCCAGTAGCAGCGGCCAGTCACCGCCGGGACGCCAGCGCAGCAGCACCGTACACACGCCTGCGCAGCGTAGTCTCGACTCGACGTCAGTAGAGGAGCGGGTGTGGGCTACGTCTACCTGGTGTTCGCCATCGCCGCGGAGATCATCGGCACCACCCTGCTGAAGTACACCGAAGGCTTCACCAAGCTGTGGCCCTCACTCGGCAGCATCGCCGGGTACGCGATCGCCTTCGTGCTGTTGGCCCAGACGCTCAAGAGCCTCGAGGTGGGGGTCACCTACGCGCTCTGGTCCGGCATCGGCACGGCCGCCATCGCCATCATCGGCGCGCTGGTCTTCAAGGAGCCGATGACCGCCCTCAAGATCACCGGAATCGGCTTTATCATCCTCGGTGTCACCCTGCTCAACCTCACCACCAGCCACACCCCCACCAACTAACCCCAAGATCGCCCCGCCGGCCGACCCCAGGATCGCCCACCGACTGCCCGCCAGATCACCCGGTTGGCCGGCCGCAAGATCGCGATTAGGTGCACCGACCTGCCCGTACAGGGCCACTTTGCGGATCTAATCGCGATCTTCACGAGGGCCACATCGGTGTGAAGACCCGGTGCGGAGCCGGGGTCTGGAATTACTCGGTGGGCGGGGTCGGGGGGTGGCCGGGCTGGGCCGGAGGGTGGACCGGCTGGGTCAGCGCCGAATCAGGTGCAGCGGACGGCGCCGCCTCGGCTGGCGGGTAGCCCTGCGCGGATGGATACCCCGGCTGAGCAGCCGGACCGCCCTGAGTCGACGGATACCCGGGTTGAGCAGCCGGACTGCCCTGGACGGGTGGGTATCCGGGTTGCGCGGCCGGGTAACCCGGCGTCGGCTGGTGGCCAGGCTGACCGGGCGGGCTGCCGGGAGGCGGCTGGTAGCCAGGCTGGACGGGCGGGTAGCCCTGAGTGGGTGGATAGGTCGGCTGGGCGGCGGACAGCCCTGAGCGGGCTGGTAGCCGGGCTGAGCGGGCGGGTAGCCCTGAGGCGGCTGGTAACCCGGCTGGGCGGGCGGGTAGCCCTGAGAAGGTGGATAGGTCGGCTGGCGCTGGGTAGCCCGGGGGCAGCCGGGTTTCCCTGAGGCGGAGGGAAGCCCTGGGGCGCGGGGTAGCCGGGCTGGGGCGGAGGGAAGCCCTGGGGCGCGGGGTAGCCGGGCTGGGGCGGGAGGAAGCCCTGGGGTGCGGGGATGGGCTGGGTGGGGGCGGCGGGGCCGGCGGCGAGGGTCAGGTGGTCGAGGTAGAGCAGTTGGAAGGCGATCAGGCCGGCCAGTGCCAGGACCACGACTGGCGGCAGGCTGGCCAGGCCGATGCCCAGGTGGGCGTCGGGATTGCGGTAGAAGGCACCGGCGCCACGGAGCATTGCCGTGATGGCGGTCGGGTTGTCGGGCAGGCTGGCGACGTACTGCCAGCCGTAGTTGTTCGCGTACCCGATCCAGGCCACCACCAGCAGGCCCGCCACCAGCGGGAGCGCCAGCAGCAGGTCGCGTGCCGGGCCGGCCGGCCGGGTCTGCGCCGCAACGGCGGGCGTGGCCGTCCCGGGGCCGCCAGCCCGCCCGAAGTCGGAAGGCGAGCCGGCAAATCCGGGGCCGCCGGCCGGGCCGAAGCCGGAAGCGGAACCGGGCGAGCCGGCAAATCCGGGGGGCGGGCCAGGGCAGAGCGACCGGAAGGGGCGGGAGAGTGGCGGCGGCTGCCCGGCGGGCGGCTTGGCCGCGGAAGAACAGGGTGGTCAGGAAGAGTGCGGGGATGCTCAGCCAGACCGGGGGGATCAGGCCGGCGAAGCCACCGGCCGCGGCGTCGGAGTAGAGCGAGTTGGCCGCGTGCGGCAGCAGCGGGCCGAGACCGACGAACAGCCACGGCGCGAACGGCAGCAGCAGGAGTTCACTGCGCCGGCCGAGCGGGCGCAGCGCACCGATGCCGAAGCCGGCGAGCGCCGCCACACCGATCCCGACAACGGCCACCGGCAGCGGCGGTAGCCACGTGTTGACCAGCATCTTGCCGACCGAGGCATTGAAGCCGTCCGGCTTCGCCATGGTGATCTCGCCGTTGAAGAGTGCGGACAGCCACGGCCACAGCGCGTACCCGGCCACCAGGACGACGATTCCGGCCCCGATCAGCGCGCCGATGCCGGCCCCGGCGGAGCGGCCCGCCGGCGCTGCGGCCGGATAGCCGACCGGGGTGGTGGCGGGCTGCTCCGCCCGATCGCGGGGCGTACTCCAGGCGCAGGCCGCCGAGGATCACCGCGAGGGCGGCGGCCAGACCGAGTACCCCGAGGATGACGCCGAGCAGCACCGCGAGTGCGGTGGCCTCGGGATAGTTGGCGAACTGGAACGCCTGCCGGACGATCACCGAGACGGGTGTCTGCGACCGCCCGGTACCGACCTGTGCGGCGAACACCTGGAAGCAGCCGGCGAGCACGGCGCACACCGCGACCACGCCGACGATCAGCACCGGGCGGATGGCGCTACGCCCCTCGGCGCGCCGGAACGCGGCCAGGTAGGCGAGGCTGGCCAGCGCGACGACCGTCCCGAAGGCGATGATCCAGAACGGCCACTGGTTGGACAGCGCGCTGCCCGGGTCGACCCGCCCGGAGCGGCTCCAGGACACCGCGACGACGACGGGCGCGACGAACACCAGCGGAAGGCTGAGCAGCACCCGCACCACCCGGCGCTGGGTACGGCTCGCGCGGCTGGCGGCGAAGGCGAGCAGTGGGGCCACCACCAGTACCGCGATCAACGGGACGGCGGCGAGACTCAGCGAGTACCCGATTGGGCTGCCGAGATCGTCGAACGCGCCGCCGTAGTCGGAGTGTCCGGACCGGCCGGCGCCCAAGGGGCTCTCGCCGGTGAAGCTGGCCTTCAGAGTCCAGATGCTCGGCCACAGGTAGCTGACGACGAAGGCGATCAGCGCCGGTACGACGGCGAGGAGCCCGAGCCCCCGACGGGATGAGCCCGCCCCTACTGATTCGGTCACTGCCGCAGGCTACCGAGATTCGACCGCCGCCGCGATCCGGCCGGAAGGCCATGATCAGCACGTCCGCCGGAAAGCACAGTGGCACTGCACCTCCCGGCGGGACGTCGAGGTCTAGCCGACGGTGCGGAGGAGGGGCCGGGGCGGCGGGGGTGGCGAGAAGACGGAGGGCGGTGGCTACGGCGGCGGACATCGAGCGGCGGGCCCGGGTCAGGTACCGGCGGGGGTCCACTTCGGTCGGGTCGGCGTCGAGGTACTCGCGGATCGCGCCGGTGTAGGCGATATTCAGGGCCGTACCAATGTTGATCTTCACCATGCCGGCCCGGACGGCGGCCACCAGATCCTCGTCGGGCACCCCGGACGAGCCGTGCAGCACCAGCGGGCAGGGCAGGGCGGCGCGCAGGGCGGCGATCAGCTCGTGGTCCAGCTGGGCCGAGCGGGTGGTCATCGCGTGCGCCGAGCCGACCGCGACGGCGAGCGCGTCGACGCCGGTGGCGGCCACGTAGTCGCGCGCCTCCCGCGGATCGGTACGCACGCCGGGGGCGTGCGCGCCGCGCTTGCCGCCGACCGCGCCGAGTTCGCCCTCCAGCCACAGCCCGTGCCGGTGACAGAAGGCGGCGGCCGAGGCGGTGGCCCGCACGTTGTCCAGGTACTCGACGGTGGAGGCGTCGAACATCACCGAGCTGAACCCGTTGCCCAGCGCCTCTTCCAGCAGGCCGACCTGCTCGACGTGGTCGAGGTGCAGGCCGACGTCCACAGTGGACGTCGCCGCCACCGCTCGGGCGGCGGCGGCGATCGGGGCGAGCCGACCGTGGTGGAACTTCACCGCGTTCTCGCTGATCTGCAGGATCACCGGCAGCCCGGCCTGCTCCGCGCCGGCCACGATGGCTTCGGCGTGCTCCACGGTGATGACGTTGAAGGCGCCCACGCCGCGGCGCTTGGCGGCTGCGGTGGCGACGATCTCGGCGGTCCGGGTCAGCACGACCGGCTCCGCCGGGTGGTCCGGATAGCTGGGGTGGTGGCCCGGGTGGCGGGCGGGACGCGGCGGGTCATGCCAGGATCACCGAGCGGGTGAGCAGCCGGGGCCGGTCGGGGTCGAGCCCCCGGTCGGCCGCGAGCCCGACCGCGAACCGTTGTGCCAGTACCAGTTGGGCTAACGGGTCCAGGTCGCTGGCGTAGAGGGCGGCCTGGGCGTCGGCGACGGTGTCGGCCATTCCGGCGGGCAGCTGCACCGAAGGCGAAGACCAGGCTGCCGGGGCCGCAGACGGCTACCGGGCCGTGCCGGAAATCCAGTGCCGGGTACGACTCTGACCACGCCTGCGCGGCCTCCCGTACCTTCAGGGCGGCCTCGTTGGCCAGTCCCACCCGCCAGCCCGTACCCAGGAAAACGGTGTGTCGCACCGACTGCGGCGCGGCCGGCAGCGGCGCGGTCAGGGCCGCGGCGCCGTCGGCGAGGAGCTGGTCCACCGACTCGCCGAGGGCGGCGCGGGCCAGCGTGAGCACCGTGGTCGGGAAGCGGGTCTGCACGACGCTGGTCTCGTCGGCGAAGTCGAGCAGCAGCCGCTCGTCGGCGAGCGCGTCGACCGGCTCGCCGTCCACCGCGGTGACGACGACGCGGCGGGTACCGGCCGGCACGGCGGCCAGCGCGGTGAGCACCTCGGTGGTGGTGCCCGAGCGGGTGAACGCGACCACCCGGTCGTAGCGCCGGCCCGGCCGGTACTCGGAGCCGCAGACGGCGTCGGTCTCGCCGAAGCCGGCCTCCTCCCGCAGCGCGGCGTAGCTCTGCGCGACGAACCAGGAGGTACCGCAGCCCAGGGCGAGTACCCGCTCGCCGGGCGCGACCAGTGCGGGGCGCGCCGACCCGACGAGGCCGAGGCTGCGCGCCCAGACCTCGGGCTGGCTGAAGATCTCCTGCTCAGTGCGGTTCATGCTCGCAGGTTATGCTCGCTTCTGCGCGTTCGACCAGGTTGAGCGGGCAAACGAACATTCTGGAGTGCGCGTTTGGAGGTGTCGGAGTGCCGCAGTCGACTGTCCGGCGCGGTGACCGGGTCAGCGCGATCCTCGCCGAGTTGACCGGGTCCGGCTCGGTGGACGCCGCCGCGCTGGCCCGCCGGTTCGGCGTCTCCCCCGCCACCATCCGCCGCGACCTGGCCACCCTCGAGGACCAGCAACTGCTGCGGCGTACCCACGGCGGGGCGCGGGCCGCCGACGTCAGCCACGAACTGCCGGTGCGCTACCGGGTCGGCCAGCGCCGGGCGGCGAAACTGGCGGTGGCAAAGGCTGCCGTCGCGCCTGCTCCCGCACGGCCCGCTGGTACTCGGCCTGACCGGCGGCACCACCACGCACGCGGTGGCCCGGCTGCTCGCCGACCGGTACGAGTTGACGGTGGTCACCAACGCGCTGAACATCGCCGCCGAAGTGGCCCTGCGCCCCCGACTCAAGCTGGTGATGACCGGCGGGGCCGCGCGCACCCAGTCGTACGAGCTGGTCGGCCCGATCGCCGAGCAGACGCTGGCCGGGCTGAACCTCAAGGTGGCGATCGTCGGCGTCGACGGGATCAGCGCCCGGACCGGGCTGACCACCCACGACGAGATCGAAGCGCACACCAACGCCGCGATGATCCGGCAGGCCGAACGGGTGATCGTGGTGGCCGACGGTTCCAAGGTCGGCCGGGTGGAGCTGGCCCGGATCTGCCCGGTCGAGGCCGTACACGCCCTGGTCACCTCCGCCGACGCCGATCCGGCCGAGCTGGCCGCGCTGCGCGTCACCGGCCTGGCCGTCCACCTGGCGAGCTGACTCCCGGCACGTCGCCCGACGCGGTTGCGGGGCACTACGAGCAACGGCTGTCACACCTTGTAGATGTTCCGCCAGATCTGATGGACCGGCGAGCTTGCCGGCGGCCCGCCTGATGGTGATCTCCCACAGGCTGACCGGCGATGGCCCACAGGGCCACATCGGTGTCCAGCAGCAGGCTCATTCGCCGAGCTAACAGCTTGGTCCATGCCGGGACCGGCTACGGGTTGGTGGAAGTACGACCGCCCGCCCGGCCCCACCAGGGCCGGGCGGGCGGAGCATCACATCTGTACCGGGGTGTACACGCTGCCCAAGCCGGGGACCAGACCCCAGCAGTAGATGTACCCGTCATAGGTCAGCGCGCAGGTGATCTGCATTCCCGCCGACTCCAGGGCCACGTTGTCCAGCGGCACCCGGACGGGTACGTCGGACGCGTCGTCGCTGCCGTTGCCGAGCTTGCCGTAGCTGCCCAGGCCCCAACACCACATACTGCCCTCCGCCTGCAGGCCGCAGGCGTGGGTGTAGCCCATCACGACGTCGACCCAGTCGCCGTCGCCCGGCACCTGGGTGGGCAGGTTGCGGTTGGTGTAATCCGCCCCGAGGCCGAGCCGGTACTGGCCGCCGTAACCCCAGCAGTACAGTTCGTTGAGCCGGGTGCCGCACGTCGTGTTGCCGCCGGCGTCCACCCCGTCCCACTTCGTCTCATTGAGGAGCTGGCGGGGAGCGGTGCGCATGGCGTTGTCGCCGATGCCGAGCTGTCCGCTGTAGTTCCAGCCCCAGCAGAAGCGGGTGCCGTCGGTGTACCGGCCGCACGTCGTGGACCCGGACGCGGACACCGAGGCCCACCGCGTGCTGGACCCGACCCGCGTCGGCGTCCGGCGGCTGGTCGTGTCACCGACACCGAGCTGGCCCGAATCGTTGTTGCCCCAGCAGTAGAGCGCGCGGTCGGTATGCAGGCCGCAGGCCGAGGTGACGCCGATGCTGACCGACAACCAGCGGCTGCCGTCCAGCAGGCGGATCGGCCGCAGGCGCTGGGCGGTGTCGCCGAGGCCCAGTTCGCCGTACCCGTTGTAGCCCCAGCAGTACCGCTCCCCGTTGGTCCACAACGCACACGTGCTGTAGTCGCCGGCGCTGACCATCGCCCAGTTGCCGGGCACCCGGGTGGGCGTGTCGCGGGGCTCGGTGTCGCCGAGCCCGAGCTGTCCGTCGAAGTTGGCGCCCCAGCAGTACAGGTCGTCGCCGTTACGGATGGCGCAGATGTGGCCGTACCCGACGGACACCGAATTCCAGCCGCCGGGCCCGTCGACGACGACGGTGCGGGCGCTGGCGATACCCGCGCCCGCCGCGACCATCGCCAGTGCACCGAGCACGACCGCGACGAACCGGATGCGTGCGCGCCGCGACCGCTTGCGCGGGGCCTGATCCGGTGGCTGGGGCGGAGTTTCACTGCTCATTCGATCGGCTTCTTTCCAGTTGGGGCGCGACAGGGGGCGCGCGGCACAGCCGGAGGCTATTACCAACTGTCAATATCGAACCCGTGCGGGGACGACATCACCATGGGGGATCGGCCCTGGCCGATCAGGAAGTGCCGTTCAGCGCAGGCCGGGTCGCGGCTCCCCGGTCGCCATGGGCGGGTGCGGCTGCCCTGGAACCTGCACACGCGGTACCTGCGGCCGGCTGTGAAAGCTTCAGCCTCCGGGCAACGGGCCGCGATCGCAGAGTCATCGCAGCGGACTCGCAGCGCATCCATCAGTACAGACTGCGAGCGGGGTCGCCGGTCCGCCAGCGGTCAGCTAGGGTCCGTCGATGTCCTGAACATCGACGAGGGGAGATGTCAGATGCGGAAGCGGTACACGGTTGCCCTGGTCGCGGCGGCGACCATCGGGCTGAGTCTGCTGGCGGTCCCGGTGCTGAGCGGGCGCGCGGACGCGGCGGTGAACCTGACCGACAACGCGGTGTTCAACAACCCGCACACCAGCGCCCGCACGGCGATCCAGGACTACGTGGTGAGCCTGATCAACGGCGCCGACACCGGCTCGACGATCCGGCTCTCCACCTACATCTTCGCCGCCGCCACCTACCGGACCGCCCTGGTGAACGCGCACGCCCGGGGCGTGAACGTGCAGTTGGTGGCGGACTCCTACAACAGCCCGGCGTCGGCAACAACGTTCCACCAGACCCAGGACGCGTTGGGGACCAACAAGTCGGCCGCGTCGTTCGCGATCACCTGCGCCGCCGACAAGGGCTGCATCGGCTCCGGCATCGACCACGACAAGTTCTTCCTGTTCAGCAGCGTCTACGGGAAGAAGAAGGTGGTGGTGCAGACCTCCGCCAACATGATCGACCACACCGACACCGGCAACAGCGGAGTGACCGCCTGGAACAACGCGGTCACCTTCTTCACCGAGCCGGCGCTCTACGACGCCTACGTGACCCGGTTCACCGCCATGCGCGACCAGGTGCGCAGCACGGCGTACACCTCGGTGGTGGGCAACGACGCGAAGGTCTACTTCTTCCCCCGGGCCGGCGGCGACGTCACCGACAACAACACCGTGCTGGGCGTGCTGGACAACGTCAACTGCGCCGGGAAGAACACCTCCGGCGGGTGGGGCGACAGCCACCTGACCAGCATCCGGGTCGCCATGTACCTGCTCACCGACACCGCGATCGCGCGCAAGCTGTGGGAACTGGACAACGCCGGCTGCGTGGTGCACGTGATCCGGACCAACACCGGCCACTCCGACGACGACGCCATCGCCATCCTGAACAACTGCACCGCGCACAACGGGGTGACCATCGACTCGATCCACGAGCGGGCCGACGACAACGACCCGGACAGCGCCAAGGCGATCGGCTTCCTGCACTCGAAGTACCTGCTCATCGACGGGTACTACGACGGCTCGGCCAACCAGCACCTGGTCTGGACCGGCAGCTACAACTACACCGCTGGGGCGCTGCGCTCCAACGACGAGGCGCTGGTGAAGATCTCGAACCACGAGGCCATCTTCGACGCCTTCCAGGCCAACTTCGCCACCGTCGTCAAGGACTCCTACGGGGTGATCCAGGCCGGCTCCTGCTGACCGGCCGTCCGGCCGCGTCCCGCCGTCTGCCTGTGGGCCGGCGGCGGGACGCGGCTGGTCAGTCCGGCGTGCGGCGGGCGCGCGCCCGGCGCTTGCCTTCGTGCATGGCCTGCACCCGGGCGATCGGGATCTCCCGGCCGTGCGCCACCAGCTCCGCCGGCAGCGCCTGTGCGGCCGGCAGCGCGTCCGCCCACGGGTCCGCGTCGCGCAGCAGGCCCGGGGCGGTGCGCAGGGTGAAGTCGCGCGGGCTCACCGCGGCCAGCTCGCCCCAGGCGACCGGGAAGGACACGGGGGTACCGGGCCGGATGCGCGGCGAGTAGGCCGCCGCCACGGTCGCCCCGCCGGCCCGGGTGGAGTCCAGGAACACCTTGCCGCCCCGGTCCTCCCGGATGAAGGCGGTGGTGGCCGCCTGCGGATCGAGCCGCTCGGCGCGGGCCGCCACCGCCCGGGTGGCGGCGGCCACCTGCTCGGTGTCGGCGTCCCGGAGCGGCACGAAGATGTGCACACCCTTCGAGCCGCTGGTCTTCACCGCCCCGGTCAGGCCCACCTCGGACAGGGCCGCGCGCACCAGGTCGGCGGCGCGGACCACCGCGGCGAAGTCGTCCGGGGTGGGCGGATCGAGGTCCAGGATCAGGTGCGTGGGCCGGTCCGGCTCATCGACGGTGGCCAGCGCCGGGTGGTACTCGACGGCCCGCTGGTTGGCGAACCACAGCAGGGTACGCCGGTCGTCCCCGAGGGCGTAGGTGACGTCCCGGTGGGACGACTCGGCCCAGGTGGTGCTGCGGGAGATCCACTCCGGCGCGTACTGCGGCAGGTTCTTCTGCATGAACGGCGGCTGACCGGGGCGCACCCGGATCACCGAGAGGGCCCGCCGTCGCAGCACCGGCACCAGCCGGTCGGCCATCGTGTCGAGGTAGTCGACCAGGTGGCGCTTGGTCGCCTCCGCGCCGTCGAAGAGCGGCTGATCCAGATTCGTGAGGCGTACCCCGTCGCGCTCCCCGTCCTCACCCGCCATACCGCCACTCTAAGCGCTCTCGGCTCCCGACACCCGCAGGTCGCGCGGGTGCCGGGAGCCGGGATGGTCCGGGCTGCTCCGGCCAGCTTCGCCGGAGTCCACTGTGGAGGGTCAGCCGGCGCCGCAGGCGGTGCCGTTGAGGGTGAACGCGGACGGTACCGGGTTGCTGCCGTTCCAGGAGGCGATGAAGCCGAACTGGGCGGTGCCGAGCTGCGCGTTCCAGGTGACGTTCTTCGCCGTCACGGCCGCTCCGGACTGCGTCACCGTCGCGTTCCACGCCTGGCTGATCACCTGACCGCCGCCGAACGAGAACGCCAGCGTCCAGCCGTTCACCGTGCCACCGGTGACGGCCACCGTCACGTCACCCTGGAAGCCGCCGCCCCACTGGCTGGTCAGCTTGTACGTCACCGTGCAGCGGAGCCCGCCGGGGGCCGGCGAGGTCGACGACGGTGACACCGACCGGGACGGCGAGGCGGACGGCGAGGGCGAGCGGGTCGGTGACACCGACGGCGACGCCGAGGACCGGGACGGTGAGGGCGACACGGAGTCCGACGGGGACGGCGACGGGGACTGCGAGGGGCCGCCCGGGTAGGTCAGGCCGAAGCCGTAGGCGAACAGCCCGGTCTTCCCGTCGCCGGAGTTGATCGGTTGGCCGGTGGCCGAGGCCGGCCAGGTGACCGGGAGCTTGCCGGTCGGCGCGTAGTCACCGAACAGCACGTCGGCCACGCCGGCCCCCTCGCTGCCCGGCAGCCAGGCGGCGACCAGCGCGGCGAAGTCGGGCAACTGAGCGGAGAGGTCCAGTGGTCGGCCGGAGACCAGGACCGTGATGACGGGTACCCCCGCAGCTTTGAGCTTGGCCAGCACGGCCAGGTCGGCGGAGTCCAGACTGAGGCCCGATGGGCGGTCGCCCTTGGTTTCGGCATAGGGCGTCTCGCCGATGACCGCGATGGCGGCCCGGTAGGACGAGTCGATGCCGGTGCCGTCCTTGCTGTAGTTGACGGTGGCGGCAGAGCCGACGGCGTTGCGGATGCCCTGCAGGATGGTGGTGCCGCCGGAGTAGGTGTTGCCGGATGCGCCCTGCCAGGTGACCGTCCAGCCGCCGGACTGGTTGCCCAGGTCGTCGGCGTTCTTGCCGGCCACGAAGATCTTCCCGCCGGACTTGGCGAGCGGCAGGGTGGCGTTGTTGTTCTTCAGCAGTACCTGGGATTCGCGGACGGCCTGCCGGGCGATGGTGCGGTGCGCGGCGCTGCCGATGGTGCCGGCGAAGGAGCGGTCGGCCATCGGGTGTTCGAACAGGCCCAGTTCGAACTTCTTCAGCAGGATGCGGCTGACCGCGTCGTCGATGCGCGACTGCGGGATCTGTCCATTCTGGACGTCCTGCTTGAGCAGCGCGATGAAGGTCTTGTAGTCGTTCGGCACCATGATCATGTCGAGGCCGGCGTTGATGGCGGTCGCGACCTCGGCGGCGGTGAAGCCGGTCTGGCCGTCCAGCTGGTCGATGGCCGCCCAGTCGGAGACCAGGAATCCCTTGTACCCCAACTCATTCTTCAAGACATCAGTGAGCAGGTACCTGCTGCCACTCAGTTTCACGCCGTTCCAGCTGGAGAACGAGACCATGATGGAGCCGACGTTGCGGGCGATGGCCGCCTGGAATCCGGGCAGGTGGATGGCGCGCAGCTCGGCCTCGGAGAGCTGGTTGTTGCCCTCGTTGACGCCACCCGTGGTGCCGCCGTCACCGAGGTAGTGCTTGGCGGTGGCCAGGATCGAGGCGCTGCCGCCCAGGGTGTCGCCCTGCAGGCCGGTGACGATGGTGGTCATCGAGGAGACCAGTTCGGGGGTCTCGCCGTAGGACTCGTAGCTGCGGCCCCAGCGGTCGTCGCGGACCACGCACAGGCACGGGGCGAAGGTCCAGTCCAGGCCGGCGCCGGTGACCTCCTCGGCGGTGGCCCGGCCGACCTTCTGTACCAGCGCCGGGTCACGGGTCGCGCCGAGGCCGATGTTGTGCGGGAAGATCGTCGAACCGGGCACGTTGTTGTTGCCGTGCACCGCGTCCAGCCCGTAGATCATCGGGATGGCGAGCGGGGTGGCCAGCGCCCCTCGCTGGAAGGTGTCGTACATGTCCGACCAGCCGGTCGGGGTGTTCGACGAGGGCGCCGAGCCGCCACCGGACAGGATCGAGCCCAGCCGGTACGTGGTCACGTCGCTCGCGCTCACCACCGCCCGCTCGGCCTGCGTCATCTGGCCGACCTTCTCGTCCAGCGACATCCGGCCGAGCAGGTCGGCCACGCGTTGCGCCGGAGTCAGCGACGGATCGAGGTAGGGGGCCGCGACGGCGGCGCGGGCGTGCAGCCCACCGGAGCTCAGTTGCACGGCGACCACGGCGGCGAGGGCGGCCGCGAACGCGGCGGAGAGCAGGGGGCGCACCAGCCGGCGACGGGTACCCGATGGGACGGTCATCAGATTCTCCTTCGTCCAGGTGACCGTAAGGACCGGGTGGCCGGCGCGTCAACGCAGGTCAATGCGGTGGCCGGCGATCGGCTGGTCACCTGGGAGGTAGCCGCGGTGGAAGTTACCGGCGAACGCGAGGGGAAGTCGCCTTATGGGGTGACCGCCGTCCGTTCCCGGGACCGCTGGGCAGCCACGACACGAGACTGGTCACCGGGCGGGCTGAGGCAGCTGGGACAGCGGGCGCGCCCTGGGACACGGGGGGCTGGCATGACGAAGGTGGTCGACTACGACGCCAACGGGTACGACTACCGCGACTACTGGCGCGACCGGGCGTTCGAGCACTGGGCCGAGGGGTACGCGCTGCGCCGGCTGCTGACCGCCCGCCGGCTCGGGCCGCCCGGCTGGTTCGCCGACTTCGGTGGCGGCTTCGGCCGCAACGCTCCCCGCTACCTGGACCCCGCCCGGGTCAGCGTGCTGCTCGACTACTCCCCCACCAACCTGCGCAACGCCGCCGACCTGCACGCCGACGCGGTCGCCGCGGGCCGGCTGCACCTGGTCCGGGCCGACCTCAACGCGCTGCCGTTCCGCGACTTCGCCTTCGACTCAGGCATGGTGCTGCGGGTGCTGCACCACCTCGGCGACCTGACGACCTGCCGGGTGGACGCGGCGCTCGCCGAGATGGGGCGCACCGTGGGCGGGTCCTGGATCGTCGACGTGCCGATCAAACACCACGTCCTCGCCCTGCTCCGGGCCGCCCGCGACGGCGACCTGGCCCGGGTCACCGACTCCGCGCCGGTGCTGGTCGGCGCCGACGAGCCGTACTGGAACCACCACCTGGGCAGCATCCGCGACACGCTGCGCCGGGACGGCTGGCGGTCGAAGGTGGCCGCCAGCGTGAACAACTTCCGCCGCTGGGAGCGGGTGGCGCCGGCCCGGCTGCGCCCGGCATTGGCCGAAGCGCTGCGGCCCGCCGAAGCGCTCGGGCAGCGGCTCGGTCGGGGCTGGTGGGGGCCGAGCCAACTGCTGCTCGCCCGCCGGTACGACCCGATCTCGTTGGGCGCCGAGCCGGCGCTGCCCGGGTACCCGGCCCACCAGCTCAGCCACCTCGCCCCGGCGCTGCGCGGGCTGGCCCGCCGGATGGTCTGCCCGCAGTGCGTACGGGCACTGGCCTGGCAGCACACCGAGGCGTACTGCGCGCACTGCGAGGTCGGGTACCGCCAGCTCGACGGGTACTGGGACTTCGTCACCGCGCACTCCCGGACCACGCCGATCCCGGCACATCCCGCCGCGCTGCCGCCGCACCGGGTGACGATGACCGGCTCGCCGCACCCGCGCCGTCGGCTGCGCACCCCGGCCCGTCCCGTCTCCGCCGCCGACCACCAGCGACCGGGCCGGCGCGCCTGAGCGCTGCCGGGTAGCGGTCCGGCGCGCTTAGAGTGGCCGGGTGGACGAGTGGCTGCTGTACGGCGCGAACGGGTACACCGGGCGACTGATCGCGCAGCTCGCGGTCGAGCAGGGGCACCGGCCGGTGCTGGCGGGACGGGACGGGGTGGCGGTGGCCGCGCTCGCTGACCGGCTCGGGCTGGCGCACCGCACGTTCGACCTGACCGACCCCGAGCTGATCTGGGCGGGGCTGTCCGGGATGGCCGCGGTGCTGCACTGTGCCGGCCCGTTCGCGGTGACCAGTGCCCCGATGGTGGCCGGCTGCCTGGCCACCGGTACCCACTATCTCGACGTCACCGGGGAGATTGCGGTGCTGGAGGCGGTGTACGCCCTCGATGCGCAGGCCCGGGAGGCCGGCGTGGTGCTGTTGCCGGCGGTGGGCTTCGACGTCGTACCCACGGATTGTCTGGCCGGGCTGCTGGCCGCCGCGCTGCCCGGGGCGACCAGCCTGGAGCTGGCGTTCGTGGCCGGCGGAGGCTTGAGTCCGGGCACCTTCGCGACCTCGCTGCGCGGCATGGCGGCCGGCAACCAGCGCCGGGTCGACGGCGAGCTGCGCCGGATCCCGATGGGCGGGCCGCGCCGGGTGGCGCCGCTGCCGTCCGGCCCGGCGACGGTGACCGCGATCCCGTGGGGTGACCTGGCCAGCGCCTGGCGCTCGACCGGCATCCCGAACATCACCACCTACACCCGGGTCACCGGCCCGGCATGGGCCGCCGGCCCGGCCGCCGCCGCGATGCGCTCACCCCTCCTCCAGCGGCTGGTGCGTCGCCTCGCCGCCCCGTCCGGCCCCGACGAGTCCCGCCGCGCAGGCACCCGCGCCGAGCTCTGGGGCGAGGTCCGCAACCCCGCCGGCGACTCCCGCACCGCCACCGTCACCACCCCCAACGCCTACGCCCTCACCGCCCACTCCGCCCTCGCCGCCACCCTCCAGACCCTCACCGGCAAGATCCCCCCGGGCGCCCACACCCCCGCCACCGCCCTCACCCCCGCCTTCCTCGCCACCCTCCCAGACGTCCACGTGTCGGCGGTGGCGTGATCTTGGGGTTATCGGGTGTCCCAACGTGCCGAATAACCGCCGATAACCCCAAGATCCCGCGCTACCCGCCCACGGGTGCGGGGGTGAGGCGAGGGGTGCGGGGTAGAGTGCCGGGCGTGTTGACGGACGAGAGTGGGCTGTTCGCGGATGCCTCGAACTTCGAGCTGCGCTACGTGGCCGACTACGAGCGGATCACCGAGATCGTCTCGGCGCTGCGGGTGCTCGGCATGCGGGTGGTGCTGACCAGCGGATCCTTCGACATCCTGCACGAGGGCCACTCGATGTACCTGGAGGCGGCCCGGCAGTACGGCGACTTCCTGATCGTCGGGCTGGACAGTGACGAGAAGGTCCGCGCCCGCAAGGGCCCGGCCCGGCCGGCCGTGCCCGAGTTGGAGCGGCTGCGCATGGTCACCCACCAGCGCGGCGTCGGCCTGGTCACCCTCAAGCAGCTGAACGACCCCAAGTGGGCGCTGATCCAGGCGGTGCACCCGGACGTGCTGGTCGTCACCGCCGAGACCTACTCGGCCGAGGAGATCGCCGAGTTGGAGGCCAAGCACTGCGGCCGGGTCGAGGTGCTCGAGCGGATGGCCACGGTGAGCACGTCCGCCCGGGTCCGGCTGCTGCAGCTGCAGCTGGCCGAGATGATGTCGAAGAAGCTCTCCGAGCGCCTGCCCGACCTGATCCAGGACGTGATCGACGAGATCGGCGGCCGGCGCTGACGGCCCCGGCCCCCCAGCTGCTGCTCTACCTGCCGGTGATGCACGCCGGCTACCAGGCCCTGCTCGACCGCCACCCGGACGCCGAGGTGCTGCTGCTCGGGCGACAGTTTCGCCGACGATTTCCCGGTGCTGCGCAAGGAGATCCGGGCACTGCGCCCGGAACAGGCGGCGGCTGGCTGCGCGCGGCCGGGCGGTCGGTCCGGGTGGTGCAGCGCGACACGCTCGCCGCCGCGCTCGGCCCGGACCTGGTGGTACCCGACGAGCAGTTGCTGCGCTCCGTCCTGGACCGCTGGCCTCGCCCGGTCGGGTGCACTGTGGAAGCGCACCTTCCTGCGCTGGAACCGGCCCGCCACCGAGGACCCCCAGCCGGTCGACGGCACCCCCACGGTGCCGGCCGCCGCGCTGGACGACACCATCCTGGGCCGGCTGCGCGCCGAGGCGCAGCGCTCCTCCGACTGGTGGCGGCAGGTGGGCGCGGTGGCCGCCCGCGACGGCGAACTGCTCTACGCCACGCACAACGAACACCAGCCCACCGAGTACGCCCCGTACCTGGACGGCGATCCGCGCAACGAGTACTCCCGCGGGGTGCGCATCGACCTGTCCACGGCCCTGCACGCGGAGGCGGCGGTAGTGGCGCAGGCTGCCGCGCGACGGCGTGTCGCTAGCCGGCGCGGACCTCTACGTGTCGACGTTCCCGTGCCCGGGCTGCGCCCGGCTGATCGCGGCGGCCGGCTTCGCCCGGCTGCTACTTCGCCGACCCGTACGCGGTGCTGCACGGCGACGAGATCCTGCGGGCGGCCGGGGTGGCGACTCATCCGGGTCGGTGAACTGAGCTTCAAGCGGACCGGCTGGTGGTCGGGGTCGGCGACGTCTCCGACGATCAGGTGCACGTGCAGGTGCTCGACGGTGCCGCCGGTGTAGGCGCGGGTCGCCGTTGCGGGCGCCGAGGCCGTAGTAGGTCAGCGCGTACTCGTTCGCGGGCCCAGGCCAGCGCGGGCCAGAGGTCGGCGCGGGCGGCGTCGGAGAGGTCCACCAGGTCGCTGACGTGCTCGTCGGGCACCAGCAGCAGGTGCAGTCTGGTGCCGGCGTAGGGGAACTCGTTCGGGTACCACCGTCCAGTGTGGACTGACCGTGCAGCCGGTCCGGCCGGATCGCCAGGGCGCTCGGGCAGAACAGGCAGACGCCGGCCGCCTCCAGCGCCCGCATCCGGGCCAACTGCTCGGGATCCCGACCGTTGTCCAGGTGGTAGAGGGGCATCCGTCAGCCCCGCCGGTAGGTGAGCCAGGTGTACGGGTGCTCCTCGCCGGCCGGCCCCGGCTCGCTGTCGACAGAGTGAAGCCGGTCAGCCAGCCGGCCGGCAGCTCGGTGTCGCCGGCCACGTCGGCGTGTACCCGGGTCAACTCGACCCGGTCGACGTAGGGCAGCGCGGCCGCGTACACCCCCGCCCCGCCGATGACGAACACCTCGCCGCCCGGCCCGGCGGCAGCCTGGGCCAGCTCCAGCGCCGCCGGCACGCTGGTCGCGTGCACCGGCCCGCCGGTCCGTGGCCGGGGCGCTGGTCACCACCACCGTGTACCGGCCGGGCAGCGGCCGGCCGAGCCGCTTCACGATCGACTCGTGGGTGCGCCGCCCGACCACCACCGGCTGCCCCATGGTCAGCCGCTTGAACCGCTGCAGGTCCTCGGGCAGGTGCCAGGGCAGTCGTTGCCGACCCCGATGACCTCGTCGTCGGTCGCCGCCACAAAGATCGTCACCGGCGCGTTCGGTACCGGCGCGGCGGCCGGTTGCCGGCGGCTGTCACGGCGACACCGGGATGGCCGCGATGCCGGGATGCGGGTGGTAGTCGGCCAGTTCGAAGTGCTCGGCCCGGAAGTCGTGGATGTCCGCGACCGGCCGGCCGGCGTCGGTGAGGTGCACGGTGGGCAGCGGGCGCGGTTCGCGGACGAGCATCGTCTCCACCGCCTCGACCTGGTCGGCGTAGATGTGGGCGTCGGAGATGGTGTGGTAGTAGACGCCGGCCGGGAAGCCGGTGAGCTGCTCCAGCATCAGGGTCAGCGCGGCGTACTGCACCATGTTCGCCGGGACGCCGACCGGCACGTCACCGGAGCGCTGGAACATGTGCAGGTGCAGCCGGCCGTTCAGGACCCGGACGTGTACCCAGCCGTGGCACGGGGAGATGGTGGTGCGCTGCTGCTTGCCGGCGCCCCGGACCTGGTACTGCGGGATCCACGGGGAGACGAAGTGGGTCCGGTCGGTGGGGAACTCGCGCATCTGCTCGACCAGGTGCGCGAACTGGTCGAAGCCCGGCCCCTCACTGGTCGGGAAGTGCGTGGAACGCGCCGCCGTAGGAGCCCGGTCCGATGTCCCCCGGCGGCAGGCCGCGCTTGGCGGTCTTCGCCGGGGTGGCCCACGGCCCCCACCAGTCACAGCCGAACGCGGCGAACTCGTCCAGCGTGGTGGCCCCGTTGATGAACGCGCACAGCTCGCCGATCGGCTTGCGCCAGAACGACCGGATACTCCGATCGGTGATCATCGGGAACCCGTTGGCCAGGTCGAAGCGCATGCGTCTGCTGCATCAACGTCCGCGCCGCCGGCCCCTGCCGGGTCGGCGACAACTCCCCCTCGGTCAAAATCCGGCGCAACAGATCCTGGTACTGGTGATCCGGCTCGCGCTTGTCGTGCGACAGGTACTCCATCAGCATCCTCCACCAGCGCGGACAGCTCTTCCCGGACCAGACTCACCAGGTACAACGAGCCGGTGACGACGACGACCGGCGCGTCGGCGGCCAACAGCGCGGCCAGTCCGGCGTGCGGATCCGGTACCACCGTGGGATGGCGACGCCGACTTCCCGGGCGAGCGCGGCGACCTCGCCGGCCGGCGGGGTCTGCTTGCCGATCCGGGCGACGCGCCGCGAACTCCGGCACGATCAGCTCGCTGGCGATCGGCGCCAGCTCGGTGAGCGCCGCGCGCAGCTTGTCCTCGGGCGCGCCGCAGCAGCGAGGCGAGCACCGGAACCCGGCGCAGCCCCCGGGCCCGCAGCGCGTCGGCGAGCGCCGCCAGCTTCTGCGGATTGTGCGCGCCGTCCAGGATCACCAGCTTCCCGGCCGCCGCGCCTCGCGCGCTCTCCGAGCCGTCCCGGCGGCGCGCTCGCGCCGGTCCCGAGCCTGCCGGCGACCTTCAACAGCTCCATCCGGCCCGGCGGGAGGCCTCGGCGGCGGCCGCCAGCGCGGCCGGCGTCAGCGGCGGGCCACCCAGATGGGGGTACGCGGCGCGGGCGAGCGCGAAGTTGCGACGCTGGAACGGCGGCAGCTCGGCCGGCCCGTCGCCCACGGCGACCACCTCGACGGTGGCGTCCCGGTCCTCGGCGGCCTCGTCGGCGACGATCTTGAGTACCCGCTCGTCCTGCTCGATCACCAGGACGTGGTTGCCGGGCTGGATGATGCCGGCCTTGTGCGCGGCGATCTCCTCCACCGTCGCGCCCGAGCACCTCGGTGTGGTCGTAGCCGATGTCGGCGATCAGGCACACCTTGTCGGCCCGGGTGATCGTGTTGGTCCGGTCGCGCAGGCCACCGATGCCGGTCTCCAGCACCGCCATGTCGACCGGGACGTCCCGGCCCCCGGAGCCCGCGAAGACCCAGTGCGCCAGCCCGATCAGCAGCTCGAAGTAGGTCGGTCCGCCGTGCACAGCCTCGATCTGCGGCAGGAACTGGAAGACCCGGGCCGCGAAGGTCGCGTCGTCCAGCGGCGCGCCGCCGACCTGTACCCGCTCGGTGATCGACACGACGTGCGGGGAGACGGTCAGCCCGGTACGCACCCCGCCGGCCTCCAGCAGCGCCCGCAGCAGGTACGCGGTGCTGGTCTTGCCGGAGGTACCGGCGACGTGCGCGGCTCGTACCGCGTCCTGCGGCGAGCCGAGCGCGCGCCAGCAGGGCGCGGGTGCGCTCCAACGGCCCCTGTTCGCCGCCTCGGGGCGGGGGAATGTAGGATACAGCGCCTCGGTCGCTTCGGCCAGGGTGTGCACAGCTCACCGTAACGCCAGCCCTCAGCCGGTGCCGCCCTGCCCCGCTGCCGTCCTGACCGGGCCGGCCCGCCGGGATGCCGCCTGCCCCGGTGCTGTCGCAGGTCGGGTGGCAACGGGCCGATAGCGGGGCGATCAGCGCCGAAGTAGGCGATCCTGGGAGGGGAGGTGGGACAGATGGCGCTAGCCGAACTACGGGGTGGTGCTGGGCACCGTGCAGAGCTTCACCCGGGACCCGACGCACGACTTCGGCCACTGGTACCACGGTCACCTGGGCATCGAGGCCGACGGCACGCACTACGAGGCCGCCCTCGACGTGGACGCCCCGGCCAGCGTCGGGGTCAGCTACCGGCTGGTCACCGACCTGCATGTCGGGGACATCGCCGGGCTGGCCGCGCTGCCCGACGGCTTCCACCCGCTGGCGAACACCCCCGACTCCGGGGCGCTGGACTACGTGCGCAGCCCGCTGCTGGCCAACCGGTTCTGGTGGACCGCTGAAGAAGGCCACCGCCACCGCGTACCGGCTGGCCAAGCAGCCCGAGGTGGGCGAGCCGGTGTACGGCCCCGACCTGGCCGACGACCTGGCCCACGGGCTGTCCGCGCTGGAGCACGTGGTGGCCCGGACGCTGCCCGACCGGATCACCAGCCACCTGCACCGGCTGCCCTGGCCTGAGCACTGGCACTGGCGGTTCTTCCCGTGGCACCCGAGCAACGGCGACAACGCGCTCGACGCGCTGGCCCCGCACGTGGCGGCGGCGACCCGGGCGTACCTGTTCGGGCAGGCGTTCACCACCGGCCTCGGCGTCCACGACGTGCACCTCAACCAGGGCGACCCGCTGGGCAGCCAGTGGTACCCGACCAACGGCACCTGGCAGGACGGCGCGGTGCTGCTGGAGAAGCCGGACAGCTCGGTGGTGGTCTGGCAGCTCAAGTTCAACACCCAGTCCCTCGACACCGACGACAACGGCCACCCGCACTAGCCGACCCGTCTCGTCCCGGTGGTGGCATGCTCGGGGCGTGTTGGCTTCTCGGCATCTGGAGCGGATTGAGTGGCGGCCCCGGAGTGGGGTGGAGCTGGCGGCGTGGCCGTTCACGATTCCGGCGGTCGCGCAGTTGATCTCCGAGGGTGGCTTCGAGGTGCCGTCGGGCGTGACGATCCTGGTGGGCGAGAACGGTTCCGGCAAGTCGACGCTGATCGAGGCGTTCGCCCGGGTGTACCCACGGCTGGGGGCGGAGACGTCGCAGCCGCTGTCGGTGCTCGGCCCGTCGTCATCCGAGGAGGACTCCCCGCTGCGCTGGCACCTGCGGGCGCGTACCCACCGGCTCGCCGCGCCGGGCGGGTTCTTCCTGCGGGCCGAGATGATGCACGGCTACCTCGCCCAGGTGGATGCCGACCGGCCGAATGCGCGGGCGTGGGGCGGCGAGCGGATGCAGCAGCGCTCGCACGGCGAGTCGTTCCTGGAGGTGTTGCGGCACCGCTTCACCGACCGCGGCGTGTACTTCCTGGACGAGCCCGAGTCGGCGCTGTCCTTCCAGAGCAGCCTGGCCCTGCTGGTGGTGCTGGATGCGCTGCGCCAGGAGGGTTCCCAGGTGATCATGGCTACCCACTCCCCGGTACTGGCCGCCCTGCCCGGCGCGACGCTCGTCGAAGTGGGCGACTGGGGTATGCGGCGGACCGACCTGGGAGGAGCTGGACCTGGTGCAGTCCTGGCGCGGCTTCCTCGACGCCCCGCAACGCTGGTTGCGCCACCTACTCGCCGACTGAGCGGTCGGGGAGGGCGGTCAGTCCTTGCGGAACTGGCGGGCGATGGTCTCCAGCCTGGCGTGGTAGTCGGACCACCACTGCGGGCCGTCCTCAGGCAGGTTGCTGTTGTCGGCGCGTAGGCCGGCGGCTCCGTCGATGAGTTCCCGGACGATGTCGGCGTGGCCGGCGTGCCGGTCGATCTCGGCGATCAGGTGGATGAGTACCCGGTGCAGGGTGACCTCGCGGGCTTCCGGCGGCCACCAGGCGACGTGGCCGAGGGCGTCCAGCGGCAGGGCGTCGATGGTGGCGTCGCAGTGCGCGACAGGCGCGGTGGTAGAAGGCGATGATCTCGTCGCGGGTCTCGTCGGCGGTGGCGAACAGGTCGGCGTTGGGCTCGGCGCCGTCGTCGAACCACGGCATGGACTCGGGGAACGGGCGGTCGAAGGTCTCGCCGAGGTAGCCGACCGCGACGCTGCCGACGTGCTTGACCAGACCGAGCAGGTTCGTGCCGGTGGGTACCAGCGGGCGGCGCACGTCGTACTCGCCCAGGCCGTCGAGCTTCCACAGCAGGGCTTCCCGGCTGCGGGTCAGGTACCGGCGGAGGTCGTCTTTGGGGTCGGTGGCGGTCATGCCGCCCAGCATTTCACCGCGGCGGCGGGCGCGCAGCGCGGTTTCGGCGGGCGGCGATGTCAACTGGCCGTCCGGGCGAATCTGGGGAATTGGGCCGACGGTCAGTGTGCCAATCTGAGTTGATCTTTGGATCGCGAAATGGTGTTGGCGGCAACAAATACTCTGGCCAGCGCGGTTCCGGAACATGAGACTGTCTCATATGGACCACCGGGGACTCGGGCGTTATCCAAACGTAACTCGCTGGCAATCTTGACACTGATCGATCGGCCGGCGAATCTCATCGCGAGAGCGCTCTCACCGCGTCCCCCGGTCCCCAACGGAGAGCTCATGACCCCCACCGCCCGGGGGTGGGCCCTGCCTACCCCACGCTCCCGCCTGTACCTCGCCGCCGCCACCGTCGCCCTCGTCCTCGTCGGCTACCTGGTCGCCACCACGCTGACCGCGCACGCCGCGGATTCGCTGCTGTCCCAGGGAAAGTCGGCCACCTCGTCGTGTGACGAGAACGCCGGCACGCCGGCCAGCGCCGCCGTCGACGGCAACACCGGCACCCGGTGGGCGTCCTGCTTCGCCGACCCCTCCTGGATCCGGGTCGACCTCGGCGCCACCGCCACCGTCAGCCAGGTGGTACTCAACTGGGAAGCCGCCTACGGCAAGGCATTCCAGCTCCAGACCTCCACCGACGGGACCACCTGGACCACCATCTACTCGACCACCACCGGCACCGGCGGGGTACAGACTCTCAGTGTCACCGGCGCCGGCCGGTACGTGCGGATGAACGGCACCGCGCGGGCCACCCAGTGGGGCTACTCGCTGTGGGAGTTCCAGGTCTACGGCAGCTTCGGCGGATCCACCGGCGGCTGTGGCACGGTCGAACACCGCACAGGGCAAGCCGGCCACCGCGTCCTCCACCGAGAACGCCGGCACCCCGGCCGCGTCCGCCGTCGACGGAAACACCGGCACCCGCTGGTCCAGCGCGTTCGGCGATCCACAGTGGATCCAGGTCGACTTCGGCGTCACCGTCACCGTCTGCCAGCTCGCACTGACCTGGGAAGCGGCCTACGCCACCGCATTCCAGGTGCAGGTCTCCGCCAACGCGACGGCCTGGACGAGCGTCTACACGACCACCACCGGCACCGGCGGCACGCAGACCCTGACCGTCAACGGCACCGGCCGGTACCTGCGGATCTACGGCACCGCGCGGGCCACGGCCTACGGGTACAGCCTGTGGGAGCTGGTCGCGCACACCATCGGGGACGTCGGCTCGCCGACCGCCACGCCGACGCAGAGCGCCCCGGGCGGTTGCCCGTGGGTCAACTCGACGGCGCCGGTGGCCACCCGGGTCAGCCAACTGCTGGCCGCGATGAACTCCGACCAGAAGATCCAGATGCTGCACGGTACCGGCGCGTCGTCGCCGTACATCGGGGACATGGCGGCGATTCCGGCGCTGTGTATCCCGGCGGTCGGCTTCCACGACGGCCCGGTCGGCGTCGGGGACGGCTTCGGCGGGGTCACCCAGATGCCCAGCGCGGTCACCTCGGCGGCCACCTTCGACACCACGCTGGAGCAGCAGTACGGCGCGGCGGTCGGGCAGGAGTTCGCCGGCAAGGGCGTCGGCGTGGCACTCGGGCCGACCCTGAACATCGTCCGCGACCCGCGCTGGGGTCGGGCCTTCGAGACCTACAGCGAGGACCCGTACCTGAGCGCGCAGATGGCTGTCTACAACATCCGCGGCATCCAGAGCGCGGGCGTGATGGCACAGGCCAAGCACCTGGCCGTCTACAACCAGGAGACGTACCGCAACGGGCCGGCCGACAACGCCATCGTGGATACCCGCACGCTGCAGGAGATCTACCTGCCGGCGTTCCAGGCCGCGGCCACCCAGGGCGCGACGGCCTCCTACATGTGCGCGTACTCCACGGTGAACGGGGCGTACGCCTGCGACAGCGGGTACCTGATGAACACCGCCCTCTACCAGCAGGCCGGCTTCGGCGGCTTCATCACCTCCGACTGGGGCGCCGCGCACTCCACCGTCGCGGCGGCCAACAACGGCATGACCATCGAGATGCCCGGCGGGTACTTCTTCGCCGACTTCCTCAAGCAGGCCGTCGCCAACGGACAGGTGTCGCAGGCGCAGGTCGACACCATGGTGCGCCGGGTGCTCACCCAGTACTTCGCGTTCGGGCTGTTCGACCGGGCGCCCAGCGGCAGCCGGGACGCCACGGTGACCACCGCCGAACACCGGGCGGTCGCGCTCAAGGGCGCGGAGGAGGGCATCGTGCTGCTGAAGAACACCGGCGTACTGCCGCTCTCCACGACCACCACGAAGTCGATCGCGGTGATCGGGCAGGACGGCGGCGCGGCGGTGCAGACCATCGGCGGCGGCAGCGCCACCGTCACCAGTAGCGGCACGGTCTGGCCGATCACCGGAATCCAGACCCGGGTCGCCGGTACCGGCGCCACCGCCACCTACAACGACGGCACCAACCAGGCGTCCGCCGTGGCGCTGGCGCAGCAGTCGAATGTGGCGATCGTGTTCGCCAGCAACAACTACGGCAACGAGGGCTCCGACCAGTCCAGCATCGACCTGCCGGGCAACCAGAACGCGCTGATCTCGGCGGTGGCCGCGGCCAACCCGAACACCATCGTGGTGCTGAACACCAACTCGGCCACCACGATGCCGTGGCTGGGCGCGGTGAAGGGCGTCTTCGAAGGCTTCTACCCGGGCCAGATGTTCGGCACAGCCATCGCCGAACTGCTCTTCGGCGACGTCAACCCGTCCGGCAAGCTGCCGGTCACCTTCCCGAACAGCCTGGCCGACGTGCCGGCGCACACCACCGCACAGTGGCCCGGCAACGGCACCAACGTGCAGTACTCGGAGGCGCTGAAGGTCGGCTACCGCTGGTACGACAGCCAGAACATCACCCCGCTGTACCCCTTCGGGTTCGGCCTGTCCTACACCAACTTCGCGTTCAGCAACCTGAGCGTCGGGGCGCTGTCGGGCGGGCAGGCCACTGTCACGGCCACGGTCACCAACACCGGCAGCCGCGCCGGTACCGAGGTCGTGCAGCTCTACACCGGGGCGCCGGCAGCCGTCGGTGAGCCGCCGAAGAACCTGAAGAAGTTCGCGCGGGTGACGCTGAACCCGGGGCAGGCGCAGCCGGTCAGCTTCACGCTCACCGCGCACGACCTGGCGCACTGGGACACCGCGAGCAACTCGTGGGTGGCCACCGCCGGGGCGTACCCCGTCTATCTCGGCAACTCCTCCCGCGGCGCGCCGCTCACCGGCTCGCTGACCGTGCCCACCACGGTCACCGCCAACACTGCCAACGTCGGCGGCTCGGCCGGTCTGGCGGCCGGCGCCGACGGCGGGGCGCACGTCAGCAACCCGTTCGGGATGAGCAGCCGCACCGGGGTCGCCGCCAACCTGCAGATCGGCGGGGACAGCGGGCTGACGTACTCCGCGACCGGCCTGCCGGCCGGCCTGAACATCACTGCCGGGGGCCTGATCTCGGGCACCGGCACCACCCGGGGCACCAGCACCGTCACCGTCACCGGCACCGCCACGTCCGGGGCGAAGGCGAGCGTCACCTTCGTCTGGACGGTGAGCTGAGCAGCCCCTTCCCGCCCCGGCCGGTCACCCCCCGGCCGGGGCGGGCCGTCCCACCAGAGCCACCCGGGGCGGGCAGCCCCACCGGAGCCTTTGCACCCCACGCGAAATGAAGGAGAACCGGCACCATGAGCGACGTACCACGCCCAGCCGCCTGGCGACGACCGGGGAAACGCATCCTCGTCGCCGCCAGCGCGGTGCTCGTCCTGGCCGCCAGCTACCTGGCCGCCACCACCCTGTCCGCCAGTGCGGCCCCGATCCTGCTGTCCCAGGGGAAGCCGGCCACCGCGTCGTCCACGGAGAACGCCGGCACCCCGGCCGCCTCGGCTGTCGACGGCAACACCGGCACCCGCTGGTCTTCGGCGGCCGCCGACCCGCAGTGGATCCAGGTTGACCTGTTGGCCACCTCCACCATCAGCCAGGTGGTGCTGAACTGGGAGACCGCCTACGCCACCGCGTTCCAGGTGCAGGTCTCCACGAACGGCACGTCGTGGACGAACGTCTACGCGACGACCACCGGCGCCGGCGGGGTGCAGACCCTCAATGTCACGGCCACCGCCCGGTACGTGCGGGTGTACGGCACCGCACGGGCCACCCAGTGGGGGTACTCGCTGTGGGAGTTCCAGGTTTACGGCATCGTCGGCAGCACCGGCGGCTGTGGCACCGACAACGCGGCGCTGAACAAGCCGGCCACCGCCTCCTCCACCGAGAACGCCGGCACCCCGGCCTCCTCGGCGGTCGACGGCAACGCCGGTACCCGCTGGGCCAGCGGATTCGCTGACCCGCAGTGGATCCAGATCGACCTGGGCGCGAGCGTCAACGTCTGCCAGGTGGTGCTCAGCTGGGAGGCGGCGTACGCGACCGCGTTCCAGGTGCAGCTCTCCGCCAACGCGACGTCCTGGACGAGTATCTACTCGACCACCACCTCGACCGGTGGCACGCAGACCCTGAACGTCTCCGGCACCGGCCGGTACCTGCGGGTCTACACCACCGCACGGGCCACCCAGTACGGCGCGAGCCTGTGGGAGATCGTGGTGCACACCGGTACCACGACGGCCACCGCGTCGCCGACGCCGAGCCGGTCCAGTGCCAGCCCGACGGCGAGCCCGAGCCAGTCCACCGGTACCGGCAACGACGTCGAGCTGTCCTACAACAAGCCGGCGACCGCGTCCTCGTACCAGGACGACGCGCAGTGCTCGAGCTGCCTGCCGGCCCGGGTCACCGACCAGTTCCTGACCACCCGCTGGTCGACGGCGGCCACCACCGGCTGGGTCGACCCCGGCTGGATCACCATCGACCTGGGCGCCACCGCCACCGTGCACTCGGTGATGCTCCAGTGGGACCCGGCGTACGCGTCCGCGTACCAGATCCAGGTGTCGGCCAACGACACCACCTGGACGACCATCTACACGACCACCACCAGCAAGGGGTTCAAGCAGACCATCACCGGGCTGAACGGCGCCGGCCGGTACGTGCGGATGTACGGCACCGCCCGGGGCAGCGCCTACGGGTACTCGCTGTGGGAGTTCCAGGTCTTCGGAACCGGCGGCGCTCCGACAGCCCCGCCCGCACTGCCGCCGAACGTCAACTTCCCGGCCAGCAGGCTGGTCTTCTCCGACGAGTTCAACGGCGGCAACGGGTCCACCCCGGACCCGGCCAAGTGGTTCGCGGAGACCGGCTCGGGCCAGAACAACGAGCTGCAGTACTACACCAACAACGCCAACGCGAAGATGGACGGCGCGGGCAACCTGGTGATCCAGGCCCGCAAGGAGGTCACCGCCGGATCGGCCTGCCCCGGTGGGCCGTGCCAGTACACCTCCGGCCGGCTCAACACCTCGAAGTCGTTCACCTTCACCTACGGCCACGCCGAGGCGCGCATCAAGGTGTCCGGCACGCAGGGTCTGTGGCCGGCGTTCTGGTTGCTGGGGGCCAACTTCCCGGTCGCCGGCTGGCCGGGCTGTGGCGAGATCGACATCATGGAGCACGTCGGCAAGGTCGCCAACTCGGTGTACTCGACGATCCACGCGCCGGCCTACAACGGTGGCAACGGGATCGGTTCGCCGTACACCATCTCCGGTGACTTCGCGGCGGACTTCCACACCTACGCGGTCGACTGGAACTTCTCGCACATGACGTTCTACGTCGACGGCAACGCCTTCTTCACCTTGAACAAGGCGGATGTGGAGACGACCCGGGGGCCGTGGGTCTACGACGACCACCCGTTCTTCATCATCCTCAACAACGCGGTCGGCGGTGACTGGCCGGGCGCTCCGGACGGGACGAGCGTCTTCCCGAACAACATGTCCATCGACTACGTCCGCGTCTACCAGTAACCCCATCCGACAGGCCCGTGGGCGGTGGGGTGTCAAGCGCCCCACCGCCCACGCTGGCGTCCGGGTCCGGGTCCGGGTCCGGGTCCGGGTCCGGGTCCGGGTCCGGGTCCGGGTCCGGACCGGATCCGACCGGCCGGTTCCGGGCCGACCGGGGCAAGGGCTTCAGGCAGGTCGGGCCACGTCCGCGACCCGCTTGCGGAGTCCGTCGATGATCAGCTGAAGTCCGGATTCGAAGGCCGCGTCGCCCTGCGGATCGCCCACCTCGCGGATCGCGGCGGCGATCAGCGGGTACGGGGTGAGTTCGGCCATCATCGCCTGCTTCCACTCCTGTTCGGCGTCCGGCTCCCGGACGTGCCCCGTGGCCCGGTCGGCCTGCTCCTCCAGGGCGAAGCCCGACACGTAGTTGCCGACGACGAACAGCGCGCGCAGCCCGTCGGCCGCCGTGAGCCCGGCGCCGACCAGCACGGCGAGCCAGCATTCGACGTCCGGCCACTGGCGCTCGGACGGGTGCGTGGAGGCCGCGAGCATGGCGCCGTCGCGGTGCCGGTTGAGCATCCGGCGCATGTCCCGGCAGCGCTCGGCGAGCCAGTCGTCCCAGGACTGGCCGGGCTGCGGGGCGCGTACCGGCACCTCGCTCTGCATGATCGACTCAAGCATCTGGTCGAGCAGCGCCTGCTTGTTCTTGAAGTGCCAGTAGAGGGCGGGGGCCTGGACGCCGAGTTCGGTGGCGAGCCGGCGCAGGCTCAGACCGTCGAGGCCGACCTTGTCGAGCAACTCGATGGCGACCGCGATCACCCGCGCGCGGTCGAGTCGCTCCACTCTCCCGGACACGCTTGACACCTTAACACCGTTCAGGCAGCCTTAACGGCGTTAAGGACTTAACGGTGTTAAGGAGGTCGCCGTGGTGCTGGGTCACACGAGCGGACCGGCGGTCACGACCGTCGGACTGACCAAACGATTCGGGAAGAAGGCCGCACTCGCCGGGGTCGACCTGGCGGTACCCGCCGGCACCATCTGCGGGCTGCTCGGCCCCAACGGCGCCGGCAAGACCACGGTGATCCGGGTACTCGCCACCCTGCTGCGGCCGGACGCCGGCCGGGCCAGCGTGGCCGGGTACGACGTGGTGCGCGAGGCGGCCCAGGTGCGCTACCGGATCGGGCTGGCCGGCCAGTACGCGGCCGTCGACGAGATCCTCGGCGGCCGGACCAATCTGGTGATGTTCGGCCGCCTCAGCCGGCTGTCCGCCCGCGCGGCCCGGGTCCGGGCCGACGAACTGCTGGAGCGGTTCCAGCTCACAGCGGCGGCCGACCGGCCGGTGAAGACCTACTCGGGCGGCATGCGACGCCGCCTCGACCTGGCCGCCAGCCTGATCATCGCGCCGCCGGTGCTGTTCCTGGACGAGCCGACCACCGGCATCGACCCGGGCACCCGGGTGGAGATCTGGGACATGATCGCCGACCTGGTCCGGGAGGGCACCACCGTGCTGCTCACCACGCAGTACCTGGACGAGGCAGACCGGCTGGCCGACCGGATCGTGGTGCTCAACGCCGGCCGGGTGGCCGCCGCCGGAACGGCCCTGCAACTCAAGTCCGCCCTCGGCGGCGCCCGCATCGACCTGGTACTGCGCGACCGGGCGCAGGCCGGCCCGGCGGCTGCCGTACTCCGCTCGGCCACCGGCAACGAGCCCGAACTCTCCGCCGGTCAGGGGCGCGTCTCGGTGGCCATCGCAGCCGACGTGGCCGGCGGCGCACCGGCGCTGATCCGGGTCGCCACGGACCTCGCCGCCGCCGGAGTGGTGCTCGACGACATCGGCCTACGCCAACCCACCCTCGACGAGGTCTTCCTGCACCTGACCCGTACCCCCGCCGCCCCGGCAACCGAGGAGTTCGCCGCATGAGCACGCTCAACCTGGCCGGCCCGGCCACCTCGCCGCTGGCGCGGTTGGGCCAGGCCGTCGCGGACACCCGCACCATCGCCGCACGCAGCTACCACCAGCTGCGCCGCCAGCCCGGCGAACTCGTCGGATTCCTGATCTTCCCGGTCATCATGATCGTGCTCTTCGCCTACGTCTTCGGCAGCGCCATCACCCTGCCCGGCGGCGGCGACTACCGATCCTTCCTGATGCCCGGCATCTTCATGCAGACCATGGCGTTGACCGCCGTGCAGGCGGCCGTGCGCACCAACACCGACATGACCCAGGGCATCATCGACCGGTTCAAGTCGATGCCGATCGCCCGGTCGGCGGTGCTCACCGGGACCAACCTGGCCGAACTGTCGCTGCGGCTGCTCGGGCTGGGCGGCATGGTCGGCGCCGCCCTCGTGCTGACGAGCTGGCGTCCACACGGGACGGTGCCGCAGACGGCCGCCGCGTTCGGGCTGCTGACCCTCCTCGGCTTCGCGATGATCTGGATCGGCACCTTCGTCGGCCTGTGCGCCGGCAGCCCCACCGTGGCCGAGCAGGCCACCTTCGGCTGGCTGTTCCCGCTCACCTTCCTGGCCAACGCCTTCGTCCCCACCCAGGGGCTACCTCGCTGGCTGCGCCCGCTGGCCGACTGGAACCCGATGAGCGCCACGGTGGCCGCCATGCGGTTGCTGTTCGGCAACCCGAGCCCGACCGCCAACCACGTCGCCTGGCCGTTGCAGCACCCCGTCGGCACCTCACTGGGCTTCTCGCTGGTGCTGCTGGCGGTCTTCGTCCCGCTCTCGGTCTGGCGCTACCGCCGGGCCAGCGCCCGCTGACCACGGCGGCCGGCGGCGCTACCCGAGGGTAAGGCCGCCGGCCGGCGCGGACAGGCGTCCCAGCGGACGGGCGTCAGAACAGCGAGTGCAGGCGAGGAATGGCGAGGTAGATGCCGTAGAGCACGACGACGGCACAGGCCCCGAAGCAGAGCCATGAGACGTACCGCGCGGTCGGGCGCACCGGCCGGGTCGTGGGCTCGCCGGTGCCGACGCCGGCTCCCGACGCGCCCCCGTCCCCGACGGTGCTGCCGGTGGCCGCTGCCACTCCGAGTGCGAACAGCGCCACCACACCGGCGCCGACGGCCAAGCCGACGACGAGCACCAGGCCCAGATCACCCCAGGCGATATCCATATCCGATCCCTTCTCAGGCCGCGACCGGCTCGGGCGTGCGCTCCGCCGCCGGGGCCGGCTCGGGCTCGTTGACGTTCTCGGCGGTCACCTTGTCGCGCCGGGCCACCATCCACAGCCCGGCTGCGGCGGCCACCCCGAACAGCGCCACGATCACCACCCCGGCCGTGCCGGTCTTGGCCAGCCGGCTGGCCAGCGCGCCGATCGCCGCCGCGGCCGGCAGCGTCACCAGCCAGGCCAGTGCCATCCGGCCGGCGGTACCCCAGCGGACCTCAGTCAGCCGCCGGCCAACCCCGGCGCCCACCACCCCGCCGGAGACGACGTGCGTGGTGGAGAGCGGGAAGCCCAGGTGTGAGGAGGCCAGGATCACGGTGGCCGACGCCGACTCGGCGGCGAAACCCTGCCGCGGTTGGATGTCGATGATCCGGGTACCCATCGTCCGCATGATCCGCCAGCCACCGGTGTAGGTGCCCAGGCTGATCGCCAGGCCGGCGGCCAGAATCACCCAGAGCGGCGGGTCGGAGTCGTGCGGCAGTTTCCCGGCCGCGATCAGGGTCAGCGTGATGATGCCCATGGTCTTCTGCGCGTCGTTGGTGCCGTGCGCCAGCGAAACCAGCGAGGCGGAGGCCACCTGGCCGACCCGGAAGCCGCGGGACACCGACTGCTCGGACCGACGCGCGGTGATCCGGTAGGCAAGGAAGGTACCGACGGCCGCCACCAGCCCGGCCACCAGTGGCGAGGCGATCGCCGGCACGATCACCTTGTTGACGACCTTGTCGAAGTGCACGGCCCCCGAGCCGAGCGCCACCCAGGTCGCCCCGATCAGGCCACCGAACAGCGCATGTGAGGAGCTGGACGGCAACCCGGCCAGCCAGGTGAGCAGGTTCCACAGGATCGCGCCCACCAGCCCGGCGAAGATGACGGTGGGGGTGACCTTGGCTTCGTCGACCAGGCCACTGGCGACTGTCTTGGCGACCTCCAGGGACAGGAAGGCGCCGGCGAGGTTGAGTACCGCGCTGATGACCACTGCCACCTTGGGCCGCAGTGCCCCGGTGGCAACCGACGTGGCCATCGCGTTGGCGGTGTCGTGGAAACCGTTGGTGAAGTCGAAGGCGAGCGCCGTGACGATCACCAGGATGACGATCAGGCTCATGGCTCAGCCTTGCCCGCCCCCGGCTAATGACAGGGATCGATGAGGTGAACGTTCGGTCAACTCGTCACGGCGTCGTCCAGACCCTGTTCGATGGCGTAGCGGACCAACTCGACGCGGTTGTGCAGTTGGAGTTTGCGCAAGGTGTTCTGCACGTGGTTCTGCACAGTGCGGTGCGAGAGCACCAGCCGCTCGGCGATCTGCTTGTAGGCCAGGCCTTTCGCCACCAGGCGGAGCACCTCGGTCTCCCGCTCGGTGAGCGTCGGCCCGGCAGCACCCGGGCCGACGTCGGCCAGCCGACGGTACTCACCGAGGACCAGGCCGGCCAGGCCGGCGGTGAAGACCGTCTCGCCCTGCGCGGTGCGCCGCACGGCCGCCAGGAACTCCTCCCGGGCCGCCGACTTGACCAGGTAGCCGGTCGCGCCGGCCTTCACCGCGTCCAGCACGTCCTGCTGCTCGCCGCTGGCCGACAGCACCAGTACCCGGGGGCAGGACGGCAGCAGCCCCCGGATCACCTGCGGGCCGGGCAGGTCCGGCAGGTGCAGGTCGAGCACCACCACATCCGGGCGGGTGGCGGCGGCGATCCGCACGGCGGCTGCGCCGTCGCTGGCCACGGCCACCACCAGATACCCGGCCTCGGTCAGATCCCGGGCCACCCCGTCCCGCCACATCGGGTGGTCGTCCACCACCATCACTCTGGTAGTTGCGGCCGACTGGGCAATCACGGCTCCTGCCTTTCGTTACGACGGATCCGGGGCACCCGGGGACGGGGTACCCGCATCTCCACCTCGACGCCCTGACCCAGCGTGGTGTGGATGAACACCTCGCCGCCGAGATCCTGGATACGGCCGCTGATCGACTGGGCGATACCCATCCGGCCGTCGCCGGCCGCCTCCACCACCCGCGCCGGCGCCATCCCGGAACCGTTGTCCCGCACGGTGACCGTGATGCGGCCCGGCTCGTCCTCCACCAGTACCCATGCCTGCGCGGTGTGGCCGGCGTGCCGGTGCACGTTGTCGACGGCGCTGCCGGTGGCCGCCGCGATCCCGGCCGCCACCGGCTCCGGCAGCACCACCGGGGTGGCCGGGCTGACCAGGTGCACCCGGGGAGAGGCCAGCGGGCGCAGCAGGTAACGCAGGTCGACCAGGCCGCCGGTGGTCTCCGGCGGGGAGTCCAGGCTGACCAGCGCCCGCAGGCTGACCTCCTGCTCGCCGGCGAGCCGGCTCAACTCGGCCGCCTCGCCGCCGATCTCCGCGCCCCGACGCTGCACCAACGCGAGCACCTGGAGCACCCCGTCGTGGATCTGGCGGGCCAGCCGTTCCCGTTCCCGGGTGGCCGCGGCCAACTCGATCGCCTGCTGCATCCGGGATTCGGCCCGCCGGGCCAGGCTGGCCAGGTAGCCGACGCCGAAGCCGGCGAGGATCAGCAGTACCGTCCCGCCGAGGGTGTTCTGGCCGAACCGGCCACGAATCGCGATGTCAGCCGCGCCGACGACCAGCGCCGCCCCGACGGCAGCCCGCCGACCACCCTTGACCGCAAATGCGAACACCGGCGCGCCCACCCACGCCATCGTCAGGGTCGCCGCGCCGTGGTGCCGGTCGGCGGCGCTGACCACCGGGATGGTGGCGAGCAGGCAGCCGGTGGTGATGGCCAGGTCGGTACCGAGCAGCCGCCAGTTACGCAGCGCCGCCACCCGGTACGCCCACCCGGTGAGCAGCGTCCAGAACGACATCGCGGCCAGTACTCCCCAACCGAGCAGCGGGCGCTGGTAGGTGTCGTAGTTGATGGCGACCAGCACGGCCGGGTAGGCGAGCGCGGCCAGCCGGAACACGCCGATGGCACGCCACAGCGCGTTGTCGAGGTTCATGCGGCCAGCCGGTTCACCGGCCGATCCTGACATCCGGCCCCCGCCCACGGCGAGCGCCCCGGGCAGAGTTGAGTATCCGTACCTAGCCCGGTTGGGTATCCGACGGGACATCCACGCCGGTCTGTGCCGGCAGTATTGACTGGCATGACGGACACTTCCGAACCGGTACCCGCTGATGCCACCGCGGACCCACAACGCGCCACCGCGGACCCACAACACGCCACCGCGGACTCACAACTCAGCACCGGAGACCGACAGCCCACCACCGCGGACCGACTGCCGACCGGGAACGTCGGCTGGATCGCCGTGCTGGTCGGCTGCGCTGCGCTGGTGTTGACCCCCGGTACACCGAGCCTGGGCCTGGTTCCGCTCGGCTACCTGCCCGAGGACTCCGCCGGCCGCGCCGCACAACAGTGGATGACGTTGGCAGCGGCGGCGGCGATCGCCGGGGCAGTCCTCACCCGCCGCTGGTGGCGGTACCAGTTGCCGCTCGGTGTGCTGCTGCTGATGCCGGTACCGCTGATCGGCTCGGACAGCCTGACCGCGATCACCGTGCAGACGTCGTTGACCGAAATCGCACGCATGGTGCTGCTGTTCGGGGCACTCGGGGCGGCGCAGAGCCTGATCCGGCGCGGCCGTGCCGGGCAGGGTGCGGCGGTGGCCGGTGCGGCGATCGGCTGCTGGCTGGTCGGTACGGCTGCCGGCTGGGCCGGACGGGCCAGTGCCGACGACGCGCTCTGGCTCACCCTGGCGTCGATCGGCCTGATCGCGGCCGGCGGCGCGGCACGGCTGCTGCCGGGTGACCGGCCACTACCGACCAGCGCCGCGACCGACAACGATCTGCCCGACGGGCAGCGGATGCGGCTACGGGTGACGATCGCCGGGCTACTGGCGGCGGCCACCGCGCTGCTGCCGCTGGCCTGGCTGCACGGCCTGGCGCCCCGGCTGGTCGGATTGAGCGGGGACCAGGTGCACCGGCATCCCGCGGTGCCGTTTGTGGTGGCCGGAGTGGTCGGTGTGGTCGCCGCCCTCACCGCGCTGGCGGTCGTCGGCCCCGTGCCGTCGGCCGGCACGCTCATCGCGGCGTTGGCCGCCATCGGCTCCGCGGGCCTGCTCCTCGCCCTGGTCACCGCGACCGTGGCGCTGCACCCGGCGGCCGGCTGGCCGGCAGTCCTGGTCGGCGTGGCGGTGGGGGTGGCCGCGGCCGGCTCCCGCGAGCGGGTGTCATTCGCCGCCGTCGGCGCGCTGGTGTGCGCCCTGTTCCTGTGGGCCGCCTGGCCCGTGCAGTTCGCCGCCGGCGACAGCTACTTCGCCCCGAACCTGTTACGGGCGACGCCGGACCTGGCCGCCGCGGTCGGGCTGGTGGCCCTGACGGCCACCGTCGTCGCGCTCACCGGTGCGGCCGCTGCGGGGGTGGCCGGGGTCGGCGGGCTCGGACTGGTACTGGGTGGGGATCGGATCACCGGCGCCTCGGACTCCGATCAGTCGGTGGATTCCGCCGCGACGCTGGACGGGGTGACCGCCCTCCCTGTCGTCTTCGGCCCGGTGTTCGTTGCGCTGGTGGACAGCGCCCGCAGCGTCCTGGCGAACTGGCAGCTGTTGGGTGAACCTAGGGTCGGCACCCTGCCGGCCGTATCGCCGAACAGCGACGGGGTGCTGCTGGTGGTCGCCGGCGCGGCGGTGGTGGTGGTCACTGTGCTCGGTGCCCGACTGCTGCGCGTCCGGCGGGCGGCCACCAACCGGGTACCACCCAGCTACCTGCCGTATTAGGCACTGCGGACGGACCGTGGCCGGCCGGTTGAGTATCCGTACCCAGCCCGGTTTGGGTACCGGACGGGATAACGGCGACGGGACGCACCCGGCAAGATCAGGTTCCATGACGGACACTTCCCCACCCGCGCCTCCCGCTACCTCCGGGGGCCGAACCCTGCCGGGGGCAGCCCTCGCCCCGGCCACTGTCAGCTGGATCGCCGTGCTGGTCGGCTGCGCGGCCCTGGTACTGGTCCGGCGGCCGCCCGGATTGATGGGCACCGGCCTGGCCGCGCTCGGCTACCGGCGGCTGATCACCCAGGACTACCTGAACATCGAACTGTGGTTGGCCGTCGCGGGGGCGGCCACGATCGCGGTGGCGGTCCTCACCCGGCGATGGTGGCGCTACCAGTTGCCGCTGGGCGCGCTGGCGCTGGTGCCGGTACCGCTGATCCACGCGACGGATCCGACGGCGCTCGCCGCGCAGACCGCGCTGGCCGACAGTGGTGCGATGGTGCTGCTGTTCGGGGCGCTGGGCGCGGCGCAGAGCCTGATCCGGCTGGGTCGCACCGGAGCCGGTGCGGCACTGGCCGGCGCGGCGGTCGGGGCCCGGTGCCTGGGCACCGCGGCATCCTGGACCGGCGCCCGCTCGGGCAGCGTGGGCACCACGCTGTGGCTCACCCTGGCACTGGCCAGTCTGGTGGCGACCGGCCTCACCGTACGGCTGCACCCGGCCACCCCGACCTCGTCCACCGGCGGTTCCCTGTTCCGCGACAGCACCCGGCTGACCGAGCTCCGCACGACGGTGGCCGGGCTGCTGGCGGCGGGTACCGCATTCCTGCCGGCGGCGTGGGCGCACGGCTGGGCCTCGCGGCTGGCCGGGCTGGACGAGTACCAGACGATGCGGCATCCGTCGGTACCGGCGCTGGTGGCCGGCGGTGTCGGGGTGCTGGCCGCCGTCGTCGTGCTCGCGGTGGCCGGGGCGCTGCCCTTCGCCGGCACGCTGACCGTGGCGGCGGCCGAATTCGGCGTCGCCGGGCTGCTGTTGGCCCTGGTCTCCCCGGACCTGCGCCTGCATCCCGGGGTGGCCTGGCCGGCGACGTTCCTCGGCGTCGCGGCGGGCGTCGCCGCCGCCCGGTCGCGAGCCCGGGTTCCGCTCGCCGCGGGTGGCCTGCTGGCGTGCGCCGTGCTGCTGTTGGCTGGCTGGCCGGTCGAGTTCGGCCGGTTCGGCTACCTGTCGCCCGGCGTCCTCGGCGTCACCCTGCGGGCCGGCGATGTGGTCGCCCTGGCGCTGCTGGTGGCCACCGTCACCGCGGTAGCCGGCGCGGCCGCCGCCGCACTGGCCGGCGCCGGGATTCCGGGCCTGCCCCGGTCCGGCGCGGTCCCCGGCGGTGGGCCGGTGCCGGCCAGGTCTGATCAGGCCAGGTCTGATCAGGCCAGGTCTGATCAGGCCGGGTTGGAGCGGGCCAGGTTGGAGCGGGCCAGGTCTGATCAGGCCGGGTTGGAGCGGGCCGGGTTGGAGCAGGGGCGGTTGGCCGGAAACGGAGCCGCGCTGGCTGCGGTGATCGCGCTTCCGGTGGTATTCGGGCCGGCGCTCGACCTGCTGGTCACCAACGGCCGGGCCGCGTTGTCGGGGTGGGCGGCGCTGGGTGACTACTCGGCCGACGCGGTGCCGGGGGCATCGCCGCACGGTGACGCGGTGCTGCTGATTGTCGCCGCGCCCGTGCTGGCCGCGGTGGCGCTGCTGGCCGGGCGGTTCCTGGGGGCCCGCGCCAGCACCACGGAGGAAATCGAGGCCGGGCAAGCGCCGAGTCCGATCGACCTGCCGTCCGCGTAGCTGTCGGGCTTCCGAGCGGTGCAGGGGTCAGGCCGCCGGTTGCCCGATCGGGGTACCGGCGGCCAACCCGGCCAGTTGCGGGAGGACCAGCCCGAGCGGCCCGTCCACGCAGAGCGCCGCGTGCTCGTCGGCGCGGGTCGCGCCCTGGTTGACGATGGCCACCGGGACGCCGAGTCGGGTGGCCTGCTTCACGAACCGGCGACCCGAGTAGACGGTGAGCGAGGAGCCGAGCACCAGCAGCAGCCGGGACCGCTCGACCAGTTCCACGCAGGCGGCCACCCGGGGCGCGGGTACCGCCTCGCCGAAGAAGACCACGTCCGGCTTGAGCAGCCCGCCCCGGCAGGTCTGGCAGTCGACCACCCGGAAGCCGGTCAGCTCGGCGTCGGCCAGTTCCGCGTCACCGTCGGCGTTGAGGTCGCCGGCCAGGGCGGCGAAGTCGGGGTTGGCCTCGCGCAGCCGGCGGTCGAGTTCGTCGCGGTCGAGCCGGTCGCCGCAGTGCAGGCAGCACACCCAGCCCAGGGAGCCGTGCAGTTCGATCACCGGCTGGGCGCCGGCCGCCTGGTGCAGGCCGTCGACGTTCTGGGTGATGACGCCGGCCAGCAGGCCCGCGCGTTGCAGGGTGGCGACGGCGTGGTGGCCGGGGTTGGGGCGGGCCCGGGCGATGGCGCGCCAGCCGAGGTGGCTGCGGGCCCAGTACCGCTGCCGGGCGGCGGGGTCGGCGGTGAACGCCTGGAACGTCATCGGGGTACGCCGGGCGAGGCTGCCACTGGGCCCCCGGTAGTCCGGGATGCCCGATTCGGTGGAGATCCCGGCACCGCTGAGCACGGTGACCTCTCCCGCCCGTACCCACTGGGCGAGCTGCTGCACGGCTGGCGCGACGGGCCCGATCACCGCTCCATGGTGCCCCGCCGACGGCCACCCGACCAGGCCGCGGCGGCGTCGGCTGCGCCACGGCCGCACGGCGGTAGCGCAGGAAGGGCGAAGCCGGGGCACGGCCGGCGAAGGGTTTCCCGGCCGTGCCCCGGCGTCATCCCCCGGGCCTGCGGGTCAGTGGTGCGGGCGCTGCTCCAGTCGGGGCAGCACCAGCGGCGGGCCGGTGAAGGCCAGGTCGGACTTCACCAGGTAGTAGGCGAGCTTGGGCTGGTAGCTCGCGTCGTACAGGTTCGCCATGCCTTCCAGCGGGTCCTTGAAGGTGCCGGGTACCCAGGAGTGCCCGTCGTCGAAGCCCCAGACGGTGTACGACAGGCAGTGCCGGTTGGCCAGGCAGGCCTGCAGCAGCACGCTGTAGTTGGCGGCAGAGGCCTGCAACCGTGGATTGATCTCCTCCGAGTCGCCGGCCTGCACCGCGTCAGTCATCCGGCTACGCACGTCGACCTCGGTGAACGCGGTCGCCAGCCCCAGGTCGGCGACGGCCTTGAGGAACGCGGCAACCTGGAACGGCTGGTAGTTGCCGTACTGGGTGCCCAGGTGACCCTGGCTGCCCACGCCGTCGATCGGTACCCCGGCCGCCCGCAACTGCTTGGCCAGGTTGTAGACGTACCAGGTCTTGTCGCTGGTGTCCTTGGCCCCGAAGGCTTCAATGTTGTAGTCGTTGTAGAACAGCAGCGCGTTCGGGTCGGCGGCGCGCGCCCAGCGGAACGCGTCGGCGATGTAGCCGGCACCGAGGTGCTCGGCCCAGAAGCCCTTGAGGTGGATGGTGGACGGGCTGTCCCAGGGGTCGCTGACCGCCTCGTTCACCACGTCCCACTGCCAGATCTTGCCGCGGAAGTGCTTGACCACGTCGGTGATGTGCTTGTGCAGGAGGTCGCGCAGCTGGGCGTCGCTGATGGTGCCGTTGGTGACGCCGTCGGTGAGCCAGGCCGGCAGCTGGTTCTGCCAGACCAGCACGTGCCCGCGGACGAGCTGGTGGTTGGCCTTGGCGAAGGTGATGAGCTGGTCGGCGGCGGTCCAGTCGTAGGTCCCCCGGGTCGGCTCCAGCACCTCCCACTTCATCACGTTTTCCGGGGTGACGGTGGAGAACTGTTCGGCGACCAACGCCTTGTACTGCGGGTCGGCGGGGTCGGCCAGGGCATCGGTGTTGACGGCGGTGCCGATCCGCAGGCCGTGCCGGTCAGCCAGGGTGCGCAGGCTGGCGGTGGCGGGATCGGGTGGGGCGGGATGGCCGACGGCCGGCGAGGCCGTCAAGGTGGCAAGCGCCGTGACGGCCACGGCGGCCAGGGCGATGAGGTGTTTGCGCGGCATGAGATCCCCTCGACGGACGGGTCGAAAGTTCGCCGACAACTATCGGCAACAGTCCCGCTGACCGTAATCTGACCATCGCCTCGCGTCAATGCTGATGGCAGCAGCAGCTCGGAAGTCCGGGACCGCCGGCGGTTCGAAAGTTTCGATACCGGTCAGTCCAGGCTGGCCGGGTCGAGCGCGAGCACCGTGGGCAGGGCGGACCGGCCGGCCGGGGTCAACCGGACGGCACGCCCGGAGCCCACCCGGGTCAGCCAACCGCGATCGAAGAGCCGTTGGCAGACCACCGCGCCGGCCACCCCGGCCAGGTGCGGCCGGCGCTCGGTCCAGTCCAGGCAGGCCCGCGCCAACGGTCGGCGGGATCGCCGCCACAGCACCGGATCCGCGCCGAGGGCATCCGCCAGCCAGGCCAGCCCGGTGTCGGTGACGGCGCAGCCGGCGTCCTGGCGCAGCAGTCCCGCACCGGTCATCGCCTCGGTCACCGCCACCCCCAGCCGGCCGGCGAGATGGTCGTAGCAGGTCCGGCCGCGAGCCAGGGCCGCGCTCACGGTCGCCGCCCGCAGCGTGCGCGGAGCGTCGGGCAGCGGGCCGGCCACCAACGGGTGGGCGACCAGATCCTCCAGGAGTTGGGCGGTGGCCGGGTCGGCCAGCCGGACGTAGCGGTGTCGGCCCTGCCGCTCCTCGGTGAGCAGGCCGGCCGCGACCAGCCGGGTCAGGTGCTCGGACGCGGTCGGCGCGCTCACCCCGGCATGCCGGGCCAGTTCGCCGGCCGTCCAGGCCCGACCGTCCAGCAGCGCCAGGCAGAACGCGGCTCGGGTCCGGTCGGCGAGGAGTGCGGCCATCGAGGCCAGGGCGGGCGCGCTCACCGGGCCAGTGTGCGCCGTCGACACTTCGGCGGCCACCGAACCATCCAGCCGCTACCGTCGCCCGATGACCACTCTCACCCGTTACGCCGAGGTAGCGGCGGCGTTGGCAGATCCCCGGTTCGAGGTCCCGCCGGTGCCGCCGGCCGGGCCGGACGTGGACCTGCGCTGGCTGCGTGCCACCGTTTGCCGGTTCAGCACCGGGGACATCCATGCCCGCCGCCGCGGGCTGGCCGAGCAGAACCTGGCCGGCATCGCGCCAGCCGAGCTGCGCGCCCACGCGGCGGCCCGGACCGGGTCGATGCCACCTTCCCGGGTACCCGCAGCCGCGCTCGCCACCGCACTTGGAGCGCCGGAGTCGGTGGTGGACAGCGTGTCCACGGTCGCCGGCCACTACCAGCCGGGTACCGGCGACCCGACCGGCGCACCGGCGGCGGACGCTGCGGTGCGCGCCCTGGTCGACGCCTTCGGCGGGGTACCCGACGAGCCGACAGCCGCAAAGATCGTGCTGCTGGCGCAGGCGTACGCGGCCACCGGGGCACTCGTCGACCACGCGCTGCGGGCGGTCGCCCGCTGGCGGCCAACTGCCGACGTGCCGGCGATCCTGACCGAGACCCTGCGCCTCGATCCACCGGTCACGGTGCTGCGCCGGCTCTGCGTCACGGCCACCGCGGACCTGCCGGCCGGTACCCCGGTGCTGCTCGACCTGGCCGCCGCCAACCGCGACCCCGAGGTCTTCGCCGACCCCGATTCGTTCGTCCCCGGCCGACCGGTCGCGCCGCTCACGTTCGGCGTGGGCCTGCGCCCGTGCCCCGGCCGGGACCACGCCTTCGCCCTGGCCGCCGGTGTGCTGGAGACCGTGCTGGCGGCAGGCTCCGTGGCAGACCCGCTGGCAGGCCGCCGTGGCTGAGCCCGGCACACCGCCGGAACGGTTTGCCGCGCTGCACCGGCCCGGGGAACCGTTGCTGCTGCCCAACGCGTGGGACGTCGCCTCGGCGGCGGCCCTGGTCGACGCTGGGTTCGCCGCGATCGGCACCACGTCGCTCGGAGTGGCCGCGGCGGCCGGGCTGCCGGACGGCACCGGTGCGAGCCGGGACGCGACGCTCGCCCTGGCCCATCGGCTGCGGCCGGTGGGTTGCCTGCTCACGGTGGACATCGAGGGCGGCTTCGCGGCGACTCCGGACGGGGTGGCACAGGTGGCGGCCGAGCTCGCGGCGGCCGGCGCGGTCGGGGTGAACATCGAGGACGGTCGACCGGACGGCACGCTGGCCCCGCTGGCACACCAGCAGGCGGTGATCGCAGCGGTCAAGCAGGCGGTGCCCACGCTGTTCGTCAACGCCCGCACGGACACCCACTGGCTGCACCCCGAGCGCGCCGACCTGGCTGAGGCGGTACGCCGGGTACGCGCGTACCGGGCGGCCGGGGCGGACGGCGTCTTTGTCCCGGGGCTGGTCGGAGCCGACGACATCGGCCGGGTGGTGGCCGCCGTGGACGCTCCGCTGAACGTGCTGTTCCTGCCCGGCCGGCACACGTTGGCCGGGCTGGCGGCGGCCGGGGTGGCCCGGGTCAGCTGCGGCTCGCTGCTGTTCCGGGCAGCGCTGCAGGCGACTGTGGCCGTTGCCCGGGCGGTCGCCACCGGCGCTGCCCTCCCCACCGGCCTGCCGTCCTATGCCGAGGTCACCACCCTGGTCGGCAACGCCACCCGCCCCGCCCGACCCACCTGACCGCCCGACCCGTGATCGGGGCGGTCGACGGGGGTCACCGTGGGGCGAGCGGCTGCCGGGCGGCCCCCGGGGGCGGTGGAAGGTCGCGGCTGAGCAGGGGGCCGCAGCGCCACGGTTGTTCGCCGGGGCGACGGCGGAAGCCCTGGGCGGGGCGGATGCCGACCAGGTTCGCGTAGCGGCGGTCCCGGTCGGCGAGCACCTGGTCACCACGGCCCGGGTAGAACCGGTCGAGGAAGGCGCGGGCCACGTCGAGGCGGATCACGCCGGAGTCCATTGCCCGGTAGAGCACCAGTTCGGTGAAGTCCTCGAACTCCATCCCGTCGTACGCGCCGAAATCGTCGACGAAGTGGCAGGCGGTGAACTCCCAGACCACCTTGTGTGCGGCAAGCTGCCAGGGCATGTGTTCGGCCATCGCCGCCCTGGACCGGTCACCGTCCCAGACCAGCAGCAGGCCGAGGTCGACCGGGCTGACCGCGTAGCGGGTGAACTCGAAGTAGCCGGACTCCTGCGGCTCCTGCCGGCCCAGCCGCACGTTGGCGTCGTAGAACAGGCGGCTGAGCAGTTCGGTCCAGTCAGCGGGCCGGTCCCGCTGGACCGGCAGGTCGAAGTACCACGTCTTCGGCAGCGTGCCGGTCGGCCCGGTGTCCTCGCGGACCAGCCGGAAATCGAAGTCGACCCGGCACTGTATGCGCTCGCCCATGCGCGCATCGTAGGGACCGGCATCGACGTCCGGCGACCCCACGCACTCCCCTTACCGCGTGCCACCTGCGGATTCGCAATTTCGCGACCGGACGCCAGCTCACCCTGATCATGGCGGGCGGGGAATCGGCGGGCGGGATCCGCGGGCGCGGTCAGGCCGGTGCGGGGCTGCCGACCCGGGCCAGGGCGCTGCCCGGCCAGGCGGCGACCACGGCGGTGCCCGCGACCGCGAGCGCGGCGAGCAGGAACGCCGGGCCTGCGCCGGCGTGGTCGGAGATCACCCCGGCGAGCGCGCTGCCGACCGCACTGGCCGCCACCGAGAGGGTGATCATCCAGGTGTACGCCTCGGTCCGCATGCCGGCCGGCGCGACCAGACCGACCAGCGAGTGCTGCACGGTCAGTCCCGGTGCGATGGCGGCGCCGCCGAAGGCCAGCGCGATGCCGAGCGCGACCGGATTGGGCATCACCGTGAAGACGAGCAGGCTGACCGCGAGCGCGGTGGCCCAGAACGCGAACTGCCGGGGCAGCGGGGTACGGAACCGCCGGGTACCGAACCAGACGCCGCCGGTGGCGCTGCCCAGCGCCCAGACGGCGAGCAGCACACCGGCCGTCCCGGACGCCTCGTGCCCGGCGAACTGGGTGGCGTACGCGGGCACCGCCACGCCGGCCACCCCGAACGCGATACCGAGCCCGGCGGTGCAGGCGAGCAGGGCCGGGAAGGCCGGTACGGCCAGTGGCCCGAGTCCCCGGGTACGCGCGGTGTGGTGCTGGGCCCGCTGCCCGCGCATCACCTGACCGAGGGCGAGCGCGCCGGTACCCATCAGCGTGACGGCGGCCGCCGCGTAGATCGCGGTGGCCGGCCCGGCCAGCGCGATGCACAGCGCCACGCCCAGCGGTCCGAGCACGAAGACCACCTCGAACAGCGCGGTCTCCGCGGCCATCGCGGTGGCCCGCAGGTGGCCGTGGACCGTGGTGGGTTCGGTGAGGGCGTTCCAGGCGCCCCGGATGGCGGCGCTGGACGGCGGGTAGGTGGCGCCGGCCACCGCCGAGGCGGCCACCACCACGCCGAACGGGGCACCGGCCAGCGCGACCAGGGCGACCAACGCGAGCGGGTGCAGGACGGCGGCGGTGAGCAGCACCGGGGTCGGACCGAGCCGGTCAGCGGCCCGCCCGACGATCGGCCCGGCTGCCGCGCCCGCGAGCGCGAACACAGCGCTGGCCAGCGCTCCCGGCGTGTACGTGCCGGTGCGCTCCTGGACCAGCAGGAGCAGGGCGAGGGAGGTCATCCCGATGCCGAGGCGGCTGACGATGCCGGCGAGCAGCAGCCGCCGGGCACCGGGGATACGCCAGACGTCGAGGTACAGCCGAGCCATGGTGCGTACTCCAGGTGGATCACGCCGGGGGGGTGTCGGCGGGGCGCCCGAGGTGGGTGCGGGGTAACGAGTGAAACCGGCTTCGACCCTAACAGGGCCGGGGTCGGCACGTCGCCCGATTTGGGTGGTGACGGTGCTGACTGCGCCGCCCGGCACAGCGGGCGGCGCAGTCGCGCTCAGCGCTGGACCTGCACCGGGCCGGAGTTGGCGGCCATCTCCTCCAGCCGGGCGATCCGCTGCGCCATCGGCGGGTGGGTGGAGAACAGGCTTGCGATGCCGCCGGCCCGCAGCGGGTTGGCGATCATCAGGTGTGAGCTGGTGGCGAGCTGGCCCTCGGCCGGCAGCGGCATGGCCTGCACTCCGCGCTCGATCTTGGCGAGCGCGCTGGCCAGCGCCAACGGGTCGTTGGTGAGCTGCGCGCCGGACGCGTCCGCCTGGTACTCCCGGCTCCGGCTGATCGCCATCTGGATGATCATGGCGGCCAGCGGACCGAGAATGATCAGCATGAGCGAGCCGAGGATGCCGCCGCCCTCGTCGTCGTCGGAACGGCCGAGCGGGATGAACCATGCCAGGTTGGCCAGCATGGTGATGATCCCACCGAGCGCGCCGGCCACCGAGGAGATCAGGATGTCCCGGTTGTAGACGTGTGACAGCTCGTGTCCGATCACCCCGCGCAACTCCCGGGGAGTGAGCATCCGGGTGATGCCCTCGGTCACACAGACCGCCGCGTGCTGCGGGTTCCGGCCGGTCGCGAAGGCGTTGGGCTGCATGGTCGGGCTCACGTAGAGCCGGGGCATCGGCGCTTTGGCGCTGGTCGAGAGTTCCCGGACCATCTGGTAGAGGCCGGGCGCCTCCGCCTCGGTCACCGGCCGGGCGTGCATCGAGCGCAGCGCCAGCTTGTCCGAGTAGAAGTAGCTGAAGCCGTTCATCCCCAAAGCGATCACGACCGCGATAATCAGGCCGGTCGATCCGCCGAAGAAGTAACCCACTGCGAGAATGAGCCCGGACAGCAGGCCGAGGAGGCCAGCGGTCTTGAATCCGTTGTGGTGCCCGTGCACGATCTACTCCTTCCAGTAGCGAAGGATGCAACGCCCCGCCTTCCCGCCATCTTCCCAACCCCGGCTGTGAGCTTGCTGGGAAACCCCCTGCTCAGCGGCTCGGCCCGGGGCTGCCTGGAGAGAGCGGCCGGGGTCAGCGGGAGAGCGCCGGGAAGATCAGGCCGGGGGCGAAGCCGACGACGATCACCACCAGCGTGGCGGCGGTGAGCACCACGGTCACCGGCAGTGCCGACCGGGGCGCGGAGTACTCCCCGGGGCGCGGGGCGGACAGCAGGGTGGCCACCACCGGGACGTAGTAGGCCAGCCCGATGACCGCGTTGACGGCCACGATCAGCGCCAGCCACCAGGCGCTGCCGACCAGCAGCGAGCGCACCACCACCAGCTTGGCGAACAGTCCCGCGAGTCCCGGCGGCAGCCCGGCCAACCCGACCAGGGCCAGGATCAGCGCCCCGGCGGCCCACGGGCTACGCCGGGCAGCCCCCCGGTACTCCTCGATCCGGCCACCGTCGGCGCGCCCGCGCAGCGCCACCACCGCGGCGAACGCCACCAGCTCCAGCAGCACGTAGAAGACCGCGTACGCGAGCGCCGCCACCTCCGGTACCGATGCCGGGTCGGCGACCACCGCGAGCGGGCCGGCGCTGGACGCGTTGAGGACGGCGTACCCGCCGAGCGGGGCCAGAATGTATCCGGCCTGGGCGACCGAGGACCAGGCCAGCAGCCGGACCATCCGGCGCTGTCGCAGCGCCCCGAGGTTGCCCACGGTCATGGTCAGGATGGCCAGGATCGCGAGCACCGGCCCGGCCACGTCGAGCTGGCCCGGGAACAGCCCGTCGAGCACCGCCACGATGGCCACCACGCCGCCGAGCTTGGAGGCGGTGGACAGGTACGCGGCGATCGGGACCGGGGCGCCGTCGTAGGTGGCCGGGGCCCAGGCGTGCAGCGGCACCGCGGCGACCTTGAAGGCCAGCCCGCCGAGCAGGAGCACCACCGAGGCGGTGGCCAACGGTTGCAGGCCGGCCACCGGCGGCGGACCGAGGCCGGTCAGGTAGAGGTCACCGGTGGTGGCGTAGTGGAGTGCCGCGCCGAGCAGGGTCACCGCCGTGGCGACCACGCTGATCAGGAAGAAGGTGATCGCGCCGGCTGCCGAGTCGAGCCGGGTCCGGCGCAGCCCGACGAGCGCGTACAGCGGCAGGGTCAGGGTCTCCAACGCGACGATCAGGGTCAGCAGGTCACCGGCCGAGCCGAGCACCACACCGCCGGTCATCGAGCAGGCGAGCAGGAAGCAGTACTCCCCGGCCGGCAGCGCCGGGTCGTCACCGGTGCGCCGGCCCGGAGCCAGGTGCGGGGCGGACAGCCCCAGCACGCCCAGGGTGAGCACCACGAACAGCAGCGCGAGCAGCGCCGAGCGCCCGTCGGCGTGGTAGGAGCAGCCGGCGTCCGGCACGCAGAAGGTGCCCCGGTCGCCGCCCCGCCCGACGAGCACCGCCACCACCCCGGTACCCGCCGCGCCGAGCGCGGTCGCCGCCACCGTCACCGCGCGCCGGCCCACCAGCAGGTCGGCGAGCAGCGCCAGCACGGCTGTCCCGGCGGCACAGTACCCGGGCAGCAGCGCCACCTGGTCGATCGTCACGGCGACCCCCACAGCAGCAGCAACGCGACCGGGTAGTCGCTGGCGCGCAGGACGAGGGCCGGGATCAGCCCGACCGCGAGGGTGAGCACGACCAGCGGACTCCAGGCCAGCACTTCGCCCAGGGACAGCCGGGCCGGGCCGCTGGCGGCCACCGCCGGGCTGGCCGCGCCGTGGCTGACCCGGCGCAGCAGCCGCAGGAAGTACGCCGCCGCGAGCGCGCCGCCGAAGGCTGCGAGCACGCCGAGCACCGTCCACAGCACGCCGGGTCGACGCAGCGCGGCGACCACCGCGAACGCCTCGCCCCAGAACCCGGCGAGGCCGGGCAGCCCGAGGGAGGCCACGGCCGCGAAGCCGAGCAGTCCGGCCAGTCGCGGCTGGCTCTCCCGCAGCCCGCGCAGGTCGGCGAGCTCGCCCGTGTGGGTGCGCTCCTTCACCCCGCCGACCAGGAAGAACAGCAGGCCGGTGACGATGCCGTGGGCGATGTTGCCAATCAGCGCGGCTTGGATGCCGATCGGGCTCAGGGTGGCGATGCCGAGCAGCACGAAGCCCATGTGTCCGACGCTGGAGTAGGCGATCAGCCGCTTCAGCTCGGTCTGCGCGAGGCACACCAGCGAGCCGACGAGGATGGCTGCCACAGCCAGCACGCCGAGGATCGGGGCGAGCCGGCGGGCGCCGTCGGGCAGCACCCCGACGCCGAGCCGGAGCAGGCCGTAGGTGCCCATCTTCAGCAGCACCCCGGCGAGGATCACCGACCCGACGGTGGGCGCCTCGGTGTGCGCGTCGGGCAGCCAGGTGTGCAGCGGCCACAGTGGACTCTTCACCGCGAAGGCCAGCGCCAGCAGGATGAACGCGGCCAACTGGACCCGTGCGGGCAGCGCCGCGCCGGCCCCGCTGGAGAGCGCCACCAGGTCGGCGGTGCCCGCCTTGACCGTCACCAGCAGCACGCCGACCAGCAGCAGCACCGAGCCGAAGAGGGTGTAGAGGACGAACTTCAGTGCCGCGCGGCGGCGGTCGGGGCCACCCCAGAACGCGATCACCGCGTACATCGGCAGCAGCACGACCTCGAAGAAGATGAAGAACAGCAGCAGGTCAAGGGACAGGAAAACGCCGAGAATGCCCAGCTCGATGACGAGCAGCGCGGCGAGCAGCAGCCGGCCCCGGTCGTGGTCCGGCCTGACCCACAGGGTGTACCCGCAGCAGAGCAGCGTGAGCAGCGTGGTCAACACCACCAGCGGGTACGAGATCCCGTCCACGCCCAGGTGGAAGCGCAGATCGAGAGCGGGTACCCAGCGGGTGTCCAACTCGTGCCAGGGCTGGATGCCCGGCAGGTCGCCCGGCGTGCCGTAGACGAACCAGCCCCGTGGTGACGAGTGGTAGAGCAGCACGCTGGCGACGAAGGCGGCGGCCGCAAAGCCGGTGGCCACCAGCCGACCGGCCCGGTCCAGCCGGGCCGGCAGCGCGACGGCCGCCAGCGCCCCGGCCGCCGGCAGCGCCAGCACCCCGACCAGCAACACCTGACCCGCGCTCATTCCGCTTCTCCGCTCGCGGGGAGCCGGGCTGAGTTGCCGGTCGGACGCTTACGCAAGCCCTCGCTCATCTACACCGCCGTCCAGATCAGCGCCGCGACGGCGAGGAGGGCGACGCCACCGAGGGTGGCCGTGAGGGCCCGGGAAGCCGGGGCACGATGCCAGCCGAGGACCACCCGACCCGCCGCCGTGGTACCGGAGCCGATACCGGTGACCGCGCCGTCGACGAGCCCCCGGTCGCCCCGCGCGACCAGCCGGGCCAGCGCCCGGACCGGCCGGGTGACCAGCGCGTCCTGCACCGCGTCGAGGTAGAAGGCGGCGGCGAACACCGGGCGGGCCGGGCCGAACACGCGGGCCGGATCGGTGGCCGGGTCGCGCCGCCACGCCGCCCAGCCGGCGAGCAGGCCGACGGCCAGGGCGGCGAGCGCGAACCAGGTGGCGGCGTCCACTTCGAACAGATGCTCGGCGCCGAGCTTCCCGGCGAGGCCACTGCCGAGGCCGGCGAAGCCGAGCAGCGCCGCCGGCACCGCCAGCACGAGCACCGGCCAGCGCATCAGGGCCGGGGTGTCGTGCGGTTCCACGTCGCCCCGGGCGGCCCCGAAGAACACCCGCAGCCAGAGCCGGGCGCAGTACCAGGCGGTGACCAGGGCACTGGTCAGCGCGGTCAACCAGACCAGCCAGGCGACCCACGAGGCGGCCGGACCTGAGCCGTCCCGGGCGGTGAAGGCCGCCGAGAGCACGGTGTCCTTGCTGAAGAAGCCGGCGAACGGGGGTACCCCGGCGAGTGCCGCGAGGCCGACCGTGGTGGCCGCGAAGGTGGCCGGCAGCGCCTTGCGCAGTCCGCCCATCACCGTCATCGAGTTGCTGCCCACCGCGTGGATCACGCAGCCGGCCGCGAGGAACAGCAGCGCCTTGAAGGCGGCGTGGGTGAGCAGGTGGAACAGCGCGGCAGCGGACGAGCCGACGGCCAGCGCCCCGGTCATGTAGCCGATCTGGGAGACCGTCGACCAGGCCAGTACCCGTTTGATGTCGTCCTGGGCGGTGGCTGCGAGCGCGCCGAGCAGCATGGTCACCGAGGCCATCACGCCGAGCACGGCGAGCGTGGTGGGTGACGCGGTGAACAGCGGGTACAGCCGGGTGACCAGGTAGACGCCGGCCGCGACCATGGTGGCCGCGTGGATCAGCGCGGAGATCGGGGTGGGGCCGGCCATCGCGTCGGGCAGCCAGGTGTGCAGCGGGAACTGGGCGCTCTTGCCGGCCACTCCGGCGAGCAGCAGCAGGGTGGCCACCGTGCGCCGGGTCGGCGAGATCTCGGTGGCCAGCACCTGGTCGATCTGGAAGGAGTACGCGGAGATGCCGAGCAGCGCGATGCCCAGCAGGAAGCCGACGTCACCGACCCGGGTGACCAGGAACGCCTTCACCGCCGCCCGGGGCGCCTCCGGCAGCGCCCGGTCGTGCGCGATCAGCAGGTAGGAACACAGCCCCATCACCTCCCAGCCGACCAGCAGCACGATCAGGTCACCGGCCACCACCACCAGCAGCATGGCCGCCGTGAACAGCGACACCTGCGCGGCGTACGGGGCGTACCGGTCGTCCGGATCGAGGTAGGCCAGCGAGTACACCTGGACGGCCAGCGCGACCACGCCCACCGCGACGGCGACCAGCGCGGCAGCCGGGTTGACCTGGAGGCTGAGGGAGACCGGCAGGCTGCCGAAGTCGACCAGGTGCCAGCCGTCCCGGACGGTGCCGCCGTGCACGGCGAGCGCGATCGCCGCGAGGGTGATCACCGCGGCAGCGCCGATGCCGAGCACGCCGGAGGCCCGCCGGGACGCGGGCGGCAGCAGCAGGCCGACCCCGGCGGCCAGCGCCGGCGCCAGCGGCAGCAGCGCCGCGAGCACCACCCACCCGCTCACCACCCCGGTCACCGGCCACCCCCGGTGACCGGCTCCCCGGCAGCGACCGGCCGCACGTCAGCCGGGTCGGCGAGGTCGGAGCCGGCTGTCGGGCTGCCGTGCGGGGCCGGGTCGGTCGGGTCGTCGGGGCCGGGGTCGGCGTCGGTCGGGGGCTCGGTGAGGGGTAGTTCGTCGACTGCGACGGCGGCGCGCAGCCGGTAGAGCTGCAGGATCAGCGCCAGGCCGACGCCCACCTCGGCGGCGGCGAGCACGATCACGAACAGGGTGAACACCTGGCCGGTCGCCGGCAGGGTGGCCCGCACCGTGGCGTCGGCGGTCACGAAGACCAGGTTCACGGCGTTGAGCAGCAGCTCGACGCTCATCAGCAGGAGGACGGCGTTGCGGCGGCGCAGTACCCCGTAGACGCCCAGGCCGAAGAGCAGCCCGGCGACGGTGTACGGGAGGACGGGGTGCATCAGTCGGACACCTGCCCGGCGGAGTCGGCCGGCGGGCGGGACACCACGATCGCGCCGACCAGGGCGGCCAGCAGCAGCACGGAGAGCACCTCGAAGGGGAGCACCCAGTGCCGGAAGACCTCGGTGCCGAGCCGTTCGGCGGTACCCGGGGTCACCGTGTCGACCTTGCTCCACCGGTACCCGTCGAGAAAGAGCGCGGCCAGCCCCAGGCCGCTGCCGCCGCCGACGAGCAGCCCGGCCCAGCCGGGGCGGTCCAGATCGGTGCTGGCGCCGATCGGCGCACGGGTGAGCATCACGGCGAAGAGCAGCAGCACGACCACCGCGCCCACGTAGATCAACACCTGTACCCAGGCGACCAGTTCGGCGGCGAGCACCAGGTACATGCCGGCCACCGCGCCGAGGGTGACCACCAGCCACAGGCCGGCCCGGACCACGTGGTCGGTCAGCACCACCCGCAGCGCGGCCCCGAGCGCCACCGCCCCCAACGCCACCAGCAGCACGTCGGCCGTGGTCACGGGGTGGCCGATTTCCGGGCCGCGGTGGCCTCCTCCTTCGCCGGCTCGCCCATCGGGTCGTGCGCGGGCGGCGGCGGCACCGTCCACATCCACTCCCGCAGCGTGTCCTTGTCGTGCAGCAGGTTGCGGATGTCGTACTCGGCGTACTCGAACTCCGGCGACCAGTAGAGCGCGTCGAAGGGGCAGGCCTCGATGCAGATGCCGCAGTACATGCAGAGCGAGAAGTCGATGTCGAAGCGGTCCAGCACGTTGCGCTGCCGGGCCCGGGCGGCGCCGGGGACGACGACCTCTTCCTTGTGCGAGTCGATGTAGATGCACCAGTCCGGACACTCCCGGGCGCACAGCATGCAGACCGTGCAGTTCTCCTCCAGCAGCGCGATCACGCCCCGGGAGCGCGGCGGCAGGTCCGGCTCCACATCCGGGTACTGCTGGGTGTGCGAACGGCGGGTCATCGTCTTGAGCGTGACGGCGAGGCCCTTGGCCAGGCCCGAACCGGGTACGCCTGTCATGGACACATCATCGCCTGTGCCGACCCGCTCGCGCGAGCACACCGCCGCCGGTGTGCCAACTTCCCTGCCCGCCCCAACTCATTTTGATCCGGGTGACCGTGCGTCCGGGTGACTTCGCTAGCCTCGGCCCGCCCGAATGACACCATCGGATCGTGGAGGGAGTGCCCGTGACTGCCGCACTGGAGGTTGGTATGCCTGAGTCGCGTCACTGGACCGTTGACGATCTCGATGCCTTGCCGGAAGACGGCGTTCGCCGGGAACTCATCGACGGAGTCCTCATCGCGTCCCCCACCCCCACCAATTTCCACCAGTCGCTTGCCGGTCTGCTTTTCGCGCAGCTCCATGCGTGCTGTCCGCCCGAGTTCGACGCCACCGAAGGTGTCGAAATTCGGATCACCAGGCAGCGGACGCTCACTCCCGACGTCCTGGTGACCACCAGAGAGGCCGCGCTCCGCAACCCACACAGATTCGCCGCACACGAGGTCGTTCTTGCGGTGGAAGTCGTCTCTCCCAGCTCAATCTCATTTGACCGGATCACCAAGCCAGCCTTGTTCGCTCAAGCCGGCATCCCCAACTACTGGCGAATCGAGACACGCGACGGCATCGAGGTGCACACCTACACGCTTGACCCGGTGACCGAGACCTACCGCGAAACCGGCACGTTCCGTGATTCCATCCACACCTCCGAGCCATGGGAGATCCACTTCCGATAGCCGCGATCGCGCCTCGGCGGTAGGCAACCGTCATGTCAGCGCAAGGCGGACGGTGGCGGTGAGGATGAGTTGGGCGAGGGCGACCGGGACGAGGACCTGCCAGCAGAGGCGTTGGAGCTGGTCCTCGCGTAGGCGGGGGTAGGCGACCCGGAACCAGATCACCACGAAGCTGACCGCGAAGATCTTCACGAGGGTCCACAACCAGCCGAGCTGGGCGTCGAACGGGCCCTTCCAGCCGCCCAGGAACAGCACCGTGGTGAGCGCCGAGATGACCACGATCCCCACGTACTCGGCCAGCAGGAAGAACGCGAACCGCAGCCCGGTGTACTCGGTCATGTACCCGAACACCAGCTCCGAGTCGGCGATCGGCATGTCGAAGGGCGGGCGGCGGATCTCCGCGAGCCCGGCGACGAAGAACACCACCATCGCCGGCAGTTGCCACAGCAGCCACCAGGGCCGCCAGGCGTGCACGATGCCGGGCAGGCTCAGCGTGCCGGCCGCCATCGCCACACTCGCCGCGGCCAGCACGAACGGCAGCTCGTACCCGAGCAGCTGGGCCGCCGCCCGCAAGCCGCCGAGCAGCGAGTACTTGTTGGCGCTCGCCCAGGCCGCCATCAGCACCGCGACCACCCCGATGCCGACCACGGCGAGCACCAGGAACAGCCCGATGTCCAGTGGCTGGGCGACCAGCCAGTCGTGCGGCCCGATCGGGATGACCAGCAGCACCACCAGGTAGGGCAGCAGGGCGATGATCGGGGCCAGCCGGAACACCGGCCGGTCGGCGGCGCGTGGGGTGATGTCCTCCTTCTGGATGAACTTGACCCCGTCCGCGATGAGCTGCGCCCAGCCGTGGAACGCGCCCGCGTACATCGGGCCGAGCCGGCCCTGCATGTGCGCCATCACCTTGTGCTCGGCCTGCCCGACGATCAGCGGCAACGTGAGGAACGCGACCACCACGGCCAGGCAGCGCACCAGCACTTCGAGCCAGAACGGCACGACTCAGCCCTCCCCATCCCAGGCAACGCCCTCAGCCGACCCAGCCTCCGGGGGTCCAGCCGCGGGCGACGGGGCAGCGGGTGGCCCAGCATCCGGCGGCACAGCCTCCGGAGATGCGGCCTCCGGAGATGCGGCCTCAGGAGATGCGGCCTCGGGCGGCGCGGCCTCAGGAGATGCGGCCTCGGCCGGCGCGGCCACCGGCAGCGCAGCCTCGGGGGGTGGCGCGACGGCGCGGGGCGGTCGCGCTGGTCGTTCCCGGACACCGGCCTCGGGTACGACGGCCGCGCCGCCCGGTCCCCACTCGCCCGGCGCGGGTACCCCGGGTGGGCGCATTGGCGCACGGCGGGCCGCCCCGGACTCCGACTCGCCCGGCTCCTTAGCCCCCGGCCACGGCTTCGCCACCCGGGACGCCAGGATGAACTGCTTGCGCAGCGGGTACCCCTCGAACTCGGGCGGCAGCAGCAGCGGCCGCAGCTCGCCGGGGTGGCCGGGGAAGTCGATGCCGAACATCTCGTGGGTCTCCCGCTCGTGCCAGGCGGCGCCGGGAAAGACGTCGACCACCGAGGCCACGGCCGGATTCTCCACCGGCAGCCCGGTCTGCAGCAGTACCCCGTGTCGAAGCGTGGTCGACCACAGGTGCGCGACCACCGTGTACCCCTCGGCCAGCTCGTCCACTGCGGACAGCCAGTCGAAGAAGTCGCAGGCCAGTTCGTCGCGGGCCAGCCGGAGGGCGGCCGGCCAGGCGGCAGCCGGTACCCGCACGGTGGCGCGGGCGAAACCGCCTCCGCCGGAGACGCTGGCCTGGCCGTCCAGACCGGCGAACCGGGCGCCCAGCTCCTCCGGCGTCATGCCCCGGATCCTAGCGGCTGGCGCCGGACATCCCGACGGATGAGGACGGGCACGCCCGGACCGGCCTACCGTGGACGGATGGGTACGCCGCTGACCGACGCGCAGGGCCAACTGCTGGTGCAGTTGGCGGTCGAGGCGGTTTACGGCCGGCTCACCGGCGTACCGCACCCGCCCGACCGGCCCGCCGACCCGGCGCTGCTGCGGCCGGGCGGCTCCTTCGTCACCCTGGAATCGGCCGGGGTGCTGCGCGGCTGCGTGGGCAGCCTCCAGCCGGTCCGCCCGCTCTACCTGGACGTGTGCCGCAACGCCGAGAGCGCGATGAGCGACCCCCGGCTGCCGGCGGTGACGGCACAGGACTGGCCGACGCTGGACGTGTCGGTGTCCGCGCTGTCCGACCTGGAGCCGCTGGCCGTCGCGGACCGGGCGGAGTTGTTGGCTGAGCTTCGTCCCGGGGTGGACGGCCTGGTCATCGCGGCGGACGGGCGGCGGGCCACCTTCCTGCCGGCCGTCTGGGAGAAGCTGACCGAGCCGGAACGGTTCCTCGCGGCGCTGTTGGCCAAGGGCGGCTGGCCGGCGGACGGTTGGCCCGCCGACGCCGCCGTGTGGCGCTACACCTGCCAGGAGTACACCTCCGCCGCGCCGCGTACCCGGCTAGGGTGAGCGCATGCATCCGCTGGTCGACGAGGCGATGAAGAAGGCCGCCATTGCCTGGCTGACCATCCCCGCCGACGCGCCGCAGCCGACCGGCCGGCCGGTGTGGTGTCTGTGGATCGACGACGCGTTGTGCCTGGTGAGCGGGCCGGGTGAGCAGCCTGTCCCGGGCCTCGCCGAATCCGAAGCCGTGCTGGTCTCGGTACGCGGCGACCACGGTGGACGCATCCTCACCTGGCCGGCGAGCGTGACCCGGGTGTCCCCGGAATCGCCGCAGTGGCCCGGCATCGCCGGCCAGTTGGCCGCGAAACGCCTCAACGCCGTCGGCACCACCGACGAAACGGTGACCCGCTGGGCTGCCACCGACTGCCTGGTCGCTCAACTCACCCCGACCGGCGAGCCCACCGAGGCCGGCCCGACCCTCACCGACGCCTCCGGCGCGGCTCCGCCACGCCCCACCCCCGCCGCCCGCCGCACCGCAAAACCTTTCCGCCTCCACAAAGTCCGCCGCCCCCGCTGAACCGGGCAGTGATCCGCGCCCGGATGGCGCGTCGGGGTCAGCCGACGAAGGGTGGGATGAGGATTTCGCCTCGGGCGACGGGGACCACGTGGCCGGTGACGGTGGCGGAGACGGCCTGGCCGTCGCGGGCGGTGACGACGCACTCCAGGGTGGACGGGCGGTGCATCTCGGCGCCCTGGTGGACGGTGTAGCGGGATTCGCCGGTGGCCGGGAGCAGGCCGGCGGCGACCAGGAAGACGCCGAGGCCGAGGGCGGCCGAGCCGGTCGCCGGGTCCTCGGCGATGCCCATGCCGGGGCCGAACATCCGGGCGTGCGCGGTCGCCGTGGCGGCGTCCCAGGCGAAGACGTGGATGTGCTCCTGACCGGCGGCGTGGGCGGCGGTGACGTCGCCGGCCGCGCGGGTCACCGCGTCCGGGTGCACCGACAGGTACGGGAAGTCGATGCCACAGCCGGCCACCCGGGGAGCAGGACCGGCGAAGTCCGCGTCGGTCAGGCCGGCCATCGCCAGCAGCGGGGCGGCGTCGATCGGCGGACCGACAGTCGGGGTACCGCCGGTGAGGGTGGCGCTGCCGTCGTCGTACACGGTGATGGGCAGCAGGCCGACGCCGCACTCCTGCACCACCTGACCGGCGCCCCGACCGGCTCGGCGGCCGGCCGTGACCGCGGCCCCGACGCTGGGGTGACCGGCGAACGGCAGTTCGCTGGTGGGCGTGAAGATCCGGGCGCGGTAGGTGGCCGCCGGGGTGGTTGGCGGCAGTATGAAAACCGTCTCGGAGAGGTGGAATTCGCGGGCCAGCGCCTGCATCTGGTCACGACCCAGCGATTCGCCGTCGAAGACCACGGCGAGCGGATTGCCGGTGAACGGCCGGTCGGTGAAGACGTCCACGACCTCGTACGGCAGACTGCGCATCCGCTCAGCCTAGTGGGCACGTACGCTGTGGATCGTGACGACGGCGACCAGGGTGTACGTCGCCAGGGTCGTCGGCTTGCCGATCTTCGACCCGAACGGTGACCAGGTCGGGCGGGTCCGGGACGCAGTGGCCCGGCTCCAGCCCGCCGGTCCGCCGCGCGTGGTGGGGCTGGTGGCGGAGATGCCGCTGCGCCGGCGCATCTTCCTGCCGATCGGCCGGGTTATCGCCTTCGAGCCGGATGCCGTGGTTCTCGGCACCGGCACGCTGAACCTGCGGCGCTTCGAGAAGCGGCCGGGCGAGGTGATGGTGCTCGCCGAACTGCTCGACCGGCGGGTACACATCCTGGAGTCGGACCGGCCGGCGACCGTGGTGGACGTGGCCATGGAGGCCGAACGCAGTGGCGACTGGATGCTGCGCAAGGTCGCCGTCCGGGAGCTGGCGCAGCGGCTGGGTCGCCGGGGTCACCTGCACCAACTCGACTGGGACGAACTCGGTGACCTGACCAACCCCGCCGACCGGCAGGGGACCGCCAACCTGCTCGCGCTGCTGGACACCATGCGCCCGGCCGACCTGGCCAACGCGCTGCAGGACATGCCGCTGACCCGGCGTTTCGAGGTGGCCGCCGCACTCGACGACGACCGGCTGGCCGACGTGCTGGAGGAGCTGCCCGAGCACGACCAGGTGGAGATCATCGTGTCGCTGCGCCCGGAACGCGCCGCCGACGTGCTGGAGGCGATGGACCCCGACGACGCCGCCGACCTGCTGGCCGAGTTGCCCAAGCTGGAGCAGGAGGCGCTGCTCGGGCTGATGCAGCCGGACGAGGCCGCGCCGGTACGCCGACTGATGATCTACCGGCCGGGCACCGCCGGCAGCCTGATGACCTCCGAGCCGGTGATCCTCACTCCCGACTCGACGGTGGCTGAGGCGCTGGCCCGCATCCGGGAGCCGAACCTCGCCCCGGCGGTGGCCGCGCAGGTGTTCGTGGCCCGCGCCCCGGCGGCCACCCCGACCGGCCGGTACCTGGGCATGGTGCACTTCCAGCGGCTGCTGCGCGAGCCGCCGTCGTTCCTGCTCGGCGGCGTGGTGGACAACGACATCGACCCGTTGGAGCCGGACACCCCGCTGCCCGAGATCACCCGGCAGATGGCGACGTACAACCTGGTGGCACTGGCCGTGGTGGACAGTCGGGACCGGCTGGTCGGCGCGGTCACCGTGGACGACCTGCTCGACCACCTGCTGCCCCGCGACTGGCGGGACCGCGACTTCTCCCAGCCCAGCACGCCACCCGCTGCGCCCGCTGCGCCCGCTGCGCCCGCTGCGACGAACGGCGGTCCGGCGGCCACGACCGGGGCCGGCGCGGCCGGGGAGTCGGGGGTGGACGGTGGCTGAACAGCGCCGCAAGAGCCGCCTCGACCAGCCGCGCGAGCCGCGTCGGCTGAGCCTGCCCCGGTTCGATCCGGAGGCGTTCGGCAAGTGGTCGGAGGGGATCGCGCGGTTCATGGGTACCGCCCGGTTCCTGGTCTACATGACCGTGGTGATCATCACCTGGATCTGCTGGAACTGGCTGGCCCCGGCCAACCTGCGGTTCGACCCGTACACCTTCACCTTCCTCACCCTGGTCCTGTCGTTGCAGGCCAGCTACGCCGCACCGTTGATCCTGCTGGCCCAGAACCGGCAGACCGACCGGGACCGGGTCGGGATGGACGAGGACCGGCGGCGGGCGGCCATGCAGAAGGCGGACACCGAGTACCTGTCCCGGGAGATCGCCTCGCTGCGCATCGCCCTGGGCGAGGTGGCCACCCGGGACTTCATCCGCTCCGAGCTGATGCGGCTGATGGAGGAGTTGGACGAGGCCGAACAGCGCCGGCACCGGCTGGAACGGCGCGGCCACCGCCCCGGCGGGCGGGCGGGCGGCACCGCGGATCCGCTCAACGAGCCGATGGCGGCCGGCGAACCGCGGGACGAGGTGGACAGTGACCTGCCGCTGCCGTCCGGCTCACGACGCGCGGGCGACCCGGCCCGGTCCAGCCCGACCCGGGACGCCGGCGAGTCGGGCGCAAACCCTGCTACGGCAAGGAAAACGCCGCGTGCCCCAAGGGGCGGGGCGCGCGGCGGTACCCCTTGATGGTCGCACCCGGCCGCGTGGGCCGTCCAGAGATGCACCCACATTCGTCCGGTAACGGACCGATACCGATTCCCTGAAGACCCACCCGCCCCACCGGCACCGCAGGCCCCGGCCGGTCGCGGGGCCGGTGAGCGCGCCCATGAAGGTCGGCTGGTCGAGTTCGAAGCCGAGGCCGTAGGGGCCGAGGGGGCCGGGGGCGAGGGCGGCCCGCACGGTGTCCGGGTGCAGCAGCACGGCGTCACCGTAGCTGCCCCCGTTCAGCAGGGCCTGGGCCAGAACGGCCAGATCGCGGGCGGTACCGAAATCCCGGCGTGCCCGGCGAGGCCGTTCAGGGCGTACGCCATCTCGTCGTGCACGGCGCCGCGCAACATCGGCCGACCGACCCACGGCTCCGCCTCGGTCGCCGCGATCTGCTCCACCGGCAGCGCCGCCTCCCCCGGATCCGGCGCGGCGCGGTCCAGGGGCCGGTCCAGGGGGCGGTAGCCGGTGGCGGTCAGGCCGAGGACGCCGGTCACCTGCGCACGCAGCAGCAGGTCGAGCCGGTCCGCACCGACGGCGGCGAGGACCAGGCCGAGCACCGACATCCCGGTGTCCGAGTAGCGGTAGCCCGCCGGCCGGTGGCGGGGCGCGCGGGCCGGGCCGGGCCGGGGTGGGCGGGGTGGCATGGCTGTGATTCTGCCGACCTGCCGGTGGCCACGGGTGCCTGGGCCGGTCGGGGCGGGTGGCGACGGTCGTAGCATGGGCTGCATGTCAGCCCCGACCGCGACCGTCCACGACGCGCTGTTCGCCGCGCTCGCCACCGTCAACGACCCGGAGATCCGCCGACCCATCACCGACCTGGGCATGGTGGCCGCCGCCGAGTTGGCCGATGACGGCGCCGCGCAGGTGCACATCCTGCTGACGGTGGCCGGCTGCCCGCTCAAGGACAAGCTGCGGGCCGACATCACGGCCGCCGCACTGACCGTGGCGGGCGTGCAGCGCGTCGAGATCACCTTCGGGGTGATGTCCGACGAGCAGCGCAAGGGGCTGCAGACTTCGCTGCGCGGGGGCGGCGCGGCGGCCGAGCCGGTGATCCCGTTCGCCCAGCCCGGCTCGCGGACCCGGGTGTACGCGGTGGCCAGCGGCAAGGGCGGCGTCGGCAAGTCCAGCATCACGGTGAACCTGGCTGCCGCGCTGGCGGCCCGGGGGCTCGCGGTGGGCGTGATCGACGCCGACATCTACGGCCACTCGGTGCCCCGGATGCTCGGTGCGACCGGCCGGCCGACCCAGGTCGAAGACATGATCATGCCACCGCAGGCGAACGGCGTGAAGGTCATCTCGATCGGCATGTTCACCCAGGGCAACGCGGCCGTGGTGTGGCGCGGCCCGATGCTGCACCGGGCCCTGCAACAGTTCCTCGCCGACGTCTACTGGGGCGACCTGGACGTGCTGCTGCTGGACCTGCCGCCGGGCACCGGCGACGTGGCGATCTCGCTGGCCCAGTTGCTGCCCAACGCGGAGATCCTGGTGGTGACCACGCCGCAGGCGGCGGCCGCCGAGGTGGCCGAGCGGGCCGGGGCGATCGCGTTGCAGACGCACCAGCGGCTGGTCGGCGTGGTGGAGAACATGAGCTGGCTGGAGTTGCCGGACGGCGGCCGGATGGAGGTCTTCGGGTCGGGTGGCGGGCAGACCGTGGCCGACTCGCTGACCCGGCTGATCGGCGCGCCGGTACCGCTGTTGGGTCAGGTGCCGCTTGAGTCCCGGGTCCGGGAGGCCGGCGACGCGGGTACCCCGGTGGTGCTCACCGACCCCGACTCGGCCGCCGCGAAGGCGATGCAGTCGATCGCGGACCGGCTGGCGCTACGCCGGGAGTCGCTGGCCGGCAAGCCGCTGGGACTGTCCCCCAAGCGCGGCTGACCCCACCCGTCCGCCGCCTCAGGCGGCGGACGGCTCAGGTGGTCCGGGGCTCAGGTAGCGGCGGCGCTCAGGTGGCGTCGAGGTCGAAGGACTGCCGGGCCGGCCGGTCGCCGACGGCGCTGGCCGCCGCGGGGGTGGACTTCTTCAGGCTCAGCTCGGCGGTAGTCTGCTTGACCTCGTCGGACAGGCCCTGGATGTCGTCCTTGACGCCCTTGTAGAGCTGCTCCAGCGGGCGGCGCAGGGCCTGCTCGTCATCCTCGGACAGCACGTGCTTGCGCAGGAACGTCTTCGGGTTCAGGTCCTCGAGCTGGATGTCGGTGCCGAGTTCGCGGCTCAGGTCGCCGGTCGCGTTGCGGGCCATCTCCCGCAGGCCGCGGAGCATCTTCACGCCGTCGGCGATCATCTTGGGCAGCTTGTCCGGGCCGAAGATGAAGATTGCCACCAGGATCAGGGCGAGGAACTTCCATCCGTTCAAGTTCTCCAGGAACGGCATCCGGGCCTCCCCCTTCACGTGCGCTCTTGCTTCAGGTGCTGCGTGGCCGCACCGGCCGACTATCCGGGGACCAGCGTACGCAGCGCACGGCGGAGCCGGAAGGGCCGGGCGCCCGCGGTCACGACGGACGGCGACCCGCTACTTGTCGTCGGCGGCCAGCGTCACCTGGACATTCTGGGTACCTCCGGCGCGGCGTACCTCGACGGTGACCGATTCGCCCGGTGCGTACTTGCGGACCAGGGCGACCAGGTCGGCCGGCTCGGTCAGCGGTACCCCGCCGATGCGTCCCAGCACGTCACCGGGCTTGATCCCGGCTTTGGCGGCCGGCCCGTTCGGGGTGACCGTGGCGATCTGCACGCCCCCGTTGGGCGAGGCGAACGAGTTCTGCAGAGTGGCGCCGATCACCGTACGGCGGGCGTGCCCGCTGGCGATGATCTCCTGGGCCAGCCGCTTCGCCTGGTTGATCGGGATGGCGAAACTGATCCCGATGTTGCCGCTCTCCTCGTCGCTGGCCCCGGCGGTACGGATCACCGAGTTGATCCCGATCACCCGGCCGGCGGAGTCGACCAGTGGACCGCCGGAATTGCCGTGGTTGACGGCCGCGTCGGTCTGGATGGCGGCGTAGTAGCGGGAGGTGGAGCCCTCGGACGCCTGCAGGGGCCGGTCGAGGGCGCTGACGATGCCGGCGGTGACGGTGTTCGGCAGGGCCAGTGGCGAGCCGAAGGCGAGCACCGGATCGCCGACTGCGACCTGGTCGGAGTCGCCGAAGGTGATCGGCGACAACCCCGACTTGTCGATCTTGATGACCGCCACGTCGGCCTCCGGGTCGGACCCGACGACCTTCGCGCTGGCCACCGTGCCGTCAGCGAAGGTGACCGACGGCGAGCCGGTCCCGCCGGCCACCACGTGCTCGTTGGTGATCGTGTACCCGTCCGAGGAGACCACGAAGCCCGAGCCGAGGGCGTACCCCCCGGTGGTGTTGATTTTGATGGTGACCACGCTGGGAGCCACCTTGCGGACGACCGCGGCGAGCGAGTCCGGGGCGCGCTGGGCCAGCGCGCCGGGACTGGACGCGCCACCGGGCTGCGCGCCGAGCCGGGCGCCGCCGAGCCCGTTGCGGGTGGCGAAGAGGAAGCCGAGGGTGCCGCCGAGCGCCCCGGCGAGCAGCGCCACCACCACGGCCACCGCGAGCACTGTGGTCATCCCGGCCCGACGCCCCTGCGACGGCAGCGACGGCGGCGGCTGCGGCGGCTCCTGACCCGGCTGGCGGATCACCACTGCCGACGGTGCGGCCGGGTCCCGCCACGGGTCGGCGAGCGCGTTCGACCACCAGGGCGACGAGCCGTCGGTAGCCGGCCGGGAAGCGCCGTTGCCGGCCGCACCGGCCGCGCTGGCCGGGCCGTAACCACCGGGCGCGGAGAAGCCGCCTGGCGCGCTGTGGCCACCGGGCGCGGAGAAGCCGCCAGGCGCGCTGAAGCCGCTGGGCGGGGAAAAACCTCCGGGCGCGCTGAAGCCGCCGGGCGGCGGAGGGCCGTAGCCGGGGGGCCCGTTGGGTGGGGTGTAGCCGTGTCCGGGGGTCGGCGCCCCGGTGGGCTGCCCTCCGGGCGCCCAGGGGTCAGCACCGGCTGCGGGCTGCGCCGGGCCGCCCGGCATCTGCCAGGCCCTACCGTCCGTCACGATCGGTACCGAACTTTCCCTCAATCGACCACCACGGGTGATTCATCCCGGAGCCGGCCGGATCCTGTCCGTCGCATTCCAGGATCGCACGGTCCGTCGCATCGCACGGCCGCGCCGCCTTCCCTACGCTCTGGGGGCAGAGTCCCACCGCTGGCGGCAGGTCCACCCGCCGGGGGCAGTGTCCACCCGCTGGAGGCAGCGTCACCCGCCGAATCCGGCAGACAGCAGGAGGTGCGTCATCGCCGTCACCATCCGGCCCCCCAACCCGGTCACCGCGCAGGCCCGCGAGTTCGCCGAGGGGTACCCCCCGGAGGACCGGCTGCTGTCGGTCGGCCGGGCGCTGGCCCACGAGGTCGGACTCAGCCCGGTGCAGCCCGGGGCGGGCGCCGCGCTGCGGATGCTGGTCGCCGCCGGTGGCGGTCGCGCGGTGGTGGAGATCGGCACCGGTACCGGCGTGAGCGGCCTGTGGCTGCTGCGCGGGATGCGGGCCGACGCGATCCTCACCACCATCGACGTCGAGCCCGAGTACCAGCGGATGGCCCGCAAGCTGTTCGCCGAGGACGGGCACACCCCGTCGCGGACCCGGGTGATCACCGGCCGGGCGCTGGACGTGCTGCCCCGGCTCGCCGACGGCGGGTACGACCTGATCTTCGTGGACGGCGAGCGGGCCGAGTACTCCGCGTGCGTCACCGCCGCGCTGCGGCTGCTGCGGCCCGGCGGGGTACTCGCCCTCAACGGCGCGCTGCTCGGTGGCCGGATCGCCGATCCGGCCGTCCGCGACCCGGAGACGGTGGCGATGCGTGGCGTGCTGCGTGGCCTGCGCGATGCCGAGGAGTGGATCCCGGCGCTGCTACCGGCCGGTGACGGCCTGGCCGTGGCGGTCCGGCGCTGACCGGAACCAGCCCCGGCGCGCTCCGGCGAAACGAGGTCAGCCGGCGGTCGGGGTGAGCTGCTCCAGCCAGCGGACGAGGGTACGCACGCCCCAGCCGGTCGCGCCCCGGCTCAACTCGCCGTCCGCGCTGTCCACCCAGGAGGGCGCGGACATGTCGAAGTGCGCCCAGCCCGGCCGGGCCGCGCCGGTGAACTCGCGCAGGTAGAGCGCGGCGGTGATGGAGCCGGCCCCGATCTCGGTGGCGTTGACCAGGTCCGCCACATCGCTACGCAGGCTGTCGACGTACTCCTCGACCAGCGGTAGCCGCCAGACCTGCTCACCGGCGGCCTGCGCGGCCTGCGCGAGGGTCCGGGCCAGGTCGTCGTTGTCGGTGTAGAGGGCGGCGGTTCGCTTGCCGAGCGCCACGGCGTTTGCGCCGGTCAGCGTGGCCAGGTCGATGACGTTGTCGGGGTCGAGGCGGGCGGCGTAGGCCAGCGCGTCGGCGAGCACCACCCGGCCCTCGGCGTCGGTGTTGAGGATCTCGCTGGTCTGCCCGTCGTAGTGCCGGATCACGTCGCCGGGTCGCCAGGCGTCCGCGCCGACCGCGTTCTCGGCCAGCGGCGCGAGCGCCGTCACCCGTACCGGCAGGTTCAGCCGGGCCGCCGCGAGGGTGGCGGCGCAGACGGCCGCCGCGCCGCCCATGTCCTTGCGCATCAGCTTCATGCCCTCCTTGGGCTTGATGCTGATGCCGCCGGTGTCGAAGGTGATGCCCTTGCCGACCAGCACGACGTGCCGGGTGGCGCCGGCGGGAGCCCAGTCCAGGCGGACCAGCCGGGGGCCGCGGGCCGAGCCGCGGCCGACAGCGCTGATGCCGCCGAAGCCTTCGGCCACCAACTGATCGGGCTCCCACACGGTGACCGCCGATGCCGGTTTCCGCCGCGGCCGCGATGAGCTGCTCGGCGAACCAGCCCGGGGTCTTCTCCTCGCTGGGCGTGTTGGTCAGGTCGCGGGCCAGCCGGGTGGACTCGGCGACCACCCGGGCGGCCACCTCGGCTGCCGCGTACCGCTGCGGATCCGGCGTGACCAGCAGCAGTTCGGTGAGTTCCGCGGCGTCCGGCCGCGGTTCGCCCAGCCGGAAGCGGTAGTCGGCGAGCAGCGCGGCCTCGATCAGCGCGCGGACCGCCGCCGGGTCGGTCCCGGCCGGGAGCGCCAGGGCGACCCGGGACCACCGGCTGGCGGCGCGGACCACGGCCGCGCCGGCCGCGCGCCAGCCGGCTTCGTCGGCCGCGCCGACGCCGACCAGCAGCACCTGCCGTGGGGTGCCCAGCGGGCGGGGCAACGCCCGGGTGGTACCGGCCGCGCCCTTGTGCTCGCTGTCGGCGAGGAACGCCGCCAGTTCGGCGTCGAGGTCGGCCAGCTGCGCCAACAGCACCGCACCGGCCGACGACCCGGCTCCGGTCGAGCGTCGTCGTCGGTCGGGGCGGCACCGTCAGGGCGGGACCGTCGGAGCGGCATCGATCGGAGCGGCGTCGGTCGGGGCCGGGCCGACGGGCACGGCCAGCACCTCGGCGCCGGCGTCGAGGGCAGCCTGGCCGGCTTCCCCGGTCGGCGCGGCAGCCCAGCGGATGATCAGCACGTACTTACTCCATGGTGGCCGGGCCCCGGGCAGTTGTGCCCCGGAGCAACTGCGATCACACAACAGCGGCACGCGCCCCGGCGTGCCGCCGTCGCACGGCGGTCGGCGTACCCCGGCTCAGCCGGTGGCCGCCCGCAGCGCGTCCCCAAGGGCGTTCGCTTCATCGGGGGTCATTTCAACGACGAGCCGGCCACCGCCCTCCAAAGGCACCCGCATCACAATGCCGCGCCCCTCCTTGGTGACCTCCAGCGGACCGTCGCCCGTCCGCGGCTTCATCGCCGCCATGACATCTCCCCTCGACCTTCTTACGGGTCGCGGTTACCCGCGACCCGCCAGCCTTGCCGGACCTGCCCTGGCAGCGATGACTGGTGTGTCACCTGGTCCGACCAATGATTTTCCCTGATGAGGGCCAGGATGCCCAAACTGACCCCACATCGATATGACAGATGCTTGGAAGGAGAGCATGACAACTGTCACAATGGGCGACATTTCTCAGGTACTTGATCAGGCAAAAGTGCCCGGTCAGGTGCGTACGACGCAGCAGTCCGAACGGACCCGAACCAATCCCACCGCGCCCGACACGGGACGAGGAGGACACGAGTGCAGGCTCGCTCGGCGCTTTTTGATCTCTTCGGCGACCACCTCCGGCCGCACGGTGGCCGGGCTCCGGTGGCCGCACTGGTCAAGTTGCTCGCTCCGCTGGGCATCGCGGCGCCCGCGGTCCGTACCGCGGTCTCCCGGATGGTCCGCCAGGGCTGGCTGCTGCCGCTGCGGCTGTCCAGCGGCCCCGGGTACATCCTCACCGCCGAAGGCGGTCCGCCGGCTGGACGAGTCCGCGTCGCGGATCTACCGGACCAATCCGGTGCCCTGGGACGGCGCCTTCGACCTGTTGCTGGTGGACCTGCCGGGGCCGCGGGCCGAGCGGCTGCGGATGACCGCGAATCTCACCTTCCTCGGGTACGGCAGCCTCGGCGACGGCACCTGGATCGCCCCCCGGCCGGCGCAGGAGGCGACCGCCCTGCTGGACGAGTCCGGGGTCCGCTACGAGCGGTTCACTGCCCGGCGCACCGGCCCCGGCGGCGCCGGCCGACCTGATCAACCGGGCCTGGGACCTGCCGGCCATCGGGGCCGCCTACGACCGGTTCGTGGCCAGCCTGACTGCGGTGGTGGCCAGCCCGGACGGACAGACGCGACGAACACGCGTACGCGGCCCGATTCCACCTGGTACATGCCTGGCGTGGTTTCCTGTTCCGGGATCCGCAACTGCCCCGCGACCTGCTCCCCGAGCAGTGGCCTGGGCACGCGGCGGCGGCCTTCTTCGACGAGCACGCCGGACGGCTGCGGCCGGCCGCCGACCGGTACGTGGACGCCTGCCTGGAGCAGACGTCCCGACCGATCGCTCCGGGCCGGCACACCGGCCACTTCGCCCGGGGCGCCCCGACCCCGCGCTACTGAACATCGGGACCCGCTGCGGCGGGCGGCAGGACTGGAGGAGCCGGTGACCGACACGCTGCAGGTGGACGCGGGCGGACGGGGTGGTGACGGTGACCCTGTCACCGCCCCGACTCGCTGAACTCACTGAACACCGAGCTGAAGGTGGCGCTGCGGGACACCCTCGCCGAGCTGGCCGGCGACCGGAGCTGCCGGGCGGTGGTGCTGGCCGGCGCGGGCCGGGCGTTCTGCGTCGGCCAGGACCTCAAGGAGCACGTGGCGGCGCTGGCCGCCGACGCGCCGCCGCTGAGCACCGTCACCGAGCACTACAACCCGATCGCCACCAGCCTGGCCGCGTTGCCGGTGCCGGTGGTGGCCGCGGTACGGGGCAACGCCGCGGGCGCCGGCGCCGGCCTGGCGTTCCTCGCCGACTTCCGCATCGGCGGCCCGTCGACCAGCTTCCTGATGGCCTTCGCCGGGGTCGGTCTGGCGGCCGACACCGGCGCGTCCTGGACGCTGCCCCGGCTGGTCGGCCAGGCAAAGGCCGTGGAGCTGCTGCTGCTGGCCCAGCCGGTACGGGCGGACGACGCCCTGCGCCTCGGGCTGCTCACCAGCCTGGTAGCCGACGACGAGGAGGTGCTGCCGGCGGCCCGGGCACTCGCCACCCGGCTGGCGGCCGGCCCCACGGCGGCGTACGCGGAGATCAAGAAGGAGCTGGCGGTGGCCGCCACCGGAACGCTGGAGCAGGCGCTGGCGGCCGAGGCGCAGTCGCAGGCGCGGCTGGGTCTGACCGAGGACCACCGCAACGCCACCGCCGCGTTCGTCGCCAAGCAGCGCCCCACCTTCACCGGCCGCTGACCCCACCGGCGCTGACCCCCGCCCGACCTCAGCGACGGCGGCCCGGCGCAGATTGGCACACGACACCGAACCTGCACCGCACGTCACATTTACCTACTTCGTACCCGCGCTGGGTAGCTTTCGGCCATGGCGACCAGGGCAGAGCTGTGCCACCTGTTGCGCCGGGCCGGCTTCGGCCCGCGCGCCGAGGAGGTCGACGCCGCGCAGCGCGACGGCTTCGACGCGACGCTGGCGCGGTTGCTGACGCCGACCGACCCCGATGCGGGCGCGGCGGCCAGTCCCCCGCCCGCGCTGGGCCCGGACCCGGTACTGGCGCTCGCGAAGGACGCCGACCGGAGCGAGAAGCTGCAGGCGCAGCGCGCCCGGGCCGCGCAGGTGCAGGTGCTCACCGCGTGGTGGCTGGACCGGCTGGTCAGCGCCGACCGGCAGTGGGCCGAGAAGCTGGTGTTCTTCTGGCACGGGCACTGGGCCACCTCGGTACGCAAGGTCAAGTCGGCCGGGCTGATGCTCGGCCAGCAGCAGACCTTCCGCGAGCTGGGCGCCGGCGACTTCGGGCGGTTGCTACGGGCGATGCTGCGCGACCCGGCGCTGGTGCTGTGGCTGGACGGGCAGCAGAACACCCGGACCGCGCCGAACGAGAATCTCGCCCGGGAGGCGATGGAGCTGTTCACGCTCGGGATCGGGCACTACTCGGAGACCGATGTGCGGCAGGCGGCCCGGGCGCTGACCGGCTGGCAGTTCGACCGGGACACCGGCCGGCTGACCCTGGTCGCCCGGCGGCAGGACACCGGCTCGAAGACGATCCTCGGGCAGACCGCGAAGTTCGACACCGACGGCTTCGCCGACCTGCTGCTCGACCAGAGCGCGAACGCCGAGTTCCTGGCCGCCCGGCTGTGGTACCGGTTTGCCAGCCCCGACCCGGTACCCGCGGACACGCTGACCCGCCTGGTGGCGGCGTACCGGCCGGCACGCGACGTGACCGCGCTGGCCCGCGCGCTTGTTCACCGACCCGGCCTTCCCTGCCACCACCGCGGCGCTGGTCAAGCAGCCGGTGGAGTGGCTGGTCGGGGCGCTGCGCCAGTTGCGGATCCGGCCGGCACAGCTGCCCGGCAAGGTGGTCGACCAGTTGCTGCGCAGTCTCAACGCGCTCGACCAGGTGTTGTTCGCGCCGCCGAGCGTGGGCGGCTGGCCGGCCGGCGCGGCCTGGTTGACCACGGACGCGGCCCAACTGCGGGTGCAGCTCGCCGGGGTACTGGCCGGGCAGGCCGGGCCGGGGGTACGCGAGGAGTTGAGTGCTGCGCCGGTCGCCGGGCGGGTGGACGCACTGGCCCGGCTGCTGGTCGTGGACGGGTTCACCGACCGGACCCGGGCGGTGCTCACGCCGGCCGCCGGGGACGTGTCGAAACTGCTCGCCCTGGGGCTGGCCAGCCCCGAGTACGCGGTCTGCTGACGGTTAGGGAGTAACCGATGGATGCGCTCACCAGGCGGAAGTTCCTCAAGGCGGCGGGGGTGGTCGGGGCGGCCGGGCTGGCGGCCGGCGCCGGGGCGTACACGCTGCACGACATCCTCGGCACCGCCGACTGGCACGACCGGCCGGCGGACGCGAAAACGCTGGTCGTGGTCACCCTCTACGGCGGCAACGACGGGCTGAACACGGTGATCCCGTACGCCGACCCGGCGTACCACGATGCCCGTCCCGAGCTGGCCTACGCACCGGAGAAGGTGCTGCATCTGGACGCCACGATCGGGCTGAACCCGGCGATGAAGGGGCTGGCCGACCTGTACCGCGGCGGACGCCTGGCGATCGTGCGCGGCATCGAGTACGCGAAGCCCGATCACAGCCACTTCCGGTCGATGGACATCTGGCAGACCGGCTCCCCGCAGCACCCGGTGAACACCGGCTGGCTGGGGCGCTGGCTGGACGTCACGGGCGGCGATCCCCGGCACGCGGTCTCCTTCGAGCCGGTGCTGCCGGTGCTGCTGGCCGGCGCGCGGACGGCCGGCGCGGCGGTGTCCACCGGTGGCTCGGCGCTGCCGAAGGGGGTGACCCGGCAGGCGCTGGCCGGCCTGGGCGCGGCGCAGGCCGGCGAGCCGGCGATGCAGGCCCGGGCGGCGCGCGCGTTCGCGGACCTGATCTCGGTGGACGACATGCTGCACGCCGTCCCGCCGTCGAGCGCCCTGCCCTCGGACCCGGCCGAGTCCGAGGACGACCAGGCCACCGGCACCGGCGGGCGCGGGGCGCTCGGACCGCAGTTGGACCAGGTGGCCCGATGTGTGGAGGCCGGTGTGGCGACCCGGGTGTTCTCGGTGTCACTGGGCGGCTTCGACACCCACGCCCAGGAGCGGGTCCAGCAGGAGAAGCTGCTCGGGGAGTTGGACGCGGCGCTGACCGCGTTCGCGAAGCGGCTGGCGGGGACGGCGCGGGGCCGACAGGTGGTGACCGTCGTCTACTCGGAGTTCGGCCGGCGGGTACGGGCGAACGCCTCGGACGGCACCGACCACGGCACCGCCTCGGACGTCTTCCTGCTGGGTGCCCCTGTGCGCGGCGGCCTGTTCGGCGAGCAGCCGAGTCTGACCGATCTCGACGACGGCGACCTCAAGGTCGGCACCGATTTCCGTGACCTCTACGCCACCCTGCTGGCCGACGTGCTCGACACCGACCCCGGCGCGGTACTCGACGGCTGGTCGGGCCGGCTGGCCAAGGTGCTGGCCTGAGGGTCAGTCCTCGCCTTCGGGGTCGAGGTTGACCGGCTGGTCGAGGACGTACGCCTGCATGGCCAGCTCGTCGCCGGTCGGGCTGACGTACGCGGGCAGGCCCTGCGGCCCGAGGTCGCGCACGTACGACCAGAACTGGGCGACCGCCTCGGCCGGCGAATCGGCCTCGATCGGGAGATCCACGCTGACCAGCCAGGAGGCGTGTACGGGCATGTCCCCATGCTAGCCAGGGCGGCCGGGGGAGATCATCGGGCGGTCGCGCTCAGCGCGGGTAGGGCGGGACGTGACAGCCGGCGAGGTGGTCGTCGACCAGGCCGGCGGCCTGCATCAGCGCGTACGCCGTGGTGGGGCCGATGAACCGCAGACCGTCCTTGCGCAGCCGCTTGGCCAGCGCCACCGACTCCGGGGTGCTCGCCGGCACCTGCCCGAAGGTGTCCGGCCGTGGCCGCGGCGCGGGGGCGTACTCCCAGATCAGGTCGGCCAGTCCGGTGGGCAGGTCGAGGGCGGCGCGGGCGTTGCCGATGGCTGCCTCGATCTTGCTGCGGTTCCGCACGATGCCGGCGTCGTTCAGCAGCCGGTCCACGTCGGCCTCGGTGAAGGCAGCGACCGCCGCGAGCTGGAAGTCGGCGAAGGCGGCCCGGAACGCGGGTCGCTTGCGCAGGATGGTCAGCCAGGACAGTCCGGACTGGAACCCTTCCAGGGTGAGCCGTTCGTAGAGGCCGTCGTCGTCACGGATCGGCCGACCCCACTCGGTGTCGTGGTAGCCGAGGTAGTCCGGGGTGGACGCGCCCCACCGGCAGCGGGCCAGGCCGTCCGCGCCGATCACCAGCTCCGGGCCTGAGGCGGCGGCGGACGCCGGGGTCTCGACAGGTCGGGGCGCGGCGGTCTTTCGAGGGGCGGCGATCTTTGCCGGGGCGGCGGCCTTTGGAGGGGCGGCGGCCTTTGCCGGGGCGGCGGCCTTTGGAGGGGCGGCGGCCTTTGCCGGGGCCGCGGCCGTTGCCCGGGCCGCGGCCCGTCGAGGAGCGGCGGTCACGGCAGCTTTCCGGCCTCGACCAGCTTGGCGAGTCGGCGCAGTGCGCCGGTCAGGCTGGCCTTGGAGCCGGGCCAGATCACCGGCCAGGCCATCCGCCCGGCCCGGCCGGCGGGAAGTTGGAACCACTCGTGCCAGACCACCTGGGTACGCCCGGAGCCCAGCGGGGTGCAGCGCAGCACGCCGGGGCCGCGCAGCAGCCGGCCGGTGTGCACGACGCGCGCCTCGTACGGCGGGTCGAGTTTGGCGATCTTCATCTGGTCCCGCAGCACGGCCGGCCCGATCGCGGTGACGGCCTCGATGGTGCTGCCCTCACCGCCGTCGCCGTCCAGCACCCGGACGGTGGTGAAGGGGATCCACTCGCCCTGCCGCTCCCAGCTGGTGAAGGCGGCGTAGACCCGGGCAGCGTCGGCGCGCACGATCACCGTGGCGGTGACTTCGCCGGGGCCGGGTACCTCCGCGGGGACTTCCTCGGTCACCGGCGCTCGTCCGGGCCGACCCGGCCGGCCGTGGCCAGATCGATCGCGGCGCCGTCGGTAGCGATCTCGTCGGCGGCGGCGCTCTCGTCGGCCGCTGCCAGCTCGTCGGAGTCGGCCAGCTCGTCGGAGTCACCGGCGTCGTCGGGCTCGTCGGCGCCGGGCACCCCGTTGGGGATGGCCTTGCGGCGGGCGGCGCGCAGGTCGTCGGCGTCCTTGGTCCGGCCACCCCGCAGCGCCTCGACCTCGGCCTCCAACACCGTGATCAACTCGTCCTTGTACCCGATGTCGTACGCGGCTCGGCGCAACGCCTGGTCCACCTGCTCCATCCGGTAACCCCGGACGGTGGTGTCGAAGCGGATGGCGGAGATGTCACCCTCGGCGAGTGGTCGGGACGTCGGCAGCGGGACGGCACGGCCGTCCGGCTCGGCGGGGGCGAGACCGGCGCTGTCGTCACCGATCAGCGTGACGACGCCGAACACGATTGCGGCCGCGACGATGGCCACCACGAGGACGAGAAGAAACTGGCCCATGCGACGATCGTGGCACGTCGGGGAATTCCGGGCGACACCCCGGGCCGGGTTTTCTCGATCGATGTCCCGGACAATCGTGCCATTCCCAGGTCGGCGGCGGTCTCTGGCCGACAGGCCGATGAAAGATCGTGCGCCGCGCGGTCAGCCCCAGCGCAAGACCCGCTTGCGGTAGGCGTAGAGCAGACCGAGCGCGAGCACACCTACGAAGATCGCCATTTCCACCACGGTCGCGGCCCCGAATCCGGGGCGGGCATAGATCACCGCCCACGGGAAGAGGAAGACACTCTCGACCGCGAACAGAACATAGAGATAGGCGTACAAGTAGTACCGAACGTGCACTTGTGCCCAATCGCGGCCAACCGGGTCTAAACCGCACTCATAGCTGGCCCGCTTGCCGGCGGGATTGGCCGGATCAGCCGGGCTGAGCAGGCGGTTTGCGGTGAACGCCGCAACGAACACGAACGCCCCAATGACCAGCAGTAGCCCGAGCGTCGCGTACGAGGACAGATAGCCGTTCATCTGACATAGTCTATAGCCGGTCGTCTGGACGGCCGATGGTGCGCTCCCCGAGCTTGACCGGCACAATACGAAAGAGGGGTCACCAGACTCCACAACCGGCGTGATCCGGAGAACTGGCGGTCACATGCACCAAACCTCCGGCGCTCCGTCACGCGCCGCCGTTCGACCGGCAGTCGCATCGCCGGCCATAGCGTGAACCACGAATACTTAAAGGATAAGACGTGTCGAAGTTCCCCGGGGGGCGTCGGGGTACCCGAGCGCAGGCGACGTTGTGCGCGCTGAGCGTGGCGGCCCTGATCGCTGCAGGGCCGGCGACGGCCGCCACCGTGACCCTGTTGCCCCAGGCATCTCACGTATCGGCAGGGCACGCCAGCTCGCTGGTGCCCGGAATCAGCCGGCTCAACTGGCCGGGCGAGGACGACCCGCCGGTTGACCCGGGCACCGAGCCGAGCCCGGATCCAAGCGACTGGGACGAGCCCAGCCCCGAGCCGAGCCCGCCCGCCGAGGAACCCAGCCCCGACCCGCCGGAGGACTCCCCCGGAAACGAGCCGTCCCCCGAGGCGTCGCCCGTCGACGGCGGCACAGACAGCGCCTCGCCTCAGATCGTCCAGGTCGAGGTCGGCGCGAGCACGGCCGACCTGGACGACGGGTACTGGGCCGGCGAATCCAACACGTCGTTCTCCATCTACGCCCGCAACACCGGCAACGTCCCGGTCGACGTGAAGATCAGCTACACGCTGCCGGGCGGGGTCATCGACCGGGGCTCGGCCGACTGCTCCGCCGGTCGCTGCGCCTTCTCGCTGGCGACGGGCGCGCAGGCGATGCTCACCGTCAACGTCACGGTCTCCGCGACCGCCTGGCGCAGCGCCCCGCTGACCGGCCTGATCTCGGTGCACGCCCAGCGCGCCGGCATCGGCACGGCCGACACGTCCGCCTCGGACAACCACCTGACCAGCTGGGACGTCAACTTCCCGCCCGGTCCGCCGGTCAACGGCCTCAACCTGACGGCGGAGGACGTGCCGCTGGGCGCCGCCTTCAGCACCGCGGGCACGCTCGTCGTGCACTACACCAACACCGGCGCGGTACCCGGCCAGGGCGAGATCGACATCACCGTGCCGGCCGGCGTGAGCATCAGTCGGGTACCCGGCGGAGTGCCGCAGCCACCACCCGGTCGCCAGCCCGCCGAACACGCAGGCCTGCGTGCTGGGCGCGGTCCCGGCCGGCGCGTCGCTCCGGATCGCGATCGGGCTCTCGGTCACCGCGAAGGCACGCGCCGACGCCCCGGTCACCGGTCTGGTCAAGGCGTTCCTCAACCCGGTCGGTCTGAACGGTCTGATGACCCAGACGTCCTGGCAGATCACCGCCGTGCCGGCATCGCCCGGCGCGGTGGCGTCGCAGGGCGTGCTGCCCGTGTCCGTCCCCGACAAGATCTCCGGGGACGTGCCGCAGGCCGCTCTCTCCGACGGCCCGATCAAGGTGGTCTCCCAGTACGCCTCGGCGGCCGTACAGGTGCTGGGCTGGCGTCTGGTGATCACTTCGCTGGTGCTGCTCATCGTCGTGCTGATCGGCCTGTCGCTGGGAATGCGGCGGCGACGGATCCGGCCGGTACCGCTGTTCCCGCAGCCACTGCCGTTCGACCGCCAGGGTCCGGTCCGGCTCGTCGAACCGCGCAAGGGTCGCGCCCAGCGCAGTCGCGGGGCCGCTGCGATGCCGGACGAGGCCGCCGACAGCGAGGCGGCGGCCGGTACGCCGGGCGACCCGGTCGATGGCGGCTCCGCCGATGCCGCGGCGGCCGGCAGCGTCGGCCGGCGCGGTCGCCGTACTCGAGGAGCCTGAGGCGGTACAGCCGGCTGGCGGGCCACTACCCCGACGTGACGCGGGCGGTGCCGCCCGATGTCGCACTGAGCGCCCGACCGATCTCGGCCCCGCGCTCGCCCGCGCCGAGTTGACGCGGCCCCGGCCGGGGCATCGAAGGCCGACCACGGGTCGGCCAGTCGGGAATCCGACGGGGAGACCACCACCCCGCCTTCCGGTGATCGGGCCGCCCCAGCTACCCAATCCGTTCGCCGCGAACGGGTACGCCCCGAACACCCCGCTGGTGGTCAGCATCACCTCCGCCGACTCCCACGAGGACCGGCCGAGCCGGTTCTGAGCAGGACGCACACCAGTACGGCCGGCCCGGCAACACCGCGGGGCCGGCCGTCGTGCTTGAGCGGGCGGCAAGGCCGGGTCAAGGTCGACCGGCCAGACTCGGTCGGCGGGTCCCGATCGGCGGGGATTCCGCCTGTCGGACCCAACCGGCGGCTGGGACCCGCTGCGACGTAGGCTTCCAGATGAGGACAGATGCGCGCCGAAGTCCGCCGGCCGCGCGAGGAGGTCGTACGTGAACAAGCAGGTTCGTCGGCTGGATCGTGTCGTGATCCGATTCGCCGGCGACTCCGGTGACGGTATGCAGTTGACCGGTGACAGGTTTACCTCCGAGACCGCTCAACTGGGTAACGACATCTCGACGCTGCCCAACTTCCCGGCCGAGATCCGCGCACCCGCCGGCACCCTGCCGGGCGTGTCCAGCTTCCAGGTCCACTTCGCCGACTTCGACATCCTCACCCCGGGTGACGCGCCGAACGTGCTGGTCGCGATGAACCCGGCGGCGTTGAAGGCCAACATCGCCGAGCTGCCGCCGGGCGCCGAGATCATCGTCAACACCGACGAGTTCACCAAGCGCAACCTGGCCAAGGTCGGCTACGACAGCAACCCGCTGGAAGACGGCTCGCTGGACGGGTTCGCGCTGCACCCGGTCGGGCTGACCAGCATGACGGTGGGCGCGCTGGCGCACCTGGAGATCTCGAAGAAGGACGCCGAGCGGGCCAAGAACATGTTCGCCCTGGGCATGCTGTCCTGGCTCTACTCCCGCCCGTACGAGTCGACGATCGCGTTCCTGCAACGCAAGTTCGCCAGCAAGCCGATCCTGGTGGAGGCGAACATCGCCGCGTTCAAGGCCGGCTGGAACTTCGGCGAGACCACCGAGGACTTCGCCGTCCGCTACGAAGTCAAGCCGGCCAAGATGCGGCCGGGCACGTACCGCAACATCACCGGCAACCAGGCGCTGGCGCTCGGCCTGGTGGCGGCCCGGGTGCGCTCGGGTCTGCCGCTGGTGCTCGGCGCGTACCCGATCACGCCGGCCTCGGACGTGCTGCACGAGCTGTCCAAGCACAAGCGGTTCGGGATCACCACGATCCAGGCCGAGGACGAGATCGCCGCGGTCGGCGTTGCGCTCGGCGCCTCCTACGGCGGGGCGCTCGGCGTCACCTCGACCTCCGGGCCGGGCGTCGCGCTCAAGTCCGAGACGATCTCGCTGGCGGTGATGCTGGAGCTGCCGCTGGTCATCATCGACGTGCAGCGCGCCGGGCCGTCCACCGGCATGCCCACCAAGACCGAGCAGGCCGACCTGAACATGGCGCTGTACGGCCGGCACGGCGAGGCGCCGGTCGCGGTGATCGCCCCGCGCTCGCCGTCCGACTGCTTCCACGCCGCGATCGAGGCGGCCCGGATCGCGCTGACCTACCGCACCCCGGTGCTGCTGCTCTCCGACGGCTACGTGGCCAACGGCTCCGAGCCGTGGCTGCTCCCCGACGTGGCGACCCTGCCGGACCTGCACGTCGAGTTCGCCACCGCGCCGAACGGACCGGACGGGCAGTTCCTGCCGTACCTGCGCGACCCGCAGACGATGGCCCGCCCGTGGGCCGTCCCCGGTACCCCCGGCCTGGAGCACCGCATCGGCGGCCTGGAGAAGGCCGACAAGACCGGCGACATCTCCTACGACCCGGCCAACCATGACTTCATGGTGCGGACCCGGGCGGCCCGGATCGAAGCCATCGACGTACCCGACCTCGAGGTCGAGGACCCGGACGGCAACGCCCGCGTGCTGGTGCTCGGCTGGGGCTCCACCTACGGCCCGATCGGCGCCGCCTGCCGGGCACTGCGCCAGCGTGGTCAGTCGATCGCCCAGGCACATCTGCGCCACCTCAACCCGCTGCCCCGCAACCTGGGCGCGGTACTGGCGTCGTACGACCGGGTGGTCATCCCGGAGATGAACCTCGGTCAGCTGGCCGGCGTGATCCGGGCGAAGTTCCTGATCGACGCGATCGCCTACAACCAGGTCCGCGGCCTGCCGTTCACCGCCGCCGAGTTGGAGACCGTGCTGGAGGAAGTGGTCAAGAATGCCTGACACCCCGCTCGCACCGAAGCACGCAGCCGTGCCGTTGAAGCTCACCGTCAAGGACTTCAAGTCCGACCAGGAGGTGCGCTGGTGCCCCGGCTGCGGTGACTACGCGATCCTGGCGGCCGTCCAGGCGTTCATGCCGGAGCTGAACATCCCGCGGGAGAACATCGTCTTCGTCTCCGGCATCGGCTGCTCCTCGCGGTTCCCGTACTACATGAACACCTACGGCATGCACTCGATCCACGGCCGCGCGCCGGCGATCGCCTCCGGGCTGTCGGTGTCCCGACCGGACCTGTCGGTGTGGGTGGTGACCGGCGACGGTGACGCCCTCTCGATCGGCGGCAACCACCTGATCCACGCGCTGCGCCGCAACGTCAACCTGAAGATCCTGATGTTCAACAACAAGATCTACGGGCTGACCAAGGGCCAGTACTCGCCCACCTCGGAGCTCGGAAAGATCACCAAGTCGACCCCGGTCGGCTCGGCGGACTCGCCGTTCAACCCGATCTCGCTGGCGCTCGGCGCGGAGGCCAGTTTCGTCGCCCGCACCATCGACTCGGACCGCAAGCACCTGCAGTCGGTGCTGCGCGCCGCCGCGAACCACCAGGGCTCGGCGTTCATCGAGATCTACCAGAACTGCAACATCTTCAACGACGGCGCGTTCGAGGCGCTCAAGGAGCCGGAGACCCGCGACGACTACCTGATCCGGCTGGAGCACGGGCAGCCGATCACCTTCGGCCGCGACGGCGAGCACTGCGTGGTCCACCCGGCCGGCTCGTTCGGCCTGGCGGTACGCCGTACCGACGAGGTCGCCCCCGGCGACATCCTCACCCACGACGCCACCGTCGCCGACCCGGCGTACGCGTTCGCGCTGTCCCGGCTGCCCGGGCCTGGACCTGCGCAACACCCCGATCGGGGTGTTCCGGGACGTCGACCGGCCCAGCTACGACACGCTGGTCCGCGACCAGGTGGACACCGCCGTGGCCGGCCGCGCCCGGGAACTGGACGACGAGTTGGAGTCGCTGCTCGCCAGCGGCGACACCTGGACGATCCTCTGACCCGAGCGCCGTGCGGCGTGGGGTGGAATGTCAAGTGGGCGGTTGTCGGGGTCCGGAGTTGGTTCTGGAGCCCGACAACCGCCCACTTAGTTCCACCCCAACCACCGACTCCCCGGCCGCCCGCGCTGCCCTAGGATCGGCCGGTGGTCTCCGGGCCGCCGGCTCCGCACGGGGCCGATTCCGCCGCCCGCCCCCACCCCGGAGTGCCACGATGCGCGCAATCCCCGTCGTCCGGGTCCTGGTGGCCCTCAGCCTGCTCACGGCCGGGCTGGCCGGCTGCAAGTCGGACGGCGGCGAGTCGGGCGGACACCGCAGGTCGGCTCCGCGGCGATCGAGTCGGCGGACGCGCTGGACACCCTGTACCGGGAGATCACCGGCGGCGTGCCGCAACGGATCGCCGGTGAGCAGGTCACGTACCAGGCAGTCCAGGACTACACCGCAGCGTGCATGGCGAAAGCCAAGGTCACCTACTACCCGCCCGCGTTCATCTCGGCCTACGAAGGGCTCACCGACGCCGACATCGGGTACGGCTGGGGCAATGGCGGCTGGCTCGGCCGACCGTCCGGTTCCAGCCTGGGCGTTCAGCGCAGCAAGCTGAGCCAGGCCCGGGCGGCGGCGGTCAACCAGAACCCGGCCGAGGTGGCCGCGATGTCCGACGCCGACCGGGCCCGCTACACCGAGCAGCTCGGCAAGTGCGAGACGCCGGAGGACAGGTACGCGGACAAGGACACCGCAGCCGGCGCGGCGGACCTGGCGGACAAGCTGAACGCGCTGGTCACCGAGGCGATCGACCGGCCCGAGGTACAGAAGCTGATCGGCGGCTACGCCGACTGCCTGAGCAAGGCCGGGTACCCGGGGGTGACCGATCCGGGCGCGCTGCAGCGCCAGGTGGCGGCGAAGTACCCGGCAGCCACCGAGGCGCCCGTCGACGGCCGGGCGGCCGGCAAGGCCTGGTCGGATGCGGTAGCCGCGGAGGCCAAGGCGGCCAACGCCGACGCCGGCTGTCGCGGACCGATCTTCAACGCGGCGATGGCCCCGGTGGGCGCGGCCCTGCCCGCGTTCCGCAGCACCAACGCGGCCGCGCTGAGCACCGTAAAGGACCAGTGGGCCGCGATCACCACCGCCGCCTCGCAGTAGGCGTCAGCTGGTGGTGGCGAAGCGGGCGGAGCCGGCGGCGAGGTCGGGGTGTTCCACCGAGAGGGCCAGCGCCGCCGCCTCGTCCAGGGTCAGTTCAGCGCCCTGGGCGTACGCGACGTCGAAGGCCAGGTCGCCCAGGGCTCGTGCGGAGGCGGGCCTGTTGATCGCTCCAGTAGCTGACGTACAGGCCGGGGTTGTGGCGTAGCCGGGCCCGGATCGTGTCGGCCGCTCCGAACAGCCGGGCCGCGGTGACCGGCTCGCCACCGAGCGCGCAGCGCACCGCGAACGCGGCCACCGACTCGCAGGCCCTGGAGTGGAACCCGTAGCCCATCCGGGCGCGCAGCGCCACCACCAGGTACTCGTGCGCGGCGACCAGGTCACCACGGGCCAGTGCCACCATGCCGAGCAGCATGTCCACGGTGCGCCGGCCGCGGATCGGCGGCCGGGCGGCCTCCATCGTCCGGGCGGTGGCCAGCAGTTCGGCGGCCTCGTCCAGGGCGCCGCGCAGCCACAGCAGTTGGGCCAGGCAGTAGACGGCGAACAGCGCGTCCGGGCCGGCGCCGGAGCGTACCGCGGTGTCGATCAGCTCCCGGCAGCCACGCTCGGCCTCGTCGCGCTCCCCCAGGTCGGTCAGGGCCGAACCACGGCCGGCGAGGACCCGTACCAGCAGGCCGGGCGAACCGGCCGCGCGGGCCGCCTGCTCGGCCAGTTGGGAGTAGCGCAGTTCCTCCTCGTGGTCGCCGTCCGCCCCGGCGTTGAGCGAGTGCACGTGGTAGGCGGCGGCCAGCTCGGCGTCCGGGGTGACCTCGCCGCTGTCGGCGAGCCGGGCGTACAGCCGGGTCAGCCACTGCCGGCCCTCCCGGGCCAGACCGCGCTCGCGCCACCACTGGTCCATGCCGAGCATCAGCGCCAGCCCCGTCCGGCCGCTGCCCCGACTCGCCGCCCAGCTCAGGCCGGCGCGCAGTTCCACGGCGATCGGGTCGATGGCGTACAGCGACAGGGTGGCCGGCTCACCGTCCGGGCCGAGCTGTGCCTGGCGCAGCGCGTACGCGGCCCAAGCCAGGTGCCGGTCCCGGGCCGGCTGCTCCTCCTGCGCCTGCGTCAGCAGCCGCCCGGCGTACGAGCGGATCGGGTCGAGCAGCCGGTAGGTCATCCCGGACATCGTCGGCTCGGCCTGCAGAAGCGACTTGTCCACCAGGACTGCGAGGGAGTCCAGCGGGTCCTCACCGACCAGCCACTGCACGGTGGTCAGGTCGACCGGGCCGGCGAAGACCGACAGCCAGCGCAGCAGCCGGCCGGACCGGGCCCCCAGGGTGCGGTAGGACCAGTCCACGGTGGCGTGCAGGGTGGCGTGCCGGTCGACTGGGCGGTTGCCGCCCCGGCCGGCGTCCAGGGTGCCGATCACGTCGCCGAGCCGGGCGGCGAGCTGGGCCGGGGTGAGCACCCGCAGTCGGGCGGCGGCCAGTTCCATGGCCAGCGGCAGGCCTTCCAGCCGGTGCGCCACCCGGTCCAGTTCGGCCAGGTCCACTTCGCTACCGAAGACCGCGGCCGGGTCGGCGGCGGCGCCCACCAGCGGCGCCGGGGCGGGACGGGGCGCCGGGACGGTGCGGGTCGCGGGGATCGTCCGGGCGACGGGGGTACCGGTCAGCGCGCCGCGTGGCAGCCGGGCGAGCGGCACCACCGGCCAGTGCCGGCTCCGGGACGCCTCCGGCACGGTGGCCAGTGCCCCCAGCGCCGCCTGCGCCCGGTTCAGCAGAAAGCGCACCGCCTCGCTGGGGCCGCCGTCCGGGGCCGGCGCCAGTGACAGTGGCGGGATGCGCCAGACCACCTCGCCGGGCGCACCGACCGGTTCCCGGCTGGTGGCCAGTACCCGCAGCGCCGGCCCGGCGGCCACCAGCGCCCCGATCAGCTGCCCGGCCGTGCGCTGGTGCGCGTCACAGGTGTCCAGCAGGATCAGCATCCGGCGACTTGCCACGTACTCGACCAGCGTCTCCCGCAGCTCCCGGCCGGGCTCCGGGCGCAGGCCGAGGACGGTGGCGACGGCGGTGGCGACCAGCCCCGGCTCGGCCACTCCGGCGAGGTCGACGAACCACACCCCGTCCGGGTACCCGTCGGCCAGCTCACCGGCGGTCTGCACGGCCAGCCGGGTCTTCCCTGCGCCACCGGTACCCACCACGGTGACCAGCCGCTGGGTATGCAGCAGTCCGGTGAGCTCGGCGCACTCGCGTTCCCGGCCGACGAAGGTGGTCAGCGCGGCGGGCAGGTTGTGCGGCGCGTCGGCCTGGGTACGCGGGCGCGGGAAGCGGGCCACCAGGCCGGGGCTGACCAGCTGGTACAGCCGTTCGCGGCCGTCGAAGCCGCGCAGTCGGTGCAGGCCGAGATCGAGCAGCCAGTCGGTACCCTGCTCGGCTGCCCGCAGCGGCAGCCCGGCGGCGGCCGCGGTCGCTGCCGAGCAGAGCACCTGCCCACCGTGGGCGGCGGCGGCCACCCGGGCGGCCCGGTGCACCTCGGCGCTGGTGTACTCGGTGCCGACCGGCTCGGCGTCGCCGGTGTGCAGCCCCATCCGAACCTGCGGTCGAGCCGCCGCGCTGGGCCACTGGTGGTTGGCCAGGGCGCGTTGCGCGGCCGAGCACGCGGCCAGTGCCTGCGTGGCGTCGGCGAACGCGACGAACAGTTCGTCACCCTCGACCGAGACCGGGGTACCGCCGTACTCGGCCAGTACCCGGCGCAACACCCGACGGTGGGCGATGAGGACCGTGCGGTAGCCGCTGCCGAGCACCTGAGCCAGCCGGGTCGACCCCTCGATATCGGTGAAAAGGAAGGTCACCAACCCGTGCGGCAGATGGTGTGCCGACACTCCCGCACCCCCCACCCCTGGAAAGCCGAGATTCATGATTTCGCGTACGAGTCGGACGCGATATCAGCGGAACGGATCGGTGGGCACGGTCCCCAAGGTCACCCCGGACGGGCCGGCTGAGCAGCACACATCGCCGAACGGCTGAGGAAGCCCGATGGTCGGATGATCCACGGCCGGCCGTGCGGCAGCGCGCGTCAGGAGCAGCAGCCGCCACCACAGCAGCCGCCACCGGCGGCCGGTCGGGGTGCCGGGGTTCCCGAGCCGCCGCCGACCAGGCCGGCCACGGCGACCGTGGAGAGCAACTTGACGGTGTCGTCGTGCCCGGCCGGGCACGCAGCCGGGTCACTGGCGGCGCTCATCGGGCGGCTGACCTCGAACGTTTCGCCGCACGCGCGGCAGCGGTAGTCATAGCGGGGCATGCCGTCCAGGGTACGTGTCGACCCGGCGACCTGGTGAGAGTGCGACGCCGGTAGCCGGGTGGTGCGATACTGCCGGACGTGACTGGGGAGCACGTCGACGTCCACGACACACCGTCCACCAGCGGGGTACCCGTGCCGCGTCCGGCTGTCCCCGCCGATCCGCACACCCCGGACAAGCCGCCTGCCAACGGGCCCGACGCCGGGTCCGGGGCCGACACGGCTCAGCCGGACCGGGCCGGGGGCGACACGGCTCAGCCGGACCGGGCCGGGGCCGACACGACCCGGTCCGACCGGGCGGCGGCCGGCACGACGCAGCCCGACCAGGCCGGGGCCGACACGACGCAGCCCGACCAGGCCGAGGTCAATGCGGTGCGACCGGGTCAGCCCGAGGCCGGCGCAGCGGCGGGCACGGGTGGCCGGGTCGGTGGTCACCGGGCCGGGCGTCGGGCGCGCCGGCACGCCCGACCGGAGCGCCGCGGGCTGGTCCGGCGGGTCGGGGGCGCCCTCGGCTGGGGGGTGGCCCGGACCGGCATGGGCCTGCTGCAGGGGCTGTGGCGGCTGGCGGCGTGGCGGCGCACCCTGCGCGGCGCGTTCGTCGCCCCGCTGCTGGTGACGCTGCTGGTGATGGGGCTCGCCGGAGTGGTCGGCGTGCTCATCGGGCACGTCGGCACCGGTCGGCCGGTGGCCGCGCCGCTGCCCGGGCCGGTGCCGACCGTCTCACAGTCGGCGGACACGCCCACCGTCCCGCAGCCGCCGGTGCCGGTCCCGAGCCGGTCTACCGCCCGGCCGGTGGACGGGTTGAACGGCTGGGCGCAGCAACTCAGCCCGCTGGTCGGCATTCCGGTGCCGGCGCTGAAGGCGTACGGCTCGGCACAGTTGCGGATCGCCCTCACGTTGCCCGGTTGCCATCTGAGCTGGACCACGCTGGCCGGCATCGGCAAGGTCGAGTCCGGCCACGGCACCGCGAAGGGCTCCTCGCTGACCGAGACCGGCCTGGTCACGCCGATGATCGTCGGGCCGGCGCTGGACGGTACCGGTGGTCGGCCGTTGGTCCGTGACAGCGACCTCGGCTACCTCGACGGGGACAAGACCTTCGACCACGCGATCGGACCGATGCAGTTCCTGCCCGCGTCCTGGGTGTCCTACCAGGCGGACGGCGACGCGGACGGCCGGGATGACCCGGCCGACCTCAACGACGCGGCGCTGGCGGCCGGCAACTTCCTCTGCGCGCAGGGCCGTGACCTGGCCACCCCGGCGGCCTGGTCGGCGGCTGTGCTGGCCTACAACCCGGCGCAGGCTTACGCGCAGAGCGTCTTCGCCGCCGCCGACTCGTACGGCAGGGCGAGCCGGGCGCGGCCGCCGACCCTGGGCACGCCGACCACACCGAACCCGGCCACGACCACGACGCGCGGATCAACAACCTGATCTGTGTGACATAAAGTCACCCGGCTTTCCCCGAGCGTGAAGATTGCCTGTACAGACACTTCCGTTGTCGGAGCTTTGTAGGCAAGCTAGACCTCGTGATGGTTCGCGAGTGGGATCCCCGCACCGCGCCGTCCGCAGAGGTCGAATCCGTCCTGGCCACGCTCAACGCAGCAATCAGCGCCGACCTACCGGATGATCCACTGTGGCGGCTCGACTCGTTCCGCGAAAGCCTCGCTGTGACCATGCCCGGCGAACGCCGTATCAGCTGGATCATCGAGTCCGGACCGGGCGCGGCCGGCCACGGCGAGGATCCGATGGGCGTGGCGAACGTGCTGTTCCAGGGCGACATCGGCGTCCTGGAGGTGGTCACCCACCCGGACGCACGACGCAAGGGCCTGGGCCGGGAGTTGGTCACCGTGGCCACCCGGCGGGCCTTCGCCGAGGGGTACGCCTCGCTCGGCGTCGAGGTGGTCGGCGACACGCCGGCGGTGCCGTTCTACGAGGCGCTCGGCTTCCGCTGCGCTTTCGTGGAGATCCGGCATCTGCTGTCGCTGTCCACAGTGGACTGGCAGCGGCTTGACCAGATGGCGCACGGCGTCGGCGCCGGCTACCGGTTGGAGTACTACCCCGGCGGCCCGCCGGAGGAGCTGTACGAGGCGTACGCCGACACCAAGGCCGTCGTCCGGGGTGACTACCCGACCAACGAGTTGGAGCTGCGGCCCAGCTCGTACAACGCGGACCGGCTCCGGGACAGTCTCTCCACCCTGCACGCGCGTGGACTCAAGCCGTACGTGGTGGTGGGCATCCACGAGCAGAGCGGCACGGTCGCCGGGCTGACCGAGGTGGTGGTTCCCGCGCACCGGCCGACCCGGGCCGACCAGTACGACACGGTCATCATGCCGGCCCACCGGGGCTACGGGCTGGGCCGGGCGCTCAAGGCCCGGATGCTGTTCGAGCTGCGTTCGGCCGAGCCGCAACTGCTGGAAGTGCAGACCTGGAACGCCTACGAAAACGAGCCGCTGCTGCGGGTGAACACCGAGCTGGGTTTCCGGGCCGACCGGCAGTGGTGCGAGTACGAGGTCGAGGTGGCCGATCTGGCCCGTCGACTGGACCCGCGCTGAGGAGTCCACTGCGGACGGGCGGGTCAGGACGGGCGGGTCAGCGGGCGGCGGACAGCCAGCCGGCGGCCTCCTGAGCCCAGTAGGTGAGGATGGAGTGCGCGCCGGCCCGGCGGATCGAGGTCAACGTCTCCAGGATCATCCGGTCCCGGTCCAGCCAGCCGTTCGCGGCAGCCGCCTCGACCATCGCGTACTCGCCGGAGACCTGGTACGCGGCGACCGGCACGTCGACGGCCGCCACCACCTGCGACAGCACATCCAGGTACGGCAGCGCGGGTTTGACCATCACCATGTCGGCGCCCTCGGCCACGTCCAGAGCCACCTCGCGCAGCGCCTCCCGGCGGTTGCCGGGATCCTGCTGGTAGGTGCGCCGGTCGCCCTCCAGCGCCGACTCGACTGCCTCGCGGAACGGCCCGTAGAACGCCGACGCGTACTTGACCGCGTAGGCGAGCACGCCGGTGTCGGTGTACCCGGCCGCGTCCAGTGCGCTGCGGACCGCGCCGACCTGGCCGTCCATCATCCCGGAGGCGCCCAGCAGGTGCGCTCCTGCGTCAGCCTGTGCCACCGCCATCCGCGCGTACACGGCCAGGGTGGCGTCGTTGTCCACGCTGCCGTCGGCGGCCAGCACGCCGCAGTGCCCGTGCGAGGTGAACTCGTCCAGGCACAGGTCGCTCATCACCACCGTGGCGTCGCCGACCTCGCTGACGACCTCGCGGATCGCCGTATTGAGGATGCCGTCCGGGTCCACTCCGGCCGAGCCCTGCGGGTCCCGGTGCTCGGGTACCCCGAACAGCATCAGCCCGCCGACGCCGGCTTCAACGGCGGCCAGCGCGGCCTTGCGCAGCGACTCGTGCGAGTGCTGGACGACGCCGGGCAGCGAGCTGATCGGCCGTGGCTGGGTGAGCCCCTCCCGGACGAACATCGGCAGGATCAGGTGCCGGGGCTGCACGGTGGTCTCGCTGACCAGTCGGCGCATCGCCGGGGTCACGCGAAGCCGGCGAGGGCGTACCACCGGATAGCTCATGATCTTCCTCCCGGAGGATCGGGCCGCCGGCCGGGCGCGGGCGCCCGGCCGGCGCGAGATCAGCGGTAGCGCAGCGCCGTCGGGCCCTGCACCTTGGATCCGCGACGCTGCTTGGCCGGCATCGCGGCGAGCTTGTCGCGCAGTTCGACGGCGTAGCCGGCGAGCGCTTCCACCAGGTCGGGCACGGAGGCGTGCGTCGGCTGGACGTCCACCCGCAGGCCGAACTCGACGGCCGTCTCGGCGGTCTTCGGGCCGATCACCGCGACCACCGTGCGGGTGTGCGGCTTGCCGGCGATGCCGACCAGGTTGCGCACCGTGGAGGAGGAGGTGAACAGCACGGCGTCGAAGCCGCCCTGCTTGATGGCGTTGCGGATGTCCTCGGGCGGCGGCGCGGCGCGGACGGTGCGGTAGGCGGTCACGTCGTCCACCTCCCAGCCCAGCTCGGTCAGGCCGGCGGCGAGGGTCTCGGTGGCGATGTCGGCGCGCGGCAGCAGCACCCGGCCGACCGGGTCGAGGATCTCGTCGTGCGGCGAGAACTCGCTGATCAGGCCCTCGCTGGACTGCTCGCCGAGCGGCAGCAGCTCCGGGTTGATGCCGAACGCGCGGACCGCCTCGGCGGTCGCCTCACCGATACAGGCGATCTTGACGCCGCCGAAGTGCCGGGCGTCCAGGCCGTGCTCGCCGAACTTCTCCCAGACCGCGCGGACGGCGTTGACCGAGGTGAAGACCACCCAGGCGTACCGGCCGTCGACCAGGCCCTTGATCGCCCGCTCCATCTGGGCGGGGGTACGCGGCGGCTCCACGGCGATGGTCGGCACCTCGCACGGGATCGCCCCGTACGCGCGCAGCCGGTCACTCATCGCGCCGGCCTGCTCCTTGGTCCGCGGCACGAGCACCCGCCAGCCGTACAGCGGCCGGTTCTCCCACCAGGAGAGCTTGTCCCGCTGCGGTACCCCGGTGCCCAGGGTCACCACCACCCGGCCGGAGAAGCCGAGCGAGGCGGCGACCACGCTGTCCACCGTGGTGGTGGAGGTGTACTGGGTCTCCCCGGTGCCGTCCCCGGTGACCGCCACGGCGGTGGTCGGGTCGACTCCGGTGGCGAGCAGCCCGTCCCGGACGGCGCCCAGGTCACCGGCGTCCACCGCGACCGCGACCGAGCCCCGGGACAGCGCGGCGGCGAGCGCCTCGAAGTCCACGGTGGTCACGTCGTCGACGTCGACCGCGCTGCGTACCCCGGTCAGCGGCACGCCCGCGTAGGTGGCCACCCCGGCGGCCTGCCCGATGCCGGGCACCACCTCGAACGGCACCGCGGTACGCGCGACCGCCTGCACCTCCTTGACCACCGACTCGTGCCCGAACGGGTCACCGGCGACCAGGTGCACGGCGTGCAGCCCGGAGCGGGCCGCCGAGAGCAGCACCTTGGCGACGTCGCCGGGCGCGCCCTCGGCCGGCGAGAACTGTGCCTCCTCGGGCCGCTCGCCGGCCTCGACAGCCGCCTGCGATGCCTCGCGGATGCTGGTCAGCAGGGCGTCCGGCACGCTGCGGTCGTAGACAACGTGGTCGGCGGTGCCGAGCGCGTCGTGCGCCCGCCGGGTGAGCAGGCCAGGATCGCCGGGGCCGGCCCCGACGAAGCTGATGTGGCCGGTGGGCTTACGGGTGCGGGTCATGCGGGCACTCCCAGTTGCGTCGCGCCGTCACCGTCGTGGTTCGGCGCTATCAGATCAGCGGCACCTTCGTCGAGCAGATCGGTTGCCAGCAGGCGACCGATCTGCGCGGCGTCGGCGAGCGTTCCGGTCCGGGACAGGCGGATGGACCGTGATCCATCCGCACTGTAGACCGCACCGCGCAGGTAGATCTCCAGATCTCCGTCTTCGTCCTCGGCTTCCACCGCGTACCCGGCGACCGGGGCCGAGCAGCCCGCCTCCAGGGTGGCCAACAGCGCCCGTTCGGCGACGACCGTGGCCCGCGAGCCGGCGTGGTCGAGGGTGCCGAGCAGCTTGGCCAGCTTGGTGTCGTCGGCCCGGCACTCCACCGCCAGCGCGCCCTGCGCCGGGGCGGGCAGCATCAGCAGCGGGTCGAGGATCTCGGTGACCGCATCGGCGCGACCGAGCCGGAGCAGGCCGGCGCGGGCCAGCACCACCGCGTCGAGTTCCCCGTCGGCGACCTTGCGCAGCCGGGTGTCCACGTTGCCGCGCAGCGGCACCGGCACGATATTCATTCCGAGCGCGTGCAGTTGGGCGATCCGGCGCACCGAGCCGGTACCCACCCGGGCGCCGTCGGGCAGCTCGGAAAGGGTCAGCCCGTCCCGGGCGACGAGCGCGTCGCGGGGGTCGGCCCGTTCCGGGATGGCCGCGATCACCAGCGTGTCGGGCTGCGCGGTGGGCAGGTCCTTGTAGGAGTGCACGGCCACGTCGATGCGCCCGTCGTGCAGCGCGTCGCGCAGCGCGGAGACGAACACGCCCACGCCGAGCTGCGGGATCGGGGCGCTGGAGGTGTCCCCGCTGGTGACGATCTTCACCAGCTCGACGTCCTCGCCGCTGTCCCGGGTGATCGCGTCGGCGACCAGCTGCGACTGGGCGAGCGCCAGCGCACTCCCCCGGGTACCCAGTCGAATACTCATTCCGTCACCTCGGGCACGTCGGCCGCGCGCCGTACGGCGGACGGGGTTTCCAGGTCGAACAGTTCGCGGACCAGGTCGGCGTAGCGGTCGCCGCCCGGCCCGGCGGCCAGTTCGCGGACCCGGACGGTCGGGCGCGTGCAGCAGCCGCTGCACGATCCGGTGCACCGCGTGGGCGACCTCGGCGCGCTGTTCGTCGGTCAGTTCGGGGCGGCGCTGCACCAGCCGGCCCAGTTCGGTGGCGACCAGCTCGTCGGCGCGGGTACGCAGGGCGGCCACCGTGGGGGCCACATCCGCGCCGCGCAGCCAGCCGAGGAAGGTCTCCACCTCGGCGGCGACGATCTCCTCGACGGCGAGCCGGTCGACGGCCAGCCCGTCCGGGTCGGGCAGTTCGTGGCCGAGCCGCTCCAGGTCGATCACCTCGACGCCGGGCAGGGTGGCCACCTCGGGCGCGACGTCGCGGGGTACCGCCAGGTCGATCACGTGCAGTGGGCGGGCGCGCCGGTCGCCGACCATCTCGGCGCGGCAGCACCTGGGCGGTCGAGGCGGTGGCGCAGACCACCAGGTCCGCGGCGGCCACGGCGGCGGCGAGCCCGCCGAACGGGACGGCGACCGCGTCGTACAGGTCGGCGAGGCGCAGGGCCCGGTCGGCCGACCGGTTGGTCACGGCGAGCTCGCCGGCGCCGCCCCGGCGCAGCGTGGCCAGGGCCAGGGCGCCCATCGAACCGGCCCCGACGACCAGCGCGGATCGGCCGGTGAGGTCGCCGGCCAGGCCGAGGGCGGCGGTGACGATGCTCTGGCCGGCCCGGTCGATGCCGGTCTCGGTGTGCGCCCGCTTGCCGACCCGCAGCGCCTGCTGCATCAGCTCGTGCAGTTGCCGGCCGGCCGCATCGGCGTCCGCGGCCACGGTGTACGCCTCGCGGAGCTGGCCGAGGATCTGGGCCTCGCCGACCACCATCGAGTCCAGGCCGGTGGCCACCTCGAAGGTGTGCCGGACGGCTTCGGCCTCGTAGTGCACGGTGAGGTAGCCGGCGAGCACGGCGGGGGCCACGCCGGCCCGGGCGGCGAGCACCGCTCCGATGTCGGTGAGGCCGCCGTGGAACGCGTTGACCTCCGCGTACACCTCGACCCGGTTGCAGGTGGAGAGCACCAGGGCTTCCCGGACGTAGGGCTTGCGGAGCAGGTCGGCGAGCACGTCTGGCTGCTGCGCGGTGGGGACCGCGAGCGACTCCAGCACGGCGACCGGAGCGCTGTGGTGGGTGACGCCGATGACCAGCAGACTCATTGGTTCACCGCCTCGTTGCCGCGCCCGGTCGCGGCAGGGGGGGTGGCCGGTCCACGAAGCGCCCGGGGCAGGCCGGTGAGGCTGGCCTTGCGGTGCTCGTGGAAGGAGAGGATCTGCAGTTCGATGGCGAGGTCGACCTTGCGCACGTCGACGTTGTCGGGCACCGAGAGCACGCACGGGGCGAAGTTGAGGATGCTGGTCACGCCGCAGGCGACGAGCGCGTCGGCGACCTTCTGTGCGGCCTGCGCGGGGGTGGCGATCACGGCGATGGCGATCCGCTCGTTGAGTACCACCGCGGTGAGGTGGTCGACGTGGTGCACGACCATGCCGTTGATCCGCTCGCCGACCCGGCGCGGGTCGGCGTCGAAGAGGGCGGCGATGTGGAAGCCACGGGAGCCGAAGCCGGCGTACCCGGCCAGCGCGTGCCCGAGGTTGCCGACGCCGACCAGGGCCACCGGGCGGTGCTGGTGCAGCCCGAGGACGTGCTCGATCTTGCTGGTGAGCTGGGCGATGTCGTACCCGACGCCACGGGTGCCGTTGGACCGCAGGTAGGACAGGTCCTTGCGGAGCTTGGCGGAGTTGACGCCGGCCTGGGTGGCGAGTTCCTCGCTGGACACCACGTCCACGCCCGAGTCGGCGAAGGCGTGCAGCGCCCGGAGGTACTCCGGGAGACGAGCGACGGTGGCTTCCGGAAGGTCCGGAAAGTCCGGAACACCGGCAGTACCACGCTCGCTGGGCTGCTGACTCATCTGACTCCGTGACGCGACGGCTGGCTTACGGCTGCGGTCTGCGAAGCTGATCGCTTCGCGGCTGGTGGTCTGTCCGGCGACCGCCCGATCGCCACGACCGTGGACTCCACGATCGCGGTACCGGAAAGGTCAGCCAAACTGGCCTGGACCCTGGACTGCACATCCATTCCTGATGTGCTAGGAGGGGCCACCGCCAAGACAGCGTATGCGCTTGTGAAGCCGTGCACAAATCGCGATCTTGGTCGTCCCGGGCCGGCCGGGCCGCTCTGCGATTATTGCTCAAATCCGACTTGTCGGGCCACTGTGCGTCGGATGGCGCGCCGTCGCACCGCTGCTCAGCGTCATTGCCCCCGGGTTGGCCCGGTGTGCGCACGGTGACGACGGGGGTCAACTGCGGCGCGGGCCACCGCAGGGGAGATGCGTCACAGTGGGTATATCCGCCGGTATGGCTACCCCTACTCGCAACAGACCGGCGCGCGGGATGTGTACCTGCCGCCCGACTACGTACGGTCAACACCATGAGTACCGCCCTCGACCACGCCCTGACCGGTAATCCGGTGCACCGGATGCTGCGCCAGCTCGGCGCGGACAGCATGTACCTCATTGTTGGCTTCCCGGTGCATCCTGGTGGCCTTCATCCTGTGCTTCACGCTGTTCTGGCTCGGGGTGGCTACCGCGCTGATCGTGGTCGGCATCCCGATCCTGGTCGGCTCGATGCACCTGGCCCGCGGCTTCGCCGACGTGGAGCGCTCACGCATCCCGGCGGTGCTGCGCCGACCGGCCCCCCGGCCCCGGTACCGGCCGGCCGAGGCCACCGGCAGCCTGCTGCGCCGGCTCACCACCCCGCTGCGGACCGCCCAGTCCTGGCTGGACATGGTGCACGCCTGCCTCGCCTGGATCCTCGCCACCATCGGCTTCGTCTTCATCGTCACCTGGTGGGCGGTGGCGTTGGGCGGGCTGACCTACTTCGCCTGGGACTGGGCCCTGCCGCGCGGAGGGGACAACAAGGACCTCAATGAGCTCATCGGCATCTCGGACACGTACACCGCCCGGGTCGGCCTGTATACCGTGATCGGCGTGCTGTTCGTGACCACCCTGCCGCTGATCGGACGGGTCTTCGCGCTGCTCAGCGCCAACCTCAGCCGAGCCGCGCTGTGCGGCCTGGCCGAAGTGCAGGAGCGCATCACCGACCTGGACGAGCAGCGCACCGCCGCGGTCGCGGCCGAAGCCACCGCCCTGCGCCGGTTGGAGCGCGACATCCACGACGGGCCGCAGCAGCGGCTGGTCCGGCTGGCGATGGACCTCGGCCGGGCCCGCCAGCAGCTGGAGACCGACCCGCCGGCGGCCCGGACCACCCTGGACGAGGCGATCGGGCAGACCCGGGAGACGCTGGAGGAGTTGCGGGCCCTGTCGCGGGGGATCGCCCCGCCGATCCTCGCCGACCGGGGGCTGCACAGCGCGCTCGCCGCGCTGGCCGGCCGGTGCACGGTACCGGTACACCTGCGGGTCGACTCGGATCTCGGGCGGCTGGAGCCGATCGTGGAGAACACCGCATACTTCGTGGTCGCCGAGGCGCTGACCAACGTCGCCAAGCACAGTCACGCCCGCAGCTGTTCGGTCGTCGTGACGCTGACCGGCCGGCGGCTGGCGGTCAGCGTGGAGGACAACGGTCTGGGCGGCGCGAGCCTGGCAAAAGGGCACGGGCTGGCCGGGCTGACCGACCGGGTCCGGGCGGCCGGCGGCCAGATTCAGGTCAGCAGCCCGGCCGGCGGTCCCACGCTGATAAGAGCAGAGCTGCCGGCCGGCCAGCCGGTCGACACCGGATTGGAGGCGTTCGCATGAGAGTCGTCATCGCCGACGACGCGGTACTGCTGCGGGAGGGGCTGGTACGGCTGCTCGCGGAGAGCGGGCACCAGGTGGTCGCCGCGGTGGGAGACGGTCCAGCGCTGGTCGAGGCGGTCGTCGAGCACCGGCCGGACGTCTCGATCGTGGACGTGCGGATGCCGCCGTCACACACCGACGAGGGGCTGCGCGCCGCCGTCCAGGCCCGCCGGCTGATCCCGCGTACCCCCGTGCTGGTGCTCTCCCAGTACGTCGACGTCTCGTACGCCGACGACCTGCTCGCCGACCGGCGGGGCGCGATCGGGTACCTGCTCAAGGACCGGGTCGCCGACATCACCGACTTCCTCGACGCACTTGCCCGGGTAGCGGCCGGCGGCACGGTACTCGACCCGGAGGTGGTGGCGCAGTTGGTGGCACGACGGGGGGCCGACCCGCTCGACGCGCTGACCGCGCGGGAGCGGGAAGTGCTCGGCCTGATGGCGGAGGGGCGCTCGAACACCTCGATCGCCCGGGCCCTGGTGGTCAGCGAGGGCGCGGTCGAGAAGCACGTCCGCAGCATCTTCACCAAGCTCGACCTGCCGCCCGACGAGGAACAGCACCGCCGCGTCCTGGCCGTGCTGGCCTACCTGCGCGGCTGACCCCGCCTGCTTTGACCCGATGAGGGGGTGGCGCCCGGTTGGGCGCCACCCCCTCAGTGGTGGAACGGGTTGTGCGGTGGACCTAGTAGGGGAAGAAGCAGATCCCCGGGTGGTACACGTTGCCGCACTTCACCGAGTTGTCCCAGTTGTCGGAAGCGATCCAGAGGCCGGCCGACGTCATGATCATGTCGTCCGCCCCCTTGCCCCGCGCCCGGGTGGGGTTCCAGGTGGTGGCCGTACCGGTCGCGGCAGTCACGCTGCCGACGCCCGGCCGGTCCAGTGCCACCGCGTTCTTGGAGTCGCAGGACGGGTTGCTCATCCACCGCTCGTGCCCACCGATGTACACGTTGGTGTCATCGGCGGTCACCGCGAACAGCGAGTCGCAGCCGGTCCGGTTGGTCCACAGCGGAGCAGCCTGCAGGACCGGGGTACTTGCGAAGGCGGCCGACATGTCACACAGCGACGACTCGCCCCTGTAGCCGGTGGTGGCGATGTAGATCTTGCTGTCATCCGGCGACCAGGCCGCGGCCTGCAGCCAGAACGGCTCCACCGTGGCGCACGGCTTCGAGAACTCCGCCGAGTACCACGGGTCCAGGGTGGCCGTGGTGGCCCCCAGGTCCAGCATGAACATCTGCTGGCGGGCGGTGGCCAGTACCGAGGTGAAACTGCCCATCACGAGCAGCCGGTCCCCGGCGTGGCTGAGCTCCATGTTGAAGACCCGCCGGGTGGCGTTGGGCAGGGTGCCGGCGATCGCCAACTTCAGGTAGCTGGTGGTCAGACCGGTGGTCGGGTTGAGGCTCACCAGATTCGGCTTGGCGATCCCGGCGATGGTGCTGAACGCGCCGCCGACGAGCAGCATCCCCTTGGTGTAGATGAGGCTGAAGACCTCGCCGTTGGGGGCCGGGTTGAAGGCCGCGTCGACCGCGCCGGTACTGGTGGAAACCTTGACCAGGTTGGTCCGGGTGGTGGTGCCGGCCTTGGTGAACTGGCCACCGAGGTAGGCCCAGGCGCAGTCCGGGGTGAATGCGATCGAGTCGACCGTGCCGTCGACCAGGGGGTCCCAGGTCGACAGCGCACCGGTGGCGGCGTTGAACTGCATCGCGCCGCCGCGGGGCTTCGAAGACTTGTTGGGGGCGCCCACCGACGTGAACGAGCCAACGGCGTACATGTTGGCGCCGCACGGGGCGAGCTGACGCACGATGGTGTCGGTGCTGGTGATGTACGGCGTCCAGCTCGCCGGGGTGCTGGAGACGGACGGGGACGCTGCTGAGACCGGCTGGCTAGCCAGCACAGACAGCGCAACCCCGACAGCCACCGCCATTCCGATGGCCTTCTTCAATTGATACCCTTCCCTCTTCTGCGGAAGGCGGTGTCGCGCCCAATCCGGCCAAGGGGGGCGCGGCACTGCACACGAAACGCGGCAGTGCATACCGCAAGTTGACAGACGCTAACCGTTCTCGCGTTTGCCGAAGATCAGTCGAACGTCTGAACTTGACCGCAGATCAGGTGACTGAGTTTGCTGGTCAGGCCGCGTTTGCGGCGAGCCGGACAGCTTCGGCCAGCGATGTGACAACCGGGTGACCGGTGGTGACCAGGCGATCATGATGAGTGAAACCGCCGGAGTAGAGCACCACCCGGGCACCCACCGCGACGGCCGCCTCGGCGTCGTCCACCGAGTCGCCGATCAGCACGCAGTCGGACCCGCGCAGCCCGAGGGCGGCCAGGTGACGGACCAGATGCGGGGCCTTCGAGCCGCCGCCGATCCCGTCCGGGGCGAGCACCTGTCCGTCCACCCGGACGAAGTGGGCGGTCAGCCCGTAGCGGTGCACGCACGGCACCAGCTCGTCGTGGAACCACATGGACAGCAGCGACTGGGTGCCGGCCCAACCGGTGAGCGCCTCGACGGCGCCCGGCGGCGAGCGCGCAGCCGGTCAGCAGCTCGGCGTAGCTGACGTGGAACGCGGCATCCAGCTTGCGGAACTCCTCGGTGTCCACCGGCCGGCCGAGTACCTGGCCGTAGTAGCTGGACACCGGGCGGTGGAAGTCACGCCGGTGCTCCTCGGTGGTGACGGCCGGTCCGCCGATGCCGGCCAGTGACGCGTTGGTCGCCGCCACCACCAGGGCCAGGTCGTCCAGCAGCGTCCCGTTCCAGTCCCACACCAGATGCACCCGGGAAGGCTACCGGGCCAGCGCACGACCGGCCAGCGCACGACCGGCCGAGCGCGAGGGCAGCGCACGGGGGTCAGCGGGTCAGGTCGCGGCGCAGCCGCTCCTCCTCGACCCGCCAGTACCCGTGCTCCTTGCCGTCCAGCAGCACCACCGGAATCCGGTCGCCGTACTCGGCGTCCAGCTCCGGGTCGGACTCGATGTCCACTTCGAGCCACGGCTCGCCGATGCGTGCCAGCGCCTCGACGGCCACCTCGCACAGGTGGCAGCCGGGCCGGGTGAGCAGCCGGATGCGCGGCTCAGACATCGGGGTCCGCTCCCTCAGCCGGCTGCGGCAGGCCGGGCTGGCCGGCCCGGAGCGCGCTCTTGCGGACCTTGCCGGTGGCCGAGTGCGGCAACTCGGACCGGAACTCCACGGCGGTCGGGCACTTGAACCGGGCCAGGTTGCGCTCGCAGTGGGTGAGCAGCTCGGCGACGGTGACCGGGGCAGTGGTGACCACGAACGCCTTGACCGTCTGCGCCGGTGTACGGGTGCGGGATGCCCAGCACGGCCGCCTCGGCCACCGCCGGATGCGCTTCGAGGACCTGCTCGACCTCGGCCGGGTACACGTTGAAGCCGTTCACCAGGATCAGCTCGCGCAGCCGGTCGACCAGGAACAGGTCGCCGTCCGCGTCGGCGTACGCCACGTCGCCGGTGGCCCACCAGCCGTCGGCGTCCGGCCCGCCCTGCCCGTCCGGCCAGTACCCGCTGAACAGGTTCGCGCCGCGCGCCACCACCTCGCCCGGGTCGGTGCCCGGCGAGCCGGAGGCGTCGTCGTCGAAGTCGTCGGCGTGCCACTCCTGCTCATTGCCGGCGGCGTCGACGAGCTTCACGGTCACCCCGGGGATCGGCCGGCCGATCGAGCCGGGCTTCGGGGTCGGGGACGCCAGCGCCGAGGTGAGCACCGGCGCGGTCTCGGTCAGCCCGTACCCCTCGAAGATCGGGTGTCCGGTGGTCTGCGACGAAACGGTGCGAGGTGGCCGGGTCCAGCGGCGCGGCGCCGCTGATCGCCACCCGGACGCTGGCGAAGCTCTCCGCCAGGTCCGGCAGCAGCGACCAGGCCACATACATCGTGGGCACGCCGACCAGCACGGTCACCTCGTGCGCGGCGACCAGCCGGGCGGTCTCCGCCGGGTCGAAGCGCTCCACGAGCACCGCGGTCGCGCCCTGGTAGGCGAGCGCGCCGAGGCCGGAGTTGAGCCCGAAGGCGTGGAACAGCGGCAGGCTGAGCAGCAGCACGTCGTCGGGGCGCAGCGGGGCCGGCTCGATGGCGGCGAGCTGTTCGTGGTTGGCCAGCAGCGCGCGGTGGGTGAGCATCGCCCCCTTGGGATCACCCTCGGTGCCGCTGGTGTAGATCAGCAGCGCCAGGTCGTCGCCGCCGCCGGTGGTCTGCCCGGCTTGCGGGTCGGCCTGGTCGGCCTGCCCGGTGGGCGGGTCGGCGGCGGGAGTGGCGAGCGCGTCGAAGGGGTGCGCGGTCGGGTCGGCGCCGGCTCCCACCAGGAAGCGGTGCTCGGGAGCTGCCTCGGACTCGGCGGCCGTGGCCAGCGCCACGACGGTACCGATGAGGACGCCCGCGCCGCTGTCGCGGAGCACCTGGCCGAGTTCCCGGGCGGTGTACCCGGGGTTGAGCGGCACCGCCACCAGGCCGGCCCGCAGCACGCCGAAGTACGCCACCGCGAACTCCGGGACGTTGGGGAGCACCAGGGCGACCCGGGCCGGGTGGCCGCCGCTGCCGGGCAACCCGAGCGCACGCAGCCCGTCGGCCACCGCGGTGACCTGGGCGTCAAGCTGGGCCCAGCTCAGTCGCTGGTGCTGCCAGAGCAATGCGGCCTGGTCGGGGTGCGCCGTGGCGGCGTCGTGGACGAGGTCGGCAAGGTTTTGTGGATGCCGCACGGTGGCTGAGTCTCGCACACCGGCTACCGACCCGCACTCCGTCCGGTGCGTCGAGCCGTCGGGCGAGCTGCCGTTGGGTGCAAATGCATATGTTTCTGTTCTGATGGTGTTTTTCGGGCGTGCGAGTCGGGGTGAAACGGCGTGTTAGCCCGATTAGTCACGGCGTGTCGCGATGTGCAGAACGGACAGCATGTGCGACCGTCACCCGAACGGGCAAGAAATACTTCGGCTCTGTGTAACGGACCCGGTACACAACGCTCACTCACACCCTATTATCGCTGAGTCGGGCTATCCCGTTTGGGGGTAGATCGACACCCTCGGCCAGAGGAGGCCGCTTTGCCCGGTTGCGCAGCGCTTCTCCCCCTCGTGGGTCTTCGTCGGACCTGGCATTCCCCGATGTCGACCCCGACGTCGCTGCTCGACCGGCCCGCGGAGGAGGTGCAGTGACGTCATTCAGCCTTGCCGGCGACCCTGCCGGCGAATGGTTCGGACAGGAGCCCAACCCGGAACTGGCGCGCGCCAATCAGGCGCTGCGTTCCAGCTTGGACGCCCTACGCGGCCTGGTCAGGCCACGCGGACCGATCACCGTAGAATCGGTCAATAGCGACAACACTCTCAACACTCTCAACGACCTGCGCAACGTCGAGATGCGCAGCGAGGGTGTACCGACTTCCCGGGTTCGCCGGCCGCACAGCAACGAGGGTCCCGGCCGCTACCTGCCCGGCCCCAAGCCGATCGGTGGCCGGTCCGGGCCGGGGGGCCGCACCGGCATCCCCACCCAGAACCCGGAGCCGACCGAGCCCCGGCCGACGCCCCCGGCACCCGACCGGCCGCTGGTGCACACCCGACCGGCCGTCGACGAGCCGACCCAGGCGCTGCCGACCCTGATCCCACTCCAGGAGCCCGGCCTCGGCAGCGGTGGATCACCGCCACCGGCAGCGCCGCCGGCCGGGCCACCGGAGTACCCGGCCCGCCCCGACCCGGGCGACGCCGCCGCCGAGGTGTTCGCCCTCGTCGAGCGCGCCCAGGCCGGCGAGTCGCAGGCGTTCGGGCTGATCTACGACCGGTACGTGGACACCGTCTTCCGGTTCGTCTACTTCCGCGTCGGCAACCGGCAACTCGCCGAGGATCTGACATCGGACACCTTCCTGCGTGCGCTCAAGCGCATCGGCAGCTTCACCTGGCAGGGCCGCGACCTCGGGGCCTGGCTGGTGACGATCGCCCGCAACCTGGTGGCCGACCACTTCAAATCCGGCCGGTACCGGCTGGAGGTCACCACCGGCGACGTGCTCGACGCCGACCGGGAGGACCGTGGCCCGGAGGGCAGCCCGGAGGCCGCGGTGATCGACCACATCACCAACGTCCACCTGCTCAGCGCCGTCAAGCAGCTCAATCCCGAGCAGCAGGAGTGCATCGTGCTGCGGTTCCTGCAGGGCTTCTCGGTCGCCGAGACCGCGCAGGCGATGGGGAAGAACGAGGGTGCGATCAAGGCCCTGCAGTACCGGGCGGTACGCACGCTCGCCCGGCTGCTCCCGGAAGGCCTACAGTCGTGACCGTCGACACATCCTTGGCACGCGCCCCCGAAAGGCCATAACCAACCGCTCCGCCCGTCGTTGGGCGCAGTGCCACGGCTGTCCGCCCGGGTGGGTACCCCGCACACCCGGGCCGTGGTCGCTGACCCGATCCGTCAACGGCGCAGCCACCACCACGGGGACGGGGATTGCATGGGGAGGTGCCGGCGGTGCGCCATTTCTTCTCCCGGCGGCGCGCGGAACAGTTCGCGCGGCTGCTGGACCAGACGACCGGCAACGGTTCGGAAACCATGCGGGACACCGCCGCGCTGTCGCCGACCGACGACGCGGCGATCCGCTACGCGCCCGAGGCGGCCGTGGCTCGCGCCCTGTCCGAACAGTCAGCCGACTTCGCTCCCGCACCGGCGCCCCAGTTCCGGCAGGAGTTGCGGGCCATGCTGATCGCCGCCGCGGAGCGGCAGGGCAGCGGTGACACGGTGGCGGCCCTCAACGAGCCGACCCGGGTACTGCCGCTGGGCGTGGCGCCCACCGGCGCTGCCCGGGCCCGCCGACGCCAACGCGGCCGGCGTACCCGCGCCGCGGTGATCGTCGGGCTGGCCGCCGGTACCCTCGCCGTCTCCGGCATCTCGGTGGCCAGCGGCGGCGCGATGCCCGGCGACCCGCTCTACGGCGTCAAGCGCTCCAGCGAGGACGCCCGGCTGGCGCTGGCCGGCTCCGATCGGGACAAGGGTGCCCTCTACCTGCAGTTCGCCCGGACCCGGATGGGCGAGGCGCAGGCCGTCCACGACGCCTCCGCACTGGCCGACCTGTTCATGTCCATGGACGAGAAGACCCGCCAGGCCACCGCGCTACTCACCGGGGCCGCGCTCAGCTCGCGCGACGCGACCGTGCTCAACCCGCTGATCCAGTTCGTCAACGACCAGCGACGCGACCTGCAGGCGCTGGCCCGGACCTCGGCGCCGGTCAAGCGGCTGACCACCGACTCACTGGTCCTGCTGGACCTGGTGGCCGCCCGGATCAGCGAGGTACGCGACGGGATCACCTGCCACGCCGGCTACACCGACGACGGCGGCACGCTCGGTCCGTCGGTGGCCACCTGTTAGCGACCCACCCGGTACCGCCCGTTCCACCGCGCACTGTGGCCACGTTCGCCCACCGGTGGACGAAGGTGGCTGGAAGGTCCGGCGCCGTGCCCGCGCGGCCGGGTGCGTGCGGGCGTGATCCGGCTACCCTCGACGCGAGGGGTTCCCGCCCCGTCGGCGCGCCCGCTCCGACCGATCGAGAGGCACCAGGTGTCACTGTCCCCGAAGCAGCGCAACGTCACCGGTTTCGCCACGCCCGAGGTGGAGCTGGCGCTGTCCACCCCGCTGGACGCCGGCGCGGCCGCGTTCTTCGACGTGGACAACACCATGGTGCGCGGGGCGTCGCTGTACTGGTTCGCCCGGGGAATGGTGTCCCGTCGCTACGTCACCGTCCTGGACATGGTGCATTTCGCCTGGAGCCAGGCCAAGTTCCGGGTACTGGCCCGCGAGCACGGCGGCGACATGTCCGACGCCAAGGAGGCTGCGCTCTCCTTCGTGAAGGGCTGGCGGGTCGAGGACCTGCGCAACCTGTGCGAGGAGATCTTCGACGAGCTGATGGCCGAGCGGATCTGGTCGGGTACCCACGCGCTGGCCCAGTTGCACCTGGACGCCGGTCAGCGGGTGTGGCTGGTGACCGCCGCGCCGATCGAGTTGGGTCGGGTGATCGCCGACCGGCTGAACCTGACCGGGGCGCTCGGCACGGTGGCCGAGGTACGCGACGGCGTCTACACCGGCCGCCTCGTCGGTGACCTGCTGCACGGCCCCGCGAAGGCCGAGGCGATCACCGCGCTGGCCGCCGCGCAGGGGCTGGATCTGGCCCGCTGCACGGCATACAGCGACTCCGCCAACGACATTCCGATGCTCTCCACGGTGGGCCACGCGGTCGCCGTGAACCCCGATCAGGGGCTGCGCCGGGAGGCCCGCCGGCACGGCTGGGAGATCCGCGACTTCCGGACCGGCCGGAAGGCCGCCAGGATCGCTATTCCGGCGGCGCTCGGCACCGGCCTCGCGATCGGAGCGACCATCACCGCGATCGCCTTCAAACGCCGCCTCCGGCGCGGCTGACCCTGCACGCATCCGGTGGGCGCCACCCGCACGGCCCCCGCTGGACGCCACCGGCACGGCCGCGTCGCGGCCGGGTCACGGGCGTTCGTAGTCGCCGGCGGCGCGGACCTTCAGCAGCTGGTCGACGGTGTGCTGGATGACCTCGCGGACCTGGTCGCTCAGGTCGAAGATCACCGCCGGGTCGTCGGACTGGCCGAGGTAGGCGGTGGTGTCGATCGGCTCACCGAACTCGATCAGCCACTTCGACGGAGCCGGGATCAGCCCGAGCAGCCCCAGCCAGGGGAACGTCGGAGTGATCGGGAAGTACGGGGTGCCGATCAGTCGGGCCAGCGGCTTCAGATCGGCGATCATCGGGTAGATCTCCTCGGCGCCGACGATCGCGGCCGGCACGATGGGCACCCCGGCACGCAGCGCGGCCGCCACGAAACCGCCCCGGCCGAAGCGTTGCAGCTTGTACCGGTCGCGGTAGAGCTTGCCGACCCCCTTGAACCCCTCCGGGAACACTCCGACCAGCTCCCCGCCGGCCAGCAGCCGGTCGACGTCCGGATCACAGGCCATCGCGGTACCGCTCTTGCGGGCGAACTCGGACACCACCGGCATCCGGAACACCAGGTCGGCGCCGAGCAGCCGCAGGTACCGGCCGGCCGGGTGCTCGTCGTGCACGGCGAGGCTGAGCATTTCGGCGTCGACGGCGATGGTGCCCGAGTGGTTCGCCACCACCAGGGCCGCCCCGTGCGTCGGCAGGTTCGACACTCCGCGCACCTCGACCCGGAACCACTCCTGGTAGAGCAGCCGTAGCAGCGGGTAGAAGACCGAGTCGGTGAGTTCCTGGTCGAAGCCGAACTCGTCGACCTCGTACCCGCCGGTCAACCGGCGACGCAGAAAGGACAGCGCACCGGCGACCCGGTCGTCCCAGACGTCTCGGCCGTCAGTCATCGTCGCCCTCACGGGTCGGGGTCGCGGCCGTGGGGCCGAGTTCGGGCGTGCCGGCCAGCCGGGCGCGAACGGCGCGGACCCGGTCCAGCAGCAGCGCCTCACCGGCCTGCACCAGCTCGGCGGGGAGCAGTCGGCCGCCCCGCATGCCCTGCAGGAAGTCGTCGAACGCCACCCGGGTCGAGCGCGGCTGGTAGCGGAACTCCTTGACCAGCTTGGAAACGTCCAGCACCCGGCCGTGCACGAAGAGGTCGAGCTGGTCGATGCTGAAGTCCGGCAGGCCGAACCGGCGGCCGAAGACGGCGGTCAGCGAGAGCCCCTGCTCGGGTACCGGCAGGCCGATCCGGCCGGCCCGGCGGACCGCCTGGGCCAGCGTGATCGCGCCGGCCCCGGCCACGTTGAAGGTGCCCGGGTGCCGCTCCATCACCGCCCGGTGCAGGATCTCCATCGCGTCGTCGACGTGCACGAACTGCAACCGGGGGTCGCGGCCGAACACGGTGGGGACCACCGGCAGGGAGAAGTACCGGGTCAGCGAGGTGTTCGCGGTGCGCCCGATGAACGGGGCGAAGCGCAGCACGGTGGCCTCGACGCCCGGCCGGCGGCGCTGGAAACCACGCAGGTACCCCTCGATATCGAGCACATCGCGGGCGAACCCGCCGCGCGGCAGCTCCCGGGGGGTGGTCTCCTCGGTGAAGACGGCCGGATCCCGGAACGAACTGCCGTAGGCGGCCGAGGAGGAGCGCAGCACCACCGAGCGCAGCGCCGGCGCCTGTTGGGCAGCGGCGAGCAACTGCATGGTGCCGATGACGTTGTGGTCCTTCATCGCCGCCCGGCCGCCGTGCGCCGGGTCCGGCACGGTCTGGATCGCCAGGTGCACGAGAGTGCCCACGTCGTAGCGGGTGAGCAGGGCGGCGAGTTGACCGGCGAGGAAGTCGGTACGGACGAACTCGACGGTGTCGGCGAGCACCGTGTCGGTGTCCACGCCCGGCTGCTGCCGGTCGACGCCGATGACCAGGTCGACCCGTGGGTCGGCGGCGATCCGGGCGGCGGCCTGCGCGCCCAGGTATCGGGATACGCCAGTGACCAGGACGACCCGAGGCGCCTGGTCAACTGTCATCTGCGCGCACCTCCGGCGGGGCGTGAACGCGCGCGGGCAGCCGGCTCACCGGCTGCCCGGCTACTTCACTTACCGAGGCGGCGACGCTGGACGCGGGTCTTGCGCAGCAGCTTGCGGTGCTTCTTCTTCGCCATACGCTTGCGGCGCTTCTTGACCACCGAGCCCATACGACTTGTCTCCTCGAAACTGTGCTGGTTCACGCGCCACAGCCGCCCCCCAATGCTCGGGGCGGCCGGGCGCACGACGATTTGGTGGGTCCAGACTAGCCGGCACGCCGGCCGGGCGGGAAATCGGGCCCGGGCCGGCGGCTACGCCGCCGGCCCGGGCCCCCTGCTCCCCCGGTCCCGTGCTTGTCAGGCCGACTCCTGGAACGCCTCCCGCAGGTACGCGTGCACCGCGTGCTCCGGTACCCGGAACGAACGCCCCACCCGTACTGCCGTGAGATCGCCCGAGTGCACCAGGCGATACACCGTCATCTTGGAAACCCGCATCAGTTCGGCCACCTCAGCGACGGTCAGGAACTTCACCTCCGCCAGCCGTTCGGCCTGTGCAACTGCGGCCATAGTTCACCCCGGTCCCATCCCCCGTGCGCGCTTGGACCATCGTCACCGGCTCCGCCTGGGCGGGATCGGGACGATCTACGCGCGTTCTATGAGAACGGTACCGGGACACGAGTGACCGCGCGGCGAATCTGAACAGCTCTCAACTTCCGCACGGGTGAATGTCGGCGCTCCCGCCCGCCGCAGCGGACCTCCCCCGGCTCAGCAGCGGCCGGCTCCGGTCAGGAGCGGCGGGCGGCCGGCCGGCCTGGGTCAGGACCGGCTGGTCAGCGCGCGAGCGAAGAAGGCGAGGTTGCTGGGGCGCTCGGCGAGACGGCGCATCAGGTAGCCGTACCACTGGGTGCCGTACGGGACGTACACCCGGACCTGGTAGCCCTCCCGGGCCAGGCGCAGCTGCTCCTCCGGTCGGATGCCGTGCAGCATCTGGAACTCGAACTCCTCGTTCGGCTTGTTGAACCACTTCGCCCGGTCCTGGCCGATGGCGACCAGCCGGGGGTCGTGGGTGGCGATCATCGGGTACCCGGGGCCGCTCATCAGGATGTTCAGGCACCGCACGTACGCCTTGTCCACCTCCAGCGAGCTCTGGAAGGCCACCGACTCGGGCTCGTGGTAGGCGCCCTTGCACAGCCGTACCCGGGAGCCCGGGACGGCCAGCTCCCGGCAGTCGCCCTCGGTACGCCGCAGGTAGGCCTGCAGCACCGCGCCGGTGCCCGGGAAGTCCGCGCGCAGCCGGGTCAGCATGTCCAGGGTCTGGTCGGTGGTGTTGCTGTCCTCCATGTCCAGGGTGACCGTGGTGCCGGCGGCCGCCGCGGCCGCGCAGATCGCCTTGGCGTGGTCGTAGGCCACTTCCTCGTCGAACGCCTGGCCCAGGGCGGAGAGCTTGACGCTGACCTCGGCGGATCCGGTGAGCCCGGCCTCGGCCAGCGCGGCCAGCAGCGCCAGGTACTCGGCCCGGATGGCGGCGGCCTGCTCGGCGCTGTCGGTGTCCTCGCCGAGGTTGTCCAGGGTGACCGCCAGTCCGCTGTCGACCAGCTCCCGGGTGACGCGCAGGGCGTCCTCGACGTGCGTGCCGGCGACGAACCGGTGCACCAGGTCACGGGTGATCGGGGCGGTCTCGACGAGCCGCTCGACCCGGCTCGACCGGGCGGCGGCGAGGATTGCCGAACGGAGCATGAGGGGAGCGTATCGTCCCGGCCACCGGTGCGCCGCGCGCCGGGCGGTGGCGCTCTGGGCTGCGCAGTTGTGGATCTTTGCTATAACCGGATGTTGTGAACAGCGGTCAATCGAACCGGCGGGTACTGCGCTCGGGTGCGGTCGCGATCGGCGCGGTGGCGACCCTCGCCGGCCTCTACGCCTGCTCCAGCCACAACGACTACGACCGTTACTGCGTCGACTCGACCAGCAACACCCGCACCCAGGACACCAACTGCGACAGCTCCGACACCGGCGGCGCCGGCCACTACCACTGGTACTACGTGCGGTCCGGCACCAGCCGGCCGCGGGTGGGCGACCCGGCGCGCGGTGGCTCGTTCAGCGTGCCGGCCCGGGGCGGCTTCGGCGGGCACGGCGGCGAGGGCGGGCACGGCAGCTGATGCGTCGACTGCCCGCCACGCCCCGGCCCGACTGGCACGCACCGTCCGGGCGCAGGGCCTGGTCTACGCCGAGACCGACCTGCCCGACGGTGGCGCGCTGCCGTACTGGACCGAGTCGGCGTACTACGAGCTGACCATGGCCGAGGTGCTGGTGCTGGAGGAGGTCACCGAGGAGCTGCACGGGATGTGCCTGGCGGCGGCGCGGCACGCGGTGGCACGCCGGCGCTTCGCCGACTTCGGCATCCCGGACTGGGCGGCCCCGGCGATCGCCGCCAGCCTGGCCGCCGATCCACCCACCGTGTACGGCCGGTTCGACCTGCGCTACGACGGCACCGGGCCGGCGAAGCTGTTGGAGTACAACGCGGATACGCCGACCTCGCTGGTCGAGGCGGCGATCGTGCAGTGGTACTGGCTGCGCGACACCCGGCCGGCGGCCGACCAGTGGAACAGCCTGCACGAGCGGCTGGTGGACGCCTGGCGGGCGGCGCGCCCCCGACTCGCCGGCGACCTGGTGCACTTCGCCTGGTGCGACACCGACGTCAGCGGCGAGGACCTGCTCAACGTCGGGTACCTGGCCGAGACGGCGTACCAGGCCGGGTACGGGGTGCGGGTGCTGCCGATCCGGGAGCTCGGCTGGTCCGGCACCCGGTTCGTGGACGATCGTGGACCCCCCGGTCGCCACCTGCTTCAAGCTGTACCCGTGGGAGTGGATGCTGGCCGAGCCGTACGGTCGGCTGGCGCTGGACCCGGCCGACCCGACGGTGTGGATCGAGCCGGTGTGGAAGCCGCTGCTGTCCAACAAGGCGCTGCTGGCGCTGCTCTGGGAGCTGTACCCGGGGCATCCGAACCTGCTGCCGGCCTACCTGGACGGTCCGCGCGAGCTGGCCGGCCCGGCCGGGCCGGGTTACGTGGCCAAGCCGCTGCTCGGCCGGGAGGGCGCGGGCATCGAGATCGTCGCGCCCGGGGCCGCGCCGGGCCCCCTCGACCCGGCGCAGCGGCTACTGCTTCCAGCAGTTCGCGCCGCTGCCCAGTTTCGCCGGCAACCGGGTGGTGCTGGGCAGCTGGGTGGTGCCGGACGCCGACGGAGTGGGGCGGTCGGCGGGAGCGGGCTTGCGCGAGTCGGATGGGCTGGTCACCGACGACCGGGCCCGGTTCCTGCCACACGTCGTGGTGGACTAGCGCCAGATATGCCCGTCTTATACTGATTCATCAAAGCCGATGTCGCCGGTCGGCCCGACCGTGGTCTACCGTGGGCGGGTGAACTTCGACGCGTACGCCCACCGCGCCGCCGATCTCGTCAACGCCTCCCTCGACGACGTCGCCGACCTGGGCAACCTGGTCGGCGCGGAGAGCTGGATGGTGGCCGAGGCCACCGAGCGGGATCTCGCCGCTCTTCCGCCGCGCCCAGCGCAAGCTGCGGGAGGTCTTCGAGCTCGGCTCGGCCACCCGCGACGCCGAGGCGGTCGCCGCCCTCAACGCCCTGCTCCAGGCCCACCCGGTGCAGCCGCGCATCTCCGGCCACGACACCGGCGACTGGCACATGCACGTGACCGGCCGCGGCGCGCAGGTCAGCGCCGAGTACCTGGCCGGCGCGGTCTGGGGACTCTCGGTCTGGCTGTGCGAGTACGGCAGCGCCCGGTTCGGCGTCTGCGCCGACGCCCGGTGCCGCAAGGTCTACCTGGACACCTCGTCCAACTGCTGCCGGCGGTTCTGCTCGGAGCGCTGCGCCACCCGCTCGCACGTGGCCGCGCACCGCGCCCGCAAGCGTGCCGGCGCCGTCAGCACCGAGCAGGAACTGGCCCCGGTCTAACTGCCCGCCACACCCATCCCCGCGCCCGGCAGAGTCCGCGCGCGGGAGCCGGCGTGCCGCAGTCCCGGCGCGGCCGTCCAGGCTCAGCCGGTGGCGCGGGCCGGGCTGGCCAGGTGCGCGCGGGCGAAGGTCAACGACTCGGCCAGGTCGACCTCCCGGTCCGCCCGGCTACCGGCGCGGCGGGTGTTCACCTCCACCGCCACCGAACCGGTGAAGCCCCGACCGGCCAGCGAGCGCAGCAACTCCGCGCACGGCTGCCGGCCGCGACCGGGTACCAGATGCTCGTCCCGGCCCTCGCCGATGCCGTCGCCCAGGTGCACGTGGGCCAGGTTCGCGCCCATCGCGTCGGCCATCACCAGCGAATCGGTGCGGGCCGCGGCACAGTGCGACAGATCCAGGGTGTACGCGTCGAAGCCGACCTCGGTCGGATCCCAGCCCGGCGCGTACGGCACCACCTCGCGGCCGAAGGTGCGCACCGGGAACATGTTCTCCACTGCGAAGCTGACCTGCGGGTGTTGCTGCGGCCAGCCGGCGGATGCCCGGGGCGAAGTTGCGGGCGTACTCCCGCTGCCAGGTGAACGGCGGATGCACCACCACCGTGGGCGCGCCCAACTCCTGCGCCAGCAACGCCGAACGGCGCAGCCGCTCCCACGGGTCGCTGCTCCACACCCGCTGGGTGAGCAGCAGGCACGGGGCGTGGATGGAGAGCACCGGGATGCCGTAGTGCTGGGTCAGGCCGCGCAGCGCGCCGGCGTCCTGGCTGACCGCGTCGGTCCAGACCATCACCTCGATGCCGTCGTAGCCCAGCGCGCCGCCGAGTTGGAACGCGGCCGAGGTGGGCTCGGGGAAGACCGACGACGTGGAGAGCAGCACTGGTGTCACCAGGTCAGGGTAGTGCAGCCCGGTCAACCTTCCAGGATGTCCAGGCGGCGCAGGATGACACCTTCGCGTAACGCCCAGGGACAGATGTCCAACGTCGAAAGGCCCAGCCGGCGCATGGTCACCTCGGCCACCACGGCGCCGGCCAGCAACTGGTGCGCCCGGCTGGCGCTCACCCCGTCCATCTCGGCCAGCCCGGCCGACCGGATGTGCCGCAGGAAGCCGAGCACCTGGTGCAGCCCGATCCGGGTCAGTTGGCGCAGGTGCCGGGGTCCGGCGGCCGACGGGGCCGCGCCGGCCAGCCGGGCCAGCGTGCGGAACGTCTTCGAGGTGGCCACCGGCCGGTCCCAGCCACCGTCCAGGATGCGCACCGCAGCCGGCTCCAGGGTGCTCTCGGCGTAGGCGTAGAGGGCGTCGATGTCGGCCGGCGGTCGGCGGGTCGGCGCTGCAGCCGCTCGCGGGTCAGCCGGCCGGCGCCCAGCGGCACCGAGATGGCCACGTCCGGCTCCTCGTCGATGCCGCTGGCCAGTTCCAGCGAGCCGCCGCCGATGTCGAGCACCAGCAGCCGCCCGGCCGACCAGCCGAACCAGCGCCGTACCGCCAGGAAGGTCATCCGCGCTTCGCCCTCACCGGAGAGCACCCGAAGGTCGACGCCGGTCTCCTTGCGGACCCGGGCGAGCACCGCGGCGGAGTTGGTGGCGTCGCGCACCGCCGAGGTGGCGAACGCGAGCAGATCGTCGGTACCCAGCCGCTTGGCCGACCGGCGGGCCGAACCGACCGCCTCCACCAGCGCCTGCTCGCCCTGTGCCGACAGGGTTCCGTCCGGGAGCAACTGCTCGGCCAGCCGCAGCACGGACTTCTCGGAGTGGGCCGGCCACGGGTGCGCCCCGGCGTGCGCGTCGACCACGAGCAGGTGCACGGTGTTCGAGCCGACATCGAGTACGCCCAGTCGCATGGTCATCACCCTATGGCCCGGTGGCGACCGGCCGCTGCGCCGTGGGGCACCTTACGGTGCTTTGTCGCGACCTGCATGGCCACAGCGCGTAGGCTTTTGCGATGAGCCGCTCCCGTACCGTCTCCCGCCGCGAAGTGCCGGTGCAGATCCACGCATCGGTACAGGCTGCCGACGACCCCCGCAGCCGCGAGGTGGACCTGGACTTCCCCCGGGAATGGCTGGAGTTCACCGATCCGGCCGACGCGCAGCACCTGGTCCGCGCCGACCTGACCTGGCTGCTGTCCCGGTGGACGTGCGTCTTCGGCAAGGCCTGCCACGGGATCATCGAGGGCCGCGCCGACGAGGGCTGCTGCTCGCACGGCGCGTTCTTCACCGACGCCGACGACGAGAAGCGCGTCCGCGACGCGGCCAAACTGCTCACCCCGCAGACCTGGCAGCACTACCGGCGCGGCTTCAAGAACTACACCGAGGTGGACACCATCGACGGCAGCAACCCGGCCCGGCGTACCGCCACCCGGGACGGCGGGCCGTGTGTCTTCCTCAACGACGCCGACTTCGCCGGGGGCGGCGGCTGCGCGCTGCACGGCCAGGCGCTGCGCGACGGCCGGCACCCGCTGGAGTACAAGCCGGATGTCTGCTGGCAGTTGCCGGTCCGCCGGGACCAGGAGTGGGTCAAGCGCCCCGACGACACCAAGATCCTGGTGTCCACGATCGCCGAGTTCGACCGGCGCGGCTGGGGCTCCGGCGGCCACGACCTGCACTGGTGGTGCACCTCCTCGCCGGACGCGCACGTCGGCGGCGAGCCGCTCTACCTCTCCTACGGTCCGGAGCTGACCGCGCTGCTCGGCGAGCAGGCCTACCAGCGGCTGGCCGAACTGTGCGCGACCCGACTGGCGCAGGGCCAGATCGCCCCGCACCCGGCCACCGTGGCCGCCGACCGGAGCGCCGCCGAACCCCCGGCCGAACCGGCCACCCCACCCTACTTCCGCTGACCGCCGTCCCGCCGTCCGTTGGTCGCCTGGCGACCGGCGGCCCGCAAATAACGGCGCGCGCCGCGAGCCGGTCGCTCGTCGGGTAGCGTCCGGGCGTGACGAGCACGGAGAACGGCCTGGGCGAGCGGTTCTGGAAATTGTGGACCGCGGCCACCGGCTCCGCCCTCGGTACCGGGATGGCGGCCGTCGCCGCGCCGCTGCTGGTCGCCACGTACAGCTCCGATCCGCTGGTGGTTTCCAGTGCGATGGCTGCCAACGCGCTGCCCTGGCTGCTGTTCACGCTGCCGGCCGGGGCGCTGGTGGACCGGCTGGACCGCCGCCGGGTGATGGTGGCGATGGACTGGCTGCGGATGGCCGCGGTCACCGTGCTCGGGGTGGCCCTGGTCACCGGGTGGGGCGGGCTGGCGCTGATCTACCCGGTGCTGTTCGTCCTCGGCCTCGGCGAGGTGCTGTTCCGCTCGGCCAGCCACGCGATCCTGCCGTCACTGGTTGACCGGGCCCGGTTGGAGCGGGCGAACGGCTGGCTGGTCGGCGGCCAGACGCTGACTTCCGGACTGGTCGCGGCACCGCTGGGAGCGCTGCTTTTCGGCGTGCACGAGGCCGCCCCGTTCCTCGGCAACGCCGGCACCTACCTGCTGAGCGCGGTGCTGTTGATGCTCATCCACGGCCGGTACCGGGGCACCGAACCGACCGTGGCCACGGCCGGCCCGCGGGCGCGGGGCGCGTTCCGCGCGGAGATCGTCGAAGGCGTGCGCTGGCTGGTCGGGCAGCGGCTGGTGCGTACCCTCGCGGTGCTGATCGGGCTGCTCAACGTCACCCTGACCGCGGCGCTGTCGATCCTGGTACTGGTGGTGCACCAGCGGCTGCACGGTGACGGCTTCGCCTACGGCGCGCTGTTCACCTGCATGGCCCTGGGCGGCATCCTCGGTTCGGTGCTCGGTGACCGGCTGATCCGTACGGTCACCGCGACCTGGACACTGCGCATCGGTCTGCTGCTGGAGGCGGTGCTGCACCTGGTGCTGGCGACCTCGCACAGCGTGGTGGTGGTCGGCGCGGCGTTCCTGGTCTTCGGGGTACACGGGTCGCTGTGGTCGATCGTCACGCTCTCGATCCGGCAACGGCTGACTCCGCCCGCGCTGCAGGGCCGGGTGACCAGCGTGTACCTGTTCGTGGCGGCCGGCGGCAACGCGCTCGGGGCGATCCTCGGCGGCGCGCTGGCCGGCCGATTCGGCCTGCCTGCGCCGTACTGGCTGGGCTTCGTGGCGGCGGTGCTGGTGAGCGCGACGACGTGGCGGGTCTTCGACCGCGCGACCATCGCCGCCGCCTACGCGGACCCCGTCGATCCGACCGACCAGGTAGATCGGACCGCCACCGCCACCGCCACTGCCACTGCCGACGTGCCGGGGACGGGGACGGGGCGGGATCAGGTGGGCCGGGGCTGCCCCGGCAGCTGGGTGGGGCGACGCCGGCCGGGACGACTCAGGGCTCGAACTTGTAGCCCAGCCCGCGCACGGTGACGATGTGCCGGGGTACCGACGGCTCCGGTTCGATCTTCGAACGCAGCCGCTTGACGTGCACGTCCAGGGTCTTGGTGTCGCCGACGTAGTCGGCGCCCCAGACCCGGTCGATGAGCTGGCCCCGGGTGAGCACCCGGCCGGCGTTGCGCAGCAGCATCTCCAGCAGCTCGAACTCCTTGAGCGGCAGGGCCACGCCCTCGCCGGAGACCGTCACCACGTGCCGCTCCACGTCCATCCGGACCGGCCCGGCCGACAGCGTGGGCGGCGTCGACTCGGCCGACTCGCCGGACTGGCGGCGCAGCACCGCCCGGATCCGGGCGACCAGTTCGCGCGGCGAGTACGGCTTGGTGACGTAGTCGTCGGCGCCGATCTCCAGGCCGACGACCTTGTCGATCTCCGAGTCGCGGGCGGTGACCATGATGATCGGCACCGCGGACCGGGCGCGCAGTTGCCGGCACACCTCGGTGCCGGACATGTCCGGCAGCATCAGGTCGAGCAGCACGATGTCGGCGCCGGTCCGGTCGAACTCGGTCAGCGCATGCGGGCCGGTGTCCGCGACGGAGACCTCGAAGCCCTCCTTGCGAAGCATGTACGAGAGTGCGTCGGAGAACGATTCCTCGTCTTCGACCACGAGCACGCGGGCCACTAGCTGTTTCCTCTCACCGGGTTGTTCGGGTTCCGGGGGTGTCGGGCGCCGGTTGGGGCACCGGCTGCCGGGGGCTCGTCGGCCGGTCCACGCGGTGCCTGCGGGCCGAGTTCAACCGACGGTGGTAGCGGTAGCGCGGCGTCCGGGGGACGGTCCGGCAGCCGCAGGGTGAATGTCGATCCCTCGCCGACCTGGCTGCGGACGCTGACGACGCCGCCGTGGTTGGTGGCGATGTGCTTGACGATGGCCAGGCCGAGGCCGGTTCCGCCGGTGGCCCGGGAGCGGGCCTTGTCGGCGCGGTAGAACCGTTCGAAGATCCGGTCGAGGTCCTTCGGCTCGATGCCGATGCCTTCGTCGGTGACGTTGATCTCGACGGCGTCGCCGTCGCGTTGGACGTCGATGGTCACCCGCGGCGGGGACTCATCCTCACTGGCGTCGCGCGAGTAGGCGACGGCGTTCTCCACCAGGTTGGCCAGTGCGGTCATCAGTTGGCTCTCGCTGCCGAAGACCTTCAATCCGCGGGTACCGGTGAAGCTCAGCTCGATGCCCTTCGCGGTGGCCTCGGTACGGCTGCGGTCGGTCACCTCGGCCACCAGCCGGTCAACGGCCACCGCGACCGGGTCGGGGAGCGGCTCGCCGCCCTGCAGTCGGGACAGTTCCAGCAGTTCGGTGACGAGCCGGCCGAGCCGGGCGGACTCGTGCGCGATGCGTTCGCTGAAGCGGCGGGCCGCCTCGGGGTCGTGGTTGCCGGGCTCGGTGGCGTCCAGCAGCGCCTCGGCGAGCAGTCGCAGCGCACCGACCGGGGTCTTCAACTCGTGGCTGACGTTGGCAACGAAGTCGCGGCGGACCCGGGCCAGCCGGTGCGCGTCGGTGATGTCGGCGGCCTCCACGGTGACGTGGCCGTCGCCCAGCGCCACCGCGCGGATGTGTACGGCCAGCGGCTCCCGGCCACCGCCGCGCGGCAGTTCCAGCTCGACTTCCCGTCGGGTACCGGTGCGTCGGGCCTGGCCGGCGAGGGTACGCACCACGGTGTGCGCGACCGGGGTCGCGCCGGGAGTACTGGCCCGCAGCAGCCCCATCTCCCGGGCGGACGGGTTGGCCAGCACCGGGTGGTCCGATTCGTCCAGCACGAGGACCGCGACGCGTAGCGCGTCGAGGCTGCGCCGGCCGAGTCCGCGGACGCTGACCTTGCCGTCCCGGACCCGCTCCGGGCGCTCGGCACGTTCGCCGCCCCGGTCCGCGCGCTCGCTACCCCGGTCGGTGCGGTCGGAACGGTCATTGCGGTCGGAACGGTCACTACGGTCGCCGCCCTGATCGGTTCGGTCGCCACGCGCGGCGCGGCGATCAGCCGACGGCGGGTTGCCGGTCGGGTTGTCCCGGGGCTGTTCTGCTCGGATGTCGGCAGCCGGGGCCGACGTCGCCGGGCGCGACCTGAACCAGTCCACGGCAGAATCGTAGGTCGATTGTTCATCCGGCGAGCACGATGAATCGGACAAATCGTCACCGTGACCCGTAATGTTCACCATCGCGCGGGCCGCCGTTCACCGGGGTTCACCGGTCGGACGCTCCGCCGGCCTAGCGTCGCGGCCGGGGCCACCCTGCTCCTACCCGTCTGCCCTGGAGAGAACTGAGATGCGCGACGAATACCGGGCCGACCTTGCCGAAGTAACCCGGCTGCTGGTCGAGATGGCCGATGAGGCCCGCACCGCGATGGCTCGGGCCACCACGGCGCTGCTGGAGGTCGATGTGACCGAGGCGGAGGAGGTGCTGCACGGCGACGACGCGATCGACGCCCTCCACCACCGGGTCGAGGAGAAGGTCTACGACCTGCTGGCCCGGCAGGCGCCGGTCGCGTCAGACCTGCGGCTGGTGGTCACCGCGCTGCGGGTCGCGGCCGACCTGGAACGGATGGGCGACCTGGCCGACCACGTCGCGAAGATCGCCCTGCGCCGGGCCCCCGAGTGCGCCGTCCCGGAGGAGCTGCGGCCGGTGATCTCGGACCTGGCGACCGCCTGCGAACACCTGGCCGACAAGATCGCACGGGCGCTGGAGAACTCCGACGCCGCCTCGGCCGCCGAGTTGGAGGCCGACGACGACGCCGTGGACGAGCTGCACAAGCAGCTGCTCGGGATGATGCTGGGGACAGCCTGGCGGCACGGCGTGGGGCCGGCCATCGACGGCGCACTGCTCGGCCGCTTCTACGAACGCTTCGCCGACCACGCGGTGAACGTCGGCGACCAGATCGTCTACCTGGTCACCGGCGAGCCCGCCGGAGCCAGCGCCTGACGCCCGCCTGACCCGCGCCGCTCCTGCGGTTCATGAGTTGCCGCGAACCGGACCCGGGACCGTGCTGGACCCGGGTCCGGTTCGGCGTTTCAGCGGCCCTGGTTGGCCACCGCGGCGGCGGCCTCGGCGGCGGCGTCCGGGTCCAGGTACTGCCCGCCCGGGGTGAGGGGGGTCAGGGTGGCCGGGTCCAGGTCGTAGCGCAGCGGGATGCCGGTCGGGATGTTCAGCTTGGCGATCGAGGCGTCGGAGATCTGGTCCAGGTGCTTGACCAGGGCGCGTAGCGAGTTGCCGTGCGCGGCGACGAGCACGGTCTTGCCGGTCAGCAGGTCCGGCACGATCGCGTCGTACCAGTACGGCAGCGCCCGGATCAGGACGTCCTTGAGGCACTCGGTGGCCGGCCGGGCCTCGGGTGGCAGGGCCGCGTACCGGGCGTCGCCGAACTGCGCGTACTCGTCGTCGGTGGCGATCGGCGGCGGCGGCGTGTCGTAGGAGCGACGCCACAGCATGAACTGCTCCTCGCCGTACGCCTCCAGGGTCTGCTTCTTGTTCTTGCCCTGCAGCGCGCCGTAGTGGCGCTCGTTGAGCCGCCAGGACCGGCGCACCGGGATCCAGTGCCGGTCGGCGGCGTGCAGGGCGATCTCGCTGGTCCGGATGGCCCGGCGCAGCACCGAGGTGTGCACCACGTCGGGCAGCAGGCCGCTGTCGCTGAGCAGTTCACCGCCCCGGCGCGCCTCGGCCTCGCCCTGCGCCGACAGGTCCACGTCGACCCAGCCGGTGAACAGGTTCTTTGCGTTCCACTCGCTCTCGCCGTGGCGGAGCAGCACGAGGGTACCCACTGTCATGGCTCCATCCTGCCGTCCGCCGGCAGGCGGCCGGGAACCGGCCCGGCCGACTGCCCAGCGGGCGGACTGCCAGGTGCGGCGTGGATCACGTCCACGGACAGGGAAATCCGGCCGCACCTAAGTAAGGAGTCTTTACAGTTGTTGCCGGTGACCGCACCGGGCGGATGGGGTGGGGATGCGCGGCTGGGCGAGGCGGAACGTGGGCGGGCTGCCCGGCACGTTCTGGGTGCTGTGGACCGGGATGCTGGTGAACCGGGCGGGCGGCTTCGCGGTGCTGTTCCTCAGCCTGTACCTGACCGGCCCACGCGGCCTCTCCGCCAGCGCGGCCGGCCTGGTCGTCGGCGGGTACGGCATCGGCGCGGCCGGTGGCACGCTGCTCGGCGGAGTGCTCGCCGACCGCTGGGGACGGCGCAGCACGCTGCTGCTCGCGCACTTCTGTGCGGCCGGCCTGCTGGCCACTCTCAGCCTGGTCACCCCGGTGCCGGCGGTCGCCGTGCTGGTAGCCCTCGTCGGGCTGTTCCAGGGCATGCCCGGCCCGGCGTTCGTGGCGGCCACCACCGACCTGGTCGGGGCGGCAGATCGGGCCCGCGCGTTCAACCTGCAGTTCTGGGCGTTCAACAGCGGAGTGGCGATCGCCTCGCTGCTCGCCGGCCTGCTCGCCGAGCAGTCCTTCACCGTGCTGTTCCTGGTGGACGCGAGCGCCACGCTGGCCACCGCGGTGCTGATCACCTTCCGGGTACCCGAAACCGTGCCGCACCGGGCCGCACGCCGCCCGCAGGCGGCTGCCCGGGCGACCGGACGACCGGCCGTAGCCGACCCGGTGGCCGGGCACCGGCTCGTGGCTGCCCCTGCCGCCGGGCGGCCGGCCGTAGCGGACCCGGTGGCCGGGCAGCTGGCGGTGGCCGATCCGGTGGAGGCGGTCGGGGCGCCGGTACCGGCACCGGCTCGGGCCGGCATCCGGGTGGCGTTGGCGGACCGGATCTTCATGGTCTTCGTCGGGCTGACCCTGCTGCAGGCCGTGGTCAGCGCCCAGAGCTCGACGATCCTGCCGCTGTCGATGAAGGCGGACCGGCTCGGCCCGGACTCCTACGGGCTGCTGCTCTCCGCGACCTGCCTGCTGGTCGTGTTCGGCCAGCTCTTCGTCCCGGCCCTGATCCGCCGGTACCCGAACGGCCCGGTGCTCGCCGTCTCGCTCGCTCTCTACGGCATCGGGTACGGCGCGCTGGCCTTCGCCGGCTCGCTGTCGGGGTACCTGGCCGCCGCGGTGCTGTGGACCGTCGGCGTGATGCTGGCCGCCCCGCCCAACGCCACCATCATCGCCGAACTGGCCCCGCCCGCTATCCGGGCCCGCTACCAGGCGGTGTTCTACCTGACGTTCTCGATCGCGAGTTTCGTCGCACCGGCTGCCGGCGGCTTCGGCTTCGAGCACCTGGGCGCCGGGTACTGGCTGGTCTGCGGCACCGTGGGCGGTCTCGCCGCAATCGGCCACCTGCTCGCCAGCCGGCCCCGCGAACGCCGCGTCGCCGCCACCCGCGCCGCCGCCCCGTCCGCCGATCTCTCCCCCGCCCTCGACGCCGCCTGACGCCCGGGGAGCTCCCCGCTGGCCGGCGAGGGAGACCCGGCGCGCGGCGGATCCTCCCCCTCGGGCCGCCATGGGAGTGGAGGTGGAAGCAGGTGGGCGGTTGTCGGGGTCTGGACCGCCCCTCGGAGCCCAATGACCGCCCACTTGAGCTCGCCCGAACTGCGTATCCCCGGCGGAAACGCGGGGCCGGGCGGATGCGGGCCGGGTGTGGGGGGCGTGGGATACGCCGAGGGCGGGTCCGGTGTCCGGACCCGCCCTCGGGACGGTGGTCCCGGTGGGGGTGGGCGACGCGACCCCCCGACCGCATCAAGCCGCACCCACCACCGGGTCGGAGCCGGGGAAGTCGCCCTCATGTCATATGACTCGGACGCGACTCCGTTCGGCTCCTCACGGTGGCGCACCCCGCGTCCCCCAACGCATCTCGCCACCGCTTCGACGCGCCACGCCGCTTTGGACCCCCGGTTCAGTCGGCATCACTGCCGATTTTCGGCCCGGCGCTGACCCGGCCTACCCCCTGAACCATCGTGTGGGCGCTGCACGTCTCGCAGCAAAGATTACGCTGAGCGACCGAGTGACTGCAAGCAGTTTGGATTGTCCGACAGCCCACAATTGCCAGCTATCTGACAACTCGGCTTAATCAGTCATAGTGGTGGAAACGCTCCCAGACGGTACTCCAGGGCTGTATCAGATCCCGGCATACCCAGATCGTCCGCTGCTGCTCCTCGTTGTCGACGTCCACGCCGTTGTCCAGCTCGCCGGCCTGCTCACAGGAGCCGAAGACCGATTGCAGCCGCGCCGGGTTGTCGAAGCCCACCGCCACCACGACCGTCGCCGACTGCGGCGGTGGGCCGTACTCGAAGAGCTGGTTCTGGCCCGCGTAGACCGGCGGCAGCCCGTACGCCGGACCGTAGAAGTCCACCGCTCCGTACTCTCCGTAGTTGCTGGTGAGGATCACTGCGCGGGAACGGTCGCTCTCCGGTAACTGAGCGTAGACCGCAGCGAGCTGACTGACGTAGGTCGGCCAGCCGATCTGGTCCCGGGCGGTCTGGTTGATCGCGCCGATCGGGGTATCCCGCAGGGTTCCTACCGGCACCAGCGGCACCGCCACCGCCGAGCCCACCACGTCGGAGACGACGACAGCCGCGACCAGCAGCGCCCACCGGCCCCGCCGGCCGGCCGCCCACCGGGCCGACACCACGCAACCGGCCGCCACCAGCGGCAGCATCAGCCCGAACGGGTAGTAGAAGCCGCTGCCGGTGACGAACACGAACACCGCGATCAGCGGGTACGCCCAGGCGAAGGCGCGCAGTGGCCGCCAGCGTGGGTCGCGCAGCAGCCGGATCCAGCCGGCGATCCACAGCGCGGCCACCGGCGGGCCCCACAGCAGGAACTGCATCGGGAAGAACAGCGCCCGGTTCTCGCCGCCCTTGTGCTCGGACAGCGCCCGGCCCATGGTGAGCTGCGGAAAGTCGTGGGTGACCTGGTAGATCAGGTTGGGCAGGCCAACCAGCACGGCGATCAGCACACCCAGCCACAGCCAGCGCGACAGCAGTGCCCGGCGCGGGCCGGCGATCACCAGCCCCGCCGCCACCCCGACAAACAGCAGCGGCAGCAGCTCCTTGTTGTAGAAGCTGAGGCCGAGCAGCAGTCCGACCAGCAGCCACCAGCGCGGCTCGTCGCGCAGCAGCGCCCGAATGGTGAACAACAGCACCAGCCCGCTGATCGGGATGTCCAGCGTGCTGGTCAGGAAGGTGTGCCCGCTGATCAGCACGTACGCGCAGGCGCCGCAGCCGGCCGCGAGCAACTGCGCGGCCCGGCCACCGCCCAGTTCGCGGGCGAGCAGGGCCAGCACTGCAATGGCCAGCGGCCCCAGGATGATCGCCGGCAGCCGCAGCGCCAGCAGTGAATCCCCGAAGACCTCGGTGGACGCCCGGATCAGTAGCGGCACCAGCGGCGGTTGGTCGACGTAGCCCCAGTCGAGGTGCCGGGAGAGCACCCGGAAGTACAGCTCGTCGCGGTGGAAGCCGTACCAGTGCGCGGTGGCCGCGAGCAGCGCCATCGTCGCCAAAGTGAGCAGTGCTACCGGCCGCCAGGCAAACCCCGGTAGCGCTCCGGCCCCGGCCGGCGGGGTGTCGGCGGCGGGCGGAGGTGCGGCGGTGGGTTCGGGGGCGGCAGCGGGCTGCGTGGGGTCCCTGTCGATGGACACGCCAGCAGGCTAGCTGAGGGCTGTGTCACTACGGTGTCCCGAAAGCCACCCCGGTGTCCGGTTGCGGGAACTGCTGCACCGGCAGGTTGCTGACCGCGCGGAGCAGAGTGCGCGCGACCGCGCGTACCACGTCGTCCTCGACCGCCGAGCCGACCCGCAGGTTCGCGTCGGCCGGGTTGGCCGCGATGCCGGCCGCGGCGGCCTGCGGGGTGAAGCCGACGAACGTCTCCGTCTGGTTGTTCTCCGAGCTGCCGGTCTTGCCGGCGAGCGGCCGGCTGCCGAAGATCGAGCCGGCGTCGGCACCGGTGCCCCCGTCGCAGCGGCCGAACGCGCTCTGCTGGCCGACCGGGCAGCGGGCGGCGTCCACGGCGGCCCGCGCGATCGACGGATCGATCACCTGCTCGCACTGCGGCTGCGCGGCGGCCACCGACTTCCCGGCCGAGTCGGTGATCGAGGCGACCGGCAGCGGCCGGCAGTGCTTCCCGTCCGCGGCCAGCGTCGCGTACGCCTCGGCCAGGTCCAGTGGCGTCGTGTTCGCCACGCCGAGCGTGAACGCGCCCCAACTGGCCGCCGACTTCTCCGCCAACTGCGCGTCGCCCGAGGCCCGGAAGGTGATCCCCAGCTTTTGCGCCATGGCGACCGCCTTGTCCGGGCCGACCTGCTGCTCCAGCCAGACGAAGTAGGTGTTCACCGAGCGGCCGAAGCCCGACCACATGGTGCGCTGACCGTCCATCCAGGACGGATTGTCGTTGCCCGGGCACCAGTAGCCGCCACAGTTGCCGGGGCCGTTGTCCCGCCACTGCGTAGTCAGCTTGGCCGGGGCGTCGAACGGGGTGCTCAGCGGCATCCCGGCCTGCAGGGCGGCCAGCATGGTGAACAGCTTGAAGGTCGAACCGGCCTGGTACCCGGTGATCCCGCCGCCCCCGGCGACCAACTGGTTGACGGTGTTCGGGTACCCGGTCTGCCCGTTCGGGTTGGCCGCCAGACTGTAGTGCCGGTTCACCGCCATCGCCGTGACCCGGCCGGTGCCGGGCTGCACGACGGCGATCGGCAGCGCCTTGGCGTTGTTGTAGCCGTACACGGTCAGCGACTGGGCCACCGCGGTGGCCTGGGTGTCCGGGTCCAGCGCAGTAACGATCTTGTACCCGCCCTGCCGCAGGTTGGTCAGCCGGGCCGCCACCGAGTCCCCGAACGCCGGCTGGCTCTCCCACCACTGCACGAAGTAGTCGCAGTAGAAGCCCCACTCGTTGTGGGTGGCGTTGACGCAGCCGCTCGGCGCGCTACCCAGGTGCAGCCCGATCGGCTCCGCCTTCGCGGTGGTGGCCACCTCGGCGGTGATGTCGCCCATCTTCACCATCGAGTCCAGCACGTACGAGCGCCGGTCCAGCGCGCGCTGCGGGTCGTTGTCGACCGGCGAGTCCGTGTCCGGCGACTGCACCAGGCCGGCGAGCAGCCCCGACTCGGCGACGGTGAGCTGGCTGGCCGGCTTGCCGAAGTAGGTCTGGCTGGCCGCCTCCACGCCGTACGCGCCCGCGCCGAAGTAGGCGATATTCAGGTACCGCTCCAGGATCTGGTCCTTGGAGAGTTGCTTCTCCAACGCCACCGCGTACCGGATCTCGCGCAGCTTGCGCCCGGCGGTCTCCTGGGTGGCCTCGGCCCGCTCCGCCTCGGTGGCGGCCGGGTCGGTCTTGAGCACATTGCGCACGTACTGCATGGTCAGCGTGGACGCGCCCTGCTCCACCTGGCCACTGCCGCCGTTGGCGATCAGGGCGCGCACCACGCCCTTGAGGTCGACGCCGTTGTGCTGGTAGAAGCGGGTGTCCTCGGCCGCCACGATGGCCTGGCGCATGGCCGGGGCGACCTGGGTGATCGGCACGGCCGTACGGTTCTCGTCGGCGAAGGTGGTGATCAGGGTGGTGCCGTCGCTGGCGTACAGCCGGCTGGTCTGGGCCAGCGCCGGGGTCTGCAGGTTGGCCGGCAGGTCGTCGTAGGCGTCCGCGCCGCGCTGGGCCACGAAGCCGGCCAGCGCCGCGCCGGGCAGCGCGATCACCGCCACCAGCAGCCCGGCGAGGATGCCGAAGAGCGCCAGCTTTCCGTACCGACCGCCCGGTACCCGTCGCGCCATCAGCCAACCCCTCGCTCGTCCGGCCCGCCGTCACCCCGACCGACCGCGGTCAAGACTGCCTCGCCGGGGCCCGCGGACCGGCGCTTCCAAGCAGATTCCCAGCCAATTGCGGCGCGGAACACAGCCGGCCGGGGTGGGGTGAGGTCGCCGGCCGGCGATGCGCTAGAGAGTCGCCGCGGCGCAGGGTCGCCGGGCGGATGGCCGGCGGCACCAGAGCCGGTCAGTGCGGGGTGGACAGCGCCAACCGGACGGCCTCGGCGGGGGTGGCCGCCTCCGCGACGCCGGGGACGACCGACCCGGCCTGGTCCAGTACCCGCCAGCCGCCGAGCGAGATGACCGGGATGCAGCCCCGGCGCATCGCCAGCGCCAGCTCGGACAGGGTGCCCCAGGACCCGCCCACCACGATCACGGCGTCGGCAGACCAGACGATCACCGCATTTCGGGCCTCGCCCATGTTCGTCACGATCGTCGCCGACAACTCGGGCGACGCGTCGGCCCGGTCGGCTCCCGGACGTACCCCGATCACCAGACCGTCCGCGGACCGGGCGCCGCGCGCCGCGGCCGCCATCACCCCGGTGCCGCCGCCACAGATCACCGTCGCACCCTGTTCGGCGAGCAGCCGGCCGACCTCGAAGGCGTTGTCGTCATCGACGGGCGTGCTGTGCCTCGGCCCACATATCGAGACCTGAACCACCACCTGCGCGTCTCCTCCTCAGCTGTTGAGGTCCCGCGTCGCGGGCTCGGTGACGAACTGCGCGATCCTTTCCCGCAGTGCGTACCCCGTGGGCGAGGCCGCGAACCGAGGTTGGGCAAGAGTCTTCCCCATCCGGGTCGCCCGTTCCACCACAGGAATGGTGCGCCGTTCGGCGGGCAGGTCGAGGACCGGCTGCATCGCCGCGTCGATGCCGGTCAGATCGTCCAGGGCCAGCCGGGCGGCCGCCAGGTCCAGCCGGGCGGCGGCCAGCAACTCCGGGCACGGCGACGCCTCACCGAGCAGGTGGTCGATCGACTCCTGGGCGTCGTCCTGGGCCTGCCGGGCCGCGTCGACGCCACCCTCGGAGAGTCGGGCCTCGGCCGAGTAGTACGCGGATTTGCCGGCGCAGAAGGCGAAGGCGCCGACCTCGTCGGGGTCGGGGACCAGCGCGTCGCGGGCGGCGGCGGCGTCGGTGAGCGCGGTCCGCAGCTCGTCGCTGCGGCCCGCGGCGGCCCAGGCCCGCGACCGCTGGCTGGCCAGCCGGACAGCGGACGAACCTGACGTCGGGTACCGCTCGCCGTGCGCGGCCAGTTCGGCGGCGGCCACGTAGTCCTTCGCCCAGTACGCGATGTTGCTCTGTACCCAGCGCACGTACGCCCGCAGCGGGTGGTGGCCGGCGAGGTCGGCGCAGAGCCAGGCGGTACGGGCGTGCGCCTCGGCGGCGAACGGCTGCCCGAGGTCGGCGCTGGCGTGGGCGAGCAGTCCGGTGAGCTGACCGGCGATCAGGTACAGGTCGGTCAGCAGGGTCGGCCGCACGTACCCGTCGAGCAGCGTGAAGACCTCGCGACGGCGGGCGGCGACCGGCCGGAAGATCTCGTACGGCGGGCGGCGCAGGAAGTCCACCGCGAGCGCGCGGACCTCGGTGGCCAACTGGTCGACCAGTTCCCGGGTCGGGGTGGCGGCCACCTGCCGGATGAACCGGGCAGACTCGTCGGCGACCATGGCGAACTCCCTGTTTCCGATCGTGTACGCGGACGCTGGCGCGGCATCGGGCGGCGGGCCGGCGACCTCGTCGTCGACCGTCCTCCCAGCGAGGCGCACCAGCAGTCCGTCGGTCCGCAGTGCCTCGTCGCAGCGCTGAGCGACCTGCGAGTTAGGGCGTTTTGTACCACGCTCCAACTCGGACAGATATCCCGCGGTGTACTGGATCAGCCGTTGCAGCCCGCGCAGGGACAACCCACGCTCATGCCGTACCCGGCGCAACGCGGTACCGAACGATTCGGCCATGCCGCCCTCCGTCAGCAGACGAATGCCTACAGTGAGCGGCTTCATCGGTGCCTGTCGCTCAATCACGATAACGGCGGTGACCCGACGTGGACATGGGAGAGCTGACGTGGTCTATCTCTATCTGGCGAGCACCGTGCTGGTCGCCGTGCTGGCGTACCTGGCCGGGCTGCTCACCTTCAAGCGCAGCCTGCGCTGGTGTCCGGGCTGCGGAACGGAACTGGCCTGCCCGCACCGGTGCGTCGGCCGGCCGCACTGGCCGCGCCGGATCGGCTTGTCCGGTACCGAGAGCGGCCTGCCGGACCGGCACTGGCAGCGCATCGGCTGACCGCCCGCACCGCCGTCAGGACGGGTTGGCGTCAGGACGGGTTGATGAGGTGCCGGAAGGCGTTCAGGTTGTCGGTGGGTTCGCCGCGCTTGACCCGCCAGTCCCACTCGCGCCGGATCGCACCCGCGTAGCCGATCTCCAACATCGGGTCGAAGCTGGCGTCGGCGTAGCTGAGCACCGCGCCGAGCAGCCGGTCCAGCAGGTCCGCGTCGATGCTGCGCAGCGGGTGCCGGCCGGTGAGGTACACGTCGCCGACGGAGTCGATGGCGAACGCGACGCCGTACAGCTTGGCGTTGCGCTGCAGCAGCCAGGCCCAGAGCTGTTCGCGGTTCTCCTCGGGCGCGCGCATCACGAACGCCTCGACCCGCAGCGTGTGCTCGCCGAGGACCAGGTTGCAGATGGTCTTCAGTTTGTGGGTACCGGGCAGGGTGACGGCGAAGCCGTAGTCGCCGGTGGACTCGAAGGCCACTTCCTGCTCGGTGAGGGTCCGCTCGATCAGTGCGCGGATCTCGTCCCGGGTCACCACCCCGGACCACCGGCCGTGGTGAACGCGCCGGGAGTCGCAGTGCCGAGCGCGCGCACTGCCGAGGGCCGCGCTGCCGAGGGCCGCGCTGCCGAGGGCTCGCGCAGCGCGCCGGCGCCGGAGTGCGCGTCGAGGTCACGCAGCCGGGAGAGTTGCGCGGACAGCCGGGCCCGGTGCTCGACCAGCGCGTCCCGGTAGACGCCGAGCAGGCGCTGCGCGGTGCGGTCCCAGGAGAAGGCCTGCGCGTGCGCGACCGCGGCCCGGCCGAGGCGGGCGCGGCGGGCCGGCTCGCGCAGCAAACGGCCGATGGTCACCGCCCAGTCGTCCCGGTCGTGGCCGGCCACCAGCGCGCCGGACACGCCGTCCCGGACGGCGGTGGTCAGGCCGCCCACCGCGGCGGCCACCACCGGGGTACCGCACGCCTGCGCCTCCAGGGCGACCAGCCCGAAGGACTCGTTGTAGCTGGGTACCGCGACCAGGTCGGCGGCCCGGTACACCTCGGCGAGATCGGCGTGCCGGCGCGGATCCAGGAACCGCACGCTGTCCCCGAGACCGAGGTGGTGGGCCAGGGCGGCCAGGTCCAGGCCGCAGCCGCTGTTGCCGCCGACGATCGCGATGGTCAGCGCGGCGGCGGTGTCCGGATCCACCGCCCGCAGCGCGGCGGCGGCGCGCAGCAGCACGTCGGGGGCCTTGAGCGGCTGGATCCGGCCGATGAAGGCGACCACGTACCCGTCAGTGGGCAGGCCGAGCCGGCGGCGCGCGGTGTACCGGGTGGCTTCCTCGCGCCCGGCCGGGGCCGGCCGGAAGGTGTCCAGGTCGACGCCGGGCGGGACAACGCTGACCCGGCCGGGGACGGCGTCGTACAGGGTGACCAGCTCGCTGGCCTCGGTGGCGGTGTTCGCGACCAGCCGGTCGGACTCGGCGACCACCTGCTCCTCACCGATCACCCGGGCCCGGGGCTCGGCCGTATCACCGGCCGCGAGCTGGGCGTTCTTCACCTTCGCCAGGGTGTGCGCGGTGTGCACCAGCGGCACCGACCAGCGGTCCTTGGCCAGCCAGCCGACCTGGCCGGAGAGCCAGTAGTGCGAGTGGATCAGGTCGTACCAGCCGGGGGCATGGGCGGCCTCGGCGCGCAGCACTCCGGTGGTGAAGGCGCACATCTGGGCCGGCAGCTCCTCCTTCGACAGCCCCTCGTACGGGCCGGCGGTGATGTGCCGGACGAGTACCCCCGGGGAGACCTCTACCTGGCGCGGCAGGTCGCTGGTGGTGGCCCGGGTGAAGATCTCGCTGGCCACGCCCGCGTCCGCGAGCCGCTTGGCGACTTCAAGCACGTAGACGTTCATGCCGCCCGCGTCGCCGGTGCCCGGCTGGTGCAGTGGGGAGGTGTGGACGGAGAGGGTGGCCACCCGACACGGTAGGCCATCGCCGGTTTTCGCCACGTCCACTCCCTAACAGCACAATTGTTCCGTAGGCACACCAATCGGCACCCCTGTCGGAGCGCCACAGACTCCAACTCCGGCGTACCCCAGGATCTTCCCCGGCACACGTCCCCCGGCCACGGTCCGCACGCGCGGGGGGTGACGAAGCTCGCACCGCCCTCGGCCGGCCCGGCCCGCCCCGCCTACGATCATGCCCATGTCAACGCTGCCCAGTCCCGCCGCCCGCCTCGCGGTGGTCACCGGCGCCTCCAGCGGAATCGGGGCCGCCACCGCCCGCCGGCTGGCCGCCGAAGGCTTCCACGTGGTCGCCGCCGCCCGCCGCACCGATCGCCTGAACGAGCTGGTCACGCAGATCGAAGGCAGCGGCGGCACGGCCACGGCGGCGCCGCTGGACGTCACCTCGGACGCCTCGGTGGCGGCCTTCGCGGCCACCGTCACGGCACTGCCCGGATCGGTGACGCTCCTGGTCAACAACGCCGGCGGGGCGATCGGCGCGGAGCCGGTGGGCAGCGCCGTGGTGGCCGACTGGCAGTGGATGTACGACGTCAACGTGCTCGGCACGCTACGGGTCACCCAGGCCCTGCTGCCCGCCCTGGACGCCTCCGGCGCCGGCACCGTGGTGGTGCTCAGCTCCACCGCCGGCCTGATCGTCTACGAGGGCGGCGGCGGGTACGCGGCGGCCAAGCACGCGCAGACCGCGCTGGCCGAGACGCTCCGGCTGGAGTTGTCCGGCCGGCCGGTCCGGGTGATCGAGATCGACCCGGGGATGGTGCGCACCGACGAGTTCGCGGTGAACCGGTTCCGCGGCGACGAGCAGGCCGCCGCCAAGGTCTACCAGGGCGTCGCCGAGCCGCTGCTGGCCGATGACATCGCCGACTGCGTGGCCTGGTGCGCCACCCGACCGCAACACGTCAACGTGGACCGGCTGGTGGTCCGGCCGCTGGCCCAGGCCGCCCAGCACAAGGTGCACCGGACGGGCTGAGGTGGCCCGGTCCCCGGCCGGCCGGCCGCTCGGTGTGATCACCCGGGGCACCACCGGCCCGAACCGGCTGCGCCGGGTGGACAACTGGATCGCGTGGCGCTGCGCCCGGCTGCTGCGGGACGCGGCGCAGCCGGTGGTGGTGGACCTCGGGTACGGGGCGAGCGCGGTCACCACGGTGGAGCTGCGTGCCCGGCTGGCCCGGGTACGGCCGGAGGTGGCCGTCACCGGGCTGGAGATCGACCCGGTTCGGGTGGCCGCTGCGCAGCCGTACGCCCGGCCGCCGCTGCTGACCTTCGCGCGCGGCGGGTTCGAGCTGGCCGGGCTGCGACCGGTGCTGGTCCGCGCGTTGAACGTGCTGCGCCAGTACGACGAGGCGCAGGTCGCCGACGCCTGGGCGACGATCGTCGGCGCGCTCGCCCCCGGCGGGGTGCTGGTCGAGGGCACCTGTGACGAGCTGGGCCGGCTGGCCTGCTGGGTACTGGTGGACGCGACCGGGCCGGTGTCGCTGACCCTGGCCGCCCGACTGTCCACCCTGGACACACCGGGCACGCTGGCCGAGCGGCTGCCCAAGGCACTGATCCACCACAACGTCCCCGGCCAGCCCATTCACCGGCTGCTGGCCGACCTGGACGACGGGTGGCGGCTCGCCGCCCCGCTGGCCACCTTCGGCCCCCGGCAACGCTGGATCGCCACGGTACGGGCGCTGCGTGGGCGCGGCTGGCCGGTGCTGGACTCGACGCACCGCTGGCGGCTCGGCGAGCTCACGGTGGCGTACCCGGGAACCGGCTGAAGCACGACGCGGGCGGGCCGGCAAGCTGCCGACCCGCCCGCGAGCGGTGCTGACCGGGGCCCGCAGGCGGTACCCCGGGGTGGATCAGTAGGGCAGGAAGCAGATGCCCGGGTGGTACACGCCGGCGCAGTTGACCGCGCCGGTGCTGTTGTCCGAGGCGATCCACAGACCGGCCGGGGTGAGCAGCATGTCGTCGGCGCCCTTGCCGCGCGCCCGGCCGGGATTCCAGCTGGTCGCGATGCCGGTGTCCGGGTCCACGCTGGCGACACCCTGGCGGGTCACCGAGCCGGGGTTGGCCACCTCGCAGGCGCCGAAGTTGTTCATCCACCGCTGGTGCCCGCCCGCGTAGACGTTCTTGCTGTCCACGGCGACCGAGAAGAGCGAGTCGCAGCCGGTCGGGTTGGTCCACAACGGGTTGAGGCTGGAGTCCGCGGTGGCCGGGAACTTCGCCACCGTGTCACACAGCGACGACGCGCCATAGCGGCCGGTGGTCGCGGTGTAGACGAAGTCGTCGTTCGGCGACCAGTTCGCTGCCTGCAGGTAGTACGCCAGGTACGGCGCGCACGGCTTGAGGAACTCCGGGGAGTTCCAGGCGTTCAGGCTGGCCGAGGTGGCGCCCAGGTCAGCCATGAAGATCTGCGACCGGGCGTTGCCCGAGACGCTCAGGAAGCTGCCCAGCACCAGCAGCTTGCTGGCGTTGTGGCTGAGTACCAGCCGCCAGACCTTGCGGCCGGCGCCGGTCACCGTGCCGGTGATGTTCAGGTTGACGTAGCCGTCGTCTGTGCCGGTGGTCGGGGACAGGCTGGCCAACTGGGCGTGGCTGGCCCCGCCGATGGTGGTGAAGGTGCCGCCGACGATCAGGTGACCGCCGGTGAGCACCACGCCGTTCACGTCGGCGCTCGGGGTCGGCTTGAAGTTGGTGTCCACCACACCGGTTGTCGTGTTGACCTTCGCGAGGTTCTTCACCGCGGTGCCGTGCACCGAGGTGAAGCTGCCCGCCAGGTAGGCCGTCGAGCAGTCCGCGCTCAGCGCGATGCCCTGCACGGTGCCGTTGACGTTCGGGTTCCAGGCGCTGATCGCGCCGGTGGTGGCGTTGAAGGAAAAGGCGTTGTTGCGGGCCGTGTTCGCCACGCCGGGCTTGCCGACCTGGGTGAACGTGCCGACGGCGTACATCGTGCCGCCGCACTGGGCCAGCTTGCGCACGTAGGCGTCGGCGCTGGTGACGTAGGGCGTCCAGCTCGCGGCCGTGGTACCGACGGTGTCCCCGGCCGCGGCGGCCGGGTTCACCGCGCCGAATACCGCGGTCGCGGTGACCGCGGTAGCCGCGAGCACTCCACGCAGCGTCTTCTTCACGCTGGGTCCTCCGAATTGATGGGGTGTCCGGGATGGGGCCAGCGCACAGTAACAGCGCACCGATAGCCTGAGCAGTCCGCGAAGATACCGGACAGCCGGCATCAGGAATCTCCCGAATGCGCCGTTGTGGCCACCGTCGATGCGCTGACCAGCACGCTTGTCACTGGCATTGTGCTGCTTACCGGCTGCGGAATTGCGTGGCCACGCCGGGCAATCAGCCGAATGGCCACGCAGAATGCGCCACCGGGTCGACCCGTTGTGGACGGTCGGCGCATCGTCGGTGATGCGGCATACGCAATTCCGACAGTAGATATCGACGCTTTTCCCGATATCTACTTTGGGCACCCCGACTTTGCGCACCCCCAACGCGATGGAGCCGGCCGCGACCGCTACGGTCGCGGCCGGCTCGGACCAGGGCCGGCGCGCTTGCGTGGCAGCCCGGTTCGGTTGTCGGCTCAGGAGCGGCGGGCCACCCGACGGCCGATGAACAGGGTCAGCAGGCCCCCGGCGATCAGCATCAGCCCGGTGCCGATCAGTGCGGCCACCTGCTGCCCGGTCTGCGGCAGCCCCGGCGGGTTCGCCACCGGCGGGTTCGCTCCGGGCGGCACACCGGGCGTCGACGGCGTCGGCGAAGGTGCCGGCTCGTCCCCGACCGGGGTACGCAGGATGATCGGGTGGTCCTCGATCTCGCCGCCCATGATGAACTCGGCGCCGACGGCCAACGGGTTGGCCACCACGCCCGGGTAGAGGCGCAGCCGCAGGAAGCTCGCCTGGTCGGCCAGCGGGGTGACCGCGGCCGCCAGCAGCGCCGGCTGCACCGGCCAGATCAGGGTGGCGCTGGTCGCGCCGGCCGGCACGGTGGCCATCGCCCGCTCGGCGGCCTGGAAGCTGCCGTCACGGTTGCGGTCGATCCAGCCGGCCAGGGTGGCGGTTGCGCCGGTGGTGTTCACGCACGGGATGGTCAGCCGGGGCGCGGTGGCGGACACGGCGCTGCCTGGCTGGAAGCCGTCCTCGTCGTCGATGCCGCGGTTCTTGTCGTCGCCGTCAGCCAGTGGACTGGGGATGCCGTCCAGGTCGGGGTCGACGAGCGCACCAATGGTGAGTTGGGTTCCGCGGTGCAGCGCGGAGGTGATGACGTGGCCGGGGCCCTGGTCGGTGTTGAGCGTCTTGAAGGTCTGCGGGGCGTCCCCGAAGTCGGTGGGCAGCAGGCAACCAGCGCCGTCGTTGATGGTCAGCCAGGCGCCCGGGGTGTACCCGAGCACGTCGCCCGTGGTGATGTCGATGCTGAACGTCTGGCTCTGGGTCTGGGTCCGGTTCACGTCGTTGTTGGAGACGTAGATGATGTTGTCACCGCGCTCGACGTAGTCCGCGCCGAAGTTCTGCCCGTCGGGGATCTTCGAGGTCAGGTCCCAGACATTGGTGACCACGCCGGTGAGCGGGTTGACCCGCACCAGGGTCCGGCGCACGGTGTTCTGCCACTCCAGCGAGTAGAGCTGGTTGTCGACCGGGTTGAAGTCCCAGTCGCCGATGTTCAGGAAGGCCTGGCCGGGCGTGGTCCGGGAGAGCGGGACATCCGCAAGCACCCCGCCCAGGGTCGGGCTGGTGGGGTCGACGTCGATGACGATGAGGTGGTTGCTCGGCGTCTTGGTGTGTAGGTACAGCAGGTTCTCGTTGACCGCGCCGGTGACCGCGGTCAACTGCGCAGGGGGGGCGACCGGGCCGGTGTTGTTCGGCGGCAGGTCGTAGTCGAGGTTGCCCTGGCTGTCGATCCGAACGATCTTGTCAGCACCCACCGTGCTGACGTCCATCCCCCAGAACACGTTCTGGGTCGTCGAGTAGCCGATGGCGTTGACCAGCACCGGCAGGTGCCTGATCGGCACGAAGGTGGAGGTGTTCAGGTCGAAGTTGCCGATGGTGCTGCCCAGGCCCGCCTGGGTCTGGACCTGGTAGCCGAGGTTCGGGCAGGCAGGGAACGGGGCGATCGGAGGGTCGAGGGCGAGCGCCGGAGTTGCTGGGATGGCGAGCAGCAGCACGGAACTGGCCCCGACGGTGGCCAGCGCACGGCGAACGCTGCGGATCTTTATCTGCACATGGCGTGCAACGAGTTGATTAGCCCGAAGATATTGATTTGTCGATGATGTCGCTGATCTGACTGAATGGCTTATCGGTGATCAGGCGAATGGCCAGGGGTAGTTTCCGACGTTAAGGCATTGTCGTCACATCAGGTACCAATGATCCCGGGGGTACCCGCAGGTCAGCGCCGTGTCCGACGGTCAGACTCCGGACATCACGGGTTCCTCCGGCCGGACGGACGATTCGTCGACCCGGACAGCGGGGCAGGCTCATCGCATGCTGCCCCATCTCCCCCCACTGGTCCTCCTCGTCTGCCAGGTGCTCGCCGCGATGCTGCTCGGCGCGGCCATCGGACTCGAACGGGAACTGACCGCGCAGCCCGCCGGACTGCGTACCCACATGCTCGTCTCGCTGGGCGCCGCGGTCTTCACCATCGCCGGCGCGCACGCCGTCCCCAACAACGTCGCGGCCATCGCCGCGCCCGTCGTCACCGGCGTCGGCTTCCTCGGCGGCGGCGCGATCCTGCGCGCCGGCACCACCGTGCGCGGCCTGACCACCGCCGCCTCGCTCTGGCTTGCCGCCGGCGCCGGGCTCGCCATCGGGCTGCGCGAGTGGTGGCTCGGCGGTACCGCCACCGTGCTCGCGCTCTCCGTCCTGCTGGTGGTCAAGCGGCTGGAGCACGAAGCGCTGCCGCACCGCCGGCCGCTGGAGCTGACCCTCACCCTGGAGTGCGGCGCGAACCTGCACGACGTCGAGCACCTGGCCCGCGACGTGCTGCGGCACACCCGGGTGCTGCGGATCAACTACACCGGCACCGACCAGCAGATCACCATGCTCGCCCGGCCGCGCCGGCACCACTCGCTGGCCGAGATCTGCGAACGGGTCCGGGTCCTGGAGGGGGTACGCGGGGTGGACATGAGCCGCTGACCGGCTGCCCGGGGCGACTGCGTGCCGCGGGACTACAGCGCGCAGTTCACCAGCAGCACTTCGGGGTGCAGCGTGACGCCGAACCGGGCGTGGACCCCGGCACGGATCTCCCGGGCCAGTTCCAGCAGCTCCGCGGTGGTGCCCGAGCCGCGGTTGGTCAGCGCGAGGGTGTGCTTGCCGGAGATGGCGACGTTGCCGTTGCCGTACCCCCTGGTGAAGCCGGCGTGCTCGATCAGCCAGGCGGCGCTGGTCTTCACCGCGCCGTCACCGTCCGGCCAGGACGGCAGCCCCGGGCCGGCCCGCTCGGACAGCGCCGCGAACTCCATTGCCGGCAGCACCGGGTTGGTGAAGAACGATCCGGCCGAGTACGTGTCCGGGTCGGCCGGGTCGAGCACCATGCCCTTGCCGGCACGCAGCGCCCGGACCGCCGCCCGGGCCGCCGCCAGCGGTACCCGCTCCCCCAGCTCCACCCCCAACGCCCGACCCAGCTCGGCGTAACGCACCGGGGCGGACAGCGGCGAACGAGTCAACTGGAAGGTCACGCTCAGCACGATCCACCGGGCGCTGTGCTTGAACACGCTGCCCCGGTAGGTGAAGCCGCAGTCGGCCGCCGCCAGCTCGTACACCGAATCGGATTGCCGGTCGTAGACCTCGACCGAGGTGATCAGCTCGGCCACCTCCTGGCCGTACGCGCCGACGTTCTGGATCGGGGTGGCCCCGGCCGAACCGGGGATGCCGGCCAGACACTCCAACCCGGACCAGCCGCGCGCCACCGACTCGGCGACCAGCTCGTCCCACGGATGCCCGGCGGCCACCCGGATAAGCACCGGCGCGCCGTCCGGGGCGTGCCCGTCTTCCGGCCGCACGGCGACGCCCCGGGTACGCAGCAGCAGTACCGTGCCGTCGAAGCCCTCGTCGGCCACCACCACGTTGCTGCCACCGGCCAGTACCAGCAGATCGGTCGCCTCCCGGGCGAGCTGCGGCACCTGCTCGGTGCTGCTCGCGGTGACCAGGTGCCGGGCCGGTCCGCCCAGCCGCAGCGTGGTCAGGGTACGCAGATCCGGGCTGCCGTCATGCACCGGCCCACCTTAGGCTTTAAGGTGACATCGACCCACGGCGGGATCGTGGGCTTCCCCGACCGGGAGAGGCGCGATGACGAAGGCGCTCGGCAGCAAGGACTTCTGGATCGCCGCACTGCGCCAGGAATCGGCCGCGTTCCAGCAGGCGATCGCCGGAGGCCGAGCTGACCGCGCAGGTGCCGTCCTGTCCGGGGTGGACCATCGCGGACCTGATCGCTCACCTTGGCGGCGAGTACGGCTGGGTACACGGCCACGTGGCCCGCGGCGTGGTCAGCACCCCCGATCCGGCCCACCCCACCCCACCGGCCGGCGTCGACCTGCGTGCCTGGTTCGCCGACCAGCAGACCGCCGTGCTCGCCCTGCTGGAGGAGCTGGACGCCGACCTGCCCGCGTACAACTGGGCGCCGCAGGCGAAAACCGTCAACTTCTGGTACCGCCGGCTCGCCCACGACACCGCGATCCACCGCTGGGACGCCCAGTTCGCCACCATCAACGCCGAACCGATCGAAACCAAGCTGGCCCTCGACGGCATCGCCGAGGTGCTCGACACCTGGCTGCCGGCCGGCAAGGGGTTGGGCCTGACCGAGCTGACCGGGGTGGTCGGACTGGTCGCCACCGACGGCGGCCACGAGTTCTTCGTCCGCCAGCGCAGCGAGGGCGGGGTCGCCCTGCTGGACACCGACACACTGCTCGACGAAGACCCGCAGGAGCGGGTGGTGGCCACCGGCTCGGCCAGTGACATCCTGCTGGTGCTCTGGGGCCGGGCAGACGACGACCTGCTCCAGATCACCGGCGACGCGCGGCTGGTGGACGGCCTGCGGGTCGGCTGACCCGCCGCGCCCGCCCTGGGCGACTCAGCTTGGCCCGGCGACTCAGCTTGCCCGGCGACTCAGCTCTGGCCGGTCAGTTCCGTATAGACCTCGGTCGCGGTGGCGTACATCTCGGTGCTGTAGAGCACCAGGTGCACCTCGGAGACCTTGGTCTGTGCCGTGGTGAGCGCGGTCAACGCCTGCCGGGCGGCATCCCGGGCCGGCCACCCGTAGATGCCCGAGGAGATCAGTGGGAAGGCCACCGAGTCGGCCCCGAGCTCGTCGGCGACCCGCAACGAGCTGAGGTAGCAGGCCCGCAACTGCGCCGAGTGGTCGATGGTCTTCGCGTAGACCGGGCCGACGGTGTGGATCACCCAGCGGGCGGAGAGATTGCCGGCCGTGGTGGCCACCGCCTCCCCGACCGGCAGGCCGCCGCCGTAGTGCGCCGGCCCGCAACTTGCGGCAGTCGGCCAGGATCGCCGGGCCGCCGCGCCGGTGGATCGCCCCGTCCACGCCACCGCCGCCCATCAGCGAGCTGTTCGCGGCGTTGACGATCGCGTCCACCTGCTCGGCAGTGATGTCGCCCTGCACCAGCGCGATCTCCATCTGCTGCCGCCCTCCCCTGCTCCGGCGCGGTTGCCGCTTGGCGACCCGCTTCGGCGTCACCCTCAGTTCAGCGTGACCGTGACCACCAGCGGGAAGTGGTCGGAGACCACCACCGCCGACAGTACGGCGAAATCGGAGAAGCGAAGATCGGGGGTACCCCAGATGTAGTCGATCCGGTTGGCCGGCACCGGGGTCGGCGAGGTCAGCTCGTCGCCGTGGCCGGTGACGTCCTGGGCGCTGACGAAGCCGGCGTCGCGCAGGACCGCCAGCTCCGGCCAGCTCGGCCAGGAGTTCAGGTCGCCCGCGATGATCGTGTCCGGCCGGTGGTTCCACGCCTTGACCAGGGCCTGCAGCTGCGCGATCCGGGTCGGCCGGTTCTCCTGGTGGTGTTGCAGGTGGGTACCGAGCAGCCGCAGGGTACGCCCGGACTCCAGGCGCAGCGTCACGCCGACATAGGAGCGCTGCTGTGGCGGCTGTACCCACGGCAGCCGCACCGCCGTCACCTCGCTCATCGGCAACCGGGTGAGGATCGCGTTGCCGAACTGGCCGTCCGCCGCGGCCGACCAGGCGTAGTCCATCCGCAGCTCGCGGGACAGGTACTCGGCCATGTCGGTCGCCCCGCCGATCGGCCAGCCCCGGTTCACCTCCTGCAACACCAGCACATCGGGGTGCTGGGCGCGCACGGCGGCGACCAGCGCCGGCAGGTCCACCTGGCCACGCGGCCCGTTGCCGTAATGCACGTTCCAGGACATCACCCGCAGCGAGTCGGCGTGCTGGGTGGGCGCCCCGGTCGGCGGGGTGAGCGCGAAGCCGAGTACCGGCACCACCAGCAGCACCACCGGGACCAGGGTGCGCCGCTGGGTACGCCGCAGCAGGTCCACGCCGGGTCGGGGACCCAGTCCGGCGGCGATCACCAGTAACGCGGCGCCGATCGGTACCCAGCGGTTGTCGAACGGCAGCGGCGTCTCGTAGTGCATTTGGAACAGCAGCACCGGCAGCACGTAGCCGAGTCCGGCGAGCAGCCCGGCTGCCGCGTACCCGGCGACCGCCCGCGGCCGGCTCTGCGGTACCCGCCACGGCTCGGACAGCGCCCGGGCGGCCAGTACCGCCGAGGCGAGCAGCCCCACCAGCACCGCCAGCACCGTCCACCAGCCGTGCGTGAAGTACGCGCCGAGCACGGCGAGCACCAGCCCCAGCGCCGCGGGTATCCCGGCCGCCGCCCCCTCCAGCCGCGGCGTCAACGACAGCCGCCCGGTAGCCCCGCGCAGCGGCAGGTGGCGCAGCAGCACGGTGGCCGCCGCCGCACCGAGCAGCAGGATCAGGCAGCAGACCTGGAGATCCAGGTCGGCCTGCGAGGCGAGGAACGCCGGGCTGGTGAAGACCAGCAGCCACAGGGCCAGCAGCGGACCGACGACGGCGGTGCGCACCAGGGCGGTGAACGGCTGCTCGTCGTCCGGCAGCCGGTGCCGGGCCAGCCACAGCACCCCCAGCAGCAGCGCGCACTCGACGCCGGTGATCACCCAGGCCAGTGCCCCGTCCCGCCAGATCGGGTCGAGGGTGAACAGCGCCGAGCGGACCGCGATGTCGGCCGCCGCGCCGAGTACCAGGCCGGTGGCGGCGGCGATGCCACTGGACCGGGCGGCGTGCCGCAGCGCCACCACCAGCGCTGCGATGCCCAGCGCCGCACCCGCGCCGACCACCGGCAGGGTGGGTACCGACTGCGCCTGGACGATCAGTCGGGCGGCGGCCAGCCCGAGCACGGCGGCCACCGTGGCCCAGCGTGGGCGCAGCGCCGCCACCAGCACCCCGAGGAGTACCGGGGCGGCGTAGACCAGCACGGCAGCCCGGGCGGCGGCCGGAATCCCGGCGGCAGCCTGGTGGTCCAGCAGTGGGCCACTGGCCCGGATCAGCTCGATCGCGACCAGCGCGACAACGGCAGGCAGCAGGGTGGCGGAGCGGCGGGCCGGTCGCATAGATGAACGTTAGCGGCTTCCCACGGCCGGGGCTGTCCGCGATCCGATCACCGGCGCCGGCGAGTCGGATTCGCCGAGCACCCGCCGGGTCAGCAGCGTCGCGCCGGCCACCGCGGCCGGCATCACCAGGATGTTCACCCCGGGGATCAGGAACAGCACGAAGACGGTGGTACCGAAGCCGAGCACGAGTGGCCGGCGCCCGCGCAGCACCTTACGACGCTGCTTGAGGTGCATCCCGCGGCGGACGAACGCGACCCCGGTCAACTCCACGGCCAACGTCCAGCCGCCGATCAGCGCGCCGATCACCGGGATCACGGTCTGCCCGACGACCGGGATGAAGCCGCACGCGAACAGCGCGATGCCGACCACCACGGAGAACGCCACCAGCCGGACCGACTCCTTGATGCCCCGCCAGACGTCGCGGTACCAGGGCACGTCCACCGGGTTGGCGACGCCGCCGCAGGAGTCGTCCACCTTCTCGGCGATCTTCTCGTAGAACGGTTCCCCGATGGCCAGCGTGATCGCCGTGTAGAGGACGACAGCGAGCAGGATGGAGACCCCGACAATCGCCAGCCCGGCGAGCAGCCGGACGAGATCGCGCAGGCCGCTCGACCAGTCGTTGGCCCACCAGGTGACCAGGCGGGCCTCGTCGTCGGCGAAGTAGATGATGGCGATCAGGGCGCCGACCAGCAGCACGAAGCTGATCAGGGCCGGCAGCAGGCCGAGCAGGACCAGCCCGGGGTTGCGCCCGTACATCTTCAGGCCACGTAGTAGCAGGCCGATGCCGGTGACGAAGTCCTTACCGGGCCGGGTGGCGGACGCGACGCGAGGCTTCACGCGGGCAGCCTATCGCCGCCACGCCAACCCCGCCGGGCGGCGGACGCCGGTCCGCAATAGACGGTCCTCCCGCGGGCACGACGCCGCGATCAGAGCAGTCGCATCCGAACCCGGCGGTTCGCCTTGCCCTTGCTCTCCACCTTGACGATCTGCACCTGGCCGACAGACTTCGTCGAGGCCACATGCGTGCCCCCGTCGGCCTGGGTGTCCAGCCCGACGATGTCGATGATGCGGACTTCGGTCTCCTCCGGCGGGATCAGGTTCGAGGCGGTCCGGATGATGTCCGGCAACGCCAGCGCCTGATCGCGCGGCAACACCTCGGCGGTGACCTGGCGGTCGGCGAGCACCTCGGCGTTGACCAGTTCCTCCAGCCGGGCCTTGAAGTCGCCCGGCACCTCGGGCAGGTTGAAGTCCATCCGCGCCTCGCCGGGCTCCATGTTGCCGCCGGTCACCAGCGCGCCCCAGTCCCGGAACACCACGCCGCACATGATGTGCAGCCCGGAGTGGGTACGCATCAGCAGGCTGCGCCGCTCGTCCTCGACCGCGCCGGTGACCTGGGTGCCGACCGGTGGCAGCGGGTCGCCCTCGGCCGGCAGCAGGTAGAGGTCCGCACCCTTGCGGGTACCGGTGATCCGGGTCTGTACCCCCTGCCACAGCAGCACTCCGTGGTCCGGTGGCTGACCGCCGCCGCCCGGGTAGAAGGCGGAACGGTCGAGCACGATGCCGTCCTGCGGGTCGGCGTGCAGCACCGTGCACTGCCATTCGCGCAGGGTCGGGTCCAGCAGATCGAGTCGGGCCGTCCGCCCGTGTGAGGTCACACCCATGTCCCCGCACGCTACCCGCCGCGCCACCGCCCCCACCGCTCCGGCAGCCGGGCGGGGTCACGCGTTGAGGAAACCGGAGATGCGGGTGCGCAGGTCGGCGCGGGCGGTCCAGACGGGGGCCGGTTCGTCGTAGACGTGCAGGGTGGCGGCGGGCAGCGCGGCGGCCAGCCGCTCCGCGACCGGTACCGGGTGCCGGGGCTCGCCCCGCGCGGCGAGTACCAGGGCCGGCGCGGTGACGGCGGCCAGCAGCCCCGGGTCGGGGCAGGGCGGGTCGCGCAGCACCGTGGCGAGTTGCCGGGCCGGCGGGTCGGCCAGCAGCACGGCGGCACGCTCGCGTAGGTATGCCCGTGCGGCCGGCGAGGCGGCGAGTGCGGCCGGCACGTCGTCCGCCAGCAGCAACTCGACTCGGGCAGCGTCCCCGCTGGTCAGCGCGGTGAGCAGGGTGTCGAAGCGGTCCCGGGAGGCGGGCGCGGGCGGGGTGTCCAGGGCGGCGGGGAGGAAGAAGACGAGCCGCTCGAAGCGGGTCGGGTCGGCGGTGAGCAGCCGGCACAGCGCCCCCGCGCCGAGGCTGACGCCGAGTGCCCGGGTGGCCGCGTGCGCGGTGGCGACGCCGGCCAGGTCGGCTGCGAGCTCGGCGAAGCTCCACGCGCCTGCCGGCGCGGCGGACCGACCGTGCCCCCGGAACTGGAAGAACACCCGGGTGCCGGTGACCGCGCTGGCCAGCGGGCGGGTGTCCGCGATGCTGCCGGCGAGCCCGTGCGCAAAGACGGTCACCGGTGCGCCTGCCCCGGTGACCAGTTGTTCGAGAGTGGCGGCCGGCGGGGCGCTCACCAGGAGCCGGGGCCCTCCACCGCGTCCCGTAGCCCGCGACGCACGTCGAGCAGGTAGAAGAGGGCAGCGGTGACGCCGACCATGCCGAAGAGGTTGTACAGCCCGACGAAGTACGTGAAGACCAGGGCCAGGATCAGGATCACCAGCCAGCCGGCCTTGGGGATCGGGCCGACCACGCCGAACGCGTCGGAGCGCTGCACGGCGCAGTTCACCACCGCGAACAACTCGATTCCGAGGCAGACGATCAGGAGTACCAGTTTGATCCAGTACTGCACGTCGTCCACCCAGACCTGGGCCGCCATCGCCATCCCGCCATGGTAGTGCGCGGCGAGCGGTTCGACCGCTCGGGCAGGCGGCGACGCCGACCCGGGCGGGTCGGCGTCGCCGTCGTGTCACTTGCGGGGCGCGGCCTTCTTCGGCTTCGCGCCGTTGACCGGCGTGTCGGTGGCCAGCGTGTCGGTGGCCACGCGTGTCGGTGACCAGCGTGTCGGTGGCCGGGGTCTCGGTGACCGGCTCGACTGCCGGGGCGATCGCCACGGCGGTGTCGGAGGTCACCTCGGCCAGCTTCTCGACCTGGTCGCTGGTGGTCACCCGACCGGCCTTGACGACCTGCTGGCCCCGGGCGACGAGGTCGGCGTAGACGGCACCGGCCCGGTCCTGGGCGGCGAGCGCCCCGGTACGCAGCGCCTCGGCGTTGCGCTTGGCGGCGGCCCGGAGCTTGTCGACGTCGACCTTGACCAGGTTGACGTCGTTGCTCTCGACCTTTTCGCGCAGCTCGGCAACCTTGCCAGGGATCTTGCGCAACTGCTGGTAGGCGAGGTCGCCCACGCCGGCAGCGGCGTACAACGGGTTGGGGATCTTCTTGTCGTCGGTCTCGGTGGTCACGGTGACTCCTCTTCTGCGGGCGGTGTGGGCTGTGTGGGTGCGTCGGTCTCGTCGCCCACACCCCGGGCGTTCTCCCGGCGGAACGTTTCGTAGATCTGGATGAGTGACTGCTTCTGGGCCATGGTCAGGTCGGTGTCGGCGGTGATCGAGGCGACCACGCCGGGTCCGTCCCTGGTGTCCAGCAGGCCTGCCCGCAGGTACATCATCGGCGTCGAGACGCGCAGTGCGCTGGCGATCTGCTGCAGCACCTCGGCGCTCGGCTTGCGTAACCCCCGCTCGATCTGGCTGAGGTAGGGGTTGCTGACGCCGGCCTGCTCGGCGAGTTGACGCAGCGAGACACCGGCCTTGCCGCGCAGGTCCTTGATGAACCCGCCGATGTCCCGGGGCAGTTCCGTAGCCACGCGACCCAGCCTACCCAGGCCTGCTAGCTGTAGCTAGCATTTTGCTAACTCTAGCTAGCGTGAGTCTGCTCACCCGTCACCAGATGGCGCGGACCGCACCCACCGGCCTGCCCCGGCCGTACTGCACCACTCCGTCGGCGGAGGACGCCAACTCGTCCAGTACCGACGCGGCGACCCCGAGCCGGCCCAACGCCACCGCCAGCACCGGCAGCCGGGCCCGCTTCGCGCCATCGTCGATCTTGATGGCGACCGCGCCGGCTCCCGGCACCGCCACCGCGAGCACTCCCTCGGCACCGCCCTTGGCCAGCGCCGCGGGCAGCCCGCGCATCAGCCGCGCGTCATCCGCCCCGGTCCCGGACACCAACTCCGGGTACCCGCGCATGGCGTCGGCCACCCGCCGCTGCGGGGTACCCGGCTGCGCGCTCACCAGCCCCAGGAACGCCCGGGCCAGCGCCGTCAACGAGATCGCGAGCACCGGCGCGCCACAGCCGTCCACCCCGGTCGCCGCCACCGGCTCGCCGGCCAACTCCGCGATCGTGGCGCTCAACGCCGTCTGCAGCGGGTGCTCGGGCAGGTAGTAGTCGTCCGTGGACCAGCCGTTGGCGACGCAGGTCAGCAGCATCGCCGCGTGCTTGCCGGAGCAGTTCATCAGCACCGGGGCCGGTCCGCCGCCACCGGCCAGCACGTCGGCCCGCTCCGCGACGGACAGCGGCAGGTCCGGTGGGCAGCGCAGGTCGGCCTCGGACAGCCCACCCCCAGCCAGCATCTTGCGGACCCGCTCGACGTGGAACCGCTCGCCGGAGTGGCTGGCGCAGCCCAGCGCCAGGTCCGCCGGGTCGGTCAACGGCAGCCCGGCACGCAGCATCCCGACGCCCTGCATCGGCTTGTTCGAGGACCGGGGAAAGACCGGCCCGGCCACGTCGCCGACGGCCGCCACGGCCGCCCCCGCGGCGTCCAGCACGATCACCGAACCCCGGTGGTACCCCTCCGTGAAACCCGACCGCTCCACCACCGCCAGCGGCTCACCACCCGCGTACCCGACCATCGCCGCACTCCCCTCCACCCGGCACTTCCCCAGGTCACCGTACCGATGTGAGGGCCGCGCTCAGCGGGTACCCAGCAGCTTGCGAGCCTCGTCGGTACCGGCCGGCGGCCGCTGCGCCAGCCGGGCGAAGGCCACCGCACGGGCCACCAGCTGCATGTTCGACTCGACCGGCTGACCCTTGGCGTAGCTGACGGTGTCCTCCATGCCGACCCGCAGGTGCCCGCCGGCAGCCAGGCTGGCCAGGATCACCGGCACGCTGCTGCGCCCGATCCCGGTGGCCGAGAAGGTGGCCCCCTCGGGCAGCTCACGCAGGCAGGCCACCAGCGCCTCGACAGTCCCCGGCATCCCGCCCGGCACCCCCATCACCAGGTCGACGTGCACATGCCCGCCGGCCGGCGGCCCGTACGTGTCCAACAGCCGGCGCAGGGTGGTCAACTGACCCAGGTCGAAGATCTCGTACTCGGGCACGATGCCGCGCTCGCGCATCCGGGTGTGCAGCTCGACGATGAACTCCCAGCGGTTGAGGAACACGTCGTCGCCGAAGTTGACCGTCCCCATCGTGCAGGAGGCCATGTCCGGGGCGGCGTCCAGCACCCGCAGCCGGTCGCTCTCCGGATCGTGCACCGAACCCCCGGTGGACAGCTGGACGATCAGGCTGGTCTGCGCCCGCAGCGCCGCCACGGTTTCCCGTAGCCGCCCCAGGTCGAGAGTGGGCCGGGCGTCGTCGTCGCGGATGTGCACGTGGATGACGCTCGCGCCGAGCCCCTCACACTCCCGGGCGGTGGCGACCAGCTCGTCCACGGTCACCGGCAGCGCCGGCACCGCCGCCTTGTCCAACTCCGCGCCGGTCGGAGCCACGGTGATCAGAGTGCCGGGAAACGTCGTCGTCGCCATGCCGGGCATCCTGCCACGCGCCGACTCACGAGGCCGTCAGCGGCAGCCGGCAAGCCTGTCACGGTCATTCGGTGGCCCAGCGGGTTCGCTCGATGATCTTGCGGGACATGAAGAGCAGCGGGGCGTTGAGGGCGCCGAGGACCAGTACCCAGATGCCGCCGACGGCGGTCTGCCAGCCGATCACATAGAACGCGGCGACCAGGAGGACCGCCTGGTACCAGCAGTTGCCCCAGAAGAAGACCCGGCCGAAGAACAGCGCGCGGGCGAGCACCTGGCGGTTCGGGCGTTGGGTGGCCGAGCCGACCACGATCGAGGCCACTGCCGCCAGCCCGAGCACGAAGAACTCACCCAGCAGCAGCAGGCTGCCGGCCGCCGCGTTACCGCTGTGCACCAGCGAGGTGAGCGGCCCGTTCAGCGGCGCGATCAGCCCGAGGCTGAGCAGGAAGCAGGCTGTCCGCACCACGAAGGCGTAGAGCGCGCCCCAGATGAAGGTGGGCAGCACCGGCTGGAAGACCGGCTCGTTGTCGCCGCCCCGACCGCTCGCCGGCACCGCCGGGGCTCCGGCGCGACCGGGTGCGGGCGGACCGGGCTGCGGGCACACCGGGGCTGCGGCGCACGACCGGGTGCATGCGGGCACGACCGGGGCTGCGGGCACGACCGGTGCTGCGGGCAGGGCGGGTGGGCCGGGCTCGGCGGGGGTCGGGTCGGTGGGGGTGGGGGCGGTCATCGGGGCTCCAGGGTCGGCGGGGGTACGGGCTGGGTCAGCCCGTGGCGGCGGCGGTCACCGGCTCGGGGTCGATGGCGGCGGCCGAGGTGGCCACGGTGAGCCGCTCGTCGTCGGGTACCGACCGCTTCACCACGGCCAGCGCGATCTGCCCCAACTCGAAGTGGCGCACGGCGGTACCCACGAAGCCGACCGTCCGCCCGTCCCCCGCGGTGACCGGGGTCCCGGGCGGCGGCAGCTCGTCGGAGCTGATCCCGTCCAGGTGCAGCAGTACCAGCCGGCGCGGCGGCCGGCCCAGGTTGTGCACCCGGGCCACCGTCTCCTGGCCCCGGTAGCAGCCCTTGTCCACATGCACCGCGTCGGCCAGCCAACCGACCTCGGCGGGGATGGTCCGGTGGTCGGTCTCGAAGCCCAGCCGGGGCCGGCGGGCCTCGACCCGCAGTGCCTCGAACGCCCACAGCCCGGCCCACGGCACGCCCAACCGCTGCGCCACCGACGCCACTGCGGCCCGGGGCACCAGCAGGTCGTACCCGTACGGCATCCGGCGCGCCCAGCCGCCGTCCGGCAGCGTGGCCACCGGGTACCGGGTGGTCGGCCGGCGCGGCACGTCGGCCGCGATGAACTTGGCCGGCGGTACCGGGTCGACGCCGGGCTCGGGCAGGTCCGGCACGCCCAGGGCGGCCACCGACGCGGCCGGCCGGTCCGTCGGTCCCCCGTCGGGCGAGCGCCCGACCAGTGACAGCAGAGCCCAGTCGGCGGTCACGTCGGCCGGCTCGACCCGCATCATGAAACGCATCTTGGTGAGGAAATCGAGCAGGCCGCCGGTCGCACCCGGCTCGGTGTCCAGCCAGCTTGTCGCGCCGTCGTCGACCAGCAGCGCGTGCTGTTCGACGTGCCCGTGCGGGGAGAGCACCAGCAACTCGGTGCCCTCGGGCGCGCCGAGCCCGGTGAGCCACTGGGTGGTCAGGCTGTGCAGCCAGGTCAGCCGGTCCGCGCCGGGGATCGCGATGATCCCCCGGTGCGAGCGGTCCACCAGGCCGGCGGCGGTGGCCAGGGTGCGCTGCTCGCGGGCCGGGTCGCCGTAGTGGGCCACGGCTGCCGCGTCCGGCGAGGCCGGGTCGAGCGCACCGATCAGCACCTGAGTCATTTGTCCTTCTCTCCGCAGTGCGCGCAGACGCCGAAAAGCGCCACGTGCCCGAGATCGACCAGGAAACCGCGTTCGGCCTCCAGCGTGTCGGCCAGCGCCCCCAGGGTCCGGGACGGCACCTCGGCCACCCCGCCGCAGGCCCGGCACACCAGGTGCACGTGCTGGTCGGCGCCGACCGAGTGGTAGGTCGGCGCACCGTGCGACAGGTGGGCGTGGGTCACCAGACCCAGCTCCTCCAGCAGCTCCAGGGTCCGGTACACGGTGGTGATGTTGACCCCGGCGGCGACCGCCGAGACCCGGGCGTGGATCTGGTCGGGGGTGGCGTGGCCGAGCTCGTGGACGGCCTCCAGCACCAACTGACGCTGCGCCGTCAGTCGTAGTCCCCGAGCCCGGAGCACGTCCGCGAGCGTCTCTGACACGCCGGAATTCTACGTCGGCGAGCCGGCGAGTCCCCGAGCCGACCGGACAGGTAATCCGCCCGGCAGCCGGGGCGGGGCGGTCAGCCGGCGATGCGGGGCAGCCGGGCCGACAGGTGGGGCTGGAGGGGCTGGCCGACGGCGGCCATCTCCTGCGCGTACAGCAGCGCGCCGTCCACGATGCCGTAGAGCCGCTGCTCGGCGGTGACCTCCTTGGCGGTGACGGTCCGTACCACGGCGTCACTGGCCATTTCGATCTTGAGGTGGTCCACCCGGCCGATGTGCAGTTGCATCAGCCCGGTCGGACTGGCGAGCAGCACCTCGACCTCGTCGGTCGGGTTGCCGTTGGTGACCACGGGCCGGATCCAGCCGGTTTCCCGGGCGGCCGGGCGGATCGGCGTGCCGTCGTCCTCGATCAGCCAGGCACGAGACGAGTAGTGCAGGAACGGCCGGCCGTCATGGCTGAACCGGATCTCCTGGGCGAAGTCGAAGTCCTCGATGGTCGGGTACCCGCCCCGGCCCCGCCCCCGCCACACCCCGACGAACGGCAGCAGACCGAGCAGGTGCGGATGCAGGTCCGGACCGTGCCGCAGGTCGTGCGTCTCTTCGTAGGGGTACTCGGGCACCGGCGGGGCGTTCAGCCACGGCGGCGGCCCCAGCGGGTTCTCACTCACGATTCGTCCTTCCACCTGTCGCACCGACACCCGAATCGGACACCAGTACCGCGCTGACCATCAAACCGCACGCCACCAGGGAACTCACCAGCGGCCACGGGACACTTTGGCGGCCAGATACACCAGGCCGCCGGCGAGCGCGCCGAGCCCGGCAATGAGAAGGCTGACGAAGCCGATCTCAGTGACCACGCGGCTGATCCTATGCTGTACGCCATGAGCCGGAGCCTCGTCGTCAAGGTGACAGCCGGTACCGACGCGCCGGAGCGCTGTTCGCAGGGCTTCACGGTGGCGGCCACCGCGGTCTCCGCCGGGGTGGCCGTGTCGCTGTGGCTGACCGGCGAGGCCGCCTGGTTCAGCCTGCCGGGCCGGGCCGAACTCTTCGACCTGCCGCACGCCGCACCCCTGCACGACCTGCTGGACACGCTGCTGGCCGGGGGTCGGGTGACGGTCTGCACGCAGTGCGCGGTCCGCCGCGGCATCGGCCCCCAGGACGTGCTTCCGGGGGTACGCATCGCCGGCGCGGCCACCTTCGTCGAGGAGGTCCTCGGCGACACCGTCCAGGCGCTCGTCTACTGACGCTGCCCGTCAGGGGCACGGGTGACGCTGCCCGTCAGGGCACGGGTGACGCTGCCCGTCAGGGCACGGGTGACGCTGCCCGTCAGGCACAGGTCCCGGTGGTCGCGGAGATCGTCAGGGTGCCGCCGAAGTTTCGCAGCAGGGTACCCACGTCGCCGTCCCGGACGGCCGCCACGTGCTCGCCGCCGACCACCGGCGTACCGCCCAGCGACTGGATCTTGTCGAGCGCGCCGACCGGGGTGTCCACCACCGTCGCGGTGACCGTACGGACTCCTCCGGCGATGCCGGCGCAGCTCAGTTCGTGCGTCTCCCAGCGGCTGGCGGTGGCGCCGAGGGCGGCCAGGTCAGCCTCGACGGCAGCGCGCTCGACACCGGGCGCGGCGGTGGCCGGATCGGCGGCCGGCCGGTCGCCGACACTGCGGCAGCCGGTGCTGATCTGCACGTGCAGTACCCCGGGCGCTTCGATCGCGGCGCGGACCGACACGTAGTCGCCGGCGTCGGCGTCCAGGGTCGGGCTGGGGCCGGGGTGCACGCGGGCGCCGTACCCCTCGGGCAGGCCGGCCGCGATCTGCCGCAGCAGCGCGGCCTCGCCGCCCACGACGGTGGCCAGCCGCAGGCCGCGTACCCACTCCTCGCCGTTGCGTACCGGGGTGATGTCGCAGCTGTCGGCGCGGGCGAAGCCCCCCAGCGCGGCGACCGGCTGGCCGCCAGCCGCCCGCAGCACCCAGCCGGCGGCGGTGTTCACCACCGGCTCGGCCTGGCCGATGGTGGTCTGCTCACGGATGCTCGGCCGGCCGTGGAAGGAGTACCAGGTGCCCGTGCCCAGCAGCAGCAGGGCCCAGACGACGCAGATGGCGATCAACCCCCGACGCCGCCGCCGCACCGCCGGCTCGGCCGGGAGCGGCGCCGCGGGGTAGGAGTACCAGTAGACCGGCCACGCGTCAGACGGCCCCGCCGTCGCCTGGTACGGGCCCGCGGACCACTGCCCGCCGCCCGCCGGCGCAGGTCCGGCCGACTGAGCGCCGTTCTCCGGCGCAGATCCGCCCGGCTGAGCGCGGTTCTCCGGCGCGGACTCGCCCGGCGCAGTGCGGTCGGACGCAGCGGGCACCGGGTCGCCAGCATGAGCGGAGTCGGGCGCGGCCGGGTCGGGCTCGGCGGGCCGGGTGGGGTCGGTCGCGTCCGGGACGGTCGCCCGTTCGATGCTCACGCCGCCCATGGTGACACGGCGCCGCCCGGGGCGATCGGGGCCGGGTACGCCGACGGCGCCCGACCGTGGGTCGGGCGCCGCCGGGTACTGCGGATCACGCGACGGCGACCGGCAGCGCCACCTCGTTGATCCCGCGCTCGGCGGCGACGCTGGCGTCCCCGTTGCCCGAACGCGACAGCGCGCGCAGCGTCCAGTTGCCGGGAGCCGCGAAGAACCGGAACTGGCCCAGCGGCGAGGTGACCACCTCGGCGGTGAACTCTCCGCTGGCGTCGAGCAGGCGGACATAGGCACCGGCAACCGGCTCGTCCCCGGCCCGCACGATGCCCGTGATGACGGTCTCCTTTGCCAGGTCGACCGAGGCCGGAATGGCCGTTGACTGCTCGGGCGCTCCGCAACCCAGGGTGTAGCTGGTCATCTGGTGTCCTTTCCGATGCTCGGAGGTCAGGCCTGGCCGGGCTCGTCGCCGAGGGCCACCGGCACACCGACCAGCGAGCCGTACTCGGTCCACGAACCGTCGTAGTTCTTCACGTTGCGGTGGCCGAGCAGCTCCTGGAGCACGAACCAGGTGTGCGAGGAGCGCTCGCCGATGCGGCAGTACGCGATGGTGTCCTTGGCGTCGTCGAGGCCGGCGGCGCCGTAGATGGTGCGCAGCTCGTCGTCGGACTTGAAGGTGCCGTCCTCGTTGGCGGACTTGCTCCACGGCACCGAGATGGCGGTTGGGATGTGGCCGGCCCGCTGCGCCTGCTCCTGCGGCAGGTGGGCGGGGGCGAGCAGGCGGCCGGCGTACTCGTCGGGCGAACGCACGTCGACCAGGTTCTGGGCGCCGATCGCGGCCACCACGTCGTCGCGGAAGGCGCGGATGGACTTGTCCTGCTCCTGCGCCGTGTAGCTGGTGGCCTCGCGGCTGACCGCGTCCTTGACGAGCGGACGGTTGTCCAGCTCCCAGCGCTTGCGGCCGCCGTCGAGCAGCTTGACGTCGCCGTGGCCGTAGAGGGTGAAGTACCAGTAGGCGTAGGCGGCGAACCAGTTGTTGTTGCCGCCGTAGAGGACCACGGTGTCGTCGTTGCTGATGCCCCGCTCCGACAGCAGCGCCTCGAACTGCGCCTTGTTGACGAAGTCGCGGCGGATCTGGTCCTGCAGGTCCTGCTTCCAGTCGAGCTTGATGGCGCCGGGGATGTGGCCGGTGTCGTAGGCGCTGGTGTCCTCGTCGACCTCGACGAAGACCACGCCGGCGGCGTCGAGGTTCTTCTCGGCCCAGTCGGCCGAGACGAGTGCGGATTCGCGACTCATGTTTACTCCTATTGCGGTTTGCGGAGGTTCCGGGTGGTGGTGTCGTGGTGTTTCAGGCTGGTGTTTCAGGCTTGTGCGGGGTGTTTCCGATCGGTGGGCAGCCGGCGGGCCTGGACGCGATCGGATGCGGGCACGGACCGGCCCACGGCGTGACGGCTGTGAATGCGCGGCGGCGATGCCGCGAGGGATCAACGCGCGTGCGCGCGGACGCCGGTGAGTGCGTCGCCGTCAGTTAGACGTGGCGACACAGACAGCTGGTGACCAGGCCGAAGTCGACCGGGCGACGCTTGGTGAGCAGGGGCCCGTCGGTCGGGACCAGCGTCGGCGAACGTCGCGCGGAGGGCGCGAGGACCGACGTGACAAGGTCAGCACGCGCCGTGGTCGGCGCGGTGGTGACCAGTGGGCTCATGGGTACGGAGCCTACCATCGCCGGCCAGTATCCGGGACCGGCCGTCCCACCGTGCGGAAGAACACTCTGCTGGGCTGTGTGCTGGGCTGGGCCTACTTGACCAGGGAGACGTTGGTCGACTCGGCGGTCACGGTGAGGCCGTTCGGCGCCGAGGTGGCGTTGGTGAGCACCAGGTTGTACGGCAGCGGCGGGATCTTGATCTGCAGGCTCAGCTTCTGCTTGAGGGTGGCGAGCGCGCTGTTGAGCAGCGGGCCGGCGTTGCCGCCCTCGGCGGCGAGCTGCTCGACGGTGACCTTGGCAGCGCCGTCGGCGACGGTGACCGTGCCGGTGATGACCACGGTGGTCTGCAGGCCGAGCAGGGAGAGCGGCGCCTTGGCGGTGATCTTGCCCTGGTCGTCGCGCGGTGAGGGTGATCTGGGAGACGTCCACCCCGGTCAGCGTGATCAGCTTGGTGACCTGGTCCCAGGGCAGGTGGCCGGTGCCCACCACCTTGTCGGCGGTGATCGGCCCGCGACCGTGCATCAGGTCGCCGGCCTTGGCGTGCACGTCGGTGGCGACGGCCACGAAGTTGTCCAGCGTGACGCCTTGGGTGCTCGGCTTGTCCACGCTGATGGTGATCTTCTGGTACTTGCCGCCGGCGACCTGGGTGAGGAACGGGAAGCCGCTGATCTCCGCGGTCGGCTTCTGCGGCGAGGTGATCTGGTTGTCCGCCAACTGCTGCTGGGCCTGCTTGGCGATCTCGCCCTCGGCCACGGATTCACCGACCCGGTCGGCGATGAGCAGCAGTCCCAGCAGCACCACCAGGATCACCCCCAGGATGATGCCGACCTTGCCACCGCGCCGCATCGCCATTCGGGCTCTCCCTACAGCCTGGTCACCAACAACATCACGCTCATCACGTACGCCGCTGTGCCGGCGAGCGCGTACCCGCCGAGCGGTCCCTGCAGGTGCCGGACGAACCACCAGACGCCGGGTCGCCCGTCGAGCTCGCGACTCGCGTCGGAGTACGACACCGCCAGGTCGGCCATCACCGCCACCATCGCTGTCACCAGCGCGGCCACTGCGGTCGAGCCCGGGTGCAGGCCGACCAGGTACGAGCTGGCCACCACCCCGGCGGCGGTGCCGGCCATGGCGCCCGCCACCACGCCGATCGAGCCCCGCGACACCTGGGTGCTGGTGCGCGGTCGGGGCAGGACGATGTCGAGCAGGTGGGCCACGGTCAGCGCCACTCCCGCGGCGGCGAGGCAGGCGACGATGGACTGGGTACCCAACGGGTGCCGGTTCAAAACCACCAGCGCGGCCAGCGCGATCACGCCGACGACGACGGTCAGGGTGGCCCCCAGCGACTCGGTCGGACTCTGCCGGGCCGGCCCCCCGGGCGAGCTGGCCGACCACCCCGGCGATCATCGCGGCGGCGGTCACGTAGGCCAGTGGCGCGAGCGTGGCCCGGTCCGGCAGCGCGACGGCGAGGTCGGCCGCGGCAGCCGTGGCGAGGCCGACGCCGGCCACCACCCGGGCTCCCGGCGGGCGCAGCGCCACCGTCCAGACGAGCACGAACAGCACCTGGACGCCGAAGATCACGAAGCTGAAGGAGCCCGGGGTGAGTTGCGCGCCGAGTACCAGCGCCAGCCCGAGCAGGGCGGCGAAGCCGGCGATGGACAGCGACTGCAGCGGCCGGGACCGGGCCGCCGCCACCCGCTCCTGAGCCAGCCAGCTCGGCAGGTCCGAGGCGAGGTTCGGGTCCAGCCCGGTGACCTGCCCGTCCTTGGCCCGACGCCGGTGCGGGCGGCGCAGCTTGCGGCCGGGACCGGCCGGGGCGGCGTCCTCCGCCCAGCCGTAGGGGTCCGGGTCGGCGGTCCGACCGGCCCGCGCCGGGGCGTCGCGGCGGTCGCGGTCGTCGTCGCCACGAGGAGTACGGGGGCCGCCGGTCGGCGCGGATGGAGACACGACCACGATCGTGCCAGAGCAGCGGCACCCGGGCGAACTCGACCGCCGAGCTGTCCGGCAAACGACCCGCATCCCACCTGCCCGATCACCCGAACGGGGGATGCCCGACCGGGCCGGTCCGCCGCGATCCTGCCACGACCGCCCGAACACCCTAGACCTGAGCAGCGGAAACGTTCGTAACCGGGAAGCGTGCGAAACGTCACCTGGTGTCAATAGGGGCGCGATCAGTTATTCTCGTGGCCTAACCCACCCGTCAGCGACGCCGGGACCGACTGAAGGCCGAGATCCGGCCGCAGTGCGCGGCGATTAATTTGCCCGCCGAGACGGAGGTCCGCGTGGAAATACTGTTGCTTACCGGGGCACGCGCTGGTGAACCAGCGGCTGTGCTGCCGGCTCTTGATCTCCTTCCGCACTCCGTCCGCACCGCGCCCCGGGATGTCCGCACCCTGGTCGCCGGTCCGTCGCCGGATGTGGTCCTGGTCGACTCGCGCAGCGAGCTGGCCGATGCCCGCGCCACCTGCCGGATGCTGCACGCCACCGGGCTGGGCGTGCCGCTGCTCGCGGTGGTCGTCGAGTCCGGCCTGGTCGCGCTCTCCGCCGACTGGGGCGTCGACGACGTCGTACTGGCCTCCGCCGGCCCCGCCGAGATCGAGGCCCGGCTGCGGCTGGCCGTCGGTCGCCTCGGCGCCGCCACGGCCAGCGAGGGCGGCACCATCCGGGCCGGCGAGCTCACCATCGACCCGGACACCTACGCGGCGAAGCTCAAGGGACGCCCGCTCGACCTCACCTACAAGGAGTTCGAGCTGCTGAAGTTCCTCGCCCAGCACCCTGGCCGGGTGTTCACCCGCGACCAGTTGCTGCGCGAGGTCTGGGGCTACGACTACTTCGGCGGTACCCGCACGGTGGACGTGCACGTGCGGCGGCTGCGGGCCAAGCTCGGCTCCGAGCACGAGTCGATGATCGGCACGGTGCGCCAGGTCGGGTACAAGTTCGTGGTCCCCAGCCAGCGGGCGCTGCCCGACGCCGACGCGCTCGCCGCCGGCCTGCCGGTGCAGTCGCTGACCAGTTTCTGAGACGACCCGCTGCAAGACAGCTGGCCTCCGGCCCTGCCACTTCGGTGGCGGGGCCGCAGTCGTTACGGTGAACTGGTGACCATGACCGTGCCGGTGCGCCGCCTGACCTCCCTCGATCCGGAACAGGTGGCCGCGGTGCTGGAACTGGCCCGCTCGGCCGGTGACGCCGACGGCGCGTTCCCGCTCTCCGAGCACGTCACGCTGCACGTGCGGCACGGTGGTGACGCGCCGGCCGTACACCTGGTCGCCGAGCACGGCGGGGAGCTCGTCGGGTACGCCCACCTGGACACCACCGACCAGGTCGAGGGGCCGAGCGCCGAGCTGGTGGTGCACCCGATGCACCGGCGGCGGGGGCTGGGCCGGGCGCTGGTCACGGCTGCCACCGAGGCGGCCGCGCAGGCCGATCCGGCCGGCCGGCTGCGGCTGTGGGCGCACGGCGACCATCCGTCGGCCACCGCGCTCGCCCTGTCACTGGGCTTCCAGCGCGGTCGGGTGCTGCTGCAGCTGCGCCGCTCACTGTTCGCCCCGGTACCCGCGCCGCAGTTCCCGCCCGGGGTGATGCTGCGCCCGTTCCGCCGTGACCACGACGAGCAGGACTGGCTGCGGGTCAACGCGAAGGCCTTCGCCGACCACCCGGACCAGGGCCGGTGGACGCTACGCGACCTGCGGGTACGGATGGCCGAGCCGTGGTTCGACCCGGCCGGCTTCCTGCTCGCCGACCGCGACGGCGAGCTGCTCGGCTTCCACTGGACCAAGGTGCACGGCGAGCAGCACGTGCACCCGCACCCCGACCGGTTCACCGCGAACTCCGCCCACCAGCACGACCCGATCGGCGAGGTGTACGTGCTCGGCGTCGACCCGGCCGCCCAGGGTCAGCACCTGGGCAGCGCGCTGACCCTGGCCGGCCTGCGCCACCTGCGCGCCCAGGGCCTGTCCCAGGCGATGCTCTACGTCGACGAGGACAACCACCCCGCGGTCGCCCTCTACCAGCGCCTGGGCTTCCTCCGCTGGTCCACCGACGTCCTCTTCCGCCGCACCACCTACGCCGCCGGCCTGACGCTCGCGCCACGGCCTGACGCCGCGCGGGGCGGTCGGGGATCGTGGATCCGTGCGTACAACCCCTGGTGTATCGGGGGTTTCGCGAACACGCACGGCATTGCGTAACGCAGGAGCATGATCCGGCTACGTTGCGCTTATCGCCCGTGTCGCGCGGCAGTTCACCAAACGGACATGCTGCCCTCAGCACGCTGTCACGTAAGGGCTTGGACGTGTTCATCGCGCGTTCACTTTGCCCCTCCGAAGCGTCCACCTGACGCTCTTAGCGTGCTGATCAGCCGGTGAAGACACCGGCCGCCGGGCGGCGATCCCGTCCGGTCACCCCCCAAAGAACCGAAGGGACAGCACGTGAAGCTCCAGCGGCACAGCATCCTGGTCGGCATTGCGCTGACCGCGACGCTCGCGCTCGCCGCGTGCGGGTCGGACGACAACTCCGACACTCCGGCGCCCGGCAGCACGTCCGGATCCGCCAGCGCGATCTCGTGCGCCAGCGGCTCGCTGACCGCCCAGGGCTCCTCGGCCCAGGCCAACGCCATGGCACAGTGGGTCAAGGACTACCAGACGGCTTGCCCAGACGGAAAAGTCAACTACCAGTCAACCTCCTCCGGCGCCGGCCAGCAGGCGCTGATCGGCGGCACCGCCGACTTTGCCGGCTCCGACTCGCCGCTTACCGCGGCCGACCAGCCGAAGGCCGACGCCAAGTGTGGCGCGCCGGCCATCCACCTGCCCATGGTGGTCGGCCCGATCGCGGTGGTATTCAACGTCGCGGGCGTGGACAACCTGCAGCTCAAGGCTTCCACGATCGCCAAGATCTACTCCGGCGCCATCACCACCTGGAACGACGCCGCGATCAAGGCGGACAACCCGAACGCGACGCTGCCGGCCACGAAGATCATCGCGGTGCACCGCGCTGACGACTCCGGCACCACCGACAACTTCACCAAGTTCCTGTCGAAGGCTGCCGCCTCCGACTGGACCTTCGCCAACAACAAGACCTGGAAGGCTCCGGGCGGCCAGGGCGAGCAGAAGTCCGACGGCGTGGCTGCGGCGGTCTCCGCCAGCAACGGCGCCATCGGCTACGTCGAGTGGTCGTTCGCGCAGGCCAAGAACCTGAAGATGGCGAAGATCGGCAACGCGTCGAACGAGTTCGTCGAGCTGACCGGCGACGCTGCCGGCAAGACGATCGCCAGCGCCAAGGTCACCGGCACCGGCGCCGACCTCTCGCTGACCATCGACTACAACACCACCGCGGCGGGCGCCTACCCGATCGTGCTGGTCACGTACGAGATCGTCTGCTCGAAGGGCACCACGGCCGCGGCCCTGCCGGTGCTGAAGTCCTTCCTGACCTACGCGGCCAGCTCGGCCGGGCAGGCGTCGGCCGTCAAGGTCGGCTACGCCCCGCTGCCGGACGAGGTCCGCACCAAGGTGAACACGGCCATCGCGGCCCTGGCCTGATCCACCTCGCGGGGTGCCGCCGGCACGGGGCACCCCGCGATGTACCGCCAGCAGACACGGGGCCGCTCTCCAGGTGGAGGGCGGCCACGCCCACGATCCGAACTCGACGCAACCAGTGGACGGAGACGCTCACGCCATGAGCCAACGTTCTTTCCCGGGCGGGACCGAGGTCGACGAGACCTCAGGCAACCGCCCCGGAGAACCCGGCAACCACCGCCCGCCCGGCAGCGGCGGCAGGGGGTCGATGGGCGGCGGCGGAGGCGCGCTGCCCACGAAACGACGCTTCGGCGCGGAGAGCCTGTTCCGGGGGCTGACCACCGCGTCCGGCTCGGCCGTCCTGGTGATCATCGCGGCGATCACGGTGTTCCTCGTCGTCAAGGCGATCCCGTCGCTGCGCGCCGACACCGTGAACCCGCTGACCTACCTGGGCTGGCAGCCGGACAACCCGGCCGCCGACGGCGGGTCGAAGTTCGGCTTCGGATCGCTGGCCGTGGGCACCGTGATGGCCTCGGCACTGGCGCTCGTACTGGCCGTGCCGGTGGCCCTGGGGATCGCGCTGTGCCTGTCGCACTACGCGCACAAGCGGGTGGCCACAGCGCTCGGCTTCGTGGTCGACCTGCTGGCCGCCGTACCCAGCATCATCTTCGGCCTGTGGGGGCGGGAGTACCTGGTGGAGCCGGTACGCGACCTCTCCGGCTGGCTGCACCACTACTTCGGCTGGATCCCGCTCTTCGGCAACGGCGGCCCGTACGGCAAGTCGGTGCTGCTCGGCGCGCTGGTCCTGGCGATCATGGTGCTGCCCATCGTGACCTCGCTGTCGCGCGAGGTGTTCCGGCAGACGCCGACCATGAACGAGGAGGCCGCGCTGGCACTGGGCGCGACCAAGTGGGAGATGGTCCGACTGGCCGTCATCCCCTACGGCAAGGCCGGCCTGATCGCCAGCGTGATGCTCGGCCTGGGCCGCGCGCTCGGCGAGACGATGGCCCTGGCCCTGACCCTGGGCAGCACCTTCACCTGGAACTTCTGGGACGTCACCGGAATCGGCGGCAACACCATCGCCGCCAACATCGCCAGCCGCTTCGGTGACGCCGGCTCGGTCGGCCGCAGCGCGTTGATCGCCTCCGGCCTGATGCTGTTCGCCATCACCCTCGTCGTCAACATGACCGCCCGGGCGATCATCTACCGGCGGCGCGAGTTCCTGGGGAGTGCCGCATGAGCGCGCCGTCGCTGACCGCTGCGGTCCGCCTCGACCTGAACGCCAGCCGGCTGCCCAAGTGGGGGCCGTACGCCGTGGCTGTCGCCGCCGCCGTGCTGTCCTACCTGCTGTTCCAGGTGGGCAGCGTGCTCGGCGGTGGCTGGGTGCTCACCGTCGTCGGCACCGTCGTGCTCTACCTGGCCCTGCTGGCCGGCTGGGCCGGGGTGGTCGAAGGCCGGCGGGCGGCCACCGACCGGGTCGCCACCTCGCTGATCTACTCGGCCTTCGCGCTGGCCCTGCTGCCATTGGTCTCGGTGGCGGGCACGCTGATCAGCAAGGGCAGCGCCCGGTTGGACGAGAACTTCTTCACCCACTCGATGAACAACATCACCGCGTTCGACGCCAACGGTGGCGCGTACCACGCCATCATCGGCACCCTGGAGCAGGCCGGGATAGCCGTGCTCATCACGGTGCCGCTGGGCATCCTCGGCGCGATCTACATCGTCGAGTACGGCCGGGGCCGGCTGGCCACCGTCATCCGCTTCTTCGTGGACGTGATGACCGGCATCCCGTCGATCATCGCGGGCCTGTTCATCCTGGCCTTCTGGGTGGCGATCGTCTCCCCGGTGATCTCCAGCAGCGGGCACGCCGAGTACTCCGGCTTCGCCGCCGCGCTGGCGCTGTCGGTGCTCATGCTGCCGACCATCACCCGGTCCACCGAGGAGATGCTCCGGCTGGTACCGACGGCGCTGCGCGAGGGCGCGTACGCGCTGGGCATTGCCAAGTGGAAGACGGTGCTGCGGATCGTCGTCCCGACCGCGCTGCCGGGCATCGTCACCGGCGTGATGCTGGCCGTCGCCCGTGCCTGCGGGGAGACCGCGCCGGTGCTGCTGGTGGCCGGCGGCAACGACCGGATCATCACCGATCCGTTCAACGGCAACCAGTCCTCGCTGTCCATCTACATCTACTCCCAGGCCACCTCCGCCGCGAAGGGCGACTACGGCCTGAACCGGGCATGGACCGCCGCGCTGACCCTGGTCGCGCTGGTCCTCGCCCTGACGGTGGCCGCCAAGCTGCTGGCCACCCGGACCAAACTCAACAGCCGCCCCAGCAAGAAGAGCAAGGGATGACCGTGATGGCCAAGCGCATCGAAGCAAGTGGAGTCTCCGCCTACTACGGCGGCTTCAAGGCGATCGAGAACATCAGCATGGTGATCGAGCCGAAGTCGGTGACCGCGTTGATCGGCCCGTCGGGCTGCGGCAAGTCGACGTTCCTGCGCTCGATCAACCGGATGCACGAGGTGATCCCCGGCGCCCGGGTGGAGGGCAAGCTGACCATCGACGCCCAGGACGTGTACGGCCGGGACGTCGACATCACCGCGGTCCGCCGGATCATCGGCATGGTCTTCCAGCGCCCCAACCCGTTCCCGACCATGTCCATCTACGACAACGTGGTGGCCGGGCTGCGGCTGGGCGGGATGCGGAAGAAGGCCGCGCTCGACGACGCCTGCGAGAAGGCGCTGAAGGCCGCGAACCTGTGGGGCGAGGTGCACACCCGGCTGTCCCGGCCGGGCGCGGGCCTGTCCGGCGGGCAGCAGCAGCGGCTGTGCATCGCGCGGGCGATCGCGGTGGAGCCGCAGGTGCTGCTGATGGACGAGCCGTGCTCGGCCCTGGACCCGATCTCCACGCTGGCCATCGAGGATCTGATCGCGGAGCTGAAGAGCCAGTACACGATCATCATCGTCACCCACAACATGCAGCAGGCCGCCCGGGTCTCCGACCGCACCGGCTTCTTCTCGATCGACAAGACCGGCGACCCCGGCCGGCTCATCGAGTACGACGAGACCGCGAAGATCTTCACGAACCCGTCGGTGAAGAAGACCGAGGACTACATCACCGGCCGGTTCGGCTGACGCCGGACCCACAGCGGCGGCGATCCACGGGGGATCGTCGCCGCAGTGCTGTCCGGGCAGGTCAGCCGGCCGGGCCGGGTCGCGGCGGCGCAGTGGGAGGACTGCCAGGACAAAGGCCAGGACCAGGGGGTACGGCCACCAGGTCCCGTGCCAGCGGGCGACGGTGCGGTGGTTCGAGGGTGACCACCCTGTCGACGGTACCGACGACGATCAATCCACGGGGTTGGCTCGCACGCCGGCGCCGTTGCTGCCCGGACACTGTGGGCCTGCCGAGCCGACCGGGTCAGCTGCTCAGTATTCGATTCCGGTGGCGGTGAACCTGGGTCGGACCGGTTCGGCGGCGTCCCGCTCCAGTGGCCGCCGCGAACACGGCGGGCAGATCACCCGGCGGCCGCGAGCTGGTCCAGGGTACGCCGGGTCGGGGGCAGCATCGCCAGCTCGGCGGTGTCGGCGACGGGTACCCAGCGGGCCTCGTCGGCCTCCCCGGTCGCGTGCCGGCTGACCTGCCCCGCGGGAGCGCGCCACGAAGAACCAGGTGTCGTACCGGCGCGGCTCGAACTCCGGGGTGATCCACCGGGCCCACGGGCGCAGCAGGTCGGTCCGCAGCTCCAACCCGGCCCGCGACAGCAGCTCGGCGAAGCCGGTCTCCCGCCGCTCGACCGCCCGCCGCTGCTCCTCCCACCACGGCGTGGACACGTCCAGCTCAGCCGGCACAGACGCACCGGCCTCCGCCAGGTCAGGAGACAGCGCACCGGACTGCGCCACGTCAGGCTTCTGGGCGCCGCCGACCGGGGCGGCGAGCAGCACGCCGGCCTCTTCGAAGACCTCCCGGGCCGCCGCGCACACAACGGCCCGGGCCTGCTCGGGCGGCAGGCCGAGGCGGCTGCCCCACCACGCCGGAGTCGGCCCCGCGAAGGGCACCTCCACCTCGGCGTCGCGCGGGTCCACGGCACCTCCCGGAAAGACGTGCATGCCGGCCGCGAACGCCATGGTGCCGGTCCGCCGCAGCAGGTACACCTGCAACGGCGGGCGCAGCAGCACCACGGTAGCGGCGGGGCGGGCGGGTACCGGGCTCGCGCCGGACGCCGCGAACCGGCGCGCCGCCGCCGCCAGCCGGGCGGCCACCGCCGCTGCGGGATCGTCCGTCACGAGCCGAGCCTAGCGCCGCCCCGACTGTGCTTGGATCAAGCCATGACCGCTCGTACCCGCTGGGGTGTCCTCGCCACCGGTGGCATCGCCACCAAGTTCGTCGAAGACCTGAAGCTGCTCCCGGCCGCCGAGCTGGCCGCCGTCGGCTCACGTCGGCTGGAGTCGGCCCAGCAGTTCGCCAAGGAGCACGGCTTCGCGCGGGCGCACGGCTCGTGGGTGGACCTGGCCACCGACCCGGACGTCGACGTGATCTACGTGGCCACCCCGCACACCGCCCACCACGAGGCGGCCAAGCTGTGCCTTGCGGCCGGCAAGGCGGTGCTCTGCGAGAAGCCGTTCACCCTGGACCTGGCAACCACCAGAGACCTGGTGGACACCGCCCGTGGCCGCAACCTGTTCCTGATGGAGGCCATGTGGATGCGGACCAACCCGGTCATCCGCCGGATCCGCGACGTGGCGGCCAGCGGCGCGATCGGCGAGGTCACCGGCGTCACCGCCGACTTCGGTTTCCCGGCTCCGGTCGGACCCGGCGCACCGGCTGCGGGACAAGGCGCTGGGCGGCGGCAGCCTGCTCGACCTGGGCGTGTACCCGATCACCTTCGCCCAGCTGTTCCTCGGCGACCCGGACCGGATCTCGGCGTTCGCCCGGCTCAGTGACTCGGGCGTGGACGAGGCGACGGCGATGCTGTTCGGCTACCCGAACGGCGCGGTGGCGTACCTGGCCAGCAGCATCGTGGGCGACCACCGCAACAGCGCCACGATCATGGGTACCGAAGGGCGGATCGAGCTGCCACGCGGCTTCCACCACCCGGACAGCTTCACCATCTGCCACGGCGAGCGGGCCGAGACGGTACCGGTGTCGCTGCGCGGCAACGGGCTCGGGTACGAGGCCGAGGAGGTCATGCGCTGCCTGAACGCCGGCCTCACGGAGAGCCCGCTGGTGCCCGCTGGAGTCCTCGCTCGCGGTGATGCGCACGATGGACGCGATCCGCGACCAGATCGGCGTCAGCTACGCCTGAGCCGTGGCGGCGCGCCCCACCCGCGGGCGGGGCGCGCCGGATCAGCCGCCGAAGATCGGCCGGGCCACCAGGTAGACCAGGGCTGCCACGCCGGCTGCCGCCGGGAAGGTCAGCACCCAGGCGGTGACGATGTTGCCGGCCACTCCCCAGCGCACGGCGGAGAGCCGCTTGGTGGCGCCGACGCCCATGATCGCCGAGGTGATGGTGTGGGTGGTGGAGATCGGCAGCCCGAAGTGCGAGGCGGTGAAGAGCACCGCGCTGGCCGTGGTCTCGGCGGCGAAGCCCTGCGGCGGGTCCAGGTGGATGATCTTCCGGCCGAGGGTACCGATGATCTTCCAGCCGCCCGAGTAGGTGCCGAGCGCGAGCACGGCAGCCGTCATGAAGTACACCCAGATCGGGATCTTGGAGTCCTTGCCCAGATGGCCGCCGGCGACCAGCGCCAGCCCGACCACGCCGATGGTCTTCGCGGCGTCCTGCATGCCGTGCCCGACCGACATGGCAAACGCCGAGCAGGACTGGGCGAAGCGGAAACCCCGGTTGAGGGTGCCCGGGTGGCCGCGCCGGAAGATCCACATGACCGCGAGCATCACCAGATAACCGAGGACCACGCCGACCAACGGCGAAATCACCATCGGGAGCAGCACCTTCTCCCCGATGCCCTTCCACAGCACGGTGCCACCGGAGGCGAGCAGGGTGGCCCCGACCAGCCCGCCGATCAGCGCGTGCGAGGACGACGACGGGATGCCGAACTTCCAGGTGGTGAGGTTCCAGACGATCGCGCCGACCAGTCCGGAAAGCACCACGGCGAGACCGGCCCGGCCGGCCGGCAGGGTCACCACGCCCTTGCCGACGGTGGCCGCCACCGCGCCACCGGCGAACGAGCCGATCAGGTTGCCCACCGCCGCCATGCCCAACGCGACCCGTGGGGTCAGCGCCCGGGTGGAGACCGAGGTGGCGATGGCGTTGGCGGCGTCGTGGAAACCGTTGGTGTAGTTGAAGCCCATCGCGAAGACCACCACCACGATGGTGAAGAACAGATCCACGTGCTCAGGACTCCTTGACGGAGATGGTCTCGACCACGTTCGCGACCCGCTCGAAGGCGTCGCAGGCCTTCTCCAGCTCCTCGACGACCTCCTTCATCTTGAGCACCGTCAGCGCGTCGTACTCGCCGGAGAAGAGCCGGACCAGCAGCATCCGGTACGCCCGGTCGCCCTCGTTCTCCAGCCGGTTGCACTCGACCCAGTAGTCCTTGAGGTTCTTCATCGACTTGAGCCGGGGCATCGCGTCGGCGGTCAGCTTGGCCTGCCGGTCCAGCACGTCCACCATCTCGTGCATCTCCCGGGGCAGCGCCGGCAGCCGGGTCAGCCCGTAGAGGTAGAGCAGGCTGCCGACCGCCTCCAGGTGGTCCATCACGTCGTCCAGGCTGGAGCCCAGCGAGTAGATGTCCTCCCGGTCGAAGGGGGTGACGAAAGTCGAGTTGATCTTGTTATACAGCTCGTGGGTGATCTGGTCGCTGTCGTGCTCGACCTCGACCAGCCGCTCCGACACGACCTGGGCGTCCGCACCCGGCAGGACCAGCTCGGACAGCAGCGCCACGCCCTGCACCAGGTTCTGGGCGGCGCGACTGAAGTAGTCGTAGAAGGTCGTGTCGTTGGGGCGCAGCTTGAACCGCACGTCAGCACCTCAGGTCTCTCGGGTACAGCGTCATGCCGATGGAGCGGGCGGGTCGGTCGACCGACCTCGGGGAATGCTAGGCGGTGCGTCGGGAGATCATCCGGCCGCTCCCCCAACCTGGATTGGCGTTCACCTACAGTTCACCTGATGTTCAGGTTGGACTGCTCGGATTCTCGCTCGCGGCCAGTCGGGCCCGCTGCTCGGCGATGTCGAAATCACCCGGCGGGTAGCTCAGCTCCAGGTCGGCCAGAGTGTCCCGGAGCAGGGTGGCGACTGCCCAGTTGCGGTACCACTTGCGGTCGGCCGGCACCACGTACCAGGGTGCGGCGGGCGTCGCGCAGCGGTTCAGCGCATCCGCGTACGCCTGCTGGTAGTCGGCCCAGTAGGCGCGCTCGTCGATGTCGGCCGGGTTGAACTTCCAGTGCTTCGTCGGGTCCGACAGCCGCTCGGCGAGCCGCTCGGTCTGCTCGGCGAAGGAGATGTGCAACATCACCTTGAGCACCGTGGTCCCGGCCTCGGCCAGGCCCCGCTCGAACTCGTTGATCTTGTCGTACCTGGCCTGCCAGACCGCCGGCTTGACCAGGTTGTGCACCCGCACCACCAGCACGTCCTCGTACTGCGACCGGTTGAAGACGCCGAGGTACCCGGCCGGTGGCAGGGCGCGCCGGATCCGCCACAGGAAGTCGTGCGCCAACTCCTGGTCCGTCGGCTTGCCGAAGCTGACGATGTGCAGGCCCTGCGGGTTCAGCTGGCCGGCCACCCACTTGATCGTGCCGTCCTTGCCGCCGCAGTCCATCGCCTGCAGGATCAGCAGCACCCGCCGGCTGCCGTCGCCGGCCCTGGCCTGCGCGGTCAACTGCTCCTGGAGCCCCGCGAGGTCGGCGCCCACCCGCTCGAACTCCCGCCGCGCCCAACCCTTGTGGGCATGCCTGGAACTCAGCCCCGGAGTGGATCGTGGGTCGACCGCAGAAAGATCAAACCCGCCACCCGGGGGTACCCGCAGCAGCTCGCGCAGCTCTGTCATGTACCGATCATGGCGTATCGAGGGCAGCCTGTCCCGGGCTGGAATCCGCAACCCGACTCCACGCATCGCCGCGCTCCCCACTGCCGCGCTCCCCACTGCCGCGCTCCCCACTGCCGCGCTCCCCACTGCCGCGCTCTCCATCGCCGCGCTCTCCACTGCCGGCGGCGAGCGCGGGTGGCACGTCGCGGCCGGCCGGGAGCGCGAGTGGCATCGCAACGCCTGCGGGGAGCGCGAGTGGGAGTCCGCTGCCTGCGGCGAGTGCGGGGGTGGCACCCGGGCTGCGCGGCGCGTGGCGCAGGAACCGGGCCAGCGGTGCGGCGGCCGCGGTGCCGATCAGGTCCACGCCCGCGGCACGCAGCTCCCGCCAGTACCCCAGCCGGATGCCGCGCGGCCGGCCCGGACCGCCGGTGAGGCGTACCCGCCGCCCCTCCCGGTGCGCGGCGGTCACCAGGGCGCGCAGCAGTTGCCGCTCCTCGGGCGGCATCGCCTCGCCGCCGTCCCAGCCGAACCGCCACCACCAGTCCTCGCTGACCAGCGGCATCAGCAGCGGGTCGGGGCCGCCCGCGCCGAGGTCGGCGAAGGTGCCGTCGACGAAGGCCGACCGGCGAGGCAACCCGGCCAGCAGCTCGCCGCCCCAGTGCTCGCCGGTCAGCAGCACGGTCACCGGACCGAGCCGGATCCGGCCGCGCTCCACGGTGGTGACCAGGCCCGGGTACTCGGCCAACCCCTCCTCCAGCGCCTGGTATGCGCGCCCGGCCCGACCGTCCGCGCCGTCGGTCAGCCGGAGCAGCAGCGCCACCGGCTCGGACTGGTCCGCGTGCACCTGCCCGGTCCCGGCCACCCGGGTCGCCAACGGCCGCCAGAGCAGTTGCCGCAGGCCACGCCAGTGCATCGGGGTACGCCCGTGCTCGCCGCCGATCAGCAGGGCGTCCGTGGAGTCCAGGCAGACCGGCAACTCCAGGCCGGCGAGGCCGTGCCGGACCAGCGGGTACACCGGGTGCAGCGGCGTGACCGCCGGTCGGAGCGCGCTGCCGGGCAGGAACGGCCGGGGGCGCTGGGCGAGCGATCCGGCCACCGCGGCGGCGCCACCGGCGGCGGCCAGCCCGGCCAGGCCGGTACAGACGGACGTCATCGTGCTCATCAGCTACTCCGCGGCAGGGGTATCCGTGGACGGTAACACCCGCAAAGAGCTGAATTTGCTTAATGTCCGATTAACTCGCCGTTCACCCGGTCCGGGTAATCCGCTCCTCGACCTGGCGCAGCCAGCCCCGGTACTCCCCGGCGAACGGCTGGGTACCGTCACCGAGCGCCGTCTGCAGGTACCGGGCCGCGGCCCAGGCCTGGTCGCGCACCTGGGCCGGGTAGCCGAACCGGTCCGAGTGCACCGCGAACTCGTCCTCGTCGAGCAACTCCACCAGTCCCGACGCGCGTCGCCGGCGCACGTCCAGGTCCAGGTCGACGACGTGCACGGTGGTGTCGTCCACCCAGCGGGCCGGGCTGGCGATGTCGCAGTAGATCTCCGTGCGCCGTGGCGGGGCGATGAACATCGCGGTCCACCAGGCGTCCCGGGGCAGCAGCAGGGCGTACGGCTCCAGGTACTTGAATTCGGTGTCCGGGAAGAACTGCGGCGAAACGCCCAGCCAGACGCCGTGCACGTCCTCGCCCAGCCGCAGTGCGGGGTAGCCCCGGTGCGGCGATCCGTCGTATTTGTGGTAGTCGACCCGGACCACCTCATGCCCCATGCCCCCTGACCCTAGTGGCTGGGAGCAACGAATCAGCCGACAAGCGCCGCCGGGATGACAGTCACCGGGAACGGCCGCACGGCGTGGTACTCGCTCGTCCCGCGCACGTCCGCGACCTGCTGGTAGCAGCCATCGACCAGCTCCCAGGCGATCACCCGGGCCTCGTCCGGCCGGGCCAGCGGATCAACCACCCAGAAGCACGGCGTCCCGGCCCGCTCGAACCGGGCCTTCTTGACGTTCAGGTCGAACAGCCGGGTACTGCCGGACAGCACCTCCACCGCCAACTCCGGCGCCGCCGGCAGGTTCGCGTCGGTGAGCAGATCCCGCCGCGCCACCAGCACATCCGGCTCCATCACGGTGTCGTCGGCCAGCACCACATCGAAGGGGGCGAAGAAGAGTTCGAGGTGAGCCGGGCAGGCCGCGTCGAGCAGGATGGCGAGTTTCCGCACGGCGCGCTGGTGCAGGCGGCCGGGTGCCGCGCTCACGACGAGCGTCCCGTCGATGATTTCGTAGCGGCGGTTGTCGGTACGCAGCTCATCAAGGTCTGCCCGGGTGTACGGGCCGCTGGTGGCAAAGGCCGGCTCGATCGGCATGGCAACCATGGTGCCTCCTCACTCGTCATGGCGGCCAGCCTGGCGGGGCGTGGCGGCGCGGGGCAATGCCAGATTCGTACCTGTGGATAACCTCCGGGACGGGCTGTGGATGGCGCGGAAGATTCCGTCGGGGCCACCCGGTAGCGTCCTGTCCCGTGAAGCCGAGCCTCGACGATCTGCTCGCCGCCGCCGTCGGCGCGGTCCCCGGCGGCGCCACCCGACCCGGGCAGCAGACCATGGCACACGCCGTGCAGCAGGCCGCCCAGCAGGGCGAGCATCTACTCGTGCAGGCCGGCACCGGCACCGGCAAGTCGCTGGCCTACCTGGTCCCGGCGCTGCTGGTGGACGGCCCCGTGGTGATCTCCACGGCCACGCTGGCGTTGCAGTCCCAGTTGGTCGACCACGACCTGCCCCGGCTGGCCCGGGCGGTCAAGCCGCTGCTCGGCCGGGAACCCACCTTCGCGGTCCTCAAGGGCCGCCACCACTACCTTTGCCTGGCCCGGTTGGAGGGCAGCACCGCCGAGGAGCCGGCCGAGGACCTGTTCGGCGAGGGCGGCGGCGGCACCAGGTGGCTCGGTGAGGCCGGCAAGCTGGGCAAGCAGATGGAGCGCATCCGCGAGTGGGCCCAGGAGTCCGGCACCGGCGACCGGGACGAACTGGACCCGGGTGTGGACGACACGGTGTGGCGTGGCGTGTCCATGCCGGCCCGCGAGTGCGTGGGCGCGGCGCGCTGCCCGTACGGCGAGGAGTGCTTCGCCGAGGCGTCCCGGGTACGGGCCCGCGAGGCCGACATCGTCATCACCAACCACAGCCTGCTGGCGGTGGACATGATGGCCGGCCGGCACATCGTCCCGCCGCACAAGCTGCTGGTGGTCGACGAGGCGCACGAGCTGGCGGACCGGGTGTCCAGCGCGGCCCAGGCCGAGTTGACGGCTGACCTGGTCGACCGGGCCGCCCGGCGGGCCCGGCCGCTGATCGAGGACATCGACTACCAGGCGCTCGGCGAGGCCGCCGACGGGCTCACCCTCGGGCTCGCGGAGAGCCAGCCGGGCCGGCTCACCACCGGCCTGCCGCCGGCCCTGCGGGACGCGGTGACGCTGCTCGACGCGGCCTGCCGCGCTGCGCTCATCCGGATCGGTGACGTCAAAGCCGACGACCCTGATCCGGTACGCAAGCAGCAGGCCAAGGCGACCCTGGGCGAGCTGTCCACCACCGCCCAGCGGCTGCTCGCCGAAGCCGAGTTCGATGTGGCCTGGGTGGAGAAGATGGACCGTCGGCAGGCCGTGGTGGTCGCCCCGCTCACCGTGGCCGGCATCCTGAACACCCAGCTGTACCCCGAGCGCACGGTGGTGGCGACCTCGGCCACGCTGGCCCTGGGCGGCCGGTTCGACACGGTGGCCCGTGCCCTGGGCCTGTCCCCCCGGCGCACCGGCGACCCCTTCGAGCCCCGCACCGGCCCGGTCCCGACCGGCACCCCCGGCACCCCCGGCCCGGCCCGGGCCGCCGCCAAGACGGCCGCGCCCGGTGGTGCCGCGTCTGGCGTCGTCGGATCGGGCGGGGCGACTGGTGAGCGGCGGCCGGTGCTGAAGCAGCGGGCCGAGGCCGGGCGGGTCGGGCCGGCGAGCGGCGACGAGCAATCCGAGCACCCGTGGCGGGAGCTGGATGTCGGCTCGCCGTTCAACTATCCGAAGCAGGGCATCCTGTACGTCGCCGCGCACCTGCCCCGGCCACAGCAGTCGGGGCTGCCGGACCCGGCGGCCGAGGAGCTGGTGTCGCTGGTACAGGCGCTGGGTGGCCGTACCCTCGGCTTGTTCTCGTCCCGCAAGGCCGCCGAGCGGGCGGCCGAGGTGCTGCGCGCCCGCACCGACCTGCCGGTGATGGTGCAGGGTGAGCAGTCGCTGCCGCTGCTGGTCCGCAGGTTCCGGGAGGATCCGGCCAGTTGCCTGTTCGGGGTGATGTCGCTGTGGCAGGGCGTGGACGTGCCGGGCGACGCGTGTCAGCTCGTGGTGATCGACCGGCTGCCGTTCCCGCGCCCCGACGAACCGCTGGCCGCCGCCCGGTCGGCCGCCGTGGACGCGGCCGGCGGCTCCGGCTTCGCGGCCGTCAGTGTGCCGATCGCCGCGATCCGGCTGGCCCAGGGCGTCGGCCGGCTGATCCGCAGCCATGCCGACAAGGGCGTGGTCGCGGTGCTGGACTCGCGGCTGGAGACGGCCCGCGGCTACGGCAGCTACCTGCGCGCCTCGCTACCGCCGTTCTGGTACACCACGAAACGGGACACTGCGCTGGCCGCCCTGCGCCGGCTCGCCGCCACCGCCCCGACGCCGGCACCGACCGCGCCGGCACAGCCGGGCAGGAAGAAGCGGGTCAGCGCTGGCGGGTGAGCGGGACGTCGAGGACGACCTCGGTCCCGCCCTCGGGCCGGGTGCGCAACTGGATCGAGCCGCGCAGCTCACCGGCGACCAGGGTACGGACGATCTGCAGCCCCAGCCGCTCGCTGCGGTCCAGGTCGAAATCCTCGGGCAGGCCCGCGACCGGTGTCGACGACGCTCACCCGCAACTGCTTGGCGACCCGCTGGGCGTGCACGGTGACCGCGCCGCCGCTGCCCTGGGCGAAGCCGTGCTCGACGGCGTTGAGCAGCAGCTCGTTGAGGACCATCACCAGCGGCGTGGCGATCTCCGCGCCGAGTACCCCGAAGCTGCCCTCGCGCTTGATGGTGACCCGGGCGTCGGTGGCGGCCACCTCGGTCGCGCCGAAGGCGACCCGGTCGACGATGCCGTCGAACTCCACCACCTCGTCGCTGGAGAGCGAGAGCGTCTCGTGCACCAGGGCGATCGAGGCGACCCGGCGTACCGACTCCTCCAGCGCCGCCCGCGCTGCCGGGTGCCCGGCGGGCCTGCAGCCGCAGCAGCGCGGCGACCGTCTGCAGGTTGTTCTTCACCCGGTGGTGGATCTCCCGGATGGTGGCGTCCTTGGTGATCAGTGCCCGGTCCCGGCGGCGTACCTCGGTGACGTCGCGGACCAGCACCAGCGCGCCGATGGGCACCCCGGCCGGCATCAGCGGCAGCGCCCGCATCAGCACGGTGGCACCCCGGGCGTCCACCTCCTTGCGCGGCGGGCCCTCGCCGCGCAGCGCGACCAGGACCCGGCTGCTGGCCTCGGTGCCCTCCAGCGGGTCGTCGGCCAGCCGCTTGGTCAGCGCCGCCAGGTCCTCGCCGAGCAGGTGCGCCGGGTGGCCCAGCCGCCGGTACGCGGACTGCGCGTTGGGGCTGGCGTAGGTGACCTTGCCGCTGGCCTCCAGCCGGATCAGCCCGTCGCCGACCCGGGGCGCGCTGGTCGTCTCGCCCGGGTGCCGGGCCTGCGGGAAGGTACCGTCGGCGACCATCTGCGCCAGGTCGTCGGCGGTGGTGAGGTAGTTCAGTTCGAGCTGACTCGGGGTACGCGCGGTGGACAGGTTGGTGTCCCGGCCGACCACGGCGATCACCCGGTCGCTGCCCTTGCGGCGCACCGGGATCGCCTCGTGCCGGGCCGGGGTGTCGCCGTACCAGACCGGGTCGCCCTCCCGCCAGATCCGCCCCTGGGTACGGCGCGATGTGCAGGTGCGACACCTCGGGCCCGTGCGACACCTTGCCCACCTGGTCGTCCTGGTACGCGGTGGAGGCGGTGTTCGGGCGTACCTGGGCCACGCAGACGTACTGCTGGCTGCCGTCCCGGACCGGTACCCACAGCAGCAGGTCGGCGAAGGACAGGTCGGCGAGCAGTTGCCAGTCGCCGGCCAGCCGGTGCAGATGCTCGATGTCGAGAGCATCGAGGTCGGCATGTTCCTCGACCAGATCACGCAGGGTGGACACGGGACAAGCCTGCCATGCCTGGCCCCGGAACCCACCGGGGTAGCCTCGTCGATGTGCGCCACGCCGCAGTTGCTGCTGCCCTGCTCGCCGCCGGTCTGACGGCCACCACGGCCGGCTGCGGCTTCATCGGCGCATCCAAAGTCAGTGACACCAAGCCCAACGGCTTCGTACTGCGTGGGCACGTCACCATTCCCGTACCCGCCGATGACACCCGGGCCGACGGCGCGGCCTGCGCCGCTCCGACCAGCCTGCCGGACATCGCAGCCGGCGCTGCCGTCAAGGTTTTCGACCCGGCGCACACGGAGATCGGCCTGGGCAGCCTGGCCCCCGGCGTGATCTCCGGATCCGGGGGTACGCCGTCCTGCAACTTCGCCTTCGCGATCCGCGCCGTGCCCGGCGGCGTCGAAACGTACTCGATCGTCGTCGGCGCCCAGCCCGCCCGCGACTTCCCCGCCACCGACCTGCGCGAGGACAAACTGGCCGTCATCACCCTCACCGGCTGACCGGGCTACCTGCTGCCGCCCGGCGCCTCCGGGCGAGCCGGGTGAGCGGGTGACGGTCTTCTTGAGGCCGCGCGGGGCGTCGGGGTCCTCGCCCCGGGCCAGCGCCAGGGAGAGGGCGAGCTGCTGGAGCGGCAGGATGTCCAGGAGCGGGGCGTGCCGTTCGTCCACGGCGGCGGTGGGGATGCGGGCGCTGGCGCCGGGTATGTCCCGGGGGCTGACGGTGACCACGTCCGCGCGGCGCTCGCCGAGTCGGGCGATCACCTCACGCATCGCGGCACCGCCCGGCCCGTCGCCGACCACGGCGAGTACCGGCACGTCGTGGTCGGTCATCGCGAGCGGCCCGTGCAGCAGGTCCGCGCCGGAGAAGGCGAGCCCCGCAACGTACGAGGTCTCCATCAGTTTGAGCGCCGTCTCCCGCGCTGTCGGGTATCCGTACCCGCGCCCCGTGGTGACCACCCGGTCCGCGAACCGGTACCGGGCCGCCAACTCCCCCGCTGTCGGGTCGGCCAGCACCGTGCGGGCCTGCTCGGGCAATGTCCGCAGCGCGGCCAGCTCGTCGGCGGCCACAATCCCGCCGCCGCGTACCGATTCCACGAGAAGCAGCAGGGCGAACAGTTCAGCGGTGTACGTCTTGGTGGCGGCGACCGCCCGCTCGTGCCCGGCGGCCACGTCGATGTGCAACTGCGCCGCGTCCGCCAGCGGCGAGCTCGCGTTGTTGGTGACCGCCAGCGTGTGCGCGCCGGCTTCACGGGCCCGGGTGACCACCTCGACCAGGTCGGCCGAGCCGCCGCTCTGGCTCACCCCGATCACCAGCGCACCGGCCAGGTCGGGGCGCGCGCCGTAGAGGGTGGTGGCGCTCGGGCTGGCCAGTCCGGCCGGGATGCCGAGCCGGATCTCGGTGAGGTAGGCGGCGTAGAGGGCCGCGTGGTCGGAGGTGCCCCGGGCTGTGAAGATCACGTGGCGCGGCTGCCACTCGACGATCTGCCGGGCTACTGCGCTGATCGCGTCGAGCTGGGCCAGCTCCAGCAGCGTGGCGTACCCCGCCGGCTGCTCCGCGATGTCCGCCGCCATCCCCACGCCACGCTCGACCATGCTTCCATCCTCCCCTGACCGCGCACCACAAGCGCGTTTCCTGCGCAGTCTTGCACAGAACTCCCGCGAATGAACAACTTCGCGCAGCTCGCCTGCGCAGCACCGCCACCTTCACGCGCACACCATGCGCGCCACCCCCCCACCGTCCCCGCGAAGCGCCCTTCCGCGATGATTTACCCCAGTTACCCGAAATCCCCAGAGCAACGTCACCCTCGAGTGGGCGGTTGTTGGGTCCGAAGGCCCTCAAGTGGGCGGTTGTCGGGGTCCGAAGGGCCATCCCAATCCCGGCAACCGCCCAATTGCCGTCGCAATCACCGCTCCCACCCCGGGCTCCGCAGTTGTGGGGTTCCGCTCGAAGTCAGCGGTCGCGCCAGGCCAAAGGGGAGAGGGTGACGGCCGCGTCCGCGATCCGCTGTGCTGTCGGTGTTTCGAGACTCTTGCGGGCTGAGTCGATCCAGCCCTCCACACGGTGGACGCCGATGTCGCGGTACTCCACCGCCTGCAGGAGCATCTCCAGCTTGTCGGCGTCGCGGGCGCACGTCGCTTCGATGCTGCTGCGCGATTCATACTCCGCCACCGCGTCCCGGACCAGGTCACGGGAGCGTTCGGGCAGGCGAACAGTCTGGTCTGCGGTGATCCGGCGCGGGTCGGGTCTGGTCAGGTAGTCGCTGACCGTGTGTGGCAGGTCCCCGGTACGGGTCTCCTGGGTGTCGTGCCAAAGCGCGAGCAGCGCGGCCCGCGCCGGGTCGGCACCTTCCTCGGCGGCGAGGATCGCGGCCAGTTGCGCGGCCCGCATGGTGTGTTCGGCCACCGACTCCGGGTCGCGTACCCCCGCATGCCACCAGCCTGCCCGTCGGATGCGCTTGAGTACCCCGAGCTCGAAGCCAAACGCGGCGAGCGCGACGGCGTCATCTGGCACAGTGATTCCTTCCTAACGATCCGCGATGCGTAGTGCGTACTGCAGCCCAGTGAGTTGGTGACGTCCGGTCGTGTTCAATCTGTCGGTGCATGTAAGTCTTGGCGAGTACCTCGCTCAGTGACTTGCGGGCTACCGGATCATCGAGCAGCGGCGGCCGTGAGGCCACCAGCGCATGCACCGTGTGGAGGTTTAGCGGGAGGTGGGGCGAGTCCGGTTCCAGGCGGTGGGACAGATGCCTCAGCAGGCGTGTTCCCGTCCACGAGCGGGTGTCATTGGTGAGCATGAACGCGTCGCTGTTCTGATCATCGCCGAGTTCGCCGATCCAATGTGCCCAGTAGTTCAGGTTCGCGGCCTCCGCCCGGGCGTCGGTCGTGTGATCCACGAAGTCGTACAGGTATGTGCTGTCGCCAGTACAGGCCAGCGCGACCGACGCGGAGCGTGCTTCCAACAGCGCAGTGATCGTCGCGTGCCGAACCGGCCGCCGTCCAGCACGCTTCCACTCCTCCCGAAGCCAGTCGACGACCTGCGGGCGTCCGTCGAAGCCGAGCAGGTAGACGGCTTGCCTGCGCAGTAGCGCATCCTGCGGGCGGGTAGCCCGTTCAGCGACAGTCAGTAGGTGGTCAAGGAACCGGGTGCGCTCGTCAACGCCCAGCCAAGGGCAGGTCGGCGCCGGCCCGCGCACCGCAACCCTGGGCGTGAACTCGCGTAGATGCTGCGGCAGCTTCCCTGTCAGCGGCCACAGAAATCAGGTTCGTGCTCGTCCAGCGATGAACGCTGCTCGCCAACGGGTGGGTATCGGGGTCAGCCCACCCGGTCCCGGCGGTGATAGCGGTCGAGAGCACCTGGTCGGCCTCGATCGCCTCCCCCAGGTGGCGAAGGGTGGACGCCGGCGCGCCAAGTCGAGTCAACTGCCGGCCCAGGCGGAGGAATTCGCCTGCGTTGGTCGCAGCCAGTGGTCGACGACCTGACTCCCAACCCTGCACTGTGCTCACGTCCACACCCAGCGCCTCGGCGAGGACCTCCTGCGTGAGTGCCGCAGATTGCCGAGCCAGCTTGAGTACGTACCCGGACACGATGCCAACCGGGCGTGGGCTCTGACCCCGGGTCAGCGTTGCCCGTCCCCGTACCACGGTCCCTCCCACTGCTCCGGCTCACGCCGGTTCGCTACCCGTACCGATAGTCAGTTCTGCGGACGGCCAGCCGATCGTAGCGTGACGGCAATGACTGTGAGGGCGTCGGTGACCAGGAGAAATGTGCCGACCACGTGCCTCAGAGCCACCGATCACGCACTGGGGAGGATGGCATGGCGTTCCTGATCGTCGGGGCAACCGGCATCGCAGTCGCGAGCTTTCTGGCGGGTCTGCTGTTGCTTCGGGTCAAGACACGGTGGTGTCCGGTCTGTAGAGCATTGCTGCGCTGCCAACAATGCAGCCGTCCACCGGCCAGTGGGGTACGGCCATGATGTCCTTCGAGGTCTACCGGCAGGCGCTCGTCGCGGCCGTCCTGCGCCGGCACCTGTCGCAGTGGTCCTGGGCCAGGCTGCGCGCCGGTCTGCCGCTGCGGCGGCGAACTCCCCTGCCCGGTCCGGGCCGCCGCGCTCCGTGCCCTGAGCCGCCGATGACCGTCCACACTCCACTGCGACCCGCCTGGACCTGCACCGGCTGCGGCGCAGACTGGCCGTGCCCGACCCGCCGGTCCCAACTGACCGCCGAGTACCCCGCCGCCGACCTCCCGCTCAGCCTCTACCTCGCCGCCTGCCTGGTCGAAGCCGCCTACGACCAGCCCAACGTCAGCGCGGGCGAACTCTACGCACGCTTCCTCGGCTGGGTCCGCGTCTGTCCCCGGTCGCCAGGTGCCGAAGCCGTTGGCAGAGTGCGCATTCCGCCCGGCATGCGGTGACCGGCAGGAGACACAGTTCGGCCGGACGGTACGGGGGTGACCCGTACTGTCCGGCCGAAGTGCTCCAGCCTGTGGTCAGCCGCGGGTGCGTACCGCGTCGTCGCGCGACTCCTCGCCCTGCGCGTCCACGCCGAGCAGACCTGCCTCGGCTTCGACCTCCTGGGCCAGGACCAGGTCCACGTCCGAGGCAGTCGCCTCGACGGCTGCGCCACCGGGTCCGGCAGGGCCGCCACCCTGTGCCGGGACCGCAGCGCCGTCCGCCGGGGGGGTCGCGTTCGAGCCGCGCAGGGCGACCTGCTGGATGAAGACGGCCATCACCGGGATCAGCACCGCGATGAAGATGGCCCAGAAGAACACCGTGCCGGTGGCGGTGGCGATGCCGTGCAGCAGAGCGTTACGGACGTTCGCCGGCAGCTTGGCCAACTGCTCCTGAGTGAGGCCGGCCGCCCCGCCGCCACTGGTCAGCCCGGCGGCCGCCTCGGCCGGCAGGTGCTTGGCGATGTCGTTCTTGAGGCCGTGGTTGAAGATCGCACCGAACAGCGAGACGCCGAACGAGCCACCGATGGAGCGGAAGAAGGTGGCGGCCGAACTGGCCACGCCCAGGTCCTTCTGCTCCACGCTGTTCTGCGAGATCAGCATGGTGGTCTGCATCAGGAAGCCCATGCCGGAGCCGAGGACCACCATCATCAGCGAGAGGGTGAGTCTTGCTGGTGTCGACCGAGACGGTTGCCAGCAGGCACAGCGAGACCGTCATGATCACGCCACCGATCACCGGGTACCACTTGTAGTGCCCGGTCTTGGTGATGGCCTGCCCGACGACCAGCGAGACCACCAGCATGCCGGCCATCATCGGCAGCAGCAGCAGGCCGGAGTTGGTGGCCGAGGCGCCCTGGACGACCTGCTGGAAGAGCGGCAGGAAGTTGATCGCGCCGAACATCGCGAAGCCGAGCAGGAAGCCGATCAGCGCGCTGAGGGTGAAGTTGCGGTTGCGGAACAGCCCGAGCGACAGGATCGGCTCGGCGGCCCGCCGTTCGACCAGCATGAACAGGGCGAGGGTGACCACCGCGATGACGACCAGGCCGAGGATCTGCCCGGAGCCCCACGGCGTACTGGTTGCCGCCCCAGGTGGTGATCAGCACCAGGCTGGTGATGCCGACGGCGAGCAGGCCCGCGCCGAGCCAGTCGATGCGGTGCTCGGTGCGGTGCTTGGGCAGGTGCAGCTGGGTGACGATGAGGAACAGCGCGATCGCGCCGAGCGGGATGTTGATGTAGAAGGCCCAGCGCCAGCTCAGGTTGTCGGTGATGAAGCCACCGGCGAGCGGTCCGGCGATCATGGCGGCGGCCATCGCGGCGGCCATGAAGCCCTGGTAGCGACCGCGCTCGCGGGGCGGTACCAGGTCACCGATGATCGCCATGGCGCCGACCAGCAGGCCGCCCGCGCCGAGACCCTGGATTGCCCGGAAGGCGATCAGCTGGGTCATCCCGTGTTCGGTGCCGCCGACATCGCCGAGCCGGCCATGCCGGAGAGCGCCGAGCCGGCGAGGAACACCACGATCGAGGTGAGGAAGACGTTCTTGCGGCCGTACAGGTCACCGATCTTGCCCCACAGCGGCGTGGAGACGGTGGTGCCGAGCACGTAGGCGGTGACCACCCAGGAGAGGTGCTCCAGGCCGTGCAGCTCACCGACGATGCGCGGCATCGCGGTGCTGACGATCATGTTGTCCAGCATTGCCAGCAGGATGGCGAGCAGCAGTCCGGGCAGGACCACCATCACCTCGCGGCGCCGTCCTGGAACGGCTTCAGTTGCAGCCACGGCTGCGTCCCCCTTGCTCAGTACTTACTTGCCGACCGGCTAGTATCGACGCTACAGTATGCTCCTACTAGCCGGCCGTCAAGTAAGTTGAGCCATGCGAGGATGCCACGGTGCGGGAACACAGCGACACGCGACAGCGGATCCAGGAGGTCGCCCTGGAGCTGTTCATCGACCGTGGGTACGAAGCGACGTCGTTGCGGGAGATCGCCGAGCGCCTCGGCGTGACCAAAGCCGCGCTCTACTACCACTTCAAGAGCAAAGAGGACATCGTCGCGAGCCTGCTCGCCGACCGCACCGAGGCGATCGCCGAGATCCTGGAGTGGGGGCGGTCACTGCCGCGCACCGATGCTTCGCGGGTGCAGATCATCGAGCGGTACGCGGCCGAGATGCACGCCAGCAACCACCACCGGGTGATGCGTTTCATGGAGCGCAACCAGGCGGCGCTGCGGGACAGTCCGAAGAGTGAGCGGGCCCGGGATCTGGCGCTCGCGATGATCGAACTGATCACGCCGCCCGGTGCCGACCTGGCCACCCGGATCCGTTGCGCGATGGGGCTGTTCGCACTGCACGCGACCTGGTTCCTGATCCCCGACAAGGAGATCGGCGACGAGGAACGAGCCGCCGCCGCGCTCGCGGTCGCGCTGGAGATGACCGTCGACCGGGCCGCAGCGTAGGCCGCGCGACCCCGGCGGGTCGATGCCGGGGTCGGCGCCGGCCGGAGTGGCGTCGACTAGTTGACGACCGCGATCAGGTCGCCTTCCTGGACCACGTCGCCCTCGGCGACAGCGATCTGGGCGACCACACCGTCGGATTCGACGATCACCGGAATCTCCATCTTCATGGACTCCAGGATCACGAGGGTGTCGCCTTCGGACACCTCGTCCCCGGCGGCGGCGACCACCTTCCACACGTTCGCCACCATCTCGGCACGGATCTCCTCGGCCATCTGTGACCCCTCCCGCGTAACCGCACGCCCGGCGCGGCACACACAAACCGACAGCCGTATCAAATCACGGATATCGGGTTCGCATGCCGCCGCCGAGCCGATCGCGGGTCACGCTCCGGTCACCGTCGAGCGCCCAGGCGTCACTGCGCCCAGGCCGGCGCGATCACCTGCCCGGCGAGGGTGGCCAGCACCCCGGCCGACGTGCACACCAGCAGGTGGGCCGGTTCCGGCCCGGGGTTGTCCAGCGCAAACAGCTCACCCGGGGGTACCAGCAGCACATCGCCCGCGGTCAGCCACTCCTCGCGCCCGGCCAGGGTGGCCCGCGGCCGACCGGACTCGACCAGGAACGCCTCCTCCCGGTCCACGGTGTGCGGTTGGCTGGGGTGACCGGGGGGCAGGGCCAGCCGCCAGATCGCCAGTTCCCGGCTGCCGCGGCTGGGTACCGCCAGCGGCCTCGCCACCAGCCCGTGCGCTTCGATCGTCGGGGCCTGCTCGGCACGGAGCACCGGCATGGTCGCCTCCTCTACTAGTCAAGTAGCTTGTCTAGTTTCACAGTAAAGCAGCTTGACTAGTATCGGCAAGCATGACCACCGAGCACGCCGCCCCACCGCCCGACTCCGACCGTGGTGACCTGGGCATCCTGCTGGCCATGGCGTTCCGGTCGATGACCGACGAGATCCACGCCGGCCTGGCCGCACAGGGCTGGGGGGAAATGCGCCCGGCGCACGGGTTCACCTTCCAGTTCCTGGCCGTCCGGGGCGGTGCGACCGCCGTCGAACTCGCCGCCCATCTCGGTGTCACCAAGCAGGCCGCCACCCAACTCGTCGACGAGCTGGAGCGACTGGGATACCTCACCCGCGGCCGGCACGCCACCGACCGGCGAGCCCGGCTGATCAGCCTCAGCGACGCCGGCTGGGCGTGCATCCGGGCCACCGGAGCGCTCTGGCTGCAGGCCGAGGCACGGTGGGCGGGAGTGATCGGCGCCGACCGGCTGGAACAGCTGCGCGGCGATCTTCGCGCCATCGTCGCCGCTGTGGGCCCGGTCCCGATCCGACCGGCCTGGTGAGTCGCCCGCACGGCGGCCGGTAGAATCGCCGGCATGGCTAAGAAGTCCCGTAAGAAGAAGGCCCGTAAGAAGAGCGCAGCCAACCACGGCAAGCGCCCCAACTCCTGACCAGATACGCGAAGGCCCGCACCAACCACCGGTCGGCGCGGGCCTTTGTCGACCCTGAAACTATTTGTCGATCCCTGCGCCTATTCGGCCAGCAACTCGTGTGACTCGGCGTCCACCACCAGCTCGGAGAGCTTCGCGCGCAACCGCTGACGCAGCGCCTCAGGGGCCTTGTCGGATCCGCAGCAGCGCGCCACCAACTGCTTGACCTCCTGCTCGATGCCGAACTCCCGCAGGCACGGCGAGCACTCGTCCAGGTGTACCCGGATGGCGTCCCGCCGGGTCTCCGAGCACTCCAGGTCCAGGTAGAGATAGACCTCGGTGAGGACCTCACGGCACGGCTGCTTGAGCTCCCCGCCCGATCCAGGAGTTGACGGCTGGCTCATGCCGACTCCTCCACCGTCTCGGTACGCACGCCGCCCCGGCCGAAGCCACGCTCGGCGGCGTAGTCCTCCAGCAGCGTGCGCAGATTGCGCCGGCCCCGGTGCAGCCGGGACATCACGGTGCCGATCGGCGTCCCCATGATGTCGGCGATCTCCTTGTACGAGAAGCCCTCCACGTCGGCCAGGTAGACGGCCAGCCGGAAGTCCTCGGGCAGCTGCTGCAGCGCCTCTTTGACGTCCGAGTCGGGCAGCCGGTCCAGCGCCTCCGTCTCGGCCGAGCGCAGCCCCTTGGAGGTGTGCGACTCAGCCGAGGCGAGCTGCCAGTCGGTGATCTCCTCGGTCGGCGCCTGGATGGGCTGGCGCTGCCGCTTGCGGTAGGAGTTGATGTAGGTGTTGGTGAGGATCCGGTACAGCCAGGCCTTCAGGTTTGTGCCCTGCTCGAACTGGTGGAAAGCGGCGTACGCCTTCAGGAACGTCTCCTGCACCAGGTCTTCGGCGTCGGCCGGGTTGCGGGTCATCCGCAGGGCGGCCGCATAGAGCTGGTCGACGAACGGCATCGCGTCGCGCTCGAAGCGCCCGCGCTGCTCGTCGGCCCGCTCGGCGCTGGCCGGCGTTGTCCGCGTCGTGTCCCCCGTCACCCTCGACCTAACCGCCAATCCGGTCTCCGCCGCCTGCCGGCGCGCTGTGCGTACCCGCGTGGCTGTCCCCGGTCGGGTAGCCGCGATCTGGTCCGCCAGGCCGGGCCGTTCCCCCCGGGCGGCCAGGGCGGGCCGTCCCGCCGAGGATACGCGTAGCGCCGGACCGCTCGCCGGGAAGCCTGCGGGCAGGCCCATGACCTGGGTCGGATCGCCCTCCGCCGGCCAGTGCGGCGCATAGAGCGCAGCGCGGATCCGTTGCACCGCCGGATCGACCGGCAGCCGCGTGTCGATGCTCACAGGCTTCCTTCCCTCGGCCGGCCGTCGCGCCCCACGCGCGCAGCCCTTTCCGAAGTCCTGCAACGCAGACACCCCCACCGGCATTCCGCCAGCACCGCCACGCCCGTCGCCGAGCGCGGCCGCCGGGCCGATCAGGGCGGCCAGCCGGGTCAGGGTCGCGGCCCAGCCGGGTCAGGGTCGCGGCCCAGCCGGGTCAGGGTCGCGGCCCAGCCGGGTCAGGGTCGCGGCCCAGCCGGGTCAGGAGGCGGCGGCCCAGCCGTGGCGGGCCAGCCAGCGGGCGACCAGGTCGCCGACTGCGGCCGGATCGCGGCGCAGGCTGTGGTCTTCGCCGGGGCGGATCTGAACCTCGATGCCCGGCCCCGGGTCGGGGACCCCGAACGGGTCGCGGTCTCCGTTGATCACCAGGGCGGGGACTCCGGCGGCGAGCAGTTCGGGGGCCCGGGAGCGGTCCGGCTTGCCGGGTGGGTGCAGCGGGAAGGCGAGCGCGACGACCGCCACCGCGCCGGCAGCCGTGGCCGTCCGGCAGGCCACCCGGGCGCCGCTGGAGCGCCCGCCGACCACCAGCGGCCAGTTCTGCGGCAGGGTGGCGGCGACGGCGAGCCAGGCGGCATCCAGTTTCGGAGCGGGTCCGGGCGCGCGCCGGCCGGCCACCCGGTACGGCTGGGTGACCCGCGCCACCGCCACCCCGAGCGGCAGCACCGCGGCGCAGACGGCGGCCAGGTCCGGCGCGTCCACCCCGCCGCCGGCACCGTGGCCGAGCATCAACAGGGCGAGCACCGGGCCGTCCGGTCGGTCGAGGTCAACCCGGGCGGTACCGGCCGGGGTGTCGACGTCACTCACCCCTCCATCATGGCGGTGGCTGCCCGCTCCACCGCGCCGGACGGAGAACTGTGCGTGATCAACGAATTCCGTGGTACGGCCGCGCGCAACCGATTCGACAGCTTCTGATCACTGCAAGTCACCGCAGCTCAGGAGGCATTGCAGATCACCCGCCGGGGTCCGACGGGTGATCATGCAACGGATTCCTCTGCCCCCTGATTGCTCAGGCGGTGGCACCCACCGGTGACCGCTGGAGCGGTATCACCGGCAGTGCCATCTCTGTGTGTGGCATGGCGGTCCGCCAGGCGACCAGCATCGCCCGACGTTCGCGGGGCGTCGTTGCCCCCCAGACGCCGTGACAATCGCCGACCTCCAGTGCCCAGGCAAGACAGGCGCCCTGTACGTCACAGCTGCGACACAGGGCCACAGCAGCGTCGGCAGGCTCGCTTGCCGCTGGAAAGAACGTCTCCGGATCGACCGACTGACACAGGCCTCTGGCCCGCCAGCTGACGTCGTCCTGTCGCTCGTTCAGCGCTCTGAGCAATCGCGGATCCCGCCGTGCGGCGGCAACCTCGTGTGGGCGTGGCATTCGCGCCCGAGTCATCCCCCACCTCCCCCGTGGGGCCGGGTGATCGAGAACTACGACGGGTTCCGTAGCATGCCCGGCGCTGTGTTCTATCGCACTACAGGTGACGGTGACAAGGGTGTGCACACAGTTGCCACGCAAAATTAGGGGGACAAATCAGGAAACTATAGATCGAAAAGCGTTAAATCGACTGTTGTCTTTACCCGCTGAACGAGCGCGGGACCGTTGTTCCGGACGTTTCCGACGGCCGGCCCGACGGGTCGAATTTCGATCTCGGTTACTCGCTGTGGAGACGGCGGCCGGAGCAGTTCCGGCGTCGGCTCGCCGCGCAGCCACGACGACCACCGCTGCGGTTCGAGGAACAACGGCATCCGGTCGTGCACCGCAGCCAGCTCGCCGGCCGCCGCCATCGTGACGATGGCGCAGGTCACCAGGTCCGTGACGGTGCCGTCCGGGGCCGGCGCCGAACGCCAGCGGGCCCAGATGCCGGCGAAGGCGAGCACCCCGCCGTCCCGGGGGGTGAGGTAGTAGGGCTGGCGGCGGCCGTCGGCGCGCTGCCACTCGTACCAGCCGTCGGCCGGGATCAGGCAGCGGCGCTGGGCGAATGAACGGGCGAAGGCAGGGGTGCCGGCAATCGTCTCGGCCCTTGCGTTGATCATCCGAGCGGCGCCCCGGGCGTCCTTCGACCAGTGCGGCACCAGCCCCCACCGGGCCGTCCGCAGCACCCGGTGGGCGGCCGCCCGGTCATCCCCCGAGCCGGCCTGCGGACCGGTGGCCGGTGGGGCGTCGACCACCCGGATGAAGGGCACCGCGTCGGTGGGGGCGGCGTTCCAGGTAGGGGTCAGCGGGTCGGTCTCGGCCAGCGCCTCGAACAGCGCGCTGAGGTCGATCGCCGTCCGGGTTGTCGCGTACCGGCCACACATGGCGGGAAATCTAAACCACCGCCGAGCCACCCGTCAGACCCAACCGGCAGACTGTACCCGTGCCCGAGACAACTCCCACCCGCAGTCCGTGGACCGCGCCGACCGCGGCCGGGCCGGTGACGGCCACCGTGCCGCTGCCCGGTTCCAAGTCGATGACCGCCCGTGCCCTGGTGCTCGCCGGCATCTCGGTGGATGCCTCCACCCTGCACGCGCCGTTGCGTGCCCGGGACACCGAACTGATGGCCGCCGGCCTGCGCGCGCTGGGTACCCAGGTGTCCACCGGTGACGACGAGTGGACAGTCAGGCCGCGTCGCCTGGTCGGGCCGGCGCACGTGGACGCCGGGCTGGCCGGCACCGTGATGCGGTTCCTGCCGCCGGTCGCCGCGCTCGCCGACGGCGAGGTCACCTTCGACGGCGACCCGCACGCCCGTACCCGCCCGCTCGGCGCGCTGATCGCCGCGCTCAACTCCCTCGGCGCCCGCATCGACGCCTCGCCGACCGGTGGGCTGCCGCTCACCGTGCACGGCGGCGGCTCGGTACCCGGCGGCGAGGTCACCATCGACGCCAGCGCCTCCAGCCAACTCGTCTCCGGGCTGCTGCTGGCGGCCCCCGAGTTCGACGCGGGCGTGCTCGTCCGGCACGTCGGGCCGCCGGTGCCGTCCGCGCCGCACCTGCGGATGACGGTGCAGATGCTGCGCGAGGCCGGCGCGGCCGTGGACGACGAGACCCCCGACGTGTGGCGGGTCGAACCGGGTCGGCTCACCGGCCGGGCCTGGCAGATCGAGCCGGACCTCTCCGGGGCCGCCCCGTTCCTGGCCGCCGCCCTGGTCACCGGGGGCACGGTGACGGTGCCCGGCTGGCCCCGGCACACCACCCAGCCCGGCGACCAGCTCCGCGCGCTGCTCACCGAGATGGGCGCGGAGTGCGAGCTGACCGGCGACGGGCTGACCGTGCGCGGCCGGGGCGTGGTGCACGGACTCAACGCCGACCTGTCCGAGGTGGGCGAGCTGACCCCGGCGCTGGTGGCGCTGGCAGCACTGGCCGACTCGCCGTCCCGGCTGACCGGAGTCGGGCACATCCGGGGCCACGAGACCGACCGGATCGGCGCGCTGGCCCGCGAGCTGACCGGGCTGGGCGCCGAGGTCGAGGAGTTGGAAGACGGGCTGGCGATCTACCCGAAGGCGCTGCGCGGCGGGGTGTTCGAGACCTACGCCGATCACCGGATGGCGCACGCCGCCGCGATCATCGGGCTGCTGGTGCCCGGGATCGAGGTCACCGATGTGGCCTGTACCTCGAAGACCATGCCGGAGTTCCCGCAGTTGTGGGCCGACCTGGTCGGCGGGCGCGGATGACCGCCCGCTCTCGACGGGACGGCCGGCCCTGACCGGGCGGCGACGCGAGTACGACGAGGACGACGTCCGGATCCGGCCGTCCCCCTCGTCCCGCCCGCGTACCCGGACCCGGCCACAGCACACCGGCGCGGACGCCGGGCTGGTGGTCGCCGTCGACCGCGGCCGGTACACCTGTGACGTCGACGGGCACCCGGTGGTCGCGATGCGGGCCCGGGAACTCGGCCGGCGCGGCGTGGTGGTCGGCGACCGGGTGGCCCTGGTCGGCGACGTGACCGGGGCGACCGGCTCGCTGGCCCGGATCGTGCGGATCGAGGAGCGCAGCTCGGTGCTGCGGCGGACCGCCGACGACGACGACACCACCCCCGAGGGGCGTACCGAACGGGTGGTGGTGGCCAACGCCGACCAGCTCGTGATCGTCAGCGCGCTGGCCGACCCGCCACCGCGTACCGGCTTCATCGACCGGTGCCTGGTGGCCGCGTACGACGCCGAGATCGAGCCGCTGCTGCTGCTCACCAAGGCGGATCTGGGCGACCCGGCCGCGCTGCTGAACTACTACGCCGAACTCGACCTGCCGCATGTGCTCACCCGGCCGGACGGCGACCTGGCGCCACTGCTGGCCGAGTTGACCGGGCGGATGTCCGTCCTCATCGGACACTCCGGGGTGGGCAAGTCGACGCTGGTGAACCGGCTCATCCCGGGTACCGACCGGCGGGTCGGCGTGGTCAGCGCGGTCGGCAAGGGCCGGCACACTTCGACCAGCGCGGTGGCCCTGCCGCTCCCCGGCCACCAGGGCTGGATCATCGACACCCCGGGTATCCGCTCGTTCGGGCTCGCCCACGTCGACGCGAACAGCCTGCTGCACGGCTTCCCGGACCTGGTGGAGGCGTCGGTCAACTGCCCGCCCGGCTGTGACCACACCGGCGGCGACGGCCAGTGCGGGCTGGACGCCCTGGTGGCTGCCGGCGGCGCGGACGCCCGCCGGCTGGCATCGTTCCGCCGGCTGCTCGCCTCCCAGTCCGGCGCCGCCGACCCCGCCACGATCCTCGACTCCGACCCGGACGGCCAGCCCCAGGACCCGGACGCCGGCTTCCGGGGCTCGGACGCCGGCTTCCGAGGCTGACCGGGCTCAGACCGCGGCAGCGACCCGACCGGTCGGGATCAGCGAAACAGGAATCAGGGCGGCCGGGATCAGAGGGTGACCGGGCCGCCGGAGCGCCAGTACACGCCGGATTCGCGGGAGAGCAGGCCCTCGTCGACCAGGTACCGGCGCAGCGCGGCGTGGTCGTCGTGCCAGGCGCGCAGGATCGCGTTCACCTCGGCCTCGGGGTAGCGCACGCCCGGTTCGAAGGCGGCGGCCAGGTGCTCCAGCACGATCAGCCGCTTGGCGCGGGCCATCGGGATCTGCTGCAGCCGGCCGTCCCGGATGAAGGTGCGCAGCACGGCGGCCTTGGCCCGGTCCGGGTCCAGCGGCTCGTCAACCTCGGCCGGGGCGGCCTGTCGGGCGGCCTCCTTGAACATCCCGGCGTCGGCGCGCAGCCCGCCGTCGGCGTGCGTCAGCAGGCCACCCTGGAACAGTCGGTGCACCGCCCGGGTCACCGTGCGCAGCGGCAGCCCGGTGACGGTCGCCACTTCGGCGGGGGTTGCCGCGCCCAGGACCACGGCGGCGTACACCCGCAGGCGGTCCTGTTCGGCCAGTAGCCCGATCACGTCCTCGGCAAGCATCCTGCGACCGTACTGCGCTCCGATCGGGTACCCAACCCGGTTTGCAGCGGTGCTGTGGGCGGCGCGGTGGCGGGGGGATCGGCCGGCATCGGCTAGGTTGCGGACATGACGCGGTACTCCGACGACCTCGCCCTGGCCCACGTCCTCGCGGATACCGCGGATTCCATCTCGATGGCCCGTTTCCGGGCACTGGATCTGCATGTACGGGCCAAGCCCGACCTGACTCCGGTCTCCGACGCGGACACCGCGGTGGAGAAGGCGATGCGGGCGACGCTGGCAAGGACCCGACCGCGCGACGGGGTGCTGGGCGAGGAGTTCGGGGCGCGCGAGGCGGCTGCCGGGCCGGGCTCGCGGCGCTGGGTGATCGACCCGATCGACGGAACCAAGAACTTCATCCGCGGGGTACCCATCTGGGCCACCCTGATCGCGCTGATGGAGGGCGACCGGGCGGTGGTCGGGCTGGTCTCCGCGCCGGCGCTGGGTCGACGGTGGTGGGCAGCGCTCGGTCACGGAGCGTATGCAGGCCGGCACACCGCAGCGGCGACGCCGATCCGGGTCTCCGGCGTCCAGCGGCTCGCCGACGCCTCGTTCTGCTACGCCAGCCTGCCGTCCTGGGAGGAGATCGGCCGGCTGCCCGGAATGCTGGACATCATGCGGCGTACCTGGCGCAGCCGGGCGTATGGGGACTTCTACGGCTACATGCTGGTCGCTGAGGGTGCCGTGGACATCATGGTGGAGCCGGAACTGTCGCTGTGGGACCTCGCGGCGCTGGTTCCGATCGTCACCGAGGCCGGTGGAACGTTTACTGACATTTCCGGTACTCCGGGCCCGGCCGGAGGCAGCGCGGTCGCCACCAACGGGCCACTGCACACCGATGTCCTCGACCTCTTGTCACACTCTGGGTGACCTCGACGCGGGTGATCTAGAGAATCTCGGTCTATCCTGCCCGGGTGGCTTCTTCAGGTTGGTTCTTCCTCGCGGCCATGATCGGCGTGTACGGAATCGCCAACCTGCTCCAGTCGCACGCCGCCTCGCGCACGCCCACCCAGCACCGGCTCACCCCCGGGGTGCTGATCCGACTGGCCAGCCACCGCACCTACCTGGCCGGCGTGGTCTGCCAGTTCCTCGGCTTCCTGCTCGCCTTCCTGGCCCGCCGCGACCTGCCGCTGTTCCTGGTGCAGTCGGCCGCCGCCGCCGGACTCGGCGTCACCGCGCTGCTGGGTGTGCTCATCCTCAAGTGGCGACTGCCGATGGTCGAGGTGGCCCTGCTGATCGCCCTCGGCGCCGGGGTCGCCGCCCTGGTCATCTCGGCGCAGCCGGCCCCCGGCCAGCGGCTCACCTTCACCGGCCAGATCCTGCTGATCGGGGTCTTCGGCGCGATCGCGCTGCTCGGGCTCGCCGCGGCCCGGCTGCGCGGCGCGATCGGCTCGGTGGTTCTCGGGCTGCTCGCCGGACTGGCCTTCGGCGCGGCCGCAGTCACCTCCCGACCACTCGCCGGCGACCACGGCTTCCGCGCCTTCGCCGGCGACCCGCTGCTCTACCTGCTGATCGCCTACGCCGTCCTCGGCCAACTGCTGCTCGGCCTGGCCATGCAGCGCGGCTCCACCACGGCGGCGGTGGCCGCGATGGACGCCGCCTCCGCTGTGCCGGCCGCGATCGTCGGCCTGCTGTTCCTCGGCGACAAGATCGAACCCGGTCGGGAGTGGCTGGCCGTGCTGGGCTTCCTGCTCACCCTCGGCGCGGTGCTCGGCCTGACCCGCTACGCCAAGCCCCAGGACCTGTACGAACCCGAGCCGGAGGTCCGGACTGTGCCGGAGGTCCCGGTGCTGCCGCCGGTGCTGGTGGTGGACCCGGTCGTGGTGGCCACCCGGGAGATCGCCGCGCTGGCGCCGGGCGGGTACGCCGTGCCGGCCCGGTTGCCGGCCGGCCGTACCGCCAAGATCGCTGTTCGGCGGGCGCCCGGAGCGCGTTAGTCTCCAAGGGCACCGGGCGGCGAACACCGCGCCGCCGCACGAGCCCCCCGAGGAGTCCGGATGTCCTGACGCGACCGTCCCCGCCAGCCACCCTGCCGCGACCGGCGCGGATTCATCAGCCGGCCGGCTCGCCGCCGCAGGCGCGGACGAACTGGCCGCCGCCACCGAGGCAGCGATCGCCGTCGCCCGGACCGGAATCGACGCGGTACGCGCCGGCACGGGCAGCACGGTGGAGCTGCTGGAGCGCTACGACGAGGCCGTCGCCGCGCTGACCAACCTGCGGGACCTGGCCGACCTGATCGGCAAGACGCACCCCGAGGAGGCGGTCCGCGACGCCGCCGACACCGCCCAGCAGGCCACCGACAAGGAACTCACCGAGATCTCCCTGGACCGGGCCCTCTACGACCGGCTCGCCGCTCTGGACGTGTCCGGCGAGGACGACGCCACCCGGCACTTCGTGAGCCGTACCCTGCGCGACTTCCGGCGCAGCGGCGTCGACCAGGACACCGAGGTGCGCGCCCGGATCCGGCAGGTGCAGGAGGAGCTGGTCGCCATCGGCCAGGCGTTCAGCCGCAACATCCGCTCGGACACCCGTACCGTGCTGCTCGACCCGAGCGCCCTTGCCGGGCTGCCGGACGACTACGTGCGCGCGCACGCCCCGGGCGAGGACGGGCTGGTCCGGATCACCACCGAGTACCCCGACCTGGTGCCGTTCATGACCTACGCCACCGACGGCGACGCCCGGCAGGAGCTGTGGCGGACCAACCGGCTGCGCGGCTTCCCGGAGCAACGTCGAGGTGATCAACGAGCTGCTGACCAAGCGGCACGAGCTGGCCGCCCTGCTGGGGTACCCGAGCTGGGCGCAGTACATCACCGAGGACAAGATGATCGGCAGCGAGCGGGCGGCCGGCGAGTTCATCGCCCGGATCTCGGCGGCCGCGACGCCCCGGGCCGACGCCGACTACGCCACCCTGCTGGAGCGCAAGCGGGTCGACGACCCGACCGCCGATGCCGTGCTGCCCTGGGACACCGGCTACCTACAGGACCGGGTGAAGGCCGAGCAGCTCGACTTCGACACCCAGAGCCTGCGCCCCTACTTCGAGTACAGCGCCGTCAAGGCCGGCCTGATGGACCTGCTCAGCACGCTGTTCGGAATCACTTTCACGGCCCGGCCGGAGCTGCCGGTGTGGCACCCGGACGTGGAGGTCTTCGACCTGTCCAGCACCGCCGACGGGGTGCTGCTCGGCCGGATCTTCCTGGACATGCACCCGCGCGCCGACAAGTACAACCACGCGGCGATGTTCACCATGGTCAACGGCAAGGCCGGCCAGCGGGTACCGGAGTGCGCGCTGGTCTGCAACCTGCCCCGGCCGGGCGCAGAGCCGGCGCTGATGGTGCATTCCGACGTGGTGACCTTCTTCCACGAGTTCGGCCACCTGATCCACCACGTCTTCGCCGGGCACAACCGGTGGTCCGGGATCAGCGGGATCGCCACCGAATGGGACTTCGTGGAGGCGCCCTCGCAACTGCTGGAGGAGTGGGTCCGCGACGAGGCGACGCTGGCCGGCTTCGCCAGGCACTACCAGACCGGCGAGCCGCTACCGGCCGAGCAGGTGGCCCGGCTGCGGGCGGCCGACGAGTTCGGCAAGGGCATGTTCGTCCGGCAGCAGATGTCCTACGCTGCGCTCTCGCTGGAGCTGTACCGACGTGACCCGGCCGGGCTGGACCCGCTGGCCGTGGAGCGGGAGACGATCGAGGCGCACACCCCGTTCTCCTACGTCGACGGCACCTACCTGCACCTGTCCTTCGGGCACCTGGAGGGGTACTCGGCGATCTACTACACGTACATGTGGTCGCTGGTGATCGCGAAGGATCTGTTCACTGTGTTCGCGGCCGACGGGCTGCTGTCCGAGCAGGCGGCCACCCGCTACCGGGGCCGGGTGCTCGCCCCCGGTGGTTCGAAGCCGGCCGCCGACCTGGTGCACGACTTCCTCGGCCGGGAGTACACCTTCGACGCGTACCAGGCCTGGCTGGACGCCGAGTAGCCGCACCGACGCGGCTCTGGCCCGCGGACGGGCGGGCGGGTCAGCCGGGGATGCGGTGCCGGTCGGCCCGCCGCCACGGCGGCACCACCAGCCGCGGCTCGGCCACCTCCCAGCGGAAGCCGCCGAAGCCCCGGTCGGAGTACGGCGCGCGACGGTCCGCGCCGGCCAGCGCACCCGCCGTGGCGGCCGCCGTGACGTCCGACGCCGTGACGTCCGACGTGCCGGCCTCAGTGACGGCAGGCGTGGCTGCCCACGTGCCGGCCTCAGTGACGGCAGGCGTGGCTGCCCACGTCACGGTCCGGGTGACGGCCGGCGTGGCGGCGGTAGCTTCCGCACCGGACGACGTCGTGACGGTGGTCGGCGGCCGGTTCAGTGGCTTGCGGTCGAGCTGGGCGTAGCTGCCGGCCGGCGCCCGCTCGGACTGCGGCGGGCCGCTGCTGACAGGCGGCCCGATCGGCGGGCTGATCGGCGCGTCGAGCCGGGCAGTCACCGTCTCCACGGCCGCCGGCCACCAGGCCGGCGGCGCGGGCGGCGTGTTGAGGTTCAGCTCCGCCCAACTGGCGTCGGAGCCCTTGCGCAGGTCGGCGACGATCGCCAGCGGGGTCTGTTCGCGGCCGTGCCCGAGCGGGTTGTCCAGCACGGCGGTCACCAGTTGGGTGGCGCGCCGCCGGGTGTCGTGGCCGAGCACCAGCCGGCGACTGCCGTCCACCGCGACGATCACGGTGCCGCCGAACCGGTCGGCCACCGCCCTCGGCAGGGACAGCCGGACCGCCGCCGAGATCTCCCAGGCCAGTACGGACGGGCGCAGCGGGGAGAGCCGGGCGCAGACACTGGCCGGGTAGGTGCCGTCGATCCGGGGACCACCCACGCCCATCGCGGCCGGCCCGGCCACCAGGTCGAACCAGTCCCGCCGACGCAGCAGCCGGCCAACCGCGCCGACCAGCGTCGCGCCGAGCAGCCGGGGTACCCCCATGTCCTCGACGGCGAGCTGGGTGGCGGCCGGGTGCCAGCCACGGCCCGGACCGGCGCCCAGCCGGTGCAGCAGCCCGGCCACCCAACTCGGCCGCACCTGCCACACCGGCACGGTCCGGCCCTGTGACACGGACACCGCCGTGGCGCCGAGGTAGAGGAACCACGGCTGGTCGCCGAGGAGTTCGGCATCGGCGGTGGGCATCGCCGCGAAGAAGTCGGCGCACCGGTCGACGGCCAGGCCGAGCAGATCGGTCTCGGCGTCGATCAGCTCGGTACGCAGCGGGTACCGGGCCCAACCGCCGTCGGAGGTGACCAGCTCCCGGCCCGGGTTGGGCAGGTAGTCGCCCTTGGCCGGGGCCGGCGCGATCCAGGTGGCCCCCCAGCGGGCGGCCGGATCGTCGCCCTGACCGGGCCGCGAGGCGGCGCCGTCCACCCAGTACCGCAGCCACAGCTCCAGGCTGGCCAGCCGCCAGAACACCGCCGGCTCGACCGCCGTCGACCCGTTGCGGTACGAGCGGTAGGCCAGCAGCACCTGCGGCTGGTTGAAGTAGCCACGGCTGCCGAACGAGGCCGACAGGAACAGCTCCAACAGCACCGGGTCGAGCTGCTCCAGCCACCGGCGCAGGGTGGGCGGTGCGGGGGGAGACACTGTGGGTGGCGCGGGCTGGTCGGTCTCACCGGCCGGGGCCGGCCACGGGCTCGGCACCGGGTCCAGCATCCAGAGGGTACGCAGCAGCTCGACGTCGAGCAGCGGCTGGCGCAGCGCCACCCCGGCGTACCCGGCGGCCCGGTCGACGAACTCCAGCGCGCCGGGGAGCTGGTCGAGCGCCTGGCTGCGCAGCCCTGTCCGGGCGGCCGGGACCGGCCGGCCGAACTGGTGCACCAGGGCCGGGCTGAGCAGGTTCAGCACCGGGTGCACCCTGCGGTCCAGGAACGGATTGAGCCGGGCCACCACAGCGGACCACAACCAGCGCAGCACCCCGATCGGGTGGCGCAGCAGCTCGCTCAGCACCCGCGGGTAGCGGCGGCGGTGCCACAGGTCGCGGACCCGTACGCCGAGCGAGGCCACGCCGGCCAGCCGCAGCACCCGCGCCCCGGTGGCGTCCAGGACCACGTCGGCGCGGGTACCGGCCGCGCACAGCCGCCGGTAGCTGGTGTACGCGCCCGGACCGGGCAGCGGCTCGACGAGGACGCCGGGCAGTCGGCCCAGGTCGGCGGCGAGCGCCACCGGGTCCAGCGGCGCGGGTTCGGGCGTCACCGGCAGGTCACCGGCGAGCCGGGCCAACTCCGGGTCGACGGCCAGCGCGTCGGCGCCGCGCTGCCGGTCCCGCACGGCGCGGCGGACTTCGGCGGCGATCAGCTCCCGGGCGGCCGGGTCGGCGGGCCGGGTACGCCGGTCCAGGGCGTCCAGGTCGGTGCGCAGCCGCCCGTACCGGCGCCGGCTCACCTGCCCGTCCACGGTGATGGTGACCACCTCACCGGCGAGCACCCGCTTCACTCCGGCGAAGAAGGTACGCCGACCGGCCTGGCCGAATCCGTCGCGCAGGTACCGGAACACGGTCACCTGGTCCGGGCAGGCCGGCAGCCGGGCGGCGGCGAGCAGCGCCGGGATCTCGCTGGCGGCGAGTACCCACACCGGCCCGCTGCCGCGATCGCGGCTGGGCAGGATCTCCACGTCGTCGTCGGCAGCCTCGGCCGCGACCGCTGCCGGATCAAGCTCAGGGCAGGTGGCAGCCCCGACGCCGGGCTGAGCAATGGCGCCGGGCTCGCCGCCGGGCGCGCCGGAGCGGCCGGCAGCCGGGCCAGAGCCAGCCGGGCCAGAGTCGGCCGGGCCGGGGTCAGCAGGGCCCTGGTCGGCAGGGCCCTGGTCGGCAGCACCCGGGTCGGAGCCCGGGCCGGCGGTGGCGGCCGGTTCGGGGGCGGGGCCGTCGAGGGGTTGACTGAAGTAGAGCGGGCGGGTGCCGAGTTCGTCGCGGACCAGGGTCAGGGTGCTCTCGTGCAGGTCCACGATGACCATCGCGAAGCTGCCCACGCAGCGGGCCAGACCGTCCGTCCCCCAGGCCCGCCAGACGGCGAGCGCCACCGCGCTGTCCCGGGCGTCCCGGCTGTGGTGCCGGGCGGCGGACCGGCCACCGGGCTCGCCCCGGCCGCCGGTGGCGCTGCCGTGGCTCGGCTGGTGGCTGGGGCGGTGACCGCTGCCGGTGGGGCCGGTTGGGCCGGTCGAAATGCTGGGGGTCCCGGCCGGGTCGGCCGGGACCGGGTGCCCCTCGGCGGCCAGCGCGGCCCGCAACTCGACCGCGTTCTCCAGCGCGCCGTCCAGCACCAGGGCGTACCGGCCGTCGGTGGCCGGCAGCGCGCCGGGCAGCGCCACAGCAAGTTCAACGGCGCCCCGTTGGTCGGCTGCGGACCGGTCGGGGTCCAGCCGGCCGGTGCCGAGCGGGCCGGTACCCGGTCGGGCGCCACCGGGGCCGGTGGCGGAGGCGGCGACCGCGCCGAGTTGCAGGATGCCGGCGAGGCTGCCGACGGCGGTGCCCTGTGCCGGGCCCCGGTGTGACTGGGCGGCTGCGAGCCGTTCGAGCAGGCGTCGACCGGCCGCCGCGTCCCGCCCGACATATCCAGCAACGCCACTCATGGTTTCCCCGTCCGTGAAGTGAAGATTGCTTGCATAAGGGTGGCATAGTGGCCTCTGGTGCGTAGCGGAATCCGCGCTCCGTCCGCCCCGCGAGGTCCCCCGATTGCGTTACGCGCGGTAACCGCCCGCCGCTACCTGTCCACCACAAGTGCTCTCACGCTGCGTCGAGGGTGTGAGTACGCGAGGTATCCAACCGGACATTGGGCGGAATCTGACGCGACCGGGGCCTGGCGAGTATGAGCAGCTCATGTACGGTGCAAGAGCCTGGTACCCCGCCGTCCACCCCCGGACGGCACCAGGCGCCGCTCAATCGCCGCCTCCGCGGCGAACCGGGGAACCATCGCGGACGAAGCTGTCCGCTGGGGTGAATCCGCTACTCGCGGTAGGGCACATCTTCCAGCCCGAACCCGTCAGCTCACCCGGTCGGCGGTGAGGACGCATCGGCGCGCTCCCCCGTGTCAGCTCCTCGCGACTGGAAGAAGGAGTCCGTCTTGGCATCCCCCGCCATGACGAGGCTGCGCAGGATCGCACTGGTGACGCTCGGCGTCGCCGCCCTCGCAGCCTCTTTCGCGCCCGGTTCGGCCTCGGCCGCCCCCAGCGCCGATGATCTACAGAAGCAGATCGACGCCAAGGGCCGCCAGCTCGACGGCGTCATCCAGCAGTGGGACGGCCTGAGCGAACAGCTCACCGGTACCACCAACCAACTCCGCGACCTGCAGGCCCAACTGGCCCCGCTGCAGGAGAACCTGGCCCGGGCCAGCGCTCAGGTCAACGAGATCGCCGCGACCAGCTACCAGACCGGCAACTTCGTCGGCCTGACCGCGCTGATCACCGCCGACTCGTCGCAGAGCGCGCTGGACCGGATCACCATGCTCGCCACCATCGGCAGCGAGCAGTCCCAGCAGGTGCTCGCGTACACCACGGCCGAGCAGCAGCTGACCGACCGGCAGCAGCAGCTCGACCAGCTGGCCGCCACCCAGCGGGCCCAGCAGGCCAGCCTGGACAAGCAGAAGAAGGACATCCAGGCGCAGCTGGACAGCCTGGAGCAGCAGCGCGCGCAGCTGGTCGGCACCACGACGTCCAGCGGCGGCACCTCCAGCAGCGGCACCTCCAGCAGCGGCTCGGTCAGCGCCGTCAGCAGCGTGCCGGCGCCCTCGGCCAGGGCGCAGGTCGCCGTCGACTACGCCAAGGCGCAACTCGGCAAGCCGTACGTGTGGGCAGCCGCCGGGCCGAGCTCGTTCGACTGCTCGGGGCTGACGATGGCTGCCTGGGCAAGGGCCGGGGTGTCACTGGCGCACTACACGTACACCCAGATCCAGCAGACCACTGCGATCAGCCGCAGCCAGCTCAAGCCGGGCGACCTGGTGTTCTTCTACGGCGGTGAGCACGTGGGCCTGTACATCGGCAACAACCAGGTGGTGCACGCGCCGCAGCCGGGCGAGGTCGTCAAGGTCTCCGACATCGACTGGATGGGCGGCTACTCCAGCGCCGGCCGACCGAGCTGACCGCGCTGCGAGCGGTCACGCTGACCGGCTGAGCCGGTACACACGAATCAGGGCTCCGGGCGGATGCGCAAGCATCCACCCGGACCCCTGTCGGTCCGCCCGTCCCGGCCCCGACCGGGCGGAGCGGGTCAGCGACGCGGTGTCGGCGCGGGCGCGGGCGCGGACTCCCGGTGGCGGCCCGACGTACCCGGCCGAGCCGGTTGTCGCCGGCGGCGGTGGCGCGAAGCCGACCACCGGCGCGCCGCGCAGGCCGTCCCGGATGGTCTGCGTCACCGCGTTGATCGGCTTGTTGTACTGCGCGTCGGTGGCCGGGTTGAACGGGTTGTCCGGGTCGGCGACGAAGCTGGCCCCGGCGAGTTGCGGGGTGTACCCGACGAACCAGGCCGCCCGGGTCTCGTCCGAGGTGCCCGTCTTGCCGGCGAACGGACGGCCGACCGCGGCGGCCGCGGCGGGCGCGGTGGACCAGCCGCCGCAGCTCCCGGTCCGGGCCGCGCCGCCGACCGTGCAGGTGGCCGCGTCGGTGGCCGCCCGAGCCACCGCCGGGCTCGACGGCCTGCTTGCACCGGGGCGCGCTGACCAGCACACTTCTTCCCGTCCGGTCCGGTCATGGCGACCGACTTGCCGTTCGGCGTGGTGATCGACAGCACCGGCAGCGGCTCGCAGTAGACGCCGTCGGCGGCGACCGTGGCGTAGGCGTTCGCCATCTCCAGTGGGCTGGTGTCGGCGACGCCGAGGGTGAACGCGCCCCAGGTGTTGGAGCGGGCCGGATCGGCCAGTTGCCGGTCGATGTCGGTGTGCCAGGTCAGCCCGAGGCGCTGCGCCATGGCCACCGCCGCGCCGGCGCCGATCCGCGCCTCCACCTGGACCCAGTAGGTGTTCACCGACTTGCCGAAGCCGGTCCACATGTTCTGCTGGCCGGTCATGCTCGGGCTGGCGTTGGACGGGCACCACAGTTCGCCGCAGGAGGACGGGCCGGCCCCGGTGACGTACCCGGTGACGATCTTCCCGGGTGCGTAGATCATGGGTGTTCAGTGGCATCCCCTTCTCCAGGGCGGCCAGCATGGTGAACATCTTGAAGGTGGAGCCGCCCTGGTAGCCGCTCACCCCACCGCCACCGAGGAGCATGTTGACGGTGTTCGGGTAGGTGCCGGGCACGCCGGCCGCGGCCAGTGTCGGGTCGCTGTGCCGGTAGTTGTGCGACTGGTCGATCGAGTAGATCCGGTTGACCGCCATGCTCTTCACCAGGCCGGTGCCCGGCTGCACGATCACCAGCCCCTGGGCGAACCGGTCGCCGACGCCGGTGTTCTCCAGCACGTGCCGGTTCCCGGCGGCCTGGATGCCGGGGTCGAGCGAAGTGATGATCTTGTACCCGCCGGTGCGCAGCTTGTCCAGCCGGGCCAGTGGCGTGTCCCCGAATGCCGGCTGGCTGACCCACCACTGCTTGAACATGTCGCAGAAGAAGCCCCAGTCGTTGTGCTGCGGGTTGACCGCGGCGCAGTCGTTGGGCGGGTCGGTGAGCCGCAGCGCGATCGGCTCGGCCTGGACGGCGCGGGCGGCCTGTGGGGACAGGTAGCCGACCCGGGCCATCTGGCTGATCACGAAGTTTCGCCGCTTCAGCGCCTGCTTGGGATCGCTCACCGGGTCGTACGCCGAGGGGGCCTGGGCCATTCCGGCGATCAGCGCCGCCTCGGCCAGAGTGAGCTGGGCGGGCGCCTTGGAGAAGTAGATGTCGGCGGCGGCGAAGACACCGTAGGCGCGGTGGCCGAAGTAGGCGACGTTGAGGTACCCCTCCAGGATCTGCTGCTTGCTCATCTTGCGTTCCAGCTCGATGGCGAGCTTCATCTCCCGGACCTTGCGCTTGCTGGTCTGCGAGGTGGCGTCGACCACCGACTGCGGGTCGGGCGCGGCGTCGCGCAGCTGGTTGCGCACGTACTGCATGGTCAGCGTGGACGCCCCCTGGGACACCTCGCCGGCCTGGTTGTTGGCGACGAAGGCACGCACCGCGCCCTTGTAGTCCACCCCGCTGTGGTCGAAGAAGCGTGCGTCCTCGACCGCGATCACCGCCTCCTGCAGGTAGGGGTTCACGTCGGTGAGCTTGGTGTACTTGCGATCCTCGGCGTAGAAGCTGGTGATCAGCGTCGGCCGTCGGCCGCGTACATGTACGAGGTCTGCGGCGGATCGCTGGTGATCAGGTCGGCGGGCAGCTTCTGGTAGTCGTTGCCGCCCTCCCGGATCACCAGGCCGACGGCGGCGGTGACCGGGAACGCCAGCACTGCGGTGGTGACACCGGCGATGAGTCCGGCCCGGATCAGCGGTATGCAGCGGCCAACGGCGCTGAGGGGTTTCCTTGCCATTTCCCCAACATACGGGCGAATTACCGCTTTTGTGATAACTATTCACGTTGTCACCACATCGGATAGTCCCTTTCCGCCGGCAGTGACCTGCGGGCGTCAGCGCAGGTTCGAGGTGTGCCCGAGGCTGTACCGGCCCGGCTGCGGCCAGAACGTCAACCCGTGCGGACCCGAGCCCACCGGGATCCGGGCCAGCAGCCGGCCGTCCACGGTGGAGAGCACGTACACCTCCCCGTGGTACCGGCCGGAGAGCCACAACTGGCTCCCGTCCGCGGAGACCGCGCCCATGTCCGGGCTGCCGCCGCCCGGAATGCTCCAGGTCGTGATGACCTTCGCGGTTGCCGGATCCGCCACCGTGATCGTGCCCTCGTCCCGGTTGGTGACGAACATCCGGGCGCCGTCCCGGGAGAAGTAGACGCCGTGCGCGCCCTGGCCGGTGGCCAGGAAGCCGAGCTGGCGGGTGGCGTCGCCGCTGAACAGGTACACCCCGCCGGCCATCATGTCGGCCACGTAGAAGGTCCGCCCGTCCGGCGCGAGCCGGGTGTCCTGCGGCATCCCGTCCGGCGCCTGGGTCAACCCGAACGAGCGCACCACCTTCAGCGATCCGACGTCGAGCACCTCCATCCGGTTGGCGAACTCGCAGGCGATCAGCGCCTGCTTGCCGTCCGCGGTGAAGTCCAGGTGGTTGACGCCTTCGCAGTCCGGCATGCTCACGCTGGTCTGCAACTTCCAGGTGTGCGGGTCGTAGAAGTCCAGCCGCCGGTACTCCTCCGCGACCACCACGCCGTACCGGCCGTCGGGGGTGAAGTACAGGTTGTAGACGTCCTGCACCAGGATGCGCTTGCCGGGCCGGCCGGTCTTCGGATCGATCGGAGTCAGCCCGCCACCGGGTACCCGGTCCTCGGCCACGTACAGCGTCTTCAGGTCGTAGGAAGGCACCACGTGCTGTGGCTCCTCCTGCGCCGGGAACCGGTCGACGACCGTGAAGGTGGCCGGGTCGATCACGGACACCTCGTTGCTCCGGTTCTCCGGCACGTACACCAGCGTCCGGGCCCCGGCCACCGCCTTGCTGAGCTTGCCCGCCTCGGCCGCCGAGTAGATATTGGTGGCGGACAGCGGCGGCGGCATCCCGTCGAGCAGCCGCGTCCACGGCAGCGTCGGCGCTGCCGACGCAGTCCCGCCGGTCGCGGAGCGGGCCGGCGCGGCGGCCCGCTGCTGGTTGCCCGCGCAGGCACTGAGCAGGACCGCCAGCGTGACCACCAGGCACACGGCGCACCCGGCGGTTGCGGTGCGGGCTCGGATACGCGGCATGGCCTCTCCGTCTGCTCAGGCCGGGACAGCCCCCGGACGTCACCGAGTTTTACTCACAAACCACTGCATCACTTAGATATCACCAAAATTTCGCCGGTCAGCGCGGATCACCCCGCTCGTCCCCACCTGTCGGGGCGCCCGGTGCGGTCGGGGCGCCCGGTGCCTTTGGGGCGCTCGGCGCGGCCGGGGATGGCGGCGCGGCCGGGGATGGCGGGGTGGTCGGGAGTGGCGGTGCGGTCGGGAGTGGCGGTGTGGTCGGGAGTGGCGGTGCGGTCGGGAGTGACGGGGTGGTCGAAGGCGGCAGGGTGGTCGAAGGCGGCGGGGTCGGGGCGGTGGGGCGGCCGGCGACCAGGTCCTGCAGCTTGTCCTTCCAGCGCACCAGCGGGGTTCGGAAGCGGGCCTCCCGGCGCACCGCCACCGCCATCCGCTTCGCCCCGTGCCGGCGGTCCGGTCGGTACCGCCAGCGCGCCCACGGCGAGTGCGGCCGGGCCACCCGGATCGCCCCGAACCACAGCACGCCCGGAATGAACAACCCGGTCAGGCCGGTGATCACCTTGCCCTTCAACAGGGTCACCACCGCGAGGCCACCGTTGACCACCAGGTACAGCACGGCAGAGACCACGGTGAGCGGCACATCGGTACCCCCGGTGTCGCTGCGTACCGGGGCGACCGGGTTGTCCGGTCGGATGCCGAGCAGCAGCAGTCCGGTCGCCGCGACGGCCACGAAGATCGCGTCCACCGAGCTGCGTCCGGCCTCCGCCCAGTACACGTCCTCCAGGTGCAGGACCAGGGCGAACTCGTCGAGCACCAGGGCGGTGCCGATGCCGAACAGGGCCGCGCACACGCTCTGCCCGGCCAGCGCCCGGTCCGGCAGCGCGAACCCGGCGACCCCACTGGCCACCAGCAGCACGACTCCGAAGACCATGTGGTGCACGTGCAGCCCACCGGCGCTGATGTTGCCGGGCCACCAGCGCACCCCGGCCCGGATGGCCCGTACCGAGAACCGGACGACCCCGAACGTCACGATCACCGCGACGAAGAAGCACAGCAGCGGCAGCTTGCCGTCGGCCACGATCGTCTGGTGGAACCAGTGCGCCATCGACGCAATCCTGCCCGCGAACGCATCCCCGGACGGGACCAATCCGCGTACCCATCGGGCGACATTGCGTCACAGTGCGGCACTGCCGCACCACCGGCCCCAATAATCGGGCTGTGCACCAGCGAGTGGGGTACCGACCGGGGCTCGACGGGGTGCGCGCCCTCGCCGTGCTGGCCGTGGTGCTCTACCACCTGGGCACCACCGGCGGCTGGCGCAGCACCCCCGGCGGCTTCCTCGGGGTGGACGTCTTCTTCGTGCTCTCCGGGTACCTGATCACCGGCCTGCTGGTGGCCGAGCACCGCCGGCAGGGGCGAATCGGGCTGGGCCGGTTCTACCTGCGCCGCGCCCGTCGCCTGCTGCCCGCGCTCTACCTGCTGCTGGCCGCGGTGGTGGCGGTGGGCACCTTGCTGCCGGCCCAGGCACACCGGCTGCGCGGCGACGTGCCGGCCGCCCTCGCCTATGTCACCAACTGGTGGCTGATCTGGCAGGACCGCTCGTACTTCGGCAACGGCAGCACCCCGCCGCTGCTCGACCACCTCTGGTCACTCGCCGTCGAGGAACAGTTCTACCTGCTCTGGCCGGTGGCCCTGATCGGGCTGCTGGCGTTGGGCCGGGGCCGTACCTGGCCGGCGCTGGTCGCCGCGTCGGCCGGCGTGATCGGCTCCACGGTGGCGATGGCACTGCTCTACTCGCCGTGGCAGGACACCGGCCGGGTGTACTTCGGCACCGATACCCGGGCGGCCGCGCTGCTGGTCGGCGCGGCTCTGGCGCTCGCCCCGATCCCGCGCGACTTCTTCGCGATCGGCGGGCTGGTCGGCCTGGTGGCGCTGGTCGCCTCGGCGCTGTGGCTGCCGGCCGGCACCCCCGAGCTGTACCGGGCGGGCTTCCTCGGCGTGGCACTCGCGTCGGCGATGCTGGTCGGTGCGGCGGCCCACCCGTCGCTGCCACTGGCCCGGGTGCTCGGGCTGGCCCCACTGCGCTTCATCGGCCTGCGCTCGTACGCGATCTACCTGTGGCACTGGCCGGTACTGGTGCTGCTCGGGCCGAAGCTGCTGGCCGAGCCGATGCTCTCGGTGGCCCGGGTGGCGATCGTGCTGCTGCTCGCGCACGCCTCGTACCACCTGGTCGAGCTGCCGATCCGGCGCGGCGCACTGGGTCGGCTGTGGCGCAGTCCCCGGCACCGCTTCGCGCTCGCCACCGCGGTGCTGGTGCTGGTCGCGGCGCTGGGTACCCAACTTTTCCGCTTCGGTGACACGCCGCCGCCGTCGATCGCGCAGGATCCCCGGCCCGGCATCACGCTGGCCCCGTTCACTCCGGCCGGCCCGACCGGTTCGCCGACTCCTGCCCCGTCCTCGGCCGCGCCGGCCGCGCCGCCGTTCGCGCCGCCCATCCGGGTCGGCGTCTTCGGTGACTCGCAGGGCATGACGCTGCTGCTCAACAAGCCGGCGAACGTGGGCCGCTACCTGACCGTCAGCGATCAGACGGCGGAGGGCTGCGGCGTGCTCACCGACCGGATCGCCAGCCGCAGCGGCGAGCGCCGCGACCTCGCCGGTAGCTGTGGCGGCTGGCTGGGGCAGTGGACCTCGCGGGCCCGCAACCTGCGGCCGCAACTGGCCCTGGTGATGATCGGCGCGTGGGACGTCTTCGACCGGTCCGGTCCCGCTCCGGTGCTGGCGTTCGGCTCGCCGGCGTGGGACCGGCACTTCACGGCCGCGCTCGGGTCGGCGGTGGCGGCGCTGCGGGCGGCCGGCGCGCAGGTGGTGCTCTCGCTACTGCCCTGCTACCGCCCGGTGGACAAGCCGGGCTCCGGCTGGTGGCCCGAACGCGGCGACGACTCCCGTACCCGGCACGTCAACGTGCTGCTGAAGGCGCTCGCGGTCGCCGATCCCCGGCACGTCTTCACCGTCGACCCGCCGGCCCGCTTCTGCGGCGACCTGGCCAGGAACCTGGATTACCGCTGGGACGGCGTGCACTACTACAAGCCCGGCTCGGCACTGTACTTCCAGACCGTCATCCCCCAACTGCTGGCCGTCCCCGGACCGGGCGCGGCATGAGTTGCCGCCAGCTGAGGAGGGGCGCAACGTGATCGACCGGCTGGTGCGGTGGTGGTGGCTGCCGTGGGCGGCCGGGGTGGTCACGGCCGTGGCGGCGCTGCTGGTGACCGGGGCCGGGGCGGTGACGCGGGCGTTGCCGGGGTCCGGGGCCGTCTGGCGGCCTGGCGCGGCCGGCCGGCCGCTGATCGAGTCGTGGCGGCCGCCCGCCGGGATGCCGTCGGCGGGCGTCGTGTCCACGGTCTCCATCGTGGGTACGGTCTCCCACTTCACGGCTCGTCCGGCGCGCGTCTACCGGCCGCCCGCCGCGGGTACCCGTCGGCCGCCGCGGCTGCCGGTGCTGCTGCTGTTGCCCGGCGTACCCGGGCCGCCAGCCTCGGGTGTCGCGCCGACGCCAGGCGCCCCGTTCCCTGGTGGCCCGCTACCCGGTCCGCCGGGCTCGGGCCGGTGGGGGCCGGACTCGCCGGACGACTGGATCGCGGCGGGGCTGGCCGGGGTGCTGGACGAGTGGGCCGGTCGGCACGCCGGGCTGGCCCCGGTGGTGGTGGTCGCCGACCCGTTCGGCGCGGACCTGGGCAACCCGGTGTGCGCCGACTCCCGGCTCGGCAACGCCGCCAGCTACCTGACCCGCGACGTGCCCGCCTGGGTGGCCGCCCACCTGACGGTGCGGGACGGGCCCTGGGCGGTCGGCGGGTACGCGGCCGGGGGCACCTGTGCCGTGCAGTTGGCGCTGCGCGACCCGGACCGGTACCGCAGCTTCCTCGACCTGGCCGGTCAGGACCGGCCGAGCATCGACGGCTCGGTCGCCACCACCGTGCAGCGGGCGTTCGACGGCGACCTGGCCGGGTACGCCCGGATCGACCCGGCGAGCCTGGTGACCGCCCGCCGGTACCCCCAGTTGTCGGCCTTCCTGGCCGCCGGCCGCGACGATGTGCCGTACAACGACCAGACCCGGAAAATGTGGGCGATCTGCCAGCAGGGGGCCATCCCCACCCAGTTCTACTCGGTCTCCGGCGGCCACGACTGGACTGCCTGGCTCACCGGCCTCCGGCTCAGCCTCGACTGGCTCGGCGCCCGGCTGGGACTTGTCTGAGATCGCGATCTTCCTCACCCCGTGCCGAGGTGCGCGAGGGCGGTGGCGAGGTTGGCGGCGCGGGGGTTGACCGAGTCGAGGACCAGGCGGCGGTCGGACCAGTCGGTGAAACCCACGCGGCGGGCCAGCACCGACTCCCAGGTCGGCTCGGGGAAGCCCGGGATGTCGCGGCGCCGGGCGACCAGCCGGCGGCGATGTTCGGTCTCGTCGCCGCAACGCACTTCGATGAAGACCAGCCGGGCGCCGGTCCGGGCGGCGAGTCCGCGCCACTGGTCGCGGGCCGGCTCGACGTCGTTGACGGCATCCACCACCACCGGCCGGCCGACCGCCAACTGCTCGGCGGCGAGTACCTCGGCGACCACGTAGGCAGCCAGTCCGGTCGGCTGGTGCCGGGCGATCCCGGCGGTCCACAGCGCCGCTTCGATCGGGTCGACGGAGAGCAACGCGGCGGGCAGTGCGCCGGCAAGGTCCTGCGCCACAGCGCTTTTTCCGGCTCCGGGCAGGCCGGCCATCACGATCAGCACCCGGTGAGCATGCCATCGGAGTACCCGCGAATGTTGGCCCGGAGAGGCACTCAGGAAGAGGCTGGACAACAGTCTAGGGTGGTACCGTGGCTGTCGATTCTGATCTTGAACTTGCTCCGTTGAAGCTCCGGGTGGACGCCCTCGCGCAGGCCGTCGCGGGGATACTCGATCTTGATCCGGTGCACGCCGCGCGTAGTGCGCCGCGCCTGATCGACGAGGCGAAAGCGGTGCTGGCGGAGGTGCGCAGGTCGGCCATCGCCGAGGCCGTCGGTGAGATGACCCACGCCGAACTCGCCGCCCTGCTCGGCGTCTCCCCCTCCGCCGTGAACAACACCGTGTGCGAACACCGCGCGCTGACCGCCGCCCGGGTCGGCACCGCACAGCTCGACCCGGCCCAGCTCGACCCGGCCCAGCTCGACCCGGCCCAGCTCGACCCGGCCCAGCTCGCCTCGGCATTGCAGACGGCGGCCACCCATGTCTGACCAGTTCGTGCACCTACACGTGCACACCGAGTTCTCGATCCTGGACGGGGCGGCCCGGATCGCCGACATGATGGGTGAGGCGCAGCGGCTGGGCATGCCGGCCGTGGCGATCACCGATCACGGCAACATGCACGGCGCGTACGCCTTCTACAAGGCGGCCACCGCGGTCGGCATCACCCCGGTCCTCGGCATCGAGGCCTACGTCGCGCCGGCCTCCCGGTTCGACCGGTCCCCGGTCCGCTGGGGGCGGCCCGACCAGCGCTCCGACGACGTCTCCGGCGGTGGCCGGTACACCCACACCACGATGTGGGCGGCGAACAACACCGGCCTGCACAACCTCTTCGCGCTCACCTCGCGCGCCTCCATCGAGGGCCAGTACGGCAAGCCCCGGATGGACGCCGACCTGATCTCCGAATATTCCGCCGGGATCATGGCGACCACCGGCTGCCCCTCCGGCGAGGTGCAGACCCGGCTGCGACTGGGGCAGGAGAAGGAGGCCATGGAGTCGGCCGCGAAGTACCGGGAGATCTTCGGGCCGGACAACTACTTCCTGGAGATCATGGACCACGGCCTCGACATCGAGACCCGGGTCCGCGAGGGGCTGCTGCACATCGGCAAGACCCTGGGAATCCGGCCGGTGGTCACCAACGACTCGCACTACACCTTCCCGCACCAGGCGAAGGCGCACGACGCCCTGCTGTGTGTGCAGACCAACGCCAACATCTCCGACACCAAGCGGCTGCGCTTCGACGGCAACGGCTACTACGTGCGCTCGGCCGAGGAGATGTTCGCCATCGACTCCTCCGACGCGTGGGCCGAGGGGTGCAAGAACACCCGGCTGATCGCCGAGCGGGTGGACACCACCGGGATGTTCGCCTACCACAACCTGATGCCGCGCTTCCCGGCTCCCGACGGCGAGACCGAGCAGTCCTGGTTCACCAAGGAGGTCTGGGAGGGGATGGCCCGCCGGTACCCGGGCGGCATCCCCGACGACCGGCGGCGGCAGGCCGAATACGAGGCCGACGTCATCATCCAGATGGGGTTCCCGGCCTACTTCCTGGTGGTGGCCGACTTCATCGGCTGGGCCAAGCGCAACGGCATCCCGGTCGGACCCGGGCGCGGCTCGGCAGCCGGCAGCATCGTGGCGTACGCGCTGGGCATCACCGACCTCGACCCGATCACCCACGGGCTGATCTTCGAGCGGTTCCTCAACCCCGAGCGGGTCGCCATGCCCGACATCGACATCGACTTCGACGAGCGTGGGCGCGCCGACGTCATCCGCTACGTGACCGAGAAGTACGGCTCCGACCGGGTGGCCCAGATCGCCACCTTCGGCACCATCAAGGCCAAGGCCGCGATCAAGGACGCCTCCCGGGTGCTCGGCTACCCGTACGCGCTCGGCGACCGGATCACCAAGGCGATGCCGGCCGCGGTGATGGGCAAGGACATCCCGCTCTCGGCCATCTTCGACGCCACCCACCCGCGCTACAGCGAGGCCGCCGAGATCCGCACCCTGCACGACACCGAGGCCGACGTGGCCAAGGTGATGGAGGTGGCCCGCGGCCTGGAAGGGCTGGTCCGGCAGACCGGAGTGCACGCGGCCGGCGTCATCATGTCCGCCGAGCCGCTGATCGACCATGTGCCGGTGATGCGCCGCGACGACGACGGCGCGATCATCACCCAGTTCGACTACCCCACCTGCGAAACCCTCGGCCTGATCAAGATGGACTTCCTGGGGTTGCGCAACCTCACCATCATGGCCGACGCGGTGAAGAACGTGGCGGTCACCACCGGCCGGGAGATCGACCTGCTCTCCCTGGAGCTGACCGACCCGACCACCTACGAACTGCTGGCCCGCGGCGACACGCTCGGCGTCTTCCAGCTCGACGGTGGCCCGATGCGCTCGCTGCTGCGGCTGATGCGCCCGGACACCTTCGAGGACATCTCGGCCGCGCTCGCCCTCTACCGGCCCGGCCCGATGGGCGCCAACAGCCACACCAACTACGCGCTACGCAAGACCGGCCAGCAGGAGATCGTCGCGATCCACCCGCAGCTGGCCGAGCCGCTGGACGAGATCCTCGGCCCCACCTACGGCCTGATCGTCTACCAGGAGCAGGTGCAGCGGGCCGCGGTGAAGCTGGCCGGGTACAGCCTCGGCAAGGCCGACAACCTGCGCAAGGCGATGGGCAAGAAGGTCCGCGCGGTACTGGACAAGGAGTTCATCCCGTTCCGCGACGGCATGCGCGCCAACGGGTACTCCGACGAAGCCATCCAGACGCTCTGGGACATCCTCGTCCCGTTCGCCGACTACGCCTTCAACAAGGCGCACACCGCCGCCTACGGGCTGATCTCCTACTGGACCGCGTACCTCAAGGCCAACTACCCGGCCGAGTACATGGCGGCGCTGCTCACCTCGGTCGGCGACGACAAGGACAAGATGGCCATCTACCTGGCCGAGTGCCGGCGGATGGGGATCACCGTGCTGGTACCCGACGTGAACGAGTCGGTCGGACAATTCCTGCCGGTCAACGGCTCGATCCGGTTCGGGCTGGGCGCAGTGCGCAACGTCGGTGGGCCGGCCGTGGCGGCGATCATCCGGGCCCGTGAGGCGAAGGGGGCGTACACCACCTTCAGTGACTTCATGAGCAAGGGCGAGCTGGCCATCTGCAACAAGCGGACCATCGAGTCGCTGATCAAGGCGGGCGCCTTCGACTCGCTCGGGCACTCCCGGCGCGGCCTGCTGGAAGTCCACGAGCAGGCGGTCGAAGTGGTCACCGGGATCAAGCGGAAAGAGGCCGAGGGGCAGTTCGACCTGTTCGGCGACATCGCCGAGGATGACGAGCCGAGCGGCCTGACCGTCGAGGTCCGCGAGGAGGAGTGGGACCGCAAGACCCGGCTCTCCTTCGAGCGCGAGATGCTCGGCCTCTACGTCTCCTCGCACCCGCTGGCCGGCGCGGAACGCATCCTCAAGGCCAACTGCGAGCACAGCATCGTCCAGATCACCGAGGACGAGATGCCCGACGGGGCCAACGTCACCATCGCCGGGATGCTGGTCGGCCTGAGCAAGCGGGTCACCAAGCTGGGCAAGATGTGGGCCTCGGCCACCTGCGAGGACCTGGCCGGCGGCATCGAGGTGCTGTTCTTCCCGGCCACCTACGAGCAGTTCGCCGACCGGCTGGCCGAGGATCTGGTGCTCGCCATCCGCGGTCGGGTGAACCGCCGGGACACCGGCTCCACCTCGGTGGTGGTCTCCGACATCAAAATCCTGGAGCTGGGCGAATTGCAGGCCGACGGCGGCCGGCCGGTCACCATCACCATGCGGGCGTCCACTGTGGATCTGGACCGGATGGAACGGCTCAACGAGATCCTCACCCGGCACCGGGGCCGCACCGAGGTCCGGGTGGACCTGGGCAAGCACGTCGTCCGGCTGGTCAACCACCCGGTCGAGGTGAGTCCGGCGCTGCTCGCCGACCTCAAGGCGCTGGTCGGCGCGGGCAACGTGAACAACTGACCCGCCCCGTGACCCGGGCCTGGGTGGCCCGGGTCACGCCGGGAGGTCAGCTCAGCGTTTGCTCGACTCAGTGCCTGCTCGAAGCGGGTCAGTGCTTCTCGACGAGCGGGAAGGAACGGTGCCGCCGGGGCGGTACCAGGAAGTTCTGTCGGCGGGTCGCGGTGAGGAACCGTTCCAGGCCGTTGTCCTCCGGGTCCACCTTGAACTTGTCCTGCAGGTCCAGGGATGCCGCGTCGCGGCGGATGTTGGCCATCAGCTCGGCCGTCGGCACGTACAGCGAGAACTGCAACTTCGGCAGCTTCACCCCGCCGGGGGTGTCCATGGCGTCGTAGCCGGGGCCGTCCGCGCGCAGGTGCAGCGGCGTGCCGTCGGCGGCCCGCGACGAGCGGTGCAGGCAGGCGAGGTGGCCGAGGCGACGCTCCCCCTCGAAGGTTTTGATTCCCCGGGCGGCCTTCTCCGCGTCGTCGTTGCCGTGGAACGCGGCCGGGAAGATCATCGGACCGCCACTGTCGGTGAACTGGTCGGTCCCGCCCTCGTGCGGGATCGGGTTGGAGCGGAACATGTACTGCACCCGCTCGGTGTAGGGCTCGTCGTCGGCGTACCACGCCTGGAGGTCGAGGATGTCGTGGGCGAGGTGCTGGATCGCGCCGTTGTCGAAGTAGTCGCCGCTGCGCGCGGTGGTCAGCGGATGCCCCTGCCGGCCGGCGAAGGTGACCGTGTTGCCGGCCGGGTTCGATTCGACCTGCTGGCTGACGAAGCCCATGAACATCGGCGAATCCGGGTGCATCCGGCCGGCGTAGTCGAGCTTCTCCGCCACCGCGAGCTGACGCGGCAGGCCGGCCTGGACGAACATCGCCCGGCTCGAGGTGAAGGTCAGCCCGGCACGCAGCCGCGGCGAGCGGACCCGGCGGTGGTGCAGCCGGTCGCTGCCGCCCAGCCAGGCGAGCACGTCGGCGATGATGTCGGCGTTGTCGCCGCGCAGCGTGAACAGCAGGTCGTTGCGCTCGATCTTCACCTGGTTGTTGAACCGCAGCTTGCTGATCCCCGGGTTGCTCGGGTGCACGTCGGTGGGGCCGGGCACGGCCTCCTCCAGCACCGAGCGCTTCGGGTCGGAGCGCAGCTTCGGCAGGTAGGACTGCACCACCCGGTGGTTGAGCCGGTTGAAGTACGGCAGTCCGTACGCCGTCTCCAGGAAGATGCCGGCCGGCGACCACGGGTAGGTGTGCTCGACGGTGCGCAGCGCGTCCTCCAGCGCGTCCCGGTCCTCGCGGCGCGGGTTGCGGGACAGCCGGGCGGTGGCGAACACGGTGTGTACCGGGGGCATCCGTACCGGCACGCCGCCCATCGACACCGCAGCCGGCATGAAGTGGCCGAGGTCGAACTGGGTGTCCGAGGGGAGTTCGGACGCGGCGGCCTCACGCTCGGGCAGGATCGCGTGCTCCCGCAGCAGTTCCAGCGCGCCGAAGGCGGTGGCCAGGGCGGCAGCGGTGCCGCCGAACAGCACCGCGCGGCGGGTGGCCCGGCCGCGCCGGGCGCCGGTGGGCTCCGCGGGTCGGCGGTACTGGTACGCCGAGGTCGATCTTCGACGGCTGCTCGCGTTGATCGGGGCCACAGGGGTCCTCCTCCGGGGATGGGGGGTCGCATCGACTACGCGACGTAACACTGGTGGTAGTCAATGGACTCGCCGCAGATCCCGCCAGAACGGAAGCCCCTTAAGGGATCCCCTTGGGACTAACCGTGTGCGACAACCCGGTCACCGGCGGCATCGGATGGGCTGACCAGTCCGAGGCGGTAACCCATGGTGAGCGCCTCCGACCGGTTACGGGCCCCGAACTTGAGCAGCAGCCGGGCCTGCAGGCTCTCCACCGTCTTTTCGGCGATCCCCAGTGACCTGGCCGTCTGCCGTACCGTGTCGCCCCGGGCGATGGAGGCGAGGATGTCCCGCTCCCGCGCGGTCAGCACCGGCACCCCGCTGGAGCGGTCGGCGACCTTCGCGGTCAACCAGTCCGCGAGTTCGGTGATGTGCGCGCTGTCCATCGCGAAGTACCCCAACCGCAGCAGCGGCAGCAGCGCCACGATGTCGTCGCGCGCCTCCGCGCCGCGTACCAGCGCCTGCGCGCCGTGCATCAACGCTGCCGCCACGTCAGCCAGATCCGGACCGGTGCCGTGCACGACGATCAGCGGCGCCGGCAACGAGAACGGGATCGCCCAGTCCGTCGGGCCGGGGTCGACCAGCACCACCGCCATCGGCCCGCGCTGCCAGCGCAGCCAGTGGTCGCGCCGGAAGTCGACGGCAGGACGGGCAGCCTCGGCCGGGTCGGCGGTCGCGGTCTCGCTCGGCGTCGCCGGGTCGGCCGTGTCGCTGGCGGCGTCGGCAGTGGCCGTCGCGGCGGCGGTGGAGAGCAGCAGCGGGAGGCCCACGCCCAGTACACCGCGGGCCACCGCGTCCAGGCACGGGCCGGGCCGACCGTGCACGACGACCAGCGTCGCGCGGCCGGGATCACCCCCGGACGGGCGCGGGCTGCCGTCCGGCTCGATCAGGCCCAGCGCGGTGGCGCGGGCCACCGCGTGACTGGAGTTGCCGACCCCCAGCTTGGTGTAGAGGTGCCGCTTGTGGTTCTCCACGGTGCGCGCGGAGATGCCCATCCGGTCGGCCATCTGCGGCACATTGTGCCCGGCCCCCAGCAGCGAGGCGACCTGCACCTCCCGGTCGGTCAGCGCAGTGCCGTCCGGGTGCCGGCGGGCCGGCGTGGCGTGCCGGCGGACGGCGCGCAGCAGCACGTCCAGGCCGCGCGAGGTGGGTACCAGCGCGCTGACCCCGGCGGCTGCCGCGGCGGCCAGCACCGACGGGGAGGCCGCCGCATAGGAGAGCACCAGTTCGGTGCCCGGTACCGCGTGGTGCAGGTCGCGCAGCCGCTCCACCGCGTCCAGGGTGAGCCGGCCCACCTCGGCGACCGCGATGTCCGGCCGGCGCAGCGCACACAACTCGGGTAGCGCGGACAGTCCGGCCGCGTGTCCGACCACGTCGAACTCGGGCAGGTTGTCGAAGTACGCGCTCAGGGCGTCGCGGACCAGCCGACGCCGCGACTGGAGCACCAGGCGGATCAGTCTGCCGGTCATCGGCAACGCTCCGGAAACCGTTGGCGTAGCAGGATGCAGGCACTGCGTCACGAGAGGCCGTGGCGAGTCGCCCGAGTCTATGGCAGCCCGGATACCCGGTCCAGGCCCCGCTACCGGCCGGTTCGCATCAGGCACAGGATTCGCCCAGGAATCACCGCCGGTCCTAGGTCCACATCGGACAGTCACCCCGCCCGCCGGCCCCCGCGACGGTCCGGCCAGTGCAACCGGCGGCGTGACGCCCGGCACCTATCGCTCCGCGGGCTCGGGAACCGGCGCTACGCTCCGACGATGCAGTCGGTCACGATCATTACCGGGGGTAGTCGAGGCATCGGCGCGGCTACCGCCCTGCTGCTGGCGAGCCAGGGTCACCACGTTGTTGTCGGGTACCGCCAGGATGCCGCCGCCGCCCGCGCGGTCACCGACCAGGTGGCGGCCGCCGGAGCGCAGGGTCTCGCGGTGGCTGTGGACACCCGGGACGAGGCCGCCGTCGACGCGCTGTTCGACGCGGCGCAGCAGCGCTTCGGCCAACCCACCGGCCTGGTCAACAACGCCGGGGTGACCGCACCCCTCGGCCCGCTGGCCGACGCAACCCTGGACGACCTGCGTCGGGTACTCGAGGTGAACGTGCTCGGCGCGCTGCTCTGCGCCCGCGCCGCCGCCCGCCGGTTCAGCAGCGGCGGCGCGATCGTGAACATCTCCTCGGCCGCTGCCACACTCGGCGCGCCCGGCGAGTACGTGCACTACGCCGCCAGCAAGGGCGCCGTCGACACGCTCACCGTCGGCCTGGCCAAAGAGCTTGCCCCGCAAGGCATCCGGGTCAACGCGGTGGCGCCCGGCGTGATCCGCACCGAGATCCACGCCAGCTCCGGCGACCCGGGCCGGGCGGAGCGGGTCGGGCCGGGCATCCCGCTGGGCCGGGCCGGCGAGCCGGACGAGATCGCCGAGGCAATCGCCTGGCTGCTCAGCCCCGCCGCGTCCTATACCACCGGTACTATCCTGCGAGTCGCCGGCGGTCGCTGACCCTCCCCGGGTTTGGGCTGCGCCGCCCGGTGGGTACCGGGCCGGCATGAAGCTTGCATTCGAGGTCGGTCAGGTCGAACGGCATCAGGTGGAGTTCTCGTTCAGCAAGATGTGGGGCGGGCTGTCCATCACCGTCGACGGCGCGAAGGTGGTCGGCGACTTCCGGATGTTCTCGGTCAAGCTGGTGAAGACCTATGAGTTCCCGGTCGGCGTGCAGGAACGGCACACCGTCCGGATCGATAAGCACCGTGCCTGGCTGTTCGCCGGGTTCCGTCCGCAGCCGGTCTACGCCTACGTCGACGGCCAACTGGTTGCCCGAGGCGACGCCTGACGAGCGGACCAGGCCTATAAGCTCCCGCCGTCACGCTTCCCCAGTCCCTGCCGACCGGCGATGTCGTGGTCCACGACGTCCTGGCCGACGAGGCCGTCGGCTACCCGCGCCACGACGAGGTGCACACCGGCGGTGTGAACGTGGCCCGCGATCTCGGCTTGGGGCTCATCTTCGACGGATCGGCGATCATCGTGGAGCGGCTGCCCGGCAGGGCGGCGTTCCCCCGGCCGCGAGCATCGACCCTGCCTGTTCACCCGCACCTGCGGGCAGGTCGGCCCGGTACCGGACCAACTTCCGGTTCCGGTCCACCGACTGCGCGTGTAACCCCAGCTGGCACTACGAGGAGTGGGCGGTCCATGTCAGCAACGGCGACGTTGGACCCGACAGGTTCCTGCGGAGCGAACCCGACCGTGAGGTCGACGACCGAGTCCACCTCTGCGGCGGCCGCGGGCAACAGCTCAGCTGCCGGCACACGTCCGTCGCGCTCGGCTGATCCGCTCCCGGCTTACCCGGCGAGATGGGTGGTGAACCAGGCGGTGATCACCTCGTCGACGATCTTCGCCTCGGGTGTCTGTGGGGCCGGTTCTTCGCCTGGTCGCTCGGCGAGTGGGTGAGCCAATCCGGGTACCGTCGCCAGGCTCGCCCCTGCAACCACGGCCGCAAGGGCCGCGGCGTCGCTGCGGAACACCGGGTAGTCCTCGTCGCCGCTGACCACCAGCAGTGCCGTACCGCCGAGATCTGCTGCGCGCGCGATGAAGTCCAGCCGGTCGGCGGCGGCCCGGGAGGCATCGTTCCACGGGTAGGGCCGATCGGGGGAGTCCGAGATGAGCGCGACGACGGACGACGCGCGGATGGCCGCGTTCACCACCGCCAGCGCCGCTACCGGCACGACACCGCTCGCGGTCACGGTCAGTGCCACCGCACCACCCAGCGAACCGCCGACGACGCCGATCGGTGCGTCGGTGATTGGGAACCGGGCGCGCAGGTCGGCCAGGGCGGCCGGGAACTCCTCGACGGCTTGGCGCACCACCGGATCCACGTAGAGCATCATCGGATCACGGCGAGACAGTTCGTACCCCTCGGGATAGGCGCGCACGCCGCACCACGGCATGCCCAGATGGACCCGCCATGCCTGGATACCGGCCAACGGCAATGCAGCGGCGAACGCGGCATCGGTGCATGGCGCGTCCATCATGTGCCAGGTCACGACGAGCGGGGCAGGCCCGTTGCCGATGGGCGGCAGCGCGCTGAACGGAACGCCTGCGGCGATACCTGTGACGACCATGGACCCACGGTAGGCGCCCGGCGCACTGACACGCGCCGCCCTTACCCGAAGCCGAGATCCGTGATCAGTGCGTTGGCAGCAGAGATCACGCGGGAATGGGGTGAGCAGCACCGACGCACGGTGGAACGCTGATGGCGCAGTATGCGGCCAGAAGCGTGCGCGGCGCGGGCCGCGTCGCCGGCAGGGGCGACGACCATGGCGAAGGTTCGTCCAGTCGCCGAGTCCTGCGGCCGGAACTGGTATGGCACACTCGCCGCCATGGCCTCATACCACCAACGGTTCCTCGCCGGTGAACACCGTGCCGTCTGGGACGAACTCAGCGGGCTGGGCGAGGTCCCCGGCCATCTGGCTGACGACGTCGCGGAGGTCGCCCGGGAGACCATGCGCCGCGTCGCCCGCCACGTCGCGCGCATCGCCGAGGAGCTGGAAGGCCTCGGCCACGTTCCCGACGACGCCCGGGTGCCGGTACACCAGCCGCCAACCGACGCCGACCGTGCCGACGTGGACCGACTCGATGCCGAGATCGGCGGACTACCCGCCGCGTTCGCCGCGACCCTGCGCGAGGTGGGGTCGGTGAGTTTCACCGGCGACTGCCCCACGCTCGGTCTCTACTACAACACACCGTTCCCGTCACACCGGGGCATGCCGCCCGGGCCGGGCTTTCCCGACCCGATGGTACTGCCCGGCGTGGACTATCTGGACTACAGCTGGGAGGAGCACACCGAGGACGGCGACGCCGAGGCCGAGTTGGCCTTCCCGTTCGCTCCCGACGAGCTTCACAAGGCGAACGTCAGCGGCGGAACCCATGTCCTCTACCTGCCCGACCACAGCGCCGACCCCGCGCTCTCCTACGTGGCGGGACGGGACGGCATCACGCTGGTGCAATACCTTCGCGTAAGCATCGCGTGGGGCGGTTTCCCCGGCTGGTCGTTCGCGCCGGACCAGACGCCCGCGGCGCTGGCCGGCCTACGCGCCGAACCAGACTTCTAACCACGCCGCCCCGGGATGTAGCCGCTTCGACAACTGCCGGCCGACGTGTTCGAGCGATGCCGTAACTGCGTTGAGGTCAAATCCGTCCGACGGCACGCTCTAGGCCCATGTATTCGCCCGCCGCTCGGCTTCTGGTTGGGCTGGCTGCAACTCGATCTCAGGTCGTCCAGGTAGGACAAGGTCTCGCCGCTAACGGGTCGCTCCCGGGTGGATCTTCGTCAAATCTGGTACCCCCGAAGCAACGTATGGGTTTTCGATCCCGCGAGTGACGGGATTCAGGTGGCGGCTACTATCGCCATAGTCCCTGATAGGACTGACTCAGGATTCCGCAATCTTGGAATACGCACGGAAGGATATGCCGATGGCGAGTAGCACCGTTGTGCATTTCATTGACGACCTCGACGGGTCGGCTGCTGAGCGGACGGCTGAGTTCGGTATCGATGGCGTCTCCTACTCGATCGACCTGTCGACGGCCCACCTCAAGGAGTTGGAGGACGCCCTGGCTGTGTACTTGGCTCACGCGCGGCGGGTGAGTCGTGGCCGTGTGGGACAGGTCGTGGTCACCCGCACGCCTCGTGGTAGCGCGGCGGCTTCGGCTCGGGCGACGAAGGACCGAAACGCACAGATTCGGGAGTGGGCCTCGGCGACGGGCCAGCAGTTGGCCGCCCGGGGGCGGATCTCGCAGAGCATCGTGCAGGCGTACGAGGCAGCCCAGTCCCAAACCGACGTTCAGCCGGCTCAGGCGGTCGCACCCGCCAAGGCCACGCGGGGCCGCAAGCCTCCGGCGGCCACTTTCAGCGGCGGAGACGAATAGGCCTTCCCCGGTGTGGCACAGCTCGCCGGTAGCGCCTGGTCCGCGGCAGAGGCGGCTGCCAAGATCCTCGCCCCGGTACCACGCTGTGCCAGCCTGATGAGGGCCGGCGCAGACTCGGGTGGCACCAAATTCCGCTGGCGTCGCGCGGTAACGTGGTGACCCGTGAGCCAGAGCGGCAGACAGGCTGCGGCATTCTTCCGCGAGGTTGCAGGTCACCGGACCATCTGGTTCGTACGCGACGCTCAGGGAAGCCCCGCTCCGAAAACCTCCAGCGGTGCCAGAGCCCTGCCGTACTGGTCGTCTCGGTCCCGTGCTCAGCGGGCGGCTGCCATCTGGGGCAGCGGCCTCAGCCCCGTTTCTGTCTCCCTGGAGACCTGGCGGAACGGTGAGCTTCCAGAACTCGCCGACCAGGGTTACCGCGTTGGCATCAACTGGACCGGGCCTCGACTGGTGGGCTGGGACTTCACCGTATCCGGCCATCGGCAGGACCGATCGCCTCGACTCCTCGTCGTCCGGCGATACCGCGCGACAAGCGATCCGCGGCAGAAGCGGAGTCTCACGAGTGCGCAGATCGCCGGTAGGGCGTGCGCTGACTGTGGCAGAACAGGACATTGACGGGGCCGGGCCAAGACCTTGCTGCTGGCATAATCCGGCCGGTGATCTTTTCTCCACCGGATCCGCTCGACTTCCGCGGGGTGCAACGGGCCTACGACACCGTGGCGGAGGACTACGCCACCTACCTGCCGGACACCCGCGCGGAGGCACCCCTCGACCTCGCCATGGTGGACGCTTTCGCCATGGCGGTGACGGCGGGCAACGACGCGCAGGTCCTTGATGCAGGATGTGGCACCGGCCGGATGAGTCAATACCTCACCGAACGCGGTTGCTCGGTGGAGGGTGTCGACCTCTCGCCGGGCATGGTCGCCATGGCCCGACGCAACCACCCTGGCCTGATGTTCACTGTGGGCTCGTTGACCGAGCTGCCCTACCCGGACAGCCAGTTCGCAGGCGTGATGCTGTGGTACTCGATCATCCACACTCCTCCCGCCGGTCAAGCGCGCCTCTTCGCAGAGGCCGCCCGGGTTCTCCGCCCGGCCGGCCATCTGCTCGTCGGATTCCAGTCCGGCAAAGGCACGCGCGACGTTTCCGGGGCATACCGCCAGTTCGGCCATGAGATCGAGCTCGAGCGCCATCTCTACACGGCGGATGACGTCGGTTTCCAGATCGAGGCTGCCGGCCTGCGGGAAGTGTGCCGCCTGGTGCGACGTGCACAGGGCAAGGAGCGGGACGATCAGGCGATCATGCAAGCCAGGGCCCAATGAGCCGTACGCACATCGGCAGTGCGCGAGCCGGACGGACAAAGTCGACGTGAGGTTCCGTGGCGAGCTGATCGCGGCATGAGCGTGCCTTTCGGCGACGTCACCGTCCGAACGCCCACGCCACCATCAGCGGGAACTCCAGTTGCCAGAACACGTCGCCGTGCGACCCCTCGCGCTCGTTCATGACGACGTCTCCGCCCGCGTCGCGTATGGCTGTCGCCCACCGCGTTGCGTTCTCGAGGAAGAACGGCTCCTGCGTGCCGGCGACGATGTACGTACGCGGGAGTTGAGCCGGCATTGCCGCAGGTGGCTGGTAGCCGGCACCCGGGGAGGCACAGAAGACGGCACCGAAGACGTGCGGGTGACGCAAACCCATGGCAAGCGCGAACTCTCCACTCGCCGAGACACCGAACACCGCAGTCCGTTCGGGGGGCAGTGCTACTCCGAACCGGGTCTGCGTCCACCGTCGAACATCTCGGACGAGGAACGTCTCATGCGCCGCGAACCGCTCCGGATCGAAGCCCGGTGAGTACTCCTGGAGCCGGAGCGTCTCGTCGACCGGCCGGTGAACCCCCACCACCATCGTGGGCGGTACATCGATCGCCACGAGGTCTCCACCCCATGGCGAGATGACCTGCCCGTCACCGGCGAAGACGATCGCCTCGGGCGGGTCCGGCGGCACGTACACCGTCACCTGCCGTCCACCGTCGTGCGCGAAGGTCTCAGTGACGAACTCGCCCGAGCCCGCGCCGAGAGAGGCACCACCCACAGCCGCACCATCCAATCCCCGGGTGTTTCGTCTCTGAGATCGTCGCATCGCTCACCGCCCTGAGACCATCTCGGCGTCGTCGGTGACGAGCGACCAGCAGCAGATCAGCCGCTGGTGCGCGAAGGCGCAAGAGTACCCACCCGTACCCGACGGACAAGGGCTCGACGCGACCACACTCACAGCGGTCCCCGGATGGCTGCACAGCGCGTATCCGGAACTGTTCGAGCGCGAGCAGCTGCGCGAGCGGTTGAACTTCTATGACATGTACGGGGAACTCGCGCTGCACGCACACCACCCCCAGCCTGACATACGCAAAGCGGCGCAGGACCGCATCGCCCGTCTGCTGTCCGGCCATAACCATCTCGGTGGACTCACCTGGTAGGTCGTCGTCTCCGCACCCACCTGGGCATAGTGACCAGCACCCGAATCCGGGTCCGCGGCTTGTGGATCAGATCCGTCACGGCCGGCGCCGTCCCCGTACCCACGCGACAGGCGGTCGATCCGAGACGTCCCCGTTGGCGCGTACCGCACCGAGGTCGTGCCTGCGCACGCATCGCTTCTGCACGCCGTTCGCCGCAATGTCCCCACGTCAGCCAACGCACGCTCATCGGCCAGATCCGGATGCCATCCGGTTGGCAGCGTGATGCTCGGCAGCGAAGACCGAACGCGTGATCGGCTAACTCTGCCCGGCGTGTGACGGCACTGTGTTCGTAGGGACCGGATGATCGACGTGAACTAGCATCGGCCCGTGATTGAGGAGTTGATCAGGAGAGCCGCTGCCGGGGACGACGACGCGATCGACGAACTTTCCCGAATCGCGGATGACGAACCGCGGCGGTTGGTCCCGCGCCAGGGTCTGCTGTTCGACCTCGATGTGCTGTACCCGCCGAAGTTGTACCGCGCGGCTGACACCGGCGTGGTCCGCCGTGTCATCGGGTTGGTCGACGGCGGACGGGCGCCGGATCGGCTCAACCACCTCTTCCTCGCCCTGGCGCACAGTGCTCATCCACTCGCCGAACAAGCCATGCGTCGGTGGGTGGCGCATCCGCCAGCCGGCTCCGACAAGCTGCACGTCGGGCCGCTGCGCTACGCACTCGAAGGCGGCTGGACCGTGGGCCCAGACGGCAACCGACGTGATCTGTGCGGCGACACCGCGTACCGGTGGCTCCTGCGCGAGACATCGCCACGCACCGACGGCGCCACCTGTCCATGGTGCGCGTCGCCCCTGTGGACCGTCGCCGACCTCGACACCGCCGAGCCAGCCGTAGCCGCCGCGCTGGCGCACACCGGCTGGTCCGGCCGCCTGGTGATCGAGACCTGTCACTTCTGCGCCTGCTACACGACGCTGTACAGCCGGGTCGAACCCGCCGGCAGCGCCACCTGGTGGACAGGCAACACTCGCCCGAGATATCTGCCCGGTGCCGCCGAACCGGAGGACCCGCCGACGCTGCGGCCGGTCACCGGGCCGGCCCGGCCGAGCCCGTACCGGGCCAGCGCCTGGGACCGCGGCGGTTCGACGTTGGGCGGCCGGCCCGACTGGATCCAGAACGCCGAACACGCCGACTGCCCTGGTTGCGGGCAGTCGATGGACTACGTAGGCCTGGTCGGCGGTGCGGACCTGGACGACTCCGGGGAGGGCGCCTACTACCTGCACCTGCACCGGTCGTGCGGATTCGCCGCAGTGAACTACCAGCAGAGCTGACCACAGGTAGCGCCAGGGTGTAGGGGTGGTCAGGCCGAGCACCCGGTCTGAGCCGATCGCACTGGCGATGGGCCCAGGTCCGATCACCGTCCCCCATGAGGTGCCAGGTCACCGCTGGCGTACCCACGTAATGACCGCTGTCCAGTCGTCGAGCCAGCCGAACAGCTTCGCGACCAGCAGCAGTACTCCCGTCAGGCCGAGCGTCAGCAACACACCTTTGAGCGCGGAGCCGTCCCGTTTCACCAGTGCGATCGAAGCCAGGAGCAACGCGCGGAGGCCAGCGATGATGAACGCGATGAGATCTGCGGCCGCTGCGGCCGACGACCACAAGTGGCCCGCCGGCGGAGCCAGGCTGAAGGCGACGAGCACGGAAACGGCCGCCCAGACGAGGATGAAACCCGGCCCCACCACCCGGGCCACCCTCGGCGGGAGCCGGGCTAACAGCCCGGTGCCGACGGCCTCCACAGCGGCTCCGCCGCTGGTGGCGGTGCCCAAGATCCCATCGGTGAGAGACTCCCGGTCGGACGTGTCCGACCGGGAGTACGCGCCCATGCGTACCCACAACCACACCGCGAGGCCGACGCCGGCCACCGCGCCGAGGATCGATCCGGTTCGCAGGTAAACGGTCGGACCGATCCGGCCGGACTCGACCAGCAGCGTCAGCGTACCGAAGATGATCACCATGGCAGCCGTGCCGACCAAGCCGCGACGGATGCTGCCCCGATCGGTGGACGTCGCCGGACGCATCCGCGTGAACTTCGGCCGTCCGCGTGTGACCTTCACCAGCTCGTGGCCCGCCACACCAAGCTCGGCCACGGTCTCATCCGGCGGTGTGAACGTCTCTGTGATCATCGAACCGGGCGTGGGACCGCCTCTCGGCACCGCCAACAGCATCATCACCGCGACCGCGACGAATCCGGCGGCGATGCCGGCCTTCCATCCCCAGGCAATCCATCCGGCGATCAGGCCAGCGGCGACAACGGCCGCGGCGACGGCAAAGCGGCCGTCGGTGCCCGGCCGCGCATCCCAGGACACTTGGTACTCCCAGCCGTCCGGTACCTGCCCGGCATCGAGCGAGGCTTCGAGTTCGGCCTGGTACTCCGACAACTCTCCGGCGTTGCTGTCGTCATCTGTCACGGGGCCACCTCGTCATGCGGCCCGTCGAGAAGCGGTCCGCATGACGACTGATACGCCGACGGCCGAACGGCGGGAAGTGGTGTGGCTCAGATCCGACTCAGGCGTGGTCTGGGCACCGCCGATCGGACAGTGCGTCCGGCGTCCTGGGGTACGGGTCACCTGTTTGGAGGTCATGCCAGTTCCGTACCGGTGATGCGCTTCGGCCGAAGGGCCCATGGGAGTCGGCTACGGGCCTTCGGCCGGACTTCATTCGCATCAGACGCTGGCCTGTGGTGTCGGCGCCTGCGCCGGCTGACCGGATCTACCAGCTGACGTCCCGGCTGCGGTCGATACGGATTCGAGGACGGGCGCCGGCGCCGCCACGACAGTTGGAGTGGTAGGTGGCCCGGGAACGGCCGGGTTCGCGGCGCCACGGTCGGCGAGCGCCCACCAGCAGCCCAGGCCGGCGGCGAGCAGGGCGACGCCGGCCAGCCCGAAGCCGGCGCGCCCGCCGAACTCCTGGGTCACCGCCGACGTGAGCAGGCCGGTGAACGGCACCGTGCCGGGCAGCGCCATCCCCCACACGCCCATCACCCGGCCGGCCAGCGCCGGTTCCGCGCGCAACTGGACCAGCGTGTTGGCCACCGAGATCAACCAGATCGAGGCGAAGCCGGCGGCGGCCAAGCCGATGAACGCCGGTACCGGCCCGGGGGCAGCGGCGGTGGCCAGCACGATGGCACCGGAGAGCACTGCGAGGACGCGCACCTTGGCGCCGCTCGGCGCGCCGGTCCCGGCTGCCACCAGCGCGCCCGGGATCGCGCCCAGCCCGAACGCCGACATCAGCAGCCCGTACCCGCCGCCGCCCAGGTGCAGCACCCGGGTGGCGAGCACGAGCAGCGCGATACCCAGGTTGAACAGCAGACCACCGGCGACGGCGACCAGCAGGCAGGACCGGATCACCGGACTCCGCCAGGAAATCCGCACTCCGGCGAGGGCACCACTGCCGGCCCGCCGGCCACCCCGGCCGGTCTCGTCGGGCGCGACCGGATCAACGGGCACGACGGGCGCGACATCAGCGGATGCAACCTGGGCGGATGCAACCTGGGCGGTCGGCCGGTAGCGGAGCAGGACCAGCAGCGGGGCGAGGAAGGACAGCGCGTTGACGGCGAAACACCAGGAGACACCGAGGGTGGCCAGCAGCAGGCCGCCGACGCCCGGCCCGATCACCCGGGAGGCGTTGAGGATCACCTCGTACAGGCTGACCGCGCTCACCAGCCGCTCCCGGCCGACCAGTTCCAGCACGTACACCTGGCGGGCCGGGCTGTCGAGCGCCATCACCACGCCGGTGAGGCCGCCGAGCACGTAGATCATCCACAGCTCGATGGCGCCGGTGGCAACCAGCGCGGCCTGGCCGACGCCGATCACCAGAAACGCCAGTTGCGTGACGATCAGCAGGCGACGACGGTCCCAGCGGTCCACCAGGGCGCCGGCGTAGGCGCCGCCGAGCAGCATCGGCGCCCACGACACCGCGCCGAGCAGGCCGAGGTCGAAGGCGTGCCCGGTGATCTGCAGCACCAGCCAGGACTGGGCGACCGATCTGGGTCATCGTGCCGGACGCGGAGAGCACCTGGCTGACGAACCACCAGCGGAACACCGGTACCCGCAGTGGTTCCCCGGCCTGCCGCAGCCCGCGTCCGGCGTGCCGCAACCCGCGTCCCGCCGGACCGGGCCGGCGCCCCGGCGCGGGCATGGCCGGAGCGCCGGTCCCAGACGCCGGATCTGCCCCCGATGGATCGCCGCTCGCCATCGTCTTTTGGCTGGATTCAATCGAATCGGCGTTCACCCAGATCGGCGTCACGAGAGCAGGGTAGCGCTCAACGCAAGAGAAATTCGACTCCGTTTGCCGACTGGTCGACGTGGCCCATTAGATCGGAACTGGCCTAAATGGCCAGACCGGCCGTACCCTGTGCGGGTGACCGATCGTCCAACCGGGCCGCTGCGCCCCAACCAGCAACGCGTGCTCGATGCGCTGGCCAGGGCCGACGGGCTGCGCCGCAGTGACCTCGTCCGGCAACTCGGCCTGCCCAAGGCCACCATCGCCGGGCTGGTCGACGACCTGATCGCCCGCGGCCAGGTGATCGAAAGCACGCCGCAGCCCGGGTCCGGGGCCGGTCGCCCGGCGCGCAGCCTCACCCTGGCCGGGCCGACCCCCGCGATCGGCGCGCTGGTCTGGTCCACCGGGCTGCTCCGGGTCGCCGTCGTCACGCTGGCCGGCGCGGTCCGGGCCGAACGCACCGTGTCGATGACCCCGCAGGACGACATCGACGGACTGCTCGACCCCGCGCTGGCCCTGCTCGCCGAGGTGGCGGCGCAGGCCGGTACCCCGGTCGAGGCACTCAGCGCGGTCGCCCTCGGGGTACCCGCGCCGTTCCGGCGCGGCGTCGGCATGCCTGCCCCGCTCGGCCCGGCGTCGGGCACTGTGCACGGCCGGCGCAGCCAGTACGTGCCGTGGCTGCGCGACGACCCGGCCGGAGTGCTGAGCAGCCGCACCGGGGTGCCTGCGCTGGTGGAGAACGACGCCAACCTGGGCGCGCTCGGCGAACACCGGTTCGGGGCCGGCCGCGACGCGGACAGCATGGTCTACATCAAGCTCGGCAACTTCACCATGGGCGCCGGCCTGATCATCAACGGGCAGCTGCACCGGGGCGTCACCGGGTACGCCGGCGAACTGGCGCACGTCCAGGTCACCGAGGGCGGGATGCTGTGTGTGTGCGGCGGCCGGGGCTGCCTGATCAACGAGGTCGGGCAGGGGCTGCTGCGCCTGGTGCAGCCCGCGTACGCCCACCCGGTGACCTTCGACGCCATCCTCGACCTGGCCATCCAGGGCGACCCGGGCAGCCAGCGCATCCTGCGCGACCTCGGTCGCAGCATCGGCCGGCCGCTGGCCGACCTGTGCTCCTGGCTCAACCCGGCCGCCATCGTGGTCGACGGCACGGTCGGGCCGGCCGGCGGGTACATCATCGAGGGCCTGAACGAGACGATCAGTCGGTACGCCGCACCGTCCACAACGGAGGCCGTCCGGCTGCTGCCCGGCGCCCTCGGCGCCCACGCCGACCTGCTCGGCGCGGTGGCCCTGGTGCACAGCGAGCACCCGCACTGACCGCCCGCGCCTGTCGGCCGAGCAGCCGCGCCTGTCGGCCGAGCAGCCGCGCCTGTCGGCCGAGCACCCCCGGCAGTGCTGCGCTACGCCTCCACGGCGGACGCCAGGTCGTCGTTGGCCGCCGGGCCGGACCGCCGCGCCGGTGCGCCCGCAACGGTTGCCGCCAAGCCCCCTCGGGTCGCCGGCGCGGGTCGCCGGAGCTGGGCGGAGCGCGCCGCCGGGGCGGCCGGCAGACCGGTCCGGCACAACCGGGCGAGGTCGTCGACCAGCTCCGCGGTGGCGGCTGCCGGGTCGAGCCGGTGGATCAGCTCCGGGCGCAGCGGCGGGACCGGGACGTGTGAGATCAGCGGGTGCAGTGGCCGCAGGTCGGCCTCGCCGGCCCCGAACAGCTCCTCGTGCAGCTTCTCCCCCGGCCGCAGTCCGGTGTAGACGATCTCCACGGGGCCGGCCGCCTGCCGGGCGACCTGCCGGGCGACATCGTCGATCCGCACCGGCTGGCCCATGTCGAGCACCAGCGCCTCCCCGTCCCGGCCGATCCCGGCCGCCTGGATGACCAGGTGGACGGCCTCCTGCACGGTCATGAAGTAGCGGGTCACCTCCGGGTCGGTCACCGTGATCGGGCCACCGGCGGCGGCCTGGGCGGTGAACGCGACCAGGACCGACCCCCGGCTGCCGAGGACGTTGCCGAACCGGACGTTCAGGAACACTCCCGGGTACGCGCCGGCGGCGTGCGCGGTCAGCCGCTCGGTGATCCGCTTGGAGTACCCGAGCACGCTGCACGGGTTCGCCGCCTTGTCGGTGGAGATGTTGACGAACCGCTCCACGTCCCGGGCCGCGTCCAGCAGTGTCTGGGTGGCCCAGACGTTGGTCTTCACCGCCTCGGCCGGGTACTGCTCCAGCAGCGGCAGGTGCTTGAGGGCGGCGGCGTGGAAGACCACCTCGGGCCGGCGGGTCGCGAAGATCTCCCGGATCCGGGCGGTGTCGCGCAGGTCGGCGAGGATCACCTCGGAGCCGTCCAGCAGCGCCCGGCCGCTGCACGACAGCTGCACGGCGTGCAGCGCGGACTCGTCGCGGTCCAGCATCATCAGCTCGCCGGGCGCGAACACCTGCATCTGCCGGCACAGTTCCGAGCCGATCGAGCCGCCGGCCCCGGTGACCAGCACCCGTTTGCCGGTCAGGTACCCGGCGACCGGGGCCAGGTCGGTCTCCACCTGGCGTCGGCCGAGCAGGTCGGCGACCTGCATTTCGCGTACCTGGGTGAGGCTCGCCCGGCCGTCGAGCAGTTCGGCGACGGTGGGGACGACCTTGAAGGCCACCCCGGCGGCCCGCGCCCGGGTCTCGAGCTGGCGCAGCAGCGCGGCGTCGTACCGGCCGACCGCGCAGATGACCGTGCTCGCGCCGGTGGCGGCCACCGCGGCGGCCAGGTCGTCCCGGCCGCCGAGCACCGGGATGCCGTGCACACGCAGGTGGCACTTGGCCGGGTCGTCGTCGAGGAAGCCGACCGGGATGTGGTCGCTGGCCGGGTCGCGCAGGATGGCCCGGGCCAGGTCCGCCCCGGTGACGCCGGCGCCGAAGAGCAGGGCCGGGGTGCCGTGCGGGCGGGTCGGGCCGGGGGGCTGGGCGCTGCGTAGCCGGGCCTCCCGGTGCTGGCGGGCCTCCCGGTGCTGGCGGGCCGCCCGGCGCTGGTGGCCCTCCCGGCGCAGCCGGTACGCGTACCGGCCGGCGAGCATCAGCACCAGGGCGAGCACTCCGCCGATCAGCGGGCTGCTGGCCGGGACCAGCCGGTCGGGCAGCAACAGGTCGACCAGGAGCACCGTGCCGGCGGTCAGCACCACCGCCGAGGAGACGGCGCGGACCTCCTCGAACGTGCCGGACGGGTGGCGGCCCCGGTAGAGGAAGCAGCGGTGGCCGAGGACGGCGTGCACGGCGACGGCGAGCAGCGCCATGAAGATCGAGCCGCGGACGGCCGCGCCGGGTGGGGCGAAGTCGTACCGGCAGCCCATCGCCACCGGGATGCCCACCAGCCAGGCGAAGGTGTCGACAAGGAGCGCCGTGGCCGGCGCGAGCGTGCTGCGACCGCGATACCGCATGGGTCTCCGTCCATAATCCGACTTTCGTAACGCGATGTCACGTTAGGCGGTTGTTCAGGGTGCTTGGCGGATTTTCGGGGGTAACACCTCAAATAGGCACGAAACACCATAAGCTGGGCGCGCATCACTAGACCGGACATCGGGTACCGGGTGACCGCCGGGAGGCAGTTGTGGAGCTTCGTGACGTCCTCCGGGCCGCCAAACGCCGCTGGTGGCTGATTGCGCTGGTGACCGTGGCCGCCCTCGCCTGCGCCGCCGCCGTCAACACCCTCAGCCAACCCAGGTACGCCACCGACGTCACCTTCTTCGTGACCACGCCGAGCCAGGCCAACACGGTCGACTCGTACCAGGGCGGGCTCTTCTCGCAGCAGCGGGTCAAGTCCTACGTCACGCTGATCACCGGCGACCGGCTGGCGCACATGATCAGCGCCGAGCCGGGGGTCACCCTGCCGGCCGGCCAGATCCAACACCGGGTCTCCGCCCGCGCGCTGCCCGACACGGTGCTGCTGCGGGCCACCGTCACCGACACCGACAAGACCCGCTCACTGGTGCTGGCCACCGCGCTGGCCAAGGACTTCGTCCTGCTGGTGCAGCAGTTGGAGACGCCGCCCGGGGCCCCCAGCCCGGCCATCCAGGTGCAGATCGTCTCGGGGCCGACCCTCAACCCCGCGCCGATCTCGCCGCGCCCGACCCGCAACCTCGCGCTCGCCGTCCTGCTCGGCCTCCTGGTCGGGGTCGGCGGGGCGGTGCTGCGCGACCTGCTCGACACCACCGTGAAGTCCGCGGAGCTGCTCACCCAGCTCACCGGCGCGCCGACGCTCGCGGTCGTGCCCTACGACCAGAGCGCCCGCCGCACGCCACTGATCCCGGACGGCTCCCGGGTCATCGCTGACGGCTCCCGCGGCCGGGCGCTGGCCGCCCGCGCCGAGGCGCTGCGGCACCTGCGCACCAACCTCCAGTTCGTCTCCGTGGACCGACCGCCCCGGGTCATCGTCATCACCAGCCCGGTGCCCGCCGAGGGCAAGTCGACCACCGCGGTGAACCTGGCCGTCGCGTTCGCCGAGGCCGGCGCGCGCACCCTGCTCATCGAGGCGGACCTGCGCCACCCCCGGGTCGCCGCCTACCTCGGGCTGGAGGGCGCGGTCGGGCTGTCCAACGTGCTCGCCAGCCAGGTGCACCTGGGCGACGTGCTGCAGCGCTGGGGGCCGCACGAGCTGTGGGTGCTGCCCAGCGGGTTCGTCCCGGCCAACCCGAGCGAGCTGCTCGGCTCACAGCACATGGTGGACCTGCTCGATCACGTCCGCGAACGGTTCGACATGGTCATCATCGACACCCCGCCGCTGCTGCCGGTGACCGACGCGGCCGTGGTCGCCGCCGCCGCCGACGGGGCGGTGCTGGTGGCCCGCGCCGGGCGTACCCACCGCAACCGGATCACCACCGCGGTGGCCGCTCTGGACCGGGTCGACTCCCGGCTGCTCGGCTGCGTGCTGAACATGCACGCCACCAAGATCGACGCCGGGTACCACGGCTACTACCAGGGATACGGGTTCCGTCCCGAGGCGACACCGGCCCAACCGCCGGCCCGCCCGCCGGCCGGCGACAGCGCGCCGCCGGCACACGCCCGGTCCGAACAGGACCGGCCCGGCGCAGCACCGGCCGGCACAGGACCGGCCGGCGCAGACCGGCCCATGTCCGGACTGGCCGGCTCCGGACCGGCCGGCTCAGGGCTGACCGGCTCGGGACTGGCCGGCTCGGACTGGCCGGCCGGACTGACCGGCTCAGGACTGGCCGGCTCGGACCGGCCGGAGGCCGGCTGGCCGGACGGCACCGGCGAGTCCCCCACCGCGCCCCGGGTCAGGACCCCGCAATGAGCGCCAGCGCCGGCCGCAGCGCCGCCTCGATCACGTCGAGGCTGGCCCGGATCTGCGCGACGGTACCGCCGATCGGGTCGGGTACCTCCTCGGCCGCCGGGTCAACGGCGCCCAGCTGCGCGCGTACCCGGGGAATCTCGGTGAGCAACGCGGCCAGCCGCAGGGCCGGTGGCCCGACCGGCAACCGGGCCGGTGTGGCCACGGCCGCCAACCGGCCGAACTGGCGCAGCGTGAAGGTGTGCCGCAGGCCCGCCGGGTACGCCCGCACGCAGGCCGCCCGCTGCGCCACACCCGCGGTGAGGATCAGCCCGGCGCGGGCCAGCAGCGCGGCGTCCACCTGCCGGCAGGCGAACCCGGCCACCGACGCCCCGCGCTCGCGCAGCACCGCCGCCGCCGCACGGATGCATCGCCGCCCCCGGCAGCGCGTGGGTACCCGCGCTGGCGACGGTGAACTCGTCGGCCAGCCCGGCCCGGCCCAGCGCCAGCCCGGCGATCCGCTCCGCCATCGGCGAGCGGCACAGGTTGGCGTGGCAGACGAACAACAGCTCCATATCCGCCGCCGATGCTAACCGGAGGGCTTGATGTCACGGGTCTATCTGTCCCCGCCCGACGTGGGCGAGTTGGAAGAGCGCTACCTGGTGCATGCGCTGCGCTCCGGCTGGGCCGCCCCGGTCGGCCCCGATTTGGACGCCTTCGAGCGCGAGATCGCCGACCAGGTCGGCGTCGGCGCACGCGCTGGCGCTCTCCTCCGGCACCGCGGCCCTGCACCTGGCCCTGCTGGCGCTCGGGGTACGCGCCCGCGACCTGGTGGTGGTGCCCACTCTCACCTTCGCGGCCACCGCCAACGCGGCCAGCTACCTGGCGCCGAGCCGGTCTTCGTCGACTGCGACCCGGAGACCGGCAACCTCGACGTGGCCCTGGTCGGCCAGGTGCTCGAAGCCGCCCGTTCGCGGGGCCGGCGGGTCGGCGCGGTGGTCCCGGTCGACCTCTTCGGCACCTGCGCCGACTACCGCGAGCTGCTGCCGATGTGCGCCGGCTACGACGTCCCGGTGCTGGAGGACGCCGCCGAGGCGCTGGGCGCGTGGACCGACGGGCACCCGGCCGGCTCGTTCGGCCAGGCCGGCGTGCTCTCCTTCAACGGCAACAAGATCATCACCACCTCCGGCGGCGGGATGCTGGTCTCCGACGACCGGGAGCTGATCGAGCGGTGCCGGTACCTGGCCACCCAGGCACGCCAGCCGGTCGCCCACTACGAGCACACCGACATCGGCTACAACTACCGGCTCAGCAACCTGCTCGCCGCGCTCGGCCGGGCCCAGCTGGCCCGCCTGGACGAGCTGATCGAGCCGCCGCCGGGCGCTGCGCGAGCGGTACCGCAAGCTGTTCGCCCCGCTGCCCGGCGTGCGGCTGCTCGGCGACGGCGACGCCGGCGGCAACTGCTGGCTGACCATCATCGCGGTGGACCCGGCACAGGCCGGCTGGGCCGCCTGGGAGCTGGCGCAGCAGCTGGCCGCCGCCGACATCGAGACCCGGCCGGTGTGGAAGCCGATGCACCTGCAGCCGGTGTACGCGGGCCGCCCGGCGCTGCTCACCGGGGCCGCCGCAGCGGCTGTTCGAGACCGGCCTGGCGCTGCCCAGCGGCTCCGCGCTGGACGAAGCCGGCGATCACCCGGGTACTCGAAGGCATCGACGGCTTCCTGCGCGAGCGCCTCGGCCCCGGCTGGTCCTCGTGAGCCGGCGCACCGTGGCCACGGACCGGCAAGTCCACAGTGGACTCCGGCGGCGCTACGACCCGGTGAAGCGGCTCCTCGACCTGGCCGTGGCCGGGTTCGCGCTGCTGCTCCTCGCGCCGGTGCTGCTCGCGGTGGCGGTGGCGATCCGGGCCCGGATGGGTGCGCCGGTGCTGTTCCGCCAGCCCCGGCCCGGCCGCGGCGGCCGACTGTTCACGCTGGTCAAGTTCCGCACCATGGCAGGCGCCTCGACGGATCCGGCCGGCGACCACGAGCGGCTCACCCCGCTCGGCCGCTGGCTGCGCGCCACCAGCCTGGACGAGCTGCCCACCCTGTGGAACGTGCTACGCGGCGAGATGAGCCTGGTCGGGCCACGGCCGCTGCTGCCGCAGTACCTGGACCGGTACACCCCCCGGCAGGCCCGCCGGCACGAGGTGCGGCCCGGCATCACCGGGCTGGCCCAGGTACGCGGGCGCAACGAGCTGGACTGGGCGGCGAAGTTCGAGCACGACGTGTCCTATGTGGAGCAATCGCAGCCTCGCCCTGGACCTGCGCATCCTGCTGCGCACCGCCACGGCGGTGGTGCGCCGGGAGGGGATCAACCGGCCGGGCACCGCCAGCGCCGCCGAGTTCCACGGCATGCTGACCCAACCCGGCCCCGAGCACCGTGCCAGCCGCGCCGCCGTTGCGGACGGGTCGGCGGACGGGCTGCGGGAGCCGGTACGGCAACGGGACGGGGTGGGGTCGGCATGACCGGGGTGGCGGCATGACCGTGGCGGATCTCGTCATCGTGGGCTGCGGCGGGCACGGCCGGGAGGCTGTCTGCATCGCCCGGAGCATCGGCTCGCTGGCGGGTGGTCGGCGTGGTGGACGACGGGCCCTCGATCGTCAACCTGGAGCGGCTCAGCCGGCTCGGCGTGCCCTACCTCGGCCCGCTGGAGAAGCTGGCCGCGCTGCAGCGCCTCCACCCGGTACCTGATCGGGATCGGTGACCCGCGGATCCGGCGGGCCCTGGACACCCGGATCGCCGGGTACCGGCTGGGCGCGGCGAGCCTGGTGCACCCGCAGGCCACCCTCGGCGCGGACCTGCTGGCCGGCGAGGGGCTGCTGGTCTTCGCCGGCGCCCGGGTCACCACGAACGTGACCGCTGGGCCGGCACGTACACCTCAACCAGAACGTCACCGTGGGGCACGACTGCGTGTTCGACGACCACGTCTCGGTCAACCCGCTGGCCGCCGTCTCCGGCGAGGTCCGGCTGGAGTCCGGGGTGCTGATCGGCACCACCGCCGCTGTCCTGCAGGGGCTGCGGGTGGGGCGGGACGCCACGGTGGGCGCGGGCGCGTGCGTGGTCCGCGACGTGCCGGCCGGCGCGGTGGTGAAGGGGGTGCCGGCGCGATGAGCGTGCTGCCGACGACCGGCCTGCCGGGCCGGCAGGGTCGGCAGCTGCGCCCGACCGGCGGCGGGCGGCCGGCGCTGCGGGTGGTGCTGGTGCTCAAGACCGCCGAGGGCGGGCTGTGGGTGCTGCCGCACATCGACGCGCTGCGCCGGCGGGGACACCAGGTCAGCGTGGTGCTGCCGGCCGGCGCCGGGGCGGCTGCGCACGGCGCTCGCGCAGCGCCCGGGTACCGGTGGTGGAGTCCGCCTTCGACTTCCGGTTCCGGCCCCGCCCGGCCATCCTGCGCGGGCTGTGGCGGCTGCGCCGGCAACTCGCCGCGCTGCGCCCCGATGTCGTGCACTACCACCTGTACGCCTCGGCGCTCGCCGCCCGGCTGGCCACCCTCGGGCAGCCGGTCACCCGGGTCCACATGGTGGCCGGCCCGCTCTACCTGGACTCCCGGCTGATCCGTTGGTGCGAAAGGATCCTGGCCCGGCTCGACCACGTCACCATCGGCGGCAGCGAGCACACCGCGCTGCGGTACCGGGCACTCGGGCTGCCGGTCGCGCGTACCCCGGCGATCCCCTACGGCGTGGACACCACCGACTTCACCCCGCCCGGCCCGGCCGCGCGCAACGCCGCCCGGGTCGGCCTGGGGCTGCCCGCCGACGCCTTCGTCGCGATCATGGTGGCCTACGTGTACGCCCCGAAACGCCGGGTGCACGCGGGCCGGGGCATCAAGGGCCACCACATCCTGCTCGCCGCCTGGCACGCCTTCCATGCCGCGCACCCGGATGCGCACCTGATCCTGGTGGGCGCCGGCTTCGACCCGGCCGGCGAGGCGTACCGGCAGCGGCTGCTCGCCGAGCACGACCTCGCCGGGGTCACCTGGCTGACCTCGGTGCCCGACGTGCGCGGCCACTACGCCGCCGCCGACGTGAGTGTGAGCCCGTCGCTGTCGGAGAACCACGGCGCCGCCGTGGAGGCCAGCGCGCTGGCGGTGCCGTGCATCGTCAGCGACGCCGGGGCGCTGCCGGAGACGGTGGACGCCCGGTCCGGCTGGGTGGTGCCCCGCGGGCAGGTCGCGCCGTTGCTCGCGGCGCTGGAGTCGGCGTACGCCGAGCACCGCGCCGGGGTGCTGGCCGACCGTGGCGCCTATGCCCGGCAGCGGATGCTGGCCGGCTTCGACCGGCGGAACGCGGCGATCCTGGTGGCCCAGACCATCGAGGCCGCCGCCGCACGACCCTCCACTGTGGACCATCCGAACTCCTCTTTTGCCGGCGGCGGTGTGTGGCGGTGAGGGCCGTGGTGGCGGTGGAGGCCCGGTTCATCCGGACGCCGGACGGGCGGGTGTGGAGTGCGACCGCGCCGACCCGGGCGGCGTTCACCGGGTACCTGGACGTCTTCGACCGGGTCCGGGTGGTGGCCCGGGTACTCGACCCGCCGACGCCACCGGCTGGCGCGCAGCGGGTGGACGGCGACGGCGTGGAGATGTGGCCGGTGCCCTACTACGTCGGGCCGCTGCGCTACGCACTGCGCTACCCCGCCGTCCGCCGGGCGGTGCGCACGGCGGCCGGCCCGGACGACGCGGTGCTGCTGCGGGTACCCTCGCCGCTCGGCGCGCTGCTCGCCGCAGCCCGGCGGCGCCAACGCCGGCCGTACGCAGCGCAGGTGGTCGGCGACCCGTACGACGTGTTCGCCCCGGGCGTGGTCGGCGCACCCGCTGCGCCCGCTGCTGCGTACCCACTTCACCCGGCAACTGCGCCGGCTGTGCGCCCGTGCGGTGGCCGTCGGGTACGTCACCGAGCACACCCTGCAGGCCCGGTACCCGGCCGCGCCCGGCGCGACCACCGGCTGGTTCTCCAACGTGGCGCTGGACCCGGCCGCCTACTCCCCGACGCCCCGGGCCGGCGACGGCGGTGCCGCGCTGGTCTGCGTCGGCTCCCTGGACCAGCTCTACAAGGGCGTGGACACGCTGCTCGCGGCGCTGCCCCGGCTGGTGGCCGCCGGGCTGCCGGTGCGGTTGACCCACCTCGGCGACGGCCGGTACCGGGGCGAGTTGGAGCAGCTCGCCGACCGGCTCGGGGTGGCCGACCGGGTCAGCTTCACCGGCGCGCTGCCGCCCGGCGCGGCCGTACGCGACCGGCTCGACGCGGCCGACCTGTTCGTGCTGCCGTCCCGCACCGAAGGGTTGCCGCGGGCGCTGCTGGAGGCGATGGCGCGCGGCCTGCCGGCGATCGGCACCACCGTCGGCGGCATCCCGGAGCTGCTGCCGGCCCGCCACCTGGTGCCGCCGGACCAGCCGCAGCGGCTGGCCGAGGCGATCGGCGCGCTGCTCGCCGATCCGGCCGCGCGGGCCGAGGCGTCGGCCGCGAACCTGCGCCGGGCACACGACTTCGCCGCCGACACGCTCGCCGCCCGCGCCCGCGCCTTCTACCGCGCGGTCGCCGAAGCCACCGCTTCCGCCAGCGCCGCGGGCCCGGTCAGCGACCCGGCAGCGACACCGCGCCGGTCGGTGCTGTGCCGGTCGATGCTGCCGGCAGCCGCACCGGGGCGGTCGGCGAGACGGTTCGTCGGGCCGGCGCGCTGCGGGGTGGCGCCTGATGGGGTACCCGACCGGCGGGCCGCCGATCCGGGTGGTGCGGGTGCTGGGCAGCCTGGACGTCGGCGGTGCCGAGCTGCGCACCTTGGAACTGCTGCCCCGGCTGGCCGACCTGGGCATCGAGGTGCACTTCGTGATGCTGGCCGGGCGGCCCGGAGTGCTTGCCCCGCAAGCGGAGCGGCTCGGCGCCGTGGTGCACCCGCTGCGGCTTTCGGCCGGCTTCGCGGTGCGCTTCGTGCTGCTGCTGCGCCGGTTGCGCCCGCGCGCCGTGCACTCCGACGTGGCCACCTCCTCGGGGGTGATCCTCGCGCTCGCGGCGGCGGCCCGGATACCGCTGCGGATCGCGCACTTCCGCAGCGACGGCGACGGGCGGGCGGGGACACCTGCGGCGGCGGGCGCAGCGCTGGCTGGGTCGACGGCTGATCACCCGGTTCGCCACCGGGATCCTCGGGGTCAGTCCGGGCGCGCTGCGGCTCGGCTACCGGGCCGACTACGCCGCCGACCCGCGCTGCCAGGTGGTCCCCAACGGGCTGGACCTGGCCCGGCTGGTCGCGGACTCCGGCCGGGACCTGCGCGCCAGCCTGGGCGTCGGGCCGGGCGAGGCGGTCTGCCTGCACATCGGCCGACCGGCGCGGGCCAAGCGGCGGTGGCTGATCCCGGCGATGGTGGCCGAGGCCGCGAAGGTGGGCGTGCCGGTGCACGCGGTGCTGGTCGGGCCGCACGATCCGGAGGACGACGAGCGGGTACGGGCCAGCGCCCGCGCGTACGGTGTCGCCGACCGGGTGCACCTGCTGGGGCCGGCACAGGACGTGGGTACCCTGCTGCGCCAGGCCGACGTGCTGGTGCTGCCCTCGGACCGGGAAGGGCTGCCGGGCGCGGTGCTGGAGGCGGTCGCGCTGGGCACCCCGGTGGTCGCCACCGACCTGCCCGGCGTGCGCTTCATCGCGGGCCAGTTGCCCGGGGTGCTGGTGGTGCCGGTCAACGCGTCGACCGATCGAGTGGGCCCGGGCACTGGCCCGGGCGCTGCGGGCACCGGTCACCGCGCAGCACCGGGCACTGGCCCTGCGGGCCTTCCGGGACAGCGACTTCTCGCTGGACGTCGGCGGCGCTCGCGCATCTGGATGCCTACCGGGTACCGCCGCCGACCCCGCGGGCGCCCGCCTTCGCCCGACGGGTACCCCGGTGACCGGGCCGGCGCGCTGGCTGCTGCTCGCCCCGCCGGCACTGGCAGTACTGCTGCTCTTTCCCGATCTGTTCGCCGGCCGCGATGCGGCGAGCCTGCTGGTGTTGGCGCTCACGGTGGCCGCGTTGGTGCTGCTGGCCCGGGCGTTCCCGGGGCGCGCGGTCACCCTGGGCTCCACCTACTTCTTCGCGTTCGCGCTGTTCCACGCCTCGCTGCTGCCCTACGTGCTGTCCGGCGGCCAGCCCGAACCTCAACTCGCTGCTCGACCCGCAGTTGCTGCACAGCCCGCTGCTGCCGGCCGCGATCCGCAGCGTCGCCCTGGGCATGCTGGCCTTCCTCTGCGGCTACGGGCTGCCGGTGCTGTGCCGCCCGGTACCCGCAGCCCCGCAACTGTGGGGATCGACGACAAACCGGCCGCTGCCGCCACCGGCGGCGGATCGGCCGGCCACCGGGCTGGACCTGGTCGGACTCGGCCTGGTGGTGGGCGGGGTGGCGCTGTGGTTCGCGGTGGTCTTCGGCGTCGGGTTGACCGTGCTCACCCACGGATACCAGCAGTTCCTCAACGAGACGGCGGGCACCCCGCTGCCGTACGCGTACCTGGCGACCGGGCTCGGCGCGGGGATGCTCGGCGGGGCCGGCTCGGCCCGGGTCCGCACCGCGGGACTGATCGCCTTCGCGGTGTTCGCGCTGCCGGCGTTCGTCATCGGGCTGCGCGGTGAGGTGATCCTGCCGGTGCTGGCCTGGCTGGTGACCGCCGCCCGCCGCCGCCGGGTCCGGTTGCGCCTGTGGGCGGCACCGGCGCTGGTGGCCGCGTTGACGGCCGGTTCGCTGGTGCGTCAGGTGCGCCAGGCCGGGCTGGGTAGCGCGCAGGCCGACGCGCTGCGGGTGAACCCGCTGGACGGGCTGGCCGAGCTCGGCTACTCGATGCGCCCGCTGCTGGTCGTGCACCAGTGGCACGACGCCGGCCACGAGTCGTTCATCGGCTGGGGCACCTACTGGGCGCCACTGCAGCGGCTGCTGGTTGGCCGGGTGTTCGGGCTGCCGGTGGTGCCGCCGACGTCGGACAACCGGGTCTTCTCGGCCACCGTGGCTGACCGGGTCGGCCAGATCGGCGGCTCGCCGGTGGCCGAGGCATACCACGCGGCCGGCACCGTGGGGATCCTGGTGGTGCTGGCCGCGATCGGGGTGGTGGTCGGGCTGCTGGACCGGTTGCCGGCCGGCGGGGCGTGGGACGCGCTGCTCGGCATGTTCGGCTTCGCGCTGCTGCTGTGGGTACGCAACGACTTCACCCCGATCGTGCTGACCGGGCTGGCCTGCCTGGCGCTGCTCGGTGCCGGCCGGGCGCTGGAGGGGGTACTGGCCAGGCGGCGGGTACCGATCCGGCTACCCGCGCCCCGGGGATCCCGGGCAGCGCCGCGACGGGTCCCCGACCCGGCGCCAGCGCCCGGCGCACCACCCGGGCGTACACGACTACGTACTGCACGGCTTTGACGCCGGCGGCGATCACCTCGGCGACGGCCGCGCCGAGCAGCCCGTACCGGGGTACCAGCAGCGCCGCGGCGGCGACCACGGCGGCCAGCGCGACGAGTTGGATCGGCAGCTGGATGCTGAAGGCCCGCACGGCATCCAGGCCGGTACCCACGAACGCGCTGGAGTACGCGAGGGTCGCGGTGACCATCAGCAGCACCAGCACGTCGGCGTGCACGGCGTAGCCGGGGCCGTAGAGCAGCGCGAGCAGGCGCCGGCCGAGCACCGCGGCGACCAGCAGGCCGGCCACCCCGATGCCGCCGCCGAGCGCTATCGACTGCCCGAGCAGCCGGCGGAACGCCTGCGACTGGCCGTTCGCGTGGTAGCCGGCCAGTCGCGGGCTGACCGAGGCGGCCAGCGCGGCGACCACCGCGGTACCCCCGGTGAGCAGGTACGCCAGTGCCGCGTAGATGCCCACCGTCGCCGGCCTCACCGGTCCCGGACAGGAAGTACCGGGGCACGTTGACCAGCAGCGAGGAGGCCGACATGGCCAGTCCCAACGGGATGGCGAGCACGGTGAGCCGGGCCAGCACCCGGCGCTCGAACAGCGGCCGGGAGTCGAAGCCGAGCCGGCGTACCCGCTGCGCGTCCACCGCCACCCGGGCGGCGGCGAAGGCGGTGAGCGCGAACGCGGCGTACTCGATCCGTCGGGTGGCGGCGATCACCGCGGCGAACAGCGCCAGCCCGCCGACGCCCCGGATCAGCATCGACCGGGCGACGTACTGGAGCTGCTCGCACTGCTGCATCGCCCCGTAGCAGATGTCCAGCACGGCTTCGGCGGCCTTGGTCAGGGTGACCGCGATCAGCACGGCCGCCCCGGCCCCGGTCGGCACGGTGAGCGCGACGCCGATCAGCGCGACGGTGGCCAGCCCGACGGCGACCAGCCGCAGCGCCAGGTAGTGCCCGAAGCTGAACTGGGTACGCACGTCGGTGGCCTGGATCTGGCGCAGTTTCAGGGTGGTGATGCCGAAGACCGGCGCGGTGACGGCGAGGGCCAGCACGAACCTGCTGACCTGCGCGGTGTCGGTGAGCCGGGCGAGCACCGAGATCATGGCGAGTTGGCACGCGCCGTAGCCGGCGTTGCCGATCAGCGCGCTGACCAGGTTGGCCCGTACCCGCCGTGGTGGCCGGGGTGGCGGCCCCGTCCCGGTACCGGCCGTCGCAACGCCAGATTGGTACACAGACGTAGTTTCGGCCATAAATGCACCATACGCAGTTATAGGCTTGTGATATGTCTCAACAACCTATAACTCGCGATACGGAACAGTCGCCGCGATCCCGTCGAACGCGCCGACGTCACCGCGGGCAGGTGGTGACCTGATGCGGCTCCTGATCACCGGCGCGGCCGGCTTCATCGGTTCGAACCTCGCCCGGGCCGCGAGCAACGTCGGTTTCATCAGCGACCTGCGCGGTGTCGACGACTTCTCCACCGGGCTCGCCGGCAACCTCGCCGACGTCGACCTCGACCTGGTCGAGGGCTCCATCCTGGACCGGGTGACGCTGGAACGGGCGATGGCCGGCCGGGACGCGGTGATCCACCTGGCCGCGCTGCCGAGCGTGCCGCGCTCCGTCCGCGACCCGCTGGCCAGCCACGCCGCGAACGCCACCGGCACGCTGCTGGTGCTGGAGGCCGCCCGCCGGCACGGCATCGGGCACGTCGTGGTCGCGTCGTCGTCCTCGGTGTACGGGGCCAACCCGCTGCTGCCCAAGCCCGAGCTGACCTGGACCCGGCCGCTGAGCCCGTACGCGGTGAGCAAGCAGGCCACCGAGGGGTACGCGCTGGCGTACCAGGCCACTTACGGGCTGCCCACGCTGGCCTTCCGGTTCTTCAACGTCTACGGCCCCGGCCAGCGCCACGACCACGCGTACGCCGCCGTGATTCCGCGGTTCGTGCACGCGGCCATGTCCGGCGCGCCGGTCGTCTACCACGGCGACGGGCACCAGTCCCGGGACTTCACCTACGTGGCGACCGTCTGCTCGGTGCTGCTCGACGCGGTACGCCGGGGCGTGCACCACCCGCACCCGGTGAACCTCGCCTTCGGCGTGCGTACCGACCTGCGTACCCTCGTCGCCGAACTGGAGCGGCTGCTCGGCCGCCCGATCGAGCAGCGCTGCGCGGCCCCCCGACCGGGCGACGTGCGGCACTCCGAGGCCGACAGCCAGGTGCTGCGCGAACTGTTCCCGGAGGTGACCGCGACGCCGCTGGCGACCGGCCTGTCCGCCACCGTGGAGTGGTTCGAACGGCACGTCGAGGCGCTGGTGCAGGCATGAGTACCGGCAAATCCCAGGGTGACCGGGCAGCCGCCAACCCGCACCCCGGTATCCCCGCTCCCGCAACCCCACCCGCCGAGCCGGTCCTGCCCACCGGGCAAGCCCCGTCCAGCGAGCCGCTCCTGTCCACCGAGCCGCTCCTGTCCACCGAACCTGTCCCGACGGCCGGGTGGAGAGCCGGCAGCCGACCGGTCCCGGATCCGGCCGACGTCGCAGCGTCCACAGTGGACGATGACGGCACCGGCCGGGCGGTGGCCACCCGGGACCAGTCGCCGCGCCGCCGCCGACGGCGCCGGATACTCCTGGCCGTGCTGCTGGTGGCGGCGCTGCTGGCCGGCGAGGCGGTCTGGGCCGGTCTGCACGCCCGGACGGCCCGCAGCCACCTGCTGCGCGCAGCCTCCCTGGTCGACACCTGGCAGCACCAGATCCGGGCCGGCGACGCGAGCGGCGCGCGAGCCACCCTGGTGGTGCTGCGTCGCGAGACGTCGGCAGCCAAGCGGGCCACCACCGGCCCCGACTGGTGGTTGGGTACCCACCTACCCCGCCTCGGCGACGACGTCACCGCCGTACGCACCGCCGCGCTGGTCCTCGACCAGTTGAGCCACCAGGCGCTGCCCGGCCTCACCGAGGTGGCCGGCGGTCTGCCGTTCAGCTCGCTGGCGCCGCGCCGGGGCGGGGTGGACCTGGCCCCGCTGCGCCGGGTCGCGGCCACCCTGACCAGCCTCGACCGGGTGACCAGCCGGGCCCGGGACACCGTGGACGCCATCGCCCTGGCCGGGCTGGCGCCCAGCGTGCGGACCGCCGTCAACCAGCTCGTCGCCGGGGTGCACCGGCTGGCCAGCCTGGTCGGCACGGCGGCGCGGGCGGCGGCGCTGCTGCCGCCGATGCTGGGCGGCGACGCGCCACGTACCTACCTGGTGCTGGTGCAGAACCTGGCGGAGACCCGGGCGACCGGCGGCATCGCGGGCGCGTACGTGGTGGTCCGCGCCGAGCACGGGGCGGTCCGCATCGTCGACCAGGGTTCGGCCGGCGCCGACCTGCTCACCTTCGACCAGCCGGTACTCCCACTCGACCCCGACCAGCAGATGCTCTACGGCCCCCAGCTGGGCATCTTCCCGGCGGACGTGAACCTCACACCGAACTTCCCCACGGCCGCCACGCTGGCCCGGGAGATGTACCGGCGTCGGCGCGGCACCACCGTGGACGGCGTGCTCGCCCTCGACCCGGTGGCGCTGTCCTATGTGCTCCGCGCGACCGGCCCGGTCACGGTGCCGGGCGGCGCCCCGCTGCGCGCCGACACGGTGGTGCGCACGCTGCTCTCGGACACCTACGCGCACGCCGACTCACGTGGCCAGGACGCCTACTTCGCGGCGGCGGCCAGGGCGGTGTTCGAGGCGTTCAGCGCCGGGGTACGCAACCCGCAGGCGGCGTTGGACGCGCTGACCCGGGCTGCCGGCGAGCGCCGGCTGCTGGTGTGGAGCGCCGTGCCCGACGAGCAGCAGTCGCTGCTGAACACGGTGCTCGGCGGCCACCTGCCGGGCCGGGACGGCGCGAAGCCGGTGGTCGGCGTGTTCCTCAACGACGGCAGCGGCGCGAAGCTCGGCTACTACCTGCGCGGTAGCGCGTCGGCCCGGGCGACCAGCTGCCGCGCGGACGGTCGGCGGGTGATCGACCTGCAGGTCACCCTGCACTCCTCGGCACCGGCGTCCGGGCTCTCCCAGTACGTGACGGGGCTGGGCCGGTCGGGGAACCCGTACACCGTCCGTACCAATGTGTCGATCTTCAGTCCGGCTGGCGGCGCGCTAGCCGGGGTGCGGCTGGACGGGGTGGCCGCGCAGGTCGGCTCGGGCATGGAAGGCAATCGCTCGGTCGGCATCATCACCGTCGATCTGGCGCCGGGAGCGACCCGGACGCTGGACGTCACGGTGTGGACCGCGCCGATCGCGGATCCATCGACGCGAGTAACGCCCGCGTTGTGGGTCACCCCTGGGGTTGAACCCTGGAAACTGGCTGTTGATTCGCTCCGAAGTTGCACGAATGACCAGTAATGTCACAATCGCCACCCCCAACCGGCCATCTGGCACAGCCAACTGGCCCCCCAGCGGAAGGCAGAACAGAAATCATGCGGATAGCCCGCGTCCTGACCAGTCTGGCCCTGGCAGCCACCATCGCACTCGGGCCGGCAACCGCCGCGAAGGCGGTGGACTACCCACCCGTGCCACCGTCGCTGACCATCTCCAAGACGATCTGTTTCGTCGGCGAGATCGTGACGCTCGGCGGCCACCACTTCGTCGCGTTCGGACGGATCACCATCACGATCACGTTCACGCCGGCCCCGGTGCCGACCCCGCAGCCGGCGGGCGGATTCGCCCCGGCCGCGTTGCGCGTGCCGCAGGCACCGCAGCTACCACAGCAGGAAGTCATCAACATCCCGGTCGCAGACGCCGCGGGTGAATGGTCTGCCGGAATCCGGCCGGAGCGGCCGGCCTCGCGACCATCACGGCCACCGGCCCGGGGGGCCGCGCCGCCACGATCCTGCTCCAGGTACTGCCCAACCAGAACGGTGGCGGTGGTGGTGGTCTGCCGCGTACGGGCACCAAGGGCCCGGTGAACGACTGGGCGCTCGGCGGCCTGGCAGCACTGGTCGCCGGCATCCTGATCCTCGTCGTCGTCCGGTCCAGCCAGCGACGTCGGCGTAGCGCCAACTGAACCAGCGCGGCACACAGCGGGGCGGCCGGGTGGATTCCACCCGGCCGCCCCGCTGTGTGCCGCGGTGTGCCGCCCTACAGGTGCTCGACCACGCCGCCACGCAGCCGGTTGCGGGTGTCGAAGACCAGCCGGGCATCGTCGAGCAGGTCGTAGTCGAGGTCGTCGTGGTCGGTCAGCAGCACCACCAGATCGGCGGCGGCCACCTCGGCCGCGGTCAGCGCGACCAGCGGGAGCTCGGTCCGCCCCGGCTCGATGTGGGAGTCCACGGCGCGTACCTCGGCGCCCGCCCCGACCAGTTGCTCGGCCACCCGGATCGCCGGGGACTCCCGGCAGTCGCCGCTGTTCTTCTTGTACGCCAAGCCGAGCAGCAGTACCCGCGCGCCGTTGAGGGCGATCCGGTGCCGGTTGAGGGTGGCCACCACGCGCTGCACCACGTACGTCGGCATGTGGCTGTTCACGTCGTTGGCGAGTTCCACGAACCGGAACGACCGACCCAGCGACCGCTTCACCTCCCAGGACAGGTACGACGGGTCGATCGGCAGGCAGTGCCCGCCGACCCCCGGCCCCGGCGTGAACGGGACGAACCCGAACGGCTTGGTGGACGCCGCGTCGATCGCCTCCCCGAGATCGATGCCGAGCTGGTGGGCGAAGACCGCCAGCTCGTTGACGAGGGCGATGTTGACGTGCCGGAAGGTGTTCTCCAGCAGCTTGGTCAGCTCCGCTTCGCGGGTGCCGCCGACCACCACGGTCTTGTCCACCAGCCGGTCGTAGAAGCCCTGCACCATCCGCAGCGACTCGGCGTTGATGCCGGAGACCACCTTCGGGGTGTTCACGAAGGTCCACACCCGGTTGCCCGGGTCGATCCGCTCAGGGCTGTAGCCGAGGTGGAAGTCGGTGCCGGCGCGTAGCCCGCTGCCGGCTTCCAGCAGCGGCCGGACCAGGTTCTCGGTGGTACCCGGGTAGGTGGTCGACTCCAGGATCACCGTCGCGCCCGGACTCAGCAGCGGGGCCAGCGAGCGCATCGCCCCTTCCACGTAGCTCAGGTCCGGTGCGCCCTCGCGCAGCGGCGTCGGCACCGTCACCACCGCGTACCCGAAGCCGTCCGCCCGACCGTAGTCCCCGGTCGGGGTGTACCGGCCGAAGTCCAGCGCGGCCCGCACGGTGGCCGCCGCGATGTCCTCGACGTACGAGCTGCCGGCCTGTAAACCGGCGATCCGACGGGCGTCGGTGTCCAACCCGATCACCTCGTACCCGACTTCGACGGCCCGCATCGCCAGCGGCAATCCGACGTACCCCTGCCCTACCACCACTACTCGATCGGTCTTCATGGCAGGAATATCCCATAAATAGGACTTACAGCCGCTCAAACGACAAGCCGTCACACCCAGGATATCGGCGGACATCGTGTCATTATCGCCACAGAGCCGGGGCTACTCCGTCGATCGCGGCGGCCAGCAGTTCGAGCGTCCGTTCCCGGGCCGGGTACCGGCGCAGGTCGTCCTCGGCGTCGGCCGAGCCACCGGGCACCACCATCACCTCGTCGGCCCCGTACTGCTTGGCGAAGGCCCGCAGCCGCTCGACCGCGGCGACCGGCTCGTCGATGATCCAGCTATCCCGCAACTGCGTCGATCAGCTCGTCCTCGATCCGCGTGGTCACCGTGGCAGCGGCCTCCCGCACGGTGCCCAGCGGCTCCATCTTGCGGCCGGAACGCATGAACGCCATCCGCTGCAACTGTGGCAGCGCCAGCTCGGCGGCCCGCTGCGCGCTGTCGGCCACCACCGCGTTCGCGGTCACCAGGATGCGCGGCTGCGCGAGCGCCTCCGACGGGCGGAACCGCTCGCGGTAGAGCGCCAGCGCCCTGTCCGTACCGGAGCCGGTGAAGAAGTGCGAGGCGAACACGTACGGCAGGCCGAGCGAGCCGGCCAGCGCGGCCGAGTAGTCCGAGGAGCCGAGCAGCCACAGCTGCGGTACCGAGGTGGCCGCCGGGGTGGCCCGCAGCTCGTAGCTGCTGCCGTCGCCGAGCCGTACCGGCGCGCCCTCCGGCGACAGCAGCTCCTCGATCGCCCGGATGTTGTCCGGGAAGTCGTCCACGCCCGCGTTGCCGGCCCGGCCGAGTACCGCCGACACCACCGGATCACTGCCCGGCGCGCGCCCGAGCCCCAGGTCGATACGGCCCGGCGCGAACGCCTCCAGCAGCGCGAACTGCTCCGCCACCAGCAGTGGCGCGTGGTTGGGCAGCATCACCCCGCCGGAGCCGACCCGCAGCCGCTTCGTGTGCGCGGCGATCAGCGCGATCAGTACCGGCGGATTGGTCGAGCCGACCGAGGCCATGTTGTGGTGCTCGGCGACCCAGTAGCGGTGGTACCCCAGCTCGTCGGCGCGCCGCGCCAGGGCGAGCGAGGCGGCCAGCGCGTCGGCGGTGCTCTGCCCGGTGCGTACGGTCATCAGGTCCAGTACGGATAGCTGCACGGCGTTGTCCTTTCGAGCCGTCCACCACGCTATTGCGGCCGCGCCGCCCGGCCACGACCGACGGCCGTGTTCCGCCCCACACTCCGCGCGGCGCCCCACCCGGGCCGGGCCGGGTGGGCCGACTGGCCCGGTGACGCATTGGCCGCCCGATCCGGGAAGCCGACGGCCCGACCGCCCAGGGTCGGGGCGGCCGGGCCGGAGGGGGTGCGCGGGGTCAGCCGACGGCGCAGGGCACGCCGTTGAGCGTGAACGAGCCCGGTGCCGCGTTACTGGTCGTCCAGGTGCCCTGGAAGCCCACCGAGACGCTGCCACCGGCCGGAATGACGGTGTTCCAGGAGAGATTGCGCAGCGCCACCAGCCCCTCGTCCTGGCTCGTCGCGGCGTTCCAGGTGGACGTGATCACCTGGTCGCCACCGAACCGGAAGACGAGTACCCAGCCGTTGATGCGGGCGGCGCCGGTGTTGGCGAGGGTGATGCCGGCGACGAAACCGCCGTGCCACTGCGACGTGTTCCGGTAGGTCACCTTGCAGACCAGGCCGGGCGCCGACGACTGCGCCGACGGGCTCACCGTGGGGCTGGCGGAGCGGCTGGCCGTCGGGCTCACGCTCGAGCTCGCGGTGCCGCTGGACGGGCCGCCTGTCGAGCCGAGCACGGTGACCGGATTCGAGGCGATCGAGACGTTCCCGGCGGCGTCCCGGGCCCGCACGTAGAACCAGTTCGTACCGCCGATCAGCGGCGTCGTGTATGACGTGCTCGTCGTGGTGGCCACCAGCGTGGAGATGTACAGCCCGTCGAAGCGGTAGATGTTGTACCCGCTGACCCCGACGTTGTCCGTCGATCCCGACCAGGCCAGGTCCACGGTGCGCGGGGTCAGGTTGCTGGCGGTGAGGTTCGTCGGAGTGCTCGGCGGCGTCTGGTCGGACGCGGTGTCCGAGGCCGGGGTGACCACCGTGATGCCGACCGTGGCGGACAGGTGCCCGAGGTCGTCGTGGGCCCGGACCGAGAACTGGTACTGGGTGGCCGGCCGGATGATGTTGGTGATCGTGGTGGTGGTGACGTTCCCGAGCTCGGTCTGGTACACGACGTCGTTGAAGGCCTGCACGTAGGTGAGCGTGTAGCCGGTGACGGTGCAGCACCCGCGCGTCGACGCGATCCACGACAGGGTGACCGAGTTGGTGTGCGCCACGGCGGTCAGCCCGGTCGGCGCGCCCGGCGGGAACGGCGAGGTGTTCGGCGGGGTGGACGTCCAGGTCGGGGGCAGCGGACTGCTGGTGGCGGCGGGGACGACCGGCGCGGCCTGTGCCTGCGTGGTGGCGATCAGGCCGATTCCGAGAGCGGTCAGGGTCAGGATGGCGAGGACCAGGCTGTTGCGGCGTAGGCCGGCGCGTAGCCGGTCCCGATACACGTCGGACATCACCCGACAATGGGCAGGACATCGAAGCTCGTCAAGGACTCCCGCCGACATCCATCGATGAGCGGAAAGTTTCGGGGACAGACAACCTGACTGGCTATCCGCCCGCACCAGCCGCCCGATCCCGGACAGCCGCCCGGCCCGACCGCCCTGAAATGTGGCGGCCGGGCCGGGCGGGTACCGCGGTCAGCCCGCCGCGCAGGGCACGCCGTTGAGCGTGAACGAGGTGGGCGCCCCGTTGCTGGTCTGCCAGGTGCCCTGGAAGCCCACCGAGACACTGCCACCGGGCTGGATGATCGCGTTCCAGGCCGCGTTGTGGATGGTCACGGTGGCACCGGACTGGCTGGCCGTGGAGTTCCACCAGTTGGTGAGCCACTGGTCGCCGCCGAAGGTGAACACCAGCGTCCACCCGTTGATCACCGTCGTGCCGGTGTTGCCGATGGTGATGCTGGCAACGAAGCCGCCCGCCCACTGCGACACGGTGCTGTAGGTCACCTTGCAGGACAGCGCGGCCGGGGACGGGCTCGCCGAGCGGCTGCTGGTCGGGCTCGACGGGCCGCCCGTCGGGCCACCCGACGGACGGACAACCGTGATCGTGACGGAGGCGATCGAGACGTTGCCGGTCGAGTCCCGGGCCCGCACGTAGAACCGGTTGGCGCCATCGAGCAGCGCCGCCGTGTACGAGGTTCCCGTGGTAGTCCCCACCAGGTGGCCAACGTACCCGCCGGAGAAGAGGTAGATGTTGTACCCGGAGACCCCCACGTTGTCGGTCGACGGCGACCAGGTCAGGTCCACCGTCGACGTGGTCACGTTGCCGGCGGTCAGCTTGGTGGGGGTACTCGGCGGCGTCTGGTCCGCCGCGGTTTCCGACGCCGGGGTGACCACGGTCACCTGGTTCGACCAGTTGCTGGCGTGTCCGAGTCCGTCATGGGCGGTCAACCAGATCCGGTATTCGGTGACCGGCCGGACGGATTCGGTGAGGGTGACCGTGGTGACCGCCCCGACCTCCACGCCGCGGACCGCGTCGGTGTAATCCGGCAGCAGGTAGATGGTGTAACCGGTGACCGCGCAGCAGCCCTGCGTGGATGCGGTCCAGGACAGGACGATCGAGTTGGCGTGCGCCACCGCGGTCAGCCCGGTCGGCACGCCCGGTGGGAACGGCGAGGTGTTCGGAGTGGACGTCGAGGTCGGGGGCAGCGGGCTGCTGGTTGCGGCGGGCACGACCGGCGCTGCCTGCGCCCGGGTCGTGGCGATCAGGCCGATTCCGAGAGCGGTCAGGGTCAGGATGGCGAGGACCAGGCTGTTGCGGCGTAGGCCGGAACGCAGCCGGTCCGGATACACGGCGGACATCATCCGACAATGGCCAGGACATCGAAGCCCGTCAAGGAAACTCTGCGATACCCATCAATGTGCGGAAAGTTACCGGAGACAGGCAACTTGACTGGCAACTACCGTCCGCCATTAGCTGCCCGACCCCCGACCCCCACCCCCGACCCCCTGACGGCCCGACCGCCGTGAAATGGCGGCCGGGCCGGGGCGTACCGCGGATCAACCCACCGCGCAGGGCACGCCGTTGAGCGTGAACGAGGCGGGAGCCCCGTTGCCGGTCTGCCAACTACCCTGGAAGCCCACCGAGACGCTGCCGCCGGGCTGGATGATCGCGTTCCAGGCAGCGTTGTGGATGGTCACCGTCGCACCAGCCTGACTGGCCGTCGAGTTCCACCAGTTGGTGAGCCACTGGTCACCACCGAAGGTGAACACCAGCGTCCACCCGTTGATCACCGTCGTACCGGTGTTGGCGATGGTGATGGTGGCGACGAAGCCACCCGACCACTCCGAACTGGTGCGGTAGGTCACCTTGCAGGACAGCGCCGGGGACGGGCTGGCTCGCTGGCCGTCGGGCTCTGGCTGCCGGTGGGGCCACCGGACGGACCGACGACGGTGACCAGACTGGAGGCGATCGAGACGTTGCCGGCCGCGTCCCGGGCCCGGACGTAGAACCGGTTGGTACCACTGACCAGTGGCGCCGTGTACGAGGTCGCCGGGGTGGTCGCCACCAGCGTGGAGATGAACAGCCCGTCGAAGCGGTAGACGTTGTACCCGTAGACCCCGACGTCGTCGGTCGACGCCGACCAGGCCAGGTTCACCGTCATCCCGGTGAGCCCGCTGGCCGTCAGGTTGGTCGGGGTACTCGGCGGCGACTGGTCGGACGCGGTGTCCGAAGCCGGCGTGACCACCGTGATGCTGGCCTGGGCGGACGAGTGCCCGAGGCTGTCGTTGGCCCGCACCGTGAAGACGTACTGGGTGGCCGGTCGGATGTCGTTGGTGATCCTGGTGGTGGTGACGTTGCCGACGTCGGTGACGAACCCGTAGTCGTTGAAGGACTGCATGTGGGTCACCGTGTAGCCGGTGACCGCGCAGCAGCCGGGGGTCGAGGCGTTCCAGGACAGGGTGACCGAGGTGGTGTGCGCCACGGCGGTGAACCCGGTCGGCACACTCGGCGGGAACGGCGAGGTGTTCGGCGGCGTGGTCTGCAGGACGGGGCTGCCGGTCGCGGCGGAGACGACCGGCGCGGCCTGTGCCTGCGTGGTGGCGATCAGGCCGACTCCGAGAGCGGTCAGGGTCAGGATGGCGAGGACCAGGCTGTTACGGCGCAGGCCGGAACGCAGCCGGTCCGGATACACGTCAGGCATCATCCGACAATGGCCAGGACATCGAAGCCCGTCAAGGAAACCCTGCGATACCCATCGATGTGCGGAAAGTTACCGGAGACAGTCACCTTGACTGGCCAACTGCGTGCCTCCAGCCGCCCGATCCGGACAGCCGACGGCCCGGCCGCGCAGGGGTCGGCGGCCGGGCCGGACGGGTGCTGCGGTCAGCCCACCGTGCAGGGCACACCGTTGAGCGTGAACGAACTGGGTACTGCGTTGCTGGTCTTCCAGGTGCCCAGGAAGCCCAGCGTGACGCTGCCGCGGGGCTGAATGAGCGCGTTCCACGTCCGGTTGGCCAGCGTCACCTTCGCGCCGGACTGGCTGGCAGCGGCGTTCCACCAGTTGCTGAGCTGCTGGTCACCACCGAAGGTGAAGACCAGCGTCCAGCCGTTGATCGGCCTCGTGCCGGTGTTGGTGATGGTGATGCCGGCGATGAAGCCGCCTGCCCACTCCGTCCCCGGCCCGTAGGTCACCTTGCAGGCCAGCGCCGGAGACGAGCTCGCGGAGCGGGTCGGGCTGCCACTGGGGGCATCGGACGAACCGTCGACGAAGACCACGTTGGAGGCGATCGAGACGTTGCCGGCCGCGTCCCGGGCCCGGACATAGAACCGGTTGGTACCACTGACCAGAGGCGCCGTGTACGAGGTGCTCCCGGTGCTGGCCACCAGCGTGGAGGTGAACCTTCCGTCGAAGCTGTAGACGTCGTACCCGTAGACGCCCACGTTGTCGCTCGACGGCGACCAGGCCAGATTCACGGTCAACCCGGTGGGCCCGCTTGCCGTCAGGTTGGTCGGAGTGCTCGGCGGGGACTGGTCGGACGCGGTGTCCGACACCGGGGTGGCCACCGAGAGTTCGACCGACGAGGGGGACGACTGCCCGCGGGAGTCAATGGCCCGCACCCAGAAGTCGTACTGGCTGGCGGCCATGACGGGGATCGTCGCAGTGGTGACCGTGCCGCCGACGTCGAGGGTCTGCGGGTTGTCATTGAACTCCCGCAGGTAGGTCACCTGGTACCCGACGACAGGACAGCAGCCGGGGGTCGACGCCGTCCAGGTCAGGGTGACCGAGTTGGCGTGCACCACCGAGCTCACCCAGGTCGGCCCGCTCGGCGGGAACGGCGAGGCGGGCGACACGGTGGGCGAGAGGGACAGGGTGGGTGAGGCGGTGGAGGCCAGCGCGCTCGGCGCGGCCTGCGCCTGCGTGGTGGCGATCAGGCCAACTCCGAGAGCGGTCAGGGTCAGGATGGCGAGCACCAGGCTGTTGCGGCGTAAGCCGGAACGCAGCCGGTCCCGATACACGTCAGACATCATCCGACAATGGCCAGGACATCGAAGCCCGTCAAGGACACCCGGCGATATCCATCGATGGCCGGGAAACTTACCCCGGCCGGGCAACCTTTCCAGCCGACCGCGCCTTCTGGCTGACCCGTGCTTTCTAGCTGACCGCCGCCGCGAGCCGCCGGGCCAGCTCCGCCGGCGCCGTCCCGTGGGCCAGTTCGGCCATCGCCTCGGGGTGGTCGTCGACGTAGAGCAGGCACGGCTGCTGCGGCCCGAGCCAGTCGCGTACCCAGCAGAACAGCTGCGCGGCCGCCGCCGAGGTGCCGTTGACGATGGTGAAGGAAGCCCCCGCCGCGCCGTCCAGCAGGAAGGTGGCCGACAGCGGCGCGCCACCGGCCGGCGGGGTGTTCAGGTAGACCGCCCGCTTGCCGGCGCCGACGTAGTTGGTCACGTCGGCGTCCGGCCAGCGCTGTCCTGGGCGGCCCGGGCGAACGCGTCCAGGTCGACCGCCCATTCGGTACCGGACGGCAGCAGCATCACATTCAGGCTCATCGCGCGGTTCCCCTTCCGGGCGCCGGGCCGGCGGTGGTGGTCACGGGATGACCACCACCCGGCCGGGCGTGTGGTACTTGGTCATCAACGCCACGTAGTACGGCACCAGGGCCGGGTCGTTGACGTCGATTTCCAGGAACTTACCCTGGTTGGCCGCGTTCTTGACGGCGGCCGTGTACCGGTCGATCTCGTCGTCCTGGCTGGCCAGGATCTTCTGGTACACCGGCTGGAACACGTTGCCGTTGGTGTTGTACGGCGAACAGCTCGGATCCTTCGTGTACTTGGTGTCCACGATCGCCCCGTCGGCCGGAGCGCAGCCCGTCGGCGTCGATGGTGCGCCCGTCCCCGGTGGGTACCCGGTAGACAGTGCGGCCCGGCCACCCGCCGCTGGTAGTCGTACGCCGGCCCGGTGTTGGTCTCCGGCCAGTTCGGCAGGCTGTTCTTCCAGGCGTCGAAGGCGGCCCGCTCCGCCGGGGTCAGCGGCGGCCAGGACTGGATCGGCAGACCTCTGCCCCGGGCCGCGGTGCCCCGGGCGCGCCCGGCGTCGCGTACGCGGTCCCCGCGCCCTCCGACGCCGACCACCGATCAGCGTGCCGCCGACCAGGGTGACCGCGCCGACCAGGCTGACGTCCGAGCGCTGCCGACCTCGACGGTCTCCACCGCACCCGAGGTAGACCTCGATCTCGGCGATCATCTCGGCGCTCAGCTCGGCGATGATCGCCTCCTCGGCGGCGACGATGACCGCCTCGGCCGAGGCGACGATGCCGGCAGTCGATGCCGCCGGCCGACCAGGTCGGAGATGCCGAAGGTGAAGACCGTCAGGATGAGGCCGGCCGCGGCGACCGCGGCGGCCGCCTCCAGCATGTGCTTGATCTTGGTACGGGCTTCGTCGATCTTGTCGGCGGCGGTGTCACAGAAGTTGCCGATCTGCCGGCACAGCGCCTCCAGGTTCGGGATCGCCGCGCCCCCGGCGTGCGGAGCCGAGTAGCAGGCCTGCTCGACCAGGGTGGCGCAGTGGCTGGCGAAGGCGTTGATCGTCGGCCCTGAGTTCGGGCCGGTGACCACCCCCACCGACGTACCCACCTGCACGTTGAGCCGGCTCAACCCGGTCGCCACCGCGTGCCAGGCTTCGGCCGCCTCGCGCATCTTGCCGGTGTCGCCCTGCGGCCACAGGTAGGACAGCGCCGTGTCGGCGATGACGTCCCAGGTGCCGACCCCCTCGCCCTGCGCCAGCGGCACCTCTTCCTCGCGGTACACCCGGGCCCGCTCGCACTGCCCCCGCTGGACCGGGGCCGTGCCCACGTCGATCGGGAACTGCATGTTGGAGCGCCGCGTCGGCGCGCCAGTAGTTGGTGGCGGTGGCGAGCAGGCCCGCCGCGATCTGGCCCAGGTGCACATCCACCTTGGCCACCCCGGTCGCGGCGGCCCGCGCCGCCTTGTCGTACTGGCCGGCGAACTGGCCGCCGAGCTTGTCGGCGCCGGCCATCCCGCCGGTGCCGGACAGCCCGCTGATCAGGTTCCCGAGCAGCCCGTCCGCGGCCACGCTCAGGTCCAGGAACTGGGCGGACGCGTTGAACAGGGTGTCGGGGTCGACGTCGATTGTCATCGGTTCCCCCCGTGGGGTCAGCTGGCCCACATGTTCGTGTTGCGGGTCTCGGCGGTCAGGAAGTTGGTGTGCGAGGTGCGTACCCCGCGCGCGATCTCCAGCAGGTTGGCGTTCAACTCGCCCGCCGTGCGGTCCCAGTCGGCCTGCAGCGTCTGGTACGCGTCGCGGGTACCGCCGGTCCACTGCGAGGTCGCCGTGTTGCAGTAGCCCTTGCAGCTGGTCGAGCTTGCCGTCGATGCTCTTCTGGATCTGCTCGATCGATTCGGCGGCCGAGGCCACCGAGGTGAAGTTGACCCGGATGATTCCACCGCTGTCAGCCATCGTCTTCTCCCGTCAGACCTGGGGGTTCATCTTGTTCTGGATGGTCGAGGTGACCGCGTTGACCTTGCCGAGCGCCTGGTTGCTGTCGTCCTCGGCGGTGGCGTAGTTGGTCTGGTTGGCGGCCAGCGCAGTGGCCACCTGGCCGAGCACCTTGTCCAGCCCGGTGTGCTTCTCGGTGTAGTCCACCTTGAGCTTCTGGAACGCCCCCGCCGCCGAGCCCTGCCACTGCTGGGCGACCGGCTCCAGGTCCTGCACCATCGCCCGCAACTGGGCGAAGATCTCCTGTCGTACCTGGTCCACGTGCTTGGCGTGCTCGCCGACCAGGGTGGCGCTCTGCACCTCGAACGTCTGTTGACCCATTGCAAACCTCCCCGCACAAAGCGTTGCGGCGAAGCGATCTCCGCCGCGCTAGGGAAAGCCTGTCAGGATCGCGGTCGGTTTCCCGACGCCGACCGGTGTGCTGGCACGAATCCGGGACTCAGCCCGGCCCGTCCGTCGTGGGCCGTCAGCCCAGCCGGTCGGCGAGCGCGTGGTAGACGCCGAGCACGCCCAGGACCAGCAGCGGCGCGGCTGCCAGGGTCAGCAACTCGGCCCGGTCCAGCCACGGCTTGAGCTGGCTGCGCACCGTCTGCGGCAGCCGCACGAGCGCACCGGCGGCGGCAATCACCAGCAAGGCCCCGGCCACCACCGTGCCGACCAGCCGTTCGGTACCGGGTTGCGCCAGCAGGTGCGCCTGGATCGCCAGCAGCCCGGTCGCGGCGGCGAACAGCAGCGGCAGGACGTGCGGCACCGCGCTGTACGACCGGGCGGCGAGCAGCAGTTCGAGGGTCACCACGGCCGCCAGCAGCAGCGGGTACCCGTGCCCAGGTTGCCGGGTGAGCAGGATGAGCGCGATCGCGAGCGGGACGGTCAGGCCGCACAGCAGCGCTGCGGCGTACCGGCGGGCAGCGGCCACCTTCTCGCTGACCTCGACGGCCGCGCCGGCCACCGTGTCGGGCAGCCCGAGCACTCCGGCCGCTGCCGTGGACAGCCCCGGCACCAACCCGAACAGGAACGGAACGCCGGCCGCGAGCACCGCGGCGACGTCGGCGCCCGTGGCGCCCAGGTCGGCGGCGAGCCCGGCGGCCCCGGCCAGTACCCCGATCGGGGCGGCCGTCGCCACGGCTGTCCGCAGCCCCGGCGCGAGGACGGCAAGCAGTACCGAGGCCAGCAGCAGCGCGCCGCCGCCGAGCGCCAGCACCACGCTCGCGGGTTGGTCGGCGGCGCGACCGGCAGCGCAGCCGACGACGGCGGCCACGACCAGCGCCGTCCAGCCCAGCGCGAGCACGGCGGGTCGTTCCAACCGGGTCCGGGCAGCCCGGATGAACAGCACGAGCCCGAGCGCCACCGCGCCGAAGGCGCCGGTCGCGGCCCATTCGGGCGGCCGGGCCAGCGTCCAGCCGAGCGTGGCGGCGAGCAGCCCCACGCCGGCCAGTCCCGCGGCGGCGCCCCGGGTGGCCGCCGGTGACCAGCGCCGGCCCCGGTCGGCGGCGTCCTCCACCGCCTCGGTGAGGTCGCGCACCACCGGCGTGGGCTCGGTCCGCGGGTCATCCGCGAGGACCAGCACCGCGCCCTCGGACACCTGGTTGGCCGCGAGTGTCCCATGTGGATTGAGGTCGCCGCCGAGCGAGCGGCGCAGCCGCCAGGTCGCCGGGGCGAGCCCGGCCGCCTGCGGCGCGAGCAGCGCCACGATGTCGGGCAGCAGGATCACCAGCGGCACCTGCGCGGGCAGCGTCAGGTCGGCCGCGCCGCGCGGACCGACGACCGTGATGCTGGTACCCGCTGCCGTCACCCGAACCTCCACACACCAATTTCCGGCAAATCGCCGTTGGGACCCGTCACGTATGCTGCGCGACGTGGGAGAGCACAGCGTACGGCGGGGGCGCGAATTCCGATGGCCGAGCTGATCGCAGCCGCCCGGCCCGCCCGGCAGCAGCTCCCCACGCCGGCCGACGAGGACGTCTCCGTCGCCACCCCGCCGAGCCGGCCCGAGCCGCAGCCGATCGGTACCTCGGTCGTGCAGATGCTCTTCCCGGTACTGGGCAGCGTCGGCTCGTTGATCTTCATCCTGGCCAACCCGAAGCCCATCACCATCGTCGGCGGCCTGGTCTTCATGCTCGGCTCGGTGGCGATGGGCGCCACCATGTTCTTCACCCAGCGCTCGGCGCAGCAGCGCGGCCTGCGCCGGCACCGGGCCGCCTACCTCAGCCACCTCGAGGCGGTCCGGGGCCGGCTGCGGGCCGCGATCCGGGCGCAGAGCGATGCCGAGCGGCTGCGCCACCCGTCCCCCGGCCAACTGCCGGACCTCGCCCGCAACCCGGCCCGCCGCTTCGAGCGCCGCCCCGGCGACGAGGACTTCCTGCGGGTACGGCTGGGCCTGGGCGACCAACCCCGGCGGGTACGCCTCGCGGTGCAGTTGGACGACTCCCCCACCACCAGCTACGACCCGGTCTGCCTGGCTGCCGTGCGCCGGCTGGTCACCCAGCACGAAACCCTCAACAACCAGCCGGTACCGGTGGATCTCACCTCCGCCGGCGTGGTCTCGTTCGTCGGTGACTACGCCGCCGCCCGCCAGGTGCTGGCGTCGCTGCTGCTCAGCGCGGCGTGCCTGCACGCCCCCGGCGAGCTGACCATCGGCGCGTGCGCCGCACCCGAGCCGATGGCCTTCTGGCAGTGGCTGCGCTGGCTGCCGCACTGCCGCGCCGCTGCGCCGGACGCGCACGGGGTGGCCCGCCGACACCTCGCGGCCAGCGTCGAGGAGCTGTCCGAGCTACTGGAAGAACCCGTCACCGAGGTACTCGCGGGCAGCTCCCGGCACCGTCGCGTCGGCCCCGCCCGCCCCGACCGGCACGTCCTCGCCGTCATCGACGCGACCCGGCTGGCCACCCACACCGGCTTCCGGGTCGGCGGCTCGGAGACCCCGCCGCCCGGCGACGGCGTGAGCGTGATCTACCTGCTCGCCTCCACCGCCCAGGAGCCGGCCCGGGTGGACATCCGGGTCCGGGTCCAGGCCGACGGCGGCTGCCTGGTCGAGTACCCGGCGGCCCGCCCGCCCCGGCCGCCGGTGCCGCTGCACGGCGACCAGGTCACCCAGGTGGACGCCGAGGCGGTGGCTCGCTGCCTGGCCCCGGTCGGCGGGCCGGTCGCCGAGCAGTCCAGCGCGCTGGCCGACGAGGTCGACGTGGCCGACCTGCTGGGTACCGGCGACATCGGCACCCTCGACCCGGTGCTCGACCTGGCGACCCCGCCCGGACCGGGACTTCCTGCGGGTACCGATCGGCGTCGGTGACGACGGCCTGCCCGTGATCATCGACCTGAAGGAGTCGGCGCTGGGCGGGATGGGCCCGCACGGACTGGTCGTCGGGGCCACCGGGGCCGGCAAGAGCGAGTTGCTGCGCAGCCTGGTGCTCTCGCTGACCGCACAGCACCACCCCGAGCGGCTGAGCCTGGTGCTGGTCGACTTCAAGGGCGGCGCGACCTTTGCCGGGCTGGCCGGGCTGCCGCACACCGCCGGCATGATCACCAACCTGGCCGACGACCTGGACCTGGTCGACCGGATGCACGACGCCCTCTTCGGCGAGATGCGCCGCCGCCAGCAGGTGCTCAAGGAGGCCGGCAACCTGCCCAACGTGGTCGAGTACAACCGCCGTCGCGATGCTGGCACGCAGTTGCCGCCACTGCCGTCGATGTTGGTCATCATCGACGAGTTCAGCGAGTTGCTGGCCGCGAAGCCCGACTTCGCGGAGCTGTTCGTGGCGATCGGCCGGATCGGTCGCAGCATCGGGGTACACCTGCTGCTGGCCAGCCAGCGGCTGGAGACCGGCCGGATCCGGGGGCTGGAGAGCCACCTGTCCTACCGGATCGGGCTGCGTACCTTCAGCGCCGCCGAGAGCCGCGAGTCGATCGGGGTGCCCGATGCCTACGAGCTGCCGCCGATCCCCGGCCTCGGGTACCTGAAGGTGGACACCACCGTCTTCGCCAAGTTCCGCGCCCCGTACGTGGGCCGACCGTACCGGCCGCGGACCGCCCCGCCGCCGCGTCCCGGCCCGGCCGTGCACTTCGCCGTCTACACCGCCTACAACCCGCCCGAGCCCGAGCAGCCGGCCGGTGACCAGCGCCCCGAGCTGCCGGCCGATGCGCCGAGCGAGTTGGCGGTGGCCGTGAGCCGCCTGGTCGGCGGGGCCCCGCCGGTACACCAGGTGTGGCTGCCGCCGCTGCCGGAGATGCTGACCCTGGACCGGCTGGGCCTGGTCGCCCCCGACTCGCACGCCCCCACCATCCGGCTACCCGACCCGCCCCGTCCCGGCACCGCGCCGGCGCTGCCCGGCACCCCGACGCTGGTCGCCACGCTCGGCCTGCTCGACCGGCCCGGCGAGCAGCGGCAGGACCCGTACACCGTCGACCTGTCCGGGTCGGAGGGGAACGTGGCGATCGTCGGGGCGCCGCAGTCCGGCAAGTCGGTACTGCTGCGTACCCTGATCACCTCGCTGGCTCTGACCCACCGCCCCGACCAGGCCGCCTTCTACTGCGTCGACTTCGGCGGCGGGGTACTCGCCGGGGTGGCCGACCTGCCGCACGTCGGCGCGGTCACCGCCCGGCTGGAGCCCGAGCGGGTACGCCGCACCGTCGCCGAGACGTTCGCCCTGCTGGTCGCCCGCGAGCAGCGGTTCCAGGCGGCCCGGATCGACTCGGCCGGCGCGATGCGCGCCCGCCGGGCCGCCGGCACCCTGCCGGACGAGCCGCTCGGCGACGTGTTCCTGGTGATCGACGGCTGGGGCCAGCTCCGTCAGGAGCTGGAGGACCTGGAGCCGGTGGTCACCGACATCGCCGCCCGGGGCCTCGGCCTCGGCATCCACGTCATCCTGGCCAGCGGCCGCTGGGCCGACTTCCGTTCCGCGCTGAACAACTCGCTCGGCACCCGGATCGAGTTGCGGGTCACCGACCCGTTCGACTCGCAGATCGACCGCAAAGCCGCGCAGCGGCTCACCTCCGCACCGCCCGGGCGCGGCATCACCGCCGAGACGTTGCAGTTCCAGACCGCGCTGCCGCGCTGCGACGGCCGCGCCGAGGTCGCCGACCTGCGGACGGCGGCCGACGCGCTGGTCGCCACCATCGCCCGCGAGTCCACCGGCCCCGCCGTCCCCCCGGTACGGGTACTGCCCGCGCACGTCGACTACGCCGCGATGCCGGTACCCGGTACCGACCGCCGTCCGGGCGTACCCATCGGCCTCGGCTCCGCCGACCTGGAGCCGGCCTACCTCGACCTGCTCGACACCGACCAGCACCTACTGGTCTTCGGCGACGCGGAGAGCGGCAAGACCAACCTGCTGCGCGCCGTCACTCTCGGCCTGGCCGCCCGGCACAGCGCCAAGGACGTGCTGTTCCTCGTCGTCGACTACCGGCGCACGCTGCTGGAAGTGGTGGACAACGAGCGGCTGCTCGCCTACGCCGGCTCGGCGCCCGCCGCCATCGAGGCGATCACCGAAGTCGCCGCCGGCTTCGCCGCCCGACTCCCCGGCTCCGACGTGACCGCCGCCCAACTACGCGCCCGCAACTGGTGGACCGGCCCGGAGATCGTGGTGGTCGTCGACGACTACGACCTGGTCGTCGGCTCCGCCGGCAACCCGCTGGAGCCGCTGGCCCAGTTCCTCCCCCAGGCCCGCGACGTCGGCCTGCACCTGGTCCTCGCCCGCCGCAGCGGCGGCGCCGCCCGAGCCCTGTACGAGCCGGTCATCCAGCGGCTCCGCGAACTCGGCAGCGCCGGCATGCTGCTCTCCGGCGACCGCGCCGAAGGACAACTCATCGGCGGCCTGGCCGCCAGCCCCCAGCCGCCGGGCCGGGGCATCTTCGTCCGCCGCCGCCACAACCCCGACATCGTCCAAACCTGCTGGCTCGCACCCCCGGACTGACTGTTTCCGGCCCCGCGTTCCGGCCTCATCCGGCTGTCCCGGCCGGCTGGCCTGGGCCGACACCGGCCCGGTGGATTGGGGTGGAGTCGAGTCAGCTGGTCGGGCTGGTCGTCGGAGTCGGTCCGCTGGGCGTCGGCGTGCTGTGGCCCGACATCGACCGGCGGTTGGCGAGTTCGCCCTGCACCACCTGGGTGATCGCCACCCCGGCGAGGACCAGCACGGCGAGGACCAGACCGAGCACCAGGGCGGGCAGCCGCCGGCGCGCCGACGTCCAGGACCGGCCGGTGCCGTGGGCCACTGCGTTCACCAACTGCCGCCGCCGGACGGTGTTGATCTCGACCAGCGCCGCCTCATCCAACTCGCTCACTCACTCCCACCTCCTCCCGGGAATCCTCCCATCACCCGTCCACCGCACCTCCGCGGAGATCACGATGCGCTCTCCGGGCTGTGCAGCGGCATCGAGGCCAGGAGGTTCCCTCGCCGGTCCCGGCCCGGGAACGTGCCACGGTACGGGACCGGGCCAGGGAAGCTGCCACGGTAGCCGGTATCCGGCGGGCGATCCTCGAACTCGTCGCACAGGTGCGTCTCCTGAACGAACTCGGTGCGCTGGGCCCAGATGTCATACAGGCCAAACTTGGTGCGGACTTCGCGGTACGCCTCCTTCACGTCGCGGAAGCAGGCCATGCCGCCGAACAGCGCAACGTTGCCGGCGGAGAAGTCGGACCAGGCGCAGGTCAGGCAAGCCATCAGACGGGTACCGGCGGGCAGTTGATGCTGGATGTCCGCCAGCGCATCCTCGAAAAGGTCGTACGGTCGCCCCGTCGCGTATTCGGCGTCTCCGACTCGCATGACGACCGTCAACTCGTCGTCAGGTCCGCCGCGCTGCGGCCAGGTTGGTTCGGGCAACGACAGCCGGCAGCTCAGCGTGCCCTCCGTGCGGGATCCGTCGACCAGGACCGGCACCGGCATGACCCACTCCAGGACGAACGCACGCAGGGTGTTGTCGTGCAAGAAGAGCGAGGGATCAACGGGGCTGTCATCGTCAACCAGCGGTTCCAGGTCGTCGAGTTGCTCGCCGACGAACGTGCTTCCCCGAATGCGGACCTTGAGCTGGTGGCCGTCACTGTCGATGGTGACCGACTCAGATCCGTGGCTGTCCTGGTACCGGCCCGACCAAGAGATCACGTTGCCCCCGCCCCCGTGCCGACCATCGACACCGATCGTATCGCTGGCCCAAGAAGCGCTCATGACCGAACCCGATCATGCAGAAGGCCCCCGAACCTGTCCGGTTCGAGGGCCTTCGTACTTGTAGCGGGGACAGGATTTGAACCTGTGACCTCCGGGTTATGAGCCCGGCGAGCTACCGAGCTGCTCCACCCCGCGTCGGCTTGTTTACCTTAGCGCACAGGAACAGCGACTTGCAAAAGCACCCCGCCGCAGCGCTGGAGGCCAGCGACAGCCCGCCGGACCAGGGCCGAACAATGATTCCGTGCGTACCAGCTATCCGGTATGGCTCTTCGCGTGCCGTGGCGCCTCCTCCGTTTCCCAAAATCCTGACGAATCGTTGTAAAACGGTGAAGCTATACATCGCGCACCCGGTTCGCGAAGCCCGCCTCGCCCAGTCAAGGACCCGGCGTGAGCGTCCCGGGACGGCACGCTGGGCACAGGTCTGCGTGATCTCGCTCGTCGCCGTGCTCGCGGGACTACTCGGGCCACTGTCCGGCGCCACGCCAGCGTGGGCTGCGACGACCTGGACCGGGTCGCTCGGCGGGGCCACCGCCTACCCGGACGATTTCTGGAACTCGGGCGGATCAGCCGTGTGGGGCGACTTCTTCTCACCGTTCTACTGGCAGCAGGGCCAGGACATCGTGCACACGGTGTCCTTCTACTACAGCGGATCGGTGGCCGGCGTCGGGGTTGGATTCCAGATCCGCGGGCAGGCCGGCACGACGTTCCTCGAACCGGCCCGGATCCTCGACGAGGCCAACGGGGCCTGCCCGGGCCCGGGCGTATTCGAGTACTCCCTCGACGGCGTGGCGTGGAGCAGCGACTTCGTCACCGGCGCGAAGTACATCCTGTATCAGACCAACACCAGCGACTTCATCAACCAGAGCCCACGGGACGGCACCGAGTGCCTGATCGGGGTACTGGCCACGGCCGACCGGCCGACGACGGCGCAGAGCACCACCAACGCCGACCTGTACCAGTTGATGGACGCGACCCCGGCCAACGTGCACGACTCGGCCCTGTACCGCAACGTCAGCACCTCCGAGTCCGACTTCACCCAGCAGGCGTTCAGCCTGACGGCCGACCGCTCCGGGAGCGTCAGCGCGGGTGATGTCGTCACCTTCACCGCCACCATGACCAGCCTCAAGACCGGAACGGCGCTCACCGCCCGGTCCCACGTGATCGACCTGAGTCGGCTGCTCGACGACGCGGACCTCAGCCCGACGATCACCTCGTCCACCGGCTCGGCGGTGCTCAGCGGCGACACCATCGTGTGGTCCTCAGGTGCCGCGATACCCAACGGCGCGGTGGTGACCGTCACCTTCCAGGCCACCGTCAAGGCTGGCGGCGACGCGGACCTCCGTACGGTGGTCGACGGACCGACCAGCACCGCGACGCTGGCGTTCAACCTCAACAACGGACCGAGATCCAACTGCCAGACGGTACCCGCCATCCCCAACCGCCCCGGTCAGGGCGACGCCATCTGGGCCAACAGGCAGCTACTCAGCGCCGCGACCGTGGCGGCGATGCAACCCGCGCTGTTCGCCTCGACCCTGGGGTCGTGCGCGGTCGTCCTGCACGTCGGACTGCTCGCTCCCGACGTGGTCGCCGACGCCGGCGGCCCGTACCGGATTGACGAGGGGGCCGCCAGCCTCACCCTCGACGCGACCGGCACCCTGGCCGGACCCACCGCCGTGTACAGCTGGGACCTCGACGGAGACGGCAACTTCGACGACGTCACGGGCGTCACGCCCACGCTGACCGCCACCCACCTGGCCGGCCTGGACCTGGGCGACGGCCCAGCCAGCCGGGTGGTGACCCTGCGGGTGACCGAGGACGTCACCATCGAAACCGCGCAGGCGACGATCACCGTGGACAACCTTCCGCCGACCGTGACCGCGGTCGGTCCGACCGGCCACGCGCGGGTCGGGACGGCAGTGTCGGTGACGTTGACCGCCAGCGATCCGTGGCCGCCGGACGTGGCCGTGCCGCAGTACCGGATCGACTGGGGCGACGGGACCGTCCAGTCGACCACCACCGACACCCCGCAGCACACCTACAGCCGGGCCGGCAGCTACCCGGTGACCGTGACGGTCACCGACAAGGACGATGCCGTCAGCGCCCCGGCCCACCTCACCATCGTGGTCGACCCGGCGGTCTCGCCCACCGGCACCCCGACTCCGACCTCGACCGCAACCCCGCCGCCGCTGCCGGCCACCGGGGCCGGACCCATGCCCCTCCTCGCAGCCGGTGTGGGCCTGGTACTCCTCGCCGCCGGTTCGGTGCTGCTCCACCTCGGCCGCCGGGCAATGCCATGACACCGGCCCGGTCCGGGCCCGGTGGCCCCACGTCGGCCAGCACGATCCGGCTCTGCCCCGGACGGTCCTGACAACGGCGGACCCCGGACAGCCGTCCGGCCCGGCCCCAGCGGGATTCGCTGGGGCCGGGCCGGAGTCAGTTCTGCCGCCGGCGGTTACCCGGTGGGTGACGCGGTGACCGACGGGGACATTGAGGCGGTCGGTCCGCCGCCGCTCTGGGCGTCCCGAGCGGCCTTGTACGCGGCCAGCGCGTCCTGGACCTCCTTGAGCGCGTTGCCGTAGGCGGCGAAGTCGCCGGACGTCTGCGCCGCCTTCAGGTCCGCGATGGCCTTGTCCAGGTTGGCCAGCGCCTGGTTCACCGCATCGCTGTTGGGCTGGCCGGTGTTCGGGGGCGAGTTGCCGCCCGTTGGCGGGCTCTCGGTGGAGGGTTGGCCGTTCTTGGCTGCCTCCAACAGTTTCGTGATCGCCCCGCTGAGGGTGGCGTCGAAGCCGACGTACTGGCCGAAGTTGAGCAGCACGTACTTCAACTGCGGGAAGGTGCCCTCGCCGTGTGTCTTCACGTACAGCGGCTCGACGTAGAGCATGCCGCCGTCCACGGGTAGCGACAGCAGGTTGCCGTACTCCACGTCGGCGCTGCCCTGCAGCAGGGTGATCTGCGATCTGACCGCGTTGTCGTTGGTCATCGTCTGATGTGCCTGGGTGGGTCCGGCGACGTTGCTGTCGCTGGGCACCTGAAGCACCTTGAGAGTGGGTTTGCCGTCGCTGTCGTAGTAGCCGGAGACCAGGGCGGACAGCACGTTCTGCCGGTTGCGCGGGGTCATCGCCGCGGTCAGCTGGAAGGTGGCGCTGTCCTGGCCGGGGAACTGGGCCAGCAGGTAGTACGGGGCCTGCTTGACGCCGGTGGTCCGGCCGGTGGTGGAGTCGGCCGGGTCGTCCGGTACCTGCCAGAAGTCCTGGCCCGAGTAGAACTGGCTCGGGTCGGTGACGTGGAACCGGGTGAGCAGGTCGCGCTGCACCTTGAACTGGTCCTCCGGGTACCGGAAGTGCGCCCGCAGCTCGCTCGGGATGGCACTGGACGGCTTGATCAGGTCGCCGCCGAACGCCTTGTTCCACGCCTTGATCACCGGGTCGGAGTCGTCGAACTGGTAGAGGGTGACCGCGCCGGTGTAGGCGTCGACCGTGGCCTTCACCGAGTTGCGCAGATAGTTGACGTTCTCCTGGGCCTGCGGCACGGTGCCCTCGTTGGTCAGCGCGTCACTGGTGGCGGCACGCAGGTCAACCTGGTCGGAGTACGGGTAGGTGGAGGCGGTGGTGTACCCGTCCAGTACCCAGACGACCTTGTTGTCCACCACCGCCGGGTACGGGTCGCCGTCCAGGCGCAGGAACGGGGCGACCTTCTCCACCCGCTCGCGCGGGTCACGTACGTAGAGGACCTGCGAGTTCTCGTTGAACACGCTGGAGATCAGGAAGTTGAACTCCTTGAACTGCCAGGCGTAGAGCACCCGCCGCCAGTACGAGCCGACGGATACACCGCCCTGCCCGTCGTAGGTGACGTACTGGTCACCGGGCTGGGCCGCGGCGCCACCGGGCGCGGCCGGCGCCGACACCGAGCCGGACGGGTTGGGCGAGCCGGTCGTGCTGGGTGAGGCGGCCGGCGTGGACGGGCTGGCGCTGGCGCTGGCGCTCGGGTTGGGATTGTTCGGGTTCTCTTCACCCTGCCCGGTGGGGTGGTCGTACTCGACGTTGCGGCCGCCGTTGGGCTGACCGACGACCACGTACGAGCCCATCCCCTCCCCGAAGTAGATCCGCGGCTGGTTCACCACGATCTGGTCGGTGGCCGCCTGGCAGCCCTGCTGGGCGGCCTGGGTGGCCTGGTCGGAGGTGGCGTCGAAGAAGCCGGAGACGAAGTACGGCCGGCCGCCACAGACGGCCTGGTTGGCCGGCGCGGCCACGAACCCGTAGCCGTGGGTGTAGATGGTGTGGTCGATCTGCCAGTTGTTGGACTGCGACGGCAGCTTCGAGTAGTCCAACTCGCGGACACCCATCACGTAGTCCTGCTGCTTGCCGGCGAGGGTGTACCGGTCGATGTCCAGTTTCTGGGTGAAGTCGTAGAAGCCACGCACCTGTTGCAGCTGGGTGTAGGTGGCGGAGACCACGGACGGGTCGAGCAGCCGGATGTTGCCGACGGTCGCCGCGTTGGCGGCCAGGTTCTCCGACGGCGTCTGGGTCTTTGCCGAGTACACCGTGGGCTGCACGCCGGACAGGCCGAACGCGGCCCGGGTGGCGTCGATGCTGCGCTGGATGTAGGGCGCTTCCTTGTCCCGGATGTTCGGCTTGACGGTGAACGCCTGCACGGCGGCCGGGTAGATGCCGCCGATCGCGATGGCGGATAGCACCAGCAGGCCGATGGCGATGCCGGGCCAGACCAGGTTGCGGATGAAGGCGTTCGAGAAGACCACGATGGCGATCGCGACGAGGATCGAGATCCAGGCCAGGATCTCCTTGGCCGGCAGCAGCGCGGTCACGTCGGTGTAGCCGGCGCCCCACAGGTTGGTACCCCCGTTGTGGGCGAGCAGCAGCCCCCGCTTGTCGAGGAGGTACGCAACCGCCTTGAGCAGCACAAACGCGGCAACCAGCCCGGTCAGCTGGGCGCGTGCGGCGGTGGTGATCCGCTCCCCGGTGCCCTGCAACCGGACGCCGCCGAAGATGTAGTGCACGGCCAGCGCACCGATCAGGCTGAGCACGACGGTGGTGAAGCCGACCCCGACGAGGTAGCGCCAGAACGGGTACCGGAAGACGTAGAAGCCGATGTCGACCCCGAACTGCGGGTCCTTGGCGCCGAACGGCTGGGCGTTGTGGAACAGCAGCCACTGCTGCCAGCGGCCCTGCCCGGACAGCCCGCCGAACAACCCGATCAGCCCGGCGAGCAGGCCCAGCCACAGGCCGAAGCGCGGGGCGAGCAGCGCCCGGTACCGCTCCAGGGCCTGCTGCTCCGGGGAGTGGAAGCGCAGCAGCGGCCGGGTCCGGAAGGCCAGCCACAGGTTGGCCGCGACCACCCCGCCCACCACGACGGCGAACACCAGGAACAGCCCCAGCCGGGTCCACAGCTGGGTGGTGTACACCGAAGGCTGCTTCACCTGCTCGAACCACAGGTAGTTGGTCCAGACGTCATCCAGCCAACCGAGCAGCATGAACAGGACCACGACGGCGGCCAGCACAATGAGGGTCACCCGGGCGCGTCGGTTCATCCGGGGCATGGGGGTACGCATTACCACGCGGTCAGCCTACGCAGTCCAGCTGAGAGTCGCGGACCGGCTGGCCCGGCGACCTGCGCTGCTACTTGGTGCAGGGGGTGGGGGTGCCGTGCGCGCGCAGTGTCTTCAACTCGGCCAGGGCGCTGTCCAGCGTCGTCACCTTGACCAGTTGCAGGCCCTTGACCTGGTGATCGAGGGCTTCGGCGCAGTTGCCGGCGGGTACCAGGAAGACTGTCGCCTTGTCCCGCTTTGCGGCGACCATCTTGTGGTCGATGCCACCGATGACCCCGACGGTGCCGTTCTCGTCGATCTCTCCGGTCCCGGCGATCTTCAATCCGCCGGTGAGGTCGGCCGGCTCGACCTTGTCGATGATGCCGAGCGCGAACATCAGTCCGGCGCTCGGGCCGCCCACGTTGGCCAGCGCGATGTTGACGGTGATCGGGCTGGGCTGGCTCTCCTTGATCGAGATGCCGATCCGCGGGGTGCCCGAATCGTCCTTGCTGGTGACCGACGCCGTCGCGGACGCTCCACTGCGGGTGTACCCGATGGTCAGCGCCGTCCCGGCCGGCTTGGCCCGGATCAGCTCGGTGAGCTTGCTGCCCGAGGTGACCGGCGTCCCGTCGACCGAGGTGATGATGTCCCCGGACTGCAGCTTGCCGACCGCCGCGCCGCCCTCGGTGATCTGGTCCACCGTGACGATCACCGGGTACCCCAGCTCACGCAGCGCGGCCACCGTCGCGGAGTTCTCCGACTGCTGGAAGTCCTCGGCGTTCTGCTGGTTGATCTGGTCGGTGGTCTTGTCCGGCGGGTAGACGACCTCGCGCGGCACCACCGAGTCGTTGCCGGAGACCCACCCGGTGAGCGCCTGCCACAGCGAGATGTCGTCGACCACGCCGACCGTGGTCATCCGCAACTGGCCGGCGGAGCTGGTGGCCGGCGCGCCGGAGATCGAGATGATGTCCTTGCCGTGGTCCTTGCCCAGGGTGTCCCAGGTGGGGCCGGGGCCGAGCTCGACGTAGGGGACCTTCACGTTCCACGCGAGCACGACCAACACGATCAACATGACCGTACCCACGAGCAGCGTTGCGCCCCGACGTCTCATTCGGCGAAGCCTACCGACCATGCCCGGGAGTTCGCTGTACGCCCTCTGGGTGCTATTAACCCCTGCGGGTGTCCCCGGGTTTCTCCCCTGGGCGAACGTACGGCACGGGCGTTCCGCCTGCCGGTCACGTACCGTTGACTACGTGCCTGACGTGCCATTTGGCTTTGCGATGCCCGGCGGGATGCCTGACCCCAACGACCCCGCGCAGATGCAGCAGTTCCTGGGACAGCTCCAGCAGCTGTTCTCCGGTGGGGGTGACGGCGGCCCGGTGAACTGGGACCTCGCCCGGCAGGTCGCGATGACCAGCCTGACCGGAACCGGCCCGGCCGGAGTCGCTCCCGGCACCGGAATCGGCTTCAGCGTGCCCGGGTTGGAGCCCCCCGCCGCGGAGCTCGCGGCGGCCGCCGACGACGAGGCCGAACGCCCACCGGGCGACCCCCGGGTCACCGACGTCGAGCACAGCAACGTCCAGGAGGCACTGCGCCTGGCCGACCTGTGGCTGGACCCGGTCAGCGCGCTGCCGTCCGGGATCACCGGCATCGAGGCGTGGAGCCGGGGCCGCTGGGTGGCCGCCACCCTGCCGGTCTGGCGCAAGCTGTGTGACCCGGTCGCCGGCCGGATGGTGGCCGCCATGAGCGATCTGGTACCCGAGGAGATGCGCTCCCAGCTCGGCCCGATGCAGTCGATGGTGAACACGCTCGGTGGCGCCCTCTTCGGCGGGCAGCTCGGCCAGGCACTCGGTTCGCTCGCCGCCGAGGTGCTCTCGGCCGGTGACATCGGGCTGCCGCTCGGCCCGGCCGGCACCGCCGCGCTGATCCCCGCCAACATCGACGACCTACGGCACCGGCCTGGACATCGAGGCCGAGGAGCTGCACCTCTACGTCGCCCTCCGGGAGGCCGCCCACCAGCGCCTCTTCGGGCACGTCCCGTGGCTGCGCGGACACGTGCTCAACGCCGTGGAGACCTACGCCGCCGGCATCCGGGTGGACCGGGAGGCGGTCGAGGAGGCGATGGGCCGGATCGACCCGGGCAACCCCGAGTCGATGCAGGAGCTCTCCATGGAGGGCATCTTCACCCCCGAGGACACCCCCGCGCAGCGGGCCGCCCTGGCCCGGCTGGAGACCGTACTCGCCCTGGTCGAGGGCTGGGTCTGCCACGTCGTCGACGCGGCCGCCGCCGGCCGGCTGCCCAACGCGGACAAGCTGGCCGAGATGTTCCGCCGTCGGCGGGCCGCCGGTGGTCCGGCCGAGCAGACCTTTGCCGCGCTGGTCGGCCTGGAGCTGCGGCCACGCCGGCTGCGGGAGGCCACCGTGCTGTGGGCGGCGCTGGAGGAGCACCGGGGGATCTCCGGCCGGGACTCCGTCTGGGGCCACCCGGACCTGCTACCCAGCGGCGACGAGATCGCCGACCCGGACGCCTTCGCCCGCGCCCAGCTCGACCTCGGCTCGGTCGAGGACTTCCTGGCCAGCGCCGCCGAGTCGCTGACCACCCCGACGGACTCCGACCCGTCCGCGGCCACCGGCGAGGCACCCGACCGAGGACCGGCCCGCGCAATCCGAACGACTCTGACGGCTCCGAAGACGAGGGCGACGGCGACGAGCCGCGCGGCCCATCCACTCAGGCCTGACGACCTGCTGAGGCATCCCCGCACGCGTTCTGCCGGCCGCGGTAGGCGTCGACGCACGCGTTCCGCAGGATGCGCTGAGGTAGCCGCGCTGGCGCTGGCCGGCTGACCGCCGCCCCGTCCGCCGTCGTGGCGGGGCGGCGGTGTCTCAGGCCGGCGGCCGCGCCCGTTCGTTCCGCCGGACGCGCTGAGGTGTTCGCACACGCGTTCTGCCGGCATGCTAGAGCGCTCGCTGTGGGGCGGTGGGTCAGCGGGTGCCGGTGGTGAGCAGGGCGCGGGTGGCTTCCCAGCCCTCCAGGGCCGGGTCGAGGTGGGCCAGTTGCGCCGCGTCGGTGAGCCGGTGCCAGCCGGCGGTACGGGCCACCAGGCCGCCCTGTGGCGCGGCTGCCAGCAGGCTCGGGATGGTCAGCTCGTCCAGAGTCGCCTGGGGTAGCCAGTCGACGGCCGGGAGCTGGGCGGCGAGGCCGAGCAGCCCCACGCCGGCCGTCGTTCGGGGCAGCGGCGACCGGCCGGGTGGTCAGCGGGCGCAGCAGCTTGGCCAGGATCAGCCCGGGGATGTCCGGCGCGTCCCCGGCGATCACCGCGACCTGCTCGTACCCGTCGGCGGCGGCTGCCGCGAGCACCGCCGGCACGGTCGGCGGCGCGAGTTCGTAGACGGGCATGGTGGGCCAGCGCACGGCGTCGGCGAGCGCCCGGTCGGCGGGGGCCACGGCCAGCGCCGGATCGGCCTGCTCCATGCTGACCAGCAGGTCAGCGAGGTCCTCGGCGAGGGCGTGCCGCCAGCGCTGCGGGTCCAGGCCGGGTGGGGTCCAGCGGGGTGGGCTCAGCAGGGCGACGACCAGGCGACGGGGCACCGGTCAATCCTCGTGGACCGCCTGTCCGGACATTGCCGCGACCCCCTCCAGGTAGCCGCGGGCGCGCTCGGCCTTCGGGTACCGCCCGACGGTGCCCAGAACCGGGCGTTGTGGCTGGGGACCAGCAGGTGTACCAGCTCGTGCAGGAGCACGTAGTCGATCACCCAGTCGGGCATGTCCATGATCCGGTCGGAGATCCGGATGGTACGGTCGGCGGGCGTGCAGGAGCCCCATCTGCCGTTCTGGTTGTCCACCCAACGCAGGCTGATCGGCAGCGCGCGGGCGGGCTAGCTCCGGCAGGTACCGCTGGAGCAGCCGCTGGGCGCGGGCGGTGAGCTCGGCGTCGGTACGGCGGGCGCGCGCCTCGCGGGCGTCCAGCCGCTGCAGCATCCGGTCGACCCACTCGCGCTCCTCGGCGCGGGAGAACTGGTCCGGAATGAGCACTACGACCCGGGCCCCGTCACGGTAGGCGGACACTGTCCGACGGCGGCGCTGGCTGCGTCGCACTTCGACCTGTGGCTTCCGGGCGGGGGGCAGCTTCATCACTGCAGCCGGGGGGCCCGGTGAGCCGGGGGGAAACCGCTCACGCTGGCAAGGTAGCCAACCCCTGCCACCCCTCCGCAAGACTCAACTTGGTCACGCTGCGGTTTTGGCACCTGTTCATTCCAAAAGCCGGGTAAATTCCTTCGGCAATCCGCGGCTAACATGCCGGTTCCAAGGCATTCGCCCGGCGTGTCCTGAGCAAACACCTGCTGTCCGGCCCGTGCCACGGGCAGACTCGACAGCGAGGTACCGGCCGCCGCGTCGTCCGCGGGCCCGGTAGGAGAGTGAACGCAGGAGGTCATCGTGGCCGAGCAGGCCCAGACGCAGACGTACAACGGCTACTGCGTCAAGTGCAAGGAGAAACGTGACTTCGATGGTCATGTGGAGATCTCCAAGACCGGGATGAGGATGGCCAAAGGCAAGTGCCCGGTCTGCGGTACCACCATGAACCGGATCCTCGGCAAGGCACAGCCCGGCGAGACCTCTTCCTGATCTTGCGCGCCCGCTCCCCGATGCTGGGGAGCGGGCGCGCGTCACGAGTCGCACAAGGACGTACCGCGCGTAGTGTCGGCTAGCCGACAGAAATCACGCCGCCCTGTGGATAACTCGGCGTTTCCCTGTGGACAACCCAGTGGATGCGCCCTGTGCCTGTGGATAACGCACGACGCTCTGCCGTCGGAGCGTGACATTCTGCTGACCCATGAGCTGCCCCACCCTGCTGCCCGGACTGCGCCCATTGTGGCGCGACGCGCACCACCTCCAGCTCGGCACCGATCCCGCGCGGGCCGTGGTGCTGGAGCTCGCGGTGCCCGAACTCGCCCAGTTGCTCCCCCTGCTCGACGGCTCCCGCAGCGAAGAGCGGGTACTGCGGGAAGCCGCCCGACTGGGCATCCCACACCAGGCCGGTACCGAGCTGCTGGCCAGCCTGGGCCGGGCCGGTCTGGTGGTCGGCGCGCACACCCTGCTGCCCGCCCGCCTGCCCGAGCAGCTCCGCCGCCACCTCGACGGCGAGGTCGCCGGCCTGGCCCTGCAACGCGGCGACCCGGCGCCGACGGCCCCACCCCGGCCCAGGCGCTACGCCGCCGGGCGGCCGCCCGGGTGCTGCTGCGCGGGCTGGAGCCGACTCGTCTCCCCGATCGCGTCCACCCTGGTCGGCTGCCGGCGTCGGGCAGGCCGTCCCGGTCGCTCCCGGGCCGGGCCACGCCCGCGGACACGGCGGTGGGCGGATTCACCCCGGCCGACAGCGGCCGGTCCCGGATGGCGGCCGCCGCCGATGCGGTGGCGCGGGCAGCACCCGGCACCCGGGGCGGCACGCTGGGCGTCGAGCCGCGGCCACCTTCCTCGTGCAGGCCGGCCAGGTCCAACCGGCCCGGCTCGCGGCACTGGCCGCCGCCCGGCTGCAGGTCCCGGTACTCAGCATCGACGTGCGCGACGCGGTGGTGGTGACCGGGCCGCTCGTACCCCCGTCGGGTTCGCCCTGTCTGCGCTGCCTCGACCTGCACCGGACCGATCGGGACGCGGCCTGGCCCCGGTTGGCCGCGCAGCTGGCCACCGGGCCGGATGAGCCGCTGACCTGCACCGCCACCACCGCGCTGGCAGCCGCCGCGTTCGCCGCCCACCAGGTGCTGTGCTGGATCGACGGTCGCCGCCCGGAGACGGTCGGGGCGACCGTGGAGATCAGCGAACCGGGCCGCTCCCGCCGCCGCAGTTGGTCCCCGCATCCCCGCTGTGACTGCGTGCGCCTGGTTAGACGGCAACACCAGCGCGACGGATGAGGTTCAATGATCGGGTGACCGACATACCCCGCAGGGCAGTCTCCCGCACCGCGAAGCTCGCCTCGCTGCCGTTGGGCTTCGCCGGGCGGGCCGCACTCGGGCTGGGCAAGAAGGTCACCGGGATGGCCAGCGAGGTCATCTCCGCCGAGGTGCAGCAGCGCACGGCCGAACACCTGTTCAGCGTCCTGGGGCAGCTCAAGGGCGGGGCGATGAAGTTCGGCCAGGCCCTGTCGGTGTTCGAGGCGGCGCTGCCCGAGGAGCTGGCCGGGCCCTACCGGCAGGCGCTCACCAAGCTCCAGGAGGCCGCTCCGCCGCTGCCGGTGGCCAGCGTGCACAAGGTGCTGGCCGAGCAGTTGGGCGCGGACTGGCGCGAGACCGGTTCGTGGAGTTCGACGACGCCCCGGCCGCCGCCGCCAGTATCGGGCAGGTACACAAGGCGATCTGGCGGCGCGGTGACACCGGAATCCCGGTCGCCGTCAAGATCCAGTATCCGGGGGCGGGTCCGGCGCTCCTCTCCGACCTCACCCAACTCGGCCGACTCGCCAACTTCTTCAAGATCCTCCAGCCCGGCCTGGATGTGAAGCCGCTGATCGCCGAGTTGCGGGCGCGGATCACCGAGGAACTCGACTACGAGCTCGAAGCCACCTCGCAGCGCACCTTCGCGGCCGCGTTCGCCGGCGACGCGGAGATCTGCGTACCCGACGTTGTGCACGCCTCCCCCCGGGTACTGGTCACCGAGTGGCTGGAGGGCACCCCGCTGTCCCGGATCATCAGCGCGGGCGACGCCGAGCAGCGCGACCGCGCCGGGCTGCTGATGGCCACCCTGCACTTCTCCGCGCCCGCCCGGGCCGGCCTGCTGCACGCCGACCCGCACCCCGGAAACTTTCGGATCCTGCCGGACGGCCGGCTCGGCGTGATCGACTTCGGCGCGGTCGCCCGGCTCCCCGACGGACACCCGGAGCCGATCGGCCGACTCACCCGGCTCGCCCTGGCCGGCGACGCCCACGGGGTGCTCGCGGGGCTGCGCGAGGAGGGATTCGTCCCGGGCGACGTGGACATCGACGCCGACGAGGTGCTCAGGTACGTGCGGCCGATGCTCGACCCGATCGCCGAACCGGAGTTCCAGTTCACCCGGGCCTGGCTGCGCGCCGAGGCGGCCCGGCTGGCCAATCCGCGCAGCCCTGCCTTCCAGCTTGGCAAGCATCTGAATCTGCCGCCTTCGTACCTGCTGATCCACCGGGTGACGTTGGGGTCGATCGGGGTGCTGTGTCAGTTGGAGGCTCGGGCGGGGTATCGGTCTGTGGTGGAGAAGTGGCTGCCTGGGTTTGCTGCTTCTGCTGCTCTTGGGTCTTGATCTCTTTTCTTTCTTTCTTTCTTTGGCCTGGCTAGGCAGGGATGGGCGGGGGTGCCCACTCCGGGCGGTCAGGCTTGATCCCTGCGTGGGCACCCCCGCCCATCCCTGCCTGCTGTTGCGGCCGAGGTTGGTTGCGGACGGCTTCGCGAGTACCGGGCTACGAAGGTTCTCGGGCTTGTTGTCGGTGCGGTGTTGGGTTTGCGGTCTGGGCTCGCCGCTTCGCGGCATTGGGCGGCTCACGGGCAGGCGCCCGTCACCGGGTGGGTGACGGGCGCCTGGTGTTGGTTGGGCCGGGAGATCGGGTCAGTAGCCGAGCCAGCGGTTGGATTCCTGGCGGGCGCTGATGGTGATCTGCCTGGCGGAGCGGGGAGCCTCAGAAGTGTTTTCCTGAGGCCGGCGCATTCGCGCGCGGCTCAGTGCTTCGTGGATGAGTTGGATGCCGTTGCTCATGGCGGTGTTGCTCCAGTTCGGGTTGTTGATCAGGTAGGACTTCGGAGTTGCTATGGGCCGGGACGGCTGCGGTAGGCGCAGCTCTCGGCTGGCGTTGGGGGTACGGATGCTGGTCATGTCCTCACGCCGCCACGTTCAGGTCGGCCGCGACCCGGGCCGCGACCTCGACCCGCCGCAGCTGGTCCAGCGCGACGTCCTCCTTACGCGGACGCCCCCGGGGCCGCTTCCGCGGCACGACGGCACCCCGCTCGAAGATCTCGCCACCCCAGACACCCCACGGCTCCTCGCGCTCGACCGCGCCAGCCAGGCACTCCACCCGGACCGGGCAGTCGGTGCACAGCGACTTGGCCAGCTCGAGTTCGGCTGGAGAGTCGGAGAACCACAGGTCAGGGTCGAACCGGCGGCACGCCAGCTCAGTACCCAGGTCGGCACTCAGGTCGACAGGGGCAAACGCCAGAGTCATCGCCCGGTCACCTCACTTTCTTCTCTCGTTGGGAGGCCTCGCCCGCCTCCGCATTGCCAGGTTTGGTGCCATACAACGAATAAGGCCGCGGATCCCGGTGTACGGGTTCCGCGGCCTCGAAGTGAGTGGCCGGTCTGGCTAGACCTGTCGCTCTGTTCGAGGTGGAATCCCGCTGGCCTTGCCACCCTTACGGGCGGCCTTGGCCATTCCGGAAGCCTGGGTAACGAATCCACTCGTCCCGTGATCCGTGGGCGGTGCCTGCACCAGCAGGACCGACCGCGAACCCGCTACCCGGGTACGGATGGACTGGACGGACTGCTCCTGAGTGGCGCGCCAGATGCATGCGCGATAGACAGCCGACTGGCCCACGGCAAGGTCGTGGGCGTTCACGGCGCTCGGCGCGAGAGCCTGGGCAGGAGTCAGCGCCAACGGTCGCGTCATCAGATTCAGCTTCATCGGGGCCACCCCCTCCTTGGTCTCGGCCGGTCACGGGCGCGCGGATTGCCGCTGCTCGTGTGGTGTGTAAGCAGGCTAAGCCTGGGGCCCGCGAGCGGGCAAACGAATTACGGCGGGTTTTCCAAAGAATTTTTCCGGAGCACCTCGTCGACCCGAGCACCGCCGATGACGGCGAGTACATCGGAGCCGTAAAGTCCCAGTTTGCGCGGGCCAATCCCGGCAATCTGGATGAGGTCCTCGGTCCGGCCGGGTCGCCGCTCGGCCAGCGCTGTCAGCGTCGCGTCAGTGAAAACCACATAACTGGGTACCCCGAGAGCTGCGGCTACCCGGGACCGCCAGTCCAGCAGCCGCTCGTGCAGCTCCGCGTCGAGATCCGACGGGCAGTTGGCGCACCGCCCCATTTTCCGGTCCGCACCGGCCAGCAGCGTGCTGCCGCAGATCCGGCAGGAAGCCACCAACGTCCGACGACGAGCCTGGTCCCGGGCGTCCCGGCCGTCGCGTCCAGACGCGGGTAGCGGCGGGCCGGCCAGGGGTGTCCTGGGCCAGTGGCAGGAACCGGCTCGGCCGGCGCGGCCGACCACCGGGGGTACGGGCAGCCGCGTACGACAGCCAGAGCCACTCCCGGGCCCGGGTGATCCCCACGTAGAGCAGCCGCCGCTCCTCCTCCAGCGCGTCCGGGGTCTTCGCGTACACCGTGGGCAGGGTGCCCTCGACCAGCCCGACCAGGAAGACGGCGTCCCACTCCAGGCCCTTCGCGGCGTGCAGCGAGGAGAGCGTCACCCCCTCGACGGCCGGGGCGTGCTGGGCGGCGGCCCGGCGGGACAGCTCCTCGACGAAGCCGGTCAGCGTGCCGCCCACCTCGTCGGCCAGCCCGGCCAGGGCAGCCAGCGCGGACCAGCGTTCCCGGGCGGCGCCACCGGGCGGCGGTCGGTCCGGTCGCCAGCCGATCGCCTCCAACGCCGCCGTCACCGACTCGACCAGCGGCATGCGCCGGATCGGCCGAGCGGGTGGCGACCCGCAGCGCCACCATGCCCTGCCGGATCTCGGCGCGCTCGAAGAACCGCTCTGCCCCATGCACGACGTAGGGCACCTCGGCGCGGGCCAGCGCCTCCTCGTACACCTCGGACTGGGCATTGGTGCGGAACAGCACCGCGATCTGGCTGGCGGGTGTCCCGGAAGCGATCAGTTCGGCGCAGCGCCGCGCCACCGCCTCGGCCTCGGCCGGCTCGTCCGGGCAGGCCCGCACGTCCGGCGCGGGACCGGCCGGCCGTTGCCCGACCAGCTCCAGCCGCAGCCGGGCCTCGCTCCCCCGGGCCTGCCGGATCACCGCGTTGGCCAGGCCGACCACCTGCGGGGTGGAGCGGTAGTCGCGGACCAGCCGGATCACCACGGCGTCGCGGTGCCGGCGCGGGAAGCCGATCAGGTAGTCGGCGGACGCGCCGGTGAACGAGTAGATCGTCTGGCTGGCGTCGCCCACCACGGTCACGTCCCGCCGGCCGCCCAGCCAGGCGTCCAGCAGCCGCTGCTGCAACGGGTTGACGTCCTGGTACTCGTCGACGGTGAAGTGCCGGTACTGGGCGCGCACCTGCTCGGCGACGTCCGGGTGCTCCTCGATGGCCCAGCACGCGGCGCGCAGCACGTCCTCGAAGTCGATCACCCCGGCGGCCCGCTTGAGCTGCTCGTACGCGGAGAACACGGCGGCCACCCGGGCCGCGTCGACCGGCGTCTCCCGGGTCGCCTTCGCTGCGGCGATCGGGTAGTCGGCCGGCTCGACCAGCGACGACTTGGCCCACTCGATCTCGCCGGCGAGGTCCCGGGCGGTGGTCCGGTCGGCGTGCAGGCCGACCTGGCCGGCGGCCTGGGTGACCAGCCGGGCCTTGCTGTCCACCAGCTCCGGCACCGACCGGCCGGCGAAGATCCGGGGTGCGAAGTACCGCACCTGGCGCAGCGCCGCCGCGTGGAACGTGCGGGCCTGCACCCCGGCGACGCCCAGCGCGGCCAGCCGGGCCCGCAGCTCGGCGGCGGCGCGGGCGGTGAACGTGACGGCGAGCACCTGCCGGGCGGCCACCTCGCCGGTCAACGCGCGGTAGGCGATCCGGTGGGTGATCGCCCGGGTCTTGCCGGTCCCGGCGCCGGCCAGGATGCAGACCGGCCCGGCCGGCGCGGTCACCGCGGCCCGCTGCTCGGAGTCCAGCCCGGCGAGCAGCCGCGCCGCGCCGTCCGGCTGCCCGGTCACCGCCCCACCGGCTGAGTTCCCCACCACAGCAGGAATCATCGCAGCCCGGCCCGACGTTAGGGTCAAACGGATCACCACACCCCCGGAGGTACCCCCGCGATGTTGACCATGTATTCGACCACCTGGTGCGGCTACTGCCAGCGACTCAAGTCACAGCTGGAGCGCGAAGGGATCGCCTACGAAGAGATCAACATTGAGCAGGACTCGGCCGCCGCCGACTTCGTGATGAGCGTCAACGGCGGCAACCAGACGGTACCCACCGTGCGGTTCCCCGACGGCTCGGCCCTCACCAACCCGAGCATCGTCCAGGTCCGCGAGCACCTCGCCGCCGCCACCCGCTGACCCTTCCGGCGCGCTAGTCGAGAATCCAGCCGCTGATCGACTTGCCGGCCGGAATATTTGCCAACACGTAGGTGGTGAAGACGAGCACCGCGCTGATCACCAGGAGCCAGAGCAGGATCCTGCTGCTGCGGGTGCTGCTCTGAGCCAGCTGCCACGCCGTCACGCCGATGGACGCGAAGGCGATGAACGGCTGCAGCACGGCGGTCATCATCATCGGCGTGGCGAACCCACTCGACCAGCCGGTGAAGACGTCCGCCCCCGCGGTGTACGGGTCCGACTGGTACGGGATGTAGAAGTGCCCGGCGAAATGGGCCGCCCGGACGAGTGCCACCCACACGCAGACGCCGAACCAGACGACGTACGCGAACTGCACCGACGTCACGATCCATGCTGTCCGGCGCGACCTCTTCGTCCCGGTGCCCGCGTGAACAGTCATCGACGTCATCCCTGCACCCTATGGCGGGGCAGCGGCGACGGAAAGCCCAATCGCCGAGCAACCAACGAGGGTCAGGACGGGCCGTCGAGCCATTCGATGAGTAGGTAGTGGGCGATCGAGGAGGCCATCGGGAGGCCGAAGTCTTCGCGTTCGCCGGCCAGCACAGCGCGGATCTCGCCACGGTTGAACCAGCGGGCCGAGGCGATCTCCTCCCGGTCCGGGCGGACCGGCGCGGTCGGGTCGGCCACCGCCAGGAAGCCGAGCATCAACGAGCCGGGGTACGGCCACGCCTGGCTGCCGTGGTAGCGCAGTTCGGCGACGCGTACGCCGACTTCTTCGTCCACTTCGCGGATCACCGCGGCCTCGGCGGACTCGCCGGCCTCCACGAAGCCGGCCAGGCAGGAGTACCGGCGGGCCCAGCCCGGCCGGGTCCACGCCGCGTTGTGGCCGAGCAGGCACAGCCCCTCCAGGCCCGGCACGCCGTCGTGCACCAGCACGATCACGGCGGGGTCGGTACGCGGCCAGAACATCCGCCCGTCCGGTGACACCCGGGCCCAGCCGGCGTCGGCCATCGTGGTCTGCGCGCCGTCCAGTGGCGAGAAAGTGTTGCGGGTGTGCCAGTTGGCCAACGCGATGGCGGTGATGAACAGGCCGGCCTCCAGGTCGGAGAGCAGGTGCCCGACATCGCGGACGGTCACCCGGCGGGCCTCGTCGGTCTCCGTCAACGGCGCGAACACCACGAAGTACGGGGTGCCGTCGTCGTCCTCGCCGAGGAAGATCCGCTCGCCGTCGGGCGCGGCAGCCTGGTCGAGCAGCAGCAGCCGCTCGCCGATCAACAGGGCGCCGGCCGTGCCGCCGTCGTCGGCCGGGTGGACCACCAGCACCCGGGCGCGCTGCCAGGCGTCCGCCAGCCACTGCGGATCGGTACGTCGGTGGGCCTGCCGGTGCAGCCCTGAGCGGGCCATCGGGGGCATCCGCTGGGTCACCGGCTGGCTCCGGGTCACCGGCTGATTCACCCGGCCCGACCCGGCTTGGCCGACTTACCCGCCGCGCCCCGCTTCCCGGCCGCCTTCGACTGCGCACCGGTCTTCGACTGTGCGGCGGCCTTCGACTGTGCGGCGGCCTTCGACGGCGCACCCGGCTTCGGCTGTGCGGCAGCGGCGGGGGTCGGGGCCGGGTCGGTCGAGTGCTCGACCGGGCCGAGGATCTCCAGTGACGCGCCGATCTTCTCGGCGTCACCGAGGACCACGGTCACCGCGCCGGCCGGGGCCAGGTACCTCGCGGCAGCCTCGGCCACGTCCTCCCGGGTGGCCTTCGCCAGCCGGGCCGAGTGCTCGGCCAGGAAGTCCAGGCGCAGCCCGTAGCCGGCGTAGGTGCTGGCCAGACCGGCCAGCCCGGCCTGCGTGGACATGCCCAGTTGCAGGGTGCCGAGGGCGTACTGGCGGGCCTGCTCCAACTCCTCGGGCTTCGGGGCGGTGGTGGCGATGCGGCCCAACTCGTACCAGGTCTCCAGCAGGGCGGGGGCGGTCACCTCGGTGGCCACCTCGGCGGAGAGGACCACCGAGGTACCCGCGATCGCGTGCTCCACCACCGAGTGCGGGCCGTAGGTGTAGCCCTTGTCCTCGCGGATGTTCTCCACCCAGCGGGAAGAGAAGTACCCGCCGAAGATCAGGTTTGCCAGCTGTAGCGCGGCGTGCCCGGGGTCGGTACGGCGTACCCCGGTCATCGCCATCCGCACCGACGACTGCACCGCGCCGGGCCGGTCGACCAGCCGCAGCGGACCCGGCGTCAGGGCCGGCACCGCGGGCAGCTCGGTCAGCTTGCCCCCGCCGTTCCACATGCCCAGCGCGGCCTCGGCAGCGTCCAGCGCCTTGTTCGGCGGCAGGTCCCCGACGATCACCAGGATCGCGCCGGCCGGATGGATGCGCTGGCCGTGCAGTTCGCGCAGGGCGGCCGGCTTGACCGTGCGCACCGCGTCCGCGGTCGGGGTCTGCACCGCATACGGGTGGTTGCCGAACATCCGCGCCAGCAGCGCCACCCGGGCCAGGTGCGCGGGCTGGCTCTGCGCCACCTGGATCCGGTCCACCAGCCGCTCCCGCTCGGTGCTCACCTCGTCGGCCGGGTACTCGGCGTTACGCAGCACGTCGCTCAAGATGCCGAGTTGCCGGGGCAGGCCGGTGACCAGGGAGTTGCCGGAAATCAGCAGCCGGTCCGGGTCGGCCGACGCACCGAGCGCGCCACCGACCTTCTGCAACTCGGCAGCGATGTCCACAGTGGACAGCTCCGGGGTACCCGAAAAGATCGTCCGGGTGAGCAGGCTGGTGCGGGCCAGGTGCGCCTTGGCGAACGGGATCCGCAGCCGGAGCTCCACCAGCGGCACCGACGCGCGGCGGATGGCGATCACCGTCAGCCCGTTGGGCAGGATGCGTTCGGCCTGCTTGGGCAGGGCCAGCTTGCGGGTCGGGCCGAGGGCCGGCAGCTGCTTCATCGGGTAGCCACCTGGACCTCGACGGTGGCCCGACGCTCCGGCCGCAGGCTCGCCGCGGCCGCGACCACCTGCGCCTCGGTCACCTCGCCCAACAGGCTGGGCAGCTCGTTCATCAACTCCGGTGTCCCCCGCTGCTGTTCCAGCACCGCCATCCGCAGTGCCCGGTTGAGTACCGCGTCGCTCTCCCGGAGCAGGTGGGTGGCCATCCGGGCGACGGTGCGCGCCAACTCACCCGGCTCCAGCCCGTCCATGCCGATCTTGTCGCACTCCTCGGTGACGGTGTCCAGCACCTTGTCCGGGTCGCCGCCCGGTGGCAGGTTCGCCTGCAGCAGCAGCGCGGTCGGGTCGCGCACCTCGAACGGCTCGCCCAGGAAGCCGATGTAGCCGCCGACGCTGGTGGCCGTACGGTCGCGCTGCACCAGCCGCTGGACCAGCCGGGAGGCGTCGCCGTCGGTGAGCACCTCGGCCAGCACCACGTACGGCAGGTAGCCGGCGAAGTCGGCGATCGGGTCGGGTACCCGCCAGGCGCTGGCCAGTCCCGGCAGCGGGGCCAGCGGGTCGACGTAGGCGGAGCGGCGCTCGACGGTCAGGTCCGGCTCCCCGAACTTCTCCCGCTTGGGCGCCTTGCGGGCGGGCACGTCGCCGAAGTGCGACTCGATCAGCGCGGTCGCCGTGGTGACGTCAATGTCGCCGCCGACCGCGAGCACCGCGTTGCCGGCCGCGTAGTACTTCTCGAAGAACCCGGCCGCGTCTGCCACGGTGGCCGACTCCAGGTCCACGAAGGAGCCGTATCCGTCGTGCCGGTTGGCGAAGGTGTCGAACATGACCGTCGGCAGCTTCAGCCACGGGAACCCGCCGTACGGCCGGTTCAGCACGTTGACCCGGATCTCCTCCTTGACCACGTCGACCTGGTTGCGCAGGTTCTCACTCGTAAGCCGGGGGCCGCGCATCCGGTCCGCCTCCAGGAACAGCGCCCGTTCCAGGGCGTTGGCCGGCAGCGTCTCGAAGTAGTCGGTGTAGTCCAGGTGGGTGGAGCCGTTGAAAGTTCCGCCGGAGCCCTGGACGTGCCGGAAGTGGGCCAGCTTCTCCAAGTTCGCCGAGCCCTGGAACATCAGGTGCTCGAAGAGGTGGGCGAAGCCGGTACGCCCCTCCGGCTCGGAGCGCATCCCCACGTCGTAGACGACGGCCACCCCGACCACCGGCGCGGAGGCGTCCGGCGCGAGTACCACCCGTAGGCCGTTGGCCAGCGTGAACCGCTCCACCGGGTACTTCGTGGCCGGGATCTTCGTGGTGGCTCGGGAGCTGACGGTGGCTCGCGACCCGGCCGTGGCTCCAGACTTTGCCGTGGCTCCAGACTTTGCCGTGGCTCCGGATTTGGCCGTGGCTCCGGATTTGGCTGTGGCTCCGGAACTGGCTGCAGGGCGCTGGGACGATCCGCGGGAAGGCACCCGTTGACGATAACCCGTCGACTGCGCCACTTGATCGCCCACGCCCCGGTTCGGGGTGGTTGATCGGGTACCGGCGCGGGTCGCTCCGATCCCGACGACCGCCTGATCTTGACGATCCGCGCGGGCGGCGCCCCGTGGCCGGGCGGCTGCGTGCTGCACGCCCGGCCACGGGTCACGCCTAGCCGAGCTGGATGTCCCGAGTCAGGTTCTTGGCGTGGACGGCGATGACGGTCGCGGTGTCCAGGCTGGTGCCGCCGTACCAGCCCTCGGGATCGCCGTCGTGGTAGGCCCAGAAGCGCAGCTTGACCTTCTGCGAGGCGAGCAGCGGGACCCGGTACCCGCCGGAGCCGTCCACCTCGGACACCCCGACCACATCGCCGGTGACCGCGTCGTAGACGACCACCCGACCGCCCGTCAGCGCCACCCCGCCCGGGCCGCGCACCGTGCCGGACAGCGTCACGCCGGCCACCAGGCGCACGTCCGCGATGGTCGTACCGCCGGCCACCACGGTCACCGCAGTGGCGCTGGTACGCCGGGCGACGCCGCCGGTCCACTGGTCGGCGAAGCCCTCCGCCCCGATGTGCAGCGGCCAGGCGTACGGGCCGAGCCCGGTGATGGTGTAGTGCCCGGCTGCGTCGGTGGCCCCACCCGGACCGGAGGGTCCGGCTCCGGGGTCGAAGGCGGAGGCGGTCACCAGGGCGTATCGGATCGGCTGGCCGGACGGGTCGGTGACCGTCCCGGTGATGGTGCCGGCCGGGTCGAGCAGGATCGTCGGGCCGGTGGCGAACTTGCCGGCGCCGACTTTGATGACGGCCGCCTGCCCCTGGATGCCCACACCGCCGTTGCTGCCGACCCACTGGGCGCCGTACCCGCTCTCCCACGGGCCCGCGACGTAGAGCGTGTACCTGCCGGCCGCCAGCGGCCCGATACGCAGCACACCCTGGGCGTCGCTGCACGCGGCGAAGCCGTCCGGCAGCATCCCCGCGGTGGTGGGGATGGCGTCGGCACAGGCGTTCTCCACCGGCTGCCCGGTCGCCCGGTCCTTGACCACCACGGTGATGGTGGCGCCCGGCCGTAGAGTGACCGTGGCCGCCGTGGTCTGCCCGGCCGTCACCAGCAGGGTCACCGGGTCAGCGGAGTAGTAGTGGCCGTCGTTGGTGTAGACGCCCACCGACTCGTGGCCGACCCGGACCCCGGCGATCGTCACCGAGCCGGTGGTGGTGCAGCCCTCGTGGCCGTCGGCGTACGCGCAGAAGGTGTTGATCTTCTTGCCGGTGGTCGCGTCCTTGGCGCTGAGCTTGACTGACCCGGTGGGCAGGGCACTGTCGTCGACGACCGTGTCCGCGCCGGCCGTGACGGTGTAGGTGTCGGCCTGGTCGGCGGTGAGCTTGCCGTGCGCGTACTGCGAGGTGGTCCAGTCCGGCAGGGTGAACAGCACCTGGTACGAGCCCGCGTAGACCCCGGGCACCGAGTAGCTGCCGTCCCCGGCGGTGGTCGCGTAGCCGCCGCTGCCGCCGTCGCCGGTCAGCAACTGCACGCTGACGCCGCTGAGCGGGGTGCCGTCGGCGGCGCTGAAATGGCCGCTCACCGAGCCGGTCGGCAGCAGTTGCTCGTCAACCGTCAAGGTCTGCCCGGTGCCCAGCACGAACTGCGTGGCGGTGGTCAGCGAGAGGCTGTGGTGGGCGTACTCGGAGGCGGTCCCGCCGGCCGTGAAACTCACTGTGTAGGTGCCGGCGAGCAGGCTCAACGAGTAGTGCCCGTCGCTGCTGGTCCGCCCGTAGCCGGAGCCGCCGCCGGTGGACGAGGAGGCGTAGACCGAAGCCCCGCCGACCGGTTGACCCGTGCTGTCGGTCAGGGTGCCGGTGATGACGCCGCCGGGCAGCGTCACGTCGTCGGCCACGCTCACCTGGCCGGCGCTGACCACCAGGAAGTCGGCGTCGGACTCCTCGGCCCGGCTGTGGTACCACTGCGTGCCGCCGTTGTACCAGAAGCTCACCGTGTACGAGCCGGGGGCGATGCCGGTGAAGGAGAACGCGCCGGTCCCGTCGGTGTCGTCGAAGCCCAGGTAGCCGAAGGTGCTGTCGTAGAGGGAAACGCCGGCGCTGGCCACCGGGTCACCGGTGGCGGTGCGCAGGTGCCCGCTGATCCCGCCGGTGCCGGCCGGGGCGGTGGGGCTGTCCGACGGCTGCGGGCCGCCCGTGGGCGTGGGGCTGCCGGGCAGGGACGGGCTGAACGAGGGCGTCGGAATGTCGGAGAGAGTGGGGCTGACCGACTGCGGCGGGCTACCCGGAGGGGACACCGACGGCGTCGGGCCGCCGGAAGCTGAGGGGGCGGGGCTGCCTGAGGCGGTCGGGCCGACAGGTACGCCGGTGCCGGCCAGCGCGGCGCTGCCGGCCCCCAGGATGGTGACCGGGATTGCCAGACAGGCCAGGGCCAGCCTGACACGGGATGACACACGCATGAGGACTCCGGCGACGAATAAGGGCCGGGGCAACAGTTTTCCGGCGCGCCGTGCGTCACGATAGACAGGCTCGGATGCGTGCGTGGTCCCGCCGTGCATGTCCGTCAATTCCGGCGTGGGCCGCCGACTGCCGGTACCCGGCGGCCGGTCAGGTCGGGCGGACCGACTCCAGGACGGTGTCCACCACGGGGTCGAACTGCGTGTGCGTGCTTGGGATCGAGATGTAGAGCACGGCGGCGTTCGGCCGGCCCACGTTGATCAGGGCGATGCCGACCAGCTCGCTCGTCGCCTTCAGGCCGGATTCGTGGAAGTGCAGCCGGAACTTGGCCACCCAGGCCGGCCGGCCGCCGAGCACGGTCACCTCGTCGCGCACCATCTCGATGGTGTTGGGCTGCGGGTAGTAGGACAGCCGCACGTCGGCAAGCACCTGGTGACCGGTGCACTTGAGGTCCAGGGTGAGCGCGTCGTTGGCGGCCGCCGGCACCGAGCCGGACAGGATCGAGGCGTGGTACTGGCTGCGCGCCCCGTACGAGTCGGTGTACGTCTCGGTCACGAAGTGCTGCCCGATGCCGTACTTGACGTGCAGGTCGCCGGCGCTCCACAGCTCGTTCCAGGGCTGCCAGGGAGCGCCCTCGCGGGCGTAGGAGATGCCGGAGTCGGTGTCCACCGTGCGCGGGCCGGGCGGTGCGGCCGGCGGCGGCGGCAGGTCCTCGGCGTCGGCGCTGGGCGGCGGGCAGGCCTGCGCGAGCGGCGGCAGGACATCCTTGGGCCCGTGCGCGAGCGGGTTGTGCAGCGGCGAGTGCCCGCTCATCACCAGCGCCAGGATGACCACGAGGCCCACCGCGGCGATCGCCCCGGCCACCCCGCCGAAAATCTTGAACATCCGCCGCCGCTGGCCGGCGAAGTCGCCGTCCGGCCCGACCTCGAGCACGTCGGGCTTCCGTGGCGGGCTGCCGAGCAGGGTCACCCCGCCCGACCGGGACCAGCCGGGTCCGAGGTCGACCTCGCCACCCTGCGGGTGCACCCGCCCGGACTGTGGGCTACCCGGCCCGGTCAACGGCTGGCTGCCGGGCCGGGGGTAGCCCCCGGACGGCTGCGCCGCCGACGGGTACCGGCGGCCGGCCGGCTGCGCCGCCGGACCACCATTCGGGGGTACCGGCGCAGGCGGGTACTCCGCGATCCCGGATTCGGGCCGCGCCCACGGCGATTGCTGCTCAGACATCCCGACCAGTCTCCCCCACCCGTGCCACCGGATCACACCCGACGCCCCGCCGATTCGCCGCAACAGGCGACCACCGCCCGGCCACCTGCCCGGTCGGCCGCCTGACCCGCGACTCAGGCGGCGGGGAGGCGGGCCACCAGGGCGGTGAGGCCGGCGGCGTCGAGCAGGTCGGCCGGCCGGACGGTGTCGCCCTCGCGCACGTAGTGGAACGCCGGCCCGGACCCGGGCCACGTCCACGCCGGTGAGTTGGGCCCAGGCCAGCCGGTACGCGGCGAGCTGGATCGCGGCGGCGTCGGCGTCCCGGCCGGTGGGGCGGCGGCCGGTCTTCCAGTCCACCACGTCGTACCCGCCGCCCGGGTCGGCGAACACGGCGTCCATCCGGCCCCGGATCACCACGCCGGCCACCGTGGTGGCGAAGGCGACCTCCACCTCCAGCGGCGTCCTGTCCCCCCACTCGCTGGCCAGGAACCGCTCCTTCAGCTCGTCCAGGACGGTATCCGGCGCGGCCTCCTCGTCGGCGGCGCCGGGCAGCTCCTCGATGTCCAGCAGCCGGTCGGCCCCGTAGCGGCGCTCCAGCCAGGCGTGGAACGCGGTACCCCGGCGGGTGTGCGGATCGGGGCGGGCCGGCAGCGGCCGGCGCAGCGAGCGGGCCAACCCCTGCGGGTCGCGGCGCAGCGACACCAACTGCGACACCGACAGGTGCGCGGGCAGCGCCACGGTCACCGGCGCCTGCGGGTCCGGCGCGAAGGTGGCCCGCTCGGCGAGCAGCAACTCCACATCCTCGGCCCACCGCTGCGCCATTTCGTCCCCACCGGCCGCCGTGTCCCCCGCTCCCGGCCCGGTCGTCAGCTCCGACGGGGACGGGGCCGGGGTGGTGGTCAGGGCGGCGCGGACCAGGGCGGCGGCAGACTCCAGGGCGGGACGGCGGGCGCCGAGGTAGTCGGGTGGCCAGCTGGCCTGGGGTACCAGCTCGTTGAGGGGATTGGTGGCGCCGTCGGCCGGCGGTGGGTACCACCGGTCCACCGCACCGACCCCGTCGGCGCAGCGGTCGCGGATCTCGGTGAGGAACGGCGACGGGCCGCGCGGGTTCTTCAGGTTCTCCGACCACCAGGCCCCGGAGCAGAGCAGCAGGCGGCGGGGCCTGGTGACGGCGACGTACGCCAACCGCCGCTCCTCCCGCTCGTCGTGCTGGCTCCAGCGGGCCTTGAACTCGTCCACGGCGGCCTTCATCTCGCGCTGGTCCGCCGCGCCCAGCCGCAGCACCGGCAGTCCGCGCTGGTCGCCGCGCAGCGGGAAGGGCAGGCTGCCGGGGCCGTGCAGGTAGTGGTCGGCGGAGCTGACCTTGCCGGGGAACACCCCTTTGCTCAACCCGGCCACCGCGACGATCTCCCACTCCAGTCCCTTGGCCGCGTGCACGGTGAGGATCTGCACCGCGCCCTCGCGGACCTCCACCTCGCCCGGGGAGAGTCCGCGCTCCTCGCTCTCGGCCGCCTCCAGGTAGGCCAGGAACGCGCCCAGCCCGGCCCCCTCGGCCTCGGTGTGGAACCGGGCGGCGACCTCCCCGAAGGCGTCCAGGTGGGTACGGGCGGAGCCGACGTCGCCGGTGCCGACGGCCACCTCGACGTCCAGCCCGATGGTGCGCTCGATGTCCGCCACCAGCTCGGGCAGCGGCTGGTCCAGCCGGCTCCGCAGGTCGGCGAGTTCCGCGCCGAGAACGCGGAACCGGCGTGCCCCCGCGGTCGAGTACCGGTCGAGTTCGCCCAGGTGGTCCAGGGCCTCGGCGAGGGCCGCCTGGTCGAGTGGGTCGGAGTCGATGCCCTTGTACCGCTCGGCCGCCAGCTCCCGGGCCCGGCTGTAGAGGGCCACCAGGTCGCGCGGGCCGATCCGCCAGCGGGGGCCGGTGAGCAGCCGCAGCAGCGCCGCCCCGTCGGTCGGGTCGGCAAGCACCCGCAGCGTGCTGACCACGTCGCGGACTTCCGGGGTGTCCAGCAGGCCGCCCAGGCCCACCACGTCCACCGGCAGGTCGCGGGCGCGCAGCGCGGCCTCGATGGCGGCGATCTGGCTGCGGGCGCGGACCAGCACGGCGGTGGTCGGCGGCAGCGCCACCCCGTCCGGGCCGATGGTGTCGCTGCGCGGCCCGCCCGGCAGCAGGCGTACCGCGTCCGGCCCGGAGCCGTCGTGTGCCCAGGCGGCGGCGATCCGGTCGGCGATCCACTCGGCCTCGTCGATGGTGGTGGGCAGCAGGGCGCAGTGCACGGTGTGCGCGCCGGCCCGCTCGTCGTAGCGGGGCGCGGCGGTGAGCTGGGTGACCTGTGCGCCGTACGCGCGCAACGGCGCGGAGAGCGCGTTGGCGATCTGCAGGATCTCCGGCCGGTTGCGCCAGCTGGTGGCCAGCGACAGCAGCTGGGCCGACCGGCCGGCACGGGTGGTGAAGTCCTCGGGGAAGCGGTCGAGGGTACCGGCGGACGCGCCCCGCCAGCCGTAGATGGACTGGCACGGGTCACCGACCGCGGTCACCGGGTGGCCGCCGCCGAACAGCGAGCGCAGCAGCTCCACCTGCGCGTGCGAGGTGTCCTGGTACTCGTCCAGCAGCACCGCGCGGAACCGGTCCCGCTCCACCGCGCCGACTTCGGGGTGGGCCTGGGCGACCCGGGCCGCGCGGGCCAACTGGTCGCCGAAGTCCATCGCCTCCAGCTCCTGCTTGCGCCGGGAGTACTCCGCCACCAGTGGCAGCAGGGCCACCCGGGTGCGTTGCCGGCCGAGCATCTTGGCCACGTCGGCCATCACCCGGCCGGTCAGCGCGCTCACCTGCGCGTAGAAGGCGTCGGTCCAGTCCGCCAGCTCGCCGGGGGTACGCAGGTGTTCGGCGAGTTCCCCGGCGAGTTGCAGGACGGCGGCGGTGACCGAGTCGACGCCGTACTCGACGTCGCTCATGTCGCCCTCGTACTGGCGCACCACCGCGTCGGCGAGTTGCCAGCAGCTCGCCTCGGTGAGCAGCCGGGTGGTCGGCTCGTACCCGGCGCGCACACCGTGCTCGGTGACGATCCGGCCGGCGAAGGCGTGGTACGTGGAGACCGTGGGCTCGCCGTCGAGCAGGTCGTCGCGGCCGAAGCGGTGCACGAGTTGGGCGAGCCGGGCGCGGATGCGGTGGGCGAGTTCGCCGGCCGCCTTGCGGGTGAAGGTGAGGCCGAGCACCTGCTCGGGCCGGACGTGGTGGTTGGCGACCAGCCACACCACCCGGGCCGCCATCGTCTCGGTCTTGCCGGAACCGGCTCCGGCGACCACCAGCAGCGGCTGGTCCGGCGCCGCCGAGATGATCTCGACCTGTTCGGCGGTGGGGGTGGGCCGGTGCAGTTCGGCGGCGAGCTGCACCGGCGTGAACCGGGGCCCGGCGGTGGCCAGCGTCATGGTTTGCCCTCCCCGGGCAGCTGCCGGCCCTTGCCGGAGATCGGGCAGGAGTGCCGGACCGGGCAGGACCGGCAGCGCGAGTTGACCACCGCCTGGAAGGTGGAGGCGGCCATCGTGGCGGCCGTCCGGCGCACCATCGCGGCTGCCCAGCCGGGGTCGTCGGTCTCCGCGAGCGCCGGCTGCGCCTGCTCCTTGACGTCCTTCGCGTCCAGCCCGAGCTGGACCAGTGTCGCTCCGCCGGACACGTCGCCCAAGTCACCGAACGCGCCCGCCTCCACCGCCGCCTGGTACGCCGCGAGCTGCGCGTGCTCGGGCAGCTCGGCGGCGGCCGGCGCGGTCTTGCCGGTCTTCAGGTCGACCACCACCAGCCGGCCGGCGTCGTCCATCTCCAGCCGGTCCACCCGGCCCCGGATCGCCACCCCGGCGTCCAAGTGCACGGCGAAGCTCTGCTCGATGGCGACCAGTCGCCGTGGATTCGCGGCCAGCCAGCTGACCAGCTTGTCGATCATCTGCTCGGCGCGCCGCCGCTGCCGCCCGGCCAGCCAGCGCGCCGACAACTCGATCTTGCCGAACTCGGCGTTCAGGTAGGAGAGCAGCTCGTCGCGGGCGCCCGGATCGGTGGCCTTCTCGGCGATCGCGTGCACGAGATCCCCGACGCTCTGCTCCGGGCTGCGGGTATCCGAGCCGCCGTGCCGCTCCAGCAGCCAGCGTAGGCTGCACCGCTGCACACTCTCCATAGTGGACGGTGACACGGTGACCACGCTGTCGGCATCGGCCAGCGGCCGGTCGTCGGAGAGCGGGCTGAGCCCCCACCACTGCGCCGGGTCAGCGCCCGCTACACCGGCCCGCGCCAGGTGCGCGAGCTGCGCTGCCGCCGCTGCACGCCGGGACGCCGAGGTGGCCGGGTCGGCGATCGCCTGGCGCAGTTCGGCGACGAGCGCGGGCAGGGTCAGCGCCCGGGGCAACCGGGTGGCCGCCGGTTCCCGGGTGGCCGCGTCGCCGCCCTCGATCTCGTGCAGGAACCGGGACGGCTGCTCCTCGCCGTCGCCGGAGTGCACGGCCGTCACGATGAGCTGTTGCCGGGCCCGGGTCACCGCCACCGAGAACAGCCGGCGCTCCTCGGCCAGCAGCGCGGCGGTCTGGCTGACGTGCTGGGCGATCTGTCCGAGCGGCGGGGCCTCGCCCCGGCCCGGCCCCGGCTGCGCCACCGTGGCCCGGCCGGCGACCAGGTCGACGAGCTGTTCGGAGCCGAGCACGCTACCGCGCAGCCGCAGGTCCGGCCAGACTCCCTCCTGGACCCCGGCGACCACCACGACATCCCACTCCAGGCCCTTGGCGGCGTGCGCGGTGAGCACCCGTACCGCGGAGCCCCGGTCGGCGGTGCGGGCCAACGTGTCGGCGGGCAGCACCTGGCCCTCGACGTGGTCGAGGAAGACTTCGATCCGGGCACCGGGCAGCCGGTCGGTGAACCGGGCAGCCGCGTCGAAGAGCACCAGCACGGCATCGAGATCCCGGTCGGCGGCGGCGCCCCGGTAGCCGCCCCGGCCACTGGCCCCGGCCCACCGATCCGCCAGTCCGGTCGCCTGCCAGAGCGCCCACAGCACGTCCTCGGCGGTGGCACCGGGGCGCACGGCCGCGTCCCGGACGACGCCGAGCAGCCGGGCCACCGACTGGGCCGGCCGGGCCCAGCGCCGGTCCACGGCGACCAGTTCGGCCGGCGCGTTCAACGCCTCCACCAGCAGCACTCCGGAGGGACGGCGGTCGTCGGCGGCCAACGCCAGCGCCCGCAGTCCCTGCCGGAGTTGGCGTTCACTGAGCGGGTCGGCCCCGCCGAGTGGCGAGTGCAGCAGGGCACTGGCCGACTCCTCGTCCAGCCGGGTCGGGTCGAGCGCACAGCGCAGCAGAAGCAGCAGCGGCGCGACGCCGGGCTGGTCGCGCAGCGGCAGGTCGTCGGCGTGCGTGGTGAGCGGCACACCGGCCTGGCCGAGGGCGCGTTGCAGGCTGGCCAGCCCCAGGGTGGTGGAGCGCAGCAGGACCGCCATCCGGTGCCAGGGGACGCCGTCGCGCAGGTGCGCCACGCGCAGCCGGTGGGCCACGTACGCGGACTCGCTCGCCGCCGAGCGGAAGGTGTGCACCTCCACGCTGCCCGGCTCGGCGTCGGGCAGTGGCCGCAGCTCACGCCGGGGCGAGCCGGCCGGCTGCCGGGGCAGTACCCGGGCGGTGGCGGTGAGCAGCGCCGCGCCGGCGCGGTGCGAGGTGGTCAGCAGCTGGATCGGGGCGGCGGCGCCGGTGACCGTGCGGAAGCGTTCCGGGAAGTCGCGGACCGCCTGCGGATCGGCGCCCCGGAAGGCGTAGGTGGACGAGTCGGGATCGGCGAAGGCGACCACCGTCGCGCCGCCGCCGGCCACCAGGTGCAGCAGGTCGACCTGGGCCGGGTCGGTGTCGGCCAACTCGTCCACGTAGACGCAGGCCAGCCGGCGGCGTTGGGCGGCCAGCAACTCCGGCTCGTCGATCAGCAGGTCGGCCGCCGCGCGGACCAACTCGGCGTTGTCGTAGGCGGCGCCGGCCCGACCGGTTGCGTCGCGCAGGGCGAGCACCTGCTCGTACTCGCGCATGAACCGGGCCGCGGCCACCCACTCGGGGCGGGCGGCGGCACGGCCGTAAGCGGCCAGCCGCGGCGCGTCCACGCCGCGTTCGGCGCAGCGCAGCAGCAGGTCACGCAGTTGCCCGGCGAACGCCCGGGTACGCAGCGCCGGGCGCAGCGACACCGGCCAGTTGGCGGCATCACCGGCCAGCATGTCCCGGATCACCAGGTCCTGCTCGGGGCCGGTGAGCAGCCGGGGCGGCGGCTCGCCGCGCTCCTGCGCGGAAAGGCGCAGCAGGCCGAAAGCGTAGGCGTGGAAGGTGCGCACGAGTGGTTCGGCGGTGGCCCGGCCGCCGGTGCCGATCCGCCGCTCGATCCGGTCCCGCAGGGTGCCCGCGGTGCGCCGGCCGAAGGTGAGCACCAGCAGCCGGTCGGGGCTGACACCCTCGGCGACCCGGGCGGCCACCGCCTCCACCAGGGTGCTGGTCTTGCCGGTGCCGGCGCCGCCGACCACCAGCAGCGGTCCGCGGGTATGCGCGATCGCCCGCGCCTGATCGGCGTCGGGCAGCAGCGCCGGTCCGGCCGCAACCACGGCCGGACGCACCAGGCGGTAACTCACGGGACCATCACAGCACGCGGTTACGACACCGCCGCGATCGCGGCGTCCACAGTCCTCACCACGGTCAGCGCGGCCAGCGCCTCGGATCGGACGAAGTTCTTTGGTACCAGGCCCGCCAGCCACTCCAGCAGCCCGGTGTAGAAGCTGTCCGGGTCCAGGATCACCACCGTCTTGGCGTGCAGGTGCAGGGTACGCAGCGTCCACACCTCAAAGAACTCGTCGAGGGTGCCGAGGCCGCCCGGCAGGATCAGGAAGCTGTCCGCCTTGGCCAGCATCACCACCTTGCGCTCGGCCATGTCGGCCGTGGTGATCAGTTCGTCGGATTCGGTGTCGCTGACTTCCAGGCGTACCAACGGTTCCGGGATGACACCGACGGTGTGGCCGCCGCCGGCCCGGGCGCCGGCCGCGACGGTGCCCATCATGCCCACCCGGCCGCCGCCGGAGACCAGGCTGTGCCCGGCCTGCGCGAGCCGGAAGCCGACCTCCCGGGCCAGGTCGAGGTAGCGCGCCTCGACCAGGTTGGAGGAGGCGCAGAAGACGCAGACGGCGGCCATCGGGCTACGCCGCCCCGTCGATGGCGCGGTGGGCGGCGGCGTCCGCGTCGAGGATGTGCTGGAGCGCTTCGGTCACGTCGTCGGTGAGGCAGATCAGGTCCAGGTCCCCCGCGCCGATCTTGCCGTCGGCCAGCATGGTGCCGCGTACCCAGTCCAGCAGCCCCTGCCAGTACGCCACCCCCATCAGGACCACCGGGAAGCGGGTGACCTTCTTCGTCTGCACCAGGGTCAGCGCCTCGAACAGCTCGTCCATCGTGCCGAAGCCACCGGGCAGCACCACGAACGCCTGCGCGTACTTGACGAACATGGTCTTGCGGGCGAAGAAGTACCGGAAGTCGATGCCGAGGTCGACCCACTCGTTGAGGCCCTGCTCGAAGGGGAGTTCGATGCCCAACCCGATGGACCGGCCGCCGGCCTGCGCCGCGCCCTTGTTGACCGCCTCCATCACCCCCGGCCCACCACCGGTGATCACCGCGTAGCCCGGCCTTCGCGAGTGCCCCGCCGAGCGCCTCGCGCCAGCGCGCACTCGGGGCTGTCCGGCCCGCTGCGGGCCGAGCCGAAGACGCTGACGGCGGGCGGGATCTCGGCCAGGGTGTCGAAGCCGTCGACGAACTCCGACAGGATGCGCAGCGCCCGCCAGGCGTCCTTGGTCTTCCAGTCGGCCCGCAGGTTGGTGTCGAGCAGCCGCTGGTCGGCGGTGGTGGACCGGGCGGCCGGGCCGCGCAGGGTCACGCCACCTTCCCGGCGTTCACGCTTGAAATTGGACACCCGGCAAACCTAGCCCCGCCGGTACCCGCAACCGCGCCGACCATCCGGGCAGAGTTTCCCCGCCCACCGGGGAAAGCTTCGATTAATTCCCGGCGAGCCAGCGGCGTAGCACCTCGGCGCCCTCGGTGATCTTGGGCAGCTCGACCCGCTCGTCCCGGGCGTGCGCGAGGTTCGGGTCGCCGGGCCCGTAGTTCAGCGCGGGCACGCCGAGGCCGGCGAACCGGGCCACGTCGGTCCAGCCCCACTTCGCCTGCGGCGGCTGGCCGATGACGTCGAGGAACTCGCGGGCCGGCGCGGCGGTCAGCCCCGGCAGCGCGCCGCCGGCCGCGTCGGTCAACTCCACGTCGTACCCGGCGAAGACTTCCACCAGGTGCTCGTACGCCTCGTCCACCGAGCGGTCCGGGGCGAACCGGTAGTTCACCTCGATCTCGCACAGGTCGGGGATGACGTTGCCGGCGACGCCACCGGAGATCCGCACCGCGTTCAGGCCCTCGCGGTACTCGCAGCCGTCGATGGTGACCCGGCGCGGCTCGTACGCCGACAGCAGGCGGAGCACCTCGCCGGCGCCGTGGATGGCGTTCACGCCACGCCAGGAGCGGGCCGAGTGCGCGCGGGTACCGGTGGTGCGCACCATCACCCGCATGGTGCCCTGGCAGCCCGCCTCGACCAGGCCGTAGGTCGGTTCGAGCAGGATCGCGAAGTCGGCGGCCAGCCACTCCGGCCGGTCCCGGGCCACCATGAACAGGCCGTTGCGCGCGGACTCGACCTCTTCGCAGTCGTAGAAGAAGTACGTCACGTCGTAGCGCGGCTCGGGGACGGCCAGTGCCAGCCACAGCGCCAGCGCGGTACCCGACTTCATGTCCGAGGTACCGCAGCCGTAGAGCGAGTCGCCGTCCAGGTGTGCTCGGGAAGTTCCCGGCGATCGGCACGGTGTCCAGGTGACCCGCGAGCACCACCCGTTGCGGGCGACCCAGCCAGGTACGGGCCACGATCGTGTTGCGCAGCCGCTCCACCTTGAGCCAGTCGGCATTGGCGAGCGCGGCCTGGACCGCGTCGGCGATCTCCAACTCGTTGCCGGACACCGATTCGATGTCCACCAGGGCCCGAGTCAGCGCGATCGGGTCGGCGAGGGTTTCCGGGTGCAGTACGGCCATGTCGCCAAACCTTAGTAGGGTGCTGACGTGTCTGCCTTCTTGACCTCGGCTGCCTGGGGCAGCGGAATCGCCACCGTGACCGCCGACGACCAGGTGCTCGACGTCTGGTACCCGACCGGCCGGCTCGGCCTCGGCCAGCCCGCTCAGCTTCCGCCGCTGGAGGCCCCGCGCGGCGGCCGGCTGCCCAGCCTGCACTCGGTCGTGGTGAGCACCGCGATCGACTCGCTGGCCGACCCGCCGGTCGACGCCGCCGACGCGTACCTGCGGCTGCATCTGTTGTCGCACCGGCTGATCCGGCCGCACCAGGCCGACCTGACCGGGATCTTCGGGCTGCTCACCAACGTCGCCTGGACGTCGGCCGGCCCGTGCCTGCCCGACCAGGTGGACGAGCTGCGGATGCTGGTCCGGCACAGCGGCGGCACGCTGGTCGTCTACGGCGTGGACAAGTTCCCGCGCATGATCGACTACGTGACCCCGACCGGGGTACGCATCGCCGACGGCGACCGGGTCCGGCTGGGCGCGCACCTGGCTCCCGGTACCACCGTGATGCATGAGGGTTTTGTGAACTTCAACGCCGGAACCCTGGGCAACTCGATGGTGGAGGGGCGGATCTCCGGCGGCGTGGTGGTCGGCGACGGCTCCGACGTGGGTGGCGGCTCCTCGATCATGGGTACCCTCTCCGGCGGCGGCAAGGAGGTCATCCGGATCGGCGAGCGCTGCCTGATCGGCGCGAACGCCGGTATCGGCATCTCGCTGGGCGACGACTGCGTGGTGGAGGCGGGCTGCTACGTGACCGCCGGCTCCAAGGTGACCCTGCCGGACGGCCAGGTGGTGAAGGCGGCCACCCTCAGCGGCTCGGACGGCCTGCTGTTCCTGCGCAACTCGGTGACCGGCACGCTGGAAGCCCGCCCGCGCAAGGGCCACGGCATCGCCCTCAACCCGGCCCTGCACAGCAACGACTGACGCTTCGCCAGCCGTCCGCGCCCGTCACCGTTCGCGGCGGGCGCGCTCGTGGCCGCCGCGCTTGTGGCTCAGCTCGCGGCGATCGGCGCGCATGGCCGGCTTCACCCGCCGCGGCTCCGCCGCCGGTGGAGCCCCGGCTGCCCGGTCGGGTCCGTGGCCGGGCCGGTTCGCCGAGGACGGTCGGTGGGCTGATCCGGAAGCGGGCCTCGATCTGGGCCTGCACGAGCTGGCGTTTGGGTTCGAGGTCGAGGTCGGGGTCTCGCCGTCGCCCGGTATCCGAGCGCTACTCGCCCGCGCGGCGTAGGCCACCCCGTCGGGGTCGCCGAGGCCGGCGTCGGCCAACAACTCCAGTCCGAGGATCCGGGAGCCGAGGGCGTCGGCGTAGTCCCGGGCCCGGACGATGGCGTCCGCGATAGCGGCTCGCCTGGAGTCCGCGATGGACGGGGCTGCCCGGGCGTAGCTTCCAATCGGGCCCGAAGACGGAGATCTCCTCCAGCTCGGTCGAACCGGGGGATCAGTTCGCCGAGGGCTGCGAAGTCGGCGACGGTCACGTTGACCGTGATGCTGCCGATGTAGTTGGCGACCCGCTCGCCGCTGCCCTTCTTGTGCTCGGGGTAGATGCCGAATCCGGTGGTGTCCCGCTTCTCGATGCCCGCGCGGTACCCGTCGAGCAGGTTGAGCACCCGCGCCAGGCGGTCCTGCAGAAGCTGGGTCGTCTCACCCTGGTGACGGCTGCGCGCGGCCACATTGATCATGATTACGGCGACCTCGGGGTCTACCTCCCGATGGTCCTCGCCGCGTACGCCGAGAGCTGGTTCGTCACCCATGTCCGGCACCGTACCCCGCTGGGCGGGCATGCGGCGCCCTCGCCCACGCTGCGTCGGCCGTCCTCGTACTTTCGGTCACGGGCGTGCCGCCGGATGTCGGATCTTCCCTGTTCAGACCCGTTATATGAGTATCGCTCGGATAACTTGGGTCTTCGCCGGCCGCAACGACGCGACCGGCGCCCGACGTACTCCGTCCGGCATCCCCGTACTGCCGGACACCTCGTCCGGGGTCGGGTGGGTGAGCCCCCCGAACCCCCCGGCCCCGGACGCCCCCAATCCCCCCGGAGTCTCCCCCCGTGACCCTGTACCTGTGGGCCAGCCTGGCTGTCTTCGCCGCCATCGTGCTGGCCGGCGCCGGCGCCTTCGGCTACGGCTGGGTACGCGCCGACCAGGTGCTGGCCAGCGAGCGCCGCGGCCGCCGCACCGAACCCCGGTACGCGCCGGTCGCCCCCGGACAGACCGCGATCCTGGTCGCCTGCCGCAACGGCGCGGGCACCATCGCCGCCACCGTCACCGCCGCCCGCGCCACCGGCGCCCCGGTGTACGTGGTCTCCGACGCCTCCACCGACGCCACCGCGACCGTGGCCCGCGAGGCCGGCGCGGAGGTCCTGGAGCTGACCGACAACGTCGGCAAGCCGGCCGCGCTGTACGCCGCGTACCGGCACTTCGAGCTGGGTAGCCGGTTCCGCGCGGTGGCCATCCTCGACGACGACGTGGTGATCGCCCCGGACTTCCTCTCCGAAGCACTGGCCGAACTCACCGAGCGCGTGGTGATCTCCGTCGGGCACAACGTGACCTGGTGGCCGACGGCGCACAAGTGGAACCCGTGGCTGGCCAAGCGGGCCTACTCGTACTGGAGTTACCAGGCCACCGTGCGCCGGCTGCAGAGCCGGTTCAACGTGATGAACTGCATCTCCGGCTCCAACTCGGTCTACCGGGTGGAGCTGCTGGACGAGGTGCTCGCGAAGGCCCCGCCGTACATCGTGGACGACACCTTCTGGGTACTGGAGACGCAGCGCCGCAACTACGGCCGGGTGGTGTACGCCCCCCGCGCCCGCGCCCTGCTCCAGGACCCGACCACGCTGCGCGACTGGTACAAGCAGAACCTGCGCTGGCTGTGGGGCACCTTCCAGGGCGTCCTCGGCCACCGGGTGGGCCGCCAGAACACCCGCTTCGACCGGGCCTACGTGTTGCTCATGGCGCACTGGCTGGCCTACGTGCTCAGTGGCCCGCTGACGATCGCTGCTGCTCGCCACCGCCGGCTTCGGCGCGCTACCCGGCCTCGCCCTGATGCTCGGCGTCCAACTGGTCTGGGTCTCGATCGCCGCCTGGCGGCTTGGCCACCCCCGGCTGATCCTGTTCACCCCGTTCCTGATCGTCGCCGACCTGCTCTACCGGGTGCTGCTGGTGCACGCGCTGATCAAGGCGATCCGCCAGCCGACCGTGGCGAGCTGCGTCTGGTCCAGCCCCGCCCGCCTGGCGACCACGACTGCCTGACCCCCGCACCCCCCAACAAGAGGAGAACCACCATGTCCGCGTCTCAGGACCTGCCGCTGACCGGCATCCCCACCGCCGCCATCGGCCTGCTCGGCGGCGCCGTCCTCGCCGTCGGCTCGATGCTGGTCGCCGCCTCCCGCTTCGGCGCCCGCCTGCGCCGCGCCACCAACTGACCCCCGCGCTCTCCCGAACCCCGTCGCAACGAAGCGGCGGGGTTTTGCCGCGTGCGGCCCCAGGGATCTTGGGGTTATCGGGGTTTCAGTGACGATTTGACCCCGACAACCCCAAGATCATGAAAGGGATACGCCGGCGAGGCGGGCGACGGCGGCCGAGATGCGTTCGTCGGTGCCGGTGAGGGCCATCCGGATGTGGCGAGCGCCGGCCGGACCGTAGAAGTCGCCGGGGGCGACCAGGATGCCGCGTTGGGCCAGCCACTCGACGGTGGCCCAGCACTCCTCGTCGCGGGTGGCCCACAGGTAGAGGCCGGCCTCCGAGTGCTCGATGCGGAAGCCTGCGCCCAGCAGCGCGGCGGACAGCGCGGTCCGCCGAGCCGAGTAGCGCTCCCGCTGGGCGGCGACGTGCTCCTCGTCACCGAGCGCCGCGACCATGGCCGCCTGCACCGGCGTCGGCACGATCAGACCGAGATGTTTGCGCAGCGCCAGCAGTTCGTTGACCAGCGCGGGGTCACCGGCCACGAACCCGGCGCGGTACCCGGCCAGGTTGGAGCGCTTGGAGAGCGAGTGCACCGCGAGCACACCGGTGTAGTCACCGTCACAGACCGACAGCACCGACGTCGGCTTCACCGACCAGCCCAGCGGCAGGTAGCACTCGTCGCTGACCACCACCGCGCCGCGCTGCCGGGCCCAGTCGACCACCTTGCGCAGGTGCTCGGCGGGGAGCACCTGGCCGGTCGGGTTGCTCGGCGAATTGATCCAGATGAGCTGCACCGGGGCCGGCCCGAGCGCCACCACCGAATCGGAGCGGACCACCTCCGCGCCGGTGAACCGCACGCCCACCTCGTAGGTGGGGTAGCAGATCGACGGGATCACCACGGTGTCGCCGGGGCCCAGGCCGAGCAGCGTGGGTAGCAGCCCGACCAGCTCCTTCGAGCCGATGGTGGGCAGCACCCCGAAGCCGGGCGCAGCCGAGCAGGCGCGGCCGACCCACGCGGTGATCGCCGACCGCAGCGCCGGGGTACCCGCGGTCAACGGGTACCCGGGCGCGTCGGCGGCACCGGCGAGCGCCTCCTGCAGCGCGGGCGGGACCGGGTCCACGGGGGTACCGATGGACAGGTCCACGATCCCCTCGGGGTGCGCGGCCGCCCGTTTCTTGGCCGGCTCCAACAGGTCCCACGGGAAGTCGGGCAGGGTGGAGGAACGGCGCGGGCGCGTCGGTGCCGAGGCCATCGGGGCCTAGTGCTCGGCTTCGCGAGGCGGCTGGGCGGCGACGAAGGTCGCGTCCTTGGCCACCTTGCCGATCTTCGAAGCGCCACCGGGCGAGCCGAGGTCCTCGAAGAACTCGTAGTTGGCGGAGACGTAGTCCTTCCACTGGGCGGGCACGTCGTCCTCGTAGAAGATCGCCTCGACCGGGCAGACCGGCTCACATGCCCCGCAGTCGACGCACTCGTCCGGGTGGATGTAGAGCATGCGGTTGCCCTCGTAGATGCAGTCGACCGGGCACTCCTCGATGCACGCCTTGTCGAGCAAATCCACGCACGGCTCGGAGATGATGTACGTCACGGGTCGTCCTTCCAGGTATCTGACTCCCGCTGCGGCCCTGCGAACATGCGACAGGACCACGGCGATCATCCGCGGCGGTTCGAGCCTAGTATCCCGCTCGGAAGGAATCGACAGTTGATCGGGCCACACGACATCGGGCACCGGGTGGTGGTACGCCGCACGGCGGGGCAACGCGACGGCCGGCCCGTCTACACCGACGTCCTCGGCACGCTCACCGACTTTGCCGACGAGGCGACCGTGCAGACCAGGGCCGGCGAGGTCCGGGTACCTGTCGGGCAGATCGTCGCCGCCAAGCGGATACCGCCGCCGACCCGGCCGGCCGGCGCGGACATCGCGGCCCTGGAGTGGACGGCGAACGCCGCCTGGCCGGCCCCGCACACCGCCCGACTCGGCGACTGGCTGCTGCGCTCGGCCGGCGGCTGGACGGGCCGGGCCAACTCGGTGCTCCCGCTCGGCGACCCGGGCCTCCCGCTGGACGCCGCGCTGGCCGAGATCGTCGCCTGGTACGCCGGCTTCGACCTGCCCGCCCGGATCAACACCCCACTGCCACTGCGCATCGACCTCGACCGGGCCCTGGACGAGCGGGGCTGGGCACGCTCCCGGCGTACCCTCGTCCAGGCCATTGACCTGGACCGGCTGCCGCCCGCCGAGGCCGCGGACCGGGTGGCATTGGAGCCGCAGCCCTCCCCGGCCTGGTTGGCGATGATGGCCGGGGTGAAGGGCGAGCTGCCGGCGGTGGCGGCGGACATCCTCACCGGCCCGGAGCAGGTCCGGTTCGCGACAATCGCCGGCCCTGATGGAGCGCTGCTGGCGATCGGCCGGGGCGTGGCGGGCGACGGGCACCTGCACCTCGCGCTGATCCAGGTCGCCGGGCACGCCCGCCGCCAGGGCCTGGCCCGGCAGGTGATCGGCGCGCTCGCCGGCTGGGCCGGCACCCTGGGCGCACACCGCGCCTACCTCCAGGTCGAGGAGGTCAACACCGCCGCCACCACCTTGTACGGCAGCCTCGGCTTCACCACCCACCACTCCTACTTCACCCGCACCGCACCGTAACGGGCAAGATCGGCACCCGCTCCCCGGATGTGCAGCGTCACTACAGATTCGGGGAGTGGATCGCGATCTCCACCGCTAGCGGCGGACGACGCGGCGGGGCTTGCCCTTGTTGGCTTCGAGGTAGCGCTTGTAGGCGCGGGAGCGCGGGTCGCGGCCGAGCATGATCGCGGCGCACGCGCCGAGCGCCGCGCCGACTCCGGCGAAGAGCACGTAGTGCCAGGCCTCGGCGTAGACCAGGTTGCCACCCTCGACGAACGGGGCGGACCCGCCGGCGAACGGCCCGAGCGCCAGCGAGCAGGCCAGGCCGAGCACGATCGCCACGAACAGCTCGCCGACCACCCGGGCGGCCGGCTTGCGCTGCACCCAGACCCAGCCCGCGTAGATCATCACCAGGCCCACGGCGATGGCGTAGATCAACCCGATCGCGGCCTGGCCCCGGTCACTGTGCTTGGCGAACAGCCAGACAGTCAGCCGACTCACCGCATTCAGGCCGAAGAGCACGCCGACCAGTACCACGACCTGACGCCACCGTTGCCACATGGCTGCCTCACTTCACCCGCCGGAATGCTGGGCACAGGATAGCCACCGGGCAACGCCGGGTGAAGGTCAGCGAGCTGAGGGTTTACTGCCAACCCGGGGTGGAGCCGTCGGGCCGGCCATCAGGTTGCCCCTGGCGATCATGCGGTACGCCGTGATTGTCCAGGTCGCACTGCCGGTGAGCACGGCGACCAGGCCCATCCAGGCGACGCTGGGCAGTAGTACCGAGCCGTTCGGGCGGGGCATGGTGGCCGCCACCATGGCTACGAACCAGACGACCCCCGGCAGCAGCGCCAGCCCGGTGCTGCCGGTGACGGTCCGGGTGAACCAGATCAGCCCGAGCGTGGTCGCGACCGCCAGGATCGGGGAGATCGGTAGCGGGATCGCGCCCCAGTACAGCGGGCTGAGAAACACCTCCCAGACAGCGGTCGCCAGGCCGAGAGCTAGGCCGACCACGGTGCCCGCGATCACGAACAGCCGCTGCACGGCGGGCGGCACCGGCCGGGGTGGAGCCGGAGCAACCGCCTGGGTCGCGGTCGGCGCCACAACAGCCGGCGCGACCGGCTGCGAACCCGTGGGCTTGACGGCCGGGTCGACCACTGCCTTGGCCGTGGATGATCCGGTCGGCTTGGGGGCGGTGCGGGGGCGGTTGGGGGTACCGGGGCGGCGGGGGCCGGTGGGGCGACGGCGGGCGGGTGGCACGGCGTACCTAGACCCCGAGGCCGGCGAACAGGTCGGACTCCCAGGAGTAGCGGCCCTCCCCCGGGCCACGCTTGCCGTGCGCCAGGGTGAAGTGCTCCATGCCGAGGAACTCGTCACCGAAGTTGCCGGCAAGCACGAACAGCCACGAGTTCGGCGGGATCTGGGTGGCGTGCGCGTGCAGCGCGGCCAGCTTGCGCTCGCTGTGTACCCGGCCGTCCACGCAGGCGGCGATCTCGGAGTCCGGGGTACCGAACGGGATCTCGTCCACGCTCGTCACCCCCTGGAACGGGTTCTCCGCGGAGTCCTTGAACGCCTCCAGGCCGGCCTCCAGGGCGCTGCGCGGGGTGGCCGTCCAGTAGATCTTGTCGGGGCCGATGTCCTCGGCGGCGGCCAGCTCGGCGGCCCGCATCGCGGTGCGGTGCGCCTGGATGTGGTCGGGGTGGCCGTAGAAGCCGTTCTCGTCGTAGGTGACCAGCACCTGCGGGCGGACTTCGCGGATGATCTCCAACAGCAGGCCGGCGGCGGCGTCCAGGTCGGCGTTCCAGAACGCGCGCGGGTGCTCGTTGGCCGGGGTGCCCATCATGCCGGAGTCGCGGAACCGGCCGGCGCCGCCGAGGTAGCGGTGATCGGTCACGCCGAGCGCCGCGCAGGCCCGATCCAACTCGATCACCCGGTACCCGCCGAGCTGGTCGGCCTGGGCCGCCTCCAACTGCGCCAGCGCCGGGACGTGGATCTCGCCCTCCTCGCCGAGCGTGCAGGTCACCAGCGTGACGTGCGCGCCGGTCGCGGCGTAGTGGGCCATCGTGACGCCGCTGCCGATCGACTCGTCGTCGGGGTGGGCGTGCACGAACATGATCCGGCGCTCGGCGTCGGTGGGCGGGGATGCCTGGGACGGATCAGCCTGGGACAGATCGGCCTCGGGCAGTGCGGCCTCGGCCGGCGCAGCGGTCACCCGCACACCATACGCGGATGTCACACGCCCGACCCCGACGGCGGCGGGCGAGGCGGCATGATGAGCGGATGGACTACCCCGAACTCGCCGCCCGTACCGGCCGCTTCGGTTACGGAGCACCGCGCGCCGTGTCAGTGAGCACCGACGGAACCCGGGTTGCCTTTCTGCGCTCCGACGGGCCGGAGGATCCGGCTGACGCGCTGTGGGCGTACGACCTGGCCACCGCCACCGAGCGGCTGGTCGCCCACCCCAGGGCACTGCGCGCCGGTGGCGGCGTGGGGGATCTGCCGGCCGCCGAGAAGGCGCTGCGCGAGCGGCTGCGGCTGGCGGCCGGCGGGATCGGCTCGTACGGCACCGACGCGGCCGGCTCGGTCGCCGCGTTCACCCTGGACGGCCGGCTGTTCCACGCCGACCTGCGACCCGGTGGCGTGGTCACCGAGTTGAGCACCGCCGGGCCGGCCGTCGACCCGCGCCCGTCGCCGGACGGCAGCCGGGTCGCCTACGTCACCGACGGGGCGCTGCGCGCCGTCGGGCCGGACCTGCCCGACGCGCTGATCGCCGGGGAGGCCGGAATCAGCTGGGGGCTCGCCGACTTCATCGGCGCCGAGGAGTTCGGCCGGTACCGGGGGTACTGGTGGGCGCCGGACGGGCAGTCACTGCTCGCCGCCCGGGTGGACGAGGCGCGGGTACCCCGGTGGACGCTGCACGACCCGGCCACCCCCGAGGCCGCGCCGCGCACCATCGCCTACCCGCACGCGGGAGCCGAGAACGCCGAGGTCACCCTGCACATCCTGGACCTGGACGGCGGCTGGGTGGACGTGCACTGGGACCGGGAGACCTACCCCTATCTGGTGTCGGTGTCCTGGACCGAGGTGGGCGGCCCGCTGATCTGTGTGCTGCGCCGGCTGCAACAGCACGGCCTGGTGCTCGCCATCGACCCGCGTACCGGCGAGACCCAGGTACACGCCGAGTTGACCGACCCGCGCTGGGTCGAGCCGGTCCCCGGCACCCCCTCGTACCTGCCGGACGGGCGGGTACTGGTCGGCGGCGAACTGGCCCACGACGGGTACGACGCGCGTTGCCTGTTCGCCGACGGCACCCTGCTCACCCCGGCCGGGGTGTACGTGCGCCGGGTCTGCGGCCAGCTCACCCGCCCGGAGCGCAGTGCCGGGGGCACCCCGGTCGACGCGCCGAACCGGGCCGCGCTGGCCGGCACCGTCCCCGGGGTACGCCCGGGTGGCGGCATCGACCTGCTGATCGAGGCGAGTGAAGGCGAGCCGGCCGAGCAGCACCTGTTCCGGGTCACCGCGCCGCCCGGGGCGCCGGTGGTGGAGACCACCCGGCTCACCACCCAGCCCGGCTGGCACACCGGCGTCGGCGCGGCGGACACCGTGGTCATCGGGGCCACTTCGCTGGAGCACGCGGGTACCCGCTGGCAGGTTTTCCGCGGCGGCGCCCTGGTCGGCGAGCTGGTCAACCACGCGGCCGAGCCACCCACCGCGCCGCGACCGGCGCTGGAGCGGGTCACCGACCGGCGGCTGCCGACCGGCGTGCTCTACCCGCGCAGTCACGTCGCCGGTCGGCGACTGCCGGTGCTGGTGGACATCTACGGCGGCCCCGGCCACCAGGAGGTGGTCACCGCACGCGGCCGATGGGCGGCCCGGCAGTGGTGGGCGGACCAGGGCTTCGCGGTGGTCGTGATCGACAACCGGGGTACCCCGGGAATCGCCCCCAGCTTCGAGAAGGTGATCCACCGGCGGATGGCCGACGTGGTCCTCACCGACCAGGTGGACGCGCTGCTCGCGTTGGCGGACAAGCACTCGGACCTGGACCTGACCCGGGTGGCGATGCGCGGCTGGTCGTTCGGTGGCTACCTGTCGGGGCTCGCGGCGCTGCGCCGGCCGGACGTCTACCGGGCCGCCGTGGTCGGCGCGCCGGTCACCGACTGGGCCCTCTACGACACCGCCTACACCGAGCGCTACCTGGGCCTGCCCGGCGACGGCTCGGACGTCTACGCCCACCACTCGCTGCTGGAGCTGGCCGCCGAACGGGTGGTCCGGCCCGAGGACGCCCGGCCGATGCTGCTGGTGCACGGCCTGGCCGACGACAACGTGGTGGCCGCGCACACGCTGCGGCTGTCCGCGGCGCTGCTGACCGCCGGCCGGCCGCACTGGGTGATCCCGCTGCCCGGCGCCTCCCACATGGCGGCCGGCGGGGTGGCTGAACGGCTGCTCCGGGTGCAACTGGACTTCCTGCGCCAGCACCTCGCGTAGCGTGGCGGCATGGCGAACACACTGAGCCCCGACCAGATCGCCGCCGGCCTGGCCGACCTGCCCGGGTGGAGCGGCGACGGGCAGGGCATCCGGCGCACGGTGACGGCGGACAGTTTCCTTGCCGGGATCGCGCTGGTGGACGCCGTGGCACAGGCTGCCGAGGCGGCCGACCACCATCCGGACATCGACATCCGCTGGCGGGACGTGACGTTTGCCCTGGTCACACACTCCGCCGGCGGCGTAACCCAAAAGGATCTCGACATGGCGCGCACGGTCGAATCGATCATCAACGGCTAGGGTCAAGGCCCATGACCCACTTTGACGCGGCCACCGCCGCGGTGGAAGCGGCGCTCGCCGCGGGTGCGCGGTACGCCGACGCCCGGGTGATGCACCGCCGGTACGAGTCGATGCACGCCCGCAACGGCGAGATCGAAGAGTTGTCGCAGGTCGAGGACGCCGGCATCGGGGTACGCGCGCTGGTCGGCTCCGGCTGGGGGTTCTTCGCCGTCCCCGACCTGTCCGACGCGGCGGCCCGCCGGGCCGGTGAACGCGCGGCCGAGGTGGCCGTGGCGTCCGCGACCGTCCCACCGGCCGCCGTCACCGCCCTGCTCGGCGGGGCTGCGGCCCAGGCGAGTTGGGCCAGCGAGTGCCTGGAGGATCCGCTCGCCGTGCCGCTGTCGGAGAAGGGTGACCTGCTGGTCGGGGTCACCGACGCGGCGCACCGGGCCGGCGCGGATCAGGCCGAGGCGCTGTACCAGATCTGGGACACCACCAAGTGGTTCGTCTCCTCCGAGGGGCACCGCATCGACCAGCACACCCGGGAGAGCGGGGCCGGGATGTCCGCCACCGCGGTGGGTGAGGACGAGACGCAGCGCCGCTCGTACCCGTCCTACCGGGGGCAGTACGGCACCCGGGGCTGGGAGCTGGTCCGCGAGATCGACCTGGGCGCGCACGCGGTCCGGATGGCCGACGAGGCACGGGCGCTGCTGACCGCGCCACAGTGCCCGGCCGGCGAGACCACCGTGATCATCGGCGGCGAGCAGATGGCGTTGCAGATCCACGAGTCCGTCGGGCACGCCATCGAACTGGACCGCATCCTCGGCTGGGAGGCCGCCTACGCGGGCACCTCCTGGCTGGACCTGGCCCAACTGGGCAGCCTGCGCTACGGCTCCGAGTTGATGAACATCGTCATCGACCCGGCCATCCCCGGCGCGCTGGGCTCCTTCGGGTACGACGACGAGGGCACCCCGGCAACTGCCAGGTACGCGGTCCGCGACGGCATCTGGGTCGGCGTGCTCGCCGGCCGGGACAGCGCGGCCGTGGCCGGCCTGGACTACGCCGGCTCGGTGCGCTCGGACGGCTGGGCCCGGCTGCCGATGGTGCGGATGACCAACGTCGGCCTGCAACCCGGCCCGCACACTCTGGAGGAGATGATCGCGGCCACCCCGGACGGCATCTACCTGGACTCGAACCGGTCCTGGTCGATCGACGACAAGCGGCTCAACTTCCAGTTCGGCTGCGAGATCGGCTACGAGATCAAGGACGGCAAGCTCGGCCGGATGGTGCGCAACCCGACCTACACCGGGATCGGGCCGCGGTTCTGGCAGTCGATGGACATGCTGTCCAGCGAGATCACGCCGTGGGGCACGCCCAACTGCGGCAAGGGCCAACCCAGCCAGACCGGCCACACCGGCCATCCGTCGGGCCCGGCCCGATTCACCGGGGTACGGGTGGGGGTACGCGGATGAGTGAGCGCACGTCGGGCCGCGCGGGCGCGATGAACCACGAACTGGAACTCACCGCGCAGGTACTCGAACTGGTGCAGGACGCCGCCGGGGTGGACGCGCAGGCGGAGGTCCGGGTGGCCGCGCAGACCACGGCGCTGACCCGGTTCGCGAACAGCTACATCCACCAGAACCACGTGGACGAGACGGTCTCGGTGTCGCTGCGGCTGCACCACAACGGTCGTACCGCCACCGGGGTCGGCACGCTGACCACGCCCGAGGCGCTGGGTCAGCTGGTCGCCCGCACCATCGCGGCCGCCGAACTGGCCCCGGTGGACCCGGGCTGGGCCGGCCTCAGCCCGCCCGCGGCACTGGCCGGGAGCGGCACCGTGGACGAGGCGATCGTGGCGGCGGCAGCGGCCGAGCGGGCCGAGCGGGTGAAGGCGTTCGTGGACGCGGCCGGCGGGCTGAGCACGGCCGGCTACTGCCGGACCCGGCACATCCAGGCCGCCTTCGGCAACTCGGCGGGCCAGGCGATCCTCGGCGGGACCACCGAGGCGGCGCTGGAGGGTATCGCCCGTGCCGGTTCACCGGGTGCGCTGGTGGACGGGTCGGCGCGGCTGTCCGGTACCCATCTGTCCATGGTGGACGGTGCGGTGCTGGGCGCGCGGGCGGCGGCCAAGGCGCTCGCGGCAGTGCACCCCGTGGAGTTGCCGGCCGGCCGGTACGAGGTGGTCCTGGAGCCGAGCGCCGTCTTCGACGTGCTGCAGTGCCTGGCGTTCTACGGCTTCAACGGCAAGGCGGTCAACGAGGGCCGGTCGTTCTTCGCCCCGGACACCGACCAGTTCGACCCGACGGTGACCATCGTCGACGACGCGGTGGCCGCGGGCCTGGTCGGTCTCCCGTTCGATGCCGAGGGCACCCCGAAGCGGCTGCTGGAGCTGGTCCGGGCGGGGCACAGCCTGACCCCGGTGCACGACCGGCGGACCGCGAAGCAGGCCGGTGGCGGCACCGCGTCCACCGGGCACGCCAGCGACTCCAGCACGTTCGGGGTGATCGCGGCCAATCTGGCGCTGCTGCCGCCGCTGGACGAGCCGGCCGACGAGGTGGCCGGGCCGGCCGCCGACAGCTCGGTGGCCGCGCTGCTCTCCGGGGTACGCCGGGGGCTGCTGGTCACCGACCACTGGTACACCCGGGTACTGGACCCGCGCACGCTGGTGATGACCGGCCTGACCCGCAACGGGGTGTGGCTGGTGGAGAACGGCGAGGTCACCCGGCCGGTCCGGGACTTCCGGTTCACCCAGTCGTATCCGCAGGCGCTCGGCCCCGGCCAGGTGCTCGGCATCGGTACCCACCCGGTGACCCTGCCCTCGCCGTACGGCGGGGTCTCCTACCGCGCCCCGGCCCTGCACCTGGCGAGCTGGAACTTCACCGGCAACGCCTCCGGCTGACGGCTGACGCCCCCGGGTCCCGCACCGTCGGAACCCGGGGGCACGGCCGGGGTCATCCTGACGTCGCCACAGGACGAGAAGGGCGGTCAGCCGGCCCGGCGGCGCGCCAGCGCCGAGGTGATCCAGCCGACCGGGAGCAGTAGCAGCCAGCAGTACTTCGCCCCGTCCGGGCTGGCGAACGCCACCGGTATCGACACCAGGAACACCGCGGCCACCCCCAGCGAGCCGCTGACCGGGCCGGCGACCGCGCCCCGGGTGCCCGCCGAACGCAGCAGCCCGGCCCGGGCGCAGTGCCAGGCGAGGCCCGCGAAGCTGATCCCGACGAGGGCCACGGCGATGGCGTAGAAGACCGTGCCGAAGGCGTACTGGCCGGTGTCGCCGAGCACCCGGGTGGCGAACGGCAGCACCACGATCCACAGCAGATACCACAGGTTGAGTTGGATCAGCCGGCTGTCGACCTTTTCCACCCGACCGAAGTAGCCGTGGTGCACCTGCCAGAACCGGGCGATGACCAGGAAGCTGATCAGGAACGTCAGGTAGTCGCGGTTGACGTGGCTGGTGAACGAGTGCCACAACGCGGCCGTGCTGTCCCCCTCGGGGACCGGCAGCTCCAGGGCGAGCAGGGTCAGCGCGATGGCGAACACGGCGTCGGAGAAGAACACCAGCCGCTCCAGCCCCCGACCTCCCCCGGTCTCGGCGGCGTCGACGGCGGTTTCCCCGGCGGTGGCATCAGGCGCGGAATCGGTCACGCAGTGAAGTTACCCACATCGGGGCCCAGGTGTGACGTCACGGCTTTCGCCGGACAGCGTCACGGCGCAGACTCCCAGGCGCAGCTTCGCCGTAGCCTCGGCGTAACGTGTGGCTCGCGGGCGTACGTACCAGCATGTATGCCCTATACGTTTGCATCCAGCTCCGTCAGGGAGATCAACGACGATGACCGTAACGTCGGACAGACCCTCGTCGACCTCGCCGCTCGCGCCGAGGCCACGCGCCGCCATCTCGGCGAAGACCCTGCGAACCGACCGGTGGTGGCTCGCGCCACTGCTCACGGTCACCGGCCTCACGTTGTGGGTCGCCTACGCCACCTTCCGGGTCTTCATGCAGGCGGACTACTTCCGCGAGGGCGCCGGGTACAAGTATCTGACCCCGTTCTACAGCCCATGTGTCTCGAAGGGCTGTGTGGACGGCTCGGCGGAGTTCGGTCGCTTCCTGCCCGACCACTGGTTCATCCCGTTCGCGGCGGTGACCCTGCCGTTCCTGCTGCTCTTCCGGCTCACCTGCTACTACTACCGGCGCGCCTACTACCGCAGCTTCTGGGCCTCACCGCCGGCCTGCGCGGTCCCGGACGGGCACAAGCGCTACACCGGTGAGACCCGGTTCCCGCTGATCTTCCAGAACGCCCACCGGTACGCCTTCTACGCCGCGGTGATCATCTCGATCATCAACACCTGGGACGCGATCATCTCCTTCCACGGCACCAAGGGCTTCGGCTTCGGGCTGGGCAACATCATCCTGGTCGGCAACGTGGTCATGCTGTGGCTCTACACGCTGTCCTGCCACTCCTGCCGGCACATCACCGGCGGGCGGCTCAAACACTTCTCCAAGCACCCGCTGCGGTACCGCTTCTGGATCTTCGTGTCCAAGCTGAACACCAAGCACATGCAGCTGGCCTGGATCACCCTCGGCACGCTGGCGTTCACGGACTTCTACGTGATGGCCGTGTCCGCGGACTGGTTCTCCGACCTCCGGTTCATCGGCTGAGGATCTGACATGGCGAACAACAACATCGAAAAGCACGGCTACGACGTCGTGGTCATCGGCGCCGGTGGCGCGGGCCTGCGGGCGGCTGTGGAGGCCCGGCTGGCCGGCAAGAAGGTGGCCATCATCTCCAAGTCGCTGTTCGGCAAGGCGCACACGGTGATGGCCGAGGGCGGCGCGGCAGCGGCCATGGGGAACGTGAACTCCAACGACAGTTGGATGGTGCACTTCCGGGACACCATGCGCGGCGGCAAGTTCCTCAACAACTTCCGGATGGCTGAACTGCACGCCAAGGAGGCCCCGGACCGGATCTGGGAGCTGGAGACCTACGGCGCGCTGTTCGACCGCACCAAGGACGGGAAGATCTCGCAGCGCAACTTCGGTGGCCACGAGTACCCGCGCCTGGCGCACGTCGGCGACCGGACCGGCCTGGAGCTGATCCGGACCCTGCAGCAGAAGATCGTTTCGTTGCAGCAGGAGGACAAGGCGCAGTTCGGCGAGTACGAGGCGCGGCTCAAGGTGTTCGCCGAGTGCGTCATCACCGAGCTGCTGCTGGACTCCAGCGATGGCCAGACCCGGATCGCCGGAGCCTTCGGGTACTACCGGGAGACCGGCGAGTTCGTGCTGTTCGAGGCGCCGGCGATCGTGCTGGCCACCGGCGGTGTCGGCAAGTCGTACAAGGTGACCAGCAACTCCTGGGAGTACACCGGGGACGGGCACGCGCTCGCCCTACGGGCCGGCGCCACGCTGATCAACATGGAGTTCCTCCAGTTCCACCCGACCGGCATGGTCATGCCGCCGTCGGTGAAGGGCATCCTGGTCACCGAGTCGGTACGCGGTGACGGCGGGATCCTGAAGAACTCCGAGGGCAAGCGGTTCATGTTCGACTACGTGCCGGACGTGTTCCGCAAGCAGTACGCGGAGACTGAGGAGGAGGCGGACCGCTGGTACACCGACCCGGACAACAACCGGCGCCCACCGGAGCTGCTGCCCCGTGACGAGGTGGCCCGCGCGATCAACTCCGAGGTGAAGGCGGGTCGGGGTACCCCGGCCGGCGGGGTCTTCCTGGACATCGCCTCGCGTCGCAGCCCCGAGTTCATTCTCAAGCGGCTGCCGTCGATGTACCACCAGTTCAAAGAGCTGGCCGACGTCGACATCACCAAGGAGCCGATGGAGATCGGCCCGACCTGCCACTACGTGATGGGTGGCGTGGAGGTCGACCCGGACACCGGGGCGGCGGCCGGCACAGTGGCCGGCCTGTACGCGGCCGGCGAGGTCTCCGGTGGTATGCACGGCTCCAACCGCCTCGGCGGCAACTCGCTGTCGGACCTGCTGGTATTCGGCAAGCGGGCGGGCGAGTACGCGGCCACCTACAGCGAAACCGTCAAGCCGAAGGTGAGCCAGAAGGACGTGGACGCGGCACTGGCGAACGCGCTGGCCCCGCTGACCCGCACCGGCGGCGAGAACCCGTACGAGGTCTGGCACGACCTGCAGCAGGTGATGCAGGACCTGGTCGGCATCATCCGGCGCAAGGGTGAGCTGGAGGACTCGCTGACCCAGCTCGCCAAGCTGAAGGAGCGGGTGGCGAACGTGACGGCCACCGGCGGCCGGCGCTTCAACCCGGGCTGGCACCTGGCCCTGGACCTGCGCAACATGGTGCTGGTCTCGGAGTGCACGGCCAAGGCGGCGCTGGAGCGGGAGGAGTCGCGCGGTGGACACACCCGCGAGGACTTCCCGACCATGTCGCCGAAGTGGCGCCAGATCAACCTGGTCTGCACGGTCACCGAGGGCGGCGAGGTGAAGCTGACCCCGCAGCCGGTACCCACCCTGCGGCCGGAGCTGCTGGGCCTGTTCGAGCTGTCCGAGTTGACGAAGTACATGACCGACGAGGAGCTGGCCAGCTACCAGCCGACTGAGGAGGGTAAGTAATGGGCGGCATCCGCCACTTCCGGGTCTGGCGCGGTGACCAGGCCGGCGGCCAGCTCGAGGACTACAAGGTCGAGGTGCTCGACGGCGAGGTCGTCCTCGACATCATCCACCGGCTGCAGGCCGAGCAGACCCCGGACCTCGCGGTGCGGTGGAACTGCAAGGCCGGCAAGTGCGGCTCGTGCTCGATGGAGATCAACGGCAAGCCGCGGTTGGGCTGCATGACCCGGATGTCCACCTTCGAGGAGTCCGAGACGGTCACCGTCACTCCACTGCGGACCTTCCCGGTGATCCGGGACCTGGTCACCGACGTGTCCTTCAACTACCAGAAGGCGCGGGAGATGCCGGCGTTCGCGCCGCCTGCCGACGTCAAGCCCGGTGACTACCGGATGCAGCAGGTCGACGTGGAGCGCTCGCAGGAGTTCCGCAAGTGCATCGAGTGCTTCCTCTGCCAGAACACCTGCCACGTGGTCCGCGACCACGAGGAGAACAAGGCGGCGTTTGCCGGCCCGCGCTACTTCATCCGGGCCGCCGAGCTGGACATGCACCCGCTGGACGCGAAGACCGACCGCAAGGACTTCGCCCAGGCGGAGCAGGGGATGGGCTTCTGCAACATCACCAAGTGCTGTACCGAGGTCTGCCCGGAGCACATCAAGATCACTGACAACGCGATCATCCCGATGAAGGAGCGCGTGGTCGACAACCGGTTCGACCCGCTGGTCTGGCTGGGCCGCAAGATCTTCCGCCGGGACGAGCTGGAGACGCCGGCCCAGGAGATCCAGACGGTGGTCACCGGCCCCGCCGTGCCCGGAATGAGCCAGGGCGCAGCCCCGGAGGTGCACGCCTGGCACGTCAAGCCGCCGGCACCGCAGCACTCGCCGCTGGCCGGTGGCAGCGGTGGCCCGGGTGGTCAGGTCAGTGAAATCGCGTCGGACCGGCCGGCCGCCTCCTCGCCCTACGGCGATGACGTGGCCTTCCCGCTCCCGCCGGAGTCGCTCACGTACCAGCACCCCAAGCCCGAGGACAACCAGTAGCAAGGATCGCGATCCGCCCCGCAGGTGCACCTGCGGGGCGGATCGCTTTCTTGTCCTAACCCACCGTCGCCAATCGGTGGACGGCCGCCCGGTAGCGGTCGGTGACCAGGTCCTGGACCAGGTGGCCGGCCGGGCCGCCGATCCGGGTGAACCAGCGCGCCGGGCGGCTGAACGCCCGCACCTCGAACCAGACCTCGTCGTCCGCCAGGCTGACCAGGAACGACTCTTCGCCGGACTCCGGGTGGCCGGCGAGCGTGCCGTAGCCGTAGCCGTAGCGGTCCGGTTCGTCGACCACCCAGAGCACCCGGCACGGCGCCCACAGCCGTAGCGGTCCGATCCCGAAGCCCAGGGTCACCTCGGCTCCGACGGCCGCCGCGGGCGAGTCGGTACGGACCCGTAGCCCGGCCTGCCGCTGCATGTCGAAGCCGCGCAGCGCCCGTGCGGCGGCGGCGTAGACCCGCGGGCCGACGCCGATCCGGGCCCGGGCCTGAATCTGGCGGTACCCGCCGGGCAGCACCGGATCACGGGTGGCCCCCACCTCCGGATAGGTCAGGCTCATCCGTACTCCTTCAGCAGTGGCCGCAGCGCCACCACGATGGGTGCGTCGGCGGGCAGCCAGTCCACGGTGTCCAGTTCGTCGGCGCCGAGCCAGCGTAGCTCCAGGTGCTCCAGAGCTTGTGGACGGTCGGGGCCGTCGAGCACGGCCGCGTACACCCGCAGGACGGCCCAGCCGTGACCGAGGCTCACGTCGTCACCGACCCGCTCCCCCACGACCACGCTGACGCCGAGCTCCTCAATGCACTCCCGGACCAGCGCCTCGACCTCGGATTCACCAGGTTCGACCTTGCCGCCCGGGAACTCCCACCGGCCGGCCATCTCCGGCGGCTCGGCGCGGGCACAGCCCAGCACCCGACCGTCTTCGATGATCGCCGCTCCGACGATGATGCGGGTTCCGCCGCGATCGCTCTGCACGAGGTGTCAGCCTGCCAGATTCTGCCCGTCCAGGTGTCCGCTGGTGCCCTGAACGTGAGGTACGAGCGGAAAGTGCGCATGGACACACGGTGCCGGGGCGACAACACTTGAGGCACCGACGACAACGGTCCGGTGACGAAAAGGCCACAAGCCGGCAACGACGCGACCGTCTGGAGCAGGCTGACCCTGCTGGGAGGTGGATGGATGCGTGTCCCGTGGCGGGACGACTCCCGACGAGACTATCTCAGCGACGCCTTGGCCCTACTGGCCGGCTGGAGCCGGGACGACCGGCAGATCAAGCGGGTCTTCCAGCTCGACGACTCCCAGCACGCGGCCCTCACCGAACGCATCAGTGTCGTCGCCGACGCGCTCCACCTGCGACCGAGCATCCGCCGGTTGGACGGGCACACGCAGATCATGGTGAGTTTTCCGACCGGTGGCGTGCTCACCTCCGACGAGGTCACCCTCGCCGCCCGGATCGAAGACGCCTACCGCACCGTCACCGCTGCCGCCTGACCCCGATCCCACCTAGGGGTCGTCACTCCGGGGATAAATCGGGGGCGCGGGCACTGCCGGCCGGTCCCCCGGGGCCGTAGCGTCTGTGCCGTGCCGATGATCGAGACCCGCGAGTTGACGATGCGCTACGGCGGCACCGTCACCGCACTGGACGCCCTGGGCGTCGCCGTCGAGCCCGGAGTGATCGGGCTGGTCGGTGCGAACGGCGCGGGCAAATCCACCCTTATCAAGATCCTGTTGGGGTTGCTGACCCCCACCGCCGGCCAGGTCCGGGTCTTCGGACTGGACCCGACCACCGAGGGCCCGGCGATCCGGGCCCGGGTCGGCTACATGCCCGAGTCCGAGTCGCTGCCACCCGACCTGAGCGCGTCCGAGTTCGTCACCCACATGGGCCGGATGAGCGGGCTGCCCAGGACGGTGGCCCGGGAGCGGGCCTCCGAGACGTTGCGCCACGTCGGCCTCTACGAGGAGCGGTACCGGCAGATCGGCGGGTACTCCACCGGCATGAAACAGCGGGTGAAGCTGGCCCAGTCGCTGGTGCACGACCCCGACCTGCTGCTGCTGGACGAGCCCACCAACGGGCTCGACCCGGCCGGCCGGGACGCCATGCTCACCCTGATCGCCCGGATAGGCACCGAGTTCGGCATCTCCGTGGTGGTCTGCTCGCACCTGCTGGGCGAGGTGGAGCGGATCTGCGACACCCTGGTCGCCATCGACGGTGGCCGGCTGCTGCGCGCCGACCGGGTCGATGCGATGACCACCGAACAGGGGGTACTCGTGGTCGAGGTGGACGAGGGCACCGACGCCCTGGTCGACCGGCTGCGTGCGGACGGGTTCACGGTGGCGCTGGAGGGCCGGCTGCTGCTGGTACCCAGTGACTCGGAGACCACCCTCGACCGCATCATGCAGGCGGTGGCCGACCTCGAACTGCCGCTGCACCGCCTGGACCAGCGCCGTCACCGCGTCGCCGAACTGTTCGCGACGCCCGCACCAGGGGAGGCCGTCGATGTCACCCGATAGCGTGATCCACGACATCGGCTACCAGCGCTACACCGGCGTCCGGCTGGGCCGTGGCTACGCCGCCCGCTCGCTCTACACGCACGGCCTGCGCACCGTCTTCGGGCTCGGCCGACCGGCCAAGGCGAAGATCTTCCCGTGGTCGATGATCGGCATCATGGCGCTGGTCGCCGTGATCGCGGTGGTCCTGCGCGCGACCTCCGACGAGGTGGCCATCGGTTACCGCGACTACGACGACGCCCTGTGGATCGTGTTCACGCTGTTCCTGGCCGCGACCGCACCCGAACTCGTCAGCCGCGACCTGCGCAACAACGTACTGCCGCTCTACTTCTCCCGACCGCTGTCGCGCTCCGGCTACGTCTGGGCGAAGCTCGCCGCGCTGACCACCGGCAGCTTCCTGATCTTCGCGGGGCCGCTGACGCTGATTGTGGTGGCCGGCGAGTTCACAGTGAGCACCTGGCACGATCGCTGGCACGAGTTCACCGACTACCTCGGCGGCCTCGGGCTCGCCGCGCTCTACTCGATCGTCTTCGCCGCGCTGGCCCTGCTGCTGGCGAGCTGGCTGCGCCGCCGAATGGTGGCGGCCGCCGTGATCGTCGGGTACGTGCTGCTCACCTCGGCGGTGGGCACGGTGGTCGGGCAGATTCTCGGCGGCTCCTCGGGCGAGGCGATCGGCGCGGTCTTCGGGCCGCCGACCCTGGTCGCCGGGCTCGGCCAGTGGCTGTACCGGGTACACGGCACCGCCGGCATCGAGCACGGACCGCTGTTCGCCATCGTCACAGTCCTCTTCACCGCCGCCTGTGTCGGCCTGCTGCACCTGCGATACCGGAAGGTGACCGGATGAGCCCCACCGCTGTCAGCACCGTAGAACTGGCGGGCGTTTCCCACTGGTACGGCAATGTCGTCGCCGTCAACGACGTGAGCATGACGCTGCGGCCCGGGGTCACCGGGCTGCTCGGCCCCAACGGCGCGGGCAAGACCACGCTGCTGCACATGATGGCCGGCTTCCTGCCCGCCTCCCAGGGCACCGTGACGGTGGCCGGCATCCCGGCCTGGCGGCACCCGGAGATCTACCGGAGCGTCGGCCTGGTGGTGGAGCGGGAGTCGGTGCACGGCTTCCTCACCGGGTACGACTTCGTGCTCGCCAGCGCCAAGCTGCACAAGCTGCCCGACCCGAAGACCGCCGCCCGGCGCGCGATCGACGTGGTGGAGATGGCCGACGCCGCCGGCCGCCGGATGTCCACCTACTCAAAGGGGATGCGGCAACGGACCCGGGTGGCCGCCGCGCTGGTCCACCAGCCGGGGGTCCTGCTGCTGGACGAGCCGTTCAACGGGATGGACCCGCGCCAGCGGCTGCACATGATGGACCTGCTGCACGCCATGGGCGAGGCCGGCACCACCGTGCTGTTCTCCTCACACATCCTGGAGGAGGTCGAGCAGGTCTCCGGCACCGTGCAGGTGATGGTGGCCGGCCGGCTGGCCGCCTCCGGCGACTTCCGCTCGATCCGCCGGCTGATGACCCACCGGCCGCACGTCTTCACCGTCACCACCACCGACGACCGGCGGCTGGCCGCCGCACTGATCAGCGAAGTCTCGGTGACCGGCGTGGAAGTCACGGCGGCGGAGATGTCGGTGCGGGTCAACGACTACGCCACGTTCACCCGGGCGTTCCCACGCATCGCGCTGCGCGAAGGGGTCCGGGTGCGGCGACTCAGCCCGACGGACGAATCGCTGGAGAGCGTCTTCTCGTACCTGATCGCGCAGTAGGGGGCCACCAGACCATGAACCTCACCATCGCCGCGCTCACCCTGCGCAGCCTGCTCGGCCGCCGCCGCATCTGGCTGCTGGCCCCACTGCCCGCGCTCCTGATCGGGCTCACCGTACTGGCCCGCTGGCAGGAGCCGAAGGTCGACGAATGGCTCAACGACATGGTGCGCGGGCTGGGCTTCGCCGTCGTCGTCCCGATCATGGCGCTGATCATCGGAGCCAGCGTGATCGGCTCCGAGATCGACGACGGCACCCTCGTGCACCTGCTCTCCAAACCGCTGTCACGCACCGAGATCCTGATCGCAAAACTGGTGGTGGCGGCCGGCGTGACCAGCGTCGTCACCGGCGCGGCGATGTTCGTCACCGGAGCGATCGCGCAGGGCGCACGGTTCGGGCTGGGGCTCGCGGTCGGCACGGCGGTGGCGGCGATCGCCTACAGCGCGCTGTTCGTGGCGCTGTCGGTGGTCTCCCGCTGGCCGGTGCTGATCGGCCTGATCTACGTGCTGATCTGGGAGGGGCTGCTGACCGGCCTGCTCTCCGGTACCAGGGTGCTGGCCATCCAGCAGTACGGCATCACCATCGCCTCCAAGGTCGCCGGCTCCGACGCCCTGCACCCGACCGTCTCGCTGGGCGTGGCGGTGGTGATGTCCGCCCTGATCGTGGCCGTCGGCACCGTCCTGGGCATCGACCGGCTGCGCTCCTTCACGCTGGCCGGCGAAACGAGCTGACCGGTTCCCTCCCGAGATCATGACGTCCGGTCGGATTGTGCGGCAGCACCGCGCAATCCGGCCGGACGTGCTGATCTCACCTTCCGTGGTTACCCGGCAGTTGCCCGATAGGGCGGCATCGGGAGAGGGATCGGTCCTGCGCGTGCTAGGAAGTGGAGATGAGCGTGACTGAGCAGGCGCTGGCCTGGATTGCCGACGACCCCGACCCGGCCGACCGGGCGCAGTTGCAAGCCCTGCTCGCGGCTCTGCCGGACAGCGCGGCACAGGCCGACCTCGCGGACAGGTTCGCCGGGCCGCTCACCTTCGGCACAGCCGGCCTGCGCGGGCCGTTGCGCGCCGGCCCCAACGGGATGAACCTGGCCGTCGTCCGGGGCGCCGCCGCCGGGCTGGTCGCCTGGCTGGCGGCCGAGGACGTACCCGGGCCGGTGGTGATCGGGTACGACGCCCGGCACGGCTCCGCCGACTTCGCCGCGCAGACCGCGCGGGTGGTCACCGGGGCGGGCCGGGAGGCGCTGCTGCTGCCCGCGGCGCTGCCCACGCCGGTGCTCGCGTACGCCGTCCGGGCACTCGACGCGGCGGCCGGGGTGATGGTCACCGCGAGCCACAACCCGCCCCGGGACAACGGGTACAAGGTCTACCTGGGCGTGGCGGCCGGCGGTGAACTGGGCGGCGGCGCGCAGATCGTGCCGCCGGTGGACGCCGCGATCGAGGCGGCCATCCGGGCGGTCGGGCCGCTCGCTGACGTGCCGCTCGGCGAGCCGGGCACGGTGCTCGGCGCCGACGTGGTGGCCGGGTACCTGGCCGCCGCCGTCGCCGTGGTCGACCCGGAGCAGCCCCGGGAACTGACAGTGGCGTACACGCCGCTGCACGGGGTGGGCGGCGAAGTCCTCACCACGGCACTGACCCGGGCCGGCTTCCCGGCCCCCGAGGTGGTCGCCGAGCAGCGGGAGCCGGACCCGGACTTCCCCACCGTGGCCTTCCCAAACCCCGAGGAGCCCGGCGCGATGGACCTGGTCCGCGCGCTGGCCGCCCGGATCGGGGCCGATCTGGCCATCGCCAACGACCCGGACGCCGACCGGTGTGCGGTGGCCGTCCCGCGCGCCGACACCCCGCAGGCCGCCCCCGGCGACCCGGCGAACTGGCGGGTACTACGCGGCGACGAGCTCGGTGTGCTGCTCGCCGACCACCTGATGCGCCGGGGTGTGCAGGGCTGCTACGCCACCACCATCGTCTCCTCGGAGATGCTCAAGGCGATGTGCGCCAAGCGCGGGTACCCGTACGCGGAGACGCTCACCGGGTTCAAGTGGATCGTGCGCGCCGACGCGCACCTCGCCTTCGGGTACGAGGAGGCGCTCGGCTACTGCGTGTCCCCCGCGGTGAACCGGGACAAGGACGGCATCACGGCCGCCCTGGTGGTCTGCGAGCTGGCCGCCGGGTTGAAGGCGGAGCTGCGTACCCTCACCGACCGGCTGGACGAGCTGGCCGCCGAGTTCGGCGTGTACGCCACCGAGCAGGTCTCCGTCCGGGTCACCGACCTGCGCGAGATCGACGCGCTGATGGGCCGGCTGCGGAACAAGCCGCCCGGCTCGCTGCTGGACGACCCGGTGACCGTGACGGACCTGCTGCCCGAGGCGGACGTGCTGATCCTGCGCGCCGGCAGCACCCGGGTGGTGGTCCGCCCGTCCGGTACCGAGCCGAAGCTCAAGGCCTACCTGGAGGTGGTGGAGCCGGTGCCGGACGGTGCGGTGCCCGCCGCCCGCGAGCGCGCTGCCGCCGCCCTCGCCGCCCTGCGCACCGAGGTCGACGAGGCCCTGGCCAGCTGAGCATTCCGACCGGTGCGGCTCAGGTCGCGGGGTAGAAGCGGGCGGCGACGTCGGCGGTGAGGTCGCGGACGACGGCGATCTCCTCGGTGGAGAGCCGGCGGGCGGCCGATTCGAGCATGGCGGCCGAGTCCATCGGCCGGTACGCGGTCTTGGACACGCCGCCGCGCAGGCTCCACGCGTGCGACTCGCGGTCGTTGCCGCCGCCCGAGGTGGCCGCCGCGACCGCCTGCCGGGCCCGGGTGGAGAAGTCCAGCCCGAAGTGCTCGTAGAGGCCGGCGAAGGCGGTCAGCGGGGAGGTCGCGAAGTCCTCGTACCGGCGGATCACCACGCCCGGGACGGCCCGGTAGTGCCGGTCCACGATGCCGTAGCTGGCCCGCCACATCAGCGCGTAGCTGCGTACCGGGTCGGTCTCGGCGGCGGCCGCCTTGACCTCGTCGACGTACTGGGGCCCGAGCAGGTCGGTCACCAGGCCGGGCTGGGCCAGCAGCTCGTCGAAGCGCATCCGCCAACCCAGCTTCTTGTACGAGCCGGCGATCGCCACCGGGTCGCGCACCAGCACCACCGCCCGTACCCCGAAGGTGCGCGCCAGCCACGGGGCGGCGTACAGCGCGAACGGGTCGTCCAGCATGGCAGCCCGGCCCCGCAACCGGCCGGCCGCGAATGCCGCCCCGTACTTGGCCATCCGGGCCAGGTCGTAGGGCTTGCGGTTGCGGCGCAGTTCGCGCAGGTAGCCGTACTTGAGCGCCAGGGTCCGGGCGAACGCCCGTTGCCAGGCCACCTCCCCGTCAGCGATGTACTGGTACTGGTGGGTGACGGCGTTGTCGAGCACGCCGGGCGAGTGCCCCGGCGGGTGGCCGGGGTTGAGCGGCTCGTTGATGTAGACCACGTCGCCGCCGGCCTCCACCATCTTGCCGACCCAACTGGTCCCGGTCCTGGCCATGCCGGTAACGAGCAGACCGGGGGTCCGCACGCTCATGCCGCCTCCCCACTCGCGCGGCTCGCGGGGAGCCGACCTGAGTTGCCTGCCGAACGCTCGCGCAAGCGCTCGCTCATCCTTGACCTCCGGGGGAAGGCTGGGTTGGGATCTTCGCACGGCGGCGGCGGCGCAGCGCCAGCAGCGCGGGCAGGTTCAGCGGCCGGCGCAGGGCATACAGGGCGGCCAGGTAGAGCGCGCCGCCGCCGGCCACGGTGACGGCGCAGCCGAGCAGTCCCGCGCCGGCCAGCGTCCGCGCGGCAATGCCGACTACCCCGAAACAGATCAGGCCGATCGCGTACGCGAGCAGCGTGCCCCGGCCGAACGGGTGCAGTCCCAAGGCTCAGCATGATCTGCAGTAGCGGCACCGCGTTGTTCACCACCAGCGCGGCGAGCCAGGCCCAGGCCGCCCCGACGATGCCGAAGTGCGGGATGAGCAGCACGTTGAGGCCGATGTTCACGACCAGCGCGAGGCCCACGTTGATCATGTTCCAGCGGGTCTTCCCGGCCATCGCGAGCGCCACGTCGACCATGCCGCAGCCGTTGGCGAAGAGCATCGCGGCCGCCAGGATGACCACCACGTGCTGCGCCTGCGACCCGCCGTACGCGGCCGGGAACAGTGACAGGTAGAGCGGCGCGAAGATCGCCGCACCCAGGTACATCGGCCAGGTCAGCAGCACCAGCCCGGCCGTCGCAGTCTGGTAGAGCGCGTTGGCGGCCGGGATGTCCTTACGGGTCAACAGCTCCGCGAGGCGCGGCTCCACAGCGGTGGCGATGGCCTGGTTGGCGAACTGGCCGGCCACCACGAACCGGGTGGCGACCGTGTAGACGGCGGCCGGCCCGACCCCCGCCAGCGCCGCCACCATCACCACATCCAGCCGCTGCAGGGCCAACTGCGCCACGCTGGCCAGCGCCCGGGGCGCGGTGAACGCCCAGAAGTCGCGGCCGAGCTGGCGGGCGTCCGCGGGCGGCGGAGCGGCTGCCCGGTCGCGGCGGACCAGCTTCGCCAGCCACGCGGCGGCGGCGAGCGCGGCGAGCGCGTACCCGCCGACCCAGCCGAGCACGTAGGCGTGCACGCCGGCGCCGACGGCCACCAGGACGGCGAGCGCCGCCACCTGCAACCCGGCCCGGCCGATCTTCTCGACCAGCGCGGTGGGCCGCATCGTGCGGTACCCGCGGGTGGCGGCCAGCAGCGCGTCGGAGAGGGCGGCGAGCGGCAGGAACGGGGCGAGCAGCCGGAGCTGGCCGGTGTAGTCGGCCGCGTCCGCGCCCTTGGGGGTGGGTAGCAGCGGGGCGCCGAACCACAGCGCCAGCGCGCCCAGCACGCTCACCACCACCACCGGCCGCAGCGCCACCAGCAGACACCGGCGCAGCAGGTCGCGGCGGCCGAGGGTACGCAGTCGGGCCAGCCAGTAGACCAGGCCGGTGAGAGTGCCCAGCTTGGCCAGTACCGCGAGGACCAGGAAGACGGAGGTGGCGGTGAAGAGCACGCCGGCCTCGTCGATGCCGAGGCCGTGCGAGATGAGCGCGGTGGCGACGAAGCCGCCGAGCGCGGAGATCAGCGCGCCGAGCAGGTTGAGTGCCCCGCCCCGGGCGACTGCGGCGAGCCCGGCCCGCTGCCCGGCCCCTGCCAGGTCACCCGCGTCGCCGGCCGCCGCCGGGTCCGGCCGGGGGGCGGTCGGCTTGCCGGCCTGATCTCCCCGGGCGCCGCGCCGGCCGGACCGGGGGGCGGGCACGGTGCTGCCCGGCGTGGCGGTGTCCGGGGCCGGATCGGTGACCGGGGGGAGCATTTGGGTGCTGTCCACGCTGCGCACCACCGGCAGCACGCCGGTGGCGTCGTCCTGGCCTCGGCCACGCTGCCGAGGCAGCGCTCCCTTGGCTTCGCCGGTGCCCGGCAGGAACTTCGCGACCAGCGGGCCGCCTGCGGCAGCGTTGCTGCGACCGGCGGGGAACAGTTCCGGCTCGGCCTGCTCCGGCCCGCTCACCGTCGCCACGAGGGTGCGCGGCCGAGCCAGGCGGCCAACCGCTCGTCGTACGGGGCGAAGTGCTCCGTCAACTCCTGACGGGTGGCTTCCGGCATCGGGGCCGACCGGGGGCGGGCGTTGTGCTTCTCGAAGACGATGTCGCCCATCCAGGGCAGCCCGAGGAAGCGCAGCACCTCCTGGTAGACCGGCTCCGGGTCGGTGAAGAACCGCTCGCTGTCGACCACGTGTACCCGCTCGCGCCCCAGCTGCTCCGGTGAGCCGCTGCAGGTAGTCGACGTACTGGCCGCGGGCCCGGTACGCGTGGTGCTGGTGGGAGTGGCTGTAGTAGTGCGGGTCGGCGGCCAGCTTCTCGTCCTCGCCGGCCAGCCGCTGCTGCTCAAGCGCCAACGCCGCGACGAAGTCCTGCTCGGTCTCGAAGCCCCGGGCGATCTCGTGGGCGTGCTGGGAGTAGGCCCGCTCCACCGGGTCCCGGGTCAGGCAGATGACCTTGACTGCGGGCAGGTCAGCGGCGATCCGCTGGGCGGCGAGCGGGTGGTACATGTAGTAGGGCGCGGACTCGAACGTCTGCGGCGGTACCCCGATCCTGTTCTCCACCGCGCGCGCCGTGCGCTCCAGCGGGAAGTGCGCGAGATACCACGACATGCCCTTGTCGTAGTCGGTGTCGAAGTAGTGCACGCCCTTGTGCAGGACGGCCTTGAAGATCGCCGGGTGCTGGGCGAGGGCACGGTGCATCGACGTGGTGCCGCACCGCTGGCCACCGGCGATCAGGAACGCCGGGGTCATCCGGAACCGGGACGTGGCCAGGCCGAACGTCCGGGAGCCCAGGTGCGCCACCCGCTTCAGTGCCGGCGGCACGGTCGACTTGTCCACCATCAGTTTCCTTCCACCCAACGTGCCTGGTCAGTCTCCGTCACCAGCACCGGCACCAGCCAGTCACCGACCGGGCTGAGCCGCTGTGTCCCGTCGTCCAACCGGTCGGCAAGGTACCTCGCGCCGATGTCGGTCAGGTAAAGCAGCGCGGTGAGCCGGGCTGGTCCGGGGGCCACTCCGAACGGCGCGAGCAGGGCCGCGGCCTGCTGCGACAGGGCGGCGGCAGCGGCCCGCGGCGGGGTACCGGCGTCGATCGCCGCCTGCAGGTGCCAGTGCAGCGCGTCCAGCCCCAGCGGTACCCCGGTGGCGAACCGTTCCCAGTCCCAGACCAGCACGGTGTCCCCGGTCGGCTGGCAGTTCCACGGCGTCCAGTCGCCGTGCCACGCCCCGAAGCTGAGTTCCTGCTCGGCGGCGGCGGCCAGGATCGCCAGCCCGGCGTCGCGCAGCGCCGGTCCGAGCGCCGGGTCGCGAACCCCGGTCCGGTCGGCCACGACGGCCAGCCGCTCGCGCAGCAGCGCCGCGTACCCACTGGCTCCGAGCGGTCCGTGCTGCTGCCCGCAGGCGGCGGCGACCTCGACCATCGCGGCGGTGACCGCCCCGGCGGCGGCCGGCGCGGCCGGCTGCCAGACCGGCAGCGCCTGCTGGATCAGCAACTCGTGGCCGTGCCAGCCGCCGACGTGCCGGACGGCGGGCACGGTGGCGGCGCGCAGGCCGGCCGCGCCGAGCGTCTGCAGCGCATCGGCCTCGGCCCGCACCAGGGCCCGGGTGAGTTCGTTGACGCCCAGCTTGGCGAAGCCGATCGCCGTGCCGCCCGCGCCGAGCAGTTCGATCACCGGCTTGCGGTTGGCCCGCAGCGGCCCGCCGACGTGCACGCTGAAGGCCAGCGGCTCGCCGAGCATCTTGCGCAGGTGGTGGTGGAGTGAGTCGGCGCCGGCCGCGGCGCGGACCCGGACCCGGTCGCGGAATGGCGCGGCGCTCGCGCCGAGCACCGCCCGGACGGCCGCGTTGCGCAGCCGGTCCCGGGTGCCGCGCGGACGTGGCAGGTGGCCGACGGCGGCCAGCCGCAGCCCACGCGGGCCGACGGGCAGCGCGAGCCGGGGGCGGCGGGCGTGCGGGAGCAGCAGGTATTCGGCGGCGACCGGAGCGGTGGACGGCGCAGCGGACTGGCCGGGCAGGTCCAGGACGTGCGGCTCGGGGTAGAGGGTGCGGAACAGCTCCGCGACGTGTTCGTTGCCCACCTTCCGACGCCCCTCCACGGTGTCCGACCGTTGTTCACACGTTGTTAACGGCCAGCGCGTCCGATCATCACCCACCGTACCGAGGCTGAGCCCGGAAACTCCGTGCGCAGGCTAACTAACTGTCAACTGATTGGGCAAAGTTGCGCAGTCTACCGTCGGATACCTGATTCTCTGGGCTACGAAATGCCGACGAGTCCGACATCGACAGATCCTGTGCCAATACCGGTTTTCGATCTTGACTTTCTGCCCCACACGGACGGTAGCGTGACGCCCGATGGACACCTTACGTTCACGACCTACACCTGAGCGCCGACAGTCACACCGGGCCAGCGGACCCCTGGCGCTCCCACCGTCCGCACGCCGACGTCGACTCTGGACGCTGCTGATCACCCGGCCACTGGCCGTCGGGGTCACCGCCGCTGTCGTCCTGATCGCCCTACCGGCACTCGCCTACACCAGCGCGAACGCCTACCACGGCTGGGCGCGCCACCACCCGCCACACCGCTACCCGGGCGACGTCATCGGCCAGCCCGGTTCCAGCGCCAGCGCCGCACCCGGCGCCTCTCCCACCGCGAGCGCCAGCCCGAGCACCGCAGTCGCGCCGGACGGCGCACTGCCTGCCGGCGGCCGCCCCGGTGGCGCCGGCTGCACGCTGACCAGCAACCTCGTACCCACCTGTGGCGTCCTCTTCGGCGTCGCGCCGGGGGCCTTCACCGACAAGGCCGGCCCGGCCGCCCTGCCCGGCTTCGAGCAGGCCTCCGGCCGCTCGGCGACCATCCTGCACCTGTACCACAAGGGCGACGAGATGTTCCCGACCGCCGCCGAGATCGCCGTCGCCAACCAGCCCGGTCACAAGCGGGTGCTGCTGATCAACTACAAGCCGGACTGGGGTACCACCTGGGCCAAGGTGGCCGCGGGTGCCCAGGATGCCCGGATCGACAAGTTGGCCGCATACATCAAGTCGCACTACACGGCCAACTTCTGGATGGCCGTGCACCACGAGCCCGAGGACGAGGTCGACAACGCCGCCGGCTCCGGGATGACCGCCAAGGACTTCGCGGCGATGTTCCGGCACACCGTGCAGCGGCTGCGCGCCGACGGCGTCACCAACGTCCGGTTCACCGTCATCTACATGGGTTACCAGGGTTGGGCCGAGTCAGAGCTGGTTCAACGACCTGTGGCCCGGCGACGACGTGGTGGACTGGATCGGCATCGACCCGTACTCCTACGCCAGGGCCAACGGGGCTCAGCTACGGCTCGCTGAGCAGCCTGGTGAACGGGTCCACGGCCGCCGAAGCGGTTCCCCGGCTTCTACAGCTTCATCGTCGGCAAACACCCGACGCAAACCGCTGATGGTCACCGAGTGGGGCGTCTTCGAGAACTCCGCGGATCTGAGTCTGAAGCCGAAGATGTTCCTCAACATCGCCAGCCAGCTGCAGTCGCTCCCGCAGATCCGGGCGATGGTCTACTTCGACTCCCCCGCCGCCCCCAAGGGCGACACCCGGATCAACAGTTCCAGCCAGGCGCTGGCCGCCTTCGCGCACGATGTCGGCCAGTACCAACTTCGACGTCACGGTCCCCTGAACCGGCAGCTCGCATGCCGCACGGTTCGTCGCAGCCGCCGGTTGCGCTCAGAACCTCGGCATGCCGCCGAACTGGCGGTCCCCGGCGTCACCGAGGCCGGGGACGATGAAGGCGTGCTCGTTGAGGCCCTCGTCGATGGAGGCGGTGACCAGGCGCAGCGGCAGGCCCGAGCGGTCCAGCCGGGCGATGCCCTCGGGGGCGGCCAGCACGCACAGCACGGTGATGTCGGTGGCGCCCCGGTCGGCCAGCAGCCGGCAGCAGTGGATCAGCGAGCCGCCGGTGGCCAGCATCGGGTCGAGGACCAGCACCGGCAGGCCGGACAGGTCGGCGGGGAGCGACTCCAGGTAGGCGCGCGGCTCGAAGGTGTGCTCGTCGCGGGCCAGCCCGACGAAGCCCATCGACGACTCCGGCAGCAGCGCCAGCGCGGCGTCGGACATCCCCAGCCCGGCCCGCAGCACCGGTACCAGCAGCGGCGGGTTCGCCAGCCGGGTGCCCTCGGTGAGGCGTACCGGGGTGGTGATCGGGAAGGTGTCCACCGGCAGCGCCCGGGTCGCCTCGTACACCAGCATGGTCGTCAGCTCGTGCAGCGCGGCCCGGAAGGTCGCCGAGTCGGTGCGCTGGTCGCGCATGACCGTCAGCCGGGTCCGGGCCAACGGATGATCCACCACGAGTACGTCCACGGCAGTCATGGTAGCCAAGATCGATGTCGGTCCGGCGCGTAGTCTGCCCCTATGACCGTGACGGCGACCCTGTCCGAGGTCACCACCTCCGATGCCGCGCTGCGTACCTTCCTGCACGGGCTGCCCGGGGTGGACGCGGTGGGCGCGCAGGCGCGCGCGGCGACCCTCGGCACCCGCTCCATCAAGACGACCGCCAAGGCGTGGGCCCTCGACCTGGCGATCCGGATGGTGGACCTGACCACCCTGGAGGGGGCCGACACCCCCGGCAAGGTCGCCGCGCTGTGCGCCAAGGGCCGCCGGCCCGACCCGACCGACCCCGACTGCCCCGTCGGTCGCCGCCATCTGCGTCTACCCGGCGATGGTGCCGACCGCGGCGACCGCGCTGGCCGGCTCCGGGGTACACCTGGCGAGCGTGGCGACCGCCTTCCCGTCCGGACAGGCGCCGCTGTCGGTGAAGCTGGCCGACGTGCGGGCGGCCGTCGAGGCCGGCGCCGACGAGATCGACATGGTGATCAACCGGGGCGCCTTCCTGTCCGGGCGCTACCTGGAGGTGTTCGAGGAGATCGTCGCGGTGAAGGACGCCTGCGGCGACGCCCACCTCAAGGTCATCCTGGAGACCGGCGAGCTGGCCACCTACGACAACGTGCGCCGGGCGAGCTGGCTGGGGATGCTCGCCGGCGGCGACTTCATCAAGACCTCCACCGGCAAGGTCGCGCCGGCCGCCACCCCGCCGGTCACCCTGGTGATGCTGGAGGCGGTCCGCGACTTCCGGGACGCCACCGGGCCGGCAGGTCGGGGTGAAGCCGGCCGGCGGCATCCGGACCGCCAAGGACGCCATCAAGTACCTGGTACTGGTCAACGAGACGGCCGGTGAGGACTGGCTGCACCCGGACTGGTTCCGGTTCGGCGCCTCCACCCTCCTCAACGACCTGCTGATGCAGCGCAGCAAGCTGGCCACCGGCCGCTACGCCGGCCCCGACTACTACACCCTGGACTAGCAGCCATGGCCCACTTCGAGTACGCCCCCGCCCCGGAGTCCACCGCCATCGTGAACATCCGGTCCTCCTACGGACTCTTCGTCAACGGCGAGTTCGTCGACGCCAAGGACGGCACGCCGTTCAAGACCGTCAACCCGGCCACCGGCGAGGTGCTGGCCGAGGTGTCCACTGCCGGCCCGACCGACGTGGACGCCGCTGTCGCCGCCGCCCGGCACGCGTACGAGCGCGTCTGGGGCCCGATGCCCGGCCGCGACCGGGCCAAGTACCTGTACCGGCTGGCCCGCCTGATCCAGGAGCGCTCCCGGGAACTCGCGGTGCTGGAGAGCATCGACAACGGCAAGCCGATCCGCGAGTCCCGCGACGTCGACCTGCCGCTGGTCGCCGCGCACTTCTTCTACTACGCCGGCTGGGCCGACAAGCTCGCGCACGCCGGCTTCGGCGCGGATCCGCGCCCGCTGGGCGTGGCCGGCCAGGTGATCCCGTGGAACTTCCCGCTGCTGATGCTGGCCTGGAAGATCGCACCGGCGCTGGCCTGCGGCAACACCGTGGTCCTCAAGCCGGCCGAGACCACCCCGCTGACCGCGCTCGCCTTCGCCGAGCTGTGCCAGCAGGCCGACCTGCCGCCGGGCGTGGTCAACATCGTCACCGGGGCCGGCGGCACCGGGCAGGCGCTGGTCGAGCACGCCGGCATCGACAAGGTGGCGTTCACCGGCTCCACCGAGGTCGGCCGGCTGATCGCCCGCTCGGTCGCCGGTACCCCCAAGAAACTCACCCTGGAGCTCGGCGGCAAGGCCGCCAACATCGTCTTCGACGACGCGCCGATCGACCAGGCGGTCGAGGGCATCGTCAACGGCATCTTCTTCAACCAGGGGCACGTCTGCTGCGCCGGTTCCCGGCTGCTGGTGCAGGAGTCGGTCGCGCCGCAGGTGCTGGCGTCGCTGAAGCGGCGGATGGCGCAGCTGCGGGTCGGTGACCCGCTGGACAAGAACACCGACGTCGGCGCGATCAACTCGGCCGCCCAACTGGACCGGATCCGGGAACTGTCGGCGGTCGGCGACGAGGAGGGCGCGCAGCGCTGGTCGCCGCCGTGCGAGCTGCCGGACCGCGGGTTCTGGTTCGCGCCGACCATCTTCACGGGCGTCACCCAGGCGCACCGGATCGCCCGCGAGGAGATCTTCGGGCCGGTGCTGTCGGTGCTCACCTTCCGTACCCCGGCCGAGGCCGTGGAGAAGGCGAACAACACGCCGTACGGGCTGTCGGCGGGGGTGTGGACGGAGAAGGGGTCGCGGATCCTGGCGATGGCCGACGCGCTGCGGGCCGGGGTGGTGTGGGCCAACACGTTCAACAAGTTCGACCCGACCTCGCCGTTCGGCGGGTACAAGGAGTCCGGGTACGGCCGCGAGGGTGGCCGGCACGGTCTGGAGGCCTACCTTGCCAGCCACTGACGAGACTCCCCGGGTGGGCGTCCGCAAGACGTACAAGCTGTTCATCGGGGGCACGTTCCCGCGCAGCGAGTCGGGGCGCACGTACCCGGTGACGGCCGCCGACGGGCGGTTCCTGGCCAACGCGGCGCTGGCGTCCCGCAAGGACGTCCGCGACGCCGTGGTGGCCGCGCGGGGCGCCGTGAAGGGCTGGGCCGGCGCGACCGCGTACAACCGGGGTCAGATCCTCTACCGGATCGCCGAGATGCTGGAGGGCCGGCGCGGCCAGTTCGTCGACGAGCTTCACCAGACCCGCGGCGGCGAGCGGGCCGCGGCCCGCGCCGAGGTGGACGCCGCGATCGACCGGCTGGGTCTGGTACGCCGGCTGGGCCGACAAGATCGCCCAGGTGTACGGCAACGCCAACCCGGTCGCCGGCCCCTACTTCAACCTCTCCGCGCCCGAGCCGACCGGCGTGGTGGGCGTCCTCGCCCCCGCCGACGCGCCGCTGCTCGGCCTGGTCAGCGTGCTCGCCCCGGTGATCGTCACCGGCAACACGGCGGTGCTGCTGACGCCGCGCGACGCGGCCCTGCCGGCGATCACCCTCAGCGAGGTGCTGGCCACCTCCGACCTGCCCGGCGGCGTGGTCAACATCCTCACCGGCGACCCGGCCGAGACGGCCCCGTGGCTGGCCGGGCACATGGACGTCAACGCGGTCGACCTGACCGGCGCGACCGACCCGCCGCTTCGCCGCCGAGCTGGAGCGCACCGCCGCCGAGAACCTCAAGCGGGTACTGCGTCCGGGGCGCGACCGACTGGTCCGCCGACCCCGGAACCGGGCGGCTCACCGCGTTCCTGGAGACCAAGACGGTGTGGCATCCGAAGGGCATCTGACGGTGTCCGATTTGGCAGAAGGCCACCAGTTCTGACACCCTCGACCGATGCCTGAGCTCCCCTCCCAGACCCTCATGGCTGAGCTGTGCTACCTGGCCCCGCCGGCACTGTCCGCAGCCGACCTGCTCGCCGGCATGCGGGTACGCCGGCCGGACGCACAGCTGGTCGACGGGGAGCGCGGGCGCGATCCTGGTCAGCTACCGCGACGTCCACGACGAGTACCCGGAGAGCCGGTCCGCTCCGCTGGTCACCGCCGTCACCACCGCCGTCGCCGACCAGCGCGAGCGGGACCTGACGCCACACCGCGCTGGGCCGGCGCCGCCGAGGCGCTGAGCCGCTGCCGGTACTCGCTGCTGGTCACCGAGTTCGTGCACCGTGAGGTGGACGTCCGGGTCCGGCTGTCGGCGTTCGCCGGTGCGCTGCGCGCGATGGTGGAGCTGACCCGTCCGCTGGCGACCTGGTGGCCGGCGAGCCAGCAGGCGGTACAGCCCGAGGTGGCCGCGGCCGACCCGATCCGTGGCGCGGTCAACATCCGGCACTTCCCGGATCCGGCCGACGACGAGGTGGCCGTGCTGGACACCCTCGGCCTGGCCCAGCTCGGCCTGCCCGATCTGCAGTGCCACTACCGGCACCTGAACACCGAGCTGCTGGCCGACCGGTTCGCCCGTACGGCCCGGGAGATGGCCGACGGGGCGAGCCCGCCGGCCGCCGCGATCCGCGGTATCACCGTGCACCAGCGCTGGCCGGTCTGTGCCGCCCCGGCGCTGCACGGGCCGGCCCGCTCCGCGCTCACCGTCGATCCCGGTGCGCCGTTCGCGGTCCAGGAACGCACCCGACGGGGTACGGACAGCCGCCATCAGGCGTACGACTAGCCTGTGCCAAGAGTCACCAACCCGACGACGGAGGTCACCGTGGCCCGCCAGCAGTCCGACGAGTCGACGAGCGCCACCGACGAGTCCAGCGCCGAGTCCACCCGACCGGCGAGCGTCGATGAGCTGTGGTCGGCGGCCGGTATCGACATCGTGGAAATTGCGCTCCCCGGCGGAGTCGGCTACACCCTGCGCGCGTACCGCAGCGAAGAAGACGTGGTGACCACGGACATCTCCGAGCGGGAGGCGGATCTTTTCCCGGACCGGCACCGCACGTCGCGGATCTACGACCACGACGAGAAGGCCATCCGGGACGAGGACGAGCCCGACGACGACACCCAGGGGCATGACTTCGCGGCCGATTTCCGGGCCGAGGACACCCCGACCGAGGACCTCGACCTCGACGACGAAACCGACCTCGAAACCGACGCCGACGCCGACATCCTCGACTCGGATGACGACGACTCCGACGACGACTCCGACGAGGCTGACGCCGAGAAGGAGGAAGCGGAGGACGAGGAGGAGCTGCCGATCGAGGAGATCCCGGTCTTCCTCGGGCACCGGGGCAAGCTGCTGCTCTTCCGCTCCCCCGAGGGCCTCGTCGAGTTCGTCAAGTCGGACGCCCCGCACGACCTGACCCAGCTGCCCTCCTGGTCCGCGCTGACCGAGAAGCTCACGGCCGACGACGTGGTACCGCTGGCGGAGGACAACTACGAGCTGGATCTCGTGGTGAGCAACCTGCGCGGTGGCCGCGACTCGTGGGATGCCGAGCTGCTGATCCGGGCCGGCGAGATCGCCCGGGACATCGGTCGCTCCTTCGAGTTGGAGCAGGTGGAGACCGCTTTGGCGGCCGGCTCGCCGCTGGATGACCTCGACAATGCACTGCGCGCCAGTCTCACCGGTGGGATGGGCGGCTTCTTCGGCCGGCGCAAGCTGAAGAAAATTGGTACAGAAGCCGCACCACTCGGCTGGCGCACGATTATTGGGAAGATCTCCGGCATCGCGGACTGGCGCGACTGACGCCCGGTAGGGAAGCATCAGGGCTGGCAACACACGAGTTGGTCCAGGGAGGAGGACGACGCCGTGGCGCTCGTGCGGGTGTATTGCGGTCTCGCGTCGACGCAGGCAGGTGGTGACCGGCCGGATCCGTTCCAGTCGTGGCTGACAGTAGCCGTGGTGGACGATTCCGGGCGATTGCTCGATGTCTGCGGCATCACCGACGACCCCGCCGGTTACGTCGAACTCGGCGCCGTCCTGGCCGAACGCTCCGGTGGCTTCTCCACCGTCTCGGTCGCCGCCGACCATGACGAGCACACCGTGACCATGTTGCTGGCCGCTGCCGGCCGGGCGCTGGCAGTGGCCGACGAGGACTCCCTCGACGACTACGCCGACCGGTTCGGCGACGACGACTCGGCCGAGGAGTTGCACGCCCCGCTGGCCGAGCGCCGGGCGATCGGCCTGGCCCGCGCGCTGCAGGCCGGGGCGCTCGCCGCCACCGTGCAGGGCGCCCCCCGCGAACTGCTCGCCCTCAAGCCGGTGCTGGCCGCACACGGCGCCCTCGCCACCGGCCGGCAGGCCGCCGCGGCCGCACTACGTGACGTGCTCCGCGAGCTGTACCCGGCAGCGCTACGCGCGTACCCGGACCCGACCGCCCCGATCCCGCTGGCCATCCTGAGCGCCCTGCCCGAGCCCGGTCTGCTCGGCGGTGGCTCAGTCAACCGAAGCCGCGACGCCGAGGTGATCGCCGACCGTCGCCGACTCGGGTGTCGGCGACGCGAACCGGGTCAGCGAGGCGATGACCGCGCTGCGGGTCGCCATCTCGGAGACCCCCAGGCGCACCGGCATCGGCAAGTCTCTGACGGCCGCGGTGGCGCACACGATCCAGCACTCGGTGGGCGCCGTCCGCTCCTTCGACACGGCCATCGGCGCCGTGGTCGCGCTGCTCACCGAGAAGGCCACGCCGGCACCGAGCGGGCTGCCCAACCGGCTGGCCGCCGAGCCGGCCGCGACGCCGCTGCGCGCGGTCCGCGAACCGGCTGGTACGGAGCGTCCGGCCACCGCCCGACGGGGCCGCAACGCCGGTGTCGAGCCGGTAGCCGACCCGTCGGCTCCGGTTCACGGCCGACCCACCACGCTGCCGTCCCGGTCGACTTCGTACAACACCGGCTCGATGCCGGTGGTCCCGCCAGCGGCCTCCTACGACACCGGCTCGATGCCGGTGGTCCCGCCCGAGCGGCCTCCTACGACACCGGCTCGATGCCGTGATGCCCGCCGATAGCTTCGCACGACACCGGCTCGATGCCTGTGCGACGCTTCCACGACACCGGCTCGATGCCGGTGATGCCCGGCCGACCGGCTTCGCACGACACCGCTCGATGCCGGTGGTACCCGGCCGACCGGCTTCCATGACACCGGCTCGATGCCGGTGGTGCCGGCTGGGCCGTCGCACCTGGCCCCGTCCGCGCCGTACGGGCGCGCGATCCCCTCGCCGCGGCTCTCGCCGGAGGTGGCCCCGCCGGGCAGTAGGGACGACTGGCCGCTCAGCCCGGCCGCGCAGAGCGACCGTAGCGGGGAGTTCTCGCTGCTGGCGAACCCCAACGAGGTCACCTCGCTGCCGGCCCAGACCGGGCAGACCCGCAGTGGCCTGCCCCGTCGCCCGACGCAGCCCGAGCCGCGCCCGGCCGACGCGCATCCGGGTAACCCGCGCCTTGGCCGACCCGCGCCTTGGCGACCCGCGGCACGCCGGGAACACCGAGTCGCACTGGGGCAGCCCGTTGGAGGTCCCCCAGCAGCGTCGCCCCGATCCGCTGCCCGGCACCCCGCGCCGGGGCGAGGCAGACCCGCTCTCCGCCGGCCCACGCCGCGGCGAGGCAGACGCGCCGCGGCGCGATGATTCGGACCTGCTCGCCACCGGCCTGAACCGCGCGGACGCGGACCTGCTTGCCACCGGCCCACGCCGCGGCGACGCCGACCTCGGGTCCGGCAGCCCGCGCCGCGGCGACGCCGACCAGGCTGACTCCCGGGCCTCCCGGGGCGGCAGCACAGGCAACCGCGGCCGAGGCGGCGCAATCCGGCACGATCCCGGCGAGGCTTCCCGGCACGGGCACGACCTGCGGGACGGCGCCGAGCCGCTGGGACGCGACCCGCTCCGTACGCCGTCGGCGCCGCCCACCTCCACCCGGGTCACCCCGCCGTGGCTCGCCGATGACCTGCCGGCTGAGCCGGCGATGCTCCGCCTGGTCGAGCCGGCGCCGTTGGCCGACCCGGCGCTGCGCGACGACCCGCTGGCGTCGGCCGGACCCAGCCGTCGAGCCAGTCGCGAACCGGACCCGCTGAGTGGCGACCGGGGCGGCGACCGTGGGCGGGGCGCGCCGTCGCTGCGCCTGATCGGTGGATCGGCTCCGGTGGAGGACGAATCCGACGGCGATCTGCTGATCTTCTCGCAGATCCAGTCGGCCTGGTTCACCGACATGGAAGACCTGGACACCACCCCCGCCTGGGACGACAACCCGGCCGACGCCGGCTGGCAGGCCGCCGAGCGGGCGTCCAGCCCGGTGCTCGGGGACGACACCACGGTGGGGCTGCCTCGCCGGGTACCGCAGGCGAACCTCGTTCCGGGGTCGGCATTGCCGCCGGCCGACGAACGTGGACTGCGGGTGGTCCGGGACCCGGCCGCAATGGCCGCGCACACCACCGGCTACTTCCGCGGCTCGCGGCGCGGCGAAGAGGTCCGGGGCTTCTCGATCGGGGGGCGCCCTGGTCGGGAGTCGGCTGGAAACTGGGACTTTGCCCGGGACAGCTTTGACAGCGACCAGGACGGCCCGTATGAATACCGTTCGGCGGCACGTCGTTAAGCGGCGCGCCTGAAGCTCCACGGCGCCCCACGCGCCGGGTACTCCCGACAAGTCGAGCCACGCGGACTGTCCTCCCGCGACGGGCTCGGCTTGACCGGTTTTTCGTGAATAAAATTCAGCTAAATGACCGGCAGTGACGGCGCGACCGCGGCGTGACATGCCGGACATGGACAGTGGAGGGTTCCCCCATGGCCGCAACCGAGCCGACATCCGCCCCTGGTCGGCAGACCCGGATGGGCCGCCGATCGCTGCTCGGCGTCGGCCTGGCCGGCGCCGTCGCGGGCCTGGCCGGCTGCGGTAAGAGCAGCGACACCGGCATCACCGAGCGCCTGCCGGAAGGCCCGGAGCTCGTCGTGGGGGTCTGCCTGGAGTTGACCGGCGCCGCCTCCGTGGTCGGCGACTCCGCCAAGCGCGGCCTCGCGGTCGCGCTCGAGCAGATCAACGCCGAGGGACTGCGGATCGGCGGCAAGCGTTGCAAGATCCAGTTGGAGTTCCACGACAACAAGAGCGACCCGGACACCGCGACCGCGGTGCTCACCGAACTCGCCAACGACACCCGGGTGTCGGCGGTGATCGGCGGCGCGCTCGCGAACACCTCGGTGGCAATGTCCGCGGTCGCCGAGAAGCGCCAGATCCCGATGGTGTCGCTGGCGGCCGCCGACAGCATCGTCAAGCCGGTCCCCCAGCACCGGTTCGTCTTCAAACTCGGCCCCAACGCCGCCAACGTCGCCGAACTGATCGCCCAGCAGCTGGCTGACAACCACCTCACCAACATCGCCGTGATGGCCGAGAGCAGCCCGCACGGCGACGCCGGGCTGGCCGCCCTGATCGAGGCGACCAAGCCGGTCGGGGTGACGATCCCCAAGGCGGCGATCCGGCTGCCGTTGAACGCCACCAGCTACCGCGCCCAGGCCGAGCAGCTCGCCTCAGCGCACCCGAAGGCGGTCGTCATCTGGTCCCAGGCGCCGACCTCGCTGGCGGTGGCCAATGCCCTGCAGAAGGCCGGCTACCTCGGCGAGATGTACTTCGACGCCGGCGCCGCGGCCGACGACGCCATCGACATCGCCAAGAACACCGCCATGCGCGGCGCGAACTTTGTCGCGCCGCTGATCATGTCAGCCGACGGCGGCCTGGCCAACAGCGCCCCCGAGTTCGCCCGGCGGGTGTTCTTCAACAACTTCAACCGGCAGTACGGGTCGATCTCGAGCTACGCGGTTTTCGCCGCGGACGCGCTGACCATGGTGGGTACCGCCGCCGAACGGGCCGCCGACCCGACCCGGGTCCGGTTGCGCAACGGCCTGGAGCGGGCGCCGTTCTACCTGCTCGGAGGCGCGTACACGTTCTCAACCATCAACCACGGCGGCGTCGGGCCGGACCAGCTCGCCGTGCTGCGGCTCAACAACGGCGGCTGGACCCGGATCTGAGCCGGCAGCACCGAGACGCAGCAGCGCCCCGACGGGATCCGTCGGGGCGCTTCGCGTTCGGGGGCAGGGGTCAGGCGGGGGCGCCGGCCCGCTGCCGTCGCATCGTCAGGACGTACTCCACCAGGGAGATGAGTACCTGCTTGGTGGACTCGCGGTTACGCGCGTCGCAGGAGACGACCGGGACGTCCTGGCCGATGGCAAGCGCCTCACGGACGTCCTGGACGCCGTGGTACTGCATGCCGTCGAAGCAGTTGATCGCCACCAGGTACGGCAGCTTGCGGTGCTCGAAGAAGTCGATCGCCGCGAAGCAGTCGGCCAGCCGTCGAGTGTCCACCATGACCACCGCACCGATGGCCCCGCGTACCAACTCGTCCCACATGAACCAGAAACGGGTCTGCCCGGGGGTGCCGAAGAGATAGAGGATCAGGTCACGGTCTATGGAGATACGACCGAAGTCCATCGCCACCGTCGTGGTCGTCTTGCCCGGCACCTGCCGAATGTCATCGACGCCCTCACCAGCCGAGGTCATGATGGCCTCGGTGGTCAGCGGCGTGATCTCGGAGACCGAGCCGACCAGCGTGGTCTTACCCACGCCGAAGCCGCCGGCGATCACAATCTTCGCCGACGTCACCCGCCCGGACGATGGGCGGTGCGCCATGTCAGAGCCTGCGAAGTCCACTCAGCACCCTCTCCAGCAGTTCCGTGCCCACCGAGTCGTTCGATTCGAACGACGTCGGCTCATATATCGCCACCATTCCATCGGCGGCCATGTCGGCGATCAGTACCCGGGCGACCCCGAGCGGAAGTTGCATACGCGCCGCGACCTCGGCCAGTGACTGCAGACGGCCGTCGCAGAGCGATGCGATGTACTGGTGCTCCCGGCCGTGGCCACCGGGGGTGTCCTTGCCGGCCGCGCCGCGACCCCGGGCGGTCGTTTCGACCAGGGCCTCCAACGCGATATCCAGGCGGGGCCGGGTTCTACCCCGGGTGACGGCGTACGGCCGCACCAGCGAGCCGGTTGGCTCATCTCGATCAACCATCGCCGTTCACCTCCTCCTTATTCACCGCTACGTTGCCCAGTTGTGTGCGGCCAGTCTCCCGCGATTTCGCCTGATCCGACAACTGCCGGCCGGACGAGCTTTGCCATCTGCTGCGCGCTGGTCCTGATTCGATCCACACCCGCCCGGTCAGCCCAGCATCGAAGCCGCGCCCCGGGAGGCTGGCGTGAGCGCCTCGCCGACCCGGTCCACCAGCAACGCCATCTCGTACCCGACCTGACCGACGTCGCAGCTACGCGACGCCAGCACCGCGAACGACGAGCCGTCCGAGATTGACATCAGGAAGAGGAAGCCATTATCCATCTCGACGACCGTCTGCAACACTGCCCCGCCCTCGAAGCAGCGCGACGCGCCCTGGGTGAGGCTGACCAGCCCGGACGCGATCGCCGAGAGCTGGTCGGCCCGGTCGCGGGGCAGGTCGCGGGAGGCGGACAGCATCAATCCGTCGGATGACACGGCCACCGCGTGCGCGACCCCCGGCACGCGATCGGCGAAGTTGGCCAACAGCCAACCCAGGTCCTGTGTGCTGCTCATGCCTGCTGCTCCTTACCGCCCTGCGGTGGGTTTGCGGAGTTGGGTGCGCCTCCGTCGGTGCGGCCACGCTGTACGCCGCGGTGGTACGCCGACAGCAGCCCGCGTACCTGCTCCGGCGAGCGCTTCTGGACGCCCGCGTTCGGCTTCTCCACGCCGCCGGGTACCAGCTGTGCCATCGGAGTACGACGCGGCAGGCCAGCCTCGGTGGTGACCTCGACCTGTGGTGCGGCCGCCGCCTGCGCGGCCTGCCAACCCTGGTCTGCAGCGCTGCGCCAGGCTGCCTCCGGGACCGGGGTCCGGGCGGCTGCCGGGACGATGGGTTGAGCGCCGGTGTTGCGTTCCCCGCCGGTCGAGCGCGTCGGTGGCCGGCTGCCGGCCGAAGCGGCCGCCGTGTCGCGGAGCATCGGCTCCGGACGTAGCCCAGCCGACTCCCGGCTGGCCGACTCGCGGCTGGCCGGTTCCCGGCTGACCGACTCGCGGCTGGCCGACTCCCTGGTAGCCGAGCCGGTCTCCCGGGCCGCCGCGCTGGCCACCGTGGCCGGCTCGGACTCCGGTTCCCGGGGGCTGTTGCCGAACTCGAACTCGAAGCTGGTCCGGAACCAGGCCGACTCAAGCTCCCGGAAGATCGGCAGCTCCATGGTCTCGTCGGCCGGCGGGATGACCCGAGCCGGCTTTTCGGAGTCGTCGGCGGCGGTCTCGGAGCCGCGTAGCCGGGGCATCTCCGAGGTGATGTCGAGGGCCGCCGCCACCCGCTCGGGTACGGCCGGGGAGACCGGCTCGTCCTCGACGGGCGCCGCAGCGGGCGCGGGCGGCCAGGCGGGCGGGATCGACGCCGCGGGTACGACCGGCCGCTCCACCACGTCAGCGTCGATCGCGTCGGCGGCGACCGCCCAGGCCGACGACCGGCTCGGGGCGTCGGTGACCTCGGGCGAGCTGGACATCTGGCGGGGGACCGACGGCTGTGCGCCCGGCTCGTTCTCACCGGCGCGGCGGAACGGCAGGCCGCCGGGCGCCGGCGGAAACGCTCCGGCGGGCGGGGCGTCGTCGTAGCGCGGGAAGAGCCCGGTCGAGCCGGCGCCGGTGGAGTCCGGGCGGTCGTTGCCTGAGGAGAAGGCCTCGACGCCACGCAGCGCACCGGGACGGGCACCGTTGGACGGCCACGGCTCGCCAGCTCCCGACCGGTCGCCGGACGCACCGGTCAGATCCGACCACGGCGGCAGGTTGCGGTCGCTGCCGGGCCCGGCGTGCGCGGTGTCGTAGCCACCGAACGCGGGGGTCGACGAGAAGCTGGGGGCGGGCGACTGCGATGCCGGGGATCCGCTCTCCAGCGCCAGCGGGGTGAACGAGCGGGCGTGGTCGGCGGCGCGATCCTCGCGGCCGGCCGGCAGTCCGGCGGTGGGGCCGCGACCGGCCAACGCCCGGGGTACCAGCACGGCGGTGGGGAGCAGCACGTCGGCGATGGTCCCGCGCTCGTGTGCCGGGCGGAGTTCGACCTTGACGCTGTGCCGGACCGCCAGCCGGGCCACTACGACCAGGCCCATCATCCGGGAGACCGCGACGTCGACCATGGGCGGCGTGGCCAGCCGCTCGTTGAGGTCGGCGAGCTGGTCCGGGGACATCCCGATGCCGTGGTCCTCGACGTACAGCACGGCGCGATCGCCCACCCGGCGAGCCTCGACCACGACGGTGGAGTCCGGCGGGGAGAACGCGGTGGCGTTGTCGAACAGCTCGGCGACCAGGTGTACGAGGTCGTTGACGGCCTGCGCGTTGATCTCGATGTCCCGGTCGATGACCCCGAACTCGATCCGGGTGTAGTGCTCGACCTCGGACTGTGCGGCGCGCAGCACGTCGATCAGGGCGGCCGGCTCGCGCTGCACGCGGGTGGAGTCGGCGCCTGCGAGAACCAGCAGGTTCTCGTCGTTACGGCGCATCCGGGTGGCCAGGTGGTCGAGCTGGAACAGCTCTGCCAGCCGGTCCGGGTCCTCCTCGCCGCGCTCCAGCCGGTCCAGGTGGCCGATCAGCCGGTCGACCAGGATCTGCGAACGGCGGGCCAGGTTGACGAACATGGTGGCGACGGAGGATCGCAGCGCGGCCTGCTCGGCGGCTGTCCGGACGGCTTCCAGGTGGACCGCGTTGAACGCCTCGGTCACCTGCCCGAATTCGTCGTTGCTGCGGACCGGCAGCGGCTCGGCGATCTGCTGGGCGACCTGGTGCGGGCTGAGCGCGGTGTTCAGCGAGGGGTCGCGCAGTCGGGCCACCGCCTGCGGCAGACCGTACTGGGCGATGGCCAGTGCGCCGTGTCGCAGTTCGCGCAGCGAGCGGTTCATCGACCGGGCGACCAACCAGGCGATCAGCACCGCGATCAGGACCAGGCCGAGCAGCAGGCCGGCCTCGATGAGCACCTGCTGCTGCTTGTCCGCACGCAGGTCCTTGGCGCCGGCGACGACCTCGGTGTCGAACTTCTTCTCGACCGTGCGCAGGCTGACGACCAGGGCGTCGACCGCGTCGTCCCAGCGGGCCTGCTCGATGAGCTTGCCGGCCAGCACGTCCCGCTCCATGTTGGAGCGGTCGTTGCCGTTCGCGCTGGAGGTGGTCTTGGCGAAGAACTCGTAGTCGGAGGATGACCCGGTGACCTGCTCGAGCACCTTCAGCGAGTACTTCTGCGCCTCGACGGCCTCGTAGATCGGCGAGAGGCCGGTGTCGAGGGCGCTGCTGTCGACGACGCCGGTGTTCAGTCGGGTGTCCACGGCGATGCGCTCGGAGGCGATCGCCTCCTTGTAGTTCGACAGCGCGTTCGTGGTCTGCAGCGCGCGGTTGACGCTCGCGTCGGTGGCCATCAACACGGAGCTCTGCCGGATGTCGAGCAGACCGGCGATCGTCGACGTGTACTTGCTGAGCAGCGCGGCCCGCGGGCCGGCTCCCTTGACCTGCTCGCGGACGTCCTTCAGGGTCTCCAGGCCGGCGTCGGCCCGGCCGAGAGTGGCCGTCACCGCGTTCGACAGGCCGGGGAGCGCGGCGCGCTGGGCGTGGTACGCGGCGTTGGCCTGGTCGGTCGCGGCGAACAGGCTGGTGTACTGCTTGACGGCGGCTTCGGTGGCGGCCGGGTCGGCGTGCTGGTCCAGCAGCGTGCTGGCCGAGGCCCGCTCCGCCTGGAGGGCGTCGGTGAGTGCGCCGATGTCCTGGTTGAGGGTGGCGACCGCCTGGACCGCACCGGCGTCACTGGTGGCCTTGATATTGGTCAGCAAGGCACCGAAACCGACCACAACCGTAGCTATTGTCGGCACGATCATGATGAGGCCCAGTTTGACCCAGATCGGCCGGTCTCCCAGATAGCCTCCGAGGCCACCCTTGCCGGACGGGGTCTTACCCCCAGCCGCTGGTCGTTTGCTCACCTCATCCACCCTCCGTGCGTGCGGCGGTGGCCGCCCACAGGCACCGCCGACTGACCACCCGGCTAAGGGCGGACCTCGGAATTCCACCATGCCCGGAAGGAAAGAGAAAGCCCGAGCCGCCACGGAGTGACAACGTGATGCGATGGTTACTCCGAACGCAGTGGATCAATTACCCTGCGTCGCGATGAGCTTGGCGTAGGCCGGCTTGACCACCTCGTCGATCAAGGCGAGTCGCTCGTCAAACGGGATGAATGCGCTCTTCAGAGCGTTGATGGTGAACCAGCGCAGGTGCTCCCAGCCGTACCCGAACGCGTCCACCAACAGCGCCATCTCCCGGGACAGGCAGGTACCGCTCATCAGTCGATTGTCGGTATTGACCGTTACCCGGAATTGCAGATCGCGCAGCAGTCCGATCGGGTGCTCGGCGATCGAGGGGGCGGCCCCGGTCTGCACGTTGGACGACGGGCACAGCTCCAGCGGGATGCGCTTGTCCCGCACGTACGCGGCGAGCCGGCCGAGCTGGCCGCTGCCGGAGATGTCGTCGACGATGCGTACCCCGTGCCCCAGCCGGTCGGCCCCGCACCACTGGATCGCCTGCCAGATCGACGGCAGCCCGAACCCCTCGCCCGCGTGGATGGTGAAGTGGAAATTCTCCCGCTGCAGGTACTCGAAGGCGTCCAGGTGCCGGGTGGGCGGGAAGCCGGCCTCGGCCCCGGCGATGTCGAACCCGACCACGCCCCGGTCCCGCCAGCGCACCGACAGCTCGGCGATCTCCATCGACCGCGCGGCGTGCCGCATCGCGGTCAGCAACGCCCCCACCCGGATGTGGCGCCCCTCCCCCGCGGCGTCGGCCGTCCCGTCCCGGAACCCGGCCAGCACCGCCTCCACCACCGCGTCCAGGCTCAGCCCCCGGGTCACGTGCAACTCCGGCGCGAATCTCACCTCGGCGTAGACCACACCGTCACGGGCCAGGTCGAGCGCGCACTCGTAGGCCACCCGGTGCAGCGCCGGCAGCGTCTGCATCACCCCGACGGTGTGCACGAAGGTCTCCAGGTAGCGCTCCAGGGAACCGGAGTCGGCGGCGGCCGCGAACCACTGTGCCAACTCCTGCGGATCCGCCACCGGCAGCTCGTGCCCGACCTCGGCAGCCAACTCGGCGACCGTGGCGGCGCGCAGCCCGCCGTCCAGGTGATCGTGCAGCAGCGCTTTCGGGGCCCGGACGATCTCGTCGTAGCTCGGTGCGACCATGGGGGCACAGTACCGAGCCGGCGCAGCACGCCGGAGCCGATCCACCGCCCCCGCCGGGACTCCGGACAACGGCGCCCCGGGCGTCCGGAGAGCGGACGCGCGGGGGCGTAGGAAAGAGAAGAGGAAAGACAGTATGGTGCGCGACGCCGCAGGCCCGGCAGCCGTCCGGCCGCCGGCCGCGACCACCGCGCCCACTGCCTCGGTACTGGCCGCGCTACGCTGCCCGGTCTGCGCCCAACCGCTCGCCGCCCGCACCCCGGCCCCGACAGCCGGGAGCGGGACGACCGTGCTGGCGGGTGGGCTGGACTGTCCTGCCGGGCACCACTTCGACACTGCCCGGCAGGGGTACGTCGACCTGGTCGCCGGTCCGGTCCGGCACGAGGGTGACAGTGCCCCGATGGTCGCCGCGCGGGCCGACTTCCTGGCCGCCGGACACTTCGACTTCCTCAGCGCCGCACTGGTGGACGCGGCCGGCCCGGTCCTCGCCGCGGGTACCCCGCCGGGCCCTTCCTCGGGCGCGGAAAGATCAGGCGCGGAAGGCCGGCCCGAGGATGGCCGCGCCGGGCTGGTGGTGGATGTGGGCGCGGGTACCGGGTACTACCTGGCGGCGCTGCTCCGGGCGTACCCGGGAATGTCGGGTCTGGCCCTGGACGTCGCCAAGGCGGCGCTGCGCCGGGCGGCCCGGGCCCATCCCCGGGCACTGGCTGCCCGCGCGGATGCGTGGCGCGGGCTGCCGGTGGCCGACGGCGCGGCCGATCTGGTCGTCAACGTGTTCGCGCCGCGCAACGGCGCGGAATTCGCCCGGGTGCTGCGGCCCGACGGGGCGCTGCTGGTGGTCGTGCCGGCCGCCGGACACCTGGGCGAGCTGGTCGAGGCGCTCGGCCTGCTGCGCGTCGACCCGGCCAAGGGCGAGCGACTGGGCCAGGCACTGCACGACTGGTTCGCCCCGGTCGGGGTGCGGGAGCTGGTCCGGCCGCTGCGACTGGGGCACGCCCAGGCACTGACCCTGGTCGGGATGGGACCGAGCGCCTGGCACACCGATCCGGCGACGCTCACCGCGACGGTGGCCGGGCTGACCGAGCCGATCACTGCCACCGCCCGCGTGCAACTGCACCACTACCGGCCCCGTTAGGACAGCCAGCCGGTGGACCGGCTGGCAGCCGGGGCGCGGTCAGGTGGACAGGTCGACCTCTTCCCAGTCCGGTGGGTCCTCGTGGTGCGGGCCCCGGAACACCACCGCCCACTCCAGTGCCCAGCGGCGCTGGCCGATCGCGTTGGAGTCGATCATGCCGGGGAGCTGCGCCTGCCGGCGCTCGGCCTCCTGGTAGGACCAGTCGAGGCAGTAGTACAGGTCGAGCAGGGCCGCGGCGTCACGCGGGTCGCGCGGCGAGGCCAGCGCCCGCGAGCGCCAGCCCGGGTACGTCTCGCCGGTACGCAGGTTGGGAAAGAGCGACACCAGGTTGGTCGCGCCGGGCGCCGACGGGTCCAGGTTCTTCAGCATCTGCAACAACCAGGCCAGCGCCGACAGCGCCTCCACGTGCAGGGCGAAGGACTGCACGTCGCCCTGGCCGGTGGCGACGAACTGCCACTCCGGCGGGGTCAGCTTCTCCAGCAGGTGCGCTTCCAGCAACCAGCCCATCGCGGTCTGCTGGGGCATGCCGAAGCAGCGGGCCAACACCACGTTGAGGATGGCCGCCCGTGCCTCCAACTCGTCCCGGGGACGCAACTCCACCAGATCGCCCTCGTCCCACACCAGGGAAAAGGTCGACGGTGGCAGCGGCAGCCGCAGCCGGAACAGCTCCTCCAGGGTGTTCTTCCGGACGGCCTCGGGATCTGGTGCGGGTACGAGCATCGGACCTCGCAGACCGGTGGGCTATACGGGCTGGGTGGATAATCGCGCCCCGCGATCACCTGGTCAACTACGCGCCGGGCACAAGCGGCATTCCGGACTGGGTAGCCGACCTCACGCTACCGCCGACGCCCCGCGCCCACGACCGGCAACCCTGAGACCGGGGTAGGGCCAGCCTCAGGGGCACTTCGGGGGCGGCCCGGATGGTTCCGGCATCTGTCGTCGGGCAGGCTTTGATGCGACATGAAATCAGTATTCCGGCAAGCAGGGGGCTACCGGCATGACCAGCACAACTAGGCACAAACCTGCCAATCTCGGGGTGACCGCCCGAGTCGGTGGCTGGAGCTACCGGCACCCGCTGCTGACCCTGGCCGTCTGGGTACTTGTCCTGGTCGGTGGAGTGCTCGCCGCCGGGCCGGTGTTCTCCGGACTCGGCGAAGGGGCCGCCCCCAAGGGCGTCGAATCACTGCAGGCCTACGACGTGCTCCAGGACGGCAAGACCGACGGCGGCACCGTGGTCGGCGTCGTCGACCACGTCGACGCCCGCGACCCGGCCGTCCAGCAGCAGGTCGGTACCGTGGCCGGCACGCTCGCCGGGATCACCGGGGTGACCTCGGTGAAGACCCCGTACAGCCCGGACGGGCAGTCGCTGGTCGCCACCGACGGACGGGCGCTGGCCATCGAGGTCAAACTCGCCGACCTCGATGACGACGCCGCGGCCCGGGACCTCGCCACGAAGGTCCAGGACACCCTGCACGGATTCCAGGGCACCCTGGTCGGGCAGGGGAACGCCGGCGCGAACGTCAGCGTGGGTGGCGGCCCGATCATCGACATCGAAGCCAACGACCAGGTCCAGCACGACCTGTCGCTGGCTGAGGAGCTGTCCCTGCCGCTGACCCTGATCATCCTGGTGTTCGTCTTCGGCGGCATCGTCGCGGCGTTCCTGCCGGTACTGGCAGCAGTCGTCTCGGTCACCGGCTCGATGGTCGTGCTGCTCGGCTTCTCCCAGCTCACCACGCTCTCCTCGGACTCGGTGACGGTGGTGACGCTGCTCGGCCTCGGCCTGTCCATCGACTACGGACTGCTGCTCGTCGGCCGGTACCGGGAAGAGCTGGCCGCCGGGTTCGGCCCGACCGAGGCGGTGGCCCGGGCCTGGGCAACGGCCGGTCGTACCATCCTGTTCTCCGCGTTGACGGTGGCTGCGGCGCTGACCGGGCTGATGATGTTCGGCATCTCCGACCTGACCGCACTGGGCGCGGCCGGAGTGGCGATCGCACTGGCCTCGATGCTGGTGGCGCTCACCTTCACGGCCGCCATGCTGCGGCTGGGCCGCAAGCGGATCCGGCCCTCGAAGCGGGCGCTGCGACGGGCCGGGCAGCCGGTGCAGACCGGGGCGTTCGCCCGGCTCGCCGCGGTGGTCCAGCGCCGGCCGGTGATCGTCACAGTGCTCGTCGGCGCCGCCCTGCTGGCCGGTGGCGTGCCGCTGCTGTCCGCGAACACGGCGCTCAACGACATGTCCGGGCTGCCCCGGTCGCTGGAGTCGGTGCGCACCGCCGACGTGCTGGGCGCCCGGTTCGGGCAGGAGGCGGAGCCGGCGGTCACCGTGGTGGCCCGTACCGACCCGGCGACCCTGGACACCTGGGCGGCCGGCCTGCACCTGACCGACCTCACCAAGGCGTACCCGGCCACCTCGGCCGGCGAGAACCTCTCGGTGATCCAGCTCGACGCGCCCGGCGACCCGCAGGGCAGTCAGGCGCGTGACCTGGTGGACGAGGTGCGGGCCCACCGGCCGCCGGGCGTCCAGTCCTGGGTGACCGGCAACGCGGCGGTCCTCTCCGACCTGCTGGACCAGTTGGTGCACCGGCTGCCGCTGGCCATCGGGGTCACCGTGCTGGCCATGGTGATGCTGCTCTTCGCGATGACCGGCTCCGTGATCATCCCGATCAAGGCGGTGCTGATGAACCTGTTCTCGCTGGGGGCCACCTTCGGCGCGATGTACGCGGTCTTCGTGCACGGGTTCCTCGCCGACCAACTGCACGTGCTCCAGGTCCCCGGGCTGTCCCCGTTCACCATCGTGGCGGTGTTCGCCTTCGCCTTCGGGTTGTCGATGGACTACGAGGTGTTCCTGCTCTCCCGGATCAAGGAGTACGTGGACAACGGGGAGGACACCACGCTGGCCGTCCGGCACGGGCTGCAACGTTCGGGGCGGATCATCACCTCGGCCGCGCTGCTCATGGTGATCGTGTTCAGCTGCTTCCTGGTCGGCCGGATGGGCACCGTGCAGCAGATCGGGCTGGGCCTGGCGCTGGCGGTGGCGATCGACGCCACCATCGTGCGCTGCGTGCTGGTACCGGCCACGATGACGCTGCTCGGCCGGTTCAACTGGTGGGCCCCGGCACCGCTGCGGGCGCTGCAACGCCGGCTGGGCTTCGGCGAACGGGTCCTGCCGCCCGCCCCGCCGGCGCCGGTCAGCACGCCGGTCGAGCCGCAGCCGGTGGGGGTCGACGCGGCCTGACGCTCCCGGGGGAAAATCGGCCCCGGTCCGCCTTCGCGCGGGCCGGGGCCGCCCGCCGTCCGCCCCTGCTTTCCGGTGCAGATCCGGGTCGCCCGGTCAGTCGTCGTCGTGTTGCCCGGCGTGGTCAGTCGTCGTCGCGGTGGGCCAGGTCGGGGGCGAAGGCGGGGCGGCAGACGGCGACGTAGCGGGCGCCGGAGTCGGCCGGGGTGGCGTAGCGGATACGCTCGCCGGCCCGGGTGACGACGGCCTGACCGGCGCTCACCCGCAGGGTTTCGGCCGCCGTCTCGACCAGTACAACACCCTCCAGGACCAGGGTGTACTCGTCGAAGTCCGGGGTCTGGAACGGTTCCGTCCAGCCGGCCGGGGCGACCATCTGCGCCAGGGACAGCGCGTCGTCGGCGGAGTTCACCCGACCGACGTACTCCTCGATGATCTTGCCACCCGGTACCGGGATGCGGGTGGGCTCGGCGATCAGCTCAGCCATCAGTCGATCCGTTCCAGGATCAGGTCGACGGCGGCCGGCCGACCCTCGGTGATCGTTACCGCGTCGGCCGCGGTGTTCCGGGCCGCCGGCAGCCGCCCGGCGTCGTCGGTACGCAGTTCGTAGAGGACGTCGCCGACGGCCACCGGGTCGCCGGGGCGCTTGTGCAGCAGCACGCCGGCACCGGCGGAGACCGGGTCCTCCTTGCGGGCCCGGCCGGCCCCGAGCCGCCAGGCAGCCAGCCCCATGCCGAGCGCGTCCACGCTGGCGACGTAGCCGGCGGTGGTGGCGCGGACAGGTTCGGTCTCGCGGGCCACCGGCAGGGGTGCGTCCGGGTCGCCGCCCTGCGCGCGGATCAGCGCCCGCCAGGCGTCCATCGCCCGACCGTCGCGCAACGCGTCCGCCGGATCGATCTCGATCTTGGCGAGGGCGAGCATCTCCCGGGCCAGCGCCAGGGTCAGTTCGACCACGTCGGCGGGGCCGCCACCGGCGAGTACCTCGACCGACTCGGCCACCTCGACGGCGTTGCCGATAGCCAGGCCGAGCGGGGTGGACATGTCGGTGAGCAGGGCCACCGTGTCGACGCCGTGCGCCTGGCCGATGTCGACCATGGTGCGGGCCAACTCGCGGGCGTCGTCGACGTTCTTCATGAACGCGCCGGAGCCCACTTTCACGTCCAGCACCAGGGCGGCGGTACCCTCGGCGATCTTCTTGCTCATGATCGAACTGGCGATCAGCGGGATCGACTCGACGGTGCCGGTGACGTCGCGCAGCGCGTACAGCTTGCGGTCGGCGGGGGCCAGCCCCTCCCCGGCCGCGCAGATGGCCGCGCCGACGCCGCGCAGCTGGTCGAGGAACGCGGCGTTGGAGAGCTGGGCCCGCCAGCCGGCGATGGACTCCAGCTTGTCCAGGGTGCCGCCGGTGTGCCCGAGGCCGCGGCCGGAGAGCTGCGGCACGGCCGCGCCGCACGCCGCCACCAGGGGCGTCAACGGCAAGGTGATCTTGTCGCCGACGCCGCCGGTGGAGTGCTTGTCGACGGTCGGCTTCGACACCCCCGAGAGGTCCAGCCGCTCACCGGAGGCGATCATCGCGGCCGTCCACCGGGCGATCTCCCGGGGCGTCATGCCGCGCAGCAGGATCGCCATGGCCAGCGCCGACATCTGCTCGTCGGCCACCTCGCCCCGGGTGTAGGCGGCCACCACCCAGTCGATCTGCGCCTCGGAGAGGATGCCACCGTCGCGCTTGGCCCGGATCACGTCCACGGCCGCGAAGCCGGTCACCGCCGGCCCTGCCCCGACCCGGGCCGGGCCGACCCGCGCAGGCGCGGTCCGCGGGCGGCGGCCCGGCGGTCGGCGGTCACTGCGACCACCGGCGGGGGATCTCGGCGGGTGGGTCACCCTCGCCGGCCCAGGACAGCTCACCGTCCGCGCCGACCACCACGACCCGGTGGGTACGGGCCCGGCCCCAGCTCACCGCGTCGGCGATCGCCGGCCAGTTCGGGGCCTCCTCCAGCACCCCGGCGCGCTCCCCCGGCATGCCGGACGAGCGTTCCCAGTAGCCGGTCCACACCTGCTCGGCGCCGGCCACGTCGGGGTGCACGAAGACGGTGCCGGTGCCCTCGTACCCGCGCAGCCGGGCCGGGATGGCCTGCGCAGTGCCGGCCAGCGCCACCAGGTCCATCGCGTCGAACGCGAACGGCAGCAGCTGCGCCATCGTGAGTGGGCCGGGCCGGGCGTCGATCAGGCAGTTCGGGCCACCGTGCTCCCACAGCAACTGCCGGCAGCGGCCACACGGCATCAGCGCGTCACCGGAGGCGTCCACGCAGGCCAGCGCCACGATCCGGCCGCCGCCGGTGGCGTGCAGTTGGGACACCACGCCGCACTCGGCGCACAGTGTCATGCCGTACGAGGCGTTCTCCACGTTGCAGCCGGCGATCACCCGACCGTCGTCGACCAGGGCGGCCGCGCCGACCGGGTACTTGGAGTAGGGCGCGTACGCACGCTGCATCGCTTCGACCGCCGCCTCGCGCAGCAGTTCCCAGTCGACTGTCGGGTCAGCCCTTGACATATGGTTTCCCGTCCGCTGCCGGGGCGCGTACCCGCCCGACGAAGCCGGCCACCGCGATGATGGTCGCCACGTACGGCAGCATGTTGAGGAATTCGTTCGGAATGGGGCTGCCGATCACCGCGAGCAGCTGGGCCAGCTTGCCGGAGAAGCCGAACAGCAGCGCGGCCATCGTCGCGCCGAGCGGCGTCCAGCGCCCGAAGATCACCGCGGCCAGCGCGATGAAGCCCTTGCCGGCCGACATGTTCGCGTTGAACGAGCCGACGTTGCCCACCGTGAGGAAGGCCCCGCCCAGCCCGGCGACCGCCCCGGCCATGATGACGTTGCGGTACCGCACTGCGCGCACCTTGATGCCGACGGTGTCGGCGGCGGTCGGGTGCTCGCCGACCGCCCGGGTCCGCAGCCCCCAGCGGGTGTGGAACAGCCCGACGTGTACCAGCACCACCAGCACGATAGCCAGGTAGACCAGCACGTTGCCGTCGAACAGCGCGGGTCCGATCAGCGGGATCTTGGACAGACCCGGGATCGGCCAGGCGCCGAACCGGGGCGGGTCGTTGTACTTCGCCGAGTTCGAGTCCATCAACCGCAGGTAGAGGAAGGTGGTCAGGCCCAGTACCAGCAGGTTGAGGACCACACCGAGCACCACCTGGTCGACCAGGTACCGGATGGCCAGCACGGACAGCAGCGCACCGAGCAGCGCACCGGCCGCCGCGGCCGCGACCATGCCGGCCCAGGCGGAGGATGCCAGTGTGCCGATCAACGCCCCGCCGAACGCGCCGAACAGGATCTGGCCCTCGATCGCCACGTTGACCACGCCGGAGCGTTCGCCCACGACGCCGGCCAGCGCGCCGAACACCAGCGGCACGGCGACCAGCACCGAACCCCGGGTGATGTCCCCGAGCGGGGCCGTGTGCCCGGCCACCTGCCAGCACAGGAACGACATCACGAAGCCGAAGCCGCCGAGCCCGGCGGCCAGCCGCAGCCAACGCTGCGACACCCCGGCCAGCAGAGCGGCCCCGCACACCACGCAGAGCAGCCCGAAGCCGATCGCGCCGGCCTTGGCCGGGAAGCTGACCGCGGCCCCTTCGGTGGTGGTGGTGAAGGTGAACTTGGCGCTGACGCCGCTCTTGGCGAGCGCGCCGAACAGCACGGCCGCGGCCAGCCCCAGCACGACCAGGGTGGTGCCGACCCGACGCGGCCCGGGTCCACCAGCCCTGCGCGGCCACGATCGCCGGGCTCTCCGGCACGGTGGTGACGGTCACCCCTACCACCCCTTCGCCATCGTGCCGGCCACTCCGGTGGCCCGGCCACGGAGCCGGAAGATCTCCTTCACCAGGGCGGGCGCCGCGATGAAGATGACGATCACCGCCTGGATCACGGTGACCAGGTCGATCGGTACCTGCGCGGCCAACTGCATCCGGTTGCCGCCGGCATTGAGCGCGCCGAACAGCAGCGCCGAGATCACCACGCCGAACGGTCTGGCGCGGCCGAGCAGCGCGACGGTGATGCCGTCGAAGCCGATGCTGCCGGCGTACGCCGGGGTCAGCGAGCCGGCCGGGCCGAGCACCTGGACGCCGCCGCCGAGTCCAGCCAGCGCCCCCGAACAGACCATGACCAGGATGTACGTGGCGGACACGCTCATCCCGGCGGTACGCGCCGCGTCCGGGTTCGCGCCGACCGCCCGGATCTCGAAACCCTTGGTGGTACGGGACAGCAGCAGCGTGACCGCGACCGCGAAGACGATGCCGATCAGCACGCCGATGTTCCAACGCAGCCCGAAGCCGAGCGAGGTGAGCCGCGCGTGGCCGTCCACGGTCTTGGAGATGGCGTCCGTCCGGTCCGGGTTCTGCACGCCGTCCTGCTTGATCAGCCAGATCAGGAAGGAGGCGGCGATGTAGTTCATCATGATCGTCACGATCACCTCGTGCGCGCCCCGGCGGGCCTTGAGCACACCCGCGAAGCCGCTCCAGATCGCGCCGGCCACCATCGCGCCGAGGATCGCCACGATCAGGTGCAGCACCACCGGCAGGTGCAGCTCGAAGCCGAGCAGGCCGGCGCCGATGCCGCCCATCACCGCCGCACCCTGCGCGCCGATGTTGAACAGGCCGCCCCGGAAGGCCAGCGCCACCGCCAGCCCCGTGAAGATCAGCGGGGTGGCGGCCACCAGCGTCTCGGAGATCGGGTAGAAGACCTGACCCCAGCTGCCGCTGCCGTCGATCGCCGCGCTCACCGCGGCCGGGTCGAAGATCGCCCCCTTGAACAGTTCCGAGTACGCCGTGGAGATCAGGTCCCAGGAGTCGCCGAGCACCGTGCCCGGCGCCGAGAAGAAGTACCCGTACTCGGCCAGCAGGTCGGGGCTCGACACCACCATCAGCACCGCGCCGACCACCAGCGCGAGCAGTACGGCCAGCACGCTCACGGTCACCGTGTTGGCGCTGACGATCTGCTGCAGGATGCGCGAGCCCGCCCCGGGCTCGGCCGCTCCCGCGCTCGCGGCCGCCGTCGCTGGTCGACGCGGTTGGTCGCCGGGTGCGCTTCGCCGGCTTCGCCTTGCCCGAGGCAGGCTCGCCGGCCGTGGACGCGTCAACGGCCGGACTGGTCCGTGGTCGGCTGGTCGGTGGTCGGACTGGTCCGTGGTCGACTGGTCCGTGGTCGACTGGTCGGCGGTGGACTGGTCCGTGGTGGCTGGTCCGGCGGTGGACTGGCTCCGTGGTCGGGCTGGTCCGGCGGGGACGCCGGCCGGCGGTGGGCTGGTCCGGCGTGGCCGGGACGGGGGTGGGCCGGCCCGGCGGGGCCGGCGCGGGGGTGGGCTGATCCCCGGTGGGATCGGTGGGGTGCTGGTCGGCGGTCATGACTGGTCCTCACCGGACTCGCGGGGGGTGTCGGTGGGCGCCTCGGTCGGGGCGTCGGCGGGCGTCCCGAGGTCGACGTCGAGCAGCGCAGCGCCAGCCTCGGCCAGGGCTGCTGCCTCGGGGGCGGCCTCCGGGTCGGTGATGCCGGCCATCAGCAGGCCGATCCGCTCCCGGGGGGCGTCGGCCGGCACGGTGTCCAGGATCCGGCCCCGGTACATCACGGCGATCCGGTCGGCGAGTGCCAGCACCTCGTCCAGTTCGCTGGAGACCAGCAGCACGGCGGCGCCACGGTCGCGCTCGGCCACCACCCGGGCGTGGATGAACTCGGTGGAGCCGACGTCCACCCCCCGGGTCGGCTGGGCGGCGATGAACAGCCGCAGCGGCCGGGACATCTCCCGGGCCACGATCACCTTCTGCTGGTTGCCGCCGGAGAGGGTGCCCACCGGCGCCTCCGCCGAGAGGGTACGCACGTCGAACTCCTCGATCCGGCCCTGCGCCGACTCGGCGATCGCGCCGGGGTGCAGGACCAGCGAGCCGCCGAACGGGGGCCGGTCGTAGAGGTCCAGGACCAGGTTCTCGGCCACCGAGAACTCTTTGATCAGGCCGTCGACGCTGCGGTCCTCGGGGACGTAGCCGACCCCGGCGCGCAGCACGTCCCTGGTACGCCGGCCGACCATGCTCGTGCCGTCCAGGGACACGTCGCCGGCGGCCACCGGGCGCAGCGCCATGATCGCCTCGACCAGCTCGGTCTGTCCGTTGCCCTGGACCCCGGCGATGCCGAGTACCTCGCCGGCCCGTACCTCCATGTCAACGCCGTCGACCGCGACCTGACCGCGGTCGTCGAGCACCGACAGGCCGGTCACCGCCAGGGTGACCGGGCCGGGGTTGGCCGGCTCCTTGTCGACCCGCAGCTTGACCGTGCGGCCGACCATCATCGCGGCCAGGGCTTCCTCACTGGCGCTGGGCGGCGCGGTGCCGACGATCCGGCCGCGGCGGACCACGGTGATCTGGTCGGCGATCGCCTTGACCTCTTTGAGCTTGTGGGTGATGAACACGATCGACTTGCCGGCGGCGCGCAGGTTGCGCATGACCTCCAGCAGTTCGGCGGTCTCCTGCGGGGTCAACACGGCGGTCGGCTCGTCGAGGATGAGCAGGTCGACCTCGCGGACCAGGGCCTTGATGATCTCCACCCGCTGCTGCAGGCCGACCGGGAGCTGCTCGATCACGGCGTCCGGGTCGACCGGCAGGCCGTAGCGGGCGGAGACCTCCTGGACGTGCCGGCGGGCGGCCCTGCGGTCGAGGAAGGCGGCCGGGCCGGTGGTCTCCTCGGCGCCCAGCATCACGTTCTCCGCCACGGTGAAGACCGGGACCAGCATGAAGTGCTGGTGGACCATGCCGATGCCGGCGGCGATGGCGTCGCCCGGACCGCGGAAGTGGCTCGCCTGGCCGTTGACCAGGATCTCGCCCTCGTCGGGTTGGAGCAGGCCGTAGAGGACGTTCATCAGGGTGGACTTGCCGGCACCGTTCTCGCCGAGCAGGGCGTGGATCTCCCCGGGCTCGACCACCAGGTCGATGTGGTCGTTGGCGACCAGGTTATCGAAGCGTTTGGTGATGCCTCGCAGCTCGAGTCTCAACCGGTGGCCTCCTCGTCGATGCGGCCGGCGTGGTCGGCGTCGGTGGGGGTGGCCCACCGGCGGCGGGGGTGAGGGGTGACGGTGGTGCGGTGGTTACCGCTCGGACACGAGCGTTGGTCCCGGCGTACGGGGTGGCCGTCCGCCGGGACCAACGCTGCGACGCCTGTCTGCGTGATCGTCTCACGCGGTGGGGCGCTGATGTGTCGGGGACCGACCTCAGGAGCAGGTCGGCTGTATCGGGACCGGCCTCACGGGGAGGTCGGCGGTGTCGGGACCGGCCTCAGGTGGAGGTCGGCTGAGTCGGGACCGACCTCAGGAGGAGGATCGCCGACGGGGCCGCGGCCGGGGCCGACGGCTGTACCGGCTCCGACTTCGAGGTCACCTTGATCTTGCCGGAGATGATGTCGGCCTTCAGGGTGTCCAGCTCGGTCTTGAGGTCGGCCGGAACCTTGTCGGCGAACTTGTGGAAGTCGGCCAGCTGCACGCCGTTGTTGGCCAGCGTGCCGATCGAGCCGGTACCCCCCTGGAAGGTGCCGCCGGCGGCCTTGCCCAGCGCGTCCTTCACCGCGTCCGAGATGTTCTTGACCACGGTCGACAGGAAGACGTCGCAGTACTTCTCGGCGCTGACACAGCCGTCCTGGTCGACCCAGATCACGCTGAACGCGCCCTTGGCGTCGAGGGCCTGCTGGGCGGTGCCCTGGCCGGAGAAGCCGGCGACCGGCATGATCACGTCGGCGCCCTGGGCGACCATCGCGGTGCTGATCGACTTGCCGCCGTCGGTGTCGCCGAACGGCTTGTCACCGGGGACGAAGCTGCCCGTCTGGGTCTGCTTGTTCCAGCCGAGGACCTGGACCGACTTGCCCTTGACCTCGTTGTAGTGGGCCACACCGTCGACGAAACCGTCCATGAACACGGTGACCGGCGGGATGTTCAGGCCGCCGTAGGTACCCACCTTGCCGGTCTTGCTGGTGCCGGCCGCCAGGTAACCGGCGAGGTAGCCGGCCTGGGCGGTGTCGAACTGCGCCGAGTAGACGTTGGCCAGCGGAATCGAGGCGTCGATGATGACGAACTTGGTGTTCGGGTTGGCCTTCGCGACCTTGGTGGTGGCGTCGCCCATCAGACCACCGACGGCGACGATCACGTCGCACTTCTGGTTCACAAACCCGGTGAGGTTGGGCTCGTAGTCGGTCTCCGCCTTGGACTGCACGTACTGCACCGCAACGGCGGAGTTCGCAGCATGGGCGTCGTTCATGCCCTTCCAGGCGGCGGCGTTGAACGACTTGTCGTCGATGCCACCGGTGTCGGTGACCATGCAGGCCTTGGTCTCCTTGGTACCGGTGGAGCCGTTGTCCTTCTCCGGTGCCTTACCGCAGGCGGCGGCGCTGAGCGCCAAACCACCAATGGCAACGAGCCCGACCATCTTCATCCCACGCGACGTGCGCAAGACGTCTCCCTTCCCCACTGTCGTCGCCGTTGTGCGGCGTGATGCAACCTGCCGGAGCGTACTTGCGGCTGCCGGCCGACAGCGTCAAATAGTGCCCTACCCAGCCATGGTGTTACCCGGTCGTGACTGCGCCGTGTCCTGAGTCACCGAACAGCACCGGAAAAATCTTCACCAACCTGTGTTGTGCTCGGCTTTCGCCCGTAACAGGAACCTCATCGCCCACTCGGGACAACGATTTCGCCATTGATGATCTTCTGTTTATCGGCGGTTAATCTCGGCTCCATCGCATCGATGAGGTCGCCCGACGAGGACCACGTCACCCCGCCGTCGCGCAGGTCCGAGCGGTGCACGCCAGCCGCGAACGTGCCGGCCGCCGCGGCGGTGATCACGGTGGCCACCTGCCGGTCGAGCAACTTCAACATGGACGTGAGGATCACCCCCTGCAACTGCGGACCGGCCGACTGGTACTGGTCGGTGTACGCCCCGATGGCCAGCGCCTCCCGCTGCTTCGCGGCAGTGAACCCGCCGACCGCTGAGCCGCCGACGACCTGGTACACCACGTCGGCCCCACCGGAGTAGAGCTGCTCGGCGGCTGCCTGGGCGGCGCCCACCGCGGCCATCCCGGTCCCGCACTGCGCCGGATCGGTGACCAGGTAGCTGGCGCGCACCGTGGTTCCGGCCCGGCCCGCCGCCACCCCCGCCCGGTACCCGGTCTCGTAGGTGGTGAAGGTGGGCACCTTGCACGCCCCGATGAATCCGACCACCCCGGACTTGGTGGCCAGCCCGGCGGCGACGCCGACCAGGTACGAGCCGTCCGCGTCCGCGGAGACCAGGCTCGCCACGTTCGCCCCGGTCACCGCGGCGTCGTCGACGCTGACGAACCGGGTACCCGGGCAGTCCTGCGCGGCCCGCGCCAGCGGACTGGTGGCCGGGTCCGGGTTGGAGTACGAGTACCCGACCGCGAACACCGGGCTGTGCCCCGACTGGCACAGGATCAGCAGCCGGTCGTACCGGCTCTCCGCGCTCTCGCCGAGCACCGCCGACAACTCCCGGATCGCCGCTATCCGGGAACCCAGGCTGGACTGGGCGGCGAGGACACCCTTGCGGGTCAGGGCGTTGAGGTCGTTGGCCAGCCCGCCCACGTCGTAGGCGACGCCAACCTTCATCCCGGTCCCGACCGGCGCGCCCCGTCCGATGCAGCCACCGGCCAGCGGTGCCAGCAACAGCG
>CAWCFK010000003.1:0-22807 GCA_963794685.1 uncultured Actinomycetota bacterium | reverse complement strand
AGTTTTGCGAACGGACAGCCGAGGATCAGGGTCTGGCGTGGTAGGGCCGCGAGGAGCATGGTCGAGGTGACCGTGATGGCGGCAGCGGCCGGCGCGGATGCCATCAACAACGTCAGTTGTCCAGCCGCGGCATGACCACCCCGACGAATGTCGATGTGGCCCGCGTCCGGGGGACCGTCCGTGCCCGCAAGTAGTCGACGCTGGTGGTTACTTCTGGCTGTTTTCCCCGAGTTCTCGCTGCCGTAGTAGTTCGGCCGCGATCGAGTACGGCGGCGCCGCGGCTTCCGAGCGAGCGGCATGGTTGGCGATCGCGTCGCGTACCGAGCGGTCGCCCGCCGGTCGCGGATAGGCCGTGCGAACCTGCCGCAGTTGCTCCTCGTCGACGCCGTCGGTGAACCAGCCGGCGTCCATGAACACGCCCTTGTAGGTCAGATAGGTCAGCAACCCCCGCCGATCGGCGATGCCGTGTGAGGAATGCAGGGCAATCGCCTCCCAGACCTGCTCGATGTCGGCGGCCGTGACGGCGTGTTCGATCAGCAGTGCCGCGGCCAGGTCGGCGCCCTCCACCTCGAACCTCGCCCGGCCCGGTGCGAGAGCGCCCAGTCCCAGGTCGTGCATCACGCAGGCGGCGAAGAGAAGGTCCTCCCGGTAGGCCGCATCTCGCACGCTGCCCTCCTGAACAGCCAGGATGCGGGCGTACAGAAAGCTGCGGATGCTGTGGTCGGCGATCGGCGTGCTTTCCGACTCTTGCGTTATCGAGAGGCTCGCGCTGGACAACGGTCCAGTGGGGAGGGTCAGCACATCGGTCATGAGACGACCGTAGGTGCATGCCCGCCGCGCTCACCAGTGGCTCAAGGGCCGCCAATCGCTATGATCGGGCCATACGCCGTGTTGCAGTTTCTGCACACTGTCATCGGCGAGAACGTCGTAGCAGGCGATGGCGGTGCGACGCAGCGGCTGGGATGGAGACGTCCGGTCGCCCAGTCGGGTGAGCGGCTGGTCTGGCAGGGTGTGCCGATGATGGTGACAAACCCGTGGCTTGCCGGTCCCGATCCGACGAAGCGGTTGGCACGCGACCGGCTGGAGGAGCGGATTCTCAATCTGTTGTCCTCGCAGAACATGTGCGTGCTGGCCACTGCCGGCTCCGATGGGCCGCTCGCCACGCCGGTGCGATACTTCCACGTCGGCTTCGTCGTCGTCTTCACCGCCGCGAGCAACTCGCCGAAGATGCGCAACATTCGAGCCGACCCGCGGGTGTCCATCGGCGTCTTCGCGCCTCTGGTCGGACAGGCCAGCAGCCGCGGCGCACAACTGTTCGGCATCGCCCGCATTCTTGAACCCGATGACGAAGACTTCCCCGGGTACTGGTCGGTGATCCGCTGGCAGTCCGATCACGTCGAACGGTCCCGGTCCCTTGATGATCCGCCGATAGGCACCCTCGGCGTGGTCGCCGCCGAGCGCGTCGTCTACACCGAGCACTGGCTGCGACGGGACGGATTTGCGCCCCGCCAGCAGTGGCATCGCACTCCACCAGAAAGCTCGTAGGCGGCCAGCGGAGCATCTTCGGCGAGAACCTACGACCGGGGATCGACGTCCCCGGCGCGGTCCCCGGCGCGGCGTCTCCGGCGCCGGCAGTTCGTGATCGAGTGGCCGATGCCTGTCGATCGGGTACCCAAAAGTTCGGCGCCGGCGGGGTTCCGTGGTCCCGCCGGCACCGGCACACTGGACCGATGCGGCGGGACGGGCGGGTGTGACCGGGGTGCTCAGCGACTCGGCCTGGCAGGGTGTGGTGGCGGTGGTCGCGTTCGTCGCGTTCCTCGGCTACGTGGTGTTGGACGTGGTGCGCGGCTCACGGCGGCGGCGCACTGACGCCGGCGCGAAGCGGACGTACCACTTCACCGGACCGCGCGACGTGGCGAACTTCTACCACGACTTCATCCAGGCGGTGGACGGCGCGCAGGAGACCATCTACCGCTCCGGCGACGGCTTCTCCGCCGACCGGGGCGGCGGCTACCACGAGCGGCTGCTCGCGGCCGAAGCGCGGGCGCTGGCCCGCGGCGTGGAGATGACCCGGATCCAGACCAGTCCCCGGGCGTTCGCGCCGTGGGCGACCGGGCTGGCCCGGCTGTTGCGGGACAACCAGTTGCGGTTCCGGATGTGGGCGGACTTCGACGGGGTCAGCACCCTGGACATCGGCCTGTTCGACCCGCACGGCGCGAACCCGGTGGTGGTGCTGCTCTTCTCCGAGTTGGAGTTGTCGTTGTCCGGTCCGGGCAGCCGGATCTCGGCCGCGATGATCATGCACGGCGACCGGGCGCTGGCCGCCCAGTTGGCGCAGGGCTTCGAGGCCCGCAGTCAGGCGCTGCCGCCGATGGCCGCCGCGGACGTGGAGGCGTTGGGTACCAGCACCGTCTACTTCGCCTACGGCCCGCACATGACCCAGCGGCACATGCGCTACTTCCTGCCGGACGCGGTACGGCTCGGCCCGGCGAAGCTGACCGGCTGGCGGCTGGTGCTCGGCGACACCGGCGATCCCGGCCGGGTCGCCGCCCGGATCGAGCCCGGGGCGGCCGCCGACACGGTGCACGGGGTGGCCTGGCAGCTCTCCGCGTGGGCGAGCAACCGGCTGCGGGCCCTGGAACGCCGCCCGTACGAGGAGGTGGAGGTGCACCCGGTGCACGACGGCGAGTCGCTCGCCGCGTTCGCCTTCGTGCACCTGCCCCCGGACGACCCGGCGCAGTGGAACGGTCCCGGCGCGGATCTCCAGGTCATGATCGACGGTGCGGCCGAGAACGGGTACGACGAGGTGGTCGAGGAGCTGTACCGCTACCAGAAGGCGCACCAGCCGCCGCCCGTGGTGCCCCGGCCGCGCTCCGCCACCGAGAACCGGCAGCGTCCGTCCGCAGTGGACGGCGCCGACCCCGGCCCGGACTGACCCCGTCGGGCGTCCGCGGGGGAGAAGGGTCAGCTGCTGAAGTCCTGGGTGAGCCAGATCTTTCCGTCCGAGCTGCGCAGCACGTCGATGCCGACGTGGTGGAAGGACGTGCTCAGCAGGTTCCTACGGTGCCCGTCGTTGGGCGGGGTCTCGTTGTACATCGAGGTGGTCAGCCCCTTGCCGGCCTTGATGAGTTCGGCGCTGGTGTTGGCGTGCGGGCCGCTGTAGCCGATGTTCTCCCCGCAGCTCGACCACCTGACGCCCTCGGCGGAGATCCGCTTGTCGAAGCTCGGCTCGTTGGGGCACTGGTGGGACAGCCCGCAGCCGGCGGCCATCGTCAGGTTGTGCTTGTGCGCGCTGGCGTTCAGCCCGGACAGCAGGGTGTACGCCGGCAGTCCGTTCTGCGCCCGCAGGTCGTTGATCTGCGCGAGCAGTTCGTTGACGACGGAACTGGCGGCGGCCGGCGCGGTGGTCTTCGTGCCGGCCGCCTTGGGTGTCACGGTGCGGGTCGGGGTGGCCGGGGCGCTCGCCGCGGGGGACCCGGAAGGGCCGGCCGACGGGGGCGGGGTCGACGCGCTCGGGTCAGCGCCCGGCTCGCCCTGCAGGGCCAGCTCCACGGAGCTGAGGTGCGGGATCTCGGCGGTCGCGGAGTTGTCCGTCGCGGCGCTGTGCCGGTGCGCGAGGTAGCCACCGCCGGTCAACACGATCAGCACAACAGCGGCGGTCAGGATATACACCAGGCGTCGCACCGGCCCACCAAACCACCGATCACCTACCCGCGTCAATGTGACACGACGGCCGCTGACCAGCTGCGATCAGCCCACTACCAACTGTGGACGTCGATGTGGAAGATCAGCGGGTCTGCTCCAGCCAGGAGGCGTACAACTTCGCATAGATCGAGTCGACCTCGGCCACCAGTTCGGCGTGTGGTCCGCGCTGCACCACCACGCCCCGGTCGACCACGAGCACCTCGTCGGCGGCCTGTGCGGTGGAGAGCCGGTGGGCGATGGCGATGGTGGTCCGCCCCCGCGTCACCAGGTCCAGGGTGCGTTGCAGCCGGACCTCGGTGGCCGGGTCGACCGCGCTGGTCGCCTCGTCCAGTACCAGCAGGTCCGGGTCGGCCACGTAGGCCCGCGCCAGCGCGACCAGTTGCCGCTCGCCGACCGACAGCGCCTCGCCACGCTCGCCCACCTGGGTGGCCAGCCCGGACGGCAGCGAGGCCACCCAGTCGGCCAGGCCGAGTTCGACGAAGGCCTGCTCGACCTGGACTCCGGTGAGATCCGGCCGGGCGTAGCGGACATTGGCGGCGACGGTGTCGTCGAAGAGGAAGCCGTCCTGTGGCACCATCACCACCCGGCTGCGCAGGCTGGCGAAGTTGACCGTGGTGAGCGGCACGTCGGCGAGGCGGACCTGGCCGCGGCCCGGGTCCATCAGCCGGGTGAGCAGCTTGGCGAAGGTGGTCTTACCGGAGCCGGTCTCGCCGACCACAGCCACCCGGCGACCGGGCTCGATGGTCAGGTCAACGTCGCGCAGCACTTCGGCGCCGCCCGGGTAGGCGAAGCCGACCTCGTGGAAGCCGACCGACAGCGGGCCGGCGGGCAGGTCCACCCCGGCCGCGCCCGGGTCGGCGACGTCCGGCTCCATGTTCGCGACCTCGAGCACCCGACGCCAGCCGGCGATCGCGTTCTGGGCCTCGTTGAGCACCTCGGTGGCGCTCTGCACCGGCTGGATGAACAGCGCCACCAGCAGCAGGAAGGCGGTCAGCCGACCGACCGACAGGTCACCGGCCGCGCCCAGGTGCACGCCGGCGATCACCACGGCGGCCAGCGCTACCCCGGCCACCAGCTCAGCCAGCGAGAATGCCGTGACGCTGGAGAGCTGGGCGCGGATCTGGGCCTTCCGGTTGGCCTCGATGGCCCGGTCCAGTCGCTGTCCGGTGCGCCGGGACACCCCGTACGCGCGGATCACCGGCGCGCCCACGACGCTCTCCGCGACGGCCGACAGCATCGCCCCGACCCGCTCCCGCACCTCGCCGTAGGCGACCTGCAGCCGGCGCTGGAACCAGCGCAGCGACAGGGCCAGCGGCACGAACGCGGCGATCGCCAGCAGGGTGAGCTGCCAGGAGTAGACGAACATGACCGCGCCGGTGACGATGAGCTGGGCCGAGCTGACCAGCAGCACCACCCCGCCCCACTGCAGGAACATGCTGATCTGGTCGATGTCGGAGGTGACCCGGGAGACCAACGAGCCACGCCGCTGCGCCTGCTGGTGCAGCATCGACAGGTCGTGGATGTGTCGGAAGGTGCGGGTCCGCAGGCCGGACAGGGCGCTCTCGCTGACCGTGTAGAGCCGCACGTTCATCCAGTACGAGAACGCCACGGTGGCCGCGAGCACCAGGGTGGTGACGGTCACCACCAGGCCCAGCGCGCCGAGGTCGGGGCCGCCCGGGGCGCGCAGGCCACGGTCCATGGCCAGTTGCACGGCGACCGGGATGGATACCTTGCCCAGCGCGGCGAGCAGCGCGAGCGCGACCGTGCCGGCCAGTCCCCGGCGTAGTTCGGGGGAGAGCGCGAGGCCACCCCGCAGGGTCACCGGTGTCGGGGCGCTCACGCGGACAACTCCTCAAGATCGTGCTCGGCTACCGCGGGGTCGGCGTCGTGTTCCCGCTCGTACGCGGTGACCAGGTCGGCGTAGCCGGGCACGGTGGCCAGCAGGGCGCTGTGCGTCCCGCGGGCGACCACCCGGCCCTGCTCCAGGTAGACCACCTCGTCGGCAAGCGCGATGGTGGCCCGCCGGTAGGCGACGACCAGGATCGAGGTGCCCGCCTGCGGGCTGCGCAGCGCCGCCAGGATGTCCGACTCCACCCGGGGGTCGACGGCGCTGGTGGCGTCGTCGAGGACCAGCAGCCGGGGCCGGCCGGCCAGCGCGCGGGCCAGGGTGACCCGCTGGCGCTGTCCGCCGGAGAGCGAGGTGCCCCGCTCGCCGATGGTGGTGTCCGCGCCGTCGGTGAGCCCGGCGACGAAGCTGTCGGCCTGGGCCAGGTGCAGTGCCCGCGCCACGTCGGCGTCGTCGACCTCGGCACGGTCCAGGGTGACGTTGCCGCGCACCGTGTCGTCGAAGAGGAACGGCACCTGGGCGACCAGGCTGGCGTTGGCTGCCAGCGCCGGTGCGCTGAGCGTGCGGACGTCCCGGCCGGACAGCTCGACCCGGCCGGCGTCCGGGTCCATCAGCCGGACGGCGAGCGCGGCGATGGTGGACTTGCCGGAGCCGGTCGGGCCGACCAGGGCCACGGTCCGCCCGGCGGGGACGGCGAAGCTGATGTCGTGCAGGATCCGCGGGCCACCGGTGTAGGCGTAGTCGACGCCGTCGAAGCGCAGCGCGTCGCAGTGTGCGGGGGGCGGGCCGCCGTCACCGTAGACCATGTCGCCCTGGGCGTTGAGTACCGCCTGGACCCGGTCCCAGCCGACCACGCTGCGGGGCAGTTCGGCCAGCACGTAGCCGATCGAGCGGACCGGGACGGCCAGCACGGTGAACAGGAACGCGGCGCTGACCACGTCACCCACCGAGACCGCGCCGGCGCGCAGCCGGTACCCGCCGACCAGCAGGATGGCCAGCGTGCCGAGGCTCGGCAGGGCGTCCAGGAACGGGTCGAAGAGGCCGCGGACCCGACCGACCCGGATCATCGCGTCGCGCAGCTCGTCGCTGCGGGCGCCGAACCGTTTGGTCTCGGCGGCTTCCCGGCCCATCGTCTTGACCACCAGCGCGCCGTCGAAGCTCTCGTGCGCGATCGCGCTGACTTCGGCGCGCAGTTGCTGCGCCCGGGTGACCCGGGGGCCGATGGCCCGCGAGTAGACGACGTTGAGGAGGAACAGCGCCGGCAGGATGGCCAGCCCGACCAGCGCCAGGGCCCAGTCGGTGGCGAACAGCGCCAGCACCGAGCCGAGCAGCATCACCGCGGTACCGGCGGCCAGCGGGGTCGGCGCGATCGGGCCGAAGCTGGCTTCCACGTCGGCGTTGGCGTTGGACAGCAGGGTGCCGGTGGCGTGCTGGTGGTGCCAGCGCAGCGGCAGCTCCAGGTAGCGGCGGGTGACCTTGGTGCGGTACCGGGCCTGCATCCGGAACTGCATCTGCCCGGCGGCCAGCCGGCGGCCGAACAGCCCGGCGACCTTGCCCAACGCCACTGCCATGATCACCACGACGGCCACGGTGAGCGCCGCCACGTCCACCCGGCCCCGGTCAACGGCCGGTGTGGCGACCCGGCCGATCACCGCGCCGGAGACGTACGCCGACCCGATGGTGAGGGCGCTGAACAGCGCGCTGCCCACGACGGCGACGGTGAAGGTGCCCTTCTCCAGCGCGATGGCGTGCCCGAGTACCCGGACCCCGCGCCAGAGCGCCCCCGGCCTATCCGCCACCCGTGTAACTCCTCTTGTTAAGTACCGCGCTCGCCTGCGGTCCTTACTACTTAAGGGCGGAGCGGCACGTTTGTCCCGTCGCTATGGCACACGTCACACCCCGTTAACACAACCGCCCACATCGTGAACACCGTGGCCGACCGGCGGCGTGCGCCTGCCGGGGAGTGTCCACGGGTCCGGGAGATCCATCATCGTCACAGCGACGGCGCCCCCCGCAACGCCATTTCGGTTGGCATCGGATCGGTCGCACAGCGCCGTCCTCCCGCCGACGGCGAGTCCGGCCGGACGCGCCGACGGCGACGGGCCGGTCTCGAGCGAGACCGGCCCGTCACGGGCTGAGCGCGACCCGTCAGTCGCGGGCCCGGGAGCGGCGGCGGGTGGTGCGGCGGCGCGGGCGGTCGTCGCCGCCGGCCAGCCGGGTGTACGTGAGGGTGTTCGCCAGTCCGATGCCCACGACCGCGAGCCCGACCTGGATGCCGAGCACCGCCCAGTCCCAGTGCAGGCCCCACAGGTGGGCGTCGGCGTGCCCGTCCAGATTCAGCCACCGGGCCAGGAACAGGCCGGCCAGGGCGGCGGCCACCCCGATCAGGAAGGTGGCGAACACGCCGATCCGCTGGCGGCCGGGGAGCACCAGCCGGCCGAGCAAACCGACGACCGCACCCACCACGATCGCGCTCAGGTAGTCGCTGACATCCATCGCCGCACTCCTCAAATCGACATACCGGTGTCGCGTTGATTCCCGCAAACCCGGCTGGGTCAAACACCCGCAGGTGGGAACGGGTACCGGCCGGGATAACGTGCCGGGGTGGGCAGTGAACGGCCGGGGGCGGTATGGGTGGTGGCCGGGCCGCCGGGCGCGGGCAAGTCCACGGTGGCCGGCCTGCTGCTGCGACAGCTCGATCCGGTGCCGGCGCTGCTGGACAAGGACACTCTCTACGGCGGGTTCGTGGCGGCCACGCTCGCCGGATACGGGCGCGATCCGGGTGAGCGCGAGGGCGACTGGTACGACCGGCACATCAAGTCGTACGAGTACGACGGGCTCACCGCGACCGCCCGGGAGATCCGCGCGGCGGGCTGCCCGGTGCTGCTCTCCGCCCCGTTCACCGGGCAGATTCACGAACCGGGCCGGTGGCAGCGCTGGGTCGCCCAGTTGGGTGGCGAGCCGGTCCGGCTGGTCTGGGTCCGGGTCGACGAGGCCACCCTGCGGGCCCGGCTGACCGGCCGCGCACTGGCCCGCGACGCCGGAAAGTTCGCCGACTTCCCCAGCTTCACCGCCCGGGTACGCCTCGGCGCGACGCCGGTGGCTCCGCACCACGCCGTGGACAACCGGCTCGCCGCACCGACCCCGCTGGCCGAGCAGGTGGCTGCGGTGGTGCGCCGGGTGCCCCGGGAAGCCGGCGATTCTTGACGGGCAGCGACGGCAACGCTACGTCGCGTCCGCAATTGGTATGGAAGTGTTTCTGACTCATAACTTTGGCGTGATCAGCCATAGTGCTTGCCGAAGCAAGTGCTCACTATTCATACGTGCATGGTCGGCACCGCAGACTCGGCCGCGTCGGGATGGCCCCCCTCGCGGTGGCTCTCGCCGTGCTCGCGGTGCTCACCACCGTGGCAGTGGTGAAGTGGACGGGCGTCAGCTCCAGCCGCAACGGCGCGTGCCGTAGCGGCCTGACCGTGTCGGTGGCCGCCGCGCCCGAGATCGCCCCGGCCATCGAGGCGATCGCCGCGCACCTGCCGAACAACGCGGATCCGGCCACTTGTGCCAGGTACACCGTCACCGCCGTCGACCCGGCGCAGGTCGCTGCGTTGCTGGCACAGGGCGCCGGCGGCGCGCTGACCGGCCTGGGCAACGCCGACGGCACGCTGCGTACCCCCGACATCTGGATTCCCGACTCGTCGATCTGGCTGCAACGGCTGGTCGCCCTGAAGCCCGACGTGATCCCCTCTGTCGCCCCGTCGATCGCGCAGAGCCCGCTGGTGCTGGCCATGCCGGAGCCGGTGGCGCGCACGCTGGGCTGGCCCGGCACCGAACTGACCTGGTCCACCGTGCTGGCCAAACTGCTCACCGAGAGCGGGCTGCGACCCGGCATCGTGGAGCCGTCCCGGGACGTCACCGGACTGGTCGGGCTGCTGGCGCTGCGTTCGGCCGCGGCCAAGGTGGGCAACCCGGAGCAGGTGGTCGTCGGCGGCATGCGGGTCCTCGCGCTCGGCCGCTCCACCCTGCGGGCCGACCTGCTCTCCCAGTTCCCGCGGGCGGCCGATGTCCGGACGGTGGCGCAGTCGCTGTCGGTCGCACCGCTCGCCGAGCAGTCGGTGATCGCCTATGACGCCAGCGAGCCACCGGTGTCGCTGGTGGCGTTGCCGTTCGGGGGCAACGAGCCGGCGCTGGACTACCCGTATGTGGTGCTGCCCGGCGCCCGCGGCGCGACACTGGCGGCCGGGCAGGCGCTGCAGGCCGGGCTGGCCGGCGCCGAGTACAAGCGCCGGCTGGCGGCCGTGGGGCTGCGTGACGCCGACGGCAGCGCGGGGGCCGGGTTCGTCACCCCGCCGGGTACCCCGTCCGCCTCGCCGACCGTGCCCACCCCGGTCGACCCGGTGCTGGTTGACCAGACGCTGTCGATGTGGATGGCGGTCACCCAGCCGGCCCGCATCCTCACCGCGATCGACGTGTCCGGTTCGATGTCCACCAAGGTGCCCACCGCCGGCGGGAAGACCCGCGAACAGGTCACCATCGCGGCCGCCGCCAGTGGCCTGCAACTGTTCAGTGACGCCTGGTCGGTCGGGCTGTGGGAGTTCTCCACCAAGCTCAACGGCAGCAGGCCGTACCGCCAACTGGTGCCGATCTCGCCGCTGTCCAGCAGCCGCGCCGCGCACCTGGCGGCGCTCGCCGGGATCGAGCCGACCAGCGGCGACACCGGGCTCTACGACACGGTGCTGGCGGCCTACCGGGAAGTGCAGAACGGCTGGGATCCCGGCCGGCTGAACGACGTCGTGATCATGACCGACGGGCACAACGACAACCCCGGCGGGCTGACCCTGGACCAGTTGCTCGCCCAGTTGCGCAGTGCCGCCGACCCGAAGCGGCCGATCCAGATCATCGCCATCGGCATCGGCAACGAGGTCTCCGCCGACGAACTGCACAAGATCGTGCAGGTGAGCGGCGGCCAGGTCTTCCTCACCGCCGATCCCGCGAAGATCGGCGACATCTTCCTCCAGGCGATCGCTTCCCGCCCGGAGTGAGCGCTGGGGTCCGACAGGTGACCGGCGCTCAGGAGTAGTCGTCCTCGTCCTCTTCGACCACCTCGTGGATGGCCAGTTCCTCGGCGCTCGCCCCACCGCCGGCCGCCCCGGCGTCCCAGGCCACGGCCTCCGCATCGTCGTCGTTCAAGCCGCCGTCGTCGGTGTCGACCAGCCGGCCCACCGGGCGGCCCGGCTCCGACCAGCGGCCGGCGTCGGAGACCTCCGGCTCCTCCTCGGCCAGCCGCTGCGCCAGGTTGTGCCCCTCGCTGGGGACCCCGCGGTTGCCGGGCAGGGCGGCAGGTCGCGCGCCGTCGGCTTCCCGGCCGGTGTCGACCTCGTCGTAGGCGGTCGAGTCGTCGTCGGCGACACCCGGCAGGCCGTCGGACTCCGGGTCGGAGAGCGGGCGCGGGTACTCACTGTCGGTCATTGGCCATTCATACCCGACCGGGCGGTGTCCCGCCGGGGAAGGGCTCAGCAGGCGCAGGCCGCGCCGGTGGCCGGGGCGGTCAGCGGGTCGACGGGGTGGCTGGTCGGCCCGGTCGCGGTCTGCACGCTGAAGCCCTCCCGCACCCAGTACTCGTATCCGCCGAGCATCTCCCGGACCGGGTAACCGAGTTCGGCGAAGGCCAGCGCCGCCCTGGTGGCGCCGTTGCAGCCCGGCCCCCAGCAGTAGGTGACGACGGGGGTGCCGGCGGGGATCTGGGCGGCGGCGTGGGCGGCGATCTGTGCGGTCGGCAGGTGCAGCGCGCCCGGTAGGTGCCCCTGCTCCCAGGCGTCGTCGCTGCGCGAGTCGACCAGGACGAAGCCCGGCACCGCGCCCTCCAGGGCCGCGTGCACGTCACTGACGTCGGTCTCGAAGCGCAGCCGGGCGGCGAAGTGGGCGGCGGCCTGCGCGGCGGTGTTCAGCGTGGCGGTGGTCATGGAGAAAATTCTGTGGGTACCCGCTCCGCCCGACCAGTGGCGTGGACGACCCTGACCGCTAATATCTCGCCATGCTGTCCGTCGTCCCGGCGCCGACCCGGCCGCCCGCCGCCACCGGGCACCGGCACACCGTCTCGGTGCTCGCCTACCCGGGCATGTCGGCGTTCGAGACCGGCATCGTCACCGAGATCTTCGGCCTGCCCCGCCCCGAACTCTCCGTTGACTGGTACGACCTGGCCATCTGCGCGCCCGACGACACCCCGGTACCCCTGATCGGCGGCGCCCAGCTGTCCACCCCGTACCGGCTGGACACCTTCGCGGCCGCCGACACCGTCATCGTCCCCGGCGTCGCCGACGTGTACGCCGCCCCACCCCCACCGGTCATCCGGGCCCTGCGCCGGGCCCACGACCGCGGGGCCCGGATCGTCTCGATCTGCTCGGGCGCGTTCGCGCTGGCCGCCGCCGGCCTGCTCGACCACCGCCCGGCCACCACGCACTGGCGCTACGCGGCCCTACTGCGCCAGCGCTACCCGCTGGTCCTGCTCGACCCGGACGTCCTCTACGTGACCGACGGCCGGGTCTGCACCAGCGCCGGCAGCGCCGCCGGTCTCGACCTCTGCCTGCACCTGGTCCGCGAGGACCACGGCCCGTCGGTCGCCAACGCGGTCGCCCGACGCCTGGTGATCGCCCCGCACCGGGACGGCGGCCAGGCCCAGTTCATCGAGGCCCCGATCGCCCCGGACCCGACCGACGACCGGGTTGCCCGCAGCATGGCCTGGGCACTGACCAACCTGGCCCAGCCGCTCACGGTGGCCGAGCTGGCCCGCCAGGCGCACATGTCCACCCGCTCGTACCTGCGCCACTTCGCCCGGTGCAGCGGCACTTCCCCGATCCGCTGGCTGATCGCCCAGCGCATCCAGGCCAGCCTGCCGCTGCTGGAACAGGGCGAGGCCTCGGTGGACCAGATCGCGGTGGCCGTCGGTTTCGACAGCGCGGTCACCTTCCGCCACCACTTCGCCAGGGCCATGCGCACGTCGCCCACCGGCTACCGCCGCGGCTTCCGCGGCTAGCGTCACGGCCCATGGACAGAATTGCCATCATCGGCTGCGGCGGCTCGGGCAAGACCGTCCTGGCCAGCCAGCTCGCCGCCCGACTCGGTCACCCCGTCACCAACCTCGACGCCCGCTACTACGCCGACGGCTGGAAGCCCGCCCCGATGGACAAGTTCGCCGCACTCCAACGCGAGCTGGTCGCCGCCGACCGTTGGATCATCGATGGGAACTACGCGGCCACGCTGCCGATCAGGCTGGCCCGCGCCGACACCGTAATCTTCCTCGACCTACCCGCAGTCACCTGCCTGGCCGGCATCGCCGGCCGCCGCTGGCGCTACCGCGGCGGCCAACACGCCGACGGCGTGTACGACCGCATCACCTGGTCATTCATCCGCTACATCGTCGGCTACCGGTGCACCATGAGACCGCGTGTCGACGCCCTGGTCACCGACCACGCCACCGATGCCCGGTTCGTGCGCCTCACCAGCCGCCGGCAGGCCCGCCGATTCCTCATCCAGCTCGACACCCCTGCCGTCGGAACCCCAGGTGACCGGCCAGCATGAGCAGTGCCGCCGCGAAGGATCAAATCGCCAACGTCGACGTCTTCCTCATCCTCACCGACCACCGGGACCGCGTCCTGCTCGGCCTGCGAGCCCGACACCTCTACGCGGGCGGCTACTGGAACCTTGTCTCCGGCAAGGCCGACACGGGCGAGGATGTGACCACCGCCGTCGTCAGAGAGGCTGCCGAGGAGGCCGGAATATCCCTACAACCCGGCGATGTCTCGCCGGCATCGGTCGTCTACTACCGCAACGCCGACGGCCGCCCCCGAGTCGGCTTCGGATTCCGCGCCCGACACCGGCCGGATGTCCACGGCCCGACAGTCAACGCCGAACCCCACAAGTGCGACGGGCTCGCCTGGTACCAGCCGAGTGCGCTGCCGCAGCCGCTGGAGCCGTACAGCGCAGCCATTCTGGCCGCAGCGGACGGCCCGGCGCGATTCGTCCTCGCCGGGTGGCCGGACCCACCGGCTTTGCGTACGCTGTGAACTCGACCGGCGGACTGCGACTGCGAGGGCTGACCGTGACGATTGCCGACCAGACCGGTCTTGGCGTGCCGCAATCCATCGCCGACCGGGACGGCGTCGACGTTCCCCCGGTCGGCGATCGACCGCGGCATCCGCTGCGCCGGCTGGTACTCGGCCTGATCGCCGACCGCCGGATCCGCTATCTGTTCGTCGGTGGGATCGCCGCCACCGTCTTCTACGGCACCTTCGCCGCTACCTGGCTGCTGCTCGGGCGGTGGATCCCGTACCTGGTGATCGTGCTGTTCGGCAGTGTGGTGACGGCATTGACCAGCTACCCGATCTACCGACACCTGGTGTTCGGCACCGCGGCGCCGCTGATCGCCGGATTCCTCCGGTTCTACGTCGTCTCCCTGTGGGGGCTCGGTTTCAACCTCGCGGCGCTGCCGTTCCTGGTCGAGATCGTCCGACTGAACGTCCTCATTTCCCAGGCCATCGTCATCTGCGCCGGACCGCTGATCAACTACCAGCTGCACCGCCACTGGACGTTCCGGGCGGCCCGGACCGCCGCCGCCCCACCGCAGCCCGCCCCCGACCGGTAGCGGCGGCATCCCACACCGCTGCTCAGTGGCCGGCGTTGCTCAGTGGCCGGCGTTGCTCAGTGGACGACGCTGCGGGCCCCCACCTGCCGCGGCACCACGACCGGCGGCAGGGCACCGAGGACGGCCAGGTCGTGTCCGTCTGCACCGGCCAGCCGCACTTCGCCGTCGCGGATCAGGCTGTCGCGCAGGAACCGCGGCCGGCGCTTGGTCTCCTCCATGATCGTGCCGACGTAGGCGCCGACCACCGAGATGGCCAGCAGATTCAGCGAACCGAGGAAGACGACCAGGGTGATGAGCATGGTGATGCCGTGCGGGGCGCTGGCCGGATAGGCCAACTTGTAGACCGCCTGCACAACCAGCGCCAGCATCGAGAACACAAAGAACACGGCCGCCGCCATGCTCAGCAGGGACAGCGGTACCCGGCTGACCGCCAGGATGCCCTTGCTCGCCCAGCCCAGGTTCTTGGCGAGGTTGTTGGTGGAGACGCCGAACATGCGTTCCGGGCGCACGTAGTCGACGCCGATCTGCCGGCCTCCGACGTACGCCCGCAGCGCCCGCAGGAACAGGTCGCTCTCCGGGAACGCCAGCAGGTGATCGACGACCCGCCGGTCCATCAACGCGAAGTCTCCGGCGTCGGTGGGTACCCGGAACGAGGCCATCCGGTTGAAGACCCGGTAGAAGCCGCGGTACGCCACGCGCATGTACCAGGGGGCGTCTCGGTCCACGCGGTGGCCGTACACCACCTCGTACCCCTCGTTCCAGCGCTGGATGAACTGCTCGATGAGGTGCGGCGGATCCTGCATGTCACCGTCGAGCAGCACCACGGCATCCCCGGTCGACTGGCGCATCCCGCTCATGAATGCCGCCTGGGAACCGAAGTTGCGTCGGTGGGTGATCCCGATGACGTGCGGGTCGGTACGGGAAATCTCCTGGATCACCGCGGCCGAGTCGTCCGGACTGGCATCGTTGACAAAGATGATCTCGTAGTCGACCCCGCACTTGACGAAGACCTCGGTCAACTGGCGGTGCATGAACGGGATCGCCTGGCCGTCCTTGTAGCACGCGATCACCGCCGAGACCTTGCGCCGCCCGGCCGACGAGCCGGCCGGCGTCCCCGCCACCGAGAACCGTGCGTCGAGCAGGTCGGCGTGGCCGCCCACGGCGTACCAGTCGGTGGTCAGCCGCAGCCCCTCGGCGAACCCGACTCGTGCCTGCCAGCCGAGTTCGCCGCTGATCCGGCTCGGGTCGCTGTACCAGTCCGGCAGGTCCCAGGCCCGCTGCACGGCCGAAAAGACCGGCTCGCCGGCGACGCCGAAGTCGTCGGTCAGCACCCGTGCCACCTCGGCCATCGTGGTGGCAACCCCGCTGCCGACGTTGTAGATCCGGAAGGGGGCCCCGCCGGGCTCGTGGACGTCACGGGCGGTGGCCACGAAGGCATCCACGACGTCGTCCACGAAGACGAAGTCGCGGGTGGTCTTCGGCTCGGCGAACTCGGGGAGTTCGGCCCGGCGTACCCGGCGGACGATCTCCGGGATCAGCCGGCGCGGCTCCTCCAGCGGGCCGTAGACCGAGTAGAGCCGCAGCACCCGGGCGCGCAGGCCGTGCCGCCGCGAGTAGTCCTCCAGCAGCTGGGTGGCGGCCAGTTTGGTGATCGCGTAAAGGCTGTTCGGCGCCGGTACCGCGTCCTCGGACGGCGCCGTGCAGTTGGTCCCGTACTCGGACGACGAGCCCGCGTGGATCAGCGCCGCGTCGTGCTCGACCGCCCAGCGGGCCAGCCGGTCCACCAGCCCGACGTTGACCTCGGGTATCCGGTAGGAGTCCTCCTGGAAGGAGTACGCGCCGGAGGCTGCCAGGTTGATGATCGTGCGCGGCTGGTGCCGGTCCAGGAAGGCGGCCAGACCATCCTGGTCGACCGCTTCGTAGCGGACCCCGTCCAGTAGGCCGATCCGCCACGGGTCCGGCCGGGTACCGAAGCCGGTCACGTCATCCCGGCCGGCGCTCAGCGCGGCGAGAACGTGGGCGCCGATGAACCCGCCAGCGCCGCAGACGACGATCGGGCCCGGAATTACGGTCGGGTCGACGGCAGGAGGGGTACTACGGAGGGTCACGCTCTATCACCTGATCGTTTGAGGCTTGACAGTACGTCCGCGGCGAGCTGGTCGACCGGCAGGTGGAGCTTGGACTCCATATATGCCGGCGAGCCGACGGCGCCTACCGGCAACATGCCGACGGCGTCCATGACCAGCGGGATGCCCAGGCCGCGGGTGGCGATGACCTCCGCCGCCGCCGAGCCCAGGCCACCCGAGCGGTAGTGGTCCTCGACGGTCAGGCAGATCCGCGCGCCGGCAAGGTGGACGGCCAGGTCGTCGGCGGTGCGCTCGTCGAAGCGCAGTACCGACAGTGTCCGGGTGGACAGGCCGGCCGCGCCGATCGCCCGGGCGATGGTGTGCGCCCGGGTCTGGGCCGTACCGAGCGCGAAGATCACCACGTCGGTCGGCTCCGACGCCTCATCCCGGACGTCACGCGAGGGCTCCGCCAGCCCGTGCCGGCTCAGCCGTAGGTACACCGGACCGGGAAGGGCGTTGGCCTCCCGGACCAGCCGCTGGGTGTCGTCGTCGGTCACCGGGGCGAACACCGTCAGTCCCGGCTGTGACCTGGCCAGCGCCAGGTCCTCCAGCGCGTAGTGGGTCAGCCCGTCGAAGCTGTAGTCCGCGCCGGCGCCGACACCGATGATCCGGACCGGCAGCCGGTGCGCGACCGGGCCGTTGCGGATGAACTCGAACGGCCGCAAGAAGGAGAACGTCGCGATGGAGTAGCAGTACGGCAACAAACCGGCCTCTGCCATGCCGGTGGCCACGCTGACCATCGCCTGCTCGGCTACCCCGACGTTGACGATCTGGTCCGGCAGTTCACGGGCGAAGTCGTCGAGCACGCCGAAGCCCAGGTCGGCGGTGAGCAGCATGATCCGACTGTCGACCCGGGCGAGTGCGGCGAGCTGGTCGATTGCGGCCTTACGCACGGCTGCTCTCCTCCATCTGCGCCAACGCGGAAGCGTACTGCTGCGCGTTCATCGGCAGGTAGTGCCATTCGATGCGGCCCTGCATGAAGTCGACGCCCCGGCCGGCCGTTGTCCGGGCGACGACCAGATGCGGGCGGCCGTCGACCGGCCGCGAGACAGCCGCGGCCAGCGCGTCGACATCGTGCCCGTCGACCTCGCTGACGTACCAGCCCATCGCGCGGAAGGCGGTGGGTGCGGCCGAGGTGTCCAGAACGTCACGGGTGAAGCCGAGCGCCTGCTGCCCATTGAGGTCCAGGACCACCGTCAGGCCCGCGCAGCGGTGGTGTGCGGCCAGCAGTGCGGCCTCCCAGCTGACGCCCTCGTTCAGCTCACTGTCGCTGAGCACCGCGTAGACGGCCCAGGGCCGGGCACTGCGCTGGGCGGCCATCGCCGATCCGACGGCGTAGCCGAAACCCTGGCCGAGCGAGCCGGTCATGAAGTCGACGCCGACCAGTTCGGGGTCCGGGTGGGTACCCAGCAGCGAGTTGTCCGCGCCGTAGCTGGCGAACGTCTCGTCATCGATGACGTGCAACTCCCGCAGGGCGCCGTACCAGGCGGTCGCCGCATGTCCCTTGGAGAGCACGAACCGGTCCCGGTCGGCATCCCGGGTACCCAGACCGCGCACCCGGGTGGCCAGGACGGCCACGATGTCGGCGATCGAGAGTGCAGATCCGATGTGCCCTTTTGAAGCACGGAATGCGGCTTCGAGGATCCGGATCCGGATCCGCTGAGCCAATGCCTGCGTGTCGATGACTGCTCCTCTTCACTACGCACCCGCCCGTCCCAACCGCCCGGTACGCCGCCGAGACCGCGACCGCTGGGATGGAAGGGAAAAGCGCTGCCACCGCCCCGCGCGGACAGCAGACGAGTCAGGACGATACAGCCTGCGGTCAGGCCGCCGTAGCCCCCGTTTCGGATCGAAAGTCAGCGACGTGCATACACCGTGCAGCCACCGCAGTCGGACACGTTGAAGACCGGGGTGTACTGCTCCGCAAGGAGGCTGCTCAACTGCGGGTACTGCAGGGTCAGGCTGGCCGATTCGGGTATGCCGCCGGCGTCCAGCACACAGCGGGTGGACGGGTCGGCCACCGCACTTCTCACCATTTCGTAACCTGCGGAGTAGTTCTTCGGGGCCGCAATGATCTGGATGACGTTGATGAACGGTATGGCGTTCTGCCAGGAGTTGTCCACGTACAGCTCGGATGCCCAGCCCCAGACCAGCACCTGCGAGCCCGCCGGGCATTGCGCGGCCAGCTGCCGGTCATGGTGTACGGAGCCGGCCGACAGCGCGGTGTGCAGTTTGTGCCGGCCGGCGAGACTAACCGAACCGACCGTCGGCCCGAACGAGACCAGCCAACCCACCATCGCCACGACCAGCACCACCGCGGCGGCCGGCAGCGGGCGGCGGACAGCCGGCACCAGTTGCGTCTCCGGCCGGACAGGCAGACCGGTGGCCAGTGCACACGCGGTGTAGAGCAGGAAGAGGTAGTGGCCGAAGCCCATCCCCCCGGCGAACACAGCCGCCAGTCCAGCGACCACCAGGATCACCCGGCACAGTTGTACCCGCGCCGTCGACCGGGAGCCCAGCCAGCACTGCACCAGCACCAGCAGCACCAGGTGCAGGTGGGTGACCTGGCCGCGCCAGTTGGCAAGCTTGTCGGACAGCGACAGCCCGGCTCCGTAGCTGCCGAGGAACTCCAGGTTGATCCGGATGGCGGTGACCGAAACATCCCGGGACAGCACCATCAGCAAGCCCAGGGCGAGGAACGGCGCCACGGCGCCGGCCGCCCAGAACAGCGCTCCGCGCAGCCAGCTGCGCCACCGGCGCTCGCCGACGATCACGAGATTGACCACCAGCAGGGCCAGGGCCACCGGCGCCACCTGGTACTTCGCGCCGACGGCCAGGCCGGCGAGCAGCCCCGGGACGAGGTACAGCAGCGGGCGCCGGGCCAGCGTCTCGGCCCGCAACAGCGCCGAGCCCAGAATCAGCGCGCCGGGTAGCAGTTCAGTGCTCAACGTCGCGAAGTCGGCCCGCAGGCCGGTCAGCACCAGCACCAGCGGAAGCCACCAGAAGAGCGTGAGCACGGCGGCCATCGCGGCCCCGAGCGCGCGTCGGGCCAGCGTGAAGCCGAAGTACCCCATGAGTCCGAGCAGCACGGCGGCCAGCAGGTGGGCGAACGGGATCGTCAACGGGGCACCGAGAGCGCCCAGGAGGGCCAGAAACAGCACCCAGATCGGGCCGGTTGTCGCCGTGGTCCAGGTGGTGAACGGTACCGGCGAGCGCAACGCGGCGCGGCCCTGCGCCATCAGCTCCGCCTCGTCTGGATTCAGCCGGTCCGTACCGACCAGGTACCGGCCACGCAGCAACACGGCGATTCCGACGAAGACAACCAGGATGGCGACCTGCCAACCGATGGCGATGAGGATCGGCCGTACGGCGCGTCGATTCTCCACCCGTTCTCCACTCCATCAGGCACGGCGCAGCTCGGCCGCCGATCGGCACGGCCACCTGGCGCGTGCCAGAGTGCAACGCGAAAGATTACACGTGCCGTCAATCGGAGACTGCCCTGAGCAAGGCGATACCCCAATGGTCGGTATGCGACGTGCCCATCCGGTCCTCGACGACTTCCCGCGGACCGGCCGCGACGAAATCCTGCCCGGGGCGGCGGTACGGGAGTGACAGAACTCGACCTGCCGGCGGCGCAGCCGGGCCGGGTCAGCCGCCGGTGGGCGGCGGTTGATGCAGCCCGAAGGCGACGCCCTGCGGGTCGGTGGCGCTGCTGAACCGGCCGAAGCCCGGCTGGTCGGGGCCGGCGTCTGCGGCGGTGCCGCCCAGCTCGCGGACCCGGGCCACAGCCGCGTCGAGGTCCGGTACCGCGAAGTACACGACGATCGACCGGTCCTCGTCGTGCCCGTGCAGCCCGGCGCGCAGCCCCGGGCCGGTGACGTTGGCGTTGCCGTGGGCCATCGGGTGTGCCGTCCAGCCGAACAGCGCGGTGAAGAACGCCGCGGTCGGCCCCGGCTCGGGTACCCCGATCTCCAGCCAGCCGGGGATACCGGCGGGCGGTGCGGGGCGGTAGTCGCCCACGCTCCACCGCTTGCCCGCCGGATCCTCGACCGTGAAGGTGAGGCCGTAACCCTTGTCGCTCAACGGATCCAGCACGGAAACACCGGCCGCGACCAGCCGGTCGTAGCCGGCGCGCAGCTCGTCGGCAGCGGTGGCCAGGTACACGGTGCCGTGGTCCGGCCCGGTGGCCGGGTCACCGGCCGGGTCGGTCCGGTCCGGCCCGACCAGCACCGCACCGTCGCCCCAGCCGAGCTCGGCGTGGACGACGCGGCCGGCGTCGTCGCGGAAGACCACGATCTCCCGGAACCCGAGCACGGTGGTGAGCCAGGTCAGCGCGGCATCCACGTCCCGGTAGCGCAGCGAGGGGAACACGTCGCTCATGTGCCGGACGGTAGCGGCATCGGCGACGGCCGGTCTTGGACAAAACTGACCTGCCGCCCGTTCAGGCGGCGATGCCGGCGCCGCTCGGGTGGGTGGCGGCCAGCAGCGCGCCGGGCGGCAGCCCGGCCAGCTCACGGAACTCGCGGTTGAGGTGCGGTTGGTCGTAGTAGCCGGAGTCGGCGGCGATGCGGGCCCAGGACTGTTCGGGGGTGGCCCGCATGCGCCGGTACGCCCGCTGGAAGCGCAGAATCCGGGCGTACGCCTTGGGCGCCATCCCGACCTGGGTACGGAACCGGGAGGTGAAGTGACGCTGACTCCAGCCGGTCTCCCGGACGAGGTGGCCGACGGGTACCTGCCCGTGTCGGCGGGTGAGCAGGTCCAGTGCCCAGCGCACCTCGCCGTCGACCGGGTCGGCGTCCCGTCCGGCCGCCCGGAGCACGCTGTCCAACAGCGCCAGGCGGGTCCCCCAGTCGGGCGCGACCGCGAGCCGCTCGACCAGCGTGCCGGCGGCCGGGCCCAGCAGGTCGGGCAGTTCGACGGTGGCATTGGCCAGCGTGTCCAGTGGCTGGCGCAGCAGCGCGGCGGCCACGGTCGGCGACAGGACCAGTTGCACGCCGTGCTGGGTACCGTCGTGCGCGGTGACGACCGGCCGGTCGTGGAGTCCGGCGACGAACGAGGTGACCCGCCGGCTGTCCACCCGCAGTGCATCACCGAAGCTGAGGACGACGGTGTACCCGCCGTGCGGCAGTTCACGCCGGCGCATCGGCGCGCCCCACTCCCGGTACCCGCAGATCGTGCCGACGCCCGTGCTCGCCCCGGCCGGGAAGGCGAACTCCCAGCCCGAGGCGGCCGTCCCGCCGGCCCGTAGCCGCGGCGCGGACGCCGAGAAGACGGTCGGCGGAGCGAGCGACACCGCAGCCATGCGGGCATTGTCGCCCACCGGCCGCCCCGGCCGCCAGCGACCCGAACAACGCCCGGCGCCGGGCAGGCGGTCAGCCGGCGCTCCGGCAACACCCGGGCGATCCGGATCGAGGTGTCGGCACTGCCGGCCATCATTCAGTGCTCCGGTCGTGGTTGTCGGAGACGTCGATGTCGCGTACCCGCTGGGCCGGCGGCAGCCGGTCGCGTTGCCAGTCGCGCAGTTCGTCGGCGGTGAGCGTCGAGCCGGGCGGCGGGTCACCGTTGCCCGTAGGCGCTGCCCGAACTCGTCGTCGGGGACGGCGCTGACCCGGACCGTTGCCACCTCCGGGTGTTCGGCGAGGGCGGCGGCGACCGGCTCCGGATAGACGTTGACGCCGCCCGAGATCACCATGTCGTCGGTGCGCCCGTGCAGGATCAGCCGCCCCACCGGATCCAGGTGCCCGAGGTCGCCGGTGGCCACCTCGGCAGTCCCGGGCAACCAGCCGGCCACCTGGACCTGCCCCACCTCACCCGGTGGCACCGCCGTCCCGTCACGGTCCCGGATCCGCAGCCGCACGCCGGCCGGGGCGCGGCCGACGGTGCCCGGTGCGGCGGCCAGGTCGGCGGGGGTGGCGATGGCCGCCCAGCCGGCTTCCGTTGTGCCGTAGAGGTTGTAGACGATGTCGCCGAACACCTCGACGAGCCGGGCGTGCAGCTGCGGGCTCAGCGGAGCGGCCCCACTGATGATCGCCCGCAGGCTCGGCGCGCCGACGCCGTGCGCCGCCAGGCGGTGCAGGTGGACGGGGAGCGCCACCAGGGTCTGCGCGTCGTGGTCGCGGGCCAGGTCGAGGAGCTGTCCGGGGGGCAGCTCGGCGGCGAGCAGGACCGGGATGCCCAGGGTCAGGCCGGCTGCCAGGTAGGCCAGCCCGTACCCGTGGTGCGGTGCGGCAACCAGCACCATCGCTCGCCCCGGGCGCAGTGGTAGCAGCCGCAGGTGGGTACTGACCGGGCCGACCAGCAACCGGAGCGGCAGACCCCGGGCCACCCCGCGTGGCATACCAGTAGTCCCCGAGGTGAGCACGGTGAGCCGCCCCGGCCGTCGCCGACTGCGCCGTCGCCGCCCCGCTGCCACGCCACCGGGTGGCACGCCACCAGCGGGGTCCGGCCTACCAGCCTTCTCGGCCGGGCCGGCCGGCTCGGACGTGGAGACCG
>CAWCFK010000002.1:0-9807 GCA_963794685.1 uncultured Actinomycetota bacterium | reverse complement strand
GACCGGCACCGCCCTGGCGGGCTCGACCTTCGCGGGGTCGGCCGTGGCGGGCTCGCCCTTGGCGGGCTCGGTCGCCTCGGCCTTGGCCGGCTCAGCCTTGGTTGACTCGGCCTTGGCCGGCTCCGCCTTGGCGGGCTTGGCCGCTCCGGCGCTGCGCCGGGTCGGTTCCGGGCCGGTCTCGGGGGAGTCGGGGCCGTCCTCGGTGGTCCGGTCCTGCACGTCGTCGGTCACGGGAGTGCTCTCCTCGGGTGCGGAGCGTCGGGCCCTGACGCTCCGGGGGGCTTGCGTTGACCCTGGAACGGTACCTGCCCGGCTGGGCGGACGGAGTCCTGGGCAGGGCCGTTTTCACCCGGCCTGTGCCCCGCTGAGCACGGTGTCCAGTGCGGCGGCGAATTCGGTGGGCCTGGTGACATAGCCGATGTGGTCGCCGGGCAGATCGAGGACCGGCACCGCGAGCCGTCGGGCCAGGATCAGATTCGGTTGGTACGGCAGCAGCGCGCCCGAATCCGCCCCGCCGACCAGCACCAGCCGGTCGCGGTGGCGCTGCAGTGCCGCGAAGTCCGGGACCACGGCGGTGTACTGGCGTAGCTCGTACTCCACGAAGTGCGCGCCGTTGCCGGCGAGCCGACGCAGCATCGCCGCGACCGGTGGGGCAGCTGGTCCGGTGGGGGCAGCTGTGGCTCGGGGATACCGACGTGCCGGTTGAAGTGCCGCATCGCGGCCGGCACGCCGTCCCGCGCCGCGATGGCGTGCACCGTGTCGAGGAACGCGCGCCGGGCGTCGGCGTCGGGCAGCAGACCGAGCAGCGGCGGCTCGTGCGCGACCAGCAGTCGTACCCGCTCCGGGTGCCGGGCCAACAACTCCAGCCCGATGATCGCCCCGGAGCTGGAGCCGAACACCAGCGCCGGCTCGCCGGGGGAGTACCTGTCCAGCAGGGCCAGTGCGTCGGCGACGTCCTCGGCGAGCCAGCCGGCGTCCGGGGCGGGGGAGTCGGCGGGGCTGCGCGAGTACCCGCGCCGGTCGTAGCTGAGCACCGTGTGCCGCCGGGCGAGCAGCGGGGCGAGCTGGCCGAAGGTGGCCGCGTCGCCGCTGCCGCCCGGGATGAGTAGCAGTACCGGGCCGGCGCCGAGGATCTCGTGGTGGATCCGCGCGCCGGGCACGGTCAGCAGGTCGCCGGTCATGCCGCCGACCGCCGGGACTCCACCGCGGCACGGAGCTGCTCCACCGGTACCCCCAGGGTTGTCATGATCTTGTTTGTCAGCTCGTCGCCGCGCACCAGGCCGAGCAGCAGGTGTCCGTCGTCGATGTGCCGGTCGCCCAGCCGGATCGCCTCGCGCAGCGCGATCCCCATGACCTTGCGGCCACCTGGACTGAACCGGGAGGTGGAGCCGTCGGTCCGGCGACGCCAGCGGCCGCGTGCCGTGGGGGAGGGGGTGAGCGCGTCCGGGCCGAAGGTCTCGGTGATCCGGGCGAGCACCGCGTCCAAATCGATGCCGACGCTGCGCAGCGCTTCGGCGTCCGCGTCGGTGAGCAGGCCGGGCGCCGGGCTGACCAGCCGGGTGAGTTCGGCGCGGACCGCGTCGGCGTTCACCCCGGCGGCGGTGAGCGCCGGGTACGCCACGCTGGCGCGCTCGTCGAGCAGCGCGAGCAGCAGGTGCTCGGTGCCGATCTGTGGGGCATGCGCGGCGCGTGCCTCGTCCCGGGCGCGGACGACGGCCTCGCGGGCCGGCACGGTGAACCTCTCGAACATCTAGTCCTCCCTGCGGTCGGTGGGCTTCTTCGGATCGGTGCGGCTGGCGTACTTCTTGTGCACGGCCTGCTTGCTGACGTCGAGCGCGTCGGCGATGTCCTGCCAGGACCAGCCCTGGCGGCGGGCGTTGCCGACCTGGAGCGCCTCCAGCGTCTCGGCCAGCCGACGCAGCGCCAGCGCCGCGCGCAGCCCCTGCCGGGCATCCGCGCCGGCAGCAGCGCTGGCCAGTTCGGTCGGATCGGTCATGCGTCAACCTTAGTTGACGCTTCTTCAGGCGTCAACCCTGGTTGACGCCCGACGGGTGCGGTGACGCGGGCGGCCGGCTCGGCGGCTGGCTGGGCGGCTGGCTGGGCGGCTGGGTCGGTGGCTGGCGCGGCGGCCGCCGGCGGCGCGGGTCATCGCGGACGTTGCGGGGGTACGGCATGATGGCGGCGTGACGGTTTGGGAGTACGCCCGCCTGGAGTACCAGTCGACCGGGTCTTTCGGCACCGACAAGAACCTCGACTGGGCAGCCACCTTCCACCACCCCGGTGGTATCGAGCGCTGGGGCACCGACGAGAAGTTCGGCGACCTGCGCCACCTCAACCGGGCCGGCGCCCAGGGCTGGCAGGCCTACCACCGGGCGGCCATGATGATCGGCCAGCCGCAGCGGCTGTACTCGGTCACCTACTCATTCCGGCGCGCCGTCAACTGACCAGTCCGGCGTCAGCCGTGGTCGCGCAGTGCGGTCAGGCGCGCGGTCAGATCATCCGGTGGGTACGCCACCGCGAGCACCTTGTCGCGACTGGTCGCGCCACGGTGCAGGGTCACGTCCGCCCGGCGTAGTCCGAGCGCGTCGGCCACCGCCCCGATCGCTGCCGCCGTGGCCCGCCCGTCCACGGCCGGCGCACCCACCCGGACCACCAGCGCCGGCCCGTACCGTCCGGGATACCCACCACCCACCCGGGTACGCGACGCGCCCGGCTGGACCCGGATCGCGATCAGTGTCGGCTGCACCGTCCTATTCTGGCCGCCGCCCTGGAGGCCTGGCACTTCTGTTGGGCATTGCTGTGGCATCGCTGTCCGAGGGGGCGGCCGGGCGGCCGGGTAGGGTGGCGCGGTGCCCGAGGGTCATACCATTCACCGGCTCGCCCGCCGACACCGCGAACTCTTCGCCGGTCAGCGGCTACGGGTGGACAGCCCGCAGGGCCGGTTCGCCGCCGGGGCAAGGCTGCTGGACCGCACCGAACTGGTCGACACCGAGGCGTACGGCAAGCACCTGCTGCACCACTTCGCCGGTGACCGCAGCCTGCACGTGCACCTGGGTCTCTACGGCAAGTTCGCCGACGGCCCGGGTCGACCGCCGGCCCCGGTCGGCCAGCTGCGACTGCGCCAGCGCGGCGGCGGACACTGGCTGGAACTGCGTGGCCCCACCGCCTGCGAGGTGCTCTCCCCGGTCGAGGTGCAGGCGCTGCGGGCTCGGCTCGGTGAGGATCCACTGCGCGCCGACGCCGACCCGGCACGGGCGTACCCCCGGATCGCCCGCAGCCCGACGCCGCTGGCCGGGCTGCTGCTCAACCAGTCGATCGTGGCCGGCGCCGGGTTGATCTTCGTGACCGAGGCGCTGTTCCGCGCCGGCCTCGCCCCCACCACACCCGGTCGGGCGCTCACCGCAGCCTGCTGGACCGCGCTCTGGGGCGACCTTTCCGCGTTGATGACGGCCGCCGTCGCGACCGGCCGGATCGACACCGTCCACAGTGCACACACGCCGGAGGCGATGGGCCGCCCACCCCGGGTGGACCGGCACGGCGGCGAGGTCTACGTCTACCGCCGCCCCGGCCAGCCCTGCCTGGTCTGCGCCACCCCGGTACGCCGCGCCGCGCTCGCCGGCCGGCACAGCTACTGGTGCGCCCACTGCCAGCCTTTGCGCTGACGGCACTCCCACCCACCACGGCGCGCAGGACGAATTGGTGCGGTCAGAGCTGGGCGTCGGCGCGGGCGCGGGTCATGCCCTCGTTGGCCAGGGCGTCGGCGCGTTCGTTGCCCGGGTCGCCGCTGTGGCCCTTGACCCACAGCCACTCCACCCGGTGCCGGGCCACCGCGGCCGCCAGCCGCTGCCACAGGTCCACGTTCTTCACCGGCTGCTTGGCCGCGGTCCGCCAGCCGTTACGTTGCCAGGCCGGCAGCCAGGTCATGATGCCGCTGCGCAGGTAGCTGCTGTCGGTGTGCAGGACCACCACGCTCGGTCGGGTCAGGCTCTCCAACGCCTGGATGGCGGCCATCAACTCCATCCGGTTGTTGGTGGTCGACGGGTACTCGCCGCCACACAACTCCTTGACGTGCCGGCCGTAACTCAGCACCGCGCCCCAGCCGCCCGGCCCGGGATTGCCGCTGCACGCGCCGTCGGTATAGATCTCCACCGCACCGGCGGCACCCTGCTCGACCACGGTCGTCACCGTACCGGCCCGGCCCGCCCGGCGGACAACGTGGCCGGGCGTCGATGCGCTCGTGTCCGGACCTGGCACGCAGCGTTTCCGGCGTCGGCGGTGCCGCGGCACGCATGAGCGCCCACGGTGGGGGCGCGGGGTAGTCTGCATTCGTGACGACGCTTGTTGTGGACCTGGAGCCGACCCGCACGGACGGGATCGCCGGCCTCGCGGCCCGGGGAGAGCTGGACATGGACACGGCGGAGACGCTGGAGCATGCGGTCGTCACCCTGTTGGACCAGGCGCCAACGGTGCTGGCCATCGACTTCTCCGGAGTGTCGTTCTGCGATTCCAGCGGCATCGGCGCGCTGATCCGGGCGCACAAGGTGGCGGCAGCCCGGGGGTGCCGGCTGGAACTGCACCGGGTCGACCCGGATGTACGCCGGGTCTTCGACCTGGTCGGCCTCAGCGAGCGCCTGATCGCACCCGCCTGACCAGCCACGCCACCCCACTCCCCGAACCCGCTGCCGCCCGCTCCCGACGCCGCCTCCTGCTCAGCGCTGGGGCGAGCCGCCGCGCTGTTCGAGTAGCCGCGCTGTTTCGAGTAGCGGAGCCTGCGTCTGTCTGCTGGTGTCGCGCTGTCCGGGTCCACCGCGAAAGAGCCGAATCCGTTTCGCCTTGACGCCGTTCTGACCTGTGACGATTACTTACGGTAGCTAAACGAGAGTCAATGTGTCACTCTCTGCTCCACAGTGGAGGGACGAGTCGGAAGGTCCTGCCGACGGAGGTGAATTAAGTATAAATACCAACAAAATGGGCACCGACTTCCTCCGAGGGGACTACAAAAAAGCGCCCTCGGATGATTGTGCATCGCGAAATCTTGTGGTTGTCGGAGCGCTCCCGTAAGGTCGAGGGAGTAGACGGCGGTAACCCGCTGTAGCTCTGTCCGCAGCCGACCTCACATCCACGAGGTCGGTTCGCTGAACTAAGCGATATCCATCGGCTCGTCTTGGGAGGACGTTGTGCCACAGGTCGCCGAGATCACCAGCCGACAGCCTTCGCCTGTCGCAGCGCAGCACGACCAGTGTGTCGCGGCAATGGCGGAGTTGAGTCACCTGACCGAAACCGATCCGCTTCGCCGGGCCGCCCGTGACCGGGTGATCTGCGAATACATGTCCTTCGCCCGAGGCCTGGCGCTGCGCTTCGCCGGCCGTGGCGAGCCGGTCGACGACCTGATCCAGGTGGCGACGATCGGGCTCATCAAGGCGGTCGACCGGTTCGACCCGGAGCGCGGCGCCTCGTTCGCCGGCTTCGCCACTCCGACCATCCTCGGCGAGCTGCGCCGGCACTTCCGCGACACCGCCTGGGACATGCACGTCTCCCGTCGGCTTCAGGAACTCCACCTGGAGATCAACAAGCTGACCGCCGACCTCACCCAGCAGCTCGGTCGCTCGGTGACCGCCGAGGACATCGCCGAGCGGCTCGGCATCACCGTCGCGGACGTTCGCAGCGCCCAGGCCTGCGGCACCGCCTACAACGTGCGGTCACTGAACACCACGGTGCTCGGCGACGGGGACACCGAAACCGAGCTCGGTGACCTGATCGGCACCACCGACAACGACCTGGACAGCTTCGCCGACCGGCACAGCGTCCTGCAGTTGCTGGGTGCGCTGCCCGAGCGCGACCAGCGGGTGCTGTCGCTGCGCTTCTACGACAACATGACCCAGACCCAGATCGCCGAGCAGCTGGGCGTCTCCCAGATGCAGGTATCCCGACTTCTCAGTGCGGCGCTGCGCAAACTGCGCGACGCCCTGCTGGCCGACGACGCGGAGTAGCGGCCCCCCCACCCCCCGCTCCGCTCGGCTGGCGCACGCCACGGCACCTCCACGCAGGTTCGGGTCAGCGTGGAGGTGCCGTTGGCATCTGTCCGTGCCGGTGCCGACTGCGCCCAGGGAGGATCCCCGCCGTGCCGCCGCCCGGACCACGTCCGGGCCCGCCACCAGGGCCAGGCCCGGACCACGGCCAGGCCCGGACCACGGCCGGACAGCGGTCTGCTGCTCCCCGGACCGTCCGTCGGCCGGCCCGCCGGACTCCCGCGGAACCGCAGCTTGAGCAGCCAAGATGTCTGCCGCGCGATTGGCTGGCACGATATCGGGTAGATATTGATTGGAAGCGTCGGAGCGTTGGCCTGCGCTCCCCGCGACAGACGGCCCCGGCGGGCCGTGGATCCACCCGATCGGCGGCCGTGTGGCCTTGGCCGCCACAGTACGAGCATGCGGGAAAGGTTGGTCAGCTGATGGACCTCCGGCAACCACACCCCACGGTGCGTTGAGCATGGCTGCCTTCGCCGCTACCGTCGCCGAGCGCCTGCCGGTCGCCGTGGTCGGGCTCTCCGGCCCGCTCGACCAGTTGGCGCTGCCCTCCTGCCTGGTCACCCTGCGCGACTGCCTGGCCGATCAGCCACAGGCCGTCGTCCTCGACATGACCCGGCTGACCCAGGTCAGCGAGCGGGCCGCCAACGCCTTCTCCGACTTCGCCGAGGAGTCCTCCCGCTGGCCCGGAGCGGATCTGATGCTCTGCGGTGGCTCCACCGACGTGGTGCGCTCGGTGGCCACGGTCGCCGCCCGCCCCAGCGTGGAGGTGTTCGGGTCGGTGGCCGAGGCCCGCAAGGCGCACAGCTGGGAACTCGACAGGTGCCGGGACACCGTGGAGCTGGTCCCCGACCGGACCGCCCCGGAGATCGCCCGCGTGCTGGTCAAGGAGGCATGCGCGGAGTGGGGGGTACGCCGGCTGTCCCGGATCGGCCAACTGATCGTCTCCGAGCTGGTCACCAACGGCGTCGTGCACGCCCGTACCGAGCTGCAGGTGACCGTACGGCTGTCCGGGGGCACGCTGTCCCTGGCGGTCCGCGATGGCGACCCGCGCCTGCTGCACCCGGCCGGCGAGGGGCCCGAGGGCGACGGTCAGGGGTACGGGCGCGGCCTGCTGATCGTCGACTCGATGGCCGACTCGTGGGGTTGCACGCCGACCGCTGACGGCAAGGTCACCTGGGCCACCGTCGAACTGCCGGCACCGTTGCCGTCCGCCAACTGAGCCGAGCCGCGGCTGCGCATCGCCCGGACCGGCGCGGGCGGTGGGCCACCCGACGGCTTCGTTGAGCAGCTCCGGGTGGGCGTGGAATGCTGGCCTGGTGACCCCCGAGGACCTCGCCCACCTGCGTCGCGCCCGCGACCTGATGGACCGCGAGTACGCCCGGCCGCTGGACGTGCCGGCGCTGGCGCGGGCCGCGCTGATGTCCCCCGCGCACTTCTCCCGCCAGTTCCGCGCCGCCTTCGGCGAGACGCCGTACACGTACCTGATGACCCGCCGGGTCGAGCGCGCCAAGGAGCTGCTCCGCCGGGTACCCGGTGACGCAGGTGTGCATGTTGGTCGGCGGCACCTCGTTGGGGTCGTTCAGCGCGCGGTTCACCGAGATCGTGGGGGAGTCGCCGAGCGCGTACCGGGCCCGCGACCACCGTGCCTACGCCGCCGTGCCAGCCTGCTACGCGAAGTCCGTCGGTCGCCCGGCGCGTGGCCCGACCCGCTGACCGCCCGACCCGCTGATCAGCGTCCGCGAGTCGAGCAGGATCGGAGAAGCCCGGGGCAGCCGGGGTCGGTAGCGTCGCCGGTATGAGTATCCGGTTGTCACACGCGTTCATTGTCGTCCATGACCAGGACGAGGCCCTGAAGTTCTACCGGGACGCGCTCGGCCTGGAGGTCACCAACGACGTCGACTTCGACGGGTTCCGGTGGCTGACCGTGCGTTCCGCCGCCCAGCCCGACGTCGAGGTGATGCTCGAACGCGTCGGGATGGGCAAAACAGCCGACACCAAGGAGCTGGAATCCCTCCTGGCCAAGGGTTCCCTGCCGGGAGTCATCTTCGCTGTCGACGACGCGGATGCCACCTTCGAACGGGTCCGCTCGGCCGGCTTCGACGTCCTGCAGGAGCCGATCGACCAGCCCTACGGCGTACGCGACTGCGCGTTCCGGGACCCGTCCGGCAACATGGTCCGATTCTCCGAGGCCTGAAGAAGTAGCCCACGGTGCGGGGCGGTCGGTTGCCGCCCCGCACCGGCACGGGTCAGCCGACCGCGAGTTCGGCGGCGGCGATCGCGTTGCGGAAGAGCATCGCCACTGTGGTCGGGCCAACGCCGCCGACCCGGGGGGTGATCGCCCCGGCCACGCTCGCGCACGCTTCGTCAACGTCGGGGAGCAGTCGCCGGCCGGAGTAGCGCACCCCGCCGCCGATCACCGTCGCCCCCGGCCGGACGTGCTCCGGCTGGATGATGCCGGGTACCCCGGCAGCGGCCACCAGGATCTCGGCCCGCCGGGTGTACCGGCCCCAGTCGGGTACGCCGGTGTGCACCACGGTCACCGCCGCGTTGGCGGTCGGCCGCTTCTGCGCCAGCAGCAGCGCCAGCGGCCGGCCCAGTGTCGGCCCCCGGCCGAGGATGACCACCTCCCGTCCGGCCACCGGGATCTCGTGGAAGGCGAGCAGCGCCTCGATCCCGGCCGGCGTGCACGGCAGCGGGCCGGGCATGCCGAGCGCCAGCCGGCCCATGTTCACCGGGTGCATGCCGTCGACGTCCATTGCGGGGTCCATCACCGCCAGCGCGGCGTCGTAGTCCAGATGGCCCGGGATCGGGTACTGGATGAGCAGGCCGTGTACGTCCTTGTCGTCGTTGAACTCGGTGATCGCCCGGTGCAGGTCGGCCTGGCCGGCGTCGGCCGGCAGGTGTACGTGCGGCGAGGCGAAGCCCAACTCGGCGGCCTGCTTCTGCTTGATCCGGATGTACCCCGCGCTGGCGTCGTCGTTGCCGACCAGGATGGTGGCGAGGCTGGGCTGCACCCCGCGCTCACGCAGTCGCCCGGCCCGGTCCCGCACGTCGGCCAGCACCGCCTCGGCCACCGGGCCGCCCGGCAGCAGTCGCGCGGTGTGTTCGCCGCTCGAAGTGGTTGGGCTGGATTCGGACATTCGCGCTCCCACCAGCGCCGGAGCCCAGGCGGTCGGCTCCGGCAGACGCTCCCCGATGGTCGATCCCATCCCCATGCCGCCAGTCGCGTGTCGCCCCCGAGCATGCCGCAAACCCGGCACAGTGCCAAATCCGCAACCCTCACCCGGTGGGCCCTATCTCGACCCCTGCTTCGCCATCCGCGTCAACGAAGTCGACTTGAGCGCGCAGTTCAGGGTGCGAAAGGGCTCGCTGTCAGGACTAGGCAGGAACGCGAAGATTTGGTGTGCTGGCAGCGGCTGCGCCGGCGTCGGGACAGCTGATCCACACGGGGGGAACCATGCCAGAACTTGCCGAATACGCCGTCCACTCCGCGTACACCGATCCAGGGCCTGCTCGCCCGCTGCTCGCCGGGCTCCCGGTCGACCTGCCGGCGCTGACCTCGGTGGTCCGCAACGTGCTGGTGCGCTACCCGGGGCGGCGGGTTCACCTTCGAGGGCGAGCGGCTGGCCGATATCGACAACCGCTGGGTGGACCGGATCCTCGCCAGCGATCAGCGCCGGTTCCCGCAACCGCTGGCCCGGCCCCGGCCGGCGGAGCACCGGGTGGCCGGCTGCTGCCGCGACTTCACCCTGCTCACCGTAGCCGCGCTGCGCGAGCA
>CAWCFK010000001.1:0-34014 GCA_963794685.1 uncultured Actinomycetota bacterium | reverse complement strand
CTGACCGGCGACACCTGCGTGACGCACACCGTCGCCGTCAGCCACACCTCCGCCGTCTACGCCTTCTGAGCCCGACCCCGCCTGCCGAGCCCGACCCCGCCTGCCGAGCCCGACGCCCGCGGCTCTGAGCCCGACCCGCGGGCGCGGTGCCCGCCCGTACCCGGCGTGCGGCGGGCCGCGCCTCGGTAGCGTCGGGAGGGAGCAGGGGGTGGCGGTGCCGGACGGGTTGGATACGGCGGAGGTGGCCCGGCGGCGCGCCGCCGGGCAGGGCAACGTGGTGCGGCAGCGGTCGTCCCGGTCGGTCTGGTCGATCGTGCGGGCCAATGTGCTCACCCGGTTCAACGCGATCATCGGGGTGCTGCTGGTCATCGTGCTGGTCTTCGGCGAACCCCAGGACGGCCTGTTCGGGCTGGTCATCGTGGTCAACAGCGCGGTCGGGATCATCCAGGAGGTACGCGCGAAGCGCACCCTGGACGGCCTGGCGCTGCTGGAGCGGGCGCCGGTGCTCCTCCGCCGGGACGGCAACCCGACCGAGGTGCCGCCCGAGGAGCTGGTGGCCGGCGACCTGGTGCTGCTGACGACCGGAGCGAAGGTGCCGGTGGACGGCCAGGTGTCGCAGGCGACCGGGCTGGAACTGGACGAGTCGCTGCTGACCGGGGAGGCGGATCCGGTCCCGAAGGGGCCGGGTGACCAGGTGCTCTCCGGCAGCTTCGTGGTGGCCGGATCGGGCGGATTCGTCGCCACCCGGGTCGGCGCGGACGCCTATGCCAACCGGGTGGCCGGCGACGCCCGCCGGTTCGATCTGGCGCACTCGGAGTTGCTGGCCGGGATCAACCGGATCCTGCGGGTGCTCACCTGGCTGATCGTGCCGGTCGGAGCGTTGCTGCTGGTCAGCCAGGTACGCGGGGACGACACCATGGCCCAGGCGGCGGTGGCCAGCGTGGCCGGGATCGTACCGATGATCCCGGAAGGGCTGGTGCTGCTCACCTCGGTGGCGTTCGCGGTCGGCGTGGTCCGGCTGGGCCGCCGGCGCTGCCTGGTGCAGGAGCTGCCGGCGATCGAGGTGCTCGCCCGGGTGGACGTGCTGTGCCTGGACAAGACCGGCACCCTGACGGCCCCGGAACTCGACCTGGACCGGGTACACCCGGTGGCGCCGTTCACCGACGGCGAGGTGCGGACCGCGCTCGCCGCCCTGGCCCGGCTCGACCCGGCCCCCAACCCCACCATGCGCGCCATCGCCGCGATGACCCCTGCCGCACCCACCGACCAGCAGGAAGTGCCGGACGCCGGGACCGGGCCGGCCGGCTGGGCGGCGGCGACCGTGGTGCCGTTCTCGTCGGCCCGCAAGTACAGCGCAGCCGACTTCGGCGACCGGGGCGGCAGTTGGGTGCTCGGTGCGCCGGACGTGATCCTGGCCGCGGACGATCCGCAGCGCGGCCGAGGCGGAGGCGGCCGGCGCGGCGGGGCTGCGGGTACTGGCGCTGGGCCGGCTCGACCGTCCACTGCGGACGGACGCCCCGCTCGGAACGGTCCGACCGGCCGGGCTGGTGGTGCTGCGCCAGCGGTTGCGGCCGGAAGCGGCCGGGACGCTGCGGTACCTGAGCGGGGAGGGGTCACCGTGAAGGTGTTCTCCGGCGACAATGCGGCCTCGGTCGGCGGGGTGGCCCGCGCGCTGGACCTGCCCGGGGCCGGCCGATCCGGTCGACGCCCGGCAGTTACCCCGGGAAGGGGCTGAGCTCGCCGCGGAGCTGGACCGGCAGTCGGTGTTCGGTCGGGTGACCCCGGCCCAGAAGCGGAGCTTCGTGCGCAGCCTGCGCGCCGCCGGGCACACCGTGGCGATGACCGGGGACGGCGTCAACGACGCGCTCGCGCTCAAGGACGCCGACCTGGGCATCGCGATGGGCTCCGGCAGCCCGGCCACCCGGGCGGTGGCGAAGGTGGTGCTGCTGGACGACAGTTTCGCGGCCGTGCCGGCGGTGCTCGCCGAGGGTCGGCGGGTACTGGCCAACATCGAGCGGGTGGCCAGCCTGTTCCTGGTGAAGACCGCCTATTCGCTGGTACTCGCGCTGCTGGTGGGCGTGGTCGGGATGCCGTACCCCTTCCTGCCCAGGCATGTCACCCTGGTCGGCTCGCTCACCATCGGCATCCCCGGCTTCTTCCTCGCGCTGGCGCCCAACTCCGCCCGCGCCCGGCCCGGGTTCGTCGGCCGGGTGCTGCGCTTCGCCGGCCCGGCCGGGCTGATCTGCGGGGTGGCCGCGTTCACCGGATACGGCCTGGCCCGGCTGGACACCGCCACCGGCCGGACCACCGACAGCAGCACCGCCACGCTGACCCTGTTCCTGGCCGCCGCCTGGGTGCTGTTGCTCGCCGCCCGGCCCTACACCTGGTGGCGGATCGGGCTGGTGCTCGCCATGGTGGCCGCCTTCACGCTGGCCGCCACGCTCCCCCCGATCGCCGACTTCTTCGCCCTGGACTACTCCGACCCGGCCGGGTTGGGCATCGCCGTCGGTGTCGCGGCGGTGGCGGCTGTGCTGATCACCGTGGCCTTCCGCTGGCAGGCGCGCACCGCGTCGCGCAGCTGACCCGCTCCGCGGGCGTCCCGGGCCGGGCGCCGCCACCAACCCGGCCCGGGACGGATCCTCACCAGCCGTAGATGGTTGGTTCGAAGGAATCGCGGGCGGTGTACCGGACATCGGCGAAGTGGCTGCTGGCAACGAGTTGGCCGGCCGGGTCGTAGGCCCGAACGGTGGCATCGACGTCCGCCGGCACGGTCAGCATGCCCACGCCGTCCTGCAGGGCGGCACTGATCGTGGACGATCCGCCGACGATCTCCGCGCGCACCGCATTCGGCGGCGCGACGATCTGGATCCCATCGGTCAGCCAGCCGATGTTGCCGGATTGTGGGCGCACGGCCTCGAACAGCGACCTCGGGAACAGGCGCGTCGCGATCATCGAGCGCGCCGGGTCACCGAGCACGCCGAAGCCCGCCGGTGCGGTGACAACGTCAACGAAACCGTGACCACCGGGCGCGGCGAGGGCGAACTGCCATGGAGCGTCGGCGACGATGCCGTAGAGGCCGCCTCCGTCCGGAGTGCGCCCGAACACCGCGACGACCGGCATGTCCTTCTCGTGCTCAGCCAGGCTGGGAAGGGTCGAGCTCCACAGCACCTGGAAGACCGTGGTCGCCACGTCGAGGTCGCCGGCCGCGGCGAGACTCTCGGCGGCGCGCCGGGTCAACTCCGGCTGCGGCACCCCCACTCTCGGCGTGGGATCGACGGGGCCGATCACCTCGCTCTCGGCCAAGGTGCCCATCGTGCTCACCTGCGCCTGGTAGAGCACGACACCGTCGTAGTTGACCCGCACCCGGTGCCGCCGCCGGATGTCGGTGAGGTTGCGGACCAGGTAGTCCCGGGGGGTCAGGCTCCAGTCCCGGGCCACCGTGCCGTCGGCCAGGTAGCGGGCGGCCTCGGAGTAGTACACCTGCGCGCCGGCCGGGGCCAGAATCAGGTTCGCGCCGACAACGACGACCGGGTCCTGCTCCGAATCCTCGAACTCGAGATTGTCCACATTCAACACCGGGTCCAGTCCGCACTGCGTGCGGTAGCTGAGGCCGTCGACGGGCGTGCCTGCGGGACCGCCCCAGAGCTCGACGACCTGTCGCTGCGGGATGGCAACCAGGGCCACCCGCTGGTTACCGGTGATGTCCCCGGCGAAGAGCACCACCAGCGTCGCCGGGTCGAATGAGCCCCGGCCGCCGGTCGGGTCATCCTGCCCGGAGAGATCAGTCGGGTCGGTCGTACCGGGTACCTCCGACTGCCCGGCGGGCGTCTCCTGCACCGGATCACCGGCGGCGACCCGGTGCCGCAGCGCGGCCAGGAACGCCGCGTCGTCGGCCAACGAGCCGCGCACCGGCGAGTCGAGCAGGGCATGCACCAGCGGCGACAGGGTCGGCAGGTCCTGACGACGACCACGCCAGCCGTTGGCCGCCAATACCCCGACCGGGGCCAGGGTGGCCGCCGCCGCGACGGCCATGCCGATGGTCACCGTGCGGCGGTGCCGGCGGCGGCGGACGAGCAGCCGCCCGAACGGGTCGGCCACCGGAACCACTTCACCGGCGTGACGGGCGAGGGTGGTACGCAGATCGTCAATCATGATGCCTCCCCGGGTACGGGTACGGAGCCTCGGATCGGGCTGTCGAGCAGTTCGCGCAGGCGGACCAGGCCACGCGAAGCCTGGCTCTTCACGGTGCCGACCGAGCAGCCCAGGGCCTCGGCCGTCTGTTGTTCGGAAAGGTCCTCCCAGTAGCGCAGGACCAGCACGGCGCGCATCCGCACCGGCAGCCGGCGCAGCGCCGACCACAGTTCGTCGCGCCGGTCGGCGGGCTGCTCGGGCGCCGCACGCTCAGGCAGCACGGCGGTGAGCACCTCCACCACCCGGTTCCGCCGCCAGCCGCTGACCAGTTGGTTCAGCATCACCCGGCGCAGGTACGCCTCGGGCTGGGTGATCCGCCGCCAGTTCGACATCACCGCGAGCAGCGCCGACTGCAGCGCGTCCTCGGCCCGGTCCCGGTCGCCGGTGAGCAGGTACGCGGTCCGCAGCAGCGTGCCGTACCGCTCCTCCACGAATGTCTGGAAGTCGTCGTCAACCACGGATTCCCCTCGTGTACGTGGCGCCGGCCAGGTGTGTCACTACCTGTCCAGTCGCACCCGGCCGCGCGGAGGTTGAGCGGGTCACACAACGACTGTCCCCCGAAGCCCGACTCGTCACCCTGCCGGACATCTCCCAGGCTGACAGCAACCACCACGACGCGCGAGGTCGCCATGACCGCAGAACACCTCCTGCTGCTCGGCCGGGCCGACCAGCTACGCCGCTGGCTGACGCGGCTCGACGGCAGCGTGCGCACCAGCCTGCTGGTGCGGTCGACCAACCTCGCGACCCAGGACTCGGTCGGCGAGCACCTGCTCGCGATCGGCGTCGGGGCCGGTGCGGGACCCGACGACTGGGTGCGCCTCGCCCGGTCGATCCACGCCACCCGGCCGGTCAGCCGGGTGGTCGCGATGACCGACCCGGTGATGGACGCCGCCGCCGCGATCGCCACCGCGCTGGAGGTGCCCGGTCCGGCCGGCGCGCAGGTCGCGACCGTGTACGACAAGCTCGCGCTGCGGGCCTTCCTGCGCGAGCGGGGCCTGACCGACGTGCCGTACCGACAGGTCGACGCCGTCGAGGACATTGTGGAGTTCGGGCGGCGGCACGGTTACCCGCTCGCGCTCAAACCCTGCCGGGGCCGGGCCAGCTTCGGCGTCACCCGGGTCGAGAACGCCGACGCGGCGGCCCCGGCGTTGGCGCACGCGCGCTCGGTCAGCGGCTACGGCGAGAGCCGGGTCATGGTCGAGGTGTGGCAGACCGGAGCGCTGCTGGCCGTCGACGCCTTCTCCGCGGACGGCGCCCACGCCGTCACCGGGATCACCCGGGAGTACGTGCACACCCCGCTGCCCTACATCCTCGGCATCGTCGCGCCCGCGCCGGTACCCGACGAGACAGCCCGGGCGGCCGGCGAGCGGGTACTGGCGGTCCTCGACGCGCTCGGGGTGCGGTCCGGGCCCTCGCACTGGGAGGTCATCGTCACCGACGCCGGCGCGCAGATCATCGAAGGTCACCTGCGCGAGGGCGGCGACCGGATCTTCGACCTGGTCCGGTTGACCACCGGACTGGACATCCACGAGCTGTGGGCCCGCCAGCTCCTCGGCGAGCCGGTGCTGCCGCACGTCGCCGCCGCCCGGGACCGCCGGGCGGGGGTACCGGCCGCCGCGGTCTGGTTCGGTGGAGCGCCCGCGGCCGGCGTGCTGCGCGCCGTCAACGGGCAGGACCGGGCGCGGGCGCAGCGCGGGGTGGTCGCGGTCGAGCAGCTCGTCGCCGACGGGACCCGGGTCCAGCCGGTACACAGTGTCGACGACCGGTGCGTGGCGGTCACCGCCGTCGGGGGTACCCCCGAGATCGCGGTCGAACGGGCCCGCGCCGCCGTCGCCGACCTCGACTACGACGTCACCGACCCGCGTGCCGCCCGGCTCGTGCCGACGGGCGGGTAACCGTCCACCGTTTGTCCCGGCCGGCCCGCGCGGGCGACCCGGCGCGTTTGAGCGTGTCGGCGGCCCGCACGGCTGCGTGCCGGCGGGTCAGGCCAGCACGAAGCCGATCCGGGCCGCGCCGTCCCGGGCGGCCGCGAGCGCGTCGGACATGGTGGCGGCGCTGGTGCGGACGAAGGCGTACCGATCGTCGCTGGTCGCCAACGGCTGGACCGGCTGCCCCGGCGAGACCAGCACCTGCACCTCGTCCACCCCGTCGGCGGCGCGTACCTGCGCCACCCCGGTCACCTCCGCGAGGGTGCCGGCCCGCGGCAGGTCGGCGTACCAGATGGCCGCGCCGCGCCAGGCAGACCGGTCAGCGAGCCTGCGGCGCAGCCGCGGCAACACCCGCTGACCGAGCAGTTGCCGGGCGCACAGCTCGAATTCGTCCACTCCGGTCACCGCCTGCAGCAGGTCCGGGATGCGGTCCCCGGCGAACCGCAGGTGCGCCTCGATCACCCGGGGCCCGTCCGGGGTCAGCAGCACCTCGCAATGGGTCGGGCCGGTCTGCACCCCCAGCGTCGTGAGCACCGCCCCGACCTGGGTGGCGATAGCCGACCACGCCTGCTCGTCGAGGTCGGCCGGCGCGGCCACGCCGAGCACCATCGGATTGCCGGTACCGATGAACATCCGCTCGATCATCAGCACCTGGTGCTCGCCGTTCTCCGAGAACGACTCCACCCCGTACTGCGGGCCGGTGAGGAACTGTTCGACCATCACCTCGGCGCTCGTCCACCGGTTGGGGTTGCGGGCGTTGGCAAATCCGTCGGCAGCCCCGTCGGGCCCGTCGACCCGGGTCACCCCGTAGCTGCCCGCCCCCCGGCTCGGTTTGACGATCACCGGCCAGCCGTGGTCGGTGCCGAACTGCGCCACCTCGGTTTCCGACCCGACCAGCCGGTACGGGACGTCCTGCACGCCCTCGACCCGCAACCGGCGGCGGAACTCGGGCTTGTGGTGCACCGCGTGCACCAGCTCCGGCCGGGGTCCGGGGCAGGACAACCGTTCGCTGATGGCCGCCCCGTAGGGCAGCACGATGTCGTTGAAGGCCGCCACCGTGGTCACCGGACGTACCCCGTCGACCGCCACCGCCGCGTCGACCCACGCCGCCTCGGCACAGTCGTCGGCCAGCCCGACGGCCACCTGGTGCTCGGCGAGACCGGTCTGCGCCGCCAGATCCCGCCCGCGGATCAGCAGACTGGTGGTGGCCCGGGCGTCCAGCGCCCAGATCCAGGAGAGCACCGGGTCAGCCCGGCCCAGCACCAGGATGTGCGGCCGCCCCGTCACGGCCGGGCCGCCGGGATCAGGCTCGACGCGATCAGGCGCAGCAACTGCGGCCGGGCGGTCTGCAGGAAGAAGTGACCGCCCGGCAGCAGCTGCCGGCTGAAGCCGCCGGTGGTCAGCTCCTCCCAGCCGTCCAGGACGGAGATCGGCACCGAGGCGTCGTCCAGCCCGCCGAACACGGTGAGCGGGCAGCGCACCGGCCGACGCAGATCCCAGGCAGCGCGCTCGAACAGCGCGAAGTCCATCCGGATCTTCGGCAGCAGCACGTCCAGCATCTCCCGCTCGGCCAGCACCTCGGCGGGCAGGCCGCCGTAGTCGAGCAGCCGGGCCAGCAGCGCGTCCGGCGGCAGCAGGTAGACCGGCGGTTCGGGGTCGGGCCGGTTCGGCGGCCGGTGGCCGGACAGGAACAGCCGCTGCGGCGCCGGCAGGTCGTCGCGTTGCAGGCGCTGCGCGAGGGCGTACGCGATGGTCGCGCCCATGCTGTGCCCGAACAGCGCGTACGGAGTGGTCAGGTGCGGGCCGAACAGTTCGGCGAGGGTGTTCACCAGCTCGCCGAGGTCGACCACGGGCTGCTCGGCCAGCCGGCTCTCCCGGCCCGGCAACTGCACCGGCCACACGTCGATGCCGGCCGGCCGCAGCACGGCTGCCCACTCCCGGTAGGCCGACGCCCCGCCCCCGGCGAACGGGAAGCACAGCAACCGGAGCCGCCCCGCCGCCGGCGCGGACTCCGTTCCGCGCGGCAGCCAGGGGTAGAGGTCAACCGTCATGGACTGCCCTGAGCGTCTCGGTCAGGTGCTGCCGGTCGTAGTGCATGGGCATCGGCGCGGGAATGCACCCGGCCGCCCGCCACTCCGAGACCGTGTCCCGCACCTGGCTGTAGTCGCCGAGCAGGGACAGCTCCCGGATCGCCGCCGGCTGCAACTCGCCGGCCGGGGTCAGCTCCCCCAGCCCACTCGTCTCCAGGATCCGGCGGTAGTACGGCATCATCGCGTACGCGTTGAGGTACTCGCCCACCGTGCGGACCCCCTCGTCGACATCGGCGTCCAGGTAGGTCGGGATCAGCGCCACGATGGGGAAGGTGTCCGGGTCACGGCCGAAGTCACGGCAGGCTTCGCGGACCGTCGGCGCGACGTGTTCGCGGACGTAGCGGGCCGAACACATCCACAGCACCAGCCCGTCACCGATCTCCACCGCCAACCGGATCATCTGCCGGCGCAGGCCGGCGAGCCAGATCGGGGTGTATTCCGGCCGCGGCGGGGTGTAGGACACCCGGGCGGTGAAGTGCTTGCCGGCGACGTCGCTGCGGCCGTTGTCCAGCAACTGGCGCACGATCGTCACGTACTCCCGCATCACCCCCAGCGCCGGCCCCTGCTCAACGCCGAGCATGAACTCGTTGACGAACGGGTGGCTGAGCCCCAGCCCGAGGGCGAACCGGCCACCGGACAGCTCCCCCAGGCTGGCGGCCAGCTGCGCGGCCGACGCCGGGTGGCGCAGGTAGACCGGGAGCACCGCGCTGCCGATCTGGATCGTCGTGGTCTGGCCGAAGTAGGCGGCGGCGAGCACGCCGAGGTCCCGCCCGTCCGGCAGTTGCTGCAACCAGACCTGGTCGACGCCGAACTCCTCGGCCACCCGGATCCGCTCCATCAGCTCCGAATACGGCCGGCTGTCCGGTGGGATCGCCAGCGGCAGCTTCGGCAGCCCGTTCATCGGCTCATCCGTTCCCGCAGCTTCTTCGGCCTCATGTCCGTCCACCTCTCCTCGACAAACGCCCGGCACTGCACCGACGTCCCGACCGCGCCGGTCGGCAGCCAGCCGGCCGGGATGTCCCGCCCGGCCGGCCAGACCGCGTACATCTGCTCGTCGTTCGCGACCACCAGGAAGGTGGTCGGCCCGCTGATTTCCCCGGATCCGTTCACTGCGCCTGCGCCGCGGCTGCCCGGTCGCGCTCCAGCAGGGTGGCGAGGGTACGCACGGTCGGCTGCTCGAACAGCGCGGCCATCGGCAGCTCGGTGGCGAAGTGGCTGCGCAGCCGGGCCCCGAGCTGTACCGCGACCAGGGAGTTGCCGCCCAGTTCGAAGAAGTTGTCGTCGATGCCCACCTCGCGCACGCCCAGCGCGCTGGCCCACAGGCCGGCCAGGGTGCGCTGCAACTCGTTCTCCGGCGCCACGTAGGGCGCGTCCACCATCCGTTCGCCGTCGGCGGCCCGGATGAGCTGGACGTCCTCGATCTCCTTCTCGAGCAGCGACGCGGTCAGCCCGTACATCCGGGCGATGTTCTCCTCCAACCCTTCCGGGCACACGATGGTGTGCGCGGTGGGTGACCAGTGCAGGATGCGCCGCAGCGCCTCGACACCGGTCTGCTCGTCCAGCGCCAACGAGTCGGGCAGCGCCTTCACCGCGGTCGCGCTCTCGACCGGACCGGTGGCGGCTTCACCGGCGCCGGTGAAGTCGCCGACGATCGCGTGCATGGACGCAGCGTCCACCCGGCGCAGCGCGTACCCCTCCACCTTGACCAGTTCCCGGCCGTCCGGGTCGATCAGCAGCACGTCGACGGTGATGATCTCGCCGCCGATGTCGTCGAGGTGGCGGACATAGCTGAAGAACCGGGGCGGCAGCGGCGCGCTGACCACGATCCGCCCGTACGCGAAGGGCAGGTAGCTGTCACCGCGCTCGCGCAACGAGGTGAGGTTCTGCGCGTTGACCGCGTCGTCGAAGAGCGACGGGTGCAGCGCGTACTGCCCGCACTCGTCGGCGAACTGCGCGTCCAGTTGCACCTCGGCGATCTCCTCGAGGTCACCGGACTGCATGAAGTTCAGGTTGTTCCAGTGCGGGCCGAAGCGCACCAGCCGGTCCGGAATGGACTCCAGGTTCTTCTTGCTCATGTACATCCGGTCACAGCGGTCGATCAACGCCTGCACGTCGTGCTGTGCCGGTGCGGGCGGCTGGATCACCCGTACCCGGGCCCGGAAGCGCTCGACCCAGCCGCCGTTGTCGGTCACCGGCGTCGAGGCGATGCTGACGGCGTGCCCGTCCTCGTCCTCCGTCAGGATCACCCGCAGCTCGGTCGGCTGGGCGACCGAGACCGGCCCGAGGAAGACCACGTCCCCGATCTCGAAGTGGCCGCCCACGCTCTCGCTGAAGGCGGCGTGGGTCATCTCCACCAGCGCGGTGCCGGGCAGCGCCGGCAGGTCGCCGATGGTGTGCTCGGTGCTTACCCAGTGCTTGTTCGGGGCCAGCACGGTGCTGAAGGTGATCTTCCCGGTCCGGTCGATGATCCGGCGGTCGAGCAGCGGGTGCACGGCCGGTTCGGAGCGTGAGCCGCTCTGCAGGTCGCGGAAGACCGCCGGGGCGCTCTCCTCCGCGTCGTTGGCCATGCCCACGTCGTTCCACGCGGTGTACCCGAGCGAGTAGACCCGCGCCCCGCTGGCGTACCGGCGGCGGGCGTAGGCGTCCAGGAAGTTGTTCGCCGCACAGTAGTCGACCATGCCGAACTCTCCGGTCACCGCGGTCACCGACGAGAACAGCATCACGAAGTCGGGGTCCCGGCCGGAGTCGGCGCCGAAGATCCGGTCCAGTACGAGCACGCCGGTCACCTTTGGCGCCAGTACCTTCTCCGCGTCGGCCCGGGCGCGTAGCGCGAGCATCCCGCCACCGGCCACCCCGGCGCAGTGGAACACCCCGTCCACCGTTCCCCAGACCCGCTCGGCCTGCTCGACGGCGGCCCGCACGTCGTCCTCGCTGGTGACGTCACCCGGCGCGATCAACACCTCGCCGCCGGCCTTCTCGATGCGGACCAGCCGCTCCAGCCGCTGCCGCAGCCAACCGGCCGTGTCGCTGGAGTCCAGCAGCAGCTCCCAGTCTTCCCGCGGCGGCACCCCGCGCCGGCCCATCAACACCACCCGGGCGCGCACCTTGCGGGCCAGGTCCTCGGCGATGGACAGGCCGATCCCGCCGAGGCCGCCGGTGATCAGGTACACGCCGCTGTCGCGCAGCACCGCCGGGCGGTCGTTCTCGACGGCGTCCAGGGGCACGTCGGCGACCTTCCAGACCCACCGGCGGCTGCCGCGCCAGGCGATCTGCTCCTGCCGCTCGACGATCGGCTGGGCCAGTTCGTCCCGCAGCAGCCGGGCCACCACGCCGGCCGGCATCGCGCTCACCGCGTCGATGTCCACCGCGCGGGTGGTCACGCCGGGCAGTTCCCGGCGGCTCAGGATGGTCGGGCCGAGGACCAACGCCTTCGCCGGCTCGACGGCCTCGTTCCCGGCGACGCTCTGCATCCCGCTGGTCAGCACGGTCAGCCGCAGGGCCGCCTCGGCGGGCCGCTTCGCCAGCTCCTGGGCGAGCGCGAGCAGGCTGTAGAAGCCGGACTCGGCGAGGCCGGCGACGGTGTCGGCGCTCAGCGGGTCCGCGGCCGGCGCGGTGACACAGAAGGCGTGCACCACTTCGTCGAGGGGTCCGCCGGTCAGTACCTCCTTGACGAACCGGGCCAGGTCGCTGGTGGCGCTGGGCCGGATGACGTACTCGCCGGGGGCGCGCTGACCGAAGGCGGCGCCGGGTCGAGCCACCACGACCTGCGCCCCGGCCGCCCGCAGCGCCGCGATCAGCTCCTCGACCACCGGCTCACCGGAGCTGAGCACCAGGTAACGCGAGTCCGCCGCGACGGCAGCGCGGACCGGGGGCAGCGGCGACTCCGCCCAGGACGTGGTGAAGATCGAGCGGCCGATCGGCAGCCGACCGCCCTCCCGGCGCACCGAGGTGGCCGGGCCGCTGCTGCGGCGCGGGTCCGGGTCGATCCAGTAACGCTTGCGCTCGAACGGGTAGGTGGGCAGCGCCACCCGGGTACGCGGGGCAGCCGCCTGGTACAGCTCCCAGTCGATGGAGACGCCGACCACCCACAGCCGGCCCAGGGCCTCGGTGATCACCGAGTCGTCGGCGACATTCACCCGCGGGTGCCGCATCGACGTGACGATCGGGGTGCCGTTGTGCCCCACCGCCTGCCGGGCGAACGCGGACAGCGTGTCACCCGGACCGACCTCGAGCAGCACCACGTCCGGGTCCTCGCCGAGGGTCAGCAGGCCGTCGGAGAAGCGCACCGTACGGCGCAGGTGATCGGCCCAGTAGTCGGGGTCGACCGCCTGCTCCGCGGTGATCCAGGTGCCGGTCACGTTGGACACGAACGGCATGGTCGGCGCATTGCGGACGACACCGCGGACCACGGCGCGGAAGTCGTCCAGCATCGGCTCCATCGCCGCCGAGTGGAACGCGTGCGAGGTGTGCAGCATGGTGCCGGGCATACCGAGGGTGTTGTACCGGCGGGCCAGGGTCTCCAGCGGCGCCGTCGGACCGGCCAGCACGGTGACGACCGGACTGTTCGTGGCGGCCACCTCCACCCCCGGCGGCAGCATCGGGCTCACGTGGCTGATCGGCAGCGGCAGCGCCAGCATCGCGCCCGGCTCCATCGCCTGCATCAACCGGCCCCGCGCGGCGACCAGCCCGAGCACATCGGGCAGCGAGAAGACACCGGCCAGGTGGGCCGCGGCGTACTCGCCGATCGAGTGCCCGAGCATCGCGTCCGGGCGTACCCCCCAGCTCGCGTAGAGCTGGGCGAGGGCGTACTCGACGACGAACATGGCGGGCTGGGTGAACCTGGTCTGGGCCAGCGTGCGGGCCGCCTCCTCGCGCTGCGACCCGGCCGGCATCAGCAGCTCACGCAGGTCCATGTCGAGGTGCGGGCGCAGGATTTCGGCGCACTCGTCGACGGCGTCGCGGTACACCGGCTCCCGGTCGTACAGGTCCCGGCCCATGTCCGGGTACTGGGCGCCCTGGCCGGGGAAGAGAAACGCGACCCGGCGCGGTCGGGCCGGCGTCGCCGCCTTCAACGTGCGGGGACTGTTGCCGACCCCGATGACACCGGCGGCGTCCTCGGTGCCGGCGGCCACCACGGCCCGCCGGTGCGGGTGGTGGGCACGGCCGACCTGCAGCGTGTACCCGACGTCGGCGAGCGGGGCGTCCGGGTTCTCCTTCAGGTACCGGCCGAGCTGGACGCTCGCCGCGTCCAGTGCGGTGGCGGTCTTGGCGGCCAGCGGCACCAGATGGAAGCGGCGGGCGGCAACGGTCTCCTCCCGCGCCGGCGGCTCCTCCACGATCAGGTGCCCGTTGGTGCCGCCGATGCCGAAGGAGCTGATCCCGGCCCGTCGCGGCGCGCCGCCCGACGGCCACGGCGTCGGCTCGGTCACCACGTAGAACGGGCTCTTCGTCATGTCGATGTTGGGGTTGGGCACGTCGTAGTTGATGGTCGGCGGGATCAGCTCGTGCTGCAGCGCCAGGCACACCTTGATGAGTCCGGCCATGCCGGCCGCCGGTCCGAGGTGGCCGACGTTGGGCTTGGCCGAACCGACCGGGATCGGCGTCATCCCGTCACCGCCGGCCGACCCGAACGCCTTCGTCAGGCCGGCGATTTCGATCGGGTCGCCGACCAGCGTGCCGGTGGCGTGCGCCTCGACGTAGCCGATCGACGCGGCGTCCACCTCGGCGACCGCCAGCGCCTCAGCGATCAGCTCGGCCTGGCCCTCCACACCGGGCGCGGTGAAGCCGGCCCGGGCCGAGCCGTCGTTGTTGACGGCCGATGCCCGGATCACGCCGTAGATGTGGTCGCCCGCGGCGAGCGCGTCACCGAGGCGACGCAGCAGCACCACGCCCACGCCGGTACCGAAGATGGTGCCGTCCGCGCCGGCGTCGAAGGCCCGCACGTGCCCGGTACGGGAGTAGATGCTGCCCTCGGTCCACTGGTACCCGCAGGCGTACGGCAACTCGACCTCGACGCCGCCGGCCAGCGCCATGTCGCACTCGCCGGCCCGCAGCGCCTGGCTGGCCAGGTGCACCGCGACCAGCGAGGTGGAGCACGCGGTCTGCACGTTGATACTCGGCCCGCGCAGCCCCAGCCGGTAGGAGACCGAGGTGGTCAGGTAGTCGGGAGCGTTGCTGACCTCGATGGCCATCGGCCCGACCGCGTCGTACACGGCGGAGTTGCGCACCACCCGGTCGCTGTAGCGGTCGTTGGCGCCACCGCCGAACACCCCGATCGACCGGGTACTGCGGGTCAGGTCGTAGCCGGCGTCCTCCAGCGCCGCGTAGCAGGACTCCAGGAACATCCGGCTCTGCGGGTCACGGATCTCCGCCTCCCGCGCGGTCATCCCGAAGAAGCGCGCGTCGAAGCCGTCGAACTCGTCGATGATCGGCGCCACCTTGACCCAGGTCGGATCCGCGATGTCCTCCTCGGACAGTCCGTTGGCCCGCAGCTCGTCGTCGGTGAGCGAGGTGATCGACTCGACGCCGGCGGCCAGGTTTTGCCAGTACTCGGCCGGGTTGGCCGCGCCCGGGAAGCGACAGGACATACCGATGATGGCAATGTGGTCGTCACGGAGATCGCTGTTCACGAGTGCTGCTCCTCACCATGGATTGCTCGGCGGGCAGCAAGTCGCCGCTCGCGTTCGTCTCTTCGTCGTTGCGCGGTGCCCGGGTCGGGTAGCCGGCGGCGCGACTGGGCTGTGCCGCCGGCCGCGTTCGTCAACTGGGCGGCGAGCGCCCGGATCGTGGTGTGCTGATAGAGCGTCAGCAGCGGGATGTCCCGGCTCAGCTCGCGGGTCATCTCCGCCTGTACCTCGACCATGAGCAGCGAAGTGCCGCCGACGTCGAAGAAGTTGTCGGCCAGGCCGACGTTGCCGACCCCGAGCACGGCCGTCCAGATGCGGCCGATGCGCCGCTCCAGCTCGGTGCCGGCAGCCAGCCGGGGGCCCGGTACCGGCGACGTCCGGCTCGGCTCGGGCAGCCGGCGGAGGTCCACTTTGCCGTTGGGGGTCAGCGGCAGCGCCGGCAGCACGGTCACCGAGGCGGGTACCAGGTAGCCGGGCAGCCGGCTGCGCAGGTGTTCGAGCAGCGACTCGACCCGTGGACCGCCCGGTTCGACGCCGACGTAGGTGTTCAACTGGGTACCGTCGCCGGCCCCGGCCGCCACCGTGACCGAGCCGGTCACCCCGGCCAGCCCGGTGAGCACGGCGTCCACCTCGGCCGGCGCCACCCGGTACCCACGGATCTTCACCGTGTCACCGGCCCGGCCGGCGAAGGCGACCCGGCCGTCCGCACGGTAGTAGCCCCGGTCGCCGGTGCGGAACCGGCGCACGCCCGCGACCGGATCCGTGGCGAACCGTTCGTCGTCGTTGCCGGCCCGCAGGTAGCCCTCGACCAGGTGTGCGCTGCGCACCACGATGTCGCCCAGCTCGCCCGGCCCGCAAAGCACACCGGCGTCGTTGAGGACGAGCAGTTGGCTGCCCGGCGCGCCGGTACCCAACGACACCTCCTCGCCGGGCCCGATCACCTGGCTGGAGATCAGTTGCGGGGTCTCCGTCGCGCCGTAGCCGTTGACCACCACCGCGTTGGGGCACACCACCCGCAGCCGGGCCACGTCGGCGTCGCGCAGCACGTCGCCGGAGAAGCAGACCAGCCGCAGCGCGGGCAGCCGGGTACCGGTGCGCCCGGCACAGTCCAGCAGCAGCCGGGCCAGCGGCGGCGTGACGAACGCGACGGTGACCCCCTGCGCCGCCAACCAGTGCAGCAGCAGGTCCGGCGAGGCGTGGGTCGACGGATCAGGCACGCACAGCGTCGCGCCGACCCACAGCGGCGCCATGATCTCGCGCAGCAACGGATCGTGGGCCAGCCCGGCGATCATCGCGAACCGGTCCGCGCTGTGCAGCCGGTGCTCGGCGGTGAACCAGTCGAGGAAGTGCACGACCGGCCCGAGGCCGCCGGTGAGGGCTGCCGGGACACCGGTCGAGCCCGAGGTGAAGGCCACGTAGCCGGCGCCGGGCGCACCCGGGATGCGGGCCGGCCCGGCAGCCGGGGACACCGGGTCGCCGTCCAGCCGCAGCACGGTCGTTGCGGTGTGCGCCACCAGTTCGGCCGGGACCGGATGGTGTACGGAGGTCTGCACGGTGTAGCGCGGGCCGACCAGGCTCAGGTACTCGGCCAGCCGGGCGACCGGGTGCTGCGGGTCCAGGAAGAGCACCCGGCCACCGGCGGCGAAGACGGCCAGCGCTGCGGTGACGGTCGCGGCCGAGCGGGCGGCGTACACGGCGATCACCTCACCCGGGCGCACCCCGGCGGCGCGCAGTCGCCGGGCCCCGGCGCGCACCACCCGCCGCAGCGCCGGATGGTCGAGGCTGCCGCCCGCGTCCACCAGAGCGGTGCCCCGGTGCCGGGCCAGGGTGGACAGCCGGACGGCCGGTGCGCGGTCCGACCCGTCGGCCAGCGCGGCGCTCTCGTCCGGCAGCGCCGGCGCCGCCTGGGTCGGCCAGATCGGGTGCCGGCGGACCGGCGCCTGCGGGTCGCCGGCCACCCCGGCCAGCAGCAGCAGGTACTGGTCGAGCAGGGTCGTCGCCGCCGCCTCGGTGAAGACCTCCACGTCGCGGACCACGTCCAGGTGGACCCGGCCGCCGTCCTCCACGAGGTAGAGGTTGAGGTCGAACAGGGCCGGGTCGAACGGTGGGGCGAGCATGCCGGCCCGACCTCCCGGGAACTGCGGTGCCCGGTCGGCGCCGTCGATCTGGTTGAACCAGGTACGGAACAGCGGCCGGCTGCCGGTCGGCCCGGCAACCCGCCTGGCCACCCGGTCGAACGGCACCCGCTGGTGGGCACGCAGGTTCCCGAGTTCGTCGCGGACCGCGCGGACCAGGTCGTCCATCGTGGCCCCGGGATCCACCGACACCCGGACGGCGCAGGTGTTGACCAGGAAGCCGACCACCGACTCCTCGGCGGCCGATTCGCGCACCGAGACCGGCACCCCGACACAGACGTCGGTACGCCCGCTCAACCGGCCCAGCAGCGCCGCGTACCCGGCGAGCAGGGTGCAGAACAGCGTCGTGTGATGGGTACGGGCGAGTTCACGCAGGCTCCGTACGACGCGGTCCGGGAGCACGGTGCGGATCCGGTGGCCCTCGCCGGCCGGTTCACCGCCCGGTACCGGGCGGGCCAAGGGCAGTACCAGCTCGCCGACCGCCCGTAGCCGCTCCTGCCAGTAGGCCAGGCTCTCCTGGTCGGCCGGGTCGTCCTGGCCGGCTGCGCGGGTCGCCAGCTCGGCGTAGCTGGCCCGGGGTGCCGGCAGACCCGCCGGGATGCCGGTGACGGCGGACGTGTAGAGCGCGCCCAGGTCGTCCAGCACGAGTTGGGTGCAGCCACCGTCGATGGCGAGGTGGTGCACGGCCAGTACCAGCCAGCAGCGGTCGCCGCCCAGCCGTACCAGGCGTACCCGCAGCGGCAGGTCGGTACCCAGGTCGAACGGGGTACGCAGGAACCCGGCGGTGTACTCGCGGGCTTCGTCGGCGTCCACCACCTCGGTCACCGCGAAGTCCGGCAGCTGCGCCGGATGCGCCCGCGCCACCCGCCGACCGTCGCTCAGCTCGACCGTGGTGCGCAGACTCGCGTGCCGTTCGACCAGCGCGCACAGCGCGGTTCGCAGCGCGGCCACCGACAGCTCGCCGGTGAACTCCACGAGCAGCGGGATGGTGTAGGTGGCCCGGTCCGGGTACAGCTGGTTGAGCAGCCACATCCGCTCCTGCAACGGGTGCAGCGGGTGCACCGGCCCGCTCACCAGGCCGCTCGCCGGACCGGTCGGGGTTGCCGGTCGGTGCCGTGCCAGCCAGTCGACCAGGGCGGTCACGGTGGGCCGGGCGTGCACCACCCGGACCGGGATGTCCAGGTCCAACGCCACCCCGAGCTGCACCGCCAGCCGGGCCGCGGCCAGCGAGTCGCCGCCGAGGGCGAAGAAGTTCTCCCCGTCGGCCACCTCCGCCCGCCCGAGCACGCCGCGCCAGACGGCGGTGACCAGGGCGATCAGGTTGCCCGACGGGTCCGACGCCGCCGGCAGCCCGGTGGTCGGGTCCGGCCCGGTCGGCACGGCCAGGGCAGCCAGCCGCTGCCGGTCGACCTTTCCGGTGGCGGACACCGGAAGCTCCCGATGGAACGCGTACACCGTGGGAACCGCCGCCGCGCCCAGCGCCGCGCGCACGTGCCGGGCCAGGTCGGCGGTGTCCGGCGGCGGTACGCCGGGCACCAGGTGGGCGACCAGCTCACTGCCGCTGCGCCCGGACCGGACCGACACCGCCGCGGCCAGTACCCCGGGATGGGCCCGCAGCCGGGCCTCGACAGCACCCAACCGGACCCGGGTACCGCGAACCTTGTGCTCGTCATCGAGCCGGCCCAGGTAGTGCAGCAGGCCGTCCGGGTCCCGGCGGACCAGGTCCCCGGTGCGGAACATCCGCTGCCCCGGCTCGTGCGGGTTGGGCACGAAGCGCAGCGCGGTCAGTCCGGGGTTGCCGAGGTAGCCACGGGCGACGGCGTCGCCACCGAGCCACAGCTCACCGACTCCGGTGGTGCTGGGCAACCAGGTGGCCGGGTCGACCACCAGGGTGGCGGTGTTCGGGTAGGGCCGGCCGATCGGCATTACCGGGTCGGCGTCGGTACCGGCGCCGTCGTAGCACAGGTTGTCGATGGTCGTCTCGGTCAGGCCGTAGGTGTTCAGGATCCGCGCCGCCGGTACCCGGTCGGCCAGCCGGACCCGGTCCGCGGCCAGCCATGCCTCGCCACCGGCGATCACCTGACGCAGCGAGGTCAGCGTCCGCTCGGCGGCGCACAAGTAGTCGACCAGCAGCAACAGCACTGACGGGGTCAGGTCGACGCTGTGGATGCCGTGCCGGTCGATCAGGTCGGCGAGTTCGGCCGGCGACAACCGCACCTGCTCCGGGCAGATGACCAGCTCGCCGCCGGTGCCCAGGGCCCGGGCGAGGTCCTGCACGAACACGTCGAAGCCGATACTGGCCACCTGCAGGTGGCGTACCCCCGGCCCCAGCCTCATCGGCGCCCGCCAACCGCGCAGGGCCTGCGCCAAGCCGTGGTGACTCACTCCGACCGCGCGCGGCGTACCGGTGGAGCCCGAGGTGTGGATGGCGTAGGCGAGGTTGGCCGGGTCGGGCCGGGTCGCCGGGCCGGCCGGCAGGTCAGCGGCGATCAGTTCGGCGGCGTCCAGGAACCTCACCCCGGCCCCGCTGTCCGCCGGAGTGTCCGCGATCGGGTTGTCCGCGCCGGTGCGGTCGGTCACGACGATCGCCGGCCGGGCCGACTCGATCATGCGCAGCAGGTCGGCGGTGGAGCGGGCCGGGTCGAGCGGCAGGAACGCCGCGCCCGCGTCGAGTACCCCCAGCGCCACGCACACCGCGACCGCGCCACGCGGCAGGTGCAGGGCGACCAGCACCTCCGGACCGGCGCCGGCCGCCAGCAGGCCGCCCCGGATGCGCGCGATCTGCCCGCCGAGTTGGCCGTAGGTCAGCACCGTCGTGCCGTCCACGACCGCCGGATCGTCCGGACGGGCGGCCACTGCCGCGGCGATGAAGTCCGGCAGCAGCGCTGCGTCGTCGGGCGCCAGCGCTGCGTCGTCAGGCGCCAGCGCTGCGTCGTCAGGCAACGGGTCGGCCCCGGTCGACTGCCGGCCGACCGGATCGCACGGCGGCGCCCCGGTCGTCGGCTGCGCGGCCGCGGGCCACTCCCCCATCGCTGACACCGGCTACCTGGCGTCCAGCTCGTCGTCGGTGTCGTCCACCCACTCCGGCGCCTGCGACACCAGCGGGGCCAGGGCGGCGGGCGTGGGGTTTTCGTAGACGTCGATGACCTCCAGGTCGCGGCCGAGCACCTGGCGGATGCCGGCGCGCAACCGCAGCGCCGTCAGCGAGGTGCCGCCGGCCGCCAGGAAGCTGCTCGCCGCGTCCAGGTTCTCGTCGCGCAGGACCACCCGCCAGATGTCGACGAGGTCCTCCTGCACCGAGCTTTCCCGGGTTGTCTGGTCTGCCATCTGCATCCCCTCAGGCGTCGGCGAGTTGATCGGCGGTTGCGGCGAGGTCGGCGGCCAGGCCGGCCACCGTGACGTTCGCCCAGTCCGCCCAGGCAAGTGCGGCCAGTGCGGCGCGCCACCGGTGCAGCAGGGCGCGTACCTGCTCGTCGGAGGTGATCCGGGGTTGACTGACCGCGCCCAGCCGCAGCAGGGGACGGGTGCCGTCCTCGCCGGGCGGCGGCTCCTCCACCAGGAACAGGTCGAGGTCGGCGCCGGTCGGACAGATGTCCACGGCGGTCCGCACCGCCCGCGCCGCACCGATCGCCGGGGCCACCCCACCCGCCCCCCCGCTGAGCTGGTTGGGCAGGAACATCATTGACAGCGCCAGGCCGCCGCCCGGGTCGACTCCGGCGTCACGCAGCAGCGCCTCGGGGACGAGTTGGTCGCCCAGCGCGGTGAGCACCGCGCGGCGCACGCCGGCCAGGCAGGCAGCCACCGGCCCGGTGCCCGCCGGTACGCCGATCATCGCCTCGGTGGAGAACCAGCCGACGACCGTACCCTCCTCGTCGGTCTCCCGGCCGGCGACCGTGGAACCGAGCAGGTACGTCTTCCCGTCGGGTACCGCCAGCGCGATCCGCAGTGCGACGGCCGCCACCCCGAACGGCGAGTCGGCCGTGCCGTACAGGCGGCGCAGCAGCTCGTAGGCGTCGTCGTCGGCCACGTCGACGGTCACCTGGGCGAGCTCCTCGGCGTCGGGCGGACCCGGCTGCGCGTCGATCGGCCAGCGCCGCAACGCGTCGGTGAGCTGGTCGCGGCGGCGTTGCACGGCGGCCGTACCCGCCCGGGAGGTGAGCCGCGCGTTGTGTCGCCGGCGCAGGGCCGGGTACCCGTCCTCGGTGGGGGCGGGCGGTTCTTCGTCGCGGGCGAAGGCGTCGGCGGCGGTGACGAAGTCGTCGAGCACCAGGTTGATCGACCAGGCGTCGCAGGCCAACTGGTCGGCGTAGAGCACCAGCAGGTGCCGCTGCTGGCCAACGGCGAAGAGTTCGGCCCGCAGCAGCGGGACCGCGCCGACCGGAAAAGGCCGGACGCTCGCCGCCCGGGCGTGGCGGTGCGCCTGCTCCCAGCGTGCCTGCTCGTCCGTGCCGGCAAGCTCCGGCCGGGTCAGGGCCACCGGCCCGGGTGGGCAGATGGTGTGCTGTCCGCTGGCCGGGTCGAACCGGCTGCGCAGCGCGGGTCGGGCGGCGAGAACGTGGTCCAGCGCCCGCTGGATGACGTCGGGGCGGAGCGGACCGGTGATTTCGAGAGCGCCGGTGACGCAGTGGCTGGCCGCCCCGAGCGGCTGCCCCGATCCGATCCGCAGCAGCCGGTCCTGCTGCGCGACGCCGTTGCCGACATCGACAGGTTTCGCTGCTTGGTCAACGGTGCTGGGCAGGTCCACGGCGCTCCCCTCGGAGGGCGATACCAGGGCAGCCCGACAGTGGCTGACTGCGCAGCACGCTAGCTAGCAAGGGGATTTGGGCACACGTCTCATTGCTCTGTCGTGCCGAGTACGTCGGGCGGCGCTGTCGTGCCGCCGGTCGAATGTCGGTCACCCCTCCACTTATGTGGACTGTCCGTGATCTGGCGGCGGGGCAAGGATTGTGCGCGATGGTGCCCGCCGCCCGGGAGGAATACATGTCGCAGCCCCACCCCGATCCGTGGGACTGGCGGCTGTGGCCGGTGGTCGCGCTGCGCAGCGCCGGTTTCCCGATGGACGACCTGATTGCCCTCGGCGACGAGCAGGCCGCCGATCACGTGGCGCAGGCGGGTGGCCGGGACGCGGACGAGCTGACTGCCCGGTGGTCCGCGGCGTACGCGCGCAGCGCCGCCCGGACCGGCGAGCTGGCCGCCACCGACGGCGTGCGGCAGGCGCTGTTGTGGCAGAACCCGGCGGCGCTGCAGGTGGTGGAGCGGGTCCACGCCCTCGACCAGCCACGCCCCAGCCGACGCCGGTTCCGCGACCGGATGCTGACCCGCTACCTGCAGCGCTACCACTCCCGCAACGAGTCGGTCGGCTTCTTCGGTCCGATCGCGATCGCCCGCGTCGACCCCGCTGTGCCGCGGCTGACCGCCCGACCCGGCTCGCACCGCCACCGTGACTCCCGCGCGTACTTCGAGGACTGGGCGATCGTGGCCCTCGCCGACCGGCTGGCACAGCAGTGCCGGTTGCGCCACGAGCTGCCGCCGGCGTGGGCGGTGGGCACCGTCCTGGACGGCCGCACGGTACTGCGGCCGGACCGCCCGCCGCGCCGGCTGACCGGCCCGGAGCAGGCCGTCCTCGCGCTGGTGGACGGGCGGTCCACGGCCCGCGCGATCGCCGCCGGACTCGGCGACGTCGAGGTCTTTGCGGTCCTGCACGAGCTGACCGACAGTGGGTACCTGCACTGGGGATTCGACATCCCGATGGATCTCGAACCGGAGCGGGCACTGCGCGAGCAGTTGCAGGCCCTGCCGCCGGGTGAGGTGACCGGGGCGGCGCTGGAGGTGCTGGACCGGTGGGACAAGATCCGGCGGACGGCCGCGGACGCCACCGATGCCACGGCGCTGGCCGCCGCCCTTGATCAGCTCGACGACGACTTCCAGCGCACCGTCGCGGCGCCCGCCACCCGCACCGCCACCGAGGCGCCCTATGGTCGCCGGCTCCTGCACCCGATGTCGCGCCGGGACGTGGACCTGCGGCTGGGTGTACGGCTGGTGGCCGAGCTGGCCGAGCCGCTCGCCGCGGTGCTGGACGCCGCCCGCTGGTTCGTCGGCCGGATGGGCGCGGTGTTCGTGGAGTGGGCGCAGCAGCACTACGCCGAGCTCGCCCCGCTCTACCGCGGCGCCCGGGTGCCGCTCGACGTGCTGTGCGGGCGACTCATCCCGATGTCGCTGGACCCGGCGCTGACCCTGGCGGTCGAGGACGAGCTGGTGGCCCGGTGGGGGCGGCTGTTGCCGATCGACCCGGCGGCCCGGCGGGTCCGGTCGAGCGTGGCCGACCTGGTCGGCCGGGCCGGGCTGTTCGCGTGCGAGCCGGTGAGCTGGCCGGGGGGCCGGTACCACAGCCCGGATGTGATGATCGCCGCGCGGGACGTGCAGGCCATCGTCGACGGTGACTACGAGTTCGTGATGGGCGAGCTGCACGTCGGGCTGGTCACCGCGGACAGCTCGACGGTGCGGCCGTTCCTGGAGTTCCCCGACGAGATCCAGACCTTGTCAGAGGCCGGATTGCGACCGGACGAACACCGGTTCATGCCGTTGCACCCGCGGGCCGACCGGATGCTGACCGGCCGCAGCTACCCGCAGCCGGAGTCGTTCTCGCCCCGGTACCGCTACCTCAGCTTCGGGCCGCGTACCGGAGCCCGCCCGGCCCCCGGCCCGGTGACCGTGCTGGGCTCCGCGTGGGTCCGCCGCGAACAGGGTGAACTCGTCGTGGTGTTGGCTGGCGGCGAAGAGTTGGCGCTGCTGACAGTGCTCGGCGAGTACGTGTCGGCGATGGCCTCCAGCCGCTTCCGGCTGGCGCCGAAGCTGGCACACACCCCGCGGGTGACCCTCGACCGGCTGGTGGTCAGCCGGGAGACCTGGCGGTTCGCCGCGGCCGAGCTGCTGTCGGCGGCGACCCGGCACGGCGGCGCCGCCGACTTCCATCAGGTACGGCTGGTCGCCGCCCACCACGACCTGCCCCGCTTCCTGTTCTGGCGGGCCAGCCCGCAGACCAAGCCGATGCTGTTGGACCTGTCCAATCCGTTGTCGGTCAACCTGTTGACGGCCAGCCTGCGCGGCCGGCCGGACGACACCGTGACGCTGACCGAGATGCTGCCGGAGCCGGCGCGGTTGTGGCTGACCGACGCTGCCGGCCAGCGCTACACCAGCGAGCTGCGGTTCACCGCCGAGGACCGCCGGGTCAGCTCATTTCTCGACCGGAGCTGAGGCGGCCAGGCCCGACTCCAGCGCGATCCTGGTGAGCATCGCCTTGTTGGTGGCGCCGAGCTTCTGGCGGATTCGTTGCACATAGGTGTCCACTGTGGACTTGCTTAAGCCGAGCCGGCTGGCGATCTGTTTATGGGTGAACCCGCGGGCCACCATGGTGAGCACCTGCTGCTCCCGGACAGACAGCAGGTCGGCGGCCGTGTTCGCGGCCGGGGTGGAGTCGATGACGGATGCCTGGGTCGGCAGAAACGCTTCGCTCAGGCAACCGTCGAAGAAGTAGTTGCCGGCACTGATCGCCGCGATCGCGGCCAGCAGCGTCGCGACATCGGCGGCCTTGCTGATGTATCCCCGGGTGCCCCGCTGGACCGCGGCGCGCACGTCGGGCAGGCGTAGAGCGGACGAGACGACCAGCACCGCTATGCCGTCCACCAGCCAGGGTTCGCCCTGGCTGTCGTCGACTGGCGAACGGGACGGATCCATGATGAGGACGGCGCCGCGCTTCACGGCGGCGCGCACGCTGCCGACGTCGCCGAACGCGCCACCGAATGCGATTCGGTCGCTATCAATCAATGTCTGAATGATTCCGCGGAACGCTATGGAGCCGTCATCCAGGACAGCTACTTCGACACCTGACGCATCGGCGACTCGCAACTCGACCCCCATGTATTTACGAACAGGAACCATCCGGGAAATGGAGTAGACATGATGGAGCGCCACACGACCGGCACGCCAGCCGGCCGAGTGTCACGCGAATATCACGGCACGGGCCAGGATGCGCCGCCCCGGCGAACCCGCGGGTAGGCGCATCGTGTTGAGAACATTGTCAGTTCAGCTCAGTACGGCTTTCGGTGAGATCAACAGCCCCGAGGCGACACATTACAACAGCAAACCAACTTCGTCAGGACACCGTCATGTGTCAATTCCGCACCACCCACGGGACCTGCTCGCACACAGACACCCGCCGATCCGACGGAATGCACCTTGGCCGCCGAACCCATCAATACCGCCAAATTCCCCCATGTCGGCCGTCGCCGGACACGGACAGTCCACTTACGATTGATTGCCGGTCGACGGATACCCGATTACGGCCGACAGACAAGGCAGACCTACATCTGAGACTCCGCGCCACCGGGCCTGCCGACGAAGATTGGCGGCAATCAACCCGGTCCCCGGTGACTGTGTGCCGCGGGCCACCCCGAACGGTAGGTGGGCCATGCGTGGTCGCCTGATGGGAAGGTGACGATGGCAACCGTCACGGCCACCACGGAACGGGCAGGCTCGCCGCCCGCGGACAACCCCGGGGCAGACTCGCCCGCGATCGAACTCACCGACATCAGCAAGACCTTCCCCGGCCGCAACGGCGGCATCCAGGCCGTGTCCGGCGTCTCGCTGGCCATCCGCCGGGGCGAGATCTTCGGCCTGCTCGGCCCCAACGGCGCCGGGAAGTCCACCACCATCCGCATCATCGCCACCCTGTTGGAGCCGACAACCGGATCCGTCCAGGTCTGCGGGATCGACGCGCTGCGACAGCCACAGCAGGCACGCCGGCACATCGGCGCGGTGCTCGGCGGCGAGCGCAGCGTCTACTGGAAGCTCACCGCCCGACAGAACCTGGAGTACTTCGCGGCCCTGTACGGCATGCCCCGGCGCAGCGCCCGGACCCGGATCACCCAGCTGCTGGACCGGTTCGGCCTCGGCGACCGCGCCGACGACTTCGTCGAGCGCTACTCCACCGGCATGCGGCAGCGGCTGATCATCGCCCGCGCCATGCTGCACGACCCGGCCGTCCTGCTGCTGGACGAACCCACCCTCGGCCTGGACCCGCAGGCAGCGCAGCTGCTGCACGACAGCATCGGCGAACTCCGTGCGGCCGGGCACGCCATCGTGCTCACCACGCACTACCTCGAGGAGGCGGACGCGCTCTCGGACCGCCTCGCCATCGTCGACCACGGCAAGATCGTGGCCCGGGGCACCGCCCTCGAACTCAAGCGCGCCACCGGCGCCGCGCAGACCATCCGGCTGCGGCTGCGCTCCGGCGACCCGGCCGACCTTTCGGCAGTCCTCGGCTACCTGGGGGAGAAGGCGACCGTCAGCACCGAGCCGGCCGGCGACGCCACCACCGTCGTGCTGCGCTCAGCCGACGACGAGGACCTGGTCCCGTGGATCATCGCGGTCTGTGGCAGCAACCGGGTCACCGTGGTGAAGATCGACGTCGAGCCGGTCAGCCTGCGCGACGTGTTCCTCGAAGTGACCGGGCGGGAGCTGGAGGAGTGACCGCGCTCGCCGCGGGGGTCCGGGTGGTGGCCGCGTCCACCCGCAAGGAGCTGCTCGTGATGCGCCGGTACCCGGTCGCGATCGCGGTACTGCTGGGCTGGGCCCTGCTCCTCCCACTGGCCTACGTGGCCCAGGCCAACGGCTTCTCCGGCAGCGACGCCCAGGCCGTCGACGCGTTCGCCGGTCGGGCCGGCACCCGGCAGATCGCCGCCTACCTCTACCTCGGCTGGGCCGTCTACCTCTGGGTCACCCTGATCCTCTGGGGGCCCGGGCAGAACCTGCGGGACGAGCAGCTACGCGGCTCGTTCGAGGCGATGTTCATGACCCCCACGCCCCGCTTCGCCCTGCTGATCGGCGGCGCGCCGGCACAGCTGGTACCCGCCGCGCTGGTCTTCACGGTGGTCGCCACCATGCTGAAGTTCGCTTTCGGGGTCCCCCTCGGGCTGGCCACGGCCGGCTGGGGGCTGCTGGCCATCTTCGCCGCGCTGCCGGCGCTGGTCTCGCTCGGCTGCTTCTTCTCCGTGCTGGTACTGCGGTTCCGTGACGCCGACACGATGGTCTCGTTCACCCGTGGCCTGGTCGCGGTGCTGTGCGGGGTGACCTACCCGCTCGCGGTGCTGCCGGGATGGCTGCAGCCGATCAGCCGGTCGCTGCCGCCGACCGCGATGATCGGCCTGCTCCGCTGGGCTGTGCTGACCCCGGGGAACCTGTCCCGGCAGTACCGGAAACCTGCTGGTGCTGGCGGTGGGCACGGCGGTCAGTGTGGGCGCGGCGGTGGTGCTGCTGCGGCACGCGCTGCGGCGGGCCCGCGGCACCGGCCGGCTGGGGCAGTTCTGATGGGCGCGACGCTGGCCGTGATGCGGCGCAACCTGCTGATCGCGCGCAGGTACCCGTTCGGCACGCTGAACATGACCATCCTGACCCCGCTCTACGAGATGGCGCTGCCCACCATTCTGCTCGGCGCCGCGTTCCTGGTCGGTGGCCAGGCGACCGGCCTGTCCAGCTTCGTGGGCACCACCGACCTCGCCGGCTGGCTGGCCGACGGCATGCTCGTCGCCTCCCTCACCGTCGGCACGATGTTCGCCGTCTCCAGCGTCATCACCACCGACCGGGACACCGGCGCGCTCGAACAGCTGTGGACCACCCCCATCCGGCGCGACGTCGTGGTGGTCGGTTCGGTGCTCACCAGCTTCCTCTACTCGCTGGTCGCCAACACCCTGCTGATCCTGCTGGCGATCGGCCTGCTCGGGGCCCGGTACCAGGCCAGCACGGTGTTCGCTGTGCCGGCGGTCGCCGTGATGCTGGTCGGGCTGTGCGGGTACGGCTACCTGGCCGGCGCCGGCGCACTGGCGCTACGGCGCTCCGGCGGCCTGCTCGACGGCATCGGGTACGTGGTGGCCGTGCTGTCCGGCGTCGCGTTCCCGATCGCGGTGCTCCCCGTCCCCTTCCGGGTACCGGCCATGCTGCTGCCCACCACCTGGGGCCTGGACCTGTTGCGGCACTGGGGTCAGGGATCGAAGACCGTCGCCCCGGTCGGCACCGAACTCGTCGCGCTCGTCCTGACCTCGGCCGCCTTCCTGGTGGCTGGGCGCCTGCTGTTCGCCCGCACCGAGCGGTCCCTGCGCCGCGCCGGGACGCTCAACCAGCACTGACCGAACCATCCCTGCCGGATCCACGTCACCAGCCTGCGGCCGGGGCGTTCAACGAAAGGCGCGACCATGCGTGGCGATCTCGTCTTCCTCTCCCCGATCGGCGAGGACGACTACCCGCTGATGGGCCAGTGGATGGCCTCGCCGATGGGCACCTATGCCAACGGCGGTGCGCAGTTGACCTCACCGCACAAGGTCAAGGAGCTGCTGGACTCGATCCCGGTCAACTACCTGATGATCCGTACCCACGACGGGAACACCATCGGCGCGGTCAACTGGCAGCAGATGTCCTACCCCGGGCACTACATGATCGGGGTCGCCGTCGGGGACGAGAAGATCTGGGGCGCCGGGTTCGGCATGGAGGCCACCCTGCTGCTGGTGGAGTACCTGTTCCACGCGCAGAACGCCCACCGGCTGCATCTGCTCGCCGGCCTGCACAACCTGCCGATCATCAAGCTGTACCTGACCGGACTCGTGCACATCGAGGGGGTCATGCGCGACTACTTCTTCATCGACGGCGAGTACCACGACGCCGTGGTCGGCTCGATGCTGCGGGACGAGTTCTACCAGATGAGCGACCGGCTGGGCATCCGCCCGCGCGACGTGATCCCGCAGGAGGACAAGCGGGAGGCGCGCAAGCTGCTGGCGGAGTACCTGGCCGGCAACCCGATCACGGTCGGCCAGCGGTGAGCGAAACGTCGAAGCCGGCCGCCGGCGTCGGCGCACCGGCCCCGGCCGACGCGGACGAGTTGGGTACCCGGGACGGTCCACGGCTGCTCACCAGCCGCCTGCTGCTGATCGTGTCCGGCGCCGCCGCCGCCGGCTACCTGCCGTTCTGGGTCAACTGGGTGCGCACCACCTACCTCGACACCGAGTTGCGGGTGGTGCTCACCCGCAGCGCCGAACGGTTTGTCACCCGGCAGTCGTTGGCGCTGCTCAGCGGGGCTCCGGTGGTCCGCGACCGGTGGGAGGACGACGACGCGCCCAAGGCGCTGCACGTCGAACTCGCCGAGTGGGCGGACGCCGTGGTGGTCTACCCGGCCAGCGCCCAGTTGATCGCCCGGTTCGCTCTCGGCCTGGCCGACACGCCCGCGCTGCTCGCGTTGCAGTGCACCTGTTCGCTGGTCGGGGTCTCGCCGTCGGTGCCACCGGGCATGGTCGCCAACGTGGCCTACCAGCGCCACCTGGAACTGCTGCGGGAACGACCGAACGTGGTGGTGGCGCCGACCCAACTCGGTCGCAGCGCGAGCACCGGCCGCACCATCGACGGCCCGTCGTCTCCACTGTGGACGGTGTTCGGCCTGATGGAGCGGCGACGGCGCGAGCTGGCCGCTGCCGGGCAACCGCCGGCCGGCCCGGACGAGCGGGCAACGGCCGGCACGGCGGACGCGGTGACCACCGGGGGGCAGCGATGACCATGGGCCAGCAGCAGTACTACCTGTTCGCCGACCCGGTCTGCTACGAGACGCCGGCCCGCTGGGACGCCGGCAGCATCGAGTACCAGGTCGCCGACCGGCCGGTACCCGACGGCTGGCGGCGCACCAGCCAGGACATCTGGGTGACTTTGCGGCCGGACGGCCCGCCGCTGCCGCCGCAGGGCTGGAAGATCCACGTGGCGGCGCTGCCGGAGCACGCCGACCGGGTCAGCGCGGCCGTCTGGGACTACTGCGTGGCGGCCGGCATCGCCTTCAAGCACCTGCGCAACGGCAACGCCCTGCTCGCGTTGAGCTCCAAGTACTCGCCCCGGGCGGCGAGCGGCAAACTGCTCACCCTCTACCCGGCCGACGAGCCGACCCTGACGAGTGCGCTGACCGAACTCGACGCGCTGCTCGGCGGCGAGCCGGGCCCGTACATCCTCAGCGACCTGCGCTACGGCGCGGGTCCGCTCTACGTCCGCTACGGCGGTTTCACCCGACGGCACTGCGTCACCCCGGACGGCCGGCTGGTGCTGGCCGTCGAGGACCCCGACGGCCAGCTCGTCCCGGACGAACGGCGGCCGGTGTTCGCGCCGCCCGCATGGGCTCCGCTGCCCCCGGTACTGGCCGAGCATCTGGCCGCCCGTAAGGCATCCGGCGGGCGGGTGCCCTACCGGGTCACCCGGGCCATGCACTTCTCCAACGGCGGCGGCGTCTATCAGGGCGAGGACGGTCAGGGCCGGCAGTTGGTGCTGAAGGAGGGCCGGCCGGCCGCCGGCATCGACCCGCAGGGGTTGGACGCGGTCGCCCGGCTGCGGCGCGAAGAGTGGGCGCTGGAGCGGCTCGCCGGCATCCCGGGGATCCCGGAGTTGGTGGACTACTTCACCGCCGGCGGACACGAGTTCCTGGTCGAGGAGTTCGTCGAAGGGCTGGCCGGGTACCAGTGGCAGGGCGTGAACTATCCGCTGGTGAACACCGATGCGCCCGAGCCGGCGGCGATCGCCCGATACACCGAGCGGGCGCTGGCCCTGCTGGACCGGCTGACCGAACTGATCCGCCAGGTACGCGCGCGCGGTGTGATCTTCGGCGATCTGCACCCGGGCAACTTCATGGTGCGGCCCGACGACACGGTGGTGCTGGTCGACTTCGAACTGGCCTACCCGGACGACTCGGGTACGCCGCCTGGCCTGCGGGCCGCGGGCTTCGCCGGTGGCGCCGGGGTGGGCCAGACCGAACGGGACGCCTACGGCCTGGCCGCGCTGGCGTTGTGGTTCTTCCTGCCGCTCAACCGGATGCTGTGCCTGGCACCCGAGAAGCTCGACGAGTACGCCGACTTCATCGCGGCCCGGTTCGACCTGCCGGACGGGTTCCTGACCCGCGCCGTGGCGGCCGTACGGGCCGGTTTGGACCCGGCGCCGCCCGCCCTGCGCACCCCGTTGCGGGTACGCCTCGACGACCCGGCTGCGAGTTGGCCCGCCGTCACAAAGTCGATGGCGGCCGCCATCCTCGCCAGCGCCCAGGAGGACCGGGACGACCGGCGTTTCCCCGGCGACCTGGCGCAGTTCGGGCAGGGTGGCGGCGGGCTCATGCACGGCGCGGCGGGCGTGCTGTGGGCGCTGTCGGTCACCGGCCACGGCCGGTTCGCCGACCACGAGGAGTGGTTCGTGCGAACCGCCCGCAAAACCCCGATCGGGCCCGGCTTCTACGACGGCGCACACGGGCTGGCGTACGTGGCCGACCGCCTCGGGCTGGACGACTTCGCCGCGCACATGCTGGACCGTGCGGTCGTGCTCGACCGCAACGTCACCGCGATCGACCTGCAGTCCGGGTCGGCCGGAGCGGGGCTGAACCTGCTGCACTTCGCCGCCCGAACCGGAGAGTCGGATCTGCGCGGGCAGGCCGTGGCCGTGGCGGACCGGCTGGCCGGCGTGCTGGCCGGGGGCGCCGGGTCGGCCGGCTGGCCGGAAAACGGACGGGCCGGCCTGCTGCGCGGCTGGAGCGGGCCGGCGCTGCTGTTCGTGCGGCTGTTCGAGCAGACCGGCGACTCGGGGTATCTCGACCTGGCGGCCCGGGCGCTACGGGCTGACCTGACCCAGACGGTGCCGGTCGGCGAGGGCCGGCGACAGGTGTTGGAGCCGGGTACCCGCACGCTGTGCTACCTGCACACCGGCAGCGCCGGCATCGCGCTGGTGATCGAGGAGCTGCTGGCGCACCGCGCGGACGACGAGCTGGCGGCGTCCGCCACCGAGCTGCTGCGCGGCTGTATCAGCGAGTTCACCGTCCAGTCCGGCCTGTTCTTTGGCCGGGCCGGGCTGGTCGCCACGCTGGCCCGGCTGGTCCACCGCATCCCGGGCGACGGTCCCGCCGTCGTCCGCGAGCAACTGCGCGGGCTCCAGCGCCACGCCATCGCTTTCCAGGGCGAGCTGGCCTTTCCCGGCAGCCAACTGCTGCGGCTGTCGATGGATCTGGCGACCGGAACCGCGGGCGTCCTGCTGGCGGTGCACGCGGCGACCGCCGCCGATCCGGCGTTCCTGCCGTTCTTCCTATCCCGACCGGGGATCCGAGACCCATCCCGACCGGGGATCCGCGACGCAGCCGTCACCTCCGGCGCCGCCTGATCCCGCTGCCGTCCGGACACCAGGTCCGGGCCCGTCAAGACCAGCAAGGGAGGTGTGTGATGGATCTGACCACCATTCTCGATCTGCAGGGCTTGGAGACCGCCGAGGCGGCCGCCGAGACCCCTTCCAGCGCGGCCAGCTACACCTGCTGACTGTGATCCGGCACGGCTCGACGTGACGGCCACCGGCACAGCCCGCTGCGTGGCTGCGCCGGACGGTTGCCCGGGCCGCGTCGCGAGGCGGAACCGATCGAGAGGAGGTGAATGACATGGATATGGCCACTGTGCTTGACCTGCAGGGACTCGAGACCGTCGAGGCGACGGCGGAGACCCCCTCCAGCGCTGCTAGCTACACTTGCTGATACTCGGCCGCCGGCAGTCGGGGCGCGGTTCGATCGCGCAGTTCCGCCGACTGCCGGCGGTCCACATCCGACAGCGGGGGCACCGACGGGGAGGGACGATGTCGAGCCGACGCCGTCTGCTGGCAGCCAGTACCTTCGTCGCCGCCTCCGCTCAGCTCGTCGGGTTTCTTCTGCCGTTGTTCGCCGGCGCGTCGCTGCACGCCCGGCCGGCGGCGTTGGGCGCGCTGGAAGCGACCCAGGCGGTCGGTTCGCTCTCCGCCCGCCTGCTGATCGTCCGTCCGCTCGACCGCGCCCTGCGCGCCGGCGACGGAGCGCCCGCGGCGGCTGGTCGGCGCCCGGTCCGCGACGCGGCCACCGTGCGCCGATGGCTGGGCCGCGGCGGAGCGCTGCTGGGGGCACTGGGCTGCCTGGGTTTCGCGGCAGCGGACCGGCTGGTCTGGGTATTCCTGGCAGCCGTGCTGACCGGACTCGGGCTGGCCACGTTCACCACCGTTGTCCGCGGCGAGCTGGCCGGCGGTGACCTGCCCCGCTCGCGGGCGTACGCGCGGCTGCTCGCCTACCAGAGTCGTGGCGCCCTGGTGGGGTTCGTGGTCGGGTTGGCCCTCGTCTCGACCGGCGGGTACCGGCTGCTCTTCCTCGCCACCGCTGCCAGTTACCTGGCGGCGGCCCTGGCGTACCCGTCACCGCAGCTTCCTGCCGCGTCAGCACAGCCGCCGGTCGGGTCGTCCGCCGCCGGCGTCCGGTTGTCCTCGATCCTCACCATCGCCGCGGTCACCTCGGCGGTCGAGGCCGGCCTCGGGTTGGTGATCCTCATCCACCTGCAACGGGTGTACGGCCTGGAGCCGGCGCACATCGCCGTGCTGCTGGCCCCGGCGTTCCTCGCCTTCGTGGTGCTGCCCGAGCCGCTGTCGGGACTGGTGTACCTGCTCGGCCGGGGACCGTCGCTGGTCGGCGCGGTGGTGGTGTTGACCGGTGGCGCGATCGGTCTCGCCTTCGCTGACTCACCGCATGCCATCGCGGGCGCCTGGTTCGGGATCAGCGTGTGCCTGGCCGGGTTCGTTCCGCTGGAGCAGAGCATGCTCGTCCGGATGAGCGGTGCGCGGCAGGCCCGCGGGCTGAGCCTTTACGGTGGCGTGAACCGGGTGGGCGCCGCGCTCGGGCCGGCCGTCATCGCCGCGCTCTACGGCGCCGGCGGGTGGCGGGTGGCCTGCGTGGCCGGGGCGGCCACGGCCGCTGTCGCGTTCGTCGCGATCCCGGCCACCCTCACCCGCCATCGCGCGGCCCTGGCGGCAGCCCGGGCGGACGAGGAGGCGGCGACAGCGACAGGTGCCGGCCAGCCGGCCACGGCGACCGGCGACGGTCAGCCGGCGACGGCCGTCGCCGACCCGGTGAGGGCTGTCCCGGACGGCGACCCCGCCTGAAAGATCACCGGGCAGCGCCGTCCGGCTGCTTGATCGCGTCGGTCTTATCAGC